>NZ_JAGKQP010000002.1:3057500-4217500 GCF_019374995.1 Micromonospora sp. RL09-050-HVF-A
AAGCACCCTGTTGAGTTCTCAAAGAACAACCACACACCATTCGGTCACCGCTTATCGCGGCGAACCGTCCGGGGCAACTCGCTTAACTTACTAGGGCTGAATTTCGCTGTCAAATTCGCTTTCGCGATCAGCCAGCTCGACTCAAACCATTTCCACGCCGACGCACGCCGTTTCCGGCGGTCGTTGCTGTCGTGGGAATCGGCAGACCGGCTGGCATCCGCTTTCGCGGCGCCCGCCCGGCTCCCTGCCGGCTTCAGCACTCTACCCGGTCAGCTTCGCGTTCGCAACCCCAACCTGCGGGGCCTCTCGCACTGCCCGATCCTCAGCATCGCTCGGCGTCTCCGCCACGATCCTGGTGCTTGCTTTCAGCCGGTTTGTCCGGCCTGCCGCGTGCAGAGAGAAAGTTACGCGGCTGTCCACCGGAAGGCAAATCAATGATCGTCACTTTTCGTGCTCGGCGGTCGTACCATCCGAGCGGCCGGCACCCGGTCGACCGGCTGACCCCCCTCCCGGCGGCAGCCGGCCCGCTGCGGGGCGGTACGACGTGCCGGGCGCGCTGGGATGCGCCGAGTTCGCTGCGGCACCGCGCACCGGAACCGACGACGGGATGGCCGATCCGTGCCAGAGTGGCTGCCATGGATGAGGCGTCCCGATCCCCCACGGTCACCCTCGCCGACGACGCGCTGCTCGGGCTTCTCCTGCCCTTCTGGCAGCTGGTGATCGCGGCGGTCGTTCTCGTCGTCGTCGTACTGTCGGTCGTTCGACTCGCCCAGCGGGGACCGTCCAGGATGGGAACGGCGTTGCTGGTGACGGCCGCCGCGATCATCGGCCTGGCCATCGCCGGGGTACTGCTGAGCTGACCCGACACGCACCCCGCCCCGGACCCGGCGGATCGTGAACCGGCAGCCGCACCGCAGCGAGGCACCGCCGGACCAACAGGGCCAGAACAGGCCGGTGCTCGGCGACCAGGTCGGTCGGCGACCGGTCCAGATGCCAGCAGGCGCAGGGCGGCATCGCCGGGGCGTCGAGGTCGGTCAGAGACGACGGTTCGCCAGGCTGGGCAGCTCGGCCCGGATCGTGCGCAGCCGATCGAGGTCCAGGTCGACGACGGTCAGGCCCGGCCCGTCCGGCACCTGGCCGAGGACCGTGCCCCACGGGTCGATCACCATGCTGCGCCCGAAACAGGTCCGACCCGGCTCGTGGTCGCCGGTCTGCCCGGCCGCGGCCACGAAACACTGGTTCTCGATCGCCCGGGCCCGCAGCAGGACCTCCCAGTGGTCCCGCCCGGTGTGCATCATGAACGCCGCCGGAACGACCAGCAGATGCGCGCCCCCCTCGACGGCGAGCCGCCGGTAGAGCTCCGGGAAACGCAGGTCATAACAGATGGACAGGCCCACCCGCAGCCCTTCCACGTCGACCACCACCGGCTCGTGTCCCGGCGCCACCGTGGCGGATTCCCGGTAGGACACCCGGCCGGGGATCTCCACGTCGTACAGATGGATCTTTCGGTAGCTGGCGGCCAGCCTGCCGGACCGGTCGAAGACCAGCGAGGTGTTCCAGGTGTGCGCCGGGTCCGGCCCGACCTCGTGGAAGGAACCGGCGACCAGCCAGATCCCCAGCCGGCCGGCTACCTCGGCGAAGAAGGTCCCCACCGCGCCGTCGGCCCCCTCCGCCGCCGGCATCCCGTCGGACCGGCCGAGATAGTCGACGTACTCGGGAAGGACCGCCAGGTCGGCACCGGCCGCCGCGGCCCTGACCAGCAGGGCCTCGGCGGCGGCCAGGTTGGCCGCCCGGTCGTCGCGGGCGTTGAGCTGGCAGACGGCGACGCGCATGATGCCAGGGTACGGGCGGACGGCGACCCGGGACAGCGGACAGCCTGCGGCGGACAGCGGACGCGCACGGCAGACCCGGACAGCGGGCCGGCGCTGCGACCCACCACACCGGCGAAGACCGCTCCCGGTCCCCCGTGAACGCCCACAGCACGGCGGTGGGCGGACGGCACACGCCGTGGCTCCCCCGGGCACCACGTGGGGCGTCCCCGGCCGGTGGTGACCGGCTACAGCCCGTCAGCGACGCCGCTCAGCAGTTCGGCGGCTGTTGCCCCGCCGTTGCCCGGCGGGGCAACAGCGGCGACATGCCCGTGCCGGCGACGATAGCCAGCAGGCCGGGGCGGGTGGCGAAAACCGGGGGCAGACCCGGACCCGTCACGCGCAGAAGCACGGCCCGGGACAGCGGCCGTGCTTCCGACGGTGTTCGGGGAGGGGTCGGTCAGGCCGACTTCTCCTCGCGGTCGCGGCGGGCCCGGCGGCCGGTGAACTCGCGCGGGACGATGGTCGGGTTGACGTTCTCCAGGACGGCCTCGCGGGTGATCAGCACCCGGGCGGCGTCGGGGTTGCTCGGCACCTCGTACATCACGGAGAGGAGGACCTCTTCCATGATGGCGCGCAGACCCCGGGCACCGGTGCCCCGGAGCATGGCCTGGTCGGCGATCGCTTCCAACGCCGGCGGCTCGAACTCCAGCTCGACGCCGTCCAGCTCGAAGAGCCGCTGGTATTGCCGCACGAGGGCGTTACGCGGCTCGGTGAGGATGCGCACCAGGGCGGAGCGGTCCAGGCTGCGGACGTTGGTGATCACCGGCAGTCGGCCGATGAACTCGGGGATCAGCCCGAACTTGAGCATGTCCTCCGGCATCACCTGGCTGAAGATGTCGTCGGTGGAGCGCTCCGAGACCGACCGGAGCCGGGCGCCGAAGCCGGTGCCGCCGGAACCGGTGCGGGACTCGATGATCTGGTCGAGGCCGGCGAAGGCACCACCGCAGATGAACAACACGTTGGTGGTGTCGATCTGGATGAACTCCTGGTGGGGGTGCTTGCGTCCGCCCTGCGGCGGCACGTTGGACACCGTGCCCTCAAGCATCTTGAGCAGCGCCTGCTGCACCCCTTCGCCGGAGACGTCCCGGGTGATCGACGGGTTCTCCGACTTACGGGCGATCTTGTCGACCTCGTCGATGTAGATGATGCCGGTCTCGGCGCGCTTGATGTCGTAGTCGGCGGCCTGGATCAGCTTGAGCAGGATGTTCTCCACGTCCTCGCCGACGTAGCCCGCCTCGGTCAGCGCCGTGGCGTCCGCGATCGCGAAGGGGACGTTCAGCATCCGGGCCAGGGTCTGCGCGAGGTGTGTCTTACCGCAGCCGGTGGGGCCGAGCAGCAGGATGTTGGACTTGGCCAGCTCGACCGCGTCGTTGCCGGAGCCCGGCGCGTTGGCCGCCTCGGCCTGGATCCGCTTGTAGTGGTTGTAGACCGCGACCGCGAGCGCCTTCTTGGCCTGGTCCTGGCCGACGACGTAGTTGTCGAGGAACTGGCAGATCTCCATCGGCTTGGGAAGCTCTTCCCACTTCACCTCGCCGGACTCGGCCAGCTCCTCTTCGATGATCTCGTTGCAGAGGTCGATGCACTCGTCGCAGATGTAGACACCTGGCCCCGCGATGAGCTTCTTGACCTGCTTCTGCGACTTGCCGCAGAACGAGCACTTCAGTAGGTCGCCGCCGTCACCGATCCGTGCCACCTACGTTCTCCCTGCACTCGTCGACCGGAACCCGGCCCTGAACCGCGGGCGCCGGGGCACCCGTCCGTGGTGAAATCCGTTCCGCCGGTCCGACCCGGCCACGCCGTACGGACCCGACGTTACCCGCTGGCGGTGGTTTCTCCGACCCCCAAAACGGGTGTGTCAGAGGCCGGTCGGGAACTCCTCGCCCCGACCGACCTCCGATCGGCAGTGCTCAGCGGGCCGCGTTGGAGGCCAGCAGACCCTTCTTGCGGCTGGTCAGGATCGTGTCGACCAGCCCGTACTCCTTGGACTCCTCGGCCGTCATGATCTTGTCACGGTCGATGTCCTTGCGAACCTGCTCGATCGGCCGGTTGCAGTGCCGGGAGAGCATGTCCTCCAGCTGGGTACGCATCCGCAGGATCTCCCGGGCCTGGATCTCGATGTCCGAGCCCTGCCCGTAGCCGCCCTCGGTGGCCGGCTGGTGGATGATGATCCGCGAGTTGGGCAGCGCCATCCGCTTACCGGGGGTGCCCGCCGACAACAGCACCGCCGCCGCGCTGGCCGCCTGACCCAGGCAGACCGTGGAGATGTCCGGCCGGACGTACTGCATGGTGTCGTAGATCGCCGTCATGGCGGTGAACGAACCACCGGGCGAGTTGATGTACATGATGATGTCGCGGTCCGGGTCGGTGCCCTCGAGCGTCAGCAGCTGCGCCATCACGTCGTTGGCCGACGCGTCGTCGACCTGGACGCCGAGGAAGATGATCCGGTCCTCGAAGAGCTTGTTGTACGGGTTGGACTCCTTGACCCCGTACGAGGTGCGCTCGACGAACGACGGCAGGACGTAACGGTTGTGCACGGCCGCGAACTGGGGCGGCAGGCTCAGATCGGTCATCGTCAGCTCCTCAGCTCAGGGTCCCGGCGCCATCCGGAACCTGCGTGGCCCCGATGATCACCTTGTCGATGAAGCCGTAGTCCATGGCCTCCTGGGCGGTGAACCAGCGGTCCCGGTCCGAGTCGGCCTCGATCTGCGCCTGGCTCTGGCCGGTGTGGTGCGCGACCCGCTCCTGGAACATCCGCTTGGTGTAGAGCATCTGCTCGGCCTGGATCGCGATGTCCGACGCGGTGCCGCCGAGGCCACCGGACGGCTGGTGCATCATGATCCGCGCGTGCGGCAGGGCGTACCGCTTGCCCTTGGTGCCCGCGCAGAGCAGCAGCTGACCCATCGAGGCGGCCATACCCATCGCCACGGTCGACACGTCGTTGTCGATGTACTGCATGGTGTCGTAGATCGCCATGCCGGAGTAGACCGAGCCACCCGGCGAGTTGATCCAGAGGAAGATGTCGCGGTCCGGGTCCTCCGCCGCGAGCAGCAGCAGCTGGGCGCAGATGCGGTTGGCGACCTGGTCGTTCACCTCACTGCCGAGGAAGATGATGCGCTCCTTGAGCAACCGGTTGTAGACCGAGTCGTCGAGGTTGCCAATGGTGTCGCCACCTCGGGCTTCGATCGCCCGGAGCGGCTTCGCTGGGATGTGCATGTCGGTCATGGCAGCCCTTCGCTCTCCGTACCGTCGTACCCGACATTAACCGCTCCACCGGGTGATCGACTCCCGGTCGCGGCACTGTTCGCTCTCAGCGCAGCTGGCTCGGGACGTACCCGCAGAAGTGGTTCGGCCGCCGTTCGCCGCAACGGGCGGACGGCGGCCGACCGGGTCGGATCAGTGCTCGTGGTCGTGGTCGTGCGCCTGCTCGCTCTCGGCCCGCAGCGCATCGAGGGTGACCTCGTTGCCGGCGGTGTCCTTGATCTTGATCTTCTCCATCACGGAGGCGAGCGCCTTGCCGCGCCGCACGTCACCGAAGACGGCGGCGGCAGCGCCGGAGCGGACCAGCTGGTCGTAGTACTGCTGCGGGGCCATCCCGGCGCGCTGCGCCCGGTGGACGATCTCGTGGCCGAACTCGTCGTCGGAGACCTGGGTGTCCTCGGCGTCGGCCAGGGTGTCCAGCAGCAGCTGGATCTTGACACCCTCGGTCGCCGCCTCGGCCAGCTCGGCGTCGATCTGCTCCTCGGTCTTCTCCTCGGCGGCGAGGTACTCCTCCATCGAGGCGCCGATCCGCTCCAGCTGGTCGACCATCGCCTGCTTGCGGCTCTCGACCTCCTCGCGGACGATGCCCTCCGGCGCCGGCACCTCGGCGGCGGCGACCAGCTGCTCCAGGGCCTTGTCCCGGGCGGCGTAGATCTGCTCGACCCGCTTGCCCCGGCTGACCTTCTCCCGCAGGTCGGCACGCAGCTCGTCGATGGTGTCGAACTCGCTGGCCATCTGGGCGAAGTCGTCGTCCAGCTCCGGCAGCTCCTTCTCCTTGACCGTACGGACGGTCACCGCCACCTCGGCGTCGCGGCCGGCGAAGTCGCCGCCCACCAGCTGGGTGGTGAAGGTGGTGTCGTCGCCGGCGGCGAGACCGACCAGGGCCTCGTCCAGCCCCGGCAGGAGCTGCTTGCTGCCGACCTCGTGCGAGATGTTGCTCGCCGAACCGCCGGGCACGTCCTCGCCGTCGACCGTCGCGTTCAGGTCGATCTGCACGTAGTCGCCCTCGGCGGCGGCCCGCTCGACGGTCTTGAGCGTGGCGAACCGCTCGCGCAGGTTCTTGACCTGCTCGTCGATCTCGCTCTCGTCGATCTGCAGCTCGTCGACGGTCACCTCGACGGTGGCCGGGTCCGGCAGGGTCAACTCGGGCCGCACGTCGACCTCGGCGGTGAAGTTGAGCGAATCGCCGTCGTTGAACTCGGTGATCTCCACCTCGGGACGACCGAGCGTCTTGAGGTCGTGCTCGCGGACCGCGGCGAGGATGTTCTGCGGGATGGCCTCCTGCACCGCCTCGTTGAGCACGGTGCCCCGGCCCACCCGCTGGTCGATCACGGCGGCGGGGATCTTGCCCCGACGGAAGCCGGGAACCTGGACCTGCTGGCCGATCTCCCGGTACGCCTTCTTGAGGCTCGGCTCGAGCTCGACGAACGGCACCTCGATGGCGAGCCGCACGCGCGTCGGGCTCAGAGTCTCGACGGTGCTCTTCACAGGCGTACTCCTTGACGGATCTCAGTGGTGGGTCTGGGCGTGATTGCGCGCATCGAGTGTAGGCGAGCCGGGACGCTGCTCCGGCAGCGCCCGGCATACCGCACGGAATCGGCGTCGCCCCCGGGAGGTGCCCCGGATGCGCACGCAGTCGGGGTGGCGGGATTTGAACCCACGGCCCCTCGCTCCCAAAGCGAGTGCGCTACCAAGCTGCGCCACACCCCGTGGCAAAAGAAGTGTAAGCCGTCCCGCCCCGCCGGGAATGCCGGGGCGTCCCCACCACCCCCTCCCCCACCCCACCTCCGGCGCACCCCCGAAAGGCCACCCGCCCCGGTGATCAAGAGGTTTGCGCCAAGTTGATCGCCGCAGGTGACGCAAACCTCTTGATCACCGGGGTCGAGGCGGGGAGGGAATGCCGGTGCGCGGGGGGTGGAGGGAGCGGGTAAGGTGTGGGCGCGTCCTGGTGTACGGGGCGCGATGCGGGCGTAGCTCAATGGTAGAGCTTCAGTCTTCCAAACTGACGGTGCGGGTTCGATTCCCGTCGCCCGCTCCACCCAAAGGACCAGGTGAACCGCCTGATCGCGGCACCTGGGTCGGCTACTTCTCCCTAGTAGGTGACTAGCATCGGCTCCCGGGGTCACGAGCCAGTTCGGGCGGGGTCGCCGGGATTGCGGCCGAGACCTCGGTGATCAGGTCGCGGACCTCGTCACCCCGACCGGTCACCTCACGCTACGACTCATCCGCCTGCGGCTCCGTCGTACCGCCATCAAGGTGCCGCGCCAGCGCGGCGCAGGTCCGCCACGCTCGGTGGATCCGGGTTCGACAGTCAGTCGTCCGCGCCGCCATCGTCTTCGTCGCGCAGCAGGCGATCGAGGTCTTCCGGTTTCATCCGCTTGATCTCAGCTTCGAACTTGTGGCTGTAATTGCGGTCATTGGGATCGCTGCAGTTGCTGGCCGCCACCCGGCCGTACGCCCTCATGAACGATCCGAGTTCGCGTCGAATCCGATCCTGTCGATGCCCCATCCGCCTCACGGTACGAGGCCGGGCGCGTCCCCTCACAGCGATTTACCCGCTGACGACCCGGCGCGTCATCCGAGCCGGTCGATCGCGTCCAGCTTCTCACCGACGGCGGTCCTCGCAGGTGACGCCGTCCGGCCCGCCGCACTCTCCGGCCCGCCGCACCCTCCGGTCGGCGCGGTGCGGTGCGGTGAACGTGGACACGTCGACGATGGGGTAGAACAGCGCCGTGGACCTCGAGACCCTCGGCCGTGCCCTCGACGACGTGTTCGACCACGCGCTGGTCTACCACGGGTTCACCGACTACATGCGGGACTACGAGGCCATCGTCCACGTGACCGCGGATCCCCGCACCGAGATCGCGCCGACCTACCTGCGCTACCTGTTCCGGTACTGCGTCGAGGCGCACTGCCGGACCTCGGTCCCGCCGGTCACCTGGCGGGCGTCCCTGGACGATCGCCTGATCGACCACGAGACAGGCGTCGACCTGGACGGGTACGTGTGGGGGGTGAAGTGGCACGCGCTCTATCCGGGGGCCCGGGTCCAGGCGGAGTCGGCCACCGCGCGGAGCTGGGCCGAGGCGACCGGGCTCGACTTCCACGAGGTGCTGATTGAGACCAACGCCCACGTGCTCACCCTGGTCTTCTCCGACCTGCAGGTCAGCGAGGTGCCACCGGGGTACCGCCCGTTCACGGTCGACCGGGACGGCTAGGTTGGACCGCCGTGCGGGTGCCGGTCGGCAGCGCGCCCGCCACCGTGGGCCGGCGTACCGGCGCGCAGCCGAGCCGGCCCGGGGCGGCTACGCCGGGGCGGACCCGGTTGCGACCTGGGCCTCGGCTGCCGCCAGCCAGCGCCGGTACCAGCGGGCGAAGCCGAGCGGCGTGCCGTCGTCGTCGTGCAGGGGCCGGAAACCACCACCCTCGGCGATGTCGTCCGCCCACATCCGACCCCGTGCGGGGCCGCTGACCACGAGCGCCTCCCGCAGCGCGCAGCCGAGATGGCACAGGTACAGCAGGCCCATCGAGTGCTCGGGCGTGAAGACGAGCCTCTCGTACTGCTCCTCGTAGGCGTCCTGCGCGGCGGTGAACGCCTCCTGCGAGTCGTAGTCGTCCTCGTCCGGGTGGGCGGGCAGGCCGTCGGCCGGGTTGAACGCCGCGACGTGGGCGAAGGGACGCCCGAGCGCCTCCGGGGTGGTGAGGTCGGCGCCGTCGCCCTCCCACTGCCACCGGCCGTCGAGCCGTCGCATCGGGAAGAGTCCGTAGGCCGGCCCGGCTCCACCCCGTCCCGCCTCCAGCAGGAACGACCGGTACTCGGCGGGCAGCTCGACCTGGAACTGCGCCTCGGCCTGCGCCAGCTCCTCGGTGGTCAACGGCAGTTCGAGCTGCCACCCGTGGTCGGCGGCACCGAACACCGCGCCGGCACCGGGGGCTGCGGCCAGCAGCGCGAGTCGTCCACGGACGTCTGACCAGTCGGGGCGCGTCACGCCGGGGACGATACAAGCCGACGGGGTCAGAGCCGCCGGCCGGCCGCGTCGCGGGCGACGATGCCGTCGAGACGTACGCCGGGCGTCAGATCGGCCGGGTCGAACCAGAAGATCACCAGGTCCGGGTCCGTGCTCCAGCGGACCAGCCGGGCGTCGACCTGCCGCCCGGCGGCGGTGCCGACGATCCGGGTTGCCGGCCCGACGAAGTAGCCGAAGGTGGGCACCACCGGGCGGACATCCGAGGGGGTCGCGTCGTCGTAGCCGATCTCGTGGAAGCCCGGCCTCCGGTCGCTGCCCCGCACGTCGTTGACGACGATGTCGTCGATCAGCTCGCCGGCCGAAGTGCGGCGACCGGCCATCAACCCGATCGTCACCCCGGGTGCCTCCGGCAGGTCGACCGCGACGACATAGAGCACCCGCTCGCCGGAGCCGTACCGGATGCCGGTGTCCACCACGTCGCCGACGGGCTGCTGGCGTTGCTCCCCCCGGGTCAGGCCCGGGTAGGGCGGCGACGTGACCGGGGGTCCCACGGTGGGGGCGGAGAGGGTGGGGGCAGGGAGGGTGGTGGCGGTCGCGGCGGCGGGTGGGCGGTCCGGTGCCGGCGGCCGGGTCCACCGCACGCCGAGCCCCACACCGCCGGCCACCAGCACGGTGACCAGCGCCGTCGCGCCTGCCCCGGCGAGCCGGCGGCGGCGACGCAACCGCCGGCCGTCGCGCATGATCACGGTCAGGTCGAGGTCCTCGGGGTACGGCCGTTCGGTCGCCCGCATCGCCCGGCGCAACTGCTCAGGCTCGGTCATCGGCCGGTCCCCTGGGTCGCCGGGGTCCCGGTGGCGCGCAGCTTCTGCAACGCCCGGGAACCGGTGCTCTTCACCGTGCCGAGCGATACGCCCAGTTCGCGGGCCACCTGTGCCTCCGGTAGGTCGAAGTAGTAGCGGAGCACGACGATGGCCCGCTCGCGAGGGCTGAGCGCGCCGAGGATGTCGAGCAGCCAACGGCGGGTGGCCACGTCGTCGGCGACGTCGCCGCGCCGCTGCTCGGGCAGGTCGTCGGTGGGGTACTCCCGGATCGGCCGCCGCCACCCGTCGACGAGGTGGTTGACCAGCACCGTGCGGGCGTACCCGTAGGCGTCCTCCTCGCGGATCCGGGACCAGGACGCGTACGTGCGGACCAGGGCGGTCTGCGCGGCGTCCTCGGCCTGGTGGTGGTTGCCGGTCATCAGGAACGCGGCGTGTCTGAGCCGCCCGGAGGCGGACCGGGCGAACTCGACGAACTCGGCGTCACCCCGGGCCATGCCCGCTCTTCCCATCTGCCACGCCGGACAGGACGGGCGGGGGCACCGAAAGGTTGAGTCCCGTCGGGATCAACTGTTCCGGCGGACCGCCCGTCCTTCCCGCTGCCCGACGCTGCCCGGCGGTGGGCGGAGGAGGCAGCATGGCGACGAAGGTTAGCCCCCGCACCGGCACCGGCCCACGCGGACGGTCGGTGACGGCGCTGCTGATGGCGGCCTGGCTGACCGGCTGCGGGATGCCGGCGGCAGAGCGTCCCCCGGCGGGGCCGGCGTCCCCGGCCGTCCCCGCCGGGATGTCCGACCGGCCCGGTGACTCCGGCCGGGCGGGCGGGCCGATCGGGCCGGGTGACTCCGGCCCGGCGGGTGGGACGGACAGACCTGGCGGGGCGGGCGGACCTGGCGGAGCGGCACCCGCACCGGTCAGTTATCCGGCGGACGGGACCAACCGCTGGCAGGTGGCGGCCGGTGAGCCGGCGGCCCCGGCGGGAACCGGGCGGCTGCTGCGGTACCGGGTCGCCGTGGAAGGCGACATCCGAGGGCTGCCGGTGGCGCAGTTCGCGGCCGAGGTCGGCGCGACGTTGACCGCCCCGCAGGGGTGGACCACGGGCGGGACGCTGCGGCTGTGGCGGGTCGGCCCCGGCGGCCCGGCCGACTTCACCGTCCACCTGGCCACCCCGGGCACCCGCGACGAGCTGTGCGGGGACGCGGCGGACGGCTACACCTCGTGCCGCAACGGCAACCGGGTGGTGATCAACGTGGCCCGCTGGATGAAGGGGGTGCCGGGCTACGGCGCGAGCCTGGCCGTCTACCGGCGGTACATGGTCAACCACGAGGTCGGGCACCGGCTGGGCCACGGCCACGAGCGGTGCCCGGGGCGGGGCCGACCTGCGCCGGTGATGCAGCAGCAGACGCTGGGCCTGCACGGGTGCACCGCGAACGCCACGCCGTACCGCGACGGGGTGCGCTACTCGGGGCCGGCCGGCTCCTACGCCGACGCGATCCCGCCCCGCGAACCCGGCCGTCGGGGCTGAGCGGACCCGGTGGTCCGGCCCCGGGGTCACGACGGCAGTGAGCACGGCCGACGGCGGGGCGGCACGGGCTGCGTACCATGCGGGACCGGGCATCCCCTCGCCCGGTGGAGGTAGCGACGGATGGCAGGCCAGCAGGACGGATACGCCCTCGGGATCGACCTGGGCACCTCCAACACGGTGGCCGTGTTGCGCTGGCCGGACGGGCGGACCCGACCGCTGCTCGTCGACGGTCACCCGATCCTCCCCTCCGGGGTGTACGCCGACACCGACGGCCGGCTGCACGTCGGCCGGGACGCCCAACGGCTGGCCCAGGCGGACCCGACGCGCTACGAGCCGAACCCGAAGCGTCGGGTGGACGACCCGACGGTCCTCCTCGGCGACCGGTCGTACGCCCCGGCGGAGCTGCTCGCCGCGACCCTGTGGGCGGTCGCCGAGCAGGCGGTGGCGACGGTGGGGTTCCTGCCGCCGGCGGTACTCACCTACCCCGCCGCCTGGGAGGCCCCCCGACGGCAGGTGCTGCACGACGCGCTGGCCCTGGCCGGTTGGCCGTCGGCCGCCGAGCACACCATGTCCGGTCCGGTGCCGGTCGGCACCCGGCTGCTGCGGGAACCGGTCGCGGCGGCCCGCTACTACACCGAGGTGCTGCGCCGACCGGTGCCGGTGGGCGAGGCGGTCGCCGTGTTCGACTTCGGCGGCGGCACGCTGGACGTGGCGGTGGTCCGCAACGAGGGCGCCGACCCCTGGGGCGACTCGGGTTTCACGGTGATCGCCACCGGCGGGATGGCCGACCTCGGCGGACTGGACCTGGACGCGGCCCTGCTCGGACGGCTCGGTGAGCGGCTCGGCGACGCGCAGGCGGCGCTGTGGGCCCGGCTGACCCGGCCGGAGACGACCGGGCAGTGGCGGGACCGGCAGCAGCTCTGGGACAACGTCCGGGGGGCGAAGGAGATGCTGTCCCGGGTCGCGGTGGCACCGGTCGCGGTGCCCGGCCTGGAAACCGCCGTCCCGCTCACCCGGGCGGAGCTGGAGCAACTCGCCACTCCCCTGCTGATCCGGGCGGTCGCCCGGACCCGGGAGGTGGTCGCCGAGGCGGGCCTCACCCCGGACCGGCTCGCCGGGTTGTTCCTCGTCGGCGGCTCGTCCCGGGTGCCGCTGGTGGCCCGGCTGCTGCACGGCGAGCTGGGGGTCGCGCCGACCGTGCTGGAGCAGCCCGAGCTGCCGGTGGCCGAGGGGGCGCTCACCGACCTGCCGCTGCCCCGGCCGGGCCGACGTCCCGGGCCGGCCGGCGCAGCCGGGCCCGCCCCGGCACCGCCGTCGCCCGCCCCGGTGCAGGCCCCGCCCGCCCCGCCCGCTGCGACGCACGACGCCGCGCCGTGGGCACCCGACGCCGTGTCCGCCCCGGTCGGGTCGGATGACGGCCAACCTGCCGGCACGGCCGCCAACCTGCCGGCAGGCGTAGCGGCGGCCGGCGGCACGAGCCACACCCTCCTGCCAGGGCCAGGCCCCACCCTGCCGGCGGGACCCGGCGCGACGCTGGTGGCCGGGGCGGGTACCCCGCTCGGTGGGACACCAGTGGCCGGATCAGGCGGAACGCCGGTGCCGACCCTGGGCGGGATGCCGCCGCACGGGACCGTACCGGGCAGCGCGCCCGCCCAGGCCGGGTATCCGGCGGGCTGGCCGGGCGTACCACCGGGGGCGGTGCCACCACCGGGGACCGGTGCCGGCCCCCGACGCCGGTGCGGCGCGGGCGTCGCCGGCTGTGGATCGGGCTCGGTGCGGGCCTGGCGCTGCTCGGCGTGCTCGGCGCGGCGGCGCTCTGGTTCACCCGGGACCGCTATCCGGCGCTGGAGTTCCACACCCTCACCCAGGTGGCCCGGCCCGCTGCCGACGGGGACCGGCCGACGGCGATGTTCACCACCGTCCTCGACGACCGCGCCTACCTGGCCTACCAGCTGTCCGACGACCGGCTGACGGTGGTGGCGGTCGACGCCGGCACCGGCAAGCAGGCGTGGCGGAGCACGATCTCGGCGGGCAGCCAGCGGTGGGCCGGTCTGCGGGCGGTGCCGGGCGCGGTGCTGGCCGTCGCCGACGCGGCCGGCGACAGCACCCCCCGCGACGTGGTGGTGCTCGACGCCGGCGACGGCGGGGAACGGTGGCGGCTGCCCGTACACGGGGACGACGCGGTGCACGTCACCCGGGAGACCCTGGTGTGGGTGGACCGCACCGGCAGCCGCCTGGTCGGGCTGCGGCTGCGCGACGGACGGCAGGGCTGGGCACAGGACAACCCGCGCAGCGAGTACGGCGACACCCGCAGCACGGTGCTGCCGGTCGGCACCGAGCAGGCCGAGGTCGGCCCCGCCGGGTTCGACGGCGTCTCCCGCGCCCCCTGGCTCGGTGACACCGACCGGCTGGTGCAGGTGGGTGCCGACCGCTCGGTCCGGGTGCTCGACATGGACAGTGGCGAGGTGCTGCGTCGCCGCGACGGGGTGGCCGACGTCAGCGACCGGATGGTCGCGTACGGCGACCGGTTCTACGTCGTGGAGGAGGACCAGGGATACAAGCTGCTCGGCTACGACCTGGGCAGCTTCGCCGAGCCGACGGTGCTCTACAGCGCGGGTCAGCAGCGGCGGGTCACCGGGCTGGTGGCCTGCGGCGAGCACCGGGCCTGCCTGTTGGAGGTGCCGGAGGGTGACGCCGAGCGGACCGAGGTGGTCGCCGCCACCGAGGGCAAGGGCAGCCGGCGCTGGGCGACGCCGGGCGGCGCGGACCTGGTGCCGGTGGGTGGGCACCTGCTCGTCCGGCGGCAGTCGCCGAAGACCACGGTGAGCCTGTACGACCCGGCCGGGAAGGCGGTGCTGACCGACCGCCAGGGCACGGCGGCCCGGGTCGACGCCGGCAACCTGCTGCTCTTCGCCGAGACGCCGAGCAGTGTCGAGGACGACCGCAGCCTCGCCGGGGTGTCCAAGGCCGGCGACCTGACCGAGATGGGGCAGCTTCAGGGCGTCCGCAGCGAGTCGTGTGCGTGGAACACCTCGGTGATCGTCTGCGGGGCGGAACGGGACTTCGTGCTGTACCGGTTCGCCGGGGACGGCTGAGCCGGCCACACCCCGGCACGGGGACGGCTGAGCCGGCAGCGCCGGGACGGCCGAGCCGGCAGCGCCCCCGCACGTGGGCCCCCGACGGGTCGGACGTGACCGCGCCACCGACGGCCCGGCAGGGCGGTCGGTGGCGCGGTGGTGCGTGGTGCGGGTGGTCCCGGTTGCGGGCCGGCGGGTCAGCCGCCGAGGCTGGCGGCTGCCGAGGCGATCGACGCGGCGAACGTGCTCACCTGGGTGTAGACGCCGGGGGCGTTGGGCCGGGCGCAGCCGTCGCCCCAGCTGACGATGCCCACCTGGATCCAGGCGTTCGCGGCGTCGCGGCGGAACATCGGGCCACCGGAGTCGCCCTGGCAGGTGTCGGTGCCGCCACTGGCGTAGCCGGCGCAGATCTCCTCGGCGGCGACCAGCTCACCGGGGTAGGAGGCGGAGCAGCTGGCGTCGCTGACGAAGGGCACCGTCGCCTTGAGCAGGTAACGCTGCTGCGCACCGCCCTCGCGGGCCGCACCCCAACCGGCGATGGTGAAGGTGCCGCTGTCGTACGCGGTGGTGGTGGCGATCGGCAGGGTGGCCTGTGAGGTGACCGGGGTGGCGAGCCGGATGAGCGCCCAGTCCTTACCGGTGCCGTTGTAGCCGGGGGCCCGGTATACGTAGTTCGACTTGACCTGGATCCGGCTGCTCGACTGGAGGTCGACCGCGCCGAGGGTCGCGGTGATGCTGGTGTTCGTTCCGGTGCGGTTCACGCAGTGGGCGGCGGTGAGCACCAGCCGGGGGCTGTAGAGCGCCCCGCCGCAGCCCATGGAGAGCCGGACCATGAACGGGAACTCGCCCTGCGCCGCCCGGGTGCCGCCGACGACGGACGGGGCCGCGTCGGGGGTCGGCGCGGCGGTGGCCGGGGCGGTCAGGACGAGCGATCCGGCGGTGACCGCCACCAGTGTGGCGGCCATCCGGCCGATGAGACTGCGCCAACGGTTCACTGGGCCTCCAACCCTCGGCGGCGCGCTTGGTGGGGCGCCGGTTCGATGGCGGGAGCCTAGGGCGATAAATTGACACAGCTCAACATCTCGATGAGGTCATACGATCGTGGTCCCGCCGCCGGGGGTCACCCGGCCGGACGGGGATGAAGCCGTCGCGGCGGGGTAAGACAGCCCCCGGCCTGGAGGAGTGTCGACCGGTGTCGCGGGGCGTCCCCGCGACCGGACGCGGGCGGACCGGGTCACACCCGGCCCGCCCGCAGTGCCGTCCGGGCCGGCCCGGGTGGAAGGCGGTGCCGTCCGGCCCGGGTGGGTGGCGGTGCCGTCCGGCCCGGCCAGGCGGCCGACTCAGTTGCCGGTGAGAAAGTTCCAGGCGTCCATCACCCACTGGGTCTGCTGGAGGTAGGCGATGCCGACCCCGGCCAGGAACACCGCGGTCACCAGGTGCGCGCCGCGCGCGCTGCGGCGTACCCGGCCCAGTTGGCGTTCCAGGACCACCCGGCCGAGCAGCCGGGAGAGCGCGAACAGGCCGGCCGCCACCAGCAGGCTGAGCAGGAAGGTGAGCAGCGGGGTGCCCAGTTCGCCCCGACCGGAGATGGCCCAGATCCCCCAGCAGACGAACGCGAACAACGCGCCGGCCGCGCTCCACTCGCCGCCCCGGCGCAACTGCTCCACGTGCCAGCTCATCGGCCGGCGCGGCGTCGCCGGCTCGGACCAGCCGGACGTGTCGTGCTCGACCACCGGGAACGGCTCGGTACGCGGAGCCCGGGACTGCCCCACCGAGGCGACGCCCCGACGGAACGGCTCCCGCTGCGGCGGGACCCCGACACCGGGCTGGGGTGGCACCTCGACGGTCCGCTCCGCCCACGGCTGTGTCTGGTCTGCCATCTCGTTTCCTCCCCATGACCGGTGCCGGCCGTCGACCGGTCCACCACCTCCGAGGGTAGCGAGCGGACAAACTGCCTCGACCGGCCCGGCCCGGGGGCCTGCCGGACGGTACGGTCGGGAGATGGCGGATGCGGAGCGGCGGCGACGCCGGTTACGGCACCAGCCGGAGGCGACGGACGGTGGCGGTGAGCTTCCGACGGCGGCGACGGCACCGGTGCACGACGGGACACCGGCCCCCGGCCCCGGCGCGGTGGCCCGGGGGCGGAGGACAGCGAGCGGGGGCTGCGCGGGCTGGTCGGTTCCGGCTCGTCCCAGGTCGGGGTGGGTTCCGCGCTGCGGGCCCGGGACGCCGCCCGCCCCACCGAGCAGGATCTGGCCGAGGCCGAGGAACGACTGGTGATCATCCGGCGGAACTGGGTGCCCCGGGAGGAGTTGCCCCGCTCGGGCCGGTGACCGGGCCGGCCGGCGGCCGACCCGGTCGAGAGGTCAGGACGAGGCGGGGTCAGGGCAGCTCGGCGGGGGCGGGCAGCTCGGGCAGCTCGTGGGTGCGCTCGTACTCGGCCACCTGGGCGATCCGCCGGGCGTGCCGCTCGTTGCCCGAGAACGGGGTGGTGAGGAACGCCTCGACGATGGCGGCGGCCTCGTCCAGGGTGTGCTGGCGGGCGCCGACGGCCACCACGTTGGCGTCGTTGTGCTGCCGGCCGAGCTGGGCGGTCTCGACGCTCCAGGCCAGCGCCGCCCGGATGCCGGCGACCTTGTTGGCGGCGATCTGCTCGCCGTTGCCGGAGCCGCCGATGACCACACCCAGGCTGCCCGGGTCGGCCACCACCCGGTCGCCGGTGTGCAGGCAGAAGGTCGGGTAGTCGTCGTCGGGGTCGAAGGCGTGCGGGCCGACGTCGACCAGCTCGTAGCCCTGCTTGGCCAGATGATTGGCCAGGTGCACCTTCAACTCGAAACCGGCGTGATCGGATCCCAGGTAGACGCGCATACCGGGCAGTCTGTCAGGGCCGCGCCCCGGCCCGCCGTGGGGGCGGCGTGCCGGGGCGAATTCGTCACAACCGGGAGCGGGGGTACGCCGGGACGGCGACCACCGCCGGGGCCGCGATCAGCAGCGGGCCGGGATCAGCGGGGCAGCTCGGCGACGACCAGGCCGCCGCGTGCCTTCGGGGTGAACCAGGTGCTCTTGCGGGGCATCTTCTCCCGGGCCAGGTTCACCGCGACGAAGTCGTCCACGGTCACCGGGGCGATCAGGACGGCGAGCTCCGCCCGGCCGGCGTCGACCTCGCCGGTGAGCCAGCTCGCCGGGTAGTCGCCGCCGACGTAGGTGATCCGCTTGTCGCCCGGGTCGAGGCCGAGGGCGTCGCGCAGCAGCAGCCGCTCCACCAGGGCGTGGTCGAGGTTCTCCAGCCGGGCGGCGTCCGCGTCGTGCGGCAGGGTCACCGCGTACCCCTGGCCGGCGAGGCGGAGGTGCACGGTGCCGCCGGCCGCCGGGACCTCGACCGGGCCGTCGACCGGGGCGAGCTGCGCCCCGGCGGCGCGGAGCCGGTCGAGCAGCTCGTCGGGGGTGCAGGGCAGCTCGCTGACCAGCCGGTTGTAGGGCTGGATGGCGACCGACGCCGGGGTGGTGACCACCGCGAGGAAGCGCGGGAAGCCGCCGGTCTGCGCGGCCAGGCTGCGGTGGTTGCCGTCGGCGACCACCAGCTCGCCGCCGCCGGCCAGCGCGGTCAGCGCGTCCTGCTCCGGGCCGGGGCCGACCAGCCAGATGGCGTGCGTGCGGCCGGCCTGGTCGGTGTCGGTGGCGGCCGGCACCCCGGCCTGGTCGGTGGCCGCCGCGAGCGCGGCGTGCAGCTCGTCACCGCGCCCGGTCTGGAGTAGGAGTACGGGGGACAGCAGGTGCCCCAGCGCCTCGGCCAGGGCGACCCGCTCCCGCACCTTGGCGATGAACACGTCCTCGTTGCGGATCACCAGGCCGGGCTCGTCGGCGCTGGTGGAGATCTGGTCGGTGTCGACCATGGCGAACAGCCCGTACGCCGACTCCTCCCCCGGCGCGCTGATCCGGTAGAGGACCACCACCTGCTCGGCCGGGGTGTAGCTGCCGTCGTCCTTGGCCTCGGTGAGCCGGGCCACCGCGTCGCCGAGCGCGTCGAGGAAGGACTTCCCCAGGCTCTCCGGCGCCCGGTGGGGCATCTCGATGCCGAGGGCACTGTGCGGGTTCGCCTCGATGATCGCGGTGATCTCCGCGTCGTCGGCGAACTCGTCGTAGTTCTGCGCGCCGGTGCCGCCAGTGGTGATCCAGGCCCGGGCGATCGGATGTACGACCGTCATGGGGGTTGACGCTACCGGCGACGACGGTCCAGGCGACGCCGACCCCGCGCCGGGTCCACCAGATGAACCGTCCCCCGGTCGGGGCCCGGCCCGACCGGACCGGGCCCCGACCGGGGTGGGGATCAGTCGAAGATCGGGCCCAGCTCGCGGGACCGCTTCAGCTCGTAGAAGCCGGGGGTGCCGGCGACCAGCAGTACGCCGTCCCAGAGCCGACCGGCGGCCTCCCCCTTCGGCGACGGGGTGATGACCGGGCCGAAGAAGGCGATCTTCTCGCCGTCCGGGCCGGGGGCGTGCACCACGGGGGTGCCGACATCGGTGCCGACCGGCCGCATCCCGGCCTCGTGGCTGGCCCGCAGCGCCTCGTCGTACTCGGTGGAGTCGGCGGCGTCGGCGAACGACGGGTCCAGCCCGACGTCGGCGAGCGCCGCGGTGATCATCTCCCGGCCGAGCGACTCCTTGCCGAGGTGGATCCGGGTGCCCATCGCGGTGTAGAGCTTCGCCAGCGTCGCGCCGCCGTGCGCCTGCTCCACGGCGATGCAGACCCGCACCGGCCCCCAACCCAGCTTCATCATCTCCTGGTACTGCTCGGGCAGTTCCCGGCCCTCGTTGAGCACGGACAGGCTCATCACGTGGTAGCTGATGTCCACCTCCCGGACCTGCTCGACCTCCAGGAGCCAACGGGAGGTGATCCAGGCCCACGGGCACAGCGGGTCGAACCACATGTCGACGGCGACACGTTCGGTCACGGTGGAGTCCCTTCGTGACATCAGGCACGTCGGCGGACCCGACGCGGCTGATTCGATCCTCACCCCGAACGGCATCGATCGGTAGCGGAATGAGAGCGTGACGTCGACCACCGCAGGGTCGGTGCATGGAAGACTCGGCTCGGGTCGCCGCCACGAGCGGCCGGCAGGGGCTGGCGCAGCCGGAAGGCGGCGAGAGTGGGATGGAGACGAAAGTGCCAGGAGTGCGCAACCTGACCCAGGTCGAGGCCACCGAGCGGGCCCGCCTGCTGGAGGTCACCGGGTACGACATCAACCTCGACCTGTCCACCGCGGTGCAGGCCGAGGGCCGCACCTTCCGGTCGGTGACCGAGGTCAGGTTCCGCTGCGCCGAACCCGGCGCCGGCACCTTCATCGAGACCGCCGCCGAGGCGGTGCACGCGGCCACGCTCAACGGCGAACCGGTGGACCTCGCCGGCTGGTCGGCCGAGAAGGGCCTGGCGCTGACCGGGCTGGCCGCCGAGAACGTGCTCGTGGTGGAGGCCGACTTCGGCTACTCCAACAGCGGGCAGGGCCTGCACCGCACGGTCGACCCGGTCGACGGCGAGACCTACCTCTACAGCCAGTTCGAGACGGCCGACGCGCAGAAGGTCTTCGCCTGCTTCGACCAGCCCGACCTGAAGAGCGTCTACACCTGGCACGCCACCGTCCCGGCGCACTGGCGGGTGGTGTCCAACATGCCCGTCGAGCGGGAGGAACCGGCCGGCGAGGGGCTCAAGACCGTCCACTTCACCACCTCGGCGCGGATGAGCACCTATGTCACCGCGCTCTGCGCCGGGCCGTACCACGAGGTGCGCGACAGCCACGACGGCATCGACCTGGGGGTCTTCTGCCGGGCGTCGATGGCTCCCCACCTGGAGGCCGACGACCTGTTCCTGATCACCAAGCAGGGCTTCGACTTCTTCCACGAGCAGTTCGGGGTGCGCTACCCGCTGCCCAAGTACGACCAGCTCTGGGTGCCCGACTTCAACGCCGGCGCGATGGAGAACTTCGGCTGCGTCACCCACGCCGAGTCGCACTACCTGTTCCGCTCGCAGGTCACCGACTTCGAGTACGAGCAGCGGGCCAACACGATCCTGCACGAGCTGGCCCACATGTGGTTCGGTGACCTGGTCACCATGCGCTGGTGGAACGACCTGTGGCTCAACGAGTCGTTCGCCGAGTGGGCCAGCCACTGGTGCAACACCCACGCCACCCGGTTCTCCGAGGCGTGGACGACCTTCCTGTCGATCCGCAAGAACTGGGGTTACCGGCAGGACCAGCTCTCCTCCACCCACCCGGTCTACTGCGAGATGCCCGACCTGGAGGCCGTCGAGGTCAACTTCGACGGCATCACGTACGCCAAGGGCGCCAGCGTGCTCAAGCAGCTCGTGGCGTACGTCGGTGAGGAGCCGTTCCTGGCCGGGCTGCGGGCCTACTTCGCCAAGCACGCCTGGGGCAACGCCACCTTCGACGACCTGCTGTCGGAGCTGGAGACGGCCTCCGGCCGGGAGCTGCGCAAGTTCGCCGCCCAGTGGCTGGAGACCGCCCAGGTCAACACCCTGCGCCCCGAGGTGACCATCGACGCCGACGGCGGCTACGAGCGGGTGCTGGTCCGGCAGGAGGCACCGGCCGGCCACCCGACGCTGCGTACCCACCGGATCGGGGTGGGCCTGTACGACCTGACCGAGGGCCGACTGGTCCGCCGGGAACGGGTCGAGGTCGACGTCACCGGCGAGGCGACCGACCTGTCGGTGCTGCACGGCCGCCCGGCCGCCGACGTGCTGCTGCTCAACGACGACGACCTGACCTACACCAAGCTGCGCCTCGACGAGCGGTCGATGGCGACGGTGGTGCAGCACATCGCCGGCTTCGACTCGTCGCTGGCCCGGGCGCTGTGCTGGACGGCCGCCTGGGACATGGTCCGCGACGCCGAGCTGTCCGCCCGCGACTACGTGGCGCTGGTGCTGGCCGGGCTGCCCGCCGAGACCGACATCAACCTGGTCACCGCCACCCTGCGGCAGGCCAGCACGGCGCTGATCTTCTACGCCGACCCGGCGTGGGCACCGACCGGCTGGGCCGGGCTGTCCCGGGCCGCGAAGGACGCGCTGGCGGCGGCCGAGCCGGGCAGCGGATTCCAGCTCGCCTGGGCCCGCGCGTACGCCTCGGCGGCCCGCGCCGACGAGGACCTGGCGACGCTGCGCGGCTGGCTGACCGGCACCGACGTGCCCACCGGTCTGACCGTCGACACCGAGCTGCGCTGGACGATCCTGCAGTCGCTGGTGGCCAACGGGGCGGCCGGCACCGCCGAGATCGAGGCGGAACTGGCCGGCGACCGGACGGCCTCCGGTGAGCGGGAGGCCGCGTACGCGCACGCGCTGGTGCCGACCGAGGCGAACAAGGCGACGGTGTGGTCCCTGCTGACCGGCCCGGACGCGCTGCCGAACTGGCGTAACCGGGCGCTGTTGCAGGGGTTGACCCACCCGGCGCAGGTCGCGCTGGTCGCGCCGTACCGGGAGCGGTACTTCGCCACGGTGGCGCAGGTGTGGGCGCAGCGCGACAGCGAGCCGGCGCAGGAGTTCGTGCAGCTGGCGTACCCGGCGTACCTGGTCGAGGAGGAGACGGTGGCGGCCACCGACGCGTGGCTGGCCGGCGACGGCCACCCGGCGTCGCTGCGCCGGTTGGTGGCCGAGGGGCGCGACGGGGTGGTCCGGGCGTTGAAGGCCCGCGCGCGGGACGCCCGCAACGGCTGATTCTGGCGGCCCGGCCCGGGGCCGGCGCGGGTGGCAGCCCACGCCGACCCCGGCCGTTATCGTGTGTCGAGGAGGTGGACGTGATGGCACAGCCGACGTACGAGTGGCGGCCACCCGGGCGGGACTGGCGCGAACAGGACCTGTTCGACCTGCCCGAGGACGGTAACCGCTACGAGATCATCGACGGGAGTCTGCACGTGACCCCTCCGGCCGGGCCGTACCATCACGAACTCGCCGACGACATCCGGATGGCGCTGCGGCAGAGCGCGCCCACCGGCTGGCGGGTGATCCGGGAGATCGGGGTTCGGGTGCCGGCCGGCAACCTCATCCCGGACGTCACCGTGCTCAGGCCGGGCACCCCCCGGGACCGGATGTGGGCCGACCCCGCGGACGTCGCTTTGGTCGTCGAGGTGGAATCGCCCAACAGCCGCCGCCACGACCGGCTGACCAAACCCGCGCTCTATGCGGAGTCCGGCATTCCCGCCTACTGGCGGGTCGAGCGGGGCGACTTCGGTCCGGTCGTCTACCGGTACACCCTGGTCAAGGGGGTGCACTACAACCTGCTCGGCACGGTCGGCCCGGACGAGCCGGTGCCGGTCGACGAGCCGTGGCCGATGCGACTCGATCCCTCAGGCTGGCCCCGCTGAGCGCTGTCCACGCAGCAGGCCGCTGACCGGACCGGATCCGGTCAGCGGAAGCTGGACTACCGGGAGCACCCGGATGTGCCGGAGCCCGGTCCGCGTGCTGCGGGCCGGGCTCCGGACGGGTCAGCGGGTTGCGGGCGGGCTCAGGCCCGACCGGCGTGGCTGGCGAGCTGGTCGAGGCCCTGGATGATGCCGCCGGCCAGGTCACCGCCGCCGAAGGACGCCACCATGGACAGCGCGGCCAGCTTGACGTACGTGTCGGGGATGCGCTTGCGGGCGTACCGGCCGGTGACGACCTCCAGCTGGCGCTGGTTGGGCGACACGGCGATCAGCACCGACTTGTCCGGCTCGGCGAGCTGCCGGTGCAGCCGCTCGGCGTGCTCCCGGACCGGCTCGTCGAGACCTCCGACATAGACCGAGAAGACCAGGCCGCTGCCCTGGTCGGCCAGGCGCAGCGCCTCGTCGATGCGCAGCAGTTGCCGGGTCGAGAACGGCCCGTCCAGCACCTCGGGCGGGGTGCCCGTACCGGCCTGGTCGACCTGCTCACCAACGGTCACTTGCGCCTCCGGTTCCACCGGCCGGCGCCTCGATGCCGGCCTGCTGCTGCTTGTGGCTGGTCAGCGCCGGTGCCTGGGCGCCGGCGGCCAGGGCGGTGCCGGCCGAGTCGGCCAACTGCTCCGGGCGGCCCAGGAACCAGACCGGCGTGAAGTCGAAGCGTCGGCCCGGCCGGTAGCGCTTGGCGCCGCCGGCGCTGCCGTGGTTGGCGGCGAAGACCAGCCCGACGATCACCAGCACCACCGCCGCCGGGATGCCGACGAAGATCAGCAACGTGTCAGTGACAGACAATCCCAACGCCCCCAGGCGGTAAGAGAGACCAGAGCTTCCGGGTCGGGTGGACGATCGTGACAACGGGCTCCCGACTCCGCTGCCATTCACGTTAGCGGAGCCGACGCCCCGCGAGCCTGCGGGGTGCCGATCCCATCTGTCACTCCAGTGTTCCAGCGGCCCCGCGATGGCGACGAGTCGGGTCGAACCGGTCCCATCCTGCCGGTTCGGCACCCGATCGCGCCGGGACGACACGACCGGCACGGGTGTGGCGTGCGCCCCATATTCCGTCTGACATGACCCGGCCGGGATTGCCGGTCTCGGTGCCGGGACCCGGAGGATGGCCCGTACCGATCGGACGTTTTCGATCGATTCCGGTCCACCCACCCGCAGGGAGCCCCCGTGCAACCCGTGCCCGCCCTCCACGCCCACCCCGCCCGGCCCCGGTCCCGGTCCCGCCGGCCCTGGCCCCGACTGGTCACCCGCCCGCTGCTCGCGCTCGCCCTGGTCGGCGGCAGCGCGGTCGCCGCACCCGCCGCGACCGCCGCACCCGTCGACAGCCGGACGGTCGCAGCGGTCGCCGCCAATCCCTACGAGCGGGGCCCCGCCCCGACGACGGCCAGCATCGAGGCCACCCGGGGCCCGTTCGCCATCGCCCAGAGCACCGTCGCGGCGTCCGCCGTGAGCGGGTTCCGGGGTGGCACGATCTACTACCCGACCAGCACCGCCGAGGGCACCTTCGGCGCGGTGGCGATCTCCCCCGGTTATACCGCCAGCCAGTCCAGCGTCGCCTGGCTCGGCCCCCGGCTGGCCTCGCAGGGCTTCGTGGTGATCACCATCGACACCCTCTCCGTGTACGACCAGCCGGCCTCCCGGGGCACCCAGCTGCTCGCCGCGTTGGACTACCTGACCGGCAGCAGCGCGGTGCGGACCCGGATCGACCGCACCCGACTCGCGGTGATGGGGCACTCGATGGGCGGCGGCGGCAGCCTGTCGGCGGCGAACACCCGGCCCGCGTTGCAGGCCGCCATCCCGCTCACCGGCTGGCACACGGTCAAGAACTGGTCGTCGGTACGGGTGCCGACGCTGGTGATCGGCGCGGAGAACGACTCGACCGCCCCGGTGGCCTCGCACTCGGAGCCGTTCTACACCAGCCTGCCGGCGAGCCTGGACAAGGCGTACCTGGAGTTGAACGCGGCCGGTCACTCCGCGCCGACCTCGCCCAACGTCACCGTGGCGAAGTACAGCATCTCCTGGCTGAAGCGGTTCGTCGACGACGACACCCGCTACGAGCAGTTCCTCTGCCCGGCGCCCCGGGGCAGCGCGATCCAGGAGTACCGGGACACCTGCCCGCACTCCTGACCGCACACCGGCCGGTCCCGTCGCCCCGCCCGGCGGCGGGGCCGGCCCGTGGACCGGACGCGGTGCCGTGGCCCGCCGCGAGCGCGGGCCGCCGGGGTCACATCGCGGTGCGGGCCGACCACAGTTCGGGGAAGACCACCCGGGACATGCTGCGCTGCAACCAGGCCAGCCCGGCCGACCCGCCGCTGCCCACCTTGGCGCCCATGGTGCGCTGCACGGCCTTGACGTGGTTCCAGCGCCAGTCGCCGAACTGCTCGGCCACGTCGGCCAGCGCGTCGCCGAGCTGCCGCAGGTGGTTGTCCGGGCCGTCGTCGTCGTAGACCGCCACCCAGGCCGCCTCGACCCGGGGATGCGGCAGGTGCTCGTCGGCGACGTCCCGGTCGAGCAGCTCGGCGGGCAGGTCGTGACCGTGCCGGCCGAGCAGGGCGACCACCTCGTCCCAGAGGCTCGGCTCGGCCAGCGCGGCGTGCAGTTCGTCGTAGACCTGGGTCTGCCGGCGGAAGGGGCGGATCAGCGCCGGTTCGCGCAGCCCGAGCAGGAACTCCAGCTGGCGGTACATCGCGGACTGGAAACCGGAGCCCTCACCGAGCAGGTTGCGGAACCGGTTGAAGTCGGCCGGGGTCATCCAGCGCAGTCCGCGCCAGGCGGCGTTGAGCCCTTCCAGGTGCAGGGCGGCGCGGCGCAGCGGGGCGAGCGCCGGCCAGACCCGGTCGGCCCGCAGGTCGTCCCGGGCCTGGCGCAGCTCGTGGCAGGTCAGCCCGAAGTACAGCTCCATGATCTGGCTGACCATCAGGAAGGACATCTCCCCCGGGTCGCTGCTCAGCGGCTGCTGGAGGGTGTGCAGGGTGCTGGCGTGCACGTACGCGTCGTAGGGCACCCGGTCGGCGAACTCCAGGGTGGGTTCGCCGCCGTTGCGGGCGGCCCGGGCGCTGCGCTGCTGCGGGGTGACCGGGCGCACCGCCGGGGTGGTGGCGCGCGCCCGCAGGTCCGTCTGTTCCACCGTCTCGCCTCCTCCGGATGCCTTGTCCGACATGATCTCCCGACGGGCCGGGGTGGTGGAATGCCGCTTCGACGGAGCTGAGCGACTCTTACTTCACGAACGAAAGGCACTTCGGCGGATCAGCCTGCCGAAGATAAGGTCGGTGCGTGGACGAGATGGACTGGGCCCTGCTGCGCGAGTTGCAGGCCGACGCGCGGCTGTCGTACAGCGAGTTGTCCCGGCGGGTGCACCTGTCCCCACCTGCGGTCGCCGAGCGGGTCCGGCGACTGGAGGAGTCCGGGGTGATCACCGGCTACCACGCCCACGTCGACCTGGCCCGCGCCGGCCGACCGGTGGTGGCGCTGATCCGGATGTCCTGTTACGGCTCGCGCTGCATCCTGCACGACCCGCAGGTCGTCGACTGGCCGGAGATCCAGGAGATCCACCGGATCACCGGGGACGCGTGCAGCGTGCTCAAGGTCGCCGCCGGTTCGATCGGGCAGTTCGAGGCGGTCATCGACCGACTCGCCCCGTACGGGCAGCCCTCCAGCACGATGGTGCTGTCCAGCCCGTTGCAGTGGCATCCGGTCACCCCGCTGCCGCCCACCCCCGCCCCCGGGCGGGCCTGAGTCCGGGTTTGCCCCCGGGCCAGCGGGAATGCAGGTCCGCACACCCGTCGCAGGATTCCGGCGAATCGTCGCCGGGAGGGGGGAATCATGCGGGGGCTCACTCTGCACCGTCGTGCCATCCACGCCGTACTCACGATGTTCGCCCTGGTCGGGGCATTCGTCCTGATGGCGGCCCCAGCGGCGCGGGCCGGCGAGAACACCTTCGTCGAGGTCACGCCGAACAGCGCGCAGGCCGGCACCCGGGTCACCGTCCGGGCCAACTGCGACAACGCCAACAACCAGCAGGCCACCGTGCACTCGGACGCCTTCGGGCGGGTGGTGCTGCGCCCCGGCAACGGCTTCCTCACCGGTGCGGTCACCATCCCGGGCAACAAGCAGGCCGGCGACTACCCGGTCGACCTGCGGTGCGCCAACGGCAACACCGCCTCCACCATGCTGACCGTGCTGAACATGGCGCAGCCGAGCAAGGGTCCGGCGACCGGCGGCGGTGGCATGGCGGGCGACCGGGGTGCCGGTTCGCTGCTGCTGGTCGGCGGGCTGGCCGTGGTCGCCGTGGTCGCCGGGCTCGGCGTCTTCGGCGGCAACCGTCGGCGGACCCGGCCGGGTTCCTGACCGCCCGCCGCCATGGCCCGTACCCGTCACCGTCGGCCCCGGCCGAGCGGCAACCGGATGCGGGCGGCGGCCCGGCGGACCGGGCGGGCCGCCACCCGCTGCCGCCGGGCCGCCGGCCGGGCCGCCGCCCGCGCCTGCCGGACCGCACGCCGCCTCCGCCGGGTGGCCGTCCGCTTCCGCCGGGTGGCCGGGCAGGCGTTCTCCGCCAGCGTGACCACCGCCGACCCGGTCACCCAGGCCCGTCCGGTACGCCCGGTGCCCCGGCAACCGGCGTTCGGCGGCCGGTTCGCCGGCACCGGGCCGGGCCTTCCGGTGCTGGCGATCGCCGCCGTGATGCTGCTGATCGTGACGATGCTCGGGGTGGAACGGGTCACCGGACTGAGTGTCCTGCCGGACCGGTTCATCGCCGGCCTGCGTCCACCACCGAAGAAGTTCCCCGTGCTGTCGGGGAGCCCTCCGACGCAGATCGCCATCTCCCGGCTCGACCTGCGCGCCCCCGTACACCAGGTCGGCATCGCCGCGGACGGCAGCATCGCCGTCCCGGACGCCACCCGCGCCCAAGAGGCCGGCTGGTACGACCAGGGCCCCACCCCCGGCCAGTACGGCCCGGCGGTGATCGTCGGGCACGTGGACACCACCACCGGGCCGGCGGTCTTCCACGGGTTGAAGGAACTACGCGACGGTGACGAGATCGAGGTGACCCGCGCCGACCGTCAGGTGGCCGTCTTCACGGTCGACGAGGTGCAGCGGTACGGCAAGGAGCGGTTGCCGACCGACCAGATATTCGGCGACTTCAGCCGCCCCAACCTGCGGTTGATCACCTGCGGTGGCCGCTGGGTCGGCGGCGCGACGGGCTACGCCGACAACGTCGTGGTCTATGCCACCCTGGTCCGGGCCCACTGACCGGTCGGGCAACCCCGGTCAGGCGGCCTCGGCCTCGCGCAGCGGGTCGCGCAGGTCCAGCCAGTCCGCCCAGCGGGGGTCCGGCGCGCGGTGGCCGAGCACCCGCCAGGCGTTGCCCTTCGGTGCCGCCGGCAGGCTGTGCAGCCGCCAGCCCAGCTCGGCGGGGGTCTTGTCGCCCTTGGTGTGGTTGCACCGGGCGCACGCGGCGACCACGTTCTCCCACGCGTGCCGACCACCCCGGCTACGCGGGAAGACGTGGTCGATGGTCTCGGCCGGCCCTCGGCAGTAGGCACACCGGCCACCGTCGCGGGCGAAGATGGCCCGGCGGGACAGCCCCACGTGGGTGCGGTAGGGCACCCGGACGAAACGGGTCAGCCGCACCACCGAGGGGACCGGTAACGCGTCGTGGGCGCTGTGCAGGATGCCGTCGCCGTCGGCGACACAGACAGCCTTGGCGGTGAGCACCAGGATCGCGGCCCGACGCACGGACACGACGCACAGCGGCTCGTAGGTGGCGTTGAGAACCAGCGCGCCGGAGCCCACCGTGGGTCGTATGTCAGGCATCGTGCTCACCCTCCCGGTCCAGCCGCTCCCACCGCTGGCTGCGCCGGTCGACCCCCGGGCAGCCGAGGGCCACGACCGACTCCGGCGGGATCACCGTCGTCCGTTGACGCCAATCGTCCCTGATCGGACCCCGTAATGCACGCACTAATCCGGGGTACCCGCGGAACCCTCCGCACGGTGTAGGAAGATGTCCGGTTCGACGTCGTACGATCATGGGCCGGGACTCCCCGGTGGGCCGGCCGTCGGCCGCCGCACCCGCTGCGGTACTAAGACAGGGTGAGCGCCCTCAGCCTGTCGACCGTCGTCCCGTCCGCCGCACCGAGCCCGGCGCCGAGTGGCAGCCCGGGGGCCGGGAGCGGCTCGGGTGCCGACTGTCTGGGCAGCACCTCCTGCGAATACCTGTACCGGCTGACCGGGTCGGCCTGGTTCGCCGAGGGCAGCTACTGGATCCTGCTCAAGCCGCTGCGGGTGGTGCTGATCCTGCTGCTGGCGTTCGTGGCCCGCTGGGCGCTGCACCGGACGATCGACCGGCTGGTCCGTACCACCGCGCACGGGTCGGTGCCCACGTTGCTGCGTCCCCTGCGGGAGCGGGTGCCGACGGCCGCGCTCGATCCGACCGAGTTCGTCCCCGAACGGCGTCGCCAACGGGCCGAGGCGATCGGTTCGGTGCTGCGCAGCATGGTCACCGCCTTCGTCTTCGGCATCGCCCTACTGATGATCCTGCGCGAGTTCAGCTTCGACCTGGCCCCACTGCTGGCCAGCGCCGGCATCGCCGGGGTGGCCCTCGGCTTCGGCGCGCAGAGTTTGGTGAAGGACCTGATCGCCGGGCTGTTCATGCTCATCGAGGACCAGTACGGCGTCGGTGACACGGTCGACCTGGGCGAGGCGACCGGGGTGGTCGAGTCGGTGGGGCTGCGGGTCACCACGGTCCGCGACGGGCGCGGGGTGCTCTGGTACATCCGCAACGGCGAGATCATCCGGGTGGGCAACAAGAGTCAGGGCTGGGCGCTGGTCGTGATCGACCTGCCGATCGGGTTCGCCGGCACCGAGGAGGCCAACGCGGTCCTGCGCACGGCCGCCGCCTCGGTCGCGATGGACCCGGACCTGGCCCCGGAGATCGTCGAGCCGCCCGAGGTGCTCGGGGTGGAACAGGTCACGGTCGACGGTGCGGTGCTCCGTACGGTGGTCAAGACCACTGCGGAGGGGCAGTTCGCGGTGGGCCGGGAGTTGCGCCGCCGACTCGCCGAGGCGCTGGAGAACTCGGGCATCACCGCGCGGATCGCCGCCGCCCGGCTCTATCCGGGACTGCCCCCGATGGGCACGACCACCTTCCCGGCGACCCCCGCCGGCTCCGGGCCGGCCGGCACCGGCCCGGCAGCACCCACCACCACCGGCCCGGCAGCACCCACCACCACCGGTCCGGCCGGGTCCGGCGGCACCGGGTCCGGCGACCGGACCTGACGACCACCGGGAAGCCGTCCGGCGGGCCCGGACCGGACTAGGGTCGGGGTCGGGGTCGGGGTCGGGGTCCACAGTGCCGGTCGACCGGTCGGGCAGGTCTCGCGGCATCTGCCCGACGGGGCGGATCGTGGGCTCCGCCCCTGGTGGACACACCTCCACCCGGTTGGCACCACCGTGCACACCGGCCCGAAAGTCGGGGCTCGCCTACCGGCCGGCCCCTCGGGTATCGTCCGTTCGTTCAGTCGGGGATGCGACGATCAATCCGTTCGCCCTAGTCAGTTGTCAGACGATCGGGCAGAATCCGGTGCACGCGTTCCCGGGAGCGTGATCACGTCATCGCTGATCCGCGAATCTGACGACGGGGCCCCGCCGGGCCATCACAAGTGGCCGGTGCCGGGGCCCGATGGAGGCGACGGTGTCCGACGATCGACCGGCCCCGGACCAACCGGCCACCTTCCGTGAGGTGTTCGGGCGGGCCGAGTTCCGAGCGGTCTTCACCGCCAGCATCCTGTCCTGGGTCGGCGACTACGTCGCCAAGGCCGCGGTCACCGTGCTGGTCTACCAGGAGAGCCGGTCAGTCGCCCTCTCCGCCGCCGCGTTCGCGGTCAGCTACCTGCCCTGGCTGGTCGGTGGTCCGCTGCTCGCCGCCCTCGCCGAACGCTACCGGCACCGGCAGGTGATGGTGACCTGCGACGTGATCCGGATGGTGCTGACCGCCCTGATCGTGCTGCCCGGTCTGCCGGTCTGGGCGATCCTGGCCCTGCTCTTCGCCGCCACCCTGGCCAACCCACCCGGCCAGGCGGCCCGGTCGGCGCTGCTGCCGGCGATCCTCACCGGCGACCGCCTGGTGCTCGGGCTGTCGCTCAACGCCAGCGCCGGCCAGGCCGCGCAGGTGGTCGGTTATCTGGCCGGCGCGGCGGTCGCCGCGGTCAGTCCGACAGCGGCGCTGCTGCTCAACGCGGCCACGTTCGGCCTGTCGGCCCTGATCGTCCAGTTCGGCGTACGGGACCGTGAGCCCGCACTGAGCGCGGCCCACCGGACCCATCTGCTGCGGGAGACCGGTGAGGGCTTCCGGATCGTGTTCGGCACCCCCGTCCTGCGGGCGATCAGCCTGCTGGTGTTCAGCGCGATGCTCTTCTCGATCGTGCCGGAGGGACTGGCCGCGGCCTGGGCCGGGGAGCGCTCCGGCAACGGCCTGAACTCCGGTGCCGCCCAGGCCGTCATCATGGCGGCCAACCCGGTCGGCTACATCGTCGGCGGGTTGCTGGTGGGACGGTTGGTGTCACCCGGCGGCCGGCTCGCCCTGATGCGCCCGCTGGCGGTGCTCGCCCCGTTGGCGCTGGTGCCGGCGCTGCTGAATCCTCCGCCGGTGGTGGTCGCGCTGCTCGCGGCGGCCTGCGGCTTCGCGGTCGCCGGGTTGATCCCGACCGCGAACGGCCTGTTCGTGCGGGCCCTGCCCAACGGCTACCGGGCCCGCGCGTTCGGCGTGATGGCGACCGGGATCCAGGTGATCCAGGGCGGTGCGGTGCTCGCCACCGGCCTGCTCGCCGACCGTTTCTCGGTCCCGGTGGTGGTCGGGGTGTGGAGCGCCGCCGGGGTGGTGCTGATGCTGTTCACCGCGTTGCACTGGCCGGACCGCACGACGGTCGACGCCGCCGTGAACGCCGCCGACCGGGCCAACGCCGGCACCGGCAGGCCCGCCGAGGACCGGCCCGACAGCACGGCGACACGGCCCGGGGAGCGGGCCCCCCAACGGCACGCTGTGACGTGATCGGCCGGCGGGCGGCGGCCGTGGCACCGGCACACCTGGCAGGATGAGAGGGTGACCTCCGCAGGCGAATCCCGGCCCGTTCCGCAGGCGACCCTCTTCGATGCGGTCGGTGGTGAGCCCACCTTCCGCAGGCTGGTCGACAGGTTCTATGCCGGTATCGCCACCGACCCGCTGCTGCGTCCCATGTACCCGGAGGGCGACCTCGGGCCGGCTGCCGAGCGGATGACCCTGTTCCTGATGCAGTACTGGGGCGGCCCGAACACCTACTCCGCCCAGCGGGGGCATCCCCGGCTGCGGATGCGGCACGCACCGTTCCGGATCGGGGCGGCCGAGCGGGACGCGTGGCTGAGCCACATGCGCCGGGCGGTGGACGAGTTGGCGCTGCCACCGGAGCTCGCCGCCACGCTCTGGGACTACCTGGAGCGGTCGGCCTACTTCATGGTCAACGTGATGGAGGACCCGGCCGCCCGGTGAACCGGCGGGGGCGGGTCCTCCGGTCGCCCGTCAGAGCAGGGCACCCTCGTCGTGCAGCCAGTCGACGAAGGTGGTGGCCACGGCCGCCCCGCAGTCCAGCATCTCCACCAGCAGCGCGTCGTGCGCCCCGGCGCCGAGCGGCACCTGCAACTCGGCGTAGATGGGCAACTGGCCGCGCTCGGTCGGGTCACCGATGTAGGCCTTGCAGAACCGGCGGGTGTGGTTCCACTCGTTGACCACCCGGTAGGCCCGGTCGGCCCAGTCCGGCGGGACGGTCGCGTGCGGACGGGCCCGCATGACCAGGATCTCGTCCTCCGGGCCTTCGAGGGTGACCAGCACCGCGTGCCGCTCCCACATGGCCAGCAGGTTGCCGTCGCCGTCGGCGAGGTAACGCACGTCGAGCAGGTCGAGTGCGTCGCACACCCGGGCCAGGGTGACCGGTGCCACGGAGACGGGTCGGTCGGTCACCACGGGCCGCTCGGTGTTGGGGCAGTCCTCCGCCGGTTGGCGGGGAGCCGGTGGCCCCACCCGGGGGCTGTCCACCGAGATCCCGCTTCGAGTTTCCGTGTCGCCGCCAGCGGCGGGACCAGGGCGCCATGACCACCACGGCATCGCTCGCGCACCTCACTCCCCAGCGGATCCAATCGCCTACGGTGCGTTGGATCCGAGGATGGACGGTACCCGGACAGCCGGGTTGAGACACCCCCCAACGGCAGCACCAACCCGGAAGAATGAGCCGGGGTCATACTTTCGGCTGATCCCGCGCCGGACGAATTGCGAGATCCGAAACTTTCCGCGACCAGGCGGCTCCATATGGTCCCACCAGGCCGACCCACCGGCCCGCCACCCGCACCTGGACCTCCTGCGCCCCGGTCACCTCGGCCGGGCCGAGGAAGCCCATCCGGACCACACCCTGCACCAACCGCTGGGTCACCTCCACCGGCTCGGTGGGGTCGGCGTCCGGCGTGACGGTCACCGCGACATGGTCGAGCAACGCGTCGCGCAGCACCCGCTGCCCCACCGCTCGGCCGCGTACCCCCTCGGCGGCGGCCGTGCGCAGGGTGCCGGCCGCGGCTTCGGCGATCCGCCGCAACCCGGCCGCGGGCAACACCTCGACCGGTCGACTCGCCCCCGGCGGCAACGGCCAGCGCCACCGGTCGTCGCGGCCGGGAGGCAACGCGGCGTCGGCCGCCGCCAACCGGGCCAGCAACTCGGCCGCCACCACGGTCACGTCGGCGGGGGCCAGGCCGGCCACCGTCCGGACCACCAGCACGTCCCACGGCAACCGGGCCCAGAGGGCGGTACGGCCGACGTCGGGCAGCGGGCGTAACCGGACCACCGTGGCCGGGTCGAGGCGCACCAGCCGGGCCAGGAAGGCTCCCGCGTCGGCGGCACCGGCCAGCCCGTGCCCGGGCCGGACGGTGGACCCGCCGTTCACGCCGCCCCGTCGGTCAGCGCCCACGACTCCAGGAAGGCCCGTTCGTCGTCGCTGATCCGCCGGGGTCGCTTCTCGACCAGGTCGAACGGGACCAGCACCGAGCGGGCGGTGCTGGCCAGCACCTCACCGTCGTACAGCTCGTAGGCGACGGTGAACGAGGCGGCCCGGATGCGCTCCACCCACAGTTCGATCCGGACGGTCGGCGCGGCCTGGGCGGTGGCCCGACCGAGCGCGTAGTCGACCGGGCGCAGGTAGTCGACCTCGTGCCGGCGGATGACGACCCCGTCGGCGAACGAGCCGACCCCCCACGCCTTGCCGCCGGCGAACATCAACGCCACCCGCGCCTCCTCGTACAGGGTGAGGAAGCGCGAGTTGTTGACGTGGCCGTACGCGTCCAGGTCGGACCAGCGCAGGGTGCAGTGGTAGACGAAACGGTCCGCCATGCTCAGTCGCGGGTCAGCTTGCGGTAGGTCACCCGGTGCGGGCGGGCCGCCTCGGCGCCGAGCCGGTCGATCTTGTTCTTCTCGTACGCGTCGAAGTTGCCCTCGAACCAGAACCACTTCGACGGGTTCTCGTCGTCGCCCTCCCAGGCCAGGATATGGGTGGCGACCCGGTCGAGGAACATCCGGTCGTGGGAGATGACCACGGCGCACCCGGGGAACTCCAGCAGCGCGTTCTCCAGGCTGGACAGCGTCTCGACGTCCAGGTCGTTGGTCGGCTCGTCGAGCAGGATGACGTTGCCGCCGATCTTGAGGGTGAGCGCCAGGTTGAGCCGGTTGCGCTCGCCACCGGAGAGCACCTTGGTCGGCTTCTGCTGGTCGGGCCCCTTGAACCCGAAGGCGGCGATGTACGCCCGGGACGGCATCTCGACCTTGCCCACCATCAGGTAGTCGAGCCCGTCGGAGACGACCTCCCAGACCGTCTTGTCGCCGTCGAGGCCCTGCCGGTTCTGGTCGACGTACGACAGGGAGACGGTGGGGCCCACCCGGACCTCGCCGTCGGTCGGCTGCTCCAGCCCGACGATCGTCTTGAACAGGGTGGTCTTGCCGACGCCGTTCGGGCCGATGATGCCGACGATGCCGTTGCGCGGCAGCGAGAAGGACAGGTCGTCGATCAGCAGCCGGTCGCCGAAGCCCTTGCTGAGGTGGTTGGCCTCGATCACCGTGCTGCCCAGGCGCGGGCCCGGCGGGATCTGGATCTCCTCGAAGTCCAGCTTGCGGGTCTTCTCCGCCTCGCTGGCCATCTCGTCGTAGCGGTCCAGCCGGGCCTTGGACTTGGTCTGCCGGGCCTTGGCGTTGGAGCGGACCCACTCCAGTTCCTCGGTGAGCCGCTTCTTCATCTTGGCGTCGCGGCGACCCTCGACGGCCAGCCGGGCGGCCTTCTTCTCCAGGTAGGTGGAGTAGTTGCCCTCGTACGGGTAGGTCCGGCCGCGGTCGAGCTCCAGGATCCAGTTGGCCACGTTGTCGAGGAAGTACCGGTCGTGGGTGATCGCCATGACGGTGCCCGCGTACTTGGCCAGGTGCTGTTCCAACCAGGAGACGCTCTCCGCGTCGAGGTGGTTGGTGGGCTCGTCGAGCAGCAGCAGGTCGGGGGCCTCCAGCAGCAGCTTGCACAGGGCGACCCGGCGACGCTCCCCACCGGAGAGCTGGGTGACGTCGGCGTCCGGCGGCGGGCAGCGCAGCGCGTCCATGGCCAGTTCGAGCTTGGAGTCGACGTCCCAGGCGTCGAGGTGGTCCAGCTCCTCCTGGAGCCGGCCCATCTCCTCCATCAGCTCGTCGGAGTAGTCGGTGGCCATCTGCTCGGCGATGGCGTTGAACCGGTCCAGCTTGGCCTTGGTCTCGGCGACCGCCTCCTCGACGTTGCCGAGCACGGTCTTGCTGTCGTTGAGCGGGGGCTCCTGGGCGAGCATGCCGACGGTGTAGCCGGGCATCAGCCGGGCCTCGCCGTTACTCGGCTTGTCGAGCCCTGCCATGATCTTCAGCAGGCTGGACTTACCGGCGCCGTTCGGGCCGACCACACCGATCTTGGCCCCCGGCAGGAAGTTCAGCGTCACGTTGTCGAGCACGACCTTGTCGCCGTGCGCCTTGCGCGCCTTTTCCAGGACGTAGATGAACTGGGCCACGGTGCGGGCTACCTCCGTCGATTGCTGTCGCCTTGGACGGCGGCGCGGCGCGGGCTGCGACTTCGCCCGCCGCCGCCGGCCGGGGGCCGGCCACGCGCACGCCACCGTCAATCCTGACAGGTACGGCCCGCCGCGCCCACATCACCCCGCCAGGTCGGGTCCACGTCACTTTCGCTACCGCTGAGCTGGTGATGTTGACAAGATCACGGTACGGGTTCAGCGGGCGTGGGAAGGGTAGGTAACTCCGGCACGGGGTCCCAGATGCCGCAGCTACGCTCAGTACGCTCATCGCGGTGGACCCGTCAGCACCCGGAGGTGGCCGATCGTGACCGTCCGTAGCTCCTTTGTCGTTGTGGCCAACCGACTGCCGGTCGACGAGGTGAGCACACCCGAGGGGCGGCAGTGGCGACGCAGCCCGGGTGGGCTGGTGACCGCGCTGCACCCCGTCCTGGCCGAGCACCGGGGCACCTGGGTGGGCTGGGCCGGTGGCACCGGCGCCGCCCCGGAGCCGTTCGACCTGGAGGGCATCCGCCTGCATCCGGTGCCGTTGAGCGCCGAGGAGTTGGAACGCTACTACGAGGGCCAGTCCAACGCGACCATCTGGCCGCTCTATCACGACGCGGTCGAGACCCCCGCCTACAAGCGTCGCTGGCGGGAGGCGTACCGGCTGGTGAACGCCCGGTTCGCGGAGGCGGCGGCGGACGTCGCGGCCGAGGGCGCGACGGTCTGGGTGCAGGACTACCAGCTCCAGCTGGTCCCGGCGATGCTGCGCGAGCTGCGGCCGGATCTCAAGATCGGCTTCTTCCTGCACATCCCGTTCCCGCCGATCGAGCTGTTCATGCAGATGCCGTTCCGCACCGAGATCCTGCGCGGTCTGCTCGGCAGCGACCTGGTCGGTTTCCAGCAGCGGTTGGCGGCACAGAACTTCGTCCGGCTGGCCCGGCACCTGCTCGGGCTGCGCTACGAGGGCCAGATGATCCAGGTCGACGGGCGGCAGGTGAAGGCGGGCGCCTTCCCGATCTCCATCGAGACCAAGGAGATGGAGCGGCTGGCCGAGGACCCGGCGATCCAGGCCCGCGCCAAGCAGATCCGCGAGGAGTTGGGCAACCCGAAGACGATCATCCTGGGCGTCGACCGGCTCGACTACACCAAGGGCATCGAACTCCGTCTCAAGGCCTTCCGGGAACTCCTCTCTGACGGAAAGTTGACAGTTCCGGACGCGGTTATGGTGCAGGTCGCCACGCCCAGCCGCGAGCGCGTGGAGCACTACCAGGCACTTCGGGTCAAGGTGGAACGCGAGGTTGGTCGGATTAATGGCGAATTCGGCAGGGTCGGCGTGCCTGCGGTGCATTACCTGCATCAGTCGTACAGTCGCTCCGAACTGGCCGCGATGTACGTCGCGGCCGACGTGATGATGGTGACCCCGCTGCGAGACGGAATGAACCTGGTGGCCAAGGAGTACGTCGCATCGCGCGCCGACCAGGGCGGTGCGCTCGTGCTCAGCGAATTCGCCGGCGCGGCCACCGAGCTGCGTCAGGCGTTCCTGTGCAACCCGCACGACCCCGACGCCGTCAAGGACGCCCTCCTGCGGGCTGTACACGTAGAGAAGCCGGAGGCCCGCAGACGCATGCGGATCATGCAACGTCATCTGCGCACCCACGATGTGGGGCACTGGGCGAAGTCCTTTCTGACCGAGTTGGGCGCACCGGGAACGGAGGCCGAGTGAACGCCCCCACCGCCGAGATCATCACCCCCGCCGCCGGGACGATGGACCCGGAGCTGCTCGCCGCGATCGGACGCATCGCCCGCGTACCACAGCTCCTGGTCGCCTGCGACTACGACGGCACGCTCGCGCCGATCGTCGAGGACCCGAGCAAGGCGGTGCCGCTGCCCGAGTCGGTCGCCGCCGTCCGGGCGCTGGCCGCGCTGCCGCAGACCACCGTCGCGGTGGTCTCCGGGCGCGCGCTGCGCGACCTGGCCGCGCTGTCCCGGCTGCCCAACGAGATCCACCTCGTCGGCAGCCACGGCTCCGAGTTCGACATCGGCTTCGTCGAGCGGCTCTCCCCCGAGCTGGTCGCGGTCCGCACCCGGCTGCGCGACGCGCTGCGTGAGATCGCCCAGGCCCACCCGGGGGTGCGGCTGGAACGCAAGCCGGCCAGCGTCGCGGTGCACACCCGCGGGGTCGACCCGCAGGTCGCCGCCGCCGCCGTCGAGGCCGTCCGCAACGGGCCCGCGAAGTGGGACGACGTCACCGTCACCCAGGGCAAGGAGGTCATCGAGCTGTCGGTGGTCGCCACCCACAAGGGCACCGCGGTCGACCAGCTACGCACCCAGCTCTCGGCCAGCGCGGTGCTCTTCATCGGCGACGACGTCACCGACGAGAACGCCTTCGGCACCCTGCGTGGCCCCGACCTCGGCATCAAGATCGGCCCCGGGGACACCCAGGCGCACTACCGGGTGGCCGAACCGATCGAGGCGGCCCGGGCGCTCGGCCTGCTGCTGGAGACCCGACGGCACTGGCTCTTCGGCGAGCGGGCGGTGCCGATCGAACGGCACTCGATGCTGGCCAACGGGCGTACCGTCGCGCTGCTCACCCCCGAGGCCAAGGTCAGCTGGCTCTGCCACCCCAAGCCCGACTCGGCGGCGATCTTCGCCGACCTGGTCGGCGGCAGCCCCGCCGGGCACTTCACCGTCGGGCCGGAGCGCGGCGGCATCCCGCTGGGCCAGCGCTACCGCAACGGCACGATGACCGTGGAGACCCGCTGGTCGGGGCTCACCGTCACCGACTGGCTGGACCTGCCGGCCCGGGAGACCACCCCGGACGGCCCGGCCGTCATCACCGGCGACTCCACCCTCGTCCGGGTGCTCACCGGCTCCGGCCGGGCCCGCATCGAGTTCGCCCCCCGCCCGGAGTTCGGTCAGGTCGCCACCCAGCTCCAGCCGTCGGACGACGGCCTGCTGGTGCTCGGCTCCAACGAACCCGTCGCGCTCTACTCCCCCGGGGTGACCTGGCAGGTCCGCAACGACGGCGGCTACGAGACCGCGCACGCCGTGGTCGACCTCTCCGCCACCGGCGGCCAGGTGGTGCTGGAGCTGCGCTTCGGCACGCACAGCCTGGAGGACCACGCGGTCGCCGTCCACGACCGGCAGGCCAAGGCCGAGCAGCCCTGGAAGGACTGGGTGGCCTCGCTGCGGCTGCCCGCCACCGCCCGGGACCTGGTCGCCCGCAGCGCGCTCACCCTGCGCGGGCTCTGCCACGAGGCGACCGGCTCGATCCTGGCGGCGGCGACCACCTCGCTGCCGGAGGAGCTGGGCGGCGTCCGCAACTGGGACTACCGGTACTGCTGGCTGCGCGACGCGGCGATGACCGCGCGGGCCCTGGTCGACCTCGGCTCGATCGAGGAGGCCGAGGCGCTGCTGCGCTGGGTCGACGGCTGCATCGAGCGCACCGGCGGCCACCCCGAGCGGCTGCACCCGCTCTACACGGTGGACGGCTACGAGCTGGGTGCCGAGGCGGTCATCGACACCCTGCCCGGGTACGCCGGCTCCCGGCCGGTCCGGGTCGGCAACCTCGCCAACCACCAGCTCCAACTGGACGTCTTCGGCCCGATCGCCGACCTGATCGCGGCCGTCGCCGACGCCCGCGGTTCGGTCCGCGACGACGAGTGGCGGGTGCTGGACAACATGGTCGAGGCGGTCCGCCGCCGCTGGCACGAGCCCGACCACGGCATCTGGGAGGCCCGCCTCCCACCCCGGCACCACATCTTCTCCAAGGTGATGTGCTGGATGACCGTCGACCGGGCCCTGCACGTGGTGCGTCAGCACGACGGTGAGGACCGGCCGGAGTGGGTGGAGCTGCGCGACCGGATCGGCGCCAACGTGCTGGAGAACGGCTGGCACGAGGAGGTCGAGGCGTACAGCGTCGCGTACGGCGACGAGGACATGGATGCCTCCTCGCTCTGGATCGGGCTGTCCGGCCTGCTCCCGGGCGACGACCCGCGCTTCCTCTCCACCGTGCTCAAGATCGAGGCGGATCTGCGTAGCGGCCCGGTCGTCTACCGCTACCACTGGGACGACGGTCTGCCGGGCCGCGAGGGCGGCTTCCACATCTGCACGGCGTGGCTGATCGAGGCGTACCTGCGCACCGGTCGGCGTACCGACGCCGAGGAGCTGTTCGCCCAGATGGTCGACACCGCCGGCCCGACCGGGCTGCTCCCCGAGCAGTACGACCCGCTGGCCGAGCGGGGGCTGGGCAACCACCCGCAGGCGTACAGCCACCTCGGGCTGATCCGCTGTGCCCTGCTGCTGGACAACATGCTCAAGCAGTAGATCGACTGGTTCGATCGACTCGTCTGGTCGAAGGTAGCGGTGTCCCCGGGCGGGGACACCGCTACCTTCGCGAACGGGAGTCGATCACCCCCCGTGGCCCGGCGGGCGGGGTCAGGTGGCGAGGGCGTCGACCACGTCGCCGATCACCACGATGGCCGGGGGCCGCAGCCCCGCCCCGACCACGTCGGCCGCCACCGCGCCAAGGGTCGACCGCAGGCTGCGCTGACCACCCGTGGTGCCCTCCTGGATCACCGCGACCGGGGTGGCCGCGTCCCGGCCGTGCCGGGTCAGGGTGTCGGCGATGGCGGCCAGGTTCTTGAGCCCCATCAGCACCACCAGGGTGCCCCGCAGGCCGGCGAGGGCCTCCCAGCGCACCAGGGAGACCGGCGAGTCCGGAGCGACGTGGCCGGAGACCACCGTGAACTCGTGCGCCACCGCCCGGTGGGTGACCGGGACACCGACCGACGCCGGCACGGCCACGGCGCTGGTCACCCCGGGCACCACGGTCACCGGTACGCCGGCTTCCGCGCAGGCCAGCAACTCCTCCCCGCCACGCCCGAAGACGTACGGGTCGCCACCCTTGAGGCGTACCACGACCTTGCCGGCGAGCGCCCGGTCGACCAGGATCCGGTTGATCTCCTCCTGGGCGCGGGACGGCCCGTAGGGGATCTTCGCGGCGTCGACCAGCTCGACGTCGGGGCGCAACTCGTCCAGGAGCAACCCGGGCACCAGCCGGTCGGCGACCACCACCTCAGCCTCGGTGAGCAGCCGCCACCCCTTCACCGTGATCAGCTCCGGGTCGCCCGGTCCCGCGCCGACCAGTGACACCCGACCGACCGGGCCACCCGGACGGGTCGCGGCGTCGCCGGACCCGGCCGGCGTCGGCTCCGGCGGGCCCGCGAGGGCGCGTCCGCCACCGGTTCCCCCGGGTCGACCTCCCCCGGGTCGACGAGCGGGCCCGTCCGGGCGGCGAGCAACTCCCGGACGGCGTCCCGGACCCCCATCGCCCGGTGCGGGTCCCCGCCGCCCAGCACGGCCACCGTCACCGGCCCGTGCCGGGTGACCGCCGGGGTCCACGCGGTGGCCGCCGTGCGGTCGTCGGCGCGGACGCAGAAGATCCGCCGTTCGGCGGCGACGGCGCTGACCGAGGCGGCGGCGAGCGGATCGTCCACCGCGACCTGCACCAGCCACGCCCCGTCGAGGTCGTCGGGGGCGAACCGGCGCGGCCGCCAGTGCAACCGTCCGGCGTCGACGTGCGCTTGCAGGGCCGGGGTCACCTCGGGGGCGACCAGCAGGACGTCCGCGCCGGCATCCAGCAGGGCGGGCACCCGGCGGCTGGCCACGGCGCCGCCGCCCACCACGACCACCCGGCGTCCGGCGAGCCGCAGGCCGAGGGGGTACGGGTTGGTGCTCACTTCTCGGAAACCCCCGCCGCGTCGAATGTCGCCACCTCGTGCAGTACCCGGACCGCTCCGGTGACCATCGGCAGGGTCAGCAGCGCGCCGGTGCCCTCGCCGAGGCGCAGCCCGAGGTCGACCAGCGGGTCGAGACCGAGGTGCCGCAGCGCCACGGTGGCGCCCGGCTCGGCGGAGCGGTGCCCGGCGACCATCGCGCCGACCGCGTCGGGGGCGAGGGCGGCGGCGGCGAGCGCGGCACTGACCGCGATCACCCCGTCGAGCAGCACCGGCACCCGCCGGGCCGCCGCGCCGAGGATCAGCCCGGTCAGCGCCGCGTGCTCCAGGCCACCGACGGCGGCCAGCACCCCCAGCGGGTCGGCCGGGTCGGGCCGGTGCCGGTGCAGCGCCGCGCGCACCACGCCGACCTTGCGTCGGTACGTCTCGTCGTCCACCCCGGTGCCCCGGCCGGTCGCCTCGGCCGGGTCCGCCCCGGTGAACGCGGCGATCAGCGCGGCGGCCGGCGTGGTGTTGGCGATCCCCATGTCGCCGGTGAGCAGCACCCCCGCCCCGGCGTCGAGCAGCTCACCGGCGACCCGGATGCCGACCTCCACCGCCGCCCGCGCCTCGTCCCGGGTGAGCGCGGCGGTGACCGTCATGTCCCGGGTGCCCCGCCGTACGTTCGCGTCGAGCAGACGCGGCGGTGCCAGGGTGGTGCCGGTCGGGGCGGGCGCGGCGGCGGGCGCGGCGTCGGCGGGCGAGAACGGCAGCGGCGCGGCCACGCCGACGTCGACCACGGTGACCGAGGCGCCGGCCTGTCGGGCGAACGCGTTGACCACCGCCCCGCCGGCCAGGAAGTTCCCGATCATCTGGGCGGTGACCTCCTGCGGCCACGGGGTGACCCGCTGGGCGTGCACACCGTGGTCACCGGCGAAGATCGCCACCGCCGCCGGTTCGGGCAGCGGCGGTGGGCAGGCCCCGGCCAGGCCGGCCAGGCGTACGGACAGCTCCTCCAGGGCGCCGAGTGAGCCGGCCGGCTTGGTCAGCCGGGCCTGGAGGTCCCGGGCTGCGGTCATCGCCGACCCGTCCAGCGGACCGATCGCCGCGATCGTCGTCTCCAGCATCATGCCTCCAGGATCTCCCTCAGTACCTCGATGAACGCGTCGGTGGTCGCCGGGTCGCGGACGGCGATCCGCAGCCAGTCCGGCCCCAGCCCGGGGAAGGTGTCACCGCGTCGGACGGCCCACCCGCGCTCGCGCAGCACCTGGCGCAACCGGTCGGCCCCGGGGCGGTGGATCAGGACGAAGGCGCTGGCCGGTCGGCCCACGACACGTACCCCGGGCAGGGCCGACAGGCGGCGCACCAGGTGGTCGCGGTCGACGGCGAGCCGGGCGGCGATGGCGCGCTCGGCGGCGGCCCCGGTCGGGGACGCGACGGCGGTGGCGGCGGCCAGCGCCGGGGTGGAGACGGCCCAGAGCGGTTGGACGGCGGCCAGCCGCGTCAGCAGCGCGGCCTCACCCAGCAGGTAGCCGATCCGCAGGCCGGCCAGACCCCAGGTCTTGGTCAGGCTGCGCACCACCACCAGGCCGGGCAGGTCGCGGCGGGTGGCGAGCGACTCCGGCTCACCTTCGACGCCGGGTACGCCCGTGGTGTCGGCGAACGCCTCGTCGACGACGAGCACCCGGCCGGGCCGGGCCAGGGCGGCCAGGTCGGCGGCGGGGTGCAGCACCGAGGTCGGGTTGGTCGGGTTGCCGATCATGACCAGGTCGGCGTCGGCCGGCACCCGGGCCGGGTCGAGCCGGAAGTCGTCGTCCGGGTCGAGCAGCACCCGCTCGACCCGGTGCCCGGCGGCCCGCAGCGCGGCCTCCGGCTCGGTGAACTGCGGGTGCACCACCACCGGCCGGCGTACCCCGCCCAGGGCGCGGGCGAGCAGCACGAAGCCCTCGGCGGCACCGGCGGTGAGCAGCACCTCCGCCGGTGGGCGGCCGTGCCGGGCGGCGACGGCGGCCCGGGCCTCCCGGGGGTCGGGGTAGCCGGCCAGGTCGGCGAGGGCGGCGGTGAGCGGGCCGGCCAGCCAGTCCGGCATCGGGTCGCGGCGCACGTTGACGGCCAGGTCGACCAGGCCGGGGGTGGCCTCGGCGTCCCCGTGGTGCGCGAGATCCGGCTCGGTCCCCGCGGACGGCCCGGTGCCGGCGGACGGCCCGGTGCCGGCGGACGGCCCGGTGCCGGCGGACGGCCCGGTGCCGGCGGACGGCCCGGTGCCGGCAGGCCCGGGGCCGGTCGGCGGGCCGGGAACGACGGGCCCGGGCCGGTCGGCGGCTCGGTGCCGGTCGATTGCCCACGCATGACCGCGATCCTGCCGGGAAGCCGGCGCGGGGGACAGCCGATCCCGGCGTGGGCCACATCACGGCATGGGGCCGTACCTCGGAGGCGTTCACGAGTTCTTCTCATGGATGAATCGGAAATGTCATAACTTGACCAGGTGAGCAATCGACCCCTTTCCGCCGCAGGCCGTTCCGTTCCCCTCCTCCGCGCCGGGCTGATCGCCGGCGTCGTGCTCGCCGCCGTGGCGTACCCGTTGGCCGCCGTGACCGGCCTGGGCGCCAAGGCCACCGCGCACGCCGTGGAGCACAAGACGAACATCCTGCGCACCGCCCTGCCCGCCGAGACGTCCTACCTCTACGCGCCGGACGGCAAGACGATCCTGACGATGTTCTACGAGGAGTACCGGCAGTACACCAAGTTGTCGGACATGTCGCCGAACATTCAGCAGGCCATCGTCGCCGCCGAGGACAACCGCTTCTACCAGCACTCGGGCGTCGACCCGAAGGGCGTGGCCCGTGCCTTCGTGGCCAACGCCCGCTCCAGCGGCGTCTCCCAGGGCGCCTCCACCCTGACCATGCAGTACGTCCGGATGGCGCTACGGGACAGCGCACAGACGCCGCAGGAGGTCCAGGAGGCCACCCAGCAGACCAGCCTGCGCAAGGTCAAGGAGATGCGGATGGCGCTGGACATCGAGAAGGAGCTGACCAAGGAGCAGATCCTGGAGCGCTACCTCAACTCGGCGTACTTCGGCCACCGGGCGTACGGCATCTACGCGGCGGCGCAGATCTTCTTCTCCAAGACCCCGGCCACCCTCACCCCCGTCGAGGCGGCCACCCTCGCCGGGCTGGTCAAGTCCCCCTCCGAGTACGACCCGCTCAGCTCGGACCAGAAGGAGGCCACCGGCCGGCGCAACTACGTCCTCGACAAGATGACCCAGCTCGGCTACCTGTCCCCCGACGCCGCCGCGGTGGCCAAGAACGAACCGATCCGGACCCGGCCCACCACCCCGGCCAACGACTGCGCCGCGATCTCCAGCGCCTACAACGCCTGGGGCTTCGCCTGCGACTACGTGAAGAACTGGTGGAGCGCGCAGCCCGCGTTCGGGGAGAACCGGCTGGAACGGATGGACAAGCTGCGCCGGGGCGGCTACCGGATCGTGCTGAGCCTCGACCCCAAGGTCCAGTCCGCCGCCGAGAAGAACGTCCGCGCCAAGGAGGGCGTCGGCAGCCCCTTCGCCAACGGGATCGTGGTCGCCGAACCGGGCACCGGACGGATCAAGGCGATGGCCGTGAACCGGACCTACTCCCTGGACATCGGCGGCAACGGGCCCAGCTCGAACCCCGAGGCCGATCCGAAGACGAAGGCGAACTACCCGAACACGGTCGCCCCGCTGCTCGGCGGCGGCACCCTCCCGGGCTACCAGGCCGGCTCGACGTTCAAGATGTTCCCGATGCTGGCCGCCCTGGACGCCGGGATGCCGCTGTCCACCGCGTTCGACTCGCCGTACCGCTACCGGTCGTCCGTCTACGACGGGTGGGCACCGTCCAACGCCAGTGGGGCGATGACCGGCCGGCAGACCATGTGGTCCGGGTTCGGCAAGTCGGTCAACACCTACTTCGTGCAGCTGGAGGAGAAGATCGGCGCGGATCGGGGGGTGCATCTCGCCGAGCAGTTGGGTCTGCGCTGGCGTACCGACGTCGACAAGGAACAGGCGTCACCGGCGAAGGCGAAGAAGTGGGGCGCGTTCACCCTGGGCGTCTCCGACGCCACCCCGCTGGAGATGGCCAACGCGTACGCCGCGATCGCCGCCGACGGCCGGTACTGCGAGGCGATGCCGGTCAACTCGATCACCAACCGGGACGGCACCCCGGCCACCTACAAGACCGCCGGTGGCATCGAACGGGAGGTCGCCAAGCCCCGCTGCCGGCAGGTGGTGAACGCCGACGCGGCGCGGGCCGCCACCGACGCGGCGCGCTGCCCCACCGGCGATACCCCGGCCAAGGGCACCTGCGGTGGCTGGTCGACGGCGGACAGCGTCCGTCGCACGGTGGGCCGCCCGGTCGCCGGCAAGACCGGCACCACGGACAGCACCCGGTCGGCCTGGTTCGTCGGCTACACCCCGGAGCTGGCGGCGGCGAGCTTCATCGCCGACCCGGACAACCCGTTCAACGCCGTCGGCGACGGGCAGTCCCAGGTGCCGGTCAACGCGGTCGCCCAGACCCTGCGCGACGGTCTCAAGGGCACCCCGACCCGCCAGTTCACCCCACCGTCGGACGCCATCGTCGGCTGAAACCCGGGCCGACGGGTGCCGTCAGGCCGGGGCGGCGACGCCCTCGACCGGCGACGGCAGCGCCGCCGCCGTCACCAACCGGGTCGCGATCTCGGGGTACGCCACCCAGTGCAGGCCGAGCTGGGAGGCGTGCACCCCCCGCCAGACGAAACCCTCGGGCGTGCCACCCTCCCAGCTCCAGGCCGCCCGTGGCCCGGACCGGGGGGTGAGCACCGCGCCGTGCTGCTTGTAGCCCACCACCGTCGCACCCGCCCGGGCGACCACGCTGTCGGACTGGGCGGTCGCCTCCCGGTAGCCCACCACCAGACCGTCCCGGCTCGCGCCGATGGCGTCCAGCACCCCGCACATCGGCAACCCGTCCAGTTCCCGGGCCAGCCACAGCAGGCCGGTGCCCTCGGCGAGCACCGGGCGGCCGGTACGGGCCAGCTCGGCCACCGCGATGCAGAGCCGCCGGTTGGCCGACAGGTCCCGCGCGTACGACTCGGGTAGCGCACCCCCGACGACAAGCGCGCGGGTCCCGGCGGGCAGCGCCTCGTCGCGCAGCGGGTCGACGGTGACCACCTGCGCCCCGACGGCCCGCAGCAGCTCGGCGGTCTCCGGGTGGCCGTAGCTGCCGCCGGGCCCCCCGGCCAGCGCCACCACCGGCGCGTCCGCCACCGGGGTCCCGGTGGCCGGCGACCAGGCCGCGACGGACAGCGCCGGAGCAGAGCGGGCCAGCGCGAGCAGGCGCTCCAGATCGACCGTGCCGGCGACCGCCTCACCGAGCCGGCGGACCGCCCGGGTCGCCTCCGCGTCGCGGGCGAGGACCGGCACCACGCCGTGCCGGCGCGCAGGCAGCACCGGGGGCAGCTCGTGGCGGCGCAACGCCCCGTAGACCGGCACCCCGACATCGTCGAGCGCCTCCCGCAGCATGGACTCGTGCCGGCCGGAGGCGACCTGGGTGAGGATCACCCCACCCAACCAGAGCTGCTCGTCGTACGAGCGGAAACCGTGCACCAGGGCCGCCACCGACTGCCCCATCGCCGCCACGTCGACCACCAGCACGACGGGGCTGCGCAGGGCGGTCGCGACCGCGGCGGTGGACTCCGCCTCGGGGCGGCCGGCGACCGAGTCGTACAGCCCCATGGTGCCCTGGACCAGGGCCAGCGCGGCACCCTGCGCGCCGTGGGCGAAGAGCGGCCCGAGGCGGTCGGCCCCGATCAGCCGGGGATCGAGGTTGCGACCGGGACGGCCGGCCGCCAGGCCGAGGTACGCGGCGTCCACGTGGTCCGGGCCGACCTTGAAACCGGCGACGTCGAGCCCCGGTCGGCCAGCGCCGCCAGCAGGCCGACGGAGAGCGCATTGGTGCCGTGACCGGAGGACGGCGCGCTGAACACGAGGCGCGGCACGGCAGTCATCATCGACTCCTCGGTGGTGACGGACGGTGACCCGGACGGCCGCCAGGAACACCGGCGGCGATCCGCTCGCGTGACCATACCCGCCCGCATCAACAGGTGGGACCGCCGATCCGGTGCCACCCGGGCCGGTCCCGGGCCGTCGCGGAGGGTGGCCCCGGTCATACGGGTAGCCTCGTGCTGTGTACCGGTTCCTGCTGACCCCACGCTGGCTGGGCATCCTCGCGCTGACCCTGGTCGCCGCCGCCGTCATGGTGCTGCTCGGCAACTGGCAGCTGGACCGCTACCGGGAGCGCACCGCCGTCAACGAACGCATCGACGCCGGCACCGCGGGCACCCCCGCACCGCTACGGTCGACGCTGCCCGCCCCGACCGGCGGCGCGGGCACGGTCGGCCCAGCCCCCGCCGAGCAGGACGAATGGAGCCGGGTCACCGTCAGCGGCCGGTACGACGCCGCGAACGTCGTCCTGGTCCGGGGCCGCACGGTGGAGAGCAGGGTCGGCTTCGAGGTGCTCGCCCCGCTGGTGCTCGACGACGGCACGGCGGTGCTGGTCGACCGGGGTTGGGTCCCCCCGGCACCCGGCGGCGCGCTGGCGATGCCCGAGGTGCCGGCACTGCCGACCGGCACGGTGACCGTCGTCGGCCGGGTGCACCCCACCGAGAGCGGCGGCAACGGGGTGGACCGGCGCGACGGCCGGTTGGAGACCCGCCGGGTGACCGTGGACAAGCTGGCCCGGGAGTTGCCGTACCCGCTGCACGGGGCGTACCTGCTGCTCGACGAGCAGACCCCGGCGAACGACCCGACGTTCCGGGCGGTGCCGATCGGGCACACCAACAACTGGCAGAACTTCGGCTACGTCGTCCAGTGGTGGTTGTTCGCCGCGATGACGCTCTTCGGCTACGGCTGGGTGGCCCGGCGGGAGGCCCGCCGCGCCGCCGGCCTGGACGCCCCGAAGCCGCCCGTCGACCGAGCCGCCGAACCCGTCACCCCCGCCTGACCGCCCGACCGGCACTTTCGCCCGACCGGCACTTTCGCCCGACCGGCACCCCCGCCTGGCCGCGATCCCCGCTGAACGGTCCCCTCCCGCAGCGCCAGGCACTCCACTGCCGACCAGGCTTGGCCGACCGGGTCGGTTCCACCGGACGGACGGTGCGGGTCCCAGCCGACTCGCGCCGCCCCACCGCCGGCGGAGCTGGCACCAGCCGGGGGCGGCGCATCATAGGTGCGCGTCCTTTCGAGCTGATGACGTCACAGCATCAACCGGTCGACCGCCGGGACCGTGCGACTCGGCCCATCACGCCCCGGTAGGCCTGACTCGTTCTCGTCATCACCTCGAAAGGACGCACGACAGGCATCTACCCGGCCGGGCCGACAGGCCGGCACCACGCCGGGACACGAGGCAACGCCGGAACACCGGGCGACGCCGAAACGCGGCACCACGCCGGAACACGGCACCACACCGGAACACGGCACCACACCGGAACGCGGGGCGACGCCGGACGCTGTATGGTCCGCAGGATGTTCAACGCGCGTGAGGTGTCGCGGTGACCTCCGACCCCGCCCCGTCGTACCCGTCCGATCCGCCCACGCCGGCGAACCCCGCCTACGATCCCTGGGCGCCGTCGCCGGACGTGCCCCGGCCCCGGCGCAGCAGACACCTCCCACGGCCCCGTTCCCGACCGCACCTCCCCCGGCGGCGCCGGTCGACCTCTCCACCCCGTCGATGGGCGGCGGACCGTACTCGGCCCCGCCCGCACGGTTCTCCGCATCGCCAGACCAGTTCTCGGCCCCACCGGCCCAGTTCGCCACGTCACCGGCGCCGTTCCCGGCGCCGGCCGGGGTCGACCCGTACGCCGCGTCGATGGGCCAGCCGGGGCCGTACCCGCCGCGCTTCACCCCGCCGCCGGGGGCGATGGGTGGTCAGCAGCCGGTGGCGGTGCAGATCGGCGAGATCATGGTCACCCCGCCGGTGATCCGCACCCCGACCGGCGTGCTGCCCCTGGCCGGCGCCACCTGGTACGTGGCCGACTACTGGCAGCGGGAGGAGAAGATCGCCAGTTGGGCGATCGTCTGCGCCATCCTCGGCTTCTTCTGCCTGACCATCTTCAGCCTGCTCTTCCTGCTGATCAAGGAGACGCGGCACCACGGCACCGTGCAGGTGACGGTGACCAACGGCGGACACCAGTACGTGGCCCGCATCCCGGTCGTCGACCAGGCGCAGGTCCAGCAGATCAACAACCAGGTCAACTACGCCCGGTCGCTGTCCACGCTCTGACCGGCGTCCCACCGGGTGCGGCTCAGCCGGTGAGCCGTCCGGCGTGCAGTGCCCGGACCGTGTCGATGGTGTCGGCCTCGGCAGCCGACTTGTCGTCGCGGTAACGCAGCACCCGGGCGAACCGCAGCGCCACCCCGCCCGGGTAGCGGGTGCTGGCGAGCACCCCGTCGAAGGCGATCTCGACCACCTGCTCGGGGCGGACCCGCACCACCCAGTCGCCGCGCTCCACGGCCAGCCCGAGGAAGCGTTCGGTCTGCCAGCGCAGCAACTCGTCGGTGAGCCCCTTGAAGGTCTTGCCGAGCATGACGAACTCACCGGTGCGCGGATCCCTCGCCCCGAGATGGAGGTTGGACAGCCAACCCTCCCGCCGGCCGCTGCCCCACTCCACCGCCAGCACGACCAGGTCGAGGGTGTGCCGGGGCTTGACCTTGACCCAGGCCGTGCCCCGGCGACCGGCGTCGTAGGGGGCGTCCGGAGACTTGACCACCACCCCCTCCTGACCGGCGTCGAGCGCGGCGGCGAACGCCGCGCCGGCCTGCTCGGGATCGTCGACCGCGACCCGACCGACCAGCAGCGACCCGTCGACCACGTCGGCGAGCCGGGCCCACCGCTGCCGGCCGGGCAGGTCGATCAGGTCGTCGCCGTCGAGGTGCAGCAGATCGAAGAAGTACGGCGTGAGCGCGGTCGCCTCGGCCAGCGGGGCCACGTCGGCCGCAGCGCTGGCGGCGGGGGCACCGTCGGCGGAGGTCGCACCGTCGGCGGAGGTCGCAGCGTCGGCGGAAGTCGCAGCGTCGGCGGAGGTCGCAGCGGTCGCGACGGCGGTGGCCCGGCGGGCCGCCCGGCTGGAGGTCTGCGGGAACGGCAACGGGCGGCCGGCGGTGTCCAACCCGATCGCCTCGCCGTCGAGCACCAGCTCCCGGGCCGGCAACGCACGCACGGCGGCCACCACGCCGGGCACCCGGTCGGTGATCTCGTCGAGGCTGCGGGTGAAGACCGCGACGTCGTCGCCGTTGCGGTGCACCTGGATGCGGATGCCGTCGAGTTTCACGTCGACCACCGCCGGGACCCCGGTGGCCTGGAGCGCGGCATCGACCGAGGGTGCGCTCTGGGCCAACATCGGCGCGAGCGGCCGGCCCACCTGGAGCCCGAACCCGGCCAGTGCGGCGGCCCCGCCGGTGCGGGCGGCCAGCGCGACGGCCCGCAGGTCACCGGCGAGCAGCAGGGCGCGGCGGACCGCCGTCACCGGCACCTCGGCGGCCCGGGCGATGGCGTCGGCGAGCAGGCCCGCCTGGGCGCCCTGGCGCAGCTCGCCACGGAACAGGTCGACCAACAGCCGCTGCTCGTCGGCGGTGGCGGCACCCAGGAGGGCGGCGAGCAGGTGCCGGCGGCGGGCCTGGGAACCGGGGCCGTGCACGGCCGCGATCTCGTCGATCGCCGCGTCGACAGCGGTCACGGTCAGGGTCGGCCCGGCGGCCGGTGGCGGCAGTTCGCGCAGGCTGGCCCAGCCCACGCCGGTCTGCCGCTGGCGCAGCTCACCGGCGAGATAGCCGGAGCCGACCGACACCTCGGACGGGTCGAGCGCCCGCAGCGCGCCAGCCAGCAACTCCACCTTGGCGCGTCGGCCGGAGGTGGCCGCGACGGCCGCGGAGGTGGCTGCCAGGTCGAGGAACCGCACGCACCTCATCCTGCCAGCCACCCCCGACATCACCCGGGTATTGCCGTACCCGGGCCGTCCCGATCGGGCCGTCCTCCCCAACGGCACCGGGTGTGACCACCCGGACCACGGCTCAGGCCGAGACGGGCTCCTCGATGCGCAGACCCCGGGCGCGGACGCCGTCGGCGACCCGGGACAACACCCCGTCCAGGGCGACCAACACCGCCGAAAGCTCGCCGAGCTGTTCCTTGAGCGTGTCCTCGGGCCACGCGGAGACGTCGACGTCTCCCAGAGCGCTCACGGCGGCTTCCAGCCGCGTCATCACGTCGTTCGTACGCATGTTCGAAAGGCTATACCAGCCTGCCGTCCGACACGCCGCAAACTCCGACAACGACCCCGAAATTTGTGGTTCCGCGGCCTAACCGGCCTGCCGCCCCTGCTCGGCCACCCCGGCCAGCAACAGCGCCTCGGCCAGGCAGACCCGGGCGAACTCACCGAGGTGCAGGCTCTCGTTCGGGCCGTGCGCCCGCGCGTGCGGGTCCTCCACCCCGGTGACCAGGATCGCCGCCTGCGGGAACATCTCCTGGAAGGTGGCGATGAACGGGATCGAACCGCCGACGCCGATGTCCACCGGCTCGGTGCCGTCCCAGGCGGCCCGGAACGCCGCGCGGGCCGCGTCGAACATCGGCCCCGACGCGTCGATGACACACGGGTCACCGTCGTGCTCCAGGGTCACCGCCACCCGGGCACCCCACGGGGCGTGCTGCTCCAGATGGGCACACACCGCGTCGTACGCCCGCTTGGGGTCGTCACCCGGCGCCAGCCGTACGCTCAGCTTGGCCTTCGCCGCCGGGACCAGCGCGTTCGGTGCCTCACCGGTGGCCGGGGCGTCGATGCCGAGCACGGCCAACGCCGGCCTCGTCCAGAGCCGGTCGGTGATCCGGCCGCTGCCGATCAGCGACACCCCCTCGACCAGCCCGGCCTCGGCCCGGAACCGGTCCTGCGGATAGTCGACGGCGGCACCGGTCCGGCTGGTCAGGCCCGCGACGGCCACGTCTCCGGCATCGTCGTGCAGGGTCGCCAGCAGACGCACCAGCGCGGTCAGCGCATCCGGCACGGCACCGCCGAACATGCCGCTGTGCACCGCGTGGTCCAGGGTGCGCAGCTCGACGAACAGGTTGACCACGCCGCGCAGCGAGGTGGTCAGGGCCGGTACGCCCACGTCCCAGTTGGTGGAGTCGGCGATCACGATGACGTCCGAGGCGATCTCCTCCCGGTGCTCGGCGAGCAGCCGCTCCAGCGAGTCGGAGCCGTACTCCTCCTCACCCTCGATGAACAGCACCACGCCGACCGGGAGTCGGTCACCGAAGGCGCGCAGGGCGGCGACGTGCGCCATGATGCCGGCCTTGTCGTCGGCCGCGCCGCGCCCGTAGAGGCGGCCGTCCCGCTCGACCGGCTCGAACGGCTCGGACTCCCACAGCGACAGGTCGCCGACGGGCTGCACGTCGTGGTGGGCGTACATCAGCACGGTGGGTGCGCCGGGCGGGGCGGCCCTCGTCCCGATCACGGCGGGTTGGCCGCCCGACCGCACGATCCGCACGTCGAGGTCGCAGCCGCGCAGCAACTCGGCGACCGCCTCGGCGGAGCGCTCGACGTGCGAGTGGTCGAAGCCCTCGAACGCGATGCCGGGGATGCGGACGAGGCGTTCGAGGTCGGCACGGACACCGGGCAGCTCCCGCGCGACGGCGGCCCGTACCTCGGACTCGGACATGATCGGTGAGGTCATGACCGGCATCGTATGCCGGCCTTACCGGGAGGTACCCGGCGAGCCGGAACCGGCAGCGACCGTCCCCTGCACGGGCGTCAGACCGGGGTCAGCGGAGCCAGGCCGGGTCGACCGGGGCGGCGGACGGCGGGCGGCGGACGTAGTAGTGGTCCCGGTCGTGCGGCAGCGTCGGTGCCCCGTCGACCACCAGGTCCACGGCGGCGGCCGTCCGGTCGGCGGCGAAGTGGGTCTCCTCCCCGGCGTGCCAGCGCCGCAGCTCCGGCAGGAGCTGCACCCCGTCCCGGTCCAGCGCGCGGCGCAGCCGCAGCCCGGCCGGGGCGGTGACCTGCACCGACAGGGTCAGCTCCGGCCGGATCGCCGCCCGCGCCGCGCTCACCCCCTCCAGCAGCAGCACCGGCGCGACCGGCACCGGCACCGCGCGGGGCAGGAACGACCGCCGCACCCAGCTGTACCGCTGGTAGGACCCCGGTCGGCCGGCCCGCAGCGGGGCGAGCACCCGTCGTTCCAGCCGGGTCCAGAAGGTGAACTGGTCGTCCCAGCCGTCGAGCAGGTCGTCGGTGTGCACCACCGGTGGCCGCCCGCCGTCGGGCAGGGCGGCCAGGGCGTCCGCGAGGCGCGCGGTGAACACGCTCTTGCCCGCGCCGCTGGGCCCGTCGACGGCCACCAGTCGGGTACGCCCCAACCGGGCGGGTCCGCCGAGCACCCGGCGGGCCAGCGTCGCGTACGCCTCCACCAGGGCCACCGTCACACCGGTGACGCTAGCGGGTGTCCCCCGTGAGCCTGGTTCCGCCGTGGGGAGTGCTGTTCGTCAGGCGGGGGTGCGGGGGCCGGGGCATGATCTGGACGTGCTCAATGACGTGATGAGTCCCGGTGTGGACGCCCTGCTGGAACAGGCCCGAGCCGGGCTGCGGCGGCTGAGTCCTCAACAGACGGTCGAGGCGGTACGGGCGGGTGCGCTGCTGGTCGACACGCGTACCGAGGGTCAACGCCACGAGCAGGGGGAACTGCCCGGTGCGATCGTCATCGACCGGACGGTGCTGGAGTGGCGGCTGGACCCGGCCAGCGACTGGCGCATCCCCGAGTCGACCGGCTACGACCGGGAGATCGTGGTGGTGTGCCGGCACGGCTACAGCTCCAGCCTGGCGGCGGCCAGCCTCCAGGCGTTGGGCCTGCGCAACGCCACCGACATGACGGGCGGTGTGCAGGCGTGGCGGGAGGCGGGGCTGCCCCTGTCCGACCGCCCCGCCGACGTCCGGCTCTGAGCGGGCCGGTGACGGCGAGGCCCGCCTCTGAAAGATGCCCGGCGGGGGCCGCCGACATCCGGCTCTGACGACCCGCCGGTGGCCGGGCCACGGGCGGCACGATCGCCGCGACCGGCCGGTGCGGGCGGGACGGTCAGTTCGTCGGTGGTGCGCCGGGCGGGATGAACGGGAGGCCGGCGGGGGCGCCGGTCTCGACGAGCCGCCACAGCGCGGCCGTGTCCAGGTGCTCCTCGACCAGGTCACCGAGCAGGTCGAGGGAGCGTTCGCGGGCGGCGGCGAAGCTGGTGTCGGGTGCGACCGTGAAGCCGTGCCGCCCGGCTGACCGGGCCACCTCGGTGAGGAACCGGCGGCGGAACCCGTCGGACTCGAACGCACCGTGCCAGTGGGTGCCGTGCACCGCGCCGAGCCGGGCGCCTTCGGGACGGCCGTCGGCGTGGTGCAGCAGCGGGGGCAGCGCCGGATCGGCGGCGGAGACGAACCCGTGGTGGATCTCGTAGCCGCGCACCGGGACGTCGGCGGCGGTGCCGACGGCGGGCCGGACGGTCTTGCCCGGATCGAAGGTGATCTCGATGGGCAGCAGGCCCAGGCCGGGGACGCTGCCCTGCCGGCTCTCCACCGGGTCGTGGATGGCCGTGGCCAGCATCTGGAACCCGCCGCAGATGCCGAGCAGCGGCCGGCCGGCGGCGGCGTGCGCGGTGACCGCCTCGGCGAGCCCGGTCTCCCGCAGCCAGGCCAGGTCGGCGACGGTGGACTTGGAGCCGGGCAGGACGACCAGGTCGGCGGCGGCCAGCTCGGCGGGTTCGACGGTGAGCCGGACCCGGACCCCCGGCTCGGTGGCGAGGGCCTCCACGTCGGTGGCGTTGCTGATCCGGGGCAGCCGGACCACCGCGACGTCGAGCCATTCGGTGCCGTACGGGGCGGCGGGCCGGCCGAGCACCCGCCCGTAGGCCAGCGAGTCCTCGGCGTCGAGCCACAGGTCGAGCTGCCAGGGCAGCACCCCGTAGGTGGGCCGGCCGGTCACCCGGTGCAGCATGTCGAGCCCGGGGCGGAGCAGACCCAGATCGCCCCGGAACTTGTTGATCACGAAGCCGGCGATCAGCGCCTGGTCGGCGGGGTCGAGCAGGGCGACCGTGCCGAACATCGAGGCGAACACGCCGCCCCGGTCGATGTCGCCGACCACGATGGTGGGCAGACCGGCGTGCCGGGCGAGCCCCATGTTGACGTAGTCGCCGGCCCGCAGGTTGATCTCGGCGGGGCTGCCGGCCCCCTCACAGATCACCACGTCGTACGTTGCCCGCAGTTCGGCCAGAGCCGCGTACGCCGTCTCGGCGAGCCTGGGTCGCATGGTACGGAAGTTGCCGGCGGTGACCGTGTCGACGGCCTCCCCGAGCAGCACCACCTGACTGGCCAGGTCGCTGCCCGGTTTGAGCAGCACCGGGTTGAACCGCAGGTCGGGGGTGAGGCCACAGGCGGCGGCCTGCATCGCCTGGGCCCGACCGATCTCACCGCCACGCCCGTCGGGGCCGACCACCACGGCGGAGTTGTTCGACATGTTCTGCGCCTTGAACGGCGCGACGGCGACCCCCTGCCGGTGCAACCAGCGGCAGATGCCGGCGGTCAGCACGCTCTTGCCCGCGTCGGAGGTGGTGCCCGCGACGAGCAGCCCTCCGCTCACCGTCCGCTCACCCGGCCGGCGGTGCCGAGACGGGCGACGATCTGCCGGGCCGGTCGGCGCAGCAGGGTGCGGCCGGCGGCGGTGGCCAGCGGGCGGCCGGTCAACGGCCAGGCGGCAGCCAGCGCGAGGGCGGCCAGGCCGACCGTCCCGGACAGCCGGCCGGCCCGTTTCAGGTGCCGGGCCTCGGGGCGTGGGCCGTCACCGAGGAACGGTCGCACCTCGGACCGCCCGAAGTAGACGTTGCGGCCGCCCAGCCGGACGCCCAGCGCGCCGGCCATGGCCGCCTCGCACTGCCCGGCGTTGGGGCTGGGGTGGTCGTGGCGGTCCCGTCGCCAGACCTGCCAGGCCCGCTCCCGGTCGCCGTGCACGGTGGGCGCGGCGGCGACGGTGAGCAGCCCGGTCAGTCGGGCCGGCACCAGGTTGAGCAGGTCGTCGAGCCGGGCGGCCGGGGTGCCGAACCGGGCGTAGCGGGGTGAGCGGTGCCCGACCATCGCGTCGAGGGTGTTGGCCGCCCGGTAGCCGAGCAGCCCGGGCAGCCCGGCGAGGGCACCCCAGAGCAGCGGGGCGACCACCGCGTCGGAGGTGTTCTCGGCGACCGACTCGACGGTGGCGCGGGCCAACTCGCTCTCGTCGAGCCGGGACGGGTCCCGGCCGCAGAGGTGTCCAAGCCGGTGCCGGGCCGTCGGCAGGTCACCGGCGCGCAGGGCGGTGCCCATCACCGTCGCCTCGTGGCGCAGGGTCCGACCGCCGAGCACGGTCCAGGTGCCGGCGGCCACGACCAGGGCCCGGGCCACCGGGTGTCGCCGGGTGGCCCGGCTGGCGACCGCACCGAGCAGCACCGGCGCACCCACGGCCACGGCGGTGAAGACCGTTCCCGCCCGACGATCGGCGCGGTAGACCCGACGTTCCAGGGCACCGGCGGCCCGACCGAAACCGGCCACCGGATGCCAGCGCCGTGGATCGCCGAGCAGGCTGTCCAGCGCGTACCCGGCCACCAGGCCGACCGCGTCCGCCGCCGCTGTGCGCCGCCCCACCCGCACCACCTCCGGCCGGCCAGCCTAGTCGTACGCGGGGTGGCCACGTCGCCGTCGCCACCCCGCCCCCGTTCGTACGCACCGCGACCCGCGCCCCTTCCCCGGCGCGGGCCGGCGGCTCAGGCGGGGGCCGGCACCCGACCCCGGCCACGTCGGGCCCGACCCGCCGGACCGAGGGCCACCTCGCCCGGCGTCGCCACCGCACCACTCGACCGGCCCGCGCCACCGGACCGGTCCCCGTCGCCCGGCTGCCCCCCGTCGGTCGGCTGCTCCGCGTCGTCGGGCTGCCCCTCGCCGCCCGACCGCCCCGCGCCGCCGGGCACGCCCGGCCCGTCCGACCGGCTCTGTTCGCCCGATCGGTGCGGCTCGGCCCAGTCGCCGGACCGGGCCGTCGGGTCGTCACCGGTGTCGGTCCCGTCGTCGGGCAGCGGGGTGAGGTCGTCGTCGGGCTCGTCGTCGAACGGGTCGGTCGCCGGGGCGTACCCGCTGCCGGGCAGGTCGTGGCCGGGCAGGTCGTGGCCGGCGCGCGGGAAGCCGAAGCCGGACAGCTCGAAGTCGTCGTCGAGGGGCCGGTCGTCGGGCCCGGCGGGAGCCTGCCCGACCGGGACCGGCTCGGTCGGCTCACCCTGCACCCGCTGGGCCGCCTCGTCGTCCTCCACCGCGCTGGTGGCCATGCTCGGCCGGTTGCGCAGGAAGCGGGACCGACCCCGGGACAGGTCGTGGCCGACCGCGACCGCCTCCAACTCGTAGAGGACCCGGTGGTTGCCGGCGTCGTCGGTCCAGTCGCGGGTGTAGAGCCGCCCGGCGACCACCACCGGGTCGCCGACCATGACGGAGGCGGCCACCCCCTCGGCCAGCTTGCGCCAGCAGTTGACCCGGACGCGGAGGCTGTTGCCGTCCACCCACCGGCCGCTGTCCCGGTTGAGGCGGCGGGCGGTCGAGGCCACCTTGAAGTTGGCGACCAGGATGTTGCTCTGCGCGGTACGACGCCACTCCGGCGCGGTCAGTACGTTGCCGACAATAGTTACATAAGTGTCAAACATCGTTCCCCCTCCCAGGGGTCCTGCGGATGCGGTGGCGAGTCGACTCGGGACCGAGCCTGACCCGCGCGGCGCGACGATGCGAGCCCCGCGCCCCGCCCTGTGGACAACCGGAGCGCCTGTGGACGACGACCTGATCAAGGTCCCGTCGTGCTAGGTCGACCGGCCCTGGAGGACCCTGCCGGGCCGGGACCAGGATGGGACCAGAGGCCACCGCAGGGGCGGGGCGACGACCGGCATCGGAGGGAACGACCGGCATCGAGCGACAACGACACCGAGAAGACGGCGTTACCCGGAGTGAGGTCGACCCCGACTGGGTAATGAGTTGATCAACCAGGTACCACCAGGCACGACGTCCGAAGAGAAAGGCAGTGCTGATGATTCGGACCCCGCTCCGTACCACCGGTTCCGTCCGCACCGAGCGGGAGGTGCGGCGATGAGCGCGGTGACGAACCCGGCGACCGTGGCCGAGTGCCTGCGGATGGGCGCGGGCTTCTCCCAGGGCGACCGGAACTGGATCGTCGAGCAGTTCGGCACCCTGGACGCCCGGCTGGCCGCCTTCCACGCCGACGCCACCGAGCTGGAGGTGTCGGTCAAGGACCGGGAGGCGCGCGGGCAGAAGGTCACCCTGGAGTGCTGGATCGCCGGTCGGCAGAAGATCGTCACCACGTCGAGCGAGGAGGATCTGCGGGCCGCCCTCAACGACGCCCGGGACGACCTGCGCCGCAAGCTCAACGACGCCAAGACCAAGCAGGAGCCCCGGCACAACAAGCACATCCGGGAGATGGCCCAGCCCGTCCCCGCGCCGCTGCCGGACCTCGACGCCGACAACGACACCCACCGGGTGGACGCCGAAACCGCCTGACCGGTCACCGGGTCGCCCCTGCCCAGGCGTTACGCCAGGCGGGGGCGACCCGTCGCGTCGACGTGGGGTTCGGCCACCCCGGCACCGGGGCTACCGCCGGGTAGTCGGCGGGCGTAGCGTCGCGGTCGTGGAACAGGACGTGCTGGGGCCGCCGTACGAGCGGCAGACGATCGACCTGGGCACCGACGACGAGGGGCCGGTGGTCGCGACGCTGGTCCGGCGGCGTGCCGAGCGCCCGACCAGGCGTGCGGTGCTCTACGTGCACGGCTTCGTCGACTACTTCTTCCAGACCCACCTGGCCGACTTCTACGCCGAGCGCGGTTGGGACTTCTACGCCCTCGACCTGCGCAAGTACGGCCGCAGCCTGCTACCCCACCAGACCCCGAACTTCTGCCGCGACCTGAGCGACTACTTCCCCGAGCTGGACGCCGCCGCGAAGATCATCCGCGACGAGGACGGGCACGACACCCTGCTCGCCATGGGCCACTCCACCGGCGGCCTGATCATCTCGCTCTGGGCGCACGCCCGCCGCGACGCCGGCAGAGTCGACGGGCTCGTCCTCAACAGCCCCTTCTTCGACCTCAACGCCCCCTGGGTGGTCCGTCGACCCCTCGCGGCGGCCGTCGCCCGGCTGGGCCGTCGCGCGCCGCACCGCATCCTCCCCTTCGGCCTGGGCACCGTGTACGGCGAGAGCCTGCACGCCGACCATCGCGGCGAGTGGACGTACGACCTGGCCTGGAAGCCGCTCGCCGGGTTCCCCGTCCGGGCCGGCTGGCTGACCGCGATCCGTACCGCCCAACGGCAGCTCCGCGCCGGGCTGGACATCCCCATCCCGGTACTGGTGGCCTGCTCGACCCGGAGTTTCCGGGGCACCCGCTGGCACGACTCGGCGGCGCTGGCCGACGCGGTGCTGGACGTGGAACACATGGTCCGCTGGGCGCCCCGACTCGGCCGGCACGTCACCGTCACCCGCTTCGACGGCGGCAAGCACGACCTGGTGCTGTCCGGCCCCGCCGTCCGCGAGCAGGTCTTCACCGAGGTCGGTCGCTGGGCCGACGCGTTCCTCGGTGCCGGCCCGACGCCTTCCGCGGCCGGGTCGACGACCACGCCGCCTGGTTAGGCGGGCGCGGCGGCGGGTCAGGTGGCGGGGAGGGCGGCTAGCACGCGGTCGAGGGTCGCCACCGGATGCCCGTCCCCGGGTGCACCGTCCCCGGGCAGGACCACGCCGAGGCAGCGCAGGCCGATCTCCCCGTCGGCGTCGGGGCGTACCCCGAAGACGGGGGCGCCGACGTAGCCGGCGGGGAGGGCGGCGGCGATGCGCAGCGCGTCGCCGTCGCGGACGGCACGCTCGACGGCGACCTCCAGCGGTCGGGCGCCGTCGACGCCGACGCCGAGGGCCAGCACGATCGCGGTGACCGGCCCGGCACCGAAGCCGGCCAGGTCGTCCGCCCGGACGGCGACCGCGGCCGGCACCGGCTGCACCCGCCACCGCCAGCCCTGCCCGGCGGCGAACCCGTGCAGGGCGGCGGCCGGCAGGACGGCCACCCCGAGCCGGGCATCGCGCACCCACCGCGCCGGCAGGTCCGTAAGCGTCAGCGACTCCCCGGCCGTGCCGGTCGGCTCCGTGACGCTGGGCCGCAGGCCGAGCCACCGCGCCTGCGCGGCGACCACGTCGGCGGTCAGCAGGAAACCGCCCCCGGGGTGGTCGAGGAAGAAGGCCGTGCCCGGGTCACCTGCCGTATGGACCGGCAGGATGGCCCGACCCAGGAGCTGGCACAGCTCGTAGGCGACCTCGTTCTCGGTGTCCGGTTCCAGCAGCACGGACCGAGGGTACGGGCCGACGCGCCGGCCGGAAGCCGGGTGCCCGGATGGGGGGTGTCGTGCGACGCTGATCACGCCTGTCCGGACGCGACCCGTGCCCCCGGATGGCAGGGGGTCGGCGGTACCCTCTTGGCGCGACACGTACGCCGCGCGCCCGTAGCTCAGCGGATAGAGCAGGGGACTTCTAATCCCAAGGCCGCAGGTTCGAATCCTGCCGGGCGCACAGATACTCCTCCCTCAGTCGATGGGGCGCGTCGCAGCCACCGCCCACCTTTGCGGCCCGGCCGGGCAGGCCAACGACAACCGCTCCGCAGCGGCCGGTGCCCGCCGCACGCTGTGGCAGAATCGCCCGGTACGGCCCGATGGGGATGTGGACGCCGCTCGGAAAGGGGGGCCGTGGCAAAGCTGGCGGAAAGCAACAATCCCGTCGGGCGGGTGGGGAACGCAGGAGACACGGTAGTGGGAGCCACTGCGGGGATTCGCCTGCGGAAGTCGCTTCCATGTTGGACGGCAGCAATTCTCGGCCTTGTGGGTGTCGTCTACCGGGCGATTCTGATAGCTGTGGACGTCCCGCCGGCCAACAGCGACGAGGGCACCGCCGGCCTGGCCGCTCTGCACATCGGAGAAGGCCGGGATTGGCCGACCTTCTTTTACGGCCAGGACTACATGGGCACCTTCTATTCCTATCTTGCGGCTCCGTTGGTGCAGGTTTTCGGCACGCACTGGTGGACCCTCCGGCTGCCGGCACTCGTCATGTACGCCGTGTTCCTCCTCCTCGTTTTCCGGTTGACGCGTACCCTTTATTCTTCCTGGTTCGCCGTCTTCGTCACGGGAGTCTTGGCGTTCGGGTCTGATCGGGTGGTGAAAGATCAGATCATCGGCGCCGGCGGCTATTCCGACGTCGCCACCGCCGTCGCCGGCCTCATGCTGGCGTCCGCACTGCTGGTCCTGCGGCCGGAGAAGCCGAGGACGATGCTCGTCGTGTGGGGCGGGTTGGCCGGTTACATCGTCTGGACCCACTGGCTCGCCCTGCCGTACGTTGCCGCCGCCGTCCTGCTCGTGGCATGGGTGGGACGGGCGGGGATGACGCTACGTCGGGTGTCCCTGGCGGTCTGTGGATTCCTCCTCGGCGCAGCGCCACTGATCGTGTTCAACCTTCGCCTGGACCGTCCCGATTCGTTTTTGGTGTTGCTTTCCCTGAGTGGTGCGACCGAGCCGGCCGCCTGGTCGGACAGGTTGCACGGCGCGGTCCTGGTCGGCCTACCGCTCAGCTCCGGGTTGTGTGCGCCGAGCCACTGTGCCACCTGGCAACTGTGGTGGGGGCCGACCTATCTTGTCCTGCTGGTGGCGGCAACGGCCGTCGCGGTCGCCGCATTTCGTCGCGCCGACGGCGCTGAACGTCGTGTGCACGCCGGCCGGCTGGCGCTCGTCGCCGGTGCCGCGATGACCCTCGCCGCGTATGTCGCAAGTTCCTCGTCGGCGATGACCCCCGTCGAGAGTGCCCGCTACCTCCACTATGGGCTGGTGTCGCTGCCAGCCGTTCTCTGGCCGTTGTGGGTCGGTGCGGCCTCCGTGGTCGCCAGGGTGGGGTCCGGCACCTCTGGCGACCATGGTGGAATCCGACGACGGGTGACCGGCCCGAGCCTGGGCGGTGCATTCCTGGCCGCTGGTTGTATCGCACTCGCTGGTGCGTTCTTCGTCGGTCTGTCGGTCGCCACCGGGCAGTTGATCGCCCACCGGTCCGACTACGCCGCTCAGGCCGACGACGAACAGCGGCTTGTGGACGGTCTGCGAACGGCCGGCGTCAGCCATGTCTATTCCGGGTACTGGACGTGCAACCGGCTCGCTTACCGCAGTCGGGAGCAGGTGCGGTGCGCCGTCCTCGATGAGGACCTGTCGCCCGGTCTCGATCGGTACCGACCGTACCGGGACCAGGTCCGTGGGTCCGCTCGGGTGGCCTACGTCCTTCCCTCGTCGGGCGCGATGTCGGTCAACTTCGCCCGGTCCACCCAGGCGCTCGGCGTCGACGTGGTTTCTCGGTACGAGCTCGGCGGCTACGACGTGTACCTCTGCCGCCAGCGGCCGGAGCGCGGCTGACAGCAACGCCTCGCGGGTGGGAATCCACCGCCCCGCGGAGCGGTGGTCGAAGATCGGGCAGGTCGGGGTGGCCCGCGTGAGTCGACTCCGCCGCCGACGCCCATCGTGACCGGTTGCTCACTGCACGTTATGTGCGCCAGGACAAGCATCTACCCAGGACCTGGGAATGACCTTGCTCACCATTCATTTACATTGATGTATGTCATGCCACTCGGTTTGGATGGAAAGCGCTGCCCACCGGCAGTGTCCCCACCAATCGAGGAGCACCCTTGCCCCGGTCCCCGTTCCGGACCCGACGGCCGCGTACCCTCACCGCCGTCGTCACCGCCGCCCTGGCCACCGCTCTCGCGGTGGTCTCCACCCCCACCGCTGCCCTGGCCTGGGGGCCAGGCACCGAGGCGGCCCAGCCGTACGCGCAACCGAGCATGCCCACCGTGCCCAAGCGCGGCTGCCAGTCCACCGTCGCCAACCCGGCCGCACCGACGGGGGCGACCCCCGCCGTCCAGGTGATCTACGCCTGGCACGACGGCGTCGGCAACAACTACGAGGCCAACGTCGAGTACATCGCCAAGGTGGTGGACCGGATCGACTGGGCGCTCGACGAGTCGACCAACTACGACCAGCACTACAACTTCAGCTGCCGCACCGGGTACGACACCAGCACGTACGCCGGCTACGCCCGCTCCCTGGTCGTTCCCGAGAAGATCGACGCCGGGGCGAACCCGAACACCCCCGCCAGCACCGTCCGCAGCGACCTGGTCTCCGCCGGATACCAGGACAGCAACCGGATCTACCTGGTCTTCACCGATTTCGCGTCGAACTCCGACGCCTACCAGTGCCCGACCGGCGGCAACTCCAGCGGCGTGCACTGCTCGGCGGTCACCGAGTCGTGGACCACCGGTGTCGCCGGGCACGAACTGCTGCACGTCCTCGGCGCGGGGCACGCCTGGATGGCCGAGACGGGGGCCTCCTACGTCCCCGACATCATGTACGGCTGGTGGGACAACTGGAACACCGACCCGGGGTTCCGCAGCTACTACGACCCGAGTGAGCTGTCGGCCAGCTTCTACATCGACCCGAGCCCGTCGACGGCGAAGGTGAACGTCGCGAACCATCCGATGCTGACCGCCCCGGTCTGCTGCGACGTGGGCGCGAACAACGACCTGCTCACCGCCGAACAGCGCACCGTCGAGGCCGCCACCCCGAGCAGCAGCACGTCGACGTTCACCACGTCGGGCGGCTGGCACCAGGTGACGCCCGCCTGCGGCATCTCGACGAACTCCTGCACCTACTTCGACGGCCGCCGGTCGGTCCAGCTCAACACCTACACCGGGCCGTCCAACACGTCGTCGATCTCGCTGACGAACCGGGCAACGGTCACCGCCGGCCGGACGTACAAGTTGTTCACCCGGTTGCGCAGTGGCGTGGCGGTCAACACCCAACTCCAGCTCGCCTGGTACAACTCGGGCGGCACCCTGCTGTCGACCAGCACCGGGGCGACCGAGACGCTCGCCAGCAACTGGCTGGAGTACCGGACGACCGCTACCGCCCCGGCGAACGCCGCCAGCGTGCGGATCACGGTGAACGTGCCGACCCAGTCGACCACCGGCAACCAGGCCATCAACCTGGACAGCCTCCAGCTCAACGACTGCACGGCGAACACCGGCGGCACCTGCCGCTACGACACCTGAGCCATCGGCGGGGTACGGGCAGCCACGAGCGTCCCGTACCCCGCCCCGGCCTCCTGTGCGGCCCGCGTTCCCCCGCCACCAGCGGTAGGGGCGCGGGCCGCACTCATCGCGCCGGTGGGCGCAGGCCGGCGAGGACGAGGGTGATCACCCCGTCCGCGTCGGGTCGGTAGGCGGGGTGGCCGTAGGCCGCGCAGACGCCCTGGAGGGCCATCATGATCGCGCCGGCTCCCACGTCGTCGCGGGCGGTCCCGGCCCGGACGGCGGCGGCCAGCAGGTCGGCGACGGCCCGGCCCAGAGCCTCGGCGCCCTCGGCCAGCACGCCTGAGTGGGTGGCCATCAGCGTGGAGAGGGTACGGGCGAGGCCCTCGTGGGCGTGCAGGTGCGCCACGAAACCTCGCAGGAAGGACGCCAGCGCCTCGTCGGCGGGGAGGGTGGCCTGCAACTCCCGGGCCCGGTCGCACATCGCGCCGAGTTCCTCCCGGTAGACCGCTTCGGCCAGGGCCTCCCGGGTGGGGAAGTGCCGGTAGAGCGTGCCGGTGCCGACCCCGGCCAGCTTGGCGAAGTCGTCGAAGCGCAGGTCGAAGCAGCCGTCGGCGAAGAGTGCGCGGGCCTTGGCGATCAGGGCGTCACGGTTGCGACGGGCGTCGGCACGCAGCGGCTTGGCGTCCGCGCGCGGCGGTTTGGCGTCGGCACGCAGCGGTTTGGCGTCGGTCATGTGGGGCCTCGCGTTGACAAGTGGAGACTGTCTCCATATTTTGGAAGTGGAGATGGCCTCCGATTATAGCCCTTGAGGTGCGCGTGAAGATCTTGATGTTCGGCCGGGGCGTGATCAGCGCGACCTACGGATGGGCCCTGGAACGGGCCGGGCACCACGTCGAGTTCTACGTCCGGCCGGACCGGGCGGCGGCGTACGGGGAAGCGATCGACCTCGATCTGCTCGACGCGCGGCGGCGACCGTGGGGCAGGCGGGTCGTCGAGAAGTGGCCGGTGCGCTACCGCGAATCGTTGGAGCCCGACCACGACTTCGACCTGATCGTGCTGAGCGTGCAGCACTACAACTTCGCCGAGGCTACGGCCTTCCTCGGGCCCCGGGTGGGCGGGGCCACGGTGCTCGTCTTCAACAACCTGTGGGTCGAGCCGTCGACCGCGACGGCACACCTCCCCGCCGACCAGCTGGCCTGGGGCTTTCCTGGAGCCGGCGGCGGTTTCGGCGACGACGGCGTGCTGCGCGCGGCCCTGCTGCCGGTGGTCTTCCTCGGCACGCTCGACCGGCCGCCGACCGACCGCGAGCGGGCCGTCCGCCAGGTGTTCCGGGGAGCAGGGTTCAGGGTCCGGGAGAATTCCGACTTTCGTGGCTGGCTGTCGGTCCACTTCGTCCAGAACGCCGGCCTGCACACGCAGAGCCTGCGGCGGGGCTCACTGTCCGGTCTGACCACCGGGGACATCCGCGAGGCGATCCTCGCCACCCGCGAGCTGCTGCCGCTCGTCGAGGCCCGGGGCGTCGATCTGCGGCGGCACCGCGGCGAGTTGCTGCCTTTCACCGCGCCTCTCTGGCTGGCGGCACCGGCCATGTCCTGGCTGATGGGGCATTTCCCGCCGATGCGCCGGGTGACGCAGGCGCACGCCAACCCCGAGGAGTTGCGCGCGGTCTGCCGCGACACCCTGGCGGAGGCACGCCGGCTGGGTGTGCGGGTGCCCCGGCTGGAGGCGGCCGAGCCCTACTTCGCCGCCACGACGACCCCCTGACACCCCGTCACCCACGACTCCCTGACCGCACGTCACCTCCGACAGTGATCACGTCACCCACGACCGCGATCACGTCACCCACGACCGGTCGTCCGACGCCCCGGGGTCCGCCCGACGCGGCACCGGCGGCACCCCTGCCGGCCGAGGCCCCCGCCGCACGTTCGGCGCCCTCCCCGCCGGGCTCGGGGTCCGGGGCGTCGGTGCGGGCCGCGACACCTGCAACCCCGCCGGCTGTACGAAGATCGACCGCCGGGCCACCGCGTCCCCCTTCGCGTCCAGTTGGTAGACGTCGAGCCAGCACCATCCGTCGTAGGTGATCCAGTCCAGCACCCGAATGACCCGGCAGGTGATCGGCGCGACGAACTGCACACTGGCCGCCCGGCCGACGACCACCAGGTCACCCGCCTTCGGCGGTGGGGCGATCACCGCCGTCCCCAGACGTGCCGGAACCTGCGCCACTGCCTGATCCGACCCCGGGCGGCCTCCACCAACGGACAGAACCCGGTCTCGGCACACCTCCCGCAGCGACCGCGCCGGTGCCGGTCCAGGCACTCCCACGCCGACCGGACCAGCAATGGCAGCTCACCGGCAGCAGGCCGGCCCGCCCGGCTGATCGAAACGTGGCACCACGCCCGGCAGGGTAGTTCCGCGCCGCAGTGGCACACCCTGCGCCAGCGCCGCCAACTCCAGACCGGTCGGTGTCGGCTGGCCAACGTCAGTGCGGCGGTCAACAGGTAGTCGTCACGGTGGATCCGGCCCATCGCGTGACTGTCTTGCATCACTTGCTGACGTTGGTCGGCTCGTGGTCAGATGGCAGGGCCGAACCAAGGGACCGAAACCATGCCCTCTGCACCTGCCGAATACCGACGCATCGCCGACACGCTGACCACGAAGATCAAGAGCGGCGAGCTCACACCGGGAACGAAGCTGCCCAGCACCAGCGAGCTTGCCGAACAGTTCGACGTCAGTGTGGCCACCGCATACCGCGCCGTCTCGCTCCTGCACGACCGTGACCTGGTCGTGGGCCAACCCGGGCGTGGGGTCTACGTGACAGGAAGCAAGTAGGCCCCAGCTATGCGAGCGCGTACCCCTACTGTCGCCGGGGACGATCATCGAGGAGCGAGCATGACTGACCTGGCCGGGGCCGTCTGGCGCAAGAGCACCCGCAGCGGCGGGAGCGGTGGCGACTGCGTCGAGGTGGCCGACAACCTGCCCGGCCTGATCGGCGTACGGGACAGCAAGGACCAGTCCGGCCCGGCGTTACGGTTCACCCCGGCCGCCTGGTCCACCTTCGTCCGCGCGGTACCTCGCGGACCACGCTGAACGCTCGCGGGGCCGCCCGCCCGGGTGGGCGGCCCCGACGTCCGCAGCACCTGCACGCGGGGATGCCCGGAGAACGTCGGTGCGGCCCGCTACGGTGCTGCTCATGAGCGACACGGAAACCGCGAACCGGCTGCCCACGGCCGAGGAGGAGGCCCGGTTCTGGGGCCTGGTGGAGGCCGCCTGGGAGCGGCTCGGCCCCGAGCCGGCCGCGCTGCGCCGGGCGCTGCTCACCCGCGACCGGGCCGCCGACGACGACAGCGTGTACGCGATCGACGGCTGGCTGGACGCCTTCCTCGACCAGCTGGGCCAGCTCTGCGCCGACCTGTCCGGTCCCGAGCTGACCGCCCTCGACCGGGTCGTCGAACGCAAGCTGTACGACATCGACCGGGCCGACGTGCACGCGGTGATCGACGGTTCCGACGACGGCTTCCTCTATGGCCGGGGCCACGTGGTGGCGCTCGGGCGGGAGTTCTACGAGGCGGTCCGGGCCGACCCGACCTGGGCGTTGCCCGACGGCTACCTCCAGGGCATGGGCTACTTCTTCGCCCGCCTGCACCAGCAGCGCTTCGGCGGGTCGCCCCAAACCGGCTCCGGCATTTCCCGGGAGTCCTGCATGAACCCGACCGGCTGGGCCGACCGGTGAGCCGCCCACCCGTCGAGGAGTCGTCGTGCTGACCGAGCGTGACGTGCCGCTGCCCGACGGCGGCACCCTGCACGTCTACGACACCGGCGACGACGGCACCGGCCGGCTGCCGGTCGTCTGGCACCACGGCACCCCCAACATCGGCGCACCGCCGGCACCGCTGTTCGCCGCCGCCGACCGGCTCGGCCTGCGCTGGGTGTCCTACGACCGGCCCGGTTACGGCGGTTCGACCCGACGCCCCGGGCGGGACGTGGCCTCGGCCGCCGGTGACGTCGCCCGGGTCGCCGACGTGCTGGGCCTGCCCCGGTTCGCCACGGTGGGTCACTCCGGCGGGGCACCGCACGCGCTGGCCAGCGGCGCGTTGCACCCCGACCGGGTGGTCGCCGTCGTCGCCGTCGCCGGCCTCGCCCCCTATGGTGCGGCCGGGCTCGACTGGTTCGCCGGGATGACGCCGTCCGGGCAGGAGTCACTGCGGGCCGCCACCCAGGGCCGGGCGGTCAAGGAGCGGCACGCGGCGTCCGACACCGACTACGACCCGGAGTTCACCCCGGCCGACCTGGACACCCTGGCCGGGCCGTGGGCCTGGCTCGAAGAGGTGGTGGGTCCGGCGGTGCGGGGCGGCCCGGACGGCCTGGTCGACGACGACCTCGCCTACGTCACCCCGTGGGGTTTCGACCCGGCCCGGGTGACCGTCCCGGTGCTGCTGCTGCACGGCGGGCGCGACCGGGTGGTGCCGGCCAGCCACAGCCGCTGGTTGGCCGGGGTCTGCCCGGCGGCCGAGCTGCGGATCACCGACGACGACGGGCACCTGTCGGTGCTGGGTGGTGCGCCGGCCGCCCTGGAGTGGCTCCGCCGCTGATCGGCACCGGATGCCGACCGGCATGTTCACCGAACGCAACGCGACACGCCGCACACCAAAGGTGAACAGTTAGAGCTGCTCATGTTATTCTCCGGCGTCGATGCACCGCCGAGCAGACCCAGACGGGTCACCGCCCGAAGGACGCACTCCCTCCGATGTCGGCCCTGCCCGCTCCGACCTCGTCACCGTCGTTGCTGGACCGGCCGGCCGGTGGCGCGCTCCAGCTCATCTTCACCACCCTGCCGGCGCTGCTGCGGCTGACCTGCGGGCTGTTCGGTGCGGTGACCGCGCTGGCGGTGCGTACCCCACCGGTGCGGGTGCCGCTGCTGCTGGCCGCCGTGGCCGCACTCACCGGCTGGTCGCTGTGGTATTCGGCGCGCGCCCTGCGGGTCGGCATCGGCCCGGGGCTCGTCGCCGGGGACGTCACGTTCACCGTCGCGGCAAGCCTGCTGGCCCCGCTGCTGGTCGCCCCGGAGGTGCTGCCCGGCGAGGGTAGCTGGCTCGCCGTGCTGGCCAGCACCACCGTGATCAACGCGCAGGCCACCGCGCCGGCCCGCTGGTCGGTGCCGGCCGGCCTGCTGGTCACCGCCGGATACGCGGCCGGCACCTCGGCCGCCGGCAACACCGTCGAGGCCGGCGCGCACGCGGCGACCCTGCTCATGCAGACGGCCTGCACGGCGATGATGGCGGCGGTGATGCGCCGCTGGATCGGCCGCGCCGACACCGCTTTCGCCGACTTCCAGCGCCTGCGCCGGCACGTGGTGCTGGCCCGCACGGCCCGCGAGGTCGAACGGCGGCAGAACCGGGACCTGCACGACACCGTCCTGGCCACGCTCACCATGGTCGGATTGGGTGCCCTACCGGCCGGCTCGGCGGCGTTACGCGACCGTGCCGCCGCCGACCTGCGTACCCTGGTCGGCCTCGCGCACGCCCGGGCCGGCCCGGTGGGCGATCCGACCGACGCCGGCCCGACCGACGCCGGCCCGGTCGACGCCGACGCCGGCCTGCGCGCGCTGCTCGCCACCCACCCGCAGTTGCGGGTGACCGCCACGCTGCCGCCCTGCGCGGCACCCGCCGGGGTGACCGCCGCCCTCGTCGACGCCACCGCCGCCGCGCTGGCCAACGTGGCCCGGCACGCGCCGGACGCCACCGTAACCGTGCGGCTGGGCCGCAGCCACGGCGGCATCGTGGTCGAGGTGGTCGACGACGGTCCCGGTTTCGACCCGGCCACCATCCCCCTGCACCGGTACGGGGTACGCGAGTCGATCCGGGGCCGGATGGCCGAGGTCGGTGGCCGGGCGGTGGTGACTTCCGCCCCTGGCATGGGCACCCGGATCACGCTGGAGTGGCCGCATGTCGACTGACCTCAACGCGACCGGTCTCGGCGCGACTGGACTCGGCACGACCGAACTCGGCACGACTGACCTCGGCACGACCGAACTCGGCACGACTGACCTCGGCACGACCGCCTCGGCCCGCGTACCCCGGCCGGAGCAGAGGGCGACGGACCCGGCGGCGGCCGACGGCCCGGCGGTCGACGTGGCCCGTGCCTCGGACCGGGGGCCCGGATCGCGGCGGTCGCCATCGCCCTGGTGTGGCACGTCGCGATCGGGCTACCGGCGGTGCTCGGCGCCTGGCCCACGCTGGCCGCCCCCACGGTGGTGGCGGCGGGTTGGCTGGCCGCCTGCGCCATCGGCTGGTACGCCGCGCACCGGCTGCTGCACGGCCTGCTGCCACCGGCGCTGCCACTGGCGGCGGCCCTGCTGGTGGTCGACGCGGCGGTCTTCGCGGCGGCCGGCCGCGAGCAGCTCTTCGCCGCCGCGAACTGGGCGTGGACGGGGCTGGCCTGGTTCTTCGTGGTGGTGCTGTGGGGCCGGCGGATCCGCTGGATGATCGTCCTGCTGGCCGGGCACGCGGTGATCGCGCTCACCGCGCTGGTCGGTGACGGGGCGACCGCCCCCGCCGACCTGACCCGCTACGCGATGTACGTCTACGGCACCTCGTCGCTGCCGGTGGCGGTCTTCACCGGGGCCGCGGTGATCGCCACCCTCGCCCGGGAACGCGCCGACACCGCCACGGCGACCTTCGCCGTCCGCGCCGAACGGGACGCCGCCGAACGGGCCTGGGCGGACCGGCGGGCCCGGCTGGCGCTGGTCGGCGGGGCCGCCGAACAGGTGCTGGCGGAGTTGGCCGACGGCCGCGCCGACCCGACCGACCCGCTCGTGCAACGCCGGTGCGTGCTCGCCGCGACCCGGCTGCGTCGGCTGATCGCCGAGTCCGACGACGTGCCGGACCCGCTGCTGCACGAGCTGCGGGCCGCCGCCGACCTGGCCGAACGCAACGGGCTGCCGATCGAGTTGATCGCCATCGGCACGCCGCCACCCCTGCCGGTCGAGATCCGCCGACGGCTGGCCGACCCGCTGGCCGCCGCGCTCGCCGACGCCACCCGCTGGGCCCGGCTGACGGTGGTGGCCAACCCACAGGAGGTGGTGATCAGTCTGGTGACGCCGGACGTTAACGGTCCAGCGGCCGTCGATGCGCCAGCCGACCCGGTGGGCGAGCAGGTGGAACACGTACTCGAACGGGACGGGGAGATCAGGTGGACGCAGACCCGATGGCGTCGGCCATGAGCGGGGAAGCCCCGATCGGGGTGTCGATCGTCGACGACCATCCGGTGGTGATCGACGGGGTCCGGGCCTGGCTGACCACCGAGCCCCGACTGCGGGTGCTCGCCACCGGCGACGACCCGGACCTGGTGCTGCGGGCCGCGCCGGAGGCCGACGTGATCCTGCTGGATCTGCGACTGCACGGGCGGATGATGCTCGACAAGCTGGCCGAGCTGAGCGCCGCCGGCCGACGGGTGGTGGTCTACTCCGAGCACACCGACCCGGCGACCATGCTCGCCGTGCTCGACGCCGGGGCGACCGCGTTCCTGGCCAAGCACGAGGGGCGGGAACACTGCGTGGCGACGGTGCTGGCCGCCGCCAGCGACCGCCCGTACGTGCCGCCGGCGCTGGCCGGGGCGATGGTGGGCGATCCGCGCCCGGACCGACCGGCCCTGTCGGACAAGGAACGGGAAGCGCTGCTGCTGTGGTTCCAGTCGATGTCGAAGGCGTCGGTGGCCCGCCGGATGCAGATCAGCGAGCACACCGTCAAACAATATGTGGACCGGGCACGGATCAAGTACACCCGGGCGGGCCGACCAGCCGCCACGAAGGCCGCGTTACTGGCCCGGGCGATCGAGGACGGCCTCGTCCGGCCGGAGGAGATCGGCATCTACCGGTCACAGGCGTCGTACGACCGGCCGACCCCCTAACGGGTGTCATGACAGCACACCAGGGGTCGACAAGGCTGAACGCCCGAAGACCACTGCGCGGGGGAGGTCGTGACCATGCGCGAGGACAAGTCCCCGTTCTTCATCGCGCCACACCGGTTCGACGCACCGGAGGACGACGCCGCCCCGGTGCTCGACCGCCGTTACGAGCTGGTCCCGGAACCCGGCGAACGGGTGCTCGGCCGCTATCCGACGTCGGTGGCCGGCTGCCTGGTCAGCCCGACCGGGGCCCGGGGGCACTGGGTGCTCCCCGCCCCCGCCTCGGTCACCGTCACCGACCGCCGGCTCGCCTACGTCTGCCTCGCCGGTGACCTGGCCCTGGTCGCCGGGAAGATCGACTCGACGGGTGTCCGGCACCGGCGCAACGTCCGGCTGCCCCGCCTGGTCAGCGGACAGATCCGCTGGCAGTGGCCGTCCCGGCTGGAGCTGCGGACGACCGGTCCCACCCAGGACGCCACTGCGGAGGCGGAACTGCTGGTGGTCTGCGACGCGCTGCGTACGATCCAGCAGCCGGCCCTGGCGCTGGGCGGCACGGTCGGCACGGTGACCGAACTGGCCCGGCTGATCCGCCGGACGGTGGCCTGCTTCCGGGTCACCCGACCCGAACTGGTGGAGTTGGCGCCCCCGGAGCGGGACGTACTGATCCGGCGGGCCACCGCCGCACCCGTGACCGGCGAGGGGCGGGTGACCCTGCCCGGATCACTGCCGGTGGAGTTCCTGTCCCGCGAGGACTACTACCGCGTCCCGGAACGGGCCGGCAAGGACGCGGTCGGCAGCTGACCCCACCCTGACCTGGGCCTGCTGTGGGCCTGGTCTGGGCCTGCTGTGGGCCCGGGCTGGGCCTGCTGTGGGCCCGGGCTGGGCCTGCTGTGGGCCCGGGCTGGGCCTGCTGTGGGCCTGGGCTGGGCTGGACCGGGCCTGGATCTGGCCCATCTGCCTGGCCGGGACGGCCGGTAGGTGTACCTCTCAGCGTCCTTTCGACCTGATGACGTTGACGAATCGCCGACGATGCCCGTCCCCCGGGTACCGGACCGGCGGGCGGCGGTTGCGTCGCAAAGCTCTCAGTGGTGGGGCGTGTATCGGCTTCCCCCACAGATGTCGAGCCACCGCGTCGACCAACCTGGCCGGGTCGGAACCCGCCAGCCGCGTCGACCAACCCGGCCAGGTCGGCCCAGCGAGCCAGGTTGTCCGGCCCGGCCAGGCCGGGACCAGCGAACCGGGTAGTCCGGCCCGGCAAGGTCCGCCCAGCGACCCGGGTTGTCCGGACCGACCAGGCCGGGACCAGTCGGCCACGCCGGCCACGCCGGTCGGGTCGGCCGGGTCGGCCGGTCGGACCGGTCATGCCTGAATCGCTGACGTCATCAGCTCGAAAGGACGCGAACACCACCCTCTCCCCCCGACCCGCCGACCTCCGTCCGCCCGGAATGTCCGCACCGCCCCCAGCACCGCCCGCACCGCGCCCGCGCCTGCGACAGCGGCTGCGGCTGCGACAGCGGCTGCGCCTGCGGCTGCGGCTGCGGCTGCGACAGCGCACGAGGCCCACCCGAACGGCGGCCGGAAGGACGGCCAGGACAGCCGTCAGGGAAGGGTCGAGGGGCAGGACGACCGGCCGAGCGGCGGGGAGACCGGGCAGGGAAGGCGACCGGCAGTCAGGAGGCGGTCGAGCGGCGGGGGCGGCGGTCCAGTTCGGCGGCCTCCTGCGGGTTGGGCGCGGTCCCGCCCAGGTGGGCCGGCTGCCACCAGGTGTCGTCCGGGCCGGACGGCTTGTCCGGGTACTCCTGCTGGGCCCGGTCGACCAACGCTGACAGCCGGGTCTTCAGCTCCGCCGTCATCGTGTTGGCGTCCGGGTACGCACCCGGGTCCATCGGCTCACCGAGCAGGATGGTGATCGGGGTGTGCCGCCGGGTCAGGGTCTTCGGCCGCCCCTTGGTCCACAGCCGCTGGGTGCCCCACAGCGCCACCGGCACCAGCGGCACCTCCGCCGCCTGCGCCATCCGGGCCGCCCCGCTCTTGAGCTCCTTGACGGTGAACGAGCGGCTGATCGTGCCCTCCGGGAAGAGACCGACCGCCTCGCCGCGACGCAGCGCGTCCACCGCCGTGTTGTACGAGCCGACGCCCGCCGACCGGTTGACCGGAATGTGCTTCATGCCGCGCATCAGCGGGCCGGAGACCTTGTGCGCGAAGACCTCGTGCTTGGCCATGAACCGCACCAACCGCCGGGAGGCGTGCGCCCCGTACCCGCAGAAGATGAAGTCGAGGTAACTGACGTGGTTGCTGGCCAGCACCACCCCACCGGTCCGGGGGACGTGGTGGTTCCCGTCGACGGTCAGGCGCAGGTCGAGGACCCGGAACAGCGTCTTGGCGGCGGTGATCACGGGCGGGTACACGAGTTCCGGCATCCGGTGACTTTACCCCGCGAGGGTTGCGCGACCGTCGGACGGAGCCGCCGCAGCGGGACCCCCGGCCGACGGGCGCAACCCCGGTCAGTCGGCCAGCCTGTCCAGGTCGAGGCGGCCCCGGGCGAAGGCGTCCACCCGCCCCCAGCGACCCGGGATGTCCAACACCTCGATGCGGCCCATCCCGACCGGCAGCACCGGCTCCACCGCCAGGTGCCCCTCGTGCGGCTCCAACCCGAGCATGGTGCGCAGCAGCAGCAGCGGCGCCCCCGTCGACCAGGCCTGCGGGCTGCACGCCGTCGGGTACTCGACCGGGAACTTGGTCTGCTCCCGGGGGTAGCCGCCGAACGCCTCGGGCAGCCGCCCGTCGAAGTAGGTGGCCGCGTCGAGGATGCCGCTGGCGATGGCGGCGGCCTCCTCGGCGAAGCCGTACCGGCGCAGGCCCCAGGCGATGAAGGAGTTGTCGAACGGCCAGATCGTGCCGTTGTGGTAGCCGATCGGGTTGTACCGCACCTCCCCCTCGGCGAGGGTCCGCACCCCCCACCCGGTGAACAGCCGGGGCCCGACCATGTGCTCGGCGATCTTCTCGGCCCGGTCGTGGTCGACGATCCCGCTCCACAGCAGGTGCCCGATGTTGGAGCTGAGCACGTCGCACTGTCGGCCGTCCGGGTCCAGGGCCAGCGCGTAGTACTCCCCGTCGGCCACCCACCAGTCCCGGTTGAAGCGTTCCTTCAGCGCCGCCGCCTCCTGCTCCAGCCGGTCGGCGAACGCCGGGTCACCCCAGAACTCCCGGGCCATCCGGGCCGCCCGCACCTTCGCGTCGTACGCGTAGCCCTGCACCTCGCAGGTGGCCCGGGGGAACGGCGGCAGGCTGCCGTCGGCGTACGAGATGGAGTCCCAGGAGTCCTTCCAGCACTGGTTCTCCAGGCCGGTCTCGGTGTTGCGCCGCTCGTACCAGATGTAGCCGTTGCCGGCCAGGTCGGCGTAGTCGTCGATCCACCTCAACGCGGCCCGGCACTCCCGTTCCAGCTCCCGGACCAGCGCGGCGTCCCCGCTCCACCGCTCGTACTCGTCGAGCAGCACCACGAACAGCGGGGTGGCGTCCACCGAGCCGTAGTAGGGCGAGTGCGGCTGCTCCTCGAACGCGGCCGTCTCGCCGTAGCGCATCTCGTGCAGGATGCGGCCCGGGTCCTCGTCGCGGAAGTCGTCGAACCGGCTGCCCTGCAGCGACGCCAGGATGCGCAGCGTGGTCTTGGACAGTTCCGGGGCGAACGGCAGCACCTGTAGGCAGGTCAGGATGCTGTCCCGCCCGAACATGGTCATGAACCAGGGCAGGCCGGCGGCGGGCAGGGTCTGGCCGCCCAGCGACAGCGGCGCGAACCGCAGCGCCGCCAGGTCGACCAGGCTGCGCCGGTAGATGGCGGCCAACTTGTCGTGCTCGCTGTTGACCTTGGGTGCCTTGGCGATCCACTCCTCCAGGTCGTGCTGGAGGGCGAGCCGCTCGTGGCCGTGCGCCGTCACCCCCAGCCGCAGGTCCCGGCCCCCGGGGCCGAGCGCGAAGGTCTGCACGTCGATATCGGCGTTCCACTGCTCGTTGGGCTCCAGGTGCACCGAGTACACGAAACCGTTGCGGTCGTATCGGGCCGGCCGGGACGACGAGATGACCGTCTCCCGCACGAAGTTGCCCCGCCGGTAGCCCAATCGCAGCCGGTCGGACTCGGCCTCGGCGTACAACTCGCCCTTCTTGTTGAGGATTTCGTCCTTGACCTGGAAGAGATCCGCGAAGTCGGCCCCGGCGTCCATCCGGACCTCCAGGTCGACCGCCTTCTCGTCGTGGTTGAGGATGGTCAACTGTTCGCGGAAGCTACCGCCGACCGCGCGTTCCCGGATGATCGACAGCTTGGCGTCGACGTAGTGGGTGGCCATCCCGGGCACCAGGAAGAACCGCGCCTCGTAGTACTGGAGGTCGTCGTAGGACAGCGCGTTGAGCCGTTCCCCGTTGACCGTCAGCACCCAGCGGGACAGGAACCGCATGTCCAGGGAGAACAGGCCGGTCGGCTCGCTCGGCGTCGCCTCGATGTCACCGGTCTCCTCCGAGACGACGAACGTGTTGCCGTCCAGGATCCGGATCGTGTTGCTCTGTCCCATCACCGCACCTCCCGCTGGTGGCGGCCGCGGGGCCCCGGGCGTCCGGGGAGCCGGGGAAGATCCGCTCGATCTGGACCACCAGCCGGGCGTCACCGGTCACCGTCATGTCGCCGCGCAGCACCGCCGCCAGTCCGTTCTCCCGGCCGGCGGCCATCTCCTCGAACAGCGCCGGAGTGGTGCCGACGACGGTGTCCGCCTCCCGGTCCTCCTGGCTGACCGTCAGGTCTCCCCGGTCCACCCGGAGCAGCCAGTGGGTGGTCTGCGCCCCCTCGTGCAGATCGAAGCGCAGCGTCCCGACCGCCTTGTTCAGCAGCGGCTCGTGCTCCCGCCGGTCCAGGCTCTCGAAGAACCTCGTGGTCGCGTCCACCATCGGGCCCTCTCCCCCGTCGTCCATGCGCCTGCCAGTACCCGCACCGGGTGCCCGCCGGGCCCGCCGCCAACCTCGCCCGGATCGGGTGAGGACCCGCCCGGCCGGCGGCCGGCCCGGCCCCACCCGGCGGAGGGCGGCCAGCGGCACCCGCAGACAGCGACGACGCCGGGCCCCGGAGGTTCCCGGGGCCCGGCGTCGTGGCCGTGGCGGCAGGTCAGTTGTTGGGGTCGTCGGCGCTGATGTCCGCGAGCACCGACTGGGGTTCCCGCTCCACCGCGAGATCACCCATCGACACCAGGCCCACCAGCCGACCGTCGTCCACCACCGGCAGCCGGCGTACGGCGTAGGTGCGCATCAGGTCGGCGGCGGCGACCGCGTCGTCGTACTGGCTGACCGTGATCACGTCCCGGCTGGTGATCTCGCTGAGCCGGGCCCGGTTCGGGTCCAGATCCTGGGCCACCCCCCGGACCGTAATGTCCCGGTCCGTCACGATCCCCACCACATCGTCACCCTTAGTCACCACCACGTCACCGATGGCGCTGTCCCGCATCTCCTGCGCGGCGGCGGCGAGGGTGTCGTTGCCGTCCATCGTCACCAACCGGGTCGTCATGAACTCTCCGACCGTTGTCATGGTGCTCCCCTCTCGGTGTCGGCACGGCGGTCTACCCGCCGGCCCCGAGCAGGTAACACCCCGCTCAGCGCAGCCCGGCAGCCGTCAGTCCAGCCCGGCGACCATCAGCGCGGCCCGGCGACCGTCAACGCAGCTCGGCGGCGACCAGCTCGGCGAGCTGCACCGCGTTCAACGCGGCACCCTTGCGCAGGTTGTCGTTGGCGCAGAACAGCGCGAGGCCGTGCTCGACGGTCTCGTCGGCGCGCAGCCGGCCGACGAAGGTCGGGTCCTGGCCGGCCGCCTGCAACGGCGTCGGGATGTCCGACAGGGCCACCCCGGGCGCACCGTCGAGCAGCTCCCGGGCCCGCTGCGGGGTGATCGGCCGGGCGAACCGGGCGTTGATCTGCAACGAGTGGCCGGTGAACACGGGCACCCGGACGCAGGTGCCGGAGACCTTCAGCTCGGGGATCTCCAGGATCTTGCGGCTCTCGTTGCGCAGCTTCTGCTCCTCGTCGGTCTCGAACGAGCCGTCGTCGACGATCGAACCGGCCAGCGGGAGCACGTTGAAGGCGATCGGCCGGGCGAAGGAGCGCGGCGCGGGGAACTCCACGGCAGACCCGTCGTGGGCCAGTGCGGTGGCCCCCTCGACGACCTTGCGGACCTGCTCGTCCAGCTCGGCGACCCCGGCCAGGCCGGCCCCGGAGACCGCCTGGTAGGTGGCGACGACCAGGCTGATCAGCCCGGCCTCGTCGTGCAGCGGGCGCAGCACCGGCATCGCGGCCATCGTGGTGCAGTTCGGGTTGGCGACGATGCCCTTCGGCCGGTCGGCGAGCGCGTGCGGGTTGACCTCGGCGACGACCAGCGGCACCTGCGGGTCGGTGCGGAACGCCGACGAGTTGTCGATCACCACCGCGCCGGTCGCGGCGACCCGGGGGGCCAACTCCTTCGCGGTGCCCTTGCCGGCGGAGAAGAGCACGATGTCCAACCCGGAGTAGTCGGCGGTCGCCGCGTCCTCCACCGCGACCTCGCCGTCCCGCCAGGGCAGAGTGCGCCCGGCCGACCGGGCCGAGGCGAACAACCGCACCTGCTCCGCCGGGAACTCGCGTTCCGCCAGCACCTGCCGCATGACCCCACCGACCTGGCCGGTGGCTCCCACAATGCCGATCCTCATGCCCGCGAGGCTACCCAGCCGCAGGCCCACGGCGGGAAACGTTTCCCACCGCCCGGATCGCCGCCCGCCCGTCGGGCCGCCGCCCCGGCCGGCCACCGGACCGCAAACCACCCGACGGTACGCCCCGAACTCCCGCAGGATCGGCCGCGACCGGGCCGTCCGGCCGCAGCATCCGCGCCGCCGGCCGGGCCCGGCCGGCCCGGGGCGACGCGACCGGAATCACACCGCCCCGGGCACCACCCGGTCCTCACCCCCGTGGCCACGCACCCGCCGGACGCCATCCCACCGGCATGGCCGCTCACCCCGCCGGACGCCGGTCAACCGGCGTGGTCGGTCACCTCGCCGAGGCCGGAGGCGACCAGTTCGTCGCGGATCAGTGCCGCGTCGCCCTCGATGACCAGGGTCAACGCCTCCGGGTGCAGATGGGTGGCGGCAGCCGCGGAGACCTGCGCCACGTCGGCGGCGAGCAACGCCTCCCGCAACCGGGCGTGGTAGTCGTCGGGCAGGTCGTGCACGACCAGGGTGGTCAACGCCGAGGCGATCGCCCGCGGGCTCTGCAACTCGACCGAGAGCTGGCCCGCCCGCCAGGACCGGGCCACCGCCAGCTCGTCCTCGGTCACCCCACCCACCCGGGTACGGGTGATCTCGCCGACCGCCTCGACCAGGGCCGGCGCGGTCACCGCCGTCTGCACCCCGGAGCTGACCGCGAACCGGCCGAACCGGCGGGACGAGGCGAAGTCGCCCCGGATGCCGTACGTGTAGCCGCGTACCTCGCGGATCAGGTGGTTGAGCCGGGAGGTGAACGCCCCACCCAGCACGGTGCCGGCGAGCGTCATCGGCACGTGGTCGGGGTGGGCGCGGTGCGGCGCCGGGTGCCCCAGCCGCAGCGTGGACTGCACCGACCCGGGCCGGTCCACCAGGATGATCCGCCGGCCGGTGGGCAACGGCACCTCGATCGGGCCGCCCCGCTCGACGGGACCGCCGCCGGTGCCGGCGAAGGCCGCCGCGCCCAACGCGTCCAGGTCGAGCCGGTCCAGGTCACCGGCGACGACCAGGGTGCCGGGGCGCAGGAACCACTCGGAGTGGAAGACGGTGACGTCCTCCACGTCCAGTCCGGCCACCGAGTCGGGGTCGCCGTACAGCGGACGGCCCCACCGGTGCTGCGCACCGAACAGGTCGGCGCGCAACACCGCGTCGGCGCGCGGGCCGGGGTTGGCCCAGTCCATCCGCAACGCGGTCGCCTCGTCGTCGCGGACCCGACGCACGTCGTCCGGGTCGAGCCGGGGCGTCCGCACCGCCTCGGCGAGCAACTCCACGGCCGCGCCGAGCCGGTCCACCGGCACCTGCACGCTGACTTGGAAGGTGTCCCAGTCCAGGCCGGTGGCCAGTTCGGTGCCGAGGCCCTCGACGGCCAGCGCGAAACCGGTGGCGTCCCGGTGCGCGGTGCCCTCCTCCAACGCCTTGGCCAGCACCGCGCCGAGCCCCTCCTTGCCCACCGGTTCCCGGCCGGCGCCCGCGTCGAGCAGCAGCAGCGCCACGGCGAGATTCTGGCCGGGCAGGTGCGCGGCGACCACCCGGCCACCGGCGACGTCCCGCCGGACCACCGTCGGGAACCGGTACGGGCGGGCGGTGCCCGGGCCCGGCCGGGTGGTGATCAGCGTCATGAGGTCTCCTCCGGCAGGTAGGTCAGGGTCACCCGGTCGGTGGGGGTGAACAGGTCGGCGGCCAGCTCGGCGATCTGCCCGGCGGTCACCGACAGCCAGCCGGGCAGCCGGTCGGCGGTCTTCGCCGGGTCGCCGAACTGGGTGGCGTACCGGCCGAGGGCGTCGGCCCGGCCGTCCACCGTGGCCATCTGCCGCCACCACGCGGTGCTGAGCAGCGCCTTGGCCCGGTCCAGCTCGGTGGCGGTGACCGGCACGGTGGCGAGTTCGTCGACCACCTCGGCGACCCCTGCGGCGAGCCGTTGCGCGCTCACCCCGGGGCGGGCGGTGGCGGTGGCGATCACCGGTGCCGGGGCGTGCGCCAGATCCACCCCGTACGCGCCGACCAGGTCCGGTTGGGCGAGCCGTTCGCCGTCGGCGAGCCGCTGGTAGAGCCGGCTGCCCCGGCCGCTGCCGAGCACGGTGGCGGCCACCGTGGCCACGTCGTAGCCGGGGCTGCCGAACGGGTGGGTGCGGTGCGCGACGTACACCCGGGCGGCCGGTACCTCGGCGGTGACCGTCTCGACGGCGGGCCGACCGGTGCGGGCGACGGTGTGGCCGTCCGGCGCGGCGGGGATGTCCCCACGGGCCGGGATCGCCCCGAAGTACCGCTGCGCCAGCGCGAACACCTCGGCGGCGGTGGCGTCGCCGACCACGGTGAGCACGGCGTTGTCCGGCGCGTAGTAGGTCTGGTGGAACGCCTGGAAGGTGGCCAGGTCGGCGGCGTTCAGATCGGCCATCGACCCGATCGTCGCGTGGTGGTAAGGGTGCCCCGGCGGATAGAGCAGCGGGAGCAGCCGCAGCCACGCGTCGCCGTACGGGACGTTCTCGTAGCGCTGTCGACGCTCGTTCTTGACCACGTCCCGCTGGTTGTCCAGGGTGTGCTGGGTCAGCGCGGGGACCAGCCCGCCCATCCGGTCGGCCTCCAGCCACAGGGCCAGTTCCAGGTGCTCGGCCGGGACGGTCTCGAAGTAGTTCGTGCGGTCCGGGTTGGTGGTGGCGTTGAGTGAGCCACCGGAACCCTGGATCAGTTTCATGTGTTCGGTCTTGGCGACGTTGACCGAGCCCTCGAACATCAGGTGCTCGAAGAGGTGGGCGAAGCCGGTCTGGCCCGCCGGCTCGTGGCGGGAGCCCACGTCGTACCAGAGGTTGACCGCGACCGCCGGGGCGGTGCGGTCCTCGCTCACCACCACGCGCAGGCCGTTGTCCAGTCGGGTCGTCTCGATGGGCCAGGGGTAACCGCTGTCGGGCATGACCCGACGCTATCCGATCTCCAGGTCGCGATGGCGACGTGTCGTCACCCGGCCACGCCGCGCCGCCACCCCACTCCTGACCACCTCTTGCCCTGACCATCTCTTGCCCGACCGCCCTCGCCCCCGCCGCCCCGCACCCCGGCCATCCCGCTCCTGACCGCCCGGCCGCCCCTCGCCCCGGCCATCCCGCTTCCGATCAGGACGGGACTGGAACGGGCCAGCGCGATACGGAATGGATCAGGACGGGACTGGACTGGTGAGCCGTGGACAGGAACAGGGCAGCGGCCGGGGCGGGGCGGGTCAGTCGGACGGGTCAGTCGGGGGGTTCGATCGGGGGGACGGTCTCTTCGGAGGTGCGGTGTTCCAGCACCGTGTCGGGGGCGGCCCCCTGGTCGGCCTCGCGGAGATCCGACTCGGCGAGGATCGCCTCGGCCTGGGCCTGCGGGTCGTCGCTGCCGACCGCCGCCTCCTCGGGCAGCAGGTGGGCCCGGGACTCCACCCGTTCCTGGTCGCTCTGCTCGTGGGTCATCATGTCGATGTCGATACCCCATCGACGCCCCCGCCACGCCACAAACTCCCCCACCCGCAACGAACCTTCACACATGCCACCCGGGAGGCGGGGCGGGGGTGGGTGTGGTCAGGAACGGAACGGGCCGCGCACCTCGTAGGTGATGCCACCGGCGGAGATGCCGGCCGTGCCGCGCTGGGAGGAGAAGTAGAGCCGGCTGCCGTCGGGGGAGAACGCCGGCCCGGTGATCTCCGAGGAGGACTGCCCGGTGATCCGCAGGAACGGCGTCACCACCCCGCTCGGGGTGATCAGGTTGATCTCCATGTTGCCGCCGTCCTCGGCGACGTAGAGGTCACCGGAGCGGGTGCCGGTGATGTTGTCCACCCCGGTCAGCGGGGCGGCGCCGGTCACCAGCGAGTCGTCGTACGCGAGGTCGATGCGCTGGCCGACCGCGTCGTACGCCCAGACCCGGTTGTCGCCCTTGGTGGTGAACCAGCAGGTGCCGTCGGCGTACCAGCAGCCCTCGCCGCCGGTGAACCGCTTCGCCCCGGCGACCTGGTTGCGGGTGGCCGTCGGCGAGCCGTCCGGGTCGGGCACCCGGGCCCAGCTCACCGGGCCGCTGGTGGCGGTGCCGGCGACCAGCACCTCCAGGGTGCCGGCGGAGAGGTCACCCCAGACGGTGGGGCGGAACCGGTAGAAGCAGCCGTCGGTCTCGTCCTCGGTCAGGTAGATCACCTGGCGGACCGGGTCGGCCGCCGCCGCCTCGTGTTTGAACCGGCCCAGCGCGGGGCGCTGCACCGCGGCGGTGCCGCCCTGCGGGTAGGTCTCGTAGACGAAGCCCCGGCTGATCTCCTCGCAGGACAGCCAGGTGCCCCACGGGGTCGCGCCACCGGCGCAGTTCTGGTTGGTGCCGGACAGGATGCGGTACGCGGAGGTGACCGTGCCGTCGGCGGCGAACCGCACCGCCGACGCGCCGCCGCTGGGGGTGACCTCCGAGTTGGAGACGTAGATCCAGCCGGTGCCGGCGGCGAAGCAGGCGCCTCCGTCGGGCGCGGGATGCCAGGTGTACGAGGTGCCCGGCACCGTCTGCCGGGAGCGGGCGATCACCCGGCTGGTGAAGCCGGCGGGGAGTTGGAGGCCGTTGCCGTCGGCGCTGCCGAGCGGCCCGTAGGGGCCGGTGCCGGGCTGGGCCGGTGCGGCGGACGCGGCGCCGGACCAGAGGCTGCCGGCGAAGGCGGCGGCCCCACCGGCGACGGTGGCGCGCAGGACGGTACGACGGTCCATCGGAACCTCCGGGGGATGCGAGCGGTGCCGCCGAAGTTACCGACGGTGGCAGTGCCGGAGGTGAACGTCAGACGAGGGTTGGCCGACGGGCGGATGAGTCCTTGCCTCCGCCTCGGGTACGCTTGCGGGCGTGACGCGTACGTATCGATGGTTTAGGCAGCCGGCTGCGGAGCCGGTGACCTCACCATGAGCTGACGTCACCGCGTTTCGAGCCGGCCGGGCAGGAGCCTTGAGCTTCCTGCCCTTCTGTTTACGAGCAGCCGGCTCGACCCGGGCACCGGCCCCGGGCACGGTCGGCGGAAGGACTCCCACCGTGACGACCCCGGACAACGGGCCCACCCCGGACAACGGCGCGGTCATCGACCAGCGGATCGACCGTGTCGTGCCGCTGACCACCCCCGCCCTGCTCCTGCACGAGCTGCCCCTGGACCCGCCGCTGGCCTCGGCCGTGCTGGCCGGTCGGCGTGACGTCGGCCGGGTGCTGGACCGCGCCGACGACCGGCTGCTGGTGGTGGTCGGCCCATGCTCGGTGCACGACCCGGCGGCGGCACTGGAGTACGCGCACCTGCTGCGCGAGGCTGCCGACCGGCACGCCGACGACCTGCTGGTGGTGATGCGGGTCTACTTCGAGAAGCCGCGTTCCACGGTGGGTTGGAAGGGCCTGATCAACGATCCGGCGCTTGACGGTTCCGGCGACGTGAACACCGGCCTGCGTACCGCGCGGGCGCTGCTGCGCGACGTGGTCCGGTTGGGGCTGCCGGTGGGCTGCGAGTTCCTCGACCCGATCACCCCGCAGTACATCGCCGACACGGTGGCCTGGGGCGCGATCGGGGCCCGGACGGTGGAGAGCCAGGTGCACCGGCAGCTCGCCTCCGGCCTGTCCATGCCGATCGGTATGAAGAACCGCCCCGACGGCAGCATCGGCACCGCCGTGGACGCGATCCGGGCCGCCGGGGTGCCGCACGTCTTCCCCGGCATCGACGTCTCCGGCACCCCGGCGATCATGCACACCCGGGGCAACGCCGACGGGCACCTGGTGCTGCGCGGCGGCGGGGGCCGACCCAACTACGACGCCGAGTCGGTGGCCGGGGCGTTGGACCTGCTGCGGGCGGCCGGGCTGCCGGAGCGGCTGGTGGTCGACGCCAGCCACGCCAACAGCGGCAAGGACCACCGCAACCAGCCGAGGGTGGCCGCCGACGTGGCCGCCCAGCTCGCCGCCGGTCAGCGCGGCATCGTCGGCATCATGTTGGAGAGTTTCCTGCTGGAGGGCCGCCAGGACCTGGACCCGACCCGGGAGCTGACCTACGGCCGGTCGGTCACCGACGCCTGCATCGACTGGGACACCACCGCGGAGGTGCTGGAGCACCTCGGGGCCGCCGTCCGGGCCCGCCGGGCCACCCTGCCCACCCCGGCCTGACGGGTTTGACCGTTTCGGCCCCGGGTAGCAGGGCGGGGTGACCGACGACGCGCCCATGACCGGCGACCTGCCCGGGACCGACCAGCCGGACCTCCGGCAGCTCGACGAGCTGCTGGACGAGATCTACCACGGCCAGGAACGGCTCAGCCAGGCCGACATCTACCGCTCGGCGGTCAGCGCGGACCTGCCGGCGGAGCTGCTCACCCGGGTCGCCGCCCTCCCCGAGGGGGAGTACGCGGTGGACGAGGTGGCCGACCTGCTGGGTGGGTCGGCAGGCTGACCGGCCGTCACCGGGGTGAGCCGGATGCCGGGGTCACGCCGCCGGCTGCCGAGAGGAGATCGAGATGTCCGACCATGAGGAACACCACGAGCGGGTGCCGGCCCTCGGCCAGCCCCCCGAAGGACTGGACACCCTGCCCGAGCCGGATTTCGCCAACGAGCACGACCGGACCGCCGTCGACCGGGACGTGATCACCGGCGCGGACGCCGACGAGCGGGAACCGGAGGCGTCGCGCGGTTGGGCGGGCGAGGACCACGGCACCACCCCCACCTGAGCGGGCGGCGACGGATGACGGGAAGGGGCCGGCGGACACGATCCGCCGGCCCCTTCCGCGTACGGGTCACCCCTCGTCGTGCCGGCCGCCCTCGGCGGCCTGCTGTGCCACCGCGTACCCCATCTGGAGGAAGTCGGACGCGGCGACGGCGGTCAGCGCGGTCGCCACCAGCCGGGTCAGCCGGGGGGCCAGCACCAGGCCGCCGGTGAGCCCGGTGGCCACCCACACGGCCAGGCAGAACGGGCAGCTGAGCAGCTCACCGATCGCGTGCCGGGTGGAGCTGCCCTGGTCGCGGACCTGCTCCATCACCTCGCCGCTGCCGATCGGGCGGTCGTAGCGGGTGAACGGGGCCCGTAGCGGGCTGGTCACCGCGTCCTTGGACAGCAGCCGGCTTAGCTTGTGGGTGGCGACGGCCAGCAGCACCACGTCGCCCGGGGCGGGCCGTTCGGGCACCGGCCGGCCGGTCACCTTCACCAGTGCCGCGATGGACGCGGTCACCCCGGCGTAGGTGCCCATCGCGGCCAGGTAGCCGCCCAGCGGCCGGTGCTCGTGCGGCGCGTACGCCTGGCGCAGTCGCGCCACCTTCTGCTTCAGACCACCGTCGGTCACCGGGGCTCCTCGCTCGTCGTTCGCATCAGTGGGCGGTTCGTGGCATCCGTCGGATCAACCCGCAGTGAGGTTCTCGGCGACCTCGCGTTCGAGGTTGGCCAGGGACTCGTCGGCCAGCCCGGCGGCCGACCCGGCGGGCAGTTCCAGCCGCACCCGGGCACCGCCGGAGTCGCCCGGGGTGACCTCCAGTTCGGCCGCCCCGTCCGGGCCGTCCCAGCGGGCCCGCAACTCGTGGTCGTACCGACTGGTCGGGGCCGCGCCGTCGGCCCGCAGCGGCGCGGGCAACCAGGCGTCGATCCGGTCGGGGTCGGTGGCGGTGCTGAACACCACCTCGGGCGGCGCGGACATGCCGCGCTCGGCGGGGGTGGCCATCACGCCCCCCGCAGCCGGTGCGGGTCCACCTCGCGGCCGGGGTGCCGGGCCAGGTACTCGGTCTCCAGTTCGGCGGTGCGCCGCAGGTGGTTGGCGAGCGCCGAGTCGGCGGCGTGCCGGAGCGTGTCGAGCCGGGTGCGGTGCAGGCTCTGCAGTTCGCGGATCAGGTCGTCGTCGCCGAGTTCGGCCGGGTCCACCCCGATCAGTTCGCCGTCGGTTTCGGAGAGCACGGTGGTCGGGTGGTGGACGTGGTCGCCGTCCCACTCGGGCATGCGCTGCTCCGGGCTGCCGTCGCCGGACCGGTGCGCTGATGCGGTCATGTCGCCCCCTCGGGTTCGACTGGGCTGGTGTCTAGACGGTTGCCCAGACCAGGTGTCACCAAACCCGTCGGCGCGCTGGCTACGACGCCGCGTCGGAGACGGCGTGCCGTCCCGGTACCCTCGACGGCATGAAGCGGCTCTGGACACCGGCGTGGATCCTCCGCCACGTGGCCCTGGTCGTCCTGGTGACGGGCTTCCTGGCGCTGGGCTGGTGGCAGATCAGCCGGGCCGCTTCCGGCAACACGCTGAGCTGGGCGTACGCGGTGGAGTGGCCGATCTTCGCCGGCTTCGTGGTCTTCGTCTGGTGGCGTGAGGTCCGGCACACGCTGCGTGGTCCGCGCGCCGGGTCGCCGTCGACCACCGCGCCGGACCCCAGCGGGGCGGCCTCCCCCGGACCGGCCACCCCGACGGTACGCCGCCCGGTGCGGGTCACCCGGGTGCCGGCCGCCCCGGCCGACGGTGCGGACGACGCCGACCTGGCCGCGTACAACCGCTATCTGACCTGGTTGAACGACAATCCGGGCGCGAGGCCCGGCGACTATCCCGGCTGAGGCCGGTCGGAAGGACGGACGACGGTGGGCGGAGCCCTTACCCGGTACCGCGTGATCGCCTGGATCGTGGGCGTGGCGCTGGCCGTGCTGGTGCTGATCGGCATGCCACTGAAGTACGCGTTCGACGAGCCGATCGTGGTGGCGGTCGTCGGCACCGCACACGGCTGGCTCTATCTGCTCTACCTGGCCGCCACCTTCGATCTGGGGCGTCGGGTGGACTGGCCGTTGAAGCGGATGCTGCTGGTGATGCTCGCCGGCACGGTGCCGTTCGTGTCGTTCGTGGCGGAGCGGAAGGTGACCCGCGAGCTGGCGGCCACCGCGCACCCCCGTACGCCGGAGCCCGCGGCTCTCTGACGGCGGCCGGTGTCAGCGGGTCGGTCGCCAGTGGCGGGTGGTGGGTGACGGGTCGTCGGCGTCGGGGTAGCGGTGTTGTTCGCGGGCCTGGTGCAGGGCGTCGACCACCTGGTCGAACTGCTCCCGGTCGTCGCTGCTGAACAGCAGCAGCTCGGTGCCGTGGCAGTGGCCGTGCAGTTCGTGGGCCGGTGGCCGCCAGCGGTCTCCGAGCAGCACCAGCAGCACGGGCAGCAGGCACACCACGCCCAGCCCCAGGTACGCCCCGGCGGTGAGCCGCTCCAGCCCTCCGGTGAAACCGAGCAGCACACCGGCCGTGCCCGCGCCGACGGCGGCGAGCGTGACGATCCGGGCGGCGAGCCGGTCGTGCGGCCCCCGTCCGGTCCGTAGGTGGGTGAGGTCGGCGACGGCGTAGCTGCTCCGGCCGGCGGTGAACCGTTCGGTGGTCACCACGATCCCGGGCCGGGCGTACAACAGGGTGGTCGGTCGGGACCAGCGTGGCGGCGGTCGGGTGCTGGTGCGGTCTGCCTGCACGGCGTCCTCCCAGGGGGCCGGCGGGGCCGGTGGACCCCACCGCGACGCCATCTGCGCACGGCGGGATTCCCGGCCGGGGCTCCATTCTGTTACCGGCACGCCCGGCCCGCGCTCCGATTTCCGACAGTTCCGACGAGCGCCACCTACCCGACCGCCGGCATCTGACCACCAATTCGGTTTTATCCGGCTTTACCGTCTCGATCCACGCCGGCATCCGTCTGGAACGACGAATGGGACCTTCCTCGCCAACCACTCAGAAGTCGATGCCCGGTCGTCCGCCGGGCACCACCGGCGCCACCTGCCACAACGACCCGCCGCAGCGCTCCGCCAACATTCGCCGCGGCTTTGTCTGCGCGTCACTCCCGCCACAGGTTAGGTTGATCGGGCCGGCACGGTAAACGGCCGTCCATCCGGACGGGCCCGGCCGGTGTCACCGGGGGCTCAGCATCCTCCGGTGACCGGTGGGAGAGGAGTCTTCCGCTCTTGTCGTCCTTACGGATGCTGCTGCGAACCCTGGCGGTCGCCGGCCTGTCGGCCGCGCTGATCGCCCCGTCGGCGCCGGTCCGGGCCGAACCGTCGGTCGCCGACCTCACCGCCCGGATCGAGAGGTCCTCGGCGGAGCTGGAACGGATCGTCGAGTCGTACAACAAGCTCAACGAGGAGATCAAGACGAACCAGGCCACCGCAGCCGGTCTGCACGCGCGGATCGGCCCGCTGGAGGCCCAGGCCGCGCAGAGCCGCGCCGCCGTGGGGCAGATCGCCGCCACCGCCTACAAGACCGGTGGGCTGCGCACCGCCGAGGCGATCCTCGACCCGGCCGGAGGCTCGCTGGTCGACCGGCTCGGCACCCTCGACCAGCTCACCCGGCACCGCCAACAGCAGATCGACGGATACACCGCCGACCAGCGGGCGCTGCTCGACCAGAAGGCCCGCCTCGACAGCACCCTGGCCCGGCAGGCCGCCCAGTCCCGGGCGGTCGCCAAGACCAAGAAGCGCATCGAGCAGGACCTGGCGGAGCTCTACGAGATGCGCCGGGCGGCGTACGGTCGGGCGACCGAGGCACCGGTGAAGAAGCCGAAGAGTTCCGCCTCCGCCGACACCCCCGACGCACCGGCCGTCTCCGGCAGCGCCGGAGCCGCCGTCCGGTACGCCTACGGCGCGATCGGCAAGCCGTACGTCTGGGGGGCCGAAGGACCCAACGGGTACGACTGCTCCGGCCTGACCCTGGCCGCGTGGCGGTCCGCCGGCAAGCGGCTGCCGCACAACGCGGCGATGCAGTGGAACGCGACCTCCCGGGTCAGCCGTGGCGAGCTACGCCCCGGCGACCTGGTCTTCTATTCGGGGTTGGGGCACGTGGCCCTCTACGTCGGCGGCGGTCAGGTGATCGACGCGCCGAGCGCGGGCCGCAACGTGCTCAAACGCAAGATGAACATGATGAGCATCGCCGGCTACGGTCGGGTCCGCTGACCGGTACGGCAACGGCGAACGGCCGGCGTCCCCCTATCGGACGCCGGCCGTTCGCCGTCATTACTACCAGCTCATACCGTTGACGGGCCGCTCGGTTCGGGTCGGGTGGTACGCCCGACCGGGCCGACTCAGGCCGCCTGGAGGCCCTCCGCGCGGGCCAGCTCGCGTAGCCGGCCGAGCGCCTGGATCTCCAACTGCCGGATCCGCTCGCGGGAGAGCGAGAAGCGCGACGCGACCTCGGTCAGCGAGTGCTCCCGCCCGTCCTCCAGGCCGTACCGGGCCCGCATGATGCCGGCGGACCGGTCGTCGAGGTGGTTGAGCAGGCCCTCGATGCGCTGCCGCTCCAACCCGGTGAGGACGATGTCCTCCGGCGACGGGGCGTCACTGTCGGCGACCAGGTCACCGAGGTTGGTGTCGCCGTCGTCGCCGACCGGGGTGTCCAGCGAAACGGTGTCCTGCGACCAGCGCCGCAGCTCGTTGACCCGCTCCACGGTGACGCCCAGTGCCGTCGCGATCTGCTCCGGCTCCGGGTCGCTGCCCAGCTCACGGGTGAGTTGGCGGGCCACGTTGCGCATCCGGTTGACGTCCTCGACCAGGTGCACGGGCAGCCGCACCGTACGCTCCTGCTGAGCGATCGCCCGGCTGATCGCCTGACGGATCCACCAGGTGGCGTAGGTGGAGAACTTGTAGCCCCGCTCGTAGTCGAACTTCTCGACCGCGCGCACCAGACCGGTGTTGCCCTCCTGGATCAGATCCAGCATGGGCATCCCGGACCGCACGTACCGGCGGGCGATCGACACGACCAGCCGCAGGTTGGCCCGGATGAAGAGATCCTTCGCCCGTTCCCCCTCGACGACCAGCCGCTCCAGGTCGTCCCGGTCGGCCCCGTCGGGAACCCGGTCCTCGCCGAGCAGGTGCTCGGCGTAGAGCCCGGCCTCGATCGCCTTGGAGAGGTCGACCTCCTTGGCGGCGTCCAGCAGTGGCGTCCGGGAGATCTCGTGAAGGTAGACGCCGACCAGGTCACGCTCCTCGGCGACCTCGTCGGTTCGCATGCCGATGTTCTTGTCCACGGTGTCCACGGTCCCCTCGCTCGCGCCGGTTGCCCGGTTCCTTGCCATCCCCACGTCCATCAGCCCTCCCCCGCTGCCCAGCCGGTGCTGACACCTGCACAACAGTTCGGACGGGTCGGGGATTCCATGTCGTGAGTCGAAAGTGTCACGAATGCCTGAGTGCCAGCTGAAAGCCCGGTCCACGTTTGCTGTCAGCCTCCCGTGGGACTGCTGACGTCCTCCGGGTCGGCGCTGGTGGGACGTGGTGTCGCCGACCGAATTCCGAGTGTCGCGCCATTGCGACACTCCGACCCGGAGCGACCCTCGTCACCGTCCGACGGCGATCCCGGTCACTGCCAGATACGGGCCGGTGGACCGGTTGGTTCATCCGGCACTCCTGGATTACCCCACGCCCCGAACAACAATCGGCGTCGTGACGGACGTCCCGGTGGCACGGTGTTCTCCATCACTACGGCCCGGCGTCCGGGCCGGTGGGACGCCACGGCAGGGGTCGGGAACCGCACCGCACCGGGCGGCTCGGGGGTGGGAACCGGGACGGATCAGGACGCGAGCAGGGCGATCGCGCCACGGACCTGGTGCGCGGTACGGGCCAGCGCGGCCCGTGCCACGGCGATCTCGGCACCGGAGAGCAGCGAGACCAGTGCGGTCTTGAGGTCGCCGTCGGCCTCGTGCAGGGCCCGCCGGGAGACCTCCTCGGTGCACCCGGTCGCCTCGATCAGGATGGAGATCATGCGGCCCCGCAGCTTGGCGTTGGTGGCCACCATGTCGATCATCAGGTTGGAGTAGACCCGACCCAGTCGCACCATCACCGCCGTGGAGAAGGTGTTCAGCACCAGCTTCTGCGCGGTGCCCGCCTTCATCCGGGTCGAACCGGTCACCACCTCGGGGCCGGTGTCGACCCCGATGACCACGTCGACCTCGCCGGCTGCCCGGACCTCCGGATTGGCACAGAGCAACACGGTCGAGGCGCTGCGCTCCCGGGACGCACCGAGCGCACCGAGGACGTACGGTGTGCGCCCGCTGGCCGCCAGTCCGACCACCAGGTCCCCGGCGGCCACGCACCGGGCGGCCTCCGCCGCGCCGCCGCGCAGGTCGTCCTCGGCGTCCTCGACGGCCTGCCACATCGCGTCCGGGCCACCGGCCAGGTGCGCGCAGAACCAGCCGTGCGGCGAGTTGAAGGTGGGGGCCAGCTCGGCGGCGTCGATCACACCGAGCCGGCCGGACGTGCCGGCGCCGAAGTAGTGCACCCGGTGCCCGCCGCGCAGCGCGGTCACCGCGAGGTCGACGGTCACCGCGATCTCGTCCAGCACGGCCGCCACCGCCGCGGGCACCCGCCGGTCGGCGTCGTTGATGACGGTGAGCACGTCGCGGGTCGACATCAGGTCGAGATCGGTGCTGTACGGGTTGCGCCGTTCGGTGGGCGCACCGACCCGGACCACCGGCCGCAGGTCGACCACACCCTCGGTGCCCTGCTGCTCCACCGTGTCGTCCGGCCCGGTCGGGCCGGTGGTCACGAACGCCTCCGACTGCCGCCCACCCGGTGTGTCCGCACCGCCTCGGCGGTGACCTCGAGCGCCCGGCGGGCCCGTGCCCGGTTCCGGGCGGCCACCCCCACGAAGAGGCAGTCGACCACGGTGAGCTGCGCCAGCCGGCTTGCCATCGCGCCCGAGCGGTACGTCGTCTCGCGGGCGGCGGTGGTGAGGACGAAGTCGGCGACCTCGGTGATCGGCGAACGGGGGAAGTTGGTCAGCGCGACGGTGACCGCGCCCCGGGTGCGGGCCTGTTCGAGCACCTCGATCACGTCGGAGGTGGTGCCGGTGTGCGAGATGCCGACCGCCACGTCGCCCTTGCCGAGCAGCGCGGCGGAGGTCAGCGCGGTGTGCACGTCCGGGAAGGAGAAGGCGATCCGGCCGATGCGGTGCAGCTTCTGCTGGAAGTCGGAGGCGACGAACCCGCTCGCGCCGGCACCGTAGACCTCGATCCGGCCCGCGCCGACGATCGCCTCGACGACCTGCTCGCAGACGGCCGGGTCGAGCTGCTGGGCGGTCTCCTCGACGGCCCGGGCGTCGTTGAAGGCGATGGTGGCGATGATCTGGGCCAGGTCGGCGCCGGGCGGGATGTCCCCACCGACCACCCGGGCGTCCGGCGGCTCGATCCGGCGGGCGGCCTCGGCGGCGAGCCGGATCCGCAGCTGCGGATAGCCGTCCATGCCGACGGACCGGCAGAACCGGATGACGGTGGCCTCGGAGGTCTCGGCGGCGGTGGCGAGGTCGGTGATGGTCCGTCGGGCGGCGTCGGCGGGGTCGGCGACGACCAGGCGGGCGACCCGCTGCTCGGCGGGGGACAGCGACGGGAGCAGGCCGCTGATGTGGACGATCAGCCCACCCGGCTCGTGACTCACAGAAATCTTCGGACTCTTCGCCACGGATGAAACTTACTTTCATGAGCCGCGAGCCGTCAACCATGACCGCGCGTATCCGACAGGAAGTATCCCCCGGCACCGGGGGCGTTCCGGCACAGACTCCCATTTGCGCAGCCTGACGCACCTCGGCCGGTCCGGTGGAATCGCCTCGGTCTACGGTCGGGCCTGGGCGGCGACCGGCTCCCGCCCGACGCCGTCGGTCGCCGGGGCGGACGGTCCGGTGTCGTCCGGCGGATCAACGGCCACCGGGCCGGCCCCCTCCTCCGGCGGCAGCCAACGCGCCAGGTGCGCCCGGATCCGCCGGGACACCTCGTCCGGCCCGCCTCCCGCGTCGACCACCACGAAACCCGGGTACTCGGGCAACGACCGGTAGGCCGCGTCGGCGGCGGTCAACCAGCCCATCGTCTCGTGGTCCTCACCCCGTCGCTCGATGCGCCGGTACGCCTCGACCGGGTCGACGGTGAGCAGAAAGGTGACCTGCGGCGCGGGAAAGACCCGGTAGCCAGCCCGCGCCAGCCGCTCCCACCGCTGCCCACCGTGCGCCCGGATGCTGGCGTACTGGCAGGCGGAGTAGCGGTCCATCACGGCGGTCCGCCCGGTCACCAGGCAACTGAGCAGCGCGGCGGCGATCGCCAGCCAGCGCAGCACGGACTCCACGGCGAGCATCCCGTCCCGGCCCACCAGCCCCTGTGCGTCGGAGCGGCCGAACCGGTGGGCGACCCGGCCGAGCCAACGCCGACCGCTCGCGTTGCGGTGGTAGGTGGCCGGCAGCCCGGCCGAGGTCAGCGCGGCGGCGAGCCGGTGCGCCTGGGTGGTCTTGCCCGAACCGTCGATGCCGATCAACGCGACGCGACGCAGTCGGGGCCTACCGTCGGTCGCGCGCCGTGATCTGGCCACCCTGCACAGACTATCCGACCCGCGCACACCCGCTGCCCGATCGGGTCCCCGATGGGGGCGATGACCGCATCGGTCCACCGGCCCAGGTGTGGGCGGGCGGGCAGCCGGGTACGCAACGTCATTTCCCACCGACCATCCACCGACGGGAGAGACCAGATGGCCGAGCGCGGGGACGTCAGCCTCCTGCACACCCTCAAGCGGGTCGCCGCCGTGCTCAAGCAGAACGAGATCCCCTTCGCGCTCGGCGGCAGCTTCGCCGTCTATGCGCACGGCGGCCACTCCAGCGAGCACGACGTGGACTTCCTGCTCCCCGAGGAGCATGTCGAGCGGGCGTTGGAGGCGCTGACCGACGAGGGCTTCACCGCCGAACGCCCGCCGGAGGACTGGCTGGTCAAGGTCTACGACGACGGGCGGATGGTGGACCTGATCCACCGGCCGGTGGAGACCCCGGTGACGCACGAGACCCTCGCCGACACCGTGATCCGCCCGGTGGACGCCATCCGGATGCCGGTGCTGTCGGCGACCCGGCTGATGGTGCACAAGCTGCTCAGCTTCTCCCAGCACTACTGCGACTTCGCCCGGGGCCTGCCGCTGGCCCGGTCGCTGCGCGAACAGATCGACTGGGAGCGGGTACGCAAGGAGACCCAGCACTCGCCGTACGCCGAAGCGTTCCTGATGTTGCTGGACCGGCTCGACGTCGTCCCGTACGGGGGGACGCCGGTGCCGTACGCCCGTATCCCCGAGGAGAGGGAGACCCCGTGACCGAGCACAGCGCCGGCCCGCCGGACGAGTACGTCGAGGCGGCGATCCAACGGCTGCTGACCGAGGACCCGGACGTCGCCGAGCAGGGCATCACCGTGGTCCGTCGGGAACGCGGCCTGGTCCTCACCGGCGAGGTGGAGAGCCCGCAACGGCGGGCCGAGATCCTGCGTCGGGTGGCCGAACGGTTCCCGGACGAGGCGATCACCAGCGACATCGGGGTGATCCGCGCCCAGGCGCCGGTCCAGGTCGAGGAGCTGCCGTGAGGAGGACCCGATGATCCGGATCGCCGCCGTCGGCGACGTCCACCTGGACGCCGACGTGCTGGGCCGGTTCCGCCCGGCCCTGGAGGAGCTGCCCGACTGCGCCGACGTGCTGCTGCTCGCCGGTGACCTGACCCGGCACGGCACCGAGGCCGAGGCGCGCTGTGTCGCCCAGGAGTTCGGCGGCCTCGGGGTGCCGGTGGTCACCGTGCTCGGCAACCACGACCACCAGTGCGACCAGGTGCCGCAGGTGGTCAAGGTGCTCCAGGACGCCGGGATCACCGTGCTGGAGGGGACCGGCACGGTGCTGGAGTGCCCCGGCGGCCGGCTCGGGGTGGCCGGCGTCAAGGGCTTCGGCGGCGGGTTCGCCGGCCGGTGCGCCAGCGACTTCGGCGAGCCGGAGATGAAGTCGTTCGTCCGGACCAGCAACGAGAGCGCGGCGGCGTTGGGTGAGGCGCTGCGCGGGCTGGACTGCGACCTGCTCGTCGCGCTGACCCACTACGCCCCCGTGCCGGACACCCTGGCCGGTGAGCCGTTGGAGATCTACCCGTTCCTCGGGTCGTACCAGCTGGGTCAGGCGATCGACTCGGCGCCGACGGCGCTCGCCCTGCACGGACACGCGCACGCCGGCACCGAACGCGGTGTCACCCCCGGCGGGGTGCGGGTACGCAACGTCGCCCATCCGGTGATCAAGCAGGCGTACAGCGTCTTCCACCTGGGAGATCAAATCGACTGAGGAGCAGGTTTTCGGGCTCGGGCAGCCGGGTATTCAGCAGCCATGGAGCTGATTCTCTGGATTCTCGCAGTCGTACTCGTGGTCGCCGGCATCCTCGCGCTGTTCCGCCGGCAGATCCTGTGGGGCATCGTCCTCATCGTGGTCGGCCTTCTGGTCGGCCCGGGTGGTGTCAGCATCTTCAATTGACGCCGGTACCCGCACCTGACCCGCCGGGGTCGTCGCCCCCGGAAGCCCCGTCCTCCCAGACAGGGGCCTCCGGCACCGACGACCCCGGCGTCCTGCTGTGCGGGGGTGGTGCCCCGCCCGGAGCGACCGCTGCCCGGTGACGCGACCGGGCCGGCCCCGCCGGGCCGGGGGCGGGTTTTTGCCGGGGCGTACCGGGGAAATATCTTGACCATGGAGACAACCCGGAGCGACCGGCGGACCGGCACCGCGCGGACCTGGTGGATGCTGCTCGCCTTCGGCGCGGCCGTCACCGTCGCCGCCGCGATCGGCGGGCTGGGGGTGTCCGGCACCAGCGACGAGTACGCCGCCCTGCGCCAGCCGGCCTGGGCCCCACCCTCGTGGCTGTTCGGCCCGGTCTGGACCCTGCTCTACGCGTTGATCGCGGTCGCCGGCTGGCTGGTCTGGCGGCGGGTCGGCTTCGGCCCGGCGGTCTGGGCCTGGGTGGTCCAGCTGGTGCTGAACGCGATCTGGACCCCGCTCTTCTTCGGCGCGGGCCGCTACGGGCTGGCCTTCGCCGAGATCGTGCTGATGTGGCTGGCGATCGCCGTGACGGTGGTCGCCTTCTGGCGGATCTCCCGGCCGGCGGCGGCCCTGCTGCTGCCCTACTGGGCCTGGGTCACCTTCGCCGCCGCGTTGAACTTCTCGATCTGGCAGCTCAACAGCTGACGTCGCCGCCCCGGGGCGGCCCGGGGGTCGTCGTCGGGCCGGGGGCGGACCCGCCCCCGGCCCGACGGGTCCGGTCTCAGCAGCGGGGCACGTTCGGGATGTAGCCGTCGTGGCCGGTGTAGACGTAGGCGTCGGCGATGAACCGGCCGGAGCCGATCCGGTCCCAGATCGCGCTGGTGCCGTAGGTGCCGGTGACCGTGGTGCCGCTGGTCTGGCAGCCGATGGTGACGTTGGTGCCGTCGGCGACCGTGCCGACCGACGCGTAGCCGGTGCCCGGCCCGGACCGCACGGTCAGGGGCGTGCCGGCGGTGTCGACCGTGCCCGACCCGGTGCCGCTGGAGCAGCCGTTGCCGCTGGTGTACGTCTTGGTGCCCCAGTACAGCGCGACCGTGCCGTTGAACTTGACCTTGATGTCGTCGCCGTTGAGGCGCTGCTCGTAGTGCAGGTGCGGGCCGGTGGAGCCGCCGGTGGAGCCGACCCAGCCGATCACCTTGCCGTAGCCGACCTGCTGCCCGACCGAGACGTTGAAGCCGTTGAGGTGGGCGTAGTAGGTCGTGTAGCCGCCGCCGTGGTCGATCCGGACGTACTTGCCGTAGCTCGTACCGCCGAGGTCGGTGACCCGGTCGACGGTGCCGGGGGCGCTGGCGACCACCGGGTCACCGACGTCGTCGGTGCGGTTGAAGTCGATCGCGTTCGCCGGGCTGTGGTCCGACCGGGTCTGGCCGGACCAGGACTGGTTGCAGGGGAAGGGCACCTTGAACGTGGGCGCGGCCCACGCCGGGCCGGCCGGCACCAGGATTCCGGTGGCCAGCAGGAACGCTGCCAGCAGACTCCACCACCGTTTACGCATCCAGCACCTCCGATGTAGAGATTCTTCGATGTCCTGCCCTGAGGGTGGCAGATATCGCCATCAATGGGAAGCGGTACGGACCCCTGGCCACCCCTATTCGGTGACCACGGGTGGGAGCGCGCCCACCAGCGGTGAGAGGGTTTCGTGATTGTTACCGGGCCGTGTCCACCAGGGGGGTGGACCGATCGGGATGCAAGCGCTTACATGTGGGGACGACTCATCGGACCGGCGTCGGGTTCCCCCACCTGTGGGCGCGCCGGCAAGGAAGGAGAACGGCATGGCGTTTGCCAGATCACGCCAGGCTCTCGCGATCGCCGGCGTGCTGGGGCTGGCCCTCGGCGCCGCCGCCTGTGGCACCGGCAACGACAAGAAGAGCAGCAACGCGGGCTCCGCCGAGTGCGCCGCATTTGAGAAGTACGGCGACCTCGACGGCAAGAAGGTCACCGCCTACTCGTCTATCCGGGACATCGAGGCCGACCGGCTGGCCCAGTCCTGGAAGCAGTTCGAGGACTGCACCGGCATCGAGATCGACCACGAGGGCTCCGGCGAGTTCGAGGCCCAGATCACCGTGCGGGTCGACGGTGGCAACGCCCCCGACCTCGCCTTCATCCCGCAGCCCGGCCTGATCAAGCGGTTCGCCGACGCCGGCAAGCTCAAGCCTGTCGCCGCCGCCACCAAGACCGAGGCCGAGGCGAACTACTCCCCCGACTGGCTTAAGTACAGCACCGTCAACGGCCAGTTCTACGGCGCCCCGCTGGGCTCGAACGTCAAGTCGTTCGTCTGGTACTCGCCGAAGACCTTCAAGGAGAAGGGCTGGGCGCCCCCGACCACCTGGGACGAGCTGATCAAGCTCTCCGACACCATCGCGGCCAGCGGCACCAAGCCGTGGTGCGCCGGCATCGAGTCCCAGGACGCCACCGGCTGGCCGGCCACCGACTGGATCGAGGACGTGCTTCTGCGTACAGCCGGCCCCGAGGTCTACGACCAGTGGACCACCCACGGCATCCCGTTCAACGACCCAAAGGTGGCCGACGCGCTCAACCGGGCCGGCACCATCCTCAAGAACGAGAAGTACGTCAACGGCGGCTTCGGCGGCGTGAAGAGCATCGCCACCACCTCCTTCCAGGAGGCGGGCGTCCCGATCACCACCGGTAAGTGCGCCCTGCACCGGCAGGCGTCCTTCTATGCCAACCAGTGGCCGAAGGGCACCAAGGTGGCCGAGGACGGCGACGTCTTCGCGTTCTACTTCCCGTCCATCGACCCGGCCAAGGGCAAGCCGGTGCTGGGCGCGGGCGAGTTCGTCGCGGCCTTCACCGACCGCCCCGAGGTCCAGGCGGTGCAGACCTACCTCGCCTCCGGCGAGTACGCCAACAGCCGCGCCAAGATCGGTGACTGGGTGTCGGCGAACAAGAAGCTCGACCTGGCCAACGTCCCGAACCCGGTGGACAAGCTCTCCGTGGGCATCCTCCAGGACCCGAAGACCGTGTTCCGCTTCGACGGCTCCGACCTGATGCCGGCCGCCGTGGGCACCGGCACCTTCTGGAAGGGCATGATCGAGTGGATCAACGGCAAGGACACCGCCACCGTGCTGGGCAACATCGAGAACAGCTGGAAGTGAGCTGAGACGGTGGCCCGGTCCGTACCCACGGGCCGGGCCACCGTCTGATACCGAACCCTTGAGAGGGAGGGTCGATGGAGTTCGACTTCGCTGAGGAACAGCCGAAGTTCCTCATGCTGATGTACGGGCTGATCGCTTTCGTCGCGGTGGTGGGCGGTCTGCTCCTGCTCCTCGACGTGGTGCCGGCCTGGTTCGCCCGCCGTCGGGAGGCGCAGTTGGTCGCCGCCTCGACCGGCGGTGGTCCACTGCCCCGCCGACGCAAGCCGCGGGAGGGGCTGTTCGCGCTGTTCTTCCTGTTGCCGACGTTGCTGCTGCTCAGCATCGGGTTGGTGGTGCCGGCGCTGCGGACCGTCCTGCTCTCCTTCATGGACGCCGGCAGCAAAGACTGGGTGGGGCTGAGCAACTACAGCTGGATGTTCTCCGAGGACTCGATCGTCCGGGTCCTGCTCAACACCCTCATCTGGGTGCTGCTGGTGCCGCTGGTGGCCACCAGCTTCGGCCTGCTCTACGCCGTGATGGTGGACAAGGCCCGGTTCGAGTCCATCGCCAAGTCACTGATCTTCCTGCCGATGGCGATCTCGTTCGTCGGCGCCAGCATCATCTGGAAGTTCGTCTACGCCTACCGCAGCGAGGACCAGGACCAGATCGGCCTGCTCAACCAGGTCGTGGTCAGCCTCGGCGGAGAACCCCGGCAGTGGCTGCTCGACTCACCGCTGAACACCTTCCTGCTCATCGTCATCATGGTCTGGATCCAGGCCGGTTTCGCCATGGTGGTGCTCTCCGCGGCGATCAAGGCGATCCCGGCGGACATCGTGGAGGCGGCCCGCCTCGACGGGGTCAGCCCGTGGCAGATGTTCTGGCAGATCACCATGCCGAGCATCCGTCCGGCGCTGATCGTGGTGGTGGTGACCCTGTCGATCGCCACGCTCAAGGTCTTCGACATCGTCCGGACGGCCACCAACGGCAACTACGACACCAGCGTGATCGCCAACGAGATGTACAACCAGGCGTTCCGGTACGGCGAGAACGGGCAGGGCTCCGCCCTGGCGGTCTTCCTCTTCATCCTGGTGATCCCGATCGTGATCTACCAGATCCGCAACCTGCGTCAACAGCGGGAGGGCTGAGATGACCACCGCCACGCCCACCGTCGGAGCCGGGGCCCAGGCCGCCGGGAAACCGACCACCACCGCCGGCCGGGTCCGTAACCGGCTCAACAGCCGCACCGCCACCCTGGTCTCGATCGTGATCGCGCTGCTCTGGACGATCCCGACCTTCGGCCTGTTCATCTCCTCGTTCCGCCCCGAGGCGGAGATCAAGTCCACCGGCTGGTGGACGTTCTTCACCGACCCGCAGTTCACCCTGGAGAACTACCAGGACGTGCTCTTCGGCTCGTCCTCCTCGTCGGGGCAGCTGGCCAGCTACTTCATCAACTCGCTGGCCATCACCATCCCCTCGGTGCTGTTCCCGTTGGCCTTCGCCTCACTCGCCGCGTACGCACTGGCCTGGATCAACTTCCGGGGGCGGGACTGGCTCTACATCGCGATCTTCGCGATGCAGATCGTGCCGTTGCAGATGGCCCTGGTGCCGCTGCTGAAGTTCTTCTCGACCGGGGTCACCGTGGCCGGTGTGCAGCTGATGCCGGCCTGGAACCTGGTGGACGAGCAGAAGTTCGCCCAGGTGTGGTTCGCGCACACCTGCTTCGCGCTGCCCTTCGCGGTGTTCCTGCTGCACAACTTCGTCTCGCAGCTGCCCCGGGACCTGATGGAGGCGGCCCGGGTCGACGGGGCCACCCACCCCAAGATCTTCCGCACCATCGTGCTGCCGCTGATCACCCCGGCCCTGGCGGCCTTCGGCATCTTCCAGTTCCTCTGGGTCTGGAACGACCTGCTGGTCGCACTGATCTTCGCCGGGGGCGGCAACGAGACCGCCCCACTCACCGTGCGGCTGGCCGAGATGGCCGGCACCCGGGGCAACGAGTGGCAGCGGCTCACGGCCGGCGCGTTCGTCTCGATCGTCGTACCGCTTGTCGTGTTCCTGTCGTTGCAGCGCTTCTTCGTGCGCGGTCTGCTCGCCGGCAGCGTCAAGGGTTGAGGTCCATTCGCCGCCGCCCGGCAGCACCGGGCGGCGGCGGAGGGCGGCGCGGAGCGGGGGAACCACAGCGTGACCAGGATCGACGACGTGGCCCGGCTGGCCGGGGTCTCCACCGCCACCGTCTCACGGGCGTTGCGCGGCCTGCCGACGGTGTCGGCCGCGACGCGCCGCCGGGTGCTCGCCGCCGCCGAACAGCTCCAGTACGCGGTGTCGCCGAGCGCCTCCCGACTGGCCGGCGGCCGGACCGGCACCGTCGCCGTGGTGGTCCCCCGGATCACCCGCTGGTTCTTCGGCACCGTCGTCGAGGCGGTCGAGGAGTTCCTCCACGACTCCGGTTACGACCTGCTGCTCTACAACCTCGGCGGGCGGGAGCAGGTGCGGCAGCGGGTGCTGCGCACCGCCAACCTGCACAAGCGGGTCGACGCGATCGTGCTGGTCGCCACCCCGCTACGGCCGGCCGACCTGACCGCCCTGGCCGAGCTGGACCTGCCCGGCATCACCATCAGCTCCGGCAGCACGGTGCCGGGTTGGCCCTGCGTCCGGATCGACGACGTCGCGGCGGCCCGGACCGCCACCCGGCACCTGCTCGACCTGGGCCACCGACGGATCGCCCACATCTCCGGCGACCCGACCGACGAGTTGGCCTTCACCACCCACACCGACCGTCGTCGGGGCTACCGGGAGGCGCTGCGCCGCGCGGGTCTGCGCCCCGATCCCAGCCTGGACATGGAGTCGCAGTTCACCATCGACGGCGGCAACCAGGCCACCGTCGAACTGCTGGCCCGGGGCGAACCACCCACGGCGATCTTCGCCGCCTGCGACGAGATCGCGATGGGCGCGATGACCGCGCTGCGCGACGCCGGGTTGCGGGTGCCGCAGGACGTCAGCGTGATCGGCGTGGACGACCACGACCTGTCCGGCGTGCTCGGGCTGAGCACCATCGCCCAGCCCGCCGCCGAGCAGGGCCGGCTCGCCGCCCGGCTGCTGCTCGATCCGCTGGGCACCGGCACCGTCGAGCCGTACGCCGGACGGGTGCCGGCTCCCCGCGGGGCCGACGGCGACGGCACCACGCCGACCCCGCCGGTGATCCTGCCCACTCGGCTGGTGGTAAGGGAATCGACCGCCCCTCCCCGGGCACACTGAACGGATTCACCCCCGCACGGCACGGCACGCTCGACACAGGGAGAAGGCTCTGAACACCGACGCGAGGCAGCAGGACCAGTCCATGGGCGTGGCCCACGGATGGTGGACCGAAGCCGTCATCTACCAGATCTACCCGCGGTCCTTCGCCGACTCCGACGGCGACGGCATCGGTGACCTGCCCGGCATCACCGCCCGGCTCGGGCACCTGGCCGAGCTGGGTGTCGACGCCGTCTGGCTGTCGCCGTTCTACCCGTCGCCGCAGGCCGACGCGGGCTACGACGTCGCCGACTACCGCGACGTCGACCCGCTGTTCGGGAGCCTGGCCGACGCCGACGCGCTGATCGCCGAGGCCCGCGCGAAGGGCCTCAAGGTGATCGTCGACCTGGTGCCCAACCACACCTCGTCGGCGCACCGCTGGTTCCGGACCGCCGTCACCGCCGCCCCCGGCAGCCCCGAGCGGGCCCGGTACATCTTCCGCGACGGCCTCGGCCCGGACGGCGCGACGCCGCCCAACGACTGGCAGAGCGTCTTCGGTGGCCCCGCCTGGACCCGGCTCGTCGAGCCCGACGGCCGGCCCGGCCAGTGGTACCTGCACCTGTTCGACACCGCCCAGCCCGACCTCAACTGGGACAACCCGGAGATCCGCGCCGAGTTCCTGGACGTGCTCCGGTTCTGGCTGGACCGGGGGGTCGACGGCTTCCGGGTGGACGTGGCGCACGGCCTGATCAAGCAGGCCGACCTGGCCAACTGGGAGGAGCCGCAGGAGATCCTCTCCGGCAACGAGGCGGACAAGCCGCGCCCACCCATGTGGGACCAGGACGGCGTCCACGAGATCTACCGGGACTGGCGGCAGGTGCTCGACTCCTACGACGGCGCGCGGATTCTGGTCGCCGAGGCATGGGTGGAGCCGGCCGAACGGATCGCCCGCTACGTCCGCCCCGACGAGATGCACCAGGCGTTCAACTTCGAGTACCTGCTCGCCGCCTGGACGGCCCCCGCCCAGTACGCGGTGATCACCCGCTCACTGGAGGCCACCGACGCCGTCGGCGCCCCCACCACCTGGGTGCTGTCCAACCACGACGTCATCCGGCACGCCTCCCGGATGGGCCTGTCCGCCCAGGGCGGCCGACCCAACGGCATCGGCATCGGCGACCCCCAGCCGGACGCCGCGCTGGGCCTGCGCCGGGCAAGGGCGGCCACCCTGCTGATGCTGGCCCTGCCCGGCTCGGCCTACCTCTTCCAGGGCGAGGAGTTGGGGCTGCCGGAGCACACCACGCTGCCCGACGAGGCCCGGCAGGACCCGACCTGGGAGCGCAGCGGCCACACCCAGCGAGGCCGGGACGGCTGCCGGGTGCCGATCCCGTGGGAGGCCGACGCCCCGTCGTACGGCTTCGGCCCGACCGACGCCAGCTGGCTGCCGCAACCGCCGCTGTGGGCCGAGTACGCCCTGGACCGGCAGCAGGGGGTGGCCGGTTCGACGTACGAGACGTACCGGACCGCGTTGCGGCTGCGGCGCGAGCACGGCCTGGGTCGGGGCACCCTGGAGTGGCTCTCCTCCGGCGACGAGACGCTGATCTTCCGCAACGCCGGGCTGACCGTGCTGACCAACTTCGGCACGGCCGCGGTGCCGCCCCCGGCCGGGGAGCTGCTGCACAGCAGCGCGCCGCTGGACGCCGACGGCCGGGTTCCCACCGACGTCACGGTCTGGGTCCGGCACTCCTGACCCACTCCGGCACCGCCGGGCGCTGCATCCACCGTTGGTGCAGCGCCCGACGGTGCCCGGCGCTCAGGCGGTGCAGTTCCCCGGCGGTGCCGACGCTCGGGCTCACCGGTGACACCTGCCGGGCGGGACGGGACCGGGGCCCGGGTACTGCCGGTCGCGTCCTTTCGAGCTGATGACGTCAGCGACTCACCGACCCGGATGACACGCACCCACCAAAGTGACGACAGCAGCTCAGCGGCGGAAGACCCGCCCCAAGCCGATCGGCCGGGAACGTCCCGTCCCGCCCACACCGGCCTCTCAGCCACGATGGCGGGCCACGGACGGCGACGCGTTCGGGCTGGCTGGTGATCCGTCAACGTCATCAGCTCGAAAGGACGCGACGGGGTGTACCTGCCCGGCCCGACCGAGCGGGAGCGACACGGCCCCGGCAGGCAGGCCCCGGCAGGCAGGCCCCGGCGGGCAGGTCAGCGGCGGGCTGCGCGGTCGTGCAGCAGGTCGCGAACCGCGGTGATGTCGCGGGGTGAGGTGCGCGAGGCCAGCCAGTACATCAGCCCGGTAGGGATGAAGAAGAGCTGGAACGCGGCGAGCCCGACCGCGTAGTTCAACGGCGGCGGGAAGGCCACCCGCAACGCGTGGAAGGCCGCCCCGACCAGCCCGTTGCCGGCTGCCCGGCCGACCCCGTTGACCAGGTTACCCAGGCTGTAGACGGTGCCCCGGTGCTCCGGCGGGTTGACGTCGGCGATCAGGGCGAACCAGTTCGGCGAGTTCGCCGAGGTCAGCGCCAACGCCACCAGGGCCGTCAGCAGGCTCAGCCCGACCGTCGGCTCGGTCACCACGCTGGCCAGCACCGCACCCACCACCGCGCCGGTGCCGCCGCCGTCGGGCACGTCGATCCGGATCGGCACGAAGAACAGCACCAGGTAGAACGGCAGCGCCGCGAGGATGCCGACCGCCGCGACCAGGGCCCGCCCCCGGGGGGTACGCCGTTGCAGCGCGTCCCCGGCCAGCCCGCCGACGATGGAGAACACCCCGCCGAGCTGGAACAGGGTGGCGAAGACGCTGCCCACCACGACCGCCGTCGCCGCCGAGTAGCCCTGCCCCTGCGCCCGCTCGGCGAACAACACCGGCAGCCACACCAGCGAGCCGAACGCCGCCTGCGCGGTGAGGCCCTGCATGATCAACCAGCGGTTGGTCCGCCGGCCCAGGATGCGCGGCAGGTCGGCCCGGGTGATCCGGTAGTCGTACTCGACGCCCGCCTCGATCGCCCCGGCCAGCTCCGGTTCGCTCTGCCCGCGCCGGATGTCGTACGTCAGCAGGTAGGCCACCGTGGCGGCCAGACCGACCACGGTGAGCAGCAGGAACGGGCGTCGCCAGTCGGTCGCGCCGAGCAGCCCGCCGGTGAGCGTGCCGGCCAGGGTGCCGACCCCCTGGGACAGCCCCCAGAAGCTCATCACCAGCCCCCGGCGACGCGGGGAGATCAGGTCGGTCACCACAGAGAACCCGACCGAGCCGACCGCACCCAACCCGACCGCGGCGACCAGTTGCGCGGCGAGGAACGTCGGGAAACCGGTGGCGAACGCGCTGCCGCCGGTGCCGGCCGCCCAGACCAGTGTGCCCACCATCAGCAGCGGCTTGCGGTTGGTCCGGTCGCCGACGTACGCCCAGGCCACCGCCGCGACCGCGCTGACCAGGAAGCTCACCGCCGTGACCAGGCCGAGCATCCGCTGCGGCACCCCCAGCGCCCCGGAGATCGGCCCGTACAGCGGGGGCACCAGGCCGATCGCCACGTTGTCCAGCGAGGCGAGCACCACGAACACCACGACGCTGTAGAGGCGGTGCGCCGTGTTTCCGCGCCGGGGCATCCTGCTGCCGGTCATGTCCGGCAGCCAACCAGGTGGGTCTCCCGGCCCGACGGGCACCCCCGCCGGGGCGGCACCGCCGACCCCGTCCCTGCGGGATCACCACGCCCGACAGGTGGCCGGGCCCTCGTCGGAGGTGACCGGCAGGACCACGGGGGACCCGGTCGTCGACCGGTGACCGGCCCCCGTGCGCCGGTCACCGGTCGACGTCGCCGGTCGGGTGGATCACTCCCCGGTCGCGGCCACCCGGTCGAGGGTGTGGTCGCGGGCCTCGGCGTACCGCTGCCGGATGGCGGGGACGGGCTCCGCCGCGTACTCCTCGGTGTCCTTCGGCGCCCAGGTGGGCGGGGTCGCGCCACCCAGGGCGAGCCAGGCGGCCTGGCGGGCCGCGCCGTCGGCGACGTACTCCCCTGGCGGGGGCACCAGCACCGGGCGACCGAAGACCTGGGGCGCGATCCGGCGGACCGCCGCCGAGCGGGCCCCGCCACCGACCAGGATCACCCGCTCGACGGTGGCCCCCTGGGCGACCAGCGCGTCGAGGCCGTCGGCCAACGCGCAGAGCATCCCCTCGACCGCCGCCCGGGCCAGGTGGGCCGGGGTGGCGGTGCGCAGGGTGAGGCCATGCACCGAGCCGGTGGCGGTGGGCCGGTCCGGGGTCCGCTCCCCTTCCAGGTAGGGCACCATGACCAGGCCGTCCGCCCCGGGTGGGGCGCTCAACGCCAACTCGGACAACGCGTCGAGGTCGACGCCGAGCAGCGTCGCCGCCGAGTCGAGCACCCGGGCCGCGTTGAGCGTGCAGACCAGCGGCAGGAACCGGCCGGTGGCGTCGGCGAAGCCGGCCACCGCGCCCCCGGCGTCGGCGGCGGGGGTGTCCGCCACCGCGAAGACCGTGCCGGAGGTGCCGATCGAGACGACCACGTCGCCCGGACCCGCGCCGACGCCCAGCGCGGCGGCGGCGTTGTCCCCGGTGCCGGGGCCGAGCAGGACGTCCCCGCCCGGCGTGGGCGAGCCCGCAGCGCCGTCGGGCCGGCCGGCGGCACCGCCCAGCACGCCCGGGTCGAGCACCCCGGCCTGCTCGGCCGGGCCGAGCACCGTGGGCACCTCGACGACCCGACCGAACGCCTGTTCCAGCAGGTCGGGTCGGTACTGCCCGGTGGCCGGCGACCAGTAGCCGGTGCCGCTGGCGTCACCCCGGTCGGTGCGCAGCGCCGCCAGGCCCGGGGCGCCCGCCAACCGCCAGGTCAACCAGTCGTGCGGCAGGCAGACGGCGGCGACCCGGGCGGCGTGCTCCGGCTCGTGCCGGGCCAGCCAGCGCAGCTTGGTGGCGGTGAAGCTGGCCACCGGGACCAGCCCCACCGCGTCGGCCCAGAACCGGCGGCCGGTCTCCCCGCCGCCGGCCTCGGCGATCAGGTCCCGGGCCGCGTCGGCGGACCGGGTGTCGTTCCACAGCAGCGCCGGCCGGACGACCTCGCCCGCCTCGTCCAGGCAGACCATGCCGTGCTGCTGACCGGCGACCGCCACGGCCGCCACGTCGGCCAGCCCGCCGGCCGCCTCGACGGCGGCCAGCAGGGCATCCCACCAGGCCCGTGGGTCGACCTCGGTGCCGTCCGGGTGCGGCGCGCGGCCCTCACGGACCAGCGCGCCGGTCTCCGCGTCCCGGATCACCACCTTGCAGGACTGGGTGGACGAGTCCACCCCGGCGACGAGCGGCATGCCGGGCCGCCTCAGCGCGCGCCGAGCAGGTGCTCGACGGCGAGCTGGTTGAGCCGGACGAAGCCGAAGCCCTTCGCGGCCGTCGCGTCCACGTCGAACTCCTCGAACGCGGACCGGTCGGCGAGCAGCCCGGCGTAGCCCTCACCGTCGCCCAGCGTCGGGCTGGCCAGCTCGCCGACCTTGCTGGCGGCGAGCGCCTCCACGACCTCCGGGTCGGCCCGGAACGCCGCCGCCCGCTCCTTGAGCAGCAGGTAGGTCGCCATGTTGGCCTCGGCCGACGCCCACACCCCGGCGATGTCCTCGGTGCGGGAGGGCTTGTAGTCGAAGTGGCGCGGGCCGTCGTACGCCGGACCACCGTTGGGGCCGCCGTTCTCCAGCAGGTCCACCAGGGCGAACGCGTTCATCAGGTCGCCGTGGCCGAAGACCAGGTCCTGGTCGTACTTGATGCCGCGCTGGCCGTTGAGGTCGAGGTGGAACAGCTTGCCCTGCCAGAGCGCCTGGGCGATGCCGTGGGCGTAGTTGAGGCCGGCCATCTGCTCGTGCCCGACCTCCGGGTTGAGGCCGACCATCTCGGGGCGGGCCAGCTCGGAGATGAACGCCAGCGCGTGCCCGACGGTGGGCAGCAGGATGTCGCCGCGCGGCTCGTTCGGCTTGGGCTCGATGGCGAACCGCAGGTCGTAGCCCTGGTCGACGACGTACTGGCAGAGCACGTCAACGGCCTCGCGGTAGCGGTCCAGCGCGGCCCGGATGTCCTTGGCCACGTCGTACTCGGAGCCCTCCCGGCCGCCCCACATGACGAAGGTCTTGGCACCCAGGTCGGCGGCGAGGTCGACGTTGCGCAGCACCTTACGCAGCGCGTAGCGCCGGACGTCACGGTCGTTGCTGGTGAAACCGCCGTCCTTGAACACCGGGTGGGTGAAGAGGTTGGTGGTGACCATCGGCACGACCAGCCCGGTCTCGTCCAGCGCCTTGCGGAACCGGGCGAGCTGGGCCTCCCGGGCGGCGTTGTCGGCGCCGAACGGGATCAGGTCGTCGTCGTGGAAGGTGATGCCGTACGCGCCCAGCTCGGCGAGCCGGTGCACGGCCTCGACGGCGTCCAGCTCAGGGCGGGTGGCGTCGCCGAACGGGTCACGGGCCTGCCAGCCCACCGTCCAGAGCCCGAAGGAGAACTTGTCGGCGGGGGTGGGACGGGGTGCCATGGCAGACCTCCGGTGGGGATGATGGTGGTGGCGGTGGGTGTGTCGCCCGCAATTTGTTCAGTGGTTGAATTAAATGGCCGTGCTGTGGCACTGTCAAGGGGTGACCGAGACCCGGACCGTCGGCGCGGTCCGCCAGGGAAGCCTGCGCGAACTCAACCTCGCCGTGGTGCTGCGGCGGATCGCCGACACCGGCCGGCCGCCCTCCCGGGCCGAGATCGCCGCCGACACCGGCCTGACCCGGGCCACCGTGTCCGCGGTCGTCGACGACCTGATCGCCGGCCGGCTGGTCACCGAGGCCGATCCCGCGCCCCGCACCGGTGCCGGCCGGCCCGCCCGAGGGCTGCTGCTCGGCGACACCGGCCCGGCCGGGCTCGGCCTGGAGGTCAACGTCGACTACCTCGCGGCCTGCGTGGTCGACCTCACCGGTGCCGTCCGGCACCACGAGGTACGCCGGATCGACCTGCGCCCCCTCTCCCCCGCCGACGCGCTCACCGCCCTGGTCGCCCTGGCCCGCCGGGCGCGTACCGTCGCCGACGACGCCGGACTCGGCCTGGCCGGGGCGGCCCTGGCCGTGCCGGGGCTGGTCGACGCGCGGGGCCTCGTCCGGCTCGCCCCCAACCTCGGCTGGCGGGACGTGGACGTGCCGGCCCTGCTCGCCGGTCACCCCGCCCTCACCGACCCGGTCGACGGGGTGCCCCCACTGGTGGTGGAGAACGAGGCGAACCTCGCCGCGCTCGGCGAACTGCACGCCCGCCCCGGCGGCCCACAGAGCTTCCTGCACGTCTCCGGCGAGATCGGCATCGGTGCCGGGATCGTGCTCGACGGGGCGCTCTTCCGGGGTTCCCGGGGCTGGAGCGGCGAGTTGGGCCACGTACCTGTCGATCCGGGTGGTCCCACCTGCCGCTGCGGCGCCCGGGGCTGCCTGGAGACGTACGCCGGGCAGGAGGCCGTGCTGGCGGCGGCCGGGCTGGCGGGCGCGGACCTGCCCGCCGACACCGCCGCCCGCCGGCTGGCCGACCTGGCCTGCTCCGGTGACCCGGCCGCGCTCGCCGCGCTGAACGCCGCCGGCACCGCCCTCGGGGTCGCCGTCGCCGGGGTGGTGAACCTGCTCGACCTGGACACCGTCGTGCTCGGCGGCGGATACGCGACCCTCGCGCCGTGGCTGTGCCCACCGGTGCTGGCCGAACTCGACGACCGGGTGCTCACCAGCGGCTGGTCCCCGGTGACGGTGCGCCCGGCGGCGCTCGGTGCCGAATCCGCCGCCGTCGGCGGGGCCGGTTCGGTCGTCCGCCGGATCATCGCCCGGCCGTCCGGGTGGCTGTCCCACCCGCGCTGACCCCCGGTTGTCGGCTGGGCGATCGTCACCCCACCTCGGTACGCTTTCCCTGAGGCAACGATTCCTACCGAGGAGAGCACTCCCAGCATGCGCAGAGGTCGACAGACCGACGCGCCCGGCGACCGACGGTGACGACCACCCGTCGGGACGGGCGCGCCGGTCCGGTCAGCGGGGATGGCCCGGTGTCGCACGCGCCGGCCCGGCCGCCGGCGGACCAGTCGCTGCCGGCCGACCCCCAGCTGGCCCGGGAGCTGCTCGACGGTCTCGCCGAGGCCGTGGTCACCACCGACCCTGCCGGGCGGGTCACCCTGGTCAACGCGATGGCCGGGCAGCTCCTGCCCGAACTGGCCCCCGGCGTCGACCTGGCCGCGCACACCGTGCCGGCGCTGGCCCGGGCGGTCGTCGAGGGCACCGGGACGTTCGACGCCGAACACCACGGCCGCCGGCTGCGCGGCGTCTGCCGCCCCCTCGCCGCCGGCGGCTGCGCCTGGTATGTCCGCGACGTCACCGACGAACAGGCCCGCACCGACGCGCTGCTCGCCGAGCGCTCCCGCACCGCCTTCCTGGCCCGCGCCGGCAGCCGGCTCGGGCTGTCCCTGCACCGCGAGCAGACCCTGCGGGCCACCGTCACCCTGCCGGTGCCCTACCTCGCGGACGTCGCGCTGGTCGTGCACCGGTCACCACAGCCCGGCGAGGACCTCCCGCACTGGTTCCGGTACGCCGACGGCGAACCCGGCCCGGTCGGCGGGGTCGCCAGCCGGCAACTGGCCGGCGCGGTCCCCGGGCTCGTCGAGGCGCTCGACGGCGAGTCCACCGACCCCAGCCCCTGGCTCGACGCCGAGCTGGCCGACCTGACCGCCGTCCTGCCGGAGACCTTCGGCCGCCCCGGGACCGTGCTGATCAGCCCGATGCTCAGCGCGGGTGGGCCGGCTGGCGCGTTGATCCTGGTCCGGCGGGCGGGGCGGGCCGGTTTCGACCCGCGCGACATCGAGCTGACCAGGGAGTTCGCCGCCCGCGCCGGGTCCGCGATCGCCGCCGCCGAACTCTACGGCGAACAGGCGCACCTGGCCCGGGTGCTCCAGCACAGCCTGCTCCCCCCGCAGCTGCCCCCGGTGCCCGGCGTCACCCTCGCCGGTGGTTACCGCTCCGCCGGGGACAGCCTGCGCATCGGCGGCGACTTCTACGAGGTCTTCCCCACCGCCACCGGCGCCCTGTTCGCCCTCGGCGACGTCTGCGGCAAGGGGGTCGGCGCGGCCGTGCTCACCGGCCGGGTACGCCAGTCGTTGCAGACCCTGCGACTGGTCGAGCAGCGCCCCCACGAACTCGTCCAACTGCTCAACCGGGCACTGTTCGACTCCCCCGACGCCGCCCGGCGTAGCCAGTTCACCACCCTGCTGCTGGGCACCACCGAGCCGGGGTCCGACGGCGGGGTCCGGGTCCGGATCGCCGGCGGCGGGCACCCGTCCCCCCTGGTGGTACGCGCCGACGGGAGCATCGTCGAGGTGCGGGTGGGCGGGATGCCGATCGGTGCGTTCGCCACGGCGACGTTCGCCGAGGTGGAGGTGCGGCTCGCCCCGGGGGAACTGCTGCTGGCGTACACCGACGGGGTGACCGAGGCACGCGGTGGATCGGCGGCCGTCGAGATGTTCGGCGAACACCGGCTGCGGCAGGCGCTCGCCTCGGTGGCCGGGCTGCCGCCGTCCGCCGTGATCGACTGGTTGCTCCAGCTCGTCGACGAGTGGCTCGACGGCGAGAGCCACGACGACATCGCGATGCTGGCCGTCTGCGCGGCGGAACCTGCGTGACCCGACCGACCCCGGACGAACCCACCCGGGAGGAACCGGGCCGGGCGACCGGCGAGGAACCGGCCGGTACGCGCCGACCGCCACCGGAAGATCCTGGGCGGGTCACACCGGACGGACCGGGGCGGGTGGCCCCGGGTGTCGTCCAGGCCTACCTCGGCTGCCTGGACCGGGCCGACCTGGTCGGCGCCATCCGGCTCGCGACCGGGCTGCTGGACGCGGGTGCCTCGGTGGCCGACGTCCTGGTGGACCTGGTCGCCGTCGCGCAGCGCGAGGTGGGGCTGCGCTGGCTGTCCGGCCGGTGGAGCATCGCCCAGGAGCACGCGGCCACCCACGTCAGCGAGCAGGTGGTCGAGGCGGTCGCCGCCCACACCGCCCCGACGGACGACCGGGGCCACGTGGTCCTGGCCTGTGTCGAAGGCGAGTGGCACGCGCTGGCCGCCCGGATCGTGATGGAGGTGGTCCGCGCCGCCGGCTGGCGGGTCACCTTCCTCGGCGCCAGTGTGCCGGTCCGGCACCTGGTCTCCTACCTGCATCAGACCGGCCCGGACGCGGTGCTGCTGAGCTGCGTGCAGCCGAGCCGGTTGGTGCGGGCGGGGCGGATGGTCGAGGCGTGCCGGGCGGCCGGGGTGCCGGTGGTGGCCGGCGGGCCCGGTTTCGGCCCCGAGGGCCGCTGGGCCACCGCGGTCGGTGCCGCCGGCTGGGGCGCCACCGCCCGGGACGCCGTCCGGCTGCTGTCCGGCCCGCTGCTCGCGGCCCCGCACACCGGTGCCGCGCCGACGGCCGGCTCCGACGAGTACGTACCGGTGCTGCGTCGCCGTCGGGAACTCGTCCAGCTCGTGCTCCGCGAGGTCACCCCCGCGGCGGAACGGGCGGAGGAGGTCGCCGGGGTCGTCGCCCAACTGGTCGACGCGCTGGCTGCGGCGATCCGGATCGGCGACCCGCAGCTGCTGGTCGAGTTCGTCCGTTGGCAGGCGGGGGTGCTCGACACCAGGGACGGGGCCCGGCTGGTGGACGACGTGCTGCGGGTGTGTGCCACCGCGCTGACCGAGCATCCCCGCTCGGCCGACCACCTGCACCGGGCCCGGACCGCACTGGCCACGCCACCGTGACCGGCCCGGGTCAGGCCGAGCGGGCCGCCGGTGGGTCGGCGGAGCCCGGACCGGGCTGGGTGGGTGGGTGCGGTGCCGACCGGAACTCCACCGCCGGCCCGGTCTCCCCCTCCCGGGCCCGCGCCACCCGGTCGAACTCCACCAGACCGCGCAGCAGTGCCTGCCGCCCCTCGCCGCTCATCCCGGCCAGCACGTCGGCGAGCCGTTGCCGGCGGTCCCGCCGCAGCTCAGCGAGCAGGCGGATGGACTCCGGGGTCAGGTGCAGGGCGATCTCCCGTCGGTCCGACCGGCCCGGCTCCCGCTCCAGCATGCCGGCGGCGACCAGTCGGTCACAGAGCCGGCTCGCCGAGGAGAGCAACATGTTCAGCAGGGCGGCGAGCCGGCGCAGGTTGATCCCGTCGTACCGCTCGACCACCATGACGGCGCGCAACTGCGCGCCGGACAGCCGGCTGGTGGTGTTCTCCCGGGCCGCCTCCCACACAGACAGCAGGGTCCCCGTCGCGCCGTCCAACTCGGCGGCCATACTCACGTCTGATCCGTAAGGACCACTCTCTTCGGCCATGGTGGGCCCGAGACTACCCCCCGTACCAGGGGATCTGCGCTTTCAGGAGGCGTGATGACGAGCGGACCCGAGGCCCGGGCCCGGCAGGTGCTGACCGAATCTCCGGCGGACCTGCTGCTGGACCGGCTCGCCGGGGAGCTGACACGGGCCTATCGGATCACCGACGTGGAGCTGTTCCAGGTCGACTACCGGTTGTCGGTGCTGCTGCCGCTGGCCGGTGGGGAGCCCGTGAGCGGCCCCGGTCACCCGGCCTGGCGCTGCTTCGACCACCAGCAGCCGGTGCTCACCGAGGGGGTGGGCTGGTTCCCCGTCGGGATGCGGGGTGAACGGCGCGGGGTGCTGCGGTTGGCCCCGGTGCCCGACGACCGGGCCACCGTCGGCGAGTTGGCCCGCATCGCCACCGCCCTGGGGCACGAGTTGGCCGCCGTCACCGCCGGCACCGACGTGTACCGCACCTCGCGCCGGGCCCGCCGGCTCACCCTGGCCGCCGAGATGCAGTGGGAACTGCTGCCGGGACGCAGCCGGGACCGGCCGTCGTTCCGCCTCGCCGGCCAGCTCGAACCGGCGTACGCGGTGCGCGGGGACAGTTTCGACTGGTCCGACGACGGCGACCGGCTGTGGCTGTCGACGATCAACGGGACGGGTGAGGGGGTGGCCGCCTCGATGCTCACCGCGTTGGCCACCCACGCGCTGCGCAACGCCCGCCGGGGCGGACTGGGCCTCGCCGACCAGGTCGCCCTCGCCGACCAGGCGATCTATGCCCTGCACGGGGGTGAGCAGCACCTGTCCGCCCTGGTCATGGAGCTGGATCTGGGCAGCGGTGTGCTGACCGCGGTGGACGCCGGGTCGCCCCGGTTGATGCTGCTGCGCGACGGCGAGGTCACCGAGCAGGTGCTGGACAAACAGTTCCCGTTGGGCATGTTCGACGGCACCGACTACCAGCACCAGCGTTTCGAGCTGCGCCGCGGTGACCGGCTCTTCGTCCTCAGTGACGGCGTGCTCGACGCGACGGACCGGCACGTCCGGTACGGGGAGACGGCGCTGGAGCGCTTCCTGCGTCGTACCGGACCGATGACGCCGCTGGACGCGGTCCGCTCGCTCATCGGTGACCTGCGCGCCTTCGTGGCCGGTGACCTGGTCGACGACGCGGTGGTCGTCTGCCTGGACTGGACCGGCCCGCAGCCGTGAGCCGGGGCCCGGCTGCGGGCCGCCGTTCGGGGTGCGGTGCGGGCCTGGGGCCGGGGCTCAGTAGGCCCCGCGCCCGCGCAGCACCGCGCCGAAGGTCTTCCACAGGATGGTCAGGTCGGCGGCGAGTGACCAGTTCTCCACGTAGTAGAGGTCCAGCCGGATGCCGTCCTCCCAGCTCAGGTCGGACCGGCCGCTGACCTGCCAGAGGCCGGTCATGCCGGGCTTGACCAGCAGGCGGCGGGCCACGTCGCCGTCGTAGCGGGCCACCTCGGAGGGCAGCGGCGGACGGGGGCCGACCAGGCTCATCTGCCCGAGCAGCACGTTGACCAGCTGGGGCAGCTCGTCGGCCGACCACTTCCGCAGCAGGCGGCCGATCCGGGTGACCCGCGGGTCGTCGCGCATCTTGAACATCAGCCCGTTGGTCTCGTTGCGGGCCGCCAGTTCGGCGAGGAGCGCGTCGGCGTTGACCACCATGGTGCGGAACTTCAGCACCCCGAACTCCTGGCCGCCCTGCCCGACCCGGGTCTGCCGGAACAGCACCGGGCCCCGGCTGTCCAGCTTGACGGCTAGCGCGATCACCGCCACCAGCGGCAGCAGCAGTGCCAGCGCCACCGCGGCGGCCGACCGGTCGACGAACTCCTTGACCAGCTTGCGGGCCCCCCGGAACTCGGGCGCCTCGACGTGGATCAGCGGCAGCCCGGCCACCGGCCGGGTGTGGATGCGCGGCCCGGCCACGTCGGTGAGCGCCGGGGCGACCACCAGGTCGATCCCGGTGCCTTCCAACTGCCAGCCCAGCCGGCGCAGCCGGGTCGCGGTCAACTCGCCGGACGCGGTGACCGCGACGGTGTCCGCGCCGATCGCGGCGGCCGCCTCCGGGATGCCCCGCAGGGAGCCGACCACCGGCACGTCGCTGAGCCGTTGCGGCACGGGGGCGAGCAGCGCGTCGGGGATGCACGCGCCGACCACGTGGTAGCCGGCGTACGGCTCCCGACGCAGGGTGTGCACCAACTCCAGCACGTGTGCGGTGTCCCCGACGACGAGGACCCGACGGGACCATCCGTCGCCCCGGCAGCGGGCCCGGTGCAGCGCCTTACGGGCGGCGAACCGGGTGACCACCAGCCCGACCGTGCCGACGGCGAAGGAGATGCCGAGGAAACCCCGGGAGACCCCGGCGTCGAAGATGTAACCGGCGATCGCGACCCCACCGGCCAGGCGCAGGCTGGCCCCGCTGACCCGCCGGTACTCGTCGGCCCCGTAGCCGAGTACCCGGTCGTCGTAACAGCGCAGTGCCTTGAGCGAGACCAACCAGACCAGCACCAGGGCCGGTGCCACCACCACGTACGGGATCTCGGAGCCGCGCGGCACCGCGTCGCCGAAGCGGGTGGCGTAGCCGGCGAGGACCGCCAGCGACAGCACGGCGGTGTCCAGCACCACCAGGGTGCGGACGTAGCCCCGCTGGTTGGCCTGGGAACGGGTACCCGCCGATCGGCGACCTGGCGCCGACGGCGGGGTACGGACGGGCGTGGACAGCGTTGCCGAGGTCACCCAACCTCCCCCACATCACACTTGTCGGCTCCGAGCCCGATGCTCACCTCTGGCGGGGCCTGCCGGCCGGAGCGCTCCCGACATCCTGCCCCACAATGATGCTCACCTATTGCTTCGGACGCATTACTGTCAGTTTTCTTTCGCCGCCGAGATGGCGGAATCCCATCACCGCATTATTTCTCACCGAATGCAGCGATTCGTTTGCCCTGTGCGACGGCTCAACGCGGCGCGTTCGGACGCAACGCGATGGCCTTCAGGAAGATGTCACCGATCTTGGAGGGGTCCTCGGTGACGAAGGCGCCACCACCGGTGACGCTGGTGATCGACTGGAGTTCGGTCTTGGAGACCTCACTGCCGATGCCGATGATGACCACCTGCACCGGACGCTCCGGATCGTTGAGCTGCTTGAGCCGGGTGATCAATCCGCTCTGTGAAATGCCGTTCTTGTCCTCGTTCTTACCGTCGGTGAACAGCACCACCGAATTGACCCGGCCGGGCTCCCAACCGTCCTGGACCGTCTTGTACGCCGCCAGCATGGTGTCGTACAGGCCGGTGTCGCCGTTGGACGGGCGGATGCCGGCGAGCCCCTGCTCCAGTTTGGCCCGGTTGCCGGAGAGCGGGTTGATCGGCTCGATCTCCCGCCAGTCCCGCGAACCGACCAGTTCGGTGGAGAACGTCCACAGCCCGATCGACCAGGAGTCGTCGAAGAGGTTCAGCCCCCGGCTGGCCGCCGCCACGGTCACCTGTTCGCGGCTGGCGTTGTTGGCCGACGGGACCGGGGCCTTCATCGACCCGGAGACGTCGATGACACAGAGCATCCGCCCGGACTGGGTGGCGATCGACCAGCCGGAGACCGCACGGTCTATGGCCACCGGGTCCAGGCCACCCGCGGCGGTCCCGCCGGACGGCGGCACCGCCGTACCGCCGCCGGCCGGGCTCGGCGCACCCTGCGGTGCCTTGAAGCCGTCACCCCAGTTGCCGTCCGGGGCACGCAGCGACTGCACGGCCAGCCGGTTCTTGAAGCCCTGCGTGGTGAGCAGCTCGAAGAGCACCTTCGCCGCCGACGCCTTGGTCTGGTCGATCCCGGGCAGCACCGCGTAGGGGTAGTCCAGCGGCATCGGCGACGGCTCCAGATAGAGCGCGGCCAGCGGGATCGGCGGCTTGGTGTTGTTGTAGGCGATGACGTCCTCCTCCGACAGCGCGGCGGCGCCGAGCGCGCTGGCGATGGAGGTCGGGTCGTTGGAGCGCGGGAACCGGGCCAGCAGGTCCTGCCGCAGCGCCGACCGGCCGGTGGCCAGCGCCCGCAGGGCGGCCGTGGTCGCCTGCTGGGCGTCGCCGCCTCCGCCGCTCGCGGCGGCGGTCAGGGAGAGTAGGCCGGAGAGCCCGGCGGCGTCCTGGGTCGGCTCGACGATGCCGGCCCGCAGCGGCTTGTCACTGCGGACGGCGCGCAGCATGTCGTTCCAGGTGAGCTTCTTGTCCGGCCAGCCGAACTTGGTGGTGGCGACCGGCTGCGGCATGGCCACCACGACCGGGCTGCGGGCGATGGAGGCGCCGTTGCCGGGCGCGAACGCGGTGGCGCCGCCGCTCTTGAGGCGCAGCAGCCAGGTCGACGAGTCCGGGATCCAGACGTCGGGGGTGACCGCGGTGCCGCTGGCCTGTCCCACCCCGGCGAGGCTGGCCCCGTGCTTACTGGCCACCGCGGCGGCCACCTCCACCGGCTCGGAGGCGGCGACGTTCACCTTGATGCAGGTGCCACCGACCGCCGCGCCGTCCGCCACCCACTGGGCCGCCGCCGCCTCGACGGCCGGTGCCACCTCGGGCGCGGCGGCCACGCCGAGCTGGATCCCTCCTGAGCAGGACGGTCCGGCCAGCTGCTGGTAACCGACCCAGGAGCCGCCGACCACGACGACGAGCGCGGTCGCCGCCGCGGCGGCGCCCGCTCCACGGATACTTGAACGCATGCGATGGCGGCCAGACACGCTGACCATCTTGCGTATCTCGTGCGCTTACTGCCACAACCGTTCGGACGAAAGTTACGCAGGAGAAACAGTTGATCACTATTTTCCCACTCTGCGTAATCAGACCGTTTCGTGACGTGGCCCGAATCCACCCTGGACAACCGGCATCTGTCAGGGCAGTACGCAGGTCGGGCTGCCGGTCGACACCGGCTCACCCACCGGCGACGGCACGCCCGAGTCCGGGTCGACCCAAAACACCCGGATCATGTCGGCCCGTTCGTCGGCCACATAGAGGTGCCGCCCGCTCAACGTAAAGTGCCGGGGCCACTCCCCACCGGTGTCCACCTCGTCGACCAGCCGCGGCAGGTCCCCGTCGAGAGCGAAGACCGCCACCGTGCCCACCCCGCGGTTGCCCACGTAGAGGAACCGGCCGTCCGGCCCCACGGTGATCTCCGACGGCTGGACGTGGCCGGCCCGCGCGCTCGCGTCCACCCGGCCCCGCTGGTGCAGCACCCCCTCGGCGGTCACCTCGTAGGCGGTCACCGTCGCATCCAGCTCACCGGCGAGCCAGCAGCGCCGCCCGTCGGGATGCCGGGCCAGGTGCCGGGGACCGGTGCCGGGGGCCGTCCGCACCCGGGGGGCCCGCGGCGTCAGCCGGCCGGAGGCCGCGTCCAGGTCGTACCGGTAGATCGAGTCGGTGCCCAGGTCGACGACGAGCAGCGGGCCGGCGCCGGGGTCGGGCGACACCATGTGGCAGTGCGCCTGTTCCTGCCGCTCCGGGTCCGGACCGTGCCCCTGGTGGATCACCAGGTCGGTGCGTTCCCCGGGCACCCCCCGCCCGTCCAGCGGCAGGACGGCGACGCTGCCCCCGCCGTAGTTGGCGACGAAGAGGTGCCCGCCGTCGGGAGCGACCGCCAGATGGGCCGGCTCGGCACCCCCGGTCGACCACACCCCCAGCGGGGTCAGCCCGCCGTCAGGGCCGACGTCGAAGGCGCTCACCTGCCCCTCGGGCAACTCGTTGACGGCGTACAGCACCGGCCGGGCGGGGTGGCGGGCGAGGAAGGACGGCGACGGGGTCGACGCGACCGTGCCGAGCAGGGTCAACTGCCCCGACTCCGGATCGCGTCGGGCGGCGACGATGCCCTCCCCGCGCCCGCCCGACCGTGCCGTGTAACCGCCGATGTGGACGATCGTGCCCGTCACCGAACCACCCTCCGCCGAATCCGCCGTCGATCTCCAGGCTTCCCGCAATCCCCGGCCGTCACCCCTGATTTCCGGGTTTTCCTCACCGGCGGGACCCGGCCGGCCGGTTCAGCCCACCGGCACCGGTTCCCCACGCTGGCGGGCCACGTGCTCCACCAGCGAGATCAGCACCAGCTTGCCGGACTGCCGGTCCCGGGCGTCACAGAGCACCACGGGCACCTCCGGCTCGATGTCCAGCGCCTGCCGGACCGCCTCCGCGCCGAACCGACGGGTGTCCTCGAAGCAGTTCACGCCCACCACGAACGGGATGCCGCGCTGCTCGAAGTAGTCGATCGACGGGAAACAGTCGGGCAGCCGGCGGGTGTCGGCCAGCACCACCGCGCCGAGCGCGCCGAAGGCCAACTCGTCCCAGAGGAACCAGAACCGATCCTGCCCCGGGGTGCCGAACAGATAGACCTGGAGGTCGTCGGTGATGGTGATCCGACCGAAGTCCATCGCCACCGTGGTGGTCGATTTGCCCTCCACCCCGGAGAGGTCGTCGGTGCCGATGCCGGCGTCGGTCAGCACCTCCTCGGTCTGCAACGGCCGGACCTCACTGAGCGCACTCACCAGCGTCGTCTTGCCGGCACCGAAGCCACCGGCGATGAGGATCTTGAGGGCCAGGGGCAACCGGGCCGGTGAGGGGTCGCGCTCAGAGCGCACGTAGTCCACTGACCACCGCCTTGAGAATGTCGTTGTCGGGAAGGCCGGCGGCGGCCGGCGGTTCGTGCACGGTGACCAGCCCACGGGCGAGCAGGTCACCGAGGAGGACCTGGACCACGCCGAGGGCGAGGTCCAGGTCGGCGGCGAGATCCACGACCGCCACCGGTTGCCGGGCGCACTCCACCAGCCGGCGGTGCTCGGGTTGCAACCCCGGCTGGCCGTACGGGTCGACGCCCGCCGCGGCCAGCACGAAGGCCACCAGGTCGAAGCCGCCGACGGCAGGCCGCACCCGACCACCGGTGAGGGTGTACGGGCGTACGACCGGCCCGGCTGCGCCGTCCAACCACTCGTGCTGGTGACCCGGCTGCTCAGCCCGCATCGGCGATCCCCGCCGCCGCCCTGGCCGGCGCGGTCAGGTTCTCGCCGACCCGGACGACCAGCATCGCCATCTCGTACGCCACCAGGCCGATGTCCGCGTCCGCCGCGCAGGCCACCGCCAGGCAGGCCCCCTGACCGGCGGCCGTCACGAAGAGGTACGCCTCCTCCATCTCCACCACGGTCTGCCGGACGCCACCGGCGGCCAACTGCCGGCTGGCCCCCTTCGCCAGGCTGGAGAAGCCCGAGGCCAGTGCGCAGAGGTGCTCGGCGTCGGAGCGGTCCAAATCGGCGGACGCGCCGAGCAGCAGGCCGTCGGCGGAGAGGATCACCGCCTGCCGGGCCGCCGGCACCCGTTCCACCAGCTCGTCGAGCAACCAGCCGAGATCAGCGTTCTGCCGTGTCGTGTGCACCACTAGGCGTCCCTCTCAGTCGCGGTCGAATCGGACGTCGCCGCCGGGCCGGCCGGTGACGGTGGCACCCCGACGCCGTCGGTCCGTCCCGGCTCGTCGCCGGCGGTCGGGTCGGGCCGGGCCGGCGGCGCCGGGTGGACGCCGCTGCTGTCCAGGCGCCCCCGGGCGGTACCGGCCTGGAGGGCCGACATCTGCCGGCGTACCTCCTCGGGAGAGCGGGCGGCGGGCGCGTCCTGACTGGCCGGGGGCAGCTGGTGGGCGGCCGGCCCCCGACGGCGGACCCGACGGGGCAGACCGTCGCCGTCGGGGGCGGCCTCCACCGACGAGGTACGGGCCGGGGCGAACGGCAGCACGGTCTGCTCCGGCCGTTCCCGGGTGGTCCGGGTGGTCCGTGGTCGGGGCAGCGTGGTCAGCCGGGACACCGACGCCGCCGGGCGGTCCCGGGTGGGCGCGGCGATCGGCGGCTCCTCGGTGACCAGGTCGGCGGGGATACGCACCAGCGCGATGAGCCCGACCGGCGTGCCGGCCCGCAGGGTGACCTTGACGTCGTGCCGGGCGGCCAGCCGGGACACCACGAACAGGCCGAGCCGGGCGCTGTCGGCCGGATCGAACTCCGGCGGGGTGGCCAGCCGCCGGTTGGCGTCCTCGATCGCCTGGGGCGACATCCCCAGCCCGTGGTCGGTGATCTCGACGAGGTAGCCGTCGACGACGGGCGTCCCGGTCACCTCGACCCGACGCTCGGGCGGGGAGAACGCGGTGGCGTTCTCGATCAGCTCGGCGAGCAGGTGGATGACGTCGGCGACGGCCCGGCCGAGCAGTCCGGCCGGGCCGACCCGGCCGATGTCCACCCGGTCGTACGCCTCGACCTCGGAGATCGCGCCGCGCAGCACGTCCAGCAGGGCGACCGGCTGCCGCCAGCCCCGCCCCGGGGCCGCGCCGGCCAGGATGACCAGGTCCTCGGCGTGCCGGCGCAGCCGGGTGGCGAGGTGGTCCACGCGGAACAACTCGGCCAGTTCGTCCGGGTCCTCGGCGCGGCGTTCCATCCGGTCGAGCACCGCAAGTTGCCGGTGCACCAGCCCCTGGCTGCGCCGGGCCAGGTTGAGGAAGACCTCGTTCAACCCCCGTCGCAGCGTCACCTCGTCGATCGCCGACCGGACCGCCACCCGGCTGACCTCGGTGAACGCCCGACCGACGTCGCCGATCTCGTCGGCGCCGTAGGACAGCGGCGGGGCCTCCCGGGCCACGTCGACCTGCTCACCCCGGCGCAACCGGGTGACCACGTCGGGCAGCCGGTGCTCGGCCAGTTCCAGCGCGGCGGCGCGGACCGCGGACAGCCGGCGGGCCAGCGTCCGGCCGACCCGGACGGCGACCAGCAGCGACGCCACGATCGCCGCCAGCCCCAGCACCCCGGCCACACCGAGCCGGGCCAGGATCGTGACGGCGACCGGCACCGAACGCTCGGCCAGCCCGTCGGCCTGGCTCAGCTCGAAGTCGCGCAGCTCCTGCTGCACCGCTTCCTGACTGGCCTGCCAGGTCCGGGCGTCGATCGGCGGGACGGCGGACGGCCCGACGGTCAGCAGCTGCTCCTGCATGGTGCGCAGCCGGACGAACGCCTCCCCCTCCACCAACCGCTGGTAGGCGGCCCGGTCGGCGGCCGGCAGGTCGGCCACGGACGCCTCCGCGACGAACCGCTCGTTGGCGATGGTCTGCACCAGCCGCAGGTGCTCGCCCTCGGTGAACCGGCCGGTTACGAACGCACCGGCCAGCACCGCGTCGGTCTGGCCGAGCAGCTCGCGGGAGCGGCCGAGCGCGGTCAGGGCGAGCGCCTGCCGGTTCAGCTCCGCGTCGGGCAGGGCCGCCGTGGCGGCGAACGCCTGGAACGCCGAGGAGATCATGCCGCTGTAGAGCCCGATCGCGCCGGCCCGGTCGACCTGCCGCCGGTCGATGAACCCCCGACCGGCGGGCAGCGCCTCCAGGGCGGCGCCGAGCGCGTCCAGCCGGGCGTTGAGCAGGTCGCCTGCGGCGTCGCGTAGCTGCTCCCCGGCCATCAGCCGACGCAGCTCGACGATCGCCTCGTCGGTGCGGCGCCGCTGTTGCGCCAGGGCGGGCAGGGTGTCGGTGCCGGCCAGGTGGATCACCGAGGCCCGGCGCTCCCGTTGCAGCTCGGCCACCACCTGTTCGCCGGGCCGACCGAAGTCCGACAGCAGGGTCCGGGCGGCGAGCAGGTCGAGAGCCGGCCCGAAGGTCAACGTCGTGGCAAAGATCCAGAGCGCCAGCAGGGCGGCCACGGGGGTGACGACCAGGGCGGTCAGCTTGGCGCGGATCGGCCAGTCGCGGGTGTCCATGATTCCTCGCCCGGGCGGGAGTGTCGGCGGTGACGCCGGTACCGGCCGGGCGGTCCGGCATCGACGCCGGGCACCGGCGCGGCGCCTTGGGCAGGATACGTAATCCTGACGCTCAGCACTACCGTGCGTCTCCCGCCGTCACCGCTGCGTCGCCGCCGCCGGACCCGCCGTCGCGGCCCGGCGGATCGGGTCGCACCCGGGTTGATCAGGCATCGACGACACCCACGACCACCGACGACCCGTCGGCTGGCCCCGGGTACCGGCGGAAAAAACGTGACCGGGCCGCCCGCCCCGATCGACCCCGGACGTACGACGTGACCGGTTCGTCACGGTCCGGTGCGAACCGGCGAAGGAAATTCGCCGGATCGGGATTGGTGATCAGTGCGGGGAGGGAATACCGGAGGGTGAAGGAGGAGGCCATGTCGCCCACGCAGATAGTCCTACTGGTTCTCGTCGTCCTGGTGGTGGCGGCGCTGGTCGCCGTGGCCGTCGTGGCCAACCGACGACGCGCCCTCAGGTCCCGGTTCGGCCCCGAGTACGACCGGGTGGTCGCGGAGCAGGACAGCCGCAGCGCCGCCGAACGCGAACTGCGCGAGCGGGAGCGCCGGCACGCGGAGCTGACCCTGACCCCGCTCAGCCCGCAGGACCGGGCCCGGTACGCCGCCGCCTGGGAAGAGTTGCAGGTCCGCTTCGTCGACTCGCCGGCCGAGACCGTCGGCGACGCCGACGAGCTGGTCAGCCAGCTGATCACCGACCGGGGTTACCCGACCGGCGAGTTCACCGAGCAGGTCGCCCACCTCTCCGTGGAGCACGCCCGCACGCTGACCCACTACCGGGAGGCGCACGAGATCCGGCTGCGCAACGAGCGCGGTGAGGCCGGCACCGAGGACCTCCGCCAGGCCGTCGTCCACTACCGGGCGCTCTTCGCCGACCTGCTCGGCGAGGACCCGGTCGGGCACCGCCCGGCGCAGCAGCAGCACCCGGACCGCCCGCAGGACGCCACCACCCGCTGAGGAGAACCCCACCATGCGCCAGGACGAGCAGCAGCTCCACACCGACCACCCGGAGGTCGTCCGGTCCACCCCGGTGGCGGTGCCACCCCCGGACGCGGAGGACACCGACACCGCCGGCCGGCACGGCCGGGACCGGCACGCCGGGACGCCCGAGGACGCGCTCGACGACCGGGGCATCTTCGACGACCCGGGGGCCGACGGCGACCTGGACACCACCCGCCCGTACCCCGTGGACGACGCCGACCGGGACGGGCTGGACGACCGGCACGACCGGGACGCGCTGAGCGACCGGGACGCGCTGAGCGACCGGGACGACGTGACCGGTCCCGACGGTGACCGGCGGCCGGAGTTCCACGAGCCGGCGCCCCTGCCGACCGCCTTCGGCGCGACCAGCGTGGGTGACGCGGTGGCCGCCTCGGCCCTGGCCGGCGGGCGACCGCAGGACGAGCGGGACGCCCGGGACGAGGACACCGTCGCGCCCGGCGACGGGGCGCCGGGGCAGACCGGGCCGTTCGACGACGAGCGGGCCGACCCGACCGCGGCGGACCGGATCCACGACCGGGACCGTTGGTCGTCCGGGGCCACCGACCCGCACCCCACCGCCGAGGACACCGACCTCCCGGCCGCCGACCGAGCCACCACCGCCGACCCGGACACCACGACGGACCGCGCCGCCGCCGACCTGGACACCACGGGCGGCCCGGACATCACGGGCGGCCCGGACATCACGGGCGGCCCGGACACCACCGCCGCGCCGGGCACCACGGCCGGCGGCGTCGTGACGGCGGCGGCAGCAGGCGGCGCGGCCGGCGCGGTCGCCTCGGCCGACGCCGGCCGGTCGGCGAACAGCACCGTGCCCAGCGACGCCGCCACGCTGTTCGAGGCGGACGCCGCGCAGGGCTTCCGGGACCGCTGGCGCGACGTCCAGCTGCGGTTCGTCGACGATCCCCGGGCGGCCGCCGGCGAGGCGCAGTCGCTCGTCGAGGAGGCGATCGGGGCGCTGTCCAAAGCGCTCGCCGCGCAGAAGGAGAAGCTGGGGGGCTGGCAGGGTGCCGGCGAGGCCGACACCGAGCAGCTCCGGGTGGCGGTCCGTCAGTACCGCGACTTCCTGGACCGGGTGCTGGGCCGCTGAGCCGACCCGGGACAGCCGGCCGCCACCCCGCGCGACCATTGCGCCCCGGCGGCGGACCGGGCCACCCGGGCCCGACCCACCGACCAACCCTGACGACCACCGCGGCACCACTCGACGCCCCGGCCGGAGCACTTCCGGCCGGGGCGTCGTCGGAATCACCGCCGAATCCACACGGACGGTGTGAAACCCCGCACGGTGGGTAATAGCGCGCTCGGCGGGTGCCGACGGCGCGATCAGAGGGGTGGCGGGCGATGGACGGTGCCGGGCTCAGACTGAACATGAACGTGCTGGACTACGGAATCCTGGCGCTCTACTTCGTCACCGTGCTGGGGGTCGGCTTCGCCGCCCGTCGGGCGATCCGCACCAGCGTCGACTTCTTCCTCTCCGGGCGTTCGCTGCCCGCCTGGGTGACCGGCCTGGCCTTCGTCTCGGCCAACCTGGGCGCCCTGGAGATCATCGGGATGGCCGCCAACGGCGCGCAGTACGGCATCATGACCGTCCACTACTACTGGATCGGCGCCGTACCGGCGATGATCTTCCTGGGCATCGTGATGATGCCGTTCTACTACGGCTCCCGGGTCCGCAGCGTCCCGGAATACCTGCGACTGCGGTTCAACCGGCCGACCCACCTGCTGAACGCGATCAGCTTCGCGGTGGCCCAGGTGCTGATCGCCGGGGTCAACCTCTACGCGCTGGCGCTGATCATGCAGGCGCTGCTCGGCTGGCCGCTCTGGCTGGCGATCGTCATCGGGGCGGCGATCGTGCTGGCCTACATCACCGTCGGCGGACTGACCGGCGCGATCTACAACGAGGTGCTCCAGTTCTTCGTCATCATCGCCGGGCTGGTGCCGATCACCGTCATCGGCCTGGTCAAGGTGGGCGGCTGGGCCGGCCTGATGGACTCGGTCCGCGACTCCAAGCTGGGCGAGGCCGGGCTGCACGCCTGGGAGGGCACCGGCAGCACCGCCAACCCGCTCGGCGCACACTGGCTGGGCATCGTGTTCGGGCTCGGTTTCGTGCTCTCCTTCGGCTACTGGACCACCAACTTCGCCGAGGTGCAGCGGGCGCTGTCGGCCAAGAACATGAGCGCCGCCCGGCGTACGCCGATCATCGCCGCGTACCCGAAGCTGGTCATCCCGGTGGTGACCGTGGTCCCGGGCCTGATCGCGCTGGTCACCGTCAAGGGGCTGGGGGCCGAGTCCGGTGACCTGGTCTACAACAACGCGATTCCGCTGCTGATGCGCGACCTGCTGCCCAACGGGGTGCTCGGGATCGCGGTCACCGGCCTGGTCGCCTCGTTCATGGCCGGCATGGCGGCCAACGTCAGCGGCTTCAACACGGTCTTCACCTACGACATCTGGCAGGCGTACGTCCGCAAGGAGCGGTCCGACGACTACTACATCCGGGTCGGTCGGATCGCGACCGTGGCCGGGGTGGTGGTGGGCATCGGCACCGCGTTCATCGCCGCCGGGTTCAGCAACATCATGAACTACATCCAGGCGCTGTTCTCCCTGTTCAACGCCCCGCTGTTCGCCACCTTCATCATCGGCATGTTCTGGCGGCGGATGAGCGCCCTGGCCGGTTTCTGGTCGCTGCTGGCGGGCACCCTGGCCGCGCTGGCGACCTACCTGCTCTACAAGGCCGGCGTGGTGCACTTCAACTCCGACCTGGAGGAGAGCTTCTGGGGCGCGGGCATCGCCTTCGTCACGGTCGCCGTGGTGGCGGCGGTGGTCACCCCGCTGACCCGACCCAAGCGGGCCGAGGAGTTGCAGGGTCTGGTCTACGGCATGGGCGGGATCGACCTGAAGGGCGACGTGCTCGCCGGGGACCAGGTCTGGTGGCGTTCGCCGGTGCTGCTGGGCGCGATCGCGCTGGTGCTGGCCGTGCTCTTCTACATCCCGGTCTTCTGAGCCCGGTCTGTCACGAGAGGGAGGCGCAGGCGTGGACCAGCACAGCGAGCGGGCGAACGACCCGCAGGTCGTCGAGACGGAGAACGAGCGCAAGCGGTCCGCCGCCGCCCGGCTGTTCGACATCCGCCGGGTCATCGGTGGTCTCTTCGTGGTGTACGGGGTGATCGTCGGCCTGGTCGGTCTCTTCGACTCGGCTGCCGAGATCGACAAGGCGCAGGGCGTCCGGATCAACCTGTGGGCCGGGCTGGCGATGTTGGCTTTCGGGCTGTTCATGCTGGCCTGGCAGTGGCTGCGGCCGGTGGTGCCGCCCACCACCGAGGAGGCCCGGGAGGTGTGATCCGCCCCGGCATGGCGTCGCCCGGACGGGGTACCCGGGGCGCGGAAGGCGTCTGGGACAGGAGGGCGGCACCATGACCGATCGTGACCCGAACCGACCGTTGGAGGAACGCCCGGAGGTGGCCGCCGCGGTGGACGACGACTCCACCGTGCCGCAGCTGGCGCGGGGCGGCGGCGGGCCGGCCGACCCGTCGTTCGTCGCGCCGGGTGACCAGCCCGGCGCGTCGACCGAGGAGCTGATCGGTGACCCGTACGCGGCGGGCACCGGGGCCACCGGGACCGGCACGGGGGCCGGTGGGGACAACATCCGCACCGGGGCCGAGCAGCCCTGGGAGCCGGAGGACCTGGTCATGGCGCGCGGGCAGGACCTGACGCCGCAGAACCTGGAGCGGGCCCGCCGGGACCTGGCCGAGTTGGGCCGGGCGGCGGTGGAACGTACCGTGCCCTGAGTCCCGCCTCGGTCGCCTCGCGCCCGGTGGGGTGTGCGGCGACCCGGGGCCGGGAGACCGGGACCGGGAGACCGGGGGCCTCACATGACGACCGTCCGGTCCCGGACCGGGGCCCCGGGGACACGGGTGGGCCCCCGGCCCGACCTCTCGGTCGGACCGGGGGCCCGGGTGCGCCCGCCGCGTCAGTGCCTCACTCCAGCCGCGGCGGGCTGGTTCGTCAGAGCGCCGGGTAGGCGTTCTTCATGAGCTCCTGGAACTGGGCGGAGAACCAGGCGCCGGAGATCGGCGCGTTGGGCAGGGCGCCGCTCATGCTGTTGCCGTTACGGGCGTTACCGGTGTAGGTCGGGTCGCACATCCGGTCGAAGCCCTTGCCCTCGTTGTTCGGGATGAGGGAGCTGGAGCCGTCGGACTCACCCGGGGGCTTCACCCAGACGTAGGCGTCGATGCCCGGCTCGGGGTTGGCCTTCGGCCGCTCGCCGAGACCCGCACCGACCTGGTTGCACCAGTTGCCGGCGTGGAAGCGACGGTCGACACGACCACCGTTGACGTAGGTGTCGACGCTGGTGGTCGCACCCGGGCCGGTGGGCCGGGCGGTGCCGCCCCAGCCGTTACGGGAGGTGTCGATCAGCATGCCGATGTTGCTGTTGAAGCCGACCGAGACCAGCTTGTCGCGGAACGCCTGGGCGAACGACAGCTCGTCGACGTAGAAGTTCCAGTCGATCCACTTGGACTGGCGGACGGTCTGGCCGTTCACCGAGTCGGTGATCTTGATGTACGGCTCCTTCAGGGCGGAGTAGTTCGCCGTGTTGGTGATGAAGCCGTGCACGTAGTTCACGTTGCTGCCGGAGGCGACGGCGGCGGTCTTCAGGATGTCGGCGGTCGGGCCGAAGTTGGTGTCCCAGCCCAGCCAGCCGTGGTGACCGGCGTCGATGTAGTTGTAGACGTTGCCGATCGCGCCCAGCTTGGCCAGGGCGTAGCCGACACCGTTGACGTACGCGCCGTTGGCTTTCACCACGTCACACTGCACCGTGCCACCGGCGTTGCCGGAGGTGTTGGTGACCAGGTTCGGCAGCGAGTCGATCTCGACGATGTTGATGATCCGCAGGCTGGCGTACTTGGCCTGGCTCTGGATCGCGGCGATCGGGTCGATGTACTCCGACTTGTACCGCGGCAGTTCGTCGGCGGCCAGCTCACCGTTGGAGGCGAGCGCCGAGCAGTCCCGGCCGGGCAGGTTGTAGATCACGAACTGGATGTAGCCGGCACCCTGGGCCAGCGCGGCGTCCAGGTGGTCCTTGACGCCCATCGCACCGTTGGAGCTGCTGTCGGTGGTGCCGTTGATCGCGGCGATCCGGTCCAGCCACACGGCGGTCGGGTTGTTGGAGACCCGGCTGCCACCAGGCTCGGCGTCCGCCTTGGCCTTCCACTCCGGGTTCACGTAGCCCTTGACCCCGACGTAGGGGTTGTCCACCTTCTGCCCCGGCGGGGGCGTGGTGGGCGGCGGGGTGGTGGGCGGCGGCGTCGTGGGCGGCGGGGTGGTGGGCGGAGGCGTGGTCGGCGGAGGCGTGGTGGGCGGCGGCGTCGTCGGCGTGACGCCGCCACAGACCACCCCGTTCAGGGTGAACGAGGCCGGCTTGGGGTTGCTGCCGCTCCACGAGCCGTTGAAGCCGAGGGTGGTGCTGCCGCCGCGACCCAGCGAGCCGTTGTAGGACTCGTTGGTGGCGGTCACGTTCTGGCCGCTCTGCGACCACTTGGCCGACCAGCCCTGGGTGACCCGCTGGCTGCTGTTGGGGAAGGTGAAGCCGAGGGTCCAGTTGCTGATCGGGTCACCCACGTTGCGGATGGTGACGTTCGCGGTGAAACCGCCGGACCAGTCGTTGGTGCTGTAGTCGATGCTGCACTGGGTGGCGGCCTGCGCCGCGGTGACCGGGATGGTCACCAGCCCGCCCGCGACCAGCACGCTCGCCCCGGTGAGGGCGAACGCCCGGCGTCGGGCGGACAGACTTCTCCACAGATTCATGCCTTTTGCACTCCTTGGGCGAGACCGGCACCGCGTGGGGACCGGCAAGTGGCGCGTGAGCGTCCTGGGGTACGGACGACCCCGGCGCCAACGGGACATCTCGGGGGGTGCCCGACCCGGAGGGCGGGCGTGGTGGTGGCGAGCTGCACCGGCCCCGTGGGACCGGTCGGCGGCGACGTCGTCCGGTGCACCGGTTGCCCTCGACATCTGCCGTGCGCGGTGTGGCTCCCCGAACCGCGTGCAGCGATTCTTGCATGGGAGCGCTTCCATGGCAATGGCTCGATACTTCGCGGCAACCTGGCGGCAACGCCCGGACCGACACTCGGGGCCCTGGCGAGCCTATCCCCGCCCAGCTCGGCCGGCAGTGCACCAACCACCCCCCGAGGCGGCAAATGACGACACAAGCGCTCTAGCTCCCTTAAGCCCCGCATCATCGGTAAAGCCGAAAACACGAATCTTTCCCCGAATAAGTCGTGAAACGGTCTAACGTCGGTCATAGCTCGACTGTCGTCGGGCTCAGGACAACAGGGGATGGAGTGACGCAGGTCATGGCTAACAAGATGCTCGGGAAGGTTGTCGCGGGTGCCGCTCTCGGTGGCGCGTCCCTTCTGGTGTTCACGCCGGGGATCGCGTTCGCGGACGGTCACCACGACGGCGAGAGCCGGGACGGCAAGGTCATCGCCAAGCCACACGTCGTCAAGCCCGGCGACGAGGTCAAGCTCATCGAGATCTGCCCGGAGGCACAGGAACACGCCTTCGTCTGGTCCGAGGTCACCGGCAAGGTCAAGCTCAAGCCCGAGGGCCGCGGCGAGGACCACGGCAAGGGCGACGAGCACGGCAAGGGCGAAGAGGGCAAGGGCGAGGACCACGGCAAGGGCGAAGAGGGCAAGGGCGAGGACCACGGCAAGGGACCCGACGGGAAGGGCCCCGACGACAACGGCCCCAAGCCGCAGCCGCCGGCCGAGGGTGGCCAACCCCCGGCTGACGGCGGGCAGCCGCCGGCCGACGGCCGGGGCGGTGGCTTCATGGCCGCCGACCAGGGGCCGGACCATGGCGACAAGGGCGACGAGGGCAAGGGCGAGGAGCACGGCAAGCCCGGCGAAGAGTCCGGCGAGCACGGCAAGCCGGGCGAGGAGTCCGGTAAGCCCGGCGAGCACGGCAAGCCCGGCGAAGAGTCCGGTAAGCCTGGCGAGCACGGCAAGCCCGGCGAAGAGTCCGGCGAGCACGGCAAGCCCGGCGCCGAAGAGGAGCACGGCAAGCCGGGCTACGGCGAGGAGTCCGACGAGGACGACTGGCTGGGCCACGACGAGTACGGCCAGGACGAGGAGTACGGATACGGCAAGGGCGAGGAGTCCGACCACGGCAAGGACGAGGGTGGCTGGGAGCACAAGAAGGACTTCGTCTACTACGGCGAGGCCGAGGTCTCCGAGCACGCCCGTCCGGGCCGGTACGAGCTGAAGGGCTCGTGCGGCGAAGGCGAACTGGTCGTCCTGCCGAAGGGCCACGTCGATGGCGGTGACGGTGGGATGACCACCACCGCCGCCGACCGGAGCATGGCCGTCGGCGGAGTGGGCATGATCGGCGCGGCTGCCCTCGGCGGCATCGTGCTGATGCGTCGGCGTCGGGCCGATGAGCTCGGCTGACCCGACGGCGACACGGGCCGGCGGCCGTCACGGGAGACCGTGGCGTGCCGCCGGCGCGGCCGTCGTCGTCCTGCTCGCCATGGCCGGCTCCGGCATGGTCGGCGCGTCACTGCGCACCACGCCCCCGCCGCGTCCCCCACAACCGGCGGCCCAGGCCGCGCCGCAGACCACCCCGGCGACCACCCCCGCCGGGGAGACCGGGCCGGTCGACGACCCGGACGCCCAGGTCCCCGCCGACGCGAGCGTGCCACCGGGCCCCGATCCGCTGCTCCGGGCCGCCCCCACCGCCATCGTGATCCCGCGGATCGGGGTCGACGCGGAGATCATGCCGCTGGGCACCAACCCGGACGGCACGGTCCAGGTGCCCCCGCTGGACCAGGCCCAGCGCGCCGGCTGGTACGAGCCGGGCGTCAGCCCCGGGGAGACCGGGAATGCGGTGATCGTCGGGCACGTCGACTCGGCGAAGCTCGGGCCGGCGGTCTTCTTCCAACTCGGCGCGCTCCTGCCGGGCGACACCATCACGGTGTCCCGGGCCGATGGCGGCGTCGCCATCTTCACCGTCGACGAGGTGCGTTCCTATCCCAAGGACCAGTTCCCCACCGAGCTGGTGTACGGCCCGAACGACCGACCCGGACTGCGGGTGGTGACCTGCGGCGGCCAGTTCGACCAAGGGGCCGGCAGCTACCAGGACAACGTGATCGTCTTCGCCACCCTGACGTCCTGACCCCTACCGCACCTCCCGGCGGGACACCGCCGGCCGACCACACCGGTGCCGCGCCTGCGGCGGGACGAGGATCCCACCGCAGGCGCGGCCGGTGTCACGGTCAGGCGGCGGCGGACGTCCGGACCAGGGTGCGGATCTGCCGCAGCAGCACCGACAGCGAGGCGAGGTCCGCCCGCGACTCGTCGAACTCCCCCATCGCCCGGTGCGCCCGGTGGATCGAGGTGGCGTTCGACTGTTCCCACTGGAGCACCCGCTCCTGCGGCGGCAGGTCACCCGAGGTGGAGTCGAGCACCTCCCCGGTGAGCGCGGCCAGCGCGGCGTACAGGTCGTAGCGCAGCGCCATCCGGGCCAACGTCTGCCAGCGGTCCTCGCGCGGCAGCAGGGAGATCTTCGACAGCAGCGAGTCGACCCGGAACCGGTCGGAGAGCACGAAGTAGACCGAGGCCACCTCACCGACGTCGCGGCCACTGGTCCGCGCCGTCTCCACCACGTCCAGCAGACCGAAGCTGTACATCAGCCGGGTCGCCTGCTCGGCCAGGCCGGCCGGCAGCCCCGGGCGGTCATCGCGTCGATGTGCTCCCGCAACGACTCCCGCTCGCTGCCGTGGAACCGGTCCTGGAGGTCGGGCAGTAGCCGGGCCACCCCGTCGCGGAGCCGCTCGATCTCGGCCGGCACGTCGATCGGCGAGCGCCGGTTGGTCACCAGCCAGCGCACCGCCCGGTCGAGCAGCCGCCGGGTGTCCAGGTAGACGCTGGTCTGCAACTCCGGCGAGACCTGGTTGTCCAGCGCCTCGACCGCGTCCCACAGCTCCCGCAGCCCGAAGACCTCCCGGACCACCACGTACGCCCGGATGACGTCGGCCGCCGACGCGGCCGTCTCCTCGACGACCCGGAAGACGAACGAGATGCCGCCCCGGTTGATCGCCTCGTTGACCAGGACCGTGGTGACGATGTCCCGACGCAGCCGGTGCTGGGCCATCCGGTCGGCGAACCGCTCGCGCATCGGCGTCGGGAAGTAGTCGACCAGCACCCTGGTCGTCCACTCCTCGTCCGCGAGGCCCTCGGCGAGGATCTCCCGCTCCAGCACGATCTTGACGTACGCGAGCAGCACCGCGAACTCCGGCGCGGTCAGCCCGGACTCGGTGCGTACCGCCAGCTCCTCGTCCGGGGGCAGCGCCTCCAGCGCCCGGTCGAGCTGACCGGCCCGCTCCAGTTCGCTGATCATCCGGCGGTGCACCGGCAGCAGCGAGGCGGCCTGGGCCTGCGAGTTGTTGATCGCCCGTGCCTGGTCGTAGTTGTCCCGCAGGACCAGCTCGGCGACCTCGTCGGTCATCTGGGCCAGCAGCTCGTCACGGGCGGGGACGTCCAGCGCCCCGTCGGCGACCGCCGTGTTCAGCAGGATCTTGATGTTCACCTCGTGGTCGGAGCAGTCCACCCCGGCGGCGTTGTCGATGAAGTCGGTGTAGATCCGGCCGCCGGTAGACGCGTACTCGATCCGGCCGAGCTGGGTGCAGCCCAGGTTGCCACCCTCGCCGACGACCCGGCAGCGCAGGCTCTTGCCGTCCACCCGGATCGCGTCGTTGGACTTGTCGCCCGCCTCGGCGTTGGTCTGGCTGGACGCCTTCACGTAGGTGCCGATGCCGCCGTTCCAGAACAGGTCCACCGGCGCGGTGAGGATCGCCTTCATCAGCTCCGGCGGGCTGAGCTGGGTGACGTCGTCGGCCAGGCCGATGGCCGCCCGCACCTGCGGGGTGATCGGGATCGACTTGGCCCCGCGCGGGAAGATCCCGCCGCCTTCGGAGATCAGCTTCGGGTCGTAGTCCTCCCAGGACGACCGGGGCAGCCCGAACAGCCGCTGACGTTCCCGGAAGGAGGTGGCGGCGTCCGGGTCCGGGTCGAGGAAGATGTGCCGGTGGTCGAACGCGGCCACCAACCGGATGTGTTCGGAGAGCAGCATCCCGTTGCCGAACACGTCGCCGGACATGTCGCCGACGCCGACCACGGTGAAGTCAGCCGTCTGGGTGTCGTGGCCCAGCTCGCGGAAGTGCCGCTTGACCGACTCCCAGGCACCCCGGGCGGTGATGCCCATCTTCTTGTGGTCGTAGCCGGCGGAACCGCCGGAGGCGAACGCGTCACCCAGCCAGAAGCCGTGCGCCGCCGAGATCTGGTTGGCGATGTCGGAGAACGTCGCGGTGCCCTTGTCCGCCGCGACCACCAGGTACGGGTCGTCGGGGTCGTGCCGCACCACGTCCACCGGCGGCACGATGTCCCCGGCGACGATGTTGTCGGTGACGTCGAGCATCGCGCCGACGAACTCCTGGTAGCAGGCGACCGCCTCGTCCCGGTCCCCCGGCTTCTGCTTCAGCACGAAGCCGCCCTTGGCACCCACCGGCACGATCACCGCGTTCTTCACCATCTGCGCCTTGACCAGGCCGAGCACCTCGGTGCGGAAGTCCTCCCGCCGGTCGGACCAGCGCAGCCCGCCCCGGGCCACCGCCCCGTAGCGCAGGTGCACGCCCTCGAACCGGGGCGAGTAGACGAAGATCTCGAACTTGGGTCGGGGCGCCGGCAGGTCCGGGATGGCCTGCGGGTCCAGCTTGAACGCCACGTACGGCTTGGGTCGCCCGTCGGCGCGCTTCTGGTAGAAGCTGGTCCGCAGGGTGGCCTGCATCAACGTCAGGTAGGCGCGCAGGATGCGGTCCTGGTCGAGGCTGGCCACGTCGTCCAGCGCGACACCGATCGCGTCGACCAGCTCGCCGCTGCGTTCCCGGCGTTGCTCCGCCTCGCGCCCGTCCGGGGCGAACCGCACCTCGAACAGTTCCACCAGCAGCGCCGCGATCCGCGGGTACGCGATGAAGGTCTGCTCCATGTACTCCTGGGAGAAGACCGCCCCGGTCTGCCGCAGGTACTTCGCGTACGCCCGCAGCACCACCACCTGCCGCCAGGTCAGGCCGCCGCGCAGGACCAGCTCGTTGAAGCCGTCCACCTCGGCCTCACCCCGCCAGGCGGCGGCGAAGGCGTTCTCCACGTGCGGGCGCACCTCGGCCAGCTCCTGGTGCCCCTCGGGCAGGCGCAGCCCGAAGTCGTACAGGAAGACCCGGCCGTCGATCCGGTCCACCTCGTACGGGTGCTCGTCGACCACCCGTACGCCCAGCGAGTGCAGCACCGGCAGCACGGCGGAGAGCATCATCGGCTCGCCGTACCGGTAGACCTTGAACCGGACGTCCATCGCCTCGTCGGCCCCGGCGTCGCGCTGCCCCGGCCGGGGCGCCCACTGCTTACGGAACAGGTGCATCTCCAGCTGGCCGGGCTCCTCCAGCAGCTCCAGCTTGGCCAGGTCCTTCATCGCCTCGTACGGCGTGTGCCCGTCCTTGTAGCCCTCCGGGAACGCGTCGGCGTACCGGACGAAGAGCCGTTTGGACTGTTCGTCGCCGAGCTTGCGCTCCAGCACCAGCCGGTAGTCGTCGTCCCAGAGCCGGGTGGCGTCGGCCAACTCCTCGGCGAGCAGGTCGGCGTCGATCTCCCCGGGCGGCCGGTTCGGATCGGTCCGGACGATGAAGTGCACCCGGGCCAGCATCGACTCGGTGACCCGGGTGGTGTAGTCCACCCCCACCCCGTTCAGCTCACGCAGCAGGATGTCCTGCATGCGCAGCCGGTTCTGGGTGGTGAACCGGTCCCGGGGCAGGTAGATCAGGCAGGAGATGAACCGCCCGTACGCGTCGCGGCGCAGGAACACCCGCAGCTGCCGGCGGCCGGCCATCCGCAACACCCCGACCACCGCGTGGTACAGGTCGTCGGTCTTGATCTGGAACAGCTCGTCGCGCGGGTAGGTCTCCAGGATCTGGAGCAGGTCCTTGCCGGAGTGGCTGCGCTGACTCAGCCCGGACCGGTCCAGCACCTCGGCCACCTTGCGGCGGACCACCGGCAGCTCCCGCACGCTCGTCCGGTAGGCGGCGGTGGAGAACAGGCCCAGGAACCGCCGCTCGCCGACCACCCGGCCGGCCTCGTCGAAGATCTTGAAGCCGATGTAGTCCAGGTAGGCCGAGCGGTGCACGGTGGCCCGGGAGTTCGCCTTGGTGATGATCAGCAGCCGCTTCTCCATCACCTTCTCGTGCGCCTCCGGCGTCATCGACGACAGCGCGCGCGCCTCGGGCGAGTCCGACCGCAGGATGCCCAGGCCGGTGCCGAGCACCGCCTCCAGCGCCGGGCCGCCCTGCCCGCCGGAGTCGACCAGCCGGTACTCCCGGTAGCCGAGGAAGGTGAAGTGGTCGTGGGCCAGCCAGCGCAGCAGCTCCACCGAGTCGGTGATGTCCTTTTCCGGCACCGGTGGGCGGTCGTTCGCCGTCCGGGCGGTGGACAGCTCGTCGGCGAGCGCCAGGGCCCGCTGCCGCATCTTCGGCCAGTCCTCGACGGCCTCCCGCACGTCGGTGAGCACCCGCTGCAACTCGCGGCGCAGCTTGTCCCGCTGGTCGGCGTCCCGGACCGGGTCGATCTCGATCCGCATCCAGCTCTCGACCAGGTCACCGGCGATCGCGTCGTCCGGCTCCACGTCGGCGGAGACCTCGGTCAGCCGGCCCAGCGGCTCCCGCCGCACCACCACCAACGGGTGCACCAGCAGGTGTACGTCGAGGTGGTGGGCGTTGAGCAGGGCGGTCACCGAGTCGACCAGGAACGGCATGTCGTCGGTGACGATCTCGACGACGGTGTGGTGCTGGTCGGCGTCGGGGGGCAGGATGCGCAGCTTCAGCTCACCCGGCACCCGCTGCTGGGCGAGGTCACGGTGGGCCCGGGCGGCGTCGAGCATCTCCTCGGCGGTGAACCCGATCAGCTCCTCGTCCGGCGCGAACCGCCAGAACCGGCCCACCAGGGTCGCCGCGTCGTGGTCGTCACCGGCCAACGCCACCGCCTGGGCCACCAGGCGCTCCGCGTTGGGCACCGGCTCGTCGAGCTCGGCGTCCTCCACGTCGTCACCGAGCGCTTCCACCGGAAGCCCCAGGTCGTAGAGGGTGTCGATGCTCGAACCGGTCAACCCGGTCACTCCTGTGTCGAGTCGACCGTAGCCGTCCCCGTCGATCGGCGGGCTGTCCCCGTCGGTCACCGAATCGAAGCTGTCGTCCCGGCCGGTGTCAGTCTGCCGGAGGTCGGGTCCCGGTTTGATCGCCGGACGCCGGTCCATGGGTGCCACTCCCCTCGACGACCCACCGCGTTGTGGGTCACTCTGCCGCCCCACCTTAGGCCCTGCCGTTCCGGTCATCGGTCGGCGGACCGTCGGCCGGACGTCCGGTCCGCGACTCTGGGCCGGTCGCCTGTTGCAGATCCACGTCGGCCGGCTGCCGAGTACCCCGCTGTGGGATGTTCACAACACCCGGGGGCCCACCTCTTCGCCCTGCCCACCGGGGCGGGAAGGGCGTCGACCGCTCCCGCCCGGCGACCCGGTCCGGCCGCGCGGGGCGGTACGGGCGCCCGCCGCGTACTAGCGTGCAGGGCAGCCCGCCACCCGGAAGGTGCCAGCTCCATGCCCCTGTCGTACCCGTACCACCGCCCCGGCACTCCCCTGCGGCGGGCTCTCGCGGCCGTGGCCGCCACGGTGCTGGCGGCCGGTGCCCTCGTCGGCTGCTCCGGCGACGACGACCCGGCGGGCAGCGTGGACGCGTTCCTCGCCGGCTGGCGCAGCGGCAAGCTGGACAAGGTGGGATTTGTCGACCCGACCGGCGCGAGAGTGCCCGCCGCGACCGTCACCGAGCAGATCAAGGCACTCTCCGGCGATCTCGCCACCACCGTGCCCACCCTGGGTCGCGCCGGGGACGCCGAGGTCACCAAGAACCTCGCCACCGCGAAGGTCGACATCAGCTGGGCGTTGCCGGGCGGGGCCACCTGGGCCTACCAGCGGCCGGTCCGGCTGCGGCAGAACAGCGGCGACGACCGGTGGCAGGTGATCTGGGAACCCCAGGTGCTGCACGAGCAACTGGAGAAGGGCGACCGGCTGGCGCTGCGGCGGACCGCCGCGCCCCGGGCCGGGGTGCTCGACGGCGCGGGGCAGCCGATCGTGGCACCCCGCCCGGTGGTCCGCATCGGCGTGCAGCCGGGCGAGGTCACCGACGCCAAGGCCCTGGTGGGAGGGCTCGATGCCGCGTTCAAGGCGGTCAAGCCGCCGATCAGCCCACCGGTGGACCTCAGCGACCTGCCGCAACGGCTGCGCGACGCCGATCCGGGCGCCTTCGTCGAGGTGGTGACGTTACGCGACGAGGCGTACCGGCAGATCCGGCCCCGGATCTACGACCTGCCGGGGACGAAGTTCCGGGCCGAGAAGCTCGACCTGGCCCCCACCCGGGAGTTCGCCCGCGCCCTGCTCGGCACGGTCGACCAGGCGCAGGCCGACGACCTGGCCGCCCACCCCGACCGGTACGCCAAGGGTGACCTGGTCGGCCACGGTGGTCTCCAGGGCCGCTACGACGAGCGGCTGCGCGGTGCTCCCGGCACCATCGTGGAGATCCGCCGACCCACCCCGGAGGGCGGCAGCACCGTCGTCACCGAGGCGTTCCGGCAGGACCCGACCGCCGGTGAGCCGGTCCGCACCAGCCTCGACGTGGCCGTCCAGAACGCCGCCGACGGCGCGTTGCGGGCGGAGAAGCGACGGTCGGCCCTGGTCGCGGTGCGGATCAGCGACGGCGCGGTGCTCGCCGCCGCCAACGGCCCCGGAGCGGCCGGGGAGAACCTGGCCTTCACCGCCCAGGTGCCGCCGGGCTCCACCTTCAAGACGGTCAGCGCCCTCGCCCTGCTGGACAAGGGCGCGGTGACCCCACAGACCATCGTCGACTGTCCCAAGACCCGCGCGGTGGACGGTCGGCCGTTCAAGAACTCCGACGACTTCGTCCTCGGCAAGGTGCCGTTCCGCACCGACTTCGCCAAGTCCTGCAACACGGCCTTCGTGGCGCTGGCCCCGCAACTCGGCCCGGACGGGCTGGCCGCCACCGGCCGTACCCTCGGCCTGGAGGGCAGCTGGGACCTCGGCGCGGACGTCTTCACCGGCAAGGTCTCCACCGGCGGCGCCCCCACCGAGCAGGCCGCTGCGGCGATCGGTCAGGGCACCACCGTGGTCAGTCCGCTGGCCATGGCCGGCGCCACCGCCGCTGTCGCCCGGGGCCGCTGGGAGCAGCCGAAGCTGGTGCTCGACCCGGCCCCGGCCGCACCCGCCGAGGCCGGCCCGTCGTTGAAGGCCGAGTCGGTGGCGGGGCTCAAGACGATGATGCGCGAGGTGGTCACGGCCGGCACCGGCAAGGCGCTGTCCGACGTGCCCGGTGGCCCGGTGTACGGCAAGACCGGCACCGCCGAGTACGACAACGACCCGGCGCACACCCACGCCTGGTTCGTCGGTTGGCGGGGGGACGTCGCGTTCGCCGTCTTCGTCGAGCAGGGCGGGTCGAGTACGGCCAGCGCCGTCCCGATCGTCGAACGCTTCCTGCGCGCCCGCCCCTGACCCGCCCCGGCGGGCGCTGTCGGGGCGGTGGAGCGCAACGTCGACCCTTCCGGGGATCGTGCTCAGGCGACCGGCTCTTCGGCACGCCCCGGCACGTCGGCCGGCCCGGAAACAGCCGGCCCGGAGGCGAAGGGCTCGGGAACGGACGGCCCCGGGACGGATCGTCCGGAGTGGGACGGGCCGGGATCGGTGGGGTGTGGCTGGGGTGGCAGCAGTCGGGGCGCGACGGCGTCCGGGGCGACCACCGGGGCCAGTCCGGCGACGACCGTGTTGACGATCTCGGCGGCGTACGCACCGTCCGGGTCGTAGTCGGGGTCGAAGACGGTCAGCTCGACGCCGAGGCAGTGTGGGGTGTCCACCAGCCCGGCGAGCAGGATCTCCAGCTCGGCGAAGGCGATCCCGCCGGGGTCGGGGGCGTCCACGGCCGGCATCACCGCCGGGTCGAGCACGTCGACGTCGATGTGCACCCAGTAGCCGGCGCAGTCGGCCAGTTGCTCGTGCGCCCACTGGGCGCTGCGGGCGGCCCCCTCGGCGCGCAGGGCCGGCACCGGTCGGGTGGTGATCCCGGCGGCTTGGAGGTCGAGCCGGTACTCGTCCTGTGCCCGGATGCCGAGCACCACCACGTCGATGTCCCGGAAGTACGGTCGACGCCCCTCGATCGCGGCCAGGTCGGCCTGGCCGCGCCCGGTCACCAGGGCGAGGTCCTCGCCGGCTGCCGCACCCACGTAGGAGGCGTTGCCGGGGTGCCGGAAGTCGGAGTGGCCGTCGACGAAGACCAGCCCGATCCGCCCGCCGACCGCCTCGCCGAGCCGGTGCATGGCCAGCGCCGAGCCGAGCAGCACCGAGCAGTCCCCGCCGAGGACCAGGGGGAACTCGTCCCGGTCGATGATCGCGCTGATCCGGTCGGCCAGCGCCGTCGAGTAGCCGGAGATCTCCCGGGCGTGGCAGACCCCGTCACCGGGCCGCCAGTCGCCCGGGTCGTACCGGGGGGCGGTGAGGCAGCCGGCGTCCCGGGCGCCCAGTCGGGCCAGCAGCCCGTGGTCGCGCAGCGCGCCGGGGGCCTTGCCGCAGCCGGGGACGGAGGTGGAGGTGGGTGGGCGCAGACCCAGGTTGGTCGGCGCGTCGAGGACGGCGATTCGGCGCATCACAGGCTCCCGTCCTCGATGGGTGGCGGGCCGGCCGGGGGGCCGGCCCGCGCGGGGATGTCAGGGGTTCAGAACAGGGCGCTGGCCAGGGCGCGTCGGGCGGAGGCCACGGCGGGGTCGTCCGGGCCGGCGATGCTGAACAGGGCGATCAGGTGTTGGCGGGCCTTGTCCCGGTCGTCACCGGCGGTCCGCCGGACCACCCCGACCAGCCGCGCGTACGCCTGCTCGGCCATCCCGCTGAGCACCTCGATGTCGGCGGCGAGCAGTTGGGCGTCGACGTCGTCGGGGTTGGCCTGCGCGGCGGCGAGGGCGGCCTGCGGGTCCGCGCCGGCGACCCGCCGGGCCACCCCGACCTGGGCCAGCCCGGCCTCGGCCGCGGCGTCCGCCGGGGACTCGGCGAGGATCTTGCGGTACGCCTGCTCGGCGGCGTCCAGGTCGCCGCTCATCAACGCGTCGTCGGCCTCGTCGAGGCGCGGGTCCTCCGGCTCGGCCACGGTGACGCCACCGGCCTTGAGCACGGCGGCGAGCCACTGGCGCAGCTGGGGCTCGGGGATCACCCCGGGGAAGGCGTCGATGGGCCGCCCGCCGACGATCGCGTAGACGGTGGGGATGGCCTGGATCTGGAACATCTGCGCGATCCGCGGGTTTTCCTGGACGTCGACCCGGGCGAGGACCCACTGGCCGGCGCCCTCGGCCGCCAACCGCTCCAGCACCGGGGCGAACTGGTCGCTGTCCGGGTAGCCGGCCGCGCCGAAGAAGACCACCACGGGTGTGGTCATCGACCGTTCCAGCACCTCGGACTGGATGTTCGCCTCGGTCACGTCGAGCGCGGCGGCGGCGCCACCTGTGGCGGGACCGCCCGCCAGGCCGGTGGAGGCACCGGTCTGGCTCGGTGTGGCGGGACGGGAACTGGCCGGGGCGGTGCCGCGCAGCGCGCTGAGGTCGACCGCGCCGCGGGTGAAGATCGACGAGGTGATCCGTGGGTCGCTCATGGTTATCTAGTCTCGCACGATCCCCACCGTCCCCGGCTCAGCCACAACGCCCACAGTTGCCACTCTCACCTCCCGTTCTCCCCCTCCCACCCCCCACCCCCACCCCGGGGGTCAGAAGCGGGCGGGTTCGCGGTAGGTGCCCCATTCGGCGCGCAGGGCGTCGCAGATCTCGCCGAGGGTGGCTTCGGCGCGGACGGCGTCGAGCATGGGCGGGATCATGTTGCCGCCGGTGCGGCTGACCTCGATCATGCGCTGCACCGCCGCCGTCACCGCGGCGTCGTCACGGGCGGCCTTGCGCTCGGCGAGGACCCGGCGCTGCTCCAGCTCCACCTCGTGCGAGATGCGCAGGATCTCCAGTTCCTTGGCGGTCGTGCTGGTGTGGCAGTTGACCCCGACGATCTTCTTGTCGCCCTTCTCCAGCGCCTGCTGGTAGACGAAGGCCGACTCGGCGATGTGGCCGGTGAACCAACCGTCCTCGATGCCGCGCAGGATGCCGGAGGTCATCGGGCCGATCTGGTGCGGGCCCTCGCCGCCGAGCTGCCGGATCCGGGCGAAGATCGCCTCCGCCTCGGCCTCGATGGCGTCGGTGAGCGCCTCGACGTACCAGGAGCCGCCGAGCGGGTCGGCCACGTTGGTCACCCCGATCTCCTCCATCAGCACCTGCTGGGTACGCAGGGCGATCTCGGCGGATTCGTCGGTGGGCAGGGCCAGGGTCTCGTCGAGGGCGTTGGTGTGCAGCGAGTTGGTGCCGCCGAGCACCGCGGCGAGGGCCTCCACTGCGGTGCGTACCACGTTGTTGACCGGTTGTTGCGCGGTCAGCGACACCCCGGCGGTCTGGGTGTGGAACCGCAGCCAGAGGGCCTTCTCGCTGGTCGCGCCGTAGACGTCGCGCAGCCAGCGGGCCCAGATCCGGCGGGCGGCCCGGAACTTGGCGATCTCCTCGAAGAAGTCCAGGTGCGCGTCGAAGAAGAAGCTCAGCCCGGGGGCGAAGACGTTGACGTCCAACCCCCGCGAGAGTCCCAGCTCGACGTAGCCGAACCCGTCGGCCAGGGTGTACGCCAGCTCCTGCGCGGCGGTGGAACCGGCCTCGCGGATGTGGTAGCCGGAGACCGACAGCGGCTTGTAGCGGGGGATCTCGGCGGCGCAGTACTCCATCAGGTCGCCGATCAGGCGCAGGTGCGGCTCGGGGTCGAACAGCCACTCCTTCTGCGCGATGTACTCCTTGAAGATGTCGGTCTGCAACGTGCCGTCCAGCCGGGACAGGTCGACGCCCTGCCGCTCGGCGGCGACCAGGTACATGCAGAACACCGGCACCGCCGGCCCGGAGATGGTCATCGAGGTGGTGACGCCGGCCAGGTCGATGCCGTCGAAGAGCGTCTCCATGTCGGCGGCGGTGTCCACCGCGACCCCGCAGTGGCCGACCTCGCCGAGCGCCTGCGGGTCGTCGGAGTCGCGCCCCATCAGGGTCGGCATGTCGAACGCGACGGAGAGCCCACCGCCGCCCGCGCCGAGGATCATCTTGTACCGCTCGTTGGTCTGCTGGGCGTTGCCGAAGCCGGCGAACTGTCGGATCGTCCAGGCCCGCCCCCGGTAGCCGGTCGGGTGCAACCCCCGGGTGTACGGGAACTCGCCCGGCCAGCCGATCCGTTCGAACCCGGGGTAGGCGGTGCCCTCGGGTGGCCCGTACACCGGTTGCACGGTGGCTCCGGACAGGGTGGTGAAGTCCGCGTCCCGCTTGCGCGCGGCGTCGTACCGGGCCTGCCAGCGTGCCCGTCCGGCGGCGATCTCGTCGGCGTTCATCCGCGGGGCTCCTCCTCGAGTCCTCGACCGAACCCCGAGTGTAGAACGAAGCCTGAACGATCGCTAAGGAAGCTCGTACCCGCCGGTAGCCCGCCGAGCACCGTGAAGGGAGGCGAGCGGAGTCAGGCCGCCGGCAGTGCGGGCACCTCGAAGTCGTAGGTGAAGCTGTCCAGCGCTACCTTGACGAGCACCCGACTCGCCTTCGTGACCTTCTCCCTGCCGGCACAGATCAATTCCGTCTGCCAGTTGGAAGTCGCCGGCAGGCCCGCCGGGCGGGACGCAACTTCGCCCAGCTCCACCTGACGGCACTCACCCTTCTTTCCGGCCGCGTCGCGCAGGCCGTACCGGGCGCCCTTCGGGCCGACCACGTCGAAGCGCACTTCGGCCGAAGCACTACGCACGGCCACGACACGGACGGCGTCGGGGCCGAAGACGGGAAGCTCGCTCGGGACCTCGGACACCGCCTGCCGGGGAGTCTCCGAGACTTCCGTGGCGGGCGAAGAATCAGGATAAGCATCTTCCGGTCCCGCGGAACAACCCACGAGGGAAACGGTGACGCTAAGCGACAATCCACATAAAAGCAAGATCCCCGAAACTCTGTCTTTCATTGTCACCCGTTTCGCATTAATAGCTTTTTCGCGATGATACAGAATGGGCCTGAGCAAGTCAAGGGACAACGATGCCGACCTTCCCCTGATATCTTGGCGGCATTCGCGGCGGCCTAATCAAAGAGCCGCCTCGCGCATCCACGGGGAGACAGCTTGAACTTCAGGAAACGTATGTTGAGTGTCGTGTCGGCGATTGCGGTTCTGCCGCTGCCCGTGGTGGCCCTCCAGGCCCCGGCCCTGGCAGGTCCGCAGGGCTGCCCGGCCGAGGGTGAGAACCCGCTCTACACCTTCACCAACATCAGCAAGTCGACGCGGCCGACCGACGTCTACAGCGCCTACATCACTGGCCCCGGCACCATCTCCTACAGCGAGAACGAGACCGCCAACGTCGCCGCGACGGCGTCGGCGACGGTATCCGCCGAAGCCGGCGTCGTTTTCGCGAAGGCGAGCACGTCCATCGGGGTGTCGGTGACAGCCGGACGCTCGTGGACTGCCGGCTTCAGTTACGCGCTGGAAGTGCCGAGTGGGCAACGTCGCAGGATGCGGCTCTTTCAGGAGTCTCGCTCTTTTGTGGTGAAGAAGCAGACCTGGAACGTCGCGCAGTGCAAATTCCTCACCAACTATTCGGGAGCCAGCGCGAACGCTCCCCGAACCGCCCGGGTCGACGAATGGAAGCTCGAGTCCTGAGGACCGGCCGCTGACCCTGACAGATCATTGCCAGCGGAAGCAGAAATGCAGCGAGGGTACGGCTGATCGGCCGGAAATGCTCCGGCGACCGATCGGCCGTACCCTCGTGCCGGACCACTTCCGCGTCAGATCCTGCGTGGCCCGGGCACCACCGAATTCCACCGTGTGTCAGGCGCGTGCCCCGGGTGGACGGCTCAGGTGCCGATCTGGGCGAGCAGTTCGTCGGCCGCCGCGTACGGGTCGAGGGCCCCCTCGGCGACCTTCGCGGCGAGCGCCGGCAACTCCGTACCGTCGCGTAGGGAACCGATGCGGGCGCGCAGGGTGCCCAGCGCGATCGCCTCGATCTCGGCGGCGGCCCGCTTCTCCCGACGTAGGCGGAGCTGGTCGTGCTGCTCAAGCCAGGCACGGTGCTTGTCGATCGCGGCGGCGATGTCGTCGATCCCCTCGCCGCGCGCGGCGATCGACCGCACCACCTGCGGACGCCACTGCCCCGGCCCCCGCTCACCCAACGCGATCATGCCCTGGATGTCCCGGACGGTGTTGTCCGCGCCGTCCCGGTCGGCCTTGTTGACCACGAAGACGTCGGCGATCTCCAGGATGCCGGCCTTGACCGCCTGGATCGCGTCACCCATCCCCGGGGCGAGCAGCACCAGCGTGGTGTCGGCGAGCGACGCCACCTCGACCTCGGCCTGGCCGACCCCGACGGTCTCCACCAGCACCACGTCGCAGCCGGCGCCCTCCAACACCCGGACCGCCTGCGGGGTCGCCGACGACAGCCCACCGAGGTGCCCCCGGCTGGACATCGACCGGATGTAGACGCCCGGGTCGGTCGCGTGGTCCTGCATCCGGACCCGGTCGCCGAGGATCGCCCCGCCGGTGAACGGGCTGGACGGGTCGATGGCCAGCACCCCGACCCGGTGCCCACCCGCCCGCAACGCCCGGACCAGCTCGTTGGTGGTGGTCGACTTGCCCACCCCCGGGGAGCCGGTCAACCCGACCACCTGGGCCTGCCCCGCATAGGGCGCGAGCGCCGCCGCCACCTGCGGCAGCATCTCGTCACCGGACTCGACCAGGGTGATCAGCCGGGCCACCGCCCGGGGGTCACCCTCGCGAGCCCTCTCCACCAGCATCGGTACGTCCCGACTGCGGCGCACCGGGACAGCGGCGGGGGTGGGGGCGCTCTCGACACTCACCGGGTCACCTTCGCCCACGACTGCGGTGCTCGCCAACCCCACTCACTCCTCGCACTCACACGCCCACCTCGCCCGACGACCGTGAGCTGGGAAGTTCCCGCCCCCGACCGTTGTCTTCGCCGCACCGACCCGGACCCGCGACCACGCTCCGCGCCATCCGGCCCGACGGCCGGTCAGTTCCCGGTGTCGGCGGGTACGTGGATGATCAGGGCGTCACCCTGGCCACCGCCGCCGCACAGCGCCGCCGCGCCGGTGCCACCACCACGGCGCTGGAGTTCCAGCGCGAGGGTGAGCACCAGCCGGGCCCCGGACATGCCGATCGGGTGGCCGAGCGCGATCGCCCCACCGTTGACGTTGACCTTGTCGGTGCTGACGCCGAGGTCCCGCGTGGACTGGATGCCGACCTGGGCGAACGCCTCGTTGATCTCGATGAGGTCGAGGTCCTCGACGCTCAGGCCGCCCTTCTTCAGGGCGTGCTGGATGGCGTTCGACGGCTGCGAGTGCAGGGAGTTGTCCGGGCCGGCCACGTTGCCGTGCGCGCCGATCTCGGCCAACCAGGTCAGGCCCAACTCGTTCGCCTTGGCTTTGCTCATCACCACCACGGCCGCCGCGCCGTCCGAGATCGGCGACGAGGTGCCGGCCGTGATCGTGCCGTCCTTGGCGAACGCCGGGCGCAACTTCGCCAGCGACTCGACGGTGGTGTCCGGGCGGATGCCCTCGTCCTCGCTGATCACCAGCGGGTCGCCCTTGCGCTGCGGGATGACCACCGGGGTGATCTCGTCGGCGAAGTGACCGTTCTTCTGCGCGGCGGCGGCCCGCTGGTGGCTGGCCGCCGCGAACGCGTCCTGCTCCTCGCGGGTGATCCCGTGCCGTCCGCCGAGCCGCTCGGTGGACTCCCCCATCGAGCAGCAGTCCCAGGCGTCGCTGAGCCCGTCGTGGGCCATGTGGTCCTTGACCGTCACGTCGCCGTACTTGTAACCGGCGCGCTGGCCGAGCAGCAGGTGCGGGGCGTTGGTCATCGACTCCATGCCACCGGCCACCACGATGTCGAACTCGCCGGCCCGGATGAGCTGGTCGGCCAGGGCGATCGCATCCAGGCCGGAGAGGCACACCTTGTTGATGGTCAGCGCCGGCACCGACATCGGGACGCCCGCCTCCACCGCCGCCTGCCGGGCCGGGATCTGCCCCGCACCGGCCTGGAGCACCTGACCCATGATCACGTACTGCACCTGGTCCGGGGCCACCCCGGCGCGCTCCAGCGCCGCCTTGATCGCGATGCCGCCGAGCTTCGTCGCCGGGAGGTCCTTGAGGTTGCCCAGCAGCCGGCCCATCGGGGTCCGCGCGCCGCTGACGATCACCGATGCCACTGCCTGCCTCCGAGGGGGGTACCAACCTGTACGCCTTAACGCCTGTTCGGCCAGACTAGCGGCATGGCTGAAAACTCCTCCGTCGAGCCCGCTGCCGACTACGTCACAGACATCGGGCTGCTCCGTATCGATCACGTCGGGGTCGCGGTCGCCGACCTCGACGCCGCGATCGACTTCTATCAGCGCACCTTCGGGATGCGCTGCATACACCAGGAGACCAACACCGAGCAGGGGGTACGCGAAGCGATGCTGGCCGTCGGCCCGACCGCCGAGGGCGGCTGCGTGCAGCTGCTCGCCCCGTTGTCGCCGGAGTCGACCATCGCCAAGTTCCTCGACCGCAACGGACCCGGGGTGCAGCAGGTGGCGTACACGGTCGCCGACATCGACGCGGCCTGTGCGACCCTGCGCGAACGTGGCGTACGACTGCTCTACGACACCCCGAAGCGCGGCACCGCCAACTCCCGGGTCAACTTCGTCCACCCCAAGGCCGCCGGCGGCGTCCTCGTCGAACTCGTCCAACCCGCCACCACCCCCCACTGACCCCACCCCCCCGCTCCCCCACCCCACCCCACCCCACCCCGCCCCACCCGGCCCTGCCTCGCCCCGCCCTGCCTCGCCCCGCCCTGCCCCGCCCCGGTGATCAAGAGGTTTGCGTCAGATCTGAAGATCAAAGTGACCTAAACCTCTTGATCACCGGGGCCTGGCCGGGTGGGCCGGGTGGGCCGGGTGGGCCGGGCGGTTGGGGGTGTGGGTGGGAGGGGTGGTGGGGTGGGGTGGGATTGGGTTTTGGGCGGGGGTGGTGGGCGTATTGCGGTGGCTTGCCAATTGGGGGTGGTGGAAAGGGCACCGGGGGCGGGGGCGGGGCCTCAGTTTCGTTACTTCGCGTGACGGCGGGTCCGCCCGGACCTGCCAAGATCGCCGTTTGGGCGGGGCCGACGGGACGACCCGGTGGACCCTGTAAAGAGGACAGGAAAGCTCGGCACCGCTCTTGCGAACGACCCCGGGGGGTCTGCAAGTATGTCCCAATGCCCCAGCAGCAGTCCTCCCCTCTCGCGTTCTTCGATAACGCGAACTCGCAGCCGGACTTCACGGTCGGCCTACGCGGCTACAACACCCACCAGGTCGACGACTTTCTCGGCCGGATGACGGCCGCGCTGACCCAGTCGGAGCAGGCCCGCGCCGAGGCCGAGCAGCGGATGAACGACGCCCAGCGTCGACTTCGCCAGGCCGAGCAGCGGCAGGCCGCGCTCGAGCAGAAGCTCACCGACACCAACAAGCAGCTCGAGGAGAACAGCCGGCCGACCCTCTCCGGTCTCGGTACCCGGGTCGAGCAGATCCTCCGGCTGGCCGAGGAGCAGGCCAACGACCACCGCAACGAGGCCAAGCGCGAGTCGGAAGGGATCCTCTCCGCTGCCCGGCTGGAGGCGCGGGAGATCACCGACAAGGCGCGCGCCGAAGCCGCCGCGATGAAGGCCACCGCCGAGCGGGAGGCCGGCACCGTCCGTACCGCCGCCGAGCGGGAGGCCGCCGAGGCCCGGGTGCAGGCCCGCCGGGAGGCCGACACGCTGCGCGCCGACGCCGACCGGGAGACCAAGCAGCTGCGTACGGTCACCGCGCACGAGGTGGCCGAGCTGAAGTCGACCGTCGAGCGGGAGGTCGCCACCCTGCGCGCCACCGCCGAGCGGGAGATCACCCAGCAGCGGGCGAAGGCCGCCCGGGAGGCCGAGGAGAAGCGCGCCGAGGCGACGAAGCTGCTCACCGACGCCCGTGACAAGCGGGACAAGGACCTCCAGGCCCTGGAGCTCCAGCTCGCCGAGCGCCGGGAGAAGGCCGAGCGCGAGGAGTCCGAGCGGCACGCCGCCCAGGTGGCGCAGACCCAGAAGCTGGTCGGCGAGGCTGAGCAGCGGGCCCGGGCCGCCCAGGAGCGGGCCAAGGAGATCGAGCAGCGCGCCGAGGCCCGCCGGGTCGAGTCCGAGCGCACCGCCAACGAGACCGTCGACAAAGCCAAGGCGCTGTCCGAGAAGACCCTCAACGAGGCCAAGGCCGAAGCGAAGCGGCTGCTCACCGAGGCGCGCACCGAGGCGGACCTGACCACCCAGGCGGCCCGCCGCGAGGTGGAGGACCTCACCCGCCAGAAGGACGCGGTCACCTCGCAGCTCGGTCAGATGCTCTCCGGCCTGGCCGGGATCGTGCCGGGCGTTCCGGCCCAGCAGCCGGCCGCCGCGCCGGCCAAGTCGGAGCCGGCCAAGGCCGACGCCGACTCGCGGGCCACCGCGGAGACCGCCAGCTGACCGGCTGCACCGACGGGGCATGTGTCACGGCGCGGGATGACACCGGGTAACCGGTGGACCCCCGCGCCGTACGCGTTCCGGCCCTGTGACACCCTGTCGCGCGACCACAGTGAAACAGCTCCCCACAGCGGCGTCCGTATCGCCCCCGGAGGGCAGGATGCGTGTGAGGATGGGGGCATGTCGCACGGCGAGGAACTGTTCGCTCTCGGCGGGGACGTGACGACGGAGCCCAGCTTCGAGTCCGCCCTGCGTGGATACGACAAACGACAGGTCGACCGGTACGTCGCTCGTGCGGAGCACGAGATCACCACCCTGACGGGTGAGCGGGAGCAGGCGTACACCCAGATCCACAAGCTGGCCGGCCAGGTCGAGCATCTCCAGCGGGATCTCGCCCAGGTGCGCAAGCAGATCGGCGTGGTGGACCGGGCCTCCTTCAAGCACCTCGGCCCCCGGGTCGAGCAGATCCTCGCCCTCGCCGAGGAACAGGCGGACGCCATCCTGGCCGCCGCCAACGAGGAGATCGAGGCCCGCCGGGCCGCCGCCGAACACATCATCGACGAGGCCCGTGAGCAGGCAGCCCGGGCGCTCAAGGACTTCGAGATCGCCCTCGCCGCGCGGCGTGCCGAGGAGGAACGGCACACCACGGCCCGCAAAGCCGAGGCGGACGCCGCCGTGCGTACGGCGAAAGAGGAGGCCGCCCGGCTGCGGGCCACCGCCAAGGACGAGTCGACTCTGCTGCGGGCCACCGCCGAGGACGAGTCGAACCGGCTGCGGGCCACCGCCCAGGAGGCCCTGAGCCGCGCCCAGCAGGAGGCCACCCAGCTGCGCGACACCGCTCGGGAGATCCACACCCGGGCCCAGCAGGAGGCCGCGAAGCTGCGTGAGGCGGCCAAGGCGGCGCTGGCCACGGCCCAGAAGGAGGCCACCGACCTGCGTGAGGCCGCCAAGGAGGTGCACACCAAGGCGCAGCAGGAGGCCCGGCGGCTCACCGAGTCGGCCACCGAGGCCAGCCGGGCCACCCGAGCCAAGGCGCTCCAGGAGGCCAAGCAGGTCACCGACGACGCCGAGGGAGCGGCGAAGGCGACCCGGACCCGGTCCCAGCAGGAGGCGCACCGGCTGACCACCGAGGCGACCGAGGCGGCGCAGCGCAGCCGGGCCGAGGCCGAGGCGTACGTGCAGCGGATGCGCACCGAGACCGAGGCGTACGTGCAGCAGTCCCGCGCCCAGACGCAGCAGGAGCTGGGTGCCTGGCGCGCGGGGGTGGAGCAGGAGGTCAACGGCCGGCGGGAGGCCGCCGACCGGGAGCTGGCCCAGCGTCGCGCCGCCGCCGAGCAGGAGTTCGCCAAGCGCCGCGACGAGCTGGACCGCAAGCACCAGACCCGGCACAACGAGCTGGAGCAGCAGCACCGGACCCGGCAGGAGGAGCTGGAGCGGGAGTGGGCCGCCCGGCGTGACGAGATCGAGCAGGGCGCGGCGGAGATCCGCCGCGCCGCCGAGGCGGACGCGGCGACGCTGCGCCGGCAGGCCGAGCAGGAGACCGGCGAGCTACGTCGGCGGGTCGAGCAGGAGACCGCCGAGCTGCTCGACCGGGCCGAACGGGAGAGCGCCGACAAGCGTCACCAGGCCGACGAGCACGTCGCCGCCTCGCGTCGGCAGTTCGACGAGTACGCGGCCACCACCCAGCAGCACCTCGCCACCACCCAGCAGCACCTCGCCACCACCCAGCAGGAGGCGGCGGCCGGCCGGCAGCAGCTCGCCCGGGTGATGTTGGAGATCGCCCAGGCTCAGCAGCAGCTCGCCGACCTGCGTCAGGAAACCTGGCAGGCGCGGCAGGAGCACGACGAGGTGCAGCGGGACGTCACCGCGCTCCGGATGCACGCCGCGACGCCGGTGGGCCCCGACGCGGTGGCACCGTCACCGGACGGCGACCGGCCCGGGACTGGCGTACGCGGCAACGGCACGAAGCCGAAGCCGACCCCTGGCACCGGCGAGCCGGCACCGGAGCCGGTGGGTGCCGGCGGCAGGCCGGATTCGGCCGTGGCGGTCACGAAGCCGGCGGGTGCCCCGGCCGCCAACGGCACCCGACCGGATGGCACGGGTACGAAGCCCAAGGCGGAGCCGGTGACCACGGTGGACGGTGGGACGGCCAGCGCGGGGGTGGACGGCGAACCGACCGTCGCCGCGGTCCCCGGCACCGCCGGCCGGGAGGCCACCCCGACAAAGATCACCAGTACCGGTGAGAACGGCAAACGACCCACCAAGCCGACCACCGACGAGCGCAGCGCCACCCCGAGCACGGTGACCGTCGAGTCCGAGTGACCACGAACCGCGCGACCACGAACCGCGCGACCACGAACCGCGCGACCACGAATCGGGTGACCACGAACCGCGCGACCGCGAACCGCGCGACTGCGCACCGGGTGACTGCGAACCGTGGGTGCGCTGTCGGGTGACCCGGGGTGGCTGGCGGCACCGGACCCCACTACCCTGCGGGCGGAGGCCCGTACGGTAGGTGTTCACCGGACGGGCATGGTGATCCACTCCGGTGAGCAGCGCCGGGGCGGAACTGGGGAGGCTCGGTGGCACAGCACGACCCGGCACGCGACGACGTGACCGGGGACGACACCCCTACCGGCGGACCGTCGGACCGTTCGGGGGTGGCACCGGCCGCGGAGCGTTCGAGGGCTGTACCGGCGGCGGACCGCACCGGTACGACGGACCGCACCGGTACGACGGACCAGATCACGGGCGGGGCGTCCTCCACCGCCCTGGCCGGCGCGGCGAGCCCCGGGCCGGTCGCCGACTCCCGCACAGCTTCCGACACCACCGAAGACCCCACCACCGCCGAGGACACCGGCACCGCCAGGGACACCGGCACCGCCAGGGACACCGGCACCGCCGAGGACACCGGCACCGCCGTCAGGGCGAAGGCAGCGGCGGGTGCCGCGACGGAGCAGGTCGAGCCGGGGGAACCCGGGTCGGTCGCCACCGGTTCGGGACGGTTCGGTCGGCCCGGCCGGCCACTGCGCCGCAGCAGCTTCCTGGTCGGCTTCACCGGCGCGCTCGGCGTGCTGCTGGCGTACACCGTGTTTCTGGGCATCCGCAATGCCAGCGGGATCCTGGTGCTGGTGGTGATCGCGCTCTTTCTGGCGGTGGGGCTCAACCCGGCGGTGGTGCGGCTGCGCCGTTGGGGGCTGCCGCACGGCCTGGCCGTGACGGTGGTGGTGCTGACCCTGGTGCTGCTGATCATCGCGGGGCTGGTGGCGTTGGTGCCGCCGGTGGTGACCCAGACCGGGCAGTTCATCGAACAACTACCCAGCTATGTCGAGGAGCTGCGCCGCAACCGTACCGTCAACGACCTGGTGGTGCGGTACGACGTGATGCAGCGGGTGCAGGAGCTGGCCAACGCCGACACCGTCGGTCGGGCGCTCGGCGGGGTCCTCGGCGGCGCCCAGTTGATCTTCGGCACCCTCTTCCGGGTGCTCACCGTGCTGGTGCTGACCATCTACTTCCTGGCCTACTTCGACAAGCTGCGCGACCTCGGGTACGCGCTGGTGCCGAGGTCCCGCCGGCAACGGGTCAGCCTGATCGGCGACGAGATCCTGACCAAGGTCGGCGCGTACATGGTGGGGGCGCTGAGCATCGCCGTGCTGGCCGGCGCGACCACTTTCGTCTTCGCCCTGGTCGTCGAGCTGCCCTACCCGTTCGCGCTGGCCGTGGTGGTGGCGGTGACCGACCTGATCCCGCAGATCGGGGCCACCCTCGGCGCGGTGATCGTGAGCCTGGTCGGGTTCGCCACCGGGCTGCCGGTCGGCATCGCCTGCGTGGTCTTCTTCGTGCTCTACCAGCAGGTGGAGAACTACCTCATCTACCCCAAGATCATGCGAAGGTCGGTGGAGGTCAACGAGGTGGCCGCCCTGCTCGCCGCACTGCTCGGGGTGGCGCTGATGGGTGTGGTCGGCGCGTTGATCGCCATCCCGGTGGTGGCCGCCCTCCAACTGATCCTGCGCGAGGTGGTGCTCCCCCGCCAGGAACGCCGCTGACCAGGCCCACCCCGACCCGCCCCACCCGGACAACCCCCACGCCCAGCCCGCCGGGTTCCGGCCACAACAACAATGTTGTAGTGGCATTCTCCGGCCAGGAGGCCACTACAACATGGATCGAGCACGATCTTGGACCGTCGCGCGCGGTCAGGGGAAGGCGGAGCGGGCGGCAGGAGGGGCAGGGCGGCAGGAGGGCAGGGCAGCGGGAGGGGTGGGGCGGGCCTCAGCCGGCGGCGGGACCCGGCACGGGGGTGTCGGCGAAGGCGGCCACCGTGCGGTCGGCGTACGCGCTGACGTCGCCGGTCTCCATCGGGCCGTCCCAGCTTGTCGGCAGCGGCAGCGGCACCGCCGGGTTCACCCGCCGGACGATCTCGTCGAGCACCCGCTCGGCGTCGCCCACCCAGAGGTGCTTGGCCCCGGGCACCCCGACCACCTCGGCCTGCGGCACCGCCGCGAAGCGTTCCCGAGCCTCGTCGGGGCGCAGGTAGTCGTCGAACTCGGGCACCAGCGCGGTCAGCGGCCGGCCCGACTCCGCCCAGACGGCCAGGTCCGCGGGGTTCGAAAAACGCAACGGCGGGGAGAGCAGGATCGCCCCGGCCACCGCCGGGTCGCAGCCGTACTTGAGGGTCAGGTCGGTGCCGAACGACCAGCCCACCAGCCAGACGTTCGGCAGCTCGTGGAACTCGGCGTACTCGATCGCGGCGGCGACGTCGAAGCGCTCGCCCACCGCGTTGTCGAAGGCCCCCTCGCTGGTGCCCCGGACGCTGCTGGTGCCCCGGGTGTTGAACCGGAGCACCGCCAGGTCGGCCAGGGCGGGCAACCGCCAGGCCGCCTTGCGGAAGACGTGGCTGTCCATCATCCCGCCGTGGGTGGGCAGCGGGTGCAGGCAGACCAGGGTGCCCACCGGGTCCCGGTCGGCCGGGCGGGCCAGCTCGCCGACGAGGCGCAGGCCGTCGGCGGTGTGCAGCTCGATGTCCTCCCGGTGGCCGGGCAGGATCGACGACGCGCGGATCGGTGTGCTCACCGCCCAAGTCTGCCGCGAAGTCGGCGCCGCCGCGCGCCCGGGGCGCAACCGGGGTGACCAGGATCGCCCGACCGGCCCCACCGGCCGCCGCCCACCGGAATCCGCCGGCCGGCGGGCAGCACCTCGTCGGCCGGGCCGGTCAGCCGTAGCGGGGTGCGCCCCGGCCGCGCAGCAGGTTGGGCCCCCGCCGGTCCCGGGCCCGCCAACAGCCGCTGTGCCAGTGCCGCCGGTCGGTCAGGTCGCCCGCGCCGTCGGCCGGCCAGGCCACCAGGTGCGCCACCCCGGGTCGGATCTCCTGGTCACATCCGGGGCAGCGGTACGTCTTGACCGACGCCCCGCCGCTGATCCCGCGTACCTGCCACTCGCCGTCGCGCCACTGCTGCACCGATTCCACGCCGTGGCGGGCCCGGCCGGCGTCCAACTGGGTGGTGTCCTCGCGGCGGGGACGGTTGCGACGGGGGCTCACCTTGCCAAGGTTACGGTCAGTTCCCGGGCTGCTGCGCGGTGAGGTACGCCGCCCGGCCCGACAGCGGTGCGGCGGCCCGGATCAGCGGCGGGTGGCCGACCGTCGCCCCGGTCAGTGCCCGGAGTGGTCCCGGAAGCCCTGGCCGGACCGGTGACCCAGGTGACCGGCGGTGACCAGGTGTTCCAGCAGCGGCGCGGGGGCGAGGCCCGGCTCGCGCTGCTCCCGGTATACCGCCCGCTGGCCCGCCAGCGCCACGTCCAGGCCGATCGCGTCGAGCACCTCGAACGGGCCCGTCGGGTACCCGCAGCCGAGCTTCATCGCGTGGTCGATGTCGTCGACGGAGGCGTAGCCCGCCTCCAGCATCCGCACCGCGTCGTTCAGGTAGGGCAGGAGCAGCGCGTCGACCACGAAGCCGGCCCGGTCGCCACAGACCACCGTGGTCCGGCCGAGCGCGGCGCAGACCGCGGTGGCGGTGGCGGTGGCCTCCGCCGAGGTACGGATGGTGCGTACCACCTCGACGAGCGGTCGCCTCGCCGCCGGGTCGGGGAAGTGCAGGCCGAGCACGTCGGCCGGACGCTGGGTGGCCATCGCCACCTCGATCACCGGCAGCGACGAGGTGGTGGTGGCGAGCAGCACGCCCGGCTTGCAGACCTCGTCGAGGCGGGCGAACAGGGCCTGTTTGACGCTCGACTCCTCGGCCACCGCCTCGACCACCAGGTCGACGTCGGCGAGCTGTTCCAGGGTGGCCGACCAGGTGATCCGGGCCAGGGTCGCCTCGTGGTCGGCCGCGTCGAGCTCGCCCCGGGCCACGTCCTCGTCGAGCGCGCTCCGGACCGCGCCGGAGATCCCGGCCGACGAGCCGGTGTCGCCGTCCACCGAGAGCACCGGGTAGCCGGCCCGGGCGAAGACCTCGACGAGGCCGGCCGCCAGCGCCCCCGCCCCGACCACGCCGACCGTGGTCACCGGCGCGCTGTCGGGCGCCGTCCGCGTCGGGGCCGGCGTCTGCCCGTCGGGTACGACCTTCGGAGAGCCCGGTTTGTCATAGGTGTAGAAGCCGCGTCCGGACTTGCGCCCGAGCAACCCGGCGGTGACCATCTGCCTGATCAGCGGTGTCGGGGCGTGCCGCCGGTCCCGTCCGCCGTGCCGGTACATGGTGTTGAGGATCTCGTACGCGGTGTCCAGGCCGATCAGGTCCAGCAGGGCGAGCGGGCCCATCGGCAGGCCGCAACCGAGCTTCATCGCGAGGTCGATGTCCTCCCGGGTGGCGTACCGGGCCTCGACCATGCTGACCGCCTGGTTGAGGTAGCCGAACAGCAGGGCGTTGGCGATGAAGCCGGCCCGGTCGCTGATCGTGACGTCGACCTTGCCGAGCCGGGCGCAGAGCGCCTCGACGTCGTCGACCACGTCGGCGGCGGTGACCACCGTGCGAACCACCTCGACCAGCTTCATCACCGGCGCCGGATTGAAGAAGTGCAGGCCGACGACCTGCTGGGGCCGGTCGGTGGCGACGGCGATGTCGGTGACGCTCAGCGAGGAGGTGTTGGTGGCCAGGATGGTGTCGGGCTGGCAGATCCGGTCCAGCTCGGCGAAGAGCCGTCGCTTCAGGTCGAGGTGTTCGGGCACCGCCTCGACCACCAGATCCACCGCGTGCAGCGCCTCCAGCCCGACCTGGAAGTCGACCCGGGAGTGCAGGGCGTCCCGGTCGTTCTCGGCCAGCTTGCCCTTGGCCACCGCCCGGTCGGTCGACCGCGCGAGGGTGGCCCGACCCCGCGCCAGGGCCGGCTCGGAGATCTCCACCGCGACCACGTCGACACCGTTGCGGGCGAACACCTCGACGATGCCGGCACCCATGGTGCCCAGACCGACCACGCCCACCCTGGTGAACTCCCGCGCCACGACCGGCCTCCCCTGGTTGACTCCGCCGCCGCCGACACGGACGGACGCTGCGCACATGAACGAACGCTAAGGTTATCCGTCGGAGTGTGCCACGCGGCGGTGCGCCGTCGCGACGCCCTGGGAGATTTCCCGCACCCGGCCGGGCCGCCCCGCCGCACCGGCCGGGCCGCGTCGTCGAACCCATCGGGGCCGCGTCGTCGAACCCATCGGGCCACGCCGCCGCACCAGTCACGGCCACGCCATCGCACCAGTCACGGCCATGCCGTCGCACCAGTCCGCGCCGTCGCACCAGTCAGGGCCGTCGCACCAGTCAGGGCCGTCGCACCAGTCAGGGCCGCGCCGTCGCACCGGCCGGGGTAGCGCCGTCGAACCCGAGGCGGCAACCGGTCAGGCCGGCCCGGCGGCGGAAGCCCCGGCGGTCGGCCGTGTCCCCGCGGTCAGGTGTCGACGCCACGTACCGCGGCGACGGGGCGACCGGCCACGGCGTCGGCCGGGCCGGGGGCACGCGGCGGCAGCGGCAGCGTGGGCCGGTGGTCCCGACGGCCGCCGAGGCCCCCGGTGAAGCTCAGGCCGACCGGGTCGGTGGTGGCCAGCCCGGGGTCGAAGTAGCGCAGCTCGGTACGGCCCAGCCGGATCACGTCGCCGTCGGTGAGCGGCTCGGCGTCGGTGATCCGCCGGTCGTTGAGCCAGGTGCCGTTGGTCGACCCCAGGTCGACCAGGACCACCCCGTCCTCGGTCAGCCGCACCTCGGCGTGCCGCCGGCTCAGGTGCGCGTCCGCCACCGGGATGTCGACGTCCGGCGCCCGGCCGATCACCTGCGGTCGGGGCCGGACGCGGAAACTCGCCCCCCGCATCGGCCCGCCGGCCACCGTCAACAGCGGCATCAGTTCCGGATGATCCTGCATGGACAGTCAGCTCCCCATCCGCCGTCGCCTCGCGCCCAGCCTGCCAGCTCCGCGTGACCAGCTCACCACCCGCCCGGCCACCTCCGCGACCCCTGGCGGACATCGACCGTCCACCGAACAGGCGGCGGCGGAAGCAATAGACGAGCAGCACTCACAACTACCAGCTGGTAGCTTCCGGGTCTAGACTTCCGCCATGACGGCTGTACAGGTCCCGGGTACCCCGGTAGTCACCGATGGTCAGTTGGTTTCGACCAGCCCGGCCACCGGCGCGGAAGCCGGCAGGCTGCCGGTCGCCACCGCCGAGGAGGTGCAGCGCGCGGTCGACCGCGCCCGCACGGCCGGGCAGTGGTGGGCCGGGCTCGGCTTCGACGGCCGCCGGACGCGCCTGCTGCGCTGGCGGGCCCTGCTCGCCCAGCGGATCGAGGAACTGGCCGAACTGCTCCACGTCGAGGGCGGCAAACCGGTCGGTGACGCGGTCGTCGAGATCCTCACCGCCATCGAGCACATCGACTGGGCGGCCCGCAACGCCCGCCGGGTGCTGGGGCCGCGCCGGGTCCGGTCCCGGTTGATCCTGGCCGAGTTCTCCGGCCACCTGGAATACCAGCCGCACGGCGTGGTCGGGGTGATCGGCCCGTGGAACTACCCGGTCTTCACCCCGGTCGGCTCCGCCGCGTACGCGCTGGCCGCCGGCAACGCGGTGGTGCTCAAGCCCAGCGAGTACACCCCGGTGGCCGGTCAGTGGCTGGTCGACGCGTTCGCCGAGGTGGTGCCGGAGCAGCCGGTGTTCACGGCGGTGCACGGCCTGGGCGACGTCGGCGCGGCACTGTGCCGCTCGGGCGTCGACAAGGTGGCGTTCACCGGCTCCACGGCGACCGCCCGTGCGGTGATGGCGGCCTGCGCCGAGTCGCTGACCCCGGTGCTGCTGGAGGCCGGCGGCAAGGACGCGATGATCGTGGACGCCGACGCCGACCTGGACGCCGCCGCCGACGCCTGCGTCTGGGGCGCGCTCACCAACGCCGGCCAGACCTGCATCGGCATCGAACGGGTCTACGCGGTGGCACCGGTCTACGACGAGTTCGTCGCCCGGGTGGTCGCCCGCGCCGGACGGCTGACCGTCGGCGCGGACTCCGCCGACCTCGGCCCGATCACCATGCCGAGCCAGCTCGACGTGATCCGCCGGCACATCGACGAGGCCATCGCCGCCGGGGGGCGGGCGGTGCTGGGTGGCCCCGCCGCCGTCCAGCCGCCGTACGTGCATCCGACGGTGCTGGTGGACGTCCCCGAGTCCGCCTCGGCCATCCGCGAGGAGACGTTCGGCCCGACCGTGACCATCAGCCGGGTCGCCGACGCCGACGAGGCCGTACGCCGGGCCAACGCCCTGCCGTACGGCCTGGGGGGTTCGGTGTTCGGTCGGCGTGACGCGGTGGCGATCGCCCGGCGGCTGCGGTCGGGGATGGCGTCGGTCAACTCGGCGCTCACCTTCGCCGGGATGTCCACGCTGCCGTTCGGCGGGGTGGGCGACTCGGGCTTCGGCCGGATCCACGGCGAGGACGGGCTGCGCGAGTTCGGGCGGGCCAAGTCGGTCACCCGACGGCGGGCCCGGTCGTTGCTGCCCTCGATGACCTTCGAGCGGACCCCGACCGACGTGGCCCGCCTCGTCAAGGTCGCCAAGGCGCTCTACGGCCGCCGCTGACCGACCGCACGGGCGGTGCCGGGCCGCACAGCGCAACGCCAGCCGCACGGGCGGTGCCGGGCCGCACGGGGTACGGGGGTGCTGGCCACCGGGCCGCGTGCCCGGCGGGGCGGTGGTGCCCGCAGCGCGCCGACGCCAGCCTCACAGTCAGAACAGGGTCAGCTCGTCGCGCACGATGCCCCGCAGCCGGTCGTAGTCGACGACCACGCAGCGGATGCCCCGGTCGGTGGCGAGGACCCGGGCCTGCGGTTTGATCTCCTGAGCGGCGAAGACACCGGCCACCGGGGCGAGCAGCGGGTCCCGGTTCATCAGTTCGAGGTAGCGGGTGAGCTGCTCGACGCCGTCGATGTCGCCACGCCGCTTCACCTCGACGGCGACCGCGCTGGAGTTGGCGTCCCGGCAGAGCAGGTCGACCGGGCCGATCGCGGTCATGTACTCCCGCCGGACCAGGGTGAAGCCCTCCCCCAGCGTCTCCGGGTTGGCGGCCAGCAACTCCTGCAGGTGCGCCTCGACGCCGTCCTTGCGCAGCCCCGGGTCGACGCCCAGCTCGTAGGAGGTGTCCTGGAAAATCTCCGCCAGGGTGATCCGCAACTCCTCGCCGGCCTTGTTGACCACCCGCCACACGCCGGGGGCCTCCTCCAGCCGACAGGGCGGGCTCATCCAGTTCAACGGCTTGTACGCCCGGTCGTCGGCGTGGATCGACACCGACCCGTCCGCCTTGACCATGAGCAGGCGGGTGGCCAGCGGCAGGTGCGCCGAGAGCCGTCCGACGTAGTCCACCGAGCACTTCGCAATCACCAGACGCACCCGACGAGGGTAGCCGAGGACCGGCCGGTCACCGTCGCGCGGCACTGGCGTGCCGGTGCGATGCTGAGATGGTGCTCGAAGTCCTCACCGGTACCGGTCTCGCCGCCTCGGCGGGCCTCAACGCCTACATCCCCCTGCTCACCATGGGTCTGCTCGCCCGCTACACCAGCCTGATCGACCTGCCCAGCGGCTGGCAGTGGCTGGGCAACGGGTGGGTACTGGCGATCCTCGCCGCACTGCTCGCGGTCGAGGTCGTCGCCGACAAGGTGCCCGTGGTCGACCACGTCAACGACGTCGTGCAGACGGTGGTCCGGCCCACCGCCGGCGGGCTCGCCTTCGGTGCCGGTTCGGGCTCCGAGACGGTGACGGTCAGCGACCCGGGCGGGTTCTTCTCGTCCCACCAGTGGGTGCCGGTGGCCGCCGGGGTCGCCATCGCGCTCGGCGTACACCTGTTCAAAGCAGCGGCCAGGCCGGTGGTCAACGCGACCACGGCGGGCTTCGGCGCACCGGTGGCCAGCACCGCCGAAGACGCGACCAGCGTGCTGATGTCCCTGGTGGCGATCATCCTGCCGGTGCTGGTGCTGGCGTTCCTGCTGGGCATGGTGGCGTTCGTGGTCTGGTTCCTGCGGCGACGCCGGGAGCGACGCCGGGACCGCGAGGCGGCCCGCGCCGCCGGCTACCGGGTCTGACCCGCCGCCGCACACGTCGATGGCCGGCACCCCGGGCGGGGTGCCGGCCATCGTGTCGTACGCGGGTCAGCTGTTCCAGTGCTGGGCGACGAGGTCGGCGGCCTGGGTTTCCCACTGGGCGTAGTGGTCGGGGTACGCCGACACCTGGACCGTCTGGGCGGCCTTGGTCAGGGGCATGTCCTGCCAGCCGTCGACCTGCTTGAGGCCCTTGAGGAACGCCAGGGTGGCGTACTCGGGGTCGGTGATCTGCTCCACCGTGCCCCAACCGGAGGACGGGCGCTGCTGGAACAGACCCTGCGAGTCGTGGTCGTTGCGGTCGCCCAGGTGGCCGAGGTTCTCCAGCTTCGACTCCTGCAGGGCGGTGGCGATGGACACCACGGCGGCGCGTTCGTCCATGCTGGCCTTCTTCGTCGCGGCGATGATCGCCTTGACGTTGCCGGTCTGCTCGTCGCCCAGGTCGATGCGGGACTGCTCGCCCTGCACGCCGTGCGGGATCAGCTTGCCCTTGTCCACGGCCGGCTTGTCGGCCTGTACCACGGCCACGGTGTGGTCGGTGGCGGTCGACTCGGCGGTGCCGTGGTTCAGCGGGCCGGCGGCCAGACCACCGGCGACGGCCAGACCGGCGATACCGAGGACACTCTTACGCAGAATGGTGGTCTTCATGGGGGATGCTCCTTCGAGGGGGTCGACGCCCCCCGGACCGGTCGGGGGACCGGAACACCGGCGGAACCGGCGGAGGGGCGTAAGCACCACGACGAGGCGCTCATGAGGGAGAAGTCGTCGGTCTCCGGTGGGGCCTGCCGCCCATGCCGGAACCAGATGTAACGACCGGGGGCCCCGCATCATTCCGGGGCGCCCACCCACTTCCGGGCTGGCCGGGCGGGGTGCTGCTGCGGTCGTACAGAGGGTGTAACGACCGCTGGCCGGCCAGCATTCCGCCGCAGGGGTGCCGCCGGTCACGGGACACCCCCACCCGGTCGCCCCCACACCGGACACCGGTGACGCCCCGACCGCACCAAACCGGACATCCAGACCAGATGCAACGCCCCCAACCGGTCGACCGCAGACCCGCCAACCCACCCCCACCCACCCCGACCCACCCAGCCGGCCCCGCCGAGCCGCCCGCTGGGCCGCCCGGTGGGCCGCCCCGGTGGGCCGCCCCGGTGATCAAGAGGTTTGCGTCATCGAGAGCGCTCTCCCTGCCGCAATTCTCTTGATCACCGGGGCAGAAGGGCGGGGCGGGGCGGGGCGGGGCGGGCGGGGCGGGGCGGGGCGGGCGGGGGCGTTGGGGCGCGGGCACCGTGGGGTGGCTTCCTACGGGGGGATCAGTGGTGGAACGGCCCGCGCCCGCCGGAACGATGCCTATCATTTGTGGCATATCTACCGAAAGTGAGGTTGTCATGACCGCAGCGCTGGAAATGCCCCGGGTTCAGGAGTGCGCGGCCTCGTCCTGCGCGTACAACCACACCAACGACTGCCACGCGTTCGCCATCACCATCGGCAGCACCGACCATGCCCACTGCCACACCTTCGTGGAGCTTCCGGTACGTGGCGGCCTCGACCGGCTGATCGCCCAGGTCGGCGCGTGCAGCCGGGCCGACTGCCAGCACAACGCCGAGCTGGAGTGCCGCGCCCCGGCGATCACCGTCGGCCCCGACAACGACCTGGCCGACTGCATGACCTACCAGCGCCGCTGACCGACCGCCATCGGGGCCGGGGCCACACGCCCCGGCCCCGGCCCCGGCCCCGGCACGGCCGAATATCCCTCGCACCGCCGGACCTCCCTCGCACCGCCGGACCTCCCTGGCCCGGCCGGCCACGCCCGGCCGGGCAGCACCTCACCGGTCCGCACCGGGCGCGAGCGGGCCGCCGCGACGCGCCCCGACCGGCACCGGCACACCCCGGACCGCCGCGCCGGACGGCCTGGTCGCACACTGGACGCCATGGAAGACGAGCTCGCGATCTCCGTACGGGGACTGCGTAAGGCGTACGGCGACAACGTCGCGGTGGCGGGGGTGGACCTCGACGTCCGCCGGGGCGAGGTGTTCGCCCTGCTCGGCCCCAACGGCGCGGGCAAGACGACCACGGTGGAGATCCTGGAGGGCTACCGGCAGCGCGACGCCGGTGAGGTGAGCGTGCTCGGCAGCGATCCCGGGCTCGTCCTCGGGTCGAGACCGCGGGGATCGCGGGTGGGATCGTCACGTACGCCCCGACGCGGGGCGGCCGACTGGCGTTCCCGGGTCGGCATCGTGCTCCAGGGCACCGGCGAGTTCGACGAGCTGACCGTGGCCGAGGTGGTGCGGCACTTCTCCGGCTTCTATCCCGAGGCGGACGACCCGGACAGGGTCGTCGAGCGGGTGGGGCTGGGTGCCAAGGCCAACGCCCGCACGCACACCCTCTCCGGCGGGCAGAAGCGACGGCTCGACGTGGCGCTGGGCATCATCGGCCGCCCCGAGCTGCTCTTCCTCGACGAGCCCACCACCGGTTTCGACCCGGAGGCGCGGCGCGAGTTCTGGGAGCTGATCCGGGACCTCGCCGCCGCCGGTACCACCATCGTGCTCACCACCCACTACCTGGACGAGGCCGAGTCGCTCGCCGACCGGGTCGGGGTGATCGCCGCCGGCCGGGTGATCGAGGTGGCCCCGCCGAACCTGCTCGGCAACCGGCAGGACGCCCTGGCGACGGTCTCCTGGCGTACGCCGGACGGGACGCCGGAGACGGCGCAGAGCGCGACGCCAACGGCGCTGGTGGCGGAGCTGGCCGCGCGTTTCGGTGGCGAGGTGCCCGGCCTGACCGTGACCCGGCCGACCCTGGAAGACGTCTACCTGAGCATGATCGGACACTGATGACGACCACCACCAGGCCGGGGAACCCGGTCGCCGCCGGCAGTCGACGGCTCGGGCCGGGCGCACTCGCCCTGCGCCAGGGCCGGTTGGAGATCACCCAGTTCCTGCGCAGCCGGGAGTCCGTCGTGTTCACGATGGGCTTCCCGATCATCATGATCCTGATCTTCGCGTCGATCTTCGACGGGACGATCGGCGGCGGGGTGAAGTTCACCCAGTACTTCATCACCGGCATGATCGCGACCGGCCTGATGACGGTGAGCTTCCAGAACCTCGGCATCTGGATCCCGATCGAACGGGACCGGGGCGTGCTCAAGCGCTACCGCGGCACCCCGATGCCCAAGTGGGTCTGGTTCGCCGGCAAAGTGATCATGGTGGTGGCGATCGGCGTCGCCGAGACCGCGCTGCTGCTGGCGGTCGCCGTGGCGCTGTTCGACCTCGACCTGCCGGCCACCGCCGCCAAGTGGTTCACCTTCGGCTGGGTCGCCGTGCTCGGGGTGACCGCCTGCACCCTGTGCGGCATCGCCATCTCGTCGCTGGCCCGCACCGCACGCAGCGGCTCCGCCGTGGTCACCCCGGTCTCCCTGGTGCTCCAGTTCATCTCCGGGGTGTTCTTCGTCTTCACCGACCTGCCCAGCTGGATGCAGCAGGTGGCCGCGCTCTTCCCGCTGAAGTGGATGTGCCAGGGCCTGCGCGCGGTGTTCCTGCCGGAGAGCTTCGGCGCCCAGGAACCCGGCGGTTCCTTCGAGCTGGGCCGGGTCGCCCTGGTCCTCGCCCTGTGGTGCGTGATCGGCCTGGTCCTCTGCCTGACCACCTTCCGCTGGACCACCAAGCGCGACGGCTGATCCGCCACCCCGGCCAGCGTGATCGACGCGGTTGTGCCGATACTGCGGTGCCCGTCGACGGGAGACCGCAGTATCGGCGACCGTGTGCCCCGGGATCAGTAGGAGTAGAAGCCCTGGCCGGTCTTGCGGCCCAGGTCACCGGCGGTGGCCATCCGCTGGAGCAGCTCCGGCGGGAAGAACTTCTCGTCGGCGGTGTCGGTGTAGATGTTCTTCGTGGCGTTCAGCAGGACGTCCACGCCGGTCAGGTCGACCGTGGCCAGCGGGCCCATGGCGTGACCGAAGCCCAGCTTGCAGGCGGTGTCCAGGTCCTCGGCCGACATCACCCCGGACTCGACCAGCTTGACCGCCTCCATGGCCAGCGCGCAGATCAGCCGGGTGGTGACGAAACCGGCGATGTCCCGGTTGACCACCACCACCGTCTTGCCGATCTCCTCGGCGAACGCCTTCGCCGTGGCGAGCGTCGCATCGCTGGTCTTGTAGCCACGGACCAGCTCGCAGAGCTTCATCATCGGCACCGGGGAGAAGAAGTGGGTGCCCACCACCGACTCCGGCCGCTCGGTGGCCGTGGCGATCTGGGTCACCGGAATGGCCGAGGTGTTGGTCGCGAGCACCGCGTCGGACTTGCAGACCTTGTCCAACGCACGGAACACCTCGTGCTTGATCTCGATCTTCTCGAAGACCGCCTCCACCACGATGTCCGCGTCGGCCGCCGCCTCCAGCTCGGTGGTCGGGGTGATCCGGGCCAGGGTCGCCTCGACCTCGGACGGGTCGATCTTGCCCTTCTCGGCGAACTTCGCCAGCGACTTCCGGATGCCGTCCAGCCCTCGGGTGGTGGCCGCGTCGTCCACGTCCCGCATGGTCACCTGCCACCCGGCCTGCGCCGCCACCTGGGCGATGCCGGAACCCATCAGCCCGGCCCCGACGACCGCGAGTCGACCCGCCATCTGCTTCTCCCTCGCTGCGATTGAGTGTCTGCCAGCACCCTAGTCGGCGAGCCTGAACGACCGCTAAGCCCCCGACCGGGGCAGGGCGAGCTCGGGCGGCAGGTCAGCGCGGGTCAGGTGGTGCGGGGTCAGATGGTCAGCTCCGGGGCCTCCGGGGCGGTGCCGCGTTCCACCTTCACGCCGAGCGCCCGCAGGTCGGCCACGAAGTCCGGGTAGCCCCGGTCCACGTGGTGCACGTGCGAGACCTCGGTGACTCCGTCCGCGCAGAGCCCGGCGATGATCAGCCCGGCACCGGCCCGGATGTCGGTGGCGCGTACCGGGGCGCCGGAGAGCCGGTCCCGACCCCGTACCACCGCGTGGTGGCCGTCGGTCTTGATGTCGGCGCCGAGCCGGGTCATCTCGTTGGCGAACATGAACCGGCCGTCGAAGATGTTCTCGGTGATCAGCGACGCCCCGTCGCTGACCGCCGCCAGCCCGATCGCCATCGGCAGCAGATCGGTGGCGAAACCCGGGTAGGGCAGGGTGACCACGTCGACGGCGGTGGGCCGGTCGTCGGCGCGTACCCGGAAGGCGTCGCCCCGGGTCTCCACCAGCGCGCCGGCCGACACCAACTTGTCCAGCGCGACCTCCAGACAGGCCGGGTCGATCCCGGTGACCGTCACGTCCCCCCGGGTCATCGCCGCACCGAACGCCCAGGTGCCGGCCACGATCCGGTCCCCCACCGTGGCGTGGCGCACCGGGTGCAGCGCAGGCACCCCGGCGATACGCAGGGTGGAGCTGCCGCAGCCGGAGATCCGGGCGCCCATCCGGTTGAGCATGGTGCAGAGGTCGACGATCTCCGGCTCCCGGGCCGCGTTGTCGATCACGGTGACCCCCCGGGCCAGCACCGCCGCCATCACCAGGTTCTCGGTGGCCCCCACGCTGGGGAAGTCCAGCACGATCTCGGCACCCCGCAGGCCGTCCGGGGCGGCGGCGATGACGAAACCGTGCTCCCCGGAGACGTCCGCGCCCATCCGGGCCAGGCCGGCGATGTGCATGTCCAGGCCCCGGGAACCGATCGCGTCCCCGCCCGGATGCGCCACCCGCACGTACCCCCGGCGGGCCAGCAACGGGCCCAGCACGCAGATCGACGCCCGCAGTCGCCGTACCAGGTCGTAGTCGGCGTCCGCACCGGGCTGTTCGGGTACGTCGATGACGACCGACCGGGACCGGGCCTGCCCACCGTGGCCGACCATCGGGTCCACCGGGTCGTCCGCCTCGAACCGCACCAGGCAGCCGAGCCGGCGCAGCACCTCGCCCATGATGGCGATGTCGGTGATCCGGGGGACGTTCGTGATGACCGTCCGTCCCGGTGCCAGCAGCGCCGCCGCCATCAGCTTCAACGCCGAGTTCTTCGCCCCGACGACGTGCACCGTGCCGGCCAGCCGGGCGTCCCCGCCGACCCGGATCACCTCGACGTCGTCGACCGCCGGGTCACCGGCGTCACCCGGCCCCACCCCCATCGGCCACCCGGTCGGGGCCGGCCGGGCCGGGATCGTCAGGTCCGGTATCCGTAGGCTGTGCGTCATGGCCGTCCACCTCACGCGCATCTACACCAAGGCCGGCGACGCCGGCATGACCAGGCTGAGCAACAACGAGCAGGTGCCGAAGACCGATCCCCGGATCGCCGCGTACGCGGATGTCGACGAGTGCAACGCCGCGCTCGGCGTGGCGCTCGCCCTGGGGCAGCTCGACGACGGGCTGCGGGCCGTGCTGGAGTCGATCCAGAACGACCTGTTCGACGTCGGCGCCGACCTGGCCACCCCCGTCGAGCCGGACCCGGCGTACCCGCCGCTGCGGGTCACCGAGGAGTACGTCGAACGCCTCGAAGGCTGGTGCGACGAGTACAACGGGCGACTGGGCAAGCTCGACTCCTTCATCCTCCCCGGCGGCACCGCAGGCGCGGCACTGCTGCACGTGGCACGGACGATCGCCCGGCGCGCCGAACGGACGGCCTGGGCCCTGGTCGCCCACGATCCGGATCGCACCAGCTCCCTTCCGGCAAAGTATCTCAACCGCCTCTCCGACCTGCTGTTCATCCTGTCAAGAACGGCCAATCCGGGCGGCGATGTGCTATGGGTGCCGGGCGGCAAGCGCTGAGCACGGGCGGGCTGCACCACGTCGAGGTCTGGGTGCCCGACCTGGCCGCCGCGCAGCGGAGCTGGGGCTGGCTGCTCGGTGCGCTCGGCTGGACGCCGTACCAGGACTGGCCGGCCGGTCGGTCCTGGCGGCACGGCCCGACGTACCTGGTCATGGAGGAGTCCCCGGCGCTGTCCGGGCGGATCCACGACCGGCTCGCCCCAGGCCTCAACCACCTGGCGTTCCACGCCGGTCCGCCGGACGCGGTGGACCGGCTGGTGGCTGCCGCACCGGCCCACGGCTGGACGCTGCTCTTCGCCGACCGTCACCCGCACGCCGGTGGCCCGGACAGCTACGCCGGCTACCTCACCGACGAGCAGGGGTACGAGGTCGAACTGGTCGCCGCCACGCAACCGTAGGACCACCGGTCCGGCGGCGGGCATCGACGGTCCCGGCGGTGCGCAGCCCCTCGGTCCCGGCGCACCTGGCCGGGCGCGATCCCGATGGCCGGGCCGGCCCGGGGGGTCAGGCGGCGGGCCAGTCCTGGGACGCCATACGTGGCGAGGCCGCCCCGGGCGGGGCGGCCTCGAGCCAGGAGGAGAATCCGGTCACCGTGGAGCGGGCCATGGCGATCTCGACCGGCGCGTGTTGACTGGTACAGCGGAGGATCACCCAGTCGGACGGCATGGAGAGCCGTTCCTGCCCCTCGGGGAGACGCCGTCGTTCCACCACCAGTTCCTTGCGGGAGAGCACCCGCTTGGGCCGGAGGGCGAAGCTGAACATCCGGTACCACCGCAGTTGGTCGCCGACGAAGCGGGCGAAGCCCGGGGACCAGCCCCGACCGTCCAACACGGTGGTGACCCGGACGCTCAACCGGATGATGCCGCCGCTACGGGTGACCAGTGCCCGCCGGACGAAGAGGATCAGGACCGCGACCAGGATCACCGCGATGCCGATTGCGATCCCTTCGACGATCTCCATCGGCGGGTGGGCTCAGCGGGCCGGAGTGGCCGGGGTGGCGCTCTCGGCGAGCACTGTCACGCTCTGGGCGCCGACCGACAGGAATCCGCCGGTGATGTCGTAGGCGACCTGCTGGCCGCCGGCCTGCTTGATCCGGATCTGGCTGGGCTCGGCGAGCTGGCCGAGCAGCGGCGCGTGCCCCGGCAGCACACCCAGCTCGCCCTCGGTCGTGCGGGCGACGACCATCTCGGCCTCGCCGGACCAGACCTTCTCCTCGACGGCTACGAGGTCGACGTGAAGCTGCTGTGCCACGCTGTCTCCTTGCTGCGGCGGCGGATTGTCGAAAGTCTAGTCGGAGCCTGGTGACCTACCCAACGCGGGTGCCGAGACGTACGCCACCACCCGGCGTGTCGGCTGGCCGGGCGGTGGCGTCGGCATCTGGCGGATCACTTGGTCTTGTTACGGAACTCCGGGTGCTCCAGCAGGAAGGCGTCCAACTTCTCGTTGCCGAGGGCGGTGAAGAAGTCGTCGGCGACGGGCAGCAGCCGCTCGCCCCGGTAGCCGTTGCCGGTGCCGATCCCCTCCCCCGGCAGCTTGATCAACTCGACGTTCTCCGAGCGGATGCCCTTGAGCGCGATGGCGAAGTCGACCACGCTGCTGCCCCGGCCGTTGAAGGTCAGCGACTGACCGGCAGCCCGGATCACCCGGTCCAGCTTGATCGGGTTGGTCACCACGTCGGCGCTGAACGCCTGGCTGACCATCGCCTTGATGAACTGCTGCTGGTGGCGCTGCCGGCCGTAGTCGGCGTCGGGAACGCCGTTGCGGGGGTAACGCTGCCGGACGTAGTCCAGCGCCTGCCAGCCGTTGAGGTGCTGGTTGCCCTTCTTGTAGACCGCCTGCGGCCCGATGTAGCCCTCGCCGTACGGGTTGCCCTTGCGGTGCTTGCCGTTCGGCTCCCGGTGCTCGGACTTGACCTGACGCTCGATGTACATGTCGACACCGCCCATCGCGTCGACGATCTTCTGGAAGCCGGTGAAGTTGATGATCGCCCCGGCGTCGAACCGCTCGATCCCGGTCGCCTTCTGCACGGTCTTGGCGAGCAGTTCGAAGCCCTGCGGGGCGCTGGGGTTCTTGCCCTCCACGATGCTGCCGAACGACATCGCCGCGTTGATCTTGCCGGAGCCACCCCGGTAGCCGGCCTTGTCGAACTTGGGGATGTCGACGTAGAGGTCGCGCGGAATGGAGAAGATGTACGCCTGCTCCAGCGACTCCGGCACGTGCAGCACCATGATCGAGTCGGCCAGCGGCGGGGTCTTCGCGTCCCGGGGGTCGATCCCCACCAGCAGGATGTTCAACGGGCCCTTGACGTTGCTCTTGCGCTCCTGCGCCCCGGCCGCCTTGTCACCGAAGAGGTCGGCCTTGCCCACCGAACCCTCGTAACGCGACAGCAGCGTCTCGTAGCCCACCAGGACCGCGCCGCTGAGCATCAGCAGCACGACCCCGAAGATGGTGCACACGCGCGCCCAGCGGGGCACCCCGGACCAGATCGACCGCCTGCCGCCCTTGCCGGTCTCACCGACCGCGCCGGCCCTGCCGATCCCGCCGCCCTTACCGTCCCTGTCGCCCTTGCCGGCCTTGCCCACCAGCAGCTCCATTCGTCGCGCACGGGGACTCGTCACGAGGATTCGTCACGCCCACGAAGAGGAGACGGGCGTACCCGGTCGAAAAGTTGCACCGCGTCGACACCCGAACCCGAGAGTCGTTCTCGAAACGGTACCCCGCCTCCCGACCAGTCCTGCGCCCGGCAACCGGACACCGGCCCCCAGCAGGCACAACAACGGCCGAAGGCCACCCCGGCTCGCGCCGGGGTGGCCTTCGTGGGACGACTGTCGAGGGGCTCAGCCCTCCGACATCAGCTCCTTCGCCTTGCGCTCCAGGTCCTCCAGACCACCGCACATGAAGAAGGCCTGCTCGGGGAAGTGGTCGTACTCACCCTCGCTGATCTTCTTGAACGCCTCGATGGTCTCGGCGATCGCGACCGTCGAGCCCGGCACACCGGTGAACTGCTCGGCGGCGTAGGTGTTCTGCGAGAGGAAACGCTCGATCCGGCGGGCCCGGCCGACGGTGAGCTTGTCCTCCTCGGACAGCTCCTCGATGCCGAGGATCGCGATGATGTCCTGGAGGTCCTTGTAGCGCTGGAGGATGCGCTTGACCTCGGTGGCCACCGTGAAGTGCTCCTCGCCGACGAACTCCGGGGCGAGAATCCGGGACGAGGACGCCAGCGGGTCCACGGCCGGGTAGATGCCCTTGTCGGAGATCGACCGCTCCAGGTTGGTGGTCGCGTCCAGGTGGGCGAACGTGGTGGCCGGCGCCGGGTCGGTGTAGTCGTCGGCGGGCACGTAGATCGCCTGGAGCGAGGTGATGGCCTGGCCCCGGACGGAGGTGATCCGCTCCTGGAGCTCGCCCATCTCGTCGGCCAGGGTCGGCTGGTAACCCACCGCGCTCGGCATCCGGCCGAGCAGGGTGGAGACCTCGGAACCGGCCTGGGTGAAGCGGAAGATGTTGTCGATGAAGAGCAGCACCTCCTGCTTCTTGACGTCCCGGAAGTACTCGGCCATGGTCAGCGCCGACAGCGCCACCCGCAGCCGGGTGCCCGGCGGCTCGTCCATCTGGCCGTAGACCAGCGCGGTCTTGTCGATGACGCCGGACTCGGTCATCTCGGCGATGAGGTCGTTGCCCTCACGGGTGCGCTCACCCACGCCGGCGAAGACCGAGGTGCCACCGAAGTTCCGGGCCACCCGGGTGATCATCTCCTGGATCAGCACCGTCTTGCCCACGCCCGCGCCGCCGAACAGGCCGATCTTGCCGCCCTTGACGTACGGGGCGAGCAGGTCGATGACCTTGATGCCGGTCTCCAGCATCTCGGTCTTCGGCTCCAGGTCCGCGAAGGCCGGGGCCTTGCGGTGGATGCCCCACCGGTCGTCCGCGTCGAGCGTCTCGCCCTCGGTGAGGTTGAGGCACTCGCCGATGGCGTTGAAGACGTGGCCCTTGACGGCGTCGCCCACCGGGACGGTGATCGGGGAGCCGGTGTCGACCACCTCGGCGCCCCGGACCAGACCGTCGGTCGGCTGCATGGAGATGGCGCGGATCAGGTTGTCACCCAGGTGCTGGGCGACCTCCAGGGTCAGCGTCTTCTCACCACCGGAGAGGTTCACCTCGACGTGCAGGGCGTTGAACAGGGCCGGCATGCCGTCGCGCGGGAACTCGGCGTCGACGACCGGGCCGATGACCCGAACCACGCGACCGGTGGCCGTCCTGGTCTCTGCCGGTCCCCCGGCAACTGCGGATACAGTCATCACACTTCACTTCCCGACGCGGCCAGCGCGTTCGCGCCGCCGACGATCTCACTGATCTCCTGGGTGATCCCGGCCTGGCGGGCCGAGTTCATCTCACGCGTGTACTTCTCGATCATCTCTTCGGCGTTGTCGGTGGCGCTCTTCATCGCCCGCCGCCGGGCCGCCGACTCGCTCGCCGCCGACTCCAGCAACGCCGCGTAGATCCGCGTGTTGATGTACCTCGGCAACAGCGCGTCGAGCAGCGACTCCGCCTCCGGCTCGAACTCGTACGCCGGCAGCAGCCCCTCGGAGCGCGGCCGGTCCTCGACCTGCATCGGACCGATGATCTTGGTGACCGGGTTCTGCGTCATCAGGCTGTGGAACTCGGTGTAGACGATGTGCAACTCGTCGATGCCGAGCACGCCGTCCGGCCCGGCGTCACCGTCGGTGTCGTCGGCACCGGCGGTGAACGCCGCGATCAGCGTCTCGCCGACCTCACGGGCGTCGGCGAAGGTGGGCTGCTCCGAGAAGCCGGTCCAGTTCGCCGCGATCTGCCGGTTGCGGAACCGGTAGAACGTCAGGCCCTTGCGCCCGATGACGTAGAGCACCGGCTCCTTGCCGTCGGCGGTGAGCCGGGCGATCAGCGACTCGGCGGTCCTGATCGCGTTGGAGCTGTACCCACCGGCCAGGCCCCGGTCGGAGGTGACCAGCAGGACGCCCGCCCGCCGCACCCGCTCGCGCGGGGTGAGCAGCGGGTGGTCGATCCGGGCGTTCGAGGCCAACGCCGTGAGCACGCCGGTGATCGCCTGGGCGTACGGCAGAGACGCCGTCACCCGGGCCTGGGCCTTGGCGATGCGGCTCGTCGCCACGAGCTCCATCGCCTTGGTGATCTTCTTCATCCCCTTCGCCGAACGGATCCGTTGACGAAGAACGCGTACCTGGGCCGCCATGACTCAGCCCTACTGCTTCTCGGCGTCGCCGCCGGCGTAGCGGGTGACCGTCTCGCGGTCGGCCTCACCCTCCAGCGGCTTGGCGGGCGCGTCGTTGACCCGGTGCTCGTCGGCCTTGCCGAGGAAGACCTGCTTGAACTCGGCGATGGCCGAGTCGAGCGAGGCCGCGATGTCGTCGCCCCACTTGCCACCGGCGATCGAGGCCAGCACGCCCTCGTGCTTGTGCCGCAGGTACTGGAGGAACTCCGACTCGAAGCGACGGACCTCACCGACCGGGACGTCGTCCAGCTTGCCCTCGACGCCGGACCAGACCGAGACGACCTGCTCCTGCACCGGGTACGGCGAGTAGTTCGGCTGCTTGAGCAGCTCGACCAGCCGGGAACCCCGGTTCAGCTGGGCCTGCGAGGCCTTGTCCAGGTCGGAGGCGAAGGCGGCGAACGCCTCCAGCTCACGGAACTGGGCCAGGTTGAGCCGCAGCGAGCCGGAGACCTTCTTCATCGGCTTCATCTGCGCGGCACCACCGACCCGGGAGACCGAGGTGCCGACGTTGATGGCTGGCCGGACGCCCTGGTTGAACAGGTCGGACTCCAGGAAGATCTGGCCGTCGGTGATGGAGATGACGTTGGTCGGGATGAAGGCCGAGATGTCGTTGGCCTTCGTCTCGATGATCGGCAGGCCGGTCATCGAGCCGCCACCCAGCGCGTCGGAGAGCTTCGCGCAGCGCTCCAGCAGGCGGGAGTGCAGGTAGAAGACGTCACCCGGGTACGCCTCACGGCCCGGCGGGCGACGCAGCAGCAGCGACACGGCCCGGTACGCCTCGGCCTGCTTGCTCAGGTCGTCGAAGACGATCAGGACGTGCTTGCCGCCGTACATCCAGTGCTGCCCGATGGACGAGCCGGTGTACGGGGCGAGGTACTTGAAGCCGGCCGGGTCGGACGCCGGGGAGGCCACGATGGTGGTGTATTCCAGCGCGCCCGCGTCCTCCAGGATGCCCTTGATCGAGGCGATCGTGGAGGCCTTCTGGCCGATGGCGACGTAGATGCAGCGGACCTGCTTCTTCGGGTCGCCGGAGCGCCAGTTGTCCCGCTGGTTGAGGATGGTGTCCAGCGCGACGGTGGTCTTGCCGGTCTTCCGGTCGCCGATGATCAGCTGCCGCTGGCCCCGACCGATCGGGGTCATCGCGTCGATCGCCTTGATGCCGGTCTGCAGCGGCTCGTCGACGGACTGCCGGGACATCACGTTCGGGGCCTGGAGCTCCAGCTCGCGGAAGCCCTCGTCGGCGATGTCGCCGAGGCCGTCGATCGGCTGGCCGAGCGCGTTGACCACGCGGCCGAGGAAGGCGTCGCCGACCGGGACGGAGAGCACCCGGCCGGTGCGCTTGACGCGCTGCCCCTCCTCCAGCTTGGCGGAGTCACCGAGAACGACGACACCGATCTCCCGGACGTCGAGGTTCAACGCCACGCCGAGCGTGCCGTCCTCGAACTCCAGGAGTTCGTTGGTCATGGTCGAGGGCAGGCCCTCGACGTGGGCGATGCCGTCACCGGTGTCGGCGACGGTGCCGACCTCCTCGCGGGAGACGTCGGTCGAGTAGGAGGAGACGTAGCGCTCCAGGGCGCCGCGGATCTCCTCCGTCGAGATGGTCAGCTCGGCCATCCTCTGCTTCCTTAAAATTCAGGGGCCCGGGATACCTAGTACCGACCGGTCCGAATGGCGTCGATCAAAGGGCGGCGAGGCCGCTGGTCAGCGCTGCACGAGCGCGTTGCGGGTCTCGTTGAGGCGGCGCAGGACGGTGCCGTCGTACAGGTCGGAACCGACCCGCACGCTCACCCCACCGAGCACCTCCGGGTCGACCGTCTGCTTGACGGAAACCTCTCGACCGTACATCGCGGAGAGGCGGGCACCGAGCCGTCGCTCGTCGGCCTCACTCAACGGGGCAGCCACGGTCACGTACGCGACCTGGCGGTCCCGCCGGTCGGCGGCCAGCTCGACCAGCCGGGTGAGCGCCCCGGTGAAGGAGCGTCCCCCGAACCCGCCGAGAGCCACCTCGACGAGGCGGACGGTGACCGGACGGGCCTTGCCGGCGAGCAGTTCCCGGGCCAGCGCGGCCCGCTGCCCGGCCGGGGCGATCGGGTCGGCCAGCGCCGCGGAGAGCGCGGACTGACCGGTGACCACCTGGCCGAAACGGAACAGCTCGTCCTCGACCTCACCGAGGTCGCCGGCGGAGTCGGCGCTGGCCAGCAGCGCCTCCACCCCGAGCCGCTCGGTGCCGTCGAGCAGCTCCGACGGTGCCGACCAACGGCCGGCGACCAGGCCGGACAGCAGGTCGAGCGCGTCCGCGCCGATCTTGCCGGCCAGGATGCCGGTGAGCAGCGCCGCACGGTCGTCGCCGCTGCGGGCCGGGTCGGACAGCGCCCGGCGCAGCCGCGGCTCACCCCGCAACAGGGCGGCGACGGCGAGGATGTCGTCGGCGGTGGAGGCCACCACCGACGGCTCCGCACCGCGGACGTACGCGTCGAGGCGCTCGGCCGCGATCGCGTACGACTCCCGGCTGGCGGCCTGCATCAGCGGGCCCCCGTGCTCTCGAGGTTGCTCAGGAACCGGTCGACGGTGCCCTTGCGGCGGGCCTCGTCGGCCAGCGACTCCCCGACGATCTTGCTGGCCAGGTCGACCGCGATGGTGCCCACCTCGGTACGCAGCTCGCGCACGATGGTGGCCCGCTCCGCGGCGAGCTGCTCCTTGCCGGCCGCGATGATCCGGTCGGATTCCTCCCGCGCCTTGCCGAGGATGTCCTGCCGGATGCCCTCCGCGTCGGCCCGGGCGTCGTCCCGGATCTTGGCAGCGTCGGTACGCGCCTCGGCGAGCTGCGCGCGGTACTGCTCGAGGAGCTGGTTGGCCTCGGCCTGGGCGGCCTCGGCGCGCTTGATGCCGCCCTCGATCGCGTCGACCCGGGCCTGGAACGTCTGTTCCATGCGGGGGAAGACGAACTTCATCAGGACGAAGCAGAGTACGGCGAAGGCGACGCTGCCGACCACGATCTCCTGCCAGATCGGGATGATCGGGTTGTGCGTCGACTCACCACCCTCAGCGGCGAGGAAGTACATGGATGACCTCCTGGTCTGCGGGGACTGGGTCAGCCGGCCCAGATGAAGCCGAAGGCGATGCCCAGCAGCGCGAGCGCCTCGATGACGGCGAAGCCGATCCAGACGTACGGCAGGGTCATCCGGGACGACTCCGGCTGGCGGGCGGTCGACTGGATGTAGGCGGCGAAGACCAGGCCGACGCCGATGCCCGGGCCGATGGCGGCGAGGCCGTAGCCGATGGCGGCGGTGCTGCCGGTGACCTCGGCGAGAACGCTAGCGTCCATGGGTGTGGTTCCTCCTGGGTATCTCGCGTGACTCTCACGCGGGACGACAACGGGTTGATGCGGTGGACCAGTGCTCGCACGCTGGCGAGCCCCCGCCCGGTGGACCAGTGCTCGCTCGCGAGCCCCCGCCCGGTGGATCAGTGCTCGTCGGCGAGCGCGCCCTGCACGTAGCTTGCGGTGAGGACGGTGAAGACGTATGCCTGCAGGCAGATGACCAGGAACTCGAGGAAGGTCAGCGCGATGGTCATCACCCAGGACAGCACCGAGACCGGCGCCAGCCAGGCGTTGGCGCTGATCATCGCGAAGCCGCCGAGGGTGAAGACCAGCAGCAGCATGTGCCCGGCGAACATGTTGGCGAACAGACGCACGGCCAGCGAGAACGGCCGGACGATGAAGGTCGAGAAGAGCTCGATCGGGATCAGCAGCGGCAGGATGAACCAGGGTGCCGGCGGAACCAGAGAGTTCTTGAAGTACTTCACGAAGCCGTGCTGCCGGATGCCGATGTAGTTGAACAGCACGTAGCTGATCACCGCGAGGATCGCCGGGAAGGCGATGTGCGAGTTCGGCGAGATCTGGAACAGCGGCACGATCGCGAAGAAGTTGGTCAGCAGGACGAAGCAGAAGAGCGTGGTGAAGTACGGCGCGAACCGCACCCCCCGGTGCCCGAGCATGTCGACCGCGATGTTGTTGCGGACGAAGCCGTAGATCGACTCGGCGAGCCACTGCTTCTTGGTCGGGACCAGCTGCGGCTTCCGGTAGGTCGCCAGGAAGAAGATGATCAGGATGCCGGCCGCGACCCAGACCATCGCCGTGATCTTCGTGAACCAGTACGAGTCGTGCGCACCCCAGGGCAGGATGCTGGGCAGGTAGAAGTCCTCCACGCTGGGTGGGAATGCCGCCTGGCCCGCTGCCAGGACGTTCGCCTGTCCGAACACCGCGTCCCTTCCTAAGTAGGCGTGCCGAGCCGACGGACGACCAGGATGATCCCCCCGGCCATGCCGAGCACGACACCGATCCCGGTGGCGATGCCGCCGGAGTCGAGCCACTGGTCGACCAGCCAGCCGATGAAACCCCAGACGAGCATGCCCCCGATGAGGTACGAGAGCGCGGTCCAGCCCTGACCGGCGCCGGTCGGAACGTCGTCCGGACCGCCGGTGGGTTGGGGGGTTTGGTCACCAGCCATGACGGGGCGAACGATATCAGTCGGGAAGACGAGGCTGTGCCTCACCCCCCGCACAACCGTCGTTGTGTGGGCATCAGGCGGGCTCCATCGTCTGGGGGCACGCTACTCCCCTTCGGCCAGTGAGAGAATGACCGCACGCCGACAGTCGCCCACCCGTCCACCATGTGGGACGCCCGGTTCACGGTCGACGGGAATTCCTGCTGCTCAGCCACCAGATGTGCACTCCGGTCCAGACCGCCACGCCGGCGGCGATGCCGACACACAGCGGCACCAGGCCGTCCCAGCCGGTCGACGCCACCGCCACCATGACCACCCCCAGCAGGGTGAACTTGGCGATGTACAGGCCCAGCCCGAGCGGCAGCACCAACTGCGGGTTGATCGCGTCGGCCCAGGCCAGCACCACTGTGGTCAGGGTGTAGCTGAGCACGGTCACCGCCACCCCGGCCGCCGCGCCCGCCGCCGCGGCTCCGCCGCCGGTCAGCCCGCCGACCACCGCCGCGACCGCCCCCAACACCGCCGAGGCGGCCAGCAGCACCGGCAGGTGGCGCAACCGCCAGCCCCGTTCGTCGGCCACCTCCGGCGCGCGTACCCCCGGCTCAGCCACGCGAGTCCACCGGACTGCCGAAGACCAGCCGGACCAGCTCCGGACCAGGGGCGTCGAGCCGGTCGAGGGCCGGTTCCCACAAGGTGTGCTTCGCGTTCTCCACAGCGAAAGAGTCTACGGAGCCGCACACTGGAGACCGTGAGATGCCTCGTCACCGGCGCCACCGGCTACATCGGTGGACGACTCGCGCCCCGGCTGCTGGCCGAGGGGCACCAGGTGCGCTGTCTGGCCCGCAGGGCGGGTCGGCTGCGCGACGTGCCCTGGGCGGCCCGCGCCGAGGTGGCCGAGGGGGACCTACGCAAACCCGAGACGCTGTCGGCCGCGTTCGCCGACGTCGACGTCGCGTACTACCTGGTGCACTCGCTCGGGCAGGCCGACTTCGAGGCCGCCGACCGGGAGGCCGCCACCCACTTCGCCGCGGCCGCCGCGGCCGCCGGCGTACGCCGGATCGTCTACCTGGGTGGGCCGGAGCCGGCGGCGGGCGGCGGCGTGCCGTCGCCGCACCTGCGGTCCCGGGCCGAGGTGGCCCGGATCCTGCTGGCCGGCGAGGTGCCCACGGTGGTGCTGCGGGCCGCCGTGATCATCGGATCCGGGTCGGCCTCGTTCGAGATGCTGCGCTACCTCACCGAGCGGCTGCCGGCCATGGTCACCCCCCGCTGGGTCGGCAACCGGATCCAGCCGATCGCCGTCCGGGACGTGCTGCGCTACCTGGTCGGCTGTGCCACCCTGCCGGCCGAGGTGGACCGGGCCTTCGACATCGGCGGCCCGGACGTGCTCACCTTCCGGGAGATGATGCAGCGGTACGCGCAGGTCGCCGGGTTGCGCCGCCGGATCATCGTGCCGGTCCGCCCGCTGACCCCGGCGCTCTCCTCGCACTGGGTGGGGCTGATCACCCCGGTGCCGAACGCCATCGCCCGGCCCCTGGTCGAGAGCCTGATCCACGAGGCGGTGGCGCACGAACACGACATCGCCCGGTGGCTGCCCGACCAGCCCGGCGGACTGACCGGCTTCGACGACGCCGTCGCGCTGGCCCTGACCATGGTGCGCGACGCCCAGGTGGAGACCCGCTGGTCGAACGCGAGCGGCCCGGACGCACCGGCCGAGCCGCTGCCGTCGGACCCGCACTGGTCCGGCGGCACGGTCTACACCGACGTCCGGGAACGCGAGGTCGACGCCTCGCCGGCCGAGCTCTGGCGGGTGATCGAGGGCGTCGGCGGTGAACACGGGTGGTACTCGTTCCCGCTCGCCTGGTCCGTCCGGGGTTGGCTGGACCGGCTGGTCGGCGGGGTGGGGCTGCGCCGGGGCCGCCGTGACCCGCACCGTCTCCAGGTCGGCGAGGCGTTGGACTTCTGGCGGGTGGAGGAGATCGTCCCGGGTGAGCTGCTCCGGTTGCGTGCCGAGATGCGCCTTCCCGGCCGGGCGTGGTTGGAGATGCGCGCGGAGCCGCTCGGCGAGGGCCGCACCCGCTACGTCCAACGCGCCGTCTTCCTCCCCCGCGGCCTGCCCGGCCATCTCTACTGGCTCTCGGTGGCCCCCTTCCACGCCGTCGTCTTCGGCGGCATGGCCCGCAACATCGCCAACCACGCCCCGACCCCCTGATCCCCTGCCCCCGCTCCCCGCTCTGTCGATCATGGAGTTGTGGTGGCCGGATCAGCCTGTTTTAGCCTGTTCTGCGAGCACCACAACTCCATGATCGACGGGGGGCGGGTGGGCGGGGGGCGGGGGCGAGGTCAGTTGCCGGTGCGGGGGGTGGGGGTGAGGCGGTAGGTGATGGACTCGTTGGGTGGGACGAAGTCCCGGACGGGGGTGTCGGACAGGGCGGCGGCGAGGATCCGGCCCACCGCGTCGACCATCCGGGACTGGACGGCGGCACCGACTGCGTCCCGGGGGTCGTCCGGGTTGGCGGCGATCTGGGCGACCGCGAGCTGCGGGGTGAAAGCCACCACCGACTCGGTCTCGTTCCGCTCCGAACTGCCGGTCTTGCCGGCCACCGGGCGACCCAGCCCCGTCCGGAGCTTCTCCGCCGTACCACCGTCGCAGCGGCGGTACATCGACTGGTCGCCGACCGGACAGCGGGCCGCGTCGGCGGCGGCCCGGGCCACCTCGGTGTCGACCACCTGCCGGCAGTCGGGCCGGCCGGCGGCCACCTCCTTCCCGGCGTTGTCCCTGATCGACACGACCGGCAGCGGCGCACACCAGGTCCCCTCGGCGGCCACCGTGGCGTACGCGTTGGCCAGGTCGAGCGGGGTGGTGGAGGAGACCCCCAGGGTGAACGCCCCCCAGTCGCGGGCCCCGGACCGGGCCAGTTCGGCGTCGTCGGCGGCGCGGAACCGGATGCCCAGCCGCTCGGCCATCTCCACCACCCGGTCCGCGCCGACCTGCTCGGTGAGCCAGGCGAAGTAGGTGTTCACCGAACGGCCGAAGGCGGTCCACATGGTGCGGTAGCCGTCCATCCACTCGGGGGTGGCGTTGGCCGGGCACCACCGGCCGCCGCAACTGGCCCGGGCGTCGTCGGTCGGGAAGCGGGTCACGATCCGGCTGGGCGCGATGAAACCCGTCTCCAGGGGCCGCCCGGACTCCAGGGCGGCCAGCAGGGTGAACAGCTTGAACGTCGAGCCGGCCTGGTATCCCTCGATGCCGCCGCCACCAGCGATCAGCTGGTTGACCGTGTTCGGATAGTTCCGCTGCCCGGCCGGGTTGGGGGTGACGCTGTAGTGGCGGTTCACCGCCAGGGCGAGCACCCGCCCGGTGCCGGGCTGGACCACCGCCACCGGCGCCGCCCGGGGATCGTCGACGTCGTAGATGTCGGTCGCCTGGCGGACGGCGGAACGCTGCACGGCCGGGTCGAGCGAGGAGACGATCCGGAAGCCGCCCCGGCGCAGGTTGTCCTGCCGCTCGGCGGCGGTGGCACCGAAGGCGGGCTGGTCGCTCCACCACTGGGTGAACCAGTCGCAGAAGAAACCCCAGTCGTTGCGCTGCTCGGGCACGGCGGTGCAGTCGTTCGGCGTCCGGCTGGGGCGCAACGTCAGCGGCGCGTCCCGGGCCACCGCCGCGTCCTCCGCCGGCACCTGGGCCAACGCCACCATCCGGTCCAGCACGTACGACCGGCGGGTCAGCGCCGCGTCGGTGTCGCCGTTGATCGGATCGTCGGTGTCCGGGGAGCGGACCAGCCCGGCCAGCAGCGTCGCCTGGGCCAGGGTCAGCCGGGCCGGGGTGGTGGAGAAGTACCGCTTGGCCGCCGCGGCGATGCCGTACGCCCCGGCACCGAAGTACGCGATGTTGAGGTAGCGGGTGAGGATCTCGTCCTTGGTCAGTTCGCGCTCCAGCGCCAGGGCGTACCGCATCTCCTGGAGCTTGCGGGCGGTGCTGATCTCGGTGGCCTTCTTCCGCTGCTCCTTGGTCAGCCGGGGATCGCTGCTGAGCACGTTACGGACGTACTGCATGGTCAGCGTGGAGGCACCCTGCCGGGCCCGGCCGTCGCGCTGGTTGGCGGTGAAGGCCCGGACCACGCCCCGCACGTCGACACCCCGATGCTGGTAGAACCGGGCGTCCTCGGCGGCCACGATCGCCTGCCGCATCACCGGGGCGACCTTGGCCAGCGGCACGTCCACCCGGTCCTCGGTGTAGAACGAGGTGATCAGGGTGACGCCGTCGGCGGCGTAGAGGGTGGAGCGTTGGGCGGTGGGTGGGGTGCGCAGCGTGTTGGGCAGCTCGGCGTAGGAGGACGCCAGCCCGCCGAAGCCGATGCCGAACACCAGGGCGAGCGGCAGGGCGGCCGCCGCCAGCACCAGACCGGCGAGCACGCCGGCGATCAGCACGGTGAACACCTTGTCGAGGTGGGCCCGGATCATCAGTGCTCCCCGCAGGAGTCGTCAGGACCCGTTCAGCATGACCCGCAAAACCACCCGAACTCTCATCTTTCCCCGAAACCGGAGGAAGATCGCGAGAAGGACACGGCGCGCACTGCGGGACACGCCGCACCCATCACCCGCAGGAGACCGGCACCGCCACCCGCCGCAACCGGCGCGGCCGGGAGTCCGGCACCCCGCCTTGAAGCCAGCGCAGCGCGAAGACCGGAAGCCAGGGCAGCGAGAAGATCAGGGCAGCAGCGCCGAGGCGAGCGGGTGCACCGTCTCCTCGATCTCGTCGGCCACCCGGCTGAAGCACTGGTCACCCCGGCCCCACGGATCGTCCAGGTCGTCGGAGTGCAACGAGGCCGCCCCCTGCCGGGCCGCGTCGACCGCCGCCACCAGGGCCACCCCCCGGGCGTACACGGCGTCCGGGGTGGCCTGGGCCGATGGCAGGGCGGCCACGTCCACCGTGGCGAGCAGCCGGCCGAACTCCCCCAGCACGAAGGTGCGACCGGCCGCGTCCGGGCGCAACGCCACCACGTACTCCTGCTGGTCGGCGGTGGCGGTGAGGACGAGGTCGGCGGCGTCGATCAGGTCGGAACGCAGCTTGCGGGCGGCGAACCCGTCCACGTCACCACCGCGGCCCAGCACCTGCCGGGCGGCGGGCGGGTTCATCTCCTCCCCCGCGTGCCAGCCGCCGGTGCCGGCGCTGTGGCTGTGCAGCAACGCGTCCGAGCCGGCCGGGTCGACGCCGAGCCGGCCCAACCGCTCGCGGACGGCGAGCACCAGCAACCGCTCGGCCATCGGGGACCGGCAGATGTTGCCCATGCAGACGTGCAGGACGGTGAACGGCGGCACTCAGGCTCCCCGCTCGTCGAGGATGTCCGGCGCCACGTCACGGAGCTGGTCCAGGTTGATCGCGCCGACCCGGAGCAGCCGGGGCACCTCGGCGGTCAGGTCGACGATGGTGCTCGGCACCGGATCGGGGCACTCCCCGGCCTCCAGATAGACCCGCACCGAGTAGCTGAGCTGGTCGCGGGCCTGCTCGGCGGTCAGTGCCGCCGGCTGGCCCACCTTGTTGGCCGAGGCCACCGCCATCGGGCCGGTCTCCCGCAGCACCTCCAGCGCCACCGGGTGCAACGGCATCCGCACCGCGACCGTCCCGCTGGCGTCGCCCAGGTCCCAGGCGAGGCTCGGCGAGTGCTCCACCACGATGGTCAACGCCCCCGGCCAGAACGCCTCGACCAGGTCACGGGCCGCCTTGGGCAGCGAGAAGACCAGGCCGTCGAGGGTGTGCCGGGAACCGATCAACACCGGCGGCGCCGCCTGGCTGCCGCCCCGGGCATCGGAGAGGGCCTTCACCGCGTACGGGGTGAACGCGTCCGCGCCGATCCCGTAGACCGTGTCGGTGGGCAGAACGACCAGCTCGCCGTTCTTGACCGCCTCGATCGCCGCGGCGACACCGCGGTCCCGGTCGGCGGGCGACCGACAGTCGTAGAGCATCACGAGGAGCCAGTCTGCCACGCCGACGCCCGGACGGCGTGCGGGCCGTCCGACCGGCGGGACGCGGTGGCGAACCGGGCCCGCCCGGCCAGGTCCCGGTGGGCCCGCACCGCCGCGTACCGGCCGTCGGCGGTGAGCAGCGCCGGCACCGCCGCGCCGTGCGTGTCGTCGTGCTCGACGCCCAGCTCGCCGCCGGGTCGTAGCAGCTCGGCCGCCCGGCGCAGCACCGGCCGCAACACCGTCAACCCGTCGGCCCCGCCGAACACCGCCTCGTCCGGGTCGTACCCGGCCACCTCCGGCGGGACCGCCACCGCACGCGGCACGTACGGCGGGTTGCACAGCAGCACGTCCACCGCACCGACCAGGTCGGCGAGCAGCCCCGCACCGGTGACGTCGGCCACCACCACCTCGACCGGCCGGTCCCCGGCGGCGGCCCGCTCGGCGGCGTTGCGGCGCAGCCAGGGCAGCGCGGCCGGGGACCGCTCCACCGCCACCACCCGGGCCGCCGGCACCTCCTGGGCCACCGCCAGCGCGATCGCCCCCGAACCGCTGCACAGGTCGACCACCACCGGGGCGTCCCGGGTCAGCGCCCGCTCGATCCCCCAGCCGGCCAGCAGCTCCGTCTCCGGGCGGGGCACGAAGACCCCCGGCCCGACCGCCAGCTCCAGGTGCCGGAAACCGGCCCGGCCGGTCAGGTGCTGCAACGGCTCACGATCGGCCCGCCGGGCCACCAGCGCCTCGTAGCGGGTCCGCTGGGCGTGGGTGAAGCCGTCGGACAGCACGAGCCGCCCCCGGGGCACCTCCAGCACGTACGCGGCGAGCTGCTCCGCCTCGGCGCGGGCCGACGCCACCCCGGCGGCGGCGAGGGTACGGGCGGCTCGGGCCACCACGGGCGAAGTCCGCTCGCGTTCTGTCCCTTCGGACGGGTGGCGCGGGAGTGAGGTCACGCCATAATCATGAGGCGTCGTCGACCGCGCCACGAGTGGGTGCGGCCGGGCGCACACCGACGGGAGGTTCGCCAGGTGGGGTGGCTCGACCGGGTCGATGACCAGGTTGACGCCCTGACCCATGCCCGCGACCTCCAGGAGGCCAGCCGCTCGGCCGAGGCGGTCGGGGTCCTCGACCGGGTGCTGCGCACCACCGCCGACCCGTACACGAAGGCCGACGCGCTGGTGCAGCGGCTCTGCGCGCTGATCAACCTCGGTCGGACGGCCGAGTTCACCCGGGCCATCGAGGAGGCCTCCGGGGCCGTGCGGGACCTCCCCGAGCCCTACCTGCACGGGCACCTCAACGCGCTGGCCGCGCTGGCCGCGCACCACCAGGGCGCGCTGGACCGCTGCGTCATGCACCTGGTCCGGGCCTCGCGGGCGCTCAAGGCGGCGGAGGACCGGGACCGGGACACCGCCTGGGGCTGGCACGACCTGGCGATGGCCTACTCCTACCTCAGCTTCCACGGCCATGCGCTGGGCGCGATCGAGCGGGCCCGCCAGCACGGCGCCGCCGCCGGCATCCCCGAGGAGACCTTCGCCGCCCCGGGCATCCGGCTGCGCAACGCCGTCGCCCTGGACCACAACGGCGACAGCGACGGCTGCCTGCGGGTGCTCCGCGACATCGCCGCCGACCTGGCCCGTTTCGTCGCCGACGGCCGGGCCGAGCGGCTGCGGCCGAGCAGCCTCGCCGCCTACGGCTACGCGGCGGCCCGCCGGACGGCGCTCGGCGACCCGGGCCCGGTCGGCCCGGAGCCGGCCCGGCTGCTCGACCACAGCGGGGACAGCGCCCGGGCCCGGGACATGCGGCAGCTCGGCCACGTCTGCCTGGCGGTCGCCGACGGACGCCCGATCGAGGCGATCACCCGGCTGGACTCGGCCCGGGTGTCGGCCGAGACGCTCGGCGCGGCGGAGCCGTCCCGGCTGCGCAGCATCGCCTTCTCCCGGGCCGGCGACCACGCCGCCGCGCACCGCGCCGACCGGATGGCGTTCCGGCTGGCCGGGCAGCGCAACGACCGGCTGCGGGACGTCTACATCGACGGCATCGCGTTGCGCATCGACCACGAGGAGATGCGCCGGGAGGCGGCCCGCTACGAGGGTGAGGCGCTGACCGACCCGCTCACCGGGCTGCCCAACCGGCGTCAGTTGGAGCGGCACATCGCCTCGGTGGTGTCCCGGGGCGAGCGGGTGGTGATCGGCGTCTGCGACCTGGACGGCTTCAAGGCGGTCAACACCACCCACGGCCACCACTCCGGCGACCTGGTGCTGCAACGCATCGCCGGGGTGATCAACCGGGTGATGCGGCGGGGCGACTTCGTGGCCCGCTACGGCGGCGACGAGTTCGTGGTGGTGCTCTCCGGGGCCGGCATGGCCGAGGCCGCCGAGGTGACCCGCCGGATCGACGCGGCCGTGCGTACCGAGGACTGGGAGTCGCTGGTGCCCGGCACTCCGGTCGGGTTGAGCATCGGCTTCGCCGAGGTCAGCGGCACCGGGACCGCGCTACGCGACGCCCTCGGCGCCGCGTTCGAGATCGCCGACCGGGAGATGCTGCGGGCCAAGAACCGCACCCGCGCCTCCTGACCGCGCCGGGGACGGCCCGGGTGACCCGGCCCGGCGGCGACGCAGCCGGTGGCGGGCCACCGCTGGTGGGGCGCCGGTGGCGGGGCGCGGTCAGCGGCGGGTCAGCTCGGTGTCGCCGGCCAGCCGGGCGGCCCGGTCGGCCTCGGTGAGGGCGTCGAGGACCCCGTCCAGTTCCCCGGCGAGCGCCAGGTCGAGGTTGTACGCCGTGTAGCCGATCCGGTGGTCGGTGATCCGGTTCTGCGGGAAGTTGTAGGTGCGGATCCGCTCCGAGCGGTCCACGGTGCGCACCTGCGCCCGGCGGGCGTCCGAGGCGGCGGCGTCGGCCTGCTCCTGGGCCACCGCCAGCAACCGGGCCCGCAGGATGCGCATCGCCTGCTCCCGGTTCTGCAGTTGGGACTTCTCGTTCTGGCAGGAGACCACCACCCCGGTCGGCAGGTGGGTGATCCGTACCGCCGAGTCGGTGGTGTTCACCGACTGGCCGCCCGGCCCGGACGAGCGGAACACGTCGATGCGCAGCTCGTTGGGGTCGATGGTGACGTCGACGTCCTCGGCCTCGGGCAGCACCAGGACGCCGGCCGCGCTGGTGTGGATGCGGCCCTGCGACTCGGTGACCGGGACCCGCTGGACCCGGTGCACGCCACCCTCCCACTTCAGCCGGGACCAGACGCCGTTGCCGCCGTCCGGGACCCCCTTGGTCTTGATCGCCAACGAGACGTCCTTGACCCCGCCGAGGTCGGAGTCCTGCGCGTCGATCACCTCGGTCAGCCACCCGTGCCGCTCGGCGTAGCGGGTGTACATCCGCAGCAGGTCCCCGGCGAACAGCGCGGACTCCTCGCCGCCCTCACCGGCCTTGATCTCGATGATCACGTCCTTGGCGTCGTGCGGGTCGCGGGGGATCAGCAGCTCGGCCAGCCGCTCCTCCAGCGCCGGCAGGGTCGCCGCGATCGAGTCCGCCTCCTCGCCGAACGCCGGGTCCTCGGCTGCCAGCTCCCGGGCCGCGACCAGGTCGGCGCGGGTCTGCTCCAGCTCGTCGGCGGCCTTGTGCAGTGGGACCAGCGCGGCGTAACGACGACCGACCCGGCGGGCGGTGTTCTGGTCGGCGTGGATGGCCGGGTCGGCCAGCCGCTTCTCCAGCTCGGCGTACTCGTCGAGGAGGGCGGCCAGGCGCTCGCTGCTCATGTGGGGGTGCTCCTTCGACGGATCCGGTGCAGAGGGAAGGCTGAGGTGAAAAGTAGGACGTAACGGACGACGCCCGCGTCCGGCACGGGGCCGGACACGGGCGTCGTCGGTGGAGCTACTTGGCCTTCTTCGCCTGAACCTTGGCGTACTTCTGCTGGAACTTGGCGACCCGGCCGGCGGTGTCGAGGACGCGCTGCTTGCCGGTGTAGAACGGGTGGCAGGCGCTGCAGGTCTCGACCGAGATCGAACCGCCCTTGGCGGTGCTGCGGGTCGTGAAGGAGTTGCCGCAGGAGCACTTGACCTCGGTCGTCGTGTACTCCGGGTGGATGTTGGGCTTCATGTCGCCTCGGTCCTTTCGTCAGGTGGTCGCCGGGTCGCCGCTGATCCCCCGTCGCCTGGTGCGCGACGGACTCGGGCGTGAACCGGAACCGGTGGCCGATTGACCAGTGTGCCATGGGCGTTAGCCGACCCGACGGGCGGGCCACACGATCGGTCCGGCAGTCGTAACGCCGGCCCACCACCCGTCATTCCCGCTGCTCGCGCCCACCATTCCTGCCCCGGCGCACCGACCGGCCGGGCGGGCTCCTCCCCCAGGTTCAGGAGCCCGCCCGGCCGGACCGCCGGGCGGCGCACGCCTCCCCAGGTCTGCGCCGCCCTCCGGTGGCCGGCCCGGCCGGATCGGCCGGGAACCGCACCTCCAGTCAACCCGGCGGCGCACACAACTTTCAAGAGCTGCCAGGTCTGCCGAAAGAAAAGTCCACCGACGGGGATTCCCACCTACAGGACTCCGGGGGTACGACGAAGGGCACGACCGGAGCGGCCGTGCCCTTCGTCGTGGTCTCACCCGGGAGGGGTCACTCCCCCGGCGTCGACTTGGCGATCTGCATCAGGAACTCGATGTTGGTGCGGGACTGCTTGAGCCGGTCGAGCAGCAGGTCCAGCGCCGCCTGCGAGTCCAGCGAGTGCAGGACCTTGCGGAGCTTGTGGATGATGGCCAGCTCCTCCGGCGCGAGCAGGATCTCCTCCTTGCGGGTACCCGAGGAACTGACGTCCACCGCCGGGAAGGTCCGCTTGTCGGCGATCTTCCGGTCCAGCTTCAGCTCCGCGTTGCCGGTGCCCTTGAACTCCTCGAAGATGACCGTGTCCGCCATCGACCCGGTCTCCACCAGCGCGGTGGCGAGAATGGTCAGCGAGCCGCCGTTCTCGATGTTGCGGGCCGCACCCAGGAAGCGCTTCGGCGGGTAGAGCGCGGTGGAGTCGATACCACCGGACATGATCCGCCCGGAGGCCGGCGCCGCCAGGTTGTACGACCGGCCGAGCCGGGTCACCGAGTCGAGCAGCACGACCACGTCGTGCCCCAGCTCGACCAGGCGCTTGGCCCGCTCGATCGCCAACTCCGCCACCGTGGTGTGGTCCTGCGGCGGACGGTCGAACGTGGCCGCGATGACCTCGCCCTTCACCGAACGCTGCATGTCGGTGACCTCTTCGGGCCGCTCGTCGACCAGCACCACCATCAGGTGGCACTCCGGGTTGTTGTGGGTGATCGCGTTCGCGATCGCCTGGAGCACCATCGTCTTACCGGCCTTGGGCGGCGACACGATCAGCGCCCGCTGCCCCTTGCCCAACGGCATGACCAGGTCGATCACCCGGGTGGTCAGGATGTGCGGCTCGGTCTCCAGCCGCAACCGCTCCTGCGGGTAGAGCGGGGTCAGCTTGTAGAACTCGGGACGACGCTTCGCCTCGTCCGGCTCCATGCCGTTGATGGTGTCCAACCGGACCAGCGGGTTGTACTTGTCCCGCCGCTGGTCACCGCTGGCGCTGCTGTCCCGGGTGGCCCGGACGGCGCCGGTGATCGCGTCACCCCGGCGCAGACCGTACTTCTTGATCTGCGACATGGAGACGTACACGTCGTTCGGGCCGGCCAGGTAGCCGGTGGTCCGGACGAAGGCGTAGTTGTCGAGCACGTCGATGATCCCGGCCACCGGGACCAGCACCTCGTCCTCGCCGACCTGCGGCTCACGGCTGCCGCCGCCGTTGTCGTTGCCGCCCTCGACCCGGTCGCCCCGGCCACGCCGGCGGTCCCGGAACCGGCTGCGCCGACCCCGCCGGCCACCGCCCTCGTCGTCATCCGAGTCGTCGCGGTTGTCGCGGTTGTCGCGCTGACCACGCTCGCCCGAGCGGTCACCCCGGTCGTTGCGGTCGGACCGCTCGCCCCGGTCGCCCCGGTCGTTGCGGTCACCCCGGTCGGAGCGCTCGTTGCCGCCGCGCTCGGCCCGCTCGCCACGGTCGCCGCCCGTCCGCTCGGCCCGGTCGTTGCCGGCCCGCTCACCACGGTCGTTACCGGTACGGCCGGCGCGGTCGTTGTCCGTCCGCTCGACCCGGTCGCTGCCGGCCCGCTCGGCCCGGTCCACGCCGGTCCGCTCACCACGGTCGTTACCGGCCCGCTCGGCCCGGTCCACGCCGGTCCGCTCGCCACGGTCCCGACCGCTGCGTCCCTCGGCCCGCTCGGGACGCTCGCCGGTCTCGACCGGTGCCTCCTCGGTACGGGTCTCCACGGGTCGGGCCTCGGCGGCCCGTGGCTCGGCGGCCCGTGGCTCGGCGGCCGACCGGGCCTCGGCGGTGCTGGCCCGGCTGCGCCGGGTCCGGGTCCGACCCTCGGTCTCACCGGTGGCGGCAGGGGTCGCCGACGCCGGCTCGGTGGCCCGCTCCGGGGTGGTCACCTCGGCACGCACCTCCTCCCGGACGGGGGCAGCCGCAGCAGCAACCTCGGCCCGCGGTCGAGGGGTGCCGGTCGCGGCGCCGCCCTGCTGCCGCTCGGAGATCGCGCTGATCAGCTCGCCCTTGCGCATGCGGGCGGTCCCGGAGATGCCGAGCGACGCGGCCAGGCTCTGCAGCTCCGGCAGCAGCATCGCCGACAGGCCGGTGCCGCTACGCCGACGGCGGGCGGGGGCGGCGGTGGTGGCATCGCCAGCGACGTTGGAAACATCCGACGTCACGTCGGTGGTGTCGCTCAATGGAATCCTTCCCTCGATAGGCCGGGACTGCCCGGGATCGACAAGCAAGGTGGCCGGGCGGCCTCGGTGCACCCGCCTCGCATGACGCGTCGCGGGAGTCTGTGGCACAGCAGCCGGGCGGTTTCCCAACTCACCAACGTCGGTGAGCAGGTCTCGCCGTCTGCGGCGACCTGCGGAAACTGCGGTGCGGCGTGGGCCTTTGGCAGGGGTGGCGGGCTGACCGCCGAGAGCTTCGGGGTGCGCCGACCCGCAGAGAGATCGCGTGCTTCGCGGCTGTGCTGAGTCTAGAGCGTAATCAACTCTTCCGACCTGCGGCAACAGGGCCCCGCTCGGCGTGTCCCAGTCTACCCCGTGCGACCGTCGCTCCGCGCGCCTCTACCGGCAACCGCCAGACTTCCCATTCTGTTCCCTCGGTGAACCCCGCGGGCGGCTCGGTGAACGCCAGCACGGTGGGGCCCGCCCCACTGACCACGGCCGCCACACCAGCCGCTCGCAACGCGCTGACCAGGGCAGCCGTCTGCGGCATTCCCGGCGCACGGTAATCCTGGTGCAGCCGGTCGACGGTGGCCGGCAGCAGCAACGTCGGCTCGGCGGTCACCGCGTGCACCAGCAACGCCGACCGGCCCGCGTTCAGCGCCGCGTCCCCGTGCGGGACGGTCGACGGGAGGGCCGCCCGTGCGGTGGCCGTCAGACCCCGCTGCGCCGGTACGAAGACCGTGGGGCGGACCCCGGCCGCCACCGGCAGCGAGACCGCCCGGCCGCCACCCGGCTCGGTCCAGGCGATGGTGAACCCGCCGAGCAGGCAGGGCGCGACATTGTCCGGATGGCCCTCGATCTCGGCGGCCAGCCGCAGCACGGCGTCGTCGTCGAGCCGCTGCGCGCCGTCGGTGACCAGCGCCCGGGCCAGCAGCACCCCGGCCACGATCGCCGCCGAGGAAGACCCCAGGCCCCGTGCCTGCGGGATCCGGTTGACGCACTCCAGCGCCAGCCCGGGCGGCTGCCCACCGAGCAGGTCGAAGGCGGCCCGCATGGCGACCACCACCAGGTGCCGGTCGTCCTGCGGCAGCTCACCGGCCCCCTCACCGGTCACCGCCACCCGGACGTCGGTCGAGGTCACCTCGGCGGACACGTCGTCGTGCAGGGCGAGGGCGAGCCCGAGGGCGTCGAACCCGGGGCCCAGGTTGGCGCTGGTCGCGGGCACCCGCACCCGCACCGGCCCGGAGGCGAAAGTCGTCGGCACCGGCTCATGCTAGGGCCCGGGGCCGACGACGCACCCGCTCGCCCGGCCGGTGGGACTGGATCGCCTCGGTTAGCCTGACGCCGATCTATCAGCCGCTCAGGAGGCGACGTGGGAATGTTCGGTTACCGGATCACGCAGTTGGTGGGGCACCTTCCCGTGCTGCTCACGCTGCTCGTCGTCCTGGTGCTCGCCGCCACCGCCCGCCGCCGGCTGCCCGGCCGGGCCCGGTCGTTGCTGATCGCCGGGGCCGCTGTCCTGCTGCTGGTGGAGCTGTTCAACACCGCCTGGGTGGCGGCCCTGCCCGAGCTGATCCGGGCCCGGGTCCGCTCCGGCGGGATGCGGCAGTTCGAGCTGATGAACCTCGCCGCCAGCACGGTCAGCTGGATCGGCTACCCGATCGGCCTGGGCCTCGTCGTCGCCGCCGTGTTCGCCGGCCGCGCCGCGAGCCACGCCCCCGGCCAACCGTGGGGCGCCTGGACGCCCCGGCCGGATCCGCCGCCGGCCAACCGTCCGGCTTCGCCGCCGGCCACCCGGGCACCGGCCACCCGGGCCACGGCCACTCGGCCTCCGGCCACCCGGGCCCCGGCCCCGTGGTGCCGGGCCCGGCCGCCCCCTGGGGCGGGAGCGACCGGCCGCCGGCCGCACCGCCACAGGGCGACCGGGTCGACTGAGCCGCCCGAGGGTCAGCGGGCGGTCAGCGGGTCCGGGCCGGCGGCCGGGTCGGTGAGCGAGAGCCGGCGGGTGGCGATCCGCCAACCCACCGCGTACACGACGGTGACCAGGCCGCAGCCGGCCAGCACCACCCGCTCGTCCACCAGGTCGACCACGCCGGCCACCACCAGCTGACTGACCGAGATCGCCAGGGTCGCCAGCATCATGTCGGTGGCGAACACCCGGCCGCGCAGCCGGTCGGGCACCTCGCCCTGGAGGGCGAAGTTCGACAGCACCCAGTTGCTGCCGCCACCGAAGTGGGCCACGAAGACCAGCAGCAGCACCAACGGGAACCAGCTCGCCACCGCCGCACCCAGGTAGGCCAACCCGTACAGCGACATCGACAGGGCCAGGCCGGGCAACAGCCAGGCCCGGTTGGTCAGCACCCGGCTCATCAGGATCGGCCCGACCAGCGCCCCCGCCCCGCGCGCGGCGAAGAGCAGCCCGGTGCCGACCGGCCCCACCCCGTAGACGGCGGCCAGCAGCGGAAAGACCGTCAGCACACCGTTGCCCAGGCCCACCGCCGACTTCACCGTGACCAGCGCCAGCACCCGGGGCCGGTGCCGGATGTGACCCAGCGCCTCGCGGATCGCCACCCAGGTGCGCGGCGTCGACCGGTCGGCCTCCCGGGGCGCCTGCAACGGCCGGCGGATCAGCGCCGCCAGGCCCGCCGCCAGCACCAGGCCGACCGCCCCCACCCAGAAGCAGGCGTACGGCCCGACCACCGCGCTCAACACGCCACCGAGGGACGCGCCGACCACCGTCATCGTCCCCCAGGCGGACCCGGCGATGGCGTTGCCGGCAGCCAGGTCGGCCGGGTCGACGACGTTGGGCAGGGCGGCCTGCGCGGCGGGCGAGTAGAACGCCTTGCCGACCGCCACCGCCGCGATCGCCACCATGGCCAGCCAGGCCGTGCCGGCGTCACGCACCCCGAGCAACAGCAGCACGCCGAGCAGGGTCACGCCGTTCGCGGCCATCATGACCTTGCGGCGGTCGAACCGGTCGGCGATGGTCCCGGTGTACGGCAGCAGCAGCGCCAGCACCCCGGTGTCCAGGGCCAGCACCAGGGCGCCCCACACGCCGCTGCCGGTCAACTGCGGCAGCAGCACCAGCAGCGGCACCATGACGAACCAGTCGGCGCCGAAGACCACCAGCTCGGCCAGGAAGAGGTTGCGGAAGTCCCGGTTGCGGACGAGTACGGAGAGCGGAGAGGACACGTGCCCGCACCCTACCCGCCGGCTCGCGGCCCGCTCGTTCGGCTCAGCAACTGGGAGACCGTGACGAAGGTGTAGCCCCGGGCCCGCAGACCGGTGATCATCGCGTCCAGGCCCCGCACCGCCACCTGCCGGTTCTCCGGACCCGCGTCGTGGGCCAGCAGGATCGTGCCCGGCACGACGTCCGCCACGATCCGCCGGGCGTGTCCGGCCGGGTCGTCCGGGAACTCACCCTCCACCATCTGCAACGACCAGAGCACGACCCGGTAGTCCAGGCGTACGGCGGCGTGCAGCACCCCGCCGCCCAGGTGCCCGTACGGCGGGCGGGTCAACCGGGGTGCCACCCCGGCGGCCTCGGCGATGGCCTCGTGCGACCGGCGCAGGTCGTCGTGCACCTCGGCGGCGGCCAGCCTCGCCAGGTCCCGGTGCCGCCAGCTGTGGTTGCCCACCTCGTGCCGGGCCAGCCGCCCCCGGATCAGGTCGGCGTGCCGGCGGACCCGCGCGCCGACCAGGAAGAAGGTCGCCGGCACCGCGTGCCGCTCCAGGGTGTCCAGCACGGTCGGCGTCCACCGCGGCAGGGGCCCGTCGTCGAAGGTGAGGGCCACCAGCCGTTCGGTGGTGGGGGCGTGCCACACCACCTGGAGCCCGCCCGCACCGACGTCCTGGCGTCGGTTGCCGACGGTGGCGCTGGCCGGGCCGCCGGAGAGCGGCAGGTGCCGGTCGGCGAGCGACGCCCCCTGCGACATGCCGACGGCGCCCAGCGTGATGCCCCGGCCAGCAGCGCCCCGCCGCCCAGCACCCGCCGTCGGCCCCACCGCCCGCCGCCCGGGCCGGTCGTCTCACCCCCGTCCCGCGCCATCACCGACGGTGGATGGACGATGACCGAAGGTAGGTGACCACAGGGTGACCGTACCCCCAGGTCGGCGCGCTGTCCCGGGCCCGACACGACGCGCCCCGGCCGGTGGTCCCGGGCCGGGGGCGCGTGGTGGGGCGACGGTCGTGCCGGGTCTGACCCGGCGCGCTGGTGCGTCGTGGCGTGTCCACCGCGCCGCGACCCGGCTGACGGTCGCGATGCGGTGGACGGGGCTACTCGGTCGGTGGCAGCGGCGACCGGCGGCTCTTCGGCAGCCGCAGCACCTCGAACTGGTCGGTGCCGTCCACCAGGGCCGCCGACGGGGTCGGCCGGGCCGGCGCTTCGGCGGCGGCCTCGGCTGCCGGGGCACCCACCGGCGCCGACACCTCGGCGTCCGGCTCGGCGGGCGTCCCGGCGGGTCCACCCTCGTCGGAGGTGCGCCCCCGCCGGCCGGCCCGCCGCTCCCGCAGCGACTCCTTGGTGCGCTCCACCATCGTGTAGAAGGTCGGCACCAGCACCAGGGTGAGCAGGGTGGAGCTGAGCAGGCCACCGATCACCACCACGGCGAGCGGCTGGGAGATGAAGCCGCCCTCCCCGGTGAGCCCGAACGCCATCGGCAGCAACGCGAAGATGGTGGCCACCGCAGTCATCAGGATCGGCCGCAACCGGCGTCGGCCGCCCTCGACCACCGCCTCGCTGACGCTCATCCCCTGCCCCCGGTACTGGTTGACCAGGTCCAGCAGCACGATCGCGTTGGTCACCACGATGCCGACCAGCATGAGCACGCCGATCAGCGCCGGCACGCCCAGCGGGGTCCCGGTGACCAGCAGCAGGCCGATCGCACCGGTCGCCGCGAACGGGATGGAGATCAGCAGGATCAGCGCCTGGACGATGCTCCGGAACGTCGCCACCATGATCAGGAAGACGATCGCGATCGCCGCCAGCACGGCCAGGCCCAGGTCACCGAAGGCGTCCTCCTGCTGGGCGCTGGCCCCGCCCACGGTGATCGTCGCCCCGGCACGTCCAGCTCGTCCAGCCGCTGCTTCAGCTCGGTCGTGGTCGCACCGAGGTTGGAGCCGGTGGCCGTGCCGGTCACCGACACGCTGCGCTCACCGTCGATCCGGGTGACCTGCTGCGGCCCCTCGCCCCGGGTGACGTCGGCGATGTCGTCCAACTTCACCGGGCCCACCGGCAGTGCCCGCAACTGCTCCTCGGTCAACGGCGGGGTGGCCGTGGTCCGCAGCACCACGTCCTGCTGGCCGCCGTCGAGCGTCACCCGGCCCAGCGGACTGCCCCGGTACGCCTGCGACACCAACTGCCCGACCGCCGCCTCGCTCAGCCCCACCCGGGCCGCGGCCAACCGGTCGACCCTGACGTCGACCCGGGGCACCCGGTCGGCCAGGCTGGTGGCGACGTCCTCGACCCCCGAGATGCCCGCCATGGCGCCCCGGACCTGGTCGGCGGCCCGGTTCAGGGTGTCGGTGTCGGCGGCCTGGACGACCACCTCCAACTCGTTGCCCGAGGTGCCCCCCTGCCCGTTGTCGAAGCTCAGCTCGCCGGCTGCGGCACCGAGCCCGTCGAACTCCCGGCGCAGGACCTGCTTCATCTCCTTGGCGTCGGTGTCGCCGCCGAGCGCCACCGACCAGCGGGCGGTGTTGTTGCCCCCACCCGCCAGCCACGGCTGGTCGTTGCCGCCCGCGCTCACCTGGTAGGTCTCGACCCCGTCGGTACGCGCCAGCACGCCCTCCACCAGGCGGGCCGCCTGGTCGGTGGCGGCCAGCCCCGAGCCGGCCGGCAGCTTCTGGCTGATGTTCAGGGTGTCCTGGCCTGAGTCGTCGAGGAAGTTGGTCTCCAACTTCTGGGCCAGCCCGAAGGTGCCGAACAGCAGCAGGATGCCCACCGCCACGGTGATCCACCGGGTCCCGCGGGACCGGGTGGCGAACCCGATCACCGGCAGGTACGCCCGTTGCAACGGGCTACGCAGCTCCTTGGCCTCCGCGGCGCGGCGTACCGCCTCGTCCGCACCGTCGCGCGGCGGCTTGAGGAACCAGTACGCCAGCACCGGGATCACCGTCAGCGACACCAGCAGCGAGGCGAGCAGGGCCACCGTCACGGTGATCGCGAACGGCGCGAAGAGCTGCCCGACGAAGCCACCCACCAGGGCGATCGGCGCGAACACCGCGACCGTGGTGAGCGTCGACGCGGTGACCGCCCCGGCCACCTCACGGACGGCGGCGACGATCGCGTCCCGTTTCGGTTCGCCGTACTCCAGATGGCGTTTGATGTTCTCCAACACCACGATCGAGTCGTCGACCACCCGCCCGACCGCGATCGTCAGCGCGCCCAGGGTGAGCAGGTTGAGCGAGTAGTCACCGACCCAGAGGGCGAGCAGCGCCACCACCACCGACAGCGGGATGGAGACCGCGGTGACCAGGGTGGACCGGACCGACAGCAGGAAGACCAGGATCACCACGACCGCCATCAGCAGGCCGAGCAGCCCCTCCGTGGTCAGGCTCTCGATCGACTTCTCCACGAACGGGGCCTGGTCGAACACGATGGTCAACTCGGCGCCGGAGGCGGACCGCAGGTCGTCCAGCCGGTCCCGGATGTCGTGCGAGATCCGTACGGCGTTGCCGTCCTGCGCGGCCGTGACCTGGACGCCGATGCTCTCCTTGCCGTTGGTACGGGTGATCGCGGTGGCCGGGGCGAGCTGCTGCTCGACGGTCGCCACGTCACCGAGGCGGACCGGGGCGGCCTTCGGCGCGGTCGGGGTGAGCGCGATGCCCCGCAACTCGTCGAGGGTGGTGACCGGGGCCCCCACCTGCACCGGCAGCGCGGTGGTGCCGTCGACGACCGCACCGGCCGGGACGGCGATGCCGTTGGTCTTGAGCGCGGTGGCGATGGCGGTCGGGTTCAGCTTCGCGGCGGCGAACTTCGCCGGGTCCGGGACGATCGTCACGACCTGGTCGCGGGTGCCGGTGACGGCGACCGTACGGACCCCGTCGATGCCCTCCAACTCGGGCACCACCGTGTCGCGCAGCTTGGCGGCGAGCGCCTGCTCGTCGCCGCCGCCGGTGGCGGCCAGCACCACGGCCGGCAGGTCGTCGGTGCTGCCGGTGATGACCTGCGGGTCCACGTCGTCGGGCAGTTGCGCGTCGACCCGGCTCAGCGCGGTCTGCATCTTGTTGGCCACGTCGTCGATGTCGGTGCCGAAGACGAACTCCACCGCGATCGTCGCCGACCCCTCCCGCGAGGTGGAGGTGACCTTCTCCAGCCCGGGGATGCTCTGGAGGCTGTTCTCGATCGGCTCGGTCACCTGCGCCTCGACGATCTCCGGCGAGGCGCCCGGGTAGACCGCGACGACGAAGGCGCCGGGGAACTCCAGCGACGGCAGCAGCTGCTGCTTGAGCGAGGGGACGGTGAACGCCCCGAACGCCGCGGTCACCACTGCGATCAGGGCGACGAGCCCCCGGTTGGCGAGGCTGGATCTGGCGAGCAGCGACATCGGCGTGGCTCACTCCTGGGAGAGGGGATGGGCGTGGGGAAAGTCTGCCCGACCCGGTATTCCCTACCCGTAACGGGGTGGTCACCGCCGGCCGGGGCGACGGGGGGACGGCACGGTGGCCGGCACCGCCACCCGCCGCGGGTGGCCGGCACCGCCGCCCTCGGCGGGATCGGATCAGGCCAGGTCGAGCGAGCGGGCGGCGGTCAGGGCGTCGTTGGCGATGGTGATCGGAGCGGGTGCGGTGGAGATCGCCCACTCCGGGTCCTTCAGGCCGTGGCCGGTGACCGTGCAGACCACCGTCGCCCCGGCCGGCACCCGGCCCTCGGCCCCCTGCTGGAGCAGGCCCGCCACGCTGGCCGCGCTGCCCAGCTCGACGAAGACCCCCACCTCCCGGGCGAGCAGCCGGTAGGCGGCGAGGATCTCCCGGTCGGTCACGGCGGCGATCAGCCCCTGCGAGGCGTCCCGGGCGTCGAGCGCCTTGGTCCAGCTCGCCGGGTTGCCGATCCGGATGGCGGTGGCGATGGTCGACGGCTCCGGCACCACCTGACCGCTGACGATCGGGGCCGCCCCGGCGGCCTGGAAGCCGTACATCTTCGGGGCGCGGGTGGCGTTGCCGGCCCGCAGGTCCTCCGAGTAGCCCATCCAGTACGCGGAGATGTTGCCGGCGTTGCCGACCGGCAGGCAGTGGATGTCGGGGGCGTCGCCGAGCGCCTCGACGATCTCGAAGGCGGCCGTCTTCTGGCCGTGCAGCCGGTCCGGGTTCACCGAGTTGACCAGGGCGACCGGGAAGTCCTGGGCGAGCTTCGAGGCCAGCGCGAGACAGTCGTCGAAGTTGCCCTGCACCTGGAGCAGCTTGGCCCCGTGCACCAGCGCCTGGGCCAACTTGCCCAGCGCGATCTTGCCCTGTGGCACCAGCACCGCGCAGGTGATCCCGGCCCGGGCCGCGTACGCGGCGGCGGAGGCGCTGGTGTTGCCGGTCGAGGCGCAGATGATCGCCTTGTCACCGGCCTCGACCGCCTTGGAGACGGCGACGGTCATGCCCCGGTCCTTGAACGAGCCGGTCGGGTTGGCCCCCTCGACCTTCAGGTAGACGTCCGCGCCGAGCCGGGCGGACAGCGCCGGCGCGGGCAGCAGCGGGGTGTTCCCCTCGTGCAGGGTGACCACGGGCGTGGCGTCGGTGACCGGCAGCCGGTCCCGGTACGTCTCGATCAGGCCCCGCCACATGTCGCTCTCCTCGCCTCTGCCGCCCCGGTCGTGCCGGGGCCCCTGCCAGCCTGGACCAGCCTCGTCGATCTGTCCCCGGCACACCCACCGATAACCATCAGGCGAGACGCCGGGTCACGCGCCGCCCTCGACCCGCAGCACGCTGGCCACCGAGCGGACGATGTCCAGCCCGCGCAGCTCCCGTACCGTCGCGGCGAGCGCGGCGTCGGGGGCGACGTGGGTGACGATGACCAGGTCGGCGTCCTCACCACGGCCCGCCGGACCGCCCCCGGCCGGCCCCTGCCGGACGGTGGCGATGGACACGTCGTGCCGGGCGAACACCCCGGCCACCGCCTGGAGCACACCCGGCCGGTCGACCACGTCGAGACTGATGTGGTAGCGGGTCAGCGCCTCGCCCATCGGCCGGACCGCCAGGTCGGCGTAGGCGGACTCGCTGGCCGCGTACGCCCCGGCGAGCCGGTTGCGGGCCACCGCGACCACGTCGCCGAGGACCGCGCTGGCGGTCGGTGCGCCGCCCGCTCCCCGGCCGTAGAACATCAGCTGCCCGGCCGCCTCGGCCTCGACGAAGACCGCGTTGAACGCGTCGCCGACGCTGGCCAGCGGGTGGGTCAGCGGGATCATCGCGGGGTGCACCCGGACGCTGACGGTCTCCCGGCCGGCCGCGTCGGTGCCCCGGGCGGCGATGCAGAGCAGTTTGATGGTGCAGCCCATCGCCTTGGCGCTGGCCATGTCGGCGACGGTCACCTCGGTGATGCCCTCGCGGTGCACGTCGGCGGCGGTGACGCGGGTGTGGAAGGCGAGCGAGGCCAGGATGGCGGCCTTCGCGGCGGCGTCGAAGCCCTCCACGTCGGCGGTCGGGTCGGCCTCGGCATACCCCAGCTCGGTCGCCTCGTCCAGTGCCTCGGCGAAGCCGGCGCCGGTGGCGTCCATCGCGGAGAGGATGAAGTTGGTGGTGCCGTTGACGATGCCGGTGACCCGGTTGATCCGGTCGCCGTGCAGCGACTCGCGCAGCGGGCGCAGCAGCGGGATCGCCCCGGCGACGGACGCCTCGTAGTAGAGGTCCGCCCCGCCCTCGGCCGCCGCGTCGTGCAGGGCCGCGCCGTCCTCGGCGAGCAGCGCCTTGTTGGCGGTGACCACGCTCTTGCCGGCGCGCAGCGCCTCCACCAGCCAGCTCCGCGCCGGTTCGATACCGCCGACCACCTCGACGACCACGTCCACGTCGTCGCGTTTGATCAGGCCGAGCGGGTCGGTGGTGAACAGCGCCGGGTCGACGGGGAGGTCACCCCGGTCCCGACCGACCCGGCGCACGGCGATGCCGGCGATCTCCAGCGGAGCACCGATCCGGGCGGTCAGGTCGGCGGCCTGCGTGTGCAACAGGCGGACCACCTCGCTACCGACCGTTCCGCAGCCGAGCAGGGCCAAGCGCACAGGTGACGTCATCCCACATCCAAAGCGAGCAGGTCTTCTTCGGTCTCCCGCCGCACGATCAGCCGGGCCTGGCCGTCACGCACCGCGACCACCGGGGGGCGGGGCACATGGTTGTAGTTGCTGGCCATGCTGCGGCAGTACGCTCCCGTGCCGGGAACGGCGACAAGATCTCCGGGCTGCACGTCGGCGGGCAGGAATTCATCCTTCACCACGATGTCCCCGGACTCACAATGCTTTCCCACCACGCGGGCCAGCAACGGCTCGGCGGTCGAGGCCCGGCCGGCAAGCGTGGCCGAGTACGACGCGTCGTAGAGGGCGGTCCGGATGTTGTCGCTCATCCCGCCGTCCACGCTGACGTAGGTCCGCAGCCCGTCGACGTCCTTGACGGTGCCCACCTCGTAGAGGGTGAAGACGGCGGGCCCGACGATGGCCCGGCCCGGCTCGATCGACAGGTGCGGGACGGTCAGGTTCTCCGCCGCGCACTCCGAGTCGACGATCTTGCGGAGCCGCTTGGCCAGCTCGTCCGGGGTGGCCGGGTCGTCCTGGGTGGTGTACGCGATGCCGAAGCCGCCGCCCAGGTCCAGCTCGGGCAGTTCCACCCCCCGGGCGTCGCGGATCTGCGCCTGGAGGGCGAGCACCCGGCGGGCGGACACCTCGAAGCCGCTGGTGTCGAAGATCTGCGAACCGATGTGCGAGTGCAGCCCGCGCAGGTCCAGCACACCCTCGTCGATGACCGTGAAGGCGGCTGCGGCGGCGGCCCCGCCGGCCAGCGAGAAACCGAACTTCTGGTCCTCGTGGGCGGTGGCGATGAACTCGTGGGTGTGCGCCTCCACGCCGACGGTGACCCGGATCAGCACGCCGGGGCGGACCCCGCGCTCCCGGGCCAGCGCGGTGAGCCGGTCGATCTCGGTGAACGAGTCGAGGATGATCCGCCCCACCCCGGCGTCCAGCGCCCGGGTCAGCTCGGCGACGGACTTGTTGTTGCCGTGGAAACCGATCCGCTCCGCCGGCATCCCGGCCGACAGCGCGGTGGCCAGCTCGCCACCGGAGCAGACGTCCAGGTGCAGGCCCTCCTCGGCGATCATGCGGACCACCGCCCGGCACAGGAAGGCCTTGCCGGCGTAGTAGACGTCCACGTCGGGGAAGGCGGCCCGGAAGTCCCGGGCACGCGAGCGCAGGTCGTCCTCGTCGAGGACGTACGCCGGGGTGCCGTACTCGGCGGCCAGCTCACGGACGTCGAGGCCCGCGACGGTCAGCGCACCGCCCGTGCCGCGCTCCACCTGACGCGGCCAGAGCTGCGGGACCAGGGCGTTGACGTCGGCCGGGGGACGCAGCCAGCCCGGCCCCCGGTCACCGATGTCGCCGTGCATCGCACCGGCTTCGTGGGCACGCATCAGGGCTACATCCTCTCCGGGGCGGAGACACCGAGCAGGCGCAGCCCGTTGGCGATCACCGTACGGGTGGCGTCGTTGAGCCAGAGCCGGGCCCGGTGCAGGTCGGTGACCTCCTCGTCGCCGCGCGGCAGGATTCGGCAGTTGTCGTAGAACCGGTGGTACGCCCCGGCGAGGTCCTCCAGGTAGCGGGCCACCCGGTGCGGCTCGCGCAGCTCGGCGGCGGCGGCGACCACGGCGGGGAACTCGGCGAGCGCCTTGAGCAGCTCGTTCTCCTTGTCGTGGTCGAGCAGCTCGGGGTGGAACCCGGCCCCGTCGCCCCGGCTCAGGCCGACCTCGGCGGCGTTACGGCCGACGCTCGCCGTCCGGGCCGCGACGTACTGCACGTAGTAGACCGGGTTGTCGCGGGTGGCCCGGGTCCACAGCTCCACGTCGATGTCGATCGGCGAGTCGCTGGAGTAGCGGGCCAGCGCGTAGCGGGACGCGTCCACCCCGATCGCGTCGACCAGGTCCTCCAGGGTGACCACCGTGCCGGCGCGCTTGCTCATCCGCAGCGGGACGCCGTCGCGGACCAGGTTGACCAGCTGGCCGATGAGGATCTCCAGGTTGACCGCCGGGTCGTCGCCGAAACAGGCGGACATCGCCTTCATCCGCCCGATATAGCCGTGGTGGTCCGCGCCCAACATGATCACGACCCGCTCGAAGCCGCGTTCCCGCTTGTCCAGGTAGTAGGCGCAGTCGGCGGCGAAGTAGGTCCACTCGCCGTTGGACTTGCGCAGCACCCGGTCCTTGTCGTCGCCGAAGTCGGTGGTGCGCAGCCAGGTCGCCCCGTCGGCCTCGTAGAGGTGACCCTGCGCGCGCAGCCGGTCCAGGGCGAGGTCCAGCTCACCCCGGTCGTGCAGGTCCTTCTCGTTGAAGTAGGTGTCGAACTCCACCCCGAAGCCGCGCAGCGAGGACCTGATCTCGGCGAACATCAGCGTCACGCCCTCGACCCGGAAAACCTCCTGGGCCTCGCCGTCGGGCAGGTCGAGCACGTCCGGCCGGACCGCCCGGACCTGCTCGGCGATCTCGGCGATGTACGCCCCGCCGTAGCCGTCCTCGGGGGCCGGCTCGCCCTTGGCCGCGCACAGCAGCGACCGGGCGAACCTGTCGATCTGCGACCCGGCGTCGTTGAAGTAGTACTCGGTGCCGACGTCGGCACCGGTGGCCCGCAGCAGCCGGCTGAGCGCGTCGCCGACGGCCGCCCAGCGGACCCCGCCGATGTGCACCGGGCCGGTCGGGTTGGCCGAGACGAACTCCAGGTTGATCCGCTGCCCGGCGAGCCGGTCGCTGCGGCCGTACTCCTCGCCGGCCTCGACGATCACCCGGGCGAGCTGGCCGGCGGCGGCGGCGTCGAGCCGGATGTTGAGGAAGCCGGGGCCGGCGATCTCCACCGACTTGACCCCGGCCGCCCGGCCGAGCTGGTCGGCGAGCGCGGCGGCCAGCTCCCGGGGCGGGACGCCCACCTTCTTGCTGAGCTGGAGGGCCAGCGTGGAGGCGTAGTCACCGTGGTCGGGGTTGCGCGGTCGCTCCACCGCCGTACGCGCCGGAAGCGCGGCGGGGTCGAGCCCACGCGCGGTGAATACGGCGTGGGCTGCGGAGAGGACGACCTCGGCCAGTTCTGCGGGAGTCACCGAACCATGTTATCGGGGGTAGACTCGGGCACTCGGCGGCGACCCTGAGCGTCACCCGGCCCGCCAGATCCCCTGACCGACCGACCTGACGAGGCACGATGAGCATCAGCACCCCGGGCGGCCCTGAGCGCCGTCCGACCGTGGTCAGCACCGGTAAGAAGCCGGCGGCCGGCCGGCCCGCGGCCGTCGCCAAGCCCGGGGGCGGCAAGTCCGCGGGCGCGCCCCGGCAGACCTCGGGCGGCAAGGGCCCCCGCAAGCCGATCACGCCGGTGAAGGTGAGCCAGGGCCGCTCGTGGGGCCCGATCGCCCTGTTCGTCGCCGTGGGCGTGCTCGCCGTCTCGATCATCGGCTACGGCGCGTACGCGGCCTTCCAGGGTTCCAAGTCGTGGGAGCAGCGGGCCGCCGACATCGACGGCATCGTCGACTTCCGGGACAAGGACCCCAAGCTCGTCCAGGGCGGCCAGCACCAGCAGGGCGCGATCAAGTACGACGTCCTCCCTCCGGTGGCCGGCCCGCACAACCCGGCCTGGCAGAACTGCATGGGTGACGTCTACGACGCCCCGATCGCCAACGAGCACGCGGTGCACAGCCTGGAGCACGGCACGGTCTGGATCACCTACCGCCCCGACCTGCCGGCCGATCAGGTCAGCAAGCTCCGCAGCAAGACGCAGGGCGTGGAGAAGGTCATGCTCAGCCCGTTCGAGGGGCTGGACAAGCCGATCTCCCTCCAGGCGTGGGGCTACCAGCTCAAGGTCGACAACGCCGACGACAGCCGGATCGACGAGTTCATCAAGACGCTGCGGGTGAACGCCTCGGTCGAGGGTCCGAACGCCAACTGTGGCCAGGGCATCACGGCCACCGGCACGGCCCCGCGCGACAACGTCCCGCAGCAACAGCAGCAGCCCACCCAGTGAGGACGTGGCGATGACCGCTCCCGCGACGACCGACACACCGCCCGTCGAGCCCTCGGTCACCGGTTCCGGTGACCGGCGGCCCGCCGGCCGCTACGGCCTGCTCGCCCTGGCGGCCGCCGTCGTGGTCGGTCTCCTCCTCGGGTACGCCGGCGGCCTGCTGACCCCGACGTTGACCCGACCGGGTGACAGCTCGGCGGAGGCGGGCTTCGCCCGGGACATGACCACCCACCACGCCCAGGCGGTGGAGATGGGGCTGATCGCCTTCGACCGGGGCACCGACCCTGAGGTTCGCCAGATCGGCGGCGACATCGCCACCGGCCAGCAGGGCGAGATCGGCACCATGCAGACCTGGCTGCGGTCGTGGGGGCTCGACCCGACCGGCGACCAGCCCCGGATGGCCTGGATGCCGGACGGCACCGGCAAGATCGAAAACGGTCTGATGCCGGGCATGGCGACCCCGGAGGAGATGGCGAAGCTGCGCGTCGCCCAGGGGCGCGAGCTGGACGTCCTCTTCCTCCAGATGATGATCAAGCACCACCTCGGCGGCATCCACATGATCCAGGGCATCCTCGACGCCGGTGGCGACGACGACGTCCTCGCGGTGGCGCAGATCATGAAGAACACCCAGCAGACGGACCTGACCAACCTCCAGAACGCGCTGAAGCGACTGGGCGGCTGACCCGCCCGTCCTCCAGGGAGGCCCGCGTCCCGCTCCGGCGGACGCGGGCCTCCGCACGTCTCCGGCCTCCCCACGCCTGGGGGCCTCCGCCCGACTGGAACCTCCACGCACCTGTGCACGTCTCGGGCCCCCGCATGCCCTCGGACTGCCGGCCTTCCCCGAAGCGTCAGCGGCCCGGGCCGGGCCGCATCCCTGCCGCCAGGGAGTTATGGGCGTTTTGGGTTTTTAGCGTGCCGCGCACCTTTGAAGACCTAAGAGACTTTTCTACCCACATATCGTGACCAGTTGTGATTCGTGCTCGTTGCGCAGGACGTGGGGGTTGCACTCAGAGACGCGCGGCGGTCGGTCACCAGTTGGTGCCGACGCCACACCATCGGCGGTGACGGAGCGGTGGCAGCCGCCCGTCGCGGACACCGGCAGGGCGAGTCGGGAGCGCTCAGCCGGGAACAGGAACTCGAACTGATCGACGTACTGCGAGGCGTCCACCCCGACGAGTTCGGGCTGGACGAGGAGCTGTGGACGCGGCAGAGCCTCGCCGCGCTGATCCAACGCCGCTTCGACCTGACGATCGACGCCGGCACGGTCGGGGCGTACCTGCGGGCCTGGGGGTTGGGCCCCCGTGAGCCGCGCGAACGGGCCTGCGGGCTCTGCGTCGGCGCGGTCGAACGTTGGGTACGCGGCGAGTACCCGGCCATCACCCGGGCCGCCCAGGAACACGACGCGGAGGTCTACTGGATCGGCCGGGTACGCCTGCGGGGCACCATGCCGGCCGCCGAGGTCATCTCGGCGGTGTCGTCCCGGGGGCGGGTCCGGTTCATGGTCACCACGCCCAGCGTGGACCCACCGCTGCCCCGCGACTTCGTGTTCCGGCTCAGCGGTGCCGACCAGCACCCGGTGCACCTGATCGTGGACGGCTCCTGGCCCCGGAACGAATGGCCCCGCCGGCTCCCCCGGCGCATCGCCCTGCACCCGCTGCCCAGCTGCGGACGCACCCTGGCCGCCGCCTGAACAGCTCGCCCCGGCCGCCGGTGACGGCTCACCTGCCGGCGGCGCGTCCCACCACCAACGGTGACGGCTCGCCCCACCACCGGCAGTGACGCTCCACCCGCCGCCATCGGTGACGGCCTGCCCGCCACCAATGGCGGTCGGGGTGGCTCCGCGGCGTCACGATCATGCAGGTCAGCGGACAGCACCGAGGGGTGCCGGGTGGCGATTCGGTGATCCGGAAGGGGGTTTGCTACTCTTCTCAGGTCGCTGAGCCCCCGTAGCTCAGGGGATAGAGCACCGCCCTCCGGAGGCGGGGGCGCAGGTTCGAATCCTGCCGGGGGCACACTTGCTAAGAAAGCCAAGACCAGCACACGAAGGCCGCTGACCAGGGGAAACCCGATCAGCGGCCTTCGTCGTATCTCCGGCCAGGTCCGGCCGTCAGCGGCCGTGACGGGTGTCTGTGCCACCGCGCTGACCGACTCAATGTCGCCCTCGTGCCGTTGTCACGGCTCGGCGATGCCGCTATACCCGCCCACGAGAGTCGGCCACCGCCGGGCCGGGCAGGCACCCACGGGAACCGATCACCGCCCATCCTGGGCAGGCGGCGGGTCAGGGGGTTTCGCGGCGGGCTCTGGCCCGGCGTTTCCCCTCGTGCATGGCCTGCACCCGGGGTACCGGGATGGTGCGGCCCTCGGCGACCAGGTCGGCCGGGAGCCGCTGCGGTGCGGGCATCGCCTCGGCCCACGGGTCGCGGTCACCGAGCAGCGCGGGGACCGTCCGCACGGTGAAGTCCCCGGGGCTGATCGTGTCGAGGTCGTCCCAGCCCACCGGGAACGACACCGGCAGCCCGGGGCGCAGCCGGGGGCTGTACGCGGCCACCACGGTCGCCCCGCCGGCCCGGGTCGGATCGACGAAGACCCGACCGCCCCGGTCCTCCCGGATGAAGGCGGTGGTGGCGGACTCCGGGTCGAGGCGCTCGGTGTGTACGGCGAGCGCCCGGGTGGCGGCGGCGACCTCCTCGGCGGTGGTGTCCGGGTGCACCGGGACGAAGATGTGCAGCCCTTTGGCGCCGCTGGTCTTCACCGCCCCGGCCAGCCCGACGTCGGCCAGCGCCCGGCGGACCGCCCCGGCGACCCGGGCCACCACCGCGAAGGCGTCCCCCTCGGGTGGGTCGAGGTCGAGCACGAGATGGGTGGGCTGCTCGGGCCGGGTCGCGGTGACCAGCGCCGGGTGGTACTCGATCGCCCGCTGGTTGGCGAACCAGAGCAGGGTGCGCCGGTCGTCGCAGAGCGCGTACGACACCTGGCGGTGGGAGGTCTCGGCCCAGATCGCGGTGCGGCGTACCCAGTCGGGGGTGTATTTCGGCAGGTTCTTCTGCATGAACGGCTCCTGCCCGCGCAGCAGCCGGACCACCGACAGCGGCCGGTCGCGCAGGCCGGGCAGGATGCGGTCGTGCACGGTGTCCAGGTAGTCGACCAGGTCCCGCTTGGTCACCTCGTCACCGGCGAGCAGCAGCTGCTCCAGGTTGGTCAGGCCGACCCCGTCCCGCGTCTCCTGCGCCCCCGCCATCCGCCCACCCTCCCGGGCGCACGGCCCCGGCGCAACCCCGACACGGGTCGGCCACCGAACCCGTCACCGAGGGGTCGTCTGTGACCATGACACCGGTGGAAGGAGGCACCCCGTGCCCCAGGAACACGACGACGGCACCCCCGGCGGTGACTGCACGCTGCGGGAGGCGCTGGACCGGGTGGGCGGCAAGTGGAGCATCGGCATCCTGTTGGCCGCCTCCCCCGGGCCGGTCCGCTTCAACGAGTTGGCGCGGGGCGTCGAGGGGATCAGCCGGCGGATGCTCACGTTGACGCTGCGTAACCTGGAGCGGGACGGCCTGCTGCACCGGCAGGCGTACCCGACCGTGCCGCCGAGGGTCGAGTACCGCGCCACCCCGATGGCGATGGAGCTGTACGAGCCGTTGGTGGCGCTGACCGACTGGGCGCAGCGGCACCGGGCGGCGATCAGCCAGGCGCGGGCCGCGTACGACCGGGGGCATGGCGGGGCCTGAGCGCGGTGCGGACCCGGCGTGTGGCGAACGCCACCGTCTTTCTCTGACCGATCGGTCAGTGTCTGACCGATCGGTCAGGCATGCTGGAACGCATGATCCGGCGCACCCCCCGCACCCACGGTGAGATCCTCGCCGCGGCGGCCCGGCGGTTCGCGGTGACCGGCTACAAGGGCACCTCGTTGCAGGACATCGCCCGCGAGGTGGGCTGCTCCAAGGCGGCGGTGCTCTACCACTTCGCCGGCAAGGAGGCCCTGCTCGCCGAGCTGATGGCCGGGCCGATCTCGGTGCTCTGCGAGCTGGACGAGCGGATCTCGGCGCTGACCGGGGCGGCGGCGCAGCAGGCGGCGGCGGAGGGCTTCGTCGACCTCGCGGTGCGGTTCCGGGGCGAGATCGCGCTGCTGCGCGGTGAGTTCCCGGAGCTGCTCGCCCAACCGGCCTTCGCCCACATCCACCTCATCTCGGAACGGCTGATCGAGGCGATGACCGGCCCCGACGGTGGGCAGGACGCGCGGGTCGCCGCGCTGGTCCTGCTCGCCGGCATCGCCGAGGGATGCGGCACGTTCGCCGACATCCCCGACGAGGAACTGCGTCCCGCCCTGCTGGCCGTCGCCCAGCGGGTGCTCGTGACTGCCGCACCACCGCCACCACCGCCAACTCCCGACCACCAACACCAGGATTGAGGACAAGGATCTGATGGCGACCCTGCTGTACCGGCTAGGCCGGGCATCGTTGCGCCGCCGGCGACTCGTCGTCGCCGTCTGGCTCGTCGTACTCGTCGGCCTCGGCATCGCCGCAGCCACCCTGAAGGGCCCGACAGCCAGCAACTTCACCATGCCCGGCACCGAGTCGCAGCAGGCGTTGGACCTGCTCGCCGAGCGGTTCCCGGCAGCCAGCGGCGCCACCGGCACCATCGCGGTGAAGGCGCCCGCCGACGGCCAGTTGACCACCCCTGAGGGGCAGTCCGTCGTCAAGGGAGTCGTCCAGGAGGCGTCGACGCTGCCCGGCGTGGTCGGCGCCGTCGACCCGTACCAGTCCCAGGCGATCACCCCCAACGGCCGGTACGCCCTGATCCAGGTGCAGTTCGCCACCGGCGGGGACGAGGTGACCCCCGAGCAGCGCGAGGCGTACGAGAAGGTCGGCGCGCAGGCCGAGGCGCAGGGTTGGCAGATCGCCCCCGGCGGTGAGGTGCTCAACTCCGAGCCGGAGGTCGGCTCGACCGAGGCGTTGGGCGTGCTGGTCGCCGCGATCGTCCTGATCGTCACCTTCGGTTCGCTGGTCGCGGCCGGGATGACCATGCTGAACGCGCTGATCGGCGTCGGGGTCGGGATGGCCGGCCTGTTCGCCCTCAGCGGTACGGTCCAGTTGACCAGCACCGCGCCCATCCTGGCGCTGATGCTGGGCCTCGCGGTCGGCATCGACTACTCGCTGTTCATCACCTCCCGGCACCGGCAGCACCTGCTCGAAGGACTCACCCCGGAGGAGGCGGTCGGCCGGGCCGTCGGCACCGCCGGTTCCGCCGTGCTCTTCGCCGGGGCGACCGTTGTCATCGCGCTCGCCGGGCTCGCCGTCGTCGGCATCCCGTTCCTGACCGTGATGGGTCTGGCCGCCGCCGGCACGGTCAGCGTGGCGGTGCTGGTGGCGATCACCCTCGCCCCGGCGCTGCTCGGTTTCGCCGGCCGCCGGGTCCTGCCCCGCCGGCTGCGCAAGGCCGCCCCGGCCACCGAGACCGTCGAGACCGTGGAGGCCGCGCCGGCCGCCGAGGACCGCTCCGGGTTCGGGTTCCGCTGGGCGCAGTGGGTGACCCGGCTGCGCATCCCGGTCATCCTGGTCGGCCTTCTCGGCCTCGGGCTGCTCGCCCTGCCGGCCCAGGACATGCGGATCGCGCTGCCGGACGCCAGTACCGCCCCGGTGGGCAGCCCGGCCCGCACCAGCGCCGACCTGATCCGGGAGGGCTTCGGTCCGGGCTTCACCGGCCGGCTCGCCGTGGTGGTCACCTCGGACTCCGCGCAGGACACCGCAGCCGCCGTGCCGCAGGTCGCGGCGCTGATCCAGCGTACGGACGGGGTGCTGGCGGTGGCCCCGCCGCAGCTCGACCCGACCGGTCGGACGGCACTGCTCGGGGTGATCCCGAAGAGCGGGCCGACCGACGCCGCCACCGAGACGCTGGTCCACGACATCCGGGACCGGGTCGGCTCGGTCGGCAACGCCGAGGTGCTGCTGACCGGGGTGACCGCGATCGGCATCGACGTGTCCGAGAAGCTCTCCGCCGCGATGCCGGTCTACCTGCTGCTGGTGGTGGGGTTGTCGATCCTGCTGCTGATGCTCGTGTTCCGGTCGATCCTGGTGCCGGTGAAGGCCGCGTTGGGCTTCCTGCTCACGGTGGCCGCCACGTTCGGCATCACCGTCGCCGTGTTCCAGCAGGGCCACCTGGCCAGCCTGGTCGGCCTGGACAGCCCGGCCCCGCTGATCAGCTTCCTGCCGATCCTGCTGATCGGCATCCTGTTCGGCCTGGCCATGGACTACGAGGTGTTCCTGGTCTCCCGGATGCGGGAGGACTTCGTGCACGGTGACACGGCCCGGCAGGCCACCATCAACGGGATGGGGCACGGGGCCCGGGTGGTGACCGCCGCCGCGCTGATCATGATGTCGGTGTTCGGGGGCTTCGTCTTCCTCGACGATCCGGTGATCAAGTCGATGGGCTTCGCGCTCGCGATCGGTGTCGCCATCGACGCCTTCGTGGTCCGGATGACCATCGTCCCCGCCGTGATGTCCCTGCTGAACACCAGGGCGTGGTGGCTCCCCCGCTGGCTCGACCGCGCCCTGCCCAACGTCGACATCGAGGGCGAGGGTCTCCGCGCCCACCTCGACAAGCAACCGGTCAACGTCTGACCCTGCCGATCATGGAGTTGTGGTGCCCGGCCCGGGGTTTTTCGCCCCGTTCCGTCCGGCACCACAACTCCATGATCCACTTGGGGGCGGGGCTCAGAGGCCGGTGGGGTAGGTCTCCAGTTCGGCTACGGTGCTGGGGGCGGGTAGCGGGTGCAGGGCGGTGGAGGTGTCGCACCAGATGAAGGCGTCGTAGCGGTCGGCCAGCCGACTCGGGACGTAGTTGCCCCAGCGCTCGAAGGTCGGGTCGTAGACCACGCCGATGGCCCGGTGGTCGGCGGTGCCGGTGACCCAGGCGGGCTGGTCGGGGCCACCGAAGACGAGCACCGCCCGCTCCGGCAGCAGCTCGTGCAGCCGCGACTCCACCGAACCCTCCCGGGCCGGCGGCACCGTCATCACCTCGGCCGGTGAACCCCAGTGCGGGGCGGCCACCACAGTGCCCTGGTAACCACCGAGACCGATCAGCGCCACCGCGTCGCGGCCCAGCCGTTCCCGGGCCAACTGCCCGATGTTGACCATCCCGTCGCCGGCCATGCCGGTGGCGCGGGCGTCCCCGATGTGGGTGTTGTGCGCCCAGACGATGCCGCGTGATCCGGGTCCGTAGCGGGTCAGCAACCTTTCCAGGGTGTCCGCCATGTGGGTGTCGCGCACGTTCCAGGAATCCGGCCCACCGTGCACCATCGCCCGGTAGTACCGTTCCGCTCCCGCCACCACTTCCGCGTTTTGCCAGGCAGCGAAGGCGTCCGGGCCGTCCGAGGCGACATGTGCCCGGGTACGTGCCAACAGCCGGATCACCTCCTCCTCGCAGCGCGCCGAGACGAACCGGCTGGCCGCGCCGTACTCCTCGACCCGCCGGCCGAACGGCTCGAAGCACCGGTACGCGTCCTGGGCGGCCTCCATCGACTTCGGGTCCTCCTCACCGAGATAGTCGAAGATCGCCTGCATGGACTCCCAGAGGCTGTAGACGTCCAGCCCGTGGAAGCCGGACCGTTCCCGCTCCGGACGCTCCAGGTTCCACGCCCGCAGCCACCGGCAGAACCGGTCCACCTCGGCGTTCGCCCACATCCACGTCGGCCAGCGGGTGAACCGTCCCAGCGCGGTCCGGGGGTCCTGGGCACCACCCGGTGCGCCGACCACCGACCGGTGCACCCGGTCGCAGTCCGGCCAGTCCCCCTCCACCGCCACGAAGTCGAACCCCTGCTCGGCGATGAGCCGCCGGGTGAGCTGCTCGCGCAACCGGTAGTAGTCGTAACTGCCGTGCGTCGCCTCACCGATCATGACCACGCGGGCGTCCCGGACCCGCTCCAGCAGGGGGTCGAAGTCGCTAGGCGTACCGAGCCGCTGTACCAGCATGGGCGGGGCTACCCGGCAGGGTCGGCGGACAAACCGCCGATGGTGTGGCGGGACCGGCCGGTGTGGCGGCGGGCGGAACGGGTAGCCGGCGGCATGAGCGTCACCGGGTTGCAGTTGCAGGAGTACCTGGCCGGGCTCGACTACCCGGTCTCCCGCGAGGACCTGGTCCGCTGGGGTCAGGAGAACGGGGCGAGCACCGAGCTGCTCCAACTGCTGCGGGCGCTGCCCGCCGAGCAGTTCGAGGACCCGGCCGACCTGAACGAGGCCCTCACCACCCTCGCCTGAGCCCCCACCCGGATACCTGGGCCCAGGGCGGGCGGCCCCGCTCACCACCGGCGGTCACCGGGTCGGCCCGGTGCGGTGGAAGCGTGCAACAGCCGGAACAGCACCAACCACTGTTCCGGCCAGACCAGCCCGACCGGGGTGGCCGGGTCGATCCGCGCCGCCCGCAGCGCACCGTCGACCCGCCGGCCGGGATGGGCCGCCCGCAGCGAGGCCGCGAGCGACCCGCCCGCCCCGCCGAACCCCAGCTCCACCATCCGCCGGTACGCCGGCAGCGCGGCCACGGCCAGCAGCGGCTCCGGCCGACGGTCGATCCGCAGGATGCCCCCGTCGACGGCGGGCACCGGACGAAACGCGGTGCGCGGCACCCGCCCGGCGAGCCGCCAGTCGTACTCCGGCCAGGTCAGCACCGTCAACCGACTCCACCGGCCGAGGTCACCGGTCCGCTTGCGGGCGTACTCCCACTGGGTGAGCAGGGTGGCCGCGCGCAACCGGGGCGCGGCGAGGCACCAGCGGACCACCGCAGCGGTCAACGACCACGGGATGTTGCCGACCACGGCGAACGGCTCGTCGGGCGGCGCGACGGTCAGGAAGTCGGCCTGCCGGTGCGCCACGTGTGGCAGCGCCGCGCACACCGCCGCCAACTCGGGGGCGACGGTCGGGTCGACCTCGTAGGCGATCAACCGGCCACACCGTCGGGCCAGCGGCCGGGTCAGCTGACCGCGACCGGCACCCACCTCCAGCAGCAGGTCGTCCGGGCCGGTATCGGCCGCCCGGACCATCCGCGTCACGGCGGCCGGGTCGGCGAGAAAATTCTGGGACAGTACGCGACGGGACCGGTCGCGTGCGGTGGTGCGGTCTCGGCGGGGCGCCACGGGTTCGTCCTGTCTGTCGCCGACCGGCGACGGTACGGACAGGCGCAGCACGACGCGGGGCCTGTCCGAGTGGAGCGGGACTCGGACGACCCTGGGGATCGGCGGGGGGACGCTACGCGGTGACGGGGCAGGCGACGATCAGGCCAGACCCCTGCTCAGATCAGCGTGATCAGGCAGAGCGTGAACACGGGGAACGTGATCAGGGTCGGCGTGACCGGGGTCGGCGTGATCACGCCGAGGCGGTCTCGTCAGGTCAGGCGCGGTGGGCGTCCCGGCCGGCCAGGGCCGGACGCCGGACTCGCGGGCGGGCCACCAGGAGGGGCCCCCGCGCGGCCGACGTGACGGCCACGGTGATCAGGGCATGCATGCACATGGCCGCCACGCTAACGCACCTCCCACGTTCCGCAAGGCAATTCCGGATCGGTCCGCCACCGCCCCACCGCCCCACCGGCTCATGACCCCGCCCACCCACGACACCACCGGCCCACGACACCTGACCCGATCAGCACCCGCGCCGCGCCACCTCCGGGCCGGAAAGATCGGCCGCGCTGACGGTGCTCCGGCGGCCGGCCCGTCCGGTTCCACCCCGGTCCGCAGGACGGTGCCCTACGTCGAGGCGCACGGCACCGGGACCGCGGCCCGCCGTCACCGCTGTCGGGCTGTCCCGCGCCGCGCCACCAGCTACCCAGCGTGACCCGGCAGGACACCATTGCCCAGACATCGATATGACGCAGCGGCATATTTATGCCACCCAGGCATCACGCTCCTCGCCGCACCATGGGTCCACCGCCGCCACGCCCGACCGACCACCGAACCCACCGCACCACGGGACCACCACCGCCACACCCGACCGACCACCGAACCCACCGCACCACGGGACCACCACCGCCACACCCGACCGACGACCCCGCCCGCCCGACGACCGAGCCCGGACGCACGATGGCCCACCGCACGCCGAGCCGACGCACGGCCAGCCGACCTGTGACATGCCCTACCAGCGACGGGCCGACCCCCGACAAGCCGGCCGGATCGGGCGGTCAGTGGTGGAGGTCGACGGTGCGGGCCTCGGCGCGGGCGGTCTCCGCAGCCGCCAGGACCGCCACCACCTCCCGGCCGAACCGGACGTCACACTGGTGGTCCCGCTCACCCGAGTCGATCTGCCCCAGCAGTTGGTCGACGGCCGTACCGAAGGCGGTCAGCGTATTGCCGTCGCCCGGCGGTACGGTCTCGACGCCGTTCTCGCCGTAGAAGACGACGTCCCGGGCAAGCGCCGTCGGCGGGGCGTCCAGGGTCAGCGACAGCGCGCTGGTGGCACCGCCATCGTGGGTGAGCAGCAGGTGCACCATCCCACCGGGACCGTCCAGCGCGGCGACCCGGGTGACCCGGCCGAGCACCGGCACGACGATCGAGAGGGCGTGCGGGCCGATGTCCCACAGCGCCCCCTGCTCCCGCCGCCAGCGGGAACCGGCGTACGGGCTGCCGTGCTGGTAGATCGAGGCGAACTGGGTGGCGCGGGCGTGCTGCCAACCGCCGGCCGCAGCGGTGGCGGTGAGGAAGCCGTCGACGTTCGGGTGGAACCGCTGGGTGAAGAAGACCACCGAGGCCACCCCGGCGGCCCGCACTGCTGCGACCAGCCGGTCGGCCTCGGCGAGACTCAGCGCGAGGGGTTTGTCCAACAGCAGGTGGCGGCCGGCGGTGGCGGCCCGGGTGGCGATCCCGGCCTGTACGTGCGGGGGCAGTGCCACGGCCACCGCGTCACAGACGTCGAGCAGCGCGTCGATGTCGGCGAACGCCGGTACACCGTGCCGGGCGGCCAGTGCGCCGGCCTTCTCCGGGTCGCGCCCCCAGACGCCCACCAACTCGGCGCGCGGATGCGCGTCCAGCCCCGCGCCGTGCGTCTGCGCCGCCCAGTGACCGGTGCCGAACAGGCCGAACCGCAGCACGAGGTACCCCCGGTCTCGTCGGGCCACGCGACACCGTGGCCGTCACCCACGCTAGCCGCCCCGCCCAGGCGACGCAGCCGGGACCGGGCGACGCAGCCGGGACCGGGCCGGGAACGCCGTTGTCCGCGTGGCGACCGGCCGTCCGCACCGCCCGCTCCGGCGGGACCGGTTCGCCGGACCGGGACCGGTTCGCCGGACCGGGACCGGGGCCATCCGGGACGGGGACCGGGACGACAGCGATTACTACGCTGGTTAGTAGGCTGTGCCGGTGACCGAGACACCCATCGGAGGGCCGCGATGACCGCCGCGGCGTCGGCCGGCTCGCCGGTGGACGGGGTCCTCGCCACGGCGACGATCGTGCTGTCGCTCGTACTCGCGCTGTGGAGCCTGGTGGCAGCGGTCCGGCACCGGCCGCCGGACCTCGTGCAGTCCGTCGGCCTGGGCCTGCTGGAGGTGGCGCTGCTCGCGCTGACCACCCTTGCCCTGGTCGCGGTCGTCGGCGGGGACCGGGCCGGCGAACCCGGCGCGTTCTTCGGATATCTGGTGACGTTGGTCTGCCTGCCCCCGCTGGCCTGGGTGCTGGCCAGGATGGAGCCGACCCGGTGGGGGTCGGCGATCGTCTGCGCGGTCTGCCTGGTCCTGCCGGTGGTCGTGGTCCGGCTCCAGCAGACCTGGGAGGTCGTCGGTGGTTGACACCCGGGCGTCGGCGCGCGCCACCAACGCGGGGCCGGGACGGCTGCTGATCGCCGTCTACATTCTGTTCGCCATCGCCGCCACCTCCCGGGCCGCACTCCAGATCGCCACGAAGTTCGACGAGGCGCCGGTGGCGTACCTGCTCTCGGCGGTGGCCGCGCTGATCTACATCGTGGCGGCGGTCGGGCTGGCCCGCGCCGGGCACGCCGGCCGACGGGTCGCGCTGGCCTGCTGCTCGGTGGAGCTGGTCGGGGTGGTCGGCGTCGGCGTGCTCAGCCTGGTCGACGCCGAACTCTTCCCCGACGAGACGGTCTGGTCCGGCTTCGGCAGCGGCTACGGCTACATCCCGCTGGTGCTGCCGGTGTTGGGGCTGCTCTGGCTCTGGAGCACCCGCACCCGCACCGCCGCCGACTCCTGACGCCGGCCCCGGGTCCGGGTCCTGACGCCGGCTCCCGGCCCGACTCCCGACGCCGGCTCCCGGTCCGGGTCCTGACGCCGGCTCTGACGGCTGACGCCGGCCCAGGGCCGGACGCCCCGGCCCGGTCAGTCCTTCGGGCCGCCCGCGACGTAGATGACCTGCCCGGAGACGAAGGACGCGCCCTCGCTGACCAGGAACGAGATGGTGTGCGCGACGTCCTCGGGGCGGCCGGGTCGACGGACCGGGATCTCGGCGGCGGCGTGCTTCTGCAGGTCGTCGAAGTCGACCTTCATCCGGGCGGCGGTGGCGGCGGTCATGTCGGTGACGATGAAGCCGGGGGCGACCGCGTTGACCGTCACCCCGAACGGCCCCAGCTCGATGGCGAGGGTCTTGGTGAAACCCTGGAGGCCGGCCTTGGCCGCCGCGTAGTTGGCCTGGCCCCGGTTGCCCAGCGCCGAGGTACTGGACAGGTTGACGATCCGGCCGTACTTCTGCTCGACCATGTGCCGCTGGGCGGCCTGGCTGAACAGGAACGCGCCGCGCAGGTGCACCCCCAGCACGGTGTCCCAGTCGGCGTCGGTCATCTTGAACAGCAGGTTGTCCCGCAGCACCCCGGCGTTGTTGACCAGCACCGTCGGCCCGCCCAACTCGGTGGCGACCCGCTCGACGGCGGCCTCCACCTGGTCCCGGTCGGCGACGTCCGCGCCGACACCGACGGCCCGGCCACCGGCGGCGGTGATCGCGTCCACGGTCGGCCCGGTCGCCGCCTCGTCGATGTCGACCACGGCGACGGCCATGCCGTCGGCGGCCAGCCGCCGGGCGGTGGCCGCGCCGATGCCGCGCGCGGCTCCGGTGACGATGGCGACGCGGGACTCCTCCGACATGACTACCTCCCGGTAACTTCTGGCTCGATCGGAGGAGCCTACCCGCCCCGCCCCCCGTCGACGTCCCGGCCGGGCCGGGACGTCGACGGGGGGTGACGGTCAGTAGGTGGTGGAACGGCAGAGCCGGATCCAGCGGTAGCCGTGCCCGCCCAGCTTCAGGCTGTCCAGCTTGCCGACGTCGCCGTAACCCCGGTCGGTCAGGACGTCGATCGGCAGGTCCGCCTCGGCGGCCAGGGTGCTCAGATCCACCTCCACGTCCTCGGTACCGAGGTTGTGCAGGAAGACCATGGTGCCGGTCGGACCGTCGGCGCGGTGCGCGAGCACCCCGGCCGGCATCGGCACGTCGATGTGCGAGGTCGAGCCGGAACCGATCTCCGGGGCCTCCCGCAGGGTCCGGATCATCCGCTCGAACCAGGCCAGCAGGGACGTCGAGTCGCCCCGTTGGGCGGTGACGTTGACCTGCTGGTAGCCGAAGTCACCCTGGTCGATCACCGGGCGGATCAGCTTCTCCGGGTCCGCCGTGGAGAAACCACCGTTCTCCTTGTACGACCACTGCATCGGGGTACGGATCGCGTCCCGCCCGTCCAGCGCGAGGTTCTCCCCCATCCCGATCTCCTCGCCGTAGCGCAGCACCGGCGTGCCGCGCAACGAGAACTGGAGCGCGTACGCCAGCTCGATGTGCCGGCGGTCGTTGCCGAGCATCGGGGCGAGCCGCCGCCGGATGCCCCGACCGTAGAGCTGCATGTTCTCGTCCGGCCCGAACTTCGCCAGCACGTCGTTGCGCTGGTCGGCGGTGAGCCGGGACAGGTCGATCTCGTCGTGGTTGCGCAGGAAGGTCGCCCACTGGCCACCGGTGGGCAGCTTCGGGGTGTCGCGCAGCGCGTCGATGATCGCCTCCGGGTCCTCCCGGGCGAGGGCGAGCATCAGCCGGCCGTTGAGCATGAAGTCGAAGAGCATGTGGATCCGGTTGCCCGAGCCGCCGCCGTCGCCGAAGTAGACGGGCAACTGGTCGGGCTCGACGTTCGCCTCGGCAAGGAGCACCGCGTCGCCGCGCCGCCACTGCACGTGCTGGCGCAGGTCGGTGATGAAGTCGAAGTCCTTGGGGGCGTTCGGGTTGCCCGGCTCGGTCTGCTCGATGATGAACGGCACGGCGTCCATCCGGAAACCGGAGACGCCGAGCTGGAGCCAGAACGAGGTGATCTTCTTGATCTCGGCGCGGACCTTCGGGTTCTCGATGTTCAGATCCGGCTGGAACTTGTAGAAGCGGTGGTAGAACCACGCCTTGGCGGTCCGGTCGTAGCTCCACGTCTCGTGCTGCTCGCCCGGGAACACCATGCCCTGGTGCCGGTCCGCCGGCTCGTGGTCGGCCCAGACGTACCAGTCACGGTACGGCGAGTCGGGCGAGGACCTGGCGGACTGGAACCACGGGTGCTGGTCGGAGGTGTGGTTGACCACCAGGTCGATGATGACCCGGATGCCCCGGTTCTGTGCCTGGTGCAGCAGCTCGGCGAAGTCGCCGAGGGTCCCCAGGCGCGGGTCGACGTTGTAGAAGTCGGTCGCGTCGTAGCCGTCGTCCTGGTTGGGCGAGGGGTGGATCGGGTTGAGCCAGAGGCAGGTCACCCCCAGCCGCGCCAGGTAGTCGAGCCGGCCGATGAGGCCCCGGAAGTCACCGACCCCGTCACCGTCGGAGTCCGCGTACGTGTCGACGTCGAGGCAGTAGACGACGGCCTCGGAATACCACCTGTCACCCATGCCGGCCTAATGTCTCCGATCGCTCGACGCCGCAAACGCGAGGCCCGTTCCATCGTCCGTCGGTGGCCACCACGCCGACCCGGACGGGCCGGTGCGGGGTACGGTCCGGGCATGGCTGCGCATCCGACGGACGGCTCCCGGACGGTCGACTGGGACGAGGGCCGGTGGCTGCACCCACCGGTACGGGTGGACCGGGCCGGCGACGGCGCGCTGCTGGTGGAGCCGGCCGCCAACAGCGACCTGTGGCGGCACACCAGCTACGGCTTCGTCCACGACGACGGGCCGGCGCTGCTCGCCCCGCTGCCGGCCGACGGCGCGGTCGAGGTGGACTTCCTGCTCGACTACACCGCCCAGTTCGACCAGGCCGGGGTGCTGGTGCGGGTGGACGAGCGGAACTGGATCAAGGCCGGGGTGGAGGTCAGCGACGGACTGCCGCAGGTCGGCGCGGTGGTGACCCGGGAGTTCTCCGACTGGTCGGTGGCCCCGGTGCCGGACTGGCAGGGCCGGGAGGTGACCGTGCGGGCCAGCCGCAGCGGCGACGCGCTGACGGTCCGGGCGCGGGCCGCCGACGGGCCGTGGCGGCTGGTGCGGCTCGCCCCGCTCGCCCCGGACGCGGTGGCACTGGCCGGGCCGTTCTGCTGTGCGCCCACCCGGGGCGGGCTGACCATCCGGTTCACCGGCTGGCGACAGGGTCCGGCGGACCGGGGACTGCACCCCTGCGACTGAGCCCCGGCTCAACCGGCTGCGACCGCCGGTCTCCTGGCGGCACGACCGGCTGCGACCGGTCTCCTGGTGGCGTGGGTCGGACGGCGCGACCGGGCACCGGTGGGGTTCGGCGGGTGGGCCCCCTCACCGCAGGGTGTAAGTGGTGGCCGGCTGGGTACCACTGTCCGATCCCGCCGGCCCGCTGGAAGGACGCCCATGGCTCTCGCCGAGAACGTCGACCCGAACAAGTTCACCGGGCTGACCGGATGGGTGGCGGGCGTCATCGACTCCCTCGGCGCGGTCGGCGTCGCCTTCCTGGTGGCGTTGGAGAGCATCATCCCGCCGATCCCGAGCGAGATCGTGCTGGCGATGGCCGGCTACCTCGCCGCCGAGGGCCGGTTCAGCCTGGTGGTGATCGTCCTCGCCGCGACGGTCGGTTCGCTGGTCGGCGCGCTGGTGCTCTACTGGCTCGGCGCGGCGATCGGCGAGGAACGGCTCAAGCACTGGCTGGACCGCATCCCGCTGGTCGACCGGGAGGACCTGGAGAAGGCCGACCGCTGGTTCGAGCGGCACGGCCGGTGGGCGGTGCTGATCGGTCGGCTGGTGCCGGTGGTGCGCAGCCTGGTCTCCGTCCCGGCCGGTGCGAACCGGATGCCGATGGGCGAGTTCGTGCTGCTCACCACCCTGGGCAGTGGGGTGTGGAACGCGCTGGTGGTCGGCCTCGGTTACACGCTGGGCTCGCGTTGGCAGGACGTGGAGAAGTACAGCGACTGGTTCAACTACGCCATCTTCGCGGTCTTCGCCGTCATGATCGTGAGCTGGGCGGGCAAGAAGATCCGCTCCCGCCGTGACCGGGGTGACCGGGGTGACCGGGGTGACCGACGGTCGGTGTCCGCCGACCACTGACCGGACCACCGCGCCGCCCGACCGGCACGGGCTCACCCCGCCCGAAGGGCCGCGAGGGCAGGGTGAGAGGTACGGCCAGTAGACAACGGCCGGGCAGGAAGACCGCCCGGCCGAGCAGCCGCCCCGCCGGTGGAGCCGGACCGTCGGACCGGCCGGCCCCACCGGGCGGTGGTGTTCAGAACCTCGCGGTGATCGAGGTGAACTCCCAGAGGTTCTGGGCGATGCCGGAGCAGTTGGCGACCACTCCCCCGTCCGGGCAGGCGCGGTCGCGGTTGACCGACCAGAAGGTGAACCGGGACAGCCCCCGTGCCTTGGCCCAGTCCCGGATCTGCGTCCAGGTGGCCGGCGAGGTCAGCTCCCGCTGGTCGGACAGGCCGTTCATGCCGCTGATGCCCATGTGCGCGTACGCGGTGGCGTCGGACCAGCCGAACGCCGACTTGAGCGTGGTCTTCAGCCCTTCGGCGGCGTTGACGGTGTTCTGGTACATGTTCGCCCCGCCGCCGAAGTCGAACGGCATGATCGTGAAGGTGTCGATGTTCGCGCCGAGCGCGGCGGCCTGGTTGATCAGCCGGGTGCCGTAGTACGACGGCCCGGTGGTCGAGGTGCCGAAGGTGACGATCGTCCTGATCCCCGGGTTGTTCTGCTTGACGATCTTCAGGGCGCCGAGGATGCGGTCCTGCACCACCTCGTTCTCGAACTCGTCGCTGTTCTCGATGTCGATGTCGATCGCCTTCAACCCGTACGCGTTGATCACCTGCTGGTACGCCCCGGCGAGGGCGCTGGCCGACGCGCAGTTCGGGCCGAGCTTGTTGCCGCTCCAGCCGCCGAACGACGGGATGACGTCGCCGCCGGCCGCCCGGATCGCGGCGATGGTGTTGGCGTGCGCGCCCCCGGTGAGCGGCCCGGAGCCGTCCCAGGCGGGGGTGCAACCACCGCCGGAGAGCACGAACGCGATGGTGAACCACTTCACCCCGGTCGCCCCCATCACGGTGGCCGGCGCGGGCGGGTCGCCCCAGCCGGGGTAGAGGTAGGGGGCGGCGGCCATCGTGCCGTTGCCGCCGGTGCAACCGGTGGTGGTGGCCGACACCGCTGCCGACTTCGCCGACTCACCGGCCGCGTTGTAGGCCGTGACGGTCCAACTGTGGGTGGAGCAGGCGGCCAGCCCGGAGACGGTGGTCGAGGTGCCGGTGACGGTGGCCTTCACCGTGCCGCCCTCGTAGATCCGGTAGCCGGTGACCGTGCCGGAGACGGCGTTCCAGGCCAGCGTGGCCGACGAGGCGGTGGTGCCGGTGACCCGCAGCCCGCCCGGGGTGGCCGGGCCGGTCGGGTTGCCGGGGCCGCCGCCGGTGCAGGCCCCGCCGTTGACCGTGCAGTTCGTCGGGTCGCCGGTGCCGGCGACGACGAAGCCGAAGGTGGTGCTGGCGCCGGGGGCGAGGCTGCCGTTCCAGCTCTGGTTGAGGGCGGTGACGCGCTGGCCGGAGCTGCTCAGCCGGGCGTCCCAGAACGACCCGACGGTGCTGCCCGAGGGCAGGTCGAACGCGACGGTCCACGAGCTGATCGCGGTCGAGGTGTCGTTGGTGACGGTGAACTTGGCCTCGTACCCGCTGCCCCAGCTGGCGGTGCGGACGAAGGCGGCGATGGCGGCGGACGCGGCCGGCGGGGCCACGAGCGTGCCGGTGACCAGGGCGGCGGCGAGCGCGACGGCGAGGGTTGCCGCGCGGGGGGAGCGGAGTCTCACGGGTGGCCTCCAGTGGACCGGAGCGGGTCGGGGGCGGGGGTGCGACCAGGCCGCGTGCGCGGGCCGGTGGGCGCGGTCCGGGGGTGGGACCGCCGGGACGACGATGAACCGATCCACGGTCGTCCACGTCCGCGCTCATTATTAAGACTCTTAACTGTTAATGTCCAGAGCCCTTTCGGCCGCCCACTCCCCGCCGCCCCGACCCGACCGGCAGGGCCCGGCCGGAACAGCGCATCCAGGACCCGGCCCGCCGGGTGCACACCGGCACCGGCGGCCGCCGGGTCGCGAGCCGGCCCCGCACGGACGAGGGGGCCGCGCCACACCGGCACGGCCCCGCACCGCCCGGGTCAGCGGCGGAAGGTGAACCAGTTGACGTTGACGAAGTCGGCCGGCTGGCCGCTGCTGAAGGTGAGGTAGACGGTGTGTCGGCCGGTCACCGCCGACACGTTGCCGGGCACCGACCGCCAGCTCTGCCAACCACCGGTGTTGGCGATGGCGAAGCTGCCGATCGGGGTGGCGGTCGGGCTGTCCACCCGCACCTCGACCAGGCCGCTCACCCCGCCCGCCGCGCCGGAGGCCACCCGGGCCAGGAAGTCGCGCGGGCCGCTGCTGCCGAAGTCCACGTTGTCGTAGCGGGCCCAGTCACCGTTGCGCAGCGCGGCGATGTTCTGCCCGCCCTCGGCGCAGGTCTCGACGGCCACCCCGTTCTGCCCGGAGAACGCCTCGGCCTGGATCGTCGAGTAGGCGTCCACGGTGCCCGACGGCGGCGGGGTCGTCGGGGCGGGCGTGGTGGGGGTGGGCGTCGGGGTGGAGCCGCCGCCCCGGCGGTAGACCGCCACGTAGTCGACCACCATCGGCCGGCCGGAGACGGTCGAGCCGGTCGGCGTGACGGCACCGGCCACCCCGTCCGGGAAGGAGCCGCCCATCGCCACGTTGAGCAGCAGGAAGTAACCGCCGTGGCCGGTCATCTGCGCCCAGTAGCTGGCCCCGACCTGGTTCTGGGTGACGGTGTGGAACAGCTGCCCGTCGACGTACCAGCGCAGTTGCTGCGGGCTGACCGAGGTGTCCCACTCGGTGCGGTAGGTGTGGAAGGCCGCCTGGCAGGCGCTGCCGGGGCAGACCCGGGTCGCGCCCAGCCCGCTGAACTCGTTGCACGGACCGCCGGGGGCCACCCCGCAGTGCAGCGCGCCCCAGACCTGGTTGAGCCCGTTGACGTTCTCCATCACGTCGATCTCGCCGATGCCCGGCCAGTTCTGGTAGTTGCCCCGGTAGGGTGCGCCGAGCGCCCAGAACGCCGGCCAGTAGCCGGCCGCCTGGGCACCGGTGACGTTGGGCATCTGGATCCGCCCCTCGATCGCCAGCACCCCGCCCGACGGGGCTTGAAGTCGGTGCGCACGGTCTCGATCCGGGCCGAGGTCCACCGGCCGGCGGAGTCGCGCAGCGGGGTGATCCGCAGGTTGCCGGACCCGTCGTGGGCCAGGTTGGCGGTGCTGCCGGTGTACGTCTGGATCTCGCCGGTGCCCCAGTTGGCCGGGCCGCCCGGGTAGCTGGTGCCGGTGTCGACGATCCAGTTGGCCGAGGACGGCAGGGTGCCGGCCCCGCCGGTGAAGTCGTCGCTCCACATCAGGCTCCACCCCGACGGCGGCGACGGGACGGCGGCCTGGGCGGCGACCGAGACGCCGGTCAGCGCGGTGGCGGCGGCGAGCGTGACCGCCAGGGCGAGCCGGCGGCGGGGCCGGCGCCGGGCGGTGGGGGCGACCGGAGCCGCCGGGTCAGCGTTCATCGGGATGCCTCTCTGGGGGACGGGAGCAAAGAGAGCGCTCTCTGAGCGGTTTTCTACGCTCCCGCCCCACCACTTGTCAACGCTCGTCGATGGCTTCGGCCGGCACCGGTTGCGGCCGACGCAGCAGCACGTGTTCGGCCACCGTCCACCCGGTGGTGGTGACCAGGTAGAGCACCGCCGCCAACGGCACCACCAACGCCAGCAACACCGTCCCGTACGGCAGCAGCGGCAGCACCCGGGCCAGCAACGCCGCCCCGGCTGGTCCGTCGGTGCGGCGGCCGACGCCGTCCGCCGGGCCCGCCGGGACAGCACCGTGGCCAGGCCGGCCAGGGTCGCCAGCAGCACCCCGAACACCAGCAGCACCGACAGGGTCAGCCCGTCGCCCAGGTGCCAGCCCAGCGGCACCCCGGCCAGCCGCGCGTCGAGCAGCCCGACCGCACCGTCACCGGTGCCGAACAGGCGGTACATGACCAGGAAGAACGGAGCCTGGAGCAGCGCCGGCAGGCACCCCGCCACCGGCGACGCCCCGGCCCGGCGGTAGAGCGCGAACACCTCCGACTGCAACCTCGCCGGGTCGTCCGCGTACCGCTGCTGGAGCTGGCGGAACTGCGGGGCGAGGGCCGCGCGACGCCGCTCCGCGCGGACCTGGGCGACGGTGAGCGGTGAGATCAACAGCCTGACGGCGATGGTGAACAGCACGATGGCGGCGGCGGTGGCGGCCCCGCCGGCCAGCGGTGTCAGCAGCCCGGCGAGCCAGCCGACGACGGAACCCGCGGCGGCAGCCGCGTCGTGCACAGGTGAGAAGGCGAGCATGGGGAACCCCTCGGTCCGATTCCGGAGGTCCGCACGGGACGTCGACCGGCCGCCCGTCAGGGCGGTCGGCGGGTCACCGTGGGACGGATGGCGACGGAACCGGTCGGCGTCGGCGGCGCGCGGGATCAGCCCGCGGCCGGGGACCACCCGACCGGGAGGGAACCCCCGGGTGCCCGGGGGCGGGGTCGGCCCGCCGCGTCCGGATCGACCTGCCGGGGTACGCGTCTACGCCGGGCCCGGTCGCGTAACCCGACAGCCCGCCGTCGCCCCGTGCCGGGGCCGGACGTCGGCCGGGGACGGGTCGCCAGCAGGACGACGAGCAGCAACGCGGCCACCACCGCCGCACCGGCGAGCAGGTCACCCGGCCGGTCCGCGAGCAGGGTCAGCCCGACGAGCGCGTACGCCCACAGACCCGTCACCACCCGCAGCCCCGACACGCCCGCCAGCCTAGGACCCGCTGTCACGTCGGAGGGCCGCGACGGCCTCGACCACCGTCTCCGGCCGGTCCACGTGCAGCAGGTGCCGGGCGTCCCGCAACACCTCCTGCCGGCCGGCGGGGAAGCTCGCCGCCAACGCCGCATGGCCCGCCCGCCACGCCGCCCGACCGGCCGGGGTGGGCACGTCGCCGAGCGCGGTCAACACCCGCACCGGCAGCGTCGGTGCCGCCGTCACCGCCCGCAACGCCACCAGCTCCGCCGCCACCGCCGGGTACGCCAGCCACTGCACCAGCGCCCCGACCAGCACCGATCCGCAGCCGTACGCCGCCGCGGCGGTCGGGTCGGGCGGACGGATGCTCATCGGGCGCACCGCCCGACGCCACGCCCCCGGGCCGTACCGGCGGGCCAGACCGGACCGGTCGAGCGCCCCGGCCAGCACCGGTGCCCCGGCCGCCACCGTGCCGGCCGTCCACGCCGACCACCGCCGCCACCGGGCCGCCCCGCCCGGGTCCACCAGGCTCGGGTCCACCAGCACCAGCCCGGCGAGCCGCCCCGGATGCCGCCGGGCGTACGCCTCGGCGGGCAGCGCCGCCGCCGAGTGCGCCACCAGCACCGGCCGGTCCAGCCCGGTCACCGCCGTGTCGACGCGGGCCAGTTCGGCGGTGAGGGTGGGCACCCGGGTGTCGTCCGGCCGGTCCAGCCGGCGCACCAGGTACCCGGCGGCGGTCAGCGGCGGCACCAGCCGGTCCCAGGTCGCCGCCCCCTCCCCCATCCCCGGGCAGAGCAGCACCCCGGGGCCGCCGGCCCGACCGGTAGCCGCCGCGTCGTCGGCAGTGGGCCGGTCGGGCGCAGGCCGATCGGCGGCGGGCCGGTCGGGGGTGGCCGGGCCGGTCACCGGGGCGCTCCGGGCCGGGACCCCGGCGGGCGACGGCGGCGGTGAGCAGCAGCCAGCCGGACAGGCCGGTGAGCTGGACCCGCTGCCACAGGCCCAACCCCCACTCGGGGTGCAGGGTGGCGACCAGCGTGCCGACCGTGCCGACCGCCAGCACCACCGCCACCACCAGCCCGGCCCGGCGACGGACCGGACCACGCAGCACGGCGAGGACCGCCACCAGGCTGAGCAGTGCGCCGGCCACCGCCACCGACGAGGTGACCGTGTGGGCCTGGTGCCGCCAGGACAACTCGCCCGCCTCCTCCAGCCGGGCGCAGCGGTCGTCGATGGAGGGGGCGCAGTCCATCGAGGTGTACCCGCCGTCGACGGCGGTGGCGACACCGAACACCAGCAGCCCCCACCAGGCCGGCCGGGGCACCTCCCGGACCACCCGGGCCAGCAGCAACCCGGCCACCGTCGCGCACAGCCCGGTCGTCACGTCGCCGAGCTGGAAGACCAGGTGGTACGGCTGGTCCCGGGCGGCCAGTTCACTCAGGTAACTCTGCACCGGCCGCAGCCCCGGGTTGAGCACCGGGGCGAGCAGCCAGGAGGCGTAACAGACCGCCGCCACCACCAGCGCCACCGCCGCCCCGGTCCGGGCGATCCGGTGCCCGTCACCCCCACGGCGGGCCGCCGGGTCCGGGTCACGGTGGGGGCGGTTCACGAGGACTCGCGCACCATCGGGAACGGCAGGGTCTCCCGGATGGACCGGCCGGTCAGCAACATCACCAACCGGTCCACGCCCAACCCGAGGCCACCGGTCGGCGGCATCGCGTACTCCAGGGCGGTGAGGAAGTCCTCGTCCAGCTCCATCGCCTCCGGGTCACCGCCGGCCGCCTTCAGCGACTGGGCGGTCAGCCGTCGCCGCTGCTCGGTCGGGTCGACCAGCTCCGAGTACGCGGTGCCCAACTCCATCCCGAACGCCACCAGGTCCCACCGCTCGGCCAACCGGGGATCGGACCGGTGCTGCCGGGTCAACGGCGACACGTCGGTCGGGAAGTCCAGGTAGAACGTGGGCACGTCGGTACGCGCCTCGACCAGTCGCTCGTACAGCTCCAGCAGCAGTTCGGCGCGCTCCCACCCCGGGTCGTACGGCACCTGGGCCGTGTCGGCGAGCCGGCGCAGGGTGGCGACGTCGGTGTCGACGGTCACCTCCTCGCCCAGCGCGGCGGAGACCGCCCCGTGCACCGTGTGCACCGGCCACGGCCCACCGATGTCGACCAGCTCACCGGTGCCCGGTCGACGGGCCAGTGGAGCCCCGTGCACCGCCACCGCCGCCGCCACGATCAGCTCCCGGGCCAGCTCCCGCATGTCGTGGTAGTCGGCGTACGCCTGGTACGCCTCCAGCACGGTGAACTCCGGGTTGTGGCTGAAGTCGACACCCTCGTTGCGGAACACCCGGCCCAGCTCGTACACCCGCTCGACGCCGCCCACGGCGAGCCGCTTGAGGTAAAGCTCCGGGGCGATCCGCAGGGTCAACCGCAGGTCGTAGGCGTTGCTGTGGGTGACGAACGGGCGGGCGTTGGCTCCGCCGTGCACCCGTTGCAGGATCGGCGTCTCCACCTCCAGGAAGTCCCGCGACACCAGGGTCCGCCGCAGGCTGGTCAGGGTGGCGCTGCGGGCGCGCAGCAGGTCCCGGGCCTGCGGGCTGGTCGCCAGGTCCAGGTAGCGGCGGCGGACCCGCGCCTCCGGGTCGGCCAGGCCGTGGTGCTTGTCGGGCAGCGGGCGCAGGCACTTGGCGGTGAGCTGCCAGTCGGCCACCCGGACCGACACCTCGCCGCGCCGGGTGGCGTACACCTCGCCGGTCGCGCCGACGTGGTCGCCGATGTCGACGGTGGCCCGCCACCGGGGCAGCTCCTTCTCCAGCACCAGTTGCAGGTCGCCACTGCCGTCACGGATGGTGACGAAGCAGATCCGACCGTGGTCACGGACCAGCAGCACCCGCCCGGCCACCGACACGGTCTCCCCGGTGCCGGTGTCCGGGGCCAGCCCGGCGTGCCGCGCCCGCACCGCCGCACACCCGTCGGTACGCGGCCACCCCACCGGGTACGCCTCGACGCCCTGCGCCCGTAGCCGGTCCAGCTTCGCCCGCCGGACCCGCACCTGCTCGGGCTGCTGCTCGCGGGCCGGTTCGGGGCTGACCGCGTGCACCGTGGCCGCGTCCGGCGGCACGAACCCCACCCCGCCACCGGCCGGGGGTGCCCCGTACAGCGGGGACGGCCGGCCGCCGGGCAACGCCACGAAGCCCTCCGCGACAGCGGCGGCCAACCCCACCCGGGCCAACTCCCGCCGCTCGCCGAAGCACAGATAGCGGGGCGTCCAGTGCGGCTGGTACTTGGCGTTGGACAGGTACAGCGACTCCAACTGCCACCAGCGGGAGAAGAACAGCAGCGTACGCCGCCACAGCCGGATCACCGGGCCGGCGCCGATCCGGGCGCCCTGCTCGAAGACCGACCGGAACACGGCGAAGTTCAGCGACACCCGCTCGACACCCAGCCGGGGGGCCGCACCGAGCAGCGCGGCCACCATGAACTCGGTGACCCCGTTCTCGGCGGTGCGGTCCCGACGCATCAGGTCCAGCGACAGGCCGTCGGTGCCCCACGGGCTCAACGACAGCAGCGCCCGCACCCGGCCGGTGCCGTCGCGGGCCTCCACCAGCACGCAGTCACCGTCGGCCGGGTCACCGAGCCGGCCCAGCGCCATCGAGAAGCCGCGCTCGTGCTCGGTGTCCCGCCAGCGGGTGGCCAGGGCGGCGAGGTCGGCCAGCTCGTCCGGCGGGATCTCGTGGTGCCGGCGGACCAGCGCGGTGTGACCGGCCCGCTCGACCCGGTGCACCGCCTGCCGGACCGGACGCATGTCCCGCCCGCCCAGGTCGAACTCCCGGGCCAGCAGGATCGCCTCGTCGCCCAGTTGCAGCACCTTCAACCCGTGCCGGTGGTAGGCCCGCGCGCCGGCCTCGCTGGCCCCCATCACCGCCGGGGTCCAGGCGTACTCCCGGGCCTGGTCCAGCCAGGCGGTGATGGCCGGACCCCACGCCTCCGGGTCACCCACCGGGTCGCCGCTGGCCAGGCTCACCCCGTTGACCACCCGGTAGGTCAGCGCCGCCTTCCCGCTGGCCGAGAAGATCGCCGCCTTGTCCCGTCGGGTGGCGAAGTAGCCGAGCGAGTCCCGGTCGCCGTAGCGGGCCAGCAGTTCCCGGATCCGCTGCTCCTCGTCGGGGTGCAGCACGGCGGCGGCGCGCTGGGAACGCAGCAGGGTGAACAGGCCGGCCAGGAAGGCGACCGCGCCCATCCCGCCGAGCAGCAGGTTGACCCAGCCGGGGGCCTGGCCCTGCCGGGTGACGTCCAGCGTGATGGCCCCGCCGAAGACCTTCTCGATGGCGTACCCGACCCGGTCCAGCAAGCTGCGCAGGCTGCCGGGCACGGCGGTGAGCAGCAGGTAACCGAGCCCGACGGCAGCCGCGGCGAGGCCGAAGAACACCCCGAGGGCGCGGCGGGTGCTGCCGCTGCGGACCCGGGCGTAGAACTCCCGCCGGGCGGTCAGCAGCAGGGTCAGGGCGGCGGCGGCGAACCCGATGCCCACCCAGACACCGACGGCGTCGATCAGGGTGAACAGCTGCCGGCCGGCGTCGTCGGTGAGCTGGTCCGCGCCGACGGTCACCAGCACCAGGCCGGTCAGCACCCCGACGACCAGGCTGAGGATGAAGTAGACGACCAGCACCCAGTACGCCAGCCGCTTGCGGCGCAGCACCGCCGCGGCGAGGGTGCCGAGGAACACCGCGTACGCCAGGTTGGCCGGTGCCGGCACCAGCAGCGTGTCGATGGTGGTCCGGACCGGCTGGAACTCGGCGTTGGCCGCGCTGCTCACCGCCGCCAGCGCGCAGATCGCGGCGATGAACCACAGCAGCGCCGCGAACATCCGGGGCACCTGCCGCCGCCAGTCCCGCCCGGCCGGCCGGGGCGGGTGGCCGGGCCGCCGCGCCGGGGTCGGGGGCGCCGACTGGGGCACCGTCGTCGGGGTCACCTGACCTCCCTCACGTTCCCGCCCCGACCCGCTCCAGGTCGGGGCGGGGGTGCGGCACGGCACCGGTCGGCGGGACCGGGTCATGGTAAGCATCCGGGGCGATGGCGCGCCGTGTCGCGTTTTCTCCGCCGGACACTGCGGGTAATGGGCCGGACAGCACCGTGGCGAACCCGCCGCGGCGGGACGGGACGGACGGTGATGGCGATGACCAGTGGGGTGGCGGCCGGGGCGGTGGCTCCGGAGCGGACCGGGCCCGACCGGCTCACGGTGGGCGTGGAGGAGGAGTTCCTCCTGGTCGATCCGCACACCGGTGCCGCGGTGCCCGCCGTCGACCTGGTCATGGCGCAGGTGCCGGCCGAACTGCGCGGGCAGGTGGAGCGGGAGTTCCAGACCAGCCAGATCGAGATCGGCAGCCCACCCGGGTTGGAGCTGAGTTCGATCCGGCACTCGCTGGGTGTGCTGCGCGGCGCGTTGGCCGACGCCGCCGAGCGGGCCGGCGTCCGGGTGCTGGCCATCGGCACCGGCCCGGTGGCGGGACCGGTGCCGCCGGTGGTGGACAAGCCCCGCTTCGACCGGATGATCGACCGGTTCCGGCTGCTGGTGCCCGGCCCCGGCAACAACGGCATGCACGTGCACGTGGGTGTCCCGGACCCGGACACCGGTGTGCAGGTGCTCAACCACATCCGGCCGTGGCTGCCGGTGCTGCACGCGATGACCACCAACTCGCCCTTCTCCGAGGGGGTCGACACCGGCTACGCGAGCTGGCGTTCCGTCGAGTGGGAACGCTGGCCGTCGGTCGCGCCCACCCCCTACCTGGAGTCGTACGAGCACTACGAGCGGCTGATCCGGCAGTTGATCGCCAGCGGGGTGATGCTCGACGAGGGGATGCTCTACTGGTACGCCCGGCTGTCGGCGAAGTACCCGACGGTGGAGGTCCGCATCGGTGACGTCTGCCCGTCGGTCGACGACGCGGTGCTGGTGGCGGGGCTGGTCCGGGCGCTGGTCGCCACCGCCATGGACGACGTGGCGGCGGGCCGCCCGTCGGTGAACACCGACCACCACCTGCTGGTGGCCGCGCACTGGCGGGCCGCCCACGACGGGTTGGAGGGCGACGGCGTCGACCTGACCAACGGTGAGCTGCGCCCGGCCTGGGAACTGGTCGACCGGCTCGTCGAGCGGGTCCGCCCTGCCCTGGAGGCGCACGACGACCTGGCCGAGGTCACCGAGCTGCTGGCCACGCTGCGCCGGCACGGCACCGGGGCGGCCCGGCAGCGGGCCGTGTTCGCCCGGTCGGGCCGGCTGGAGGACGTGGTCACCGAGGTAGCCCGGCAGACCCGTGGCTGACCGGCCCGGGGGCGGCCGGCGCGTGGAAGACTGGGCGTCGTGACGGAGCGGCTGATCGTCGTCGGTGGGGACGCCGCCGGGATGGCGGCGGCCTCCCAGGCCCGCCGCCGCCGGGGCGTCGACGACCTGGAGATCGTGGCGTTCGAGCGAGGACACTTCACGTCGTACTCGGCGTGCGGCATCCCGTACTGGATCAGCGGGCTGGTGCAGGAGCGGGACGCGTTGATCGCCCGCGACCCGGCCACCTTCCGCGACGACTTCGCCATCGACGTACGGCTGCGTACCGAGGTCACCGGCATCGACCTCGACCGCAGGGAGGTCACCGCCCGCCGGCTCGACGACGGCGGCGAGGTCCGCGAACCGTTCGACACCCTGATGTACGCCACCGGCTCCGTCCCGAACCTGCCCGACTGGGCGGACGACGACGTCGACGGCATCTTCGGCATCCAGACCCTGGACGACGCGGCGGCGCTGCGGGCCTGGCTGGACGCCGACCCGACGCCGACCCGGGCGGTGGTGGTCGGCGGCGGCTACATCGGGGTGGAGATGGCCGAGGCACTGATCCAACGCGGGCTCGCCGTCACCCTGGTCGAGCGGGGCGAGCAACCGATGGCCACCGTCGACGAGGACATGGCCGGCCTGGTCGCCGACGCGATGCGCGGGCTGGGCGTCGAGATCCGTACCGGTGTCACGGTCAGCGGGGTCGAGCAGCGCGACGGCCGGGTGTCCGCGGTGGTCACCTCCGCCGGCCCGGTGCCGGCCGACGTCGTGGTCCTCGGCCTGGGCGTACGCCCCAACACCGCGCTCGCCGCCGCCGCCGGTCTCCCGCTCGGCCAGACCGGCGGGGTCCGCGTCGACCGCCGGATGCGGGTCGCCGGGGTGCCCGGCGTCTGGGCGGCCGGCGACTGCGTGGAGACCCTGCACCGGGTCACCGGCCTGTCGGTGCACATCCCGCTCGGCACCCACGCCAACAAGCAGGGCCGGGTCGCCGGGATCAACATCGGCGGCGGGTACGCCACCTTCCCCGGGGTGATCGGCACCGCCGTGACGAAGGTGTGCGACCTGGAGGTGGGGCGTACCGGGCTGCGGGAGCGGGACGCCACGGCGGCCGGGTTCGAGTTCGTCTCGGTGATCGCCGAGTCGACGAACCGGGCCGGCTACTACCCGGGGGCCCAGGCGATGACGGTCAAGCTGATCGCCGAACGGCCCACCGGTCGGCTGCTCGGCGCACAGATCGTCGGCCGTTCCGAGGCGGCGAAGCGGATCGACGCGCTGGCCGTGGCGCTGTGGAACGAGATGACGGTGGACGAGATGACCGCCCTCGACCTCGGCTACGCCCCGCCGTACGCGCCGGTCTGGGACCCGGTGCTGATCGCCGCCCGCAAGGCCGTCGACGCCCTCGACCGCTGACCCGCCGCCTCCCGCACCCACGCCGACCACCCCGCCGCACGACGGCGTGCCGCACGACGGCGTGCCGCACGACGGAACATTGTGGAGAGTTGTTGTCGCCCTGGCGACAACAACTCTCCACAATGCGTGGTCTGCTCGTGCGATGCGGATGCCCGGCGACGACGACACGCCGCTCGACTGGCTGCTCTTCACCCAGGCCGGGGTGGTGAGCTGGGCGTAGGCCACCGCCGAACTCACCCCCGCCCGGGTACGGCACCTGCTGGCCACCGGCCGCTGGGAGCGGGTGTGCCGGGGCATCCTGCGCGTCGGCGGTGGCCCGGTGACCGTCGACCAGTCGCGATGGGTGGCGGTGCTGGCCGCCGGTGCCGACGCGGTGCTGGCCGGTCTCGCGGCGGCGCAGGCGGGTGGGCTACGCGGGCGGTGGCGGCACGAGGCGGTGGACGTGCTGATCCCGTACCAACGTCAGGCCCCCGACCTGCTGCGCCGGCTGCCCCTGGGGATGCCTGCGGTGCGGGTACGACGGACCCGGCAGCTCACCGACGGCGACCGGCAGCGGGGGCGGCCGGACCGCACCACGATGGCCCGCTCGCTGATCGACGCGGCCCAGTGGATGCGCGGCGACGACGACGCCCAGTCGGTGCTGGCGGCCGGTTGTCAACAGCGGCGGGTGACCCCCGGCGAACTCGACGCGGTGTCCCGTCGACTGCCCCGCCTGCGCCGGTCGGCGCTGATCCGCACCACCATCGCCGACCTGACCGGCGGTGCGGAGGCGCTGTCCGAGATCGACCTGGTCCGCCTGTGCCGCAGGTATCGGCTGCCCCGGCCCGAATTGCAGGAACGGCGGCGGGACGCCGACGGGCGAACCCGCTACCTGGACGCGTACTGGCGGCAGTGGGGGCTGCACGTCGAGGTCGACGACGCACACCACATGGACGTCCGGCACTGGGCGGCGGACCTGCGCCGACAGAACGGGGTGTGGATCTCCGGGGACCGGATCCTGCGGTTCACCGCTTTCGACGTCCGCCACCGCCCCGACGAGGTCGCGGCCCAACTCCGCGCCGCCCTCACCGCCGCCGGCTGGCACCCCTGACCGTCCCGCTTTCCCGGACGGCTCAACCGGCTTCACTTGATTGTGGAGAGTTGTTGTCGCCAGGGCAGCAACAACTCTCCCCGATCCGCACAATGGGCGGGTGGAGATTCCGGCGGGGTTGTCGTGGGTGCGGCAGACGCCGGAGGGGCGGGAGTGGCTGGCCACGCTGGCCCGGTGGCGGGACGAGTGCGCGCAACAGTGGTCGCTGCGGCTCGGCCCGCCCTTCCCGTACGCGTTCGCCTCGCTGGCGATGCCCGCCGACCTGCCCGACGGCACGCCGGCGGTGCTGAAGTTGCAGTACCCGGACCCGGACAGCCGGCACGAGGCCGACGCGTTGGCGCACTGGGACGGCGAGGCGGCGGTCCGGCTGCTCGCCCACGACCCGCAGCGGCGGGCGCTGCTGGTGGAGCGGTGCCGGCCCGGCTCACCGCTGCACGAACTGCCCGCCGACGAGGCGGTGGACGTGGTGGCCGGCCTGCTGCCCCGGCTGTGGCGGCGGGTGGCCGGGCCGTTCATCCCGCTCGCCGAGGAGGCGACCGGCTGGCGGCACCGGCTGCCGGAGAAGTGGGACCGGGCCGGCCGGCCCTACGAGCGGCGGCTGGTCGACGCAGCGCTCGACCAGCTCGACCGGCTGGTCGACAGCCAGGGCGAGCAGGTGCTGGTCAACCAGGACCTGCACGCCGGCAACGTGCTGCGGGCCACCCGCGAACCGTGGCTGGTGATCGACCCGAAGCCGCTGCTGGGCGAGCGGGAGTTCGCGGTGGTGCCGATCGTGCGCGGCGTCGAGCTGGGGCACTCCCCCGAGGCGGTACGGCGTCGGCTCGACCGGGTCACCGGCGCGCTCGGCCTCGACCGGGACCGGGTGGTCGGCTGGACCATCGCGCACTGCCTCGCCTGGAGCCTGGACGGCGACACGGTCTTCACCAACCAGGTCGAGGTGGCCCGCTGGCTGGTCGACGGCCACTGAGTCAGGGTTGACAGGTGGCGCACCAGTAGAGGTTGCGGCCGGCCAGCCCGCCCCGACTGACCGGGCCGCCGCAGATGTGACACGGGGCGCCGTCGCGGCGGTAGACGTACACCTCGCCGCCGTGCCGGTCGACCCGGGCGGGGCGGCCCATCGCCTCGGGCAGGTGGGCGTCGCGGACGGTGTCGATCCGGCCGCGCGTCACCGCCAGCGTCATCAGCGCCACCAGGTCGGCCCAGAGCGCCGCCCAGCCGGCCGGGATGAGCTGCCGGCCGGGCAGCATCGGCCGCAGGCCGGCCCGGAACAGCGCCTCGGTCACGAAGATCAGCCCGGTGCCGGCGACCACCGACTGGTCGAGCAGCAGCGCGGCCAGCGGGGTCGGGCTGCGGCCGATCCGGGCGTACGCCCGGTCGGGGTCGGCGTCGGCGCGCAGCGGATCCGGGCCGAGCCGGCCGCGCAACGCCGCCACCTCGGGCGGGGTGAGCAGTTCACAGGCGGCGGGTCCACGCAGGTCGAGCCAGTGCCGGTCGCTGGCCAGCCGCAACCGGACCTGCCCCACCGGTACGGGCGGTTCGCCGTCGCCGTCGGTGAACCTGCCGTACAGGCCCAGGTGGACGTGCAGGGTGCGCTCGTCGGCGTGGTGGTGCAGCAGGTGCTTGCCGTACGCCTCGGTGCCGTGCAGGACGGTGCCGGAGATCAGGGCGGCACCGTCGGCGAAGCGGTCCTGCGGGCTGCTGGCGGTGACCTTGTCTCCGGCGAACAGCTCGGCGTGCCGGGCCGCCAGCCGGTGGATGGTGTGTCCCTCTGGCACGGGCACCAAGGGTAGTCAGGCGACCGGACCCCACCGACGCCGGTGCCCCGCCCCGGCCCGCACCGCCCCGGCCGGCACCGCCCCAGCCCAGCCCAGCACGGCACGGCACGGCCCAGCCCGACACGGCCCGGCCCGGCCCGGCCCAAGCCCAGCCCGACACGGCCCGGCACGACACGGTCCGGGCGGCTCGGCACGGCCCGGTCCGGCTCGGCACGGCCCGGTCCGGCGCGGTGGTGTGTGGTCGATGGACGTGCGGGGTACATCCAGATCGTTCCCGCGTGGCGGCCACCGACCCTTCCGAGGGCTCCACGCATCGACAAGGAGGTGTGGTGGTGAACGTTCCTTCGCTCCTGCGTCGTCGTACGGCGCAGGACAGCAACGGTGACGGGGTGGTCGACGCGCGCGGCGACCAGCCGGTGGTGACGGACCGGGACGCCGAGCGGGCGACGTACCGCAGCGGGTCGCTGGCCACCGACGGTGAGCGCGACGCCGATGTGGCGCGACGCAGCGCCGAGCGTGCGGACGCCACCCGGCGTGGCGTCGACGGCCGCGTCGACGCGGGCGGGTCCGACCCGGATGCGGAGCGGCGGGCGGCGGAGCGCGGCGCGCTGGCGCGGGCGGCGACCGCCCGCAGCGCCGTCGACGGCAGCCGCAGCGCCGCCGCCCGACCCGGCACGGTCGACGAGGAGCCCCGGACGCCGACCGACCCGATCCGGGTCGCCGACGCCGGCCCGGTACGCACCGCACCGCGCCCGGTGGACGCGGACCGCCCGACCGACCGGGACCGGGCGACGCCCGCCGACCGGACGGCACCCGCCGCACCGGCCGGCGTCCCCACCCCGACCACCGACCGGGACCGGGTGGCCGCCGACGAGGTCCGCCCGGAGCCGCCGGTGGTGGCCGGTCCGAAGCCGAGGACGAGCCTGCTCGCCACCCTCGGCCTGATCGTGTCGGTGGTGGGCGCGGCGTTCGTGCTCACCGGTTCCCTGGCCGGGTACGGCATCGCGCTCGGCGCGCTCGGCGCGGTGTTCTCGGTGCTGGGCCTGATCGCGACCCGCCGTCGGCACGTGGCCGGTACGACGGACGCGCTGGTCGGCGTGTTGGTCGGCCTGGCCGCGGTGGTGCTGGGCGTGCTCGCCTTCACCGGCCAGTTCGACTGGCCGACCACCGACGGCGACTGGGTGGCCCGGTTCCGGGAGTGGCTTGACTCACAGTTTGTGGACCGGTTCTGAGGGCACATTTGATCTCGCCGGCGGTTCGCCGGCGACGTTGGACCAGCCGGTTCGCCGGCACCGCCCGACCAGTCTGGTGGTTCACCAGCCGGGCACCCACTCGTTCGGGGGCAGCGGTTCGCCGCCACCGATGCGCACAGGGGCCGTCACTCCCGCCGGGGTGACGGCCCCTTCGCTGTGCGCTGCCACGCAACGGATCGCCGTCGCGGTCGGACCACACGCAACGAACCGCTGCCGTACGCAAGTCTCGGCGGTGGTTGCCGCACCCCCGGGGCACATACCGTTGAGCCACGGCGCCAGCCCGTGGGCCACGGAGGCCGGGCGCGCCCGACCCCAGGAGCAGGACAATGACGATGGACGCCACCAGCCAGCGCTTCCTGATGTGCCGGCCGACGTACTTCGCCGTCGACTACGCCATCAACCCGTGGATGGACCCGACCGCACCGGTCGACACCGCGCTGGCGATCCGGCAGTGGGAGCAGCTGCGCCGCACCTACCTCGACCTCGGCCACACCGTCGAGCTGATCGACCCGGTCGCCGGCCTGCCCGACATGGTCTTCGCCGCCAACGGTGGCACGGTCATCGGGGACCGGGCGATGGCGGTGCAGTTCCGCGACCCGCAGCGCGCCGACGAGGCCCCCGCCTACCGGGCCTGGTTCGAGGCCGCCGGCTTCGAGGTGTACGACCCGAAGCACGTCAACGAGGGCGAGGGGGACGTGCTGCTGGTCGGCGACCACCTGCTCGCCGGCACCGGGTTCCGTACCGCGCACGCCTCACACGCCCAGTTGCAGGAGGTCTTCGGTCACCCGGTGGTCACCCTGCAACTGGTCGACCCGCGCTTCTACCACCTGGACACCGCGCTGACCGTGCTCGACGAGCGGACCGTGGCGTACCTGCCGGAGGCGTTCTCCCCCGGCAGCCGGGCGGTGCTGCGCCGGCTCTTCCCGGACGCCGTCCACGCCACCATGGCCGACGCCGAGGTGCTCGGCCTCAACGCGGTCGGCGACGGCCGGCACGTGGTGCTGCCCGCGCAGGCCACCGGGCTGGCCGCCAAGCTGCGCGACCGGGGTTACCAGACCATCGGTGTCGACCTGTCCGAGCTGCGCAAGGCCGGCGGCGGACCGAAGTGCTGCACGTTGCGACTCCGTCAGGGAAAGGCGAGCCAGTGATCGAGGACATGCTGCGGACCCCGTCCGCCGTCCGGGACGCGGAGCGGTACACCGCGCACAACTACCACCCGCTGCCGGTGGTGATCTCCTCCGCCGAGGGCGCCTGGCTCACCGACGTGGACGGCCGTCGCTACCTGGACTGCCTGGCCGGCTATTCGGCGCTGAACTTCGGCCACCGGCACCCCACCCTGATCCGGGCCGCCCACGAGCAGCTCGACCGGCTCACCCTCACCAGTCGGGCGTTCATCCACGACCAGTTCGCCGACTTCTGCCGGGAGCTGGCCGCGCTCTGCGGCAAGGACCTGGTGCTGCCGATGAACACCGGCGCCGAGGCGGTGGAGACCGGCATCAAGGTGGCCCGCAAGTGGGGCTACCAGGTCAAGGGGGTCACCCCGGGGCAGGCCAACATCATCGTGGCCGACGGGAACTTCCACGGCCGGACCACCACCATCGTCAGTTTCTCCACCGACGACGACGCCCGCGCCGACTTCGGGCCGTACACGCCCGGGTTCATCGTGGTGCCCTACGGCGACCTGGCGGCGTTGGAGGCGGCGATCGACGAGAACACCGTGGCGGTGCTGCTGGAGCCGATCCAGGGCGAGCAGGGCGTGGTGCTGCCGCCGGACGGTTACCTGCCGGGCGTACGCCGGGTCTGTACCGACCGCAACGTGCTGTTCGTCGCCGACGAGATCCAGTCCGGTCTGGGTCGTACCGGGCGCACCTTCGCCTGCGAGCACGAGGGTGTCGTGCCGGACCTGTACCTGCTGGGCAAGGCGCTCGGCGGCGGCATCGTGCCGGTCTCCGCGGTGGCCGGGAACGCGGACGTGCTCGGGGTGCTCAAGCCGGGCCAGCACGGCTCGACCTTCGGCGGCAACCCGCTCGCCTGCGCGGTCGCCACCGAGGTGGTCCGGCTGCTGGCCACCGGCGACTTCCAGCGCCGCTCCACCGAGCTGGGCGAACGGCTGCGGGCCGGGCTGGAGGGGCTGCTCGGCAAGGGTCTGGTGGCGGTACGGGTGCGTGGGCTGTGGGCCGGGGTGGACATCGATCCGACGCTGATGACCGGCCGGCAGGCGTGTGAGCGGCTGATGGAGCGGGGCGTGCTCGCCAAGGACACCCACGGCTCGACGATCCGGCTGGCCCCACCGCTGGTGATCACCGCCGACGAGATCGACCACGCGGTGGCGCAGCTCGCCGCGGTGCTGGCCGGCTGAGCCGCGTACCCACGGCGGGTGTCGGGTCGACGCCCGCCGTGGCGGCACACCTTGCCGTGGCGGCCCGCCGGTCACCGTGGCGGCCCGCCGGGGCATGTGAGCCGACGACCGGCCGGTCTGCGCGACCGGTCGGTCAGGGCGACCACCGGTCAGTTGCGGGGCAGCCGCATCGCCATGGTGGGTGCCTCGGCCATCACCGAGGTCGGGGTGAACGCCGCGCCGGTGGGCAGTTCCCGGGCCCGGCCGACCTGCACCCCCGGGTACAGCTCCACCATGTCCGCGCCGCCGAGCACCCGGGACTGCTTCGGTGCCAGCGGGACCCGCTCCGCCTCGGCCATCGAGCCGTTCGGCCGGATGCCGGAGCCGTTGGTGCTCACGTCGGTGACGATCACCTCGCCGACCCGCAGCTCGAACCGGACGTGTGCCCGGCTGATCCACCGTCGCGTCTCGTCGTTGAGCCACTGGCCGAGCATCACGCCACCGGGCTCCTCGGGCGCCCGGCCGACCGTCACCGGCTGGTCCTCGGTGAGGACGAAGCGGCGACGGATCAGGCCACCGATCCGGATCGCCAGCACCTCGCTGCGCGGGCGCGGCCCGGCGTCGGAGAGCCGGGCACCGTGCCGGGGGCAGGTCGGCACACCCTGCCGCAGGGCCGGCGGCGGCTGGCCGGCCGGGGCACGGTCCACCCGGGCCAGGTCGGCGAACGCCCCGCCGCCCCCACCGCCGCCGAAGAGCGCGCAGCCCGGTTCCGGGCACCGCCACTGTCGGGCCAGCAACTGCCCACCGACCGGGGAACGGTCCCCCTCGACCGGGGTGTGCCCGCCGCCGACGTGCGCGACGAAGGCCGGGCCGCCGGCACCGGGCACCGGGGCGACCACCCGCCCCGGCTGTTCCACCAGCCAGGGGAACCGGCCGCGCAGCCCGTCGAACCGGATCCGGCTGACCACCGGCAGGCCGAGCAGGTCGGCCACCTCCAGCATCCGGTCACCCGGGTTGTCGAGCACCTCGACCAGGCCGTCGTCGGCCCACCGGCGGACCACCATCCGCTCGTTGGAGGTGAGGTCGGCGTCGGAGAGCAGCGCCCGGTGCACGATCGCGTAGACCGGGACGCTGTCCTCGGCCAGCTCGCGGGAGAGCGCGTCGATCACCATGCCGAGCCGCAGCAGGCTGGCCGGACGCCCGCCGTCGAGATCCTGGTAGCGGATCACCTCGGCCAGGTCCAGCACCGCTCGGGCCAGGGACGGATCGGTGCAGACCCGCCCCTCGATGGCGTCCAGCACCTTGCTGATCTCGAATCTCATCGCGCGCTCCGGAGGATCTCGTCGCTCTGCCGGGCCGCCACCGCCGGCCCGGTCGGCGTCTGCGCGCCGGCTCGGCGGTGCGCAGGCGCTGCCTTGGCACGACCCTACCGGTGGGCGGCTCAGCCCATCCGGCCCACCGCCGCCCGCAGCCGGCTCACATCCCGCCGACGCCGCTCGTAGGTGGCCGCGAGCGTGATCAACGCCAGCCCGCCGACGGCCAGGTAGATCCAGCGGGGCAGCAGGTCCCAGCCCCGGACCAGTTCGTGCAGCGCGAGCAGGACGAGGCTGCCGCCGCCGAGCACCACCGGCGCCTGCCAGCGCCGGACCGCGCCGACCAGCACCACGCCCAGCGCGGCACCGCCCAGCAGCAGCCGCCGCCAGGGCTGCGGGTCCGCCGCCACCAGCACCGACACCAGACTGGGCAGCAGAGCGGCGGCGAGCCCGGGGCCGAGGGCCAGCCAACTGGTCAACCCGGGCCGGCTCCGCAGCGCCAGCAGGCCGGCCACCAACGTCAGCCCGGCCACCGGCAGGGTGTACGCCTCCAGCAGCACCACCTCGCCGCTGATCAGCAGCAGCCACGCGCCGAGCAGTTCACTGCCACCGGCCACCGCCCCGAAGACCCACCGCTGGCCGGCCGACTGACCCGGGTACAGCACCCGCAGCGCCACGGCGGCCCCCCAGAGCACGCAGATCACCGCCGCGTGTCGGATCGCACCGACGGTGAGCAGCAGGGCGAGCACGGCCACCGCCTGCGCGGCGGCCTCCAACGCCCGTACGGTGAGCGACCCGCGCCGGGCCAGCAGGGGTGCGCCGAGCAGCACCGCCACCGCCACCACGAGCACCGGGAACCCGGCCGTCCGGGTCGGCAGGCCGGCGGCCAGGGGCGCGGTCAACGCGAAGGAGGTGGCCGCCGCGACCGTGGTCAGGCAGCCGAGCAGCCGTACTCCGGGCCGCCTGCCGACCGCACCGATCACCGCCGTCACGATCACCAGCAGGGCCAGCGCGGCCAACGTACCGGCCCGGGTGGCGAGCAGCCCGACCAGGCCGAAGAACGTCCACAGCAGACCGATCGGGGTGGTGACCGGCACCAGCAGTTCCCCGCCACGCCGGTGGCCCACCGGCGGTCCACCCGCTGTCGGTGCCGCGCCGGAACCGGGCCCACCCGGGACAGCCGCAGGCGGGGTGGCCGTGGCAGCGGGGGCGGTCCGAACCGGGCCGGCGAGCGCGGCGGTGAGCAGCGCCGCGCTGCCGACGAGCAGGACCACCGCCGGCACCACCGGCCAGGGTGCGGGGCCGACGAGCAGCAGCACGGGCAGCGCCGCCGCCCCGAACGGCAGCGCGGCCACGGCCGACCCGGACCGGCGGCCGGTGTACCGGTGGACGAGCAGCGCGGCGGTGAGGGCGAGGACCAGCAGCGCCACACCGACCGCCGGGGCACCCGACGCGCCGTCCCCGGTCGGCACCCCCGACCAGGGTCGGACCGGGTCACCGTAGGGGGCGACCAACGCGGTGAGGGTCAGCGGAGCGGCGGCGACCAGGGCCAGCCCGGCCAGGCCGACGCCGACCACCCGGCCGGTCGTCACCGCAGCGGTACGCCGTTCGGCCAGCACCAGCATGCCGAGCGCCGCCGCGGCATAGAGGGCCAACGACTCCCCACCCGGTACGACGGTCGGCGTGACCACGGCGGCCAGCGCCACGGCGAGCGCGGTGCCGGCGTACCCGTCGAGGTCGGGACGGCGGCGACGGAGCGCGAGCAGCGGGACCAGCAGCAGCACGGCGGCGGCGAACCCGACCCGCAGCTGCCACCAGGCCGGCGACCCGGCGGCCCGCAGCGCGACCGCAGCGCCGGCCGGCACGGTGAGCAGGGCGACCGTCAGGGCGACCCCGGCGACCCGGGCCGCGACGGCGTTCGCCGGGCGGGGGGGCAGCGCCACCGCCAGCCCGACGACCAGTACCACCCCGAGTGCCGCCAGCAGCCCCACCGGTTCTGCCGCCGCCACCAGCAGGCCGTGCCCGAGCAGCACGGCGGCACCGGCCGCGCCGACCAGCACCGTCGCGGCACGACGGCACCGCAGCACCGCCACCGGCAGCAGTGCCGCCCCGACGACCAGGTCGACCGCGAGGGTGGCCGGCCACGGCGTGGTGGTCACCGCCGGTAGCGCGGCGGCGGTGACCACCACGCCCAGCAGTACGGTCACCGGACGGGCCGTCCTCGACAGCAGCAGGAGGCCGGCGCCGACGGTGAGCAGGGCGGTGAGCGGGAGCTGCCAGCCCCACGGGAGATCGGGACCCGCGGCGGCCCCCTGCCAGGCGGGCAGCGACCGGCCCACCGCGAGCGCCGCGAGGGAACCGGTGGCGAGCACGGTGACCTGGGCCGCACCGGCCGCCACCAGCAGCGCGCCGACCCGGGGGCCGGTGCGGTGCCGCTGCGGCAGCAGCCGGACGCCGCCGGCCAGAGCGGCCGCCACCAGGCCGACGGCGAGCAGCAGGAACCCGGCCCGCAGCTCGGCCACCGGCCGCAGCATCGCGACGGCGAGCAACGGCACCAGCAGCCCGGTGGTGAGCTGGCGGAACACCCCGGCACCCGCGACCCGGGCCGCACCGGCCAGGACCAGGCCGACGAGCAGCATCGGCAGGCCGGCCAGCAGCGGCTGACCGCCGGCCCGGCCGAGCACCAGCGGCACCAGCGCGCAGCTCGCGGCGACCGTCGTCGCGGCACCGAAGCCGAGCCAACCGAGCACCCGGCCGGCGAGCACGGCGGTGGAACCGGGCGGTCCGGCGACCGGCCCCCGCCGGCCGCCGGTCCCCCGTCCGCCGGGACGGTGGTGGCGCCCGACCCCCCGGCGGGCACCACCACCGCTTCCCCGGGACCCGCAGCGGCCGGAGCCGCCCCGGGTGGCACCGCTCCGGCCAGTGGCGGAGCGGCGGGATCAGGCCCGGCCGGCACCGGGCGGTTCGCTGCCGACCCGGTGACCGCCGGGACCGGGCCGGTCGGAACCGGGCCGGTCGGAACGGCGAGCGGGGCCGGGCCGGTCGGAACGGCGAGCGGGGCCGGCGAGCGGCGGCGCAGCGCGACCACCACCGCAAGGTCGAGCAGCGCCACCCCGAGGAACGTCAGCGTCCAACCGGTGGCTCCGGGCCGGGACTGCGCCACCGCCAGCGGCAGCACCGGCTGGACGACGAACAGCGCCGCGAACCACGGCACGGTGAGCCGGCTGAGCAGGGCGTACCCGGTGGCGACCGCCGCGCTGAGCCCGGTGACCAGGGCGGCGTACCGGGTACCCGACCAGTCGGCGGTGCCGAGCAGGTTCACCGACCAGGCGGCGTACCCGTCGAGGACCACCAGCAGCAGACCCACCGCCGCGAACGTCTCGGCGGTGCCGCGCAGGCCGCGCCACTTCGCCACCAGCGGCACCGCCAGGGCGAGCGCGGTGAACCCGGCCAGGATCAGCGCCCGGCCCGCCACCCCCACCGCCGCCCAGGCGACCGCGGTGAAGACCACCGCCGCCGTGCCCAGCAGCAGGCCACCGAGGACGAACAGCAGCCACTGGATCGTCCGGGTCGAGGTCTCCGGGCGGCCCGGCGTACCCACGGGTGGGGGTCCGGACCCGGCGGGCGGCACGGACCCGCCGGACCCGACGACACCGCCGGGACGCACCGGGACCACCGGGCGCGCGGCCGGGACGACCGGGTGGCCTGCCGGACGAACAGCCGGCGGGACGGGACGTCCGGCCGGCGCGGGTACGCGGACCGCCGCACCGACCGGGACCGGCGCGGGGATCTCCCGGCGGATCCGGGCCGCCAGTTCCGCCCGCTGGCGCTGCGCCGCGAGCAGGCGCGCGCCGAGCCCCTGGTACGCCTCCCGGGCCCGCTCCACCTCCCGGCCGAGCGAAACGATCTCCCGGTCCAGCCGGACCACCTCGGCGGCGGGCGGGTACGGCCCGAACCCGCAACCGACGCACCCGCGGGTCAGTTCGGCGGGCGCACCGCAGCGGGGGCAGGGGTAACCGGTGTTCTGCACCCGGCCATCCTGCCGGTGGGCGGCAACCCCTGGCCAGAGTGCCCGTACCTAGGTACGGGTGTTCTCGTGCACCCAGAGCGCGTACGCCGGGTCGCCGCTGTCCACCCGGGTGACCAGGATCTCGGGCACCTCGTAGGGATGGTTGGCCCGGATCTGGCCGACCAGCGCGGTGGCCCGGTCCGGGGCGGTCTTGAACTGCACCGACCATTCGGTGCTGGTCTCCACCCCGGCCCGCCACCAGTACGTGCTGTCGACCTGGCCGCCGACCTGGGCGCAGGCGGCCAGCCGCCCGGCCACCGCGGCAGCCGCCATCAGGTCCGCGACGGAGCGCGAGTCCACCACCGTCGTCACCACGCAGATCTGGTCCACCTGCGCACCCTACGTGGGATCGGCGGCGAAACGGTCGACCGTCACGGTGCGTTCACTCAGCGGTCACGCCGTCCCGGTTGGCGGCGATCCACCTGTCGATCCGGTCCCACCAGTCGAAGAGCCAGTCGATCCGTTCCTGCCGGCCGGTCGGGACGTCCTCGGGCGGCACCGACCAGAACCGCATCACGATCCGTTTGTCCATCGGCAGCTCCCGCCACACGTCGGCGACGGTGAGCATCCGGTCCAGGCCGGTGTGCGCCACGAAGATCACGCCGGCCTCGGGTGCGGCGTCCAGGGCGGCGAGCACCCCGCCGGGCTGCGGGGCGAGCACGTGCTGCATCCGCTCGGCGCGCACCGCCATCCGCTCCAGCCCGAGCGCGCGGAGCCGGTCGATGGCCCGTACGCGTCGGCCGGGGGTGAAGTTGCCGCCCTCCGGGAAGATCACGAAGGCGTCGTCGTCGTCCAGGCCGGTGGCGAGGTGGCCGATCTGCCGGACCGCCGCGTCCCGGCCGTCACCGGCGGCGACGAACCGGTTGGGCAGGCGGTTGAGCAGCACGTCGATCGCCGGGTCCCACTGGAGCGCCTCCTTGAGCACGATCCGGGGCTCCCGCTGGAACCAGTTGACCAGGGAGTGGATCAGGATGAACGAGTCACCCGGGCCGGCGTGCCGGCAGAGCACCAGCTCCGGCCGGCCCGGCAGGGCGGTGTCCGGGTCGGTGCCGACCACGTCGATGCTCAGCCGCAGCGTCCACCGGGCCTGCCAGAACAGCACCCGCAGGAACCAGCCGGCGAGCACGTAGTGTGCCCGCTGGAAGGACGGCGTGCGCTTCCACCGGCCGAATCCGGAGGCCAGCCACAGCACGAAGAGGGCGACCAGTGCGGCGGCGTCCCAGACCAGGTAGACGCACCCGATCCAGAGCAGCCGCAGCGGGCGCAACCGGCCCGGCACGAACGGCGACGCGGCCAGCGCGAGCAGCGCCCAGACCGGCACCGCGGTCAGCACCGTGACCGCGAGCAGGATCACCCCGGGTGCGAACAACAGCCGGCGTACCCACCGAGGGGGCAGCGGCATCAGCGGTCCAGGCTCGCCAGGTAGTGCCGGGAGGCGGTGTAGGCGCGGCTGATCCGCCGTCCCACCGCCGCCATGTCCCGGTAGGCCCACGGGCTGTCGTCGCGTGGTTCCAGCCCGCCGGTCGGCAGCACGTGCACCCGTACCCCCTCGGGCAGGGCCGCCATCTCCCGGGCGAACCGGTGCCGGCGGGCGATCTCGAATGCGACCTGGGCGATCTCCCACGGTCGGCGGGGCGGCGTCAGCTCCCGCTCGATCCGCCCCACCTGGAGGACGAAGATCTGCGTCGCGCCGACCGCGACCGCCTCGCCGATCGGGATGGAGTTGACGATCCCGCCGTCTATGTAGTGCTGGCCGTCGATCTGTGCCGGCGGCAGCAGCCCCGGTACGGAGGCGGAGGCGAGCACCGCCGGCACCAGCGGTCCGGTGTGGAACCAGTGTTCGGCGGCCCGCTCGATGTTGGCCGCGCAGCAGCGGAACGGCACCTTCAGGTCGGCGAAGGTGGTGTCCGCGCCCAGCTCCCCCTCCAGCAGCTTGCGCAGCGGCCGGGGCGAGTGCAGGTGGGTACGGGCGGCGAAGCGGCGCAGTTGCCGGGCGACCGAGTCGCCGTACACCTCGCTCGCCTCCGGGGACGCCCACAGCCGGACCAGCCGGTCGGTGACCGCCTCGGACGGGTCGGCGGCGACCAAAGCGCCGTTGACCGCGCCGATCGAGGTGCCGAGCACGACGTCGGGGCGGATCCGGGCCCGGAACAGGGCACGCAGCATGCCCACCTCGACCGCGCCGAGCACTCCCCCGCCGCCGAGCACGAACGCCACCGGACCGCCACTCATGTCGTTCATCCTGGCACGCCACCGCCCGTGCCTGCCGGCGCAGCCGCTGGTCACCGGCGTCGATCAGGAACCGGTGGCGGTGGGCGAAACGGCCACTGCAGAGGGTCACCGGACAAATGGACAACCGTTGACAGGGGGGACACATTCGCGCAACCTGACACCACCCCGAACCCCAGGCAGGTGCGAACACTGATGGCAGCCCTGAACGCCGGTAGGTTGCTGGCCCGCAGGTACCGGCTCCTCGACAGGATCGGGGCCGGCGGGATGTCGGTGATCTGGCGGGCCCGCGACGAGGTGCTGGACCGGGTCGTCGCGGTCAAGGTGCTCGCGCCGTCGCTGGCCGCCGACGCCCGCTTCCGGGACATGGTCCGCGAGGAGGCCCGGTCGGCCGCCCAACTGGTCCACCCGCACGTGACCGCGGTGCACGACTACGGCGAGGCGCTCGCCCCGGACGGCGAGATCACCTCGTTCGTGGTGATGGAGCTGCTCACCGGCGAGGAGCTGGAGCACCGGCTGAGCGAGGGCCCGCTGCCCTGGCCGGAGGCGGTCGAGGTGGGCGCCCAGGTCGCCGAGGCGTTGGCGGCGGCGCACCGGCTGGGCATCGTGCACCGGGACATCACCCCGGCGAACGTGATGATGACCCGGACCGGGGCGAAGGTGCTCGACTTCGGCATCGCCACCCAGGTCGGCACCCCCGACGACGACGAGGACGGGGGCACCTTCGGCACCCCGGCGTACGTGGCCCCGGAACGCCTGGACGGGGCGCCGGCCCAGCCGTCGACCGACGTCTACTCCCTCGGCGTGCTGCTCTACGAGACGCTGACCGGCCATCCGCCGTACCCGGCGGAGACCTGGGAACAGCTCGCCGACGCGATCGTCGACGAGACACCACCGTCGCTGGACGGCGTACCGGGGCTGCCTCCGGTGGTGGTGGACGTCTGCCTGCGCTGCCTGGCCCGGGACCCGCACGACCGGCCGACCGCGCACCAGGTCGCCACCGCGCTGCGGGACCAGCTGCTGCCCGGTGATCCGCAGGCGGCCACCATGCTCTCCCCCACGGTCACCCTGCCCGCACTGGCCGGCACGCCGGGCGCGGCGTCGGGCGTCGGTGCGGCTTCGGGGGTGGGCGCAGTGGCCGGCGTCGGTGCGGCCGGCACCGGCATCCCGGGGGCCGGGCTGGCCGGGGCGGGGTCCGGCGACGCAGCCGGCGACCGGTCCCCCGCAGGCGGGCCGCCGGGCCCTGGCGCGGCGGACGGCCGGCACACCGCCTACGGCGCGGCGAACAACGGCGCAGGTGGCACGGCCAACGGTGGCGCAGGTGCCGGCGGCACGGGGAACGGTCGTGCGGCGACCGGGCCCGCCGAGCCGGAGCCGGAGCTGCCGCCGTCGCGGCGGCCGTTGGTGGCGGTGGGCGCGCTGGTGGTGTTCACCGTCGCGGCGGTCCTCCTGCTCGCCCCGCTGCTGGAGCCGGGGACCCACACCACCCCGCCGGTCGCCCGGCAGACCGAGGCCCCGGCGACGGAGCCGTCGCTGCCGCGCACCCAGCCACCGGCGGACCCCACCGCGCAGCCGGCCCCCCGGCGGGCCACCACGACGCCCACACCGCCCCGCCCACAGCCCACCACCACCCCCGACGGCGGGCAGGGCGGCGGCGGGTTGACCGAGGCGGCCGACCGGATGCGTCAGCTGATCGACGACGGGGTCCGCACCGGCGAGGTCCGCGAGGACGTCGGCCTGGACCTGCGCAACGTGCTCGCCAACCTGACCCGGTCCGCCGCCGAGGGCCAGTCCGACGTGCCCGCGCAGGCGACCGCGCTCCGCGAGAAGGTCACCCGCCGGATCGACGAGGGTGGCATCACCGCGGCGTACGGCCGGCAACTCGAAGCCGCCGCCCGGAAACTGGCCGCGACCGCCGTCTGACGCCCCGCGCCGGCACCGGAACCACCGTCCGCTGCACCGCCCCGCACCCCGTTCAGCGGGTACGCAGTGCGACGGGCCGGTGCACGGGCGGGGCCACGCCGAGTGCCACGGCCCGGTAGATCGCCTCGTAGCCGCGCGCCATCCGCCCGGTGGAGAAGTTGTCGGCCACGTGGGCGGTGCAGGCCGCCGGGTCGAGCCGGACCACCTCGCGCAGGGCCGCCGGCAGCTCGTCGGCCCGGTCGCGGACCAGCCCGGTCACCCCGTCGACCACCACTTCCGGCACCGCGCCCCGGCGCAGCGCCACCACCGGTGTGCCGGTCGCCATGGCCTCCACCATCACCATGCCGAACGGTTCCTCCCACTGGATCGGCATGATCAGGCAGCGGGCGTCGACCAGTAACCGCAGGGTCGCCTCCCGGTCGGCGTTCATGATCACGTCGACGTCGTCGCCCAGCATCGGCTGGACCACCTCGGCGAAGTAGTGGCGCTCGGCCGGCTCGTTGCACTTGCCGGCCAGGGTGAGCGGAAGGCCGGCCGCCCGGCAGGCCCGGATCGCCGTGTCGGGGCCCTTGTCCGGACTGAACCGGGCCAACCAGAGCACCGGGCCCCGGCCGGGTTGCCGCTTGGTCGGCACGTCCCGGGCGTTGAGGGCGTTGTGCACCGTGCCGACCCAGGGCAGGCCGGGGTTGGCCCGCCGTTGGGCGTGGGAGATCGCCACCAGGCCCACCCCGTGGTCGGTGTCGCTGAGCACCGCGCCGTACTCGCCGACCGGGTTGCCGTGCACGGTCGCCACGGTGGGCACCGCACGCCGGCCGGCGACCAGCGGCCCGATCGTGGTGTGGTCGTGGATCACGTCGAAGTCGGCGGCAGAGATCAACTGGTTGGCCCGCGCCAGGTGGGCGAGCTCCGGCAGCGACTCACCGAGCCGGTCGTACTGCACCTCGTCGATGGTGGAGACGAAGTCGGCGGCGGTGCCGTGCTGCCGGCCCGCCCCGAAGAGGGTCACCTGGTGGCCGTGGCTGGCCAGCATGTCGACCAGCCCGTGCACCACCTGCTCCAGCCCGCCGTAACCGGGCGGCGGCACCGACAGCCAGGGCGGAACGAGCATCGCGATCCGCAGTGGCGGCCCGGACGGTGGGCGTTCCGACGGACGGTGGGTCACGGCCACGAATCCTCCCCCGTTGTCCCGCTACGGAACCTCGTCCCGACCCGGGATCGGCGGCGATTTCCCGCTGGCCGGACAACCAAACGCACCCCGGTCGGGTGGGGCCCGGCCGGGGTGCGTACGGCGGCGGGCGGTGGAGCCAACCCCCTTGGCTCCGCCGCCCGCCGCCCGGAGGAGGTAGGTCTGAGGACTATGACGTCTCGGCGAGCGTCACGGTTGCAGTCGCCTCCGTACCATTTCGCTTGTAGGTCACCTGGACCCGGTCGCCGACCTTGCCGGCCTGCACCGCGCCGACCAGATCGTTGGAGTCGTTGATCACCTTGTCGCCGAACCTGGTGATCACGTCTCCCCGCTGGATGCCGGCCTTCTCGGCGGCGCTGCCCCCGGTGACGGCGGCCACCAGGGCCCCGCCGTCCTCGGCCGCGTTGACGCTGACGCCGAGGGACGGGTGGCTGACCTTCTCACCCCGCTGGAGCTTCTCGGCGACGTTCTTGGCCTTGTTGCTCGGGATGGCGAAGCCGACCCCGATGTTGCCGGTGCTGCCCTGCCCGGCAGTGGCGATGGCGGTGTTGATGCCGATCACCTCGCCCCGGGTGTTGACCAGCGCGCCGCCGGAGTTGCCCGGGTTGATCGGGGCGTCGGTCTGGAGCAGGCCGGAGATCGAGCTGGCGCCACCCTGCGGGGCCTGCTGCGGGCTGTCGCCGCTGCCGGCCTGGATGGTGCGGTCCCGGGCGCTGAGGATGCCGGCCGTCACCGAACCCTGCAGACCGAGCGGGCTACCCAGGGCGAGCACCTGGTCGCCCACCTGCATGGCGTCGCTGTCGCCGAACTTCGCCGCCTTGAGGTTGTCCAGGCCGCTGGTCTTGACCACCGCGAGGTCGGTCTTCGGGTCGGTGCCGCGGATCTCGGCGGAGGCGGACTGGCCGTTGGCGAACACCACCCGGACGGTCTTGCCGGAGGCGGACGCGACCACGTGGTTGTTGGTCAGCACGAAGCCGTCGGAGCTGAGGACCACGCCCGATCCCTCACCGCTGTCGGTCATGATCGAGACCACGCTGTCCTGCACCGAGGCGGCGATCTTCGGCAGGTCGGCGCTGTTGATCACGGGGGCGGCCGAGTAGTTGCGGGTGATGCCGCCCCCGTCGCCGTCGACCGCCAGGGCGAGCGCCCCGCCGGCCACGCCCGAACCGAGCATCAGGGCGAAGACCGCCACCCCCGCGCCGACGAACTTGGCCACCTTGCCGGCCTGCGGCGCCGGGCCGGACGCCCACGGCGGGGCCGGCTGGCCGGGCTGCTGCGGCCCGCCGGGGCCGGGCTGACCCGGGTAGCCGGCGGACGGCTGCCCCGGGTAACCCCCCGACGACTGCGCGCCGGGCTGGCCGGGGTAACCGGCACCCGGCTGACCGCCGACGGCGGAACCGGGCTGACCGGGATAACCGGCGGACTGCGCCGCCGCGCCCGGCTGGCCGGGGCGGTGCTGGCCGGGGTAGCCGCCGGCCCAGCCGGACTGGTGCTGGCCGGGCTGCGGGTAACCGGCCGACGGGTACTGCCCCGCCTGCGGGTAGCCGGTGGACGCCGGATAGCCGGGCCGGTACGCCTGGTCACCGGAGGCCGCCGCAGGCTGGTACGACGACTGCGGGTACGCGCTCGCGGCGGGCGGCGCGTACGGCGACGACGGTGGCGCGTACGGCGATCCGGGGTGGGATGTGCCGGCCGGCGCCCCCGCGGTGCCGGCGGCGTCGCCCGGAGAGGCGGTGGTGTCGGACTCGCCGCGCTCGACGCGGGACGGCTCGGCGGAGGGGTGCGACGGCTCGGCGTCGGTGGCAGCCGGCCGACGCTGCGGGTCGGTCTCGAACTCGGTCATGCCACTAGTTTTCCCTGTGCCACTGTCACCAGCCTGGAATCCCCCTGGAAGTTTTCTGAAAGCCACTCCCGGCCCGGAGCGGGATCACTCACCGTCACCGCCGGACTCGGACAGCAGCGGCAGCCGGACCCGGAAGGTCGCCCCGCCGCCGGGCGTCTCGGCCACCTCCACCGTGCCCTGGTGCGCGGTGACCAGGGCGGCGACGATGGCCAGCCCCAGCCCGGTGCTGGTGATCCCGCTGGCCCGGCGGGTCCGGGCCGCGTCGGCCCGGTAGAACCGCTCGAAGACCCGCTCGGCCTGCTCCGGGGCGAGCCCCGGCCCGGTGTCGGCCACCTCCACCACGGCCAGGTTCCCGGCCTCGGAACGCAGCCGCAGGGTCACCGACGCCTCCGGCGGGGTGTGGGTCAGCGCGTTGGTCATCAGGTTGCCGATCACCTGCCGCAGCCGGGCGTCGTCGGCGTGCACCACCAGCGGGCCGGAGCCCGGCGCGATCTCCAGCTCGATGCGCCGTTGCGGAGCGACCACCCGGGCCGCCTCGACCGCGTCGGAGGCGAGCACCGGTAGCTCCACCGGGGCCAGCGACAGCGGGCGTTCCCGGTCCAGCCGGGCGAGCAGCAGCAGGTCCTCCACCAGCAGCCCCATCCGGGCCGCCTCGTCCTCGATGCGGCGCAGCAGGTCGGCGGTCTGCTCGGGGGCGCGGGCCGCGCCCTGCCGGTACAGCTCGGCGAAGCCCCGGATGGTGGTCAGCGGGGTACGCAGTTCGTGCGAGGCGTCCGCGACGAACTGCCGCATCCGCTCCTCCGACCGCCGGGCGCGGGCCTCCGACGCCAGCGCGGCGTGCGCCGCGTCCCGGGCGCCGGCCTCGGCCGTACGGGCGGCCATCTCCGAGGCGGCGCGGGCGGTGAAGGCGGCCTCGATCTGGGCCAGCATCGCGTTCAACGCCCGGGAGAGCCGGCCCAGCTCGGAGGTGGCGCACTCCTGCCCCTCCTCGGGGTCGGGCACCCGGCGGGTCAGGTCGCCACCGGCGATCGCCGCAGCCGTCCGTTCGATCTCCACGAGCGGTTTCAGGCTGGTCCGCACGATGGCCGCGCCGATCGAGGCGAGCAGGATCAGCACCGCCCCGCCGACCAGCATGTCTATCCAGATCAGCCGCTTGACGGCCAGGTCGACGTCGGTGAGGTGCTGCCCGACGGCGAGGACCCGGCCGTCGGACAGCTCCCGGTAGAGCATCCGCCACCGTTCCCGGCCGTCCTGCGAGCGGACCGTGAACGGTTCGCCCTCGTCAGCCCGGAACCCGGGCAGGTCCGCCGGGACCGGGGGAAGGTCGTCCGGTTCGAGCGCCGGGTCGTACCCGATGAACCGGGAGGTGTCCTCGTCGGCGAGCGCGACGACGTAGTCGGTGGGCAGCGCGGCCTTGACCCGTCCGCTCTCCAGGTCCGGCAGCGCCCGGCCGACCTGGACGCTGGCCGACTGCAACTCGCCGTCGACCTGCCCGATCAGGTACTCCCGCAGGAAGTACGTGGTGAGCGAGCTGATCACCACGAGCGCGACGGCGACCAGGGTGAGGACCGCCGCGACCAGCTTGACCCGCAGCGGAACGCTCCGGATCCGTCCCTTCGCCTCGTCGAGCGGATTCACGCCGCCGGCTTGCGCAGGACGTAGCCCACGCCGCGCAGGGTGTGGATCAGGCGGGGCTGGGTGTTGTCGACCTTGCGGCGCAGGTAGGAGATGTAGGACTCGACGATGTTGTCGTCGCCCCGGAAGTCGTAGTTCCACACGTGGTCGAGGATCTGCGCCTTGGACAGCACCCGGTTGGCGTTGAGCATCAGGTAACGCAGCAGCTTGAACTCGGTCGGCGAGAGCTGCACCCGCTGACCGGCCCGGTGCACCTCGTGGGTCTCCTCGTCCAGCTCCAGGTCGGCGAAGGTGAGCCGGGACGGGGCCTGCTCGCCGGTCGCGGTGCGTCGCAGCACCGCCCGGATGCGGGCGGTCAGCTCCTCCAGGCTGAACGGCTTGGTGACGTAGTCGTCGCCGCCCAGGGTGAGCCCCCGGATCTTGTCGTCGGTGGCGTCCCGGGCGGTCAGGAACACCACCGGGGTACGCGTGCCGCCCTCCCGGAGCATCCGGATGACCTCGAAGCCGTCCAGGTCGGGCAGCATCACGTCGAGCACCACCAGGTCGGGGCGGTGGTCCTTGGCCGCGTGCAGGGCCGCGCTGCCGCTGGTGGCGGTCGCCACGTCGAACCCCGCGAAGCGGAGGCTGGCGGAGAGCAGTTCGAGGATGTTGGGGTCGTCCTCGACGACGAGCAGTCGCGCCTCAGTCTGGGTAGCGGCCATGCTGGCCATCATCCGTGATGTCGCTGCGGCGGCGCTGGACGGTTGCTGCAAAAATCCTGTGAAGCCGTCCGGTGCCCCGGTCGCGGCCGGCGGAGAGCACGACGACCGGGGCGACGCCCGCGACACGTGGCCGTCAGCGCAGTAGCCGGCTCAGCCCGTCCAACGCGCCGTCGAGGACCCGGATCGCGGTACGGAGCTGGGTGTCGCTGAGCCGTCCGGCCCGGACCAGCGCCCCGACCTCGACGGTGAACGCGGCCAGCCGCTGGTCGAACTCCGCCAGCAGTGGGGAGTCGCCGTCGGCGGGGGCCGCCGGACGCGACGGCGAGGTGGGGGTCGCCGGGCGGGGCTGCGGGGTCGGGGTCGGGCGGTCCCAGCGGGTCAGCCGGGTCTGCCGGGTGGCCTCGCGCAGTTCGCGTTTGAGGTCGCGCACCGAGCCGCGTACCTCGGTCTGGATCTCCCCGGCCAGGGCGGAGAGATCCTCCACCGAGGCGGTGATGTCGGATTCCAGGGTGGTCACCTCGTCGGCGCGCTGGCGCAGCTCGGCCCGGCCCGCCTCGGTGATCTCGTAGACCTTGCGGCCCCCGGCGGCGGTGTGGGTGACCAGGCCGTCGGCCTCCAGCCGTTGCAGCCGGGGATAGATGGTGCCGGCGCTGGGGACGTAGAGGCCGAGAAAGCGCTCCTCCAGCAGCCGGATCAGCTCGTAGCCGTGCTTGGGGCCGTCGTCGAGCAGCCGGAGCAGATAGAGCCGCAGCCGCCCGTGACTGAACACGGCGGTCACGGCAGCTCCTCCTGGTCGGCGTCCACCGGCCGAGCGAGCAGGGCGATGCTGCCGGACGTCGCGGACGCCCAGAGCTTACCCTCGCCCGCGCCGAGCACCCCGTGGCTGTCCTTGACCGGGCCGACGCCGACCCCGCCACCGACCTGCGGGAAGCCGCTGGTGATCCGCCCGGAGGTGGTGTGCAGGTGGACGGCGAGGTCGCTGTCCTCACGGACCCGTACGGTGATCGGCCCGGAGATGGTGGTGAGCCGGATCTCGCTGCGCCGGGGGTTGTCCAGGTCGCAGGTGATCGCCCCGGAGATGGTGTTGGCGTGCACCCGGCCCGCCGCGCTCTCGGCGAGGGTCACCTCGCCGGAGACCGTGTCCAGGGTGAGGTCACCGGTGACCCCGAGGGCCTCGACCGGGCCGGAGACGATCCGCGCGTTGGTTCGCCCGGCCAGCCCCATCAGGGTGATCTGCCCGGAGGTCACGTTGACGGTGGTGTCGTTGACCAGCCCGGAGGCGACCAGTGCGCCGTCGACCAGGTGCAGGTCGGCCAGGACGGCGGCCGGGACGGCGATGGACACCTCGGCCCGGAACCGGCGACCGAGCTGGCCGAGCCACCAGAGGAACCCGGGCCAGCGCGGGTGGCGCTCGTGGCCGACCCGGAGCACGCCGTCGCGGTGTTCGACGATGACCGGCCGGCTGCTGACCCGGGTGACGTCGACCCGGGCCGGGCCGTCGGTGCCGACCACGTTGAGCCGGCCGGTGATCAGTCGTACGTCGAGTTGGGTGACCGGCCCCTCGATGGTGATCCGTTGTGGTCTGTCGACCGTCCAGTTGGTCATGACGTCTCCCTCCGGGGTCGCGGCCGACGGCCGCGCCACTGCACGGAGGAAGCGTAACGCGATACATCGCGATAGAACAAGACTGTCGCGAGTCGCAAACCCACCAATGCCCACCCCCGCCTCGCCCCCACCTCCGCTTCACTCACTTGGGCCGATGTTGCGGTAACCGGTCGCCAGGGCGCCGCAACAACGGCCCACCCGAGTGGATCATGCCGTCGAAGCAGCCCTCGGATGAGATCGGGTCAGGCGGCCAGGCCGAGGCCCTTCCCGGCGGCCGGCGCGGACGCGGACCCGGGCGGGGCGACCCCGGGCACAGCGGCCAGGGTGGGCCGGCTGACGACCGGGCGGGGCGGGAGCAGGTGCACGGCCGACTCGGCGGCGCGGGCCAGCAGCCGACGGTCCGCGCCGGGGGCCGGATGCAGGGCGGCGGTCACCGCGACGTGCACCACCAGGTCCCGGGCGGCCAGCACCCGACGCACCGAGCGCCACAGGGTCTCGTCGCCGAGGAAGGCGGCGGTGGTGGTCGTCGCCCCGGTGGCAGCAGAGCGGTAGCTGATCCGCAGCGGCACCACGGGGACCCGGGCGTCGATCGCCGCCTGGAAGACCGCCGGCCGGAATCCCCGCGACGGTCGACAGCCGGCCGAGGGAGCGACGCCGCACCAGGTCGTACCCTCGGGGAAGACCGCGACCGGGTGACCGGCCCGCAGCGTCGCCGCGAGCCGGTCCACCGTGCGGGGCAGGTCCCGGGGTCGCGACCGGTCCACGAAGAGTGCGCCCCCGGCGCGGGCCAGCAGCCCGAGCAGCGGCCAGTTCCGCACCTCCCGCTTGGCCAGCAGCCGGGCCGGAGCGACCGTCAGCACCGCGAGGATGTCCAGCCAGGAGACGTGGTTGGCGACCAGCAGCGCCCGCCGCCGGGGCAGCCGCCCGCGTACCGCCAGCCGCACCCCGAGCGCACCGGCGGTCCACCGGGCCCAGCCCCGCAGTGCCGACGCCCGCCCCGCCGTCGGCAGCACCGGCAGCAGTACGACCAGGACGGCCCCGACCAGCAGCATCCCGAGCACGCCCAGCAGTCGGGCCACCTGCCGGCCGGGCGACACCTCCACCCGCCGCGCCCCCGGCAGGCAGTCCGGGCCGCAGCCGGCGGTCGGACGCCACAGTTCGGCGCTCACCGCGCCGCCCCGCCCAGGAAGTGCCGCAGGTAGCGCGGGTTCATCCGGTCCAGCGCGAACAGCACGTAGAAGTCGGCGCAACGGAAGTCGGGGTCGTACGCCGGTTCCCCGGCGATCCACGCGCCCAGCCGCAGGTAGCCGCGCAGCAGCGGCGGGACCAGTGCCCGCCCGGCGGAGTCCCCGGTGGCGGTCTCCGCCGCCGCCGCGCCCGGCTCGGCGAACCAGGGCCGCAGCGGACGGACCCGCAGCAGCGGCGGGGCCAGGTGACCGGCGCGGCCCAGCGCCCACGCCTGCGCGGCGGCCCGGCCACCGTCGTCGACCGGCACCGAGGCGCAGCCGCCCAGCCAGTTGGAGCCGCGCAGGTGCAGGTAGCGGGTCAGCCCGGCCCACATCAGGTTGATCACCGCGCCGGAGCGGTGGTCCGGGTGGACGCAGGAACGCCCGGTCTCGACCAGCAGGTCACGCAGCGGGTCCAACGCGGTCAGGTCGAACTCCCCGGCGGCGTACCGACGCCCGGTGCGGCCCGGTGGCAGCAGCCGGTAGGTGCCGACCACCGCGCCGGTGCGCTCCTCACGGACGATCAGGTGGTCGCAGTGGGCGTCGAGGTCGTCGGTGTCCAGTCCGGCGGCATCCGGACGCAGGGTCGCGCCGAGTTCGGTGGCGAACACCTCGTGGCGCAGGCGTTGCGCTGCCGCGACCTGGGTCGGGTCGTCGGCGATCAGCAGGGTGTATCCACTGGTCGTCAGGGGTGCGCCAGCGGCATGCAGAACAGCCATGGGACCTGTGTAGGTGCCCCGGGTGGCCGGGCCCCCGCCTGACGGGTGTCGATCCGGTGAACGCCGGTCGGCGGGCCGCCCCCGCAGTGACCTGCGGGGCCGCCGGGCCGGCCCGGATGTCGGTCGGCAGTCGGGTGGGCCCGGGTCCGGCGGCGCGTGCCGTGGTGCGGGTGGGGCGTGCGAGGCTGCCTGCGGGCGTCCGGCCATCCGGGGCGGACGACGACGTGCGGAGTGGCGATGATCATCGAATCCCGGTACAACGGCCCGCCCGGTTCGGGCAACGGCGGGTGGAGCGCCGGGGTCTTCGCCGGGGCGTACGACACGGACCGGCCGGTCGAGGTGACGCTGCGTCGTCCGCCGCCGCTGGACATCCCGCTCACCCTCACCGACGGCGACGTGTACGACCCCGACGGGCACCTGGTCGCCGAGGTACGCCCGGCCGGCGACCTGCCCGACCCGGTCGCCCCGGTGGACCCGGTGACCGCGCGTGCCGCCTCGGCCGGCTATCCGGGACTGGTGGACCACCCCTTCCCCGGCTGTTACGTCTGCGGCCCGGAGCACCCGGACGGGCTGCGGATCTTTCCCGGTCGGCTGCCCGACGGCCGGACCGCCGCGTCGTGGCGTACCCCCCGACGGGTGACCGCGCCGACCGCCTGGGCGGCGCTGGACTGCCCCGGGGGCTGGGCGGTGATCGCCCCCGGCCGGCCGTACGTGCTGGGCCGGATCGCCGTGGCGCTCGACGCGCTTCCCGAACCCGGTGAGGAGTGCGTGGTCACCGGTAAGGTGATCACCGCGGAGGGACGGCTGGCGGTGGTGCACACCAGCCTCTACGGCAGCGCCGGCGCGCTGCTCGGTCGGGCCCGCGCCACCTGGGTGGCGCTGCCGCCCGTGTCTCGTCCCTGAGGACGACCGCCTCCTGCCTGAGACGGAGCACGACTTACCGACCCGGGCTGATGGCATATCTTGACCAGGCCAGTCAGGCTGGTCAGCGGCGCGTTGCGTAACGACGCCGCAGACTGCGGCGCGCGAGGCGCCGCCGCACGGGAGGAGAACGATGTCCGACGGGCAGTGGAGCCCCAGCACCGGCCAGATCGTCGTGTCCGGACTGACCAAGCAGTACAAGAACGTACGGGCGGTCGACAACCTGTCCTTCACGGTCGAATCCGGCCGGGTGACCGGCTTCCTCGGCCCGAACGGGGCGGGTAAGACGACCACTCTGCGGATGCTGCTGAACCTGGTCACCCCGAGCGGTGGCACGGCGACGATCGGCGGCCAGCGGTACGCCGACCTGACCGACCCGCTGCGGCACGTGGGCGCGGTGCTGGAGGCGTCCAGCGCGCACAAGGGTCGTACCGGGATCAATCACCTGCGGGTGATCTGTGCGGCGGCGGGCCTGCCGAAGAGCCGGGCCGACGAGGCGCTGGCCCTGGTCGGGCTCACTCCGGCGGCGAAGCGCAAGTTCAAGGGGTACTCGCTGGGCATGAAGCAGCGGCTCGGTATCGCCGCCGCGATGCTCGGCAACCCCCGGGTGCTGATCCTCGACGAGCCGGCCAACGGTCTGGACCCGGAGGGCATCCGCTGGATGCGGGGCTTCCTCAAGGGGCTGGCCCACGAGGGGCGTACGGTGCTGGTCTCCAGCCACCTGCTGTCCGAGATGCAGCTCCTCGCCGACGACGTGGTGATCATCGCGGCCGGCAAGCTGATCCGGCAGGGGCCGGTGGAGCAGGTGCTCGGCTCGATGGCGCAGGGCGGCCGGGTTCGGGTGCGTACCCCGCAGGCCGAGGAGTTGACCGTGGCGCTGCGTGAGCAGTCCGCGACGGTGGAGACCGACGAGCACGGTGTGCTGCTGGTCAGCGGGCTGGAGGCCCCGGCGATCGGCCGGGCCGCGCTGGCCGCGAAGGTCGAGCTGCACGAACTGACCCCGGAACGACCCGACCTGGAACGGGTCTTCCTGGAGCTGACGGCCGGGAAGGCGGGCATCCGATGAACCTGGTCCGATCTGAGCTGTTGAAGATCCGCACCACCAGCACGTGGTGGATCTTCGGCCTGATCACGGTGCCACTGTGGGCACTCACCGCCCTGATCAACTGGTTGCAGACCGACGCGCTGGCCAACAACAACTTCGGCGACGTGCCGGCCGACCAGGCCGACCAGATCCAGGCCGCGCAGTCGGTGGACAGCCTGGCCGCCAACGTCTACACCAACGGGCAGTTCTTCGGTCTGATGATCGTGATGCTGCTCGGCATCATCGTGGTGACCAGCGAGTTCTTCCACCAGACGGTCACCACCACCTTCCTCACCGTGCCGCACCGCACCGCGGTGATGTTGGCCAAGCTGGCCGCCGCGGCCGTCCTGGCCGTGCTGTTCTGGCTGGTCACCACCGGGTTCAACCTGATCTTCGGGGCACTGGTGATGAGCAGCGTCGACCTGGGCTCCCAGCTCGGCAGCGGCGCGGTCTGGCGGGCCACCGCGCTCAACGGCCTGGCCTATCTGCTCTGGTCGGTGCTCGGCGTCGGGATCGGGGTGCTGATCCGCAGCCAGATCGGTGCCACGGTCACCGGCATCCTGCTCTACCTGGGTGGCGCGGTCGGCGCGGCCATCGCGATCAGCATCCTGGCCGCCCGCTGGGGTGACTGGATCAACGACCTCCAGGTGCTGGTGCCGTCGCTGGCGTCGTCGCTGATGGTCAGCGGGACCGAGATCCCCGGCAACCCGCCCCGCTGGGCGGGCGCGGTGGTCCTGATCGGGTACGCGGTGGTGGCCGGCGCGATCGGCACGCTCACCATGCGGCGGCGGGACATCTCCTGACCGACCGTGCTCCGACCGGCCCGGCCCGGCGTGACGACCGTCACGCCGGGCCGTTCCGTCTCCGCCCGGTGCCCCCATCCGGGAGGCCCGGATGGAAACCGGGAGGCCCGGGTGGGCGCCGGGAGCCCGCCCGGCGCGGGTGACCAGCTGACTCCGATCCGGATCATCAGAACAGTCCGGAGCCAGGTGGACACGAAGAGCTGATTGACTTCCTACAATTTTTGTGAAAAGGACCACCTGGCCGAGGCGGAAATGCCTATCGTATTTTCACGGCGTAGCCTGGGACTCGTCTCCGTCCCACGACACTTCGCATGACGGCGGCACCGCGTGACACACAAAACCGCGTGACACACAAACCCGCGTGAAAGAGGCGATTACCGGCCGTGTCGACCCAGCAGACTTCGCAGGAGAACCCACTGGCGGGTTTCGGCCCGAACGAGTGGATCGTCGAGGAGATGTACCAGCGCTACCTCGCCGACCCATCAAGCGTCGACTCGGCCTGGCACGACTTCTTCACCGACTACCGACCTGCCCCGGGCGCCGCGACACCGCGTCCGGCCGACGGTAGGGCCGCGTCGCCCCAACCGGCCGCAGCGCCGGAGCCGGCCGCAGCCACCAAGGCCGAACCGGCAGCGAAGGCTCCGGCGGCCGGCGCGAAGCCGACCACGACCGCGAAGCCGACCGCCGCTGCCGCACCGACCGCGACCACGAAGCCGGCCACCGCCCCCAAGCCGGCCACCGCCACGAAGTCGGCCACCAGGTCCGCCGGCAAGCCGGCGTCGACCGAGAAGCCCGCCCCGGCGAAGGCACCGGCGGCCAGCTCCGCGGGCACCACGCCGCTGCGCGGGGTGGCCGCCCGGATCGTGCAGAACATGGACGCCTCGCTGTCCGTGCCGACCGCCACCAGCGTGCGCGCCGTGCCGGCCAAGCTGCTGGTCGACAACCGCATCGTGATCAACAACCACCTCGCCCGGGGGCGCGGTGGCAAGGTGAGCTTCACCCACCTGATCGGGTACGCGCTGGTCCGGGCCGTGGTCGAGCACCCGGAGCTGAACAACTCCTTCGCCGAGGTCGACGGCAAGCCGGCGATGGTCCGCCCCGAGCACGTCAACCTGGGCATCGCCATCGACCTGACCAAGCCCGACGGCTCCCGCAACCTGGTGGTGCCGTCCATCAAGGGCTGCGAGCAGATGGACTTCCGGCAGTTCTGGCAGGCGTACGAGGACGTGGTCCGGCGGGCCCGCCGCAACGAGCTGACCATGGAGGACCACAGCGGCACCACGATCTCGCTGACCAACCCGGGCGGCATCGGCACGGTGCACTCGATCCCCCGGCTGATGCAGGGGCAGAGCGCGATCATCGGGGTCGGCGCGATGGAGTACCCCGCGCCCTACCAGGGGATGAGCGAGGCGACCCTGGCCGAGCTGGCGGTCAGCAAGATCATCACGCTGACCAGCACGTACGACCACCGGATCATCCAGGGCGCGCAGTCCGGCGAGTTCCTCAAGGTCATGCACGAGCTGCTGCTCGGCGAACGCGGCTTCTACGACGAGGTCTTCACCTCGCTGCGCATCCCGTACGAGCCGGTGCGCTGGATGCGGGACGTGGCCGTCGACTCCGAGGGCCAGATCAACAAGACCGCGCGGGTGCACGAGCTGATCCACGCCTACCGGGTCCGGGGCCACCTGATGGCCGACACCGACCCGCTGGAATTCACCATCCGCAAGCACCCCGACCTGGACGTCCTCCAGCACGGGCTGACCCTGTGGGACCTGGACCGCACCTTCCCGGTCAACGGCTTCGCCGGCAAGCAGCGGATGAAGCTGCGCGAGATCCTCGGCGTGCTGCGCGACTCGTACTGCCGTCGGCTCGGCATCGAGTACATGCACATCCAGGACCCGGAGGAGCGCCGCTGGATCCAGGAACGGATCGAGCGCCGCTACGAGAAGCCGGCCGCCGACGAGCAGAAGCACGTGCTCAACCGGCTCAACGCCGCCGAGGCGTTCGAGACGTTCCTGCAGACCAAGTACGTCGGCCAGAAGCGGTTCTCGCTGGAGGGCGGCGAGTCGCTGATCCCACTGCTCGGCGAGGTGCTGGAGGCGTCCGCCGAGGACGGGCTGGACGAGGTCGTCATCGGTATGGCGCACCGGGGCCGGCTCAACGTGCTGGCCAACATCGTCGGCAAGCCGTACGAGAAGATCTTCTCGGAGTTCGAGGGGCACCTCGACCCGCGCTCCACCCAGGGCTCCGGCGACGTGAAATACCACCTGGGCCAGAACGGCAAGTTCACCACCCCGGCCGGCGACCACTCGGTCAAGGTGTCGTTGGTGGCGAACCCGTCGCACCTGGAGGCGGTGGACCCGGTGCTGGAGGGCATCGTCCGGGCCAAGCAGGACCGGATCGACCTCAAGCTGGAGGGTTACACCGTGCTGCCGTTGGCGGTGCACGGTGACGCCGCGTTCGCCGGCCAGGGGGTCGTCGCCGAGACGCTCAACCTGTCCCAGCTGCGCGGTTACCGCACCGGCGGGACCGTGCACGTGGTGGTCAACAACCAGGTCGGCTTCACCACCGCCCCGGAGTACAGCCGGTCCAGCCTCTACAGCACCGACGTGGCCCGGATGATCCAGGCGCCGATCTTCCACGTCAACGGCGACGACCCGGAGACCGTGGTCCGGGTCGCCCGGCTGGCCTTCGAGTACCGCCAGGCGTTCAACAAGGACGTCGTGATCGACATGGTCTGCTACCGGCGGCGCGGGCACAACGAGGGCGACGACCCGTCGATGTCCAACCCGCAGATGTACAAGATCATCGACTCGAAGCGGTCGGTCCGCAAGCTCTACACCGAGGAGCTGATCGGCCGGGGCGACATCACCGTCGAGGACGCCGAGGAGCTGCTGCGCGACTACCAGTCGCAGCTGGAGCGGGTCTTCAAGGCCACCCGCGACGCCGCCACCACCCCGCGCCAGGTCAGCCGGCCCAGCCGCGAGGCCGAGCCGGAGCCGCAGGTGGCGACCGCCACCGACGCCGCCGTGGTCAAGGCGATCGGCGAGGCGCACGTCAACCTCCCCGAGGGCTTCACCCCGCACAAGCGCATCCAGCAGTTGCTCGACCGGCGGGCCAGGATGTCCGCCGAGGGCAACATCGACTGGGGGTACGGCGAGATCATCGCCTTCGGCTCGCTGCTGCACGACGGGGTCACCGTCCGGCTCGCCGGCCAGGACTCCCGCCGGGGCACCTTCGTCCAGCGGCACGCCTCGATCGTCGACGCCAAGACCGGCGAGGACCACCTGCCGCTCAAGTCGCTCACCGCCGACGGCGAGCGGTCCCGGTTCTTCGTGCACGACTCGCTGCTGAGCGAGTACGCGGCGATGGGCTTCGAGTACGGCTACTCGGTGGAGAACGTCAACGCGCTGGTCTGCTGGGAGGCGCAGTTCGGTGACTTCGTCAACGGCGCCCAGTCGGTGATCGACGAGTTCATCTCCTCCGGCGAGGTGAAGTGGGGCCAGCGTTCCGCGGTGACCCTGCTGCTGCCGCACGGCCACGAGGGGCAGGGCCCGGACCACACCTCCGGTCGTCCCGAGCGGTTCCTGCAGATGTGCGCCGAGGACAACATGCGGGTGGCGATCCCGACCACCCCGGCGAACTACTTCCACCTGCTGCGCCGGCAGGCCCTGTCGCCCAAGCGCAAGCCGCTGGTGGTGTTCACGCCGAAGTCGCTGCTGCGGCACAAGCTCTGCGTCAGCCCGGTGGAGGACTTCACCACCGGCACCTTCGCCCCGGTGCTGGCCGACACCGCCGCACCCGCGCGGGAGCAGGTCAAGCGGGTGCTGCTCTGCTCGGGCAAGGTCTACTACGACCTGTTCTCCGCCCGGCAGGAGCGGGGCGTCACCGACACCGCGATCATCCGGATCGAGCAGCTCTACCCGCTGCCGGTGCAGGAGATCCGCGACGCGCTCGCGGCGTACCCGAACGCGGAGGACTTCGCCTGGGTGCAGGAGGAGCCGGCCAACCAGGGGGCGTGGAGCTTCGTCGCGCTCAACCTGCTGGAGCACCTGGCCGACGTCCGGCTGCGTCGCATCTCCCGCCCCGCCGCCGCCGCCCCGGCGGTCGGCTCGGCCAAGATGCACGAGGTGGAGCAGACCGGGCTGATCGACGCCGCCCTGCCCCGCCCCTGACCCATTCCGACCCACCCGGCCCGCCCCCTGACAGGGGGGCGGGCCGGGCCCGTCAGCAAGGAACGAGGAGCCCCGGTGTACTTCACCGATCGTGGCATCGAGGAACTGGTGCAGCGGCGCGGCGACGAGCAGGTGACCCTGGAGTGGCTCGGGGAACGACTGCGCGACTTCGTCGACCTCAACCCCGAGTTCGAGACGCCGATCGAGCGCTTCGCCACCTGGCTGGCCCGCCTCGACGACCTCGACGAGGACTGACCGGGGCCGCCCCGGGCAGGCCCCGGGGCGGGCGGAACGCGGGACGCGGACGACCCACCCCGTACCGGGGACCGGCGGCGGTCAGCCGTTGCGGACGGCCGGTTCCAGGCCGGTGCGGCGCAGCTTCTGCCAGCCCAGCCGACCACCGGTCAGCGCGGTGACCACCGCCTGGACCATCACCAGGTACATTAGCTGCCGGTAGACGAACTGTTGCAGGGGCAGCACCCACAGCACCCCCAGCTTCTCCCGGTCCAGCCGGAACGCCACCACCGCGGTGGCCGCCTGCACCCCGAGCATGGCCAGCCAGGCCACCGCCGTGGCCTTACGGTCGAGGAAGAACAGGCCGTACAGGGCCAGCAGGTCGATCACCGGCGCGAGCAGGGGCAGCAGCACCCCGAACAGGCTGAGGAAGAACAGGCAGCGCCTGGTGAACCGGCCGGACGCGCCCCGGTCGAAGACCGAACGCCGGTGCTTCCACATCGCCTGCATGGTGCCGTAGCTCCACCGGTAACGCTGCTTCCACAGTTGGCCGATGGTCGCCGGGGCCTCCGTCCAGGCACGGGCGGTCTCCTCGTAGACCACTTTCCAGCCGGCCCGGCCCAGGGCGATGGTGATGTCGGTGTCCTCGGCCAGGGTGTCGTCGGTCATCCCCCCGGCGTAGCGCAGCGCCTCCCGCCGGAACCCGCCGATCGCGCCCGGCACCGTGGACATGCAGCGCAGCGTCTCGTAGAGCCGCCGGTCCAGGTTGAACCCGATGACGTACTCGATGTGCTGCCACTTGGCGATCAGGCTGCGCCGGTTGCCGACCTTGACGTTGCCGGCCACCGCGCCGACCTGCGGGTCGGCGAAGGGCTGCACCAGCCGGCGGACCGCGTCGGGCTCGAACACGGTGTCCCCGTCGACCATCACGATCAGGTCGTGCCGGGCCAGCGCCAGGCCGGTGTTCAGGGCGCTGGGTTTGCCGCCGTTGGGCTTGCGGACGACCCGGACGTTGGGCAGGCCGAGCGCGTCGACGATGTCGGCGGTGCCGTCGGTGGAGCCGTCGTCGACGACCACCACCTCGATCCCACCGGGGTGGTCGCCACCGGCGAGGGAACGGACCGCGGCGGCGATCCCCTCCTTCTCGTTGTACGCCGGGACGATCACCGAGACCGGCGCGGTGACCGGCGGCCCCCAGCTCCAACCCTTGGCCCGCCGTCGTCGGGCGTGCCGCCCGGCCAGCACGAACAGCACGAACGTGCGGCCCACGGTGAGCAGGCCGACGACGACGAAGAGCCCGCCGAACACGGTCAGCATGCTGTCGGCGCCCTGCACCGCCCAGATCAGCATCCGGCCGCGCCACCGGTCGGCGGCGGTGGCGGGCACGGCGGCGTCCACCCGGTGGTCCGCCCCGGCGGCGGCGAAGGCGAGGTTCAACCCCTCGGTGGCGGTGACGAACCGGTACCCCCGCTGCTTCATCATCGGGATGAACCGGTCGAGGGCGGCGACGGTCTGCGCCCGGTCACCACCGGCGTCGTGCCAGAGGGTGATCGCACCGGCCCCGTCGTCGGGGGTGGCGTTGTCGATGATCCGGTCCACCCCGGGCAGCGACCAGTCCTGGCTGTCGGTGTCGTTGAGCAACGTCAGGTAGCCCAGGTCACCGGCGGCGGTCATCACCGGCCAGTCCCGGTTGTCGATGGCGCCCGGGTGTGAGGAGTAGGGGAAGCGGACCAGCGAGGTCCGCAGGCCGGTGGCGCTGGCCACGGCGAGCTGGGTCTGGGCGTACTCCAGGCGTTGCCGCCACGCTGGCAGCTCGGCGAGGTCGGGGTGGGTGAAGGTGTGCACACCGAGCTGGTGACCGCCGTCGGCCAGCTCACGGGCCACCTCGGGGTGCCGGGCGACCTGGGTGCCCAGCACGAAGAACGTGCCCTTGACCTGGTGGGCGTCCAGGACCCGCAGCACCTCCCGGGTCCAGACCGGGTCGGGGCCGTCGTCGAAGGTCAACGCGATGGTGCGCGGCGGCAGCCGGTAGGAGCGGACCACGTCGCTGCTGGCGCTGATGATCGGGCCACCGGTCACCACCGAGGTGGGCACTTCCCGTTGCCCGGCGGTGCTCTCCCGGCGGTCCGGGGCGAAGGACGCGTTGGCGTACGCGCCGACGAGCAGCACGCCGGCCAGCAGGGCCAGCACCGTACCCAGCAGGATCCAGCTCGGTGGTGGCACCGCCCGGCGTCGCCTGGCGGACCGGACGACGCGACGGCGCCCCGGCCGGACGGCCGGCTCAACCATCGAGGCGTGCGCCGTCGACGCCGCCGGGCAGCGGGTCGGGCAGGGACGGTGGTTCGTCGGTCGGGTCCGGGGGTTCGGCGTCGTCGGTTCCGGGCCGGGCCGGGTGGGCCGGGGTGAGGCCGACGCGGAGGCCGGGCTGCGGCTCGGCGAACCGGTGGCGCTCGGCGACGGCGAGGCGGTGCCGGTGGTGGGGCGGACCGTGGACGGGGTGACCGGGACGGCGGCGCGTGTGCCCGACCCGGGCGTGCGGGGGGCGACGGTCGGCGGCACGGTGGTGGCGGGGGCGGGCGGGGTGCCCGTCGCGGGCGACGGGGAGGGCGACGGCGACCGTTCGGGTTGCGCGACCTCGTCGACGAAGGGAAGCACCGCGTGCGGCGCGATGCCGCCCGCGAAGCTGACGCCCACCAGCCCGGTGTAGATCAGGCCCACCAACCCGAGGGCGTACGCCAGCCAGCGCAGTCGGGAGTGACGTCGGCCGCTGGGGTCGACGAAGACGGGGGTCAGCTGGGGTACGGCGGCGATCGTCGCGGTGGGCCCGTCGGCGCGGCTGATCGTCACGGTCGGCCCATCGAGGCCCGTCACGCCGTTGGTACGATGTGGATCCTGAGCCGACTGACCGCCAATTGCGCCCTCAGGCTTCGATCTCTCGGAGGGAGCATTTTTCCTGCTCAGAGGGTCGGCAGTCATGGGATGCGAGTTTAGGCACGAGGATCACTCAGCTCCTAGCGCGTCCCACGAATGAGACTCGGGTCGCACCGACGGCCGCTGGCGGGTGCCGGCCGGCACCGCTTGGCGGCACCGGTACGGGACGAAGGTCCCGGGCGGGGGACGACGTGATCTCCTAGGGTGGGGGCGTGGCCCGCAGCGTCTACCTGACCAGCGTGGGGTCCGGCGGCGGCAAGTCGACCATCGCCCTCGGCCTCGCGGAACTCCTCTCCCGGCAGGTCGAACGGATCGGGGTGTTCCGGCCGCTGGTCTCCGACGCCGGCCCCGACCCGATCCTCGCCCTGCTGCACGACCGCTACCGGATCGACCTGCCCGACGACGAGCTGACCGGCACCACGTACGCCGAGGCGTCGGCCCTGGTCGCCGACGGACGGCGGGAGGAGCTGATCTCCCGGCTCGTCGAGCGGTACCGGGCGGTGGAACGACGCTGCCCGGCGGTGATCGTGGTGGGCAGCGACTTCGCCGACGGCGGGGACACCGCCGGGCCCCGCGAACTGGCCTTCAACGCCCGGTTGGCCACCGAGTTCGGCAGCGTGGTGGTGCCCGTGGTGGACGGCTTCGGGCAGCAGCCGGAGGCGGTCACGGCGGCGGCGCGGGGGGCGTACCACGATCTGGCCGACCTGGGCGCGACGGTGCTGGCGGTGATCGCCAACCGGGTGACCGGGGCGCTGACCCTGCCGGAGCTGCCGGTCCCCGCGTACGCCATCCCGGAGGTGCCGAGCGTGTCGGCGCCGACGGTGGCCGAGGTGGCGGCGGCGCTCGACGCCACCCTGCTGGCCGGGGACGCCGCCGCCCTCGGCCGGGACGTGCTCGACTACGTGGTCGGCGCGGCGCACGTGCCGATCCTGCTCGACCACCTCACCGAGGGGGCCCTGGTGATCACCCCGGGTGACCGGGCCGACCTGCTGGTCGCGGCGAGCACCGCGCACGTCGCCGGGCAGGTCTCGCTGGCCGGGGTGGTGCTCACCCTCGGCGAGCAGCCCGACGCCCGGGTGATGCGCCTGGTCGAACGGCTCAACACCGGCTTCGCCGTGCTCTCGGTGACCAGCGACAGCTACGACACGGTCGAGGCGTCCAGTCACATCGAGGGCCGGCCCGGCCCGGCCAACCCGCGCAAGGTGGAGGCCGCGCTCGGCGCGTTCGAGCGCCACGTCGACACCGTCGACCTGGCCCGCCGGCTGCGGGTGACCCGCTCCGAGCGGGTCACCCCGCTGATGTTCGAGTACGACCTGATCGACCGGGCCCGCGCCGACCGTCGCCGGTTGGTGCTGCCGGAGGGCTCCGACGAGCGCATCCTGCGGGCCACCGAGATCCTGCTCCGCCGGGGGGTCGCCGAGCTGACCCTGCTCGGCCGCCCCGACGAGGTGGCCCGCCGCACCCGTGAGCTGGGCATCGACCTGACCGGCGCGGAGGTGGTCGACCCGGCCGGCAGCGCCTGGCGGGACGAGTTCGCCACCCGGTACGCGCAGCTGCGCGCCCACCGGGGCGTCACCGCCGAACTGGCCCACGACATCGTGGCCCAACCCAACTACTTCGGCACCATGATGGTGGCCACCGGGCACGCCGACGGGATGGTCTCCGGGGCCACCCACACCACGGCCGCCACCATCCGTCCCGCCTTCGAGATCATCCGTACCGTGCCGGGCGTCTCGGTGGCGTCGAGCGTGTTCTTCATGCTGCTCGCCGACCGGGTGCTGGTCTACGGCGACTGCGCGGTCAACCCCGACCCGGACGCCGCCCAGCTCGCCGACATCGCCATCTCCTCGGCCGACACGGCGGCCCGGTTCGGCATCGAGCCCCGGGTGGCGATGCTGTCCTACTCGACCGGGGACTCCGGCGCGGGGGCCGACGTGGAAAAGGTCGCCGCCGCCACCAGGCTGGTCCGCGAGCGCCGGCCCGACCTGCTGGTCGAGGGGCCCATCCAGTACGACGCGGCGATCGACCCGCAGGTCGCGGCGACGAAGCTGCCCCAGAGCACGGTCGCCGGGCGGGCCACCGTGTTCGTCTTCCCGGACCTCAACACCGGCAACAACACGTACAAGGCGGTGCAGCGGTCGGCGGGGGCGGTGGCCGTCGGGCCGGTGATGCAGGGCCTGCGCCGGCCGGTCAACGACCTGTCCCGGGGCGCGAAGGTCGCCGACATCGTCAACACGGTGGCGATCACCGCCATCCAGGCGGCCGGATCGCCGGAGGAGGGGTCGTGACCGACCGGGTGCTGGTGCTCAACTGCGGGTCGTCGTCGGTGAAGTACCGGCACTACGACGGGGAGTCGGTGCTCGACTCCGGCACGGTGGAACGGGTCGGCGAGCCGGGTGGCGGGCCGGCCGACCACGCCACCGCCGTGCGGGACATCCTCGGCCGGCTCGACCTGACCGGGCTGACCGCGGTGGGGCACCGGGTGGTGCACGGTGGCCGCCGGTTCAGCGCACCGGTCCGGATCGACGACGCGGTCGTCACCGCGATCGGGGAGCTGGTGCCGCTGGCCCCGCTGCACAACCCGGCCAACCTGGCCGGCATCGAGGTCACCCGGGAGCTGCTGCCGCAGGTCGCCCAGGCGGCGGTCTTCGACACCGCGTTCCACCACACCCTGCCCGAGTCCGCCGCCACGTACGCCATCGACCTGGACACCGCCCGCCGCCACGACATCCGCCGGTACGGCTTCCACGGCACCTCCCACGCGTACGTGTCGCGGCGCACCGCCGAGCTGCTCGACCGGCCGTACGACCGGTTACGCACGATCAGCCTGCACCTGGGCAACGGGGCGAGCGCCTGCGCGGTGGACGGCGGACGCAGCATGGCCACCTCGATGGGGATGTCGCCGCTTGCGGGGTTGGTGATGGGCACCCGCAGCGGCGACCTCGACCCGACGGTGATCTTCCACCTGCGCCGGGAGGGCGGGATGGGGGTCGACGAGATCGACGACCTGCTCAACCACCGCAGCGGGCTGCTCGGGCTGACCGGGGCCAACGACATGCGGGAGGTGCAGTCCCGTCGGGCCGCCGCGGATCCCGCCGCCGTCCTCGCCTTCGACGTCTACTGCCGGCGGATCACCGCCTACGTCGGGGCCTACCACGCGCTGCTGGGCGGGGCGGACGCGATCACCTTCACCGCCGGGGTGGGCGAGCACTCCCCCGAGGTGCGGGCCGCCGCCCTGGCCGGGCTGGAGCGGCTCGGCATCGCCGTCGACCCCGACCGCAACACCGGCACCGGCGACCGGGTGATCTCCCCGGCCGGCGCGCAGGTCAGCGTCTGCGTGGTCGGCACCGACGAGGAACGGGAGATCGCCCGGCAGACCCGGGCGGTGCTGGCCGAGGCGGGCTGAGCGGTGGAGGCCGACCGACCGGGGTGGTGACCACCATCGGTCCGGACGGCGGGGCCGGACCGGGCCACCGACCACCTACCGTGCAGGCATGGGGGTGAGGCGGCTGTGCGCCGTGGTGCTGGCCGCGTTGCTCGCCGGTTGCGGCCCGGCCACCGCCGCCACCGATGCACCGCCACCGCCGGCCCGGCACGCCCCGGAGCAGGCCCTGCCGGTCGCGGTCCGCACCCTCACCGTCGACCCGTCCGGGCCGCGCCCACTGCCGGTGACGCTGTGGTACCCGACCGTGGGTGGCCGGGTCGCCCCGGGCCGGTTCCCGGTGGTGGTGCACAGCCACGGCCTGCACAGCCTCCCCGCGCTGCACGCCGCGTTGGCGGTCCGGTGGGCCGCCGCCGGTTTCGTGGTGGCCGCGCCGACCTACCCGTTCACCAACCGGCGGGCGGCCCGGTTCAGCCGCGCCGACGTCCGCAACCAGCCCGCCGACGCCTGGCGGGTGATCCGGCACCTGGTCCGGCTGGACGCCCGCGCCGGTGACCCGCTGGCCGGGCACCTGGACGTCGGCCGGTTCGCCGCGACCGGCCACTCGGCGGGCGGCTTCACCACCGCCGGCATGTTCACCTCCGGTCACCCGGCCCGACTGCGCTCCGGCGTGATCATCGCCGGGGGCGGACTGGCCGGTGCCTTCGCCGGGCCGGCCGCCCCGCTGCTCTTCGTGCACGGCACCGCCGACCCGGTGGTGCCGTTGACCGTCGGTCAGGCCGGTTACCGGCGGGCGACCGGCCCGAAGGGGTTCCTCAGCGTGCTCGGGCAGGGCCACGGCGAATACCTGACCCCGGGCCGCCCAGGCTTCGCCGAGGTCCTCGCCGCCACCACCGACTTCCTCCGGTGGACCCTCTACGACGACCGGGACGCCGGCCGCCGGCTGCGTACCGGCGCCGCCCGTCCCGGCGTCACCACCCTCGACGACCGGTGGGCCCTGAACGGCCGGGGCGGGTCGGCGGGCTGACCGTCCCGCCGGGGCGGCCGTAGCCGGTCGGGTGGCCCGGCGGGCGAGGCACAATCGGGTTCATGTCCCGTCGCCTCACCCCGGTCCTGCTGACCGCCGCGCTGCTCGCCGCCGGCCTGGCCGGCTGCTCGACGCAGACCCCCGACCGCGCCGTCGCCCCACCGGAACCGCCGAAGACCAGTGCGCCGGCACCGCGCGTCCCCGCCGGCACCGCGCCGGCCGAGGCGTTCGCGGTCGGCGTACGACAGCTCAAGCTCAACCGGGGCGGCGACCGCCCGCTGCCGGTGACCCTGTGGTATCCGGCCCGGGGCGCCGCCGGCGAGGCGGCCCGGCGCGACGCGACGGCGGCGACCGGACGGTTCCCGGTGGTGGCGTTCAGCCACGGCCTGGACGGGCGGCCGGTCGACTACCAGGTGCTGCTGACCCGCTGGGCGGCGGCCGGTTTCGTGGTGGCCGCGCCGACCTTCCCGCACACCGGCAAGGGCACCGACGGCAGTGTCCTCGACGTGCTCAACCAGCCCGCCGACGTGTCGTACGTGCTGGACAAGGTGCTGTCCCTGGACGCGAGGGCCGGTGACCCGCTGCGCGGCCGGCTCGCCACCGACCGGGTGGGCGCGGCCGGCCACTCGGCCGGTGGGGTGACCACCATCGGTCTGTTCACCACCGGCCGCGACGAGCGGCTGAAGGCCGGGGTGGTGCTCGCCGGGACGGGTCTGGGCGTGGGCACCGCCTTCGCCGGGGCCGCCGCCCCGCAGCTCTTCGTGCACGGCGAGGCCGACGAGGTGGTCGACTACGCCGCCGGCAAGGCCGTCTATGACGCGGTGCCCTGGCCCAAGGCGATGCTCAGCCTGCCCCGGGGTGACCATGGTCGGGCGCTGCTCGGTGACGGCCCGGCCCTGCGGGTGGTCGCCGACACCACGATCGAGTTCCTCCGCTGGTCCCTCTACGGCGACGAGGCCGCCAAGGGGCGACTTCCCGCCTCGGCGGCCCGGGGCGACGTCGCCGTCCTCGACGACCGCCTCTGACCGCGCCGGTCGCCCGACCGGCGGCCGGCCCCACGGGCCGCCCGGCACCGCCGGGCAGTCAGGCGGCCCGGCGGCCCGGCACCGCCCGTCGGTCAGGTGGTCAGGCGGCCCGGCACCGCCGGGCGGTCAGGCGGTGTGGTCGACGACGACCTTGCCGAAGACCTCGCCGGAGCGCAGCCGGGCGAAGGCGTCGGCCACCCGGCTGAACGGGACCACGCTGTCCACCACCGGGCGCACCTCGTGTTCGGCGCAGAAGGCGAGCAGCTCGGTCAGCTCGTCCGGGGTGCCCATGGAGGTGCCGAGGATCTCCAGCTGCATGGCGAAGACCCGGCGCAGGTTCACCGGCGGCAGGTGGCCGGAGGTCGCGCCGGCGACCACGATCCGGGCCATCGGGGCGGCCGACTTCAACGAGTGGTCGAAGGTGGCCGCACCGACCGTCTCGATGACCACGTCGACCCGCTCCGGCAGCCGGGCGCCGGGCTCCACCGCGGTCGCCCCAGCGCGGCGACGCGTTCCCGCTTGGCGGCGTCGCGGCTGGTGGCGTACACCCGCTTGCCGAGCGCCAGGCCGAGCGCGACCGCCGCGGTGGCGACACCCCCGCCGGCCCCCTGCACCAGCACCGCCTCGCCGTCGGCGATCCGGCCCCGGGTGGTGAGCATCCGCCAGGCGGTGAGCCAGGCGGTCGGCAGGCAGGCCGCGTCGGTCGCCGACAGGCCCGCCGGCAGCGGCAGCAGGTTCATCCGGGGTACGGCCACCCGCTCGGCGAGGGTGCCCTGGTAGTGCTCGGAGAGGATGGAGACCCCGCGCGGGTCGCCGGGGGTGGGCAGCACCGGGTAGATGACCACCTCGTTGCCGTCCGGGTCGGTGCCGGCCGCGTCGCAGCCGAGGATCATCGGCAGTTGACCGTCGGCGAGCCCCACGCCCTGTAGCGACCACAGGTCGTGGTGGTTGAGCGAGCTGGCCCGCACCTGCACCGTCACCCAGTCGTCTGCCGGGTGGGCGGGCTCGGGACGGTCACCGACGGTGAGCGCGGCGAGCGGGTTGTCGGCGTCGAACCGGGAAGCATAGGCGGCACGCATGATCCGCACCGTAACAGCGTAACGATCGTTCACGAAGGGTCCGGGCCGTCGGCCCGGACCCTTCGCACCTGCTCGGGGCGCGTCGTGCGGCACGCGACCGGTCGATTCAGGCGCGGGCGACCCCGTCGTGGCGGGCCGCCTCGGCGACCGCCGCCGCCACGGCTGGGGCGACCCGGGGGTCGAGCGGGGACGGCACGATGGCGTCCGCGCTGAGCGACCCGTCGACCACCCCGGCGATCGCGTCGGCGGCGGCCACCTTCATCCCGTCGGTGATCCGGGTGGCCCGCGCGTCCAGCGCGCCCCGGAAGACCCCCGGGAAGGCGAGCACGTTGTTGATCTGGTTGGGGTAGTCGCTGCGCCCGGTGGCGACCACCGCCGCGTGCCGGGCGGCCACCTCCGGGTCGACCTCGGGGGTCGGGTTGGCCAGCGCGAAGACGATGCCGCCCGGGGCCATCCCGGCGACCGCCGCCTCGGTGATCCGCCCGCCGGAGACGCCGATCAGCACGTCCGCGCCGCGCAGCGCCTCGGCGACGTCACCCCGGCGGCCCTCGGCGTTGGTGGTCTCGGCGAGGTGCGCCTTGGTCGCGGTCAGGTCGGTGCGGTGCGGCCCGATGACGCCCCGGGAGTCGCAGACCACCACCTGTGCGGGGTCCACTCCCCCGGCGACCAGCATGTGGGTGACCGCCACCCCGGCGGCACCGGCCCCGCTGACCGTCACCCGCAGATCGCCGAGCTTGCGGTGCAGCAGGGTCGCCGCGTTGCGCAGCGCCGCCAGCACCACGATCGCGGTGCCGTGCTGGTCGTCGTGGAAGACCGGGATGGGCAGCATCTCGTCGAGCCGCCGTTCCACCTCGAAGCAGCGTGGGGCGCTGATGTCCTCCAGGTTGATCCCGCCGAACGACGGGGCGAGGGCCCGCACCGTCGCCACGATCTCGTCGACGTCCTGGGTGTCCAGGCAGATCGGCACCGCGTCGACGTCGGCGAACTGCTTGAACAGCACCGCCTTGCCCTCCATCACCGGCAACGAGGCACGTGCGCCGATGTTGCCGAGCCCGAGGACGGCGGAGCCGTCGGTGACCACCGCGACGGTGTGCGACACCCAGGTGTAGTCGTCGGCCAGGGCCGGGTCGGCGGCGATCGCCTCGCACACCCGGGCCACCCCCGGGGTGTACGCCAGGGAGAGGTCCTCGCGGGTGCTCAGCGGGACCGTCGGGGCGACGGCGAGCTTGCCGCCCCGGTGCAGCAGAAAGACGGGATCAGCGGGATCCACGGTGGACGCAGACATGGTGACTCCAGGATCTGTCGAGCAGACGGAGCGGCCGGCGCGAGGGCGCGAGGTGAGGCGGAGCGGCGACACGCGGTACGGGGGTCACCCGGGCACCTCCCGAGCATAGTCAGCCGACCCGTACCCGGTTGTGAGGAGGGTCATATCGGCGTGGTCGCCAGCCGGCCGGGACGGGGCCAGTAGCGCAGCACCACCCGGCCCAGCACGTCGGCCACCCCGTACGCCCGGGAGTCGTCGGTGACCAGCGCGTTGTCACCGTGCAACCACCAGCCGCCCTCCTGGGGGCGGACGGCACGCTTGACCACCAGCAGTTCCGGGCGGCTCCGGAAGACGGCCACCACCACGTCACCGGGGCGGACCGGCCGACCGCCCCGCCGGACCAGGACGGCGTCGCCGTGGCGCAGGGTCGGCGACATGGACGGCCCGGTCACGCCCACGGCGGTGAGCGGGGCGGACAGCCGTGGGGGGGAACCGGACCCGTCGACCGCCACGAGGTTTCCCCTCCGCCCCTGCCGGGGACGTGCTCAGGAGTAGTGTCGGCTCGGATCATCGCAAACATCCCATGGAGGACCCTGATGCGACTTGCCCGCATCCTTTCACCCCGTGTGACCGCCAGCGCGCACTGCGACCTGCCGTGCGGCGTGTACGACCCGGCGCAGGCCCGGATCGAGGCCGAGTCGGTCAAAATGATCTGCGAGAAGTACCAGGCGAACACCGACCCGGAGTTCCGCACCCGGGCGATCCTGATCAAGGAGCAGCGCGCGGACCTGGTCAAGCACCACCTGTGGGTGCTGTGGACCGACTACTTCAAGCCGCCGCACTTCGAGAAGTACCCGCACCTGCACCAGCTGTTCAACGAGGCCACCAAGGCGGCCGGCGCGGCCGGCGCCAAGGGTGCGACCGACCCGGCCAAGGCCGACGAGCTGCTCCAGAAGATCGACGAGATCTCCAAGATTTTCTGGGAGACCAAGCAGGCGTGACCGTGCCCGCCACGGCACCGACGATCCGGCCGGCACGTCCTGAGGACGTGCCGGCCGTCGTCGCGATGGTGCACGAGTTGGCCGACTACGAACGGGCCGCCGACCGGTGCCGGCTCACCACGGCGCAGCTGGACACCGCGCTGTTCGGCCCCGCACCGGCCCTGTTCGGGCACGTCGCCGTGGACGACGACGACCAGCCGGTCGGCTTCGCGCTGTGGTTCCTCAACTTCTCCACCTGGGCCGGTGTGCACGGCATCTACCTGGAGGACCTGTACGTCCGCCCGACCCACCGGGGCACCGGGGCCGGTCGGGCGCTGCTCGCCACCCTCGCCGGGATCTGCGTCGAACGCGGTTACCAGCGGCTCGACTGGTGGATGATCGACTGGAACCCGGCCGCCCGGTTCTACGCCTCGATCGGGGCCGGGCCGATGACCGAGTGGGTGCCCTACCGGCTCGACGGGGCGGCCCTGCGCGCGCTCGCCGCGGTAGGGGTGACGTCGGCCACGCGTCCGGATGCCCGGCCGGGTAGAGTCCCGGACCGGGGGGATGAGGCGTGACTCAACTGACCGGCCAGCCAGCGACCGACGACGACGTGGTGCACCTCACCGTGCCCGCCGACGGCGGCTACCTGGGCGTACTGCGCACCGCCACGGCGGGCCTCGCGGCCCGTCTCCAGTTCGCCCTCGACGAGATCGAGGACCTGCGCATCGCGGTGGACGAGGCGTGCGCGATGCTGCTCGCCATCGCCACCCGCGACGCCGAGTTGGAGTGCCGCTTCGCGGTCACCGAGGACGCGCTGACCGTCGAGGTGACGGTGCCGACCGTGCGCGGGGCCGCCCTCCCGGGCGAGTCCTCGTTCGCCTGGAAGGTGCTCACCGCGCTGACCACGGCGGCGGCGGCCGAGTCGACCGACGGCCGGGCCACCATCTCACTGTTGACCCGCCGCTCCGGTTACTGAGCTCGTCGCCGGGGGCGGGGCGTCCCGGTCGCTCACGGCGGCCCACCCGGCACGGTGGACCCCGGTTCGAGTCGGCTCTCGACCGGTGGGCCCGTGCCGGTCGTCGCCACCGGGTCGGTCAGCCGAAACCCAGCGCCTTCGTGGTGGGTGGGCTGACCAGCAGCGCGCAGACGCCGAGACCGAGCACCATCAGCGGCACGCCGAGCCAGCCCAGCCCGCCGGAGATCATGAACCAACCGACCGGCAGCAGCATCAATTCCAGCACCATCGCCGGGGCGCGGGCACCGGCCCGGCGGCCCGCCAGCGCCCCACCCAACGCCCAGAGCGCCGCCGCCCCGCCGACGGCGAACCCCGTCACGAAGAGTGCCGAGACCAGGTCGGTCCGGGTGGCGGTGAGGTCGGCCCAGACCAGCCAGCCGGCGAGTGCCGCCAGCGCGACGGCCTCGGCCCGCAGCAGGCGTACCGCCCAGCGCAGGGTGTCGGGAACCGGCGCGGAGTCGATCGTCACGCGGGCCACGATACCCCCACCCGATCACGTAAAGTGCCGGCCATGCGGGCCGTCCTGGTGGTCAATCCGAAGGCCACCACCACCAGCGAACGCAGCCGGGACGTGCTGGTCCGGGCGCTGCGCAGCCAAGTAGACCTGTCGGTGCGGTACACCCGACGTCGGGGTCACGCCACCGACCTGGCCCGGGAGGCCGCCCAGGAGGGCGTCGACCTGGTGGTCACGCTCGGTGGTGACGGCACCGTCAACGAGGTGGTCAACGGCCTGATGACCGCCGATCCGCCGACGATCCGCACCGGTGGCTCCCCGGCGGAGCGGTTGCCGGCGCTGGCCACCGTGCCGGGTGGTTCGACGAACGTCTTCGCCCGGGCCCTCGGGCTGCCCCGGGAGTGGGCGGACGGCACCAGCATGATCCTGGAGGGGCTTCGGCTGGGCCGGTCCCGCACGATCGGGCTGGGGCGGGCCGACGACCGTTACTTCACCTTCTGCGCGGGCTTCGGCCTGGACGCGGCGGTGATCCACCGGGTGGAGCAGGCCCGGCGACGGGGCCGGGTGTCCTCGCCGTCGCTCTACTTCCGTTCCACCCTCAGTCACTACTTCCTCGGTTCGCACCGCCGGCATCCGGCGATCAGCCTGGAGCGGCCCGGGGAGCCGGCCGAGGGCGAGCTGGGCACGGTGATCATCCAGAACACCGCGCCGTGGACGTACCTGGGCGACCGGGAGGTCAACCCGAACCCGGAGGCGTCGTTCGATCTCGGGCTGGACGTGCTGGCGCTACGTCAGCTGCGCGTCGCCAGTACGACACGCACAGTGACACAGTTGCTGTCCCGACACCCCGATCCGCGCGGCAAGCAGGTGCTGCGGTTGCACGATCTGGGCGAGTTCACGCTGGTCTCGGCCCGCCCGCAGGCCTTCCAGTTGGACGGGGACTACCTCGGCGAGCGACACAAAGTCAGATTCACCTCCGTTTCCGGCGCACTGAGAGTAATCTGCTAGGTCTCGGGTAACGCCCTAGGTCGAGCGGTCGGGACACCGCGCGGCGCGGTGGCCGCCACACCGAGGAGGAGTGCCGGAAATGTCAGCAATGTCACGCGGACTGTACTATATTGATCCTCGACTGTGGTACGCCGGGTAACAGGGAAGCCTGAAAACCCGACAAAAGGGTCGTGAGCTTGCTCACCGAGCGGAGTTTTTCCGAGCGTCACCCCTTGACATCGCGTTCGTTCGTGAAAGTATTCACAAGCGAACTTGAGTTACCGGGACATTGCCAGGACATGCTCGGCCGGTTGAGCAGTTCCAGCAGGCCCAGGCGCTGAACGAGTCTGCTCACGCAATGCTGAATAGTCGTACGCGAACCGTGACGACCGGCACTGCGGACGCAAATAAGAAAAGCACCAGCGTTATCTGCCATCCATCCAGAATGAGGAGTGTTGCCGCCATGGACTGGCGTCACAATGCCGTCTGCCGCGACGAGGACCCGGAGCTGTTCTTCCCGATCGGGACGTCCGGCCCGGCTGTTCTTCAGGTCGAGCAGGCCAAGGCCGTCTGCCGGCGCTGCTCCGTGACCGACCAGTGCCTCCAGTGGGCACTGGAGTCCGGTCAGGACGCCGGCGTCTGGGGCGGGATGAGCGAGGAGGAGCGCCGCGCGGTCAAGCGCCGTGGCGGGCTCCGGGTGCTGCGCGCTCACTCCGCCTGAAAACCATCACACGCTGTTCGCCCCGGCCGGGTTCACACCCCGCCGGGGCGTTCTGCTTTCCACACTCTGCGTAATCAAACGGACCGAAATGCCGGTGTCGGCGCAATCACGGAAAGTAGCACCCGGGCGGTGACGCACATCACTCCACAGCGGTGGCGTCGACCCGGCGCAGCACCAGGTCGACCAACTCTGGCGAGTCGTCCAACGGTCCGCTGACGGCCACCGCACCCGCCCGGTCAGCCGCCGCCACCACCGAGTCGTGGAACAGCCCCGGGGCCAGGAAGTACGCCACCACCGCCACCCGACGGGCACCCGCCCCGCGCAGCCGGGTCACCGCCACGTCGGCGGTCGGCGGGGCCGCCGAGGCGTACGACACGGTGCAGGGCACCCCGAAACCGTCCGCCAGGGCGGCGGCGACCCGCCCCACCGAACCACGGGCCCGCGCATCCCGGGTGCCCGCCGCCGCCAGCACCAACGCGTCCACCGGCCCGGGTCGGGCCTCGGCCAACCGGCCGGCCAGCCCGGCCAGCAGCCCCGCGTCCACCGTCCCGTCGGCCGGACCGAGCACGTCGGTCACCCGTACCGTCAGCCCGGGCGCGACCTGCCGGGCCGCCGTGACCGCCGCCGGGACGTCCACCCGACGGTGGTAGGCGGCGGTGAGCAGCAGCGGCACCACGACCGCCGTCCGGTGACCGGCGGCAGCCAGCCCCCGCAGCACCTCCGTCGGCCCCGGATCGGTGTGGTCCAACCAACTGGGCAACACCGGGGTGCCCGGCCGGGCGGCCTCGACGGCACCGGCCAACGCCCGGGTCGCCGCCGCCGCCCGCAGGTCCCGGCTGCCGTGCGCCACCAGCACCACCGGCACCCCGGAGCCGGGCCGCGCCGCGCCGGACGCGACGGCGGCACCGGGCCGCACCACGGTGGGCGCGACGGCGGCACCGGACAGGCCGGTGGCCGGCGTGGTGAGTCCCACGCCGGCCACCGGAACGCGCTCCGGGCCGGTCAGAGGTGCAGACCGCACTCGGTCTTCTCGAACATCGCCCACCGGCCGGACCGGGGGTCCTCCCCCGCCTTGGTCCGGCGGGTGCACGGCCAGCAGCCGATCGAGCCGTAGCCCCGGCCGAGCAACTCGTTGACCGGGATGTCGTAGCGGGAGATGTAGGAGTCCACGTCGGCCTGCGACCAGGCGGCGATCGGGTTCACCTTGACCTTGCCGCGCCGGGGGTCGAACGTCACCACCGGCGTGTTCGCCCGGGTCGGCGACTCGTCCCGGCGCAGCCCGGCGGCCCAGGCGTCGTAACCGGACAGGGCCCGCTCCAACGGCTCCACCTTGCGCAGCTGGCAGCAGTCGTCCGGGGAGCGGTTGAACAGTCGGGGGCCGTACTCGCCGTCCTGCTGGCCGACGGTCTGCCGGGGCCGGATCGAACGCACGTTCACCGGCAGGCGGCGGGCCACCTCGTCGCGGACCCGCAACGTCTCCGGGAAGTGCAGCCCGGTGTCGAGGAAGACCACGTCCACCCCGGGGGCGACCCGGGACACCAGGTGGGCGAGCACGGCGTCGGCCATCGAACTGGTCACGCAGAACCGGTCGCCGAAGGTGTCGGCCGCCCAGCGGGCGATCTCCAGCGCCGGGGCGCCCTCCAGTTCGCGGCCGGCCCGCTCGGCCAACGCCCGCAACTCGGCCGGGTCACGCCGGGTGGGGTCACGGCGGGCCGGATCGGTCAGCTTCGGGCCGCCGGAACCGACCAGGCCCAGGCCCGTGGCGGACAGCAGGCGGGTCACCGGGCCACCGCCCGACTCAGCAGGCCGTTGAACTTCACGGTGAAGACCCGGGCGCAGGCGTGGCACTCCCAGGCGCCGTGTCCGGCCTCGTTCGGCCGCAGGTCCTCTTCGCCGCAGTACGGGCAGTACAGCGGCGCGGATCGGGTTTCGCTCATCGGAGTTCCTCCTCGTCGACCCTGATCACCCAGTTGGCGAACGTCTCGCCCTCGGTCCGGCCGGCCAGGTAGCGGCGGGCCAGTCGTTCCACGTACTCGGGAAGCTCGTCGGCGGTGGTCTTCAGGCCACGCAGCTTGCGGCCGAACCCGGCGGTCTGGCCCTGGGCCATCCCCAACCCGCCGCCGAGGTGCACCTGGAAGCCCTCCACCTGCCGGCCGTCCGGGCCGACCACCAGCTGGCCCTTGAGGCCGATGTCGGCGACCTGGGTGCGCGCGCAGGCGTTCGGGCAGCCGTTGAGGTGGATGGAGATGTCGGCGTCGAAGTCGCGCAGCCGCTCCTCCAGCCGGGCCACCAGCTCCTCGCCGCGCGCCTTGGTCTCGACGATGGCCAGCTTGCAGAACTCGATGCCGGTGCAGGCCATGGTGCCGCGCCGCCAGGCCGACGGCCGGGCCTCCAGGCCGATCCCGCGCAGCTCGTCGACCAGGGACTCGGTCCGCGCCGGCGGCACGTCCAGCACCAGCAGCTTCTGGTACGGCGTGAGCCGCACCCGGTCGCTGCCGTGCGCCTCGACCACGTCGGCGAGCTTGGTCAACTGCCCGCCGGACACCCGCCCGACCACCGGGGCGGCCCCGACATAGTTGAGCCCGTCGCGCTGCCGGTGCACGCCGATGTGGTCGACCGGCTTGTCGGGCAGCTGCGGGGCCGGGCCGTCGAGCAGGGTACGGCCCAGGTACTCCTTTTCCAGCACCTCGCGGAACTTCTCCACGCCCCAGTCGGCGACCAGGAACTTCAACCGGGCCCGGTTGCGCAGCCGGCGGTAGCCGTAGTCGCGGAAGATGCCGACCACCCCCGCCCAGACGTCCGGCACCTCGGCCAGCGGCACCCAGACGCCGAGCCGCTTGGCCAGCATCGGGTTGGTGGACAGGCCGCCACCGACCCAGACGTCGAAGCCGGGGCCGTGCTCCGGGTGCTCCACCCCGAGGAAGGCGATGTCGTTCGCCTCGTACGGGGTGTCGACCAGCCAGGAGATCGTGGTCTTGAACTTGCGGGGCAGGTTCGAGTACGCCTTGTCGCCGACGTACCGGCTGACGATCTCGTCGAGCGCGGGGGTCGGGTCGAGCACCTCGTCCTCGGCGACCCCGGCGACCGGGCTGCCCAGCACGATACGGGGGCAGTCCCCGCACGCTTCGGTGGTCTGCAGGCCGACCGACTCCAGCCGACGCCAGATCTCCGGCATGTCCTCGACCCGGATCCAGTGGTACTGGATGTTCTGCCGGTCGGTGATGTCGGCGGTGTCCCGGGCGAACTCCCGGGAGATGTCGGCGATGACGCGCAACTGGGCCAGGGAGAGCTGGCCGCCGTCGACCCGGACCCGGAGCATGAAGAACTCGTCCTCCAGCTCGTGCGGCTCCAGCACGGCGGTGCGCCCGCCGTCGATCCCGGCCTTGCGCTGGGTGTAGAGGCCCCACCAACGGAACCGGCCGCGCAGGTCCTGTGGGTCGATGGAGGCGAAACCGCCGTGGGCGTAGATGTTCTCGATCCGGGCCCGGACGTTCAGCGGGTCGTCGTCCTTCTTGATCCGCTCATTGGGGTTGAGCGGCTCACGGTGGCCGAGGGCCCACTGTCCCTCGCCACGGGGACGACGGGGGGCACGGGTGGCGGGAACGGCGGTGGCCGTCGGGGTCCCGGGACGGGCCGGGGTGCTGCTGACCGCCATCGCGGCGTCCTCCGTTGTCTCTGCGGTGCCTCGGTGGGAGCGCGCTCGCGGCGGCAGCCGGCCCGGGAAGGGCCGAGGACAACGGTGTCGGAACGGCCGGCGCGGAACACGCGCCCGAGACGAATGAGTCGGGCGTCGTCAGTGGGCCGGACAGATCGCGCTGCGCACGCGGCCGTAGTCGACGTGGCGACGGGCCACGAAGCGGCGGACGACAGCGGCGGTCATGCAGCCATGCTCCCACACCCTGCGGAGGTGGGCCAATGACCACGTGCGGGATCCCACATCACGGGCCGCATCCCCACCGTCACCGCCCCTGCCCGCCTCCCCGGCTCCCGGCGGGCCGGCAGGGCCAGCGGAGGGCCGGTGGGCAGACCAGGGGGCCGGCCGGCGAGCGGTAGATCGGCAGCTCGATCCCCCTATAGCCGTCCCCGCTGATGTCTCATGGACGCCCTGTCGAGCTGATGACGTAGACGAATCGCCACTCCGGCCGACAGACCATGCAGAGCATTGATGAACACCATCCACGAAAAGAAGGGTCCGCTCCGACCGCCGACGACCGACGGGTCGGGATCGGGATCAGTGGCTGACGGCGGGATCGGTGCCGGTCACCGGGACCGGGATAGGGAAAGGGATAGGGATCGAGAACGGATGTAATCCGGGGTCGGCGGGTCGGCGGGTCGGCGGGTCGGCGGGTCGGCGGGTCGAGGGGTCGGCGGGGCCGGCGGGGTCGGCGACCGTGAATCGTTTACGGCATCAGCTCTAAAGGAAGCGAACCACTACCACCCTGCCCGCCAGGAGGATGCCGTCCCGTTGGACGCCGGCCGGGCCAAGCCCCGAGGGCGGCACCATCACCGCTCGACAGCGGACACGGTGGGATTCGGCTCCGGCGGCATCGTCGGGACGGATGTGGGACCCTCGACCGGTGGGCACAATGTCCGGAAAGCGGCATTGGCGGTTGGCGGCAGGATCGTCAGCGGGTTCGTGGACGGGTGCGCTGGTCTGGGCGGTTCCGCTGCTGGTCACCCTGGCCGCCGGCTGCTACGGGATCAGCCAGGCCCAGCCCTGGCGCGACGAGTTGGCCACCTGGAGCGCGGCCACCCGAGGTGTCGGGGACGTGTTCCGGCTCACCCGAACCGTCGATGCGGCGACCGGGGCGTACTACCTGCTGGTGCACGGCTGGACCGGGGTGTTCGGCGACTCGGTGGCGGCGCTGCGGTTGCCCTCGGTGCTGGCGATGGCGGGGGCGGCGGGCTTCACGGCCGTACTCGGTCGGCGGTTGTTCGGGGCACGTGCCGGCCTGGTCGCCGGCCTGCTCTTCGCGGTCCTGCCGGGTACCTCCCGGTATGCCCAGGAGGCCCGGCCCTACGCGCTGGTGACCTTCTTCGCGGTGCTGGCCACCGTGCTGCTGGCCCGCGCGTTGGACGGCCCGGGGTGGCAGCGCTGGTCCTGCTACGCCGCAGCCGTCGCCGGGCTCGGTCTGGCCCATCTGCTCGCCCTGGGCCTGCTCGCCGCGCACGCCGTGGTGGTGCTGGCCGCCCGGGTCCACGGCCGTCCGACCGCCGACCCCACCGGTCCGCCCGCCAACAGCAACAGCCGACCGGGCAACAACCAACCAGGCAACAGCAGACCGAAAGATAGCGGGCGGGGCGACAGCAGACCGGGCAAAGGCGGACCAGGCGAAGGCGGACCAGGCGAAGGCGGACCAGGCGAAGGCGGACCAGGCGAAGGCGGACCAGGCGAAGGCGGACCAGGCAACAGCAGACTGGGTGATAGCGGACCGGGCAAAGGCGGACCGGGTAACAGCGGGCGGTGGGACCGGCGGTTGGGGTGGTGGGCGGTGGCCGTGCTGGTCGCCGGGGTGGTGCTGTCACCGCTACTGGTCACCGCGCAGGGGCAGCGGTCCCACCAGCTCGACTGGGTCGCCCCGGCCCGGCTGGCCGACCTGGCGGCGTTGCCGGGCGGGCTGGCGCAGAGCGGCGTGGTGGGCGGGCTGCTGGTCGGACTCGCCGCGCTCGGGGCCGCCCGCTCGGGGCGGCGCGGTCTGCTCCCCGACGCCTGCGTGGTGCTGCCGGTCCTGCTGCTCTTCGTCGCCGCGCTGGCCGTACCCCTGTGGGTGCCGCGTTACCTGTTCTTCACGGTGCCCTTCGCCTGCCTGCTCGCCGGTGCCGCCCTGGCCGCGCCGCCGCCCACGGCCCGGACGGGAGCGGTGGCGGTGGTGGCGCTGGCCGCGCTGCTCGGGCTACCGGACCAGGCGGCGGTACGGCACAGCCACGGCTGGCCGCGCAGCGCGACCGTCGACTACCGGGGGGCGGCGGCGGTGATCGCCGCCGGGCAGCGGCCCGGTGACGCGGTGGTCTACTCGCCCCGCGACGGTTGGCTCTTCCTCGACCTCGGCATCGACTACCACCTGGCCCGGACAGCCGGGGACCGGACAGCCGGGTCCGCCGCCGGGGTGCGACCCCGGGACGTGCTGGTCACCAGCGGGCGGCAGGACCGAGCCGATCTGTGGGTCGACGAGTGCCCCCGACCCACCGGGTGCCTGGCTGGCGTGGACCGGGTCTGGCTGGTGGTGGCCGGGCGACACGACGATCCGCTCGCGGCGGTGCCGGGCGGCAAGGGCGACGCGCTGCGGGCCGGGTTCACCGTCGAGCAGGTCCGACCCCGGCCGGGGGTGACGGTGGCGCTGCTCGTCCGTCGGCGTTGACCACACCCGCCCGGCCCGGCGGACGCCGGGCGGGTGCCCGGCGCAGCTCCCCCGTCAGGCCGGTTTGCGTTCCAGCAGGACCACCCGGACCCGGTCGAACCGCTCGACGTGCCGGATGAGGAAACGCTGCCGTAGCAGGGCCTCACGGGCCGGTGGCAGTCCGGCCAGCGGGTCGTTGAGGTGGCCCGTCTCCACCAGCCAGATCCGCCTGGTGTCGCCGAGGCAGGGCAACGGCTCCCGGCACTCGCGGGCGGTCAGCCAGCCGGTCTGCCGGGCCGGTACGGCCACGAAGACGTCCCGGGGGTGCACTTGGTCGCGCAGCCCGTAGTCGGTGGCCTTGCGGGCCACGTCGCTGGAGCCACCGAACCCGTCGTTGTAGGCGACCCCGTCGCCCGGCTTGACCTGCTTGCCCAGGTAGCGGACCGCGTCGAGGTAGCGGGGCTGCCCGTCGGCCTCGTTGGAGCGCACCCGCTCCTGCGCCGGCAGGGTCTGCCAGGCCAGCACCGGCAGCAGCACCAACGCGCCGGCCAGCCAGGCCGCCGGCACCCGCCCCCGGATCGCCAGCCGGGCGGTGCGGCAGACCGCGAACGCGGCGAGCAGCGCCCACGCCGGCACGGTGAACAGGAAGTACCGGGCCAGGAACAGGTGCACCACGCTGAACGTCAGGTAACCGGCGACCGGGGGCAGCACGGCCCAGATCAGCAGCATCAGCACGGTGTTCCGCCACTGCCGGCCGGCCACCGCCACCGCGAGGGCGGCGAACGCCGCGACCAGCGCCAACGCGGCCGTCGTGCCGGTCAGGTTCGCCAGGAAGCGCAGCACGGCGTCGCCGTCGTTCTCCACCCAGGAGATCTGCCCGGACTGCCGGCTGCCGAGGATCAGCACCGGGAGGACGAACAGCCCGGCGATGCCGGTGGACGCCGCCCACCGCCACCGGGGCTCCTCGCCGCGCACCGACCGCCACAGGTGGAACAGGTGCGCGACCACCACCAGCAGCGCGACGAAGTGCAGCCAGCCGACCAGCACCAGCAGCACGCCGTACGCCCACCAGCGGCCCCGGGTCGGCCGGTCCACCGCGCGCAGGAAGAGCCAGGTGGCCGCCACCGCCGCCAGGGTGACCAGGGCGTACGAGCGGGCTTCCTGGGCGTACCGGGAGACGGTGGGCAGCAGGGCGAAGACCAGGCCGGCCAGCACCCCGACCGGGGTGTCGAAGAGTCGCCGCCCGATCAGGGTGACCAGCCCGGCGGTGAGCCCGATCGCGAGCACCGACGGCAGCCGCAGGGCGGTCGTCGAGTCCCCGGTCAGCGTGGTCAGCACCGACATGATCACGTAGTAGCCGGCGTGCACCAGGTCGATGTTGCCGACCAGCATCCGGAACTGCTCGACCGACAGTGACGTGACGTGCCAGGTGACCAGTTCGTCGTTCCACAGGTCCCGGGCGTCCAGCCGCCACCAGCCGAGGCCGAGCGCGACGACGGTCGGCAGCAGCGCCCACCAGCCGCCGCCCCGGCCCGCCGCCCGCCGGGGTACGGCGTGACCGGTGACCTCCGCCGGGTCGGCCTGCCCGGTCCACTGGATAGCCGGCGCGGTCACTTCACGGTCCGGATGTCGAAGCCGAAGGTGTCCTTGGCGGCGGACCGGCGGAACGCGCGCAGCGCGGCGTCGTCCCGGTCGATGTTCCACTTCCCGGAGCCGTTGATGTTGAAGTACGCCACCCCGAGGAGGTCCTTGCGCTTGGTCACGTTGGTGAGCAGGTCGGTGATCTGGGCCGGTCGTCGGCTGCTCGGTTCGGCCCCGGTCTCCACGATCAGCAGCGGACGCCTGGTGAAGGTGCGGATCTGGGTGATGGTGGGGACGAAGAGGTCCTGGAACGTCTTGAGGCCACGGTTGGTGTAGTACCCGTCCATGCCGACCCAGTCGACGTAGGCGTCCCCGGGGTAGAGCGCCCTGATGCTGACCTTGCGCAGGTAGTTGACGACGTTCGGGGTCCACGTCCAGATCACGTTGGTGGCGCCCTGCTGGGTGAAGATGTCGTGCAGGTGCCGCCAGGCGGCGACGTACTCGCTGGCCTTGGTCTGCTTCGTCCCCCAGGAGTACCAGTGCCCGTTCATCTCGTGGGCGAAGGTGAGGGCGATCGGCAGGTTCAGGGTGCGCACGGCGGCGGCGAACTCCTTGACGTACGCGTCGTGCTTGCCGGCGGCGATGTCCCGCAGCGGCACGTCGTACGGCTCCCAGCGGATCACCGCCAGCGCGCCGTAGTTGTGCAGCTCGCGGACCTCGCTGGCGGCGAACCTGTCGTCGAAGCTCTCGAAGATCGCCACCAGGTTGGGGGTCTTGCCGGTTTCCTCGGCGAAGGCGCGGACCCGGCCCATCTCGGCACCGCCGGTCACGGTGACGCCGAGGTACTTGCCCTTGGGTGACTTCAGCGCGGTGACGTCGTACGCCGGAATCTGTTCCTCGGCAGCGGCGGCCCCGCCCGGCCCGCCGGCGGACCCGGCGACCTTGATGTCGACCCGGCGCAGCACGGCGAACTCGGTGAACGCCAGCGCGACCACCAGCAGGAAGGTGACGAGGTATTTCGTCCTCACCGGACGACCTCGACGTCGCGTTCCGGGTCGACCAGCAGCGCCTGCCCGACGACGGCCAGGTAGAAGACCGCGCTGAGCAGGGCCGGTACGAAGATCCACGGTTCGGGTTCGACGAGCATCCGCCAGCCGGCGACACCGGCCCAGACCAGGCCGGTGCCGGCGGTCCAGACCTTCATGGCGGTCCACAGCCGTCGGGTCTTGCTCTTCTTGGCGGTGCCGCCGGTGGGCTGCCAGCCCATCCGCCGGCCCCGGACGATGTCGATGATGGCGAAGGCGTGCGCCCAGCCGTAGAGCATCTTGACCGTCCAGCTCTCCAGGCCGTAGCGGCTGCGGTGCCAGAACGGAAAGATGATCATGTTGTAGACCACGCTGGGCAGGATCAGCAGGTAGTTGGCGAGCGCGATCTGGTGCGCGAACGCGGTGAGCATCAACACCGGGATGACCGGCGCGACGAAGGTGAACAGCCCCGTGTGCAGGTAGTAGCAGAAGCCGGAGATGTAGCTGAGCCGGGCCCGCAGCCGCAACTTCGTCGACCAGAACTTCCTCGACCCGAGCAGGCTCATCGAGCCGGCGCACCAGCGGTACTGCTGGGTGAAGAACGAGTCCACGTCCGACGGGCAGAGCCCGGCGGCCAGCACGACCGGGATGTACCGCAGGTTCCACCCCTTCATCCGCAGGTCGAAGCCGGTGTGCACGTCCTCGGAGTGCTCGATCAGGGTGGACCCGCCGATGGAGAACAGCGCGTCGCGGCGGTAGACGGCACAACTGCCCACGCAGATCGCCGAGTCGTGGGCCTGTCGGGACACCTGCACCGACCGGTAGAACAGCTCCTGCACCGCCCCGGCTCCCCGCTCCACCCAGGTCTGCCCCAGGTGCACCCGGAAGAACTGCGGCGACTGCACGATGCCCGCGTTCGGCTCGGCGTCGAACCAGGGCAGCATCTGGTCGAGCATGTCCTTACGCGGGACGAAGTCGGCGTCCAGCACCAGGATGAAGTCGCTCATGGTGCGTTCGAAGGCGTACCGCATGTTGCCGGCCTTCTTGAACCAGCCCCGGTTGGGTCGCCGCTGGTAGACGAAGCCGAAGGCGAGCGCCATCCGTTCCATCGCCTCGTTGGGCGAGTCGTCGAGCACGTAGACGGTGACCTCGCCCCGGTAGTGGCGGCCCATCGCCCGCACGTGCTCCCAGGTGTTGCGCAGCACGTGCGCAGGCTCGCCGCAGACCGGCAGGAACACGTCGACGCTCGGGTAGCGGGCCGGCCGCCAGGTGCGCACCAGTTCCTGGTGGCGGGCCAGGTCGAAGCCCGGGGTGAAGAGGTTCACCGCCAGCGAGATGAGGTAGTAGACGACGGTGAAGAACAGCAGCGGGGCGAGCAGCCACAGCCACGGGGTGAGCCGGACGAAGAGCAGTTGGCTGGTGATCAGGCAGCCGAAGCTGACCAGCGACGGCACCATCAGGGCGGCCAGTCGCCGCTTGCGGTAGGAGAACAGCTCGGCGTCCGTCGGCGGCAACGGCACCGGGGCGTACGCGGGCCGGTGCGCCTCGTCGGAGGGCTTGCGGGGGGTCCACTTCGACGTCTGACGCGGCACCCGGAACTCGGCGGTCGGCGACAGCACCGCAGCCGGATCGACCGCAGGCGGTGAGGTCATCGCTTCGTCTCCCCCGCCCACCGGGCGCACGCGCTCCCCGACAGGGCGAGCGGATGTCGCCGGACGCGTCCAGGAAGCCGGGCACGGTGAGCTGGCCGTGTCTGCTTGGTGGTGAAGCTAGAAAACTATTCAGTCGGCTGCAAGGTGTCAATGCCCGCCAATCGACCGAAAGCCTCACCGGGCCGCAGATCGTACGTCGCTCTACTCACATTCATCCCGGCGTCACCACCGGGCAACCGGGCCGTCGGGCGGCCGGTTCAGGCCTTGGCCAGCGGGAGCACCAGCACCGCCTCGGTGCCGCCGGTCGGGCCGGGACGCAGCTCGATGCTGCCCCGCAGCTCCCCGGTCACCAGCGCCCGGACGATCTGCAGACCGAGCCGCCCACCCTTGGCGGCGTCGAACTCGGCCGGCAGGCCGCGCCCGTTGTCCGCCACCGAGACGTGCAGCTGCTTACGCTGCCGGTGCGCCGTGACGACCACCTCCGGGCGGGCCTCCGACTCCGGGACGTCGACCCCCTCCTCGGCCGGCGGGAAGCCGTGCTCGACGGCGTTGAGCAGCAACTCGTTGAGCACCATCACCAGCGAGGTGGCGATCTCGGCGGGCAGCACCCCGAAGCTGCCGGTCCGGCGCATCCCGACGCTCACCTCGGTCGCGGCCACCTCGGTCGCCGCGCTCGCCACCCGGTCGACGATCCCGTCGAACTCGACCGCCTCGTCGCTGGACATGGAGAGCGTCTCGTGCACCAGGGCGATGGAGGCGACCCGGCGTACCGACTCCTCCAGGGCGACCCGGGCCTCCGGCATCGACACCCGCCGGGCCTGCAGGCGCAGCAGCGCGGCGACGGTCTGCAGGTTGTTCTTCACCCGGTGGTGGATCTCCCGGATGGTGGCGTCCTTGGTGATCAGGGCCCGGTCGCGGCGGCGTACCTCGGTGATGTCGCGGACCAGGACCAGCGCGCCGATCGGCACCCCGGCGGGCATCAGCGGCAGGGCCCGGGTGAGCATCGTCGCCCCCCGGGCGTCGATCTCCCGCCGGGGCGGGCCCTCGCCGCGCAGCGCGGCGAGGATGCCGTTGGCCGCCTCGGTGCCGTCCAGCGGGTCGCTGGCCAGCCGGCGGTGCAGCTTGGCCAGGTCCTCGCCCACCAGGTGGGAGGCGTAACCCAACCGGCGGTACGCCGACTGCGCGTTCGGGCTGGCGTAGGTGACCTTGCCGCCCGCGTCGAGGCGGACCAACCCGTCGCCGACCCGGGGCGCGGAGGTGGTCTCGCCCGGGTGCCGGGGCGGCGGGAAGGTGCCGTCGGCGATCATCTGGGCCAGGTCGTCGGCGGTGGTGAGGTAGTTCAGCTCCAACTGGCTGGGGGTGCGGGCGGTGGACAGGTTGGTGTCCCGGCCGACCACCGCGATCACCTCGCCGGCCTCCCCGTCGGCGGTGCGCAGCCGGACCGGGATCGCCTCGTGCCGGGCGGGCACGTCGCCGTACCAGACCGGGTCGCCCTCCCGCCAGATCCGGCCCTGCCGGTACGCCACCTCCAGGTGGGCCACCTCCGGCCCGCCCACGATCCGCCCCACCTGGTCGTCCAGGTAGGCGGTCGGGGCGGTCGTCGGGCGGACCTGGGCGACGCAGAGGAACGTGCCGTCGTCGTCCACCGGCACCCACAGCAACAGGTCGGCGAAGGACAGGTCGGACAGCAACTGCCAGTCCCCGGCGATGCGGTGCAGGTGGTCGATGTCGGCCGGGCGGAGCTGGGTGTGCTCCTCGGCGAGGTCGCGCAGCGTGGACACGAGACACAGCGTGCCACGCCCACCCCGACCCCGTCCCGCTGGCCGGCCCGGCTCACATCGTCGCGGTGACCTTCTTCAGCCCGCGTGGGGCGTCCGGGTCCTCACCCCGGGCCAACGCCAGGGCGAGCGCGAGGCGCTGCAACGGCAGGATGTCCAGCAGCGGGGCGTACCGCTCGTCGACCTCGGGCACGGCCATCCGGGTGACCCCCTCGACCTCGGCCGAGCCGACCACCACCACGTCGGCGCGGCGTTCGCCGAGGCGGGGCAGCACCTCACCCATGGACCGGCCGCCGGGGCCGGAGCCGACCACGGCCAGCACCGGCACGTCCGGGTCGGTCATCGCGAGCGGGCCGTGCAGCAGGTCCGCGCCGGAGAAGGCCAGCGCCGGCAGGTAGGAGGTCTCCATCAGCTTGAGCGCCGCCTCCCGGGCGGTCGGGTACGCGTACCCCCGGCCGGTGGTGACGAGCTGGCCGGCGAACCGGTAGCGCGGGGCGAGCTGGGCCGGGGTGGGGTCGGCGAGGGTGTGCTCGGCCAGCTCGGGGAGGCGTTCCAGGGCGGCCCGCTGGTCGGCCGGCAGCACCCCGTCCCCGGCCCGGATGCCCTCCACCAGCAGCAGCAGGGCGAGCAGTTCGGCGGTGTAGGTCTTCGTCGCGGCGACCGCCCGCTCGTGCCCGGCGGCGATGTCGACGCCCAGCTCGGCGGTCTGCGCCAACGGCGAGTCGGGGTCGTTGGTGACCGCCAGGGTGAGCGCGCCGGCCTCGCGGGCGGTGCGCAGCACCTCGGTCAGGTCGGGTGAGCCGCCGCTCTGGCTGACCCCGACGACCAGCGCGTCGGAGAGGTCGGGGCGGGCCCCGTAGACGGTGACCGCGCTGGGCGAGGCGAGCCCGGCGGGCAGTCCGAGCCGGATCTCGGTGAGGTACGCCCCGTAGAGGGCGGCGTGGTCGGAGGTGCCCCGGGCGGTGAAGACGACGTGCCGGGGCGGCGTCGCGCGACGGCCGCCGCGACCCGGGCGATCGCCCCGGCGTGCTCGGCGGAGAGCAGCCGCGCGTAACCGGCCGGCTGCTCGGCGATGTCGGCGGCCATCCCGGCCCCTGGATGTGTCACGGAGACTCCCCCTCCTTGCGCATTTGCCGCGCGTTTCATGTTCAGTCTTGCACGAACGAGCCATTCTCACCATTGCTGCGAGCACTAACGCGCAGGAGATCCACACTTGTTGCCGGCATCCCCTACGCTTGCCCAGCCCTGGCAACCCCCCTGCGAGCGAGAGGCCGACGTGTCGGAGGAGCCACCCGCGCTGACCGCGGCGGAGGAACTCGCCCTCGCCCGGATCGCGCTCGACGAGGGCGACCTGGCCCACGCCGCCGACCACCTCGCCGCCGCGCTGGTGCTGGCACCGACCCTGCCCGACACCCACGAGACGCTCACCCGGATCGCCACCGCGGCCGGCGGTGACCTCGACCTCTTCCCGCTCGGCCACCGCGCACACGTCGGGGCCGTGGTCGCCCGCGCCCACCTGCTCGCCGCCGCCGGCCGGCCCGCCGAAGGGCTGGACCTGCTGGTCGCCGCCACCGGTCACGCCCCCGGCGTCGACTGGGCCGGGGTGCCCTGGGTGACCGACCCCGAGCTGGCGCAACGGCTCGACCCGGACCGCTGCGCCCGGATCCTCATGCAGGTCTGCGCCGCCGTGCCCGACCCGGTGCCCCGGACCGGCCGGGCACCCCTGCAGCCGTACCTCACCCTGGCCCGGCACGCGGTCGCCGCGCACCCCCGGCACGCCCTGCTGCTCGGGGCGGCGTCCGCGCTGGCCCGGCGGCTCGGCGAGGTCACCCTCGCGGTCACCTGGGCCAGCCGCGGGGTACGCGAGGCGCCGTCCAAGCTCGGCGAGGTCTGGCTCGGGTACGCCTACCGCAGCGCCGGCCGCACCCGGGAGGCCCTGGCCGCCCTGGAACGGGCCGTCGCGCACGACCCCGACGACCTCGCCGTCTATGCCGACATCGCCGGCACCCTGGCCGACCACGGCCAGCTCGACCAGGCCCTCGGCTGGATCGACCGGGCGCTGGCCCGCGACCCGAGCTTCGACTGCGCGGTGCACACCGCGCACCGGCTGCGGTTCCTGCGCGACGGCGACGTCGGGCACATGGTCGCCCTCGCCGACTTCACCCGCGACCACCCCGACGACACCCACGAGCACACCGACCTCGCCGAGTCCTGCCGGGGACGCCCCTGGCTGGGGCAGGTCACCCCGGCGACGGGCGCGATGGTCGACGCGTTGCGCCGGGCGCTCGCCGCCGACGGCTTCCCCGACGCGGCGGTCCGCCTCGACTCGGTCGAACCGCCGAGCGCGATGCGTACCGTCACCGCCGCCGTGCCCGGCCTGCACGTCGAGGTCACCGGCGTCGCCGAGCCGGACCCACGCGAGCCACGCCGGGCCACCGAGTGCCGGCTCTGGCGCTACGACGGCACCACCGCCGCGCCCACCCTGCCGGCCCCGTCCACCGTCGCCGCCGACCGGGTACGCCAACTCGCCCACCCGGCCTGGCCGCACCCACCGGCCGCCTACGACGCGGCGGTCGGGCTGGCTACCCTGGAGTTGGCCGACCTGCTGGGCCTGCTGGTGCACCCGCCCGAGGCACCGCCGACCGCGCTGGGTCGGGTGCTCACCGGCCAGGACCCGTCACTGTGGGTGCGCTGCGTCCAGGTCTGGGCCTGCCTGGGTCTGCTGCACCACCGCACCGACGAACCCTGGGCCGCCTCGACCCGCCGTCGGGTGCTGGTGGAACTGATCTGGGGCGTCGAGGACTGGATCACCGAGGCGGCACTGTTCGCCCTGGTCACCGCCGCCTGGGTGGACCCGGCGGTGCGCCCCGACGTGGCCGGGCTGGTGGCCGAGCGCCTCGCCGACGTGGCGACCGTCGCCCAGGGCCGGCCGGTGCCGATCGCCATCTCCCTGGCCCACCTGGCGCTGGCCACCCCGACCGTGGACCCGGACACCACCGCGCTGGCCCACCGGCTGCTCGCCACCCCGGCCCGCCCCGCCGGACCGGCCACCTGGCCCGCGCCTGGCGTCGCCTCACCGCCCTGGTCCGCCGCCACCCCTGACGCCGCGCGGCCGGCCCTGACGCCACGCGGCCGGCCCGTACCCCCGGGAGGGGATGGACCGGCCGCGACGAACGGGACGGGATCGGGTCAGGAGACCGGGGCCTTGCCGAGGGCGACCTCGGCCTGCTCCTCGCCGGTGGCCTCCGGCGGCGGGACGGCGTTCGCCGTGCGCAGCGGGATCTCCCGGATGAACCAGGCGAGCACCGGCACCGCGATCGTGATGATCATGGCCCAGAAGAAGACGTGCGAGATGGCGTCGGAGAGGCCGCCGAGCACCACCTCACGTGCCTGCGCCGGCAACTCCTTGAGCTTGGTCAGGTCCATCCCCCGGCCCTCGCCGGTGCCACCTTCGAACGCGCTGCCGGCCGGCGAGTCGGCGAGCCGGTTGGCGAAGATCGCGCCGAACAGCGAGATGCCGAACGAACCGCCGATGGAGCGGAAGAAGGTGGCCGCGCCGCTGGCCGCACCGAGGTCCTTCTGCTCCACGCTGTTCTGCGCGATGAGCATGGAGGTCTGCATCAGGAAGCCCATGCCGGCACCGAGGACCAGCATGTAGAGCGACGACTCGACCTTGCCGGTGTCGACCTCCAGCAGGGACAGCAATGCCATGCCGACGGCCATCACCACACCACCGACGATCGGGAACACCCGGTAGCGCCCGGTCCGGGTGATGGCCCGGCCGACCACCAGCGACACCACCAGCATGCCGAACATCAGCGGGAGCAGCAGCAGACCGCTGTTGGTGGCGGAGGCACCCTGCACGGTCTGCTGGTAGAGCGGCAGGAAGTTCATCGCGCCGAACATCGCGAAGCCGAGCAGGAAGCCGATCATCGAGATCAGCGCGAAGTTGCGGTTGGCGAAGAGGCCGAGCGGCAGGATCGGCTCGGCGACCCGACGCTCGACGAGAGCGAAGGCCACCAGGCTCACCAGCGCCAGCGCGGCGAGACCGAAGATCTGCGGGGACGCCCAGTCGTATTCGTTCCCGCCCCAGGTGGTGACCAGGACGATCGCGGTGATGCCGACGGACAGCAGTCCCGCGCCCAGCCAGTCGATCCGGTGCTCGGTGCGGTACTTCGGCAGGTGCATCGTGGTCGCCAGGATCAGCAGCGCGAGCCCACCGAGCGGCAGGTTGACGTAGAACGCCCAGCGCCAGGAGAGGTTGTCGGTGATGAAGCCGCCGACCAGCGGGCCGGCGACCATGGCGATCGCCATGATGCCGGCGATCATGCCCTGGTAGCGGCCCCGCTCCCGGGGCGGCACCAGGTCACCGATGATCGCCATCACGCCGACCATCAGGCCACCGGCACCGAGCCCCTGCACGGCCCGGAAGGCGATCAGCTCGACCATCCCGTTGCCGGTGCCGCCGAGCAGCGCCGAACCGGACATCCCGCAGAGCGCCGACCCGATCAGGAAGATGACCACCGAGGTCAGGAAGATCGCCTTGCGGCCGTACAGGTCACCGAGCTTGCCCCAGATCGGGGTGGAGACGGTGGTGCCGAGCACGTACGCGGTGACCACCCAGGTGAAGTGGTTGACGCCACCGAACTCGCTGACGATCCGCGGCAGCGCCGTGCTGACGATCATGTTGTCGAGCATCGCGAGCATCATCGCGATCATCAGACCGAACAGCACCACCCGGATGTTGGGTTTCGCCGTCGCCTGGGTTTCCTGAGTCATGGGTAAGCTCCCCCGAGATATGTCGCACTTACTTGCCGCCCGGCTAGTCACCTTACTAGCCGCACGGTAAGTTGGACAGCCGGACCCCGTCAAGCGAGTTGGGTGGTAATGGTGAGTCAGAGCACAGGTGGCACGCGGGAGCGCATTCAGGCTGTCGCGCTGGAGCTCTTCACCGAGCAGGGGTACGAGAAGACCTCGCTCCGCGAGATCGCCGAGCGCCTCGGGGTGACCAAGGCCGCCCTCTACTACCACTTCAAGAGCAAGGAGGAGATCGTCAACAGCTACGTCGAGGACCGGTTGCACCGGATGGACGAGCTGATCGACTGGGCCCGCGACCAGCCGGCCACCCAGGCCACCCGGCACGCCCTGGTCAGCCAGTACGCCGACACGATGTTCGCCCCCGGGCAGTCCGTGGTGATGCGCTTCTTCGAACAGAACCAGACCGTGCTCAAGAGCCTCGTCGCCGGCCAACAGATGCGCGAGCGGATGTTCCGCCTGGCCGACGCGATCTGCCAGGGCGACGACTCACCCCGGGCCCAACTGCGGGCCACGCTCGTCCTGTTCGCCGTGCACAGCAGTTGGTTCGCCGTGCGGACACCGGACATCAGCGACGACGAACGCAAGAAGATCGCCCTTGAGGTGGCCGACGAGCTGCTGAACGGCATCGAGGAGAGCTGACCGACCGGGCGGGACCCGGGGCGCACGGGCAGGCCAGGGCCACGAACGGATGCACGCCCCCGCCCCGGGCCGGTGCCTCGCCGGGGGGACGGGACAGCCGACGCCGGGCGGGTCCCGGGCGGATGAAGGTCAGTCGGTGGGCGGGCGGGCCCAGGTGAGGAAGCGGTCGGTCACGTCGACCGGGCGACCGCTGTCGAGCTGCGCGAGGTGGTCCTCCGCCTCCACTTTCCAGCCCGCGAGCAGCGTCAGCAGTCGGGGCCGGTCGTCGGCGTACTTCGCCAGCAGGGCGAGTTTCGCCTCCCCGCAGGGCCACGGGTGCGCGTCCACCCGGCACAGCCAGGTCGGGGGCAGGGGCGTGTGCCGACCCGGGATCACACCGGTCACGAGGTCGACACCCTTCGCGGGACCGGCCCGCGGGCTACCGGCGTGCGGGCTGCCGGCGTGCGGACCGGGGCCTTCAGGCGCCCGGCACCGGAAGGCTGGAGGAACAGGGTCCGCCGGGAGACCGCGTCGCCTGCGGCGTCGAGCACGTACGCGTCGACCCACACCCACCCGTCGTACGTGTGCCAGTCGGTCAGTACCCGGATGACCCGGACCGTGATCGGCCGGACGAACTGCACGCTTGCGGCGCGGGACAGGCGCAGCACGTCGCCGGAGCGAACCAGCGGCGGGGTCACCGCGCGGGCCTCCGCTCCCGCCAGCGGTGCCCGGGAGTGACGTTCGCCAGGCGGCCGGGACCCCGCCACGGCGGGACGACCGGGCCGATCGGACCGGGCAGGTACGGGCGCGCGGGCGGCGGCTCGGCGGCCGGCTTCGGTTCCGGTGCCGGTGGCGGGTCGGCAGGCTTCGGCTTATCGGGCACGGTGCTCCCCTGACGTCGTGGCGTTGGAGAGGGGCCGCCTCTCACCCCTCGAAAGAGACGGCCCCCCAGCAAACGCGACCGGCGGGTGTCCTCTTCGACCGGCGGCGTCGCTCTACACACGACTCTTGCAGGCAGTTGCGGGACGGGTACACAGCGTTAGATCATGGCAACGGGACCGTCGGGACGTCCCGAGTGCGCTACAGAGGGGTAACGGGGATGAATCACGCGGTGAAGGTCGCGATGCTCGACGCAGGCGAGACCGCCGAAAGCCTGGCAGCCCAGGTGGGCGTCGACCCGAAGACAGCGGCGCGGTGGGTGAGTCACGGACGCATCCCGCGCGCCCGGCACCGGGTGCGGGTCGCTTCGATCCTCGGGCGGGACGTGCTCGACCTCTGGCCGGACGCGTTGAAGCGCCGCGAACCGGCATGGTTCCGGCGGTGGGCGGACATCGAGCGCGAGGCGGTCGAGCTGCGGTGGTTCGAGCTGGCGTGGGTGCCGGGTCTACTTCAGACCGAGGCGTACGCGCGGGCGACGCTGTCGATGGAGGCGCTGTTACCCGAGCAGGTCGACGAGTTGGTGACGGCGCGCATGGCACGCCAGGCGATCTTGCAGCGGGGCCGGCCACCGCACCTCATCGCGGTCGTAGACGAGACTGCCCTCCGGAGACGCGTCGGCCGCGACCGCGCAATCATGCGCGAGCAGTGCGAGCACATCGCCGCGTGCGCCGATCTGCCCTCCGTGCAGGTGCACGTGGTTCCACTCGATACTCCGATGTATCTCGGGATGGGCGGGCCGTTCATCATGGCCGAGCTTCCGGACGGGGCCCGGGTCGCACACGAGGACGGTCAGGTCCGGGCTCACATCACGGAAGATGCGGCGGAAATTGCTACCCTGGAGAGCAGGTGGGCGCGCATAGTGGGCGAGGCTCTACCTCGGATGCTATCGCTCAAACTCATCAGGGAAGTGGCAGCGACATGGACATGACCGGCGCGCAGTGGCACAAGAGCACCAAGAGCGGCAGCAACGGCGGGGCGTGTGTCGAGGTGGCCGACAACCTGCCCGGCGTCGTCCTCGTACGGGACACCAAGGACCGCGACGGCGCAACGCTGATGTTCGCTCCCGGCGCGTGGCGTGGGTTCGTGACCTTCGCGAAGGCATCCCGCTAGACAAGGCGTTGGGGCCCCGGCCGGACGGCGGTCGGGGGCCACCTGCTGTCCGGGGCCACCGTGACCCAGCGACCCCGGCGTGGGTCCACTCGACCCGGCGCCCCCGAGGTGTCCACCCGCCTGGAAGCCGAAGCCCACCGACGCGGGATCACCCCGAGCGCCCTGATCTGCGAACTGGTCGACGCGGGACTCACCCCGGCCACCGACGACACCACCGTCACCGTCCGAGCCGCCGACCTACGCCGCGCGATCGACCACGTCATCCACGACGCCGCAGCCTGACCTGAGGTTACTGCCGGTTGTTACCCGCTTGGAGTGGCCGGTAGCACCGCCGGTGCTACCAGCGGGAGTACGCTGCCACCATGACCGCGAAACGCTCCATCAGCGTGCCCGACGACGTCGCCGAGTGGCTCGACGGCCAGCCCAACGTCAGCGCCGCCATCACCGCAGCCGTCCGGGCCCAGATGGCCGGCACCCAACTCGACGAAGTGCTGCGCCGCGCCGGCATCGAGGTCACCGAAGCCGGCAAGGCCCGCTGGCGCGACCGCCTGGCCGCGCCGATCCCCGACGACGCCCTCGCCGAGGGGCAGCGGATGCTCGACGAGGGCGCGTGAGCGACAACCAGGTCGCCGTGGTCCTGGACGCCACCGCCCTCGCCGCGTACGTCGACGGGCAGCTCGCCGTCGGCGAGCTGATCGCCGAGGTCGCCGACGAAGACCGCACCGTCGGCGTGCCGGCGGCCTGCCTCGCCGCCGCCTATGCCGCCACCAGCAGCGACGTCGGCACGGCCCTGCTCACCCTCCTGACCACCACACCCGCCATCACCGTGCTGCCCCTCGGAGCCGAACCCGGCGTCGACGACGCCCGCCAAGCCGGCGTCCTCGCCCGCGCCGCAGACGGCGACATCGCCCTCGGGCACGCCGCCCGCACTGCCATCGCCCACCAGGCCCATCTGGCCACCACCGACCCCAATCCGGCCGCCGCCGTGCTGCCCGCCGGCTGGAGCATTCTCGACCTCAGCCAGGCGTGACCGGTGCCTCTGCGGCACCCCAGCCGGCGGTGAGGATCCGCCGGCGCGTCGCGCGGCGTGTGGTGATCGCGCGCTTACTGTCTGCGGGTGCTGCTGACTTACCTGGACGAGTCGTACACCGATCGCTGGTACTGGATGGGCGCGCTACTTGTCCCCGACGTCGTGGCCATCCCGTTGAGCACAGCCTTGGACGAGGTGATGCTCGACGCGGCGAAGGCCTACGGCGTCGCGGCGGAGTCTGAGCTTCATGGCTACGACCTGTTCCAGGGCCGAGCGCCGTGGACAGGTCTGCCGCCCCGGGCCCGAATCGCGGTGTACAACTCCGCGCTCAAGGCCATCGGCTCGCACGAGGTCACGATCATCCTGCGAGGGGTCGACCGCCATGGCCTCACCCGTCGGTACGCCACACCAAAGCCGGCACACGAGGTGGTGCTGTCACACCTGCTCGAACGCATCGACGGGTACGCGGCGATGCGCGAGCAGCTGGTCCTGGTCATCGCCGACGAGGTCGACAACCCGGCAACCCATCGTTCCGACCTGAGCCGCTACCGGACTGCTGGAACCGGCGGCTACCGATCTCGCCGGCTCACCCACATCGTCGACACACTGCACTTCGCCCCATCGCATGCCTCACGGCTCGTGCAGGCCGTCGACCTGGTGACATTCCTGTTCCGCCGAATAGCCAGCGGTACCGTAGCGGACCCGCGCGAGATGGCCGCGAACGAACGGCTGTGGTCGTGGGTCGAGCCGCGCCGCTACCACTCCTGGTGCTGGTCCCCGACCGCCCCTCAGATGCACGAAGGGCCCGCGTGAGCGGGCCCTAAGGCGGCTGCGGGAACCCCCGAAAGGGCCTCCTGCGCTCCCCAGATTAGCAGCAAGTTGTGCGCGACACACAAACTTCGCGAATCGGCTTGGGGTCGGGTGCCGGGTGCCACCGGGGTATGACCCCGATGTCGCCGACGAAGACCGCACCGTCGGTGTGCCGGCTGTCTGCTCGCCGCCGTCTACGCGGCCACGAGCAGCGACGTCGGCACTGCCCTGCTCACCCTGCTGACCACCACGCCCGCTGTCGCCGTGCTGCCTCTTCGCGGCCGAGCCCGGCGTCGACGACGCCCGCCAGCCCGGCGTCCTCGCTGACGCCGCAGGCGGCCACATCGCCCTCGGTCACGCTACCCGCGCGGCCATCGTTCACCAGACGCACCTAGCCGCCACTGACCTGCCACGGGCGTGGCACAGATGGGCAGCGCGGATGGCGCGGTCGCAGCGTTCCCAACCCTGTGCAGGCCCGCCGCGATGCCATCCCGGTGTTACCCCTCGGGCTGCTCACCGTCGCCGCGCTGTTCAAGCAGAGCCCTCAGGTTGCTCATCGCCGGCCGGTGGCCGGTGCCGGCTGCGCGTCGATACCACTGCTCCGCCTCGTCTTGGCTGCCGCGCTGTTCGAGCAGAATCCCCAGGTTGTACATCGCGTCGGTGTGGCCGGTGTCGGCTGCGCGTCGATACCACTGCTCCGCCTCCTCCTGGCTATCGCCGCGCTGTTTGAGCAGAATCCCCAGGTTGTTCATTGCGTCGGTGTGGCCGGTGTCGGCTGCACGTCGGAACCACTGCTCCGCCTCCTCCTGGCTATCACCGCGCTTGGCAAGTAGAACGCCCAGGTTGCTCATCGCCCTGGTGTGGCCGGTGTCGGCTGCACGCCGATACCACTGCTCCGCCTCATCTTGGCTGCCGCGCTGTTCAAGCAGAACGCCCAGGTTGCTCATCGCCTCGGTGTGGCCGGTGTCGGCTGCACGCCGATACCACTGCTCCGCCTCATCTTGGCTGCCGCGCTGTTCAAGCAGAACGCCCAGGTTGCTCATCGCCCTGGTGTCGCCGGTGTCGGCTGCACGCCGGAACCACTGCTCCGCCTCCTCCTGGCTGCCGCGCTGTTCAAGCAGAACGCCCAGGTTGTACATCGCCTCGGTGTGGCCGGTGTCGGCTGCACGCCGGAACCACTGCTCCGCCTCCTCCTGGCTGCCGCGCTGTTCAAGCAGAACGCCCAGGTTGCTCATCGCGTCGGTGTGGCCGGTGTCGGCTGCATGCCGGAACCACTGCTCCGCCTCCTCCTGGCTATCACCGCCCCGGGCAAGCAGAACGCCCAGGTTGAACATCGCGTCGGTGTGGCCGGTGTCGGCTGCGGTGCGCCACGCCTGTTCGGCGATGTCTAACCGTTGGGTGAAATAGGCATGAGTGCCGATGGTGGCGGCTTGGGGGGTGGTGGCGATGGGGAGCAGGGTGTTCCAGACATGGTCGGGGACTGGGGTGGCTGCGAGGGGGCCTTGGCCGGTGGTGGTGCGGTCGAGGAGGTAGTCGGAGGCGGTGTAGGTGTCGTTGTCGTGGGGCAGGAGGCAGGAGCTGGCGCCGAGGACCCGTTCGCATGCCCATTGGAGTCCTTGAGTGATGGTGGGTAGATCGGCGCGGTGTCTCCAGGCGGGGGACAGGTAGGGGCGGTAGAGCTTGGCGAGAATGTCGCGGGAGACGGGAGTGGTGTAGCCGGCGCGGCGACAGTCCACCGCGGCGCTGATGAGGGCGTGTCCGACTTCGAACGAGGGGCCGTCGCCGACCGACCAGCGGCGCATCATGGCCGGGCCGGCGGCGAGGTATTCGGCGAACCCGACCCCGGCGGTTAGCGCAGCCGTGATCCGGTCGTCGCCAGTGGCCTCGGCGGCGGTGCGCTCGGAGTCGGTGAGGTGCTGACCGACCGGGATGCGACGTCGGCCGCGGATCTGGGCCACCAGTTTCGCCGCAGCCTCGTCCAGCCCGGCTGTGATGAGTTCTTGGCCTTGGCCGCCTCGGGTGGCGGCGTGGTCGAGGCGGGATAGTTCCTCGTCGCGGATGGTGGCCACCACCACCACGTCGGCCCGCCCGGAGGGGCACAGACGTTGAAGTAGCGCCTGGTCGATGCCTCCGGGGGTGAGGAAGCGCTCCAGGTCGTCGAGCCACACGACCGCATCGCTGATCGGATAGCCGGCCTCGACCAGATCTCTCAGCGCCCCTGCGTACGCCGGGGTGAGTAGCTGGTGGTGCGGGCGGAGGCGGTGGATGGCCTCGAACGCGCTGCGGCTCTTGCCGGCGGCTGCCTTGCCGTGCAGCAGCACGATCCCGCCTTCGGCGATGGCCCATTCCAGATCATCGTCACCAGTGCGGGGAACGTAGCGAGGAAGGTCCTGGTCATGGCGGTCGGTGGTATCGATGGCAGGTTTGACGCCCAGGTCCAGCGGGTCGACCTGCTCCACCAACGGCGGCCGTCCGTCGTCGCGAAGATGCAGCAGGCACCCGAGGGGCACGGACTCAGTCGGGCTGGCGGTGCCGGGTTTTTTGCCTGGTCGCGCCGTGCGCCAGCCGACCACCAGCCCTACCGCTCCGAGGAGCCCGAAACCGATGCTGGTGATTTTCTCAGCCCGGTCCAGACCTTGCTTCACCAGGAAGTACACCACCGGGACAACGACTGCGACCGAGGAGAACAGCAACACGATCTGGCGGAGTCGTCGCCGCACCGACATGAAGGCCACACGTCATTCTGAAGGTGACCGGCAAGAAGCGCAGACCCGCCATCTCACCCACGCTAGCCCGCCCATCAGCTGAGAGCATTCTCGACCTCAGCCAGGCGTAGACGGCGTGCTCGTCTTCTTCAGGCGTCACGGGTGGCCAACGAAGATGACGGCCGCCGATGTCGGGTGCTCCGAGCACGACGGGCAGCGCATGGCCCGATGTGACGAGGGGTGCGACGCCGTCCACGGCCAGGCGGCGGGCAGACCGGTGCGACCCGGTCAGGCCGGGCCGGCGGGCAGGGCCATGCGCAGGGCGAGCAGGTCGACGCCGGGCAGCGGAGACCAGTCCCGCTCCGGGGTACGCACGAAGCCGAGCCCCGCGTACAGCCGGTGGGCGGCGTCGGCGAGCCCGCTGCGGACGCAGATGACCATCGCCGAGCAGCCCTGGTCCACGGCCCGGGACAGGCAGGCCCGGACCAGCGCCGCGCCCGCGCCCCGGCCCTGGGCGGCCGGGTCCACCGCCAACATCCGGAACTCCGCCTCACCCGGCCGGGACAGCTCCGCGTACGGGCTGCCGGGCAGCACGTAGGTGACCGAGCCGAGCACGGCACCGGTCGGCTCGTCGACGGCGACCAGGATCTCGCCGTGCTCCGCCCGGCCGGCCACGTCGGCCAGCACCCCGCCGTAACCGTTCTCGCCCTTGAGCTGGCCGTCGGCCTCGTAGGCGGCGACGGTCAGCCGGGCCACCGCCGGAAACTCGGCCGGCCCGGCCCGCCGGACCAGCAGCCCGGTCGACCGGTCGCCGGGAATCAACCGATCACCGCGATCAGGTCACCGTCCTGCACCACGTCGCCCTCGTTGACCGCGAGCTGCTCGACCACCCCGTCGGACTCGGCGACGACCGGGATCTCCATCTTCATCGACTCCAGGATCACCAACGTGTCCCCCTCGGAGACGGTGTCACCGGTCGACGCCACGACCTTCCACACGTTGGCCACCATCTCGGCGCGGATCTCCTCGGCCATCACGGCCCTCCCTCTCCACCGGGTGTGTCTGCGTCGGTATCCAATCACGTGCCGCCCCCGCGCGGGCGACGAGCGCCGACACCGGCCAGGCCACGCCCACCGACGTACCGCTGCCGCCCCGGCGCACGACGGCGGGTGCCGGCCGCACTAGCATCATCAGGTCGGACCCCGACGCCGGGAGGACCGGCGGCGTGCCCCGACGTCCAGGGTCGCCGCAGCAGGGGTCGGACCCATCACGAGGAGGTCAGCATGGCGAAGAAGGCCCGTAAGAAGAAGGCCCGTAAGAAGAGCGGCGCGAACCACGGCAAGCGCCCCAACTCCTGAGTCGTCCCGGCGGTCCACCGCCGCGACGCCAGGGCCGGCCGGAGCCGGACACACCGGTGGCCCGGGTCGACGTCGACCCGGGCCACCGGTGTGCGTGCCGTCAGCCGGCCGGTGCGGGCCGGATTTCATTCGACGCCGGGTGGGGTGCGGGCACCGGCGCGTCGGGCGGCTGCGGGGTCACCCGGCCGCCGCAGGGTCACTCGGCGAGTTCGCGGGACTCGCTGGCCTCGAAGACCACCAGCTCGGTGAGGCGTACCCGCAGCCGCTCGCGCAGCTGGTCGGGGGCGGTCTCGTTGCCGCAGCAGCGGGCCACCAGCGCCCGTACCTCCTGCTCGATGCCGTACTCACGCAGGCAGGGCCCGCACTCGTCCAGGTGGTAGCGGATCAGCGAACGGCGTTCCTCGGCACACTCCAGGTCCAGGTAGAGGTAGACCTCGGCGAGCACTTCCCGGCAGTCCGTCTCGTGCGGCTTTCCGCAGCTCATGTCACACCTCCCGACTGGCAGTGGCGGTGGTGGTCGAGCCCTTCGCGGGCTGCGCGGCGCTGAAGCCACGCTCCGCGGCGTACCGCTCGAGCAGCTTGCGCAGATTGCGACGCCCGCGGTGCAACCGGGACATCACGGTGCCGATCGGCGTGCCCATGATGTCGGCGACCTCCTTGTACGAGAAGCCCTCGACATCGGTCAGATAGACCGCCAACCGGAACTCCTCCGGCAACTGCTGCAGGGCCTCCTTGACGTCGCTGTCGGGCAGCCGGTCCAACGCCTCGGTCTCGGCCGACCGCAACCCGCTGGAGGTGTGCGACTCGGCCTCGGCGAGCTGCCAGTCGGTGATCTCCTCGGTGGGCGCCTGGATGGGCTGGCGCTGCCGCTTGCGGTAGGAGTTGATGTAGGTGTTGGTCAGGATCCGGTAGAGCCAGGCCTTCAGGTTGGTGCCCTGCTCGAACTGGTGGAAGGCGGCGTACGCCTTCAGGTACGTCTCCTGGACCAGATCCTCGGCATCGGCCGGGTTGCGTGTCATCCGCAGCCCGGCGGCGTAGAGCTGATCGACGAAGGGCATCGCGTCCCGCTCGAAGCGGGCCTTACGCTCGTCCGTCTTCTCGGTGGTCAACCGCACATCCCCTCGCGTCGGATGCTGTCCCGCCGAGGATACGCGGCCGAACCGGCCCACAGCTTCGGTTCCGCCGGGTGTGCTGGTGCTCACCACCTCGTGACCGGTCCCCACCGCCGGCCAGTCCGGGCCGTCCAGCAGCTGTCTGAGCTGCCGTGCGCCCTGCTCGTCCCGCTCCCGGTTCCGTGTCTCGGTCGGCACCGGTCACCCCCCTCGCCAGATTCTTCGTCCGGGAGGCGTAACACCCGACCGCAGGCCGGGCATTCCGCCGGCCCCCGCTCCTGGTCCCGACCCACCGGTCGGCTACCGGCGGGCTGGGACCAGGAAGGGCCTGGGAGGGACGGTCCCGACCACCCGAACCGGAAGGTCGACACCATCGGATGCAACGACGGCTCCGGCGGGGCGGAAACGGGTGGTCACCGCGTCGGTCCGCGCCGGGGCGACCGGTCGACGCGGCGCGGGACGACCCGGTCCGGGCGGATCAGCGGGCCCAGCCGTGTGCGCGCAGCCAGGTGAGCACCACCCCGGCCGTGCCGGTCGGATCCCGGCGCAGGTCGTGACGTTCGCCACCGCGTACCACCACCTCGACCGGGCCGGCGGCGGTGGGCGTCCCGAACGGGTCCCGGTCGCCGTTGACCACCAGCGTCGGCAGCCCGGTGACCAGTTCGTCGGCCCGGGAGCGCTCCGGCCGCCCCGGCGGGTGCAGCGGAAAGGCCAACGCGACCACCCCGGCCGCACCCACCGCGCGGGCCGTCCGACAGGCCACCCGGGCACCGCTGGACCGCCCACCGACCAGCAGGGGCAGCTCGGGATGCCGGTGGCGCAGCGCGGCCAGCACCGCCGTCCACGCCTCGTCCAGGTGCCCGGCCGGGGCCGGGGCCCGGCGACCGGCCACCCGGTAGGGCTGGGTCACCCGGGCCACCACCACCCCGGCGTCGCGGGCGGCGTCGCGCAGGGCGAGCAGGTCCGGCGCGTCCACCGCACCACCGGCGCCGTGGCCGAGCACGAGCAGCGACGTCGGCGCGGCGGCCGGCAGGTCGGTGTCGACCCGGGCCGGGCCCCGGGGGGTGTCGAGTTGCGTGGGGTGCGGCACCCGGCCATTCTGCGCCGCCCCGACGGGTCAGCTCAGCGGAACCAGGGTGAGCAGCCGGTCCCGCACCGGTGGGCCGGCGTCGTCGGCCGCGGCGGGATCGGATCCGACCTCGCCACGCCAGGCGACCAGCATGGCCCGGCGCTCACGTGGGGTGGTGCCACCCCACACCCCGTGGGTGTCGCCCACCTCCAACGCCCAGGCCAGGCAGGATCCCTGGACGTCACAGCTGCGGCAGAGCGCCACCGCCGAGTCGGCTGGTTCGTTGGGTGCCGGAAAGAACGTCTCCGGATCCACACTCTGACAGGTTCCTCTGGTCCGCCAGGCATCGTCGGAACGGCGGTCCCGCAACGCGCGCAGCAGTCGCGGATCCCGTCGTGCGGCGGCCACCTCGTGCGGTCGGGGCATACGCGCCCGGGTCATCACACCCACCTCCCCCGTGGGACCGGCAAGATCGACGGGCGTCGTTCACACTGCGCGAAGACGCTCCCAGTGCCAGCGCTGTGTTCTATCGCACTGTTGGCTACGGGGACAAGGGGTCTGCCGGAAAGATGGCTAAAGGTCCGAGCGACGTTTCGCCCGGAACTCTGGCAATTCGTACGCGACAATGTCGCCAATCGCGTTCAGAACAGCGCAGTCTCCCCGTGGGAGCGTTCCCGGTCCACCGGCACCCGGGCGGTCAACTCCGGGCCGTTGTTGCGCACGTTGCCCACCGCCGTCCCGACCGGACGGATCTCCAACCCGGCGAGCCACCCCGCCGGCGGCGGGACCAGCAGCGCCGCCGGATCGTCGGCCGGGGCGAGCCAGTCCGTCCACCGGTCCGACGGCAACAACAGCGGCATCCGGTCGTGCACCTCGGCCAACTCGCCCACCGCCGCCGTGGTCAGCACGCTGAACGTGAGCGACTCCTCCCAGCGGGACCAGATGCCGGCCAACGCCAGCACCGAGCCGTCCCGCGGGGTCATGAAGTAGGGCTGCTTCGCGCCACCGGACCCGCGTACCCACTCGTACCAGCCGTCGGCCGGGACCAGGCAGCGCCGACGGGCGAACGGCACGGCGTACGCCCGGCTGGTGGCGACCGTCTCGGCCCGGGCGTTGATCATGCGGGCCGCGCCGGAGGCCGACTTCGCCCAGTGCGGCACCAGGCCCCAGCGGCCGACCGACAACACCCGCCCCTGCTCGGTGTCGACCCGGACCACCGGCACCGAATCGGTCGGCGCGACGTTGTGGTCCGGCCCGAGCCGACCCTCGGTGTCGTCGTACGACTCGAAGACGGCGCTCAGGTCCCCGGCACTGCGGGTCGTCGCATACCTGCCGCACATGCCGCATACGCTAACGCCCCGCCCCGTCGTGGGTTGTCCCGCCAACCGGGAGTCAGCCGGACGGTCGGCTCGAAATCGTCGCCGGGTTGGCAGAATGTGACCGTGGGAAACCTGACCGCCACCCGTCCGCAACAACCCTGGGCCGCGCCGACCGCCAGTGACCCGGTCACCGCGACGCTGCGCCTACCCGGCTCCAAGTCGATGACCGCCCGCGCCCTGGTGCTCAGCGCGCTGGCCGGCGGCCCGTCAACGCTGCACGGGCCGCTACGGGCCCGCGACACCGAACTCATGGCGGGCGGGCTGCGCGCGATGGGCGCGCACGTCTCCGTCTCCGACGACGACCGCTGGCTGGTCCGGCCGCACCGGCTCGTCGGCCCGGCCCACGTCGACGTCGGCCTCGCCGGCACGGTGATGCGGTTCGTCCCACCGGTCGCCGGCCTCACCGAAGGGCAAGTCACCTTCGACGGCGACCCGCAGGCCCGGGTCCGGCCGCTCGGCCCGCTGATCGGCGCGCTGCGCTCCCTCGGCGTCCGGATCGACGCGCCCGAGACCGGCAGCCTCCCCCTGGTGGTGCAGGGCACCGGTGGGGTCGCCGGTGGCGAGGTGGTGATCGACGCCTCCGCCTCCAGCCAGCTCGTCTCCGGCCTGCTGCTCGCCGGGGCCCGCTTCGACCGGGGCGTGGTGGTCCGGCACCAGGGCCCACCGGTGCCGTCCGCGCCGCACCTGCGGATGACGGTGCAGATGCTGCGGGCCGCCGGAGCAGCCGTCGACGACAGCGTCCCCGACGTCTGGGTGGTCGAGCCGGGGCCGCTCGCCGGCCGGAGCTGGGAGATCGAGCCCGACCTCTCCGGCGCGGTCCCCTTCTTCGCCGCCGCCCTGGTCACCGGCGGTGAGGTCACGTTGCAGGGGTGGCCGCACAACAGCGTCCAGCCGGTCGAGCAGCTCCGCTCGCTGCTGCACCGGATGGGCGGCGAGGTCACCCTGACCACCGCCGGGCTGACCGTCCGCGGCACCGGCACCGTGCACGGGCTGACCGCCGACCTGTCCGACGTCAGCGAGCTGACCCCGGCCCTGACCGCACTGGCCATGCTGGCCGACTCGCCGTCGACCTTCACCGGCATCGGGCACATCCGGGGGCACGAGACCGACCGGCTCGCCGCCCTGGCCCGGGAGTTCACCGGGCTCGGCGCCGACCTGACCGAAACCGCCGACGGGCTGGAGATCCGACCCCGGCCGCTGCACGGGGGAGCCTTCCGCACCTACGCCGACCACCGGATGGCGCACGCCGCCGCGGTGGCCGGGCTCGCCGTCGCAGGCATCGAGGTCGACGACGTGGCATGCACCTCCAAGACCATGCCGGAATTCCCGGCACTATGGTCGGCGATGGTGACCGGCAAGAGCTGACGACGGAGGGGGCAGGTCCTGACGACCAAACGACGGGAGTACGACGAGGACGACGTACGGGTCCGGCCCGGCCGGTCCTCACGTCCCCGTACCCGCACCCGCCCCCGACACGACGACGCGGTCGACGGGTTCGTCATCGCCGTCGACCGGGGCCGGTACACCTGCGTACTCCCCGACGCCCCCGACGGTGCCGCGATAACCGCCATGCGGGCCCGCGAACTGGGCCGCAAGTCGGTGGTGGTCGGTGACCGGGTGAGCCTGGTCGGCGACGTCTCCGGCACCGACGGGGCGCTGGCCCGGATCGTCCGGATCACCGAACGGCGCTCGGTGCTGCGGCGCACCGCCGACGACGACGAGAACACCGCCGAGGGGCGGCTGGAACGGGTGGTGGTCGCCAACGCCGACCAGCTGGTGATCGTCAGCGCGCTGGCCGACCCGCCACCCCGGACCGGCTTCATCGACCGGTGCCTCGTCGCCGCATACGACGCCGGCATCGAGCCGCTGCTCTGCCTGACCAAAGCCGACCTGGCCGGCCCCGAACAGGTGGTCGGCTACTACACCGAGCTGGAACTGCCGTACGTGCTGGTCCGGCCCGACTCCGACCTCGACGCACTGCGCGCCCTGCTCGCCGGCCGGGTGTCGGTGCTGGTGGGGCACTCCGGGGTGGGCAAGTCGACGCTGGTCAACCGGCTGGTGCCGGAGGCGCTGCGGGCGGTCGGCGTGGTCAGCGCGATCGGCCGGGGCCGGCACACCTCCACCAGCGCGGTGGCGCTGCGGCTGCCCCGGACCCCCGGCGGCGACGGGGACCCGGGCTGGATCGTGGACACCCCCGGCATCCGCAGCTTCGGGCTGGCCCACGTCTCGGCCGAGAGCCTGCTGCACGGCTTCCCCGACCTGGTCGAGGGAACGGTGGACTGCCCGCCCAACTGCCCGCACACCCCGGACGAGGCGGACTGCGCCCTGGACGCCTGGGTCACCGCCGGCAAGGCCGACCAGCGCCGACTGGCCTCGTACCGTCGCCTGCTGGCCTCCCGGGCCGGCGAGGGCGACCCCCGCGAGGTGGAGCGCAACCCCGGCGATCCCCTGGCCGGCTCCTGACCTAGCGGGCCAAGCGGTCCAGCAGCTCGCCGAGCAGCGCCCGTTCGCCAGGGGTGAGGTCGCCCGGGTCGTCGCCGACCAGTGCGCGCAACGTCAGTGCGGCGCTCGCCCGGGTGGCGGGGGCATCGGCGGAGGGGGTGTGCAGGACCCCGGCCAGCGCGGCCTCGCGGACGCGTTCGGACAGCCCGAAGTCCGGCTCCGGCTGGCTGATCAAGGTGAGCGTGATGCCGACGTTGGCGGCGAGCACCTGTTCGGCGGCGTCGGCCGCCGGCACCTTGAGCATGCCCTGGGCGGCGGCGCCGGTGAGCCGCTCGCGCAGCGCGGCGTGCGCGGGAGCGGTGACGGCGCAGGGCCTTCCCGGTTCGGCCCGGCCGTAAAGCAGTCCGTAGAACGACGGGTGCTCCAGCCCGAACCGTACGTGGCGGTCCCAGCCCTCCCGCAGGTCGCCCAGCGGGTCGCCGGAACTCTCGACCGCCGTGTACTGGGTGAAGCCGTGGTTGACCACGGCGTCGATCAGGCCCTGCTTGCTGCCGAAGTGGTGGTAGAGCGTCGGGGCCTGCACCCCGGCGCGTTCGCACACCGCCCTCGTGGACACCGTGCCGCTGCTCTCCAGCAACTCCGCCGCGGCGAGCAGGAGTCGATCCCGCGCGTTCTGCATGGTTGCTACAGTAGCGCATGTAGCGCTACATTGGCCCCTGTAGCGAAAGGAGAAGTCCCATGAGAACGTGGTTCATCACCGGTGGAACGCCAGGAGGGTTCGGCCTGTTCTATGCCGAGGCCGCACTGAAGCAGGGCGACCAGGTGGCGGTGACCTCCCGTCGCCCCTCCGAACTGCGAGAATGGGCCGAACCGTACGGTGCCCGGGTGCTCGTACTCCCGCTCGACGTCACCGATGCCGAGCAGGTGCGGGCGGCGGTCCGCACGGCGGAGGAGCGGTTCGGCGGGATCGACGTGCTGGTCAACAACGCGGGCCGCGGCTGGTTCGGCTCGGTCGAGGGCGCCCCCGACAAGACGATCCGCCGCACGTTCGACCTCAACCTGTTCGCCGTGGTCGAGGTGATCCGCGCGGTCCTGCCCGGCATGCGGGCACGCGGCGACGGCTGGATCGTGAACATGTCGTCGGTGGCGGGCCTCGTCAGCGCACCAGGATTCGGCTACTACTCCGCGGCGAAGTTCGCCCTCGAAGGACTGTCGGAGACGCTGCGCCACGAAGTCGAACAGTTCGGGGTACGCGTGCTCCTCGTAGAACCTGGAGCATTCCGCACCAACGCCTTCGCCGGCTTCCAGGACGAACCCGTCAACGAGACCGTCGACGCCTACGTGCCGCTGGTCGAGGGCGTCAAGGCGGCATTCGTGGACCACAACGGCAGGCAGGAGGGCGACCCCGAGCGCGGCGTCCAGGCCGTGATCGGCGCGCTGGCCGCGCCCGTCCCGCCGCACCGGATCGTGCTCGGCAACTCCGGCTACGACGCCGTCGTCGCGATGCACGAGAACGCCCTCACGGAACTACGCTCGAACGAGAAGCTCTCGCGCTCGGCGGACTTCTGAGCCTGCCGACTGAGACCGCGTCGGAGCCTGCCGACAGGAACCGCGTCGGAGGAGCCTGCCGGCAGGAGCCGCGCGGCGCCTGCCGACAGGGCCGCGTCGGCAACCGTCGGAAGTCGGCCGTGCCGCGAACGCGCGGAGCCGCGCCGGGGCGGACCGGGTCACCACACACCACCGAACCGACGGGGCCCTCGCCGACCGTCATCCCGCACCTGAACTGATCACCATGCCGCACGGCCCGTGGCGGGACGGCACCCGCAGCATCACCGTGCCGCCGAGCCGCCACAGGAACACGCCCGGACGCACCCGCGCCCCGGCAACCCGAGAAGACCGGAGAGCAGAGATGGACACCGTCACCCTTCCCCAGGCCGTCGAGAACTTCGTCGCCGCCACCAACGCCCACGACCCGAACGCGCTGGCCGCGGTCTTCGCCGACGGGGCCACCGTGCACGACGACGGGACGGCCTACACCGGCGAGTCCGCGATCCGCGAGTGGATCCAGGTGCACCTGATCAACCCGAAGATCGTGATCACGCCGACCTCGTTCGTCGACGACCGGCTGGTGGCCTCCGGGGACGGGGAGTTCCCCGGCGGGCCCCTGTCCTTCGCGTTCGTGTTCGGCATCAAGGACGACCAGGTCACCGACCTCGCGATCACCCCCGTCTGACCCCTCCCCGACCACAGCCACCCCACCCCTCCCAGCCCTCTCACCGCCCCTCCCCCGCCCCGGCCTCGCCGCCGGCCTCGCCGCCTCACCGCCCACCCACCCCGCCCCACCCACCCCGCCCGGCCCCGCCGCCCGGCACTCCTCTCCCGCCCCGCCTCACCGTCTCGCCTCGCTGCCCAGCCCCCTCTCCCGCCCCGGTGATCAAGAGGTTTGCGTCAGGTGATCAAGAGGTTTACGTCATCCCGGAGCCCTCCCATGACGCAAACCTCTTGATCACGCGCGCGGGAAGTGGGTGGGAGCGGGAGGGGAGGTGGGAGGGGCGGGGGCGGGGGCGGGGCGGGGGCGGGGGTTAGGGTTTTGGGGTGACGGGGCATGTGGGGGATGTTGATCTTGCTCATCGGCTTGCGGATGCTGCCGATGCCATCTCGATGAGCCGGTTCCGGGCGCTGGATCTGCGGGTGACGGCGAAGCCGGACCTGACTCCCGTCTCCGACGCGGACACCTCGGTGGAGCGGGAGATCCGGGCGCTGCTGGCCGACCAGCGGCCCGGCGACGGGCTGCTCGGCGAGGAGTACGGCGCACAGCCGGCCACCGGCCCGCACGACCGACGGTGGGTGATCGACCCGATCGACGGCACCAAGAACTTCGTCCGGGGTGTGCCGGTGTGGGCCACCCTGATCGCCCTGCTGGAGGGGGACCGGCCGGTGGTCGGGCTGGTCTCCGCCCCGGCGCTGGGCCGACGCTGGTGGGGCGCCCCCGGCCTGGGCGCGTACGCCGGACCGGACGCCGCCTCCGGCGAGCCGATCCGGGTCTCCGGGGTCCGCGACCTCGCCGACGCCAGCGTCTGCTACTCGTCGCTGACGGGGTGGGAGGCCGCCGACCGGCTGGACGCGGTGCTCCAGTTGATGCGCGACACCTGGCGCAGCCGCGCCTACGGCGACTTCTACGGCTACATGTTGCTTGCCGAGGGGGCACTGGACGTGATGGTGGAGCCGGAATTGTCGCTCTGGGACATTGCCGCGCTGGTGCCGATCGTGACCGCCGCCGGGGGCACCATCACCACCCTGGACGGCACTCCCGCCCCTGGTGGGAGCGTGTCCGGTGAGATCAGCGCGATCGCCACCAACGGTCCGCTGCACGCCGACGTCCTCTCCCGGCTGGGTCGGCCGACCGAGCGCTGAGGCCACCAGCCCTCTATTCTCGCCTGGTGGTGTCCTCCGGCTGGTGCTTCCTCGCGGCGATGATCGTCGCGTACGGCTTCGCCAACATGCTCCAGTCGGTGGCCGCCGCCCGGACGACCGTGCACCACACCTTCGACCCGGGGCTGCTGCTGCGGCTGGCCGGGCACCGGACGTACCTGATCGGGTTGCTCTGCCAGGTGACCGGCTTCGTGCTGGCCTTCCTGGCCCGCCGGGACCTGCCGTTGTTCCTGGTCCAGGCGAGCGTGGCGGCGGGGCTGGGGGTGACCGCCCTGCTGGGGGTGGTGGTGCTCAAGTGGCGGCTGCCCGCCGCCGAGGTGGCGCTGCTGGTGCTGCTCTTCGCCGGGATCACCGCGCTGGTGCTCTCCGCCCAGCCGGCCCCCTCCAAAGGGCTCGGCACCGCCGGCCTGGTCGCCCTGGCGGTGGCGCTCGGCGGGATCGGGCTGCTCGGCTTCTTCGCGGTACGCCTGCACGGGGCGCCCGGTTCGGTGGCGCTCGGTTCCCTGGCCGGGCTGGCGTTCTCCGCCGCCGCGGTGGCCGCCCGCCCGTTGGCCTCCGCCCCGTCGGCCGAGGCGTTCGTCCGTGACCCGCTGCTCTACCTGTTGATCGCCCACTCGCTGGTGGGTCAACTGCTGCTCGGGCTGGCGATGCAGCGGGGCTCCACGACGGCCGCCGTAGCCGCGATGGACGCCGCCGGTGCGGTGCCCGCCGCGATCGTCGGTCTGCTGCTGCTCAACGACAAGATCTGGCCGGGCCGGGAGTGGCTGGCCGCCGTCGGCTTCCTGATCACCCTCGCCTCGGTGATCGGGCTCACCCGGTACGCCGCACCGCAGCACCACCACACGGTGACCCGCCCCCGGGAACGCGCCATGGTCGGCGCGGTCCCCCGCGTCTGAGCGGACGGCCCGGAAACCACGACCGCCCGAAAGCCACGACCGCCCGGAAACCACAACCGCCCGGAAACCACAACCGCCTGGAAACCACGACCGCCCGGAAACCACGACCGCCCGAAAACCACAACCGCCCCGAAGCCACGACCGCCCCGAAGTCACGACCGTCCGGATCTCCCGGCCCGGTCAGACGCCGACCGGGCCGGCGGTCGCGCCCTTGACCGGGGCGTCAGTGTCGGCCTCGGCCACCGTCGCGGCACCCTCTTCGACCGACGGGTCGACGCCGCCCCCGACCGGCACCACGTCGGGCACCTCGACCGGCGTACGCCGGCCCACCACCCGCTCGTAGAGCCGCTCCAGCGCGCCGGCCGTCCGTTCCCAGGTGTAGCTGCACCGCACCCGGTCCACCGCGGCGTGCCCGTACGCGAACCGGCCCGGGTTGTCGGCGAGCAGGCGGCGCAGCGTCATGCCCAGCGTGCGGACGTCGCCGGGGGGCACCAGCCGGCCGGTGACCTCGTCGACCACCGCGTCGGCGATCCCGCCCACGGCGTAGCCGACCACCGGCACCCCGCAGGCCATCGCCTCCAGCGACACCCGCCCCGCACAGGAGTAGTGCGGGGTGCAGGCCACCACGTCGGCGGAGCGGTACCAGGTCGCCAACTGGTCGTGCGGCACCGCGCCGACCAGCGTGACCTGGTCGGCGACCCCGGTGCGCTCGGCCAGTTCCCGCAGCCGACGGGCCTCCGCGTGGGTGGCCAACTGGTCGGCCGGCGGCCCTCCGGCGATCACCAGCTCCGCGTCGCCGACCAGCCGCATCGCCCGGATCAGGTCGTCCTGCCCGTGCCCGGGGGAGAGTCCGCCGACGGAGAGGATCCGGGCCCGCTGCTCGCGGGGGGCGGCCTCGCCGTCGGGGTGGAACCGCTCGACGTCCACGCCGGTCGGCACCATCGCCACCGAGGTCCGTTGCAGCCCCATCCGGGTCAGCTCGTCGACCTCGGCGTTGCACTGGGCCACGGCGACGTCCACCGCCCGGGTGAGGGCCCGCTCCAGGGGGATCCGCTCATCCGGGCCGTCGTACTGGTGGCCGAGGTGACGGCGTTGTTCGACGCCGAGCGAATGGAAGGTCTGCACCACCGGGATGTCCGTTTCGCGGACGGCGTGCGCGGCGGCCAGGCCACCGATCCAGTAGTGCCCGTGCACCACCTCGGGCGCCCACTCCCCGGCCCAGTGCTCGGCCAGCCAGCGGCCCAGCTCGGGGACGTACGGGACCAGGTCGGCGGTGGCGGTGGGCTGCGCCGGGCCGACGGGCACCCGTTGCACCCGGTAGCCGTCGACCTCGACGCTCGCCGGCAGGGCGGGATCGTCGCGGCGCTCGTACACCCGGACGTCGTGGCCGCGTGCGGCCAGTTCGCCGGCGACCCGGGCGACGTGCTCGTGGGTACCGACGGGTGGTTCTGCCGCGGACCGGGACGGCCCGGCGTGCGCGCAGACGAGGCCGACGCGCATGGTGCACCTCCATGCGATCTGCGAGGGTGGTCTCCGGTCAGAGCGTCCCATTAACCGGGGTCCCACGAGCCGAAACCTCGCAGATCGGAAGCGGTCAGCGGCTGGTGGCGGCGGCGGTGGGCGGCGCCGCCACCCGTCGGGCCGCCCGCCGGGTGGCGCCGCACGATCAGTCGGCGTCCCCCGGCATGACCCGGCCGCCCCGGGGGTACCGACCAGAGATGCCGCTGACCCGCATCCCCGTCGAGGCCACCACGCTGGTCCCCGACGCTCCGGGCGGGATCGACGCCAGCCCGGCGTACCCCGTCCCCCGACACGGCGTCGCCGTGGGCACGCCGGGCGTCGCCGCCCGGCCCGACCGGGCGGGACGACGATGAGCCGCTCCGACCTGCCGCCGACCCGTCGCCCGGGGGCCGGTCCCCCCGGGACGGCCCCTCCACCAGCGGTGGGGTGCCGGGTGGCCGTCGACGACTCGTCGGCGGTGGTGTGGCTCAGCGGGGTGCTCGAACCGGCCGACCACGACCGGGTCCGCGACGCCCTGCTCGCCCGGCTCGGTGACCGGCCCGGCCCGATCGTGGTCGACGTGTCGGGGCTGCGGTCCGCCGGGCCCACCGTCGACCGCCTGCTGGCTGAGGTACGACGGACGGTGCGCGACTGGCCGGCGGCCGACCTGCTGGTGGTCGACCCCGCCGGGACGGTCAGCGGGGAGCTGGCGGTCCACGCCACCCGCGACGGGGCGACGGCCGCGTTGGCCCGTACGCCGATGGCGGCGGTGCTGACCGAGGAACTGGCCCCGGCGGTCGGTGCGGCCCGGCGGGCCCGGGAACTGGTGACCGACGGCTGCGCCCGGTGGGGCGTGCCGGAGCTGGCCGAACCGGCCTGCATCGCGGTCACCGAGCTGGTCAACAACGTGGTGGCGCACGCGGCGACCCCGATGACGCTGCGGTTGGCCCCGGAGGGCGGCACCCTGCACGTGGCCGTCCGGGACCACTCCCGGCAGCAGCCGAGGTATGCGGGGTTGGCCCCGCTCACCTCGGCCGGCGGCCGGGGCCTGCTGCTCATCGACACGGTGGCCCGCCGCTGGGGCAGCACCCTGCTCCCGGATGGCAAGGTGATCTGGTGCGTGTTGCACACCGAGGACGAGTCATCCTGGCATCACGACTGATTTCTGCATTTTCGTCCCGATCCGGGGAGCGGGACCCGGTTACCCGGCCCCCGCCAGTGGGTAGTGCTCAGCCATGCGCGACGACGAGTTCCCGACCCCCGTGTCCGACCCCGAGGCGCTCGGCCTGCCCGACACCGCCGACGACGACTCGACCGCCAACGACGACGTGCTGACCGGCCGGGAGGCCGACGGCCCGGACCCGGCCCAGCTGCCCGGCGACCGGACCCCGGTCGCGGTCGACCACTTCGGCACCACCGCCGACGAGCAGCTCGACGGCGAGTCGTTGGACTACAAGCTCGCCCGCGAGCAGTACGAACGGCGGGCCGACGATCCGCTCGCCGGCCCGGTCGACCCGGACATCGCCGCCGAGGCGGAGAACGAGGAGGCCGCCGCGCAGGCCCAACTCGACGCCGACGTGCTGAACCCGGGCCCCACCTCGGACCCGAACTCCCCGGTCTCGCTCTATGACCACGGTCAGCTCGGCACGGTCGCCGACGCCCAGGTGGGCCGCCTGGTCGAACCGGACGAGGGTGCCCGCACCGACCAGGAGACCGACAGCATCGCGTACGACGCGGGTGCGGCCGGCGGCGGCGCGAGCGCCGAAGAGCTGGCCATCCACGAGACCCGGCCGCCCGAGGCGCACTGACCCCGGCCGTCCCGGCCCCGCACTGCCCAGTCGCCCAGCCCAGCACTGCCCCGGCCGTTCAGGCCCCGCACTGCCCAGTCGCCCAGGACCGCACTGCTCAGTCGTCCAGGCCCCGCTCGATCGCGTAGCGGGTCAGCTCCACCCGGTTGTGCAGTTGGAGCTTGCCCAGCGTGTTCTGCACGTGGTTCTGCACGGTGCGGTGCGACAACCCGAGCCGCCCGGCGATCTGCTTGTAGGACAGCCCCTTCGCCACCAGCCGCAGCACCTCGGTCTCCCGTTCGGTGAGCCGGGGTGCCGCGTCGTGTCCGCCGTCGGCCGAACCGCCGGCCGACGGCGGGTCGGCGGCGAGCCGCCGGTACTCACCCAGCACCAGGCCGGCCAGGCCGGGGGTGAAGACCGGCTCACCGGCTGCCGTGCGGCGCACCGCGTCCAGGAACTCCGCCGGGCCCGCCGACTTCAGCAGGTAACCGGTGGCCCCGGCCTTCACCGCGTCCAGGACGCCCTGCTGCTCGCCGCTGGCCGACAGCATCAGCACCCGCACCCGGGGCAGCGCGGCGCGCAGCCCCTGGATCACCTCCACCCCGGAGATGTCCGGCAACTGGAGGTCGAGCACCACCAGGTCGGGTCGGGCGGCGGCGGCCACCCGGACCGCCTGGCGGCCCTCGCCGCTGGTCGCCACCACCAGGTGGCCGGCCTCGGTGAGGTCCCGGGCCACCCCCTCCCGCCACATCGGGTGGTCGTCGACCACCATCACCCGGGTCCCGGTCATCGGTTCCTCCTCGGCACCATCAGTTCGAGTTCGGTGCCCTCCCCCGGCGTCGAGACGATCCGCGTCTCGCCCCCGAGATCGGCTATCCGACCACGGATGGCCTGGGCCACCCCCAGCCGCCCCTGCCTGGCCGCCTCGGCCAGCCGCCCCTGCGGGATGCCCGGACCGGCGTCGCGGACCGACACGGTCACCGTCTCCCCCTCGTCCTCGACCAGCACCCAGGCCCGCCCGTCGGCGTGCCGCCGCACGTTGTCCAGCGCCGCCGCCGTCGCGGCGGCCACCTCCAGGGCCACCGGGGCGGGCAGCGGCACCGGGGTGGCCGGGGCGGAGACCTGCACCGCCGCCGAGGCGTACCCGGCCAGCAGGGAGCGCAGGTCCACCTCGCCCACCGGGTCGGCGGGGGAGGTCGGCGGCGCACCGGAGATCAACGCGCGCAGCGCCACCTCCTGCTGACCGGCGAGCCGGGCCAGCTCACCGGCCTCCCCGTCGAGGTGTGCCCCGCGCCGCTGGACCAACGCCAGCACCTGGAGCACCGAGTCGTGGATGTCGCGGGCCAGCCGCTCCCGTTCCCGGGTCGCCGCCTCCAGCTCCACCGCCCGCTGCAACCGCTGCTCGGCGGTCACCGCCAACCGGGCCACGTGCCCCACCACCACCCCGGCGAGCAGCAGCAGGATCACCCCGGTCAGCGAGGACGGGCCGACCCGGCCCCGGGTGGCCAGGTCCGTGCCGCCGACCAGCAGGGCGGCCACCGTGCCGCGCCGCCGTCCGCCGGACACCGCCCAGGCCAGCACCGGCCCGGCCAGCCAGGCCACGGCCAGGGCCGGCACCCCCGCCGCCAGCGCCGGACGGCCCACCACCCACGGCGTGACGGCCAGGATCGACAGGACCACACCGAGGTCGGCCAGGAGCAGCGGCCAGCCCCGGTTGGCCGGCCGGGCGTAGCCGACCGCGGTCACCCCGGACCAGGCCAGCATCACCAGGAGTACGCCACCGGCGGCGACCGGGTGGGCGTACCGGTCGGCGTCGCGCAGGACCAGCAGCCCGACGTACGCCAGCGAGGCGAAGCGGAAGACCGCGACGGAGCGCCAGAGCGGGACCTCGAAACCACCCGGCGGGGACGACGGCATGGGCGTCACCATGCCACAGCCACCCCGGTGACCCGCCGGGCCGGCCGGTGCGGCACGGACAACCCTGACGTACGGTAGAAACAGCGCGAAAGACTCCGAGATCGCTGCCGGGACAGGGCCCATGACGAACGCAGAACTTCCCACACCGCGTACGGTGGTGCCCATCGAATCTTCCCTTCTCATCGCCGAGGCGTTCGACCAGGCGCAGGTGACCGAGCTGAGACACTCGGTCAGCTCCTGCGCGCACGCCGCCGGGCTGTCCGGCCAACGCCTCGACGACTTCGTGCTGGCGGTCAACGAGCTGATCACCAATGCCGTCCGCCACGGCGGCGGTCAGGGCTGGCTGCGGCTCTGGCGACGCCCCGGCGAGCTGGTCTGCGAGGTCGCCGACCACGGCAACGGCATGAGCGAGCAGCAGCTCGACGACCGCAGCCGGCCGGCCCCGGACACCGCCGGCGGCTGGGGGCTGTGGCTGGCCCGGGAGCTCAGCGACGCGATGGAGGTCGAGAGCGGCGCGGCCGGCACCACGGTCCGGATCAGCGCCGCCGCCAACTGACACCACCGGGCGGCCCTCCGCCGGGGGCCGAGCTGGGCCGGCGCGCAGAGCCGCACCCGGGGCCGGCCGCCGGGCCGGTCAGCCGAACAGGGCGCTGACCGACTCGCCGTTGTGGATCCGCCGCATCGCCTCGGCCAGCGCCGGGGCCACCGAGAGCACCGTCAACTCCGGCACCCGCTTCTCCGGCGGGATCGGCACCGTGTTGGTGCAGACGATCTCGCGCACCCCCTCGGTGGCGCTGAGCCGCTCCAACGCGCCGCTGGAGAACAGGCCGTGGGTGCAGGCCAGCCGGATCGACCGGACGTTGCGCTCCCGCAGGTGGGCGATCAGCTCGATCACCGTGCTGCCCTTGGCGATCTCGTCGTCCAGCACGATCACGTCCCGGTCGGTCACCTCACCGATCACCGTGCTGATGGTGACCCGGTCGTCGCTGAACCGCTGCTTGGCCCCCGCCGCGACGGGGGTGCCGAGCATCCGGGCGAACGCCGCAGCCTCCTTCGCGTTACCCAGGTCCGGCGAGACCACCACCGTGTTGCCCAGGTCGTCCCCCCGGAAGTGGGCGGCCAGCTCCCGCAGGGCGTGCAGGTGGTCGACCGGGACGCTGAAGAAGCCGTGCACCTGCGGCGAGTGCAGGGTCATCGCCAGCACCCGCTGGGCGCCGGCCGAGGTGAGCAGGTCGGCCACCAGCCGGGCCCCGATCGAGATGCGCGGGGCGTCCTTCTTGTCCGACCGGGCGTACGCGTAGTGCGGCAGCACCACGGTGATCCGCCCGGCCGACGCCCCCCGGGCCGCGTCGATCATGAGCAGCAGCTCGACCAGGTTCTCCTGGACGGGCGGCACCAGGGGCTGGATCAGGAAGACGTCCCGCTCCCGGCAGTTCGCCTGCAACTGCACCTCAAGGCAGTCGTTGGCGAACCGGGACACCCGCACCGGGTGCAGCGGCACCCCCAGGTGGGCACAGATCTCGGCGGCGAGGTCGGGATGGGCGGTTCCACTGAACACGGCGATGTCGCGCACGTCTGGAGATCGTACGGAGCCACCGTGGTTCTCCGGAGCGCACCCGGCCGGTACGGTGCCGAAATGACCGGAGAGTACGTCGCCGCCATCGACCAGGGCACCACCTCGTCGCGCTGCATCGTCTTCGACCGGGCCGGTGGGATCGTCGCCGTCGCCCAACGCGAGCACCGGCAGATCTTCCCCCGGCCCGGCTGGGTGGAGCACGACGCCGAGGAGATCTGGGCCAACGTCGAACAGGTGGTCCGTGACGCGCTGGCCGCCGCCGGTACCGGCCCCGACGGGTTGGCCGCCGTCGGCATCACCAACCAACGGGAGACCACCGTGGTCTGGGACCGGGCGACCGGCCGGCCGGTCGCCAACGCCATCGTCTGGCAGGACACCCGCACCGGCCCGCTGCTGCGCGACCTGGCCGGGTCGTACGGCGAGGAGAAGCTGCGGGCCCGGACCGGCCTCACCCTGGCCACCTACTTCGCCGGCCCGAAGCTGCGCTGGCTGCTGGACAACGTCGACGGGCTGCGCGGGCGTGCCGAGCGGGGCGAGGTGCTCTTCGGCACCATGGACAGCTGGTTGATCTGGAAGCTGACCGGCCGGCACGTCACCGACGTGACCAACGCCAGCCGGACCATGCTGATGGACCTGGAGACCCTCGACTGGGACCCGGAGCTGCTCGACGCGCTGGGCGTACCGGCCGGGATGCTGCCGCAGATCCGCAGCTCGGCGGAGGTCTACGGGACGGCCCACGGGGTGCTCGCCGGGGTGTCGGTGGCCAGTGCGCTCGGCGACCAGCAGGCCGCCCTGTTCGGGCAGACCTGTTTCCAGCCCGGCGAGGCGAAGTGCACCTACGGCACCGGCAGTTTCCTGCTGCTCAACACCGGGGCCAGCCCGGTGCCGTCCACCCACGGCCTGCTGACCACGGTGGCCTACCGGATCGACGGCCAGCCGGCCGCGTACGCCCTGGAGGGGGCGATCGCGGTGACCGGTTCGCTGGTGCAGTGGTTGCGGGACAACCTCGGGTTGATCTCGTCGGCGGCCGAGATCGAGGAGTTGGCCGCCAGCGTGGACGACAACGGCGGCTGTTACGTGGTGCCCGCCTTCTCCGGGTTGTTCGCGCCGCACTGGCGTCCCGACGCCCGGGGGGTGATCGCCGGGCTGACCGGTTACATCACCAAGGGGCACCTGGCCCGGGCGGCGCTGGAGGCGTCGGCCTGGCAGACCCGCGAGGTGGTCGACGCGATGAACGCCGACTCCGACGTGGCGTTGCGTCGGTTGCGGGTGGACGGTGGGATGACCGCCAACGGGCTGCTGATGCAGTTCCTCGCCGACGTGCTGGCGGTGCCGGTGGTCCGCTCCCGGATCACCGAGACCACCTGCCTCGGCGCGGCGTACGCGGCCGGCCTGGCGGTCGGCTACTGGCCGGATCTGGCCACCCTGCGCGCCCAGTGGCGTTCCGACGCGCAGTGGGAGTCCCGGATGGACCCGGCGGACCGGCAGCGCGAACTGGGCCGGTGGCGCAAGGCGGTCGCCCGCACGCTCGACTGGGTCGACTGACCCCCATGGCGACCCGCCGGTCGATCGGTTCCCGACGCCCCGACCGATACGATCGGTCGGGGGGATGCCACATGCAGACAGTCGGTCCGTACGCGCTGCACCGCAAGCTCAGTTCGTGCGAGCTGGGCGAGGTGTGGGCCGCGCGGGACACCGCCGAGCGGCCGTTCACCGTGGCCGTGCTCGCGCCGGCCGCCGCCGAGGGCGGCTGGCGGGAGGCGTTCGCCGCCGCGGCCAACACGCTCGCCCGGTCCGACGGCCTGCCGATCACCGGGGCCAACCACACCGGACCGGTCCCCTGGGTGGCCTGCGCCGCCGAGCAGGGCGCGGGGGCCGCGCACGTCTTCCTCGCCCTCGGCCAGCGCCTCGTCCCGGCCGGGGAGCCCCCGACCGGGGTCGGGCCGCAGCGGCTCGGCCCGCCCGGTGCGACCGCCCCGGTGAGCCCGGCGGCCGGCGCGGCACCGGTGACCGGCCCGCCGGCCGGGCGTGCCGACGGTGGCGCGACCGGTTCCCCGGTGGACGGGTCACGCCCGGCGACGGCTGTGGCCACCTCCGCCGGGCCGGTCACCGACGGCACCGCGACCCCGGCCGGCGTACCCCGGTCGTCGGGGCCGACCTCGCCCGCCGCCCGGCCGGCCCCGCAACCGCCGGCCCCGCCCCGGACGACGCCGCAGCAGGGGGTGCCGGCCGGGCAGCGGGCAGCCCCGGTGCCCTACCCGCAGCCACCGGTCGCGCCCCGACCCGCGCCGGCCGGGTACCCGGGGGCCTACCCGTCGGGCGCGGCCCGTGGCCGGGGCGTACCGGCTGGTGGTTGGCGCTGGTGGCGCTGGTCGCGGTGGGCGCGACGGCGATCGGCGCGGCCGGCGGGTTCGGCGTCGCGAGGTGGTCCGCCGACGACCCGACGACCGTCGCCGCCACGGCGGCACCGACCCCGAGCGTCGACCTGGGGCTACCGGGCACACCGCCGCGTCAGCCGGGCGTGGAACCCCCGGTCGGCGGCGGTTGGCCGACCGGGGCGCCGACCTTCGCCGCCACCGACCCGACCCGGGAGATCACCGGCCTGGCCGGGGTCGACTTCAGCTTCCGGGTGCCCACCGGGTGGAGCTGCACCGAGGCCGGCCGCACCAGCGGTTCGGCGCACTACCGGTGCGGCGTCCCGGCCGCCGACGGGTCGATCATCGGTGGCGACCTGGTCGTCCGGCAGTGCCCCCGGCTCTGCACCGACGAGCGCCGCACCGCGCTGCGCCGGCAGGAGGAGGCATGGGGGTTGCAGTGGGTACGCAGTGGCGAGTTCACCACCTGGGCCGAGACCGCCCGGGTGGACGGCGCGTCCCGCTACGGCCTGGTCTACCTCTCCTACTGGCGCAGCGTGCCGGAGGACGCGATCGACAGGCAGCTGGTGCTGCGGATGACCGCCCCCCTGGACCGTGCGGACGAGGTACGCAAGGTGGCCGCCTCGGTGCGCGAGGCCACCTTCACCATCTGACGCGGGGGCGAGACCACCCCCACTCGACCGGTACCCTTCGACCGGACGTCGACGACGAACCGGTCCGTCCTTCCACGACCGAGCGGGACCATGGTGCGCATGCTGACTGTCTCCCCTGACCGACCCGGTGCCTGTCCGACCATCACGGACGCGCTGGAGATCGCGCCGGACGACGCGGTCGTCTCGATCGAGCCCGGCGTCTACCCCGAGGCGCTCCGGTTGACCGGCCGACGGGTCCGCCTGGTGGCCGCTGGTGAGGCCGGTTCGGTCACCGTGGACGGTCGGGCCACCGGTCGACCGACGGTGGCCTGCGACGGTGGTGAGGTGCTGTTGCAGGGGCTGATCATCCAGGCCGCCGACCACCCGGCCGTGGACGCCGTCGGCGGTCGGCTCCGGATGGAGAAGTGCCAGGCCAGCGCGGGCTACGCCGCAGCCGTGTCGGTCCGCGACGGGGCCCGGATCGAGGCCGTGGAGGTGACCGTCACCGGTGGACAGCACGGGCTGGTCGTCTCCGACGCGGGCGGCACGGTCGAGCAGTGCGAGATCCGGGACGTCACCGACGACGGGATCATCGTGCGGCTCGGTGCCGACCCGACCATCCGCAACTGCACCGTCGGCAACGCCGGCTTCCGGGGTGTGTACGTCTACCAGGCGGCCCGACCCACCATCGAGCGTTGTGACGTCTCCGGCACCGGCGACGCCGGGATCGTGGTGGCGTTGCAGAGCAGCCCCACCATCGTGGACTGCTGGGTGCACGACACCCGGGGTGTCGGCATCGACGTCGGCCGGGGCTGCGGTGGGACGATCGAGGGCAGCCACACCGAGCGGACCGCCGCTCCGGGCGTCCGGCTCGCCGAGGGGTCGACCACCGTGTTCCGGGCGGCCGAGGCGAGCGGGCGACCGTTGGCCGGGGTGAGCGCGGGCGGCGGCCCGGTCGGGCAGGACGAGCACAAGGTCGAGGAGCTGCTCGCCGAGCTGGACTCGATGATCGGCCTGGCCGGGGTGAAGGCCGAGGTGCGCTCGCTGATCGACGAGATCCAGGTCAACGAGTGGCGGCGCAACGCCGGCCTGCCGGTGGGCGCGGTGAGCCACCACCTGATCTTCACGGGCGCCCCGGGCACCGGCAAGACGACAGTGGCCCGGGTCTACGGGCGGCTGCTCAAGGCGCTCGGGGTGCTGCCCAACGGCCAGTTCCGCGAGGTGTCCCGGCGGGACCTGGTCGGCCAGTACATCGGGCACACCGCCGAGAAGACCTCGTCGGTGTTCACCGAGGCGCTGGGCGGGGTGCTGTTCATCGACGAGGCGTACACCCTGTCCCGGGCCGGTGGTGCCGGCGGCGACTTCGGCCAGGAGGCCATCGACACCCTGGTCAAGCTGATGGAGGACCACCGCGAGCAGGTGGCGGTGATCGTCGCCGGTTACACCACCGAGATGGCCGCCTTCCTGGACGCCAACTCCGGGCTGGCCTCCCGGTTCGCCAAGACGTTGGAGTTCGAGAACTACAGCCCGGTCCAGTTGGTCGACATCGTCGGGCGGATCGCCCGCAACGACGAGTACCTGCTCGCCGACGGGCTGGCCGACGGCCTGCTGGAGTGGTTCGGCCAGATCGAACGGGACCAGAACTTCGGCAACGCCCGGGAGGCCCGCAAGCTGCTGGAGGGGATGCGCAAGGCGCAGTCCGGGCGGCTGCGTGCGCTGGGCCGGATGCCGAGCCGGGACGACCTGCGCACCCTCGTCCTGGACGACCTGCTCGCCGCCACCCGGTGACCGGGATGTCGCCCACCGGGGGCACCGGTGCCCGCAGCGACGCGCCGACCGCCCTGATCGTCCGGGTCCGCGACGCGCCACCCGAGCCGGCCGCCCCGTGGCGGCCCACCGAGGCCGACCAGCCGGCCCCGCCGGAGCCGCTGGACGCGCCCTGGCTGCGTCACCTGGCCCGGCTGTTGCCGATGGCCGTCGTCGCCGTCCTCGGCGGGATCGGGTTGAACCGGCCCGGCCTGTGGGAGGACGAGCTGGCCACCTGGGGCATGGTGACCGTCGGGTTCGACGACTTCGTCGCGGTGCTGCGTAACGTCGACGCCTCCATCGGCCCGTACTACCTGCTGCTGCGCGGGTGGGTGGCGCTGGCCGGCAGCTCCGACGTCGCGCTGCGGGTGCCGTCGCTGCTGGCCATGACGGCGGCGGCCGGCCTGGTCGCCGCGATCGGCCTGCGGATCGGCGGGCTACGGGTCGGGCTGGTCGCCGGCCTGCTGTTCGCGGTGCTGCCGACCACCTCCCGGTACGCCCAGGAGGCCCGACCGTACGCGTTCGCGGTGTGCGCCGCCGCGCTGGCCACCCTGCTGCTGATCCGGCTGCTGGAACGCCCCCGGTTCCTGCGCTACCTGGGCTACGCCACCGTGGTGGCGTTGCTCGGGTTGCTGCACCTGGTCGGGTTGCTGCTGCTCGCCGCGCACGCGGTGGTGGCCTGGCGGGGCGCGCAGCGGCGGCGTTCCCTCGTCGGCTGGCTCGGCGCGGCGGTGGCCGGCGTGCTGCCGGTCCTGCCGGTGCTCTGGTTCGGCCGCCTACAGACCGGTACGCAGATCAACTGGATTCCGCCGGTCACCCTGGACCGCCTGGTCGACACCCCGGAGGCGCTGTTCGGCGGGCCGCTGCTCGCCGGTGCGGTGCTCGCCCTGGCCTTCCTCGGCATGTCGATGCGGGAGCGGGCGGCGGTGGCCACCACCTGGCTGGTGCTGCCCGCCCTGGGCCTGCTGGTCGCCGCCCAGCTCACCCCGCTCTGGCTGCCCCGCTACCTGCTGTTCACGGTGCCGGCCTGGGCGCTGGTCGCTTCGTTGGCCCTGCGCCGCAGCTCGCTGCTGCGCGGCACGGCCGCGATGCTGGCGGTCGGGTTACTCGGCATCCCGATGCAGGTGGAGATCCGTGGGGTCACCGGCCACAGCCAGGGCACCAAGGAGATCGCCGCGGTGCTGCGGGCGCACGCACGCCCCGGCGACATCCTGGTGTACGGCCCGTTCGACGCCGGTGACCAGCGCACCAGCCGGGACGCGGTGAACCGGTACGTCGACGAGAGCTGGCGACCCCGGGACGTGCTGATGACCGTTCCGGCCCGCCGGCAGGGCACGCTGGGCGCGCGGGAGTGCGCCGACCGGGACGTCCCGGTGTGCCTGGGTCGCCCGGAGCGGGTGTGGATCGTGCGTAAGGGGGCGTTCGACAACCCGGTGCAGCGGATCGGGGCGGCGAAGGAGGCCGTGCTCAAGCCGTACGCCGTCGAGCGCACCTGGCGGGTCCGGGGCTTCAGCATCGGGCTGCTGGTGCGCAAGCCCGAGGTGACGAAGTGAGCACCCGGGCCGGCGGGGGCCGCACCGACGAGACGACGGAGTTCCACCGCCCGGTGCCACCGCCCCGCCCCGGCCCGCCGGCACCACAGCGCGGCCCGGCACCACAGGCCGGCCCGCCGGCACCGCAGCACGGCCCGGCACCGCAGCGCCGCCCCACGACCCGGCGCGGCCCGGCAGTGCAGCCCGACGCCACACCGGTCGGCCCGACAGCCGCCCGACAGGGGTCGGCGGTGCCCCCGCAGCGGCCGGCGGTTCCGCAGCGGGGGCCGGTGCCCCCGGCGTGGCCGGGACGGGCGGGCGAGCCGGGTCGGCCGGCGGCGGTGCCGACGCCCCGCGAACCGACGGCGGTGCCGGGTGGCCGGATGCCGGCGGCCCGGACACCGGCGGTGGTGCCGGCCGGCCGCGAACCGGCGGCGGTGCCGACGCCACGGGCGCCGACGGCGCGGCAGGTGGTGGCACCGGCGGCGCTGGGCCGCCCGACGACCGTCGACCCGGCGCTGCCGTTGCCGCCGGACGACGACGAGAAGGCCGCCTACCGGCACCGCCGGCTACCGGTGCTGATGATCGCCTCGTTCGTCAGCTTCACCGGGCTGCTCACCAGCCAGTTGCTCTTCGTCCGGATGGCACCCTGGCTGCTGGCGCTGCTGCCGCTGTTCGGCTTCACCGTCCTCTACTACCTGATCTCGGCGACGGTGAACATCGGCACGCCCGGGTTCGACCTAGACCGGCACCGACGGCTGGTCCGCGACTTCCGGCCGGCCGTCCACCCGTCGGTCGACGTGTTCCTGCCGGTGTGCGGCGAGGCGACCGAGGTGCTGCGCAACACCTGGGAGCACGTCAGCCGGATGGTCGACCACTACCCGGGCCGGGTGCACGTCTACGTGCTCGACGACTCGGCCACCGACGAGCGGGAGGCGATGGCGCTCGCCTTCGGCTTCGTCTACCAGCGCCGCCCCAACCGGGGCTGGTACAAGAAGGCCGGCAACATGCGGTACGCGTACCAGCGCACGCTGGGCGAGCACATCCTGGTGCTCGACGCCGACTTCACCCCCCGACACGACATGCTCGACGAGATGGTGCCCTACCTGGCCGCCGAGCCGGATCTCGGGATCGTGCAGTCGCCGCAGTACTTCCGGGTGCACGCCGGCCAGGGCTGGCTGGAACGCGGGGCCGGGGCGGTACAGGAGCTGTTCTACCGGATGGTGCAGGTGTCCCGGCAGCACCACGAGGCGGCGATCTGCGTCGGCAGCTGCGCGCTCTACCGTCGGGAGGCGCTCGACGCGATCGGCGGTTCCACGCTGATCGAGCACTCCGAGGACGTCCACACCGGGTTCGACATGCGGCGGCGTGGCTGGCGGCTGCGCTACCTCCCGGTGCCGCTGGCCACCGGGTTGTGCCCGGCCGACGTCAGCTCGTTCTTCACCCAGCAGTACCGCTGGTGTGCCGGGTCGATGAGCCTGCTCGGGTCGACGAAGTTCTGGAACACCCGGATGCGGCTGCGCACCCGGCTGTCGTACCTCTCCGGGTTCTGCTACTACCTGCACACGGCGCTGTTCACCTTCGTCGGGCCGCTGGTGCCGATCGTGCTGCTGGCCTGGTTCCCGCAGTCGGTGGCCCCGGCCAACTACCTGTGGATCGTGCCCAGCCTGATCTACAACCTGGTGGTGTTCCCGCTCTGGCACCGGTGCGCCTACCGGGTGGAGGCGTGGACCGTCAAGATGGTCTACGGCTGGTCGCACGCCTTCGCGATCTGGGACCTGCTGCGCGGGCAGAGCATGGGCTGGCAGCCCACCGGCGGCACGGGACGGAAGAACAGGACGGGTCGACTGTGGTGGGGAATGGCCGTCTGCACGGCGGGCAGTGGCGCACTGTGGACCGGCCTGGCAGCCCACCGGATGATCACCGACCAGCTGTGGACCTTCGCGCCGGCCTTCCTCGGGGGAGCGTTCTACCTGGCCGTCGCGTTGCAGGCGCTGCTGGTGAAGCCGGCGCGGGACATCCGGCCGGGGCGTTCCCGGTGACCTCCCGCCAACTGTTCACCATCGTGACGATGTTCGTGATCGGGGTCTTCGGCTACGCCGCGCTCGCGCCCGCCCCGGCCGGCCGCCCGGCCCGGTTCGCCACCGGACCCAGCGCGTCGCCCTCCCCCACCGGCCCGCCCCCGGCGTACGACGTCCGCCCGCTGGTGCAACCGCAGGGCCGCTACCTGGGGGTGGCGCTGAGCGGGGCGCCGCAGGACATGAGCCGGGTCGACCGGTTCGCCGACCTGGTCGGCAGCAAGCCCAACATCATCACCATCTACGAGAGCTTCGACGACGAGTTCGCCGCCGCCGAGGTCCGCCGCGTCCACCAGTACGGCGCACTACCGATCGTCCGCTGGGAACCGTTCAAGGCGAAACTCAAGGACATCGCCGCCGGGCGGCACGACCCGTACCTGGTGGAGTTCGCCGTCGCGGTACGCCGGCTCAACCTGCCGGTGGCGCTCACCATCGCACACGAGATGAACGGCCACTGGTACTCCTGGGGCGCGCACGACAACACGGCCAAGGACTTCGTCGCCGCCTGGCGGCACATCCACGCCGTCTTCGCCCGCGCCGACGCCACGAACGTCATCTGGACCTGGACCCCGAACGTGATCAACCCGGTCCCCTCGGTGAAACTCGCCCCGCTCTACCCCGGCGACGCGTACGTGGACTGGGTCGGCATCGACGGCTACTTCACCCGACGCGGCGAGCAGACCTTCGACGACCTCTTCGCACCCACCATCAGGCAGGTCCGCAAGTTCACCGCCCGACCACTGCTGATCGTGGAGACCGGGGCCGAACCGGGCACGATGCGCCGCCGCGCGGTCGACGAACTCTTCACCGCGATGCGGAAACGACCCGACCTGCTCGGGTTCGTCTACTTCAACCAGAAGGGCTCCGGCGACTGGGTCATCGACTCGGACCGACCGGCGGTGGCCGCGTACCGGGCCGGGGTGGCCGCCGACCCCCGGATCGCTTTCCGGGTGAACTGACAGGCCGCCCAGTTCCCGGCCCTGGAAGACTTCGCCCTCGACTCCGCGGTCGACTGTGGACCAGCCCGACCCGGGCCCGCCACGAGCCGGCCTGCGGACGAGTCGACCTGCAACGGACCGGCCGCCTCGGCAGCCCGGCGGCGGGTGCCCGGCCGCCGACCCCACGGGCCCCGGGTGGCGGCGGCGGGTTCCTATGATGAGGGCGGCCCACCGTGGGTGGGCCACACGGGTCGAGGCGTCTGGGGGGCAGCCGGAGATGACCGGAGCACCACGACCGGGACACACCACCCTCCGGCCGGAACACTCCGACGCCCGCCTGCACCTGGCCCCCCGTCGCCGTCCCGGCCGGATCGGTGAGCTGCACGTCCTGCAACTGCTCCTGGTGGAGGCGGTGCTGATCAGCGTCCTCGCCAGTGGACTGTTCGGCATGCCGGTGCTGGTCGTCGCCGCGCTCTGCGGCGTACTCCTGCTGACCGTGGTGTTCCTGCGCTCGCGGGGCCGCTGGTGGCTGGAGAAGCGGTCGCTGGCCCGGCAGCACCGGCGGCGGGCCGCCGCGGCGGTGCCGGTGGCCGCCGACGCGGGGTTGGACGCCCTGCAACGACTCGCCCCCGGCCTGTCGGTGGGCACCGTGGCGCTGGCCGACGGGACCCGGATCGGGGTGGCCCGCGACGACGCCGGCTGGTTCGCGGTGGCCGCCGTCGGCGGGTCCGGGCCGACCGGTGACGCGCCGGGCGGCCTGCCGCTGGACGTGCTGGCCACCGCACTGGCGGAATCCGGGCAGCCGGGCGCCGTGCTCCAGGTGGTGACCAGCACCGTCCCGGCCGGCGGGCCGGGTGACGACCCGACCGCCCCGGCCCGGGAGTCCTACCGGCAGTTGCTGGCCGGCCTCGACGGCGGTCCGGTCCCGGGGGCGCGGGCGACCTGGGTGGCGGTCCGGCTGGACGCCCGCGCGCTGGCCGAGGCGATCGGCGACTACGCGGTCGACCTGGGGATCGCCCCGTCGGTGGTGGCCGCGCTGGCCCGCCAGGTCGGCAGGTCACTGCGCCGGTGCGGGGTCGAGCACCGCTTGCTGGACGCCCACGGCCTGCTCGCCGCCGTCGGCCGGTCCTGTGGGTTCACCCCGGGCGTCCCGCTCGGCGCAACCCCGGTCCGCGAGGAGTGGTCGGCGTGGCACTGCGGCCCGCTCGCGCACCGCTCGTTCTGGATCCGCCGCTGGCCCCCCGTCGACCGGGCGGCGGCCATGCTCGGCTGGCTGGAGACCCTGCCCGCCTCGCTGGTGACGGTGTCGTTGACGGCCGCCTCCAACGGGCCGGGGGAGGATCTCGACCTGCGGGGGCTGGTCCGCGTCACCGGGCCGACGGAGCTGCTGCCGCAGCTGTGCGGGCCGGCCGTCGACGGGGTACGGCAGGCGGGCGGGGAACTCTTTCCCCTCGACGGCGAACACGGCCCGGCGGTGTACGCGTCGGCACCGACGGGGGGTGGCGCGGGATGACCGGACCGGATGACGAACGACGCACGACGGTGCCGGCCACCTTCGGCGCGTCCCCGGCCCGGCCGGCCGGGCCGTACCGGGAGCCGGCCGGTGAGCCGTACCCGGCGGAGCCGGCCGGTGAGCCGTACCCGCAGGGCCCGACCGAGGGGTCGTATCCGCAGGATTCGACCGGTGGACCTCGCTCCCCGGGTCAGGCCGGTGGGGCGTACCGCCCGGGGCCGGCGGCTGCCGGGGCGTACCCGGGCGGACCGGTCGCCGCTGCCACCGCACCAACGCCGGTCACCGCACCGCCGGTCACCGCACCGCCGGTCGCTGCGGACGCACCGGTGCTGGCTGCCTCAGGCGCCCGGACCGGTGGCGACGCCGACGCGGCCGGCACCGCCACCGCCACCGCGCTGGCCACCGCCGACCCGCTGACCCGGTCCCTCGCCAGTCCGCTGGCCGCCCCGGAAAGCCATCCACCCGCTCCACCGGGGCCACCGCCGGCCCACGGCCTCGGGGCCGAGGACGTCCCCGGCCGTGGCGGGCCGTCCGGGCGGTTGCCCCGGCTGCGGATCGGCACCCACGCGGTCTCCCCGGCGGCCCTCGCCCGGCTCAGCCCCACCCCGCTGCCGGCCGGTCTGGTGCTCGGGGCGGACCGCCGCCGGGCAGCGGTCACGATCCGGCTGTTCCGCCCGGAACCGACCCGGGTGACCCTGGTCGGCGGGGTGTGGGCGGGGCAGCTCGTCGCCTTCCGGGCGCTGGCCCTGGGGGCCCGGGTCGTCGTGCTCACCGCCGACCCGGCCGGCTGGGCCGGATTCGGCACGGCGGCGCTCGGCCGGGCCGCCGACCGGGTCGAGATACACGCCGACGGCCGCCCGCTGCCCACCGCCGGCACCGCCCAGCAGCCCGTCCTGATCGTCCGCGACCTACCGCCCGGCGCGACCGCCCCGACCACACCCGGGTCGACGTCCCCCGACCCGACCGCGTCCGGGACGGCGTCCCCCGGGGTGTGGCAGGCCGAGCTGACCGTGTTGCGGCGGCTCGATGCCGGCACCGCGCCCGCCCTGCACGACAGCGATCTCTGCGTGCTGCAACGGCTCTCCGCCGACGAGTCGGCGACGGCGCAGCAGGCGCTGCGGCTGCCCCCGGACGGCGGCCGGTTCCTCCAGGTGATGGCCGACGACATGCTCACCCTGGTCGGTGGCGGCACGGACCGGCACCTGTGGATCAGCCAGACGTCGGTCGAGCAGCACCTGCTGGGCGCACCCCGCCGCTGACGAGCAGCCCGGCCAGGCGCTTCTTCCGGCTGTTCTCCCGGACGATCCAGGCCACGTCGCCGTCGTCGACGCCGGCCAGCGCCCGGAACAGCGGCAGGCCGGCAGCCGGATCGGCAGCCACCGCGACACTCCAGCAGTAGCCCAACGCCTGACGCAGGGCCCGGACGTCGTCGTCGCGGCGACGGCCGGACGGCAGCGCGGCCAGCCCCGCCGTCGCCCGGTCGCACAGGACGACGGCGCGGGCGGCGGCCTCCGGGTGGGTCAGCAGTCGCGGTTCGCAGACGGCCGCGACGGCCGCCCGCCGGACCAGCGGGTGCGGGTCCCCGGCCCACGCCGTGCCGAGGTCGAGCAGGCTCGGCAGGTCGGCGTCGCCGAGCCGCTGCAACGCCAGGGCCACCGCCTCGCGTACCCGCCAGCGGGGGTCGGTGGCGTGGTCGTGCAGGCGTGCCTCGATGCGTCTGGGGGCCCGCCCGCCGGCCGCCAGCAGACGACCCAGACCGAGCACCCCGCAGAACACCAGATACTCGTCGTCGGTGCCGATCAGATGGTCGAACGAGGCGGGCCCGCCCTCGTCGGCGACGGCCTGGGCGAGCTCAAGGTTGGCCCGTGGCCCGGGCAGCCCCGAATGCTCCCGCAGGAACGCCGGCCACCGCGCGGGACCCCGCTCCCGCAGCTCGGTCCGGTACTGGTCACGCCGGCTCACCAGCGCAGCGTAACCCGCCCGATCCCCATGCAGAGTCGGCCCGACACGCGCACCCTCGGATGGGTAACTCCCGGCCGTCACCCAAACGGGTCGTACTCTCACGTTGCGCTGCTCTGCTACGTCGACGAGTCGTGCACCGCCCGGGGTCTACCGGGTCGGAGCGTTGCTGGTGCCCGACACCGTGGCGATCCCGCTCAGCGAGGCTCTCGATCGCGTCATGGTCGACGCCGCGAAGACGTACGGGGTTCCCGCCGACGCGGAGCTGCACGGCTACGAGATCTTCCACTCAACGAGCAACTCTGGTCGCTCGTCGAGCCACGCCGCCACCACTCGTGGTGCTGGGATCCGCTGCGAAGGCAAACCCGAGACGGATGCACGAGAGGCCCGCATCAGCGGGCCTCAAGGCGGGCGCGGGAGCCCGGCGGGCGTCCTGCATCATCCAGGCTAGCAGGCAGTTCTGCTCTTCGGGAGCAGAACCGACCGTCGGACCGACGGCCCCGCTCACGCCGGGGGCACCAGGGGGAGTTGGACGAGTTGGGCGCCGTGGCGCCGGGTGAACAGCCAACCCCGGCCGGCGGGCAGCCGCTGCGGCCTGACGGTGCCGAACAGCGCGCCCTCCTCCCGCGGCCCGGACATCATGATGCCCGGGGAGGCCAGTTCCCTGATCCGCCCGATCATCGGGTCGAACATGGCCCGTCCGGCACCGCCGATCCGTCGGGTCAGCACCAGGTGCAGGCCGATGTCGCGGGCCTGCGGCAGGTACTCCAGCAGCGGCGCGAGCGGGTTGACCGCCGCCCCGGCCACCAGGTCGTAGTCGTCGACCAGCAGGTAGAGCTCCGGCCCCTTCCACCAGCTGCGGTCGCGCAGTTGCTCGGCGGTGACGTCCCGCCCCGGCAACCGCTCCCCCATCACCGTGGACACCTGCTTGACCAGGTCGGCGGTGACCTGCGGGGAGGTGCCGTAACCGATCAGGTGCTCGGAGTCCACCGCGCCGAGCAGGCTACGCCGGAAGTCGACCAGGATGATCCGGGCCTGCGCCGGGTCGTTGCCCTCGACGATGCTGCGGGCCAGCCCACGCAGGAAGGTGCTCTTGCCGCACTCGACGTCCCCGAAGAGCAGCAGGTGCGGCTCGGCGGTGAAGTCGAGGCGTACCGGCTGGAGGTCGGTCTCGGCGATGCCGATCGGGATCAGGCCGCCCTGCGCGGCGGGCAGCGCCTCGAAGGGTAGCTCGGCGGGGAGCAGCCGCACCGCCGGGGCACCTGCCGACGTCCAGTGCTGCTGCACCTGCCTGACCAGGTCGGCCAGCGCGTCCGGCAGGTCGTCGACCACGGGCCGGCCGTCGAGGCGGGGCAGGCCGGCGAGGAAGTGCAGGCCGTCGGGGGTGAGCCCGTGGCCGTGCTGCTCCGGCACGTTCACTGCGGCCCGCCGGTTGATCACCGAGTCGGCCGGCTCGCCGAGGCGCAGCTCCACCTTCGCACCGAACATGTCCCGCACCGCGGGCCGGACGTCCATCCACCTGTTGGTCGCGGCCAGGATGTGGATGCCGTAGCCGAGCCCCCGATTCGCCAGCTCGGTGACCAGGGGTTCCAGGTCCTCGAACTCGGCCCGCAGCGCCGCCCAGCCGTCCACCACCAGGAACACGTCACCGAACGGGTCCTCCTGGAAACGGCCCTCCCGGCGGGCCCGCCGGTAGGCCGCCGCGCCCTCCACCGCGTGCGTGGTGAACAACGCGTCCCGGGCCTGCATCAACCCGTGCAGCTCGGCGATGGTCCGCCGGACCTTGTCCACCTCACGTCGGCTGGCCACCCCGCCGACGTGCGGCAGGCCGGCCAGCGCGGCCAGGGTGCCGCCGCCGAAGTCGAGGCAGTAGAACTGCGCCTCGCGCGGGGTGTTGCCCAGGGCCAGGCTGGTGATCAGGGTACGCAGCAGGTTGCTCTTGCCGGTCTGCGGTGCGCCCACCACCATCACGTTGCCGGCCGCCCCGGCCAGGTCCAACCAGAGCGGGTCGCGGCGCTGCTCCAGCGGTTTGTCGACGATGCCGGCGACACCGTGCAGTGCGCCGTGCCGGTCCTCGGCGGCGATCGTCAGGCCCCGCACCGGGGACACCTGCACCGGTGGCAGCAGCGCGTCGAGGGTGGGCGGCTCCTCCAGCGGCGGCAACCAGACCTGGTGGGCGGCCGGCCCGTGCCCCCGCATCCGCGCCACCAGCACGTCGAGCAGGCTCTCCCCGACATGCTCGTCGACCGGGGCCCGGGTGGGCTCGTCCGGCTCGTCGTCGGTGGCGAGCGGGACGTAGTCGGTGGTGTAGTCGCGTACCGGGTCGATCAGCCGGCCACCGACGGTGGGCACCCCGCCGTGCTGCCGGACCGCCCCCGAGACGTACGCGGCCTTGAACCGGATCAGCCCCTCGGTGCCGGCCTTGAGGTAGCCGTGCCCCGGCGAGCGGGGCAGCTCGTACGCGTCGGCCACCCCGAGCACCGCGCGGGACTCCATCGAGGAGAACGTCCGCAACCCCAGCCGGTACGACAGGTGCGTCTCCAGGCCCCGCAGCCGCCCCTCCTCCAGCCGCTGCGAGGCCAGCAGCAGGTGCATGCCCAGCGACCGGCCCACCCGGCCGATCTGCACGAACATGTCGATGAAGTCCGGTCGGGCGCTGAGCAGCTCGCTGAACTCGTCCACCACGATCAGCAGGCTGGGCAGCGGGGCGAGCGGCACCCCGGCCGCGCGGGCCCGCTCGTAGTCGCGCTGCGAGGCGTAGTTGCCGGCCCGGCGCAGCAGCTCCTGCCGGCGGGTGATCTCGCCCTGGATCGCCCCGAGCATCCGGTCGACCAGGAACAACTCGTCGGCCAGGTTGGTGATCACGGCACTGGTGTGCGGCAGCCGGTCCAGTGCGGCGAAGGTGGCACCGCCCTTGAAGTCGACAAGCACCAGGTTGAGGATCTCCGGGCTGTGCGTGACGGTCAGCGCCAGCACCAGCGTCCGCAGCAGCTCGCTCTTGCCGGAGCCGGTCGCGCCGACGAGCAGCCCGTGCGGGCCCATCCCCTCCTGGGCGGACTCCTTGAGATCCAGCTCGATCGGCCGGCCGCTCTCGTTGACCCCGATCGGCACCCGCAACCGACTGCGGTTGGGCCGGCTGCCCCAGGCGGTGGCCAGGTCCAGCTCGTAGGGGTCACCGAGGCCGAGCAGATCGGCCAACCCCAGGTCGGCGGCGACGGTCGGCTGGTCGGCGTACGACGCGGCGGACAGCCGCAGCGGGGACAACTCCCGGGCCAGCACCTCGGCCCGGGCCGGATCGAGGGTGTCGGCCCGGCCGACCCGGGTGCTGCCGTCCATCGTGGTGCCCGAGATGGTGCCGTCCTCGGCGACGTCGAGCACCACGGAGGTCTCGTCGAGCAGGCGCGGGGGGTGACCGGTGAGGTCCAGCAGGGTCACCCCGGCGACCCCGCCCTCGGTCATCAGGTGGTCGGAGCCGGCGACCTGCCCGCCGTCGATCACCACCAGCACGTACGGCGCGACGGTCGCCGTCGCCGACGGGTCGAAGCGCGGCCGGTTGGCGAGCACGTCGACGAGCATCGCCTCCAGCGCCACCACGGTCGGGGCGAAGAGCCGGATCGGCCCGACCGCGTCGAGTTTCGTCGGGTGCTGGGCGTGCGGCAGCCACTTCGCCCACTCCCACCCGGCCCGGCGGTCGGGGTCGACGCAGAGCGCGACCAGCAGGTCGTCGGGGGCGTGGAAGGTGGTCAACTGGGCCACCACCGCGCGGACCAGCCCGCGTACGGCGTCGTCGGCCCCGCGCAGGTGGACGTGGGAGAAGTCGCGCAGGGCGATCGCCACCGGCAGGTCGGGCACCACCGAGTAGGTGGCGACGAACCGGCGCAGCGCCACCGCGCACAGCGGCTCCAACTCGTCCACCGGGCGGGTCTGCGGTGGGATCAGCGGGGTGGCGACCTCCTGCGGGCCGAGCCCGATGCGGACCACGCTGAAGTCGGCGTCGCCCCGCCGACGCTCCCACAGCCGACCACTGGTCACCGTGGACCAGAGCGAGTCCGGGTCGGGGTGCCGGTAGTGGATGGCCTCCCGCTGCTGGCGGACCGTGTTGCGGACCTGGGCCCGCAGCTGGGTGAGGCGGCGCAGGTACTGCCGGCGTGCCTCGATCATCTCGCGTTTGCCCGGCCCGGACTGGTTGACCACCATCACCGCGATCATGCCGAGGATGGAGACCCCGTACATGCCACCGACCACATAGGTCATCACGCCACCGCGCTGCATGCCCATCATCAGGCCCATCGCCGCGGCACCGGCCGCCATCGGCAGGATCATCAGCATCCGGGTCCAGCCCCGGCCGCCGGCCGCCGGCACCTCCGGCGGCGGGTCGAGCAGCACCTCCCCGGTCGGCAGCGGGGGTGCCGGCCGGCGGGGTGGACGCTTGACGACCACCAACGACGACATCTCCCCCGTACCTCCCACCACATAGGTCACCGGCGGCCCACTCTATCGACCGGTCGCCCCTGGCAGGGACCGCCGTCCGCCCGTCGGCCGGACCCCCCGACGGGCGGCCCCGCCGTGCTACCTTGACCGCCGCGGAGGGCCCAGGAGGCGACCGCGCGGACGCGTGGCACACGGGGAGGTGACCAGCGTGACGGCCCCGGGCGGTCTCAGTCTGGCCAGGGTGACGATCGCCGCTCCCCAGCGGCGGATGAACGTGGCGTTGCCCAACGGCATGCTCGTCGGGGAGTTGTTGCCGCACCTGCTCCGGCATGCCGGGGAGGGTCTCGGCGACGTCGGTGAGCAGCAGGGCGGCTGGGTGCTCCGACGCGCCACCGGCACCCTGTTGGAGGCCACCCGCAACCTCGCCGTGCAGGGCGTCCGCGACGGCGAGCTGCTGCACCTCACGCCGGGCCGCGACGAATGGCCCGAGCTGGCGTACGACGACGTGGTCGAGGTGATCGCCAGCGGCGCGCGCCGGACCGGTCGGTCGTGGAGCAACGACGCCACCCGGCGGGCCGGGTTGACGGTGACCGCCGCGCTGCTCGGATTCGGGCTGTTCGCCCTGCTCGCGGTCGGCTCGCCGTGGCGGGCCCCGGGCCTGCTGGCGCTGGGGGTCGCGGCGCTGCTGGCGGTCGCCGGGCCGGTGCTGTCGCGGGCCGTGCCCGACGCGACCGCCGGTGCCGTGGTCGCCGCGGCCGGCCTGCCCTACGCCCTGCTCGGCGGGGCGTTGCTCGCCGCCCCGGACGGGGTGCGGATCGTCGACCTGGGCGCACCGAGCCTGCTGCTCGGCTCCGCCGCGCTGCTGGTCTTCGGCATCGCCGGGTACGCGGCGGTGGGTGGGGTGCAGCGGCTGTTCATGGCCGGGGCTGCCGCCGGCCTGACCGGCGTGCTGGCCGCGCTGCTCTGCTACGGCGGGGTCTCCCCCGCCGGGGCGGCGGCGGCGACGTTGACCACGGTGATCGGTCTGCTGCCCGGTTACCCGTTGATCGCCGGCTGGTTGGGCAGGCTGCCGGTGCCGGAGCTGCCCGACCGGCCGGAGGAGATCCTCAAGGACCGGCCGGTGCCCGAGCGGGCGAGGGTCTTCGTGACGGTGGCGCGGGCCACCGAGCTGCTCACCGGGATGCTGCTGTCCGCGTCGGTCTGCGGCGCGCTCGCCATCGCGTTCCTGCTGACCGAGGACCGCACCCCGGCCGGCGTGTTGCTGGCGCTCTGCGGTGCCGGTGCGCTGCTGCTGCGCGGGCGACTGTTCCCGACCGCCGCGCAGCGGGTGCCGCTGCTGGTCAGTGGCCTGTTGGGGCTGTCGGCGCTGACCGTCGCCGCGCTGTTGGCCACCACATCGGGCGGTGACCGGATGCTGATCGGGCTCGGTGTGGTCGCCGTGGCGGCGGTGACCCTGGTCGCCGGCCTGCTCTACAGCCGTCGCCGGCCGTCACCCTATCTGGGCCGGGCCGCCGACATCGCCGACGTGATCGCCATCATGGCGTTGATTCCGCTGGCCTGCGCGGTCATCGGCCTGTTCGGGGCGATCCGGGGGATGTTCGCCTCGATCGGCGGGTGAGGCGACGATGACGACCCGCCGCGACCAGCTCCAGTCCTACCAGTTCATGACCCAGCGGGTGATGTCCGCGTTCGTGATGCGCGAGACCGACCCGCAGCAGTCGCCGCTGCGTCGGGGCATCGGCGCGTTGTTCGGCGGCCTGATGGTGGCCGTCCTGGTCGCCGCCGGGGTGGGCATCTACGGGTTGCTCACCAAGGTCGGCGGGGACAGTTGGCGCAAGCCCGGCTCGGTGGTGGTCGAGAAGGAGACCGGCGCCACCTACGTCTATCTGGACGGCCGGCTGCACCCGACGCTCAACTACGCCTCCGCGTTGCTGGCCGCCGGTCGCCCCGGCACCCCCGTGGTACGCGTCTCCAGCAGCACCCTCAGCGCGGTCCCCCGGGGTGTGACGATGGGCATCCCGAACGCCCCGGCCTCGCTGCCGGCAGCGGACCGGCAGGCGGGTCTGCCGTGGACGGTCTGCTCCGCCCCGGCGACCGACGACACCGGCCGCACCACCGACACGGTGACCCTGGCGCTGGCCGCCCGCCCGGTCGACGGGCGGGGCGTCGGCGACGACGGGCTGCTCGTCAAGGACGCCACGCTGGGCATGAACTACCTGGTCTGGCACGGTCGCCGGCACCTGGTGCAGGGTTCCCGGGTGGTCGTGCCCGCCCTGTTCGGGGCGGTCACCCCGACCCCCGTCGGCACCGCCTGGCTGAACGCGCTGCCCGCCGGGGTGGACCTCGCCGCCCTGCCCGTCGCCGACCGGGACGACCCGTCCCGGGAGGTGCCCGGCCGCCGCAACGGTGACGTGCTGGTCACCCAGACCGCTTCCGGCCCGCAGCACTACCTGGTGCTCACCGACGGGGTCGCCCCGATCACCCCGGTGCAGCAGGCCATCCAGACCGGCCAGTCGGGGCGGCAACCGGCGCCGGTCGCCGTCTCCGCGGTCACGGCGCTGCCGAAGAGCGGGCAGCTACCCCGCCCGGCGGACCGGGGCCAGCCGCCCGCCACCCCACCGAAGCTGCTCGGCCCGGAGCCCGGCCAGCAGCTCTGTGCCGCCACCTCCGACGCCGGCACCCCGCCGGAGCTGACCGTGGGCGGCACGCTGCCCGGCGCGGACCGGGCCGCGCCGACCGGTTCCGTCTCCCCGGACGGCGTCCCGCTCGCCGACCGGATCGCCGCCCCCGCCGGCCGGGTCACCGTGCTGAAGCTGCTCGGCAGCCCCGGGGCCTACAGCATCGTCACCGACCTGGGCATCCGGTACGCGGTGCCGTCGGCCGAGGCGTTGCGCCTGCTCGGCTACCCGGCGGAGGGTGCGTTGGTGGTGCCGCCGAGCCTGACCATGCTGGTCCCGACCGGCCCGACCCTGGACCCACGGGGCGCGGTCCGTCCCGCCCCGGTCACCGTCGGGGGCTGACCGACCCCACCGGGCGTACCGGCCCGCCCGACCGCTGTCCCGGGCGGCCCGCCCCGGCCGGGCACGGCCCTGAACTGCGGGCGGTGTTCATCGGCCGGGGCCGGGTTCCGGGTCGTCGAAGAGCTGCACCGGGGGGCCCGGTTCGGTGGGCTGCGCCGACCGGGCGGGTGCCGGCGCGACGGCGGCCCGCCACCGGCGGCGGCGCACCCTGGGCAGGGTCAGTGCGACCGCACAGATCACCAGGACGGTGCCGAGGGCGAGCACGGCACCGGCCAGCGCGATCCGCCGGCTCTCCCGCAGCGCCGGGTCGGGCCGGTCGACGGCAGGCCGGAACCGGGGCAGCGGGGCGGGTCTGGCCTGCGGCAGCAGTTGGTCGTTGAGCGCCCCGTACGGGTTGACCGTGCCGTGGCCGTACTCGGCGCGGTCGGCGCCGGGGACCGCCGTCACCGTCAACAGCCGGACCAGTTCGCTGCGCGGTGCACCGCCCCGCTTGGCCAGGGTGAGGGCGACCGCAGCGGCCACGAACCCGCACGCCAACGCGGTGCCGTCGGCGGCCTCGACCAGCCCGCTGCCGCGCTGGGTGGTGGTGACGGCGACGCCCGGCGCGACCAGGTCCAGGTACGGCCCGTACTGCGATTTCGGCCACCGCCGCCCGTCCGGGCCGATCGCCCCGACGGCGAGGACCTCCGGGTAGCCGGCCGGGTAGGACACCGGGTTACCGTCCCCGCCCCGGTCGCCGCTGGCACCCACCACCAGCACACCCCGGACGACGGCCCGCCGCACCGACGTCCGCAGGGCCGCGCTGTCCCGGTCGGCGGCCACGGTCACCGCGACCACCCGGGCACCCCGGTCGACGGCCCAGTCGATGCCCCGGGCCAGCACCCCCGGGTCGACCGGGGCGGCACCGAACGCCCGGTCGTCGACCACCCGTACCGGCAGCACCCGGGCGCTCGGCGCGAGCCCCGCGAACGGCGACGGGCCGGCCTGCCGGGCGACGATCAGCCCGGCCACCCGGGTGCCCTGGCCGGTGCAGTCGGTGTCGGCCCGGCCGCTGCCCCGGACCGCGTCATAGCCGGGCTCGACCCGCCCCCGCAACTGCGGGTGGTCACCGTCCACTCCGGAGCCGAGCACCGCGACGGTGACCCCGGCACCCTGGCTGAACGGCCACACCTGTTCCGGGGCGAGCACCTGCTGGGCCCAGGACGGCGCGGCGACCTGCCCACCGGCCTGCGCACAGTCGGGTGCCGCCGCAGCGGGCGGCACCGGCCCGGCCAGCAGTCCGGCGGCGAGCCCGACGACCACCCCACCCGCCACCCGACGCCGGCCCGCGCGGGCCGGGCCGCCCGTCGCCGGCCTGTCGGCCACCGGACCACCCGACCGGGTCACGCCGCCGGCCACCGGACCGCCCGACCGGGTCACGCCGCCGGTCGCCGGACCGCCCGACCGGTGCGGGTCGGCGATGACCGTCCGGGCCCGTGCCTGCGTGGCGTCCGGCTGTCGCCCGCGCCGTCCGTACCCCGTCATGTGTTCCTCCGTCCCGGCCTCACGCCGCCGGCTGCCGGCGGGCCGGCGGCAACGCCGACCCGGTCCGCTCGTCCTCGACCCGGGTCACCCGCCCCCCGGCCACCGCCTCCACGGCCAGGTCACGCAGCGGACCCGGCACCGCCCGCAGGGCGTGCCAGAAGACGCCGAAGCTGTCGGCGCAGCGGTGCAGCAGCCGGTTGCCGACGTCGGCGGCGGTGTCGTCGTCGCGGGCCCGGGGGTCGTCGTCGTCCCAGTACCAGACCGACCCCTCGTCGCCGCCGGCCACCCGGACGGCGAGCAGCCCACCCTGCACGTGCCCGACCGCCAGCCAGTCGGCGGTGAACCGGTCGGTGAACCAGGCGTTGGCGTGGCACAGGTCCTGCATCCGGTCGGTGCGGGCCACCCCGAACAGCGGCTGGTCGACCACGAAGCCGAACCGGGGGTGCACCGCCGGCCAGTCCGGCCAGCCACCGTTGGTGCGGGCCAGGAAGTCCCGGTAGCCGGCCGGCAGGGCGCAGCCGAGCCGCTGCTCGACGCGGGCCACCGCCGGTGGGCTGAGCCGTTCGGCGAACCGCAGCGGCGGCGGCTCGGCAGTCTCCACCGGCAGCCCGCGCCGCCGGGGGTCGGCGTCGCCGGTGCCCACCCCGCCCAGGTGCCGCAGCGCCACGTGCAACTCCGCCGGCACCAGCGCGACCCGCCGGCTGCGTGCCAGATGCGCCCAGACCCACCCCGCCGGGGTACGCCCGGACGCGTCCGGGTCGGCCGGGTCGGGTACGGCCAGGTTGGCGGTGAGCACGTCCAACACCCGGGCCGCGTCCACCCCGATGCCCGGCGGCAGTGGCGGCAGCTCGACCACCGCCCGCGCGTACGGCGTCCAGTCCGGAAAGCCGTACGGGTCGACCGGCACCCCCTGCCGGTAGCGGACCCGCAGCATCGGCGCGACCGGATGGACCACCCCGAAGGCGTACCGGGCACCGGGGATCAGCGTCGCCCCGCTCACCGGCCCCACCCGGCATCGGCCGGCCGCCCGGCGACGGCCCCGGCGGAGTTCGGGTCGTCGGTGGCGGCCCCGGCGCTGGTGACCTCGTCGGGGCCCGTCTCGTCGGGGGTGGGCCAGAGCAGGAGGAACGGCACCTGGTCGGCGGGGACGGTGATGCCGGCCGGGGAGTCCGGGTCGACGGCCAGGGCGTGCCCCGGCGGCCAGACGGTGAGCAGGGCGGCCATCGTGGCCCGCAGGCTCGGCGTGCCGTCCGGGTAGGCCCGCGCGAAACGTTCCGGGGCGGTGAACACCTCGATCACCGGCGTCTCCCCCGCGTCGACCGCACGCCACGGGAAGTCCGGGTCGACCAGCCGGGCCGGGTCGGGCACCGGGGCACCGGTGGGGAGCACCACCAGCGCGTCGAGCAGCGCATCCAGGTAACCGACGGAGTCGCCCCGCTCGGCCGCGTCCCGCAACAGCGCGGCGGTGTCCGGCTCGTCCGCCGGGCCCGGGGCGGGTGCCGGTGGGGCGGGCGCGGCAGCCGGATCGTCCGACCCGTCGGCCGTCGCGGCGGCGATCTCGTCGTCGGCCGCCGCCTCGGCCAGCTCGGTGAGCAGCTCCGCCCCGGCGGGCACGGCCAGCTCCCCGTCCGCCGCCGCCCGGACCGCCTCCACCGGCAGGTACGCGTCCAGCGGGGTGCCCGGGTTGACCGCCAGCCGCCACCCGGCCACCGGCCACCGCTCGCACAGCTCGTCGTACCCGGTCACGGTGTACGCGTCGGCGACGCCGGCGACCTGCGGCACCATCGACTCCAGCGAGGTGAACACGGGCAGGAACGGCTGTCCGAAAAGGTCCATCGTGACGAACCGCTGACCGCCGTCGGCCGGCTCGTCGGCACGCAACTGCGGCAGGAACAGCTCGGCCCGGGTGAGGATGCGGAAGAACCCGGTGCGGTCGTCGTCGCGCGCCGCGCGCAGCAACGCCCGTTCGGTGTCGTTGGCCGGCTGCCACGACTCGTCCACGACGGGTCTCCTCCCTGCCCGGTGCCGACCTGAGCCTAGCGATGTCCCACCGGCGGGCGGGACCCGCAGCGGGCGCACGCTAGGCTACGGGCCGGTCGCCGTCCGCCGCCGTTGCGCAGGAGGTTCCATGCGACGTGTCGCCGCTGTGGCCGCTGTGGCCGCCACTGTGGCCGGTTGTTCCGCCGGCCCGTCGCCCGCCCCCGCACCGGCCCCGGTGGAGTACGTGGTCACGCTCACCGTCGAGGTGGTCGGCGGCGGGGGTGGGCTGTTCGGGATGGCGGTCACCTGGGGGCACAGCGCGCTGAAGGCACAGTCCGCCACCAGCCTGACCTGGGCCTGGTCCCACGCGGTGACGCTGCGTCATCCCGACGTCGAACGGGTGTGGGTGTCGGCGACGCCGCAGGCCCGGCCGGGGGTCGACGAGCGGTTGGCGTACGCCGGCGGGATCCCGACGTTGCACTGCACGATCCTGTTCGACGACCGGATCGTGCAGGACCAGACCAGCATCTCCCCGACGTGCGTGGCGAACCTGTCGGCCAGCCCACCGGCCGGCAGGGCCGCCACCCCCGCGCAGCGGTCGGGCGGCACCGCCGACTGACCGCGTCCACCCCCGACGGCTCAGCCCAGGCGGCGCAGCGCCCCCACGTACGCCGACCGCACCGCGACCAGCCGGCCGGCCCGGAACCGGCCCGGTTCCCGCTGGTAGACCGTGCGGCCCAGCGCCGTCCAGACCGCCGTGAACGGCACCCGGGCCCCGCCGGGCGGCACGAACTTCACCACCTCGTCGAGCGCGGCGACGGCGGCGGTCAGCCGGGACCGGCACCGCCGACGGTCCGCCTCCGGCAGGGTCCGCGCCCCGGCCGGCACCGCCCGGGCGTGGTTCTCGGCCACCCACAGCCACTCCCCGGCGTCGATCAGCCGGGACGGCTCCGGGCCGCCGTACCGGAAGCCCTCCTCGACGCCGACGGGCGCGGCGGGCAGCCGGAACAGGAACTCGCGGGCCGCGCCGCACCCCTGGCACGCGCCGGTGTAGCGGCGGGCCAGGTCGCCGTCGGGCAGGGTGAGCACGGTGGAGGCGCGCGGGAAGCGCCCCTGCCCGCAGCCGCACGGTTGCAGGTCCATGTAGAGGTGGGCCTCGTGGGTGGAGCGCGCGGCCAGCGGCGTCACGCCGGGCTCCACGGCATGTGGTCGAGGTGGAAGTCGCGGACCACCTCGATCCGGCGACGACGGAACCGCCCCGGCTCCCGCTGGTAGACCGTCCGCCCCCGGGTCGACCAGAAGGCCGCCTCCGGCACCGCGTCGCCGGTCTCAGGCAGGAACTTACGGACCTCCTCCAGGGCGGCCACGGCGGTCCACCGCAGGTCCGCCGCCTCGGCGTCGTCGCCCTGCCGCTCGGCCACCTCCGCCGCCTCCCCGCACCAGTCGGCGACGAGCAGCCACTCACCGGGGTCGAGTAGGGCGGACGGCTGCGGGCCGCCGAACCTGCTGCGGGGGTGCGGACCGGCGTCGGCGGGTGCCGTCCAGGTCCGGACGGCGGGCAGCAGGGTCACTCGGTGTCCCGGTAGTGGCCGGTGTCCGGGTCGAGGCCCATGATCTCCCGGGCCTGGCGCATGTACTCGCGCTGCGCCTGTGCCGACGGCGGCCGACGCTGCGCCGAGTCGGCGCCCTCGGGGGTGAAGTCGGCGTCGTCCACCTGGTGCGTGGCCTGCCACCGGGCGTGCAGGTCGGCCAGGTCGCGCAGCCGGCGCTGCCGCTCCGGGTCGTCGGTCATCGCCATCGGGTCACCTCCGGATGCCGTCCGCCGCCGGGCGGACCGCCCGCCCGGCCCGACGGGCCGGGGCTGGTCTCTGCTGGCCGGCCGGTTCCGGCGGTCCGACCGGTCACGGCAGCGGACGCTCCACCCGCTCGGCGACCGTCTCCCGGACCCAGGTCGCCGCCCGGTCCGGTCCACCCGTCACCGTCCACCGGTACACGTCCACCGCGGAGCGGATCTCCAACAGGTAGTGGTTGTGCGAGAAGAACCGCAGGGTCCAGCCCCCGTCCGGGTCGGGCACGAACGTCGGGGGCGTCACCGCAGGCGCGTCCGGCACCGCGAGCACGTGGGTGAAATGGTCGGGGTCACGGATCAACCAGCCGGCGCGGGTGCCCTCGGTCACCGAGAAGGGGCGCACCACCGAGCCGTCGATCGTCCATGCCGAGCACAGCTCACCCAGCAGCTCCGCGTACGCCGACGGCTCCAGCCCGGCACCCACCCGGCGGCCCAGCTCGGCCATCACCCCGGGCCGGTTGAGGTGCAGCGTCCCGCCCGACGTGGTGCGCAGCAGGCCATGGGTGACGAACATGGGTTGCCGTGCCGCCACCACCCGGACCGCCTCGGCCAGCCAGTCCGCGTCGACGACGGCCCACTGTGCCGGCCGGGCCCGGTAACGGAACCGGTCGGTCTTCACGGTGACCGACTCCGGGCCTACCCACACCTGTCCGGTGGCCTCGTCGGGGGCCAGCACGTACCGCTGGAGCGCCCCGGTCGTCCACTCCGTGTCCACCAGCAACCTCCCCGTCCGGCCGTCGGCGCACGTCATTCTGCCACCCGACCCGCCAGGCGTCGGCCCGCGCGGCGCCCTGCCGGGTTCACCGCGTCCTGCCGGCGTCACCGCCGCCGTCGTCGTTCAGGCGAGCGGCAGCCGGGTGCCGACCGTCCGGCGTGACCAGGACGCCGGTCCGGCCGGGTCACCGGTCACCTCCCACTCGTGGACGTCGACCGCCGCCGCCAGCGCCTCCAACAGGTGGTAGTCGTGCGACCAGAAGCGCAGCGTCCAGCTTCCGTCGGCCCGACCGGCGAACGTCGGGGGCCCGACCGGGGGTGCCGACGGCACCAGAAAAGCGGTGCGGAAGTGGTCCGGGTCGCGGATCAGCCAGCCCGGCGGGAACCCGGGGGTCGCGGAGAACGCGTACCCGAACCGGCCGTCGGGCGTCGCGCCGGAGTGGAGGACGGCGAGCAGTTCGGCGTACGCCACCGGATCGAGGTCCACCCCTACCCGTCGGCCCAGCGCCGCCATCGTGGCCGGCGAGTTCAACACCACGCCCTCGCCGGCACGGGGGAACAGCAGGCCGAAGGTGGTGGTCACGGCACCGTTCGTGCCGACCACCTCGATCACCTCGTCGACCCAGCTCTCCCGCGCCACCGCCCAGTCCGCCGGCCGCGCCTCGTAGCCCATCTGGGCCGTCTCCAGCCCCAGCAGGGCCGGCCCGCCGAACGTACGCCTCACCCGTTCGTCGCCGGTGAAGACGGCACGTTCGAGCATGTCGATCACCCGTCGGGTGTCCATCCACTCCTCCGTACCTGGCTGGGGTCGATCGGCGGGCCGGTGCGCCCGGTGGCGGGCACGCCGGTCACGACGGCACCCAGGGCACCCGGTTGAGGTAGAGGTCCAGCAGGACCTGCAACCGGCGACGCCGGAACCGGCCGGGTTCCCGGTGATAGACCGTACGGCCCCGCACCGACCAGAACGCCGACTCGGGTACGGCCTCCCCGTCGGCCGGGAGGAACTTGCGCACCTCCTCGATCGCGGCCACCGCGGTCCACAGTGAGTCCGCCGCCCCCGTGTCGTCGCCCCGGGCATCCGACGACGACCATGCCTCGACACACCAGTCGGCGACGAGCATCCACTCGCCGGGGTCGAGCAGCAGGGAGGGTCCATCCCCACCGAACCGGGTCCTCGGACGTGGCCCCGGCGGGGCCGGTCCGTCGCCATCCTCGGAAACCTCGAACAGGAACTCCCGGTTCTCGTCGCAGTCGGCGCAGCGGCCGGCGTACCGGTGAGCCCGCCGCGACCGCACCGTCACGGGCCCGTCCCGCCAGGCGGTTTCCATCGAGCCGCAGCGCGGGCAGGGGTGCAGGTCGAGATAGATGTCGGCCTCGTCCCGGGTACGCAGCGCCGGCAGCAGCACCACGCCGCCCTCGTCGTGCGGGTTCCCGACCGAACAGGAACCCGTCGACGCGCCCTCCGGCTGCCGCCGGTCGGGTTCTCCACCGGCCGGGGTCATCGGTCGGTACGGCGACGCAGGTCGTCGGCCAGCTCGCGGGCCAGCACGCTGAGCGAGCCGTCGGAGCGGACCGGGCCACAGCTGAATCCGGGCCGGACCCGGGCCGCCAGTTCCCGCAGCATCGCCGCGACGACCAGGCCACGGGCGCTCGACATCGACACCAGCCCGGGGGCGGCCCGACCGAGCCGTTCCTCGGTCGGGCGTCCCGCGTCGACAGTCGCCCGCCACTGGGCGGCCTTCTCGTCGAGCCCGACCCTTCGCGCCGTCGTACGACCGCTGGCGTCCCGCTGGTAGTCGGGCCAGATCAGCAGCTCCCGGGTGGGGTCGGCCGGTGGGACCGGGACGGTCAGGTCGTCGTCGCTCATCGCCACGTCCCCTCAGTAACCGGTGCCCGACTCAAGGTGCCGGGCGAGCCGCGTCGCCAGCTCCGCCAGCGAATCGTCGGCCCGCACCGCCGGCGTGGACCTCCCGGGCTCGACCCTGGCCGCGAACTCCTCCAGCAGGGCCGCCACCACGTGCGCCCGCGCGGTCGAGAAGGCGATCACGTCGCCGCCCTCCTCCGGCGCGTCCACCGTCGACTCGGCCGCCCGGCCGGACTCCAGGGCCCGCCGCCACAGGTCGGCCGCCTCGGCCAGCCCGATGGGCCGCCGTACGCCGGGCCCGTCGCCGGCCGGCCCGTGGTCGTACTGGCAGAGCAGGTGCGCGGCGGCGTCCCGGTCCGGATCAGCGTCGGTCATCAGGCTGCGCCCTTCCCTCGTCGACACCTGCACGGTCGGCCGGTCGGCTCCGTCCCCACGCTAGCGGCCCGACGCCGGACGGTCGACGTCGGGAGACGGCACGTCGGGCGTCGGCGCGTCGGCGTCGCCGTCGTGCCCGGACCCGGTGCCGGCGGAGTCCGGGCGGGACCCGGCATCCGGACGGGACACCGGCCCCGGGTGGGACCCGGCTTCCGTCGGGCGTGACAACACCTCCAGCAGCTCCCGGGCCGCGTTGCCCGGCGGATACCTGACGTCGAGGTAGCGGCGCAGGTCGAGCGCCCGGTCACGCTGGGTCGACAGCTCGCCCAGGAGCCGCTGCACGTGCTCGGCCCACACCGGGACCCGCTCGTCGGCCACCCGGTCCAGCAGCGCCCGCTGGTCCGCCGGGTCGACCGTGCCGTCCGGGCGGGTGATCGCCGCGAGTCCGCTCCGCCACGCGGCGACGGTGACCCCGTCCCGTACCGTGGCCGCCTCGCCCAGGGCTGCCGGCACGTACCTCGGGTCGCCGAAGAACAGGCCCGCGCCGGTGCCCTCGCCGACCAGCACGGGCACCCCGGCCCGGGCGGCCTCACTGGCCACCAGGCCGAAGCCCTCGTGGATCGACGGCATCAGCACCAGGTCGGCGGTGTACAGGTCGGTCATCAGCTCCGGGCTGCCCGGTTTCACGAACGGCAGCACCCGGATCTCGGTCCCGGCGAGGTGGGCGAGCCGTTCGGTCTGCGCCGCGACGTCGGCGGGGGGCGCACCGCGCACGGTGAGCCGGACGTCGACCCCCTCGGCACGCAGGTGACGGATCAGCTTCGCGGCGAAGTCGATGCCCTTGATCGGGTCGGTGGCGCGACCCTGGACGACCAGGTCGAAGCCCACCTTGTCGGCCGGCCGGACGGCCGGCTCGCCCGGCAGGCGGGGCATGTCCGAGACGATCTCGTGGGTCCGGGGCGGGTGGGCCGTCCCCTCACCGGCCAGCCGGGCCGCCTCCTGACCGAGCAGCGGACCCAACCCGGTCACCAGGTCGGCACCGGCCATCAGGCGACGTTCCGTCTCGGCGTGTCCGAGACCCTCACCCGGGTTGCCCCGCAGACCGTCGAGCACCTCCGGCGCGGTGTGCAGCACGTGGACGTAGCGGGCCCCGGGGTAGAGCTGCTCCACCAGCAGCCGGGCCACGCCACCGCTGAACCGCGAGTGGCCGACCACGACGTCCACCTCGGGCGGCAGGTTCTCGAAGAGCATCAGCAGCGCCCGCGTGTCGGGCAGGCCCTTGGCGTCCAGCACCCCCCACACCGGCCGTACGCCCGTCACCTCCAGGTTGTCGGCGACGCGTTCCCGGACCAGTTCCGGCTGGTCAGGGTCGACCGCGGACACCCGCGCGTGCACCTGCGCCCCGGCCGCCGCGAACGCCTCGGTCAGCTCCCGGTTGGCCGTCGGCACCCCGCCGAGCTTCGAGTGCCACTCGGTGCAGGTGGTCATCACCCGCAGCCGCCCGGCGGTCTCCCCGCTCGGGGCCGGGTTCCGACGGACCACCTCGTACGGCGAGAGTTCGCCGAACCAGTCGCCGTCGGCGACCCGGCCGCCCCGCACCCCGGCCGCCGCCAGGCCGTCGTGCACGACCTGCGCGGTCACCTCCGGTCCGAACCGTCCGGTGAGGTGCCGCCGCAGCTCCAGCGCGCGCTCGCGGCCGGCGACGGCGTGGTCGGTCAGCCCCTGGACGCGGTCCGCCCAGGCGGTGGGGGCGGACCGGGGTTCGTCGACCACGGAGTCCCGACCCAGGCCGGCCGGGACCCGGTCGGGGTCGGTGAGCAGCCGGCCGGCACCGGTCGCGCCGTCGACCAGGACGGGGACGCCGTGCTCGGCGGCGAGGACAAATCCGGGGTCGTAGCCGCCCCGGGACGACGCCAGCACGACGTCCGCCGCGTGGAACGTCGCGGTGACCGCTTCCGCCTCCGTCGGCAGCGCACGGACCTCCACGAACGTGCCGGCGAGCGTGCTCAACTCCCGGCTCAGCACCTGCCGCACGCCGGGGTCGGACTCCACACTGGTCACCACCAGCCGGGCACCGTCCAGACCCCGGGACCGCAACTCGGCCACCACCCGGGCGGCCTGGCGGTGGGCGGCCGAGTCGCCGTCGTACACCAGGAGCCTCGGGCCTGCGCCGGGGCCGTCACCGGCGGGCGGCACCGGACGGGGCACGAACCCCGGCGTCACCTCGCGGATCTCCGGCATCCGCCCGCCCAGCCCGGTCAGCCCCTGCCGCAGCCCGTCCGCCACGTCCGGGCCGACGGCCACCACCAGGTCCGCCCGGGACAGCACCCGCAGGTGTTCCGGGTCGGTCGGCACCCGGTCGAGGAGCTGCACGACCGTGGCGTCCGGATAGGCGTCCCGCCGGACGTCCGCGATGCCCGCCGTCTGCCCGTGGCCGACCAGCACGTCCACGTCGCCGGGCAGCCCGTCGGGGCGCAGCAGCGGGCTCAGCGACCCGGTGACGCCCGGGACGGGATCGGCGCCGAACACCCGCACCCCGGGGGCCGGCGTGGACGGCTGTGCCCCCGGCACCCGGATCCTCAGCTCGTCGCCGCGCCCACCGAGGGCCTCGGCCACCCGGTGCACCGTCCCGCCGGGGGCGACCCCCTCGGCGAAGCCGAGCATCCGCAGCGTCGGAGTCCGGGCCGGCGGGTCGGCGCCGACGAGCGCCTCCCGGCCGGCGTCGCTCAGCCGCCCGTCGAGCAACCGCAGCCGGGTCGCCAGGCCCGGATCGTCCGGGTGCAGCCCGAGATGGTCGCGCAGGGCCCGCAGTTCGGTGCGGGCGTACGCCGCCTGCGCCGGGTCGTGCAGCAGGTCGGCCAGCACCTCCGCCTCGGCCAGCCGGCCCAGGTCGTGCGGGCTCAGGCCGACGCCGTCGGCCAGCGCCCCGGGGGTCAACGCGTCCGGGGCGAACGGGTCCAGCCCACCGGCCGCCCGCTCGCTGATCGCGGTCAGCTCGGCGGCCTCGTGGGCGACGGCCCGCGCCACGGTGACGTCCGCCGCCCGGTCGGACAGTTCGATCCGCCACCCTCCCCCGTCCGGCGGGACGGTGCCGTGCGGCAGGTCCCGGCCGGCCACGTCGACCGGCACCGACCGGGCCACCGCGCCGTCGGGCAGCGCGTCCGCCGGCACGGCGGTCAACTCCAGCCGTACGTCCCGCAGCGGGCTGTCGGCCGGCAACCGGCCCATGGTCTGCCGCAGGGCGTCGTCGCCGAGCTGCCGTACCAGCTCCGGCTCGGGGGTGTCCCGGCCGTACCCGTGGAACTGCGCGTCGGGGACGCGGGCCGCGGTGACCGGCGGATGGCCGCCGCTGAGCAGGCCGTGGATCGCCGACGGGTCGGGCACCCGGGGCAACCCGACGGTGTACGCGGAGCGGGGGTGCAGCGGGCCGGTGTCGCTGACCGGTTTGACGCCCTTCCAGTCCGCGCCGAGCAGGGCCCGCTTGCCGATCCACGAGGCGTCCCGCCCCTGGTGGTGTTCCCCCCAGCCGGCCTGGCTGATCTCGAACGGGGTCGGATACCGGCTGCTGCCGAAGGGGTGCCGGGCCGCCCGGTCCAGGATCTCCCGCCCCGCCTCCCGCTGCCGGTACGCCTCGGCGAGCACCCGCTGCGGATCGGTGGTGCCGTAACGCGCCCGGAGCCGGTCGGGGTTGACGGGGCCGTCGGTGGAGCGGCCGGCCAGCGCGATGTCGGCGTCCACCTCGCGCAGTTCGGCCCGGAGCCGGTCCAGCACGGCGTTCGCCCGGTGCCCGGTGTCCGGCGCCCAGTCGTAGCCGTCGCGCGCCCACGCGTACCCGCCGACGGTGGAGGCGGCGTGCACCTCGATCCGCTGCACGCCCGACTCCCGGTACCAGTCCTCCAGGTAGGCGTTCCACTCCCGGGCGAAGCCCCGACCCTGCACACTCTCCGCGAGCCGCAGCGAGGTGTGCTCCACGAAGAGACTGCCGTCGTGGTCGCGCTGGAACACCCGCACGACCCGCCCGACGCTGCCACGTTCCGGATCGACGATGTCGGCCCGGACGATCACCTGGTCCCGGTGCACACCGACGCTGTACTCGTCGGCCAGGTCGACGCGAATCCGCAGGCCGGCGAACTCACGCCCGTCCAACTGGGCGGCGACCTCCGCGCGGACGACGTCCGACCAGGCCGCCACCTCCTCGTCGGAGGAGGGGAGCAGTTCGTCCAGCGACGGTCGGCGGTCCTCCTGCCGCCACCGACGGTCGGTCCAGAGCTCGTCGTGACGGGAGTGGTCGCGTCCGTCGACGTGCGGAGAGTCCTGCGGCTGGGGAGCCTCGGGGACCGGTTCCAACTGGTGGACGGGATACCCGCGCCGGGCGAGGTCGGCGTCGAACCGGTCCAGCTCCGCACGCAGCCGTGCCTGGTCGATCGGGTCCGTCGCGGCACGCAGCTCCTCCAGCGCGTACCGTCGTTCCTCGGCGCGTAGCAGGGTGGCGGCATCCACCGCCGGGCCGGGCGGGCGCAGCCCACCCCGGGCGGGTCCGGCCTCCCCCGTCGCCTCCCGGTGCGACCGGGAACCGTCGGAGGCCCACGGTCGCGGCTCACCGGGAGGCTGCCGGTCGACCGGTTCCGACCACCCGGCCGGAGCCCTCTGCGGATCGTCGCCCCGGGGCCGGCCCTGCCCCTCCGGGGCCGGCGGAGGTTCCTCCGTCGACCGGAACACACCGGCGACCCGGTCGACGATGCGCCGCAGCCCACCCCGGGGCCGTTCGGGGCCGGATCGGACGGGTGGAACCCGGGACGGTCCGCCCGGCCCCCGGGACCCCACTCCGCGAGCGGCGGGGGTGCGGCGGGGTCCTGGTGAACGGTCGGGGCAGAGCCACCCCGGTCACGCAGGGGCGGTTCCACCCGCGCCGCCTGTTCCCTGCCCAGGGCATCCAGGTCGAGGCCGAACCGTTCGGCGACATCACGGCTCATCGGGCCGTGGAGGGTTCCCTGTCGCCGCTGCTCCGCCAGGGGGTGGGTGGCCTCCTCGATCGCCTGCCGCGCTCGTTCCACGAAGCTCTCCGGCGGCAGCTCGGCGAGCCGCCGGAGCATGTCCGGGGAGAGTGCCGACCGGCTGGTGGGCGCGACGTAGCGGCTGGTTACGTACTCCTGGAGCTGCCGGGGGGTGAGGTCGGCCAGCGACCGGTAGCCGTCGGAGCGCGGCAGGCGCGGGTCTGCGGAATGGTCGGCCGAACGGAATCCGGCGAGCCCCCGCAGGAACTGCTGCTGCACGGTGAACGCCTGGAACTCACCCTCGAAGCGGAGGCTGACCAGGACTTCGTCCCGCGCGGTACGCGGAAGCCGGCCCTCGGCCACCGCTTCGAGCAGGTGCGACCCGATGTGGTCCGGGTTCGGTTGGAGGCGGTGCATGCCCTCGTGCAGCACGGTCGCGGCGAGGGCACTGATCGGTCGCGGCTGCCCGCCGTCCTCCGCAGCGACGAAGGTCAGCCCGTGCCGGGAGTCGAAACCACCACGCGCACCCTGCGCGATCCACTGTTCGAGGGCGGGCGTGTACGCCTCGGCCGGCACCAGGGCACGGGCGGAGTCGGGGTCCTTCGGGATGACGCGTTCGAAGGTGTCGGCCGCGTGCCGCTCGAACGCCGGCCCGAGCACGTCACCGATCTTCGCCACCGCGATCGCCTGGTCGATGACGTGGAACCGGTGGGTGACCGGGTCCACGCTGACCACCCGGTGCGCCATCTCGACGGAGTTGAGCGGGTCCACCCCGTCCAGGTCCCGCCAGCCCGGGTCGGCGTGTTCCCCGCCCCGGGAGAAGTCCCGCCAGTCGCGGTAGCGGTCGGCGTACCCGTCGACCGCCCGGCTCAGCGCGCGTACCTCCCGCACGACGTCACCGAGCGGGCCGCCGTCGCGGGCCCGGTCGGCGGCTGCCTGCAACCGGTCGGCCTGCCCGGCCACCGCGTCGAGGTCGGCGAGCCGGCCGGCGACCGCCGCCTGCGGGTACCGGGCGAGCAGGTGCTCCTTCGCCCTGCCCACCAGCTCGTGCACCTGCTCGGGTAGTTCCGCGCCGGTCCGGGTGCGGTGGGCGGGGAAGTTGCCGCTCGGCGCGAGTTCCTGGCTGATCGGCAGCTCGCCGCCGGCCCGTGACGGCCCGTCCGACGGCACGTCGACGGTCCGGGGTGTGGCGGTATCCGGCACGGCGGCGGGTGGTGCGGCGTTCGGGTCGGCCGGGGTCCGCTGCGCGACCAGCGCGGTCGTCTCCGCGCGCAGCCGGGCCACCACGGCGTCGATCTCCGCCTGGCTGCGCGGCAGGTAGGAGCCGTCCTGCTGGCGTACCGCGAGGTGTTCCCGGGCCCAGTCCCGCAGCTGCCCGGGGGTCGCCGGGTCGCCGGCGAGCAGGCCGCGCACGGTGTCCGGGGTCAGCGGCGTCGGCGGTGCCGGCGCGGGGGCGGCGGCGTCCCGGAAACCGACCGCGTCGGCGTCCAGCACCGGCGGGTCGGGTCGCACCGGCGCCTCCAGCGCCGCGAGCGACGGCTCCGGCGGCGTCCGCGCCGGTCCGGGTCGCGCCGGCCCGTCCGGCGGCGTCGCCCCGTCCCGTCCCCCTTCCGGTACGCCGTCCGCTGCCACGCCCTCCGTCGGCACGCCGTCAGCCGGTACGCCCTCCGTCGGCACGCCGGACCGGCCGGGCTCGACGGGACGGTCGAGCACCTGGTGGATCTCGTGGTGCAGGGTGCGCCAGGCGTCGCCGAGTTGCCGGTCGACGAAGGCGGCCCGCGCGGCCGGGTCGGTCGGCAGGTGCTCCGGCAGGACGACCCCGGCCGGGTCCCGCTGCACCCACTGCCCGTGCTCGACCGTCATTCCCGGCCGCAGCACCACCGGTTGCCCGGGTGGTAGCGCCGAGTTGACCTGGAGCACCACCCCGACGCGGAGCCCGTCCGGGTACTCGACGGTGAGCAGCCGGGACGACTCGTCCCAGCTCGCCCGGTGCGGCTGGTCCACCGGCCCGGCGGCCCGGCCGGCCAGCAGCTGACCGACGTGCCCGTCGAACGTCGACCGCACCACCTCGGGCAGCGGCACCGAGGGCCCGATCGGGTGCGACCCGGCCGGCACCAGCTCGACCGGGACGTGTCCCTGCGCTACGCCGCGTAGCTGCCCCCCGGCGGCCAGCTCGCCGCTTCGGCCTGCATCCGCAGGATCCTGCCGTACGCCTTCCGGTACCGCATGTCCGCCGGCCCGTCCAGGACCGGCCCCTTCCGGGACCCCTTCTGGATGACCAGCCGACGGTTCTTCTCCGGGTAGCCGAACCTGTACTCGATCTCCCGACTGTCCTCCCGGACCAGTTCGAACTCCACCAGAATCGCCATCACCGGTTCTCCTCGGCCACGAGTTGTCCAGGTCCTCTCCGGCCCGGCCGGGCGCGACCCGCTCCCAGTCGGCCCGGTCGACCCGGCCCCCGCCGCTGGCCGGCCCACCGTCCCCTGTGGTCGGCGACGACTCGGTGCGGACGGACGGTGGGGGCGGGCCGTCAACCTGGTCACGGCGGACCAGGTCAGGGTCGTGACGGGCCGGGTCAGGATCGTGACGGGCCGGCTCAAGGACGGGACGGACCAGATCAGGATCGTGACGGGCCGGGTCAGGGTCGCGGCGGGGCGGGTCGGCGTCGGGGCGGGTGGGGCTGCCGTCGGGTGGACTTCCGCTGCGCTGCGGCGGGGTGTCGGCAGTCGCCGACCGGGTGGTCTGCTCACCGGCAGCCCACTCACCGGCCGGCCGGAGCGGCCCGGCAGGTCGCACTCCCCCCTCCGGGCTGCGTACCGGTGTCGGGTGGGCGGGCTGGCGCGGGCCGCCGCCGTCCCCGCCTCCGGTGCCGCCCACCAGGTCGGTGCGTTGCGGCAGGTCGGCCGGGGGCAGCTCGGGTCGCGGCGGGTGCGGGCCACCCGGGCCGCCGGGGGTGGGCCCGTCGCCGTCGACCACCGTCGGGTCGGGCGACCGGACGCCGTCGCGGGCGAGCACGGTGCCGTCGGCGGCGATGGCCCCGCCGTCGAACCGTTGGCCGTCGCCGTCGACGTGGGCCCAGATCGCGCCCCGTTCGCTGTAGGTGACCCGCAGGCCGGCGGCCCGGTCGACGGCGGCCATCCCCTCGGGGAGCACCATCACGTCGCGCCCGATCCGCAGGTTCGTACCGCCGACCCGGACGGTGTCCAGTTTGTTCTGCGCACCGAAGATGACGCCGGCCTTGGCCCCCTCCGCGCCGCCGTGCAGCGCGTTCTGCAGGTCGAACTTCCCCTGCGCGGCGTCGGTCGCGCCGGTCACCAGGGCGCCGGTGACCCCACCGCCGATGACATGGCCGGGGATGCCGCCGAACATGGACGCCCCGAACAGCCCACCCTGGACGGTGGAGACGCCGAGCTGACCGAGGTCGAGGCTGGCCCGTTCGCCCCCGGCGATCTGGTACATCTGGCCCAGCAGGTTGCCGCCGCCCATGAATCCCGCCCCGAACGCCACCCGCTGACCCAGGTACCTCGTCAGCTCCCGGCCGAAGGTGGTGGTGGCGATCTCACGGGTCGCGTACTGGCTCAGGGTGGCCCGGCTGAGCTGCTCGAAAGCCTCGGTGCCGGCCAGGCGTACGCCGCCACGGGTGGCGAGGTCGGTGCCGACCCGGGCACCGAACTTGCGCAGCAACTGTTCCTCGATCTCCCGGGCGAGCTGGTTGCGGGCGGCGAGCAGGCTGCGCCCGGCCAGCCGTCGGGATTCCAGCCCGGCCTCCCGGCCGAGTTGACGCAGCAGTTCCCGGTTGGTGACGCCGCGCAGCCACTGACCGGCCATCCGGTCGGCGACCGACCGGGCGATGACGTTGCGCGGCAGGGTGTTGCGGGCCAGGGTGCCGGCACCCTGCCGGATCACCGTCGGCAGGGTCTGCCGGACGAAGGCGGGGACCTGGGTCCGCGCGAAGCGCGGCAGCTGGGTGGTGACCAGCCGGGGGACCTGGGTGCGGACCAGGTTCGGCAGTTGGGTCCGCACCAGGGTCGGCAGGGTACGGGTCAGCAGCGCGGTCACCTCGGCGAGGGCGGCGCGGACGGAGATGCTGCCGATGGCCCGTACGGCGTTGGTGGCGGCGGCCCCGATCGCGGCCCGGCAGGCGGCGAACGCCCCCGGGATGCCGGCGGTGGACAGGCCGAGCGACGGGATGGCGGCGGCGACCAGCATGAACAGCGAGACGGCGAGCATGATCAGGCCGAGCAGGGCCATGAACTTCATCAGCTCGACCTGGAGGCCGAAGCTCTGTACCGCCTCCTCCATGGACGCGAGGGTGTCGACCGTGCCGGCGAGCGACTCCAGGTAGGACAACCATTCCCGGGTGAACACCTCGGCGGCCCCGTCGCCGCTCCAGTTGGTCAGGATGCCGTCGGCGGCGTGCACCGCCTCCTCGTAGAAGGCCGCGAGTTCCTGCGTCGCGGCACCCCAGGCGTCGGAAAGCTCATAGACGGCGTCGATGTCCGACTCGGGGATCTTGCCGATGAGGATCTCACCGACGGTGGAGCGGACGCCCGGGATGGCGGCTTCGAGGTCGGAGAACCACTCCAGGATCTCGGCGAGGGCGTGGTCACTCTCGCTCACGCGGGGTCCTCCCCGGCACCGTCGGGTCCCCCGGCCGGCCGCCTCGGGTCAGCGCCGGCCACCGGCCCGGTCGATGTCGGTGGCGTTGTCGTCGTCGGTGCCGGTGTAGCTCCACATGGCGTCGGCCACGTACGCGCCGAGCTTGTCCATCGCCTCGCCGAGCTTGGGCACGGTGGCCTTGATCGCCTCGTTCATCTGCTGCCCACCACCGCCGGAGACCTCGACCGACTTGTGGTACGTCTTGAGGAACTCCTCGGTGAACTCGTCGCGCGGCAGCGTCCCGGGCGCGGCCTCCAGCGTGGTGATCGCGCCGAGCTTGCCGTCCATCGCGGTGGACATCGACTGCCCGTTGATCCGGAGCCGGTTGGCGATGCCGAGGATGTCGGCGACGCTCGTCCTGATCTCGACGAAGCTACTCATCGTCGTCCCCCTTCAGGCGCACGTCGGCGTCGTGGCTGTGCAGCAGCTTCTCCAACTGGGCCCCACCGGGGGACATCCGGCGCAGGTCGGGGGCGATGCTGCCGTCGAGGATCTCCTTGGACTGCTCGGCGGCGTCCTCCACGGCGAGCCGCACGGTCGCCACGATGGTGGCGGCCAGCGCCTTGGAGTTGGGGTTGCGGAACACCCGCGGGTCGATGTCCAGCTCCAGCAGGTGCCCCCGGGGGCCGACGACCGCCTTGACGGTGCGGTCGTCCGACCAGGCGGTGCCGGTCACCCGGAGCATCCGACGCTGCACGTCGTCCATTCCGGACCAGGCCTTCTTGAGGTCACCGATCATGGCGGTCAACGCGCCGAAGTTCGGTCGTTCCTCCATCGTCCCTCCCCCGAGGTCCCTTCCGCCGGGCAGCCTAACCGGGCCGACCCGGCCCCGGCCGCCCCGCCGGTCCGACGCCCTCCGGCCGGGAGGGCGTCGGACCGGACGGTCACATACCGGCGGCGATCTGCTGGTCGACCTGCTGCATCCGCTCGGCCGACGCGCCGAGCTTCACGCCGACCCGGGTCAGCGCCTCCTTGATCTCGGTGGCGCCCTGGTTCCACTTCTGCCGGGCCTCGTCGCACGCCTGCCCCGCCGGCCCCTGCCAGTCCTGCGCGAAGAGCTGGGTGAACTGGGTGTAGAGGTCCTGGAGGCTGCCGTCCATCTGGCCCTGGTAGGTGCCGATGGCGGTGGCCACGTCGGAGATCTGGGCGAAGTTGTAGGTGATGGGACTGCTCACTGGGGGGTCACCTTTCGCTGGTCACAGCGGCACGGGTCGCCCGGGAGGGTCGACGCGGCCGCGGCGGATACCGGCGGCGTCAGCCGCGCAGGATGCTCATCACGCTGGCGTCGCCGGTCTCGGCGGCGGCCTGGCGGATCTCGGTCGCGGCGTCCTCGTCGTTCATGCCGTACTGGGTGGCGGCGCTGGTCATCTTGCCGGACAGCTCGTCGAGCGCCGAGATGATCTTCTTCAGGCCGTCGTTGAGCTGCACGGAGACGTCCTGAAGCGCGTTGTTCGCCGAGCCGCGCATGCCGCTGCCGCCCAGGGCCTGCACCCGCTCGATGAGCCGTGCCATGCCCAGCGCGAGGCCCTCTCCGGTGTCGTTGCAGCGCGTCGCCATCTGGTTCAGCTGATCCTGGGTGGCGTGAACCTGACCCAGTCCAGGAGTGTCGGTCAAGGTGGACTCACCCGCTCCTCTGCTTGCGCCCCCCGGTCAGGGAAGCGTCCCCTCGATGGTGGTGGCCGTCGTGGCCGACCCTGACGGTAGCGCCCCGTAACGAATCGGGCTACCTCACTACGTCCAGAGTGGCTGGTCGGGGTGGCGACAGCGGCGATACCGGGTCCCGGCGGTGGTCGGCAGCGGTTACGCTCGGGGCGTTTTCCGGTGACACTCGGGCGGGGGCCCGCCGCACCAGGGGAGGTTCGGTGGCCGAGGACGACGGCAGCACGGGCGGCAGCAACCCGTACCAGCACGAGACCGAACAGAACACCCGGACCGACTGGCTGGGCGATCAGAAACCCGTCGACGTCGATCCGGACGGGCTGGTCGACTACGGCAAGAACATGGTCGTCATCCAGGAGAACCTGCAGAGCCACGGTGGCCGGTTGAGCCAGCTCGGCCAGTTGCCGCATCGCGCCTGGGAGGGCGCCGCGCTACCCGAGGGCGTCTACGTCCGCACCCAGCTCACCCTGAACTACGCCGAGTTCCAGCAGTACCTGACCTACCTGGGTGCGGCGCTGACCAACATCGGCATGGCCGCGCAGACGGTGGCGGACGCCTACGCCAACACCGACGGCTGGTCGGCGGCCTCGCTGGACGCGGTCCGGTTCGCCTTCGGCGAGGCCGACGCGCCACGTCCGGCCGGGCTGCCGCCGTTCGTCTCCGGCAAGACCTGGTGGGACCAGTACCTCGAAACGGTGTCGAGCGGTCAGGCCAACGCCGCGCCGACCCCCGAGCAGTTCGTCGACCAGGGTCAGCCCCGGGTCGCCCCGGACGGCAGCATCACCTTCACCGCGCTCGGCCCCGGCGGCGTGGTGCGCACCATCGTGCAGCGGTCGTTGCCCGGTGGCGTGGGCACCGAGACGGTCACCACCACGGCCGACGCCACCGGCAAGGTGCTCGACAGCAGCACCAGCCGGACGACCACGGTCGTCACCGGCAACTCGACGGTGGTCACCACCACCAACACCGACGCCGAGGGCCGGCGCACCGGCGGCAGCCGGGAGACCACGTCGTACGGCGTCGACGGCGGTCACACGGTGACCAGCGAGCAGCTCGACGCCGGGAACAAGCCGACCGCCACCCGGGTCGACGCGCAGCACGCCGACGGGACGCACACGATCACCACGACCGACGGCAAGGGCACCGTCACGCAGGAACTGCACATCGGTCAGGACACCGAGGGCGTGGACCCGGCCGAGCTGACCGACTCCCCCGCCAAGCGGGCGCTGGACGAGATCAAGCAGCACGACTACGGCATCTGAGCCCGGGGAGGACACCATGGCCGACTACTGGGGTGCCCAGGCCACGTACGCGCACGGTGGCCCGCGCGGCGAGGGCACCCGGTACGTCATGCCGCCGGAGAACCGGGACCTGAAGTTCACCCCGGCACCGGGCGGCGAGGGCGGGGCCACCATCGAGGCGGTCCGTCAGCAGGTGCTGGGGCAGCACCCGGAGGACATCTCGGCGCTGGCCGACCAGTGGCAGAACGCCTACAACCTGTTGCAGAGCATCCACCAGCAGTTGTTGTCCGCCAGCCAGACCCTGCACGACGAGCACTGGAAGTCCCCGCAGGCCCGCGACGCGTTCCTCAAGGCGGGGCCGGGCAAGACGCTGGCGTACCTCGACGAGTGGATGGACGCGGCCCAGCACAACGTGACCGCGCTGCGGGCGATGGTCGGCATCGCCCGCGACTCCCGGGCGGAGATGGAGCGGCTCTGGACGGAATACCGGGAGGCCATCGACGACGCTAAGAACTCCGACGGCTGGACGCAGTTCTCCGAGGGTTTCAAGCAGGGCTTCACCCTGGGTCTGTACGACGGCGAGAAGGGCATCCAGGCGGCCGAGGCCGAGGCGGTCCAGGAGAAACAGCAGGAGTTCAACCGCCGGGCGCAGGAGTTGGCCCGACGTACCGCCGACGACTACGTCGAGACGTTGAGCAAGGTCAGCGGCGGGCACGGTCCGCCGTTCTTCCCGATGGACGCGGTGCTCAACCCGGTCGGTCACCCGCCGTGGCGCGGGCCGGTCGGCGTGCCGCCACCGGTGGGGCCGCCCGGTGTGCGTCCGCCCGGCGGGACGAACCAGCCCTCGACTCCGGTGCGGGCGGTGCCCCGACCCACCCCGACCGATCCGGATCAGTTGGCCCGGCAGGTGCTGGACACCCTCAGGCCGCCGCCGGAGACCGGGGCGCCGGTTCCTACGCCCGGCACCGACGAGCGGGCGGGTCCCGCCGTGACGCCGCCGCCGGTGGTCGCGCCGCCGCTGGTCGCGCCGCCACCCGGCCTGCCCACCGGTTCACCCGGGTTGAGCGGCGTGAACGCCAATGCCAACGCCGCCGGGGTGGGCCGGGCCGGGCTGGTCCGGCCGCCGGGCCTGGACGGGCTCACCGGTGAGCGGGGTGGGTTGCGCAGCGGGGTGCTGCGCGGTGGTGCCGGAGCGCCGGGAGTCACCGAGCCGCCCCAGGCGTCGTTGCGTTCCCCCGGTGCGAACGCCACCCCGCCACCGACGGGCGGCCGGGCCGCGCCGCCGGGCGGGCTTCGCCGGCCCGGTGCCCCGTCGGCGGCGACCCCACCGCCGGGGGTACGGGGTGCCGGCGGCCCTTCGACGACGGGGGCGCCGCACTCGCCGGGCACCCGCCGGCCGGGCACCGGGCAGGGGGAGGACGAGGCGCGACGCGGGTCCGTCCGCCCGGGTGCCGGCGACGCCGACCTGTTCGGCCGGCCGGCCGGTGAGACCACCGCACCGGTGTTGCACAGCCGTCGTCCGGAGGTTCGACGGGCGGCCGGCGGTGGCCGCGCCACGGGGGAGCGGGCCGGCGACGCCGCTGCGGCGACCCGGCCGGGCACCACCCCGTCCGTGCTGGGCAACCCGGCCAGGAGTGTCGCGGTGCCGGGGACGCCCCGGTCGAAGCGACGTGACCGGGGCGACGCGGCACGCCCGGCGGCCTCGGGCGGCGAGTGGCTGGCCGACGGCCGGTCGGAGGCGACCGCACCGGTGCTGGACGCGCCGGCCGCGCCACCGTCCGGCGGGCGGGTGTCCCGGCTGGAGGAGGTGCCGGGCGCGTTGCGGGGTCGCCCGTCGGCCGGGCCGGCACCCCGACCGGCACGGGGCGGGCAGCCGGTGCCGCCGGAGCTGGCTCCCCGGCGGGCCACCGCCGCGCGGCACGACGACCGGGACGAGGGCCGCGACGGCCCGGGGATCGTCACCGACGAGCAGGCGTTCAGCGTGGAGACCCCGGGTGGCGGTGTGCTCGGCAAGCAGGCCGAGGACCGCTCCTACCGGGCCGAGCCGAAGACCGTCCTGGGCGGCAACTGACCCTGTTCCCGGCCGGCCCGTGCAGCGCCGGCCGGGAACGGTGGGTCAGGACCAGCGTTCGCCGGTGAGCCGCTCGTAGACGTCGACGTAGCGGGCCCGGGTCGCCTCGACCACGTCGGCCGGGACCTCGGGCGCGGGGGGCTGCTTGTTCCAGCCGCTGCTGGTCGCCCAGTCCCGGACGTACTGCTTGTCGTAGGAGAACTGGGTGCGACCCGGCTGGTACGACTCGGCCGGCCAGTAGCGGGACGAGTCGGAGGTGAGCACCTCGTCGCCGAGGACCAGGGTGCCGTCCGCCGCCCAGCCCAGTTCGATCTTGGTGTCGGCGACCAGGATGCCCCGGTCGGCGGCGAGTTCCGCGCCCCGCCGGTAGACGTCGAGGGTGATCTGGCGCAGCCGCTCGGCGGTCTCGGCACCCACCTTGTCCACCACCTCGGCGAAGGTGATCGGCTCGTCGTGCTCCCCGGCCGGCGCCTTGGTCGACGGGGTGAAGATCGGCTCCGGCAGGATCGACGCCTCGACCAGGCCACGTGGCAGCGGCACGCCGGAGACCGCGCCGGTGCGCTCGTACTCCGTGCGGCCACCGCCGGTCAGGTAACCCCGGGCGACGCACTCGACGGGCACCATGTCCAGCCGGCGGCAGCGGATCGCCCGACCGGCGAACTCGGCGGGCACCTCGGTGGCGGAGATGACGTGGTTCGGCACCAGGTCGGCGAGTTGCTCGAACCACCAGAGCGACAGGGCGGTGAGCAGCCGACCCTTGTCCGGGATCGGGGTGGGTAGCACCACGTCGTAGACGGAGATCCGGTCGGAGGCGACCAGGATCAGGTCGTCGCCGTCGGTGTAGACGTCCCGGACCTTGCCCGAGTGCAAAAGTTCCACGCGCCCTAGTACACCACGGGTGCCCGGCCCGCCGGTGCGCCCACCCGGAGCCGGGGCGGCCGGCAGGCCGACCGGCCCGTTGACACCCACCTGCGCCACCTGCGTGAATGATCCGGCTACCGGCCCACCCCTTCCCAGGAGCACCCGTTGCCCGCTGTGCGTCCCCCGCTGCCCCGACCCGGCATCGACCCGGCCCGCCGGCGGCTGCTCGGTGCACTGCTCGGGCTGCCGGTGCTGGCCACCGGCGGCCTCAGCGGGTGCGGCGTCGAGGAGGAGTCACCGGTACAGGACGGCCCGGTGGAGCTCTCCGTCTTCTGGTACGGCGGCACCAAGCGGGCGGAGGCCACCGAACGGGCCCTGCGGCTCTATTCGGCCCGGAACCCGCTGGTCACCTTCCGGGTGACCTGGCAGGGGCAGGGCGGCTACTACGACCGGCTCGCCACCCAGGCCGGCGGCGGTAACGTGCCCGACCTGTTCCAGATCGACGACTCGATGCTCGGCGAGTACGCCCAGCGCGGCATCCTCCTGGACCTCGGCGGCTACGTCGACGACGGCCGGATCAACCTGAACACCCTGCCGCCCGGCCTGGTGGACTACGGGAAGATCGACGACCGGGTCTACGGCGTGCCGGCCGCGCAGACCCACGCCGCCGTGGTGTTCAACCGCGCTCTGCTCCGCCGGCTCGGGGAGCCCGAGCCGACCACCGCGATGACCTGGGCCGACTACCTGAGCTGGGCGGCCCGGGTGACCCGGGCCGGCGGCGGCCGGGTCGCCGGCTCGATGGACCCGTCGGGCGACCACCGCGCACTGTGGCTCTGGCTGCGTGGCCTGGGCACCAAGTTCTACCAGGGACGCCAGTTGGGTTTCGGCTCGGCGGCGCTGCTGGACTGGTTCGAGTTCTGGGAGCGGGCCCGCAGCCAGCAGGCCACTCCGGCGGCAGCGCTGGTCGACCGGGCCGACGGCGGCGAGCCGGCCCGACAACTGGTCGTCACCGGGCACACCGCCGCGTCGTTCGCCTGGTCCCACCAGTTGCCCGAACTTCAGCGCTACTGCGACGACGAGTTGACCCTGGTCGGCTTCCCCGGCCCCCGGGCCGCCCAGTGGGACCGGGCGTCGATGTACTGGGCCGGGTTCCGGGGCACCCGTCATCCGCAGGTGGTGGCGGACGTGGTCGACTTCCTGACCAGCAGTGTGGAGGTGGGCCGGCTGCTCGGCGTGGAACGGGGGCTGCCGGCCAGCCTGACGGTGCGGCAGGCGGTGGTCCAGACCATCGACGATCCGCTGGCCGAGCAGGTCGCCGCCCTCGGTGAGGCGCTGCGCCAGCAGGTGGGCCCGGCACCCGAACCGCCGCCGAAGGGGCACGGCGAGGTGCGTGACCTGCTCACCGAGGCGGCCCGGAGCATCCGCGCGGGGCGCTCCGGGGCGCGGGCGGCGACTACCCAGTTCATGGCCCGGGCCCAGGCGGCCCTGGCCCGGTGACGGGTCAGGGCCGCCTGGGCCCGGTGACGGATCAGCGCGGCGGACGGCTGCGGCGGTTGCGCATCAGCAGGACCACCAGCAGGACGATGCCCCCGACCACCACCAGGCAGCAGAGCAGCCCGATGACGCCGAATCCACCGCCCCTCGACCGGCGACGGGCGGCCTCCACCACCAGTTCGCCGGTGCCTGTGGACGCCCACGCGGCCACCGGCACGAAGACCGAGAGGACGACCGCGCCGAACACCGCGCTCAGCCGGCCCCACCACGTCACGGCAGTTGACTTGTTGATCCCAGTAGACATGCCCTCATCCTGACCGAGGAGAGCAAGTCCGGCACCCCGAAGCACCCGCCCACCCGGCCCCAGCTCCGCCCGGGCTGAGCTCCGCCCGCCGCCGCCCGCTCCGCCCGGGGCTGAGCTGGGCCCGGGGGCTGGGCCGGGGTGCCGGAGGCGACAGGCGGGTCGCCGGAGACGGGCCACAGACGGCGACAGGCCCCGGAGGGTAAAATCCGGGGCCTGTCGTAACAGTAGCGGGGACAGGATTTGAACCTGCGACCTCTGGGTTATGAGCCCAGCGAGCTACCGAGCTGCTCCACCCCGCGTCGGCTAGATAAGCTTAACCCACCCGCCAGACGGAGATCAGCCGGCCCCCCAATCCGCCATCCGCCCAGCTCACGCCCGCCCACCACGCCGCACCACGGCTCCACGGCTCCACGGCTCCACGGTGTCGGGGCACGGTCACCGGGCAGCGGGACCAGATTGCCGGTGGAGAGGCGACATGCCGGTGAGGATGCGCGGTAAACGCAATCTGATCCTGGGCTACCCACCCCCGACGGGCAACTTCGTGAACCCGCAAACGAACGTGGGAACCCGGAAAGGGCCCAGCAGAACCGGTGGAAGAACCACAAACCGGTGGGTCGACGAGGGAACCCGGAGAGAGAAAACGACAGGCCCCGGAGAAGAAACTCCGGGGCCTGTCGAACAGTAGCGGGGACAGGATTTGAACCTGCGACCTCTGGGTTATGAGCCCAGCGAGCTACCGAGCTGCTCCACCCCGCGTCGCCTGGTTAACCGTAGCGCACCGACCCCCGGGCCCGCAAAACGGCCCCGGACGGGTCACCGTGGGCCCTGCGGATCAGGCCCGGCGCAGCTCGACCGACACCGGCCCGTCGCCCTCCGCGTCGCGTACCACCTGCGCCGGGGACGGGCAGCGGCGTCGCCGGTGGCGGGGCGACCGGCCGCAACGGCGACGGGCCCCCGATCCCGACTCGGATCGTGGGGCCCGTCGACGCGGGAGCGGGTGGGTCAGCCGCCGGAGGACGGTGCCGGCGTGGCGGGTGGGTTGCCGCCGGACGGAGCCGCCGGGTTGCCCTGCTGAGCCTGCTGGAAAGCGGTGATCGCCTCGTCCAGCGCCTTCAACGCCCGGCCGTACCGCTCGAAGTCGCCGGACGCCTGCGCGGCCTTGACCTCGGCGATCGCCGTCTGGACCCGCTGGGCGGCGGCAGCCAGGTCACCGCTGGGCGGTGGGCTGCCCGCCCCGGCCGAGGGTGAGGCCGACGGCGACGCCGAGGGGGAGGTCGGCGGGGGTGGCGTCTCGCCGCTCGGCGGTGGGGTGCTCCCCTGCCCGGCCCGTTTGCCCTGCTCGACGAGCTGCTTGATGCCGTCGCTGACGTTGTTGGCCAGGACCACGTACGAGCCGCCGTCGCCGTAGGACAGGAGCACCTTCTGCAACAGCGGGTACGCGTCCTGCTGGTTGCTCTTGACGTAGACCGGCTCGACGTAGAGCATCCCGTCGGCGAACGGCAACGACAGCAGGTTGCCGTACTGCACCTGCGCCTGGTTGGAGGAGAGCAGGTTCAGCTCGGTCCGGATGGTCGCGTTGTTGGTCATCTGCTGGTGCACCTGCACCGGGCCGGAGATCCGGGTCTGGTCGGGTAGCTCCAGCACCTCCAGCTTCGGCTGCCCGTCGACGTACGACCCGGAGATCAGCGCGGCGAGGTTCTGCCGTCCGTTCGGGGTGACCGCCGAGGTGAGCTGGAACCGTGGGGCGTCCTGGTTGGGGAACTGGGTGAACAGGTAGTACGGCGGCTGCTTCTGCCCGCTGTCCGGCGCGTCCGGCACGTTGGGCACCTGCCAGAAGTCCTGGCCGGAGTAGAAGTCGCCGGGGTTGGTGACGTGGAACTTGGTGAGCAGGTTGCGCTGCACCTTGAACATGTCGGCCGGGTAGCGGAAGTGCGCGGCCAGGTCGGCCGGGATGGCGCTCTTGGGCAGCACCAGGTCCCCGCCGAACGCCTTGTTCCACGCCTTGAGCACCGGGTCGCCGTCGTCGAACTCGTAGAGGCGGACCGTGCCGTCGTACGCGTCGACGGTGGCCTTCACCGAGTTGCGCATGTAGTTGACGTTCTCCCGGGCCAGCTGGAAGGTGCCCCGGTTGGTCAGCTCGTCGGTGGTCTCCTGCTGGAGGTTGATCCGCTCGGCGTACGGGTAGGTCGCCGCCGTGGTGTAGCCGTCGATGATCCACTGGACCTTGCCGCCCACCACCGCCGGGTACGGGTCGCCGTCCAGGGTGAGGAACGGGGCGACCTTCTCCACCCGGTCCCGGGGGTTACGCACGTACAGCAGCTTGGAGTTGTCGTTGACCGCCTCGGAGAGCAGGAAGTTCGTCTCCTGCTCCTTGATCGAGTAGAGCAGCCGCCTGGTGAACGAGCCGATCTCGACGCCGCCCTCACCGGTGTAGGTGTAGTACTGCTCGCCGCCGGTGGTCGGGGTGGGCCGGTCGAACTCGGCGTTCTTGCCCTTCTCGGTCTGCCCGACGATGGCGTAGTCGTCGGCCTGCATCCGCTCGCCGTAGTAGATCCGCGGCTGGCTGGCCGGGATCTGCTCGGCCTGCGAGGAGCACGCCTCCTGCGCCTTCTCGCCGAGGAAGCCGGAGACGAAGTACGGCTGCCCGCCGCAGACCACCTGGTTGGCCGGGGCCGCGACCAGGCCGTAGCCGTGGGTGTAGACGGTGTGCCGGTTGATCCAGTTGTTCTGCTGGTCGGTCAGCTCGCCGTAGTTGATCTCCCGGACCCCGACCACGTAGTCGGAGGTCTTGTTCTCCACCGAGTAGCGGTCGATGTCCAGCTTGGGACCGAAGTCGTAGAACCCCCGGACCTGCTGGAGCTGGGTGTACGTCTCGGAGACCAGCTGCGGGTCGAGCAGCCGGACGTTCGGCACCACCGAGGTGTCGGTGGCCAGGCTGGGCGGGGGGACCAGGTTGCTGGCCGCGTACCCCTTGGTCTGCACCTCGGATATGTCGAACGCGGCGCGGGTGGCGTCGATGCTGCGCTGGATGTACGGGGCCTCCTTGTCCCGGGCGCTCGGCTTGACCTCGAAGGTCTGCACCGCCCACGGGTAGATGCCGCCGATCGCGACGGCGGAGACCCCGAGCAGGGCCAGCGAGATGCCCGGCCAGACCAGGTTCCGCATCACCGCGTTGGAGAAGACGATGATGGCGATCGCCACCACCACCGAGATGTACGCCAGGATCTCCTTGGCCGGCAGCAGCGCGTTGACGTCGGCGTAGCCCGCGCCGTACAGCTTGGCGCCCTCGTTGTACTCCAGCAGCATGGCCCGCCGGTCCAGCACGTACGCGATGGCCTTGAGTAGGACGAAGACCGCGACCAGCGTGCTCAGGTGGGCCCGCGCGGCGCCTGTCATCCGGTCGCCGACGCCCTGCAGGCGTACCCCGCCGAAGATGTAGTGCACCGCCAGCGCGCCGATCAGGGCCAGCACCACGGCGGTGAAGCCGACCCCGAGCAGGTAACGCCAGAACGGCAACTGGAAGACGTAGAAGCCGACGTCGATGCCGAACTCCGGGTCCTTGACGCCGAAGTCGCCACCGTTACGGAACAGCAGCCACTGGGTCCAGCGGCCCTGCGCGGAGAGCCCGGCGAACAGGCCGAGCACCACGGCGGTCAGGCTGATCCAGGTGCCGATCCGGGGGGCGAGCAGCATCCGGTACCGCTCGAGGGTGGCCTGCTCCAGCGAGTGTGGGCGCAACGTCGGCCGCAGCCGGTACGCCAACCACAGGTTGCCGCCGACGAACGCGGCCAGGCCCAGCCCGACGGTCAGGAAGAGCAGCGTCCGGGTCAGCAGCACGCCGGTGAAGACCTGGGTGTAGCGGACCTCGTCGAACCAGAGCCAGTCGGTCCACGCCTGCACCCCCCAGCCCAGAAGGGTGAACAGGAGGAACACCCCGACCAGGACGCCGATGGTGACGCGTCCGCGCCGACTCATCCTCGGCAGGGGGCTGCTACGCATGGCCACTGTTTGGCTCCGCACGCTCGATGTGATCGGCTCCGGACAGGCACCCAGAGTACGGGGTGTTCCTGAACGTCACGGGTCAGGTCGTGCCCGGCCGGTCCGGCGTGCCCGCCCTCAGCAGCGGGTCGGCTCCGCACCGGCGCGCAGGGCGTCCAACGCGGTCAATGCCTCGTCCAGCGAACCGACCTTGAGCATGGGCAGGCCGGGCTGCGGGTTGCGGACCGCCTCGGCACAGTTGTCGGCGGGCACCAGGAACGCCTTGGCCCCGGCCTTCTTCGCCCCGACCAGCTTCTGGGCGATGCCGCCGATCGGGCCGACCCGACCCTCGTCGTCGATGGTGCCGGTGCCGGCGATGACCTTCCCGCCGGTCAGGTCCTCGGGCTTGAGCTTGTCGATGATGCCGAGGGCGAACATCAGCCCGGCGCTCGGACCACCGATGTCCTTCAGGTCGATCTTCAGGGTGAACGGGTGCGGCTGCCGCTGGTCGGGGACCACCCCGATCCGGGGTCGGCCGTCGGACTCCCGGCTGGTCACGGTGGCGGTGCCGGGGGCGCCGTCGCGGACGTACCCGATGGTCAGCGCGGTGCCGGCGGGCTTGCCCCGGACCAGCTCGACCAGCCGGGACGCCGAGGTGACCTTCGCGCCGTCGACGGTGGTGACCACGTCGCCGGCCTTGAGCGAACCGGCCGCCGGCCCGTCCGCGGCGACCTCCTTCGCCACCACCTCGACCGGGTAGCCGAGCTTGACCAGCGCGGCGGTCTCGGCGCTGCTCTGCGAGTTCTGGAAGTCCTCGGCGTTGCGCTTCTCGACCTCCTCCTGCGACTCGCCCGGCGGGTAGACCAGTTCCCGGGGGACCACCGCCTCGTCCTTCGACAGCCAACCGACGATCGCGGCACGCAGCTTCACCGTCGGCTGCACGCCGACCGTGGTCATCCGGAGCTGACCGGCGGAGGTGGACGTCTCCCGGCCGGTGACCTGGATGACCTCCCGGCCGTCGGAGGTGCCGAGGGTGTTCACCGTCGGCCCGGGGCCGAGCACCACGTACGGGATGGGCGCGCCGAGCACGCCGATGCTCAGCAGGGTGGTGAGCAGAGCACCGAGGAGGACGGTCACGCCACGACGTCTCATGCGGCAGAGCGTACCGACCGGGGGCGGCGGGTCCGGCAGGCTACGGCGGACTTCGCCCTCAGCGCAACGCCGACGGCGGCTACCAGGGGCGCGGCGCGCGTACCGTAGACGTCGTGCCTGATATTCCGTTCGGTTTCGCGCTCCCGGGTGGGCAACCACCAGACCCCAACGATCCCGCGCAGATGCAGCAGTTCATGTCGCAGTTGCAGCACCTGCTCTCCGCGCCGGGCAGCGGGCCGGTCAACTGGGACCTGGCCCGCCAGGTGGCCGCCAGCCAGCTCGCGGCCACGGGTGACCCGATGGCCTCACCGTACGAGCGGCACGCGGTGGAGGAGGCGCTGCGGCTGGCCGACCTCTGGCTGGAGCCGGCGTCGGCCTGGCCGACCGGCATCCGCCTCTCCGTGGCGTGGAACCGCAACGAGTGGATCTACAAGACGCTTGACGTCTGGCGCAAGCTCTGCGACCCGGTCGCCAGCCGGATGGTCGGCGCGATGGGTGACCTGGTCCCGCCGGAGGCCCGCGCCCAGCTCGGCCCGATGCAGTCGATGGTCGCCACCCTGGGTGGCGCGCTCTTCGGCGGCCAGCTCGGCCAGGCCCTCGGGCAGCTCGCCGCCGAGGTGCTCTCCGCCGGTGACATCGGCCTGCCGCTCGGCCCGGCCGGCACCGCCGCGCTGATCCCGGCCAACATCCGGGTGTACGGCGAGGGCCTGGAGCTGCCCGAGGACGAGGTACGCCTCTACGTGGCCCTGCGCGAGGCGGCCCACCAGCGGCTCTTCGAGCACGTCCCGTGGCTGCGCGGGCACGTGCTGACCGCGGTGGAGAACTACGCGTCGGGCATCCGGGTCAACCGGGAGGCGATCGAGGAGGCGATGGGCCGGGTCGACCCGACCGACCCGGAGTCGATGCAGGCGATCGCCCTGGAGGGGATCTTCACCCCGGAGGACACCCCGGCGCAGAAGGCGTCCCTGGCCCGGTTGGAGACGGCGCTCGCGCTGGTCGAGGGCTGGGTCTGCCACGTGGTGGACAGCGCGGCGGCCGACCGGCTGCCCAACGTGGTCCGCCTCGGCGAGGCGTTCCGTCGCCGCCGGGCGGCCGGTGGGCCGGCCGAGCAGACCTTCGCCGCGCTGGTCGGCCTGGAGCTGCGACCGCGCCGGCTGCGGGAGGCGTCGGCGCTCTGGGCGGCGCTGACCGAGCACCGGGGCATCGCCGGCCGGGACGCGGTCTGGGGCCACCCCGACCTGCTCCCGTCGGACGCGGACTTCGCCGACCCGGTGGCCTTCGCGACCACCTCGACGGATCTCGACGACGAGCTGGCCACCTTCGACTTCACCGCTCCCGGCGGCCCCGAGGAGCAGGCGCCGGGCAGCCGTCCCCGCACCGACGACACCGACGGCGACACCGACCGGCCCTGACCGCTGCGGACCAGCCGCGACACCGGCCGGACCCGCCCGATCACCGGGCAGGCCCGGCCGGTCGCCGTTGGTGGTCAGGTGCGGTGGCCGGTCAGGTGCGGTGGCCGGAGAGCAGGGCGCGGGTCGCCTCCCAGCCCTCGACGGCCGGGTCGAGGGCGGCCAGGTCGGCCGGGCCGCGCAGCCGGTGCCAGCCGGGGGTGACCGCCACGTCGGTCGGGGCGGGCGCCGCGCGCCGCAGGTCCGCCGGCCCGGCGGCGTCCAGGTCCAGCGCCGGCAGCCAGCCGGGTACGGGTAACCGGCACGCCACGCCGAGCAGCCCGGGGCCACCGCCCTCGACCGGAGCGACGGCGACGGGTCGACTGGTCAGCGGTCGGAGCAGCTTGCCGAGGGTGAGCCCCGGCAGGTCGGGGGCGTCGGCGACGACCACGGCAGCCTGGTCGTACCCGTCGAGGGCGGCCAGCACGGCGTCGACGGTCGGCTCGGGCACCTCGTACACGGGGGTGTCGGGCCAGCGCACCGCGTCGGCCAGCCAGCGGTCGGCCGGGGTGACCGCGAGCGCGGTCTCCACCTCGGCGAGGGTGGCGAACAGGTCCACCACGTCCTCGGCCAGCGCGGTACGCCAGCGCGTCAGCTCGACGCCGGGCGGCGACCAGGCGACCGGAGCGAGCAACGCCACCACCACCCGTCGGAGCATTCCCCGACTGTAGTGGGCACCCTGCGGGTGATCGACTCCTGTGGGCCGAAGTGGTGGCGTCGACGCCCGGCGGACCCCGCTACCTGCGCCCGGACGAGTCGATCTGCACCTGGACGAGTCGATCGACCCACGGCCGGACGGTCGACGGGGGTGGCGGTCAGCCGGCCACCGGGACGGCCGAGGCGGCGGCCACGCCCTCCAGATAGCCCCGGGCCCGTTCGGTCTTGGCGTACCGGCCGACCAGGGCCCAGAAGCGGGCGTTGTGGCTCGGCACGATGAGGTGCGCCAACTCGTGCAGCAGCACGTAGTCGAGCACCCACTCGGGCATGTCCTGGAGCCGGTGCGAGATCCGGATGGTCCGGTCGGCGGGGGTGCAGGACCCCCATCGGCCGTTCTGGTTGGTGACCCACCGGACGCTGGCCGGCAGGGTCTCTCCGCCCTGGTCGGACAGGTACAGGTTGATCAGGCGGAGGGCCCGGTCGAGCAGCTCGTTGTCGTTGCGGGCCAACCGGCCCTCCCGGGCGGCGAGCCGGGCGAGCATCCGGTCGACCCACTCGCTCTCCTCGGCTCGGGAGAACTGGTCCGGGATGAGCACCACGACCCGTTCGCCGTCCCGGTAGGCGGACACCGTCCGTCGCCGGCGCTGACTGCGCCGTACCTCGACGACTGGCTTCCGCGCCGCCATCAGTGGGCCGCGCAGCCGTGGTTTCCTGCCACGAGGGAAAGCTAATGCGTACTGACCAGGGGTCCGCAAGGGTCAACACCCCGACACGCGCCCAGAAAATGGGGGTTAGTAGTAAGGAGTCCGAAAAAAACTGGTGGTGACCATGAGGCTGGACCCTCGTCACCCTTCGTGGCGAGACCGACCGCCCCCCACCGGGCGCGATCTCCACCGTAGTTGATCAGCTCCGGTAGCGTCGCCGCACCCCCGTCCGGGGGACCTCCCCTGGCACTCCACACGGCGTGTCCCCGGCAAACTCACTTATCCCGCCTATTTCGGGATGCACACTCTCGACGTCGACTTGCTCACAGTGTCGATGCACAGCTGACATGGAACCGCCCAGAGCTGGGTAGGGTCCGCCAACCGGCGGTCACGTGGGTGGCCGCGGAGAAGGACCCGGCGCCGCGCCCCGCGTGGCCCGCCGCCGGGAGAACCGCCGGACCGACGTGCCCGGCGGACGAGACGAGGAGGCTACCGTGGCCGACCAGGCCCAGACCTACAACGGTTACTGCGTGAAGTGCAAGGAGAAGCGGGACTTCGAGGGGCACGTCGAGGTCTCGAAGACCGGGATGAACATGGCCAAGGGCAAGTGTCCGGTGTGCGGCACAACAGTGAACCGCATCCTGGGCAAGGCCAAGGTCTGACCCGTCCGGGTACGACGCCGGAGGGGCGGCCGGTCGGCCGCCCCTCCGGCACGTCCAGCCAGCCCACGGAGACGACCCGGCCGACCGATCCGCGACGACGCCCTCCGATCGGTGGGCAGCGCCCGCCGAGCGGAGGGCAGCGCGCACCGATCGCAGGGCAGCGCCCACCGGACGGCCGGCCCACAGCAGCCGCCCACTCCCCCGCCGGGCGATCTGTCAGCTGCCCGACATGACGCGCGGTGAGCTGTGGATAACCCGCCAACTCCTGTGGACAACGCTGGATCTGGCGCTGCGCACCTGTGGACAACGATCGACTCACCGCAGGGATTCGGTCACGATTCGTCATCGTGGCCCCCTCTCCTCCCGCACCCAGCGACGCTGCACTACTCCGCCCCGTACTGGTGCCGGGTCTGACCCGGCTCTGGCGCGACCGGCACACCCTGCAACTGGGGTTGAACCCGGGTCGGGCCGTGCTGCTGGAAGTGACCGATTCGCGGGTCACCCGGCTGCTCGACCTGCTCGACGGCACCCGGAGCGTCCGCGGCGTCCTGGCGGACGCGGTGCACGCCCAGATCGACCCCGGCCAGGCGCGCGGGTTGATCGACACGCTGCACGCGGCCGGGCTGGTCGTACCGGCGCACACCCTGCTCCCCCGCGAGCTGACCGGCCCGGACCGGCTCCGGCTCGCCGCGGAGGCCGCAGCACTCGCCCTGGCCGCGCCCGCCCTGCCCGGCACCCCTGCCCAGGTGCTCCGCCGACGACGCGCCGCCCGGGTGGTGGTGGCCGGGGCCGGCCGGCTCGGCGCACCGGTCGCCGTGGCCCTGGCCCAGGCCGGTGTCGGGCACGTGGCAGCCGAGCTGACCGGCCCGGTGGACCCGGTCGACCTGGTCGGGTCCGGGTTGGCCGCGACCGACGTGGGGCGACCGCTCACCGAGGCGGTCCGGGACGCCGTCGCCCGCACCGCCCCGGGCACCCGGACGCACCCGGCCGGCCGACGCCCGGCCGCCCTGGTGGTGCACCTCGGCACGGACCGCCCGACGGACCTGCTCGCCACCGGGTACGCCCGCCGTCGCCAACCGCACCTGCTGCTCACCCTCCGGGAGGGGGTGCCGGTGGTCGGTCCCCTGGTCCGGCCACCGGTGGGCCCCTGCCTGCACTGTCTGGATCTGCACCGCACCGATCGCGACCCGGGCTGGCCGGGGTTGGCCGCGCAGCTCGCCACCGGCCCGGCCGACCGGTCCTGCGGCACGGCCACCCTGCTCAGCGCCGTCGGCTATGCGGTCGCCGAGGCCCTGGCCCAGGTCGACGGGGGCACCCCGGAGACGGTGGGCTGCGCGGTGGAGATCGGGTCGGCCGGCCGGTTCCGACGTCGGGCCTGGGCCCCGCACCCCGGCTGTTCCTGCTCCGGCCCCGGTCGCCCGCAGTGACGGGTGGGAGCGCGGTGGGCGTCCCACCGGGCCCGCGGAATGGGGTATGCGCCGACCCAGCCCAGCTTGGAGCAGCAGCGGGGCCGAGAAGTCGGTAACAATGGCCAGGTGACCGACATCCCGCGCCGCGCCGTGTCCCGGACCGCCAAGCTCGCCGCTCTGCCGCTCGGCTTCGCCGGTCGGACCGTCCTCGGGATGGGTAAGCGCGTCACCGGCATCGCCTCCGACGTCATCTCCGCCGAGATCCAGCAACGCACCGCCGAGCAGCTGTTCAGCGTCCTCGGGCAGCTCAAAGGCGGGGCGATGAAGTTCGGCCAGGCGTTGTCGGTGTTCGAGGCGGCGTTGCCTGACGAGATCGCCGCGCCCTACCGGCAGGCGTTGACCAAGCTCCAGGAGGCCGCCCCACCGCTGCCGGTGGCGAGCGTGCACAAGGTGCTCGCGGAGCAGCTCGGGCCGGACTGGCGGGACCGGTTCGTGGAGTTCGACGACACCCCGGCCGCGGCGGCCAGCATCGGCCAGGTGCACCGGGCGGTGTGGCGGGACCCGGAGACCGGGGTGTCCCGGTCCGCCGCCGTCAAGATCCAGTACCCGGGTGCGGGGGACGCGCTGCTCGCCGACCTCAAGCAGCTCTCCCGGCTGGGCGGGATGTTCCGGGCCATCCAACCCGGCCTGGACGTCAAGCCGCTCCTGGCCGAACTGCGGGAGCGGATCACCGAGGAGTTGGACTACGAGCTGGAGGCCGAGTCACAACGCGCCTTCGCCGCCGCGTACGCCGACGACCCGGAGATCTTCATCCCGGCGGTGCTCTCCGCCTCGCCCCGGGTCCTGGTCACCGAGTGGATCGAGGGGACACCGCTCGCGGACATCATCCGGGAGGGCACCGACGAGCAGCGCAACTCCGCCGGTCGGCTGATGGCGACCCTGCACCTGTCCGCCCCGCCCCGGGCCGGGCTGCTGCACGCCGACCCGCACCCGGGCAACTTCCGGTTGCTGCCCGACGGCCGGCTCGGTGTGATCGACTTCGGCGCGGTGGCCCGGATGCCCGAGGGTACCCCGGAGCCGATCGGCCGGTTGCTCGGGTTGTCGCTGCGTGGCGACGCCGACGCGGTCGTCGCCGGGTTACGCGAGGAAGGCTTCGTCAAGGCGACCGAGCCGATCGACGCGCAGGCGCTGCTGGACTACATCCGGCCCATGCTGGACCCGGTGGCGCAGGAGGAGTTCCGGTTCACCCGGGCCTGGCTCCGCGCCGAGGCGACCCGGCTGGCCAGCCCGAAGTCGCCCGCCTTCCAGCTCAGCCGGCAGCTCAACCTACCGCCGTCGTACCTGCTCATCCACCGGGTGACGCTGGGCTCGATCGGGGTGCTCTGCCAGTTGGAGGCGAAGGCGCCCTACCGGGGCATCCTGGAGCGCTGGCTGCCCGGTTTCGCCCCGGTGGCCTGACCGACGCGCGGCAGCGGGACCGGCGGCGGGCCGGCCCGGCCGACGGACGACGCGGGGGCGGTGACCGGAACCCGGTCACCGCCCCCGCGTATCGCAGGTGGTCCTAGAGAACGCCCAGGTCGCGAGCCGACTGGCTCCGGCTGCTCATCGCGACGGTACGGGCAGAACGGTGCGCCTCAGTGCTCGTGGTGGTACGACCGGCCTGAGGCTGGCGCATTCGAGCCCGGGACAACGCTTCGTGGAGTAGTTGCATCTCGGTTCCGTTCGGCAGGTGCAGCATCGTGGTCAACTTTCTCGCGGCCGATGGTCATCGGCGGGTGGGTGGAACGGATCGGGTAGGTCAGGCTGCCAGCCGGACCGCACTGCGCGAGGTGGCCACACCACTGGCCGCCATCCGCGCCTCGGCCTCGACCTGAAGGGCCGCGTCACGGGCGAGGTCCTCCTTGCGCGGACGGCCCCGGGGCCGCTTGCGCGGGACGACCGCGCCACGCTCGAAGATCTCGCCGCCCCAGACGCCCCAGGGCTCGGCCCGCTCGACCGCACCGGCCAGGCACTCGACGCGCAGCGGGCAGTCCCCGCAGAGCGACTTGGCCAGCTCCAGGTCGGTGGGCGAGTCGGAGAACCACAGGTCGGGGTCGAACTTCCGGCAGGGCAGGTTCGCCTCCAGCTCGACGCTCACGTCGAGGGGGGCCAACGCCAGACTCATCTCCCGGTCACCTCTCTCTCACTTCGATCTCGTGGATCGCAATTCCGACGTACTTCGACGGGCAAAAAACTGAGGCCGCGGATCCCGGTGAGCGGGTTCCGCGGCCTCGAGGTGAGCCGGTGGTCTGAGTGTCAGACCGGTCTACCTCGAGGTGGAACGCCGCGGACATCCATGCGCTGCTTAGCGACATCAATGCCCAGACCCGTGAAGCCACTGGTCCCCTCGGCTCCCGCAGTGGGTGCAACAGTCAGGTTCAGCTCGGCCTGAACCGAGACCTGGTGCACCTGCGGGTTCGACGGTCGCGGAGCGGCAAGGGCCACCCGGACAGCCGACAGCGGAGCGAAGGCAGCTGGCATCGCCGCCGGACGCTCATAAGTGATGATCTCCACGGTTGCCACCTCCCTCACGTTCCTCGTGCCGATTCGGACTCAGCCCCCGTGAGCAGCCGTTATGGCGCTGCTCCCGAGGTGCGTCCTGAGGCTATTCCTCGCCACGGGGCGAGGGCAAACGAATTTACGACGAGATTTCGAGAGTTTTCTCCGGGCCGATCTCGTCGACCGTCGCGCCCGCCACCAACGCCAGCACCGCCTCGCCGTACAGGCCGAGTTTGCGGGGGCCGATGCCGGCGATGGCGATCAGCTCCTCGACCCGGCCCGGTCGCCGTTCGGCCAGCGCGACCAGGGTGGCGTCGGTGAAGACCACGTACGCCGGGACCCGCTGCGCCCCGGCCACCCGGGCCCGCCAGTCACCCAACCGCTCGTAAAGATTCTCGTCAATGTCCGACGGGCAGGTCGGGCAGCGGCCCAGTTTGCGGTCCGCCCCGGCGAGCAGGGTCGCGCCGCAGATCCGGCAGGACACCACCTGGGTCCGCCGACGTTCCACCGCCCGTTTCGCCCCGGCCACCCCGCCCGACCGGCCCGCACCGGCCCGCTCGCCCCCACCGGTCCGGTCCAGCTGGGGCAGGAACCGCGACGGCCGGCGGGCCCGACCACCGGGCGAGCGGGCCGAGGCGTACGACAGCCAGAGCCACTGCCGGGCCCGGGTGATCCCGACGTAGAGCAGCCGCCGCTCCTCCTCGACCTGCTCCGGGGTACGCGCGTACGAGGTGGGCAGGGTGCCTTCGGAGAGGCCGACCAGGAACACCGCGTCCCACTCCAGCCCCTTGGCCGAGTGCAGGGAGGCCAGGGTCACCCCGTCCACCGTCGGCACGTGCTGCTGGGCGGCCCGACGGGCCAACTCGTCGTTGAAGTCCGCCAGGGTCGCCTGACGTTCCACCGTCGCCGCCTCGCCGATCGGCAGCACCTCGGGGCTGGCCGCGTACTCCTCGGCGAGCTGGACCAGGGCGGCGAGGGCCTCCCAGCGCTCCCGGGCGGCACCACCGGGCGGGGCGGCGTCGGGGGCCCAGCCGACCGCGGTCAACGCCTCCCGGACGGCGATCGGCAGCGGGGTGTCGCCCGGGATCGACCGGGTGGCGGCCCGCAGCGCCACCATCGCCTGGCGTACCTCGGCACGCTCGAAGAACCGCTCCGCCCCCTGCACCACGTACGGGACGCCGACCTCGGTCAACGCCTTCTCGTACGCCTCCGACTGGGCGTTGGTGCGAAACAGCACGGCGATCTCCTTGGCCGGGGTGCCCCCGTCGACCAGGGTCCGGCAGCGGGCCGCCACCGCGGTCGCCTCGGCCGGCTCGTCGGTGAAGATCCGCAGCTCCGGTTCGGGGCCGGGCGGGCGCTGGCCGTGCAGCTCCAGCCGCAGCCGCGCCTCGGTGCCCCGGGCCTGCCCGATCACCGCGTTGGCCAACCCGACGACCTGCGGGGTGGACCGGTAGTCACGCACCAGCCGGACCACCGTGGCCGCCCGGTGCCGACGCGGGAAGTCGATCAGGTACGCCGAGGTGGCCCCGGTGAACGAGTAGATCGTCTGGCTGGCGTCCCCGACCACTGTCACGTCGTCCCGGCCGCCCAGCCAGGCGTCGAGCAGCCGCTGCTGGAGCGGGTTGACGTCCTGGTACTCGTCGACGACGAAGTGCCGGTACTGGCCGCGTACCTGCTCGGCGACGTCCGGGTGCTCCTCGATGCCCCACACCGCGGCGCGCAGCATGTCCTCGAAGTCGATCACCCCGGAGGACCGCTTCAACCGTTCGTACGCGGTGAAGACCTCGGCCACCGTCGCCGGCTCGTACGGCGTCTCGCGCAGCGCCCGGGCCGCGGCGACCACGTAGTCCCCCGGCTCGACCAGCGACGACTTGGCCCACTCGATCTCACCGGACAGGTCCCGGGCGGCGGCCCGGTCGGCCCGCAGGCCGACCTTGGCGGCGGCCAGGGTGACCACCCGGACCTTGCTGTCCAGCAGTTCCGGCATGGCCCGGCCGGACAGTAGCCGGGGCGCGAAGTAGCGCACCTGACGCAGCGCCGCCGCGTGGAACGTCCGCGCCTGCACCCCGGGCACCCCGAGCCCGGTGAGTCGGGCCCGCATCTCGGCGGCGGCCCGTGCGGTGAAGGTGACCGCCAGCACGTGTCGTCCGACGATCTCCCCGGTCAGCACCCGGTGGGCGATCCGGGAGGTGACCGCGCGGGTCTTGCCGGTGCCGGCGCCGGCCAGGATGCAGACCGGGCCGGCCGGGGCGGTCACCGCCGACCGCTGCTCCGGATCCAGCCCGGCGAGGACCGACTCCGCTGAGTGAACCACCACAGCGAGGAATCATCTCAGCTCCGGCCGGTGTTGTACCGGTCAGCCTGGCCTGACCGGGCCGGGGCGCGGCGAACCGTGGAGGATCCGACGATGTTGACCATGTATTCCACCCCGTGGTGCGGCTACTGCCACCGGCTGAAGTCGCAGCTGGACCGGGAAGGCATCGGGTACGAGGTGGTCGACATCGAGCAGGACCCGAAGGCCGCCGACTTCGTGATGAAGGTCAACGGTGGCAACCAGACCGTCCCGACGCTGCGCTTCGCCGACGGCAGTGCCCTGACCAACCCCTCCATCACCCAGGTCAAGCAGCACCTGGCCACGATCACGGGCTGACCCCGTCGACCCGCCGCGGGGAGCGGCCGGCCCCACCGGGCCGGCCGCTCCCCGCGGTTGCGGGGTCACCGACCGGGGAGCCGGTGGATGGTGGGATCGGGCAGCGGCCGGCGGGGTGCCGGGATGTGGGCGGCCGGTGTGGGCGGGACCGGCGTCGGGGGTGTGGGCGGGACCGGTGTGGACGGGACCGGGGCGGACGGGACCGGCGTCGGCGGGGCGGGCAGCCGCGGCGGGGTGAGCCGGCGACCCTGCCAGAGCCAGAGGCCGGCGACCGTGGTGACCACCCCCACCAGGACGAAGAGCAGCCGGTAGTCGAACACGCCGACCAGCAGCGCCCCCGTCCCGATGGAGACCGCCTGCGGCCCACTGACCAGCGCCTCGGAGGCCGCGGTGACCCGACCGAGCAGTCCCGGCGGGGTACGCCGCTGGACCAGCGTGGTCAGCCCGACCATGGTCAGTGGCAGGGACAGCCCGGCGAGCAGCAGGGCCAGCACCCCGAGGCGCAGGTCCGGCCAGGCCAGGGCCAGTGCGGCCGGACCGAACAGGGTCACCCCGGCGGCGAGCGCCCCCAGTTCGCCGACCCGACGCACGACCGTCGGCGAGAGCAGGCCGCCCACCAGGCCCCCGATCCCCTGCACGGTGATCAGCACCCCGACGAAGGCGGCGTCCCGGCGTAGTCCCTGATCGACGTACGCGAAGATCAGCGATTCGGTGAAGCCCATCACGAGTGAGCCCAACCCGTACCCGAGCAGGGCCCGGCGCAGGGCCGCCTCGTGGGTGAGGTGGCGCAGCCCGGCGCCCAACTCGGCCGGCCAACGCAGGGTGGCGGTGGCGGGCGCGTGCTCGGTCACCCGCAGCAGCCCCACCACGGCGGCGGCGACCACGAAGCCGCTCATCGCCAGGCTGGTCAGCAGCCAGCCGCCGACCGCCGCGTACAGGGCCGCCCCGGCCAGCGGGCCGCCCAGGCGCAGGCCCTGCCGGACGGTCTGCAACGCCCCGTTCGCGTCGGCCAGCAGCTCGCTCGGCACGATCTGGCGGAGCAGCCCGCTCAGGGTCGCGTGCAACGTCAGGTAGGACAACCCGTAACAGGCTGCCACCACGTAGATGATCCAGACGTCGGCCCGGTCACGGACCAGGAAGAGCGGGCTGAGCACCAGCGCCGTGCCCAGGTTGGCGACCACGAAGAACGGTCGGCGACGGTAGCGGTCGACGACCCAGCCGATCAGCGGGGCCAGGATCATCGGCGCGATGATCGCGAAGATGGTCGCGCCGGCCAGCCCGTCGGAGCCGGTCAGGTCCTTGACCCAGATGGCGAGGGCGAGCAGCAGCAGCGACTCGGCCGCCATGCTGGCCAGCAGGGCGACGAAGAGCAGTCGGAAGTCGGGGCGGCGCAGGACGGTGCGCATGGGGTTCCCTCCGGCGGGGGGTGGCGTCCGGTGGACGCGTACGGGGGAACTGCCGCCAGCTGGGACGACGTCGTCCCCGGGCTCGGCCGGCACGTTCCACAGTCCTCTTTTTGACGCAAGACACGCCCTCGTCGGGACCTCCGACGCCGGTCGCGACGTCCATACTGACCGTGGGGGGCGAATTTCATACAGTTACCGCCGCGCCTCGCGACGGTCGACGGAATCGAGGACACCGTGCCTCCAGCCGTACCGAGTCCGATCCTGCGCCGACGCAGGCTCGGCAATGACCTGCGCCGCCTGCGCGAGGCGGCGGGACTCACCGGTGACCAGGTGATCGACCGGATCGGCTGGGCGTCGGCGTCGAAACTCTCCCGGCTGGAGAACGGCCGCAGCCGGCCCGACCCGGAGGACGTCAGCGTCCTGCTCGACCTCTACGGCGCCACCGCCGACCTGCGCCACGAACTGCTCGCCATCACCGACGAGGCCGGCGACATGCGCGCCTGGCGCAAGTCGTACCCGGTGATGACGCAGCAGCAGTTGGGCTGGGCGGAGCTGGAGGCGGGGTGCGCCCAGATCCGTGAGTACAACCCGGTCCTGGTGCCGGGGCTCCTGCAGACCGAGGGGTACGCCCGACTGCGGATCCTCTCGGCCGACGCCGCCGCCGCCGAGTCGGCGGAGCCGCCCGGGGACGACCCGGAGACCGAGGTCAAGGCCCGGCTGGGACGGCAGTCCCTGCTGGACCGGGCGGACGGCCCCCGGTACACGGCGGTGTTGGAGGAGGCGGCGCTGGGCCGGCGGGCCTGCCCGCCGGAGGTGCTGCGGGAGCAGCTCGCCCACCTCTGCGAGCTGGCCATGCTGCCGAACGTGACCCTGCACCTGCTGCTGCGGGACACCCGGATCGGGGAGTTCTACCTGCCACCGACGGCCTTCTCGCTCTACCGGTTCGCCGATTCGCAGGATCCGGAGACGTTGGCGATCGAAGGAGGCTTCATCGACGTCATGTCGACCGAGGTATCCACGGTAAATCGCTATAAAGTGGCATTTGAGTGGCTCTGCTCGGCGGCGCTCTCCGCATCGGACACCCTTACCTGGCTCTTCGCGGCAACGGGACGGCTGACCGACACGGCGGCCTCGTCCGTGGTGGCTCCGGGACCGACAGCAGCGCCGGCCCAACGCCGCCGGCAACCGGGGCGCCTGACGGAACGGTGACCCACACCGATCCGCCGGGGCCGGGCGACCGCCACTCGTTCCGTCGAGGCAGTTCCAGAAAGCAGGAGCAGAACCATGAACGAGATCCAGACCGTGCCCGCCGACGCGCGCTGGCACAAGAGCACCCGCAGCCAGACCTCCAACTGTGTGGAGGTCGCCCACCTGCGTACCGCGACGGTCGAGGTGGCGCTGCGGGACAGCAAGGACCCGAACGGCCCGGTGCTGCTGTTCCCGAGGGCCGGCTGGCTCGGCTTCCTCGCTGGCACCAAGAACGGACAGTTCGCTCTGGACTGATCCCGGTCGCTCAGGGTGGGGCCGTCGGCAGGATTGCCGGCGGCCCCACCGTCGTCCGGCGGCCCCGAACCCGTCATCCCCGGACGGCAACCGGTCTGACCAGGCATCGGATGATCGGACAGGGACCCGGTCGATCGCCGCGTTTCACTTGCTGGGACCCCGCGCGGGCGTAACATGACGATTCAGTGACGTGGAAGTTCCACCACGTACCGGCCACCCGCGGTCCGTCCGGAGACAGCCATGCGTTTCCTGATCGTTCGTACCGACATCCGCACCGCCGCCGACATCGACCTCGCCGCCGCCTGGGCCGGCGGGGGCTGCCTACGCAACGAAACCACCACCCCGGAGTTCCGCCGGCAGACCGTCCACGCCGAGGACCGGGACGCGGCCCTGCTGCTGGCCCGCGCCCTGTCCACGGTGGGCGCGGTCCGCGCCGGCCGGCAGCGGGTCAAGGTGCTTCCGCTCGACGAGCCGGGCCGACGCTCCCGCAGACAGCACCCGCCCGGCTGACCGACGTCAGTCGGCAGACCCGCACGGCGTCGGTACGCCACCCGACCGGTCAGCAGTGCCCGTCGAGCCAGCGGTGGATCAGGAAGAGGGCGATCGACGACGGCGGCGGCAGGAGCACCCGGTCGCCGTCCCCGGCGTCCACCGCCCGACCGGCCAGTACCGCGCCGATGTCCCGCCGGGTGAACCACCGGGCGTACGCGATCTCCGTCGGGTCGACCCGCACCGGCTCCCGGGGGTCCGCCTCGGCCAGGTAGCCCAGCATCAGCGAGCCGGGAAACGGCCAGGCCTGGCTGCCCGCGTACGTGATCCGCTCGACCCCGACGCCGACCTCCTCGCGGACCTCGCGCAGCACCGCCGCCTCCGCCGACTCCCCCGGCTCCACGTAGCCGGCGAGACAGGAGAACCGCCGCTGCCCCGGGGTACGCGGCCAGGTGGCGTTGTTGCCGAGCAGGCAGCGACCCTCCGGTCCGCCCATCCCGTCGTGCACCAGGACGATCATCGCCGGGTCGGTCCGCGGCCACATCCGCTGGCCGTCCGTGCCCACCCGTGTCCAGCCGCCCTCGGCGACCTCGGTCCGGTGCCCCGACCGGGGTGACCAGCCGTGCCCCAGGTGCCAGTTGACCAGGGCGAGCGCCGTGGTGAAGATCCCCGCGTCCCGGTCGTCGAGCAGGTGGCCGATCTCCCGCAGGTTGGCCGCCCGGGTGCCCGGCAGGTCGGGGAGCGGGGCGTCCACCGCGAAGACCGGCACCCCGTCGGGCTCCACCCCCAGGAAGAGCGGGTACGCCTCCCCCGGCGGGCCGACCTCGGCGGCTTCCCGCAGCACCAGCACCGGCGGGTTCGCCTCGGTGTGCACCAGCGCCCGCCCGTCCCGGGTCGAGTCCAACACCAGCACCCGGGCCCGCTGCCACGCCTGCGCCAACCACTGCGGGTCGGTACGCCGGTGCGCCGCCCGGTCCAACGTGGACCGGGCCAGCGGGGGCGCGGCCTCCCCGCTCACGCCGACTCCGTCCGCACCGGGGTGAGGGCGGACAGTGGTCCGGCGACCCGCTCGGCGTCACCGAGCACCACCACGACCGCCCGCGCCGGGGCAAGATACCGGGCACCCGCCTCGGCGACGTCGTCGACGGTGGCCTTCGCCAGCCGGGCGGCGTGCTCGGCGAGGAAGTCCAGGCGCAGCCCGCTGCCCGCGTACGCGCTGGTCAACGCGGCCAGCCCGGCCTGGGTGGAGATGCCGAGCTGGAGGGTGCCCAGGGCGTACTGGCGGGCCTGCTCCAACTCGTCCGCCCCGGGCGGCACCGAGGCCAGCCGGCCCAGCTCGTACGTCGTCTCCAGCAGGGCCGGGCCGGTCACCTCGGTGGCCACCTCGGCCCCGGCGACCAGCACCGACCCGGCCACCGAGTGCTCGACCGACGAGTGCGGGCCGTAGGTGTACCCCTTGTCCTCCCGGATGTTCTCCGTCCAGCGGGACGAGAAGTAACCGCCGAAGATCAGATTGGCCAGTTGCAGCGCGGCGTGGTCCGGGTGGGTGCGGGGCACCGCCGGCAGCGCGATCCGCAGCGACGACTGCACCGAACCGGGCCGGTCCACCAGCAGCAGCGGACCGGGTTCCAGCGGGGGTGCCGGCGGCAGGGCGGCACCCCGGCTGTCCCCGGTCCAGCCGGCCAGGGCCTTCTCCGCCGCGTCCAACGCGCGTTCCGGCTGCACGTCGCCGACCAGCACCAGCACCGCCTCGGCCGGGTGCACCCGCTCGGCGTGCAGCCGGCGCAGCGCCGCCGGACGGACCGCGCGGACCTGGTCCGGTTCCGGGGTCTGCACCGCGTACGGGTGCCGGCCGTAGATCCGCCGCAGCAGCGCGGTACGGGCCAGGTGGGCCGGCTGGCTCTGCGCCACCTGGATCCGGTCCACCAGCCGGTCCCGCTCGGTCTGCACCCAGTCGGCCGGGTAGCTGGCGTCGGTCAGCACGTCCGCCAGGATCTCCAGCATCCGGTCCAACCCGGTGACCAGACCCGCACCGGAGAGCATCAGCCGGTCCGGGTCGGCCCCGGCCGAGAGCCCGCCGCCGACCTTCTGCAACTCGGCGGCGATCTGGGTGGCGGTGAGGGTGCCGGTTCCGGCCAGCACGGTCTCGGCGAGCATCGCCCCCCGGGCCAGGTGGGTCCGGCCGAACGGCATCCACAGCCGCAACTCCACCAGGGGGACGGCGGGCCGGCGTACCGCGAGCACGGTGAGCCCGTTGGGAAGCCTGCGCTCGGCCTGCTTGGGCAGCTTGAGCCGCCGGGTCGGACCGAGCGCCGGCAGCGCCCGGGTGACGCTGGTCATTTGGCACCTCCTGGGATGACCTCGATGGAGGCGCGGCGCTCCGGGCGCAGGGTGGCGGCGGCGGCGCGGACCTGGTCCTCGGTGACCTCGCCGACCAGCCGGGGCAGGTCGTTGAGCAGGCCCGGCTCGCCGCGCTGCTGTTCCAGCACCGCCATCCGCAGCGCCCGGCCGAGCACCGCGTCGGTGTCCCGCAGCAGGTGGGTGGCCATCCGTGCCTGGGTACGGGCCAACTCGCCGTCGGTCAGCCCGTCGGTGGCCAGCCGGTCCAGTTCCTCGTCGATCGTGCGCAACGCCTTGTCCACGTCGCCGCCGGGCGGCAGGTGCGCCTGGAGCAGCAGTGCGGTGGGGTCGCGGACGTCGAACGGGTCACCCATGAAGCCGAGGTAGCCGCCGAGGCCGGTGACGCTGCGGTCGCGCTGGACCATCCGCTCCACCAACCGGGACGCGTCCCCGTCGGTGAGCACCTCGGCGAGCACCACGTAGGGCAGGTAGCCGGCGAAGTCGACGACCGGGTCGGGCACCCGCCACGCCGAGGCCACCGCCGGCAACGGGGCCAACTGATCGGTGTACGAGGTGCGCCGCTCGACGGTCAGGTCCGGCTCGGTGAAGTCCGGACGCTCCGGGGCGGGTCGGGCCGGCACGTCACCGAAGTGCCGTTCGACCAGGGTGGTCGCCTCCGCGACGTCGATGTCCCCGCTGACCGCCAGGACGGCGTTGCCGCTGGCGTAGTAGCGGCGGAAGAAGTCGGCGGCGTCGGCGACGGTGGCGGACTCCAGGTCGTCGAACGAGCCGTAACCGTCGTGCGCGTTGGGGAAGGTGTCGAACATGACCGGCGGCAGGGTCAGCCAGGGAAACCCGCCGTACGGCCGGTTGAGCACGTTGACCCGGATCTCCTCCTTGACCACGTCGACCTGGTTGCGCAGGTTCTCCTCGGTCAGCCGGGGGCCGCGCATCCGGTCGGCCTCCAGGAACAGCGCCCGTTCCAGGGCGTTGCCGGGAAGCGTCTCGTAGTAGTCGGTGTAGTCCAGGTGGGTGGAGCCGTTGAAGGTGCCGCCGGCGCCCTGCACGTGCCGGAAGTGGGCAAGCTTCTCCAGGTTCTCCGAGCCCTGGAACATCAGGTGCTCGAAGAGGTGGGCGAAGCCGGTACGCCCCTGCGGCTCGGAGCGGATGCCGACGTCGTAGACGACCGCGACGCCGATCACCGGGGCGCTGCGGTCCGGGGTGAGGACCACCCGTAGGCCGTTGTCGAGGGTGAACCGCTCGACCGGGTATTTCGTCGCTGGAATTCTCGCTCTCCGGGTCGGCACGTGATCGACCCTAGCGTGTCGCCAGCGGTGACACGGCCGTCCGCGACCCGCGTCTCAGTGCGACACCGCGACGGGCAGCGCGGTGACCCGGGGCAGCACCTCCGCGCCGACGCGTTCCGCCTCCTCCCGGTGCGGCCAGCCGGAGAGGATGAACTCGTCGACGCCGCTGTGGGCGTACTCGTCGAGCCGGGCGGCGACCTCGGCGTAGCTGCCGACCAGCGCGGTGCCCGCCCCCTCGCGGACCAGGCCGATGCCGGCCCACAGGTTCGTCGCGACGGCGAGGCGTCCGCTGCCGCCGCCGTGCAGCGCGGTCATCCGGGCCTGGCCGACGGAGTCCATCCGGCCGAACCGGGCCTGGGCGGCGGCGATCCGCTCCGGGCTCATCCCGGCCCGCAGCCGGTCGGCCTCGGCCCACGCCTCGGCGGCGGTGTGCCGGGCGATGACGTGCAGCCGCAGCCCGGTGCGCAGGGTGCGGCCCTGCTCGGCGGCGCGGGCGCGGACCCGGGCCACCCGGGTGGCGATCGCCGCCGGTGGCTCGCCCCACATCAGGTACGCGTCGGCCTGCCGGGCGGCGACCGCCTCGGCGGCCGGGGACGCGCCGCCGAGGTAGACCGGGGGCGGGTCGACCAACGGGCTGGCGAGCCCACCGCCGTCGATCCGGTAGTGCTCACCGGCGAAGTCGAACGGGCCGCCGCGCCAGGAGCGGCGGAGCACCTCGATGAATTCCCCGGTACGGGCGTAGCGGGCGTCGTGGTCGAGGAAGTCGCCGTACGCCCGCTGCTCGGTGGGGTCGCCGCCGGTGACGATGTTCAGCGCGAGCCGGCCGCCGGAGACCGCCTGGAACGCCTCGGCCTGCTGGGCGACCAGGGTGGGCAGGGCGAAGCCGGCGCGGACGGCGACCAGCAGGCCGATCCGTTCGGTGTGCTGGGTGACGGCGGCGCAGACGATCCACGGGTCGGGGCAGCCGGAGCCGACCGGGGTGAGCAGTGCGCGGAACCCGCCCGCCTCGGCGGCCCGGGCCACCTCGGTCAGATATCCGATCGTGGCGGCCCGTGCGTGCCGGGCCGCGCCTGCGGCGACGGTGGCCGCGCCGACCTGGTCGCCGTCGCCGGAGGTGGGGAGGAACCAGTGGAAGGTCATGTCGGCAGCCCTCTCGCCGTGTCCCGCCCGGTCTGCCTCGCCGGGGCAGCTAAACCTATCAAGAAGGTAGGAAAACCAGGAATATCTGAGACCCGACATCCCATGATGTGGATGGCGCTTGACGTCAATGGACCCCTGGCCCACTCTTCCTACCAACTAAATAGGAATACTGCGGATTGGACAGATGATGAGACGGCTCCCCTTCCGTCGGCTGATCTCCCTCGCCACCCTCGCCGTCATCGGCGCGGCCACGATGGGCACCACCGCCGCGTGCGGCGACGACGACAGCGCCGGCGGCGACTCCGGCCCGGTCACCCTGCGGCTGGGCTACTTCCCCAACATCACGCACGCCCCGGCCGTGGTGGGGGTGGAGAAGAAGATCTTCGAGGACAAGCTCGGCAGCGACGTCAAGCTGGAGACCAAGACGTTCAACGCCGGCCCGGCCGCCATCGAGGCGATCTTCTCCGGCGCGCTCGACGCCACGTACATCGGCCCGAACCCGACGGTGAACGCGTTCTCCAAGTCCAAGGGCGAGGCCGTCCGGGTCATCTCCGGCGCCGCCTCCGGCGGGGTCGCCCTGGTGGTCAAGCCCGGGATCACCTCGGTCGAGCAGCTGCGCGGCAAGAAGATCGCCACCCCCCAGCTCGGCAACACCCAGGACGTCGCCATCCGCTACTGGCTCAAGGAGAAGGGCCTCAAGACCACCAAGGAGGGCGGCGGCGACGTCAAGATCGTCCCGCAGGAGAACGCCCAGACCGTGGAGACCTTCTCCAGCGGCGCGATCGACGGCGCGTGGGTGCCCGAGCCGTTCGTCTCCCGGCTGGTCAACGCGGGCGGCAAGGTCCTCGTCGACGAGCGGGACCTCTGGCCGGACAAGAAGTTCGTCATCACCAACCTGATCGTCTCCACCAAGTTCCTCAAGGCCCACCCCGACGCGGTGAAGAAGCTGGTCGAGGGGCAGGTCGCGGCGAACGACTTCGTCAACACCAAGCCGGACGAGGCCCAGCAGGCCATCTCCGACCACATCGGCAAGATCACCGGCAAGCCGCTGGACCTCAAGCTGATCAAGCAGGCCTGGCCCACCCTGCTGTTCACCAACGACCCGATCGCGTCCTCGCTCAAGACCGGGCTGGACCACGCCGTCGCCGTCGAACTGACCCAGCCCGTCGACCTGAACGGCCTCTACGACCTGAAGTACCTCAACGAGGTGCTCAAGACGCAGGGCCAGGCCGAGGTCACCCAGCCGTGACGTCGACCACGACACCGCCGCAGAGCGCGACCGCCGCGGTCGCGCTCTCCGGCGTGACCAAGGTGTACGGGCGCGGGACGAACGCCGTCCTCGCCCTGGACGGGGTCAGCCTCGACGTCCGGCCCGGCGAGTTCGTCTGCCTCGTCGGCGCGTCCGGCTGCGGCAAGAGCACCCTGCTCAACCTCGTCGCCGGGCTGGACCGCGCGCAGGGCGGCACCATCACGGTGGCCGACGACGCCCACCCCGGCCTGATGTTCCAGGAGCCGGCGCTCTTCCCGTGGCTGACCGTCGAGGCCAACGTCGAGGTGCCGTTGAAGCTGCGCGGGCTGCCCCGGGCCGAGCGTCGGGAGCGGGTGGCCGAGCTGCTGAGCACCGTCCACCTGTCCGACTTCGGCCGCAAACGGCCGCACGAGCTGTCCGGCGGCATGCGGCAGCGGGTCGCCCTGGCCCGCACCCTCGCCCTGGACACCCCGGTCCTGCTGATGGACGAGCCGTTCGGCGCGCTCGACGCGATGACCCGGGACATCCTGCACGACGAGCTGGAACGGATCTGGGCCGAGCGGCAGCTCACCGTGCTGTTCGTGACGCACAACGTCCGTGAGGCGGCCCGGCTCGCCGACCGGATCATCCTGCTCAGCAGCAGGCCCGGCCGGATCATCTGGTCCACCGAGGTGAACGTGTCCCGCCCCCGGCGTATCGACTCCCCCGAGGTGGCCGCGATCGCCTCCGAGGTCACCGACCGACTCCGTACCGAGGTGGGCCGCCATGGCAAGTGACACCCTGACCGGCTCGGCCCGCACCGACGCGGAGATCTCCGGGCTGGACGCGCTGGAGATCGCCGGTCGCGACAAGGAGGTCTCCCGGGGGGCCCGGCTCTGGGCGTCCACCTGGCCCAAGCTCGCCGCGCTCGCCATCGCCATCGGGTTGTGGCAGGTGGTGGTCTGGAGCGGCTGGAAGCCGCCGTACTCGCTGCCCGGCCCGGTCACCGTCGCCGAGGAACTGGCCCGGCAGGCCAGCGGGCGGCAACTCTGGGACGGGCTCGCCACCACCCTGCAACGGGCCGCCCTGGGCTACCTCTTCTCCGTCGCGGTCGGCCTGCTGGTCGGCCTGGCGGTGGCCCGGTCCAAGGTGCTCCGGGCGGCGATCGGCTCGATGATCACCGCGTTGCAGACGATGCCGTCGATCGCCTGGTTCCCGCTGGCCATCCTGCTGTTCGAGCTGAGCGAGAAGGCGATCTTCTTCGTGGTGGTGCTCGGTGCCGCGCCGTCCATCGCCAACGGGGTGATCAGCGGCGTCGACTACGTGCCGCCGCTGCTGGTCCGGGCCGGCCGCAACCTCGGCGCCCGGGGGCTGAACCTCTACCGGTACGTCATCGCGCCGGCCGCGCTGCCCGCCATCGTCGCCGGGCTCAAGCAGGGCTGGGCCTTCTCCTGGCGCAGCCTGATGGCCGGTGAGCTGCTGGTGGTCGGCATCTCACAGACGTCCCTGGGTGCCCAGCTCACCTACTCACGGGAGTTGTCCGACGCGCCCTGGCTGCTCGCCACGATGATCGTCATCCTGGTCGTCGGGCTGGTGGTCGACGCCGCGTTCGGGGCGGCCGACCGGGCGATCCGCCGCCGCTGGGGCGTACTGGACCAGGCTGGTCAGTGACGTGTACATCTCCGCGCGCAGTGACTATGCGCTCCGGGCCATGCTCGCCGTCGCCGCGTCCGGCGACGGCGAGACCACCCACTCCACGGATGGGCCCGGCCGCCCCGAGGGCGGCAGCGGGCCCGAGGGCGGCAGCGGTCGGCCTGACAGCGGCGACCGGTTCGAGGACGGCCGGTCCGGGGGTGGTGGCGACCGTGGGAGCCCTGGTGGCGGCGGTGGGGGCCGTGGCGGTGGCGGTGGCGGTGAACTCGTCAAGGCGGCGTGCCTGGCGCAGGCGCAGGGTATTCCGCTGAGCTTCCTTCAGGGCATCCTGCTCGACCTGCGCCGCGCGGGTCTGCTGCACAGTCACCGGGGCACCGAGGGCGGCTACGCGCTGACCCGACCCGCCTCGCAGATCAGCGTCGGGGACGTGCTGCGTGCCGTCGGTGGATCACTGACCACCGTCCGTGGGCTGCCCGCCGAGGACGCCGGCTACCACGGGGTGGCGACCGGCCTGCGCGACGTCTGGCTCGCCGTGGACGGCGCGATCGCCGTGGTGGTCGACCAGACCACCCTGACCGACCTGCTGGTCCGCCAGGACCATGCCCCGGCCCCACTGCCGACGCCCAGCCGCTGACCCGGTTCGACCGGTGACGCCGGCCGGCCCGCCTGCGGGCAGGGTCCGGACGCGGTGCCGTTCGGCCGCTGACGACACCCGACCGGCCGCACCGTTCGGCTGCGACGACACCTGACAAGCCGCGCCGTTCGGCTGCGAAGACACCCGACCGGCCGCGCCGTTCGATCGCTCACGGCAGCCGACCCGCTGACCGCCTGCGAACCGCTGGTCCGGGGTGTCCGTCCGACCGTCGACCCCCCAGGATCCGACGGTCGGACGGGCACCCGGGCCCTCGGCCCCGCGGGCCCCACGGCCCCCGCGGGGTCGACTCAGCCGGCGGTCAGCTCGACCGTCGGCGGGCGCCCCTCGTCAGGGCTGTGCAACTCGACCAGCCCGGCCGGGGCGGTCCGCCCCGGCCTCGGGTGCCAGGGCGCGAACGCCGCGACCATGGCGAGCAGGAGCCCGGCACCGGCCACGGCTAACACCACCATCAGCTCGCGTCCCGCTCCCGACTCGACGTCGCCCCCCATGGTCACCCCTCCCGTGCCCGACCGTGCCGGCCGGTTCTTCCCCCGCGAGCAAGCTTCGACCAGCCGGGCACGGTGGAACAGTCACCGATCGGACGCAATAGAGCCGGCAAACCGACCCACCCGCCACCATGATCACCGAGGGTCTCCGCCCGACCCCGCACCGTCCATCGGCCGGCGGCACCCGACCCTCACCCGGCCCGAAAGCACGATCGACTCAGCCGGGCCGATGTGCGGCATCGTCGACACGATGACACCGCAACACGGCCCGGCTGAGTCGAACGTGACCAAGCCCGGCGGACGGCCCGGGTCGGGCGGGGACCGGTCGGTCAGGCGGTACGGGGGCGACGCGGTCGACGGGACCGGCCCGACGCCCGGTGCGACCGACCACCCTCGCCACCGCCACCGGTGCCGCCACCGACAGCGGCACGCGGCCGGGCGGCCGGGGTGGGCGTCGGGACGACGATCGTCACCGGCACACCGGACGGCTCACGGGCCCCGGTCACCCGGGCCAGCGCTCCGTCGCCGAGGCGTACCTGGGTGGACTGCGGCTTGATGCCGGCCACGCTCATCAGCCGGGAGACGTCCCGGCGCTGCTCCGGCAGGACCAGGGTGACCACCTGACCGGCCTCACCGGCGCGGGCGGTACGGCCACCCCGGTGCAGGTAGTCCTTCGCCTCGGTCGGCGGGTCCACGTTGACCACCATGTCCAGACCGTCGACGTGGATGCCCCGGGCCGCCACGTCGGTGGCGACCAGCGCGGTCACCTGGCCGGTGCGGAACTGCTCCAGGATCCGGGTGCGCTGCGGCTGGGACTTCCCCCCGTGCAGCGCCGCGGCGCGGACGCCCTTGGCGAGCAGCTGGCGGGCCATCCGGTCGGCCCGGTGCTTCGTCGCCATGAACAGGATGGTGCGGCCCTCGCGGGCGGCGATCTGGGTGAGCGCGGTGGGCTTGTCGACCGCGTCGACGTGCAGCACGTGGTGGGTCATCGCGGTCACCGTGGCGGTGCCCGGGTCTACCGAGTGCGACACCGGGTTGCTGAGGAACCGGCGGACGAGGCGGTCCACCCCGCCGTCCAGGGTGGCCGAGAAGAGCATCCGCTGGCCGTTCGGGGCGACCTGCTCCAGCAGCTTGGTCACCTGCGGCAGGAAGCCCATGTCGGCCATCTGGTCGGCCTCGTCCAGCACGGTGATGGCGACCTGGTCGAGGCGGGCGTCGCCCCGGTTGATCAGGTCGTGCAACCGGCCGGGGGTGGCCACCAGCACCTCGGTGCCGGCGCGCAGCGCGTCCGCCTGCCGCTGGAGGGAGAGCCCCCCGACCACGGTGGCGCAGCGCAACCCCAGCGCCCGGGCGTACGGGGTGAGTGCCGTGGTGACCTGGGCGGCCAGCTCACGGGTGGGGACCAGCACCAGGGCGAGCGGGCGACCCGGGCGGGCCCGGTGACCGGCGGTGCGGTGCAGCAGCGGGAGCCCGAAGGCGAGGGTCTTGCCCGAGCCGGTGCGGCCCCGGCCGAGCACGTCCCGGCCGGCCAGCGAGTCCGGCAGGGTGGCCGTCTGGATCGGGAACGGCTCGGTGATGCCCTGCTTGGTCAGCTCGGCGAGCAGCGCCGGCGCGAGGCCGGTCGCGGCGAAGGTGGGAATGGTCATGGTCATGCGGAATGCCTTCCTCGACGCGGCACGTGTCGAGGGAGGGCGCCGAGACTCGGCGCGGTCTCCGACGGAGCAGTCCGTCGAAGACTCACAAGCACGAACCGATGGGGTACGGGCCGGTCCGCCGCAGCACGCCGCGTCCCGCCGGAGCGGGGGCGGCGCGGCGGACCGGTCCGTCACCGGGTCCGGAGGACCCGGTGGGTGTTACGGACGATCCGAAGATCAGAGCGGGCGGATGTTCTCCGCCTGCGGGCCCTTCTGGCCCTGGGTCACCTCGAACTCGACCCGCTGGTTCTCGTCCAGGCTCCGGTAGCCGGAGGACTGGATCGCCGAGAAGTGGGCGAAGACGTCGGCGCCGCCGCCGTCCGGGGTGATGAAGCCGAAGCCCTTGTCAGCGTTGAACCACTTGACGGTGCCAATTGCCATCTGTTTCGTCTCCTTGACGGAACGTCGAACCCGCACCTGTTGCGGGCCCGAAGAGGAGCGCCCCGCGCGGGATGCGCGAATCGCCTGTTGTTTTTGGTCGCCCCGCCCGGAGAGCTCCGGACACAACAAAGAGCGCCTGGGGCCACAATCCGCCAGGCGCACACAGAGTCTCTGGAAACCAAAACTGCAACAAGAACAACCTACCACGGATCTTCGGGAGCGCCACCCCCCGCTGGAATTTCCGGCAACCCGGCGATGATCGTGGTCAGCCCGTCGGCGTCCAGCAGGTCCGCCGGCCGCACCGTCACCCCCTCCCGGACGTAGTGGAAGGCCGCCCCCACCCGGTCCACCGGCACTCCGGCCAGCTCCGCCCAGGCCAGCCGGTACACGGCCAGCTGCACCGCGACCACCTCGGCCTCAACCCCGGTCGGCTGCCGGCCGGTCTTCCAGTCGACCACGTCGTACCGGCCGCCGGGGCGGGTGAACACGGCGTCCATCCGGCCCCGCACCACCACGCCGGCCAGCACCGTGGCGAACGGCACCTCGACCTCCACCGGCACCCGGTCGGCCCACTCGCTGGCCAGGAAGCGCTCCTGGAGCTCGGCCAGCGCCGCGTCGGGGGCGGCGTCCGCGTCGGCCGCACCCGGCAACTCGTCCACGTCGAGCAGCCGGTCGGCCCCGAAGCGGGCCTCCAGCCACGCGTGGAAGGCGGTACCCCGCCGGGCGTACGGGCTGGGCGGGGCCGGCATCGGCCGGCGCAGCGTACGGGCCAGCTGCGCCGGGTCCCGGCGCAGCGCCACCAACTGGGTGACCGACAGGTGCCCGGGTAGCACCACCTCCACCGCCTCGGCCTGCCGCAGCAGCTCCGCCCGCTCGGCCAGGAGCAGATCCGCCTCCCGCCGCCACCGCGCCACCTCCGGATCGGGCTCCGGACCCGCCGCCTCCGGACCAGCCGCCCCCCTGCCCGCCGCCGGCGTGCCCGTGGGAGGCGGGGCCACCGCCTGGGGGGCCACCACCTGCGAGGCCACCACCTGCGGGGCCGCCGCCTGGAGGGCCACCACCTGCGGGGCCGCCGCCTGCGGAGACACCGCCTGGGGGGCCACCACCTGTGGGTCGCCGGGCACCACGGCGGGCGCGGGATCGCGGCGGGCCGCGTCGGGGTCGGCGAGGAAGCGGCGGACCAGGGCCGCCGCCTCGGTCAACGCCGGCCGGCGGGGGCCCAGCGGGTCGGCCGGCCACTCCGCCCGCAGCACCACCTCGGTGGTCGGATTGACCGCGTCACCGGCCGGCTCGGGCGTCCACTCGTCGACCAGCAGGCCGTCCCCACCGGCCAGGCAGGCGTCGTACACCTCGCGGAGCAGCACCGACGGGCCCCGGAACCGTTTGGTCCCCTCCCCCCACCAGTAGCCGGAGCAGAGCAGCAGCCGCCGGGGCCGGGTCACCGCCACGTACGCCAGCCGGCGTTCCTCACGCTCGTCGTGGGCCCGCCAGGCGTCGGTGAAGTCGGACACCACCCGGGCCACCCCGCGCTGGTCTATCACCTCGGTCAGGTCGAGCGTGGGCAACCCGTCGGCGTCGCCGCGCAACGGGAACGGCAGCACCCCGAGCCCACCCAGCCAGTGGTCGGAGCTACGGACCTGACCGGGCCAGCTGCCCCGGGTCAACCCGGCGACCGCCACGACGTCCCACTCCAGGCCCTTGGCGGCGTGTGCGGTGAGCACCTGCACCGCGCCCTCCACCACCTCCACCTCGCCCGGGGACAGCCCACGTTCCTCGTCCTCGGCGGCGGCCAGGTAGGCCAGGAAACCGGCGAGCGTCGCCGCCGGGGTCTCGCCGCTGAACCGGGCCGCCACGTCACCGAGCGCGTCCAGGTGCCCCCGGGCCAGTCCGGCGTCGCCGGTGCCGTCCCGGCCGGCCCGGACCGCCACCTCGACGTCCAGCCCGATGGTGCGTTCCACGTCCGCGATCAGCTCCGGCAGCGTCTGGTCCAGCCGGTAGCGCAGCAGGGCCAGCTCCATCCCGTACGACCGCAGCCGCGCGTAGCCCTCCGCCGAGTACGTCTGCGCCGGCCCCAGATCGGCCAGCGCCTCCACCAGGGTCGCCTCGTCGAGGGTGTCCACGACGATCTCCGACCCGTCGTCGCCGGTCAGCTCCCGGCGGGCCCGGGCGATGACCCGCGCCCGCCGGTGCAGGGCGACCAGGTCACGCGGCCCGATCCGCCAGCGCGCCCCGGTGAGCAGCCGCAGCAGCGCCGCACCGTCGGTCGGGTCGGCGAGCACCCGCAGCGTGCAGACCACGTCCCGTACCTCAGGGGTGTCCAGCAGCCCGCCCAGGCCGACCACCTCGACCGGCAGCCCCCGGGCCCGCAGGGCGGCCTCGATCGCCGGGATCTGGCTGCGCAGCCGGACCAGCACGGCGGTGGCGGGGCGCTGCGGCACCGGGATGTGCTCGGGCAGCGCGCCGGGCATCCGGGCCGCCCCCCGCCAGGCGGCGAGCACACTGTCGGCGATCCAGTCCGCCTCGTCGACGTACGTGGGCAGCAGCGCGCAGTGCACGGTGCCGGCGGCCCGTCCGCGCGGGCTGCGGTGCGGGATCGGGTCGCGGACGCTCAGCGCGGCGTGCAGCTCCGGCACCCGGGCGCCGGCGGCCCGCAGCGGCACCGACAGCGCGTTGGCCACGCCGAGGATCTCCGGCCGGTTACGCCAGCTGGTGGTGAGGCTCATCGCCTCGGCGGGGGCACCGTCGGCGCGGGCGAAGTCGGTGGGGAACCGGTCCAGCGTGCCGGCGCTGGCCCCCCGCCACCCGTAGATCGACTGGCAGGGGTCGCCGACGGCGGTGACCGGGTGACCGCCGCCGAAGAGGTGGTTGAGCAGCACCACCTGGGCGTGGCTGGTGTCCTGGTACTCGTCGAGCAGCACCACCCGGAAGCGGTCCCGCTCGACCGCGCCGACCGCCGGGTGGTCCCGGGCCACCCGGGCGGCACGGGCGAGCTGGTCGGCGAAGTCCATCGCCTCGAAGTCGTCCTTGCGCCGGGCGTACGCCCGCACCAGCGGCAGCAGCTTCAGCCGGGTGCGTTGCAGCTGGAGGGCCTTGCGGACGTCGGCGTAGACCCGGCCCGGGTGGGACTGCACCTCGGCGAAGAACCGGCCCGTCCAGGCGGCCAGGGTGTCCGGGTCGACCAGGTGCTCGTCCAACTCGCCGGCCAGCGCGAGCACGGCGTCGGTGATGGTGCTCGGCATCCGGTCGACCTCGGACATGTCGCCGTCGTAGTTGCGCACCAGCAGATCGACGAGCTGCCACCGGGACGCCTCGGTGAGCAGCCGGGTGGTCGGCTCGTAGCCGGCCCGTAGCCCGTGCTCGGTGACGATCCGCCCGGCGTACGAGTGGTAGGTGGAGACGGTGGGCTCGCCGGCCAGCGGGTCGTCCAGCGGGTTGCGGGCCCGCCGCCCGAGCCGCCGCACCAGCTGGTCGAGCCGGGTCCGCACCCGGTGCGCCAACTCACCGGCCGCCTTGCGGGTGAAGGTCAGCCCGAGGATCTGCTCCGGGCGGACGTAGGAGTTGGCGACCAGCCAGACCACCCGGGCGGCCATCGTCTCGGTCTTGCCCGAACCGGCACCCGCCACCACCAGCAGCGGCGCGACCGGTGCCGCGATGATCGCGGCCTGTTCGGCGGTGGGGGCGGGTAGCCGGAGCAGCCGGGCCAGCTCCACCGGCGTGTAGCGCGGCCCGGCGTCGGCGGCGCGGGGCGCGGGGGTGGCCGCGCTGAACAGCGTCGGTTGGGTCACCCCTCCCCCTCGTGGCCGGTCGCCGGTGGCTCCACGACCTGGCGGCCCTGCCCGGAGACGGGGCAGCTGGTCCGCACCGGGCAGACCCGGCACTTCGCGTTGGCGACGGCGGCGAAGGTCGAGGCGGCCATCGTATCGGCGGTGCGCCGGACCAGGGCGGTGGCCCAGCCGGCCTCGGGGCCCTGCCCGGCGGCGGCCTGGGTCTGCTCGCGGGCGTCCTTCGCACCGGTACCGAGCTGCACCAGCGCCGCGCCCCCGGCCTCGTCGCCGAACTCGGCGAACCCGCCCGCCTCCACCGCCGCCTGGTACGCCCCGAGCTGCGGATGCTCGGCCACCTCCCGCTCGGTGACCATCGTCGACTTGCCGGTCTTGAGGTCGATCACCACGAGCCGGCCGTCGGCGTCGACCTCCAGCCGGTCGACCCGGCCGGTCAGCTCGATCGGACGGGTCGGGTCGTCGAGGCGGACCGCGAACTCGTGTTCGATGGCGAGCAGCCGACGCGGGTTGCCGGCCAGCCAGCGCAGCAGCTTGTCCACCATGGCCTCGGCGCGGTCCCGTTCCGGGCCGACCATCCACCGGGCGGCCAGCTCGATCGCGTCGAACCGGGCGGCCACGTACTCCAGCAGGGCCGTGCGGTCGGCGCTGGCGTCCTCGGCCAGCATCGCGGCGGCGTGCACCAGGTTGCCGACGCCCTGGGCGGCGCTGGCCGGCCCGCTGCCGCCGTGCCGTTCGAGCAGCCAGCGCAGGCTGCACCGCAGCGCGCTCTCCATCCCCGACGGGGTGACCCGGACCGGTTCGCCCTCGTCGGCCAACGGCCGGTCGTCGGAGAGGCTGCGCAACCCCCACCAGTCGTCCGGGTGCGCGCCGGGAATGCCGGCGGCGGCCAGCCGGGCCAGTTCGGCCGCCGCCGCACGCCGCCGGGCCACCGACGCCGCCGGATCGACGACTGCGGTACGCAGCTCAGCCACCAGCGCGGAGAGGGTGAGCGCCCGGGGTGGCCGCCCCACGGGCAACTCGCCGGGCAGGGCGTCACCGGCCTCCCCGGGCCCCGCCGCCGACCCCTGGTCAGCCGCCTCGGCGCCGTGGCGGCGGGCGGTCGGCGGATCGTGGCGGGAGGGTGCCCCTGCGGGGGCCGGCTCCGGCCGCGGGTCCTGGTTGTCCACGCCGGCAGTGGGCAGGGCCGGCGTGGTGCTGTCACCCTGCGCCCGGTCGGCACCGACGCCGCCGACGGACGGGGTCCGAGCGGGGCCCCCGGGCGAGGTCGGGGGCCGGGTCGGGGTCGGGATCGGATCGTCGGGCGGGATCGGATCGTCAGGCGGGATCGGATCGTCAGGCGGGATCGGATCGTCAGGCGGGGTGGGGTCGTCGCCGGAGGTGCCGGTGACGCCGAGTTCGTGCAGGAAGCGGCTGGGCTGCTCCTCGTGGTCGTCGCCACCGACGGCCGCCGAGGCGACGGCGGTGACCAGCAGCCGACGCCGGGCCCGGGTCACCGCCACGTGGAACAGCCGGCGTTCCTCGTCGAGCAGGGCGGAGGTCTGCCCGACCAGGCCGGCCCGGGTGCCGGTGCCGTCCGCCCGGCCGACCAGCACGTCGACCAGCCGTTCGGAGCCGAGCAGGCTGCCGCGCAGCCGCAGGTCGGGCCAGACGCCCTCCTGCACGCCGGCCACCGCGACGAGGTCCCACTCCAGTCCCTTGGCGGCGTGCGCGGTGAGCAGGCGGACCGCCTCGCCCCGGTCGGCGCTGGCCGCCAGGGTGTCCGCCGGCAGATCCTGGCCGAGGACGTGGTCGAGGAATACCTCGGTACGCGCGCCGGGCAGCCGGTCGACGAACCGGGCCGCCGCGTCGAAGAGCACCAGCACCGCGTCGAGGTCCCGGTCGGCGGCCTCGGCCCGCCAACGCTGGGCGGTCTCGTGCTCCCCGGTGGCCTCCCGGCCCCGGTTGATCGCCCCCGCCCAGCGTTCGGCGAGCCCGCTGGCGTCCCACACCGCCCAGAGCACGTCCTCGGCGGTGGCCCCGGGCACCGCCGCCGCCGTCCGCGCGGTGGCGAGCAGCTCCGCCACCGTCCGGGCCGGCTCGACCCAGCGGCGTTCGATGCCGGCCAGCTCCGCCGGGTCGGCCAGCGCCTCGACGATCAGCTCGCCGGAGGGCCGCCGGTCGCCCCGGGCCAGCGCGAGCGCCCGCAGCCCCTGCCGCAGCCGCCGCTCGGCCAGCGGGTCGGCCCCGCCCAGCGGCGAGTGCAGCAGGGCGACCGCGGACTCCTCGTCCAGCCGGGCCGGTTCGAGCGCGCAGCGCAGCAGGAGCAGCAGCGGGGCGACCGCGGGTTGCAGGTGCAGCGGCAGGTCCTCGCCGTGCACGACGGTGGGCACCCCGGCGGCGTGCAACGCCCGCCGCAGCGCCGGCAGGTGCAGGTGGGTCGAGCGGACCAGCACCGCCATCGCCGACCAGGGCACCCCGTCGAGTAGGTGGGCGGAGCGCAGCGCGTGGGCCAACCAGGCGGCCTCGCTGGTGGCCGAACGGAAGGTACGCACCTGCACGCTGCCGGGTGGCGCGTCGGGCAGCGGTCGTAGCCGCCGGTGCCCGGCCGGCCCGCGCAACCGCCGGGCCAGGCGACCGGTGGCCCCGAGCAGCACCGCACCCGCGCGGTAGGACGTGGTGAGGGTGACCTGCGCCGCCGGGGCCCCGGAGGCCGTCCGGAACCGGTGCGGGAAGGCGGTCACCACGGCCGGGTCGGCACCCCGGAAGGCGTACGTGGAGGAGTCCGGGTCGGCGAAGGCCACCAGGGAACGGCCACCACCGGCCAGGACGGCCAGCAGGTCCTGCTGGGCCGGGTCGGTGTCGGCCAGTTCGTCGACGTAGACGTGGGCCAGCCGGCGACGCTCGGCCTCCAGCAGCTCCGGATCGTCGAGGAGCATGCCGGTGGCCGCCCGCACCAGCTCGGCCGGGTCGTACGCCACGGAGCCCCGGTTGCTGACGTCGCGCAGCGCGAGGACGGCGACGTACTCCCGGAGGAACCGGGCGGCGGCCGGCCAGTCGGTGCGGCCCAGCTTCTCCCCCAGCCGGGCCAGCTCGACCGGCCCGACGCCGCGTTCGGCGGCCCGCATCAGCAGGTCACGCAGCTGGCCGGCGAACGCCCGGGTACGCAGGGCGGGGAGCAGGTCGTCCGGCCAACCGACCGGGTCGTCGGGTTCGGTGCCGACGACGTCCAGCAGCTCCCGGATGATCAGATCCTGCTCGGGCCCGGTGAGCAGCCGGGGGGACGGCTCGCCGCGTTCGGCGGCGGCCCGGCGCAGCAGGCCGAAGGCGTACGCCGGGAAGGTGCGCACCAGCGGCTCGCGCAGCACCCGGTGGCCGTCGGCGGCGATCCGGGCCTCGATCCGGTGCCGCAGCCCGGTGGCCTGCCGACGGCTGAAGGTGAGCACCAGCAGGCGCTCCGGGTCGACCCCCTCGGCGACCCGGGCGGCGACCGCCTCGACCAGGGTGCCGGTCTTGCCGGTGCCCGGCCCGCCGAGGACCAGCATCGGCCCGGCGGTGTGCGCCACGACCTCCGCCTGGAGCGGATCGGGCCGACGCGCCGGCGGGTGGGTGGCCCCACTCGCCGTTGCCCGGGGCCGCAACTCCCCCCGGGGGTACGCGGCATCGCCCGCCGACCCCCCGGGCCGCGGCTCCCCCTCGACGCCTGACCCGGCCCGATCCGGGCCCACGGTCGCCCCGCCGTGCCGACCGTCCCCCGGACGCTCGCGGCGGACCGGCCGCCTTCCGGGCCCGATCCGGCAGGTCGGCGCACCAGCCGGTACCCCTGCACCCCCACATCCCACCACGCGGGTACGACACCACCCACCGCACCACCCCGCCCGGGCCCGGCCGGTGGCCGGCGGTCGGAAGTCGGTGCCGGCCACCCGGCCCGAACCCGCACCGCCCGGCCCCGGCGACGGGTGGGGATCAGGGCAGTTGGGACTCCAGGGCGTCCAGCGCGGTCGAGACGGTGGGGGCGACAGTGAGCAGGCCCAGGCCGGCCGGCTTGAGGAAGGTCTGTTCGGTGATGGTGCCCAGCCAGTCGAGCAATGGACGGTAGAAGCCGTCGGTGTCGACCAGCACCATCGGCTTGGTGTGCATGGCCAGGGTGGCCGTGGTCCAGACCTCGAACAGCTCGTCCAGGGTGCCCAGTCCGCCGGGCAGGGTGAGGAACGCGTCCGACTTCTCGATCATGATGGTCTTGCGGCTGGCCATGCCGTCGGTGACGAGCAGTTCGTCCGAGGCCAGGTCGGCGACCTCCAGGTCCACCAGCGCCTGCGGGATCACCCCGACGGTGCGCCCACCGGCCGCCCGCGCCCCGTCGACGAGGGCGCCCATCATGCCGACGCAGCCACCGCCGCTGACCAGCGTGTGCCCGCGCCGGGCCAGCTCCGCGCCGGTCTCGGCCGCCAGATCCAACCAGCGCTGGTCGAGGGTACGGGAGGACGCGCAGAAGACACAGATCGCCGCCACCGGCTCAGCCCTCCCGACCGTCGACGACACCCCGGCCCGCCCCGGACCCCGGCTCACCGGACCCTGACTCACCGGACCCCGGCTCACCAGGCCCGGCCGGACCGGACGCGGGGCTGCCTGGCGGCGGGCTACCGGAATCGGCGCTGCTCGACGTCGGACTGCCGGACGCGTGGCTGCCCGATGGGTGACTGCCCGATGGGTGGCTGCCCGACGCGGGACTGCCGGGCGAGAGACTGCCCGACGCGGGACTGCCCGACGCGGGACTGCCCGACGCGGGACTGCCCGACGCGGGACTGCCCGACGCGGGGGTGCCGGGCTTCGTGTCGGTGGCGTCTGCGACGGCGGCGGCCCGGCGGGCGGCCTGTTGGTCGGCGGCGGTCCGGGCGACCGCCTCCTCACGTACCGCCTCCTGGTCGACGGCGAGGGCCGCCTCGGCCTCGACGATGTGCCGTACCGCCGCGTCGACGTCGTCGGTGAGGCAGATCAGCTCCAGGTCCACCGGGCCGATCTTGCCCTCGGCAGCCATGCTGTCCCGCAGCCAGTCGAGCAGCCCCCGCCAGTAGTCGGTGCCCATCAGCACCACCGGGAAGCGGGTCACCTTGCCGGTCTGCACCAGGGTGAGCGCCTCGAACAGCTCGTCCATGGTGCCGAAGCCGCCGGGCAGCACGACGAACGCCTGGGCGTACTTGACGAACATGGTCTTGCGGGCGAAAAAGTAGCGGAAGTCGATGGCCAGGTCGACCCAGTCGTTGAGCCCCTGCTCGAAGGGAAGTTCGATGCCCAGCCCGACGGAGAGGCCGCCGGCTTCACTGGCACCCCGGTTGGCCGCCTCCATCACTCCGGGGCCACCGCCGGTGATCACCGCGTAACCGGCCCGGGCGAGGCCGGCCCCCAACTCCTCGGCCAGCCGGCACTCCGGACTGTCGGGTTTACTACGCGCGGAGCCGAAGACACTCACCGCGGGCGGCAGGTCGGCCAGCGTGTCGAAGCCCTCGACGAACTCGGCGAGGATCCGCAGCGCGCGCCAGGCGTCCTTGGTTTTCCAGTCGCTGCGCCCCCGGGAGTCCAACAACCGCTGGTCAGCGGTGCTGGTGGGGATCGCGCCACGGCGCAGCGTGACCGCTCCCCGGTGCCGCTCCGGATCGCGGCCCGGCCGCCGCCCGTTGGTCTGACTCATGACAGCCACCGTAGTGGAGGCGCACGTCAGGGCGGTGCCGGCCGACAGGTCGGAGAAAAAGTTCGCGATCATGGGCAACTAATTCTGTCGCCCGTACGTCTTACTATTCACATACCGGGTATGGCCCGGCGCGCGCCTTCGGGGGAGGAGCAAGCGTGATCAGCAACAACGAGCGGATGCGTATCCGCCGGCAGATGCAGCGACGGATCAACGAGGTGGTGGCCGAGCGCCGCCGCGCCCGACAGCTGGAGGTGCCGGTGGAACCCGCCGCCCAGCCCGTCGAGCCCACCGAACCCGACAATCCCCGCCTCACCACCGTCTGACACCCACCACCCGCCCAACCAGCCCCACCCCGCTCCCCACCCAATCAGCCTCACCCCACCAGCCTCACCCAACCAGCCTCACCCTGAGTTTCACCCCACCAGCCCCACCACGGCCCCGGCGGTCCCCGACCCCGGGGCCTCACCATGCATCCCCCACCCCTTCCAGCGCCCACACCCCACCCGCGCCCCTCCCCGCACTGGCGATCAAGAAGTTTGCGGCTGGTGATCAAGAAGTTTGCGGGCCGGGAGAGCGCTCCCCGTGACGCAAACCTCTTGATCACCGGGCCGAGCCGGGGCGCGGGCGGAGCGCGGGGTGGGGTGGGTTGGGGTGGGTTGGGGTGGGTTGGGGTGGGGGTGGGTTAGGCGGGGGTCAGCCAGCGGTGGAGGGTGGCGGCGCCGTCGCGGATCTTGGTCAGTTCGACGTGCTCGTCCTTGTGGTGGGCCAGGTTGGGGTCGCCCGGGCCGAAGTTCAGCGCCGGGATGCCCATCGCCGCGAACCGGGCGACGTCCGTCCAGCCCAGCTTGCCCCTCGGGGCCGAGCCCACCGCCGCCAGGAACTCCTGGGCCACCGGGGCCTTGAGGCCGGGGAGTGCGCCGGCCGCCGCGTCGGTGACCGTCAACTCGTAGCCGGCGAGCACTTCGCGCAGGTGCGCCTCGGCTGCCGCCGGGTCGCGGTCCGGGGCGAACCGGTAGTTGATCTCGATCTCGCAGCGGTCGGGGACGACGTTGCCGGCCACCCCGCCGCCGATCCGCACCGCGTTCAGGCCCTCACGGAAGTCGCAGCCGTCGATGGTGACCCGCCGCGCCTCGTACGTCGAGAGCCGGCGCAGCACCTCGCCCGCCCCGTGGATGGCGTTCACCCCACGCCAGGACCGGGCCGCGTGGGCCCGCTCGCCGTGCAGGGTGACGACCGCCCGCATGGTGCCCTGACAGCCGACCTCGACGATGCCGTACGTCGGCTCCAGCAGCACCGCGAAGTCGGCCTGGAGCCACTCCGGGTGCGCCCCACCGACCAGGGTGAGGCCGTTGTACCGGGACTCGATCTCCTCGGCCTCGTAGAACAGGTACGTCACGTCGTAGCGGGGGTCGGGCAGGGTCACCGCCAGGTGCAGCGCGAAGGCCACCCCGGACTTCATGTCGGAGGTGCCGCAGCCGTACATCAGGTCGCCGCGCATGGTCGACGGGAAGTTGTCGTTGAGGGGCACCGTGTCCAGGTGCCCGGCGAGCACCACCCGGGAGTCCCGGCCGAGGTCCGTGCGCGCCATCACCGTGTTGCCGTGCCGGAAGGTGCTCAGGTGCGGCACCCGGCGCAGCACCTCCTCGACGCAGTCGGCGATCGCCTTCTCGTCGAGGGAGACGGACTCGATGTCGACCAGGGCACGGGTCAGCGCCACCGGATCGGCCAGGACCTCGGGGGTAAGCGGGTTCTCCATGGTTCGCACGGTACCGTCCTGAACGGTGGGCGCGAGGGGTGAGCCCACCGGCCCCGCAGCCGCGAACGAGAGGGTAGAACAGTGACGTCCCAATCCGCCTGGGGAATCGGCGTGGCCACCGTGACCGCCGCCGAGCAGGTGCTCGACACCTGGTACCCGACCGGCAAGCTGGGCCTGGGTGAGCTGCCGCTGGTCCCCGGCGAGGACCAGGCCGACGTGCTCGACCTGCCACCCGGCGCGATCGGCGAGCGGGCCCTGCCGGGTCTGCGTACGGTGCAGGTGGTCACCGTGATCGGCGCGCTGGACGAGCCGATCAAGGACGCCGCCGACGCGTACCTGCGGCTGCACCTGCTCTCCCACCGCCTGGTGCGGCCCAACGAGCTGAACCTCGACGGCATCTTCGGCAAACTGGCGAACGTGGCCTGGACCTCGGCCGGGCCGTGCCCGCCGGAGCGGGTCGACGAGCTGCGGGTGATCGAGCGGGCCGCCGGCCGCCACCTGGCCGTGTACGGGGTGGACAAGTTCCCCCGGATGACCGACTACGTGGTGCCCGCCGGGGTGCGGATCGCCGACGCGGACCGGGTCCGGCTCGGCGCCCACCTCGCCACGGGAACCACCGTGATGCAGGAGGGTTTCGTCAACTTCAACGCCGGCACGCTGGGCACCTCGATGGTCGAGGGCCGGATCGTGCAGGGCGTGGTGGTCGGTGACGGCTCCGACATCGGCGGCGGCGCGTCGATCATGGGGACCCTCTCCGGTGGCGGCACCGACCGGGTCCGCATCGGTGAGCGGAGCCTGGTCGGCGCGAACGCCGGGGTCGGCATCTCGCTCGGCGACGACTGTGTGGTCGAGGCCGGCTGCTACGTCACCGCCGCCTCCAAGATCACTCTGCCGGACGGCCGGGTGGTCAAGGCCCGTGAGCTGTCCGGCGTCGACGGGCTGCTGTTCTGGCGTAACTCGGTGACCGGCGCGTTGGAGGCGAAGCCGCGCACGGGTCGGGGCATCGAGCTGAACGCCGCCCTGCACGCCAACGACTGAACCGCCCGAAACGCCGACGCCCGGGCCGCCCTGCACGCCAACAACCGAACCGCCCGAGACGCCGACGACCGGGCCGCCCTGCACGCCGACGCCCGAGCCGCCCGGCGGCGTGCGGGCCGCCGTCGGTGCGCGCACGGGCTCCGGGCCCGCGACGTCACCGTCGCGGGCCCGGACGTCGGGTCACTTCAGGCGGTACGCCTGGATGATCCGGGTGCTCGCGGTGTTGCCGTCGGTGTCCCGGGCGGTCGCCCGCAGGGACGCGTACCCGGCACCGGCCGGGTGCTTGACCAGCGCCACCGTGCCCTGGCCCGGCACCTTCACCACGGTCGCCCGCCGCCAGGTCTTCCCGCCGTCGTACGACACGTCGACGCTGAGCTTCGCCAGCTTGGCGGTGCCGGCGCCCGCCTGCCGCCGCACCTGCACCGGTACGGCGAAGACCTGCCCGGCCGGGGCGGTGTTGTCGGCGTTCAGCCGCGGGGTGAACCGGATCTCCGACAGCTGCAGCCGCTTCGGCGTGTCACCCGCCACGTGCCCCGAGCGGAAGGTCCAGCTCGCCTCCACCTCGGTGCTGAGGTCGGTGAGGTTCCGCTTGGCCCCGACGGTCAGCTTGTAGTCGGCGTCCCCCTTCGGCACGGTGAACTCGCCGTACCCCGAGGTGTCGAGCTCCTCCACCAGCTTGCCGTTGCGCCACAGGACGGTACGGGCGGTGTCGTTGAGCGACACCCCGATGTGCCCGGCCGCGTCACTGTGCAGTGCCACGCTCACCAGGATGGTGTCCCCGATCCGGGTGACGCTCTCCTCCGGCCAGCGTGGGGTGGGCAGGGACGGCCCGAGCGGCGCGGCCCCCCAGGTCTCGGTGACCCGGCGGCCTGCCTGGTAGGCGGCGGACCGGCTCAGGAGGATCGCCTGGAGGTCCAGCCAGCCATCCTCGGTCCGGGTGCCGAAGTCCAGTTCGGAGTCCCAGCGCACACCCTTGGTGCTGTAGTGCTCGACCCGCTGGCCGGGCACGTCGGTGGCGAGCCCGACGGCCCAGCCGCCGGTGTTGTAGCCGTTGTCCGGGAAGACCAGCCGCTCGGCTTCCATCTTCGGGTACGGGTCACGGAACCTGTGCACCACCGTGGCCAGGTCACGCTTGCGGTAGTCGCGGACGAAACCACTGGGCAGCCTGCCCGGGATGGTCTCGGCCAGCGCGTACAGGTAGGGGCTGTGCTCGGCTTCGAGGTCGGCCCACTGGCTGTTGACGGTGGCGACGAACTCGTCGGCCGACACCGCCCTGCCGAGCTGCCCGGTGGACAGTCCGTCGAAGGTGTCGAAGGAGACGATGCCGGAGCCGAAGCTGCCGCCGTCGGGGGTGAGGAAGTTGGCGCTGACGTCGACCAGGGCGACCTTCGCGTCGGCCTGCGGGACGGTCATCCGCACCGGCTTGGCCTTGCGCAGATCGATGGTGACCGCCGTGTCGCCGTCGACCACCAGCTCCGGCTGGGCGAGCAGGGCCAGCCCGCCCGACTGCTCGTCCGGCCCCGGCTCGAAGAAGACGCTGCTCAGCCCGTACCTGCCCTTGGGGACCCGGACCTCGGCGACGCCGTCGAAGTCGGTGACGTCCACCAGGTCGTACCCGGTGAGGTCGGCCAGGGTGGTCGAGTAGTCGCCGCCGGGCTTTCCGCTGCGGTCGAGGTGGGTGAGCGTGACGGTGTAGCTCTCCACCTCCCGGTGCACGGCCAGCGGGGTCACCGCGACGGTGGACCCCGACCGGGCCACCACCCGACCGGTCCAGTAGCCGTCGACACCGAGTCGGGTGTCGGCGGTGACGGTGGTCTCGGCCCGACCGCCGGCCGGGACGGTGATCCGGTTGACGCCGAGGGTGAACATGCCGGCCGGCGCGGCCTTCCCGCCCGGTCCCTGCACCTCAAGGGTCAGGTCGAGGGTGACCGGGGCCGTCCCGGCGTTGTGCCAGGCGACGGTCCGGGTGATCGGGGCGTCGTCGCCGTGCGGCCAGAGGGCCCGACCGAACGAGACGCTGACCGGGTCGGTGGTGACCTGCTCGGTGATCGCCCGGGTCAGGTCCACCCGACCGGCGCCCTGTTCGTATGCGGTCTGCGTGGGGTGCGGCTTGGCGGCGGCCATCAGGGTCGCCTTGAGCTGCCCGGCCTTCCAGCCGGGGTGCTGCTGGGCCAGCAACGCCACCGAGCCGGCGACGTGCGGGGTGGCCATCGAGGTGCCGGAGAGTGCGACGTACTGCGTCCCCACCGGGTCACCGATCTGGCCGTCGACGGAGCGGGCGGCCACGATGTCGACGCCGGGTGCGGTGATGTCGGGCTTGAGCGCGTCGTCACCGACCCGGGGACCCCGGCTGGAGAAGTCGGCCAGTTCGTCGTCCCGGTCGACCGCGCCGACGGTGAGCGCGGCGTCGGCGCTGCCAGGTGAGCCGACCGAGCCGTCCCGGCCGTCGTTGCCGGCGGCGATGACGAAGAGGCTGCCGGTCTGGGCGGTCAGCGTCTGGACGGCCTCCTCCAGCGGGTCGACCTCCGGGGTGTCCGTGCCACCGAGGCTGAGGTTGACCACGGCGGCCTTCTTGTCGACAGTGGCCCACTGCATGCCGGCCAGGATCGACGACTCGGCGCAGCCGAACTCCTCGCAGACCTTGCCGTCGAGGAGCTTCGCGTCCGGCGCGACGCCCTTGTACTTCCCACCGGAGGCGGCACCGCTGCCGGCGATGGTGGACGCGACGTGGGTGCCGTGCCCGACGGTGTCCTTCTGGTCCGGCGTGTCGCTGAAGTTGCGTGCCTCGCTCACCTTGCCGGCCAGGTCCGGGTGGGTGGCGTCGACGCCGGTGTCCAGCACCGCGACGGTCACCCCCTTGCCGGTGTAACCGGCCGCCCATGCGGTCGGCGCACCGATCTGGGGCACGCTGTGGTCGAGGGAGAGTGCGCGACGACCGTCCAACCAGATCCGCTCGACGCCCCCTGCCGCGCCGAGTCGGGCACTGCCGGCACCGGTGAGCGTGGACCAGACCGCGCCGGCTGAGGACTTGCCGGCGGTCAGGGCCGCGCCCTGGATCGCCGGGAGCTCGCGGGTCACCCGGGTGCCGGGCAGCGCGGTCGCGCCACGCCGGGACTGCTCCGAGCGGTACGACACCAGCAGTGGCAGATTGTCCCGGTGGGCGTCGTCGTAGCGGGCGGCGATCAGCGCGGTGACGTCGAACAGCCGCCGGTCGACCTGGCCCGAGCGCAGCAGCGGCAGCGCGTCGCGGGGCACCACGTTGAGGTGGCCGTGTTCGCGGCGGACCAGGAACTGCTGGTGCTTGCGGCCGACGCCGGGGCGCACGGCGGCGCCACCGGTGCGGGTGACGGTGACCTGGTCCCCGGTGATCAGGGTGACCGTGGTGGAGCCGGCGGCCGGCGTGGTGGGCCGGGACGCGGGCGGGGCGGCCGGGGCGGCGTTCGCGCCCGTCGCCGGCAGACCGAGAGCCAGGGCGAGCACCAACCCGCCGGCCGCGGTTCTTCTGCTTCCGTGCAACGGATCCTCCTTCTGGGGCGTTTCATGACCGGAGTCACATCGACGCCTAGAATTACATACCCGGTATGCAAATAGAAGGCCGAATGATGACCGTCCGGACACATTGCTGCGACAGGACCGACCCACTTCCCACCCCGGGGACGACCGACCGGTGACCATGGCCTGGTGACGTCCATGAGGGAACGCATGCTCGCCGGCGAGCCGTACATCGCGAACGAGCCCGAGATCATCGCCGACCTGGACCGCGCGGCGCGGCTCACCGAACGCTTCAACCGCAGCGCCGCCGACGACCCGCAGGGCCGGCTCGCCACCCTGCGCGACCTGCTCGGCAGCCTCGGCGAGGGCGCCTGGGTACGCCCGCCGCTGCACTGCGACTACGGCTGGCAGACCCACCTCGGGGCCCGCAGCTTCGTCAACTTCAACGCGGTCCTGCTCGACGTGGCCCGGATCACCATCGGCGCGGACGTCCAGATCGGACCCAACGTGCAACTGCTCACCGCCACCCACCCGGTCGAGGCGGAGCCCCGCCGGGCCAAGTGGGAGTCCGCCCAGCCGATCACCATCGGCGACAACGTCTGGCTCGGCGGCGGGGTGATCGTCCTCGCCGGAGTGACCATCGGGGCGAACACGGTGGTCGGGGCCGGCGCGGTGGTCACCCGCGACCTACCGGCCAACGTGGTCGCCGTGGGTAACCCAGCACGGGTGATCCGTACCCTGAAATAGCGGCTGAGCTGCGAGAACACCGGACAGATCGGTGGGCGAATCAGGAAATCCGATGCACTCTGGGTAGTGAAGACGTCACCAGGGAGCACCGATGGCCGAGCGTGTACTCGAACTCCGGGTGCACGGCGTGTCGAACACCCCGCCCGACCAGATCCTCGGCCTGCCCACCGACCCGACCGGTGTCGGCCAGCCGCCCCGACTCGTCTCCGGCGGTGACGTCACGGGCTTCTACCGCGCCAGCGACTCCGCCCCGGACGACCCGGTCGTCGTCGAGGCGTACAGCTGGGGGCAGTTGACGTCGGGGGCGCGGACCGCACGTGACGTCGAACGGGCCCTGTGGACGCTGCTGCTGCCGTTCACCCTGGCCAACGTCGCGCTGTACGCCCGCCCCGGCATCCCGCCCGACCCGGACACCGAACGCTGGGGCAGCCGCTCCGGCATCACCGCCTGGCTGATCCGGCTGTTCTGTCTGAGCCTCACCGGCACCCTGGTGCTCGCCGCCGCCGGCGTCGGGGTCGACCTGATCGCCTGGCAGTGCATCGATCAGGAGTGCCTGCGGCAACTGCCCGGCTCGTGGGAGTTCCTCGGCCGGGGCTGGTGGCGCACGGACGCCCACGCGCTCGCCGCCGGCCTGCTGGTGCCGTTGTCCATGCTGCTGGTGCTCGGCGTCGTCGCTTGGCGCACCTACCAGTACGAGGCCGAGATGCCCGCCGACCCCCGCCCCCCGCTGGCCGACGACGGGGAACAACCCGCCGCTGCCGGGCCCGGCCTGGCCAACCCGTTGCAGGACCCCACCTTCTGGAGCGGGGAGGGCCAACTGCGCCGCGCCGCCGTCCTGCACCTGTGCGTCGGCGCGGCGCTCGCCGCCGCGGTACCCGTCGGCGCAGTGCTGGTGATGGACCCGGCCCGGGGCGTACGGGCCGTGATCGCCGCCCCGACCGTCACCGCCCTGGTCGTGGTGGTGGCGATCGCGGTGGTGGCGGTGGGCCGGCCCTGGCTGACCCGGCGCAGCGGGGCCACCCCGCTCGGCCGGTGGAGCCTCGCCGTCGGCGTGCTCACCGGCCTGGCCCTGGTCGGCACCTTCACCCTCCTGCTGCTGCCGGACGGCCCCGCCGGCACCCCGCTGGCGCAGTGGCGTCCGCCCGCCGGGTGCGCCCGTGACCCGGGCCTCGCCGGCTGCCTCACCGACCACTCCCTGCCCGGCTACGACGGTCTCGTCGCCTGGCTCGCCACCTACCAGGTGCTGCTGCTGATCGCCATCGGCACGGTCGCCCGGTCGGGACGACGCGCCCTGCTCCTCCCCGGCACGGTCGGCGTGCTGCTGCCCCTCGGGATGGCCTGGCGCGACGGCTGGCTGCCCGGCCTCCCCACCGCCCCCGACGGGCTGCTGATCTGGATGCTCGCCGCACCGGCCATCGCGGTCGCCGCGATCGGGTTGCTGCTGCCGCGCACCGGCAGCGACGACGACCAGCAACCGCTCGGCACGTACACCGACGTGGCCTGGGGCGGCCGGGGGGCGGCGGTGATCGCCGGCTTCGGCTGGATGATGGCCATCGCCTACTGTGCCGGCCTGCTCTACTGGATCGCCGACCGGCTCGACGGTCCCGCCTCACCCAGCGGATTCTCCCCGATCGCGCCGCCGCTGCCGGTAATCTGGGCCGGCCTGGCCTTCACCGTCGCCACCGCCGCCCTGATCGGCACGCTGATCCGCGCCGCAATGATCTTCGGCGGGCTGCGTCGCGCCGAGTACACCCGGCTCACCGCCGGCCGGCGGGACCTCTCCGCGCACGACCTGCGCCGCTGCCGGGACGTCAGCACCTTCCGCGCGCTGCACCGCCTGGTCGGCGAACACGCGGTACGGCTGATCGGCCACTACGCCGCCATCGCGGCGGTGCTGGTGGCCTTCTCCTGCGTGGCCGCGCTCACCCGTACCCGCCCCGCACCGGCCGGCGCGTCGGGCTGGGTGGGTCTGGTACGCGCCGCCGCCGACCTCGGCGACACCATGCTGGGCTGGCTCCCCCTGGTGGTCGCCGGCCTGGGCCTGCTCGTCTACCGCAACGACACCGTCCGGCGCAGCGTCGGGGTGCTCTGGGACATCGGCACCTTCTGGCCGCGCGCCGCGCACCCGCTCGCCCCGCCCAGCTATGCGGAACGGGCCGTACCCGAGTTGCAGACCCGGGTCGCCGGAATCCTGGCGCTGAGCGAACAGGACCCGCGCCGGATGGACGGGGTGATCCTCTCCGGGCACAGCCAGGGCACGGTGATCTGCGCGGCGACGCTGCTCCAGCTCCCGGCCCGGTGGCGGCGGCGGATCTGGTTCCTGTCGTACGGCTGCCAGCTCACCCGGCTCTACGGACGGGTCTTCCCCGCCTACTTCGGCCCGGACCGGCTCCGGGTGCTCGCCGACAACCTGACCTGGCCCTCCGGCCACGTCGCGTGGACCAACTTCTGGCGCGACACCGACCCCCTCGGCTGGCGGGTCAGCGCCGGGGAACGGGACGTGCCGGTGACCGACCCGGAGGCGCTGCACCCCAGCGGGGGTGAGGTCGCCGACCCGCCGATCCGCAACCACAGCGGCTATCCGGAGGCGTTGGAGTTCCACCGGGAACGGACCCTGGTGGCCCGGCTGCTGCGGCGTACCGTCCCGTCACCCCGGGTCGGTTGACCGGATCACCAGGTCGGCCCGGTCGGCGGTGCCCGCCACCAGCGCGGCGTTCGCCTCGTCGCTGCCGTACGCCCAGGTGTGCGCCGCCTCCGGCGACCGCCCGTACGCCACGTGCCGCGCCACCAACCGACGCAACCGCAGCTCGGCGTCCAGGTCGAGGAACCACGCCTCGTGCAGCAACGACCGCACCTCGTCCCAGGGGGGATCGTCGAGCAGCAGATAGTTGCCCTCGGTCACCACCAGCCGGACCGAGGGCGGCACCTCCACCGCCCCGGCCACCGGCTCCTCCAGATCACGGCGGAACAGCGGCGCGTACACGGCGGTCGGCTCCAACCGGCGCAACCGGCGCAGCAACGACACGTACCCGTTGGCGTCGAAGGTGTCGACCGCGCCCTTGCGGTCGGCCCGGCCCAGCCGGACCAGCTCCGCCTGGGCGAGGTGGAAACCGTCCATCGGCACCAGCCGGGCGGTCGGGCCGACCGCCGCGACGATCCGCTCGGCCAGCGTGGACTTGCCCGCCCCGGGCGCACCGGTGATGCCCAGCAGCTGCCGGGGGCCGGCGTCGGCCAGCGACCGGGCCCGGGCCACCAGGTCGTCGAGGGAGCACGGACGCGCCTCGGGCATCAGGTCAGGACCGGCTCGCTGATGGTGAACCGGGCCCGCACCACCGCGTGCACCGACTGCGGGCGGGGGTCGAGTTCCAGCTCCGGTGCGCCGGCCATCCGGTCCTGGCGGGCGTACATCGCCCCACCCCCGGCGAACCCCTCGTCGGTGTCGGCCAGCTCCAGCAGGGCGGTCACCCGGGCACCGAGCGCCTCGGCGTACTCCCGGGCCCGGCGCAACGCGTCGGCGATCGCCTCGTGCCGGGCCTCCCGGTGGGCCGGGCTGTCCGGCCGCAGCGACCACCAGGGGCCGGCCACCTCGACGTGGTCCAGCTCGGCCAGCCGCAACATCAGCTCGGCCAGGGAGCCGAAGTCGGTGACGGTGACCGTGGTGGAGACGCTGCCCAGGTAGCCGACGACCCGCTCACCGGACCGGTTCGTCTCGGGTCGCACCCGCAGCTCCCCGGCCTCCCGGCGGTCCACCGCCGGCTCGTGCTCGTCGAGCAGCACCCGGACGGCGGCGGCCCGCTCGGCGAGCCGGGTCAGGGCGACCTGACGGTCCCGTTCCCGGGCCGTCGCGGTCACCTCGAACCGGGCCAGCTCGGGTGCCACCTCCCGGTACGCCTCACCGCGTACCGCCACCACCGGTCCGTCCGCCACGCACCCACCCTAACGGCGCAACCGGACCGCCGCCGGTTTCCGCACGGTCAGGCCGGGGCCTCGGCGGGCCGCAGACCGGTGTACGTCACCGTCTCCCCCGCCACCGTGCAACCGGTGAGGTGCCCACCGGACTCACCCACCGACCGGACGAACGCCAACTCCTGCGCCGGGTCCCCGGCGAGGGCGAACCGCCGGTGGACGGGTCGCACGTCGCCCGGCGGCAGCCGTACCGTCCGGGCCCGCTCGTAGTGCGCCACCAGCGCGGGCAGGTCGTCGTCGCGGACCGCCTCGGTCAGCCCGTCGAGCGCCGCCCGCACCTCGGCCAACTGCCGCAGCACCTGCTCCCGGTTGGCCAGCAGCATGTCGGCGGTACGCCGGGCCGGGGTCGTCGCGACCCGGGTGCCGTCACGGAAGCTGCCCGCCGCGAGCCGGACCACCGCGTCCCGCACCGCCGAGTCGGCGGCGGCCCCGGCCAGGCTGCCGGCCAGCAGGTGCGGTACGTGGGAGGAGAGCGCCACCACGGAGTCGTGCACCCCCGGCGACATCGGTACGACGTGCGCGGCGAAGACGTCGACGATGAGCCCGACCAGCGTCCGGAACGGCACCAACCCGTCGACGCTCGGGCAGAGCACCCAGGCCGCGTCGACGAACAGCCCGGCCAGCGCGGCCGTCAGCCCGGCCCGTTCGGTGCCGGCCATCGGGTGACCGGGGACGAACCGGCCGGTCAGCCCGTGCGCCCCGGCGAACCCGGCGACGGCCGCCTTGGTGCTGCCCACGTCGGTGACGACACACCGGTCGTCGGTCAGCCCGGACACGGTGAGCAGGGTCTGCGGCAGACTCGGCAGGGGACCACCGAGGAACACCACGTCCCGGTCCCGGACCGCGTCGGCCAGCTCGTCGGGGAAGGTGAGGCCCCGGCGACGGCCCTCGGCCCGGGTCGCCGGGTCCGGGTCCCAGCCGGCCACCGGCGTACCCGCCTCGTGCAGCCGCAGCAGGATCGAACCGCCGATCAGGCCGGTGCCGACCACGGCGACCCGGGGCCGGCCCACCTCGTCACCCACCGCAGCCGCCCCTACGGCTGGGCGAGCCGCTGGGCGACCGCCGCGACGTGCGCGTCCGACCCGGTCAACGCCACCCGGACGTGCCGCTGCCCGGCCGGGCCGTAGAAGGCCCCGGCGGCGACCAGGATGCCCCGTCGGGCCAGCCGGTCGACGGTGTCCCAGCAGTCCTCGTCGCGGGTGACCCAGAGGTAGAGGCCCGCCTCGGAGTGGTCCACCCGGAAGCCCGCCCGGGTGAACGCGGCGAGCAGTGTCTCCCGCCGGGCCCGGTAGCGTTCCCGCTGCTCGTCGGCGTGCGCCTGGTCGGCCAGCGCGGCCACCATCGCGGCCTGCACCGGAGCCGGGACGATCATGCCGGCGTGCTTGCGGATCTTCAGCAGCTCGGCGACGAGCGCCGGGTCACCGGCGACGAACCCGGCCCGGTAGCCGGCCAGGTTGGACCGCTTGGACAGCGAGTGCACCGCCAGCACCGAGTCGTACGACCCGCCGCAGACCTCCGGCGCGAGCGCCGACACCGGCGCGGCGTCGGCCGTCCAGCCCAGCGGCAGGTAGCACTCGTCGCTGGCCACCACGGCACCGCGCTCCCGGGCCCAGTCGACCACCTTGCGCAGGTGGGCGGCGGGCAGCACCCGACCGGTCGGGTTGCCGGGCGAGTTGACCCAGACCAGGCGTACCCGGGAGGTGGGGCCGACCGCGGTCAGCGAGTCGGCGCGGACGGTGGTGGCGCCGGCCAGCCGGGCCCCGTCCTCATATGTCGGATAGGCGACCGACGGCACCACGACCACGTCGCCGGGGCCGATCCCGAGCAGGGTGGGCAGCCAGGCGACCAGTTCCTTGGAACCGATCGTCGGCAGCACCCCGAGCCCGTCGGCACCCGCACCGCAGGCGCGGGCCACCCAGCCGGCGATGGCGTCGCGTAGCGCCGGGGTGCCCGCCGTCAGCGGGTAGCCCGGCGCGTCGGCGGCGTCCGCCAGCGCCTGCCGGATCACCGGGGGCACCGGGTCGACCGGCGTGCCCATGGAGAGGTTGATCAGGCCGTCCGGGTGCGCCGCGGCCAGGGCGGCCGCGGCGTCCAGCGTGTCCCAGGTGAACTCGGGCAACCGCGCCGACACCGGACCGGGCCGGGCCGGGCCCGACGCGGACCCGGCCGACGACCCCGACGCACCACCGGCCGGCACCACCGACCCGGGGCCGACCGGCACCACAGCCGGCCCGGCCGGCGAGCCCGGCACCGCAGCCGGCGAGCCCGGTGTCCCGGCTGCCGGCCGGTTCAGTGGCCCTCGCCGCGCGGCGGCTGGCCGGCGACGAACGTCGCGTCCTTCTCCACCTTGCCGATCTTCGACGCGCCGCCCGGCGAGCCCAGGTCCTCGAAGAACTCGTAGTTGGCCCCGGTGTAGTCCTTCCACTGCTCCGGGACGTCGTCCTCGTAGAAGATGGCCTCCACCGGGCAGACCGGCTCACAGGCACCACAGTCGACGCATTCGTCGGGGTGGATGTAGAGCATCCGGTTGCCCTCGTAAATGCAGTCGACCGGGCATTCCTCGATGCATGCCTTGTCGAGCACATCCACGCACGGCTCGGCGATGATGTAGGTCACCGGTCTTCTCCTCCGCCAGACTCGTCGCGATCACCCGCGACGCTAAGAGCCTAGTATCTCGCCGGGGAGGAGGTCGATCGTGCTCCGACAGCAGGATGTGGGACACCGGATCGTGGTTCGCCGCATTGTGGGGATTCGCGAGGGCCGGCCCCTCTTTTCGGACGCCCTCGGTGAGCTGGTCGAGCTGAGCGAGACTCATCTCACCATCGCCACCGCCCAGGGCCGGCTCCGGGTGCCGGTGGCCGAGGTGCACCGGGCCAAGCGGGTGCCCCCCACCCGCCGGCCCACCGCCTCGGCCGTGGTCGAACTGGAACTCGCCGCCGACGAGGCGTGGCCGGCACCGGTACGCGCCCGGCTCGGCGACTGGCTGCTGCGCTCCGCCGACGGCTGGACCGGCCGGGCCAATTCGGCGCTGCCGGTCGGCGACCCGGACCGCCCGCTGCCGGCGGCGATCGACGCGATCGAACGCTGGTACGCCGAACACGGCCAACCCGCCATGGTCAACACGCCGTTGCCGCTGGCCGTGCCGGTCGGCGCCGAACTGGACGCCCGGGGCTGGACCGCCCGGCCGCTGACCCTGGTGCAGACCGTCCCGCTGGCCACGCTGCGGCCGGCGGAGCCGCCCCCCGCATCGCCCCCCGGTCCCACCCCGCAAGGCCCGGCCGGCGGTGCGGCGGTCGCCCTCACCGGCGTGCCGTCCGAGGAGTGGCTCGCGGTCGCCGCCGGGCGCAAGGGCGGCCTGCCGGACTCCGCCCGGCACATCCTGACCGCCGTGGCCCAGGTCCGCTTCGCCCAGGTGTACGCCGACGGCGCGCTGCTGGCGACGGGCCGGGGCACGGTCACCGGGCAGGGCCGCTGGCTGGGGCTCAGCCTGATCGAGGTGGCCCCGCAGGCACGCCGGCAGGGGCTGGCCGCCCGGGTGATCCGGGCGCTGGCCGACTGGGGCACGGCCGAGGGCGCGACCCACGCCTTCCTCCAGGTGGAACAGCGCAACATCGAGGCGGTCTCGCTCTACCGCAAGCTCGGCTTCACCACCCACCACACCTACCTCACCCGCGTCGCCCCTCCCACCTGACCCACCCCGGGCGGGTGGGTCAGCGGCGGACCACCCGGCGGGGCTTGCCCACGTTACGCTCGGCGTACCGTTGGAGCTGGCGGGAGCGGTGGTCGCGGCCGAGGGCGATGAGCACCAGGTAGCCGATCGCCACGCCGGCCGCCGCGGCGGCGAGATAGAGCCAGATCTGGGCGAAGAAGAGCCCCGCTCCCCCACCGAACGGATCGTTGCCGACCAGCAGCGGGCCGACGAGCACGGTCAGCAGCAGCGCCACCGCCACCGCGGCGGCCACGTCGGCTCCCCAACGCGCCGCCGGCACGACCCGGCCCCAGGCGAAGACCACCCCGGCCAGCACCAGTCCGACCACGATGAACATGCCCAGCGAGACCCGGTCGGCGGCAGTGTCGTTCCCGTCGAAGCCGAGCTTGATGATCACCCGGGCCACCACGTTGACCGCGAACAATGCCGCCGCGAGTACGCCGACAGCCCGCCACCGATCTCTCATCACACGCCTCCTGCCACACCGCCCGCCGCGTCGACGGGGCTCCTGGCAGGAATATCTACCACCGTCGGCTGTGTGCCGTCATCACCCGTCGTGGCGGCGCGGCTGCGGGCTGAGGATCTGCCGGAACGCCATCACCGCGAACGTCATCGCGCCGGTGGTGATCATCGCCAGCCCGACCCAGTTGTCCCCGGCGACCAGCAGGTCACCCTCGGCGGTACGGACCGCTGCCACCGCCATCAGCACGAACCACGGCAGGGCCGGCAACGCCACCGCCCACTTGCGGCCGATCGTGGCGTACGCGAACCAGCTCACCGCGATCGCCCCCAGGATGGTGACCACCACCGACACCCCGATCAGCTGCCCGCCGACCCGGACGGTGGACAGCAGCAGGCCGATCAGGGCGGTGAGCACCCCGCCGACCACGGCGACCAGCCCGCCGACCAGCCGCAGCACGACGTCGAACAGGCGTACCGTCGGGCCGGGTGGCGGCGGGACGGCGGCGGTCTCCTCCTCGACTACCGGCATCGGCGTGGCGGGCAGCGTCACCGGAGCCCGGCCGTCGCCGAGGCCGGCCCGCCCCCCACCGGGTACGCCTGCTCCGGCCGACGTGCCGCCGCCACCGGCTGACCGGCAGCCGGGTCGGGCCGGCCGGCGGACGAGCCCGACGGGTTCGTGTCGATCCCGGCGAAGAGGTCACTCTCCCAGCCGTTCGGTCCACCGGCCGGGCCGGGTTCCCCCACCGCCAGGGTGAAGAACTCCACGCCCATGAACTCGGCGCCGAAGTTGCCGGCGATCGCGTACAACCAGGAGTTGGCGGGGATCTGGGTGCCGTGCGCCCGCATCGCCGCCTCTTTGGCGGCGTGCTGGTCGGTGGCGTCGATCCGGGCGGCGATCTGGTCGTCCGGGGTGCCGAAGGGCAGTTCGTCGACGCTGTCGATGCCCGCGAACGGGTTGTCCGAGGACTCGGTGAAGTGGCTCATGCCGGCCTCCAGGACGCTGCGTGGCAGCGCCGTCCAGTAGACCTTGGCCGGGGCGATGCCCTCCGCGGCGGCCAGCTCGTGTGCCCGCATCGTCACCCGGTGCGCCTGGATGTGGTCCGGGTGACCGTAGAAGCCGTTCGGGTCGTAGGTGACCATGACCTGCGGGCGGATCTCCCGGATGACGTCCAGGAGCTGACCGGCGGCCACGTCGAGGTCGGCCGCCCAGAACGCCCGGGGGTGCTCGTTGGTGGCCAGCCCCATCATGCCCGAGTCCCGGTAGCGGCCCGCGCCACCGAGGAAGCGGTGGTCGGTGACGCCGAGCGCGGCGCAGGCGGCGGCCAGCTCCCCGATCCGGAAGCCGCCGAGCTGGTCGGCCTCGGCGGCGGCGAGCTGCGCCAGCTCCGGCACGTGGATCTCGCCTTCCTCGCCGAGGGTGCAGGTCACCAGCGTGACGTGGGCGCCGTCGGCGGCGTAGTGCGCCATCGTCGACCCGGTGCCGATGGACTCGTCGTCGGGATGCGCGTGGACCAGCAGCAGGCGTCGGTCGGGCAGCGTCGTCACGACGGTCACTCTAACCGGCGGTCCGTCCGCGCCGGGGCGTACGCGTCCACCCAGGTCGGCCACATCACGCCCGGCACCGCTCTACGATCCGGGTTGTGGACTTTCCCGAGCTGGCCGCCCGTACCCGTCGGTTCAGCCACGGGGCGCCGCGTGCCGTGTCCGTGACCGGTGACGGTTCCCGGGTGGTCTTCCTCCGCTCGGGCGGCCCGGAGGACCCGGCCGACGCGCTCTGGGCGCTGGATACCGCCTCCGCCGAGGAACGCCTGGTCGCCGACCCGGCCGTGCTGCTCGGCGACGACGCCGACCCGGTGGCGCTGGCCCCCGGTGAGCGGGCGTTGCGCGAACGACGCCGGCTTAGCACCGCCGGCATCGGCTCGTACGCCCTGGACGGGGCGGGCCGGGTGGCGGTGTTCGCGCTGGCCGGCCGGCTGTTCCGGGCCGATCTGGTGCACGGCGACGTGATCGAGGTGAGCACCGTCGGCCCGGTGATCGACCCGCGTCCCGACCCGACCGGTCAGCGGGTGGCCTACGTGACCGACACCGCCGACGGGGTACGCCGGGGCGAGCTGCGGGTGGTCGCCCCGGACGGCACCGACTCCCTGCTGGCCGGCGAGGACGGTGGGGTGAGCTGGGGGCTCGCCGAGCATGTGGCGGCGGAGGAGTTCGGCCGGTTCCGGGGTTACTGGTGGGCCCCGGACGGGCGGATGGTGCTCGCCGCCCGGGTCGACGAGTCCCGGCTGCCGCGCTGGCACCTGCACGACCCGGCGGACCCGGCGACCCCGCCGACCACCGTCGCGTACCCCCGGGCGGGTGGGCCGAACGCCGAGGTCAGCCTGCACCTGCTCGACCTGGACGACGGCTGGGTCGACGTGCACTGGGACCGGGAGACCTACCCGTACCTGGCCTCGGTCGACTGGGCCGACGGCAACCCGCTGATCACGGTGCTGCGCCGGTCGCAGCAACACGGCCTGGTGCTGGCGGTGGACCCGCGTACCGGGGAGACGCAGGTGCACGCGGAGCTGGCCGACCCGCGCTGGGTGGAGCCGATCCCGGGCACCCCCGCGCACCTGCCGGACGGCCGGGTGCTGGTCGGCGGCGAGCTGGCCCACGACGGGTACGACGCCCGCTGCCTGTTCGCCGACGGCACCCTGCTCACCCCGCCCTCGCTGTACGTACGACGGGTGGTGGGCCGGCTGCCCACCGGTCCCGGGCCGGCCGACCTGCTGGTGGAGGCGAGCGAGGGCGAACCGAGCCAACGGCACCTCTACCGGGTCCGTACCGTGATCGGTGGTGGGGTGGACGCCCGCCGGATGAGCAGCACCCCCGGCTGGCACACGGCGGCGGTCGGCGGGGACACCCTGGTGGTCGGCACCGCCTCGCTGGACGAGGCCGGGACGAGCTGGTCGGTGTGGCGCGGCGACCGGGAGGTGGCCCGGCTACGGTCGCTGGCGGCGACCCCGTCGTCGGCGCCCCGGCCGATGCTGGTCCGGGTGACCGACCGCCGGTTACCGTCGGCGGTGCTCTACCCGACCGAGCACGTCAAGGGCACCCGGCTGCCGGTGCTGCTGGACGTCTACGGCGGCCCCGGCCACCAGGAGGTGGTGGCCGCCCGGTCGGCCTGGCTGGAACGGCAGTGGTGGGCGGACTGCGGGTTCGCCGTGGTCACCATCGACAACCGGGGTACGCCGGGCGTGGCACCGTCGTTCGAGAAGGCCATCCACCGGCGGGTGGCCGACGTGATCCTGACCGACCAGGTGGACGCGTTGACCGCGCTCGCCGGCAAGCACCCCGACCTGGACCTCGACCGGGTGGCGATCCGGGGCTGGTCGTTCGGCGGCTGGCTGGCCGGGTTGGCCGTGCTACGCCACCCGGAGCTGTTCCGGTGCGGCATCGCCGGCGCCCCGGTCACCGACTGGACGCTGTACGACACCGCCTACACCGAGCGCTACCTGGGCCTGCCCGACGACGGCATCGACGTGTACGGGCACCACTCGCTGGTGGAGCTGGCGGCGGAGCCGCTGCATCCCGGCGAGCCGGCCCGCCCGCTGCTGCTGGTGCACGGGATGGTCGACGACAACGTGGTCGCCGCGCACACCCTGCGGCTGTCGGCGGCACTGCTGTCGACCGGCCGGCCGCACGCGGTGCTGCCGCTGACCGGGGCCACCCACATGGCGGCCGGTGGGCTGTCCGAACGCCTGCTCCGCCTGGAACTCGACTTCCTCCGTACCCACCTGACCTGAGCCGACGCCGGACCGTCCCGCCGGATCGCGCCGGGGTCGCCTGGGCCGCCGGCTGGCCGGGCGGCGGACCGCCGGGCGGGGCGGGTCAGCGGGCAGTGGACCGCCGGCCGGGCGGGTCAGCGGGCGGCGGGGCGGCGGCCGGGCGGGTCAGCGGGCGGCGGGGCGGCGGCCGGGCGGGTCAGCGGGCGGCGGGGCGGCGGGCCAGTAGGGCGAACGCGTTCGGCAGGCGGCCCCGAAAGGCCGCCGCGTCGATGTCGCCCATCCGCCAGAACGGCTCCGCGTACTCGTCGAGCTGCCGGATCTCCAGACCCGCAGCGACCACGGCGGTGACGATCCGGCCGAGCGTCCACTGCCACATCACCGCCCCGTGCGCGGGGAAACTGTCGTCGGCGCAGACGAACGAGCGGCCGAAGTAGCTGCGGTCGGGGCGGATGCGCGGCTCGTCCAGATCCCAGGTCCACAGGTCGGTGGCCGGATGACCGTCGTGGATGAACAGGTGACCGCCGGGGCGCAGCAGGCGGGCCATATCCGCAGCCCAGGCGTCGATGTCGGGCATCCAGATCAGCGCGCCCTTGCCGGTGTAGACGAGGTCGACGCTGCCGTCACGCAGCGGCACCCCGGGGACCGTCCCGAGCAGGTAGTGACAGGCGGCACCGAGGGCGTCGGCACGCCCCCGCGCTCCCTGGATCGCGCTTTCGCTGTAGTCGACACCGACCACCATCCGGGCACCCGCGTCGACCAGGGCGATGTCGTCCTGACCGTTGCCGCTCTGCGGATGCACCACCAGCGGTCGGGTCGCCAGGATGTCCCGGAGCAGCGCGCGTTCACTGGCGATGAGCGTGACGCCGGCCGCCGCCTCGGCCGCCATCTGATCGTTGGCCCAAACCCGCTCCTGATGGGCCAGTTCCCAGGCGGTCCGGTTGGCACGCGACGTCGGGTCCATGCCCTGCACTCTCCCGACCGACCACCCGACGGTCAATCGATTTGCGCCTCTACCCGGCCACACCCCGCCCCGCCCGGCCACGCCCCGCCCGGCCACGCCCGCCCGGCCACGCCCCGCCCGGCCACGCCCCGCCCGGCCACGCCCCGCCTTGCCCCGGTGATCAAGAGGTTCGCGTCATCCTGCGGCCGGAATCTGACGCAAACCTCTTGATCACCGGGGTCGGGTGGTGGACGAAGCGACTGAACGTCGGAACGGGGCTGCGGGAGAGGGCAGTTTCGATCACACTTTCGGAGGTCCCGCCCGCCCCACACCCCGGAGACGACATGCAGCCCTTGTACGCGGAGCGGACCGCGCGGCGTCGTCCCGGGTGGATGTGGGCCGGTGCTGCTGCGGGGCTACTGCTGGCAGGGGGCATGTTCGTGGGCAACAGCACCAGGGCCCGCACTCCGGTCGCGGCGAACCGGCTGCCGAGGGAGACGTTCGTGGCCTCCGGCACAGTGCTGCTCGGCGACAGGGGGTCCTTCGTCACCGACGGTCATGGTGGCTGCGCCGGGACGGGCGACCACGCCGACGTCAGGGAGGGTGCCCAGGTGGTCATCTTCGCCGGCACCGGATTCGCCGGTGGACGGTTGACCGACCCCCGCGCGCTCGCCGACGACACCTGCCAGTTCCGGTTCACCGTGTCGGGGATTCCCGTTCGGCAGGACAGCTACCTGTTCATGGTTGCCGACCAGGATTCCCGGCAGTACGTCGAACAGGAGCTGAAAAGCGCCCTGCTGGCCCTGCGGGTCGACTGAACGCTGATCCGTCGCGCGACCCGGTCAGCGGCTCCTCCGCACCCGGTAGACACCTCCGCCGGGCGATCCGGCAGGCAGGACCGCTCCTCGTCAGAGCAGTCCGAGACTGACGGCGAGCGGGGTGATCGTGGTGGGAGCGCGCGGGTCGCGGGCGAGTTGGTCGACCACCTTCCGTACCGCCGGCCGGTGCCGGACCTCGGCGGGCGCGACACGGTCGGCACGGATCAGTGCCCGCGCCGCGCCGACCGGATCGCCGGTCAGCAGGTACCCGCGCGCCGCGTCGACCAGGTGCGCAGCCCGATGCTCGACCGGTAGCCAGCCCACCCGACCACCTCCTCGTGCCGGGCGACCGCCTGCGGGCCGTCGCCCAGTTCCACGGCGGCGGTGACCCGTCCCGCCGCGACGGCCGCCGGCCCGAACCCCGTCCGGTGATGGTCGTGACCGTCGCCCACCCGGGCGGCCATCTCGGTGGCCTCGTCCAACAGATCGTCGGCCGCCCGATCGTCCCCCGTCCGTGCCGCGATCAACGCGGCCTGCACCAGTAGCGATCCGCACAACGACCACTCCTGCGGCGTACCACGGTCGGGATCGACCGGGGCGATCTGGTACGCGGCGGCCAGCATCACCGACCGCGCCCGCGCCACCGTCCGCAGCACCTGACCGAGCTGCACCGCCGCGCCCGCCAGCAACACCCGGTCACCGGCGGCGGCAGACATCGCCCGCTCGACGGCCAACCAGGCAAGGCTCCCCTCGTCCAGCTTCACCAGCAGCGCCGCCGTCACCCGGTACGCCTGCACGACCGCCACCCGGCCCGCCTCCGGGTCCCGCACGTGGGCACGGTGCACCTCGGTCAACAATCCCGGCAGCAACTCCACCAGGCGCGGATACCGGGCCTGCTGGTACGCCGCCCACGCGTGCCCCAGCGCCCGCGCCAGTCGATCCGTCGACATCACTTCCCGGCCCTTCTCCTGACCAAGAGCCATCTCGTACGTCGACAGCGTCGCCCTGATCCGGGCGACGCCCGTGTCGCGCGCGGCCGCCTCGGCGGGCTGGACGTCCCGACCGAGCAGCGTCGCGGTGTCCACCCGCAGCACCGCCGCGACCTCGCGGATGGTCGACATCCGTTCCAGCGGGCGGACGCCACGCTCGACCTTGTCCACCCAGCTCTTCGACTTGCCCAGCCGGTCGGCGAACGACTGCTGCGACAGCTTCCGCCGCACCCGCAGGTAGGCCACCCGCCGGCCGATCGGCAACGCGTCACCGCCCACCGCGCCACCGCCGATCCGGCACCGCCCGGGTCGTCTCCTCCACGGGTATCCGCTCCGCCTCGGCCTGCGCCAGAATCCGCTGCCGCGCCGCCTCCCGCTCGGCGGCATCGATCTGCTCACCCCGGCTCATCGTCGATCCGTCGCCCCGACGTTCCACCGCCACCTCCGTCAACAACGCGGTGGCAGGTTCAGCCACCACATGCCATCTAGATTGACGCTGGAGTGTCGCCACGCACGACGTCATAGGGAGTGACAAAAAGGTCTTTCAACAGGCGACATTAGGGCGACACAGCGGTACCGTGGCGACATGGTTGCCCCCAACATCACGCTGCGCACCGTCCGGACCAGGATGCGTATGAGCCAGGACGACTTCGCCCGCGCGCTACAGGCCGCCGGCCACCGTGCCGGCGAGCCCAACGACGCCAACAAGCGACTCGTCCAGCGCTGGGAGTCAGGGATGACCGCCGCCCCTCGGCCCGTGTACGCCCGCGCATTGGAGGTCGTCACCGGCCTACCCATCACGCTGCTCGGTTTCGCCACGAGCCCTGACGGTGACGCGGGGAACGACCAGCACGGCGGCGACGGCCGCACCTCGCCCATGTCCGACCTGGCCACCCCGACACCCAGATCAGCAGCCACGCACGGGTCACACGAGGGCGTGTGGCTCAGCCGCTACCAATACCACTCCAGCAGCCGGGGCGAGTCCTTCGCCGGGCAGCACTTCGTGGTCGTGCTCCAGCACGGCGACCGGTTGACCGTGCGCAGCCTGCCCGGCTCGGCGGCATCGTCGCTGTCGCTGGACCTCAGCATGGACGGTGCCGTCGTCACCGGCACCTGGGTGGAGCAGACCGATCCCGCCGGTCACTACCGGGGAGCCCGCTACCACGGCGCGATCCAACTGCTGGTGGAGCCGACCGGCCGGCGGATGAGCGGGAAATGGGTCGGGTTCGGCAAGGACATGGACGTCAACACCGGCCCGTGGGAGTTGACGTTCCAGGACGCTTCGACGTCCAAGACGACGCTCGACCGCTACAACACCCCGCCCGAGTAGTCTCTTGACGCCATGTGCCTCCGTTCGGGATCCCACTACTCACCGATCAGGGCGCGAGGGGGCGATTCCCCCGCCGCCACAGGGCCGTCCATGGGTGGCATGCTTCGTCGGACCGTCGCGGCGAAGCGTCGTGCGCCTGCGCTGGCCAGGTAGTCCAATACCTGGTGGGCCGTCAACTGACGACCACGTCGGCCCGTGCCGGCCGCCTGCTCGCCGAGAATCCGCAGCAGGGTTCGCGGCTCACGGGCCCACAGATCGAGGAGAACGGTGTCGGGGTGTTCGGCGACCACCCCGTGGGGTTCGCAGGCGGCGAGGGGGAAGTCCCGCAGGTTGCAGGTGATGATCGAGTCTGCTCCGGTTGCCACCGCAGCGGCCAGCACGTGCCGGTCCTTGGGGTCGTTGCGCATCTGGTCGATCAGGTGCTCGTAGCCGGTGACCAATGCGTCCTCGAAGGCCGCGTTCATGAACGCGATTCGCCGGTCGATCGCGGCTGCCGGCACCGGCACGTGTCGTCGGACCTCCGCAAGAATGGCCGGTGACCAGCGCGGTTGATAGAGGTCTTCCTCAGCCAGCCGCAACAGGAAGTCGCACAGTGCGTTGGGGATCAGAACGTTGGCGTCCAGGACCGCGATCGTCGTCACCCGTCAGGCCGCGTCATCCGTCTCGACCGGTGCGGGCTGTCCGTACATGCCCATCTCGACCGCGTCTGCAGTCAACTCGTCGAGGAGCGCCCGCCGGGCCTGCCCACGCCGATCCCGATAGGCCAGAACCTGGTCAAGCGGGATCCGGCGCGACGAGTTCGGCCGCGAATAGCCGATCTCGCCGGCCTCCAGCAGTTTGATCAGGGTGGGACGGGACACTCCGAGCAACCCCGCTGCCTCGGTGGTCGTCAACTCCCGGTCCACCGGCACGATTGCCACCCCCCGACCGGAGGCCAGGACATCGGCGATCCGGGTCAACACGTCCCGCACGGACAACGACACCTCGACCTGCACCCCACCACGGGTTACCGCCAAAGCCCCCGAGCCGTCGTGGAGCAGGCTGACCAACTCGGTAAGCGAATGGCGTTCGCTGTCCCCCGGCATGATCGCTTCCGCAGCCATAGCCCCTCCCTACCGTTCGACGCCATCACCATCATCCCCTGAAGTGAAAAAAGTGCAACCACCTTCGCGGTTCGGAGCGGCCCGAGCTGGCGGCGGGCTCGCTCATGTCAACAATTGCGCAAATCGTACGAGTCGTACAAGCTTCGACGGACGCCGCCATTACCACTCAGCGCGCCCACGAGCGCCGACGGGCTCCCTCCCGACGCCGACCGGGGAGGGAGCCCGCCGGCTCAGGGTGGCGTCACTGTTTGACGTGGGCGTTGACGAAGGACGGGTAGCCGAAGACGCTGGAGATGAAGACCCCGCCGGCCTTGGACCCGTGGACCGTGTAGGCCACGTCGACGAAGAGCGGCACCACCGGGGCGTACTCGGTCATGATCCGCTGGTCGAGCTTGCCCCACTCGGGCCCCTGGTCGGCCGGGGGCATCGCCTGGATCCGGTCGATCTCGGCGTTGACCGCCGGGTCGTTGAAGTACGCCTGGTTGCTGTTGCCCTCGGCCTTGATGGTGCGGCCGTCGTAGAGCACCGGCAGGATCGACGCGCCGCTGGGCCAGTCGGCGGCCCAGTTGCCGATGTAGAGGTCCCACGGGTTGTTCTTCTTCTTGATCTCGTCGAGCTTCGCGTCGTCCGGGATGTTCCGCACAGTGATCTTGAAGCCGGCGCGCTCCAGGTTGCCCTTGAGCTGGGTGCCGATCTGCTGTTCGGTGGCGCTGTCGGCCACCCCGAGGACCAGCTCCGGGGTTTTCCCGCCGAGCAGCTCCTTGGCCTTGTCGACGTCGCCGTTGGCACCGGCCGGGTAGGCGTCGTACGCCTGGTAGCCGATGGTGGACGGCGGCATCAGGGTGGTCATCGGCTGGGCGACGGTCTGCCCACCGAGGGCCTTGACCAGTCCGTCCCGGTCGATGGCGTAGTTGAGCGCCCGCCGGACCGCGAGGTCGGTCACCCGCTGGTTGTTGATCACCAACTGGTTGGCGCTCGGCGTCGGGGACAGGATGCTCCGCGCCTTGAGGGCCTGGTCCTGGGCGACCCGCGCGACCAGCGAGGCGGGCACGTAGTTCCAGGCCAGCGCGCTCTGGTCGGTGCCGTTGTCGGCGATCACCCGGTTGACGGCCGCGTCGGGGGTCGGCCCGAAGGTCCAGACGAACTGGTCCGGATACTGGTGGCGGACCGGGTCGGTGGCGGCGTCCCAGTGCGGGTTGCGGTCCAGGGTGAGTTGCACCCCGGCCTGGTTCTTGGCGATCTTGTACGGTCCGGAGGAGAACGGCTTCTGGTCCAGGTTGACCCCGGTGTCCCGGTCCGGCCGCAGTGGCGCGGTCGTCGGCAGCGAGACCGCGAACGGCAGGTCGCAGCGGGGCTTGGCGAACTCGAACCGCACCGTCTTGGCGTCCGGGGTGGTCAGGCCCGGCGGCAGCGACGTCCTGTTCTTCGCGAAGTCCCACTTCGTGTCGTACTGCGGGCTGTCGGCCAGCCACTCCTGCAGGTAGGTGGGGCCGCCGGTCAGGTCGGGGTCGAAGGAGCGGGCGATACCGTACGCGATCTCCTTGGACGTGATAGGGCTGCCGTCCTCGAACTTGACCCCGTCCTTGACGGTGAACTCCCAGACCCGGCAGTCGCTGTTGACGTTGTTGCCGGGGGTCTGCGCCAGGTCACCGACCAGGACCAGGCCACCCTTGCCGTCGTCCTTCCAGGTGGTCAGGTAGCGGGCGAAGAGCGGGTTGGCCATCAGCCCGGCGAAGGAGTACGTCCGCTGCGGGTCCAGGTGGGAGATGGGCGTCTCCCGGATGACGGTGAAGGTGCCGCCCTTCGCCGCGCCGGCCACCTCGGCGGCGGGGCCCTGCGAGTCCTTCGGGTCGGTGGCGATCACCCCGGTCTGCTGCCGGCCGGTGTCCACGGTGGTGCCCTCGCCGGTGTTCTCCGAGCAGGCCCCCAACGCCACCACCAGGGCGATCGCGCCGCCTACGGCGGCTGCTGCGCGTGGTCGCATTCCTACCTCCTCCACCCCGTCACCGTCGGGCGTGAACGCCGACGTCCCGAGGATCGTCAAGAAGAAAAACTTCGGACTGTCTAACAGATGTCGACAACTCTTGTCGCCCGGCGGGCCGGGTGCGCTGCACCCGACAGGCCGCCCGCCGGCTCAGCGCAGCCGTACCCGGGGGTCGATCGCCGCGTACAGCAGGTCCACCAGCACGTTCGCCAGCACCACGAAGACCGCCGCGATCAGCACGGTCGCCATGATGGTGGGCAGGTCACCGGCGCGCACCGCGTCGACCGCCGTGCGCCCCATGCCGTTGAGGCCGAAGGTGGTCTCGGTGATCACCGTGCCGCCGAGCGCGCCGCCGACGTCCAGGCCGGCGATGGTCACCACCGGGGTGATCGCCGCGCGCAGCGCGTGCCGGCCGTACACCGTGGGTTGGGACAGACCCTTGGCCCGCGCGGTGCGGACGAAGTCCTCGGACAGCGTCTCCAGCATCTGCGCCCGGGACAGCCGGGCGTAGATGGCGGAGAAGAGGAACGCCAGCGCCAGCCAGGCCAGCACCAGGCCACTGGCCCAGCGCACCGGGTCGTCCAGCAGCGGCGTGTAGCTGGGCACCGGCAGCCAGCGCAGCGTGTAGACGAACACCAGCAGCAGCACCGCCCCCACGAAGTAGAGCTGCAACGACGCCCCGGTCAGTGAGAAGCCGATCGCCGCCCGGTCCAGCCAGGTGCCCCGGCGCAGCGCCGACACCACACCCAGGCCCACCCCGAGCAGCAGCCACAGCACCGCCGCCGGGACGACGATGCTCAACGTCACCGGCAGCACCCGGGAGATGGTGTCGCTGACCGCCTCGTTGGACACGTACGACCAGCCCAGGCAGGGCGCGTCGCACCGGCCACCCTGGGCGCTGCCGAGGTCCCGGCCGGTGACGATGCCCTTCATGTAGCCGGCGTACTGGCTGATCAGCGGGTCGCGCAGGCCCAACTCCTGACGGACCCGTTCCAACCGTTCCGGGTTGCAGTTCTTCGGGCACATGCCGGTGACCGGGTCCCGGGGCAGGGCGAAGAACATCAGGAAGCTGAGCACGCTCACCGCGAAGAGCGTCAACGTCGCCGAGAAGAGCCGCTTGACCAGGAACCGCGCCACCGCCGCGCCCTCCTACCGGGACGACTTCGGGTCGAGCGCGTCGCGCAACGCGTCACCGAAGAGGTTGAAGGCGAACACGAGCGCAAAGATCGTGACGCCGGGGAAGAAGACGTACGCCGGGTCGGTCTGGAGGTAGTCCAGGCTGCGGTAGATCATCCGGCCGAAGCTGGGGGTGGCGTCGGTCAACCCGACCCCGATGAACGACAACGCCGCCTCGCCGGTGACGTACGCCGGCACCGCCAGCGAGAAGGACACCAGGATCGGCGCCCAGAGGTTGGGCAGCAGTTGCCGGAACAGCATGTGTCCCAGCCCCGCGCCGCTGGCCCGCGCCGCCTCCACGAACTCCCGCTCGCGCAGCGCGATCACCTGTCCGCGCACCAGCCGGGCGGTGCTCGTCCAGCCGAACAGCGCGAAGACGGCGATCAGCACCCCGATCTGGAACGCGGCCGGCACCTCGTCCCGCTGGCCGTAGAAGCGCAGCGCGAGGGTCGGCGTCAACGCCAACGCGATGATCAGGAACGGCATCGCCAGGGTCAGGTCGGTGACCCAGTTGACCACCGCGTCCACCCAGCCACCCAGGTAGCCGGCGACGGTGCCCAGCACGACACCGATCACCGCCGTGGTCACCGCCGCCGCCACGGCGATGAACAATGAGGTACGCAGCCCGTGCACCAGCCGGATGAAGATGTCCCGGCCCAGCCCCGGCTCCAGCCCGAACCAGTGTTCCCCGGTCACCCCGCCGGCATAACCGAGCGGCATCCCGAACCCGTCCAACCGGGACTGGAACTGCTCCCGGGGTCCGACCCCGTACGCCCACTCGATCAGCGGGACGGCGAGCGCCACCAGCACGAAGAAGACCAGCAGCGCACCGCTGACCAGCCCGGTCCGGTCGCGCCGCAGCCGGGCCCAGGCAAGCTGGCCGGGCGAGCGTCCGACGAACCCGGGCCCGGACCGGTCGCCACCCGGCCCCGTCCCGGTCTCGGCTTCGGCCAGCGCCGCCGGATCGACCGGGGACACACTCATCGCGCCACCTCCCCGGCGTTCCCGTCCAGCCGACCCGCACCGTCGCCCGCAGGCGTCGCGTCCACGACGGCACCGCCCGGACCGGCCGCGCCCGGGTGGGACGGGGTCGGCGGTCCGGCCTCCGGGAAGTGGCAGGCGGCCGTCTGCCGGGCCTCGTCGCGGGCCACCAGCGTCGGCTCCTCGCGGGCGCACACCTCCTGCGCCCGGGGGCACCGGGTACGGAACCGGCACCCCGACGGCGGGTCCAGCGGCGTCGGCACCTCCCCGGCCAACCTGATCCGCCCGGCCGGGCCGAGCGTGCCCACGTCCGGGATCGCCGACAGCAACGCCCGGGTGTACGGGTGCCGGGGTCGCTGGTAGATGTCGTCCCGGTCGCCGATCTCCACGATCCGGCCCAGGTACATCACCGCGACCCGTTGGCAGAAGTGCCGCACCACGGCCAGGTCGTGCGCGATGAACACGAACGCCAGGCCGAGGTCGCGTTGCAGGTCCCGCAGCAGGTTCACCACCTGTGCCTGGATCGAGACGTCGAGGGCGGAGACCGGCTCGTCGGCGACGATCAGCCTGGGTCGCAGGGCCAGCGCGCGGGCGATCCCGATCCGTTGCCGCTGCCCACCGGAGAACTCGTGCGGGTACCGGTTGTAGTGCTCCGGATTGAGCCCGACCAGTTCCAGCAGTTCCCGGACCCGCGCCTTCACCCCGCCGGGTGGGTCGATCCCGTTGACCTGCAACGGCATCGCCACGATCCGCCCGACGGTGTGCCGGGGGTTCAGCGAGGCGTACGGGTCCTGGAAGATGATCTGGAGGTCCTGCCGCAGCGGGCGCAGCTCACGCCGACGGGCGTGGGTGATGTCCCGGCCGGCGAACTCGATCGTCCCGGCGGTCGGCTCCAGCAGCCGGACCAGCATCCGGCCGGTGGTGCTCTTACCGCAGCCGGACTCCCCCACGAGCCCCAACGTCTCGCCGGGCCGCACGTCGAAGTCGAGCCCGTCGACGGCCCGCACCAGCCCCCGGGACCGCAGGCCGCTGCGTACCGGGAAGTGCTTGGTCAACCCCCGCACCCGCAACAACGGCTCGGCCGCGTTCACGGCATCCGCCTCTCGCCCGCGACTGCGGGACTCCGCTGCGCTACGTTCCTCGCGCTCATGGCAGCCGCCTCTCGCTCAAAGCCCCGGCTGCCAGGCGGGTGCGCTCGTCGGGGGGCAGGTGGCAGGCGACCAGGTGGCCGTCCGCGCCGGTCGGGACGAGGCGCGGCACCTCGGCGCGGGAGCGGTCGCCGGCGTACCGGCAGCGCGGGTGGAACGCGCAGCCGGGGGGCAGGTGGATCAGGGAGGGCGGGTTGCCCGGGATGGGCACCAGGTCCGCGTCCGGGTCGTCGTGCAGCGACGGCACGCTGGAGAGCAGTCCCCAGGTGTACGGGTGCTGCGCCCGGCGGAGCACCTGTGCCGCGCTGCCCTGCTCGACCACCCGACCGGCGTACATCACCAGCACGTCGTCGGCGACCTGGGCGACCACCCCCAGGTCGTGGGTGATCAGGACGATCGCGGTGTGGAACTCGGCCTGGAGGTCGGCGAGCAGATCGAGGATCTGCGCCTGCACCGTCACGTCCAGGGCGGTGGTCGGCTCGTCGGCGATGATCAGCGCCGGGTCGTTGACCAGCGCCATCGCGATCATCGCCCGCTGCCGCATGCCGCCGGAGAACTCGTGCGGGTACTGGTCGTGACGGCGGGCCGGCTGCGGGATGCCCACCCGGTCGAGCATGTCCACGGCACGGGCCCGTGCCGCCCGCCGCCCCGCCCGGGGGTGGTGCACCCGGTACGCCTCCGCGATCTGCCGCCCCACGGTGTAGTAGGGGTGCAGCGCGGAGAGCGGATCCTGGAAGATCATCGCCACGTCCCGGCCGCGCAGCCGGCGCATCCGGTCCTCGGGGAGGCCGACGAGTTGCCGGCCGCCGACGGTGATCGCGCCGGTGACGGTGCTGCGCCGGGGGTCGTGCAGGCCGAGGACGGCCAGCGAGGTGACGCTCTTGCCGGAGCCCGACTCGCCGACGATGCCGAGCGTCCGGCCGCGCCGGACGGTGAAGGACACCCCGTCGACCGCGCGCACCACACCGTCGGCGGTGTCGAACCGCACCCGCAGGTCGTCCACCCGCAGGTACGGCTCGTCGCCGCGTGGCTGCGGCACGGCCGGCACGGCGTCCGGCGGGCCGGGCGGCGCTGCTTGCGGACTGTCCACGACCGCCTCCCTCGGGTTGTAGGGAACCTACAACAAAGAGCCGAGGCTGAAAATAAGCTACGGACAGCGAGCTGACGCCGGACCACAGCGTAGCGAGTCGATGACCCCGCCGCGCACCCTCGGCCGCCCTGTCCGAACCGGCCCGAACCGTCGCGGCCCGCGTCGCCGTGCGGTGTCGTCGCCCGCCGGTCGCACCAGGAGTGCGACCATGGCCCTGGTGCCCGGCGGAAGATGCCGGACGACACGAGGTGGAGGTGACCGATCATGACCGCAGCGGTGTTCGGCCACGACGGACCGTGGACCGAAGAGGAGTACCTCTCCCTCGGCAGGACGTCCCAACGCGTCGAACTCTTCGACGGGAGCCTCCACGTGACCCCAGCCCCAACCCCCCGCCACCAGAACATCTCGGGTGAACTCCGGGCCGCACTACGGCAGCCGGCCCGCAGTGCGCACCTGCGGGTCCTGGAGGCGGTCAACGTCCGCCTCAAGCCGGGTCGGATCACCATTCCCGATCTCGTCGTCACCGGCGAGATCGACTTCGACGAGGTCTACATCGAGGCGCACGACGTCCGTCTCGTCTGCGAGATCATCTCGCCAGGCAACGCGGCGACCGACAAGGTCCTCAAGCTGCACTACTACGCCACCGCCGGGATCGAGTGGTACCTGCTGATCGAGCAGCAGAACGGCAACCTGCACCTCTACCGGCGACACGGCCGGCACTACCTGGAGCAGACGGTCGCCAAGGTCGGGGAGTCGCTGGAACTCACCGAGCCGGTACAGGTGCGCCTGCGACCCGAGGATCTGCTGCCCTGACGAATGTCGGCCGGCTGGCCTAGGGTCGGTCCATGACCGAGTTCGATGCCGCAGCCGCCGCCGTGCAGGCCGCCCTCGACGCGGGCGCCCGGTATGCCGACGCCCGGGTGATGCACCTGCGCTACGAGTCGATGTCCGCGCGCAACGGCGACATCGAGGAGCTGACCCAGGACGAGAGCCTCGGCCTGGGGGTGCGCGCGCTGGTCGGGTCGGGGTGGGGCTTCCACGCCGTACCCGAGCTGTCCGACGCGGCGGCGCGCGAAGCCGGCCGGCGGGCCGCGCAGGTCGCCGCCGCGAGCGCCCGGGTGCCCGGCCCACCGATCACGCTGACCCCGGCCGAGCCGGTGGTGGCGAGCTGGGCCTCCGACTGCGCCGTCGACCCGCTCGGGGTGGCCCTGTCCGACAAGGGTGACCTGCTGGTCCGGGCCACCGAGGCGGCCCGTGGGCAGGGGGCCGACCTGGCCCAGGGGCTCTACCAGGTCTGGGACACCCGCAAGTGGTTCGTCTCCAGCGAGGGGCACCGCATCGACCAGCACATCCGCGAGTGCGGCGGCGGCATCTCGGCCACCTCGATCGGCGAGCACGAGACCCAGCGCCGCTCCTGGCCGAGCTACCGGGGCCAGTACGGCACCACCGGCTGGGAGCTGGTCGAGTCACTGGATCTGACCGGGCACGCCGCTCAAATCGCCGACGAGTCCCGGGCGCTGCTCACCGCCCCGCAGTGCCCGGCCGGCGAGACCGACCTGATCCTCGGCGACGAGCAGCTCGCGTTGCAGATCCACGAGTCGGTCGGGCACGCCATCGAGCTGGACCGCATCCTCGGCTGGGAGGCGGCGTTCGCCGGCACCTCCTGGCTCGACCTGGCCCAGCTCGGCTCGCTGCGCTACGGCTCCGAGCTGATGAACGTCACCATCGACCCGACGATCCCCGGCGCGCTGGGCAGCTTCGGCTTCGACGACGAGGGCTCCCCGGCGGTCAAACGCGACGCGGTACGCGAGGGCCGCTGGGTCGGGGTGCTCGCCGGCCGGGACTCGGCCGCCGTCGCCGGCCTGGACCACGGCGGCAGCGTACGCGCCGACGGCTGGGCCCGGCTGCCGATGGTGCGGATGACCAACGTGGGCCTGGAACCCGGCCCGCACACCCTCGACGAGATCATCGCGGCGACCGACGACGGGGTGCTGATGGACGTCAACCGGTCCTGGTCGATCGACGACCGGCGGCTCAACTTCCAGTTCGGCTGCGAGATCGCCTGGGAGGTGCGCAACGGCCGGCGCGGCCGGATGCTGCGCAACCCCACCTACACCGGCATCGGGCCGCTGTTCTGGCGGTCGATGGACATGCTCTCCTCCGAGATCGTCCCGTGGGGCACCCCGAACTGCGGCAAGGGTCAGCCCGGCCAGATCGGGCACACCGGCCATCCGGCCGCGCCGGCCCGGTTCCGGGGCGTCCGGGTGGGGGTGCGGGCATGACCGGCCTGCGGGACGCCGGGGCGACCGAGCTGGACGTCGCCGCCCGGGTGGTGGAGCTGGTCCACCAGCTCGCCGGGCCGGCCGCCGAGGCCGAGGCCATCGTCGTCCGGCACGACCTGGCGCTGACCCGGTTCGCCAACTCGTTCATCCACCAGAACGTCGCCGGGTCTCAGGTGACGGTGCGGCTGCGGGTGCACGTCGACGGCCGCACGGCCACCGGTGGCGGCAGCCTGGTCGACCCGGACGGGCTGCGCGCCCTGGTCGGGCGGACCCTCGCCGCGGCCCGGCTCTGCCCGCCCGACCCGGCCTGGCCGGGGCTGACCCCACCGTCGGCGGTCCACTCCAACGGCCTGCTCGACGAGGCGACCGCCTACGCCGAGCCGGCGGACCGCGCCGACCGGGTCCGGGCCTTCGTCGACGCGGTGGGCGGGCTGGAGGCAGCCGGCTACTGCCGCACCTCCTACCGGTCGGGGGCGTTCGCCAACTCGGCCGGCCAGTCGGCGCAGGGGCGCACCACCGAGGCGGCGATGGACGGCATCGCCCGCACGGGCGGCGCGGACGGGGTGGCCCGGCTCTGCGCCGGTCGCCTCGACGAGGTGGACGGCACGCTCCTGGGGGTCCGGGCGGCGGCGAAGGCACGGGCCGCCGCCGACCCGGTCGAGCTGCCCCCGGGCCAGTACGAGGTGGTCCTCGAACCGGCCGCCGTGGCCGACCTGTTGCAGAATCTCGCCTGGTCCGGTTTCAACGGCAAGCGGTACGTCGAACGTCAGTCGTTCGCCCGCCCCGGCACCGCCCAGTTCGATCCGGCGGTGACCCTGGTCGACGACCCGACCGGCACGCTGCCGTTCGACCTGGAGGGCACCCCGCGTCGGGCGCTCACCCTGGTCGAGGCGGGCACCACCCGTGCGGTGGCCCACGACCGGCGCAGCGCCGTCGCGGCGGGCACGACGTCGACCGGGCACGGGACGCCCGACGGGTCCACCTTCGGCCCGGTCCCCAGCAACCTGCGGTTGCTCGGGGCACCCGACGGCGGCCCGACCGGCGGGGCGGTGGACCCGGCGACAGACGGCGACCCGACCGGCGACCCGGTGCCGGGGGCGGTGGTGGATGCGGACACCGCCGCGCTGGTCGCCCCGATGACCCGGGGGCTGCTGGTCAGCGACTTCTGGTACACCCGGGTGCTCGACCCGTTGAGCCTGGTGATCACCGGGTTGACCCGCAACGGGGTGTGGCTGGTGGAGGACGGTGTGCCGGTGCGGGCGGTGCGGAACTTCCGCTTCACCGAGTCGTACCCCCGGGCGTTGGGGCCGGGCACGGTGCTCGGCCTCGGCCGGCGGCCGGTCCGCCAGCCGGACCGCACCGACGGCGGCTGGTGGGAGGGACCACCGCTGCGGCTGGCCTCGTGGAACTTCACCGGTGGCGCCTCGGGCTGACCGGTTCCCGCTGGTCCGCCGGGGGGTGTGGCCGGTTGGCCGCAACCGGTCAGGATTGATCACGGTCCGGGTCTTTCCAAGGTGCGGGACACACGGGACACTGCGTTGCGCGGCCCGACCGTGATGATCGGCGTAACGTGTGTCACTTAGCTGCGCCGATGTCCCGGCGTGGTCGCCTGCTTGCGCACGACGCGGCAGTGGACACGGTCCGGCCGGTCCACTGACCGGCACGGAACGTGAACCGCCCGCCCGCGAGGGCCCGTCCCGTCAGGAAGACGACTCGAATGACATCAACGGCAACGAAGCCGCGGGGTGCGCGGGCGCGCGCCGCCATCGCGGCGAAGACGTTGCGGACCGACCGCTGGTGGTTCGCCCCCCTGATCACCGTCGTCGGGCTCAGCGCCTGGGTGGCGTACGCGACCGTCCGGGTGTTCATGCACAAGTGGTACTGGGTGGACCAGTACCACTACCTGACGCCGTTCTACTCCCCCTGTGTGACCGACCGGTGTGTCGAGGGTTCCTCGCACTTCGGCACTCTCCTGCCCGGCTGGTGGATCATCCCGGACGCGGCGCTGACCCTGCCGTTCCTGCTGCTGTTCCGGTTGACCTGCTACTACTACCGCAAGGCGTACTACCGGTCGTTCTGGTTGTCGCCGCCGGCCTGCGCGGTGCCGGACGGGCACAAGTCCTACTCCGGGGAGACCCGGTTCCCGCTGCTCGGGCAGAACCTGCACCGCTACTTCTTCTACGCCGCCGCGATCATCTCGCTGATCAACACCTGGGACGCGGTCCTGGCCTTCCACTCGCCCGAGGGCTTCGGCTTCGGGCTGGGCAACATCGTCCTGCTGGTCAACGTGGTGATGCTGTGGGCGTACACGATCTCCTGCCACTCCTGCCGGCACATCATCGGCGGCCGGTTGAAGCACTTCTCCGCGCACCCGGTGCGGTACCGGGCCTGGACGTTCGTGTCCAAGCTGAACACCCGGCACATGCAGCTCGCCTGGATCACCCTCGGCACGCTGGCCTTCACCGACTTCTACGTGATGGCCATCGCCGCCGGCTGGTTCACCGACCTGCGGTTCATCAACTAGAGGGCGCGGCGACATGACCACTACCACTCGCATCGAACGACACCACTACGACGTCGTCGTGATCGGGGCCGGCGGCGCCGGCCTGCGCGCGGCGATCGAGGCCCGGCTCGCCGGCAAGAAGACCGCGATCATCTCCAAGTCGCTCTTCGGCAAGGCGCACACCGTGATGGCCGAGGGCGGCGCGGCGGCCGCGATGGGGAACGTGAACAGCCGGGACAACTGGCAGGTGCACTTCCGCGACACCATGCGCGGCGGCAAGTTCCTCAACAACTTCCGGATGGCCGAGCTGCACGCGAAGGAGTCGCCGCAGCGGATCTGGGAGCTGGAGACGTACGGGGCGCTCTTCGACCGGACCAAGGACGGCAAGATCTCCCAGCGCAACTTCGGTGGGCACGAGTACCCCCGGCTGGCGCACGTCGGTGACCGGACCGGCCTGGAGCTGATCCGCACCCTCCAGCAGAAGATCGTCTCCCTGCAGCAGGAGGACAAGCGCGACCTCGGCGACTACGAGGCCCGGATCAAGGTGTTCTCCGAGACCACCGTCACCGAGCTGCTGCTCGACGGCGACCGGGTGGCCGGGGCGTTCGGCTACTACCGGGAGTCCGGGGAGTTCATCCTGTTCGAGGCCCCGGCGGTGGTGCTGGCCACCGGTGGCGTCGGCCGCTCCTACAAGGTCACCTCGAACTCCTGGGAGTACACCGGCGACGGGCACGCGCTGGCGCTGCGCGCCGGGGCCACGCTGATCAACATGGAGTTCCTCCAGTTCCACCCGACCGGCATGGTCTGGCCGCCCTCGGTGAAGGGCATCCTGGTCACCGAGTCGGTGCGCGGTGACGGCGGGGTGCTGAAGAACTCCGACGGCAAGCGGTTCATGTTCGACTACGTCCCCGACGTCTTCCGCAAGCAGTACGCGGAGACCGAGGAGGAGGCGGACCGCTGGTACACCGACCCGGACAACAACCGACGCCCGCCGGAGCTGCTCCCCCGCGACGAGGTCGCCCGCGCGATCAACAGCGAGGTCAAGGCCGGTCGGGGTACGCCGGCCGGCGGTGTCTACCTGGACATCGCCTCCCGGCGTTCGGCCGACGAGATCCGTCGCCGGCTGCCGTCGATGTACCACCAGTTCAAGGAACTGGCCGACGTCGACATCACGGCCGAGCCGATGGAGGTCGGGCCGACCTGCCACTACGTGATGGGCGGCGTCGAGGTGGACCCGGACTCCGGGGCCGCGTACGGCACCGTGCAGGGGCTGTTCGCCGCTGGTGAGGTGTCCGGTGGCATGCACGGCTCCAACCGGTTGGGCGGCAACTCCCTGTCCGACCTGCTGGTCTTCGGCAAGCGGGCGGGCGGGCACGCGGCGTCGTACACCGATCAGCTGACCTCGCGGCCGAAGGTGCCGGTGGGTGCGGTGGAGACCGCCGTGGAGGCGGCGCTGGCGCCGTTGCAGCGGGACACCGGGGAGAACCCGTACACCCTGCAGCAGGACCTCCAGGCGGTGATGGGGGATCTGGTCGGGATCATCCGCCGGGAGGGCGAGCTGGTCGACGCGCTGCACAGGCTGACCGAGCTGCGCGAGCGGGTGGCGAAGGTGAGCGCGGCCGGCGGCCGGCGCTACAACCCGGGCTGGCACCTGGCGTTGGACCTGCGCAACATGCTGGTCGTCTCGGAGTGCACCGCGAAGGCGGCGCTGGAGCGGCAGGAGTCGCGCGGCGGGCACACCCGCGAGGACTTCCCGACCATGGATCCGAGCTGGCGTCGGGTCAACCTGGTCTGCGCCCTGGACGGCGACACCGTCCGGCTGGAGCACAAGCCGCTGCCGAAGATGCGGGCCGAGTTGATCGGTCTCTTCGACCGGACCGAGCTGGCCAAGTATCTGACCGACGAGGAGCTGGCCGACTTCGACGCCCTCACCGAGGAGGCGAACTGATGGGAAGCAAGAGGGAGTTCCGCATCTGGCGGGGCGACGAGACCGGCGGTGACCTCCAGGACTACTCGGTCGAGGTGAACGAGGGCGAGGTCGTCCTCGACGTCATCCACCGGCTCCAGGCCACCGAGGCGCCGGACCTGGCCTGCCGGTGGAACTGCAAGGCGGGCAAGTGCGGCTCCTGCTCGATGGAGATCAACGGCAAGCCCCGGCTGAGCTGCATGACCCGGATGTCGACGTTCGAGGAGTCGGAGACCGTCACGGTCACCCCGCTGCGGACCTTCCCGGTGATCCGGGACCTGGTCACGGACGTCTCGTTCAACTACGAAAAGGCGCGGGAGACGCCGGCCTTCGCCCCGCCGGCCGACCTGGCCCCGGGCGAGTACCGGATGCAGCAGGTCGACGTGGAGCGCTCGCAGGAGTTCCGCAAGTGCATCGAGTGCTTCCTGTGCCAGAACGTGTGCCACGTGATCCGCGACCACGAGGAGAACAAGCCGGCCTTCTCCGGCCCCCGGTTCTTCATCCGGGCCGCCGAGCTGGACATGCACCCGTTGGACGCGAAGACCGACCGCAAGCAGTACGCGCAGCAGGAGCAGGGGCTCGGCTTCTGCAATATCACCAAGTGCTGCACGGAGGTCTGCCCCGAGCACATCAAGATCACCGATAACGGGATCATCCCCATGAAGGAACGGGTCGTCGACCGCAGGTACGATCCCCTGGTATGGCTCGGTAGCAAGATCTTCCGTCGGGGCGAGACGCCCCAGAGCACCGCGAACAGCGCGGGAAAGGGGTCCGTGGTGCACAGCGGCGCTCGTCAGACCGGGGTCCACTCGCACGCCGGCGGTTCCGGCGACCCGGCCGCGGAGGCCCAGGCGCAGCAGGGTGTGAACTGGCACCGCGAGGTCCCGCACCCGACGATGCCGGCGGTCGACGACCGGGGCAGGCTCCCGCTGACGGAGCTGACCTTCGACCGGGCGGCGGCCCCGTCGCCGTTCGGTGACGACGTCACCTTCCCGCTGCCGCCGGAGCACCTCAACTTCGCCCACCCGAGCCAGGACGACAAGCCGGCAGGCGAGGGCGACAGGCACTGACGCCAGCCGGCGGGCCCGCAAGCACTGACGCCACCCGGCGGGCCCGCAACGGGCACGACAGACGACGGGGGTCGCGGCGCAAGCCGCGGCCCCCGTCGCCGTCCGCACCCGGGTGGCCGACCCGTCAGTCGGCGGCCAGCAGCGGGCGGAGGACGGCGACGATCGGCGCGTCGGCGGGAAGCCAGGTGACGCTGTCCAGCTCACCGGCGGCGAGCCAGCGCAGCGCGGAGTGTTCCAGCGCGCGCGGCTGGTCGCCGTGCAGCAGGCGGGCCGCGTACACCTTCAACACCGACCGGCCGTGGGCCATCCGGACGTCCCGGCCGATCCGGTCGCCGATCGCCACCCGGACGGCCAATTCCTCGGCGCACTCGCGGATCAGCGCGGCCGTCTCGCTCTCGCCCGGCTCGACCTTGCCGCCGGGAAACTCGAACATGCCGGCGACCTCGGGGGGCGCGGTGCGCGCACAGGCGAGCACCCGCCCCGCGGAGATGATCGCCGCACCCACGACCACCCGCGGCTCACGCCGGTCGGTCTGCCCGTCACCGCTACACCGTTCGGTCTGCACGGGCGTCCAGCGTGCCAGATCAATCGTCGGTTTGGGTACCGTCCTCGACCGGTAGGCCAATAAGAGACGGAAGTGTGGGCGTGGACACACCGCCGTCAGGTCGACAGACTGTTAACACCACGAGGACACGGGACGGCGACGATTTGGCCACAAGCCGGCAACGGCGCCTGGGAGGTGCGGTGATGCGTGCGCTGTTCACCAGCCGAACCAAGCACGACTATCTCAGTGACGCCCTCACGCTCCTGCACGGGTGGACCCGTGACGGTGAGCAGATCCGCCGCACCCTGGTGATAGACGACTCCCAGCACGCGGAGCTGACCGAGCGGGTCAAGGTCGTCGCGGACGCGCTGCGGTTGCGACCGGACATCAGCCGGCAGGACACCGAGACGCGCATCCGGGTCGGCCACGGCGACGGCGAGCCACTCACCGACGGTGAGGTGCTGCTCGCCGCCCGCATCGAGGACGCGTACCGTGCGGTGACGGCGGACTGAGCGCCCCGCGACGGCGGGCACCCGTCCGACGGCAGCACGCCCACGGCCACCCCCGTCATCGTCGGCCCCCGTCCGCCACCGCACCGTCGCCACCAGCCTCAGCCTAGGGCCGATCAGCGGCCGGCCAGCTCCCCGGAACGTCCGACCCACCCCCACCGAGTGGTCAACTCGACACCGTCGGTGACGGTCACCGCATCGGTTCACCCTGCGCGGTGGGCAACCGAAGGGCCTGGCGTACGGCGAGCTCGGTGGCCGGGTCCGGGTGCTGCCCCGCCTGTGCCACGATCTGGAGCAGCCTGCCCCGGTCGGGCTCGCCGTCGGCGTCCCGCCAGGCCGGCTCGTCCTGCTCCATCTCGGTGAGCAGCCGCTCCATCGCCGGCCGGACCGCCTCCGGCCAGGGTTCCCGGCGCAACCGGAACCACATGTCGGTGTGGGTGCCCTCGGCCCGGCGGACCGCGTCACGCAACGTCGCCGGGGTGGCGGTCGACCCGCTGGCCACCAGGGCGGCCCGCGCCTCGGTCCAGTCCCGGCTGGCCAGCAGGTAGCCGAGCTGCGCCGGGTCGAGCACCGTACTGTCCATCCGCAGCGGACGGGACAGCTGGGTCGGTGAGGTCAGATAGCAGGTGATGGTGGGATCGGTGGACCAGTCGACCCGGGTCGGCAGGTACCAGCTCAACCGCACCTCGGCGGGCAACCCCAGCGGGTCCACCACGTAGCTGCGCTGGCGCTGCCGGCAGAGCGTCTCCGCCCGCTGGGAGAGCGCCGCCGCGCCGGGGTAACGCTCGTCGGCGGAGCGTTCGTACGCCGGAAAGTCGTCGACGTACTCGGCGTTGTGGGGCGCGTCACAGCCGACCCGGGTGACCTGCTCCGGCGCGGTACGGCTGGCGGTGGCCCCGGTTGGCACCCGGAAGCAGTCCCCCACCCGCAGCCCCCGCAGCCCGGTGTCCGGGTCGGTGCCGGTCGCCGTGACGCCCCACGCCACCAGGCCGGCCAGCACCCAGCCGCCGAGAAGCACCAGCCCGGCGGTCACCAGACCCTTCCCCCGCTCGCCCTCGCGCCTGATCCGTCGCAGCGCGAACACGGCGGTGATCGGCGCGAGCACCCCGCCGAGCAGGCCGAACACGAGGGTGACGACGGCCATCCGGTTCAGCCGGCCCCGGGTGGGCGGCCGCTGCGGCCACGGCTCCCAGTCGGGCACGTCGGTGGTGCCCGCCCGACGGGGCGCAGCCGCGTCCGCGCCACCGGCCGGTGCCGACGAGGGCTCCGGCCGGGCCTCGTCGGTGGGTTGCGCCTCGGAATGCTCGCTGGTCACGCCGCTTCCCTCCCCCGTCGCCCGCGTCTGGCCAGGCATGGGGAGACTAGTCGACGGGGCCAACCGGCGGGCAACCGCCGACGCTGGCGGGCACCTCCTACCGTGGATTCCATGGCAAATGCGACGTACGACCGCAAGGAGCAGTTCAACCAGATCCGCAGTGGACTGCTCGACGGGGAACAGATCATCGCCGTCTACGACGCCGTCGGCACCGGCACCGGGTTCATCGGCCTGACCGACCGGCGGGTGATCATCCAGGACCGGTCATTCGTGGGGAAGAAGTTCGCGATCACCAGCATCCCGTACTCCAAGATCACTAGCGTGAGCGTGGTGAGCAACAAGTCGTGGGGCGGGGAGTTCTTCTCCACCGGCTCGATCGCGGTGCACGTCGGCACCCACACCTACGAGGTGGAGTTCCGGGGGGCGCAGAAGAGCCACCACGTGCACAACGTGATCCTGCACTACATCTCCTGACCGCCCCCGCCCTGCCGGCCACCGACCCGCCCGCCGACCCGCCCCTCCCGCCGCGCCGCCGACGGGTGCCCACCCCGCTCCGCCTGACCCCCGGATCGGGCGGTCCCTGGAATACTCGGCCCATGCGGACGACTCTCCACTGTGGCCGGCGGGGGCAGGTGCGGCGTGTTCCTGCGTGACGTGCTGGCCACCGACGTCGAGGCGTACCTGCGGATGCGCTGCGACCCGGTGATGATGGCCGAACTCGGCGGGCCGCTGCCGCCGGCCCACGTGACCCGGCAGGTCCGCCGGGACGCCCGGTTGGCCGCCGACGGCACCGCCCTGATCAAGATGATCGTGGTGGACGACGCCGTCGCCGGGACCGTCACCCTCTGGCGGCCCGCGCCGGACGACGGGACGGCCGCCGAGATCGGCTGGATGGTGCTGCCCGAGTTCCAGGGCCGGGGCCTGGCCAAGCGGGGCGTCCGCGCGCTGCTCGACCAGGCCCGGGCCGAGCGACGGTGGGACACCGTGCACGCCTTCCCGGCCGTCACCAACGGCCCGTCCAACGGGATCTGCCGGGCACTCGGATTCACCCCGCGCGGCGAGGAGGACGTCGAGTTCAACGAGCAGGTGATCCGTACCCGGCACTGGACGCTGGACCTGGCCCGCCCGCCGGAAACCGGGTTGCCCCACTGACGGGCCGCTGCTTGGCTGGGCGTGAAGCCGACCGGAAGGAGCTGACGACATGTCGTACCCGACGGGGTCCACCCAGGCACCGACAATCCTCCAGCAGCGGGAATCGAGGCTTCGTGACCACCAGCGACACGGCAGTGCCGGCGCGGCTGCGCGCCGGTAACGACAGAGCGGTCCGGCCCGGGGAAGGGGGCCGCTGATGTCGGTCTTCGACGACCCGGGCCACTTCGGCAGGATGTGGGCCGACGGCTACGACAACCCCGGCAACCCCGACCCGGCACCGGCGGTGGACTTCCTCGCCGGTCGGGCCGACGGCGGACGGGTGCTGGAACTCGCCATCGGGACGGGCCGGGTGGCGTTGCCGCTCGCCGCCCGGGGCGTACCCGTCGACGGGGTCGAGGCGTCACCGGAGATGGTGGCGAAGCTGCGCGCCAAGCCCGGCGGAGACGGCATCCCGGTCACCGTCGGCGACCTGGCCGACGTGCCCGTCACGGGTCCGTACCAGCTGGTCTACCTGGTGTTCAACACCCTGTTCAACCTGGTGCGCGCGGAGCGGCAGCAGGACTGCTTCCGCAACGTGGCCCGGGTGCTGGCCCCCGGTGGCGAGTTCGTCGTCGAGGCGTTCGTGCCCGACCCGGCCAACTTCGACCGGGACGAGCAGGTACAGATGCGGGCGGTGACCGAGGACTCCGCCACCATCCGGCTGCACCAGTACGACCGGGCCGCACAGACCTTCATCCGGCAGACGATCACCTTCGACCGCGACGGGGTGCACCTGGAACCGTTCGCGATGCACTACCGCTGGCCGGAACAGATCGACGAGCTGGCCGAACAGGCCGGACTGCGGCTCGTCGCCCGGTACGCCGACTGGCACCGGCAACCCTTCGACGACGGCAGCAGATCGCACGTCTCGGTCTACCGGCGCTGACCCGGTGACCGGCCGGGGTCGGGGCGGGGTCGGGGCGGGCGTCCCGACCCCGGCCGGGCCAGCCGTCGATCGTCGAGGTGCCGGTGTTGGCGCCGGCACGCCGTCGCCCGCTCCCGGGGCGCTCGTTCAGGCGGCCCGGGATCCGCACGTCACAGCCGCTTGGCCATCCGGATCGCGGTCACCTCGAAGCCCATCTGCTCGTAGAGCGCCCGCGCGCCGGTGTTGAACCCGAACACGCTCAGCCCGATGGCGACCACGCCCCACTCCCGGCAGAGCCGCTCGGCGGCCTCGATGATCGCCCGGCCGTAGCCCCGGCGGCGCAGCTCCTCGCGTACCGCGAAGTCGTAGCCGAAGGCGTGCAGGCCGTCGGACTTCTGCTCCAGGTGCAGCCAGAGCCGACCGACCTCGACGTCGTCGTCGTACGCCGTCCAGAGCCGGTGCCCCTCGGTGGCCAGGCCGTCGGGCAGCAGGCCCTGGAAGTCCTGCCGGGCCTTCTCCCGCGCCTCCGGCAGCGGCATCGCCCCGGAGGCGGCGATGTTGCGCGCGTAGTCCTCCTCGGCGCGTTCCCGGTAGCGGAGGTACTGCTCGTCGGTCATCGGTTCCAGCCGCAAGGTCACCACACCACCACCGTAGGGTCAGCACCACCCCGCCCGCTGTCCCGTGGTCGCAGGGTCGACCGGTGACCCGCGAGAGCGCCGGTTCCCGACTGGCGTCCGGCGGGGCCGGCTGTCAGCCTGGGTCCGTGCGGTACGACCCTCAACGGCACCTCTGGTCCGCGCTCTCGGTCGCCGAGGTGCACGAGTTGTTCGCCGGCTGCCCGGCGCGCTGGTGGCTCTCCGGGGGATGGGCCATCGACCACTGGCACGGCAGCCCGAGCCGACCGCACGGCGACATCGACGTCAGCACCCTGCGGCCGGCGCTGCCCGCCCTGCTGCACGCACTACCGGCGGACCTGCGGCCGTTCGCGGCCCGGCGGGGGCACCTGTTCCCGCTGGCGGACGGGCACGACGCCACCGGGCTGCACAACATCTGGGTGTACGACGCCGGCCGGGACCGCTTCGTCCTCCAGATCAACCTGGAGGACGGTGCCGAGACGGACTGGCGCTACCGACGCGATCCACGGATCACGCTCCCGTGGGACTCGGCGGTAGTGTCCGTCCGCGCCGTACCGACCGGGACGCCCGGCACCCAACTGCTGTGGAAGTCACCCGACCCGCGCCCCCGCGACGAGCACGACCTGGACGTCGCCCGACACCTGCTGACCCCGGCGCAGCGCCGGTGGTTGCGCGACGCGGTCCGACTGGCCCACCCGCACTCACCGTGGGCGGACGACCCCCGGCTGGGGCACCCCTGACCCGCGCCCCTCGGCGGCGGCGAGGCACCCGCGGTCCGCGGCTGGGCGGGCTGGGATCAGACGTTGAAGCGGAACTCCACCACGTCGCCGTCCTGCATGACGTACTCCTTGCCCTCGATCCGGACCTTGCCGGCGGCCTTCGCCGCCGCCATCGAACCGGCCGCGACCAGGTCGCCGTAGGAGACCACCTCGGCCTTGATGAAGCCGCGCTGGAAATCGCTGTGGATCACCCCGGCGGCCTCCGGGGCGGTCGCGCCGACCGGCACCGTCCAGGCCCGCGCCTCCTTCGGCCCCGCCGTGAGGTACGTCTGGAGCCCGAGCGTGCGGAAGCCGACCCGGACGAGCTGGTTCAGCCCCGGCTCGGACTGCCCGATGGACTCCAGCAGCTCGCGGGCCTCCTCCTCGGGCAGATCCACCAGCTCGGATTCGATCTTGGCGTCCATGAACACCGCCTCGGCGGGGGCCACCAGGGCGCGCAACTCGTCGAGGAAGGCGGCGTTGGCCAACTCCGCCTCGTCGACGTTGAAGACGTAGAGGAACGGCTTGGTGGTGAGCAGGTGCAGCTCCCGCAGGTGCTCCAGCTCGATCTTGGCGGCGGCTGCCCCGGCGTACAGGGTGATGCCGCCGTCGAGCACCTCGACGGCCTGCTTCGCGGCGGCGACGGCGGCGGCCCGGTCCTTACGGAGCTTGGCCTCCTTCTCCAGCCGTGGCAGCGCCTTCTCCAGGGTCTGCAGGTCGGCCAGGATCAGCTCGGTGTTGATCGTCTCGATGTCGTCGGCCGGCGAGACCTTGCCGTCGACGTGCACCACGTTCGGGTCGGAGAAGGCCCGCACCACCTGGCAGATGGCCGAGGCGTCCCGGATGTTCGCCAGGAACGCGTTGCCCCGGCCCTGCCCCTTCGACGCCCCCCGGACCAGACCGGCGATGTCGACGAACGACACCGGCGCGGGCAGCACCTTCTGCGACGAGAAGATCTCCGCGAGCTTGTCGAGCCGCCCGTCCGGCAGCCCCACCACCCCGACGTTGGGCTCGATGGTGGCGAACGGGTAGTTCGCCGCGAGCACGTCGTTCTTGGTCAACGCGTTGAACAGGGTGCTCTTGCCGACGTTGGGCAGGCCGACGATGCCGATGGTGAGACTCACGACGGGCCAGCTTACGCCGTCGGCCCCCGGTACCCGGCAGGCAGGCCCGTCGGAGACGCTCAGGCGGTCAGCAGCCGGGGCTCGATCCGGGTCTCCCGCACCCCACCCGCACCGTCCGGCACCACCTCGTACGCGGCCACGCCGGGCCGGTCGGCGACCGCCTCGGCCAGCCGGGTGCCCCGGTAGACCAACCCCACCCCGTCGTCGGTGCAGTGGCTGGCCGGCAGGGTGCCGTCGGCGACCAACCGGTGCAGCAGCGGCCGGCGCTGCGCCTCACTGTCGTAGTGCACCCCGTTGCCGTACCGCAACCAGCCCAGGCCGTCGGTGTAGGCGCGCAACTGCCGCCCGAAGCTGTCGGTGGGCCCGCCGACGTGCCAGCAGATCGAGCCCGCGGAGACCCCACCGAGCACCACCCCGGCCTCCCAGCACTCGCGCAGGATCTCCGGCAGGCCGTGCACCCGCCACACCGCGCACAGGTTGGCCACGCTGCCGCCACCGACCCAGATGATGTCCTGGCCGAGCAGGTGGGCCCGGACGTCCTCGACGTTGGGCATCGGAAACAGCGCCAGGTGCGACGGGCGGTAACGGGTACCGGCGAATGCGCCGTGGAAGATCGTCAACGAGGTGGGCTGGTCGCCGACGGCCTGGTTGAGATAGCAGATCCTCGGCTCGTCGACCTGCGCCAACTCGGCCATCAGGTCGAAGACCGGCCCGGGGGCGGCATCCAGGGGCCCCCGACCCCGGCTGGTGAAACCCATGCTGGTGGCGACGATCGTCGGTTGAACGGCGGGCATCCTGGTCCTCTCGCTGGCTGACTCCCGCCCCCATCCTGCGCCACCGCCGGCCCCGCCCACCCCAACCCCCGGCAACCGCCACCCGGCGGGTCGCGCCGCCGCTGCGGTCACCGGCCCGGGTCACCCGGCGAGACGCCAGCCCACCCCGCCGTCGGTCACCCCGGGCAACTCACCCGCCGCCGCGAGCGGCAGGGTGAACCGGTCCGGCGCGGTCGGGCCGGCCCGCTCGGACTCACCGAGCATCCAGTGGACCTCGTCGGCCGTCCAGCCCAGCCCCCGCCGGCCGGCGATCTCCCGGACCAGCCGCCGGCCGACCCGGGTGTCGTCGTCGTAGAACCGCATGCACCAGTGGTGCGCCCACATGCCCAGCGCCCGCAGACCGGCCGCGTCGAGGGACCCGGCCAGCCGACCGCACGCGGTGTCGGCGAACGGCCGCGCCGGGTCGTCGGCCCGGTCCCGCTCGATCGCACCGAAGGCGGCCGGCGCGACCACCCGCATCCGGTCGTAGAGGCCCTGCGCGGCGGCCTCGTCCAGCCGCGCCCGCCCTGACCGAGGGTCGCCCCGCCCGGTCACGCTCGCCATCGCCGCACCCTTCTGGAGTTGGTGCCGGGACGCTACCGACCACTACCGACACTTTGCCGCGGGAAACTCCCCGCGGATCCCGGGATAGCTGCGCCGGGCTGGGGCGTCTGTATCGGTGACAGCCAACATCGGGGAGGGCGGGTGGACGAGGACGACCGGGCCCGGCTGGCCGAGTTCGTGGCCAGCCGGACGCCGGCCCTGATGCGGGTCGCGTACCTGCTCACCGGGGACCGGCACGCCGCCGAGGACCTGTTCCAGTCGGCGCTGGCCAGGACCATTCCGAAGTGGCGCGACCTGCGTCACGCCGACCCGGAGGGTTACCTGCGCGCGGTCATGTACCGGGAGCAGGTCAGCTGGTGGCGGCGACTGCGCCGGTACCGGGAGACGTTGCTCACCGGTGCCGCCGAACGGGCCGGTCCCGACCCGTTCGGCGGCACCGACGTACGCCTGGCGATGCGGGCCGCGCTGCGCGCGCTGCCGGCGGCCCAGCGCACGGTCGTGGTCCTGCGCTACTACGAGGACCTGACCGAGACCCAGGTGGCCGCCGCGCTCGGCTGCTCGGTCGGCACCGTGCGCAGCCGCACCCACCGGGCCGTGGCCCGGTTGCGGCAACTCCTGCCGGACATCGAACTGCTGGAGGTACGGCGGTGACCACGCCCATCGAGGACCTCATCCGCGCCACCCTCACCGACCTTGCCGAGGAGGCACCGACAGTGCACGACCAGTTGACCCGCGCGGAACACCGGGCCCGTACCCGACGCCGCGCCACCGTGACGATGAGCGCCGTGGGTGCCGTCGCCGCCGTGCTGATCGCCGCCCCGCTCGCGATGGCCGCCAGCGGTCGCGGGGACGCCCCGCCCGCCGTACCGGCCTCGACGCCGAGCAGGGGGCCGGCCGCGCCGGTCCCCGCCCCGGCCCGGACCGCACCACCCGTAGACCGGCCACCGCTGACCGGCCGGACCGCCGAACCGGGCGCACCCGTCCCGGCCCGCACCGCCGCACCGGCGGCACCCGGGATGCCCGCACCGGCCCGCACCGCACCACCCGTCGACCAGCCCCGGACCGGCCGGGTCCCCGCCGCACCGGTCCCCGCCCGCACCGCACCGCCCGTCGACGAGGGCCCGCGGGGCGGCCGGCCGGCCGCCCCGACGACGGGGAACTGACGCACGGCGACCCTGCCGGCCGTCGACTTACTGCTGTCGGCCGGCGGGGTCGCCCGCCCTCGCGCCGGGCGGCGCGGACGGTGGCCGCCCTCGGACCGGGCATGCTCAGGTCCGATTCCCGCGAGCCACCGCTGCTGAGCTGCGGGCATGATCGGTGGCGTGGAGTTGGACTTTGAACGGTGCTATCGGGCCGTGGACAGCCGTGACCAGCGGTTCGACGGCTGGTTCTACACCGGCGTCACGTCGACCGGGATCTACTGCCGGCCGTCGTGTCCGGCGATGACGCCGAAGCGGCGCAACGTCCGGTTCTTCCCGTCGGCCGCCGCCGCGCAGGGGGCCGGGCTACGGGCCTGCCGCCGGTGCCGGCCGGACGCCGCGCCCGGTTCCCCGCAGTGGGACGTCCGCGCCGACGTGGTGGGTCGGGCCATGCGGCTGATCGCCGACGGGGTGGTCGACCGGGACGGCGTGCCGGGGCTGGCCGCCCGGCTGGGCTACACCGAGCGGCACCTGCACCGGATGCTCCGGGCGGAGTTGGGTGCCGGCCCGTTGGCGCTGGCCCGGGCGCAACGGGCACAGACCGCACGGACGCTGATCGAGACCACCGGACTGGGCCTGGCGGAGGTGGCGTTCGCGGCCGGCTTCGGCAGTGTGCGGCAGTTCAACGACACCGTCCGCGAGGTGTACGGGACGGTGCCGTCGCAACTGCGTACCGGGCGGGGCAGCCGACCGGCACCGGGCGGGGCGGGCACGATCACGCTCCGGTTGGCGTACCGGCCGCCGCTGCACGCCGCTGCCCTGCTGGAGTACCTCGCCGCCCGGGTGCTGCCCGGCCTGGAGGAGGTGCGCGACGGGACGTACCGCCGGGAGTTGCGGTTGCCGCACGGCCCGGCGGAGGTCGCGTTGACGCCGACGAGCGGACACGTCGTGGCGACGCTGCGGCTGGCCGACCTGCGGGACCTGGCCCCGGCGGTGGCCCGGTGCAGGCGTCTGTTCGACCTGGACGCCGACCCGGAGGCGATCGACCAGACACTGGCCGCCGACCCGGTCCTCGCCGGGGTCGTCGCCGCCGAACCCGGGGTCCGTGTGCCCCGGTCGGTGGACGGCTTCGAGTTGGCCCTGCGCGCCATCGTCGGCCAGCAAGTCTCCCTCCCCGCCGCCCGCACCACCCTCACCCGCCTCCTGACCCACCCCACCCCCACCCCCGGCCCCACCCCCACCCCCGGCCCTGGCCCCGGTGATCAAGAGGTTTGCGTCACGGAGAGCGCTTCCCCGCGACGCAAACCTCTTGATCACCCCGGCGGGGCGGGCGGGGGCGGCGGGACGGGCGGGGACGGCGGGACGGGCGGGACGGCGGGACGGGCGGGGCGGGCAGTGGGGGTGGGGGTGTGGGGGTTCCGGGGGCGGAGGAGGTGCTGGGGTTGCCGGATGCGGCGTTCGGGATGCCGGTCGCCCGACGGGAGACGATCCGGGCGCTCGCCCGGGCGGTCGCCGCCGGGGAGATCGACCTGGAACCGGGTGGGGACCGGGCCGAGACGGTACGACGGTTGACCGCGCTGCCCGGAATCGGCCCGTGGACGGCCGGTTACCTGGCCATGCGGGCTCTCGGCGACCCCGACGTGCTGCTCCCCACCGACCTCGCGATACGCCGGGGCGCCGCCGCCCTCGGCCTGCCCCACACCCCCACCACCCTGGACGCGTACGCCGACCGTTGGCGGCCCTGGCGGTCGTACGCGGCGATCAGACTCTGGAGAGCGGCATGACCACCATCGGCACCACCACCATGGACACCCCGGCCGGCCCGCTCAGCGTGCTGGTCGACCCGGACGGCGCGGTCCGGGCCGCCGGGTTCACCGCCGACCCGCAGAGCCTGCTGCCGTTGGTGCACCCGAGCCTGCGTGGCCCACTGGAGCCGTACGCCGACCTCGGGCCGGTGACCGCCGCCGTCCGCGCCTACCTCGACGGGGACCTGACCGCGATCGACGGGGTGCCGGTACGGCAGCAGAGCGGCGGCGCGTTCCAGACCCATGCGTGGACCGTGCTGCGCGACGTCAAGCCCGGTGAGCCGATCACCTACACCGGGTACGCCGCGCTGGCCGGCCGGCCCGCCGCGGTCCGGGCGGCCGCCGCCGCCTGTGCCCGTAACGCCGCCGCCCTCTTCGTCCCCTGTCACCGGGTGCTGCGCACCGACGGGACCCTCGGCGGCTACCGGTACGGGCTGCCGGTGAAGAAGTGGTTGCTCGGGCACGAGCGCCGGCTGACGGCAACCTGACAGCGGCATCGACGCGGATCGACGCTACCGTCGGGTAGTGCCTGCGCAGCGCGACGGCGACCCGGCCATCCCGAGGGCGGACGGCCGGGTCCCTCCGCTGCGCAACCTCTGGCGGCTGCGCCGCTACCTGCGCCCGTACGCCGCCGCGTACGTGCTGTTGCTGCTGGCCGCGCTGGCCGCGACGGGGGCGGGTCTCGCCGTACCCCTGGTGGCGCAGCGGGTGGTGGACGGGCCGATCGCCCGGCACGACCCGGCGGGGCTGCTCCGCCTCGGCGGGCTGGCCCTGCTGCTCGGGCTGGTCGAGGCGGTGCTGATCTTCATCCGGCGGTGGAGCCAGTCGTCCTCCTCGGTCGGCATGGAGGCGACCATCCGCGCCGACCTCTACGCCCACCTGCAACGCCTGCCGGCCGGCTTCCACGACCGCTGGCAGTCCGGGCAGCTGCTCTCCCGGGCGATCAGCGACCTGTCGGTGCTGCGCCGGTTCCTCTCCTTCGGCCTGCTGTTCCTGGTGCTCAACGTGGTCACCTACGTCGCCGTGGTGGCCCTTCTGCTCCGGCTGCACGGGCCGCTGGGGCTGCTGGTGGCCGCCAGCGCGGTGCCGCTGTTCCTGATCAGCCGCCGGTTCGGCCGGCACTACCACACGGCGTCGCGGCGGATGCAGGACCAGCAGGGCGACGTGGCCACCCTGGTCGAGGAGACCGCGCAGGGGCTGCGCACCATGAAGGCGTACGGGCGGGGGCCGGAGCTGGCCGACCGGTTCGCCGGGCGGGCCCGCGCGCTGCACGACACCGGCGTCGGCAAGGGCGCCCTGCTGGCCCGCGCGTCGGCCCTGTTCGACCTGGTGCCCAACCTGACCCTGGGGGCGACCCTGGTCGGCGGCGCGACGCTTGTCGCCCGGGGCACGTTGACCATCGGGGAACTGGTCGCGTTCGTCAGCCTCCAGCTCATGCTGATCTGGCCGGTGCAGTCGCTCGGTTGGATCATCGCCAACGGGCAGGAGGCGGCGACCGCGGCGGACCGCATCCAGGAGGTGCTGGACACCCCGCCGTCGATCGTGGACGCCCCGGACGCGGTCGCACTGACCCGGTCGGCGGTGCGCGGCCGGCTCCGCTTCGAGGGGGTGTCGTTCCGCTACCCGGGCAGCGCCGAACCGGTGCTGCGGGAGATCGAGCTGACCGTCGAGCCGGGCGAGACGCTGGCCCTGGTCGGGGCGACCGGATGCGGCAAGAGCACCCTGCTCTCCCTGGTCCCCCGGCTCTACGACGTGACCGGCGGCCGGATCACCCTGGACGGACACGACCTGCGGGGGGTACGCCTGGACGCGCTGCGCCGGCTGGTCGGGGTGGCCTTCGAGGAGCCGACCCTGTTCTCCATGTCGGTCTGGGAGAACCTCACCCTGGGCTGCCCGGACGCGACCGGCGACGAGGTCCGGGCCGCGTTGGCGCTGGCCCAGGCCGACTTCGCGTACGACCTGCCGTGGGGGTTGGCGACCCGGGTGGGCGAGCAGGGCCTGTCGCTCTCCGGCGGGCAGCGGCAACGGTTGGCACTGGCCCGCGCGGTGCTCGGCCGGCCGGCGCTGCTGGTCCTCGACGACCCGCTCTCCGCCCTGGACGTGCAGACCGAGGCGCTGGTCGAGGCGGCGTTGCGCCGGGTGCTGCGGGACACCACCGCGCTGCTGGTGGTGCACCGGCCGTCGACCGTCGCGCTGGCCGACCGGGTGGCGCTGCTCGACGGGGGGCGGATCACCGCCGTCGGCCGGCACTCCGAACTGCTGGCCACGGTGCCGGCGTACCGTGCGGTGCTCGCCGCCGAACCCTCGCCGGCACCAGGCCTGGTGCGTTCGTGAGCCGTCGACCACCGCGGCAGCACCCCCCGGCCGGTGACGACGGCCAGCCCGGCACCGCGTTGTCGCACTGGCGGGGCCGGGCCACCGACCCGGACGCCGACCGCAGCCGCGCCGAGGACGACTCCCCCGAGGCGGTGGCCCGGCTGCGGGGTCGCAGTCGGGCGCTGCTGCGGGACCTGCTCCGTCCGCACCGCCGGCCGTTGGGCGTGGCGGTGGCCCTGCTGCTGGCCCAGAACACCGCCGCGATGGCCGGTCCGTACCTGGTCATGCTCGGTATCGACCGGGCGGTGCCGCCGCTGCGGGCCGGCGACCCGGGTCCGTTGGCGGCCGTCGCGGGCGCGTTCGCCGTCGCGGCCGTCACCGAGTACGTCGCCCGGCGCAGCTACCTCACCCGCTCCGCCCGGATCGGCCAGGCCGTCCTGCTCGACCTGCGCCAGCGGGTGTACGGCCACCTGCTGACCCTCTCGGTCGGGTTCCACGAGCGGTACACCTCGGGTCGGGTGGTGTCCCGGCTCACCAGTGACGTGGACTCCATCGCCGAACTGGTCGACGGGGGGATCGACACCCTGGTCGCCGCCGCGCTGTCGGTGCTGTCGGTCGCCGCCATCCTGCTCTGGCTGGACCTGCCGCTGGCGGCGGTGACCCTGCTGGCGTTCCCGTTCCTTTTCTGGCTGTCCCGCTGGTTCGCCCGGGCCTCGGCCCGGGCCTACCGGCACAGCCGGGAGGCGGTAGCGCTGGTGATCGTCCACTTCGTGGAGTCACTGCGCGGCATCCGTGCGGTGCAGGCGTTCCGGCGTGAGCCGCGCAACCAGCAGATCTTCGTGACGGTCAACGACGAGTACCGGCGGACCAGCCTGCACGGCTTCCGGCTGATCGCCACCTACTCGCCGGGGATCAAGGTGATCGGCAACGTGACCGTGGCGATGGTGCTCGGGTACGGCGGTTGGCGGGTGCTGGGCGGCGCCACCGAGGTCGGGGTGCTCGCCGCGTTCCTGCTCTATCTGCGCCGGTTCTTCGAGCCGATGCAGGAGCTGAGCCAGTTCTACAACTCCCTCCAGTCGGCGACCGCCGCCCTGGAGAAGCTCGCCGGGGTGCTGGACGAGCAGCCCGGGGTGCCCGAACCGGCGTCGCCGGTGCCGTTGCCGGCCGGGCCGGGCCGGGGTGCGGTGACGTTCCACGCGGTGTCCTTCGGCTACCTGCCGCAGACGCCGATCCTGACCGGGTTGGACCTGGTCGTGCCGGCCGGGCAGACGGTCGCCCTGATCGGCCCGACCGGCGCCGGCAAGTCGACGGTGGCGAAGCTGCTCGCCCGGTTCCACGACCCGGACGCCGGCACGGTCGAACTGGACGGCGTCGACCTGCGGGACCTGTCCGACGCCGAGCTGCGGCGCGCGGTGGTGCTGGTGACCCAGGAGAACCACCTGTTCGGCGGCTCGGTGGCGGAGAACATCCGGTTCGGGCGGCCGGACGCCACCGACGCGGCGGTGCAGGCGGCGGCGCGGGCGATCGGTGCGCACGACTTCATCGCCGCCCTACCCGACGGGTACGCCACCGAGGTGCACCGGCGCGGCGGCCGGCTCTCCGCCGGGCAGCGGCAGCTCGTCGCGTTCGCCCGCGCGTTCCTGGCCGACCCCCGGGTGCTGATCCTCGACGAGGCCACGTCGTCGCTGGACGTGCCGACCGAGCGGTTGGTGCAGCGGGCGCTGTCCACCGTGCTGCGCGACCGCACCGCGCTGGTGATCGCGCACCGGCTCTCCACGGTGGAGACCGCCGACCGGGTGCTGGTCGTCGACTCCGGACGGATCGTCGAGGACGGCCCACCCGCCCGGCTCGCCACCACCGGCGGCCGGTACGCCGCACTGCACCGGCAGTGGCGCGATTCGCTGGTCTGACCCGGCCGGGGGGCAGCCCGGTGGCCGTGGCACGACTAGACTCTGCCCGCATCGATGGGCCTCGCCCCCGTTTCCACCGGTCCGCCCGGTCGGGTGCGGCGGGGTCTATCACATCGCCGGCATACGGGGAGGTTGCGGCGTGCGGATCCGTGGACGAGTGGTGCTGGCAGCGGCATTGGCGCTGAGCACGATGGGGACGACAGGCGTGGCGTTGGCCGTGGACCGGGATGCCGGTGCGGCCACCGGCGCGACCGGGGGCACCTGGGCGGCGGGGACGGTCCCGGTCGCCGGGGAGGTCCGAGCGTCGGCCCGCGCCGACACGGCTGGCCGGGCGGCGGCGCCGGCCGCAGCACGCCCGGCGCCGGTGGTGACCCGCCCCGCGACCCAGGTCGCGCAGGCCGCCCCCGCCTCGGTGAGCTACCTGAGCGACCGTTACCGGGTCGCCCCGGGCGAGGCCGCCCGCCGGCTGGCCCTCCAGGAGCTGTCCGCGCCGCTGGCCGACACCCTCGCCGCCCGTTTCCCCGACTCGTACGCCGGGATGTGGCTGGACCAGGCCGGTGGCGGGGTGCTCACCATCGCCGCCACCGATCCGGCACCGGTCACCGAGGCGGTCGCCGGCCTGCCGGACGCCCGGCACGTCACCGTCGTGCCGGTCCGCCATTCGCGGCGCGACCTAGACGCGGCGGCGGCCCGGCTGGCTGGGACGCTGGGCGTCACCGCCGGTCGGGACGTGCTGGTCGACGAGCGGGCCAACGAGGTGCTGGTGCTCACCGGCGACGCGGTGCCCGCCGACGACGCCCGGCTGGCCGGTACGCTCGACGCGGCCGGGGTGCCGGTGCGGGCCCGGGCCCGGCTCGACGGCTCCGCGATCCCCAAGGCGTGCGACCCGCGCTACTGCGCCAAGGCGCCGATGCGCGGCGGCATCCGGCTCGACGTGCCCCGCGACGACGGCACCGTCGGCGGCTGCACCACCGGCTTCAACGTCCGGGCGAAGTCCGGGCAGTACTACGTGCTGACCGCCGGGCACTGCGTGGTCGGCGGCCGGCACCAGCGCGTCGACGACACCTGGCACCAGTTCCTCGGGCCGAAGGTGCCGGTGGGCCTGGAGTCGACCAACCCGGTGCTGGCCGAGAACGCCTTCCCCAACGACTACGCGGTCCTGCCGTACGCGAAGGGCGCGACGACCCGCTGGGCGTACCCGAGGCGGACCGTGGGCAACGCGCCGAGCCTGGTCAACTACTGGTGCGTGGCGGACAATCCGGCCTGCGCCAGCAAGGGCAGCCGCGACGTGCCGATCACCGGCGTCACGCCGTACTCCGCCGTGCAGGCCGGCTGGGTGGTCTGCGCCACCGGCTCGGCGTACACCCCGAAGGCCGGCGAGCAGTACGTCGACTCGGGCGCCGGAGCCGGCTACCTGCCGGGCACCCGCTGCGGTGAGGTCATCGGCAAGGCCAGTGGCGGCATCGACGTGCGGGTGTGCGCCCGGCCGGGTGACAGCGGCGGTCCGCTGTTCACCGAGTCCGACGGGCGGGCGCTGGGCATCCTGAACAACGGCGACCCCGGTGAGGGCCCCTGCACCAACCCGGACGAGAAGAACACCTACGCGCCGGTCTCGGTGATTCTCGACCGGGTCAACGGCCGCACCGGGCTCGGCTTCCAGATCGCCACCCAGGGCCCACTGCTCACCCCGCCGGTCGGCTCCTCGAACCGGTAACCCACCGGGTCCGGCCGGCTCCCCGAACCGTTAGGTCGACGGGTCCGGCCGGCTCCCCGAAGCGGTAGGTCGGCGGGTCGGGTCGGTCGACGGGTCGGGTCGGTCGCCGCGCCCGGCCCGCCCCACGTCGCACCGCACACCCGGCCCGCCACGAACCATGACGTGCCGGCACCCGGCGCGAGGAAGCCGGCACGCCGGATAAAGCCGGTGGGCGGGAGGTCGCAGGCTGCCTACGATCGACCGATGACTGATACGGCGAGGACGGTCCGCGCCGGTGTGCCCGAACGTCCCACCCTGGACGGCATCGAGGAGCACTGGGCGCACCGCTGGCAGGAGGAGGGCACGTACGCGTTCGACCGGGAGAAGGCGACCGTAGCGGGTCGCGGGCCGGCGGGAACCCCGCGTCGGCACGGTCGCGGCGACGACGTGTACTCCATCGACACCCCGCCGCCGACCGTATCCGGCGAACTGCACATGGGGCACGTCTTCTCGTACACGCACACCGACACGGTGGCCCGGTTCCAGCGGATGCGCGGGCGCAACGTGTTCTACCCGATGGGCTGGGACGACAACGGCCTGCCCACCGAACGCCGGGTGCAGAACGTCTACGGGGTGCGCTGCGACCCGTCCCTGCCGTACGACCCGGCGTGGCAGCCGCCCGACGCCCCGGTCACCGAGGCCCGACGCCGGGAGCCGACGCCGATCTCCCGACGCAACTTCGTCGAGCTGTGCGAACGGTTGACCGCCGACGACGAGCAGGTCTTCGAGGCGCTCTGGCGGCGGCTCGGGCTGTCCGTGGACTGGTCGCTGACGTACACCACGATCGGGCGGGCGGCGCGGGCCACCTCGCAGCGGATGTTCCTGCGCAACCTGGCCCGGGGTGAGGCGTACCAGGCGGAGGCGCCGACGCTGTGGGACGTCGGGTTCGGCACCGCCGTGGCGCAGGCGGAACTGGAGGACCGGGAGCGCCCGGGGGCGTACCACCGGCTGCGGTTCACCGGGCCGGGCGGGCGGGAGGTGCTGATCGACACCACCCGGCCGGAGCTGCTGCCGGCCTGCGTGGCGCTGGTCTGCCACCCCGACGACGAGCGGTACGCCGACCTGGTGGGCGCGACGGTGCGTACCCCCGTGTTCGGGGTGGAGGTGCCGGTGCGCGCGCACCCGCTGGCGGACCCGGCGAAGGGCACCGGCGTCGCGATGGTGTGCACGTTCGGTGACCTGACCGACGTGACCTGGTGGCGGGACCTCGACCTGGAAACCCGGGTGGTGATCGGCCGGGACGGTCGGCTGCTGGCCGAGCCACCGGCCGACGTGCCGGCGGCCCCCTACGCGGCGTTGGCCGGGCAGCCGGTCAACGCCGCCCGCCGGGCCCTGGTGGAGCTGCTGCGCGAGGCCGGTGACCTGGTCGGCGAGCCGCGCGAGATCACCCATCCGGTGAAGTTCTACGAGCGCGGCGACCGGCCGTTGGAGATCGTCTCGACGCGGCAGTGGTATCTGCGCAACGGCGGCCGGGACGCCGGGCTGCGGGCGGAGCTGCTGGCCCGGGGTGACGAGCTGCGCTGGGTGCCGGAGCACATGGGGCACCGCTACGCGCACTGGGTGGGTGGGCTGACCGGTGACTGGCTGGTCAGCCGGCAGCGCTTCTTCGGGGTGCCGGTGCCGGTGTGGTACCGGCTCGACGCCGTTGGCGAGCCGGACCACGCCAACCCTCTCACACCGGACGAAGCGTCGTTGCCGATCGACCCGTCCAGCGAACCGCCGCCCGGCTACGACGAATCGCAGCGCGGCGTGCCGGGCGGTTTCGTCGGCGACCCGGACGTGTTGGACACCTGGGCCACCTCGTCGTTGACCCCGCAGATCGTCGGCGGCTGGGAGACCGACCCGGAGTTGTTCGACCGGATCTTCCCGATGGACCTGCGCCCGCAGGGGCAGGAGATCATCCGGACCTGGCTCTTCGCCACCGTGGCCCGCGCCCACCTGGAACACGGGGTGCTGCCCTGGCGGGACGCGGTGTTGTCCGGCTGGATCCTCGACCCGGACCGCAAGAAGATGTCCAAGTCCAAGGGGAACGTCGTCACCCCGATGGCGCTGCTGGAGCAGCACGGGTCGGACGCGGTCCGCTACTGGGCGGCCAACGGCCGCCCCGGCATGGACCTGGCCTTCGACCCGGCGCAGATCAAGGTGGGGCGGCGACTGGCCACCAAACTGCTCAACGCGTCGAAGTTCGCGCTCGGCCTCGGTGCCGGCGACGCCCTGCGCGCCCCGGCGACCACCCCGCTGGACACCGCCATGCTCGCCGAACTGTCCGCCGTGGTCACCACCGCGACGACCGCCTTCGACGGGTACGACCACACGACCGCCCTACAGGCCACCGAGGCGTTCTTCTGGCGGTTCTGCGACGACTACATCGAGTTGGTGAAGGAACGCGCCTACGGCACCGGGCCGGGTGCCGACTCGGCCCGGGCGGCACTCGCCACCGCCCTGTCGGTGCAGCTACGGCTCTTCGCCCCGGTGCTGCCGTACGTGACCGAGGAGGTCTGGTCGTGGTGGCGGTACGGCTCGGTGCACCGGTCGACCTGGCCCACCACGTACGAGGTGGACCGGGCCATCACCGGCACCGGTGACCCGGCCCTGCTCCGGCTGGCCGGGGACGCCCTGGCCCAGATCCGCCGGGCCAAGTCCGACCGCAAGCTGTCGATGCGGGCGGAGATCCCGCTGGCCGAGGCGTTGGGCCCGGCGGCCCTGCTCGACCAGCTCACCCTGATCGCCGACGACGTCCGCGCCGCCGGCCGGATCACCACCCTCGACCTGCTCCCCGACCGCGCCCCCGAGCTGGTTATCGCCAGCGCCTTCTGACCGGCATGGCCGCACGGGGTCGGCATGGCCGCGCGGGGTCGGCGACCCCGCGCGGAGGTTCGCAATATCGCCGATATAGCGGTGTCAGCGTGGGGCGGATGCCGCTATATCGGCGCACCTGTGTCGATCATGCTGCCCCATCCGGCCCGCCCAGCCCAGTCGCACCACCGCCCGGCCCGGGACAAGGCTGCCGGGCCGGGCGGGGTGCCGGGATCAGCTGGTTTCGCCGGCGACGCTGAAGGAGCGGAGCCGGTCGATCGCCAGGACGGTGAAGCCGACGCTCACCAGGGCGATCAACACGACCGCCACCGGCACCGAGACGGTCGTCGACAGCAGTGCCGTGGGGGCCATCCGGTCGGCCAGGGCGATCACCCACTGCTGGATCGACAGCACCCTGGTGCCGCTGACGAAGTTGCCCAGCAGCCCCTCCCAGATCAGCACGTACACTAGGCCGAGCAGCACCGGCCGCCGGGTGACCAGGCTGAGCGCCAGGAACAGCGCCGAGTAGGCCAGCGCACCCAGCGCCGAAGCGGCGGCGAGGGCCAGGCCGAGGCGTACCGAGTCGGCGAGCACGCCCGCGACGTAGAGCGGCACGGCGACGGTGACCGCGCTGACCCCGGCGGCCACGGCGAGTTTCGGCAGCACGATCTGCCAGCGCGGCAGCGGCTTGGTCAGGATGTGCACCACCGTGCCGTCGTCGATCTCCGCGCCCAGCACGCCGGTGCCGACGATGAGCGCCACCACCGGCAGCACCACGGCCAGACCGAGGCCGACCAGCACCGGCGACGCCCACTCGCCCGGGTCGACCCCGAGCGACCGGCAGAGCACGGCGAGCAGCACCAGCACCGCCGGCAGCGGCAGCAGCATGAGGAACCGGCGACGGCCGAAGAGCCCACGCGCGGTGATCCAGGAAACGGTTGACATCAGGCCTCCACCAGGTAGGAGAAGACGCTCTCCAGGGACTCGTCCTCGGGGGTCAACTGCCGGACCCGGATCTGCCGGGCGAGCGCGATCTTGGGCAGCGCCCGGGTGAACGCGCCGTAGTCGCCGGCCCGTACGGTCAGGCCGGTCTTGTCCAGCTCGACGCCGGTGACCGACGGGTCGGCCATCAGCGCCACGGCCAGCGCCCGGTCGTCGGTGGAGCGGACCGCGAAGACGTGCGGTCGGTTGGTCATCAGCCGGCGGATGGTCCGGAAGTCGCCGGAGGCGGCCAGCCGCCCGGCGACCATCACCTGCACCGTGCCGGAGACCTGCTCGACCTCCTCCAGGATGTGCGAGCTGAACAGGATGGTCCGCCCGGCGTCGCCGAGGGAGTGCAGCAGACCCATCATGTGCAGCCGCTGGCGCGGGTCCATCCCGTTGAACGGCTCGTCGAGCAGCAGCACCTGCGGGTCGTGCACCAGCGCGGCGGCCACCCGGGTACGTTGCCGCATCCCCTTGGAGTACGTGCCGATCCGGCGGTCCTGAGCGTCGGTCATCTCGACCAGCTCGATCGCCCGGCGGGCCGCGGCCTGCGGGTCGGGCAGCCGGTGCAGCTTCGCACTGGCCAGCACGAACTCCTTGGCGGTGAGGAAGGAGTGCACCGCCTCCCGCTCGCTGACCAGCCCGAGCTGCCGGTAGACACCGGGATTGCGCCAGGTCGACTCGCCGTCGAGGGTGAGCGTGCCCCGGGACGGGGCGAGGAAGCCGGCCATCATGTGCAGCAGGGTGGTCTTGCCTGCGCCGTTGGGGCCGAGCAGGCCGGTCACCCCGGGGCCCAGCCGCATGGTGACGTCGTTGACCGCCACCACGTTGCCGTACCAGCGGGAGACCCCGACGAGATCCAGGGTGCTGGTGGTGACCGCCGGTCGGGCGTCGGTGTCGAGTGTGGTCATCGGGCGGCCACCTTCCGGTATCGCAGCAGCAGCAGGGCGGTGCAGGCGGTGACCAGCAGCACGGCGACGACCGCGTAGACCGGGCCGAAGCTGCCGATCGGTGGGCCGGCGCCGGCGCCCGGGTAGAGCAGGTCCTGCATCGCCCACGAGCCGACCCCCTGCACCAGGGTCGACGGCGAGGCCAGGAGGGCCAGCTCGTTGACCGCGCGGGACGGCAGGATCGACAGCACGCCGACGACCGGGGTGGTCATCAGGAAGACCGCCACGATCCCACCGGCGGCGAAGGCCCGCTTGCCGGTGAGCGAGGCGACCAGCAGACCGATCGAGGCGAAGACCACCGCCCACAGCCCGGCGTAGAGCAACCCGGGCAGCAGGTCCAGCAGCTCGTTCCAGGTCCCGCGCAGGCCGTCGGGGGTGGTGAACGCCGCCCCCAGGAACATCACCAGCTGCGGCCCGCCCAGCAGCAGCCAGATCGCGCTGACCAGGGAGAGCAGCTTGGCCAGCGCGTAGTCGTCGCGCGGCAGCGGCCGGGAGAAGTAGAGCGGGAGCACGCCGCTGCGCAGGTCCCGGGAGACCAGCTCGGGGGCGGCCACCGCGACGAAGAAGATGACCAGCCAGCTCATCGCGTCGGCGAACTGGGCGTACGTCATCACCACCTCGCCGAGCTGGCTGCGGACGGCGGTAAGGCCCGCGGCCACCACGGTCACGATGCCGACGACCAGCCAGGGGAAGATCTTCGCCTTGGCGCTGCGGCCCAACCCGAAGACCGTCCGCAGGCCGTGCCCGTAGAGCGCGCCGAAGACGTGCCGGCGGCCCAGCCTCGGGCCGGTGTACCGCTGGTAGCCGATGTCGTGGATGACGCCGGTCGGCTCAGGCATTGCTGGGCTCCCTCGGGGCGAAGAGTTCGGCCACCCGGTGCCGGCGCTGGTCCAGCCGGTGCAGCGGCAGGTCCAGCTCGGCGACCACGCCGAGGATCAGGTCGTAGGTACGCTCGTCGACCAGCGGGACGAGCAGCATCCGGCCGTCGCGGGTCACCGGCAGGTCGAGCGCGGCGAGCCGGCCGGCCAGCTGGTCGGTGCCCTCGCTGACCTCGACGGCGAGCAGGTCGGTGGCCGAGGTCATCGCGTCGATCCGGTCGGCGCGCAGGAGCCGGCCACCGTCGATGGCGATCAGGGTGTCGCAGATCCGCTCCACCTCGCCGAGCAGGTGCGAGCAGACCAGCACGGAGATGCCGAATTCGGTGCCGATCCGGTGGACCAGGGCGAGCATGGCGTCCCGGCCGGCCGGGTCGAGGCCGTTGGTGGGCTCGTCGAGCAGCAGCAGGTCCGGGTCGTGCACCAGGGCCTGGGCGAGCTTGACCCGCTGCTTCATCCCGGTGGAGTAGCCGCCGACCGGCCGGTACCGCTCCTCGTAGAGGCCGACGTGCCGCAGCGTCTCGGAGGCGCGCTCGCGGGCCACCGTCCGGGGCAGGCCGCTCATCCGCCCGAGGTGGGTGACGAGTTCGGCGGCGGACAGGTCGGGTGGGAGCGCCTCGTGCTCCGGCATGTAGCCGACCCGGGCGCGGACCGCCGCCGGGTCGGTGGTGGGGTCGAGGTCGAGCACGGAGACCCGTCCGCTGGTCGGCGGGAGCAGGCCCAGCAGGATCTTTATCAGGGTCGACTTGCCGGCGCCGTTGGCGCCGACCAGCCCGATGATCCCCGGCTCGACCGCGACGGTGAGGTCGGTCAACGCGGTGACCCGGCCCCCGTACGTCTTGGTCAGCGACTCGGTCGCGATCAGTGTCACGCCGCCAGCCTAGGGAGGCGGCACCCTGGCGGGTATCCGGAATCGCCCGGGGACTTCCCTGAGGTCGGTGACGGGACGCGGGCCTGGTGCCGGCCCGCGTCCCGTCGGCTTCAGCTCCGGGTGATCACCTCGTGCTTGCCCAGGCTCTCGGTCCGCTGGCCGATGAGGGTGCGTAGCTGGGCCACGTCGGAGTCGACGGCGGCGGCGTCCGCCCCATCGACCTTCTTCAGCACCGTGCTGATCGCGGTGAGTGACTCCGCCGCCTTCCCGCTGCCGAAGACCTGTTGGTACAGCTCCCGGTAGGCGTCCTCGTAGGTCGCCTTGAAGGCGTCGCTGGCGAGGAAGCGCTCCTTGAGCTTGTGGCCCATCATCATCCCGCCGCGCGGGCCACCACCCTCGTTGTCCGCACCCCGGGCACCCGGCCCGGCTGGCTGCCCGGGTGGCGCTCCGGCCTGCTGACCCGGCTGCTGACCGGCCTGTTGCCCCGGCTGCTGGCCCGGCCCGCCCGGTGCTGCCTGGTCCGTGACCGCACCGTTGGCACCGGCCGCGCCGGGGAAGCCCCGGCCCGGGCCGAACCCGCCGCTGTCGTGCGGGCCCTGGCTGGCGTTGCCGCTGAAGGTCAGGTTGTGGTCCCAGCTGATCACGCTGAACTTCTTCGTCCCCAGGTCGTACCAGAGGTAGTAGTTCTTCCCCGGGCCGGCCATGTCGTCGAAGTTGAGCAGCAGGTTCTGCAACGCGACGTACCGGGCGAAGGACGCCACGTCCACCCTGTCGGCGAGGTGCGCGTCGAACTCCTCGTCGCTGGCCGAGTTCACCCACCGGATCAGGTTGATCACCGGTTGCAGGTCCTGACTGCCCTTCATGGTGATCTGCTTGAAGTCGTCGGCGTACTCGGTCGGATCGTCGCCCTGGTCGGTGAAGCTGCCGCTGGCCAGCGACTTGTAGAGCACCCCTGTGCCGTCCATCTGATCGGCGAAGTGCTCGTCCGGGTGCTCGACCAGCAGCCGGGCGGTGGTGGGCCGGTCGTTGACGGTGAACGAGGAGTACGCGTACCGCTGCGCGGGCTCACCCGTGGCGTCGAGCAGCGACAACGACAGGGCCTCGTTGAGCACCGTCGAGCCGCCGCCCATACCGCCCACCCGGACGGCCACCTCCCGGTGCCCCTGGTAGCGCCGGCCGTCGACGAACTCGTCGAAGCTGAGCAGCCACGGCAACGTCTCCGGCTCCTCGGCCTTCAACGCCGCCCGGGTCATCCCACCGGGGAACTGACCACCACCGGCCTGCTGACCGCCGCCGGCCTGCTCGCCTGTTCCGGGCTGCTGAGTGCCGGGAGCAGCCCCGTCCGGCAGCCCGCCGTCGGGGAATCCTGCGCCCTGCGGCGGCCCGCCGTCGGGTGGCCCGCCCGGGAACCCGCCGCCCGGTCGCGGCCCACCGCCGTTCTCACCCCGGCCCCCGGAGGGCCGCGTCTCGCCCTTCCAACTGAGCTGGCCGAGCGTCGAGTTGCCCTTGAGTCGGATGCCCACGCTGGGGATCGTGGTCCCGTCGACGGTCAGGTCGGCCTCGACGTACCCCTTCTCGCCCTCCTTCCAGTAGGCGTCGAGCATCCGCTCGTAGTCGGCGTTGCGGAACGTCAGCGAGATCTCGTGCGCGCGACCGGCGTCGAAGAGGTCGACGGTGCCGGGGATGTCCACGCTCACCACGTCGCCCCCGGAGCCCCCGGCACTTGTCACGTAGGGGCGGATCCGTTCCGTCCCCAGCACCAGGGTCAGTACGGCGAGGAAGGCCGCGCAGGTGGTGAGCAGCTTCCAGTTCTGCCGCACCCGGACCGGCAGTCGGCGACGCAGCCGGGGCGGCAGCACCGACCGGGTACGCAGGGACTGCGCCATCACAGGTCCGTCTGGTCGTAGCCGGTCAGCACGGTCACCCGCTGGCCCGAGGTCCGCTCGCTGAGCGCGCTGATCAGGTCACCCGGCTCGCCGCCCTTCTTCAACCGGACCGTGTACGTCATCTCGGTGAGCGCACCGGCCCGGATCGTCTCCATGCTGACCAGTTCGAATTCGGTGGTGTGCCGGACCAGCACGTCCTGGATGTCAGCGGTGTGGTTGCCGCCGGCCGGGACCTGGACCTTGACGACCTGCCGCTGCACGTTGAGCGCGAACCAGTTGAACCGGTACATCACCACGATGATCAGGCTGATCGCCACGGCGGCGACGACGGCCAGGCTGTAGAACCGGGTGCCGCAGGCCATCCCGACGCCCATCACCAGGAAGATGAAGCCGACGTCGCGGGTCTCCTTGATGGCGTTGCGGAACCGCACCACTGACAGCGCGCCGACCAGGGCGAAGGCCCGAGCGATGTTGGAGCCCACCACCAGCATGATCAGCGAGATCAGCATGCCCAGGATGATCAGCGTCTGGACGTACGACTGGCTGTACGACACGTTGCGGTGGGTGGACCGGTAGACCCAGCCGATCATGGCGCTGAGCAGGAAGGACAACGACAGCGTGAGGGCGATGTCGCCCGTGCTGAAGGTGCCGGACAGGTCCTGGAACGTGATGTCCATCGGGGTTCAGGCCTCGCTTCTCGGGGTGGGGGCCACCAGGTCGGCGGCGGGATCGGCATCCTGGACGTGGAAGATCGAGCGCGGCACGCGGCCGAACGCCTCGACGCTCTGGCAGTACTTGGAGACCCGCACCACCGACAGCTCGGCCCGGCCGGCCAGGTCGGTGAGCCAGTACGGGACCCGTTCGTTCGCCTTGACCTCGACGATCGACTTCGAGGCCGGAATGATCAGGCGGTTCTCGGCGTCCGCGCCGAGGTGGAAGTCGCGGTCCCGGCCGCGCACCCGGTGGTCGAGGGTGACCCGCAGGCCCAGGTCGGCTGCTTGGCCGACGAACGCCTCACGCTGGTAGCCGGTCATCGCCACCGGACGCAGGTCGAGGCCGGAGACGAGTCCCAGCACCTCCTCGACGAAACCGCGCTGGGAGGGATCGTGTTCGATCATGACGCGCTCGTCGCAGAGTTGGCGGGCCACCCGGTAGGGCACGGCGATCCGGCGCTTCTGGGTGACCCGGTTGACCCGCTGCTTGATCTCGACGTGCACGGTCCCGTCGTCGGTCACGCCGGACCGGTCGCCGTAGTGGCGTACCCGCAGCTTGCGACGGAACTTCAGCCCCTCGATCTTCTCCCAGTAGAAACGCAGGTCGGTGGTGTCGTAGTAGACGCTCCAGACGCCGTAGCCACCGTCACCGCCGTGCGCGTCGGGCGTCATCCGGGCGGCGAGTGCGGCCCGCAACGCCGGTACCTTCGTCGTCTCGACCAGGTACTTGATCTCGTACCGGTTGAACGCGTGCAGCTTGCTCGGCGCCCGGAGGGCGTGGCCGGCGTGGTCGGTGTCACCGGCAGGGGGCGACGACTCGCGGTGCCCTCGGGCGGAGGGTTCGGCGATGGTGGACGGATCGGATCCGGGGGTCCGGCGGGGGAATCGTAGTCGCATGCGGTGGGCGCTCTCTGGTCGCGAAGGGGTCGCCGGCAGCTAAGGTGACCGGACCGGAAAGTCGATGTGAACGACCTATGAACGAGCTATGGATCGTGGATATCCGACGACGGTAAGGCTTTCGTAACGCCGCCGGCCGGTGCCCGGCCGCCGCGGTCCGGCAAGACTGGGCGGCATGTCCCGTCGACTGTTTCGTACCCCGCTGACCTGGGTCGCCGTCGCCGTCCTCGGTGTCGGCGTCGCCTTCGGCCTGTACTGGTTCCAACCCTGGAAGGTGGTGACCGACAGCCAGGTCGACGAGCAACTCTCCGAGGTGGACGCCGCCCCGGCCGGCACCACCCCGACCGACGCCCCCGGCGGCACGCCCACCGGGACCACCCCCGCCGGCACCACGCCGACCACCGGCACCCCCGCCGGCAGCCCCACCAGCACCCGGCCGGTGGTGGTCAGCCGGGGAGAGTTCGTCAGTCATGAACACGACACCTCGGGCACCGCCCGGATCGTCCGTACCGCAGACGGGGGGCACCGGCTGGAACTGGTCGGGTTGGACACCTCCAACGGCCCCGACCTGAAGGTCTGGCTGACCGACCAGCCGGTCCGCACCGGCCGGGCCGGCTGGGGCGTGTTCGACGACGGCCGCCGGGTTGAGCTGGGCCGACTCAAGGGCAACAAGGGCGACCAGGCGTACGCCATCCCGTCCGGCACCGACCCCGCCGGGCTGACGAGTGTCGCGATCTGGTGTCAGAGATTCGCCGTCTCGTTCGGTGCCGCACCCCTGGTTCCGGTGGGTTGACCTCGCTCATCGACCGGTCGACACCCTCCCCCGTTGATCCACTTCCGGGTCGGCAGTGGAGTGGCGCTCTCGACCGATCGCCGGCCGACTGAGAAACTGTGATCCGGCCAGCGAGTGAGGGGTACGGATGAGCAACGGTTCAGTGCTGCCCGAGGACGTGCTGCGGGATGCCCCCGCGTACGCGCCGCGCCCCGGTGAGCTGGCCGATCTGGAGTTGCTGCTGAGCGGGGCGTACACCCCGCTGGCCGGCTTCATGACCCGCGCCGACCTGGCCTCGCTACAGCGTCGCGGTCGGCTGGCCGACGGCACCTCCTGGCCGGTCCCGGTGACCCTCCAGGTGCCCACCGCCGTCGCCGACGGGCTGGACCAGGCCGACCCGGGCCGACGGACGCTGGTGCTCACCGACGGCGAGGGTGCCCCGGTGGCGGCCCTTGAGGTGACCGACGTCTGGCCGGTCCGCGAGGGTGTGGCCGGGCTGGGCGGCCCGGTCCGCCGGCTCGGCGACGGCGGGCACGGCCCGTTCCAGCGGCTGCGCCGGGGTCCGGAGGAGATCCGACCGCTGCTGCCCCCGGGACGGGTGCTCGGGGTGATCGCCGACCGGCCGCTGCACCGGCCGCAGCTGGCGCAGATCGCGCACGCGGCCCGTACCCTCGGCGCGCACCTGCTGGTGATGATCCCGGTCGGCGAGGACGGCGCGGGTGGGTTGCCCACCGAGGCCCTGGTCCGCAGCGTTTTCGCCGCCCGGGACCGGATGCCCCCGGCGACCCTGGTCGCGGTGCCGCTGCCCCGCCGCGCCGACGAGATCAGCGACGCCCTGTTGCGGGCGAGGATCTCCGCCGCGTACGGGGTGACCCACCTCCTCTCCACCGGCGCCATGCTCTCCGGGGCGGGGCTGCGGGTGCTGGTCCCCCGCGAGCTGGCCTACGACAGCCGGGACGGCCAGTGGCGCTGGCGGGACGACATCCCGCCGCGTAACCGCAAGCTGGCGCTGAGCGAGGCGGAGATCGACGACCTGCTCGACCGGGGGTTCCCGCTGCCCGAGTGGCACACCCCGCCGGCAGTGGCCAAGGAGCTCGCCCGGGCCCGCCCGCCGCGCCGGCACCGGGGGCTGGTGGTCTTCCTGACCGGGCTCTCCGGTTCCGGCAAGTCGACCATCGCCCGGGGGCTCGCCGACCTGCTCCGGGAGCAGGGCGAGCGCACGATCACCCTGCTCGACGGCGACGTGGTGCGCCGGGAGTTGTCGGCCGGGTTGACCTTCAGCCGGGCCGACCGGGACGCCAACGTCCGGCGGATCGGCTGGGTGGCGGCCGAGATCGCCAGGCACCGGGGGGTGGGCATCTGCTGCCCGATCGCCCCGTACGCCCAGGCCCGGGCCGCCGTGCGGGAGATGGCCCGATCCGCCGGGGCGGGGTTCCTGCTGGTGCACGTGGCCACCCCGTTGGAGGTCTGTGAGCAGCGCGACCGCAAGGGGCTGTACGCCCGCGCCCGGGCCGGCCTGCTCACCGGGATGACCGGCATCGACGACCCGTACGAGACGCCGACCGATGCCGATCTGGTGGTCGACACCACCGGCCAGAGCATCGAGGAGGCGGTGCAGGCGGTGATGAACCACCTCACCGAGACCGGCTGGGTGGAGCCGCGCCTGCCGTCCGCCTGACCTCGGGGGTTCCACTTCCGCCGCTGCCTGCTGCGCGCTAGTGTTCAATCTTGTTTGAACACGTTCGAGCGCGTGCAGGTGTGCGGGGAGGTACGGCGGATGCTGGCACGGCAGCGACAGGCGACGATCCTCGACCGGGTCCGGACCGCCGGTGGCGTACGGGTCACCGAGCTGGCTGCCGAGTTCGGTGTCTCCGACATGACCATCCGGCGGGACCTGGACACGCTGCACGACCAGGGGCTGCTGGCCAAGGTGCACGGCGGGGCCACCACCACCGGCCCCGGCTCGACCGACGAACCGGGCTTCCACGCCAAGTCCGTCCGGCAGTCCGCCGAGAAGGCCGCCATCGCCGGCCACGCGGCCGAACTGGTCCGGCCCGGTGCGGCGATCGCCCTCTCCGCCGGCACCACCACCGCCGAGCTGGCCCGCCGCCTGGTCGACGTCGCCGGGCTGACCGTGGTGACCAACTCGCTGCCGGTGGCCGAGATCCTGCACACCGCCGGCCGCCCCGACCAGACCGTGGTGCTGACCGGCGGGGTACGCACCCCGTCCGACGCGCTGGTCGGCCCGCTGGCCGTGGAGGCCATCCGGTCGCTGCACCTGGACCTGCTCTTCCTCGGCGTACACGGGATCACCGAGCGGGCGGGTTTCACCACCCCCAACCTGATGGAGGCGGAGACCGACCGGGCCCTGGTGGAGGCCGCCGACCGGCTGGTCGTCCTCGCCGACCACACCAAGTGGGGCACCGTGGGCATCTCCTCCATCGTCGGCCTGGGCGCCGCCGACGTGCTGGTCAGCGACGACCGGTTGGCCCCCGAAGCGCGCCGGGTGATCGACGAGAAGGTGGGCGAGCTGGTGATCGTGACAGGCACGGGCCGGGCGACCGGGCAGGAGACGACGCGGTGAAGCGTACGGCGATCGAGCTGGCCGACGGCCGCGAGCTGATCTACTTCGACGAGCGGGACGACGCCGTCCGGGACCAGCCGGACCAGCGGGAGCTGCCCCCACCTCCGCCGGCCTCCCAGCTACGGTACGACCCGCTCACCGACGAGTGGGTGGCGGTGGCGGTGCACCGGCAGACCCGGACCTTCCTCCCCCCGGCCGACCAGTGCCCGCTGTGCCCGTCCCGGGGCGACCGGCACAGCGAGATCCCCGCCCCCGACTACGACGTGGCGGTCTTCGAGAACCGGTTCCCCTCGCTGAGCCAACGGATCGCCGACGAGCCGGCCGAGATCACCGGGTTCACCCCGGTCCGCCCCGGCCAGGGACGCTGCGAGGTGGTCTGCTTCACCGACGACCACCGGGCGTCCTTCGCCAGCCTCTCCCCCGCCCGGGTCCGGCTGGTGCTGGACGCGCTGGCCGACCGGACCACGGCGGTCGGCGCACTGCCCGGGGTGGAGCAGGTGTTCTGCTTCGAGAACCGGGGGGTGGAGATCGGCGTCACCCTGCACCACCCGCACGGCCAGATCTACGCGTACCCGTTCGTCACACCGCGTACCCGGTCGCTGCTCGCGGCGGCCCGCCGGCACGCGGAGCGCACCGGCGGCGGCAACCTCTACGCCGACGTGCTCGCCACCGAGCGCGCCGCCGGGGACCGGGTGGTCGCGGCCAACGACCACTGGACGGCGTACGTGCCGGCGGCGGCCCGCTGGCCGTTCGAGGTGCACGTCGCGCCGCACCGGCCGGTGCCGGACATCCCGGCGCTCGACGACGCCGAACGGGACGCGTTCGGCCCGCTCTACCTGGACGTGCTCCGCCGCTTCGACGGGCTGTTCGACCTGCCCATGCCGTACATCGCGGCCTGGCACCAGGCGCCGGTGCGGATCGACCGGGAGCTGGGCCACCTGCACCTCCAGCTGTTCACCATCCGCCGGGCGAAGGACAAACTGAAGTACCTGGCCGGCTCCGAGTCGGGCATGGGGGTCTTCATCAACGACATCGCCCCCGAGCGCGCCGCCGAGCTCCTGCGCGCCGGCTGACCCCGCTCCCCTGCCCGCCGGCCGACCCCGCACAGCAGGACGCGGGGGCCCGGGACGGGCCCCCGCGGGGAAGGGACGGCTGGCTGTGCTCGACAGCCCGGGAGGCTTGTCGATCGGCACTGGTGCCGTGCGGTGACCGACGTGCTCCCTGGACGCGACTGGCACCACGTCCACCCGGCTCAACGACCTCTTCCCCGACCGGTGACGCCGCCGTCACCCGGACGGGTGGCACCGCCGGTGCCGCCGACCGCAGGCCGCCGGTGCTGCCGGGGCCTGTGCTGCCGGGGTCGCCGGTTCCGGTGCTGCCTGTGCTGCCGGTGCCGGTGCTGCCGGGGCTGCCGGTGCCGGTGCTGCCGGGGCTGCCGGTGCCGGTGCTGCCGACCTTCTGGCACACCGGTGCCGCCGGTGCGCGTCGCCGGGCCGCAGACGACGGAACCCGTCGGCGGACCGCCGACGGGTTCCGTGGGTACGGGCGAGGGTCAGGCGCTGAGCCTGCGCGCCAGGTTCTCGTCGAGGGTGTTCATGAACTCGTCGGTGCTCTGCCACGGGGCGTCGCGCGAGATGAGCAGCGCGAGGTCCTTGGTCATCTGGCCGGACTCGACGGTGTCGACGATGACCTGCTCCAGGGTGTCGGCGAACTCGGTGACCGCCGGGGTGCCGTCCAGCTTGCCCCGGTGGGCCAGGCCCCGGGTCCAGGCGTAGATCGAGGCGATCGGGTTGGTCGAGGTCTTCTCGCCCTTCTGGTACTGCCGGTAGTGCCGGGTGACCGTGCCGTGCGCGGCCTCCGCCTCGACGGTACGACCGTCCGGGGAGAGCAGCACGGAGGTCATCAGGCCTAGCGAGCCGAAGCCCTGCGCGACGGTGTCGGACTGCACGTCACCGTCGTAGTTCTTGCAGGCCCAGACGTAGCCGCCCTCCCACTTGAGCGCGGCGGCGACCATGTCGTCGATGAGCCGGTGCTCGTAGGTGATGCCGGCGGCGGCGAACTCGTCCTTGAACTCGTTCTCGAACACCTCGGCGAAGAGGTCCTTGAACCGGCCGTCGTACGCCTTGAGGATGGTGTTCTTGGTGGACAGGTAGACCGGGTAGCCCCGGTCCAGGCCGTACCGGAACGAGGCGCGGGCGAAGTCCCGGATCGACTCGTCGTAGTTGTACATGCCCATGGCGATGCCGCCGCCGGGGAAGTTGGCGACCTCCATCTCCATCGGGGTGCCGCCGTCGGCCGGGGTGTAGGTGATGGTCACCGTGCCCGGGCCGGGGACCACGAAGTCGGTGGCCTTGTACTGGTCGCCGTGGGCGTGCCGGCCGATGATGATCGGCTTGGTCCAGCCGGGGACCAGCCGGGGCACGTTCGACATGATGATCGGCTCGCGGAAGACGACGCCGCCGAGGATGTTACGGATGGTGCCGTTCGGCGACCGCCACATCTTCTTGAGGCCGAACTCCTCCACCCGGGCCTCGTCCGGGGTGATGGTGGCGCACTTGACGCCGACGCCGTGCTCCTTGATGGCGTTCGCGGCGTCGATGGTCACCTGGTCGTCGGTGGCGTCCCGGTGCTGGATCGACAGGTCGTAGTAGTGCAGGTCGACGTCGAGGTAGGGCAGGATCAGCTGCTCCCGGATCTGCTTCCAGATGATCCGGGTCATCTCGTCGCCGTCGAGCTCTACGACCGGGTTGTTTACCTTGATCTTCGCCATCGGCCGGCGCTCCTCTCGGGGGACACGTGCTCAAGCAGTACGAGCGTACTGGAAACCGGTTCACGGCACCGAGCCGGCCTCGACCCGGCGGCCCCGGACGGCCAAAATCACCGCGTGGGCCGGGGCGGACCCTGGCACCATCACCGGATGCCACTGAGCCGCACCCTCGGGTCTATCACGGTCACCGCCCTCACCGACGGCGAGGGACCGTTCTTCCAGCCCCGGACGCAGGCATTCCCCGCAGCCACCGCCGCACACTGGCGCGAGGCGGACCGGCGCGAACCCGGTTCGGTCACCGACGACGGCGACTGGTGGCTGCCGTTCCGCGCCTTCGCGCTGCGCGTCGGGGACGGGCCGGTGACCCTGGTCGACGCCGGCATCGGGCCGGCCGACTCGCCCGCCGCGAGCTGGGCACCGGTCCCCGGTCGGCTGCCGGCCGAACTGGCCGTCGCCGGCATCGACCCGGCCGACGTACACACCGTGATCCTCACCCACCTGCACAGCGACCACATCGGCTGGGCGGTGACCGGCACCCCGGGCCGGCCCTACTTCCACAACGCGACCTACCTGCTCCAGCGGGCCGAGCTGGCCGCCGTGGAGAGCATCAACCCGGGACTGCCGGCCGGTCTGATCGCGCCGTTGCGCGCCGCCGGCCAGCTCCGCGTGGTCGACGGCGACACCACCCTCACCCCCGGGGTACGCCTGCTACCCACCCCCGGGCACACCCCCGGCCACCAGTGCGTGCTGGTCGACACCGGCGACGACCGGATCCTGTTCACCGGCGACCTGCTGGTGCACGTGGTGCAGCTGATCGACCCGGAGCTGGCCTACGCCCACGAGGCGGACCCGACCACCGCCCGAGACTCCCGCACCACCCTGCTCGACCAGCTCGCCACCACCTCCACCCCCACCCTCCTAGCCACCCCCACCTCACCGCCCCTTCACCCCCACCCGCCCACCCTCGCCCCACCCCGTCCCACCTCGCCCCGTCCCACCTCGCCCCGTCCCACCTCGCCCCGGTGATCAAGAGGTTTCGGTCATGCCAGGGCGATTTCCTGACCCAAACCTCTTGATCACCACCGGAGCCGGGCACCTGCCAGCGGTGATCAAGAGGTTTGGGTCACGTCAGGGCGGTTTCCTGACCGAAACCTCTTGATCACCCGCCGCGAGCCCTGACCCAATGCAGTGATCAAGAGGTTTGGGTCAACTCAGGCCGGCTGGTTGACGCAAACCTCTTGATCACCGGGGCAGGGACGGCGGGACGGGCGGGACGGGGTGGGGTGGGGACGGCGCAGGGGCGGGACGGCGGAAGCCGTCCCGCCCCTGCGGCGGATGGTTCAGCGGATCACATGCTGGCCACGTCGGCCTGCTTGGCGCGGACGGCCTCGGCGGCCTCCTTGAGGCTGGCCAGCTCGTCGGCGTCCAGGTCGGTCTCGACGACCCGCTTCACGCCCTCCGCGCCGATCTCGGCCTCGACGCCCAGGTAGACCCCGGAGATGCCGTACTCGCCGTCGACCCAGGCGCAGACCGGCATGACCGCGCCGGAGTCCTCGGCCACGGCCCGTGCCATCCGGGCGGCGGCGGCGGACGGGGCGTAGTACGCCGAACCGGTCTTGAGCAGCGCGACGACCTCGGCGCCACCGTTGCGGGTCTTGACGACCAGCTCCTCGATCTGCTCGGCGGGCATCGCGTCGCGCAGCGGCTTGCCGTTGACGGTGCTCTGCGACGGCACCGGGACCATGGTGTCGCCGTGCGAGCCGAGGGTCAGCGTCTTGACCGACTTCACCGGTACGTCGAGGGCCTCGGCGACGAAGTTGGTGAACCGGGCGCTGTCGAGCATGCCGGCCTGGCCGAGCACCCGGTTCTTGGGGAACTGGGTGGCGAGCTGGGCGAGCGCGGTCATCTCGTCGAGCGGGTTGGACACCACGATCACGACGGCGTTCGGGGCGTACTTGGCGACGTTCTCGGCGACCTGCCGCACGATCTTGGCGTTGGTCTCCAGCAGGTCCATCCGGCTCATGCCCGGCTTACGGGGCAGACCTGCGGTGATCACCACGACGTCCGAGCCCTCGATGGCCTCGTAGCCCTCGCCGTTGGGGCCGGTGGTGGCACCGACGACCTTGGTCTCGAAGCCCTCGATCGCGCGGGACTGGTTGAGGTCCAGCGCGAGACCCGCCGGCTTGCCCTCCACGATGTCGGTGATCACGACGGTGTCGAAGACGTCGTACTCGGCCAGGCGCTGTGCGGTGGTGGAGCCGTAGAACCCGGCCCCGACGACAGTGACCTTCTTACCCATGGTCGTCCCACTCCCCTGCTACCAGTCGGTTTTCCCGACCGTAACAGTCAACGTGGCACCGTTCGGGCCAGGGGCGGCGACCATCCCCGGGATGGGGCCAACGTCACCACCGCCCGGTTCCCGGTGGGGTACGCGGTGGGCGGCGGCACCTGCGGCGGAGCATCCCGGTAGCGCAGGCGTGCGCCACCGCCGCGCAGGGCAGACCACCCGCCCAGCAGGGAACACCCGCCGCCGCGCTGGGGAGTCAACCGCCCAGCGGGACAGCCGGCCACCCAGCAGATGAGGTCAGCCGGCAGCGGGGAGTCAACAACCAAGCGGGACAGCCGGCCACCCGGCAGGGGAGGTCAGCCGGCACGGGAGGTCAGCCGTCAGCGGGGGAGCCGCCGGACGGCAGCGGAGGTCAGCCGGCAGCGGGGGAACCCGGGCGGCAGGGGAGGTCAGCCGCGTTCGGCGCGTTCGACGACGTTGGTGAGCAGCATGGCCCGGGTCATCGGCCCGACGCCGCCCGGCATCGGCGCGAGCCGGGCGGCGACCTGGGCCACCTCCGGGTCCACGTCGCCGGTGTAGCGGCCCTTGCCGTCGTCGCCGATCACCCGGGTGATGCCGACGTCGACCACCGTGGTGCCCGGGGTGACCATGTCGGCGGTGAGCAGGCCGGGCACCCCGGCGGCGACGATGACGATGTCGGCGGCGCGGGTGTGGGCGGCGAGGTCGAGGGTGCCGGTGTGGCACAGGGTGACGGTCGCGTTCTCGCTGCGCCGGTTGAGCAGCAGGCCGAGCGGCCGCCCGACGGTGTTGCCCCGGCCGACCAGGGCGACGTTGGCACCGCGCAGCGGCACGTCGTACCGGCGGAGCAGCTCGACGATGCCGCGCGGGGTGCAGGGCAGTGGGCCGTCGTAGCCGAGCACCAGCCGGCCCAGGTTCACCGGGTGCAGGCCGTCGGCGTCCTTGTCGGGGTCGATCAGCTCCAGGGCCCGCTGGGTGTCGAGGTGCGCCGGCAGCGGCAGCTGGACGATGTAGCCGTGGCAGCCCGGGTCGGCGTTCAGCTCGGTGAGCACGTCGTCGAGCTGCTGCTGGGTGGCGTCGGCGGGCAGCTCCCGGCGGATCGAGGCGATGCCCACCTCGGCGCAGTCGCGGTGCTTGCCGTTGACGTACGCCTCCGAGCCGGGGTCCGCGCCGACCAGGACGGTGCCCAGGCCGGGGGTGACCCCTCGCTCGGCCAACGCCTTGACCCGTACCCGCAGCTCGTCCTTGATCTTGGCTGCGGTCGCCTTGCCGTCCAGGATGATCGCCGTCACGACCAGATCGTCTCACGGCCGGCGGACGGCGAGCCGGCGACGGGGCGGCCGTCACTTTGAGTTACGTGCCATTGGTCACTTTGTGTCACCTTAGTGTGGCAGGCCACGACGTCGTGGCGGACGGAAGACCCCACACCGACTGCGGGCCGGACAGGCGACGCATACCCCCCACGGCGACCGATCGGCCCTCCGTGGGCATCCGACACCCCCTCCACGCCCATAGTGAGCAGCAAAAATCGCTTCTCCCCGATACCAGGCGAGCAGAACAACCACAAGGGCACTGCCGGTGGTCCGTTATCCGTTCGCAACGCTTCCGTTGTCGTCGGGCCGATCCCGACCTACCGTTGCCGGACGTTGCGCAGAGTCACCCAGCGCCGGGTCCGGCTGCGCTACGTAATGAGATGAGGAGACCCCCATGCGTGTGCGCAGGCTTGCTGCCTGGACCGCTCTCCCGCTCGCGGTGACCCTGGGCCTGGCGGCCTGCGGCTCGGGCGGCGGCAGCGGAACCGGTCAGTCCGACCCCAACGCGGCCGTGCGGATCGAGATCGCCGAGCCGCAGCACCTGGTGCCGACCAACACCAACGAGACCAGCGGTTCGCAGGTGCTCGCCGCCCTGTTCAGCCCGCTGGTCGACTACGACGAGGCCAACAAGCCCTACGAGGTGGCGGCCGAGTCGGTCACCTCGTCGGACAACAAGGTCTGGACGGTCAAGCTCAAGGACGGCTACACCTTCCACAACGGCGAGAAGGTCACCGCCGACAACTACCTCGACGCCTGGAACTACGGCGCGTACGCCCCCAACGGGCAGAACTCCAGCTACTTCTTCGAGAAGATCGCCGGGTACGCCGACCTGCAGGGCGACAAGCCGGCTGCCGAGCGGCTGTCCGGGCTGAAGAAGGTCGACGACCTGACCTTCACCGTCACGCTGACCGAGCCGTACAGCGAGTTCAAGACGATGCTCGGGTACACCGCCTTCTATCCGCTGCCGAAGGCCGCCTTCTCGGGGCCCGGCACGCTGAAGGAGGGCTACGAGCAGGCCCCGATCGGGCAGGGCCCGTTCCGGATGAAGGGCTCCTGGCAGCACGACGCCAAGGTCGAGGTGGAGCGCTACGACGCCTTCCCCGGCGAGCAGCCGAAGGTGGGCGGGGTCGAGTTCCGGATCTACCAGCAGCCCACCGCCGCGTACGCGGACGTGCTGTCGGACAACCTCGACGTGATCAAGACGATCCCGACCGAGAACCTGTCGACCGCCGCGACCGACCTGGGCGACCGGTTCCAGCAGAGCCCGGCGTCGTCGTTGCAGGTGCTGGCCTTCCCGACCTTCCAGAAGGAGTTCAGCAAGCCCGAGGTGCGCAAGGCCATCTCGATGGCGATCGACCGGGACGAGATCACCAAGTCGATCTTCAAGGACTCGCAGCAGCCGGCCCGCTCGTTCGTCTCGCCGGTGGTCGCGGGTTACCGGGAGAACACCATCGGCGCGGCCGGCGAGTTCGACCCGGCCAAGGCGAAGTCGGCGTACGAGGCCGCCGGTGGCCCGAAGAAGATCGAGCTGTCGTACAACGGCGACGGTGGGCACAAGGACTGGATCGACGCGACCTGCAACCAGCTCAAGGCCAACCTGGGTGTGGAGTGCGTCGGCACCGCCGAGCCCAAGTTCGCCGACCTGCTGACCAAGGTCAAGGCGAAGCAGCCGGTGGGCCTGTTCCGGATGGGCTGGGTGATGGACTACCCGTCGATGGAGAACTACCTCGGCCCGCTGTACAGCACGAACGGTTCGTCGAACTACTACGGCTACAGCAACCCGGAGTTCGACAAGCTGCTCGTCGAGGGCGCCAAGGCCCCGAACGAGGAGGCCGCGATCGCGAAGTACCAGGCGGCGGAGGACCTGCTGGCCAAGGACCTGCCGGTGATCCCGCTGCGCTACGGCCAGAACAACTTCGGCCACTCGACCAAGGTGAAGAACGTCCAGATGGACCTCTTCGACCGGATCGACCTGCTGAAGATCGAGGCGGTCAGCTAGTCCGGGCGGCGCGAACGGCCGCCAGCAGGTGAAGGGGCGGCGTCGGCGAACGGCCGCCGGCAGATGAAGGCGCGGCGGCGGCGAACGGCCGACCGGCACGTGCAGGGCGCGTCGGCGGCAACGGGGCCGTCGACGGGAGCAACGGGTCGGGTCATCGGTGGACGGTGGCCCGACCCGCCTCCGTCTCCGCCCCTTATCAGCAAGACTGCACAGTATGTTCCGCTTCGTTCTGCGGCGTCTGCTCCAGATGGTCCTCGCCTTCTTCGGGACCACGCTGATCGTGTACGCCCTGATGTTCGCCGGCCAGGGCGACCCGATCCAGGCGCTGGCCGGCGAACGGCCGGTCACCCCGGCCCAGCGGGCGTACCTCACGGAGAAGTTCCACCTCGACCGGACCGGGATCGGCGGCTTCTTCTACCGCTACCTCGACTACCTCAAGAACCTGCTCCAGGGTGACCTCGGCCAGTCGCTGACCGGCCGATCGATCGGGGACATCCTCGCCGCCGCCTGGCCGGTCACCGTCAAGCTGGCCGTGATCGCGATGGCCGTGACGATCCTGTTCGGGGTCACCGCCGGGGTGCTCGCCGGCATCCGCCGGGCCAGCCTCTTCGACAACGCCACGCTGGTGCTGACCCTGCTGGTGCTGGGCATCCCCACCATCGTGCTGGCCCCGCTCGCGCAGTACCTGCTCGGCGTCCGCTGGCCGATCTTCCCCCCGACCGCCGGCGCCGACCCCGACCTGTGGGCCCTGCTGCTGCCCGGCATCGTGCTCGGCTCCCTGTCGCTGGCCACCGCGCTTCGGCTGACCCGGACCTCGGTCGCCGAGAACCTGCGCGCCGACTACGTCCGCACCGCCCGGTCGAAGGGGCTGGTCCGGCGGCGGATCATCGGGGTGCACGTACTGCGTAACTCGCTCATCCCCGTGATCACCTTCCTCGGCGTCGAGCTGGGCAACCTGATGAGCGGCGCGATCATCACCGAGGGCGTGTTCAACATCCCGGGGGTGGGCTTCAACCTGTTCCGGGGCATCCGCACCGAGGACGGCCCGCTGGTGGTGGGCATCGTCAGCGTGCTCGTCGTCGTCTACCTGGTCGCCAACCTGGTGGTGGACGTCCTGTACGCCGTACTCGATCCGAGGATCCGCTATGAGTGAGCGCGACGAGGTACGGGCATGAGCGACTTCGAGACGGTGGCGGCGACGGAGGACCAGGCCGCCCGCCGGGGGGTCTCCGGTGAGCCCGGCACCCCCGACAGGGTCGGCGTACCGCAGATACCCCGCAGCCTGGCCGGGGACGCCTGGCGTGAGCTGCGCCGCAAGCCGGTCTTCTGGATCAGTCTGGTGCTGGTCGTGCTGGTCGCCGCGATGGCCGCCGTGCCGTCGCTGTTCACCGCCAACGACCCGCGCGACTGCGTGCTGTCCCGCCAGCACGCCGGGGCGTCCGGCGGGGCCATCTTCGGGTACGACTTCCAGGGCTGCGACACGTACGCCCGGGCGGTCTACGGGGCCCGCGCCTCGCTGCTTGTCGGCGCGCTCTCCGCTCTGCTCACCGGGGTCGTCGCGCTGGTGGTCGGGATGGTGGCCGGCTACTTCGGCCGCTGGGTCGACGCGGTGCTCTCCCGGGTGATCGACATCGTGCTCGGCATCCCGCTGCTGCTCGCCGCGATCGTGCTGCTCAAGCGGGTCAGCACCAGCAGCGACACGGTCCGGCTGTTCGCGGTGATCTTCGTGTTGGCGGTGCTCGGCTGGACCACCGCCGCCCGGGTGGTCCGCTCCTCGGTGATCACCGCCAAGGAGCAGGACTACGTCGCCGCCGCCCGGATGCTCGGCGCGGGCGACGGCCGGATCATGTGGCGGCACATCCTGCCCAATGCGCTCGCCCCGGCGATCGTGGTGCTGACCATCGCGCTCGGTTCGTTCATCGCCGCCGAGGCGACCCTGAGCTTCCTGGGCATCGGACTGAAGGCGCCCACCATCTCCTGGGGCATCGAGATCGACGCCGGCCGGGTGCACATGCGCGAGTCGGCGACCCCGCTGGTCGTCCCGTCCGCCTTCCTCGCGCTGACCGTGCTGGCCTTCATCATGCTGGGCGACGCGATCCGCGACGCCTTCGACCCGAAGCTGCGGTGAGCACCGTGCCGGCCACAGCGCCCCCACCCCCCACGCCCGCAACGGGCCCGGCACCCACGCCCCGCACGCCCGCAGCGGGTCCCGCAGTCGCGAGCGAGAGGCAGATCCGGTGACCGAGTCCACGGTCCGGCCCACGCCGGCCTCACCCACCCCGCCCGGCGGTCACCTGCTGGAGGTACGGGACCTGCACGTCGAGTTCCGCACCGGCGAGGGGGTGGCCAAGGTGATCAACGGGGTCTCCTACCACCTGGACCCGGGCGAGACGCTGGCCGTGCTCGGTGAGTCCGGCTCCGGCAAGTCGGTCACCGCCCAGGCGGTCATGGGCATCCTGGACACCCCACCGGCGGCGATCCGTTCCGGTCAGATCCGCTACCGGGGCCGCGATCTGCTCACCCTGCCCGAGGAGCAACGCCGGCAGGTACGCGGCAAGGAGATCGCGATGATCTTCCAGGACGCCCTGTCGGCGTTGAACCCGGTCTTCCCGGTCGGCTGGCAGATCGGCGAGACGCTGCGACACCGGGACGGGATGTCCCGCGCCGACGCCCGACGGCGGACCGTCGAACTGATGGACCTGGTGCGCATCCCGGGGGCGGCCGGACGGCTCGGCGACCACCCGCACCAGTTCTCCGGCGGGATGCGGCAACGCGTCATGATCGCCATGGCGCTGGCCCTGGACCCGAAGGTGCTGATCGCCGACGAACCGACCACCGCCCTCGACGTCACCGTGCAGGCCCAGATCATGGACCTACTGGCCGACCTGCGGCGCGACCTCGACATGGCGATGATCCTGATCACCCACGACCTGGGGGTGGTGGCCGGCGTCGCGGACCGGATCGCCGTCATGTACGCCGGCCGGATCGTCGAGCACGCCGACGTCCACGCGTTGTACCGGGCACCGGCCCACCCGTACACCAAGGGGTTGCTGGCCTCGATTCCCCGGCTGGACGTGCGCGGCCGGGAGTTGGCCACGATCCGGGGACTGCCACCGAACCTGATGCGGATCCCCACCGGCTGCCCGTTCCACCCCCGATGCCCGTACGTGCGGCAGGTCTGCGTGGACGTGGTGCCGGACGACCTGGTCCTCGCTGACGGCCGGACCAGCGCGTGCCACTTCGCGCAGGAGGTCCACGATGACCGCGCCCGCTAGCCCGGCCAAGGTCCGGGGCGAGACCATCCTCGCCGTCGACGACCTGGTCAAACACTTCCCGATCACCCGGGGCGTGCTCTTCCAACGGCAGGTCGGCGCGGTCCGGGCGGTCGACGGGGTCAGCTTCGTGCTGCGTCGGGGCGAGACGCTCGGCATCGTCGGCGAATCCGGCTGCGGCAAGTCGACCCTCGCCCGGCTGCTGATGCGGCTGGAGACGCCGACCTCCGGCCGGGCCACCCTGGAGGGCCGCGACCTGCTCTCCGCCTCCGGGGGCGAACTGCGCCGGCTGCGGCGCAACATGCAGATGGTGATGCAGGACCCGTACACCTCGCTGAACCCCCGGATGACGGTGGGCGACATCATCGGCGAGCCGTTCGACATCCACCCCGACGCCGCACCCAAGGGCAGCAAACGCGGCCGGGTGCAGGAGTTGCTGGACCTGGTCGGGCTGAACCCCGAGCACGTCAACCGGTACCCGCACCAGTTCTCCGGCGGTCAGCGGCAACGCATCGGCATCGCCCGGGCGCTCGCCCTGCGCCCCGAGGTGATCGTCTGCGACGAGCCGGTCTCCGCCCTGGACGTCTCGATCCAGGCCCAGGTCATCAACCTGTTGGGGCAACTCCAGGACGAGCTGGGCCTGTCGTACGTCTTCATCGCGCACGACCTGTCGGTGGTCCGGCACATCTGCGACCGGGTGGCGGTGATGTACCTGGGCCGGATCGTCGAGATCGGCACCGAGGAGGAGATCTACGAACGGGCCACCCACCCGTACACCCAGGCGCTGCTGTCCGCGGTGCCGGTGCCCGACCCGGCCGCCCGCGACGCCACCGGCATCATCCGGCTGACCGGCGACGTGCCCAGCCCGGCCGACCCGCCGTCCGGCTGCCACTTCCGCACCCGCTGCTGGAAAGCCGAGGACATCTGCGCCCGGGAAGACCCGCCGACCGTCCCCCGGCCCGCCGACCCCCACCCCAGCGCCTGCCACTTCGCCGCCCTACGCGACCCGCCGGGCGGGGCCTGACCACCGGTCACCGCGCCGTGTGGACACCTACGGCCGAGCACACACCGGGTGCCGCTCGGCCGTAGGTGATCACGCAGGCGGTGCGCCGGGCCGGCCGGTGGCGGCCCGCCCGGCCGGGGTGGATCAGTGGAAGAAGTGCCGGGTGGCGGTGAGGTACATGGTGACGCCGGCCTGCTGGCAGGCGGCGATGGTGTCCTCGTCGCGGATCGACCCGCCGGGCTGGACGATCGCCTTCACCCCGGCGTCGATCAGGATCTGCGCGCCGTCGGCGAACGGGAAGAAGGCGTCCGAGGCGGCGACGGACCCCCGGGCTCGCTCCGCACCGGCCCGGCTGACCGCCAGCCGGGCCGAGTCGACCCGGTTGACCTGACCCATCCCCACCCCGACCGACGCGCCGTCGCGGGCCAGCAGGATCGCGTTGCTCTTCACCGCGCGGACCGCCCGCCAGGCCAGCACCAGGTCCCGCAGGGTCGCCTCGTCGGCGGCCTCGCCGGTGGCCAGCTTCCAGTTGGCCGGGTCGTCGCCCTCGGCGTCGATCCGGTCCCGCTGCTGCACGAGGACACCGCCGGTGACCTGCCGCCACTCAGCCGGCAGCGGGGCGAAGGCCGGGGCGCGCAGCAGCCGGATGTTCTTCTTGCCCTGGAGGATCTCCACCGCGCCGGGCTCGAACTCCGGTGCCACCAGCACCTCGGTGAAGATCTCCGCGACCTGCCCGGCCAGCTCCACCGAGACCGGTCGGTTGACGGCGATCACCCCGCCGAACGCGGAGACCGGGTCGCAGGCGTGGGCCTTGCGGTGCGCCTCGGCGACGTCCGCGCCGACGGCGATGCCGCACGGGTTGGCGTGCTTGATGACCGCCACCGCCGGCTGGTCGGGGAAGTCGTTCGCGGCCCGCCAGGCGGCGTCCGCGTCGACGTAGTTGTTGTAGGACATCTCCTTGCCGTGCAACTGCTCGGCCTGGGCCAGCCCCGGCGGGCTGCCCGGGTCGGCGTAGACGGCGGCACCCTGGTGCGGGTTCTCGCCGTAGCGCAGCGTCGCCTGCCGGCGCAGGGCCAGCCCGGCGAAGTGCGGCCAGCCGTCCTCGGCGGGGGCGGCGGTGCCGGCGAACCAGTCGGCGACCGCGACGTCGTACTCGGCGATGTCGGCGAACGCGCGGGCGGCCAGCGCCCGCCGCTGGGCCAGCGTGAAACCGCCCTCGGCCAGCGCGGCGACCAGCGCCGGGTACGCGGCCGGGTCGGTCACCACGGCGACCGAGGCGTGGTTCTTGGCGGCGGCCCGGACCATCGCCGGCCCACCGATGTCGATCTGCTCGACGCACTCGTCCGCCGACGCGCCGGAGGCGACGGTTTCCTGGAACGGGTAGAGGTTGGAGACCAGGACGTCGATGCCGGCGATGCCGTGCTCGTCGAGCTGCGCGCCGTGCGAGTCCTTGCGCAGGTCGGCCAGGAGACCGCCGTGGATCTTGGGGTGCAGGGTCTTGACCCGGCCGTCGAGGATCTCGGGGAAGCCGGTCACCTGCTCGACCGGGGTCACCGGCACGCCCGCGCCGGAGATCGTCGAGGCGGTGGAACCGGTCGAGACGATCTCCACCCCGGCCCCGTGCAACGCGCGGGCCAGCTCGACCAGACCACTCTTGTCGTAGACGCTGACCAGTGCCCGCCTGATCGGGCGGCGGGAGTCCTGCGGGGCACTCACGGAACGGTGACCTTTCTTCCGGTGATCGTCCAACCTGCACGAACCAGGCGACCGACCTGCTCGACGAGCTGGCGGCGCTCGGCTTGCTTGATGCGCTCGGTGAGCGTCTCCTCGTCGTCGTCGTCGAGGACCGGCACCGCGACCTGCGCGACGATCGGGCCGGTGTCCATCCCGGCGTCGACGAAGAAGAGGGTGGCCCCGGTGACCTTGACGCCGTAGGCGAGCGCGTCCCGGGGGCCGTGGATGCCGGGGAACGCCGGCAGCAGCGTGTTGTGCGTGTTGAGATAGCGGTCGCCGAAGGCCGCCAGGAACTGCGGCCCGACCAGCTTCAGGAAACCGGCGGAGATGACCAGGTCGGGCTGGTGCTCGGCGACGTGCGCGGTGAGGGCCTTGTCCCAGTCGGCGCGGGTGGGGTGGTCCTTCACCCGGTCGACGAAGGTCGGCACCCCGGCGGCGGCGGCGCGGTCCAGCCCGACGATGCCGTCCCGGTCGGCGCCGACGGCCACCACCCGGGCCCCGTAGCCGGGGTCGGCGGCGGCGTCCAGCAGCGCCTGGAGGTTGCTGCCGGAGCCGGAGACGAGGACGACGAGGCGGGCGACGGGCGCGGGCTCGGTCACACGGGCCACCCTAGCGGGCAGGTCGGCCCGCCCATCCTGCGGGCGGCGACGTTTCGGGTGATCACGCGTGTCGCCCGGACACGGTACGCTGCCGGTCGCCCGGTGGCCGGGCCGCGCCCGCCACCGCACCCCATAGCCAATGATCAGGTACGGACGCCGTACCGACGTGAACGAGGAGTACCACAGATGCAGCCCGGCTACCCCAACCCGCAGCAGCCGATCAACAACAACATGACCCCGTCGATCGTGGCCATCTTCTTCTTCTGGCCGCTGGCGATCCCCGCCATCATCAACGCATCCAAGGTCAACCCGGCCCTGCAGCAGGGCGACTACGCGGGTGCCGAGGCCGCCGCCCGCGAGTCCAAGAAGTGGTCGAAGCTGGCCTTCATCATCGGTGGTGTGTGGCTCGTCATCGTGCTGCTGTGCTGCATCTTCGGTGGTGTGATGGGTGCGATCGACGGCAGCAGCACCAGCAGCTACTGACGGCCCACGACTGAGGAGCAGCCGAGATGCAGCCCGGAAACCCCGGCCACGACCCGTACGGCCAGCAGCCCCCGCACGATCCGTACGGGCAGCAGCCCGTCTCGGGCCAGCCGCAGGACCCGTACGCCGCGCCGCAGGCACCGTACGGGCAGCAACCGGCGGCACCGTACGGCGAGCAGCCTCCGCAGTACGGGCAGCCTCCGCAGTACGGGCAGCCCCCGCACGACCCGTACGGCCCCCAGCCCACCTCGGGCCAGCCGTACGAGCAGCCCTTCCAGCCGGACCCGTACGGCCAGCCCGTCCACAAGGACCCCTACGGGCAGCAGCCGTACGCCGCGGCGGCCTCCTATCCGGGGGCCGGCTATCCAGCGCCGCAGGGGCAGCAGAACACCCTCGGCCTGGTGTCGCTGATCCTCGGCATCGCGTCGCTTCCGCTGCTCTGCTGCCTCTTCCTGGGCATCCCGCTCGGCATCGGCGCGGTGATCACCGGTTGGCTGGGGATGCAGAAGGCCAACCAGGGTCTGGCCAGCAACGCCGGTCAGGCCAAGGCCGGCCTGATCTGCGGCGCGATCGCGGTCGGGCTCGGCATCCTGCTGCTGCTGCTCAACCTCATCGGCAGCTTCACGCTGCCCACCTCGCCCTGACCGGGCGCGACATCGAGGGGCGTCCCGGCACCGTCCGGGGCGCCCCTCGCCGTAAACCGGCAGCACCGCGAGACCGCCGGGCCGGCACGGGACCGGCCAGGCCAGACCGCCGGGCCGGCAAGAGACGGCCAGGCCGGCAGCACCGCGAGGCCGGCGGGCCGGCACGAGACGGCGAGGTCGACCCGGCCAGGCCGGCCGGACCGCGCAGCCGGCAGCAGGGTGCGCGGCGCGGTGCAGCCGGCAGGACCGCGCAGCCGGCAGGAGCGGATGCTCAGTCGACGACCGGGCGGGGCGGCCGGTCGGCGGCTGATCGGGGGCGGTCCCGGCCCGTACGCGACCGGTCCTCGACCGGGCCCGGCCGGTCCGCAGCCGGCCGGGGGCGGGTGACGGGCGACCGCGGCCGGGCGGGTGGGCGGGCCGACGACGGACGGTCGAGCACCTTGGCGGCGGCGGCCCCGAGCAGCGCGCCGACCGCGACCACGGCGGTGGCCACTGCCGCCACCTGCCACGGCACCGGGCCGATCTCGGCCAGCCGGCCGCCGCCGAGCGATCCGCCGGAGGCCACCGCGGCGAGCCCGACGACCAGGCCGACCACCGGCCCGGCGAGCGCCGCCGGGCCGAGCAGCGCCGGCCAGTCCGGCCCGGCCCGGTCGTCGGGGTCCGGGCGGAGCAGCCGGCGGCCGAGCAGCCAACCCGCCGTCATGCCGGCCAGCACCGGCACCGCCAGCAGCGCCGCACCGAGCCCGTCGACCGGGCCGCTGGGCAGGCCGGCGAGCAGCGGTACGGCCGGCAGCGACCCGACGGACACTTCGCTGAGGCGGATCGCCGTGCCGGTGCCGACGGCGAACCCGGGGCCGAGCAGGTAGGCGGTGGACCAGACGGTGGCGTTCGGTGCGTAGGCCAGGCTGACCAGGGTGATGCCGGCCTGCCCGGCCACCCCGGTCCGGTAGGCCCCGATCAGGTCGGCGGCGTCTCCCCCGCCGGTCGCCACCGCCAGGCCGGCCGCCACGGCACCCGCCCCGAGCAGCAGCAGAGCGGCGACCAGGCCGGTGCGGACACCGTCGCGCAGCACCGCCGGCGCACGCTCGGCCAGCAGGCCGGCGACCCCGGTGGTGCGTGCCGCCCCGACCAGGGCCGCCACCGTGCCGAAGAGCAGCAGGGTCAGCCCGGACCGGACCGGGGAGACCCGCAGGCCGGTGCTGTCGACCAGCAGCGCGGCCAGGACGCCGAACAGGGCGTACCCGATGCCGACCGCGACGGCGACGGTGGCCGCCTGCCGGGGGGACCGGCCGCCGCGCGCGCCGACCGCCCGGCTGGCGTGCACCCCGGCCCGGCTCAGCCGCCAGCACGCGAACACCGAGAGCGCCAGCGGGACGAGGCCGATCGGGCCGGCGGTGGTCCCCAGCGGCACCCCGTGGCCGAGCAGCCAACCGGCGAGACCGGCCCGCAGCGCACCGACCACCGAGCCGGCGTCCTCGGTGAACTGGGCCAGCCCGAGCACCACCGCCACCGGCAGATAGGAGGTGACGGCGGCACCGGCGGCGGCCACCCCGGCGGCGACCGGTAACGGCGCCCGGGAGCGTCCGGGCTGCTCCGGCCGACGGGGGGCGGGCACCCGGGCACCACCGGCACGGCCCGGCGGCCGGCCGCCGGCACGGGCACCGCTGGGACGGCGGGGCTGATCAGGGGTGATCGAGGACATCGGGTCTACTCTGGCACGCCGCGCCGGTGGTGGCTGCCCGCCGGGGCCGCCCGGCTCCGGCGAGTTCCGTGATCCACCGCCATGGGCCCCCGATCCGGTCTAGCCTCGGCGCAGGGACGCGACCGAAGTCGCGGCACCGATCGCCCGGAGGAAGCCGTGAATGCTCCGTACCCACCGCCACCGGCTGCGGCCGGGCGGGACCGCACCACGCTCTGGGGGGTGCTCGGCATCGTCCTCGGCCTGATCTGCTGCGGCATCCTGGGCATCGTCTTCGGTTACCTGTCGATCCGCGACGCCAAGCGGTACGGCCAGTCGCCGCTGCTCGGTTACCTGGCCATCGCGTTCGGCGTGATCAACATCATCGGCACCGCGATCTGGCGGGCCAGCGGGAACTACCCGCTCTGGAACAACTGAAGGGGCCGACCGTCTCCGGTCGCCCCCTTCAGCTGTGCGTCGCTCGTTCGGGCTGGTGCAGCCCACGGCTCAGCGGCCGGACATCAGCTCCCGCATCAGCTTGGCGGTCTCGGTCGGGGTCTTGCCGACCTTGACCCCGACCGCCTCCAGCGCCTGCTGCTTGGCCTCGGCGGTGCCCGCCGAGCCGGAGATGATCGCGCCGGCGTGCCCCATGGTCTTGCCGGGGGGCGCGGTGAAGCCGGCGATGTAGCCGACCACCGGCTTGGTGACGTTGTCCTTGATGAAGTCGGCGGCCCGCTCCTCGGCGTCGCCGCCGATCTCGCCGATCATGACGATCGCGTCGGTCTCCGGGTCGGCCTCGAACGCGGCGAGCGCGTCGATGTGGGTGGTCCCGATGATCGGGTCGCCACCGATGCCGACGCAGGTGGAGAAGCCGATGTCGCGCAGCTCGTACATCATCTGGTAGGTCAGCGTGCCGCTCTTGCTGACCAGGCCGATCCGGCCGGAGCCGGTGATGTCGGCCGGGATGATGCCGGCGTTGGACGCGCCGGGCGAGGCGATGCCGGGGCAGTTCGGCCCGATGATCCGGGTCTGCTCCCCCTTGGCCACATTGTACGCCCAGAACGAGGCGGTGTCGTGCACCGGCACGCCCTCGGTGATCACCACGGCGAGCGGGATCTGCGCGTCGATCGCCTCGACCACCGCGCCCTTGGTGAACTGCGGCGGTACGAAGATCACCGTGACGTCCGCCCCGGTCTCCCGCATCGCGTCCGCGACGGAGGCGAAGACCGGCAGCTCGGTGCCGTCGAAGTCGACGGTGGTGCCGGCCTTGCGCGGGTTGACCCCGCCGACGACGTTGGTGCCGGCGGCGAGCATCCGCCGGGTGTGCTTGGAACCCTCGGAACCGGTCATCCCCTGCACGATGACCTTCGACTCCTTGGTCAGCCAGATCGCCATCGTCAGACCCCCGCAGCTGCCAGCTCGGCGGCCCGCTCGGCCGCGCCGTCCATGGTGTCGACCCGCTGCACGAGCGGGTTGCCGGCGCCGTCGAGGATCGCCCGACCGGCCTCCGCGTTGTTGCCGTCGAGCCGGACGACGAGCGGCTTGGTGACCTTCTCGCCGCGTTCCTCCAGCAGGGCCAGCGCCTGGATGATGCCGTTGGCGACCTCGTCGCAGGCGGTGATGCCGCCGAAGACGTTGACGAAGACGCTGCGAACCGACGGGTCGGACAGCACGATCTCCAGACCGTTGGCCATCACCGCGGCGCTCGCGCCGCCGCCGATGTCGAGGAAGTTGGCCGGCTTGACGTTGCCGTGCCGCTCGCCCGCGTAGGCCACCACGTCGAGGGTGGACATGACCAGACCCGCGCCGTTGCCGATGATGCCGACCTCGCCGTCGAGCTTGACGTAGTTGAGGTCCTTCTCCTTGGCGGCCTGCTCCAGCGGGTCCACCGCGGCCTGGTCGACCAGCGCCTCGTGGTCCGGGTGCCGGAAACCGGCGTTCTCGTCCAGCGTGATCTTGGCGTCGAGCAGCAGCATCGTGCCGTCGCCCGTCTTGGCCAGCGGGTTCACCTCGACCAGGGTGGCGTCCTCGGCGACGAACGCCTTCCACAGCCCGACCGCGACCGCGACGACCTGGTCGGCGACCTCGGCCGGGAACCCGGCCGCGGCGACGATCTCCCGGGCCTTTGCCTCGTCCACGCCCTCGACCGCGTCGATCGGGGCCTTGACCACCTTGTCGGGGGTCTCGGCCGCGACCTGCTCGATGTCCATACCGCCGGCCACGCTGGCGATGCAGAGGAAGGTGCGGTTCGCCCGGTCGAGCAGGTAGGAGAAGTAGTACTCCTCGGCCACGTCCGCGGTCACGGTGATCATGACCTTGTGGACGGTGTGACCCTTGATGTCCATGCCGAGGATGTCGGTGGCCCTGGCCACCGTCTCGTCGGTGCCCTCGGCCAGCTTGACGCCGCCGGCCTTGCCACGGCCACCGACCTTCACCTGCGCCTTGACGACCACCCGACCGCCGAGGCGTTCGGCGATCGCGCGGGCCTCCTCCGGGGTCGTGGCGACGCCGCCGGCGAGCACGGGCAAGCCGTGCCGCTCGAACAGGTCCCGCCCCTGGTACTCGTACAGGTCCACGATTGCGCGTCCCGTCCCGTCTCCGCGGCGCGCCGTCGCGCCGCCGCCAGCGTTGTGAAACTCCGTTGACGCCTGTCATCAGTTGAAACAGGCCATTGGCCGCAGCCTAGCGAGGTGGGCACCGGCGGCAACCGAGCGGGTGCGCGGTGTGCGGTAATGCACAGCGCGCCGCTGGCGACTCGCCGGTGACACAAATTGGTCCACAGGTTGTCCCAAGCAACGCGTAACCCCACCGTACGGGCGTCGTTGAGTCTGATGTCGGAGCGCTGGTCAGCGCGAAGACGGGAGCGGCCGATGCCCTGTCGGTCGAGGGGTGGCGGCGGGGCATCGTGCATAGAAGGGCCGGGCGTGTGAGGGGTGCGTCCGGCCCTTCACCCTGCCCGGATTCGGATGCCTCCCGATCCGTCGCCCCGGCCGGGCCACACCGCCCCCGGGATCACACCGCCGCCCGGGTCACACCACCGCGGGGAGCACACCGCCGCCGGGGTCACGGCACGACGAAAACGGCGGCGACCGGAAACCGGCACACCACCGTCGGCGTACGAAGGGGTGCGGCGCACCCGGGTGGTCAGCCCACCGGCTGGGCCACGTTGGCCCGGACCCACTCCACGATCGACTGGGTGGTCGCACCCGGCGTGAAGATCTTCTTGACGCCCAGCTCCACCAGCTCGGGGAGATCGGCGTCGGGGATGATGCCGCCGCCGAAGACGACGATGTCCCGCGCGTCCCGCTCGGCGAGCAGCTCCAGCACCCGGCGGAAGAGCGTCATGTGCGCACCGGAGAGCACCGAGAGGCCGACCGCGTCGGCGTCCTCCTGGATGGCGGTCTCGACGATCTGCTCCGGGGTCTGGTGCAGGCCGGTGTAGATGACCTCCATGCCCGCGTCACGCAGCGCACGCGCCACCACCTTCGCGCCCCGGTCGTGGCCGTCGAGGCCCGGCTTCGCGACGACTACCCGGATACGAGAGTTCATCAGCGCACACCCTTCACGGCTCCGCGGCTACCAGCTGAACGAACGGTAACCCGACCGACCCGGGGTGGAGAACCCGGGCCGGACCCCTACCGTGCCGACCGGCGACCCGGAAGCCGGACGCCTCCGCCGAACGGTCACGGTGCGCGACGAACGGGCAGGAAGAGGGACAGCCGTCCGGCGTCTGGAGCTATGACAATGAGGGACGGAAAGGGACAGAAGGAATCGCCGCTTCGGTGCCTACGCTTGTGACCGGAGCGGTGGAGGGCTAACGTGTCCACGGTTGTCATCAGGTCCACGGACGGGTGATGACGCGATCTACGACCGTTCGATCAGCTGCACCGAACGGTCGGAGATTGCATCGGATCCCCGACAACGGAGGGTGTGCGTGCGCCAGCGCCTGTCGTCTGAGCCCGATAGATATCGCGGCCGCCGCCGTGTACCAACCCCCCCACGGAGCCGCTACGCGGCGGTCGTCACCACCGCGTTCGTCGGTGCCGGGATCGTCGCGCTCGGCGCGGGGGCGATGCCGGACGCCAAGAGCGTCAGCCCGTCGGTCCTCGACGAGCTCCGGCAGGCCTCGATCACCAGCCAGGACGCCGCCGCGCGGGCCGACGCCGCCGACCGGGCCACCCGCGACAACGCCCGGGACACCGCGGCGGGCGTCGACGAGCAGGACCCGTGGCTGCTGCCCATGCAGGGCTACGACTTCAACTCCCCGTACGGCATGCGGTGGGGCAAGCTGCACACCGGCATCGACCTGGTCGCGCCGGAGGGCACCCCGTACGTGGCCATCCACTCCGGCACGGTCACCAAGGCCGGCTGGTTCGGCGGTTACGGCTACGCGGTGATCGTCCAGCACGCCGACGGCAGCGAGGCCATCTACGGTCACTCCTCCGCGGTGAGCGTGCACGAGGGCCAGCAGGTCAAGGCGGGCGACCAGCTCGGCCTGGTCGGCAACACCGGCCACTCGTACGGCGCACACCTGCACCTGGAGGTCCACGTCAAGGGCCAGCCCCTCGACCCGGTGCCGTGGCTCCAGGAGCGCGGAGTGGACATCAAGCTACAGGTCGAGGCGTACTACACCGAGAAAGCCGCCTCCTGACCCTGCGTGACGCCTGTTGACCGCCCGGATCTACGGATCCGGGCGGTTTCGCGTGCGGGTAAGTCTGCTGCGTCACACACCGCGATGTGACCGACGGCACTGGCGACCCGGCCCGGTCAACGGGGCAGACGACACCCCGGCGGGACATAGCCGGGCAGCCCTCCGGGGCGGTCGGGGCTACCCGCCGGTACCGGTTCCCGTCCCGGCGCGCTCCGACACCCAGGATGGTCCGGTCCGAATCCCCTGAGTGTGTGAAGGTCCGCCGTGCAGGAAGACAACGACAGCACCACCGGCAACGCCGACAGCACCACCCGCAGTGCCAGCACCACCCGCAACGCGCGGATCTCCGCCGCCGTGATCCGGCACCGGCGGCGTCACCCACGCGGCGCGCGCGCCCTCGCCGTCGGCCTGGTCGCCCTGGTCGGCCTCGGCCTGGCCGGGGCCGCCACGGCCGCCCTCGACCGGGACGACGCCCCCGAGCCGGCCACCGTCGCGCTCGACGCACAGGCCCGTGCCGAGGCCGCCGACCGTGCCGACCGGTCCACCCGGGAGTCGACCGCCCCGGCCAGCCCCAGCGCCGTGCCGATCCCCACCAGCGCCAGTCCCACCCCGACGGCCGCCCCGACGCGGAAGCCGAAGACCAAGCCGAAGGTCACCGCGAAGCCGAAGGCCGTCGCCAAGAAGACCACCGCTCCCAAGCCGAAGCCGTCCTGGGTGATCCCCATGGCGGGGGCCGGGATCACCTCCTGCTACGGGCAGCGCGGGGGCGCCCTGCACGCCGGAATCGACTTCGCCATGCCGGCCGGTACCCCGATCCACGCCGCTGCGGCCGGCACCGTGGTCAAGGCCGGCGACGTCGGCGACGGCTACGGCATCTCGGTCTTCGTCGACCACGGCAACGGCTACCTGACCCACTACGCCCACCAGAGCAGCGTGAAGGTCGGCGTCGGCGACCGGGTCGGCGTCGGCGAGGTGCTCGGCTACGAGGGCTCCACCGGCGACTCCACCGGCCCCCACCTGCACTTCGAGGTGCACCAGGGGCAGATGTGGAACCAGATCGACCCGGCGCCGTTCCTGCGCGCCCGGGGCATCGACGTGGCCTGCTGAGCCGTACCGGCGAAGGGTCCGGCCCGGCAACGCGCCGGACCGGGCCCTTCGGCGTCGGTCAGAGCTTGTCGAGCGGGGCGTGGCGCAGCACCAGCCACATGGTCTGGTCGCCGAAGTCGATCTGCGCGCGGGCGCTCGGCCCGTGCCCTTCGACCGCGAGCACCCGCCCCAGGCCGTAGCGCTGGTGGTTGACCCGGTCGCCGGCAGACACCTTCGGCCCCTGCGGCAGCTCGCTGGCGGTGGCCAGCCGACTGGCGTCGACCCCGAGCCGTTTCGCCAGCTCCGTCGCCCTCGGCGTGCCCCCGGTGAAGCCGCCACGCCCGCCGGGCACGCGGTCCGCACGCCCCCCGACGCCGCCGCCCCCACCGGCCCACGAGGTGTACGTCCCCTCGGTGCGCTCCCAGCGGACCAGCTCCGGCGGCAGCTCCTCCAGGAAGCGCGACGGCGGGTTGTACGACGGCTGCCCCCAGGCCGAACGGGTGACCGCCCGGGACAGGTAGAGCCGCTGCCGGGCCCGGGTGATCCCCACGTACGCCAGCCGCCGCTCCTCCTCCAACTCCCGGGTGTCGCCCAGCGAGCGCAGGTGGGGGAAGACGCCGTCCTCCAGGCCGGTCAGGAACACCACCGGGAACTCCAGGCCCTTGGCGGTGTGCAGGGTCATCAGGGTGACGACCCCCTGGTGGTCGGGGTCGTCGGACGGGATCTGGTCGGCGTCGGCGACCAGCGCCACCTGCTCCAGGAAACCGGCCAGGGTGGCCCGCTCACCGTCCTCGCCCAGCGCCTCGATCCGCTCGGTGTACTCCCGGGCGACGCTGACCAGTTCCTGGAGGTTGTCGACCCGGCCGGCGTCCTGCGGGTCGACGCTCTCCTCCAGCTCGGTCAGGTAGCCCGACCGGGTCAGCAGCGCCTCCAGCACCTCCTCCGGGGTGCCCTCCTCGGCCAGCTCGCGGGCACCGTCGAGCAGCGCGACGAACTCGGCGATGGAGTTGGCGGCCCGGGTGGAGATGCCCGGTGCCTCCCGGGCCCGGCGCAGCGCCGCGCCGAAGGAGATCCGGTCCCGGCTGGAGAGCGCCTCGACGCACGCCTCGGCCCGGTCGCCGATGCCCCGACGTGGGGTGTTCAGCACCCGGCGGAGGCTGACCGTGTCGTCGTCGTTGACCACCGCGCGCAGGTAGGCCAGCGCGTCGCGGACCTCCTTGCGTTCGTAGAAGCGCACCCCGCCGACCACCTTGTAGGGCAGGCCGACCCGGATGAACACCTCCTCGAAGACCCGGGACTGGGCGTTGGTGCGGTAGAAGACGGCCACGTCGCCGGGGCGGGTCTCTCCCGCGTCGACCAGCCGGTCGACCTCCCGGCCCACCCAGTCGGCCTCGGCGTGCTCGGTGTCGGCGACGTAGCCGACGATCTGCTCACCGGCCCCGGCGTCGCTCCACAGCCGCTTGGGCTTGCGGGAGGTGTTGCGGTCGATCACCGCGTTGGCCGCGTTGAGGATGGTCTGGGTGGAGCGGTAGTTCTGCTCCAGCAGGATCGTCCGGGCGTCGGTGAAGTCCCGTTCGAACTCCAGGATGTTGCGGATCGTCGCGCCCCGGAACGCGTAGATCGACTGGTCGGCGTCACCGACGACGCACAGCTCGGCCGGCGCGATCCCCTCGGTGCCGGCGACCAGCTCCTTGATCAGGGTGTACTGCGCGTGGTTGGTGTCCTGGTACTCGTCGACCAGGACGTGCCGGAACCGGCGGCGGTAGCTCTCCGCGACGTGCGGGTGCGACTGGAGCAGGTGCACCGTCGTCATGATCAGGTCGTCGAAGTCCAGCGCGTGCGCCTCCCGCAGCCGCCGCTGGTAGAGGGTGTACGCCTCGGCGAGCGCCCGCTCGTTGGGGCCCGTGGCCCGGCCGGCGAACTCCTCCGGGTCGGTCAGCTCGTTCTTCAGGTTGGACACCTGGGCGGCGAGCCCCCGGGCCGGGTAGCGCTTCGGGTCGAGATCCAGCTCCCGGGCGACCATCTGCATCAGCCGGCGGGAGTCGTCGGCGTCGTAGATGGAGAAGGTCGACTTCAGACCGGCGTGCTCGTGCTCGGCGCGCAGGATGCGCACGCAGGCGGAGTGGAACGTCGACACCCACATCAGCCGGGCGCGCGGGCCGACCAGGTGGGTCACCCGTTCCTTCATCTCACCGGCGGCCTTGTTGGTGAAGGTGATCGCGATGATCTCGCCGGGGTGGACGTCCCGCGCGGCGAGCAGGTAGGCGATCCGGTGGGTGAGCACCCGGGTCTTGCCGGAGCCGGCCCCGGCCACGATCAGCAACGGCGAGCCGGAATGGGTGACCGCATCCCGCTGGGGACCGTTCAGGCCCTCCACCAGGTCCTGCGGGTCGAGGCGGCGGGCGGGGCCGGGCCGGCGCGGCGGAACCGACGCGGGCTCGGGCGCGGGCGGGGACGCGGGGATGTCGAAGAGAGGATGCATCGCACGGCGAGTCTATGCCGTCGGCCGGACACTTCCCGCCCGCGCACGCCCGGGGCGCCCGAGCCCCGTCACCACCGCCGCGCCACGGCCACCTGCCGCCGCTGTCACGCCACGACCCGGTGACGGCGTCGGCCAGGACTGAGACGAACCTGTCACGCTGGCCCCACTGGCATCTTGGGTCCCGAGGCGCGACGATGACCCGGGAAATCCCCGCCTGCTCCCCCGTAGACGACTTGGGAGAACAACCATGAGTCAACCGCGCTCGCGCGGTCGGGCCGTGCTGCGTCACCTCGCCGCGCCGGTCCTCGCCCTGGCCGTCGTGGCCAGCCTGCCCAGCACCGGCCGCACCACCACGCCGCCGGCCGACGCCGCCCCCGGGGCCGGCCTCGCCCCGGTCGCCGTCTCGTACGCCACCGCGACGGGTGGCGAGGTCAAGGGCCAGTTCCTCAGCTACAACGACTTCCACGGCGCGATCGACCCGCCCGGCGGCAGCGGCGCGACCGTCAACGGCACCCCGGCCGGCGGGGTGGAATACCTGGCCACCTGGCTGAAGAAGCTGCGGGCCGAGGCGAAGGCCGAGGGCCGGGTCACCACCACCGTCGGCGCCGGCGACCTGATCGGGGCCACCCCGCTGGTCAGCGCCGCCTTCCACGACGAGCCCACCATCGAGCTGATGAACCAGATCGGCCTGGACGTCAGCTCGGTCGGCAACCACGAGTTCGACGAGGGCGTCAAGGAGCTGCTCCGGATCGACAAGGGCGGCTGCCACCCGGTCGACGGCTGCCAGGACGGCGACGGCTTCGCCGGCGCGAAGTTCACCTATCTCGCCGCCAACACCATCAACAAGAAGACCAAGCTGCCGATCCTGCCCCCGATCGACGTGAAGTTCGTCGGCGGCGTGCCGGTCGGCTTCGTCGGGGTCACCCTGGAGGGCACCCCGGGCATCGTCAACCCGGCCGGCATCAAGGACGTCACCTTCACCGACGAGGTGCAGACCGCCAACAAGTGGGGCGGCCTGCTCAAGCTCTTCGGTGTCAAGGCGATGGTGCTGCTGGTGCACGAGGGCGGCGCGCAGTCCGCGCCGCCGGCCACCCCGGGCGTCTCCGACTGCGCCAACTTCTCCGGCCCGATCGTCGACATCGTCAAGGGCCTGCGGCCGGAGTTCGGCGTGGTGGTCTCCGGGCACACCCACCGCTTCTACTCCTGCTCGCTGCCGAACTCCTCGGGCAAGCCGAGCGTGGTCACCAGCGCCGGCAACAACGGCCAGCTGGTCACCGACATCGACTACTCGCTGGACCGGCGGTCCGGCCGGTTCACCGGCATCACCGCGAAGAACGTGATCGTGGAGAACGGCGTGCGCAACGCCGACGGGACCTGGCAGCAGACCGGCGGGGTGTTCGCCAAGAACCCGGCCCTGGTCGACGCGGGCGCGAAGACGCTGGCCGACAAGTACCGCACGGCGGTCGCCCCGATCGCCAACCGGGTGGTCGGGAAGATCAGCGCCGACATCGTCCGGGACGTCCGGCCCAACGGGGAGAGCCCGATGGGTGACGTGATCGCCGACGCGCAGCTGGCGTACACCAAGGGCGACGGGGCGCAGCTCGCGCTGATGAACCCGGGTGGCGTTCGGGCCTCCCTGTCGTACGCGGCGTCGGCCGGTGGTGAGGCGCCGGGCGAGGTGACCTACGGCGAGGCGTTCACCGTGCAGCCGTTCAACAACCTGGTGGTCACCCAGACGTTCACCGGCGCGCAGCTCAAGGACGTGCTGGAGCAGCAGTTCGTCGGCTTCAAGGGGCAGACCACCCAGCGCATCCTCCAGCCGTCGGCCGGGCTGACCTACTCGTACGACAGCACCGCGCCGGCCGGCTCGCGGGTCAGCGCGCTGACCCTGAACGGCACCCCGGTCGACCCGGCGGCCAGCTTCCGGGTCACCACGAACGACTTCCTCGCCAACGGCGGGGACGGGTTCACCGAGCTGGCGGGTGGCGCCGGCCGGACCACGGCGCCCGGTTTCGACGTGGACGCCCTGGTGGCGTACCTGGGTGCCGGGGAGCCGGTCGCCCCCACGGCGGCGGACCGCATCACCCGGTTGGGCTGATCTGAGGGCCGGGCTTCCCGTCGGCGCGTCCGCGCGCCGGTGGGGGCCCGGCCCGATCCCGTCGGCGGGGGACACGGTCGCACCCGGTGGCCGGGGACTGCTTGCGCGGACCGGCTTCCGGTCGGCATACTCGACGACGTGATCGAGCGGCGGTTCTTCTTTTACTACGGCACCGGGAGTCCGGCAGCCGTGGGTCGCGCCTGATCGACAGGACCTACGAAAGCCCCGGGCTCGGAGAGCCCGGGGCTTTTTCGTCCCGGGATCCGAACACCGGGCCCGAGACCCGAGGGGTACGACGATGATGACTGACGTGGTGGAGTCCAGCGGTGGCCCCGCGCGGCACGACGAGCCGGCCGGGGCCGATCCCACGGAGACCGACCCGACCGGAGCCGCTGCCGCCCGTACCGGCACCGGTGACACGGCGGCGGCCGAACGGATCGTGGCGATCAGGGAACGGATCGACGAGATCGACCGGACGCTGATCGCGCTCTGGCAGGAACGGGCGGCGCTCTCCCAGGAGGTCGGGGTGACCCGGATGGCCTCCGGGGGCACCCGGCTGGTGCTCTCCCGGGAGCGCGAGATCCTGGAGCGCTTCCGCACCGAGTTGGGGGCCGACGGTACCCAACTCGCGCTGTTGCTGCTGCGGGCGGGGCGCGGCCCGCTGTAAGGGCGGACCGCCGGGCGCTGCGGAAGGGCGGACCGCCCGGGTGTTGGGGGGTGGAGCTGCCGGACCACGGGCCGGCAACGACGAACCGCCTGCCGCCGTCGGGGTGACGGTGGCAGGCGGCCCGGGTGTGGCTCACGCGTCGTGCGTGGCGACGATCTCCCGCTTCTCGGCGAAGTGGCAGGCGCTCGGGTGGTCCGAGCCGGGGCGGATCTCCAGCAGCGGCGGCTGCTCGGCGCAGAGGTCCTGCGCCTTCCAGCACCGGGTGCGGAACCGGCAGCCCGACGGCGGGCTGATCGGCGACGGGACGTCACCGGTGAGCCGGATGATCGCCTTGTTCTCCCGCAGCGTCGGGTCCGGCACCGGCACCGCCGACAGCAGCGCCTGGGTGTACGGGTGGGTCGGCCGCTCGTAGATCTCGTCCTCGGTGCCGATCTCCACGATCTTGCCGAGGTACATCACCGCGACCCGGTCCGACAGGTGCCGGACCACCGACAGGTCGTGCGCGATGAACACGTACGACAGGCCCAGCTCGTTCTGGAGCTTCTCCAGCAGGTTCATCACCTGGGCCTGGATCGAGACGTCCAGGGCGGAGACCGGCTCGTCGCAGACAATCACCTCGGGGCGCAGGGCGAGCGCCCGGGCGATGCCGATGCGTTGCCGCTGACCGCCGGAGAACTGGTGCGGGTACCGGTTGATGTGCTCCGGGTTGAGGCCGACCAGGTCGAGCAGTTCCTTGACCTTGTCCCGGCGGCTGCCCCGCGGCGCGACCTCCGAGTGGATCTCGAACGGCTCACCGATCAGGTCACCGACGGTCATCCGCGGGTTCAGCGAGGTGTACGGGTCCTGCATCACCAGCTGGATCTGCCGGCGCAGCCGCCGCAGCGCGCCACCGGAGAGCTTGGCGATGTCCTGGCCCTTGTAGTGCACCGTGCCGGCGGTGGGCTTCTCCAGGTTCATCAGGACCCGGCTCAGCGTCGACTTGCCGCAGCCCGACTCGCCGACCACGCCCAGCGTCTCGCCGGCCTTGAGGTCGAACGAGACGCCGTCGACGGCCTTGACCTGGCCGATGGTCTTCTTGAACACGACGCCCCGGGTGACCGGGTAGTGCTTGACCAGGTCACGAACTTCGATGATGTTGTCAGTCACGGTTCACCAGCTCCTCGGCGAAGTGGCAGGCGCTGGCCCGACCGGTGCCGATCTGCAACAGCGGGGGGATGGTCTCCCGGCACACCGGCTGCGCCATGGGGCAGCGCGGGTTGAACGGGCAGCCCGGCGGGATGTTCATCAGGTTCGGCGGGAGGCCCTTGATGGTGCGGAGCTGCTGCCCCTTCTCGTCCAGCCGGGGGATCGAGTTGAGCAGGCCGAGCGTGTACGGGTGCGCCGGCTTGGCGTACAGGTCGTAGACGTCGGCTTCCTCGACGATCCGGCCGGCGTACATGACCGCGATCCGGTCCGCGACGTCGGCGACCACGCCGAGGTCGTGGGTGATCAGGATCATGCCCATCCGGCGTTCCCGCTGGAGTTCGCCGAGCAGGTCCATGATCTGGGCCTGCACGGTCACGTCCAGCGCGGTGGTCGGCTCGTCGGCGATCAGCACCTCGGGGTCGAGCGCCAGCGACATCGCGATCATCGCGCGCTGTCGCATACCCCCGGAGAACTGGTGCGGGTAGTTGCTGAACCGGCCCTTGGCGTTCGGGATCTTGACCTGGTCGAGCATCTCGATCGCGCGCTTCTTGGCGTCGGAACGGCTCATCCCGCGCCGGACCCGGAACTGCTCGGCGATCTGGAACCCGACGGTGAAGACCGGGTTCAGGGCGGAGAGCGAGTCCTGGAAGATCATCGCGATGCCCTCGCCACGGATGCGGCGACGTTCCTCGGCGGACATGGTGAGCATGTCCTTGCCGTGGAAGCGGACCTGACCGCCGGTGACGAAGCCGGGCGGCATGTCCAGGATGCCCATGATGGTCTGCGCGGTGACGCTCTTACCGGAGCCGGACTCGCCGAGCACGGCGAGGGTCTCCCCCGCGTCGACGTGGTACGTCACTCCGTTGATGACCTTGGCGACGCCGTCCCGGGTGCGGAACTCCACCCGCAGGTCGTCGACCTCGAGCAGCCGGCCGGAGGGGCGACCGGATCCGTCGGCGCCGGGCGCGGACTGCTCGGACACGAGAATGTCGGACAACTCAGTCTCCCCTATCGGAGCTTCGGGTCGAGGGCCTCGCGGACCGCCTCGCCGAGCATGACGAAGCTCAGCACGGCGGTGACGAGGAACGCGGAGGGGAAGAAGAGCAGGAAGGGCGAGACCCGGAGGTAGTTCTGCGCTTCATTGATCATGATGCCCCAGGAGACCACCGGGCTCTGCAGGCCGATACCCAGGAAGGACAGGGTGGCCTCGGCGCCGATGAAGGAGCCGATCATGATCGTCCCGTAGACCAGCAGCGGCGCCAGGCAGTTCGGCAGCAGGTGCTTGAAGATGATCCGGCCGGTGCTGGCACCCATCGCGCGGGCCGCCACGATGTAGTCGGCCTCCTTGGTGGCAAGCACCGAGGAGCGCATCAGCCGCATCACCACCGGCCAGCTCAGCAGCACCAGCGAGCCGATCACCAGGAACTTGATCTCCCACTCGCCGTTGTTGGCGCCGGCGCCGTTGAACGTGGTGAGGATGACGATCGCGCCGAGCACGAACGGCAGGCCGAAGAAGATGTCGGTGATCCGGGAGAGCAGGCCGTCGACCCAGCCGCCCTTGTAGCCCGCGATGATGCCGACCGCCCCGCCGATCAGCAGGGTGCCGATCGTGGAGAGCAGCGAGACCACGATCGAGGCGTTGGCGCCGTAGATCACCCGGGCGTAGACGTCCCGCCCGAGCACGTCGTAGCCGAACCACGCGTCGCCGGAGGGCTCGAGCCGGCTGCGGGAGAGCGCGGTGGCGTCCGGGTCACCGGAGGTGAACAGCGACGGGAAGGCCGACATCACCACGAACAGCACGATGAAGATGGCGGAGATCCAGAACAGCGGCTTGCGGCGCAGGTCGATCCAGGCGTCGCCGAGCAGGCTGCGCGGCTTCTCCTTCTTGCCCGCCGGGCCGACGGTGGCCGGGGAGCTTGCCTCGGTCAACTGCTCGGGACGGGGCGTGCTCACGATCGAAGCGGCACTCGGGTCGCTCATGCCTGCACCTCGCTGCGCTCGACGCCGGCCTGGTTGCCCGCGCACACTGCAATGACGATTCGTTCGCTGCTGCGCTCACTCATAGCGGATCCTCGGGTCCAGTGCGGCGTAGAGCAGGTCCACCAGCAGATTCATCACCAGGTAGACGAGCACCAGCACGACCACGATGGAGACAACGGTAGCGCTCTCCTTGGTGACGATCGCCCGCAGCACGGTGCGGCCGATGCCGTTGATGCCGAAGATGCCCTCGGTGATGATCGCGCCACCCATCAGGGCGCCGAGGTCGGTGCCGAGCAGGGTCACCACCGGGATCAGCGAGTTGCGCAGCAGGTGGATACCGACCACCCGGCGCATCGGCAGCCCCTTGGCGATCGCGGTACGCACGTAGTCGGCCCGGCGGTTCTCCGCGATGCTGGTGCGTGACACCCGGGCGATGTACGCCATCGACGCGCTACCCAGCACGAAGCCCGGTAGGAGCAGTTCGGTGATCCGCATCTCGTTGGAGACGGTCGGCTTGACGATGCCGAGCTTCACACCGAAGAACCACTGGAGCACGAAGCCGACCACGAAGACCGGCAGCGCGATCAGGAAGAGCGTGGAGACGAGGACCAGGTTGTCCAGGTAGCCGTTGCGGCGCAGGCCGGTGAGTACACCGGCGGTGAGACCGATGACACCCTCGATGACCAGGGCCACCAGGGCCAGCTTGAGGGTGTTCGGGTACGCGGTGGCGATGATCTCGCCGACGTCGCGCCCCGACCAGGTGGTCCCGAAGTCGCCTTGCAGGAGGTTCTTCATGTAGGTGGCGTACTGCACGAACCAGGGCTGATCCAGCTGGAACTTCTCGGTCATCATGGCCCGGTAGTTGTCCGGGCAGCCACGGTCACCGCACTTGCCGGCGAACGGGTCCCCGGGGACCTTCCACACCAGCAGGTAGATCATCAGCGTCGTCCCGATGAAGACCGGGACGAGTTGGAGCAGCCGTCTCACCAGATAACGGCCCATGGGGTGGTCCTCCTGACAAGGGGTGTGCCGGGGGCGGGGGTGCGGCCGACACGGGTGGCGACAACGTGGCGAGGGGTGGGGTGCACGCACTCGCGGAACGGCCCCGGGTCGGGCTCACCGGTAGGCGAGCCCGACCCGGGGTCAGACCGAACGGATCAGAGCTCGACGGAGGTGATGTCGAGCTCGCCGACGTTGGTCAGCTCCATCTTCTTGATCTTCTCGGAGTGACCGGACTGCTGGCCACCGAAGTAGATCGGCATCGACGGAACGTCCTGGTCGATCTTCTCGACCGCCTTGGCGAACAGCTCGTGCGAGGCCTCCAGGCTCGGGGCGGAGCTGGCCTGCTTGGACAGGGCGTCCACCTCGGGGTTGCTGTAGAGGCCGTCGTTCGAGGAGCCACCGGTCACGTAGAGCGGGTTGACCCAGTTCTCCACGTCCGGGTAGTCCTGCTGCCAACCGGCACGGTAGGCACCGTCCATCTTGTGGGCGTTGATGTTCTGCCGGAAGACCGCGAAGGTCGGCACACCGACGGCGACCGCGTCGATACCCAGGGTGTTCTTGATCTGCCCGGCGACGGCCTCCATCCAGTCCTTGTGGCTGGCATCGGCGTTGTAGTACATCTTCAGCTGCCCAGTGAAGCCACCGGCCTCGGCCAGCAGGGCCTTGGCCTCGTCCGGCTTGAACTGGCAGGCGGTGCAGTTGCCCGGCTTGGCACCCGGGGTCAGCGGGTTGGCCCAGCTGTCGGCCGGCTTGCGGTTACCGAAGAAGATCTTGTCGGTGATCTCCTGCCGGTTGACCGACAGCGAGATCGCCTTGCGCAGCTTCGGGTTCTGGAAGCGCTTGTCGTAGATCGGGAACGCGATGATGCCGGTGGACGGCGTGGTCGACGGGATCGCCCGGTCGGCCAGGTCGGCCTTCCACTTGTCGCCGGCCAGCGAGGAGACCGGAACCTGCTGCTGGAAGTCCAGGTTGTTGGAGACCAGGTCGTTGTAGGCCGCCGTGTCGTCCTGGTAGATCTTGACGTTGACGTCCTTGATCTTCATCTTGTCGCGCAGGTTGTAGTCGTCGAACCGCGTCAGCTTGATCGCGACGTTGTTCTCCCACGAGACGAAGCTGACCGGGCCGTTGCCGATCGGCTTCTTGCCGAATGCCTCGGCGCCCTGCGAGAAGAAGGCGTCCGGCAGCGGCATGAAGGTGCTGTAGCCGAGCTTGGTCGGGAACACGGCGGTCGGCGCGGCGAGCGTGACCTCGAAGTTCCAGTCGTCGACGACCTTGAGGCCGGACATCTCCTTGGCCTTGGGCTCGGGCGCCTTCTTCGGGCCGTCACCGTCCGGGTCGGAGGTGTTGACGTCCTCGAAGCCGGCGATGTCGGCGAAGAAGCTGGCGTTCTGCGCGCCGTTCGGCGAGTACGCGCCCCAGTTCCAGGCGTCCACGAAGTTCTTGGCCTTGACGACGGTGCCGTCGTGGAACTTCGTGTTCTGCTTGATCTTGATCTTGTAGACCTTGGAGTCGGTCGTCTCGATCGACTCGGCCAGCGCGTTCTGCGGCGCACCACCGTTGTTGGGGTACTCGACCAGACCAGTCCAGAGCCAGTCGATGATCTTGCCGCCACCGGTCTCGGTGGTGTTCGCCGGAACCAGGGGGTTCTCCGGCTCGGTGCCGTCGACGACGATGGCCCCGTCCGAGCTGCTGGCGCCGCTGCTGCCTTCGTCGTCGTTACCGCTGGAGCAGCCGGACGCGATGAGCGCGAACGCCGCACCCATCGCAATGGCGCCGCTCGCCCGCTTCGAGACTCTCATTCCGAGGGGCCTCCTCTTTCTAACCTGGTTCCGTCGTGGGTTTCACGCACGTTGGGGGGTGACACCGCACGGCGATCATGTGTTGCAGATCACCGGTTACCGCAGAGAAATCGGGACACCCCAGGGGTACCGATCCGCCGGGCCACCACACCCCCGTACTCGGCTCCCGGGCAGGCTCGACGACCACGATCCGTGCCGGAGGCAGCGGCGACGTGGTCGGCCGGGACACACGGGTGCCTCACATCAGGGGTGAGGTGCTGCCACTGTGACACCCACCGGCCCATTACGTGAAGGTGCCGTTATCAAGCCGTTAGTTGCCTGCCGTGTTGCCGATACTTGAGAAAAGATCATGAGATGCCCTGGTCGTACCGCTCTGAGCAGGAAAGACAGCAAGTCCGCTCGACCGGGTGGTGACCCCCGGGTCAGCAGTGTGAGCTTTACCGCCGTCCGGTTGGCGTGCTCCGACCTCCACCGGGCGTCACCGCATTCTGCCCGTCCGGCTGAGGGCGGCTTCGGCCAGCCGGAGCACAGTCCCAGCCAGCCGGCCGAAGACAGTCGACACACCTGCACCGCAGCTGACTGCCGGCCGCCGCGACGCCCCACCCCGCCGACGACCGGCCCTCCGCCACACCGCCCCCACGCCACCGGGTCTCGGAGCCCCCGCAGGGGTGACCGGTGAAACAGCCGGCCCCGGCACCGTCGGGTGCCGGGGCCGCAGGGAGCCGTACGTCAGACGGTGAAGTGGACCTTGCGACGACGGACCAGCAGCACGGCCACCGCGCCGAAGGCCAGCAACGCCAGCCCCGCCAGGGCGGCCAGCGCGACCGGCGAACCGGTCAACGGCAGCCCGCCACCGTTGCTGGCGGGCGAGGTCGACGGTGCCGGGCTGGCCGGCGACGAGGACTCGACCGGGGTGGCCGACGGCGACGGCGACCCGGCCGAGGGGGACGGCGACGGCGACGGCGACCCGGACGGGGTGGCCGACGGCGACGGAGAGGCGGGGGCGGCGGCGAAACTCGCTGCCGCGTCGGCGTTCACCGAGGTGCCGGTGCTGCCACCCAGGATCAGCTTCTGCTTGGCGTTCTTGCCGCCGGAGAAGAGGAAGACCCGACCGAAGGAGACCGAGTCCGGCGCGGAGACCGTCACGGTGACCCGACCGGCGGCGGTTGCGGTCAGCCAGAACCGGCCACCGTTGGTGGTCGTACCGACCGGACGCCCCTCGGCGTCGACGGCACGGCCACCCTCGACCTTCAGCGCGATCTCCCCCGCCGGCCCGTGCACCGTGAACGGCCCGGCCCGCCCGCCGGTGGTCGCGGTGGCCGACGCCGGGTCCAGGCTCAGCTCGGCCTTCGGCTCCGGCTGGTCGGTGGCGTTGCGCACCAGGTAGTCGTGTACCCGGCGGATCACGTCGTACTCGGCGGCGGCGGTCAGCCCCCGCTCCCAGTCGCCCAGGGTGATGCCGTCACTGAAGTGCCAGACGGCCGTCTGGGTGCCGAAGTAGAGCAGCGTGTCACGCCGGGAGTCGGGCAGCCCGGCGGGCAGGGTGGCCCCGGCGGCGGCGAGCAGCTTCGCCCGGTCGGCGTTGGGGTAGCCGTGGGTGAGCACCCACTGCACCCGACCGAGGTTCTTCACCTCCGACTCGCCCCAGGTGCCCTCGGCGTACTCGCCGTCACGGGCCACCGGGGTGTGGAAGTCGATGCAGAAGACCGGCACGGTGCCGTCCTTCAACTCCAGGGCCAGCGCCGAGGTCTTCTGCGCCCGACCGTCCAGCTTCAGCGTGACGCCGGTACCCGGCACCGCCCGCGCCACGCCCTTCGTCGCCGGCTCGGCGGCGGCCGGACCGGCTGCGGCGAGCACCAGCGCGCCACCGGTGACGAGCGCCGTGGCGATACCCGCCCAGCGTCGTCCTCGTTGTCCGAACATCAGTTCCGTGCACCTCTCCCCAGGGGTGGGCCCGCTCCCGGCGGGCCGGTGTGCGTCGCCCCCGGGCGGGGTCGTGACACCACCCGCACGCGCGAAGGCGACGGGGCATTATGCGACACGAATTGATCTCTTGTCAGCCCTGGGGCGATGCTCCCGGAATGGGAGGTCTCAGACGAGTCGTCGGTCCGCCGCCCAGCGGGACAACTCGTACCGGTTGGACATCTGGAGCTTGCGCAGCACGTTCGACACGTGCGTCTCGACCGTCTTGATCGAGATGAACAGCTCCTTGGCGATCTCCTTGTACGCGTACCCCCGGGCGAGTAGGCGCAGCACCTCGCGCTCGCGGTTGGTGAGCTGGTCCAGCTCGGGGTCGGCGACCGGGGCGTCCGGCCGGGCCGCGAAGGCGTCCAGCACGAACCCGGCCAGCCGGGGGCTGAACACGGCGTCCCCGTCGGCCACCCGGCGGATCGCGTCGGTCAGCTCGTCCGGGGAGATGGTCTTGGTCACGTAGCCCCGGGCACCCGCCCGGATCAGCCCGATCACGTCCTCGGCGGCGTCGGACACGCTCAGCGCCAGGAACTTCACCTGCGGGTGGCTACGGCGCATCGCCTCCAGCACCGCCCGACCCCCACCGTCGGGCATGTGCACGTCGAGCAGCACCACTTCCGGCCCGGTCGCGGCGATCCGGGCGACCGCCTCGGCCACCGTGCTCGCCTCCCCGACCACCTCGACGTGTGCGCCCAGCTCGGCCCGGACCCCGGCCCGGAACATGGCGTGGTCGTCGACCAGGAAGACCCGCAACCGCTCCACCCGGGTCGGGGCGTCCGAACCCGGTTCCATCGACTGCTCCGCCATCTCAGCTGTCCCTTTCCGCCGTGGAGCCGGTGCCGGTGATCGGCAGCATCAACCGGACCTCCGTCCCCTCCCCGGGCTCGGAACGGATCTCCGCCCGGCCACCGTGCCGCTTCATCCGCCCGATGATCGACCCTCGGACGCCGTGCCGGTGATCCTCCACCGTATCCGGGTCGAATCCCTTGCCCCGGTCCCGGACGAAGACGCTCACCTGCTCCGGCTCGACCTCGGCGTAGAGCGACACCGTCTGCACCCCGGCATGGCGGGCCGCGTTGACCAGCGCCTCCCGGGCCGCCGCCACCAGCGCCCCGACCCGTTCGTCGGTCTCCCGGTCACCCACCACCACCGCCTCGACGGTGATCGCGAAGGTGTCCTCCACCTCGGCGGCGGCCTGTTCGAGCGCTGCCGCGAACCGTTCGGTCGGCGAGGCGGTCGGCTTGTAGAGCCAGTTGCGCAACGACCGCTCCTGGCCCCGGGCGAGCCGCTGCACCGTCTTGACGTCGCTGGCGTTGCGCTGGATCAGGGCCAGGGTGTGCAGCACCTGGTCGTGCACCATGGCGGCCAGTTCGGCACGCTCCTGCTCGCGGATGCGCCCCTCCCGCTCCGAGCGGAGCTGGTTCCACGTACGCCACAGCACCGGGGCGGCCACCACCCCGACGCCGACCAGCCCGACCAACGCGAAGATCACCCCGTTGACCACCGCGTCGAGGTTCTGCACCGGCGAGTAGACCGCCGCCACACCGATGATGCCCACGGCGACCAGTACCGCGCCCCCGGCGAAGCGGAGCACGAAGGCCCGCCGGTCGCTCTCCTCCACCACCGCGCCGAGCCACGGCACCGGCATCGACCCGCTCCACTGCCGGCGGCGCTCCGGCGCGGACTGGTGCCAGATCACCCCGGCACCGACCGCGATGATCGCCACCAGCCAACCGGCGGTGCCCGCCGCGCCGACCGAGTCGAAGACCAGCACCTGGACCAGCAGCACACCGAGGCCGATCGCCACGAACGGCAGCAACTGCCCGGGGTCCCGCCGGGGCGGGGTCGCGGTGTCACCCGGCCGCAGCGGCACCACCGCCCAGAACGCCGCGTACAGCAGCAGCCCCAGTCCGCTGAGCCCGAGCAGCACCATGAAGGCGACGCGTACCCGCAGCACCGAGATGCCGAGATGGTCGGCGATGCCGGCGGCCACACCGGCGGCCAGCCGGTGCTCGGGCGCCCGGTAGAGGCGCGGCGGCGGGGTCACGACGCTGATCGGAGGCTCCCAGGTCACGGTGGGTGGCGGACGGACACCCCGGAGTGCGGTGCCGCTCCGATCGTCACACGGGGGAGACGGTGCCGACCACGGGGACGCCCCGGACATCCGCCCACCGGGATCTCAGGGTGGGGTCAGGGTCGGTTCCGGAGGCGACTCGGCCCGGCGACGCCGCAGGATCGAGTCATGACCGAGGACCCTGCCCCGCCGCCGTACCCTCAGGTGGCCGCACCGGGTGGTATGCCGCCGCCCGGCTCCGCCGCCGGGCCGCCCCCGGCGCCCACGTCGCCCACGGGGGGCGACGACGCGCCGAACCCGCCCGGGGGGTATCCCCCGCCGTCCGGAGGTGCCAGCTTCACCTCACGGTACGGCCTGGTCCGGCCCCGTGACGGCCGCTACCTGGCCGGGGTCTGCGCGGCCATCGGCCGGGCCACCAACACCGACCCGGTGCTGTGGCGGGTGCTCCTCGCGGTGCTCGGGTTCTTCGGCGGGGTCGGCATCCTGGTCTACGTGGCCGCCTGGCTGATCATCCCGGGTGAGGGGGACAGCGCCTCGCCGCTGGAGTCGATGCTGGGTCGGGGCCGGTCGAGCATGTCCCCGATCACCGTGATCCTGCTGACCATCACGGTCGCGGTGGGCTTCGGTTACATCGTCACCGACGCGTTCCGGGCGGTGCTGCTGGGCGCGGCCATCCTCATCGGTGGTGCGCTGCTGCTCAACCGGGAGAGCCGCCCCGGCGTGCCGGCCGCCGCCGGTCCACAGCCCGGCCCGGCCGCCCCGCCCGGACCGGTCCCCCGGTCGGCTGGCCGGCCCCCTTCGCCCCGGTGGCGCCCGCCCCGCCGGCATCCCCGTTCCCGTCGGATCGTGGCGGGCAACCCGCGGGGTGGCCGGCGGCCCGCACCGGCGAACCGGCCGGCTGGCCGGCGCAGACCCGTACCGCACCGCTACCGGCCTGGCCACCGGCCGCGCCGATGGAGCTGGCGGCGACCCGGGCGGAGGCACCGGCCTGGCCGCCCCGGCCACCGCTGACCGGTGTGCCCGCCACCGCGCCGGTGACCGTCCCACCCACCGGTACGGGCTACCGGCCGCCGTTCGCGCCCCACGGCCCGTACGCCGGGGCCCTCCCCCACCGCCGCCGCCCGCACCCCGGGTCAAACCGCCGAAGAAACCGAAGGAACGGTCGGCGCTGGGTGCCGCGACCTTCTCGCTGATCTTCCTGGCCCTCGGCGTGGTCGCCATCCTGGACCTGCTGGACGTCTTCCCGATCGGCGCCGCCGGCTACTTCGCGGCGGTGCTCGCCACCATCGGGTTCGGGCTGCTGGTCGGCACCTGGTTCGGCCGGGCCCGCTGGCTGATCGCCCTCGGCCTGGTCGCCGCCGCCGCTCTCGGTGTCGCCACGGTCGCCGAGTCCTACGACCGGGTTCGGGGTGTCGACGGGGCGGTCACCTGGGCCCCGACCAGTTACCAGGAGCTGGCCGACCGCTACGAGAACAGCTTCGGTGACGCGACCCTGGACCTGCGTGCGGTGGACTTCGACAAGCGGGACACCGACCTGACCGTGGTGGTCAACTTCGGGGAGGCCACCATCGTGGTGCCGCCGAACGTGGACGTCACGGCCGTGACGAACGTCAAGGCCGGGGAGGCCACCGTCTTCGGGAAGAGCAGCTCCGGGTTGGACGGGCAGGGACGCCAGGTCACCGATCTGGGGCTGGACGGGGCCGGCGGCGGCACGCTGCGGCTCACCGTCCACGTCAACGCGGGCAATCTGGAGGTGATCCGGTGAAGGGCCATCGCACCGATCTGGTGTCGTTCGTCTTCGGGCTGCTCTTCGTCGGGCTCTCCCTCTGGTGGCTGCTCGCCCAGATCCTCGGGCTGGCCCTGCCCGCGGTGGGCTGGTTCCTGGCCGGCGCGCTGGTGCTCATCGGAGTGCTCGGGCTGGTCGGGGCGGTGCGCTCGGCCCGCACCCCGGACCGCCTGGTCCCGCCGGCCGACGGCGAGCCGGGCCGACAGCACGGCTCGGACCACCGACCCGAGCACGAACCGGCGGCCCGGTCCGACGACCAGGACGCTTCTCGGCGGCCGTCCGGCGACCTGGTGGACCCCCCGGTCACCGGCCCACCCGGGGCGCCCAGCTGACCGCACCGGTGCGGGCGGCGTCCGACGGCTCGTATGCTGGCCGGGGAGATCCCGCCTCCGCCGGCACGCGCCACGTCGTCGGGCTCCGCCGGTGCCTGCGCACCAGGTGCCCCGGCACCGGCCCGGATGCGCCTCGTCCGGGCGTCCGAGGCGGTCCCGCCGCGACGTCCGTCTCTACCCGTCAGGAGTCCGCCCGACATGACCCAGTTCCCCGCCGTGCGCCCCTCCGGTCCATCCGGTCCGGTCCGCATCGGCGAGCGTGCCGCCCGTACCCTCGTCGCCGAACTCGCCCGACGCAACGACCCGAAGGCAGCCCTGCTGGTGGGTGCGGCCCCCGGGGCCGCGGCCCTCGCCGCGGCGATCGACGCGCTGCTGCCGGGCGACACGTTGACCGTCGTGCCGGCCGCGACGACCGACGCCGCCACGCTGCGTGAGCACGTGACGGTCCAGGGCCGTTGGGTCGCCGACCGGGTCCGGGTGGTCGACTCCCTCGCCGAGGCGGACGCCGCCGAGCTGGTCATCGCCGCCGAGCCGTTCACCGGCACCGACGAGGAGACCCGCGACGTCGTCGACGGGCTCACCAAGTACCTGACCGACGGCGCGGTGCTCAGCGTCGCCGCACCGGTGTTCCGCACCGACGGGGCCGCCGCCGAACTGGACCGGATCGGGGTGCTGCACGGCGTCCGCACCGACCTGGTGCTGCGTAACTCCCCGCCGGTACGGGTGCACCACCTGCGGTTCACCCCGGCCGCCGCCGCCTCGGCCGCCCAACTGGCCCCGGCGTACCGGCCGTCGAGCGTGCCGCTGACCCGGGGCATGCACATCGACTCGAACGGGGTCACCGCGGCCGGCATCGCGCTCGGCCTGGCCGCCGTCGCCCGGGTCGTCCGGCCGAAGTCGAAGCTGTGGCTGGTGCCGGCACTGGCCGCCGCCCCGGTGGCCGCGTTCTTCCGGGACCCGCAGCGGGACGTGCCGGAGGACCCGTCCGCGGTGGTCGCCGCCGCCGACGGTCAGGTGCTGTCGGTGCAGCGGCTGCACGACGAACGGTTCGGCGACGGTGAGTGGCTGCGGATCGCGGTCTTCCTGTCGGTGCTGGACGTGCACGTCAACCGCTCCCCCGTGGCGGGCAAGGTGGTCGACTACTTCGTCGCCGACGGCGGCTTCGTCAACGCCATGAAGCCGGACGCCGAGCACAACGTCGCCGCCTACACGGTGCTGGACACCGCGCACGGCACGGTGGTGGTGGCGCAGCGGACCGGGCTGATCGCCCGCCGGATCGTGCAGCGGGCACCGGTGGGGGCGCTGCTGGCCCGGGGGGAGCGGTTCGGGCTGATCCGTTTCGGCTCCCGTACCGACGTCTACCTGCCGGCCGACGCCGCCACCCCGCTGGTCGGCCCCGGCGACAAGGTGGTCGGCGGTTCCTCGGTCATCGCCCGCTGGAGCTGAGTCGACACGAACGCGAACAGGGGCGCCGCGGTCGCGGCGCCCCTGTCGTGTAGCTGCGGACGGGTCAGGCGGTGCGGCGCTGGTGCAGCCAGAGCAGCGGACCGCTGACCAGGTAGCCCACCACCACGAGGGCGAAGGTGAGCCGGATGTCGACAAGCGCGCCGACGGCCGGGGCCAGCCACAGCCACGGCGGCAGTTTCACCAGCCGGGCCAGCTTGGCGTACGGGAAGCTGGAGACCATCGCGAAGGCCAGCAGCGCCACCCCGCCGATCTGCACGCTCGCCGGCAGCGGCAGCCCGATGGCCACGGTGAGGGCGAGCACCGCCGCCGCCATCGTGGTGGGCACACCGCAGAAGAACCGGCCGTCCTTGGGCGAGACGTTGAACCGGGCGAGCCGGATCGCGGCGCAGGACGCGACGAGGGCGGCCGCGACCGCCGCGGCGGCGGTGGGGGCCGATCCGGCCAGTGCGGCGTAGACCACCACCGGGGCGGCGAGGCCGAACGAGCACATGTCGGCCAGCGAGTCCATCTGGGCACCGAACGGGCTGGCCACGCCGAACTTGCGGGCGAGCGCGCCGTCGAGGCCGTCGAAGATGACGCAGGCGATCAGCAGGAGTGCTGCGATCCGGGTCTGGCCGTTCATGGCGACGAAGATGGCGTTGATGCCGAGCACCAGGCTGGCCAGGGTGCAGGCGTTGACCAGCGCGAACTTCATCCGGCGGGCGGGGGTACGCGCGCCGGGGAGCAGCGGGATCGCCATCGCGGGCGACTCGTCGACCGGCGCGGCGGGGCTGAGGGCCGGGCTGACCGGGGCGACCGCCGCGATCTCGGCACGGTCGAGGGTGACCCCGCGACGGTCGAAACCGTAACGGCGACGCTGCCGGTCGACGCGGTGCTCGGGAAGAACCAGGTCGGTGCCGTTGAGCTGGTCGCCATCCCGGCGACCCACCCGGACCAGCAGCACCTGGCGGGCGAATGTGCTGCTGCGGCGCAACCGGCCCGCCCAGCGACGCCCTGCGGGGCGCGGACTGTCAGTCGTACGACGCCGGCGCCATGGGGCTCTCGGCACGTTTTCCTCCATCACCGGATCGGCTGGCCGCCCGTGTGGGCGGGTGTCCGGCTGTCTCGTGCCGGACCGCTCTTGGCCCGGCAGCCGTTCGAGCGGAGTACACCATTGCACAGCGGCGTGGTGGTTGGCGATAGCTGCCGGCGGTACTGGTAACTACTCTTAACCGCGCAAACCGCTCGCTTATTCCCATCTCGGGCTTCATCGCCCGTTTTCTTCGCCAACCGCAGTGCCGACTTTACCGGAGCACCCCACAGTCGGCTCGTCGAGCGACCGTCATCCGACCGTCCGCCCGGTGGCCAACTCCGCGACGTCGGTCATCGCCAGGCCGCTGAGCTGGGCAGACGTGAACCAGGCGGCGGCCTGCGTCGATCCGCCGGCCGCCTCGGTGACCACTGGATCGGTGGGCTCGTCGACCAGCACCCGATAGATCACCCGCACTCCGTGCCAGTCCAACGGACGCCCTTCCGGGCCCAGCGCGACCGGATTGTGCAGATTGTCGGCCAGCATCAGCCGGTCGATCCGGCCCCGCTGACCCGACTCCTCCACCAACTCCCGTAACAGACCGTCAACCGGTTGCTCACCGTGATCGGTGCCGCCACCGGGCAGGTGCCACAGACCGGCACCCGGATAGCCGGGCGCGATCATCGTGAGCAGCACCCGTCCGTCGGGGTCGGTGACCAGCCCGTACGCGGCGAACCGCTGCCGTCGGTCAGCAGTGGGCTCCACCCCGGCGGACGTTACTTCCGCCGACCCCGCCTCTTCCGCCGACTCCGACCCGGCCGGTGAATCCGACGGGGCTGGCCCGGTCGGCGGTCCGGCGGCGGGCGGAGGTGGTGGCGGTCCAGGCGGTCCGGCGGCGGGCCGGGCGGGCAGGCCGAACAGTTCGGCGGTGAACGGCATCAGCGGCAGCGTGGCGGCCTGCTGCGGAGTGCACCAGGCCAGTTCGGCGGGACCGTCGGCGGTCGTTTGGTCACCGTGCGACGGCTGACCATCGAGGACCGTGACGTGGAACACCAACCGGTCGGTGTGCACCGGCACCTCGACCGCGCCGAGGCGGCGGGTGGACAGATCGGCGACGGCGGCGCGCAACCCGCCGACGGCGACGCCCAGCCCGGTCTCCCCGGTGAACCGGCGGACCACCGTGTCGGCCGGATGCTCCGCGTGCGCCACACCCCCACCGGGCAGCCGCCAGAGCCCCGGTGCCGGATCGGCTGCGGCCCCGCGCACCAGCAGCACCCGGCCGGTGTCGTCCGCACACCAGCCGTACGCCGCGATCCGTCGTCGCTCCTGCACGTGTACTCCCCCGCCCGCGTTCCGCCCCGTCGATCATGAGGCTAGCGGTCGCCCGAGCGGGGTGGGTGCCGTCGCACCGGCCTGTCCGGCCGGTGCGACGGGCGCAGCCGGTCAGGCGGTGAGGCGGGCGGCCTGGACCGCCTCGGCGGTGACCTCGGTGAGCCGGTCGGTGGGCAGGGCGCCCAACTCCTCGCGGCCGAACCAGCGGGCCTCGCAGGTGGAGCCGCCCACGTCGGTGACGGTGGGCGGGGCGGGCTGGTCGACCATCACCCGGTAGAAGGCCCGCACGCCGTGCCAGTCGATCGGGTAGCCCTCCGGGCCGAGCGAGGCGGCGTCGCGGTGGCTGGCCACCCCGAGCAGCTCGACCAGTCGCCCCGTCTGCCCGGTCTCCTCGACCAGTTCCCGGATCAGCGCCGCGCCCGGCTGCTCGCCGTAGTCGGTGCCGCCGCCGGGCAGGTGCCAACAGCCCGCGCCCGGGTAGCCGTCGGAGACCCGGGTGAGCAGCACCCGACCCGCCGGGTCGGTGGCCACCGCGTACGCGGCGAAGCGCTGCGCCCGGTGCAGCCCGTCCGGGCCGGGGACGGCGTAGAAGGAGGGGAACTCGGGGGCCTCGTCGGGGACCACGTCGGCGGAGGACGCCGGCAGCCCGAGGGCACGGGCGGTGAAGGCCCGCAGCGGCAGCTCCCGTGCCTCGTCGAGGGTGTACCAACGGGCCAGGTCGGTCGAGCGGTCGACCCGGTCGGTGAGGGTGCCGCCGCGCACCGACACCTGGTAGATCAGGCGGTCGGTGTGGATGGTGATGCGGCGCTCGGGCAGCGCGCGCATGTCGGCCAGCACGTCCGCCAGGCCGGCGACGGCGACCGAGAGACCGGTCTCGGCGGCGGTCTCCCGGACGACGGTGTGGTTCGGGTCCTCGCCGTGGTCGACCGCCCCGCCGGGCAGGGACCATACGCCGGGGGTGCCGGAGCGCTCCGATGCGCGGACCAGTAACACTCGGCCGACTGAATCAGCACAGACTGCATATGCCGCGATCCTGCGGAGCGGCTCCAGCAAGGTGGTCACGGGGCCAAATTCTCCCCGGGTCGCGTTACCAGTGCGGAAAAGAGTCGGATTCCTGACTCAGGGCTGGCCTCTCGGGGATCGATCAGGGTAGGGATCGGGGCAGTCACCGAGGTCGTCGGGGTGGTCGGCGCGGACCGTGGAGACATGACTTCGACGAGCACCCCTCACGCCCCGTACAAGCAGCTCCGCCGGCCGACCACCGACCGGATGGTGGCCGGCGTCGCCAGCGGTCTCGGCCGCTACTTCGCCGTCGACCCCACCCTGGTCCGGGTGTTGTTCGCGGTGGCGACCCTGGTCACCGGCGGTCTGGCCGCGCTGGCGTACCCGGTCATGTGGTTCCTGATGCCCGAGGAGCCGGCCGGCGCACCGGCCTGGCCGCACCCGACGGACCCGGCGGCGCAGCCGGCGACGACGGCTCCGACCACCTGGCCGCAGCCGACGGCCCCGACCACCGGACCCCAGCCGGGCGGGCCGACCACCTGGCCGCAGCGGGACGGTCCGACCGCCGGGCCTCAGCCGGGCGGGCCGGCGGTCGGGCCGCAGCCGCCGACGACCCCGCCGACGGCCGGCTGAGCCCGGCTCACTCCCACTCGATGGTGCCCGGCGGCTTGCTGGTCACGTCCAGGACCACCCGGTTGACCTCGGCGACCTCGTTGGTGATCCGGGTGGAGATCCGGGCCACCACCTCGTAGGGCAGCCGGGACCAGTCGGCGGTCATCGCGTCCTCGCTGGAGACCGGGCGCAGCACCACGGGATGCCCGTAGCTGCGCCCGTCACCCTGCACCCCGACGCTGCGCACGTCGGCCAGGAGCACCACCGGGAACTGCCAGACACCCCGGTCCAGGCCGGCGGCCGTCAGCTCCTCCCGGGCGATCAGGTCGGCGTGGCGCAGCAGGTCGAGGCGCTCGCGGTCGACCGCGCCGATGATCCGGATGGCCAGCCCCGGCCCCGGGAACGGGTGCCGCCACACCATCGCCTCGGGCAGACCCAGCTGGAGCCCGAGCGCCCGGACCTCGTCCTTGAACAGCGTGCGCAGCGGCTCGACCAGGGCGAACTTCAGATCCTCCGGCAGGCCGCCGACGTTGTGGTGGCTCTTGATGTTGGCGGTGCCGGTGCCGCCACCGGACTCGACCACGTCCGGGTAGAGGGTGCCCTGCACCAGGAACTCGACGTCGCCGTGGGCGGCGATCTCCCGGGCGGCGGCCTCGAAGACCCGGATGAACTCCCGGCCGATGATCTTCCGCTTCTGCTCCGGGTCGGTCACCCCGGCCAACGCGCCGAGGAACCGGTCGGCCGCGTCGACCACCTTCAGCTTGATGCCGGTGGCCGCCACGTAGTCCTTCTCCACCTGCTCGGCCTCACCGGCGCGCAGCAGGCCGTGGTCGACGAAGACGCAGGTGAGCTGGTCCCCCACCGCCTCGTGGACCAGCGCGGCGGCGACCGCCGAGTCCACCCCGCCGGACAGGCCGCAGATGACCTCCTTGTCGCCGACCTGGGCCCGGATCCGGGCCACCTGCTCGTCGATGATGTTCTGCGGGGTCCAGGTTGGCGCGATGCCGGCGATGTCGTAGAGGAAGCGGCGGAGCATCTCCTGCCCCTGCGCGGTGTGCCCCACCTCCGGGTGGAACTGCACACCGGCCCGCCGACCGGCCAGGTCCTCGAAGGCGGCGACCGGGGCCCCGGCCGACTCGGCGGTCACCGTGAACCCGGCGGGGGCCTCGGTCACCGCGTCGCCGTGGCTCATCCAGACCGGCAGGTCCGCCGGCAGGTCCCGCAGCAGCACGCCCGGGTCGAGCAGCCGGGGACGCAGCGGGGTGCCGCCGTACTCCCGGTTGCCGGTCCGGGCGACCGTGCCGCCGAGCGCCTGGGCCATCGCCTGGAAGCCGTAGCAGATGCCGAAGACCGGCACGCCCGCGTCGAACAGCCCGGCGTCGATCTGCGGGGCGTCCGGGGCGTAGACGCTGGACGGGCCGCCGGACAGGATGATCGCGGCCGGGTCCTTCGCCAGCATCTCGACGACCGGCATGGAGTGCGGGACGATCTCCGAGTAGACCTTCGCCTCGCGCACCCGGCGCGCGATGAGCTGGGCGTACTGGGCTCCGAAGTCCACCACGAGGACTGGGCGAGGCGTGCTCATGTGCGCAAAGCCTACCGACAGTCACACCCGCCCCGGGCACGGGCCGCCCCCGGGCGTGCCGCACCCGGTCAGCGCGGCCCGTGACGCAGCGCGCCGGGGGCGTCCGCCGGCACCGCCGGGTGCCGCGGCACCACCGCACCCACCCGGGTGTACGCCGACCCGAGCGGCGGCCGTGGGTCCGGTTCGCCCTTGTTCGGCCAGTACGACATGGCCCGCTCCGCCTGCGCGGTGATCGTCAGCGACGGGTTCACCCCGAGGTTCGCCGAGACCGCTGCCCCGTCGACCACGTGCAGTCCCGGATGGCCGTGCACCCGGTGCCACGGGTCGATCACCCCGTCGGCCGGGCTGACCCCGATCACCGCACCGCCGAGGATGTGCGCGGTCATCGGGATGTCGAACGGTTCGGTGAGCGCCCCGCCGGGGGTGCCGCCGATCTCCTCGGCGAGCAGTCGGGCGGCCCGGTTGCCGGCCGGGATCCAGGTCGGGTTCGGGGTGCCGTGCCCCGGCCCGGAGACCAGCCGCCGCCGGCCCAGCCACCCCCGCCGCCAGCGGGTGGTCAGCGAGTTGTCGACCGACTGCATCACCAACGCGATGACCGTCCGCTCGGACCAGTGCCGCACCGAGAGCATCCGGACGGCCTGCCCCGGATGCCGGGCCAGGCCGACCAGCCAACGCCGGAGCCGGTGCGGGCCACCGTCGACCAGCAGCGACTGGAGCAGCCCCATCGCGTTGGCGCCCCGGCCGTAGCGGACCGGCTCGACGTGGGTCTGCGGGTCGGGGTGGAACGAGCTGGTGATCGCCACCCCGTCGGTGAAGTCCAGCCCCCGCAGCCGGGCCTGCCGCCGGCCGACCGAAGCGCCGAGGATCGCCTCCGAGTTGGTGCGGGTCAGCTCGCCGAGGCGGTCCGACAGGCGGGGCAGCACACCGGTCTGCTTCATCTCGTGCAGCAGCCGTTGGGTGCCGAGCGCACCGGCCGCGAAGACCACCTGGTCGGCCCGGAACACCTGGCGACGGCGGCGCAGCCAGGCGCCGGTCCGTACGGTGTGCACCCGGTAGCCGCCGTCGGCGGCCGGCTGGACGGCGGTGACCGTCGTCAGCGGGTGGACCCGCGCGCCGAGCCGTTCGGCCAGCCACAGGTAGTTCTTGACCAGGGTGTTCTTGGCACCGTGCCGGCAGCCGGTCATGCACGAACCGCAGTGCGTGCAGCCGGTGCGCTCCGGACCGGCCCCGCCGAAGTACGGGTCCGCCACGCGTCGACCGGGGTGGCCGAGGTGCACCCCCACCGGGGTGGGCCCGAAGGTGTGCCCCACCCCCATCCGCTCGGCCACCGCCCGCATCGCCCGGTCCGCGCCGGTGTGCCGGGGGTACGTGGTGACCCCGAGCATCCGGGCGGCCTGGTCGTAGTGGGGGGCGAGTTCGGCCCGCCAGTCGGTGACGTCGCGCCACTGCGGGTCGGTGTAGAAGGCGTCCGGCGGCTGGTAGAGGGTGTTCGCGTAGACCAGGGAGCCGCCGCCCACCCCGGCGCCGGAGAGCACCAGCACACCGCCGCCGTGCTTCCGGTCGGCCGGGCGGAGCAGGGTGAGCCGTTGCAGCCCGTAGCAGCCGAGCCGGGGTGCCCAGAGGAACCGGCGCAGCCGCCAGGAGGTCTGCGGGAACTCGTCGTCGGCGAACCGCCGGCCCGCCTCCAGCACCCCGACGGTGTAGCCCTTCTCGGCCAGCCGCAGCGCGGTGACGCTGCCGCCGAAGCCGGAGCCGATGACGAGCACGTCGTACCGCATGAACGCATCATTACCGGCGGGTAGCCATCGCGCCAGTGCCGGATTTCGCGCGATCATGCTGACCGTCGCCGACCGCAACCCGGGGGGCCGGTCGACGCGTTGTGCAGACGGGGGTGGCGAGCGATGACTCAGGAAACCGGAACGGGACGCCCACGATGGGTGTGGGGGCTGGCCGCCCTGGTCGGTGTCGTACTGGTGGCGGTGGTCGCCCTGGTGGTGACCCGGCAGGTCCGCGACGACGGGCCACGGCGTACGGCCGGGCCGGTCGCCACGACCGCCAGCCCCACACCGAGCCCCACCCCCAGCCCGACCCCGCCCCCGGCGCGGCCATCACCGGCCCGCTCAACCTGCTGCTGGTCGGGGTGGACACCCGGGTCAGCGTGCCCGGCTGGGAACCGCACGGCGACTCGGTGCTGATCCTGCACGTGCCGGCCGGGCTGGACCGGGCGTACCTCTTCTCGCTCCCCCGCGACCTGGTGGTCGACATCCCGGCGTTCCCCAAGTCGGGCTACCAGGGCGGCCGGACCAAGCTCACCCATGCCATGAGCTACGGCAGCCGGGTGCCGGGCAAGCCCAAGAACCCGAGCGCCGCCCAGGGGTACGAGCTGCTGCGCAGCACCGTCGCCGGGTACACCGGGCTGCGCTTCGACGCCGGTGCGGTGATCACCTTCAACGGCTTCGACCGGCTGGTCGACACCCTCGGCGGGGTGGACCTCTACGTCGACCAGCGGGTCCCCTCCCTGCACCGCCGACCGGACGGCAAGTACCGCGACCCGGCCCCCGGTGGGGGCGGGTACACCGGCCCGCAGATGGTCTACGAGAAGGGCGAGCGGCACCTCAACGGCTGGCAGGCGCTGGACTACGCCCGGCAGCGGTACATCACCGGCGGCGACTACGCCCGGCAGCGGCACCAGCAGCAACTCCTCCGGGCGCTGGCCGCCAAGATCCTCAGCGAGAACCTGGCCCGGGAACCCGACCGGGTGGACCAGGTGGTGGCGGCGCTCGGCGACACCCTGGTCTATGCCGGCGGCCCGCGCATCGTCGACCTGGCGTACGCGCTGGGTGGGATGAGCGCCGACCGGATCACCCTGGTCGGGCTGCCCGGCGACGGGGTGGGCAAGGGCAGCAGCTACCGGGGTGAGCAGCTCACCAGCGTCGGCAAGGGCTTCCTGCCCGCGCTCAAGGCCGGCAAGGCCGAAACCTACCTCGACGCCCACCCCGAACTGCGGGTGAAGAACTAGCCGTCCTTGACGCCCGCAGATCAGCCAGCCGACGGGGCACCGGTTCCTGTCATCCGAACAGTGCCACGGCCACACGAGGCATCATCGACAAGAGTTCTCACGAGCGGGATACAGTCCTTCCAATCCCACGCCACACTCCGCCGCGCCCCTCACACTCGTCGTCCTGAAGAGTTTGCCGTCGGGCCCGGTGACCGAGGTCTGACCACTTCGACCTTCGGACAACCAGGAAACCACCACTCTCCAGCTGCAGTCGCACTCTTCTGTCTCCGAAACGACTCTGAAGTTCTCCACTTCGGTAGCCGAAACCTGGTAGGGGAACTTGATGGGCTGCACAACATGGGGCGGCAGGTTCAGTTCCGGGTCGATCGCCTCGGGGCTGAAGTACGGTTTCACACGCGGCGGGCGCACATCAAGGTCTGCCTCCAGGCCGCGGAACTCGCCCGGATCTCCGCAGGGCACGTCCAGCAGGGTCCCGCTCATCGGCGGACGGCGTTCTTCGACGCGGACCTCCACGTTCGTGATGGTCACCGGTGCGGAGCTCGTGCCTCGGACCTGAAGGTCCACAATCCCGGGGGCCGCCGCAACCCCACCTTTCCCCGGGGGCCACTCCTCCCACCGATTCACCCTCTCGACATCGAGTGACACCGACCCGAGCTGTCGGGGTGTCACCGGCACCACCCAGTTCGACATGCAAGGTTGGGTGATCACTTCTGCAGCAACCTCGATCGGGTCCGCACCGGATGGGTCCGCCCCGTTAGCCCGCTTGGGGAGGTCGGGGAAGAACAGCAGAAGCAGCAACAGGCTGACCGAGGCGGATACGTTCACGCCCATCCAGAAGCCCTTCAGGCTTACGTGCTCCGCGCCGGGCCGCATCTCGATCGGCTCGTCATCGGGGGGCACCGCCACAGCGGGTCGACTCGGACGGAGGGCACCCGCCTCCTCGGCAACAGCCGGGGAACCCGCCACCCGCGGGGCGGTGGACAGCGCCTGCCGCTCCTTCATCCGCTGGAAGTCACGCCCCCACTGATCCAGATCCAGATCGTCGCGCTTCCCGATCCGGTAGCAGGCTTGGACGAACTCCTTGACGTTCGGCCAGGTAGGCCTGGTCTTCCCGTTAATCAAGTCGTTGTAAGTCGATCGACCTCCCGCCGCGTAGTCCGCAATCTCCTTGAAAGAAGGTTCTCCTACCGCACGCTTCAAATCCTTCAGCTTCTCGACGAATTCGGCTTCCGGATCAGCGCCTTGGGGTCCGCCCTGTTCCCGTCCCACGCTGCGATCGTGATGCGACACCCGCGCACTCTAACGCCCCCGGACCGGCTTTGACGGCGCTCGGTGCCCCGGACCCGACCCCTCATTCGCGTCCGGATCCCATCCGGCCTTCGTCCGGAGCCTTGCCGGACGCCCTGCCGGACGGCAACCGTGGTTGTCGAACCCCTGATCACCGGAGGAAAGACAACCATGAGGTCTACCCTCGACACCGCGGCCGACGCGGTCAGGCAGTCGCTACCCGAAGTGGCAGTCGTGCTCCAGGTCATCAACGGACTGACGACCCTGACCCGCCTTATCGGACTAGCCATTCGCCGTTTGCGCAACGGCCGACCCCCAGCGGATCGCCAGATCCCCGAATGACCGCTTCTTGGGCGACGGCACGGGCCGTCGCCCAAGAAGCACCGGTCGATGACATCGCGGCCTTGGCGATCCAGTGACGCGGACAAGTGAATACCGTGGCGTGACGCAAGGCGAGGCGGTCACACCTACAGACAGGATCCGTTCTTTCGGCTGGTCGTCGATTCGGGCCCGCACCCCAGGCCATCAGGTCCCTCGGGGAGCGCGACATCGGCACCACGATTGTCTCAGCCGCAACTATCGCCCAGGATCGGAGACGACCCGTCTGAGCCGCCCGCAGATTCGACAGCTCGGAGGGTCACCCTGCCCGGGTCGGGGGCGGGGGACGCTCGGTGCCGTACAACCAGGCGGCGAAGAGGTCGTCGAGCTGCTGCCCGCTGACCCGCTCGGCGGTCGCCACGAACTCGGCGGTGGTGGCGTTGCCGTTGCGCTTCTCCGCCGCCCAGGTCTTCAGCAGCCGGAAGAACGCGTCGTCGCCGACCGTCACCCGCAGCGCGTGCACCGCCATCCCGCCCCGCTGGTAGACCGACTCGCTGAACAGGTTGGCCGCCCCGGGCGCGGCCGGCGGCACCCGCCACACCGCGTCGTCGGCGGTGGTGTACTCCTGGTCGAAGGTGGCCTGCGCGGTGTTCCGGCCCTCGTGCTCGGCCCACAGCCACTCGGCGTACGTGGCCAGCCCCTCGTTGAGCCAGATGTCCGCCCAGCGGGCCACCGACACGCTGTCGCCGAACCACTGGTGGGCCAGCTCGTGCGCGACTACCCCGGTGTTCTCACCGCCCCGGAAGAAGTTGGCCGAGTAGACCGGCCGGCTCTGCGTCTCCAACGCGTACCTGATCCGGGGCTCGTCGACCACCACCCCGCCGTACGCCGCGAACGGGTACGGCCCGAAGACGCTCTCCAGGTAGTCGGCGACCGCCACGGTGCGGGCGATCGAACCGTCAGCGGCCCCCCGGGGCAGGCTGCTGGCGACCGCGCTGAACACCGGCCGGCCCTGGTGCTCGCCGGTGCTGGTGCGGTACTTCCCGATCACCACCGTGCTCAGGTAACTGGCCATCGGGGCGGCCTCCGACCAGCGCCACGTGGTGAAACCACCGGCCGCCAGACGTTGCCCCCCGGGCACCCCGTTGGCGACCGCGACCAGCCCCTTGGGCACGGTGATCTCGAAGTCGTAGGCGGCCTTGTCGGAGGGGTGGTCGTTGACCGGGAACCAGGTGCTCGCCGACTCGGGTTGGCCGAGCGCGACCGCGCCGTCGGCGGTGTGCAGCCAGCCACCCTCGCCGATCGTCTCGTTGCGCAGCGGCACCGGCCGGCCGTCGTACCCGACCTGGACGGTGAAGGCCGCCCCGGCACGGACCGGCGCGGCCGGGGTGACCACCAGCTCGGTCCCCTCGCGGGTGTGCCGGGCCGGGACGCCGTCCACGGTCACCCGACGCACCGTCAGCCCGGCCAGGTCGAGGTGGAACAGCGGCAGGTCGGCCCCCGCGGTGGCCCGGACGGTGGCGTCGCCGCGCAACTCGTCGCTGGCCGGGTCGTAGCGGACCTTGAGGGTGTACCGCTCGACGTCGTACCCGCTGTTGCCGGCGGTCGGGAAGTACGGGTCGCCCACGCCCGCCGGTCCGGGGGTCACGCTCGGGGTCGCCCCGGGCGTCGGGGCCGACCGGGATTCCCGCCGGGGTGCCGGGTCGGCGGTGCAGCCGGCCAGGGCGAGCGCCCCGGTGACGAGCAGCGCGAGCCCGCGCCGGTTCCGGCTGATGGCCACCTTCGTCCCCCGTTCACCGCCGCCGTCCGCGCAGCCTACCGAGCCGGCCGACCCCGCGTGCCCGCAACGCCTGACGACGGTACGGCCGGCCGGCCCACGACGGGACCGGCCGGCCGGGACGGACCCGGGTCAGCGGTCGAGGACCAGGCCGACCTTCTGGAACTCCTTGAGGTCGCGGTAGCCGCACTTGGCCATCGCCCGACGCAGCCCGCCGAAGAGGTTGAGCTGGCCGTCCGGCTCGTCGGCCGGGCCGAAGAGCAGCCGCTCCATCGAGCCGAGCGGCTCACCGGCCACCTCGAAGGCACCGCGCGGCAGCGACGGGTGGCTGGCCGCCGAGTGCCACCACGCCCCGCCGGCCGGGGCCTCCTCGCACAGCGACAGCGGCTCACCGAGCATCACCGCGTCCGCGCCGCAGCCGAGCGCCTTGGCGATGTCGCCGGAGGTCTGCATGTCACCGTCGGCGATGAGGTGCACGTAGCGTCCACCGGTCTCGTCGAGGTAGTCGCGGCGGGCCGCGGCGGCGTCGGCGATCGCGGTGGCCATCGGCACCCGGATGCCGAGCACCGACTCGCTGGTCGACCAGTCGTCGCCGCCGATGCCGACGATCACCCCGGCCGCACCGGTACGCATCAGGTGCAGCGCCGTCTTGTAGTCGGTGCAACCGCCCACGACCACCGGAAGGTCGAGGTCGGCGATGAACTCCTTGAGGTTCAGCGGCTCGTCGGTGGTCGAGACGTGCTCGGCCGAGACGATGGTGCCCTGGATGACCAGGATGTCGACGCCCGCGTCCAGGATCACCGGGGCCAACGCCAGGGTGTGCTGCGGGGAGACCCGGACGGCCACCGTGCTGCCACCGGCCCGCAGCTCACGGACCCGCTCGGCGATCAGGTCGGGGCGGATCGGCTCGGCGTAGACCTCCTGGAGCCGCTTGGTGGCCCGGGCGTCCTCCCCCAGACCGGCCAGCTCCTCCAGGACCTTGGCCGGGTTCTCGTACCGGGTCCACAGGCCCTCGACGTTGAGCACGCCCAGGCCGCCGAGCTGACCGAGCCGGACCGCCGAGGCGGGGCTCATGGTGGCGTCCGACGGGTGGCCGACACAGGGGATGTCGAACTGGTAGGCGTCGAGCTGCCAGCCGGTGGAGACGTCGTCGACGTCCCTGGTCCGGCGGCTGGGCACGATGGCGATGTCGTCCAGGTGGTAACCGCGCTGCGCGGTCTTGCCCAGCCCGATCTCGACCACGTCACGCATGAGGGACTCCAGGTGGTTGGGGTGGTGGGTCAGCGGGTGTGGTAGTTGGGGGCTTCGACGGTCATCTGGATGTCGTGCGGGTGGCTCTCCTTGAGCCCGGCCGCGGTGATCCGGATGAGCTGGCCCCGGTGGTGCAGGTCGGGGATGTTCTCCGCACCGGCGTACCCCATCGCCAGCCGCAGCCCACCGACCAACTGGTGGGCCACCCGGGACAGCGGCCCCCGGTAGGGCACCTGACCCTCCACGCCCTCCGGGACCAGCTTGTCGTCGCTGAGCACGTCCTGCTGGAAGTAGCGGTCCTTGCTGTACGACTTGGCCTGGCCCCGGGACTGCATCGCGCCCAGCGACCCCATCCCCCGGTACGCCTTGAACTGCTTGCCGTTGACGAAGATCAGCTCGCCGGGGCTCTCCTCACAGCCGGCCAGCAGGCTGCCGAGCATCACCGAGTCGGCACCGGCCACCAGGGCCTTGGCGATGTCGCCGGAATACTGGATGCCACCGTCGCCGATCACCGGGACGCCGGCCGGACGGGCGGCGCGGGCCGCCTCCATGATCGCGGTCACCTGCGGCACGCCGACCCCGGCGACGATCCGGGTGGTGCAGATGGCCCCCGGGCCGACACCCACCTTGACGCCGTCGGCACCGGCGTCGACCAGGGCCTTCGCCCCGGCGTACGTGGCCACGTTGCCGCCCACGATGTCGATCGTGACGTCGGCCTTGAGCCGGCGGACCATATCCAGCACGGCCCGCTGGTGACCGTGCGCGGTGTCCACGATCAGCACGTCGACGCCCGCGTCGACCAGGGTGCGGGCCCGCTTGTAGGCGTCCTCGCCGACCCCGATGGCGGCGGCGACCCGCAGCCGGCCGGCGTCGTCCTTGGTGGCCTCCGGGTACTGCTCGCTCTTGGTGAAGTCCTTCACGGTGATCAGGCCGCGCAGCCGCCCCGACTCGTCCACGATCGGCAGCTTCTCGACCTTGTGCTGGCGCAGCAGCGCCAGCGCGTCGTCCTTGCTCACCCCGACCGGGGCGGTGACCAGCGGCGTCCGGGTCATGATCGCGTGGACCGGGGTGGCCGGGTCGGAGACGAAGCGCATGTCCCGGTTGGTGACGATGCCGACCAGCTGACCGTCGCCGTCGACCACCGGGACGCCGGAGATGCGGTAGCGACCGCACAGCTCGTCGACCTCGCGCAGGGTGTCCTCGGGGCTGGCCGTCACCGGGTTGGTGATCATGCCGGACTCGGAGCGCTTGACCAGGTCGACCTGGAGCGCCTGGTCCTCCAGGGACAGATTGCGGTGCAGCACGCCGATGCCGCCCTGCCGGGCCATGGCGATCGCCATCCGGGCCTCGGTGACGGTGTCCATCGCGCTGGACAGCAGCGGGATGGTCAACTCGACGTTGCGGGTGAGCCGGGTGCGGGTGTTCACCCGACTGGGCACCACGTCCGACTCGCCCGGCTGGAGCAGCACGTCGTCGAAGGTCAGCCCGAGCGGCACCACCCGCGCCGACCCGGCGGGCAGCTCCGGCAGGTGGCCGCCCCACTCGCCGCTGTCGACGCCGGCCGGAAGATCGGTGCTGGGCGAATTCTCCACGATTGCTCCCCTGAGCTGCTCGGACGGGATTCAGCGAGGCGGCGCGCGCGGCACCGGCGCACGCCGGGGTGACGGCGAGTCGTCTCATCGTACCCACTGAGCTGGGCGGCCCTCGTCGGCGACCGGCCGGCGTCGGCGAGGCCACAGCGACCGCCGGGGGGCGCGTGCGGCGAGGGTTGGGTCTACGGTGAGGGGGTGCACGACGAGCCCATCGACCCGTTCAACGGCGACCCGGCCGATCCGGCTGCGGGGCTGGACGATCCGGGCGACGACGCCCCGCTCGACCCGCTGACCGAGGTCGAGCGGCAGGACGTGCTGGAAGACCTCGCCGACCTGGAGATCTACCAGGCCCTGCTGGCCCCGATCGGCGTACGCGGGTTGGTCATCGAGTGCGAGGACTGCCGCGAGCCGCACTACTTCGACTGGGACCTGCTCCGGGGCAACCTGCGGCACCTGCTCAGCTCGGGCCGCCCCCGGGTGCACGAGCCGGCCTACGACCCCGACCCGGACCACTACGTCACCTGGGACTACGCCCGTGGCTACGCCGACGGGGTGCACGACACCCTGACCGAGTCCACCGGCGACGACGACCCCGACCCGGACGACTGACCGGCACGACAGACGCCCAGGCACCCAGGCCGGCACTCTGACGACCAGGCCGGTACGACGCCCAGGCCCGCACGACGATCCGACGACCAGGCCGGCACGACGCCCAGGCGACACGACGGTCTGACGACCAGGCCGATGCAGCGCTCAGGCGACCAGGCCGGCGCGGAAGCCGGCGGCCACCGCGTGCGCCCGGTCCCGGGCACCGAGCTTGCGGAACAGCCGTCGGGCATGGGTCTTGACGGTGTCCTCCGAGACGAACAACTCCCGGCCGATCTCCGCGTTGCTCTTACCCTCGGCCATGCCGAGCAGCACCTGGAGTTCACGCTCGGTCAGCCCGACCGAGGTCCGCCCGCCGCGCGCGCCGGGGCCGGCCGGGATACCCCACCGGCCGGGCCCGCCTCGACCGGGCCGGTCTCCGGTTCCTCGTCGACCTCGTCGTCACCACGCTGCACGGGCACCACCGACGGCGCTCCGGGCGGCCCCTCGGCCGCCGCCTGCGACCAGCCCGCCGTCGGCGTACGGCCGGTGGTGGGTCGGGGTGGTGCACCGACCGCCGCGGTATCCCGGGCGGGGTCGGCGACCCGGTGCCGGGCGGGCCGGCCGGGTGCGGAGAGCAGCAGCAGTGCCTTGGCCACCGCGCTGGTCAGGTCGTGGTCGGCACCCTGGATCAGGCCGCGCGCCCCGGCGCTGATGGTGGCCGCTGCGGCCTCCGACTCCTCGACGCCGAGCAGCAGCACCGCGGCATGCGGTGCGCGGGCCAGCACCCGGCGGACGAAACCGGCGCTGTCCGGCCGGGTGAGCGCCGTGTCGGCGAGCACCACGTCGACCGGGCGTTCGGCGAGGCGCAGCATCACCTCGGGATCGGAGACGGCCGTCCGGACGACCGCAGCCAGGCCGAGTCGCGACGCCGCATTGGTCAACTGCTGCGCGGCGGCCGGTGTCCGGACGCATACGAGAACGGTACGCACGGTGGTCTCCTCTCCGGACACGAGCAGACCATGACGGGGTCCACCGGGGAGGAGGTTCCGGGCAATCCTCCGAACTTTTCCGACATTTGGGTCATAGGCCGCAGCCGGCTCGGGTTTTCGATCTCATCACGTGTGAGTCGACGCGGGTTCGGGTACCGATGCTCCAGGCCGGAAGGCGGTACGCAGCGCGGACCACAGCCCGGACACCGGTTCAACGAGGATCTCCGCGGTGCCGCGCGGGAGGAGGGGTGCTGATGTCGAACGTACGCAGACTGCCCGGACCCATCGTCGACCTGTGGGACTGGCAGCGTCTCGGTGCCTGCCGGGGCCGCGACAGCGCCCAGTTCTTCCACCCGGACGGCGAGCGCGGTTCTTCGCGGCTGCGCCGGGAGTCCGGCGCCAAGTCCGTCTGCCAGGCCTGCCCGGTACGCGCCGAGTGCGCGGCGCACGCCCTGGCGGTCCGCGAACCGTACGGCGTCTGGGGTGGGCTCAGCGAGTCGGAGCGGCTGCGGCTGCTCGCCCTCGGCTGGGAGGACCTGGCCGACCGCCGGCAGACCCGGGTGGACATCGCCCGGATGGAGGCCCGCCTCGGCGCTCCGCACAAGACCGCCGTACCGGCCCAGCACAAGATCGCCTGACCGACCCCACACCTCGACGAGGCCGCACTCCGATCTCCGGAGCGCGGCCTCGTCGTTTCCCCGGCCCCTGGTCCCGACGCCGGGCCGGCCGACATGCACGAAGAGCGGGGCGGGCCCGGCATCGCCGGACCCGCCCCTCATTCCACCCGATCCCGCTCCGAGCCGTCCTACGGCTCACCCGGTGCGGCGTACGCCGCCGGTCGCGGGAGTCAGGAACAGCGGGGTCCCACCTGCATCACACCGTCAGCGCTGCAGGGTCAGCAGACCCGGCCGGTACGGCAGGAGGCCGTAGTCACCGCCCGAGTTCGTGGCGCGGCCCTGGTACAGCAGCTGCAGGTTGCACGGGTCGATCGTGTTCGTCTGGTCCGCGCTGGTGCGCAGCAGTTCACCGTGACTGATGTCGTTGGTCCAGGTGGCACCGCTGTTGGTCTTGCCCGCGAACGGGTTGTTGTAGGTCGTCGCGTTCGGCGTCCAGGTGCCGCTCAGGCTGGTCGCCGTGAACGAGCGGAAGTAGCGCTCCCAGGAGCTGGTCCTGGCCTCGATGATCATCAGGTACTGGTTGCGGCCCGCGACCTTGTAGACCTGCGGTGCCTCGAAGATGTTCTCCGAGGTGTCGCTCATGATCGTCGTGTAGCTGGAGCCGAAGCTGCCCGGGAAGTTCCCGATCGGCATGATCTGGCGGTAGATCTTGCCGTTGTCACCGGCGAAGAACAGGTACATGTTCTGGTCGTCGCCGATGATCGTCTGGTCGATCACGCCGGTGCCGGAGTCGGTGATCTTCGCGGTCGACAGGGTCTGCGCGGCCGACCAGCCGTTGGCGTTGGCCGGGTTGGTCGACGTGCGGTACGAGAACGACGTCGGGCCCCACTGGTGGGCGAGGATCCAGATGTTCTTCGGCGCGAAGTAGAACAGCGACGGCGCGACGGTGCTCTGGCTCATGGTGTTCTGGCTGGCCGAGCCGAGCTGGTTGAGGTTGTCGACCAGGCCGAAGTTCATCGAACCCCAGCCGCCGGTGGCGCTGCTGCTGTGGGTGGTGGCGTACACCAACTGCTTGCCCTGGTAGGGGGCGATGGTGAAGTCCTTGAGTGACGCCCAGCCGGACTTCGGCTGCGCCAGCGGGCCGGTCGACGACCAGCGGTAGGACGTCGGCAGGGAGCAGTTGCCCGGCGGCGGGGTGGTCGGCGGAGGCGTGGTCGGCGGCGGGGTCGTGGGGGGCGGCGTGGTCGGCGGCGGGGTCGTGGGGGCGGGGTGGTCGGCGGCGGGGTGGTCGGGTTCGGGCCACCGTTGCAGGCCACCCCGTTGAGCGCGAAGCTCGTCGGGACGGGGTTGCTGGACGTCCACGCGCCGTTGAAACCGAACGACACCGAGCCGTTGGTCGGGATCGCGCCGTTGTAGCTGACGTTCTTGGCGGTCACCGCCGAGCCGCTCTGCGTCACGGTCGCGTTCCACGCCTGGGTCACCGACTGCCCGGAGGCGAAGGACCAGGTCAGCGTCCAACTGCTCAGCGCGTCACCCAGGTTGGTGATGGCGACGTTGGCCCCGAAGCCGCCACCCCACTCCGAGGAGACGGCGTAGTTCACCGAGCATCCCGCCGCCGCCGCGCCTGCGGGCAACGCGGTGACGATCGATGCCGACGCCAGCAACGCGACACCGGCCGAGATCAGGCCGACATTGGCCGATCTGGATCTGGACATAAAACACCCTCCTGACGGGACGGAACGTGCACATTGGTGGTGGTCGTTGTTAGGTGAACGTTAACAGTCGCATCAGGGATGTTACGGGAGCGCTCCCACAGCCTCAACCCTCGACACCGCGGAGGATTTTCCAGTAATCAACATATCGATCATGGCTGATGACCGAGAGGTGGTGCGGAATCAGCGGACGGTGACTGTGACACTGTGCCAACCGGTGGCGCCGTCCGGGGCCACCGGGGCGGCCAGCGGGGTCTGGGTCTCGCCGTCCCGGTCGGTCGCCCGCACCTGGAGGGTGTGCTCACCCGGGGTCGCCGGCCACCGCCACGACCACTGCACCCAGGTGTCCACCGACACCGCCGGGGCGAGGGTCGCCTCCTGCCACGCGCCGCCGTCCACCCGTACCTCGACCCGGGCGATCCCCCGGTGCTGCGCCCAGGCCACCCCGGCCACCACCACCTCACCGGCGGTCAGCCGGTTGCGCGGGCGGGGGGTGTCGATCCTCGACTGGGTCTTCACCGGCCCCTGCGCCGACCAGCCACGTGGCACCCAGTACGCGTCGAAGTCGGCGAAGCTGGTCAACTCCAACTCGGTGACCCACTTGCAGGCCGACACGTACCCGTAGAGGCCCGGCACCACCATCCGCACCGGGAACCCGTGCTCGACGGGCAGCGGCTCGCCGTTCATCCCCACCGCCAGCAGGGCGTCCCGGCCGTCGCGCAGCACCGCCGTCGGGGTACCGCAGGTCCAGCCGTCGACCGAGCGGCCGACCACCTGGTCGGCCCCCTCCTCCGGTTCCGCCTCGTCGAGCAGTTCCCTGATCGGGACGCCCAGCCAGCGGGCGTTGCCGATCAGGTCCCCGCCCACCTCGTTGGAGACGCAGGCGAGGGTGACGTAGCGCTCCACCATCGGGCGGGCGAGCAGCTCGGCGAAGGTCAGCTCGATCGGCTTGCGTACCCGGCCATGGATGCGCAACCGCCAGGTCTCCGGATCGACCTGCGGCACCACCAGCGCCGTGTCGATCCGGTAGAAGCCACCGTTCGGCGTGGTGTAGGGGGCGAGCTGGGCCAGCGACAGGTCCGCGCCGGCCGGCACCGTAGGCGCCGCCGCCGACGGGGTGGGCAACGCGACCGCCTCCCGGGCCGCCGAGACCCCCGCCGCCCGGCGAGCCAATGCCCGCCCAGCCCCACCACGGTCGCCGCGCCCGCCAGCAGGCCGGCCCCCGCAGGAACCGCCGCCGGGACTCGGGGTCGGTCGACTCCAACGGTTCCCAGCCGGCCGGTGGCCCGGCGGCCGGGGGATCGCCCGACCCGACGGACCGCTCCGCCGCAGGCCCCGGGGTCGGCTCGCCCATCGACGTGGCGGACGACCCGACGGCTGCGGGCCCCCCTGCGGCCGGGGACGGGGACACCTCCGCCGCCGGGGACGGCCCGACGGACGGAGCCGGCTCACCGGAAGGAGCCGGCGCGGGGTGAGCCGCCGCGGTGGATGGCAGGGTAGTGGCTGGCAGGGCGGTGGATGGCAGGGCGGTGGGTGGCTGCCAGGGCCAGGGGTCGAGCTGCCACGGGCCGGCCACGAACGCCCAGAGCACCAGCGCACCCAGCCCTCCGCCGAGCAGGGCCGGAAGGGTGTCGGCAGCGTCCGCGCCGGCCCGGGTGAGCGCGGCGGCGGCACCGAGACCGGCGAACACCGTGATGCCCAACAGCCCCACGGCCAGCCGGCGCGCGGCGAGCACACCGATCCCGGCGGCGAACGCCGCCAGCAGCACCGCCGTACCCACCAGCAGGGCGATCTTGTCGTACCGGCCGAAGACGTCGATGGCGAACTGCTTGAGCGGCTCGGGGACCGTGTCGACCACCACCCCGCCGACCGCGATCAGCGGGGCGGAACGTGGGCCGGTGAGGACGGCGACCGGCTCGGCGACACCGATGGCCACCACGGCGGCGGTGACCCCGGCCAGTGCGGCGAAGCCGCGGGGGGTGGTGCTCATCCGGCCAGTGTCGTCGATCGACCGGGCCGGCCGCCAACCACGTCACCGATCCGTAAGCAGCCGGCCCCGGACGCGTCAGGGCGCACCGCCGAGGTACGACGGTGCGCCCTGAACAGGCGTACTACCGGGTCAGAAACCCGGGCCGTGCTGGTGGCCGTGACCGTGGCCGTGGCCGTGCCCACCGGCGGCGGCCGGCTCCGGCTGCTCCGGCTTCTCCACCACGAGGCTCTCGGTGGTCAGCAGCAGACCGGCGATCGAGGCGGCGTTGGTGACCGCGTTACGGGTCACCTTCACCGGGTCGATGATGCCGGACTTGACCAGGTCGACGTACTCGCCCTTGGCGGCGTCGAGGCCGTGGCCCCACTCCTTGCCGGCGACCTTCTCGACCACCACGTAACCGTCGTGGCCGGCGTTCTGGGCGATCCAGCGCAGCGGCTCGACCAGCGACTTGCGCACGATCGAGACACCGACCTTCTCGTCACCGGTCAGGCCGAGGTCGTCGTCGAGCACCGAACGGATCTGGGCCAGCGCGGCGCCGCCGCCGGGAACCGTACCCTCCTCGACCGCGGCCTTGGTCGCGGCGATCGCGTCCTCGATGCGGTGCTTGCGCTCCTTCATCTCGACCTCGGTCGCCGCGCCCGCCTTGATGACCGCGATGCCACCGGAGAGCTTCGCCAGCCGCTCGGCCAGCTTCTCCCGGTCCCAGTCGGAGTCGGACGCCTCGATCTCCTTGCGGATCTGGGCGACCCGGTCGGCGACCTCGGCGGACTGGCCGCCGCCGTCGATGACGGTGGTGTTCTCCTTGTCGACCACGACGCGCCGGGCGGTGCCGAGCGCCTCCAGGCCGACCTGGTCGAGGCGGTAGCCCAGCTCCGGGGCGACCAGCTCGGCGCCGGTCAGGATCGCCATGTCCTGCAGCATCGCCTTGCGGCGGTCGCCGAAGCCCGGGGCCTTGACCGCGCAGACCTTGATGGTCTTGCGGATCGCGTTGACCACCAGGGTCGACAGCGCCTGGCCGTCGACGTCCTCGGCGACGATCAGCAGCGGCTTGCTGTTCTGGAGGACCTTCTCCAGCAGCGGCAGCAGCTCCTCGATCGCCGAGATCTTCTGCGTGGTGATGAGGATGTACGGGTCGTCCAGCACCGACTCCTGCGACTCGGAGTCGGTGACGAAGTTGGGCGAGATGAAGCCCTTGTCGAACTGGAGACCCTCGGTCACCTCCAGCTCGGTGGTGAGGGTGGAGCCCTCCTCGACGGTGATGACACCGTCGCGGCCGACCCGCTCCATCGCCTCGGCGATCAGCTCGCCGATGGTGGCGTCCTGCGCGGAGATCGTCGCCACGTGCGCGATCGACTCCTTGTCGGCCACCTCGACGGCCCGGCCGAGCAACGCCTCGGAGACCTTGGCGGCCGCCGCGTCGACGCCCCGCTTGAGGCCGGCCGGGTTGGCCCCGGCGGTCACGTTGCGCAGGCCCTCGCGCACCATCGCCTGGGCCAGCACGGTCGCGGTGGTGGTCCCGTCGCCGGCGACGTCGTTGGTCTTCGTCGCCACCTCCTTGACCAGCTGCGCGCCGAGGTTCTCGTACGGGTTGGTGAGCTCGATCTCCTTGGCGATGGTCACACCATCGTTGGTGATCGTCGGCGCACCGAATTTCTTGTCCAGGACGACGTTGCGCCCGCGCGGGCCGAGGGTGACCTTGACCGTGTCCGCGAGGGCGTTGACACCGTGCTCCAGCAGGTGTCGGGCGTCGTCCGAGAAGCTCAGGATCTTCGCCATGAATGTCCCTTCGAAGCGTCGTCGCCCCGGCCCGGCGAGCCGGACCGGGGCGACGACACTGGAATCGGTTGGTTACTTCTCGATGACCGCGAGAACGTCGCGGGCGGAGAGCACCAGGTACTCCTCGCCGGCGTACTTGATCTCGGTGCCGCCGTACTTCGAGTAGAGAACGGTGTCGCCGACCTTGACGTCGAGCGGCACGCGGTTGCCCTTGTCGTCGATCCGGCCCGGGCCGACGGCGAGGACGGTGCCCTCCTGCGGCTTCTCCTTGGCGGTGTCGGGGATCACGATGCCCGACGCCGTGGTGGTCTCAGCCTCGTTCGCCTGGACCACGATGCGGTCCTCGAGCGGCTTGATCGCAACCTTGGTCGCGGTAGTCACGGGCATACCCTCCTGGGGTACTTGGTTTCGTTGCCGGCCGAGAGTCCGACCAGCGTCAATCTGCCACATGCCACCGGGCGGGGCCGTCGTCGCGGGTGCCGGTCCGCCTGGCGTTCAGCACCCGGACCAGGTGGCCCGGACGCTGGCACCCTCAGGGTGAGAGTGCTAATCGCAGGTTATTCCTCGGCTAGCACTCCGTCAAGGAGAGTGCCAATCCGCCGCCCTTCGTGTCGACCGGGCGGTGCCCGACCCGACGGCGGCGATCCAGCGGTGCGGACACCGACCGGAGGCCGCGACACCGACCGGAGGCCGCGACACCGACCGGAGGCCGCGACACCGACCCGACCGAGTCGGCCCGCCGGCCGGGCCGGACAATGAGGGCGTGGATCTCGACCAGTTCGCCGCGCTGCGTACCCCCGAGGGGTCGGTCGTGCTCGCCGCGGCGACCGAGGTGGCCGGCGGCGACCCGCTGGTCGCGGCGGCGGCGCTGCGGTCGCGTGGGGTGCCCCCCGGGCTGGCCGCCGCCGCGCTGACCCAGGCCGAGCTGCGTCGCCGGGCGGTCGGCAAGTTCGGCCCCGAGGCGGCCGGGATGTTCCTCACCCGCCCCGGCCTGGAGCAGGCCACCCGTCGGGTCGTCGCCGACCGGCGGGCCGGGCGGCTCGCCGCCGCCGGGGTGCGCACCCTCGCCGACCTGGGCTGCGGCCTCGGCGCCGACGCGCTCGCCGCCGCCCGCGCCGGCATCCGGGTGTACGGGGTGGAGGCCGACCCGGTCACCGCCGCGCTCGCCGCCGCGAACGCCGAGGCGGCCGGCCTGGCCGGGCGGTTCACCGTCGAGTGCGGCGACGCGACGGCGTTCGACGTGACCCGGGTCGACGCGGTCTTCTGTGATCCGGCCCGACGGCGGGCCGGCACCGGACGACGGATCTTCGACCCGAACGCCTACTCGCCGCCGTGGGACTTCGTCACCGGGCTGGCCGGCAGGGTGCCGCACACGGTGGTGAAGGTGGCCCCCGGCGTCGACCACGCGTTGATCCCGGCCGGGGCCGAGGCGGAGTGGGTCAGCGTCGACGGGGACCTGGTCGAGGCGGCCCTCTGGGGCGGCCCGCTCGCCGAGGTGCCCCGCCGGGCGACCGTGCTGAGGGCGGGGACCGCCGACCGGCAGCGCCCGGCAGACGGTTCTCCCACCTGCCGTACCGCCGACCGCGATCCGGTCGCCGCCCACCAGTTGACCGGCACCGGTGCGGCCGAGGCCACGGTCGGACCGGTGCGGCGCTACCTGTACGACCCGGACCCGGCGGTGGTCCGGGCGCACCTGGTCGCGGAGCTGGCCGGCACGCTCGACGCGACGCTTGCCGATCCGAGCATCGCCTACCTCTACGCCGACGCCCCGCGGCCGACCCCGTTCGGCCGGTGCCTGGAGATCGTCGACGTGCTGCCGTTCTCGCTGAAGCGGCTGCGCGCACTGCTGCGGGAGCGCCGGGTCGGCCGGGTCGAGATCCTCAAGCGGGGCTCGGCGCTGGTGCCCGAACAGCTGCGCCGGGACCTGCGGCTGGCCGGAGAGAACCCGGCCAGCCTGGTGCTGACCCGGGTGGCCGGGGCACCGACGGTGCTGGTCGGTCGACCGGTCGCGGACGGGGCCGGGCCGGGCTAGCGTGACCGCATGGCGGGACGGTCCACCGCGGCGACGGCGCTGCTGACCAGGCAGAAGATCACCCACAGCATCCATCCGTACGAGGTCTCCCCGGATGCGCCCCACTACGGCGCGCTGGTCGCGGCGGCGCTCGGGGTGCCACCGCAGCGGGTGTTCAAGACCCTCGTCGCCGAGGTGGACGGGGCGCTGACGGTGGCGGTCGTCCCGGTCACCGGCGAGCTGGACCTCAAGGCGCTGTCGGCGGCGGTCGGTGGCAAACGGGCCACGTTGGCCGACCGGGCCGTCGCCGAGCGGAGCACCGGGTACGTGCGGGGCGGGATCAGTCCGCTCGGTCAACGGCGACGGTTGCCGACGGTGGTGGACGTCTCCGCGCTGGACCACGAGACCGTCTATGTCTCGGCGGGTCGTCGGGGTCTGCAGCTCCAGCTCGCCCCGACCGACCTGGTCGCCCTCACCGGGGCCGGTACCGCGCGGATCGCCACCCGCTGACCAGCCCCGGCAGGGCGGTCGCAGACCGGACACGCAGCGTGATTGCGGGACGGGTGTCCTGCGGGTGACAACCGCGTTGCTGAATTGTTACCGCCGCCAACAAACTTCTGACCTCGGCAGTCTTGCGCCCGAGATGTGAGCGGGAATACGTTGCCGGACACAACAAAACACCGACCACTCCTTCCCCCACCCTCGAAAGGACCCGTGCAGACATGCGCAAGGGCTTCCTCACCTTCGCCGCCGTCGGCCTGCTCGCCACCGGCAGCATGGCCGCCTGTGGCGACGACTCCAGCAGCAACGACACCGGCGGCAGCGCCGCCAAGAAGCCGAAGATCGGCGTGATCCTGCCGGACAGCAAGTCCTCCGCCCGCTGGGAGACGGCCGACCGCCGGTTCCTCAAGGAGGCGTTCGACAAGGCCGGCGTCGAGTCGGACATCCAGAACGCGCAGAACGACAAGAACGCCTTCCAGACCATCGCCGACCAGATGATCACCGGTGGCGTCACCACCCTGATGATCGTCAACCTGGACTCCGGCACCGGCAAGGCCGTGCTGGACAAGGCGAAGTCGCAGGGCGTCGCGACGATCGACTACGACCGGCTCACCCTGGGCGGCTCCGCCCAGTACTACGTCAGCTTCGACAACGAGGCCGTCGGCAAGCTCCAGGGCGAGGGCCTGGCCAAGTGCCTGACCGAGAAGGGCGTCAAGAACCCGACGGTCGCCTACCTCAACGGCTCGCCGACCGACAACAACGCCACCCTGTTCAAGAACGGCTACGACTCGGTGCTCAAGCCGAAGTTCGAGTCGAAGGAATACACCAAGGGCCCCGACCAGGCCGTCCCGGACTGGGACCCGGCGCAGGGTGCCACCATCTTCGAGCAGATGCTCACCCAGACCGGCGGCAAGATCGACGGCGTGCTCTCCGCCAACGACGGCCTCGGCAACGCGGCCATCTCGGTGCTCAAGAAGAACAAGCTCAACGGCAAGGTCCCGGTGACCGGCCAGGACGCCGACGTGACCGGCCTGCAGAACATCCTCGCCGGTGACCAGTGCATGACCGTCTACAAGGCCGTCAAGAAGGAGGCCGACGCGGCCGCCGAGCTGGCCATCGCCGTGGCGAAGGGCGAGCGCAAGGAGACCGGGCAGACCGTCAAGGACCCGGAGAGCGGCCGGGACGTCCCGTCCGTGCTGCTGGAGCCGAAGGCGATCGACAAGTCGACCGTCAAGGACGTCGTGGCCGACGGCTACGTCGACAAGGCCAAGCTCTGCACCGGCGCGTACGCCGCGCTCTGCACCGCCAACGGCATCAGCTGACCCGTACGACGAGCGTCGTACCCCGCCGACGCGACGCCGCCCGGCACGGAACCTCGTGCCGGGCGGCGCTCGCCGCCGGACGGGTCCCGAGATCTTCCCTCCGTACGAAGGAGACCCCCGTGTCCGCGACCCCCCTGCTGGAACTGCGCGGGATCGACAAGAGCTTCGGTCCCGTCCAGGTCCTGCGCGACGTCGCCCTCGCCGCCCACGCCGGAGAGGTGACCGCACTGGTCGGCGACAACGGCGCCGGCAAGTCCACGCTGGTCAAGTGCATCAGCGGCATCTACCCGGCCGACGCCGGTGAGTTCCTCTTCGACGGCCGACCGGTGAGCATCAACAGCCCCCGCGACGCCGCCACGCTCGGCATCGAGGTCGTCTACCAGGACCTCGCGCTCTGCGACAACCTCGACATCGTGCAGAACATGTTCCTCGGCCGGGAGAAGCACAGCGGGCTGGTGCTCGACGAGCCGACCATGGAGCAGATGGCCGCGGAAACCCTGGCCGGGCTCTCCGTACGGACCGTGAAGTCGCTGCGCCAGCACGTCTCCAGCCTCTCCGGCGGGCAGCGGCAGACCGTCGCCATCGCCAAGGCGGTGCTCTGGAACAGCAAACTGGTCATCCTCGACGAGCCGACCGCCGCGCTGGGCGTCGCCCAGACCGCCCAGGTGCTCGAACTGGTCCGCCGGTTGGCCGACAACGGGCTGGCCGTGGTGCTGATCTCACACAACATGAACGACGTCTTCGCCGTGTCCGACCGGGTCGCCGCGCTCTACCTCGGCCAGATGGTCGCCCAGGTGAAGACCACCGACATCACCCACTCACAGGTCGTCGAGTTGATCACCGCCGGTCGTTCCGGCAATCTCGGTCTGACCGGCGAGCCGGTCACCGCCGGCAACGGCGCAGGACCCGCCGACACCACTGCAGGAGGCGTTCGATGACCACCACCGCCGTGCGCAAGGAAGGCCCGGCGGCGGTCACGCCACCGCCTACCGTCGGCAGCCACCTCCGCGGCTACTGGGGCCGGGTACGCGGCGGCGACATCGGCGCGCTGCCCGCCGTACTCGGGCTGATCGTGCTCTGCACGGTCTTCTCGGTCATGCGGCCGTCGTTCCTCACCGCCGGCAACTTCGCCAACCTGTTCACCCAGGGCGCGGCGGTCACCCTGATCGCCATGGGGCTGGTCTTCGTCCTGCTGCTCGGCGAGATCGACCTCTCGGCCGGCTTCGCCAGCGGGGTCTGCGCGGCCGTCCTGGCCAACGTCGCCACCAAGGCCGGCTACCCCTGGTACGTGGCGGTGCTCGCCGCGATCCTCACCGGCGTGGTCATCGGCACCGTGCTCGGCTTCCTGGTCGCCAAGATCGGCATCCCGTCCTTCGTGGTCACCCTGGCCGGCTTCCTCGCCTTCCAGGGCATCGTGCTGATGCTGATCAGCGGGGGCGCCAACATCTCGGTCAACGACGAGGTGCTGGTGGCGATCGCCAACCGCAACCTGCCGCCCACCCTCGGCTGGGCGCTGGCCGCCATCGCCATCGGCGGGTACGCGGCCGTGCAACTGCTGCGCCACCGCAAGCGGCTGTCCCGGGGCCTGACCACCGACCCGATGGCGGTGGTGCTCGCCCGCATCGGCGGGCTGACCCTGATCCTCGGCATCGCGGTCTACATCCTCAACCAGGAACGCAGCCGCAACGTCCTGATCAACTCGCTCAAGGGCGTACCGATCGTGGTGCCGGTCATCGCGGTGCTGCTGATCGTCTGGACCTTCGTGCTCCAGCGCACCAGCTACGGCCGGCACGTCTACGCCGTCGGCGGCAACAAGGAAGCCGCCCGCCGGGCCGGCATCAACGTCGACAAGATCCGCATCTCGGTCTTCGTGATCTGCTCGTCCATGGCGGCCATCGGCGGCATCGTCGCGGCCAGCCGGGCCAACTCGGTGGACCCGAACACCGGCGGCAGCAACGTGCTGCTCTACGCTGTCGGCGCAGCGGTGATCGGCGGCACCAGCCTCTTCGGCGGCAAGGGCCGGGTCCTCGACGCCGTGCTCGGTGGCGCGGTGGTCGCCGTCATCGACAACGGCATGGGCCTGATGGGCTACAGCGCCGGGGTGAAGTACGTCGTCACCGGCGTGGTGCTGCTCCTCGCGGCCAGCGTGGACGCGCTGTCGCGCCGCCGCGCCTCCGCCTCCGGCACCCGCTGATCCGCGTACGCCACCGGCGGGACATGGGGTGCCACCAACGATGCGGGTAGGACCGAGCCAGGACGAGATCCGGCGGCAGAACCTCGGGGCCCTGCTCCGGCACGTCCACGTGCACGGCGCCACCTCCCGCGCGGAACTCACCACCGCCCTCGGCCTCAACCGCAGCACCATCGGCGCGCTCACCTCCGACCTGGCCGGCGCCGGGCTGGTCAGCGAGGGCACGCCCAAGGAGACCGGCCGGGCCGGACGACCCTCACTGGTCGTCCGGCCCGAGTCGGCCCGGGTCTACGCGTACGCGTACTCGATCGAGGTGGACCGGCTGCGGGCCGCGCGGGTCGGTCTCGGCGGCGAGGTGCTCGACCGCCGTGAGCTGGACCGGCCGCGTGACCTGGACGCCGCGGAGACCGCCCCGATGCTGGCCGGCGCGCTCAAGCAGATGCGGGAACGGGTGGCACCCGGGTCGGTCTGCGTCGGCGCCGGGGTCGCCGTCTGCGGCATGGTCCGCAAGGCCGACGGGCTGGTCCGGCTCGGCCCCACCACCGGGTGGGTGGACGAGCCGATCGGCGCGGCGCTCGCCGCCGAGGTGGGCGTGGAGTTGCCGGTCACGGTCGGCAACGTGGCCGACGTCGCCGCCTTCGCCGAACACGCCCGGGGCGTCGCCGCCGGCTGCGACAACGTCATCTACCTCTACGGGGACGTCGGCGTCGGTGCCGGCATCATCGCCGGAGGCCGCCGACTGACCGGCCACGGTGGCTACGGCGGCGAGGTCGGACACATGGTCGTGGTACGCGACGGCACGCCCTGCGAGTGCGGCTCACGGGGCTGCTGGGAGACCCAGATCGGCGAGTACGGGCTGCTGCGGGCCGCCGGCCGCTCCGAGGCCCGGGGCCGCGACGCGCTGCTGGCCGTGTTCGACGCCGCCGACCGGGGTGACGCCCGCGCCCAGACCGCCGTACGGCACGCCGGTGACTGGCTCGGCTTCGGCGTGGCGAACCTGGTCAACATCTTCAACCCCGAGATGGTCATCTTCGGTGGCACCATGCGGGACCTCTACCTCGCCGCCGCAGCCCAGGTCCGCAGCCGGCTCAACGAGACCGGGCTGCCCGCCTGCCTGGAACACGTCCGGCTGCGTACCCCCAAACTCGGTGACGACGCGGCCCTGATCGGCGCGGCCGAGCTGGCCTTCGAACGGCTTCTCGCCGACCCGCTCGACGCCGCCTGAACGGATACTCCCCGACTCGTGCGCCACCCGGTGAACTGATCGGCCCGACAGTCCGTACCAGTGGACGGACGGGCAGCCGGCGGGTCGCTGCCCGGCAGGACAGGTCGGCCCGGATCGAGGAGGCACCGCAGCATGGCATCGCTGGATTCCGTACGTCGTCGGCGAGGGCACCGGACCCACCGGGTGGCGGTGTTGGTCGTCACCTTCCTGGCCGGGCTGGTCGTGCTACCCGGCATGGCCGTCGCCGCTCCCGGCGTCCAGATGAACGCCGCCGACGTGGCGCTGCTCAACGGCGTTCGACTGGCCGGCCTGTGGGAGATGCCGGCCGGCACGATGGCCGCCGACAAGGGCCAGTCCGCGCGGGTACGGGAGGTCGGCGCGGAGATCGCCCGGCAGCACGGCGTCCTCGACGAACTGGTGGTGCAGGCCGCCAACAAGCTGGGCGCGACGCTGCCGAGCGACCCCACCACCGAGCAGAAGGGGTGGCTGACCGAAATGCAGAACGCCTCCGGTGCTCAGTTCGACCAGATCTTCGTCACCCGGCTCCGGGTGGCCCACGGCAAGATCTTCCCGGTGATCGGCGCGGTCCGGGCCAGCACCCGGGACAACACCGTCCGCAAGCTCGCCGACGAGGCCAACAAGTTCGTCAACGACCACATGGCCATGCTGGAGAGCACCGGCCTGGTCCGCTGGCAGCAGATGCCGCCGGCCGCGATCCCGGCCGCGCAGCAGGACTCGCTGGTCGCCGCCGCCCAGGCCGGGGCCGCCGGCCCGTCGGTCGCGATCAGCACCACCGTCGTCTGGGCGGTCTTCCTGCTCGCACTCGGCGCGGGCGGCTACGCCACCTGGCGGATCACCCGCCGCAGCTGACCCCACGCACCTGACCCGACGGCCCGCAGGCGGCACCACCGCCGGCGGGCCGTCGGGCTGTCCGGGCCGGGGCGGCCGATTTTCCGGCCGGGGTGGCCGACTTCCGGGCGCACCGGGTTGGGGACGGCCGGCTGTCCGGGCGCACCGGGTTGGGGGCGGTCGGTCAGCGGTCGACCTGGGTGAAATCCCACGAGTGCGGGGGACGGGCGACCAGGGTGGCCGGCGGATCAGGCAACGCGCGGGGGTTGCTGCGCCACTTCGAGATGACCACCACCCGGTGGTCGGTGGACGAGAAGACCTCACTGGACAGGTGCAGCGGATCGTGCTCGAACTCCGGCAGCGCCGTCTCGCACACCCAGGTGATCAGGTCGGCGAAGCCGTACGACTCGGCCCGCGCCTCCCACATCCGTACGATCACGTCGCCCCTCCCGTCACACGCTGACCGTGGTCAGGGGCAACGCCGAGTCGGCGGGCAGGTCCAGCCGGCTCGGGCGTACCCCGGCGGCCACCAGGTGCGACCCGAGTGCGGCGACCATCGCCCCGTTGTCGGTACACAACCCCGGCCGGGGCACCCGGACCCGGATGCCGTACCGCTGCGCCCGCTGCTCGGCCATCGACCGCAGCCGTGAGTTCGCCGCCACTCCCCCGCCGATGACCAAAGTGTCCACCCCGTGTGCCCGGCACGCGGCGAGGGCCTTGCCGGTGAGCACGTCGCAGACCGCCTCCTGGAACGACGCGGCCACGTCGGCCACCGGCACCGGCTCACCGGAGCGCCGCCGGCCCTCCACCCAGCGGGCCACCGCCGTCTTCAGTCCCGAGAAGGAGAAGTCGTACCGGTGGGCGGCGAGATCCTTGGCGGCGGTGAGGCCGCGAGGGAAGGCGATCGACGCCGGGTCGCCGGACCGCGCCTCCCGGTCGATGTACGGGCCACCCGGGAAGGGCAGGCCGAGCAGCCGGGCCACCTTGTCGAACGCTTCCCCGGCCGCGTCGTCGATGGTCGCGCCCAGCGGGGTCACCCCCCGGGCCAGGTCGTCGACGAGCAGCAGCGAGGAGTGCCCACCGGAGACCAGCATCGCGATCGCCGGCGCGGGCAGCGGGCCGTGCTCCAGGGTGTCCACGGCGACGTGCGCGGCCAGGTGGTTCACCCCGTACACCGGTTTCTCGGCGGCCAGCGCGTAACCCTTGGCGGCGGCCACCCCGACCAGCAGGGCACCGGCCAGGCCGGGCCCGGAGGTGACCGCGATCGCGTCGATGTCGGCGATGGTCACCCCCGCCTCGCGCAGCGCCCGGTCCATGGTCGGCACGATGGCCTCCAGGTGTGCCCGGCTGGCCACCTCGGGCACCACCCCACCGAACCGGGCGTGTTCGTCCACACTGGAGGCGAGCGCGTCGGCGAGCAGGGTGTGCCCGCGCACGATGCCCACCCCGGTCTCGTCGCAGGAGGTCTCGATGCCGAGGATCAGCGGTTCGTCAGCCATGGTCCGTCCCGTCTGCGGCCGGTTCCGCGTCACGCCGCATGACCAGCGCGTCGGTGTTGCTCGGTTGGTAGTAGCCCCGCCGTACGCCGATCGGCTCGAACCCGTACGTCGCGTAGAGCCGCTGGGCGGGGGCGTTGTCGACGGCCACCTCCAGCAGGACGCTGCCGATCCCGCGCCGGGCCGCCTCGGCGAGCAGGTCCACCAGCAGCGCCCGGCCGATCCCGCGCCGCTGGGCGTCCCGGCGGACCGCGATGTTCTGCACCCACGACTCGCCGTCCGGGTCGACGGTCAGACCCGCGTAGCCCAGCAACGACCCGTCCGTGTCCAGGGCGACCCGGTAGTAGTGGCCGCTGGCCAACTCGTTCCAGAACATCGCCGGCGACCACTGCTCGGCACCGAACAGGTCCTCCTCGATCGGCAGCACCTCGGCGACGTGCCACCAGCGGAACCGGTCGATGCGTACCGTCACGGCAGCACCGACTTGCGGCTGGTCGCCGCGACCGCGTCCGGGCGGCGCAGATACAACGGGGTGAGCGTCTCGCCGGGGGCACCCGCCCGGATCCGTTCGGCGGCCAGGGTCACCAGCGCGACGGCGTCGGGGTAGCGGGGTTCGGCGCACAGCGGCAGGCCGAGCACGTCGGCGTAGCGGTGGGCACCGTCGCCGGCCGCGACGGTCACGGCCAACTCCCGGGCCCGGGCGGCGGCGACCGCCGGGGCGTCCACCTCCGGCCCGACGATCCGCTGGCCGTCGCCGTCGTAGACCGCCCAGTAGACCTCCTTGCGCCGGGCGTCGGCGGCGACCAGCACCCGCCGCTCCCCCGCCGCCGCGTCGCCGACCGTCGCCCCGCCTGTTCCGACCTGTCCGCCCGTGGCGTCGCCGGCTGTGGCCTGTCCAGCCGTGGCGTCGCCGGTTCCGGCCGGCCCGGCCGTGGCGCTGCTGGCTTCGGCCTTACCGGACACGGCGTGGCCGGGCGACGCATCCGCCGTGGTGGGGTGGGCGATGCCGTCGAGCGAGCAGACGCCGTACGTGGGGATGCCGAGCACCTGGCCCATGGTGGCGGCGGTGACCAGGCCGACCCGCAGCCCGGTGAAGGGACCGGGGCCGAGCCCAGCGACGATTGCGCCGAGGTCACCCGGTCGCGCGTCGACGTCGGTGAGCACCGCCTCGACCTGCGGGGCGAGTAGCTCACCGTGGGCCCGGGCATCGATCGTGCACCGGTACGCCCGCAGCGCGACGCCGTCCGCCGTGACCTCGACCAGCGCCGCGGTGACCGCGGGGGTCGAGGAGTCCACCACCAGTACGAGCACGGTAAGCCAGCCTAGCCGTCCGTCCGCGCCGCCCGCCCACACCCCGCCCGCCCACACCCCGCCCGCCAGTCACGCCCACGCCCGCCCCACCCCCGGTCGGGCAACGCCGGTGCCGCCATCGCCGGAGCCGGTCGTCGGGAGGGGCCGGCCGCAGGACGCAGGACGGTGGGGTGGGCCGGAACGGGGTGTAGACGGTGGGGTGGGCCGGAACGGGGTGTAGACGGTGGGGTGGGCCGGAACGGGGTGTAGCAGTCCGTGGTAACCGTTATGCCTCTCCGTCATTTTTATGACGCACAGGCATAACGGTTACCGCCATCACCTCATCATGCTGGGATGCCTGAGAGTGGTCGCCTCACCACAGAGATCGCCGCCCTGCTGCGCCGGGAACGCCATGCCGCCGCGCTCACCCAGCAGCAACTGGCGGATCGAGCCGGGACGAGTCAGAGCGCGGTGGCCCGCATCGAGCGCGGGGAACGGGTGCCGGCCCTCCCGTTGGTGGAGCGTCTCTTCGCCGCCCTCGGCCAACAACTCGCCGTTACCGCCGAGCCGCTCGACAGCCACCTCGACGCCCGGATGGACGCCCTTGCCGCACGGTCGCTCGACGAGCGGATCGACGAACTGGGGCTGGACCGGATGTTGGAGCGGCTGGGCGATCTGCCCCACCTGGTCACCGGCGGCACCGCCGCACTGCTCCAGGGCGCGCCGGTACCGGTCGACGCGGTCGAGATCGCCGTCCGGTGGCGCGACTCCGCCCGGTTCACGGCCTGGCTGGAAGCCGCCTACGGGCAGCGCTGGAACGCCAGGTGGCGGGAGTTCGGCGGACTGTACCTGGAGCCGGAGGAGCCGGGCGAGCACTACTGGATGACCCGGTACGGCGGGATCCGTGCCCAACTGTGCGACGAGTTCCCGGAGGCGATCGAGGTGCGACACGGGGGCCGCGGCTACCGGGTGGTCCCGCTGGTCATGGTGGAGCTGACCGACCCGCAGGCCGCCGCCCTGCTGCGCCGACACCGCCAACGCTCAGCCGCCGACCGCACCTGACTCAACCCACACCTCGGTCACCGGCCACCTCCCTGGGCAGCGGGCCGAAGGAGGTGAGCCAGGGAGGTGGCCGGTGACCGAGGAGGTGAGCCGGGCGACCGACAGCCGAGAACGGTGGGCCAGGTGGCCGCGAGGGGCGGGCCGGGCGACCGGTATGGCGGGCCGGGTGGGCGGGCGGCGGGGTGGGCGGGTCAGCCGGCCGTGCGCTCCCAGTCGATCGGGGGCGCACCCGCGTCGGCGAGGGCCTTGTTGGTGGCGCTGAACGGGCGGCTGCCGAGGAAGCCGCGCGGGTTCATCGGGCTCGGGTGGCCGGCCTCCAGCACGACGTGCCGGGTGTTGGTGACCAGGGCGGCCTTCTTGCGGGCGTAGCCGCCCCAGAGCAGGAAGACCACCGGCTCGTCCCGGGCGTCCAGGGCCCGGATCGTCGCGTCGGTGAACTCCTCCCACCCCCTGTTCGCGTGCGAACCGGGGCTGGCCTGCCGGACGGTGAGCACCGCGTTGAGCAGCAGCACACCCTGCGCCGCCCAGCCGTCCAGGTTGCCGCTGCGCGGCTTGGGCACACCGAGGTCCTCGCTCAGCTCCTTGAAGACGTTGCGCAACGACGGCGGCACGGACACCCCCTCGCGGACGCTGAAGCTCAACCCGTGCGCCTGCCCCGCCTTGTGGTAGGGGTCCTGGCCGAGGATCAGCACCCGGCACTGCTGCGGACCGCACAGCCGGTAGGCCGAGAAGAGATCGTCCAGCGGCGGAAAGACGGTCTGGGTGGCGTACTCGTGGGCGACGAACTCGGCCAGCGCCGCCGTCCGGGCCGGGTCCAGGTGCGGGGTGAGCACGGCACGCCACTCCTGCGGCAGCAGCGACAGCAGGTCGAGGGCGGGGGTGTCGTCGGGCATCGGCAACCTTTCACAACGAAGTCCACGGCACTCTAGGCAGCGGGTACGACAGCCCTCGGCGCAGGGCGGCCCTTCCGGAGCCGGTCAGCCCAACGCGGTCAACCGTCGCGACCAGTCCCCGCCCACCGGCTCCAACTCGACCACCCGGGTGTCGTCGTCGCGCCGGTCGATGCGGACCCGCAGGTGGGCGTCGGCGAGCTGCTCGACCAGCCCTTCGCCCCACTCGACCACGGTCACCGAGTCGTCCACCGAGGCGTCGAGGTCCAGGTCGTCGATCTCGGCGCGCGGGTCGGTCGCGTCACCCAACCGGTACGCGTCGGCGTGCACCAGGGCCACCGTGCCGCCGCGTGCCGGGTCGGGCCGGTGCACCCGGGCGATCACGAAGGTCGGCGAGGTGACGTCGCCGCGTACCCCCAGGCCGGCACCGAGGCCCTGGGTGAGCGCGGTCTTGCCGGCCCCCAGCGGGCCGGTGAGCAGCAGCAGGTCACCGGCGCGCAGCACCCCGGCGAGCCGCCGGCCGAAGGCGTGCGTGTCGTCGACCGTGGGTAGCGTGACGCGTACGGTCACCGGGCCACCCCGGGTCGGTCCGGTCCGCCGGCGACCGGCGCAGGAACGACGGACCAGCTCACAGCGCCTCCAGGAAGCGTTCCAGCGCGGCGTTGACCTCGTCGGCGTGTTCCAGCATCACCACGTGCCCGCTGTCTCGGATCTTCAGGTATTCGGCGTGCGGCAGCCGACGGACGATCTCGTCCGAGTGGACCACCGGCGTGATCATGTCCTTGTCGCCCACCACGACCAGCACCGGTGTGCCGCTCAGCGCGGCCAGCGCCGGGAACCGGGAGTGGGTGGCCAGGGTCCGCAGGTAGCGGGTCACCGTGTCGGCCGACGTGCGGGAGTTCATCCGTTCCACGTACGACACCAGGGCCGGGCTCGGTTTCGGGGTGCCGAAGCCGTACCGGCGGGTCAGCAGCCAGGCCACGTTGGAGGTGGACTTCCGGGCCCGGTCGATGACGAGCCCGCCGTACCGGGTGGTGGTGCTCATCATGAACAGCACCGGCGAGCCGACCCGGCCGAGTAGGGCCGGCGCCACCAGCTTCGTCTCGGCGAGCAACCCGCCCGACGTGGCCATCAGCACCGTGCCGACCACCCGGTCACCGAAGAACTCCGGGTACGCCTCGGCGAACGCCATGATGGTCATCCCGCCCATCGAGTGCCCGACCAGTACCAACGGCCCCTCCGGGGCGGTCCGGTCGATCACCCGGCGCAGGGTGTGCCCGAGCGCGGCGAGGTCGTACTCGCCGCTCTCCAACCGCCCCGACCGGCCGTGCCCCGGCTGGTCGTACGCGACGACCCGGTAGTCGCCCCGCTCGGCGAGCAGTTGACGCTGGAAGTGGAACGTCCCCATGTCCAGGCAGAAGCCGTGCACCAGCACCACCGTCGGGTGCCCCGGCACCGGCCGGGTCGGCTCGACCACCTCGACGTGGATGTCGGTGCCGTCCGGCAACTCCAGCCGGTACGCCTCGTCGTAGCGCTGCGCGCCGAAGTCCTCCCCCGCGTACGGGTCGGCGGGGTCGGCCTTGAGCCGGCGGACCAGGGCGCGTTCGGTGGCCACCCCGGCGGCCAGCCCGGCGGCGGCCACCCCGACCGCGGCCCCGACCACGCCGGCCACCCTGCCTGCGGCCGTCCTCGGCCGGGGCACCCGGAACCGGCTGACCGCGCTCACGGTCGCTCCCCGTCGTAGATCCGGGGCACCCGGACCCCGCCGAACCGGGTGACGATCTCGTAGTTGATCGTGCCGACCGCCTCGGCCCAGTCGTCGGCGGTGGGCATCCCGTCGTCGCCGCTGCCGAACAGGGTCGCCACGTCACCGGCGGCCACCTCGTCGGCACCGCAGTCGAGCACGAACTGGTCCATGCAGACCCGGCCGGAGATGGTGCGTCGTTTCCCGCCAAGTTGCACCGGGCCGACGTTGGAGGCGTGCCGGGGCACCCCGTCGGCGTAGCCGAGCGGCACCACCGCCAGGTTCGCCTCCTCCTCGGTGGTGTAGGTGTGCCCGTAGGACACGCCGGTGCCGGCGGGGACCCGTTTGGTGAGCATCACCCGGGCCCGCGCGGTCATCGCCCGACGCAACCCGAACTGCTGCCCGGCGATCGGTGACAGCCCGTACACGGCGATCCCGGGCCGGACCAGGTCGAAGTGGGTGTCGGGTCGGGTCAGGGTGGCCGCCGAGTTGGCCAGGTGCCGGTAACGCGGGCGCAGGCCGGCCCGGTCGACCATGGCCAGCCCCTCGTGGAACACCGCCAGCTGCCGGTCGGTCGTGGGGTGGCCGGGCGAGTCCGCGTACACGAAGTGGCTCCACACGCCGACGACCTCGACCAGGCCGTCGGCCTGGGCCTTCGCGGCGGCCTCCAGCAGGGTCGGCCAGTCGGCCACGGTGGCGCCGCCCCGGGACAGGCCGGTGTCGATCTTGAGGTGCAGCCGGGCGGGCCGGTCGGCGGCCCGGCCCGCCGCGACCATCTCGTCGAGCTGGGACAGGCTCGCGGCGGCCAGGTCCACCCCGGCCGCCACCCCCTCGTGCAGGGGCAGCCCCGGGTCGAGCAGCCAGGCCAGCACCGGCACGGTGATCCCGGCCCGGCGCAGGGTCAACGCCTCGTCGAGGGTGCACACCCCCAGCCAGTCCGCCCCCGCGTCGAGCGCGGCCCGCGCCGACGGGACCATGCCGTGGCCGTACCCGTCGCCCTTCACCACCGCCATCAGCTCGGCGCTGGTGCCCGACCGGAGTCGGGTCACGTTTGCACGGATCGCGTCCAGATCGACGCGTACCTCGGCCTGCCACATGCGCCCAGCCTACTGGCGTCGCTGATCACCGGCCGGTGGACGCCGACCCGGGCCGGTCAGAGCAGCGGGGCCACCACCGGGCGCAACGCGGCCACCACGTCCGGCGCGGTCACCGGGCCGCCCCGGGCCGCCTCCCGACCGGCCAGCCCGTGCAGGTACGCCGCGACGACCGCCGCCCGTTCCGGGGCCAGCCCGGCGGCGAGCAGCGAACCGAGCAACCCGGCCAGCACGTCCCCGGTGCCCCCGGTGGCCAGCGCGGGGCTGCCGGTCGGGTTGACGTACGCCCGGCCGTCGGGCGTCCCGACGACCGTGCGGTCCCCCTTGAGCAGCACCGTCGCGTTCATCCAGGCGGCCAGCCGCAGCGCGGCGGCGACCCGGTCGGCCCCCGGCTCCTCCCCGGAGAGCCGGCGGAACTCCCGGTCGTGCGGGGTGACCACGATCGGGGCGTCCCGGTTGCGCAGCCGGCCGGCGAGCGAACCGTCCACCAGCAGGGTCAACGCGTCGGCGTCGAGCACCACCGGCACCGGCGCGGCCAGCACCGCGCGCAGCTCCGCTCCGGCCTGCTCGTCGGTGCCCAGGCCGGAGCCGCAGACCCAGGTCTGCACCCGGCCGGCCCCGGCGACCCGGTCGGTGGCGATCACCGACGGGTGCTGCCGGACCACCTCGCCCCGGGCGCCACCGGCGTACCGGACCAGCCCGGTGGGGCCGGCCAGCGCGCCACCCACCGAGAGCACCGCCGCCCCCGGGTAGGTCCGCGACCCGGTGGCCACCCCGACCACGCCCCGGCTGTACTTCTCCGAGGACGCCCCGGTGCGGGGCCACCAGTCGCGCACGTCCGACCATTCGGTCACCCACGATGCAGGGGTGCCGCGCAGCCACGGCCCGAGCCCGATGTCGACCAGCTCGACCTGACCGGCGAGCGGGGCCGCCGGGCCGACCACCAGGGCAGGTTTGAGCGCGCCGAACGCCACCGTCACGTCGGCCCGGACGGCGCCGGGCCGACCGGACCCGTCCGTCGGCACGTCCCCGGTGTCCACCGCCACCCCGCTGGGCACGTCCACCGCGACGACCGTGGCCCGGCCGCCGTCGCGTCCCCGCAGCGCGGGCAGGCCGGCGACGAGGTCGTCAGCGGCCTCCCGCAGCCCACCGCTGCCCCCGATCCCGACGATCCCGTCGAGCACCAGATCGACGGTGGGCGGTGGGGCGTCGACCAGCCGGCCACCGGCGGCCCGCAGCGCCGCCAACCCGTCGGCGTGCGTCCGGCCGGGGGCGGTCGCCAGCACGGCGACCTGCGCGCCGCGCCGGGCCAGCCGCTCGCCCGCGTACAGCGCGTCGCCGCCGTTGTCGCCGGAACCGGCCAGCACCAGCACCCGCGCGCCGTAGACCCCGCCCCGGCCGGCGAGCAGCAGGGCGCAACGTCGGGCCAGCCCGGCCGCCGCCCGCTGCATCAGCGTCCCGGGCGGGAGGGTGGCCATCAGGCCGGCCTCCGCCGCACGTACGTCCGATACCCGCCACACCGGTCTCATGCCGTCCCCGTCCCTGCCGCCGGCCGTCTTCCCGGCCACGGCGTCCCGTCGCGGAGGGACGGCCGGTTCGACCCACGTCCCGGCTCCGTCGTGGCCGAGATCACCCTACCGGCGGCCGGGCGGCAGAGTAGCCACCGGCGACGCCCCGGGCAAGACCTGTGGACAACCCGGGGGTACGACCGCCGCCCGTCGTCCACAGGGCAGGTCCACCGGCTGCCCGTCCGCCTAGCGTCGGTGCGGCAGTCGGGCGGCGGGACCGACCACGGGGGTGGAGGAGGCGGGCGGGTGACGAACGAGCCGGTGGAGGTCGACCTGTCGGTGCTGCGGGTGGCGGCCGGTGGGTTGGCCGACGAGGCGTACGCGCTGGCCCAGGGGTTGGCGGGCCGACCCGGCCTGGTGCTGTCCGCACCGGGGTGGCGGGCCGGCTCTGCCCTGGCCGGGCTGGAGTCGGCGGTGCACGCGTGGCACGGGGCGCTCGGCGTCCGGGTGGCGGAGGCCGGCGCGGCCCTGCGCGCCGCCGCCGATGCGTACACGGCGGCCGACGACCGGGCCGCCGGGCGGCTGGTCGGCCGACCCCGATGATCGGGTACGCCCAGCTCTGGTCCGCCTCCCCGGGTGACTGGGACGCGGCGGGGGTGGCCTGGCGCGGGGTGGACGCACCGGTCGGGCGGCGACGGGCCGGGCTGGCCGACCGGGCCGCGGCGTTGCGGGCGGGCTGGGCCGGCGGGGCGGCGACAGCGGCCGGTGGGCGGCTCGACGGGCTCCGGTCGGAACTGGCCACCATCCTGCCGGCGCTGGTCGAGGTCGACCAGGTGCTCGCCGAGTTCGCCGGTCGGCTCCGGGTGGCGAAGGCCCGGCTCGCCGAGGCGGTGGCGCTGGCCGACCGCACCGGCGTGGCGGTGGACCGGCACGGCGGTGTCCGGGCGGCACCCCTGCTCTGGCGCGGCCCCGAGGCGGGTGAGCTCCCGGTCGGGGTGGGTGCCCGCCCTTCTCCGACGGGCGGTGGCGTCGGCGCGGGGGGCCAGGTCCGTGGTCCGGCCCGGACCCCCGCGCCGGTGGGAGCGCCGCCGGCGGCGGCGCGGGTGCCGGGGCGGCAACGGGGCGGCGGCTGCGGGCGCAGGCGGCGGGGCGGCGGGGGCGGGGCGGCGGGGTGGGTTCGCCCGTGGCGGTGGGGCAGGTGGCGGCGGCGCTGCGGGAGGCGCTCGCGCTGGCCGACGCGGCCGACCGGGAGGCGGCCTCCCGGCTGGCCGAGCTGTCCGGGGCGGCCCGCACCGGCTGGGTCGAGCGGCCACCACCGGGCCGACCGGCCGACGACGCCAGTGCGGCGACGGTCCGGGCCTGGTGGGCCACCCTCACCCCGGCCCAGCGGCGCTGGCTGGTGCTGCACGAGCCGACCCGGATCGGCCCGCGCGACGGGGTGCCGACCTCGGCCCGGGACCAGGCGAACCGGCTGCTGCTGGCCGGCCACCGGGAGGCGCTGCTGACCGCCCGCCGGGCGACGCCGGGCGGGCGCGGTCGGCGGCGGATCGATGCGGCGTTGGCCGTCCTGGACGGGCTCGCCGGTCGGCTGGCCGCCACCTCACCGCCCCGGGCGTACCTGCTCGGGCTCGACCCGCGCGGTGACGGCCGGGCGATCGTCGCGCTGGGCAATCCGGACCGGGCCGGCCGGGTGCTCACCTACGTGCCGGGGATGACCAGCGACCTCGCCGACGTCCCCGGTGAGCTGGGCCGGGCCGCCCGGGTGCAGGCCAGGTGCGCTGCCATCGCCCCCGGCGTGGAGACGGCGGCGGTGCTCTGGCTGGACTACGACGCCCCCGACTTCCTGCCCGAGGCGTCCTCGCCGACCCAGGCCCGGGACGCCGGTCCGGCGCTGCACCGTTTCCAGGAAGGGCTGCGCGCCACCCACGACGGGCCCCCGGCCCGGCAGACCGTGCTCGGGCACAGTTACGGCTCACTGGTGGTGGGCAGCGCCGCCCGGGACCACGGGCTGGCCGCCGACGCGCTCGCCTTCGTCGGCTCACCAGGAGTGGGGGTGGACCGGGCCGGGGCGCTCGGCCTGCCACCGCAGCAGGTCTGGTCGAGCACCGCCGACGACGACGTGATCAGGCTGGTCGAGCCGCCCCGGGAGCTGGCCGGCCGGGCGGTGCTGGCCGCCTCGCCGCTGGCCAGCGCCGCCTGGCTGCTACGCCCCGACGACCACCAACTGTGGTTCGGGCACGACCCGAGCGATCCGGGTTTCGGTGGCCGGACCTTCCCCAGCGGCCGGTACGGCCACACCGGCTACTGGGAGCCCGGCAACCCCGCCCTGGACGGGATGGCCCGGATCGTGCTCGGCCGGTGACCGGGTCACCGTCGGTGGCGCGGGGTCACCTACTCGACGGTGACCGACTTCGCCAGGTTGCGCGGCTGGTCGACGTCGTGGCCCCGGGCAGCGGCGATCTCGGCCGCGAACACCTGCAACGGCACGGTGGTGACCAGCGGCGCGAGCAGGGTCGGCGTACGCGGCACATAGATCAGGTGGTCGGCGTAACGCACCACCGCCTCGTCGCCCTCCTCGGCGATCACGATGGTCCGCGCACCCCGGGCCCGGACCTCCTGGATGTTGGAGACGATTTTGTCGTGCAGCATGCCCCGGCCGACCGGGGACGGCACCACGCAGATCACCGGGGTGCCCTGGTCGATCAGGGCGATCGGCCCGTGCTTCAGCTCACCGGCGGCGAACCCCTCGGCGTGCATGTACGCCAGCTCCTTGAGCTTGAGCGCGCCCTCCAGGGCCACCGGGTAGCCGACGTGCCGACCGATGAACAGCACCGTCGGCTCGGACTTCAGCTCCCGGGCCAGCTCCCGCACCGGCTCGATCCGGCCCAGCAGCTCCCGCAGCTTGCCCGGCATCTCCTGGAGCTGGGCCACCACCGCGCCGACCTCGTCGGCGAACTTGATCCCGCGTACCTGGGCCAGGTGCAGCCCGATCAGATAGCAGGCGACCAGCTGGGTGAGGAACGCCTTGGTGGAGGCGACGGCGATCTCCGGGCCGCCGTGGGTGTAGAGCACCGCGTCGGACTCGCGCGGGATGGTGGAGCCGTTGGTGTTGCAGATGGCCAACACCCGGGCCTTCTGCTCCTTGGCGTGCCGCAGCGCCATCAGGGTGTCCATCGTCTCGCCGGACTGCGAGATCACCACGATCAGGGTGGACCGGTCGAGCACCGGGTCGCGGTAGCGGAACTCGCTGGCCAGCTCCACCTCACAGGGGATCCGGGTCCAGTGCTCGATGGCGTACTTGGCGACCATGCCGGAGTGGTAGGCGGTGCCGCAGGCCACGATGAAGATCTTGTCGACGTCGCGCAGGTCCTGGTCGCTGAGGCGGACCTCGTCGAGGGCGATCTCGCCGGTCTCGGTGAGCCGGCCGAGCAGGGTGTCCGCGATGGCCTGCGGCTGCTCCTCGATCTCCTTGAGCATGAACCAGTCGTAGCCGCCCTTCTCGGCAGCCGAGGAGTCCCAGTCGATGTGGAAGTCCTTGCCGGTGGCCGGCTGACCGTCGAAGTCGGTGATCTCGATGCTGTCGGCGGTGATCAGGACGAGTTGGTCCTGCCCCAGCTCGACCGCCTCGCGGGTGTGCTCGATGAACGCCGCCACGTCACTGGCCAGGTAGTTCTCCCCCTCGCCCCGGCCCACCACCAGCGGCGAGTTGCGCCGGGCGCCGACCACCGCACCGGGAATGGCGGCATCGACGGCGAGCAGGGTGAACGCGCCCTCCAACCGCCGGCACACCACCCGCATCGCGGCGGCGAGCAGTTGCGGGCTGTCGGTCCCGCCGGCCGCCCGCAGCTCGGCGAGCGCGTGGGAGAGCAGATGGGCGGCGCACTCCGTGTCGGTGTCGCTGGTGAACTGGACGCCGTCGTCCTCCAGCTCGGCGCGGAGCTTGGCGAAGTTCTCGATGATGCCGTTGTGGATCACGGCGACCCGGCCGTCGGGGGCCAGGTGCGGGTGGGCGTTACGGTCGGTCGGGCCGCCGTGGGTGGCCCACCGGGTGTGCCCGATGCCGGTGGTGCCGTCGCCGATGCCGACCGGGCTGGCGGCGCAGTCGTCCGGGTTGGTGGCGGCCCGCTCGGACAGGACCTTCTCCAGGTTGGCCAGCTTGCCGGCCTTCTTCTCGGTGAGCAGCTCGTCGTCGCAGACGATCGCGACCCCGGCCGAGTCGTAGCCCCGGTATTCCAGCCGCCGCAATCCGTCGAGCACGATGCCGAGCGCCGGACGTGCGCCGGCGTAACCCACGATTCCACACATGGTTCGCAGCCTAACCCAGTTTCACTCACCTCGCGTGCGCGGAAGTCGGGCAATCAATCACCGAATTTGAGCGATCGGTCGGTGACGGGCGGCAATCGGACTACCGGCGCACCCGGCCGACCGGACGGGGTTGCGGGCGGCCCGGCGGTACGAGAGTCTCTCGGCGACCCCTGGAACGTCCCTGGGACGGCCCGCTCGCCCCTTTCCTCCACTTCCGTCCCGGAGCCGCCATGTCCGACGCGCCACCCCCCAGCGATCCCCCGCCCCCGCCCGGCGACCCGGCCCCGGCGGCGTCCAACGACCCGTCGCCCGGCCCGTCCCCCTGGACTCCACCGGACCCGTTCGCGGTCCCGCAGCCCTGGGCGGCCCCCGACCCGTGGCCCGGCGGTCCGACTGCCGGCAGCGCGCCCGCCGGGCCGGTCCCTCCCGACCCGCCGATCGACCCTGCCGGCGCACCCGCTCCCGGCTGGCCCGGCACACCCCCGCCCACCGGTTGGCCCGGTCCGGCGCCGGGACCCACCGGTTGGTCCGGTCCGGCCCCGGACCCACCGGTTGGCCCGGCGCGGCCCCGGGCTGCCCGGCGGCCCGCCCACCGGGTGGCCCGGCACGACCCCGGGAATGCCGGGCGGGCCACCCGGTCCCGGCTGGCCACCGCCGGGGTATCCGCCGCCGTTCGCCTATCCGGCCCACCCGTCGCCGGGCGGGCGGAGCTCCACCGGCACCGGTGCGGTGGTGGGCATCGTGGTCGCCGTGGTCGTGGTGCTCGTCCTCGTCGTCTGCGCCTGCTTCTGCGGGGGAGGTCGCCTGCTGGGCAGCTCCGGGCCGGACACGGCAACCGCGGAGCCCTACGACAACGGTTACTACGACGACGAACCCGAGCCGAGCTGGAGCCCGCCGCAGCCGCTCCAGCCGCCAGCGCCCGCCACCGCGCCGGCCGACGGCCCCGGCCGGTACCCGGTGACGTACGAGGTGACCGGGACCGGCTCCGTCGACCTCCAGTTCTATGACGGGGACGGCTACTTCATCCGACAGGACAAGGTGCGGCTGCCCTGGCGGATGACGCTGCGTGTCGACGATCCGACCCGGGTGCTGGTCAGCGCCACCCGCTCCGGCGGCAACCCGGGCGGGTTCCGGTGCACCACCACCGTCGGCACCCGGCCCCGGGTCACCGACGTGGCCGGCCCGGACGACTGGCAGGTGCAGTGCCACGCCAACCGGGTCCGCTGACCCGCCGGACCGGGGGAAGACCCCGTCAGGGGAAGAATGGCGGCGACCGGACCCGGTGGCAGGGGTGGTCGCGGGCCGTAGGCTGACGGGCGTGACGACGTCGACCGATGTGGACCCGCTGGTGACCCGGATGCGTCCGTTCGGGACGACGGTGTTCGCGGAGATGTCCGCGCTCGCCGTCCGGACCGGTGCGGTCAACCTGGGCCAGGGCTTCCCGGACACCGACGGGCCGCCGGAGATGCTGGCCGCCGCCGCCGAGGCGCTGCGCTCCGGGCACAACCAGTACCCGCCGGGCCCCGGCATTCCCGCCCTGCGCGCTGCCGTCGCCGCGCACCAACGGCGGTTCTGGGCGCTGGACTACGACCCGGACGGCGAGGTGATCGTCACCGCCGGGGCCACCGAGGCGATCGCCGCGAGCATCCTCGCGCTCTGCGAGCCGGGCGACGAGGTGATCTGCTTCGAGCCCTACTACGACTCGTACGCGGCGTCGATCGCCCTCGCCGGGGCGGTACGACGGCCGGTGACGCTGCGCCCCGGCGACGACGGCCGGTACGCCTTCGACCCCGCCGAGCTGCGGGCCGCGTTCGGGCCGCGTACCCGGCTGATGCTGCTGAACTCCCCGCACAACCCGACCGGGAAGGTGTTCACCGCGCCGGAGCTGGCCCTGCTCGCCGACCTCTGCCAGGAGCACGACGTGTACGCGGTCACCGACGAGGTGTACGAGCACCTCGTCTTCACCGACGCCGCCGCCGCGCACCTGCCGCTGGCCACCCTGCCGGGGATGTGGGAACGGACCCTGCGCATCTCGTCGGCCGGCAAGACGTTCTCCTGCACCGGCTGGAAGGTGGGCTGGGTCAGTGGCCCCGCCGCGCTGGTGTCGGCGGTGCTGCGGGTCAAGCAGTTCCTCACCTTCGTCAACGCGGCACCGCTGCAACCGGCGGTCGCCGTGGCGCTGGCCCTGCCCGACGACTACTACACCGGTTTCCGTGACAGCCTCCAGCGGCAGCGGGACCTGCTGATCGGTGGCCTGACCGACGCCGGTTTCGCGGTGCTCACCCCGGAGGGGACATACTTCGTCACCGCCGACATCACCGGCCTCGGCGGTCGGGACGGGTTGGAGTTCTGCCGGTCCCTGCCGGAACGCTGCGGTGTGGTGGCGGTGCCCACCCAGGTCTTCTACGACGACGCGGAGGCCGGCCGGCGGTTGGTCCGGTTCGCCTTCTGCAAGCGTCCCGAGGTGCTGACCGAGGCGGTCGCCCGGCTACGCGCCCTGTCCGACCCCCGCTGATCACCCGCGCGGGACTGGCGTCCGACGCCCGCTGACCACCCACGCGGGCCGGCATCGTCGCGCCCGCCAGCAGGGTCAGCCGGCACCGGCACAACCGGGGGCACGCGGTGGGGCAGCCACCGGGACGCTCCCTGGGCCCACCGGCGACGCCGGCAGCACAACGAGGGGTGGAGCAGGCGGGACCCGCCCGCAACGGGGACGGTCAGTTGGCGGGGCTGGCGGCGCTGACCTGGGCGGCGATCCGTTCGGCCACCGACCGGGCGGTCTCCTCGGTGCCGGCCTCGACCATCACCCGGACCAACGGTTCGGTGCCCGACGGCCGCAGCAGCACCCGGCCGGTCTCCCCCAGCTCCGCCTCGGCCCGCTCGACCTCGGCCTTGACGGTGGATGCGGTGGCACCGGCGGTGCGGTCGCCGACCGGCACGTTGATCAGCACCTGCGGCAGCTTGGTGACCACCGAGGCCAGTTCGGCCAGGGACCGGCCGGTGGCGGCCATCCGGGCCATCAGGTGCAGGCCGGTGAGGACCCCGTCGCCGGTGGTGGCGTGCGCGGGCATGACGAGGTGGCCGCTCTGCTCGCCGCCGAGGGCGAGGCCGGAGGCGCGCAGCTCCTCCAACACGTACCGGTCGCCGACCTTGGTCTCGACCAGCCGGATGCCCTGCGCGGACATGGCCAGCCGCAGGCCGAGGTTGCTCATCACGGTGGCGACCAGGGTGTCCTGGGTCAGCTCACCGGCGTCGCGCAGGGCCAGCGCGAGGACCGCCATCAGCTCGTCGCCGTCGACCTCCGCGCCGGTGGCGTCGACCGCCACGCAGCGGTCGGCGTCGCCGTCGTGGGCGAGGCCCAGGTGCGCACCGTGCTCGACCACGGCGGCCCGCAGGCTGTCGAGGTGGTTGGAGCCGCACTCGTCGTTGATGTTGAGGCCGTCCGGTTCGGCGTGGATCGCGATGACCTCGGCGCCGGCCTCCCGGTAGGCCACCGGGGCGACCTCGGCGGCGGCGCCGTTGGCGCAGTCGACCACGACCTTGATGCCGTCGAGGCGGTGCGGCACGGTGCCGACGAGGTGCTGCACGTAGTGGTCGGCACCGTCGAGCAGGTCGTGTACCCGGCCGACCCCCGCGCCGACCGGACGGTCCCAGGCGGTGGTGGCGTTCGCCTCGACGGCCGCCTCGATCCGCAACTCGATCTCGTCGGGCAGCTTGTGCCCACCGGCGGCGAACAGCTTGATCCCGTTGTCCGGCATCGGGTTGTGCGAGGCGGAGAGCATCACGCCCAGGTCGGCCTTGGCCTCGGCGGTCAGGAACGCCACGGCCGGGGTGGGCAGCACGCCGACCCGGACCACGCTGGCCCCGGCGCTGGTGAGCCCGGCGACCACGGCGGCCTCCAGCATCTCGCCGCTGGCCCGGGTGTCCCGCCCGACCACCGCCAGCGGCGGGTGGCTGCGGTCCGACTCGGCCAGCGTGTGCGCGGCGGCCACCGCCACCGCGAGCGCCAACTCCGGGGTGAGATCCACGTTCGCCCGCCCGCGTACGCCGTCCGTGCCGAACAACCGCCCCATACCCGCGAACCTCCGGTGCACCTGCGATGAGTGGAGAAAACGGAAACGGCCGGGCCGCCTCCCGTGGGGGAGGCGGACCCGGCCGTCCGTCAGAAGTACAACGCGCTGGTGGTGATCAGCGCTTCGAGTACTGAGGCGCCTTACGGGCCTTCTTGAGACCGTACTTCTTGCTCTCCTTGACCCGGGCGTCCCGGGTCAGGAAGCCGGCCTTCTTCAGGGCCGGGCGGTCGTCCGGCTCGTTGACGATCAGCGCACGGGCGATGCCCAGCCGCAGCGCACCGGCCTGGCCGGTGGTGCCGCCGCCACGCAGGTTGGCGATGACGTCGAACTGCTCCAGCTTCTCGGCGGTGACCAGCGGGTCCTTGATGAGCTGCTGGTGCACCTTGCTCGGGAAGTACGACTCGAGCTCCTGGCCGTTGCAGGTGATCTTGCCGGTGCCGGGGACGATACGGACCCGGACGATGGCCTCCTTGCGGCGGCCCACGGTCTGGATCGGCCGGTCACCACGAGGCGCGCGGGCGACGGGCGCGGGCGCCTCGGTGGCCTCAGGGGCTTCCGGGGCAACCTCGGTCTCGGTGATGTCGGTCATGCTGTTTCCTTCGCCCTCGCTCACTGCGCGATCTGCTTGATCTCGAACGGCACCGGCTGCTGCGCCAGGTGCGGGTGCTCGGCACCGGCGTAGACCTTCAGCTTCTTGATCAGCTGACGGCCGAGCTTGTTGTGCGGGAGCATCCCCTTCACGGCCAGCTCGATGGCCCGCTCGGGCCGCTTGGTCAGCAGCTCCTCGTAGCCGATCTGCTTGAGGCCGCCCGGGTAACCGGAGTGCCGGTAGGCGACCTTGGTCTGCCGCTTGTTGCCGGTCAGCGCCACCTTGCCCGCGTTCACGATGACGACGAAGTCGCCCGTGTCGACGTGCGGCGCGAAAGTCGGCTTGTGCTTGCCGCGCAGCAGCGTGGCGGCGTGGGTGGCCAGGCGGCCCAGCACGACATCAGAGGCGTCGATAACGTGCCACTGACGCTCGATCTCACCCGGCTTCGGGCTGTACGTACGCACAGGTCTACCTTGTCTCGTCGTCGGTCTGGGGTCGCGCGCCGAGGTGACCAGAGGCTTCCCGGCCGGACCAGCGCGCACGAACGACCAAGCGTACCTGAGCGGCACGCCTCTGGATGTCGTACAACAGCAGGCAACGATACCCGGCGCCCGGTCTGCTGGTCAAAACGGGGGGTCGGCCGGCGTGGCCTGCGGTTTCGGCGGATGACCAGGGTCACACGCCGATCAGCTTACCCGGGCCGGGCCGCAGGTAGACCACCCAGGTCACCACGAAACAGAGCGCGTACCAGCCGATGAAGGCCAGGTAGGCGGCGTCCGCGTTGCCCGAGGTGAGGAACGACTGCCGGAAGGCCACGTTCACCAGCACCCCGCCCGAGGCGCCGACCGCCCCGGCGATGCCGATCAGCGCCCCGGAGCGTCGCCGGGCCCGGCGCTGCGCCGCGACCGGGTCGCCGGTCAGCTCCGCCTCGGCCGCCGCCCGGACCCGGAAGATCGCCGGGATCATCTTGTAGGTCGACCCGTTGCCGATGCCGGAGAAGACGAACAACGCCAGGAACCCGACGAGGTAGAGCGGGAACGACTGCTCCCGGGCGGCGTAGAGCACCAGGCCGGCGCCGACGGCCATCGCGACGAAGTTCCAGAACGTCACCCGGGCCCCGCCCAGCCGGTCGGCGAGCTGACCGCCGAACGGTCGGATCAACGAACCGATCAGCGGCCCGAGGAAGGTCAGCCAGGCCGCGTCGACCGGGGTGGGGAACCGCTCGGCGAACTGGAGCTGGAGCACCTGGCCGAAGGCGAAGCCGAAGCCGATGAACGAGCCGAAGGTGCCGATGTACAGCAGGGACATCACCCAGGTGTGCCGGTCGCGGGCGGCCTCCCGCAACGCGCCGGGTTCGTTGTGGGCGTCCGGGATGTTGTCCAGCCAGCGGGCGGCGGCGAGCGCGGCCAGCACGATCAGCGGCAGGTACACCGCCGGCACCAGCCGGGGGTACGCGGCCCCGGCGGTGGCCAGCACCGCCAGCCCGACCAGTTGCACCGCCGGCACGCCGAGGTTGCCGCCCCCGGCGTTGAGCCCGAGTGCGCGACCCTTGAGCCGGTCCGGGAAGAACAGGTTGATGTTCGCCATCGACGAGGCGAAGTTGCCGCCGCCGACCCCGGTCAGGCAGGCCAGCACCATCAGCGTGGTGTACGACACACCCGGCTCCAGCAGCAGCGCCATCGGCACCGCCGGCACCAGCAGCAGCAGCGCGCTGACGATGGTCCAGTTCCGCCCGCCGAAGCGCGCCACCGCCAGGGTGTACGGCAGCCGCAGCACCGCCCCCAGCGCGGCCGGTACGGCGGTGAGCAGGAACTTCCCCGCCGGGTCGATGCCGTACGCCGGGCCGAGGAAGAGCACGGTGACCGACCAGAGGCTCCACACCGAGAAGCCGACGTGCTCGGCGAAGATCGACACCCAGAGGTTGCGACGGGCGATCGGCGCTCCGGTCGTCTGCCAGAAGGTCGGGTCCTCGGGTCGCCAGTCGTCGATCCGGTGCCGCCGCCCGGCGGGCCGGTCGGGTCCGGCGGCGGTGACAGCCGCGTCGGCGGTCGGCGGGACGTCGGTGTCGCCCGGCGGACCGACCGTGGCGGCGGCCAGCGGGTCGGTGGTGGCGGCCGGTGGATCGGCGGCGGCGTTACTGCTGCTGGCGAGCGTGCTCACGGCGACTCCTCCTCGTCGATGTGAGCAGGACGCTAGGCAGGGTCGGTTTCCCGGCGGTGCCCCACGTGGGTCGGGCCGGAAACGGAGACCGCACGTCGACCGGGAACCGGTGGTGAGGGGCCCACCGTTGCGGTGGGTCGCCGCTCCCGCCGGGGCGGGTCACAGCTCCTGGAGGATGCGCAGTGCGCGGGCCACCCGCTGCATGGTCTCGGTGTCGGCGACGTCCACGCACTCGGTGAACCACTTCTTCATCGGCGCCGACAGCCGGTCGGGCATCACCACGTTGGCACCCATCGGCACGGCGAGCGGGGAGTCGCGCAGCAGGGCGGTCTCGACCACCTCGGCGACGATCACGATCGGCACGTCGGTGGAGTTGTAGACGTCGGAGCTGATCACCAGGCCGAGCCGTTCCCGGGCGCCCTCGATGCGCCAGACCTCTCCCCTACGCAGCACGCGGGCGACCGCCGAAGAGCACGTCGGCGACCATGCCCACCTCGCGGGCGTCGGCGAGGGCGGCGGACTCCAGGTCGAGCCCGGCCCGCCCGACCGCCTCGGCGTGGGCGGTGAAGACCTCCCGCAGCGCCTTCTCCCGGGCGGCCTGGTCCATCCAGGCGGAGAGGGAGAGTCCTTCCCGCTTGGCGAACCGGCGGGCCTCCTCGATCGTCTCGTCGGAGAACGAGAGGGTCACCTTGGCAGTCATGCCTGCGATCCTACTCCCGGTATGACCGCCGGTCGTTCCGTTCGCCCGCCTCGACGAACCCGACAAACCGCCGTGTGCCACCGCCCGGCCCGCCCGCCGCAGGGGGTCCGGGTCAGGCGGGACGGCGACCGCCGAAGACCGCGAACCGCCACGCCTTGTAGAAGCAGTCCACGTCGACCAGGCCGGCGTCGACCAGCCACCGGCACTGGTCGGTCACCGACGCCGGGCGGTCGTGCCGCATCCGCTCCCGGGCGGCGGCGATCTCGTCGGCATCCGAGCCGCGCGCGGCGGTCTGGGCCAGCCAGACGTCGTCGTAGCGGCGGTCCAGGGTCGGGGTGGGGCCGGCCACCTGCTCGGCGTTGACGAACACCCCGCCGGGGACGAGCGCGTCGGCCGCCCGCCGGTAGAGGGCGCGCTTGCCGTCGTCGTCGAGGTGGTGCACGGCCAGGGCGGAGACCACCGCGTCGTAGCGGCCGGCGGGGAGCGGGTCGGCCAGGTCGGCCACGACGGTCCGGTGCGCCACCCCCCGGGCGGCCAACCCGTCGGCGGCCACCGCGAGCATCCGCGCGGCCCCGTCGACCAGGGTCACCCGCACCCCGGGCAGCGCCGCGGTGAGCAGCAGGGAGAGCAGTCCGGTGCCGGCACCCAGGTCGAGCACCTCGGGGGTACGCCCGGCGGCGAGCGCGGCCCGCAGCGGTGGGGCGGCCACCTCGACGGCGGTGCCGTAGAAGTCGTCGAAGCAGGGGACGAGCCGACGGCGGGCCCCGTCGTAGGAACCTGCCACCGCATCGAAGGCCGCCGTCACGTCCACGATCCACCCCTCTCACATATTAAGAAACTTGTCTCACATTATAGACCCCACCGACCGGTCCCCTGCCCCCGTGCGGTGTGAACCGCTCTTGACAGGACCGAAACAGAAGGGACCCCGGTCGGAAACCGCCCGGCGGCACGCTTTGCGGACATGACAGACGGTGCACGCGCCGCGACACGAACGGAGCCCCCGCCCCGGGAGACGGAAACGCACTGCCCGTACTGCGCGCTCCAGTGCGGCATGATCCTGCGGGACGCCGACGGCCGGATCGAGGTCCGGCCCCGGGAGTTCCCCACCAACCGCGGCGGGCTGTGCCAGAAGGGCTGGACCGCCGCCGAACTGCTCGACCACCCCGACCGGTTGACCACCCCGCTGGTCCGCGACCCGTCCGGCACGCTGCGCCCGGCCAGCTGGGACGTCGCGCTGGACCGGATCGCCGACGGGCTGCGCACCATCCAGCGGGCCCACGGCCGGGACGCGGTCGCGGTCTTCGGCGGCGGCGGGCTCACCAACGAGAAGGCGTACGCCCTCGGCAAGTTCGCCCGGGTGGCGCTGCGGACCCGGCACATCGACTACAACGGCCGGTGGTGCATGTCCTCCGCGGCGGCGGCCGGACTGCGCGCCTTCGGCGTCGACCGGGGGCTGCCGTTCCCGCTGACCGACCTGGGCCGCACCGGAACCCTGCTGCTGGTCGGGGCGAACCCGGCCGAGACCATGCCGCCGCTGATGCGCCACGTGACCGACCAGCGGGCCCGGGGCGGCCGGCTGATCGTGGTCGACCCCCGGCTCACCGCCACCGCCCGCCAGGCCGACCTGCACCTGCAACCGCTGCCCGGCACCGATCTCGCGGTCGCCAACGCACTGCTGCACATCGCGCTCACCGAAGGGCTGATCGACCGGGAGTACGTCGCCACCCGTACCGAGGGCTTCGACGCGGTACGCCGTACCGTCGCGGGGTACTGGCCGGCCGAGGTGGAACGGCTCTCCGGGGTGCCGGTGGCCGACCTGGAGGCGACCGCCCGCGCGCTCGGCACCGCCGACTCGGCGGTCATCCTCACCGCCCGGGGCGCCGAACAGCACGCCAAGGGCGTCGACACCGTCAGCGCGTACGTCAATCTCGCCCTCGCCCTCGGCCTGCCCGGCCGCCCACACTCCGGCTACGGCTGCCTCACCGGTCAGGGCAACGGCCAGGGTGGACGCGAGCACGGCCAGAAGTCCGACCAGCTCCCCGGCTACCGCAAGATCGACGACCCGGCGGCCCGCGCCCACGTCGCCGGGGTCTGGGGAGTCGACCCCGCCGAACTGCCCGGCCCCGGGGTGCCGGCCTACCAGCTGCTCGACTCGCTCGGCACCCCCGACGGCCCCCGGGCACTGCTGGTCTTCGGCTCCAACCCGGTGGTCTCCGCGCCCCGGGCGGCCCGGGTCGAGTCCCGGCTACGCGGGCTGGACCTGCTGGTGGTGGCCGACTTCCTGCGCTCCGAGACGGCCGAGCTGGCCGACGTGGTGCTGCCGGTGGCCCAGTGGGCCGAGGAGGACGGCACGATGACCAACCTGGAGGGTCGGGTGCTGCGCCGCCGGGCGCTGCGCCCACCGCCCCCCGGCGTCCGCACCGACCTGACCGTCCTCGCCGAGCTCGCGGCCCGCCTCGACGACGCCCCCGACGCACCGGCCCCGGCGACGACGCCGGACGGCCCGGCCCCGACCACCCCGACGACCACCCGGCCCGCCGTCCCGGCCCCGCGCACCCCTGCGGACCACGTCCCGGCCCCGCGGACCGCGCCGGACCGGTTCCCGACCGACCCGAGGGTCGTCTTCGCCGAGCTACGGCGGGCCTCCGCCGGGGGCGTCGCCGACTACGCCGGGGTCAGCTGGGACCGGATCGAATCCGCCGACGGGGTCTTCTGGCCGTGCCCCGACCCGGACGGGCCGGACTCCCCCCGGCTCTTCGCCGACACCTTCCCCACCCCCAGCGGCCGGGCCCGGTTCCACGCCGTGCAGCACCGGCCGGCGGCCGAGGAGGTCTGCGCCGACTACCCGCTGCACTTCACCACCGGGCGGGTGCTGGCCCAGTACCAGTCCGGCGCGCAGACCCGGCGGGTGGCCGCGCTGCACCGGGCCGCCCCGCACGGCTTCGTCGAGCTGCACCCCGACCTGGCCGACCGGCTCGGGGTGGCCGAGGGCGACGAGGTCCGGGTCGCCTCCCGCCGGGGTGAGCTGCGGGCACCGGCCCGGCTCAGCCCGACCATCCGGCCCGACACCGTCTTCGCCCCGTTCCACTGGCCCGGGGCGGCGCGCGCCAACTCGGTCACCAACGACGCCCTCGACCCGGTCTCCGGGATGCCCGAGTTCAAGATCTGCGCGGTCCGGGTGGAGCGGGCATGACCGGGCAGATCGTGATCGTCGGGTACGGGATGGCCGGCGCCCGGCTCGCCACCGAGCTGCACGCCCGCAACGGCGACCGGAAGGTCACCGTGCTCGGGGCGGAACCGCACCGGGCGTACAACCGGATCATGCTCTCCACCCTGCTGGCCGGCAAGGTCGACGAGCCCGACGTGGAGCTGGCCGAGGTCGCCGGGCAGGGCACCGACGTGCGGACCGGGGTGGTGGCCGCCGCGATCGACCGGGCCACCCGGACGGTGCACACCACCGACGGCGACCGGATCGACTACGACCACCTGGTCCTCGCCACCGGCAGCCGGGCCGTGGTGCCCCCGCTGCCCGGCCTCGACCCGGCCGCCCTGCCGCCCCGGGTCGCCGTCTTCCGCACCCTGGCCGACTGCCGCCGCATCCTCGCCACCGCCCGCACCGCCCGCACCGCGCTGGTGCTCGGCGGTGGGCTGCTCGGCCTGGAAGCGGCGCGCGGCCTGGCCGCCCGGGGGTTGGCGGTGACCGTGGTACACCCCCACCCGCACCTGATGGAACGCCAGCTCGACCCGGCCGCCGGGGAGGTGCTCGCCGCCACGCTCGCCAGGCTCGGCGTCACCACCCGACGGGGGGTGCCGGCGACCGGGTTGGCCACCGACGACGACGGGGTCCGCCTCGACGTGGCCGACGGCACCACCCTGCACGCCGACCTGCTGGTGCTCTCCTGCGGGGTGCGCCCCGACACCGACCTCGCCACCGCCGCCGGGCTGGCCGTCGACCGGGGGGTGCTGGTCGACGACCGGCTACGCACCGACGACGGGTCGATCTCGGCGATCGGCGACTGCGCCCGCACCGGCGGCCCGACCGGGCTCGTCGCACCCGCCTGGGCACAGGCCCGGGTGGTGGCCCGGCTGCTCACCGGCGAGGACCCGGCGGCCCGCTACCGGCCCCGACCGGTGGTGACCCGGCTCAAGGCCGCCGGGATCGACCTGGCCGCGATGGGCGACCCGACGGGCGGCCCCGGCGAGGAGTTGACCTTCGCCGACCCGGCCCGGGGAACGTACGCCCGGCTGCGTATCCACCACGACCGGCTGACCGGGGCGATCCTGCTCGGTGACAACCCGGCGGTCGGCACGGTCGTGCAGCTCTTCGACCGGGGCGCCCCGGTCCCCACCGACCGGCGGGCGCTGCTGCTCGGCCGGTCGCTCGGCAGCGCCCCCGCGACACCCGCCGCCTCCCCGGCGCTGATGCCGGACGCGGTGACCGTCTGCCAGTGCAACGACGTCGACAAGGGCACCCTGGTGCGCTGCTGGCGCTCCGGCGCCCGGACCGTCGACGAGGTGGTCGCCGCGACCCGGGCCGGGACCGGCTGCGGTGGCTGCCGGCAGGCCGTCGAGGGCATCGTCGGCTGGCTGTCCGAGGTGGACTCGGTGGGGACGACCCGATGACCGTGATGACACCACGAGGAGGTGACCCGATGACCGGTGGACGATTGGTCGTCGTCGGCAACGGCATGGTCGGCCAACGGTTCGTCGAGGCGCTGCGCGCCCGCGACCACGACCGGCGCTGGCAGGTGACGGTGCTCGCCGAGGAACCCCGCCCGGCGTACGACCGGGTGCGACTGTCGGCGTTCTTCGACGGGGTGTCCGCCGAGGAGCTCAACCTGCACACCCCCGACGAGGGGGTGCGGCTACACCTCGGCGAGCCGGTCACCGGGATCGACCGGGACCGGCGGGTGGTGACCACCGCGACCGGGGAGCACCCGTACGACGCGCTGGTGCTGGCCACCGGGTCGTACCCGTTCGTCCCGCCGGTGGCCGGCACGGACCTGCCGGGCGTCTTCGTCTACCGCACCCTGGACGACCTGGAGGCGATCCGGGAGCACGCCCGGGGCCGGGTGACCGGGGCGGTGATCGGCGGCGGCCTGCTCGGTCTGGAGGCCGCCAACGCGCTGCGGCTGCTGGGGTTGCGCACCCACGTGGTGGAGTTCGCCCCCCGGCTGATGCCGGTGCAGGTCGACGAGGCGGGCGGCGCGATGCTGCGGCGCTACGTGGAAGAGCTGGGCGTCACCACCCACCTCGGGGTGGGCACCACCGCGCTGCGGCCCGGCCCGACCGGCACGGTCGCCGCGTTGGACCTCTCCGACGGTGGCACGGTCGACGCCGACCTGGTGGTGGTGGCCGCCGGCATCCGGCCCCGCGACGAGCTGGCCCGCGCCGCCGGGCTGGGCCTCGGCCCCCGGGGCGGGGTGCTGGTCGACGGGAGCTGCCGCAGCGACGACGAGCGGATCTGGGCGGTCGGCGAGTGCGCGGCCGTCGACGGCACCTGCCACGGCCTGGTCGCCCCCGGGTACGCGATGGCCGAGGTGGTGGCCGACCGGCTGCTGGGCGGCGCGGCCACCTTCCCCGGCGCGGACAGCGCCACCAAGCTCAAGCTGCTCGGCGTCGACGTGGCCTCGTTCGGTGACGCCCACGGCACCACCCCCGGCTGCCTGGACGTCACGTTCACCGACCCGGTCACCCGCTCGTACGCGAAGCTGGTCCTCTCCGACGACGCGCGGACGCTGCTCGGCGGGGTGCTGGTCGGGGACGCGACCGCCTACCCGACGTTGCGGGCCAGCGTCGGCGGGCCGCTGCCCGCTCCCCCGTTGACGCTGCTGGCCCCGGCCGGCGAGGGCGGCGGCGGGGTGACCGCGCTGCCCGGTGCGGCGCAGGTCTGCTCCTGCAACGCGGTGACCCGCGACGACATCGACGCGGCGATCGCCGGCGGGGCGTGCGACGTGCCGGCGTTGAAGGCGTGCACCCGGGCCGGGACGAGCTGCGGCTCCTGCGTGCCGATGCTCAAGCAGTTGCTCGACGCGGCCGGGGTGCAGCAGTCCACGGCGCTGTGCGAGCACTTCGACGCCAGCCGGCAGGAGTTGTTCGACATCGTCCGGGTGCGCGGCATCCGGACGTTCTCGCAGCTCGTCGCCGAGCACGGCCGGGGCCGGGGCTGCGACGTCTGCAAGCCGGTGGTGGCCTCGATCCTCGCGTCGCTGGGCACCGGGCACGTGCTCGACGGCGAGCAGGCGTCGTTGCAGGACACCAACGACCACTTCCTGGCCAACCTGCAACGCGACGGCAGCTACTCGGTGGTGCCCCGGATCCCGGGCGGCGAGATCACCCCGGACAAGCTGATCGTGATCGGTGAGGTGGCCCGCGACTTCCAGCTCTACACCAAGATCACCGGCGGGCAGCGCATCGACCTGTTCGGCGCGCGGGTCGAGCAGCTCCCGCAGATCTGGCGGCGGCTGGTCGACGCCGGCTTCGAGTCCGGCCACGCGTACGGCAAGGCGCTGCGCACGGTGAAGTCCTGCGTCGGCGAGACCTGGTGCCGCTACGGGGTGCAGGACTCGGTCGGCCTGGCCGTCGCGCTGGAACTGCGTTACCGGGGGTTGCGGGCCCCGCACAAGCTCAAGTCCGCCGTCTCCGGCTGCGCCCGGGAGTGCGCCGAGGCCCGCAGCAAGGACTTCGGCATCATCGCCACCGACACCGGGTGGAACCTCTACCTCGGCGGCAACGGCGGTTTCCGGCCCCGGCACGCCGACCTGTTCGCCACCGACCTGACCACCGACGAGCTGATCACCCTGATCGACAGGTTCCTGATGTTCTACGTCCGCACCGCCGACCGGCTGCAACGCACCTCCGCCTGGATCGAGGCGATGGACGGTGGCCTGGAGCACCTCCGGTCGGTGATCGTCGACGACTCGCTCGGGCTCTGCGCCGAACTCGACGCGGCGATGGCCCGGCACGTCACGTCCTATTCCGACGAGTGGCGGGACGTGCTCGACGACCCGGAACGGCTGCGCCGGTTCACCTCCTTCGTCAACGCCCCCGAGGTGCCGGACCCGTCGATCACCTTCGCCGTGGAACGCGGCCAGCCGGTACCGACACGCGGCCCCGTCGCCGCCGGGGCCGCACCACCGGACGGGGCCGCCGCCCCGCCGGGGCACCCACCCGGCGTCGCCAGCCGGTCGTCCTCGGCCTGCCGGAGGTGCGGCGATGAGCGACACCGTCACCATCGGCTGGGCCCCGGTCTGCCCGCTGGAGAGGCTGGAACCCGAGCGCGGCGTCGCCGCCCTGGTCGACGGCGTCCAGGTGGCCATCTTCCGCACCGACGACGAGCTGTTCGCGGTCGACAACCTCGACCCGCTCAGCGGCGCGTACGTGATGTCGCGGGGCATCGTCGGCAGCCGGGGCGGGGTGCCCACCGTCGCCTCCCCCCTGCACAAGCAGGTGTACGACCTGCGAACCGGGCTGTGCCTGGACCTGCCCGGGGTGACCCTGCCCCGGTACGACGTCCGCTGCCGGGACGGCCTGGTCGAGGTGCGGCTGCGACAGGAGGAGTGATGCGGGACGAACTGGCCGGCTTCACCATCGGAGTGACCGCCGACCGGCGACGCGACGAGTTGGCCGCGTTGCTGGAACGGCGCGGTGCCCGGGTGGTGCTCGCCCCGGCCCTGCGGATCGTGCCGCTGGCCGACGACACCGACCTGCGGGACGCCACCCGGGCCTGCCTGGACCGGCCACCGGACGTGCTGATGGCCAACACCGGCATCGGGATGCGCGGCTGGTTGGAGGCGGCCGAGGGCTGGGGGCTGGCCGAGCCGCTGAAGAACGTGCTGTCCCGGGCCTACGTGGTGGCCCGGGGCCCCAAGGCGCGCGGCGCGATCCGGGCCGCCGGCCTGCACGACCAGTGGTCGCCGGCCTCGGAGAGCTGCGAGGAGGTGGTCGAGCACCTGTGCCGACGTGGGGTGGCCGGGCAGGTGATCGCCATGCAGCTGCACGGCGACCGGCAACCGGAGTGCACCGAGGCCCTGGAGGCCGCCGGGGCCACCGTGATCGAGGTGCCCGTCTACCGGTGGGCCCCACCGACCGACCCGGCCCCGCTGCACCGGCTGATCGACCTCGTCGCCGGCCGGCTGGTCGACGCCGTCACCTTCACCTCCGCCCCGGCGGCGGAGGCGCTGCTGCGCGCCGCCGGGGACCGTACCGAGACGGTGCTGGCCGCGTTGCGGGGCGACGTGCTGGTCAGCTGCGTCGGCGCGGTCACCGCCGAACCGCTGGTGCGGCGGGGCGTGCCGGTCAGCGCGCCGACCCGGGCCCGGCTCGGCGCGCTGGTCCGCACCATCGTGGACGAACTGCCCCGCCGAACCGTCACGGTCAAGGCGGCCGGGCACCTGCTGACCCTGCGTGGGCACGCCGCCGTCATCGACGGGGAGCTGCGGCCCCTGGCGCCCGCGCCGATGGCGGTGCTGCGGGCGCTCGCCGCCCAGCCCGGTCGGGTGCTGTCCCGGACCGAACTGCTGCGCACGCTGCCCCGGGGGGCCGACGAGCACGCGGTGGAGATGGCGGTGGCCCGGCTGCGGGTGGGGCTGCGGGCACCCCGGGTGGTGCAGACCGTGGTCAAGCGCGGCTACCGGCTCCGGGTGGAGTGAGCCGGCAGCGGACCACCGGTGGTGACGCCCCGGCCCGGAGGCTGCGCCGTCACCACCGGTGACCGTCCGCGCTCAGCCCACCGGCGTCGGGAAGCCCCGGCCGTGCTCGGCCTGGAGCCGGAGCATGGCGTGCTCCACCACCGTCACCAGGACCTGCTTGACCGACTCCCGGTCCCGGGCGTCGCACATCACCAGCGGCACGTCCGCCGAGATGGCCAACGCCTCGCGGACCTCGTCCGGCTCGTACAGGTCCGAGCCGTCGAACCGGTTCAGCGCCACCACGTACGGGAGTTTGCGGTTCTCGAAGTAATCCAACGGGGCGAAGGCGTCGGTGATCCGCCGGGTGTCCACCAGCACGGCGGCACCCACCGCACCCCGGATGATCTCGTCCCACATGAACCAGAAGCGGGTCTGCCCGGGGGTGCCGAACAGGTACAGGATCAGGTCCTGCGCCATGGTGATCCGGCCGAAGTCCATGGCGACCGTGGTGGTCTCCTTGCCGGGCACCTTCGACGGATCGTCGATGCCGACGCCGGCGGCGGTCATCAGCGCCTCTGTGGTCAGCGGAGTGATCTCGGAGATCGCCCCGACCAGGGTCGTCTTGCCCACGCCGAAGCCGCCCGCGACCACGATCTTCGCGGAGACGATTCCCCGGCTCTGGCGCGACCCGACGGGGTCATAGCCTGCGAAGTCCACTTAGCACCCTTCCAAGGATTTCCATTCGCTCCTCGAACCCCTCGGCGGGAGCGGCAGTGTGTAGCGTGAGCAGACCGTCGGCGACCAGGTCGGCGACCAGCACCCGGGCGACGCCCAACGGCATCCGGGTGTAAGCGGCGATCTCCGCCAGCGACTGCGCCCGGCCCTCGCAGACGGTGGCGATCCGGTACTTGTCGTGGCCGGCGAAGCGGGACTCGGCCACCTGGGTCGCACTGGAGGTGAGCACCGCCTCCAGTGCGATGTCCCGGCTCGGCTCGGTGCGGCCCCGGGTGACCGCGTACGGACGCACCAACGCCCCGCGCGGGTCCCGTCGGGGGTCCATGCCGCGATCACCTCCTTCCGCCCGGGTCCGGCCCGGATGCGTCGTCCCTCCGGCCGGACGCGGTCGCGCCCGGCCTCACCGGTGCTACGAACGCACGGCGTCCCGGGGCAGCGGCACCAACGCCGCACCCACCCGTTCGACCAGCAACGCCATCTCGTAGCCGACCTGACCCACGTCACAGCTGCGGGCGGCGAGCACCGCCATCGACGAACCGTCGCTGATCGACATGAGGAACAGGTAACCGCTGTCCATCTCGATCACTGTCTGCAGCACCCCGCCCGCGCTGAACATCCGGGCGGCACCCTCGGTCAGACTCACCACGCCGGAGGTGATCGCGGCGAGCTGGTCGGCCCGGTCGGTGGGCAGGTCCCGCGAGGAGGCGAGCAGCAGCCCATCCGCGGACACCGCCACCACGTGGGCGATGCCCGCCACGCTGTCGGCGAAGTTGGTGAGCAGCCAACCCATGTCCTGCATGGCAGCTGGCCTGTTCATCGGTTCGTCTCCTTGGTCGAGGTGCTGTTGAGGTCCGCGCCTGCGGTGCGTCCGCGCTGCACGCCGCGGTGGTAGGCCGAGAGCAGACCGCGTACTTCGTCGGGGGTGCGGCGGCTGCGGTCCCGGCCCTCCTTCGGCTCGATCCCGCCGGGGACGAGCTGCGCCTGCGGCACCCGCTTCGGCAGGCCGGAACGGGTGGTGCCGGCGTTGGCCGGTTCGGCCGCCTGGCTGGCCCGGGTCCAGCCCTCGTCGGCCGCTGTCCGCCAGGCGTCGGCGTCGGCGGCCGGTGGGCCTGCCGGCGCCTCGGGCGCGGCCGGCGGGGTGGTGCCGAATGTCGACGCCGTGGTGGGGGCGGCCGGCGCGGTGGTGCCGAATGTGGACGCCGCGGTGGGGGCCGGCGGTACGGGTCCGGTGGCGGCGGGCGCTTGCGGGGCCGCCGGGGCGGGGGTGACGGTCGGGGTGCCGGCGGCGGTGGGTGCCGTCGGTACCCGGGTGGGCAGCGGCGGGCGGGTCGGCTTGCTCGCGCCGTTGGACCGCGGCGGTGCGGCCGGCGGTTCCTCGTCGAAGCGGGGCCGGGTGAAGATCGCGGTGGCGTCGTCGCCGTGCGACCGGAACCACACCGCCTCCATCTCCCGGAAGATCGGCGAGTCGGCCGGCCGGTCCGGGCGGGCGACCACCGGTGCGGCCGGCGCCGGCGGGGTGTAGGACGCGGCCGGTGCGGTGTACGGCTGGGCGGCCGGTGCGGCGTACGCGGCCGGCTGGGCCGCCGGGGCGAACGCCGCCGCGGCGGCGGCCGGGGCGAACGGGGTGGCCGCCGGAGCACCCGCGTACGGGGTGGCGGCGGGCGCACCGGCGTACGGGGTCGCCGCCGGGGCACCGGCGTACGGAGTCGTTGCCGGGGCACCGGCGTACGGAGTCGTTGCCGGGGCACCAGCGAACGGCATGGCCGGCGCACCGTAGGACTCCGTCGGGGCGGGCGTGGCACCGGCGACCGGGCCGACCGGGAGCACCGGGGCGGACTCGCCCGGCGCGGCCCGGCGCGGCAGCGGGTCGATGGTCGGGTTCGCCACCGTCGGGCTGCCGGCCGAGAAGGCCCCGAACCCGGAGTCGGCCGACGGGGCGGGGACCGGCGCGAACGGTGGGGCGGAGACCGGGCCGCCGAACTGCACGGCGGGGGCGGTCTCCCGGGCGTCCACCGGCGGCTGCCACGGCGCGGGCGCCGGTGGGGCGGTGCGCCACTGGTCGTTCAACGTCGCCGCCGCGCTGCGGGCACCGCTGAAGGCGCCGCCGATGCCGGACGACGCGGGCGACGGCTGCTCGACCGCGAGCGGCTGGCGCGGGCGGCTGATCGCCTGGTCCCGGCCCCGGTGGGCGGGCAGGACCACGGTGGCGTTGGGCAGCGTCACCTGGGCGACGGTGCCGCCCTCGACGTTGCGGCGCAGCTCCACCCGGACGCCGTAGCGGCTGGCCAGCCGGCTGACCACGGCCAGACCCATCAGCCGGAACGCGGCCACGTCCACGGTCGGCGGGGCGGCGAGGCGGCGGTTGAGCGAGTCGAGCTGCTCGTCGGTGAGGCCGAGTCCCCGGTCCTCGATCTGGATCAGCACGTAGTCGCGGATCCGCCGGCCGTCGGCGACGACCGTGGTGGTCGGCGGCGAGAAGCGGGTGGCGTTGTCCAGCAGCTCGGCGACGAGGCGTACCACGTCGTTGACGGCGTGGGCGGCGACCGAGATGTCGGTGTCGACGGTGCCGAACTCGATCCGGTTGTAGAGCTCCACCTCGGACTGGGCGGCACGCAGCACGTCGACCAGCAGCGCGTCGTCGCGGCGCGGCACGGCCGAGTCGGCACCGGCCAGCACGAGCAGGTTCTCGTCGTTGCGGCGCATCCGGGTGGCGAGGTGGTCCAGCTCGAAGAGCTGGGCGAGCCGCTTCGGGTCCTCCTCGCCGCGCTCGATCGCGTCCAGTTCGCCGATCATCCGGTCGACCAGGGTCTGACTGCGGCGGGCCAGGTTGAGGAACATCGCCGAGACGCTGGTCCGCAGCGCCGCCTGCTCGGCGGCGACCCGGACGGCCTCCCGGTGGACCACGTTGAACGCCAGGGCCACCTGGCCGACCTCGTCCCGGTTGGTCAACCGGATCGGGTCCCGCACCTGGCGGACGATCTCCTCGACCCCGCCGTCGCCGACGCTGCCCATGTTCTGCAACCGCTTGACCGCGTCCGGCAGGTCGTGGTTGGCCACCGAGAGGGCGCCCTCCCGCAGCCGGCGCAGCGAGTGGTTGAGCGAGCGGGCCAGCACCACGGCGAGGGTGATCGCGACGATCAGGGTGAGCAGCACCAGCACCGTCTCGATGACGGCCTGCTGGATGACGTCGCTGCGGGCCTGCTCGGAGCGGGCGAGCAGGGTCTCCTGGAGCTGGATCTCGGTCCACCGCATCAGGTCGTTGACCGCGCCGATCGCGGCGCTGGCGTCACCGGCGCTGATCGGGCTGCGCTGGCCGACCGAGCGGGTGATGTCGGCGGCCACCCGGTCGGCGAGGCCGACGGCGTCACCGGAGACCGCGCTGAAGACCAGCGCACGTTGGGTGGGGTCGGCGGCGAGGGAGAAGCCGAGCAGTGCCTCCTGCTGACTGGTCAGGGTCGCCACGAACGAGGAGAACTGCTCCTCGTCGAGGCGTCCGCTGACCAGCGCGGTGTAGGCGACCGCCTCCTCCTCGGCGACGGCGGACTTGGCCCGGCTGAACGCGGCCACCGCGCGGCGGGCGTCCGCGAGACTCTCCTGGCCGGCCAGCTGGGCCAGGGTGTCGCCGTACGAGACCAGGTCGGTGAGGATCACGCCGTACCGCAGGGTGGCCTCGGCGACGGGCATCTGCCGGCGGTCGAGCACCTCCTGCCGGGTCGCGTCGAGCGTGCGCAGGTGGTCGTCGATCACCTTGAGCCGGTCCCGCACGGCGGCCGGGACCTCACCGAGGTCGGCCCGCTCGGCCCGGTAGGCGTTGATCCGCTCACCGGTGGCCCGGACCCGCAGGTTGTAGTCGTCCGGGAGCAGCTGCGGGTTGGCCAGGTAACCGGCGGCGGCCATCCGCTCCTTGTGCAGATCCTGCGTGAGCGCCGAAACGTCGATGGAGAGCGCGGTCAGCGAACGGATCTGGGTGGCGTCGACCGCACCCTCGGTAGTGGAGACGAGTCGGATTGTCGCCAGTGCGATGACCGCTGCGACCGGTACGACCAGAATGAGGGCGAGTTTGGAACGAATCCGCGCATCCCGCAGCCGGGGCAGTCGGCGCTCCCGTTCGGTTCCGGCGTTTTCGCCTGGCTCGGGCAGGGTCGTCGGTCCGGTGCTCACGACATCGCCTCCGTCGTATCTTCCACACGCCTGACCCGCCGACCCGCGCCTGGTGCGACGGACAGCGCCACGCGCGGCACGGCCGCGATTTCATCAGAGAAGATCCTGTTTGGGAAGCCGCGTTCGGACAGGAATCGGTCGACCAGCATGCTGATCACCGTTTTCCCTGCTTAGCAGGCCACCCCTGAACAGGGCATGTCACTCCAGAGTGTTCGTACGCCTCTGATGAGTGAGCATGGGTAAATATCTGATGTCCCCACAATGTGAGATTCGCGTCCCGAAACCGCCGACAGCATCCGCGCTTGACCGCACGCCCCGGCATTGGCAAGGTTTTGCAGGCTTTCGCGCACACCGTACGGCACACAATCCCGTTTCTCCACTGAGGACGGACTAGCGGCGGTGACCGGGCCCGTCCCGCGCCGCACCTGGAGGACTGAGTTGAGCCCCATCCGCTCCGCGACCATCGTGGCGCTCGCATCGGCCGTGCTGGCCACCACGCTCACCGGCTGCTCGTTCGGCGCGACAGAGGAGGACGACAGCCCGATCACGATCGCCGCCGATCTCGAACTCTCCGGCGTCGCCGCGCCGGTCGGCAAGGCGTACCAGCGCGCCCTGGATCTGAAGGTCGACCAGTTGAACTCCTCCGGCGCCCTGGGCTCCCGGAAGATCAAACTGGTGGTCAAGGACAACCGGTCCGACGCCAACGAGTCGCTGCGCAACATCGGCGACTTCAGCAACGACTCCACGGTCAACGCCATCATCATGGGCGGCTGCAACGAATGCGCCGTCGGTGCCGCGCGCACCATCAACGAACGGAAGGTGCCGACGATCGCACTCGCGCCGTCGGGCGCGGTCGCCAGCCCCGTCCCCGAACGCCGGTACGTGTTCAAGCTCGCGCCGAACGCGGGCGACAGCGCCGCCGCGCTCACCGCCGAACTGCGGCGGCGCGGGATCACCGAGGTCGGCATCCTGCACAGCGACGACGACTACGGCCGCGAGGGACTGACCGCGCTGGAGGGCGAGTTCCGCAAGGTCGGCATCAAGCGGGTCCGCGCCGAGGCGGTACGCACCACCGACACCGAACTCGCCGCACCGGTTCGCCGGCTGGTCGACCGGGACCCCACCGGGCTGGTCATCTGGACCCCGCCGGAGCAGGCCACCCTCGCCGCCACCGCCGCCGACCAGTCCGGTTACTCCGGGTCGCTCTTCCTCGACGCCGCCGCGGCCGGTGACCTCTTCCTGGGCGGCTCCGGCCGGGCCACCGAGCGGGCCACCCTGATCTTCACCCAGACCATGGTGATCGACGACGTCATCGCCACCACCCCGGCCAAGGCCGCCCGCCGGCAGTGGTTCCAGGACTACACGGCCCGGTTCGGCGGCTACAACGGCCTCTCGTCGTTCGCCGCCGACGCCGTCCAGCTGATCGCCGACTCGGCGGTACGGGCCGGCGGCCCGAGTGGCCGGGTCAACCGGGACGGCCTGCGGGACGTGCTGGAGACGTCCCAGTTGGACGGCCTGTCCGGGCCGATCCGGATGACCCCGGACAACCACTCCGGGCTGATGCCGCAGGCGCTGACCACGCTGGTGGCCCGGGGCGGCCGGTGGCGGCTGGCGAGCTGACCGCCCCCGACCGACGGGCCGGCCCCCGGGTGGGGTCGGCCCGTCGGTGCTTCGGGTCGGGTGGCTGCGGGGTCAGCGGGCCGAGGTGGTGGCCCGGACCCAGGGCAGGGCCAGCCGCTCGACCAGCGACAACGCCGAATAGAGCAGGATGCTCATCGCCGCGATCAGCACGATCGCCGCCCAGGCCGTGGCGGTGTCGCCGACCCCGTTGTACTGGAGGATCTGGTAGCCCAGGCCCGGCTTGTCGGAGTAGAACTCCCCGATCACCGCGCCGATCGCGGCCAGCGGCATCGCCACCTTCAGCCCGACGAAGATCTGCGGCAGGGCGGCCGGGAACCGCACCTTGCGGAACGACTGCCACCAGGAGGCGTTCAGCGACCGGGCCAGCTCGGCCAGGTCAGCCGGGGTGGTGGTCAGGCCGGTGGCGGTGGAGAGCACGATCGGAAAGAAGCAGAGCAGGAACACCATGGTCAGGATCGGCTTCGAACCCCAGCCGACCGAGACCACCAGCAGCGGCCCCAGCGCGATCTTGGGCACCGCGTTGATCGCCACCAGCAGCGGGGCGAACATCCGCTCGGCCCGCCGGGAGGCGGCCAGCGCCATCCCGATCAGCACCCCGGCGACCGTCGACAGCAGGAAACCGAGGACCGTCATCAGGGTCGTCGTGCCCAGCGCCGGGAAGAGCACGTCCGCCGATGCGGTCAGGGACGTCCAGACCGCCTGTGGTGGCGGCAGGGACGACGGGTGCACCAGGTGCAGCCCGGAGGTGACCACCCACCAGACGGCCACCGTGACCACCAGGCCGGCCAGCGGCAGGCCGACCGCCGCGGGGCGTATCCGGGACCAGGGTGACCGGGCGCGCGGTGGGGGCGCGGCCTGAACCGTGGGGGTCGGCGGTCCGGCCGATCCGGGTACGGGACGGGTCCGGATCGAGTCCGTCACAGGATCCTCCTCTCCTGCCGGCACGCTGGCCGGCACGCGAACGGGGGTGCGCCCACCGGTCGTCCCGCTGGGTCGCACCCCCGTGGCACCTCGGCGTCGATCAGGCCTTCGGGACGAGGTTGAAGTCGATGATCTGGTCCGGGGTGATGTTCGACTTGAGCGCGCCGGCGCCCTGGAGGATCGCGATGCTCTTGGCGACCCGGTCGCTGTCCAGGGTGCCGATGGCGGTGCCGGAGTTGCTGGAGCGCACGTAGCCGGCCATCAGCTGCAACTCGGCGGCGGCAGCTGCCGGGTTGGTGGTGTCCACGTTCTTCTTCAGGATCTCGGCCGCCTCCTGCGGCTTGGCCAGGGCGTACTCAAGCCCCTTGAGCAGCGCGGCGGTGAACTTCTTCACCTTCTCCGGGTTCTCCTTGGCGATCTTGCTGGAGGTGATCAGCGCGTTGCCGTAGAGGTCCTGCATCACGTTGCTGTACGGCAGCACGACGGGCTTCTTCTTGGTGACCGCCTCGACGGTCGGCTGACCGACGACGAACTGGCCGATGCCGTCGACCTGGCCGGAGGCCAGCGTGCCCATCAGGGTCTGCGCGTCACCGTTGACCCAGGTGACCTTGTTGTAGTCCACCCCGGCCATCCGGGCGTACGTCGGGAAGAGGTTGCGCACGACGGAGCCGGGGGTGTCGGCGAGCTTCTTGCCCTCGAGGTCCTTGGGCGTGGCGATGTTCTTGCCCTCGACCGAGACGATGGCGGCCATGGTGCGCTGCTGGATCGCGGCCACCGCCACGAAGTCCTTGGCCACCCCGTTGCCGACCTGGAGCAGGCCGCCGGTCAGGTCGATCGGACCGAAGTCGGCCTGGCCGCCGACGATGGTCTGGATGACCGCGCCGGTGCCCTGACCGGGCTTGATCTCCACCTCGAAGCCGGCCTCCTTGAAGAAGCCCTTGTCCTTCGCCACCCAGGCGTACGAGTCGCGACCGAAGTTGCCGAACGAGGTGAGGTAGGTCACCTTCTCCAGCGACTTGCCGTCGCCGGTCTTTGCGTCCGCCGAGTCGGACCCGCCACTGCAGGCGGATACCAGAGCGAGGGCGGTGGCCAGGGTGGCCGCGGCGACCGTGCGGGTCAGCCTTGTCATCTGTGCACCATGTCCTTTCCGACCGGGCGGTGTGCCCGGAGGGGGTTGTCGTTCCGGCGGGACGGCGTGAGGGGGCGCCGACGCAGCCGTCGTGAAGGGACTCTTCGCTGGCACAGCGTACGAGACACTTACCGTCACCACACCAGGCGGATCGGGTTGCGGAACGGAAACAACTCGACTCCACCCCGGACGGTGAGCGGCCGGCACGCTGGGGATATCCTTGTCGGATTCCTGACCGCCGACTCAGGGGAGACCGACGGCGATGATCAGACTGTCCGATGTGTCGCGCACCTTCGACGGCCGTTCCGGGCGGGTGGAGGCGCTGCGCGGGATCGACCTCGACGTGGCCGAGGGCGAGTTCGTCGCCGTGCTCGGCCGCTCCGGTTGCGGCAAGTCCACTCTACTCAGGATGATCGCCGGGTTGCTGCCCGTCAGCAGCGGCGAGATCACCGTCGCCGGCAGCCCGATCACCCGGCCCCGCCGGGACGTCGCGATGCTCTTCCAGAAACCCGCCCTGCTCCCCTGGCGCACGGTGCTCGACAACGTGCTGCTGCCGGCCGAGATCTTCGGCTGGAGCCGCGCCAAGCACCGCGAACGCGCCCGCCAACTGCTGGAACTCTCCGGCCTGGCCGGCTTCGAGAAGCGGCTGCCACACGAACTCTCCGGTGGCATGCAGCAGCGGGTGTCGCTGTGCCGGTCGCTGATCGGCGAACCCCGGGTGATGCTGATGGACGAACCCTTCTCCGCCCTGGACGCGCTCACCCGGGAGGAACTCTCCGGCGAACTGCAACGGGTGCACATGGAGACCGGGGCGACCGTCGTCTTCGTCACCCACTCCATCGACGAGGCGGTGCTGCTCGCCGACCGGGTGGTCGTGCTCAGCCCCCGCCCCGGACGGATCCGCAAGATCGTCGACGTGGACATCCCCCGCCCCCGCACCCTCGGCCGCAACGCCCACCTGGCCGACGTCGCCCGGGTCAGCGCCGACCTGCACGAACTGCTGATGGAACGGGAGACACCGGCGACCGCCGGGGTGGAGGGACGATGACCGTGCGAGTGGCGATCTTCACCGAGCCGCACCGGGGCGCCAGCTACGACGACCAGCTCCGGTTCGCCCAGCTCTGCGAGGCCGGCGGCTTCGACGGGTTCCTCCGGGCCGACCACTACCGGGCGATGGGCGACGAACCCGGGCTGCCCGGCCCCACCGACGCCTGGCTGACCCTGGCCGCACTCGCCCGCGAAACCTCCCGCATCCGGCTCGGCACCCTGGTCACCTCGGCCACCTTCCGGCTGCCCGGCCCGCTGGCCGTGATGGTCGCCCAGGTCGACCAGATGAGCGGCGGCCGGGTCGAGCTGGGCATCGGCGCCGGGTGGTACGAACGGGAACACACCGCCTATGGCATCCCCTTCCCGAAGGTCGGCGAACGCTTCGACCGGCTCGCCGAGCAGCTGGAGATCGTCACCGGGCTGTGGCGCACCCCGGTCGGCGCGACCTACAGCTGGGCCGGCGAGCACTACCAGCTCGTCGACGCCCCGGCCCTACCCAAGCCGGTCCAGCAGCCCGGCCCGCCGATCATCATCGGCGGCCGGGGCCCGAAACGCACCCCCGACCTCGCCGCCCGGTACGCCGACGAGTTCAACATGCCGTTCAAGTCGGTCGAGGAGACCGCCGAGGCGTACGACCGGGTACGGGAGGCGTGCGACCGGACCGGCCGGGACGGGACGGGACGGGCACCGCTGGTGCTCTCCGCCGGGATCGTGGTGGCGATCGGGCGTACCGACGCGCAGGCCCAGCGCCGGGCCGCACCGCTGCACGTCAAGAGCGCCCTGCCGCCGGAAGACCCGGTGGTCGGCTCCCCCGCCCAACTGGTCGACCGGATCGGCGAGTTCGCCGCGATCGGGGCCACCCGGGTCCACCTGCGGTTGATCGAACTCGATGACCTCGACCACCTGGAGCTCATCGCCGCCGAGGTGCTCCCCCAACTGGACGGAACCCGATGACCGACGTGACCCACGACCTCGAACTCGGCCCGGTCGGCCAGGAGATCGTCTTCGAGAACGACCGGGTCCGGGTGTGGCACATCCGGCTCGCCCCGGGTGAGCGGCAGCCGCTGCACCGGCACGACCACCCGTACCTGGTGGTGGCGATCGAGGGCGCGAAGAACGTGGTCCAGACGATCGACGGGACCCGGATCGACGCCGACGAGCCCACCGGCGGGGTGGTCTACCGGGACCCGGGTGCCGTCCACATGCTCACCAATGTCGGGGACACGACCTATCTGGCCCGCCTGGTGGAACTCAAGTAGTCGCTGGTAGCGCTTGGGTAACAGCTGGTCCCGGCCGCGCCGCGCCACAGTGGCGATCGGGCGCACCGGGCCGTAACGTGCGCGACATGGCCTTTCGGACGTGGGGCAAACTGCTGCTCACCGCACTCGGGGTGAGCATGTTGGCCGGGGCCGGCCAGCTCGGCATCGCGTACGGCTTCGGCATCGTCCGACTCACCGGCGACTTCACCGACGTCAACCGGTGGCCGGCCCAGCTCGCCTGGGTGGGTTGGTTCGCGGTGACCGCCGCCGTGGTCGGCGCGGTCCTCACCGGCCGGCTCGTCCGCCGTGAAGGGCTGCCGCAGGACACCCCCGTGCAGCTGGCGATCTCCGGGGCCGCCGCGCTCGGCGCGCTGGTCGTCGCCCCGCTGTGCATGCAACCCGCCCGGGCCGCCGAGCTGAGCGCCGTCGACCCGGTCTGGGCGGTCGGCATCTGCGCGGTCGCCGGGGCGGTGGTCGGTGCGGCTGCCGCCTCGGCCGTCATGCTGCGCCCCCCGCTGGGCTGGAACGTCGCCCTGATGGGCGGGGCGGTCTGGCTGGTCGCGCTCGTCTCGGCCGCACCGGGGGTGCTCTCCACCGAGCCGCTGCGCACCGTACGCCTGGGGGTGCTGGAGCCCTCCTGGCTCGGGGCGGACCGGGCACAGCGGCTGGCGATGCTGCTGCCCGTGATCGCGCTGGTGGCCGGCGCGGTGACCGGCGGGGTGGCCCGGCGACGGGGACACCCCCGGCTGACCGGCGGGGCCACCGGGGTCGCCGGGCCGGTGCTGCTCGCCTTCGCCTACCTGACCGCCGGGCCGGGTGACCAGGTGGACCGGTACCAGCTCGCCCCGTACTACGGCGTGGTGATCGCGGTCGTCACCGGCGCGCTCGGCTCGGTCGCCGCCACCCTGCTGCGCTGGCCGCTGCTGCCCGCCCGCGCCGCCCGCCGCGACGGCGAGGCGGCGATCGAGCCGACCGACATCCTCGCCCCGCTGCCGGCCGTGGCCGACCCGGCCCGCACCGCCGCTGCCGGCTCCGGCCCGGACCGGACCGGCCTGACCGGCTCCGAGCTCACCGGCTCCGAGCTGGCCGGCATCGGCGCGGACGAGCCGGTCACCGTGGACCTGAGCGCCGCCACCCGCGCCCTCCGCCCCGACCGACCGGACGCCGCCCGCTCCCGCGCCGCCGACCGGCCCGCTGCCGCCGCCTCCGCGATGGCCTCCGGGTCCTCGGCCGACATCGCGTCGGGGGTCGGCGGGGTGCCGGCGATACCGGGCACCGGCCCGGGGTGGCCGTCGCCTGACGCGCCGGGCACCGGCCGCCACCCGGCCCACTGGGACTGGCCGGACCCCGCCGCCACGGTCGCCGACCGGCACGCCTCCCGCACCACCCCACCCCCGACCAGGCCCGAACCGAGCCGGACCGGCGCGGCCCCGGCCGCTCCGGCCCCGACCGGCCTGACCACGACCGGGGTGAGCACGACCGGGGCGGCCTGGAGCGGCTCGACCCCGATCGAGCCGGCTCCGAGCCCGAACCGGCCGGCCCCGACCGGGCCGGACCCGGCGGCAGCCACCCCGGACGGGCCGGCCGGGGACGCACCGGGTGCGACGTCGTCCGCGGGGGCGGGAGCTGGTCGGGCCGGGTCGCCGCGAAGCCGCTCAGGCCAGCGGAAGGCGGCAGCCGCCGAAGAGGCGGGCAGCGAGGTCGGCGCAGTGCGGCCGGCAGCAGGTGCCGGGCCGGCCACCGGGGAGGAGTCCGTGGCCACGCCCAAGCCCCGGGCGAAGCGGGCCAGCCGCGCCCGGTCCACCGCGACCGGAGCTGCGGCCGTCCCCGCCCGCCCCGAACCCTCGCCCGTCGCAGAGACAGGCGGTACCGGGGAGGACCGACCGGCCGGCTCCGGCCCGACCGGCAGCCCGACACCGGATGACGTCGACGCCGCCCCGGTCGGCACGACGGCACCGGAAACCACCAGCCGGGGCGGCACCGCTGCGGCCACGCCGATCACCGAGGACGTGCCGCCGGTGGCCGGCGTACGGCACGTTGCGCCGGGTGGCGTCGAGGCCACCCCCCGCCCCCGCCACCACCTGCCGGATCTCGGCGGTACGGGTGGCCCGGCCGGTGCCCACCGACCCGCACCGGCCCGGGCCGCCCTGCCGTTTCCCGAACCGGGTGCCACCGAGCAGACGGACGCCCCGAAGCCGATCAGTCTCCGCTGGGAGCCGGAGAAGTCCAGCGGCACCGCGCCGGTGAACGGTCCGACCGTCGACCCTGACCAGTCCGATCCCACTACCGACGACGGCAGCGCGCCGGAACAGACCGGAAAGACCAAGAGTCGACGGGGACTGTTCCGGCGCAACCGCTCCCCACAGGACGCCCCAATGGACGAAGTCGACCCGAAGTCGGCGACGCCGGACGACGAGTACGTCGACTGGGTCACCGGCCTGGGCAAGCCCTTGGCTGACAACGAACCGGACCGGGACAGCGGCCGACGCTCCCTGCGCACCAGCGGCCGCCACCACCGCGACTGACCCACTCGCCCCCGGTTTGCATCGGTGATTAAGAGGTTCGCGTCAACCCATCATGCAAACCCCTTGGCCACCAGCCCACACCCAGCAGGCAAGACACCCAGTAACCCGGGCACGCCCCAGCTAGGGGCAGGGCGTTCGGGGACCTGCGGCACCGTCTGGACGCAAACCCTGCTCCTGCACGGTGAACTCGCCGCGCGGAGCCGAAGAAACTGCGCTACCGGACAGATGAAAGGTCGAGGGTGGAGCTATAGATCAAACCAGGCGCCATTGCAGCGGACACTGCAGCTTGCGGCATCAGTTAGAGACTGTGGGGCTGGGGAAGGTGCCACTGCCCGCGCTGACCCAAACCGAGCGGAACGAGCCGCCGGAGTTCCAGTTGTTGGTGAACCCGCAACTCTGGCCGGCCGGCCACTGGCCGCTGCAGCCCGTTTGCACCAGGTTGCTACCCCTGTACATCTGGAGGCTACCGCTAACGTAGGTCCCAGACTTGACTTTGATGCTCGCCCTCCCTTGGACCCCGCTGATTCTCTCGACGCAGACGTCAAACGATACGCCACCGCTGACGTAGCCGATACATTGCGGGGCCGCCCACGCCGGGGACGCCGGGATGAGAATGGCGGCGGCAGCCAGGCCCGCCGCAGAGGCCGCAAGCGTGACCCTTTTCACAATACGAGGACTTTTGATTGGCACTCGAATCTACCACCTTTACGAATGGAGTGCATCCAGAGATATGCAACAACAAGGGGAGGTAAAATTATGCAAACCCAATTCCCGGGAATTTGATGTGAGCCTATCTCATAAGTTCAATCCTTTCAAGGTCGTTGCCTCAGTTTGCGGTCTCTCCGAGGTTGAGCACGGCGAGCTCGTCACCGTCGGCAGCCGTAATCATCCGAATTCCCGGCCGCAACAGCGACGCAGCGTTGTCGGCGATCAGGCTCGATCGCGGCAGCGATCATCTGCCCGGCCAGGCAGGCTTCGTCGCGAACCTGATCTCCTCAGGTACGCCGGCGGCGGTGAGCCGCTCGGGCCGCTGGGACCAGGTCACCTCCGGCAGAGAGCGTACGATCGATCAATGCCGGCCCAAAGGGATGACGCAGGCAGGAACACCTCGACCTAGTACTCCAGCCGCACCTGGTGAAGTCAGTGTCTTCGCTGGTAGTGGGCCAGTTTGGCGCGGTACTGGTGTCGTCGTCGCTATCGTGACCATCGATGGATGTGGTCGAAGGGGCGGGTGGTGGTGATCAGGTGTGCCAGGAGACGGCGGACCTCGCCGAGGGTGAGGGGGATGAGGCCGTCATCGGGTTCGGTGCCCCCTTTCTAGCGTGGGCGGCGGTGACGGTGAGGTAGGCATGGGCGCACAGAACGAGAGTTATGTGCCGGTACCAGGCGTCGTACCGACGCACCTGGTAGTGGTCGAGGCCGATCTCGGTCTTGGCGGTCTGGAAGCACTCCTCGATCGCCCAACGGGTCCCGGCGATGCGGATCAGCTGCTCGTCTTGGGTGCCTGCAGATCGGTGGGGTTGGTGATGCTGCGTCGGATCAGCAGCCAGTGGCCGGATCCGTCGCCCGTACCGGGCAGGGAGGCCACGGCCCAGTCATTGAGTCGCGGTCCCTTGGCGCCGTCGCCGCAACTGCGCCGCTTCCACACCAGGGCCGGCGCGTTCGCGGCGAGGACGTCCGGGCGGGAGCTGCCCACCGTGGTCGGGACCCGCTGGTTGCGGGGCACGGCGAGCACGTAGCCCATCCGGTGCTGCTGCAGCCACGTCCGGAACTTGGAGTCCTGTCCGTAGGCCTCGTCCGCGGTGACCCACCTCGCCTGTAGGCCGGCGGTGACGGCGCGTTCAAGCATTCGCAGGCCAAGCACGGGTTTCGTGGCAAACCCGACGCTGGCCGCGATGCCGGCTTCGGCGCGGCGGGCGGGGTCGTCGCACCAACCACGGGGCAGATACAACTCCCGGTCGATCAGCGTGCGCCCGGCTGGGCTGGCGTAGGCGAGGAACACCCCGAGCTGGCAGTTCTCCGTTCGTCCAGCCGTGCCCGAGTACTGGCGCTGCACCCCGGCCGACTTGATTCCCTTCTTCAGGAACCCGGTCTCGTCGACGATCAGCACCCCGTCGTCATCGCCGAGGTGCTCGGACACGTAGGCGAACAGGTCATCGCGGACCGACTCCGGGTCCCACGCCGACCGGTTGAGCAGCCGCTGCATCCGATCCGGCGTCGCGTCGCCGGCAGCCTCGGCCAGGGTCCAGCCGTTCTTGCTGGCCAGGGGTGACAGCAACCCGACCAGGTAGGTCAACGCCTGCCGGCGCGGCTCCGCCCGCCCGAACCGGTGCGCGAACCGCGCCAACAGATCATCCAGACCCGCCCGCCAGCCCACAATCTCATCGATCAGCACAAGCCCGAGAGCCTGCCCCCACGGCGACTGGCCACAACAGACAGACAGTGCGATCACGGAACCACCGACCGAATAGCATCGACACAAGCAGCTACGTGATGGGCTCAACCCCGACATCGATCACGCCAATGAGCTGCCCAAACTCCAGATGAGGCAACTGCGGCTGGAGTACTAGCTGTTCTCGATCCGTCCGGCTCGGAGTGACCGAGCTGCTCAATCGACCACGCGCGCAAGTCGCTGGGGAGTGCGTAGATTTCGACGCACTCCCCAGCCCGCCCCGGTCGAACCCGCCGATCGCAGGCTGACGCAAACCTCTTGATCGCCAAGCCGCAAGCCACCCGCCCAGGCAGACATCAGGGCGCGGTGATCAAGAGGTTTACGTCATCCCCCGACCACACCTAATGCAAACCTCTTGATCACCGGGGCGGACCCGAGGCGCGGCCAAGCGCCGCCGACCCGCGCAGCCGCCCGAGCCGGTGCCCCCGGACAGCCACCGAGGCAGGCCAGTTCAGGCGAGGGGAAGGTAGACGCGGTTGCCGGTGGAGCGGAATTCGGCTGACTTGGCCTGCATGCCCTGGGCGGCGTACTCCTTCAGCTCCTGGGTGATCTTCATGGAGCAGAACTTCGGGCCGCACATGGAGCAGAAGTGGGCGGTCTTCGCCGGCTCCGCCGGGAGCGTCGCGTCGTGGTAGGCGCGGGCGGTCTCCGGGTCCAGCGACAGGTTGAACTGGTCTTCCCAGCGGAACTCGAACCGCGCCTTGGACAGCGCGTCGTCCCAGGCCTGCGCGCCGGGGTGCCCCTTGGCCAGGTCGGCCGCGTGTGCGGCGATCTTGTACGCGATCACGCCGGCCTTCACGTCGTCCCGGTCGGGCAGGCCGAGGTGTTCCTTCGGGGTGACGTAGCACAGCATCGCGGTGCCGAACATGCCGATCATCGCGGCCCCGATCGCCGAGGTGATGTGGTCGTACGCGGGCGCGATGTCGGTGGTCAGCGGGCCGAGGGTGTAGAACGGGGCCTGGTGGCACCACTCCTGCTGGAGGTCCACGTTCTCCTTGATCTTGTGCATCGGCACGTGGCCGGGGCCCTCGATCATCACCTGCACGTCGTACTCCCAGGCGATCCGGGTCAACTCGCCGAGGGTGCGTAGCTCGGCGAACTGGGCCTCGTCGTTGGCGTCGGCGATCGAGCCGGGTCGCAGCCCGTCGCCGAGGGAGAACGTCACGTCGTAGCGGGCGAGGATCGCGCACAGCTCCCGGAAGTTGGTGTAGAGGAAGTTCTCCTCGTGGTGCGCCAGACACCAGGCCGCCATGATCGAACCGCCCCGGGAGACGATCCCGGTGACCCGGTCGACGGCCAGCGGCACGTACGGCAGCAGCACCCCCGCGTGCACCGTCATGTAGTCGACGCCCTGCTCGGCCTGCTCGATGACGGTCTCCCGGAACACCTCCCAGCTCAGCTTGACCGGGTCGCCACCGACCTTCTCCAGCGCCTGGTAGATCGGCACGGTGCCGATCGGCACCGGCGAGTTGCGCACGATCGCCTCCCGGGTCTCGTGGATGCGCTTGCCGGTCGACAGGTCCATCACGGTGTCCGCGCCCCACCGGGTGGCCCAGGTCAGCTTCTCCACCTCCTCGGCGACCGACGAGGTCACCGCCGAGGTGCCGATGTTGGCGTTGACCTTCACCAGGAACGCCTTGCCGATGATCGCCGGCTCGCACTCGGGGTGGTTGACGTTGAGTGGCAGCACCGCCCGGCCGGCGGCGATCTCGTCGCGCACCAGCTCCGGCGGCAGCCCCTCCCGGATCGCCACGAACTCCATCTCCGGGGTGACCACCCCGGCGCGGGCGTACCAGAGCTGGGTGGGGCGTTTGGCGTCGACGCCGGCCAGCGGGGTGCCCGCGCCCCGGACCGGCGCGACGTCGCCCCGCTCGGCGATCCACGGTCCGCGCAGCGGCGGCAGCCCCACCTCCGGGTCCGAGCCGGGGCCGGAGGTGTCGTAGAGGCGCAGCGGCGGGTTGTCCCCGGCCAGCTCCACCTCGGCGAACGGCACCCGGACGTCCGGCCGGGACCCCTCGACGTAGACCTTGCGACGTGCCTGCATGACAGCCTCCCTGTTGGTCATCGGGACCAGCCGAAGTGGTCCAGCGGGCCGCGTCCCGCGCCCAGTTCCCAACCCCGCGCGCCGGTCAGCGCACGGGTGACGTACTCCTTGGCGGTGGCGACCGCGACCGGCACCGGGTCGCCGGCGGCCAGCCGGACGGCGATCGCCGCCGAGAACGAGCAGCCGGTGCCGTGGCTGTGCCGGGTGTCCACCCGGGGGGCGCGCAGCAGGGTGGTCGTTGCGCCGTCGGCCAGCACGTCGACCGACTCGCCGGCCGCGTCGACGTCACCGCCGGTGACCACCACGTACTCGGGGCCGCCGGCCGCCAGGGCCTGCGCCGCGGCGACCATCTCCTCGACCGTGGTCACCGGGCGTCCGGTGAGGGCGGCGGCCTCCGCGCAGTTCGGCGTCGCCACCCGGGCGTACGGCAGCAGCCGCTCGACGGCCGCGACCACCCCGAGCCGGTGTCCGCTGGTGGCGACGAGCACCGGGTCGACGACGAGGTGCGGCAGCCGGCCCGCCTTCGCCGCCTCGGCCACCGCGTCGGCGACCGCCGGGGTGCCGAGCATCCCGGTCTTCACCGCCCGGACCGCGAAGTCGCCGAGCACGCTGTCGAGCTGCTCGGTGACGGTGCGTGGGGGTAGCGGCAGCACGGCGTCCACGCCCCGGGTGTTCTGCGCGGTGACGGCGGTCAGCACGCTGGTGCCGTACGCGCCGAGGGCGGCGAAGACCTTCAGGTCGGCCTGGATGCCGGCGCCGCCGCCGGAGTCGGAGCCGGCGATGGTGAGCACGGTCGTGGGTGTCATGTCGTCTCCTCGGGCCACGCGTCGGTGCTCGGGGTGCGGGGGAAGGCGCTGGTGAGGGTCGTCGCGGCCCCGGTCGGGTCGGCGGCCCGCATGATCGCGCCGAGCACCGCCACCCCGACCGCGCCCGCGTCGACGCAGGCCGTCACCTGCTCCGGTGTCTCGACGCCGCCCAGGGCGAGCACGGGCACCGGGCTGCGCCGGATCAGGTCGCGCAGCCCGTCCGGGCGCAACGGTGGGCCGTAGCCGGGTTTGCTGCGGGTGGCCCAGACCGGTGAGAGCGTCACGTAGTCCTCGGTGGTCAGTCGGGCCAGCTCCGCCGTGTCGTGGCAGGACCGGCCGACCAGTCCGACGGCCGGCGGCGGGTACGGCCCGGCGGCGGGCAGGTGGACGGCGTCCCCGTCCAGCGGGTCGGGGCCGGCCACGATCAGGGTGCCGCCGGCCTGCGCCAGGACGGCCCGCAGGTCGACGGCGATCGCCGCCCGTTCGGCGCGGGGCAGGTCCCTCTCCCGCAGCACCACCCACCGCACCCCACCGCCTACCGCCCCCGCGACCACGTCGACGAGGTCGCCGCGCGCCACCAGCCGGTCGGTCAGCAGCACCACCCCGTCCGGCCGGAGGAGGGGTGGGGCGGCCGGGCGGGTCACAGGTCGGGTCTTCCGTCGTCGGGGGTGGAGGCGAGGGCGTGGAAGCGGCGGGGTATCCGCCCGGCGTTGTACGCGAGCCGCCCGGCCCGTACGCCGTGCCGCATGGCGGTGGCCATCGCCGTCGGGTCGGCGGCCCGGGTGACGGCGCTGGCCAGCAGCACCCCGTCGCAGCCCAGTTCCATGGCGAGGGCCGCGTCGGAGGCGGTGCCGATCCCGGCGTCGAGGATCACCGGCACGTCGACGCTCTGCCGGATGATCCGGATGTGGTGCGGGTTGGTGATGCCCAGTCCGGAACCGATCGGCGCACCGGCCGGCATCACCGCCGCGCAGCCGACGTCGGCCAGCCGGCGGGCCAGCACCGGGTCGTCGGAGGTGTACGGCAGCACGACGAAGCCGTCGGCGACGAGTTCCTCGGCGGCCCGCAGCAGCTCCACCCCGTCCGGGAGCAGGGTGCGTTCGTCGCCGATCACCTCCAGCTTGACCCAGTCGGTGTCGAACGCCTCCCGGGCCAGCCGGGCCACCTTGACCGCCTCGGCGGCGGTGTAGCAGCCGGCGGTGTTGGGCAGCAGCCGCACCGCGCACCGGTCGAGCAGGTCGAGCAGTCCCCCGGCGGTGCCGGGGGCGGTGTCGACGCGGCGCAGGGCGAGGGTGACCAGTTCGGTGCCGGAGGCCCGGATCGCCTGTTCCAGCACGTGCAGGTTGGCCGCGCCGCCGGTGCCGAGGATGAGCCGGGAGGTGAAGGTCTGTCCGGCGATGGTGAGGGGCATCCGGGTCACCCGCCCTGGGCGGCGCTGAGCACCTCGACCCGGTCGCCGTCGCGCAGCTCGGTGGCGGGCCAGCCGCCCCGGGGGACCACCTCGCCGTTGACCGCGACGGCGATTCCGCGCCGCTGCCCGGTGACCGTGGCGACCAGGTCCGCGACGGTCGTGCCGCCGGCCAGCTCGCGTCCGACGCCGTTGACGATCAGTCGCACGTGTCCTCCTCAGTGGAACCGGTCGGCGGTGAAGGGGGTGAGCAGCGGGTCCGGCTGACCGGTGACGATCAGGTCGGTGATCAGGTCGGCGGTGACCGGGGTGAGCACGATGCCGTGCCGGTGGTGGCCGGTGGCGGCGAGCACGCCGGGGCGGCCGGGCAGCGGGCCGAGGATCGGCGCGTTGTCCGGGGTGCCGGGGCGCAGCCCGGCGGTGGCCTCGGTCAGCGCGTACTCGGCGAGTTCGGGGACGAGGTCGACGGCGGCCCGGAGCAGCCGCAGCACCGCCCCGGTGGTCACCTCGGTGTCGGCGCGTTCCTCGACGGTCGCCCCGAGCACCACCTCGCCGTCGTCGCGGGGGACGAGGTAGACCGACTCGCCGTCGGCGTACCCCCGGATGACGTGCCGGAAGCCGGGCGGGCGCTGGTCGGGCGCGCGCAGCCGCAGCACCTGGCCCTTGACCGGGCGGACCGGCAGCCCGGTCAGCGCGGCGGCGCCGCAGCCGGCGGCGACCACGACGACGGGCGCGTCCACCTCGGCCAGTCGGGTCACTAGGCCGGGCAGCAGGGTCGCGCCGGCCCGCTCGGCGGCGACCCGGAGCGCGTCGACCAGCCGGCGCGGGTCGACCTGGTGGTCGCCGGGGGCGACCGCTCCGCCGCGCAGCCGGGGGGTCAGCGCCGGTTCGCGCTCCCGCAGCTGCGACGGGCGCAGCGCGCTGATCGGCAGCCCCAACCCCTGCTGGTACGACCAGAGCCGGCGGGCTTCGGCCAGGTCGTCCCCGGTGAGCCCGACGACGAGGGTGCCGTCGGTGCGGTAGCCGAACTCCCTGCCGGTGGCGGCGGTCAGTTCGGCGGCGAAACCCGGCCAGCGGGCGGCGGACGCGGTGAGCAGCCCGGTCAGTTCCCGTTCCCCGAAGTACGCCTCGGCGACCGGGGCGAGCATCCCGGCGGCGACCCGGGACGCGCCGGAGCCGGGGGCCGGGTCGTGCACGGTCACCCGCAGGCCCCGGGTGGCGCAGCGCCAGGCGATCGCCAATCCGACCGGCCCCGCGCCCACGATGGCGACGTCGGGCCGGGTCAGCACGTCAGTGCCGCGATCAGTTCGGCGGTGGCCCGGCCCGGGTCGGCGGCGGTGGACAGCGCCCCGACCACCGCCACGCCGTACGCCCCGGCGGCCCGCAGCGCCGGCACGGTGGCGGCGGTGACCCCGCCGATGGCGATCACCGGCACGGCGACGGCGGCGACGACGGCGTGGATGCCGGCGGGGCCGATCGGGTCGGGCAGGCCGGTCTTGGTGGCGGTGGGATGGCACGGGCCGACGCCCAGGTAGCTGGCCCCGGCGGCGACGGCCCGGGCGGCGGCGTCCGGTTCCCGGGCGGTCGCGCCGAGCACGGCGGCGGGGCCGAGGACCCGGCGGGCCGCCGCGACGGGCAGGTCGTCCGCGCCGACGTGGCCGCCGTGGGCGTCCACCGCGAGGGCGACGTGCAGCCGGTCGTTGACCAGGCAGGTCGCCTCGTACGGCACGCAGAGCGCGCGTACCCGTCGGGCCAGGTCGTACGCCTGCCGGTCGGTGGTGTCGTCGGTCACCCGGACCTGGACGACGAGGTCGGCGCGGGCCACCGGGAGGGCGGCCCGTACGACGGCGAGCGGGTCGCACCCGGGGCGGGTGTCGGTGATCAGATGCAGTCGGCCGAGGGACGGCACGGCAACTCTCCTCCCTGCGCCGGCATTACCCGGATCAGGTTCGACGGTCGGGGGCTCTCAGCCCCCCTCTCAGCCCGGTGTACCGGGCTCCCGTGGGTCACGTGCCTGTGACCGTACGACAGATCCGCTGATCCGCCAAGGGGTGTTAGATTGATCCAGGACTATCAATGCGTACGGTTGTGGGCTTGTATCCACATAAGCCGGAAAAGCGAGTCGCCGATACCGAATCGTTACATGCTCATGCCTTGCCGGAAACCAATCCAGCGGCGCTAATTTGTTCAACCGATCGACATTATTCCGGTGCGGAGCCTCGGCGTGGCCCGCACCTGATCGCCACTGGTGCGGACCTCGGCGGGCCCACACCGATCCGACCGGGGACGGTCTGCGGCGAGTCGTCCCCATGCCCCCACCACTGTCCAGCACGGACAAAAGGAGCATGGAGTGTCTCCATCCCGCCATCGCCGCGCCCGTCGCGGCCCACTGGGTGCCGGTCTACTGGCCCTCTCCCTACTTGCCAGCGGCCTGATCGGCGGCACCGCCGCCCAGGCCGCTCCCGTCGCGGCGGCCCAGCCACAGGCCGCACCGGCACCGGCGGCAGCCGCCGCCGAACCCTTCTCGGTCCTGGTCTTCTCCAAGACCGCCGGCTTCCGGCACGACGCCATCCCGGCCGGCATCGCCGCGATCCAGAAGCTCGGCACCGACAACGGGTTCACCGTCGACACCACCGAGGACGGAGCCGCCTTCAACGACACCAACCTGGCGAAATACCAGGCGGTGATCTGGCTCTCCACCACCGGTGACGTGCTCGACAGCACCCAGCAGGCCGCGTTCGAGCGCTACATCAAGGCCGGCGGCGGCTACGCGGGCGTGCACGCCGCCTCCGACACCGAGTACGACTGGGCCTGGTACGGCGACCTGGTCGGCGCGTACTTCTCCGGCCACCCCGCCAACCAGCAGGCCACCGTCAAGGTCGAGGACCACGCGCACCCGTCGACCGCCGACCTGCCGGACCGCTGGTCCCGGTTCGACGAGTGGTACAACTTCCGCACCAACCCGCGCTCCAAGGTGCACGTGCTGGCCAGCCTGGACGAGAAGTCCTACAGCCCGGGTGCCGGCGCGATGGGCGCCGACCACCCCACCGCCTGGTGCCAGGACTACGACGGCGGTCGGTCGTGGTACACCGGCGGCGGCCACACCCAGGCGTCGTACACCGAGCCGGAGTTCCTCAGCCACCTGCTCGGCGGCATCCGCACCGCGGCCGGCGTCGAGAACGCCGACTGCGGCGCCTCCAAGACCGCGAACTTCGAGAAGGTCACCCTCGACAGCAACACCAACAACCCGATGGAGCTGGACATCGCTCCGGACGGCCGGGTGTTCTACGCCGAGCGCGACGGCCGGGTGCAGATCGTGAAGCCGGACACCGGCAACACGGTCACCGCGACCCGGCTGGACGTCTTCACCGGCAACGAGGACGGCCTGCTCGGGCTGCGCCTCGACCCGGACTTCGCCACCAACAAGTGGATCTACCTGTACTACGCACCGGCCGGTGGCGCCCCGCGCAACTACCTGTCCCGGTTCACCGTCAACGGTGACACCATCGACAAGGCCACCGAGAAGGTCATCCTCCAGGTCGACACGCAGCGCAACACCTGCTGCCACGCCGGCGGCAGCATGACCTTCGACTCGCAGGGCAACCTCTACCTGGCCACCGGCGACAACACCAACCCGTTCGAGTCGAGCGCCTTCACCCCGATCGACGAGCGGGCCGGCCGGCAGGACTACGACGCGCAGCGCAGCGCCGGCAACACCAACGACCTGCGCGGCAAGGTGATCCGGGTGCACCCGGAGGACGACGGCACCTACACGATCCCGACGGGCAACCTGTTCGCCCCGGGCACCGCGAAGACCCGTCCCGAGATCTTCGGCATGGGCTTCCGTAACCCGTTCCGGATCGGCGTCGACCAGAAGACCGACACCCTCTACGTCGCCGACTACGGGCCGGACGCCTCGACGGCCAACCCGAACCGGGGCCCCGAGGGCCTGGTGGAGTGGAACATCGTCGCCACGGCCGGCAACTACGGCTGGCCGTACTGCACCGGCAACAACAAGGCGTACAACGACTACACCTTCCCGTCCGGGCCGAGCGGGGCGAAGTTCGACTGCGCCGCGCCGGTCAACGACTCGCCCAACAACACCGGCCTGACCAACCTGCCGCCGGCCATCGCGGCGACGGTGGACTACGGCTACGCGGGCGACCCGCGCTTCCCCGAGATCGGTGGCGGCGGTGCCCCGATGGGCGGCCCGGTCTACCGCTACGACGCCGACAGCACGTCGGGCCGCAAGTGGCCGGCGTACTACGACGGCAAGGCGCTGCTCGGCGAGTGGAACCAGTCGAAGATGTACACGATGCAGGTCAGCGCGGACGGCAAGACGCTGGTCGACATCAACCAGCTGCTCACCGGCATGCCGATGATCCGTCCGATGGACTTCGAGTTCGGTCCGGACGGCGCGCTCTACATGATCGAGTGGGGCACCGGCTTCGGCGGCAACAACGACGACTCCGGGGTCTACCGGATCGACTACACCGCCGGTGACCGCGCCCCCATCGCCGAGGCCAGCGCCGACCCCACCTCCGGGGCCGCGCCGCTGACCGTGAACTTCTCCAGCGCCGGGTCGCGTGACCCGGACGGCGGCACGCTGACCTACGCGTGGAAGTTCGGTGACGGCCAGACCTCCACCGAGGCGAACCCCACCCACACCTACACCGCGGCCGGCGACTACACCGCGCAGCTCACCGTCACCAACCCCAAGGGCCGCACCGCCGTGGCGAACGTGCCGGTGACGGTCGGCAACACCGCCCCGACGGTGACCATCGAGTTCCCGCCCAGCGGCGGTTTCTTCGAGTGGGGCGACCAGGTCAAGTACACGATCAAGGTGACCGACCCGGAGGACGGCACCGTCGACTGTGACCGGGTGCAGCTGCAGGTGCTGCTCGGCCACGACGAGCACGCCCACCCGCTGGAGCAGCACACCGGCTGCACCGGCACCGTGCAGACCTCGCTGGCGTCGGGTCACGGCGCGGAGGCCAACGTCTTCGCGGTCTTCGAGGCCACCTACACCGACGACGGCGGCACCGGCGGCGCCGGCCCGTTGACCGGTCGGGCGATCGAGATCCTCCAGCCCAAGCGCAAGCAGGCCGAGTACTACACGGCCACCGGGCGGGCCCCGGGCAGCACCGGCGGCGGTGACCCGGGCGTGCAGAAGGAGACCACCACCGACCCCGCCGGTGGCGGCCAGAACATCGGCTTCATCGAGGACGGCGACTGGTGGTCGCTCGTCCCGGCCAACCTGACCGGGGTCGAGCAGATCCGGTTCCGGGTGGCCTCCGAGGTCCAGGGCGGTCGGATCGACGTGCACGCCGGTGCCGTCGACGGCCCGGTCGTGGCCACGGCCACCGTGCCGAGCACGGGTGGCTGGCAGCAGTTCGTCGACGTGACCGCGCCGGTGACGGCCGGTGCGGAGGGCGCGCTGTACTTCGTCGCCAAGGACCCCGCCGGTGGCGCGGGTTCGCTGTTCAACGTCAACTGGATGGACTTCATCGGACGGGGCGTCACCGACAACGCGCCGCCGCAGGTGACGGCCACCGCCACCCCGGCGACCGGCACCGCGCCGGTCACCGTGACCTTCACCGGCACGGCCACCGACACCGAGGGTGACACCCCGCTGACGTACGCCTGGGACTTCGGTGACGGCGGGACGGCGACGACCCTGAACGCCACCCACACCTACACCACCCCGGGCACCTTCACCGCCACCCTGACGGTGACGGACAGCCGGGGTGCGAAGTCCTACGCGACCGTCCCGGTCAAGGTGGACGCGCCGACCAACTCGTGCCTCGGCGCGCGGTCGGACGAGTTCCTCGGCAACAGCCTCGACAAGGACCGCTGGTCGGTGGTCCGGGAGAACCAGCTCTACTCGGTCTCCGGTGGGGCGCTGCGGCTGCCCACCTCCTCGGGTGACCTGTACGGCTCCCGTAACGACGCGACCAACCTGGTGCTCCAGCCCGCACCCAGCGGGGCCTGGCAGGCCACCACGAAGGTCACCGTGCCCGTCACCGCCGACTACCAGCAGGCCGGCCTGCTGATCTACGGCGACGACGACAACTACGCCAAGGTGGACCTGCTCTACGGCGGTTCGCGCAAGGTGGAGTTCATCCGGGAGACCGCCGGGACTCCGCGTAACGACGCGGCCGACGCCGTGGCCGCCCCGGCCGGTGACACCATCTGGCTGCGGCTGATCAGCGACGGCACCAACCTGACCGCGCAGTTCTCGACCGACGGTGTCACGTTCACCCCGGTCGGCCGGTCCGCCGCGCTGGCCGGCATCACCAACCCGCGCATCGGCCTGCTCGCCCTCAACGGTGGCACCACCGCCCCGGTGGTGGACGCGGTGTTCGACTCGTTCCTGGTCTCGCCGGACGCCCCGGCCGGCCCGGTCACCCCGTCGGACGAGTTCACCGGCACCACGCTCGACAAGTGCCGGTGGAACGCGGTGCTCCGTGAGGACCCGGCCGGTTACCGGGTGGTCGACGGTGCGCTGAAGATCGACGTGCCGTCCGGTGACATCTACGGCACCAACAACACCGGGCCGAAGAACTTCATCCTCCAGACCGCGCCGAGCGGTGACTGGACCCTGGAGACGAAGGTCGACGGCAGTGCCCTGGCCGAGCAGTACCAGCAGGCCGGTCTGATCGTCCACGCCGACGACGACAACTACGTCAAGTTGGACTACATCGTGGACAACCAGGCCGGGCAGGCGGTCTCCCGGCGGATCGAGTTCCGTGGCGAACTCGCCGGGGCGACGCAGAACCCGCAGCCCCAGGTCTCCAACCTGACCTCGGGGGTGTGGTACCTGCGGCTGGCCCGCGCCGGTGACACCTTCACCGCGTCGTACTCGGCGGACGGGCAGGAGTGGACCACGTTCGAGACGGTGACGAACACCGCCGTCGGGGCCACCCCGAAGATCGGTCTGTTCACCCTCGGCGCGAACGCGGCCACCTCGAAGACGGCCTCGTTCGACTACTTCCGGCTCTCCACCAGGGCGGCCGACACGACCGCCCCGGTGACCACGGCCACCGTCTCCGGCACCCCGACCGAGGGTTGGCACACCGGCCCGGTCACCGTGACGCTGGCGGCGGCCGACGAGGCCGGCGGTAGCGGGGTGGCGAGCACCGAGTACCAGCTCGACGGGGCCACCACGTGGACCGCGTACACCGAGCCGGTGCAGGTCAGCGGGGACGGCACCCACGAGGTGCGGTTCCGGTCGACGGACGCGGCCGGCAACGTGGAGGCGACGAAGAAGGTCGCCGTGAAGATCGACGCCACCGCGCCGGTCAGCTCGGCGTCGTTCGCCCCGGCCAACGACGACGGCTGGCACAACGGCACCGTCCCGGTGGTGATCACCTCCACCGACGCCGGTTCCGGGGTCAAGAAGCTGGAGTGGTCGCTCGACGGTGGCGCCTGGACGGCGTACACCACGCCGGTGGAGGTGACCGGGGACGGCACGCACGAGCTGCTGTACCGGGCCACCGACGCCGCCGGCAACGTCGAGGCGCTGAAGTCGGCGGTCGTCAAGATCGACGGCACCAAGCCGACGTTGCTGGTCTCCGGCATCGCCGACGGCCAACTCTACGGTGACAGCCAGGACGTCCGGATCTCGTGGCAGGCGGTCGACCCGACCTCCGGCATCAAGACGACCTCCGGCGTGCTGGACGGTCGGGCGTACGCCAGCGGCACCCTGCAGGCGCTGTACGAGCTGCCGCTCGGCCTGCACGAGCTGACGGTGACCGCGACCGACAAGGCGGGCAACTCCACCACCTCGACGGTCCGGTTCTTCGTCACCACCTCGTTCCGGGACATGCAGAACCTGCTGGACCGGTTCAAGGCGACCGGACGACTCTCCACCAAGGCGCACCGTCAGCTGTCCAACAAGCTGGACGCGGTACGGGAGTCCGAGGCGGCGGGCAACGACAAGCGGGCGGTGCAGCAGTTGACCGCCTTCAAGGCGTTGGCCACCGACCCCGCGGTGGTGACCGACACCGACGTGCGGGACGTGCTGGTCCGGGACGCCGACGCCATGATCGTCCGGCTCGGTGGCGCGGCCACCAAGGCCGGCGTCAAGGCGAACGCCAACAAGTCGGTCAACGGGGCCGGCCGGCTCGGTGCCGACCCCACCCGGATCGCCAAGGGCGGTTCGCTGTAAGGAGCACCACGGGGCCGCTCCCACCGTCGACACCGGCGGTGGGGGCGGCCCCTCCACATAGCAAGGGAGACGTCGATGCGTACCTTGAGAGCCCTCGCCGCGCTGGTCGTGGCGGCCCTGGTGACCCTGCCGGCGGGTCCGGCGGCGGCGCACGGCGGAAAGGTCAAGCTGACGGTGGCCGGTGACGGCGCCGGTGGGGTGACCGTGATGGCCGTGTACGCCGACGGGCACCGGCTGGACCAGCCGGTCCGGCTCACCGTGACAGCCGAGGGTGAGGGGGGCCGGACGGCCGGGCCGGTGCAGATCGAGCCGTCCGGGGAGGGGCAGGGCTTCTACAGCAGCGGCCCGCTGCTCTCCCCCGGCGACTGGCGGGTGACGGTCCGCGCCCCCGCCCCCTACCAGAGCACGGCGACCGCTCAGGTGCAGGCCCGGGTGGCCCAGTCGCCGTCGCCGGTCGCCGCCACGCTGCCGCCCACCGGCGGGGACGCCGACGACGGCTTCGGCGGCTGGCCGTGGCTGGCCGGTGCGCTGGCGGTGGTCGTCGTCGCCGGGTCGACGCTGCTGTGGTGGCGTCGCCGGGCCCACCCCGGGGAGCCGACCGGCCTGGCCGGCTGACGACCTGGTACCCGATCGGGCCCGGACACCGCGACGGTGTCCGGGCCCGACCGCGTCCGACCCGGGCCGGTCAGAGCAGGGCGTCCAGGGCGTCGAGGTCGTCGTCGGTGGGCTGCCAGGTGCCGGCGGCGGCGTTCGCCCGGACCTGCTCGGCGGTGGTGGCCCCGGCGATGACGGAGGCCACCGCCGGTCGGGCGGCCAGCCCGCCGATGGCCACCTGGAGCAGCGTCAGCCCCCGCTGCGCCGCAAACGTCTCCAGCGCCTCGATGGTCTCCCAGCGGGCCGCGGCGAGCCGCTCGGCGTACCGGCCACCGCCGGAGAGGCGGCTGCCGGCGGGTGGGGCGGTGTCGCGCCGGTACTTGCCGGTGAGCAGCCCGTTGGCGAGCGGGAAGAACGGCAGCAGGCCCAGGCCGAACCGCTCGCAGGCCGGAATGATCTCGACCTCGGCGTCGCGGTGGAGCAGGTTGTAGTGGTTCTGCGCGCTGACGAACCGGGTCAGCCCCCGGGTCTTCGCCGTCCAGTCGGCGTCGGCGATCTGCCAGCCGGAGAAGTTGGAGTTGCCCAGGTAGCGCACCTTGCCGGCGCGGACCAGGTCGTCCAGCGCGGCGAGCGTCTCGTCGATCGGGGTGTCCGGGTCGGGTTCGTGCAGCTGGTACAGGTCGATGTGGTCGGTGCCGAGCCGGCGCAGCGACGCCTCGACGGCCCGCACCACGTACCGCCGGGACCCGCGTACCCCGAAGTCGCGGCCGTTGCGCCCGCCCATCGACATGCCGAACTTGGTGGCCAGCACCACGTCGTCCCGGCGGCCCTTGAGGGCCTGCCCGAGCAGTTCCTCGGAACCCCCCGGGGGCTCGCCGTAGATGTCGGCGGTGTCGAAGAAGGTGATCCCGGCGTCGAGCGCGGCGTCGACCACCGCCCGGGTGCCGTCGATGTCGAGCTTGCGGCCGAAGTTGTTGCAGCCGATGCCGACCACGGACACCACGAGCCCGGAGTCGCCCAACCGGCGGTAGGTCATCTCAGTCACGAGATCCACCCTATGCCGCCCGGACCGGCCCCGACCCCGCCCGACGACCGGCCGGGGTCGGCACCTCACGGTCCGCGTGGGTGACTCAGCCCACGTCCCAGACCGGCTCCGGGGTCTCCACCACCTCACCGTCCCCCCGGAACAGCACGAACCGGTCGAACGAGCGGGTGAACCAGCGGTCGTGGGTGACCGCGACGACCGTCCCGGCGAACGCGGCCAGTCCCGCCTCCAACGCCTCGGCCGAGGCCAGGTCGAGGTTGTCGGTCGGCTCGTCGAGCAGCAGCAGGGTCGCCCCGGACAGCTCCAGCAGCAGCACCAGGAACCGGGCCTGCTGACCGCCGGACAGGGTGCCGAAGCGCTGGTCGCCCTGGCCGGCCAGCTCGTAGCGGCTCAGCGCCGCCATCGCCGCGTGCCGGTCCATTCCGGCCCGGTGCTCGTCGCCCCGCCACAGCGCCTCGACCAGGGTCTTGGCCATCAGCTCCGGCCGGTCGTGGGTCTGCGAGAAGTGCCCCGGGCGGACCCGGGCACCCAGCCGGACCACCCCGCCGTGTGCCACCGGGGCCAGCGCGGCGGCCCCGTCGACCGGGCCGTTGGCCGGGTCGGGGTCGGTGCCGCCCCGGGCCAGCAGGCGCAGGAAGTGCGACTTGCCGGTGCCGTTGGCCCCGAGCACCGCCACCCGGTCGCCGTACCACAGCTCCAGGTCGAAGGGGTAGGTCAGGCCGTCCAGCTCCAGCTGCTCGCAGATCACCGCGCGCTTGCCGGTCCGCCCGCCGGCCAGCTGCATCCGGATGTCCTGGTCCTTCGGCGGTACGGGTGGCGGCCCGGCCTCCTCGAACTTGCGCAGCCGGGTCTGCGCCGCCTGGTAACGGGAGGCGAGCCCGTCGTTGTACGCGGCTTTCTGCTTGTACATCAGCATCAGCTCACGCAGCTTCTGGTGCTCCTCGTCCCAGCGGCGACGCAACTCGTCGAGGCGGGCGTGCCGGGCGGTGCGGGCCTCGTGCCAGCTGGCGAAGCTACCCGGGTGCACCCAGGCGCTGCCCCCCTCGACGGCGACCACCCGGTCGGCGGTACGGGCCAGCAGCTCCCGGTCGTGTGAGACGTACAGCACCGACTTGGTGGACTCGCGCAGCCGTTGCTCCAGCCAACGTTTACCGGGCACGTCGAGGAAGTTGTCCGGCTCGTCGAGCAGCAGCACCTCGTCGGTGCCCCGCAGCAGCAGCTCCAGGGCGAAGCGCTTCTGCTGGCCACCGGACAGGGTCCGCACCGGGCGGTCCCGGGACGCGTCCCAGGGCAGGTCGAGCACGGTGGTGGTGACGGTGTCGAAGAGCACCTCGGCGTCGTACCCGCCGGCCTCGCCCCAGGCGGCCAGCGCGTCCGCGTACGCCAGCTGGGCCTTGCCGGCGGCGGTGCTGTACTTGCCGCGCAGCTCGGCGGCGCGCATGGCCTGTTCGGTGTCGACGAGCCGGCGGCCGGCGTCGCGCAGCGCCGGCGGGGCCAGCGACAGGGCCAGGTCGGCCAGCGTCGACTCGTCACCGATCATGCCGATGAACTGCCGCATCACGCCGAGCCCGCCGGCCCGCGCGACCGCGCCGGTGCGCACCGGCAGGTCCCCGGCGACCATCCTCAGCAGCGTCGTCTTGCCGGCGCCGTTCGGCCCGACCAGGGCGACCTTGGCCCCCTCACCGACCCGGAACGACACGTCGGCGAAGAGTTCCCGACCGTCCGGGAGGATGTGCCCGACCGCTGCCACGTCCACGTATCCCACGCGGGCATCCTGCCCGAGGCGTGGGGCCGGAGGACACCGGATTACCGGGTGACCCGCAGCACCCGGTAGCCCTTCTGGCTGGCGTGCCGGGTCACCGCGAAGCCCTCGTCGAGCAGCCAGCGGTGCAGCGAGTCGCCGCCGAGGTGGCGGGCCACCACCAGCCAGCCGACGCCGTCCGGGGCGAGCCGGGGCAGCCAGCGGCGCAGCAGTCCGTGCAGTTCGGGTTTGCCGACGTGGATCGGCGGGTTGGACCAGACCTGGGTGAAGGTGACGTCGGCCGGCACCTCGTCGGGGGTGACCGCGTGGACCCGGTCGGCGGCGTCGATGCGGGCGGCGTTCGCGGCGGTCAGTGCGCGGGCCCGTTCGTTGACGTCGACCGCCCAGACGGTGGCGGTCGGCGCGAGGTCGGCCAGCACGCAGCTGATCGGGCCGAACCCGGAGCCGATGTCGAGCAGGTGGCCACCGGTGGCGGCGGTCGGCAGGTCGGCCTTGCGCAGCAGGACGGCGGTGCCGGGGTCGAGCCGGGTGGCGGAGAAGACCCCGCTGGCGGAGGCGAGTGTGTAGTCGCGCCCGGCGACGTGGAACTCCACCTCGCGGGGGTGGGCCGGGGCGCTGGGCTCCGCGGTGAAGTAGTGGTCGCCGGTCACCGGGGCATTGTTCCACCGGTCCGGAGCGGGGCTGCCGTCGGCCGGCGTCCCCGCCCGACGCGCCACAGACCGTATTTCCTGTTATTACCCCCTAAAGGGGCAATGAACCCTACTCTGGGCGACATGGTATATCGGTACGAGTCCGCTGAGGACGCATTCGAGGAGAACCCGCGGCCCGACGCGGACCTGCCGCTGTTCCAGCCCCCGCCGACCACGGCGGCCGGGCCCTCCCCGTCCCGCTTCCCGGCACCGTCGCTGCCCCGGGTCAACCAACCGGCACCGCCGACGGTCGACCCCGTCCCGATCCGGTCCGCCGTCCAGGTGCCCGGCGCGACGTCCGCACCGGACCGCGCCAGGTCCCGCCGCTCCGGCGACGGCCGGGGCCGCCGGGGTGGCCGCGGCTGGCAGATCGTCGTCGGCGGGGCCGCCGTGCTGATGCTGCTCGGCCTCTGCGGGCTCGGCGGGGCCGTCCTGCTCATCGACCGCACCCCGACCGACGACACGTCGCCGAACGGGCAGGCCGCGCCGACGGCACCGGGCACCGCCACCCCCGACGACCAGGCCGACGGGCCACTGGACTCCCGGGAGGTCGACCGGCAGCCGTTGACCGCCAAGGAGGTCTTCCCCGGCAGCAAGCTGGTCATCGGCGTCGACCGGCACGAATACCAGGTGCTCAAGACCCAGTCGAACGCCAGCTGCGCCGTCGCGGCCACCGGCGAGATAGCCGACCTGCTGGTCACCCTCGGGTGCAGCCAGGTGGTCCGGGCCACCCTGCGCTCCCCCGACGAGGACCACCTGGTCACCGTCGGCCTGCTCAACCTGACCGACCTGGCCACCGCGCAACGCGTCCGGGACCGGATCCGCCCACTGCTCGACGACCGGCGCGGCCGGTTCCGGGGCATGCCCGCGGGGGAAGACACCGAGTCGGTCGCCACCGCCGCCGCCCGCGTCGCCTGGCAGGTGCGCGGCCACTACGTCGCCTACTGCCTGGTGACCAGGGACGACGCCGGTGCCGTCCCGGCCGGCGACCAGACCGTCCGCGAGATCATCTACGACCTGGTCGAACTGCACCTCGACAAGGGCGTCCTGGACCGCCGGGCGGCCGGCGTCAGCGTCGACCAACCCACCGCCAAGGCCACCAGCCCTCGGCCACCCCGCACGCCGGGAACCGGAAGACCCCACCCCCACCGCGACCCCCCGCGCCGGCGACCCGGACACCGACGAGCTGCCCGGCGACTGACGACCACCGACGCAGGCCCGGCCGGCGCGGCCGGGCCTGCGTCGTGCCCGGCCCGGAGGGAACGGGATCCGCCGCCCGGGACCCGACCGTCCCCGGCCCTCAGGACTGGACGGGGAGCCGCAACCGGCGGGTACGGTCGGCGCGGTCGGCGTACTCGGCCGGGTCGTGTGGATAGCCGACGGCCACCAGGGTCAACCCGTGCGCCGGCGCGACCGTCACCTCGCTGGAGCGTTCCCGCCGGGCCAGCAGCCCCGCCGGCCACTCGACCGGACGTCGACCGTCCCCGGCGGTCAGCATCGCCCCCACCAGGCTGCGCACCATCGCCTGGCAGAACGCGTCGGCCTGCACGGTGGCGACCAGAATGCCGTCCGGGTCCCGCCGCCAGTCCAGCCGGGTCACCTCGCGCACGGTGGTGGCGTTCTCCTTACGCCGGCAGTACGCGGCGAAGTCGTGCTCCCCCACCAGGCCGGCCGCCGCGACGTTCAGGGCGGCCAGGTCCAACGGTCGGGACCAGGCGAGGATGTCCCGCCGTCGCAACGGCTCGACCCCCCACGGCGCATCGGTCACCCGGTACTCGTACCGACGGAAGGTCGCCGAGAAGCGGGCGTCGAACTCGACGGGCACCTCGGTCATCGCCCGGACCCGCACGTCACCGGGGAGCAGCCGGGCCAGCCGGCGCAGCAGCCGCCCCCGGTGCTCCGCCCAGACGCCGACGGGCACGTCGAGGTGGCAGACCTGCCCGGTGGCGTGCACCCCGGCGTCGGTCCGGCCGGCCACCGTCAACCCGGTGACGGCACCCGCCCCGAGCACCAGGTCCAGCGTCTCGACCAGCACCCCGGCCACGGTGCGCCGGGCCGGTTGGACCGCCCAGCCGGAGAAGTCGGTGCCGTCGTACGAGACGTCCAGCCGCAGCCGGGTCCGCTCGTCCACCTCGTACCTCCCGTTCACGGCGTCGGGCCCGGCACCCCAGGAAGGGATGCCGGGCCCGACGATGCTGCTGGTGCTCAGGCCTTCTTCTCGGTGGCCTCGTCGGTCTCGGTGGCCTCGTCGCTGTCCTCGCGGGCGGCGGCGGTGTCACCGGACGCCGAGACCGGCGCCTCGGAGTCCTGGTCGGCCGGGGCCGCCGGGGTCTCCTCGGCCGGGGCGAGCGCCTCGACCTTGTCCTGCTGGGCGGCCTTGCGGGCGGCGGTCTTCTTGTTCGCCTTGGGCTCGGCGACCTGAAGCTCCTCCACCAGCTCGATGATCGCCATCGGAGCGGCGTCACCCTTGCGCGGGCCGGTCTTCACGATCCGGGTGTAGCCACCGTTGCGGTTGGCGTACCGGGGCGCGATCTGGTCGAACAGGGAGTAGACCACGTCCTTGTCCTTGACGACGCCCAGCACCCGCCGCCGCGAGGCGAGGTCGCCCCGCTTGGCCTTGGTGATGAGCTGCTCGGCCAGCGGACGCAGCCGCCGGGCCTTCGTCTCGGTGGTCTGGATCTTGCCGTGCTGGAACAGCGCGGTGGCCAGGTTGGCCAGCATCAGCCGCTCGTGCGCGGGGCTGCCGCCGAGGCGGGGGCCCTTGGTGGGCGTGGGCATGCTTGGTGCTCCTCAGGTGTGGCGGCAGCGCGGACTAGAGCTGCTCGGTCTCGCGATAGTCGTCGGTGTCGTAGTCGGCCTCACCGAAGGCGTCCACGACGTGTGCCGGGTCGAAGTTCGGGGCCGAGTCCTTCAGCCCCAGACCCATCCCGGCGAGCTTCATCTTGACCTCGTCGATCGACTTCTGGCCGAAGTTGCGGATGTCGAGGAGGTCGGCCTCGGTACGCCCGATCAGCTCACCAACGGAGTTGATGCCCTCGCGCTTGAGGCAGTTGTAGGAACGGACCGTGAGGTCCAGCTCCTCGATCGGCAGGGCCAGGTCCGCCGCCAGCTGGGCGTCCTGCGGGGACGGCCCGATGTCGATGCCCTCGGCGGTCTCGTCCAGCTCCCGGGCCAACCCGAACAGCTCCACCAGCGTCGAACCGGCGGAGGCCAGCGCGGTACGCGGACCCATCGACGGCTTGGTCTCGACGTCGATGATCAGCCGGTCGAAGTCGGTCCGCTGCTCGACGCGGGTCGCCTCGACGCGGTACGTCACCTTGAGCACCGGCGAGTAGATCGAGTCGACCGGGATCCGGCCGATCTCGGCGCCGGCCTGCTTGTTCTGCGCCGCCGTCACGTAGCCGCGACCCCGCTCGACGGTCAGCTCCATGTCGAGCCGGCCCTTGCCGTTGAGGGTGGCGAGCTTGAGGTCGGGGTTGTGCACCGAGACACCGGCCGGGGGCTGGATGTCGCCTGCGGTGACGTCGCCCGGACCCTGCTTGCGCAGGTACATGCTGACCGGCTCGTCGTGCTCGGAGCTGACGCAGAGCTCCTTGATGTTCATGACGAGCTCGACCACGTCCTCCTTGACCCCGGGGATCGTGGTGAACTCGTGCAGCACACCGTCGATCTTGATCGAGGTGACCGCGGCACCCGGGATGGACGACAGCAGCGTACGCCGCAGCGAGTTACCCAGGGTGTAGCCGAAGCCGGGCTCCAGCGGCTCGATGGTGAACCGGGAACGGGTCTCGTTGATCGACTCTTCGGAGAGAGACGGTCGCTGGCTGATGAGCATCTTTTCTCTTCTCTTCCGGGACGCCCGCTATATGACGTCCACGACACGAACTGTTCCGGTGGCCCGCCCCGCAGGACGGGCCACCGCAACGGGCCCTACTTGGAGTAGAGCTCGACGATCAGCTGCTCCTGGACCTGGGTGTCGATCACCTGACGGGCCGGGAGCGAGTGCACCAGGACCTTCATCTGGCTCGGGATCGCCTCCAGCCACGCCGGAACGGTCTTCGAGCCGGCCTGGGCCTGCGCCACGATGAACGGGGTGAGCTCCTTGCTCTTGCCCCGGACCTCGATGATGTCGTGCTCCTTGACGCGGTACGACGGGATGTCGACCTTCTTGCCGTTCACGGTGAAGTGACCGTGCTTGACAAGCTGGCGGGCCATGTCCCGCGAGTGCGCGTAACCGGCCCGGTAGACCACGTTGTCGAGGCGCGACTCGAGGATCTGCAGGAGGACCTCACCGGTCTTGGCCTGCTTGGCCACGGCCTCCTCGTAGTACCCGCGGAACTGCTTCTCCAGCACGCCGTAGACCCGACGCGCCTTCTGCTTCTCGCGGAGCTGGAGCAGGTACTCCGTCTCCTTGGTGCGGCCACGACCGTGCTGCCCGGGCGGGAACGGCCGGGACTCGAACGGGCACTTCGGGCCATCGCACTTGCTGCCCTTGAGGAACAGCTTCATCTTCTCCCGCCGGCAACGGCGGCAGTCAGCACCGGTGTAACGAGCCATCTCTCTCTAACCTCTCAGACCCGGCGACGCTTCGGCGGACGGCACCCGTTGTGCGGCTGCGGGGTGACGTCGGCGATCTGGCCGACCTCCAGCCCGACGGCCTGCAGCGAGCGGATGGCGGTTTCCCGGCCGGAGCCGGGGCCCTTGACGAACACGTCGACCTTGCGCATGCCGTGCTCCATCGCCCGACGCGCGGCGGCCTCGGCGGCCAGCTGCGCGGCGAACGGGGTCGACTTGCGGGAGCCCTTGAAGCCAACCTGGCCCGCGGAGGCCCAGGAGATGACCGCACCGGTCGGGTCCGTGATGGACACGATGGTGTTGTTGAACGTGCTCTTGATGTGCGCCTGCCCGTGGGCGACGTTCTTGCGTTCCTTGCGCCGGACCTTCTTGACTGCGGCTCCGGCACGAGCCTTAGGTGGCATAAGTCTTCTGCGCTCCTGTATGGGTTCTCGATCGACTGCTGGCTCTTCGCCTGAATCCCGGCTGGGAAGTTACTTCTTGCCGGGCTTCTTCTTGCCGGCCACGGTCCGCTTCGGGCCCTTGCGGGTGCGGGCGTTGGTCCGCGTCCGCTGGCCACGCACGGGCAGGCCCCGGCGGTGCCGGATGCCGGCGTAGCAGCCGATCTCGACCTTGCGGCGGATGTCAGCGGCGACCTCGCGGCGCAGGTCGCCTTCAACCTTGTAGTTCGACTCGATGTGGTCGCGGAGCTGGACCAGCTCCTCGTCCGTGAGGTCCCGAGCGCGCTTGTCCGGCGAGATGCCGGTAGCAGCGAGCGTCTCCTGGGCACGGGTGCGACCGACCCCGAAGATGTAGGTGAGCGCGATCTCCATCCGCTTTTCGCGGGGGAGATCCACGCCGACTAGACGTGCCATGTGCGGGCGTACTCCTCGTGATGTGTGGCGGAGGTGTGGACCCGTCCCACCCCGCTACCGACCTGTCCGACTCCGACGCGGTGTGCGCCGGCGACCGAACGGCCGCTGCCCGAGCGGGCCCCGGCCTCCGACCGGGGGTTGGCCACGAGAAGGTACGCGTGCGTACGTTCCGCGGCTGGGACGAGCTGGTGACGTGTTGTCGTCGGATCTGCGCGACCCGGACCGGTCCGCCGCCCTCCGTTCGTCACGGACGGCGGAATCGGATCAGCCCTGGCGCTGCTTGTGGCGCGGGTCGGTGCAGATCACCATGACCCGGCCGTGCCGGCGGATAACCCGGCACTTGTTGCAGATCCTCTTGACGCTCGGCTTGACCTTCACGGTTGCCTTACTTCCCATCTGGCCCGGCGACGCGATGACCGCGACTCCGGACGTCGAAGACGGACACGGGGACTTCCCGGCCGCCGTCAGGCTTACTTGTAGCGGTAGACGATGCGCCCGCGGGTCAGGTCGTACGGCGAGAGTTCGACGACGACCCGGTCCTCCGGCAGGATGCGGATGTAGTGCTGCCGCATCTTGCCGCTGATGTGAGCCAGCACCTTGTGGCCGTTCGCGAGCTCCACCCGGAACATTGCGTTCGGCAGAGGCTCGATGACCCGACCCTCGATCTCGATGGCTCCGTCTTTTTTCGGCATGTACTCCGCTGTCCTGACGTCGGTTGCTCCGGACGGCCCACAACGCCTTACACGGACCTCCCGATGGTCATCGGGGGCCCGCGCCAGCCGCGGCTCCGGACTCCCACCGAAGCGCGGGGTGGGCATGCCGGAGTGGACGCTGTGCGCCGATCTGAAAGTGTACGCCCGCCCACTGGTGGTCGCCAAACCGGCCACCAGTGGTGTCACCCAACCGGACGAAACTGGGCACACCCTCCCACGCAACGCCCGGCTGTCGGCGGTCGTTGCGGCGCTACTCGCGGCGCTTGCGCCGCCGCGTGTCGCGCGCCACCCGCCGGCGGTCCCGCCGGGCGGGAGCACCGCCGGCGAACCCGCCAGTGGTACGCAGGAGCAGCAGAACCCCCCACGGGCCGAGCGCCCATGCCGGCCAGTAGAACAGCAGTTCCCGGCTGCCGACCGAGGAGATCGCCCAGATCACGGTGAGCAGGGCCGCCACCCGCAGCCAGGGCACCCACACCTCGACCGGCCACCGGCGGGAGCCGACACCCACGGGCACCGGCTCACCTACTGCGGTGCCCCCGGTCACCGGCGGCTCCGGCGTCACCTCCCGGTCGGGCTCCGACGCCCCGGAACCGGACACCGGCGGGGCCTGCGGGCCGAGCGGGGCCAGCGGGCCGAGCGGGGCCAGCGGGCCGAGCGGGGCCAGCGCGGAGCGCTGCGCGGACGCCGGTGCCGGCAGATCAGCCAGGACGGTGTCCAGTTCCGCGTAGGTCTTCGCCCCGTACGTCTGTTGCAGGCGTTCGTCGTACTCGTGCAGGTCGAGCCGGCCCTCCTCCAGGGCGACCCGGAGCCGTTCCGCCGTCGCCTCCCGGTCGGTGTCCGCCGCCCGCATCCGGTCCCGCTCCTGCTTGCCGGCCCGCCTCTCCATGCCGGCAAGCATGACACCACGGGTCCACCGCCACCGAACCCCGTCACCGCCCACCGGGCCACAGGTCGGCTGCCGGACCAGAGGCCACACCGCCACCGCCCCGCGACCACCGCCAAGACCACCACCTCGGCCACGGCCACCACCACCACGACCATCACCACGGCCACCGCCACCACGGCCCCGCCACCACCTCGGCCACGGCCACCGCCACCACCAAGACCACCGCCACGGCCACCACCACGGCCCCGCCACCGCCACGGCCACCACCACGGCCCCGCCACCACCACGGCCACGGCCACGGCCAGCCGGATGCTCGTCCGGCTACGACGCCGGCACCGGCCAGCGCGACCGATGCCACCGGGCGGTTCCTCCGGTAGCGAGCCCATGCGGTCGACGGGTCGCCCCGAATCTCCACTCGAGGGGCCGCCCGTCCGCCCACCGGTGACCGCCCTCCCCCACCGCATCTGTCCTCGGGCCCTTTCGACCTGATGACATCAGCGATTCAGCCAGCACCCCCACCTCGGTCAGGAGGGGATCGGTCAGGAGGGGACCGGTCAGGAGGGGACCGCCGCCGCGAGGTCCTCTCCCTGCTCAGGCTGACACTCGACGTTCATGTGCTTCCCCCTACCGACGGTTGAGTCGTCAACGCCATCAGCTCGAAAGGACCCGGGGTGGTCAACTGGCACCGGCCCGTCGGGCCCGGTACGACAGCCAGCCACGCAGCGGCAACGGCGACAGGGGCGACAGCGGACGGCGACAGCGGCGGGCGGCGGCAGCGACAGCGGCGGGCGGCGGCAGCGACAGCGGCGGGCGGCGGCAGCGACAGCGGCGGGCGGCGGCAGCGACAGCGGCGGGCGGCGGCAGCGACAGCGGCGGGCGGCGGCAGCGACAGCGGCGGGCGGCGGCAGCGACAGCGGCGGGCGGCGGCAGCGACAGCGGCGACAGCGGATGGCGGCAGCAGCGGGCGACAGCGGCGGGCGGCGGGCGACAGCGGCGGGCGGCGGGCGACAGCGGCGGGCGGCGGGCGACAGCGGCGGGCGGCGGGCGACAGCGGCGGGCGGCGGGCGACAGCGGCGGGCGGCGGGCGACAGCGGCGGGCGGCGGGCGACAGCGGCGGTGTGACCCCTGGTTCGGCAGCTACCCTCCGTAGACGGACCACGGCGGCGTGAACCGCCGAGACGAGCACAGCTCGGCACCGCGCCGTCCGGACACCCCCATCCGGACACGCCCCGACCGGGTCGGCGACGAGGGGGCGCGGACGAGGCTGCCAGCGCCCGGCAGGGGGCGGGCCCGGACGCTCCTCAGCGGGCCTTACTCAGGGGCCCGCAGGGCAGAGAGCCGCAGGGCAGAGAGGCCTGATGACCGGTCAGGTGGCCGGGGAATCGGCAGGCTGCCGGGCGGTCACCAGGTCGCCGAGCCGCGCCCGTCCGCCGTCGAACGCGGTCAGCACCCAGACCCCGTCCTCCAGCAGCGCCATCGAGTGCTCGACGTGCACCGCCATCGACCGGTCCCGGGTGACCACCGTCCACCCATCGGACAACTCGACGGTACGTGGGGAACCCATCGTGATCATCGGCTCGATCGCCAACGCCATGCCCGGCACCAGCCGGGGACCCTTGCCGGGGCGGCCGTGGTTGAGCACGTGCGGGTCCTGGTGCATCTCGGTGCCGATGCCGTGGCCGCCGTAGCCCTCGACGATGCCGTACCGGCCACCCCGGCGGACCGCGGTCTCGACGGCGTGCGAGATGTCGGTGAGCCGGCCCCGGCCGTTCGCGGCACCCCGGGCGGCGGCGGCGATCCCGGCCCACATGGCGTCCTCAGCGACCGACGCCATCTTCAGCAGCGCCGGGTCGACCTCGCCCACCCCGACGGTGACCGCCGCGTCGCCGTGCCAGCCGTCCAGCACCGCGCCGCAGTCGATCGAGATCAGGTCGCCCTCCCGGAGCACCTGGTCCGCTGCCGGGATCGCGTGCACCACCTGCTCGTTGACCGACGAGCAGATCGAGGCGGGAAAGCCGTGGTAGCCCTTGAACGAGGGGACCGCGCCCGCCTCCCGGATGGTCGCCTCGGCGATCGCGTCGAGGTCGGCCGTACTGACCCCGGGGGCGACTGCCGCGCTCATCCGACGCAGGGCCTCGGCGACCACCAGGCCGGCGGCGCGCATCTTCTGAATCTGGTCAGGGGTCTTCAGCTGGATGTCCAGCTGGGCACGGCGCATGGAGCAGTCACCTTTCGTTGCCGATTACACAGCGCAACAGCGGGGTACGTGGCGTACCCCGCTGTTCGCACTCTATCCGCCGGGCTGCGGCGGGCGGTCAGCCGCCGTACGAGCGCAGCGCGTCGATGGCCCGGACGGTGACGTCCTCCACCGGGCCGGTCGCGTCGATCCCGACCAGCTTGTTCTGGGCGCCGTAGTAGTCGACCAGCGGCGCGGTCTTGTCGGCGTACTCCCGCAGGCGGGCCGCGATGGTCTCCGGCTTGTCGTCGTCGCGCTGGAACAGCTCGGCGCCGCACCGGTCGCAGATGCCGTCCTTGGTGGTGGCGTCGAACTCGACGTGCCAGATCTTGCCGCAACCCCGGCAGGTGCGCCGACCGGAGAGCCGCCGGATCACCTCGTCGTCGTCGACCACCAGCTCCAGCACCAGATCCAGGGCGGTGCCCAGGTCGGCGAGGAGCTTGTCCAGCGCGGCGGCCTGCGGCGTGGTGCGCGGGAAGCCGTCGAGCAGGAAACCCTCGGAGGCGTCCGGCTCGGCGAGCCGGTCCCGGACCATGTTGATGGTCACCTCGTCCGGAACCAGCTTGCCCGCGTCCATGTACCGCTTCGCCTCGACCCCCAGGGGCGTCCCCTGGGAGACGTTGGCCCGGAAGATGTCACCGGTGGAGATCTTCGGCACCGAGAGGTGTGCGGCGATGAACTCCGCCTGTGTGCCCTTGCCCGCGCCCGGCGGGCCAACCAGAACGAGTCGCATCTACCGCAGGAACCCTTCGTAGTTCCGCTGCATGAGTTGGCTCTCGATCTGCTTCACGGTCTCCAGACCGACGCCGACCATGATGAGCACAGCGGTGCCGCCGAACGGGAAGTTCTGGAACTGCTGGCTGTTCAGCCAGATGAAGAAGAAGTTCGGCAGGACCGCCACGATGCCCAGGTAGAGCGCGCCCGGCAGGGTGATCCGGCTGAGGATGAAGTCGAGGTAGTCGGCGGTCGGCTTGCCGGGGCGGATGCCCGGCACGAAGCCGCCGTACTTCTTCATGTTGTCCGCGACCTCGGTCGGGTTGAACGTGATCGAGACGTAGAAGTACGTGAAGAAGATGATCAGCAGGAAGTAGATCACGATGTGCAGCGGCGCGTCGGCCTGCACGATGTTGTTCTGGATCCAGGCCTGGGTCTTTCCCGGGTCGGTCTGGTCGAAGAACTGGAGCGCCAGCTGCGGCAGGTAGAGCAGCGACGAGGCGAAGATGACCGGGATGACACCGGCCTGGTTCACCTTGAGCGGGATGTAGGTGGAGGTGCCGCCGTACATCCGCCGGCCGATCATCCGCTTGGCGTACTGCACCGGGATGCGGCGCTGCGCCTGCTCGATGAAGCAGACCGCGGTGATGACCACCAGGACCAGGGCGAGCACCAGGGCGAACTTGCCCCAGCCCTCGTTGGTCTTGATCTTCCAGCCCTCGCTGGGGAGCCGGGCCGCGATCGAGGTGAAGATCAGGACGGACATGCCGTTGCCGACGCCCCGGTCGGTGATCAGCTCGCCGAGCCACATCACCATGCCGGTGCCGGCGGTCATCGTCATGACCAGGATGCTGAGGGTCAGCCAGTCCGGGATGCCGGTGCCCTCGGGCACGATCGGGAACTGGTCGCAGCGGTTCTGGAACAGCTGGCCGGAACGGGCCAGCGCCACGAACGCCGACGACTGGAGGATGCCCAGGCCGAGGGTCAGGTAGCGGGTGTACTGGGTGATCTTCGCCTGGCCGGCCTGGCCCTCCTTGCGGAGCTGCTCCAGCCGGGGGATGACCACTGTCAGCAGTTGCAGGATGATCGACGCGGTGATGTAGGGCATGATGCCCAGCGCGAAGACCGAGAGCTGCAACAGCGCGCCGCCGGAGAACAGGTCGAGCAGGTTGAGCACGCCCGTGTTCTGGCCCTGCAGACTGTCGAGACACTTCTGCACGTTGCCGTACGAGACGCCGGGGCTGGGCAGAGTGGCGCCGAGCCGGTAGACCGCGATGATGCCTACTGTGAACAGCAGCTTCTTGCGCAGGTCAGGCGTACGGAACGCACTGAGAAAGGCGGACAGCAACTTCTTCCTCCTGCGCGCGGGCCGCCCGGTGGTGGTCCCTGGCGGGTCGGGGTGGGTGCCGGGCGAGTGCCCGATATCCATGGCTGGGAAGGGACTCTAACAGCCCGATCCCGCTCCGGGCAGGTGTGCCCGGCTACATAAACCGAATCCGATGTTACCCGGCGCACAGGCTCCGGGGAGACCAGGGCGCCCGCCCAGTTACGGAGAACTGAGCGGGCGCCCTGGTTTGCCTGTCCTACAGCTCGGTGACCGAGCCGCCGGCGGCGGTGATCTTCTCCTTGGCCGACGCGCTGAACGCCTGCGCCGACACCTGGAGGGTCACCCCGCCGAGATCGCCGGTGCCGAGGATCTTGACCGGGTGGCCCTTGCGGACCGCGCCGGCCTCGACCAGCTCCAGCGGGCCGACCTGGCCGCCGTTGGGGAACAGTTCGGCGAGCCGGTCCAGGTTGACCACCTGGAAGACGACCTTGAACTTGTTCTTGAAGCCCTTCATCTTCGGCAGGCGCATGTGGATGGGCATCTGCCCACCCTCGAACGCCGCCGAGATGTTCTTACGGGCCTTGGAGCCCTTGGTGCCGCGACCGGCGGTCTTGCCCTTGGAGCCCTCACCGCGACCCACCCGGGTCTTCGCGGTCTTGGCGCCCGGGGCCGGACGCAGGTGGTGAACCTTGATCGTCATTACTCGACCTCCTCGACCTTCACGAGGTGGCTGACCGCGAAGATCATGCCCCGAATCTCGGGACGGTCCTCCTTGACCACCACGTCGTTGATCCGCTTCAGGCCGAGCGAACGCAGCGAGTGCCGCTGGTTCTGCTTACGCCCGATCGCGGACCGGAGCTGGGTGACCTTCAGGCGTGCCATCAGGACGCCACCCCCGCCCGCGACGCCAGCATGGCGGCCGGCGCGACGTCCTCGACCGGCAGGCCACGACGGGCCGCGACGGCCTCCGGGGACTCGAGCCCCTTCAGCGCCGCCACCGTGGCGTGCACGATGTTGATGGGGTTGGACGAGCCGAGGCTCTTGGAGAGCACGTCGTGGATGCCCGCGCACTCCAGCACGGCACGCACCGGGCCACCGGCGATGACGCCGGTACCGGCGGACGCCGGCTTGAGCAGCACGACGCCGGCCGCGGCCTCACCCTGGATCGGGTGCGGGATCGACTGACCGATCCGCGGCACCTTGAAGAAGTGCTTCTTGGCCTCCTCGACGCCCTTGGCGATCGCCGCAGGCACCTCCTTGGCCTTCCCGTAGCCCACGCCGACCGTGCCGTCGCCGTCGCCCACGATCACCAGGGCGGTGAAGCTGAAGCGACGACCACCCTTCACGACCTTGGCGACGCGGTTGATCGCGACGACCCGCTCGAGGTGCGGGGTCTTCTCGACGGGCGCGTTTCCGCGGCCGCCCTCACGGCGGTTGTCGCGGCGACCACCCTCGTTGCCACCGGACCCGCCGCCACGGCGCTGTTGACCTGGCATCAGCAGCCTTCCTTATCTCTCGTGACGGGGTTTCTAGAACTCGAGCCCGGCTTCGCGGGCGGCGTCGGCAAGCGCGGCGACCCGCCCCGCGTACCGGTTGCCACCGCGGTCGAAGACGACCTTGGACACACCGGCCGCCTTGGCCCGCTCGGCGAGCAGACCGCCGACCTTGCCGGCCAGGGCGCTCTTGTCGCCGTCCGTACCGCGCAGCGACGCGTCCAGGGTCGAGGCCGACGCCAGGGTGTGACCCTTGGTGTCGTCGACGATCTGGGCGACGATGTGCCGCAGGGAGCGGGTGACCACCAGGCGGGGACGCTCGGCGGTGCCGCTGACGTTCTTGCGGACCCGGAAGTGTCGACGCGCACGGCCGACGGCGCGCTTGGCGGCGACGCCGCGGCGGCGCTTGAGCAGCGTGGCGCTCACTTCTTACCTGCCTTTCCGGCCTTGCGGCGGATGACCTCGCCCTGGTACTTGACGCCCTTGCCCTTGTAGGGCTCCGGCGGGCGGATCTTCCGGATGTTGGCGGCGACCTCACCGACCTGCTGCTTGTCGATGCCGGCCACGTGGAACAGGGTCGGCCGCTCCACCGTGAAGGTGATGCCGTCCGGCGCGGGGACCAGCACCGGGTGCGAGAACCCGAGCGCGAACTCGAGGTCCTTGCCCTTGGCCGTGACCCGGTAACCGGTGCCGGCGATCTCCAGGCTCTTGCGGTAGCCCTCGGTCACGCCGACGATCATGTTGGCGACCAGGGTACGGCTCAGGCCGTGCAGTTCCTTGGCCTTGCGCTCGTCGTTCGGCCGGTTGACGTGCAACTGGCCGTCCTCGCCCCGCTCCGCCTTGATCGGCTCGGCGAGCGTGTGCGACAGCTCGCCCTTGGGGCCCTTGACCTTGACGGTCTGGCCCTCGATCGTGATGTCGACGCCGGAAGGCACCGGGATCGACTTACGTCCAATACGCGACATTTCTACCTGTCTCCCGTTACCAGACGAAGGCGAGGACTTCCCCGCCAACGCTCCGCTTGCGGGCCTGCCGGTCGGTGAGCAGCCCCTGGGACGTCGAAATGATCGCCACGCCCAGCCCGCCGAGCACCCGCGGGAGCCCGTCCGACTTGGCGTACACCCGGAGACCGGGCTTGGACACGCGCTTGATGCCGGCCAGGCTCCGCTCCCGGTTCTGGCCGTACTTCAGCTCGACGACCAGTCGCTTGCCGACGGCACCCTCTTCGGGCTCCTCGACCAACCAGGTGGCGATGTAACCCTCGGCCTTGAGGACCTCGGCGATGTTCGCCTTGATCTTCGAGTAGGGCATCGTCACCCGGTCGTGGTACGCCTGGTTGGCGTTACGCAGACGCGTGAGCATGTCTGCGATCGGGTCGGTCATCGTCATGAAATTCGTCAACCTTTCTCGCCGGGGTTCCCCGGGCACGGCCCGGGGCCTACGGCGAAGAGACAGTTCAGCTGACGCGCGAAGCGCGCCGGGCTATTACCAGGAAGCCTTGGACACGCCGGGCAGCTCACCGCGGTGGGCCATCTCCCGGATGCACACCCGGCAGAGACCGAACTTGCGGTAGACCGCCTTCGGACGCCCGCACCGCTGGCAGCGGGTGTACGCGCGAACCGAGAACTTCGGCTTCGCGGCGGCCTTGAGGATCAGCGCCTTCTTGGCCATCTCAGTTCTCCTTGAACGGGAAGCCCAGGAGCTTGAGCAGCGCCCGGCCCTCGTCGTCGGTCGTGGCGGTCGTGACCACCGTGATGTCCATGCCCCGCTGGCGATCGATCCGGTCCTGGTCGATCTCGTGGAACACCGACTGCTCGGTCAGGCCGAACGTGTAGTTGCCGTGCCCGTCCAGCTTGCGTCCGTCGAGGCCGCGGAAGTCACGGATACGCGGCAGCGCGATCGACAGCAGTCGGTCCAGGAACTCCCACATCCGGTCGCCGCGCAGGGTCACCTTCGCGCCGATCGGCATGCCCTCACGCAGCTTGAACTGCGCGATCGACTTGGTGGCCCGCCGCACCTGCGGCTTCTGGCCGGTGATCGTGGCCAGGTCGCGCACGGCGCCGTCGATCAGCTTGGCGTCGCGGGCGGCCTCGCCGACGCCCATGTTGACGACGATCTTGACCAACCGCGGCACCTGCATGGGGTTGCCGAAGTTGTGCTGCTCCTGCAGCTTGGCCACGATCTCGTTGCGGTACCGCTCCTTGAGGCGCGGCGGGGTCTTGGTTTCGGTAGCCGTGGTCATCACAGGTCCTTACCGGTGCTACGCGCGATGCGGACCTTCTGGCCGTTGTCGTCGAAGCGGTAACCGACCCGGGTCGGCTTCCCGTCGGAGTCCAGGACCTGCACGTTCGAGACGTGGATCGGGGCCTCCTGGGTGACGATGCCACCGGTCTTGGCGCCACGCTGGGTGGTGCTGATACGGGTGTGCTTCTTGACCCGGTTCACGCCTTCGACGAGGACCTTGTCCTGCCGTGGGTAGGCCGCGATGACCTTGCCCTTGGCACCCTTGTCCTTGCCGGCGATGACGATGACCGTGTCGCCCTTCTTGACCTTCACGGTCACAACACCTCCGGCGCGAGGGAAATGATCTTCATGAACCGCTTGTCCCGCAGCTCACGACCCACCGGGCCGAAGATACGGGTCCCGCGCGGGTCCCCGCCGTCCTTGATGATGACGGCGGCGTTCTCGTCGAAACGGATGTACGAGCCGTCCGGCCGCCGCTTCTCCTTGGCGGTGCGGACGACGACGGCCTTGACGACGTCGCCCTTCTTCACACCGGCACCCGGGATCGCGTCCTTGACGGTGGCCACGATGACGTCGCCGATGCTCGCGTAGCGCCGACCGGAGCCACCGAGAACCCGGATGCACAGGATCTCCCGGGCACCCGTGTTGTCGGCGACGCGCAGTCGCGACTCCTGCTGAATCACGTCTATCTCCTATGTCTGCCGGTTCTCCGGCCGCCCGTCGAGGGCGGCCGGAGCCTGGCGGAACCTGCGCCCGACCGAAACCGGCCGAGCTCGAGCCTTCGCTACTTGGCCTTCTCGAGGATCTCCACGATGCGCCAACGCTTGGTGGCGGACAGCGGCCGGGTCTCCATGATCAGGACCCGGTCGCCGATGCCGGCGGCGTTCGGCTCGTCGTGCACCTTCAGCTTGCGGGTACGACGCATGATCTTGCCGTACAACGCGTGCTTGACGCGGTCCTCGACCTCGACCACGACGGTCTTGTCCATCTTGTCGCTGACCACCAGGCCCTCACGAACCTTACGGCGGGCCCGCACGTCGGCGGTGGTGTTCTCGGTCTCGCTCATGATGCAGTCACCTCAGTCGGCGCGGCCGAGAGACCCAGCTCGCGCTCACGCATGATCGTGTAGATCCGGGCGATCTCCCGACGGATGACCTGCAACCGCCGGTTGTTGTCCAGCTGACCGGTGGCGGCCTGCACGCGGAGGTTGAACAGCTCCGCCTTGGCCTCGCGCAGCTTCGTGACCAGCTCCTCCTCGGAGAGCTCACGCAGCTCGGAAGGCTTGACGCCCGCTGCCATCAGGATTCACCCACTTCGCGCGTAACAATGCGGCACTTCATCGGGAGCTTGTGGATCGCGCGACGCATCGCCTCTCGCGCGATCTGCTCGTTGGGGAAGGACATCTCGAAGAGCACCCGCCCCGGCTTGACATTCGCGACCCACCACTCGGGCGAGCCCTTACCGGAACCCATCCGGGTCTCGGCCGGCTTCTTGGTGAGGGCCTGGTCCGGGAAGACCGTGATCCAGACCTTGCCACCACGCTTGATGTGCCGGGTCATGGCGATACGTGCCGACTCGATCTGCCGGTTCGTCACGTACGCCGGCTCGAGAGCCTGGATCCCGAACTCGCCGAACACCACCCGGTTACCGCCCTTGGACGCGCCGTGGCGGTCCGGGTGGTGCGGCTTGCGGAAGCCCTTCGGGGGCTTGCGCGGCATCAGCATCTGTCAGCCCTCCTGCTGCGTTTCTGCCGGCTGGGTGGCGGCCGCGGCGACAGCGGAACTGTCGACGGGCTCGCCACTCGGCGTCTCGGCCTGCTGCGCGATGGTGGTCGCGGCAGCCCGGCCGGCCTCGGTACCGCCGGCGGTCGTACCGGACGAACCCGACCGGCCACGACGCGGCCGCTCGGGCCGGTCGCCACGCTCACCACGACGCGGGCGGGACGGACCGGCCTCGGCCGGGGCCTCCCGGCCCGGGACGGCGTCGCCCTTGTAGATCCAGACCTTCACGCCGATCCGGCCGAAGGTGGTACGGGCCTCGAAGAAGCCGTACTCGATGTTGGCCCGCAGCGTGTGCAGCGGGACCCGACCCTCGCGGTAGAACTCCGTGCGGCTCATCTCGGCGCCACCGAGGCGGCCCGAGACCTGCACCCGGATGCCCTTGCAGACGGGGTTCTTCATCGCCGACTGCATCGACTTGCGCATGGCCCGACGGAAGCTGACCCGGCTGGAGAGCTGCTCGGCGACACCCTGGGCGACCAGCTGCGCGTCCGACTCGGGGTTCTTCACCTCGATGATGTTCAGCTGCACCTGCTTGCCGGTGAGCTTCTCCAGCTCGCCGCGGATCCGGTCGGCCTCCGCACCCTTACGGCCGATGACGATGCCCGGCCGGGCGGTGTGGATGTCGACCCGGACGCGGTCCCGGGTGCGCTCGATGTCGACCTTGGAGATGCCGGCGCGCTCGAGCCCCTTGGACATCATCCGGCGGATCTTGACGTCCTCGCCGATGTAGTCCTTGTAGAGCTTGTCCGCGAACCAGCGGGACTTCCAGTCGGTCGAGATGCCGAGCCGGAATCCAGTGGGGTGAACCTTCTGACCCATTACTCGGCACCCTCCGTCTTACTTTCGGTCGCCGCGGGCTCGGCCTGCTGCGCCGGTGCCGCCTTCTTCGCCGCGGACTTCTTCGGCGCGGCCGGCGCGACCGCCTCGACCGCCACGGTGATGTGGCAGGTGCGCTTGCGGATCCGGTACGCCCGGCCCTGCGCCCGCGGCCGGAACCGCTTCATCGTCGGGCCCTCGTCGACGAACGCCTCGCTGACGAGCAGCGCGTCGGGGTCCAGCCGCTCGTTGTTCTCCGCGTTGGCGATCGCGCTCGCGAGCACCTTGTACACCTGCTCACTCGCCGCCTGCGGCGCGAACTGCAGCACCGTGAGCGCCTCCTTCGCGGGCAGGCCGCGGACGAGGTTGACCACCCGGCGCGCCTTCATCGGCGAGATGCGCACGTGTCGCGCAACCGCCCGCGCGCCCGGAAGCACCGGAGCGTCGCCCTTTCCTGGCATCGCTGTAACCCCTTGTTCCTCTATCCGTATGCCCGCGGCGTCAGCGCCGGCGGCTCTTCCGGTCGTCCTTCTCGTGACCCTTGAACGTGCGGGTCAGCGCGAACTCGCCGAGCTTGTGCCCGACCATGGCCTCGGTCACGAACACCGGGACGTGCTTGCGTCCGTCGTGCACGGCGATCGTGTGCCCGAGCATCTCGGGGATGATCGTCGAGCGGCGCGACCAGGTCTTGATGACGTTCTTCGAGCCCTTGTCGTTCTGCGTCTCCACCTTCTTGAGCAGGTGGTCGTCGATGAACGGGCCCTTCTTCAGGCTGCGAGGCATGCTCTATCTCCCTCAGCCGCGCTTACGCGTGGCGTAGCGGCGGCGGACGATCAGCCGGTCGCTCGGCTGGCCCTTACGACGGGTGCGGCCCTCGGGCTTACCCTGCGGGTTCACCGGGTGACGACCACCGGAGGTCTTACCCTCACCACCACCGTGCGGGTGGTCGACCGGGTTCATCGCGACACCACGGACGGTCGGGCGCTTGCCCTTCCAGCGCATCCGGCCGGCCTTGCCCCAGTTGATGTTCGACTGGTCGGCGTTGCCGATCTCGCCGATGCTGGCGCGGCAGCGCACGTCGACCCGCCGGATTTCACCGGACGGCATCCGGAGGGTCGCGTAGACGCCCTCCCGGCCGAGCAGCTGGATGCCGACGCCGGCCGAACGGGCCAGCTTGGCGCCGCCGCCCGGACGCAGCTCCACGTTGTGGATGGTGGTACCCACCGGGATGTTGCGCAGCGGCAGGTTGTTGCCCGGCTTGATGTCGGCGCCCGGACCGGACTCGACCCGGTCGCCCTGCTTCATGTCCTTCGGCGCGAGGATGTAGCGCTTCTCGCCGTCGGCGTAGTGCAGCAGCGCGATGCGCGCGGTGCGGTTCGGGTCGTACTCGATGTGCGCGACCTTCGCCGGCACGCCGTCCTTGTCGACCCGCTTGAAGTCGATCAGGCGGTACTGCCGCTTGTGACCGCCGCCGTGGTGCCGGGTGGTGATCCGGCCGTGGGCGTTGCGGCCACCCTTCTTGGGCAGCGGAGCCAGCAGGGACTTCTCCGGCGTGGACCGGGTGATCTCGGCGAAGTCGGCGACGCTGGAGCCGCGTCGGCCCGGCGTCGTCGGCTTGTACTTACGGATAGCCATTGTCTACACCCCTCAGCTGACCGGGCCGCCGAAGGCCTCGATACGGTCACCGTCAGCCAGCTTCACGATCGCCCGCTTGGTCGCCTTGCGCTGACCGAAGCCGGTCTTGGTGCGCTTGCGCTTGCCCTGGCGGTTGAGCGTGTTGACCGTCAGGACGCGGACGTTGAAGATCTGCTGGATAGCGATCTTGATCTCGGTCTTGTTCGCGTCCGGGTGCACCAGGAAGGTGTACCAGTTCCGGTTCAGCTCGCTGTAGCTCTTCTCCGAGACGACCGGCGCGACGATGATGTCCCGCGGGTCGGCGATCGTGCTCACTTGCCACCCTCCTCGGTGGTCTCGGCGGCGGACTCGGCCGCAGGGCCGTCCTCCGCGGGCACGCCCAGGAACTCGTCCAGGGCGTCCTTGGTGAAGACCACGTCGTCGGCCACCAGCACGTCGTACGTGTTGAGCTGGCCGGACTCGATCAGGTGCACCCGCGGCTCGTTGCGCAGCGACACCCAGTTCAGCTCGTCGGTGCTGCTCAGCACGACCAGGACCCGACGGGCCTCGGTCAGCTTGGCCAGCGTCGCCAGGGCCGCCTTGGTCGACGGCTTCTCGCCCGAGACGAACGCCTCGACGACGTGCACCTGGCCGGCGCGGGCCCGGTCGGAGAGGGCGCCACGCAGGGCGGCGGCCTTCATCTTCTTCGGGGTCCGCTGGCTGTAGTCGCGCGGCGTCGGGCCGTGGACCACGCCACCGCCGGCGAACTGCGGCGCGCGGATCGAGCCCTGCCGGGCCCGACCGGTGCCCTTCTGCTTGTACGGCTTCTTGCCGCCACCGGCGACCTCGCCGCGGGTCTTGACCTTGTGGGTGCCCTGCCGGGCCGCCGCGAGCTGAGCCACCACGACCTGGTGCATCAGCGCGATGTTGGCCTGGACGTCGAAGATGTCGGCGGGCAGCTCGACGGAGCCGCTCGTGGCGCCTTCGGCGTTGCGGACGTCAACGGTGGTCACTTGGCCACACCGCCCTTCTTCACCTTCGTCTTGGCCGCGGTGCGGACCAGGACCAGCGCGCCCTTGGGGCCGGGGATGGCACCACGGACGAGCAGGAGGTTGTTCTCGGTGTCGACCGCCTGGACGGTCAGGTTCTGGACGGTGTAGCGCACGCCACCCATCCGGCCCGCCATCCGGGTGCCCTTGAAGACGCGACCCGGGGTCGCGCAGGCGCCGATGGAGCCCGGCGAGCGGTGCTTGCGCTCGACACCGTGGCTGGCGCGCAGGCCGTGGAAGCCGTGCCGCTTCATCGGGCCGGCGTAGCCCTTGCCCTTGGTCTTGCCGGTGACGTCGATGGTCACGCCGACCGGGAACTCCTCGACCGTGACCTCCTGGCCCAGCGAGTAGTCCGCGGCGTTCGAGGTGCGCAGCTCGACGATGTGCCGGCGCGGCGCCACGTCCGCCTTGGCGTAGTGCCCGGCGAGCGGCTTCTTGGCCTTACGCGGGTCGATCGTGCCGTAGGCGAGCTGGACCGCGGAGTAACCGTCCTTCTCGGCGCTACGCACCTGGCTGACGACGCACGGGCCGGCCTGAACCACGGTCACGGGCACAACCTTGTTGTTGTCCCAGACCTGGGTCATACCGAGCTTGGCGCCCAGGATCCCCTTGACTTGCCTGTCCATTTGTCCGGTCCCTACAGCTTGATCTCGATGTCGACGCCAGCCGGCAGGTCGAGGCGCATGAGCGAGTCGACCGTCTTCGGGGTCGGGTCGATGATGTCGATCAGCCGCTTGTGCGTACGCATCTCGAAGTGCTCGCGCGAGTCCTTGTACTTGTGCGGCGAGCGGATGACGCAGAAACGGTTGATCTCCGTGGGCAGCGGCACCGGGCCCGCGACCTGCGCCCCGGTGCGCGTCACCGTCTCGACGATCTTCCGCGCCGAGGAGTCGACGACCTCGTGGTCATAGGCCTTGAGCCGGATGCGGATCTTCTGTCCCGCCATGGTGGCTTCTGTTCCTTCTCTCGATGCCGCTGTGTTGCGGGTGCCTGTACCGGCTGGCACAGGACCGCTTCGCCGACCCCCGCGGTCGGGCGTGTCGCGCCCTCGGACCAGGCTCCGCCCCGGGTCTCCGGAGCAGCTATCTGGTCACCCGGTGGGTCTGGACGCCGATCGCATCACAGCGATCTGGACGCCGTGCGAGGGTGGTTGACCGCCAGGGGCGATCAACCACCCTACGCGCGATTGTCAGTGTCCCGGAGGTCCAACTTACGCCGGACACGGGCGACTAACCGTCGTTACGCAACCTGACCAGTATGCCGCACGACCGGCGGCAACGCTAATCGGGGTTACCTAGTTCACTTGATGATCTTGGTGACGCGACCCGCGCCGACCGTACGACCACCCTCGCGGATCGCGAACTTGAGGTTGTCCTCCATCGCGATGGGCTGGATGAGCTTCACGGCCATCGTGGTGTTGTCGCCCGGCATGACCATCTCGGTGCCCTCGGGGAGGGTGACGACACCGGTGACGTCCGTGGTCCGGAAGTAGAACTGCGGACGGTAGTTCTGGAAGAACGGGGTGTGCCGGCCGCCCTCCTCCTTGGAGAGGATGTAGACCGTCGCCTCGAACTCCGTGTGCGGGGTGCTGGTGCCCGGCTTGACGACCACCATGCCGCGCTCGACGTCCTCGCGCTTGATGCCACGCAGCAGCAGACCGACGTTCTCGCCCGCGCGGGCCTCGTCGAGCAGCTTGCGGAACATCTCGATGCCGGTGCAGACCGTCTTCTGCGACTTCTCGCGGATGCCGACGATCTCCACCTCCTCGTTCGGCTTGAGGATGCCGCGCTCGGCGCGACCGGTGACGACCGTGCCACGACCGGTGATCGTGAAGACGTCCTCGATCGGCATCAGGAACGGCTTCTCGGTCTCACGCTCGGGCTGCGGGATCGCGGTGTCGACCGCGTTCATCAGCTCCAGCAGGCGACCGGTCCACTCGGGGTCACCCTCGAGGGCCTTCAGCGCCGAGACCCGGACGACCGGCAGGTCGTCACCCGGGTACTCCTGCGCCGACAGCAGCTCGCGGACCTCGAGCTCGACGAGCTCCAGGAGCTCCTCGTCGTCGACCATGTCGCTCTTGTTGAGCGCCACGACGATGTACGGCACACCGACCTGACGGGCCAGCAGCACGTGCTCGCGGGTCTGCGGCATCGGGCCGTCGGTCGCCGCGACCACCAGGATCGCGCCGTCCATCTGCGCGGCACCGGTGATCATGTTCTTGATGTAGTCGGCGTGCCCGGGGCAGTCGACGTGCGCGTAGTGCCGCGCCTCGGTCTGGTACTCGACGTGTGCGATCGAGATCGTGATACCGCGGGCCTTCTCCTCCGGCGCCTTGTCGATCTCGTCGAACGGCGTGTACGGGTTGAGGTCCGGGTACTGGTCGTGCAGGACCTTGGTGATGGCCGCCGTCAGCGTCGTCTTACCGTGGTCGATGTGACCAATGGTGCCGATGTTGACGTGCGGCTTAGTCCGCTCGAACTTAGCCTTCGCCACTGGTGTCCTCCTGTGGACTTCTTGGTTCGCGCCCCGGCGCGCCGGACGGCGCTTAGGACTCTGTCGACAGCCTTTCCGGCCTGCGGCCGGAGAGCTTGGTGGGTTCTGCGGCGATGAAGCCTACAGGCCCGGATTCATCCAACCCGACCGAGGTGGTCGCGGGCGGGATTCCCGCCCGCGACCTGCCCCGACTCACCGGATCAGCAGCGGATGAGCGTCACTCACCCGTCGCCTTGGCGATGATCTCCTTCGCCACGCTCTGCGGAACCTCGGCGTAGGAGTCGAACTGCATGCTGTAGCTAGCCCGGCCCTGGGTCTTCGACCGCAGGTCGCCGACGTAGCCGAACATCTCCGACAACGGCACCAGGGCCCTCACGATGCGGGCGCCACTGCGCTCCTCCATCGCCTGGATGATGCCGCGGCGGGAGTTGAGGTCGCCGATGACGTCACCCATGTTCTCCTCAGGAGTGGTGACCTCAACGGCCATCATCGGCTCGAGCAATGCCGGGTCGGCCTTGCGGGCCGCGTCCTTCATCACCATCGAGCCGGCGATCTTGAATGCCATTTCCGACGAGTCGACCTCGTGGTACTGGCCGTCCAGCAGGGTCAGCTTGACGCCGACCAGCGGGAAGCCCGCGAGGATGCCGTACTGCATGGCGTCCTGCGCACCGGCGTCGACCGACGGGATGAACTCCCGCGGGATACGACCACCGCTGACCGCGTTGGCGAACTCGTAGGTCGGCGACTCGTTGTCCAGCGGCAGCGGCTCGATGCTCACGATGACGCGGGCGTACTGGCCGGAGCCACCGGTCTGCTTCTTGTGCGTGTACTCGACCTTCTCCACCTTGCGGCGGATGGTCTCGCGGTAGGCCACCTGCGGCTTGCCGACGTTGGCCTCGACGTTGAACTCGCGACGCATCCGGTCGACCAGGATGTCCAGGTGCAGCTCGCCCATGCCGGAGATGACCGTCTGGCCGGTCTCCTCGTCGAGCCGGACCCGGAAGGTCGGGTCCTCCTCGGCCAGCCGCTGGATCGCGGTGCCGAGCTTCTCCTGGTCGGACTTGGTCTTCGGCTCGATCGCCACCGAGATGACCGGCTCCGGGAAGGTCATCGACTCCAGGATCACCGGGTTCGCCGGGTCGGAGAGCGTGTCGCCGGTGGTGGTCTGCTTGAGACCCTGCACCGCGATGATGTCGCCGGCCTGCGCCGACGGACGCTCTTCCCGCTTGTTGGCGTGCATCTGGTAGATCTTGCCGATCCGCTCCTTGCGGTCCTTGGTGGAGTTGACCACCTGGGAGCCGGACTCGAGCAGGCCGGAGTAGACCCGGACGTAGGTGAGCTTGCCGAGGTGCTTGTCCGTCTGGATCTTGAAGGCGAGACCGGAGAACGGCTCGTTCTTCGACGGCTTACGCACCATCGGGGTCTCGCCGTCGGTGGCCGTACCCTCGATCGCCGGGACGTCCAGCGGCGACGGCAGGAAGTCGACCACGGCGTCGAGCATGGGCTGCACGCCCTTGTTCTTGAACGCCGAGCCGCACAGCACCGGGTTGGCCTTGCTGGCGATGGTGGCCCGCCGGATGGCGGCCTTGATCTCCTCGACGGAGATCTCCTCGCCCTCCAGGTACTTCTCCATCACCGCGTCGTCGACGTCGGCCAGGGTCTCCATCAGCTTCTCGCGCCACTCGGCCGCGGAGTCGGCCAGGTCGGCCGGGATCTCCTCGATCGCGTAGTCCTCACCCTTCTGGGTCTCCCCGCGCCAGGTGAGGGCGCGCATGCCGATCAGGTCGACGACACCGATGTGGTCGCCCTCGAGCCCGATCGGGATCTGGAGCACCAGCGGGGTGGCGTTGAGCCGGTCGATCATCATCTGCACGCAGCGGAAGAAGTCCGCGCCCGTACGGTCGAGCTTGTTGACGAAGCACATCCGCGGGACGTGGTACTTGTCGGCCTGCCGCCAGACGTTCTCCGTCTGCGGCTCCACGCCGGCCACGCCGTCGTAGACCGCGACCGCACCATCCAGCACCCGCAGCGACCGCTCGACCTCGACCGTGAAGTCGACGTGACCGGGCGTGTCGATGATCTGGATCGTGTGGCCCTTCCACTCACACTTGGTGGCAGCGGAGGTGATCGTGATGCCACGCTCCTGCTCCTGCTCCATCCAGTCCATGACGGCAGCGCCCTCGTGGACCTCACCGATCTTGTAGGTGATACCGGTGTAGAACAGGATCCGCTCGGTGGTCGTGGTCTTACCGGCATCGATGTGCGCCATGATGCCGATGTTGCGTACGTTGGCGAGCGCGTCTGCGGCGGCCACTTCAATCCCTACTTATCGTCGTCTCGACTCGACCGATGGCGGTTCCGGCGCCGGTCCGGCGCCGGAACCAGGCTGTTACCAGCGGTAGTGCGCGAAGGCCTTGTTGGACTCCGCCATCTTGTGGGTGTCCTCGCGCCGCTTGACGGCGGCACCCAGACCGTTGCTCGCGTCCAGCAGCTCGTTCATCAGCCGCTCGATCATGGTCTTTTCGCGGCGGGCCTTGGAGTAGGTCACCAGCCAGCGCAGACCGAGGGTGGTCGCGCGGGCCGGGCGGACCTCGACCGGCACCTGGTAGGTGGCGCCACCGACCCGGCGGCTGCGCACCTCCAGGGTCGGCTTGACGTTGTCCATCGCCCGCTTGAGGGTGACGACCGGGTCGGTGCCGCTCTTCTCGCGGCAGCCCTCCAGGGCCGCGTACACGATGCGCTCGGCGAGCTGACGCTTACCGCGCATCAGGATCTTGTTGACCAGCTGGGTGACCAGAGGCGAGTTGTACACCGGGTCAGCGACCAGCGGCTTCCGCGGAGCGGGTCCCTTACGCGGCATGTCAGCTCTTCTCCTTCTTCGCGCCGTAACGGCTGCGCGCCTGCTTGCGGTTGCGGACACCCTGGGTGTCCAGCGAACCGCGGACGATCTTGTAACGCACGCCGGGGAGGTCCTTCACCCGGCCGCCGCGGACGAGCACGATCGAGTGCTCCTGCAGGTTGTGACCCACGCCCGGGATGTAGGCGGTCACCTCGATCTGGCTGCTGAGCTTGACACGAGCGACCTTGCGGAGCGCCGAGTTCGGCTTCTTGGGGGTGGTGGTGTACACGCGGGTGCACACACCGCGCCGCTGAGGGGATCCCTTCAGCGCCGGGGTCTTGGTCTTGGTCGTCTTGGCCTGGCGGCCCTTTCGGACCAGCTGCTGAATGGTGGGCACCGGGTTTCTCCGCTCCCTTCGGCCGCTCACGCGACCGCGCCGTCTGCTCGTTAGCCGACCTGATGGCCGACTCTCCTACATTCCGACCGGGACCACCTCACGGAAGTCCCGGCACCCGCGGTCGGGCGTGTCGCCCGATTCACGGTTCCAGCGCGGTCGCTCGCGCGCGCACCGGATTTCTGTCACCGGCGCGTGGTCGTCCGCACGCCGGGTCCTGGGCTGTGTCGTACGGCCGCGTGATCTCCGGACCGATCCGGATCCCGCGCACGCACGAGTTGCCCGGGCATGCCCGGGCGCAAGGGGAAAGAGTACCTACCACAGCCTCGCAGGTCAAAACGGGCTGGTCCGCCGGGTCTCAGATCCCCGTCGGCCACGCCGTACGCCCTGGCTGCTCGCCCGTGGCGGGCCCCTAGGACCTCCAGTGTACCGGCTGCCGCGTGCCGCAGCCCGTCACCCCCGGGCGACGGGGGTCACGCCAGCTGCACCAGCAACGCCAGCCCCAACCCCAGCAGGCTGAGCACCAGCCCCACCCCGCCACAACTGATCCCGGCCGTGGCCAGGCCCCGACCGGTGAACCGCACCGCCGGCGGTGGCGCGGCCCGACGGATCTGCCGACGGGCCAGCAACCCGGCGACGATCGCCGCCGCGCCGGCCAGCGCGCCCGGCACGGTGAACGCGCCGGCCGCCCAGGCCCCGCCGAGCTGCGCTCCCCCGACCCCGAAGCAGATCACCAGGAACGACACCAGGATCGACACCACCCCGGCGATCAGCGACCCCACCGCCGGGCCGGAGGTGACCGCCGGAACGTCGAGGTGGACCACCGCGAAGGGTGTGCCGGGGACCGGTTCGACCCGCTTCGGGGGGCGCGGGGCGTCCGGTGGCGGTGGGGGCAGCGGCCCGGGTTGGTGCCCCGAGGGCGCCGGCCAGCCCGCCCCGGCCGGCTGTCCCGGGTACGACCCGGGCGACATCCCCGACGACCCCGCCCCGGGATACGACCCACCCGGCCCCGGGTAGGCCCCGCCCGGCGGTGGGTGGGACAGCGGGCCCCGCAGTGATCCGCCAACTGCCGGAAACGGCCCGGCGGCGGAGGGGGCTGGCTGGGCCGGCGGTGGGGCGTACCCGATCGGAGCGGCCTCCGGCGGGATGCCGGTGCCGTGGACGGGCCCGGGGACCGACGGTGCCCCCCAGGGGCCGACGGCCCAGGGATCGCGCCGGTCGGGTGCCCCGGCGTCGTTGCCGGGACCCGGGGAGCCGGCGGGCGGTCCGCCCGGGTCGCCTCCCGACGGCGGCGCCGGTTCCGTCACGGGGTCCTCCTGTCGCGATGTGGGGTCCACCGTCACGCGACGGACACCGGCCAGGCTACCGCCGCCGCGCACCGCGGGTGCCCCCTGCCGGATCATCACCCCGACGGGTCAGTCGACGTTCGGCGCGAAGTCCTGCCCGTAGGGGGACCCGGCCAGCCGGACCACGCCGATCACCACCAGCGTCACCACCGCGACCGCGACCAGCACCAGGCCCGCCCAGGCCAACCGCTCCCCCGCCGCAGCCAGGCCGCGCCGGTGAGGAAACCACCCGAGGCGTACGCCTCCCGGCGGGCCTGCCGGGCCAACTGGAGGGCGATCGTGGCGGGCACCACCCCACCGACGAAGAGCCCGGTCAACGCCCCGATCAGCCCGAGCGCGAAGACGGCCCGCGCCTTCGTGGCGCGCACCGGGTCGGGGTCGAGTGGATGACGTGGCGGCTGGTGCGCCACCGGCACCTGCCCCGCAGCGGTCGTCATGCCCACCATCATGCCCGGCCGACGGCCGTACCGGGCACTCCCCCGGCGGGCCCGGACCCGATGGCGGGTCCCGCCGGGCCCCGGAAACGACGAAGGCCCCCGGCGTGTTGCCGGGGGCCTTCGTCAGAGCTTGCTCAGCGGTACGACCCGAAGTCGAAGTCGTCCAGCGGAACTGCCTGGCCGCTGGCCGGCCCGAAGCCGTAGTCGGTCTCCGGGTAGCCGGTCATCGAGTAGACCTTGGCCTTCGCCTCCTCGGTCGGCTCGACCCGGACGTTGCGGTACTTGCTGATGCCGGTACCGGCCGGGATGAGCTTACCGATGATCACGTTCTCCTTGAGGCCGACCAGCGAGTCGCTGCGCGAGTTGATCGCCGCGTCGGTCAGCACCCGGGTGGTCTCCTGGAAGGAGGCCGCCGAGAGCCAGGAGTCGGTGGCCAGCGAGGCCTTGGTGATACCCATCAGCACCGGACGACCGGCGGCGGGCTCGCCACCCTCGCCGACGAGCCGGCGGTTCTCCGACTCGAACAGCGCCCGGTCGACCAGCACGCCCGGCAGGAACTCGGTAGAGCCGGAGTCGATGACCGTCACCCGCTTGAGCATCTGGCGGATGATGATCTCGATGTGCTTGTCGTGGATGAGCACACCCTGCGAGCGGTAGACCTCCTGGACCTCCTGGGTCAGGTGGACCTGGACCGCCCGCGGACCCATGATCCGCAGCAGCTCGTGCGGGTCGATGGTGCCCTCGGTGAGCTTCTCGCCGACCGCGACGTGGTCCCCGTCGTGGGTCCGCAGCCGGACCCGCTTGGAGATCTTGTCGTAGACGATCTCCTCGCTGCCGTCGTCGGGCACCACGATGATCTTGCGGGACCGCTCGCCGTCCTCGATCCGGACCCGACCCGGGGTGTCGGCGATGGGCGCCTTGCCCTTCGGGATCCGGGCCTCGAAGATCTCCTGCACACGCGGCAGACCCTGGGTGATGTCCTCACCCGCGACGCCACCGGTGTGGAAGGTACGCATCGTCAGCTGGGTACCCGGCTCACCGATCGACTGGGCGGCGATGATGCCGACCGCCTCGCCGACGTCCACGGTCTTGCCGGTCGGCAGCGAGCGGCCGTAGCACGCACCGCAGACGCCCAGCTTCGACTCGCAGGTGAGCACGCTGCGCACCCGGACCGTCTCCACCCCGGCGGCGACGATCTTGTCGACCCCGATGGAGTTGATGTCCTGACCCCGGTGGGCCACCACGGTGCCGTCCGGCCCCTTGATGTCGTCGGCCAGGGTACGGGCGTGCACGCTGGTCTCGGCGTGCTCGTGCACGACCAGCCGGCCACCCTCCAGACGCTCGCCGATCTGCATCGGGATCGCCCGGTCGGTGCCGCAGTCCTCCTCGCGGATGATCACGTCCTGCGAGACGTCCACCAGACGACGGGTCAGGTAACCCGAGTCGGCGGTACGCAGCGCGGTGTCGGCCAGACCCTTACGGGCACCGTGGGTGGAGATGAAGTACTCCAGCACGGACAGACCCTCCCGGTAGCTGGCCTTGATCGGCCGCGGGATGATCTCGCCCTTCGGGTTGGCCACCAGACCACGGATCGCCGCGATCTGCCGGAGCTGGAGCAGGTTACCGCGGGCACCCGAGTTGATCATCTTCCACAGTGGGTTCTCCTGCGGCAGCGCGGTGTCCATCTCCTTGGCGACCTCGTTGGTCGCCTTGGTCCAGATCTCGATGAGTTCGCCGCGACGCTCCTCGGCGGTCATCAGACCACGCTGGTACTGCTTGTCGATCCGGTCGGCTTCCGCCTCGTACTTCGCCAGGATCTCCGCCTTGCGCGGCGGCGCGATGACGTCCTCCATGCCGATGGTGACGCCGGACCAGGTGGCCCAGTGGAAGCCGGCCTCCTTGAGCCCGTCCAGGGTGGCGGCCAGCGCCACCTTCGGGAAGCGCTCGGCGAGGTCGTTGACGATCGCGGAGAGCTGGCCCTTGCGGATCTCGTAGTTCACGAACCGGTAGCCCTGCGGCAGCGTCTCGTTGAACAGGACCCGGCCCAGCGTGGTCTCCACGGTCAGCGGCTGACCCTCGACCCAGCCCTCGGGGGCGACCCAGGGCTCGCCGCCGTTGCCGTTGTCGACACCGATCACGTCCCGCAACCGGATCTTGACCGGGGTCTGCAGGTGCAGCTCGCCCGCGTCGAAGGCCATCCGCGCCTCGGCGTCCGAGCTGAACGCCCGACCCTCACCGATGCCACCCGGGGTCAGGTGGGTGAGGTGGTAGAGACCGATGACCATGTCCTGGGTGGGCATGGTGACCGGCTTGCCGTCGGCCGGCTTGAGGATGTTGTTCGACGACAGCATCAGGATCCGCGCCTCGGCCTGGGCCTCGGCCGACAGCGGCACGTGCACCGCCATCTGGTCACCGTCGAAGTCGGCGTTGAACGCGGTGCAGACCAGCGGGTGGATCTGGATCGCCTTGCCCTCGACCAGCTGCGGCTCGAACGCCTGGATACCCAGGCGGTGCAGGGTCGGCGCGCGGTTGAGCAGCACCGGGTGCTCGCCGATGACCTCTTCCAGCACGTCCCACACGACCGGGCGCTGCCGCTCGACCATCCGCTTGGCGGACTTGATGTTCTGCGCGTGGTTGAGGTCGACCAGCCGCTTCATCACGAACGGCTTGAACAGCTCCAGCGCCATCTGCTTGGGCAGGCCGCACTGGTGCAGCTTCAGCTTGGGGCCGACCACGATGACCGAACGGCCGGAGTAGTCGACGCGCTTGCCGAGCAGGTTCTGCCGGAACCGGCCCTGCTTGCCCTTGAGCATGTCGGACAGCGACTTGAGCGGGCGGTTACCCGGACCGGTGACCGGCCGGCCCCGACGGCCGTTGTCGAACAGCGCGTCGACGGCCTCCTGGAGCATCCGCTTCTCGTTGTTGACGATGATCTCGGGGGCGCCGAGGTCGATCAGCCGCTTGAGCCGGTTGTTCCGGTTGATCACACGGCGGTACAGGTCGTTGAGGTCGGAGGTCGCGAAGCGGCCACCGTCGAGCTGCACCATCGGGCGCAGGTCCGGCGGGATGACCGGGACGCAGTCCAGCACCATGCCCAGCGGCGAGTTGCGGGTGTTCAGGAACGCCGCGACGACCTTCAGCCGCTTGAGCGCGCGGATCTTGCGCTGGCCCTTGCCGGAGCGGATGGTCTCGCGCAGGCTCTCGGCCTCGGCGTCGAGGTCCATGTTCTGGACCAGCGCCTTGATGGCCTCGGCACCCATGCCGCCGGTGAAGTACTCGCCGAACCGGTCACGCAGCTCGCGGTAGAGCAGCTCGTCGGTGACCAGCTGCTTCGAGTCGAGCTTGCGGAAGGTGTCGAGGACCTCGTCGAGGCGGTCGATCTCGCGCTGGGCCCGGTCGCGGATCTGGCGCATCTCGCGCTCTCCGCCCTCCTTGACCTTGCGCCGGACGTCCGCCTTGGCACCCTCGGCCTCCAGCTCGGCCAGGTCGGCCTCGAGCTTCGCGGCCCGCTTCTCGATCTCCGAGTCGCGGCTGTTCTCGGACTGCCGCTTCTCGGCGAGGATCTCGTTCTCGATCGTCGAGAGGTCACGGTGACGCGCCTCGGCGTCCACGCTCGTCACGACGTACGAGGCGAAGTAGATGATCTTTTCGAGGTCCTTGGGGGCGAGGTCCAGCAGGTAGCCCAGCCGGCTCGGGACGCCCTTGAAGTACCAGATGTGGGTCACCGGAGCGGCCAGCTCGATGTGCCCCATCCGCTCACGGCGGACCTTGGACCGGGTCACCTCGACGCCACAGCGCTCACAGATGATGCCCTTGAACCGGACCCGCTTGTACTTACCGCAGTAGCACTCCCAGTCCCGCTGAGGGCCGAAGATCTTCTCGCAGAAGAGCCCGTCCTTCTCCGGCTTGAGGGTGCGGTAGTTGATCGTCTCAGGCTTCTTGACCTCACCGTGCGACCACTGGCGGATGTCATCCGCGGTCGCGAGGCCGATACGCAGCTCGTCGAAGAAGTTGACGTCGAGCACTATGTCCCCTATGTCGTCGTCTGTACAGCTAGATCACGGGCGGGGGTGGGGGCCGGCCGACTCGCGTCGGACTCACGCCTGACCGCCCGAACGAATCGGCCGACCCCCACCGCCACCACCTACACCTCTTCGACCGAGCTCGGCTCGCGCCGGGACAGGTCGATGCCCAGCTCCTCCGCGGCCCGGAACACCTCGTCGTCGGTCTCGCGCATCTCCAGGGCCACCCCGTCGCTGCTGAGCACCTCGACGTTCAGGCACAGCGACTGGAGCTCCTTGAGCAACACCTTGAACGACTCCGGGATGCCCGGCTCGGGGATGTTCTCGCCCTTGACGATCGCCTCGTAGACCTTGACCCGGCCCAGGACGTCGTCGGACTTGATGGTCAGCAGTTCCTGCAGGGCGTAGGCGGCGCCGTACGCCTGCATGGCCCAGCACTCCATCTCACCGAAACGCTGGCCACCGAACTGCGCCTTACCACCCAGCGGCTGCTGCGTGATCATCGAGTACGGACCGGTCGAACGCGCGTGGATCTTGTCGTCGACCAGGTGGTTGAGCTTCAGGATGTAGATGTAACCGACCGCGATCGGGTCGGGCAGCGGCTCGCCGGAACGACCGTCGAACAGCTGCGCCTTGCCGGAGGAACCGATCAGCTGCTTGCCGTCCCGGTTGGGCAGGGTCGACGAGAGCAGACCGGAGATCTCCTCCTCGCGGGCACCGTCGAAGACCGGCGTGGCCACGTTGGTGTCCGGCTCGGACTCGTGCGCCTCGATCGACCGGAGCTGACGCTTCCAGTCGGTGTCGTCGCCGTCCACGCTCCAGCCCGTCTTGGCCACCCACCCGAGGTGGGTCTCCAGGACCTGGCCGATGTTCATCCGGGACGGCACACCCAGCGGGTTCAGCACGATGTCGACCGGGGTGCCGTCCTCCAGGAACGGCATGTCCTCGATCGGCAGGATCTTCGAGATGACACCCTTGTTGCCGTGCCGGCCGGCGAGCTTGTCGCCGTCCTGGATCTTGCGCTTCTGGGCGACGTACACCCGGACCAGCTCGTTGACGCCCGGCGGCAACTCGTCGCCGTCCTCGCGGGAGAAGGTCCGCACCCCGATGACCGTGCCGGTCTCGCCGTGCGGCACCTTCAGCGAGGTGTCCCGGACCTCACGCGCCTTCTCGCCGAAGATCGCGCGGAGCAGCCGCTCCTCCGGGGTCAACTCGGTCTCGCCCTTCGGCGTGACCTTGCCGACCAGGATGTCGCCGGGGACGACCTCCGCGCCGATCCGGATGATGCCGCGCTCGTCGAGGTCGGCGAGCATCTCCTCGCTGACGTTCGGGATGTCCCGGGTGATCTCCTCCGGGCCGAGCTTGGTGTCCCGGGCGTCGACCTCGTGCTCCTCGATGTGGATCGAGGTGAGCACGTCCTGCTGCACGAGGCGCTGCGACAGGATGATCGCGTCCTCGTAGTTGTGGCCCTCCCAGCACATGAACGCCACCAGCAGGTTGCGTCCGAGCGCCATCTCGCCCTCGTCGGTGCACGGACCGTCGGCGATGACCTGGCCGGCCTCGACGCGGTCGCCCTCGAAGACGACCGGCTTCTGGTTGACGCAGGAGCCGGCGTTGGAGCGGCGGAACTTGTGCAGCAGGTACGTCCGGCGGTGGCCGTCGTCCTGGTGGATGGTGATGTAGTCGGCGCAGAGATCCTCGATCATGCCACCGACCTCGGCCACCACCACGTCACCGGCGTCGACCGCGGCACGGTATTCCATGCCGGTGCCCACCAGCGGCGACTCCGCCTTGACCAGCGGCACCGCCTGACGCTGCATGTTGGCGCCCATCAGCGCGCGGTTGGCGTCGTCGTGCTCCAGGAACGGGATCATCGCGGTCGCGACCGAGGTCATCTGCCGCGGCGACACGTCCATGTAGTCGACGGCACCGGGGACCACGTCCTCGGTCTCGCCACCCTTACGGCGACACAGCACCCGGTCCTCGGCGAACGTGCCGTCCGCCTTGAGCGGCGCGTTGGCCTGCGCCTTGACGAACCGGTCCTCCTCGTCCGCGGTCAGGTAGTCGATCTGGTCGGTGACCCGACCCTCGACGACCTTCCGGTACGGCGTCTCGATGAAGCCGAACGGGTTGACCCGGGCAAAGGTGGACAGCGCGCCGATCAGGCCGATGTTCGGGCCTTCCGGCGTCTCGATCGGGCACATCCGGCCGTAGTGGGACGGGTGCACGTCACGGACCTCGAAGCCGGCCCGCTCCCGGGACAGACCACCCGGGCCGAGCGCGCTCAGCCGCCGCCGGTGGGTCAGGCCCGCCAGCGGGTTGGTCTGGTCCATGAACTGGGACAGCTGCGACGTACCGAAGAACTCCTTGATCGCCGCCACCACCGGGCGGATGTTGATCAGGGTCTGCGGCGTGATCGCCTCGACGTCCTGGGTGGTCATCCGCTCGCGGACGACCCGCTCCATCCGGGAGAGACCGACCCGGACCTGGTTCTGGATCAGCTCGCCCACGGTACGCAGGCGACGGTTGCCGAAGTGGTCGATGTCGTCGGCCTCGTAGCCGTCCTCACCGGCGTGCAGCCGGCAGAGGTACTCCACGGTGGCGACGACGTCGTCCTCGGTCAGCGTGCCCGTGGTGATCGGCACGCTGAGCTCGAGCTTCTTGTTGAACTTGTAGCGCCCGACCTTGGCGACGTCGTACCGCTTCGGGTTGAAGAAGAGGTTGTCGAGCAGGGTCTGGGCGTTCTCGCGGGTCGGCGGCTCGCCAGGGCGGAGCTTGCGGTAGATGTCGAGCAGGGCCTCGTCCTGGCCGGCGATGTGGTCCTTCTCGAGCGTGGTCATCATCAGCTCGGACCAGCCGAACTTCTCGCGGATCTGCTCGGCGGACCAACCGATGGCCTTGAGCAGGACCGTGACGGCCTGCCGGCGCTTACGGTCGATGCGGACGCCGACCGTGTCACGCTTGTCGATGTCGAACTCCAGCCAGGCACCCCGGCTGGGGATGACCTTGACGCTGGAGAGGTCGCGGTCGGAGGTCTTGTCCGGCTCCTTGGAGAAGTACACGCCCGGAGACCGGACGAGCTGGCTGACCACGACGCGCTCGGTGCCGTTGATGATGAAGGTGCCCTTGGGCGTCATCATCGGGAAGTCACCCATGAACACCGTCTGGCTCTTGATCTCGCCGGTGGTGTTGTTGGTGAACTCCGCCGTCACGAACAGCGGGGCGCAGTAGGTCAGGTCCTTCTCCTTGCACTCCTCGATCGAGGCCTTGACCTCGTCGAAGCGCGGTGCCGAGAAGGACAGCGACATGGTGCCGGAGAAGTCCTCAATGGGACTGATCTCGTCGAGGATTTCCGCGAGACCCGAGCGTGCGTGCGGGTCGTCCGCCGACCGGCCCTGCCAAGCCTCGTTGCCGACGAGCCAGTCGAAGGACTCGTTCTGGATGGCAAGGAGGTTGGGGACCTCGAGGTGTTCGGTGATCCTGCCGAAAGAAACTCGGCGGGGAGCGAAAGCGCTCGACGTACGACTGGTCTTCGCAGGGCGGGAAGCTGCCAAGATGCGTCCTTCCGAGGACCGGTGCTGCAGAACGGCTGGTACGCGTGCACTCCAATGACCCCACCAGAAATATCCGTAACCGGACATTTCCGAGCAGGGGTCAAGTCGGAAGGCAGCGCAAACTAGCAGTGTAGCCGAGAGGCTAACCGCTGTCCAGCCCATCCCGCAGGTCGTCGCGGAACGTGCCTCGGCACCCCGGAAAACCGGGGTCGCACCGGCCGCTCGGAACGCGAGTTCCTGTCGGGCCGCTCGGATGCAGCGGCTGCTGGTACTGCCGCAGCCAATACCCAAGAGGTGGCCGTCGCAAGCGCGGAAGGTCTTGCTGGTGTCAGCGTGCCTGGCAGGTCGGGGCCACGTCAAGAGCCTGCTTCCGGCTGCTCGGCGGGTTTCCCACGGACGGGCTACCCGCCAGAGTCCCCACCGCATCACGCACCGGGTGCGAACACCCTGCTCACGCCACTGATACCCGGAGTCACCAAGCATGACGGGCGGTGATCCGTTGTCGGATCACCGCCCGTTCAGTTTGCGGTGTGCCACGGCTCACGTGAGCCGGCCCCCGCCAAGGTCGACCCGAGGTCGACCTCAGGTCACTTGAGGGTGACCTTGGCGCCTTCGCCCTCGAGCTTGGCCTTGGCCTTCTCGGCGGTCTCCTTGTTGACCTTCTCCAGGATCGCCTTCGGGGCGGCCTCGACCGCGTCCTTGGCCTCCTTGAGGCCCAGGCCGGTCAGCTCACGCACGACCTTGATGACCTGGATCTTCTTGCCACCGTCGGCCTCGAGGACGACGTCGAACTCGTCCTTCTCCTCCTCGACCGGAGCGGCGGCGGCGCCACCGGCACCACCGGCAGCGGCAACCGCGACCGGGGCGGCGGCGGTGACCTCGAAGGTCTCCTCGAACTGCTTCACGAACTCAGAGAGCTCGATCAGCGTCATCTCCTTGAACGCGTCGAGCAGCTCGTCGGTGCTGAGCTTCGCCATGTCTGGCGTCCTTTCTCGCAATGAAAATTAAGAACGTGGTGCGCCGGGAGGGCCTCAGGCCGCCTCGGCGCCCTCCTGCTCGCGCTTCTTGTCCGCCAGGGCGGCCGCCGCACGGGCGGCCTTGGAGAGCGGTGCCTGGAACAGGGCTGCGGCCTTGCTCAGGTTGCCCTTCATCGCGCCGGCCAGCTTGGCCAGCAGCACCTCACGGGACTCCAGGTCGGCGAGCTTCGTGACCTCGGCCGCGGAAATGGCCTTGCCCTCGAAGACACCGCCCTTGATGACGAGCTTCGGGTTGGCCTTCGCGAAGTCGCGAAGACCCTTCGCCGCCTCGACGACGTCGCCCGAAACGAAAGTCAGCGCGGTAGGACCGGTGAACAGCTCGTCGAGGCCGGAGATGCCCGCCTCGGTCGCGGCACGCTTTGCCAGCGTGTTCTTCGCGACCGTGTAGGTGGTCTCCTTGCCGAGCGAGCGCCGCAGCTGGGTGAGCTGGGAAACCGTCAGACCACGGTACTCGGTGAGCACCGCAGCGCCCGAGGTACGGAAGCTCTCGGTCAGCTCAGCGACGGCCGTGGCCTTGTCGGCCCGGATCGGCTTGTCCGCCATGTCCCTCCTCTCTCGTTACTCGGAGCTGGTCGCCGTCGGGGAGCACAAGGCCCTGCGACGGCGCCGAAGGCGTCACGACAACGAAAAAGCCCCGGCGCAGGGCGCGCGGGGCGAGGACCGGAGCGATCACCATGGTCGGCAGACCACGGGGAGGAACCGTATTACGCTTACCGCCCTGCGCGGGTCGCCCGTCGTCGCGGAGCCTTCGACCGTGCCGGAGCACGGTGACCAGCGGTCTCTGGGTGGAACTACCGGCCCAGGTTACGCGACACGTCCACCCATCGCCAAATCGCCCCCACCCGCCCTCTCGCCCCACCCCCACCCCCAGCCCCACCCCCACCCCCAGCCCCACCCCCAGCCCACCCCCAGCCCCAGCGCCAGCGCCAGCGCCAGCGCCAGCGCCAGCGCCAAGATCGTGCAGCTTCCTGGTTGTAGTGGTCTCGCGCGGCGGGCGCTGAGGCCACTACATCCTGGATTGAGCACGATCTTGGCGAGCCCGCGACTGTTGCCGGCAGGTCGGGAGCAGTGCGGGGTCGAGCAGCAACGGCCCGACCAGACCGAGCCGATCAGGAGAAGGCCGCGCCGAGCCAACCACGTCAGGCCACGTCGAGCCGGATCAGGACAGGGCCGCGCCGACCCCAGCCACGTCAGGCCGCGTAGGCCGGGTGAAGCCATGACACGCCGGACCAGATCGGGCCCCACCCCGCACGTCAGGCCGCGTCGGACCAGGCGGAGCCATCACACGCCGGACCAGATCGGACCCCACCCCGCCCCGCCACGGTGGGTGGGTGGTCGGCGGACGGCCAGGGGATCGCTGCCTCCAGGTCCGGGTCAGGGGCGGGTCCGCCGCCACCAGGCGTAGCCGGTCAGCGCCACCCCGGCCCAGGCGAGCGCCCAGCCGGAGAGCAGCAGGGCGGTGCCGGCCGGCAGGGAGCCGGCGAGCGCCCGGGCAGTGGTCAGCACCGGCGGCACCAGCCAGGGCGCCACCGAGCCGCGCAGGCCCAGTGCCAGGGTGCCGACCGCACCCACCGCGAGCACCGCGACGCCGTACCCGGCGGTGCGGGTCAGCGCCCGGCTCGCCAGCGCGCCCAGGGCCACCGCCGGCAGCAGGGCGAGCAGGTGGGCCCAGAGCCCGAGCGCCAGCGCCGCCACCACCGGCAGGTCACCCGGGCCCGGCGTGGTCACCCCGCCGACCAGCCACGGGAATCCCAACGCCACCAGCACCGTGCCCACCCCGGCGACCAGGGCCGCGAGCAGCCCGGCGATCCACTCGCGGGCCGGCCCCACCGACACCGTGGCCAGCCGGCGCTGCACGTCCGGTTCGACGTCCAGCAGGATCTTGGCCTGCCAGGCCAACACCGGAAAGAGCACCACGGCGCTGACGCCGTACGCCTCCGCCGGCCGGGCCCGGCCGCCGCCGTACAGGATGCCGAGGGTGAGTAGGCCGGCCAGCACCGGTGCCAGCGCCCGTCCGGTACGCAGGAAGCCGGCCAGCCGCATCCGGACCAGCGCGCTCACCGGGCCACCTCCCCGGGCCGGCCACTGCGCGCCGGGTCGGCTGTCGACCCGGCGTCAGGAGGCGGGGCTCCCACGGACGGCTCCGCCGCCCCCGCAGGCCCACCGGTGGCCGGGGCCCGGCCCGCCCCGGAGACGGGTCAGCCACCGACGAGGACGGGACGGGTGTGGGCGGCACGAGCACCGGCGTGGGCGGGTTGGCGGGTTCACGTACCCGCAGGATGTGGTGGCCGTCGGCGCGCAACCGGGCGACGGTGCCGGCCACCCGCGCGGCCGGCACCGCGACCTCGACCACGGCGACGGCCGCATCGCCGGTGGCCGCCTCCTCGGTGACCAGTCCGTCGGCCACCGTCCAGTGCCGGGCGCCGGGGAGCCGGACCGTCTCACCGCGGTGGTCACTGACCAGGACCGCTCCCCCGTCGGCCAGCACCTCGTCGATCAGCTCGGGCACCAGGCCCCGGGCGGCCGAGTCCAGCCCCTCCCAGGGCTCGTCGAGCACCAGCAGGCCCGGGGTGCGCAGCATCGCCTGAGCCAGGCCCACCTTCTGCGCGGTGCCCTTGGACAGGTCGGGCAGGCGGACCTCGCGGAACGGGGTCAGCCCCAACCGGTCGGTCCACCGGTCGACGGCCCGGTCGGTGTCGGCCCGGCCGAGGCCGGCGACCCGGCCCATGGCGGTCAGATAGCGGGTCACCGTGCAGGGCTGGTCGGCGGGGAACCGCTCGGGCACCCAGCCGACGTGCCGGGGCCGGTCGACCACCCGGCCCCGGGCCGGCCGCAGCACCCCCGCGCAGAGTTGCAGCAGGGTCGACTTGCCGGCCCCGTTGCGGCCGAGCACCACCGCCACCTCGCCCGGGTCGAGCCGGGCCGTGACGCCGCGCAGCACCCACGGGCCGCCCCGGCCGTATCGAAGCCGGACGTTCTCCAGTCGCATGGGAGGAGCCTGCCACAGTGCGACATGCGGAAGGGCCCCGCCACTGTCCGTGGCGGGGCCCTTCGCGGGAGAAGCCGGGCTCAGCCCTCGGCGCCGGTCTCCTGGAGGTTCTTCACCACGTTCGGGTCGACCGGGACACCCGGACCCATGGTGGTGGCCAGGGTGACCTTCTTGAGGTACTTGCCCTTGGCCGCGGACGGCTTGGCGCGCAGGACCTCGTCGAGCACCGCGGCGTAGTTGTCGATCAGCTGGGTCTCGGAGAACGAGGCCTTGCCGATGATCAGGTGGAGGTTGGAGTGCTTGTCCACCCGGAAGGTGATCTTGCCGCCCTTGATGTCCGAGACGGCCTTGGTGACGTCCATGGTCACCGTGCCGGTCTTCGGGTTCGGCATCAGGCCGCGCGGGCCCAGGATCCGCGCGATCCGGCCGATCTTGGCCATCTGGTCCGGAGTGGCGATCGCCGCGTCGAAGTCCAGCCAACCGCCCTGGATCCGGGCGACCAGCTCGTCCGTGCCCACCTCGTCGGCACCGGCGGCGACGGCCTCCTCGGCCTTCGCGCCGGCGGCGAAGACGATCACGCGGGCGGTCTTACCGGTGCCGTGCGGCAGGTTGACCACGCCGCGGACCATCTGGTCCGCCTTGCGGGGGTCGACGCCGAGGCGCATGGCGACCTCGACCGTGGCGTCGAACTTGGCGCTGGTGGTGTCCTTGGCGAGCTTGACCGCCTCGGCCGGGGTGTAGAGCTTCGACTTGTCGACCGCCTCGGCGGCCTTGCGGTACGTCTTGCTGCGCTGCATCTCGGGTTACTCCTGTGGTCTCTGGCGGGCCGCGGGTGACGCGCGCCCTCCCACGAACTGATCTTGGGGACCGACCGGGGTCAGTCGTTGACGACGATGCCCATCGACCGGGCGGTGCCGGCGATGATCTTCGCAGCCTGGTCGATGTCGTTGGCGTTGAGGTCGACCATCTTCTTCTCGGCGATCTCGCGCACCTGGGCCTGGCTCACCGAGCCGACCTTCTGGCTCTGCGGCACACCGGAACCCTTGTCGACGCCGGCGGCCTTGAGCAGCAGCCGGGCGGCGGGCGGGGTCTTCAGGACGAAGGTGAAGGACCGGTCCTCGTACACGCTGATCTCGGCGGGGACGATGTCGCCCCGCTGGGCCTCGGTCTGCGCGTTGTAGGACTTGCAGAACTCCATGATGTTCACGCCGTGCTGACCGAGCGCGGGGCCCACCGGCGGAGCCGGAGTCGCCTGGCCCGCCTTCAGCTGAAGCGTGAACGTCTTGACGAGCTTCTTCTTCGGAGGCATGTCACTTCCTGGGGCTTGGAACTGGGAAAGGTGCCGGCCACGGGCGCGCACGGTCAGCGCGGTACCACAGCGACGACGTTCAAGAGTAGCGCAGCGCCCGACAGCGCCCCGCGCCGAGGTCCGCGCCGGGGGTAACGACGTCGCCGGCGGCGGGCTGCTGCCCCACCGCCGGCGACGAACGTCGTCAGATCTTGGCGACCTGGTTGAAGTTCAGCTCGACCGGGGTCTCCCGGCCGAAGATCGACACCAGCACCTTGAGCTTCTGCTGGTCGGCGTTGATCTCGCTGATCGTCGCCGGCAGCGAGGCGAACGCCCCGTCGGTGACGGTGACCGAGTCGCCCACCTCGAAGTCGAGGACCCTGATCTCGGGCTTGGCCTTCTTCTGCTCGGTCTCCACCGCCGGAGCCAGCCACTTGAGCACCTCGTCGAGGCTCAACGGTGCCGGCCGGTCGGCCCGGTCGGTCGCCCCCACGAAGCCGGTGACCCCCGGCGTGTTGCGCACACACGAGTAGGACTCCGCGGTCAGCTCCATCCGGACCAGGATGTAACCGGGGAAGACCTTGGCCTGGATCTGGGAACGCTTGCCGTTCTTGACCTCGACCTCTTCCCGGGTCGGCACCTCGACCTGGTAGATGAACTCCTCCATGTCGAGGGAGGTGATCCGGGTCTCGAGGTTGGTCTTGACCTTGTTCTCGTAACCGGCGTACGAGTGCACCACGTACCAGTCGCCGGGCGCGTAGCGCAGCTTCTGGCGCAGCTCGGCGACCGGGTCGTAGTCCTCGTCCGGCTCGGGCTCCGTGGTCGGGAACTCCGGCTCGCTGGCGGCCTCGACCGACTCGTCACTCGCCGCCGTCGCGACCGTGGACTGGTCGTCCGTGGTCCCGGCGGTCTCGTCGTACTCAGGCACGCTTGCTCACTTCCGTCACTATCGGCTCAGTCGGCCGGTCAGCTGGGGCTGCCGAAGACCCACAGCACGCCCTTCGCGAAGGCGAAGTCGAGAAGGCCCACGATCGTCAGCATCACCGCGACGAAGGTGACCACCACGGCGGTGTAGGTCAGCAGTTCCTTGCGGGTCGGCCAGATGACCTTACGCAGCTCGGCGACGACCTCGCGGAAGAAACGCGCGATGCGGGCGAACGGCCCCACCCGGTCGGTCTCGGACCGGGTCTTCGGCTTGCTGTCGGCAGCACCCGCACGGGTCCGCGACCGGGTCGCGGTACCGCCCCGGGATACCGGCTCGTCCGCGTCGGTGGCGTCGTCGTCGGGGGCGTCGTTGTCGGCGGTCACCTCGTCGACGACCTCGTCGCGCTCGTCGCGCAGACCGTCGTCGCCGGCGTCCTCGCCGCGCCGCTTGCTCTCGGCCACTTCGCCCTCCGTCGCGGGATGTCGGTTCGTACGCCGGGAGGCGTACGCGGCGCTGGTCACGCCGGCCGGACCAACCGTCCCGCGACGGGCCGCGGCCGGCGGACCGGACGAAGGGCCCCGGGTCGCCCCGGAACCACCCCGCCGATGCCACCACCACGGGCCGGACGCCGCCTTGCGGCGGCGCGACCCACGGGAACGGTCAGGCCTGAGGCGCAGGGGTGACAGGACTTGAACCTGCAGCCTGCGGTTTTGGAGACCGCTGCTCTGCCAATTGAGCTACACCCCTGTGCGGCAACGCTCTCCCCACCCGACCTGCACGGCCGGGCAGGGGTCACTTGCCCCACGGCGGACCAGTGTACGGGTAGCGCCCCGACTTTCCCAACCGGTCCCGCCCGGTACGTTTCGACAGGCCGTCAGCCGGTCGTCCGCACCACTGCCCGCGCCTGCGAAAGGATCTTCTCCTCACCGCACCGGGCGGTCACATCGAGCCTGGTCAGCCCGGCTTCGGTGACCTCCTTGACCACCGCGTCCACGGTGATCTCGGTGCCCTCGTCGTCGTCCGGGACGACCACCGGCCGGGTGAAGCGCACCCCGAACTCGACCACCGCGTCGGGTGCGCCGGCCCACTCGGTGACCGCCCGACCGACCAGCGCCATGGTGAACATGCCGTGGGCGATCACCCCGGGCAGACCCACCCTGGTGGCGGTCCGGTCGTTCCAGTGGATCGGGTTGAAGTCGCCCGAGGCGCCCGCGTAGCGGACCAGGTCCGCCCGGGTCACCCGGAACGTCCGGGTCGACAGTTCCACGTCAGGACTCCCCACGTACGACGAGCTTGGACCAGACGGCGACCACCGGCTCACCGGCCGAGGTGGTCACGTCGGTGCGGGTGGTCAGGAAGGCGTGCCCACCCCGGTTGCTGATCTCCTCGATGGTGTTCACGCAGACCAGCTCGTCCCCGGCCACCACCGGCCGGGTGTACGCGAAGCGCTGGTCGCCGTGGACCACCCGGCTGTAGTCGACCCCGAGCGCCGGATCGTCGACGATCTGCTGGCTGGCGGCCATGGTGATCAGGACCGGGAAGGTGGGCGGGGCGACCACGTCCGGGTGGCCGAGGGCACGGGCCGCCGCCGGGTCGTGGTGGGCCGGCTCGGTCGCTCCGATGGCGGTGGCGAACTCGCGGATCTTTTCTCGGCCCACCTGGTAGGGGGCGGTCGGCGGATACGTCCGGCCGACGAAGGACGGGTCCAGGGACATGCCGCCGAACCTACACGGGACGCACGAACGCCGACCCGTACGGGCAGGCGGCTGTGAAGGCCGCGCCATCCGTGCGGATCGGCGTCCGGGTTGGTCGCTTGCGGACCGGGCTGGCCAGGTGGCCGACCGAGGGTCAGCGGGTCTCGCGGTGGGCGGTGTGCTTGCCGTCCCGGGGGCAGAACTTCTTCAGCTCGATGCGGTCCGGGTCGTTACGGCGGTTCTTACGCGTGATGTAGTTGCGCTCTTTGCACTCCACACACGCCAAAGTGATCTTCGGCCGGACATCGGTCGCCTTCGCCACGGCGGAGTGCCTTCCTCGCTACGGATATCAACTACAGCGCATCAGCCTACGCGGAAGATGCCTGGACATGCAAAGTGGGCGCCTGTGGCGCCCGTCCCACTCACCACCGGGGATGAGCCCGGAGGACGAGAGTAGCGGTGGCCGGAATTGAACCGGCGACACAGCGATTATGAGCCGCTTGCTCTGCCATCTGAGCTACACCGCCGAGGCGGATCCCAAAGGACCCTCTGAGCCCCCTTACGGAATCGAACCGTAGACCTTCTCCTTACCATGGAGACGCTCTGCCGACTGAGCTAAGGGGGCCTACCCGATCACCCCGGAGGGCGTCGCGCAGGGGATACATTACACGGCACCGCGCCGGGGGTGAAATGGGATCCCCCGATACCGCGTCGGCACAGCTCAGGGCACTACGCGGAGCCTCGGCAGCTCATCCGCGCCGGTCGCCTCCTGGTCCGCCTGGGCACCGAACCAGGCCTCCAACCGCTCGTACGGCAGCGGCCGGCTGAACAGGAAGCCCTGCCCGATCTCGCAGCCGATGTCCTGGAGAAGTTCGAGGGTCAGCTCGCTCTCCACCCCCTCGGCCACCACGGACAGGCCGAACTGCTGGGACAGCGACACCACCGCGTTGACGATCGCCAGGTCCCCGGGGTCGGTCGCCATGCCCTGCACGAACGACTGGTCGACCTTCACCTCGTGCACCGGCAGCCGGCGCAGCTGGGCCAGCGACGAGTTGCCGGTGCCGAAGTCGTCGACCGCCAGCCGGACGCCGAGGTCCCGCAGCCGGCGCAGGGTGGGGATGGGCCGCTCGGTGCCGTCCAGCACCGCCGCCTCCGGGATCTCGACGGTCAGCAGCTGCGGCGGGACGCCGTACTCGGTCAGCAGCTCCCCCACCCGGTCCGGGAAGTGCCGGTCGGTCAGCGAACGGGCGGCGATGTTGACCGCCACCGCCAGCGGCTGCCCGGTGTGGCTCCAGTCCCGGCTGCGGCGCAGCCCCTCGCGCAGCACGAACTCGGTGAGCCGACCCAGCTGGCCGGTGTGCTCGGCCACCGCGACGAAGTCCTCCGGGGAGACCGTGCCGTGCGCCGGATGCTCCCAGCGGGCCAGGCACTCCACCCCGAGCAGGCGACGGTCCCGCAGGGTCACCTTCGGCTGGAAGTAGACCTCCAGCTCCCCCTCGTCGAGAGCGCGACGCAGGTCACCGGCGAGCCCGAGCCGGCGCAGCGACCGCGACTCCAGCGCCGGGTTGAACAGCTGCACGCTGCCCGGCACCGCCTTGGCCGCGGTGGCCGCCAGGTCGACCCGTTGCAGCAGCACGGCGGCGTCACTGCCGTGATCCGGATGCACGGTCACCCCGACGGCGGTGTCCACGTCGAGGGTGAGCGCGTCGAAGACCATCTCGTCGCGGATCTGCTCGCGGAGCTGGCCGGCCAGCTCCAGGGCCGCCTCGGCGTTCTCCAGCCGCAGCGTCACCAGGAACTCGTCGCCCCCGGCCCGACCCACCAGGGCCGACGACGGGGCGCAGGCGCGCAACCGCTCGGCCACCTCGACGAGGACCTTGTCCCCCGCCGCGTGCCCCAACGACTCGTTGACCTGCCGCAGCCCGTCCACGTCGAAGAGCAGCACGGCGACCACCTCGCCCGGCGCGCGGATCTTGACCGCCTCGGCCAGCGCGGCGGTGATCCGCCGCCGGTTGGGCAGGCCGGTCAGCGCGTCGTGGTAGGCGTCGTGCCGCAGCCGGTCGACCAGCCGGGAATTCTCCAGGGCGACGGCGGCGTGCGCGGCGACGGTCTCGAAGACGGGGATGTCGCTCGTGGTGAAGTGGCCGATGTCGCTGAGCCGGTTGGTCACCTCCAGGGTGCCGATCACCGCCTGGCCGGACCGCAACGGCACCACGATGGCGTCCTTGACCTGCTGGGCGCCCACCTCACGACGCAGCGCGGTGTCGTCGCCGAGCAGTCGGCCGATGGACAGCGTCTTGCCCAGCTCACGGGCCTGTTCCCGGAAGACCGTCGGGGTGGGTGCGACGTCGAGCAGGCCCGGGGTGTCGACCCGGGCGGTCAGCAGCACCTCGGGGTGCCGGCGCTGGGCGGGCAGCCAGAGGGTGGCGTACTCGGCCTGCATCAGGCCCCGTACCCGGTCCAGGAGGATGTCGGCGATCGCCCCCTCGGCGCTGTTGGTGAGCAACCGGGTCAGGTCGTACATGCCGGTGAGGGTGCGGTGCTGCCGGAAGAACTGCGAGTAGGAGCGGTAGACCTGGAACAACGCCGCGAACAACGCGGCCAGCAGCAGCGCCGACCACCAGGTGGTCTTCAACGCGATCAGGACGAGCAGGCCGACCGAGGCGTTGATGGAGGTGGTGAGGAAGACCGACGGCGCGGTACGCAGCGCCTCCCGGCCGGCCTGCCAGCCCTGGAGCAGTACGTGCACCCCGGCCACCGAGAGCAGACTGACCAGAGTGATGGTGTTGACCGCCAGGAACAGGCTGCCCCAGGTCCCCGGCCCGACCCCCTTGATCGGGGGCAGGGCCAGCAGGAGCAGCCCGGCCAGCGAGGTGGCCGCCGCCGCTTTCGCGACGTTGAACCACAGCTTGGCCGGAGCGAACCGGTGCGACGCGCTCCAGATCAGCACGGAGAGCGTGTAGATCAGCACCACCGTCAGCGGTGGCAGGAAGAAGAGCGCGACGACGAGGGGCACCTCGGTCAACGTCACCCCGACCGACTGCCGCCGGACGATCACGTTGAGAACCGGGATGCTGATCCCCGTCATCGCCACGAAGAGCACGAACGCCAAGCCCCACTCCCCGAACTCGGGAAGCAGGACACCGATCGCGGTGCTGAAGACGATGGCCAGCAAGGCCAAGGGGGCGGTGATGAACCAGGCGCGTTCGGTGGACTTACGCCGCTGATCTCGGCTGGCCATGCGCCACCCTCTCCCTGAGAGACGTCACCCCCAGGACACCGGGAGCGGGGACGACGCGGGGGCTTAGCGCGCGCCGCCCATCGTCCAGACGACGTCCGCCATTTGCGCGCTGCCGTCGATGGACTGAACGCCGGCTACGGCGAGTCCACCGAGGATGGTGGCGAGCACGAGGAGCGAGCCAAACAGCCGGCCCAGCCTTCGACCAGACATGATTGCTCCTGTCGAGAGAGTGTTCACGGGGGATGGTGGAGGTTCCACGATCGTGCCACACCTCGGGTACCCAGAAAAGCGGGGAGAGCGGCGCTGGTCCGAGCAGCGGAGAGGTTCCGCCGTTCGGACCACCGCCGTCACCTCCCCGTGCCAGATCAGCGGCACCAGGACGGGTAACAGCCTCCACGAATCGCCCAATGTCACTATCGACGCAAACCCGATCTTTAACGGCGCGGGGCCGCTGCCCGGGCGGCAGGGCGACCGTCGTATTCGAGGGTCGCGACGACTGCTCCCGGAACCGTCACATCGATCACCATAGCTCATTTCGTCAGGTACGGAAGCGGCCTGTCGGGAGTCGACGGACTCCGCACCAGATCAACGACAAAACGCGCTAACGGTGGCGAGCTGGCGCGAGCAGGCGAAACACCCGCCAGAGGCGGTCGGACCCCGTGATGTCGCACCCCGATGGTGTCGTGAATCCATGACATCGCAGACACCGGTGACGCCGGTGATCGAGGAACGGGCGGTCCAGCCCTACGTGGGGATCCGACGCACGGTGACGATGGGGACCATCGGCGATGCCGCGGACGCCCTGTCGGACCTGTTCGGCTGGCTGGCGGCGCAGGGGATCGCCCCGGCCGGCCCGGACTTCCTGCGCTACCACGTGATCGACATGGCGCGGGAGCTTGAGGTCGAGGCGGGCGTACCGGTCCCGGCCGACGCGCAGATCACGGTCGAGACGCCCATGCGGACCGGCGTGCTGCCGGCCGGCCGCTACCTCACCACCACCCACGTCGGCGACCCCGACGAACTGGTCGCGGTGACCGGGGCGTTCCTGGAGTGGGCGGAGCGCAACGGGTTGCGCTGGGACGTCAGCGACACCGGGGCGGGCGAGCGCTGGGGCTGCCGGCTGGAGATCTACCACCTCGGCCCGGACGACGACCCGGACCGGAGCACGTGGAAGACGCAGCTGGCCTTCCGACTGGCGGACTGACGAGGACGGGCGGACCATTCGTACGCCATCCGCACAGCACCACTGCTATCAGGCAATTTGCAGTATCTGCCGCTTTACTTGAATTTCGGGCCAGGGTTTTCAAGTACGGCGAGCTACTGCGAGAAGCGGATGGCTCGCCGGGTGGTTATCCCGGAGACAACGTCGGCGTGACGGCGGACCATGTGCCGGTGCAACCAGACGATGTGCTCACCCGCCTCCAGGAGGCCGCCGTCCTGTGGAGCGTCGGGTCGGGCACGCCGGCCGAGGTGGTCGAGGCGGCCTGCGACTGCCTGATAGCGGGGGTGGACAGCCCGACGCTTCGGATCCTTGCGGGCATTTCGGCCGATCCAGGCGGCGAGAGCGACGAACTACGTCGGTGGCTCGGGGATACGCTGGCGGAACTCTCGCTGACCTTCTTCCCGCAGGGCAGCCGGGCGGGTGAGGACGAAGCCGTCCGGATCATGGCCCGCCGGTTGCTCGACCGGACGATCACCGCCCGCGCCCTCACCTCCTGGGCGTACGGGTTCATCACCCGGGACGGGACTCCGCTGGCGGCCGGGCTCATCGACCTTGAGTACGCGTACGAGATCGTCGAGGCCGTCGTCCACGACGGGCAGCCGTACCCGGACGATGCGGCTGCCGGAGTCGATGCGGACGTGGTCGCCGAAGCGCGGCGGCTGATCGGCGGCACAGCGGAGAACGACTGAGCCACCGCCGTCAGCCGAGTTGCCGCCTCGACGTCCGTGGTGTTCCGGCCGCCAGGGACTCCGCCCGGCCGCGCTGCTCGCACCGCGACCAGGGGATACCTGGGATGGTTTGGGGGTATGTCGGGGGTTATGGTAGGTCAGAACGGTGCGATGGACGAGGAGCACGCGCGGCCGGCGGGAGTCGACGACGCGACGGTCGAGGCGTTGGGCAAGCTGAGTGAGGCGTTGGAGACGATCCACCGGGTGCGCGGGCACCTCTACTCCGCGCACCAGCTCGTCGGCGGCGCGGATCTCACCCTGGACCGGGTGGTGGAGTTGCTGCGCGGGGCCGGGCACGACGAGGTGGCCGACCGGGTCGAACACGAGCTGCTGGGGCGCAACCTACTGCCCGGCCGGTGGACGTTCCAGATCGTGGAGGAGTTCGACGACGGCTACTACGCCACGTTCCAGGAGATCGAGCGGGACGCCCGGGAGAAGCTGGCCGGCGGTCGGCGGCACCTCTACGAGGCCGAGATGAAGCAGCGGCGGCGTACCCACGGCATGCCCGGCCACGAGGCCACGCCGGAGTCGGCGCGGCCCGACCGCGACGGCCGCTGACCGACCCGGTCGCGACGGGCTGCATAACGGAACCGACGGCGCCGGGCGGAGCGGGACGCACGATCGACTCAGGGGAGGCGACGTAGCGGTGTCCGGCCAGCCTGAATACCGCTACATCGGCCCCCGGGCGAGGCGGGTGAGGTCATCCCGGCCCACCGGCAAGGCGGGTGGGGTCACCACTGGCGGCGTACCGTCGCTTTGGGGCCGGTGACCAGGGTGGCGGGCGGGATGTCGTCGGCGACCACCGCGCCGGCCGCCACCACGGCGTCCCGGCCGATGCGGACGCCGGGGAGGATCGTCGCGCCGGCCCCGATCCAGACGTTCTCCGCCACGTCGATGGGCGCACCGGTCAGCCACTCCCGCCGCTGCACGGGGTCGACCGGGTGGCCGAGGGTGATGAAGGTGGCCTTCGGGCCGACCATGACGCCCTCGCCGAGCCGAATGCCGGCGTAGTCGAGGAACGTGCAGTTCTGGTTGATGAACACCCGCTCCGCGATCTCCAGGTTGAGGCCGTGATCGGTGTAGAACGGCGGATAGATGGTCACCCGCGCCGGCAGCGGCCGGCCGAGGAGCTGCGCCAACAACTCCGCCCGGCCGGCCTCGTCGGTGAAGGGCAGCACGTTCAGCCGGGAGGTCAACTCGGTGGCCCGCAACACCCTCGCGGCCATCGCCTGGAACTCGGGGCTGTGGATGCGCATGAAGCGCTCGTCGGACATCCCGCGATCCTCGCCGACGCCGCCGCCCCGGGGCGCTGCGGGCCACCGCCGTTCACCGCCGCTCCCCCGCCCGCCCCGGCGGGCCGACCGGTGCCCGCATCAGCCGCCGCGCCTGGGTCAACTCCTCGATGAGCCGGTCCACCTGCCCGCTCGACAGCAGCACCGCCTGGGTGCCGCCGTACCGGGTCGCGTCCAGCTTGATCGACGGTTCGCGCCTGATGAACCGGTCGACGAGCAGTTGCAGGCTCACCCAGCCGGTCCGCTCCCGCCCCACGGTGGCGAGGAACCCCCGGTGCATCGGGTCGTTCGGCCCGCACCCCCGGCACCACACCGGACAGACGACCGGCCGACCACCCTCACTCATCGCCGACCCCCGGACGGCCGTCACCCTGACCAGCGACCCGATCGGCCCCCGACGGGCCACCGTCGCCCCGGCCCGGATCGCCCTGGTCGGCCGCCTGGGTCAGCAGGTCGCGCAACTGGTCCGCCAGCTCGGCAGCCTGAGGCAGGGACAACTCGGCCCAGGCATTGCCGGCCCGACAGGTCGCGTGCACCCCGACGAGCGGCGCACCCGGGACTTCCGCGCTGATGAGGTACGTGACGACGAGGCCACTCGCCCGACTCTCACCGACCCGCAGCATCGGGCCACGGTGCCGGCGGGCCATGTGCGGCATCACCGGCGGAACCAGGAAACCGCACCGCTCGGGGGTACACCACGGCGGGTGGGTGGTGGTCGGCTTACCGGTACGGGTCATCGCCGCCACCGCCCACCGTTACCCCGACGTGCCTGGCCCACCGTCAGCAGCGGGGCACACCGCAGGGTGGGCAGTTCGCGGGTCACCTCGACCGACCACCATGGCGTGGCGAGCGGAGGTGCAGTGGACGGGCCCGGCGGGGCGTTGCGGCGGACAGGTCGTGACGGTGAACGCCTTCGAGACCGCCAGGACGAGAACCAATCGCATCGACGATGAGTGCCGGACATCACACCTCCACAGGTAACCGGGGCGAGGACCCCGGGTTGCTTGGCTGCCAGCGGCATGGCCTGGCCCTCCGAACGGCCTGAGTCCAAGACCGGCTCACGACAGGACCGACATTGGCGGCAACTGGCTTAAGCCAGCTTCGATGAAGGGTGGCAGGCTGTCAATAGCTGGCTTGAGCCAGTTGCGCTAGCCTGGATACCACCTTGAGGAGTGGTGATCCGATGAGTGACCAGCAGGAGCGGCAGCCTCCGAGCCGCCGCATCGCCGAGGAGCTACGGGCCGCGATCATGCGCGGTGACCTCGGCGACGGCGACCAACTACCTTCCGAACGCGATCTGGCAGCCAGATACGCCACGGCCCGCAACACCGCCCGGGAGGCATTGGGCATCTTGCAGGCCGAGGGCCTTGCCCAGGCGCAGCACGGCCGAGGCGTGTTCGTACGCCTGCGGCGTCCGCTGATGAGGATGGGTCGCGACCGGTACTCCCGCCGGGCGCGGAACGAGACCGGGCTTTCGCCGTTCCGCATCGAGGTGGAGCGGCAGGGACGGACCCCGCACACGGAGTGCCGGTCGGTGACCACCGTGCAGCCGCCCGCCGAGGTCGCCCAGCGGCTGGGGCTCGCCGCCGGCCAGGAGGTCATCCGGCGGGAGAACTGGTACTTCGCCGACGACGAGCCTATGCAGGTCGGAGTGACCTACATCCCGACCACGGTGGTCGAGGGATCACCACTGGCGAGTGAGAAAAAGCTCGGCCGAGGCAGCATCTACCAGCGGTTCGAGGATCTGGGTTACCCGATCGCGCGTATCCGGGAGGAGGTGAGCGCCCGGATGCCGACGCCGGACGAGGTGAAGGGGCTCTCGATGCCGCCGGGCGTGCCCGTGATCGAGTTGCTGCACACGAGTCTCGATGGTGATGGACGAGCCTTCGAGGTGACCCGGTTCGTCATGCGCGCCGACGTGAACGGCCTGGACTACGACATGCCCGTTGAGGACTGACCACCGGCGGGTCAGCCGGGCAGGTATCGCCCGGGTGGCCGGTCTCGCGCTGCTGTGGGGGTCCGGCTTTCTCTGGATCAAGCTCGCGTTGCGCGGTTTCAACCCGGTGCAGATCGTGTTCGCCCGGCTCCTGCTCGGCTTCCTGGTCCTGACCCCGATCGCGCTGTCCCGGGGACTCCGCTTTCCATGGCACAAGCGACTCTGGGGTCACCTGTTCGTGGCCGCCATGGTCGCCAACGCCGTGCCGTACCTGTTGTTCAGCATCGCGGAGGAGACGATCGGGTCGAACGTGGCAGGGGTGCTGAACGCGACCACGCCGCTGTGGACGCTGCTGCTGGCATTCCTCGTCGGCGTCGACCGGGCCGTCACCGTCAAGAAGGCCGCCGGCTTCGCCCTCGGGTTCCTCGGGGTCGTGGTCATCTTCTCGCCGTGGGAGTCCGCGAGCGAGATCGCCAGTTGGGGCGGCCTCGCCTGCCTCGCCGCAGCCGCCAGCTACGGGCTCGGCTACGTCTACATGGGCCGGTTCCTGTCCGGGCGCGGAATCCCGCCGCTCGTGCTGTCGGCGGCCCAGCTCGGCGCGGCCACGGTTCTGCTGGTGCCGGCGCTGCCGTTTGCCGGATTGGAGTCGCCGGTGTGGCGGCTCGACGCGTTGGCGAGCCTGCTCGTCCTCGGGGTGCTCGGCACCGGGGCCGCCTACGTCCTGAACTACCGCATCATCGACGACGAGGGGCCGACCGCCGCATCGGTGGTCACCTACCTGCTGCCCGTCGTCGCAGTGGTCCTCGGATGGGTGATCCTCCGCGAGGCTGTCACGACCGTGATCGTGGTCGGTATCGCCCTGGTCCTCGCCGGAGTCACCCTGACCCGGCGACGGTCCACCGAAATCGGATAACCCACACTTCACATCGATCAGCAATCCTCGTACCCGGGTGGTGCGGATGGCCCGCCCGTCCTGATGGTCACCGAGTCGAAGCCGGCCACCGACGCTCCCCGCTGAATCGGATCGTCGGCTCTGAACCGCGTGGAGGACGCTGATGCAGGTCGTCATGGCAACCCGCCCGGCCAAGCCCGACCAGCCCAACGAAGACTTCACCGGTGCCGTACCGAATGCCGTCGTCCTGCTCGACGGTGCCGGCCTGTCCGGCACCACATCTACCTGTCTCCACGGCGTCGCCTGGTACACCCGCCGGCTCGGCGGGGCGCTGCTCGGCCAACTGGCGGCCGACGACGGCCAGGATCTCACCGCCATCCTCGGCCAGGCGATCGTGGAGGTTGCCGACGCGCACCGGGACACCTGCGACATCAGTGATCCGAGCAGTCCGTCAGCAACCGTCACCATCTTTCGGATCGACGACGACCGCGCCGATTACCTCGCGCTCGCCGACTCCGTGCTGGTCCTCGACCACGCCGGGGACGTTCCCGAGGTGATCACCGACGGGCGGGTGGACGCCGTGGGCAGCCGCTACCGCGCCGCGATGGACGCCGCCCCGAACGGAACTGTCGAACACGACCGGGCGCTCCGCGAATACATCGAAGCCCTCCGCGCCCACCGCAACCAGCCCGGCGGGTTCTGGGTCGCCGCCGACGATCCGGGGGTGGCGGCGGAAGCGCTGACCGGAAGCCGGCCTGTGTCAGGACTTAGGGGTGCCGTCCTGCTCAGTGACGGGGCCAGCCGCATCGTGGACCAGTTCGCTCTGGCGGATTGGCCGGAAGTTCTCGCGCTCATCGCCGAGGAAGGGCCGATTGAGGTGATCCGGCAGGTCCGGGCGGCAGAGACCAGCGATCCTCAGGGCAGAAGGTGGCCGCGCGCCAAGGCGTACGACGACGCCACACTGGCCGTGTGCACCCGGTTTACCGCCCGACGTACGCCCGCAGGGCCGGGGCGATAATCGTCACTCATAGAAGGGGATCAGCATGGAGACTTGGCGAGTCCTCGCGGGCGCTGCCATGAGCGTGGCCATGTGCCTCTTGGGCGTCGCTCTTGCCAGCAATTTTCGTGGCGTGACTGAATGGCACGTGCAACGGTCGATGTCCGCCGCGAGCGTGAGCCGGCGGGTTCCGCCGTGGCGTTGGCTGCCTGACGTCTCGCACGATAAGCGCCTGGCACGATTCATCCTGCTGGAACGGGTGATTGGCGGTGCTTTCGCCGCGGTCGGTCTCGTGTTCCTGACAGTCCTCGCCAGAACCGCCTGATCGAGCGAGACTCACGAAAGCGGCCCCTGACCGGCGTTCTCGCTGGTCAGGGGCCGCTTTGTGCACCTGGTGGCGGGTAGAGGATTCGAACCTCTGTAGCTTTCGCGACGGATTTACAGGGAACGCACGATCTTGGGAACCACACCCCCTCCGACCAGCTACTTTGCGTCGATCATGAGGACTCAACCCCCCGCGTTCCCGTGATGCTCCCGCAGCGGGAACGTCTCAGCTGAGCGCCTTGCCGATCCGGTCGTTAACCCCGTCCTCTCCCCCGTCGATGCAGTTGGCGTAGACCCGCAGCAGCACGGCGACGCTGTGGCCCAGCCGGCGAGCGACCTCGGTAGCCGGGACGCCAGCGTTCAGCCAGAGCGAGGCAGCCGCGTGGCGCAGGTCGTACGGGCGGCGTGCCAGAGGCGAAGCGGCCTGAGCGGGGGTTAGCGCCTTCTCCCGCGCGAGCTTCCACCACCGGTCATAGACGGACTCGGACAACGGCCCGCCGTGCAGACCTCGGAACAGCCGGCCGTCCGGGGCTGTGCCGTACTCGGTGATGTGTCGATGCAGGAGCGCGACGAGCGGCGGTGGGATCGGCACCGGACGGGTGTCGTTGCGTGCCCGATGCTTAAGGCCGCGCCGCTCGTGAGGCTGTCCATCGTCGGTCCACGCCTTGCCGGCCCTGGGAGCAGTACCGCTAAGGGTGATCCTGCCCCAGCCATACTCGATCTTCTCGTGCTGGCACGAGCCAGCCGGCAAGGCGGTCACGTCGACCAGGCCGTCACCGCAGATGACGCAACGGCCCGGCAGCTCACAATCAGAACGGCGCAGGTCGGCGGCTTCCGAAGGACGAGTACCCGCGTAGTAGAGGCAGCCAAAGAAGGCGGTCACCCGATCGGCCCGGCTGCCGAGCGCCGCCACCGCCGCGAAGAGCGCAACGACCTGAGCCGGGTTGGCGACCACCCGCCGATCGACGGCTGAGGCAACCTCAGGGGCAGTCCACTGAATACGATCGATCGGGTTCGCGTCCAGACGACCCAGCTCGACCGCGTACCCGATCGCGTTGTAGAGGATCGCCCGCTTACGGCGGACCGTGCTCGCAGCCGCAGGTTTACCGTCGAGTCTGAGGCACAACCCGTCGAGAACACGGCGCACCGTGGCCGGACTTTCCAACTCGGTGACGAGCAACGAGGAACGCTCGATCCAGGCCAGAGCGTCAGCGTGTGACGCGGGCACCTCTTCAGTCCAGTTCCGAGGAATCAAGGCGTAGCGGTATAGCGCCTCGCGGAGCACGGCCATGTCGGGACGGTTGCGCCGTTTCGACCCGACCAGGAGGAGCGTTACATCGGTGAGCGCTTCGACCGTCCCTCGACGTGACTTCGCGGCCAAGCGAGGCCATTTGCGGCCCATGTACTCACGGACGTGCACGTACCAGGTAACAGCGTTACGTGCCCGCACCTCAGCCAGCGGCCGACCAGTGTCGGTGTCGAACGGCTGGCCGTCATTAGCAGCCTTGACCAGCTCTGCGCGGAAGGAGCTAGCAAGCGCCTTCTTTTGAAACAGCTCCTCGAACGGTCGGGAAGCACCCTGCACCGTCCAACGAACCCGGTACCACACCTTTCCCCGGATCGTGCGCTTGCCAATGTCCCAGATCCGAACCTCGAAGCTCTTCACGCCGCTTCGCTTTCCAAGTCACTCAGCCAGGCTTCAAGCACCGAGCGACGTACCCGCAGCTCACCATTCGGCAGCTTGTAGACACGCGGAGCCCTGCCGGTCTGTCGCCACAGGTACCAGGTTGAACGCGGAATCCGCAGCTCCTTCAGCACCTCAGATACCGTCAGCAAACTGTTATCGACTCCCATCACCATCGTCCTTTCTGGTTTGCTGTCGGGCCGTGCGGATGCGGTCACCGATCGCGGAGGCGAGTTCGAGTTGCTCGGGGGTGTCGTAGCCGATGCCGAGGATCTGCCAGTCGTTGGCGACCAGGACGTGGGTGTCCTCGGGCAGGCCGGCGTCGGTGAGCGCCGTGCGGAGCTGGTGGGCCTGACGCTCCGCCCGCAGGTTCTTGAAGGTCGTCGAGTAGATGCGCGACTTGGTGAGGAAATGGCCCCGGAAGCCGAGCATGTGCGCCCAGTGGCGCAGCTTGAGTTCGGTGTACTGGTCGAGGCCGCCGAGGTCCCAGGCGGTTTGGATCATGGCCCGGTGGTGGTCGGACACCCGCAGCAGACCGATGTGCGCCTGTGAGCGAATGCGCCGGTCACCGGTTTCGGTGGCCCCGGTGCCCTTGGTGGCGTACTTGGCGATGTAGCCGGCGAGCCGGGTGTCGTTGACGACCTGGTCGCCATCGTCGCCGTCGTTGGTGACGTCGATGTCGGTGGCGGTGATGTCCTTGACGTCGACCTGCTTGCCCCACTGGAGGACCAGCGCGGTTCCGTCGGGTCGTGCGGTGTCCAGCTCGACGGACGAAGCCGCGGTACGGACCGCGTCGGTCAACACGTCCGGGGTGAGCCAGGCCGGAGGCATCGAGTCCGGGCCGGAGGGTCCGTCGGCGCGGATGACGGCGTGGAAGTGGACCAGGCCGCGCCGCTGGTACTCGGCAACCTTCGCGTAGGAGATCCGCAGGTGCGCCCCGGACGCGCGGACGGTGAGGCCACCGGCGGCGGCGACGGCCCGGCGGAGGGCGATGGTGAACCGGTGCCAGAGTTGCCCGCTGTGTGCCTGCCACAGCACCGCCCCGATGTAGTCGTAGGTGCCCGGATCGAGCGGGCTACCCAGCAGCGGATGCCCTTCCGGGTGCCAGCGCCCGCAGGAGCAGGGCCGCTTGCCGGGCCGGTTGTGGACCGCGCCGAACGACGGAGCGGTGAGGGTCACGAACAGTCGGGTTGACCGGGCGACGGTGTCGGGGACGCCCTTGCCGCCGTTCATGCCCGCGTGGATGAGGTGCCAGGCGTCGGCGGCGTACCGGTCGGCGCAGGTCGGGCAGACCGCAGCGCGGCGGGTGCCGCAGGAGGCCCACACCCGGCCCTGCCGCGCGGCGATCAGGTCCCCGGTGCCGAGGTGGCGGACCTCCCACTTGCCGACGAGGCGGACGGGCTGGAGGCAACCACGAACCGACTCGACGCCGGCCCGCCATTCCTTGTACGCCGGCGACCGCATCCACCGGGTCAGGGCCGCCTCAGGGTCGTGCACCCGTTGAGGTGCACGGGGTGGTGATGGCATGAGGTTCCTTCGGAGGCAGGGCCCGCCGCGCTCCCCGGGATCGAGGAGCACGGCGGGCCAGGGTGAGTCAGAGAAGGTCGGCGGGGCTGGTGACCGTGATGGGGTTCAGGTCACGGACCCGGACGGCGGGTCGGATGTCCGGGGTCGGGGTGGTGTGGTCGTCCCGATGGGGGTCGAACATGGCCACTGCGGCCCGGGTGGTCTTGGCCCGGTACATGGCCGCGTCGGCGTCCGCGAGTGCGGCGGGTAGGTCATCGGCGGTCCGGGCGAGGCCGATGCTGGCGGTGACCGTGACCGTGATGCCGGTGGGCAGCGGGATCGGAGCCGCGATTGCTCGGGCGAGCCGGTCAGCGACGCCGGCCGGGTCGGGGCCGTCGATCAGGGCCGCGAACTCGTCTCCGCCGAGTCGGGCTGCCGTGGTGGTGATGGTGCGGAGCCGGCCGGCGACGGTGGTCAGCACCAGGTCTCCGGCGGCGTGGCCGTGGGTGTCGTTCACGGGCTTGAACCCGTCGAGGTCGATCACCGCCACGTGCGGCCGGGTGGGGGCGAGGCGTATCCACGCCTGGGTGAGCCCGGCCCGGTTCGCTAGACCGGACAGCGGGTCACGCAGCAGGGCTTGCCGGAGGGTGGTCAGCTCGGTGTGGAGGGCGGTCACGCGGACCACGGTTCGCCGGTAGCGCGTGAGGACCAGGACCAGGACGAGAGCGACGGCCAGGAGCAGACCGAGCGCGAGCGTAAGCGACGGGAGGTAGGACACGGCAGGTCTCCGATCAGGGGGCCGGTGGTCCTGCCGCGCCCGCAGAAAAGGAGCGCGGCAGGACCAGAGGGAACCGGTGGGAGAAGGTCAGTGCGTGTAGCCGTTGGCGGTGACCGGGGTGAGCCGGTCGACCACCCGGGCCGCGATCGGCAGCGGTAGACGGGTGACGCGCTGGACGTCGACGGCGGTTACCGGAGTGGGCGAGTCCGCGACGAGTTGCCGGATCTGCGCCTGCATTCCGGCCGGGATGCCCAGCCCCTCCAGCTCCACCACCGCAGCCGGAACCGGGGGCAGGGGCGGGGGCGGAGTCTCCGCCCGAGGGACCGGGGCCGGGGCCGGGGTGGGGGTGGTCTGCTGGGGCATGACCGGAACGGTCGGGACGTTGACCACCGCAGCCGGAGCCGACACGGTCGGTTCGGTCACCTTGGCGTCAGGCTTGGTCAGGACGATGGCCCGGCGTGCTTGGGTGCAGCGCGCCTGGACGATGGGCATGACTTCGGCGAGGAAGAACACCAGGACCGGCACCATGATGTGCGCGGCGAGCATCCCCGCGCTGATCGAGCCTTCACGCGGCCACAGCGCCGGTACGACGTTCATGACGAGGGTGGAGCCGAGGAGGAACCGTTTGAGCCAGTCGACGGCCCCGGAGTCGATGTCGATGCTCCGGGCGATCATCGCGGCTTCCCATCGCAGGATCGTGATGAGGATGCCGACCAGGCACGGTTCGACGCCCCAGCAGCCCCACCACACCGGGTCGGCCGGGGTGAGGTGACCGGCCAGGAAGTCCTGAACGCCGGTGGTGGTGAACACCGACCCGACCGCCAGGAACACCCACAGCGACCGGGTCACCGACACCCGTAGGCGTTCGATGTCGACGATGTCGAGCGCGGCGGCGTCCTGCTCCAGGTCGTGAAGCTGCCGCGCCACGTCCAGCCGGCGGGACAGCTTGCGGACCGGCCGAGGCGGTTTGGCGCCCTGCCGCGTGTCGCTCATCGCTGGCCCGTCGCGGCGAGTTCGGATACCGGCCAGCCGGCGACGCGGACGAGTTCGGCGATGTCGGAGTCGTCGCAGTACGCGGCCCGGACACGCACCGGGGTACGGGAACGCTGCTTGACGACGAACCCGATCCCGGCCGACTCCGGCACGTTCGGGATCTCATCGGCCAGAGCGCCCCGGCGGCGCATGTCCTCACCGAGAACCATGTCGACGTGCCCGGACGACGTGGTCCGCAGGCACACCCGCAGGGAGAACAGATCCCTTTGCGGGATGACGTCCTTGGTGGGTTCCTGGAGCGCGCCGATCACGGTGCCGCCCAGCGCGCGAGCCTGCGACAGGATCAGCGGCAGGACGGCCTGAGCGCCCTTGGTCAATGACCGGTCGCCGTACCCGGTCACCGCGCCCAACTCATCGAGGACCAGGACGTCCAGTGGGGTGTCCCGGGACATGGTGAAGGTCCGCCGGCCCTGCTCTGCCAAGGTGCGTTTACGTTCCTGCATCGTGGTCCAGAAGCCCTGGATGACCTCGACGATGTCGCCGTCGGTCTCGGCGTACCGGTACGACACCGGCTGGAGGGCGTTGAGTTCGGTGCCCTTGGGGTTGACCACGTGCAGGCGGACCAGGCCGTCACGGATCAGCGGCGCGCACGCCCGCAACGCCATCCACGTCACCGAGTTCTTCCCCGACCCGGAGGCCCCACCAACAAGCCAGTGCTGACCCAGCAGCGGCGCGACCCAATCGGTGCCGTGTTCGGTCTCACCGAGGTACACCCGGGACAGGTCCACCGCATCGGAGTCGCCCAGGAGGTCCGGCGGGATGATCGGTTGCGTGAACGGCTCCGACCGCTGCACGACCAACGCGATCACCTGGGGGCGCACCCGCTCGACGCCCACCCGCTCCGCCTGCAACGCGACCGCCAGAGCCTCAGCGGCTTCCTCCCACATTTTCGGCGTCTGCCCCAGCAACAGCCGCACGTAGACGGTTTCCGTGGACGGGGAGTGCGAGCGGATGCGGATGATCCGGGGCACGTTGATCACACCCGTCGTGCGGTGGACCGTGACCAGGTTGCACGCCTCCACCACCCGGCTCCACCACGGCCCGAGGTAGGCCCGCGACAGCCACCGCCGCCGCACCGCCCGCAACCGAGGTGCCGCCACCAGCTCCCAGGAGTCCGGGTGACCCCGGTACCAGCCCACCCCGGCAGCGACCGCACCGGCCATCACACCGCCCGTGGTCGCCGGCCCGAACTCCAGCATCCCCGCGCCCAGCACGGCCGGAGCCGCCACGAACCCCGGGTGCCTGGCAGCCCACCCCGCCACACGCCATTCCCAACCCCGAACGCGCTTACCCATCTCCCGCACCTACCTTCATCAAATCGGATGCAATTCCATTACTGATGTTCTGGGCATGGAAAAGGCCCGGATCGGATTACCAACCCGGGCCTTCTCCGTCGAACAACTGTCGGTCAGCGGACCGCTTCGAGCATCTTCTTCGCGAGCGTCGTCGCCCGTTTCGCCTTGTCGGTTTCCTCCAGCCACGGCGTGGCCTCTTCGAGGAGAATCAGCAGCACCGCCACCGATCGACGCAACTCGTCGTAGTGCTTCATGTAGCGGTACCGCTCCGGCATTCCCTTCATCGACCTGCGCAGCAGACGCATCGCCTGATCAACCCCGTCATAGGTGTCAGTGACCCGGTACGACATCAATTCACCTTCCACGGCTTAGCGATCAGATCCGCCTCATACGTCTTGACCCGCACGCTGAACGACCGCAGCGACTCCACCGCCTGACGGTGCGCCTCCTCCAGGTCCTCGATCCGGGCGGCGAACTGGTACAGCGTCCCCGGCGGCGGCTCACAGGACTTGATCAGGCTTTTCACGCCGTCGAGGAGCAACGCCAAGCCCTGCACGTTGCCGACCAGCGCCTCATACCGCCGCCGGCCGGTCATCGACTTCACCATCTCCGGCACCAAATCCACACCTGCTCCTTCCGGTCACGGAAGCCCACACGATCGGTGGACACCACCCACCCCCGGGAACCCGCACCCAGGAGGGATGGAAACCACCGACCAGGCGGTCACTCCCGGCCCGTCAGACGCCACACCCGCCGCCACCGACGCGTCTCACGACGAATCAGCCCGAAGTTCACCGAAACCGAAAGAATCAGCAACCCGATAAGCGTCAACTCAAAATCAGACATAGCAACCTCCCCTCAATTTGTCGAATAGTGATATCAACCTGTTTTAGGCAAGGTTCTATCCACTGTGTAATTCTCAATGAACATGCTGCCGAGGATGGACCGATCAACGGCCCATTGCCTCGACAAAGTGCCCCGACCCGACTCGAACGGGTCACCCACCAGACAGGGGCGGGGCGAACGATCAGAAACGCGCCCGACTCACCGCGCAGTCTTGAGGCCCTGCGCCTTCCACGTCAGACCCGACCGGCCGTCCCGCTCCCAGTGCGACACCGTCGGCCCGATCAGCTCCACCAACTCGCCCTCCTCCACCACGCCCGGTTCGGTCGAGAGGGTGACCTTCAGTTCCTCGCCCTTGCCCCGGTAGCCGTCCTCGGTCGCTACCGGCTTGGCGAACACCGCCACCGTGTAGAGCGGGTCGTTCGTGCCGTAAGCCGTGAGCACCTTCCCCTCCTGATCCGCCTTGATCGACGGCTCCTCCACCACCCGCAGCTTGTAGCCGGACAGGTTCACAGGAATGTTCCGCATCTGGGCTTCTCTCCTTCGGTCGACCCTCAGGTGGTCGGACGTCGTTGCCTTAGGTGGGTCCGAGTAGGGCGGACACAGCGGTCCCCAGCCTCGGAGGGGTCTGGAGTTGCCTCCGTAACCCCCCTTACGCCACAACCGTAAGTCGGGCTTCCGCCTTCGTCAAGGGGCCACTCTAGGTTTCCGTAACCCCCCTTACTAGACTGGCCTCACCACCCCGGAGGGAGAGTCTGTGGAAGAGCTACAGAGGGTCAGAGACACCCCGGACCCGCTGGATCGGGTTCGGCTGGCGACTGAGGCGATGGCCGACTATCAGGCTGCGATCGCCGAGTTCGGCAAGCTGCGCCGGGACGCCGTGGACTACCTACGCAGCCAAGGTATGACGTTGGCGGAGATTGCCGACAAAGCAGGCGTAAGTCGCGCACGGCTGTCACAGCTCAGCGCCGCGCCGAAGAGAGCCCCGGAGCGCATCCTGTTCTCGGAGGGGTCGACCGTGACGTTCGCAGTCGATACCAAGCAGGAGAGCGGGTCTGGGCGTCCGGTCGTGCACCAGGAGCACGCGGCTGCGATCGAGATCCTTAACCGCACCGTTCGCCGAACTGGCTTGGAACCCGTCGAGGTCGAGTACATCGTTCCTCCCGGCCTAATTGATCTCAACCGCGAGGGGTTGGTGGTGATCTGTGGTCCGCGACGGTCGCCACTAATCGCGCAGATGCTAGCGGCGGACGAGCGTTACGGGTTCGAGAAGGATGCCGATGGTTGGTATCTGCATGATAAGGCGACCGGGCGTCAGTACCGTTCCCCGGAGGATTCGGGCAAGCCCGGTGACTATGCCTATCTGGGTCGCCTACCGAGGCCGGACGGGCGGGGTTACTGGCTTTACATGGCTGGAATCCATGCGCCAGGCGGTCAGGGTGCGGCAATGTATCTCGAACAGGAGCTAAGCGACCTGTATCGGGACGTGAAGGCTACTCGTTGGTCATGTCTGGTCGAATGCGAGTGGGACCCCGAATCGCGCCAGATCCAGCGCGCGGAACTTCTGGCACCAATCCATCAGCCCGGGAGGAAGAGTGCACGTAAGCGTAGCCAGTGAATCCGGACGTCCCGATGGCAGGAACGAGGATTGGGCCGGAGCCACGACGAGCGTTGCCGTTGTCCTTGACGGACTGTCAGAGGCGTCCGAGACGGGCTGTGTCCATGGAACGCCCTGGTACGTGCACCAGCTTGGAAGCAAGCTGTTGTGGCTTGCGGGCAGCTCTGGTCGTGGCTTAGGGGAGGTGTTGGCAGAGTCCATCGACGCTGTAGCGGCCATGCATCGCGACTCCTGCGACCTCGCCCATCCGGGCTCCCCGTGCTCGACGGTAGCCATAGTGAGAAACGTCGGAGAATCGCTGGAGTATCTTGTTCTCTCGGACTCCGTCATAGCGCTTGATCGAACCAACGGTGAGCCGGTAGTGATACAGGACAAGTCGGTCAACGCCTACGCTTCAGATAGCGCACGGGCCGCCAGTTCCGGCAAAGACAAGAGTGACAAAAGCGCGCTCTTCACGCTGATTCGTGAACAGCAACAGGTGAGAAACCAGCCCGGCGGCTACTGGGTAGCGCAGGTCGACCCGTCGGCGGCCGATCATGCGATGTCCGGACTTGTAGAAGAGGTACGCGGCGCTGCCCTGCTGTCGGATGGTGCCGCTCTTCTGGTGACCGACTTCAAAGCGATGGATTGGCCCGCACTACTGGCCTTCTCCTACGAACAGGGCCCATCCGCCTTGATCGCGGCCACTCGGGAGTATGAGGACCGTGATCCGGATGGTTTGATCTGGCCAAGGTACAAGCATCGGGACGACGCCACGGCGGTGATCTGTCGGCTTTAGCGCGTGGTCCGGGCGTAGCGTGTTCAGACTTTCTTTACTTGGTCAAGGGCGGGCCTGCGGCCCGCCGCCGTGTCGCGCCGGGGCGCGCGTGCGGCCTGGCGGCCGGTCACGCCCCGGCGCACGGCGTAGCAAGAGGAGCGATCGACAGCCGCAGCCGGGCGGGCCGGACGCACGCGGGATGCCGGGGCACGCGCAGCGCCCGACGCCTGCCGGACAACCCCGTGTACCCCGGCGCTACGACGGGCCGCCGCCGGAGCTGGGCTCCGAGAATGCCGCGCGGGGGAGGACCGGCAAGCCCCAAGCATGGGGGCGGCGGTCACGGTGCCCCGGCTGGTGACCCCCCGTGCCAGCTCCTACCGCTGTCCAGGTCAGTTCAAAACCGGCACCTGGGAAGGGGGTGGGGGCCGCCGTGGGCGAGGTAGTCGACCAGGGGCCGGCTGCGTTGCTGGTCCGGGTCAGGTCAACGGCGCTGCTGTGGCGGTGTCCACCGGGTGTTCGGCCGTGACACGAAAGCCGAGCCCGACGTCAGGCGCCCATCAGAACGACGGACCCGCTTGAGGCCCGCCAGCCGTACGAAGATCTCCCGCTTGGTGACGGCCTGGCCCTGGCCGTCGAGCTGGTAGCCGGTCACCCACGCCCAGCCGTCATAGGTGGGCCGGGGGCAGACCGAGATCACCCGGAACACGAAGGCCGGTGTCCGCGCGAACTGCACCGACGCTTCCCGGCTGATCAGCAGTTCCTCACCCGGCGTCGGGGGCTGGAGACGGGGAAGGCCCCGTGCCTCAAGAGACATGATCTCCCCTTCCTGCGGTGGCCCTGCCCGACCGGTGTCGGAGGAGACCGGCCGGGCAGGGGTACCGCCGCACCGGGGCGGGTTCGGGTCCTCCACGACCAGCACAGCGGGATAGCCGCACCCTATCCCAACCGGTTTATGGTGGTCCATGGTCTACCAAGCCTGACCAGCGTCCTCCCTGCCCACCTACCGTCAAGACGTGATTGACCCCGAAGGGCCGGTGCCGCTGTATCAGCAGTTGGCGGCAATCCTGCGCGAGCGGATCGAGCGCGGCGACCTGGTGCCCAACCGGCCGATCCCGAGCGTTGCCCGGCTCCAACAGGAATACGGCCTGGCGCGCGGCACCATCCTGCACACGGTGCGCGTGCTGGTGGAGGAAGGCTTGATCTACGTGGTGCCCGGCAAAGGCGCGTTCGTCAAGGAGCGTTGAGCCGGTGCCCGCTCAGTAGCGATCAACGCGGACGTAGCCGCCGCACCACGGATAGACACCGGACCATGATCAGCGTTCCCGCCATGTTCCCGTGGAGGCTCGTAGACGGCTAGACCGCACTGGACTCGGCTAGATCAACGAGAACGGCCCTGTGGTCAGCGTTTCCGCTGTTCACAGGGCCGTTCGTGCACCTGGTGGCGGGTAGAGGATTCGAACCTCTGTAGCTTTCGCGACGGATTTACAGTCCGCTCCCATTGGCCGCTCGGGCAACCCGCCAGGGCACACCACCGCGTCGCAACGCGGCAGCGGAGCAAGGATAGCGGTCGCCCCCGGGGGGATGGCAACCGGGTACCGTCAGAGGGTCGTGGGGCTGGTCAGCACCGCGACGACCCTGACAGACCGCCGGACAAGCAGGAGCATCAGCATGGCAGCGAACCCGTCGTTCGACATCGTGAGCAAGGTCGACCGGCAGGAGGTCGACAACGCCCTCCGCCAGACGGAGAAGGAGCTTGCCCAGCGGTTCGACTTCCGTGGCACCGGCGCCGAGATCTCCTGGTCGGGAGAGGAGGCGATCAGCCTCCAGGCGGAGACCGAGGAGCGGGTCGCCGCCGCGCTCGACGTTTTCAAGGAGAAGCTGGTCAAGCGGAACATCTCGTTGAAGTCCCTGGACGCCGGTGACCCGCGTTCCTCGGGCAAGATTTTCAAGATCGACGCCAAGGTGATCCAGGGCATCGAGTCGGACAAGGCCAAGGCGATCAGCAAGAAGATCCGCGACGAGGGCCCGAAGGGCGTCCAGGCGCAGATCCAGGGCGACCAGCTCCGGGTGACCGGCAAGAAGAAGGACGACCTCCAGGCCGTCATCACGCTGCTCAAGGGCGAGGACTTCGGGGTGGCCCTCCAGTTCACCAACTACCGCTGACCCGCTAGCCGGGCTCCACCCGACCGGGCGGTCGTCCCCCACGGGGACGGCCGCCCGCCGCACAAACCCCGGAAGACGGCGGGGCCGCGTACACCCGAGGGGCGCGCGAGGTGGTCAGACGGTGACGGGGTGTTCGGCGCGGACGGCGGCGGCCTCGGCGCGGGCGATCGGGCCGCCGGGCAGGGCCGCGACGGCGGCCCCGACGCCGACCGCCCCGGCGGCGAAGAGGAACGCCCAGGGCACCCCGCCGGCGTGGTCGACGATCAGGCCGGCGACCGCGCCGCCGGCCGCGCTCGCCGCCACCGACATGGTCACCACCCAGGTGTACGCCTCGTTGAGCATGCCCGTCGGGGTGATCCGCCCGACCAGGGTGTTCTCCAGGGTCAACGCGGGGGCGATGGTGGCCCCGCCGATCACCAGGGCGATGCCGAGGGACACCGGGCCGGGCATCACCGCGAAGATCGCCAGGGTGCCGGCCACCGCCGCGAGCAGCCAGGCGAACTGGCGGGTCATGTTGGCCGCCGGGCGGCGTACCCCGAACCAGAAACCGCCTGCGGCGCTGCCCACCCCCCAGACGGCGAGCAGCAGGCCGGCCAGGCTCTCCGGGTCGTCGGTGGGCTGGTTGCCGGCGAACGCCGGCACGATCACCCCGGCCGCGCCGAAGGCGATGCCGAGGCTCGCCACGCAGACCAGCAGCGCCGGGAATCCGCCCACCCGCAGCGGGCCGAGCCCCCGGGCGTGGTGCTCACGCGAGTGGGGCCGCCAGCCGCGCATCACCCGGCCCAGCGCCACCCCGGCGGTGCCGACCAGGGTCACCACGGCCGCGCCGAGCAGTGCGGCGGCGGCGTCGGCCAGCAGGACGAACCCGGCCACCAGCAGCGGACCGAGCACGAAGACGACCTCGAACAGCGACGTCTCGGCGGCCAGCGCGGTGTTGCGCAGCTGGTACCGGCCGCTCGCCGGGGCGGTCAGGTCGTTCCAGGCACCCCGGATGGCGGCGGTCAGCGGCGGGTAGGTGGCCCCGGCCAGACCGGCGGCCAGGTAGATCAGGCGCAGGTCGGCGTTGTCGGCGCGGCTCGCTCCGAGCAGCCCGAACAGGGCCAGCGGGTGGGCAACGGCGGTGACCAGCAGCACCGGGGTGGGGCCGACCCGGTCGGCGATCCGGCCGGCGACCGGGCTGAGCGCGGCACCGGACAGCGCGTAGATGCCGCCGGCCACGGCGGCGAGGGAGTACCGGCCGGTGACCTGCTCCACGACCAGCAGCAACGCCAGCGGCGTCATCCCGATGCCGAGGCGACCGACGACACCGAGGAGCAGCAGCAGCGGCGCCCCGGGAATCCGCCAGACGCCCAGGTACTGGCGCAGTGCGGCCACGGTGGCACCTCCCAGGAGACGATCAGGTAACGACTCAGAACCCTGTAGACCCTAACGCCGCAGGTCGCTCCAGGAATGGTCGATTCACTCACACCCCGGGCCGCTGACCCGGTGGCGGCGAGAGGGTAACTTGCTGATCGACCCAGATACATACACCGCTGAATCGCCCCCGACGCCGTAGGAGGTCCGATGGTCGGCACCACGATCGAGCACCGCCGGCCCGGCCCGGCGCCCCGCGACAGCCAGCGCCGATCCGGCCCGGCCGGCCGCGACGGCCAGCGCCACCAGCCGACCCGGGTGCTCCGGGAAAGCAGCCGTCACCGGCAGAACGGGGTCGAGGAAGCGAACCTGACGACCTGATGACCGACGCCGACGAGCGGCTCTCGCCGACACCCGGTTACCTGGCGCTGTTCCGCCACCCGGTGGCTTCCCGTCTGGTCACCGCCCGGGGCATCTCCGAGCTGGGCGACTTCGTGGGGCTGGCCGCGCTGCTGCTGCTCGCGTACGACCAGACGCAGTCGGTCCTCGGGCCCGCCGCCGTGTACGCCGCCCGAGCCCTGCCCGCCCTGCTGGTCGCCACGGTGTTCAGCGGCTGGCTGGACGTGCCGGCCCGCCGTACCCTGCTGGTCTGGCTCTCGCTGGCCGGCGCGGTGCTGATCGCGGTGCCGCTCGTGTCGCCCCGGCCGGTGCCGGCGATCATCGCGGCGGGTCTGCTCGGCGCGGTCCGGGCCGCCTACTCCAGCGTCAACGTGGCGGTCGCCGCCGAGTCGGTGGACGCCCCGCTGCGGCTGCCGCTGTTCGGCCTGTCCGCCTTCGCCAACCAGGTCGGCCAGGTGGTGGGGCTGCTGGCCGGGGCCAGCATCACCGTGGCCCTCGGCCCCCGGGTGGCGCTCCTGATCGACCTGGTCTCGTTCCTGCTCGCGGCGGTGGTGCTGGCCGGGCTGCCGACCGGGCAGCAGCGGCGGCGCGGGCCACGCCCACCGGCCACCGCCGGCATCCGGACCATCGCCGGGCACCCGGTGCTGCGCGGCGTCGCCCTGCTCACCCTCGCCACGGTCGTCTCCGGCGCGCTGCCCGAGACCCTCACCCCGGACCTCGCCGACGGGGCCTGGCGGCCCGTGGTGCTGGCCTCGTCGGCGTTGGGCGGCGCGGTCTTCGTGCTGGTGCTGGGGCGGGGCACCTGGCTGGGCCGGCTGACCGGGCAGGTCACCGTGGCCGCCGCCCTGGCCGGGGCGCTGCTGCTGGCCGCCCTGCTGGTCGCCACGCACGCCCCGGTGTGGGCGCTGGCCTGCGCCAACGCGTTGATCGGCGCGGGTGGCGGGTGGCTGATCGGCGCGCAGGCCACCTTTGCCCGGCTGGCACCGGTGGAACGGATGGGGCAGGTGGAGGCGACCATCGTGGCCGCCAACATCGTCGTCGCCGGCTGCGGGATCTTCCTGCTCGGGTCGGCCGCCGCGTTGTTCGGGCCGGCCGTGGCGTACCTGCTGGCCGGGGTGCTGCTGCTGGTCGTGGTGCTGCTGACCCGCCCCGACCGGCTGCCGGCCGACGCCGGCCCGCAACCGACCGTTTCCCCGCACTGACGCCCTCCGGCGGCCCTGCTCCCGGCGGGAGGCAACGCACCGGCCCGCTGACGGGACCACCGCGCCCGTGGTCCCGGCGGAGGTACCGCGCAGACGCCCGCGCCCGCGTCCGGGACGTGGACGCGGGCGCGGGGTCGGTGCGGGTCAGCGCTGGAACTGCACGGGGCCGGAGTTGCGGGCCATCTGCTCCAGCCGGGCCACCCGCTCCTCCATCCGGGGGTGGGTGGAGAAGAGCGCGGCGATGCCGCCGCCCCGCTTGAACGGGTTGTCGATCATCAGGTGGGCGGTGCTGGTGAGCTGCCCCTGGGCGGGCAGCGGCCGGGCCTGAGTCCCCAGGTGGATCTTGCGGAGGGCGCTGGCCAGGGCCAACGGGTCCCGGGTGAGCTGCGCACCCGACGCGTCCGCCTGGAACTCCCGGCTCCGGCTGATCGCCAACTGGATCACGGTGGCCGCGATCGGGCCGAGAATGATGGTGAGCAGCAGCACCGCCGGGTTCGGGCCGTCCTCGTCGTTGCTCCCACCCAGCGGGATGAAGAACGCCAGGTTCGCCAGCATGGTGATGATGCCGGCCAGCCCGGCCGCCACGCTGGAGATCAGGATGTCCCGGTTGTAGACGTGGGACAGCTCGTGGCCGATCACCCCGCGCAGCTCGCGGTAGTCGAGGATCTCGGTGATCCCGTGGGTGACGCAGACCGCCGCGTTGGCCGGGTTACGACCGGTCGCGAACGCGTTGGGCTGCGAGGTGGGGCTCACGTACAGCCGGGGCATCGGCTGCCCGGCCTCGGTGGCCAGCTCCCGGACCATCCGGTACAACTCGGGGAACTGGGCCTCGGTGACCGGTTGCGCCTTCATCGAGCGCAATGCCAGCTTGTCGGAGAAGAAGTAGGTCACGCCGTTCATCAGCAACGAGACGACGACGGCGACGACGAGGCCACCGCTCCCACCGAACCAGTAGCCGACCGCGAGGATCAGCGAGGTCAGCAGGCCCAGCAGCGCTGCGGTCTTCAGACGGTTGTGATGCACGATCGCTCCTTCGGTGCGCGGGTCGCGCGGGACCCGCTGACCGGTACAACGTCACCGGTACCCGTCAACCATCCAGCTCATGACTGGCAGTTGACTGACAGAGGCTGGGAACCCGCTGAACGGACCGGACACCGGGGACGACCCGGGACACCAGCTCAAGGGGTATCCCGAGGCGCCCGGGTCAGGAGCTTCGGCGGCTGCTCAGCGGGACGCGAGGTCCAGCACCCACTGCGGGGCGAAGCCGATCACCACGGCCAGCGCGGTCGCCCCGGTCAGCGCCACGGTGACCGGCCAGGCCACCCGACCGGACCCCACCCCGGGTGCGACGGCCGGCCCGGCGGGGGCGTGACGGCCGATTCCCCGGAAGGCGTCAGGGCGGTCGACTCCCCGGGGTGCGTCGGGGCGGCCGGCAGTGGGGTCGGGTCGGCGTAGAGAGTCGCGGCGATCCGCAGGTAGTAGGCCAGGCCGATGACCGCGTTCAGCGCCACCACCAGGGCCAGCCAACCGGCCCCGCCGTCCAGCAACGCCCGGACCACGGTCACCTTGGCGAACAGCCCCGCCAGCCCGGGAGGCAGGCCGGCCAACCCGACCAGGGCCAGCGCAAAGGCCGCCCCCGCCCAGGGCCGCCGCCGGGCCACCCCACGCAGGTCCGCCAGCGTGCCGCCGTCCGCACCCGCTGGCCGCAACGCCACCAGCGCCGCGAACGCCGCCAGCTCCACCACCACGAAGAAGACCGCGTACGCCACCACGGCGGCGTACGCCCCGGCCCGGACGTCGTCGACCCGGCCGGCGGCCAGCGCCAACACCCCCAGCGGGGCCAGGATGTAACCGGCCTGGGCCACCGACGACCAGGCGAGCAGCCGGACGGCACGCCGCTGGCGCAGCGCCACCAGGTTGCCCACGGTCATGGTGAACACCGCCAGCAGGGCCAGCACCGGGCCGGTCACCTCGGCCGGCAGCGCCCGCTGCACCACCGCCAGCAGGGCCACCACCCCACCCAGCTTCGACGCGGTGGACAGGTAGGCGGCCACCGGCAGCGGCGCTCCGTCGTAGGTGGCCGGGGCCCAGGCGTGGAACGGCACCGCGGCGACCTTGAAGGCCAGCCCGAGCACCAGCAACGCCACCGCCGCCGGAATCAACGGCAGGTCGGGCGCGTCGGCCAGCAACCCGCCGAGCCGGCCCAGGTGCAGGCCGCCGGTCGCCGCATAGAGCAGGGCCGCGCCGAGCAGGGTGACCGTCGTGGCCACCACGCTCACCACGAAGAAGGTGACCGCCGCCTCCGCGCTGGCCAGGCTGCCCCGACGCAGGCCGACCAGCACGTACAACGGCAGGGTCAGGGTCTCCAGGGCGACGATCAGGGTGATCAGGTCACCGGCCGCGCCGAGCACCACGCCACCGGTCATCGAGCAGGCCAGCAGGAAGCAGTACTCCCCGACCGGCGTCGGGCCGCCGCGCAGCAGCGGCCCGGACAGCCCGAGCACCCCCAGGGTGAGCAGGGCGAACACCCCGGCGACCAGGGCCGCCCGGCCGTCGAACACCCACGAGCAGTCGGCACCAGCACAGAAGGTCCGCCGGGTGCCGGCCGCGCCCACCACCACCGCACCGACCCCGGTGGCGACGACGCCCGCGCAGGCCACGGCCACCGTCGCGCCGGCCCGGCCGACCAGCAGATCCGCCAGCAGCACGAGTACGGCGGTGCCGGCCGCCAGGTACGCCGGCAGCAACGCCACGTTGTCGACGCTCTGCACGAGACTCACCGGTGCTCACCTCCGTTCGCGACTGCGGGGCTCCGCTGCGCTGCACTCCTCGCGCTCACCGCACCCGCCCTTCGCTCGCGACTGCGGGGCTCCGCTGCGCTGCACTCCTCGCGCTCACCGGAGCACCGCCACCAGGGCGTCCACCGGGCCGCTCGCATAGCCGAGCACCAGGGTGGGTGCCAGGCCGACGGCGAGGGCGAGCAGGACCAGCGGAACCCAGGCGGTCAGCTCCACCCCGGCCAGGGCGGGGGTGAACCGGCCCACCACCGGGCTCGGCCGACCGTGGGTGACCCGACGCAGCAACCGCAGGAAGTACGCGGCGGTGAGCGCCCCGCCGACCGCCGCCAGCACCGCCAGCGTGGTCCACAGCGGTCCGCCCCGCTCGACGGCCGCGACCACCGCGAACGCCTCACCCCAGAAACCCGCCAACCCGGGCAGGCCGAGCGAGGCGACCGCCGCGAAGCCGAGCAGACCGGCCAGCCGGGGTGCGGTCTCCCGCAGCCCGGACAACTCGGCGAGCGCCCCGGTGTGGGACCGGTCCTTGACCGCCCCGGCGAGGAAGAACAGCAGCCCGGTGATCACCCCGTGGGCCACGTTGCCGATCAGCGCCGCCTGGATGCCGGTGGCGGTCAGCGTCGCCACCCCCAGCAGCACGAACCCCATGTGCCCCACGCTGGAATAGGCGATCAGCCGCTTCAGGTCCTCCTGGGCCAGACAGACCAGGGAGCCGACGAGGATCGCCGCGACGGCCAACACCCCGAGGATCGGCGCGGCCCAGCGGGCACCCTCCGGGGCCACCCCGACGGCAACCCGGATCAGGCCGTACGTGCCCATCTTGAGCAGCACCCCGGCGAGGATGACGCTACCGACGGTGGGTGCCTGGGTGTGCGCGTCGGGCAGCCAGGAGTGCAGCGGCCAGAGTGGGGCCTTCACCGCGAACGCCAACCCGAGTAGGGCGAACGCGGTCAACTGGGTGCCCCGGGACAGCCCCACCCCGCCGGTCAGCGCGACGATGTCGGCGGTCCCGGCGGCGGCCACCACGACGAACACGCCGACCAGCAGCAGCACCGAGCCGAAGAGCGTGTAGAGGGCGAACTTGCGGGCCGCCGCCCGGGCCGCGTCCCGTGCTGGCAGATCATCGCCGGTGCCGCCCCAGCCGGCGATGATCGCGTACATCGGCAGCAGGACGACCTCGAAGAAAACGAAGAACAGCACCAGGTCGAGGGCGAGGAAGGTGCCCAGGATGCCCACCTCGACCACCAGCAGCAACGCCACCAGCGCCCGGCCGCTCCCCCGACCCTCGGGCACCCGGCGCACGGTGTAGCCGCAGCAGAGCAGGGTGAGCAGGGCGGTGAGCACCACCAGCGGCCAGGAGATGCCGTCGACCCCGAGGTGGAAACGCAGGTCGAGACCGGGCACCCAGGGCAGGTCGACCTCGTGCCAGGGCTGCACGGCGGGGGCCGGGCCGTAGCCGAACCAGCCGTGGTCGCCGAGCACCAGCAGCACCGCCCCGACCAGGGCCAGGCCGGCGACCGCCGTACCCAGCAGCCGGGCCGCCCGCTCCCCGGGGAGCACGGCCACCAGCGCCGCCCCCACCGCCGGCAGCACCAGCAGCGCAACCAACAGCACCTGTCCCAGGCTCACCGCCGACTCCTCGCACTCGCGACTGCGGGGCTCCGCTGCACTGCACTCCTCGCGCTCATGAGGAGACTCCGATCAGGGCGGCGGCCAGGCCGATCAGCAGGGCGCCGGCCAGCACCGCCGCCGTCGCGCGGGGCAGGGCCGCCCGGTGCAGCGCGGCCAGCCCGGCACCGAGCGTGGAGGTGCCCCGGCCGACCCCCTCCACCAGGCCGTCCACTCCGACCTCGTCACCGGTACGCGTCACCCGGGCGAGCGTCGTCGTGGGGCGTACCACGAGGGTGTGTTGCAGGTCGTCGAGGCGGAAGGCGCGGGCGAACACCGGCCGCAGCGGACCCAGCGCGCGGGCCGGATCGGCGGCCGGGTCCCGCCGCCAGCCGGCCCAGGCCAGCCCCGCCCCGACCACCAGCAACGCGAGCGGCAGCAGCACCGCCGGGGCGAGGTGGACCAGCTCCACGTCGGCGTCGGTGCCCCGCAACCGGTCGGTGAACGGCGGCCAGAACGCCGCCAGCCCGAGCAGCGCCGCCGGTACGGCCAGCAGCAGCACCGGCCAACGCATCAGCGCCGGCGGGTCGTGCGGGTGCAGCAGCGGTAGCCGGGCCTCGCCGAAGAAGGCGCGCAGCAGCAGCCGGGTCGCGTACGCGGCGGTGAGCAGCACCCCGAGCAGCCCGGCCAGCCAGACCAGCCAACCGACCCAGGCCGGGGCGGGACCGGTGCCGTCGAGCGCGGCGGCCTCGGCGGCGGCGAGGACGCCGTCCTTGCTCCAGAAACCGGACAGCGGTGGCACCCCGGCCAGCGCGCCGAGGCCGATCAAGGTGCACCAGAAGGTGACCGGCATGCTGCGCCGCAGCCCACCCATCCGGGACAGCAGGGTGGTGCCGACGGCGTGGATCACCGCACCGGCGGCGAGGAACAGCAGCGCCTTGAACGCGGCGTGGGTGAGCAGGTGGAACAGCGCGGCGGCCGGGGCACCGACGGCGAGCGCGCCGGTCATGTAGCCGAGCTGGGAGACCGTCGACCAGGCGAGCACCCGTTTCAGGTCGTCCTGGGCGGTGGCCGCGAGCGCGCCGAGCAGCAGGGTGACCGAGGCCAGCACCCCGAGCACCGCCAACGTCACCGGGGCCCGGGTGAACAGCGGGTAGAGCCGGGTCACCGCGTACACCCCGGCGGCGACCATGGTCGCGGCGTGGATCAGCGCGGAGATCGGCGTCGGGCCGGCCATCGCGTCCGGCAGCCAGGTGTGCAGCGGGAACTGGGCGCTCTTGCCGGCCACCCCGGCGAGCAGCAGCAGGCAGGCGGCGGTCAACGTGCCGGTGGAGTGGTCGTGGGCGAGCACGTCGGCGATCCGGAAACTGCCCGCCGAGACGCCGAGCAGGGCGATGCCGAGCAGGAACCCGACGTCACCCACCCGGGTGACCAGGAACGCCTTCATCGCGGCGGCGGGCGCCTCGGGCAGCCGACGGTCGTGGGCGATCAGCAGATAGGAGCAGAGGCCCATCACCTCCCAGCCGACCAGCAGCAGGATCAGGTCCCCACTGACCACCACCAGCAGCATCGCGGCGGTGAACAGGCTGATCTGCGCCGCGTAGGGCGGATAGCGGTGGTCCACCTCGACGTCGTCGTGCGGGCCGCGCCGCAGGTAGGCCACCGAATAGACCTGCACCGCCAACGCCACCGCCGTCACCGCGACCGCGACCAGCGCGGCGACGCCGTCCAGCCGCACCCCGAGGGTGACCCGCAGCCCGCCGAGGTCGATCCAGCTGGTGCTGGTCTCCACCGGGTCGCCGACCCGCACCAGCAGCAGCACCGCGACCAGCAACGCACCGGCCGCACCGGCCACCCCGAGGCCGATCGCCGCCCGCCGGGCCGCGCTCTCCCCGGTGGTCGCCCTCTGCGGTGCCGGCGGCAGCAGCAACCCGAGCAACCCGGCAACCAGGGGTACGACCGGCAGCGCCGCCCCGAGCACCCCGGTCACCGCCCGGCCTCCGCCCGTGCGCCGGCCGACCCGGCCCGGTCGACGGCCGGTTCGGTCAGCGGCACGTCGTCGACGGTGACGCTGGCCCGCAGCCGGTAGAGCTGGAGCACGATGGCCAGCCCGACGCCGATCTCGGCGGCGGTCAACACGATCACGAACAGCGCGAAGACCTGCCCGGAGTGCGGCAGCACCGCCCGCACTGTGGTGTCGGCGGTGACCAGGATCAGGTTGACCGCGTTGAGCATCAACTCCACCGCCATCAGCACCAGCACCGCGTTGCGTCGCCGCAGCACGCCAAAGACGCCCAGGCCGAACAGCAGCGCGGCCGTGACGTACGGGATGACCGGCCTCACCGGATCACCTTTGTTCGCGACTGCGGGGCTCGCAAGACCGGCTCACTCCTCGCGCTCACCGGATGGCCTCAGCTTGCGACGACGACGCGGCGGCGTCGGGGCGGCGGCCGATGTCCGGGCGGGACAGGATGATCGCGCCGACCAGGGCGGCCAGCAGCAGCACCGACAGCACCTCGAACGGCAGCACCCAGGAACGGAACACCTGCTCGCCGATGCCCTCGGCGGTGCCCGCCGCCGGCAGCTCCACCGTCGACCAACGGAACGCGTCGACCAGCAGCGCCGTCAGGCCCAGCCCGGTGCCCGCCCCGATCAGCGCGGCCGGCCAGCCCGGCCGGTCCAGGTCGTCGGAGGCCCCGATCGGCGCCCGGGTCAACATCACCGCGAACAGCAGCAGCACCACGACCGCGCCCACGTAGATCAGCACCTGCACCCAGGCGACCAGTTCGGCGGTGAGCACCAGATAGTCGCCGGCCAGCGCGCCCAGGCAGAGCACCAGATAGAGGCCGGCCCGGACCAGGTGCTTCGTGGCGACCACCAGCACACCCGACCCGACCGCCACCGCGCCGAGGGCGAGCAGCAGCACGTCCGCACCGGTCACCGGGGGGCACCTCCGTCGGCGGGGCCGGGCTCGGGGCGTACCACGGTGGGGCGGGCGGCGGAGCTGGTCGGGGCGGCGGCCTTGCGCGCGGCGGTGGTCTCCTCCTTGGCCGGCTCGCCGTGCGGGTCGTGCGCGGGCGGCGGCGGCACCGTGGCCATCCACTGGCCGAGGTGGTCCTTGTCGTGCAGCAGGTCCTTGATGTCGTACTCGGCGTACTCGAACTCCGGCGACCAGTAGAGGGCGTCGAACGGGCAGACCTCGATGCAGATGCCGCAGTACATGCAGAGTGAGAAATCGATGTCGAACTTGTCGAGGACGTTGCGCTGGCGGGGCCGGGCCGCACCGGCCACCGCCACCTCCTCCTTGTGCGAGTCGATGTAGATGCACCAGTCGGGGCACTCCCGGGCGCAGAGCATGCAGACCGTGCAGTTCTCGGTCAGCAGCGCGATCACGCCCCGGGAGCGGGGCGGCAACTCGGGGGCGACGTCCGGGTACTGCTGGGTGGTCGACCGGCGGGTCATCGTCTTCAACGTGACCGCCAGCCCCTTCACCAGCCCCTCGCCGGGGACCCCGCCGCGCTCGCTCACGGCGTCGCCCCGCTGCGCTCACCCACACCGTGAGATGCCGCCGCACTGAGCCGGCTGGCTCGCCCGCTGCGCTCGCTCATGGGGTCATCCTGCCCTGTGGCCACGGCGCGCGCGACCACCACCCGGGGTTTGCCGGCGCTACCGTGACGGGCGGGGAGAACGACGCACCGGGAAGGACCGACCGATGACTGCTGCGTTGCAGAGCGACCATCCGCCCGAGGGCGGTTGGACGACCGACGATCTGGACGCACTGCCCGAGGACGGCCGCCGCCGCGAACTTCTCGATGGAGTGCTGATCGTGCCCGCCTCCCCCACCCGTGTCCACCAGACCATCGCGATGCGACTCGGCGTCGCGCTCGAAGAGGACTGCCCCGACGACTACGACGTGACCCAGGCGGTTGAGGTACGCATCAACCGGACCCGCTCCTTCATCCCCGACGTGCTGGTGACCACGTCCACCGCCGCAGCCCGCGAACCGTCCCGCTACGAGGCGCACGAGGTGGTGCTGGCCGTCGAGATCGTCTCCCCCAGCACCCGGTCCATCGACCGGGTGCTCAAGCCGACCCTCTACGCGCAGGCCGGCATCCCGTTCTACTGGCGGATCGAGGTGGAGGACGACGGCCTGGTCGTGCACACCTACAAGATCGACGCGGTGAACGAGGTCTACCTGGAGACCGGGCGGTGGACGAAGTTCGTCGACACCGGTGAGCCGTTCCCGGTGAACCTGTCGATCGACCGGATCACGCCCCGGCGTCGGTGAGCGGCGGCAGCATCTCCACGCCCAACTGTTGCAACAGTTGGAACAGTTCGTTGACGCTCCACACGTCGACGATCCGGCCGGCGGCGTCGAACCGCAGGAACGTCGCCCCGGAATAGCTGACCACCTGCCCGGTCGGCGGCACCGGGCCGAACTGTCCCGCCTGGGTGCCGGCGGCCCGCCAGCGCAGCGCCACCCGGTCCCCGGTCGCCACCACGTCCACCAGCTTGTAGCGCAGGTCGGGGAAGGCGGCCCGGCGGTCCCGGTGCCAGGCCAGCACCGCCGCCGGGCCGGTGCCACCCAGCCCCGGGCACTCCTGCGCCACCAGCTCGTGCGCCGACTCCTCGTGGCCGGCGTTCCACACGTCGGACACGAACCGTCGGGCCACCGCCGCCACGTCGATCATGCGGGCAGCCTAGGCGGACCGGCCCGGACACCGTTGTGCTGCCCCGGGGCGGAAGAACCGCCATGATGGGAGCCGAAGCGGACGAAGGGCGACACCATGGCGGAGAGCAACGGCACGACGGCGACCCAGAGCGGCGGCAAGTACGTCGAGCCGGGCGGCGAGTTCACCCGGGACCAGCGTTACATCGCCACCCGGATCACCGTCGACGGGCGGGACGGCTACCCGGTCGAGCCGGGACGCTACCGGCTGGTGGTCAGCCGGGCCTGCCCGTGGGCCAACCGCATGATCATCGTACGGCGGCTGCTCGGGCTGGAGGAGGCGCTGCCCATGGCGGTGGCCGGGCCCACCCACGACGCCCGGAGCTGGACGTTCGACCTGGACCCGGGCGGGCGGGACCCGGTCCTCGGCATCGAACGGCTGGCGGATGCGTTCTTCGCCCGGTACCCCGGGTACGAGCGCGGGATCACCGTGCCGGCGATCGTCGACGTGCCGACCGGGCAGGTGGTCACCAACGACTACGCGCAGATGACCCTGGACCTGTCCACCGAGTGGACGGCACACCACCGCGAGGGCGCCCCGCAGCTCTACCCGGAGCACCTACGGGCCGAGATCGACGAGGTCAACAAGGTCGTCTTCGCCGACGTCAACAACGGGGTGTACCGGTGCGGTTTCGCCGGCTCGCAGGAGGCGTACGACAAGGCGTACCGACGGTTGTTCGACCGGCTGGACTGGCTCAGCGACCGGCTCGCCGACCAGCGCTACCTGGTCGGGGACACCATCACCGAGGCCGACGTGCGGCTGTTCACCACGCTGGTCCGCTTCGACCCGGTCTATCACGGCCACTTCAAGTGCAACCGGCAGAAGCTCAGCGAGATGCCGGTGCTGTGGGCGTACGCCCGGGACCTGTTCACCACCCCCGGCTTCGGCGACACCATCGACTTCGACCACATCAAGCGGCACTACTACGAGGTGCACCGCGACATCAACCCGACCGGGGTGGTGCCGCTGGGCCCGGACCTGGTCAACTGGCTCAGCCCGCACGGGCGGGAGGCGCTCGGCGGCCGGCCGTTCGGCAACGGCACTCCCCGCCGCCCCCGCTGCCGGCCGAGCAGGTGCCGCCGGAGCACACCCCGATCGGCTGAGTCGCCACCGACCACGCGCCCCTGCCCGGCCTGCCGGGCAGGGGCGCGCTGCACGTCACCCGGGCACCGCACCCCCGCACCGCGCCACCGTGCCGCGCCACCGCACCGTGCCACCGCGCGCCCCGGGCACCGTGGTGGCGCGCGCCAAGGGCACCGTGCTGACGTGCCCGGAGGTGCCGAAGCCACCGTCGATTACGGACACTGAGAGCTGTCACACATTCACCTTCAGTGTCCAAGAGTTAACACGATGGTCAATATGACCTGTTCGACTAGGGGTGTCCGTCGCCGCAACTTCCGTCGACGGCGGGCTGCCAGTCCACTACGGACTCCCCTCTTGAGGAGGATCAAGCCTTGCGCAAGCTGGGTAGCAGGACCGCACGTCTGGGCGTACTCGCCGGTGTTCTCGCCGGTGCGCTCGCCACCACCACCAACGCCGCCGTCGCGGCCCCGGCCACCCCCGGCCCGGGGCGGACCGCACCCGCGCCGCTGCTGGCCGGCAGCGCGGAAGCCGCGCCGGACCGGTACATCGTCGTCCTCTCCGACAAGCCGGTCAGCAGCGAGCGCACCGCCCGCCTCGCCCGCACCACCCAGTCGGCCGCCGTCGCCGAGCGGGCCGGCGGCACCGTGCTCAACCGCTACACCCAGGTCCTCGACGGGTACGCGGCCGTGCTGCCGCCGGCCGCCCTCGCCGCCGTCCGCAACGACCCGGCCGTGCAGTACGTCGAGCGGGACACCCGCATCCAGGGCGGGCTGACCAGCACCACCCCGGACCGGACCGGCCCGACGACGGCCCGGACCGGGCGGGCCCAGGCCGGCGGCGTGTCCGTCCAGGCGGTGCAGAGCAACCCGCCGTCGTGGGGGCTGGACCGCATCGACCAGCGCAACCTGCCGCTGAGCAACAGCTTCGGCTACACCTCGACCGGTTCCGGGGTGACCGCCTACATCGTCGACTCCGGCATCCGGGCCACCCACGTCGACTTCGGCACCCGGGCCGCCGGGGTCTACGACGCGGTCGGCGACGGCAACGGCACCAACGACTGCCACGGCCACGGCACGCACGTCGCCGGCACCATCGGCGGCACCACCTACGGGGTCGCCAAGTCGGTGACCCTGCGCGCGGTCCGGGTCCTCCAGTGCGACAACTCCGGGTGGAGCACCGACCTGATCGAGGGCGTCGACTGGCTGGCCACCAACCACGCGGCCGTCTCGGTGGCGAACTTCAGCCTCCAGGGCTACGGCACGTCGGCGAACACCTCGATCGAGAACCTGATCGACCACGGTGTGTACCCGGTCTTCATCGCCAACAACTTCAACACCGACGCCTGCACCAACGGCCCCCGGTCCAGCCGGGGCATCACCGTCGCGGCGACCGACATCAGCGACAACCGGGCCTCGTTCTCCAGCTACGGGACCTGCGTCACCATCTTCGCCCCGGGGGTGGACATCACCTCCGCCGGCATCGCCTCGAACACCGCAGTGGCCAGCGGCTGGTCCGGCACCTCGATGGCGGCCCCGCACGTCACCGGTTGGCTGGCCCGCTACCGGCAGACCAACCCGTCGGCGACCCTCGCCACCGCCAAGAGCGCGCTGATCACCGCCGCCACCACCGGCAAGGTGGTCAACCCGGGGGTCGGCTCCCCGAACCGTCTGCTCTACGCCGCGCCGTGAGCGTGCCGGAGGGGCCCCGGGGAGTGTCCCGGGGCCCCTCCGGGCCGGCGCTCAGTTCAGCGTGAGGCGTACGGCGGTGGTGAGGACCAGCTGGGCCAGCGCCGCCGGCACCAGGACCAGCCAGCACAGCCGCTGGAGCTGGTCCTCCCGCAGCCGGGGGAACGACACCCGCAGCCAGATGATCACGAACGAGACGGCGAAGACCTTCAGCAGGGTCCACAGCCACCCGAGCTGGGCGTCGGCGAACGGGCCCTGCCAACCACCGAGGAACAGCACGGTGGTCAGCGCGGCGATCACCACGATCCCGACGTACTCGGCGAGCAGGAAGAACGCGAACCGCAGCCCGGTGTACTCGGTCATGTAGCCGAACACCAGCTCGGAGTCGGCAACCGGCATGTCGAACGGGGGGCGCCGGATCTCGGCCAGCCCGGCCACGAAGAACACGATCATCGCGGGGGCCTGCCAGAGCAGCCACCACGGCTGCCACGCCTCGACGATCCCGCCGAGGCTCAGCGTCCCCGCCGCCATCGCCACCGAGGCGGCGGCCAGCACCAGCGGCAGCTCGTAGCCGAGCAGCTGGGCCGCCCCGCGCAGCCCGCCGAGCAGGCTGTACTTGTTGGCCGACGCCCACGCCGACATCAGCACCGCCACCACGCCGACGCCGACCACCGCCAGGACGAAGAACAGGCCGATGTCCAGCGGCTGCCCGACCAGGTCGTCCGGGCCGAGCGGGATCACCAGCAACACCAGCAGGTAGGGCACCAGGGCCACCACCGGCGCGAGCCGGAACACCGCCCGGTCCGCCTCGCGCGGGGTGATGTCCTCCTTCTGGACGAACTTGATCCCGTCGGCGACGAGCTGCGCCCAGCCGTGGAAGCCACCGGCGTACATCGGACCGAGCCGGCCCTGCATGTGCGCCATCACCTTGTGCTCGGCCTGACCGACGATCAGCGGCAGGGTGAGGAAGGCGACGAGCACCCCGCCGATCCGGATCACCAGCTCCAACCAGGTCGGCATCAGGCCGTACCCCCCTGGTCGCCACCCTGGTCACCGCGCGCCGGGCCGTCGCCGGCCGCGCCGGAGCGGGGGTACGCGGCGGACGGGCCCCCGCGGCGGGCCGGGCCGGCCGCTCCCGGGGCGCGCGGGCCGGAGCGCCCTCACCCACCGTCACCGGGCCGGCCGGGGCCGGCACCGCGCCCCACTCCCCCGGGGCGGGCACCCCGGGCGGGCGGACCGCCCGACGACCACCACCGGCCTCGGATTCGCCCGGTTCCTTCGCCCCCGGCCACGGTTTGGCCACCCGGGAGGCGAGCACGAACTCCTTGCGCAGCGGATGCCCCTCGAACTCGGGCGGCAGCAGCAGCGGGGCCAGATCCCGGTGGCCGGTGAAGTCGACACCGAACATCTCGTGGGTCTCCCGCTCGTGCCAGGCCGCGCCCGGGAACACGTCGACCACCGACGCCACCGTCGGCGACTGTCTCGGCACCCGGGTCCGCAGCAGCACGCCGTGCCGGTGCCGGGTCGACCACAGGTGGACCACCACGTCGAAGCCGGCGGCCAACTCGTCGACGGCGGAGAGCCAGTCGAAGAAGTCGCAGGCCAGCTCGACGTCGTCGCGCACCGCGCGGAGCGTGTCCGCCCAGGCCACCGGGGGTACGTCGACGGTGGCCCGGGCGTGGGCCTGCCCGCCGGACACCGACGCGGTCGCCTCGACCGGCGTGAGCAGCGCGACCACCCGCCGACCGACCTCTTCCGGAGTCATGCGGTTGATCCTATGGCCGCCGCCCCGACGCCGGGCCCGCCCGCCCGGTCGTACGCGCCCGGCGGACACCTGGATGAGGTGAACGGACGACCCAGCGCCCCGTCGTACGACGGTTCCGGCGGGCGTCGTCCGGCGGGCCCGGCGGGCCTCGTCCGGCGGGGCGGGGCGGGCATCTGGCACTTTGGCCGGCGGGGCGGGGCAGGGCGGGGAAAGATGGGGCCGTGCGCGCTGTGACGGTGACTCCCGGGGTCCGCGACTCGCTGCGGCTGGTGCAGGACTGGCCGGAGCCGCCGGCCGAGGAGGGGGCCATCCTGGTCGAGGCGGTCGCCGTCGGCATCTGCGGCACCGACCAGGAGATCATCGCCGGGGACTACGGGGAGGCCCCGCCCGGCCAGCGGGAACTGGTGCTCGGCCACGAGTCCCTCGGCCGCGTGCTGGAGGACCCGTCCGGCACTCTGCAACCCGGCGACCTGGTGGCCGGCATCGTCCGCCACCCCGACCCGGTGCCCTGCCCGAACTGCGCCGTCGACGAGTGGGACATGTGCCGCAACGGGCGGTACACCGAGCACGGGATCAAGGGGCTGACCGGCTTCGCCCGGGACCGGTGGCGGGTTCAGCCGAAGTTCGCCGTCGGGTTGGACCCCGTCCTCGCCCCGGTCGGCATGCTGCTGGAGCCGGCGAGCGTGGTGGCGAAGGCGTGGGACCACATCGCGCAGATCGGCACCCGGGCGGAGTGGAAGCCGCAGACCGTGCTGGTCACCGGGGCCGGGCCGATCGGGCTGCTGGCGGCCCTGCTGGCCGTCCAGCGTGGCCTGTCGGTGCACGTGCTGGACCGCAACACCACCGGTCCCAAGCCGGACCTGGTCCGGGCGCTCGGGGCGACGTACCACACGGTGCCGGTCGACGAGCTGGACTTCGAGCCGGACGTGGTGGTCGAGTGCACCGGCGCGCCGACGGTGGTGCTGGAGGCCATGTGCAAGGTCGGCCCCGCCGGGATCGTCTGTCTGACCGGGGTGTCCAGCGGGGGGCGGACCATCGACTTCGACGCCGGGGCGCTCAACCGGGCGTTGGTGCTGGAGAACAACGTGGTGTTCGGCTCGGTCAACGCCAACCGGCGACACTGGGACCTGGCCGCCCGCGCGCTCGCCCGGGCCGACCAGTCGTGGCTGAACGCGCTGATCACCCGCCGGGTGCCGGTGTCGGCGTACGCACAGGCGTACGCCCACGCCGACGACGACATCAAGGTGGTGCTGGAGTTCGGGGCGTGACGCCCGACGGGCCGGCTCAGACGCCGGGCAGCCGGCCGTTGCGGAACAGGTCCACGAAGAGCTGGTGGTCGGTGCGGGCCCGGACGCCGTACGCGTGGGCGAACTCGACCAGGTGCCCGACGAAGCCGTCGGTGTCGTCGCCGATCGCGGCGACGATCGCCTCCTCGGTGGAGTAGTCGACCAGGTCGTGGCTGGACTCGTCGTCGGCGACCGAGTGCATCCGGGCCACCGCCCGGCCCAGGTCGGCGAGCACCCCGGCCAGCTCTTCCGGCTCGTTGACGTCCGACCAGTCCAGGTCGGCGGCGTACGGGGAGACCTCGGCGACGAGCTGACCGGCACCGTCCAGCTCGGTGAAGCCCAGCCACGGGTCGGCGTGCGCCTGCAACGCCCGCTGCGACTCGGCCGTGCGGTGCCCCTGGTGCCGGAAGTAGCCCCGGACCCGCTCGTCGTCGATGTGCCGGGCCACCGCCGGCACCTGCGCCTGCTTCATGTAGATGACGACGTCGTTCTCCAACGCCTCGGTGTGCCCCTCCAGCAGCAGGTTGTACGACGGCAGCCCGGCCGAGCCGATGCCCACCCCCTTGCGCAGCACCACGTCCTTGATCTGGGTGGCGACCGGTCGCAGCCGGGCCGTCGAGGGGGGCAGGGTGTCCAGGTACCCGGTGAACGCGGCGCAGACCTTCTTGCGGGTCTCCGCATCGATCTCGAACACCCCGTCGCCGAGGGAGAACCGCCGCTCGTAGTTGTCGACGGTGGTCTGCGCGGCCAGCAGGTCGACCCGGGTGTTCAGCCGGGCCTCCTGGAGCACCCGGCGCAGCACCCCGTCGGCGTTGTCCAGGGTGATCGAGCCGATCGCGTCGTCCCCACCGGCGGCGATGGCCCGCAACTCGGTCAGGTACGACCGGGCGAAGCCGGTGACCAGCTCGCCGATCGCCCGGTCGGACAGGGCCTTGGCGTAGCCGATCAGGGCCACGCTGGCGGCGAGCCGCTTGAGGTCCCAGGAGAACGGCCCGACGTACGCCTCGTCGAAGTCGTTGACGTTGAACACCAGGTGCCCGGAGGCGTTCATGTAGGTGCCGAAGTTCTCGGCGTGCAGGTCGCCGTGGATCCACACCCGGCTGGTCTGCTCGTCGAGGAACGCGTCGTCGGCGAAGTCACCGCGCTGGTCGGCGTAGAACAACGAGGCGCTGCCCCGGTAGAAGGCGAACGGGGAGGCGGCCATCTTGCGGAACTTCCGGCGGAACGCCGCCGGGTCGAGCGCCATCGACGCGCCGAACTCCTCGGTCAACACGTCGACGATGAAGGCGGACCGTCGGTCCACGGAGTCGGTCATGCCCCGCACGCTAACCCCCACCCGCCACCTCTCCGCCGAGCCACCACCCCCGGTTCGCAGCGTGGCAGGCGAGCACGGCCGGACGGTCCCGCACGCCCGGCAGCGCCAGGTGGGTCGGCTCGGCGCAGGTTCCGGCACTTTCACGCCGGCAAGGGACCTACCCATCGGGAGGGGACGGGTCAGGAGTCCCCTGGCGGGGTCCAGACCGTGACATGGGCGGTCACCTGGAAGGAGTCGTCCGGATAGCGGGTGACCTTGAACATGGCGACGTGGTCCTTGTTGGTGGTCAGGCAACCGATTCTGCCGACCGGGATGTGAACCCGCTCCGCGCCGTGCGTGGAGACGCGCTCGGCGCATTGCTGCCGCGAGGGCGTGCCCGGCCCCGGCCACAGGGCGAGCTGTCCCCATTCGGCGTGCAACCCGTCATCCGCGCTCGCCGAATCCCGACTGAGGTCCGCGTCGGTCGACCAGTACCTCTGCACCGTCGCAGGCACGGTGTCGAGATCGACGCCGTAGGTGGCGAACCGTACCTCGCCGCTCCACCGGACCCCGCCGTCGGACGGGGCGGCCGTGATGGGGCCCGGCTCGGTCGACGGAACCGCCGTAGGGCTCGGGATGGCCGTGGGACTCGGCCAGGCCGGTGAAGTCGGCACCGGCGGGGCGTCGGCAGGGCTACTCGCTCCGGCACTCGGCCTGGCATCCGGTGGCGCGTTCCTGTCGTCGCCCCTGGTCCCCACGTAGATCGCCACTACAGCCCCGAGCAGGGCTGTCACCAGGCCGATGAGTGCGCTCAGCACGGCTCCCCGGCCGCTGCCGTCCAGCCTCTCATTGTAGTGGCGGCTCAGGCGTCGCCGCAGGGTCGGCCGCTCGTCGGGACTCTGGTTCCTCGGCACGTCCTCTGGCACTACCACCGCGGTTCCCTCCTCGCCTCGGGCCGCTGGCGTGCCGCCCGGAACATCGAGCTTCACCATGGTTGATTATGCCGGAGCAGGGCACGCGCAAACCGGGCCCGGACACGGTGTCCTGCCGACGCCCGCAGCCGTCACGCGCGCCCGATCAGGGCGTCGCGGCGGGACTCGACCGGGCGGCGCCTCAGTCGGGGCGGTGTACCGGTGGGGCGGTCAGCGACTCCACCGAACGGGAGGACGTGTCGCCGGCCGGTGGTGCACCGGCGTCGGCCGGGGAGGCCAGCGGGTCGGTGCGGTCCACGCCGCCGACGCCTGACTGTTCGGCGGCGATCTTCTCCTGGAGGCGGAGGATGCCGTGCAGGAGCGCCTCCGGCCGGGGCGGGCAGCCGGGCACGTAGACGTCGACCGGGATGAGCTGGTCGACGCCCTTGGTCACCGAGTACGAGTCCCAGTACGGGCCACCGCAGTTGGCGCAGGACCCGAAGGAGATGACGTACTTCGGCTCGGGCATCTGGTCGTACAGCCGCTTGATCGCCGGGGCCATCTTGTCGGTCACCGTGCCGGAGACCACCATCAGGTCGGCCTGCCGGGGGCCGTGGGCGAACGGGATGACGCCGAGCCGGATGAAGTCGTGCCGGCCCATGCTGGTGGCGATGAACTCGATCGCGCAGCAGGCCAGGCCGAAGTTGAACACCCAGAGCGAGTAGCGGCGACCCCAGTTGAGGACGAACCGGATCGGCTCGCCGAGCACTCCCGGCAACTGCACGACCGCCTCCCGTCTCCGCCGACCCGCTGTCCGCCCACGGACAGTCAACCACAGCCGCCCGGTGCACCCGCCGGTCCGGCCGGGGCCGTCCCCGCGTCCCGGCGGAGACCTTCCGACGACGCCGCCCCGCCACCGCGACCGCCCGTCCCGGCCGCCGGCCGGAACGCAGGGTCACCAGGTGGGGCGTTGCAGCAGGCCGACGAACTCCACCAGCAGCCGTTCCCGCAGCGCGGCGGGGGCGGCGTCGAGCAGGGTGTTCACCACCGCCATCCGGTCCGGTGGCCCGGCACCGAGCCCGAGGCCGGCGGCGAGTCCACCGATCAGCTCGGGGGTGAGCGCCTCCGGGGTCAACGACCCGGCCAGGGCGACCAGTTCGGCCGGCAGCTCGACCGGCCCGGCCCGGCGGGCGGCGGCCACCGCGGCGGCCAGGTCCGGGCCGAACTCGGCCACCCGGGGGGCCACCGAGGCGGTCACCGTGAGGTGCACGCTGGCGGGCAGGTCGGCGTACCGCAGCTGGGGTTGGGTGTGCCAGCCCCGGGCGGTCAGCTCGTCGACCAGGATGAACAGGTCGAGCGCCGGGTCGGTGCTGGTGAAGCAGACCACGGTGGACTCCGGTTCGGCCATCAGCCGCAACCCGTCAACCCCGCGTACGGCGGCGGCCAGGGTGTCGACCGCGTCCCGGGTGGTTGCGGCCAACCGCAGGTAGCCGTCGTCGCCGAGGTGCCGCAGGGTGGCGTACGCGGCGGCGATCGGGCCACCCGAGCGGGTGGAGGCGAGCACCGGGTTGACCATGGTGTAGCCGGGCCAGCCGGCGTACGCGAAGAACTGCGGGGAGCGCAGCGTCGCGTCCCGGTGCAGCAGCACCGACACCCCCTTCGGGGCGTACGCGTACTTGTGCAGGTCGACGGAGATCGAGGTGACCCCGTCGACGGTGAAGTCGAACGGTGGCACCGGCACGCCGAGGCGACGCAGGTAGGGCAGGGTCCAGCCGCCGAAGCAGGCGTCCACGTGGCAACGCACCCCGGCCGCCGCCGCCACCTGCGCGATCCCGGCCACCGGGTCGATCACCCCGTGCGCGTACGACGGGGCGGAGCAGGCCACCAGCACCGTCTCCGGGCGGATCGCGGTGGCCACGTCGGCGACCGACGGGCGCAGGGTGACCGGGTCGACGGGAACCGTGTCCAGGGTGACCCGGAGCAGGTGGGCGGCCTTGGCGAAGGCGGCGTGCCCGCTGGCCGGCACCACGATCCGGGGTGCGGTCAGCTCCGGGTGGGCGTCCCGGGCGGCCTTGACGGCCAGGATCAGCGACTCGGTCCCGCCGCTGGTGACGCTGCCGACCACGTCCGGCGCGGCGCTGCCCGGTCCGCCGCCGAGCAGCCCGCCGGCTGCCCCGACGAGCCAGTTCTCCATCGCCAGCAGGGACGGAAAGGCGGTCGGATCGAGCCCGTTGACGTGGGCGCTCTCCGCGTGGGCCGCCGCCCCCAACGCGTCGAGCCCGCCGACGCCCGGGTCGTACACGTAGGCGAACAACCGCCCCCCGTGCACCGGCCGATCCCCCGCCCTGAGCTGCCGAATCTCGTCCAGCACCCGCTCGGCAGGCACCCCGTTCTTGTCGATCATGGACTTGTGGTGGCCTTTCCGTAGGTTTTCGCGGCTTTCGCCCCCGCCACAACTCCATGATCGACGAGGTGGGTGGGGGCGGGAGGTGGGGGAGGTGGTAGGGGTGGGGGCGGAGGAGGAGGGTGGCGGGGGCGATGAGGAGGGCCGGGACGAGGGTGAAGCCTAGGAGGACGCCCAGGCGGGCGGTGGGGGTCTGGGGGGCGGCGGTGCCGGTGGCTGAGGAGACGTAGCCGGAGAAGGCCAGGACCAGGCCGTAGAGGCCGGGGCCGAGGGCCAGACCGAAGGTCTCTCCAGCGGTCCACAGGCCGGTGAAGACGCCAGCCTGTCGGCGACCGGTGCGCGCGGTCGAGGCGGCCACACAGTCGGGCAGCAGCGCCAGCGCGAAGACCTGCTGCCCGGCGTACCCGACGCCGAGGAGCGCGACCACCGCGTAGACGGCGGCGGCGGGCAGCACCGGCGCGGCCACGAGCGTCGCCGCACCGGCGGCCAGCAGCAGCGAGGCGGCGACCAGCGCGGTCTTCTTGCCCAGGCGCGTGCCGAGCCGGGTCCACAGCGGCATCACCAGCAACGCCGGCCCGACGAAGCAGGCGAACAGCACGGTGGGCCCGGTGGTCGGGTCCCGCAGGATCTGGGCCGCGAAGTAGCTGACCCCGGCCAGGATGGTCGCCACCCCGGCGGACTGGATCACGAAGCAGAGCAGCAGCGCCCGGAACGGCCGGTCCGCGGCGACCACCGCGAGTTGGGCGCGAAGCGTCGGCTCGGTGGCGGTCACCGTGCCGGTCGCCGCCGACCGGGTGCCGAGGAACGCGCCGAGCGCGCCGAGCGCGATCAGCGCGGCGACGAACACCCCCATCCAGCGGTGCCCGGCCACCCCCTCGCCACCGGCGGTCACCACCATCGGGGCCACCGCCCCGGAGATCAGGATGGCCAGCGCCAGCACCGCGACCCGCCAGCCCATCAGCCGGGTACGCTCCGCCGCGTCGTCGGTCAGCTCGGCGGGCATCGCCACGTACGGAACCTGGAAGAAGGCGAACGCGGTGGCGGTGGCGAGGAACGCGACGGCCACGTACGCCCCGGCGGCCGGCCCGACGCCGAAGGGCGCGGCGAAGATGGCGGCGAAGAGCACCGCCAGGGCGATCCCGGCACCGAGCAGCCACGGCCGGCGTGGCCCCCACCGGGAGCGGGTCCGGTCGGAGATGCGCCCGGCGACCGGGTTGACCAGCACGTCCCATGCCTTGGGCAACAGCACCAGCAGGGCGGCCAGCCCGGCGGCCACCCCGAGCGTGTCGGTCAGGTAGGGCAGCAGCAGCAACCCGGGCACCGTGCCGAACGCCCCGGTGGCCAACGAACCGAGCGCGTAGCCGGCATGCACCCGACGCGGCAACCCGACCCCGTCGGCACCGGCCGACCGGGCCGACCCGCCGGCCGACTCGGACACCCCGGCAGCTGGCGCGGGCAGGCCGCCGGCCGACGCAGATACCCCGGCGGCCGACGCGGACACCCCGCTGGCCGACGCGGGCAGGCCGGCGGCCGACGCGGACACCCCGGGGACCGGCGCGGGCAGGCCGGCGGGTGGGGAGCCGGGCTCGGCCGGTGGCACGTCCATGCGGCCGAATGCTACTCACGTTACCGCCTGGTCACCGCCCCTCATCCGGCCACCATTTGGCGGCATCCAGATCCACCCCGGCACCCCGCAACGGGCAGCCCTCGGCGCGCAGCAGGGCCCGCGCCCGCACCTCGTGCCCGGGTGGCAGCCGACCCGCCGCGTTCACCACCCGGTGCCAGGGCACCCCGCCGCCGTGCCGGGCCATGATCGAGCCGACCAGCCGGGCCGAGGCCCGCCCGGACCGCTCGGCCAGCGCGTCGGCGATCGCCCCGTAGGACATCACCCGGCCCGGCGGTATCCGCTCGACCAGCGCGAGCACCGCCTCCACGTACTCCTCAGGCGTCACGACCGGCCAGGATATGGGAACGCGGCGGGGTCCGTCGGGACCGACCACGCAGAATGGGCGGGTGCGTGAAGCAGTCACCCAGGCCCGGCGGATCGTCGTCAAGATCGGTTCGTCCTCGCTGACCACCGCCACCGGCGGCCTGGACGAGACCCGGGTGGACACCCTGGTGGACGCCCTCGCCGCGCTCGCCGCCGCCGGCCGCGAGGTGGTGCTGGTCTCCTCCGGGGCGATCGCCGCCGGGCTCGCCCCGCTCGGGCTGCCCCGCCGCCCGCGTGACCTGGCCACCCAGCAGGCCGCCGCCAGCGTCGGCCAGGGCCTGCTGATCGGCCGGTACGCGGCCGGTTTCGCCAGGCACCGGCTCACCGTCGGGCAGGTCCTGCTCACCGTCGACGACGTGACCCGGCGGGCGCACTACCGCAACGCGTACCGGACCCTGCGCAAGCTGCTCGACCTGCGGGCGGTGCCGATCGTCAACGAGAACGACACGGTCGCCACCCAGGAGATCCGGTTCGGCGACAACGACCGGCTGGCCGCCCTGGTCGCCGCCCTGGTCGACGCCGACCTGCTGGTGCTGCTCTCCGACGTCGACGCGTTGTGGACCGGCGACCCGACCCGCCCCGGCAGCACCCGGATCACCGAGGTACGCGGCGAGGCCGACCTGGCCGGCGTCGACATCGGCGGGACCGGCCGGGCCGGGGTCGGCACCGGCGGCATGGTCACCAAGGTGGAAGCGGCCCGGATCGCCACCGGCTTCGGCATCCCGGTGGTGCTGACCGCCGCCCCGCTGGCCGGCGACGCGCTGGCCGGGCAACCGGTGGGCACGTTCTTCCACCCGGCCCGGCGACGCCCGGCGGCCCGGCTGTTCTGGCTGGCGCACGCCACCGCCCCCGGGGGCGGCTGCACCTCGACCCGGGCGCGGTGCAGGCCGTGGTGGGCCGGCGCAAGTCGCTGCTGCCGGCCGGGATCACCGCCGTGGACGGCACCTTCACCGCAGGCGACCCGGTGGACCTGGTGGACGTCGACGGGGCGTCGGTGGCCCGGGGACTGGTCAACTACGACGCGGTGGAGCTGCCCGGCCTGCTCGGCCGGTCCACCGGGGAACTCGCTGCGGCGCTCGGCCCGGCGTACGAACGTGAGGTCGTCCACCGCGACGACCTGGTGCTGCTGTGACGTCAGGCGTCCCGCACGGGCGCCTCCGGAAGATCCGAAGGAGTACGCAATGAGCGTCGTCGAGCAGGCCCGGCGGGCCCGGGACGCGGCGGAGGCCCTCGCCGTGGCCACCCGTACGGTCAAGGATGGCGCGCTGCACGCGATGGCCGACGCGCTGGTGGCGCGTACGCCGGAGATCCTCACCGCGAACGCGGCGGACCTGGCGGCCGGGCGGGAGGCGGGGCTGAGCGCGGCCGTGCTGGACCGGCTCGCCCTCGACGCGGGTCGGGTGGCCGGCATCGCCGACGCGCTGCGCGAGATGGCCGCACTGCCCGACCCGGTGGGCGAGGTGGTCCGGGGTTCGACCCTGCCCAACGGGCTGGAGCTGCGGCAGGTGCGGGTGCCGTTCGGGGTGGTCGGCATCATCTACGAGGCCCGGCCGAACGTGACGGTGGACGCGGCCGGCATCTGCCTGAAGTCCGGCAACGCGGCGCTGCTGCGCGGGTCGTCCTCGGCCGCGCACTCCAACGCGGCGTTGGTGGCGGTGCTGCGTGACGCGGTCGCCGGGGCGGGGCTGCCGGCCGACGCGGTGCAGTTGCTCGACGCCGGCTCCCGGGAGTCGGTCAAGGAGCTGATGCGGGCCCGGGGCCTGGTCGACGTGCTGATCCCGCGCGGTGGCGCGTCGCTGATCCGCACCGTGGTCGAGGAGTCGACGGTGCCGGTGATCGAGACCGGGGTGGGTAACTGCCACGTCTACGTGGACGCCGCCGCCGACCAGGCCAAGGCGGTGGCGATCGCCCTGAACGCCAAGACCCAGCGGCTGAGCACCTGCAACACCGCCGAGTCGCTGCTGGTGCACGCCGACGTCGCCGACGCGTTCCTGCCGGTCGTGCTGGCCGCGTTCGCCGAGGCCGGGGTGACCGTGCACGGCTCCCCCGAGGTCGTCGCCCACTCCCCCGCCGTGGTGCCGGCCACCGACGAGGACTTCGCCACCGAATACCTCAGCGCGGACATCTCCGTCGCCGTGGTCGACTCGCTCGACGCGGCGGTCGCGCACATCCGCCGCTACGGCACCGGGCATACCGAGGCGATCGTCACCGACTCGCAGGCCGCCGCCCGGGAGTTCGTGGCCCGGGTCGACGCGGCGGCGGTGATGGTCAACGCCTCCACCCGGTTCACCGACGGCGGCGAGTTCGGCTTCGGTGCGGAGATCGGCATCTCCACCCAGAAGCTGCACGCCCGGGGGCCGATGGGGCTGCCCGAGCTGACCTCCACCAAGTACGTGGTGACCGGCGACGGTCACCTGCGCTGAGCGGACCGCCCCGGCCCGGCTACGCCCGGGGCGGTCGCCCGCAGCCGGGCGCTGCGGGCCCGGGGTCACCAGGTGCCGGGCTCGTCGTCGGTCGGCGGGACCACGCGGGCCCGGCGCACCACCGGTGAGCCCGGCGGGGCGACCGGTGAGCCCGGCGGCAGGACCGGCCCGATCGGCCGGCAGGCACGGATCGCGGTCAGCGTGGTGTGCACGTCGAACTGGTGGCCGTCGTCGCTGTCCCAGCCGCCGTCGCTGCGCTGGGTCTCGGCGAGCCGCCTGCGGGCCGACACCAGCACCCACTGCTCCTCGCCCACCTCCACCCGGCGCAGGGTGGCGGCCAGCGCGGCGGTGTCCGCCGGGGACAGCTGCGGCATCCGTTCGGCCAGCACCGCCTGGATCCGGGCCGACTCGTAGTAGAGCTGCTGGCGGTGCAGCACCGCCGCGCTCAGCCAGCCGGCGGCGAGGAAGGACGGCCAACTGCCGTCCGGGGCGAGCTGCCCGGCCAGGGCCTGCGCCGCCGCCTGCACCACCCCGGCGTACGCGCCGCCGACGCGGTTGTCCAGCGGGCCCGCGGCACGGGCGTCCCGACCGGCGACGCTGAGCCAGAACGCGGCGTTGGCCGAGAGGTAGAGCCGGGCCTCCGGGTCACCCGGGGTGGCCCACTCGGGGGCGCTACCGGCCAGCCGCGGGTCCTCGTCCCAGCCACCGTCGGGCAGTTGCCGGGCGGCCAGCCAGTCCAGGGCGTGCCGGGCGGCGGGCCGGCCGAGCGCGCCGAGATCGTCCAGTTCGGCCAGGCGGAAACAGGTGGCGTCGATGGACGGGACCTCACCGCCGAGCACCGCCGGCCAGCCGCCGTCCACGGTCTGCCCGACCTCGGCCGCGTCGAGCAGGTCGGGGGGCACGGGCGCACCGGTGCGCAGCCGGGACAGCCGGGCGCGGTCCACCGCGTCACCGTGCGCCACGACGAAACCTATCGCCGCATCCAAGTCCACCACGGCGCAGACGCTACCGGCGCGGACGCGATCCCGCCTCGGGGAATCGGTCGGGGCCGGGGGCGGTTCGTCGCCGCCCCCGGCCCCGGTCACCGGTCAGTACGCGGGCAGCGAGGGATCGATCTGCTTGATCCAGGAGAGCACCCCGCCCTGGACGTGCACCGCGTCGCGGAACCCGGCGGCCTTCAGCGCGGCGAGCGCCTCGGCCGAGCGGACCCCGGACTTGCAGTGCAGCACGACCTGCTTGTCCTGCGGGAGCTTCGCCAGCGCCTCACCGGAGATGATCTCGCCCTTGGGGATCAGGGTGGAGCCGGGAATCCGGACGATCTCGTACTCGGCGGGCTCCCGGACGTCGACCAGGAAGATGTCCTTGCCGGCGTCCTGCCACTCCTTGAGCTCGGTGGCGGTGATGGTCGAGTCGACGATCGCCTCCTGGGCCGCCTCGGAGACCGCGCCGCAGAAGTCCTCGTAGTCCTCCAGCAGGTCGGTGACCGTGGGGTTCTCGCCGCAGAGCACGCAGTTCGGGTCCTTGCGGATCTTGATCTTGCGGTATTCCATCTCCAGCGCGTCGTAGACCATCAGCCGGCCGACCAGCGGCTCGCCGATCCCGGCGAGCAGCTTGATCGCCTCGTTGACCTGGATCGAGCCGATCGACGCGCAGAGCACGCCGAGCACGCCACCCTCGGCGCAGGACGGCACCATGCCGGGCGGCGGGGGCTCCGGGTAGAGGCAGCGGTAGCAGGGGCCGTGCTCGGCCCAGAAGACCGACGCCTGACCGTCGAACCGGTAGATCGACCCCCAGACGTACGGCTTGCCGAGCAGCACCGCCGCGTCGTTGACCATGTAGCGGGTGGCGAAGTTGTCGGTGCCGTCGACGATCAGGTCGTACCGGGCGAAGATGTCCCGGACGTTCTCCCGGTCGAGGGCGGTGTTGTGGATCTCCACCTGGACCAGCGGGTTGATCTCGCGGATCGACGCGGCGGCGGACTCGGCCTTGGACCGGCCGATGTCGGAGACCCCGTGGATGATCTGGCGCTGGAGGTTGGACTCGTCGACGGTGTCGAAGTCGATGATGCCGAGCGTCCCGACCCCGGCGGCGGCCAGGTACATCAGGGCCGGCGAGCCGAGACCACCGGCACCCACACAGAGCACCCGGGCGTTCTTCAACCGCTTCTGCCCCTCGACCCCCACATCGGGGATGATCAGGTGACGGGAGTAACGACGGATCTCGTCAACGGTCAGCTCGGCGGCGGGTTCGACGAGCGGGGGCAACGACACGGTGGACTCCCCGGTGATCGGCTGATGGCGAACCGAGCCATTGTCGCTCGGCCGACCACCCCTCGGCCATGAGCAGTGACACCCCGTCCGACATACGGGAGGGGAATAACTCAGGCGCCGGGGATCAGCTCGCCCGAGTAGCGGGAGCCGTCGACGTACGGCCAGGCATTGGCCACGCAGCCGTCCAGCCCGTACGTCTGCTGCTGCATCACCGGGGCCGGCTCGCCGACCCCGGGGCAGGCCTGGTGTTCCTCGCCGAGTTCGTGCCCCACCTCGTGGTTGACCACGTACGTCCGGTAGACCGACAGCGGCGCCCCGTAGTCCGGCACGGCGTCCATCCAGCGGGCCAGGTTGATGACCACCCGACCGGGCAGCCGGCAGGAGGTGTAGCCCTCGGTGTCCAGCCCACCTTCCGCGCAGATCCGCTCGGAGGTGGCCGGGGTGGCGAGATAGATGGTGAAGTCGGCGGCGGCCACCTCCGGCACCCGCTGGAACCGTAGTTCGCCGGAGCGGATCCAGCTGTTCGGGTCACCCAGGGTGGCGTCCACGGCGGCGGCGAACGCGTCCACGTCCTGACCGGTGCCCTGTTCCACCTCGATCCGGTAGCGGTGCAGCGGGCCGTCGGAGCCGTACACCTCGGAGCGGCCGTCTGCGGCGGTGAAGCGCCCGGGTCCGCTGCGCGGGTAGCCGGTGGGGGGTTGCCCGCCGTCGGGTCCACCGGTCGGTCGTCCACCGCCCGTCCCGTCGGCCAGCCGCCCGGCGACCGGCGCGGGGTCTCCCTGGGGGTCGTCCGGGTAGAGGCCGACGAACCCGCCCGCGCCGAGCAGGACCAGGCCGAGCAGCACGGCCCGGCGACGCCGACGCCGCAACCGACGACTGCGGTACGACCCTCTCCGCCCCTCCGTGGTGTGGCTCGGCCCGCCGTGGCTCGGCCCGCCGCGGCTCGGCTCGGTGTGCGGGTCGCGGTGGCGCTGGTCGGCGGGCTGCGACGCGGTGCGGTCGCATGGGCGTGGGTCGGGTGGGCCGGCGGCCGGCGGCTCCGGACGCCCGGCGGAGTCGGTCGGGGTGGTCACCCGTCCAGCATGGCAGACTAATCGGGCATATCAGCGTTATTGCCACTTCTTACGAGAGGATGTTTCACATCCACCGGAACGACCCGCCCCGGCGGGTTCAGCGCGCCGGGCCGGCGTACCGACGCCCACCCAGGTACGGCCACGGGTTCGCCGTGCACCCCCGCAGGAACAACGACTGCTGCTGCATCACCGGCGCCGGCCGGCCCACCCCCGGGCACCCCTCGTGGCGGTGCCCCAACTGGTGCCCCACCTCGTGGTTCACCACGTACGTCCGGTAGAGCGCCAACGGCACCCCGGCCCGGACGAAGTGCGGCACCGACGTCCGCCACCGGTCCAGGTTGACGATCACCTTCCCCGGCGCGCGGCACGACGTGAACGGCACCCCACCGACCCGGATGTCCACCCCACCGGCCCGGCACAACCGACCCGCCGTGTTCCGGGTCGCCAACTGGACCGTGAAGTCGTACGGCGCGTCCCCCGGCACCCGGCGCAGCCGCAACCGCCCGCCGTCCACCCAGCTACCCGGCCCGGCCAGCGCCGCCTGCACCTGGTCGGAGAAGTCCCGGACGTCCTCACCGGAGCCGACCTCCACGGCCACCCGGTACCGCCGCAGCACACCGGACCGGCCCAGCGTCGCCCCGGCCCGGTCGTCGTAGGCGAAGGTGCCCCGGCCCGTCGCCGGGACCGGCCCGGACAACGCCAACGGCGGCACGGCCGTGGTCGGGCCACCCACGCCGGCCTGCTCCGCCGACGGCACCGCGACCGGCGGCACCGGCCCGGCCGCACCCTGCGGACCCGCACCGTCGGCGGGCCCGGCCCGCCCGAAGTCGCCGGCCGACCCCACGGCGTCCGACGCGTTACCGGTCGCGGCCGACCCGCCGGGTGGCACCACCGGCCGGGCGACCAACCGACCGGTGCCCGACCCCGCACCCGTGGTCACCGCCAGCCCGCCGGAGACCACCACCAACAGCAGCACGGTCGCCGACAGCGCCGGACGCGACCGGCCGGTGAAGACGAACGGACGGCGCAGGACCGTCCCGGGGCGGCGGATGCCACGGGCCCATCGCAGGCCGTGGCGCAGGAGGGCAGTCATCCGGGTCAGGATGCCACCCCGGGCCGCCACGCCACGTCACCACCGGACTCCGGCGCGTCGCCCCCGCCGAACTCAAGCGCGGCACCGGCACCGGCCGACGGCACGTCCGCCCCACCGCCGGTCGTCGGCGCCGCGTCCCCGGCAGACGTCGGGTCCGCACCGCCGGCCGGTGGCCTGCCGGGCCGGGCGGGCGGCGGGGACCCCGTCGTCTCGGCGAGCAGGTGCAGCACGGCGCGGGCCACCGTACGCGGCACCTCCAACTGGGCCACGTGCCCGACGCCGGCCAGCATCATCAACCGGCTGTCCGGGATGATCCGGGCGGTCTGCGGGGCCACCCGGACGTCCACCAGCCGGTCCTTCATGCCCCCCACCACCAGGGTGGGCGCCTCGATCGCGGCGGCGATCCGCCACAGCGACCCCGGCCCCGGCAGGTACGACCGCAGGAAGCTGGCCACCAGCCCCCGGAACGTCCGGACGTACGCGGCGGCGTAGTGCGTCGCCTCGTAGCGGACCCGGATCTCCTCCAGCGCCTCCTGCCGGCGCTGGTCGCTGATCCGGCTCAGGTCGGCCACGCACGCCTCCATCGCCTGCCGGGCCATCACCTCCGGGGCGAGCTGGGCGAGCCGCCACGCAGCCAACCGCTCCCCCCGCGGGATGGCCAGCAGCGGCAGCATCCGCCCCTGCAACGAACGCCCGAAGTTCAGGAACGGTAGGGCCGGCGAGATCAGCGTCAGGGTCCGCACCAGGTCCGGCCGGCGACCGGCGACGTACACCGAGACCGCCCCGCCCAACGAGTTGCCGAACAGGTGCACCGGGCCCCGGCCGGAGTGCTCGATCCAGCGCACCACCCGGTCGGCGAACGCCGGGATGGTGTAGCGCAGCCCCGGCTCGCTGCGCCCGAAACCGGGCAGGTCGATCGCCTGCCCGTCGAGGCGGCCGGCGAGCAGGCCGGCGAGGTCCGTCCAGTTCTGCGACGAACCACCCAGCCCGTGCACGTACAGCGCCGGTTCCGCGTCCGGCCCGGTGGCCGGGGTGTCCCGGACGTAGGTGACCGTGCCGTCGAGGCGTACCGCCCGGCCGGGCCACGGTGGGGGCAGCCGGTGCGGGGGCAGGTGCTCCTCGGGCCAGAGGGCGGCGCGCTTCATACCGGCAGTGTTACCGCCCCGACCCCTCGCCGACAACGTGCCAGGTCAGGCGAGCAACGCTTCGAGGCGTCGGTTGACCGCCGCCAGGGTCGCCCGGACCACCGCCTGACGCGGATCACCGGCGACCAGCGCCGACCCCGCCAACTGCTCCACCCAGCCGTCGCAGACCAGCAGCACCACCACGGTCGCCACCTCGCAGTTGCCGAACGGCACCACGGCGGCGTGCTCGACGAAGCAACGTCCCCGCTCGGCGGTGCGCTCGGCGTGGCGCAGCAACTCGTCCACGGCCGCCGCGGCGGCCACCGCGCACAGCCGCAGCACGTACCCGTCCACGGCCGGCCCGGTGGCGTGACCGGCGGCCGGCTCACCGGCGGTGAGCAGGCGTACCTCGACGTTGGCGTCCAGGCCGAAGGTGCTCACCTGGACGTGGTCGATCACCACCCGGGGCCCCGGCACACCGCCGGTGTCCAGCGGTCGCGACGGCGCGGTCTCCGTCGTGGTCATCTGCCCACCGGAGTACGACGCGTTGAGCGTCGCCGGGCTGCCGGTCGGCACCAGCAGCGCCCCCGGGGGTGCCTCCTCCACACTGGCCCGACCCCGGTGGACGGGCTGCCGACGTCGCCGGGGCACCCCGGACGCGGTCGGCGACTCCTCGGCGGGGTGCTCCTCGCCGTCCCAGGCCGGACCGTCGGCGCGGGACACCCCGTCGGCACGGGCCGCAGCGGTCGACCTGGCCGTCGGCTCACCCGCCGGTCGGGCGGGGTCACCGACCGGGCGCTCCTCGACCGGGGACGACGCGACGACGGGCGGTGCCGCAGCGGATGGGGAGACCACCGGCGACGCGGCGGGTGGCTCGACGGCGCGGGCCCGGCCGGTCGGGGCACCGCCCCGGTTCGGATCCCGCCGGTCGGCCGGGCCGAACTCGTCACGGCCCCGGGCGTCACCCGGGCGCTCGCCGGCAGCCGGACGCGGCTCACCGGTACGCCGACGCAGCGGCGGCGGCACCGGGGCGCTGGGTTCACCGGACAGGTTCTGCGGCGCGGCGGCGAGGCCCATCCGTTCCTGGAGCAGGCGGGCCACCAGTCGGCTCACCTCCGCCGGGTCCGCCCCGTCGGACAGGTCGAGGCGCAGGCTGTGCGCCCCGGCGGGGGTACGACGCAGCGCCGCGTCCCGCACCCCGGCCACCTCCCGTACGGCGTCCAGGATCGCGTTGACGTCGAAGCCCTCGGGGCGTTCCCGCAGCGGGGCGGGCTCGTCGTCACGACGCAGGTGGGTGGCGATTCGGGCGAGCTCCGGGGTCTCTGCGGGGGGCTCCACGGCTGGCGGCTCCGGCACGACGGGCACGTCCGGTTCGGCGGGGACGCGCTGCGGCAGCACCGCCGTGCCCCGGTCCGGCTGCCGTTCGTCCACCACCGGCTCGGTGGCGGTCAGCGGGTCAGGGGCGGATCGGCGGGCCGCGTAGGGGGGAGCGCTCGTCGGGACGGGCGCGGGGGAATCCGGTCCAGGCGGTGTGGCCCGCTCGTGGCGGGGGCACCGACGGCGGAGACGGGAGGCTCCGGCGGGTGGCCGGGAAGATCGGTGGGGGTGGCCGGCTCGGTCGGCACCGACCGGAGTCGGAACGGCTGGTCGGCGCGGCCGACGGGACGGGCGGCCGGCTCGTCGCGGGGGAGTCGGAACGGCTGGTCGGCCCGGACGGCGGGCGGCAGTCCGGTGCCCCGTTCCGGGCCGGAGGCGGCCACCGGCCCGACCGGTTCGGGCCCCGGCAGGGCCGGCACGGCGGGCGGCTCGGCCCGCGAGGCGGGCGACAGACCGGCCGGCTCGTCGCGGGGCAGGCCGGCGAACGTCTCGGGGGCCGCCGGGGGTGGGCCGGTGAACGTCTCGGGGGGTACGGGTGGCGCGTCGGCGGGCGGGCCCACCGCCCAGGGGCGTCGCTCGGCCGGTCGGTCCGGCGTGGGCGACCCCTCGATGGCGGACTCGCCGGCCGGCCGGCCGCGGTCGGGCCGCTCGACGGGCTCCGGCCAGTCCCGCCCGGACCGGTCGGTCCAGTCCCGGCCGGACCGGTCCTGCTCGGGGCGGTCGGTCCAGTCCCGCTTCACGGGGGCGGTCCAGTCCCGCTCGGAGCGCTCCGCTCGACCGCTGCGGTCCACCTGGTCCGGGAAGTCCCGCTCGGACCGGCCGGAGAAGCCGCCCTCGGGCCGGTCGGTGCGGGTCGGGAGGTCCCGCTCGGACCGGCCGGTACGCCCGGACCAGTCCCGCTCGGGCCGGTCGCGGTCGTGACCGGTGCGGTCGGACCAGTCGGGCTCGGGGTGGTCGGTGCCGGGGCGGCCCGGGGCGACCCGGTCGACGACCGGCGCGACGGGCGGCTGGTCCCGGCCGGGCCGGGCGACCACCGGCGGCGCGGGCTCCGGCAGCGCCGGTGGGGTGACCGGCTCGGAGCGGGTCAGCTCGTACGGGCGGGGCACCTCCGAGCGCACCGGCTCGTACGGCCGGGCGGGCTCGGCGCGCACCGGCTGGTAGGGGCGGGCGGGTTCGGCACGGACCGGCTCGTAGGGGCGGGCGGGCTCGGCCGACCACTCGGCCGTCCGTTCGGCGCGGGTCGGTCGGCCGGCGGGCGGCTCCTCGTCCCGTGACCAGGCGGGTGCCCAGCTGCCGCCCCAGCTGGGCCGGTTCCAGCTCGGGCCGGACCAGTCGGGCTCGTCCGGTCCGGGGGCGGGCCGACGCCCCGCAGCGGACTGCTCCCCGCTGTACTGCCCGGCACCACGCGGCTCGATGCCGTACGGATCGGCACCACGCGGCTCGGTGCCGTACGGATCGGCACCGGGCTGCTCGGTGCCGGCGGTGGGCTCGGTGGGGGCGAACCGGCCGGCCCCGCGCGGGCCGCCCTCGGCGGGCAGCCGGTTGCTCCAGTCGCGGGGGCGTCGGTCGGCAGCGGCCCGGCCTCGCCCCGCTCGGGGGCGTGGAAACCGGGGGGCACCTCGAACCCGGAGGCGGCGGTGCCGACCGGCGGGACCTGCACGGCCGGCGGGGCGGAGGTGGGCAGGCCACTGTCGGGCCAGTGGCCGCGCCGGGGCGCGGCGGGATCGTCCGAGGAGTGCCGGGCGGACTCGGGATCGTGCGGTGGCTCAGCCGGGGACGCCGGCCGCTGGGCCGGCACGACCAGCCGGTCACCGTCGGTGAATCCGGGGTCGTCGGCGGGGTGCCCCGGCCCGCCGGGCGGGGCGCTCACCGGGCGACGCAGCGGGGCCGGGAATTCCGGTGCCGAGTCGTGACCATTGCGGTGGGCCCGCCCGTTGCGGGGGACCTCGTCGCCGGCCGGGGGAACGGGGAACGGCGCAGGCAGGTCACCGTGCCGGGACGGCTGACCACCCCAGCCGGCGGTGGGATCGGTCCGGTTCCACGGTGAGGCCGACTCCCGGTAACCCGGGGCGTCGGTTCCGCCGGACCACCCGGTCGCAGGTGCCCACCCGTTGACGGAACGGGCCAGGTCGTCCTGCTGACCCGTACCGTCGTCATGCTCTCCCGGGGTGGCGGCACCGGGTTGCCCTGATTCACTCACCGCGCGCTCCTTGGTCGCCCCCGCTGAGGCTACCGTGTGGTGACAGTGGCGATAAGTTACAGCGGCGGGCCAATTCCGGGGCCGGGGTGAGTGCCCTGACCGGTACGGGGTAAAAGTGCCGGCTGGATGACGAAACTCGGAGGTTCCCATGACCGCTGTGGGGAACGGTGCGCAGACTACCGGCCGGCCCACCCGGCTGCCCCGCTCAGCACGCCGTAAGCAGCTACTCGCGGCGGCTCAGGAGGTGTTCGTAGCCCAGGGGTACCACGCCGCGGCGATGGACGACATCGCCGAGCGGGCCGGGGTTTCCAAGCCGGTGCTGTATCAGCACTTCCCCGGAAAGATGGATCTCTACCTGGCGCTGCTCGACACGCACTGTGACGCCATCGTCGCCAAGGTGCACGATGCGATGCGGGGCACCAACGACAACAAGGAGCGGGTCGGCGCGTCGGTGCGGGCCTACTTCGACTTCGTCGACCACGAGAGCGAGGCGTTCCGGCTCGTGTTCGAGTCGGACCTGCGCAACGATCCGGCGGTCCGGCAGCGGGTGGAGCGGGTGGAGCAGGGCTGCATCGCGGCGATCACCGACACCATCATCTCCGACACCGGGGTCAGCCGGTCGCACGCCGAGCTGCTCGCCTCCGGCCTGGTCGGTGCGGCGGAGACGGCGGCCCAGTTCTGGCTGGCCGGTGGCCGGCAGGTGCCGAAGGCCGAGGCCGAGGCGCTGGTCGCGGCGTTGTCCTGGCGGGGCATCGCGAGCTTCCCGCTCCAGGGTGAGTCAGCCTGAACATCCCGCCCCGAGATCGGATAGCCTTCGGACCGGCGGCTATCTCGCCCACCTGAGGAGGCACAGTGGAGGTCAAGATCGGCGTGCAGTACGCGCCGCGCGAGCTGGTACTGGAGAGCGCGCAGTCGCCGGCCGAGATCGAGCAGATCGTGACCGACGCCTTCGCCAAGGTCGAGGGGACGCTGTCCCTGACCGACGAGAAGGGTCGACGGGTCATCGTGCCGGTCGGCAAGGTCGCCTACGTCGAGATCGCCGAGGCGTCTCCCCGTTCGGTCGGGTTCACCGTCCGCTGAACCGGTCCGGCCCCTGCGGCGGGTGACCCCGTCGCAGGCCGGGCCCGGTGGGCGGCGGGTCACCGACCGTGTCGAATCCGGTCGCCGCGCTGGCCCACCCCTGTGCCGTCGGCGTCACCGACGACATTAACGGTGACTCAGGTCACAATTCCCACCCCCGGCGAAAAGCCGTGGGTCCAGGTCAGGAGCGTGTGCCGACCTGCTCGGGTAGGATGAGGTAGTTGCCGTGGGCGCCGATCTGATCGAAGTCCTGCCCACGGCGCGCGTGCGGCCCGGTCCGGCGCGGCGATTCTCCGCCGCCGATCGCGTGGCCCGCGTCACACCGAACGCGCCCTGAGGACAAAACGGGGCGCACCACGAGAGGGCACCCCCAGATCCAGATGAGCGAACAGATTCTCGACCAACTGGAGGGCCAGGAACTGGTCCCCACCGCCCCGGTCCGCCCGGAGGCCCCCACGTTCGCCGCGCTCGGCGCGCGGCCCGAGACCGTCGAGGCCCTGGCCGCGGCGGGCATCACCCGCGCCTTCGCGATCCAGGAGTACGCCATCCCGATCGCGCTGCGCGGCACCGACATGATCGGCCAGGCCCCGACCGGCACCGGCAAGACCCTCGGCTTCGGCGTACCGCTGCTGGAGCGGGTCCTGGCGCCGGCCGAGGGCAGCGACGGCGTGCCCCAGGCGCTGGTCGTCGTACCCACCCGCGAGCTGGGCATCCAGGTCGCCAAGGACCTCGCCGCCGCCGGGCGGACCCGGGGCGTGCGGGTGCTGCCGATCTACGGCGGCGTGGCCTACGAGCCGCAGATCGACGCGCTGCGCAAGGGCGTGGAGATCCTGGTCGGCACCCCCGGCCGGCTGATGGACCTGCAGAAGCAGAAGCACCTGCGGCTCGACCGGGTCCGCGCGCTCGTGCTCGACGAGGCCGACCGGATGCTCGACCTGGGCTTCCTCGACGATGTCGAGAAGATCCTGGCGATGCTGCCGGACGACCGGCAGACCATGCTCTTCTCGGCCACCATGCCGGACCCGATCGTCACCCTCTCCCGGCGGTTCCTGCGCCGGCCGGTGACGATCCACGCCGGGCACACCGCCGAGACCGGCCCGTCGCCGCAGACCCAGCAGCTGGCGTACCGCACCCACTCGATGAACAAGATCGAGATCGTGGCGCGGATCCTCCAGGCCGAGGGGCGCGGGCTCACCATGATCTTCACCCGCACCAAGCGGGCCGCCGACCGGGTCGCCGAGGATCTCGACTTCCGCGGCTTCGCGGTGGCCGCGGTGCACGGCGACCTGGGCCAGGGCGCGCGGGAACGGGCGCTGCGCGCGTTCCGGGCCGGCAAGATCGACACGCTGGTCGCCACCGACGTGGCCGCCCGGGGCATCGACGTCAGCGGCGTCACCCACGTCATCAACTACGACTGCCCCGAAGACCAGGACACCTACACCCACCGGATCGGTCGTACCGGTCGGGCCGGGGCGACCGGCGTCGCGGTCACCTTCGTCGACTGGGACGACATGCCCCGGTGGCGGATCATCGACAAGACGCTCGGCCTGGACATGCCGGAGCCGCCGGAGACCTACCACACCTCCCCGCACCTCTACACCGACCTGGACATCTCCGCCGAGATGACCGGCACCCTGCCGACCGCCGAGCGGACCCGGGCCGGGCTCTCCGCCGAGGTCGAGGAGGACCTCGGTGGCCGTTCCCGCCGGGGTGAGAGCGGCGGCGGCCGGGGCTCCCGACGCGGCGAGGGCCGAGGCCGCGGTGACAGCGGCGGTCGGGGCGCCACCGGCGGTCGCGGCGAGGGCCGACGGGGCCGCCCCGACACCGATGCGCCGGGCGCCACCGAGACGCCCGTGGAGTCCACCGACGAAGGCCCCCGTACCCCGCGCCACCGGCGTCGCCGCCGGGCCGGCGAGGTCGTCGTGGGCGAGCCGACCACCGTGACCGGTGGGGAGTCCACCGACACCCCGACGGGTACGGCGGGCGAGCCGGCCGCCGCAGCCTCCGAGCCGGCAGTCGCAGCCTCCGGGCCGGCCGGCGAGGGCGAGTCGACCCGGCCCCGTCGTCGGCGGCGTCGCCGTGGTGGCGGTTCCGGCACGGACACGCCGGCCGAGGCCACCGCCGACTGACTGGCACCACCGACATCCCCCGGCCCGTACGGACGGCCCGGGGGATGTCGCGTGTCCGCCCGGTCACCACGGCGGTTCGGGTCACCCCGCGTCCGCCCGCTCGCGGGACCGATCGGCCGGGAAGGATGATGGAGCGATGCCGGAACCCTTGGACGCCGCCCTCACCGAGGTCCGGGCGTTGCTGCTCGACCCCGCCCTGACCCGCGCCGTCGCCGCCGGTCGACGCCGTGGGCAGCGCCCCTCCCTGGTCCGGGCCGAACTACGCCCGGTGGCCCTCAAGACCGGCCCCCGGTTGCAGATCTCCACGTCCGACGGCGTCCGGCCGTACACCCGGAACGTGTCGCCGGGCGCGGAGGCCGACGCGGCGGTCGACGCGCTGCTCGCCGAGCCGTTCGGCAACTGGCACGTGGAGACCGCCGGGGCGACCCTCCAACTGCGGGTGACCAAGTCCGGCGAAGCCCAGGTGCACCGGGCCACCGCCGACCGACCGGCGGCCGGGCCGGAGGGCCACGACCGGGTGAAGGACTACCTGCTCGATCCGGGGGACCCGATCTTCGCGACGATCGGCGGCAACGCGGCCAAACGGCGCCAGGTCGACGCCTTCCTCCGCGCGCTGGCCGCCACCCTGCCCGACGATCTCACCGGGCGGCTGCGGGTGGTCGACCTGGGCTGCGGCAACGCCTACCTGACCTTCGCCGCCTACCGGTACCTCACCGGTCGCGGGCTGGACGTGGAACTGGTCGGGGTGGACGTCCGGGAAGATCAACGGCAGCGCAACAGCGAACTGGCCGCCCGCCTCGGTTGGGCCGACCGGGTCTCCTTCGTGGCCGGTACCATCGCCGACGCGGTGGTGGAACCCGCCCCCGACCTGGTGCTCGCGCTGCACGCCTGCGACACCGCCACCGACGAGGCGCTGGCCCGGGCGGTGCGCTGGGACGCCCGGTGGATCCTCGCCGCGCCGTGCTGCCACCACGACCTGGCGGCACAGCTGCGTTCCCGGCCGACGCCGGCCCCGTACGAGCTGCTGACCCGGCAGGGCATCCTGCGGGAACGCTTCGCCGACGTGCTCACCGACGCGCTACGCGCCGGGCTGCTGCGGGTGCACGGCTACCGGGCCGAGGTGGTCGAGTTCGTCGACTCCCGGCACACCCCCCGCAACCTGCTGATCCGCGCCCGCCGCACCGGGTCCGGCACCGACACCGGGCCGCAGCGGGCCGAGTATCAGCAGCTGGTCGACCAGTGGCAGGTCACCCCGCGCCTGTCGATCCTGTTGGACGACCGGCCCGCACCCGTCGGCGGGGCGTGACCAGGCTCAGCGACGTCGCCCGCCGGGCCGCTCCCCCGGCCCCCGGGCGAAGACCGTAGGGACCCGATCACGCTCCCCACGCTCGCCCTCGACGGACGTGGTGGGGAACGGCACCACCGTGCCGGCCGACTCGGCGTTGCCGGCGGCGGCGAAGGCGTTCCACGAGATGTCGACCAGGAGCCGCTTGAGTTCGGCGTGCCGGGCGGCGGCGCTGCGTTGCAGGGCCAGCCGCACGCCGAGCACCACCCCCACCAGCGTGGTGGTGACGGCACCGGCGGCGGCCAGCACGTGCCCGCCGGTCGCCCCGTCACCGGTCAACACCAGCACCAGCAGCCAGCTCCAGAAGCCCAGGGCGAACACCCCCGCCTTGGCGACGAAGAAGAGGCTGACCGCACCCGGGCGGTGCGGCACCGGACGGTCGGGCTCGGCCATAGCTGCTCCTCCTCGGCGTACGGGACGGGGCGGGGGCCCCACCGACCGTCCTGGGTTGGTGACAACTGCGGCAGTCCGCACCCGCCCGCCAGCTGCCCCGGGTGCGGCGACGCCGTCGGCGCGGAAGGGACGGACTGTCGGGCAATTGTCACGACGTCCCGCCGTACTACCCTCGAAGGGCGCACCGGACACCCGACTCCCACCGGAAGGGACGATCTCACCGGCATGGGTTCGACAGAGGTATCACCCCAGATGGCGTTCGCACGGTTCGTGCGACGGGCCATCGACGACGCCCGTGACGAGCGGGGTTGGACGGTGAGCGACCTCGCTGCCCACACCGGGGTCGGTCGATCCACCGTTTTCCGCTGGCTCGCCGGTGACTGGCAGGACTATCCCGAGCTGGCCAAGGTGCGCGGTTTCTGCGCCGCCCTCGACCTGCCGGTGGCGGCGGCCTTCCGGGCCCTCGGCCTGCCCGACGCGGGACCCGTCCCCCGCCGCCGCGCCGACGACGGCCCGGTGGAGGCGGACGTCCGGGTGATCCTCGACCGGCTGGCCGATCCGACGGTGCCCGCCGAGGAGAAGCACCACATCCGCGACCTGCTCCGCTACCTCGCCCGCCGCCCGATCCGCCGGGCCGGCTGACTCCTCCGGCTGCCCCTCGCCGGCTGAGGCCCTTCGGCTGGGACCCTTCATCGGGCCGGGCGGCCGCTCCGGCTGAGCCGGCCGAGCACGCGGCGACGGCAGCGCCTCGCCGAGTAACCACGCAGGGACGGCAGCGCCTCGCCGGCTGGCCAAGCAGGGACGGCAGCGCCTCGCCGGCTGACCAGGCAGGGACGGCAGCGCCTCGCCGGCTGACCAGGCAGGGACGGCAGCGCCTCGCCGGGCCGGGTGGAGGTTGCCGGGGGTCAGCGGACCGTGAGGGTGAACTCGGCGGTCCGCACCACGCCCGCCACCTGGAAGTCCAGGTACATCCGGTAACTGCCGGGGCCGGGCGCGGTCAGCCAGAACGTCACCGTGTCGGTGGCCGGCCCGGGTCCCGGGTGCACGTGCAGGTAGCCCAGGTCCCCTTCACGCAGGGCGACCAGGTGCCCGTACGCACCGAGGTAGCGCTCCAGGGTCGCCGGCTGTCCCGCCCCGTCCCGGACCCGGAACCGCAGCGGTACGGCGGCACCCACCTGCGCCGTGCCCTCGTAGTCGACGGTGAACCCGGCCACGGTCGCCCGGGTGGCCGGGGCCGGCAGCGGGCGGGGCGTGTAGTCCCCCGGAGCGACCAGGTCCACGCCCAGCGTGGCCGGGGTCTGCTGGCCGTCGTCGGCGAGCGCGGTGAAGTCCGTGTACGCCCGCCAGACGCCCGGCTCCGGCAGGGTCAGCGGGATCGACCAGGTGCCGTCGGCGGCCATCGTCGGGTGCAGGTGCTGGAAGCCGGTGAGGTCACGGCGGACCACGACCAGGTGCATCGGCTTGTCGTGCACGATCGCGAACCGGGTGACCGGCCGTCGCTGGGCGTCCCGGATCTGGAACCGCAGTTCGCCCGCCCGCCCGGCGACGAACTCCCCACCCGACGGGGTGAGCGTGTAGCCGCCGGAGGTGACCGACAGGCCGGTGGCCGCGTCGCCGCCCGACTGCCCGGCGGTGCCGTCGTGCTGGTGCGCCCCGGTGCCCGGAGCATGGGTGTGGTCACCGGCGGCGGTGGCGGCGGTCGCCGTCGTACGGTCGGTGGGCCGCCCGTTGGCCCGGCCGAGGCCGAAGCCGAGCAGGACGGCCAGCACCAGGCCACCCACCACCAGTGCCAACCGCAGGGTGGCCCGGTCCGGTCCGACCGCCGACGCCTCGTCCCCGGCCGAGGTCCCCCCGGCGGACAGCACCCATCCGCCGGGCTCCGCGTCGCCACGTCCCGGCCGGTCCCCCGGTTCCGCGTCGGGGGTACCCCGGTCCTGCCGGTCCACCGGCTGCGGGGTGCCCCGGTCAGTGGCCGGGCCGCCGCTACCTGCCGGGCCGGCGGGCCGGGTGACGGATCGCTGGTCGGCCATCCGCCCACCGTACCGTCGAGGCCCTCGGCACCGGGGCGACGGCCGGGCACCGTGGCGGCGGTCGCACTACGGCCGGCCGGGGAACCATCTCCGGTGGGCCCGCTGGTCGGCTGGGCCCGCTGGTCGGCTGGGCCCGCTGGTCGGCGTGGCGACCCGAGCTGGCTCAGCCCGTTGTCGGCCGCCTGCCGAGGCCGCCCGCCACCGGCATCGGCCCGGCCGGATCAGCCGGCGACGGCGAGGGCCAGCGGGAGGACGTCGGGGGCACCGGCGCGGCGCAGCAGCCGGGCGGCCATCGTCATCGTCCAGCCGGAGTCGACCAGGTCGTCGACGAGCAGCACCGGGCCGTCCAGCCCGGCCAATGCGCCGGCCACCTCGTCGGTGACGGTGAAGGCGTCGTGCAGGGTGCGTACCCGCTGGGCGCTGTTGCCGCGCGGCCCGCCGGCCCCGGCCGGGCCGGTGGGGGTGACCAGGCCGAGCAGCGGCAGCCGGCCGACCGTGGCGATCCGCTCGGCGAGCGAGGCGACCAGGGTCGGGTGGCTGCGGGAGCCGACCGCGACCACGCCGGCCGGGCGGCGCGGCCACGGGTCGTCGCCGTGGGCCCACGCCTTCAGCACCTCCACCACGGCCGCCGCCACGTCGTCGGGGACCGGGCCGTCGGCCGTGTCCGGGCCGACCAGTGCGCGCAGCCGGCCACCCCAGCCCAGGTCGGACAGCCGCCCCACCGCCCGACCGGGCAACGCCTGCTCCGCCGGGGCAATCCGCCCCTTCAGTGGTACGCCGACCGCGTCGAGGCCGGTCGGCCAGAGCTTCTTGGGGGCGATCTGCACCCCGGGGCGGCCGAGGAAGGTCTGCGCGGCGGTCAACGCGGGACCGGACACGTCGGCGGTGAACAGCGGCGCGGCACAGCGGTCACACCGGCCGCAGTCGCCGGCACCGCTGTCGTCCAGGCAGTCCCGCAGGTATCGCATCCGGCAGCCGGGCGTGCTGGCGTACTCGCGCATGGCCTGCTGCTCGGCGGTGCGGGCCTCGGCGACGCGGCGCAACCGGGCCTCGTCATAGGTCCAGGGTTCGCCGGTGGCGAGCCAGCCACCACGGACCCGGCGGACCGCGCCGTCGACGTCGAGCACCTTGAGCATCAACTCCAGGCGGGTCCGGCGCAGGTCGACGATGGGTTCCAGGGCCTGGGTGGAGAGCGGCCGGTCGGTGTGCAGGGCGGCCAGCACGGTGCGCACCTGGTCCTCGGGCGGGAAGGCGAGCGAGGCGAAGTAGCGCCAGATGGCGGCGTCCTCGACACCGGGCAGCAGCAGCACCTCGGCGTGTTCGACGGCGCGACCGGCGCGGCCGACCTGCTGGTAGTAGGCGATCGGCGAGGGCGGCGCACCGAGGTGCACCACGAAACCGAGATCGGGCTTGTCGAACCCCATCCCGAGCGCGCTGGTCGCCACCAGCGCCTTGATCTTGTTGTCGAGCAGGTCCTGTTCGGCGGCGCGACGGTCGGCGTCGTCGGCCTGACCGGTGTAGGAGGCCACCGACCAGCCGCGCCCGCGCAGGAACTCGGCGGTCTCGGTGGCCGCCGCGACGGTGAGTGTGTAGATGATCCCGGAGCCGGGCAGCGCGTCCAGGTGGTCGGCGAGCCAGGCCAGCCGGTGCGCCGGGCTGGGCAGGTCGAGCACGCCCAGCCGCAGCGACTCCCGGTCCAGGGTGCCCCGCAGCACCAGCACGTCGGCCCGCCGGCCACCGGCGTCGGCGGGCGACGCGGCAGGATCGGCGGGCGACGCGGCAGGATCGGCGGGCGACGCGGCAGGATCGGCGGTCAGTGCACTCCCGTCGGCGCGAGGTGCGGCGGGCGACACGGCGCGGTCGGCGGAGAGTTCGGCGCGGGGGCGTGGCGGTCGGCGGGGGGTGCGGTGGGTTCGGTGCCGAGTTGCTCGGCGACGTCCCGGGTCACCCGCTCGTTGGCGGTGGCGGTGGTGGCGAGCACCGGGGTCCGCTCGGGCAGGTTGCCCAGGAAGGTACGCAGCCGGCGGTAGTCGGGCCGGAAGTCGTGCCCCCAGTCGGAGACGCAGTGCGCCTCGTCGACCACCAGCAGACCGGTGGTGGCGGCCAGCCTCGGCAGGACGGTGTCCCGGAAGTCGGGGTTGTTGAGCCGCTCGGGGCTGATCAGCAGCACGTCGACCGCCCCGGCGTGGATCTCGGCGGTGATCTCGTCCCACTCGTCGAGGTTGGCCGAGTTGATGGTGCGGGCCCGGATGCCGGCGCGGGCCGCCGCCTCCACCTGGTTGCGCATCAGCGCCAGCAGCGGCGACACGATGACCGTCGGGCCGTGCTCGCCACGCTCACGCAGCAGCGCGGTGGCCACGAAGTAGACCGCCGACTTGCCCCACCCGGTGCGCTGCACGCAGAGCACCCGCCGCTGGTCCACCACCAGCGCCTCGATGGCCCGCCACTGGTCCTCACGCAGCCGGGCGTGCTCACCGGCCAGCCGGCGCAGCACCCCCTCGGCCCGCTCCCGCACCGCCACCCGGTCCTGCTCTACCCGCTCCCGCACCTCCACCCGCCATTCCTACCACCCCGGCCGGACACCCCGACCTCCCATGCAGTTGATCAAGAGGTTTACGTCATGATCCGCCCCCCAGGTGACGCAAACTTCTTGATCACCGGGGCGACCGGGAGGGAGGGGCGGTGGGGTGGGGGTGGGGGGTGCAGGCGTCGGGGTGGTCGGCGGGCGGGTGCAGCGCCGGGCGGGTGCCAGCGGTCGGTCGCAGTAGACCCAGTGGCGTACGGACTGGGCGTCCTCGCGGGACAGGGTGGTGCCGCCCCGGTCGACGTCAGGCAGGAAGCCGAGTGCCCGGGTGATCGCCCGGGCGAGTCCCTGGGCGGAGACCAGGTCGTCGGCGGTCACGGGCAGGTGGACGACGAACCGTTCCCGGCTCACCGCCGCACGCCCGGCTGACCGACCGTGAAGCCTGTCCGGCTCACCGCCGTACGTGCGTGCTGCTCGGCGGCGAAGCCCGTCCGGGTCACCAGCGCACGTCCGAGGTGAAGTGGGTTCGCCAGGAGCGCAACGCGCGCTTGATCCGTTGGTTCTCCTCCCTGGTCAGGGCCAGGTCACGCCGGGCTGCCGCCAGGTCGGCGGCCACCCGGTGCAGGAAGGCGTGCACCTCCACCGGGTCGAGACCTCGTTTGACCAGGCCGAACTGTCGTTCCTCGACCTGCCGGGCGGTCAGCGGCCGACACGCCTGCGAGCGGTACCAACCACCGTTCGGCGGGCGCTCCGACCAGCGTCGTCCCGCCCGGCGACGGTGCGGACGAGGTTCCGGGCGATGCCACAGGGGGAGGGTAAGGCCGCGCCACGGGCGGTAGAGGGTAAGGCCGCGCCACGGACGGTGGCCGGATCGACCGAGCCACGGGCGGCGGAGCAGGGACAGCAGGGTGCGCATGGGTCACCTTCCGGGTCGCGTTCCATTCGGTGCAGTGGAAGGTGACCCGGCCCGCCGATAGGGGACGCGGACCGGGTCACCGGCCTCGGGACCGCAGCCCTGTTCGGCGGTACGGCCCCGGAGCCAACCCTTGGTGTCCGCCCCCGAGGTCTGCCGAACCAACCGGAACCGGACATCCACAAGATACCCAAAATGTTTGTGTAGGTCGACCCCCTGTGGCGGCGACACGACAACTTGTTGCAGTTACTGGTGCAGGCCCGGCATGATCAGAGACGCCGAACCAACCGGAGTCTCACCATGCCTACAGCCGAAGCCCCATACCGCCAGATCGCCAACGAACTCGCCGCGAAGATCAAGAGTGGCGAACTCAAACCTGGCGACAAACTGCCGTCCACCCGCGAGCTTGCCGAGGCATACCAGGTGCACATGAACACCGCCTCGCGTGCGCTCTCACTGCTGCACGACCGAGAGCTGATCACCGGTCAGCCCGGCCGGGGCACCTACGTCACCGAGCCTGCGACGCGCTGACCCGCCCTGCGGCAAACCCGCGCCCGGCCAACTGGCGTGCACGGCAAACCGACGTGCACGCATCGCCGGCCACCGGACCGGCGCACCCGCCAGCGTGGAGAACCGCTCCGCCGCCCTGTCGGTGGTCCTTGACCTGGGGGTCCACCCTGGGTGGCAGAGTCCTCACCCATTGGAGGCAGACATGCGCTGGCTCATCATCCTCATCGTCGTACTCGTGGCCCTCGCAGCCGTGGCATGGTGGCGTCGTGGCCGCCGGCCGGTGACCGACGGGGACCGGCAGGTACGGGACCTGGCGGCATCGGAGCAGGCCCGCCGCCGCCTGGACGACCACCGGAACCCGACGGACGGCAGCAACCTCCGCAGCAGCGGGGGCGGAAGTCTCTGATCGGAACTCCCGAGCCCGAGATCCTGGGTCACGCCACTCTCCTGAACCGATGGAGCGGTATCCGGCCGGCCTCCCCACCCGTGCCGTTGGATTGTGGAGAGTTGTTGCGGCCCAGGCGACAACAACTCTCCACAGTCGGAGCGCCCCGGCCGTCCGGTGTCCGCGCTACCCCGGTCGCGGCAGCGACTTCCCCAGCGTGCGTACGGCGGTCGATGACATCGCCGCCAGCTCGGGCTGGGCGGGCAGGAAGACCGTGGGGACGCCCAACGACTGGTTCATCGCGGCGAGCCGGCATTCGGTCTGGAGGTCGGTGGTGTTCCGCACGCCCCGGACGATCACTCCCGCCCCGTGGCGGAGGCAGTACTCGGCGGTCAACCCACGCCACGGGGCGACGGTGACGGAGGTCCATCCCATCGGCAGGCTCGCCCGGACAGCGGCGGCCCGCTGCTCTTCGTCGACGCCCGGCTGCTTGCTGCCGTTGACCGCGACGAGCACGACCACCTCGTCAAAAAGGGTGCGCGCCCGGCCCACCACGTCCAGATGCCCGGCGGTGAAGGGGTCGAAGCTGCCGGGGTAGACGGCACGCACGCGTACCCGACCGGGAGTTCCTGCCGGCGGTGGCCCGTCGATGCCCATGGCCCGACTGTAGGTTCCGGCCGTCACCACGTGCCAGCGAGACCAGGTGTACGCGGCCGGAGCGACTCCTGGCCGGTCCGGGATCGCGCCTGGGCGATTGATCCACTCCCGTGGGCCGAGGTAGCGGTGTCCCGGGCGACGGGACACCGCTACCTCGGCGACATTGAGTTGATCAAGCGCCCGACCGGACCCGACCGGACCCGACCGGGCGCGGGCGGGTCAGCGGGCGGGTCAGCGGGTGGACAGGCCGGCGCGGGCGGCGACGGCGGTGTCCGGCTGGTCGGCGAAGACGCCGTCCAGGCCGAGACCGAGGAAGAGTTCGTACTCGGCGGTGATGTCGCCCCGGGCGTTCGGGTCGGTGCCGATCCGGAAGTCGACCGGGAGGAACTGGTTCTCGGCGCGGAACGTCCAGGCATGCACCACCAGCTGGTGCCGGTGCGCGTCGCGGATCACCGTGGTCGGGGCGAGCAGCTTCCCGGTGGCGTCCCGGGGGACGATCAGGTTCTTGTTCAGGCCGACCCCGTCGGCGTACCGGGCGATCCCGCGCAGGCCGGCGGCGGTCGCCAGGTCCTGATAGGTGCGCGGGTCACCGGCGGCGGCGAGGTCGTACGGCTGGCCGGTGGCGTCGAGGAGCTGCACCAGCGGCACGTCGATCATCCGGTCGAGCTTGCGCAGGTTGCCCGTCTCGAAGGACTGGATGAAGACCGGGTCGTTGCGGTGGGTCAGCTTGTTGCGGCGCAGCACCGCGACCAGCGGCTCCTCCAGGGGCAGCCCGATCGAGGCGAAGTAGCTGGGGTGCTTGGTCTCCGGGTAGACGCCGATGGTGCGGCCCCGCGCCTTGGACTCGGCGCGGGCCAGGTCCAGCACCTCCTGGAAGGTGGGCACCTCGAACCGGCCGTCGAAGGCGGTGTTCGCCACCCGCACCTGGGGCAGCCGCTCCTTGGCCCGCAGCGTCTTCAGCTCGGCCAGGGTGAAGTCCTCGGTGAACCAGCCGGTGACCGGTACCCCGTCGATGGTCTTGGTGGCCTTGCGGCCAGCGAACTCGGGGCGGGCCGCCACGTCGGTCGTACCGGAGATCTCGTTCTCGTGCCGGGCGACCAACACCCGGTCCCGGGTGGAGACCAGGTCCGGCTCGATGTAGTCGGCGCCCATCCGGATCGCCAGCCGGTACGCCTCCAGGGTGTGCTCCGGGCGGTAGCCGCTGGCCCCCCGGTGGCCGATCACCAGGGGCCGGTGGGTGGCCCGGTCCGCACGGTCGGCGTCGTCCTCGCGGGCCGAGGCCGCGCCGGGCACGGCGACGGCCACGGCGAGCAGCGCGCCGGCCACACCGAGGGCGGAAAGGGTACGTCGCAACGCGGTCTCCTTCGTCGGGGGGCACCCCGGTCGAAGCCCGGGACGCCCCGGCAGGTGCCGATGGGGCGATGCCAGCAGACCGGGCGCGGCTGACCGCCAGTTGGTCGTCGACTGGCCGGCAGGTGAACCCTGCGGGGAGACGAGCGCGGAAGCCGGCACCGGCCCGGGATACGCGATTCACCGGCCCGGTCGCGCCGTAGTCGACAGGATTGTGTGGTGCGCCGGTTCCTTCGTCACCCCGTCCGGCTGGTGCCGTTCGGTTTCCTGGTGACGATCGCGATCGGCACCGGCCTGCTGATGCTGCCCTGGGCCACCAGCGAACACCGCTACACCCCGCTGGTGACCGCGCTGTTCACCGCCACCTCGGCGGTCTCGGTCACCGGCATGGCCGTCACCGACACCCCGAACTACTGGAACGGGTTCGGGCTGGTGATGATCACCGTGCTCACCCAGGTCGGCGGGCTGGGCATCCTCACCGGTGCGGCCCTGGTCAGCCTGGCGGTCACCCGGCAGCTCGGGCTGCGCAACCGGCTGCTGGTGCAGGCAGAGACGGCCGAGTACGGCTCCGCCGACCTGCGTCGCCTACTGATGCGCATCGCCGGCACGGTGCTCGGCTGCGAGCTGGTGATGACCGCGGTGGTGACCGCCCGGCTCCGGCTCGCCTACGACTACCCGCCGGGCCGGGCGCTGTGGTCGGGGACGTTCCACTCGGTCCAGGCGTTCAACAACGGCGGCTTCACCCTCTACACCGACGGGCTGGTCGGTTTCGCCCGTGATCCGTGGGTGGCGCTGCCGCTGGCGTTCGGTGCGATCGTCGGCGGGCTGGGCTTCCCCGCGCTGTTCGAGGCGTTCCGCCGACGCCGCCGGCCGGCCCGTTGGGCGGTGGCCACCAAGCTGACCATCTGGGGCAGTGTGGTGCTGGTGGCCGTGGGGTTCGTCGGGCTGCTCGCCGCCGAGTGGGACAACCCGTTCACCATCGGCACCTACGACACCCCGGGCAAGCTGCTCGCCACCTTCACCCAGGTCGCGCTCAGCCGTACCGGCGGATTCGACGTGATCGGCGTGGCCGCGTTGCGCGAGGAGAGTTACCCGCTGCTCGTCGCCCTGATGTTCATCGGCGGTGGCAGCGCCAGCACCGCCGGTGGGATCAAGGTCTCCACGTTCTTTCTGCTCGGCTTCGTCATCTGGGCGGAGTTGCGCGGCGAGCCGGACGTCACCGTGGGTCGCCGCCGGATCGCGGTGGCCAGCCAACGCCAGGCGCTGACGGTGGCGCTGCTCAGCGTCGCACTGGTGACGGTCGGCACGCTCGGCCTGACCGTGCTCACCACCGACGTCCGGGCCAACGAGACGCTGTTCGAGGTGACCTCGGCGTTCAGCACCGCCGGCCTCACCGTCGGGCTCACCCAGCACCTGCCCGCGTCGGGGCAACTGGTGCTGACCGTGCTGATGTACATCGGGCGGATCGGCCCGCTCACCCTCGGCTCGGCGATCGCGTTGAACACCCGGCACCGGCTGTACCGCTACCCGAAGGAGCAACCCGTTGTCGGCTAGGGGTGAGGGCGACGGCGACATCGCCGTGATCGGGCTGGGCCGGTTCGGCTGCCACCTGGCCGGGGCGTTGACCCGGCTCGGCCACCAGGTGCTCGCCGTGGACCGCGACCCCGACCGGGTGCAACGCTGGTCGGCGTCGCTGGACCGGGTGGTGCAGGCCGACGCCACCGAGGAGCAGGCACTACGGCAGCTCGGCGTCGGCGAGTTCTCCCGGGTGGTGGTCGCCATCGGCGCCTCGGTGGAGGCCAGCGTGCTCACCGTGCTGGCGTTGACCGAGGTGGGCGTACCGCAGGTGTGGGCGCGGGCCACCTCCCGCAAGCACGCGAAGATCCTGGCTTCGGTCGGCGCCCACCACGTGGTCTTCCCCGAGGCGGAGACGGGGGAACGGGTGGCCCACCTGATCGTCAGCCGGATGCTCGACTTCATGGAGTTCGGCGACGACTTCGCCATCGCCAAGGTGCCGGTCCCCCCGCCGCTGGTCGGTCACCGGCTGCGGGACCTGGCGGTGCAGGAACGCTACGGGGTGATGGTGGTCGGCGCGAAACCGGCCGGGGAACGCTTCCGGTACGCCGACCCGGACACGGTGCTCGGGCCGGGCAGCATCCTCGTCGTGGAGGGCGGGATCGCCCAGGTGCAGCGGTTCGCGGCCCTACGCTGACCGCACCGTCCGCCCGCCGACCCGGCCGGCCGCAGCACCCGGCCGCCGCCGCAGAGCCGGCACCCCCGGTCAACGCCCCGGAGCCGGTGCCCGGCCTCAGCCCCGGTGTCCCTTGCCGGGACCGCCACCCGGGCCGCCGCCACCTGCGCCCTTGCCTCCCTTCCCCGTCACTTTCCCGCTTTTCCCTTGGCCGCACCCGCCCCCTTGCCCGGCCCCTTGCCGGGCTTCTCGGACTTCGGCTTGGGCTTCGCCGGGCCGGCCGCGCCGGACCCACCCTTGCCGGACGTCTTCGCCGGTTTCTTCGCCGCCGGCTTCTTCACCGTCGGCGGCTTCACCACGGGTGCGCTGCCGGCCACCCCGGAGACCCGCACCCCGCAGCTCGAATCGCCGACGGAGAACTCCAACGGCAACGGGTTGCCGCCGGTGTACCGGCCGGTCAGGGCGAGCTTCTCCGACGCGCCCGGGGCCAGCGCGGCACGGCCGGCCGCCGCGGTGACCCGGACCAGACGCCCCTCCTGGCGCACCTGGGGCGTGGGCCCGGTGACGACCTGCTGGCCGGGGAAGGCGAAGCTCACCGTCCAGTCCCGCAGTTCCCGGGGACCGGTGTTGGTCAGCGTGAGCTGGGCGGCGAAGTCCTTGCCGGAGTCGGTGCGCAGCGCGTACTCGACCTCGCAGGGGATGGTCTCGGGCAACCCCATCCGGGCCTCGGTGGGCGGGTCGACGCCGCCGCTGGCCGGGCTGCGCGAGGTCACCCCCCAGATCGCCGCGGTGACGGCGACGAGGCTCGCGGCGGCCACCCCGGCCTCGATCCGGCGGCGGCGGGTGGCGGCGCGGCGGCTCCGGGTCCGTCCCGAGAAGGGCAACGCGTCGGTGTCGGCCGACCAGGGCAGGATCGTGGTGCCGGCGTTGGCGAGCAACGCCGGGTCGAGCCGCCCGGGGGCCGGGGACACCGGCACGGCCGCGACCATCCCGGCCGCCGAGGCGAGGGTACGCGCCACCTCCGAGGTCGCCGGCCGGTCCTCCGGGCGTTTGGCCAGGCAGCGGCCGACCAGCTCGACCACCTCGTCGGGGAGCCCACGTACCGGGGGCATCGGCTCCGGGTCGTGGTACATGTGCGCCCGCAGCATCTGGGTAGTGGTGCTGGCCTGCCAGGGCAGCCTTCCGGTGAGCATCCGGTAGAGCAGCAGCCCGACGGCGTACACGTCGGTGGCCGGGGAGACCTGGCCGTTGTCGAGGCGCTCCGGGGCGAGGTAGGCGGGGGTGCCGAGCAGGGTGCCGTCCGGCCCTTTCTCGCTCTCGCCGACCAACGCCGAGATGCCGAAGTCGACCACCTTCACCCCGGTCCCGGTCAACATGACGTTGCCGGGGGTGACGTCGCGGTGCACCACCCCCCGGGCGTGCGCGGTGGCCAGTGCCGAGGTCACCTCGGCCCCGATGGTCACCGCCTCCCGCCAGGGCAGCTGCCCGTCGCGGCCGAGCCGCGCGGTGAGCGGACCGCCGTCCACCAGCTCCATCACCACGTACGGCACGGTCAGCCCGACCTGCTCGGACTCGCCGTAGTCGTACACGTTGGTGATGTTGGGGTGGCAGAGCCGCGCGGCGGCCTGCGCCTCGATCCTGATCCGGTGCCGGAAGGCCCGGTCGGTGGCCAGCCGGGAGGCGAGCACCTTCACCGCGACCTGCCGGCCCAGCACCTGGTCGTAGCCGCGCCACACCACGGACATGCCGCCCGCGCCGAGCTGCTCGATCAGCCGGTACCGCTCACCGAGGAGCTGGGCTGCGTTCCGGACTCCTGCACCCATGGTCGACCGAGTTGCCCGGGACGGCCCGACCTACACCTCGATGGTCGTAATCGGTCAGGAAAGTCACCCGATCAGGCGGTCGCGAGCAGTTGGTCCACCGGGGCGTAGTCGTCGGTCAACACCAGCGCCCCGTCGACGAACCGGGTCACCTCGCTGCCGGCGACCATGTCGGGGATCTTCGCCACGGTGCCCAGCCGGGTCCGCAGCGCGTCCAGCGGCAGCGGCGCGTCCGAGGCGACGATGAGGAAGTTGCTGCCCTGCCGCCCGGCGATCGCCTCCGGCGGCGCGACCAGCGCCACGTGCTCGAACTCGGCGGCCACCGTGGCCAGCTCCGAGCGGATGAACCGGCCCGGCGGGTAGTCGATGACGTTCTGCACGTAGATCCCGCCGGGGCGCAACACCCGGTCGACCTCCGCCGCCATCTCCCGGGTGGCCAGGTGCCACGGCACCACCAGGTGCCCGAAGGCGTCCCCGACGACCAGGTCCCGGCTGTCCGCCGGCTCCCCACCGACCAGCATCCGGGCGTCGCCCACCGCCGCCCGCAGCCCCGGCCCGGTGCGGACGCCCAACTCGCGCCGGTCCAGCTCGACCAGTTCGCCGTCGATCTCGAAGACCACGTTGTCGGTGCCCGGCCGGGTGGCGCTCAGGTAGCGGGGCATGGTGAACCCGCCCCCGCCCAGGTGCAGCGCGTCCAGCCGCTGCCCCTTCGGGGCGGCCACGTCGGCGACCGCGCCGATCCACTGGGTGTACTCGTACTCCAGGTGGGTCGGGTCGTCCAGGTCGACGTACGAGTGCTGGGCCGAGTTGAGGTAGAGGGTGCGCCCACCGTCGCGGGCCGGATCACGCTCCACCCGGGCGCAGTGGTATGCGGTCTCCACGTCGCACGGGTTCGGTGCGACCGCGCTCAGCCCCGCCGCGACCAACCCGAGCACCGCCAGGGTGGCCTTCAGCCGGGCCGGACCGGGCAACCCCGCCGCCTCCTGCCGGCGCAGGTAGACCCCGAGCGCCAGCCCGACCACCCCGAGCGCCGCCGCCAGCCCGATCAGGATGACGGTGCTGGGCAGCGCCGCCACCAGTACGAACCCGGTGAACAGGGTGGCGGTGATGCCGCCGAGGGTGCCGATGCCGGACAGCCGCCCGACGACCTGACCGGTGCGCCGCAGGTCGGCCAGTTGCAGCTTCACCACCAGCGGGGTGACCGCCGACAGCAGCGCCGCCGGCACGAACACGGCCAACGCGGTGAGCAGCAGGATGCCGCTGACCGCACCGCCGCGCAGCAGTTCACCGGCGTACCGGACCACGGGCAGGGTGACGGCGGCGGCGATGCCGGCCAGGATCAGCGCCGGGGCGAGCAGCCCGCGCGGGTCCCGCCGGTCGGCCAGCCAGCCGCCCGTCCACGCCCCGTACGCGATGGCGGCCAACGCGATGCCGATCACCGAGCTGGTCACCTGGAGGGTCACCCCGACGTACGGGCCGACGAGGCGCAACGAGACCGTCTCCAACACCAGCACCGCACCACTGGAGAAGAAGACCAGGAACGCGGCGAGCCCGTTGGGCAGGGCGCGGGAGGAAACCGGCGCGGGAGGCGTCGGAGCGGTCACGACGTCGGACGATGAGCTGCTCACCGTCGCGATGCTACGTCCCGTTCCTGGGCCGGACGGTCAGTACATCGAAAGATGAACATGGTTTGTGTGGTCGGCGGCCGGGCTGCCCGACCCGCTGTACGCCCGCCAACCCGTGTTCGGCATCCAGATCTGCCGGTACCAGATCACGTAGAGCACGCCGAGCCGGTTGGCGTTGTTCTTGAAGTAGTTGGCCAGGCTGTCGCCGTACGCCTTGTCCCCGCCGGTGGCCGTCTCGTCCTTGAAGCCACTGGTGGCGGCCGAGAAGTCGCAGGCCCGGCCCTTCGGGTGCTCGCCGCCCCCGCCACTGCGGTGGCAGGACACGAACCGCTTGTATCCGGCGGCCTTGGCCTGCTGCATGGCGTGCAGGGTGCGCGGGGTGATGCAACCGGAGGTGGTCGGGTCGTTCACCGAACACGACTCGCCCGGCCACGACCCGTCGGAGTTGCGCGGGGCCGGCGCGGCCGAACTCGACCCGCCGCTGAAGCCGGCGCTGCTGCCCGAGCTGACGGTGGCCAGGGCACGCTCGGCGTCCCGCTTCTTCTTCGCCAGCGTGGCGAGCTGCTTCTGCTGCTCGCGGACCTCGGCGTTGATGTCGAGGGTGGCCTGGGCGGCTGCGTGCCGGGCCTCGGCGAGCGCGCGGAGCTGCTTGCCGTCCCGCTGGGCCATCATGTCCAGGTCGGCGGCCCGCTTGAGGAACGCCTCCGGGCTTGCCGTGTTGAGCAGCATCGACGTCGGCGTCAACCGGCCCACCCGGTAGGACTGCGCGGCCACCTCGCCCACCTGGGCGGTCAGCTCACCCAACCGGCCCTCGATCACCTTCAGCTCGGCGGCCAGCGCGGTCTGCCGCCGCTTGGAGCTGTCCAGCTTGGCCTTGGCCTCGATGTGCCCCTTCGCCGCCGCCGTCAGCGCATCCTTGAGCTGCTTGGTGCCACCCTCACCGGGCTCCGCCGAGGCGGGCACCGCGCCGACACCGAGCAGCAGCGCCAGTGCGACGAGCAGCACGGTCAACGGCCGACGCACGCGTGGCCGGGTCAGGCTGGTCCTGGGCACGGAGGTTGTCCTTCCCTCTGCCGCCGACGCCCGCCACAGGGCCGGTACGGCGGCGGTCCCGCCGGCCCCGGTTGGCGGCCTGGGGGCGGAGACCGCCGGTCACACTACCGCAATCACGCCCGGTGACCAGGCCCGTGACGACACCGGACAGCAACGCTCGACACGGCGTGCCGAGCCCGTCGCCGAGAGTCCATCTCGTCGATCCCTCAGCCGCCCCCCGGGGACGGCCCACCGCCCGGCTCGACCGACCCCCGCCACACCGGCCGGGCGGCCCGTCCGTCCCACGCCCGGCGACCCGCACGCCGGCCGGCCGGTCCACCGACCGGCACCCACGAACGTGCAGGCGGCGGGCGGTCAGTCGCCGAGCAGCGCGGCGCGGACCTCGTGCCAGGTCTGCTCGTCGGAGGCGACCAGCAGCCCGTGCCCGTCGTCGGCCGGGTGGTAGTCGGTGCCGTCGAACCGGCGGGCCACCCCACCCGCCTCGCGGACCAGCAACGCACCGGGCACATGGTCCCAGGGCAGGGTCCGCCAGAACATGACGAACTGCTGGTCACCGGTGAGCAGGTCGAGGTACTCCCGGCCGGCGCAGTGCTGGCCCGCGAGCAGCTCCCCGATCCGGCCCTCGCCCGCCGCCACCCGGTCCCGGGTGGCCCGGGGCAGGTACTGGACCATCGCGGTGCCCCGCAGCCGCTCCGGCGGCACGACCGGGGTCTTGCGTACCGGCCGGCCGTCCAACCGGGTCCCCGCCCCGGCCCGGGCCACGGCCATCGTCTCCGCCAGCGGGTCGAACACCCACGAGGCGACCGGCTCACCGTCGGTGAGCAGGGCCACCATCAGCGCGAACGGCCGACGGCCGGCGGCGAAGTTGCCCGTACCGTCGACCGGATCGACCACCCACACGTCGCCGCCGCCGCGCAGGTGCCGCAGCAACGACCCGTCCGCGGCCACCGCCTCCTCGCCGACGACCAGCGACCCCGGCAGCAGTCGGCGCAACTCCGCCGAGATCCGCTCCTCGGCCCGCTGGTCGGCGACGGTGACCAGGTCACCCGGTGCCTTCTCGGTGACGTCGGCGTCGTCCAGCTTGCGGAACAGCGGCAACACCACGTCCGCCGCGGTCTCCCGCAGCAGCGTGCCGACGTCGGCGAGCAGTTGGTCAGCCACGAGGCGGCAGCTTCACCACGCTGACGAAGAACTCGTCGATCTGACGGACCACCGAGATGAAACGTTCGAAGTCCACCGGCTTGGTCACGTAGGCGTTGGCGTGCAACTGGTAGCTGCGCAGGATGTCCTCGTCGGCCTGGGAGGTGGTGAGCACCACCACCGGGATGCGGCGCAGTTGCTCGTCGTTCTTGATCTCCTCCAGCACCTCCCGGCCGTCGCGGCGCGGCAGGTTCAGGTCGAGCAGGATCAGGTCCGGGGTCACCGCGTCCGCGTACCGGCCCTCGCGCCGCAGGTAGGCCAGCGCCTCGGCGCCGTCGGAGACGACGGTCAGCCGGTTGCGGAGCTTGTGCTCCTCGAATGCCTCCTGGGTCATCAGCACGTCACCCGGATCGTCCTCGACCAGCAGGACCTCGATCGGGCTCTTGCCGTCCGCCGGCGCGGTCATCCCACCCCCTCCTTCGTGCCACCCGTGGTGCCGTGCCCCGGCGGCCCGCCGGGTGGGTCCTCGTCCTGCGTGCCGCCCGACTGTCGGCCGACCGGGATCGGCCGGTCCGCCGGCGCGGGCGTCCCCCCGGCCGGGCGGGACGCGTCGTCGTCGGACGTCGTCGCCGCGCCGTCCCCGTCGGGCGCTGCCGTGGCGTCACCGTCGGATCCTGCCGGGGCGTCTCCCTCGGGCGTCACCGTGGCGTCCCCGTCGGGCCCTGCCGGGGCGTCCGCACCGGTTGCCGCCGCCGGGCCCGCCTCGGCGGCGGCCTTCGCCGCCTCGACGTCCTCCGGCCGGGCCGGGAGGGTGAACCGGATCGCGGTCCCCTCGGCCCGGTCGGTGTCCACCCAGACCCGACCGCCGTGATATTCGACGATCTTCTTGACGATGGCCAGGCCGATGCCGGTGCCCGGGTAGGCGTCCTTGGCGTGCAACCGCTGAAAGATCACGAAAATCTTGTCGGCGAACTCGGGCTCGATGCCGATGCCGTTGTCCTCGCAGGTGATCTCCCACTCGGCGTCGACCAACCGGGCCGAGACCCGCACCTTCGGCGTGACGTCCGGGCGGCGGAACTTCACCGAGTTGCTGACCAGGTTGACCAGCAGGTTGGTGAGCAGCGGCTCCTCGCCCCGGATCACCGGCAGCTCGCCCCAGGTCAGCTCGGCGTCGGCGTACTGCCGGCCCGGCTCGGTCTGGCTGGCCACGTCGCCCATCGTCCGGTTGAGGTCGACGTCGACGAAACCGGTGGTGAGCCGGCCGATCCGGGAGAACGCCAACAGGTCGTTGATCAGGCGCTGCATCCGCTGCGCGCCGTCGACGGCGAACGCGATGTACTGGTCGGCCCGCTCGTCGAGCTGCCCCGCGTACCGCCGCTGGAGCAGCTGGCAGAAGCTGGCCACCTTGCGCAACGGCTCCTGCAGGTCGTGCGAGGCGACGTAGGCGAACTGCTCCAGGTCACGGTTGGAGCGGGTCAGCTCCTCGGCCTGCTTCTGCAACTGGCTGTTGACCCACTCGATGTTCTCCCGGGCGGCCCGCACCTCCGCCAGGTCCTTCGCGATCTTCTGCCGCATCACGTCCACGTCGTCGGCGAGCCGACGGAACTCCGGCGGCCCCGTCCCGGCGATGTGGTGCTGGTAGTCACCGGCGGCGACCTCCCGCACCTGCTGGGCCAGGCCGGTCAGCGGCCGGATCACCATCCGCTCCAGGGAGAGCAGCATCAGGGTGCCGGCGAGCACCACCACCACCGCCGCGACGATCAGCAGCATCACCAGCATGTTGCCGGTCCGCTCGATGTCCCGAGCACCCTTCTCCCGCTCGGCCAGGATCGCCGTCTGGAGGTCACCCACCGACGCCCGGATCTGGTCGAACTCCTGCCGGGCCTGGGCGGTGATCAACGCCTGGCCGGCGGCCGTGCCGCTGCTCCCGGTGGTCGCGATCACCGGCTCGGCCACCGTCCGCCGCCAGTCCGCCGCCTGCTGCTGCGCGGTGCGCAGCGCACCGGCGACCGCCGGGTAGTCACGGCTCAGGTCGGCGATCGTGGCGGCCACGTCACGCTCCTGCCGCACCCCCTGCTCGTACGGGGCCAGGTCGGCACGGTTGCCGCTGACCGCGTACCCCCGGATGCCGGTCTCCTGGTCGAGCAGTGCGTTGAGCAGCTCCTGCCCCTGCACCCGAAGCGGGCCGGTGCGGGTGAGCACGGCGTCGGTGTAGGCGCGGTTCTTCGCCGCCACCACCGCCTCGGCCACGGCCAGCCCGACCAGCAGCACGCCGACCACGGCCAGCAACGCCAGCACCCGACGACGCAGGGTCCACCCCCGGTGGTACGTGTTCACCGGCCACCGCCCCGGCTGACCAGCAGCATGGCGACGTCGTCGGCGAGCGGCCCCCCGTTGATCTGCTCGGCCCGCCCGACCAGCCAGGCGGGCAGCTCGGACAGCGGCACGGCGTGGTTGGCGCGCTCCTGGAGCAGACCGGTCAGCCCGTCGACGTCCAACCGGTCGTCGCCGTCACCCACCCGCCCCTCGATCAGGCCGTCGGTGTACATCAACAGGGACCAGTCATCGGTGTCGAACTCCAGGTCGAACGCGACGGGACGGCGGGGTCGTACGCCGAGCAGCAGGCCCCCACGGGCCGGGACGGGCGCGACCTTGCCGCCGGACAGCAGCAGCGGCGGCGGGTGACCGGCCAGCCGGACGGTGGCCCGGTTGGCGGCCAGGTCGAGTCGGACGGTGGCGACGGTGGCGAAGATCTCCTGGAGCCGGCGCTCGCTCATCAGCACCTGTTCCAGGGCGGGCAGCACCTCGTCGTCGGGCACCCGGGCCAGGATCAACGCCCGCCAGGCGACCCGCAGTTCGACGCCGAGCGCGGCCTCGTCCACCCCGTGTCCGCAGACGTCGCCGACGATCAGGTCGACCCGGTCCGGCTGGGTCTGCACCACGTCGAAGAAGTCCCCGCCGATCAGCGCCGCGTGCCGGCCCGGCCGGTAGAAGGTGTGCACCGCCACCTCGTCGGTGGTCATCAGCGGCTGGGGCAGCAGGCCCCGTTCCAGGCGGGCCGACTCGGCCTGGCGCAGCTCGACCTCGCGCAGCCGGCGGGCGTTCTCGTCGGCCCGTTTGCGTTCCACCGCGTAGCGCAGGGCACGGGTCAGCAGCACCCCGTCGACCTGCCCCTTGACCAGGTAGTCCTGGGCGCCCTCGGCGACCGCGACGATGCCGAGGTGCTCGTCGGAGCGGCCGGTCAGCACGCAGACCGCCGCGCCGCTGGACATCTCCAGCACCCGGCGCAGCCCGTCGAGGCCCTGCGCGTCGGGCAGCCCGAGGTCGAGCAGGACGCAGTCGACGCCGGCGATGCGCCGCCGGGCCTCGCTGAGGCTGGTGGCGACCAGCAGGTCGATCATCGAGTTGGTCTCGGCGAGCAGCTCGCCGACCAGGAAGGCGTCGCCCTCGTCGTCCTCGACCAGCAGCACCCGCAGCCGTTCACCCGGCGGCAGGTTGGGGTGGGGCCCGAGCCCGCCGTGCGGGTACGGCGCGACGGAGGACCCGGCCAGGCCAGGCCCCCGGTGCGACCGGGTCACCGCCGCGAGACGCGGGAGTTCGCTGGTGATGTCGGGCTCCTTCCGAGTGCCCTGCTGATCCTGTATTAGACAACGGTCGCACACAACACGGTCCGTCCGGTCCGGGCGTACCCAGGCAGGGTCGTCACCAGGTGAGCGTCCAGTCGGCGCGGCGCGTCACGGTTCGGTTCCGGTACGCCCCGGCTGCGCCCCGCCGGGGCAGGATGATCCCCACCCCCGCACCACCCCCCGAGGAGTTCCCGTGGGCGCACCCCCCGTCTCCGCCGCCGACCGGGCGCTGGCCCGGCCCCGGCGTCGTCCGCTCGCCGCCCTGGCCGCCCTGCTGGCGCTGGTCGCGGTGGGTGCCGCGATGCTGGTCACCCTGGCCACCCCGACGCCCCGACCGGCGGACGCCCCGGCCGGCGAGTTCAGCGCCGGGCGGGCCTACCGGACCGTGCAGACGGTGGCGCAACGCCCGCACCCGGCCGGCAGCGCCGCCAACGACCAGGTCCGCGAGCACCTGGTCGGGGCGCTGCGCGGGCTGGGCCTGGAGACCGAGGTGCAGGACACCGTCGCCCCGGAGGCCGGGCAGCTCAGCGGGGCGGCCGGCGGGGCCACCGTCGCCCGGGTCCGCAACGTGGTGGCCCGGCTGCCCGGCACCGCCTCCACCGGCCGGGTCTTCCTGGTGGCGCACTACGACTCGGTGCAGACCGGCCCGGGTGGCAACGACGACGCGGCCGGCACCTCCACCGTGTTGGAGGTGGCCCGCGCGCTGGCCGCCGGCCCCCGCCCCCGCAACGACGTCGTGTTCGTGCTGACCGACGCCGAGGAGGCGTGCCTGTGCGGCGCCGCGGCGTTCGCGGCCAGCCACCCGCTCGCCGCCGACGGCGGGGTGGTGCTCAACCTGGAGGCCCGGGGCTCCACCGGGCCGGTGATCATGTTCGAGACGTCCCGGAACAACGCCGAGCTGGTGGCCGCCTTCGGCCGGGGCGCCCCGCACCCGGTGGGCACCTCGTTCGCCGTGGAGATCTATCGGGCGCTGCCCAACGACACCGACTTCACCGCGTTCCTCGACAACGACTTCGTCGGGCTGAACTCGGCCTACATCGACGGGGGCGCGATCTACCACACCCCGCTGGACACCCCGGCGGCGATGGACCGGGGCAGCCTCCAGATGCACGGCGACAACGCGCTCGGGCTGGCCCGGGAGTTCGGCCGCACCGACCTGACGGCGCTGCGCGCAGGCCACGACGCCAGCTACTTCCCGGTGCCGGGCGGGCTGGTCCGCTACCCCGGCTGGCTGACCTGGCCGCTGGCCGCCCTGGCGGTGCTCGGGGTGCTGGCCCTGGGCTGGCTGGTCCGGCGCACCGGCCGGGCCGGGACCGGTCGCCTGTTCGCCGGGTTCGGGCTGGCGCTGGTGCCGGTCGTGGCCGCCCCGGTCGCCGCCCAACTGCTCTGGGCGGGGATCACCGCACTGCGCCCCGGCTACGCCGAGCTGCTCGACCCGTACCGGCCGGTCTGGTACCGGCTGGCGGTGGTGGCGCTCGCCGCCACGATCCTGCTCGCCTGGTACGCGCTGGCCCGCCGCTGGGCCGGCCCGGCCGCGCTGGCCGTCGGCGGGCTGGGCTGGCTGGCCCTGCTCGGGGTGGTGCTGGCCGCGCTGGTGCCCGGCGGTGCCTACCTGGCCACCCTGCCGGCGCTGGCCGGGGCGCTCGCCGGCCTGGTGGCGCTGCGCACCCGGATCGACGGCCCGTGGCCGGTGGTCGCGGTGACCCTGGCCGGCGCGGTCGCCGTGGTGATCCTGCTGCCCACGGTGGTGCTGCTCTTCCCCGCGCTGGGGATGGCGATGGGCGGGGTCGCGGCGCTGTTCGCGGTGCTGCTGGGGCTGGCCGCGCTGCCGGTGCTCGACCTGCTGCACCCGGCCGCCGGCGGCCAGCGCGGCCTGGTCGCCGCCCGCGCCCGCCGGCTCGGCGCGCTGCCGGCCGTCGCCGCCGCGCTCGCCGCCACGGTGTTCGCCGGGGTCGGCCTGGCGGTCGACCGTTTCGACGCCGACCACCCGGTCCCCACCCACCTGATGTACGCCCTGGACGCCGACACCAACGAGGCGCAGTGGCTCACCCGGGAATCCGACCCGCAGCCGTGGACCGACGGGTACGTCGACGGCCCCGCCAAGATCGACGGCTTCCCCGGCCTGGGCGATCCGGACCTGCGCGGCGGCCAGGCACCGGCGGCGAACCTGCCCGCGCCGACGGTGCAGGTGCTGGCGGACACCACCGCCGGTGGACTGCGCACCCTGCGGCTGCGGCTGCTCCCCCAACGGACGGTGAGGCTGGCCACCCTGCACGTCGACGCGACCACCGCCGAGGTGACCCGGGCCGAGGTGGCCGGGCGTGAGGTGCCGGTCGGGCGGCAGCCGGGCGTCGAGGAGGCTTCGCTCGACCGGTGGGGCTTCGGGATCGTGTTCCACGCCCCGCCAGCGGAGGGCGTCGAGATCACCCTGACCGTGCGGCCCCGGGCAGCCAAGGTGGCGCTGCGGGCGATGGACGCGAGCGACGGGCTGGAGGGTCTGCCGGGGTTCCGGAAGCGGCCGGCGGGGGTGGGGGTGGTCGGGTCGCACACCTCGGAGATGCTTGCGGTCGCCCGCACCTACCCGTTCTGACGTCGCGCCTGAAGCGTTGGCCGATAGCACTGCCGGTAGTACCATCGAGCGTGTGTCTTCGGTAAGTCGAATCATGGAAGCGATGCGAACCAACCCTCAGGGCGTCGCCTACAACGACCTGAAGCGGGTGTGCGAGCACTACTTCGGGAAGCCGCGGCAGGACGGCACCTCGCACGCGGTGTTCAAGATGCCGTGGGCCGGAGACCCACTCGTGAACATTCAGAACGACAAAGGCAAAGCCAAGGCGTACCAGGTACGGCAGGTTCTCAAGGCGATCGAGAAGAAGGAGGCCTTGTGATGCAGGATGTTCGCCCCGAGGTGAGTCACTACTCCTATCGCGTCACGTGGTCGGCCCAGGACAACGAGTTCGTCGCCACCTGCGCCGAGTTTCCCTCGCTGTCCTGGCTGGCCCCCTCTCAGATCGAAGCCCTGCAAGGGCTTCAGGACCTGCTGAGCGAGGTGGTCGCGGACCTGGAGCAGCAGGGCGAGGAAGTACCGGAGCCGTTTGCCGATCGGAGCTACTCGGGCAAGTTCAACGTGCGCGTCGGCGAAAGCCTTCACCGCGAGTTGGCCATCCATGCCGCAGAAGACGGGATGAGCCTCAACCAGTACGTCGTACGGAAGCTGTCGGCTGCCTGAACAGGGCGGGATGGCCCGGATAACCGGTCGCCAGCGCCGGCGGGGTGGACTACGGTCCGCAGGATGCGGCTGGAGAAGGTCACCCCGGAGAACTACGAGGCAGCGCTCAAGCTGTCGGTGCGCCCCGATCAGGAGGATCTGGTCGGGCCGGTGGTCAAGTCACTGGCCGAGGCATACGTCTTCCCGGACATCGCCTGGCCGAGGCTGATCTTCGACGGCGACCGGCTGGTCGGCTTCCTGATGGCCTTCCTCGACTACGCGTGGGGCGACAACCCCGATGACGTCCGGTCCGGCCTCTGGAAACTCAACATCGCGGCCGACGCCCAGGGCAAGGGTTACGGGCGGTTCGCCGTCGAGGCGGTGTGCGCGGAGATCCGCGCCCGGGGCGGCAACCGGGCGTACGTCACCTGGGTGCCCCGCGAGGGCGGGGCGGAGGGCTTCTATCTGAAGCTGGGCTTCCGGCCGACCGGCGAGCAGAGCGAAGGGGAGACGGTCGCCGTCCTGGATTTCTGACAGTGCTGATGTGGGAACGGGCCACCCAGCCGGCCCGCGTCAATCTCTGACGGATCCTGGCCGACACCGCCTCAGCTGGTTGTCCGGCTGCGGGATTCTTCAGCGCTAACATGACCCTCATGACCGCCGCACACGCGTTCGAGTATGAGGTTCCGCCTCATGCCGGTCCGCCGCCTGAAGCTGTCGAGGCGGCTGAGGAAGGCAACGTCGTCTACCTGACTCGCCAGGGGCAGCGGGTGGCGGCGATGGGACCACCGACGTCGCTCGATCCGCAGGGTCTGGAGAAGATCAGGCAGTCGCTGGAAGCGATAGCCAGAAACCCGAACCGGACGGACGCTTCCCGCGCCTTGGCTCGTGAGCAGCTGACGCGGCTTGACGAGATCATGGAACAGGTGATCAACGAGGAGGACGCCCAGGCGTGCGACGACGCACTGGCGTCGATGCGTGCTGGTGAGTCGACGCAGCCGTGGAGCGCGGTCAAGCGGGAGCTGGACCTGTGACATGGAAGGTTGAGCTCACCAACGCTGCGGCGCGCGAACTGGCCAAGCTTGATCGCTCCACCCAGGTCCGCATCGGTAACGCGATCGATCAGCTGGCAGTCGACCCTCGGCCTGCTGGCTGCGTGAAGCTGTCCGGTGGGGATACCAAGTGGCGAATCCGGGTGGGTGATTTCCGGATCGTCTACCTGATCCTGGACGACCAGGTCCTGATCGCAGTCGTGCGAATCGCTCACCGCAGAGAGGTGTACCGGTCCTTTTAGGGAACGTCACTTCCAGCGGAAGTGGACGAAGAGGCGGCCGAAGTTCTTGGAGTCCTTCTCGACCCGGTGATAGAGCTGCTTGACGTCCTTCTGATCGAGGAAGCGCAGCACCTTCTTCTTGAGCTGGCCGGACCCCTTACCGGGGATGATCTCGACCAGGGTGGCCTTCTTCGCCACCGCCTCGTCCATGATCCCGCGCAGGGCACGGTCGATGTCGTGACCCTTGTTGAAGATGTCGTGCAGGTCCAGCTTGAGCTTCATCCCGCCTCCCCCACCTGCGCAGCCGCCATGGCAGGCCCATCGTAGGCCGACAGGCGTCGGGGCGAGGCTCAGGCTTCGTCGGGCAGGTTCGGCCGGTGCTCGCGGATCCAGGCCTCGATGTCCTCGGTACGCCAGATCCGACCGGTGGCGAGCGACTCATAGGGCTTCGGCCAGTCGGGGCGCTTCATCAACTGCTCGACGCGTTGCCTGCTCACGCCCAGCCTCATCCGGATCTCGTACGCGCCCATGAGATTCCGGCCCATGAACGGGAGGCTAGACACGTCCCCACTGGGCGAGGCCCTAGTTGGGCGACACCCTACTAGGGCCTTGACTAGGGGGTAGCGTAGCGGCCACTCTGAGACGGTGAAACCGCTGAACGTTTCCCGGGTGCATGCCCGCCCCGGCGGGGCCGTGCGGCCACACGTACCGATGCGGCCTCTCTGGTTGTGCCGGGTATGCGCCGCCCCCTGGCCGTGTCAGCCCGCCCGCCTGATGCTGACCATGGACTACCGGGGGGACCGCGTCGGGCTGTCCGTCTACATGGCCGGGCGGCTGTACGACGCCACCGGCGACCTGGTCACCCTCAACCCGAACGCCGTCCCGGCCCCGGCGGAGCTGTTCGACAGGTTCCTGGCCTGGACCAGACGCGGACCCGGGCCGGGAGAAGGGTAGGAACCCGCCCCCGGCCCGGCGTGATCAGGACTCAGCGACCGTTGCCGACCCGGCTCTCCACCCGGCGCAGCGCGGTCACGTAGTCGTCGTTGGTCGAGTGCATGGCCGCCGCGATGCGCAGGTGCCGCAACGCGTCCGGGTAGCGGTTGAGCCGCTCCAGCGTCCGGCCCAGCACGTGGTGGGCGTAGTGGTCGCTGGGGTCCCGGTCGACCAGCTCCCGCAACTGCTCCTCGGCGCGGCCGAGCTGGGCGGTCTGGAAGTACGCCCGGGCCAGCAGCTGACGTACGGAGGAGTTGCCGGGCTCGGCCGCCACGATCGGCTCCAGCAGCCGGACCGCTCCGCTCGGGTCACCCATCTCGAAGTACATGGTCGCCCGTCGGTACTCCGCCAGAAGATCCATCCCGACCCACCCCCTCGCGTCACGTCGCCATTGCTCCGACGCTGGCACAACACCGGGCGTACCGCGAGTGTTCCTGGGGGTGGACTTGTGGCTCAGGAGGCCGGGTCGTCCCGTTCGCCGGTCAACTGCCAGGCCCGGACACCGCCGACGATTCCGGCCGTGTTGGGCACGATCACCACGTCGTCGCCCATCCGGGCCACCTGCTCGGGCCGGATCAGCCGCGAGTTGCCGCCACCGAGATAGAGCCGGTCCCAGCGGAACACCGGGCGCAGCCCGTCCACCACCTGCCGGATGCGCCGGGACCAGAAGGCGTCGCCGAGCCGCCGCCGCTCCGGCTCCCCCACGTACGTGTCGTAGGTGGTGCCCCAGCGGACCGGGGCGTGCGACAGCTCCAGGTGCGGGGCGAGCCGCCCGCCGTCGAACAGCGCGCTGCCCAGCCCGGTGCCGAGGGTCAGCACCAGCTCGCAGCCGGTGCCGGCGACCACCCCCGCACCGTGCACCTCGGCGTCGTTGAGCACCAGCGCCGGCATCCCGAACGCCTCGGTGACCGCCCGCCGCGCGTCGTACCCGGACCACTCGGCGAGCAGATCGGGGTCGACGCGGCTGCGCGGCCCGGAGCGGGTCACGTAGTGCGGCGTGGCCACCACGACCCCGTGCCGGATCATGCCCGGCATCCCCACCGTGACCCGGTCGGCCGAGGGCAGCCGCCCGGCCAGCTCCAGCAGCGTCTTGACGAACAACTCGGGCGGCAACGGGTACGGGGTGTCCACCCGGATCACCGGTGCCCGCAGGTTGCCACCCCCGTCCAGCACCGATCCCTTGATGCCGCCGCCCCCGCAGTCGATCGCCAACGTCAGTCCCACACCCCCACCTTGCCCCACCCGCACCCGTTCCTCCCGCCCCTCCCCCACCTTCCGCCGACCGGGGCCGGCAGCCCGACCCGCCGACCCGCCGCCGGCCCGGGAGACCTGACGACGATGGTGACGGGTGGCGGTGATCGGCGGGAGCCCAGGATTGTGGAGAGTTCTTGTCGCCATAGCCGCAAGAACTCTCCACAATCTGGCGCACGCATGGACCGCCATCCCCGCACAGAGCACCCCCACCCGGGCGGCCCCGGACCGGCCACCGAGGCGGCAGTGGGCCGGCAGCCGGGGCGGCAGTGGGCCGGGCAGTGGGCCGGCCACCGAGGCCGGCAGGCGGGCCCGACGTGGGCCGGGCCGCGTGGCGTCCCCGCCCGGATCGACGGGCGATAGGCTCGGGGCCTCATGAGCGCCACGATGATCGCCAAAGGACTTGCCGCCGGGCACGGGGAGCGGATGCTCTTCAGTGACCTCGACCTGGTGGTCGCACCCGGGGACGTGGTGGGGCTGGTCGGGGTCAACGGGGCGGGCAAGTCGACGCTGCTGCGCACGCTGGCCGGGGTGCAGCCGGTGGAGGAGGGCAGCCTCACGCTGAGCCCGCCGGGGGCCTCGGTGGGCTACCTGCCGCAGGAGACGGAACGGCGGGCGGGCGAGACGGTCCGCGACTTCCTGGCCCGCCGGACCGGGGTGACCGGGGCGCAGACGGCCCTGGACGCCGCCGCCGAGGCGCTCACCGCAGGCACGGCCGGGGCTGACGACGCGTACGCCGGGGCGTTGGAGCGGTGGCTCGACCTCGGCGGGGCGGACCTGGAGGAACGCGCCGAGCAGGTCGCCTCGGAGTTGGGACTGACGGTCGACCTGGACCACCCGATGACCGGCCTGTCCGGTGGTCAGGCGGCCCGCGCCGGGCTGGCCTCGCTGCTGCTCAGCCGGTACGACGTCTTCCTGCTCGACGAGCCCACCAACGACCTGGACCTGGCCGGTCTGGACCGGCTGGAACGGTTCGTCACCGGCCTGCGTGCCGGCACGGTGCTGGTCAGCCACGACCGGGAGTTCCTGACCCGGACGGTGACCCGGGTGCTGGAGCTGGACCTCGTGCAGCAGCAGGTGCGGCACTACGGCGGCGGTTACGGCGCCTACCTGGAGGAGCGGGAAGTGGCCCGCCGGCACGCCCGCGCCGACTTCGAGGAGTACGCCGACACCCGGGCCGCGTTGGAGAACCGCGCCCGCACCCAGCGGGCCTGGATGGAGAAGGGTGTCAAGAACGCCCGCCGCAAGGCCACCGACAACGACAAGATCGGCCGGAAGTTCCGGGCCGAGGCGACGGAGAAGCAGGCGGCCAAGGCGAAGCAGACCGAGCGGCTGATCGAACGCCTCGACGTGGTCGAGGAGCCCCGCAAGGAGTGGGAGCTGCGGATGGAGATCGCCGCCGCGCCCCGGGCCGGTGCGGTGGTGGCCTCGCTGCGCGACGCGGTGGTCCGCCGGGGCGACTTCACCCTGGGGCCGGTGAACCTCCAGATCGACTGGGCCGACCGGGTGGCGATCACCGGGGCGAACGGTTCCGGCAAGACCACCCTGCTCGGCGCGCTGCTGGGTCGGCTGCCGCTCGACGCCGGGCACGCCGCGCTCGGGCCGGGGGTGGTGGTCGGCGAGGTGGACCAGGCCCGGGGGCTGTTCCTCGGCGACCAGCCGCTACTGGAGGCGTTCGGGGCCGCCGTACCGGAGATGGCACCGGCGGATGCGCGGACGCTGCTGGCCAAGTTCGGTCTGCGGGCCGCGCACGTGCTGCGGCCGGCGGCGACGCTGTCGCCGGGCGAGCGGACCCGGGCGGCGCTGGCGCTGCTGCAGGGCCGGGGGGTCAACCTGCTGGTGCTCGACGAGCCGACCAACCACCTCGACCTGCCGGCCATCGAGCAGTTGGAGTCGGCGTTGGCCGGCTATCCGGGGACGCTGCTGCTGGTCACCCACGACCGGCGGATGCTGGAGGCGGTCAGCGTGCACCGGCGGCTGCGGGTCGCCGACGGGCGGATCGCCGAGGACTGATCCGTGCCGCCCGACGACCGCCGGGTGACAATGGGTCATGCTCAGATGGGAGTACGCGCTGCTGGTGCGCCGTCGCCAGCCGACCGCCTCCGACCTCAGCTGGGAGGTCGTCTTCGTCTGGTACGGCCCGGACGGCTCGATGACCGACGTGACCGCCTACGGCGACACCGCGCTGGCGCACCTGAACCGGGCCGGTGACCAGGGCTGGGAACTTGTCGGGATGAGCGAGGACCCGTCCCTGGAGGGCCACAACGAGCTGCACCGTTACCACCTCAAGCGGCCGAAGGCGGCCGGTGCGCCCCGGCAGCGCATCCGGGCCGTCGGCCGGCCCACCCGCCGCACCGGCGGCTGACCCACGGGTACGCGCTCCGCGCGCGGAGCCATCGCCCGGCTGGACGGTCACGGTCACGGTGGGGTCCGCCCCGGGCACCGGCTCGGCGATGGGCAGCAGAGCGGCGATGGGCAGCAGAGCGGCGAGAGTTGGCGGCGACTGGTGTGCGGGACCGGAGAGCGGGTAACGGCCGGCGGGAGGTGGCCATGGTCGCGTTGGCGCAGGCACCGCCCTCGGCCGAACGGCTGCGGGCGCTCGACGGGTTCCTCGAAGCGGCCTGGGCCGAGCAGGCCCGCCACGACGAGCGGTTACGTGGGCTCCCCGTCGAGGTGCGGTTCGACCGGGGGGTCGCCCACCTGAGCGGGGAGGTGGCCGAACCGGATCAGTTGCGGCTGGTCCGCGAGCTGGTCGGCCGGCTGGCCGGGGTGTACGGCGTGTGGGGGCGGGTGCGGGTCGACGGCCGGGACCCGGTGGTGGTGGACCTGGGCTGCGGCGGCCAGAAGCAGTACCCGACGAACCTGGGGTTGGACATCTTCCCGGCCCCCGGGGTGGACGCGGTGGCGGACCTGTCCGGGTCGCTGCCGCTGGCCGACGACTCCGTCGACGTCATCTTCACCGTGCACATCCTGGAGCACCTGATCGACTTCCTGCCGCTGCTGGACGAGTGCCACCGGGTGCTCCGCCCGGGTGGCGTGCTGCACGTGATGAGCCCCTGGTGGGGGCACGTCAACGCGGTGGCGGACCCGACCCACGTCCGGCTGCTGGACGTACAGACGATCAAGGGGGTCTGCGGTCAGCGCCCGCCGGGCACCCCGCGCTGGCATCCGCTGCACGCCGGCTGCGACGGCGCGTCCATCTTCGCCGATCTGACCCCGCTGCCCGCCGACGCCCCACCGCCGGCACCGGCCCACCTGGCCCGCTTCTTCGACTGACAGCCGGCCGGGCCACGGCTCCGGCCAGCGGCCCGTTCCTGCCCAACGGGCAGATCCGGCCTCAGCGGACCGGTCCGGCCCAGCCGGCAGGTTCGGCCCGGACGGCAGGTTCGGCCCGGACGGCAGGTTCGGCCCGGACGGCAGGTTCGGCCGAGCGGGCAGGGCGGGCGTCAGGCGGTGCTCTCCCGGGGGGTCAGGCGGTGCGGGGCGGTGAGTTCCCGGGGTGGCGCGTCCCGGTCCCCGCCCAGCCGGCCGGCGAGCAGGTCCACGGCGAGCCGGGCGATCCGTTCCTTGTCCGGGGCGACAGTGGTCAGGGTGGGGACGCTGAACCGCCCGTCCTCGATGTCGTCGAAGCCGGCGACGGCGACGTCGGTGGGGACCCGCAGGCCGGCCTCGTGCAGGGCGCGCAGCGCGCCGAGGGCGAGGGTGTCGCTGAAGCAGAACACCGCGTCCGGGCGGGTTCCGGAGGCGAGCAGGTGGCGCAGGGCGGCGGCGCCGTCGGCGCGACGCCAGGCCGGGGTGGCGGCGACGAGGCGTTCGTCGTACCCGATGCCGGCCTCGGTCAGGGCGGCGGTGTAGCCGGCCAGCCGCAGGCGGGCGCCGGCCCCCTCGGGGGTGGGTTGCGCGCCGACGGCGGCGATCCGGCGACGGCCGAGGCCGATCAGGTGGGCGGTCACCTCCCGGGCGGCGGTCACGTTGTCGATCACCACGTGGTCGGCGGGGCCGTGGTCCACCCGCTCGCCGAGCAGCACCATCGGTACGCCGTCGAGGTCGGTGAGGTCGTCGGCGGTCAGCGACAGCGGGCTGAAGATCAGACCGTCGATCAGGTGGTCGCCGATGCCGGCGGCGGCGACCCGTTCCCGTTCCCGGCCACCGCCGGTCTGGTCGATGAGCACGGTCCAGCCGTGGTCGGCGGCGGCGGCCACCACGTGCCGGGCCAACTCGGCGAAATAGGGGATGTCCAGCTCCGGCACGGCGAGGGCGATCACGCCGGTACGGCCCTTGCGCAGGTTGCGAGCCGACAGGTTGGGCCGGTAGCGCAGTTCGGCGAGGGCCGCCTCGACCCGGGCCCGGGTGGCCGGCCGGACGTGCTGGTAGCCGTTGACCACGTTCGACACGGTCTTGACCGACACCCCGGCCCGTTCGGCCACGTCCTTCAGTCGGTGCCGCACGTGGGCTCCTTCCCGCGTCCGCCACCGGACCGAATCGCGCGAGAGATCCTTTACAACGTTGGCGACAACGGTATACAAACGCGGAGCAGCGCATCGACCGTAGTCGCTCCGAGCAGCTCAGGGGAAGAGGTGGGCCCGTGCGTGCAGCACGGTTGACGATCGACCCGGCCTTCACGGTCGGCCCGGTGGACCGCCGGCTCTTCGGCTCCTTCGTCGAACACCTGGGCCGCTGCGTCTACGGCGGCATCTACGAGCCGGGGCACCCTGGGGCCGACCCGCTCGGCCTGCGCCGCGACGTGCTGGAGCTGACCCGGGAGCTGGGCGTCTCGATGGTCCGCTACCCCGGCGGCAACTTCGTCTCCGGCTACCGCTGGGAGGACGGTGTCGGCCCGGTCGACGACCGCCCCCGCCGGCTGGACCTGGCCTGGAAGACCATCGAGACCAACGCGTTCGGCCTCGACGAGTTCATGGCCTGGGCCACCGCCGCGCAGGTCGAGCCGATGATGGCGGTCAACCTCGGCACCCGGGGCGTCCAGGAGGCGTGCGACCTGCTGGAGTACGCCAACCACCCGGGCGGCACCCGGCTGTCCGACCTGCGTCGCGCACACGGCGCGCAGCAGCCGTACGGCGTGCGGTTGTGGTGCCTCGGCAACGAACTGGACGGCCCGTGGCAGGTCGGCCACAAGACCGCCGAGGAGTACGGCCGGCTCGCCGCCGAGACCGCGCGGGCGATGAAGCTGATCGACCCCTCGATCAGCCTGGTCGCCTGCGGCAGTTCCGGCCGGGGCATGCCCACCTTCGCCTCCTGGGAGGCGACCGTGCTGGAACACACCTACGAGCAGGTCGACTACATCTCCGCGCACTCCTACTACGACCCGACCGACGGCGACCGGGCCAGCCTGCTCGCCTCCGCCGTCGACATGGACCAGTTCATCACCGAGGTCGTCGCCACCGCCGACCACGTGGCCGCCCGGCTGCGCCAGACCCGCAAGCTGAAGATCTCCTTCGACGAGTGGAACGTCTGGTACCAGTCCCGCGTCCAGGGCGACCTGGACGCGCGCGGCTGGGTCGAGGCACCCGCGCTGCTTGAGGACGACTACACCGCCGTCGACGCGGTGGTGGTCGGCGACCTGCTGATCACCCTGCTCCGGCACGCCGACCGGGTCGGTGTCGCCGCCCAGGCGCAGCTGGCCAACGTGATCGCCCCGATCCGTACCCGCACCGGCGGGCCGGCCTGGCGGCAGAGCATCTTCCACCCGTTCGCCCTGACCGCCCGCCACGCCACCGGCACCGTGCTGCGCACCGAGCCGGTCTCGCCGCACTACGCCACGAAGCGGTACGGCGACGTGCCGATGTTGGACACCGTCGCGCTGCACGACGAGGAGTCCGGCGGGCTGACCGTGTTCGCGGTCAACCGGGGCACCGACGCCCTCCCGGTGGAGATCGACCTGCGGGGCCTGTCCGGGCTGCACCAGGTGCAGCACCTCAGCCTGGCCGCCGGGGACGACCCGGACGCGATCAACACCGAGGCGGAGCCCGACCGGGTGACGCCCCGGGAGTTGCCCACCGCCACCGTCGACGGCGACCGCTGCTCCGTACGCCTGCCGGCGATCTCCTGGAACCTGCTGCGCTTCGCCCCCCGACCCTGACCACCCCGGGCCACCGGAATGACCGACCGGCGGCCCGGGGTGGCCGGCACCCCCGGGTCGTCACGCCGGGGCACGCTCCTTGGCCCGGTCCTCGGCTTCACCGGTGGCGAGACGGTTGCGGCGGTAGCCGTAGCCGAAGTAGATGATCCCGCCGAGCGCCATCCAGATGAGGAACCTGATCCAGGTCTCGATCGACAGGTTGAGCGTGAGGTACAGGCAGGCCAGCGCGGTGAAGATCGGCAGCACCGGGGAGAACGGGACCCGGAACGGCCGCTCCAGGTCGGGGCGCTTACGGCGCAGGATCGGCACCGCGATGGCGACGATCATGAAGGCGCAGAGCGCGCCGATGCTGACCAGATCGGCCAACGCGGACAGCGGCAGGAACCCGGCGAGCAGCGCCACCACCACCGTCATCACGGCGGAGATCCGGTACGGGGTCCCCCAACGCGGGTGGATCTTGGCGACGGCGGGCGGGATCAACCCGTCCCGGGAGATGGCGAACCCGATCCGGCCCATGGCCACCAGGTCGACCAGGATCACGCTGGTCAGGCCGGCCACGGCCGCGATGGAGACCAGCACCCCGGCCCAGCTCGCACCGACCGCGTTGAAGGCTGCGGCGATCGGGGCACCCCGGTCGATCTCGCCGTACGGCACCATGCCGACCACGACCAGCGAGACGCCGACGTAGAGCGCGGTGGAGATCAACAGCGTGCCGAACAACCCCAGGGTCAGGTCCCGCTTGGGCCGCCTGGTCTCCTCACCCAGGTTCGCCACCGCCTCGAACCCGGTGTACGCGAAGAAGACCACGGCGGCGGCGCTGAGCACCCCGACGAAACCGAAGACGGACGGCTCCAGCCCGAAGAACGCCTGCACGACCGGCTGCTTGATGCCGTCGTCACCGGCACCGGCCGGCTCGGCCGGCGGGATGAACGGGCTGAGGTTGGCGGACTTGACGAAGAACAACCCGGCGACCACGACGAAGATGCAGATGGCGACCTTTACCAGCACCAGGATGTTGGTGATCCGGGCGGACTCGCGGATGCCGATGATGGCGACCACACCGAGCAGCAGCACGATGCCGATCGCGCCGAGGTTGACCACGCTGCCCTCTTCGGCGAACCAGGTGCTCGGCAGGCCGAACAGCTCGGCCAGGTAACCGGACCAGCCCCGGGCCACCACCGCCGCGCCGAGCGCGAACTCCAGCAGCAGGTCCCACCCGATGATCCACGCGACGATCTCACCCATCGTGGCGTACGCGTAGGTGTACGCGCTGCCGGCGGTCGGCACGCTGGACGCCAACTCGGCGTAGCAGAGGGCCGCGAGCAGGGCGACCACCCCGGCGATGGCGAACGAGATCACCACGCCCGGCCCGGCGCTGTCGCGTGCCTCGATGCCGGTGAGGGTGAAGATGCCGGTGCCGATCACGATGCCGATGCCGAAGCCGGTGAGGTCGCGGGCACCGAGCCGGCGTTTGAGACCGGGGCTGCCGTCGCTGCCGTCCGCGTTGCCCTGGGCAACCACATCCTTGATCGGTTTGGTTCGCAGCACAGACACCGTACTCACCCCTCCCACCACCGCGACCGCCCTGCTGGCGACCGGTGCCGCGCGTTGCTACCCACCCACACCGACCACCAATCGCCCCCTCCCCACCACCAAAACATCAACCCCGTGTCCCCCAACGACCACTTTCGGTCACCCCACCCCCATCACCCAACCGCCCCACCCACCACCCGCCACCCCTTGCGCCCACCCACCCCAATATGAAACTTTCCCCCCACCCCCACCCCCACCCACCCCACCCCTCGCCCCGGTGATCAAGAGGTTTACGTCAACTTTCGCGCGCTGGATGACGCAAACCTCTTGATCACCGGGGCGGGACGAGGTGGGACGAGGCGAGGTGGGGGTGGGGGTGGGGGTGGGGGGTGGGATGGGGAGATGGTGAAGGGATGTGGAGTGTGAAGGTGGCTCGGGTCGGTGTGGTGGGGTTGATACTGGGGCTGGTCGGCGGAGTGGGGTGGGGCGGGCCGGTGGGGGCGGTCGACGCGGCCGGGGCCGGGTTCGGCGGCGGGGGCGGCACCGTCGGCGGGGGTGGTGTCGTCTGTGCGGTCGATCCGGCGGTGCCGAAGCGGCAGTTCCGGGCGATGTGGATCTCGTCGGTGGTGAACATCGACTGGCCGAGCGCGGCCTCCCGTACCGCCCCGGACCGGATCGCCGCCCAGCAGGCGGAGTACCGGGGCTGGCTCGACCTGGCGCAGCGACTGCACCACAACGCGGTGGTGGTGCAGGTCCGGCCGACCGCCGACGCGTTCTGGCCGTCGCCGTACGAGCCGTGGTCGGAGTACCTGACCGGGGTACGGGGGCAGGACCCGGGCTGGGATCCGCTGGCCTTCCTGGTCGCCGAGTCACACCTGCGGAACCTGGAGTTCCACGCCTGGTTCAACCCGTACCGGATCTCCATGCCGGCACCCGGGGGCGCGGGTGCCGACCTGGGACAGCTCGCCCCGGACCATCCGGCCCGGCAGCATCCGAAGTGGACCTTCGCCTACCCGCCGGCCGGCGTCGCGGGCAGCCGGCTCTACTACGACCCGGGCGTCCCGCAGGTCCGTGAGTTCGTCCAGACCGCGATACTCGACGCGGTCCGCCGGTACGACATCGACGGCGTGCACTTCGACGACTACTTCTACCCGTACCCGAGCGGCACGTACCCGGTGCCGGACGATGCGACGTTCGCCGCGTACCACCGAGGGTTCACCGACCGGGCGGCCTGGCGGCGGGACAACATCGACCTGCTGATCCAGGAAATGGGGGTCAGGGTCAAGGCGGTCAAGCCGTGGGTGAAGTTCGGGGTGAGCCCGTTCGGCATCTGGCGCAACGCCAGCGCCGACCCGGACGGCTCGGACACCACCGGCAGCCAGTCGTACGACATCATCTCGGCCGACACCCGCAGGTGGGTCAAGCAGGAGTGGATCGACTACGTCGTGCCGCAGCTCTACTGGTACATCGGCCAGTATCCGGCCGCCGACTACGCCCGACTGGTGCCCTGGTGGGCGCAGACGGTACGCGGCACCCGGGTGCAGCTCTACATCGGCCAGGCGGACTACAAGAGCGGCGACCCGGCCTACGGCACGTACTGGATGAACCCGCAGGAACTGTCGGACCACCTGACGCTGAACCGGGCGTACCCGGAGGTGCTCGGCAACGTGCACTTCTCGGCGGTGCAGGTGCGGGCCGACCGGCTCGGCGCGACGAGCCGTTACGCCGCCGCGCACTACTCCCGTCCGGCGCTGGTGCCGACCATGGCGCACCTGCCGGCCAAGCCGCTGCTGCGTCCGGCACTCACCCGGGCCGAGCGGACCACCGAGGGGGTACGTCTGCGTTGGCGGCAGCCGGCCGACGGGACGGGCCCACTCGGCACCGCCACGTCGTACGCGGTCTACCGCTTCGACGGGCCCGGCCCGGTCGAGGGGTGCGGGCGGGCCGACGCGGCACACCTGGTCGGCACGGTCCGGGCCGCCCCGGGGCAGCCGCAGTCCTGGGTGGACGGCACCGCCGAGCCGGGTCGGGCGTACACCTACCAGGTGACCGCGCTGGACCGGTCGTGGAACGAGAGTGCCGCCTCGTCGGCGCGGGTGGTGCGCTGATCGTCCTCGGACGCCCCGGGTGCTCCGGCACCCGGGGCATTCGTCTGTTTCGACGTATGTCACCAATACGTCGCCTCCACCACGCCCCACCGACGGGACATTGATCGAGACTGATCTAACTCCGGTGACCAACCGGTGACACACCGTACCGCCCATCCCGCGGAGGAAAACTTGTCCCGTCGTCTCGCCACCGCCCTCGCCGCCGGCACGTTCGCCCTGCTCAGCGTGCTCGGCGTCGGCTCACCCGCATCCGCCGCGGTGAGCACCTCGCAAAAGCTCAGCGTGCTGAGCAGCTGGACCCAGACCAGCGCCAGCAGCTACAACGCCTGGAACTCCGGTCGCCTCAACCAGGCCGCCTGGGCGGACTACGGCTTCGACTGGTCCACCGACTACTGCTCGTCCAGCCCGGACAACCCGCTCGGCTTCACCTTCAACCTCTCCTGCTACCGGCACGACTTCGGCTACCGCAACCACAAGGCGATGGGGATCTTCTCGGCCAACAAGGCCCGCCTGGACAGCGCCTTCTACGAGGACCTCAAGCGGGTCTGCGCCACCTACAACTCAGTCGTCCGCCCGGCCTGCACCAGCCTCGCCTGGACGTACTACCAGGCGGTCAGCATCTTCGGTTCGGTCGCCGCCGTCTCGCAGGCCGACCTCGACCGGGCCGCCCGGATGAAGGCCGACGCCGAGCGGGCCGCCGCCCGACGCGGCTGACCCACCGGCAGCCGGGCGTCCGGCGGCGCGGCCCGCGCCGCCGGACGCCCACGCCCACCGGTCGGTCTGTGCGCCGCGCTCATGTCCGCCGGATCGCCGCCGCGCCCGTCGGACGGCGCGGCGGGTCAGGCCCACTCCTCCCGACGTTCCGCATCGCGGCGGGCCAGCGGTCGAGGGGTGACCGCGCCGGCCGGCCGGGGGGTGGCCGTGCCGGTCGGTCGCGGCGTCACCACACCGGTCGCCCGGAACCGGACCGAGTCCGCCGCCAGATCCGGGTGCTCCACGGCGAACGCCAACGCCGCCGCCTCCTCCAGACCCAACTCGCCGCCCTCGCCGTAGGCCGCGTCGAAGGCCGCGTCGCCGAGGGTGCGCCGCAGCTCGACCTGCCGCTCCTGCCAGTACGTGGCGAAGATGCCCGGAGTGCCCCGCAACCGGGCCCGGGTGGCCTGGGCCGCGCCGAACAACCGGGCCGCCGTCACCGGCTCCCCGCCCAGCGCACACCGCACCGCCACCGCGTTCACCGTGTCGCAGGCCCGCCCGTGGTAGCCGTGCCCCATCCGGGCCCGCAGCGCCACCAACAGGTGGTCGTGCGCGGCCACCAGGTCGTGCCGGGCCAACGCCACCATGCCCAGCAGCATGTCCACCGACCGGTAGCCCCGCTCCACCGGCCGGGCCGCCTCCGCCGGGCGGGCCGCCCGAGCAGCTCCGCCGCCTCCGCCAACGCACCCCGCCGCCACAGCAGCTCCGCCAGGTTGTAGACGGCCAGCAGGGCGTCCCCGCTGACCTCCAACTCGCCCGCCCAGTCGATGACCTCCCGGCAGACCCGCTCCGCCTCGGCGAACTGCCCCATGTCGACCAGCGGCGCGGCCCGCCCGGCGAGCACCCGGGCCAGCAGCCCCGCGTCACCGGCCTGCCGGGCCGCCGCCTCCGCCCGCTGCGAGAACCGCAGCTCCTCGGCGAACTCGCCGTCCGCACCGGCGTGCAGCGAGTGCAGGTGGTACGCCGCCGCCAGCTCCGCCTCGGGGATCGCCTCCCCGGTCTCGGCGATCCGCCCGTACAGCCGGAACAGCCACAGCCGGGCCTCCCGGGACAGCCCCCGCTCCCGCCACCACTGGTCCAGCCCACCGGCCAGCAGCAGCCCGGCCCGCGCACTGCCCCCGGTGGCCGACCAGCGCAGCGCCGCCCGCAACTCACGGGCCAGCGGGTCCACCGCGTACAGCGACAGGGTGACCGGCCGGCCGTCCGCCCCGAGGTGGGCCCGGTGCAGCGCGTGCTGGGCCCAGGCCACGTGCCGGTCCCGGGCAGCCTGCTCCTCGCCGGTCTCGACCAGCCGACGCGCCGCGTACGCCCGGATCGGGTCGAGCATCCGGTAGGTGCTGCCGGAGGCGTGCGGCTCGGCCAGCACCATCGACTTGTCCACCAGCACCGACAGCGGATCGAGCGGGTCGTCGGCGAACAGCCACTCCACCGTGGCCAGGTCCACCGGCCCGGCGAAGACCGCCAACCAGCGCAGCAACCGGGCGGACCGGGGCCCCAACGTCCGGTACGACCAGGTGACCGTGGCCTGCATGGTGAGGTGCCGCTCGGTGGCGGAACGCTGCACCGCCCGGTGCGCAGGGCTCGGCGGCGTCTGCCCGGAGGCTGCTGCGACCAGGTCCACGGTGTCCTGCTGGTTGCCCGCCCAACCCCGCTCGGCGGGTGGCTCCGGGGCGTCCCGCCCGGCGTCGAGAGTGCCCAGCATGTCGTCCAGCCGGGCGGCCAACTGACCGGCGGAGAGCACCCGCAGCCGGGCCGCGGCCAACTCGATCGCCAACGGCAGCCCATCCAGCCGCTGCACCACCCGGCGCAGGTCGGCGGCCTCCGTCCACTCCGGCGGGCGACCGCCCCGGGCCGCCGCCGTCCGGTCCAGCAGCAACGCCACCGCGTCGCTCTCGGTACGCCCCGGCTGCGGGTCGACCGCCAGCGGCGGAATCCGCCACACCACCTCACCGAGCAGGCCGAACGCCTCCCGACTGGTGGCCAGCACCCGCAGTCCGCTGCCACCGGCGAGCAGCCGGGAGATCACCTCGGCACAGGCCGCCGGCTGGGCGTCACAGGTGTCGAGGACCACCAGCATCCGCCGGACGGCCGCGTACTCGACCAGGGTGTCCAGGATCGGGCGGCCCGGTTCCGGACGGGCCCCGAGCACGGCGGCGATCGCGAACGCCACCAGCCCCGGGTCGGTGACCGTGGCGATGTCGACGAACCACACCCCGTCCGGGTACGCCTCCACCTGGCCGGACGCCACCTCGACGGCGAGCCGGGTCTTGCCGGCGCCACCCGCACCGACCACGGTGACCAGCCGGTGCCGACGGATCAGCAGATCCAGCTCGACCCGTTCGGTCTCCCGGCCGACGAACGAGGTGACCTGGGTGGGCAGGTTGTGCGCCAACGCCTCGGCGGTACGCGGGCGGGGGAACTGCCGCCCGAGCCCCGGCGCGACGAGTTGGAACAGCCGTTCCCGGTCGTCGAAGCCCCTGAGCCGGTGCAGGCCCAGGTCGATCAGGGTGGCCCCGGTGGGCAGCGGTTCGGCCAGCCGCGCGGTCGACGCCGAGCAGAGCACCTGCCCACCGTGCGCGGCGGCAGCCACCCGGGCGGCCCGGTGCACCTCGGGGCTGGCGTACTCGCCGTCGCGGGGTTCCGCGTATCCGGTGTGCAGTCCCATCCGCACCTTCGGGGCTGCCTCCGGGTTGGGCCACTCGTGGGTGGACAACGCCCGCTGCGCGGTCAGGCAGGCGGTCAGCGCCGCCGACGCGTCCGGGAAGGCCAGGAAGAACGAGTCCCCCTCGGTCAGCAGCTCCGCGCCGTCGGTCTCGGCCAGCGTGTCGCGCAGCAGGCGACGGTGCTCCCAGAGCACCGGGCGATAGTCCGACCCGAGCAGTTGGGCCAGCCGGGTGGAACCCTCGATGTCGGTGAACACGAAGGTCACCCAACCGCTCGGGAGGTGGATCCGTGGCGACATTCGTGGCACCTCCGCCCTGACGTCGGGGTTCATGCTGCCCTATGGTCAACCGGTCACGCATCGTGAGAACGGTTGGGCGATATCGGACCCAAGGGGGTCACTGATCCTGGCGCACCGACGCGCCACACCGTTACATCGGGTCGTTTCCGACCCGGTCACCAGCCGGTCCGGTCGCCGGACGATCCGGTCAGCAGCCGCAGCCGCCCCCGCAACAACCGCCACCGGAGACGGGACCCGCAGGGGCGCCACCGGAGCCGGAGCCGCCACCACGGCCGGTGACCGCCACGGTGGACAGGAGCTTGACCGTGTCGGCATGCCCCTGGGGGCAGTCGGCCGGCGCACCGGCCTCGGCCATCGGCCGGTTGACCTCGAAGGTGTCGCCGCAGGCGCGGCAGCGGAACTCGTACCGGGGCATGCCCCCACCCTACGGCCGGACCTGACTCCCTGGCCGACATGGGTGATACTCAAACAGTGGTGAGCGGCGAAGATTCGACGGTACGGCCCCTGCGGGCGGCGACCCCACCCGAGGACGTACCCCCCGCTCCACGGCGCGGCTGGATCCCCCGGCCCCGCCGACCCCACCGGGCCCCCTCGTCCACGCCGGCCCCTACGGCCCCCGTCTCCCCGACGGCCGACGCCGCCGCTCAACCCCGGACCCCCGAGGTCCGGCCGCAGCCGACGACGCCCGAATCGCAGCCGACGACGCCCGGGTCGGAGCCGACCCCGACGACCGGCACCGACGGCACACCCGAACCGGCCGTGAAGACCGACGCCGAACCGGCCGCGAAGACCGGTCCCGGTGACGAGGGCGGGTCGGCCGCGAAGGGCGACGGGGACGACGAGGCCACGCCGGGTACGCAGCCGCCGGCGGGTGGCGGCGCGGTGGCGGGTCGGCGGCGGCGGATCCCGTTCGCGCACGCCGTCCGCCTGCCGCCACCACGGCAGGCGGTGGGGGCCGCGACCCGGGCCACCCGGGCCTGGTCCCGTCGTCCCAGCGGCCGGCTGACGTTGCCCGCCCTGTTCCTGTTCGCGCTGGTCGCGGCGACCGCCGCCGTCGGCGCGGTGGTGGTGCCGGGCGCGGTCCGGGCACCCCGACCGGTGGCGGTGGACGACCCCGCCACCACCGGCTCCGGGTTGCCGTCGGTCGCCACGACCACCGGGATCCCGGTGCTCCCGGGCGGAGGCGTCCCCTCCCTGCCGCCGGCCGGCTTCCCACCGGGCGGGGTCGCGCCGACCGGACCGGTCGCCCCCACCGCCGCCGGCCGGCCCGCCGACGCGCTGGGTGACTGGGCCCGGGTCACCGGCACCAAGGTGGCCGTCTCCCCGATCGCCATGCAGGCGTACGGCTACGCCGAGCTGGTGCTCGCCCGGACGAACCCGAGCTGCCGGCTGAGCTGGACCACACTCGCCGCGATCGGCTACGTGGAGTCCCGGCACGGGCAGGCCAACGGCGCGACGCTCGGACCGGACGGCCGGGCCGTACCGGAGATCATCGGTGATCCGCTCGACGGCAAGGGCGGGCGGTCCCTGATCCGGGACACCGACGGCGGGCTGTTCGACCGGGACACCGTCTACGACCGGGCGATCGGACCGATGCAGTTCATCCCCACCACCTGGGAGCAGGTCGGGGCGGACGCCGACAACGACGGCCGCAAGGACCCGCACGACCTGGACGACACCGCGCTCGCCGCCGGCAACTACCTGTGCCAGGGCGGCCGGAACATGACCATCCCCGGCGACTGGTGGGGGGCCATCCTCTCCTACAACGACGTCCGCCGGTACGCACAGGACGTCTTCGACAAGGCCCACGAGTACGGGCGCGCAAGCCGTACGTGAGGTGATCGTTCGCATACATTGGCGGACCGGACACTTCCCCCGAAGAGCCGTTGACGGCAAGCTAGACGCGTGATGGTGCGCGAGTGGGATCCCCGAACCGCGTCGTCCGCCGAGATCGGCTCCGTACTGGACACGCTGAACGCGGTCCTCGCCGCCGATCTCCCGCAGGACCCGCCCTGGCGGGAGGATTCCCTGCGGGAGTACCTCTCCGAGGTGATGCCCGGCGAACGACGCATCTCCTGGGTGGCGGAGGACGATCCGCCGGCCGGAGGCGGCCACGGCACCATCCTCGGGCACGTGCACGTGCTGCTGCTCGGGGACATCGGCGTGCTGGAGGTCCTGGTGCACCCGGCGGTGCGCCGCAGCGGGCTCGGCCGGGAGTTGGTGCGCACCGCCGCCCGACGGGTCTACCAGGAGGGCTTCCAGTCGATCGGGGTCGAGGTCGTCGGGGACACCCCCGCGATCGGCTTCTACTCGTCGCTGGGCTTCACCCGCGAGTACGTCGAGACCCGCAGCGTGCTCGACCTGGGCACGGTCGACTGGACGGCGCTCACCGAGATGGCGGCCGGCGTCGACCCGGGTTACCACCTGGAGTTCTACCCGGGTGGGCCGTCCGACGACCTGATCGAGGCGTACGCGCGGGCCAAGGCCGAGGTGCGCGACGTCGACGACGGCGAACTGCGCCCCAGCTCGTACGATCCGCAGCGGCTGCGGGACAGCCTCGACACGCTGCACCGCCGGGGCATGAAGCCGTACATCGTGCTGGCCCTCCAGGAGCGCACCGGCACGGTGGCCGGCCTGACCGAGGTAGTGGTGCCGGTCCAGCACCCCACCCGCGCCGACCAGTACGACACCATCGTGGTGCGGGACCACCAGGGCTACGGCATCGACCGGGCGATCAAGGCGCGGATGCTGCTGGAGCTGCGGTCCGCCGAGCCGGAGCTGACCGAGGTGCAGACCTGGAACGCCCAGGCCAACGAGGCGATGCTGAAGGTCAACGCCGAGTTGGGCTACCAGGCCGACCGGGACTGGTGCGAATACAGCGTGGACGTCGCCGAACTGGTGCACCGGCTCGACGCCCAGCGCTGAGCAGGGCGGCCGGCGGCGTCCGATCGGGGGTGTCGGGCGGCACTGTCGCGAATTCACCACATCGCCCCCGGGGGGATGGACGGCGGACAGCGACGCACCTTAACGTGCGTTGGTTCCCGTCCACCCATCGTGGAGGCCCCATGCGCCTGCGCCGCAGATTCGCCGCGCTCGCCACCGTCGCCGTCGTCGCCGTACCGGTGCTCGGCGTCGCTCCCACCGCGGCCACCGCCGCGCCCACCGACCTGTTCATCTCCGAGTACGTCGAAGGCTCGTCGAACAACAAGGCGATCGAGCTGTACAACGGCACCGGCGCGGCGGTCGACCTGACCGCCGGTGGCTACCAGCTCCAGCTCTATTTCAACGGGGCCACCACGGCCACCACCATCGCCCTCACCGGTACCGTCGCCGCCGGGGACGTCTTCGTCTTCGCCGCCGCCTCGGCCGGGCCGGCGATCCTCGCCCAGGCCGACCAGACCACCGGCGCGAGCCTGTTCAACGGCGACGACGCGATCGTGCTGCGTCGGGGTGCCGTCGTGCTCGACGCGATCGGGCAGGTGGGCGTCGACCCGGGCAGCGAGTGGGGCAGCGGGCTGACCAGCACCGCCGACAACACGCTGCGCCGGCTGCCGGCGGTGTCCAGCGGGGACACCGACCCGTCGGACGCGTTCGACCCGGCCGCCCAGTGGGCCGGGTTCGCCACCGACACCTTCGACGGGCTGGGCGCGCACACCCTCGACGGCGGCGGCCCGGTCGACCAGCCGGCCGTGCTGACCTGCGGCGGGACGTTGACCATCGAGGCCGGCGCGACCGGCACCCGGGAGGTGACCGGCACCGACCCGGACGACACGGTCGTCGACCTGGCGGTCACCGCGGTCACCCCGGCCCCGGCGGGCGGCTCGATCAGCCGTACCGCGTTCACCCCGGCGACCGCGCCGGGGGGCACGGCGACCGCGACGGTGACCGCCACCGGCCTGCCCGCCGGCACCTACACGGTCACCGTGACCGCGACGGACGCCGACGGCGGCACCGCCAGCTGCCCGCTCACCGTGCAGGCCAACGGGGTGCTGTCGGTGGGCCAGGTGCAGGGCCCGACCCGCGACGACGAGAACCCGCGCACCGACCGGTCGCCGCTCGCCCCGCCCTCCGGCACCGGCACCAGCCCGCTGCTGTACGACGTGCGGGGCGTGATCACCCAGAAGTCGCTGACCCGCACCTCGGCCGGTGCCGACCAGTACGGCTTCTACCTGCAGAGCCGTACCGGCACCGAGGACGGCGACCCCCTCAGCTCGGACGGGATCTTCGTCTTCATGGGCGCGTTCACCACGCTGATCGGCGGCTACGCGCCGACCGTCGGCGACGAGGTGGTGCTGCGCGGCCGGGTGTCGGAGTATTTCGACCAGACCCAGCTCTCCGGTGCCTCGCTGGTCCGCCGGCTCGACACCGGACTCGACGTGAACACCGCCGTGACGGTGGACGACGCGGTCCCGCCGGCCGACGCTTCGGCGGCCGACCGGTTCTGGGAGCGGCACGAGGGGGCCCGCCTGCGGGTCCGCAGCGGCTCCGGCGTCACCGGCCCCCGGGACGTGTTCGGCTCCACCGCCGACTCCGAGGTGTGGGTGGTGGACCGCGCGGATCCGCTGTTGAAGCGGGCCGACCCGTACGCCCGCCGGGTCTTCCGGGACGCCCACCCACTGGACGACGTGCCGGGGCAGCTCTTCGACAACGGCAACGGGCAGCGCATCCTGCTCGGCGGTGGCGGCGTGAAGGCCACCGCCGGTGACTCGACGGCGCTGCTCCCGCCCGCGCGTACCTTCGACACCCTCACCGCCGACGCGTTCGGTGCGGTGTCGTACGGCTTCAGCAAGTTCAGCGTGCAGCCGGAGTCGCTGGCCCTGACCGCCGGGGTGGACCCGGCGGCGAACAACCCGCCGCGCCCGGCGGACCGGGCCCGGGAGGTCGCGGTGGCGACCTACAACGTGGAGAACCTGTACGACTTCCGCGACGACCCGTTCGACGGTTGCGACTTCACCGGCAACGCGGGCTGCCCGGGGGTGTCCCCGCCGTTCGACTACGTGCCGGCGGGCGAGGCCGACTACCGGGAGCACCTGTCCGAGCTGGCCGCGCAGATCCGCACCGACCTGCACGCCCCGGATCTGATCCTGGTGCAGGAGGCCGAGGACCAGGACATCTGCTCGGTCTCCGGCAGCAGCCTGGTCTGCGGCACCACCGACAACGCCGACGGCGCTCCGGACACCCTCCAGGATCTGGCGCTGGCGATCCGGGCCGCCGGTGGTCCCGCCTACGCGGCGACGTACGACCGCACCGGCGCGGACGCCCGGGGCATCACCTCGGCGTTCCTGTACCGCACGGACCGGTTGTCGCTGGCCGGGGCGAGCGCCACCGATCCGTTGCTGGGTTCCGCGCCCACGGTGCAGTACCGGTCGGCGGGGCTGGCGTCCAACGCGGACGTGCAGAACCCGAAGGCGCTCAACGCGGTGCTGCCGGCCGACACCGACACCTCGACGGGCAAGGACGGCAACAACGTCTTCACCCGGGCCCCGCAGCTGGGCAAGTTCGTGGTGCGGGCGACCCCCGGCGGATCGGAGTCCTACCTGCTGTACGCGCTGAGCAACCACTACTCGTCCGGGCCGGACAGCCGGGTCGGGCAGCGCACCGAGCAGGCCGCGTACGGCGCGGCGATCGTCACCGCGATCGAGGCCGCCGACCCGGACGCCCGGGTGGTGTACGGCGGGGACCTGAACGTATTCCCCCGCCCGGACGACCCGATCGCGACCGGCGCGAACCCGACCCCGTCGGACCAGCTCGGGCCGCTCTACCGGGCCGGCCTGCACAACCTCTGGGACGACCTGGTGGCCGACGTGCCGTCGGCGGCGTACTCGTACAGCTTCCAGGGGGCGGCGCAGACGTTGGACAACCTGTTCGTCAACGACGCGCTGCACGCCGACCTGGTGCAGATCCGGGCGGCGCACGTCAACGCGGACTGGCCGGCGGAGTTCACCGGGGACGGCACCCGGGGGGCCAGCGACCACGACCCGCAGGTGGCCCGGTTCCGCAGCCAGCCGTCGCTGCGGGTGGCCGACGCCACCGTGGTGGAGGGAGACCAGGGTGGCAGCACGATGACGTTCCAGGTCACCGTGTCCCGTCCGCTGTCCCAGCCGACCACGCTCTGCGCCGCCACGGTGGGGCTGACCGCGACGGTCGTGCTGGACTTCACCCCGTACGTCGGCTGCCGGACCCTGCCCGCCGGGCAGACCTCGCTGGCGTTTCCGGTGACCGTGCGCGGTGACCGGAAACGGGAGGCGGACGAGAAGATCGCGTTCGCAGTGGCCGGCCCGTTGAACCTGCGGTTCGCCGATCTGCTGGCGACGGGCACCATCACCGACGACGACTGACGGTTGCACACCTCCGACGGCCCGTCGGTCCGGCTTCCCGCCGGATCGGCGGGCCGTCACCATTGTGGGCGCACCACGCGGGGCGGCGGTGGCACGTTGCGGTACTTCGCCACCCGCACCTCCCACTGGCTCCGGCGTCGCATCGCGTCCCGGACGGCCCGGTTACGGCGGAACGTCTCCGGCGGTCGGGCGAGCCCGTAGACGTCCGCCCACCACTCCCCCGGTTCAGGGTCGAGAATCGTGTCGAGGTGCGACGGGTAGCGGCGCTCGGCACCGTCCCGGGTGTCGTCGCGGTCCCGCATCGGGGTGAGCACCCGGCCGAACTCGTCGACCACGGCCAGCCGGAAGCCGGCCGCCGCGATGATCCGGCGTAGCAGGGCGATGCTCGGGGTGAGCGCACCCGCCTCGATCCGCCCGACCGTGCCGTGGTGCACCCCCGCCCAGCGGGCCAGTTCCCGTTGACTCGCGTCGGCACGCCGCCGGACCGCCCGTACGATGCCCGCCGCCGGCCAGGGCAGGTCGAACGGCCTGCTGAGGAAGGTCGGCGGCTCGTCCCCTTTCCCCTCCGGAGCGGGAGAGGGGGCCGCAGCCGGGGCGGACGGAGCTGCAAGAGCCGGAGCGGACGGGGCCGGAGCGGGCGACGCCGGAGCGGACGGCGCCGGAGCGGACGGGCCGGAGCGGACGGGGCCGGAGCGGACGGGGCCGGAGCGGAGCCCAGGACGGGGTGGGACGCCGAAGCCGGGCCAGAGCCCGAGGTGGGATGGGCAGCGGGTTCGGGCGGCAGTGCGGGGTCGGTCATGGCGCCACCGTCGCGCCCGGCCAGGCCCTGCCGCAACCCCGCCGTCGTCACCTGTGGACAACTCCGCGACCTGTGGAAAACCCGCATCCTCCACAGACCCCTTCCGATCACGCTGGGTTACTCGGTCGCCTCATCGCCTCAATTACTTTGGGTAACGCAAGCCTGGACGACCCCACCGCCCCCCCAAGATCCATCAGAACACCGTGAACAGCAAGAACGTCTAACCCCTCTCCACCCCGCCCCACTGCCCCACCGACGCTTTGCTCTGCTGCCCCATCCGCGACAGGCACCCAGAGCGAGCGTCGCGCGGATGGCAGCAGAGCAAAGTGCGCGAATGAGGGTAGGTGGAGGGAGGCCAGAAAACGCGGAGAGTAATCAAGACGGCTGCCCGCCGACCGGACGGTGCCGCCGAATTTAGACCCAGCATCGCCAGCGACAGCAGCTCACCGACGGCAGGGCGGGGGACCTTGGGCCGGGGACCTTGGGCCGGGGACCTTGGGCCGAGGGCCGGATCCCGGACGGGGCGGGGTGTGGACCGGGGTCGAGGCCGGAGCGGGGACCGGGTCAGGAGAGCGGGACCGGGTGCCGTGGCGAGGACCGGGAGGCCCCAGGTCAAGGAACGAGGGGCCAGATCAGGGAACGGGAGGCCAGGTCAAGGAACGGGGGCCGGAGCAAGGAACGGGGGCCACAAGCCCAGAGGTCAGGGCAGGGAACGAGGAGCCAGGGCAGGAAACAGGGGGCCAGGTCAAGGAACGGGGGCCGGAGCAAGGAACGAGGGCCACAAGCCCAGAGGCCAGGGCAGGGCACGGAGGGCGGACCGGGGGCGGGGGACGCCGACGAGGGTGGGCCACGGCGCTCGCGGCACGGACCAAGCCGCCCCGGGAGTCAGTAACGCTGACGGAGCAGCGTCGCGGCTTCCACCGCCCAGTAGGTGAGGATGACCTGCGCGCCGGCCCGCCGGATCGAGGTGAGCGTCTCCAGCATCACCCGCTCGCGGTCGATCCACCCGTTCGCGGCAGCCGCCTCGACCATCGCGTACTCGCCGGAGACCTGGTAGGCGGCGACCGGGACGTCCACTGCGGCCCGGACCGCCGCCACCACGTCGAGGTAGGGCAGCGCGGGCTTCACCATCACCAGGTCGGCGCCCTCGGCCACGTCCAGCTCGACCTCGCGCAGGGACTCCCGCAGGTTGGCCGGGTCCTGCTGGTAGGTGCGCCGGTCGCCGTCGAGCGCCGACTCGACGGCGTCGCGGAACGGGCCGTAGAAGGCGGAGGCGTACTTCGCCGCGTACGCCAGCACCGCCACGTCGGCGTGACCGGCGGCGTCGAGGGCCCGGCGGACCACGCCCACCTGACCGTCCATCATCCCGGACGGGCCGACCATGCCGACCCCGGCGTCCGCCTGCGCCACCGCCATCTCGGCGTACGCGGCCAGGGTCGCGTCGTTGTCCACCCCGCCGTCGGGGGTGAGCAGCCCGCAGTGCCCGTGCGAGGTGAACTCGTCGAGGCACAGGTCGCTCATCACCACGGTGGCGTCGCCGACCTCGGCCACCACGTCGCGGATGGCGACGTTCAGAATGCCGGCCGGGTCGATGCCGCCGGAGCCGGTCGGGTCCCGCTGCTCGGGCACCCCGAACAGCATGATCCCGCCGACCCCGGCCTGGACCGCCTCCACCGCCGCCTTGCGCAGCGAGTCCCGGGAGTGCTGGAGCACCCCCGGCAGCGACGCGATGGCCCGTGGCCCGGTCAGCCCCTCCTTGACGAACATCGGCACGACCAGCTCCGCCGGGTCGACGCGGGTCTCGGAGACCAGCCGCCGCACGGCCGCGTTACGGCGCAGCCGGCGGGGCCGGATCTCGGGGTACGGCATGAGGGGCCTCCCAGTACGACTAGCGGAACCTGAGCGCGGTCGGCCCCTGCACCTTCGAACCCCGACGCTGCTTCGCCGGCATCGCGGCGAGCTTCTCGCGCAGTTCGACGGCGTAGGCGGCGAGCGCCTCGACCAGGTCGGGCACCGAGGCGTGCGGCGGCTGCACGTCGACCCGCAGGCCGAACTCCGTCGCGGTCTCCGCCGTCTTGGGCCCGATGACAGCGACAACGGTACGCGCGTGCGGCTTCCCCGCGATACCGACGAGGTTGCGCACCGTGGAGGAGGACGTGAAGAGCACCGCGTCGAACCCGCCCGACTTGATCGCGTCCCGGATCTCGGCGGGTGGCGGGGCGGCGCGGACCGTCCGATAGGCGGTCACGTCGTCGACCTCCCAGCCGCGCTCGGTGAGCCCGGCGGCGAGCGTCTCGGTGGCGATGTCGGCGCGCGGCAGCAGCACCCGGCCGACCGGGTCGAGGATCTCGTCGTGCGGGGAGAACTCGGCCAGCAGCCCCTCGGAGGACTGCTCCCCGGCGGGCACCAGCTCCGGCTGGATGCCGAAGGCGCGCACCGCGTCGGCGGTGGCCTCACCGATGCAGGCGATCTTGACGCCGCCGAAGTGCCGGGCGTCCAGCCCGTGCTCGGCGAACTTCTCCCAGACCGCCCGGACCGCGTTGACCGAGGTGAAGATCACCCAGGCGTACCGGCCGTCGACCAGCCCCTTGACCGCCCGCTCCATCTGCGCCGGGGTACGCGGCGGCTCGACCGCGATCGTCGGCACCTCGCACGGGATCGCCCCGTACGCGCGCAGCCGGGCGCTCATCGCCCCGGCCTGCTCCTTCGTCCGGGGGACCAGCACCTTCCAGCCGTACAGCGGGCGGTTCTCCCACCAGCTCAGCCGGTCCCGCTGGCCGACGCCCTCGCCGACGGTGAGCACCACCCGGCCGGTGAAGCCGAGCGCCGCCGCGACGAACGAGTCCACGCTCGACGTGGTGGTGTACTGCGTCTCGCCGGTGCCGTCGCCGGTCACCCCGACCCCGGTGGTGCCGTCCACCCCCGCGGCCAGCAGGCCGTCGCGCACCGCGGCCAGGTCACCGGCGTCGACCGCCAGGGCCAGCGAGCCCCGGGCGACGGCGGCGGCGAGCGCGTCGAAGTCCAGCGTGCCGACGTCCTCGACGTCTGCGGCGGTGCGTACCCCGGGCAACGGCACCCCGGCGTAGGTGGCGACGCCCTCGGCCTGGCCGACGCCCGGCACCACCTCGAAGTGCGCGGCGGTCCGCGCGACGGCCTGCACCTCCTTGACCACCGAGTCGTGGCCGAACGGGTCACCGGCGACCAGGTGCACCGCGTTGAGCCCGGAGCGGGCCGCGCTGATGAGCATCTTCGCCACGTCGCCCGGTACGCCCTCGGCGGGGCTGAACTGGGCGTCGGCCCGGGCCTGGGCGCGCACGACGTCGAGCAGCGACTCGGGGACTCCCCGGTCGTACACCACCTGGTCGGCGTCGGTCAGGGCGTCGTGGGCCCGGCGGGTCAGTAGGCCCGGGTCACCGGGTCCGGCGCCGACGAACGCGATGCGGCCGACGGGCTTACGGGTGCGGGTCATTCTGTGCTCCCAAATTGCTGGGTCCCCGGGCCGGTGCTTCCTTCGTGGCCGAGGATCGAGTCGGCGCCGAGTTCGAGGAGTTCGGCGGCGAGTGCCTTGCCGATCTCCGCCGCGTCGGCGGGCGTTCCGGTGCGGGACAGCCGGAGGTCTCGGGAACCGTCCGGGCTGATCACCGCCCCGCGCAGGTAAATCTCGTCACCGTTCTCACCTTCGGCGAGTTCGGCGTAGGCGGCGACCGGGGCGGAGCACCCGGCCTCCAGGGTGGCCAGCAGCGCCCGTTCCGCGACGACCGCGGCCCGCGACGGTGCGTGGTCGAGCACGGCGAGCAGCTCGACCAGGTCGGAGTCGTCGGCCCGGCACTCCACGGCCAGCGCGCCCTGGGCGGGCGCGGGCAGCATCAGCATCGGGTCGAGCGTTTCGGTGATCACGTCGGTCCGGCCGAGCCGGGCCAGCCCGGCCCGGGCCAGCACGACCGCGTCGAGGTCGGCGTCCGGGCCGAGCACCCGGCCGAGCCGGGTGTCGACGTTGCCCCGGATCGGGGTGACCTCCAGTTGCAGGCCGAGGGCGTGCAGCTGGGCGATGCGGCGCAGCGCGCCGGTGCCGACCACGGCCCCGGGCGGCAGCTCCGCGAGGGTACGACCACCGGTGGCGACCAGCGCGTCACGCGGGTCCTGCCGGGGCGGCACCGCCGCGACGTGCAGCCCACTCGCCTCGGCGGTGGGTAGATCCTTGTAGGAGTGCACGGCGAGGTCGATGGTGCGGGCGGTCAACGCGTCGCGCAGCGCCGAGACGAAGACGCCGACGCCGAGGCGCTGCACCGGCGCGGACGACCGGTCCCCGGCGGTGACCACCTCGACCAGCTCGACGGCGCGGCCGGTCGCCGCGGTGATCGCCTCGGCGACGTGGCCGGACTGGGCCATCGCCAGGGCGCTGCCCCGGGTGCCGAGGCGCAGGGGGGTACTCATCGCTCACCTCCGGTGGGCGGCTGGTCGGAGTCGGTCGTCGGCACGTCGGCGACCTCGAACGATCCATGGCCGGTCTCGACCACGTCGGGCACCGAGTCGACCGGCGAGGTCTGCGGCACCTGCAGGTCGAACAGCTCGCGCAGCAGCGCGGCGTACTGGTCGCCACCCGGTTCGGCGGCGAGCTGGCGGACCTTGACGGTGGGCTGGTGCAGCAGCCGCTGCACCACCCGGTGCACGGTCCGGGCGACCTCGGCGCGCTGCTCGTCGCTGAAGTCCGGGCGACGCTGGGTGAGCCGACGCAGCTCGGCGGTCACCACGTCGTCGGCGCGTCCGCGCAGGGCGGCCACGGTGGGTGCCACGTCGGCGCCGCGCAGCCAGCTCAGGAACGCCTCGACCTCGGTGGCCACGATCCGGCCGACCTCGGCGGCGTCGGCGGCGGCCGGGCCGTCGGCGAGCAGGGTGGCCATCCGGTCGATGTCGATCACCTCGACGCCGGGCAGCCCGGCCACCTCGGGTGCGACGTCGCGGGGGACGGCGAGGTCGAGCAGGACCAGCGGCCCCGGTCGGGGTCGCGGCGGGCGAGCGCACCGGTCACCACGTCGACGGTGAGGACCGGTTCGGTGGCGGCGGTGGCGGCCACTACGATGTCCACTGTGGAGAGCGCGGGGACGAGTCCGGCGATCGGGACGGCGTTCGCCCCGTACGACTCGGCCAACCGGACCGCCCGGTCGACGCCCCGGTTGGTGACGGTGAGCGGGCCGGCGTCCCGGCGGGACAGCGTCGCCACGCTCAGCGCGCCCATCGCACCCGCGCCGACCACCAGGGCCGGCCGGCCGGTGAGGCCACCGTCGAGCAGCTCGGCGGTGAGGTCCAGGGCGGCGGTGACGACGCTCTGCCCGGCCCGGTCGATGTTGGTCTCGGCGTGGGCCCGTTTGCCGACCCGCAGCGCCTGCTGCATCAGCTCGTGCAGCAGCCGCCCGGCGGTGTCCGCGCCGGAGGCCCAGTGGTAGGCGTCGCGGAGCTGGCCGAGGATCTGCGCCTCGCCCACGACCATCGAGTCCAGTCCGGCGGCGACCCGGAAGACGTGGTCGACGGCGGCGGCGTCGTAGTGCACGTAGAGGTGGTTGGCGAACGCGGCGGGTGGGGCGCCGGCCTGCTCGGCGAGGACCGCGCAGATGTCGCCCAGGCCGCCGTGGAAACCGGACACGGCGGCGTAGACCTCCACCCGGTTGCAGGTGGAGACGAGCACCGCCTCGGCGACGTACGGCTGGGCGACCAGGCGGTCCAGGGTGCGGGTGAGGTCGGCGGGGGCGACTGCCAACTGCTCCAGGGTAGCCACGGGAGCGGTGCGGTAGGACGCGCCGACGACGAGCAGCTTCACGTGCCGATCGCCTCCTGGGTGTCGGGGGTCGTGAGCCCGCCGGGCAGGGCGGTGAGGGCGGAGCCGCCGGTGGCGGGCAGCGCGGTCAGCGACGCCTTGCGGTGCTCGTGGAAGGACAGGATCTGCAGCTCGATGGCGAGGTCGACCTTGCGCACGTCGACCCCGTCCGGCACCGAGAGTACGCACGGCGCGAAGTTGAGGATGCTCGTGACGCCGACGGCGACCAGTTGCTCGGCCACCGCCTGGGCGGCCGGGGCCGGGGTGGCGATCACGCCGATCGAGATGGCCTCCTCGGCGGCGACCCGGGGCAGCTCGTCGACGTGCCGGACGACCAACCCGTTGATCATCTCGCCGACCCGGGACGTGTCGGCGTCGAAGAGGGCCGCGATCCGGAAGCCCCGTCCGGCGAAGCCGGCGTAGCCGGCCAGGGCGTGACCGAGATTACCCACCCCGACCAGGGCGACGGCCCGCCGTTGGGTGAGCCCGAGCACGAACTCGATCTGGTCGATCAGCAGGGCGACGTCGTAGCCGACGCCCCGGGTGCCGTACGAGCCGAGGTGGGAGAGGTCCTTGCGGAGCTTGGCGGAGTTGACTCCGGCCGCCCCGGCCAGGCCCTCGCTGGAGACCGTCTCGTGGCCGGCGTCGGCGAGGTTGTGCAGGGCGCGGAGATACTCGGGGAGCCGCGCGACGGTCGCCTCCGGGAGGTCCGGGAGCGCCGGTACGGCACCGGCGCGGCCGGGCACGCCAGGGTGACGGTGCTGACTCATGAGACTCCGTGCGGTGCGATCCTCGGCCGGCTCCGGTGCCCGCCCGTTGGGGGACCCCCGCCGGTGGCCGGGTGAGCCGGCCGTGCTAGCAGGGCGCGTCGAAACTACAGAGTAGGCGCTTGTGAAGACGTGCACAAATCGCGATCTTGCTGAATCGCGGCACTCCTCCACCAGCTCCCCCATCCCGCAAGATCGATCCGGCACGCCAAGGGTGCCGCCGCGCGATTATTACGCAATCCCGACTTCCCTCACCAATCGCGCGCGACTGCTGACCCACCGTGATCCGCGCCACCCTAGAGCTGGGGAGTGGTCAGATCCTTGAGCAACCGCTCCTCCTCCACCCGCCAGTACCCGTGCTCCTTGCCGTCGAGCAGCACCACCGGCAGCCGGTCGCCGTACTCGCGCTCCAGCTCGACGTCGCCGGTCACGTCCTTCTCGACCCACCGGTCGCCGGTGACCGCCACCACCCGCTCCAGGGCGGCCTTGGCGTCCTCGCACAGGTGACAACCGGGTCGGGTGATCAGGGCGAGCCGGGCGGCAGTGGACATCGGGACCTCCGGGTACGGGGCGGCCGAACTCGGCCGCGACGGGGATGCGCGCGGTGGACGGACCGGTGCGCACGGGTGCCGGATGCCCGGCGACACGCGCCGGGCACGCCCGCCCAGTCTCGCCCGTCCACCGGTGCGCCACACCCGGGACGGCCGAGCCGGTCGCGCAGTGGCCGAGTCTGGCACGCCCCCGACCGCCCGGCCAGGCCCACACACCGTACGGTCACGCAGCGTCAACGGGCCCGCCCGAACGGAGGGCCGATCCGGGTCCCCGACCGCGCCGGGACGGGGCCGGGAACACCGGTGAACGGACCGGCGCCACGGCGTGTCGTCGACCGCCGACCACCCCACTGAGCTGCAATTTCCACCCCAGATCAAGTCGCGACGTGAAAGTCAACCGACCACGACGGACAACCGGTCCGCCAAGGCTGTGCGGCCCCGGCAAATACTTTGGCCCTGTGTAACGGACTTGGCACACACGGGTGACGTTGGCCCTATCATCACTCGGGTCGGCTCACCCCATTTGCCGTGAGTCGACACCCCTCAGCCCGAGGAGGCCCCCGTGCCTGTGCGCGCATTGGACCAGCACCTCAAGGGGATCTGCCGCGCGTCGGCACCCCACCACACGGCCCTGTCCGACAGGGACAGACCCGGCGCGGCGGCTGCCCGCCGCCGTCCGGGCCCGGCCGTGTCGCGCCCTCGGGAGGCCCGATGACCGCCTTCGGCTACCCGGATCATCCCACCGGGCTGACCGGGCCGACGCCCCGCGCATCGGTGAACGAACGGTTGGACCCGGCCCGCCCGGAGGCGGCGTCCCGCCGGGTGCACCAGCGTCCACACCCCAACGAGGCGGCACCCCGGCCCGCCGCGCCCGGTGGCAACGCCACCCCGGCCGGCCGGGTGACCTCACCCGCCCGGCCACCCACCATGCCCACGCAGAGCCGCCGGGTCGGCGACCCCCCCGCCGTGACCGATCCGACCGGCGGGGAGACCGCCGTCATCCCGGCCGTACCGGCCGACGACACCGCACTGATCCCGGCCGTACCGACCGACGACACCGCACTGATCCCGGCCGTACCGACCGACGACACCGCACTGGTCCCGGCCGTGCCGACCGACGACACCGCACGCCCGACGGCCCCGGCCCCCGCCCCGGCCGGCACCACCGCGACGCCCACCGGCACCCCGCCCACCGGCTTTCCGAGCCGACCCGACCCGTCCGACCCGGCCACCGAGGTCTGGACGCTGGTCGAACGGGCGCAGGCCGGCGAGGCCGAGGCGTTCGGACTGATCTACGACCGGTACGTGGACACGGTCTTCCGGTTCGTCTACTTCCGGGTCGGCAACCGCCAACTGGCGGAGGACCTCACCTCGGACACCTTCCTGCGCGCCCTCAAACGGATCGGCAGCTTCACCTGGCAGGGTCGCGACCTGGGCGCCTGGCTGGTCACCATCGCCCGCAACCTGGTCGCCGACCACTTCAAGTCCGGCCGCTACCGGCTGGAGGTGACCACCGGTGACGTACTCGACGCCGACCGGGAGGACCGCGGACCGGAGGGCAGCCCCGAGGCGGCGGTGGTCGAGCACATCACCAACGTCGCGCTGCTCACCGCCGTCACCCGGCTCAACCCGGAACAGCAGGAGTGCATCGTGCTCCGCTTCCTCCAGGGCCTCTCGGTGGCGGAGACGGCCCGGGCGATGGGCAAGAACGAGGGAGCGATCAAGGCGTTGCAGTACCGCGCGGTCCGCGCGCTGGCCCGTCTGCTACCCGACGGTTTCCAGCCCTGACCTGCGGCAACGATCACTCTTCGTGATTTCGCTGCCGGCCGCCCCGTAACCGGTGCCCGGCACGGAGCGTTTCTCCGGGTGCGGCCGGTGGTTGTCCCGGCGCCCCCGGATCCGTCCCGGTCCAGGGCAGCGCCGCCGACCACGACCCTGGTACGACGGTGCACGCCGCCGCCGGTCGCTGGGAACCACCGCGGCCGACCGGCCGTGACCAGCGAGAGGGGGTGCCTGCGGTGGACAGCGACCTTTTCTCCCGTCGTCGGGCCGTACGCTTCGCCCAGCTTCTCGACGAGGCCAACGGCGGCCGACGCCACCACGTCCGATCCCGCGCCGACGACCAGCTCACCAGGCTCGTGGCGGTCGGGCAGCGACTCGTCGCCGAGCGACCTGACATCCACGTGGACGTCGAGTTCCGCGCCGGCCTGCGGGCCATGCTGGTGGCCGCCGCCGAGCGGGAACACACCACCGACCCGGCTGCGGCCGGCACCCCGCAGGCCACCGGCCGGAGTTCGCTGCTGGGCGGGGCGACCGCCCGCCGGGCCCGGGCCCGGGGCGCCATCCTGGTGGGCATCGCGGCCGGGGCGATCGCCGTCTCCGGCATCTCCGCCGCCAGTGAGAACGCGGTGCCCGGCGACGCCCTGTACGGCATGAAGCGTTCCACCGAACGGGCCCAGCTAGCCCTGGCCAAGTCGGACCTCAGCCGCGGGCAACTCTTCCTCGACTTCGCCCGGACCCGGCTCGACGAGGCGGCGACGCTCCGCGACGACGCGACCGGGTTCAGCGCGGTCCTCGACGACATGGACGCCGACACCCGGCAGGGCGTACGGCTGCTCACCACCGGTGCCGCGCAGCACACCGATCCGGCGGCGCTGGACGCGGTGAACACCTTCGTCACCGGGCAACGTCGGGCGGTGGCCGGCCTGCTCGACGGGGCCGGCTCCGCCGAGCGGGAACGCACCCGGCAGTCCCTCGCCCTGCTCGACGCGATCCGCAAGCGCTCCGACGCGCTGCGCGCCGCGATCAGCTGCGCGTCACCCGCCCCGGTCGACAGCGACGCCCTCGGCCCTGTCCCGGCCGGCTGCCCGATCGACCGCTGACCGGCGGCAGAGTCACCCGCCACAGTTCCTGCGTGGACCGGTCGACCGGCGTCCCGGCCCGACTAGGCTCGTCAACGAAGGCACGCTCGACGGCGCGGGAGGAGGTGCGATGGCCGACACCCGCAAGGTGACCGTCAGCACCGACGCCCACGGGCACACCGCCGGCTGGGCGGACGCGACGCCGACGCTCGGGCCCGCCCCGGCGGATTCCCTCGCCGCTGCGTTCTTCGACGTCGACAACACCATGATGCAGGGCGCGTCGATCTACTGGTTCGCCCGTGGGCTCGCCGCCCGCCGCTACTTCACCACCGGTGACCTGGCCCGGTTCGCCTGGCAGCAGGCCCGGTTCCGGTTGCTGGCCACCGAGCACGCCGGTGACATGTCGAAGGCCAGACAGGCCGCCCTCGCCTTCGTCGAGGGTTGGCGGGTCGGTGACGTCGAACGGCTGGCCGAGGAGATCTTCGACGAGTTGATGGCACCACGGATCTGGGTCGGCACCCGACGGCTCGCCCAACGCCACCTCGACGCCGGCCAGCGGGTCTGGTTGGTCAGCGCCGCGCCGGTGGAGATCGGCCGGGTGATCGCCGCCCGGCTCGGCCTGACCGGCGCGATCGGCACCGTCGCCGAGGTGGTTGACGGCGCGTACACCGGCCGGCTGGTGGGTGACCTGATGCACGGGCCGGCGAAGGCCGAGGCGGTCCTCCAACTCGCCACGGTCGAAGGGCTGGAGCTGGCCCGCTGCACCGCCTACAGCGACTCCTGCAACGACCTGCCGATGCTCGACGCGGTGGGCCGGGCGGTGGCGGTCAACCCGGACGGCGCGTTGCTGCGTACCGCCCGGGAGCGGGGCTGGGAGGTCCGGGACTTCCGCACCGGGCGCCGGGCCGCCCGGATCGCCGTACCGTCGACGGCGGCGCTGGGGCTGCTGGCCGGCGCGGTCTCCGCCGGCCGGGCGCTGCACCGACGCCGCCACCCGGCCTGACCCCGGCGCCACCCGGACCGCAGCCGACCCGCCGGGCCACCGCGCCGCACCCTCCCCGGACCGGGCCACCGCGCCACACCCCCGCGCCGGGCGGCCGGAGACGCAGGCTCAGGGGCCGAACGGGTCGGGGCGGCGTTCCAGCAGCTGGTGCAGGGTCTGCTGAATGGTCTCGCGGACCTGGTCGGCGAGGTTGAACACGACCAGCGGGTCGTCCGCCGAGTCGGTCAGGTGGGCGGTCGGGATCGGCGGGCAGAACTCGATCAGCCACTTGCTGGGCAGCGGCACCATGCCCAGCGGCCCCAGCCACGGGAACGTCGGGGTGACCGGGAAGTAGGGCAGCTTGAGCAGCCGGGCCAACGGTTTGATGTCGGCCAGCATCGGATAGATCTCCTCGCCGCCGACGATGGCGACCGGGACGATCGGGGTGCCGGTGCGCAACGCCGCCGAGACGAAACCACCCCGGCCGAAGCGTTGCAGCTTGTAGCGGTCGGAGTAGAGCTTGCCGATGCCCTTGAACCCCTCGGGGAAGACGCCCACCACCTCGCCGTTGCCGAGCAGCCGCTCGGCGTCCGGGTTGCAGGCGACCGTACCGCCGGTCTTGCGGGCCAGCTCGGAGACGACGGGCATCCGGAAGACCAGGTCCGCGCCGAGCAGCCGCAGGTAGCGGCGGGCGGGGTGCTGGTCGTGCAGGGCGGCGGAGAGGATCAGCGCGTCCAGGGCCACCGTGCCGGAGTGGTTGCCGACCACCAGGCCGGCCCCGTCGGTGGGCACGTGCTCCAGGCCGGTCACCTCGGTGCGGAACCAGTCGCGGTAGAGCAGCCGCAGCAGCGGATGGAAGACCGCCCCGGTCAGCTCCGGATCGAACCCGAACTCGTCCACCTCGTACTGGCCGGAGAGGCGGCGGCGCAGGAACGCCAGGCCGGAGGCGACCCGACGGTCCCACTGGTCACCGGGCCGGTCCGCCACCGAAGGGCCGGCCGCGTCAGGCTCGGCGGGCGCGGGCGCGGGCGCGGACTTGGGCGCGGGCGCGGGCGCGGGCGCGGACTTGGGCGCGGGCGCGGGCGCGGGCGCGGACTTGGGCGCGGGCGCGGGCGCGGACTTGGGCGCGGGGCGGGCCAGGTCGGGGGCGGTGGGCTCGGGCCGGGCCCCGTTGCGCGACGGCGGGGCGGGGACGGGCGGCGTGGTGAGCCGACGGTGGCCGTTCTGCTCGGTCACGTACGGTCCCGGACCGCGGAACGGACCTGCCGGATGCTCTCCAGCACCATCTGCTCGGCCATGGCGAGCTGGTCCCGGCTGAGGACGGCACCACCGTGGTGGGCGCGGATGAAGTCGTCGAACGCGACGGCGGTGGAGCGCGGGGTGAAGCCGTACTCCCGGGTCAGCCGGCGGGTGTCGACCACTCGGCCGTGCACGATCAGGTCGACCTGGTCGAGGCCGTAGCGGCCGAAGCCGAGGTTACGGGCGATCGCGGCGGCCCCGGACAGCCCCGGCTCCCACACCGGCACGGCCACCCGACCGGCCCGGCGGATCGCCTGGGACAGCGAGAGCACCCCCGGCCCGGCGACGTTGTACGTGCCCGGGTGGTCCTCGGCGACCGACCGGTGCAGCACCTCCAGGGCGTCGTCGAAGTGCACGAACTGGAGCCGGGGATCGCGGCCGAAGACCGTGGGCACCACCGGCTGGGAGAAGTACCGGGTGAGTGTGGTGTCGGCGGTGGAGCCGATGAACGGGGCGAAGCGCAGCACCGTCGCGGTCACGTCGGGTCGACGGCGACGGAAGCCGCGCACGTACCCCTCGATGTCGAGGATGTCGCGGCCGAAACCGCCGCGCGGCACCTCGCGGGGCTCGGTCTCCTCCGTGAAGACCGCCGGGTCGCGGAAGGACGCGCCGTAGGCGGCGGTCGACGACCGGACCACTAGCTTGCGCAGCCGGGGTGCCCGCTGGCAGGCGGCGAGCAGCTGCATGGTGCCGATGACGTTCTGTTCCTTCATCCCCGACCGGCCGCCCTGCTGCGGGTCGGGGGCGGTGACCAGGGCGAGATGGACCACGGCGACGACGTCGAGGTCGGCCAGCAGGCCGCCGAGCGAGTCGAGGTCCAGCCGGATGCGTTCCACCCGGTCGAGCAGGCCGGCGAACTCGGGGCCGGGAGTGGCCGGGTCGACGCCGATCACCCGTTCGATGCGGGGGTCGGCGGCGAGCCGGGCGGCGACGTGCGCCCCCAGATAACGACCGACCCCGGTCACGACGACGACCCCCGGAGCACCTGGGGTGCCACCGGGGGTCATCGCGCACGCCCTGACCGGCAGGCGAGATCGAGCCGGGATGTCCGCGGCCTGATCACCTGAGCCTCCGGGGGTCGACAGATGGCAAGTGGTGCCGGACGCCGGGTGGTGACCCGGCGTCGGTCACTTGCCGAGACGGCGACGCTGGACGCGGGTCTTGCGCAGCAGCTTGCGGTGCTTCTTCTTAGCCATGCGCTTGCGGCGCTTCTTGACCACCGAGCCCATACGACAGCCTTTCGATGCAACGTTCGGCACGGACGCCCGGCGTCGAGATGGTGACGCCGGTGGCCGCTCTGCGGACAACGGACCTGGACCCAGCCTGGTGGCGGCGGGGCACACCGGCGCACGGTTCAGGATCGGCTCCAGGGTAGCCGGAGAGCGTCAGCAGGACCAACGCGCCCCCAGCCGATGCCCGTTACGTCGCGATCGGTGCGGTCGTACGGCCGCGACCGGCGCGATCAGGCGGTCTCCTGGAACGCCCCACGCAGATAGTCGTGTACGGCGTGCTCGGGCACCCGGAACGAACGGCCCACCCGGACGGCGGTGAGTTCACCGCTGTGCACCAGGCGATAGACCGTCATCTTGGACACCCGCATCACCGCGGCGACCTCGGCGACCGTGAGGAACCTGACATCCGACAGCCGACCGTCGGAGGACTGCGACCCGGCCATGGCTCACCCGACCCATCCCATGCCCGGCGCGCGCCACCCGACGGAGCTTCCGCACGGGCCGGCAACGCGCGTGTTACCAGTACGGTAGCGGGGCGGCTGTGACCTGCGCGATCCCTTCCCACAACTCATCGCGCACCGGGCGTCGTTCACCCGGTCGTGACCTGGTGTTCCCGGATGGCCTACTTCTTCGAGGCCAGGGCCCGACCGAAGAAGACCAGGTTCGCGGGGCGCTCGGCGAGGCGGCGCATCAGGTAGCCGTACCAGTCCTCCCCGTACGGCAGGTAGGTGCGCACCGTGTAGCCCTCACCGGCCAGCCGGGCCTGCTCGTCGGGGCGGATGCCGTACAGCATCTGGAACTCGAACTCGCCGGGGCCCCGGTCGAACCAGCGGGCCCGGTCCTCGCCGATGGCGATCAGGCGCGGGTCGTGGGTGGCCAGCATCGGGTAGCCCGCCCCGGACATCAGCACGTTGAGGCAGCGCACGTACGACTTGTCCACCTCGCGGGCCGACTGGTACGCCACCGACTCCGGCTCGGCGTACGCGCCCTTGCACAACCGGACCCGCGACCCGGCACCGGCCAACTCCCGGCAGTCCGACTCGGTCCGCCGCAGGTACGCCTGGAGCACCGCCCCGGTCGACGGGTGGTCCTTACGCAGCTTGACCAGCGTGTCCAGGGTCGAGTCGGTGGTGGTGTGGTCCTCCATGTCCAGGGTGACCGTGGTGCCCGCCTCGTCGGCCGCCGCGCAGATCGCCCGCGCGTTGTCGTAGGCCAACTGCTCGTCGAAGCGCTGACCGAGGGCGGAGAGCTTGACGCTCACCTCGGCGGCCGGGGTGAGCCCGGCGGCGTCGAGCGCCCGCAGCAGGGCGAGGTACTCGTCCCGGGTGGCGGTGGCCTGGTCGGGGGTGACGGTGTCCTCGCCGAGGTTGTCGAGGGTGACCGTCAGGCCGTCGGCGACGAGTTCGCGGGTCGCGCGCAACGCGTCGTCGGTGCCGGTGCCGGCGACGAACCGGCGGACGACGTCCCGGGTGAGGGGGCCGTCGCGACGAGCCGCTCGACCTGGGATGACCGGGAGGCGGCGAGGATGACGGAACGGAGCATGAGCCGAGCGTAACGCCCGACCGTGGGACCGCGCCCGGCGGCGGGGCGGACCGCGCCCGGCGGCGGGGCGCACCGGTTCCGGCCACGGTACGGGCCGGTCAGGGGACGCGCCGGTGGCGTGGATCAGTTACAACCATGAGCGTGGAACGACACCCCCGCCGCCGGCTGCGGTCGGCCTCCGTGCAGATCGGCGCGCTCACCGCGCTGGCACTCGCCCTCTCCGGCTGCAACCTCACCTCCGACGACGACGATGACGACTGCGCCCTCGGGCCGGTCGGCGGCGGGGACACCGTGGCACTCGCCATGCAGGTGCCGACCGTCGGCATCGCCCCCCGGGCCGCCGCACCCGACCCGGTGGCCGGCGCGCTGCCGGAGCGCGGCGGCTTCGGCACCCATCTCGCCTCCTGCGGCGGCTGACGGTGCGCCGGGAGCGGGTCACCCCCCGCCCGGAGTTCGACGCGGTGATCCGCACCCAGGGCCTGGTGTACGTCGACACCGAACTGCCCGACGGCGAGATCATGTCGTACTGGGACGAGTCCGCCGCGTACGTCTTCGACCTCGACGAGGTGCTCCGGCTGGAGGAGGCGACCGAGGAGTTGCACCGGATGTCGGTGGCCGCCGCCGAGCACGTGGTGGCCCGCAACCGGTACGCCGAGTTCGGCATCCCCGACTGGGCGGCACAGGCGGTGGCCCGGTCGCTGCACGAACGCCCACCCACCCTGTACGGCCGGTTCGACCTGGCCTACGACGGCTCGTGGCCGCCGAAGTTGCTGGAGTACAACGCCGACACCCCGACCGCCCTGGTCGAGGCGAGCATCGTGCAGTGGTACTGGCTGGAGGACACCCGCCCCGACGCCGACCAGTGGAACAGCCTGCACGAGCGGCTGGTCGGGGCGTGGGCCAAGATCGGAGCGGGGCTGCACGACCGGCGGGTGCACGTGTGCTGGTCCAACGAGGAGGAGTCCGGCGAGGACCAGATCACCGCCGGTTACCTGGCCGAGACGGCCCGGCAGGCCGGGCTCGACGTGACGCTGCTGCCGATCCAGCACGTCGGCTGGGACGGCCGGCGCTTCGTCGACGCCGCCGACCGGCCGGTCACCACCTGCTTCAAGCTCTACCCGTGGGAGTGGATGCTGGCCGAGCCGTACGGCCGTCCGGCGTTGGAGCCGGGCACCCCGACCACCTGGATCGAACCGGCCTGGAAGCTGCTGCTGTCGAACAAGGCGCTGCTGGCGGTGCTCTGGGAGCTGTACCCGGGGCACGAGCTGCTGCTCCCGGCCTACCTGGACTCACCGCGCGGAATGCCGGAGTACGTGGCGAAGCCACTGCTCGGCCGGGAGGGCGGCTCGGTACGCATCGTCACCGGCGACACGGAGATCAGCAATCCGGGGATCTATGGTGACGAGGGCTTCTGCTATCAGGAGTTCCGGGCGTTGCCGCAGTTCGACGGGGGTCGGATGGTGCTGGGCAGCTGGATCGTCGACGGCGGGTCCGCAGGCGTCGGCATCCGGGAGAGCGAAAGTCTGATCACCGACGGTTACGCGCGCTTCCTGCCGCACTACATCGACGCGCCGCGTGCCGCATGAGTCGTCTACCGTTGGTCGGGTGAACTTCGACGCGTACGCCAGGACCGGGGTTGACCTAGTCAACGCCCACCTGGACGACCTCGACGACCTGCGGGCCCTCTTTCCGGACGACAACGCGTGGATGCGCGACGAGGTCGCCGACCGGGACCTGGCAATCTTCCGGCGGGCGCAGAAGCGGTTGCGCGACGTCTTCGAGTACGGCACCTCGGGGCGCGACGCCCAGGCGGTGGCCGAACTGAACGCCATGCTGGAGGCGTTCCCGGTGCAGCCGCGCATCTCGGGTCACGACTCCAGCGACTGGCACATGCACGTGACCAGCCGGGGCGCGTCGGTCAGCGCCGAATACCTGGCCGGCGCGGCGTGGGGCCTGTCGGTGTGGCTCTGCGAGTACGGCAGCGCCCGGTTCGGGGTCTGCGCCGACGAGCGCTGCCGCAACGTCTACCTGGACACCTCGTCCAACTGCTGCCGCCGGTTCTGCTCGGAGCGCTGTGCCACCCGCTCCCACGTCGCCGCCCACCGCGCCCGCAAACGCGCCGCCGAGCAACCCACCCTCACCCCGGTCCCCTGACCCCTCCCCCCGCCCTCTCCCCCCTTCCGCCCCGCTCGCCCCGCCCCGCCCCGGTGATCAAGAGCTTTGCGTCAGTTGACCAAGAGCTTTGCGTCAGATTCGGGCTCGGACATGACGCAAACCTCTTGATCACCGGGGCGAAGTGGGGGTGGGAGGGAGGGGAGGGGGTGGGTTAGGCGTTTAGGGGGGTGGGGGCGGTCAGGTGGGCGCGGGCGAAGGTGAGGGAGTCGCGGAGGTCGGCTTCGCGGACGGCGCGGCTCTTGGCGCCCCGGGTGGTGACCTCCACCGCGACCGAGCCGGTGAAGCCGCGGCCGGCCAGGGAGCGGAGCAGCTCGGCGCAGGGTTGGGTGCCCCGGCCGGGGACCAGGTGCTCGTCGCGGCCCTCCCCGGTGCCGTCGCCTAGGTGGACGTGGGCCAGGCCGGTACCCATCCGGTCGGCCATCGCCAGCGGGTCGCTGTGCGACGCGGCGCAGTGCGACAGATCGAGGGTGTACGCGGGATAGCCGACGTCGGTCGGGTCCCAACCGGGCGCGTACGGGACGAACTGCCGACCGGCCATCCGCACCGGGTACATGTTCTCCACCGCCAGGTGCAGCCCGGTGAACCGGGCGGCGATGGTGCCCAGCCCGTCGGCGAAGGTCCGGGCGTAGTCGCGTTGCCAGGTGAACGGCGGGTGCACCACCACCGTCGGGGCCTCCAGCGTGTCGGCCAGCTCGGCGGCCCGCCGCAGCCGCTCCCACGGGTCGGGGCTCCACACCCGCTGGGTGACCAGCAGGCAGGGGGCGTGCACCGACAGCACCGGGACGCCGTAGTGCTTGGCGAGGCCACGCAGCGCGCCGGCATCCTGGCTGACGGCGTCGGTCCAGACCATCACCTCGACCCCGTCGTAGCCGAGTGCCGCGGCGAGCTGGAACGCCGCCGCGGTCCGCTCAGGAAAGACCGAGGAACTGGACAGGAGCACCGGGACGCGGGAAGTCACATCCCCGAGGGTAGCCCGGCCCGCCACCACAGTTCCGGACGAGCAACCGCAAAAGCCGCGCAACCACCGGCGTACGTCACATCGGTGCCAGCTGATCCAACCGTCTGAGGATGACGCCCTCACGCAGCGCCCACGGGCAGATGTCCACCGCCGGCACATCGAACCGGCGCAGCACCGCCTCGGCCACCACCGCCCCGGCCAGCAGTTGGTGGGCCCGCCCGGCGCTGACCCCCTCCAGCTCGGAGAGCTTGCCCGGTGGGATGTGCCGGACGAACCCCAACACCTGCCGCAGCCCCGTCCGGGTGAGGCTGCGCCGCGCCCACAGCCCTGCCGAGGAGGGGGCCGCCCCGGCCAACCGGGCCAGCGTCCGGAAGGTCTTCGAGGTGGCGACCGGCCGTTCCCAGCCCACCCCGGCCAGTTTCTCCACCACCGGGTCGAGCTGCGCGTCGACGTACTCCCGTAACTCCTCCACGGCCTCGGCGGTCGGTGGGGTCAGCCCCGACGGGTCGACGTGCAGCCGGTCCCGGCTCAACCGGCCGGCCCCAACGGCAGCGACACCGCCACCTCCGGGTCCTCGTCGATGCCGGCCGCCAACTCCAACGAGCCGCCGCCGATGTCCATCGCCAGCAACCGCCCCGCCGACCAGCCGAACCACCGTCGCACCGCGAGGAACGTCGCCCGCGCCTCGTCCGCACCGGAGAGCACCTCCAGCCGTACGCCGGTCTCCTCCCGCACCCGGGTCAGCACCTCGGCCGCGTTGGTGGCCTCCCGCACCGCGCTGGTCGCGAAGGCCAGCAGGTCGTCGGCGGCCAGCGCGGTGGCCGACGCGCGCGCCGCGCCGACCGCCTCGACCAGCCCGTCGGCGCCGGCCCGGGTGAGCGCGCCGTCCGGGCCGATCTGCTCGGCCAGCCGCAGCACCACCTTCTCGGAGTGCGCCGCCCACGGGTGCGCGCCGTGGTGGGCGTCGACCACCAGCAGATGAACCGTGTTGGAACCGACGTCGAGCACACCCAGCCGCATGGGAAGACCCTAGGGCCACCGGGTTTCGGTGGCACGCCGGCCGGCCGCACCGGGCGCGCGTACGCTGGTCCGGGTGACGAGCCAGGTGGAGCTGCACGTGCTGGTGGACGACCCCGGCGACCCCCGCAGCCGGGAGGTCGGGCTGGACTTTCCCCGGGAGTGGATCGAGTTCGTCGACCCGGCCGACGAGCGGCACCTGGTCCGCGCCGACCTCACCTGGCTGCTGTCCCGCTGGACGTGCGTGTTCGGCCAGGGCTGCCACGGCATCGTCGCCGGCCGGGCCGCTGACGGCTGCTGCTCGCACGGCGCGTTCTTCACCGACACCGACGACGAGAAGCGGGTCCGCGCGGCCGTCAAGCGGCTCACCCCGCAGACCTGGCAGCACTTCCGCAAGGGTACGAAGAACTGGACCGCGACCGACACCATCGACGGCAAGAATCCGGCCCGGCGTACCGCCACCCGGGGTGAGGACGCCCCGTGCGTGTTCCTCAACGACGCCGACTTCCCCGGCGGAGGCGGGTGCGCCCTGCACGGCCAGGCGTTGCGCGACGGCGTGCACCCGCTGGAATACAAGCCGGACGTGTGCTGGCAGTTGCCGATCCGCCGGGACCAGGAGTGGACCAAGCGGCCCGACGACACCAAGGTGCTGGTGTCGACGCTCGCCGAGTTCGACAGGCGGGGCTGGGGTTCCGGCGGGCACGACCTGGACTGGTGGTGCACCTCGTCGACCGACGCGCACGTCGGCACCGAGCCGATGTACCTGTCGTACGGCCCGGAGCTGACCGCGCTGATCGGCGCACCCGCGTACGCGAGGCTGGCCGAGCTGTGCGCGGCCCGGCTGGGCCAGGGTCAGATCGCCCCGCACCCGGCCAGCCCGCAGGGGTGAACGCCGTGCACCGCCGGCCTACGGCTCGAACTTGTAGCCCAGCCCGCGCACGGTGACGATGAACCGGGGCGCGGACGGCTCCGGTTCGATCTTGGATCGCAGCCGCTTGACGTGCACGTCCAGGGTCTTGGTGTCACCGACGTAGTCGGCACCCCAGACCCGGTCGATGAGCTGCCCCCGGGTGAGCACCCGGCCGGCGTTGCGCAGCAGCAGCTCCAGCAGCTCGAACTCCTTGAGCGGGAGCTGCACGGTCGTCCCGTCGACGGTCACCACGTGCCGCTCGATGTCCATCCGGACCGGGCCGGCGGCCAGCGTCGGCGCACCCGACTCGGTCACCTCGGGGCTCTGCCGGCGCAGCACCGCCCGGATCCGGGCCACCAGCTCCCGGGGCGAGTACGGCTTGGTGACGTAGTCGTCGGCGCCGATTTCCAGCCCGACCACCTTGTCGATCTCGCTGTCCCGGGCGGTCACCATGATGATCGGCACGTGCGAGCGCTGTCGCAGCTGCCGGCAGACCTCCGTCCCGGACATCTCCGGAAGCATCAGGTCGAGCAGCACGATGTCCGCGCCGGTCCGGTCGAACTCGGTGAGGGCGGAGGTGCCCGTCGCGGCGACGGAGACCTCGAAACCCTCCTTGCGGAGCATGTACGACAAGGCGTCGGAGAACGACTCCTCGTCCTCGACCACCAGTACGCGGCTCAACGGGGTGTTTCCTTCCTACGGTCAGGACCGGCGCAGTTCGGCCGGGCCGGGCTCGATCCCAGCGGACGGCAGTATCGTCTCCAGGGCGTCCGGCGGGCCGGCGGGTAGCCGGAGGGTGAACGTCGAGCCCCCTCCCAGGGTGCTCGCCACCTCCACCCGGCCGCCATGGTTGCTGGCGATGTGTTTGACGATGGCCAGGCCGAGGCCGGTGCCACCGGTGGCGCGGGACCGGGCCTGATCGGCCCGGTAGAACCGTTCGAAGATCCGGTCGACGTCGGTGGGGGCGATGCCGATGCCCTGGTCGGTGACGGAGACCGTGACGTGGTCGTCGTCCGCCCGGGTGGTGACCCGCACGGTGGTGTCCTCGCCGGAGTAGGTGATCGCGTTCTCCACCAGGTTGGACACGGCGGTGGCGAGCTGGCTGTCACTGCCGTACGCGGTCAGCCCCCGCTGTCCTTCGGTGATCACCTGGACCCGGCGGGCGGCGGCCGAGGTGCGGGTCCGGTCGAGCACTTCGGCGATCACCCAGTCGACCGCGACGGGTTCCGGCGCGGGTTGCGGCTCGGCGCCCTGGAGCCGGGTCAGTTCCAGCAGCTCCTGCACCAGCCGGCCGAGCCGGGTCGACTCGTGTTGGATGCGTTCGGCGAACCGGCGGGCGGCAAGCATGTCCTCGGAGAGGTCGGGTGCGCCGTCGGCCGGTTCGGTGGCGTCGACGAGGGCTTCGGCGAGCAGTTGCAGCGCCCCGATCGGGGTCTTCAGCTCGTGGCTGACGTTGGCCACGAAGTCCCGCCGCACCCGGGCCAGCCGGTGCGACTCGGTGACGTCGGCGGCTTCGACGGCGATGTACCCGCCGCCGATGCCCATCGCCCGCAGGTGCACGCCGAGCGGGTTCTCCCCGGCGTTGTCGCGACCCCGGGGCAGGTCCAGCTCGATCTCGCGCCGCACCCCGGTCCGCCGGACCTGCCCGGCGAGGGTACGGATCAGCGGATGGGCCGCGATGGTGCCGGGGGTGGCGCCGGTACGGAGCAGTCCCATCGCCCGGGCGGCCGGGTTCACCAGCACCGGCACGTCGTCCGGGCCGAGCACCACGACACCGGCGCGGAGTGAGTCGATGGTCTTGCGGCCGAGCCCGGTCAGCCCGCCGGACTGGTCGTCGGGAATCGCACGCCTCCCCAGGTTCCAGCGGGAGCCCTCGCTCCCGGACGACGCCGCACGGCGTCGCCAGTCGTGGACGGTTCGCGACAGCAGCAGCCCGGCGACCAGTCCGGTCCCCAGGGCCACCACGATCGCCACCGCCCACTCCACCCGGCGATCGTAGGGTCATTGTTAACCTGGCTATCGCCCATAACAGGACGAACCACACTCGCTTTGGGAGAAATTCACTCCCGGGCCCCGCGTCGTTCACCCGGGTTCATCTGCGGTCCGTCGCCCCCGCCTACGGTGGGTCCCGCACCTGCTCAACCCGTACGCCGACGGTCCTCGGGGCTGCCGGCGGCACCGACCCCAGGAAGTGACGATGCGCGACGAGTTCCGGGCCGACCTGCAGATTGTCAGCCAACTGCTGGTGGACATGGCGGAGGGGGTGCGCGCCGCGATGCGCCAGGCCACCCGCGGGCTGCTCACCGCCGACCGCGAGGCGTCCGAGACCGTGATCGCGCGGGACGCCGAGATCGACGACCTCTACCAACACGTCGAGGAGCGGGTCTGCGACCTGCTCGCCCGGCAGGCGCCGGTCGCCTCCGACCTGCGCGCGATGATCACCGCCCTGCACGTCGCGGCCGACCTGGAGCGGATGGGCGACCTGGCCGACCACGTGGCGAAGACCGCCCTGCGCCGGCACCCGTCCCCGGCGGTGCCGGCCGAGCTGCGACCGGTCTTCACCGACATGGCGTCGGTCGCCGACCGGATGGCCGAGAAGATCGGCAAGGTGCTGGCCAACCCCGACGCCGACATCGCCGCCGAGTTGGACCGCGACGACGACGTCATGGACGACCTGCACAAGAGCCTGTTCGGCATGCTGCTCGGCGACGGGTGGCCGTACGGGGTGGAGACGGCGATCGACGCCACCCTGCTCGGCCGGTTCTACGAGCGGTTCGCCGACCACGCGGTGAACGCCGGCGAGCGGGTGGTCTACCTGATCACCGGGGAGACCGTCCCCGCCACGAGCTGACCCGCACCGCGCGACGGGAAGTGCTCCCCGCCCGGCGACCTCCGCCGGGCGGGGAGCACTTCACTGCGGGTCAGCGGCCCTGGTTGGCGACCGCGGCGGCGGCCTCCTTGGCGGCCGTCGGGTCGAGGTAGGCCCCGCCCAGGGTGATGGGGCGCAGCTGCGGGTCGAGGTCGTAGCGCAGCGGGATGCCGGTGGGGATGTTCAGCTTGGCGATCGCCTCGTCGGAGATCTGGTCGAGGTGCTTGACCAGGGCGCGCAGCGAGTTGCCGTGCGCCGCCACCAGGACGGTGCGGCCGGCGAGGATGTCCGGCACGATCGAGTCGTACCAGTAGGGGAGCATCCGCTCCACCACGTCCTTGAGGCACTCGGTGCGCGGCATCAGCTCGGTCGGCAGCAACGCGTACCGCGGGTCGCCCACCTGGGAGAACTCGTCGTCGTCGGCGATCGGCGGCGGCGGCGTGTCGTACGAGCGACGCCAGAGCATGAACTGCTCCTCGCCGTACTCGTCCAGGGTCTGCTTCTTGTTCTTGCCCTGCAGGGCGCCGTAGTGCCGCTCGTTGAGCCGCCACGACCGGCGCACCGCGATCCAGTGCCGGTCGGCGGCGTTCAGCGCCAGCTCGGCGGTGCGGATCGCCCGGCGCATCACGCTGGTGTGCACCACGTCCGGCAGCAGGTCGTGCTCCCGCAGCAGCTCGCCGCCACGGCGGGCCTCCGACTCGCCCTTGGCCGTCAGGTCGACGTCCACCCAGCCGGTGAAGAGGTTCTTCGCGTTCCAGTCGCTCTCGCCGTGCCGCAGCAGGACCAGCGTCCCGACGGTGGGTCCCTCGCTCGCAGTCATGCCGATCATCCTGCCGCACGCGGCGCGGGGACACGCGGGCAGTGGTGGTGACGACCACCACGTGGAAAACCGGGTGACCGGTGTCAGACCCCGGAACTAGGTTGTAAGGCGCTACGAGGGCAACAGTCATTACCTGAGCGGGGGCGCGGGCGTGCGGACGGTACGGGGTTGGTTCCGGGACACCACAGGCGGGCTACCGAGGACCTTCTGGTACCTCTGGACCGGCACCCTGATCAACCGGCTCGGTTCGTTCGTGCTGGTCTTCCTCGCCATCTACCTGACCCAGGCCCGCCACTTCTCCGCCGCCCAGGCCGGCCTGGTGATCGGCCTGTGGGGGGTCGGCGGCGCGGTCGGCACCACCGTGGGCGGCACCCTGGTCGACCGGTGGGGGCGGCGGCCGACCCTGCTCACCGCCCACCTGGGCGCGGCCACCATGATGCTGTCGCTCGGCTTCGCCCGGCCCCTCTGGGCGGTGGCGGTGGGTGCGCTGCTGCTCGGCACGTTCGCCGAGGCCGCCCGGCCGGCGTTCGGGGCCATGATGATCGACGTGGTGCCGGAGCGGGACCGGTTGCGCGCGTTCTCGCTCAACTACTGGGCGATCAACCTGGGCTTCGCCTGCGCCGCAGTGCTCGCCGGCCTTGCCGCCGAGGCCGGCTACCTGCTGCTGTTCGTGGTCGACGCGGCCACCACCCTGGCGACCGCGCTGATCATCTTCGTCAAGGTCGGCGAGACCCGCCGCGCCCCGACGACCAGCGCCGTCAAGGGTGCGACGAGCGGCCCGCCCCGGGTGGGTGCGCTGCGCACCATCGCCGCCGACCGGGTGTTCCTGGGGTTCGTCGTGCTCAACCTGTTCGGCGCGCTGGTCTTCCTCCAGCACATCTCGATGCTGCCGATCGCGATGGGCGACGCCGGGCTCTCCCCCGCCACCTACGGCTCGGTGATCGCGCTCAACGGGGTGCTGATCGTGGCGGGCCAACTCTTCGTCCCCCGGCTGATCCGGGGCCGGAGCCGCTCGCACGTGCTCGCCCTCGCCTCGGTGGTGATGGGCGTCGGCTTCGGGCTGACCGCGTTCGCCGACGCCGCCTGGTTCTTCGGGCTCACCGTGCTGATCTGGACGCTCGGCGAGATGCTCAACTCCCCGTCCAACGCCACCCTGATCGCCGAACTCTCCCCGGCCGAGCTGCGGGGCCGCTACCAGGGTGTCTTCTCGCTGTCCTGGCAGGTTGCCGGGGCGGTCGCCCCGGTGCTCGGCGGGGTGGTCCGGGAACACGCCGGCAACGGCGCGCTCTGGCTGGGCTGCGCCGCGATCGGCATGGCGACCGCGCTGGCCCACCTGCTCTCCGGGCCGGCCCGGGAACGTCGGGCGGCCCGCCTGCGCCACCCCGGGGCCCCGGTCGTGCCGGTCACCGCCGTCCAACCGCCTCCCCCGCAGTCGGCCGAGGCCGCCGCGACCGCACCCGCCGAGCCGGTCGGCGCCCGCACCCCCGCCTGAGTACGACACCAGCGCGCCCACCCGAGCCGGCCCGAACACGGCGGCTCACCCGGGTGGACGACCCGGACCCGCCCGGGACCGCACCGGGCAGTCGCGAGAGCGTAGGCATACCCCATCAGCGTCCTTTGGAGCTGATGACGCAAACGACTCACCTCACCGGGAGGTGTGTACCCGCATCGGGCAGGCGGACCACGTGGGTGAGGTGCCACCGCCCCTGAATCGTCAACGGCATCAGCTCGAAAGGACGCACCCGGGGCTACCCGCACCCGGTCGACGGCCCGGCAACACAGGCCCAGCGATCTCGTGGGGCAGGTCATCTGCTCGCTACCCGCGCCGGACCTGGCACCGCCCGCCCACACGGGTCCGGCGGACACCACGACGTGGCGCTACCCGCCCACCCGGGCCTGGCACCGCCCGCCCACGAAGGAACCGGCAACGGCAGAGCGCCCACCGCGACCGGAAGTCGCGGTGGGCGCTCGTACCGCCTGCCCGGCGGCGGCGGGCGACCCTCACCCCCGTAAGCGTCGCCCGCTCGCGCCGCCGGTTCCCGGGTGGCACCGTCCCCCAACGGTGTGCTCCACCCGATGCGCGCCTCGCCCGGTGCACGGATCTGATCGATCCGCCGCTCCCCCGAACGTTTCCGAGCGTGACGCGGTGCAATAAAGTTAGTTCGCCCAGATTCCGGATTCAACCCGCGAGCACTGTTCCGCCGGTCACAGCACCGGCCGTCCCAGCTGCGCTGACGCCGTTTCCGGGTCTCGTGACTGCCAACACGCGGCTACCCGGCAGCGATTCCCGCAAACCCCTCACCCGTCTTCCCGATCGGGTGATTCGGTGCGGAAGAAGTTGCTCTGCCGGCCGTCCCGCAGCTGCTCCTGGAAGATCAGGTTCAGCCTGCGGCTGTCGAACGTCCGGAACCAGTCGTCCCAACTGACCACCCGCACCTGCCGGCTCTGCCGGTAACCCGGAAGGTCGAACGTGAGGACCCCCGGCCGGCCCGCCCGCTCGGTGCCGACGATGGTGGCCGGCCTGGCCCCGCGTGCCGCGGCCCAGTTCCGGATCACCTGGTGGTTGGTGGTGACCAGGCTGCGCCCCGGGCGTTCCGGCCGGTCCGCCGGGGAGGTGATGAGCTGCGAGGACCGTACCGACCGCGAGGTGGCCCGCCCGGTACGCACGCCCGCAGCGCGGGTGGCGGCCCTTGCCGGTGCCGCCTTCGCTCCCGGCCGCGACAGGGCGGCTCGTCCCGACCGGGACACCGCCGTCGCCTTCGCCCGGGACGGGGCTGACGTCTTCGCCCTGGACGCCGCCGGCGTCTTCGCCCGTGCCGAGGTCCCCCGTCGGGTGGAGGTGCCCTTACCGGCACCGGTCGCCCCGGCGCTCTTCCTGGCCGGCGCCCGGCCGGACGGGCCGGTGCTGCGTCGGGCGGCACCGCCGGCCCGACCCTCCGCGCGCAACGTCCGCGCGAGCGTCTTCACCAGGTCCGGCTTGCGCAACGCGGAGATCCCGGAGACTCCCCTGCGGCGCAACTGACCCCGGATGTCGTCGACCCTCATCCGGGAGATCTCCGACTCGGAGATGCCCGGCGTGTTCGGGGTCTGGTTGCCGGCCTGACGCGTGGTCCTGGTCGCCGACGCGCCGCGACCTGAGCTGTTCCGCTGAGCCATGACACGCTCCTCGACAGTCCGTCCTCGGCCTGCGGCGGGTCCCACACTGCCGCACCGCAGCGGTGCGGCATACCCGTCAGGACCGGTCCGAACCTCCCGAGGACGGGGTGAAGAGGTGGGCGAAGGCGGCGAGGTTAGCGGTCGACTCGCCCCGCTTGACCCGCCACTCCCACTCCCGGCGGATCGAACTGCCGAAGCCGATCTCCAGCATGGTGTCGAAGGACTCGTCGGCATAACTGAGCACCGCACCGAACAACCGGTCCAGCTCGTCGGCGTCGACGCCGGACGGGTTGACCCGGCCGGTGAGGTAGACGTCCCCGACCGCGTCGATCGAGAACGCGACGCCGTACATCCGGGCGTTGCGTTGCAACAGCCACGCCCACAGCTCCTCGCGCCGCTCGTCGGGCTGGCGCATCACGAACGCCTCGACCCGCAGCGCGTGCTCGCCGACGATCAGGTTGCAGATCGTCTTGAGCTTGTGGGTGCCGGGCAGGGTGACCGCGTACGACCCCTCGCCGGTGGCCTCCCACTCCAGCTCCCGCTCGGTGCAGACCGCCTCGATCAGGGCCGCCAGCTCGCTCTTCGCGCTCATCGGACCCACTCTACGGCCGGGGTGACGAACCCACCGGACAGCGCCCGGTCACCGCACCCCCGGTCCGGTGACCGCGCCACGGATCCGGCCCGGTCACCAGGATCCGGTCAGGGCCGGCCCCTCGGCCAGCCGGGCCGCCAACCGTGCCCGGTGACCGGTGACCGCCTCGCCGTACACGGCGAGCAGCCCGGACACGGTGCGTTCCCAGGAGAAGCTGCGGGCGTGCCGGGCCGCCCCCCGACCCAACGCCTCCCGGCCCACCCGGTCGGGCAGCAGCCGGGCCAGCGTACGGGCCCAGTCGGTCGGGTCGTGGCCGTGCACGAGCACGCCGCTGACCTCGTCCCGCACAGCGGTCACCAGGCCACCCACGGCGGCGGCCACGACCGGGGTGCCGCAGGCCTGCGCCTCCAGGGCCACCAGCCCGAAGGACTCGTTGTGCGAGGGCACCGCCACCAGGTCGGCGGCCCGGTAGAGGGCGGGCAGGTCGTCCCCGGTGCGCGGCGGCAGGAACCGGACCCGGTCGGCGACCCCCAACGAAGCGGCCAGCTCGATCAGCGAGGTGGGCCGGTCCAGGCCGCTGCCGCTCGGGCCACCACAGATCACCACGGTCACCTGCTCGGCGAGGGCCGGATCGCGCTCGCGTAACGCCGCGACCGCACGGACCAGCACGTCGGGGGCCTTCAGTGGCTGGATCCGGCCGACGAACGCGACGACGTACCCCTCGGTGGGCAGGCCCAGCTGGCGGCGGGCGGCGCGGGTCGCGGCGGCCCGGTCCCCGACGGCGGGACGGAACCGGTCCAGGTCCACCCCCGGTTCGACGACCGCGACCCGGGCCGGGTCGGCGGCGTAGCGGTCGATCAGGTCGGACGCCTCCACCCGGGTGTTCGCCACCAGCCGGTCGGCCTCGGCGACGACCTGCTCCTCACCGATCACCCGGGCCTTCGGCTCCGGCCGGTCACCGGCCGCGAGCTGGGCGTTCTTCACCTTGGCCAGGGTGTGCGCGGTGTGCACCAACGGCACCCCCCAGCGCTCCTTGGCCAGCCAGCCGACCTGCCCGGACAGCCAGTAGTGCGAGTGGATCAGGTCGTAGTGCCCCGGTGGGCGGGCCGCCTCGGCACGCAGCACCCCGGCGGTGAAGGCACACAGCTGACCGGGCAGCTCCTCCTTGGTCAGCCCCTCCAGCGGGCCGGAGGTGACGTGCCGGACGTGCACGCCGGGGGCCATCTCCACCACCGGTGGCAGGTCACCCGAGGTGGCCCGGGTGAAGATCTCCACCTCGACGTTCGCCTCGGCGAGCCGCCTGGCGACCTCCAGGATGTAGACGTTCATGCCGCCCGCGTCGCCGGTGCCCGGTTGGTGCAGCGGCGAGGTGTGCACCGACAGGGTGGCGATGCGACGGGGCCGGGGCCACGGCAGGGCACCTCGCTGACGACCGACACCGATGTGCTGATCCGCCACGTCCGCTCCCTCTGTCACGGTTGATGCCGTCCCGCACGACCGGCGCTCCTCGGTCAACCTTCACGCCGGATGCAATCTTCCCCATCGGGCTTCGGAAATACCTCGCCCCGGGTCGCGGGCGTGACGGACCTCATCACGGGACCCGGGGCGGCCAGCCCCGCTGCCAGGGTGAGAATGGCCGGATGACCTCTGTCGCGATCGTCACCGGGGCGTCCAGCGGGATCGGCGCGGCCACCGCCCGCCGGCTCGCCGCCGAGGGTTTCCACGTGCTCGCCGCCGCCCGCCGCACCGACCGGCTCGCCGACCTGGTCGCCGAGATCGCGGCGGCCGGCGGCAGCGCCACCGCCGTGGCCTGCGACGTCACCTCCGACGAGTCGGTGGCCGGGCTGGCCCGCGCCGCCGCCGACGCCCCCGGGCCGGTCACCCTGCTGGTCAACAACGCCGGTGGGGCCCGTGGGCTCGACCCGGTGGAGTCCGGCTCGGTCGCCGACTGGCAGTGGATGTACGACGTCAACGTGCTCGGCACGCTGCGGGTCACCCAGGCCCTGCTGCCGGCCCTGGAGCGCTCCGGGACCGGGACGGTCGTGGTGGTCTCGTCCACCGCCGGTTTCACCGTCTACGAGGGTGGGGGCGGCTACAGCGCGGCCAAGCACGCGCAGACCGCCGTGGCGGGCACCCTGCGGCTGGAGCTGTGCGGCCGACCGGTCCGGGTGGTCGAGATCGACCCCGGGATGGTCCGCACGGACGAGTTCAGCCTGAACCGGTTCGGCGGGGATGCCGGGAAGGCCGACGCCACCTACGCCGGGGTCGCGCAGCCGCTGGTGGCCGAGGACGTCGCCGAGTGCATCGCCTGGTGCGCCACGCTCCCCCACCACGTCAACGTGGACCGGTTGGTGGTCCGCCCGCTGGCCCAGGCCGCCCAGCACAAGGTGCACCGGGTCGGGCAGTGACCCGGGATGGCTGACCGGGGCCGGCAGCGGCCGGTGGGGTTGGTGACCCGGGATGGCTGACCGGGGCCGGCAACGGCCGGTGGGGTTGGTGACCCGGGGGACGACGAACCCGAACCGGCTCCGCCGGGTCGACAACTGGATCGTCGAGACCTGCGGCGACCGGTTACGGGCCGCCGCCGACCCGCTGGTGGTGGACCTCGGTTACGGTGCCACCCCGGTCACCGCCGTCGAGCTGCGCGACCGGCTGGCCGCCCGGGTCCGCCCCGACGTCCGGGTGGTCGGCCTGGAGATCGATCCGGTACGGGTGGCCGCCGCCGCACCGGCCGCCGACCCACCGGGGTTGACGTTCGCCCGGGGCGGCTTCGAACTGGCCGGGTTACGGCCCACCGTGGTCCGGGCGTTCAACGTGCTCCGCCAGTACGACGAGCGCGAGGTCGCCGACGCCTGGCGGACGGTCACCGACCGGCTCGCCCCCGGCGGGGTGCTGGTCGAGGGCACCTGCGACGAGTTGGGCCGGCTGGCCGGCTGGCTGCTGATCGACTCCACCGGCCCCCGGACGCTGACCCTGGCCGCCCGGCTGGCCACGCTGGAGAGCCCGGCCCGGTTGGCCGAGCGCCTACCGAAGGCGCTGATCCACCGCAACGTGCCGGGTGAAGGCATCCACGCCCTGCTCCGCGCCCTGGACGACGCCTGGCACGCCGCCGCCGGGCTGGCCCCGTTCGGCCCCGCCAACGCTGGCTGGCCGCCGTCCACACCCTCCGGTCCACCGGCTGGCCCGTCCTAGACCGCCCCCACCGCTGGCGCCACGGCGAACTAACCCTCCCCTGGCCCGCCATCACCCCCACCTGACCACCCCACCCGCACCCCCACACCCCACACCCCACCCCGCGCCCCCGCCCCCGCCTGCCCGTGTTGATCAAGAGCTTTGCGTCAAAATCCGCCAACGGCATGACGCAAACCTCTTGATCACCCGACCAGTCGGCCCGGCCCGCCCCGCCCCGACGGGGCGGCACCGGTGATCAAGAGGTTTGCGTCAGCCGGCCGCCCGAGAACGACTCCAACCTCTTGATCACGCCCACCGGCACCGGCCACCCGCGACGCGCGCCGCCCCGCGGGGATGGGCTCGGTGATCAAGAGGATTGCGTCACGGGGGCGGGCGAGGATGACGCAAACCTCTTGATCAACACGGGCAGAGCGGGTGGGGGTGGGGGCGGGGTGGGGGCGGGTGGGGCGGGGTGGGGGCGGGGTGGGGGTGGGGCAGGGGGGTCAGAGGGTGCAGTTGATGAGGACGGGTTCGGGGTGGAGGGGGACGGCGAAGCGGGTGTGGACGCCGTCGCGGATCTCGCGGGCGAGGGCGATCAGGTCGGCGGTGCGGGCGGTGCCGCTGTGGTTGGTCAGGGCCAGGGTGTGCTTGCCGGAGATGGCGGTGCCACCGGGGCCGGGGTGGCCCTTGGCGAAGCCCGCCTTGTCGATCAGCCAGGCGGCGCTGACCTTCACCAGGTCACCGGGGCAGGGCCAGGAGGGGGGGTCACCGAGGTCGGCGGCGCGCTCCCGCAGCAGGTCGTACGCCGCCCGGTCGAGCACCGGGTTGGTGAAGAACGAGCCGACCGACCAGGTGTCCGGGTCGGTGGGGTCGAGCACCATGCCCTTGCCGGCGCGCAGGGTCAGCACCGTGTCCCGGGCGGCGGCCAACGGCACCCGGTCACCGACGTCGACCCCCAGCGAGCGGGCCAGTTCGGCGTAGCGGACCGGCCCGGACAGCGGCGAGCGGTCCAGCCGGAAGTCGACCGAGAGCACCACCCAGCGGTCGCTGTACTTGAAGATGCTGCCCCGGTAGGCGAACCCGCAGTCCGGGGCGGCGACGGTGGTCAGCCGGTCCTCGGCGCGGTCGTACACCTGAACGGCGGTGATCCGTTCGGCGACCTCCTGGCCGTACGCGCCGACGTTCTGGATGGGGGTGGCACCGGCCGAGCCGGGGATGCCGGAGAGGCACTCCAGGCCGGACCAGCCGTTGCCGACGGTGGCGGCGACGAGGTCGTCCCAGGGTTCGCCGGCTTCGACCCGTACGGTGACGGTGTCGGTGTCCTCGGCGACCACGGTGTAGCCCCGCGACCGGATCAGCACGACGGTGCCGGGGAAGCCGGCGTCTCCGACGACCACGTTGCTGCCACCGGCCAGGACCAGCACCGGTTCGTCGCGGCGGTGCGCCTCGCGGACCCGGCGGACGATCTCGTCGGCGCTGGTCGCGGTCTCCAACCGGGCGGCGGGGCCACCGAGGCGCAGGGTGGTGTATTCCGCCAGGGCGGCCGGATCGGCGGGTTCGGCGCTCGTTGTCGGTTTGGCGTAGACGTCTGACACGCCTTTCACCCTAGGCTGAGGGGTAGCCACGGCACCCACTGGTCGCCGGGTCACCCCGGGGAGGATTGCGATGAGCAGACTGCACGCCACGAAGGACTTCTGGTTGGGAGCGCTCCGGGTCGACGGCCCGGCGTTCGCCGCGGCCGTGGCCGAGGCCCCGCCGGAGACACCTGTGCTGTCCTGCCCGGGGTGGACGGTGTCCGATCTCGCCCTGCACCTGGCCGGCCTCTACCACTGGGTGCACTCCTTCGCCGGTGCCGGTGACACCGCCCAGCCGGCCCGCCGCGACGAGACCGCCGAGCTGCCCGCCGGGGTGTCCCCGCTCCAGCTCTGGCAGCACGAGTACGACCAGCTGGTGACCCTGTTCGACGCGCTCGACCCGGAGGCCCCGGCCTGGAACCCGATGCCGCAGCCCAAGAAGGCCGGTTTCTGGCCGCGGCGGGTGGCGCACGAGACGGCGGTGCACCGGTGGGACGCCCAGCTCGCCATCGCCGCCGGTGACCCGATCGAGACGAAGCTCGCCGCCGACGGGGTGAGCGAGGTGCTGGACACCTGGCTGCCGTCCGGCCGTCGGCGCAACCGGGGGCAGTGGCAGGGGGTGGTGCACCTGACCGCGACCGACGCCGCCCAGGACTGGTACCTGCGGATGCGCGGCGAGGGGGTGGCCCTGCTGGACACCGCGACGGTCTTCGGGCACGACGACCACCACGCCCGGGTGCAGGTCACCGGCTCGGCCAGCGACCTGCTGCTGGCGTTGTGGGGCCGGGTCAGCTTCGACACCCTCGGGGTGGCAGGGGACCGTTCCCTGCTGGAGGGCCTGCGCGTCGGCTGACGCCCACCCGCCACCACATGCCGTGTACCGAGAGCGGCCGTCCCGGCTGGGACGGCCGCTCTCGGCGTTCCCGGCGTGGATCGGGGTCGGTTGCGCACGGCGTAGCTGCGGGACGGCCGCTCTCGGGGTCCCCGGTGTAGCTCGGGCGGTCGGCCCCGCGGTTCGGCGACGACCCGAGAGAGCGCTCTCTTGACAGGAGTCCATCGACCCACCACCCTGTCGTGAGAGCGCTCTCTCACAGAGATCGAATCCGGGCCGACGATCCGTACGGCCCGCTCATACGCAGGTCCACACCCCACCACCCGACCTGAGAGGGGTCCCGACCCATGGGTGTCTTTACCCGCCGCCGTCTCGCGGCGATCGCCCTGGTGGCCACCACCGCACTGCTCACCACCACCGCCTGCGGCGGCGACGACGAGGCCGCCGACGGCGGACCGGTCACGCTGACCGTCGACGTGTTCGGCCAGTTCGGCTACGAGAAGCTCTACCGGCAGTACGAGGCCGACCACCCCGGCATCAAGATCGTGGAGCGGGGCACCGGCGGCAACCTCGACGAGTACTCCCCCAAGCTCACCCAGTGGCTCGCCGCCGGCAAGGGCGCCGGTGACGTGGTCGCCATCGAGGAGGGGCTGCTGGTCGAGTACAAGGCCAACCCGCAGAACTTCGTCAACCTGCTCGACCACGGCGCCGCCGACCTCAAGGGCAACTTCCTGGAGTGGAAGTGGAACGGCGGGCTGACCGCCGACGGCAAGCAGCTCATCGGCCTCGGCACCGACGTCGGCGGGATGGCGATCTGCTACCGCAAGGACCTCTTCGCCGCCGCCGGCCTGCCCACCGACCGGGAGGCCGTGTCCAAGCTCTGGCCCACCTGGCAGGACTACGTGCGGGTCGGCGAGCAGTTCAAGGCCAGGAACACCGGCGCGGCCTTCCTGGACGCCGCCACCAACACCTTCAACACCATCCTGTTGCAGACCGCCGGCAACACCACCGGCTACAGCTACTACGACACCGCCGACAAGCTGGTGGTCGACAGCAACCCGGCGGTACGCCAGGCGTACGACACCACCGTCGACATCATCGACTCCGGCCTCTCCGGCCGGTACGGGGCCTGGTCGGAGGAGTGGGTGTCGGCCTTCAAGCAGGCCAAGTTCGCCACCATCGCCTGCCCGGCCTGGATGACCGGGGTGATCGAGGGCAACGCCGGCCCGGACGCCAAGGGCAAGTGGGACATCGCCCAGGTGCCCGGCAGCGGCGGCAACTGGGGCGGCTCCTACCTGGCGGTGCCGAAGCAGAGCCGGCACCAGGCCGAGGCGATCGAGCTGGCCAAGTTCCTGACCAGCGCCAAGGGCCAGATCGGCGCGTTCCAGGAGAAGGGGCCGCTGCCGTCGTCCCCGCAGGCGCTCGACGACCCGGCGGTCGTCAGCTCGACCAACGCGTACTTCTCCGACGCCCCGGTCGGCAAGATCTTCGCCGCCGGTGCGAAGAGCCTCAAGCCGGTCTACATGGGCCCCAAGAACCAGGCCGTCCGCACCGAGGTGGAGAACGCCGTGCGCACCGTCGAGCTGGGTCAGCGCAACCCCGCCCAGGGCTGGACCGACGCCACCACCAACGCCCGCAAGGCCGCCGCCAAGTAACCCCGTGCGGGGCGGGGTCACGGGTTCACGCCGTGGCCCGCCGCCGGACGGGCGGGCAGGTGCAGGCCGGGACCACGAGAGGAAGAGCACGGGAGATGGTTGTTCAGGTCGACGGTCCGCCGCCGGGGGCGGTACGGACCCGGAGCAGACGGCCCGAGCGGGAGCACCGGTTGGCCCGGCTCGACGTCAGGTACTCGCCCTACCTGTACGTGACGCCGTTCTTCCTGCTCTTCGCGATCTTCGGGCTCTATCCGCTGGCGTACACGTTCTGGGTGTCGCTGCACGACTGGGACCTGTTGGGGGTGGACCCGGCCTTCGTGGGCGCGCAGAACTACACCCAGTTGCTGGCCGACGCCGACTTCTGGAACTCGGTGGTGAACACGCTTGGCATCTTCGTCCTCTCCACGGTGCCGCAGCTGCTCGCCGCCCTGTGGCTGGCCAACCTGCTCAACCGCCGGCTGCGGGCGCGGACCACCTGGCGGATGGCGGTGCTGGTGCCCAACGTGACCTCGACGGCGGCGGTGGCGATCGTCTTCGCGGTGCTCTTCGGCCGCGAGTTCGGCATGATCAACTGGCTGCTCGATCTGGTCGGCGTCGACGCGATCGACTGGAAGGCGAACCGGTTCGCCGCCTGGACGGCGATCTCCGCCATGGTCGACTGGCGGTGGACCGGCTACAACGCGCTGATCTTCCTGGCCGCGATGCAGGCCATCCCCCGCGACCTGTACGAGTCCGCCTCGATCGACGGGGCCGGCCGGGCCCGGCAGTTCTGGTCGATCACCGTGCCACTGCTCAAACCCACGATCATCTTCGCGGTGATCATCTCCACCATCGGTGGGCTGCAACTGTTCACCGAGCCCCGGCTGTTCAACTCCGGCACCAACGCGATCCGGGGCGGGCCGCTGCGCGAATCCCAGACGATGACCATGTACATGTTCGAGAACGCCTTCGCCCCGCACTACAACTTCGGCTACGGCTCGGCCGTCGCCTGGCTGCTCTTCGCCCTGATCGCGGTGGTCGCGGCGATCAACGTACTGATCCTGCGCCGGCTCGGCGGCGGCGCCCGCAAGGGGGACCGATGACCCGCATCTGGTCGGCCGGCCGACTCACCTACCCGGCATTGACGCTCACCGCCCTGCTGTCGATCTTCCCGATCTACTGGATGTTCGTGGTCGCCAGCCGCAGCAGCGACGCGATGGGCCAGGTGCCGCCACCGCTCACCCCCGGCGGCAACCTCGGCGCGAACATCACCCGGCTCTTCGCCAACCCCGACGCGCACTTCCTCACCGGCCTGGTCAACTCGACGATCGTCGCGGTCAGCGTCACCTTCTCGGTGGTGCTCTTCTCCACCCTGGCCGGGTTCGCCTTCGCCAAGCTGCGGTTCCGGGGACGCAACGCGCTACTCATGATCATCATTGCCACCATGATGGTGCCCACCCAGCTCGGGGTCATCCCGCTGTACCTGCTGATGACCAAGCTGAACTGGAACGACCGGCTGCCGGCGGTGATCGTCCCGGCCCTGGTCACCGGATTCGGCGTGTTCATGATGCGCCAGTACGCGGCCCAGGCGGTCAGCACCGAGCTGATCGAGGCGGCCCGGGTCGACGGCTGCCACACGCTGCGGATCTACTGGAACGTGGTGCTGCCCGCGCTGCGGCCCGCCGCCGCCGTGCTCGGCCTGCTCACGTTCATGACCACCTGGAACGACTTCCTCTGGCCGTACGCTGTGCTCAACGACCCGGAGAACCCGACCGTGCAGTTGTCGCTGCGGGCCCTCTCCGACGGTTACTACCAGGACATGTCGCAGGTGTTCACCGGCACGGCGATCGCGACGCTGCCGCTGCTGCTGGTGTTCGTCGTGTTCGGCCGCCAGATCATCGGCGGCATCATGGAAGGTGCGGTCAAAGCGTGAGCGCGAGGAGTGAGCCGGTCTTGCGAGCCCCGCAGTCGCGAACGAAAGGAAGCACCGCGTGAGCGCGAGGAGTGAGCCGGTCTTGCGAGCCCCGCAGTCGCGAACGAAGGAGGTAGCCGCGTGAATGAGGTTCGATTTCCGGAGGGCTTCGTGTGGGGCGCGGCGACCGCCGCATACCAGATCGAGGGCGCGGCCCGGGACGACGGTCGCGGCGAGTCGATCTGGGACACCTTCAGCCGTACGCCGGGCAAGGTGTTCGCCGGGCACACCGGTGACGTCGCCTGCGACCACTACCACCGGTACGCCGACGACGTGGCGCTGATGGCCGAGCTGGGCCTGGCCGCGTACCGGTTCTCGGTGGCCTGGCCCCGGATCAGGCCGGACGGCACCGGCCCGGTCAACCCGCGCGGCCTGGACTTCTACGACCGGTTGACCGACGCGCTGCTCGACCGGGGCATCGACCCGATCGTCACGCTCTACCACTGGGACCTGCCCCAGGGTTTGCAGGACCGGGGCGGTTGGACCAGCCGGGAGACCGCCGAACACTTCGCCGACTACGCCCTGGCCGTGCACGCCCGGCTCGGTGACCGCATCCGCACCTGGACGACGCTCAACGAACCGTGGTGCTCGGCGTACCTCGGGTACGGCAACGGGGTGCACGCCCCCGGTGAGCAGGACGCGGGGGCGGCGTTCCGGGCCGTACACCATCTGTTGCTGGGGCACGGCCTGGCGGCGCGGGCGCTGCGGTCGGCGGGCGCGCAGACGGTCGGGATCACCCTCAACCCGGCGGACGTCGCACCGGCCGACCCGGACAGCGCCGCCGACGCCGCCGCGGTACGTCTCGTCGACGGCCTCCAGAACCGGATCTTCCTGGACCCGCTGACCGGGGCCGGCTACCCCGCCGACGTGCTCGAACACGTCGCCCGGATGGTGGAGCCCACGTTCATCCGGCCCGGCGACGAAAAGATCATCGCGGCGCCGCTGGACCTGCTCGGGATCAACTACTACGCACCGACCTATGTCGCGGGACGCCCGGACGGGGGCGGCAGCAGCGCCTACCCGGGCACCGAGGGGGCGGTGGAGTTCCTGCCGGCCAGCGGGCCGGTGTCCGACATGGGCTGGCAGATCGAGCCGGCCGGGCTGACCCGGCTGCTGGTGCGGATCGGCACCGACTATCCCGGGCTGCCACTGATGATCACGGAGAACGGCGGCGCGTTCCCGGACGACAGTGCCGGCCACGACGCCGACGGATCGGGCCGGATCGACGACACCGACCGGATCTCCTACCTGGACGGGCATCTGCGGGCCGCGCACGAGGCCATCTCCCGCGGCGTCGACCTGCGCGGCTATCTCGTATGGTCGTTGCTGGACAACTTCGAGTGGGCCGAGGGCTATCGGAAGCGGTTCGGGATCGTCCACGTCGACTACCTGAACCAGCGGCGCACGCCGAAGTCGAGCGCCCGGTGGTACCAGGAGGTGATCTCCCGGAACGGGCTGTGACGAGGCGGTGGTAACGGGTATGACGGCGGCACAGCGGCCCACCCTGGAGGAGGTCGCCCGGCAGGCCGGCGTGTCCCGGGCGACGGTGTCCCGGGTGGTGAACGGCTCCACCACGGTCGCCGAGCCGATCCAGGAGGCGGTCCGTCGGGCGGTGGCCGAGCTGGGGTACGTGCCGAACCTGGCCGCCCGCAGCCTGGTCACCCAGCGGACCGACTCGATCGCCCTGGTGCTGCCGGAGGCCGCCACCCGGGTCTTCTCCGACGACCAGGTCTTCCCCGGGCTCATCCGGGGTGCGGCCCAGGAGTTGGAGGCCGCCGACAAGCAGCTGGTGCTGATGCTGGCCGGCTCGCCCGCCGGGCACGACCGGGTCACCCGGTACACCACCGGCCGGCACGTCGACGGGGTGCTCTTCGCCTCGCTGCACGGGGAGGACCCACTGCCCGGCCGGCTCGCCCGGCTGGGGATACCGGTCGTGTGCAGCGGCCGACCGCTGGACGCGGCCGACGTGCCGTACATCGACGTGGACCACATCGGCGGGGTGGCCGCGGCGACCCGTTACCTGATCGACAACGGTCGCCGCCGGATCGCCACCATCGCCGGCCCGCAGGACATGGTCGCCGGCATCGAACGGCTCGCCGGCTACCGGGACACCGTGGTCGCCGCCGGCCTGCCCCAGATGATCGAGTACGGCGACTTCACCCGCGAGTCGGGGACCATCGCGATGCGTCGGCTGCTCGCCGCGTACCCCGATCTGGATGCGGTCTTCGCCGCCTCCGACCTGATGGCGCACGCCGCCCTGCGGGCGTTGCACGAGGCGGGCCGGCGGGTACCGGAGGACGTCGCGGTGATCGGTTTCGACGACATCGAGACGGCTGCCTACACCGAGCCGCCGCTGACCACCGTGCGGCAGCCGATCGTCGAGTTGGGCCGGAAGATGACCCGGCTGCTGCTGGCCCTCGCCGACGGTGCGGAGGTGGAGCGGGCGGTGGTGTTGCCGACGGAGCTGGTGATCCGACAGTCCGCCTGACCCCTGCACCGGCCTGCCCCGCCCGGTTTCCGGCCTGGCCGCACGCCCCGGCCACGTGAGCCGGGCCGCCCCTGCCCACCGGGCACCCACACGCGACGGCTGAACGTCGACCGCGACCGTCACCCTCAGCAACATTTCGTCGACCCCACCCCACCCAGGTTCACCCCCTTTGCTCTGCTGCCATCCACGCGACAGGCACCGAGGGTGACCGACTTGACGCCACATCCGCCCGAGCCATAAATGTGCATTAGCAGCTCAAATGCCTGTCGCCTCCATGGCAGCAGAGCAAAGGGGGCGAGGGTGATAGGGCAGGGGTCGACCGTGGATTACGGAGAGTGGGAAAGTCGCAACCAGAGAGAGGCGTTACCCAGAGTCATCGGCATGGCGGTTGGGGAAAAGGTGTGGCTGTGGACTCCGGCCGGTGCCTACGCTCGCGGGCATGCCTGACGCCGTTGCACCGCAGCCCGTGCCGACCAGCACCGAGCGGCAGCGCCGGCACCAGTTGCCGCCCGCCCGCGACCACACCGCGCGGTCCACCGGCCAACCGGGGGTGGGGTGGCGCATCCGCACCGCCCAGCCCGACGACGCGCCCGGGGTGGTGGCGCTGCGGTCCCTGGTCCATCCGTACCTGGTGCGGGGCATCGCGTCGACCCGGCAGATGATCGCCCAGCCACCACCCGAGGAGAAGTGGGCGGCCTGGGTGGCCGAGGCGGACGGCCAACTCGTCGGCTGGGCCTCGGCGTACCGGAACACGCAGACCTCAGTGCCCGACTTCGGGGACATCTCCATCCTGCACGTGCATCCGGATCACCGGGGCCGGGGCACCGGCACCGCACTGCTCGCCGCCGCGCTGGCCCACCTGGAATCCCTCCGGATCCGCCGGGTGCGGACCTGGGCGCAGACCGACTCGCTGCCGTACGCCCGCCGGCACGGGTTCGCCCCCAGCCGGGAGCTGCGCTACTCGGCGCTCGACCTGCACCCGGCCCCACCGATGCCCGAGCCGCCCGCCGGGGTACGGCTGCTCCCGCTCGCCGGGATCGATCCGTACCAGGTCTACCTCCTCGACGCCGTCGCCTCGACGAGCGAGCCGGGCGACGTGCCGGTGGACGCGATCAGCTACTCCCACTGGCGCTCCGAGTGTTGGGAGAACCCGGGATTGGACCGGGACGCCAGCACGGTCGCCGAGGTCGACGGCACGTTGGTCGCGCTCAGCCTGGTCAAGCGGGACGGCGACCGGATGTGGTCCGACTTCACCGCGACCCGGCCGGAATACCGGGGTCGGGGGCTGGCCCGACTGACCAAGCAGGTCGCGCTGCACCGGGCCGCCGGTCGCGGAGTACGCACGGCCTACACCTCCAACGACGAGGCCAACGCGCCGATGCTGGCGGTCAACACCCGCCTCGGCTACCGGCCGGTGGCCACCGCCTGGTCCTGCCTGCGCGAGCTGCGCTGAGAGGCCCGACCACGACCGGCGGGCCGCCATGGTCACGCCGTCGGCCGGCCGCCGGCTCGGCTCTCCTCGATGTGCTGGCCCAGCGAGCGGCGGGCGAGCAGCGCGGCCCCGGCGACGGCGGCCGGCATCACCAGCACCGCACCCAGCGGGATCAGGAAGCACAGGAAGACCGCCACACCGAAACCGAGCGAGGTGGCCCGGTCCGCCTTCAGCCTGGCCCGCCGGTCCGGCAGCCGCAGCCCGCGCCGGGAGAACGGCGCACCGACCAACTCCACGGCGAGCAGCCAGCCGCCCACCGCCGCGCCGACCACCGGCACCACGGTCTGCCCGACCACCGGGATGAACCCGGCCGCGAAGAGCGGAATGCCGAACAGCACCGAGAGCCCGACCAGCCGCAGCGAGTCGACGATGCTGCGCCGCAGCGACGCCCCGAACGGCACCTCCACCGCGCCCGGGGTGCCGCCGAGCCGGTCCTCCACCCGCTCGGAGATCTTCTCGTAGAACGGGTCCCCGATGACCAGGGTGACCGCGGTGAAGCCGACCACGGTGAGCAGCCCGCCCAACCCGAGGAAGGCCAACCCGGCGATCACCCGGACCAGGCTGCGCGGGGTGTCCGACCAGTCGTCGGCGAACGGGGTCACCCACGCCGCCAGCTCGTCCACGAAGTAGACCAGGGTGGCGAACGCGGTGACGAAGAGCGCGGCGGACAACAGCGCCGGCACCACGCCGAGCAGCATCAGCCCCGGGCTGCGGACATACAGGCCGAGGCCACGCACGAGCAGGCCCACGCCGCCGAAGAAGCGGCGGGTGGCACCGGTGACCGGCGCGGCGAGGGTACGGGGTCCGTTCACGACCGCAGAGCCTACTGGCCGGGGGCCACCGCCACCGGGCACCCGACGGCACCGCCCGACGGGTCGGGCCGGCAGGATACGGGGGTGCGCGCCGCCCGGTTGATCTCCCTGGTGCTGCTGTTGCAGTCCCGCGAGACGATGACCGCCGCCGAACTCGCCCGTGAGCTGGAGGTTTCCGAGCGGACCGTCTACCGGGACGTGGTGGCGCTCTCCGCCGCCGGGGTGCCGGTCTATGCCGACCGGGGGCGGGCCGGGGGTTACCGGCTGCTCGGCGGCTACCGGACCCGGCTGACCGGGCTGACCCGGGACGAGGCGGAGGCGCTCTTCCTCACCGGACTGCCCGGCCCCGCCGGTGACCTGGGACTGGCCGACGCGGTGGCGTCCGCCGAGCTGAAGATGCTCGCCGCGTTGCCACCGGGCCTGCGTGACGCCCCGGCCCGTACCGGCCAGCGGTTCCACCTGGACGTCCCGGGCTGGTTCCGCGAGTCCACCCCGCCGCGCTGGCTGACCGAACTGGCCCGGGCGGTGTGGCGGGACGGGGTGGTCGCCCTGCGGTACCGGCGCGGCGACCGGGAGGTGACCCGCCGGGTCGAGGCGTACGGGCTGGTGCTCAAGAGCGGCACCTGGTATCTCGTGGGCCGGGTCGACGACACGATGCGCACCTACCGGGTGGACCGGGTGCTCGACGTCGTCGCCGACCCGGCGACCTTCACCCGGGACGACGGCTTCGACCTGGGCGGCTACTGGCGGGAGCAGGCCGAGGCGTTCCTGCGGGACATGCTCGCCGCACGGGTCACCGTGCGGCTCAGCCCCGCCGGTCTGCGCCAGCTCCGCTTCCTCGCCGACACCCCCTTCGCGTACGACGAGGCAGTGGCCGCCGCCGGCACACCCGACGGGCAGGGTTGGGTGGTGACCGAGCTGCCCGTCGAGTCCGTCGAGGTGGCGTACCCGCAACTGCTCGGCCTCGGCCCCGAGGTGGAGGTGCTCGACCCACCGCAGCTGCGTGCCCTGCTCGCCGACGCGGCGGCCCGCTCGGCCGCCCGCTACGGCGTCGGCCCGGACCACCCGACCCGCTGACGGCGACCGGGCCGACGAGCCGTCAGCGGTAGCCGGTGACGTCGGCGGGCCGGTCCGTCTCGACCACCTCGGTGAGGTAGCGGAAGGCGTCCGGCCGGCTGCCGTCGAGGTCGGTGAAGCCGTACACCCGGGCCAGTTCGCCGGCCGAGACGGACGCCTGGTTCCAGCGGGCCCGGTCCTCGTCGGCGGCCAGTGCGGCGACCGCCCGCCCGACGAAGGCCGGGGTTTCCGAGATGAGGAAGTGCGGGTCCGTCGCCGCGCCGTCGCGCCAGGTCTGCTCGGTCACCCCGAAGTGTTCCAGCATCGCCTCGGAGCGGATCCAGCCGGGGGTGAGCGCCACGGCGGTGCACCCGTGCGGCGCCAGCTCGTGCCCCCAGCTGTACGCGAGCCGGGTCACCGACACCTTCGCCAGGTCGTAGAAGACGGACAGCCGGTAGTGCGTGTCGTTGTACGCCCGGGTGCCGTCGCCGATCTCGACGACCAGGCCGCCGGGGCGGCGGATCAGCAGCGGCAGCGCGAAGTGGCTGGTGACGATGTGGGTGTCCACCGCCAGCCGCAGGGTGCGGAACCCGGCGTCCAGCGGCTGCTCCCAGACCGGCTTCTCCCAGGTGATCAGCGGGTCGGCGCCCCACACGTCGTTGACCAGCACGTCGAGCCGGCCCTGTTCGGTGTCGATCCGGGCCACCAGGTCGCGTACCTGCTCGGGCACCAGGTGGTCGACCCGGACCGCGATGCCGGTGCCTCCGGCGGCGGTGACCAGCTCGGCGGTCTCCTCGATGGTCTCGGCGCGGTCCAGCTCGGAGCGGCCGGCCCGGCTGCTGCGGCCGGTGGCGTAGACCGTCGCCCCGGCCGCGCCGAGCTGGACCGCGATCTGCCGGCCCGCGCCCCGGGTCGCGCCGGCCACCAGCGCGACCTTTCCTTCCAACGGTGTCGTCGTCATACCGTCGAGGGTGGCAGTGATACCTGACAACCGAAGTCCGGTTTCGCGGAGCGGTTCGGTCCGGCATGCTCCCGGCATGCACCTGCTGCTCTCCGGGATCGTCGGCTCGGTCGCCTACGGGCTGGCCGGCCCCGGCTCCGACGTGGACCGGATCGGCGTCTTCGCCGCCCCGACGGTGGCCTTCCACGGCCTGCGGCCGCCCCGGGAGTCGGTGGTCACCACCGACCCGGACGTCACCCTGCACGAGGCCGGCAAGTACGCCCGGCTGGCGTTGAGCGGCAACCCGACGGCCACCGAGCTGATCTGGCTGCCCGACGACTGCTACGAGACCCGTACGGAGCTCGGTGACCGCCTGATCGCCATCCGGTCGGCGTTCCTCAGCGCACCGCGTGTCCGCGACGCCTACCTCGGCTACGCGAGCCAGCAGTTCCGCAAGCTGACCACCCGCGACTCGACGGTGGGCGGCCGGCGCCGCTCGGCCAAGCACGCCCGGCACCTGGCCCGGCTGCTGCACCAGGGGCGGACCCTCTACGCCACCGGCGTGCTGGAGATCCGGCTGGCGGACCCGGCGTGGTTCCGGGCGTTCGGTGAGCGGGTCGCGGGCGGCGCGCTCACCGAGGCGGAAGCGCTGGTCGCCGAGGCGGAACGGGACTTCGACCGGCTCCGCACCCCGCTGCCCGACCGGCCCGACGAGGCGACGGTGGAACGCTGGCTGCGTGCCGTCCGCGCCGCCCACCTGCCGCCGCCTGACTGACCCACGGCAGCCGTTGCCGGGGTCCGTGCCGGGCCCGCGACGAGGCGATCAGACTGCTTCCACCCCGAGCTGGGTGGTGAGCAGCAGGGTGTCGGCGTTGAGCCAGTAGTCGGTGATCAGGCCGTGCCTCGTCCGCAGCGTGTCGGTGCCCGTGAAGCGGACCGTGGTGCCGGGCGCGGCTGTCGCCCCGGGGAATCCTCCGCCGTACGTGCCGTCGGCGACCCACCGCACGACCACGTGGCTGCCGTCGATGATCGGGCCGACCTCGACGGTGAAGCGCAGGTCGGGGAAGGCTCCCCGGATCTGGCCGATCAGGTCGACCATGCCGGCCGGGCCGTGCACGGCACTGCCGTCGCCGCCGTCGAGCAGCGCGGCCCGGACCCGGACGTCCGGCGCGATGAGGTGCTCGGCCAGCGCGTAGTCGCCGTTCCAGAGCTGGACCCAGTCGCGGGTCACCTGCTGCTGCGTCCGGCGGGTGTCGTCGGGCCCGTCGGGCCGCGTGTGGGTGGTGGCGGTGCCGCCAGCCAGCGCGGGAACGCTGCTGCCGGTCAGCACGCCACCGGCGATCAGGAGCGCGGTGAGGGTGACGGTGGACCTGCGGTTCATGATGACTCCTCCATGAATGAGATCAGCTCGCTTTAGTTATAGCCTATAACTACAGTGATTTGACGTCAACACGAGCGGAGTAGCGGAGTGGTGGCGGGGCGATCGCGGGCCTACCAGTCCGGGCAGACGGACGGCAACGGCGGCAGGCGGGCCGCACAGGCGGCAGGCCGAGCCGGGGGCAGCCGGGCCGGGGCAGCCGAGCCGGGCGGGCGGGCCGGGCCGGAGGCGGGCGGGCCGGAGGCGGGCGGCCGGAGGCGGGCGGGCCGGAGGCGGCGGGCCGGAGGCGGGCGGGCCGGAGGCGGGCGAACGCCTGGAACGAGTTTGCCGGGGCCGGCACCGGGGACATCCGTCCACACCGGACTGCCAGCTCGGATCCGGCGGTCCGCCGGATCCCGACCGGGCGGAGGCCACGGGCGGACAGGACGCGTCCCGGGCCCGGCCCGGGGCTAGTCGTTGAGGAAGGTGGAGATCCGGTCCCGCAGGTCGGCGCGGTCGGTCCAGGCGAACCCGGGACGGTCGTAGACGTGCAGTGTCGCCTGCGGCAACGCGTCGGCCAGCTCGGCGGCGATGTGGGTGGGGTGCAGGTCGTCGCCGACGCAGCCGATCACCAGGGCCGGTGCGGTCACCCCGGCCAGGGCGGCGAGGTCGGCCAGCGGGGACTGCTCCGGCAGGTCGGACAGACCGGCGGCGAGCCCGTCCCGCAGCAGCTGGTCGAGTCGCTGACGCAGGTAGGCCCAACCGGCCGGGGTGTTGCGGACCGACGGCGGCAGTTCCAGGGCGACCACGTCCGCCACGGCCGAGGCGTCGCCCCCGGCGACCGCGTCGAGCAGGTCGGCCAGTCGTTGCCGGGCGACCGGGCCACGCGGCCGGTCGAGGACGGCGGGCAGCAGGAAGACCAGTTTCTCGAACCGGTCCGGGCTCTCGACGAGCAGCCGGCAGAGCGCGCCCGCGCCGAGGCTGGCGCCGAACGCCCGGGTGGCGCCGCTGAGGTCCGCCACCGCCCGCAGGTCGCGGGCCAGGTCGAGGTAGCTCCACGGGCCGGGCGGGGCGTCGGAGCGGCCGTGCCCCCGGAACTGGAAGAAGACCCGTCGGCCGGTGACGGCGCTGCCGAACGGGCGGGTGGTGGCGATGCCGTTGCCGAATCCGTGGGCAAACACGGTGACCGGGTCACCGACGCCGGTGACCAGCCGTTCCAGCTGTACGTCGTGCGGGGTGGCGACCAGCTCGGTCTCCGGTTCCGGCAGGGCGGGTCGCCCGGTACGCGGTGCGCCGGGCCCGGGCCCCCAGGTGCGGGGTCCGCCGTCCGGCGGTGGCGGCCAGCGGAAACCCCTCACCAGAACCCTTTGCCGTCGTGCAGGTCACGCAGCCCGACCCGGACGTCCAGCAGGTAGATCAGGCCGGCCGCGATGCCGATCAGCCCGAAGATGCTCAGCGCGCCGAAACCAAGCAGGGTGAGCAGCATGCAGACGGCCAGGATCGCGATCCAGCCGCCCTTGGGGAGGGTGCCGATGGCCGGGAAGGCGTCCGAGCGCTGGGTGAACGCGTGCACCAGCGAGATGCCCTGCACAGCCAGGGCGAACACGAGCAGGATCAGATCGATCACGTAGACGAGGTGGAACACGAAGATCGGCGCGGCGATGGCCATGCCGGCCAGCATATGCCGACGGCCCCGGAAACGTCCGTCAGGACGCCCCGGGGCCGGTGTCGGCGACGGTCACTCGGCGGCCGGGCGGGTCCGCTTCGTGGTCTTCGGCTGCTTCGCTGTCGGGTCGGTGGCGACGGGCTTGGCGGCGACCTTGGTCGCGGCCGGCTTGGTCGCGGCCTTGGTGGCCCGGGACCGGGTGACCTTGGCTGCGGCCGGCTTGGCCTCGACGACCTGCGCCACGTCCGCCGGGGTCGGCGGGTGGTCCGTGTCGGCCTGCGCCACGGCAGCCGGGGTCGGGGTGCGGTCCTGGTCGGTCCCGGCCTGCGCCCCGGCCGGGACGGTGGCGTCGGTCGCCTCGATGTCGGCGTTGACGGTCTCGGCGGCCTCCAGCACCCCGGCACCGACCACCCGCTCACCCCGGGCGATCAACGCGCCGTACGCGGCCAGTGCCCGTTCCTGGGCCGCCTGCGCCCCGGCGAGCACCACGGCGGCGTTGCGGGTGGCGGCACCGCGCAGCTTGTCGAGGTCCAGCTCGGCGCGGAGCTTGTCCAGGTCCAGCTCGGCGCGGAGCTTGTCCAGGTTCAGCTCGGTGGGCGTGGCCTTCTCGCGCAGGCCGGTGGCGGTCAGGTTGGCGGTACGGAAGGTCTCGGTGGCCTTCTGGCGTAGCTCGAACCCGGTCACGACGGCCTTGCCGCCCCACTCGGCGGCGACCTTGGTGCCGTCGGCGACGACCCGGTTGCCCAGCTCGCTCACCACGGTCGGCAGCTTGCGCAGCTGCTGGATGGCCAGCTCCCCGGCACCGGCGGCGGCGTAGACGGGGGCCGGAATGCGGTTGGTCTTCGGCTGGGTCATGACAACTCCTCCTCGGCCGCTCCGGCGGCCTTGTCGTTGCTGGTCGTGGGCGCGGCATCCGCCGTGCCGTCATGGGTGCCGGCGGCGGGCGCGGTGCGCGTCCCGCTGGCGGTGGGCGCGGTGCGCGTCTCACCGGTCGCCGGTGGGGTCCCCACCCCACCGGTGGTGGGTGCGGTGCGCGTCTCACCGGTCGCGGGGGCGGGGGCGGTGCCCGCCTCGGTGACGGCGACCGATTCGAGGACGGCCTCGGTCGGGGTGCCCTCCGGGGTGACCGGTCCGGTGGCGGCCGGCGTCACCGTGGCCGCCGCCTCCGTCGGCCCGGTCGGCGTCGGTACGGCGTACGCGGAGGTCGGCGCGGCCGGTCCGGGGCCGGCGTCCGGGCGGTCCACCGCGGCGGCGGTCCGATCGGTGACGACCGGTTGATCCGTGCCGGCGACCCCGTCGGTGACCGTCTGGTCGGTGCCGGGGCGGTTCGTGCCGGCCGGCTCGTCCGTGCCGGGTTCCGCCGGGGCGGAGTGGTCGGCGGTGGCCTCGGACAGCCGGGTGTTCTCCCGCCGGAAGGTCTCGTATATCTGGCTGAGCGACTGTTTCTGCGCCATGTTCAGGTCGGGGTCGACCGCGATGGCGGCGAGCACTCCCTGACCCTCCTTGTCGTCGAGCAGCCCGGCCCGCAGGTACATCGCCGGGGTGGAGACCCGCAGCGCGCTGGCGAGCTGCTGGAGCACCTCGGCGCTGGGCTTGCGCAGGCCCCGCTCGATCTGACTGAGGTAGGGGTTGCTCACGCCGGCCTGCTCGGCGAGCTGGCGGAGCGAGATCTTGGCGTTCCGCCGCAGGTCACGGATGAATCCGCCGACGTCGGGTAGATCCTTGGGTGCGGCCATACCCCAACGGTAGTCCGCGCTGCTAGCTCCAGCAAGCAAAACGCTAGCCAGAGTTAGCAAGGTAACAGGAGGCAAAGTACGTTGCGGCCCGGGATGTCCGGTCGTAACTTGCACGGCGTGACCCAACAGATCGCTGTCAACGGCACCACCCTCGGCTACGACGAGGTCGGCACCGGCACGCCGGTGCTCCTGCTGCACGCGGGCATCGCCGATCGGCGGATGTGGCGCGAGGTGTGCGCCGCCCTCGCCGACCGGCACCGGACGATCGCGCTGGACCTGCGCGGCTACGGGGACTCGGCGCTGCCGCCGGAGTCCTTCGCCCACCGCGACGACGTGGTGGCGGTGCTGGACGCGCTCGACATCGACCGGGCCGCCCTGGTCGGCTGCTCCTTCGGCGGGGCGGTGGCGATCGACACCGCGCTGGCGTACCCGCAGCGGGTGTCGGCCCTGGCGCTGTTCGGCACCGCCGTCTCCGGGCACGAGTGGTCGCCGGACACCGAGGAGTTGTGGGACCGGCTGGTCGGTGAGGTCGACGAGGAGGACCTGGCGGCGAGCGCGGCCGGCGAGGTCCGGTTCTGGGTGGTCGGCCCGCACCGCCGTCCGGAGGATCTCGACCCGGCGCTCATCGCCTTCGCCGAGGAGTCGGACCGGCGGGCCCTCGCCGCCGAGCAGGCGTTGAGCGCGGTCGACGTCGTCGACCTCGACCCGCCCGCCATCGGCCGCCTCGACGAGTTGGACCTGCCGGTCCTCGTCACCGCCGGTGCCGTCGACATCCCCGACATCATCCGGCTGGCCGACCGGATCGCCGCCGAGGCCCCCCGGGCCGTCCGCCTGCCCGACATCCCCGAGGCCGCGCACCTGATCCCGGTGGAACGCCCCACCGAGGTGGCCGAGGCCCTCCGCGCCTTCCTGCCCTGACCGGCCCCGCACCCCGGGCCCGTCCCGCACCCTGGTGCGGCCCGGCCACGGATCGCCCGCAGCTCACCAGACGGGACGCACTCCACCGACCGGAAGAGCACCGCCGAGCAGGGGAACCTCCGCGTACTCGGTGAGGACGGGGGCCCGCACACCGAGCCGGCGCAGCGCGGAGACCAGCACCGGCATCCGGGCGCGGGTGGCACCGTCGTCGATCTTGAGGGTGACCGCGCCGACGCCGGGCAGCGCCGCCGCGATCACCCCCTCCGCGCCGATCTTGGCCAGCATTCCGGGTACGCCGCGCATCAGGCGGGTGTCGTCCGCCACGGTGCCGCCGACCACCTCCGGGTACGCCCGCATCGCGTCCGCCACCGTGCGCTCCGGGGAGCCGGGCTCGGCGGCCACCAGCCGCAGGTAGGCCCGGGCCAGCCCGGTCAGCGAGACCGCCAGCACGGGCGCACCACAACCGTCCACGCCGACCGCCGCCGCCGGCTCGCCGGTGAACTCCTCGATCGTGGCGGTCAGCCGCTGCTGCAACGGGTGCTCCGGCCGCCAGTACCCGTCCACCGGCCAGCCGGCCGCCAGGCAGGTCAGCAGCATCCCGGCGTGCTTACCGGAGCAGTTCATCGCCAACCGGCTCGGGCCACCACCGGCCCGCAGCACGGCCTCCCGGGCCGCCTCGCCGAACGGCAGGTCGGGCGGGCAGTGCAGGGCCCCCGGGTCCAGGCCCGCGGAGCCCAGCAGCGCCGCGACCCGGGCCAGGTGGAACTCCTCACCGGCGTGGCTGGCCGAGACCACCGCGACGTCGGCGGGGTCGGTCACCGCGAGCCCGGCCCGGAGCATCCCGAGCGCCTGCAACGGCTTGCTGGCCGAGCGGGGAAAGATCGGCGGGACGCCGTTCCCGGCACCGGCCACCGGCGCACCGGCGGCGTCGAGCACCACCACCGAGCCCCGGTGCACACCCTCCACGAACCCGGACCGGACCACCTCGGCGAGCGGCTCGCCACCCTCGTACGTCTTGGACACCTGGCGAAGGTACCGACGGGGGCCGGCACCCCGACACCCGGGTGACCTGCGACGTCGACCACCGGCGTACAGGAGTGCCGGGGCAGGCGCGGCTTACCGGGCGGACCTGCCCCGGCCGGGCCCACGGCGGGCCCCGACCCGGAACCGCAGCACCGGCCGGACCGGTCCGGCCCGCCGGGCGGGCTAGCGGAACAGCAACTGACGGGCTTCGGTGGTGGTCAGCGGGGGGCGCTGGGCGAGCTGCGCGAACCCGACCGCGCGGGCCACCAGCTGCATGTTGGACTCCACCGGGCGACCCTTGGTGTACGTCACGGTGTCCTCCATACCGACCCGCAGGTGACCGCCGGTGGAGAGCGAAGCCAGCAGCACCGCGATGGTGCTGCGACCGACGCCGGTGGCCGAGAAGGTGGTGCCCGCCGGCAGGTCACGCAGCATCTGCTGGGCGGCGACCAGGGTGGCGGTGGTGCCCGGCATCCCGCCCGGCACCCCCATCACGAAGTCGACGTGCACGTGCCCGCCGTACGGCAGGCCGTGCCGGTCCAGCAGGCGTTGCAGGGCGGTGAGGTGACCGAGGTCGAAGATCTCGTACTCGGGGAGGATGCTGCGCTCCTGCATCCGGGTGTGCAGGTCGACGATGAACTCCCACCGGTTGAGGAAGACGTCGTCGCCGAAGTTGACCGTGCCCATGGTGCAGGAGGCCATGTCCGGCGCGGCGTCCAGCACGGCCAGCCGGTCGGCCTCCGGATCGGTCACCGCCCCACCCGAGGAGAGCTGCACGATCAGGTCGGTGCTCTCCCGCAGCGCCGCCACGGTCTCCCGCAGCCGCCCCTGGTCGAGGGTGGGCCGGGCCTGGTCGTCGCGGATGTGGACGTGGATCACGGAAGCGCCGAGCGCCTCGCACTCCTTGGCGGTGAGCAGCAACTCGTCGAGGGTCACCGGCAGCGCCGGCACCTGCTCCTTGGCCGACTCCGCGCCCGTCGGGGCAACCGTGATCAACGTCCCTGTCGTCATGCCGGCGATGGTAGCCGCCCCGGCCGCCCCCGGTCGACGCCGCAGGCCGGCCCGACAGGAAGAACCGCACATCAGGAGAGAGAGACGCGAAGAAATTCCCGCCGAATCGGCTAGCGGTAGGCATCCTTACTTCGCCGACGAGCACAACCGGAGGCGGACCCACCGCCCGGGCGACGCCGGGAAGCACGGACCCACCGCCCGGGCGACGCCGGGAAGCACGGACCCACCGCCCGGACCATGCCGGAAAGCGCGACCCACTGGCCGGGACGGGCTACTCCGGGTCGATGGCCGCGGCGGTGTCGCCCACCGACAGCCGGGCGTCGTCGGCGAGGTTGCGTTTGACCACGGCGAGCGCGACCTGACCGAGCTCGTAGTGGTGCACGGCGGTGCCGACGAAGCCGACCGTCCGGCCGTCCAGGGTGACCGGGGTGCCGGACGCCGGCAGCTGGTCGGTGGTCACCCCGTCCAGGTGCAGCAGGACGAGCCGACGCGGCGGCCGGCCCAGGTTGTGCACCCGGGCGACGGTCTCCTGCCCCCGGTAGCAGCCCTTGTCCAGGTGCACCGCCGGGGCGATCAGGCCCGCCTCGGCGGGGATCGTCCGGTGGTCGGTGTCCACCCCGACCCGGGCCCGTCGGGCGGCCACCCGCACCGCCTCGTACGCCCACAGGCCGGCCGGGGGGACGCCGTGCTCGCGCAGCGCGGCGACGACCTCGTCCAGGGCGGGCCGGGGCACCAGCAGGTCCACCCCCAGCGGGACCCGACGGGCCCAGCCACCACCGGTCAGCGGCTGGACGTCGTACGAGACGGTGGGGCGGGGGGGCAGCTCGCCGGAGCGGAACTTCGGACCCGGCACCGCGAGCACCTCGGGGGCGGTCAGGCCGGTGACGCCCAGCGTGGCGACGGCCTCGGTGGCCTGCGGCCCGACCAGCGACAGCAGCGCGTGGCCGGCGGTGACGTCGCGCGGCTCGACCTGGCTGAAGAACCGCATCTTCTCCAGGTACGTCAGCAGGTCGGCGGTCATCCCCGGCTCGGTGTCCAGCCAGGTGGTCGTGCCGTCCTCGGCGACCATGGCGTGCTGCTCGACGTGCCCGTGCGGGCTGAGCACCAGCAGCTCGGTGCCCTGGCCGGGGCCGAGCGCGGCGAGGTGCTGGCTGGTCAGGGTGTGCAGCCAACCGATCCGCTCCGGGCCGGTGACGGCGACGACACCCCGGTGCGAGCGGTCCACCAGGCCGACCCCGGTGGCCAGGGTGCGCTGCTCGCGCATCGGGTCGCCGTAGTGCGCGGCGACGCCCCGCACCCCGGCCGCCCGGTGCCCGGCGTCCGGCTGGTCCCGGCTGGCCTCGTCGATCGCCTCGACGGCCACCGCTCCCGCGATGTCGATCATGTTGGTTCCCCGTCCTCACAGTTGCCGCAGACGCCGAAGAGCGCCACGTGCCCGATGTCCACCTGGAAGTTCCGCTCGGTGGCGAGCCGGTCGGCCAGCGGGCGCATCAGCTCCGGGTCGATCTCGTCGACCGCGCCGCACTCCCGGCAGACCAGGTGGATGTGCTGGTGCTCACCCGCCGCGTGATAGGTCGGCGAGCCGTGCGACAGGTGGGTGTGGGTCACCAGGCCGAGCCGTTCCAGCAGCTCCAACGTCCGGTAGATGGTGGTGATGTTGACCCCGGCGGCGACCTCCCGGACCGCCGTGTGCACCTGCTCGGGTGTGGCGTGCCCCAGGTCGAGCACGGCCTGCAGGACCAGTTGCCGCTGCGCCGTCAGTCGCAGCCCACGCGAGCGGAGCATTTCCGCCAGGGAGGATTCGGACACCGTCCGATCATAGTTCGGCCCGCGCCGGTCACCGCCCGCCCGCCACCGGGCCGCCGGGCGGGTCACGTCACCGGGCTCGGGGGTGCGACGGGTCACGCCGTTAGGCTCGGCGGTCATGGTGGCATCGAGGGTCGCCGTGCTCGGTCGGGGCGTCGTCCCCGCGACGGAGCCGGTGCTACGCGGGAACGACCTGGGTGTGCTGCGCGGGGACGGGCTGTTCGAGACCATGCACCTGCGCGGCGGAAACCCCTGGTTGCGTACCGCCCATCTGGCCCGGCTGCGGGCCGGGGCCGCCGCCCTGGAACTCCCGCTGCCCCCGGACGGGGCGCTTGTGGAACTGCTGGACGGCATCGCCGCCGGCTGGCCCACCGAGGTCGAGGGCGCATTGCGCCTGGTCTGCACGCGGGGGCCGGAGGGGGGTGGGCTGCCCACCGTGTACGCCACCCTGACCGAGGTGCCGGCCGCCGCGAAACGGCTCCGCGACGTCGGGGTCACCGTCGCCACCCTGCCCCTCGGGGTGCCGGCGACCGCCCGCCCCGAACTGTCCTGGCTCCCGGCGGGCATCAAGTCGATCTCGTACGCGACCAACAGCGCCGCCCGCCGCTGGGCCGCCCGCAGCGGGGTCGACGACGTGCTCTGGGTCTCCACCGACGGCTACGTGCTGGAGGGGCCCAGCGCGAACGTCGTCTGGCTGGACGGCGACACGCTCTGCACCGTCCCGGCCGCGCGTACCGGCATCCTGCCCGGCACCACCTGCGGCTGGCTGCTCGACCACGCCGCCGGGCTGGGCCTGGGACGGGCCGAACGGATGGTCACCCCGACCGGGCTGCACGCCGCCGCCGGGATCTGGCTGACCTCCTCGGTACGCGGTCTGGTCGAGGTCAGGTCCCTCGACGGCACCGGCCGCCCACCCGCCCCGCACACCCCCCGCCTCCAGGAACTGCTGGGCTTCGCCTGACTGTGAGCATGGCGGGGTCGGTTCATCAGTGGTGAGCTGATGGTCGGCAGTAGCAGGTGTGACCCTTCGCCTGACTGGTTTCGTGCCTTCGGCCGGACTTGTCCGTCTGCTACTGCCGGCGTCCGACCCGGCGGGAGACGTTTGGCCTGATCAGGAGCTTGACCGCCAGTTAGCGGCTGGCGTGTCTCATCACAGTCCTGCCATCTCCGCACCGGACCGGACCCTTGCGTCCCCACGGTTTGGAGAGAACGCATGTCCATGCTGGCAGATCTGGTCGAGGTCGTCATCGGCGTCGACACCCACAAAGACACCCACACCGCCGCCGTGCTCGACACCCGCACCGGCGGGGTCCTGGCCAGGGTCACGGTGAGCACCGATCCCGACGGCTACGCTGAGCTGGTGGCCCTGGCCGATGGGCAGTCGGGGTTGCGGGCCTGGGCACTCGAAGGCACCGGCGGCTACGGCGCCGGCCTTCACCGCCACCTGGCCGATGCCGGTGAGCTGGTCATCGAGCTGGACCGCCCGAAGCGGCCCGCCCGCCGGGCCGGGGCGAAGTCCGACCCGATCGACGCCGAACGCGCCGCCCGCGACGCCCTGGCCCGCACCACACTGGCGCAGCCCAAAACCGGGCCTCAGCGGGCCGCGTTACAGATGCGACTGACCGCCCGCAGAGCGGCTGTCGAAGCCGCCACCGCCGCACAACGGCAGCTACACGCGATGGTCATCACCGCCCCGGAGGCAGTACGCACCCGCTTCCGCGGGCAGAGCACCCGCGCGATGATCACCACCGCCAGCCGGCTGCGACCCACCACCACCAGCGGTGACATTGAGGCCACCACCGCGCTGACAGTGCTGCGTGACCTCGCCCGACGCATCCGGACACTGGAAGCAGAAGCCGCCGGCCACGAAACGGCGATCCGCGCGATCGTGCGTTCCTGGCGGCCCGACCTGCTCGACCTCACCGGCGTCGGACCAATCGTCGCCGCTACCGTACTCACCGCCTGGTCCCACCCCAGACGCTGCCGCAACGACGCCGCGTTCGCCATGCTCGCCGGCACCGCCCCGATCCCCGCCTCCTCCGGCAAGACCACCCGTTACCGCCTCAACCGCTCAGGCGACCGGCAACTCAACCGCGCACTACACACCGTCGCACTGTCCCGACTGCGCTACGACGAACGCACCCGCGCCTACGCCGACCGCCGCCGAGCCCAAGGCAAAACCGACCGAGAGATCAAACGCTGCCTCACTGGACGTCTTGTTCACGTTACGTCTGATTAGCCCGACCATACAACTGAAGATCATCGACCGGCCTGCCGGTTTCATTGCAGTTCCGCCCTGATCGACAGCATTCGCGAACGTCCAGCTTTAGCGCTTTTGCTACGCCATGAGTGTCTGGCTGGATTTTGTCCGCAAGTCGCTAACAGCCGGCACACTGCAGGGGCCGTCGCACTCATGTATTGCCCGGCTGGCCCACCCATATAGGGCCAAGGGCCTCAAAACGGCAAACGTGAATCAGGATCAGACGTCCTCTCAAGCGCTACATCGCCCGAGACCTCTACCGACGCCTCGAAAACCCACCCCACCCACTTGACACGCCATAGGAGCGTCCGGCCCGACCGGCGGATTGGCGGAGGTCAGCCGCCGGTCGGCTGAGTCCGGTGGCCGGTGGCGGAGGGTCAGCCGGCGACCCGGACCAGGCGGGCCGACAGGTGCGGGGAAAGGCTGTGACCCACACCCGCCATCTCCTGGGCGTAGAGCAGTGCCCCCTCCACGATGCCGAAGAGCCGGGCGCCCGCCGTCACCTCCTTGGCCGTGGCGGTACGCACCACCGCGTCGGTGGCGAACTCGATCTGGGTGCCCGTGCGCTTGCCGATGTGCAGCTCCATGATCCCCGTCGGGGTGGTCATCAGCGCTTCCAACTCGTCGGTGACCCGCTCACCATCCAGCACCGGACGCCACCAGCCCACCTCGCGCCCGGCCGGACGGATCGGACGGCTCTCCTCGTCGAGCAGCCACGCCCGCGACTCGTAGAACAGGAACGGCCGGCCGTCGTGGCTGATCCGGATCTCCTGGGCGTAGTCGAAGTCCTCGATGGTGGGGAACCCGCCCCGACCCCGACCCCGCCACACCCCGACGTACGGCAGCAGGCCGTCCAGCGCCGGGTGCAGCTTCGGACCGACCCGCAGGTCATGGCTCTCCTGGTAGGGGTACTCCTCGACCGGCGGCGCGTTCAACCACGGCGGCTGAAGGGGATTCTCGCTCACCGGCTCTCCTTCGTTCGCGACTGCGGGGCTCGCAACCCCGGCTCGCTCCTCGCGCTCACCCGGCCACCTTCGTTCGCGACTGCGGGGCTCGCAACCCCGGCTCGCTCCTCGCGCTCACCATTTACCTCTCGACAGGCGTACGGCCAGGTAGACCAGGCCACCGGCGAGCGCGCCGAGGCCGGCGACCAGCAGGCTGACGAACCCGATCTCGGTAACCATCATGGTCATCCTATGCTGGGTCCCATGGGCCGCACTCTCGTCGTCAAGGCCACCGCCGGAGCGGACGCCCCGGAGCGGTGCGCGCAGGCGTTCACGGTGGCCGCCACGGCCGCCGCCGCCGGGGTGCCGGTGTCGCTCTGGCTGACCGGTGAGTCCGCCTGGTTCGCCGTGCCCGGCCGGGCCGAGCAGTTCACCCTGCCGCACTCCGCGCCGCTGGCCGACCTGCTGGGCGTCATCCTCGCCACCGGGCAGGTCACCGCCTGCACGCAGTGCGTCGCCCGGCGGGACATCGGCCCGGACGACGTGCTGCCCGGCGTCCGGATCGCCGGGGCGGCCGTCTTCGTCGAGGAGGCGATGGCCGAGGGCGCGCAGGCGCTGGTCTACTGACAGCCGGCTGCGGAACGCACCCGCCTCCACCGTTCGGCCACACCGTTCGCCCGTTGTACGCGCACTGCCGATCCTGAACCCAATTGTCGTTTTGCTGCCTACCATTCGGGGGTGAGCCAGGCGACGGAGGAGTTCTTCGCATCGTTGCCGGCGCGCGCCCCGGCGATCCTGCGCGCCCCGGTCACCGGCACCCTCCAGATCGATCTCACCACCGACAACCGCACCGACCACTGGCTGGTACGGCTCAGCCCCGGCAGGGCCGTGGTGGACCGGGCCCGGGGCCCGGCGGACGCGGTGTGGAGCAGCAGCGCCGACCTCTTCGAACGGCTGGCCACCGGCACCGCCCAGAGCATCTCGGCGGTGCTGCGCAACGAGTCCACGTTCAGCGGGAACGTGATGCTGTTCCTGGTCTTCCGGCAGTTCTTCCCCACCCCACCCGGCGTCCGCGACCCCCGGGAGACCGCCCGCGAGCAGACCGGGCGGGCCTGATGCAGCAGCGGGTGAGCATCCTCGACGGCAACACCTTCCTGGTCTGCGACAGCAGCGGGGACGTCGAGCCGTCGTTCGACTTTCCCACCGGGATGTTCTCCTTCGACACCCGGTTCCTCTCCACCTGGCTGCTCACCCTCGACGGGGAGCGCCTGCACGCCCTCTCGGTCGACGACGCGCACTCCTACCAGACCCGGTTCTTCCTCGTCCCCGGCGAGCCGACGCACTACCTCGACGCCAAGGTGTCGATCATCCGCAGCCGGTCCATCGGCGGCGTCTTCACCGAGGAACTCACCGTGCTCAACCACTCCGGCCGGGAGGCGCGGTTCCAGTTGCGGCTGGAGATGGGCTCGGACTTCGCCGACCTGTTCGAGATCAAGCACCAGCGGCCGAAGAAGGGTCGGACCAGCGCGGAGGCCGGTGAGAACAAGCTGCGGCTGACCTACCGCCGCGAAGCCTTCCACCGGGAGGCGCTGATCGTCAGCAGCACCGACGCCCACGTCGACGAGCGCGGGATGACCTGGTCGATCACCGTCGAGCCGCACTCCGGGTGGAGCACCTGCGTGACCGTGACGCCGATCATCCACGGGGCCCGGGGCGAGGACGTCCGGGCGATCACCGCGCTGGGCGCCGCGCGCGGCCCGGCCGTCATCCGTGACGAGCAGGAGGCGCTGGTCGGTCGGGCCCCGCAACTCGGCTGCGACTGCGAACCGCTCGCCGGGGCGTACCGGCAGAGTCTGCACGACCTGGCGGCGCTGCGGTACGAGTCGATCACGTTGGGCGTCCGGCTGCTCGCCGCCGGTCTGCCCTGGTTCATGACCCTTTTCGGGCGGGACAGCATGCTCACCTCGTTGCAGGTGCTGCCGTTCCTGCCGGAGCTGGTCCCGCCGACGATCCTGATGCTGGCCGGGCTCCAGGGTTACCGGCTCGACGACTTCCGCGACGAGGAACCCGGCAAGATCCTGCACGAGCTGCGGTACGGCGAGACCGCCGGCTTCGAGGAGCAGCCGCACTCCCCCTACTACGGTGCGGCCGACTCGACCCCGCTGTTCGTCATCCTGCTCGACGAGTACGAGCGCTGGACCGGGGACGCCACGCTGGTCAAGCAACTGGAAACCCCGGTCCGGGCCGCGCTGCACTGGATCGACACCTACGGCGACCTGCTCGGCACCGGTTACGTCTGGTACCGCAGCCGCAACCCGGAGACCGGCCTGGAGAACCAGTGCTGGAAGGACTCCTGGGATGCCATCTCCTACGCCGACGGCCGGCTGCCCGGCTTCCCCCGCGCCACCTGCGAGATCCAGGGGTACGCCTACGACGCCAAGCGGCGCGGGGCGCGGATGGCCCGGCTGTTCTGGAACGACCCGGAGTACGCCGACCGGCTGGAACGGGAGGCGAAGGCGCTCAAGGAACGCTTCAACCGGGACTTCTGGATTTCCGAGAAGAACCACTACGCCCTCGCCCTGGACCCGGACGGCCGGCACGTCGACTCGCTCACCTCCAACATCGGTCACCTGCTGTGGAGCGGCATCGTCGACGAGCCCCGCGCCGCCCTGGTCGCCGAGCACCTGCTCGGCCCCCGGCTCTTCTCCGGCTGGGGGGTCCGCACCCTGGCCACCGACGAGGGCCGCTACAACCCGATCGGCTACCACGTGGGCACGGTGTGGCCGTTCGACAACGCCTTCATCGCCTGGGGTCTGAGCCGGTACGGCTTCCGTGAGGAGGCCGGCCGGATCTGCGAGGCGATGATCAACGCTTCGCGGTACTTCGACGGGCGGCTGCCCGAGGCGTTCGCCGGTTTCGACCGCACCCTCACCGACTATCCGGTGCAGTACCCGACGGCGTGCAGTCCGCAGGCGTGGTCGGCCGGCACCCCGCTGCTGCTGTTGCGGGTGATCCTCGGCCTCGAACCGCAGGGCGAGCATCTGATCATTGATCCGTTGGTGCCGGAGGGGATGGGCCGGGTCGAGCTGCTGGACATCCCGGGCCGGTGGGGTCGGGTCGACGCCCTGGGCCGCAGCCGCACCCCGCACGACCACGATCACCGCGACTGACCCGGCAACGGACGGACCGGCGGGCGGGGCGGGCCACGGCCCGATCAGGTGGGGCAGGCGTCGGTCCGATCAGGCGGGGCGGGCGTCGGCCCGATCAGGTGGGGCAGCCGGGCAGGGGTCGACCGGATCAGGCGGGGCAGCCGGGCGGGCGTCGACCGGACCAGGCGGGCAGCCGGGCGGTCAGGCGGGGCAGCCGGTAGAGGCGGAGAGCCGCAGCTGCGCGCCGGTGCCGTCGGCCAGCACGGTGGTCGGGCCGCTGCGGTAGGCGTACACCTCGGGGAGGTCGACCACCGGGGGGCCGGCGGCCAACGGGCGCAGGCCGGTCAGCGCGGCCGGTGCGGCCCCGGCCGTGACGGCGACGGTACGGGCGGTGCCGCCGCCCGGGCAGGGGGCGGTGACCGGTTGCGGGGCGGTCTGCGCCGCGCGGCCCAGGGCCGCCAGCGCGGCGTCCAGCGTCGGATCGGCCGACGCAGCCGGGGGTTGCGGATAGCCGGCGCCGACCGGGCGGCAACCGGTGTCGGCGGTCAACCGGACCCGGCCGCCGCTGGTGACCCGCCCCTGCACGGTGACGAACCCCCCCGCGTCGGCGCGCAGCCGGGGCCCCGCCGAGCCGGAGCGCACCCCGGCCTGCCAGTCGGCCGGCAGCCGGTCGGCGACCCGGTCCAGCAACGCCCGCTCGCCACCCTCGGCCACCAGCACGTCCAGCCCCCGGCTCAGGGTCGCACCGGCGGACATCGGGGTGATCCGGCAACCGCGCTCGACCTGTGGCCCGGTCAGCGCCCAGGCCCCGTCGCCGACCGCCACGACGAGTCGACCGAGGGCCCGGTCCACCACCGGGCCGGCTTCGGCGAGGGTGCGCTGCTCCCGCACGGTCGGCGCGTCGTTGCGCGCCGACCACCAGGTGAGCACACCCAGCAGCACCGCCCAGGCCACCGTCACCACCAGCAGCCAGCGCAACCGGCGGCGCGGCGCGGACGGGCCGGGCGGTGGGGCGTACCCCGGATGGACGGCACCACTCACCGGATCATCGTGTCACGGCCCCACCGCAGGCCGGCCGGGCGGTACGCCGAGCCGGTAGCCGACACCGCGCACGGTCTGCACCTGCGGGCAGCCCGGCACCGCGCGCAGCTTGCGGCGCAGCCGCTTGACCGCCGAGTGCAGGATCGCCGCGTCGCCCAGCCAGGCACCGCCCCAGACCGAGCCGAAGATCCGTTCGTAGCTCCAGACCGCCCCCGGGTCACCGGCCAGCCGGGCCAGCAGCTCCCGCTCCAACCGGGTCAGCGCCAACGGCTCCCCCCGCCAGGTGACCAGGTGACCGGCCGGGTCGACGACCAGGTCGCCGCAGCGCACCGGGGTCGGCCCGGTCGGTGGCGCGGCGGACGCCGGCGGGGTCGGGAAGAGCATGGCGCGTAGTTCGGCCAGGTCGGCACAGATCACCACCGGGCCGAGGTCGTCGAGCCGGCGGACCACCCGCTCCCGGACCGAGACGTCGGCGCTCACACAGACCACGAACGGGATGTCGACACCGGTCACACGTCCTCCCCAGGAGCGCACCTGCCGCCCGCTGCCGACGGTCCCGTCCGCCCACGACAGGTGCCGACGCGGCTGGAGTCAGCCTAACGGTCAGCGTGGCGCCTGGTTACTGACCAAATACTGACCGACCCGATCCATTGATCAGTATGGTTCTCCGGCTGAGCATGATGCACAGCGGCCGTGGGGGGCCGGCCCTCCAGCACCCACCACCGGCCGTCTCCCCCAGCCGCTCCGCGTGGCCACCACCACGGCACACGCGGCCGGGTCCGAACCGATCGGGCCCGACGACGTGGGGAGGAACAGCGTGCTCAGACGACCGACCGGACGACCGTCCCGGTGGCGATTGGTGGCCGCGCTCGCGGCCGGACTGTTGGGCCTCACCGCCCAGCCCGCACTACCCGCCGGTGCCGCACCGGCCGCGCCCCGGGCCACTGTGGACCAGCAGGTCCTCGACGGGCTCGCCGACGGCACCGAAACCTTCCTGGTCTACCTGCGCGAGCAGGCCCCGCTCGCCGACGCGGCCCGGCTGCGCAGCCCGGACGCCCGCGCCGGTGAGGTGCACCGACTGCTCACCACCACCGCCGAGCGGACCCAGCGCGACCTGCGCGCGGTGCTCGACGACCGCAAGGCCACCTACACCGCGTACTGGATCGCCAACGCGCTACGGGTGACCGGCGACCGGGCGCTGCTGGACGTCGTCGCCGCCCGTCCCGAGGTCGCCCGGATCTCCCCGACCCGCAGCTACCCGCTGATCCGCCCGGTCCGCAGCACTGACGCGCGGGCCGGCACCGACGCCGTCGAGTGGGGGTTGACCAACATCGGCGCACCCCGTGTCTGGGACGAGTTCGGCGACCGGGGTGAGGGCCTGGTCGTCGCCAACATCGACAGCGGCGTCCAGTTCGACCACCCGGCGCTGGTCAACTCCTACCGGGGCAACCTCGGTGGCGGCACCTTCGACCACAACTACGACTGGTACGACCCGGCCAACGTCTGCCCGCAGGACGCCCCCTGCGACAACAACGACCACGGCACCCACACCATGGGCACGATGGTCGGCACCGACGGGTCCGCCAACCAGGTCGGGGTCGCCCCCGGCGCGAAGTGGATCGCCGCCAAGGGCTGCGAGTCCAACAACTGCTCGGACGCCTCACTGCTGGCCGCCGGCCAGTGGGTGCTCGCCCCGACCGACCTCAACGGCCAGAACCCCCGCCCCGACCTGCGCCCCGACATCGTCAACAACTCCTGGGGCGGCGACGGCGGCGACCTGTGGTACCAGCAGACCGTGGCCGCCTGGCGGGCCGCCGGGATGTTCCCGGTCTTCTCCGCCGGCAACGACGGCCCGGCCTGTGGCAGTGCCGGCTCCCCCGGTGACAACTCCAACGCGTACGCGGTCGGCTCGTACGACGTGAACAACAACATCTCCGGCTTCTCCGGTCGGGGCAACGCCACCGACCCGGCCGGCTTGAAGCCGAACATCGCCGCGCCCGGCAGCAACGTGCGCTCCAGCGTCCCCGGCAACGGGTACGCGTCGTTCAACGGCACCTCGATGGCCGCCCCGCACGTGGCCGGCACGATCGCCCTGGTCTGGTCGGCCGCGCCCAGCCTGCGTGGTGACATCGCCGCCACGGAGGCACTGCTCGACCGCACCGCGACCGACGTCGACGCGACCACCTGCGGGGGCACCGCCGCCGACAACAACGTCTTCGGCGAGGGCCGGCTCAACGCGTACGAGGCGGTCCGGCAGGCCCCGCGCGGGCCGGTGGGCCAGGTCAGCGGCCGGGTCACCGACGCGGCCGGCGGCGACCCGGTGGCGGGTGCCACCGTCGCCACGGGCGAGCGCAGCGTCACCACCGGCACGGACGGCCGGTACACGCTGACCGTGCCGGCCGGCGAGACCACGCTGACCGTGTCCGCGTACGGCTTCCGGACCGCGACCGGCACCGTGACCGTCCCGGAGGACGGCACGGTCACCCGGGACTTCGCCCTGACGGCGACCCCGACGGTCACCGTCTCCGGTCGGGTCACCGACGGCTCCGGGCACGGCTGGCCGCTGTACGCCAAGATCGAGGTCGCCGGCCGGCCCGGCGCACCGGTCTTCACCGACCCGGTGACCGGCCGGTACTCCTTCACCGTGGCCGGCAACACCGACTACAAGCTCACCGTCACCGCGAAATACCCGGGCTACCGGACGGTGACCAAGGACCTGACCGTCGGCGCGACGGCCACCACCGCGGACATCCCGGTCCCGGTCGAGGCGGCCTGTGTCGCCGCCGGTTACACCGGCAGCCTCAGCGCGCCGCTGTTGTCGCAGAGCTTCGACGGCACCACCGCACCGGAGGGCTGGTCGGTGCGCAACCGCACCGAGAAGGGCGGCTGGGTCTTCAACGACCCGGGTGCGCGGGGCAACCTGACCGGCGGCACCGGCGGGTTCGCGATCGTCGACAGCGACAAGCTGGGCACCGGCAACACCCAGGACACCGACCTGATCGCCCCGCCGGTCGACCTGTCCGCCTCGGCCGCTCCGCTGCTGCGGTTCCGCAGCGACTGGCGGGCGGTCGGGATCAGTGACACCGCCGACGTGGACGTCTCCACCGACGCCGGGGCGAGCTGGACGAACGTGTGGCACCAGACCGCCAGCCGGCGGGGCCCCCGCGTCGAGGAGGTGCCGCTGACCCCGGCGGCCGGCGCGACCGGGGCGCTGGTGCGCTTCCGGTTCAAGGGCACCTTCGCCTGGTGGTGGCAGGTGGACGACGTCCAGCTGGTCAACCGGGACTGCACCCCCGTGCCGGGTGGCCTGGTGGTCGGCAACACCACCGACCGCAACACCGGCGCGGCCGTCAACGGGGTGACGGTGACCAGCGTCGACCGGCCCACCGACACGGCCGTCTCGGCGGCCACCCCGGACGACCCGAACCTGCCGGACGGCTTCTACCACCTCTTCTCGGGGCTGACCGGCGCCCACCCGTTCACCGCGTCCCGGCCGCCGTACACCCCGGTCACCCAGCAGGTGACGGTGGTGGCCGACAGCACCCGCCGGGCCGACCTGGCCCTGGCCGCGGGGCGGCTCACCGTCAGCACCACCACGATCGAGGCCCACCAGCCGTACGGCAGCACCCGCAACGCCAAGGTGACGGTCCGCAACACGGGCTCCGCCCCGGCGACCGTGGAGCTGCTGGAACGCGGTGGCGGGTTCGAGGTGCTGTCCACCGGCGGCGCACCGCTGCGGGAGCAGGTGGTCAAGGGGATCAGCACCGGCCGTACCGGTGCCCGGTACGGCGGCGGGAACGCCGACGCCGCGCCGCAGGCCGACGACGCCTGGACGCGGATCACCAACCTGCCCGCCGCGATCTACGACAACGCGGCGGCCAACCTGGACGGCAAGGTCTACTCGGTCGGCGGCGGTGGCGACACCGGCAACGAGCGCAAGGCCTGGGTGTTCGATCCGACCACCGGCGTCTGGACGGCGCTGCCCGACCTGCCGCACGCCCGTTCCAAGCCGTCCGCCGTGGGCATCAGCGGCAAGCTGTACGTGCTCGGCGGCTGGGGCGACGGCACCGGTGCCGAGCCGACGGTGGACGTCTTCGACCCGGCCAGCGGTTCGTGGAGCACCCTGGCCGGGGCGGTCAACCCGGCCCCTGCCGCCGCAGCCGGCACCGCCGTGGCGGGTGGCAAGGTGTACCTGGTCGGTGGCTGCGTCGACACCACCTGCACGGAGAGCAACAAGCTGGTGGTGTTCGACCCGCGTACCGGGACGTTCCGGGCCGGAGCGGCCTACCCGCACCCGGTCTCCTGGCTGTCCTGTGGCGGGATCGGTGCCCAGGTGTACTGCGCCGGTGGCGTCGCCGACGACGAGTACACCGACGCCTGGCGGTACGAGCCGGCGTCGGACACCTGGAGCCCGCTGCCGAACCTCCCGGTCGACCTGTGGGGCTCCCAGTACGCGTCGGCCGGCGGCATGCTGGTGCTGGCCGGCGGGGTGACGGGCGGCTCGACGTCGGTCACCAACCGGACGGTCGGCTTCGACCCGGTCGCCGGGGCGTGGCGGAACCTGCCGAACGCCCAGTTCAACAGGTACCGGGGCGCTGCCGCCTGCGGGGCGTACAAGATCGGTGGTTCGCCCAGCTCGTTCGTCGGCTCGGCGGACAGTGAGCGGCTCGGTGGGCTGGAAGGCTGCGCCGACGCCAGTGACCTGCCGTGGCTGTCCACCGCACCGACCAGCTTCACGCTGGCTCCGGGGGCGTCCCAGACGGTCACCGTCACGCTGACCGCCACGGCGGCGGCCGGGGTGCTCCAGCCCGGGGCATACTCGGGTGAACTGGGGATCACCTCGGACACGCCGTACCCGGTGTCGTCGGTCGGTGTCGAGATGAACGTCTCGCCGCCGAACAACTGGGGCAAGATCCAGGGCACGGTGACCGGGGTGACCTGCGGCGGCCAGACCGTCGGCGTCCCGGCCACGATCCGGCTGAACCTGGTCGGCTCGACCACCGGCACCACGCTCACCGCCGACGCCCAGGGCCGCTACGCCTGGTGGCTGCCGAAGGGCAAGTACGAGGTGATCGTGGCGAAGGACAGCTGGGTGCCCCAGGTCCAGCGGGCCGTCGTGGAAGCAGGCATCGTCGGCACGCTCGACTTCCGCCTGGCTCCGACGTCGACCTGTGCGGGCGCACGGGCCTCCGGCCTGTAGACCGGCTGACCGGCCCCACCCGGTGGCCGTCGACCCCGCCCGGGGTCGGCGGCCACCGCCATTCTCTCCCCCCGCCCTTTGGGCGGCGTCCGTCGTGATCCATCGCTATTGGGCCGATGTAGCGGTATCGGAGCGGGCGGATACCGCTACATCGGCCCAATGGTTGAGCTATCCCAGTGTGTGCGGCGGTGACGCCGCTCATCAGGAGCACGATTTCGGACGGACCACTCCTGCCGGCAGCCGGGTGTCGTCATTCGTTCTGGCACATCCCAAACGCGCGTTGCGCAGTCCGGTACCCCTCAGATCCGCCCCGAACAGGTTCGCGCCGCTCAGGTCCGCGCGGATCAGGTGAGCGCCGCCCAGGTTCGCGCCGCCCAGGTACGCACCCCTCAGATCAGCATGTTCCAGGATCGCGCCATCCAGATCCGCCCGGAGCAGGACCGCATCCCGCACATTCGCGTGGCCCAGGTCCGCACCTTTCAGGTCCGCCTCACCCAGATTCGCGTTGGCCAGATTCGCGTTACTCAGATCCGCGCCGAGCAGGTGCGACCCTTTCAGGTTGGCGCGGAGCAGGTCCGCGCCGCTGAGGTCCGCGCCGCTCAGGTCCGCGCCGGAGAGATTCAACCGGCGGGGACTCGGGTCCTCGTCACCCGCACCGACAGTGCCGTCGCGGGCGCTGTCGCGGCGGCCGAGCACGGTCAGCGCGGCCTGGATGTCAACCGGCGGGTTGGACCGGGCCAGGGAGCCTCGCGGGGAGCGGGAGGGCGTCGGAACGGCCGTCGCGGGGGCGTGGACCCGGACGAACGTGGCGAGAATGTCGACGACCGCGGGTTGGTCCGCAGCCGAGTCACGCATGATGCGTTCCAGTGCATAGATCGCGCCCAGTCGTACGTCGATCTTCTCCGCGCCGGCCTGGCCGAGTTGCTCGATGGCCTTGGAGAACCGGTCGGTGATCTGCCCCTGCGCGGTGAGCCGCTGCTGTTCCCGGTTGGCTTCGTTGGTGAGGTAGAGGCCGATGGCCACGAACAGAACCGACAGGATGCTGCCGACAGCCACCAGCCGCTGCCACGGGTCAGCTACGACGTCGATCTTTCCGGCTGGGACGAGTTCCAGCCGGGTCGTCGTAGGTCGGGAGGGACGTAAAGCCCTGTTCCTGGTCGGTGGCTGACCCGCAGCCCGCCATGGCCGTCTCGATGCGGGCACACCACTGTGTGGACCTCGCGCAGGCGGTTGATCGGCATCCGTGGACACAGGCACCATTAAACGCGGTGTGGGCCACTCTCCGAACACATGCGATCACCCTGCCACGGCGGTGGTAGCTGAACCGTCAGCTAGCGGTCAGGGCTTGCGCAGCCAGGTCGCCGGGTCGGTGATGTAGATGCCCTTGCCCTGGTGGCGGCTGATCACTCCGAGCGCCTCCAGCCGCACGTTGACCAGGTTGATCGTCGACGGACTGACGTTGAACCGGCTGCACTGCTCGCTGATCGAGGGCAGCTTGTCTCCCGGCTTGTACTTACCCGACCTGACGTCGGCGACGATCTCGTCGGAGATCCGGAGGTAGTCCGGGGTCGCAGGCATGGCACTCCTCGCGTGGCACCCGCGATTCGATCACGCTCTCATCACGGCGTGCAACTACGCGCTGCAACCGGTCGTTGACTCTTTCAAGTTCCTCAAATAAGTTGGTCGGCGAGCGCTCCTCGCGTGGCAACGAGCAGGGCTCTCCCCCGGCCGGGGTGGGTGCAGTGGAAGGGAAACCGCCCGCCCCGGCCACCTTCCACGGCAGCACGATCCCCCGCTGCCCCCTGCGGAGAGGTGGTCCCATCGTGTGCAGGTTCCTCCGGCTGTTCCGCCGGAACCGTTCGACGGCAACCGACCGACCCCCGACCAACCAGGTCCCGACCAGCCGTGCCGCGAGCAGCCGGACCGGCAACCGTCCCGTCAGGCGGTCCGGGCCGTCGGGGCGGCAGAACACCGGGCACCATCACGGTCCGGCGGCCCACCACCACCGACCGGTGGGGTACCGGCCGCTCTGCACGAGCCAGCTGCGGCAGCAACGGTTCCGGCGGTCCCGGCACGGGCTGGACCCGGCCGAGGTGGACGGCTTCCTGCACCGGATCGCCGACGAGCTGGCCGAGCTGCACGCCGAGCTGGCCCGTACCCGTGAGGAGAACGCGCGGATCAAGGGTGCGCTGCGCGACTGGCAGTCCCGGTTCGCACCCCGGGTGGTGCGGACGTGACCGCCGCGACCGGGCGCGAGCGGTTCGTCGTACACCTGACTGTCGCTGCCGACGACCTGCCGGCGGCGCGGCTGCTGGCCCGCGCGATCGGCCGGTCCCTGGCGTTCCTGCCGGAGCTGGTGCTCGGCGAGACGACCGTCTCCGAGGAGGGCGGGTCGGAACCGCAGCACCAGGTCTTCTGCGACCGGCGGCTCGGTGGGCGTCGCCGCTGCGTCCGGCGGATCGACCACCAGGGCGGCTGCACCTCGTGACGCGCCCGCCGGACGACCCGGGCGACTGCCGGGGCGGTGCCGACGCGAGGTGCCGGAGAGGGCTACGGCGCGGGGCCGGTCACCCCGGATGGGGTGACCGGCCCCGGGCCGATCGTGAGCGTGGGTCAGGCCACCGTGACGGAGACCTCGTTGATGCCCCGGTTGGCGGTCACGGCGGTGTCGCCGTTGCCGTGCCGGGACAGCGCCCGCAGGGTCCAGTTGCCCGGCGCGGCGAAGAACCGGAACTGCCCGGTCGGCGAGGTGACGACCTCGGCGGTGAACTCGCCTGTCGAGTCCAGCAACCGGACGTACGCGCCGGGCACGACGTCGCCCGACTCGGCCAGCACCTGGCCGGTGATGACGGTTTCCTTCTCCAGGTCCAGGCTGGCCGGCAGAGGCGCGGACTGGTCCGGCGCGGCGCAACCGGCGGCGGTGGGAGCGGTCATGGCTCAGGCCTCCCCGGGCTCGTCGCCGAGCGCCACCGGCACACCGACCAGCGAGCCGTACTCGGTCCAGGAACCGTCGTAGTTCTTCACGTTGGGGTGGCCGAGCAGCTCCTGCAGGACGAACCAGCTGTGCGAGGAGCGCTCGCCGATCCGGCAGTAGGCGATGGTCTCCTTGCCGTCGTCCAGCCCGGCGTCGGCGTAGATCTTGCGCAGCTCGTCGTCGGACTTGAAGGTGCCGTCCTCGTTGGCCGCCTTGGACCACGGCACGCTGATCGCGGTCGGGATGTGCCCGGCCCGCTGCGCCTGCTCCTGCGGCAGGTGCGCGGGGGCCAGCAGCCGGCCGGCGAACTCGTCGGGGCTGCGCACGTCGACCAGGTTCTTGGTGCCGATCGCGGCGACGACCTCATCGCGGAACGCGCGGATCGAGGTGTCCGGCTCCTGCGCGACGTACTGGGTGGCCGGGCGGGTCACCGCGTCCTTGACCAGCGGACGGGCGTCCAGCTCCCACTTCTTGCGACCGCCGTCGAGCAGCTTGACGTCGCGGTGGCCGTAGAGCTTGAAGTACCAGTACGCGTACGCGGCGAACCAGTTGTTGTTGCCGCCGTAGAGGACCACGACGTCGTCGTTGCCGATGCCCCGCTCGGAGAGCAGCGCCTCGAACTGGGCCTTGTTGACGAAGTCCCGGCGGACCTGGTCCTGGAGGTCGGTCTTCCAGTCGAGCTTGATGGCACCGGCGATGTGGCCGGTGTCATAGGCGGAGGTGTCCTCGTCGACCTCGACGAAGACGACGCCCGGGGCGTCGAGGTTCTTCTCGGCCCATTCGGCCGAGACGAGTGCGGTGTCGCGACTCATCAGATCACTCCCTGGTGAGGATGGGTGGTGAGCCAGCGCGGGTGGTGGAGATCGGTGATGTCGCACCATGCGCGGGACCCATAGAGGAACGGATCACGGGTTCGTGCGACGGCGCCGCTGCCGGGCGTTTCGGAGGGTGGGCACCGCAGGATCAGTGGGACCCCGGGTGCAGTGGCCGCTGGGCGGCCGGAGACAGCCCCGCCGTCAGATGACGGAGCGACACAGGCAGGTGGCCACGCGGCACAGGTCGACCGCGCGCCGTTTGGTGAGGTGCGTCCCCATGGTTTCGGAGCCTACCAGCCGTCCCGGAGAGTGCCAGGGGCCGACCACCATACGGGACGCGACCCGGCCGGCAAGGGACCCCGGGGCCGGGCCGCGTTCAGAACTGAGCGGTGGGTCAGCTTGCCGAGTTGATCGGGACGTCCTTCGCGTCGGCGGTCACCGTCAGCCCCTCCGGGCGCGGCTCGACCTTGCGCACGTTGAGCTGGAACGGCAGCGCCGGCAGGGGCACATCGACCGAGATACCCCGGGCGTAGTTGTTCAGCAGGGTCCGGGCCAGCGCCACGTTCGGCAGCCCCTGGGCATTCAGGTCGCTGAACTTCAACGCCACCTTGCCGCCGTCCGCCACGGTCACCTCGGCGGTACCGGTGACGGTGAGCTTCTGGCCGAGGATGTCGACCGGCGCGGTGACGGCCAGCTTGCCGTTCTGCTCACCGAGCTTGAGCCCCGGCCGGTCCAGCAGCTTGGCCAGGCTGTCGTAGGTGACCGTGCCGGTGCCGGCCACCGTCTCGGCCACCACCTCACCCTGCCCCGAGCGGATGGTGTCCAGCGAGGCACGCACGTTGCGGGCGTCCACGTCGAGCCGGGGCAGGCTGACCGCGTTGCCCTCCACGGAGCCCTTGACGTCGGTCAGCACGATCGAGATCCGCTCGTACCGGCCGTCGACCACCTGGGTGAGGAACGGGAACCCGCCCACGTCCACCTGGGGCGGCGCGGAGCTGGCGTTCTGCTTGGCGACCTCCTGGGTGACCTGGTCGGCGATGGCCCGTTCGGCCAGGCCGGCCGCCACCCGGTCGGCCACCACCAGCAGCCCGCCCAGGATCAGGACCAGGACGACCAGTACGACGAGCCACCTGCGCCCGCGCCGCCGGGGCCGCTCCTCGTACGTCTGCGCCACGCCCGTCTCCGTCCGTCGTCGCCGTCGCCGTCGCGCGACGTGCCGTCGTGGCCGTCGCGGTCCCGCGACGTGCCGTCATCGATGCCGCCGCCCGCGGCGCACCGCTACTACCCGAGCGCCGTCGCGCCCAACCGCGCCGCGCGCCCACCGCCGTCGACCGGCGTCAGAGAAAGAGCACACACATGGCGTACGCCGCAGGAGCGGCCAACGCGAAGCCACCCAGCGGGCCCTGCATGTGCCGGGCGATCCACATGGTGGGTGGTTCGCCCGCCATCAGCCGGCCCGCCTCGGCGTAGCCGACGGCGAGGTCGGCCAGCACGGCGGTGGCTGCGGTGACCAGCCCGATCAGCGCGGCGCTGGTCGGGGTGAAGCCCACCAGGTAACTGCCGAGCAGGGCGCTGGTGAGGGTGCCGGCCATCGCGCCGACCACCACCCCGGCGGCACCCCGGGGCACCTGCGGCGCCAGCCGGGGCCAGGCCAGCACGGCGTCGGTGAGCCGGGCCACGGTGAGCGCGACGCCGGTGGCGACCAGGCAGACGGTGATCGCCTGGGTGCCGGCGGGAATCCGGCTGAGCGTGATCAGGGTGGCGAACGCCACCACGCCGACCACGATCAGCAGCGTGGTGCCGAGCGAGTCGGTCACCCGGACCCGGTCCACCCGGCGGACGAGTTGACCGAGCACGCCGAGCAGGAACCCGCCCAGCGCCACGAACCCGAGCGGGGCCAGCCCGGCGACGTCGGTCTGCACCGCGGCGACGTCGGCCGCCGCGGCGACCACGCCGCTGGTCAGCGCGACCAGCAGCAGCGCGGGTGGGCGCATGGCCATGGTCCAGGCCAGCACGAAGAGCAGTTGAACGCCGAACACGATGACCGCGAACGGCAGCCGGTGTCCGGGCCCGGCGGTCTGCGCACCGAGCACCAGGCCGACGCCGAGCAGCGCCGCGAAGCCGGCGACGGTCAGCGAGAGCGGCCGGTGCACCTCGACCGGCTCGATCGGCTCCTCGTCCGGCTCGACGTCGTCGTCCTCGCTCCGGCGCGGGGCACCGCCCTTACGGAACCGGCGCGGGCCACGCTCGCGGCGGCTCCCGGTGTCGTCGTCCGGGGCGGGGCGCGGCCCGGGTGCGGGTCCGCCGGCCGGGCCGGCGGGCCCGTCGGGGGCGCCGTCGGCCCACGGGTCACGGCCGGTGTCGGGCGAGGTGGAGGGAAACACGCCCCGATCGTGCCAGACCGACGGGGTCCGGCGGGGATCACGGGGCGTCCGGCGGGGGATCACGGTTTCGGCGACGTTAAAACCTGGGCGGTGATCACGGGCAGATCCGACAAACAGGAAAGGACGCCGGGGCGACGACGGGGCGATCGGTTACGCTCAAGCCGTTACCCGCCCGTCAGCGACGCCGGGACCCACGCAAGTTCTCAGCGCCCCGCCCACCGGCGGGTCAGCTGGTCGCGTGCGGCCATTGAGCCGCCGGGACGGAGGTGATCGTGTGGAGCTCCTGCTGCTGGTGACCGCGCGTGCAGGTGAGCCCTCGGCGGTGCTGCCGGCACTCGACCTGTTGCCGCATTCGGTGCGTACCGCGCCGCGCGACGTGCGCACCCTGGTTTCCGGGCCCAGCCCGGACGCGGTGCTGGTCGACGCCCGGTCGGAGTTGAGCGAGGCCCGTGCCACCTGTCGTATGTTGCACGCCACCGGCCTGGGTGTGCCGCTGGTCGCGGTGGTCACCGAGGCCGGCCTGATCGCCCTCAACGCCGACTGGGGCGTCGACGACGTGATCCTGGCCGGTGCGGGCCCGGCCGAGGTGGAGGCCCGGCTGCGGCTCGCGGTGGGCCGGCTGAGCAACGCCACCTCCGGGGCCGGCGGTTCGATCCGGGCCGGCGAGCTGAACATCGACCCGGACACCTACGCCGCCAAGCTCAAGGGCCGGCCGCTCGACCTCACCTACAAGGAGTTCGAGCTGCTGAAGTTCCTGGCGCAGCACCCGGGCCGGGTGTTCACCCGGGACCAGCTGCTCCGCGAGGTCTGGGGCTACGACTACTTCGGCGGCACCCGCACGGTGGACGTGCACGTCCGACGACTGCGGGCCAAGCTTGGCTCGGAGTACGAGTCGATGATCGGCACCGTGCGCCAGGTGGGTTACAAGTTCGTCGTCCCGCCGTCGTCCCGGTCCCTGCCGGAGTCCGAGCCCGCGCCGCTGCCGGTCTGATCCCGGTCCGCAGCACCACCGGCCGAGCGCACTGTTTCCGATACGCCCCTTTTGCACCTGTTGTCGGCTCTATTCTTATTGCCGTAATCAGCAGGAGTGAAAGGGGCGACGGTGCGTGCACTGACCACGGGGGCGACGAGAGGGCCGTCCCGTCATCCTGACCGGTGGGGGCACTGATGCGCCCCCGGTCCACCGGCGGGACCGTCGGCGTCGTCACCCTGGTGCTGGCCGCCCTGCTCGGGTCCACCTACGCCCTCGGGCGCAGCATGACCCCGGGCCCACCCCGGCAGCCGACCGGCGCGTCGACGCAGATCGCCGGCGCCCAGTACGGCGAGCAACCCGCCGACCCGGACGCTGCACCGACCGGCCCGGACGGCACCGGCCCCACCGGCGCCCCCACCGCCGACGGGACCGATCCGGACTCGGCCCAGCCGGCCAGCGGCGGCGACGGCCCGTTCGGCAGCCACGCCAGCACCGGCACCGGCGAGGTCGCGCTGACCTTCGACGACGGGCCGGACCCGACGTACACACCGCAGGTGCTGGACGTGCTCCGCGCGTACGGGGTCAAGGCGACGTTCTGCGTGGTCGGCGAGAACGCCCAGGACCATCCGGAGCTGCTCCAGGCGATCGTCGCCGACGGGCACACCCTGTGCAACCACTCGTGGCACCACGACGTGCTGCTCGGCAAGCGCTCCCCCGCCCTGATCCGGGCCGACCTGATCCGGACCAACGAAGCCATCCACGCCGCCGTGCCGGACGCCCGGATCAGCTACTTCCGGCAGCCCGGCGGGGCCTGGACGTACCCGGTGGTGTCGGTCGCCGAGGGGCTGGGGATGACCCCGCTGCACTGGACCGTCGACCCCAACGACTGGCAGGTCCCCGGTGCCGCGAAGATCACCACGGTGGTCACCCGGGACACCGGGCCGGGCGCGGTCGTGCTCATGCACGACGCCGGTGGTGACCGGCAGGGCACCGTGGACGCGCTGCGCCGGATCCTGCCCGACCTGCTCGCCCGGTTCGGCCTGGAGGCGCTGCCGCCCGGCGGGGCCAACTGAACCGATCGACGGGCGGGACGATCGGGCGGATCCCGCTACGGTGATCACATGAGCAGCGGCGAGTCGACGACCGACCGGTTGACCCAGAGCGACCGGCTCACCCCGGCCGAGGTGACCGAGGTGCTGGCCCTGGCCCGCCTCGCGGGCGACACCGACGGAGCCGACCCCTTCGACGAGCACACCCTGCTGCGGCTGCGCGACCCGCAGGCGGCAGCCCGGCACCTGACCATCCACGCCCTCGACGGCACCCTGACCGGGTACGCCCACCTGGACACCACCGACCCGACGTCCGGTGTCGGGGTGGAGCTGGTGGTGCGCCCGGGTTTCCGGCGGCGGGGCACCGGACGGGCGCTGGCCCGGGGCGTACTCGCGGCGACTCCCGGACCACTGCGGGCCTGGGCGCACGGCGACCACCCGGCCGCCGCGGCGCTCGCAGTCGACCTGGGCTTCGCGCGGGCCCGGGTCCTCTGGCAGTTGCGCCGCTCGTTGACCGACCCGGTGTCGGAACCCCACCTGCCCGCCGGGGCGACGCTGCGTTCCTTCCGCCCTGGCGAGGACGACGACACCTGGCTCGCGCTCAACGCCCGCGCCTTCGCCGGGCACCCGGAGCAGGGCCGGTGGACCACCGACGACCTGCGGGCCCGACTGGCCGAGCCGTGGTTCGACCCGGCCGGTTTCCTGCTCGCCGTCGACGCCGCCGGGCGGCTGCTCGGCTTCCACTGGACCAAGGTGCACGAGCGGCCCGGCTCGGCCCGCATCGGCGAGGTCTACGTGGTGGGGGTGGACCCGGACGCGCACGGTGGCGGCCTGGGCCGGGCACTCACCACCGCCGGGCTGGCCTACCTGCGGGACCGGCGCGGGCTGGACCGGGTGATGCTCTATGTCGACGAGTCGAACACGGCGGCCGTCTCGCTCTATGAGCGGCTCGGTTTCGCCCGCTGGTGCGGGCACGTCAACTACCACCGGGGCTGACGCTCTCCCGTCCGCTCCGCCCCGGCCGGGGCCCGGCCGGGGCACGACAGGTGCGGTCTCCGTGCGGTAACGGCGGGGCCACGCCCGGATAACGGCTGCCCGGATATATCGCATCAATGCGGATACCGGGACGGCAGTTCACCTAACGGACAACCCTCCCTCAGGCAGCGGTCACCTTCCCGGCCGGGGCTGTTCATGCCCCGTTCACTTCCGACCGGCGAACCGTCTACCTGGCACTTCTAGCTTTCGTGTCAGCCGGTCAGCGCGCCGGCACTCGGGCCCCAATCCGGGCGACCTGACCAAAGACGTGAAGGGAAACCCCTCAGGTGAAGCTCCAGCGGCACGGCGCCATTGCCTGCCTCGCTCTTACCGCGGTCCTCGGCCTCAGCGCCTGCGGCTCGGACAACAACGAGCCGGCCAGCGCCTCCGCCTCCGGCTCGGCCAGCGCGGCCGACTGTGGCAAGGGCACCCTGAACGCGCAGGGCTCCTCCGCGCAGAAGAACGCCATGGCCGAGTGGATCAAGGCCTACCAGCAGAAGTGCGCCGGCACCACGATCAACTACGAGGCCAGCGGCTCCGGCGCGGGCATCCAGGCGTTCATCGCCGGCACCGCCGACTTCGCCGGCTCCGACTCCGCCCTCAAGCCGGAGGAGCAGCCGCAGGCCGACGCCAAGTGCACCGGCGGCGCGGCACTCAACCTGCCGATGGTGATCGGCCCGGTCGCGGTCGTCTACAACGTCGGCGGCCTGGACAACCTCCAGCTCAAGCCGGCCACCCTGGCGCAGATCTTCGCCGGCAAGGTCACCAAGTGGGACGACCCGGCGATCAAGGCCGACAACCCGAACGCCACGCTCCCCTCCACCGCGATCCAGACGGTGCACCGCTCCGACGAGTCGGGCACCACCGACAACTTCACCAAGTTCCTGTCGAAGACCGCCGCGACGGACTGGACCTTCGGCAACAACAAGGCGTGGAAGGCCCCGGGCGGGCTCGGCGCCCCCAAGTCCGACGGTGTCGCCGCCAAGGTCAAGAGCACCGAGGGCACGATCAGCTACGTCGAGTGGTCGTACGCCGAGAACTCCGGCCTCAAGAAGGCCAAGGTGCAGAACGGTGCCGGCGAGTACGCCGAGCTGACCGCCGAGTCGGCCGGCAAGACCATCGCCGGGGCCAAGATCGAGGGCCAGGGCGACGACCTCAAGATGTCGATCGACTACGCCACCAAGGAGGCCGGGGCGTACCCGATCGTCCTGGTGACCTACGAGATCGTCTGCAGCAAGGGCCTCGCCGCCGACAAGCTGCCGCTGGTCAAGGGCCTGCTGGGCCACGCCGCCAGCACCGAGGGCCAGGCCGAGCTGGTGGAGCTGGGCTACGCCCCGCTGCCCGACTCGGTCCGCACCAAGGTCGAGACCGCAGTCAAGAACCTCGGCTGACCCTCCCGAGCGACAACACCTCCTCAAGTCGAAGCGAGCGAGCAGATGGGTGAAACCCCTCACCGCTCGGCACACGCCGGCACCGGTGGGCATGCCGTGACCCAGGGTCACGAGCGGTCCGCCGGTGCCTCGGCGCGTGTGGCCGAGGCACCAGTCAGCACCCGTACCCCCCACGACGACGACCACGGCCTGGGCGGGGGCGGCGGGCTGCCCCGGGCCCGCGCGTTCGGCGCGGAACGGGCGTTCCGTGGCGTGACCCTGGCCGCCGGTGTCACCGTGCTGGTCGTCATCGCGGCCATCGCGGTCTTCCTGGTCGCCAAGGCCGTGCCGGCGCTGCGGGCCAACAGTGCGAACTTCTGGACCTTCGAGGGCTGGTTCCCCAACGACGATCCACCCACGTTCGGCATCGGCGCGCTCGCCTTCGGCACCCTGCTCACCGCGCTGCTGGCCCTGCTGGTCGCGGTGCCGGTGGCGCTGGGCATCGCCCTCTACCTGTCGCACTACGCGCCGCGGCGGCTCGGCACCGCCCTGGGCTTCGTGATCGACCTGCTGGCCGCCGTGCCGAGCGTGGTGTTCGGCCTGTGGGGGCGGGACTACCTGGTCGGGCCGGTCGCCGACCTGTCGGCCTGGCTGAACCGGTACTTCGGCTGGATCCCGATCTTCGGCGACGGCCCGTACGGCAACTCGATCCTGCTCGGGTCCCTCGTCCTGGCGATCATGGTGCTGCCGATCATCACCTCACTCTCCCGCGAGGTGTTCCTCCAGACCCCGACCGCCAACGAGGAGGCCGCCATCGCGCTGGGGGCCACCCGCTGGGAGATGCTGCGCACGGCGGTCCTGCCGTACGGCCGGCCCGGCATCATCGCCGCCGTCATGCTCGGCCTCGGCCGGGCGCTCGGCGAGACCATCGCGCTCGCGCTCACCCTTGGCTCGACGTACGCCATCTCGTTCAACATCCTCGCCAACGGCGGCAACAGCATCGCCGCGAACATCGCCAACCGGTTCGCGGAGGCCAACGAGACCGGCCGGGGTGCGCTCATCGCGTCCGGCCTGGTGCTCTTCGCCATCACGCTGGTCGTCAACATCACCGCGCGGGCGATCATCTACCGCCGCCGCGAGTTCACGGAGTCGGCCGCATGACCACCACGCTCACCCCCCGCCGTTCCCGCCCACCGGCCCAGCCGGACAGCCTGCGGGCGAAACGCCTGCCCGGGTACGCCGCCCCCGCCCTGGCGGTGCTGGCCCTGCTGGTCTCCGCCGGCCTCGTCTACGGCGTTGACCTCGGCGGCCCCGTCCTGGTCGTGGTGCTCGGCGCGCTGCTCTACCTGGCCGGCCTGTTCGCCGCCGCCAACGCGGTGGAGGGCCGCCGGTCGGCCCGCAACCGGTTCTGGAGCGCCCTGATCCACTCCGCCCTGGTGCTGGCCGTGCTGCCGCTGGCCTCGGTGGTGTGGACGCTGTTCAGCAAGGGCACCGCCCGGCTCGACGGCGACTTCTTCGGCAGCTCGATGAACAACATCGGGGCCCGCGACGCCAACGGCGGCGCGTACCACGCCATCGTCGGCACCCTGGAGCAGGTCGGCATCGCCACCGCGATCACCGTCCCGCTCGGCGTGCTCTGCGCGATCTACATCGTCGAGTACGGGCGGGGCCGGTTCGCCTTCACCATCCGGTTCTTCGTCGACGTGATGACCGGCATCCCGTCCATCGTCACCGGCCTGTTCGTACTGGCCTTCTGGGTGCTGATCGTGTCCCCGTGGTTCAACGACGGCCAGCCCGGTTTCTCCGGCTTCGCCGCCGCGCTCGCGTTGAGCGTGCTGATGCTGCCGACGGTGGTCCGCTCCACCGAGGAGATGCTGCGGCTGGTCCCCGCGCCGCTGCGCGAGGGGGCGTACGCCCTCGGCGTACCCAAGTGGAAGACCATCCTGCGGGTGGTGCTGCCCACCGCGCTGCCCGGCATCGTCACCGGCATCATGCTCTCCATCGCGCGGGCCGCCGGGGAGACCGCCCCGGTGCTGCTCGTCGCCGGTGGTGGTGCGGCGATCAACTTCAACCCGTTCGAGAACAACCAGTCGTCGCTGGCCCTGTTCGTCTACCAGCAGGCCGGCGAGGCGTCGAAGTACTCACCGGCACGGGCCTGGACGGCGGCGTTGACCCTGGTCGTCCTCGTGCTCGTGCTCACCGTCGCCGCGAAGCTGCTGGCCCGCCGCAACCGGCTCGGCCGATGAACCCCGGAGGTACCACCATGGCCAAGCGCATCGACGCCACCGACGTGACCGCCTACTACGGCGGTTTCAAGGCGATCGAGAACATCAACCTGACGGTCGAGCCGAAGACGGTCACCGCCCTGATCGGCCCGTCCGGCTGCGGCAAGTCGACCTTCCTGCGGTCGATCAACCGGATGCACGAGGTGCTGCCGGGCGCCCGGGTCGAGGGCAGCCTGACCATCGACGGTCAGGACGTCTACGACCGCGACGTCGACGTGACCGCCGTCCGCCGCATGATCGGCATGGTGTTCCAGCGACCGAACCCGTTCCCCACCATGAGCATCTTCGAGAACGTGGTGGCCGGGCTGCGGCTCAACGGGGTGCGCAAGAAGTCCATCCTGGACGAGGCCGCCGAGAAGGCGCTGCGCGCGGCGAACCTGTGGGACGAGGTCAAGGACCGCCTCGGCAAGCCCGGCGCGGGCCTGTCCGGTGGTCAGCAGCAGCGGCTGTGCATCGCCCGGACCATCGCGGTCGAGCCGCAGGTGGTGCTGATGGACGAGCCCTGCTCGGCGCTGGACCCGATCTCGACGCTGGCCATCGAGGACCTGATGTTCCAGCTCAAGGACAAGTTCACCATCATCATCGTCACCCACAACATGCAGCAGGCGGCCCGGGTCTCCGACCGCACCGCCTTCTTCTCGATCGAGAAGACCGGCGACCCCGGCCGGCTCATCGAGTACGACAACACCCAGAAGATCTTCAGCAACCCCAGCCAGAAGAAGACCGAGGACTACATCACCGGCCGCTTCGGCTGACCCCGGCCGCTCCGCTGCACCGGCCGCTCAGCTGCGCCGGGGCGTGCGGGGGTGGGGGTGGGGCGTGCGGGGTGGGAGTCCCTGCGGGGGCGACCGCCCGAGCAGTGGGGGCGGGGGTCTCGGAACACTCCTTCGGGCCCTGTCGAGCTGATGACGTCGACGATTCACCCGCCCGGCGACGTCACCGGTACCACCCCTGACGAGGGTCACGCCCCGGTGCCATGGCGAAATGCCCGCACCGGCGGTGCTGGTGAGCCGCCAGCGTCATCAGCTCGAAAGGGCCCGAGGCGGACCTACACGGGGTGGAGGCGCAGCGGCACCAGCTGCGGCGGGAACCGGCTGCGGCGGGAACCGGCTGCGGCGGGGCACAGCGGCACCGACCCGCACCGACCGGAGCAGACTGGCCCACACCGACCAGCTGCGGTGGAGGTCGGCAGCCGCTGGACCGCCCGCCCGACGCGGAACGTGGCCGGGTCAGGCGAGGGTGAAGTGCGGGGTACCGTCCTCGGGGACGTGGAGGCGGGGGGTCACCGGGGTGGCCGCGTCCCGGGCCGCCGAGGCACGCGCCACCGCAGCAATGCAACGGGCACCATCACCGGCGGCAGCACCGGTGCCGGCACCGGCACCGGCAGCGCCGTCGGCAGCAGCAGCGGCGGCCACCTCGGCCAGGGTGACCAGGGTGGGCGGGAGCATGGTCAGCTCACCGGCCCGTGCGCGGGCCAGGGCGTCCGCCGGGCGGACCCACATGGTGTGGTCGGCCTCGCCGGAGACGTCCCGGGTCCGCTGCCCCTCGGGCAGCAGAGCAACGAAGAAGTACGTGTCGAAGCGACGCGGCTCGAACTCCGGAGTGATCCACCGGCTCCAGGGCAGCAGCAGGTCGGACCGGAGGGTGAGCTGCCGCTCGGCGAGCAGCCCGGCGAAGCCCCGTCGACGTGCCTCCAGATCCTGCCGCGCGGTCTCCCAGTCGTCCCCGCTGACGTCGCCCACCACCGAACCGCCGACGTCGCCGGTCACCGGGCCGCCGCCGGGTCCGGCCAGCAGCACGCCGGCTTCCTCGAAGACCTCCCGTGCGGCGGCGCACACCACCGCCTGCGCGGCGTCGGGAGTGACGCCCAGCCGTCCCGCCCAGGCCGCCGGATCGGGGCCGGTCCAGTCCAGGTGCGCCTCGGAGTCCGACGGGTCGACGCCACCGCCGGGGAAGGCGTACACCCCGCCGAAGGCCATCGCGGCGACCCGGCGGATGACGTACACCTCGAAGTCGGTGCCGGCCGGGCGGAGCAGCAGCACGGTGGCCGCGACCCGGGGCGTCACCGGGGTGGCCCCCTCGGCGTGGAACCGACGGGCGTGCTCGACCAGGGCCGGCGGGGCGGGAAAACCGGGACTGTCGATCGTCATGGGCCGAGCCTAGCCCCGACACACCGACCACCCCAGGGCCGACGACCCCCGGTGGTACGCCGCCGCCGGGCGGGCCAGCGACCGGGCCGCAGCCGGGGTGACGGTTGGGCGGACAGCGACCGGACCAACGGCGGCGAGCGGGCAGACGACGGCCAGCGGGCGGGCCGGGGCGACAGCGGCGGGCGGGCCGGACAGTGGCGGCGGGCCGGCCTGGGCGGCGGGTTAGCGTGAACCCATGACACGTTGGGGGATTCTGTCCACCGGCCACATCGCCGGCCGGTTCGCCGAGGACCTACGGCTGGTGCCCGGGGCCGAGCTGGTCGCGGTCGGCTCACGGACGACGGAGAGCGCCGAGCGGTTCGCCACCCGGTACGGCGCCGGCCGGGCGTACGGCTCCTGGGCGGAGCTGGCCGCCGACGACGAGCTGGACGCGATCTACGTGGCCACCCCGCACGCCGCCCACCACGAGGCCGCCCGGGTCTGCCTGGAGGCCGGGCGGGCGGTGCTGCTGGAGAAACCGTTCACCCTCGACCTGGCCACCAGCACCGAGCTGGTCGACCTGGCGCGGGCCCGGGGGGTCTTCCTGATGGAGGCCATGTGGATGCGGACCAACCCGCTGATCCTGCGCCTGGTCGAGCTGGTCCGGGCCGGGGCGATCGGCGAGGTGACCGGTGTGCGGGCCGACTTCGGGGTGGCCGGGCCGTTCCCGCCGGAGCACCGGATGCGCAATCCGGTGCTGGGCGGCGGTGCCCTGCTGGACCTGGGCGTCTATCCGGTGAGCCTGGCCCACCTGCTGCTCGGTGCGCCGCAGCACGTGCATGCCTGGGCGAAGCTCAGCCCGGAGGGGGTGGACGAGAACACCGGCATCGTCTTCGGGTACGACTCGGGTGCGGTCGCCACGCTCGGCTGCGGCATGGTGGGGGCGACCCCGCTGACCGCCGCGATCACCGGCACCACCGGCCGGATCGAACTGCCCGAGCCGTTCTTCCGCCCCGGGTCGGCGGTGCTGCACCGGGCCGGGGCCGAGCCGGAGACGCTCACCGACGACCCGGCCGGCGGCGGCTACCAGTACGAGGCCGCCGAGGTGCAGCGTTGCCTGGCCGCCGGGCTGACCGAGAGCCCGCTCGTGCCGCACGCGGTCACCCTGGAGGTGATGGCCCTGCTGGACGACATCCGGGCCCGGATCGGCGTCGACTACGCCTGAGCACGGCGTCGCCGAGGGGCGCCCCGGGACCGGGGCGCCCCTCGGCGACGGCGGTCAGAACAGCGGGCGGACCACCAGGTAGGTGAGGCAGGCGATCAGCGCGGCGGCCGGGAAGGTGATGATCCAGGCGAGCACGATGTTGCCGGCCACGTTCCAGCGCACGGCGGAGAGCCGCTTGGTGGCGCCCACCCCCATGATCGCGGAGGTGATCGTGTGGGTGGTGGAGATCGGGGCCTTGAGCACCAGGGCGTTGAAGTAGAGCACCGCGCTGGCCACCGTCTCGGCGGCGAAGCCCTCCGGCGGGCCCAGGTCGATGATCTTGCGACCGAGGGTCCGGATGATCCGCCACCCACCGGCGTACGTGCCGAGCGCCAGCATCGTCGCCGAGGTCCAGAAGACCCAGCCCGGGATGTGCGTCTTGTCGTCCTGGAAACCGCCCGTGTAGAGGGCCAGCACCACGATGCCCATGGTCTTCGCGGCGTCCTGCATGCCGTGGCCGACCGACATGGCCGCCGCCGAGGCGGTCTGCGCCCAGCGGAAGCCCCGGTTGAGCTTGCCCGGCTGCCCCTTGCGGAACGCCCACAGGATGGCCAGCATCAGCAGGTAACCGAGGGTGAGGCCGACGATCGGCGACAGGACCATCGGCAGGATGACCTTCTCGCCGATGGTGACCCACTGCACCACACCGCCGGTGGAGAGCAGGGTCGCCCCGACCAACCCGCCGAACAGCGCGTGCGAGGACGACGAGGGCAGGCCGAAGTACCAGGTGATCAGGTTCCAGGCGATGGCACCGAGCACCCCGGCGAAGACCACTCCGAGGCTGCCCACCCCGGTGGGCAGGGTGACCAGGCCGTCGCCGACGGTCTTGGCCACGCCGGCACCGAAGTGCGCGCCGACGAAGTTGCCGACCGCGGCCAGGCCCAGGGCGAGCCGGGGGGTCAGCGCCCGGGTGGAGACGCTTGTCGCGATCGCGTTGGCGGCGTCGTGGAAGCCGTTGGTGTAGTCGAACGCCAGGGCCACCGCGATCACCGCCAGCACGGCGATGAGTTCGGGACTCACAGGATCAGGACTCCTTGACCGCGATGGTCTCGACGGTGTTCGCCACGTGCTCGAAGGCGTCGCAGGCGGCCTCCAACTCGTCGGCGACCTCCTTCATCTTCAGCACGGTCAGCGCGTCGTACTCGCCGGAGAAGAGCCGGACCAGCAGCATCCGGTACGCCTGGTCGCCGTCGTTCTCCAGCCGGTTGCACTCGATCCAGTAGTCCTCGAGATCCTTCATCGACTTGAGCCGGGGCATCGCCTCGGCGGTCAGCTTCGCCTGGAGGTCGAGCACGTTGACCAGCTCGTGCAGCTCGCGCGGCAGCGACGGGAGCTTGGTGAGGCCGTAGAGGTAGAGCAGGTTGCCGACCGCCTCCAGGTGGTCCATCACGTCGTCGAGCAGCGAGCCCAGCCGGTAGATGTCCTCCCGGTCGAACGGGGTGATGAAGGTGGAGTTGATCTTCTTGTAGAGATCGTGGGTGATCTGGTCGCTGTCGTGCTCGACCTCGGTCAGCCGCTCGCTGACCGACTGCACGTCGACGCCGGGCAGGGCCAGCTCGTTGAGCAGCTCGGTGCCCTTCACCAGATTCTGCGCGGCCCTGGTGAAGAGCTCGTAGAAAGCGCCCTCGGTGGGACGGAAGGAAAACTTCACAGCACGGACCTCGTCGTGTCGGTGGAAGGGTGGCCGCCGCCCCAGGGGGCGCCCGCTGAAGCATGCTAGGTACCCCACCGGAGTGGGCCTCCGTCGGCCCACCCCTGGTCAGACCCGATTCACCGCTCGTTCATCTGCTGTTCACCTCGGCCGCCACCGCCGCCACTCGCCAACCGCTGGCGCTCCCGCTCCACGTCGAAAGCCGCAGCGGGATACCCCAGATCAAGACCCTCGAACGTCTCCCGCAGCAGATGCGCCACCGCCCAGTCCCGGTACCACTTACGGTCCGCCGGCACCAGGAACCACGGCGCGGCATCCGTGTCGCACCGCCCCAGCGCCTCCGCGTACGCGGCCTGGTAGTCGCCCCAGCGGGCCCGGGAGTCGAGATCGCTCGGCTGGTACTTCCAGAACTTCGTCGGGTCGGTCAACCGATCCGCCAACCGCCGCGCCTGCTCCTGCGGGGAGATGTGCAGCATCACCTTCACCAGGGTCACCCCGCCGTCGGTCAGCTCCCGCTCGAAGGCGTTGATCCGGTCGTACCGGGCCCGCCAGGTCTCCTCCGGCACCAGGGCGTCGACCCGGGCCACCAGCACGTCCTCGTAGTGCGACCGGTTGAAGACGCCGACGTACCCGGGTGGGGGCAGCGCCCGGCGGATCCGCCACAGGAAGTCGTGCCGCAGCTCCTGCCGGGTCGGCGGGCCGAAGGACCGGATGTGCAGGCCGAGCGGGTTCATCGCGCCGGCCACCCGCTTCACGGTGCCGTCCTTGCCCCCGCAGTCCATCGCCTGGAGCACCAGCAGCAGCCGCCCCGGCCGCCCCGGCCGCAGCTTCGACCCGCCACCGGTCGGAGCCGAGGTGGGCGCGTCCGGCTCACCGGCCGCCTTGGCGGTGGCGAAGAGCATCTCCTGCTGCCGGGCCAACCCGGCACCGATCAGCTCGACCTGCCGGCGGGCCCAGGGCTTACGGTCCTTCCCCCCGCCCGCCGCCGCCGGCAGACCCGGGGTGGACCGGGGGTCGACCGCCCCCAGGTCGACCGGTCCGTCGCCGGAGGGCACCCGCAACAACTCCCGCACCGTCCCACCCTCGGGTGCGACGATCTCCGTCTGCTCGTCTGCGCGCATCCCCCGATCCTCGCCCACCACCGCACCCACCGCCTCCCGGGCGTGGCCGGGGGCGGTGTCACATCCGCCGTCGCCGGCCCGTCCGGTGGGTGGGGGAGAATCCGCTCGACCCCGGGGAGGTTGTGGTGACGGTGGACCTGGTGACGGAGTTCGAGGCCGAACGCGGGCGGCTCACCGCGGTGGCGTACCGGATGCTCGGCAGCCGCAGCGAGGCGGAGGACGCCGTCCAGGAAACCTGGCTGCGGTACTCGGGGGCGCTCGCCGACCCGGCCGACCGGGCCGAGATCAGGCACCTGGGCGGCTGGCTCACCACCACCTGCGCCCGGATCTGCCTCGACGTGCTCCGCTCGGCCCGGGTCCGCCGCGAGACGTACCCGGGGCAGTGGTTGCCGGAGCCGGTGGTCACCCCGCTGGGCGGTGGCGTGCCGGGACCGGACGGTTTCGCCCCCGACCCGGCCGACCGGGCCGTCCGGCGCGACCAGCTCGGCACCGCCCTGCTGGTCGTCCTGGAACGGCTCAGCCCCGAGCAGCGGGTCGCCTTCGTCCTGCACGACGTGTTCGCGGTGCCGTTCGCCCGGATCGCCGAGGTGCTGGCGAGCACCCCCGAGGCGGCCCGCCAGCACGCCTCCCGGGCCCGTAGGGCGGTCACCGCCGACGACGTGCCCCGGCACACCGCCGACCCCGCCGAGCAGCGCCGGGTGCTCGCCGCCTTCGCCGCCGCGACCGAATCCGGCGACCTCGACGCGCTCGTCCGGGTCCTCGCCCCGGACGTGGTGCTGATCGGCGACAGCGGAGGGCACTTCCCGACGGCCCGGCGACCGATCGTCGGCGTCGACCCGGTGGCCCGCTTCCTGCTCGGCCTCTTCGCCCGGGCCGGCCGGTACGGCCAACGCCTGCGCGCCGCGCCGGTGCTGGTCGACGGGGTGCTCGGCCTGCACCTGGAGACGGTCCAGCCCGACGGCCGGCTGCTGCGGATGGTCACCGGGTTCGCCGTGCACGACGGCCGGGTCACCGGCCTGTTCCACCAGCTCAACCCGGACAAGCTCCCCCGGCTGCCCGAGCTGGCCCCCGACGCCACCTGGCCACCGCGCTGGTGACCCGCCCCCGTCGACCGACCGGCCCCGGGCGGACCAGCCGGCCCCGGATCAGACCACCAGGGCCAGCCACTTCCGGTACGCCGAGGCGAACGGCTCGGTGCCGTCACCGAGAGCGGTGAGCAGCCGGGCCGCCGCCGCCTGGGCCTGCGCCACCACCTCGTCCGGATAGCCGAACCGGACCCGGTGCTCGGCGAACTCGTCCTCGTCGCGCAACTCCACCAGCCCGGTGCCCCGGCGGCGCACCACGTCCAGGTCGAGGTCGATCAGGTGCACGGTGTCGTCGCCCTCCCAGCGGGCCGGGGTGGCGATGTCGCAGTAGACCTCGCTGGTCCGTGGCGGCGGGTTGAACATCCCCGTCCACCAGGCCCGGTGCGGCACCAGCAGGACGAAGGGGATCCGCTCCACCGAGGGGCGGCCGTGGTAGACCGACTCGGTGCCCTCGGTCACCCCCAGCCACACCCCGAGGTCGTCCTCGGCCAGCCGGCGGGCCGGGTAGTCACGGTGGGCGCTGCCGTCGTACTTGCGGTAGATCACACGGATCGTGTCGCTCGGCATGAGTCGCACCCTAGCCGATTCCACCCACTCGTCGCCGTAGGGAATTGACCGGTACGGGGTGGCGACAATCCGGACGGTGACCGCGCCACGCGGGGGGCAGCGGCGCGTCCACTGTCGGCGGCGGCGGGTACCGTCGCACGGTGACTCCGCCCCGTACCGCCGCCGGCCCCAGCACCCCGTCGGCCCGCTCCGGCCGACGGCGCGGTGGCCGACCGAGCGGCACCGAACTGCTCGCGGCGGCGGTCGGCGCGGTCCCCGGCGGCGCGACCCGGCCGGGCCAGCAGCAGATGACCGAGGCGATCGAGCGCAGCGTCGCCGCCCGCGAGCACCTGCTGGTGCAGGCGGGCACCGGCACCGGAAAGTCGCTTGCCTACCTGGCCCCGGCGTTGACCGTGGACGGGCCGGTGGTGGTCTCCACCGCCACCCTGGCGTTGCAGTCCCAGCTGGTCGAGCACGACCTGCCGCGGCTCGCCGACGCGGTCGAGCCGCTGCTCGGTCGCCGTCCCACCTTCGCCGTGCTCAAGGGCCGGCACCACTACCTCTGCCTGGCCCGGTTGGACAACTCCACCGAGGACGAGCCGGAGGACACCCTCTTCGACGCCCCCGCCGCCCGTCCCGCCGGCGGGACGAAGTGGCTCGGCGAGGCCGGCCGGATGGGCAAGCAGATCCAACGGCTGCGCGACTGGGCCGAGAAGACCGACACCGGCGACCGGGACGAGCTGGACCCGGGGGTCGACGACCAGGCGTGGCGGCTGGTCTCGATGCCCGCCCGCGAGTGTGTGGGGGCGTCCCGCTGCCCGTTCGGCCAGGAGTGCTTCGCCGAGGCGTCCCGGGCCCGCGCCCGGGAGGCCGACGTGGTGGTCACCAACCACAGCCTGCTCGCGGTGGACATGCTGGCCGGCCGGCACATCGTCCCGCCGCACAAGCTGCTGATCGTCGACGAGGCGCACGAGCTGGCCGACCGGGTCTCCTCGGCCGCGCAGGCCGAGCTGGTGCCGGAGCTGATCGACCGGTCCGCCCGGCGGGCCCGCCCGCTGCTGCGACCGGACGTCGCCGACCGGCTCACCGAGGCCGGTGACGCGCTCGCCGTCGGGCTGGCCGAGGCACCCGCCGGTCGGCTCACCGGTGGGCTGCCCGGCCCGTTGCGCGAGGCGTGCACGTTGCTCGACGCGGCCACCCGGGCCGCGCTCGACGCGATCGGCGACGTCAAGGCCGACGACCCGGACCCGGTCCGTAAGCAGCAGGCCAAGGCGGTGCTCGACGAGCTGTCGACCACCGCGCAGCGGCTGCTGGAGGAGGGTGACCACGACGTGGCCTGGGTGGAGAAGCCGGACAACGGCAGCCGCCGGGCGCTGGTGGTCGCGCCGCTGTCGGTCGCCGGCACCCTCGCCACCCACCTGTACGACGAGCGCACCGTGGTCGCCACCTCGGCGACCCTGGCGCTGGGCGGCCGGTTCGACACGGTGGCCCGGGCGTTGGGCCTGGACGCGCCGCCGCCCGCCCCACCGTCCCCGGCCGCCGCCGCGTTGGCCACCGCCGCCGCCGGCCGGTCGACCGGCGTCGTCCCGGGGGGCACCGCGTCCGCCGCACTCCAGGCCGGTGGGGTCGCCACCACACCGGGCAGCCGGGCCGCCACCGGCGTCGTACCGGCCACGTCGGGGCCGGGCTGGTCGTCCCTCGACGTCGGCTCACCGTTCGACTACGCCCGGCAGGGCATCCTGTACGTCGCCGCGCACCTGCCCCGGCCCAGCGTCTCCGGGCTGCCCGAGGCGGCCGGCGAGGAGTTGCTGCGGCTGGTCGGCGCGCTCGGTGGTCGTACCCTCGGATTGTTCTCCTCCCGGCGGGCCGCGCAGCAGGCCGCGGAGCTGGTCCGGGCGCGCACCGACCTGCCGGTGCTGCTCCAGGGCGAGGAGGCGTTGCCGCTGCTGGTGCGCCGGTTCCGCGAGGATCGGTCGAGCTGCCTGTTCGGGGTGATGTCGCTCTGGCAGGGGGTGGACGTGCCGGGCGACGCGTGCCAGCTCGTGGTGATCGACCGGCTACCCTTCCCGCGCCCCGACGAGCCGCTGGCGGCGGCGCGGGCGGCGGCGGTGGACGCGGGCGGCGGTTCCGGCTTCTCGGCGGTCAGCGTGCCGATCGCCGCGGTCCGGCTGGCCCAGGGCGTGGGTCGGCTGATCCGGGCCACCGGCGACCGGGGGGTGGTGGCGGTGCTCGACTCGCGGCTGGAGACGGCGCGCGGCTACGGCCCGTTCCTGCGCCGCTCCCTCCCACCGTTCTGGTACACCACCCGGCCCGAGGTCGCCCAGGGCGCCTTGGAGCGCCTCGCCAAGCTCTGACCACGCGGCAGCCGCCCGCCCCCACAGGGGAACGGGCGGCTGCCGGGGTGTCGTCGGTCTGTGGTCAGGGAGCCTGGGCGGCGACCACCACGGCGTCGGGCGGGGTGTCCGGCACGCTGCGGGCGGCGAGCCGGCGGACGGCGGTGTTGAGCACCGCGATCAGCGGCACCGCGACCAGCGCGCCGGTGATGCCGGCGAGCACCACCCCGGCGGCGATCCCGATGATCACCGCGAGCGGGTGGATGGCCACCGCCCGACCCATGATCAACGGCTGGAGCAGGTGCCCCTCGACCTGCTGCACACCGATCACCACACCCAGGATGATCAGGGCGGTCACCGGGCCGCTGTCGACCAGCGCCACCAGCACCGCCACCACCCCGGAGAGGAACGCGCCGACGATCGGAATGAACGCCCCGAGGAACACCAGGGCGGCCAGCGGGAACGCGAACGGGACGTCGAAGACCACCAGGAAGATGCCGATGCCCACCGCGTCGATGAACGCCACCAGCACGGTGGCCCGCACGTACGCGCCGAGCGTCGCCCAGGAGGCCCGACCGGCGTCGTCGACCTTCCACCGGGCGGCGACCGGCAGCAGGCGGACCAGGAACCGCCAGATGCGGCTGCCGTCACGCAGGAAGAAGAAGGTGGCGAAGAGCACCAGGACGGCACCGGTGAGCAGCTCGGCCAGGGTGGTGGCGGTCGCGAGCGCCCCGCTGGTGAACTTCTCGGTGTTGCCGTTGATCCAGGTCTGCGCCTCTTCGATGTAGCGGTTGAGCTGGCTGTCGGACAGGTGCAGCGGGCCGGTCTTGAGCCAGTCCTGGATCTGCCGCACCCCCTGCGACGACTTCTCGCTCAGCTCCGGCACACCCTGGATGAACTCGTTGACCACCAGGGTCAGCGTGCCGAAGACCGCGACCAGCCCGCCGACCATCACCACGGCGGTGGCCAGCGAGCGGGGGAACCGGGCCCGCAGCAGCCAGCCCACCGCCGGGGCGAGCAGCGCGGAGAGCAGCAGCGCCACCGCCAGCGGGATGACCACGATGCTGATCGTCCCGACGATCCTCAGCAGCGCCCAGGTGACCACGCCGATCACGATCAACCGCCACGACCAGGCGGCGGCGATCCGCAGCGCGTGCGGCACGTCCGCGTCGTCGCGGCTGGAGGTGGAGTTGTGCATGGCCGCCGGAGGCTCGACCCCGACCACCGTCGCCGACGGGGCGGCCGGCGGGCCGGGCGACGCGGGGGTGGCCACTGCGGCGCCCTCGGGTACGTCGACCGGGTCGGCACGCCCCGCGCGGACCGACTCCCGTCCGGACTCGTACGCGCGGCGGAGCCGGCCGCGTACCCGCTCGAAGCGGCTCAAGCGCACCTCCTGAAGAACGACGCCGGATCACCGACGGCGACGGCCCGGACAGGGTACGCCCGGATGCCCGCCACCGTAGGGCAGTTCCGCCACCCAATGCCCCGCGCGGCACCGGCTCAACCTGCCCGAACCGCACCATCTCCAGCCACCCGCGCCCGCCTCGACCCCACCGCCCGCACCCCGTCGGCTCCACCACCAGGTGGACGCCGCCGCAGCACACGGTAGCGTCTTGGCGTGACCGTCGACCCGAACCTCGACACCGGCCTGCCGATCCGCCTGCTGCACGACCGGGTGCTGGTGAAGGTGGACGGCAGCGAGGGCGAACGCCGTTCCACCGCAGGCATCGTCATCCCGGCCACCGCCGCCGTCGGAAAGAGACTGTCCTGGGCCACCGCCGTGGGGGTCGGCCCGCACGTGCGGGCCGTGGTGGCCGGCGACCGGGTGCTCTTCGACCCCGACGACCGCTCCGAGGTCGAACTGCACGGCCGGGGGTACGTCCTGCTGCGCGAACGGGACGTGCACGCGGTCGCCGCCGAGCGGGTGGAGAGCGAGTCCACCGGCAGCACCGGCCTCTACCTGTAGGACGGCCCACCGGCTCGACCGGCCTCCCCGGTTCGTCGCGGCCCCCGACCCGGCCTGCTTCCCGGTTCGTCGCGCTCTCCCCGACCCGGCCTGCTTCCCGGTTCGTCGCGGTCTCCCCGACCCGGCCTGCTTCCCGGTTCGTCGCGGTCTCCCCGACCCGGCCTGCTTCCCGGTTTGTCCGGCTTCCTGGCGGGAAGCCAGGCACATCCAGGTGCCCTGGGGAGGGACGATGCCGGTTCTCGTGAAGAAGGTGCTGCTCTGGGGCAGCGTCGCCTTCCTGATCTACTTCATGGCGTTCCGCCCGGACGGGGCGGCGCAGTTGTTCAAGGGGATCGGGGCGGCCCTGATGGCGATGGCCCAGGGCCTCGGCGACTTCCTCACCACCCTGATGACCTGACCGGTCCCGGCCGGGCACGACCCGATCGCCGGCGCGGGACGCGGGGTCAGATGTTCAGCAGGCCGCCGTTGCGCAGGGCGTCGTCCTTGATCGCGATGAGGTTCGCCGAGACGTACGGGATGTTGTGCGCCTGGTGCCATTCGCTGGGGAAGTACGTGACCAACCGCGACGCCTGGAATCGGCACCGGATCTCCGGCACGAAACGGGAGTAGTTGGCGTCCGTGAAATACCAGAACGAGTTCTCGTTGTAGAACGCCACGTGTGTCGGGTCCTGGTAGGCACCCCGGCCGTCGGTGCTGGGGGTCAGCGACAACAGCATCCCGTTCGGGGCGAGCAACCGGTACAGCTCGTTGAAGAGCGCGATCTTGTCCGGGATGTGCTCCAGGAAGTCCACGGCCCGAATGACCCCGACGCTCCCGTCCGGCAGGTCGACCCCCTTCGTCACGTCGCCAACCAGGTCGACGCCCGGCCCGTCGCGACAGTCCAGGCCGAGATAGCCCTCCGGCTTGTTGTGGGCCGCACCCAGGTCGAGTGCCAGAAGTCCTTGTCGCCGCGACCAGGCCAACGCGTTGTGTTGGACGTTCCGGTCGTAGATCTCGACCGTACGCTGCTGGATACGGGCATTGAACTCCGGCATGCGCTGCGTGTTCTTGGCGTGCATGCGCTGCAGGTAGAGACACTTCTGGATGTGGTGGAACTCGCTCACCTGGTAGATCCGAGCCATCAGGTCGGCGTCGTCCGCGACGTCGAGCGACTCGTCGTATCCGCCGACCTTCTCGTAGATGTCCCGACGGAAGGCCCGCACGTGGTTCGGCGCGTACCAGATGTAGCTCACGTTGTGCGGCGTCGGCGGCAACGCTCGGCAGACCAGCACCTCGCGGCCATCCACCTTCTCGTCGTAGTGCCGCCAGCCGAACGAACTCGCGAAGCGGTCCTCACAGCGACCACCGTCCTCCTGGATCTGGGCGGTGTCGCTGTAGACGAACCCCACCTCCGGGTGGGAGTCGAAGGCCTCGACGATCTCCTGCAGGCAGTCGCTGCTGAGCAGATCGTCGTCGTCGAGTTCGACCAGGATGTCCCCGACGGCCTCGGCGCAGGCGAACCCCTTCACGGCACCCACACCATTGAGGTCGTCCTGGACGATGAGCCGGATGCGATCGTCGTGAGTCTCGGGCCGCCACCGGGACCCCTGGTTGAGAACGACAACCCACTCCCAGTCGGTGAAGGTCTGCGCCACCAGCGAACGGAAGCACTCGTCGATGAACCGGGTACGGTTGCTCCCGGTGAAGACCGTGACGCGCGGTGTGTGCATCGGGTCAGTCACCTGCCCGCCGGCGTGGAGGCCCGAGCCGTCGGGGCCGGCCGGTACTTGGCCGGAACGGCAGAGGTGAGCCGCTTGTCCAGCCGGATGGCCGCCTTGAAGGCATCCCGCGCCGCCGCGTCGTCACCGGACTTGGACAGCAGCACGCCCAGTCGGAGATAGGCGGTCGACGCCTTGTCGTCGATGGACACGACCTTGCGGTAGATCTCCATCGACGTCGTCGGCGCACTGCCCTCCAGAACGATGGCCTTGTTGTAGAGGGCCGGCTTGTATTCGCCGTCGGCCGACAACGCCTTGTCGTAGTTGCTGATCGCCTCGTCGGCCTGGTTGCGCGACTGGGCGATGAAGCCCAGGTTGAACCAGGCGAACTTGTTGTCGGCCTCGGCGGCCAGCACCTTCTCGAAGCTGGTCTTCGCCGCGTCGTAGTCACCGGCCTGGCCCTGCTCGACACCGAGTTTCAACAGATCAGCCGCAGTGGTTCCGGTGGGGGAACCGCCGTTCGCACTGTCGCTGCTGCCGGAACTGCTGACCTGCGGCTTGTCGTCGGGTTTCGCACTGCATGCCGGGACTCCGGCGAGCAGGACCGCACCACAGGCGAGTGAACCCAGGATCTGACGTGTGCTCATTTCTCCTCCTTGACGGAACCGGGGCGGTCCGACTTGCGGTTCGGCCGGCTGGTACGGCTGCTGTCCGCCGTTGCCCGATCCGACCTGTCGGCGGTAGGGGCAAACGCCAGCGGGGTGCTGGGCGAGATGCAGGACACCCAGATGTCGGCACCCCCGCCGGTGAAGGTGAACTGGTAGCCACTGATCGAGAGCGGCTGGATCAGCACCGGATTCACGCCCGCACCCGACAGTTGGTATCCGGTGCCGACAGCGATGTCTCCGGGCACACACCCGAAGTCAACGGGCGTGTCCGCGATCACGGTCAGCGGGCCCTGGATGTAGGCCGCCTGAATTCCGTTACCCGCCGTTCCCTGCGCGCCCTGCGCGCCCTGGACGCCCGCGTCGCCCTGCGGTCCCTGAGCACCCTGCGGGCCCACGTCGCCCTGGGCACCCTGAACGCCCTGGGGGCCCTGGATACCCTGTGGACCGATATCGCCCTGCGGTCCCTGAGCACCCTGCGCGCCGGCGTCGCCCTGGAAACCCTGCGCACCCTGCGCGCCTGCCGCACCCGCGACACCCTGCGGACCCTGGGCACCCGTCTCGCCCGCGACACCCTGCGGACCCTGCACACCCGCGACACCCTGCGGACCCTGCACACCCTGCGGCCCCTGCACGCCCGCATCGCCCTGCGGCCCCTGAGCACCCTGCGCCCCTGCATCACCCTGCGGCCCCTGAGCACCGGTCGCACCCTGAGCACCGGTCGCACCCTGAGCACCTGCGTCGCCCTGAGCACCCTGGAAACCCTGTGCGCCCTGCGCACCAGCCGCGCCCTGAGGCCCCTGAGCACCGGTGTCACCCTGAGCACCCTGCGCCCCCGCATCACCCTGCGGACCCTGAGCACCGGTCGCACCCTGAGCACCTGCGTCACCCTGAGCACCCTGGAAACCCTGTGCGCCCTGCGCACCAGCCGCGCCCTGAGGCCCCTGAGCACCGGTGTCACCCTGAGCACCCTGCGCCCCCGCATCACCCTGCGGCCCCTGAGCACCGGTCGCACCCTGAGCACCGGTCGCACCCTGAGCACCTGCGTCGCCCTGAGCACCCTGGAAACCCTGTGCGCCCTGCGCACCAGCCGCGCCCTGAGGCCCCTGAGCACCGGTGTCACCCTGAGCACCCTGCGCCCCCGCATCACCCTGCGGCCCCTGAGCACCGGTCGCACCCTGAGCACCGGTCGCACCCTGAGCACCGGTCGCACCCTGAGCACCGGTCGCACCCTGAGCACCCTGAGCACCCTGCGCACCAGCCGCACCCTGAGGCCCCTGAGCACCAGTGTCACCCTGAGCACCCTGCGCGCCGGTGTCACCCTGCGCCCCCGCGTCACCCTGGGGGCCCTGGGCACCGGTCGCACCCCGGGGACCCGTATCGCCCTGAGGACCTTGGGCACCCTGGGGGCCCTGGGGGCCCTTCTTCGGGCCAGGCGGGTAGTGGCCCTTGCCCCCGTCGTGCCCACCCCACGGTCCCTGCCAGCCCTGCGGGCCGCAGTCCGCCGGATCGTCGGGGTAGCTCTCCCAGGAATCATCAGGTCCGACACCGTCCTGGCGGACCGTCGACCGGGACGCCGGCCACCCGCCGTACTGGCCCAGCGGACCGGGCGTGCCGGTACGCACGCCCTGCGCGGACGGCGTGGTCTCCAGGGGTGGCGCCGCGACCGCGGGCCCACCCGTCATCCCGACCACGATCAGGGCGGAACTCAGCCCTGAAGCGGCGCGACCACGCTTCAGTCCTCGCCGCAGCCGTCGGCTGTTACTCATGAACCCCTCCAGAGAGCCACCCAGATACCCAGAGTTACCCTTCTGCGACCTAAGGACGCTTACGGGCGAGTTGTAGCTTATTCGACCCATTCGTCCAATAAGAGGGGTTTCCGCTAAAGCGGGAGGCATTCAGGAAAGGCGGACATTCTTCGTGAAGCTACGGCACGATCCCCGCACCCGAACGTGCCCCGATCGTGGTGCGGCCGGCGGTGGCAACCGGCGGCGATGCGCACACGCCGACGGAACCGTCCGCCTCCGGCGATCGAGGGCGGGTCGGTCTCGACCGGAGTTGGCCGCTCAGTACCGGCCGGGCGGCCACGGGGCGGCCGGGCGGGGGCCGTACCAGCCGGGCGGGCCGTAGCCCGCCGGGTAGGCCGGGGGCGGCGGTGGGGTCAGCACCACCGGGATCGGCACCACCGGCGAGTCCGGGGCGTCGACCGTCCGCTGGCTACCGTCCGGGAACCGCAGGTGGTAGCGCTGACCGTCCCAGACCCCCACCGGCGTCTGCGGGTCCCGGCCGACGAAGAACGACCGGTACGCAGCGATCGTCTCCAGCAACTGCCGTTCCTCCCGCAGGGTGCGCTCCCGCTCCGCCGGCTTACGGTCCAGCCCGCGCCGCATCCCGTCGCGCAACAACGCCAGCCGGGTCGCGGCGAACTGGTAACCGCGCATCGCCCGCAACCCGGCGTCCCCACCCACCCGCCGGGCCCAGGTCCGGGCGGCGTGCCGGCGGGCCAGGCTGCCCAGGGCGGCCACCTCGGGCGGGCTCAACCAACCCGCCCGCACATAGTCCGGCAGGGTCCGCTCGGTGAGCCGCCCCTCCCAGGCCCGCAACCAGACCGCGAAACCGACCATGCCGAAGAAGATCGGCACCATCACTGCGACCATGCCGTAGAAGAAGATCACCGCCTGGCCGGTGGCCTGCACGAGCGTCGGGATGAGGTTCCAGGTGCCGTGCAGCATCATCGCCAGCAGCAGGCCGGCGATCGGGGCGAGCACCCGGATCCGCCGGTCGGCGGTACGGGCGGCGATGCCCAGCCCCACCCCGGTCATCGAGGTGAACAGCGGGTGGGCGAAGCCGAAGAAGAGGATCCGGGAGATGAAGATGACGATGACGTTGCGGACGCCGGTGGCCGGCCCCCACTGGTCGACGCCCGAGGCGTAGCCGAGGCCGCCCAGGTAGAGGATGTTCTCCACCATGGCGAACCCGACGGCGGAGAGCCCGCAGTAGACCAGACCGTCGGTGATCCCGGACCACTCCCGGCGGCGGAAGATCAACAGCAGGATCGGGCCGAGCGCCTTGGTCAACTCCTCGATGAACGGGGCCACCAGCACCCCGGTCAGCGACGACGACACCCCCCACTCCTTGAACAGGGCGGCGAAGCTGTTGTTGACGGTCAGCGAGGCGGCGGTGGAGACGAACGCGCCCCAGGCGAAACAGAAGATCAGGTACTTCAGCGGCTCGGGTTCGTACCGGTCGAGCCAGAGGAAGCAGGCCACCAGGACCGGCACCGGCAGGATCGCCGCCGTCACCCCGACCAGCAGCGCGTCCAGGCCCAGGTTGGAGCCGAGCGTGTAGAGCATGTAGACCGCGCAGGCCGCGATCAACAGCACCACCCCGGCCAGCGCCAGGACCCGCCGCCAGCCGAGGCGGCGCAGCGGCATCCGGGCCGCGGCGGCGTCCGGCGACGGTACGGCGGGCGCGGGCAGCGGGGCCCGCCGGGCGGGGTGTCGGCCATGCGGATCAGCGTAGTCATCCCCGGCCCGTTCGGCCGGGCTCTCCCGGTGCGCGGTGGGCCGGTCCGGCCGGCGCTGCGGGCGGGTCGGCCCGGTCCGGGCCGGGTCAGCCCAGCGGCGGCGCGGCCGGGGGTTTCGGGGTGGCATGCTGCTCGGCCGGACTACCGCCCGGTTTCTCCTTGTCGCCGAACGCCTGCCGGATCAGCCGGTTGGCGTCCTCCTGCTCGATCCCCGAGGCGACCAGCAGGTCACTGGCGGTGGTCCGCACCTGGGCGATCACCACGCTGCCGGAGAACCCGACCCCCTGGTCGTACGCCCGGCCGGCCTCGCTGACCGCGCGCAGCGACCGCTCCCGGGCCCGCTCCGGCTCGTCCCCGACGGCGAACTCGTGCCGCAGCAGGCGGACCGCCTCGGCCAGGTGGGCGACCGCGTCCGGCATCGGCTCCGGCACCGGCTCGTCGTCCTCGATCATGGTGACCGACCGGCGGATCAGGGTGCCGCTGTTGCGCATCGCCCGGTCGATCGGGTCGGCCGCCTCGGCGTAGTGGGTCAGTTCGCTGCGCCGGTGCCACCGGGCCGGGGAGAGCGTGCTGGTCTCCTTGGCTCCCTCGATCGCTTCGGTGAAGGTGGCCAGTTCCTCCTTGTTCTCCCGGAGCCGGTCCAGCGCCCGCTGGGCGGCGCCCCGGTCCCGGTCGCGGAGCGCCTGGGCGCAGACGTCGAGCTGGCCGGCGAGCAGGTCCAGCGCCGGCCGGGCCGCCCGGTTGATCACCCGGAGCGGGTTGAGCGGCAGCAGGATAGCGGTGACCAGGAGGGCGATGCCGCCGCCGACGAACGCGTCGACGAACCGGGGCAGTTCCAGATCCTCGGTGGACGGGCTCAGCGTGACGATCAGCACGGCCGTCGCGGCGGCCTGGATCACCACCGCGACACTGGCCCCGAAGAAGGTGGTGAGCACGATGGCCGCGGTCACCACCAACCCGAGCTGCCAGCCCCCGGTGCCGAGGAAGTAGATCAGCACGTCGCCGAGGAACACCCCGACCGCCACCCCGACGATCAGCTCCACGGTCCGGCGCAGCCGCTGGCCCACCGAGGCGGCCAGGGTGCCGACCGCCGAGATCGGCGCGAACACCGGTTGCGGGTTGCCCAGCAGGTGGTGCGACACGATCCAGGCCAGCGCGGCGGCCAGGCCCGCCTGCACGGCCAGGCCCAGGGCCAGGTGCACCTGGTGCAGCCGGTCGTGCAGGGTGGCCCGGCCCCGGGTGCGCAGGTAGGCCATGGCACCGGCGATCCGCGCGGTGTCGACGTCGTTCCCGGCGTCACGCAGCCCGGCCCGACGCAGCAGCGACGGTTGTCGGTCCCGGGCCAGCGCCATGGCGGGGACTACCCACGTCGCACCGGTTCATCCCTGCGGCACAATCGTCCGGGTGACCGGACTGATCGACAGGTGGGTGGCGGCGGCGCTCGCCTGCGGGGCCGTCGACGGGCCGGCGCTGACCGCCGCCGGGGTCGACCTGCTGGCCCGCTGGCGGGAACCGCACCGGCGCTACCACACGGAGCGCCACCTGCGGGCGGTGCTGGACGTGGCCGACCGGCACGCCGACCTCGCCGACCGGCCGGAGCGGGTCGCGCTCGCCGCCTGGACGCACGACGCCGTCTACGACCCACGCGCGGCCGGGGACACCAACGAGCAGGCCAGTGCCGCGCTGGCCGGCACCCTGCTCACCGGGCTGGGGGTGCCGGCCGCCACGGTGGCCGAGGTCCGCCGGCTGGTGCTGCTCACCGCCGGGCACCGGGTCACCCCGGGCGACCGCGACGGCGCGCTGCTCTGCGACGCCGACCTGGCGATCCTGGCCACACCCCCCGAGGTGTACGACGGGTACGCCGCCGCGATCCGCGCCGAGTACGCGCATGTGCCCGAGGCGGACTTCCGTACCGGCCGGGCGCGGGTCCTCGACGGGCTGCTCGCCCTGCCCGCCCTGTTCCGGCTGCCCCCGCTGGCCGCCCACTGGGAGGAACCGGCCCGCGCCAACCTCCACCGCGAGCTGGCGTCTCTGCGCTGATTAACCGTCCGGCGTCACCGGCGCCCCGGGGGGTTGAGGTGTTTGGGGCGGCGCAGGCCGGCGGCGTACAGCAGGCGGACGATCTCCCGGCTGGGCACCACCCGGGCGCCGAGCCACACCGCCACGGCGAACCGGTCGGCGGGGATGTCGTAGTGGTCCCGGTCGAACCCGCGCCGGGGCACCCCCAGCGTCTCGGCGAACACGTGCAGCTCGGCCGGGGAGACGTCGCTGATCAGGTGCGACCAGAGCCGGCCGCGCCACGGCCAGGCGGGCCGGTCCAGGTAGAGCATGGCGGCCAATCTAGCCGCCGGTTAGCCTCGGCCGCATGGCTGGCTCCCCCCTCCTCGACGACCTGCGGGCGGCCCTCGGCGACGAGGCCGTCCTCACCGACCCGGACCTGCTACGGCTGCACCGGCGCGACGAGGCGGACCTCTGCGCCGCCGGTACGCCGCTGGTGGTCGTCCGCCCCCGGGACACCGCACAGGTGGTGGCCGTGGTCCGGGCGGCGGCCCGGCACGGCGTACCCGTGGTGCCGCAGGGGGCGCGGACCGGCCTGGCCGGCGCGGCGAACGCGGTGGACGGCGCGGTGGTGGTGAGCACCGTCGCGATGACCGCGATCCGGGAGATCGACCCGGTGGCCCGCATCGCCGTGGTGCAGCCGGGCGTGGTGAACGCCACACTGGCCCGCGCCGTCCGGCAACAGGGCCTGTACTACCCGCCCGACCCGGGTTCCTGGGAGTCCTCCACGATCGGTGGCAACGTCTCCACCAACGCCGGCGGGATGTGCTGCGTCAAGTACGGGGTGACCACCGAGTACGTCCTCGGGCTGGAGGTGGTGCTCGCCTCCGGCGAGGTGCTGCGCACCGGCCGGCGTACCGCCAAGGGGGTTGCCGGGTACGACCTGACCCGGCTCTTCGTCGGCGCGGAGGGCACCCTCGGGGTGATCACCGAGGTCACCGTGTCGCTGCGGCCGGTGCCCGAGGAGTCACTGACCATGGTGGCGGTCTTCGGCTCGACCGCCGGGGCGGGTACGGCGGTGGCCGGGATCGCCGCGCGGGGGCTCACCCCGAGCCTGTTGGAGCTGCTCGACCGGACGCACCTGCGGGCGATCGAGGCGTACCGGCCGATGGGGTTGCGGACCGACGCCGAGGCGCTGCTGCTCGCGGCCGCCGACACCGGCCCCCGGGCGGCGGCGGACCTGGCCCGGATCGCCGAGGTCTGCACGGCGGCCGGCGCCGCGGAGGTGTATGCGGCCACCGACGCGGTGGAGGCGGCGGCGCTGCTCCAGGCCCGGCGGCTGGCCCACCCGGCGATGGAGAAGTTCGCCGCCGACACCTACCCGGACGGCAACGGCGGCCTGATCATCGACGACGTGGCGGTGCCCCGGGGGGCGCTCGCCACCCTGCTGGACGGGGTGGCCCGGATCGCCGTCGAGTGCGGGGTGCCGATCGGGGTGGTCGGCCACGCCGGGGACGGCAACCTGCATCCGAACATCGTGGTGGACCGGGCCGACCCGGCGAGCCTGGAGCGGGGCCGACTGGCCTTCGACGAGATCATCCGGCTCGGCCTGGAGTTGGGCGGCACCTGCACCGGTGAGCACGGCGTCGGGCTGCTCAAGCGGGACTGGCTGGCCCGGGAGATCGGCCCGGTCGGCGTCCGGGTGCACCAGGCGATCAAGGCGGCGCTCGACCCGGCCGGGCTGTTCAACCCGGGCAAGGTGCTCTGAGCCGACCCGCCGGACCGGGCGTGGCGGGCCCGGATCGCTCAGCGGGTGGGTTCGGCGGGGGTGGCCTGGGTGAGCAGGAGCAGGATCTCCCCGGCCACCGCCGGTCGTTCCTCGCCCGGGCAGTCCTGCGAGGTGACCAGACCGGTCGTGGTGAGCAGGCTGGAGGTCAGCGCGTCGATGCAGCTCGCCCGGTATCTGCGGGCCTGGTCGGTCTCCTGGGCCAGCCGCGGGTCGGCGAGCAGCTTGTGCAACCGCTGCACCTGCTCGGCGTCGAGGGAGCCGGTCGAGGTGACCCCGTCGCCCGCACAGTCGTCACACTCCCACCGGCCGTCCGGCTCGACGGTCAAGGACCGCAGTGGACCGTCGTCGCCGAGTTTCTGCACCAGGCTGACCCGGTTGGCGGTCACCCCCGGGGATGTCGTCCCGCCCCGGCCCTCCGCTGTGGAACCGCCGTCCCGGTCGGCCATCGCGCAGCCGGCCAGGGTGACCGTCAGGGCGGCGACGGCGGGGACGGTGAGCGCACGCGACCACTGAGGGGGAACCACGCGCGGAACCTATCCCACCCCGGGTGCCGTCCGGAACCGGCCGACCGGACCGCCGCCAGCGGGTGGGACCGCCCACCGCCGGCCCGGCATCGACGGGTGCCGCCGCCCGGGACCGGTCAGCGGGTGGACGTCGGGAGTCCGACGTGGCCACCCTCGACGCCGTCGACGCCCCGGTCGGCGGCGAAACCCCGGACGTCGGGCGCACCCAACCGGGCCGCGTCGGCGGTCGCGTCGTCCGGCATGAGCTGGGACTCCCGCTCCGCCTCGACCCGGGCCCGGTAGTGCGCGATCTCCCGGTCCCGGGTGGCCGCGTCCCAGCCGAGCACCGCCCCCATCAACTCCGCCGTGTGCCCGGCCGAGTCGAGCCCGCGGTGGGTCGTCTCGAAGGAGATCCGGGTACGCCGGGTCAGCACGTCCTCCAGGTGCAACGCCCCCTCGGAGCGGGTGGCGTAGGTCACCTCGGCGGCCAGGTACTCGGGGGCACCGGCCAGTGGTGAGGCGAGCAGCGGGTCGGCGGCGATCAGCGCCAGCAGTTCCAGGGTGAGCGTGCCGTACCGCTCCAGCAGGTGCTCGACCACACCGACGGGGACCCCGTGCCGGCGGGCCAGGTCGGCCCGGTCCCGCCACATCGAGGCGTACCCGTCGGCACCGAGCAGTGGCAGGTCGGCGGTGCGCGAGGGGCGTACGCCGCCGAGCCGGTGGGCGGCCCGGTCGACCACGTCGGTGGCCATCACCCGGTACGTCGTGTACTTGCCGCCGGCGACCAGCAGCAGCCCGAGCATCGGCTCGAAGACCGCGTGTTCCCGGGAGAGCTTGGAGGTGGAGTCGGCCTCACCGGCCAGCAGTGGGCGCAGCCCGGCGTAGACGCCCTCGATGTCCGCACTCGACAGCGGCCGGTCCAGCACCAGGTTGACCTGGTCGAGCAGGTACTGGATGTCGCGGGCGGAGGCGGCCGGGTGGGAGCGGTCCAGCCGCCAGTCGGTGTCGGTGGTGCCGATGATCCAGTGCCCGCCCCAGGGGATGACGAAGAGCACACTGGTCGCGGTCCGCACGATCAGCCCGGTCTCGCCGGTGATCGCCGAGCGGGGCACCACCAGGTGCACCCCCTTGGACGCCCGGACCCGGATGCCGGGGCGCAGCCCGACGTCGTTGAGCATCCGGGACATGTCGTCGCTCCACACGCCGGTGGCGGCGATGACGGTGCGGGCGCGTACCTCGAACTCCGCATCCGGGCTGCCGGGGGGTGCCTCCAGGTCGCGGACCCGGACCCCGGTGACCTCCCGGGCCTGCCGCACCAGCCCGACGGCGCGGGCGCTGGTCACCACGGTCGCGCCGAGGCTGGCGGCGGTGCGGGCCAGGGTCACCACCAGCCGGGCGTCGTCGACCTGGCCGTCGTAGTAGCGGATCGCCCCGGCCAGCGCGTCGGCCCGCAGGCTGGGGAAGACCCGGCGGGCACCCTCGCGGGTCAGGTGCCGGTGCAGCGGCATTCCCCGGCCGGTGCCGAAGAGGCCGGCGAAGGCGTCGTAGGCGGCCACCCCGGCCCCGTAGTAGGAGCGGCGGAACAGCCGGGCCGGCAGGTCGCGCAGCCCCCGGCCGGCGGGGAGCGGGATGAGGAACGGGACCGGTCGGACCAGGTGCGGGGCGAGTCGGGTGGCGAGCAGCCCTCGCTCGGTCAGCGCCTCGTGGACCAGGTGGAACTCCAACTGTTCCAGGTAGCGCAGGCCGCCGTGGATCAGCTTGCTGGACCGGCTGGAGGTGCCGGCGGCGAAGTCGCGGGCCTCGACCAGGGCGACCTTGAGCCCCCGGGAGGCGGCGTCCAACGCGGCACCGGCACCGGTCGCCCCACCGCCGATGACCAGCACGTCGAATCGCTCGGACCGCAGCCGGCGCAGGTCGGCGGCACGGCGCTCGGGCGAGAGTTGACCAGCGGCGGATCGGGTCACATTGGGGTCACGCACCCGTCCACCGTAACCCGCCGGGTCCCACCCGCAGCAGGCCTGGAGCCCGCCGAGATCCGCACCGCCGATCCGGTGACACTGAGCAAGACTCCTCCGGATCGCCTCGATGACTCTCCGTAATCAGCTTCTCGCCGACCCCTCCGCCCCTCACACCGCCTCCCCATCGCCGTGACCAGCCCGATCGCCGCATCCCCCGCCCATCCCCCACATCCCTCCCTCGGATCCTTTGCTCTGCTGCTCTCCACGCGACGCGCACGTTCCGTGACCGGTGCGTCCAGGGCAGCAGAGCAAAGGATCCGAAGGTGGAGGTCCACACCCCCACCTTCCGTCACTTTCCGTGACCACGGAACGGTGCCGGCGACCGGGGAGAAGCGACGGAACGCGGGAGGTGGACGCAGCGGCGGACCGGGCGGAGCCGAGCCCACGCGAGGGCGGGGACCGCGCAGGTCCGCGTTTCCCCGGGTCCACCGGCGACGGGCGGGGACGGTCGTCGGACCGGCAAAGCCGTCGGACGGCGACGTGCGTCGTACTGTTTCCGGATGTTGGCCGACACACCACCTCCGCCGGGCTACGGCCCACCATCGGCCGCCGGCCGTCCGTCGAGCCCGTGGCCGGTGGTGGCGGCCGCACTGGCCGGCGGCTGGACGGTCGTGCTCGCCGTCCTGCTCCAGGCGGTCGGCTGGTCGGTCGAGCAGTTGCAGGTGGCCGCGGGATGGGACCGGCAGGCGTGGCTCTGGCCGGCCCTCAGCCTGGCCACCGCCCTGCTGGTCGGCCTACCCGCCCTGCTGCTGGCCCTGCTCCCCCGCTCACCCCGGGTACGGGCCACCGGGTGGGGTTGGCTCGGCGCGGCGCTCGCCCTGCTCGCCCTCGGTTCCCTGCGGGCGCTTCCCCAGGTACACCACGAGCTGTACCTGGCCGCGCTGGCCGTCACCGCGACCCTGCTCGCGCTGCTGACCGCCCGACTGTCCGGCCCGGCCGCCACCACCCCACCCCAGCCCACGGGCACCGCCACAGCCACGGGCACCCCCACCCCCACCCCCACGGCCACGGCCACGGCCACGGATCGTGCCGGCCGACCCAGGGCGGTCACCCTGTTGGCCATCGCGGCCGGACTGGCCCTGCTGCTGCCGTGGGTGCGGTTCGGCGCGCTGGGCGGTCTGCTGGAGACCGCGCTCGCCGCGCTCGCCGCGACGGCGGTCGGCCTGCTGGCCGCAGCGCTGCTGGGCGACCGGTTCTGGTCCCCCTTCACCGGCGACGGGCCACCCCGGGCCGCCCGTACCGTGCTGGTCGGCGGCCTGGTCGCCGGGGTGGTCCTGCTGCTGGTCGTCGCGGGCACCGGCCACTCCGGCGCCCAACTGCCCGGGTTGCTGTTCGTCCCGCCACTCGGTTTCGTGCTGGGCGCGTGCCAGGTGGCGGCCCGCCGGGCCGGCGCACCGGCCGGTGCCGCGCCGGTCCGGTGGCTGGTCGGTCTGGCGGCGTTCGGCCCGTTGGCGCTCGCCGACCCGGAGGAGATCTCGGTCCTGCTGGCCACCACCCGCGACGTCCCCTACTGGGTCGCGGTCGCATCCGGCGTCGGGTTCGCCGTCGCGGTCGTGCTGGCCATCGGGTACGGGGTGCTGCTCGCCCGGCCACGCGGGCGCGCACCGCGCCGGCTGGTCGCCGCGTCGAGCGCAGCCGTCCTGCTGCTCACCCTCGGCGTGGTCGACGTGGTCGCCGGCCAGCCCGGCCTGCACGGCGAACGGCTGCTGGTGGTGCTCCGCGAGCAGGCCGACCTCACCGGCATCCCCGCCGGTACGCCAGGTCGCGCCGGCCGGGAGGCGCGGACCGCCGAGGTCTACCGCCGACTGGTGTCCACCGCCGAACGCACCCAGGGGGCGTTGCGCCGGGACCTGACCCGGCTACACCTCGACCCGACGCCGTACTACCTGGTCAACGCGATCGAGACCGACGGCGGGCCGGCGGTGCGGGCCTGGCTGTCCGGGCGGCCGGAGGTGGCCCGGGTGCTGGTCAGCCAGCGGCTCCGACCATTGCCCGCGCCGGCACCGGCCAGCCGGGGTGACCGGCCCGCGCCGACCGGGCCGGAGTGGAACATCCGGATGCTGGGCGCCGACCGGGTCTGGTCGGAGTTGGACGTCACCGGGGCCGGGGTGGTGGTCGGCAGTTCGGACTCCGGGGTCGACGGCACCCATCCGACCCTGGCCGCCAACTTCCGGGGCGGCGACGACTCCTGGTACGACCCGTGGGACCACACCCGCGCCCCCACCGACTCCGGCGGTCACGGCACCCACACCACGGCCAGCGCGGTGGGACGCGACGGCATCGGGGTCGCCCCCGGAGCCCAGTGGGTGGGCTGCGTCAACCTCGACCGCAACCTGGGCAGCCCCGCGCACTACCTGGACTGCCTCCAGTTCATGTTGGCCCCGTTCCCGGCCGGCGGTGACCCGTTCACCGACGGTCGGCCGGAGCGGGCCCCCGACGTGCTCACCAACTCGTGGGGGTGCCCACCGGTCGAGGGCTGTGATGCGGGTGCGCTGCGCCCGGCCACCGCCGCGTTGACGGCCGCAGGCATTCTGGTGGTGGCCGCCGCAGGGAACACCGGACCCGACTGCGGGTCGATCGTCGACCCGCCGGCGCCGTACCCCGATGTGCTGACGGTGGGCGCCGTGGGCCGCGACCGGCGCGTCACGGAGTTCTCCAGCCGGGGGCCCGCCGCCGGTGGGGCGGCCAAGCCGGACCTGGTCGCCCCCGGCGCGGAGGTCCTCTCCGCGATGCCCGGCGGCGGTTACGCCGCCCTGGACGGCACTTCGATGGCCACCCCGCAGGTGGCGGGAGTGGTGGCACTGATGTGGTCGGCGAACCCGGCGCTGGTCGGTGACCTGGACCGGACCCGGAACATCCTGCGGGACACCGCGCAACCCGCCGGACCCGCCGACCTCAGCTGCGGCCCGGTGGCGGCGTCGACCGGGGCCGGTCTGGTCGACGCGTACGCGGCGGTGCGGGCGGCCCGCCGCTGACCGGCCCCCCGGTCGCCGGGGTGAGCCGGCCCGGCTGGGTACGGTCCTCGGACACGGAACGGGGCGGACCGCTCGCGCGGCCCGCCCCGTTCGGCGTTGGAGCTGGACTCAGAAGTCCATGTCCCCGCCACCCGGGCCAGCCGGGGCGGCCGGGGTCTTCTCCGGCTTGTCCGCCACGACGGCTTCGGTGGTGAGGAAGAGCGCCGCGATCGACGCGGCGTTCTGCAGCGCGGACCGGGTCACCTTGGCCGGGTCGATGATGCCCGCGGCCAGCAGGTCGACGTACTCACCGCTGGCGGCGTTGAGGCCGTGACCGGCGTCCAGGTTGCGGACGCGCTCGACGACCACGCCACCCTCCAGGCCGGCGTTGACGGCGATCTGCCGCAGCGGGGCGTCCAGCGCGATCTTGACGATCTGCGCGCCGGTCGCCTCGTCGCCGGCCAGGTCCAGCTTGTCGAAGGCGGTCTTGCCGGCCTGCACCAGCGCGACGCCACCACCCGGGACGATGCCCTCCTCGACGGCGGCCTTCGCGTTGCGGACGGCGTCCTCGATGCGGTGCTTGCGCTCCTTCAGCTCGACCTCGGTGGCCGCGCCGACCTTGATCACCGCAACGCCGCCAGCCAGCTTGGCCAGCCGCTCCTGCAGCTTCTCGCGGTCGTAGTCGGAGTCGCTCTTGTCGATCTCGGCCCGGATCTGGTTGACCCGGCCCTGGATCTGGTCGGCGTCGCCGGCACCGTCGACGATGGTGGTCTCGTCCTTGGTCACCACGACCTTGCGGGCCCGGCCCAGCATGTCGAGGCCGACGGCGTCCAGCTTGAGGCCGACCTCCTCGCTGATGACCTGGCCACCGGTGAGGATGGCGATGTCGGCGAGCATGGCCTTGCGGCGGTCACCGAAGCCCGGCGCCTTGACGGCGACCGACTTGAAGGTGCCCCGGACCTTGTTGACGACCAGGGTCGCCAGGGCCTCACCCTCGATGTCCTCGGAGATGATCAGCAGCGGCTTGCCCGACTGCATGACCTTCTCCAGGATCGGGAGCAGGTCCTTCACCGAGGAGATCTTGCTGTTGACGATGAGCAGGTAGGGGTCGTCGAAGACGGCCTCCATACGCTCCGGGTCGGTCATGAAGTACGCGGAGATGTAGCCCTTGTCGAAGCGCATGCCCTCGGTGAGCTCCAGCTCCAGCCCGAAGGTGTTGCTCTCCTCGACGGTGATGACGCCTTCCTTGCCGACCTTGTCCATCGCCTCGGCGATGATCTCGCCGACGGTGCTGTCACCGGCGGAGATGGAGGCGGTGGAGGCGATCTGCTCCTTGGTCTCGACGTCCTTGGCGAGCTTGGACAGCTCCTCCGAGACGCTGGCCACGGCAGCCTCGATGCCCCGCTTCAGGGCCATCGGGTTGGCACCGGCGGCCACGTTGCGCAGACCCTCGCGCACCAGGGCCTGGGCCAGGACGGTCGCCGTCGTCGTGCCGTCACCGGCGACGTCGTCGGTCTTCTTGGCGACCTCCTTGACCAGCTCGGCGCCGATCTTCTCGTACGGGTCCTCGAGCTCGATCTCCTTGGCGATGCTCACACCATCGTTGGTGATGGTGGGGGCACCCCACTTCTTCTCGAGCACCACGTTGCGGCCCTTGGGGCCGAGGGTCACCTTTACGGCGTCGGCGAGCTGGTTCATGCCCCGCTCGAGGCCGCGGCGAGCCTCTTCGTCGAACGCGATCATCTTGGCCATACGGCGTTGTCCTCCTGGACACTCACGGGCCACCCGGGGGTTGTGTCCCCGGACGGGCCGCCTGGTGTACGCACCTTGGGGACGTCGCCACCTGGCGACGACGACGTCCTCCTCGGTCGGGCCGGACAGCCCGCGACGACCGGCCATGTGCCACCCGACGCCATCGAGACGCCGATGTGACCGTGGCCCTACCGCCCCGACCATTGGCACTCACCGTATGCGAGTGCCAATGACCTGTTTAGCACTCTCCCCTGCCGAGTGCAAGCACGATGGGGCCGGTCAGCCGAGTTCCGCCACCAGTCGCGCGACGTTCACCGGCCCCTCCTGCGCGCGCTGCTCGGCGTACGTCACGACCAGGCCGACCAGCTGCACCAGGTAGACCGGCACGACCAGCACCGCGCTCACCAGGATCACCGCCACCGCACCCACGGCGGTGCCGGGCGCGGTGAACGGGTCGGTGCCGAACGGCACGGTGCCGACCGACTCCACCACCCCACCGAGCACGCTGCCGAGCAGCACCGCCAGTGCGACCAGCGCCACCCGGCCGAGCACCATGCCCAACCGGTCGTGGAACATGCGGAACGAGCGCCCGATCGGGTTCTGCCCCTCGAACAGGTAGACCGGGCCGGCGAGGGCGAGGGCGAACGCCAGGTAGATGCCCGGCAGCAGGCACAGGCAGAAACCGACGCCGATGAGCAGGCCCAGCACCAGCATCCAGCCCCACAGGCCGAGGCAGCGGCGCGCGCCGTAGCGCAGCGCGCCGGGCAGGTCGGCCGGCTGGCCGGCGGCCTGCCGGGCCACCACCCAGGTGCCACCCGCCCAGCCGATGCCCTGCACCACCCCGAAGGCCAGCGCGACCAGGAACACCGAGACCCCGTAGATCACCAGGTCACTGAGGTAGCCGTCGGGAATCGAGCCGTCGGCGGGCAGCGGGGCGGCGTCGGGCCCCGTGCCGAGGGAGAGCAGGGACACCGCCACCGCCGGCACGACCTGGGTGAGCAGCATCAACGGCAGCAGGGTCCGCCAACTTCGACGCAACGCTCCGGTGCACCGGGCGAACCAGCCTTCCAGCCCGGCGTACGGCGGATTGACCAGCGGGTCCGCCGGCCCCCAGGAGCCGCCCCCGGCGACCGGCGGATGACCCCCGAGCGGCGGATAGCTCCCGAGCGGCGGGAAACCGCCGTCGGCACCCGGGGGATAGCCCGGGTACGGGCCACCGGGAGCCGGATAGCTCCAGCCCGGCGGCCCCGCTGCGGACGGATCCCACGACGGCGGACCCCACGAGGGTTGGCCCGACGGCGGCCCCCCGGGCGGCGGACCCCACGAGGGTTGGCCCGACGGCGGGCCCCCCGGCGGCGGGCCCCATGGTCCGCCCGGCGACCCGGCAGCGGGGCCGGGTGGACCCGGAGGTGACTGGTCGGACATGAACCCTCCTCAGCGAGGACGCCTGGACGGTTCACGATCTTTCCCCGCACCGACCCCCGCCGCCAACCGTCCCACGGGTGGCCCGGCGGGTGGGACCCGCAGGACAGGTCAGGCGATGACGCGGACCCGTTCGGCCTGCGGCCCCTTCTGACCCTGGGCGATCTCGAACTCCACCCGCTGACCGTCGTCGAGCGCCTTGTAGCCGTCCATCTCGATGGCGGAGAAGTGGACGAAGACGTCCTGCCCGCCGTCGACGGCGATGAAGCCGTAGCCTTTTTCGGAGTTGAACCACTTGACGGTGCCCTGTGCCACGGTGCACTTCCTCACTCTGCGCGGCGTTCCACAACCCCGGGATGCCGGCGGGCCGACAGCGGAGAACCACCGTTTCGGCGATCGGTGAAGGCCGCTGAATCGGTGACCGAAATCGCACGCTACACGAGGAGTGACGACCGCGCACGACCTCAAATCGGCCTAAATCGGACGGGTATCGACCCGGTTACCCATCGGCGTTCATCGCTGCGGTATGCATGCGCACATGACATCTGCCCCGGCCCCACCGGTGACCCGGACGGCACCCGTGCACCGGGTGCGCCCGCAGGACGCCGCCCGGATGCGGGCGCTGCGGTTGGAGATGCTCGCGGATGCGCCGCTGGCCTTCCTGGAGACCGTCGCCGAGGCCGCCGCCCGCCCGCACGCCGACTACGCGGCCCGGATCGCGTACGTGTCCCAGGGGTGCCACACCGCCCAGTTCGTGGCCGATCCCGGCGGCCGGCTGGTCGGCCACGCGGGCGGCACCGTCGCCCCCGACGAGCCGGACCTGACGGTCGTCTACGCGGTCTACGTGAACCCCTCGTGGCGGGGCACCGGCCTGCTCGGCGCGCTGATCGACGAGGTCGCCGCCTGGTCGCGCGCCTGCGGCCGACCACAGCTCATGCTCGAGGTGGTGGTCGGCAACGACCGTGCCTACCGGGCCTACCACCGTCTGGGCTTCACCGACACCGGCGTCCGCGTCCCGCACCCCAAGATCCCCGCCCTCACCGAACTCCAGATGCGCCGCCCCGCCTGACCCCCACCCCAAACCCCAGGCCGGGCCGGGCTGGGCCGCGCCGCGCCGGGCCGCGCCGGGCCGGCCGCGCCGGGCCGGCCGGGCCGCGCCGGGCCGGGCCGGGCCGCGCCGGGCCGCGCCGCGCCGGGCCGCGCCGGGCCGGGCCGCGCCGGGCCGCGCCGGGCCGGGCCGCGCCGGGCCGGGCCGGTGATCAAGAGGTTTACGTCAAATCAGCCACTCAGGCTGACGTAAACCTCTTGATCACCGACCACGGACCACCGACGGCCGACCACCGACCACCGACCACCGACCACCGACCACGGACCACGGACCACCGACCACGGACCACCGACCACGGACCACCGACCACGGACCACCCCCGCCCGCAGCCGGAGCGCGGACGGGGGTGGGGGTGGTGGGGAAGGCGGGGGCGTGGGAAGGGGACGGTGGGGTCAGGCGGGGCGGCGGGACTGGACGATGCGGAAGCGGTTGGCGACGTAGGCGCCGTCGGTGAGGGCGGCGTTGGCGGCCGGGTTCGCGCCGCTGCCGTGGAAGTCCGAGAAAGCGGCGGACTGGTTCACGAAGACCCCACCGGTGAGGTTGGCCGACAGGTGCACCCCGACGTCGATCGCGGCGGCCTCGACGGCGTCCAGCACCGCCTCGTCGGTGGAGTAGACGGCGGCGGTCAGCGCGCCGGACTCTCCGACGGTGGACCGCAGGATCTCGATGCTGTGCGCGGTCGAGTCGGTGGCGATGACGAAGGAGATCGGCCCGAACCACTCCCGGCCGTAGACCTCGGTGTCGGTGGCGGCGAGCTTGACGATGGTCGGCGTCCGGACCACCGCGTCGGTCAGCGCGGGGTGCGTGACGGTACGCGACTCCAGCACCGCCTCGCCGACCTTGGTGACCTCGTCGAGGCGTTCCAGCACTCCGTCGTTGACGATCGCCCCGGTCAGCTCGACGCCCCGGGCCGGGTCGGCGGTGAGCTTGCCGACGGTGGCGGCGATGCCGGCGGCCACCTCGTCGAAGCTCTTGTGCCCCTGGTCGGTGGTGATGCCGGCGGCGGGGATGAGGATGTTCTGCGAGGTGGTGCACATCTGCCCGCTGTAGAGGGTCAGCGTGAAACCGAGGTTGCGGCACATGCCGGCGAAGTCGTCGGTGGAGTCGATGACGACGGTGTTCAGGCCGGCCTTCTCGGTGTAGACCGTCGCCTGCCGGGCGTTGGCCTCCAGCCAGTCGCCGTACCCGGTGGAGCCGGTGAAGTCGACGATCTTCACGGCAGGGTGCAGGGCGAGGGTCGAGGCCAGCTTCTCGCCGGGGGCCTCGGGGGCGAGCAGCACCAGGTCGGGGTCGAAGCCGGCCTCGGCGAGCACCTCCCGGGCGTACCGCACGGTGATCGCCAGGGGCAGCACCGCGCGGGGGTGCGGCTTGACCACGACCGGGTTGCCGGTGACCAGTGAGGCGAACAGCCCGGGGTACGAGTTCCAGGTCGGGAAGGTGTTGCAGCCGATCACCAGGGCCACCCCACGCGGCACCACGTGGAACGTCTTGGTCATCCGCAGCGGGTCGCCCTTGCCGGCGGCCTTCTCCCAGCTGGCCGTCCCGGGGTGCCGGGTCATCTCGGCGTACGCGTAGGCGATCGCCTCCAGGGCCCGGTCCAGCGCGTGTGCGCCGCCGGCCTGGAAGGCCATCACGAACGCCTGGCCGCTGGTGAACTGCACCGCGTTGGCCAGTTCGAAGACGTGCTTGTGCAACCGGTCGAGGATCTCCAGGCACACCCCCGCCCGGGTCTGCGGGCCGGCGTCGCGCCAGGCCGGCAGGGCGGCGGAGGCGGCGGCGACCACCTCGTCGGCGCCCGGGTGCGGGTAGCGCACGTCCAGGGCCACCCCGAACGGGCTCGTCTCGGTGGCGACCCGGTCGGCCGTGCCGGGCTGGTCGAGCGGAAAGTCGCCACCGAGGTACGCCTCGAAGGCGGCCTTCCCGTCGGCGGCGGCGGTCTCGCCGTACACCCGGGGGCTGGGCGATTCGGGGTAGGCGGACCAGTACCCGCGTTCGGTGATCGCGGTCAGCGCGCGGTGCAGGGTGTCGGCGTGCCTGTCGTACAGCGGGTGCGGGGTCTCCGTCATGCCCGCCATCATGCAACAGATGCTGACCAGATCAGTAGGGGCGTGTCACAGATCAGATGGTCGACTGCCACTCCGTGGACCCGGCCACCGGCCGGAACCCGAGCAGCTCGTTGATCGCGATCATGTGGGTGTTCGCCGCCGCGTTGTAGGTGTCGACCACGCTCAGCTCCGGCTCGTACGTCAGGGTGTGTTCGAGGTTCTCGGCCTTGCAGAGCAGGCCGAGCCGGTGCCCCCGGTGGGCCGGGTCGACGATGGTGAGCTGCTGCCAGGCGTGCCGGGTGGTGTTCGCGGCCAGGCTGAGCACGGTCCACGCGACCAGCCGGCCGGACGCCTCGTGCACGGCGGCGACGCTGTAGCGGCGGACGCCCCGCGCGTCCAGCGCCCGCTCCATGCCCTGGATGCGCTCGGCGTCCATCCGCTCGGGTTCCCACTCCAGGTCACCCAGGGGTGCGTCGGTCATCATCCGGCCCTCCAGGTAGGCGAGGTCGGCGAGGTGCTCCGACGGCGGGTGCCCGTGCCAGCGGACCGTGCGGTAGCCGGCGACGGCCGAGCGCGCCCCGGCCCGCAGCGCCGCCAGCCGGTCCCGGTCGAGCGCGGTGACGTCGAGTCGACGGCGGACGTCGACCAGCGCCGCCTTCGCGCCGAGCGCCGCCGCGAAGGCCGCCCCGGGCAGTTGTCCACCCGGCTCGCCGGGCAGCGCGGCCACGGCGGAGCCGACCATCCGCTTGCCGCCGGCCGCCCGCAGCTGCTCGCGGGCGTGCGTGAACAACGCCCGCCCCACTCCCGCCCGCCGGTGCGCCGGGTCCACCACCAGCTCGACGCTGGCGTTGTCGGTGTTGTCCAGGAGGTGGAGGTTGAGCCGGACCCAGCCGGCGACCACGCCGTCCAGTCGCGCCACCGACCAGCGGGTGTCGATGCCGGGCATCGGGTGCCGCAGCGGCGCCTCGAACCGGCGACGGCACAGCGGCGGCAGGTCGGGTGACTCCGTCGCTTCGACCGTGGCCGCGATCCGGTAGGCCGCATCGAGGGCCGGCTGGTCGGTCGGATCGATTGCTGCGATGTCCACGGTCACGCCGGGAGTCTTCCTGTCGACGACGAAGGGGGCCAGCGGATTTCCGCTGGCCCCCTTGCACGTTGGTCGGGAGGGACGTTCGCACAACGCCTCCGGCGTTGGGTCGCAAGAACTTGAAAAGTCTCCGGCGAAAGCCCTCCCGCACGGAGCATCTTGCGCCGCCCGGTTCCTGCCGTCAAGTCCTTCCCGGCGGGTTTTCGCCACTCACCGCGAAATTCCGGTCACTCGGAGATCCACTCCCCGGGGGATCAGGAGAGGAGGCCGGCGTCGCGGGCGGCCCGCAGGGACGGCTTGATCCGGTGGGTGGGGCCGACCTGGCCGGCGACGGCGTCGATGGTCTTCAGGCCCTCGCCGGTGTTGAAAACGACCGTCTCGGCGGTCGGGTCGAGCCGGCCGGACTCGACGAGCTTGCGCAGCACCGCAACGGTCACCCCGCCGGCCGTCTCGGCGAAGACCCCGGTGGTGCGGGCCAGCAACCGGATGCCGGCGCGGATCTCCTCGTCGTCGACGTACTCCATCCAGCCGCCGGTCCGCCGCACCGCCTCCAGGGCGTACAGGCCGGCGGCCGGGTCGCCGATGTTGAGCGACTTGGCGATGCCGGTCGGCCGGACCGGGGTGATGGTGTCGGTGTCCGCGTGCAGGGCGGCGGCGATCGGGTTGCAGCCGGCCGACTGGGCGCCGAACACCTTCCAACCCCCGGCGGGCGCCTCGACCAGCCCGATCTCGACCAGCTCGGAGAACGCCTTGTCGATCTTGGTGAGCAGCTCGCCCGAGGCCATCGGGACGACCACCTGGGCCGGGATACGCCAGCCGAGCTGCTCGGCCACCTCGTACCCGAGGGTCTTGGAGCCCTCGGCGTAGTAGGGCCGGACGTTGACGTTGACGAACGCGGTGTCCTCGAACTCGTCGGTCTCCACCAGCTCCCCGCAGAGCCGGTTCACGTCGTCGTACGAGCCGTCGATGGCGACCAGGTCGCCGCCGTAGACGGCGGTGGTGATCACCTTGCCCTGCTCCAGGTCACCCGGGATGAAGACCACCGAGGGCGCTCCGGCGCGGGCCGCGTGGGCGGCCACCGAGTTGGCCAGGTTGCCGGTCGAGGCGCAGGCGAACCGGGTGAAGCCGAGCGCCTTCGCGGCGGTCAGCGCCACCGAGACGACCCGGTCCTTGAACGAGTGGGTCGGGTTGGCGCTGTCGTCCTTGACCCACAGCGGCGCGCTGATGCCCAGTTCGGCGGCGAGGTTCGGGGCCGCCACCAGCGGGGTGAGCCCCGGGTCGAGGGTGACCCGGGTGGCCGGGTCCTGGCCGGCGGGCAGGAGGGCGGCGTACCGCCAGATGTTCTGCGGGCCGGCCTCGATCTGCTCCCGGGTGACGGCGGCCAGTGCGGCGGCGTCGTAGTCGACCTCCAGCGGGCCGAAACACTCGTAACAGGCGTGCTGCGCGGCGAGCGGGTAGCGGGCGGAGCAGGCGCGGCAGACCAGGGCGCGGGCCGGGCTGGCGGTGGTGTCGATACCGGGGGCGGCGAGCGTCGACGTCATGGCGGATTCCTCTCATCTTTCCCCGCATCGCACCCTGCGGCGGGGACGGAATTGGCACCTGCCCCGCGGGACGCTCAGCGATGAGCGCGCGGGGTGGTTGCCGGGGCGTCGTCGGGCCGTATCCCTCAGCCCCTCTGGATGAGGTATGCAGTTGTGCCGTCGAGTCTAGGCAGCTTCGCCGCCATCGCCCAGTCTGCTTCCCACGGTGTGAACCACCTGCCGGCGGGGCGTGCGCCGGCCGCACCGGAAGCCATTGATGTTTCGGGCAAGTTTCCAGCTCAGTACGCCCTTGTGCGGATCCGCGCACCGGCCCTCCGGTCGGCCCCTGACCGCGCTCCGACAGGCCGGTGGGGGGCCGGCCGACGAGCCGATGACCGACATTGCCATCGATCAGTACGGTGCGGGAGACCTGACGTCGAGAGAGGACCCCCCGCCCATGCGACGGATTCCGTCGAGCCTTGCGACCCTCACCATGGTCTGCCTACTGACCGCCGCCTGCGGGGGTGAGCAGGGCGGGACGGACGAGGCAGCGTCCACCGTCGGCCCGTCCACCGGGCCCTCCACCGCCTCGGTGCTGAGTCAGGTCTCCCCCGAGGCGACTCCCACCAGCGAGGCTCCGTCGCCGGAGGTGAAGAAGGCCGCCCCCACCACCCCGCCGGCCGCCGCCCCGACCACCACCGCCGCCGCGCCGGTCAAGGCACCGTTGACCTGTGCCCATCTGGCGGAGGCCCGGCTCGGCAGCAGCAAGACGCCCTACAACGGCTACCCGGACTACCTGCCGCTGGCCGGGGGGCAGTGGTCGGGCGAGGACGGGGCCACCGTGACGCTCCAGAAGCCCTGCGGCATCGGTGACCTCGACGGCGACGGCGCGGAGGACGCGGTGGGCGCGGTGGCGATCAAGACCGGAGGCAGCGGCACCTTCTACACGCTCGCGGCGTGGCGCAACAGCGGTGGCCTGCCGGTGTTCCGCGCGCTGACCGACCTCGGCGACCGGACCCCGGTCGTCTCGATCAGCGTGGCCGGGCGCAAGGCCACCGTGGTCTGGCTGACCCGCAGCCCCAGCCGGGGCATGGCCGAGCTGGACATCAAGCGGACGTCGGTCTACAAGCTCTCCGGCAGCACCCTCGCCGAGGTGAGTCACACCGACGCGCCGTACAACCCCTGACCGCACGCGTCGCCGGAGCCGCCTCGTTGCGGCTCCGGCGACGCCGGTCAGTGCGTCAGGCAGGCACCGAGCTTCGCTCCGCCACCGGTGCCGACGGGGCGTCGGCGCTGCGGCGGGCGAGCAGCGTGTCCAGCGCCCAGGAGCCCGGGCCGAGCACCGCGATCAGCAGGAACGACCAGCAGAAGAGCGCCGACAGCTCGCCTCCGTTGCGCAGCGGCAGCAGCCCTTCCGGCTGGTGCACCACGAAATAGGCGTATGCCATCGAGCCGGACGCGAGGAGCGCGGCGGGCCGGGTGAAGAGCCCGGCCAGCACCAGCGCACCGCAGACGAGCTGGATCAGTGCGGCCCACCAGCCGGGCCAGGCACCGACCGGGACAGCCTTGCCGGTCACGGGGTTGCCGCCGAACAACCCGAAGACCGAGGACAGGCCGTGCAGCATGAACAGCAGGCCGATGACGATGCGGTACAGCGAGAGGGTCGGCCCGCCGAGCCGAGACACGTTCATGGGAACCTCCATGGAAGGGATTACGTCCCCTCATGATGAGGCATCGAAGCAGTTAAATCGATAAATTCTTTGTTACTGGGAAGGTCTCGGTGCGAGACATTACCCCACCCCGACGTCCCGGTGTCACCCCTACGTCGCGTCGGGAGCGATCCCGGGCCCACGCACCCGCGACCACCACCACCGGCCGACCCCGACCACCTCCCCGCCGCGAGCCGGAGCGGCTCGGAACGTAATGATTGTTAACTATGAATTAACTGTCACGAAGTTCATACGCCGCGTTTATGGAAAATGAATATGCACGCAATTCGCGCGGGAAGCCACCGGGAGGTCACCGGGAAACCCCGACCGGGCCCGGCCCACCCGACCAGCGGCGAGGGGCCTGGCCCCGACACCGCCGCCAGCGCTAGGTGTCCGCACTGTGCGCCAACTTCGGACGACAGCAGGCGGTTGGCGCGGTTTACCCGCGACACCCGGAACGCCCCACCCGTCAGCAATTTTCACGAGGCCCGGCCGCGGCACCCAGCGCCACGCCTCGACATCGACTCACGGCAGTAGCCGGCACGGCCGCCAGTTCAAAAATCCTTAACAACTTTTCCGGTGATAACGGGCTGCGTAATACGTTAGCCTCGGCACCACGTTGCCCCCGGAACTGCGACAACCACCCTCGGAATCACCCGCCAAAACCACCCCACCGAGCCGGCCCGTAACCTCGCGCCGGCAATTTGCCATTCCCGTCGACCGACGCGATCCGGCAACCTGCACCACCCCTCCGGGTGCACCGCCGATTACCCATCTCCCCTGGTCGAGAGCGATCCAGCCCACCCGTCCCGGCTATCGCCAGCCCGACCGTTTGTTCACGGAAAGGACCACCGTGCGACGTCGACCACCCCTACCGGGACGACTGCTGCCCGCATTTGCCACCCTGATCCTGCTGCCCTTGCTCGCCACTCCGGCCCACGCCGACATTCGCCCCGAAACGGTACGACTGCTCGCCAAGGCAGCCGCTGACGAGTGTTTTGCCGGCGTCGGCGTCGACTATCCACCCGGACCGCCCTGCACCGTGGGACAGCCCAAGGTCAACCAGTCGTACGTCTGGGGGCTCGCCCAAGCCGGCCGCCGACTCTGGTTCGGCACCGGGGCGAACGTGCTCTGCCTGAAGCCCGAGGGCTACCAGGTCCGCGAACCGATCCTCAACGACGACTATGTCTGCGAGTTCGGTCAGAGCCAGCCGGCCCGGGGCAACCCCGCCCTGCCCGCCACCCTCGGCGACCACCGCACCCCCGAGGTCTACACCTACGACCTGGCCACCGAACGACTCACCGAACGCACCGCCGACATCACGTCCGCATCCCCGGCGGACGCGAACCTGCTGAACACCACCGCCGGCCTGCGTAGCGCCGCCGCCCACCAGGGCGTCGTACTGCTCGGTGGCCCGAGCGTGGTCGGCGGGGTGAACGTGTTCGCCTTCGACACCGTCACCGGCCGTTACCTCGGCTCGACCAACCTCACCGCGTACGAGAACATCCGGCACTGGGTGGTGGCCGGCGGCGTGCTCTACGCCGGGGTCGGGCTGGGCGCCAACGGTGGCGAGGCCGGCCGGGTGCTGCGCTGGACCGGCGACCGCACCGACCCGTTCGCCTTCACCGAGGTCGCCGACCTGCCCACCCAGGTCGCCGACCTCACCGAGCACCAGGGGCGGCTCTACGTCTCGACCTGGCCCAAGGCGATCGTCGACGGCTCGGTGGCCGAGCGCGCCGCAGCCGGCATCCTCCCGACGCCGCCCCCGGTCGGCCCGTCGTACTCCGACGTGGGCGAGCAGGCACCGCGCGCCGTCGGCGCCCTCCCGGCGGCGGGCACCGGTGACGGCACCGACCCGGCCGACCTGGCCGGTATCTGGATGAGCCCGCCGCTGACGGCCGGCGCACCCGGACTCAACCCGGAGGACGCCGGCAACTGGTCGCAGGTCTGGTCCGCCGCCGACTACGAGCCCGACCCGGTGGTCCGCCGGGCGTACGCCCTCGGTGGTCTCGCCTCCTACGGCGGCCGGCTGCACTGGGGGACCATGCACGTGCCGTTGCAGGCGACCGCCCTGCACCTGTCGGTGTACCCGCCGCGCAGTCAGGCGCAGCTCCAGGCCACCGTGCAGAACACCCAGCGGGCGTTCGCCGTCTTCCGCGGCCAGGACCTCGGTGGCGCACACGAACGGATCGAGACGCTCTACGGCGAGTCGACGCTGCCGGCGTACGACCCGACCGCGAACAACGGCGTCGGCGCGTGGGCCCCGGCCCCGACCGGGGCGACCCCGGTCTACGGCGGCTCCGGCTTCGGCGACCCGTTCAACCTGTACGCCTGGAAGATGGCGGTGGCCGGCGGCCGGCTCTACGTCGGCACCATGGACTTCGCCTACATCTCGCTGGAAGGTGAGATGCCGACGCCCCCGGCCGGCACGACGCCCAGCCCGCCGACCTTCGGGGCGGACCTCTGGTCGTTCGACGCGCCCGGCCGGCCGGCCCGCGCCGTCGACACCGGCGGCTTCGGCAACCCGCTCAACCAGGGTGTCCGAACCATGGTCGTGGACGGCTCCACGCTCTATCTCGGGATGGCGAACCCGATGAACCTGCGCACCGACCCGACGCCCGGTGTCCCGAAGGGCGGCTGGGAACTGATCCGGGTGAGCCGACGTTGAGCCGGCCCGGCTGATCGTGGTCCGGCGGCCGGTGAGGTCCCCCACCGGCCGCCGGGCCACCCGTCGGGCGGGGCGGTCAGGGGGTGGCGAGAGCCTCGGTGGGGGCCAGCCGGCTGGCCCGGATCGCCGGGTAGAGCCCGGCCAACGCACCGATGCCGATCGTCGCCCCGATGCCGCCGGCCACCACCCACAGCGGCACCACCGTCGGCCACCCCTGCGAACCGGCGTAACCGGCGGTGACCAGGCCACCGAGCAGCACCCCGCCCAGCCCACCCAGGGCGGACAACAGCAGCGACTCGGCGAGGAACTGGGTACGGATCTGCCCCCGGGTGGCACCCAGCGACCGCCGCAACCCGATCTCGGCCCGCCGTTCGATCACCGAGATGACCATGGTGTTGGCCACCCCCACCCCGCCGACCAGCAACGCCACCGCACCCAGCCCGAGCAGCAGACCGGTGAACGCCTCGTCGGTGGCCTGCTGGGCGGCGAGCGCATCGGACGGCCGGGAAACCTGGATCTCGTTGGACTGCTCCGGGTTGGCCGTCGCCGCCAGCACCGCCCGTACCGCCTCGACGTGCTGCTCGGCCGAGCGGGTGTAGATCCGGGTCGGGTGCCCGTCCAGGCCCAGGTAGGTGGTCGCGGCCGACCAACCGACCAGGGCCGACGAGTCGAGTTCCGGGGCGAGCGGGACCGGTCGCAGGATGCCGATCACGGTGAACCAGCGCCCGTCGAGGTAGACCCGGATGTCCGGCCCGGCCGCGCCGAGGCCGAGCCGCTCCGCGGCCACCGACCCGAGCACCGTGGCCGGATACCGCCCGGTGGCCTCGTTGAGCCAGGTCCCGCTGGCCAGTGAAGCGCCGACGGTGTCGAGCAGGTCCAGCTCCACCGCCTGGGTGCCGAGGCCACCGGTCTGCGCCGCCGGGATCCGGTCCGACCGGTAGACCGGCATGTCGGCCAGTTGGGCGGTCGCCGACACCTGGCGTACCGGGCCGATCCGGCTGATCATGCCGACCGCCTCGACCGGCAACTGGGCGTCCGCACCGAAGAGGGTGCTCCCCGGCGCGACGGTGAGCAGGTTGGTGCCCAGGGCGGCCAGCGTCCGGTCCAGGTCGGCCCGGGACGACGAGGAGATGCCGACCACGCTGATCATCGCGGCGATGCCGATGGCGATGCCCAGAGCGGACAGGAACGCCCGCAGCGGCCGGGTCCGCAGCCCCACGCCACCGACCCGCAGCACGTCCTGCGGGCTCATCCGGGCCGGTCGCAGCAGCTCCGGTCGCCCCGCACCGCTTCGCCGGGCCGCGCCCGTCGACCGCAGCGGCGTGGTGGTCATCGCAGCACCCCCTCGGTCAGGGCGGCGGAGTCCGCCACGATCAGCCCGTCGCGCATCTGCACCTGCCGGGGCAGGCTCGCCGCGATCTCCCGGTCGTGGGTGATCACCACGATGGTGGTACCGGCCGCGTGTAGCTCGTGCAGCAGCTCCATCACCCCCGCGCCGGAGCTGGAGTCGAGGTTGCCCGTCGGCTCGTCGGCCAGCAGCAGCGGCGGTTCACCGACCACCGCACGGGCGATCGCCGCCCGCTGCCGCTCCCCGCCGGAGAGCTGGTGCGGCCGGTGGTCCAGCCGGTGTCCCAGGCCGACCCGTCGCAGCGCCGCCTCCGCCCGCCGCCGCCGCTCCCGCCGGGGCACCCCGGCATAGAGCAGGCCGTCCGCCACGTTCTCCACCAGGGGTACGCCGGCAGCCAGGTGGAACTGCTGGAACACGAAGCCGATCCGGCTGGCCCGCAGCGCGGACAGTTCCCGGTCGGACAACCGCGCGGCGTCGTACCCGTCGATGTGGACCGCGCCCGAGGTGGGCCGGTCCAGGGTGCCGATCACGTTGAGCATGGTGGACTTCCCCGAGCCGGACGGGCCGACGATGGCCACCAGGGCCCCCCGGTCGACGCTCATCGACACCCCACCGAGGGCGGCGACCGTGTCGCCGTAGCGTTTCGTCACGTCACGCAGCTCGACCACGTGGTCCGGGTGGTCGGCCCGGGGCGGCTCAGTCACCGGGCATCCCCACGGTCAGCCCCTCGGTGACCGCGTCGCCGGAGACCTCCACCCGGCCGTCGGCGAACAGGCCGGTACGCACCGCGACGATCCGGGTGCCACCCTCCTCGACCACCTCCAGCCCGTAGCCGCCCTCGGCCAGGTTGAGCAGTGCCGCGACCGGCACGGTGAGCACGTCGGCGCGTTCCGAGGCGACGAGGCCGACGTCCACCGCCGCCTTGTCGTAGCCGGCCAGCGCCTTGGCGTCGTCCCCGGTGACGGTCACCTCGATCTTGGTGTCGGTCTCCGACTCCTTGCCCGTCGTCGCCGCCGAGGTCTGCACCACCGTCTCGACCGTGTCGACCTTGCCGGTGCTGCGGGTGCCGTCGGGCAGCGTGATGGTCACCTCCGCGCCCTTGCGGGCCAACCGCTGGTCCTCCACGTCGAGGGTGCAGGTGACCAGGCGGGTGGTACCGGTGGTCGAGAGGACCACCTTGCCCGCACCGACGGTGTCGCCCACCTCCACGCCGTGGCTCTCCACCCGGACCTCACCGGGGGCGTAGACGATCCGGCCCGGCTCGACCTGCCCGGTCTCCGGCAGACCCAGGTCCTCCTGCCAGTCCCGGACCGCGTCGGCGGTCGCCGAGGTGAAATCCTCGTCGACGGTGAAACCGTCGTGCCCGAGCGCGGCGAGGTTCTGCTCGAACTGTTTGACGTCGGTGCCGCTGACCCCGGAACGCAGCACCCGGTACGCGGGCAGGCCACCGTAGAGCAGCACCACCGGTTCGTCGTCGATCCGGTAGAGCGTCTTACCCCGCTTGACCGTCGCGCCGCCCTCGGCGAGCCAGGTGACCGTCCCGCTCAGCCGGCTGTCCCGGGCGCGCGGGGTGCCGTACCCCAGCTCGCCGTTCTTGGTCTCCCGGTCGACCAGGGTCTGCCGGGTGACCTTGGCGGACGACGGCGGCCTGCGGTCGGACGACGTCGCACGGTCGGCGTGGCCGTCACTGGCGAAGGTGACCGCCGTTGCCGCCACCGCCACCACGAGCAGCCCCGCCGCCCCGAGCAGGAACACCGGTCGCGGGCGTCGCCGCCGGACCGCAGACGCAGCCGGGCCGGTGACGGACGGGTCAGCGGATCGGGATGCGCCGGTCATGACGTCCCCCGACGTTCACCGAGGTTGGGCACGGTCTCCCGGCACTTGTCGAACGCGGTCCGCACCGCCGGGTCCTTCAGGTCGATGTCGGCCCGACCGGGCTGGATGCGGCCGTCGGCGGCCGGGTCCGGGAAGTTCGGCACGCCGTTCTCCCGCATGCACCGGGCCAGCTTGCGGACCTGCTCGACCTGGCCCGCGTCGAGCTGCCGGGGCTGCCCGCCGTTGGGGGCGAACTCGCGGCACTGCTGCAGCGCCGACTGCACCTTGGCCGGGTCCACGTCCGACCCGCCGTTGAACCGGGGCCCCTTCTGCCCCGGCTGCGGGTCCGGCACGTCGAGCCCCTGTTCCCGCAGACACGTGGTGAACTTGAGCTGGCGTTCCTCGTCGCTCATCGCCGCAGCGGCGGAGAGCGAGGGCTCCGCGCCGCCACCACCGGCGCTGGCCACCCCGGAGTCGTCGGCGGCATCGGACTGACAACCGCTCAGGGCGAGGACCGCCACCACGGGCAGGGCCAGGAGCAGGCTCAGCTGATTTCGTCGCATCGTTGGTCTCCCTTCCGACCGGCAGACAGCCGGCATTAGGGATAACTCAACTCCTGAGGCGGTATCCAGGGCGTAAACGGCAACGTTAACGCGGTGGTTATCCCGGCATAGGCGAGGATGGAACGGTGCGCGTACTGGTGTGCGAGGACGAGAAACTGCTCGCGGACGCGATCGCCGAATGGCTCCGCCGGGAGTCGTTCGCGGTCGACGTCGCCTACGACGGCGACGCCGCCCTGGAACGCATCGGCGTCAACGGGTACGACGTGGTCGTGCTCGACCGGGACCTGCCGGTCGTGCACGGCGACGACGTCTGCCGCGCCCTGGTCAGTGCCGAACGGGACACCCGGATCCTGATGCTGACCGCCGCCGCCGCCGTCCGGGAACGGGTCTCCGGCCTGGCCATCGGCGCTGACGACTACCTCACCAAACCGTTCGCGTTCGTCGAGCTGAGCGCCCGGGTGCACGCGTTGACCCGACGCACCCGCCCCGCCGCCCCACCGCAGCTGACCCGGGCCGGGATCGTCCTCGACCCGTCCCGGTTGCAGGTCACCCGGGACGGGAACTTCGTGCCGCTGTCCCGCAAGGAGTTCGGCGTGCTGGCCGAGCTGCTACGCGCCGACGGCGCGGTGGTCTCCGCCGAGGACCTCCTCGAACGGGCCTGGGACGAGCACATCGACCCGATGACCAACGTGCTGCGGGTCACCGTGATGAAGCTGCGGCGCAAGCTCGGCGACCCACCCGTCATCGAGACGGTGCCCGGGGTGGGATACCAGATCCGATGAGGAAACCGACCATCCGGGCCAGGCTGACCCTCATCTACGGTGGCCTGTTCCTGCTCGCCGGCACGGTACTGCTCGCCGTGACGTACGTGCTGGTGGACCAGCGGCTCGCCCACGGTCTCGGGTTCAACCTGCGCGGGACCGGTGGCAAGGAGTCGATCTCGCTGCCCCAGGGCACCCAGATCAACGCCAACCAGGCCGAACACCTGCGCGCCATCGTCCGCCAGGTGCAGGACGACGCCCGCCGGGACGCCCTCGACTCGCTGCTCACCCAGGGCGGAGTGGCCCTGGCCGTGGTGACCATCGCCGCGGTCGCGTTCGGTTGGCTGGTCGCCGGCCGGGCGTTGCAGCCGTTGCAGCAGATCACCGGCACCGCCCGTCGCATCGCCGGAGCCGACGGGGCCGGCCGGGGACTACACGAACGGATCGCCCTGGCCGGGCCGACCGACGAGGTGAAGGAGCTGGCCGACACCTTCGACCTGATGCTCGAACGCCTCGACCGGTCCTTCGACGGGCAGCGGCGCTTCGTCGCCAACGCCTCCCACGAGCTGCGTACGCCCCTGGCGATCAACCGGTCCCTGGTCGAGTTGGCGATCACCCGCCCGGACGCCCCGCCCGAGCTACGACAGCTCGGCGAGACCCTGCTGGCCGTCAACGAACGCCACGAACGGCTGATCGACGGGCTGCTCACCCTCGCCGACTCGGAGAACGCGCTGGCCGAACACACCGAGGTGGACCTCGCCGAGGTCGCCGGTCACGTCGCGGAGCAGACCGGCCGGTCCACCACGCTCGCCGTCACCCGCGAACTGGCCCCGGCGCGGACGGCCGGCGACCCGGTCCTGCTGGAACGGCTCACCCAGAACCTGGTGGAGAACGCCGTCAGGCACAACGTCGACACCGGCGGCTGGCTCTCGGTCGCCACGGCCGTGGTCGACGGTCGGGCCACCCTGACCGTCAGCAACAGCGGGCCGGTGGTGCCCGGGTACGAGATCGAGACGATGTTCCTGCCGTTCCGCCGGCTCAACCGGGAACGGGTCGCCGGTCAGCGGGGCTTCGGCCTGGGGCTTTCCATCGTCCGGGCGGTGGCGCGGGCGCACGGCGGAACGGTGCGGGCCGTCCCCCGCCCCGACGGCGGCCTGGTGGTCACCGTCTCCCTTCCCACCACCGGCTGACCCGGCTCCGCGCCCGACCACTGGTATGAGGGCCCGGGCACCAATGGCAGGTCGTGACTCGACACGAGCGCTGCTACTGCATCCATGGCCGCCGTCTCCGATAGTGTCCGGCCCGACACAGAGCGAGGTGGTCTCACATCGTCACCTCTGGAGGCAGGAAGGCTGCGATCGTGAGTCGGCAGGTGTCCCCCCTGATCACGGCCGCCAATCTGGGTACCCTGCTGTCACCGCTTGCGGCCGCGACCACCGTGGGCGGCATGACGTGGACCGCCAGGAGCCCCGTGATCAAGCAGGGCCTGATCCGGGTCGTCACCGGCATCGAAGCGCTCGCTCCGTGCCGGCTACGGATGACCGTCAACGAGCTGAAGCCGAGCGAGCCGGCGCTTCAGTATCTCGCCGGCGAGGGTCGCCTGGGCTTCTCCGCTCGCCGGCTCTGCCTGAACGCCCCGCATCCCCCGTTTCCCGGTACGCACAAGCACCGCAGCGAGCCCGGTGGCGGTGAAGAGGGCGCCTACGAACCAGACGACATCCCCACCGTTCCGCTGCAACCGAGGGTCGCACCCGGCACGTACCGTGCGATCCTGGAAGCGTTCGCTGCGGAGTGTTTCATCGCGATCGGGGACGACTTCATCTGGCGGGAGCCGTGAGGAGGGAGATGACCGTGGACGCCGCGACCGTCATCGGTGCTGTCCTCCGGGCCGTCAACGACAACACCGTCGTGCACCCCTACGGAGACGGTCTACTGGTCGATCTGCCGCTGACCTATGGCGACGGCGACGGCGTACGGGTGCTGGTCGAGCCGATGGGCTCCGGCTACCGGGTGACCGATCGTGCAGCCGCCGCTTCCCTGTTGGCCATGGCTGGCGTGAACCTGTTCGCCGGCCGCGCTGCCGAGGCATTTCGCGAGATCATGGCTGGAGGCGGCCTCAACGGGGTGAATGCGGCACCCGGTGAAATCACCACCTTCGGGGCCGCTGACGATCTGGGCAGGCTGGTGCTCGACGTCGCCCAGGCTTCCCTCCGCACCGATCAGCTGCGCTGGCTCGCCCCACGGCAGGCGGGGATGAGATTCGTCGATCGGGTCGCAGACCGGGTCACCGTCTGGGCTGGGCGTGGCCGTCAGCTTCAACGGGACGCTCCGATTCCGCTGGAGTCAGGACGGAACCGGCCGGTCACCCTGCGGGTCGCCAACGACAGTAAGGCGGCCTATGTCCAGGCTGTCAGCCTGCGCGACCCGGACCAGGCAGCCGAGCACTGCTACCACGTCTTCGGCCTGTCGACGATCGCGCGAGAGAGCCGGGTCGCGGCGCTGGACGGCTCGGCGCGCGACTGGCCGGCAGCGATCGTCGCCGAGTTGCGGACCGTCAGCGACGTCGAATTCTTCGATGACCCGCTCAGCCTCGAACGGCAACTCGACAAGGTCGTACCGCCCCCGCAGGCCGCGCTGCGATAGTGGGTGGGAGCGGTTCGCGGCCACTCACCCGGTACGACTCCGCACGTAGACCCCGCGCCCCTGATGCCCCTCCACCAGCCCTTCGGCACGCAACGTCAGCATGACCGAGCGGATGACCTGAGTGGAGACGCCGTACTGCGCACACAGTTGGGCGATTGACGGCAGCTTGTCGCCAGGTTGGAGGTCACCCGAGGTGATCCGTTCGCGGATCTCGTCGGAGATGCGTACGTAGTAAGGCGTCACGGACATGGCGGTGCTCCCTCGTCGGCACCACCATCTGACCACCGTTCCCTTATGACATCAAGTTCTAAGCGTGTCAGGGCTTGCACCTCTAACACTAGGCATCATATGTTGGGGACGAGCGGCCCTCGTCGGCAAAACAGGGTCGACTCATCCCCCGGGTCCCGCACCCGGACAGGGCCGGGGCAGCGCGTACGGATCGGCTGGAACCCCCTTCCAGGTTGGTCGGCGCGCTGCCCCGGCACCCACGTAGGCAGAGGAGACACGGTGGAGACGAGTACGGAGGTGCCGGTCGCCAGCGCGATACGGGCGGCCGAGCAGGTCGCCGCCGAGCTGCGGGAGACGTACCTCGAGGTGGCCGCCGGGATGGTGCTGCTGGAACGCGTCGGCGGGGGATGCACCCACCCGGCGCTCCGGCTGGCCCGACGCAGCGGCGGTGACGCCCTCGACCTGGCCGCCGAGGTCGATCAGCAGGTCACCGACGGGGTACGCCGGCTGCGGGTCGCCGCCGGGCACGTCGAGCCGGGCACCATCGGCGACCTCGTCGAGACGCTGGATACCGTCCGTGGCCGGTGGAGTGCGGCAGCCGGTCGGATTCGGCAGCTCCCGGGCCGGGTCACCGCCGCCGGCCAGCAGCTCCGCGACGCGGCCCCCGCCGAGGCCGCGCCGACCGACCCCACCGGGGTCACCACCCCACCGGGGCGGCACGACACCGAGACGACCGCGCGGCAGTGGCGGTGCGCCGCCGAGCAGCTCGACCTGATGGCCGAGTGTCTGGCCGCTGCCGTCGCCGCACTGGGGTCGTACACCGACGGGTTGTCAGGTGCGGCACCCCGACCGGCCAGGAAGGGCGAGACAGGATGATCTATCGAGCCGGGCGGCGGCTGCTGCCGCAGCACGTCCGCACCGTCACCTTCGGCACCCGTCGGTGGCGCGGCCTCGACCCCGAGCAGGTGTACGCCTTCCTCGACCAGGTCGCCGACGAGCTGGAACGGGTCACCCGTGACCTGGCGACCGCCACCACCGAGGGTGAGCGCATCCGGGTGGCGCTGCGGCGGTGGGGATCGGGGCACGCCGACTGCCGCCGGACGAGAGCGGCCCGGAACAGGTGGTGGCCACGGTGACCGACCCGTGCTGGATCATCCACCTGCCGACCAGGCTGACCAGTGTCGACGAGGTCGCCGCCCTGGCGATGGCGTTGCGTCGTTCGCTCGGGCACGTGCTCGCCGTCGACTTCGGCGAGACGACCCTGTCGCCGGAGGACCGGCAGTCCGTGCGTACCCGGATCTGGTGCGACGCCCCGCTCGGCGGCCCCGGCCGCTGCGGTCGCACCGCCGGCCACGACGGCGGGTGCGCCCTGACGACGGAATGATCGACTCAACGGGGCCGATGGTGCGGTGTCCGACAGCAGTGATGGCGCACTATCGGCCCGCGAGCCGCCCGACTGCCCCGCCCGCCGGGCCGGGTCAGACCGGCCGTCAGCTCGTGACGTCCTTGCGGGTGAAGCGCCAGAAGGCCAGCCCCCAGAACAGGGTGGCGTAGCTGATCGCCGAGATCGCGCCCCGGACCACGTCGTCGGTCTGCATCGGGGTGGACAGCAGGCCCAGCCAGGCGCTGCTGTAGTGGGTCGGCAGGAAGTCGCGCAGCGCCCCCAGCGCGGTGATCTGATCCAGGATGCTGGACAGGATCCACAGCAGCACCGCGCCGCCGACCGCGCCCAGCGCAGCATCCGTGATCACCGACAGCAGGAACGCCAGCCCGGCCACCACCAGCAGGACCACCGCCAGGTAGCCGAGCACCGCCAGCAGCCGTACCAGCCCCTCGGTCGGGGTCAGCTCGGCGGCGACCTGGCTGGTCAGCGGCGACCAGCCGTAGCGCAGGGTGCCGGCGAGCAGGGCCGTGCCGGCCAACAACAGCAGGGCCAGCCCGGAGTACGCCAGCGCCACCAGCAGCTTCACCGTCAACAGTCGGGCCCGGGCACCGGCACCGCCAGCAGGTAGCGCAGGCTGCCCCAGCTCGCCTCGCTGGCCACCGTGTCACCGCAGAACAGCGCCACCACCACGACCAGCAGGAACGACGCCGACACCAGGATCGAGAAGAGGGTGAAGTTGAGCCCGCCCGAGGTGGCCAGGTCGGCGAGGCTGGAGAACTCGCCGCGCCCGCTGCCGTCGTCGTCCCCGGACTCGAACTGGAACGCCACCAGAATGATCAACGGCAGCAGCACCATGAAACCGAGTGCCAACTGGGTACGCCGCCGCGACGCCTGCCGGCGGAACTCCGCCCCGAACGGCAGGGTCGCCCCCGGCCGGTACCCGACCGCCGCCCCACCCGGCCCGAACGCCCCCGTCGCGGTCCCGTCCGGGGCCGCGCCACGCGCGGCCGCGCCGCCCGACGGGGAACCCGCCGCAGAACCTGCCATCACCGGTCACCGCTTCCCCGAGAGTTCTCGCCCACCAGGGCGAGGAACGCGTCCTCCAGGCGACGCCGTGGCACCACCCGGTCCACCCCGATCCCGGCCCGGACCAGCTCGGCCACCACCTCGCTGCGGGCGGTCCCGTTCGTGTCCACCACCAGCCCACCGGCGTCGTCGGCGGTCAGCACCTGCACCGCGTCGAGGCGACTCAGCACCGCCCGCGCGGCGGCCTGGTCGGTCACCTCGAACAGGGTGCTCGGCGACTCGCCGACGATCTCCTCCACCGGGCCCGAGGCGACGATCCGGCCCTTGTTGACCACCACCGCGTGCGTGCAGGTCTGCTCCACCTCGGCCAGCAGGTGACTGGAGACCAGCACCGCCCGGCCGTCGGTGGCGTACCGCTGGAGGACCCGGCGCATCTCGGCGATCTGCGGCGGGTCGAGCCCGTCGGTCGGCTCGTCGAGCACCAGCAGCTCCGGCAGGCCCAGCATGGCCTGCGCGATGGCCAGCCGCTGCCGCATGCCGTGGCTGTAGTTCTTGGTCCGCCGGTGCACCGAGTCGCCCAGGCCGGCGATCTCCAACGCCTCGTCGAAGTGCGCGTCGGCCCACGGCCGCCCGGTCGCCCGCCAGTACGCCCTCAGGTTGTCCAGGCCGGACAGGTGCGGCAGGAAACCGGGCCCCTCCACCAGCGCGCCGATCCGCGACAGCACCGGCGAGCCGGGCACCAGCCGGTGTCCGAAGACGTAGATTTCCCCGGCGGTCGGCTGGGTCAACCCCATCAGCACCCGCAGGGTGGTGGTCTTGCCGGCGCCGTTCGGGCCGAGCAGCCCCATCACCTGGCCGGGGTGCACCTCGAAGTCCACCCGGGACACCGCGACGAAACCGTCCGCGTACTCCTTGCGCAGGTCACGGACGGCGAGCGGGATGCCCGCGTACTCGGGATGGACGGAGTCGTCCTGGCGGCGGTGCCGGCGGCGGACCACGGCGACGACCACGACGAGCCCGATCAGGATCGCGGCCAGCAGGCCGACCAGCACCCAGCGCCACACCGTGGCGGTGGTCGGGATCGGGGTGGCGGTGACCGTCGGCAGGCTCACCGCCCCGTCGACCGCCACCGTGTAGACGGCCGGCTCGGCAGGTGTGGTGTACGCCTGGTCGGCGGTGGCCAGCACCACCCGCAGCCGGTGCCCGGCCTCGACCCGGCGGACGATCGCCGGCAGGGTCACCTGGACCGGCTGCGCGGCGTCGATGGTGGCCGGCAGGCCGGTCAACCGGATCGGGGCGACCAGCCCGTCGGGCAGCGTCGCCGCACCGGCCGGGTCGACGTCGTAGAGCTTGGCGAACAGGACCGCCTCGCCGGTCGCCGACGCGGCCCGGACGGTGACGGTGGGTGCACCCACCACGTCCACCGCCTCGGTCAGCGGTGTCGACTCGAACCGGGCGTGCTGGCCGGGTACGTCGCCGGCGACCCCGTCGAGCAGGGAGCCGAGCGACCCGGCGAACGGGATCGCCGAGATCGCCGCCGGGTTGCCGTTGGGCGGGTTGGCGACCGGTTGGGCCGACCCGGTGACCGGCACCTCGCGCCGGGCGTCCCCGGTCACCCCGGGATAGTCGGCGGTGCGGTAACCGGTGGCGACGAGGCCCCGGTCGAGGGCGTCGAAACCGGCGATCCGGGAGAACGTGAAGTCGTCGCCGGGGGCCGCGCCGGTGCCCTTGACGTAGTGGTCCAGCCACTGCACGGTCAGGTACTTCACCCGGTCGGAGTCGCTTGTCGGGCCGGTGCCGCCGTCGTGGCCGCCGGTGAACCAGGCCACCCGCACGGGGGTGCCGGCGGCGGCGATGCCGCGTGCGTTGGCGTCCGCCTCGGTGAGCGGGAAGAGGGTGTCCGCCTCGCCCTGCACCAGCAGGGCGGGGGCCTTGATCCGGCCCAGCACGTCGGCCGGGGAGGAACGCCGGAGCAGGTCCACCGCCGCCTGGTCGGCCCGCCCGGTGGTGGCGATCCGCAGGTACGCGGCGCAGACGTCGGCGGCGAACCGGCCACAGGACGGGTCGGCGGCGGCCCCCGGGGCGCGCGACGATCCGCTGCCCGGGCCGCCACCGGGCCGAGGGCTGGGCGCACCGGCCGACGCGGGTGCCCCTTCCGGCTGGGCCGCGGCGGTGTTGCCGGACAGCCCGGCCGGCCCGGAACCGGCGCTGCCGCCACCGCCGAAGAAGATGCCGGCCCAGCCCTTCTTGAACACGCCCTCGGTGGCCGGCTTGCCGGTGTTCTCCGGCAGGAAGGCGCGGGACAGGTCGTTCCAGGTGATCATGGGGACGATCGCGTCGACCCGGGGGTCCTGCGCGGCCAGCAGCAGGGCCAGCCCGCCGCCGTACGAGCCGCCGACCACCCCGACCCGGGGGTCACCGGCGGCGTCGGTACGCACCTCGGGGCGGGCGGCCAGCCAGTCCAGCAGCCGCTGGGCGTCGCGCACCTCGTAGTCGGGGCTGTCCAGGTGGATCTGCCCGCCGCTGCGGCCGAAGCCCCGCGCCGTCCAGGTCAGCACCGCGTAGCCCTGCCCCACCAGGTCCTCGGCGTCGGCGCGGACGGAGTCCTTCGTACCGCCGAAGCCGTGCGCCAGCAGCACGGCCGGGACCTTCCGGTCGGCCGTAGCGCCGCGCGGCAGGTAGAGCGTGGTGTCCAGGTCGACGGGCTCGTCGCCGCCGGGCCCGGAGCGCACGGTGAGCGCGGTCGACTCGGTGCGGAAATCCGGCCGGTCCGGCCAGACCGCCCAGCCGACGACCCCCGCCAGCAGGACGACGCCCACCGACGCGGCGACCGCGCGGCGACCGGTGGGCAGGGCACGGCGGAGCCGGGCAGCCGACAGCGGCGATTTCATTCGGCTCACGGTACGGCCCGGAACCTGAGCGTTGGCTGAGATCCGCCGTACGTCCGTCCTGGTCGGCCAATCGTCGGCCGGACAGGTCAAACGCACAAGGTCACCCGGCGTTCACCCAGAACGAGTTCGGACTCCGTGAATTCACGCTTAATGCGCTATATCACAATGGAAACGAGCATGTCACTCCGACAACAGTACGGAGCGTGTCGGGAAGGTTGATGTCGCGTCACATCACTCGAAGTGACGCAAAACTGACCGGTGCAGACCTCCGGCCAGGGATCGCCCTTCGATTAGGTTCCGGTCCGACGCACGGGACCGAAGTTCCACGCCATCCCCGACCCCCTGCGCCGCCGCCGGAGGAGACCACCATGACCGTTCCCGCCTCGCGGGTCCGTCGACGGCCCAGGACACCGGGCCGCCTGTTGCCGTTGCTACTCGCCACCGCGCTGTTGCTGCCGGTGGCGTTCCTCGTCGTGCGGGGTCACCAGTTGGTGGACGCCGACCGGGAGCTGGCCGAACGGGAACGCCTCGGCGTCGAGTACCTGCGCGTCCTCGGCCCGGTCACCGAGGCGCTGGTGAACGTGCAGACCGCCGCCGTCGCCGGCCGTTCGGTGCCCCGCGACGCCCTGGACCGGGCGGTGGAGGCGGCCGCAGCGGTCGACACCCGCATCGGCGGCGAGCTGCGCAGCACCGAGCGGTGGGCCGGGCTGCGGGCCAAACTGGAGGGACTGCCGAGCCGGTCACTCACCGACCCGGAGGTCGCCTTCACCGCGTACGGCGAGGTCACCGATCTGCTGTTGGCCCTGCACGGCAAGATCCGGGAGACCTCCGGCCTGATCCGGGACCCCGGCTCCGACTCGTACTTCCTCCAGGACGGCGTCGGCGAGGAGATGCCGGAGGCCGTGGTCGCCGCCGGCCGGCTCGTCGACCTGGCCGTGCTGATGCCACGACGACCCGCCGCCGAACAGGCCCGTTCCCTGGGCCAACTGGCGACCCTCCGGTTCGCCGCCCTGCAACCGGCGGGCGACCTGGTCGACGACCTCCAGACGGTGGTGGAGACCTCGGAGAGCGCCGGCATCGGCGCGGACGTGCTCACCCCGTTCGACAACTACCAGCGGGCGGTCGAGGCGTTGGCGGCGCTGTCCCAGCCAGACAACCGTACGCAAGCGGTCGACCTGACGAAACTCACCGCTGCCCGGAGCCAGGCGCAGACCGCCGCCCGGGAACTCCAGCCGGTCATCCTCGACGAACTGGACCGGCTCCTCCGCCAGCGCATCGACCAGCTCGACCGCGACGACCTGCTGATCCTCGCCGCCGGCGGGGTGGCCGTGCTGCTCCTGGCGGCGCTCGGCGCGAGCGGTTGGCTGCCGCGCCGCACCGGCACCCCGCCCGGCCGGGACACCGCACCCGGCGACCCGGCCGAAACCACCGCCGCCACCCGGTGGGAGCCGCCGACGCGGTCCGGTCGGCCACCGGCCGGACCGGTGCCGGTGCTCCAGCCGGTGGGCCAGAGCTCCGAACCCGACCGGTGGAGGCCCTTCGATGCTGCTCGGTAGGCTCCGGATCCGGGGCAAGCTGGCCCTACTGCTGATGGTCCCCCTGCTCTGCATGGTCGGGCTCACCGTGCCGGTGGTCTGGGACCGGGCCACCGTGGCGCAGCGGGCCGGCGACCTCGCCGACCGGGTCCGGATCGCCAGCCGGGTCGGCACGATCCTCCAACACCTCCAGCAGGAACGCCTGCTCGCCATCGGCCTGCTGCTCAAGCAGGTCGAGCGCACCGACCTGGTGCAGAAGGTCGCCGAGGTGGACGACCGGATCGCCGACCTGCGCGCCGAGTTCGGCGACGCCCTGCCGGCAGAGGTCGACACCGCCCTGGACGGGGTACGCCAACTGGCCGCCCTGCGGACGGCGGCGGTGGCCGGGCAGACCGGCCCGGACCAGCTCATGGCCGGATACGGGCCGGTGAACACCGCCCTGATCAACTCACTTCAGCTCCGCCTCAACGCGGACACCCGCACCCCGACCGGGCGGCAGGTGCTGGCCCTGGACGGCCTGCTGCGCACCGGTGAGAGCCTCAGCGCCGGCGCCACCCTGATCGTGCTGGTCGCCGCCCGGCCCAGCGCCCAGACCGTCACCGCCTACGTGGCGAACTTCGCCGTCCTCTCCGACGAGAGCGCCCGGCTCCAGGCCCTGGTCACCCCCGAGCAGCTCGACCTGCTCACCCTGGAGGAAGTGGCGGTCGCCAACCGCACCGGCCCGAACTTCATCAACCAGAGCGCCCTGGACCCGGCCACGGCGATCGGCTCGCTGGACGTGGCGACCCTCTTCCCCACCGTCTCCTCGATGATCACCCTGGGCCAGTTCGTGGAGAAGAAACTGGCCGCCGACGTCACCGCCGAGGTGCGCGCCGACCGGCAGGTGGCGCTCGCCGGGGCGTACTGGGTGACCCTGCTGATCGTCCTGGTCCTGATCGCGGTCATCCTGCTCACCATCGCGGTCGGCCGGGCGGTGGCCCGGCCGCTCACCCGGCTCACCCGCTCCGCCGACCGGGTCGCCCGGGTCGCCGAGTCCGAGCTGGTCCGGGTCGCCGACGACGAGTCGGAGACCGTCCCACCGGTCCGCCTCGACCCGGTCGACGTGGGTGCCCGCGACGAGATCGGCGACCTGGCCCGCGCCTTCGAACGGGTGCAGAACACCGCCGCCCGGCTGGTGGAACGGCAGGTGGCGAGCCGACGCAACGTGGCCCAGATGTTCGGTCACGTCGGCCGACGTACCCAGAACCTGGTCGGCCGGCAGATCGCCCTGATCGACCGACTGGAGCAGCAGGAGACCGAGCCGGGCCGGCTGGAGCACCTGTACCGGCTCGACCACATCTCCAGCCGGCTGCGCCGTAACGCGGGCAGCCTGGTGGTGCTCTCCGGCGCGGCGGGCGACGACGCACACGTCGCACCGGTCCCGGTGGCCGACGTGGTCCGGTTGGCGCTCGGTGAGATCGAGGACTACACCCGGGTGGACGTGCGGGTCCCCCCGGAGGTGGTCGCCGTACCGGCGATCATCGGCGACCTGGTGCTGGCCCTGGCCGAGCTGATGGAGAACGCCACCGTGTTCTCCCCGCCGCACACCCGGGTCGTGGTCACCGCCGAACCGACCGACGACGGTGCCCGGTTGGCCGTGATCGACCAGGGCATCGGCATGAGCGAGCAGCGGCTGGCCGAGGAGAACGCCAGGTTCACCCGCCGGGAACGGCTGGACCTGGCCCCGTCCGAGGTGCTCGGGCTCTTCGTGGTGGGTCGGCTGGCCCGCCGGCACGGCTGGGCGGTGGAACTCACCCCGACCGCCGGTGGTGGGGTGACCGCCAGCCTGGTGCTCCCCGGTTCCGCCCTGGTGCGCGCCACCACCGGGCGTCACGGGGAACCCGTCGCCCGCGCCGCCCTGTCCTCCCGGGACCGGCCCACCACGGCCGGCCCCGCCGTACTCCCGTCGCGGGACCGGGCCGGGACCACCGCCGCGCCCGGTGTCGACGGACCGGCCCGGACCGGCCGGACACCGGCCGTGCTCGACGCGACGCCGAGCCGGCCACCCGTCGACGCGGCGCCGACCCCACCCCCCGCCTGGCCCGTGATCGACGCGGAGCCGACGCGGCCACCCGTCGACGCGGCGCCGAGCCGGCCGCTGGTGGAGGCGGGGCCGACCTGGCCACTGGTCGACCCCACGGCATTGCCCGGATTCGATCCGACGCTGCTCAGCAAGGCGACCCGCAGCATGGAATCCGCCGGCCCTTGGGACGCGTTCGGCACCGTGCCGGCCGACCCGCAACCGGCCGCGCCCGCCGACACCGACCCGGTCGTCGCCGGGGCGGCCCCGCCGGTCCGGGGCACCGCCACGGTGACCCCGGCAGACGCCCAGCCCCGTACGACGGTCCCGCAGGCCACCCTGCTCCCCACGGTCGCGCAGGCCACCCCGCTCCCCACGGACCGGCCCGCCCCGCCGCCCGGGATCCGGCAGCGGGTTCCCGGGGCCAGCCTGCCGCACACCGCCCCCGTCGTCGGCCCGGTGGACGGCACCCGGGCCGACCCGGCCGCCGCCCGCGCCCTGGTCGAGCAGTTCCAGTCCGGGGTACAGCGGGCCGAACAGGCAAGGCCCGCCGCCGCACCCCCAGCCGAGCCGGCGACACCCCGCCTGACCCGACGGGTACCGGGCGCCAACCTGGCCGTCTCACCCCCTCGGCAACCGCCCAGCCAGCATCCGGGAGATCCCGGCGAGGTCCGCGATCTCATCAACGCGTTCGAGACGGGCGTCGCCCGGGCTCTACGCGAAGTCCGTCCCGACCACCGCACTGAAGAAGGAACGACACGGTGACCAGCCCGCACGTACACGAGAACGTCGACTACCAGAACCACCCGGCCGGGGATCTCAGCGCGGAGGCGCGCACCTTCAACTGGCTGTTGGACTCGTTCACCTCCAGCACCGCCGGTGTCCTGGAAGCCATCGCGGTCTCCTCCGACGGGCTGCTGATGGCCATGTCGTCGATCAAGGACCGGTCCAACGCGGAACGCCTCGCGGCCGTCGTCTCCGGCATGACCAGCCTGGCCGGCGGTGCCGCCAGCTGGTACGCCCTCGGCGGGCTCAACCGGGTGATCGTGGACATGGCCGACGGTTACCTGCTGATCACCGCGATCAGCAGCGGCTCGGTACTCGGCGTGATCGCCGACCGGTCGGCCAACCTGGGCACCGTCGCGTACGAGATGACGCTCTTCGCCGGCCGGGCCGGCGGGGCGCTGACACCGAGACTCATCGCCGAGCTGAAGAACGCCGTTCAGCAATGACCCGGGACGCCGCCGGTGCGGAACCGGAACCCGAACCGTCGGTCCGGGTCCGCCCCTACCTGCGCGCCCCGACGGGGGACGGGACAGCGACACCGGTCCCCGCCCCCGAACCGCAGACCGACCGACCGGCCAGCCCCCGCCCGTTCGTACTGACCGCTGGACGGGTGGCCGGCGCGGACCCGGCCATCGGCCTGGAGACCCAGGTCACCGCCCGGTCCGAGCCGGCCCGGGCGGCGCTGCTGTCGGCCCTGCTCGCCCCCGAGCTACAGGCGATCGTCGCCCTGTGCGCTGAACCGATCTCGGTGGCCGAGATCTCCGCCCGGATGCGGCTACAGCTCGGCGTGACCCGGGTGCTGGTCGGTGACCTGCGGGCCGCCGGCCACCTCGACGTGCACGTCGGCGCCGTCGACGACGCATTTGACCCCGACCTCATCCTGCGAGTGATTGATGGACTCCGTGCGATCTCCTGAATGGCCGGTCGCCCCGCTCGGCGGGCTCGCCGCGAACAGTGCCTCCGCCCGCTACGGGCAGCCGGTGGGCGGCCCCCGACGGCACCGCCGCACCCGTCGCCGCCACCGGCGTACCGACCGGCGGCGGCGACCGTGCCCGCGCCGGACACCCGTACCGGGACCGGGCCGGCCGTCGCCCCACCGATCCCGGTCAAGCTCCTGATCGCCGGCGGTTTCGGGGTGGGCAAGACGACCACGGTCGGCGCGATCTCCGAGATCGCCCCGCTCACCACCGAGGCCGAGATGACCAGCGCCGGCATCGGCGTGGACGATCCGGGGACCCGCAGCACGAAGACCACCACCACGGTGGCGATGGACTTCGGCTGCGTGACCATCGACCGGAGCCTGAAGCTCTACCTGTTCGGCACACCGGGCCAGGACCGGTTCGGCTTCATGTGGGACGACCTGGCCCGGGGGGCGCTCGGCGCGCTGGTGGTGGTGGACAGCTCCCGGCTGGACGACTGCTACCCGGCGATCGACTTCTTCGAGCGGGCCGGCCTGCCCTTCGTGGTCGGGGTGAACACCTTCGACGGTCGGCTGACGCACGAGCTGGGCGCGATCCGGTGGGCGCTGGCGATCGGTGACCACGTACCGCTGGTGCAGTTCGACGCCAGGGACCGGCTCTCGGTGCGGGACGCCCTGCTGGTCGTCCTGGACCGGGCACTGGACCGGGCGGTGCGGGAGAAGGGCATCTGAACGAATCGGCGCTCGGGGCCGTTTCCACGGGAGAGGGGGACGTCATGAGAGGTGGTCTGGACGAGACACTGGCCCGGCTGGCACGCCGTGAGGAGGCCCGCCGTCGCCGGTCGGCCGACCAGGGCGCGGAGGCCGACGACGGCGGGTCGACCCTGGCCTTCACGACCACCGGCCGGGCCACGACGGAACCGGTGCACCCGGCGACGGCACCGACCGGACCAGCGCACCCGGTGGCACCTGCCGGTCCGGGGCGCCCCGGTGCCGCGCCGGCGGAACTGGTCCGGGCCGGGCCCGGTTGGACCGGGCCGGGGGAGCCCGCCGCCGGCGGGTCCGACCCGGTCGAGGAGGTGGCCGAGGCGGTACGTCGGGTGGTCGCCGCCCACCCCGGGCTGACCGTGGCGCTGCGGGTCGAGTACGCCGGGCGGACGTACCCGCTGCGGATCGAACGGACCGAGCCCGGTGCCCGCAACGAGCGGGCGGAGCCCGGGGTGCAGGGCGGCAGCGACCCCCGGAACACCCCACCGCCTGCCTGGCCGCTGGCGGAGCGGACCCCACCGGCCTGGACGCCGGCCCGGGAGATGCCCGGTGTCGACCCGGCGGCCCGGCTGGCCGAGCTGATCCGTCGCGACCCGACGTTGCTCGACCACGACGGCTGACCAGCGGACCGTCCGCTGCGGCGGGCGGCTACTGTCGGGCGATGCCCGAACCGGACCTGACCCTGACCGCCAGCCTGCGCCCGGCCGCGCTGGACGCCCGACGCGGCATCGTCCGGCTGCACCCGGAGGTGCTGACCGCTCTGGCGCTGCGCCCGGGTGACCCGGTACGGCTGGCCGGCAGGCGGGTGACCGCCGGGATCGTCGCGCCCGCCGAACCGACCACGAGCGCCGCCCTGCTCTACGCCGACGATCTCACCCTGGGCAACCTGGGGCTGCGCGACGGCGGCCAGGTGACGGTCGCGCCCGCCCCGGTCACCCCGGCCCGGCGGGTGACCCTGGCCGGCCCGGTGGCGGTGGTCGCCGCGGTGTCCCCGGAGATGCTGCGACTCGCCCTGCTCGGCAAGGTCGTCACCGAAGGTGACAACGTCTCCCTGCTGCCCCAGGACGTCCTCCCCGACGCCTCGGTGCGCGGCCTGGTCGAGGCCGCCCGGCGCAGCCTCGCCAACACCGTCGGGTACGCCTGGACGAGCACCCTGCTGACCGTGGTCGCCGCCGAACCGGAGACCGGCGCCCTGGTGACCATGGACACCGTGGTCGGCTGGGAACACGGCCACGTCACGCACGGCTCCTCCGGCCCGGCCCGACCGCACCGGGATACCACCGCAGGTGCCGACCGTCCCCGGCCCGGCGGCCGGACCACCGACACTTCGGCGGCGGAGACCTCCGTTTCGGCGGCGGGGACCCCGACCGGTCCGACGGCCGGTGGGCCGACGGCCGGCACCGTCACCGAGGCGGCGGACGACGACGTGCCACACGTGGACGAGCTGCCCGGGTTACGCGCCCAGGCCGAGGAACTGACCGAACTGCTGGACCTGGGTTTCCACCACGGTGAGGTGCTGGGCCGGCTGGGCACCACGGTCTCGCTCGGTGTGCTGCTCAGCGGGCCGGCCGGATCGGGCAAGTCGGCGCTGGTCCGGGCGGTGGCCAGGACGGTCGGGGCCCGGGTCCGCCCGCTGTGGGCCCCGGAACTCGCCGCGCTGACCAACGACGCGGCGGCCCGCCGGTTGCGCGAGACCGTCGCCGACCTGGCAGACGGCGGGCCGGCCGTGTTGCTGGTCACCGACGTCGAGGCGCTGGCCCCGGCGGAGGACGCCGGCCCGTTGGCCACCGTGTTCCGGCAGGTGCTCGCCGGGGCCGTCCGATCCGGTACGGCGGTGGTGTGCACCACGTCCCGCCCGGAGTCGGTCGACCCGGGGTTACGCGCGCCCGACCTGCTGTCGCTGCGGATCACGGTGCCGTTGCCCGACCCGGCGTTGCGCCGGGAGCAGTTGACCGTACTGACCCGGCAGGTGCCGCTGGCCGAGGACGTCCGGCTCGACGAGGTGGCCGGGCGTACCCCCGGGTTCGTCGCCGCCGACCTGGCCGCGCTGGTCCGGGAGGCCGGGGTGCGGGCGGCGCTGCGGCAGAAGACCGCCGAGACACCGACGGTGGCGATGGCGGACTTCTCGGCGGCGCTGGAGGTGGTCCGACCGACCACCATGGCGGCGTCCACGCTGGAACTGGCCACGGTCACCCTCGACGACGTCGGCGGCCTCGGTGAGGTGAAGCAGACCCTCACCGAGTCGGTGCTCTGGCCGTTGACCTACCCGGACACCTTCGCCCGGTTGGGGGTGCAACCACCCCGGGGGGTGCTGCTCTACGGGCCGCCCGGGTGCGGCAAGACCTACCTGGTGACCGCCCTGGCCGGGACCGGCCGGGCGAACGTGTTGTCGGTGAAGGGCGCCGAGTTGCTCTCCAAGTGGGTCGGGGAGAGCGAGCGGGCGGTCCGGGAGCTGTTCCGCCGGGCCCGCGAGGCCGCGCCGACGCTGGTGTTCCTCGACGAGATGGACGCGCTGGCCCCGGTGCGCGGCCAGGCCACCGACGGCGGTACGACCGACCGGGTGGTCGCCGCCTTGCTGACCGAGTTGGACGGGGTGGAGGCGCTACGCAACGTGGTGGTGATCGGGGCGACCAACCGGCCGGACCTGGTCGACCCGGCCCTGCTGCGCCCCGGCCGGCTGGAGCGGCTGGTGTACGTGCCGCCGCCGGACGGCCCGGCCCGCGCGGAGATCCTCCGGGCCGCGTCCCGCGCCGTGCCACTCGCCGAGGACGTGGACCTGGCGACGCTCGGCGAGGAGCTGACCGGATTCTCGGCGGCGGACTGTGCGGCGCTGGTGCGGGAGGCGGCGCTGGCCGCGATGCGGGAGTCGCTGTCCGCCGCCACGGTCACCGCCGCGCACGTGGCCACCGCCCGCGACCGGGTCCGCCCCTCCCTGGACCCGGCGCAGGTCGCCTGGCTCGCCGCCTACGCCGACAAACACGCGGGCTGAACAGGGCCTGCTCCGGGTCGGCGGGCTTGGCGTGGTGGGCCGGCGGACTTCGTACGGTGGGCCAGGCCGGGGGCCTGCGGGCGGTGAGCCGGGCCGGCGGACTTCGCACGGTGAACCGGGCCGGCGGACTTCGCACGGTGGACCAGGCCGGCGGACTTCGCACGGTGAACCGGGCCGGGGCCTGCGGGCGGGAAGGTGCAGACCTCCGGGCTGGACAGCCGGCCGCCGGCCTGGCCGACCGGGTGATGCCTGGCGGCTTGGGTGTCTGGGCCACCCGTTCGGGCGTGTCGCCGCGGACAAGTAGATCCTGCAATGAGCGGTATGCCTGAGCGGCATAAGTATGCCAGCCTGGCATATCACTGATCGTGGAAGCATGGGTGTCGTGCAGGCCGCACCGCCGCTTCACCGCACCGCCGCTTCACCGCACCGCCGCTTCACCGCACCGCCCCTCCGGCGCTTCGGCTGACGCATTCCGTATGCCACAAAGACCACGGGCCGCAATCGAAGCGCTCCGTCGTCGCCCGGTGTGACACACCGGCCGCGTCGCGTTCGCCCGCGACCAGCGCTCCGCTGCCCGCGCCGATGGTGCTCCCGACGGAAGCGGGTCAGCCGGCGGCGGGCGGGGTCGCGTCGAGCGAGATCTCCGCGTACACCTTGCCACCGCTCTCGCGCAGCTGCGCGCCGCAGTTGCGCAGCACCGCGATGGCTCCCCCGTTGTCCGGGGTGGTGTCCGCGACGACCGAGTGCATACCAGCGGCCGCCGCGACGTTGAGCAACTCCCGCAGGGCCGCCGCGCCGAGGCCCTGGCCCCGGGCCGACCGGCCGAGCCACATCCCGGTCTCCGCCACCCCGGGGGTGTCGCAGCGGGCCATCCGCACCATGCCCACCACCTCGCCGCCGACGCACACGGCGAACATCAGGGTGCGGGTCGGCCCGTCCAGGCCACCGAAGCTGGCCCGGTGGAACTCCCGGAACGCCTCCCGACGAGCGTGCGACCAGCCGGCAGGGGCGTCCACCGGGGGCATGACATCACTCGGCTCGGCCTCGGCCGCCGCTACGGATAGCAACGACTCCAGGTTCGTCTCGTCGACCGGTTCCAGTCGTACCGCGCCTACCACGTGCCGCAGTCTGCCGCCCCTGCCGGCTGTCGTCCACCCCTTTGGGAGGTGACTGTCGGTCTGGTCGTAGGTCTCGGCCGGTCGTCCCATCAGCGCAGCTCACCTCACGCTCCGCTGTCAGGAGCGTCCGCCACACCCCTTCCACGCACCGGTCGACGAAGCGGCGTCACACCGCCGCGCGACCCGGCAGGCGCGACCCCGACCCGTGCGGCCCGGGAGCGGGGACCGGCCACCATGCGGCCGGGTGGCGGGACCGACCGCCGTGCGGCCCGGGGGGGCGACGGGACCGACCGCCGGCCGGTGGGGCGTTACGCCGTCTCGATGGGCCATCGGTGTCCCGGGGTTCAGCGACGTCGGTTGCGGGCCCGGGAGGCGCGCAGTCGACGCAGGCGGCCGATCAGCAGCGGCTCGGCGACCAGGGCGGCAGGGCGGTCCAACAGCCCGTTGAGCAACTGGTAGTAGCGAGTGGCGGAGAGCCCGAACGTGTCCCGGATGGCCTGCTCCTTCGCTCCAGCGTGCCGCCACCACTGCAGTTCGAAGGCGAGGATGCGCAGCTCCCGCTCGGACAGCTCGTCGACATCGACCGACGGTCGCGCACCGGCACGCACGGCACCGGCCGGCTCGTCGCCGTCAACCGACGCTTGCCCACCAGTCGGCTCGGCGGCCGGGGCCGACGCCCGCTCGGCCGTCGGGGCCAACGCCCGTTCAGCGGCCGGGGCCAACGCCCGCTCGGCGTCCGGGATCGACGCCCGTTCGGCCGTCGGGGCCAACGCCCGCTCGGCGGCCGGGGCCGACCGCGGCGAGGGCACCTGCGGCGGCGTGTCGACCGGCTCCGGTGACGGGTCGGACCGGGGAACGGCATCGGCGGGCGGCATGGCGCTCCTCGGCAGGGTGGGCGGCTGGGCGGGGTAAACCCAGCTTAACCAGGGTGGGTGACGCTCCACCCGCAACGGGCGAGGCACCGCAGACGACGGGCGGGCCCGTGTCGACCGTCGGTCGACACGGGCCCGCCGCGTCGGGATGCCGCCCGAACCGGGCGGCACCCGGCTCAGGTGATGTCGCGCCGACGCATCATCCAGAACGCGGCCACCATCACCACGGCGGTGCCGATGCCGAACACCAGGGCCGAGTCCTGCCAGGTCACCAGCATTTCCTTCGGCGTGCACTCGCCCTGGACGAGCTCGCAGGAGCGGTAGTCGACCAGCGTCCACTTCTTTTCGAACCAGGCGAGCGCATAGGTGGACAGCACCCAGCGGTCCCCGAACCGGACCCCGGCGATCGTCATGGCGATCCGGATGCCGATCTCGCTGACCACTCCCACGCCGACGGCCACGCCGAGCGCCATCGCGGTGTGCCGGCCCAGCGAGGCCAGCGCGAAGGCCACCGCGCCGACGGCGAGGATCAGCCCCCATGCCCGCAGACCGCTGATCCCGGCGGACTGCCACACCCCGGAGGTGACCTTCTCGGTGGTCCCCCGGTTGGAGGCGATCAGCCAGAAGGCCAGGGTCCACAGCGCGCCGAGCACCACGGTCACCCCGGTCAGGGTGGTGAGCACGGCGGCCAGTTTGGTGCCGAGCACGGTGAGCCGTTTCGGCCGCCACAGCAGCAGGTTCATCATCCCGCCGGTGCTCCACTCGGCCCCCACGAAGGAGGCACCGATCAGGAAGGCGAACAGCGCCACCGCCCCGGCGAAGACGGCGATGAAGACCCCGAACTCGGCCCGGAAGTCGAACTGGTAGGGCAGGTTCCACTTCGGGTCGAACATCTCCGGGGTGGGCTTCCAGTCCCGGCCGCAGTTCGGGCCGTACCGGTCCTCGGTCTGCTCGCCCCGGGCCTTGGCCGCGTCGCAGTCGGCGATCGAGCGTTCCCAGTCCTTGACGGCGTCGCGGAAGTTCGCGTCCGACTCTGCCTGCGCCTGGGCGATGACCGCAGGCGAGAGCTTGTGGCTGGAGAAGGCGAAGGCGGTGACGATGCCGGTCAGGCCGAGTACGAGCAGGACCAGCATGACCCGGGTGAGCCGGCGCTTGGCCAGCCGACGCAGTTCGGTGACGTACAGGCTCATGCGCCCCACCCTCCCGTGGTGCCGCCGGCGTGGCCGGGCTCGCCGATCTTGGCGGACTGGTCGACCTGCCGGTGCTGACCGGGGACCGGCGCGGTGGCGGTGATCTCCAGGAAGACGCTCTCCAGGTCCACCGCGACCGGGGCCAGTTCGCTGACGTACAGGTGTTGTTCGGCGAGCAGCCGGCTGACCGCGGCCGGCTTGTCCACGCCGGCCAGCATCAGGTGGTCGGGGTGACGGGTGACCGCGACACCGGCCCGGCCGAGCAGTTCGGCGGCGGCGGCGAGGTCCTCGGCGGCGTCCAGGCGTACCCGTACGCCACCGTGCGAGTGTTGGGCCAGCACCTGCTCCACCGGACCGGCGGCAACCCGACGGCCCAGCGAGATGATGGTGACCTCGTCGCAGATGAGCTGGATCTCGCCGAGGATGTGGCTGGACAGCACCACGGTCATCCCGGATTCGGCGAGGGTGCGCATCAGGGTGCGCATCTCCCGGATGCCGCCCGGGTCGAGGCCGTTGGCCGGCTCGTCGAGGATCAGCAGTTTGGGGTTCTTGAGTAGGGCGGACGCGACGGCGAGCCGCTGCTTCATGCCGAGCGAGTACGTCTTGACCCGCTCACCGGCCCGGTCCCGCAGCCCGACCAGTTCGAGCACCTCGTCGACCCGTACGGCGGGGACGTCGCCGGCCCCGGCCAGCAGGGACAGGGTGTCCCGGGCGGAGAAGTGCGGGAAGAACTGCGGGCTCTCCACGATCGCGCCGACCTGGCCGGCGACGGTGGGCAGTGCGCCGGGCACCTCGTGGCCGAGGATGGCCATCCGCCCGCCGTCGGGCTGGATCAGCCCGAGCAGGGTGCGCAGGGTGGTGGTCTTGCCCGACCCGTTGGGGCCGAGGAAGCCGTGCACCTGACCGGCCTCCACCCGCATGTCGAAACCGTCCAGCGCGTTGCGGACACCGCGCCGACGGCTTTTGTACGTCTTACGTAGACCTTCGATCTCCAGGACAGCCGACAAGCTGCGCCTCCCCCGATGGTGGCTGATGACAGCGGTCACCATACTCGGTATACCCGCCAGGGCAATACCCGGTATGCATCGGTGCGCAATTCACTACCGACGGTGCATCAACGGGTCACTCAGGCGCAGATGACGGCCACTCCGGCGGCGCGGAACGCATCGACCAGTTCCGGGCCGCCCCGGAGTCGGTCACCAGGGTCTCCACCCGCTCCACCGGGCAGATCCGGGCGAACGCGTGACCGCCCAGCTTGGACGAGTCCGCGATGATCACGACCCGCTTGGCCCGCGCCACCATCAGGTTGTTCATCGCCGCCTCCCCCTCGTGGTGGGCGGCGGCACCCAGCTGCGGATCGAGCGCGTCCACGCCCAACAGGGCGACGTCGAGGGTGACCTCGCGCAGCAACGCCCCACCCAGCGGCCCGACCAGCTCGAACGACTTCGGCCGCACCACACCCCCGGCGACCACCACCTTCATCCGGGAGCGGACCAGCAGCTCGTTGGCGATGTTCAGCGCGTTGGTGACCACGGTAAGCTGGGCGCCCTCGGCGCTGGTGTTCAGGTCGGGGCGGACGGCCAGGGCGCGCGCCACCTCGGTGCTGGTGGTGCCGCCGTTGAGGCCGACCACGGTGCCCGGGGCGACGAGCGCGGCGGCGGCGGCCCCGATCCGCTGCTTCTCGGCGGAGTGCTTGGCCGTCTTGTAGCGCAGCGGCAGGTCGTAGGAGACGCCGTTGGCGACCGCGCCACCCCGGGTCCGGGTGATCATCTGCTGCTGGGCGAGCTGGTCGAAGTCGCGTCGGATGGTGGCCTGCGAGACGTCGAGCCGCTCGGCGGCCTCCTCGACGCTGACCCGCCCGCTGCCGGTGAGCATTTCGAGCAGAGCGTTCCACCTGGCGTACCGGTCCACGGGGGGCCTCCGACTCTGCACGAAGGGTGATCGATGGCGTGCACAGTAGTGCGCGAAACTCCCGGTGCGCAAAACCCGCCTCTGCGCGGTCCCGGGGCAGGTTGCCACGCGCACCCCGTTTCGCGCAGAATAACGCGCGAAAGACGGTAGTAATGAGCCGTATTGCGCACCTCCCTCCCCTGTGCGAGGAGTTCCCCATGGCGTACGTCGACGCGGAGATCGCCAGCCAGCCCGACTGCTGGCGGGAGGCCGCCCGGCTGGCCGGCACCGTCGCCACCAGCCTCCCCCGCCCCGGCGAGCGGGTCGCCGTCGTCGGTTGCGGCACGTCGTGGTTCATGGCCATGGCGTACGCCGGGCTACGCGAGCGCGCCGGCCACGGCGAGACCGACGCCTTCCAGGCCAGCGAGTTCCCCGCCGACCGCCACTACGACCGGCTGATCGCGGTCACCCGCTCCGGCACCACCACCGAGGTCCTCGACCTGCTCGCCGCGCTGCGCGACCGGACCCCCACCACCGTCCTGGTCGGTGACCCCGCCTCGCCCGCCGCCACGCTGGCCGACACGGCCGTGCCGATGCCCTTCGCCGACGAACGTTCGGTGGTGCAGACCCGGTTCGCCACCAGCGCCCTGGCGCTGCTGCGCGCCCACCTCGGCGACAACGTCGAGGCGCTGGCCGCCGACGCCGAGGTCGCCGTGCGGGCCCCGCTGCCGCTCGACCCGGCCCGCATCGACCAGGCCACCTTCCTCGGTCGCGGCTGGACGGTCGGGCTGGCCCAGGAGGCCGCGCTGAAGTGCCGCGAGGCGGCCACGTTCTGGGCCGAGGCGTACCCGGCGATGGACTACCGGCACGGCCCCATCTCGATCGCCGGCCCCGGCCGGCTGGTCTGGGCCTTCGGTGAGCTGCCCGACGGGCTGCCCGAGGACGTCGCGGCCACCGGGGCGGCGTTCGTGCACAGCCGGCACCACGGGTGCCACACCGTGCTGGGCAGTTGGGCGGCCGGCCGGACCCCGGTCGACCCGATGGCCGACCTGATCCTCGCCCAACGCTTCGCGGTGGCCCTGGCGACCAGCCGGGGGCTGGACCCGGACGCGCCCCGGCACCTGACCCGCTCAGTGGTGCTGGCATGACCGACGGGTCGACGGGCGACGACCGGATCGTCGTCGCGTTGGACGTCGGCGGCACCGGCATGAAGTGCGCCCTGGTCCGCCCGGACGGCAGCGTGGCGCACGCCGAACGGCACCCGACCGACGCCGGGCGCGGCCCGGACGCCGTGGTGCAGACCGTCCTGGCCGTCGCCGAAGGGCTGGCCGACCGGGCCCGCGCCGCCGGGTCGACCCCGGTGGCCTGCGGCGTCGCCGTGCCCGGGGTGGTCGACGAGGCCGCCGGGGTGGCGGTCTGGTCGGCCAACGTCGGCTTCCGGGACGTACCGCTGCGCAGGCTGGTGGGTGCACGGCTCGGGCTGCCGGCGGCGCTCGGCCACGACGTGCGGGTGGGCGGGATCGCCGAGGCCCGGCTCGGCGCCGGCCGGGACGCCCGGCACGTGCTCTTCGTCGCGATCGGCACCGGCATCGCCGCCGCGCACGTGGTCGCCGGGTCGGCCGCCGTCGGCGCACACGGTGCGGCCGGCGAGATCGGCCACATCCTGGTACGCCCCGACGGCCCGCGCTGCGGTTGCGGCCGGCCCGGCTGCCTGGAGGCCGTCTCGTCCGCCTCGGCCATCGCCCGCCGCTACGCCGAACTGGCCGCCGGTACACCCCCCGACCCGCCCGCGACCGACCCCGTGGCAGTCCCGACCGGCACCATGCCGGCCCGGGGCGCGGCGAGTGCGGCCGACGTGGCCGGGCGCGCGGCGGCGGGGGAGGAACTGGCCGGGCGGGTGTGGCGGGAGGCCGTCGAGGCGCTCGCCGACGGGCTCGCCACCGGGCAGGCCCTCTACGACGTGGACACCATCGTCATCGGTGGCGGCCTGGCCCGGGCCGGCGAGCAACTGCTCGGCCCGCTCCGCGCCGCCCTGCACGACCGGATGACCTTCCATCGGGAGCCGCGCCTGGTCGCGGCGGCCCTCGGCGACGAGGCCGGCTGCCTCGGTGCCGCCCTGCTCGCCCTCGACACTCTGGAGAGACGATGACCCAGCGGGTGACCGGCAAGGTGGTGACCCCGACCGGCGTGGTCCGACAGGGGTGCGTGGAGCTGGACGGCGAGCGGATCACCGCGGTCGCCGAGTACCCGGCCAAACGCGACGGGCACTGGATCGTGCCGGGTTTCGTGGACATGCACACCCATGGCGGGGGCGGGCGCACCTTCACCACCGGTGACGCCGACGCCGCCCGGGAGGCCGCCGCGTTCCACAGGCGACACGGCACCACCACCCTGCTGGCCAGCCTGGTCAGCTCCCCCTTCGACCTGATGCGCACGGCGACCGCCGCCTTCGCGCCGCTGGTCGGCGAGGGTGTGCTGGCGGGCGTCCACTTCGAGGGCCCGTACCTGTCGGCGGCCCGGTGCGGCGCGCAGAACCCGGAGTTCCTCCGCGACCCGTCCACCGAGGAGCTGGAGCAGCTCATCGCCGAGGGGGCGGGGACGGTCCGTATGGTCACCCTGGCCCCGGAGCGCCCCGGCGCGCTGGACGCCATCAAGCTGCTCACCTCGCACGGGGTGGTCGCCGCCGTCGGCCACACCGACGCCACCTGGGAGCAGACCCGGGCCGCCGTCTCGGCCGGGGCGAGCGTCGGAACCCACCTGTTCAACGGGATGCGCCCGCTGCACCACCGCGAACCGGGCCCGGTGGTGGCCCTGCTGGAGGCCCCGAACGTGGTCTGTGAGCTGGTCGCCGACGGGGTGCACCTGCACGACGGGATGCTCACCTTCGCCACCGCCGTGGCCGGCCCGGAACGGGTCGCGCTGATCACCGACGCGATGGCCGCCGCCGGCATGCCCGACGGCGACTACGAGCTGGGCGGCCAGGCCGTCGCCGTGGCCGACGGGGTGGCCCGGCTGGCCCGCGACGGGGCGATCGCCGGCAGCACCCTCACCATGGACGCGGCGCTGCGGCACGCCGTCACCGCCGGAATCCCGATCACCGACGCGGTACGCATGGTCGCCACCACCCCGGCCCGCGCCATCGGCCTCGGCGACCGGGTCGGTGCCCTCCAGGCGGGTCTGCGCGCCGACCTGGTGGTGCTCGACGACGAGCTGAACGTCGTCCGGGTGATGCGCGCCGGCACCTGGCTCGACTGACCGCTCCGCCGCGCCCGCCCAGCTGGTGCGACACGGCGACGCGACGCGACGGGCCTGGGCGGGGACCCCGGTCATCCGCCACTCCGTGACGCGGCCCGCTGGCTCCTCGACGACCTGCTCACAGGTGCGGACCGGCGAGCACCGGGGGTGCGGTGCACGTCCTTTCGAGCTGATGACGTCAACGGTTCACGGGGCACCCGAAGGCGCCGGTGCCCGAAGGCGCCGGCACCCGAAGGCGCCGGTGCCCGAAGGCGCCGGCACCCGAAGGCGCCGGTGCCCGAAGGCGCCGGCACCCGAAGGCGCCGGTGCCCGAAGGCGCCGGTGCCCGAAGGCGCCGGTGCCCGAAGGCGCCGGTGCCCGAAGGCGCCGGTGCCCGAAGGCCGACGACAGCGGACCGACGCATCGAACCCGGTGCGGCGAACGCGCCGCACCGGGTACCCGAGTCGTCTACGTCATCAGGTCTAAAGGACGCGCAACACACATCCTGACCGGCGGAGGTGTTGGCGGCGGAGGTGTTGACGGAGCCGGTGTTGCGGTGCCAGCCGGCCGGTCATCCGGTCGACGCAGTACCGTCCCCCGGCCGGAACGCGGGACGGGTCAGGCGGTGGGGACCTCGACGCCCAGGACGGCCTGCTCGTCGGGGCGGTGCACCAGCACGTCGGCCAGGTACGACTGCACCGCCGGGCCCATCCCCACGTCCCGGCGGGCCCGCTCGGACAGCAGCCACTTGTGTTCGATGATCTGCGCGAAGATCTCCTGCGGCTCCAGCTTGTGCCGCAGGTGCGCGGGGACGGCCCGGACGACCGGCTCGAAGACCTCGGTCAGCCAGCGGTGGGCCGCCTGCTGCTCGTCGGTGAGGTCGCTCTCCACCCGGTAGGCGTCCAGGTCGTTGAGGAGCCGACGGGCCTGGTTCTCCTCGGCGTCGAGGCCGGTGAGCCGGATCAGCCGCCGGGTGTGGTAGCCGGCGTCGACGACCTTCGGGCGGACCAGGTAACGCCCGTCGTCGACCGTCGACAGGGCCACCTCGGCCACGTCGAAGCCCAGGTCGTTGAGGCGGCGGATCCGGCCCTCGATGTCGTGCCGGGCCTCCCGCTCGACCTGCTGCTCGTAGGTGATCTCGTGCCAGAGCCGCTCGTAGCGCTGCACGACCTCCTCGCACACCACCTCCGGGTCGATCGACTCGTGCAGCAGCCCGGCGGCCTGGAGGTCCAGCGCCTCACCGAAGATGTTGACCCGGGCGATCTCCAGGTCCTCACCGCGCTGCCCGTTGGACAGCGTGCGGTGCAGCGCACCGGTCTCCGCGTCGACCAGGTAGGCGGCGAACGCCCCGGCGTCCCGCCGGAACAGGGTGTTGGACAGCGAGCAGTCGCCCCAGAAGAAGCCCGTCAGGTGCATCCGGACCAGCAGCACGGCGAGAGCGTCGAGCAGCCGGCCCATCGTCTCCGGGCGCAGCGTGCGGGAGAACAGCGCCCGGTAGGGCAACGAGAACTGGAGGTGCCTGGTGATCAGCACCGGGTCCAGCGGGGTGCCGTCGTCGGCCTGCCGGTCGGCCACGATCGCGATCGCCTCCACCGACGGGAAGTCGATCCGTTCCAGCGCCCGCAGCAGGTCGTACTCGCGTTCGGCGACCCGCTCCCCGGTCTCCTTGACGGCGTACACGTAGTCGCCGAGGCGGACGAACCGGACGATGTGCCGGGAGATGCCCTGCGGCAGTGCCACCAGGTGCCGGGCAGGCCACTGCTCCAGCGGGGTCGACCAGGGAAGGTCGAGCAGCGCCGGGTCGACGAGGGCCGAGGTGATCCGCACGGGGACAAGTGTGCCGGGTGCTCCCCGGCGTGCGCCTCCCTTCGTGGTTCGACACACATCGACCGGGGCCGCGCCACCACCCGCCGGGGGCCGTACCACCACCCGCCGGGGCCGCGCCACCGTCCCACGCGGGCCCCGGCGGGGCTGGCCACGCCCCTTGCCACCACGGCCCCGGTGGTCGGCCGGTAGCGTGATCGCGTGCGGGAGCGAACCACGACGGTACGCGGCGGGGTACGGCTGCGGCCGGTCCGCCCGGCCGGCTGGTGGTTCGACCTGCTGCTGCTCACCGCCCTGGTCGGCCTGACGTGGGCGCTCGCCGCCGGCCACCTGTTCGGTGTCGACCGGGCGGTCGCCGACTGGGCCGACGCGCACCGGCCGACCGCCGCGTACTGGGTGGCCCGGGTGCTCAACCTGCTCGGCCAGGGCACCCCGTTGACGCTGTTGGCCGCCGCCCTGGGGGTGCTGCTGGCCGTCCGGCTCCGCTCGGTGCGCCCGATGCTGCCCCCCGTGGTCGCCTTCGCGCTCACCAATCTGACCATCGGGCCGCTCAAGGTGTGGACGGCCCGCCCGGCCCCGAGCGCCAGCGTCAAGGAACCCTTCCTGTCACCGGAGCAGACCCTGCCGCTGTTCCAGCACGACCTGCCGGTCCGCTACGCCCAGTCGTACCCGTCGGGGCACGTGGCCAACGCGATCGTCTGGTACGGCGTGCTCGCCCTGCTGCTCGTCCCACTGCTGCGCACGGTGGGCCGGCGGATGCCCACCCGACTGGTCACCGCCGTGCGGGTGGTGCCGCCGCTGGTGGTCCTGTGCACCACCACCTACCTGGGCTGGCACTGGTTGACCGACTCGGTGGCCGGGCTGCTGCTGGGGCTGCTGCTGGACCGGCTGCTGCGCCGCGTCCCCTGGGACGACCTGCCGTTACCGGCCCGGTTGCGCGGCCGGGACCGTCCGTTCACCGCCGACGCCTAACTGGGCCGCGCTGTCGTCCGGTTGCGGACCCGACGCCTCGCCCCGGCAGAGCGGAGCGGGGGATACGAGGATGGTCGCCCCACCCGGCCCCGGGCCAGCTGTCCGCTTCCCGCCTTCCTGACGACGGAAGGCTGCCTGACAACGGACGAGAAATCGTCAAGCCTGTGTCCAGCGGAGCCCGTCCGGCAGTCAGAGGGGGATACCCATGTTTCTGCGCATCAGGGTCGTCGCGACGGCGGTGGTCGTCGCCGTGCTCGGCGCTCTCGCCATTTCCGCAGCGCCGGCGTCGGCTTCCGTCAGCCAGGGGTACGTCGCGGGTGCGGGGGCATGGGCGGACGACTGGGCGGATGAGGGCCCCGTCTCCGCCTCGACGCGCCCGCACAGCAACGTCGTCGCCATGTGGCAGATGATCCTGTGGGCCGACGGCTATCTCGACCGCTCCGGAATCGACTGTCGGTTCGGGCCGGTCACGACCTCCGCCACGACGAAGTGGCAGAGCGACCGGGGCCTACGCAGCGACGGCGTGGTCGGCTCCGGGACCCTGGCCAAGGCGGCAACCCGCCTCAGCGTCTACGAGTCGTGGTTCTACTACGACGGTGCCGGCACCAACTTCATCTACTTCGATCGCCGCGCCGACGGCAGGTGGGACATGAGCCTCGGCCCCGACCTGGAGTGGCAACTCCTCTCGTACACCTACGCGAACTTCAGCATCTGCTCCTGACCGGCTGCGCGCCGGGTACCACCCGTTCACCTCCGGTCTCTAACCTGCGCTGGTGGATCGACTGAGCCGGCGGTTGGGCGTACCCGATGCGGTGGTGGTCGGGCTCGGGGCGATGCTCGGCGCGGGCGTGTTCGTGGTCTTCGCCCCGGCCGCCGCCGCAGCCGGTGGGGCCGGGCTGCTGGTGGCGCTGGCGCTGGCCGGGTTCGTCGCCTACTGCAACGCGACCAGTTCGGCCCGGCTGGCGGCCCGCTACCCGGAATCGGGCGGCAGCTACGTCTATGGCCGGGAGCGCCTCGGCCCGTTCGCCGGGTTCCTCGCCGGTTGGGGTTTCGTGGTCGGCAAGACGGCGAGCTGCGCGGCGATGGCGTTGACCATCGGGGCGTACCTGTGGCCGGGCAGGCCCGGCTGGTCGCGGTCGGCGCGGTGCTCGCGGTGACCGGGGTGAACCTGCGCGGCGTCACCCGCACGGTCGCCGCCACGAAGGTGCTGGTGGTCGTGGTGCTGGCGGTGCTGGCCCTGGTCGCGGTGACCGGCCTGACCGCCGGGGACGTCCGGTTCGACCGGCTCGCCGAGGGCGGCGGTACGGCCCGGGGCGTGCTCACCGCCGCCGGGCTGCTCTTCTTCGCCTTCGCCGGGTACGCCCGGATCGCCACCCTCGGTGAGGAGGTCCGCGACCCGGCCCGCACGATCCCCCGGGCGGTGCCGCTGGCCCTCGGGGTGGTGCTGGCGGTCTACCTGGTCCTCGCCGTGGTCGCCGTCGGCGTGCTCGGCCCCGACCGGCTGGCCGCCTCCGTCGCGCCGCTGGCCGACGTGGTGACCGTCGCGGGGCTGCCCGGCCTGGCCTGGGTGGTCCGGGCCGGGGCCACGGTGGCGGTGACCGGGGTGCTGCTCTCCCTGCTCGCCGGGGTGGGTCGCACCCTGCTGGCGATGGCCCGCCGCCGGGACGTGCCGGGGGCGCTGGCCGCCGTACACCCGGTGCACTCCGTCCCGCACCGCGCGGAGCTGACCGTGGCCGCCGTGGTGGTCGCGGTGGTGGCGCTCGGCGACGTCCGGGGCGCGATCGGCTTCTCCAGCTGCACGGTGCTGGTCTACTACGCGATCACCAACGCCGCCGCGTGGACCCTGGGCCCGGACCCGACCCGACGGGTGCCCGTCCGGGCGCTCGCCGCGCTGGGGCTGGTCGGCTGCCTGCTGCTCGCGGTCAACCTGCCGGCCGCCAGCGTCCTCGCCGGTTTCGGGGTGCTCGCCCTCGGCGCGCTCTGGTACGCCCTGCGCCCCCGCTAGTCACTCCTGCGGATCACGCGAGGCCGGCACCCCGGCGGACGGCGGCGGGGCCGGTGGCGGCGGGGTGGTCTCGCGGAGCAGGGCGGCCAGCCCGGCCCGGCGGGCCACCACGGTCAGCCGGTCCCCCGCCGAGATCACCATCCGGGGGTCCGCCCGCCAGTCGGTCTTCTGCCCGACCCGGGAGTGGGCCAGCAGGCGCACCTCGCCGGGGCGGGCCACCGCGCCGAGCGGGCGGCCGTCCAGCGCGGCACCGGCCACCACCGGCACCTCCACCACCAGCAGGGCGTGCCGGTCGACCGGGATGGTGGCGATGACCGCCCGGTCCAGCAGGGCGGCGGCGAAGGACGGGGCAGCCAGGTAGGACACGCTGCGTGAGATGCCGATGCCGAACGCCCGCTGGATGCGTTCGGCGAAGTCGCCGTCGAAGAGCCGCAGCACCACCCGCAGCTCCGGGTTGAGCGCCCGGCCGTTGAGCGCGGCCCGCAGGTTGACCCCGTCGTCGGTGGAGACCACCACCAGCGCCTGGCAGTGTTCCACCGAGGCCGAGAGCAACGTCTCCTCCCGGGCGGCGTCCCCGACGATCAGCGGTACGCCCAGCCGCCGGGCCAGCGCCGCACCCCGCGCCTCGGCACTGCGGTCGATCGCCACCACCTCGACGCCGAAGTCGTGCAGTTGCGCCATCACCCGGGTACCGATGTTGCCCAGCCCGACGACCACCACGTGCCCGGCGCGTTCCGGCTGGATGCGCCCGGCGTGCAGGGCCAGCCGGGCGTTGACGATGCCGTCGACCACCACGGCGGTGATCAGCGGGATCAGCGCCAGCCCGGCCAGGTTGAGCACCACCTGCATGATCTGGGCGGCGGCCGGTTTGGTGACGTCCGGGTCCTGGCCGCTGAGCGTGGTGACCAGGGTCAGGTAGAGCGCCTCCGTCCAGCTCACCGCGACCGCACGGGCGTTGAGCCAGCCGAGCAGGGCGATCACCCCGAGCAGGGTCAGCACCGCGATGCCGATCTTGCGGGTGGCGAAGCTGCGGACCGCCCGCAGCAGCACCGCCAGGGGTCGGCGGCGACGTCGGGCCCGGACCAGCCGGCGGGCCGCCAGCTCGGTGCCGGCGGGCTGCCCGGTCGCCTCGGCGAGCACCACGTCGGCGGCCTTCTCGTCGGCGGGCAGCACCCGGACCAGGTCCGGATCGGTGGTGACGGCCAACCCGCAGACCACGTCGGCGGGGCGGACGTCGGCGCGGCGGGCCACGTAGAGCGTGCGACCGCCGTGCCGGAAGTGGGTCGGGGCCACCTCACCGAGGGCGGCGGCGACGAACGCCGGGGCGGCCATCGAGGCGTCGGAGAGGACCGCCGAGTCGGGGAAGAGCTGCCGCAGGCCGTTGGCGAGGCTGGTGTTGAACATCCGGACCACCAGGCGCAGCCGGGGCTCCACCTCCTGCGCGCAGAGCGCGGCGTGCATGTTGCCCACGTCGTCCTGGTGCAGCAGGGCCAACCCGTCCGCCCCGGCCAGGCCGGCCCGGTGGAAGGTGGCCTCGTCGAGCCGGTCGGCCCGGATCACCTGCACCCCGTCGACGTCCCGCCCGTCGGGGCCCTCCGAGCGGCGGCGCTCCGGCACCACCAGGGTGATCCGCACCCGGCCGTGGGCCAGCTCGGTGCCGAGCAGCGCCCGGACCACCCAGTACGCCAGCGGGTCGTTGCCGCAGACCACGTAGTGCGGACGGGTGTCGCCGTTCATCCGTAACCGCCAGCCGGTCGCGCGCCGGGCCCGGTCCCGCAGGGGTTCGGCCATGCCCGGATGGTAGCCAGCCGGTCGCCGGGGACGCAGCCCTGGTGCGCGCACCGGACGGTACCGGTCGGTCAGGCAGGCATGGTGGGCGTGGCGGCGGGTAGAGCAGCGGGCGTGCAGACGTTCCTGCCGTACCCGGACTTTCTGGCCAGCGCGCGGTCCCTCGACCAGCGGCGGCTGGGCAAGCAGCGGGTGGAGGCGCTCCAGGTGCTGCGCGGGCTGACCCGGCCGGGGTACGGCTGGCGCAACCACCCGGCGGTGAAGATGTGGGCCGGCTACGAGGAGGCGCTGACCCGGTACGGGCTGGACGTGTGCGCGGTCTGGGCGGCGGCGGGCCGGGCGGACACCTGCGCGTCGACCCTGGTCACCGACCTGACCGCCGCCCGGGGCGACGGCCGGGTCCGCAGCCAGGCCGAGCTGGCCGCCGCCGGTGAGTTGCCACCCTGGCTGGGTCGTGAGGACCTGCACCGCAGCCACCGGTCGGCGCTGCTGCGCAAGGACCCGGAGCACTACCGCCCGCAGTTCGGCGACGTGCCGTCCGATCTGGAGTACGTCTGGCCGCCGTCCGACCGTCCCCCGCTCGCCGCCGCCAGCCGACCCGCCGACGCCTCCGGTGGCGGTGCCGCACCGTCCTGACCGGGCCGGATCGGGCCTGGTCGGGCAGACTGGGGGTCCCTCGGGTCGGAAGGTGCACATGGCGCTGTCGCAGAAGCTGGGCCGGCTCATCGGCGTACGCGAGCATGTGGTGGACCCGGGCGGGGGTGGCGCCCCCCGGGTGGTCCGGCCGACCACGGCCGTGGTGGTGGGCGGCGGGATCGCCGGCATGTCGGCGGCGGTGGTGCTCGCCGAACGCGGGGTGGACGTGACGGTGCTGGAGGCCGCGCCGACGCTGGGTGGCCGGCTCGGCGCGTGGCCGGAGGCGCTCGCCGACGGCAGCCAGGTCAACGAGCACGGCTTCCACGCGTTCTTCCGGCAGTACTACAACTGGCGGTCGATCCTGCGGCGGGTCGATCCGACGCTCGGTTTCCTCAAGCCGATCCCCGGCTATCCGATCCTGTCCGCGCAGTGGCCCACCGAGGAGTTCGGCCGGCTGCCCCCGGCCCCGCCGGCCAACCTGCTCGCGTTACTGCTGCGCAGCCCCAGCCTGCGCCTGGCCGACCTGCGCACCATGGACCGGGACGCCGCGCTGCCGCTGCTCAGCTACGACCCGGTGCGCACCTACGCCGAGTTCGACGACACCACCGCCGACGCGCTGCTCGCCTCGCTGAAGCTGCCGGACCGGGCGCGGGCGATGCTGTTCGAGGTCTTCTCGCACTCGTTCTTCAACCACGAGACCGAGATGTCGGCCGCCGAGATGATCGCCCAGTTCCACTTCTATCTGCTGGGCAACCCGGAGGGGTTGGCGTTCGACTGCCCCGACGAGGACTACGCCACGGCGATCTGGCAGCCACTGACCCGGTACGTGGAGCAGCACGGCGGCCGGGTGCACACCGCTTCGGCGGTCGCCCGGCTGGACCGGGAGCCGGACGGCTGGCGGGTGACCACCGCCGACGGCACGGTCCACCCCGCCGGGCAGGTGGTGCTGGCCGTCGACCCGCCCGCGTTGGCGGCGCTGGTCGACGCCTCCCCCGGCCTGGTCGCGGTGGCGCCCGAGCTGGTGGCGCGGATGCCCGCGTTCGGTCGGCCCGGCCCGCCGTACGCGGTGGCGCGGTACTGGCTCGACGGGGACGTCCGGGCCGACCGGGCGGTGTTCAGCGGGGTGTCCCGCCAGCCCACCCTGGACTCGGTGACCCTCTACCACCGGTTGGAGAACGAGTCCCGGCGCTGGGCGCAACGCACCGGCGGCGCGGTGGTGGAGCTGCACGCGTACGCCTGCGACGAGGGGGTGCCGGCCGAGGAGCTGGCCGAACGGATGCGCACCGAACTGGTCACGCTCTGGCCGGAGGTCGCCGGGTTGGGCGTCCGTGAGCTGCGCGCCCGGGTCGAGGCGCAGGCCCCGGCGTTCACCCCGGGCAGCCACCCCGGCCGGCCGGGGGTACGCACCGACGCCGAGGGCCTCTACCTGGCCGGGGACGGCATCGGCACCGACTTCCCCAGCGCGTTGATGGAACGGTCGGCGGCGACCGGGATCATCGCCGCCAACCACATCCTGCGCGCCGCCGGGGCCGCCACCGAGCCGGTCCGCTCGATCCGCCCCCGGGGACTGCTCGCCGGGAAGTGAACCGCCCGCCGAACCCGCCCGGTCCCCTGGCCGGGCGGGCTGTCGGGCCACCCGGTCAGCGCGACGTGCCCTGGTAGGCGTCCCGCATGAGCTGCTGCATGTCGTCGAGCATCGGCATCCGGGGGTTCGCCGGGGCGCACTGGTCCTCGTAGGCGTTGAGGGCCTGCTGTGGCAGCGCCGCCTCGAACGCCGCCCGGTCGACACCGATCGCGGCGAACGACGGTTCGATGCCGACCGCGTCGCGCAGCCGTTCCACCGCCTCGGCCAGCGACGCCACCCCTTGCGCCGGGGTGCCCGCCGGCAGGCCGAGCAGCTTGGCGATGTCGGCGAACCGTTCCGGGGCCCGGTAGCTCTCGTAACGCGGCCAGCCGGACAGCTTCGCCGGGACGGTGCCGTTGTAGCGGATCACGTGCGGCAGCAGCACCGCGTTGGTCCGGCCGTGGGCGATGTGGAACGTCGCACCGAGGGTGTGCGACATGGCGTGCACGATGCCGAGGAAGGCGCTGCCGAACGCCATCCCGGCGATGGTGCCCGCGTTGTGCATCCGTTCCCGCGCCTCGGGGTCGGCGTCGACCACCGCCCGTTCCAGGTTGCCGAAGATCAGCCGGATGGCGTGCAGGGCGAGCCCGTCGGTGAAGTCGTTCGCGTACACCGACACGTACGCCTCGATGGCGTGGGTGAGGGCGTCGAAGCCGCTGTCGGCGGCGATGGTCGCCGGCATGCTGGCGGTCAGCACCGGGTCGACGATCGCCACGGTCGGGGTGAGCGCGTAGTCGGCCAGCGGGTACTTCTTGCCGGTCCGGTGGTCGGTGATCACCGCGAACGGGGTCACCTCCGCGCCCGTGCCCGACGTGGTCGGTACGCAGACCAGCCGGGCCAGCGCGCCGAGGGTGGGGAAGGTGAAGGCGCGCTTGCGGATGTCGAAGAACTTCTCCCGCATGTCGTCGAAGACCACGTCCGGGTGCTCGTAGCGCAGCCACATCACCTTGGCCGCGTCCATCGCCGAGCCGCCGCCGAGGGCGACGATGGTGTCGGGGCGGAAGGCCCGCATCAGCGCGGCCCCCCGGTCGACGGTGTCGACGCTCGGCTCGGGTTCCACGTCGTCGATGATCTGGAGGGCGATCCGCTCGGGGCGGCGTTGCAGCACCCGGTTGATCCGGTCGACGAAGCCGAGCCGGGTCATGGTGGCGTCGGTGACCACGGTGACCCGGTGCACGTCGGGCATCTCGGCGAGGTAGCGGATCGCGTTCGCCTCGAAGAAGATCTTCGACGGGACCTTGAACCACTGCATGTTGTTGTTCCGCCGGCCGATCCGCTTGATGTTGAGCAGGTTCACCGCCGAGACGTTGTCCGACACCGAGGTACGCCCGTAGCTGCCGCAGCCCAGCGTCAGCGACGGCAGGAACGCGTTGTACATGTCGCCGATGCCGCCCTGCGAGGCCGGCGAGTTCCAGATGATCCTGACTGCCTTGACCCGGCGGCCGAACTCCTCCACCAGCTCCTCGTCGGCGGTGTGGATGACCGCGCTGTGCCCGAGCCCGTGGAACTCGACCATCTGCTCGGCGTACCGTAGGCCCTGCTCGCGGCTGTCGGCGCGCAGCACGGCCAGCACCGGGCAGAGCTTCTCCCGGGTCAGCGGCTCGTCGGGGCCGACCCGGTCGACCGCGACCAGGATGATCGAGGTGTCCGGGGCGACGGTGATCCCGGCGGCGTCGGCGATCCAGGCGGCCGTCCGGCCCACCACGTCGGGGTTGAGCTTCCCGGCGGGGAACAGCAGCGCCTCCAGCTTCTCCTTCTCCGCCGGGGTCGCCAGGTGGGCGTGCAGGGTGCGGAACTCGTCGATGGCGGCGTCGTGGATCGCCGCGTCGAGGATGACGGCCTGCTCGGAGGCGCAGATCATGCCGTTGTCGAACGACTTGGACAGCACGATGTCGTTGACCGCGCGCTTGAGCTTGGCGCTCGCCTCGATCCAGGCCGGCACGTTGCCCGCGCCCACACCGAGCGCCGGCTTCCCCGCCGAGTAGGCGGCCCGGACCATGGCGTTGCCGCCGGTGGCGAGGATGGTGGCGACCCCGGGGTGGTGCATCAGCGCGGTGGTCGCCTCGACCGACGGCTCCTCGATCCACTGTATGCAGTGCTCGGGCGCTCCGGCGGCGACCGCCGCGTCGCGTACCGTGCGGGCGGCCTCGACGCTGCACCGCTGCGCCGCCGGGTGGAAGGCGAAGATGATCGGGTTGCGGGTCTTGAGCGCCAGCAGCGCCTTGAAGATGGTGGTCGAGGTGGGGTTGGTGACCGGGGTGATCCCGGCGACCACGCCCACCGGGTCGGCGATCTCGACGATGCCGCTGATCTCGTCCCGACTGATCACCCCGACGGTACGGGTCTTCGCCATGCTGTGCGTGACGTGTTCGCAGGCGAAGATGTTCTTCACCGCCTTGTCCTCGAACACCCCCCGACCGGTCTCGGCGACGGCGAGCTGGGCGAGGGCGGCGTGCCGGTCCAGCGCGGCCACCGACGCCTTGCGGACGATGTGGTCGATCTGCTCCTGGTCGTACCGGTCGTAGTCGGCCAGGGCTTTGAGGCCGGCGGCGACCAGGGCGTCGATCGTGGTGGCGAGTTCGGTCGACATGTTTCACCTCGGCGGTTGGCGGCGTCTCGGACACCCTCAGCATCCATCGACGGCCGTCTCGGCGGTGGGGCGCAAGGACCCGTCCGACGGTGGCCAAAGGTCCCGTCGTCACGCCGTCCCGGGTGCCTCCGGTCGGCCGAAGGTCCCGATGTCACCCGGCGAGCACGCAGCGTCGCCTACCCGACACCGTGTCCCGTCGCCCCCGGCCACCATGATTCGCATGACGGGACCGCGAAAGGCCTACACGTTGCTCACCGTGGCCGCCATCGGGGTGGCGGTGCTGGCCTGGCGGATCGGGGTCGACAAGGCCAATGCCCTGGTGGGCCTGGCCGGCGTCTTCGCCGCGAGCGCGCTCGGGCTGTTGTCCCTGTTCAGCGCGATCGACCCACGGCTGTCCCGGGCGGCGGCGGACGCCGCCGCCCTGCCGCCGGGGCCGACCCCGCCCGCGTCCGACGCACCGACCGGAGCAGACCCCACTCCGTCGGCACCGGGGTTGCGCCGCCGCTGGCGACGCTGGCGGCTGCCGGCGGGGATCGCCGCGCTGCTGCTGGTGATCGTCGGTACGGTGGCCGTGTTCTCCTGGCCGACGGACCGCACGCCGGACGCGCGCAGCGCCTCCCCCACGACCTCCGTCGACGCCTCGTCGGCCGACCCCAGCGTCACGGCGACCCCGGTCGGGCCGACACCCACCGTCGATCCGTCCGGGGCGACGCCCACCACCACCCCGGCGATCCCGACCCCGGGCCGGACGGGCCCACGGCCGGCCCGGCCCGACCCCCACGACCCGGCCGGCGCCCACCCCCGGGCCGGTCGGGCCGGACTGGGTGCCGCCGAAGGACGCGCCGCACTGGAAGCTGCTCGACGGGGACTCGGTCTACTTCCTGCCGAAGCCCCGACTGGCGAAGGGCACCGGTGCGGGCACCCTGATCTTCCAGGGGAAGGACCACCAGCTCGCCCTCTACAACTGGACCGACGACCCGACCGACCTCAGCTATGAGGGCTGCCGCAACCCGAAGGCGCAGCGGTATTCGAGCATCGACCTCGAACAGCTCGAACCCACCCCGGTCACCTACTGCCAGCCGGACCCGGGCGACCCGACGGTGGTCAACTACGTCCGGATCGACCACAACCGCTACCAGGCGCAGCCGGCCTCGGTCGACGTCACCGTCTGGTCGGTCCGCTCGTAACCTGCCCACGGCATCGACCGGTCTGCACATGGCCGCCCCGGCACCGCCCGGTCGACCTGCCCGTAGCCGTCGGCGGGGTCGCCGCGTGGGCGCGCGGCCGCCCCACGGCGGGGTGGCAGCAGGGCGGGGCTCCGGTCGACCCGCGTCGGGTGCGGGGCCTGGAGCAGCCTGGGCATCGAAATGCGTTGCCCGCCCTCAGCGCCACGCCTACCGTGGTCCGCGCAAGGTCAACCAGTCGAACCGGGAGCACGCCATGACGTCGCCGCACCACACCAGCGCGTGGTCGACGCTACCCATCGACGGTTACCGAGCCGAACACCCCCGGGACGGGAATCCCGACTGACGCGTGCCCGTACGCGCCGGCCGCCCCGTCCCACCTGAGGACCGGGCGGCCTTCGTCGTCCGGGGCCGACACCAGGACCCGGCAGTGGGCCCGTCCGACCCGGTCCCACTCCGGACGGGCGGCCCCGCCGACCGGCCCGACAGACCGATCGACCGCCGACCGTGAGGGGAGAGCCCGGTGGACGCCGTCCTCGTCATCAACGCCGACCTCGGCCCGCTGCACCGGGTCACCGTCCAACATGCGATCCGGATGCTGTGCCGTCGGGTCGCCGAGATCCACGAGGCCGAGCCGGACCGGGTGATCGGGGTCTTCCCCGTCCCCCGGGTGGTCCGCCTCGTCCGGTACGTCGTCACCCGTTGGCGGTTCAGCGCCGGGCCGGCCTGGTCCCGGGCGGGGGTGTTGCGCCGCGACGGTGGGCGGTGCGCGTACTGCGGCGGGCTGGCCGGCACCGTGGACCACGTGCTGCCCCGCTCGCGCGGCGGCCGGAACACCTGGCGGAACACCACCGCCGCCTGCTACGGGTGCAACCAGCGTAAGGGGGACCGGACGCCAGCCGAGGCCGGCATGCCGCTGCGGCGGGAGCCGGCGACGCCGAGCTGGGCGAGCCTCGCCGGGCGGTGACGGGACCGGCCGGCGGGCACAGGGGGTCGCGTCGGGTACGCCCCGGCGCGACGCCCGCCGGCCCTCACCACCCCACCGGCCTCACCACCCGCCGTTGGCAGTCGGGGTGACTGACGGTCAGTGAACGCCGTCGGGGACCAGGGGAAGTCGGGTGGGCGGCGTTCGTGGTGGGCGGCGACGCCCTCCCGGGCCTCGCCGCTGTCCTGCACCTTGCGGTGCCACCAGGCGATCCTGGCCGGTCCGGCCCGGTCGTCGATGATCTCCTTGGCGGCGGCGACGCTGAGCTGGGAGCGCGCGGCGATGGCGGCGGTGATCGCGGTGACCCGGCCGGTCAGGTCGTCGGCCACCTCGTCGGCCAGGCCGACCCGCAGCGCCCGTTCGGCGTCGATCAACTCGGCGGTGAAGATCAGGAACTTGGCCGTGGACGGGCCGACGAGCCGGGTCAACCGTCGGGTGCTGGGTGCCGGATAGACCAGCCCGAGCCGGGCCGGCGGCACCCCGAAACGGGCGTCCGGGGCGATGATCCGCAGGTCACAGGCGACCGCGAGCAGACAACCACCACCCACACAGGGGCCCTGCACCGCCGCGACGGTGGGCTTGGCGAACGCCGCCAACCGTTCCTCGGCGGCGACCGCGTCGCCCACCTCCCCGTTCGCGTCCAGCAGCTCGTCGAGGTCGCCGAGGTCGGCGCCGGCGCAGAACGCCCCGTCGGCACCGGTGAGCACCAGGGCGCGCACGGCCGGGTCGGACTCCAGCCCGTCCAGCAGCACCGGCAGCCGACGCCACATGGCCGGGGTCATCGCGTTGCGCCGGCCCGGGTTCCGGATCGTCACCGTCGCCACCGCGCCGGTCACCCCGACGGTCAACTCCGCGTCCGACACCGCCACCACCCCTCTCGTCGCCGCACCGGCACGTGCCGCGTCGGTGCGGCGACCATAACGGCGCGGGCCCGACGACCACCCGGGAGGGGTGGCCGTCGGGCCCGCTGGCACGACGATCAGGTCAGGAGACGTCGAGCGCGGTGTCGTCGACCACGAAGGACGTCCGCAGCGAGGCGTCCTCGGTGCCGGTGAACTTCAGGGTCACGCTCTGGCCGGCGTACGCGGCCAGCGAGAACGAGCGCTGGGTGTACCCGGTGGCCTTGTTCAGGTTCGAGTAGGTCGCCAGGGTCGCCAGCACGGTGCCGGAGGAGTTGAGCACCTGCACGGTCAGCTTGTCGTACGCGGTGGTGGAGCTGACCTCCCGGGTGTCGATGTGCAGCCAGAAGCTGAAGTTGTACGTCGAGCAGCCGGCCGGCACGCTCACCGACTGGGAGAGCGTCTCGGTCAGGGTGCCACCGGTGCCGCCCAGCCAGGCGTTCCAGGTGCCACCGTGGGTGGGCTGGCTGGCGCCGTTCTGCCCGATGACGCCCGTGCTGGCCGCCCAGACCGTGTTGCCCGACTCGAAGCCGGGGTTGCCCAGGAGCTGGCCGGCGGTGCAGCTGCCACCGACGCTGCTCACGATCAGCGTGTAGCTGGCCGAGTGGGCCACCGCGCCGGTGCCGGTGACCGTCACCGGGTAGCTGCCGGCCGGGGTGCTGGCCGAGGTGGCGATGGTCAGGGTCGACGAGGCGCCCGAGGTCACCGAGGCCGGGCTGAACGACGCGGTCGCGCCGGTCGGCAGGCCGGACGCGGAGAACGTCACGGTCTGCGCGGTGCCGCTGGTGGTCGCGGTGGCGACGGTGGTGGCGACCGAACCGCCCGCGGTCACCGAACCGGAGGTCGGGGAGAGCGAGACGGAGAAGTCGTTACCGGTGGAGGAGCAGGGGGCGTCGCTGCCGGCGACGTTGACCGCGGTCCACGCCGCCTGGACGGCCTTGTACTCCGTGGAGCAGCTGCCGTACAGGTCGGTCGCCGCCTTGAGGCTGTACGCGCGGGCGGTGTTGGCCGGGGTGCTGGTGTTGACGTACGACGTGTTGGAGGTGAAGTACACGTCCAGGGCGCGGAACCAGATCTTCTCGGCCTTCTCCCGGCCGATGCCGGTGACCGCCGGGGCGGAGCCGCAGACCGGCGAGGTGCCGTACGACGTGGCACCGGTGCCCTCGGCGAGGTTGAAGAAGAAGTGGTTGCCGACGCCGGAGGAGTAGTGCACGTCCTTGTTCTTGGTGCTGGTGCTCCAGCACGAGTCGGACGAGCCGTCCAGCGACGGGTTGTACATGTAGCGCAGCGGGGTGCCGTTGCCGTTGATGTTGATCTTCTCGCCGACCTGGTAGTCGCCCGGGTCGCTCGGCGCGGCGGCGTAGAACTCGACCATGTTGCCGAAGATGTCGCTGGTGGCCTCGTTGAGGCCGCCCGACTCGCCGGAGTAGACCAGGCCGGAGACGGCCTCGGTGACGCCGTGGCTCATCTCGTGGCCGGCCACGTCGAGGGAGACCAGCGGCCGGGAGTTGCTGGCGCCGTCGCCGTAGGTCATCTGGGCGCCGTCCCAGAAGGCGTTGACGTAGTTGCGGCCGTAGTGCACCCGGCTGGGCACACCCGTGCCGTTGCCGAAGATGCCGTTGCGGCCGTGCACGTTCTTGAAGTAGTCGAACGTCTTGGCCGCACCGAAGTGGGCGTCGACGCCGGCGGACTGCCGGTTGGTGTTGGTGCCGTCGCCCCAGGCGTTGTCGGCGTCGGTGAACGTGGTGCAGGTGCTGGTGCCGTTGTTCATGTCGCAGGTGCGGCCGTTGCCGTGCGACGGGTCGATCATCTGGTAGGTGCTGCCGGAGAGCGTGGTGTCGATGCTGACCGAGCCGGTGTAGATGCCCTGGCCGCTGCCGACCACGGACTCGATCTCGTCGTGCGCGCCGATGACCCGGCCGGTGCTGGCGTCGGTGATGACGTGCAGCTTCGACGGGGTCTGCTGGTCGGCCTTCCAGCCGGACAGCACGGTCTCCCAGGCGAGCCGGCCCTTACCGGAGGTGGCGTCGACGAACAGTTCCGGCGTACCCACCTCGGTGATCTTGCCGGAGAACGCCTTGCGGGCCGTCGCCTTGGCCGCCGCCGGGCTGATCTTGGCGGTGGTGCCCAGGGCGAGCGGAGCGGACAGGCCGACCGAGGTGCCGGCGAGGGTCCCGTTGGGCGCGGTGTGGATGACGAAGTCACCGCCGTACACCCGCAGACCCTGGTAGGTGCGGGTGTAGCGGACGTGCGCGGCGCCGTTGGCGTCGACCTTGGTGCGGACGGCCTGGTAGGCCTCTCCGCTGGCGCCCTGCACGGCACCGGGGTTGCTGCGCAGCAGACTCTCGGCGCGGGCGGCAGGGGCGGTGTCCGGAGCGGGGCGGCCGGGGCCGCCTGCGCTGCGGTGGCGACGCAGGTCAGCAATCCGCTGGTGAGCAGAGCTGTGCTGACGGCGGCGAGGGGTCTTTTCACGTGCCCTCCTGGCAAGGGAAAGATGTGACGGGGGTGGTCACGCATGTAGATATAGCGATACATCGAAGAAAAGAGAAGGGATGGAACGGTTCCATGACACGACACTGGCCGAACGGAGGAGGCACCTTGCCCAGGGAACCGATTGACGTCGATGCGCGTCGGAACGGCATGAGATCATCCGCCCTGGTCCTGACCACGATCACGGTTTCCCTCGGCCTGCTGACCGGCTGCTCAGCGAGTGACCCGGGCTCACCCGCGACGCCGTCCACCGCCCCCACCGGGACGGCCACCACCCCCGGCACCCCGACCACCACCACCCCCGCCGCTCCGACCGCCGCAGCCGGTGGCGTCACCCCGGGCGCGACGACCCAAGCCGGCACCACGCGGGGCCCCGGGGGCACCGGGTCCGCCACCACCGTCGACCGGGTCACCCTGACCCGCTCCGGAGGTTTCGCCGGGAACCGCGACACGGTGACCGTCGAGCCCGACGGTCGGTGGACCACGACCGACCGGGCCGGCACGACCCGTACCGGCCAGCTCACCCCGACACAGCTCGACCAGCTCCGGACGCTCACCGGCCCGGCCACCCGCAGCCGCGGCGGCCCGCCCGACGGCCGCTGCGCGGACACCTACTCCTACCAACTCACCGTCGGGACCCGCATCGTCGAGTGGTCCGACTGCCCGAGCGGTCCGCAACCGCCGGCCGCCGCACCCCAACTGGCCGCCCTGCTGCTGAAGACCACCACGACCGGCTGACCACCGACGCGGTGGCCGTCGACCCTCCGAGCGGGCACCGCACCCGACCCCGGGTGCGGTGCCCGACCACACCCGATTCCGCCGCCCCGGACCGGAGAACCGCCCACCGCGAAATCGGGGGACCGACGACAAACCGGGGCGACACTGGTCGGATAACCTACCCGCTCCGATTCCCGCGAGGAGCGTTGTGCCGAAGAGACGACCCGCCGGTCCGCGCCGCCCGCTCGACCCGGCCGATCCGCGCCGCCCGGCCAGCCCGGCCGGTGCGCGTCGACCGGTCGGCCCGGCCGAGGTGCGCCACCAGGCCGGCCCGCGTCGACCGGTCGGCCTGGCCGGGGTGCGTCACCAGGCCGGTGCGCGTCGACCGGTCGGCCTGGCCGGGGTGCTGCCGGCGGTGGTCGCCGCCGTCCTGGTCTCCGGTTGCGCGGTGGCCGACGCCGGGCAGCCGGCGGACCCCGCCCCGACAGCGGCGGCACGGACGCTGCGGACCCCGGACACCCTGCTCGGTCTGCCCCGCTCGGGTGCCCCGCTGCCGGCCGGACTGCCCCGGTTCCGGCTGAACGAGTTGGCCCAGGAGGCCAGCCCGGCCACCAGCACCGTCGAGAGAACGTACGGCCGGGGCCGGAACGGCCCCGAGACGATCATCGTGAGCGCCGTCTCGGGCCGGATCACCGACCCGCAGGCCACCCTGGCCCGACTACTCAAGCCGTACCGGATTCCGAAGCTCAGGACGGTGGAGTTCGGCCGGTTCGGCGGCGAGGCCCGCTGCGGGCGGGGCCGGACCGCCGACGAGGGTCATCTCACCGCCTGCGCCTGGGCCGACCCGGAGATCGCCGGGGTGGTGGTCTTCCTGACCGCCACCAAGCAGCCCGACCGCAAGGAGGACTTCCTGGCGGTACGCGACGAGCTGGAACAGCCCACCGGCTGACCGGCCAGCCTCACCCGACCACCCGGAAACGCTCGGCCACGGCGACGGTGTCGTCGTCCACCCGGAACCCGGGGTCACCGAGCCAGCCCAGATAGTCCGACCCGTGCCAGTACCCCTCATGGCCGGCCCGCCAGGCCGCCACCGAGTCGTACCCCTCGCCCTCGTCCCGGGCGTGATCGAGGTCGACGTCACCGAGCCGGACCAGCCGTACCTCGGTCAACTCGATCACCGCGACCGGACGGTCGGCGGAGTCGACCACCACCGCCCGGTCACCCACGACGGGCAACGGCTCACCGTCACGCTCGTAATCCTGGAGCAGCCCGGTGGTGGAGGTCTTCTCCCCGCTGAGCACGGCGGCGACGAGCTGGTCGCGCAGCGGACCGGGAAAGGCGAACTCACACTTCGGCAGATCGGGAAAACTCGGCGTGGTCATCGGGCGACGGTAGCCGCCGACCACGCCGCCCACACCCGGTATTCCGGCGGCCCCGGGCGCAGCGCCCACCGTCGGCCGCACGACCCTCCTGCTCGCCGTGCCGGGCCAGGTAGAGCAGCCGCACACCCGTCGCCACCTCGTCAGGCTCGGGAGGCGCGAGCGTAACCCGCGCTTCCCGACCACGCCGCCCTCAGGCCCGGGGGAACATCTGGCCGATGCGGATCCGGTTGCCGAACGGGTCCCGGATGCCGAAGTCGATGCCGTACGGGCGCTCGGTCGGCTCGTCGGTGATGTCGACGCCCTTGCCGACCAGATCCTCGTACGTCTTGTGGGCGTCGTCGGTGGTGATGCTCAGCCACCCGCCGATCGCGCCCTTGGTCAGCAGCTCCCGGACCTGCTCGGCGGTCGCCGGGTCCAGCGCGGGCGGGCCGGGCTTCTCCAGCAGCACCTCCCGCTGCGGATCGCCGGGCACGTTGACCGTCAGCCACCGCATGAAGCCCAGATCCTGGTCGGTATTGACCTCGAAGCCCAGCTTGCCGACATAGAAGTCGAGCGCCTCGTCCTGGTCGAGGACGTAGAGCTGGGACCGGGTGATCGCGTTCATCGTCATGCCGGGAACGCTATGCCAGGCCCCTGACCTGCTGCTTATCCAAAACTGCTGGGCCTGGTCCAGGCCTTGGCGAAGCAACTCGGCACCGGCCCGTCGCCCGCCGACCGGCTGCTGCGGTATCCGGTGGGCGACTCGCCGACGATCTGCCGGAAGGTACGGCTGAACGAGCCGAGACTGCTGAACCCGACGGCGTAACAGATCTCGGTGACGTCCCGGTCGGTCTCCACCAGCATCGACATCGCCCGTTCCACCCGACGTCGTTGCAGGTAGCGGTGCGGGGTCTCGCCGAAGGTGGCCCGGAAGGTGCGGATGAAGTGCGCCTCGGAGACCAGCGCGATCCGGGCCAGCGCCGGGATGTCCAGTGGTTCGGCGTACGCCCGGTCCATCGCGTCCCGGGCCCGCAACATGGCCCGGTTCGACTGCTCCACCGCACGACTCATCGGCCCCCGCCCGTCGTCCTAGCCCCGCGCCGACCAGGCTACCCAGCCGGACCGACCGGCGGGCCCCGCCGCGACCGGCGACGATGCGTCCTGCGGAGATCCGGACCGCTCAGCAGCCGCTCCACCGGACCGGGAAGGAGACCTGCCGGCCGGCGGCCCGGCCGACGACCAGACCGTTGTCGGCGATCGCCTCGGCGACGACGCGGGTCACCGGGTCCGAGACGACGCTGCGCAGCGGCACCCGACGGTCAAGGTGATCGACCACCGAGTCGGAGAGCAGTCCACCGGATGCGTTGACGCCCGTCATGGCGATCAGTCCCGGTCTGACCGGCGTCGCCACCCCGGTGCGCAGGTCCCAGCGCACCATCTGCCCGTACTGCCCGTCCGCCGTGTCGGCGACCTGGCCGACCGCCCAGTTCCCCCGGGCCACCCGCACCGTCGACTTCACCGCGCCGGGCGCGGTGAGCCGGTCGACCCGTCCGTCGGGACGACGCACCCAGGCGACGGGCGGCGGGGCGACCCCGCGCTCCCCGCCGGCACCACGCGCACCGGGACCACGCACTCCGGGACCGTGCGCTCCGGGACCGTGCGACGAACGGTCCTCCTCGCCGGGGACCTCGCCGACGATGGTGCCGTCGTCGAGGATCGCCACCGGGAGGCCGCCGGGCTCGAGAACCTCGACGGTGTCCGGCCGGTCGACCGGCCAGCGCAGGGTCACCGGCTCCTCCAGGTAGCCGCCGAAGCCGACGATGTCCCCCCGGCTGTTGACGGCCGTGACATAGCCGCCGATCCCGCTCGGCGGCAGGGGCAGCCACTCCACCCGGCCGTCCCGGAAACGCCACGGTCGGTTGCCGGCACCGGTGGAGCTGTCACCGACCAGGACGCCGTGCCGGTTGACGGCCACCAGCAGCCCGGGTGATCTCGTCAACACGGTGACGCGGGGACCGTCCCACCGCACCAGCACCGGCTCCTGCCCCTGGTCGGTGGCCCGCCGACCGGTGCCGACGATGAACCGGCCGGCCGGGTCGACGAACATCGCGTCCCAGGCCAGGCCCCCACCGGCCGGCAGGGGCAGCGGATGCATCAGGCAGGCCGGGACACTGCCCGTCCTCGGCGCGGCCATGGCGACGCCGGGCGCGAGCAACGTCGCCGCCAGCAGACCGGCGGTGAGGATGGTGCACAGTCGACGCGGGGCGATAAGGATCATGAGGCAGCCCGTCTCAGCCGGTGGGGTGGGTCCTTCCACTCAACCAGCTCGATTCATCCACCGGAAGTGACCATTCGGTCACGCAGGGCGGAGGTGGCGGCAGGAGCGTGCCCGGCGGGTGTCGACGGATCGACAGGCGGCAACGCCAATGGCGGCCGTGCTGTGGAATTGGAGCCCCCGGCCGGGATCGAACCGGCGACATCTCGCTTACAAGGCGAGTGCTCTGGCCAGCTGAGCTACAGGGGCGCGTGGTGCGACGTCAGCATAGCGACTGACGTCGGGAAATCCCGGCCGGCAGGGTCCCCGAGCATGGAAAACGTCAATCTTCCGCCCGTCCCACCGACGAATCGGCGTACCGCACGCCCGTCAGGCGAGGGGATTGATGCCCGGCCGTGCCCGCCTGACCGAAATGCGTATGCCGTCCGTCCCACTCGATGTATCCCGTCTTGGCACGGCTGGAAATCCCGTTTACCGTGCAGTGACACGGATGACACCCGGGGTCGGCTGCGACTGCCTCCCGGAGGTGGTCCGTGGGTCGGCACCGTGGGTGCCGACAGCTCCTTCACTCGGATCGTCCGGCACGTTCCTGCCGGTGAAAGGAAGCGCACCACCATGGCTACGGTCACGTACGCGAAGGCCTCCCGGATCTACCCGGGCACCGAACGCCCCGCGGTCAACCAGCTCGACCTCCAGATCGGCGACGGGGAGTTCCTCGTCCTGGTCGGTCCGTCGGGTTGCGGCAAGTCCACCAGCCTGCGGATGCTCGCCGGCCTGGAGGACGTCGACGACGGCGCGATCTACATCGACGAGCGGGACGTCACCCACCTCCCGCCGAAGGCCCGCGACATCGCGATGGTCTTCCAGAACTACGCCCTCTACCCGCACATGTCGGTGTACGAGAACATGGCGTTCGCCCTCAAGCTGCGCAAGACCCCCAAGGCCGAGATCGACCGTCGGGTCAAGGAGGCCGCCGGCCTGCTCCAGCTGGAGGAGTACCTCAGCCGCAAGCCGAAGGCGCTCTCCGGTGGTCAGCGCCAGCGCGTCGCGATGGGCCGGGCGATCGTCCGCGAGCCGCAGGTCTTCCTCATGGACGAGCCGCTGTCGAACCTCGACGCCAAGCTCCGCGTGCAGACCCGTACCCAGATCGCCTCGCTCCAGGCGAAGCTCGGCATCACCACGGTCTACGTCACCCACGACCAGGTCGAGGCCATGACCATGGGCCACCGGGTGGCGGTCATGCTCGACGGCGTCCTGCAGCAGGTGGACACCCCCCGGGCGCTCTACGACACCCCGGCCAACGTCTTCGTCGCCGGTTTCATGGGCTCCCCCGCCATGAACATCAAGACCGTTCCGCTCAACGAGCGGGGCGCGGCCTTCGCCGAGCTGCACATCCCGCTGACCCGCGAGCAGGTCGAGGCGGCCCGGGGCGAGGGTGGCAACGACAAGGTCACCGTCGGCTTCCGGCCGGAGGACTGCGACCTGGTCAGCCCGACCGAGGGCGGCATGCCGGTCGTGGTCGAGCTGGTCGAGGACCTCGGCTCGGACGCCAACGTCTACGGTCACGCCGCGCTGGAGGGCCACGAGGAGCGTTTCGTGGTCCGCACCGACCGGCGGACCATGCCGAACATGGGTGACACCGTGTTCGTCAAGCCGCGTGCCGGCCGCAACCACGTCTTCAACGCGGCCACCGGCCAGCGCATCTGATTCCACCACGCGAAAGGGGCGGTCCGCTTCGGCGGACCGCCCCTTTCTTCGTCTGTCGTCCCCCGGCCGTGCCGGCGGGTGACCGCCCCGGGACGGCCGGGTTCGCACCGGAGCCAGCGGCCGGTCTACCCGGCCGGGTTCGCACCGGAGCCAGCGGCCGGTCTACCCGGCCGGGTTCGCACCGGTGCCGGCGGCCGGGTCGCACCGGTGCCAGCGGCCGGTCAGCCTTCCGCAGCGCGGCGGCGGGCCACCTCGGCGAGGGTGACGGCGGCGGCGACGCTGGCGTTCAGCGACTCCACTTCGGAGATCATCGGGATGCTGACGGTCAGGTCGCAGGTCTCCCCGACCAGCCGGGACAGGCCACGCCCCTCGGAGCCGACCACCACGACCAGCGGACCGACGGCCGCCTCCAGGTCGTACAGGTCGGTGTCGCCGTCGGCGTCCAGGCCGACCACCATGAAGCCGGCCTCCTGGCACGCCTTGAGCGACCGGGTCAGGTTGGTGACCTGGGCGACCGGCACCCGCGCCGCCGCACCGGCACTGGTCCGCCAGGCGGTCGCGGTGATCCCGGCGGCCCTACGCTCGGGTACGAAGACACCCTGCGCACCGAACGCGGCAGCCGACCGGATCACCGCACCCAGGTTGCGCGGGTCGGTGACCCCGTCCAGCGCGACCAGCAGCGGAGCAGCCTGCTCCAGCGCGACGGCCACCAGGTCCTCGAAGGTCTCGTAGGCGAACGGCGGCACCTGGAGGCCGACGCCCTGGTGCAGCACACCGCCGGTCATCCGGTCCAGCTCGGCCCGGCTGATCTCCAGGATGGCGATGCCCCGGTCGGCGGCCGTCCGGGTGATCTCGTTGATCCGGTCGTCGGCGTCGATGCCCTGCGCGGAATACAGCGCGGTCGCCGGCACCTGGGCGCGCAACGCCTCCAGCACCGGGTTCCGGCCGACGAGCAGCTCCGGGGTGTCCCGGGACGGGTTCGACTTACGCCCCGGCGCGACCCGGGGACCACCACGGCCCGTACCCGCGCCGGCCCGACCGCCTGCGCCACCGCGACCCGTACCCGCGCCACCGCGACCGCCCGCGCCGGCCCGGACCGGGGCCATCCCCCGGGTGCCCTTGCCCCAGGTGGTGTCCTTGGTGCCGGGCTGGCCGATCTTGGGGGCCCGGCCCTCCTCGACCGCCGCCCTGCGCTCCTTGTCCTGCTTCCAGGCGGTGCGCTGGGGCAGCTTCTCGGTGCCCGAGTACGCCTTGTGCCAGGGTCGCTCGTCGGCGGGCAGGGTCTTGCCCCGACCCGCGAGGGAGTCCTTGTTCTTGCCACCGGAGCCCTTGGGGGCACCCGCCTTCGGCGTCAGTCGCCGGCCACGGCGCTGCGAGTTGCCGGCCATCAGTCCTGCTCTCCAATAGTCCAACGGGGGCCCTGGGGGGTGTCCTCGACGACCACGCCGGCCAGCTTGAGCTGGTCGCGGACAGCGTCGGCGGCAGCCCAGTCCTTACGGCTGCGGGCCTGCGCGCGCTGCTCCAGGGCCAGCGCGATCAGGGAGTCCACCACGCCGCGCAGGTCGTCGGCACGGCCGCCGCCGGCCCAGGCCGGGTCGAGGGGGTCCACACCGAGGATATCCAGCATCGCCCGGGTGGCGGCGAGGGTGGTGCGGACGGTCACATCGTCCCCCTCGGCCAGCGCGGTGTTGCCGTCACGCAGCGTCGCCTGGAGGACGGCCAGTGCGGCGGAGGTGTTGAGGTCGTCGTCCATCGCGGCGACGTAAGCCGCCGGCAGCTCCCCGAACTGCCCCGGGCCGACCCGCTCGACGGCCCGCTGGACGAACCCCTCGATCCGCCGGTAGGCCACCGCCGCCTCGCGCAGCGCGTCCTCCGAGTAGTCGATCCGGGACCGGTAGTGCGCCGCCGCGTAGTAGTAACGCAGCTCCACCGGGCGCACCCCGAGCGAGTCGACATAGCTCAGGTCGAGGGCGTTGCCGAGCGACTTGCCCATCTTGGCGCCGCCGATGCTGAGCAGCCCGTGGTGCACCCACCAGCGGGCGAAGGGCAGCCCGGCGGCCTGCGACTGGGCGATCTCGTTCTCGTGATGCGGGAAGATCAGGTCGAGCCCACCGCCGTGGATGTCGAACTCGGCCCCGAGGTAACGCTGGCACATCGCCGAGCACTCGATGTGCCAGCCGGGGCGGCCCCGGCCCCACGGGGACGGCCAGTAGGCGTCGGCCGGCTCGTCCGGCTTGACGCCCTTCCACAGCGCGAAGTCCCGGGGGTCCCGCTTGCCCCGCTCGGGGGCGTCCCCGGCGGACTGCATGTCGTCCGGCGACTGACCGGACAGCGACCCGTACGCCGGCCAGGAGGCCACGTCGAAGTAGACGTCGCCGGAGCCGTCGGTGGCCGGGTAGGCGTGCCCGGTCTCGATCAGCCGGGCGATCAGCTCGTGCATCTCCGGGATGTGCCCGGTGGCCCGCGGCTCGTACGTCGGCGGCAGCACGTTCAGCGCCCGGTAGGACCGGGCCAACGCCAGCTCGTTGGCGTACGCGATGGACCAGAACGGACGGCCCTGCTCCTGCGCCTTGACGAGGACCTTGTCGTCGATGTCGGTCACGTTGCGGATGAAGGTGACCTCGAAGCCGGCGGCCGACAGCCAGCGCCGCAACACGTCGTAGTTGACACCGGAGCGAAGGTGACCGATGTGCGGCGGGGCCTGGAGGGTGAGACCACACAGGTAGACCCCCACCTTGCCGGATTCCCGCGGGACGAAGTCCCGCACCGATCGGGTGGCGGTGTCATACAGGCGTAGCGTCACCGTACAAGGGTAGCTGTCCGTGCTCCCCGGGGTCTGCCCGAGCCGGGTCGTACGCTCCTGCTGTGGAGACGACGGCCCCCGGCGAGCCGGGCAACCAGACGCCTGCGGGTGGCGAGACGGCGCAGACCCTGGACCGGGGCCTGCGCCTGCTGCACCTGGTCGCCGACGCGTCGACCGGGCTGACCGTCACCGAGGCCGCCCACCGGCTCGGCATCGGCCGGGCCGCCGTCTACCGGCTGGTCGGCGCGCTGACCGGGCACGGGATGCTGCGCCGGGGCGGTGACGGTCGGTTGCGTCTCGGTGTCGGCGTGCTGCACCTGGCCCGGCGGGCCCAACCGCTGCTCGCCGAAGGGGCGCTGCCCGCGCTGCGGCGGCTCGCCGAGCAGACCGGGGCGACCGCGCACCTGACCGTGGTGGAGGGCGGCGAAGGGGTGGCCCTGGCCGTGGTCGAGCCGAGCTGGACGTCGTTCCACGTGGCGTACCGGCCGGGGACCCGGCACCCGCTGGAACGCGGGGCCGCCGGGCGGGCCGTCCTCGCCGGGCGGGCCGGCCTCACCGCCCCGGTGAGCACCGCCGGGGAACTCCAGGCCGGGGCGTACGGGGTGGCCGCGCCGGTGCTCGGGGTGCCCGGCCTGGAGGCGAGCGTCGGGGTGATCTCGCTGGCCCCGCTGCCGGTCGACACCGTCGGCCCGCAGGTCACCACCGCCGCCCGGACGATCGCCACCGCCCTGTCCTGACCGCCCGCACCGTCGGGAAGAGCGAGGATGATCGACTCACGTGGGCCTTGGTAGCGGTCTCCCGCCGAGTCTCACCCCGCAACTTCGGCCCAGGTGAGTCGATCAAGACGCGCCATCGCCGGCCGCCCACCTGTCCGCGCGACGGAAGGGGGCGGCTGGATCGTGGGCGGCGGATCGGTTGCGCCGCCTTACCACATGGCACGGTGTGAGGGGGCTTGTCCACAGGGGCGGGGGGCGCGGGCGGGCGCGGTTGTCCACAGGGGTGTCGCCGGACGGCCGGGCGGCCCGAGGCTGGTGTCATGCCACCTCAACCGCATCGGCCGGAGGCCCTCGCCTGGCAGGTGTTCCGCGGCTCGGACGCGATCCGGCGTGGCCTGCTCACCCGACACCAACTACGCGGGGCAGCCTGGCTCCGCCTCGGTCACGACGTGTACGCCGACGCCCGCCTCGACCGGGACCACGCCCTGATCTGCCGCGCCGCCATCCTTCGGATGCCCGCCGGATCGGTCATCGCCGGCCCGTCGGCGGCGTATCTGCACGGGGTGGAGCACGCCGCCGGCTTCGGTGACGAGGTGCACGTGCTCGTGCCCCGGGCGGCGCGGGTCGGCTCCCAGGGAGCCACCACGGTCACCTCCCCCGGTGGGGTCCGGCTCGGCTCCCCCGGTGGGGTCCGGCTCGGCTCCCCGGGTGGTATCCGGGTGCACTCGGTAGCCGACCCCGGCGGACCGGCCGGGTCCCGGCAACCGCCCCCGTCCGACCATCACCCTGAAGCCACCCCACTCGACCTCCCCGGGACCGCCAGGCACGACCTCCCTCGGACCACCAGGCTCGACCTCCCTCGGACCACCAGGCTCGACCGCTCTGCAGCCGTCCCACCCGGGCTGCCTGCGGCCACCACGCTCGGCCCGCCTCCGATGCCGCTCAGCCCGCCCCGGTCGTCTCCTGCGCTCGCCGCCTGGGAGACAGCGGCGTGGCTGGAGCCGGTCCGCGCGGTGGGGATCGTCGACGCACTGCTCGGTGGCGGCCTGACCAGCCCGGCCGCGCTCGCCGAGATCGCGCAGCGGTTCGCCGACCGGCGGGGCGGTCGACGGGCCAGCCGGGTCTTCGCCCTGGCCGACCCGGCCGCACAGTCGCCACCCGAGTCGCACCTGCGGGTCCGGCTCGTGCTGGCCGGCCTACCCCGGCCGGTCGCCCAGCATGCCGTACGGCTGCCGTCCGGTCTGGTGTTGCATCCCGATCTGGCGTGGCCGGAGTTCGGGGTGGCGGTGGAGTACGACGGCCACTGGCACACCGACCCGGACCAGATGCACCGGGACCGCCGCCGGCTCAACCAGTTGATCGCTGCCGGCTGGGTCGTGCTGCATGTGACCAGCCGTCGCCTGCGGGACGACTTCCCCGCCGTGCTCCGCGAGGTGCGCGACGTCCTCGCCCAACGGGGTTGGCGCCGATGATCCACTCCCTTGGGCCGATGTTGCGGTATCCCGCCCACCCCGACACCGCAATATCGCCCCCCCTTGAGTCGATCATCGACGGACCACGACCGGCCAGGGCGGGACGCGGAGGGGCCCGGACGACCTCCGTCGTCCGGGCCCCTCCTGGGAACGTCGAGCGTCAGCCCAGGTGTCGGGCGTCAGCCGGGGTGCCGCGCGTCAGGGAGCGACGTTCGGCTTGAGCGGGCTGCGCACCGCGGCGTTCGCGTCCACGATGCCGTACCCGTAGAAGCCGTTGAAGTTCAGCGACCCGGCGCAGTACGCGTCGAACTCGGTCGACCGGCCCTCGTTGGCGTAGCTCTGCAGGCGCGGCTCCGGGCAGGCGTGCTCGGCGGCGGTCCGGTAGAGGTGCTGCTCCACCTTGGCCGGCGCCAGGCCGTAGCCGTCCTTCCCCTCCTTCTTGCCCCACTTGCTGACGATCAGCGCGGCGACCCCGCTGACGTGCGGCGACGCCATCGAGGTGCCCTGCAGGTAGGTGTAGTAGCCACACTCACCGGCGGTGGTGCACTGCTTGAACACCGAGTTCTCGAAGCCCGGCACGACGTTGCCGTTCTCGTCGACCGAACCCTCCTCCTGGAGCACCTTCTTCGGGTACGTGGAGAGGATCATGTTGGCGTCGGTCCGGTAGGTGTCGGTGCCGAAGCCGTCGCGGAACCAGCCACCCGGCGCGGCGACCGAGATCTGCTCGGTGCCGTAGTTGGAGTAGTCGGACTTCTTGCCGGACGGGCCGACGGCGGACACGCCGATCACGTGCGGACCCTCCACCGGGAAGTCCCAGCAGCTGTCGTTGTCGATCGGGCGCGGGTACGGGTCGGCGCCGTAGTCCGGGCTGGACACGTCGGTACGGGGTGCGCCGAGGTCCTCGTGGTTGTTGCCGAGCGAGCCGACCAGGGTGACGCCCTTGTTGTGGGCGAAGTTCAGGGCCCGCTTCATCGCCTTGATGACGGCCCGCTGCTCGGCCTGCGACTCGGGCGAGTCGGCCGGGTTGGCGGTGCAGTTGTAGAGCCACGGGTCGACGTAGAACGACATGTTGACCACGTCGAGGCCGGACTTGCCGGCGTGCACCAGGGCGTTGACGACCGGGTTGAGGAAGAAGTATCCCGAGTCCTGGCCGCCCTTGAGCTCCACCAGCGAGACGTTCGGGGCGACACCGGACAGGCCGAAGCCGTTGGCCGCCGCACCGATGGTGCCGGCGACGTGGGTGCCGTGCCCGCCGTCGTCGGTGCCGACCGGGTCGAGGCAGCTCGCCACCTCGCACGGGCCGTCGACGTCGGCGATGTCCGGGGCGAAGTTGCGCGACAGCGCCCAGTTGAAGTTGGGCGCGAGGTCGGGCTGGCTGGCGTCGACGCCGGTGTCCAGGATGCCGACGGTGACCCGCTTGTCGCCCGGCATGACCTTGCGGGCCTTGTCGGCCCCGATCATGCCGAGGCCCCAGAGCTTGTCGTCGAGCGGGTCGAGCTTCTTGCCGTTGGCGTTGCCCTTGGCCTTGACCGCCTGCTTGGTCTGGGTCAGCAGGTTCTCCTGCGCGACCCGGTCCAGCTTGGGCTTCCGGCCGATGGCCCGCTGCTCGGCCGCGCCGACCAGCGCGGAAGCGGCGGTGACCCGGCCGGCGAAGTCGGCCCGGTCGCTGGTGACCTGGAACAGACCGACGTCGTCCGTACGGGACACGACGGTGCCACCGGCGGCGCGGATCGCGGCGATCGCCGCGTCCGCCGAGACGCCGTCCTCGGCCACCACGGTGAACGTACGGCTGGTGGTCGGCCCGGCGTTCGCCGGGACGGTCAGGCCGGTCACCGTAAGTGCCAGGGCCGCCGCGGTCGCGACGGCTCCGGCGGTGAAGCGCTTGCTCACCACATCAGATCCTCTCGTTGAGGGACGTGGCAGCCATCCCATAGCACCGGCGACGATTCCGCCAGATACAAGTCGGATTTGGCCTCGCATCAGGCATTCGTCGGTTGCAGGCTGCGCAGCGCCGCCGGCAACTCGGTGAGCGTGCCTACCTCGGCGTCGGGGCGTACCCCTTCGGGGAGAGGAAGTCCGAGCCGGTTGAGCCAGATGCCGCGCATTCCGGCCTGCTGGGGGCCGAGCACGTCGTGGGAGATCGAGTCGCCGACGTACGCGATCCGTTCCGCCGGCACCCCGGCGGCGGCGACGACCGCGGCGTAGAACGCCGGGTCGGGCTTCTTGGGCAGGCCGCCCTCGTGGGCGTACAACTCGAAGGCGAACTCCCCGGACAGGCCGCAGCGTTCGGCCCGGCTGTTGCCGTTGGTGGCGTACCCGAGGGTGAAGTCGGCGCGCAGGGCGGCCAGCGCCGGCAGGGTGTCGGGGTACGGGTGGCTGAGCGCGTAGCGCCTGGTGAAGAAGAGTTCGGCGAACTCGTCGAGCTGGCCGACCAGCCCGGCCCGGTCGAGGGACCGGGCCAGCGCGGCCCGGCGGATCTCCATCACCGGTGCGGCGGTCATCGACCCGAAGACCGCCTGCCAGTCGGACTCCACCTCGGCGAGGGTCACCCCGGCCGCCACCGGGGTCCGGCGACGCATCTCCTCCAGTACGGCCACCAGGGCGCCGGTGACCGCCGGCCGCAGGTCGATCAGGGTCTCGTCGGCGTCGAACACCACCACGCTGAGCATGCCCGACACCCTCTCATGTTCGTCGCACCCGGCCACGCCGAGCGGGCCGCCACCCGGTCACGGCAGCGCCGATCCACCCGACTCAGTTCAGCGCCGCGTGACCGCCCCGGCCCAGGTCATCGCCGCGTGACCGCCCGGCCCAGGTCAGTGCCGGCTCGCCCACCCGGATCAGGGCCCGCTCGTCCGGCTCAGGTCAGAGCCGGCTCGTCCGTCCGCTCCGCCGCCCGTTCGATGCGGCCCTCGCGCAGCTCGTCGAGGCGGACCAGCGCCACCCCGGCGACGATCAGCGCACCCCCGGCGAGCTGCACCGGCACCGGCAGCTCACCCAGCACCAGCCAGGCGATGAGCACCGCGAACATCACCTCGGTCAGCCCGACGAACGACGACAGCCGGGCCCCGAGGATGCGGGTCGCGGCGATCCCGGTCAGGTAGGCCACCACGGCGGCGATCAGTGACAGCCCGGCGATCGGGACGAGCCAGCTGGTGCGCTGCCCGGCGAAGTCGACCGCGCCGAAGGTGGCCCGCAGCGGCAGCACCCCGACCAGGCCGAGCAGGGCCAGCACGGCTGCGCCGACAGCCATCCCGCCGCTGGCCATGGTGACCGAGGGCAGGTCGGCGTCGACCCGCGCGGCGAGGACGAAGTAGCCGGCCAGCCCGACAGCCGCGCCGAGACCCCAGAGCACGCCGACCGGGTCGAGCCGGCCCGCGCCGGTCAGGTCGAGCACCAGGACGAGCCCGGCCAGGGCGGCCAGCGAGCCGACCACGGTGAGCCGGCGGGGGCGCTGCCCGTGCACCAGCCACAGCCAGCCGACCACGAGGATGATGCCGAGGTATTCCAGCAGCAGGGCCACCCCCACCGGCAGGTAGCGGACGGCGTTGAAGAAGCATGCCTGGGCGGTGGCGACGCCGAGCAGACCGAAGACGGTGACCGGGCCGAGGTTGCGGCGCAGCACGCCGGCCCGGCCGCGCAGCGCGAGCACGGCGGGGACGGCCAGCACCAGGGCGGCCAGGCCGACCCGGGCGACCACGACGGCCTCGGCCGACCAGCCGGCCTCGATCAGCGAGCGGGCAAAGGTGCCGGAGGTGGCGAACGTGACGGCGGAGAGCAGGGCGAGCGCCAGCCCGGTGCCGGCGGTGGATCGGTGCGGCATCGGGGCTCCTCGGGCGTGACATCAGCAAAGTAGGATTACGCCGGTGACGCTAGCGGCCGACTACGACAGGGGTCAAGTTGCTTTTCGCTCATGACACGGAGTGCGGGCTGACCGCCGCTGCCGCACTGGTCAACACCGACAACCGGGACGGCGAAGGGTTGCCCGACATCGCCGCACTGGACCGCTTCGTCGCCGCGAACCGGTGGACCGGGCGACACGACCGCACCGGGGCCGAGCTGCGCGCCGTCCGGGCGTTACGCCCCCGACTGCGCCGGCTCTGGGACGACGACCCGGACACCGTCGTCACCGTGGTCAACGACCTGCTCCGCGAGTCCCGGGCACTGCCGCAGCTCATCCGGCACGACGACCAGCCCTACCACGTGCACGCGGTGCCCCGGGACGCCCCGCTGGCCACCCGGATGGCCGTCGAGGCGGCGATGGCCGTCGCCGACCTGGTCCGCGGCGACGAGCTGGGCCGGCTGCGGCACTGCGCCCACCCGGAGTGCGCCAACGTGCTGGTCGACCTGTCCAAGAACCGGTCCCGCCGATTCTGCGAAGCAGGCTGCGGCAACCGGGTCGCGGTCAGCGCCTACCGGGCCCGGAAGGCGGCTGGTAGTCGCCCCTGAGCAGCTCGTACTCCACCTCGCCGTGCTCCGTTCCGGCGATCGGGTCGGGCCAGTCGGCGTGGAAGGTGCGGACGTACCGCAGGCCGGCCTTCGCCAGCACCGCCCGGGACCGCACGTTGACCGCCATCGTCTGCGCCCACACCCGGCGTACCCCAGGGGTGTCGAAGGCGTGGCCGACCAGCGCGCGGGCCCCCTCGGTGGCCAGGCCCCGCCCCCAGGCCGCCCGGCGCAGCCGGTAACCCAACTCCGGCCCGGTGCCGTCGTCGGACGGGTCGAGCGCGAACCAGCCCAGAAAGGTGCCGTCGACAGCATCCTCGGCAGCCCACCGACCCTGCCCCGGGTAGCGGTCGTAGCCGGCGAGAAGCCGGGGCAACTGCTCGTCCCGCACGGTGGCGAGGGGGGTGGGCCGGCCGCCGGTGAGGAACCGCATCACCTCCGGGTCGCTGTCCAGCTCGACCAGATGCGGCACGTCGTCTTCGGTGAAGCGGCGCAGCCGCAGCCGTGCCGTCGTCAGCAACACCCCGCCCAGGCCCGTCACGACCCGGATCATGCCGCCCGCGAGCCGCCCGGTCGACCGGTTATCCCGGCGGTGACCGGGCCAGCGGCGACCGTCCACCGCGAGCCGGTCCCGTCAGCGCGGGGGCGCCGCCACGAAGACCCGCCAAGAGTACGCCGGGAAGGTGAGCACCGGGCCTGCCGGGTCCTTGCTGTCCCGCACCCCGACCATGCCGACCAGATTCGCCACCTCGACACAGTCGTGGTTCTGACTACTCCGGGTGCTCTTGCGCCAGACCGGGCCGGTCGGCCCGGGAACCGCGCGACCTGCCGCGCCGGTCAGTTCCACGACTCCGCCACCTGCCGCATCAACTCGATGGACTCCGCCGGGGGCAACGCCTCACCGAGAGTCGACTCCCAGACCTCCCGCATCCGGGTCAGGACGTCGGGCTCGCTGAACTCCTGGGTACGGACCTGCCCGCCGACACATCCCAGCTCCATGCCGTCGGGCAGGGTCGCCAGCCGAGTTGCCACACCCGGGCCCGGTCGAGGGCGACCAGATCGGTGAGCATCCGGCTGAAGATGCCGCCGGTGTCGAGGGCCCTGTCGGCCAGTTCGAGGTATTTCGCGGTGGGTGGCTGCTGGCCCAGCTCTATCGCGCTGACCATCGACGCCGAGTAGTTCACCGCCTTGGCGAGGTCGTCCTGACTCCAGCCCCGCCGGGTCCGGGCCCGCCGTAGCTCCGCGACGAGGAAAGCCGCCGCCGTCATCCGCCCGTCCGTCATCTCCAGCAGCCCTCCACCGCCCCGACGATCGACTCCGACACCACGCCGACCAGGAAAGTCGCAGACACAGGACAAGACCGGAAGCCGACAACAACCCTTCACACCGTAGTGGTTTCATCAGCAGACTGTGAAGTGCGACATCGACCGCCCACCCCTCCGGGCGGGCGGTGTCGCGGTGGGACAGCCCGCACCCCGGCCGGCGGTCCCACCGCCGGGGGAGACGACCAGCCGACCCACCATGGAGGCGACGCGATGCCCCGGCTCACCTGGCGACACCGGCTTGCCCGCAGGCTCTGCTCCACCCGACGCCCCGACGCAGCCCCACCCGAGATGCCCCACCCCCTCGGCCGGGCCGACGAACCCATCCTCGGCCCGAGCGGGAACCCGGGCGACCGGCGAGCCGCCGGCCACCACCCGGCCCGGCCCGGAACCCACCCGGGCGGAACACCCGCTATCCGCCCTGACGCCGGGTCGGCCGCACCACCCACCGCCGGGTCGGCTCCGCCCGGGTGGGAGGACACCACGGTGTCGTTTCCGCGAGTGGGCCGGGTCGGTTGGCTCACGCTGGCCCAGGAGTGGCGGGCCAACCGGGGACGCCGATGAGCCCGGCGGTCACCCCGGGCTCATCACCCCGTCCCGGCGGACCACCTGACCCGGCCGGCCGGAGTGGGCCGCGCCAGGGAACACCGCGCCCGCACCTGCCGCTGCGCCCACTCTGGCTGTGTCGGGTGTGCGCCGCGCCGTGGCCCTGCGGGACCGCCCGACTCACCCTCGTCTCCGAGTACGCCCACGACCGGGTCGCGCTCAACATCTACCTGTGCACCGTGCTGCACGACGCCGCCGCCGACCTGTACCGGCTCTATCCCGACACCGGCCCCGACCCGGCGACCCTCTTCGCCCGTTTCCTCGCCTGGGTTCCCCGCGCCCGCCCACCGACCGAGCCATGATCGACTCATGGGGGCCGATGTAGCGCTGTCGAATCCGTCTGACACCGCTACATCGGCCCACAGGAGTCGATCAAGCCGGGCCGGGCCGCGCCGGGCAGGGGCCGGGGTGGGTCAGGGGTGGGTCATCCGGAGCAGGTCGAGGGCCTCGTCGAGCTGGGTCTCGGTGAGTTTGCCGGAGTCGACGTGCCCCCGGGAGAGCACCACCTCGCGGATGCTGACCTGCTTCGCCAGCGCCTCCTTGGCGATCGAGGCGGCCTCGTCGTACCCGAGGTGGCGGTTGAGCGGGGTGACGATCGACGGCGACCCCTCCGCGTACGCCAGGCAGACCTCGGCGTCCGCGACCAGGCCGGCCACCAGGCGGTCGGCGAAGATCCGGCTGGACGCGGAGAGCAACTTGATCGATTCGAGCAGGTTGCGGCCCATCACCGGGAGCATCACGTTCAGCTCGAAGTCGCCCTGGCTGCCGGCGAACGCGACCGCCGCGTCGTTGCCGATCACCTGGGCGCAGACCTGCCGCACCGCCTCGGCGACCACCGGGTTGACCTTGCCCGGCATGATCGACGAGCCGGGCTGGAGGTCGGGGATGTGCAGCTCCCGCAGGCCCGCCCGGGGGCCGGAACCCATCCAGCGCACGTCGTTGGCGATCTTGTAGAGCCCGACCGCGACGGTACGCAACTGGCCGGACGTCTCGACCAACGCGTCCCGCGCCCCCTGCGCCTCGAAGTGGTTGCGGGCCTCGGTCAACGGCAGCCCGGTCGAGGCGCGCAGCTTCTCGATCACCTTGCCGGCGAAACCCAGCGGGGTGTTGATGCCGGTGCCCACGGCGGTGCCGCCCAACGGCAGCTCGGCCAGCCGGGGCAGCGCCGACTCCAACCGCTCGACGCCGTAGCGGACCTGAGCGGCGTACCCGCCGAACTCCTGCCCCAGGGTGACCGGGGTGGCGTCCATCAGGTGGGTACGCCCCGCCTTGACCACCGTCTCGAACTCGGCCGCCTTCGCCTCCAGCGCCTCCGCCAGGTGGCGCAGCGACGGCAGCAGGTCCTCCACCACGAACTGGGTGGCGGCCAGGTGGATCGACGACGGGAAGACGTCGTTGCTGGACTGCGAGGCGTTCACGTCGTCGTTCGGGTGCACGTCCCGGCCCAGCTCCCGGGTGGCGAGGGTGGCGATCACCTCGTTGGTGTTCATGTTCGACGAGGTGCCCGAGCCGGTCTGGAACACGTCGATCGGGAACTGGTCGTCGTACCCGCCGTCGGCCACGTGCGCGGCGGCGGTGGCGATCGCCTCGGCGACGTCCGCGCCGATCACCCCCAGCTCGCTGTTGACCAGGGCGGCGGCCCCCTTGATCTGGGCGAGTGCCTTGATCTGGGCCGGTTCGATGCCCCGGCCGGAGATCGGGAAGTTCTGCACCGCGCGCTGGGTCTGCGCCCGCCACAGCGCCTCGGCGGGCACCTCCACCTCGCCCATCGAGTCGCGTTCGATCCGGTAGCCCGCTGCCTCTGGAGTCGTCACCCGTCCCATCCTGCCCCGCGCTCCCCCTGCTCGCAGCGGGGCTCGGGAGAAAACGGGCGGTAGGGCAAGATCGTGCTCGATCAGGGAAAGAGTGGTGTCACCCGCCGCCCCAGGTTGGCCACTTGACTGTTGCAGCCGGGCAAGGTCGCCGGAGCTGGGTGCTTACGAGTAGACGTCCTTGCGATGCCCGACGTCGTGGACGGTCAACTCGTCGCCGTCCAGGCGGTAGAGGACCCGGTAGTCCCCGACACGCAACCGACGCCCGGACCCATCGCGCATCTCGGTCGAACTCTGCGGCACCGGGTCGGAAACCAGGCCGAGGATCGCGCTCAGGACAGTCAGGAACACGTTACGCGGCTGTTTGTGCAGCCAAACCAACACATCCCGGTCGATCTGAACCTTCACGCCGCCGCACCGCCGGCCCGGTCGGCCAACAGCGCTTCCACCTCGAGGGGATCAACTCCGAGCGACTCCAGAGCCGCCGACAGCGGCACGAACTGCCCCTCGGCACGAGAACGAGCGATCACCGCCGAGTCCCTGCGGTCTCGGAACGCCTCGATCTCCTCCCACTCGTCGATTCCGAGCAACACGGCGACGGGCCGCTCGTACTTGGTGATGATGACCGGCTCCCCGGTGCGCTCGACCCCGTCCAACACTCGGCCCGCGCCATCGCGGAACTCCCGCAGGGTAATCTTCATCATGTACCAACCGTACCACGCGGTACCCCGCTGCGCAGGGAGCAACTCCATACCCCCGAGGGGATCTCCACCCCGGGTGGTGCACGCAGGAGTACGCCACCAGCCATCGACCGGTCTTCCATGACCACAGGCCCGACGGTGCGCCAGAGCAGGCATCAGAGTTGTTCGAGGTAAGGGTCAACTACAACTCGGGCAGGCCGACCTCGATCGCCTTGCGCAGGATCACGGCGAGTTGCCGGTATCGCGGCACCGGCAGCACCGGGTCGATCTCGGCGGTCATGCCAGTCAGTCTTCTCCGTTGCGGATGATCTGCCGGATTCGCTCCCGGCTGTAGCCGGTGGCCGTCACGATGTCGACCTGGCGTGTGCCGTCCCGGTCAGCGGCCCGGATCGCCTCGGCCAGCTCGACACGCGCAGCTTTCACCTGGGCGCGGGCTTCAGCGATGAGCTTGGCCGCCCGCTCCTCGGCGCGGGGCACGCCAGCCTGCGCCGCGCGCAGCTTCCGTACCGCTGACTCCAGGTTGGCCACTCATCCATCGTCCCTGGCCGGAGAGTAGGCCAACCTATGCATCCAGCAACTAGGCCAATAGAATGACTTGAAGTTGTGCCAACTTTATCGTCTACCGTTTGGCATGAAGACGCATGCTGCAGGAGGAGCCTCCATGCCAAGATCCGAAGTTCTGGCGGTGGGACCGCGTGAGCTACCCGAACACGGAACCGTGCAGGTCTGGGTAGACGCCGGCAGTGGCGCAACCGGACAGCACGTCGTGGCCGCCGTGAAAGATCTCCGAATTGCCGGGCAGGACCGAGGGGAGGGCGCGACCGCGCTCTACGCAGTCCGGACGCGCTACCGCCAGGGCTGACCCGCATGCCCGGCGCCTCTACTACCGGGCATGCGTCCGCGAGTCGGCTAGCGCAGAAGAGCCTGCGGCACCACCTGTAGGAAGTGAGCCCGGCAGCCTTCCGGACGGTGGGTGGGCCGGGTTTCGCGCTACGCAAGACCCGGGGCATCGACCCGACTCGCGACTGCTGTAGCAACTGCACCGAAACGAGAACCGGTGAGGCTCGCCCCCCGCCACATGGGCACTCAATCACGACTGCCGGGTCCCTGCCTGGCAGCATACGAGGAACCAGTTCTCAGACCTCGCTGAAGGGATCCCTACCGAGCGCCACCTTGATGGCCTGTCGCAGGGAATCCATGGTGAAGGGTTCCGTGAGGTCGGCGCGATTCTCCAGCTCGCTGGCGATCGCCCGTAGTTCGTCCGGCGAAGCGACGACCGACGCCGCCTCACCGCGCGGGGTGGACAGGACGATTCCTGCCACACCCAGACCGCCACCGGCGCTCACCGTCATCTTGCCCGTGCTCAGTGCCCGCTTGGCTGTCTCGACCTTCATGACCAGCCGCAGGGCGTCGCCCTTGATCGGTTGAAAGCCCCGCTGCTGATAGTAGGCCGCCACCCGGCTGTTGATCGCGTCGACAACGATCAGACGACCGCCGGCTACACTCGTCGCCCTGATGATGACCTCTACGGCGTCCAGCAGAAGATCATCGCTGAGGCCCTGTCCCTGAATGGAGCGATCAAGGGCGAACCGGGTCAGCAGGTAGGCGGGAACGACGCTGAAACCGCCCGCCTGCCCACCGGTCAAGCCGGCCCGTTCGACCTGCGTCGGCGCAATCGAGTAGTAGGCCACCACGTCGTCGCTGCCCTCCGGGGTCCAGACATAGGTGCGGGACGTCCCGGCGCGCTGAGCACGGCGGGCCTGCTCGGCAAGCCAGATGTTCAGCGACGGCTCGCCACAGTCGAAGCAGGCGAGCTGGTGTTGGTCTTTAAGCCGGCCGGAAAGAAACAACTCACACCCGCCGGAAACGCCGGGGGCGGTTGGCGATCTCGGTAAGCACCGGCGCCTCGTCAGGTTCGTCGAGTGCCGCGATGAGCAGGTCAAACTGCCCTGCGGGCATAATGGTCCGTTCCGCCCTTGCGAGTACTTTGTCCGCCTCCGCACGGGCAGAACGCACCATGAAGGCCGACACTGGTTCGCCGAGCATCTCGGCCGCCTCGGCGATTCGCGACTTACTGGCCTCGTCCGCTCTCACCTCGATGCGCTCAGTCTTGGCGCTCATCTGAGACTCCATCCGGTCGTGTGCCGCTCCCGAACCTACTGTACGGCGAATGTACGGCATCGCACACCAGGTGCGGCAACCTCGCACATCACGGCGAAGAAGTCGTCAGCAGTCCCATCAGCCCCGTAGCGCACGTAGGCTCCACTCGCGCGCCAGGATGGCGTAGACGAGCTGGTCGGCCCACTCGCCTCGGAACAGATAGCTTTCGACGTGGTGCGCCTCCTGACGCATGCCGAGCCGGGCCATCAGACGGGCGGACGCAGCATTGCGCCCGTGACACCGGGCATAGATCCGGTGCAGTCCGAACTCGGTGAACCCCCAGTCCAACAGCGCCGTGGCGGCCTCCGTAGCCAACCCGCGACCTCCCCGGTCGGGATGGAAGACGTACCCGAGTTCAGCCGTGCGGTCGGTCTGGCTGCGCCAGACCAGCTCCACCGTCCCGATGACCTCGACGTCGGTGACCACGGCCAACGTCAGGCAGTCCCCCTCGGCGCGGAGCGCGTCCTCGCCCGCCATGGCGACCACCGACGATCGCGACTCCTCGCGGGTACGCGGCCCGCTGAGCGTCCAGCGGAAGACCTCCGGTCGACACTGCCAGGAGCACACGTCATCGAGATCGTCCAGCGTGACCGGACGCAGGGTGAGCCGCGCAGTACGAATCGGGTACGTCGGTCGGAACATCAAGCGATGTTAAGGCGTGTGCGTGGCGAGTTGACTCGTCAGCGGCGGCCCACGGTCAGCACCGGCTTGGTGACCTCGGCGAAGAAGTCGTTGCCCTTGTCGTCGACCACGATGAAGGCCGGGAAGTCCTCCACCTCGATCTTCCAGACCGCCTCCATGCCCAGCTCGGCGTACTCCAGCACCTCGACGTGCTTGATGCAGTCCTGGGCCAGCCGGGCCGCCGGGCCGCCGATCGAACCGAGGTAGAAGCCGCCGTGCTGCTGGCAGGAGCGGGTCACCTGGCCGGAGCGGTTGCCCTTGGCCAGCATCACCTGGGAGCCGCCGGCCGCCTGGAACTTCGCCACGTAGGCGTCCATCCGGCCGGCGGTGGTCGGGCCGAACGAGCCGGAGGCGTAGCCCTCGGGGGTCTTGGCCGGGCCGGCGTAGTAGACGGCGTGGTCGCGCAGGTACTGCGGCATCGGCTCACCGGCGTCGAGCCGCTCGGCGATCTTGGCGTGGGCGATGTCCCGGGCCACCACCAGCGGGCCGGTCAGCGACAGCCGGGTCTTCACCGGGTACTTCGACAGCTCGGCCCGGATCTCGGCCATCGGCCGGTTGAGGTCGACGCGCACCACCTCGGAGGCGTCGAGGGTCTCGTCGGTGACGTCCGGCAGGAAACGCGCCGGGTCGGTCTCCAGGCGCTCCAGCCACACCCCCGACGGGGTGATCTTGGCGACCGCCTGCCGGTCGGCCGAGCAGGACACGGCGATCGCCACCGGGCAGGACGCGCCGTGCCGGGGCAGCCGGACCACCCGCACGTCGTGGCAGAAGTACCGGCCGCCGAACTGCGCGCCGATGCCGAAGTTGCGGGTCAGCTCCAGCACCTCGGCCTCCAGCTCCAGGTCCCGGAAGCCGTGCGCGCTCATCGAGCCGGAGGTGGGCAACGTGTCGAGGTACTTCGCCGAGGCGTACTTGGCGGTCTTGAGGGCGTACTCGGCGGAGGTGCCACCGATGACGACCGCCAGGTGGTAGGGCGGGCAGGCCGAGGTGCCGATCAGCCGCAGCTTCTCCTCCAGGAACTGCATCATCCGCGTCGGATTGAGCAGCGCCTTGGTCTCCTGGTAGAGGTAGGACTTGTTGGCCGAACCGCCGCCCTTGGCCATGAACAGGAACTTGTACGCGTCGGGGTGGCCGTCCGGGTCCTCGGCGTACAGGTCGACCTGGGCGGGCAGGTTGCTGCCGGTGTTCCGCTCGTCCCACATGGTCAGCGGGGCGAGCTGCGAATACCGCAGGTTCAGCCGCGTGTACGCCTGGTAGACCCCACGCGAGATCGCCTCGGCGTCGGAGCCGTCGGTGAGCACGTGCCGGCCCCGCTTGCCCATCACGATCGCGGTGCCGGTGTCCTGGCACATCGGCAGCACGCCACCGGCGGCGATGTTGGCGTTGCGCAGCAGGTCCAGCGCGACGAACCGGTCGTTCGGGGAGGCCGCCGGATCATCGATGATCGACCGGAGCTGGGCCAGGTGCGCCGGCCGCAGGTAGTGGGCGATGTCGTGCATCGCCTCGGCGGTCAGCGCGGTCAGCGCCGCCGGCTCCACGGTCAGGAAGCGGCGCCCCCGGGCCCGTGGACGACGTCGACGCCCTCGTCGGTGACCAGGCGGTATTCGGTCTGATCCGGACCGGTCGGCAGCAAGGGGGCGTACGAGAACGCGGCGGCACTGCTCATGTCGGAAAAGCCTAGGGCAGACCGGTCGATCGGTGACACCCGCCGGGTGGGTCGTGGGACGCCGCTCTCACCCGTCGCCGTTGGCGCAGAGTTCCCGCTTCGGTCCGCAACTGTCCTCGACGTCCGGTACGCCACCGGTACGCCCCGGGCCGGGCCCGCCTTGACCGTCCGACCCGGCCGGTGGCGCGGCGGGTGGCGGCGCACCGGCACCCGCGCCGAACCGGACGTACCCGATCTCCCGCCCCTCGCCGACGACCATGCCGTTGCGGCCGACCGCGAGCGCATTGGCGCTGGTCCGCAACACCACCAGTTCCTTACCGGTACGCGGGTCCACGGCGACCAGCCGACTCGGCTTGTCCCCGGTCAGCACCGCCGCGTACGGGGTCAGCGCCGCACCCGCCTTCGCCCCGGCCGGCCGGGTCCAGCGGGCCTTGCCGGTGCCCAACTCCCGGGCGATGACCGAATCCTTGTCGGCGCTGCGCACCAGGGCGTACCGGTCGTCGACGGCGAGCAGCTTCTCCCCCTCGGCGTTCACCAGCAGCACCCGGCCGTCGTAGCCGTCGAGGACCGTCTCCCGCCCGTCGGGGCCCACCCCGATCAGCACGCTGCGGGCCCCCTGCGGGTCCTCCCGCTGCACGCACCCGGCACTGTCGGCGGTGCGCAGGTTGAGCCCGGTGCGCCGCCACACCTCCTGCCCGGTGGCCGGGTCCCGGGCCGAGACGGCGTACTGGCAGCTGCCGTCGACCGACACTGCGGTGATCTTGAGCATCCGGCCGCCGACGACGGACAACCGCTCGTCGCGGCCCGGCTCGACGTTCTGCACGACCCGGCCGGTGGCGGTGTCCACCACGTGCACCCGGCCGTCCACCGGGAACCCGAGCAGCGGCGGCACCGCCTCCGGCCCGGCCACCCCCTCGTCGATCCGCAGCGCGGTGAACCGCCGGGTGCCGAGCAGGCCCGGGTTGTCGGCGAAGAGCCCGGTGCTGACCCCGGGCAGGAAGGCCGTCCACAGCGGGCTGTTACCGCGCGGGTCCCAGGCGCTCAGCGTGCAGTCGGTGGCGGCCACGCACCGGGCGTCCAGCAGCATGTTCCGGTACGTCCAGACGGCCACCGCGTCGCCGTCACGCCGACGTACCGCCCCGGTGGTGGGATCGAGCAGCTCGTACCCCTTGACCAGGAGCTTGCCCACGGCGACGACGGCGTCGCGGTCGCCGCCGGCCACCGCCGACCAGTCCGCCTTGCGCTCCCACAGCGGGGCGCCGGTGGCGAGGCTGCGCACCTCCGTGCGGGTACGTTGCTCGACCACGACGGTGTCACCGACGATCGTGACGCTCTTCGGGGTGCCGCCGACCCGCTGCTGCCACAGCACGTCCGGTTCGGAGATCGGCTCGCTGCGGTCGACCCAGTCCCACACCCCGGGGAAGGGGTTCCACACTCCGGTGACGGCGAGCGCGATCACGACGACGAGCCCGAGCAGCAGCCCTCCCCGCACCCCGCCAAGGCCCTTCACACCGCACACCGTAGCGACGTTCACCTCCCCGCCCAGCCCCCGCGCCGGAGTGTCGCCCCGCTTTCTCCCTGGCGGGGGACGCACCCGGCGGGCAGACCGGACGCATCACAACATCGCCGAAATAGCGTCCACAGAGCCTTCGAATACCGCTATATCAGCCCAATTGCCCTGATCACGACCCGGCGGCGGACCGCAGCAACGGCAGCGTGCGGTAGGGGATCTGCTCGGCGAGCGCGATGATCGTGGAGGCCCGGCGGATCGCCTCGGACGAGACGATCTGGTCGATGACCCGTTGCAGGTCGGTGTTGGAGCGCGCCACGATCCGGCAGAGCAGGTCGCTCGCCCCGGTGATGGTGTGCGCCTCCAGCACCTCGGGGATCGCCGCCAGGTGCGCGGTGACCGTGTCGTGGCCGTGCCGCTGGCTGATCTCCAGCGTGACGAAGCTGGTCACCGCGAAGCCGATCGCCGCCGGGCGGATCTCCGGCCCGAACCCGCCGATCACCCCCCGGTCGACCAGCTTGTCCAGCCGGGCCTGCACGGTGCCCCGGGCCACCCCGAGCCGACGGGAGCATTCCAGCACCCCGATCCGGGGTTCGTCGGCGAGGAGCTGGACCAGCCTGCCGTCCAACGCGTCGAGCTGTGCACCCTGTGCAGCGTTCATGGCTTGACACCCTACCGATTGCGCAACCTGACCAGGGTAAAACGTGAGTGTTGCCCAGTGGACGGGCCCACCGCGATGCTGCCTGCAAGAGCTGACGGACCACCGGCCCACGACGCCGGCCACAACCGAGGGAGGCCACCGTGACCCAGGCGATCGACCGACCCCAGTCGACCGAGGACATCGACGTCGACACGCTCGTCGGCGCAGTCGACCACGACATCACCCGTGACCCGTTCCCGGTCAAGGGCCTCGACCACGTGCACTTCCTGGTCGGCAACGCCAAGCAGGCCGCGCACTACTACTCCACCGCGTTCGGCATGACCTGCGTGGCCTACCGGGGGCCGGAGCAGGGCTACCGCGACCACGCCGAGTACGTGCTGACCAGCGGCTCGGCCCGGTTCGTGCTGACCGGCGCGGTCCGCCCCGACGCGGCCGGTGCCGAGCACGTCGCGAAGCACTCCGACGGGGTCAGTGACATCGCGCTGGAGGTGCCGGACGTCGACGCCGCGTACGCGCACGCGCTGACCCAGGGCGCCACCGGCCTGGTCGAGCCGCACGACGTGACCGACGCGTACGGCACCGTCCGGCTCGCCACCATCGCCGCGTACGGCGACACCCGGCACAGCCTGGTCGACAGGTCCCGCTACACCGGCCCGTTCCTGCCCGGCTTCGTGGCCCGGGGCCCGATCGTCGACCGGCAGCCGATGATCGCCGCCGGCCTCCAGCCGAAGCGCTTCTTCCAGGCCGTCGACCACGTGGTCGGCAACGTCGAACTCGGCCGGATGGACGAGTGGGTGGAGTTCTACAAGCGGGTGATGGGCTTCTCCAACATGGCGGAGTTCATCGGAGACGACATCGCCACCGACTACTCGGCGCTGATGAGCAAGGTCGTCGCCAGCGGCACCCGGAAGGTGAAGTTCCCGCTCAACGAGCCGGCGGTGGCCCGCAAGAAGTCGCAGATCGACGAGTACCTGGAGTTCTACCAGGGCCCCGGCGCACAGCACATCGCGGTCGCCACCAACGACATCCTGGCCAGCGTCGACGCGATGCGGGCAGCCGGCGTCGAGTTCCTCGACACCCCGGACTCCTACTACGACGACCCGGAGCTGCGGGCCCGGATCGGCAACGTACGGGTGCCGATCGAGCAGCTGAAGTCCCGCAAGATCCTGGTCGACCGGGACGAGGACGGCTACCTGCTCCAGATCTTCACCAAGCCCGTGCAGGACCGCCCGACGGTCTTCTTCGAGCTGATCGAGCGGCACGGCTCGCTCGGTTTCGGCAAGGGCAACTTCAAGGCGCTGTTCGAAGCCATCGAGCGCGAGCAGGAAGCGCGCGGCAATTTGTAACACTGTCTCGCGTGACGCAACCTCCGAGCTACCCGACACCGCCGGCCGGTGGGCCTGGGCCCGCCGCCGGCGGCTTCGCCCCGCCCGCCGGCCCACACCCGCAGGGGTACGCCGTGCCGCCGCAACCCGGCCCCTACGCCGCCCCGCCCGGCGGCTACCCGCGACCCGGCCCGTACGCCGGGATGCCCGGGTACCCGCCGCCGGGACCCGGCATGCCGCCGCCCGGTTTCCCCGGGATGTCGCCGCGTGGGCTGCCGCTGGCCAGCTTCGGTGACCGGCTGCTCGCCCTGCTCATCGACGGGGCGGTGCTCGCCGCGGCCAGCATGGTCTTCATCGTGCCGGCCTTCATCGTCTTCTTCCAGATGGTCCTGCCCGACCTGACCACCACGGCAGACGGCACGCCCACCTCCGACCCGTTCACCAACTTCCTGATTCCGATGCTGGTGTTGCAGGGCGTGATCTTCGTGGTGGCGTTCGCCATGAGCTACGTCTACCAGGTCGAGATGATGTACAAGACCGGGCAGACCATCGGCAAGCGGGTGATGAAGATCCAGGTGGTGCCGCTCGACCCGGCCGCCACGCTGACCCGTACGGCCGCGGCCAAGCGGTGGGCCGCCGCCCAGATCGGCGGGGCGATCATTCCCGTCTTCAGCTACCTCGACGGGCTGTGGCAGCTCTGGGACAAGCCGTGGCAGCAGTGCCTCCACGACAAGTTCGCCGGCACCATCGTCGTTAAGGTTGCCGGGTGAGCGAGCAGAGCGACCGTACCGGACAGCGCAGGGCGAAACCGTGAGCGTGCAGCCAGGGTGGTACGTCGACCCGGCCGAGCCGACCACCCGACGGTGGTGGGACGGTGAAGGCTGGATCGGTGCCCCGATCCCGGTCGACGCCACCCCGCCGGACGGCCCGCCACCGCCCGAGCCGGAGCCCGCGGCCGAGCCGCCCGCCCCGACCTCCCCGCCGACGCCCCGCCGACGGCCGGCCGGCACCCGTCGGCCCCGGCCGCTCCCGGCACCTCACCGGGCACCCCCGGCCCGCCCTGGACCGGGCAACCCACCGCAGGCCAACCCTGGACCGGGCAACCGGGAGCGGGCCAGCCCGGACACCCGTGGGCCGGGCAGCCGGAGGGTCACGGGGCCGGGCAGCCCGGCGGGCCGCCGCCCGGCTGGCCGTACCCGACCTGGCCGGGGCGTCCGCCGGAGCCACGCCCACACGGTGTGCCGCTGGCCGGCTACGGTGCCCGGCTGCTCGCCCGGCTGATCGACTTCGGGGTCGTCTTCGGGCTCAACGCGGTGGTCAACGGCTGGTTCGTCTGGCGGTACTTCGAGGAGACCGCGCCCTACCTGCGGGAGGCGGTCCGGCGGGCGATGGCCGGCGACTCCTCCCGGGATGGGCTGCCCGCCATCGGTGAGCAGGCCGGCGGCCTCCAGATCGCCATCCTGGTCATCGCGACCGCGCTCTGGTTCGCCTACGAGGTGCCGACGATGGCCTCCGGTGGGCAGACCCTGGGCAAGCGGCTGCTGCGCATCCGGGCCGTGCCGGTCGACGCCGACCAGCCGCTCGGCTTCGGTCGGGCCACCCGGCGGTGGAGCACCATGGGCATGCCCACCCTGCTCTGGTTCTGCTGCGGCTTCGGTCTGCTGCTCCAGTTCGTCGACGCGGTATCCGCGCTGTTCGACCACCCGCTGCGCCAGGCGCTGCACGACAAGCGGGCCCAGACCGTCGTGGTGCAGGTGCCGCGCGCCGACCACCCCGACACCCCCACCGACGACACCGCCACCGACCGCACCGACCCCGAGCCCCCGGGAGACACCCCATGACCGACACCGGACGTCACCAGCCCCCGCTGCGGCTGACCCGCGCCGACCTGGACGCCCTGCCGACCTACGTCCCCGGGCGCAGCCCCGCCGACCTGGCCCGCGAGCTGGGGCTGGCCGAGGCGATCAAACTCGCCAGCAACGAGGTGCCGTACGGGCCGCTGCCCGGAGTGGTCGAGGCGGTCACCGAGGCGGTCACCGGTTCGCACCGCTACCCGGACATGGGCGTGGTGGCGCTACGCACCGCACTCGCCGAGCGGTACGGCGTGGACCCCGACCGGATCGCCACCGGCTGCGGGTCGGTGGCGCTGGCCGAGCACCTGGTCCGGGCCACCTGCCTGCCCGGCGACGAACTGCTCTACTCGTGGCGCTCGTTCGAGGCGTACCCGATCATCGCGGCGACCAGCGGCGCGAGCAGCGTGCGGGTGCCCAACGACGCCGGCCACGGGCACGACCTGGCGGCGATGGCCGCGGCGGTGACCGACCGGACCCGGATGGTGCTGGTCTGCAACCCGAACAACCCCACCGGGACGGCGGTGCGCAAGCCGGAGCTGGACCGGTTCCTCGACGCCGTGGGCGACGACGTGCTGGTCGTCATCGACGAGGCCTACCGGGAGTTCGTCACCGATCCGGCGGTGCCGGACGGCCTCACCTACCTGGACCGGCCCAACGTGGTGGTGCTACGCACCCTGTCCAAGGCGTGGGGGCTGGCCGGGCTGCGGATCGGGTGGCTGGTCGGCGCCCCCGAGGTGGCCGCCGCCGTGCGCAAGGTGGTCACCCCGTTCTCCACCAGCACCGCCGCCCAGGCGGGCGCACTGGCCGCGCTGGCCCAGGCCGACGAGGTCGAACGACGCTGCGCGCTGGTCGTCACCGAGCGGGACCGGGTCACCGAGGCGCTGCGCAAGTTCGTCCCCGACGTGCCGTCCAGCCAGGCCAACTTCGTCTGGTTGCCGCTGGGTGAGCGGGCCGTGGCGTTCGGCCGGGCATGCGAGGCCCGTGGCGTGATCGTCCGGCCGTTCGCCGGGGACGGGGTGCGGGTCACCATCGGCACCCCGGCCGAGAACGACGCCTTCCTGGCCGCCGCGGAGGCCGCCCTGTCCTGAGTTCGCCGGGGCGCGGGGCGGGGCGGTCCCGCCGGGCCCGCAGTCAGGTCAGGGCCCGCCGGGGCCGGGGTCAGGTCGCGGCGAGCACCACCGGCTCGGCCGTCAGGAAGTACGCCTGGTCGTCGTCGTCCGGGTCGGCGCGCTCCCGCAGCCGCTCCACCGCGACGTAGCCGCCGGCCGCGTACGCCCGGCCGGGTTTCCAGCCGATGCCGTCCCGGCCGGGGGTCATCGGGAACCGGGAACGCTGGGCGCCGGTGACCGGGTCGAGGGTGACCAGTTCCCGGCGTTCGGTCAGCACGTAGAGCCGACCGGCCTCGGTGGCGAGGACGGTCACCGGGCCCAGGTCACCACGCTGCCAGCGGCCCTTGCCGCTGCGCGCCTCCCAGCCCTTGAGCACCCCGCCGTCGTCGCCGACGGCCAGCTCACCGACCAGGGTGGTGCCGGCGGCGTCCAGGGCGGGGGCGGCCATCGGCGCACCCGGGCCGACCTGCCAGCCCCGACCACCGGAGCCGCCGTCGGTGCGCAGTGCCCGACACTGCGACCGGGGGGTGAGGCAGCCGACCGGGGTGACGGTGAACCGGTCGGGGGCGTCCGGCGGTCGCCAGCGGGTGGTGACCGTGCCGGTGGACACGTCCCGGAACTCGACCGTCGTCGGGCCGGCGCAGGAGTCGACGGAGAAGACCTGCCCGGCGGCGGTGGTGCCCAGGTCGGTGCGGCAGTCCCGGTCGCCGTCGACCCGCCAGAGCGCGCGCCCGTCGGCGAGGTCGTAGCCGCGCAGGCCGCCGACCCCGGAGACCACCAGGACCGTCCGGCCGCCCGGGGCGGGGGCGACGGAGATGCCGCGCGGGTCCCAGACGGTGGCCGCCCCGGTGCGCCGGGCGGGTGGGGTGTCGGCCGGCGTCGGCCCGTCGGCCCGCCAGGCGACCCGGCCGGTCAACGCGTCCAGGGCCACCAGCTGCCCGTCCGACCAGTGGCTGAGCACCGTCGTGCCGGCCGCCAGCATCCCGTCGAGGGTGGCCGGCCAGCGGCGGTACGACCAGAACGGGGTGACCCGGTTGCGGCCGTCGGCCGGCTGGTCGGCGTAGAGCTGACGCTCGGCGGCGTAGACCCGCAGCCGTCCCGCCACCACCAACGGTGCGGCCGGCAGCCGACCCACCACCCCGATCGCGGGGGTGCCGGCGGGCGGCGGTGCGCCCCGGGCGGGCGTGACGACCTCGGCGGGGGCGAGCACCCGGTAGCCGATGCCGGCGACCGCCGCGAGGGTGAGCAGCGTGGTGGCCGCGACCACGAGTCGCCGCCGTCCCTTCGGGAATCCCATGCCCACCTCCGCCCGGCACCCTACCCAGGCGTCCCCCTCGGGACCGGTCAGGTCGCGTCGCGTCGTGCGAAGGATTCCGCCGACCGGTTCCGGTGCGGCGCCACCGCCCCCGGCCTGCGGACGGCGCGGGACGCGCCACGCGGGGCGGGCGGGAACGGGGTCAGGCGGCGGTGGCCCGGCCGGTGCTGTGCACGGTGGTGGCCAGTGCGGTCAGGTCACGCCGGATCGCGCCCTCCACGGTGCGGGCCGCCAGACCGCCGAAGAGCAGCGCCATCATCCGACCGTACGGGGCGGTCGGCACCGCCCGGTGCTCGACGGTGACGGCGGTGCATGCGCGGCGACGGCGCTGGACGGCGCGCAGGGTCCAGGTGATCCGGTAGTCCACCCCGATGCCGGGGGAGCTGAGCACCAGCCGGTGCGGTGGCTCGGCGGCCAGCACGAGGAACTCCTCCGCCTGGTCGCCGCCGTCCGGCCGGGTGCGGGTCTCCCGCCACGCGGTCCCCGGGCCGAACGGGCCCGGGGTGAGCGGCTCGACGGCGCTGACCGTGCAGAGCCAGTCGACGCGGACCGGCAGGTCGGTCAGGAGCGCCCACACGTCGACGACCGGCGCCTCGATGAAATCGGTGACCGCAACCGTCGACATGACACCTCCCGTGTCGTCCACCGTACGGCGGGTGAGCGGCCAGCGGGGGACCGGACGGTGAAATTTCCGTCACCGGTGCCCCGGCGGGGCACCGGTGACGGGTCGATCAGGGCCGCAACAGCCCCGCCCGGACGGCATCGACGAACGCCGTCCAGCCCGGGGGGCCGATGACCAGGGCCGGGCCCGACGGGTCCTTGGAGTCGCGTACCCCGACCACTGCCCGGGTACGGACGAGATTGTCCGCCACCTCCACGCAGAGCCCCTGGTCGTTCGAGCGGCTGCTGGTGCGCCACACTGCGCCGACGAGATCGTTCATGCTCCTACCTCCTGTCCGCTGGGACGTTTCACGCCGACGCACCCCGCGCCGCCGACGGGGGCGGGCGGCGCGGGGTGTGCCGACGGAATCCGGTGGAACAAACGCGGCAGGAGACGCCGAAGATCGGACAGCCGGTGCGACCGGCGCGACCCGGTGCCGGGCGGCCGGTCGGTGCCCGGCGGTCCCGACCCGGACCGGTGCTCAGCGGGCGGGCAGGATCTGCCCGGTGACCTCGCCGAGGGCGATGGTGGTGCCGTCCGGCCCGGGGGCGGTGGCCCGCAGGGTGACGGTGTCGCCGTCGGCGAGGAAGGTGCGGGTCTCTCCGCCGACGCTGACCGGTTCGGCCCCACCCCAGGTCAGCTCCAGGAACGAGCCGACCTGCCCGCGCTGGGGGCCGGAGACGGTGCCCGAGGCGTACAGGTCGCCGGTCCGCAGGGACGCGCCGTTGACGGTCAGGTGGGCCAACTGCTGGGCGGGCGTCCAGTACATCCCGGCGAACGGCGGCTCGGTGACCCGCTCGCCGTTCCACTCGACCGCGAGTCGCAGGTCGAGGCCCAGGTGCGGGGTCTGCCGCAGGTAGTCCTGCACCGGCGGGTCCTGCTGCGGGGCGGGCACGAACGCGTCGGCCAGGGCGTCCAGCGGGGTCACCCAGGCGGAGACGGAGGTGGCGAAGGACTTGCCGAGGAACGGTCCGAGCGGCTGGTACTCCCACGCCTGGATGTCCCGGGCCGACCAGTCGTTGACCAGCACCACCCCGAAGACGTGGTCGGCGAAGTCACCTGTGCTCACCCGGTCGCCGAGCGCGCTCGGTACGCCGACCACGAAGCCCACCTCGGCCTCGATGTCGAGGCGTACCGACGGGCCGACGGTGGGGCCCTCGCCGGTGGCGCGCTGCCCCGACGGGCGGACGACCGGGGTGCCGGAGACCACCACCGTGCCGGCCCGGCCGTGGTAGCCGATCGGCAGGTGTTTCCAGTTCGGCAGCAGCGGCGGCTGGCCGGGGCGGAAGATCTGCCCGACGTTGCCGGCGTGGTGCTCCGAGGAGTAGAAGTCGACGTAGTCGGCCACCTCGAACGGCAACAGCAGCTCGACGGCGTCCAGCGGCACCAGCAGCGGCTCGACGGCCGGCCGGTGCGCCGGGTCGCTGAGCAGTTCGACGAGGCGCTGCCGGACCGAGGTCCACTGCGGGCGGCCGAGCGCCATGAAGGCGTTGAGGGTGGGCCGGCGCAACGCCCCGGCGGCGAGGACCAGCCCGGCGTCCTCCGCCGCCGCCAGGTCGAACACCACGTCGGCGACGCGTACGCCGATCCTGGGCGGCTGCCCGTCGTGCCGGAACACCCCGTACGGCAGGTTGGTCACGCCGTACGGCGAGCCGTCCGCGCCCGTCACCCAGCTCATCGGTCGAATCCCCCGTTCACCAGCCCCAGCCGGATCAGATCGGTCAGTGGTTCCCGGACGCTGCACGAGCCGAACCCGACCCACAGCGGGCGGTCGGCGTCGCGGGCCGCGCGGGCCGGCTCGACCAGCCGCACCGCGTCGGTGTCGGCGAGCAGCGCGGCGACGACGTCCACCTCGGCGTCGGCAGCGGCGGCGAGGGTGGCGACCAGCACGTTACCGAAGCCGTGGTGGGTGAAGCCGGTCTCCGGGTCGAGGTGGCGCACCGCGTGGTGCAGCCCGGCGGTCAGCTTGAACGGCAGGTCCCGGTCCCGGCAGGCGCAGATCACCGCGGCCAGTTCGACGGGGGTGGGGAAGAGTTCGGCGGCCAGCCCGCCGGTGCGGAACTTCGCGGCGATCGGCACGCCGGTCGCGCGGGCCTCGGCGAGGGTGTCCAGCGCGGCGCTGAGGCCGAAGGTCAGCGGCAGCTCGGCGTACCAGGCGACGGCCGGCCCCTCGGAGCGGGCCGGCTCCCGGTCGGGGTGGTCCCCGGCGATCCGGAGCAGCTCGGTCAGGCCGGGCTGCGGGTCCTCGCCACGTCGGGCGACCGCCACCTCGACCTGCCGGACCACGAGGCCACCGGCGGCGAGGCGGGTCAGCGCGGCGGGCAGCCTGGCGATGCCGGTGTCACCGATCAGCCCGACCTCGAAGCCTGCGGCCTGGTCGGCCTGGTCGGTCTGGCCGGTCTGGCCGGCCTGGTCGGTCTGGCCGGCCTGGTCGGTCTGGCCGGCCTGGTCGGTCTGGCCGGCCTGGCCGGCCTGGTCGGTCAGGTCGGTCAGCGTGTCGGCGGCGGAGGCGGGCACCAGCAGCGGGCCGACCAGGTCGGCGTACCAGGAGGCGCGGTGCTCGTGGTGTGCGGTGACCGCGTCGGGCAGCGACGCGCTGCCGGGCGGGAAGACGGCGGCGTCGTCGACGAGTCCGGCGAGGAGGCGGGGGACCTGCGTTGACACGAGACAAGAATCTACGGGACGCTGTCAAGGAGCGGACAGCAACGTCCGGCTATCGGACGCCACCGGCCGCATATTGGGACAATACAGGAGGCAACATGCCGCACTACCGCAGCGTCGGCGAGGTGCCCCGTAAGCGGCACACCCAGTTCCGCCAGCCCGACGGCACCCTCTACACCGAGGAGCTGATGGGCCAGGAGGGCTTCTCCGCCGACTCGTCCCTGCTCTACCACCGGCACCCGCCGACCGCGATCGTCGCCGCCGAGGCGTTCACCCCGCCCGGGTACACCCGGCTGCCCAACCACCCGCTCAAGCCGCGCCACCTGCAGACCCACAAGCTCGACGGCGCGGGGGCCGACCCGGTGCTCGGCCGGCGTCACCTGCTCGCCAACGACGACGTCCGGATCGGGTACGCGCTGGCCGACCGGCCGTCCCCGCTCTACCGCAACGCCACCGGCGACGAGTGCCTCTACGTCGAGGCGGGCACCCTGCGGTTGGAGTCCACCTTCGGCGCGCTCGACCTGGTCGCCGGCGACTACGTGGTCATCCCCACCTCGACGGTCCACCGGCTGGTCCCCACCGGCGACACCCCGGTCCGGCTGCTGACCATCGAGGCCACCGGACACATCGGCCCACCCAAGCGCTACCTGTCGGTACGCGGCCAGTTCCTCGAACACTCCCCCTACTGCGAGCGGGACGTCCGGGGGCCGGACGCGCCCCTGCTGGTCGACGACACCGACGTGGAGGTGCTGGTCCGGCACCGCTCCCGGGCCACCGGCACCGCCTGGACCCGGCACGTCTACGCCCACCACCCGTTCGACGTGGTCGGCTGGGACGGCCACCAGTACCCGTGGGCGTTCTCCATCCACGACTTCGAGCCGATCACCGGCCGCCTCCACCAGCCGCCGCCGGTGCACCAGACCTTCCAGGGCCCCAACTTCGTGATCTGCTCGTTCGTGCCCCGCAAGGTCGACTACCACCCGGATGCGATCCCGGTGCCCTACCACCACCACAACGTCGACTCCGACGAGATGCTCTTCTACACCGGCGGCAACTACGAGGCCCGGCGCGGCTCCGGCATCGGGCAGGGCTCGATCTCGCTGCACCCGTCCGGCTTCACCCACGGCCCGCAGCCCGGCGCGGCGGAACGCTCGATCGGCGTCGACTTCTTCGACGAACTGGCCGTCATGGTCGACACCTTCCGCCCCCTCGACCTCTGCGACGCCGCCGTCGAGTGCGAGGACCCGGGCTACGCCTGGACCTGGAACCGCCAGCCCTGACCCGCCGGGTGCCGCGATCAGGCACCGCTGAGCAGCGGCCTTCCCGGCGCGTCGGGTCACCCAGCCGTCGTCGGTCGGAGGTGGGACGCGAGGCTAGGCGACGCCCGCACGGGTGGCGGCGATCAGGGTGGCCGGCACCGCGAGGGCGATCGCGAGCACCAGCGGCCACGGGCTGCCCACCAGGGCGAACAGCAGGAGCAGGGCCGGCCCGGCCGGGACGGCGTACACGGCGAACGCCAACGCGCGGTCCTCGCGGCGCAGCGCCGGCAGGACCACCCGACCCAGCTCGGGCACGCGCCGGGACAGCTGCCAGGCCAGCAGCGCACCACCGGCCGCCGCCAGCACCGCCACCACCCGGCTCGCCCCCGCCCCGCCGGCGGCCAGGAACGCGAGCAGCAGGCTGGCGACCAGCGACCAGCCGCTGCCGACCAGGACGAGCCGGCGCAGCCCGGTCCACAGCGGCAGCTTCTCCGCCCGCGCCGGCTGCACCGGCGCCAACGCGGCCACCTGCTCCAACGCCAGCACCCAGCGCCGCCGCTCCAACCGCAGCACCCCCGGGTCGTGCCGCGCCTCGGCCAGCTCCGGATCAAGCCGTAACGCCTCCCGGTAGGCCCGCTCGGCCAGGTCGAACAACTCCAGCCGGCCGGCGACCAGGGCCAGCACCAGGTGCGCCTGCGGCTCGTCGGGGGCCAACTCCACCCCACGCCAGGCCGCGTTCAGCGCCGGCTGGCCGTTGCGCGCCTCGGCCAGGATCGCCGCCGCGCTCCGCTGGGCGTACGCGTCGGTCGGCCCGGCCGCCAGGATCCGATCGGCGGTACGCGCCGACTCGGCGTACTCCCCCAGGTCGGCGAGGGCGATCGCCCGGACGACCAGTGCGGCGGCCGGCACCCTCGCCGGGGCCTCCCCCGACGGGCCGAATTCGCCGGCCGGGGCGGGTACACCGGCCGGGCCGGGGAAGGAGGGTGCCCCCGGCTGGTCGGAGCCGAGAGGCGGTGCGGGCCGGTCCGGCGACGATCCAGACGGGTCGGGCAACGTCGGAGGGCCCGCCTGTCCCGACGCCGCCCATGATCCGGTAGGGCCGGCCGGTGCCGGCCCACCTGACCGGTCAGCCGGGCCCGAGGGCGCAGCCGGGCCTGGGGGAACAGCCGTACCAGGCGGCGCAGCCGCACCAGGCGGCACAGGCGGGCCTGGGGGCACAGGCGGGTGCGGCGGTCCGGGGAGCGGTGGGGTGTCGGGGCGGGGTGAGGTGTCGGGGCGGGGTGGGGCGATCGCCGCGTCGGCGGCGGCGAGCGCCTCGCCGGGGCGGCCGGCGGCGAGGTGCAGCCGGGCCAGCAGCGTCAGCGCGGCCGGGTCGGCGGGGGCCAGGGCGAGCGCGAAGCCCAACTCCTCGGTGGCCTCGTCGTGGCGGCCCAGCTCGGCGAGGAGCTGGGCCCGCTGCCGGTAGCCGTCGAGGGGCGACTCGTCGTCGGTCATCGCGGCCCTACCCGGCCGCCGCGTCATAGACCAGGGCCACCGCGATACCGGCGAGGCCCTCGCCGCGCCCGGTGAAACCGAGGCCGTCGCTGGTGGCGGCGGTGACGGTGACCGGTGCGCCGACCGCTGCGGAGAGCACCCGCTGCGCCTCGTCGCGCCGTGGCCCGATCCGGGGCCGGTTGCCGACGACCTGCACCGAGACGTTGCCGATCGCGTACCCGGCGGCGCGGACCCGACGGGCGGACTCGGTGAGCAGCGCCAACCCGGAGGCGGCGGCCCACTCCGGCTCGGCCACCCCGAAGTTCGCCCCGAGGTCACCGAGCCCGGCGGCGGAGAGCAGCGCGTTACAGGCGGCGTGCGCGACCACGTCGGCGTCGGAGTGCCCGGCCAGGCCGTCCTCACCGGGCCAGTGCAGGCCGGCCAGCCAGCACGGCCGGCCGGCGGCGAAGGCGTGGATGTCGGTGCCGACGGCGACCCGGGGAACGATCATGGATCGAGGGTACGCGTCAGTGGCCGGCGGCCAGCAGGTGCTCGGCCAGGGTCAGGTCGAACGGGCGGGTGACCTTCAGCGCGTACTCGGAGCCGGGGACGCAGAACACCGGTACGCCCTGCTGCTCGACCAGTCCGGCATCGTCGGTGAGCGGGTCGCCGGCGGCGGCGTGTGCGGCGGCGAGCACCGCCCGGCGGAACCCCTGCGGGGTCTGCACGGCCCGCAGGGCGGACCTGTCGACGGTGGCGAGGACGACGCCGGCAGCGTCCACCTGCTTGATCGTGTCGCTGACGGGGAGGACCGGGATCACCGCGTCGTGCCCGGCCCGGACTGCTGCCGCCACCGCCTCGACGAGCGCGGGTGGGGTGAGCGCCCGCGCCGCGTCGTGCACCAGCACGATGTCGGGGCCGGACGGCACCGCCGCCAGTGCGTTCGCCACCGACGCCTGGCGTTCGGCACCGCCCGCCACCACCAGGACCGGGGCGACCGGGGTCAGCAACTGCCGGACGGCGTCGACCTCGGTGGCCGGCGCGGCGACGACGACGGTGTGCACCGACGGGGCGGCGGCGATCCGGCGTACCACGTGCACCAGCAGGGGTTCACCGCCGAGGAGCCGGAGCGCCTTGGGACCGCCCGGACCGAGGCGTACCCCGGCACCGGCCGCAGGAACGAGGACCGCGACGTCGCCGCGCGGATTGAGCTGCGCGGTCACGTCGCGGTCCTCGGGAATTCTTCGCTGCGGGGTGGGTACGACGATGCGGTCGGATCAGGCCTCGGTGAGGACCTTGTCGAGCAGCGTCTCCGCCTCGTCCTTGGTGCTCTTCTCGGCCAGCGCGACCTCGCCGACGAGAATGTCGCGGGCCTTGGCGAGCATGCGCTTCTCACCCGCGGAAAGGCCCCGCTCCCGCTCCCGACGCCACAGGTCGCGGACGACCTCGGCGACCTTCAGCGGGTTGCCGGAGGCCAGCTTTTCCAGATTCGCCTTGTAACGCCGCGACCAGTTGGTCGGCTCTTCGGTGTGCGGTGCACGGAGCACGTCGAAGACCTTTCCCAGGCCCTCTTCGCCGACCACCTCGCGCACACCCACGATCTCGGCGTTCTCGGCGGGCACCCGGACCGTCAGGTCACCCTGTGCGACCCTGAGGACCAGGTATTCCCTGGGCTCACCCTTGATGACCCGAGTCTCGATTGCCTCGATGAGTGCGGCCCCGTGGTGGGGGTAAACAACGGTCTCGCCGACGCTGAAAACCATAGGTTCGAAACCCCTTTCGCTGTGTCTAGGGTAACACGCTCAGGCACCAATGTCCCGCTGCCGTCCTGACCGTTGGCGCAGCTCAGGGGCCCTGTGAGAGGTGTTGCTTCGGCTTGACAGGCGGCCAAACCAGTGGTTCAAACACGCTCCGTGAGCAGCGGATGACAACCCGGTACGGGTGATCGGAGCGTGGATTTCTCGGGCTATGCGCTCTTCCCATGGTAGCCCGCGGGCGTCCGGACCGCCCAGGTCTAGCGGCAGGAGGGTCCGTGCGGGACGCTGGAGGGGTACCGCACACCGCTCGCCGCACCGCTTACCGGGGGGTCCGATGGGCAAGCCCGACGCCGAGGGACAGGGTCCGTCCGAGGAACTGCCCGACCTGCCGCCGGAGTGGGGCCGGGTGGTCGTGCCGGACGACGCGTCGGCGCTGGCCGAGGAGGCCGCCCAGCTCCGTCGCGAGCTGCGCCGACGCACCTCGGCCACCCGGTGGCGACGCCGGCTGGGGCTGACCGCCCGCCCCGACGGCCGGCCACCGCTCGGGCTGCCCCTGCTGTTGCTGCTGGTGGCGGTGCTCGCCACCAGCGTCGGCCTGGTCACCGTCACCTGGCCCCGCTCGTCGCGGGGCACCGACCGCCCCACCGTTCTGCCGCAGTCGGCCACCCCGGCACCCCTGGTCGGGCGGTCGCTGCCCGCGCTGGACCTGGTCGACGTCGACCAGACACCGGTGCCGCTGCGCGGCCTGCTGCCCGCGATGATCGTTCTGGTGGACGGCTGCGCGTGTGCCGCGCAGGTGGCCGCCGCCGCCAGCGCGGCACCCGACGGCGTGCAGGTGGTCACCGTCGCCGGCGGACGTGAGGTGACGCCGGCCCCACCGGTCGGCGGTCCGGTCCGCGCCCTCGCCGACCCCGCCGGGGAACTACGCGCCGCGCTGCACCTGACCGCCCGGCCCGACACCGCCCCGGCCCTGCTGGTGGACCGGGCCGGCACCGTGGTCCGGGTGTTACCCGAGCTGGGTGCCGCCGCCGACTACCGGAACGACCTGGTCCGGCTCGCCGGCTGACCCGGGGCCGCCCGCCCAGGACGCAGGGCCACCCAGGACCCGGGGCCGCCCGGAACCCGGGGCCGCTGCCAGCGGCACGTCGACCGGCCCGCTCAGGGCAGCGCGACGACCTGCGCCTCCAACTCGACCGAGCCGGGGCCCACCGCCGAGAACTCCAACCGGGTGCCACCCAGCGGGCCGGTCAGCTCCCAGGCGACCAGCTCGCCGTCGCAGGCCGCCTGCCGGCGCTGCGGCGGATCGTCGTGCAGCACCGAGACCAGCAGCGTCCCGTCGCCCGAGCAGCGGTACTGGAACAGGTGCCGTGCGCCGTCGGGGGCCGACTCCCGCAGGACCGGCGCCCGGCCGGACACCAGGGTCATCCGTTCCCGCCACATGGTGTCGGTGAACGTCGGCAGCCCCACGTCCGGGTCGCCGGAGGAGCCGGGCAGTTCGGTCGAGCCCAGCACCCGCCCGGTGCGGCTGTCGAGCACCACCACCCGCCGGGTGGCCGCCGCGAGTGCCGACGGTGCCGGGGACACCGTCCCCGCCGACCCGACCGGGTCGACCGCAGGGGCGGCGGCCGACCACCACCAACCGCCCCCGACCAGGGCGAGCAGGGCCGCGCCGGCCAGCACCGCACCGCGCAGCCGATCACTGCCGCCCCTCTCGACCCCCACCCGGCGAGGGTAACCAGGAGCCGACGACGACGCTCGGCGCAGCGCCGACCACACCCTCCCTGACCAGGTCATCTGCCCACACGCCGGCACCCCGGGCCAGCCGTCCGCCGGCCCGGACGCCGGATCCGCAGGCATCTCCGGGGCGGCACCGCCCGGCTCCGGCCACCCCGGGACCGGGGCTCCGGACCGGGGGCGCAGCGCGACTCAGGGCCGGCGTACAGGTCAGGCCGGCGGTCAGGTCAGGGTCGGCGTTCGAGGAGGGCGGCGTAGAGGGTCAGCCCCGGGCCGAAGGCGAGCAGCACGACCCACCGGGGCGGCACCGCCGCCCGCAACAGCCGATCCAGGATCAGCAACACCGTCGGCGACGAGCAGTTGCCGTGGTCGTCGAGGACCGCCCGGGAGGCCGCCAGCGCGTCGGCGGGCAGGGCCAGTTCCCGCTCCACCACGTTGAGGATGCGCGGCCCGCCCGGGTGCACCGCCCAGCCGTCCACCTCGGCGATCGTCGTGCCGTGCCGGGTCAGCAGACCGTCCACCAGCCCCCGGACGTGCGCCGAGAGCACCTGCGGCACCTTCGGCGACAGGCCCATCCGGAAACCGGTGTCGGTGACGTCCCAGGTCATGTGGTCGGCCGTCGAGGTGTCGGTGACCGAGGCGACCTCGCGCAGCGCGTACCCCCGGTCGGTGGTTTCGGTCCCCGGGACCAGCACGGTGGCCACCGCGGCGTCGGAGAACAGGGCGTGCGAGACGATCTGCTGGGTGTCCATCCGGGCCGACGCCGGCTGGATGTGCAGGCTGGTCAGCTCGGCACAGAGCAGCAGCGCCGGCCGGCCCCGCGCGGTGACGAAGTCGCCCGCCGCACCCAACCCGGGCAGGGCCGCGTAACAGCCCATGTGCCCGACGAACATCCGCTGGGTCTCCGCAGCCATGCCGAGGTCACGGGCGAGGAGGATGTCCAGCCCGGGGGTGGCGTAACCGGTGCAGGAGCAGACCACGAACAGCCCGAGGTCGCCCGCCGCGAGGCCGGCGTCGGTCAGCGCCCGGCCGATCGCCTCCTTGCCCAACGGCAGCGCCTCCACCTGGTAGCGCCGCATCCGCCGGTCGGTCGGCCAGTCGGAGACGTCCTCCAGCAACGGGTTGACCGCCGCCTGCCGGTGCGACACCCCCGAGTTGGCGAAGATCCGCTCGGCCAGGGCCCGGGTGGGACCCGAGAAGTGCTCCGCGAAGTAGCCAGCCCAGAGTTCGTCCTGCCGGGCGCCGGGCGGATGTGCCGCCCCCAGCCCCGCGATCAACGGCACGGCCATCTGTCCCCACCTCTCGTCCACACTGCCCGTCCGGCGGCCACGCCGACCTCCGTCACCCTCACCAACGAGGGGCCGTTCCGTCGCGGTCCGGGTCACCCCCGAGCACCGCCACCCCGAGCCAGTCGGCGCACACGTCCGAGGTCGCCGGATGCAGCGAGCCGCAGCGGGCGTCCCGGTAGAGCCGTTCCAGCGGGTGCCCCCGCCGGGTGGCCGAGGTGCCGGCCGCCTCCAGCATGGACGCCGCCACCTCCGCCGCCGTGGTGCCGGCGAGCAGCTTGGCCCGCCACACCCACCGGTTCGTCTCGGCGTCGCCGGGGGCGTCGTCGACCCGGCGGGCCGCCTCGGCCACCACCAGCTGCGCCGCCGCCACCGCCGCGTCGGCCCGGCCGAGCCGGGCCCGCACCGCCGGCAGGCCACCGAGGTCCCGCGCGGTGAGGTGCTCGGCGGCGGCGTCCACCGCCGCCCGGGCCACCCCCACGTAGACGGCGGCGTAGCTGGCCACCAGCCAGTGCGGCATGAGCTGGGCGACGACCAGGGCCAGCCCCTCCACCCCACCGAGCAACCGGTCCGTCGGCACCGTCACGTCCAGGTGCAGATCATGCGACGAGGTGGCCCGCATGCCCAGCGCGTCCCAGGTCGGCTCCACGGTCACCCCGTCCCCGGCGGGCACCAGGAACTGGGAGACCACCGACGGGTCGGCGGCGCTGCGGGCGGCCACCAGGTAACCGTCGGCGTGCCCCGCCCCGGAGCAGAACGTCTTGCTCCCCTTGATCCGCCAACCGCCGTCGACCGGCTCGTAGACCGTGCTGAGCCGGGACAACCGGGCCCCCGCGCCGCGCTCGCTCATCGCCACCGCGTACCAGGCGCCCTCGGCCGCCGCGCACAGCAGCCGGTCCCGGGCGACCAACGCCTCGTCCGGGACGCCCAGCGCCTCGGCCAGTTCCTCGGTGACCGCGCCGAGCGCGCCGGTGACCGAGGCATGCATGTTGAACACCAGCGCGGTCGCGCCGTTGCCCCGGGCCAGCTCGGTGGCGACCGCCGCGTACCCGGCGAAGGAGGCGTCCGCGCCGCCCAGCCCGGCCGGGACCATCAGCCCGAACAGCCCGGACTCCCGCAGGTCGGCGAAGTCGTCGGCCGGGAACGTGCCGTCCCGGTCGTGCCCGGCCGCCCGCGCGGCGAACCTCGGCGCCAACCGGCAGGCCGCCGCCAGAGCGTCCACAGTCATACGGTCCCCTTCCTGGGTGTTCCTGGTACCCCGAACCGGGGCGGCTAGCCGTGCCGGACCCCCCGACCCTGGTAGAGCACCGCCGTCGACCAGGTCGGACGGATCGCGGGCCCGTCGTGGGAGACGTCGCGGGCGGCACCCCCACGGGTACGCCGCACCAGCCAGCCCAGCGTCGCCCGCAGCCCCGGCCGGACCCCCCGTACCCGCAGGGCGACGCCGTGTCTGGCGCACTCGACGACCAGCGCCCGGTCGTCCACGAACAACCGTGGGTCGTGGATGCCCCGGGGCACGGTGGGCAGGCGTTCACCCAGCTCCACCGCGACCAGCCGGGCCAGCAGCGTGTCGTTGAGGGTGTCCAGCACGAGCAGTCCACCGGGGCGCAGCAGGCGGCACGCCTCGGCGACCGCCGCCCGCCAGTCGGGCACGTGCTCCAGCACCTCACCGGCGGCGACCACGTCGGCGCACCCGTCGGTGAGCGGCACCGCCGTGACGTCACCGGCGAGCGCGGTGACGCCGTGCGCCGCCGCCTGCTCCAGGGCCGACCGGGTGAGATCCACCCCGACGTGCCGGTAGCCCTTGCCGACCAGGTGCGGGGCCATCAGCCCGGCACCGCAGCCCAGGTCGACCAGGACCGCGTCGGGCCGGGACGCCGGTGGCACCAGTGCGGCGCGGGCCCGGGCCAGCCAGTGCAGCATCGCGAAGGCGCCGTCGGGCCGCCACCACTCGCCGGCCAGGTCGTCGTACTGGCGGGGGTCGTTGGGGGGCAGCACCCGGGCACCGTTGGACACCGGACCGTCACGCATGGCATCGAGCGTGGCACGACCGGCCGGTAACGACCAGACTTCCCTTATGTCGCGGACGGTGTTAGGGCTGGTCAGGGCGAGTCATCCGGAACCCGGCCTGGCGGTGACCACGGTGGCCGGACTGCTCGCCGTCGGGGTCGGCCACCGTCCGTCCGGGACGGTGGCCGTGGTGCTCACCGTGCTGGCCAGTCAGCTCGCCGTCGGCTGGACCAACGACGCGGTGGACGCCGGGCGGGACGCCACGGTGGGGCGTACCGACAAACCGGTCGCCGCCGGGGCGGTGGGTCGCCGGACGGTGGTGGTGGCCGCCGTGCTGGCCGCGCTCGCCACCCCGCTGCTGGCGCTGACCACCAACCCGGTCGCCGCGTTCTGGTTCACCCTCGGCCTGGTCTCGGCGCTGCTCTACGACTGGCCGCTGAAGTCCACCCCGGTCTCGGTGCTGCCGTACGCGGTCTCCTTCGGCTCGCTGCCCGCCTTCGTGGTCCTCGCCCTGCCGGGTGCCCCCGCGCCACCGGCCTGGCTGGTCGTCGCGGGGGCCTGCCTGGGTGCCGGCGCGCACTTCGCCAACGTGCTGCCCGACCTGGCCGACGACGCCCGCACCGGGGTGCGCGGGTTACCGCACCTGCTCGGCGCCACCGGGAGCCGGCTGGCCGCCGCCGGGCTGCTGTTCGCTGCCACCGTCGCCCTGGTCCTCGGGCCACCCGGGCCACCGTCGTGGGTCGGCTGGTCGGCCGTCGCGGCGGCCGTCGCGGTGCCGGCCGTCGGCTGGTACGCGGGCCGCGCCGCCACCCGTCGCGACGGCCGCTCGGCGGCCGCCTTCCGGGCGGTGCTGGTGGTGGCCCTGATCGATGTGGTGCTGCTGGTGGCGAGCGGTCGGGTGATCTGAGCGGCACCCGCCCGGGTGGCGGCACCGGGTCCGTGTGCGGTCCTCGATCAGCCCCAACTACCCTGGAGCGCGGTCTGCGCGGGTATGACCACCCCGCGCCCGGGGCATGCACCGGGTGGGGATCGTGACGAGGAGGACCGACGTGACGCGCTCGATCAGGGGTTCCCGGCGGGCCACCCTGCTGCTGGTCGGCCTGGCGGGGGCGACCGCCCTGCTGGCCACGGGCTGCGGGGCGGGCCAGGTGTCCGAGACCGCCAACAAGCAGCCGTCGGTCCAGGGTGTGAACGTCCAGACGTCGGACAACGCCTACAAGGTGCGCGGCCTCTACGTCGCGTACCCGGGTGACAGCGGCCTCGCCGCCGGTGCGAACGCCGCGCTCAACGCGGTGATCTACAACGACACCCGGGACCCGGTCACCGTCACCGTCACCACCGACAGCGCCCGGCAGATCGTGCTCACCGGGGCCACCGGCTCGGCCAGCCCCTCCGGTTCCGCCTCCCCGGCCGAGAGCGCCTCGCCGTCGGGCAGCGCCTCCCCGGCGGAGACCACCTCCCCGGACGGCAACGCCTCCCCGTCCGAGGGTGCTTCCCCGTCCGAGGGTGCTTCCCCGTCCGAAGGTGCTTCCCCGTCCGAAGGTGCTTCCCCGTCCGAAGGTGCCTCTCCGTCCGCGCCCGCCGGTCAGCCGGCCCGGATCGAGATCCCGGCGCTGAGCTACGTGCAGCTCAACGTGCAGAACGGCCAGCACCTCCAGCTCATCGGGATCAACGAGGCCCTGCGCACCGGCCAGCAGGTCAACCTGACCTTCGACTTCGGCGGCGGTCGTACCGTCAGCACCCCGGTCCCGGTCGGGGTGCCGCTGAGCCCGGCGCCCCCGGCCTCCCCGATCGTGCACCGCGAGGGTGGCGAGGAGAGCGGCCAGGAGGGCAGCTCCGGCCACGGCGGCTGACCCCGCGAGCGAGACACCGGCACCGCCGGCGTGGCGACGACCACGCCGGCGGTGTTTTCGTCACCGGTGAGGGTTAGCGTCCTGGGGTGACCACCCCCCGATCGACTCCCGCCCGTGGCGCGTCCGGCGCGTCCCGGAGCCGGGCCGCCCGTGAGCCCCGCCCCGCCTACGCGTGCGACGCCTGCGGCCACCAGCCACCCAAGTGGGTGGGCCGCTGCCCGGAGTGTGGCGAGTGGGGTTCGGTGGTCGAGTGCACGGTCACCGGCCCGGTCGTCTCCGGTCGGGTGGTCAGCTCCCGGATGCCGGCCGAGCCGGCCCGACCGATCGCCACGATCAGTGCCGCCCCGGCGCGGGCCCGACCCACCGGGGTCAGCGAACTCGACCGGGTCCTCGGCGGCGGCCTGGTCCCCGGCGCGGTGGTCCTGCTCGCCGGGGAGCCCGGGGTGGGCAAGTCCACCCTGCTGCTCGACGTGGCGCAGCAGTGGGCGGCCACCGCCGGCAGCCCGTCGCTGGTGGTCAGCGGCGAGGAGTCGGTCAGCCAGGTCCGGCTGCGCGCCGAGCGGATGGGGGCCCTGCACGAGCAGCTCTGGCTGGCCGCCGAGAGCGACCTGAGCGCCGTGCTGGGCCACCTCGACGCGGTCAAGCCGGGCCTGCTGGTCCTCGACTCGGTGCAGACCATCTCCACCACCGGCAGCGAAGGGGTGCAGGGCGGGGTGACCCAGGTGCGGGCCGTCACCGCCGCCCTCGTCGCGGTCGCCAAGGAACGCGGCATCGCCACCGTGCTGGTCGGCCACGTCACCAAGGACGGCCAGGTCGCCGGGCCCCGGGTGCTGGAGCACCTGGTCGACGTGGTGCTGCACTTCGAGGGCGACAAGCATTCCTCGCTACGGATGGTCCGGGGCGTCAAGAACCGGTTCGGCGCGGCCGACGAGGTCGGCTGCTTCGAGATGCACGAGGGGGGCATCAGCAGCCTGGCCGACCCGTCCGGGCTTTTCCTCACCCGCTATTCCGAGCCCGTCCCGGGCACCTGCGTCACCGTGGCGATGGAGGGGCGGCGGGCGCTGCTGACCGAGGTGCAGGCACTGATCGGCGCTACGGTGGCCGGCTCGCCCCGGCGTACGGTCTCGGGGCTCGACGGGGCCCGGTTGGCGATGGTGCTGGCGGTGCTGCAACGCCGCACCGAGCGGCTGACCCTGCACGACCGGGAGGTCTTCGCGGCCACCGTCGGCGGGATCCGGGTGGTCGAGCCGGCCGCCGATCTCGCGGTCGCACTGGCGGTCGCCTCCGGCGGGCTCAACCTGTCCATCGCGCCCCACCTGGTGGCGATCGGCGAGGTCGGGCTGACCGGTGAGGTGCGCCGGGTCGGAGCGGTCCCCCGGCGACTCGCCGAGGCGGCCCGGCTGGGCTTCCGGACGGCCCTCGTCCCCACCGGATGCGGCCCCGAGAGCACCGGCGCCGGCCCGGACACCATGCGGGTGATCGAGGTCACGGATGTCCGGTCGGCGCTCCAGGCGGTCGCCCGCGCATCCGCTGAGTGACGGACGGTGGCGAAGCGCCGGGGACCGGTCAGGCCATACCGGACAACGCCCGCCAGGTCAGGCGGGTGGGAAAATCCGACGCCGTGGCACATCACAGTAACCACGAGAGCACCCACCGCAGGGCAGTCCGTAGACTGTGCGCGTGCCGACCGACCGCGACGCCGCCAAGCCTGCCGGCGCGACGCCCCACACCCGCGCCGCCGCCGTGGGCTCACCCACCCGTCCGATCAGCGTGAGCGTGGCCGGGGCCACCGGCAGTGCCGGTGATCCGCTGCGGGCCAACCTCGCCCTGATGGCGCCCGGTACCGCGTTGCGCGACGGGCTCGAACGCATCCTGCGCGGTCGTACGGGCGCACTGATCGTCCTCGGCTACGACAAGGTCGTCGACGGGATCTGCACCGGTGGCTTCCCGATGGACGTCGAGTTCTCCGCGACCCGGGTCCGCGAGCTGTGCAAGATGGACGGCGCGGTGGTGCTGTCCAGCGACGGCACCCGGATCGTGCAGGCCGGGGTGCACCTGATGCCCGATCCGTCCATCCCCACCGAGGAGTCCGGCACCCGGCACCGCACCGCGGAGCGGGTGGCCCGGCAGACCGGCTACCCGGTCATCTCGGTCAGCCAGTCGATGCGGATCATCAGCCTCTACGTCAACGGGCAACGGCACGTCCTGGACGACTCGGCGGCGATCCTCTCCCGGGCCAACCAGGCCCTGGCCACCCTGGAACGCTACAAGCTCCGCCTCGACGAGGTCTCCGGCACCCTGTCCGCGCTGGAGATCGAGGACCTGGTCACCGTCCGGGACGCCGTCGCCGTCGTGCAGCGGCTGGAGATGGTCCGCCGGATCGCCGACGAGATCGCCGGTTACGTGGTCGAGCTGGGCACCGACGGCCGCCTGCTCGCCCTGCAACTCGACGAACTGATGGCCGGTGTCGACGCCGACCGTACCCTAGTCATCCGCGACTACCTGCCCACCGGCCGCAAGTCGCGCACCCTCGACGAGGCTCTCGTCGAGTTGGACCTGCTCGGCGCGACCGAGCTGATCGACCTGGTCGCGGTCGCCAAGGCGATCGGTTACCCGGCCGCCTCCGACGCGCTCGACGCGGCGGTCAGCCCCCGCGGGTTCCGGTTGCTGGCCAAGGTGCCCCGGCTGCCGGTGGCCATCGTCGACCGGCTGGTGCTGCACTTCGGCAGCCTCCAACGGCTGCTCGGGGCCACCGTGGAGGATCTCCAGGCCGTCGAGGGGGTCGGCGACGCGCGGGCCCGGGGCGTACGGGAGGGGCTGTCCCGGTTGGCCGAGGCGTCCATCCTGGAACGCTACGTCTGACCGGGGTGGGCCACCCGGGCTGACCGGCTCGTCGGTGCCGGTCGGCACCTCCGGGATCAGCCGGTGACGACCAGCTTGACCGGCTCGCTCAACTTGGTGCCCACCCGGGCGAAGACCTGGTAGGTGCCGGCCGGCGGGTTGGGGCCCGAGGCCACCCCCTGGCTACAGCGGCTGGCGTCCATGCCGTTCCAGGTGAGCTGGTAGGTCCGTTCGAAGCCGGGGGTGAAGGACTGCACGTCGGAGCCTTTGCCGGTGCCGCAGGTGTCCGAGGACCAGACCTTCTCCGCGCCGGACTTGATGAACAACTCCTGCACGTCCGCACCGACGTCCCGGCTACAGGTCCGCTGGGACGTATTTTTGATCTTGAGGGTCAGGTCGACCGGGGCACCCTGGCGCACCTCGGCCGGGAGCGCCACCGGGGTCACCTGGACCTCGCTGTTGGTGCAGGTCCCGTCGTCCGCCCGGGCCGGATTCGTCGGCGCAGGCGGAGCGGCAGACGGCGCGCTGTTCGTGCCCGGCTCGGCGCTCGACGCGGCCGACGAGTCCGGCGCACCGGCCGCACCCGACGGCGACGCGGACCCGGGGGCCGGCGACGCGACCGTCGGGGAGGCCCCGCCCGCCGCCGGGGCCGACGTCGGACCCCCGGCACCCCGTGTGGTGCCGGTGTCCCCCGATCGGGTACACGAATAGAGCAGGACAACCAGGAAGAGAAGCCCCGCTCCGAGTACGACGGCGCGACGCCGCCAGTACACGGCGGAGGGCAGGGGACCGACCGTCAGACGCATGATGCCCCCACCGTAGCGGCGTGACGCACGAGGACCGACCACGACTCGCCGGGCATCGGCCGGCGGCGGGGAAACCGCACTCCACTCACGACAGTCACCCGAAATCCGCCCCGACCCGCGTCACAGGTAGACCTTGCGCTGATACACCGCGTGCGCGCTGGCCACCCGGTCCAGGAAGAGCAGCCCGGCGCAGTGGTCGATCTCGTGTTGCAGGGCACGGGCCTCGAAGCCGTCGGTGACCAGCCGGACCAACGCGCCGCTGCCGGGCAACGCCCCCTCGACCACCAACCGGCTGGCCCGCTTCACGTCACCGGTCAGATCCGGCACCGACATGCAGCCCTCCCGGCCCGGCTTCCAACGGCTCGCCTCCACCACCCGGGCGTTGCAGAGCACGAACGTGCCATGCACCGTCACCGCCTTGGGGTGACCGGTCACATCCACCGCGAACACCTGCGCACCCACCCCGACCTGCGGTGCCGCCAACCCCACACAGCCAGGCGACACCCGCATCGTGGCCACCAGGTCGGCCGCCAGCCGGACGGTCTCCTCGGTGGTCGGGTCGACCTGCGGTCCCGGCCGGCTCAGCACCGGCTCGGGGGCACACACCACCCGACGCACCTCCCCCGGCACCCCCAACGCCGCCGGAGTCCAGCCACCGAGCCCGGTGTACGGTTCCTCGCTCACGGGTTCACCTCGGTTCGCGACTGCGGGGCTCGCAAACCCGGCTCACTCCTCGCGCTCACAACACCCACCCGCGCTCGCGACTGCGGGGCTCGCACAACCCGCTCACTCCTCGCGCTCACAACACCCACCCGCGCTCGCGACTGCGGGGCTCGCAACCCCGGCTCACTCCTCGCGCTCACAGGAGGTCCGGGTCGGCGGGGCGCAGGGAGAACCCGACACCCAGGTCGGCGGCGACCCCGGCGAGTCGGACGGCCAGGTCGTCGGCGCTGCCCGGCGGCAGGTCCACCTCGGCCACCACCACGTAGAGCGGACCGGCCAACCGGGTGGAAAGATCCGTCACGTTGCCGCCGCTCTCGGCGACCACCCGGGTCATCGCCGCCACGATGCCCATCCGGTCCGCGCCGTGCACCGCCAGCACGTACGGCTCACCCGCCGGAGCCGTCGTACCGTCCGGGGTGACCGCGCGTACGGTGGCCAGGAGTTGGCCGTCGGCGGCCAGCGGCGTCAGGGCGGCCTCGACCTCGGCGGCGGCCGGGCCGACACAGATCAACGTCATCGCGAAGTGGCCGCGCAACCGGGTCATGGTCGAGTCGGTGAGGTTCGCGCCGAGCCGGGCGAGCACCTCGGCCACGTCGGCCACGATGCCGGGCCGGTCCCGACCGATGACGGTGATCGCGAGCTCGCTCATCCGGGCATTCTGCCCGATCCGCCCGGCGGTCCGGTGACGCCCCGCCCGGCCCGCCCAATCAGCGGGAAGGCATCGCGTGACATCATCGTCGGCGCGATGACTGAACCGACCTTCACCACCCTGGTCAGCCGGTGGTACGAGCAGAACGCCCGCGACCTGCCCTGGCGGACGCCCGGCATCGGGGCCTGGCCGATCCTGGTCAGCGAGGTCATGCTCCAACAGACGCCGGTGGTGCGCGTCCTGCCCGCCTGGCACGCCTGGCTCACCCGCTGGCCCGATCCCGCCGCCCTCGCCGCCGACACCCCGGCCGAGGCGATCCGGATGTGGGGTCGGCTCGGCTACCCCCGCCGGGCGGTACGGCTGCGCGAGTGCGCGGTGGCGATCGTGGAGCGGCACGGCGGGCGGGTGCCCGACCAACTGGACCAGTTGCTGGCGTTGCCCGGCATCGGGACGTACACCGCGCGGGCGGTCGCCGCGTTCGCCTACGGTCAGCGGCACCCGGTGGTCGACACGAACGTCCGGCGGGTCGTCTCCCGGGCCGTCGCCGGTGCACCGGATGCCGGCCCGGCCACCACCCCGGCCGACCTGGTCGCCTGCGCGGAGCTGCTGCCGGTCGAACCGGCCGCCGCGGCCCTGGCCAGCGCAGCCTTCATGGAACTCGGTGCGATCGTCTGCACCGCCCGTTCACCGCGTTGTCCGGCCTGCCCGGTCGAGGCGGTCTGCGCCTGGCGGGCCTCCGGCCAGGCGGCGCCCACCGGGCCGACCCGCAAGACCCAGCGGTACGCGGGCACCGACCGTCAGGTGCGCGGGCTGCTGCTCGGGGTGCTCCGGGACGCCACCGGCCCGGTGCCGCACCAGCGGCTCGACCAGGTGTGGCACGACGACGTGCAACGGGCCCGGGCACTCGCCGCGCTGGTCAAGGACGGCATGGTGGAGCCGGTCGGCGAGGAGCATTTCCGGCTCATCGGGGATGGTCCCGCCACCCAACCGATTCCCGGCTGACCCGCCCCCGCCGAGGGCTGCGCTGGCCGACGGCAGGCAGAAAGGGCGACGGCCCGGTGGCTCGCGCCACCGGGCCGTCGCCCTCGTGCTCTGTCCTACCGACCCGTCAGGTCCTACTCACCGGCGGTGGCGGTGCCACCCAGGTCGGCCGGGACGGCGTCCGGCACCTCGTCCGGGCGGTCCGAGCCGTGGAAGACCAACTTCGACTTCTCGATGTCCTCCGGGTCCCCCTCGCAGTCCACCACCACGATCTGACCGGGGGTCAGCTCGTTGAACAGGATCCGCTCGGAGAGGTTGTCCTCGATGTCACGCTGGATCGTCCGACGCAGCGGACGGGCCCCCAGCACCGGGTCGAAGCCCTTCTTGGACAGGTACTTCTTGGCGTTGTCGGTCAGCTCCAGACCCATGTCCTTGTTGCGGAGCTGGCCCTCGATCCGCTGGATCATGATGTCCACGATCGAGAGGATCTCGTTCTGCCGCAGCTGGTGGAAGACGATGGTGTCGTCGATCCGGTTGAGGAACTCGGGCCGGAAGTGCTGCTTCAGCTCGTCGTTGACCTTCTGCTTCATCCGGTCGTAGGTGGACTCGGAGTCCTCCGACTGCTGGAAGCCCAACGACACCGCCTTGGCGACGTCCCGGGTGCCCAGGTTGGTGGTCAGGATGATGACCGTGTTCTTGAAGTCCACGATCCGACCCTGGCCGTCGGTGAGCCGGCCGTCCTCCAGGATCTGCAGCAGGGTGTTGAACACGTCCGGGTGGGCCTTCTCGATCTCGTCGAAGAGCACCACCGAGAACGGCCGACGACGGACCTTCTCGGTCAGCTGGCCACCCTCGTCGTAGCCGACGTAGCCGGGAGGGGCCCCGACCAGGCGGGAGACCGTGTAGCGGTCGTGGAACTCGGACATGTCCAGCTGGATCAGCGCGTCCTCGCTGCCGAACAGGAACTCGGCGAGCGCCTTGGACAGCTCGGTCTTACCCACACCGGACGGGCCGGCGAAGATGAACGAGCCGGACGGCCGCTTCGGGTCCTTCAGGCCGGCCCGGGTACGCCGGATCGCCTTCGACACCGCCTTGACCGCGTCCTCCTGGCCGATGACGCGCTTGTGCAGCTCGTCTTCCATCCGCAGCAGCCGGGAGGTCTCCTCCTCGGTCAGCTTGTAGACCGGGATACCGGTCCAGTTGCCCAGGACCTCGGCGATCTGCTCGTCGTCGACCTCGCTGACGACGTCCAGGTCACCGGCCTTCCATTCCTTCTCCCGCTGCGCCTTCTGCCCCAGGAGCTGCTTCTCCTTGTCCCGCAGCTGGGCGGCCCGCTCGAAGTCCTGCGCGTCGATCGCGGACTCCTTGTCGCGGCGCACCTGGGCGATCCGCTCGTCGAAGTCACGCAGGTCTGGCGGCGCGGTCATCCGGCGGATGCGCATCCTGGCCCCGGCCTCGTCGATCAGGTCGATCGCCTTGTCCGGCAGGAACCGGTCGGAGATGTACCTGTCGGCCAGCGTCGCGGCAGCCACCAGGGCGGCGTCCGTGATCGAGACGCGGTGGTGCGCCTCGTAGCGGTCCCGCAGGCCCTTGAGGATCTCGATGGTGTGGGCCAGCGACGGCTCACCCACCTGGATCGGCTGGAAACGACGCTCCAGAGCGGCGTCCTTCTCCAGGTGCTTGCGGTATTCGTCGAGGGTGGTCGCGCCGATGGTCTGGAGCTCACCACGGGCCAGCATCGGCTTGAGGATGCTCGCCGCGTCGATCGCGCCCTCGGCGGCACCCGCACCGACCAGGGTGTGGATCTCGTCGATGAACAGGATGATGTCGCCCCGGGTGCGGATCTCCTTGAGCACCTTCTTGAGGCGCTCCTCGAAGTCACCCCGGTAGCGGGAGCCGGCGACCAGGGCACCGAGGTCGAGGGTGTAGAGCTGCTTGTCCTTGAGCGTCTCGGGCACCTCGCCCTTGATGATCTTCTGGGACAGGCCCTCCACCACGGCGGTCTTGCCGACGCCGGGCTCACCGATCAGGACCGGGTTGTTCTTGGTGCGGCGGGACAGCACCTGCATGACCCGCTCGATCTCCTTCTCGCGCCCGATCACCGGGTCGAGCTTGCCCTCACGGGCAGCCTGAGTCAGGTTACGACCGAACTGGTCCAGCACGAGGCTGGTCGACGGGGCGGCCTCGCCCGGCGCGGTGCCGGCGGCGGCCGGCTCCTTGCCCTGGTAGCCGGAGAGGAGCTGGATCACCTGCTGGCGGACCCGGTTGAGGTCGGCGCCCAGCTTCACCAGCACCTGGGCGGCGACGCCCTCACCCTCGCGGATCAGCCCGAGCAGGATGTGCTCCGTGCCGATGTAGTTGTGGCCGAGCTGCAGCGCCTCGCGCAGGGACAGCTCCAGCACCTTTTTGGCCCGGGGCGTGAACGGGATGTGCCCGCTCGGCGCCTGCTGGCCCTGGCCGATGATCTCCTCGACCTGCTGACGGACGCCCTCCAGGGAGATGCCGAGGCTCTCCAGGGCCTTGGCGGCGACGCCCTCACCCTCATGGATCAGGCCCAGCAGGATGTGCTCCGTACCGATGTAGTTGTGGTTGAGCATCCGGGCCTCTTCTTGGGCCAGGACGACAACCCGTCGCGCTCGGTCGGTGAACCGCTCGAACATGCCCTCGTGCTCCTCACGTGCCGTGCGCCTCGACTGCGAGATCTTGGCGGGGCCGGTGCGCGGACGTCCGGGACGGGCGTCCGCACCTCCTTACTCTATCGCCGCTGACCGACTCCGCTGAGGTCGTGTCTCCTCGTACCGAGCCGTTCCGACGTCGTTTTGACCAACCATCCGCGCTCAGGAGGTGTTCCGGCACCCCAGCCTGTACGCGCAGAGCGAAATTCACCCGGGGTGCGCAACGCCCTCCGGGGGGTCCCGTGGGTTGTCCACAGGCTGTGGACGAAGTCTCCACCGCCTGTGGACAACGCCTGCGGACCCGGAGAACTTCCCGCCCCCACACCGCCCGCAGCCCCACCCACCGGCCCCCGACGGCGGGTGACGTCGGCCGGGCCCGACGGCCGCCGGGCTGCTACCCCGAGACGGCGACGCCGGCCCGGAGGGGTGCTCCGGCCCGGCGTCGGTTCGCCACTGACAGCTCAGCGGGTCGCGTGGTACTCGTCGACGATCTCCTGCGGGATACGACCCCGGTCGGAGATGTCCTTGCCGTTCTTCTTGGCCCACGACCGGATCGCCTTGTTCTGCTCGCGGTCGGCGGTCGCGCCGCCCCGGCCCCGGGCGGCCCGGCCACCCACGACCACGCCGCCCCGGCCGACCCGGGTGCCGGCAGCCACGTACGGCGCGAAAACGTCCCGCAATTTGTCGGCGTTGGAGTTCGACAGGTCGATCTCGTACTGAACGCCGTCGAGGGCGAACTTGACGGTCTCGTCCGCGTCCCCGCCGTCCAGGTCATCGACCAGCTTGTGAATGATCTGCTTGGCCACGTCCCACATTCCTTTCGAGCAGGGTGCTCCTGCAATAGGAGCACGATAACCCCCCCGACGCTTGCCGCGTCAATAGGACGCCGTAACGACCCGGCAAAGGTCTCACCGGAGGCTACTCGGGGCGGACCAAGGGGAAGAGGATGGTTTCCCGAATTCCCAGCCCCGTCAGCGCCATCAACAGCCGGTCGATTCCCATTCCCATACCCCCGGCCGGCGGCATTCCGTACTCGATCGCCCGGAGAAAGTCCTCGTCCAGCCGCATGGCCTCGTCGTCGCCCCGGGCACCGAGCTGCGCCTGCGTCACCAGCCGCTCCCGCTGCACCACCGGGTCCACCAGCTCCGTGTACGCGGTGCCCAGCTCGAAGCCGAGCACGTAGAGGTCCCACTTCTCGGCCAGGCCGGGCTCGGTGCGGTGACCCCGGGTCAACGGGCTGGTCTCCTCCGGGTAGTCCCGCACGAAGGTCGGCGCCTGGAGGCTCGGCACCACCAGTTCCTCGAACAACTCCTCGGCCAGCTTGCCCGGCCCCCACTTCGGGTCGACCGCGAGCCCCACCTTGTCGGCGTACTCCACCAGGCGGGTCCGTTCGGTGCGGACCGTGACCTCCTCGCCGAGCGCCTCGGAAAGCGCCCCGAACAGGGTCACCGACCGCCACTCGCCACCCAGGTCGAACTCCCGACCGTCGGCGTGGGTCACCGTCGTCGAGCCGCTGACCGCCACCGCCGCCTGCTGCACGAGATTACGGGTCAACGCCGCCATCGTGTCGTAGTCGCCGTACGCCTGGTAGGTCTCCAGCATCGCGAACTCCGGCGAGTGCGACGAGTCGACTCCCTCATTGCGGAAGTTGCGGTTGATCTCGAACACCCGGTCGACCCCGCCGACCACGGCGCGCTTGAGAAACAGTTCCGGCGCGATTCGCAGATACAGATCAGTACCGAGCGCATTGCTGTGGGTCACGAATGGGCGGGCCGCCGCGCCGCCGTGCAGCAACTGGAGCATCGGCGTCTCGACCTCGATGAATCCCTGACCGTGCAACGAGTCACGCAGGCTGCGTACCGCCGCGGCCCGGGTCCGGACCATCTGCCGGGCCTGCGGACGGACCACCAGGTCCACGTAACGCTGCCGGACCCGGGCCTCCTCGCTCAGCGGCTTGTGCGCCACCGGCAACGGGCGCAGCGCCTTGGCGGTGACCGCCCACTCGTCGGCCAGCACCGACAGCTCACCGCGCCGGCTGGTGATCACCTCGCCGGTGACACCCACGTGGTCACCCAGGTCGACCAGGCGCTTCCAGGCGTCCAGCCGCTCCGCGCCGACCCGGTCCAGGGAGAGCATCGCCTGCAACTCGGTGCCGTCGCCGTCGCGCAGGGTGGCGAAACAGAGCTTGCCGGTGTTCCGAACGAAGATCACCCGGCCGGTGACCGAGATCCGGTCCCCGGTCGCGGTGTCGGTGGGCAGCTCGGCGTACCGCTCGCGCACCTCGGCCAGGGTGCTGGTCCGGGGGTAACCGACGGGGTACGGGTCGATGCCCTCGGCGAGCATCCGGTCCCGCTTCTCCCGGCGGACCTTCATCTGCTCGGGAAGGTCGTCGGCGGGGTCCACTGGCACGGCGTTCTGCTCGGTCACGGCACGCTTCCTCGGCTAAGGGAGTTCGACTGGGTCAGCCCATGAGCGTACTCATGCCCCCGAGCGGCCGTTACGGGATAACCTGCCCGGCATGGTCGAGCACACCCGGGCACGGTCCTTCGGTACGGTCGCCGCCGACTACGACCGGTTTCGACCCGGCTATCCGGCCGAGGCGCTGCGCTGGGCGCTGGCCGGCGCGGGTGCGGTCGCCAGCGTGGTCGACCTGGGTGCCGGCACCGGCCTGCTCACCCGTGACCTGCGGGCCCTCGGCCACCGGGTCACTCCGGTCGAACCCGACCCGGCGATGCGGGCCCGGCTCGACACGGCCGTTCCCGGGACCACCGCCCTCGCCGGCTGCGCCGAGGCGGTCCCGCTGCCCGACGCGAGCGCCGACGCGGTGCTGGTCGGCCAGGCCTACCACTGGTTCGACCGGGAACGCGCGCACGTCGAGATCGCCCGGGTCCTCCGGCCGGACGGCATCTTCGCCCCGATCTGGAACATCCGGGACGAAACGGTCGGCTGGGTGGCCGAGCTGGGGCGGATCGCCCAGATGGGGGAGAACGTCAGCGACCTGACGGTGAAGGTGACCACCTTCGGTGCGGCCTTCGGCCCGGTCGAGCTGGGCCGGTTCACCCACCGGACGACCGTCACCTCCGACGAGGTCCTCGGGCTGTTGCGTACCCGCTCACACTGGTTGGTCGCCGCCCCGCAGCAGCGGCAACGGCTGGAGCGGGACCTGCGCGAGTTGTTCGCCACCCACCCCGACCTGGCCGGCCGGGAGACCGTCGAGCTGCCGTACCAGACGCTGGTCTTCCGGGCCCGGCGGCGCTGAACCGCCGCGACCGGCCGTCGTGATCAGGTGTTGCGTTCGTAGACCATGCGCAGCCCGATCAGGGTGATCATCGGCTCGTGGTGGGTGATGGTCCGGCACTCGCCGATCACCACCGAGGCCAGCCCGCCCGTGGCGATCACCGCCCGGACCTGGCCCAACTCCTCGGTCATCCGCTCGACGATCCGGTCGACCTGCCCGGCGAAGCCGAAGTAGAGGCCGGACTGGAGACACTCCACGGTGTTCTTGCCGATCACCGAGCGGGGCTTGTTGGCCTCCACCTTACGCAGCTGGGCGGCGCGGGCCGCCAACGCGTCGAAGGAGATCTCGATGCCCGGGGCGAACGCCCCACCGAGGAACTCCCCCCGACCGCTGATCACGTCGAAGTTGGTGGTGGTGCCGAAGTCCACCACGATCGACGGACCCCCGTAGAGGGTGTACGCGGCCAGCGTGTTGACCACCCGGTCCGCGCCCACCTCCTTCGGGTTGTCGATGGCCAGCTGCACACCGGTGCGGACCCCCGGCTCGACGACCACGCTCGGCAGGTCGGCGTAGTAACGGGCCAGCATGGTCCGCAGCGAGCGCAGCGCCGCCGGCACCGTCGAGCAGGCGGCCACCCCGGTGATCTCCACGGCGTCACCGGCGAGCAGCCCCCGGAACATCAGACCCAGCTCGTCCGCTGTCGAACGGGCGTCGGTCTTGATCCGCCACGAGTGCACCAGCTTGTCGCCGTCGAAGGTCGCCAGCACGGTGTTGGTGTTTCCGATGTCGATGCAGAGCAGCACGCACGCAGCCTAGACGCCGACCGGCCCACCGCAGGCGAGCAGTGGGCCGGACCCGCTGCCCCGCACCGACGGGTAGCCGGCGGCCCGGCCGGCTCACCGCTCGCGCAGGTCCAGGGCGATGTCCAGGATCGGCGAGGAGTGCGTCAGGGCACCCACCGACAGGTAGTCCACCCCGGTCGCCCCGTACTCGGCGGCCACCTCCAGGGTCAGCCCACCGGTCGCCTCCAGCTCGGCCCGGTCGCCGACCGCCGCGACCACCTCGCGCAGGGTCGCCGGGGACATGTTGTCCAACAGCAGGAAGTCCGCGCCCGCCTCCACCGCCTCCACCGCCTCGGCCGGGGTGTCCACCTCGACCTGCACCGGCACCTGCGGGAAGGTCTGCCGGACCCGACGGAAGGCCGCCCCGACACCACCGGCGGCCAGCTTGTGGTTGTCCTTGATCATGGCGACGTCGTACAGGCCCATCCGCTTGTTGGTGCCACCGCCGGCCCGGACCGCGTACTTCTCCAGCATCCGCAGGCCCGGGGTGGTCTTGCGGGTGTCCAGCACCGTCGCCTTGGTGCCGGCCAGGGCGTCCGCCCAGGCCCGGGTGTGGGTGGCCACCCCGGACATCCGGGAGAGCAGGTTCAGCGCGGTGCGCTCGGCGGTGAGCAGCAGCCGGGTCGGGCCGGTCACCGTCGCCAGCACCTCACCCCGGGCCACCCGCGCGCCGTCGTGGGCCACCACCACCACCTCGACGGTACGCTCCGCAGCGCTCACCTCGCCGACCAGCTCGAACACCGCCGCCGCCACCGCCAGCCCGGCCACCACCCCGGCCTCCCGGGCCACCAGGTCGGCGGTGTCGGTCTGCCCGGCCGCAATGGTGGCGACGCTGGTGACGTCGACGAAGTCCGCCCCCAGATCCTCGGTGAGCGCGTCGACGATCACCCGCCGGACCCGCTCCGGGTCCAACCCGCCCGCCGTCAACGCCTGTCGCGTCGGTTCCCGCACTGTATTTCCTTTCGTTCGCCACTGCGGGGCTCGCAAACCCGGCTCACTCCTCGGACTCACCCGCCCCCCTTCGTTCGCCACTGCGGGGCTCGCAAACCCGGCTCACTCCTCGGACTCACCCGCCCCCCTTCGTTCGCCACTGCGGGGCTCGCAAACCCGGCCCGCTCCGGGTCAGGGCAGGCCCTCCCAGCGTTCGGTGAGGTCACCCCCGGCACCGACGGCCGCGACGAGATGACCGCGCCACCGCTCGTCGGCCGCCGGGAAGTCCTCCCGCCAGTGGCAGCCCCGGGTCTCCTGGCGGGCGTACGCGGCGGCGACCAGGGCGGACGCCACGGTGACCAGGTTCGTCGCCTCCCAGCCGGCGGTGCCCGGCCGACCCTGGCCCTGCCCCAGCTCGGTCAGGGTGGCGGCGGTCGCGGCCAGGGTCGACGCCGACCGCAGCACCCCCGCGCCCCGGGTCATCGCCCGTTGCAACGCGGGCACCCCCTCGGCGGGCAGCACCCCACCCCCGCCGCCCACCCAGGCACCGGTCTGCGCCGGTTGCGCCTGCTCGGGCAGCCCGGCGGCGATGTCCTCGGCGATCCGGCGGGAGAAGACCAACCCCTCCAGCAGCGAGTTGCTGGCCAGCCGGTTCGCGCCGTGCACGCCCGTGCAGGCGACCTCGCCGCAGGCGTACAGGCCGGGGATGGAGGTCCGGCCGCGCAGGTCGGTGCGGACGCCACCGGACGCGTAGTGGGCGGCCGGGGCGACCGGAATCAGATCCGTCGCCGGGTCGACCCCGATGGCCAGGCAGGACGCGACGATGGTCGGGAACCGCCCGGCGAGGAAGTTCGCGCCGAGGTGCCGGGCGTCCAGATGGACGTGGGCCGCGCCGGTGGCCAGCAGCACCCGGTGGATGCCCTTGGCCACCACGTCCCGGGGGGCCAGCTCGGCCAGTTCGTGCTGGCCGAGCATGAACCGCTTGCCGTCGGCGTCGACCAGGTGGGCGCCCTCACCGCGCAGCGCCTCCGACACCAGCGGCTGCTGGGCCAGGCCCGCGCCCGGCACCCGGGCCTGCTCCGGCACGATCAGCGCGGTCGGGTGGAACTGCACGAACTCGACGTCGGTGACCGCCGCCCCGGCCCGCATCGCCAACGCCACCCCGTCACCGGTGGAGACCGCCGGGTTGGTGGTGGCCGAGAAGACCTGCCCCATCCCGCCGGTGGCCAGCACCACCGCGCGGGCCAGCAGCGCGCCGACGCCGTCCTCGCTGCCCTCGCCCAGCACGTGCAGGGTGATGCCGCAGGCCGGGCCGGGAGAGTCCGGGTCGTCGCCGGGGGCGCGCAGCAGGTCCAGCACCAGGGCGTGCTCGACCAGGCGGATCCACGGGTCCCGGCGCACCGCCGCGTGCAGGGCCCGCTGCACCTCCGCCCCGGTGGCGTCCCCACCGGCATGCACGATCCGGTCGGCCCGGTGCCCGCCCTCCCGGGTGAGCATCAACGAACCGTCCGGGTTGCGGTCGAACTCCGCGCCGATGCGCATCAGTTCCCGCAGCCGCAGCGGCCCCTCCTCCACCAGCAGCCGCACGGCCGCCGGGTCGCAGAGTCCGACCCCGGCGATCTCGGTGTCGCGGGCGTGCGCGGCGGGCGAGTCGGCCGGATCGAGTACGGCGGCGATGCCGCCCTGCGCCCAGCGGGTCGACCCGTCGTCGATGTTGACCTTGGTGACCACGGTGACGTGCAGGCCCGCCTCGCGCAGGTGCAGCGCGGCGGTCAACCCGGCCACCCCGGAGCCGACCACGATCACATCGGTGGTCTCCACCCAACCGGGCGCGGGAGCAGCCAACAGTCTGGGCAGGGCCGGCAGGTCGACGGTCGGCGGGAGTTCCATAGCCACAGTCAACCCGAACGATCCTCGCGACGGGCGGCGGGGGCGGGACGAGTGGTTTCGGCTACCCCGTCCGCTACTTCGTCCGCACCGGCAGGGCGGCCGGTCCGCCACCCTTCAGCGAGGCGGTCACCGTCCGGTCGCTCAACCACAGGTAGCAACGGACCCCCCGGTCGCCGACCCGCCACCGGCCCGGCCCCGGCGGACGCACCACCACGCCGCTGCGGAAACGCAGGTCGGCGTCGTCCGGCACACCCACGTAGCGACCCAGCAGGCTGCGGCAGCCGGCGTACAGCGGCAGCCAGTCGACGTCCTTGACCGGATAGGGCCGGTCGGGGCCTTCCAGGCGCCCACGAACTCCGCCTCGTGGACGGTCGAGCACTCCACCGGCACCAGCACCTGCACCCCGGCACCCCGGCCGCTCTTGGCCCGCTGACAGCCCAACCGCAGCGGCGACGGGCCCTTCAACGCGTCCCGCAGGCTGCCCGTACGGGTGACCACGGTGGCCGCCGCCTCGACGGTGGTCACCTCGCTCAGGTCGCACCGGAACCAACGGGCCCCGGCCGTCCAGCCGAGCGCGGTCGGCAGCGCCACCGCCAGCCGCAGCCGGCCGGCCCGCCAGTCGTCGCCCAGGTAACCGGCGGCCCGGGTGTCGCACTCGGCGAACGCACCCCGCAACTCCGCCGAACCGGTGACCGGCGCGACGACCCGCTCGCCCGGCAACGCGCCCACGTGCACCGTCTCCACCCGGTGCGGCACCGCGCAGTCCACCGGCGCGTACGCCGCCAGGGCGACCGTGTCGGTGAAGTCGGCGACCTGACAAACCCCCGCCTCGGGGGTGAACGGCCCGGCCGGCGGCAGGGCCGCCCAGTCGTCGGTGAGATCGCCGTCGAGGCCGCCCGGCGCACCGCAGCCCGCCAGGACCACACCCACCGCCAACGCGGCGATCAAGACCCTCATCGGACGACGCAACGCGGCCTCCCCCAGCCGACGACCGTCAATCCGACGGTCAGTCCAGGGTAACCAAAAATGACCTTCCGGTAACAGACCGGAATTCCGGTCAGCCCACGACGGCGAGCGGACTCGGCACCGGGTCCCCGGCCGTCCCCGGGGCCGCAGCCGCCGGATCGCCGCCCAGCTCAACCACCCTGTTGTCGGCGTCCACATGGACCACCCGGGGGCGGTACGTCCGGGCCTCCGCGTCGTCCATCTGACCGTACGAGATCAGGATCACCAGGTCGTTCGGGTGCACCAGGTGCGCCGCCGCGCCGTTGATGCCGATCACCCCGCTGCCCCGCTCCCCCGGGATCACGTACGTCTCCAGCCGGGCCCCGTTGGTCACGTCCACGATCGCCACCTGCTCGCCCGGGAGCAGGTCGGCGGCGTCGAGCAGATCCTGGTCCACCGTCACCGAGCCGACGTAGTGCAGGTCGGCCTGGGTCACCGTCGCCCGGTGGATCTTCGACTTGAGCATGGTCCGGAACATCGGCTTGCCTCTCGACAGGTGGTGTGCGTGGTCAGGAGCGGGGGGCGAGGTCGATCGCCAGGTTGTCGATCAACCGGGTGGTGCCCACCCAGGCCGCGATCAACAGCCGGGCCGGGCCGGCGACCGGCCCCGGCTCCAGATCCGGATCGGTGAGCACCAGATAGTCCAGTCGCACACCCGGCACCTCGCCGAGCACCCGGTGCGCGGCGGCCAGCACGTCACCGGCGTCCGCGCCCCGCCCGGCGGCGTCCGCCCCGGCCCGCAGCGCGGCCGAGAGGCTCAACGCGACCTGCCGCTCGTCCGCCGACAGGTAGCGGTTACGGCTGGACCGGGCCAGCCCGTCCGGCTCCCGTACGGTCGGCACACCGACCACCTCGACCGGCACGTCCAGGTCCCGGGCCATCCGACGGACCAGGGTGAGCTGCTGGTAGTCCTTCTCCCCGAAGAAGGTCACGTCGGGCCGGGTGAGCTGGAGCAGCTTCAACACCACGGTCAGCACCCCGTGGAAGAAGCCGGGCCGGCTCTGCCCCTCCAACTCCTCACCGGGCTGACCCGGGTTGACCCGGACCGTGGGCTGCCCGTCCGGGTACATGTCGGTCACGGCCGGGGCGAACACCAGGTCCGCACCGGCCCGCCGGCACACCTCCAGGTCGGTGTCGAGGGTGCGCGGATACCTGTCGAAGTCCTCGTTCGGGCCGAACTGCAACGGGTTCACGAAGATCGTCACCAGCACGTGGTCGGCCCGCTCCCGGGCCGCCCGGATCAGCGCCTCGTGCCCCGAGTGCAGCGCACCCATCGTCATCACCACACCGACCGTGCCGGCCAGCCCCGCCCGGGCCTTCGCCAGCTCCACCCGGGTGTGCACCAGTTCCGTCACTGAACCGCCTTCCGTTCGCGACTGCGGGGCTCGCAAAACCGGCTCACTCCTCGCACTCACCAACCCGCCCTCCGTTCGCGACTGCGGGGCTCGCAAAACCGGCTCACTCCTCGCACTCACCAACCCGCCCTCCGTTCGCGACTGCCGGGCTCGCAAAACCGGCTCACGCCGCCACCTCGCGGTGGATGCCGGCGAGCACGTCGAGCAGGGACTCGGCGTCGACCGGGCGCAGCCGGCCCGCCGCGATCGCCCGGTCCGCGCTCCGTCGGGCCAACGCCAGATAGGGGGCCACGGATTCCGGCGCGGTCTGCGCCAGCCGGGCCAGGTGCCGCCGTACGGTGCCCGCGTCGCCACGCGACACCGGGCCGGTGAGCGCGTCGTCGCCGAGCCGCAGGGCGTTCTCCAACGCCGCCCGCAGCAGCGGGGCCAGCACCTTCTCCGGCTGGGTCACCCCGGCGTCCCGCAGCCGGTCGGCCGCCTCGTTGACCAGGGTCACCAGGTGGTTCGCGCCGTGCGCCAGGGCCGCGTGGTAGAGGACCCGGTCGGTCTCCCCCACCCACTCCGGCACCCCGCCCAGGTCGGCGACGAGCCGGGCCGCCGCCGCCCGCAACTCCACCGGGGCGGTCACCCCGTAGGAGATGCCGGCCAGCCGGGACAGGTCGTCCGGCGTACCGGTGAAGGTCATCGCGGGGTGCAGGGCCAACGGCCGGGCACCGACGGCGGCGGCCGGGGCCAGCACGGTCAGGCCGTGCGCGCCGGAGGTGTGCGCGACCACCTGGCCGGGGTGCAGCGCCCCGGTGTCGGCCAAACCAGCGACCACACCGGCCAGCGCGTCGTCGGGGACGGCGAGCAGCAGCAGGTCGGTGGCCTCCCGGGCGACCGAGGTCGCCGACCGGGTCACCGCGTCCGGCAGGAGCAACGCGATCCGGGCCCGGGTCGCCCCGGAGACGCCGGAGGCGGCGACCACCCGGTGCCCGGCGGCGACCAGTGCCGCCCCGAGCACCGCACCCACCCGGCCGGCACCGACCACACCCACGGTGAGCTGGGGGGGAAGGACGAACGGGACACCGGGTGCGGCGGGGCCCTGCGGTACGGCGACGCCGGGGGCAGCCGGACGGGGGCGCAGCGGTGCGCTCATGGCAACGATCCAGTCCTCGAAGGGGGTACCGGTCGATCGCAAGTATGCGCCGGGGGCAGGGAACCCGAACAAGGATGTGTGAAAACCTTCACCGACCCCGGGCACCGGGTGGCCCGATGGCGGCAGCTCACCCGGTGCGGCGGCCCACCCGGTGCGGCAGTTCACCGGGTGCGGCAGCTCACCGGGTGTGGCGGCCCACCCGGTGCGGCAGCTCACCGGGTGCGGCAGCTCACCGGTGGCCGGCCAGGAACCCGGCGTCGACGAACTTGACGTTGGTGTCCGGGCGTACCCCGTCGTCCCCGTCCGGCGTCGTCGGGGTGTTACGGCCGTCCTGCACCACCAGCAGCCCGCCCGGGAAGCCCGGCAGCGGCGTCGCCGTCACCGCCGCCCCGTCGCACTCCTGCACGCCGTCGACCCGTCCGTCGACCACCGCGAACCGCCCGGTCGGCCGGTTGGTGACCCGGTCGTAGGTGAAGAACGTGTCGTCGCCCTGGCTGGACACGACGAGGGTGCCCGCGTCCCGACCGGTGGGCAGGATCGTCAGCCCCTCCACGTCCTGGGCGATCCGCCCGCCGAAGCCCGGGTCGGCGGTGTCGTCGGCCACGCAGTCGTCGGCCGCCGGGTCGAAGACCGCCGGGACGCCGTACTCGCGGACCCGCTCCACCGACCGGGGTACGCCCACGAACCGGCCAGCGACCAGCCGGGTCCGCCACAGGCCGACCTTCTCCTGCGCCAGGTACACCACGCCGGTGGCCGGGTCCACCACCGTCCCCTCCACCTGCGGGCCGTCCCCCGGGTCGGTGCACGGCGACCAGGCGGAGCCGTCCGGCAGGGTGAACGTCGACGGCAGCACCAGCCGCCCCACCGGCCGGTAGCTGACCTTCCCGGCCCGCTCCACCAGCCGGAACACCCCCACCTCCGGGGTGCTGCGCCGGCTCACCACCGCGTACGCGGCCCCGTCCCGGTCGGTGAACGTGCCCAACCCGTACGCGGTGCGTTGGGTGTTCACCTCCGCCTGGTCCCGGCTGAACGCGAACGGCGGCTGCGGCGCGGTCACGTCGACCAGCCGCCGCGACACCGGATCGATCCGGTAGAACCGGAGCTGGTCGCGTCCCCGGTCGGTGACCACCGCCAGGTCGACCGGCCGGCCCGCCAGCCGGAAGCCGCTGACCAGGTCGACGTTGTTGAACCGGCCCGCCTCGTCGTCCGGGCCGGGTGCCGGCGGGGTGGCGATCGCCTGCCGCTCCCGGGCCCGCAGGTCGTACACCCGCAGGCCGCCGTTCTTGGCGGTGATGACCACCAGGCTGCCGGCCCGGTCGGTCGGGTGCACCCAGATCGCCGGATCGTCGGCGTCGGCGTCGCCACCGGCGGCGTCGGCGAACAGGGCGGGTGTCTCGGCCACCGCCCGGACCGCACGCGGCACGTCGTCGCGGGCGGGCGCGGCGGCGGCACCGGTGGTCGTCACCAGCAGCGGTACGACCGCCAGCGCGGAGATCACGATTCGTCTCATGCCCGCAGACCGTAGGGTCGGCACGGTGACGGACGCTGAACACGGGATGAACGCGATTCGCTGGCGGTACGCCATGGACGCCGCCCTCTACGGGCCGCGCGGCTTCTTCGTCTCCGGGTCCGGCCCGGCCGACCACTTCCGGACCAGCGTGCACGCTTCTCCGGCGTTCACGGCGGCGGTGTTCCGGCTCGTGTCCCGCCTCGACGCCGCCCTCGGTTTCCCCACCCCGTTCGACGTGGTGGACGTGGGTGCGGGCCGGGGTGAGCTGCTGCGCGCCCTGGCCGCCCTGGCCCACGGGTCGGCGACGCCCGGCGCGGCTGCGACGCCGCTGGCCCACCGCCTACGCCTCACGGCCGTGGAACCGGCCCCCCGCCCGGCGGACCTGCCGCCCGACATCGCCTGGACGACCGAACCCCCGGCGGGAATCACCGGCCTGCTGACCGCGACCGAATGGCTGGACAACGTCCCCCTGGACGTGGCCGTCCCCACCGGCACCGGCTGGCGCTACCACCTGGTGGACCCGAGCACCGGCGAGGAGACCCCCGGCCCCCCGCTGACCCCGGAAGACCTCACCTGGCTGACCACCTGGCACCCCACCCCAATCCCCACCCCAACCCCGGCCGCGCCCCCCACCACCGCCCCGGTGATCAAGAGGTTTGCGTCAACGGAGGGGCCCGAACCTGACGCAAACCTCTTGATCACCGGGCGGGGGGAGCGAGGGGGACGGGTTGAGGTGGGGCGGAGTCGGGACGAGGCGTGGGGGCGGGCCGTCGGGCGGCTGCGGCAGGGGGTGGCGTTGGCCGTGGACTACGGGCACCTGCGCGAGCGGCGGCCGGTCGACGGGACGTTGACCGGGTACCGGAACGGACGGCAGGTGCCTCCGGTGCCGGACGGGTCGTGCGACATCACCGCGCACGTCGCCATGGACTCCGTCGCCGCCGCCGGTGCGCAGGTCGCCGGGTGTGCGTACACGCTGGTGTCGCAGCGGGAGGCGCTGCTCGCGCTCGGGGCCGACAGTGGGCGACCGGCGCTGAGCCTGGCCGGCAGCGACCCCGCCGGGTACGTGCGGGCCCTCGCCGCCGCCTCGGCGGTGGCCGAGCTGACCGACCCGGCCGGACTCGGCGGGCACCACTGGCTGCTCCAGCCGGTCGGCGTCGCCGTCGATGCGCTCATGGCACGATGACCGGCATGACCACGGACACCGGTGAACTGCGCGAGCTGACCGTCGGCACCGGGGCCGGCGGGGAGCAGCTCGGCACCGACATGGTGCTCAACATCGGCCCGCAGCACCCCTCGACGCACGGCGTGCTGCGGCTGAAGCTGGTGCTCGACGGGGAACGGGTGGTCGCCGCCGAACCGATCGTCGGGTACATGCACCGGGGTGCGGAGAAACTGTTCGAGGTCCGCGACTACCGGCAGATCATCGTGCTGGCCAACCGGCACGACTGGCTGTCGGCGTTCTCCAACGAGCTGGGTGTGGTGCTCGCCGTCGAACGGCTCATGGGCATGGAGGTGCCCGAGCGGGCCACCTGGCTGCGGATGGCGCTGGCCGAGCTGAACCGGGTGCTCAACCACCTGATGTTCCTCGGCTCGTACCCGCTGGAGATCGGCGCGATCACCCCGGTCTTCTACGCCTTCCGGGAACGGGAGACCATCCAGGCGGTCATGGAGGAGGTCTCCGGCGGCCGGATCCACTACATGTTCAACCGGGTCGGCGGGCTCAAGGAGGAGGTCCCCGCCGGCTGGACCGGACGGGCCCGCGCCGCCATCGGCGAGGTCCGCCGCCGGATGCCCGACCTGGACCGGCTGATCCGACGCAACGAGATCTTCCTGGCCCGTACCGTCGGGGTGGGGGTGCTGTCGGCCGCCGACGCCGCCGCGTTCGGGGCGTCCGGGCCGGTCGCCCGCGCCTCCGGGCTCGACCTGGACCTGCGCCGCGACGACCCCTACCTGGCGTACGACCAGCTCGACGTGCCGGTGGTCACCCGCACCGCGGGCGACTGCCACGCCCGCTTCGAGGTGCTGCTCGACCAGGTGTACGCCTCCCTCGACCTCGCCGAACAGTGCCTCGACCGGGTCGACCGGCTCACCGGGCCGGTGAACACCCGGCTGCCCAAGGTGGTCAAGGCCCCCGAGGGGCACACCTACGCCTGGACGGAGAACCCGCTCGGGATCAACGGCTACTACCTGGTCTCGCGGGGCGAGAAGACGCCGTGGCGGCTCAAGCTGCGCACCGCGTCGTACGCCAACGTGCAGGCGCTGGCCACCCTGCTGCCCGGCTGCCTGGTGCCCGACCTGATCGCGATCCTCGGCTCGATGTTCTTCGTGGTCGGCGACATCGACAAGTAGACCGGGGCCAACACCACACCCGGGCCCGACCTGGTCCGGCAACGGGGGCCTGATCCGGCCCTGCCCGGCAACGTGGGCCCGACCCGGCACCCGGACGGTCAGCGCCAGTGGCCGCCGGCGCGCGGGGCGTCGTCCTGCGGGGGGTAGCCGTACCGCTCCTCGCCGTCGGACTGCTGGTGCCCGCGTGGTTCGGGGTCGGGGGTACGCCACGACACCACCGGCTCCCGGTCCCGCCATTGCTCGGCCGGTTGCCCGCCCCACCGCTGGTCGTCCACGGGAGCGGACCGGTCCGCAGCCGCCGGTCCGGACCGCCCGGACCGGTCCACAGCGGACTGCCCGGTGCGCGTGGACCAGTCCGGCGACGGCTGTCGTACGCCGCCCGGCCACTCCTCGCCCGGCGGGACGGCCCGCCCCGGCCGCTCCTGGGCCGGCTGGGCAACCGACGCCGACCAGTCCGGTGCGGACGGCGCGGGCTGGGCGGCCCCGGCCGACCACTGCTCGGCCGGCCGGTGACTGCGCGCCGGCTCCCGCCACTGCTGCGGCACCGGGACACCACCCGCCGGCAACGCCGGGCGGCCCTCCGGCGTCGACCGTCCGCCACCCCACCGCTCACCGGTCCGCGCCGGCTCCTCCCGGTAGGCGTCCTCCTGCCGGTACGGGTCCTCCTGCCGGACCGAGGCCCACCGGTCGGAGTAGTGGTAACCGGCGCCGTCGGCGTGCACCTCCGCCCGGCGCTCCCCGACCCGCAGCTCCCGGGCACGCCCGTCGTCGCGCACCTCGGCCCAGCGGTCACCGGCGCGTACCTCGCGGGCCGGCGGGTCGGCCCTGTTCTCGGCCCACCGGTCACCGGCCGGCACCTCGGGCGCGGACGATTCGCCACGGGTCTCGGTCCAGCCGGACCGGCCGCCGGACGACCTGACGCCGCCCTCCCCACCGACCGGGGACCACTCGGGGCGGGGCTGCTCGGGACGGGACCACTCGGTGCGGGCCGGTTCGGGACGGGGCTGCTCGGGACGGTCGTCGGCCGGGGCACCCCACGAGGGGCCGGACGCGGCCGGCCAGGCCCGCTCGTCGCGGGACGGCGGGCGGGACGCCCGGGACCGGTCGTCCGACGGGGCGGACCAGTCCCGGCCGGGCGGCTCCGCCTGACCCGACCAGGGGTGCTGCGGCTCCCCACCGGCCCAGGACGGCTGCTCCGCGCCAGGCGTCCAACGACCGGCGTACCCACCGCCGTAGCCGCCGGCCGGATCGGGACCGTCGACGACGGTGTGCCGGGTGGTCACGTGCACCGTCTCGGTGTGCCGCACCACGCCGAGCGGACGCGACGTCGACTCGGCACCGGGCACCGGGCCACGTGGTTCGCGAGCGGACGCCCCGTACCCGCCGGGCTGGCCGGGCTGGCCGGTGGTCGGGCGGTCCGGGGCGTACCGGCGGCCGGACGCTGCGGGGGTCTCCCGGTCGGCGGCGACCCGGCCCCGGCCCGTCGCGACCGGCTCGGCGTCATCCGCCGCGCCCCAGTCCGGCGGGCTCTCCTCGGCGACGGCCCGCCGACGGCCGACCGGGACCTCCGGCGCCGGTTCGACGGCCGGGACCCGGGCCCGGCCCGCACCGACGGCCCGATCCTCGACGGCCGGCGGGTCGCCGGCGGCCGTCGCCAGATCGGCTGTCACCGCATCCAGCCGGCGACGCAACGCGGTGACCTGCTCCTCGGCCCGCTGGGACTGGTCCAACGCCTGGTTGCCGCGCTGGGCGGCGGCGACGATCTCGCTACGCAGCTCGCGCCGCAGCTGCGCCAGCTCGTCGAGCACCTCCGCGTCGGACGACCGGGTGCCGCCGTCGGCCCGCAGTGCGATGGAGAGGCCGATCAGCACCACGGCGGTGATGGCCAGCACCGCGGCGAACCGCAGCGGACCGTTGCCGTCGGCGAACAACAGGATCAGCGCGGCGATGGGCGCGAACGCCACCCCGATCCAGAACAGGACGGTCAGGAGCTGCGGGCTGCGCTTCTCGGAGACGACCGGGGAGGGCATGGCTGTGCAGCCTACCGAGATGTACGCGGGCTGGGAACGGTCCCAGGGCAGAAATGCCCCGATCTCGGCCGGTACGGCGCAGCGGGCCCGGCTGACCTGCCCCGTGCACCGAGGTCGTCGCCGCACCCGTAGACGGGGAAGGTGAGAAACGACTCAGGACGGGCCCGGTCGCGGTCGGGGGGAGCCGACCGCGACCGGGAACACTCAACTGGTGGCGAGCGCGCCGTCGGACGAGAAGACCAGGCCCACGCTGGCGGTGCCGGTCTTCAGCGCGTTCTTGGTCTGCGGGCCACCGGCGTCCAGCGAGCTGAACGAACCGGCCTTGAAGTCGTAGACCTCGACCAGACCGGCCTGGCACTTCGGCCGCTGCGGGCACTCCGGCGGGCCGGCCAGCACGGTGTCCTTGCCGGAGCACTTGGCCGCCAGGTCGGAGAGGGTCTTGAGGGAGTACTTGTCGGCGAACGCCTTGGTCACCGCGAAGGCGTTCTGGTCCTGCGCCGAGGACGGGGTGCCGAACGTGATGCCCGCCTTGTCACCCTCGGACTTCAACGCGCTGACCGTCTTGTCCAGCTCCGGCGAGGAGACCGGGGTGGCGTCCTTGCCGTTGGCCTTGGTGTTGAGGAACTCCGCCATGGTCGCCGCGTACTCGGGGACGACCTGGATCTCGCCCTTCTCCAGGCTCGGCCCGTACAGCTCGCGGTTGCCGATCTGCTGCACCTTGACCTGGTAGCCGGCCGCCGTGAGGGCGATGTTGTACAGCTCGGCCAGGGTCTGACTCTCGGAGAAGTTGCCCGCCCCGACGACGATCTGCCCACCCGGCCCCTTGGCGATGCCGGTGGTCAGACCCGTGGCGACGGCGAACTCCTCGGCCGCCGCCTTCGGCGTCTTGCGGTCCACGTCGACGGCCTTGTTGAGGGCGATCAGCTTCGGGGTGTCCAGCGCGGCGGAGACCTTGTCCAGCGCGGCGAGCAGCTGCGGGTTCGCCACCTTGGCGTTGACCGCCGGAATGATGTTGTCGGTGTTCTGGAGCTTCTTGTCGTCGTCGAGGACGACCAGCTGCTCACCGGCGACCGGGGCGCAACCCGCACCGCTCGCGCCCTGCTCCGGAGCATCGGTGCCGGACGAGCCGGCGTCTCCGCACCCGGTCAACAGACCCGCCATGGTCAGGGCGCCCACCGCACCCACCGCCAGCCGTGTCCGTACGCGCATCGTGCCCGCCTTCCGTGTCCCGGCACGGCCCGGGCAGGGCCGGCCGCGTGTCCGACGGGCGACGGCCGCCGCCCGCGGGTTCAGCCAATATCCTTCCGGACCGACCGACAAACTCTGAACCGCTTTCGTAACGTGATCGTCACGGAAAGGGATCAGTTCCCCGCCGTGGCGTCCGCCGCCCGCCGGTTCGCCACCCGCCGGGTACGCCGCAGCGGTCGCGGAGTCACCACCCGCTCGACCAGTGCCAGCAGCCCCTCCGCCGCCAACGCCAGCCCGGCCACCAGCACCCCACCGGCGATGATCTGCCCGCCACCGGCCGCGATGTCCAGCCCGAAGCCGGCCCGGATGATCTGGCCCAGCCCACCACCGTTGACGAACGAGGCCAGTGCCGCCGTCGCCACCACCTGCACGGCGGCCGTCCGGAACCCGGCGGCCAGATACGGCACCGCCAGCGGCAACTCCACCCGCCGCAGCACCTGCCACCCGGACAGCCCCATCCCGCGCGCCGCGTCCCGGGCCTCCGGGTCGGCCTGCCGCACCCCGGTGTACGCGTTGGCCAGCAGCGGCGGCACCGCGAACACGGCCAGGGCGACCACCACCGCCGGACGCCCGAATCCGAGGAAGGTCAGCGGGAGGATGGTGAGCAGCGCCAGCGTCGGGATGGACAGGGTCAGGTTGGAGATCAACACGACCGCTCCGCCGCCGCGCCCCGAGTGCCCCAGCCAGAGACCGACCGGCCAGGCCACCAGGCAGCCCAGCAGCACCGCCGCGACGGACATGCTCAGGTGCTCCCCGACCCGGTCGAGCACCCCACCGGGATTGGTCCAGTTGAGCGGGTCGTTGAGCCAGACCACCGCCTGCTGCACCGGGTTCACTGGATATGCCTTTCGTTCGCGACTGCGGGGCTCCGCTGCGCTGCACTCCTCGCGCTCACCGGACCAACCTTCCGCTCGCGACTGCGGGGCTCCGCTGCGCTGCACTCCTCGCGCTCACCGGACCGACCTTCCGTTCGCGACTGCGGGGCTCCGCTGCGCTGCACTCCTCGCGCTCACCGGGGACGGCTCCGCAGCCAGGGGGTGAGCAGGCGGCCCACGCCGGCCAGGATCAGGTCCAGCACCAGGGCCAGCAGGACGCAGAGCAGCGTGCCGGTCATGATCTGCGCCTTGTAGAAGTTGTTCTGGAAGCCGGCGAAGATCAACTGCCCCAGGCCACCCCGACCGATCACCACCCCGACGGTGACCAACGCGACGGTGGAGACCGTGGCGAGGCGTACCCCGGTGAGGATGCCGGGCAGGGCCAACGGCAGGTCGATGCGGAACAGCCGGGCCCACCGGCCGTACCCCATGCCCTCGGCGGCGTCGCGCACCTCCGGGGGCACCTGGTTCAGCCCGGCCACCGCGTTGCGGACGATCACCAGCAGCGCGTACAGCACCACCACCGTCAACACGGTCACCGCGCCGATGCCCAGATAGGGGGCGATGAACGCGAACAGGGCCAGGGAGGGGATCGTGTACAGCACGCCGGTCAATGCGAGAATCGGCCCAGCGAGACGGCGGTACCAGTAGGCCACCACCGCCAGCGGCAGGGCCACCAGCGCGGCGAGCAGCACGGCCCGGCCGGTCAGGGAGGCGTGCTCGCGCAGCGCGGCGAGAATGGTGTCAGAGTTGTCCCGCACGTACTGCCAGGAGAACCACGGATTACCCGGCTCGGCCCGGTAACTCAGGTGGAAGGACACACGTGGACGTTACCCCCGGGGGCACCGGCGACGCAGGACACACTGCCGCCTCGATCACGCTCGACGGCATCCGCAAGCGGTACCCCGACGGCACCGACGCCGTCCGCGAGCTGAGCCTGGAGGTGCCGGCCGGCGAGCTGGTGGTGCTGATCGGCCCGTCCGGCTGCGGCAAGTCGACGGTGCTGCGGATGATCAACCGGCTGATCGAGCCGACCGGCGGCCGGATCATGCTCGGCGACGAGGACATCACCCGCGTCGACCCGGTGAAACTGCGGCGGCGGATCGGCTACGTCATCCAGAACGTGGGGTTGTTCCCGCACCAGACGGTGACCACCAACGTCGGCACCGTACCCCGGCTGCTCGGCTGGTCGAAGGAGCGGATCCGGCAGCGCAGTGGCGAGCTGCTGGAGCTGGTCGGGTTGGACCCGGCCCAGTTCGGACGCCGCTACCCGCACGAGCTGTCCGGCGGGCAGCGGCAACGGGTCGGGGTGGCCCGCGCGTTGGCCGCCGACCCGGTGGTGCTGCTGATGGACGAGCCGTTCTCCGCCGTCGACCCGATCGTGCGGACCCGGCTGCAGGAGGAGTTCCTCCGGCTCCAGGCCGAGGTCCGCAAGACCATCGTGCTGGTCACCCATGACCTCGACGAGGCAGTCCGGCTGGGCGACCGGATCGCGGTGCTGTCCGAGGGCGGCCGGCTGGAGCAGTACGACACCCCGGCGGCCCTGCTCGGCACGCCCGCCTCGCAGTTCGTCCGGGACTTCGTCGGCGCAGACCGGGGCATCCGCCGGCTGGCGGTCACCCCGGTCACCCGGGAGGTGCTCGACGGGGAGGCCACCGACGCCACCCTGCCGGAGCTGCCGCTGGGCCGCTCGGCGTACGACGCCCTGGCCGCGATGCTCACCGCCGGCACCGACGCGGTCCTGGTCACCGCCGACGGCCGGCCGGCCGGCACGCTCAGCCGCGCCCGGGTCCTCGATCTGGGGCAGCCCGGCAGCTAGCCGGCGTGGAAGTGCCACCCGGACCCGGTCCAGCGGGTCGGTGCGGGGGCGGGCCGGCCGCCTACGGGTCAGGCCCGGCCGCCCAGGCTGGCCAGCCCGATGATCCAGCCGGCGAAGAAGCCGTAGCCGGCACCGGTGCCGGTGGCCTCGAACGCGGCCTGCAGCGGTCCGTCCGTGGTGAGTAGCGCCGCCACCAGGGTCGCCGCCGCCCCGGCCAGGGTGTACGCGGCCCAGCCGGAGAAGAACTGGCTGGCCGAACCCGGCACCCGGGCCACCTGGCCGGTCGGCAGCAGGTAAAGCAGCGCGGCGGCGAACACCAGCAGCAGGATGGCCCGCAGGTCGGTGGCGAGCACCCCGTGCGCCGGGTCCGCCGACTCGACCCGCCAGGCCGGCCAGGCGAGCAGCCGCAGATACCAGCCACCGGCGGAGTTCGGGTCGGTGTGCGCCTCGGCCCAGCTCACATACCACGGGCTGCCGCAGACGCCGACGAGGATCAGCGCGGCGAGGGTGCCGGTGCCGGCGGCGGTGCCGTACCCGCGCACGGTGCGGGGACGTTGGGTGAGGGCCATGCGGCGGGAAGTGCCCGACCCGCCCCGACCGGCAAACCTCTCCCGCCAGCCGGCGACGCGACCGCTCAGTGCTTCATCAGGTAGTCGATGAACGCGGCCCGCAGCAGCGGCGCGGACTCCTCGTAGCCGTGCCCGGTCAGCTCCCGCCACAGCGCCGCCGCCTCGTCGATGGTCGGCCCGACCGAGTTGGGCGCCCCGTCGAGCGCGGCGGCCTCGTCGGCGTTCGGCAGGTGCCGCAGCACCGACCAGAAGAAGCCGACGTCCCGCCGCTCCCGGGCCCGCGCGAAGGCCCGCTCCCGCAACTCCTCCGTAGAGAGGGCGTCGAGCTGGTCGAAGGTGTGGCCGGTGCCGGCGGAAGGAGTCTCGGTCATGCCCGCGAGCCTAACCGGCGAGATCCTTCCCGGCCCGTCGTCCACGCCCGCCCGTACGGTCGCCACCGGTCCGGGCCCCGCTGGGATGGTCCGCCGCCCGATCGGGGTCACCGTTCGTCGGCGTCCCAGCGCGGCGGGCCGCTCTGCCAACGGGGGGCCTCCCAGGGGTCGGGCGGGGTGTCGGCGTCGGTCGTCCGCTCCGGCAGCGCCGGGGTCCAGTTGCGCGCCTCGCCGGCCGGGGGCATCGACCACCCGGAGCTGATCGCCCCGTCCCGCACCGGCGGCAGCTCCACCGGCTCACCCCGGGCCGTCCGGGGTCGGCCCCACGTCTCGACCATCCGGGTGACCACCAGGCCACCCGCGAGCGCCACCCCACCGACGGCCCACCGGTCGGTCGGAGCGCCGGTCCCGGTCGCCCAGGCCAGATAGGTCACCACCAGGGCGACCGCGAGGAGGGCACCGAAGATCCCGCCCCGCCGGCCGTACGCGCTGGCACCGCCGAGCATGGACACGCCCACCGCGAGCACCGTCCAGTCCAGCCCCGACCCCGGCGTCACCGGGCCGGTCGCGTTGGCGGCGACGAGCACCCCGGCGAGCGTGGCGAGCACGGTGGAGGCGGTCAGCGCGGCGGCGGTCACCAGGGCGGCCGCCATCCCGCGACGCAGGGCCGGATCGGCCACCGGCCGGAACCGGCCGACCAGCCGACGTACCGCCCGGATCGCGCCGAACGCTCCGAGCAGGACGGCCACCGCGGCGAAGCCGGCGAACAGGTAGTAGGCGTTGCGCCGGGGGTCGTAGTCGGCCTGCACCGCCACCGGCAGGGTCCACCGCTCGATCCACACGATCATTCCGGCGGCGGCCGCGAGGCTCGCCGCCCAGCCGGGCACGTGCAGCACCACCACCGCCCAGGCCAGGGCCAGCCCACCCAGGGCGGCGGCGACCAGGGCCGGCACGACCGCCGTGGACACCCCCCGGTCGCCCTGCTCGGCGAAGTGCAGCGCGGCGGCCAGCGCGACCGGGCCGATCGCCAGGTTCACCGCTGCGGTACGCAGGCTCAGCCCGGCGGCGACGACGAGCAGACCCAACGCGACCGCGTCGACGAGCAACCGGCGCAGGCCCGCCCCGCGCAACGCGTCGGGGTTCTCCCGCCAGAGCAGGTAGGCCAACGCGACGAGGGCGAGCAGCAGCACCAGTTCCCAGACCACGTGCACGCCCAGCCGGTCGCGGCCGGGCTCCCCGTGCGTCGGGTCGTCGAAGACGGTGTCCAGTGCGGTCACGGGCACCTCTGCCGACGCCGCCCGGCCCGGTTCGTCGTACACCATGCGGTGCGCCTCCCAGGTGACCGGCCGTCCCCGGTGACGGCTGACTGTTCTCCGGTCGCCAGGCACCGTACCCGCGCGCAGGGCCGGGCGTAACCCCTCGGTCAGCGGCCGGATCGGTCCTGCCGGTCGTCGGCGTCGTCGTCGGACTCGGGGACCCGGCAGGAGCGTTCGAGCCAGAGCGCGGCGGCGACCAGTGCCAGGGAGGCGAGCGCGCCGGCCCCGGCGGCCGGCCGGTCCTCGATCGCCGCGTTGGTCGGCTCGACGAAGAGCCAACCGGTCAGCCCGGCGTAGAAGCCGAGGAAGATCGCCCCGGCCAGCGCGGACGCCTTGGCCAGCACCACGAACCGGGCCACCAGCAGCGGGTTGACCGGTTCCCGGCCGGGCTTGCGCTCGATGCGGCCCCGGGTGTTGACCGCCGCGTACGCCTCGAGCACGGCCAGCGCGGCCAGGGTGACCACCGGCAGCCAGGGCAACCGGGGGATCCCGCTGTAGTAGAAGCTGCTGATCAGCAGCCAGGCCAGGGCCGCGGCGGCGAGCGCGGCGACCACCAGGGTCGAGAACCGGGTGGGGCCCATCCTCGACCCGTCGGGTTCCTGGTCACGGGGCGGTCGGGGCGCTGTCATGCCGGCCGGCTCCACTGGTTCATAAGTCCGACTCTAACGTCAGATCGGGGCGCGGGTTCAGTTCCAGGGCGTCACCGGCGACCGGTTCGGCGTTGAGCAGGTCGGTGAGCCAGCCGTGGCCGGTCAGTCGCCCGTGCGGGTCGATGTCGATCCACGGTCGGAGCACGAAGGCACGCTGGTGGGCGCGGGGGTGCGGCAGGGTCAGCTCCGGGTCGTCGCTGAGCACCGGCTGGCCGCTGTCGTCCCAGACGGCGACGACGTCCACGTCGAGGGTGCGCGGGCCGAACCGGCGGGCCGGGTCGCGGACCCGACCGGCGGCCCGTTCGGCGGCCTGCGCGCGGGCCAACCAGTCGCCCGGGGCCGCCGCCGGGTCGGCGACCATCACCGCCGCGTTGAGGTACGCCGGCTGGTCGGCGTCCCCCCAGGGGGGCGTCTCGTAGACGCCGGAGAGCACCAGCACCGTGTCACCGAGGCGGTGCACCGCGGTCCGCAGGTGGCCAAGCCGGTCGCCCAGGTTGCTGCCGATCGACAGCACCGCCCGGGTCACCGGGTACGCCGCAGGGTGACCGACACGTCGGCGAAGGGGTGCGGGATCGGGGCCTCGGGTTTGTGGACGGTGACGGTGGCGGCGGTGACCAACGGTTCGGCGAGGCAGACCGCGAGCAGCCGGTCGGCGAGCGTCTCGATCAGGTTGACCGGCTCGCCGGTGAGCACCGCGACCAGCCGCTGCGCCAGCTCGCCGTAGTGGACGGTGTCGGTCACCTCGTCGGAGCGGGCGGCCGGGGCGAGGTCGAGTTCGAGGACGGCGTCGACCACGAACTCCTGCCCCTGGGCGCGTTCGAAGTCGTACACGCCGTGTCGGCCCCGGGCCCGCAGGCCGGTCAGGGCGATCCGGTCGGTCATCGTCGTCCTCCCTCTGCCCGGCCGGCGTGGGCCGGGTCCTTCCCGATGGGGGTGGTGGCGAGCCGGGGGTGGCCGGTGGCCGACCAGACGGCGAGCGCGTCGACGGTGCCCAGGACGTCGTGCACGCGGACCCCCCAGGCGCCGGCGGCCACGGCGAGCACGCTGGTGGCGACGGTGGCGGCGGCCCGGCCGTCGGTGTCGCGGGGGGTGCCGTCGGGTGCGGCGAGCAGCCGCCCCAGGTAGGACTTGCGGCTGGCCCCGAAGAGCAGGGGGAGGCCGAGTTCGAGCAGTTCCGGCAGGCGGGCGCTGAGTTCCCAGTTGTGCGCGGCGGTCTTGGCGAAGCCGAGCCCGGGATCGATCACGAGCCGGTCGGCGGCCACCCCGGCGGCCAGCGCGTCGTCGACCCGCTGGGCCAGCTCGGCCCGGACGTCGGCGACCACGTCGGTGTACGCGGCCAGCTCGGCCATTCCGCGCGAGTGTCCCCGCCAGTGCATCAGCACCCAGGGGCAGCCGGCGTCGCGGACCACCCGGGCCATGTCGGGGTCGGCCAGTCCGCCGGAGACGTCGTTGACCACGGCGGCCCCGGCGGCGACGGCCGCCTCGGCCACCGGTGCCCGGGTGGTGTCGATGCTGACCGGCACGCCGGCGGCGGCGAGTTCCCGGATCACCGGCAGCACCCGGGCCGCCTCGGTCCGTGGGTCGACCCGGTCGGCGCCCGGTCGGGTGGACTCGCCACCGACGTCGACCAGGTGCGCACCCTCGTCGCGCAGTCGCACCCCGTGTGCGACGGCGGCGTCCAGATCCGCGTACCGGCCGCCGTCGGAGAAGGAGTCGGGCGTGACGTTGAGGACGCCCATCACCACCGGGGCCTGCGCCCGTACCAGATCGGTCACGACTAGACGGTACCGGTCGCGCCGGGGCGTCCCGGGAACCCCCACCGGCCCTCTCCACGGCCGGACTGACGTGCCGATTAGAACAGGTGTACTATCGGTCTTCCGGGCCGAATCGGGTCGACTCTTCGCGGCTTGTCGCAAAGGGGGGCGGCCCGTACGCTGTGGAATTGCCCAGCATCAAGAGATGGCGAAGCCTGGAGGGAGGGCCAAAGCGGGAAAATCCCCCCAAATCTCGCCACTCTCCGTGGTGGGAGACCCGCACCGCGTCAACGATGCCGTGCACAGTGAGCACATTCCCGCCAGGCTTGCCTACTGCACCACCGCGGCGCCGCCGGCCGCGTTATGGGGAGGTTCCAGTGATCGCCTTCGAGCTGATGGAGACGACGTCGTCCGGCGTCGCGCAGGTGCTGCACACCCTGGCGACGGCGCCACTCGCCGAACCAGCCCCCAAGGGCATCGACACCAACGGTGTCGTCACCTTCTTCGCCAGCAAGATCGCTCCCATCCTGCTCGCGGTGCTCGGGGTCATCTTCATCGGGCGGGCCAGCCGGGGTGAGATCTCCAAGGTGCTCACCAGCTCGGCCATCGCGATCGTCGGGCTGGCCTTCATCGCCGGCGCGGCCACACTCTTCTTCATCGGTGACTATCTGATCGATCTGATCTTCGAATAGGCGCGGGCGAGACATGCGGCTGCGCACCGACGACGACATCTACCGGGCCCGCCTGGTCTACCTCGGGCCGCCCGGCTACACCCTTCCGGTCCACCTGCCCTACGCCCAGTACGGCCTGTTCATGCTGCTCGTACCCCTCTACATGTTCATCCACTGGCTGTTCACGTTGCAGGTCGAGCTGTTTCCCGCCTGGGAGATCGCGCTCGCCATCGTGAGCACCTCGTTCATCTTCCGGTACGTCGACCCGGACCGGCCGGCGCGGATGGTCATCCGCACCGCGCTCACCGACTGGCGACGCACCCGGGAACCGGCCGCCGAGCTGCGGGACCCCCGCCTGGTCGGCAGCCGGATCAGGATCCGGGAGGAACTGGCATGACCGGGTGTACCCGCATCGGGCAGTCGGACCACATGGGTGAGGCGGTCGAATGAGTCGCTCTTCCACGCCGGGTTTCCCGGCCGGACGACACAGCGCCCCACACGGTAACCGTGCGCGCTCGTTCGACTACCCCCAGGAGGAGTTGCGGGACGACGAGCCGTACGACCCGACCCTGCTCACCGGCCCGGGCAAGGTCGGCGTCTTCCAGGCACCCCGCCCAACCCCCGGCGGGGCACCCCCCCAATCGAGCCGGTCTCCGCCGCGCCGATGCTGGTGGGTGACGGCACCGACATCGACTCCCCCTTCCTCGATCTCTTCGGCGGCGGTCCACGCCCCGGCACCCCCCGGCACCCGGTGGGCCGCCCCCGGCACCGCCGCGCGGCGCGGCCCCGGCCGGCAGCCCCAGCCCGCCCCGCACCGAATCGCCGCCGCGTCGACGCCACCGGCGGCGATCGAGGCGCAGGCGCCTCCGGCGGCCATCGAGGCGGCCCCGCCGACCGAGCGACCGGCCCGTACCCGGGTTCCACACCAGCAGGGCGACCGGTCGGCGGTCGCCGGTGACCGGCCGACCGAACCACCGCAGCGGGCACCGCGCCGCGTCCCGGCCGAGTTGTTCCCCCGGGACACCGGCGAGCCGCTCACCGCCCGCGAAGCGGCCGAACGGGCCCGCCGGGAAGCCACCGAACGGGCCCGGGAAGCCGCCGACCGCAGCCGCCGGGAAGCGGCCGAGCAGGCCCGGCGGGAAGCCGCCGAACAGGCCCGCCGGGCGAGCGCCGAAGCAGCCCGACGGGAGGCGATCGCGCAGACCCAGCGCGAAGCCGCCGAACAGGCCCGACACGAGGCCGCCGAGACGGCGCAGCGGGAAGCCGCCGAGCAGGCCCGCCGGGCGGCGGCCGACGCGGCCCGGATCGAGGCCGCCGAGCGCAGCCGGCGCGAGGCCGCCGAGTCGGCCCGGCGGGACGCCGACGAACAGGCCCGAAGGGCCGCAGCGCTGACGGCTCGGCCCCGCCCCACCCCGGTGGAGTCCCCGCCGACGACCTGGCCCGACCACGTCGAGCCGGTCTGGCCGGAGACCACCGACCCGGCCTGGCCGGAGCCGGCCGAACCGGTCCGCGTCGAGTCCGTGACCGCGCCGGCCGGCGCGCTGACCGCCGAACCGACCCGGCGTGCACTCGTCGAGCCCGACCCCACCGAACCCGGCCCCCGCGAACTGGCCGCGCCGAGGCAACGTGCGGCGAGCCGCCGGACCGAGGCGACCAAGCCCGTCCGGGTACGCCCCCCGAAGATCAAGTTCGGTGACCGGGACCCCTCGATCGACCTGGCGATCACCGAGATCGCCGGACACCTGACCTTCACCCCCAACACGGTCACCGCCTGGTACTGGCTCCCCGAGGTCCGATGGGCGTTCCGCCCGGACGCCGAACGCGAGGCGCTGCTCTCCGCGATCTCCGAGCAGTACGCCGGCCTGGCCGGTTTCCGGCTGCACCTGCGCCGCACCACCCGGCCGTTCCCGGCCGACGAGTGGGCCCGCACCATCGACGCGCACACCGCGTCACCGCTGCCCGACGTCCCCGGCACACCCGGCTGGGCCGACCACCTGGTCGCCGCACAGCAGCACCTGATGTCGGTCAACCACGCCGAGGGACAGACCTACCTGGGGGTCACCTTCGCCCGTCGCTCGCTCGGCGACTCCCTCACCGAACGCCTGCTGCGCGCCTTCGGCAGGGGCACCGCCGACGGGGAGCGTCGCAAGCTGGGCCGCACCGTCGAGCAGTTCGACGAGGTGCTGGGCAGCTTCGGCATGCGGGGTCGGCGGGTCACCGCACAGGAGCTGGAGTGGTTGCTCTACCGCTCGGTGGCGCTGTGCATGGCCCCGCCCGGCACGCTCTCCCCGGTTACCAACGGGCGGTGGGAACGCGGTGACCTGCTCGCCCTCACCGAACAGGTCGAGCGGTACCGCACCCCGTACGGCACCACGGTCAAGCTGGTCAACCGGATGACCGGGGAGGAACGGCACGTCGCCGTGCTCGCGGTCGGCCGGATGGAGCCGTTGGAGATCCCCGAACGGCACGAACCGTGGCTGCACTTCCACGAGCGGCTGCCCTGGCCGATGGAGATCTCCACCCGGGTCGACATCCTCGGCTCCGGTGACTCCTTCCGTAACCTCGAACACCGGCTGCGGATGATCCGCTCGCAGCAGCTCGACTACGCCGAACACGGCATCGACGCCCCGCCCGAGCTGGAGCGGCTCGCCAAGCGGGCGCTGGTGATCGGTGACGAGATGACCACCGGCCTGCCGGTCGACTCCGCCCGGGCGCACGGCTGGCACCGGATCGCCGTCGGCGGCCGGACCCGCGAGGAGTGCATGGAACGGGCCCGCCGGCTCATCCAGCTCTACTCACGCGAGCTGCGCATCTCGCTGCAACACCCCAAGAACCAGGACTGGCTGGCCCGGGAGTTCATCCCCGGGGAGCCCATCGCCAACACCGGCTACGTCCGCCGGATGCCGGTGCCGCTGCTGGCCGCCGCGCTCCCCCAGGCGGCGTCCACCGTCGGTGACCGGCGGGGCGACCTGATCGGTCGTACCGCCGGGACCTGCCGCCGGCCGGTCTTCCTCGACCTGCACTTCCCGATGGAGGTACGCGAGCGGTCCGGCCTCGCCGTCTTCGTCGCCGAACCCGGCGGTGGCAAGTCGACGCTGCTCGGCGCGCTCGGCTACCTGGCCGCCCGGCGGGGGGTCCAGGTCACCCTGCTCGACCCGTCCGGCCCGTTGGCCCGGCTCTGCGCCATGCCCGAACTCAAGCCGTACGCCCGGGTGCTCAACCTGACCGGCTCGGAACCGGGGACGCTGGCCCCGTACGCGCTCATCCCCACCCCGCTGCGCAGCGAGTTCAACAGCGGCGCGGCGGGTGACCGGGAGTTCGAGATCGCCGTCTCCAACGCCCGGGCCGAGCGACGCATGCTGGTGCAGGACATCTGCATGATGCTGGTGCCACCGCAGGTGGCCAGGGAGGCGTCCACCGCCACCCTGTTCCGGCACGCGGTACGCCAGGTGCCCGCCGAGGAGACCTCCACCCTGGACGACGTGGTCGCCTGCCTGCAGGGGCTCGACGACGACGCCGGCCGGGAACTGGCCCACCTGCTGCTCGACACCGCCGAGATGCCGCTGGCCATGCTCTTCTTCGGCCGCCCGCCGGAAGGGCTGCTCGGTGCCGACGCGGCGCTCACCGTGATCACCATGGCCGGTCTCCGACTGCCCGACCTCAAGATCGAACGCGAGTACTGGTCGGCCGAGGAGGCGCTGGCGCTGCCGATGCTGCACACCGCGCACCGCCTCGCCGTACGCCGCTGCTACGGCGGGTCGATGTCCTCCCGCAAGCTCGTCGGCCTGGACGAGGCGCACTTCATGGAGGGCTGGCGCTCCGGCCGGTCCTTCCTGGTCCGCCTCGCCCGCGACTCCCGCAAGTGGAACCTCGCCGCCCTGGTCGCCTCACAGAACCCCAAGGACATCCTCGGCCTCGACGTCCAGAACCTCGTCTCCACCGTCTTCGTCGGCCGGATCGCCGAGGACACCGAGATCGCCTCCGAGGCGCTCCGGCTGCTCCGGGTCCCGGTCGACGACGGCTACGAAGCCACCCTGGCCTCCCTGTCCGCCGTCGACACCACCTCCGCGACCCGGCTCGGCTTCCGCGAGTTCGTCATGCGGGACGTCGACGGCCGGGTGCAGAAGGTCCGGGTTGACGTGTCGTACGTCGAGGGGCTGCTGGACCACCTCGACACCACCCCCGCCGCAGCCGCTCAGGCCGCCGGGATACTACCGACCGTCCTGGCTGATCTGGAGGCGTGACAATGGCGAGGACCCGGGCACGGATCACGGCGCTCCTCCTCGCACTCGGCGTACTCGCCGGTGCCACGATCGCCTGGCCGGTGATCGGGGCCACACCGGCGTACGCCGCGACATCCGTGACGGCACAGGCCGCGGCGGATCTCTGCACCACCAAAGAGTGGCAGGCCGACTTCCGCGCCTGTGTGAAGAAACTGAAGCAGGTCAGCGAAACCGAGGTGGACTGCCGCAAACCACCGGTTCCCTCAGCCCCCGACTCCGGGCTGGCCGGCTGGTTCGCCTCCCGGCCCGACGCGTCGAAGCTCCCCGGGCCGAAGGGCCTCTACAGCGACTACGGCTACGGCGGCTACAGCTTCAACACGTACGACGTCGATGGTGGCTGCGCCTCCACCGTCCTGCATCCGGACTACAAGTTCACCACGACCGTCGCCAACGGCGAACTGATGATGGCCACTGCGGTGGTGGGTGCCTCGAACGCGCTCCGGGAGCGCGCCTGGGATCCACGGTCGATGTGGAACTGGGCGGACCCACTGGTGGAGAAGGCGACCAAGGCCGTCTACCAGAAGGTGTTCAGCGTCTTCGGTATCGTGACGCTCTGCGTGGTGGGCCTCTACCTGCTCTGGCGTTCCCGTCAGTCGGACATGAGCAACGCGATGACCACCGCTGGCTGGGCACTGCTGGTGATGGTCGCGGTGACCGCGCTCGCGGCCTGGCCGGTGAAGTCCGCCAACATAGCTGACGGCACCCTCATCACCTCCCTCGGCGTCGTACACGACGCCGTCGGACCTGCGACCCGTGACATTCCACCGGACCGATGCGTCCTACCGAACCCGGATGCATGCGTGGACAAACGGCCCCCTGCCGTCCGTGCCAGCGACACCGCCACCGAATCGATGTTGTACCGCAACTGGCTACGTGGGGTCCTCGGTTCGGCGGACAGTGACACCGCGCAGAAGTACGGGGCGGCCCTCTACGACGCCAAGTCGCTCTCCTGGGAGGAGGCGGAAAAGCTCCGGCAGAACCCCGCCACCCGCGAGGCCACCATCAAGGCCAAGCAGCAGCAGTGGATGACGGTCGCCGAGCAGATCAAGGCCGAGGATCCCGAGGCTTACGAGTATCTCCAGGGCAGCCGGGACATGGACCGGATCGGTTCCGGGTTCATCGCGGTGCTCGCCTCGCTGCTCTTCGCCATGTTCGACCTCACCGCCTCGTTGTTGGTGTTGCTCGGCTTCATGATCTTCCGTTGGGCGGTCATCGCCGCACCGATCCTGGGCACGATCGGCCTGCTCCGCCCGGCCAGCGCCGGGTTGCGGCGGCTTGCGAACGCCGTGGTCGCCGCCGTCTTCAACATCGCCATCTTCGGCACCGGGGCGGCGATCTACCTGTTCGCCGTCGACCTGATCATGAGCACCCCCACCCTGCCGGGCTGGCTTCAGGTGGTGCTGGTCTGGCTCTGTGGTGTGGTCGGTTGGTTGTTGCTCCGGCCCTACCGGAGGATCACCCAGCTCGGCGGCAAGGACAGTAGTGAGGCGGTCGGCTCGGCCGGGTCGTGGCACCGCCGGTTCTTCCGGGACATGCGCGTCGCCGCCCGCCTCGACGTGGCCGAGCCGGGAGGTACGGCCGAGCCGAAGCTCACCCGGCGGCGCGGGGCCGCGCTGGAACCGGTCACCCTGCGTCCTGAGGCCAGACGCGAGGACCCCAGCCACTCCACGGTCAGCACGCCGGCGCAGCGGGAACGCCCGGATGGACGCGAGCGCGCCGACGAGACCGAGGCGAAGCCACCGTCGCGGGAGACCAGCCGGCCGACGGCCGCACCCCGCCCCCGGCGCCGCACCCCGGCGAGCTGGACCGAGCCGGACGTACCGGAGGAGGCCCCGTCCTTCGTGGTCTACCGACCCGGCTCCGCCACACCCGCACCGACACCGGTGAAGCCCAGCCCCCGTATACGCTCCGAGGCCAGGTGACGCGATGCGGCGAGCAGTCGAATTCCTCTTCACGCGACTCATCCGGTCGCGACTCGGCATCGCACTCGTGATCGCCGTGCTGGTGCTCGGGGTGATCGGCACGGCCCGCCTGGTCTCCGGTCCCGATGACCTCAGAGCGGGACTCAGCAGCCGCCCACGGGAACCGATCACCACCGTCGATCCGGAAGAGGGTGACGACGGGGTCATCGCCACGCCGTCCCCGGAGTCACCGCGTACCCGACCCGGTGAGTTGACCCCCGAGCAGACGGCCACCCGGTTCACCACTGCCTGGCTGGGCGGGTCCACCACCACTGCCGAGCAGTGGCAGGCGGCTCTACGGCCGATGTCGACGCCGGAACTCACCGAGAAGTTGACCGGTGCCGACCCGGCCGGGGTGCCTGCTGTCAAGATCGCCGGCGCTCCGACGCTGCGTCCCCGGACGGCGGTCTTCGCGGAGGTTCTGGTTCCCTTGGAGGGCGGACGGCTGCGGCTGGAACTGGTTGCACCCGACGGCCGTTGGTTGGTGGATGCCGTGGACTGGGAGCGGGAATGACTGCCGAGCTGTCACCGACCGGAGCCCCACGCCGCCGGGTCCGGGTAGGTGCCGTCGCCGCCGCACTGACCGGCGTTTTCGCGCTGCTCTGCTGTGGTGGCGGCAGCGCCGCGTTCTTCCTGACCAATCTCGGTGGCGACCAGGAAACCCTGGTGTCGAACGAGCAGCAGTGCGATGACGAGCACCGGGTCAGTGTCACCGGCAAGATGCCCCGGATGTCGGTGTACGGGGCCACTCAGATGCGTAATGCCGCAGTCATCATCAAGGTCGGTCAGGAGATGAAGGTTCCGCCCCGGGGCTGGGTGATCGCGGTGGCGACGGCGATGCAGGAATCGGCGTTGCGCAACCTGTCCAACAGCACCGTCGCCGGTTCCAGTGGCATTCCCAACGAGGGGGTCGGGTCTGACCACGACTCCCTCGGCCTGTTCCAGCAGCGGGCCGGCTGGGGCAGCGTCACGCAACGGATGAGCCCCGACTATGCGGCCCGCAAGTTCTACGAAAAGCTGCTGAAGCTCGACGGTTGGGAGCGGATGCCCCTGACCCGGGCCGCGCAGAAGGTGCAGATCAGCGCCTACCCCGACGCGTACGCAAAGCACGAGGACGTCGCCAGTCAGATCGTCAACGCACTGGCAGGTGGGGCCGCCCGGACGGTCCAGATCGCCGACCGGTCGGTGTGTGACCGGGCCTCCGCGCGGACCATCGCCGCTTCCGGATGGACCGCGCCGATCGAGGGCGGGGTCGGCTCCGGCTTCCGTACCGCGAGTCGACCGCGACACAACGGCGTAGACATCGGCGCACGCAAGCGCACCGAGATCCATGCCGCTGCCACCGGTCGGGTGCTCGTTGCCCGCTGCGATCCGGACCACGCTGGCAATCTCAGCTGCAATGTCGACGGCTTCCCCGGAAAGGGAGGGTGTGGCTGGTTCGTCGACATCCTGCACGCCGGTGGCTTCGTCAGCCGCTACTGCCACATGATCGAAAAGCCGCGGGTGACCCCCGGGCAGCTCGTCAAGGCCGGTGAGGTGATCGGCCTGGTGGGCAGCAGTGGCAACTCCTCCGGCCCACACCTGCACTTCGAGGTGCACGTCGACAGTGACCGTAGCTTCGCCGGTGGGATCAACCCGGTGCCGTTCATGCGGCAACGTGGTGCACCGCTGAACGGCTCGGCATGAGACCGACGCGACGATGAGCGGACCGCTGCCGGACCCCTTCGCCGGCCAGCCCGACTGGGCACCGCTACCGCCGAGGCCGATAGAGATCGTTCCCGCCACCAGCCGGGTCGAGCTTCGTGGCCGCCGCGTCCTCGTCGGGCTTCCGGGCCTCGGGTGGCGGGGAGACCTACGCGCCGACGAACGGGTGGTGCAGGGCAGCCGCACCTACGTGCCGATCATTCCCGAACACGAGTGGTACCGGGCAGAGTCCGACCAGGTCGAAGTTTTCGCCCCGCTCGTCCCCGTGGAACGGGTCTGGGTGGAGACCCTCAGGGCCCGCCCATCGACCGCTGATGCTGGTCGTGGCCAGGGCATTCGTCTGGTCTCCCTGGACGGACCGACACACCCCGCCCCCACCCCGGTCTTCGAGACGGATGCGGTCAACGGCCGACGGGTGGTGCACGTCGAGGACTCCACGGAACACCGCGATCTTCGCGCGGTGACCGAGTCGTACTCGGGTGCCGACGGCGACATCTGCGTGCGGGTCACTCCGGAACTGGAGTGGTACCGCTGGGCCTGGCGCGGACAACCGCCCACCACCCTTGAGGTTCCGGTCCACCTGCTGTGGATCGAATGAACTAAATCCTCTTGGTGGCTTCGCAGACTCTCCAATGGTCTTTTAACCGGGTTTGAAAGCGCCAACGTTGCCGGTCGGTCTGAGAGATGCCGTCCACGGCGGCTGAGAGAATGAGGTCGGTCTCCACTTGCGCACTTTCGCCCTCTCGTTTGATCAAGAGGGCACCCCAACTGACCGTGAGGGTGGTCGCGAAACGGCGCTCCCTGTCGCGTAGGTCGTCACGTAGCGTTCGAAGTTCGGCAAGGCCGTCTGGGTTCCCCTCGCACACAAGGAGTTCTGCGCGGGTGTCGTTCTCATTGACCAGAAACTCGCGAAGGTAGTTGTCCACCACGACGTCCGGGGCGCTGCGGTCGGGGGTGGCGGCCCGCTCGTACAGCACGTAGCCGGTCACTCCGGCCCCCACACAGAGCAACGCCAACACCCCGCCGACGACGGTGAGGACGGTCCGGAGCCGGCGAGGCCGACGCGGCGGCACCGGCAGCGGCGCAGGGGGTGCCGACTGGTCCGGTGGGGTCCGCTGCGCCGGTACGCGGGACACCTGGGAACCGGCGGGGGGCTGCACTGATTCCACCCCCTGAGGCTATCGGCTGGCCGCCTCGTACCCAATGCCCCGGAAGCTGCAGATCGTGACAGGACGACCCCGGCAGGTGAGAGTTCTCCACCATTCGCGACAAGCCCGGCGCATCGCCGTCGTGCATCCCGGGGGAGCGGCCCGGGCTGGGATACGGTCTGCAGTCGGGGGTATCCAACCTCGAAGGAGGGGTGGACACGCCTCGGAAAGAGGGGTGGACGCGGTGGCCGGTCCGAAGGCTCGTACGAACCGCGCCGCAGCCCTGCACCGTCGGGCCGCCGCCACCGTCGCCGCGGCCACCGTCGTCCTCGACGAGATCCGTCCCGCCCCCGCCGACCAGCGTCGCCAGTACGAACTGGCGGACCGGCTGCGCAGCGCCGCCGCCCTGCTCGCACCGGGGTGGGCCGGCGTCCCGCTGGAGACCGTGTCGGCGGACGCCCCGTGTGGTGAGGACAATCCGCCCTTCGTGCGGATCGGGGTGGCGGCACCGTTGGAGGATGCCCGTTTCCCGGCCCTGGTGCCGTTGTTCGGGTCGGGGCACCTGACGCTCGACGCGGACGCCCGGGACCTGCGGGTGCGCGGCCTGCTGCGGGCCGTACTGCTGCGGGTGCTGGCGGCCATCCCCGCAGGTTGCCTGCTGGTGCGCGGCGTCGACGGCACCACCAGCCGGCCCGGCGCGGGCGTCGCCCCGGGCGGTAGCCGGGGCGACGGCGTCGGGTTGGGGGGCGACGGCGTCTTCGCTCCGTTCGCGGCGCTGGTCGACGCGGGTCTGCTACCGCCTCCGGCGGCGGACGTGGCCGGGCTTCGGTCGGTGCTGACCGAGGCAGAGCAGTGGGTGTCTCCGGGTGCCGGTCGTCCCCGTCGGCACGACCGGACCCTGTTGCTGGTGATCGCCGGGTTGCCCGAGTCGACCGGGTCGAGCGACCTGGACCGGATCGTGGCGCTGGCCGAGCGCGGCCGGGGTGCCGGTCTGCACCTGGTGGTGGCTGGTTGGCCGGTACTGGGTCGGCCGCCGTTGCCACAGGCCACGCCGGTGCGGCTACGCACCTCGTACGCGCTGGTGGGTGATCCGCCAGGCAGCCCGTTCAGCGGACCGGGCACCGAGTCACCGGGTGGGCTGAACTGTCCCGTCCTCGTCGACGAGGATCCCGGTCCGGAGCTGATCGGGGCGGTGTGTCGTCGGCTGGCCGACCAGGTGGAGGCGGGTTCCCGGTTGGGTCTGGCCGAGTTGTTGCCGCCCGGGGATGCCGAGTTGTGGACGACGACGTCGGTCGACGGCCTGTCCACCACTGTCGGGGATGCCGGGGGCCGGCCGGTCACCGTGGGCTTCACCGAGTTGACCCCGCACTGGTTGGTCAGTGGCCGGTCGGACGCGGGTCGGTCGGCGTTCCTGACCACCGCCCTGCTCGGCCTGACCGCCCGGTACGGCCCGGACGAACTGGCGCTGTACCTGGTGGACCTGGGCGACGGCGAGTCGTTCGTGGAGTTCCTCCAGACCGAACGGGACCGGTCGTGGTTGCCGCAGGTCCGCGCGGCGGGTATGGCCGCCGACCCGGAGTACGTCCGGGACCTGTTCGACCAGTTGGCGGCGGAGATCCACCGACGGGAGGAGGCGGCGGCGCGGGCCGGTGGTCAACGGTTCGCGGAGCTGCGTGACCATCAGGTGCTGCCCCGCATCGTCTGTGTCCTCGACAATTTTCCGCTGCTGTTGTCGGATCGGGATCCGGTGGCTGCCGAGGTGCTGGCCCGGTTGGACGGGCTGGCCCGCTCGGGGCGGGGTACGGCGTCCACCTTGTCTTGGCCGGGGCTGGTGACCTGGGTGTCGGTGCGGGGTCGGCCCCCGGGACTCGGTGCTGGGGCAGTTCCCGGTGCGGGTGGCGCTCGCCGGGGGCAGCGCGGTGCTGATGCCGACCAACGATGCCGCCGCCGGTCTGGCGGTGGGTAGCGCGGTGGTGAACACGGCCGGTGGGCTGGGTGGTCCACGCGGCGCGACCCGGGGGCACGAGCGGTTGGTCCGGTTCCCCGATCCGCACGACGCCCCGGAGGTGGTCGAAGGGCTGCGGCGTCGCCTGTTCGCAGCGCGGCCGGAGGGTGCCGTACCGCCGGTGGTGTTCGCCGGGTGGGCCCGGCCGTTACTCGGTAACGACCCACGGATGCGGGCCGCCGTCGCCGGGCGGTCCGGTGCCCCGGCGGCGCTGCTGGGTCGGGCGGTCGACGTGGCACGGACGACCGTGGCGGTGCCGCTGGGTCCGGTGGCCGGGCGCAACCTGGCGGTCCTCGGGCCGGGCCTGGCGGCGGCGGCGCTGCTGGCGACGGCCGCCCGGAGCGTCGCCGCGCACCACCCGCCGGGCGGCGCGGAGTTCGTGGTCGCCGCGCTGACCGAGGGGTCCGCCCCGCTGGCCGCCGCGCTCGCCGCCGAGTTGGGTGGGTGTCACCGCGTGTCGACGGTGGACGGGCCGGGCCTGCTGACCGCCTCCACCGGCACCGGCCCGACCTATTTCGTGGTGTTCGGGGTGGACGTACCCAATGCGGAGGAGCTGCCGCCGGAGCGGCTGCGCACGCTGCTGCGGGAGGGCCCACCGGCGGGTCGGCACCTGTTGGGCTGGTGGCGGACGGTTCCGCCGTTCGCGGGGTTGGTGGAGCCGGACGACGAGGTGGGCAAGCTGGCCGCGGTCGCCACCGTCGACGTGCCGGGTGCGCAGCTCGCTTCGCTCTTCGGCCATCCGGTGCAGTGGCGTCCCCGACCGGCCCGGGTGGTTCTCTGGGACAGTGCCGACGACCGGGGCACCGTCCTGGTGCCGTTCGCCGACGAGGAGGAAACCTCGTGACCGGCCGCGTGGGGAACGGGTACGGCCTGACCGGGCGCGGCCTGACCGCGAGGGACCGACCGCCACGGGGGCCGCAGCTGGGCGACCGCGAGGGGGACCTGGCCGTGACCTGTCGTGCGGAGCGTCGGGCGTGAGCATCGATGACGCGGTGACGGTGGCACCGGTCCGGCAGCGGCCCGCCGGTGAGCCGGCCCCGTCGATGACCGCAGCGTGGACCGAGTATCTGGCCGCCGCCCGCCAGCTCGACGGGGTACGCCGGGGTGCGGCGACGGCTGCCGCGGCGCAGTCCCGCGCCGTGGAGGCGGCCCGTGCGGAGTTGGCCGAGGTACGCGCCCGGTTGGTGCCGCAGCAGGCGAGGCTGCGCGAGTTGGGTGTACCGGCGATCTCGTTGGCCCCGACGCCGCCGGAGCTGACCGAGGCCACCAGGGTGATGCTGGGCGGTCCGGCGGCGGTGCTGGCCGGACTGCGTACGGCCCAGGGCTGGGTGGAGGGCGCGGACGCGGCGTTGGCCGCGCGCGGTGCGCCGCGTCCGGCGGCCTGGCCACCCCGGTGGCGCAACCTGCTGGTGTACGGTCCGCTGGCGCTGATCGTGCCGGTGGTGCAGTTGGTGCTGTTCCTGACGGTCGACTCCGGCCCGGTGAGCGTGGCGGCGCTGGTGGTGGGCCTGCCGATGCCGGCGGCGGCGTTCGCGGCCGGCTGGGTCGGGATCAGCCGGCTGTTCCCTCCGGGACCGGACGGGAGGTGGGAGCGTACCCCCGGCTGGGGCTGCTGACCTGCCTGGTGCCGGCGGTGGTGACCACCGCCGGGATCATGCTGGCCCTGCTGGCCGGCTGACCGCCGGCCCCGGCCCGCACCGCTGACCCCGGCCCGCACGCCAGCTCAGGGCTCAGGGCTCAGGGCTCAGCGGGGGATGATCAGTGACATCGCCTCGGCGCGGGACTTCGCGTCGTGTTGGAGCACGCCGCGCACGGCGGAGGTGATGGTCTTGGCGCCGCTCTTCTGGATGCCGCGCATGGCCATGCACATGTGCTCGCATTCGAGTATCACGATGACGCCGCGCGGTTGCAGTCGGCTCATCAGCAGGTCGGCGATCTGCGAGGTGAGCCGCTCCTGCACCTGCGGACGCCGGGCGAAGACCTCGACCAGTCGGGCCAGCTTGGACAGGCCGGTGATGCGACCGTCGGGGCCGGGGATGTAGCCGATGTGCGCGCTGCCCCGGAACGGCAGCAGGTGGTGCTCACAGAGGCTCATCATGTCGATGTCCCGGACGAGCACCAACTCCTCGTGGTTGGCCTCGAAGGTGGTGCTGAGCACCTGGGCCGGGTCGACCCGGAGGCCGGCGAAGAGTTCGGCGTACGCCCTGGCGACCCGGGCGGGGGTCTGCTGGAGGCCGTCGCGGTCGGGGTCCTCCCCGACCGCGATGAGGATCTCGCGGACCGCCTTCTCGATCCGGCCGAGGTCCATGGTGTCCTCGATCGGACGACCGTTGAGCTTGCCGCTGATCAGGCGGGCGGCGACGTAGTCGAGTGTCTCGTCTCCGGGCTCGGTGGACGAGGCGGCCAGCCCCGCGTTGTCGGGGCTGGCCGCGGCGTCGGTGTTCAGTGCAGACCGTCCGAGTTGTTCGAGGAGCCGCCGACGGAGATGCCGTCCGCGGTGGCTTGCGCCTTGAGCTTCTCCTTCTCGGCCGGGGTGAGCACCGGCGGCTCAGTGGAGGGCAGGCGCTTGCCGAAGCCGTTGTACGGGGCCATCGGCGGGCGCTTGACCACCCGCGAGCAGATCCGGGCCATGTCGGCGGTGGAGAGGGTTTCCTTCTCCATCAGCTCCAGGACCATCCTGTCCAGGACGTCCCGGTATTCCACCAGGATCTCCCAGGCCTCGTCGTGGGCCAGTTCGATCAGGGCCCGCATCTCGCCGTCGATCTCGGCGGCGACCGAGTCGGAGTAGTCCCGCTCGTGGCCCATGTTGCGGCCGAGGAACGGCTCGTCCCCGCTGGTGCCGTACTTGATCGCGCCGAGCTTCGAGCTCATGCCGTACTGCGTGATCATCGCGCGGGCCAACTGGGTGGCCTTCTCGATGTCGTTGCCGGCGCCGGTGGTGGGCTCGTGGAAGACGAGTTCCTCGGCGGCCCGACCGCCCAGCGCGTACGCCAGGGTGTCGATCATCTCGGCCCGGGTCTGGGTGTACTTGTCCTCGGTCGGCAGGACCAGGGTGTGCCCCAGCGAACGCCCCCGGGACAGGATGGTCACCTTGTGCACCGGCGCGGCGTGCGGCAGCGCCCAGGCGACCAGCGCGTGCCCACCCTCGTGGTACGCGGTGATCTTCTTTTCCTGGTCGCTCATCACCCGGGTCCGGCGCTGCGGCCCGGCGATCACCCGGTCGATCGACTCCTCCAGCGAGTCGTTGCTGATCGCCCGCTGTTCCTTGCGGGCGGTGAGCAGCGCGGACTCGTTGATCACGTTGGCCAGGTCGGCCCCGGAGAAGCCGGGGGTACGCCGGGCGACCGCGTCGAGGTCGACGTCGGGGGTGAACGGCTTGCCCTTGGCGTGCACCCGCAGGATCGCCTTGCGGCCCTCCATGTCGGGGGCGTCGACGGGGATCTGCCGGTCGAACCGGCCCGGACGCAGCAGCGCCGGGTCGAGGATGTCCGGCCGGTTGGTGGCGGCGATCAGGATGACCCCGCCCTTGGTGTCGAAGCCGTCCATCTCGACGAGCAGCTGGTTGAGGGTCTGCTCCCGCTCGTCGTGGCCGCCGCCCATGCCGGCGCCACGGTGCCGGCCCACGGCGTCGATCTCGTCGACGAAGACGATCGCCGGGGCGTTCGCCTTGGCCTGCTCGAAGAGGTCGCGGACCCGGCTGGCGCCGACACCGACGAACATCTCCACGAAGTCCGAGCCGGAGATCGAGTAGAACGGCACCCCGGCCTCGCCGGCGACGGCGCGGGCCAGCAGCGTCTTACCGGTACCGGGCGGGCCGAAGAGCAGTACGCCCTTCGGGATCTTGGCGCCCAGGGCCTGGTATTTCGCGGGGTTCTGGAGGAAGTCCTTGATCTCGTGGAGTTCCTCCACCGCCTCCTCGGCCCCGGCCACGTCCGCGAAGGTCGTCTTCGGGGTGTCCTTGGTGATCATCTTCGCCTTGGACTTGCCGAAGTTGAGCACCCGGGAGCCGCCACCCTGCATCTGCGACATGAAGAACAGCAGCAGGAGCACGAGCAGCGCGATGGGCAGCAGGTTGACCAGCAGGCTCACCCAGATGCTGTCGGACGACACCTTGGCGTCGGCCGGGCCGGTGACCCGGTTGGCCGCCTTGGCCTCGAGGACCTCGTTCCAGACCTGCTCGCCGGCCTGGTACGGGAACTGGGCCTCGATCCGGTCGGTCGTGGTGTCGCCGAACTTGGTCTTCTCGGCCAGGTTGAGCTGGAGCGTCTGCTCCTTGTCCTGGAAGACGACCTTGTTGATCTTGGCGGTGTGCAGTTGGTCGAGCGCAACGGAAGTGTCCACCCGGTGGTAGCTGGGACCAGCGGTGAACAGCTGACTGAGCACAACGGCGCCGAGGATGACCAGGATGATCCAGACCACCGGTCGGCGGAAGAAACGCGTACGTTCCATGCTGTTGTCGAGCGCCGAGGCGCCCGCATCCTCCTGATCGACGTCCTGACCGTCTGAATGGTGTCGCCGCCGGAGGCGGCGTCGAGCCGCCGTGCGGGCCGGCCTCGACCCCGGGGCGCGCGAACTGCCGCACCGCGGTCATTCGACGGTACACCGTGCGCGCCAGGTGCGAGCTTGCGAGCCCCGCAGTCGGGCACATTCGTGACCCCGAGTTGCGAGCCTGCGAGCCCGGCGCCCGCGTGGACGGCGAACCGGGGTCTCAGCCGACGTGGCGGGGAACTGCGCACCGGCTCCGTCGACCGCCCGGTCACGCGGGTCGGGGTGCCGGGCGCGGAGCTGCCCCCACGCCACCCGTCCCTACCGTAGTCGGATTGGCTGGGAGCCCGCTGAACGTCCGCTCGATGACGACCGATACGAGCGGACGTTCAGGCCCGGGCGTAGACCTCGGGCTTGAGCACACCGACGTACGGCAGCTCGCGGTAGCGCTCGCCGAAGTCCAGGCCGTAGCCGACCACGAACTCGGTGGGGATGTCGAAGCCGACGTACTTCACCGGGACCGTGACCTTCACCGCCTCCGGTTTGCGGAACAGGGCCACCACCTCGACGCTGGCCGCCGACCGGGACTCCAGGTAGCGCAGCAGCCAGGACAGGGTCAGACCGGAGTCGACGATGTCCTCGACCACCACCACGTGCCGACCGGCGATGTCCCGGTCCAGGTCCTTGAGGATGCGTACCACGCCGGAGGAGGTGGTGCCCTGGCCGTACGAGGAGATGGCCATGAAGTCCAGCTCCACGGGTGGACCCTGGCGGCCCAACGCCCTGGCGAAGTCGGCCATGAACATGACCGCGCCCTTGAGTACGCAGACGAGCAGGAGCCCGTCGGTGACCCCGGCATAGTCCGCCGAGACCTGCTTGGCCAGCTCCGCCGTTTTCTCGCGGATCTGTGCCTCGGAGATGATCACGTGATCGATGTCGGCGTCGTACCAGGAGCCGTCAGCCATGCTCCTAGCCTGCCGTACGCCGGCCGACCCGCGTCGGCGGGGCCGCACCTTTCGGCGCGACCCCGCCACGGTTTTTTCCGGCACACCGGGAGCAACCACCTCAGCAGGCGTGGGACCGCCAGCGGCGACCGTCCTCGGTGGGCTTCCAGTCGGCGGAGTCACGGGTGTCGGCGGTCAGGCCGACCGCCGAGGCGACGGCCAGCGCGACGACGAAGAGCAGGAACAACAGCAACTGCATGGCGGCGCTCACTTTCCGGGGATCTGAGTGGTTTTCGCCGCCGGCGCGCACCGGACTGCTACCAGTTTCCGCCCCCACCCCAGCGCCGGACAGTGGCAGTAATGCCATGCCCCCTCGATTTTCTGCCACTCCTGCGGTTACCCTCGTCACATGATCCGATCGGTGGCCGTCATCGCACTGGACCAGGTGGCCGTCTTCGAGCTGGGCGTGCTCACCGAGGTCTTCGGCACCGACCGCACCGACGACGGTTTCCCCGGCTACCGGTTCACGGTCTGCACCGCCGACGGCGACCCGGTGCGCACCGCCTCCGGCTTCGGCCTCACCCCGCACGCCGACCTCGCCCCGGTCGACGACGCCGACCTGGTCGCGGTGCCCGCGTACACCCACGGCGACGGTGAGCTGCCCGAGACGGTGCTGGCCGCGCTGCGCCGCGCCGCCGACCGGGGGGCGTACGTGTTCAGCGTCTGCTCCGCGGCGTTCGTGCTCGGTGCGGCCGGCCTGCTCGACGGCCGGGAGTGCACCACCCACTGGAAGTACGTCGACGAGCTGCAACGCCGCCACCCCTCGGCCCGGGTCCGGTGCAACAGCCTCTACGTGGCCGACGGGCCGGTGCTGACCAGCGCCGGCACCGCCGCCGGCATCGACGCCTGCCTGCACCTGGTACGCCAGGAACACGGTTCGGGCACCGCCACCCGGCTCGCCCGGCGGATGGTGGTCCCGCCGCACCGCGACGGCGGCCAGTCCCAGTACGTCGAGGCGCCGATCCCGGCCACCCCCGACGCCCCCACCCTCGAACCGGTGCTGAGCTGGCTGGTGGGGCACCTGGACCGGCCGACCACCGTGGACGAGCTGGCCGCCCGCGCCGGCATGTCACCGCGGACCTTCGCCCGCCGGTTCCGGGCCGAGACCGGCACCACCCCGCACGACTGGCTCACCAACCAGCGGGTGCTGCTGGCCCGCCGGCTGCTGGAGGAGACCCGGCTCAGCGTGGAGAGCGTCGCCGGCCGCTCGGGTTTCCCCGACGCCGCCGCCCTGCGCCACCACTTCGCCCGCCGGCTCGGCACCACCCCGCAGGGCTACCGCACCACCTTCCGCGACCGGGTCCCCACCGCCTGAGCCCACCACCGATCCGGCACGGACCACATCACCGACCGGACGCGCCGACGATCAGTAGCCCAGTGCCGCGCCGTCCACCCGGGGCTCCGCGCCGACCACCCAGCCGCCGGCCGGGTCACGCCACAGCGCCTGGCCGTACCCGAAGACCGACGGCTCGTCGGCGACGGTGACCTCGTGGCCCCGGGCGCGCAACCCCGCGACCAGGCCGGGCTGCGCCGCGAGGGCCGGCTCGACGAGCAGGGTCCGGCCGGCGTGCCAGTACCAGCGGGGAGCGTCCAGGGCGGCCTGCGGATCGAGGCCGGCGTCGACGGTCGCGGCGACCAGTTGGACGTGCCCCTGCGGCTGCATGTGCCCGCCCATCACCCCGAACGGCCCGACCGGTGCCCCGGCACGGGTCAGGAAGCCCGGGATGATCGTGTGGAAGGGCCGCTTGGCCGGCCCCACCACGTTGGGATGACCCGGGTCGAGCCGGAAACCGGTACCCCGGTTCTGCAGGGCGAAACCGTGGCCGGGCAACACCACCCGGGAGCCGAACCCCAGGTAGGTGGACTGGATCAGGCTGACCATCAGGCCGTCGGCGTCGGCCGTGCAGAGGTATACGGTGCCGCCCCGTTCGGGCGTGCCGGCCACCGGGTCGCCGGCCCGGTCGGTGAGCAGCGCCCGCCGCCCCGCCAGGTAGCCCGGGTCGAGCAGGCCGGCGGTCGGCACGTCGGCCCGGTCCGGGTCGGCCACGTGCGCGTGCGCGTCGGCGAAGCCGAGCTTGACCGCCTCCACCTGCCGGTGCACCCGGTCCACCGGGTCGGCGACCGGGTCGAGCCCGTCGAGGACGCCCAGCGCCTGCAGCGCCGCCAGCCCCTGCCCCGGCGGCGGAAGCTCCCACACCTCGTGCCCCCGGTAGCGGACGCTGACCGGGTCGACCCAGGTCGAGGTGTGCGCGGCCAGGTCGGCGGCGGTGAGGAAGCCACCGGTCCGGGCGGCGTGCCGGTCCAGGGCCGCCGCGATCGCACCCCGGTAGAAGTCCTCCGCGCCGCTGGCGGCGATCAGCCGCAGCGTCCGGGCCGCCGCCGGATTGCGCCAGCGTTCACCCGGCCGGGGTGCCCGACCCGCCACCGTGAAGACCCGGTCGAACTCGGTGAACTCGGCACCCGTCGGCACCGGCTGCGCCAGCGCCCGCGCCCAGGTGGCGGCGGTGCCGGTGGAGACCGGGTGGCCATGCTCGGCGTACCCGACCGCGTCGGTGAACAGGTCGGCGAAGGGCAGCACACCGAACCGGTCGTGCAGGTCCCGCCAGCCGGCCGGCGCACCCGGCACGGTCACCGGCAACCAGCCCCGGGCGGGCATCGCCGGCCCGGCCGCCTGCGCGCCGCCGAGCGCCGCCACCGGTTCCGCCGCCGCCCCGCCGGTGGCGGCCAGCACCACCTCCCGGGTCAGCCCGGCCGGTGACCGCCCGGCGGCGGCGAGACCGTGCAGCCGGTCGCCGTCCCAGACGATGGCGAACAGGTCACCACCGATGTCGTTGGACGGCGGCTGCACCACGGTCAACGTGATCGCGGTGGCCAGCGCCGCGTCGACGGCGTTGCCGCCGCGCCGCAGCACGGCCAGGCCCGCCGCCGCCGCGAGCGGGTGGCTGGTCGAGACGGCACCGTGCGGGGCGAACAGGGCACTGCGGGGGTACGCCATCAGCCCTGTCTACCGCACCACCCCAACCCACCCCCACGGGTACGCGGCCACGCCGCTGCGCGGGCGCCTCGACGCTCGGCGCTCGACGCTCGACGCTCGACGCTCGACGCTCGGCGCTCGGCGCTCGGCGCTCGGCGCTCGGCGCTCGGCGCTCGGCGCTCGGCGCTCGGCGCTCGGCGCTCGGCGCTCGGCGCTCGGCGCTCGGCGCTCGGCGCTCGGCGCATCATGATCAGATTGCGAAAATGGAGACGACATGCCGGCCCGAATGCTCAAAACGCAATCTGATCACTCCCCCGCCCCCGGCCACCCTGCCTGAGGCGCACTCGGCCAGCCAACGGATCCCCGCTCGGGACGCGCCCAGCCAACGGGTCCCCCACTCGGGCGCGCCCAGCCGACGGACCCCGATCGGATGTGCTCAGCCGACGGGCAGCAGCCGGCCGCCCCGACGGCCGACGCGTACCCCGCCGGGCAGCGCCGTCGCACCCTGCCCCCGCCAGGCGGTGACCAGCGCGTCCAGCGCGTCCACGTGCCGGTGGGAGAGCGCACCGGGTGGGGCCCCCAACTCCCGCGCCCAGGCGTGCAGCACCCGGCTGCGGACCGCCCCCGGCAACCCGGCCAGCGCCACGACGGACAAGCCCCCACCGTCCCGCAGGGGAGGCCGGTCGACTGCCGCCCCGTCGGATGGGGGTGGCGGGGTGGCGAGGGCGGCGGCGGCCAGGTCGTCCAGGGCGGCGGTGTCGGCGGCGAGCAGTCGGGCTGTCCGGGCCAGATTGTCCAGGACCCCCTCGCCGAGGGCGGTGACCAGGGCCGGCAGCACGTCGGCGCGGACCCGGGCCCGCGCGTACGACGGATCGGTGTTGTGCGGGTCCTGCCACGGGGTCAGGCCCGACGCCGCGCACGCGTCGCGGGTCTGTGCCCGGGTGACGTCGAGCAGGGGGCGCAGCAGCGGCACCCCGGCCAGGTCCCGCCGGGCGGGCATCCCGGCCAGCCCGCGCGGGCCGGCCCCCCGGGCGAGCGCCAGCAGCACCGTCTCGGCCTGGTCGTCGCGGGTGTGTCCGAGCAGGACGGCACTGGCCCGATGCCGGCGGGCGGCGTCCGAGAGCGCCTGGTAGCGGGCCTGCCGGGCGGCCGCCTCGGGGCCCCCGGCCGGCCGGCCACCGTCACCGGCACCGCCTCGACCGGATCGAACCCGACGCTCGCAGCCCAGTCGGCGACGGCGGCGGCACGTTCGGCCGACCCGGCCTGCAACCCGTGGTCGACGGTCACCAGAGCGGCCCGCCGCCCGAGCCGGGACGTCACGAAGGCGGTGGCGACGGCGAGGGCGAGCGAGTCCGGCCCGCCCGAGCAGGCCACCAGTACCGGCCCGTCAGCGGGCAACCCGGCCAGGGCACGGCGCACCGCGACCCGGAGGGTGGCCACCGACGGCGCAAGGGCCACCCCGGGCGGGGCACCGCGAACGTGCCGTCCGGCCACGGTCGGGTCGACGCAACTGGTTCCGCCCACCGGCTCGGCACCGCTCTGCCCGACCACCGGGCCGACGGTCGGGCCGACAGCGCTGTCCCCAACCACCGGACCCACGGCCGGGCCGACGGAGCTGTCCCCGGCCACCGGGTCGACGGAGCTGGGCCGACCGGCCACCGGGGTCAGCCGGCGGTCGGGGTGGCGCCGGCCGGGCCGTGTACCCGGGCCACCCAGGCGGCCGGGTCACCCAGCTCGTCCAGCCGGGGCAGGGTCAGCGGCGAACCGAAGATCTTGTTGAAGCCGGCCATGCCCACCTGCTCGACCACGCCGTGCACGAACTTGCGCCCCTCGGCGTACTGGCGCATCTTGACGTCCACGCCGAGCAGCCGGCGGATCGCCTTCTCCAGCGGGTTGCCCGCCTCGCGGCGGCGGTTGAACCCCGCCCGGATCCGCTCCACGCTGGGGATGACCTGCGGGCCGACGCCGTCCATCACGAACTCGGCGTGCCCCTCCAGCAGGGTCATCAGCGCGGTCAGCCGGTCCAGCACCGCCCGCTGCGCCGGGGTCTGCACGATGTCCAGCACGCTGGTGCGGCTGTCCGGGTCGCGTACCGCGTCGGAGAGGGTGGACACCCCCCTGCGCAGGCGCTCGACCAGGTGTTCGGTGCCCTGGGAGGCGTCCACGAACGCCTGCACCTCACCGAGGAAGTACGCCCGCATCCACGGCACGGCGGTGAACTGGGTGCGGTGGGTGACCTCGTGCAGGCACACCCAGAGCCGGAAGTCGCGCGGGTCGGCACCGAGCTTGCGCTCCACCTCGACGATGTTCGGCGCGACCAGCAGCAGCTGACCCGGGTCGGCGGAGAAGACCTCGTACTGGCCGAGCACCCGGCCGGAGAGGTACGCCAGCACGGTGCCGGCCTGCACCCCGGTGAGCCGGGAGCCGACGGCCTCGGTGAGTACGCCTGGCGGCTTGTCGCCGGAGAGCCGGCTGACCAGTGGGGTGATCACCTCCCGCAGGCCGGCGATGTTGGTGGCCGCCCAGTCCCGCCGGTCCACCACCCGCACCGGCGGATGACCCACCTGCGGGCGCAGCCCCGTGTAGTCGGCGACGTGCCCGGCCGCCTCGTCGGTGAGCCGGCGTAGATCGCCGACCACCTCGGTGGCCTCCGCGTACGACACGCGGGGGCCCGACTTGCTCAGCGCCCCCGCGGTGGCGGCGGCCAGATCCCAGTCCACGAACTGCGCCATGCCACCCACCGTACCCGCGCCGCGACACCCCGGCCGGTTCCGCACGACGGGCTGCTCGACGGCCGGCCCGGGCGCGACCCGCTGGACGGCAGCGGGCGGACGGGGACCGCTCAGCGGCAGGCGACCGGACCCGTTCAGCGGCAGCCGCAGCCGGCCAGTGCACCGGCGATCCGGTCCAGTGCCGCCCGGGTCACCTCCGGGTCGCCGCCCGGCGCCTGGTCGGTGAGCACGGCGAAGGTGAGCAGCCGGCCGTCGCGGGTGGTCACCAGGCCGGCGATGGCGTGCACCCCGGTCAGGGTGCCGGTCTTGGCCCGGACCACGCCGGCCCCGGCGGCGGTGGACGTCGACTCGTACCGGGTGCCGAGGGTGCCCGACCAGGCGGCCACCGGGAGGCCACCGAAGATGGCGGTCAACTCCGGGTGGGTGCCGTTGCCGGCCAACGCGATCAGGTCGGTGAGCAGCGAGGGGCTGATCCGGTTGCTCCGGGACAGTCCGCTGGCGTCGGCGAGGCTGATCTCGTCGGCCGGCAGGCCCAGCTCGCCGATCACCTCGTCCATCGCCGCCGCGCCACCGGCGAAGGACGCCTGCTGGTTGCGGGCCAGGGCGACCTGGCGGGCGAGTGCCTCGGCGATCACGTTGTCACTGTCGGTGATCATGATGTCGACCAGCCGGATCATGGGCAGCGACTCGACCTTGCCCAGTTCGGTGCCGGGCGCGGGTGCGCCACCCTCCGTCGCGCCGCCGGCCGCCGGGGCGGTGCCCCGGACCACCCCGGTCTCCGGCAGGCCGAGCAGCCGGGCGAAGGAGCGGCCGGCGGCCAGGTCGGGCTCGGCGTACCGGGTGGCCGCACCGTGGCTGTCGGCGAAGTTCTTCCGCGCCCCCGCCGGGTCCTGGCGTGCGCCGTCGGTCATCAGCGCGGTGATCGACGCGCCGAAGCCGCCGGTCGGGATGTCCGCGTCCCAGCCGGGACCGTGGACCGGGCCGGGGAAGAGGGTCGAGTCGACCACCACCCGGGTCGGGGCGGTGCCGCCGAGGGCCTGCTTGACCTGGGCGGCGAGGGTGTCGAGCCGGGCGGCACCGGGATAGAAGCCGGATTTGTCGACGGCCAGGGTCGGGTCGCCCCCACCGACCAGCACCACCTCGCCCGGGTTCGCCCCGGCGAGCACGCGGGTCGCGATCCGGTAGCCGGGGCCCCGCGCCTTCAACACGGTCACCCCGGTTGCGAGCTTGGTGACCGAGGCGGGGACGGTGCCGTCGTCGCCGCCCCTGGCGTACAGCGATTCGCCGCTCACCACGTCGGCCACCGACACGTTCACCCGGCTACCCAGGGCGGCGGCACCGGTCAGCGGCTCGACCGCGGCGCGTACCCCGGCGGGGGTCGGCACCGAGGCGGCGGCGTCGGGGCCGGCGAGCACCGGGGACGGATCGGGCTCGGGGGGACGCGCGGAGGGCGACGGGGTGGGGTCCGCGCCCAGCCAGCCGGCGACCGGACCGGGCCGGAGCACCGCCGCCGCCCCGGCGAGGCCGACCAGCAGCACGACGACCAGCAGCACCGGCACCCACCGCCGACGACGACGCGGCGGCCCACCGGCCGCCCCCGGGGGGCCGGTGACCGGCGCGGAACCGGGGGGTACGGGACGCGACGCCGGCCCCGGCTGGCCAGCCGACGACGGGTGGGCAGGCGAAGGATGACCAGTCGACCCCGGCTGGGCAGGTGACGACGAATGGACGGGCGGCGACGGCATCCCGCCCCCGGGGGAGACCGACGCCGCGCCACGGTGCGGCGCGACCTGCGCGGACCCGGCGTGCGGCGCGGCCGGTGCACTGCCGGCGTGCGGCGCGACCTGCGCGGAGCCGGAGTGCGGCGCGGCCGGGGCGCTACCGGCGTGCGGCGGGACCTGCGCGGAGCCGGAGTGCGGGGCTGCCGGGGCGGAGCCGACGGCCGCGCGGCCGGCGGCGGCCGTGGCCGGTGGACGCCAGACCGGCGGGGGCGGCTGGTCGGCGGCCCGACCAGCGGCCGACGGTGACTCGGGGGTCGACTCCGGGCGGCGTGGGACGTTCGCGTCGGGCACCGACACCCGGCCGGTGGCCCCGCCGGTCACGGGTCGCCCCGAACCCCGGCCGTCAACCCCCTCCGGGCGGTAGTGTGAATCTTCCCTCCTCACGACCCCCTCCTCCCGCCGCCGAACTCGCCTGGGTGACACTACTTCGGTCCGAAGACTATGCGGCGTCCGGAGCCGACGGGTGGCCATTCATCCGCACCGGGGGCGTCAGTGGTTCCGTTCAGCCAGCGTGGGCAGACGAGGGAGCGTGGGAGATGGATTTCGACGTCACGGTTGAGATCCCGAAGGGTCACCGAAACAAGTACGAGGTGGACCACGCGACCGGCCGGATCCGGCTGGACCGCACCCTGTTCACGTCGACCCAGTACCCGGCCGACTACGGCTTCATCGAGGGCACCCTCGGCGAGGACGGCGACCCGCTGGACGCGCTGGTGCTGGTGCCCGAGCCGACCTTCCCGGGCTGCCTGATCCGCTGCCGCACCATCGGCATGTTCCGGATGACCGACGAGAAGGGCGGCGACGACAAGGTCCTCTGCGTGCCCTACGAGGACCCCCGCCAGGAGCACCTGCGCGACATCCACCACCTGGGCGAGTTCGACCGGCTGGAGATCCAGCACTTCTTCGAGGTCTACAAGGATCTCGAACCGGGCAAGTCGGTCGAGGGTGCCACCTGGGTCGGCCGGGTCGAGGCCGAGGCCGAGGTGTTGGCGTCCTACCAGCGGGCCCGCGACGCCGAGGCGCAGGGCGGCACCGCCCACTGACCCACCAGCTCCACCGCAGGCCCGGACCCCGGTGGTCCGGGCCTGCGGCGTGACAGGGCGGCCGGTCGGCCTCAGCCCAGCAGGCCCCGGGCGGTGTCGTAGAGGTCCAGCACCGCGCAGGCCACCGGCACCACCGACACCACCAGCGCGGTGTCCGTCAGGTCAGCCACCCGACCGAGGTACGGCGAGACCGGTCGCCGGGCGTACGTCGTACCGGCGGCGACGGCGAGCAGGGCGACGAACAGCCCTCCCCCGCTCAACGCCAGCAGCCCGAGGGCACCGGAACGGCCGGCGAGCACCGCGCCGAGCACCACGAACCCGGCCAGCCCGGCGACCACCGGGGGCACCCGGTGCCGGACCGCCACGAACAGCCGGGACCGCAGCAGCAGCACCGCCGCCCCGACCGCCACCAGCACCCGCCCGGCGACGCCGCCGGTGACGGCGAGCACCGACACGGTCGCGACGACCAGGGTGGCGTGCCCGAGCAGCATCCCGGTCAGCATCTCCTCGCTGCGGGCCACCGCCGCGTACACCCGACCCCGGTCCGGCAGGTCCCGCACCCCGTCCGGGCCGCCCGTCGGGGCGTCCGGCAGGGTGATCGGCGGCAGCGGCACCTTGCCCAGCCGGATCGCCGCCAACGGCAGCGCCCCGAGGGCGAAGACCAGCACGCAGAGCAGTACGGCGGCGGTGGCGGCCGAGGTGAGCAGCAGCCCACCCAGGCCGGCGAGCGTACCCACCGCGCCGACGGTCGCGCCGGCCACGAAGACCCGCAGCCGGGTGGCGACGCCGAGCAGGCCCAGGACGGCGGCCAGGAGCAGCGCCACCGCACCGGCGAGGAGTTCGGGTGCGCCGAGCCAGGGCAGTGGCTGCACCGACCCGACCGGGTCCCCGGAGCTGACCGCGAGGGCACCCGCCGTCGCGGCGTACGGCAGGGCGTAGCCGCCGAGGGTGGCCCCGGTCGGGCCGTCGCCGTACGCCCGGGAGGCGATCGTGGCGGCGAGGGTGAGCAGCAGCGCCACCGCGCCCGCGGCGGGCCAGCCGGCGGGTTGCCCCGGCCCGGCGGCCAGGACGGCGAGCAGCCCCACGGCCAGCGGCACCCCCGCCCCGGCCAGTACGGCGGCCCGGGTGGTCGCCGCCGACCAGGCGGCCCCCGGCGGCGGGCGCCGTCGGCGATGGCCTCGACCACGTCGTCGTACTCCAGCTCGGGCCACTGGTCGTGGGCGGGCACCAGGTGCAGCACCTCGCCGTCGCGCACCCCCTGCGGCAGCAGCGGCTGCGCGGTCACCAGGACCGCGCCGTCGGTGCGTCGCAGCACCCAGCCGCCGTGCCGCTCGCCGTCGTCGGCCAACCCCTCGCCGGCGTGCCGTAGCACCTCGGGGAGCAGTTCGGCCAGGGGCACCTGCTCCGGCAGGGCCACGTCGACGCGGCGCCCGGGGGCGCTGATGGTGACCCTGGCCAGCCCGGTTGTCATCGACTGGACTCCATATCGATCGGGAGCGGTGGCTGACGGACGACGCGCACTTTACCTACGATGAGCCAGGTTCGGGTTACCGAGCGCCACAGGGAGGTGCCTTTTGTCCACTGTCGTCATCAAGCGGCCACCGCGCCGGCCCGCGCCGGAGATCCCGGTCGGCGAGCTGCCCGTGGAGGGCCCGCCGGAGATCCCCGTGGTCACCGGCGGACGCTGGCAGCAGGCACTGATGGTGCTGCCGATGCTGGGTGGCACGGTGGCGATGGCGATGATGTTCGGTCGGGGCGGCGGCGCCTACTCGTACGTGGTGGGCGGCATGTTCGGGCTCTCCTCGGTGGCGATGCTGATGACCTCCTGGGGCAGTGCCTCCGGCACGCCGAGGAAGTCGGAGATGATGGCCGCCCGCCGGGAGTACCTACGGCACCTGACCGGGCTGCGGCGACGGGTCCGGCAGACCGCCCGGCAGCAGCGTGCCGGGCTGTACTACCGGCACCCGGACCCGGGTCGGCTCTGGTCGACGGTGGACAGCCACCGGGTCTGGGAACGCCGCCCCGGCGACCCGGACTTCGGTGTGGTCCGGATCGCCGTCGGGCCGCAGACGCTGGCCACCCCGCTGGTCCCGCCGGTCACCCGCCCCCTGGAGGAGTTGGAGCCGATGACCGCCGGGGCGCTGCGGCGCTTCCTCGACGCGTACTCGGTGGTGCCGGACCTGCCGGTGGCGCTGTCGCTGCGCAGCTTCGCCCGGGTCTTCGTCCGGGGTGGGCGGTCCGACGGCACCGGCGGGGCGGCGGAGAGCGGCGGCACGGGGTCGCCCGACGCGCAGGCGCTGGCCCGCGCGATGCTCACCCAGCTCGCCGTCTTCCACGCCCCCGACGAGTTGCTCGTCGCGGTCTGCGCCGGCCCGGAACGGCGGCGGCACTGGGAGTGGGTCAAGTGGCTGCCGCACGCCCACCACCCGAGCAGGGTCGACGCGTTGGGCCCGGTCCGGCTGGTCGCCAGCTCCGCCGTCGAGCTGGAACGGCTCCTCGGCGAGGTGCTGGCCAGCCGGTCCCGGTTCAGCCCGGCCGGGCCGGCCACCGACGGCCCGCACGTGGTGGTGCTCCTCGACGGCGGCGACCTGACCGACGCCACCGAACTGACCGGCGACGGCGGCATCGACGCGGTCACCGTGCTCGACCTGGACACCCCGCCGCCGCGCCTGCTGGACCGGTTCGCCCTGCTGCTGGAGGTCCGGGCCGGCCGGCTGCACTCCTGGTCGGCCGAGGGGCACGCCGAGGTGGGCCGCGCCGACCGGCTGGACGTCGCCGACGCGGAGGCGGTCGCCCGCCGGCTCGCCCCGCTGCGGCTCGCCGCCGTCAGCCGGGGCACCGAGGCCACCCCCGGTGCCGAACTCGACCTTCCCGAGCTGCTCGGGCTCGGCGATCCGGAGGGGTTCACCGCCGACCAGGGTTGGCTGCCCCGCTCACCCCGCGACCGGCTGCGGGTGCCGATCGGCGTCGGCGTGGACGGCGGCGCGGTCGAGCTGGACCTCAAGGAGTCCGCGCAGGACGGGATGGGCCCGCACGGGTTGCTGATCGGCGCGACCGGCTCCGGCAAGTCGGAGCTGCTGCGTACCCTGGTGTTGGCGTTGGCCGCCACGCACAGCTCGGAGCAGCTCAACTTCGTGCTTGTCGACTTCAAGGGCGGAGCCACCTTCGCCTCCTTCGACCGGCTGCCGCACACCGCCGCCGTGATCACCAACCTGGTCGACGCGTTGCCGCTGGTCGACCGGATGGTGGACGCCATCAACGGCGAGCTGATGCGCCGCCAGGAGCTGCTACGCCGGGCCGGCAACTTCGCCAGCCTGCGCGACTACGAGCGGGCCCGGGCGGCCGGTGCGCCGCTCGCCCCGCTGCCGTCACTGCTGCTGGTCTGCGACGAGTTCTCCGAGCTGCTGTCGGCCAAGCCCGACTTCATCGACCTGTTCGTGCAGATCGGTCGGCTCGGCCGGTCACTCGGCGTGCACCTGCTGCTGGCCAGCCAGCGGCTGGAGGAGGGGCGGCTGCGCGGGTTGGACACCCACCTGTCGTACCGGATCGGGTTGCGGACCTTCTCGGCGTTGGAGTCCCGCACGGTGCTGGGGGTGCCGGACGCCCACGAGCTGCCCCGCTCCCCCGGGCACGGCTACCTGCGCGCCGGCACCGACCCGCTGGTCCGGTTCCGGGCCGCGTACGTCTCCGGGCCGGTCCGGCGGCGCAGCGGGGGACCGGCGGCGGGGCGGGCGGGGTGGCCCGGCTGCTCGCCTTCTCCACCCACCTCGTCCCGGTGCCGGAACCGGTCGCCCCGGTGGCCCTGCCGGCCGTCGGGGAGACCGCCGAGACCCTGCTCGACACGCTGGTCGGCCGGTTGGCCGGGCAGGGTCCGCCGGCCCACCAGGTGTGGCTGCCGCCGCTGGAGCACGCGCCCACCCTGGACGAGTTGCTCGGTCCGCCCACCGTCGACCCGCAGCGTGGCCTGGGCTTCGCCAACCCGGAACTGCACGGTGGCCTCCAGGTGCCGGTGGCGATCGTCGACAAGCCGTACGAGCAGCGACGCGACCTGCTGTGGTTGGCGCTGGGCGGGCCGGCCGGGCACGTGGCCGTGGTCGGGGCACCGCAGAGCGGCAAGTCGCACGCGGTGCGGACGTTGGTCTGCGCGCTGGCGCTCACCCACACGCCGACCGAGGTGCAGGTCTACTGCCTGGACTTCGGTGGCGGCGGGTTGACCGCGCTGCGGGAGCTGCCGCACGTGGGCGGGGTGGCCGGCCGGGCCGACCCGACGGTGGTCCGGCGTACCGTCGGGGAGGTCGCCACCCTGCTCGCCGAGCGGGAACGCCGCTTCGCCGAGCTCGGGGTGGAGTCGATGGCGGCGTGGCGTGACCGCCGCCGGGCACTCACCGCCGCCGGTCAGCCCACCGTCGACCCGTTCGGTGACGTGTTCCTCGTCGTGGACGGCTGGGCCACCCTGCGCGGCGAGTACGACGACCTGGAACCCCTGATCACCGACCTGGCCACCCGGGGTCTGTCCTACGGGGTGCACGTGGTGGCGAGCGCCGTGCGTTGGCTGGACTTCCGGCCCGGCATCCGGGACCTGTTCGGTTCCCGGGTGGAGCTGCGTCTGGGCGACCCGTCGGACTCGGTGGTGAAGCGGGCGGCGGCGGCCGGGGTGCCGGAGCAGGCGGGCCGGGGGATCACCGCGCAGAGCCTGCACCTGCTCACGGCCCTGCCGCAGCTCACCGGCGGGGACACCGGGGATCTGGTGAAGGCGGTCGCCGGTGCCTGGTCGGGCCCGGTCGCCCCCCGGGTGCGGTTGCTTCCCCCGGTGCTGCCGTACGCCGAGTTGGACAAGGGTGCCGGCACCGGCCTGGCGTTCCCGGTCGGGATCGCCGAGGCGGATTTGCGCCCGGTGCTGCTCGACTTCGCCACCGAGCCGCACTTCGTGGTCTTCGGTGACGCCGAGTGCGGCAAGTCGTCGTTCCTGCGGGCGCTGGCCACCTCGATCATCGACCGGTTCACCCCGGAGCAGGCCCGGGTGATCCTGGTCGACTACCGGCGCAGCCTGCTCGGCACCGTCGAGACCGACCACCTGATCGGGTACGGGACGGCGGCGGCGCACACCGCCGAGTTGATCGAGTCGGTCGCCGGTTACATGCAGGGTCGACTGCCCGGCCCGGAGGTCACCCCGGCGCAGTTGCGGGACCGTTCCTGGTGGTCCGGCCCGGAGCTGTTCATCCTGGTCGACGACTACGACCTGGTGGCCAGCGGTCCGGCGAACCCGCTGCGGGCGTTGGAGGAGCATCTGCCCCAGGCCCGTGACGTCGGCCTGCACCTGGTGCTGGCCCGCCGCTGCGGTGGCGCCGGCCGGTCCCAGTACGAGCCGATCGTGCAGCGCCTGCGCGAGTTGTCCACCGCCGGGCTGGTGATGAGCGGCAGCCCCGACGAGGGGCAGTTGGTGGGTGCGGTCCGGCCGGGTGCGTTGCCGGCGGGGCGTGGCCGGCTGGTCACCCGACGCGAGGGCGTACGCCTCGTGCAACTGGCCCATCTGCCGCCACCGTGATCCGGGTGTGCCGGAACGTGCCGTGTCGGCGGGGAGAACCGGTAATCTCCGTGCAGCAGGTGTCCCGTGATGAATGGCTGACGATGTGACCAGGGTTGGGCAGGGCTCCCCGACGGCGCTGCACCGGTTCGCCGGGCGGGCGCTGCTCGGTGTCGCGGCGACCACCGTCACCGTGTTGGGCACGGCCCCACCTCCGGCTGCCGCCGCGGTCCCCGCCTCCATGCCGGCCCCGTCGTCGGTCTCCACGGTGGCCGGCCGTCCGGCCGCGCTGGCCGGGGCGCGCACCGGCACCCCGCTGGCCGAACCCGACTTCGCCCCGGTGCAGGCCCGTGCCGACCGGGTCCGCGACGACCAGTTCCAGCTCGACGAGCTGAACGCGGCCACCGCCTGGCGTACCTCGACCGGGCGCGGCGTGACGGTCGCGGTGATCGATTCCGGGGTGGACGGTGGCCACCCCGACCTGGTCGGTCAGGTGCTGCCCGGCATGGACCTGGTCTCCCCCGCCGGTGGCGACGAGCCGGACCCGGTGGGGCACGGCACCACGGTGGCCAGCCTGATCGCCGGGCGCGGCGACGACCGGCGGGGGGTGGTCGGGCTCGCGCCGGACGCCCGGATCCTGCCGGTCCGGGTGCTCGACGACGAGAACCGCTACGACGACGCGATGATCGTCGCCAAGGGGGTGCGCTGGGCGGTCGACAACGGCGCCCGCGTGATCAACCTGTCGCTGGGTGGCAGCGGTGACAGCCCGGCCCTGGCCGCCGCGCTGGACTACGCGTTCGCCCGGGACGTGGTGGTGGTGGCCTGCACCGGCAACGTCGCCACCTCCACCACGTCGAAGGTCTGGTATCCGGCCCGGGAGCCGGGGGTGATCGCGGTGGCCGGTCTGGAACGCGACAGTGAGAACCTGTGGTCCGGTTCGATCACCGGCCACGCCACCACGCTGACCGCTCCGGCGACCGGCCTGGTCGGGGCCCGCCCGCCGAGCAACTACTGGGGGGTGCAGGGCACCAGCTTCGCCGCGCCGCTGGTGACGGCGACCGCCGCCCTGGTCCGCGCCCGCTACCCGCAGATGTCCGCCGGGGACGTGGTGAACCGGTTGTTGAGCACCGCGAAGGACATCGGTCCGACCGGCCGGGACGACCGCTTCGGGTACGGCCTGGTCGACCCGGTCGCCGCGCTCACCGCCGACGTGCCGCTGATCTACCGCAACCCGTTGGACGACAACGACTCCCCCGGGGTGGTCGGGTTCGGCCCGGCCCCCGGTGCCGCCGACGACACCCGGGCCGGGGGCACCGGCAGCGACCCGCTCGGCTTCGCCGCACCCCGCCAGCAGACCCGGTGGACGGCCCAGCCGGCCGGTGGTGCCGACGACGCCGCCCCCCGCCGGCTGTGGACGGGGGTCGCCGTGGCTGTCGCCCTGGTCACCGGGGTGGCGTTGATGGTGCGCCGGTTCCGGTTGGGGGGCCGGTGAACCGGGCCTGAGATCGGGTGCGGGTGGGTAGAGCAGGGCGCATGAGTTCCTCCGGTCCGCGTACCTCCGTACCCCCGTCGGAACGGTCCTGGCGGGACCGCCGCCTGGACCGGGACCATTCGCTCGGGTTGCGGTTGACCTTGGCGTCGGCGGCGGCGTTCCTGCTGCTGGTGCCGTTCGCGTTGCTGGCGGTGCTGGTGGTGGGGGCCTGGTCGCCGCTGCACGGCCTGGACGCCGCGGTCACCGACGCCCTGCACCGGTTCGCCGCCGACCATCCGGTGTGGGTGCGGGCGATGAAGGCGTGGACGCACCTGGCCTCGCCGGGGCCGCTGCGGGTGGCCGCGCTGGTCGTGGTGGTGTGGTCGTGGCGTCGCGGAGCCCGCCGGCTGGCGCTCTGGGTGGTCACCACGATGGCCGTCGGCGGGGCACTCGGTGCGCTGTTGAAGCTGCTCGTCGGCCGGGACCGACCGGAGCTGCTCGACCCGGTGGCCCGCGCCGCCGGGTTCTCCTTCCCGTCCGGGCACGCGCTGAACGCGACCCTCGCGGCGGGGGTGCTGCTGCTGGTGTTCCTGCCGTTCACCCGGGGCCGCCCGGTGGCCCGGGTGCTGCTCTGGACGGCCGCCGTGCTGCTGGTCGGGGTGACCGGGCTGAGTCGGGTGGCGCTGGGCGTGCACTGGGCCAGCGACGTGCTCGGCGGCTGCCTGCTGGGGGTGGCGGTGGTGGCGGCCACCACGGCGGCGTTGCGCACCTGGCGGGAGCAGGCCGGGCTGCCGGCCGCCCGGGCCACCGTGGACGGGGTGTCGCCGGAAGTGGCCGATCGACCGGGCCCGTACGCGTAGCGGGCCACCGGCGGGGGTACTGGGCGGCCATGTCCGCCATCGCTGCGCAGGTCGCCAAGCGGGTCCTTCTTCCGGTGACCCTGCTGCTCGCCTTCATGGTCCTGCTCGGGCTGCTGGTGACCCGGGTCCTCGACGACGTCTGGCCGTTCACCGTGGAGGACACGGTCAACCGGGGGTTGGCCGCCGACCGCACCGGCGGGTGGAACGACGTCTCGCTGGTGTTCAGCACGCTGGCCAGCACCCAACTGATCGTCGTGGTCACCGTGCTGGTGGCGCTGGTGCTCCGGCTGGTGCTGCACCGCTGGCGGGAGCCGCTGTTCCTGTGCGCGGCGGTGACCGCCCAGGCGCTGGTCTTCCTGCTCACCACGATGGCCATCGACCGGCAGCGCCCGGCGGTGGAACACATGGACGTCTCCCCGCCGACGTCGAGCTTCCCGTCCGGCCACACCTCGGCGTCGGTCGCCCTCTATGTCGGTATCGCGCTGCTGTTGGCGCTGCGGGCCAGGAGCACCGCCGGCAAGGTCACCTGGTGGACCCTGCTGGTGCTGGTGCCGGTCGGGGTTGCGGTGACCCGGATGTACCGGGGCATGCACCACCCGAGCGACGTGGTGGCGTCCTTCGTCAACGGCGGCACCTGCGTGGTGATCATGGCTCGGGCGGTGCTCAACCGCTCACTGACCTGGGGCCGGGCCAAGCTGCCCGGCCGCGCCCCGGCGGGCGGGGACACCCCGCCCGCCCACGCTCCGGCCGTCGGCTGACCCCGGGTCCCGCCCGACCGCCGGCTGACCCCGGTCCCGGCCGGTCGGGAGGCGTCGGCGGGCTCAGGTGCAGTCGCCGGTGGCCACCCCACGGGTACGCTCCGCGCCGGCCAGCGCCACCGGTCGGGCCTCCTCGGCGGTGACCGCGAAACCGGTGTTCGGGTCGTCCGCCGCCGCCGCGAAGATCACCCCGAGCACCAGGCCGTTGGAGGAGACCAGCGGGCCGCCGGAGTTCCCGCTGCGCACCAGCGCCCGGATCGTGTAGATCTCCCGGTTCACCTTGCTGGCGTTGTAGATGTCCGGGCCCTCGATCCGGTCCACGTCCCGGATCCGGGCCGGCCGGGCGTCGTACGGGCCGTCGAGGGGGAAACCCAGCACGATCGCGTCCGCGCCGCTGCCGGCCTGCCCGGCGGCGAAGCGCAGGGACGGACCGGGCAGCCCCGGCACGTACAGCACGGCCAGGTCGCGGTCCGGGTCGTAGACGACGACCTCACCGTCGTACCGTTCGCCGCGCAGTTCGACCGCGACGGTACGGGTGCCGGCCACCACGTGCGCGTTGGTCATCACCCGGTCGTCGGCGTAGACGAAGCCGGAACCCTCGATCCGGCGTGAGCAGCTCGGCGCGGAACCCAGCACCTTCACCACCGCCCGCTGGCTGTTCGCCACCACCTGGGAGCCGGCCAGCGCCGGGTCCGGTGGGGCGACCTGCCGCGCCGAGGTACGGCCCAGCCCGTTGAACACGTCGGGGAACCCGTTGGTGTCGACGGTGTCCCGCAGCGCGGTGGACAACTCCTGGGCCTGGTCGGGCAGGACCCGGTCCACCACGGTCAGCAGCGCGCTGTTCTTGACCGAGGCGGCCAACCAGGGCAGCGACGAGGAGCCCAGCGGAACCGCGACCAGCCAGGCCACCAGCATCACCGCGAGGATCGAGACGAACGCGCCCCCGATGTCGTCGGCCCGCCTGGCGGTGTCGTTGGTGATCGTGCGTCGCAGGTGGGAGCCGAGCCAACCGGCCAGCGCCTGGCCGAGCACGGCGAGCCCGAACACCGCGACCAGGGAGACCAGCACCCGTGTCCCGCTGTCGACGAACTGTCGGGCCAGCAACGGCCCGAGCTGGAGACCGATGAGCGCACCCAGGAAGAACCCGGAGAACGACAACGCCCCGATGACGAAGCCCTGACGGTATCCGCTGATCGCGAACACCAGCATGAGCAGGAGCAGAACGAGATCCACGGCCGACACCGGTCAAGGGTACGTGCACCGGACACCCGTGCGGCGCTGTGGATGCGGAACGTGACGGTCAGGTCAGCGGGCCGGCCAGTTCGTCCGCCTCGTCGGTGCCGGCCGAGGGGGCCGGGGTGGCCCCGGTCGGCGGCAGCTCGACCACCCGCGACCAGGGCCACGGCCGGGCCCAACCGCCCATCTCCAGCAGGGCGGCCAGCACTCCGGCGGTGAAACCCCAGACCAGCATCCCCCGGACGGAGAACGCCGGGCCGATCCAGCCGCTGGAGTGGCGGACCCGCAGCCGGTTGGCCGGGTCGACCAGCTCGGCGACGGGCAGCCGCGCGACGTGCGCCACCTCGGCCGGCTCCCGGGGGTGCACCGGGTGCGGGCTGTGCCACCAGGCCAGCACCGGGGTGACCACGAAGTCGCTGACCGGGATCCAGAGCTTCGGCAGCTCGGCGAGGACGGTCACGCTGGCCGGGTCGAGGTCGACCTCCTCGTTGGCCTCGCGCAGCGCGGTGGCCCGCGCGTCGGCGTCCTCCGGGTCGGCCGCGCCGCCGGGGAAGGCCGGTTGGCCGGCGTGGTTGCGCAGCGTGGCGGCCCGTTGGAGGACCAGCACGTCGGGGCCGACGCCGGGTTGTTCCCCGAGCAGCACCAGCACCGCGCTCTCCCGGCCGCCCTCCTCGGGGGTGGTCAGTCGGGTGAAGTCCTCGGCGCGGGCGGTGCCGAGCCGGTCCAGCAGCGGGTCGAACCAGGACGGCGGACGGGGATTCACCGGGTCGGCCCGGCACCGAGGGTCGGCCTCACGCGGGCACCGCCAGACCGAGGTGCCGGCGGACCAGGTCGGCGAGGCGGGCGTCGTCGAGCGCGCCGGAGTTGTCGGTGTGCCGGATCCGCCCCTGCGCGTCGACCAGCAGGGTGAGCGGCACGGCCGTGCGACGCAGCTCCCGTTGCAACGCCTCGCCCTGGTCGAAGAGCACCGGGAACCGGATGCCGAAGTCCTCACCGATGGCCTGCGCGCCGTCCCGGCTGTCCCGGCTGTTCACCCCGATCACCTGGAGCTGGCCGGCGGCGCGGACGCTGAGCCGTTGGAAGGCGGGCAGCTCCTGGCGGCAGGGCGGGCACCAGGAGGCCCACACGTTGATCACGGCCGGGCCGTGGATGTCGCGCAACGCCACCGGGGACCCACCGGTGAAGCAGGAGAGCGTCAGCTCGGGCAGGAGGCTGCCGCCACCGTCGGCCGGAGCCGGGCTGCCGGCCGTACCGCTGCCGTCGCCGGCACCGGCGGACCCGGTGGGGGCGGCGGCACCGGCGGACCCGGTGGGGGCGGCGGCACCGGCGGACCCGGTGGGGGTGGCGGTGGCGGGGGCCGGCGGGGCGGTCAGGGTGGCGCAGTCGGCGAACGGCGACGGGCGCGGGGCCCGGTCGGGGCTGGTGGCGGAGCCAGTCGGCTCGGCGGCGGCGGTGCAGCCGGCGAGGACCAGCAGCGGCGGGACGAGCAGTGCGGCGAACCGGCGTTTCACGGTGCCTCCGCGACGACGGCCTGTGCCGGCACCAGCTCCGGGTCGACCCCGGCGGCGACCGCGAGCTCCCGGGCGCGGGGGCCCTTGAGCAGCTTGGCGGCGGCGGCCGGCTCGGTCGGCCCGAGCCCGTACGACGGGCAGAGCCGGGTCAGGGTGCACGCCCCGCAGGCGGGCTTGCGGGCGTGGCAGACCCGCCGGCCGTGGAAGATGATCCGGTGGGAGAGCATGGTCCACTCCCGCTTGGGGTAGATCGCCCCGATCTCGTGTTCGATCTTGACGGGGTCGGTCTGGATGGTCAGCCCCCAGCGCTGTACCAGCCGCTGGAAGTGGGTGTCGACGGTGATCCCCGGGACGTCGAAGGCGTTGCCGAGGATGACGTTGGCCGTCTTGCGGCCGATCCCGGGCAGCGTCACCAGGTCGGCCAGCCGGCCGGGGACCTGGCCGTCGTACCGCTCGGTCAGGGCCTGGCCCAGCTTGATCAGCGAGTCGGTCTTGTTGCGGTAGAACCCGGTCGGCCGGATCAACTCCTCCAGCTCGCCCCGGTCCGCCCCGGCGTAGTCGGCCGCCGTCGAATAGCGGGCGAACAGCTTCGGGGTGACCTCGTTGACCTTCTTGTCGGTGCACTGGGCGGAGAGGATCGTGGCGACGGCCAGCTCCAACGCGGTGGAGTGGTCGAGTTCGCAGTGGGCGTCCGGGTGCGCCTCGGTCAGCGCCCGGCCTATCCGCCGGGCACGCCGGGTACGGCCGAGTTCCGTCTCGACCCGGCCGGGAGAGCTGATGGTCACGCCGGCCAGCCTACGTCGCCGCCCCGACGGGCCGCCGGAGCACGCCCCCGGGTCAGCCGGCGTCGGGCGGGCTGATCTTCCCCTTGCCGTCGAACCGCGCCCCGGTACGCGGGAAGTCGTTGCCGCTGAGCTGCTTGACCAGCCCGAGCCCCTGGTCGGCGGAGTCCATCCCCGGCTTGCCCACGGAACTCATCCGGGTGGAGGTGAACGAGCCACCGGCGAAGCTGCCGTCGGGCTTGAGGGAGACCTTCAGCACCCCGCCCCAGCCGAGCCGGCCGGTCGGGTTGAGCGACCGGGCACCCCCGGCGAAGTTGCCCAGGCTGTACGCGATCAACCGGCCCTGGTAGAACTCCATCCCGCGCAGCACGTGCGGACCGTGCCCGACGATCAGGTCGGCCCCGGCGTCGATCATGGCGTGGGAGAACTTCACCGGGTCACCCCGGTTCTCGCCGAGGAACATCTCGGTGCCGGGCCGGACCCGGGTCTTGTCCGACCCCTCGCCACCCATGTGCACCTGCACCACGACCAGGTCGGCCATGGTGGCGGCCTTCTCGACGACCCCCTTGGCGGCGTCGATGTCGACCAGGCTGTTGGACCACGGGTACGACGAGAAGCCGGCCACCGCGACCTTCACCCCGCCGACGTCGACCACGGTGATCTGGTCCGGCGCCCCGGTGTGCTTCAGGCCGTGCTTCTCCAGTGCCTGCTGGGTGTTCTCGTAGCCCTGCGGGCCGAAGTCGTAGCCGTGGTTGTTGGCCTGGTTGAGCAGCTGGAATCCGGCGTCCTTGAGGTGGGAGGCGTACTCCGGGGGGACGCGGAACTGGTAGCAGTTGCTGGCGTTCGCGCCGCACTTGCCGGTGCCGGTGTCGGTGGTGAGCGGCTCCTCCAGGTTGCCCATCACCAGGTCGGCCTTGAGCGCACCCTTGACCTCGTCGAAGAAGCCCTTGCCGCCGTTGGCGGGCAGCCGGGACGGGGCCATCCCCATCACGATGTCCCCGGTTGCCGACAGGGTCACCGACTCGTCCTTGCCGGCCGCCCCGGTGGTGGTCGGTACCGGGGAGCCGCTGGCGCCACCGCCACCACCCGGACGCCAGACCGGGTCCGGGGTGTCGTGCTGGGCGCAGCCGGCGAGGACCACGGCGAGCAGCGCGCCGGTGGCGTACGCGGCGCGGCGGCGGGGACGGGACTGGGAGAAGGCGGCAGAGTACATCGCCCGCGACGCTACCGGGTGGGTAATCGACCGACGACGGCCGATCGGACGGAAGTTCAGCACGACCGCCGCTGCGACCACGGGACGCAGGGCACCGCCCCGCCGTCGCGGACCGCCGCGTGGACGACCCGGGCCAACGGGGCGCCCCAGGTCGACCGGGGGCCGCCGTAGGGCTCCGCCCGGCCGGCCGGCGGGCAGAGCACGGTGACCGCGTCGGTGGGGGTGCCGGTGCCCGGTAGGCCGAGTTCCCCGATCGCCTGGCACTTCGCCTCGGTGGCGGTGGCGACGGCGTTCACCAGTGCGGCGTCGCCGAGCGCCACCGGCACGTAGACGACGACGTTGACCGTCCCCACCCGCTGCGCTAGGGCCCCGCCCTGCCCGGGGCAGTGCCCTGGCCGGGGTCCCGCCCTGGCCGGGGGCGACGCCCTGCTCGGGGGTAGCGCCCTGCTCGGGGGTAGCGGGCTGGGCGGGGGCGGCGGCCCAGAGGGGGGTGCCGAGGCCGACGGTGACCCAGGCGCGGACGCCGGTGTCGGTCCGGGTCACCACCTCGGCGACGTCCACTCCGGTGAGTAGGCCGATCCCGGGCCCGTCGAGGCCGAGCCGGTCGGCGAGCTCAGCCAGGTGGGCCGCCGGGTCGTCCCGGTGGTACGACATCGGCACGGTCGCGTTGACCACCCAGTGGCGTACGCCGACCCCACCACCGAGCGGACCGGAGCTGACCGCCCGCAGCGGTGAGCCGGCCCGCCACACCAGGAGCGGTATGTCCCATCCGTCCTCGAAGCGGTGGGTCAACACCGGGTCGCCAAGCACCGGGACACCCTACGACCAGCGGCGACAACTGTCGGTGAGCAGGTGGTGTGGGCGGCTGATCGTAGTGGCCGATCGGGTCGGCGGGGTTACGCCCAACGATCAAGTTTCCCGGGGTGCAGCTCTGATTCGTCCTCACGTGCGCCTAGACTTGGCGGCGCGCGAGGGATCAGCGGACGGCGGACCCGGCCGAGGGACGGCAACGCGCAACCGGAGGTGCGCGATGGACGAGGTACTGGCCCGCAGCGGGATCTTCCAGGGTGTCGACCCGGAGGCTGCCGAGGCGCTCGCCAAGGAGATGGAGACGATCGACGTCCGCAAGGGCGAGATCGTGTTCAACGAGGGCGAGCCCGGCGACAGTCTCTACATCCTCCTGTCAGGCAAGATCAAGGTCGGGCGTCGGGCAGCGGACGGCCGGCAGAACCTGATCGCGGTGATGGGCCCGTCGGACATGGTCGGCGAGCTGTCGCTCTTCGACCCGGGTCCGCGTACGGCCACCGCCACGGCGGTCACCGACACCCGGCTGGTCCGGCTGCGCAAGCAGGCGCTGCGGCCCTGGCTGAACAACCGGCCCGAGATCGCCGAGCAGCTGCTGCGGGTGCTGGCCCGTAGGCTGCGCCGGACGAACGACTCGCTGGCCGACCTGATCTTCACCGACGTGCCGGGCCGGGTCGCCAAGAACCTGCTCCAGATGGCCGGCCGGTTCGGCACCCGCGACGGCGGCGTGCTGCGGGTGACCCACGACCTGACCCAGGAGGAGATCGCCCAGCTCGTCGGCGCCTCCCGCGAGACGGTCAACAAGGCGCTCGCCGACTTCGCCTCGCGGGGCTGGCTGCGACTCGACGGCAAGAGCATCATCATCCTCGACCCGGAGCGTCTCGCCCGCCGCGCCCGGGTCTGACCGGCACCGCCTCACCGTCCGAGCCAGGACCGCCCTCGCCGGCGGCCCTGGCTCGTCGGCATTCCGGCGCCGGTTCCGCCCGCCCCGGTCGACCGGTCGGTGATGACCCGCTCTGCCCGGCGCAGAATCCCTCGACAACCCGCTCCGCCGGGCGCGACCCTGGACCGGTGCTGGAACGCGTAGCGGTGCTCTCCGACGTCCACGGCGCGTTGCCCGCGCTGGAGGCGGTGCTGGCCGAGCCGGAGGTGGCCGCCGCTGACCTGATCGTGGTCACCGGTGACGTGGCGGCCGGCCCACAGCCGGTCGAGGTGTTGGACCTGCTGACCGGGCTGGGTGCCCGGGTCCGCTGGGTACGCGGCAACGCCGACCGGGAGCTGGTGCAGGCCCGCGCCGGCCGACCGTCGGAGCACGACGTCTCGAACTGGGCGGCGGAACAGCTCCGGGCCGACCAGGTGGTTCTGCTGGCCGCGCTGCCGCTGACGCTCACCCTCCCGGTCGCCGGCCTCGGTCCGGTGCTCTTCTGCCACGCCACGCCCCGCGACGACGAGGAGGTGGTGCTCGTCGACTCCCGGCCGGCCCGCTGGGCCGAGGTGTTCGCCGGATTGCCCCCGGAGGTGCGCACCGTGGTCTGCGGGCACACCCACATGCCGTTCACCCGGCTGGTCGACCGCCGCCTGGTGATCAATCCGGGCAGCGTGGGCATGCCGTACGGCGGGCCGGGGCGTACTGGGCACTGCTCGGTCCGGGGGTGCAGCTGCGCCGTACGGGATTCGACGTCGACGCGGCCTGTGCCCGGGTCGCCGCCGGGTCGGGCTATCCGGACGCCGCCGCCTGGGCGGACGAGTACCTGCGCTCCCGGCACAGCGACCTCGACGCGCTCACCGCCTTCGCCCCGCGCGACGGCCGCTGACCGGCGACCGGCACCGGAACGGACCGACGGCACCGGCCGGGGTCACCACGGAGCCTAAAAAAGTCAGGCTTGACTGTTTGTTTCGGCGACGGCACGCTGTTCCCGTGTCCACCCCGTCGACCCGCGTCCCCCAGCAGGAACGCAGCCGCGCCACCCAGGCCCGGCTGCTGGAGGCGACGGTCGACTGCCTGGTGCGGTACGGCTGGTCGGGCACCACCACGACCGTGGTCGCCGCCCACGCCGGTGTGTCCCGGGGCGCCCAACTGCACCACTACCCCACCAAGGCGGCCCTGGTCACCGCCGCCGTCGCCCACCTCGCCGAGCGCCGCGCCGAGGAGTTGCGCGTCGAGGCCGAGGCGCTGCCGGTCGGGCCGCAGCGGCTCGACCGGGTGATCGACCTGCTCGGTGTCGCGTTCACCGGGCCGCTCTTCGTCGCCGCGCTGGAGCTGTGGGTGGCCGCCCGCACCGACCCGGAGCTGCGCGGCGCGCTGGTGCCGTTGGAGGCGCGGGTGGGTCGGGAGATGCACCGGCTCACCGTCGCGCTGCTCGACGTGGACGAGCGCCGCCCCGGCGTCCGCGAGGCCGTACAGGCCACCCTCGACCTGCTGCGCGGGCTCGGCGTGGCCAACCTGCTCAACGACGACTCGGCCCGGCGCACCGCCCTGCTGCACACCTGGAAACACCAGCTCGCCACCCTGCTCGCCCCCGGAGCAGCAGCACCGGGCCACGACGACCCGGCCTGACCCTCACTCACCGGCCCACCCGACCGGAGGCACCATGGTCGACCCGACCGCACTGCTCGTCGACCTGACCGACGGGTCCGACCAGCTCGTCGCCGCGCCGCCCCCACCGGACGTGCTGCCCGACCACAGCGGCCGTACCGTGCTCGCCGCCGCGTGGCTGGACGTGGCGCAGGTCCGCGCCGGCCCGCCGGGGGCAGGCCGCGCACCCCGCGCGGGCGCAGCCGGGACGGTCCTGCGGTGACCGGGGTGCTGCGGGTCGGCAACGCCTCCGGCTTCTATGGCGACCGGTCCACCGCCTGGCGGGAGATGCTCGACGGCGGTGAGCTGGACGTGCTGACCGGCGACTACCTGGCCGAGCTGACCATGCTGATCCTCGGCCGGGACCGGCTGCGCGACCCCGGCCTCGGTTATGCGAAGACCTTCCTGCGCCAGCTCGAAGGTTGCCTCGGCACCGCCCTCGACCGGGGGGTGCGGATCGTCACCAACGCGGGTGGGCTGAACCCGGCCGGGCTGGCCGCCGCGATCGGCGTGCTCGCCGACCGGCTCGGCCTCGCCGTCCGGGTCGCCCACGTCGAGGGCGACGCCCTGGCCCTGCCGGACGCGCTCACCGCCAACGCCTACCTCGGCGCGTTCGGCATCGCCGCCTGCCTCGACGCCGGGGCGGACGTGGTGGTCACCGGGCGGGTCACCGACGCGTCGCTGGCGGTCGGGCCGGCCATCGCCCGGTTCGGCTGGGGACGCGACGACCTGGACGCGCTGGCCGGGGCGACCGTCGCCGGGCACCTGATCGAGTGCGGGGCACAGGTCACCGGCGGCAACTTCAGCTTCTTCACCGAGCTGCCCGACGGCGGGCACCGGCCCGGCTTCCCGATCGCCGAGATCCACCCGGACGGCTCGTCGGTGCTCACCAAGCACCCCGGCACCGGCGGCGCGGTCACCGTCGAGACGGTCACCGCCCAACTGTTGTACGAGGTGGGCGGCCCCGACTACCTCGGCCCGGACGTGGTGACCCGGCTGGACACGGTACGGCTGCACCCGGAGGGGCCGGACCGGGTCCGGGTGGACGGGGTCCGGGGCACCCCACCGCCGGCCACCCTCAAGGTGGGCGTCAACAACCTGGGCGGCTTCCGCAACGCGATGACGTTCGTGCTCTGCGGGCTGGACATCCCGGCCAAGGCGGCCCTGGTCCGGGGGCAGGTCGAGGCGGCGGTCGGCCCGGACGGGCTGGAGTTCACGCTGGCCCGTACCGACCATGTCGATGCGGTCGACACCGAGACGGCGAGCGCGCTGCTGCACGTACACCTGCGTGACGGTGACCGGGCTCGGGCCGGGCGGGCGTTCTCGGCGGCGGCGGTGGAGCTTGCCCTGGCCTCCTATCCCGGTTGCACGTTGACCACCCTGCCCGGCGACGCCACCCCGTACGGGGTCTTCACCGCCGACGCCGTGCCGCAGGCCGACGTGCCGCACGTGGCCGTCCTGCCCGACGGCACCCGCCTGCCGGTCCCGCCGCCACGGACGGTGGCACCGGCCGTGGCCGGGCCGACGCCCGGCACGGCGGGCCCGACCCCGGTGGCCGGGCCGACCCGGCGGGGTCCGTTGGGTGAGCTGGTCGGGGCGCGGTCGGGTGACAAGGGTGGCGACGCCAACCTCGGCGTCTGGGCGCGTACCGACGCGACCTGGGCGTGGCTGCGCGGGTGGCTGACCGTCGACCGGCTGGCCGGGCTGCTGCCGGAGACGGCCGCGTCGACCGTCGAGCGGTACGAGCTGCCGAACCTGCGGGCGGTCAACTTCGTGATCCGGGGCCTGCTCGGGCCGGGGGTGGCCGCCTCCACCCGGTTCGACCCGCAGGCCAAGGCGCTCGGCGAACTGCTCCGCTCCCGCATCGTCGACCTGCCCGCCGCCCTCACCCCCGGACCGCCCGCAGCCGGGGAGGCCGACCGGTGACCATCGTGGACACCCCGGAGCGGCGGCAGTTACGGGAGCTGACCCGGGCCTTCGTGACCCGGGAGGTGCTGCCGCACCTGGCCGACTGGGAACGGGCCGGTGAGGTCCCGCGCGCGCTGCACGCCACCGCCGCGAAGCTCGGCCTGCTCGGCGTCGGCTTCCCCGAGTCGGTCGGCGGTAGCGGCGGCGACCTGCTCGACTCGATCGTGGTCACCGAGGAGATCATCCGCTCCGGCGGCTCGTCCGGGCTGGTCGCGGCCCTGTTCACGCACGGTGTCGCGCTGCCGCACATCGTCGCGGCGGCCGGCGGGCGGACCGGCGGCACGCTCGGTGGCCGGCTCGCCGCCCGCCCGTCCGCCGCCGACGACCCGCTGGTCACCAGGTACGTCCGGCCGACGCTGGCGGGTGAGCTGATCGGCGCGCTGGCGATCACCGAACCGGAGGGCGGCTCCGACGTCGCCTCGATCCGCACCACCGCGCGCCGCGACGGCGACCACTACCTGGTGAACGGGACGAAGACGTACGTGACCAGCGGGGTACGCGCCGACTTCGTCACCACTGCGGTCTGCGGCGACTTTCCCGGCAGCGGGTCGCTGCACCTACTGGTGATCGACAAGGGCACCCCCGGGTTCACCGTCGGCCGGAAGCTGGACAAGCTCGGCTGGCACTGCTCGGACACCGCCGAGTTGTCCTTCGTGGACGTCCGGGTGCCGGTGGGCAACCGGATCGGCGAGGAGGACACCGGCTTCCTGGCGATCATGCAGGGCTTCGCCGCCGAGCGGCTCTCCCTGGCCACCCAGGCGTACGCGACGGCGCAGCGCTGCGTGGAGCTTTCGACCCGCTGGTGTCGGGACCGGTCCACGTTCGGTCGTCCGCTGGCCAGCCGGCAACTGGTCCGGCACCGGCTGGCCGAGATGCACACCCGCGCCGAGGCGGCCCGCGCGTACGTGCACCAGGTGGCCGCCCGGGTGGCGGCCGGCGAGCCGGTGGTGACCGAGGTGGCGATGGCGAAGAACGTCGCGGTGGCCGCCTGCGACCAGGTGGTCGACGCCGCGCTGCAACTGCACGGCGGCTTCGGCTACCTGCGCGACGCCGAGGTCGAGCGGCACTACCGGGACGCCCGCATCCTCGGCATCGGCGGCGGCACCACCGAGATCATGAACGAGATCATCGCGAAAGGTCTGGGCCTGTGAGCGCGAGGAGTGAGCCGGGTTTGCGAGCCCCGCAGTCGCGAACGAAAGACGGACCTGTGAGCGCGAGGAGTGAGCCGGGTTTGCGAGCCCCGCAGTCGCGAACGAAAGACGGACCTGTGAGCGCGAGGAGTGAGCCGGGTTTGCGAGCCCCGCAGTCGCGAACGAACGGGGGAAATCTGTGAGCACACTGGAGAGTGCGGTCGATCCGGCCGCGCCGGCCTTCGTGGCCAACCGGGACGCGCTGCGGGACCGGCTCGCCGAGTTGGACGCCGCGCTCGACCAGGCGCGGGCCGGCGGTGGCGAGAAGTACGTGGCCCGGCACCACCAGCGCGGGAAACTGCTGCCCCGGGAGCGGATCGAGTTGCTGCTGGACCGGGACAGCCCGTTCCTGGAGTTGTCGCCGGTCGCCGGCTACGGCAGCGACTTCCCGGTCGGGGCGAGCGTGGTCACCGGCATCGGCGTGGTCGAGGGCGTCGAGTGTCTGATCGTCGCCAACGATCCGACGGTACGCGGCGGCGCGGTGAACCCGTGGTCGCTGGCGAAGACCCGGCGGGCCGGCGAGATCGCCCTGGCGAACCGGCTGCCGATGGTCAACCTGGTGGAGAGCGCCGGGGCGGACCTGCCCACCCAGGCGGAGATCTTCATTCCGGGCGGTCGGGTGTTCCGCGACCTGACCCGGCTCTCCGCCGCCGGGATCCCCACGGTCAGCGTGGTCTTCGGCAACGCCACCGCCGGTGGCGCGTACGTGCCGGGGATGTCCGACCACGTGATCATGATCCGGGACCGGTCGCAGGTCTACCTGGCCGGGCCGCCGCTGGTGAAGATGGCCACCGGCGAGGTCACCGACGACGAGTCGCTCGGTGGCGCGGCGATGCACGCCGGCACGTCGGGCCTCGCCGACCAGCTCGCCGAGGACGAACGGGACGGCATCCGGCTGGCCCGGCGGTGCGTACGCCGGTTCAACTGGCGCAAGCCGGGTCCGCCGCCGCGCGACCCGGCACCCCGACTGCCGAGGTACGACCCGGAGGAGCTGCTGGGCATCGTCAGCGCCGACCTGAAGGTGCCGTTCGACCCGCGTGAGGTGCTGGCCCGGGTCCTCGACGGCAGCGAGTTCGACGAGTTCAAGCCGGCGTACGGCACCGCGCTGGTCACCGGCTGGGGTGAGCTGCACGGCTACCCGGTGGGGGTGCTGGCGAACGCGCGGGGGGTGCTGTTCAGCGCGGAGGCGCAGAAGGCGGCCCAGTTCATCCAGCTCGCCAACGCCGCCGACACCCCGCTGCTGTTCCTCCAGAACACCACCGGCTACATGGTCGGCACCGAGTACGAGCAGCGCGGCATCATCAAGCACGGCGCGCTGATGATCAACGCGGTGGCGAACTCGACGGTGCCGCACCTGACGGTCAACCTGGGCGCCTCGTACGGGGCCGGCAACTACGGCATGTGCGGCCGGGCGTACGAGCCGAGGTTCCTGTTCACCTGGCCGAACGCGAAGTCGGCGGTGATGGGTCCGGCGCAGTTGGCCGGGGTGCTGTCGATCGTCGCCCGGCAGGCCGCCGCCGCCCGGGGCCGGGACTACGACGAGGACTCCGACGCGGCGATGCGGATGATGGTCGAGCAGCAGATCGAGTCGCAGTCGGGGGCGCTGTTCCTGTCCGGCCGGCTCTACGACGACGGGGTGATCGACCCCCGGGACACCCGTACCGTCCTCGGGCTCTGCCTGTCGGCGATCCACAACGCACCGGTGAAGGGCGCCGACGGCTTCGGCGTCTTCCGGATGTAGCCCCGTGAGCGCGAGGAACGCAGCGCAGCGGAGTCCCGCAGTCGCGAACACCAGCGAGAGGGCGTGATCATGGTTGTTCGGAAGCTGCTGGTGGCCAACCGGGGGGAGATCGCCCGCCGGGTCTTCGCCACCTGCCGGGCGCTGGGCGTGGCGACGGTCGCCGTGCACTCCGACGCGGACGCCGACGCGCCGTACGTGGCCGAGGCCGACGAGGCGGTCCGGCTGCCGGGGAACACGCCCGTCGAGACGTACCTGCGGATCGAGCTGATCCTGGACGCGGCCCGGCGCACCGGCGCGGACGCGGTCCACCCGGGTTACGGGTTCCTCGCCGAGCACGCCGGGTTCGCGGCGGCCGTGGTCGACGCGGGCCTGACCTGGGTCGGTCCGCCGGCCGGGGCGATCGCGGCGATGGGCGACAAACTGGCGGCGAAGGAGCTGCTCGCCGACGCGGGCGTGCCGATGCTGCCTTCCTGGACCGACGGCGACGAGGTCACCGACTTCCCGGTGCTGGTCAAGGCGTCCGCCGGGGGCGGCGGCCGGGGGATGCGCATCGTCCGCGACCCGGCCGACCTGCCGACGGCCGTCGACTCGGCACGCCGCGAGGCCGCCGCCGCGTTCGGCGACGGCACGGTCTTCGTCGAGCGGTACGTCGAGCGCGGCCGGCACGTCGAGGTGCAGATCTTCGGCGACACCCACGGTACGGTCGTGGCCCTCGGTGAGCGGGACTGCTCGATCCAGCGGCGGCACCAGAAGATCGTCGAGGAGGCCCCGGCGGTGCTGCCCGACGGGGTGCGGGAGCGGCTGCACGCGGCGGCGGTCGCCGCCGGGCGGGCTGTCGACTACGTCGGGGCGGGGACGGTGGAGTTCCTGCTCGCCCCGACGGGTGAGTTCTTCTTCCTGGAGATGAACACCCGGCTCCAGGTGGAGCACCCGGTCACCGAGGCGGTCACCGGGCTGGACCTGGTCCGGTTGCAACTGCTGGTCGCCGAGGGTGGCGCGTTGCCGGTGCCGGCGACCCCGCCGGCCGACGGCCACGCGATCGAGGTACGGCTGTGCGCGGAGGACCCGACGCAGGGATTCCGGCCGGCGACCGGCACCCTGCACCGGTTCGCGGTGCCCGGGGTGGTCGGTGAGTTCACCCCGACCCGGGGTCTGCGGCTCGACTCGGGGGTGGGCACCGGTTCGACGGTGGGCGTGCACTACGACTCGATGCTCGCCAAGCTGGTCGCCTGGGCGCCGACCCGGGGCGAGGCGGCCCGGGCGCTGGCCGGGGCGCTGGCCCGCGCCGAGCTGCACGGGGTGGTCACCAACCGGGACCTGCTGGTCCGGGTGCTGCGCAGCGCGGAGTTCGGGTCGGCGCAGGTGGACACCGGGTTCCTGGACGCGCACCCGGAGGTATTCGCGCCGCTGCTGCCGGCCGACGGGCTGCCGGTCGCCGCGCTGGCTGCCGCGCTGGCCGGGGCCGCCGCGCGCCGGGCCGTCGCCCCGGTGCTCGCCGGCCTCCCGTCGGGCTGGCGCAACGTGCCGGCCGTCCCCCAGGTCGTCCGGTACGCCACGGCGACCGGGGACGAGATCGAGGTGCGCTACCGCCTGGACCGCTCCGGCGGTCTCGCCGACTGGTCCACCGACCCGGCCGTCGCCGGCCCCGGCCCGACGACGGCCGACGCACCGGACGCCCCGCCGGTGGTGGAGCTGGTGACGGCGGCACCGGACCGGGTGCTGCTCGACGTGGCCGGGGTACGGCGGGCGTTGCGCGTACACCGGGCGGGGTCGGTGGTCTTCGTGGACGGCCCGGACGGGGCGGCGGAGCTGACCGAGCTGCCCCGCTTCCCACTGCCCCGCGCCGCGTTGGCGGTCGGGTCGCTGCTCGCGCCGCTGCCCGGCACGGTGACCCGGGTGCACGTGGCGGCCGGTCAGCGGGTCGCCGCCGGTGACCTGCTGCTGACCCTGGAGGCGATGAAGCTGGAACATCCCGTGCTCGCCCCGACCGACGGCGTGGTCGCCGACCTGCCGGTGCCCGCCGGCGGGCAGGTCGAGACGGGTGCGGTGCTGGCCGTGGTCAACCCTGAGGAGGCACCCCGATGAACTTCGACCTCACCCCTGAGCAGGATCAGCTCCGCGACGCCGTCCGCGCGCTGGGCCGCCGGTACGGCCACTCCTACTTCGTCGAGAAGGCGAAATCCGGCGGGCACACCACCGAGTTGTGGGAGGAGGCCGGCCGGCTCGGCTACCTGGGTGTCAACGTCCCCACCGAGTACGGCGGCGGCGGTGGCGGCCTCACCGAGCTGGCCATCGTCTGCGAGGAGTTGGCCGCCGCCGGTTGCCCGCTGCTGCTGCTGGTGGTGTCGCCGGCCATCGCCGCCACGGTGGTCCACCGGCACGGCACCGATGAGCAGCGCAAGCGTTTCCTGCCCGGGTTCGCCGACGGCTCGCTGAAGGTGGTCTTCGCGATCACCGAGCCGGACGCCGGGTCGAACTTCCACCGGCTCGGCACGGTGGCCCGCCGCGACGGCGACGACTGGCTGCTCTCCGGCCGCAAGTGCTACATCTCCGGCGTGGACGAGGCGCAGTACGTGCTGGTGGTGGCCCGTACCGAGGACGCAGCGACCGGAAAGCTCAAGCCCGCGCTGTTCCTGGTGCCGACCGACGCGGCGGGGTTGACCCGGTCCAAGCTGGACATGGAGATCGTCTCCCCGGAGAACCAGTTCCTGCTCTTTCTGGACGACGTCCGGCTGCCCGCCGACGCGCTGGTCGGCGGGTCGTTGGACGCCGGCCTGCCGGCGCTGTTCGCCGGGCTGAACCCGGAGCGGATCACGGTCGCCGCGATGGGTGTCGGCACCGGCCGGTACGCCATCGAGCGGGCCACCGACTACACCGCCACCCGCAAGGTCTGGGGTGGGCGGAGCATCGGCGCGCACCAGGGGGTGGCGCATCCGTTGGCGCACGCGGCGGTGCAGGTGGAACTCGCCCGACTGATGATCCACAAGGCGGCCACCCTGTACGACGCGGGCCGCGACCTGGAGGCCGGCGTCTGCGGCAACATGGCCAAGTACGCGGCCGGGGAGGCCGCCGCGCTGGCCGTGGACACCGCCGTGCAGGCCCTCGGCGGGGCCGGTATGACCACCGAGTACGGCGTGGCGACGCTGCTCGGCGCGGTGCGGGCCGGCCGGATCGCCCCGGTCAGCCGGGAGATGATCCTCAACTTCGTCGCCCAGCACGTGCTGGGTCAGGAGAAGTCCTACTGATCCTGCGGGTCGACGGCGTCAGCGCGGGGTGCGGCAGGCGGCGTCGGTGCGGTGCACCGGTCGGACCCGCCGGCCCAACCCCTCCAGCAGCGAGTCCTCCACGTGGTAGTCGCGGATCCGCAGCCGGTGCCGGGGCAGCTCCTCCTCGCTGGGGCAGAGCACCTGGGCGCGGACGTCGTCCACCGGCACGTACCGGACGCCGCCGCGTTCCTGGAGCAGCACCATGTTGACGTCGTCCACGGTGACCACGTGCCCCCGGACGTCCTCGGTGACGCCGGGGCTCGACTCCACGGTGGTCACGGTGAGCGGCAGCACCGGCGTGGTGATCACCGGTAGCGCCGCCCAGACCAGCATGGCCAGTACCGCCGCCTCGGTGACGGAGGCGAGCGGCCGGATCACCGCCCCGGGCAGTGGGCCGGTCACCGCGAGCGCGAGCAGCGGCGGGGCGACGAACAGCACCAGGGCGAGCAGTTCCCGTTGCTGCCAGGCGTCGAGCAGGGTGGGGGCGAGCAGCCAGCCGTAGCCGGCGAGGAGCGTCACCACGATCAGCGTCCGGGGCACGGGGTGCTCGTGCAGTCGCGCCGGGGTGAGCTGGAACGCTGCGACGAACGCCGGCAGCAGCAGCGGCAGGTAGAGCAGTTGCCAGGTGACCAGGGCCAGCAGGAAACTGGACAGCACGAACCAGGCCGGGGTTAGGTCCGCCCAGCGGACGAAGAGCGGGCGGCGGACGGTGGGCGGCATCCGTTCGACGCTGACCCGCAGCACCGCGCCGAGGGCGAAGACCGCGACCAGGCTGGTGGAGAGCAGCCGGGCGGCGGTGGTCAGGAAGCCGGCCAGCAGGTTGACCGGCCCGACGTTCGCCACCAGCAACAACGTGGTCTGGAGTTCGCCGCCCGCCTCGACGCCGAGGCGCAGCACGGAGAAGATGGCGGGAACGCCCACCACCGCCGTCCAGAACGACTGGCTGGCCCGTGTCCGCCGCTCCACCGCCGGGTCCCAGCCGTCGCGTACCGGGACGGTGGTGGCGCCCAGATCCTGCGGTACGGCCGGGGCGGTCACCGCGTCGGCGCCTTGTCGTCGAAGTCGACCAGCGCCGGCACGTTGAGCGGTTGGGGCTGTGCCTTCTCCGCTTTCAGATACGGTGCGAGGGACCTGGTGTAGGCGGTGATCCACGGACTGCTGATCCCGTTGCGACCCTGGAGGTAGCTCTTCTGCAGGGCGAAGGCGACCAGGTCGCGCAGGGCGGGGTCGCCGATCGGCACCCCGATGCCGAGCAGTTCGCTGGTGCCGAAGGGCATGTCGACGATCTCGAACTCGGTCGGATAGAGGGAGAGGAAGCCGGCGAGGATCGTCTCGTCGGAGCTGACCGCGTCGTAGCGACCTTCCCGGATGCCCTTGACGCAGTCGCCGACCTCCTTGACCACGAGCACCTTGACGTCGTGTTTGGCCAGCTCGGCCTCGGTGGTGGAGCCACCACTGGTGCAGACCTTGTAGGCCGGTTCACGGAGGTCCTCGATGGTGCGGATCTTGTCCCTGAGCCGGGTCGGCACCATCACCTCCTGGGTGGTGACGAAGTACGGCCCGGCGAAGCTGACCAGCTTCTCCCGCTCCTCGGTGATGGAGAAGCTGGAGACCACCAGGTCGACCACGCCACCCTGGAGGGCGGGGATGCGATCCTCGGTGGTCACCGAGACCCACTCGATGCGCTGGTCGCCCTCGTAGCCGAGGTAGGAGGCGACGTAGCGGGCGATCTCCACGTCGAAGCCGGAGTGCTTGCCGTTGCGCAGCTCGCCCATCAGCGGCTCGGTGGTGGCCACCCCGATCTTGATCTTCGCCTGACCGTCGATGTGCGACTCGCGCAGCTTGTCGCGGACCGAGGGCAGCGAGGGTTCGCGGCGGTTCTCGCAGCCGGCGGCGGCGGCCAGGGTGAGGGTCAGGGCCACCGCCAGGGTGGTGGTGACCGAACGGACCCGGTGGCGGGCGGACGTGTCGTTCATCGGCGCACCTCGCTGACGGACAGCCTGGGGGACACCGAGGGTAGCCGTTCCGGTCCATCTCGGTCGCGCCGCACCGGTGGCGGGTCGTCCGCCGCGACGCCCACCCGACCGGAAGGCGGGAGCAGGGCGGAGGGCGGGGACCGTCTTCCGGCGTTTCGTCACTCTAGGCAGAACGGTCAACCACACCGAGCCGTATGGTTTGACAGCGCGCCCGTTCAGGCCATGCTTGTCAGGTGAGCCGATTCCTGAAGCCGGACGCGCGGACCGTGGCGGTGGTCGCGGGGCTGGCGACCGGCGCGGTGCTGGTGGCGTTGGTGTTCCGGCATCCCGCCGGCATCCTGACGGTGGGGCTGGCCCTGCTCGGGGTCCTCTTCGCGACGGTGACCGGCACCGCGCTGGCCGCGTTGCGCGAACGCGACCACGAGGAGACACCGGCCGTGCCGCCCTCGCCGGGGCACCTGGAACCGGGATCGTTCCTCGACGCGGACACCCTCGACGCGTTGGACAGCGCGGCGGTGCTGAGCCGGCTGCACCGGATGCGCGAGGTCAGCGACCAGTGAGGGTGGGGGCGACCAGGGCGTCGACCCCCCGGCCGGCGAGGCAGCGGTAGGTCCGGTCGAGATCCGTCTCGCCGGGCGGCAGCACCTCCAGCCGCCAGCCGTTGGCGTAGTCGATCCCACTGGTCAGCCGGAACGTGCGGGCGTTGCACACCGACCGGACCGTCGGGTCGGCGCTGATCGTGGCGTGTCCGGCCCCGGCCAGCGCGGCCGGCAACTGGCCCTCCACGTACGTTTCCCAGGTGTGCCGCCCCTCGCAGGAGACCTGCGGCGCCTCCGCCCGGTCGCCGCGTAGCCGTACCGGGCCGAAGCACTCCAGCACGGGGGCGCACCGGGCACCGGGCGGCAGGGTCGCGGCCGTGCCGTCGGCCGCGCAGCCGGGCAGGGTGCCCCAGCGGGCGGCCGGGCTGGACGAGCCCACGGTCGACGGGGCGGCGGTCGGCCCGGCCACCGGTGGCGCACCGCCGGCGACCCACGCCCCGGCGCTCGCCGAGGCGGCCAGGGCGAGCACCCCGGCCCCGCCGAAGAACCAGCGTCGCCGCCGCCGCTCGCCGTGCGGAACGGTCGGATGGTCGTCCTGGGCCGGCGGGCGGGGGCGGGCTGGCCGGTGATCCGCCCCGGTTGACCGGTGGTCCACCCGAGGGTGTACGGCCCGGTGCCGCCGGACCCGCCGGTGGAGGGCCCGCCGGAGACCGGCGCACCGCTGACCGGGGCGGGGGCCGGGTCGACGGGCAGCGCGGTGAGCAGGTCGCGCAGTTCGAGCGCGGAGGGGCGGGCGTCGGGGTCGTTGGACATCCCGGCGCGGAGCACGTCGACCAGTTCGGTGGGCACCCCGGGCAGGTCGGGGATCGGGTGGTGGAACAACTCCAGCACGGTGACCAGGCTCGGGTTGCGCTCGGACTGCCAGCGTGGGGGCCGGCCGGTCATCACCGCGTAGAGGGTGGCGCAGAGGGCGTACACGTCGACGGCAGGTGACGGCGGGCTGTGGTTGAACATCTCCGGCGGCGCGTAGGCCGGGGTGAGCACCTCCAGGGTGACCGAGGCGTCCCGCGCCTCGGCCAGCACGGCCAGCCCGAAGTCGGCCAGCACCGCCGAGTTGAAGTGCGAGTGCAGGATGTTGGCCGGCTTGACGTCGCGGTGCAGCACCCCGGCCGCGTGCGAGTGGGCCAACGCGTCGGCGATCTTGATGCCGAGGTCACGGGTCTCGGACGCGTCGAGCGGCGAGGTCCGCATCCGTTCGGCGTACGACCCGTCGCACAGCTCCATGATCAGGTAGGGGTGCTGGTCGACGGTCACCCCGACGTCGAAGAGGTCCACCACGTGCGGATGGGAGGACATCCGGCCGGCGGCCCGCGCCTCGCGCAGGAACCGGGCCTGGTCTCGTTCGTTGTCCAGGGTGCGGTTCTCCACCTTGACGGCGACCTCCCGACCGACGGAGATCTGGGTGGCCCGGTAGACGGTGGCGTAGCCGCCCCGGGCAAAGACCTGCAAGTCGGTCAGACCGGGCACATTGGGCAGCCGGGAGGCGCCGGGCGGGGTCTCGGTCACGGCTCGAAAATACCCGTTCCGCCGGGGCGCTCAGCGGTCCGTACCGGCGGCAGCGGCCGGGCCGGCGGCGACCGACCCGCTCGACGCACCCCCGGAGACCCCACTGACCTGGGACACTGTCGAGATGGGAGCGTTTCCGCCCGCACCAGCGGATCGACGGGCGTCCCAGCGCAGGCCGAGCGCCGTCGCCACCGCACCCACCCCCTCCCACAGCGCCACCCCGATGAACCGGTCCGGAGCCACGTCGGCCAGCACGGTCAGCGTGAAGACGGTGAAGGTGACCAGCCGGAAGACCACCGTGAACCGGTAGAACGCCCGCCACTCGGTCGCCACCGCCAGCAGGTAGTAGACGCCCATGTTGAACGACGCCATCGAGGACGCGGTGAGGAACGTGCCCGTGTAGTCGCCGGCCGCCCGGGTCTGCGGCACCTCGAAGCCGAGCATCCGCAACTGCGCCTCCGGCCACACCAGCCCGAACGCGCCGAGCAGCACCGCCAGCACACCGAAGACCGCGATCGTCCAACCGGCGCCCGAACGCGGCAACCTCATCTAGATCCCCCACCTGACGGCGCGACCGGCACCGAGGGGCGGTCGCGTGAAGTGACACGCTAACCGTCCCCGCCGATACGCGCACATCCCCGTAACCGACAGACCTACCGTTTCGACGCCGGACCCCGCCGCCGACGGCGCGACGCGGGGCCGGTCAGACCCCGCCGGCCAGCCGGGCCGCCAGGGCGTCGGCGCTGGCCCGCTCGCTGCGCTGCTCGGTCGCGTACGCCAGCCGGACCGCCTCCTGCGCGCTGGCCGCCGCCTCCACCGGGTGCCCGCAGGCCGCCAACGCCTCGGCCAGCACCCCCGCGCCGATCACCTGACTGCGGACGTCCTCCGCCGGGGCGGCGACCGCCCGCCGGGCCCAGTCCAACGCCTGCTCCGACTGACCGTGGGCGAGCAGCGCGGAAGCGTACCGGGCCAGGGTCTGCCGGCGGGAGAAGAGCAGCGTCGGTGTCTTCGCGGCGGTCGTCGCCACCGGGGCGAGCAGCCCGACCGCGGTGGCCGGGTCCCCGGCGGCGAGCCGGGCGGTGGCGAGCAGCACCCGGGGCGCGGCCTGCGCCGGGGCCTGCGGGTTGTGCGGTTCGACGGCGGTCAGCACCGCACGGGCGTCCCGCTCGGCGGTCTCGCAGTCGCCCATGTCCAACGCCACGAACCCGCGCAGCGTGCCGGCCATCCCGGTCAGCAGTGGATGCGACGTCCGACCGGCGTACGCCAGGGCGTCGGTGAACAGGTCGGCGGCGTGCTCCGGCTCGCCCAGCCCCCGCGCCACCACCCCCCGGACGACCAGCGCGAACCCGCGCCCCCAGTCGTCGGATACCGCCGCGAAGTCCCGGTACGCCCGGCGGGCCGACCGGTCCGCCTCGGCAACCTCGCCCAACTCGGCCGCAGCGAACGCCTCGACCGCGCGCAACGTGCCCACCGCCCACGCCTCACCGACGCGTTCCCCGAACGGCAGGAAGATCCCGGCCAGCCGGCAGGCTTCCCCCAACCGGCCGGCCAGCAGCCGGGCGAAGGCGGTGGTGCCGCGCAGCCAGGCCCGCCCGTACGGGTCCTTCAACTCGGCGAAGAGCCGGGCGGCCCGACCGAGCACCGCGTCGGTGCCGGCGAAGTCCCCCCGGGTGGTGGTGACCCAGGCCAGGTTCTGCAACGCCCAGGCCTGCCCCCGCAGGTCCTTCGCGGCGAGGCTGATCTGGTAGGACGCGGCGAGCCGGCTGCTCGCCTGACCGAGTCGACCGGCGACGAAGTCGGCCATCCCGAGCCGGCGCATGGCCGAGGCCCGCAGGTTGGTCACCTCCCCGGCGGTGGCCACCTGCAACGCCTCCTCCCAGCAGGCCACCGCGCGCCCATGGTCGCCCTGCGTCTGGTGGGCCTGGCCGGCGAGCAGCAGGGCGCTGGCCCGGGTGCCGGCGTCGTCACCGGCGTTGGCGGCGATCTTCTCGGCGAAGGCCAGCGCGTCGCCGACCCGACCGACCTGGAGCAGCGCCCGGGCGTGCGCGACCCGGTCGGCCGGGGGCACCCCCTCGCGGGCCAGGTCGGTGGCGCGTTCGGCGTGTTCGACGGCCAGTGCCGGCTCACCGGCCTGCAACGCCCGGCGGGCGGCCCGGCCCAGCGCGGCCACCCCCAGCCCGGCGACCGTCCGGGCCGGCGAGTCGGGGCGGAGCTTGACCGCGTCGGCGAGGGCGGCGGCCCGCTCGACCTGCTCGGCCACGAAGTCGTCCCGGGCGGCGTCGGTGAACCCGCCGGGTGCGGCGACCGACGCCGCCGGGTCACCGGTGGCCCAGCGGGCCAGTGCGGCGTGCCGTTCGGCCAGCTCCGCCTTGCTCACCCCGGCGTAGGCGGCCTCGCGCATCAGCGGGGTGGCGAACGCGAAACCGGTCCGGGTGCGGTGCAGCATCCGGCGTTGCAGCAACTCCTCGACGGCCCGTTCCAGCTCGACGGCGGCCACTGCGGCGGGCCGGCCGTCCCGCCCGGCCCGCTGCTCGCGCAGCGCCTCCAACGCGCCGGTGGGCACCGCGTCACCGACCACGGCGGCGTCGCGCAGCGCCGAACGGGCCTCCGGCGGGAGGGCGTCGATGCGGGCGGCGAGCACGGCGGCGAGGTCCCGGGAGAGCAGCCGGCTGCCCAGCGAGCCGGGCACCAACCGCCAGCCGCCGTCCGGGCCTGCGGTCAGCGCTCCCCGCTCCCGCAGCAGGGTGACCAGTTCGGCCAGGTAGAAGGCGTTGCCCTGGGCGGTGGCGAGCAACCGGTCGGCGTCGGACTGGGGCAGCCTGCCGCCGTTGAGATAGCTGGTGAGCAGGCGGGAGGCGTCCGCGCCGCGCAGCGGCGGCAACGGTTGCACCTCGGCGTCGGCGATCCAGGTCAACGTCCCGGCGGTCCGGACCAGCTCCGGTCGGCCCAGCAGCATCACCAGCACCGGGCCGGTGAGCCGGGACAGGGTCGCGCCGAGGGCGGCGATCGTCTCGCCGGTGGCGTCGTGCAGGTCGTCGACCACGATCACCAGCGGCGCCTCGGCGGCCAGCGCGCTGAGCAGCCCGGCCACCGCGACCGGCACCGCCTCGGCGTCGGCGGCCGGCGGGGTCGCCCCCAGCCGCCCTGGTCACCCGCGTTGCCGGGCAGTTCGGCGTAACCCAGCAGCGCCAGCAGCTGGTCAGCGGCGATCGGCGGTACCTCGGTACGCAGCCGGCCGAGCCGTTGACCGAGCCGGCGCAGCCGCTCCTCGACGGCCGGCCGGGTGAGCGCGGTGGAGGTGTCGCTGGGCAGGCCGACGGCGGCCCGGACCAGGTCGGCCAGCGGGGCCAGCCGACGCCGCTCACCGAAGGCGGCGCAGCGGACCGAGAGCACCCGGGCCCCGCTGTGCGCGGCGTACCGGCCGGCGCCGACGTCGTAGCCGGCGGCGAGGCGTTCCACCTCGGCGGCGAACCGGGACTTGCCGATCCCCGCCTCGGCGGTCATCAGCAGCACCCGGGGTTCGCCCCGGTCGATCACCTCGGCGAGCCGGCCGGCGACCCGGCCGATCTCGGTCTCCCGCCCGACGAAGGGGGCCTCGTCGCCGAGCCCCGACCGGGTGCCCGGGGCGTCCAGCAGACCCAGCAGCTCGTACGCCTCGACCGGCTCGCGCTTGCCCTTGAGCCGCAGCGGGCGCAGCACCCGCCAGGAGGCGACGTGCCGGGTGGCCGAGGAGGTCCGGGCACCGGCGTAGATCGCGCCGACGGCGGCGGCGTCGGCGAGCCGGGCGGCGGTGTTCACCGTGTCCCCGATGACCGTGTACTCGATGGCGGCCTGGATGCCGGCGATCACGTCGCCGGTGTTCAGCCCGACCCGCAGGCCGAGCGGTGCGCCGCCGCCGCGTTCGTCGTCGAGGACCCGGCGCACGGCCCGCTGCATCGACAGGGCCGCCCGGACGGCCCGCTCGGCGTCGTCCTCGTGGGCCACCGGGGCACCGAAGACCGCCATGATCCCGTCGCCGGTGAGTTTGTCGACGTGCCCACCGAACGTCTTCACCGCACCGGCGAGCGCGGCCAGCACCCGGTCGGTGACGGCACCGACACGTTCCGGGTCGAGGTCTTCCGACCACGAGGTGAACTCGGACAGGTCACCGAAGAGCACGGTGACCACCCGGCGCTCGGCGGTCGGCAGGGTGGCGGCGGCCGGCAGTGCCGCCCCGCAGTTGTGGCAGAACCGCGCGCCCGGGACGGCGAGCGTGCCGCACACCGGGCAGGTCACGGCTGCTCCACTCCGAGGTGTTCGAGTTGCGCGCGGACCGACCACTCGGCGGCCCACCACAGCGACCGGTCCACGTCGGCGTAGACCGTCGCCACCACCTCGGCCGCGGTGCGCGCGCCCGCGTCGACGGCGGCCCGCACCTGGTCGAGGCGGGCCTGGCGGTGGGCCAGGTAGAAGTCGGCCGCCGCACCGCAGTCGGCCAGCGCCGGGCCGTGCCCGGGCAGCGCCGGGATCCCCTGGTACGCCGAGAGCCGCTCCAGGCTGCTCAGGTAGTCGCCGAGGTGGCCGTCGGGGTGGGCGACGACGGTGGTGCCCCGGCCGAGGATGGTGTCCCCGGTCAGCACCACCTGCTCGGTGCCGTACGACACCCGGAAGCAGACCGAGTCGGCGGTGTGCCCGGGGGTGTCGACCAGGTCGATGTCCAGCCCGGTCCCGCCGAGCTGCGTACCCGCCCCGGTCAGTGGCGGGCCGCCGATGGTGTGCGCGGGGTCGACGGCGAGCACGGGTGCCCCGCCGAGCAGTTCACTCAGCCGGGGGGCGCCCTCGGTGTGGTCGGGGTGCCCGTGGGTGATCAGCACGAACCCGATCGGTCCCGACGCCGCCACGGCGGCCAGGTGCGCCTCGTCGGCCGGGCCGGGGTCGACGACGACCGCGTGCGGCGCACCCGGGGCGCGTAGCACCCAGGTGTTGGTGCCCTCCAGGGTCATCGGCCCAGGGTTGGGGGCGCGCAGCAACGTCACCCAGTCCGGCAGCCGGTCGGCCAGCGCGGCCGGTGGTGCCGTCACATGCCCGGTCATGGCTGCGATCGTACGACCCCGCGCGCCACTCCCCACGATCTTGCGGAACCGGCGTACCCGGTTCGTGGCCGTTCGCGGCTTTCCGCCGGCCGACCGGCCCGGATCGTGGTGCGCGCCGGGCCGGCGGGCGGCGGTGGGGCGGTGGGGCGGTGCGGTCAGCCGACCTCGACGATCAGTTCGACCTCGACCGGGGAGTCCAGCGGCAGCTCCGCCACCCCGACGGCGGAGCGGGCGTGCCGGCCGGCCTCCCCGAAGACCGCGCCGAGCAGGTCGGAGGCCCCGTTGATCACGGCCGGCTGGCCGTGGAAGCCCGGTGCCGAGGCCACGAAGCCGGTCAGCTTCACGATCTTGACGATGTTCTCCAGGCCGACCAGCGAATCGACGGCGGCGAGGGCGTTCAGCGCGCACCGCTCGGCGAGATCCTTGGCCTGCTCGGGCGAGACACCCGCGCCGACCTGGCCGGTGGCGAGCAGCTTGCCCTCGACCACCGGCAGCTGACCGGAGACGTAGACGTGCTGGCCGGACTGCACCGCCGGGACGTAACTGGCCACCGGCGGCACCACGTCGGGCAGGGCCAGGCCCAGCTCGGCGAGCTTGGCGTGGGGTCCGTTGCTCATCGTCGGGCCCTCAGCCCTTGGGGCGCTTGAGGTACGCGACCAACTGGTCCGGGTTCGGGCCGGGGATCACGGCGACGAGTTCCCAGCCGTCCTCACCCCAGTTGTCGAGGATCTGCTTGGTCGCGTGGACCAGCAGCGGGACCGTGGCGTATTCCCACTTCTGCATCGGTGGAAGGCTCCCTTGCCTGACGTGGATGTTCCGCCGACAGCCTACGGTCCGGGTGCGGGTCGGGGCGCGGGACGCTGCTCCGGGGCGGCGGGCAGCTCGCCGCACTGCCCGGTGTGGTCGTACGGCTGGGGGCAGCGCGACCGGTCGGGCAGCAGCAGGTCGCAGAAGACCCGGTGCCGGTTGTTCTGGTCGTCGACGGTGGAGACGGTGGTCTCGCCGGCGTCCAGTTCGACCAGGAAGCCGAGCGAGGTGGCCACGGTGCCGGCCAGGGCGGTGGCCGCCGTCAGGTCGGCCACCCGGATCGGCAGGTGGATGACGTAGCCGGGCTCCTCGTCGTCCCGGCCCCGGTCACCGGGGCGGCCGAGGATCCGCAGCACCTCGGACGGTTCGGCGCAGCGCCGGTAGGACCGCTCGTTCATCGGCAGTGAACCACCCGACCCGTCCGCGTCTCCGGGCGAACCGCCCCGCCTCCCCCGGTCTCCTGGTGAGAAGTGGGCCCGGGAGATGTTCTCCGCGTCGCGCATGTACCTGCCTCCGGCCTCGTACCGTGAATGACCGCCGTCCGGACCGGGCGCCGACCCGAACCGCTCCCCCACACCCGGACGAACGTAGGACCCGGCCGGGGCGGGGGACAACGGGACGCGCGCAATCGCTCACCCAAAGTCACATATGCGACAGACGCTTGGTCTGAAAGGTGATCGCGACCCACCGCAGGTCGTGAGCAGTCCGCCACGCGCCGCCCATCGACCGTTACCCTTGCGCCTCGGACGGGCGATCAGGGGTCGCCCGCCGCGCCCGTACCCGCGTCGTCGCCAGGGGCGGCGACGGCGCCCCATCCCCCGGGGGACCACATGACCCATCCACCGTTCGGTGGCGCGAGCGGATCGCCGGGCGTGCCGACGCCACGGCAGGACCAACCCGACCCGGGCGGTACCACCGCCCCCGGCACCTCCACGCCCGGCACCTCCCCGTCCGGCGCCGCCACGCCGTCACCGGCGGGCTACCCGGCGTACCGGACACCGGCCCCCACGCGACGGCGGGGCGTGCTGGTCGCCTCGCTCGCGCTGCTCGCGGCCGTCGTGCTCTGCGGTGGTGGCGGAACGCTCGCCTACCTGACCCTGCGCGACGCCGAGGGCGGCGAGGGCGCCCGGGAGCCGACGGTGGCGGTGGACGGTTTCCTCACCGCCGTCTACCAGGACCGGGACGCCGGCAGGGCGGCCAACTTCGTCTGCGCGGAGTCGCGCGACCAACAGAAGATCAGCGCGAAGGTCGCCGAGGTGCAGAAGTACGCCACCCTCTACACCAACCCACGGTTCCGCTGGTCCAGCCCGACCGTCGACAGCCAGAACGGTGACCGGGCCACCGTCTCCACCAAGCTCACCCTGACCACCGCCGACGAGAAGATCGCCGAGCAGCCGTTGCGGTTCACGGTGGTACGGAAGACGGGTTGGTGGGTCTGCGAGGTCGGCTGACCACGTGGGGTGGATAGGCTCGACCGGTGCGAGCAGCTGAGCGGCCGGCCGACCCGGCCGGCACCGGATGGCCGTCCCGCCTGCACGTGGTGACCGGCAAGGGCGGCACGGGCAAGACGAGCGTGGCGGCCGCGCTGGCGCTCGCCCTGGCCGCCGGGGGCCGGCGCACCCTGCTGGTCGAGGTGGAGGGCCGGCAGGGCATCGCCCAGCTCTTCGGCGTCGATCCCCTCCCCTACACCGAGCGGCACCTCGCCGACGCCCCGGGCGGCGGCGAGGTGCGCGCCCTGGCGGTGGACGCCGAGGAGGCGTTGCTGGAGTACCTCGACATGTTCTACAAGCTCGGCGCGGCCGGCCGGGCGCTGCGCAAGCTCGGCGCGATCGACTTCGCCACCACCATCGCCCCCGGCCTGCGTGACGTGCTGCTCACCGGCAAGGTCAAGGAGGCCACCACCCGCACCGCCGGGCAACGCCGGGTGTACGACGCGGTGGTGCTGGACGCCCCGCCGACCGGCCGGATCGGCCGCTTCCTCAACGTCACCGCCGAGACCGCCCGGCTGGCGAAGGTCGGCCCGATCAAGACCCAGAGCGAGGGGGTCTCGGCGCTGCTGCGCTCCCCGATGACCGCGGTGCACGTGGTGACGCTGCTGGAGGAGATGCCGGTCCAGGAGACGGTGGACGCGATCACCGAGCTGACCCAGCTCGGCTTCCCGGTGGGTCGGGTGATCGTCAACGCCGCCCGCCCGCCGCTGGCCACCGGCCGGGAGGTGACCCGGGCGGAGCTGAAGCGGGGGCTGGCCGCCGCCGGCCTGCCCACCGACGCGGCGACCGTGGCCGGGCTGGCCGGCGAGGCCCGGGACCAGCGGGTACGCCGGGAGCTGGAGGATTCGCTGCGGACCGACCTGGCGGAGCTGGGGCGACCGGTGACCGAGCTGCCGTTGCTGCCCGACGGGGTGGACCCGGCGGGGCTGGCGGCGTTCGCCGAGCTGCTCCGCCGGGCGGATTGACGCGCAGCTCACGTCGGCCCGGGCGCACGGACCCCACCGGCCCGATACGCTCGATTGGTGCCTTCCGAAGACGCGGCGCCCGTGCTGGACGTCGACCAGATCCTCGCCGACCCCGGCGTGCGCATCGTGGTCTGCTGTGGCGCCGGTGGGGTCGGCAAGACGACCACCGCGGCGGCGCTGGCGCTGCGGGCGGCCGAGCGGCACGGCCGGCGCACGGTGGTGCTCACCATCGACCCGGCCCGCCGGTTGGCCCAGTCGCTCGGCCTGACCGAGCTGGACAACACCCCCCGCCGGGTCAAGGGGATCGACGTCGAGGCCGGTGGCGGTGAGCTGCACGCCATGATGCTGGACATGAAGCGCACCTTCGACGACGTGGTGCTCCAGCACACCGACCCGGCGAAGGCGGCAGAGATCTTCGCCAACCCGTTCTACCAGGCCATGAGCTCCACCTTCGCCGGCACCCAGGAGTACATGGCGATGGAGAAGCTGGGCCAGCTGCACGCCCGGGGCGAGTGGGACCTGATCGTGGTGGACACCCCGCCGTCCCGCTCCGCGCTGGACTTCCTCGACGCCCCGGCCCGGCTGTCCCGCTTCCTGGACGGCCGGATGCTGCGGTTGCTGCTCGCCCCGGCACGCAGCGGGGGCCGGAGCATGTTCAGCTTCGTCACCGCCAGCTTCGGGATGTTCTCCCGGGTCGTGCAGAAGGTGCTCGGGGCGCAGCTGTTGACCGATCTCTCCGGCTTCGTCGCCGCCCTCGACTCGATGTTCGGCGGGTTCCGGCAGCGGGCCGAGCAGACGTACCGGATCCTGCAGGCCGGGGAGACGGCGTTCCTGCTGGTGGCGACGCCGGAGCCGGACGCGGTCCGGGAGGCGGCCTACTTCGCCGGGCGGTTGGGTGAGGAGCGGATGCCGCTGGCCGGGCTGGTGCTCAACCGGGTGCACCGGCCGGCGGTGGCCCTGGGCGCGGTGCAGAGCCGGGCGGCGGCCGACCGGCTGGCCGACCTGGGCGGGCACGACGCCACGGTCGACGTGCTGCGCGCGCACGCCGCGCTGGCGCAGCAGGCGGTCCGCGAGGAGCAGGTCGCCCGGCGGTTCACCGAGGCGTTCCCGGCGGTGCCGACGGTGTCGGTCACGGCGCAGCCCGCCGACGTGCACGACGTCGACGGGCTACGGACGATCGGGGCGGCGATCAGCCACCCCTGACCTGCGGGCCGACCCACCCGGCCGGGCCCGCGCCGGGCGGACCGTGGTCCGGGCGGACCACGGTCGGGCGTCAGCCGGCGGCGGTGACCAGGATCTTGTCCTTGCCGGTGCGGTCCTTGGCGTTCTTCTTCATCGCCGCCTCGAACATCTTGCGCCAGCTCGCCACCTGCGGGTGCCGGCGCAGCAGGGCACGGCGTTCCCGCTCGGTCATGCCACCCCACACGCCGAACTCGATGCGGTTGTCGAGCGCGTCGGCCAGGCACTCGTAGCGCACCGGGCAGCTGCGGCAGATCCGCTTGGCCACGTTCTGCTCGGCGCCCTGTACGAACAACGCGTCCGGGTCCCCGTTCTGACACGCCGCCAGCGACGGCCAGTCAGTGATCATCCCCATCTGTACACGTCCCCCCTTGCAGTACCTACCGACCTCGTGCGACCAGCCGTCGTTCCCCCGGTCGTCCGGCCCGTTCCTTCCCCCAGGGGGCACGGACGACGTGTGGCTCGGGTCGCCGCCACCATCATGCTCTGTAGTCGCATGATTACGCAACGTTGTCGGCGAAATCCAGCATTACGGACAGTCCCGGCTTACCGGGCCTTCGATCGCCGCTTACCCCGCCGGAGTACGTGAAAACGCTGCGCGGGCTCCACCGATCGGTGGAGACTCGGCGCGGGTCACACGCAACCCCACACCGGGGGTCGTGCGTTTAGCACAACGAGGTCGGCGCGCGCAGGAAATGGGGAAAGAACGCCCCGGCGCCCCTCGTTCCCTACTCGCGTACCCTGTCGAGGTGACCTGGATGCGGAAACGTGACCACAATGTCTTCACCAACGCCGCATCGCTACTGATCTGCGGCCTGCTGGCCGGTGTGGTGGTGGCGGCGGCGGCCTTCCCCGCGGTGGCGATGTCCGGCCTGGCGGCGAAGGCCGGGGCCGAGACCTTCGGGGCGTTGCCCAAGGAGCTGACGGTGGCCCGCGCGCCACAGATCAGCTACCTGCTCGCCAGCGACGGCAAGACCCCGCTGGCGACCATGTACGACGAGAACCGGCGCGACGTCAAGCTCGCGGACATCTCCCCGTACATGCAGAAGGCGATCATCGCCGCCGAGGACCACGACTTCTACAAGCACAACGGCGTGGACATCAACGGCGTGGCCCGGGCGTTCGTCAACAACCAGTCCGGCACCAACTCCCAGCAGGGCGCCTCCACCCTGACCATGCAGTACGTCCGGCTGGCCATCGCCTACTCGGCCACCCACCCGGCCGACGTGGTCGCCGCGACCGAGGACACCAGCGCCCGCAAGCTCCGCGAGATGCGGCTGGCCCTCCAGGTCGACAAGGAGTTCTCGAAGGACGAGATCCTCACCCGCTACCTGAACCTCGCCTCCTTCGGCAACGGCGCGTACGGCGTGTTCGCCGCCAGCCAGGTGTACTTCGGCAAGTCGCCCAAGAACCTCAAGATCGAGGAGGCGGCGCTGCTGGCCGGCATGGTCAAGGCGCCCACCACCAACGACCCGACCACCCGCAGCGGCTACCCGCTCGCGCTCGACCGGCGTAACTACGTCATCGACAACATGGTCAAGACGAAGGCCATCACCCAGCAGGAGGCGGACGCCGCCAAGGCGGTCAAGCTGGCGGTGAAGGACAAGCGCACCCCGAACGGCTGCGTCGCCACCAACCAGAAGGACTGGGGCTTCTTCTGCGACTACTTCTACCGCTGGTGGCTCGGGCAGGAGACCTTCGGCTCCACCACGTACGACCGGGAGCGGCGGCTCAAGAGCGGTGGCTACACCATCACCACCACGCTCGACGTGCAGGCGCAGAACGGTGCCGACCGGGCCGTCCGCAAGAACCTCGGGGTGAACAGCAAGGCCGCCCGGATGGTCGCCGCGATCGAGCCGGGCACCGGCCGGGTACGCGCACTGTCGGTGAACCGGAACTTCAAGATCGATGACCCGAAGAAGCCGCAGAACAAGTACTCCAGCGACCCCAAGAAGGCCAAGAAGAAGATCCGGGGCAACTACCCCAACACGGTGAACCCGCTGCTCAGCGGCGGCCAGGGCATCACCGGCTACCAGGCCGGCTCGACGTTCAAGATGTTCACCCTCGTGGCCGCGCTGGAGAAGGGCATCCCGCTCGCCTACCAGATCAACTCGCCGCCGGTGTTCAAGTCGGAGTACATCGTCCAGCAGAACTCCCCGGCCGCCTGCTCGGGGACGCACTTCTACTGCCCCAAGAACGCCTCGGCGAGCATGGCCGGCGTGCACAACATGTGGACGGCGTTCGGCAGCTCGGTCAACACCTACTTCGTCCCGCTGGAGCAGCAGGTCGGCGCGGAGAACGTGATCAAGGCGGCGCAGAAGCTCGGCATCACCTTCCGCAGCAGCGACGACGCCCGCCGGGCCACCAAGGAGGGCGGCGCCAACCAGTGGGGCGCCTTCACCCTGGGTGTCTCCTCGACCACCCCGCTGGAGCTGGCCAACGCCTACGCCACCCTGGCGGCCGACGGGAAGTTCTGCGAGCCGATCCCGGTGCAGCAGATCAAGGACCCGGAGGGCAACAAGCTCGACGTCGCCAACCCGCGCTGCGAGCAACGGATCAGCACCGAGGTGGCCCGGGCCGCCGTGGACGCGGCCCGCTGCCCGGTCGGTGACCGGTCGTCGGTCTCCAAGTGTGTCGGGGCGACCGCCCGCAACGTCCGGGGCATCGTCGGCAAGCCGGTGGCCGGCAAGTCCGGCACCACCGACGGTGACAAGACCTCGGCCCTGGTGGCGATGACCAAGCAGTTCGCGGTCGCCGGCATCATGGCCGACCCGGACTGGCCGCAGACCAACCAGAAGATGGGGCACGACGAGACGCCGACCGGCATCAACCCGGCGGTCTACCAGACGCTGCGCGACGCCATGAAGGGCAAGCCCGGCATCGAGTTCACCCCACCCAACGGCAAGATCATCAATGGTGACCAGCGGTCCATCCCGAACGTGAAGTGCCAGTCGGTGGACAGCGCCCGGAGCAGGCTCAAGGACGCCGGCTTCTCCGTCGTCGTCTCCGACAACAAGATCGCCTCGGACTGCCCGGCCGGCTCCGTCGCCGGCACCAGCCCCGACGGCCGCACCATCAAGGGCGGCGTGGTCACCATCGAGGTGAGCAGCGGCGGCGGCAGCACCCCCAACCAGGCCGGTAACACGCCGGGTAACACCGGCAACACACCGGGCCGTCCACCCGGCAACAACTGACGCCTCTGTCGACGCCAGTGGGCGGGCACCCGGTCGGGTGCCCGCCCACTGGCGTCGAGGCTCTCGGAGCCCGATCAGGTGTAGATGGGATCGGCGGCCTTGTCGCACCGGTTGCCCACCGAGCGCCACGTCAGGCTCAGCCGGGTCTGCGGTCCATAGACGCCGTCTGCGGTGATGCCCTCCCGCTTCTGAGCGGAGACAAGGGCGGACTTGGTCGCCGGGCCGAAATCGTTGTCCACGGTGATGCCGGCGCCATAGCAGTATTTCAACGCCCGTTGCAGGGCACCGACAGCGCTGCTGTTGGCGCCCTGCGCCATTCCACAGCTCGTGCTCGACGCGGTGCTGCCGGTCGACGGCATGGCGATGGGATCGACCGTGCTGTAGGCACTGCTAGCCACGTTGACCGTGCGGGAACACGTGGCCTGGATGGAGATGTCGGCGGACGCCGCCGACGGCACGACGACGACGGCACCCATACACGTCGAAATGAATAGGGAAGCAACAGCCAACGGCTTCATAGTCACCTCAAGTGGTCGAGGCAACGAGGGTCATGTCCTCAAACCGGTGTCGAACACGCCCCCGTTGCATGTCAAGCCGGCCAAACGAGCCTTCCACGAATCAGCCGTCACCGCAACAGCCAATTGCAGGCACTCTCGGTAATCAAAATTGAATTGACAAACCGGTGACCGGGGAAACGACCAGAGTTGATATGGGTCAGAGGCCGAGCTGTCGGCGTACCTCGGCGGCGACGCGACCACCCTCGGCCCGGCCGGCCACCGCGGCCTGGGCCGCCTTCATCGCCGGGCCCATCTGGGACTTCTCGGTGAAGCCGCCCGCCGCGAGCGCCCCCGAGACCAGCTCCGTCAACTCCTGCTCGGAGAGCTGCTTCGGCAGGTAGCGGTCCAGCACCGCACCCTCGGCGGTCTCCTTGTCGGCCTGCTCGGCGCGACCGGCGTCGGCGAAGGCGGCAGCCGCCTCCCGGCGCTTCTTGGCCTCCTTGGTCAGCACCGCGAGCACCTCGTCGTCGGAGAGCTCGCGCTTGGCCTTGCCGGCGACCTCGGCGTTGCCGACGGCGGCCAGCGCCATCCGCAACGTGGAGGTGGTCAGCTCGTCGCGTGCCTTCAGAGCGGCGCGCATGTCTGCGGTCAGGCGGTCCTTCAGCGTGCTCATGGACGGTCAAACTACCCTGGTCGGCATGCGAAAGCGCACACTATTCGGCCTCGCCGCCGGGACCGTCGCCGCCGGAGCGGCCACCCTGGCGTACGCGTCCCTCGTCGAACGCAACATGTTCACCCTGCGCCGGTACGACGTGCCGATGCTGCCGGCCGACGCCGAGCCCCTGCGCGTGCTGCACCTGTCGGACCTGCACATGATGCCCGAGCAGCGGCGCAAGCAGCAGTGGGTGGCGTCGCTGGCCGCCCTCGACCCGGATCTGGTGGTGGTCACCGGGGACAACATGGCCCACCCCGACGCGGTGCCGGGGGTGCTGCGCGCCCTGCAACCACTGCTCGACTACCCGGGGGCCTTCGTCTTCGGCTCGAACGACTACACCGGGCCGGTCTGGAAGAACCCGTTCACCTACTTCCTGCCGAACCGGGAGTACGCCGAGGGCACCGCCCTGCCGTACGAGGAACTGCGGGACGTCCTCACCGGCGCCGGTTGGGCGGACCTCAACAACGCGCGCACCTCGGTCAAGGCCGGTGGCCGCCTGGTCGAGCTGGTCGGCGTGGACGACCCGCACATCGGGCAGGACGACTACCCGGCCGTGGCCGGCCCGGTCACCCCCGCCGCCGACCTGTCCATCGCGCTCGCCCACGCGCCGGAACCGGCCCTACTCGACGAGATGGCCGCCGACGGCTTCGGTCTGCTGCTGGCCGGGCACACCCACGGCGGGCAGGTCTGCGTCCCCGGCTACGGTGCGCTGGTCACCAACTGCGGGCTGCCCCGGTCGATGGCGAAGGGCCTGCACCGCTGGCCCGGCTCCGACTCCTGGCTGCACGTCTCCGCCGGCCTCGGCACCCACCCCACCGCCCCGGTCCGCTTCGCCTGCCCGCCCGAGGCCAGCATCCTCACCCTCACCCCCCGCTGATCCCCGCTCTGCTGCCCCCATGATCAGGTTGCCGTTCCGCGCAGTCCTGACGGCGTGTCGTCACCGTTCCGGCAATCTGATCATGGGGACAGGCAGGCCAGAGCCGGGTGCCGGGCTCCCCGTCGCCGGTGCCGGGGGTACCGAGTTTGATCGGCGGAGCGGGTGGGCTACTATTTCACCGCACGCCTCGGGGTGTGGCGCAGCTTGGTAGCGCGCTTCGTTCGGGACGAAGAGGTCGTCGGTTCGAATCCGGCCACCCCGACAGAGGTCAGAGGGCACATCCGATCCATGGATGTGCCCTCTAGTGCTTCTGTACAGCAGTGAAGTACAGCAGCAGTCAGCGCAGGCTCTCGCCCAGCCGCTTGAGGGCGTCGCGGGTGGCGTCCGAGGACGCCTGCGAATAGATCTCCATCGTGACCGACACCTCGGCGTGCCGGAGCACCTGCATGATGACGCGCGGGTGCACGTCCAAGTCGACGAGCAGCGTCGCGCAGGTACGCCGGGCGTCGTGCACGGTGATCTTCCGAACCCCGGCCCGGGCGCAGCGGGCATCCCAGGAACGGTTGAAGTTGCGCGGCTCGACCGGCGTTCCGTAGCGGGTGGTGAACAGCAGCCGGGAGCCCTGCCAGGCGATGCCCGCCTCATCACGGTCGTTCTTCCTCGCCTGCTGGCGGAGGTCGAGTGCCGCCGCGCAGATGTCCGGCAGCGGGAGGGTGGCGTCCGAGGTGTGCGTCTTGGTCTCGCGGTGCAGCAGTTGCCCGCCGACCCGCTGCAACTGCCAGCCGATCGAAAGCTCTCCCGCCGCCAGGTCGACGGCGTCCCCGGTGAGCCCGAGCACCTCACCCTTGCGCAGGCCGAGGACCAGGATCAGCACGTACGCGGCATACAACGGGTCGCGGTCGGCCCGCGCGGACTCCAGGAAGCGACGAGCCTCGTCGCTGGTCCACGCCCGGCCCCGACGGCGGCGGACCGGTGGGAGCTTGACCAGGGCGGCGGCGTTGCGGGTGACCAGTTCCTCGGTGGCGGCGTGGTTGAGCGCGGAGCGCAGCACGCCCCGGATGTCCTTGACCGTGCGGGCGGACGGCACGTCGCCGCAGCACCGGCCGAGCGCACAGCAGCGCCGTCTCAGTTCCGGGCGGCGGGCGTCCTTGCCCTGGGCGCAGCACTGGCAGGTGCGGGCCACCTCGTTGATCCAGGTCTGCACGTCGCGCACCTGGAGCCGGTCGAGCCGCTTCCCGCCGAGGCCGGGGATGACGTACAGCCGGAGGATCGTCTCGTAGGTGGCGCAGGTGAGCGGCGCGAGGTTGGGGCGCACGACCTCCCGATGCCAGTAGGTCAGGTAGTCGCCGAGGGTCGGCACCCGGGTGGCGACCGGCCCGGCCTTGGCCTGCTGGTGCAGCTTGATCCACTTGTCGTGGACGACCTCCCGGGTCGGGCCGTAGACGTACTTGCGGGTCCGCTTGCCGTCCGGCTTGGTGACCCAGACGTACGCGGCGAAGCCGTTGCGGTACGGGAAGATCGAGCCTTCGCCGTTGGCGCGTGCACGTCCCGGCATCAGGCGGCCTCCTGCCGCTCGACCTGCTCACGGATGTATTCGTCGACCCACTCGGGCAGGATCCGGCGGTACTTGCCGTCCTTGATCGAGCGCAGCTCGCCGGTGGCGATCTTCATCTTGACCTTGGACAGGCCGAAGCCGAGCAGGACGGCGACCTCGGCGGGTGAGTACCAGCGCGGGGTGAGTTCTCGGCTCATGCGGCGACCCCGCTCAGCCACGCTTCGTGGGCGAGTTCTTCCCGACCGATGCGTTGGCGTTCGCGGTATTGGGCGGCGGCGGTGTTGGCGAGCAGAGCATCCCCGTCGGTCAGCCAGCCGGAGCCGACGAAGGCCAGCGTGCCCACGGTGACCATGCCGGCGGTGTCGGCGGTGCCGGTGTGCTCGGTGCGGCGGTAGGCGGCGCGGGTGTCGCGGAGCAGGCCGAAGGTGACCGAGTAGCGGCGGGCTTTGGTGAGGAAGTGGCCGCCGTAGCCGAGCATGTGCGCCCAGCGGCGCAGCCCGGCGTAGGGGTTCGGTGTGGGGTCAAGGTCGCCTTGACGGTCTTCTGTCTTCCTGGCTGTCCGGGTGGTGTGGTGCCGGGTGGGGCGGCCGAGTCGCCAGCAGGCGTCGATGAGGCGGGCGAGGTGGTCGCCTTCCGGGTCGGCGTAGGCGTCGACGGTGTCCGGGGTGAGTCGGGTGGAGCAGTGGCCGGTGGCCTCGGTGGACTTCGTGGCGTACTTGGCGAGGTAGGCGGCCACCTTGGCGTCGGTCACGTCGCCGTCGCTGGTGCCGATGCGGCATACGTCGACCTGCTCGCCCCAGGCGATCGGCCAGCCCTGCGGGCGGTCGGGGTGCGGCGGGGTGGTGACGGTGATCTGTCGGGTGGCGGCGTGGACTGCGGCGTCGAGGTCGTCGACGGTGATGCCGACCGGTGGCGGGACCAGGGCGTGCCGGTCGTGGGGGTCGACGCCGTCGAGGCGCAGCAGGACGTGGAAGTGCACCGCGCCCCGGCGCTGCATCTCGGCGACCTTCCCGTGGGACACCCGCACCGGAGGCACCCGCCGGACCCGGCCGGACTCGGTGACGACCTGGACGTGGGGGATGCCGCGTCGGCGGCACACTGCGGTGAGGTGGCGTTCGATGGCCTGTTTCGTGCGTCGCCACAAGTCGCCCGAGGAGTGGTTCCAGACGGCCTGGTGGTCGTGGTCGTAGCAGTCCAGGCAGAGCGGTCGACCGAGCTGCGGATCGTCGGCGTCGTGGCGGGTGAAGCAGGCTGCGGGCCGCCCGTGCAGGCAGGTACCGGCGGTGCTCCGGGCGCGGCAGGGTGCCGGGCGGCAGTCGCAGCGCCGCCGGTTGGCGCAGGTGTGTCGGGGGATGTGCCGGTGGTGGACCGGGCCGAAGGACGGCGCGGTGAAGGTGGCGAAGACGACCGGATGGGCGCTGACGGTGGTGGGGATGGTCTTGCCGCCGGTCAGGCCGCAGCGGACGACCTGGAAGGCGTCACCGGCGTAGACCCAGGCGCAGTCGGGGCACTGGGCGGCACGGCGGTTGCCGCACGCCTTGTAGAGCGTCCGGTCGGGCAGCTCGCCTGTGTGCCGCTCGGCCAGGACCCGGCCGGTGCCGGGTTCGACGGTGGTGAGGGTGCCGGTCAGGCGGATCGGGCGGGTGCAGCCTCCGGCGGCGCGGGTGTGCTCCAGCCAGCCGAAGTAGTCCGGGGCGGCGGCGCGCTGCAGGGCCTGGGCGTCACGGCCGGCGGTGAGGGTGGACACGGTTCTCTCCTCAAGGGGTGGCAGGGGACGGGCGACGAACTGCCACCGGACGCCGGAGCGGTGTCCGTCGGTGGTGTTCGTGGTGTCTCCTGGCACCGCCGGAGAGGGCGGCTCACGCCGGAGGGCGGGTGCAGGCCATCGGCCTTGGACCGCCGTTGAGCTGGGTTCCTGAATCTTGGGTGATGCCGGAACGGGTGGGGCGCCTGGTCGTCGGCTACCGGCCGGTTGCCGCAGGCGATCCCCACCCGTCGAGGTGCGCGAATCCGAGGGCCATCGTGGACGGCGGGAAGGCCGTGCTGGGCCGCTCAGCGGATTCCGGACCGGCACAGTGGCCGGTGCGATCGAGAGCCGGCGGGACGTGACCCGCGTCAGCGGCAGGAAGGCCGCTCGGCAACTCCGAAGTCGAGTTCAGCGATCCGGCGGGAAGGCCGCGCTGACGTGCTCGACGAGGGCCAGAGTAGCACCGGGTACCGACACGTCAACCCGCCGTAAACCCGAAGGGCGGCCGGCTGCCGGCCGGTGTGGGAGGACTTTCTGTACGTCTATCAAGGCGGCCCTGAACGGGCCGCACGCGCCGCCGCCAGGGCGCGCGTCCGTCGCTCCGCTGGCGCTCCGACTCCGGCCACGCAACATGCCCGCCGGCTGGCGCGGAGGGCGGGGAGCCCAGGCCGCGACAGACGGGATGGCGGGGAGAGTGGTAGAGGTTGTCGCCGGCAGCCGGCCGCGCCGCGCCTGAGTAGCACGGCGCTGGGAAGGGCCTGCCGGGTCCGCGCGGCAAGCTCCAAGCGTGGGGGCGGTGGCCGCGCAAAGGCATGCCGGTCGTCGAGGATCCGGCTCACAGCCGCTCGGGGCAGGTCAACTGCTCACCTGGGAGGGGGAGGGTGGCCGCCGGTGGCCAGCTCCGATCCCAGGAGCCGGGTCCGTGCCGGGCGAGGTTGGGTCAACTACGCCACTGTGGCGGTGTCCACCGGGGGCGCGGTCCGTGACACGAAAGCCGACTCGGTCTGTTTCGGCAGGGGCCGTCCGTGCGTCAAGGCTTTCTTGACAGGACGGGCCGGACGGCGACCTGCCCTGAGCAGGGAGGCGACGGCGGAAAGGGTGGCAGCGGCGTTGCTAGGCGACGCGCAGGGAGAACCCCCGGACAAGATCACTGAACGACTTAAAGTACCGGGCGTGCGTTCGGCGGAGCTCATCCTCAGAGTCAGCGACAAGCACGACGATCTCTAGGTCCGAGTTGCCCTTATTTGAGCGCTCCAGGGCGAATCGCTGCCGCATCGCGGCTTCCTGGCTCGGGAACCGGTCCAGTCGCAGCACGTCACCCCTGGCCCGGTCATACACCATCAGAAAGTTACCCATGGGTACCTAGCTCCTCAACGATGTCCGCCACGTCCCCGAGGGCACCTCGGATCTGGTTGCGAGCCGACTCTAGAGCGTCCCGCGCCTGCTCTACATGGTGCCACAGGTCGACGGATGCTGGCTGCTCCGTGAACGAGAGCTGCAACTCCGCCTTGTCGATGACGTGCTGCGCTTCCTCGTACGTGGCGATGCCGACAGAGAGACGTTGCAGCAGCTCAACGAATCGCTCTCGCGTGATTGCCGCAGAGCGGAACAGGGATTTGTCGGGTTCGTCCGGTCCTAGTCCGTAGCGCAGACCCCGCCCCCATCGGTCCCCAAGACGCTCTGTGGCCTCAGCCCACATGTGTTGTAGCTCTGTTCGGACCTGCACTTCGACAGGAAGGCCTTCGAGAAAAACAACCACGTGCACTGCTCGGTATCCATGGCTTGGATTGGCGCGTCGGTCAATTTCTTTGGGCATCTTCGAGGCCAAGGGAGGAACAAACACGTTCAATATCTTGCGCACCGCGATTTCCTGCGCAAGAAGCCCGTCTCGCGCTTCGAAATCCCTCTTACACTCCGCACCTTCAATCCGAAATCCCTTCGGCAGAGTTACCGGTCGAACAAGTACGCGACTGCCAGCGAGGTCATGTACGCCCCGTATCGTCAGTCCCGGCGTGCGGCGTAGCTTGTCAATGAGAGTGCCTGTTGTCTTTACCCTGCCGGTCGCGGGGAGTTCCAAGGCAGAAAGACCATGTTGGGCGATCTCTAGCGCGCGTCCGTATCGGATGCGAACTTCTTCGAACATCTTCTCGTCATCATCACTGGCGGCGCCGTCAGCTAGACGCTTGCCCAGACGGTCGAACTGCGAGCCAGAGAGTGGCAGAAGCGTCACAGGGGCAAGATACCGCAAGTTATTACGAGGGGCTACGAAGTAGGTGGACGGGCTGTCTACAGGCCAGCGTGTTGTTGACAGCAACCGCGCGGCATGGCGGCACGCTTGGCTGGGGCTGGTACGGGACTAGGCCCCGAGGATGAGGCCATTCCGGGACGTGCGCGGACGAAGTGCGCAGAGCTTGCAAGCGAGGTGTCAGGCAGCGAGGCAGCAAGAGCGTTACGCAGGTCGACCCCGAACGTGAATGGACGACCTTCGCCACCTGCTCGTTGACGCGGGCTGGCACCGGTTGGCGGTGGCCGATAGATCGAGTCCCCCCGGCGGGGTTCCCCAGAGTTGGGGTAGGTCAGCGACCGACGCGGATGCGGTCGGCGGCGAACAGCTCGCGGGAGCCGTCGGCGCGGAAGATCACGATGACCGGGATGCCCTCGCCCATCTCCAGTTCGCGTCGCTCGGCCGGGGTGGGCATCCGGGCGGTAGCGGTATCGCCCCTGAGGAGAGCCACCGTCTCGGTCGGCTCGATAGCGCGGACGAACGTGCCGCGCGGTGGTTCCACGATGACGAGCCCTTCCGACCGGAGCAGTGCTACCGCTTGTCGGACGCTCGTGCGACTCAGCCCGTACTCCTGAGCCAACCGCAGCTCGCTGGGCAGTGAGGCCCCGGGCGCGAGGGCACCAGAGGTGATCCGGTCTCGCAGGAGGTCTGCGAGCTGCCGGAACACGGCGCGATCCGCACTCGGGTCGATCACGAAAGTGACGCTACGTGTTCAACAGTTCTACATCTTATTGTATCTACAGTCCTACGTCGTTACGGTGACATGAGCCGTGGCGTTGACCCCAGAGGCCGGCCCGGCACCCCGACCACCAGGACAACCGAGGGGAGAACCAGTGCCTCGCGTCTCGTACGAGGAGTACCTGACAGCCGTCGCGCTCACCCTGTCGAGACGACACCGACCTGTCTGGTCCTGGAAGCGATGGCGGACGGTCTGCCGATGCGGTAGCGAGCTGCCCTGCCACGCCACACACCGGATTCCGATCAGCCGAGACCACTGGCCCTCTGAACACAGCCAGGCCGAGGCCCCACCATCCGATCAACCGGCCACCCGGGAGACACCGCGATGACCACACACCTTCCGCTCACGCCGGGCTGGACCTGCGGCGGCTGCAATGCCGAATGGCCCTGTCCCACCCGTCGTCAGGAGTTGCGAGCGGAGTACGACCGCGCCCCGGTGTCGCTGGCCCTCTACCTGGCCGCCCAGTTCGTCGACGCCGCCCAGGACCTGGCCCATGTCCCCGCAGGCAACCTGCACTACCGATTCCTTGGCTGGATGCGATGAGCGTCCTCCGACTCGACGCAGGCAGCTCCGCGTCCGACGCCAGCAGTACAGCAGCGAAGTACAGCAACCGAGCCGACCACACCCGACCCAGCGCGACCCCGACAGGCCGCATGACCTCGGATGACACCCGATCCGACCGGCTCGCCGCCAGTTCGGGACGAAGAGGTCGTCGGTTCCGGCCACCCCGACAGAGGTAAGAGGGCACATCCAATCGGTGGATGTGCCCTCTGGTGCTTCTGTACAGCAGTGACGTACAAGCGGGTCCGGGCGGCTGCGCGGGGTCGACGTGGTGCTGGACGCGGTCGGCAGGCAAGGGCTGCGCGTGTGTTGCTGCGGCGGCGAGCCGGTGTCAGCCGGCAACCGCCGCGCGGACGAAGGCGGCGACCTCGCGCGACGTGCTGGTCTGCGACCAGGCGAGGACCAGGGTGGCCGGGTCGGCGTCCAGGACGGGGCGGCTGATCAGGCCCGGGGGCAGGTACTCGCCGACCGATTCCGGGACGACCGCGATCAGGCGGCCGAGCTGGATCAGGTGCAGCAGCTGGTTGCTGTCGGCGACCGGGTGGCCGGTGACGCCGGGTCGGGCTTCGGGCCAGCGGGGCATCGGCTCGCCGTGCAGGTCGGCCATCGTCACGGTGGCGCGTTCGGCGAGCCGGTGACTCTCGGGCAGCAGCACGACTTGGCCCTCTGTGTGCAGGTCGTCGCTGTCCAGGCCGGTCAGGTCGTTCTGCGGCCGGTGCAGCAGGGCGAGGTCGGCGCGGCCGTCGCGGACCATGGCGGCGCGTTCGCCGACCCGGAAGGCGAGGTCGACCGGGACGGCGCCGGGAGATGCCGCGTAGCGGTCGAGGATGGTGCGCAGCAGTCCGGCGTCGCCGCCGGGTTTGAGGGCCAGGGTGAGGTGCGGGGTGGTCTGGGCGGCTTTTCGGGTACGCCGGATCGCCGTCTCGACCGCGTTGAGCGCGCCGCGGGCCTCGGTGAGCAGCACCTCGCCGGGCGGGGTGAGGTGGACCGCGCGGCTGGTGCGTTCCAGCAGCGTGACGCCCATCCGGCGTTCGAGCAGGCGGATCGCTCGGGACAGGGGTGGCTGGGCGATGCCGAGGCGCTGTGCGGCGCGGCCGAAGTGGAGTTCCTCGGCGACCGCGACGAAGTAACGCAGTTCGCGCGTCTCGACGTCATCCATACCGCCAAGGTATCGCCACGGACCGGTTCGGTCCTGGTCCGCAGGCGCTGCCGGTGGTGGGCTCGGGGCATGAGTGGAGCACGCATCGCGCTGGTGACCGGGGCGAACAAGGGGATCGGGCGGGCCGTCGCGGAAGGCCTCGCCGAGTTGGGGATCACGGTGCTGGTCGGTGCCCGGGACCCGGAGCGGGGAGCTGAGGCGGCGGCGAGGATCGAGGGCGCGTCGGCGATCCGGCTGGACGTGACCGATCCGGCCGGGGTCGCCGCTGCCGCCGAGGAGATCGGGGCCCGGTTCGGTCGGCTGGACATCCTGGTCAACAACGCGGGGATCGGCGGTGACCTGGCGGCGCAGGCACCGGGGGCGGCCCGGCTGGACGGCATCCGGGAGGTGTTCGAGACGAACCTGTTCGGGGTGGTGACGGTGACCGAGGCGATGCTGCCGCTGCTGCGCCGCTCGGCCGGGGCACGGATCGTGAACGTGTCCAGTGGCACGTCGTCGATGGCGTGGATGACCGACGCGACCCATTATTTGAGCCGGATGCCGGCGTCGCTGGGTTATCCGGTGTCCAAGGCGGCGTTGAACATGCTGACCGTGCAGTATGCGAAGGCGCTGGCCGGGGACGGGATCCTGGTGAACGCGATCGCGCCGGGGGCGTGTGACACGGATTTCGCCAAGGGTTTGCCCTTTCAGCTGTCCCGGACGCCGGCCGAGGGCGCGGCGGTGGTGCTGCGGCTGGCCACGTTGGGGCGGGAGTGCCCCAGCGGCGGGTTCTTCGACGACGGCGGGAAGGTGCCGTGGTGAGACGGCCCAGCCGGGGCGGGGCACCGATCACCCACGAACCAGTATGACTGTCAGGCATGAATATGCCTGGGGGGCATGGAGCCCTCACCCGAAGACCGTCCCTCCGGGTCGACCACGACGCGCCCGCGTGGGGCGGGGAGTGGGAGGCGAGCGCGACGGTCCTAGAGTCGGTGGCCGGGAGACCGGGAAGGAGCCCGATGTCGATCCCCGATCCGGTCGTGCTCGCCCTGCCGTTCCGGGGCACCTGGCTGGTCCGCAACAGCCCCGCCCGACGGGTGCCCAGCCACGGCACCGACCTCTTCGCCACCACGTACGCGATCGATTTCGTGGCGGTGCGGGGGCGACGGACGGCGGCCGTCCGGGACTGGCGGACGCTGCTGGCGACCGAGCCGCCGCAGCGGTTCCTGGCCTTCGGGCGGCCGATCCTCGCCCCCGCCGCCGGGCGGGTGCTGGCGGTGCACGACGGGGAGGTCGACCACGAGGCCCGCCGGTCGCCGACGACGCTGCTGGGCTACGCGCTGACCCAGGCGGCCCGGGTCCGCCGGGGCGCGGGCGCCGTCGCCGGCAACCACGTGATCGTCGAGCTGGCCGGCGGCCGGGGGTACGTCCTGCTCGCCCACCTGCGCGCCGGGTCGGTCCGGGTGGCGGTGGGTGACCCGGTCGACGTCGGGCAGGAGTTGGGCGACTGCGGCAACTCGGGGAACTCCACCCAGCCGCACCTGCACCTACAGGTGATGGATGCCGCCGACCCGTACGCCGCCCGGGGTTTGCCGATGGCCTTCCGGCACTACCGGTCGTGGCGGCGGCCGGGTGACCCGCCGGTCGAGGTCGACCGGGGCGTCCCGGGCGAGGCTGCGGTGGTCGAGCCGGCGCGGTGACCACCCCGGGCGCGGGGGCTCCGCCGCCCGGCGCGACACGACGACCCGGTCTTCCTGGCAGGGTGTACGGCATGGCTGCGCTGCGCCGCGCCCGGATGTCCGACTGGACGATCGTGGTACCCGTCCTCGCGGTGTTGCTGCTCGTCACCTGGAACCGCGAGCTGCCGGGTCTGCTGGTGGCGGTGGTGGCCCTGCTGCTGGCGGACGCAGCCCTGAGCTGCCCACCCTGCCCGGCGGGCGGGCGGCGTCGTGCCCGCCGGGCAGGGTCAGTCGTCGTGGCGTTCGGTGCGGGCGACCTCGGCGAACGCCGCCTCCAGGCACCCGGCGAACGGGACGCCGGTCACCGCGAGCAGGTCGGCCACCAGCAGCGGCGCGTGGGCGGCGACGGCGGTCGGGTCGGGCGGGGTGTCGTCGTCGCCCGGGTCGTAGACGCCGAGCGCCCCGGCCAGCAGGACCAGAACCACCTGCGGGTCGACGTCGGGTCGCCAGGTGGCGGCGGACCGGACGCAGCGTTCCAGCACCTGCCGCACGTCGTCGCTGTCGAGCCCGTCGGGGTGCGCCTGCTCCAGCAGGAGCCGGACCACCCCACCGACGACCAGCCCGGCACGGTCGGCACCGGCGAGCCGGACCACCGCCCGGTCGTACGCCGCGTCGTCGCGGGCCTGGGCGGCGTCCACCGCCTCGGTGGCGGCCACCGCGATCTCGCGGGCCGGGGCGGGCAGGTGTCGCCAGGTCACCGTCACCGGGCCAGCATGGCAGAGCCGGGTCGGGGTGGAAACGGGTCGACCGCCCCGGGGTGGGACGGCGGCTCCCGGTGCGAGGAGTCGCCGGCCGTTCACCCGGGACGGTCGGACGGTGGCCGGCGATCGCCCCTCCGCGCGCCGGTCACCGTGGGTGCTCCCGTACGGACCGTCACCAGGCCCCCGGTGATCGGCGGGTACGTGTAGCTGCCCTTGCTCCCGTCGGTGACGCCGTCATGAGGACGTCGACCACGGAGAGTGTGCGCCGAGGCTATAGGTGCCGGACGACAACTGTTAACTCGAAAAGCGCCGCGCCGGCAAACAGATCCGCCAGTCCCGGCAGTGGGGTCCTAATGGCGATCATGGGTGGCGCGATGGTCCGACGGGGGCGTCCCTTCCACCGATCCACACTCGTCCGCCGGGTGGATCAGGGCGACCAGTCGGTGCCGGGTCCAGTGCCCGGCCACCCCCGGTCGGGCGGCCAGGTAGTCGATCGTCTCGGCCGGCGACCAGCCGTGCGCCTCCCGCAGCCCGTCGGCGATCATCCGCAGGTAGACGGGGGCGGGCGGGGTCCATGCCACGTCGGCGGCCCGCCACGGCGCGGTGAAGGTGAGCATCGGCAGCCCGTCGGCGGTGCCGACCCGCAGCAGGGTCTCGTACCGGCCCGGGCCGAGGGTGGCCCGGCCGGCGGCGACCGCCTCGTCGAGGGCGGGCAGGTCGTCGCCGGGCGGGCGGTACATCTCCTGCGCCGCGAGGTCGGCGAACTGCGCCCGGGTGAGCAGGTAGCCCCGGGCCGCCGCGACGCCGGGCAACTCCGGGTCGTAGAAGGCCATCCCGCCGGTCCAGGCCCGGGACTCCCCGGCGAAGTAGATGCCACCGGGGATCAGCGCCGGTCGCGTCCGGCGCGGTGGTCGGCAGTCCCGACAGCCGGGGTACGACCGCAGCCCGCCGGGCGGCCGGCCCCGGCGAGGTACCAGCCGAGCCGGGCGGCGTGCAGGTTCGACCCGTAGGCGACGTACCAGAGCAGCTCCACCCGGCCCCTTCCGCCGCCTCCGGGCCTCCCACGCTATCGCCCACAGGCCCTGTCCACACCCTGTGGATGAAACATGTGTACGAACGAAGTGATCTTAGTGTGACCGGCTCCTTCCCGCTGAGTACGCTTGATTGCAGCCCCCGGCACCCGTCGGGCCTTCTCACCTGGAAAAACGTGGATCACGAGCGAGTCGTCCGGGACGTCACGGTCCGCCTGCCGATGGCGTCGACCGCTGCCGAGGCGTGCCGGTGGACGGTGACCGCGCTCGCCCGGTACGTCCCCGCCACGATCTCCGTCCTGCTCCAGGCGCACGACCGGCTCCGTTGCATCGCCGCGACCGGCGCCTGGCAGGTGTTCTCCACCGTCGCACCCAAGTCGGGCATCGTCGGCCGGGTGTACGCCTCCGGCGGGGGCGCCACCGTCGACGACGTCACCACCGACCCCGACTACCTGCCGTTACGCCCCGACGTCACGGCCGAGGTCTGCGTACCGGTGCGGGACCCGGCGGGGCGGGTGATCGGCGTGCTCGACCTCCAGTGGAGCGGGCCGGTCGAGCTGGCCCCGTGGCGGGAGACGGCCGAACGCCTCGCTGAACGCCTCGGGGCCCGGATCGCGGCGCTGGGCGGGCCGCCCGCCGAGAGCCGCAGCGAGAAACTGCTCCGGCACGCCACCGCGATGACCTCGGCCCCCACCGACTGGGATCTGATGGCCGCCGCGCTCACCGCCGCCCGGGAGGTCTCCACCCTCTCCACCGCCGTGCTGGTGCTCGCCGGTCGGCACGGCCCCCGGGTCGGCGCACCCACGACGGTCCCCACCGAGTGGGAGTCGCGGATCCGGGCCGCTCTCGCCGACGCCCCGCCCGCGCAACTCGACCGGCTCGTCGCGCGGGCCCACCGGTACGGCGCGGCGTACACGCTGGGTGAGGCGGGGTGCCCGCCCACCGAGGAACATCTCGCGCTGGCCCGTGCCGGGGTGCGCACCCTGGTGTCGGTGCCGGTCGGTCCGCCGGACGACGGTGGGGTGCTGCTGGTCGCCGACGAACGGCTGCTGCGCCCCGACCCGACCACGGTCAACCTGATGGAGCTGCTCGCCGGGCAGGCGTGGGCCGCCCTGGAGCGGCTGCGCACCCTGGCCCAGCTGCGGGAACAGGCAAGCCTGGACCCGCTCACCGGGCTGCGGCACACCGGCACGTTCGGGCGGCGGATCGCGGCGGCCGCCCCCGGGCGTACCGCACTGCTCGCCATCGACGTGGACGGTTTCAAGACCGTCAACGACACCTACGGTCATCAGGCCGGGGACCGGTTGCTGGTGGGGCTGGCCCGGGCCCTGGAGGCGGCGCTGCGGCACGGCGACGAGCTGTACCGCACCGGCGGCGACGAGTTCGTCGCGGTGATCGAGGTGGCGCACCCGGACGAGGCGGTCCGGATCGCCGAGCGGCTCACCGAGGCGGCCCGGCGCACCGGCCGTACGATCAGCGTCGGTGTGGCCCTCCCCCACCCCGGCGAGGCGGCCGACCGCACCCTGCACCGCGCCGACCAGGCCCTCTATGCCGCCAAGCACCGGGGCCGGGACCGCGTGCACCTGTCCACCGGCTGACCGACCGGTCGGTCAGGGGCGGGAGCGGGGTTTGACCACGAGTTCGGCGACCTGCGCGGTGTTGAGGGCGGCGCCCTTGCGGAGGTTGTCGCCGGTGACGAAGAAGTCGAGGGCGCGCGGGTCGTCGACGGCCCGGCGGATCCGGCCGACCCAGGAGGGGTCGGTGCCGACCGCGTCGATGGGCATCGGGAACTCACCAGCGGCCGGGTCGTCGACCAGGATCACGCCGGGGGCGTTGCGCAGCGCCTCCCGGGCCCCCTCGGCGTCGACCTCGGTGGCGAAGACCGCGTGCACCGCGACCGAGTGGCCGGTCACCACCGGCACCCGTACGCAGGTGGCGGAGACCTTCAGGTCGGGCAGACCGAGGATCTTGCGGGACTCGTTGCGGACCTTCATCTCCTCGGAGGACCACCCGTCGTCGGCCAGCGATCCCGCCCACGGCACCACGTTCAACGCCAGCGGCGCCGGGAAGGGCCCCAGGTCGTCGCCGACCGCCTGCCGGACGTCACCGGGCCGGCAGCCGAGCACCCGGTCCCCGGCGATCTTGCCGAGTTGCCGGTGCAGCGCGTCCACCCCGGCCTGGCCCGCCCCCGACACCGCCTGGTAGGACGCGAGCACCAACTCCCGTAGGCCGTACTCGCGGTGCAGTGGGGCGATCGCCACGATCATGGTCAGCGTGGTGCAGTTGGCGTTGGCGATGATCCCCCGGGGGCGGTGGTCCACCTGCTCCGGGTTGATCTCGGGCACCACCAGCGGGACGTCCGGGTCCATCCGGAACGCGGCGGAGTTGTCGACGACCACCGCTCCCCGGTCGACCGCGATCGGTGCCCACCGTGCCGACACCTCGTCGGGCACGTCGAAGACCGCCACGTCGACCCCGTCGAACGCCTCCGGGGTGAGTGCGCCGACGGTCAACTCCTCACCCCGGCAGCGCACCTTCCGCCCGACCGAGCGGGCCGAGGCGAGCAGCCGGATCTCTCCCCAGACGTTGCGCCGGGCGGAGAGCAGGTCACACAGCACGGTGCCGACAGCCCCCGTCGCCCCGACCACGGCCAGGGTGGGCTGCGGTGCCACCGGGGCTACCGTCCTGTTCCCGCGTACACCACGGCTTCGGAGTCGCCGCCCAACTCGAACTGGTCGTGGATGGCCCGGACCGCCCGGTCGAGGTCGGTGTCCCGGCAGACCACGGAGACCCGGATCTCCGAGGTGGAGATCATCTCGATGTTGACGCCGGCCGCGCCGAGGGCGGCGAAGAACCCGGCCGCCACGCCCGGGTGCGACCGCATGCCCGCGCCGATCAGCGACACCTTGCCGACGTGGTCGTCGTAGAGCAGGCCCTTGAACTTGACCGGCTCCTGGATCTTGCTGAGCGCGGCCATCGCCGTCGGGCCGTCGGCCTTGGGCAGGGTGAACGAGATGTCGGTACGCCCGGTGCCCTCGGTGGAGACGTTCTGCACGATCATGTCGATGTTGATCTCGGCACCGGCCACGGTGTCGAAGATGCTGGCGGCCGCGCCCGGCTCGTCGGGCACCCCGACGATCGTGATCTTCGCCTCGCTGCGGTCGTGGGCGACCCCGGTGATCAGTGCCTGTTCCACGGGAAGGTCCTCCATCGATCCGGTGACCATGGTGCCGGTGTTGGTCGAGTATGACGAACGGACGTGGATCGGCAACCCCGCCCGGCGGGCGTACTCCACGCTGCGCAGGTGCAGCACCTTGGCGCCGCAGGCGGCCAGCTCCAGCATCTCCTCGTAGGTGATGTGCCGGATGTGCCGGGCGTTGGGCACGATCCGCGGGTCGGCGGTGAATACGCCGTCCACGTCGGTGTAGATCTCGCAGACGTCGGCGTACAACGCGGCGGCGAGCGCCACGGCGGTGGTGTCCGAACCACCCCGGCCCAGGGTGGTGACGTCCTTGGTGTCCTGCGAGACGCCCTGGAAGCCGGCCACGATCACCACCGCCCCCTCGTCGAGCGCGCCCTTGAGCCGCCCGGGGGTGACGTCGATGATCCGCGCCCGACCGTGCGCCGAGGTGGTGATCACCCCGGCCTGCGAACCGGTGAACGAACGGGCCTCGTACCCCAGGTTGTGGATCGCCATGGCGAGCAGCGCCATCGAGATCCGCTCCCCGGCGGTGAGCAGCATGTCCAGCTCACGCCCCGGCGGCAGCGGGCTGATCTGGTTGGCCAGGTCGAGCAGCTCGTCGGTGGTGTCGCCCATGGCGGAGACCACCACCACGACGTCGTCACCGGCCTTGCGGGCGGCGACGATCCGCTCGGCGACCCGCTTGATCCGCTCGGCGTTGGCGACGGAGGACCCGCCGTACTTCTGCACCACGAGTGCCACGACGGCGCACTCCCTCCCAGCGACGACCCTGAGCGTGCCGACGCCGCCGGCTGAAGTCCGGCGGCGCGTGTCAGACCTCCCCAGGGTATCGGGCGGTACGCGAGAGCGGGTCAGGTGATCCCACCATCCGGCGCGGGCGGCCGATCCGGACGGGCATTTCCCGTGCGGCGGCGCCGACACGCCGACCCGGCGACCCGTGGGCGCGGGGCTGCCCGCGACGGCCGCCCGGCGCAGAATGACCCGGTGCAAGCCCACCCCCGCACGGCCCGCCGGTCGATCGTCGTCCCGGCCCCGTCCCGGCCGACGCTGCCGGCTCCGCTGCTGCTGGTGCTGCCCGTGTTGCTGGCGTTGCCGGCCGGCTGCGCCGCCGACGGCCCGACCGCACCGCCGACCGCGGCCCCCTCCGATCCCGCGCCGGCCGTGGCAGACACCGCCCGAGACGACCTGGCCGCGTTGGCCGCCGCCGCCCGGGACCGGCACCTGACCGCCCGCTACACCCTGTCCGGCACCGACGGCCCGACCCGTGACATCACGGTGGTCAGCGCCGCCGACGGCAGCTGGCGGGTGGACGTGCCGGGAGGCGCACTCGGCGGTACGGCCGACGTCGCGCTCGCCGCCACCCCGGACGGGCTCTTCCAGTGCGGGCTGCCGTCGGCCGGCCGTCCCGGGCCGGCGAGCTGTGTGCGGCTCGGCGGGCGCGACGACGCGGTGCCGCGCCCGCTGGACCCCCGGGTGCAGCACCCGTTCACCGACTGGTTGGCGGTGCTCACCGACCGGCGTAGCGCACTGTCGGTCTCGGTGGCGACGGCCCCGCCCGGGGTGCCCGGGAGCTGCTACGCGGTGGAGAGCACCGCCGCCTCGCTGACCCCACCGCTGGACGTGGGGATCTACTGCTACCAGCCGGACGGTACGCCCACCTTCGTCCGGGCGGCGCTGGGCACGTTGACCCTGGCCGGCCCGCCCGGTCCGGCGCCGGACACGGTGCCGCTGGCGGGGCCGGTGGTGACCGGGGAGCCGCTGGGGCAGCAGGCGGAGCAGCCCTCCCCGAGCCCGGAAACGTCCTGACCCGTCAAGGCGTTACGGGTGCTCTTGACCACATTTGCCTGGGCAGCAAAAATGGTTAAAAACCTCATACGGGATTCTCTTCGCATGGCTGATCTCACTCCGCTGCTCGCCTACCGGTGGAGCCCCCGGGCGTTCCACCCGACCGCCGAGCTGACCGGCGACGAGGCCGCGTCCCTGCTGGAGGCCGCCCGCTGGGCCCCGTCGGCCGGGAACGCCCAGCCGTGGCGGTTCGCCCTCGGCCACCGCGACGACGAGACCTGGAAACGCATCCTGGTCAGCCTCACCGAGGCCGACCAGGGCTGGGCCCGGCACGCCGCCGCGCTGGTGGTGGGCGCGCACACCGGCGGCGACCCGGAACGGCACGCGTACGACCTGGGCCAGTCGATCGCCCACCTGACCGTCCAGGCCACCGCGCTCGGCCTGTACACGCGCCAGATCCGCGACCTCGACCGGGCCGCGCTCGCCGCCGACCTGGACCTGCCGCCGGGGGTCCGCCCCCTGGTGGTGACCGCCGTCGGCCGGCTCGGCGACCCGTCCACGCTGCCCGAGGAGTTGCTGCGCCGGGAGACCGCCCTGCGGCACCGGCACCCCGTCCACGCCCTGCTGCTGGGTTGACGGGTCACCGCCGAACCGACGCCGATCCCGGCGGGTGCGATGCGGATCTCAGAGTCCGGACCGACCTTCCCACCCCCCGTCTCATCACGTAGGGTCACTCTGTCATGTGGCAGGCGTACCTTCTCCTTGGTCGCCGCGACGGGGCCTGACCGGCCGGCACCCCGTCGCGGAGTCGAACCGCGCCGTCCAGCAGATCCGAACTTCTTTCGGCACCCGTCCGGGCATCGCCGCCCGACCCCTGCCGACATCATTCGCAATGCTGACGCCACCTGACCCACGGGAGCACTCCGTCATGGCTCAACCTGTCACCACCGACGCCGAAGCCGATCAGATCGCCCGGCAACGTCCCAGCCGGATGCCGTACCAGCGCTACGAGCCCTACCACCAGCAGTTCCGGATCGACCTGCCGGACCGCACCTGGCCGACCCGGCACGTCGAGGCCGCCCCCCGCTGGTGCGCGGTCGACCTGCGCGACGGCAACCAGGCCCTGATCGACCCGATGTCGCCGGAACGCAAGCGCCGGATGTTCCAGCTGCTGGTGCAGATGGGCTACAAGGAGATCGAGGTCGGCTTCCCGTCGGCCAGCCAGACCGACTTCGACTTCGTCCGGCAGCTCATCGAGCAGGACCTGATCCCCGAAGACGTCACCATCCAGGTGCTCACCCAGTGCCGGGAGCACCTGATCGAGCGGACCTTTGAGTCGCTGCGCGGCGCGCGCCGGGCCATCGTGCACTTCTACAACTCCACCTCCACCCTCCAGCGTCGGGTGGTCTTCGGCCTGGACCGCGACGGCATCGCCGACATCGCCACCCAGGGCGCCCGGTTGTGCCGCAAGTACGCCGAGATCCACACCCCGGACACCGACATCTACTACGAGTACTCGCCCGAGTCGTACACCGGCACGGAGCTGGAGTACGCGGTGGAGGTGTGCGCCAAGGTCATCGAGGTGATCGACCCCACCCCGGACCGCAAGCTGATCATCAACCTGCCGGCCACCGTCGAGATGGCCACCCCCAACGTCTACGCCGACTCGATCGAGTGGATGCACCGGCACCTGCCCCGCCGGGACAGCCTGGTGCTGAGCCTGCACCCGCACAACGACCGGGGCACCGGGGTCGCCGCCGCCGAGCTGGGCCTGCTGGCCGGCGCGGACCGGATCGAGGGCTGCCTGTTCGGCAACGGCGAGCGCACCGGCAACGTCGACCTGGTGACGCTGGGGCTGAACCTGTTCTCCCAGGGCATCGACCCGATGATCGACTTCTCCAACATCGACGAGGTCAAGCGGGCCGTCGAATACTGCAACCAGCTGCCCGTACACGAGCGCCACCCGTACGCCGGCGACCTGGTCTACACCGCCTTCTCCGGCTCCCACCAGGACGCCATCAAGAAGGGCTTCGACGCGCTGCACCGCGACGCCGAGGCGGCCGGGGTGCCGATCGACGAGTTCACCTGGGCGGTGCCCTACCTGCCGATCGACCCCAAGGACCTGGGCCGCACCTACGAGGCGGTCATCCGGGTCAACTCGCAGTCCGGCAAGGGCGGCGTCGCGTACGTCATGAAGACCGAGCACCAGCTGGACCTGCCGCGCCGGCTCCAGATCGAGTTCTCGGGCGTCGTCCAGCAGGTCACCGACCACGATGGCGGCGAGGTCGAGCCGGGCACCATGTGGCAGATCTTCGCCCGCAACTACCTGCTCGACCACCAGGTCGACCCGGCCGTCACGCTGACCGGCTACACGATCGGCACCGTCGACGGCAAGGTCGAGATCGAGGCCCAGGTGGTCGTCGACGGCGCGGCGCGCACCCTCACCGCCGTCGGCAACGGCCCCATCGACGCGTACGTCAACGCGCTCCAGTCGGTGGGCGTGGCCGTACGCGTGCTGGACTACCACGAGCACGCCCTCTCCTCCGGTGGCGACGCCCAGGCCGCCGCCTACGTGGAGTGCGACATCAACGGCCAGACCGTGTGGGGCGTCGGCACCGACCCCAACATCGTCACCGCCTCCATCAAGGCCGTCACCAGCGCCGCCAACCGCACCCGGTCCTGATCGCCGCCGTCCGGGCTGGTGGTCGTCACCGGACGATCCCGGATCACGACCACCAGCCCCGGGCCGGCTGCCGGTCCGGGGCGGCACGGCCGGCCGAGCCCACCCCGCCACCGGCCGGCCACCCCGGCGCGTCCATCCCGCTACGTGCCCCGGGTCGACGGCGCGGCCCGACCCGGGGCGCGGTCCGGGGACGGGGGACGGCGGACCAGCAGGGCGGCCAGCAGCGCGCCGCCGAGCAACAACCCGGCGCACCAGGCCATCGCCCCCCGGAACGCGTCGGTCAGCGCGCCGGCCTGCTCGTAGCCGGTACCGGACAGACCCACCAGCAGCGGCAACGCGGCCACCGCGAGCAGACCGCCGGTGCGCGACGCGGCGTTGTTGAAGCCGCTGGCCACCCCGGCGAACCGGTCCGCCACGGCGGCCAGCACCGACGCGGTCAACGGCGCCACCACCAGGGTCAGCCCGATCCCGAACAGCAGCACCCCGGGCAGCACGTCCCACCAGTACGACGCGCCCGGCCCGACCCGGCGCAGCAGCAACAACCCGCCGGCGGCGACGACCGGGCCGACGGTCAGCAGCAGCCGGGGGCCGATCCGCGCCGACAACGCCCCGGCCCGCGCCGAGCCGAGCAGCAGCAGCACCGTCATCGGTACGGTGGCCAGCCCGGTCCGCAGCGCCGACCAGCCGACGACGTTCTGCAGGTAGACGGAGAGGAAGAAGGTGAACCCGCTCAGCGCGGCGTAGACCAGCACGGTGAAGACGTTCAGCACCGAGAAGAGCCGACTGCCGAAGATCGTGGTGGGCAGCATCGCCCCCTCGCCCCGGTGCCGTTCCAGCAGCACGAAGGAGACCGCGGCGAGGACACCGGCACCGGCGGCGAGCAGCACCGGCCAGGAGCCGACCCCGCGTACCGGGGCGTCGATCAGGGCGTAGGTGAGCCCGCCCAGCGCCAGCGCGCCGAGCAGCGCACCGGCGATGTCGAACCGTCGGCCGGCACTGCGGGAGACGTTCTCGTCTCGGCTCTCCGGCACCCAGCGCATCGCGGCCAGCAGCACGCCGACCGCGAGCGGCAGGTTGATGAAGAAGATCCACCGCCAGGAGAGCGCGTCGATCAGCCAACCCCCGACGAACGGGCCGAGCGCGGTGGACACGCCGGACAGCCCCGACCAGGTGCCGATCGCCCGGCCCCGGTCGTCCGGGTGGAAGCTCGCCTGGAGCACCGACAGCGACCCGGGGGTGAGCAGCGCCCCGCCCGCCCCCTGGAGGAACCGGGCGGCGATCAACTGGTTGGTGTCCTGGGCGAGCCCGCACAGTACGGAGGCGACCGCGAACCAGACCACCCCGATCAGGAAGATCCGCCGCCGGCCGAACCGGTCCCCGAGCGACCCGCCGAGCAGGACGAACGCCGCCAGCATCAGCGCGTACCCGTTGACCATCCACTGGAGACCGGCCACGGTGGCGTCGAGGTCCGCACCCAGGCGGGGTAGTGCCACGTTGACCACGGTGCTGTCCAGGAACACCATGCCGGAGGCGAGGATCGCGGCGAGCAGCGTCCCCCGCCCGGCTGTGGTACGGATACGGAGCGCGTGAGCCGGTGCCGTCATGGGTACCAATCTGCACGCCCACATCCGGAGACGCCACGAAATGCGGAAACCGTGCTTGGGTACTGTGCGGGATCGCCGGAAGCCCGCAAGCTGGAAAGGTGTCGTCTGTGCGTACCAGATCAGGAGGCCGCGCGGCGGTGGCGGCGGCCCTTGCCGCGCTGCTCGCCCTCGGCGCGGGTGGTTGTGACGTCTCGGTGGCCGAGCCGGAGGCGCCACCCGGCAACTCCGGCAACGTCGGTGAGCAGCTCGCGGAGCTGACCGTCGCCGAGGCCGGTTCGATGAAGGGCTACAGCCGCGACCGCTTCCCGCACTGGCGGGACACCGGCAAGAACTGCGACGTCCGCGACAGCGTGCTCCAGCGGGACGGGAAGGACATCCGCCTCTCCGGCTGCAACGTGGTCGGCGGGCGGTGGGAGAGCGTCTACGACGGTCGGACCTTCACCGACCCCTCCGACGTGGACATCGACCACATGGTGCCGTTGGCCAACGCGTGGCGTTCCGGCGCCGACGAGTGGGACGACGCCAAGCGGGGTGACTTCGCCAACGACCTGACCCGGCCGCAGCTCTTCGCGGTCTCCGCCAGCTCCAACCGGTCCAAGGGTGACCAGGACCCGTCGCAGTGGAAACCGCCGAACCGCGCCTACTGGTGCACGTACGCGGAACACTGGGTAGAGGTCAAGCACCACTGGAAGTTGACGGTGACCAGCGCCGAGAAGGCCGCCATCACCGACATGTTGGGAGGGTGCACATGGGCGGGCAAGCGCTGACACCGACCGGCCCGGGCGGTGCCGACGCCGGGGCCGACCCGGCCGGGGCGGCAACGACCGGAGCAGGGGCGGCACCCGAGGGGGCGGCACCGGCCGGCGACGGGGTCGACGGGGGCGGGGCCGCAACGGCGGCCACCGCCGGGATGACCGCCGACGGCCGGGCCGCCGGCTCGGCCGAGGTGCCCGGCGCAGGGATGACCGCCGACGCGGGCGGCGACGGTACGCCCCGCGAGCTGACCGCCGACCTGGTCGCCGGCCCCGGTGGGGTGATGACCGACGAGGTCGGTGTGGTGACCGGCGAGCTGACCCTGAAGTCCCGGTACGCCGACGGCCAGGTCACCCTCGCCGTCCAGTACAAGGACGCCGACGAGTGGTACGCGGTGACGGGCGGGACCGCCAAGCTGGCCGACCCGGCCGGCCTGGACGCCGTACACACCATTGCGGTGGCCCTGCTGCACCGCCCCGAGGGCTGACCCGGCACCGCAGCGGTCCGGTCGGCGTCGCCCGGGATCACCGCCGCTGCGGCCGCACCTGCGGCGGCCCGCACCCGTCCCGCCGGCCGCCCGATCGGCGTGGCACACGACGAGGGCCCCTTCCCGTACCCGGGAAGGGGCCCTCGTCGTGTGCTCACAGGGTGGGGATCAGCTCACCGGTGTCGCCCGGCGCCCCGCCGTCGTCCGGTCGGACCAGCTCCGGCGCCACGTCGTGCGGGCGGAGCCGCCCGGCGGCGATGTCCTCGGCGAAGTGGCAGGCCACCCGGTGCCCGCCCACGACGTCCCGCAGCGCCGGCCGCTCGTCGGCGCAGCGGGTCGGCTGCGCCCACGGGCACCGGGTGTGGAACCGGCAGCCGGCCGGCGGGTTGGTGGGCGACGGCAGGTCACCGGCGAGCAGGATCCGCTCCCGCCGGTCCTCCACCAGCGGGTCCGGCACCGGCACCGCCGACATCAACGCCCTGGTGTACGGGTGCATCGGCTCCCGGTAGAGGTCGTCGCTGGACGCCTCCTCCACCAGCCCACCCAGGTACATCACCCCGACCGTGTCGGCGATGTGCCGGACCACCGCCAGGTCGTGCGCGATGATCAGGTACGTCAGCCCGCGCTCGTTCTGGAGGTCCTCCAGCAGGTTGAGCACCTGGGCCTGGATCGACACGTCCAGGGCGGAGACGGGTTCGTCGGCGACGATCAGATCCGGGTCGAGGACCAGCGCGCGGGCGATACCGATGCGCTGGCGCTGCCCGCCGGAGAACTCGTGCGGGTACTTGCTCAACGCCGAGGCGGGCAGCCCGACCGCCTTCAGGGTGTCCCGCAGCCGCCGGTTCGTCGCCTCCTTGTCGTCGGCCAGCCCGTGCGCCTTGAGCCCCTCCACCAGCAGCGACTCCACCGACTGCCGGGGGTCCAGGCTGGACAACGGGTCCTGGAAGATCATCTGCATCCGGCGGCGGGCCTTGCGCATCGACTCGCCCTTGAGCGCGCGCACGTCGGCACCGTCGAAGACGATCTCACCGTCGGTCGGCTCGACCAGCCGCAGCAGGCCCCGGCCGAGCGTCGACTTGCCGCACCCCGACTCGCCCACCAGGCCGTACGTCTCACCCGCGTTGATCGACAGTGAGACGCCGTCGACCGCGTAGACGTAGCCGACGGTACGGTCGAAGAGCAGGCCACTCTTGATCGGGAAGTGCACCTTGACGTCGCGCAGCTCGATCAGCGGCCGCCCCTGCCCGGTGGCGTCCCCCGGCCCGGGCTGCCCGGCCCGGCGTCGCCCGGCGCGGTGGTCGTCCCGGCCTCCGTTCCCGGCAGCCCGGTCGCGGCGTCGTCCGTCCCCACCCGCCCGGTCGCGGCGTCGTCCGTGGCCGACCGCTGGGTCGCGGCCTCGTTCTCCGGTCCGGTCCGTTCGGTCACGGCACCGCCACCTCCTCCGAAACAGGGTTGTTGCAGCGCAGGTCGCCGCCGGTGGCGGTGGGCTCCAACGGGGGCGGGCCGTCCAGGCAGGCGTCCACCACGTTGTCGCAGCGCGGCGCGAAGGCGCAGCCCTCGACCCACGGGATGTTGTCGGCCACCGAACCCCGGATGGCGTGCAGCCGCTCGCCCCGCGGCGAGTCGAGCCGGGGCACCGAGCTGAGCAACCCGTGCGTGTACGGGTGCCGGGGCCGGGCGAACAGCTCGTGCCGGGCGGCCCGCTCCACGACCCGGCCGCCGTAGAGCACGTTGACCGTGTCGCAGAGACCGGCCACCACCCCGAGATCGTGCGTGATCATGATGAGCGCGGTGCCGGTCTCGTCGACCAGTTGCTTGAGCAGGGTGAGGATCTGCGCCTGGATGGTGACGTCCAGCGCGGTCGTCGGCTCGTCCGCGATCAGCAACCGGGGCTTGCAGGCCAACGCGATGGCGATCAGGGCACGCTGCCGCATCCCACCGGAGATCTGGTGCGGGAACTCCGTCAGCCGGCGGTCCGGGTCGGGGATGCCGACCGCGTCGAGCAACTCCCGGGCCTCCCGCAGCGCCTTGCGCCGGTCCATCCCCCGGTGCCGCTCCAGCACCTCGGCGACCTGCACCCCGATCGGGATGACCGGGTTCAGCGAGGACAGCGGGTCCTGGAAGATCATGCCGATGTCCCGGCCCCGCCGGTCCCGCAGGTCGTCCGGGCGCAGCTTGAGCAGGTCGGTGCCCTCGAACAGCACCTCGCCGGTGACCCGGTTGCCCCGCTTCGGCAGCAGCCCCATGATGGCCAGGCTGGTCACGCTCTTGCCGCAGCCGGACTCGCCGACCAGGCCGACCGTCTGCCCCGGCTCCACCGTGAAGCTGACCTGGTCGACCGCCGCGAACGGCCGCTCGCCCCGGCGCTGGAACACCACGCTCAGATCGCGTACGTCGAGCAGGCTCATCGGGTCACTTCCTCACTGTGCTGGTCGTTCGCTCCCGGCTGCGGTCGCCGGCCCACCGGGTGCCCGCCCGGCCCGGGACCGCCGGCCCCCGGTCGGGCGGGTCGCACACCGACCTGCCGCACCGCCGTCACCGCCGGTTCTTCGGGTCGATCGCCTCACGCATCGCCTCACCGAGCAGGGTGAAACCGAGCGCGACCACGATGATCGCGAGCGCCGGATAGTAGGCCAGCTCGGGGCGGACCTCGAAGTAGCGCTGGCCGTCCACACCCAGCATCAGCCCCCACTCGGCCCGGTTGATGTCCGGGTCGCCGAGGCCGAGGAAGGACAACGCCGCCGCGTCCAGGATCGCCACCGCGAAGGTCAGGGTGGCCTGCACGATCACCGCGGTCAGCGAGTTGGGCAGCATGTGCCGCAGGACGATGTTGCGCTCCTTGACGCCCAACGCCCGCGCGGCGAGCACGTGGTCGCTCTCCCGCTGGGCGAGCATCGAGCCGCGCAGCAGCCGGGCGAAGACCGGCACGCTGACGATCGCCACCGCGAAGATGACCGTCCACTGGCTCGACCGGCTGGCCATCGCGACCAGGGTGATCGCCAGCAGCAGGCTGGGCAGCGCCAGCATCACGTCGGTGAGGCGCATCAGCACCACGTCGACCCAGCCGCCGAAGGCACCGGCCACCGCACCGAGCAGTACGCCCAGGGTGAGGCCGATCAGGGTGGCGAGCACGCCGACGAAGAGGGTCTGCCGGCTGCCGTGGATCATGCGGGAGAAGAAGTCCCGACCGAGCGGGTCCGAGCCGAACGGGTGCCCGGCGGTGGCACCCGGGATGCTGTCCACGGTCAGGTCCCGGGTCAGCTCGTCGAACCGCTGCACCGGGTCGTGCGGGGCGATCAGCGGCGCGAAGATCGCCACCAGCACGAACAGTCCGACGATGACGGCACCGACGATGGCCACCGGGTTGCGGCGCAGCCGGCGCAGCGCGTCCCGGTAGAGGCTGACCCCGCCCGGGTCCGCGGTGGCCCGCGCCAGCTCGTCGAGCCGGGCCCGCTTACGGTCGCCGAGCCGACCGAGGCTGCGCTCCCGCCGCTGTGCCGGGGTGTCGCCGGGCTGGCCGGTCGGGTTCTCGCCGGCCTGCCCGTCGGCGGCCGGGCCCTCGGCGGGCTGGTCGGTGGGGGTGTCGCCGGTGCGGGGCTTGCCCACGCCGGGGCGGGTGGTCGGGTCACTCATCGCACACGCACCCTCGGGTCGATGAACGCGTAGGAGAGGTCGACCAGCAGGTTGACCAGCACGAAGACCAACGCGGCGAGCAGGATGATCGCCTGGAGCACCGGATAGTCCCGGCCGCCGCTGATCGAGTCGGTGATCAGGGTGCCGAGGCCGCCCCAGTTGTAGACCTTCTCGGTGAGCACCGCGCCGGAGAGCAGCGCGCCCGTCTGCAGACCGATGGTGGTGACCACCGGCAGCAGGGCGTTGCGCAGGATGTGCCGGCCCCGGATGGTGCGGTGCCGCAGGCCCTTCGCCTCGGCGGTCCGCACGTAGTCCTCGTTGAGCACGTCGAGCACGCTGGCCCGGGTGATCCGGACGATCACCGCGAGCGGGATCGTAGCCAGCGTGACCGCCGGCAGGATCAGGTGCCAGAGCGCGTCGGCGCTGGCGTCGAACTCCCGGGTGAGCAGGCCGTCCAGGACGTAGAACCCGGTCACGGTGGTGTTGTCCATCCCGGTGCTGATCCGCCCGGACGGCGGGAACCAGTGGATGTCCTGGGTGAGGACGTCCTTGAGCAGATAGCCCAGGAAGAAGATCGGGATCGAGATGCCGAGCAGGGTGCCGGCGATGGTCAGGTTGTCGAGGAGTCGGCCCCGGTAACGGGCGGCGAGGTAGCCCAGCGGCACGCCCAGGCCGACCGCGATGATCATGGCGGCGACGGCCAGTTCGATGGTGGCCGGGAAGGCGCGGGCGATGACGTCGGTGACCGGGTCACCGGAGCGGATCGAGTTGCCCAGGTCCCCGGTGATGACCCGCTGCATGAACTTGCCGTACTGCACGAGGATCGGCTGGTCGTAGCCGAGGGCCTTGATCAGCAGCGCCCTTCGTTCCGGGGTGGCCCGCTCGCCGAGCAGCGCCTCGACCGGGCCGCCGGGCAGGTTGCGCAACCAGACGAAAATCAGCGCGGACAGCGCTATCAGCGTCACCACCAGCTGCAGCAGGCGGCGGACTATGACTCGCAACATCTCTCACACACCAGACTCTCGATGTTCGCGGCATCGGCCCGGGCCGGCACTTGCTCCCGACCCGGGCCGATGCACGCCTACGGCGTCAGCCGACGGACGTCACTTGCTGACGCTGACCGTGTTGAACCGCTCGTCGGTCAGCGGGCTGGCGACCAGCCCCTGCACGTCCTTGGTGACGACGATGGCCGGCGGGGCGTGCCAGACCGGCACGGCCGGCAGCCACTTGGCGGCGATGTCGCGGTTGACCTGCTCCCAGGCCGCCTTCTTGCCCGCCTCGTCGACGGTGCCGTCGGCCTTGGCGATGGCCTCGAACATCTCGGTCATGGCCTGGTCGCCGAACTCGACCTTGCCCCGGCCGAAGAAGGTGCCGACGAAGTTGCCCGGGTCGTTGTAGTCACCGGTCCAGCCGAGGATGTGCAGGTCCTGCTTGCCGAACTGCTGCACGTCGTCCTTGAAGCCACCGTTCCACGGACGCGGGACGCCGTTGACCTTGATGCCGACGGCCTGCAGGTCGTTGGCCAGGACGGTGAAGATCTCCTGCGGGTTCGGCATGTACGGCCGGGAGACGTCCGGCGGGTAGTAGAAGTTGAGGGTCAGCCCCTCGGCGCCGGCGTCCTTGAGCAGCTGCTTGGCCTTGTCCGGGTTGTACTCGTACTTCTGCACGTCCGGGGCGTAGCCGAGCACGGTGTCCGGCATGAACTCGTCGGCGACCTTGGTGCCACCCGGGCCCTTGGTCTGCACGAGCTGCTGACGGTTGAGGGCGTAGGCGATCGCCTGGCGTACCCGCAGGTCCTTCAGCTTGGGGTTCTTCTGGTTGATGCCCAGGTAGAGGATGTTGAACGCCGGGCGGTCGAGGACCTGGAAGCCCTCACCGGACAGCGCCTTGCGGTCGGCCGGGGCCGGGAAGTCGATGCCCTGGACGGTGCCCGCGCGCAGCTCCTGCTTACGGGTGTTCTCGTCCTTGATCACCTTGATGATGACCTTGTCGACCTTGGCCTTCTCGCCCCAGTAGTCGGGGTTGCGGTTCAGGGTGATCTCGTTCTTGGCCTTGTCCCAGCCGCCGAACGTGAACGGGCCGGTGCCGACCGGGGTGGTGGTCGCGAACGAGCTGTACTCGAAGGAGTCGCCGTTCTGCTTGACCGTGTCGGCGTCGCCCTTCTTGAGGGCCTCCGGGCTGGCGATCGAGAGCGCGGTCAGCGCGAACGCGCCGGGGAACGCACCCTTGTACTGGTTGAGGGTGACGACGGCGGTGCCCTCGTCCTTAGCCTCGCACTTGTTGTAGAGCGCCTGGCCGGCACCCTCGGCCTCGTTCTTGGCGAACCCGCCGAAGACGTCCTGGTAGTAGATCATCTGCGACTGGGCGGCGGCGCCCTTCATGTTGTACCAGCGGTCGAAGTTGTAGCAGACCGCGGCCGAGTTGAAGGGGGTGCCGTCGTGGAACTTCACGCCCTGACGCAGCTTGAAGGTCCAGACCTTGCCGTCGGGGTCGTGCTCCCAGCTCTCGGCCAGGCCACCCACCAGGTCAGCCGTGCCCGGCTTGTGCTGGATCAGCGTGTCGTACATCTGCCGGACCGGCCGGAACGACTCACCGTCGTCGTTGAAGATCGGGTCGAAGTTCTTCGGGTCACCGGCACCGGCGAAGATGAAGGTGCCGCCCGTCTTGGCCTCGCCACTGCTGTCATCGCCGCGGTCGCTCTCCGCACAGCCGGCCGCGCCGACCGCCAGGGCTGCAACGGCCACGAGGCTCACGGCCGTCCTTAGCCTTCTCGCCTGCATCTCTCACCTCTGTCATCCGCCTGAACAACGCCGGTCCATGGCTCGGTCCGTGAGCGGGAGGCTATGACACGTCACACCGAAGCGGAACGGCCGTTAGGCAATCGCTATCAAGCCGACACCAAGCGCAAGGTCTGACACCGCCGGATCTCCCGACAAACAGGACTGTCACAGCGGTACCTCGGAGATATGTCCGCAACCGCCCGGACCATCCGAGTCCGCGGTCGTTCCCGGTCACCCGCCGGCACCGGACCACCCGGCCGCCTCCCGCAGCCCGGTCGGCGGGGCACCGGTCGGGGACCGTAACGGCCGTCGTGCGCACCGTGTCCGGTTCCGGGAGTACGCTGCGCGCCCGCCCGGGCGGTCTGCGTGTCATGGGGTCGACGTCCCGTGACCGGCGGCACCCCCGGGCCGGAATCCGGGCCGGCCCGCAGGCGTTACACCCTGCGTACGACCGCAGCAGCACCCCCGGCCGCCCGGCCGACGCCCCCGGCGGAATGAGCGGGCACCGACGGTCGTTACACCTCCCACGGACGACCGCAGCAACACCCCCGACCGGCCCGCCCCCCGCATCCGTGCGGGAATGGCCCCGGCACCCCGGTCGTTACACCTGACCCCGGCACGAGCGGCCCACCTCCCCGGCCGGGACCCCCGAACTCCCCCCACCTGAGCGCCCCGACGTGGTGCCCACGCCCGCTACGCCTGCCCCCGGCAGGCACACCGACCCCCCGGTCGGTCCCCGGGCGTCAACCCCGAAGGAGCTACCCCCATGAACACCACCATCCTGCGTAAGACCGCCCTCGGCATCGCCGGCCTCGCCTTCACCGGCGGCATCCTCGCCGGCCCCGCCACCCACGCCCACGCCGCCACCGACACCCACCCCGCCGCCGCCGCCGCCACCACCGTGCAGGCCGACAAGCCCGCCGTGGACAAGACCAAGCTGATCCCCCACGGCGTGCAGGGCGACCAGTCCCGCATCGACCTGAACGACGAGCAGACCGGCAACGCCAAGGCCATCATCGCCGCGACGAAGAAGGCCGGCATGGACGAACGCGCCGCCGTGGTCTCCATCGCCACCGCCCTACAGGAGTCGAAGCTGGAAAACCTCGGCCACCTCGGCGACCGCAACGACCACGACTCCCAGGGCCTGTTCCAGCAACGCCCGTCCTCCGGCTGGGGCACGGTGGAGCAGATCACCGACCCCGAGTACGCCACCCTGGCGTTCCTCAAGGGCCTCAAGCAGGTCGACGGCTGGCAGGACATGCCCCTGACCAAGGCCGCCCAGACCGTCCAGGTGTCGGCGTACCCCGACCACTACGCCCAGTGGGAAACCCAGGCCGCCGACCTCGTCGCCCACCACTGGAACAGCTGACCCCCGTACGACACGATGGCCGGCACCCCGCCCGGGGTGCCGGCCATCGGCATGTCCACCGTGTCGCCGTGGTGCCTGCCCTGGGGACCACGAACCGTCTCGGCACCGGAGACCGGGCGTCAGACCGCGCGGCGGCCCTCGAAGGCCCGGCCCAGGGTGATCTCGTCGGCGTACTCCAGGTCGCCGCCGACCGGCAGGCCGCTGGCGAGGCGGGTGACCGCGATCCCCATCGGCTTGACCATCAACGCCAGGTACGTCGCGGTCGCCTCACCCTCGGTGTTCGGGTCGGTGGCGAGGATCAGCTCACGGATCGTCCCCGCGCTGAGCCGGGTCATCAGCTCACGGATCCGCAGGTTGTCCGGGCCGATCCCCTCCAGCGGATTGATCGCCCCGCCGAGCACGTGGTAGCGGCCCCGGAACTCACCGGTCCGCTCGATCGCCACCACGTCCTTCGGTTCCTCGACCACGCAGATCACCTCGTCGGTGCGGCGCGGGTCGCGGCAGATGCGGCACTGCTCCGACTCGGCGACGTTGAAGCAGGTGGTGCAGAACCGGACCAGGTCCTTGACCTTGCGCAACGCCCCGGCCAGCCGGGTGACGTCGGCCGGGTCCGCCGACAGGACGTGGAACGCGATCCGCTGGGCGCTCTTCGGGCCGACGCCCGGCAGCCGCCCCAACTCGTCGATCAGGTCCTGGATGGCACCCTCGTACATCGGCGGGTCAGAATCCGGGCAGGCCGAGGCCGCCCATGCCGCCGGCCACCGGGCCCATCTTCTGGTCGGTCAGCTCCTTGGCCGCCTCGGCGGCGTTGTGCAGGGCCGCGACGACCAGGTCCTCCAAGGTCTCGACGTCCTCCGGGTCGACCGCCTTCGGGTCGATCCTGATGCCCTTGATCTCACCGGAGCCGGAGACGGTCGCGGTGACCAGCCCACCACCGGCGGTGCCGGTCACCTCCGCCTCGGCCAACTCGGCCTGCGCTTTGGCGATCTGCTGCTGCATCTTCTGCGCCTGCTTCAGCATCTGCTGCATGTTCGGCTGTCCACCTGGGCGCACGGATGGCTCCTTCTCGCACTCGTCTGCTCGGCCGCGCCCAGCCTAGTCGGGGGCGACCGGTGGTCCGGTCCGGGGAACGGCGCGTCAGCGCGCGTCCACCTCGTCGATCTTCTCGGCACCGAACGCCTCACGGAGCAACTGCACCGCCTGCTCCTCGCTCGACTGCCGGGCGGTCCGCTCGTCGATCACCTCGTCCAGCGGTTCGTCACCCGGGTCGAACCCCTCGTATGCGGGAGTGGCCCGGGTCGCGCCCGCCGGTGCCCCACCGGCACGGACCGGACCGTCGTAGTCCGGGTCGTAGGGCGGCTCGCCCGCCCACTCCGCGTCGGCGGTCCTGCGTCCCGCCGGGGCGGCCCGAGGTCCCTTACCCGCCGCAGCCGCCCGCGCCGCCGCGATCGCGCTGCTCACCGGCGCACCGGTGGCCCCGGCCGGCGCCGGCTGCGGTGTCGGTGGCGGACCGGCCGGTCTGGGTACGGCGGGCGCAGCGGGCACCGCCGGGGCGGCTGCCGTCGCGGTCGCCGTAGCCCCACCGGGGCGGGCCGGTTCGGGCCACTCGTCGGAGGATGAGCTGGCGGACCCGCCGGGGCGGGCCGGTTCGGGCCAGCCCTCGTCGTCGCCCCCACCGACCGCGTCGGCCGGGGTGACTGCGCTGCCCGCCCTGCCCACCTGGTCGGGCGGCCCACCCGGTGACCGTGCCGCACCGCCGCCGCCAGCCGCACCGTTTCGGGCGGTGGGGCCAGGCGAACCGCCCGGTGCGGTGGGGCCGGGCGAGCCGGTGGACCCGGCCGGGGTGCCGCTGGACGGGCCGGCCGGGTTACCGCTGGACGGGCCGGACGAAGCGCCGCTGACCGGCCCGGCCGGTGCGGTGGGTGGGGCGGGTGCCGGTCGGGGCGGGGCGGCAGCAGGGCGGGACGGAGCGCCGGACGACGCGCCACCCCGTTCACCGGCCACCTCGCAGCGGATCTGCCACCGACCGCCGAACTCCTCGTACAGCGCTTCGAGGAGGAGGTCCGGCTCGGCGGAGAGAGCCTGGGCGTGGAACGGGTACCGGAACGTGAGCAGGAGGGACTGCCCGTCGACCTCCCGGACGGTGGCCTCCCGCGCCCAGGCCGCCACCTTTTTGCTCTTCCGGCCGACCTTACCGACCACGTCCGGCCACACCCGGCGTACCGCGACGGCGTCGAGGGCACCGGGTGTCGCAGCACCCGGACGCGGCGGCTCGGGGGTGGCCGGGTCGGGCATGACGGCCGAGGGCGGCACCCGACGGGCCGCCGGGTCGGGGTCACCGACGCCCGGACCACCGGCCGTCGGGGTGGAGCCGTCAGTCGCGGGCCCCCCGACAGTGGGGACGGAGTCGTCCCGGGCGGGCCGGCGGGGGCGGGCGGGGTGGGGGCGGGCGGGGTAGGCCCGCTGGGCCGGGAAGCGGCCGACGCGGCAGCGGCGCGGGCGGCGGCCGCCCCGGACAGCGCATCGACAGCCGCCGGCGGGCCGGCGGTCTGCGGGTCGGACGCGGCGGCAGCCGCGCCCGGGGCGGGAGGCTCCTGACGTACCGCAGGAGTGGGGGTGGGGGATGCGGAGCCGGCGGCGGCCGGCGGCAGCTCCCCGCCACCCAGGGTGAGCCGGCGCTCCATCCGTTCGAGGCGCTGGAGCAGGGCACCGGTGGCGTCGTCGACGCCGGGGAGCAGCATCCGGGCGCAGATCAGCTCCAGCAGCAGCCGGGGCGCGGTGGTGCCGCGCATGTCGACCAGACCGTTGTGCACGATGTCGGCGCACCGGGACAGGGTCGCCGGGCCGAGCCGCTGGGCCTGGGCGGCCATCCGTTCGATCTGGTCGGCCGGGCCGTCGATCAGGCCCTTGCCGGCGGCGTCCGGCACCTGCTGGAGCACGATCAGGTCGCGCAGCCGTTCGAGCAGGTCGGAGGCGAACCGGCGCGAATCGTGCCCGGCCTCGGCCACCCGGTCGACGGTGGCGTACGCCGCCGCGCCGTCCCCGGCGGCCAACGCGTCGCACATCTCGTCGATCAACGCGGCGTCGGTGACGCCGAGCAGCGCGGCGGCCCGGGCATAGGTGACCCCCTCCGGGCCGGCACCCGCGATGAGCTGGTCGAGCACGGAGAGGCTGTCCCGGGCGCTGCCACCACCGGCGCGCACCACCAGCGGGAAGACCGCCGGATCGACCGTGACGCCCTCGGCCTGAGTGAGCTGCTCCAGGTACGGCCGGAGCACCTTCGGCGGGATCAGCCGGAACGGGTAGTGGTGGGTCCGCGACTTGATCGTGCCGAGGACCTTCTCCGGCTCGGTGGTGGCGAAGATGAACTTGACGTACTCCGGGGGCTCCTCGACCAGCTTGAGCAGGGCGTTGAAGCCGGCCGACGAGACCATGTGCGCCTCGTCGATGACATAGATCTTGAAACGACTCTGGGCCGGCGCGAAGAACGCCTTCTCCCGCAGCTCACGGGCGTCGTCGACACCACCGTGGCTGGCCGCGTCGATCTCGATCACGTCGATCGAGCCGGAGCCGTCGACGGCCAGCGACCGGCACGAGGCACACTGCCCGCACGGCTCCGGGGTGGGCCCCTGCTCGCAGTTGAGCGAACGGGCCAGGATCCGGGCGCTGGAGGTCTTGCCGCAGCCCCGGGGACCGGAGAACAGGTAGGCGTGGTTGAGCCGCCCGCTGCGCAGCGCCTGCGACAACGGCTCGGTGACGTGCTCCTGGCCGATGACCTCGGCGAAGGTGCGCGGCCGGTACTTGCGGTAGAGCGCCAGCGTCACTCGCCCCGCCTCCTCTCGACCGAGCCATTCTGCGCCGGTCGGGCGCGGGTGACCACCCACCACCCCGGGACCCGACCCGCAGGTACGGTACCGGTGGGCGGAGACAAAAAGGCCTCCCGTGCACCCGGCAGAGCTCGCTTATCCTTGCTGCCTTCCGGCCCTGGGGAGGTTCACGAGATACCGCCGCACGGGAGGTAACGCCCACCCTACCCGACCCCCGGTGGATCTTCAGGGGGTGGTGGGGTGGCCCGGCGGGCGGGGACCTGTATCCTGGCTCGCGGAGGATTCGCCTAGAGGCCTAGGGCGCACGCTTGGAAAGCGTGTTGGGATAAAACCCTCACGAGTTCGAATCTCGTATCCTCCGCTCACACGAGCAGCACGAACGTCAGGGCCGGCCCCACGGGGACCGGCCCTGAATCGTCTCTACCGTCGCTCTCGTCTCAGAGGACGTCTGATCCTGATTCACGTTTGCCGTTTTGAGGCCCTTGGCCCTATATGGGTGGGCCAGCCGGGCAATACATGAGTGCGACGGCCCCTGCAGTGTGCCGGCTGTTAGCGACTTGCGGACAAAATCCAGCCAGACACTCATGGCGTAGCAAAAGCGCTAAAGCTGGACGTTCGCGAATGCTGTCGATCAGGGCGGAACTGCAATGAAACCGGCAGGCCGGTCGATGATCTTCAGTTGTATGGTCGGGCTAATCAGACGTAACGTGAACAAGACGTCCAGTCAGAGGACGTCTGATTCACGTATTTTGTGTGTTTTGTGGTTGTGGGGTTTCTCGCCAGGTTGGGGTGGTTTCGGTGGTGAGGCGTTTGGCGAGGTTGTCGATCATGGCGAGGGTGATCATGCTGGCGGAGTTGTCGGGTCGGGTTTCGTAGTCGCGGACGAGTCGGCGGTGGTGCATGAGCCAGCCGATGGTGCGTTCGACGACCCATCGGCGTTTGACGACGCTGAAGCCCTTGATCTGTGGGTCTTTGGTGACGATCTCGACGTCGACTCCGAGGTGGGCGCCGTGTTCGATGACGCGGTTTTTGAAGCCGGCGTCGACCCAGGTTTTGGTGAGGGTGGGGTAGGTGGTGGTGGCCTGGTCGAGTAGGTCCATGCCGATGGTGTTGTCGCTGGCGCTGGCGGCGCAGACGGTGACGGCGAGGAGGAGGCCGAGGGTGTCGGTGATGATGCCGCGTTTGCGGCCGACGATCTTCTTGCCGGCGTCGGTGCCCTGTGTGGACAGTGGCACGTTGGTGGAGGTCTTGACGCTCTGGCTGTCCATGATGGACGCGGTGGGGGCGATGGTGCGGCCGTGGTGGTCGCGGACGAGGCCGGTGAGTTGGTAGTTGAGTGCGGTGAAGATGCCTTCCTTGCTCCAAGCGGCGAAGTAGCCGTAGACCGTCGGGTGGGGTGGGAAGTCGTGGGGCAGGTAGCGCCAGGCGATGCCGGTGCGGTTGACGTAGAGGATCGCGTTGAAGATCTCGCGTAGGTCGTGGGTGGGGGTCCGGCCGCTGACGCCGGCATCGGTGCGGGCCTGTCGCCATGCGGTCAGCCGGGGTGCGATGAGGGCCCACCGGGCGTCGGACAGGTCGGACGGGTAGGGGCGTCGTGCGGTCATGCAGTAGGCGTACGGTGTCGGGGCGACGGCTGGGCGGACGTCATGTCCGTCGATGTATAGCCGAATGTGAACCAGACGCCATTCCGGGGTGAAATGCTGCGTTTCTGGTCAGGGTTGAGCCGGGCGGGATGAGGCTATTCTACCCGGAGTGGGACATGTTGCCCGGCCAAGGCCGGGGCGCTAATCGGTCACACTGGCGTGAAGGTGAAGGAAACGTCCAGTCAGTTGTCGTCTCGGTTGCCCTGTTCCGGCTGGTCGGGCGGCGGCTTGGTGGCCCCCTCCCCCGGCCCGGTCGGCGGGTCGCCCCAGAGCAGCCTGCCGAGCTGCTGCGCGATGTCCCGGCGTACCTGGTCGGTCATGTGCTGGTAGCGGACCGCCATCGCCGAGTTCGACCAGCCCATGATGCCCATCACGGCGCGGCCGGAGACGCCGAGGACCAGGAGCGCGGTAGCGGCGGTGTGGCGGGCGTCGTGTAGCCGGCCGTCCCGCACTCCGGCGAGCTTGAGCAGTCGTTTCCACTCGTCGTAGTCCGTCGCCTGATGGATCGCCTGGCCGGTTGGCGAGGCGAACACCCAGCCCTCATCGCGCCAGAGCTGGGCGGCGGTTTCGCGCTCGGCGTCCTGCTCTTTCCGGTGCTGCCGCAGCAAGGCGACCAGGGCGTCCGGCAGGCAGATGGAGCGACGACCAGCACGGGATTTCGTGTCCGCTGCCACCGGCCGTTCGTTCACTCGGTCCGGGCACTGGCCGGGCAACTTCTGCTCACACTTCCCGTCGCAGCCGTGCTGCCATTTCGGCTGGAGAAGCGCGCGGCGCACGGTGAGCGTCCCGTGGTCCAAATCCACGTCCGGCCATTTCAGGCCGAGCGCTTCGCCCTGGCGCAGCCCCAGGGCGAAGCGCCACGGCCCACCGGGCACTGTTCCTCCGCGACGCTGCCGCCCGAAGGATCGCCTGCACCTCGGGGATGGTGTACGGCTGCACCTCGGAATCCGGGAGGCGGGGCGGCTTGGCCAGCGCGGCGGGATTCCGGGCGAGGTGCCCACGGCGGACCGCCTTCCCGAGGGCCGTACGGATCGTCCGGTGCGCCTGGTGGGCGGTGCCAGCCGCGCTGCCGTTGGCCATCATCCGGCCGTAAAGCTTCTCCAGGTGCTCCGGCTCCAGGCGGTCGAGACGGTGGGCGCGCCGCAGGTTGCGGCCGAGCTGGTTGAAGTGCTGTGGCGGCACGGCGTTGACGTGCCGCCCGATCTCGCCAGTGAGCCGGACCCGCTTGAGGTACTGCGCCGCACCGGGGCGGCCGGCGAACAGAGCGCCACCCGAGCGGTAGAGGATGCGCTTTGCGCCGCTGAGCGCCGGGCGGTCGAGACCGCCGAACCGACGCCCTACAGCCGCGAGGTGATAGTGGCTGCACAGCAGGTGGGTCTACCGGTTGCGGTGGTCAGCAACAACTCTGCCGGCGCGATGGTGGCCTACCTGGCAGCGCACCGGCTCGCCGGGTACGTGTCGCCGGTGGTCGGTCGGGCGTACGCCGACCCGACCCGCATGAAGCCGAACCCGGAACCGATCCTGCAAGCCGTCCGCATCCTGGGCCAGCCACCCGCTCGCCGTGTTCTCATCGGCGACTCGCTTTCAGACATCGAGGGAGCGCGGGCGGCTGGGGTACGGGTAATCGGCTATGCGAATCGACTACCGAAGGTCGAGCAATTCCGCGCTGCCGCCGCACATTCGGTCGTCACGAGTATGCGCGAGGTCGCACACGCACTAATTGAGATGAGCTGACTTCGGGGCCTGGATAACCCGATAAGTAATCGCGAAGGCGAGGGTCACCGGCTTCAAGCTTGCACCTCCGTCCGCTCCCCTGTTGTCCGGCCCGGCGTTACGAGCCTCTGTCAGGCGGCTTGGTCTGGCGATAGAACGACCTTGCCCCTACCAGCGGTCCTTGCGTCAGAACCGGCTTGCCGTACGCTGACCGCTACGTGTGCCCCGGGGGAGGTAGCTAATGGCGGCGGGTGTGAACTCAGCTTGGCTGGCCAGCGCGTTGCAGGAGTTCGGCCAGGCTTGCGCCGACAAGTTGTCGGGTCCAGGTGACGCTGAGGCGGCCATCCGTGCGCCGATTGAGGTTCTCCTTGCGGCAGTGGGGAAGCGTCTCGGCCTGAAAGTCGTGCCCCACGATGAGGTTCGAGACACGGAACGGGGTGTGCGCCCGGATTACGCCATCAGCGTGAATGGCGCAATAACTGGTTATGTCGAAGTGAAGCGACCCGGGAAGTCAATCGATCCGGGCTCTTTCAGAGGTCATGACCTGAATCAGTGGCTTCGCCAACGAGATCTACCGAACCTTATTTACACGAATGGCTCCGATTGGCGGCTGTGGCGAGATGGAGAACTCCTTGCGACCGTCACGCTTGAAGGTGGCCCTCTAGAGACAGCAGGCAACGGCCTTACGACGCCGGGGCAGGAATTCGAGCAGCTAGTTACCAACTTTTTGCGGTGGAGCCCTGCCCCTATCACCTCAGTCGGTGCACTCGTTCGCGCTATCGCGCCCCTTACACGCCTACTCAGGGGAGAAGTACTCGACCAGCTTTATGATGAGCGCAGACGGGTTGCGGCTGGTGACGAAAAGTGGACTCAGCCATTTCTTGGCCTGGCTTCCGACTGGCGCTCCCTTCTCTTTCCGCAAGCAGATGACGGCACCTTCGCGGATGGCTACGCCCAAACTGTGACGTTTGCACTTCTTTTGGCGCGCAGTGAAGGAATCTCACTGACCGATGGAAGCCTCCATGACGTCGGCACGCGCATGGCAGAAGAGCACTCCCTTATGGGCCGTGCGCTACAACTCTTGACAGACAATCTTGCAGGAGATTTCCGAGTCACGCTTGACCTCCTTACTCGGGTAATCAGCGCTGTCAACTGGGTGCGGGTAAGATCCGGCAGTCGTGACACATACCTCCATCTATACGAGAACTTCCTAGAGATCTATGATCCGGACCTACGCCAGAGGTCCGGCTCTTACTACACGCCGCGCGAGGTCGTCGCGGAAATGGTACGGCTGACTGAGAGCGTCCTCAAGACTCGGCTAGCTGAGAATTCTGGCTTTTCGTCTGATCGGGTGCGGACGGTTGATCCAGCCATGGGCACCGGGACCTATCTACATGAGGTCATAAGTCGCGTGGCCGATGTAGAGGGTCAGGAAGCCCTGCGGGATGGCCCGGGGGCAGTCAAGGGCGCGGTTCAGTCGGCAGTGCAGTCGCTGATACAACGGCTCATCGGCTTCGAGCTCCAGATGGGCCCTTATGCCGTAGCAGAGCTGCGGATAACGGATCTCCTCCGGAAGTTTGGTGCCGAGGGTTCGGCCAGTGGCATGAGAACATATGTAACTGACACCCTGGACGACCCATATGTCGATGTCGAGCAGCTCGGATCTGGCCTGGGCACCATTGCTGCGTCCCGCAAGAGAGCCAACGAAGTCAAGGCGGATGTGCCCGTTACCGTCGTGATCGGCAACCCTCCTTATCTTGATCGGGACCAGAGCCAGGGCGGCTGGGTGAGGTTTGGGTCCGAAGGAAAGGCGAGTCGCAAGCGCGGCAGGGTCCTTCTTGACGATTTCCGAGCTAACGGCAACGGGCTTGCCGAGTTCCGCATGAATACCGCATACGTTTACTTCTGGCGCTGGGCTTGCTGGAAGGTATTCGATGCGCATGAGTCAGACAACCTGGGGGTTGTCTGCTTCATCACGCCGAACAGTTACACGCATGGCCCAGCCTTCAAGGGCATGCGCGAATACCTTCGGCGAAAGGCATCCGAGGGTTGGGTTATCAACGTTACGCCGGAAGGTATCAGGCCTGACGCCGCCACTCGCTTCTTCCCTGGGGTTGGTGCAACGCTGGCCATCGGGATCTTCGTTCGGGACGGCTCATCATCCAACGATGCCCCTGCCCGTATCCGCTACACCGAGGTATACGGCCGGAAGGAAGAAAAGTATGAGGCGCTAGCTCAGCTTGAGTTGGATGGTGGCGATTGGCGTGAAGCTCGAACCGGATGGCAAGATCCCTTTACGCCTGCCGCGGGCGGAGCTTGGGATTCATGGCCGGCGCTAGGTGATCTCTTTCCTTGGAATACGACCGGAATCCTGGCGAATCGAACCTGGATCTACTCGGCCGATCAAGAGGTCCTAGCGAAGCGATGGAACACGATCACGTCCGAGCCCGACCTCGAAGTGAAGCGTGAACTGTTCAAGGAAAGCCGTGATGCGAACCTTGTGAAGGTAAAGAAGTCATTGCCAGGGATCCGGGTGGAGTCTGGGCAGCGCCCATTCCGCGAAGAGCGAGGCCCGCTGCCGGTTCCGGTTCTCGTGGGATTTCGCTCCTTCGACCGGCAATGGATCATTCCAGATCACCGGTTAATCCACTCGGCTTCGACTGCACTCTGGGCGTCGCACTCAGAGAGCCAGGTCTTCGGGATTGAGCAACATTCGAAGAGCATCTCATCGGGGCCGGGCATCATTTTTACTGCACTAGTCCCTGAGGCCAACCACTTTAATAACCGAGGTGGCCGCGCTTTGCCAATGCTTCACCCGGATGGCTCGCTCAATGCGCCGCCGAGACTCCGGGAAAAGCTAAGCGAGGAACTAGGTCTGCCTATTGGCGAGTGGGACGTTGCTGCGTACATTGCAGGCGTTGTAAGCCACAGGGGATTTACGAGCCACTTCCAGGACGAACTTACTACCCCCGGCGTACGGGTTCCGGTTACTCGCGACGCGGAACTCTGGGGGAAGGCTGTCTCTCTCGGTAAGCAAGTTATCTGGCTCCACACCTATGGTGCCCGGTTCTGGGACGAAAACGAGGGGCGACCGAAGGGAAACGTACGGTTCCTCGCCGGAGACTCCCGGCAGCCCCTTAGCCTGGAGCCGGTGTCCCAAATGCCAGAGGCGATGATTTATGACGAGGAACGCCTTATCCTCTGCCTCGGCGAGGGGCGTTGGGGGCCAGTATTGCCCGCTGTTTGGAACTACGATGTCGGGGGCGTGAACGTCCTCTGGTCATGGTTCAACTACCGCAAGAGGAATCCGGGCGGCAAAAAGACAAGTCCTTTGGACTTTGTCCACGTTGAATCATGGCCTAATGAGTGGACCAGGGACCTGGTCGATCTCCTCACGGTATTGACACGGCTCGTCGAACTGGAGCCGGAACAGGAATCCTTGCTGACCAGGATCACTGGGACCGGCCTCTACACCGCCTCCGAACTCGCGGAGCTTGGGGTTCGGTGGCCCACCGTCAAGAAGCGAGATATGTCTCCGCGCTATGAGGGCAGCCTGATACAGGATGTATAGATCGGCCGGGCTCGGTTTCACCTCTGGTCTCGCCGTCTCAGTTGTCGTCTCGTTCGCCCACGTTCAGAGTTGTCCGGCCAGGTTCCGCCCCGCGCGGGCGCTGGGGCTCGGTACGGTCTGTGCGCTGGGCGAACGTGGGACAACAGACTTGGAAAGCGTGTTGGGATAAAACCCTCACGAGTTCGAATCTCGTATCCTCCGCTCGTCTGAGCAGCACCAACGCGAGGGTCGGCCCCGGTCGGGAGCCGACCCTTCGTTGTTTCCTCCGACGCCCGGCCGAGCGTCCGCGTCCGCCGGTAGCACCCGGTCCCGCTGCGCTATGCCCGTGGCAGAACGGGCGTACCGTACCCCGCCCCGGTCTCTAGGGTCGGCGCAGGTGGGGTGGTGGGGTGCCGCCCGGTGAGGAGGCAGCCATGCGGATCGTCTTCGTGCACGGGGCGTGCGTACGCGACGGGGCGTGGTGGTGGTCCCGGATCGACGCGCTGCTCGCGGCCGGCGGGACGGCGAGCGTCGCGGTACGGCTACCGAGCTGCGGCGAGCTGCCGGACTCGCGCCGACCGTCGGGGCTGGACGACGACGTCGAGGAGACCCGTCGGGTCCTGCGCGACGCCGGGCCGGCGATCCTCGTCGCCCACTCCTACGGCGGGATGGTCGCCACTGCGGCGGCCGACGCCGGGGATGTCCGGCACCTCGTCTACGTCAGCTCCTTCCTGCCCGACGTGGGTGAGTCCCTGGCCGATCTCGGGCCCAGCGGACCCGCGCCCCACCTGGAGTTCTTCCCCGACGGCACGTTCGCGGCCCGGCCCGAACTGGTCCCGCCGCTGTTCCTGCACGACTGTGACGCGGCGACGGTGGAGGGCGCCATGGCCAGGTTGGTCCGGCAGGACGCCGCCGTGCTCACCACCCCTGCCCGGTACGCGGGCTGGCGGTCGACCCCGTCGACGGCGGTGGTGTGCGCCGGGGACCGGGCCACCCCGCCGGAGGTGCAGCGCGCCCAGGCGGCACGAGCGGGGCGGACTGTGGAACTGGCTACCGGGCACCACCCGATGCTCTCCCACCCGGAGCTGCTCGCCGCTCTGCTGCGGGAGATCGCCGTCGAACACGACTGACGACGTATGCGCGGGACGCATACCGTTCATCCTCCGCTCGTCTGAACAGCACCAGCGCGAGGGTCGGCCCTGATCGGGAGCCGACCTTTCGTCGCTTCCCGAAGCTGTGCCAGGACAGGGCGGGCAGGGGGGTTCAGGCCCGGGGCGTCGTCTTCACCCAGCCGAGGAAGCGCTGGTACGTGGCGATCGGGTCGGGCGGCTCGGGGCAGATCCGGGTGAGATCGGCCATCGCCTCCCGGAACAACTCGGCAAGGTCGACAGCGAGATTGACCCGCTCCCCCGCGTAGTCGGCGACCAGGTCGAGTCGAGCCCTCCCGCAGGGCCAGGGCAGCGCATCGGCCGTGCAGATCCAGAGGGGTTTGAGCGGTGCGTGTCTCTGCATCTCGCCTCCGAGGTGAGGGTCGGTCTTCACGGCACCCCGACCCGCCGGGAAGCTCCTCCAGCAGGCCAAGGGCCATCTCTACCTCACCCCACCCGGCATGCACTTGTCAATCAGCAAGTAGCGATAGTCAAGCTGACGCCGTGCTTACGGTCGAACGGTGAAGCGACCGCGCTTGTACGGACCGGGCGAACTGGCCGCCCTGTTCAACGTGTCGCGGCAACGGGTCCTACAGATCACCCGCCGACCCGGCTTCCCCGAACCACTCGCCCGCCTGATCGGCACCACGGTCTGGGACGCGGACGAGGTGGACGAGTGGGCACGCCACCACCGCCCGCCCCGCCCACCTGCGGAAGACGACGAGTAGTCACCCGACTCATCGGGCAGGGCATCCACCGGAGCCAGTGCTCCGGCACGCCTCCCGCCTCGAACCCCGGTACGGTGCGGGCAATCACGGCGGCCCCGGACCCGTCGTACACATGTGCTATCCACAGGGTGTGGACGGCGGGGGGATCGGATGAGTTACCAGCTCAGCGCGGTCGTCGCAGACGTCGAGCTGCTGCGCGAGCAGACCGCCGACCTGGATCACGCGGTGCTTGCCGCGCTCCGACAGGATTTCGCGCTGCTGCCGGTGACCCCGCAACTGGTCGAGGAGCTGACCGGCGGGCTGCCGGATTTCCATCCCGAGGAGCCGACCGCCGGGCAGCCGTTCGAGCTGGTGATCTCGCCGGCGCTGGGTGGGCTGCTGGACCGCTGGTCGCGGCGGGGGCCGGTGGCCTACCTGGAGGCGGAGTTCGCCGGTGGGCTCGGCCACCAGGCGTCGGCGGTCTGGTTGGGCGGCCGGTTGAGCTGGGGTCCGCGCTTCGACTCGACCTTCACGCTGCCGCGCGAGGAGTGGCCGATCAACGCGGCGCTGGCCCGCCTCGGCGTGGAGCCCGGCCGGTGGCTCGACCCGTTCGCCGAGCTGGGCCTGCACCTGGAGCGGAACACCGCCGGTTGGCTGACCCACGGCCGGCGCGGGCTGACCGCCGACTACTGGGACGAACTGGCCGAGGAATGGGAAGAGCAGCAATTCCCGCCCGACCAGCAACCTGAACGCCCCGGTCCCGTTGGGGACTGGGGGATTCTATGAAATTGCGACAATTTGCCGTCCTTGCGGCGTTACTGGTGGCTGCCTCGGCGTCGGGCAGCGGCACCCATCCATCGGGGCCCGACGTCCCGGCGCAGCCGATCGGGGCCAGTCAGGTGGTCGGGCTGCACGGGTTGGCCGGGGCCGAGTTCGGTGCCAGCGAGACGGAGCTGACCCGACGCGGGGTGCTGCGCGCCGGTGCCGACACCTGCGGTATGACGCTGGCCGGGCACGGCACGGCCAGCCCGATCTTCGTCGACGACCGGCTGGTGCTGCTCTGGCTCGACGACCCGATGAGCACCCCGGAGGGGATCACGGTCGGCACCCCCGTCGCCGAGGTGTTGAGCCGCTACCCGTCATCCGTCCGGCTGCACGCGCCACCACGGACGTACCGGTTCGACGGGCTGCTGGCCCGCGACGGCGACCGGGGCTACCTCTTCCTGCACGACGGCACGGCCGTCCGGGAGATCATCGCCGGGTACGCCGACTGGGCCCGCCGCCTCTTCGACGAAGGCCACAGCCCCTGCTGAACTGCAACCGCGACGTGGATTGTCCGCGACCGGCCCCGATGGGACCATCTCCTGGCCACGCGGTCGGCGTCGGCAGCACACGGGGGATCGATGTCACGTACCGTCCTGTCCCGCCCGGTGATCCGGGCCGGGAAGTCACTGCCACGCCTCGCGCTGGCCGCCCTGCTCGTCCCGGCCCTGGCCGTCGGCCCGATCGCCGCAGGTGACGGGGCACCGACCCCGGCTGCAGCGGTCGGTACGTCAGACAGCGCGGCGACCCACCCGCCGGCACCCGCCACATCGGACCCGGGGTCGCCGGCCGCCACCGCCCGGAAGATGCCGGCCACCGGATCCGGCCGGAACACACCGGACCGGGACGTGCCGGTTCCCGCAGCCGAGCGGACCGCACCACAACTGGCGACGACCCCGGCCCCCGGTACGCAGGCCGCCGGGCTGAGCACCGGACAGCCACGTACCCGGTCCACCACCATCGTCCGGCCGGCCAAGCCACCCCGCTCCCGCTGCGGCGGCGTTCTGGCCCTCGGCAGGGTCTTCACCTGCACCGCGATCGTCGACCAGGCGCAGGACGTCTGGACCGTCACCACCACCGCCGACGATCTGCTGCTGATCCAGCTCGGGCGGGGCTCCGGGCCGGACTCCGTCGGCGGCCGGGTCGCCGATGCCGCAGGTCGCGAGTTGTGCCGGCTCGGCGTGGACGCGAACCGCTGTCGGGTCGGTGCCGCCGGGACCTACCGGATCACCCTGCGGTTGCCGTACTCGACCGGGCGGGGGAACTACACGATCGCGGCCGAGTCGACGCATACCCCGTCGAGCTGCGGGCAGTTGCCGGCGGACCTGTTCGACTTCGGGTCACCGGGAAGCACGGTGACACTGCCGGCCGGGGCGGCGGCCCGGTGCCACCTGTTCGACCAGCCGCGCGGCGCGCTGCTGCGGTTCGTCGACCCGGGCGGTCCGCGCGACATCCGTGGGCTGATCCTCGACGGGCAGTTCGGAACGCTCTGCGAGTTGAGCTACGGCGGCGGTGACTGCTGGCTCGAACGGCCGGGCCCCTACCGGCTGCTGAGCTGGGAACAGTACGGCAAGGAGGGCACCCACCTGGTCAAGGCGCGGCGACTGTCCGACCCGGCGGGCTGCCAGAGCCTGCCGCTCGCCCCGTACGGCGACCCGGGCAGCGCCGTGAACAGTGGCGTTACCCCGGCCGGCGAGACGACCTGCCACACCTTCAGCACCGACGCGGCCCGGCCGCTGCTCGTCCGCGCCGTCAGCCTCGACGCCACCAGCTTCGACTGGCAGGTGCTGGATGCCACGGGCGCTCAGGTCTGCGCCCGGGAGGGCATCCCGGTCTGCACCGTGCCGGCCGCCGGCCGGTACACCCTGCTGGTCAGCAGTCCCCTCTACGCCGACCGGCCTCACCGGTACGAGGTGGCGCTGAACCCGCTCGACCGGGCCGACGGATGCGCGCCGAACACCGGCTACACCCCCTGGGACCAACCGGCCCTCCAGGTACGCCAGCTCGCCCGGGTACAGACCGACTGCCATCCCTTCACCGGCCTGGCAGGTGAACGGGTCATCGTGTCCGGCGCACGCTGGACGATGGACAGCGGTGGCGAACGGATCTGCACTGAGCCTTCCGACCAGGTCGGCTGCGTGCTCCCGGCCGACGGCGACTACCGGGTGATCTCATACCGGGAGTGGACCGGGAACACCCCCGAGACGTACCCGCTGGCCATCAGGCGGATCTCCGACCCGGTGGGCTGCCCCACGGTCCGGCCCGGCAGCTACGGCACGGCACCCACCGGTGCCCCGGCCCCGGTCGCGTGCCGGATCCTGGACGTCCCGGCCGCCGGGGTCTACCGGGTGACCGCCCTGCACAGCGACAACGTGACCACGTTCGCCCGGGTCCTCGACACCGCCGGCCGGACGGTCTGCGCCCAGGTCCGCTGCCCGCTGCCCGCCGGCCGGCACACCCTGCTGGCCAGCAGGGACGCCACCAGCACCACCGAGTTCGCGGTGTCCCTGCTGCCGCTGCGGCCGACCGGGTGCACACCCGTCTCCGACGCCGGTTGGGCCGACGCGCCGTACCGGGGCCGGATCGACACCTCCGGCCAGATCGACTGCGTGGTCCTGCCCACCCCGTCCGGGGCGTCGATCGCCACGCTGCTGCCTGTCGACGCCGAGCTGAACGTCGACATCGTGGACGCGGACGGCGAGCCGGAGTGCAGCCTCTGGTGGTACACCTGGCACGGCTGCGTACTGGACGGCCCGGCACCGCACTCGGCGCTGCTCACCGGGCACACCTTCGTGACGCAGCTGGCGTACACGGTGGGCTTCGCCCGGACCGACGCGCCGGCCTGCCCGACGCTGCCCCGGGACACCACGGACACGACGGTGACCACCGGCCCGGACCGCCTCGCGGCCTGCTTCACCGTCCCGGCCGACCAGCACGCCGCCCGGCAGACCCTCACCTGGGCGCGCACCGCCGGCACCGGCCGGGCCCGGCTGACCGTCTTCGACCCGACGGGTCGGTCGACGTGCGGGACGGACCGCGCCGCCCAGGGCACTGTCACCTGCGCGCTGCCTCCCGGCCCGGTCACCGTGCTGCTGGGCACCGACGGCAACACCGCCACCTACCGAGTGGGTCAGCGGAACGCCGGCACGTCCTGACCGGGTCGCGGGCCGGCTCCGACCAGGGGCCGACCCGGTCCGGCAAACGCGGAACGCCCGGTGCGATCCTCACGGATCGCACCGGGCGTTCTCGCTTGTCACGAGCGGTGGCGGCGGGATTTGAACCCGCGGAGGGCGTAAACCCTCACACGCTTTCGAGGCGTGCTCCTTAGGCCACTCGGACACGCCACCGCCGACGAGGGTACAGGAACCCGGGTTCGGATGCCGCACCGGTATCGCTCCGGCCGGCCTGGCAGGATCTTTGCCATGAGTACGCACATCGGCGCGAAGCCGGGCGAGATCGCCGAGCGGGTCCTGATGCCGGGCGACCCGCTGCGGGCCAAGTGGATCGCGGAGACCTACCTCGAGGACGCCACGTGCTACTCGACGGTGCGGGGCATGTTGGGCTTCACCGGACGCTGGAACGGCGTGGACGTCTCCGTCCAGGGTTCCGGCATGGGGATGCCGTCCGCCTCCATCTACGCCCACGAGCTGATCAACGAGTACGGCGCGAAGACCCTGATCCGGGTCGGCTCCTGCGGTGCGCTCACCGAGGACCTGCAACTGCGGGACGTGGTCGCGGCGATCGGGTCGTCGACGGACTCGAACATGAACCGGATGCGCTTCGACGGGTTGATCGACTACGCCCCGGTCGCCGACTTCGGGCTGCTGCGTACCTCGGTCGAGGTGGCCGAGCGGCGCGGCATCACCATGCACGTCGGGCCGATCCTCGCCGCCGACGCCTTCTACACCGACCGGCCGGACCTGTACGACACCCTCGCCGACTACGGCGTGCTGGCGGTGGAGATGGAGTCGGCCGCCCTCTACACGATCGCCGCCCGGTTCAAGGCCCGCGCCCTGACCCTGCTGACGGTCAGCGACCACATCAAGACCGGCGCGAAGACCACCGCGCAGGAGCGCGAGCAGACCTTCGGCCAGATGGTCGAGATCGCCCTGGACACCGCCATCACCTCCTGACCGCCGCCCCGACGGCTCCGGCTCGCAACGGGGCCGATGTTGGGGTGTCCCCGCCCCGGCGATACCGCAACATCGGCCCCGTCGTTCCAACCCAACCCGGCTCCGTCGACCCGACGCGGGGTCAGCGGAAGAAGGCGCGCAGGACGGCGGCGTTCTCGGTCTCCAGGACACCGGAGTAGACCTCGGGGCGGTGGTTGAGGCGGCGGTCGCGCAGGACGTCCCACAGCGACCCGGCGGCACCGGTCTTGGGCTCCCAGGCGCCGAAGACGACGGTCGAGATCCGGGCCAGCACCAGTGCGCCCGCGCACATCGTGCACGGCTCCAGGGTGACCACCAGCGTGCAGTCGTCGAGCCGCCACCGGCCCAACCGTGCGGCGGCCCGGCGCAACGCCAGCACCTCGGCGTGCGCGGTCGGGTCGCCGGTCAGCTCCCGTTCGTTGCGGCCGACGGCCAGCTCGGTGCCGTCCGGGCCGTAGACCACCGCCCCCACCGGCACGTCCCCCACCGCCCCGCCCACCCCGGCCGACTCCCCGGCACCAGGCGCACCAGGACCGGGCCCGCCGGAGCTGCTGGCGGGAAGGGGTGCCGGGCCGGTGGTGGCGATCTCCAGCGCGCGGCGCATCCACCGCTCGTGCCGCTGCCGGCGGCCGGCGGGACCGGGGTCGATCAGCGATGCCGGATCGTCGGCGTCGGGTGGCTGCGCGGGTCGGTCAGACCTCACGCAGCTCCTCGACCTCGTCGGCGCAGCCGAGCACCTGGCAGACCTCGGCGGTCACGTCGGCGGGGAGCATGCCCTCGTGGGCGCAGAGCTTGAGCAGACGTTGGGCGGAGATGCCCAGGTCGGCGAGGATGTCGGCGTCACCGACCGGGTCCGCTTCGGGGTCCACGACCGGTTGTTCGCTCTCCTCGTCGCCGCTGGTGGTGGCCGACGGCGGTTCGTCGACGTCGTCGAGGCCGGTGACCGAGGTCTTGAGGTCGCCGACGAGCAACGCACCGAGGCGGGACTCCTCCGCGTACGCCGAGTCGGAACCGAAGACCCGCAGGTCCTCCCCCTCGTCGAGGCGCAGCAGCACCAGGTACGCGTCGTCGGCCTCGACGAAGAGCAACGACACGTCGGCGTCCGGTTCGACGTCGCGCAGCCGGTCGGCGACCTCGTCGATGTCGGTGGCACCCCGCAGGTTCACCTCGGCGGCGTTCCAGCCGCCCTCTTCGCGCACCACGGCAGCAGCGAAGTACGACATGGTTCCCCCAAAAAAGAACTCGGCACAGCCGACCGTTACGCGTGCACGTTAACCGGTCGGGTCGGCAGCCGGCCGGTCAACGCCCCGAAGGGCGGGCCGATCCGGGAAAAGTTCGTCAGCCGGCGACGCGGCGACGGGTGGCGATCAGTTGGCGTAGCCGCTCGGTGCGTTCCCGCTGCGGCCGTACCCGCTGGCGTACCGCACGGGCTCCCGCCAGCTCGGCGAGAATCTGGAGGCGGCGACGGCTCCGCTCGGAGTCGAGCCGCGGGGTGTTCCAGGCCATACCGAAGAGCGTCCTCAGTCACAGCGGGTACGTCAAGATGGTGCGGCAAACGAAGCCGTGCAACGACGCAGAGTCACCACATCGGCCAGTCCGCGCTCGTCGCCCACCGCACCACGACGATCCCGAAGGCGATGCTCCAGCCGCCCCCGGTGACGATCGCGACGCCGGTGCCGACACCCCGGTCGCCGTAGCGGACCAGGGCCAACGCGGCGAGCCAGGCGAGCGCACCGGCGATCACCGTCCACCAGGCGTAGCTGGCGACGTCCCGGCCGAGCAGGCCGAAGAGCACCAGCCAGGCGGCGGCTAGCGCGCCGCCCGAGGCCACGGCGGCGCCGGTGACCGGGTGCGGTTCCCGCCAGGTCGGTCGTCGGGGCGGCCCGGAGGGAAACAGACCCGAGGCGGCGTACGGGACGTGACCCCCGACGGGGCCGGGCTGGTGGTTCGTCGTCACTGCGCTCCCCCTGGCGGCCGGGACGGATCCCGCAGCATCCGGCCCCGGGGCTGCTGGCCGTAACGGGCCGGCCGCCCGCGTCGGGGAGCCGACGGGTGGCCACCCTGCCGGCCGGGTGCTGCTGGCGGTGCGACCTCCACGGTAGCCGTCTGTCAGGATGTCCGAATGTCCCTGCTCCGGCCCGACCGACGTCGCACCCGTCCGGCGTACCCCGTGCTGCTGGTCGTGGTGGCGGTGCTGGCCGGCTGCGGGACGGACCAGCCGGCCGCGCCCCCGGTCTGGGACGCTCCGACGGCGGTGGCGACAGGCGACCAGCCGGCGACCCCGACGGGCCCGGCCGGCACCCCCTCGGGCACCGCCGGCCCGACCGCGTCGCCGTCAGCCACGCCGGACCCGGCCGCCCTGCGCCGGGTCTTTCCGGTACGCGCGGGCAACGTCGCCTACCACCCGACACACTCGGGTTACCCGGGCACCGACATCTTCGCCGACTGCGGTGAACCGGTGGTGGCGGTGACCGACGGGACGGTCCTGGAGGTGAGCCGGGTGGACCGGTTCGACAAGAAAGGGCCGTTGGGGCCGTACAACGGTGGCCTGTCGGTGTCGTTGCTGGGCGACGACGGGGTGCGGTACTACGGGTCGCACCTGAGCAGGATCAGCGCGGGGATCGACGCCGGGGTCCGGGTGTCCGCCGGCCGGCAGCTCGGTGAGGTGGGCCGGACGGGGAACGCGAACAACGTCTGTCACCTGCACTTCGGGTTGTCGCCGAAGTGCACCGGGCACGGCGACTGGTGGATCCGCCGGGGTGTGGTGTGGCCGGCGAAGTACCTGGACTCCTGGCGGGGCAAGGGCAACCGGTCACCGGTGGCGGCGGTGGCCGCGTGGGAACGTGAGCACGGTTGCCCCCGTGCGCCGCGTGGCTCGTCCGGGGCGGGCTGACCAGCGTCGACGGTCGCGTCGTCGGGAGTACACATTGACGTGGGTATTACTCGTCGGTTAACGTCCCGAGGTGAGAGAGCGCTCTCTCGAATCACTAACCTCCCGAATTCCGACGTACCGCGTGCAGGTGGTCGTTCCGGCGACCCCGCGCGGAGGAGGCACGATGACACCTCCCGTCCCCCGGCGCCGCGCCCCCTGGGTGCTCGCCGCCACCACCGCGCTGACCGTCCTCGTCGGCGGCCTCACCCTCACCACCGCCGGCACCCCCGCCGAGGCAGCCACCGTCGGCGCCGGCAGCTACACCACCGACCCGGTCGGCCCGCTACCCGCCGGCTGCGGCACCCTGTCCACCAACCCCCGCCAGTTCGCCACCGCCAACGCCCCCGCCGGGCCGGTGCCCACCAACGACTGGTGGTCGTCGCTGCTGTGGAAGAAGACGAACTGCTCCTACAGCGAACCGCTGCACGCCCACCCGGTGTCCTACCAACCGTTCAGCGACGGGCTCGGCTTCTCGGCACCGTCGACCGCCACCGTCAGCGGCACCGCGACCGGGGTGGGCGAGTTCAAGTACACCTACACCGAGGACATCCGGGTCGGCGTGGCCGCGCTCGGCGCACCGGTGGTCAAGGTCGACGACTGGTCCGACTGGACGGTCACCCCGTACTGGAGTGACGGGTCGCGGACCCTGCGCGCCACCATCGGCCACGGACTGCCGTTCGCCTACTTCCAGGCCAGCGGCGGCGACGCCCAGATCAACCCGACCGGCAGCGCGGCCACCGTCTGGTCCAACAGCGGCGCCACCATCGGCTTCACCGTCCGGGGCCACGACTACGTCGGGTACGCCCCGACCGGAGCGACCTGGACCGTCGCCAACGGACGGATCAGCTCCTCCCTGGCCGGCAAGGGATACTTCTCGATCGCCCTGCTGCCGCCCACCGCCGACGCCACCGCCCGCGCCACCCTCGCCACCAGCTACGGCCGGTACGCCCACGCGCACGTCACCGGCACCCGGGTCGGCTACACCTACGACCCGGCGACCAGCGCGGTGAACACCACCTACTCGTTCACCACCACCGCCCGGGAGGGCACCGCCACCCAGACCGTGGTCAGCCTCTACCCGCACCAGTGGAAGGCGCTCGCCGGCAGCACCCCGCTCACCCAGACCTACCCGTCGGCGCGCGGCCGGATGAAGGTGCTGACCGGGGTGGCCTCCTTCCGCACCACGATGACGTTCCACGGCGTCCTGCCCGAGGTGCCCGCCGTGGCCACCGGCTCCGGCACCGACCTGGCCCAGCTCAAGGAGCAGCTCGCCGCCGTCCGGGGCAACCCGATGGACCAGCGCGGCGGCGACACCTACTGGACCGGCAAGGGCCTCGGCCGGGCCGCCCGGATCGCCGAGATCGCCGACCAGGTCGGCGACACCGAGACCCGCAACGCGGCGCTGGCCGCCATCCGCAGCACCCTGACCGACTGGTTCACCGCCACCCCGGGCAAGACCGCCAAGGTCTTCTACTACGACCGCAACTGGGGCACCCTGATCGGCTACCCGGCGTCGTACGGGTCCGACCAGGAGCTCAACGACCACCACTTCCACTACGGGTACTTCATCGCGGCGGCGGCGACGCTCGCCAAGTTCGACCCGACGTGGGCCACCCAGAACCAGTACGGCGGCATGGTCGACCTGCTCATCCGGGACGCCAACAACTACCAGCGCTCCGACACCCGCTTCCCCTACCTGCGGGACTTCGACATCTACGCCGGGCACGACTGGGCCGCCGGGCACGGCTCGTTCAACGCCGGCAACAACCAGGAGTCCTCGTCGGAGGGGATGAACTTCGCCAACGCGCTGATCCAGTGGGGGCAGGCCACCGGCAACACCGCCGTCCGGGACGCGGGCGTGTTCATCTACACCACCCAGGCCGCCGCCATCCAGGAGTACTGGTTCGACGTCGACGACGAGAACTACCCGGCCGCGTTCGGGCACTCCACCGTCGGCATGGTCTGGGGCGACGGCGGGGCGTACGCGACCTGGTTCAGCGCCGAACCGGAGATGATCCAGGGCATCAACATGCTCCCCGTCACCGGCGGGCACCTCTACCTCGGCTACCGGCCGGCCTACAACCGGACCAACTACGCCGAACTGGTCCGCAACAACGGCGGCGAACCCACCGTGTGGCAGGACATCCACTGGCAGTTCCTCGCCCTCGGTGACCCGGACGCGGCACTGGCCAAGCTGCGCGCCAACCCCGGCTACACCCCGGAGGAGGGCGAGAGCCGGGCACACACCTTCCACTGGATCCGCAACCTCGCCGCGCTCGGCCAGGTCGACACCACGGTCACCGCCAGCCACCCGCTGGCCGCCGTGTTCAGCCGCAACGGCGCACGCACCTATGTGGCCAGCAACATCACCGCCGCGCCGCTGACCGTGCGGTTCTCCGACGGGACCAGTCTCACCGTGGCCGCCGGGAAGACCGCCACCACCGGGGCGTACACCTGGAGTGGTGGCAACGCGGCCGGCGGCACCAACCCGAGCCCCACGCCGACCACCTCCCCGACGACGTCGCCCACCCCGACGCCCACCCCGACGCCCACCCCGACCGGGCCGTCGCCGACGCCGACCAGCCCGACCCGCCGCCGACCACCGCGCCGCCCGGCTCGCCGACCCGGTTCCTGCTGCCCGGTGGCGGCCTCGGCTCCGCCGGCAACGCGGCGACGACCACCGTCCCCGGCTCCGGGGGCGCGAACCACGACGGCACCCCCAGCAACCCGGTGGTGTTCACCGCGACCCGGCTCAACCTCGCCTACACCGGGGGCCAGACCGGGTTCGACCTGTTCCTCGACGCCGGCCAGTCGGTCGGCAACGGGGTGCAGGCCCGGGTCTCCTACGACCTGACCGGGGACGGCACCTTCGACCGGGTGGAGACCTACCGGTACTTCGCCACCGACCCGGTGCCCGGCTACGAGCACTACACGCAGAACGCCGGCCTGCACTCGGCCACCGGCACGCTGGGCAACCTCGCCGGCGGCACGGTCAAGGTGGAGATCTGGTCGGCGATCGGCGTCAACCCGTCCACCCTCGGCACCGGCAACCAGTCGGTGGTGAAGCTGCCGTACTCCTGATCCGGTCCCCGTTGTCCACACCCCGCGCCGCCGGTCGTCCCCCGACCGGCGGCGCGGGCGCGTAGGTTGCCATCCATGAGCGCCAGAGACCCCGTCGCCGACCTGCGTCGGATCGCGTTCCTGCTGGAACGCGCCAACGAGGCCACCTACCGGGTACGCGCGTTCCGCAGCGCGGCGACCGCCCTGGCCGCGCTGCCGGCGGCGGAGTTGGCCGAGCGGAACCGGGCCGGAACCCTCACCGACCTGCCCGGGGTCGGCGACGTCACCGCCCGCTGCGTCACCGAGTCGTTGGCCGGCGAGGAACCGGTCTACCTGCGCCGGCTGGTCGCCACCGAGGGCGTCGACCTCGACGAGGCGGCCGCCGCGTTACGGGCCGCGCTGCGCGGCGACTGCCACACCCACTCGGACTGGTCCGACGGCGGGTCACCGATCGAGGAGATGGCGCTCGCCGCCGTCGAACTCGGCCACGAGTACGTGGTGCTGACCGACCACTCGCCCCGGCTGACGGTGGCCCGGGGCCTCACCGCCGACCGGCTGCGCCGGCAACTCGACCACGTGGCGGCGGTGAACGCGGCGCTGCCCGAGGGGTTCCGCATCCTCACCGGGATCGAGGTGGACATCCTCGCCGACGGCACCCTCGACCAGGACGAGCAGCTGCTGGCCCGGCTCGACGTGGTGGTCGGCTCGGTGCACAGCGGGCTACGCGACGAGCGGGCCCGGATGACCCGCCGGATGCTCACCGCGATCGCCAACCCGCACCTGGACATCCTCGGCCACTGCACCGGGCGGATGGTGTCGTCCCGGCCCGCCGGGGTGACCGGGCCGGGTGACAAGGGGCACCGGGCCCGGACCCGCGCCGAGAGCGACTTCGACGCGGACGCGGTCTTCGCCGCCTGCGCCGAACACGACGTGGCCGTCGAGATCAACTCCCGGCCGGAGCGGCAGGACCCACCGAAGCGGCTGATCCGCCGCGCCCTGGAGGCCGGCTGCCGGTTCGCCATCGACACCGACGCGCACGCCCCCGGGCAGCTCGACTGGCAGCGGTACGGCTGCGAACGGGCGGCGCTGTGCGGCGTACCCGCCGACCGGGTGGTCAACACCTGGCCGGCGGACCGCCTGCTCGACTGGGCCCGTAGCCGCGCCTGACCCGGCACCCACCGCGAGCCCGCCGGGCCGCGCCAGGAACCCCGACGGCCCCGCCTCGTTGATCGACCGGAGGTGGCGTGGTTGAGATCGTCGACGGGCAGTACGGGACCGGTGCCGCAGCTGCCCGGTGGTTGGACCGTACGGCGGGCGGAGCGGCACCTGCCGGTCGGCGCGCTGGCCGGCACCCGGCACGAGTGCGTCGACGGCCGGCTGGTGGTCACCCCGTTCCCGCCGGCTGTCGAGAGTGTCGCGACGGCCACCCTGGCCAGCGCCTTCGTCCCGGCGGCCGAGGCGACGGGGCGGCACGTGCTCGGCCGGGTCAACCTGACCTTCACCGCGTCCTGCTGGATCCAGCCGGACGTCACCGTCCTGCACACCCTGCCGGCCGGCGACGAGCAGGAACGCTGGGTGCCGGCGACCCTGTGCACGATGGCGGTGGAGTTCGTCCGGCGCGGCACCCGACGCGACCCGGTCGACCGGTTACGCCGCTGCGCGGCCGCCGGGGTGCCCTGGTTCCTCCGGGTGGAGCTGGACCGGCGGCCCCACCGGATGACCGCGACCCTGCTCCGCCGGGAGGACGGCGGCTACCCGGTCGTCGGCCGGGCGGTCGGCCACCAGCGGCTGCGTACCCGGTTGCCCTTCCCGATCGACTTCGCTCCGGCCCGCCTGCTGCCCCGCCCCTGACCGGCGGTCGCCGCAACCCGACAGCCGGGTCCGGCAAACGCGCTCGACAACCGGACCCGCTGGTCACGTAGGGTCGCAGCGTGGGACGAATCGATGACCTCGCGAACCGGTACGTGGCTGACTGGGCGCCACTGAGCCCGACCGGTGCCACCTATGTCGGCATCGCCGGCTACGACGACCAACTCGACGACCTCTCGCCCGCAGGCTACGAGGCACGGGCCGAGCTGACCCGGCGTACCCTCGCCGACCTGGACGTGACCGAGCCGGAGTCCGAGGCGGAACGGACCGCCAAGGAGGCGATGCAGGAGCGCCTGGGGCTGGAGCTGGCCCGGCACGACGCGGGTGAGATCACCAGCGAGGTGAATGTCATCGCCAGTGGCCTGCACGAGATCCGGATGGTCTTCGACCTGATGCCCACCGAGGGTGAGCAGGGCCGGGCCGCCGTCGCCGCGCGGCTCAACCGCTTCGCCGCCACGTTGGAGGGTTACAAGACCACGCTGCGTGAGGCCGCCGCCGCCGGGCGGGTCAGCTCCAAGGTGCAGCTGACCGAGGTGGCCAAGCAGTGCGACATCTGGACCGACCCGCACGGCGACAACTTCTTCCACGGGCTGGTGCAGCGGCTGGACGCCGACGGCACGCTCGGTGCCGAGCTGCGCCGGGGCGCTGCGGCGGCAACCGCGGCCACCGTCGAGTTCGGCCAGTTCCTGCGCACCGAGCTGGTCCCGCGCGGGCGGGACAAGCAGGCCGCCGGCCGGGAACGCTACGAGCTGGCCTCGCAGTACTTCCTCGGCGCGAAGGTCGACCTGGACGAGACGTACGCCTGGGGTTTCGCGGAGCTGGCCCGGCTGGAGGCCGAGATGCGGACGGTGTCCGGCCGGATCGCCGGCCCGGGCGCGACCATCGACGAGGCGGTGGCCGTGCTGGACGCCGACCCGGCCCGGACCATCCAGGGCAAGGAGGCGTTCCGGGACTGGATGCAGGCGCTGGCCGACAAGGCGATCGGTGAGCTGCACGGCACCCACTTCGACATCCCGGAGCAGGTCCGCCGGATCGAGTGCTGCCTCGCCCCGACCAGCGACGGGGCGATCTACTACACCGGGCCGAGCGAGGACTTCTCCCGCCCGGGGCGGATGTGGTGGGCGGTGCCGCAGGGCGTCACCGACTTCTCCACCTGGCGCGAGGTGACCACGGTCTACCACGAGGGTGTTCCCGGGCACCACCTCCAGGTCGCACAGACCGCCGTCCGGGCGGAGCTGCTCAACCGCTGGCAGCGGCTGCTGTGCTGGGTCTCCGGCCACGGCGAGGGCTGGGCGCTCTACTCGGAGCGGCTGATGGACGAGCTGGGCTACCTGGAGGACCCGGGTGACAAGCTCGGCATGCTCGACGGGCAGGCGTTCCGGGCGGCCCGGGTGATCATCGACATCGGGATGCACCTGGAGCTGGAGATCCCCCGGGACAACCCGTTCGGCTTCCACCCGGGCGAACGGTGGACGCCGGAGCTGGGCTGGGAGTTCATGCGTTCGCACTGCCGGGTGCCGGAGGAGAACCTCCGCTTCGAGCTGAACCGCTACCTGGGCTGGCCGGGGCAGGCACCGTCGTACAAGGTGGGCGAGCGGATCTGGCTCCAGGCCCGGGAGGACGCGAAGGCCCGCAAGGGTGCCGACTTCGACCTCAAGGAGTTCCACCGGCAGGCGCTCGACCTGGGCGCGCTCGGGCTCGATCCGCTGCGCCGGGCGCTGGCCCGCCTCTGAACTGCGCGCACCAGGCGCTGGCCGGCCTCTGAACTGCACGCACCGGGCGCTGGCCGGCGTCGAACCGCGCCGCCGGCCAGGTGGGGACGCCCAGCGGGTGAAACGGATGGTCGGGGGCGGGCGAGGGCCCGCCCCCGACGCACCGTGGGGGTGGAGTAAGGCTCAGGAGAGGCTCGACGCCAGCGCCGGTCGGGCGGTCAGCGTGTCGGAGTCGACGAACGCCAGGCCGATCGATTCTGCACGGATTCCTCCTCGGGCTGGTGCCGACCCGGCGGGCGGGCCGGAAACCCGACCCGCCCGCCGACCGGTGATCAGCTCAGCGCTTGCCGACCTCGTCCTCGGCCCGCCAGTTCGTCGACGCAGGTGGGATCTCGTCGCTGAGCGGGCCACCCTGGCGCACCGCAGCCGGCTGCTCGACCCTGGTCGACGCGTCCCGCACCGGCCTCCCGGTCGGAGCCCCGTCCGGCCGACGCCGCGCCTCGGCCACCGGCGCGCGCCGCCCGGAGACCATCAGCCAGAGCCCCAGCAGCAGCAGAACGGCACCCAGGGCGGCCAGCCCGATCGGCAGGGTACGACCGATCAGCTGGAGCTTGTCCCGGGTCACGCCGGCCGACTTCACGCTGTTGGCGATGGTGGCCTCGTCATAGACGAAGTCCGCGTCCAGCAGGGTCACCGGGCTGCCCTGGTTGGGCACGAAGTTCTTGCGTTGCTGCTCGCGTACCTTGACGAAGTTGCCGCTGACCGGCTCGATCCAGATCGTCCGGGTGTTGCTGTAGGTGACCTTTCCGGTGGTCGCGCCCGGGGCCAGCGCACCGGCCAGCGCGGTCAGCGAGCCCGCCGGGGTGACCAGGTCACTCTCCGGGATCTGCTGCACGTACCGGTACGCCTCGGTGCCGTTGATCTGCTCGGTGCCGTCGAAGGCGATCGGCAGCCCCTTGCGCAGGTCCCGGTCGAAGAAGGTGTGGTCCCTGCGCTCGGCACGGAACGGGAACTTGTAGGTCTGCCCGGCGAAGGTCACCGAGTCGTCGGTGCCGCCCGGACCGTCGGTGTCCAGGTACTGCTTGTCCCAGTCCCGGGCGGCGGCGCTCACCCGGTCCAGGGCGAACTCGGCCGCGTACTTACTGACGTCCGAGCCGTTGTCGGTGCGTACGACGGTGCCGTAGACGTCCCAGACGACCGCCTCGCCCCGCAGGTCACCGGTCATCTCCTTCTCGGTCGTCGCCGCCTGCGGCACCACCTCGGTGGTGGCCTTGAGCTGACCGGTCTGGATCGTCGGCTTCCCGTTGAGCACCTGCATGTAGGTGGCGTTCTCGGCGATCGCGACGCTCGCCCGCAGGCAACCGTCCGGCTTGCCGTCCGCGTTGCAGAACGTCAGGTCGTACGGCAGCTTCGTCACCGACGGCGCCACGTAGTACGCCGTTCCCGCGGCGACCACGAGCGACAGCACGCCGATGCCGAACAGCGCGGCACCCAGGCGAGTCTTCACTGGTCCTCCCCTAACAAGACGGTCAGCCGGTTACCGGCGGAAGATCGAGAATGTAAAACTTGGCCGCACGTTACTCCCGAGTCACATAGGCCCGCGACCCTCTGGACGGTTGATGTCTGCCCCGATTCCCGATCAGGTCCTGCGGCGGCTGCCCGCGCTCGACGCCGTCCGGGTGATCGGAGCACTCGCCGTGGTGGGGCACCACGTCGGTTTCGCCACCGGGCGCAACACCGGCGACACCGCCGTCGGGGCCTGGCTGTCCCGGCTCGACGTGGGGGTCGCGGTCTTCTTCGTCCTCTCCGGTTTCCTGCTGTTCCGGCCGTACGCGCACGCGCACGCGACGGGTCAGCAGCCCCCGGGCACCGGCCGCTACCTGTGGCGGCGGGCCACCCGGATCCTGCCCGCCTACTGGGTGGCGGTGGTGGTCTGCCTGCTGGTGCTGCCGCAGAACCGGCCGGCGTCGACAGGTGACTGGCTGCGGCACCTCACGCTGACCCAGATCTACCAGCACGGTCAGCTCCGGCACGGGATCAGCCAGACCTGGAGCCTGGCCACCGAGGTCACGTTCTATCTGCTGCTGCCGGTGCTGGCGGTCCTCCTGCTCGGCCGGCGACGGCCGACACCGGGCCCGCCGGCGTCGGCCCACCCGGACGGGGTGCTGCGGATCGCGGTGGCCGCGACGGTGGTGACCGGGGGCTGGGTGGCGTTGATGGGTACGGGCGTATTCAGCCTCGGCCTGCACACCATGTGGCTGCCCTCGTACGCCGGCTGGTTCGGTGCCGGGATGGCCCTGGCCGGCGCGCAGGTCGCGTTGCGCACCGGCCGGGGCGTGCGCTGGCGCTTCCTGGACGACCTGGGCCGGGCCCCGCTGGCCTGCTGGACGATCGCCCTGGGCGCGTTGGCCGTCGCCACCACCCCGGTCACTGGCCCCCGGGACCTGGCCGAGCCGACGGCCGGCCAGTTCGCCACCAAGCTGGTGCTCTACCTGGTGGTCGCGGTGCTGCTGATCGTGCCGGTGGCGTTCGGGCCGCAGACCCGCACCAAGGGCGTCTTCGACAGCATCGTCGGCCGGTGGTTGGGCCGGGTGTCGTACGGGCTGTTCCTCTGGCACCCGTTGGTGCTGGAGGGGATCTACCTGGTCGACGGCCGGCCGGAGTTCACCGGTGACCCGCTCGGCACGTTCATCCTCACCGTCGCCGGTGGGCTGGTCCTCGCGGCGGTCAGCTACTACGCGGTGGAGCGCCCCTTCCAGCGCTGGGGTGGGCGGTGGCCGCGTCGGCGCAGCACCAGCGAGAGCCAGAGCAGAGTGGCGGTGGCGACCGCGGCCAACTGAGGCAGCCAGGCGGTGTGCCCACCCCGGGTCGCCGCCCACCAGCCGGCCACGGCGAAACACGCCACCGGCAGCCAGCGCACGGTCGCCCGGCGCAGCCGGTGCATACCCCGCCGGTCCGGCGGGTGCAGGTGCGGCTCCAGGGCCCTCCCGGCCAGCACCACGACCACCACCGCCAGTGCCACCCCGACCGCCGCCGGCCCGCCGAACAGCAGCAACGCCCCACCACCGACGAGCGCGGCGAGCACCCGTCCGCGCCTGCGCCGCACCACCGCCACCATCCCCGGGGTACGCCGTGCCGGCAGCACCGCCAGCAGGGCGACCCCGGTCAGCAGCACCGCCCCGGCCCCGAGCGCCGCCACGTACCCCCGGTCCGGGGCGAAGTGGAGCGTCACCGCACCGGCGACGTCGGCCGGCACCAGCCAGCCCTGCTGCCAGCCGTCCACCACGAACGGGGTGAGGGTCCGGCCGGCTGCGGTGGCCACCCAGCCCGCGTTGGCGTTCTCCCGCAGCGCCAGCACCCGCTGGCCGGGGTAGCTCTCCAGGCGCAGCACCCGCCGGGTGGCCGACCACTCGTCGACCCGCAGCACCGTCCGGGTCGCCCCGGGTTGTCGGGGTCCGTTCGTCGCGTCGCCGGCCCCGGGTGCCGCCGTACCGCCACCGTCCGTGCCGGCGATCCCCGACCCGCCGGTTGTCGCCGGGCGGGCGGAGGTCCCGCCGGCTGGGGCGTCCGTCGGGGTGAGGGCGAGCCGGGTGGGTACGGTCAGCCGGGTCCCCGCCGCCACCAACCGGTTCTCCCCGGCGGTCAGCCGCAGCGGCGTCTTCGCGGCCGGACCGCAGAGCACCGCCGGCACCTCGCGCAGTTCCACCAGGTCCCGTCGGCTGGCGACCAGCGCGGTCCGGCGTTGCCCACCGGGCACGGTCACCGTCGGGCCGGTGCCGCAGGGCAGGGTCACCCGCCTCGCGGGGTCCGCCGGGGTGGCCGGGCCGTCCGGCAGCACGGTCAGCTCACCCACCCCCACCGGCAGGCCCTGCGTCACCCGCCCGTACGGGTCGTACGACGCCACCGGCACCACGTCGGCGATCAGCACGGTCAGGTCGTCGCTGCGCATCGGCCGGTCGAACAGCAGCGTGCCGCCCTCGTCGAGCACCCCGCCGCGCATCCCCTCGTCGCCGAGCACGGTGACCCGCCAGGGGCGGGCCGCCGCCGCACCGGGTGGCAGGGCGATCCGCAGCCCGGTGACGGTACGCGCCTTCGGCCAGGTCAACCGCAGCCATGGTTGCCGGTCGGCGTCGGCGGCGTACCAGATGGTCGCGGGGTTCCCGTCGACCACCGCGCCGGGGCGGGCGGTCGGGTGGGACACGCCGACGGTCGAGGCGGCCACGGTCGGGGTGACCCCGGTGGTGACCGCCGCCGCCCCACCGGGGTCGAGCAGCGCGTTGAGCGCCCCGCCGGGCCGGGGCCGGGCCCACAGTGCGACCCGGTAGTCCGTGCCGGTCGGCAGCTGCACGGTGCGGTCGATCCGGTCGCTGTCCTCGGAGGCGCGGGCCATCGCCCCGGCGCAGAGCGGCCGGCCCTCGTCGAAGACGCACGCCGGGGTGGCCGGGGCGGCGCCGAACACCATCGTGGCCGGCCGGTCGGTGGCCGGTGGGGCCGGCACCACCAGGGTCCGGGCAGCCTCGACACCGGGGATGACGAGTTCGGCGATGCCCACCCCACCGAAGCCGGCCCGGACGTCGAAGACCTCCTCGACGGTGACCCGGACGAACCGGGTGGGGTAGCCGTCGGGCAGGGTCACCTCGACGCTCTGCCCGGCGGTCTGCACGGTGGCCTGCTGCCGGCCGGCGGTCACGGTGATCCTGGTGGGCAGCGAATCGGCCCCGGTGTCGAAGGTGATCCGCACCTGCCGCACGACCTGCGGCCGGTCCAGCTCCACCTCGAACCACTGCCCCGGCGCGCGCGTCCCCGGGGCGGACCGCCACGACGTGCTCAGGTCACCGTCGACCGCCGCGTACGGCTGGTGTTCGGGGCGGCCACCGCCCAGCGGCTGCGCCTGCGACCAGGAGCTGGACGCGGACACCCCGCCGATGCCGAGGTAGCGCACCACGGTGGACTCCCCCTCGGCCCACGGCGGCAGGTAGTCCCGGGCCGGGGCGTCGAGCTGGGGGCGGTCCCGGGCGGTCATGGTGGCCGAGGCGTTGTCGTGCTGCTGCCCGAAGGCCACCTCCCGGCGGCGCAACCCGTCGGTGAGCGTCACCTGTGACGCGGCCAGCCCGGCCGGGCGGTCCCCGGCGAGCACGGTCGGCGCGGCGGAGAGCCGGCCGGCGGCGGCCAGCGGCAGCAGCGACTCGGGGCCGCCGACGACAGTGGTCAGGTCGGCGGCGTCGTACGCGACGATCTGGTCGACGGCGCGGCGGACCTCGTACACCTCCAGGGCCCGGACCCCGACGTCCAGTCCCCGGTCGACGACGTTGCCGGGCAGCCGGCCTCCACCGACCTCGGGGCCGAACCCACGCACCGGTTCGATGCCGGGGGAACGCAGCAGCGCCTGCCGGACCACCACCGGCCGGACGGCGCCGCTGTGGCCGTAGTCGAGGTCGGAGCGCAGCAGCAGGTACTTCACCCCGGAGCGGGCGAGCAGGTCGGCGAGGCCGGCGGAGCCCTGCCCGTCGGCCAGCGCCGACTCGACGGTGTCCAGCAGCCGGATGGTGCCGGGCGGGGTGAGCGGCACCGAGCTGCGCACCGCCCACGGCCGGTTCGACAACGGCTGGGTGATCTCGTCGCTGGGGCTGCCCCACAGGTAGCGGGGGAAGCGGGCGGCGGGCACCACCAGCACCCGGTCGTCGCCGACGGCCCGGTCCAGCCAGTTCGACGCCTGCTGCCAGTAGCCGGGTACCCCGGTGAAGCTGCCCGGGGCGGCCAGCCCGCCGCCGAGCGCGGGCGCGGCCACCGCGGCGACCGCGACCAGGGCGGTGCCGGTGACCAGGCCGGCACGCAGCCGCACCGGCTGGAGCGGCCGGGGCAGCAGAGCGGCCAGTTCGGGCCGGTCGCCGGTACGGGCGGCCCGCAGCACCAGCCCGACCAGGTGGGCCAGGCCGAGGATGAGCGGCAGCCGGAGCACCACGTCGAACTTGTGCACGTTGCGCAGCGGTGCACCCGCCGCGTCGAGGAAGGTCCGCTGGGTCTGCGCGCCGAACCCGTCGAGCTGGCCGAGGTGCCCGAGCCCGACCAGGGCCAGCCCGACCAGCAGGCCGGTGACCAGGAACCGCCGGTGCGGCATGCCCCGGCGGGCCAGCCCGGCGATGCCCAGCCCGGCGACCACCAGGGTGGCGACCACCAGGGGTCGTTCGGTGGCGAGCCGCCAACCCGCCGTCCACGGCGGCCCGTACGCGCCGTTGAGGTAGGCGTGCCAGTGCGAGGCGCCCCGCAGCACGGTGGTGGCGTCGGTGGGGGTGGTGGTCACCGGCGCGGTCTCGATGTAGTCGAGGAAGGGCGGGCTGTACCGGCCGAGCAGCAACAACGGCACCAGCCACCAGGCGGTCGCCGCGCCCACCGCGAGCCCCCAGGCGAACAGCGCCTTCACCCGCAGACGCAGCGGATGCAGGCCGAGCAGCCAGAGCGCGGCCAGCGGCACCACGGCCAGCACGGCGGTCGCGTTGACCCCACCGGCGCACGCCACCACCAGGGCCGACCTGGTGACCGCCCGGCGCAGCGGCACCCCGTCGGCCAGCCCGACCAGCGGGACGAGCACCCACGGCGCGAGCGCACTGGGCCACGCCTCCACCGAGATCGGGCCGAGTTCGGTGAGCAGCCGGGGGGAGAGCGCGAAGGCGGCCCCGGCGAGCAACCGGGCCCACGGGGTGCCGACGTGCAGCCGCTCGGCGAGCCGGACGACGCCGACGCAGGCCACCGTCAGCAGCAACGCCCACCACAGCCGCTGCACCACCCAGGCCGGTACGGCGAGCAGCTTGCCGAGCAGGAAGAACGGTCCCATCGGCCAGAGGTAGCCGTACGCCTGATTCTGCAACTGCCCGAAGGTGCCGTCGGGGTCCCAGACGTGCAGGGCCCGGGTCAGCCATCCGGCCGGATCGATGGCCAGGTCGACCTTGGTGTCGATGGCGATCAGGCCGGGGTCCTGGAGGAAAGCCAGTGCGGACAAAGCCAGACACACCGCAACCAACCGCACACGCCACACCGTGCTGGATGTGTCGTCCGGCCCGTCGGCCGCCCCCGGACGGCCCGGCGACTGCTGCATCTCGCCTCCGATCGGGCATTGCGACGTGCGTGACGCAGCCCATAGTGTGACGCGACCGCGAAGACTACTCGGCAGTAGGAGTTGAGTGTTGGACGCACCCGCTGCCGCCACCACCAGGCACGTACTGTTCCTCAACTGGCGGGACACCCGGAATCCGGAGGGTGGCGGCTCGGAGGTGTACGTCGAGCGGATCGCCGGGGAACTCGTCCGGCACGGCCACCGGGCCACCCTGCTCTGCGCCACCCACCCCGCCGGCCCCGCCGAGGAGACCACCCCCGACGGCGTACGGGTGCTGCGGCGCGGCGGCCGGCACACCGTCTACCTCCGGGCCGCCCTGGCGTACCTGGCCGGCGCGCTCGGCTTCGGCCCGCTGAGCCGCCGCCACGGCGGTCGACCCGACCTGATCGTCGACGTCGGCAACGGCCTGCCCTTCCTGTCCGCCCTCTACGCCCGCCGGCCGGTCATCGCGCTGGTGCACCACGTGCACCGGGAGCAGTGGCCGGTGGTGCTCGGCCCGAGCCTGGCCCGGTTCGGCTGGTGGGTGGAGTCCTGGCTCGCCCCCCGGGTCTACCGCCGCTGCCGGTACGTCACCGTCTCCGCCGCCACCCGTGACGAGCTGGCCACCCTCGGCATCGACCCGGCCCGGGTCGACATCGTGCACAACGGCACCCCCGACATGACCGTCGGCCCGGTGCCCCGCTCGCCGGAACCGTCGCTGGTGGTGCTCGGCCGGCTGGTCCCGCACAAGCAGGTCGAGGTGGCCCTCGCCACCCTCGCCGCGCTCGGTGACGAACTGCCCGGCCTGACCCTGACCGTCGCCGGGCAGGGCTGGTGGGAGGCGCAGCTGCGGCACACCGCCGCCGAGCTGGGCCTCACCGACCGGGTCCGGTTCACCGGCTTCGTCTCCGACGCCGACAAGCGGCACCTGCTCGCCTCGGCCTGGGTGGCGCTCACCCCGTCGCTCAAGGAGGGCTGGGGGCTCACCATCGTCGAGGCCGGCGCGGTCGGCACCCCGACGGTGGCGTTCCGGGGTGCCGGTGGGGTCGAGGAGTCCCTGGTCGACGGGGAGACCGGCCTGCTCGCCGAGGACGTCGACGACTTCGTGGCCAAGGTGCGGCTGCTGCTGACCGACGACGGCTACCGGGCCACCATGGGCACGGCGGCCCGCGCCCACGCCGCCCGGTTCACCTGGCCGGTCTCGGGAAAGAAGTTCGCGGCCCTCGTCACGAGGGCCGCGAACGGTACGACAGGATCGTCGGTCGAGCAGCAGGCTCCGGCGGGATCGCCGGCAGGGCAGTCAGGGCCGGCAGGGTCACCGGTCGGGCGATCGGGTCCGGCGGTGCCGCCGGTCGGGCGGACGGATCCGGCAGGGTCACCGGTCGCGCAGGTGGAACAGTCCTACTTGGTGCCGTAGACCAGCGGCTGGTTGGCACCACCGTTGCCGCCGCCGGACTCGGTGCGGGCGGCCTGCTCGGCCTTCGCCGCCTCGGCCGCCGACGTACCGGTCAGCGTGGTGGCCAACGCCACCGTGCCGAAGGCACCCAGAGCGATCGCGGCTACCGCGACCAGAACCAACGAGAGAGCACTGCGCATGGTGCTGTTTTCCTCCTCGTGAGCTGCGTGCGCGGCACGTTACCACCAAGTAGCCCACACCGGGAGAGTCGCGCGGGTGATCACCGCCGGCCCGCCGGGCGGCCCGGAGCGCCGGTGACCGGACCTCGGCCCGCACCCGCCCGTTGTCGGTGTCGACGGCCGCCCCGCCGCCCACCCGGGACGGCTGACCGCTCCGGTCAGCGCCCGGCCGGATTCTCATAGAGGGTGAGGTCCACACCGGCGTACACCTCGCGCAACCCGACCAGCGCCGCCGGGTCGACCCGCTGGCCGTCGACCGTCCGCTGCACCACCACCCAGCGCACCCCGGTCACCGCGACCGGGCCACCGGCGGCCAGCACCCGGCCCACCTCGGCGGCACGCGGGTTCTCCCCCCGCACCCCGGTCGCGCCCACCCAGAGGGTGTCGTCCACCAGCACGTCGGCGTCGACGTAGCGGGGCAACGGGTCCAGCACCGTCCGGCCGTCGTTCCACGGGTACGCCCGGTAGGCCCCGAACGGCAGTGACAGCACCTCCCCGGACCGGCCGTCGAGCCGGCGGGCCACCGCGTCCCAGTCCGCCGGGTACGTCACCGGGCGCAGCCGGCCCGCCGCACCGAACGCCAGATCGGGCAGCACCACCACGGGCAGCAGCAGGACGGCGACGAGCAACGCCCGCGCGCCACCGGTCGCCCCCCGGGCGGCGACCCGGTCGGCCAGTCGTTCCGCGCCGAGCGCCCCGGCCACCACCAGCAGCAGCGCGTACGGGATGAGGAACTTCTGCCCGTCGCGCAGCACCCCGGCCCCCGGCACCGACGCCACCGCCCACCCCAGCAGGGTGGAACCCCCCGGCAGCACCCCCAGCAGGGCGGTCAGGAATCCGGCGGCGGCCAACCCGGCGAGCCGGTCCGCCACCCCGACCGGCCAGCGTCCGCGCAACGTCCGGACGCCGTACCCCGCCAGCACCAGCAGCAGCACCGTCGCCACCGGCGTCAACGGCGACGAGCGGCTCAGCGGGGTGGTCTGCCCGTTCCAGATCCCCCCGGTGCCGGCCAGCGCGCCGAACACCCCGCTCCAGTTCTCGGCCCGCGCCGCGAAGGCGGCCACCCCGGCCGGGTCGGTCCGGGCGTCCGCCGCGCTCAACCCGGCGACCACCAGCCACGGCAGGTTCAGCACCAGCAGCGCGCCGACGGCCACCGTGGTCGTCCGGGCGGCACCCCGTCGGGCGACCAGCACGGCGACCGTGACCAGGGCGATCAGGCCACCCGTCGGGGTCACCACGGCGGGCAGCGCGACCAGCAGCAGCCGGCGCAGCCCCCCTGGCCGGTGCACCCGGATCGCGGCGTCGACCAGCCACGGCAGCGCCCCGTACGCCAGCAGCAGCCCCCAGTGCCCGATCAGCAGCCGCTCCGCCAGGTACGGCGTCCAGGCGTATCCGACGGCGGCGACCACCCGCACGACCGGCTGCCCGGTGGACACCAGCCGGCCGGCCCCGATCGCCGCGAGCAGCAGCACCCCGGCCAGCACCACCCGTTGCAGCAGCCATCCCGGCACCGCCTGGCTGGCCAGCGAGACCAGGGCGTCCAGCGGCACCGCCCGGGGCAGCGAGTCGACCGGGGCGACCAGCTCGGCCCGCCACGGCTGGTGGGGCACGAAGACCATGTCATAGCTGAGCACATAGCCGGGCGCGGCCAGCGGAGCCAGCACCAGCGCGGTGACGGCCAGCCCGGTGGCGACGAGGATCGACCTCTCCCGCAGGGGTTGACCTCCTCACTAGGCTGACCCGGCGATCGGCGCCGGCGTGGCGACACTGTACTTGCGCTGCTGGTGACCGGCGGAGCCGGCGACCCGGGACGGTCACGGGCGGGCAGCGGACGACCGGCGCGGCCGGCGACACGGAGCGGTGATGGGCACAACATCGGACGACGGGCACGGCCGGCGACCCGGGGCCGTCGGAGGACCCGAGGCCCCCGACGGGCACAGCCGGCGACCCGGCGACGTCACGGGCCGGGGTCCGGGCGACGGGCCAGGTCAGGGATCAGGCGACGGGCCAGGTCAGGGGTCGGTCGACGGGCCAGGTACGGGGTCGGGCGACGGGCGCGGTCGGACGGTCGGGATCGGCGTCGCCGGGGTGGCCGTCACCCTGGCCGGGGTCTTCGTCAACGGGCTCGCCTACGTGGTGCCGGTCCTCGCTGCCCGGCACCTCGCCCCGGCGGAGCTGAGCGCGCTGGCCACCCTGCTGGCGCTCGGCGCGATCGGCGGCGTGGCCAGCACCGGCCTCCAGATCGCGGTGGCCGTGCACCGGGCCCGGCACGGCCGGGCCGCCACCGCCCGCCCCACCCTGCTGACCGTGGCGGTGACCGCCGCGCTGCTGGCCGTGCTGCTGCCGGTGGCCGCCGTCGGGCTGCGGCTGACCGGCCCGGCGGTGCTGCTGCTCGGGGTGCTGACCGTGGCGGTGGTGGCCGCCGGCCGGTGGCTGGGCGAACTCCAGGGCGACCAGCGTTTCCTGCGGCTGGCCGGCGGGATGGCGCTACTCGCCGCCGGCCGCTACGGCGGGATGATCGCCGGACTGGCGCTGGGCGGCGGGTTGACCGGGGCGCTGCTGGCCGGGGCGGTCACCTCCGTACTGGTCCTGGCGCTGCTGGTCCGGCTCAACCGGGGGGCCGGTCTCGACCCGGTGGCCCCGACCCTGACCACCCGCACGGTGCTCACCGCCAGCGGGGCGACCCTGGCGATGCTCGTCGTGTCGTACGCCGACCTGCTGCTGGCCCGCCGGTTCCTGCCCCCCGACGCCTCCGGCACGTACGCGGTCGGCACGGTGCTGACCAAGGGCGCGTTGTGGGCCCCCCAGGTGGTGACGGTCATCGCCCTGCCCCGGCTGGCCCGGGGCGACCGGGGGACGCTGCGCACGGCGCTGCTCCTGGTCGGTGCGGCCGGGGCGGCGCTGGTGCTCGCCTCGGCGCTGGCCGGCGGGCTGGCGTTCGGGCTGGCCGGTGGCCCGGAGTACGCCCGGTACGGCGGCCTCGCACCGCTCTTCGCCGCCACCGGGGCCCTGTACGCGTTGGTCTTCGTGCTGATCAACGCCCGGGTCGCGGCGTCGGCCCGGTGGCCCTCGGCACCACTGTGGATCTCCACGGTCGGCTTCGTGGCCGCGACCGCCACGGTCGTGCCGCACACCGTCGCCGGTATCGCCGGGGCGGCCCTGGTCACGGCGACGGTCACCGTCGTCGGCACCGCAGTGTCGACAATCCACCGCAGAACGGATGCGTCGGTCGCCTCCACCCTTCCGACGGCTACCGTCGCCGTCCCGGGTCGTGACACCCTGCCGGTAGGTGACCGGTAGACGGGGGTTTCTGGTGGCGGTGGTCGACCCGGTCCGGCAGCTGGCCGGCGTCCGCCGTGGGCTGACCGGCACCCGCCGGCCGGTGCGCTGGCTGCTCGTCGTCGGGCTGCTCGTCCTGCTCGCCACCGTGCCCGGGGCGGCACCGCACCGGGCCCTGCCGGACAGTGGGCCGGTTGCCGCCCGGCTGACCGCCGCCTTCGACGACTACGGCGACACCTCCGGCCGGTGGAACGGTGCCGACCGGACGGCCTCGGTACGACTGCCCGACGGCCGGCTGCTCTGGCTCTTCTCCGACACGTTCCTCGGCCCGGTGCACCCCGACGGTTCCCGGCCCCGCACCGCACCCTTCATCCACAACTCGGCCATCGTGCAGCGGGGCGACCGGCTCGCCGAGACGGTGCACGGCGGCACCACCGAGGACCCGCGCGACCTGGTGCCCCCGACGGCACCCGGCGAGTTCTCCTGGATCGGCGACGCCACCGTCTCCGGCGACACCCTCCAGGTGCTGGTCCACCGCTACCGGCGCACCGGCCTCAGCCCGCTCGACCACACCCTGGTCGGCACCGCACTGGCCAGCTTCGCACTGCCCACGCTCACCCCCACCGGGGTCCGCCCGTTGCCACTGGGCGCCCGGGTCTCCTGGGGTTCGGAGCTGCTCCGCGACGGCGGGCACACCTACGTGTACGGCACCGAGGCGGCCGGCGGGGCGAAGTTCGCCCACCTGGCCCGGGTGACCGGGGACGACCTGACCGGCCGGTGGGAGTTCTGGACCGGTGACGGCTGGTCCACCGACGACCGCGCCTCGACCCGGCTGCTCAGCGGCGTCGGTACCGCCTACGGCGTACAGCGGATCGGCGGTCGGTACGTGCTGGTCACCCAGGAGAACAACCTGGTGTTCAGCGGCGATCTGGTGGCCTACTCGGCCGACGCGCCGACCGGCCCGTTCACCGGCCCGGACTACCTGCACCAAGCCCCGGAGACCGCCGCCGGTCACCTGGTCTACGACGTCGACCTGCACCCGGAGCTGGCCCGCCCCGGTCGGCTGCTCCTGTCCTACAACGTCAACGACGTCGACGACTCGGTCACCTACGCCGACGCGGGCCTCTACCGGCCGCGTTTCGTCGAGCTGGTGTGGCCCCGCGACCGACCGGAGCACGCCGACCTCCCCCCGGCGCCGTCGACGCTCACCGCCCGACCGGGCGGCGCCGGCACCGCCGAACTGGACTGGCCGCCGGTACGCGCCGACGACGAGGTGCGCTACCAGGTGCACCGGCGGGACGTCACCGCCGGCCAGACCCACTTCGTCCGGATCGGCGAGCCGACCACCACTCCCCGGTTCTCGGCCGACTTCCTGACCAACGGGCACGACTACGAGTTCCGGGTGAGCACGCTGGGCCGGAGCGGCGAGAGCGCACCCTCACCGGTCGGCCGGGTGACCGCCACGGTGCCGCCACCGCCACCACCGCAGGGCCTGCGGGCGGTGCCCGGCCGGGCCGGTGACGTCGCACTGGGCTGGGAGCCGGTGCCGTTCGTCCAGCTCTTCCGAGTGACGCAGCACGACCTGGGCACCGGGGAGGAGACCACGGTCGGCACCTTCACCGGCACCACCGCCACCGTCGGGTTCCTCCGGCACGCGCACACGTACGCGTTCACCGTGGTCGCGGTCGGTGGTGGCGGGGACAGCCCACCGTCCGAGCCGGTCCGGGCGACCGCCCTGGTCACCCCGCCCGCCCCACCGCCGGGGCTGGTCGCCGTCGGGCAGCCGGACGGCACCGTGCGGTTGTCCTGGCGGACGCTCGGCCCGGGTGTCTCCTACCGGGTGTGCCGCCGCGACCTGACCGCCGGCACCCCGCAGGACGGCCCACCGGCGGTGGAGGTCAGCGCCGGGCACGTCGCCCGGCACCTGACCCACGGCCACGAGTACGAGTTCACAGTCGACGCGGTCAACGACGGCGGAGCGGGGGCCCGGTCCGCGCCGGTGCGGGCCCGCGCCCGGTTCACCGCCCCCACCGTCGCCCCGACGGACCTGCGCGCCGAGGCCGGGGTCGGCAGCGTGGAGCTGACCTGGCGCGCTTCGGTAGCCGACGGGTGGCACCGGGTGTACCGGCGGGACGTCAGCGCCGGGGAACGCGACTTCACCGCCGAGGAGATCCCCACCCGGGGCACCCGGGCCGTCGTGCCGGGGCTGCGCAACGGGCACGAGTACGAGTTCACGGTGGCCGCGACCAACCAGGCGGGTGCGGGCCCCCGCAGCGCACCGGTCCGGGTCACCCCGCAGTTGCCCACCCCGACCGGGCTCGACGTGACGGCCACCGGCAGCGGCGAGGTCCGGTTGACCTGGCGGTCGGCCGGGCCGGGGTTCGCCTACCGGGTGCACTGGCGCGACGCCACCACCGGGGAGCGGTGGCGGGTCGGCCCGTACCCCGTGTGGGAGACCCGGCACCAGGCGGTGCTGTTGGCCCGGGGGCACGACTACCGGTTCCGGGTCGCCGTGACCGACGGGCGGGACGACGGGCCGCCGTCCCCGGAGGTCGGCGTCCGGGTCCGCTGATCGGCGGGCGGTCGGCCCCGCCGATCCCGCCTCCGCTGTTCCGACCCCGACCCCGACCCCGACCCCGCCCGCGACCGTCCCGGCCCCGCTTCCGCTTCCGCCGCGAAGGTCCCGACCTCGCTTCCGCCTCCGCCTCCGCCGCGACCGTTCCGGCCCCGCCACGGCCCCCGGCGTGCAGGTGCCACGGGGTCGTGGTGGCCGGCGGCAGCCGGCTGATCGGGGGTGCGCAACTGTGCCGCCAGCCACTCCGGGTCACCGCGCGACGCCCCCGCCCGGCCGATTCGTCCGCCCCCGCAGGGCGGCCCCGGTCGGCGCATCCGGACACCGCGCCACGATCGGTCATACACCGTGTGACCGGCTACGACACGCGGTGGTGAGGATGGCCGGACGCACGCTGTCGGCTGGCCGTCCGGTTGGCTACCGTAGGTGTCCCTGGGGGCCGCAACCCCCCACGTGGTACGTCCGATCGAGGTGGCTGTGACCCTGTACGGCGACAATCAGGTCTCCGACGACCGCCCCACGGTGCAGGTCACCGCGGTGAGCTGGCCGGGCGAGGACGAGCCTCCGACGGCTGGCGGCGCCGCGGGCTCGGCCCCCGGCGGCGGGCCGTGGTGGCGACGCGGGCGGGTGTTGCTCGCCGGTGGCGTGACCACGGCGGTGCTGGCCGGGGTGGTCGGCGTGGGCGCCTGGGCGTACGCCGGGGACGTCCCGCGCGGCACGAGCGTGCTCGGCACCGAGCTGGGTGGCCGCAGCCGCGCCGACGCGGCCAAGGAGCTGCGGGCCGAGCTGGAGAAGCGCGCCGGCAGGCTCAACGCGCCGCTGACCGTGGTGGTGGGGGAGAACCGGGCGGAGGTCAATCCCGCCGACGTCGGCCTGACGGTGGACGTGGACGCCACCGTCGCCGCCGCCACCGACACCCAGGCGCACCCGGTGGACCGGCTGTTCGGCTCCCGTACGGTCGAGCCGGTGGTGACGGTGGACGCCGCCAAGTTGGATGCGGCGTTGCGCCAGATCCTCGGTAAGCAGGGCCGGGACATGACGATGCCGGCGATCATCTTCACCGGCACCACCCCGAAGCCGGTCTACCCCAAGCCGAGCCTGACCCTCGATGCGGAGCAGTCCGCCCGGGTGGTCCGCACGGGTTGGCTGGCCGGGCAACCGGTGACGGTGCCGGTGGTGGAGAAGAACCCGGTGACGACCCGGGAGGAGGTGGACCGGCTGGTCGCCGAGCTGGCGAAGCCGGCCGTCGCCGCTCCGGTCACCATCACCTCCGACAAGGGGTCGGTCAGTGTCCCGCCAGCGGCGATCGCCCGCGCGCTGCGCTTCTCGGCCGACGACGAGGGGAAGCTGACGCCGAAGGTCGACGTGAAGCGGCTCCGGTCGGCGCTGGGCAGCAAGCTGGCCGCGATCGAGTCGACGCCCAAGGATGCCGGTCTGACCATCTCGGCCGGCAAGCCGAAGGTGGTCCCGGGGCGGGCCGGGAAGCAGCTCGACTCGGCGGCGCTGAGCCGGGACCTGCTCGCGGTGCTGCCGAAGGCGGACGGCCGGACGGTCACCGGGCAGCTGAAGGAGGCCGAGCCCGAGCTGACCGAGGCGAAGCTGGCCGAGCTGGGCATCAAGGAGCGGGTCTCCACCTTCTCCACGAAGTTCCCCGGCGGGCTGTCCTCACCGCGCAGCCAGAACATCATCCAGGCGGCGAAGGACGTCGACGGCACAATCGTGCAGCCGGGTGAGACCTTCTCGCTGAACGCGCACACCGGCGAGCGCGGCTACGCCCAGGGCTACAAGGACGCCCCGGTGATCCTCGGCGGCAAGCTGGTCCCCGGGGTCGGCGGCGGTGTCTCCCAGTTCACCACCACCCTGTTCAACGCCAGCTACTACGCCGGCCTCCAGGACGTCGAGCACAAGCCACACTCGTTCTACTTCAGCCGCTACCCGGCGGTGATCGAGTCGACGATCTTCTGGCCCGACCTCGACTTCAAGTTCCGCAACAACACCCCGCACGGGGTGCTGATCGACACTGCCTGGACCTCGAACACGATCACGGTGTCGATGTGGAGCACCAAGATCTACGACAGCGTGAAGACCGAGTACGGCCCACGCCGCAACGTCACCAGTCCCAGGACCGTCTACCTGGAGCCCGGCCCGACGTGCATCGCTGCCGCCGGCAGCACCGGTTTCACCCAGGACGCGTTCCGGGTCATCAAGAAGGACGGCAAGGTCGTCAAGCGGGAGAAGTTCAGCTGGACCTACGACCCCGAGCCGAACTTCGTCTGCGGTCCCAAACCCTCCTGATCCCCCTCACCTCTCCCCACCCGCCCGCTCTGACCCGGGGTGGGCTGGGCACGGATGAGCCCCGCCGGCGACACCGGCGGGGCTCTCGTGCTCTTTCGGGTCGGCCCCCGTCAGGGGCGGGCGTCGGCGAGTCCCTGGCGGACGCCCTCGGCGTCGCGGTCGGTCCCGTAGACGGGGGTGTCGGGCTGCTGCCGCCAGCTCTCGTCCAGCGTGCCGGCGTCCACCGGGTCGAAGCCGAGCGCGTCGACGAGCTGCATCACCACCTGCTTGGCGTCGTCGTCGTCACCCGCCACCGGCAGCGCGATCCGGTCACCGGCCCCGGCCGGCTTGCCGTGGTCCATCAGGTGCGCGGCCTGGATGTTGTTGAAGGTCTTCACCACCCGGGCGCCCTTGAGATGGTCGGCGGTCCACCGGCTGGAGCTGAGGCTGCGGTCGAGCAGCTCGGCGATGTCACCGTCGCGCTGCGGGTAGTAGTTGTTGGCGTCGACGACGATCTTGCCGTCGAACGGTTGGGGCGGCAGCCCCGGCACCGCGAGCAGCGGGATCGCCACCACGACGAGTTCGGCGTCCTGGACGGCCTGGTCCAGCGTGCCGGCGGTGGCCCCGGTCTCCTGGGCCAGCTCGGTGAGGCTCTGCGGGCCCCGCGAGTTCGCGACTGTCACGTCGTGCCCGAGGGCGCTCAGCCGCCGGGTGAGGGTGCCGCCGATGTGCCCCGAACCAATGATTCCGATCTTCATGACCACTCCTGCCTCCGCCGGTCCCGACGGTCAGTTCCGGTCGTACGGTCAGCAGGTACCCCGCCCGGTCCGCTGCGATTGCGGACACGACGTACTCCACGTCACGTTTCCCGCCATGCTGGGTGTGGGTCCCTCCGGAGCCGGGTCCCGCATCGACGGTACGAGGTGAAGCCCGCTGCTCGGGGCGATTCACCGAAGGCGGCACCAGCTCCGGACGCGGGCCCCCGTGGCTCTACGCGGGCCCCCGTGGCTCTGGACGCCGGCCCGCGTGCTGCCAGGCTGCACCGTTCCCGCGACCGTGCCGGTGGACGGTGTGACCCGATGGAGGGGTTCGGGGCGTGAAAACAGTTGAGGCCGACCCCGAAGGGTCGGCCTCAACCAAAGATTGTCCGGCGGTGTCCTACTCTCCCACACCCTCCCGAGTGCAGTACCATCGGCGCTGGAGGGCTTAGCTTCCGGGTTCGGAATGTAACCGGGCGTTTCCCCTCCGCCATGACCGCCGTAACACTATGAACATATCAAACAACACACACACCCACACATGGTGGGGGGTTGTTTGGTGTTTGTTCAGAGTTGCACAGTGGACGCGTAGCAGCCTTGTAAGCAAGTCCTCGGCCTATTAGTACCGGTCAACTGAACCCGTTACCGGGCTTACATTTCCGGCCTATCAACCCAGTCGTCTAGCTGGGGGCCTTACCCCCACAAAGTGGGGTGGGATACCTCATCTTGAAGCAGGCTTCCCGCTTAGATGCTTTCAGCGGTTATCCCTTCCGAACGTAGCTAACCAGCCGTGCCCCTGGCGGGACAACTGGCACACCAGAGGTTCGTCCGTCCCGGTCCTCTCGTACTAGGGACAGCCCTTCTCAAGTATCCTACGCGCACGGCGGATAGGGACCGAACTGTCTCACGACGTTCTAAACCCAGCTCGCGTACCGCTTTAATGGGCGAACAGCCCAACCCTTGGGACCTGCTACAGCCCCAGGATGCGACGAGCCGACATCGAGGTGCCAAACCATCCCGTCGATATGGACTCTTGGGGAAGATCAGCCTGTTATCCCCGGGGTACCTTTTATCCGTTGAGCGACACCGCTTCCACTCGCAAGTGCCGGATCACTAGTCCCGACTTTCGTCCCTGCTCGACCTGTCAGTCTCACAGTCAAGCTCCCTTGTGTACTTGCACTCAACACCTGATTGCCAACCAGGCTGAGGGAACCTTTGGGCGCCTCCGTTACCCTTTAGGAGGCAACCGCCCCAGTTAAACTACCCACCAGACACTGTCCCTGAACCGGATAACGGTCCGAAGTTAGATACCCAAATCAACCAGAGTGGTATTTCAAGATTGCCTCCACCCATACTGGCGTACAGGTTTCACCGGCTCCCACCTATCCTACACAAGCCCATTCAGATACCAATGTCAAGCTATAGTAAAGGTCCCGGGGTCTTTCCGTCCTGCCGCGCGTAACGAGCATCTTTACTCGTAATGCAATTTCGCCGGGCCTGTGGTTGAGACAGTGGGGAAGTCGTTACGCCATTCGTGCAGGTCGGAACTTACCCGACAAGGAATTTCGCTACCTTAGGATGGTTATAGTTACCACCGCCGTTTACTGGCGCTTAAGTTCTCCGCTTCGCCCCGAAGAGCTAACAGGTCCCCTTAACGTTCCAGCACCGGGCAGGCGTCAGTCCATATACATCGAATTACTTCTTCGCATGGACCTGTGTTTTTAGTAAACAGTCGCTTCCCCCTGCTCTCTGCGGCCATACAACGCTCCACCCGCACGGGGCTTCACGTCTCCGGCCCCCCTTCTCCCTAAGTTACGGGGGCAATTTGCCGAGTTCCTTAACCACAGTTCGCCCGATCGCCTCGGTATTCTCTACCTGACCACCTGTGTCGGTTTGGGGTACGGGCCGCTAAGAACTCGCTAGAGGCTTTTCTCGGCAGCATAGGATCACTGACTTCACCTGAATCGGCTCGGCATCACGTCTCAGCCCCATGTGTTGCGGATTTGCCTACAACACGGCCTACACGCTTACCCCGGCACAACCACCGGCCGGGCTCAGCTACCTTCCTGCGTCACCCCATCGCTTGACTACTACCCACCAGGTTCCTGCGCTCCCCGTTCTCAGTCCGAAGACCTCCAACAGTTCGGGCAGTTAGCACAATAAGGTTCATCACGGGCGCTCTTTCGCGGGTACGGGAATATCAACCCGTTGTCC
>NZ_JAGKQP010000002.1:4222500-7175000 GCF_019374995.1 Micromonospora sp. RL09-050-HVF-A
CGGCTGACGCCGGCGTTCACCGCCGTGGCCGACGGCCCGGTCGACCCCGTGGTACGGCGCTCGCCGCGCGCGGACTTCCAGTCCGACGCGGCGTTGGCGCTGGCCCGGCGGCTCGGCCGGTCGCCGCGCGAGATCGCCCAGGCGGTGCTGGACCGTGCGGTCCTCGACGACGTCTGCGCGACGGCGGAGGTCTCCGGTCCGGGCTTCGTCAACCTGACGATCGACGACGGCGCGCTGGCCGGCATGGTCGCCGCGCTGGCCGCCGACGCCCGGCTCGGGGTGCCGGTGACGGCCGCACCGGAGACCGTCGTGGTCGACTACTCGGGGCCCAACGTGGCGAAGGAGATGCACGTCGGGCACCTGCGCTCCACGGTCATCGGCGACGCGGCGGTACGGCTGCTGGGCTGGCTCGGGCACCGGGTCGTGCGGGTCAACCACCTCGGCGACTGGGGCACCCCGTTCGGGATGCTGATCGCGCATCTGGTGGACCTCGGTGAGGCGGAGGCGGCACAGGAGCTGTCCATCGGCGACCTCGACGGGTTCTACCGGGCGGCCCGGTCGAAGTTCGACGCCGACCCGGCCTTCCGGGACCGGGCTCGGCAGCGGGTGGTCGCGTTGCAGGGTGGCGATCCGGAGACGCGGCGGCTGTGGCGGCTGCTGGTCGAGCAGTCCCAGCGGTACTTCCTGACCGTGTACCAACTGCTCGACGTCACCCTGACCGAAGGCGACTTCCGGGGCGAAAGCGCGTACGACGACCGGCTCGGGGCGGTGATGGGCGACCTCGACCGGCTCGGGCTGCTCACCGACAGCGCCGGGGCGACCTGCGCCTTCCCACCGGGGTTCACCGGGCGGGACGGCACACCACTGCCGTTGATCGTGCGCAAGGGCGACGGCGGGTACGGCTATCCGGCGACCGACCTGGCCGCGCTGCGGCTGCGTACCGGCGAGCTGGGCGCGACCCGGCTGCTCTACGTGGTCGGCCTGCCGCAGCGGCAGCACTTCGCGATGGTGTTCGCGGTGGCCGGGCAGGCCGGCTGGTTGCGCCCGCCGGCCCGCGCCGAGCACCTCGGCTTCGGCTCGGTCCTCGGTCCGGACGGGCGGATGCTGCGCAGTCGGACCGGGGAGTCGGTGAAGCTGGTCGACCTGCTGACGGAGGCGGTGACCCGGGCGACCGCGCTGGCCCGGACCAAGAACCCCGCGCTGGACGAGGCGGACGCGGCCGAGATCGGCCGGGCCGTCGGTATCGGCGCGGTCAAGTACGCCGACCTGGTCACCGACCGCACCCGCGACTACGTGCTGGACTGGGAGCGGATGCTGGCCCTCGACGGCAACACCGCCCCCTACCTGCAGTACGCGTACGCCCGGACCAGGTCGGTGTCGCGGCGGGCCGGCACCGCTGTCGACCCGGACGCCCGGGTCGTGCTCACCGCGCCGGCCGAGCGGGCGCTGGCGTTCGAGCTGCTCGGGTTCGCCACCGTCGTCCACGAGGTGGCCCGGACGATGGAGTTCCACCAGCTCGCCGGCTACCTGCACCGGTTGGCGACCCGGTTCAGCGCGTTCTACGAGCGCTGCCCGGTGCTGCGGGCCGACGGGGAACTGCGGGCCAGCCGGTTGCTGCTGACCGACCTGACCGGCCGCACCCTGCGGCAGGGGCTCTACCTGCTCGGCATCCGTACCGTCGAGCGGATGTGAGCCGACCGGCCCGTGGTCGACCCGGGCCGGGCCGGGTGGCGCGGCCCGGGTCGTCAGCTGGCCCCGGTGCGCAGTTGCTCGAAGTGGGGCTTCATCGCCGGGTAGTAGTCACCGAAGTCGGCCTTCGGGGCGTCCGCCGGGGCGTCCGGGCCGGCGGTCACCAGGAGATCGAGGTAGAACTCCCAGCCGGGGCCGATCTCGCCGACGTGCTCCTCGCTGTCGAGGTGGTGGGTGAACCGCAGTTCGGTGGTGCCGGCCGTCTCGGTGAGCGCCAGCTCGATCCGCCAGCCGCCCGACTCGTCGGCCGACGACACGGCCAGGTGCCGGGGCGCCTCGCACGCCTCGATCCGCAGCGCCGTCCAGGGGGTGCCGTCCTCGAAGGCCATCTGCAACCGGATCGTGCGGCCGGGGCCGGCGTCGCCCTCCCACCGCCCGAACCAGCGGGCGGTACGGTCGGGTTCGGTGACGCTCGCCCAGACGTCCTCGATCGGGGCGCGGAAGGTGCGCACCAGCACCAGGTCGGTGCCGGTGAGGGTGCGGAACAACTGCCCGGTGGGGATGCCGGTCATGCGGTCTCTCCTACTGCTCGGGGTGCCGTGTCGCGGGTGCGCCGCTCACGGCGGGTGCGGTGGACCTCTGTCTCCAGCGCGTCGAGGTGCTGCGCCCAACCGCGCGGACGACGCAACCGGGCGAGCCAGTCGACCAGCTCGGTGAGCCGGTCGGTGTCGAGCCGGTAGCGCCGCTGCCGACCCACCAGCTCGCTGTGGACCAGGCCGCTGTCCCGCAGCACCCGCAGGTGGCGGCTGACGGCCGGTCTGCTCACCGGGAACCGGTCGGCGATCTCCCCGGCCGGGAGGTCACCGTCGCGCAGCAGCTCGAGGATGCTGCGACGGATCGGATCGGATATCGCCGCCGCCACCTCGTCCACCCGTAAAGCGTAACCCATCGGTTACGGGTTTCCCGGGGTGCCCCCGTCAGCGCAGCGGGGCCGGCAGTGGGCGTACCCCGGTGAGCTCTTCGGAGTGGGCCCAGAGGTCGGCCGCGAGCTGCCGGTCGGTGGCGGTGCCGCGCAGCGGCGCGAAGGTGGGCTCCGCACGGCGGAACAGCCGGCCGGGGCCGATGTGCCGGCCGGTGGGCGCGGCCGGCACGGTGGCCGCGAAGAGCATCGGTGCCGCAGCCTCGTCGAGAGGGCGGCGCAGCGGCCCCATGACGACGGTCTCGACCCGCCGGGCGAGGGACGGCAGGTCCCGGGAGAGGTCGGTCCTGGTCATCCCGGGGTGGGTGAGCAGACTGCGCACCGGTGAGCCCGCGGCCCGCAGCCGCCGGTCGAGTTCCAGCCCGAACAGCACGTTGGCCAGCTTCGACGTGGCGTACGCCCCGCCCGGGGAGTAGCGGCGCTCGGCGGCCAGGTCGGTCAGGTCGAGTCGACCGAGCCGGTAGAGACCCGAGGAGACGGTGACCACGACCGGCGTCCGGCCGGCGGTCAACACGGGCAGCAGCCGCCCGGTGAGGGCGAAGTGGCCGAGGTGGTTGGTGGCGAGTTGGCTCTCCACCCCCTGTGGGCTCAGCCGCCGGGGAACGGTGCCGATGCCGGCGTTGTTGACCAGCGCGTCCACCACGTCGACCGCACTCCCGAGGTCCTCGGTGAAGGCGCGGACCGAGTCGAGGTCGAGCAGGTCCAGTCGACGCACGACGAGATCTGCCCAGGGGTGGTCGCGCAGGATCCCGGCCCGGACCCGGGCGCCCTTGGCGGTGTCCCGGACGGCCATCACCACCCGGCCCCGGCGGGCGGCCAGGTGGCGGGTGATCGCCACGCCGAGCCCGCTGCTGGCGCCGGTGACCACGAACGTCCGGCCGGACTGGTCGGTGAGATCGGCGACGGTCCAACCGGGTGCGCTGTCCATGGGGTGCCTTCCGGTGGAGGAATGAAGTGGATTACCTATCCGATTGAACCCGGAGGTAAACGGATTGTCAATCCGATCGGATGGTCCATCCGTTGGGTTAGGCTGGCGCGGTGACGACGACACTGCGTGCGGACGCCGCCCGCAACCGGGAACGGGTGCTCACCACCGCCCGTGCCGTAGTGGCGGAAGGTGACCTGTCGTTGCCGCTCAACGAGATCGCCCGGCGGGCCGCAGTCGGCGTCGGCACGGTCTACCGGCACTTCCCGACCCGACGGGCGCTGCTGGAGGCGCTCGCCGCCGACGCCTTCGCCGCGCTGCTCGACCAGGCACGGGCGGCAACCCGCGAGGACGACCCGTGGGCCGGCGTGGAGCTGCTGCTACGGGCCTTCCTGCGCAGTCAACTTGACGATCCGGCCCTCGCCGAGGTGCTCGCGACCCCCGCGGAACAGGACGCCACCACGCAGACCACAGCCGGTCGCGCGGAGTTGGGCGACCTGGCCGCGACCGTGCTGGAGCAGGCGACCCGGGCCGGCCGACTGCGCCCCGGCCTCACGCTGGACGACCTGCAACACCTGGTCTGCGGTACCGCGTTCGCCGCCCGGATCGCCGGCACGCCCCGGCACCGCGACGAGCTGTACCTGACCGTGCTGCTCGCCGGGGTCCGCGCACCCGACCCCGGCGAGGGGTCACGGCAGGCCGACTAACCGGGCCGGACGCACGGGTCGGCGGTCGTGGTCGACGGGCTGTCCGCCGTACGGCCGTCGGTGCCGGTCACCCGCACCGACCAGGTCACCGCCGAGGCACGGAGCCCACCCACCGTCACCTGGGCGGACGACCCGTCCACGGTCATCGCCCGGCTCGCCGCCCGGCCACCCGCAGGTGTCCACCGCACCCGGGCCGTCCCGAGCGTGGCACTGCCGGTGGCCCGGACGACCAGGCTCCAGGTGGCCGCGCCGCAGCGCACGTGCGCGTTCGCCGTCACCGTGAAGGGCACGGCCAGCGGCAGTGCGGCCGGCGGGTGGGGCACGGCCGGTTTTCCGGTCGGAGCGGGGACCGGCGGCGTACCCGCAGGCGGCACGACGGCGGTCGGCTGCCCGGCTCCGGCCGACGGCGAAGCGACGACCGGCGGCGGAACCGCCGTGGCCGGCACACCGGCACCGGCCGGACCCGACGGCGACGCACCCCGCTGCGGGGAACCGCCGCCCGTCGGGGCGGTCGACGACGTGCCACCGGACAGTTCGCCGGAGGTCACCGCCGCCTGCTCGGCGGCCGGCCCGACGGGCGACAACGCCCAGGTCCCGGCCCCGAGGAGCAGCAACAGCAGCAGACCGGCGAGCCGCCGCCGGTTGCGCCGGCGGGCCGGCGGGCCGGCGGTGACCGCGACCGGCCGCTCCGGGCCGGCGGCGGTGCCCGCAGCCGCCGCGTCACCCGAGGTCACCACCGCCACGGGCGCGGCGACCGGCACCGCGTGGACGACCCGTCCGCCAGCGGCGGCATCCGGGGCGTCCCCCGCGACGACGGAGTCGCCCGGCGACGCAGCGGTCTCGGACGACGGAGGCGTCTCGGTCCGGCCGTCGGACGCCCCGACCGGACCGGCCGGGTCGGGGACCTCTCCCGGGGCGGCGGCATCGACGGCACCCCCGTCGGTCGGACCCCCGTCGGCGGAGCCCCCGTCGGCAGGGTCGTCGCCGGCCGGGTCGGGGCCGGGGTCGGGGCCGGCGACCTGGCCGGTGGCGGGATCCACGTCGGCGAGCCGCGGCCAGACCGAGTCGGCGACCACCAGAAAACCCGGTGCCGTGTACGCGGTCAGCAGCGCCGCCGGATTGCACTGCTCGCGCCGGAGCAGCCCACACCGGGCGCAGTCGTCGATGTGCCGGGCGACCCGCTTGCGCAGGGTCGGGGTGAGCCGGCCCTGCCAGTCGTCGAGCAGGTCGGCCAGGGCCGGGCAGTCCCGCGCCCCGCCCCGGGCGACGAGCAGCGCACCGAGTGCCCGTTCGAGCTGGGACCGGGCCCGCGACAACCGGGCGTGCGCATGGTTGGCGGGCACCCCGAGCGCCGCACCGATGTCCACGGAGGACAGATCGTGGCGGATCGCCAGGTGCACCACCTCACGGTCACCGGGATTGAGCGCGGCGACCGCCAGGTGCACCAGGTCGCGTACCTGGTCGGCGTTGACGGCGGCGGCCGGGTCGGCGGTGTCGGCGACCGGCTCGGTCGCCTCCGCCAGCGGAGCGGAGCGGGACCGCTCCCGCAACTGCCGCAGGCACTCCGTCCGCACGATCGCGTACAGCCAGGACCGCAGCCGGTCCGGGTCACGCAGCTGGTCGATGCGCTGACCGGCGAGGAGGAACGCGTCGTGGACGGCGTCCGCGGCGGCCTCCGGCTCGCGCAGCATCACCCGGGCGTACGTGTAGAGCCGGTCGGCGTACCGCCGGTAGATGCCCTCCAGGCCGACCCGGTCACCACGTCGCAGCGCCTCGACCAGCGCCCGGTCGTCCAGCGCCGTCACATCCATCCGTGCCCCCACCACTCGTCCACCGCTCCAGTAGAGCGAAGAAAAAAATTCCCGGGAACTTTCTGTTGGCATGCCGACCCCCCGGCACTCCCACGGGTGTCATCGCAGCGCCGACACCGGGAGACACCCATGACAACGACACGTTCCTCGACCCGCCGACCGGGCACCGGCCGACGCCGGTACCTGGCCACCGTAGTGGTCGCGACGCTCGCCGCCGGACTCGTCGCGACCACCTCGGTGGACGCCACCGCCGCCATCGTCCCGGGTGGCCCGACCGGGGTGCCCGGGGCCGCCGGTGCCGAACCGCTGGCCTTCCGGGTCGACCCGGGCCTGACCGCGCCCCGGCTGTCACTCGACACCGTCGGGCGGGTCGGCACCGACCGGCAGGTCGGTGTGGTGGCCGGGCCGGACGGGAAGCCCGCCGGCCTGGTGCTCGACGAGGTGATGGTGCGGGTCGCCGGCCAGTCCGAACTGGACGCCTTCCTGGCCCGCTGGGGTGGTCAGGTGCTCGACTCGTTCGCCCCCGACGAGCAGGGGCAGGACCACCTGGTCCGGGTGGACGCCAACCGGGCCGACCCGGCGGGGCTGGTCGCCGACCTGCTCGCCGCCGAGCCACGCCAGTCCGGCGGGTACCGGGTCGGCGACGAGCGCGCGTTGCGGCTGCTCGCGCTGGCCGCCGCCGAGTGGCGTACGGGCACCGAGCTGGTCCTCGACTGGCTGGTGGAGCCGTCCGGCATCACCGACGGCCAGGTGTTCGAGGCCCCGGACATCGGCAAGAACGTCTTCGACTGGACGTTCATGCGGGCCGGTGGCGCGATGGACATCGGGGTGGCGCCGGCCTGGCAGCTGCTGGAGAGCAAGGGTCGGCTGACCAAGCAGGTGAAGTACCTGGTGCAGGACGGCGGCTTCCAGTTCAACTCCGACTTCCCCAGCAAGGTCTCGCTGCACAAGGCGGAATGGGGCGAGAGCAACACCAACGACTGCACCGGCGGCACGCCCTGCCCGTGGCACGCCACCAGCGTGGTCCTCGCCGGGATGGGCCGGGTCGACAACGACTACGGCACCGCCGGTCCGGCCGGGCCGGTGGTGCAGGAACTGGTCGCCGTCCGCAACGGCATCGACTACTGGACGGTCCTGCGCCGGCTGGAGAAGGCCGCCGAGTCGACCCACCCGGACGTGGTCAACCTCAGCTTCACCCGGGACGTGAACCTCGGCGTCAGCCACGCGCGCACCTGGACCGACCGGCGGATGAAGCACGTCCGGGACACCGGGGCGCTGATCGTCGCCGCCGCCGGCAACAACGGCACGAACGTCGACGGCGACACCCTCTGGGTGCCCTGCGAGAGCACCCACGTCATGTGCGTGGGTGGGATGAACACGAACGCGACAGTGGCGGGCGGGTCGAACTGGGGCACCAAGGACCTCACCACGTCGGTGGAGATCTACGGTCCGATGTGTGTGGCGGGCCTGACCGATCCGGGTACGCCTGCGGTCAACACCACGAAGACCACCTGCGGCACCAGTGTCGCCTCGCCGTTCGTGGGCGGGGTCGCCGCCCTGGTGATGGCCGCCGACCCGACGCTCACCTCCGAGCAGGTCCGCGAGATCCTCAACGACACCGCCCACGTCGGCGGGCTGGGCGACAAGGTGACCGGCAGCCAGCGCCGGGTCGACGCGCTGGCCGCCGTCGCCGAGGCGCTGGGCGTGACCGTCGGCAAGCCAGCGGTGACCATCAGCACCCCGAAGACCAAGCAGAAGTTCGGGGTGAACCAGTCGGTGGACCTGTGGGGCACGGCCACCGACTTCCTGGGCAAGGAGATCCCGCTCACCTGGACCAGCAGCCTCGACGGTGAGCTGGCCACCGGGTCGCAGACGTTCGTGCCGTCGCTGTCGGCCGGCAGCCACGTCATCACCGCCAGCGCCACCGACAGCCTGGGGCGTACCGGCTCGGCGTCGGTGACCGTCACGGTGGTGGACAGCCCGACGACGGTGGGGATCATCTCGCCGCCGGCGGGGCTGACCCTCACTGCGGGGCAGTCGGTCGGACTGCTCGGCACCTCGAACGATCCAGACCTCTTCGGCCAGCTCCCCGACGCGGAGGTGTCCTGGACGGTCCGGCGCGGCAACACGGTGGTCCTGGAGAAGGCCGGTCACCAGGCCCTGCTGCCGGCGAACGCGGTCACGCCGGGGGCGTACACCGTGACGTTCGCGGCGGGTGGGGCGAGCGTGCAGCGGGCCTTCGCGGTCACCTCGGCACCGGCCGGGCAGTCCCGGCCGGTCGCCACGATCACCCTGCCGACACCGGCCCTGGAGCTGACCACGATCGAGTCCGGGCCGAAGTCGGTCGCGTTCGTCGGGACCGGGTTCGACGTCGAGGACGGCGTGGTCGCCGGGACCCGGTTCCGGTGGACGGCGTACGGCGACGGCGGCGTCAAGCAGGTGCTGTGCCAGGGCGGCGGGGTGCCCACCGGCGAACCGGTCGACGACAAGGGCACGCCGAAGAACTGTGCGTCCTTCACCGCGGCGCTGGCCCAGCTGACCAGCGGGACCGACACCACCACCTGGTCGGTGTGGCTGGAGGTCTTCGACGCATCGGGTCTGGTCGGCACGGACTCCGTGCCGGTCCGGATCCGGCGGGTCACCCCCTGACGGTCCGTTTCCCCATCCGAACTCCGCCCGGGACCGACCGGTTCCGGGACCGCACGACACGAGGAGAGAACATCATGCGCAGCCAAGAGTGGACGCGACGGACGGTCGCCCTGGGTGGTGCCCTGCTGAGCGCGGTGGTGCTCGGTCAGGTCGCGCTCAGCGGGCCGGTGGCGGCGGTGCCCGGCCTGCTGATCCGCACGACGGTCGGGCCGAGCAACAGCGTCGCCAAGTCGCAGAGCGCGGTCTGCCCGACCGGCACCACGGTCATCGGCGGGGGCGGCGCGATCACCGGGTCGGGTCTCGGCCAGGTGGGCATGGACATCATGCAGCCGCTGGCCGATTCCGGGCTCTACTCGGTGACCGGCCGGGAGGACCCGAACGGTGTCGCCGGGAACTGGGCGGTCACCGCCGGCGCGATCTGCGCCTCGGCGCCGTCGGGTCTGGAGGTGGTGACCGGCCACTCCGCGTCCAACTCGGTCAACCCGAAGTTCCTGGAGTTGTTCTGCCCGGTGGGCAAGCGGGCCATCGGCGGCGGTGGTGCGGCCCTGGCCCTCGGCTCGGGGGCGAGTGACGTGCTCCTGGAGGACCTGCGGATCAACCAGAGCAGCGTGACGGTGGCGGGGGTCGAGGCCGGCAACGCCTTCGCGGGCAACTGGTCGGTGGACGCGTCGGTGATCTGCGTCGACCCGCTCCCCGGTGAGCAGCGGGTGATCGTGGACAGCGCCGACAACTCCACGGCCAGCCGCACGGTCACCGCCACCTGCCCGGCCGGCAAGCGCCTGCACGGGGTCGGCGGCGAGATCGTCGGCGGCGAGGGCCAGGTGCGGCTGACCGAGATGCGGCCCACCTCGTCGACCACGGCGACCGTCCGCGCCGCCGAGGACGAGAACGGTTTCAGCGGCAACTGGAAGGTGCGCGCGTACGCCGTCTGCGCGACCTGAGCCACCGGTCGTCGACCGACAGCCACCCCTGAGGCCCTGCGGTCCCGCGCCGATTCTCCGGCGCGGACCGTGGGGCCGTCCGCCGTCGGGCCGGGGTCCCCGGTGCCTCTTGCCGTCGGGCGCGGGAGACGGGCGGGGTGAGCAACGGTCCGCAGGAGACGGGCGGGGTGAGCAACGGTCGGCGGTCGCGGCGCAGGGTTGTGTCGACCTTCGCCGATGAGTAACGTCACGAATCGGTGCGACTACTCACCGTCATGGCAGGAGTGTTCCACATGACACAGACCACGCAGACCGACCTGCCCCACTGGCCGCCGGTCAACCCGGCCCGCAGCCCGTTCGCCCTGCTCGACGACGCCGAACGACTGCGCCTCGCCGGTCAGGCGGTGACCCGGGTGCAGCTGCCCACCGGAGCCACCGCCTGGCTGGTCACCCGGCATCCCGAGGTGCGGCAGCTGCTGCGCCACCCGGCGTTCAGCTCCGATCTGCAACGCCCCGGCTTTCCCCTGCTCCGCCCGCTGCCCCCCGAGGTGACGGCGGATTCCCAGGGGGCCTTCATCCGGATGGACGGCGAGGCGCACCTGCGGCTGCGCCGGATGCTCACCGCAGAGTTCATGATCAAGAATGTCCGCCGGATCGAACCGCTGATCCACCAGACCGTCTCCGAGGCCCTGGCCGACCTGGCCGCCGCCGGCCCACCGGCCGACTTCGTGTCGACGTTCGCCCTGCCGCTGCCGTCCAAGGTGATCTGTCACCTGCTCGGCGTCCCCTACGCCGACCACGACTTCTTCCAGTCCCGCAGCCGGCTGCTGCTCAACCGCCAGGCGCCGATGGACCAGCTCCAGCACGCCGCCCAGGAGCTGCGGGAATACCTCCGGTCGCTGATCGACGCCAAGCGGGCCCGGCCCGACGACGCCGACGACCTGCTCAGCCGGCTGATCCGGGAACGCGTCGAGCCGGGTGAACTCGGCGTCGACGAACTCGGCGGGATGGCCCTGCTGCTGCTCATCGCCGGCCACGAGACCACCGCCAACATGCTCGGCCTGAGCGTCCTGCTGCTGACCCGCCACCCCGGGCGGTACGCGCTCCTGCGCGACCGCCCCGACCTCGCCCCGGGCATGGTGGACGAGCTGCTGCGCTACCTCAGCATCGTCCGGACCGGGCTGTTCCGGGTGGCCACCGAGGACGTCGAGATCGGCGACCGGCTGATCCGGGCCGGCGAGGGCGTCATCGCCCTGCTCTCCCTGGCCAACCGGGACCCGGAGGTCTTCGACGACCCCGACGGGTTCGACCCGTACCGGCAGGCCCACCAGCACCTGGCCTTCGGGTTCGGGATGCACCAGTGCATCGGTCAGCCCCTCGCCCGAGCCGAACTGCGCGTCGCGCTGGTGGAGTTGGCACGCCGCTTCCCCGACCTGACGGTGGCGGCGGACCCACAGGAGTTGACCACCCGGGACAACTCGGTCGTGTTCGGCCTGGACGCTCTCCCGGTGACCTGGTGACGCCCACCCCACGACAGCTACCGGCGGAGACGACGCCGCGGGTGGCCGTCGACCGGGAGCGGTGCTGCGGGGCGGGCAACTGCGTCCTGACCGCCCCGGAGGTCTTCGACCAGGACGACACCGACGGCCTGGTGCTGCTACGCGACCCCGCCCCGGGAGCCGCGTCGCGCGACCGCGTCCAACGGGCCGCCGACCTCTGCCCGGCGGGTGCGATCCGGGTCGGCTGACGGCACCGGTGAGCGTCCATCATCCCCATCCGCGCCGCGCTGGTCGGGTGCCCGGCCCCGTGACCCGGGCACCCGACCGGCGGCCGCTCACGGGAGAAGTTCGACGTACCCGTCGGTGCCGTGCACGCGGATCCGCTGCCCGTCCGGGATCAGCCGGGTGGCGTCCACCACCCCGACGACGGCCGGCAGGCCGTACTCCCGGGCGATCACCGCGCCGTGGGTCATCAGGCCACCGACCTCGGTGACCAGCCCGGCGACGGTGACGAACAGCGGCGTCCAACTGGGATCGGTGTACGGCGTGACGAGGATGTCCCCCGGTTCGAGATCGGCCCGTGCCACGTCCCGCACCACGCGCGCCCGACCCTCGACGGTCCCGGCGGAGACCGCCAGGCCGACCAGCGCGCCGACCGGCACGTCGTCCCGCTGGTACGTCCCGGCGACGATCTCGCCCTCCGAGGTGAGCACCCGGGGCGGGATGAGCGCCCGGTACGACAGGTGCTCCGCCGCCCGTCGGGGGATGAGCCCGTCGTCGACCCGGCGGGTACGGACGACCTCGTCGAGTTCGGGGAACGTGAGGTACCAGATGTCCTCCCGGCCCCGCAGCACGCCGTCGGCCACCAGGCGGTCGGCCTCGGCCAGCAACGCCTGCTTGTACGCGAAGGTGCGGGTGACCATGCCGTACTTCGGGTATTCCCGGTAGCCGACGAACGTCCGGGCCCGGTCGATCATCCGTTTGGTCCGCTCGGCCTTGTCCGCGCCGCCGTCGGGCAGGGCCCGCAGCCGCTCCAGCACCTCCCGCTCCTTGTCCCGCGCCGTGCGCAGGCCCTGCTCGAAGTGCCGCCCGCCGGCCCCCGGTGCGAAGTTCCTGATGTTGCCCAGGATCAGCGGCACGAGCATGGCGGGACGTTCCCGCCAGCGGGGCCGGGTGATGTCGATCTCGCCGACCCCCCGCATGCCGTACCGGTCGAGCCAGGACCCGATGGCCACCCGGGCCTCCCGGCCACCGGCGAGCTGGTCCAGCCCGGCCAGCAGGTCGTCCGGCCCGCCGGGGCGTCGCACTCCCGGCCGGGCCCGCCGTCGTCCGCCACCCGGCTCAGGAAGGCCACGACCTCCGGGTACGGCCGGATCGCGTCGGCGACGTCCAGCAGGGCCAGCCCCATCTCCGAGGTGACGTTGTGCGGGACGGACTGGGTGAGCGGGTCGGCGGCGTTGCGCTCACCGAGCCACTCCTGGAGGTGTTCGTTGAGCCACCAGACCGCCTCCATCCCGGCCATGATGACCGGGATGCTCCTCGGATCGATCATCATCCGGGTCAGCCGGGGGAAGTCGGTCCGGATGAAGTCGAGCAGCGCCGGCCCGGACTTCGTCCGGATCTCGCGGGCCAGGGCGGCGTTGGCGTCGTCGATCCGGGTGATCAGCTCGGTGACCAGCGCGGGATCGGTCTCGACGGGCGGTGCCGCCGGCCCGGGTGGCGGCCCGGCGGGCTTCTCGTCCGGCACCTCCCGGATGAAGTCACCGCGCTCCACAACGGTGCGCAACGCGTCCCCGATCAGCGGGTCGGACCTGCCCAGGGCCGCCAGCAGGCCGGCGCGGCCGGTCGGCGACGCCAGCTCGGGCGTCACGTCGGCGAACAACCGGCCGGCGGCCTCGTACATGGGCCGGGCGGCGATCAGCTGGTACATCGAGAACCCGAGGGGCTTCATCGGGTCGGTCATCATCTGCTGGTGGCCCACGGACACGTAGACGTGGTTGTCGGTGTCGTCGGCCACCGGGACGGGGAACAGCGTGGTGACCGGTCGGGTCTGGACGATCTGGAAGTCGTCGTCGACCAGGCACCACTCGATGTCCTGCGGCTGACCGAAGTGCGCCTCGATCCGCCGGCCCAGCCGCACCAGCCGGACGACCTGCGGGTCGGTCAGCGCCGGCTGGTCCTGCCGCTGCGGGTCGATCGCCACCACCCGGGTCCCGCCGGTCGGCGTGGTCCGCACGGCGTGGCGTTTGGCGGCGATCGTCCGGGCGACGACACGGTCGTCGCGGACCCGGAAGACGTCCGCGTCGACCAGCCCGGAGACCAAGGCCTCGCCGAGGCCGAACCCGGCCTCCACGAAGGAGACCCGCCGGTTGCCGGTGACGGGATCGGCGGTGAACAGCACGCCCGCCGCCCCGGCGGGGACCATCCGCTGGACGACCACCGCCATCGCGACCCGGTGGTGGTCGATGCCGTTGCGCTGGCGGTAGGTGACGGCCCGTGCGGTGAACAGCGAGCCCCAGCACCGGCTGATCTGCCGCAGGACCGCCGTCGGGCCGACCACGTTGAGGAAGCTGTCCTGCTGCCCCGCGAAGGAGGCGGTCGGCAGGTCCTCCGCCGTCGCGCTGGACCGGACGGCGTACCCGCCGTGCCCGCCGAGCGCATCGAGGGCACGGATGATCTCCGTCGCGACGTCGTCGGGGACGGTGACGTTCTCGATGGTGCGGCGGATCTGCGCGCTGAGGGTGCCGATCGCCGCCCGTTCGGTGGGTGCCAGCCGGGCCAGTCGATCGAGTTGCCCGTCGAGTCCCGACGCCAGCGCGGTGACCCGCCGGAAGGCGTCCGTCGTCACGCAGAAGCCCGCCGGCACCCGGACCCCGTCGATGCGGGTCAGTCCGCCGAGGTGGGCGCCCTTGCCGCCGACCAGGTTCCGCTGCGTCGGGTCGACCTCACGCAGACCCCGTACGTACCGACCGGTCATCGGGCGACCTCCGGGACGGTCGGGCGTCGCCGCATGACGGCGGCCGGGTGGTTCAGCGGCCTCGAATATGTCTTCGGGTACGTGGACATCGTTTCGCCTTCCGCTGGTGACAGGTCGCCGGCGCACCGTCGTGATGCATTTCCGCTGGCGGCGACCTCGGCTGACGATTCTGCGGGGTGACCCGGGTCTTGCGGCAAGTCCCCCCGTCCGCTATATGTTGGGAGAGCAAGAAATGGTGCGCGCGTCGAAATGGCGAACGCGCCCGGCGAAAACGCTTTCACCAGGCCACCTGTCGATATCGGGGCCGGGCGGTCGGCGTCAGGGCCCCGGTCGGGGACGGTCGGCGACCGGCGTCGGGGCGGTCGGGGCCGGGACGGTGGCCGACCGGCGTCGGGGCGGTCCGGGGTGACACGCCGGTGAGCAGCGGGCCGACCTCAGCTGATCAGCGCGCCGACGTCCAGCCTTGCGCGCGCAGCCGTTCGATGCCGTCCAGCAGCAGGTCCAGCGCGAACTCGAACTCGAACTGGTCGTCGCAGCCCTGCCCCACGACGGACCCGTCGTCGTGCGAGGCCGCCTCGGCGATCTCGGCGACGTGCGGGAACCGCGCCGCGACCTCCGGCGGCAGGGGCGCGGGGGCGTCGGGGCGGCCGGTCCGGTCCGGCCGGCCTGCCGGGACGCGTCGAACAACTCCTGGCTGAAGCCCAGGATGCGGCTGCCCATGGCGTGCATGACGTGGTGGGTGAGGTCGGTGGAGAGACCACCGGCGCGTAGCGCCCCGATCATCGAGTCGAGGTAGCCGAGGACGGCCGGCGTCGCCATGGTGCGCGACTCGATGGCGAGCGACGCCCAGGGGTGCCGACGCAGCACCTGCCGGGCCGACAGGACACGTCGGCGGATGGCGGGCTGCCAGCCGACGCCCGTCGTCAGCGGCTCGATCTCGCCGACCACCACGTCGATCATGCCGTCGAGGAGTTCGTCCTTGTTGGCCACGTGCTTGTAGAGGGCCATCGGCACGACGCCCAGTTCCTGCGCGAGGTTGCGCATGCTGAGCGACTCGATTCCGGCCCCGTCGGCCAGCACGACGGCGGCGCGCAGGATGCGGTCCCTGCTCAGCGGCGTCCGGCGCAGCGTCTCAGCCTGCTCGGCCATCTCGGTCCCTGTCCTCGGTCGGCGAGGGAAACCTTAACCGGCATTGACAGGTGTACGCCGTACACCTACCGTGGTCGACATCTGGTGTACGGCGTACACTCCGAGGAGGGCGAGATGAAGGCGATCGTGCAGGACCGGTACGGGCCCCCCGAGACGTTGACCCTCGCGGACGTCGACGTGCCGGTGCCCACCGCCGACGAGGTGCTCGTGCGGGTCGAGGCCGCCGCGCTCAACGCGTACGACTGGCACGTGATGCGCGGCGATCCCCGGATGGCGCGGTTGGCGCTGGGCCTGACGCGGCCCCGGGCCCGCATCCGGGGTCGCGACTTCGCCGGTCGGGTCGAGGCCGTCGGCGTCGACGTGCGTCACCTGCGCCCCGGCGACAGCGTGTTCGGCGACCTCGGGGACGCCAACGGCGCGTTCGCCGAGTACGTGTGCGCCCCCGCCGCCCTGGTCGCGCCGAAGCCGGCGAACCTGACCGCGCCGGAGTCGGCAGCCCTGCCACTGGCCGGGGTGACCGCGCTCCAGGGGCTGCGGGACGCGGCCCGGGTCGCGCCCGGCCAGCGCGTGCTCGTCAACGGCGCCTCCGGTGGTGTCGGCACCCTGGCCGTGCAGCTCGCCAGGGTGCTGGGCGCGACGGTGACCGGGGTGTGCAGCACCCGCAACGTCGACCTGGTCCACTCGCTCGGCGCCGACCACGTCGTCGACTACACCCGCGAGGACTTCACCCACGGGGACCGCCACGACGCGGTGTTCGACCTGGTCGGCAACCGCAGCCTCACCGCGCTGCGGCGGGCACTGACCCCGACCGGGACGCTGGTGCTCTCCGGCGGCGGTGTGTACCGGGGCGGCAGCCTCCTCGGGCCGGTCCGGCTCATCGCGCGGGGCGACTGCTGGCCCCCCTCGTCCGGCAGCGCGTCGTCGTCCTGACGGCGACCCCCGGCCGGGAGCACCTCGACACGCTCCGCGCCCACGCCGAGGCCGGCCACCTCACACCGGTGATCGACCGGACCTATCCGTTGCCCGAGGTGCCCCATGCCATCGGCTACCTCGAAGGCGAACACGCCAGGGCGAAAGTGGTCATCACCATCTGACCGGCCCGCCATCCGCCGGCCCGGCCGGGCAGGCTCCCGATTCCCCGGTCAAGCGTGCCCGGCTCAGAGTTCCGTCAATATCACCTGTCAGTCAGCTGGCAATGGTGAAAGCGCTTCGATTTCCTGCTCCAGCACTGTCGGCGAGCGACGAATCTCATTTACCATCGTCGATGCAATGCCTCGTTCATCCGCCGTTCACCCTACCGACGGCCGGCCTTCGAGGCGTCCGCACCGCGCCCGGGCCCGACGCGCCCCACCCCGCCCGCCCCGAGGAACAGGACCCCCCATGACAGCCACCGCACGTCGTACCGCCGTCCTGGCCGGACTCACCGCCACCCTGCTGGCCGGCCCGCTCGCCGTCGCCGCCGTCGCCGCCGCGACCGCCACGATCACCCTCAACGGCTCCAGCGCGAGCGTCACCGGCAGCAACGTCACCGTCGCCGGCAGCGCCGTCACCATCACCGCGCCCGGCTCCTACGAGATCAGGGGCACGCTGAACAACGGCCACATCGCTGTCGACACCGCCATCACCGGCACCGTGGAACTCGTCCTCGCCGGCGCCTCCATCACCAACTCCACCTCCTCGCCGCTGTACGTGACCAACGCCAGCGCGGTCACCGTCACCCTGGCCGCGGGCACCAGCAACAACCTCACCGACGCGGCGACGTACACCAACACCGGGGAGCCGGACGCCGCCCTGTTCAGCGCCGCCGACCTGACCATCGGCGGCACCGGCGCGCTGACCGTGCGCGCCAACCACGCCGACGGCATCGTCAGCAAGGACGACCTGGTCATCCAGTCCGGCACCATCACCGTCAACGCGGTGGACGACGCGATCCGGGGCAAGGACTCCCTCACCGTCAACGGCGGCACGATCGCCGTCACCTCGTCCGGCGGCGACGGGCTCAAGTCCAACGACACCGAGGCCGGCAAGGGCGTGCTCACCATCACCAACGGCACCATCACCGCCTCGGTCGCCGACGACGCCATCAAGGGCGAGAACGTCCTGAACATCTCCGGCGGCACCATCAACGTCACCCGGTCCTACGAAGCGCTGGAAGGACTCCGGACCACCATCAGCGGCGGCAACATCACCGTCGTGGCCAGCGACGACGCGGTCAACGCCGCCGAGGAGGGCCTCGGCCACATGGAGCCGTCCGCGATCGCGTTCATCAAGGTCACCGGCGGCACGGTGGTGGCCAGCGGCGGCACGGACGGCTTCGACTCCAACGGGTCGCTCACCTTCGCCGGTGGCACCGTGGTGGCCCGGGGCTCCAGCACCCGGGGCGGCGGCGAGGGCGCGATCGACGCCGACGGCCCGATCGCCTTCACCGGCGGCACGGTGGTGGGCGCGGCGCTGACCTCGCTGGCCGTGTTCCAGGCGGTGCCGAACACCGGCCAGGGCTGGGTGGCCCCCCGGTTCAACGCCAACCTGGCCGCCAACACCATCGTGCACGTGGTGTCCGGCAGCACGGTGCTGGGTTCGTACCGGACCTCGGCCACCGTCCGGGAGGTCGTCTTCTCGTCCAACCGGATCACCAACGGCCAGCGGTACGACATCTACACCGGCGGCAGCGTGACCGGCACCAATGTCGGCGGTCTCTACACCGGCGGCAGCATCACCGGCGCCACCCGGGTGCTGACCGGCGTCACCGCCGGCCGGTACGGGCGGTTCTGAGTCCGGGCCCTGCGGTTCGGGCCCGCCCGGGCCCGAACCGCGCCACCGGCCCGCCTTTGCACCACCGCCAGATCCGATGCCACACCGCCGGACGCCGCACACGGCAAACGGCCGGCGGACACCCCAAGGAGCAAATATGTCGCGCTTGGTCCTGGCCGGAGTGGACCTGGTCGCCGTGGTCCTGCTCGTCTTCGCGCTGTACTTCCCGCGCCACCGACGACGGGACCTGGTGGTCGCCTACCTCGGCGTCAACGTCGGCGTGTTCGCCGTGGCCAGCTCACTGAGCAGCAGCACCGTCGGCGCCGGGCTCGGGCTGGGGCTGTTCGGGGTGCTGTCGATCATCCGGCTCCGGTCCACGGAACTCGACCAGCACGAGGTGGCGTACTACTTCTCGGCGCTCGCGCTCGGCATCCTCGGCCCGCTCTCCGGCACCTCGGTCCTGACGGTCGGCGCGCTGACGGTGCTGATCCTCGCCGTGATGTTCGTCGGGGACCACCCCCGACTGCTGCGCCGGTACCGGCGGCACGTCATCGTGCTGGACAGCGCGGTCACCGACTCGGTCGCCCTCACCGCACACCTGGAGCAGTTGCTCGGCGCCCGGGTGCACAACGTCAACGTCGAGCGCGTCGACCTGGTCAACGACACCACGATCGTGGACGTCCGCTACTCGCGGCCCAGGGTCACCGCCACCGGCGGGCGGCGGCCGGTCGACGCGGGCACCGCCCGGTGACCGCCCCCGACCCGCCCACCGCGGCCCTGATCCCGCCCACCGCGGCCCTGATCCCGCCCACCGCGGCCCTGATCCCGCCCACCGCGGCGCTGACCCCGCCCACCGCGGTCCTGACCCCGCTCACCGGTGCGCTGGCCCAGCTCACGCCGATCGGGCTCGCGGAACTGACCGAACGCGCCGCGCTACAGACCCGGTTCGACCGCAAGTACCTCCTTCCGCTCGCCGAGCTGCCGCACCTGCTCGCCGGGCTCGACCACACCGACCAGGTGCTGGAGATCGACGGCAGGCGCGCGTTCCGCTACGAGTCGATCTACTTCGACACCGCCGACCTGGTCAGCTTCCGGCTCACCGCCCGCCGACGCCGCCGCCGCTTCAAGATCAGGACGAGGACGTACCTCGACTCCGGCCTCTGCTGGCTGGAGGTGAAGACGGAGGGCACCCGGGGCGGCACGGTCAAGGAACGGCTGCCCTACCGTCCCGACGACAGCGGCACCCTCACCCCCGGGCGGTCGTTCGTCGACGGGGTGCTCGCGGCGCTGCGCACCGGCCCCACCCTGACCTTCGCGCCGACCCTCACCACCAGCTACCTGCGCAGCACGCTCTATCTACCGGCTACCGCGAGCCGGGCGACCATCGACGTCGCGTTGCGCTGGGAGGATCACCGGGGCCGTCGGTTGGCGCTGCCCGAACTGGCCATCATCGAGACGAAGACCGGCTCCACCGCCTCCCACGTCGACCGGCTGCTCTGGCGGCAGGGTCACCGCCCGGTGGCCATCTCCAAGTACGCGACCGGGCTGGCCGCCCTCGACCCCGACCTGCCCGCCGGGCGTTGGCAGCGCACCCTACGTCGGCACTTCCACCCCACCCTCCACGGGGATCCGGGCGCGCGCCAGGAGACGTCTCACCGGGGCGGCCCCGCAACAGACCCCGCCGCATCCTGCGCCCGCGGGGGCAGCCGTAACGCGTAACCGACACCCCGGACGGTGTGGATCAGGGGCGGGTCCCAGCGGTCGATCTTCCGCCGCAGGCAGTAGACGTACGACTCGACGATCCGGCCGTCGCCACCGAAGCGGTAGTTCCACACCCCGTCGAGGATCTGCGCCTTGCTGACCACCCGGCCCGCGTTGGCGAGCAGGAACCGCAGCAGGTTGAACTCGGTGGGCGACAGCGGCACCGGGTGCCCGCCCCGGCGTACCTCGTGGGCCTGCTCGTCCAGCTCCAGGTCGGCGTACCGCAGCAACCCGCCGTCCTGGGTGCCCTGATCCGCCCGGTAGCGGCGCAGCACCGCCCGCACCCGCAGCACCAGCTCCTCCAGGCTGAACGGCTTGGTGACGTAGTCGTCGGCCCCGGCGGTGAGCCCGGCGATGCGGTCGGCCACCTCGTCACGGGCGGTGAGGAACAGCACCGGCACTCCCGGACCGGGACCCGCACGCAGGCTCCGTGCGACCTGGAGACCGTCGAGATCCGGCAGCACCACGTCGAGCACCACCAGGTGCGGTTCGAAGTCCGCCGCCACGACCAGCGCCTCCCGGCCGCCGGAGGCCACCCGGACCTCGAAGTCGTGCCTTCCCAGCGTCGCCGAGAGCAGCGCCCGGAGATGGGGGTCGTCGTCCACGACGAGCACCCTGGACATCGGGGTAATCACGCACTGTTCGTACGGGACATGGTGGGGAGTGGCCTCGCAGTCGGCTGTGGATCAGCTGTGAGCAACCTGCCGGTCGTGCCACCCGTGGCGCACCGGGCCGCCCACCCGTCGTGCCGACGGGTGGGCGACCGACGCACTCAGGGGCTGGTGCAGGTCGGCGACGGGCTGGTCGGCGTGCCGGTGCCGAGGAAGCCGAAGGTCGTCGAGGTGCCGGGGGCCAGCGCACCGTTGTAGGAGACGTTGCGGACGGTCGCGGTCGAGCCGCTGGTGCTCAGCGTGCCGTTCCAGACCTGGCTGATGCCCTGTCCACTGCCCAACTGCCAACGGGCGGTCCAGCCGTCGACGGCGGCGCTGCCGGCCGTCACCGTGACCTCAGCCTGGAAGCCACCCGACCACGAGCCGATCGTGCGGTACGTCGCGGTGCAGGCGGTGCCGGGCGGCGGGGTCGTCGGCGGCGGGGTGGTCGGCGGAGGCGTGGTGGGCGGCGGGGTGGTGGGCGGAGGCGTGGTCGGCGGCGGGGTGGTGGGCGGCGGGGTCGTCGGCGGGGTCGTCGGCCCGCCCGGCGGCACCAGGGGGCAGGTGGAGCTGTACCGGGAGACGCCGGTGCTGTTCGCCAGCGGGCAGAGGAACTGGGTGTAGCGGGTGTCGTAGTCCAGGAAGATCTTGAGCCAGGGGATCAGCAGCCGCATCTCGGTCGGGTTCGACCGGGTGAACGACAGGTGGTCGTTGCCGGCCAGCTCCGCCCAGGCGTGCTCCACCCCGGCGGGCAGCGTGTTGTAGATGCCCTGCACGTAGGACGGGGTGACGGTGCCGTCGTTCTGCCCCGACAGGAGCAGGGTGGGGACCTGGGTGGTCGACATGTTCAGGTTGTTGCCGGGCGTACCCGGGGCGAGGCCGACAGCGGTCCGCAGCGACGGCCGCCGCAGCGCCGCCAGCAGGGTGCCGGCCCCGCCCGCGGAGTGGCCCATCACGCTGAGCCGGTTGGGGTCCACCCGGTTGCGCACCGGGCTGGTCCGGGTGAGGTAGTCCAGCCCCGCGAGCAGCTGGGTGGCCCGGGCGTCAGCACCGTCGGTACGGCTGTTGGTCTCGATCCCGAGCACCACGAAACCGAAGGACGCCAGCCAGGGGCCCATCCAGGCCTCCTCGTTGGCGAACAGGGCGGAGTACCCGGGCACGATCGCCACCGCGCCCCAGGTGCCCAGGCTGGTGTCGGTCGGGTAGTAGACGAACCCGCCGTTGAAGCCGTTGCCCGCCGGCACGGTCGCCTGCGTGGTGGCGAACGGCCCCCGGGTGGCGGCCACACTCGCCGGGGTCGGGTCCGGGCCACGCTGGTAGGGGTTGTCCGCCGCCGCCGCGGCGTGCGGCATGCTCGCGGTCGCCACGAGGCCGAGGAGCACCACGAGGCCCGCCGAGAGCCAGCTCACGAACCGGGGTACGGAGGTCCGGCGGCCGGCCGGGGGTGGGGTCGGGGGTCGATCTGTCGGTAGCGTCACTTCGGGCCTCTCCTTCGGTTGACGGGGGCTGCGGACTACCGCCGGCTCCACTGCTGGTTGGCCTGGCCGTTGCAGGTCCACAGGACGAGCTTCGTGCCGTTGGCGGTGGCCCCGCCGTTGGCGTCGAGGCAGAGGCCGGACTGCACGCCGGTGATGGTGCCGTTGGCGTTGAGGTTCCACTGCTGGTTGGTGCCGCCGTGGCAGTCGTACGTGGTGACCAGGGTGCCCGGGGTGGTGCCGTAGCCGGCGGCGTCCAGGCACTTGGTGCCGAGCACGGTCAACGCCCGGCCGGAGGTGTACGTCCACTGCTGGTTGGTGCCGCCGTGGCAGTCCCAGAGCTGCAGCTGGAGCCCGTTGGTGGTGGCGGAACCGGGCACGTCGACGCACCGGCCCGAGGGGGTGCCGACGATCGTGGTGGTCTGTCCGCCGCTGTTGCCCGGGTTGCCGATGCTGCCGGGCACCGACTGCAGGGCGCTGTACCAGCGGGCGGCCATCTTGTCGTAGCCGCCGGAGGTGGGGTGGATGCCGTCGATCAGGTCGGCGGTGGACAGGGCGCTCTGCATGTCGACCAGGTGCACCCGCTTGCCGGCGTTCACCTTGCTCTGCACGATGCCCGGGATCGCTGCGTTGAAGGTACGCGCGGCCGCCGCCTGGTTGCCGTTGGAGAGCGTGATGATCTGCGCGACGAACACCTCCGCGGTGGGTGCGGTGGTGGTGATCCGGTCGATCAGGGTGGAGAGCCGGTTCGGCGCGGTGCCCACGTTGTAGTTCTGCAGGATGTCGTTGGTGCCGATGTGCAGCAGCACGGTCTGCGGCCGTTGGTTGTTCAGCCAGCCGACGATGTTGGCGTCGATCTGGTCGATGCGCCAGCCGGGGTGCCCCTCGTGGTCGTGGTCACCGAGGCTGCCCGGCCCGTTGAACTGCGATCCGGTGAAGTCGATCGTGTAGCGGCCGGCGGCGAGGCGCTGCCAGAGCCCGATCCGGTAGCCGCCCGGCACCTGGGTGCCCTCGGTGATGGAGTCGCCGAGCGGCATCACCCGTACCCCGCCGTTGGATTCGGCGTGGGCGGGGCCGGTCGGTGTCACCACCCCGGCGGTCATGACGCCGAGTACGGCGAGCGCCGCGAGCCATCGTGCCCTCGTTCGCATGGATTTCTCCCCTGGATCGGTGGAGCTGGCCGAGGGCGTGGGCCGGTCGGACGGCCACCGTGGTGAGGGGCGGCACGTCGGTGACGCGGGGCGGCCGGACCGGACAGCCCGCCGGCCGCCGGTCCCGCCGGGCACACGCCGATCGCCACCTCGACAGGACGAGGTGGTCTCGGCACCGGGACGGGTGTGAGCGTTAACAAAGACCATTGTAAATACTTGTCGCTGACCTGGTCCAGTTCGGCCCACCAGCCACCCCCGACGGAAGGCGACCGGGCACCCGGACGGGCCGACACCGCGACACCCGTCCGCTCCGCGAGACGTACGCCACGACCGAGGTCACCGGCTGACCCCACCACCCGAACCCTGACGGACGGGGCGGCTCACCACACCGGCGAGCCGCCCCGTCCGTTCGTCACCCGTACCTCAGGGCTGCGGCAGCGCCGCGTCGATGATCGCGGCCTGCTCGACCTCGTGCTGCTTGGCGGAGCCGACCGCCGGGGCGGCGGCGGCCGGACGGGAGATGCGGCGCAGCCGCACCCCGTCCAGGTGCTCCACCAGGTTGAGCGCCACGAACGACCAGGCACCCTGGTTGGCCGGCTCCTCCTGCACCCAGGCGACGTCCTCCGCGTGGGGGTACCGGTCGAGCACCGCCCGGAGTTCCCCGACCGGCAGCGGGTAGAGCTGCTCCAGCCGGACGATGGCGGTGTCGCCGATGCCGCGGTCGGCGCGGGCCTGCACCAGGTCGTAGTAGACCTTGCCGGAGCAGAGCAGCACCCGCCTGACCCTCTCGGCGGACGGCGCCTCGACACCCGGCCCGCCGTCGTCCAGCACCGGCTGGAAACCGCCGGTGGTGAAGGCCGCCACGTCCGAGACGCAGAGCCGGTGCCGCAGCAGCGACTTCGGCGAGAAGACCACCAGCGGCTTGCGCTTGGCCGACAGGGCCTGCCGGCGCAGCAGATGGAAGTAGTTGGCCGGGGTGCTGGGGATGGCGACCCGCATGTTGTCCTGCGCGCACAGTTGCAGGAAGCGCTCCGGCCGCCCGGACGAGTGGTCCGGCCCCTGCCCCTCCTGCCCGTGCGGCAGCAGCAGCACCAGCGACGACCGCTGACCCCACTTCAGCTCGCCGGAGGAGAGGAACTCGTCGATGATGGACTGCGCACCGTTGGCGAAGTCACCGAACTGCGCCTCCCAGAGCACCAGCGCATCGGGGTTCTCCACCGAGTAGCCGTACTCGAAGCCCATGGCGGCGTACTCGCTCAGCAGCGAGTCGTGCACGAAGAACCGGGCGTCGCCGGCGGCCAGGCGGGACAGCGGCAGGTACGACTCACCGGTGGCCGCGTCGACGACCGCGGCGTGCCGTGAGGTGAACGTGCCGCGTCGCGAATCCTGGCCGGCCAACCGGACGGTGACGCCCTGGCTCAGCAGCGAGCCGAAGGCGACCAGCTCACCGAAGCCCCAGTCGATACCGCCCTCGACCGCCATCCGCGCCCGCCGCTGCAACACCTGCTGGACCCGCTTGTGCGCGGTGAACCCCTCCGGCAGGTGCAGGTGCGCCTCGCCGACCGCACGGACGGCCGCCGCGTCGACGGCGGTGTCGACCTGCTGTTCGGGCGCCGCGGACCAGGACGGGCGGGCCCGCGACGGCGCGACGGCCACGTCCCGGCTGGCCTTGAAGACCCGCTCCAGCTCAGCCTGGTACTCGCGGAGCTGCTGCTGCGCGGTCTCGACGGTGATGTCGCCCCGGCCGATCAACTCCTCGGTGTAGATCTTCCGGACGCTGCGCTTGGCATCGATGATCTCGTACATCCGGGGGTTGGTCATCGACGGGTCGTCGCCCTCGTTGTGCCCACGGCGGCGGTAGCAGACCAGGTCGATCACGACGTCCTTGTTGAACGCCTGGCGGTACTCGAAGGCCAGCCGGGCGACCCGGATCACCGCCTCCGGGTCGTCGCCGTTGACGTGGAAGATCGGCGCCTGGATCATCCGGGCCACGTCGGTGCAGTAGAGCGACGAACGGCTGTACTCCGGGGCGGTGGTGAAGCCGACCTGGTTGTTGACCACCACGTGCACGGTCCCGCCGGTGCGGTAGCCACGCAGCTGGGACAGGTTGAGCGTCTCGGCGACGACCCCCTGCCCGGCGAACGCGGCGTCACCGTGCACCAGCACCGGCAGCACCGTGTAGCCCTCCAGGCCCAGGTCGAGCCGGTCCTGCTTGGCCCGGACGATGCCCTCCAGCACCGGATCGACGGCCTCCAGGTGCGACGGGTTGGCCACCACGCTGACGGTGGTGCAGTGCTGGCCGTCGGGCGTGGTGTACCTGCCGGTCTGCCCGAGGTGGTACTTCACGTCGCCGGAGCCGTGCGCCGAGTCCGGGTCCATCTGGCCCTCGAACTCGTTGAAGATCTTCTCGTACGGCTTGCCGACGATGTTGGCGAGCACGTTGAGCCGGCCCCGGTGGGCCATGCCGATGACCAGCTCGTGGAAGCCGCCCTCGGCACAGGCCTGGAGCACCTCGTCGAGCAGCGGGATCAGCGACTCGCCACCCTCCAGCGAGAAGCGACGCTGACCGACGTACTTGGTCTGCAGGAAGGTCTCGAACGCCTCGGCGGCGTTGAGCCGGTTGAGCAGGTGCTGCTGTTCGTCCGGGTCCGGCTTGGTGTACCTGATCTCGATGCGCTCCTGGATCCAGCGACGCTCCTCCGGCTCCTGGATGTGCATGTACTCGACGCCGACCCGGCGGCAGTAGGTGTCCCGCAGGACGCCGAGCACGTCGCGCAGCCGCATCTTCTGCCGGCCGGCGAAGCCACCGACCGGGAAGGTCCGGTCGAGGTCCCACAGGGTCAGGCCGTGTTGCAGGACGTCCAGGTCGGGGTGCCGGCGGATCGTGAACTCGAGCGGATCGGTGTCGGCCATCAGGTGCCCGCGCACCCGGTAGGCGTGGATCAGCTCGATCACCCGGGCGGCCTTGTCGATCTGCCCCTCGGAGGTCCGGGCCACGTCCCGCATCCAGCGCACCGGCTCGTACGGGATGCGCAGCGAGGTGAAGATGTCGTCGTAGAGGCCGTGCTCACCGAGCAGCAACTCGTGGACCGTCTTGAGGAACTCGCCGGACTGCGCGCCCTGGATCACCCGGTGGTCGTACGTGCTGGTCAACGTGGTGACCTTGCTGATGCCATGGTCGGCAAGCGTCTCGTCGGACATGCCCGAGTACGGCGCCGGGTACTCCATCGCGCCGACGCCGATGATCGCGCTCTGGCCGGGCATCAGCCGGGGCACCGAGTGCACGGTGCCGATGCCACCCGGGTTGGTCAGCGAGATCGTCGTGCCCGAGTGGTCCTCCATGGTCAGCTCGCCGCGCCGGGCCCGCCGGACCACGTCCTCGTACGCCTGCCAGAACTGCCGGAAGTCCATGCTTTCGCACTTCTTGATCGACGGTACGACCAGGGTGCGGGTCCCGTCCGGCCGGGCCAGGTCGATGGCGATACCGAGATTGACGTGCTCCGGCTGCACCAGCGCGGGCTTGCCGTCCACCTCGGCGTAGGAGTTGTTCATCTCCGGATGCGCGACGACCGCGCGCACCAGCGCCCAACCGATCAGGTGGGTGAAGCTGACCTTGCCACCCCGGCCCCGGGCGAGATGATTGTTGATCACGATGCGGTTGTCCACCAGCAGTTTGGCCGGCACGGCGCGGACACTGGTGGCGGTCGGCACATGCAGCGAGCTGCTCATGTTCTGCACGATGCGGGCCGCGACCCCGCGCAGCGGGACCGTGCTCGCGGCGGTGGCCGGGTCACCCGCCGCGCCACCGCCGGAGGTCTTCCCACCGGTCGCCCGGGTTCCGCCGGACCGCCCACCGGGCGACCCGGCCCGCTCGCCGGACGCGGGAGCCTGCCCGGCCCGGGCGGTCGGCGGGGTCGGTGCGCTCGCCCCGGTCGCCGCCCCGGCGTGGGCGTCCGCGGGCCTCACCACATCCGGCGCAGCCGCCGCCTGCGGCGCGGCCCCGCCCTCTCGCGCGGCCCCGCCCTCTCGCGCGGCCCCGCCCTCTCGCGCGGCCCCGTCCTCTGGCGGGGTGGTGTCCTGAGGCGGGGTGGCCGCGTCCTCTGGCGGGGCGGTCGAGGCCGGTGGCGGGGTGGGCGTGGCCGGTGGCGGTCGGTAGTCGGCGAAGAAGTCGTGCCAGGCATGGTCGACGCTCGTCGGATCGGCCAGATAGCGCTGGTACATCTCGTCGACGATCCACTCGTTGGGACCGAAATCCGCGAGCGGATTGTCCTGCGAGGTCTGCTGGGTCGACACAGCCGGGTTCGCCTCTTTCACCTCAGATTGACGGCACGCGACGGTCTCATCACGGTGGACGGAAACCACGTCCGATTCAGGCTACGCCGCCACGTCCCAGCATTGTGGACACGGCCCACCGGCAGATCCCGCTCCACCGGAAGTCCGGTCCCGCTCCGCCGGGGGTCAGCTGCGGGCCCGGGCCGGTGCGGTCGCCGACCGGGATGGTCGGCGACCGCACCGCAGGTGGTGGTCCGGTGGAACGCGGTCGCGGCTACCGGACGCGCAGCGGACCCGGCTACCTGCCCAGGGTCACCTTGAGGATCCGCTCGTTGCTGTTGTTGGGGATGCTGTCCTTGTCGCCGCCGGTACTCGTGGTCAACCACAGGTTCCCGTCGAGGGTCGGCTCGACGGTCCGCAGCCGGCTGTACGTGCCGACGAAGTACTGCTGCACGTCGGTGAGGGTGTTCCCACTGATCACCGCCCGGTACATCCGGTTGCCCCGCAGGCAGCCGAGATACAGCACGTCCCGGACGATGGCCAGGCCGCTGCACGACGCCTCCGCCACCGGGTAGGTGCGTACCGGGGCGATGAAGTTCGGGTTGGCGCAGGACCCCACCGTGCCCTCGCAGGCCGGCCACCCGTAGTTGCCGCCCCGGACGATGATGTTGGTCTCGTCCATGACGTTGTTGCCGAACTCCTGCTCGAAGAGCCGGCCCCGGGAGTCGAACGCCAGCCCCTGCGGGTTGCGGTGCCCGTAGCTCCACACCGCGTTGCCGAACGGGTTGTCCGACGGCACGGTGCCGTCGGGGCGTACCCGCAGCACCTTGCCGCCCAGGTCGTTGACGTCCTGGGCGCGGTCCGGGCTCTGCCCGTCGCCGGTGGCGGCGTAGAGCATCCCGTCGGGGCCGAAGCGCAGCCGCCCGCCGTTGTGGTACTTGTTGCGCGGGATGCCGGTGACCAGCACCTGCACCGTGCCGGTCTGCAACGTGCCGTCGTAGCGGATGCGGACGATCCGGTTGTCGGTCGTGGTGGTGTGGTAGATGTACAGCCAGCGGTCGGTGGTGAAACTCGACGACACGGCCAGGCCGAGCACCCCGCCCTCGCCGTTGGTGCCGGCCACGTTGGGCACCGTGCCGATGCTGCGCTTGTTGCTGCCGTCCGGGTTCATCGCGACGACGTCGAACAGGTCGCGCCGGCCGTAGAGCACCGTGCCGTCGGGCAGTTGCACCAGCCCCCACGGCAGGTCCCGCTCGGTGGTGACCACCGTCGTGCCGCAGACCGCGCTGGTGCAGGCCGACCCGGTGCGCACGGTCACCGCGCTGCTCGCCGTGGAGGTGTTGCCCTGCGCGTCCCGGGCGACGACCGTGTACTGGTAATCGGTTGCGGCGGCCAGCCCGGTGTCGGTGAACGAGGTCGCCGGCGGGTTGGCGGCCGTGCCCGTGACCGAGCCGACCGTCACCCCGCCGCGCAGGATGTCGTACCGGGTGACCGCCACGTTGTCGGTGGACGCCGTCCAGGTCAGGGTCACGTCGGTGCCGTTGGCGGTGCCGGCGAGGTTGGTCGGGGTGGTGGGCCGCTGGGTGTCCGACTGGCAGAACGGCGGTGTCACGGAGAGCGTGGCACTGGCCTGCGACACGTTGCCGGCGGCGTCCCGGGCGTTGACGTACCACCCCCAGGTGACGCCCTGGGCGACGGTGAGGGTGGCGGTGAGCGTGTTGCCGGCTACCGAGGTGACCAGCTGGCCGTCGTGGTAGATGTCGTAGTACGCGACGCCGACGTCGTCCCGGGACGCGGACCAGGTGAGCGTGACGGACTGACAGGTCAGCCTGCTGCTGCGCAGGTAGCCCGGCGCGGTGGGCGGCCGGGTGTCGGCGGCGGCCCGGGCGAGGGTCGTCCCGGTCGGCGCGGTCGTCCCGGTCGGCGGGCCGGCGGAGACGGGTGCGCCGGCCAGGATGGTGCAGGCGCTGGTCAACAGGGCCAGGGTGGCATGACGAGGACTGATTCGCACGCGATACGTCCCTTTCTCAGAGCCTGGTCGTGGTCAGTACGGGTAGCCCGGCACGTTGAGCCGCACGCTGTACAGGCCGGAGTCGTTGGTACGGCCCGAGGTGACGAAGAGGGTGCGCCGGTCGGACCCGCCGAACGCCACGTTGGTGGTGCCGCTGGGGCCGGACCGGATCGTGCCGAGCTGGCTGCCCGTGGGCGAGTAGACGTGCACCAGCCCGTCGCCGCCGGACGTCCAGTAGACGTTGCCGGCGCAGTCGATCGTGCCGCCGTCCGGACCCCCGACGTAGTTGACGAACACGCTGCGGGGGCCGGTGCTGCCGTCGGGCTGGACGGCGTACTTGTAGATCTTGTTCTCGCCGTAGGCGCCGACGTAGAGGGTGCCGCCGTCCGGGGAGAGCGCGATGCCGTTGGGCTGGCGCAGCGCGTCGTCGACCAGCGACACCTGGCCGTTCGAGACACGGAAGACGCTGGTCCGCCCGCCCATCTGGTCGGGGCGGTTGCCGCGCTGGAAGTTGGGGTCGGTGAAGTAGACGACGCCGTCGGAGCGGACCGCCACGTCGTTCGGCGAGTTGAACGCCCGCCCCTGGTAGTTGCCGGCGACGACGCCCCGGGCCAGGTTGTCGAGCCGGTAGGTCGAGACGCTGCGCTGGTCGTGCGTGGCGGCCACGAGCTGCTGCCCGTCGGGGGTGAGCGCGAGCCCGTTGCTGCCCGCATTGCCGAGGAAGGTGTCGAAGGTGGCCGGCGGGGTGAACCGCCTGATCGTGGACGGTTGGACCCACTCCGACCCGGTCGCCGCGGCCATGTCGGAGAAGAGCAGGTAGCCCCGGTCGGCGATCCAGACGGGGCCCTCCAGGAAGGCGAAGCCGCCACGGATCTTCGTGGCCGTGACCGAGGTCGACGGCAGCGGCGGGCCGTATCCGGTGCCGGTCGGGCAGACACCGGGCGGTGCGCCGGGTGGGCCGGCGAGGGCGGCGGGCTGACCGGCCGACGGTGCGGGCGCGGTGTCGGGCCCGCCGGGACGGCGGCGGGCAGGGCGAGCAGGAGGCTGGCCAGCACGGTGGCGGCCGGTTGCAGGACCATCGGGAACTCCGATCGGCGAACGGAGCGGCCGTCGTTGGCGGTCGCGGGGTGGCACCGGCATTGATACACCGGTATCGATGTGTCACGGGCAGCATAAATTAGGAACCACCCCACCGCATGGGTGGCGATCCACCGATCCCGGCAATGATCCGGATTTCTTACTAAGATGCTGGTCAATACCGATGGACCGCCGGGAACTTCCGGACACCGGCCACCGGGCCGGTCCACATGGTGATCGGGTCTGGTCGATGGATTTCCCCGCGTCCGTCCGGTCGCTCCGGCGCGGCCCGCCGCCGCGACGGCGGAGACGTTCCGCCGCCGACCATCGTGGACCGGTCGACTGTGGACGCCGATCGGGTCGCGCAAACGCACCGACAGTCCTGATTCGCACTCTCCTGCCGCGTTACCGACAGAGGCGGAATCGACGATGGGAGCGCGCTCATCTACCCTCAGGGCAGATCCGACCCACGTCGTGGGCCGGCACCGGTTCGGCAGCCATGGGTGTCGTGGTCTCCCCGCCAGTATTCACCGACCATGGCCCTGTTCGGAGGGATCGAAGCGTTGACGAGCGACAAGGTGGCGCCGCCGGGCGTCGACACCACCCGGCCCAGCATCGCCCGGGTGTACGACTACTACCTCGGCGGCAAGGACAACTTCGCGGTCGACCGGGAGGCCGCCCAGATGGCGATGCAGGTCACCCCGGACGGTCCGGAGGCCGGGCGGGCCTGCCGGGCCTTCCTGCGCCGGTCGGTCCGCTACCTGGCCGCCGAAGCCGGCATCCGCCAGTTCCTCGACCTCGGCTCCGGCCTGCCCACCCGGGGCAACGTGCACGAGATCGCCCACCAGGTCGACCCGGACGCCCGGGTGGTCTACGTGGACAACGACCCGATGGCCCTCGCCCACGGCCGGGCCCTGCTCGCCGACGCCCGGACCACCACCGTGGTCGGTGCCGACGTCCGGCAGCCGGACGAGCTGCTGGCGGAGATGCGCGACCGCAAGCTGATCGACTTCGACCAGCCGGTCGGGCTGCTGCTCCTGGCGATCCTGCACCACCTGCACGACGACGACGATCCCGCCGGGGTGGCCCGCCGGCTGATCGACGCCCTGCCCACCGGCAGCTACCTGGCCATCTCGCACTTCTACGACCCGGGCGAGACCCAGCCCGAGGTCTCCGCGAAGGCGCGGGCGGTGGAGAAGGTCTTCAACGAGACGCTGGGCACCGGCCGGTGGCGTACCCGCGACGAGATCCTCGGCTTCTTCGGCGACCTGGAGCTGATCCCGCCCGGGCTGGTCCCGCTGGCCGAGTGGCACCCGGACGGCGAGGACGACTCCCGGCAGACCGCCACCTACCACACCATCGTCGGTGGGGTGGCCCGCAAGGTCTGAACGTCGGGCACTGCCGTCGGTGACCTGCCGCCGGCCACACCCGTGGCCGGCGGCCGGCTCCCCGAGCACGCCACCGGCCACGGCCGACGTCAGTAGCAGGTGTTCATCGCCGCCCGCACCTCGGCGAGGGTGGCGTCGGCGACCGCGCGCGCCCGCTCGTTGCCCTCACCCAGGATGGCCCGCAGGTGGGCGCGGTCCTGCCCGTACTCGGCCCGACGGGCCCGGATCGGGGCCAGGTACTCGTTGACCGACTCGGTGACGACCTTCTTGAGCGCCGCCGCCCCCGCCGACCCGATGTCGGCGGCCACCTGCTCCGGGGTACGCCCCTGGCACAGGCCCGCCAGCAGCAGCAGCGACGACACCTCCGGTCGGGTGGCCGGGTCGTAGCTGATGTGCCGCTCCGAGTCGGTCTTGGCCCCCTTGACCAGGCGGGCGGTCTCGTCGGCGGTGGCGGCCAGGGTGATGGCGTTGTTCCGGCTCTTGCTCATCTTGGTGCCGTCCGTGCCGAGCAGCAGCGGAGCACTCGACAACAGCGCGTCGGGCTGGGGGAACACCGCCTTGCCGCAGCCGTACCGGTCGTTGAAACGACGGGCGATCGTCCGGGTGAGTTCGAGGTGCGGAAGCTGGTCCTGGCCGACCGGCACCAGATTCGCCTTACAGAACAGGATGTCGGCGGCCTGGTGGACGGGATAGGTGAACATCAGGCCGCTGACGGCGGACTGCCGCGAATGCGAGATCTCGTCCTTGACGGTGGGATTGCGGTTGAGTTCCGACACCGAGACGAGGCTGAGAAACGGCAGCATCAACTGGTTGAGCGCCGGCACCGCCCCGTGCGTGAAGATCGTGCTGCGGGCCGGGTCCACCCCGATGGCCAGGTAGTCCAGGACCAGTTCCTCGACGTGCTGGAGCAGATTGTCCGCCACGTCGCGGTCGGTGAGGACCTGGTAGTCCGCGATGACCACGAACAGCTCCACCCCGAGTTCCTGGAGCCGGACCCGGTTGTGCAGCGTGCCGAAGAAGTGACCGAGGTGCAGGCGGCCGGTGGGACGGTCACCGGTGAGCACCCGGAACTGCCCCGGGTCCTTACGGATCAGCTCCTCCAGCACGGCGCTGCGGGTCTGCGCGGCGGATGTCCCGAGCACGTCGGTCGGCCGGGCTGAGGCAGCGGCACCGGCATCTTCGGTCTGGGGTACGGCGGAATTCACACCATCTCCTGAAGGGTCGGTCTCGACGCCATGATGACACGGACCCCACTTCGGACACCGGCGACGCGATCCCGACCACGCACCGAATCGGCGGGGACCGGATGATCGTCCGAGGCGTTGACCTGCCACCACTGGACCGGCCCGACGCCGTGGGCGTACCTGAAGGACACCTCGCCGTGCCGGCGGGCGCGCGCCGGACGTGGCCGGTCGGCGCGGGCCTGCGGTGCCCCGCGCGGCCACCGCGGCCCGGTCCGACCCGGGCCGGGCGCGCGGTGCGGAGGTTTCCGGTGGTACGCCGGGCGGGCATGTACTCCCCCACCCTCGGGAGGGAGTGACTCGATGCTGGTGACCGGTTATCTCGGTGCGGTGCTCATCGGTGCCCTCGTCGGCCTGCTCGGTCGGCTGGTGCTGCCCGGCCGGCAACGGATCGGTGTCTTCGCCACCTTCGTCATCGGTGTCGGTGCGGTCAGCGGTGGGCCAGCCAGACCGTCCGCCCGGTACGGACGCTGAGGTCGGCACGGGTCGCCAGACCTGCCACGGTCTGCTCCAGCGCGGCGAGGTCCAGGGCGGAGAGCCGCCCTTCCAGCCCGTGGCGCATCCGGCTCAGCGTGGCCTGCGCGTAGCGGGTGGTGGCGGCCGGTGCCGGTGGACGCAGGTCGATGTCGAAGTGCCGCTCGGTGACCGAGGTGAATCCGGCCTGCCTCATCCGCTCGCCCCAGTTCTCGTGCATGTGCAGGCCCGCCTCCTGCCGCCGCTTCGCCGCCTCGGCGTGCCAGCGCCGCTCCACCTCCTCGTCCGGGGTGCCGGTGAGGAAGTGCGGGAACGATTCCAGTTCGGCGATCACCAGTAGACCGCCCGGCCGCAACATGCCGTACGCGGACGCGAGCGCGGTCGCCGGATCCTTCATGTGGTGCATCGACGCGGCGGCCCAGATCACCTCGACCGGCCCGAGGTCGGGCCAGGGCTGGTCGAGATCGGCTTCGACGGTGCGGATCCGGTCGCCCAGCCCGGCCGCGTCGGCCCGGTCACGCAGGTGGGACAGCATCTCCGGGGAGAGGTCGACCGCGGTGACGGTGGAGCCGGGCAGCTCCCGCGCGAGGGCGAGGGAGCCGGTGCCGGTGCCGGCACCGAGGTCGACGACGTGGGGTTGCGCGGTGGCCTCGCGGCCGACCCAGCCGATCACGTCGCGGAAATACTCGTGGAGCACCTCCGCGTCCAGGTCGAGCAGCTCGATGAGGTGGTCGTGTGCCATGGGGAAACGGTAGCCCGACCATGCCTCACTGGCATAGCATCTTGCCTATGAGGCAAGACAAGGATCTGGAGACCCTGGTCCGGCAGCGCATCCGCAGCCTGCGGGTGGCCCGGGGCTGGTCGCTGGACGAGCTGGCCCACCGCTGCCTGATCAGCCCGTCCACGCTCAGCCGGATCGAGACCGGACACCGGCGGGTCGCCCTGGACCAGATCGCCACGATCGCCCGGGTGCTGGGCATCACCCTCGACCGGCTGGTCGAGTCCGACGCCGACGACGACGTCGTGATCCGTCCGCACTGCGACGAGGACCGGGGCGTCACCACCTGGCTGCTCTCCCGGGACAGCAACCAGACCGTCGCCAAGCTGCGGATCACCAGGGACGTCCCGACCGACCTGCGGGTGCACCCGGGCCGGGACTGGTTCACCGTGCTCTCCGGCACCATCGAGCTGCGCCTCGGAGACCGGACGATCCTCGTCGGCACGAACGAGGCCGCCGAGTTCTCCACCCTGGTCCCGCACGCGTTCGGCGCGCACGACGGCCCGGCCGAGATCCTCTGCATCCTCGACCACGAGGGCGAGCGCAGCCACCTCGGCCCACACCCGCCGCATCCGGGCCGCCCGGCGGCTAAGCGGTGATCACCGGCCAGGCGTAGGCCAGCAGCGCGCACGCCGCCCCGAGCAGCGCCAGCGAGAACCCCCGGGTGGGGATCGGCAGGGCGGCGAGCACGAGCAGGATGACCGCGATGACATAGAGAAACGCCTGTGCCGACATGACTGTCCCCTCAGGAGGTTGACGAACGGGCGGGATGCTCTCTACCCCGGACAGCCCGGTCGGGAAACCCACCCCCGGCAACCGTCCCGGGTCGGCCTGTCCCGCCCTACACCCGTCCGGGCGGGACGACGACGGATCGTCGTCCCGCTCGGAGGGCGCAACCGGCAGGTGTCAGCAGCCGAGCCGCTTGGTGGACAGGGCGATGTCGTCGATCCACAGGTCGAACGCGCCCGGGGTCGTGCCACCCTGGTAGAGCTGCCAGCCGATCTTCACGGTGTCGACCGTGGGCAACACGAAGGGCACGTCGTTGCCGCCGTGTGCGGTGGTGGAGGCGGTCAGGTCCGGGTTCGCCACGCCGTCGATCCACACGGCGACCCGGTTGTCCGCCGGGTCGAGCTGCCACTCGAAGCACTGCCAGGTGTCCTCGACGACCGGGGCGGACTCCCGCCAGTTGGTCCAGTCGCCGGTCGGGCCACCGTCGGCGCCCACCCCCCAGAAGGTGCCGGGGACGGTCGGCGCGTACTGGCCGCCGATCGGGCGGACGACCTCCGTGCTGCCGGCGCCGGTCGCCTCGACCAGCGTGAAGTGCGCCCAGTCCGGGGCGGTGGGGAAGGCGTCGACCCGCAGCCGCATCCGCCCGTAGAAGCGGTTGCCGGGCGCGGCGAAGTCGTCGACCCGCAGGAAGGCGCGTCCGTTGTCGACCGTGTGCAGGTGCAGCACCTGGTTGCCGCGCCGGGCGCGCTCGACGGTGAGCGTGCCGTGGCGGGTGTCGACGCCCCAGTTCACCGTGCGGGGACCCCCGAGGGGCAGCCGGTCGAAGTCCTCACAGAACAGCAGGCCACGGGGGCACGACCGCTCGGCGGCCGGCGACGGGCCGGCCGGGACACTGCCGGCTGCGGTGCCGAGGATCAGGGCGGCGGTGAGCACCGCGAGGAAACTGCGCATGGTCTTTCCTCCATGACGGCCGACCCCCACCACACGGGCAGGGCTCAGCGGGAAATCCCGGCCGGCCCGAGCACCACCGGCCTCGTCCCGGGCGCGTCGGACGCCCATGGCGGTCAGAGGTGGGGCGGTCTCGGCGGGTGCGGGAAGGCGAGGCGGGGACACCGACGACGGGACACCTGCCCGTCGCCGTTGGTGCTGGCCCGGCGATGCGGCACCCGCGGCTGCCGAACTGGCGCGGTGCCGGCACTGCGCTGCTCCCGTGCTCACCGTTGCCAGCGCGGTTGCCCCCGTGCTGCGGCGATCTGAGCCATTCCAGCACGACCGGATCCGATCAGGCAACATCGACAGACATCAGCACGCCTGGTCGGCCCGGGCGAGCCGGTCGCTCCCGGCCCGCGGAGCCGGGTCGGCACCGACCCCCACCCGACCGGGTCGCGGCGCACGGCTCCCCAGCTAGCCGACCGCGCCCCGGTCGACCAGGCTGAACGTGGTGCCTACCGGGGCGTCGCCGAGGACCTCCACATAGATCTTCTTCTGGGACGGGCTCCACTGCACCACGCCGTACTGCTCGCTGACGATGGCGTAGGCGAGTCGCCCCTTGTCGTCCTTGCCCTCCCGGGAGATCCCGAAGAGCGTCGCCGCGGTCGGCTCGCAGTCGGTGCCCACCAGGGAGGCGTACCCCTGCGCGTCGAGCTTGACGCCGAGGCAGGGCCGGTGGGCGATCTGCGGATTCAGCGACTTGATCATGAAGTCGACGCCGACCGGGTCGAGCACGAAACGGGCGTCCGGCGTGGTCCCGTCGCCGACCCCCACCACACCGTCGAACGGCAGCGAGAGGTCACGGTCGATCTCCACCACGTGCAGCAGGATCTGCCGCTGCCCGGCCAGGATGGCCCGGGTACGGTCCGGGGCGGACGGCGACGCGGGTGGCGTACCCGATCCGGATGCGGTGGCCGTCGGGCCACCCGCCGTCGGCCCGCCGGCTGCCGCGCCGGTCGGATCCGGGGTCGACCGGTCGCCGACCAGTCGCGGGCCGAACACCGCGACCGACACCAGCACCGCGACCACCGCGACGGCCGCTCCCACCCCGACGAACAGGCGACGCCGGGACGAGACCCGTCGACCGGCCGCGTCCACCCCCGCCGCCGACGGTTCGCCCGGGCCACCCGACGCCGACGCCGGATCACCCGGGCCGTCGCCGGGGACGCCGGTTGCCGCGACCGGTGCCGGCGACCCGGCCGACGGCCGGTCGGCACCGGCGGAGGACGGCGCGACGGGCGGGGCCGGAACACCCGCCGGGGCCGGAACACCCGCCGGGGCGGTGACCGTCAACAGCCCGTCGAGCAGCTCCCGCGCGGTGGGCCGCACGTCGGGGTCCTTCTCCAGCGCCCGGGAGACCAGCTCCCGCAACGGCCCCCGCAGACCGGTCAGGTCCGGCGGTTGGGTGAGGATCCGCATCGCGGTCGCGGTCGCGGAGTCACCCCCGAACGGATTCCGGCCCGTCGCAGCGTAGGCGACCACGGCACCCCAGGCGAAGATGTCCGCGGCCGGGCCCACCGCCCGACCGGACGCCGTGTCGAACCGCTCCGGCGCCATGTACGAGACGGTCCCGACCATCTGGTGGGTCCGGGTGTGCTGGCTGGTCGCCTCGAACGCCCGCGCGATCCCGAAGTCGATGACCTTGATCCCGCCGGGTGCCACCAGCACGTTCGCCGGCTTCAGGTCCCGGTGGATCACCCCGGCACCGTGGATCGCGGTGAGCGCGGTGGCCACCCCGACCGCGATGCCGTGCAGTTGCGCCGAGCCCAGCGGCCCACCGTCGCGGATCACCTGGGCCAGGCTGGGGCCCTCGACGTACTCCACCACGAGGTAGGGCGGGTCGTGGTCCGGGTCGGCGTCCAGCACCTCGGCGGTGCAGAACGGCGGGACCTGGCGGGCCCGGTTCACCTCACTGCGGAACCGGCCCCGGAACTCGTCGTCGTGGGACAGCTCCGGACGGACGACCTTCACCGCCACCCGGCGTCCCTGCGGCGACCGGGCCAGGAAGACACTGCCCATGCCCCCCTCACCGAGGCGGTCGAGCAGCTCGTACCCCCCGAGTCGGGCCGGGTCGCCGGGACGCAGCCCGTCGTTCACGTCGGCTGCCCGCAGACCACGACCAGCCCGCGAACCGTTGCGCCACTCACGCGTACCCCTCAGATCACTCGGACACCGTCGGCAGCCTATCGCCCGCCAGCCCGGGACCGCCGGTGCCGTCGGCGGGCCCACCGGCGCGGACGAGCACGACGGGCCCCGCCGGGATGACCGGCGGGGCCCTCTTCGTGGTCACCCGGATCGTGGCGGACGACCAGACTGCTGCGCCGCTTCCTGTGAGGTCCCCAGGGGCGGCCGGGAGGGGGTCAGTTGCAGGTGGTGCCGTTGAGCTTGAAGGGTGCCGGCACGGTGGGGGACCCGCTGGCGGTGAAGCCGAAGCTGACCGCCCCGTTGGTCGGGATGCTGGCGTTGTGGTTCTCGTTGCCCACCGTGACCGCAGCGCCGGTCTGCTGGAAGACGCCGTTCCAGTAGCCCTGGACCAGCTGGCTGCCGGGGAAGGTCCAGCCGAGCGACCACCCGTTGACGGCCGGGCCGTCGTTGTAGACGGTGACGCTGACGTTGAAGCCGGCGTTCCAGGAGTTGGTCACCACGTACGACACCCGGCAGGTGCTCGCGAGGGCGGTGGCCGGCCGGATGTCGCCGTAGTCGTCCCGGGCGGTGGCGAAGTCCTGGAAGCCGAAGCCGGGACCGGCCGACCGGGTGGTGGTGCCGGCCGCGAGGACGGTGCCGTTGGCGTTGACCGAGTAGACCGGCCCACCGCTGTCGCCGCCCCGGGCCGACTCGTCGCCGTCGAGCTGGGTGGCCTCGACCAGGTCCTCGATGTCGTCGTAGTGGAAGTCGACCCGCAGGTTGCAGACCGGGCCGCCGATCTCACCGGCCGAGGTGTAACCCGACTGGCAGAGCAGCTGACCGGGGAAGACCTGGGTCCAGCCGGTCACCTGGGCGCGTACCTCGTCGTTCTGCCCACCGACATAGATGTGGCTGCCCGGCGACGAGGTCGACACCAGCATGGTGTCGTGGTCGTCGTTGCTGGCGACCGAGTAGCCGATCAACGTGCCGGTGTTGGTGTTGGTGTTCCAGCCGACGTGCCAGGGCTGACCGATGGGGCCGCAGTGTTCCGCGGTGAGCAGGTAGCCCACGTTGGTCGTGTAGTTGCGGACGCCGAAGCCGGCGGTGCAGGCGTAGGTGGTGAGGCCGATGCCGATCCCGCCGTCGTACGGCGCGGAGTCGTTGTAACGGGACCGCTCGACCATCCGCTCCCGGACGACCGTCCGGGTGCTGACCCCGGTCGCCGGCAGCTTCGGCTGCTTCGCGCCGGCCTTCGGGTCGACGGCGACCTCGATGCCGGAACCGTCGGTACGGAGCCGGACGGCGTGCGCGGCGTCCTTCGGGTCGGCGTCCACCACGGGGGTGAGCTTCGCCGCCGCCTTCTTCAACTCGGTACGGGAGTACGTGGCCCCGACCACCTCGACCGGGGCGGTACGGCGAGCGGTCGTCACCGCCGTCGCGACGTCCTTGGGCAGGGTGCCCTTCCACCAGAGCGTGACATGGTCGTCCACCAGCCCGATGCCGGCGTAGCCGCGCGGGGTGCCGGCGTCGACGGCGGTGCGGATGACGTTGGCGGCGTCGACGAGCGGGGTCTGGGCGATCATCCGGTCCCGGGTCTGCGCCGGGATCAGGTCGAGCAGGGAGCGGCCGTTCTCGGACGTCGGCGTCGTCGCCGACGTGCCGAACGGCTGGCTGGGCGCGGCCTGCGAGGCCGCCGTCAGTGGACCGACCAGCACCGTGGTGCCGAGCAGCACACCGGCGACCACCGAGCGGGGGGTCGCTTTCCAGGTTTGCGTCATGACCAAGAGTCAAGTGACTCCGCCGCCCCGGGAACATGCAGAAGCATCGGCAAGAATCGGCCACGACGGTGGCGCCGCCCACACCCTGGTCGACCACGACGCCCGGTCGCCGCAGGCCGGCCCGGACGCCGACCGGGTCCGGAGCTGGTGGCTGCGGCCCCGGTCGGCGTGGGTGGTGTGCCCGCCGTCAGGCGGTGGTGCGGGAGATCAGGCGGTGGCGCAGGAGATGTTGCCGGGCGCGGTGCTGCTGCTGCCGTTGGCCAGGAAACCGAGGGTGGTCGAGGCGTTCGGGCCGAGGGCGCCGTTGTAGGAGGCGTTGCGGATGCTCACCGCGCCGCTGTTGCCGGTGTTGGTGCCGTTCCAGACGTTGACGATGGTCTGTCCGCTGGCCATCGTCAGCTGCACCGTCCAGCCGCTGATGGCGGCGGAGCCGTTGGTCACGATGATCTCGGCCTGGAAGCCACCGTTCCAACTGCTGACCGTGCGGTACGTCGCGGCGCAGCCACCCGGCTGCCCGGTGGGCGGCGGCGTGGTCGGCGGAGCGCTGGTCGGCGGGGTGGTCGGTGGCGTGGTGGGCGGGGTGGTCGGCGGAGCGCTGGTCGGTGGGGTGGTGGGCGGCGGGGTGGTCGTCCCCGGCACCGTGGTGGAGGCCGCGTTGAGGGCGTTGAGGACGGAGGTGTACGCCGGCTTGGGGTTGCTGTTGCGGTCGAACAGCAGCGGGTTCTCGTTGCCCCGCCAGGAGTCGCTGTCCCGGATGCCCCAGGTGGTGATGCCGACGCAGCGGGGGACGTTCATGCAGGCCTGGGTCAGCCCGGCGTACTGGGTGGTCGAGGCGTTGGTGACGTCGGCCTCGGTCAGCGCCACGTCCACCCCGAGGGCGGCGAAGCTGGACAGCGTCTGCTGGAAGTTGCCCGGCAGCGAGCTGCCGCCGGTGAAGTGGGTCTGCAGACCGACGCAGTCGATCGGCACGCCGCGCGCCTTGAAGTCCTTGATCATGTTGTATACGCCCTGCGTCTTGGCGTACGTCCAGTTCTCGATGTTGTAGTCGTTGTAGCAGAGCTTCACCGACGGGTCGGCGGCCCGCGCGGTGCGGAACGCCACCTCGATCCAGTCGTTGCCGGTGGACTGGAGGTTCGACGACCGGCGGGTGCCGTTCTCGGCGTACGCCTCGTTCACCACGTCCCAGGCGTAGAGCTTGCCCTTGTAGTGGGCCATCACGCCGTTGATGTGGCTGATCATCGCCTGCCGCAGCGCGCTGCCGCTGAGGCTGCCCCAGAACCGCGGCTGCTGGGCGTGCCAGGCCAGGGTGTGGCCCCGGAACCGCATGCCGCGCTGGGTGGCCCAGTTGTAGATCGCGTCACCCCTGCTGAAGTCGAACTGGCCGGGGTTGGGCTCGGTCGCGTCGGGCTTCATCTCGTTGACGGCCGTCATCATGTCGAACTCGCGGCTGGCGATGTTGAGGAAGCCGGAGTCGTTGAGCCGGTCCGCCCCCATGGCCGCACCGAAGTACCGGCCGCTGCGCTCGGCGGCGGCCTTCAGCGTGGTCCCGGGCGGCCCGCTGAGGTCGGCCTGGGCGGTGGTGGCCACGACCATCGAGGTCACGGTGATCGCCAGGGCGCAGGCCCCGCCCAGCAGCAGCCTGACGCTGCTCCTGGTAAGGCGTTTCGATGGAGCGGGTACGTCGTTCATCTGTGCGTTTCCTCTCGGTGTTCTGTCTGGTCCGTCGCGGCACCAGCACGGAACCGGCCGATCGTTGTGGGGTCGACGACCGGAGCACCGCACTCGCCGCGCGGGACCAGCACGACACAGGGGACGCCGGACCGGCACTCACCCGGCCGCGTCCTCATCGGTGACCACCGGCCGGCTGCCCGGTCCGCCCGGTGGATCGCGAACACTCCGCGTCGTACGCCCGTGCGGGGTGACGCTGCCCTGCGGTGATGTTATATCGAATGCATTCGATCTGCGACAGGTGTCGGGAGGGTCCTGGCGACCCGACACCCTGCGCCACCGCCCGACCACCCGGCGACGTCGCCCTCAGCGGGCACGGACCCGCCGGGTGGCCAGCTCGGTGCGGTTACGGACCCCGAGTTTGCGGAAGATGTTGCCGAGGTGGAACTCGATCGTCTTGACCGACAGGAAGAGCCGTTGGGCCGCCTCCCGGTTGCTGAGCCCGTTGGCGATCGCGGTGGCGACCCGGGCCTCCGCCTCGGTCAACGTCGGCCCGCCCGGGGGCGCCCCGAACACCGGCCCGACGACCGGGGAGAGGTCCACCCCCGACGGGCCCGCGACGGGTGCGCCGCCGAGCGTCCGGAGATCCCGCATCACCAGCGTCAGCATCCCGGCGGCACCCGTGCGGGCGTAACCCGCGCACGACTGCTCCAACAACCGGGCCGCCTCGCCCCGCCGGCCGGCCCGACCGTGGTGCGTGCCGAGCAGCCAGGCCAGCCGGGCGGCCAGCAACTGCTCGGTGGGTCGGGTCAGCAGGTCGAGCGCAGCCGTGAGCGCCGCCGTCGTCCCGACCGCGTCCGGGTCGAGGATCCAGGCCCGCCAGGCCGGCAGCACCGGCCCACCCGGCCAGGAGACGGGCGGGTCGTCGACCCCGGCGAGCAGTTCACCGGCCACCCCGGGTCGGCCGGCCAGGGCGTGATGGGTGGCCAGCTCCCAGCGGTGCTCGTACTGCAGGCCGGCGGTCGCGCCGACGTCGGTGGCCACCACGAGTTCGAGCAGCCCGGCCCAGGTCTCCCGGTCACCCCGGGCGAACGCCAGCGCGGCCGTGCACTCGGGCAGGTGGTGGGCGACCCACGCCGACCCGACCCGCGCGGCCAGCTCGCGGGCCTGGTCCAGGTGGACGGCGGCATCGTCCAGGTCACCACGCAGCGCGTCGCACTTGGCCAGCCAGGAGGTCACCTCGGCCTGCACGTCGAGGCTGCCGCACTGCCCGGCCAACCGGGCCGCCTCCCGCAGCTCGGCCTGGCCCCGGACGAGGTTGCCGGCCCAGGCGTCGCCCACCCCGATCAGCGCGAGCATCCGGGCCCGGTCCACCGGCGTCAGGTCCAGGTCGGCCAGCAGCGGGGCGAACCGCCGCGCCTCGTGCGGACGCATCAGGGTCATCACCGCGGTCAGCGCACACTCGACCAGCACCGGGTCGTCACCGAAGGCGTGCCGGTCGAAGATCCGTACGGCGGCGTCGAGGTGCTCCGGGCCCTCGGCGAGGCCGGCCCGGGTCGCCGCCGTCCCCGCCAGGGTGCGGTAGATCAGCTCGGTCCGCGCCGAACCGCTCACCTCGTGGGCCCGCCGCACCCGGTCCAGCAACGCCAGCAACCGGTCGCGGTCGGCGGTGCGGGACAGCGCGAGGAACGCCTGGAACACCAGGCGCGCGGACTGATCCGGGTCGGCACGGTCGGCCGCCGACAGCAGGCGCTCGGCCGTGATCTCGGTGGACACCGGCCGAGCGTAGAACCCGGGACCAACCCTGGGGATTTCCCTGGTGCCCAGCTCACCCCGGTCGGCACAGACTGCTCGCACCAGCCGGTCCAGCCGGCCGGCCGGCGTTGCGAACCAGATAGAGGTAACACCATGAAGCGCAGGACCGTACAGATCGACACCATTCCCGCCGACGGGGTGGAGCTGGCCGACGAGCAGCTCGCCGGGATGCTCGGTGGGCTGCCGCGCAACGGCGCGGGCTCGTCGAAGACCATCGACGACATCCCCGGCGGGGGTCGACCGGACACCGACACCGACTTCTGATCCGTCACCGTCGGCGATCCGGCCCACCCCCGGGTGGCCGGACCGTCGGCGGGCCCCCGCCCGGAGCACCCATGATCCTCATCCTGACCGCCCCCGACGACGTGCACGCCGACGCGGCCGAGGTGGAGCTGGGCCGGCGCGGCGTCCACTGGGTCCGCTTCGACCCGGCCGACGTGCCGTCCCGCGCATCGCTGTCGGTGACCATCCGGGACGGTCGGCTGACCCGCACCCTGGTCCGGCACGCTGACCCGCTCGGGACCGGTGACCGGGTCCTCGACCTCGACACGGTGACCGCCGTCTGGTTCCGCCGCCCCGGCATCCCGGTCGCCCCGGCCCACCTGGGCGAACCCCACGCCGGTTTCGTGGTCGAGGAGAGCCGGCAGTTCGTCGGCGACGTCTGGGAGACCCTCGACGTGCCGGCGCTGCCCGCCGCCCGGCCGGTGGTGCTGCGGGCCCAGCAGAAGGTCCGCCAGCTCCAGCTCGCCCTGCGCCTCGGTTTCGACGTGCCGGCCACCGCCGTCGGCAACGACCCCGGGGCCGTGCTCGACCTGTTCGACCACACCGGCGGTCGGATGATCACCAAGCAGGTCGGGCTGACCAGCCTCCGCGACGAACTGATGCGCTTCACCGAACCGGTCACCCACCGCGACGTCGGCCACGTCGACGGGGTACGCCACTGCCCCCTCATCACGCAGGAACGGGTGCCCAAGCGGGTCGAGCTGCGGGTCACCGTCGTCGGCGACCGGGTGTTCACCGCCGCCATCGACTCCCAGCGGTCCAACCACGCCCGACACGACTGGCGTCGCCAGGACGACCGGAACACCCCCCTGAGCCGCTACGACCTGCCCGCCGACGTCGCCGCCCGGTGCGTGGCGCTGACCCGCGCGCTCGGCCTGCGCTACAGCGCCCTCGACCTGATCGTCACCCCTGACGGCCGGTACGTCTACCTCGAGATCAACCCCAGCGGCCAGTACCTGTGGGTGGAGGAGGAGACCGGGCTGCCCATCACCGCCGCCGTGGTCGACCTGCTCACCACGCCCGCCCCCACCCCCGGAGCCACCACATGACCACCCTGGACCCGGCCCTGCTCGACGCGGCCCTCACCCTGGTGCGGGAGCTGACCGTCGACCGGGCCGGCCTGCCCGAGGCCCGCCGACGCCTCACCCCGCTGCGGGAGCGCTGGCCCGGGGCCGATCCGGCGATCGTGCGGGACGAGGAGGTCGCCGACGGCTCCGTCTCCTTCGACGTGCTGCTGCGCGAACCCGCCGGCACGGTCTCCGTGGCGTACAGCCCGACGCCGGCCCTGCCGTGGCCGCTTCGTGGGGCGGTCCGGCACTCCGACCACCAGCTCGCCCGGGTCGGCACCCGGACGCTGCGGGTGGGCGAGGCGCTCACCGCCCTCGACTTCCTCTGGTACGACCACGACGTGCTCGCCCGGCTGGTCGACACCGGCCTGGTCGCCGAGGAGCTGGAGCAGCACCCGGTCGAGGTCGACGACGGCGAACTACAGGCGGCGGCCGACGCGTACCGCCGGGCCAAGGGGCTGCTCGATGCCGAGTCGACCGCCCGGTGGCTGGCCGAGCGGGGGCTCTCCGCCGAGGACTTCGCCGACCTGGTCGCGCACACCGTGGCGGTCGCCCGGCTGCGGGCCCGGGTGGTGGGTGACCGGCTGCCGGAGTGGTTCGCCGCGCACCGGTCCACGTTCGACCGGCTCCTGATCGCCTGGACCGCCGAGGGGACGCCCCCCACCGACCGCGCGACGGCGCTCGCGACGGTGGCCGCCGCCGTCCGCGCCGGCCGGGCCGCCGGCGTCCTGCGGCCGGTGGCGGTCGCGGCCCCGGCGGAGCTGCGCGACGCCACCGGGCCGGTGCCGACCACGATCGCGGGGACCGCGGTGACGGCGGTGGTGGTCGACCGCGAGCCGGCCGTCCTCGACGACGACACCCGGGCGCTGGTCGAGCGGGCCATGTTCGACGAGTGGCTGGCGCAGCGCCGGGCCGACACCGACGTCGAGTGGTTCTGGTTGCCCCGGGACCGGACGACCCGGGTCCGGTGACCGGGCCGCGCCGGGTGCCGGTGGTGCTCCAGGTCGCCGCCACCGACTGTGGGCCCAGTGCGCTCGCCATGCTGCTCGCCGCCTGCGGTCGGGCGGTCCCGGCGTCGTACCTGCGGGCCCGGCTCGACGTCGGCCGGGACGGCCTGAGCCTGCGTGACCTGCGCGACGCAGCGCAGGAGCACGGGCTGCGCTGCCGGGCGATCGCCCTGCCCGCACTGCGCCGGGACGCCACCCGGCTGAGGGAACTGGCGATGCCCCTGCTGGCGCACTGGAACGGCGACCACTACCTGGTGGTGGAGCGGGTGGGCCGGCGCGGCATCGACGTCGTCGACCCGGCCGTGGGTCGGCGGCGGCTGTCACCCGCCCAGTTCTCCGCCGGGACCACCGGAGTGGTGCTGTTGGCCGCACCCGACGGGCCCGCCCCGCCGGTCCCACCGGCCCCGTCACCGGTACGCGACCTGCTGGTGCCGGTGCTGCGTCGGCACACCGGCCTGCTCGCGCTGCTGGCGGCGACCTCGGTGCTGCTCACCGCGACCGGCCTGGCCGTACCGTGGGCGACCGCCGCGCTCATCGACGCCGTCATGCCCCCGGCGGCGTCCTGGCTCGTCGCCGTCGCCGCGCTGGCCGTGCTCACCGGGGCGTTGTCCCTGGCCCGGGGGCTGACCGTGACCGCCCTGCAACGGCGTATCGGCAGCCGGCTCGGCACCGAGACGGTGCACCGGCTGTTCGCGGTGGTCTACCGGTACTTCCACCGCCGGTCCGCCGGTGACCTGGTCGACCGGGTCCGGGCGGTGGCCGGTGTCCGGGACCTGTTGGCGTCGGCGCTGGTGGCGACCGCGCTCGACGGGTTGCTGGTGGTCGGCTACCTGACCGTGGTGACGGTGCTGGCACCGGTGCTGGGGCTGGTGGCCGCCGCCGTGATCGCCGTCCAGGCGGGTACCGCGTTGTGGGTGGGCCGCCGCTCCGGTGCCCTGCAACGGGAGGAGCTGCTCGCCTCCGGTGAGGAGGCGGCCCGGCTGGCCGACGCGGTGCAGGGCATGGCGGCGATCCGGGTCGCCGGGGCCCAGCAGCGGGTACGGCAGCGCTGGCAGGAGTCGTTCGACCGGGGCGTGTGGGCGGCGCACCGGCTGGCCCGGTTGTCGGCGGTCGCGGATGCGCTGCTCGCCGCTTGGTCGATGGCGAGCCCGGTGCTCATGCTCCTGGTGGCGGTCGGGCAGGCCGATTCGCCGGGTCGGGCGGCCGGGCTGTCCGCGCTCGCGGTCGCCGCGATCACCCCGGCGGTCGCGCTGGCCCAGCGGTTGCCGTCGTTCACCCTGCTCGCGCCCACCATGGACCGGCTGGCCGACATCGCGGACGCACCGCTGGAGCAACCCGTTCCCGGCGTACCCGCACCCAGGCTGACCGGCCTGGTCACCCTCGACGGGGTGAGTTTCCGGTACGACCGGCGGTCGCCCTGGGCGTTGCGCGACGTCACCGCCGTGATCCCGCCCGGCAGCAAGGTGGCGGTGGTGGGCGGTTCGGGCAGCGGCAAGAGCACCCTGGTCGGCCTGCTGACCGGCCTGTACGCCCCGACCGGGGGGTGCATCCGCGTCGACGGCCACGATCTGGCCACGCTGGACCTGTCCTCGGTGCGCCGGCAGATCGGGGTGGTCCTGCAGGGGACCTACCTCGGCGCGGGCACCCTGCGGGAGGCGTTGACGCTGTCCCGCCCGGACGCCTCCGACGCCGCCGTCGCCCGGGCGCTGCGGCTCGCCGCGCTGCAGGAGGACGTGGCGGCCCTGCCGATGGGGTTGCACACCCACCTCGGCGACGGTGGCGTCGGCCTGTCCGGCGGGCAACGTCAGCGGGTCGCGCTGGCCCGCGCGCTGCTGGCCGACCCGGCCCTGCTCATCCTGGACGAGGCGACCAGCGCGCTGGACGCGGTGACCGAGGCGGCCGTCGAGGCGAGCCTGCGCACGCTGCCGATGACCCGACTGGTCATCGCACACCGGTTGTCGACGGTCGCGGACGCCGACCTGGTGCTGGTGCTCGACCGGGGGCGGTTGGTGGAGAGCGGACCGCCCCGGGTGCTGCTGACCGCCGGTGGGCCGTTCGCCCGGCTGGCCGGGGTACCCGGTGCCGTCGGGTCGTGGCCCGATCCGGTCCGTTGAGCCGGTCACGGCGCGTGCGGGACGGCGGCGAACTCGACGAGGTCGAGGCGGCCGTGGGTGGACGCATAGCGGGTGAGTGAGGTGTTGGCGACCGGGGTGGTGGCGAGGACCGCGTCGAGGTCGGCGAACGACAACCCCTCCAGGACGTGCCGGGCGGCGACGACCACGGCGTCGTGGGCCACCACCCACACCCGGCGGCCGGCGTGCCGGCGGTGCAGGTCGGCCAGGGCGGCGCGGACGCGGGCGGCGACGTCGTCGAACGTCTCACCGCCGGGTGGCCGGTAGGCATGGAGGCCGTCGGCGGCGAGCCGGGCCGCCTCGGCGGGGAACCGTTCGGCGATCATCAGCGGGGTCAGCAGTTCCAGCTCCCCCATGAGCCGGTCGACCAGCCGCCCGTCGAGGTCGACCGGGGCCGGGGTGACGCCGAGGGCCGCGGCGGTGTCCGCCACCCGCGCCCAGGTCTGCCGGGCCCGCCGGTACGGGGAGCAGACGACGTGGTCGGGATGCTGGTCGGCGGGTTGCGCCGCGAGCCAGCGGCCGAGCCGGGTGGCCTGTCGCCGGCCCAGTGGTGACAGCGGGACGTCGGCGTCGCGTCCGGTGAGCCCGTGGGTGGCGACGCCCCGCGCGTGGGCCTCGGCGAACGCGACGTTGGCGACGCTCTGCCCGTGCCGGACGATGGTCAACTCCGCGACGGTGTCCACCGTTCCACTGTCCGGCAGCAGCCGGCGCGGGGCGACCCCGGGCGGCGGGACGCTGCCGGGAACGACGGCGGTACCCGGCAGCGCGCCGGCCTCGACGCCCCGACCGAACACGTTTCCGAAAGTTTCCGAAAGTCGTTGACGCGTTCGAAACGCCGCTGCAATACTCCGATTCACAGCGACATCAACGCATCTCGATAGAACCCCGCATCCCCAGGCAGCACCGCCCCCAGGAGGACCTGCGCATGATCTCCAGCACCGGTGACTCCGGTTACCCGTCCCGCTCCCGAGCCTCCCGCCTGACCGTCCGGCTGGCGGTGCTCGCCACCACCGTGGCGCTGGGCGCCGTCGGCGTCGCGGTCTCCGCCACCCCGTCCAGCGCCGCCGCCTGCAACGGCTACGTCGGCCTCACCTTCGACGACGGACCGACCGGCAGCACCGGCGCGCTGCTGAACGTGCTGCGCGCCAACAACGTCCGGGCGACCATGTTCAACGTCGGGCAGAACGTGCAGGGCAACCCGTCCGCCGCCCGGGCCCAGGTCGACGCCGGCATGTGGATCGGCAACCACAGCTGGAACCACGCGCACATGACCTCGATGGGTCAGAGCCAGATGCAGTCCGACCTCTCCCAGACCAACTCGGCGATCCAGTCGGCGACCGGCGTACGGCCGCAACTGTTCCGCCCGCCCTACGGCGAGACCAACTCGACCCTCCAGTCGGTCGCCTCGTCGCTCGGCATGCGCCAGGTGATCTGGGACGTCGACTCCCAGGACTGGAACGGCGCGAGCGTCAGCCAGATCGTCTCCAACGCCGGCCGGCTCCAGAACGGCCAGGTGATCCTGATGCACGACGGCATCCAGAACACCCGCGACGCGATTCCGCAGATCATGGCCAACCTGAACAGCCGTGGCCTCTGCCCGGGCATGATCTCGCCGAGCACCGGCCGGGCGGTGGCCCCGGACGGCACCCCGCCGACCAACCCCCGACCACCCCGCCCACCGGCACGCCGACCACCCCGCCGGCCGGTGGGACGTGCACCGCGACGGCGACGTACCCGAACGTGTGGGGCGACCGGTACAACACCTCGGTGACGGTCCAGGGCGGCAGCAACTGGACGGTGGTGGTGGCGCTGACCGCGCCGCAGAAGGTCAACACCACCTGGAACGGCACGCCCAGCTGGGACAGCTCCGGTTACGTGATGACGATGCGGTCCAACGGCAGCGGCAACACCTTCGGCTTCACCACGATGATGAACGGCAACAGCGGCGCGCGGCCACAGATCCGCTCCTGCACCACGGGCTGACCGGCACGCCGCTGTCGAGTCACCGGCCCGGGGCGCCGCGCTCGGACCCCGTCCCGACCACCGGCCCTCCCCGGACGTCTCCACGGCGTCCGGGGAGGGCCGTTCCGTGACCCCCGGAGACGACCTCGAAACTATCGGGTCACCTGCTCGAAACTACCGGTTGAAAACCCCGGGATTACCTGCCAACCTGAAATCCATCGATAATCGTGAACGTAAACAGCACGCTACGGGGCCACCCACCATCCACCACCAGGAGGTACCGACAGTGCGCGGACACGTACCCCACTCTCCGCCCCCGGAGCAGCCCCACCCCGCCCGGGTGTCCCCCCGTCGGCGGGGAAGGCTGTTCACGCTGGTCACGGCCGGGATCGCCGCCGCCGTCGCCGGGTTGTTCACCATGACGGTGGCGACCGGGACGGCGTCGGCCGCCGACAACCCGTACCAGCGGGGCCCCGACCCCACCCGGAGCAGCGTCGCGGCCGTGAACGGCCCGTTCGCCAACACCTCGGTCGCCGTCCCGACCGGGTACGGCTTCAACGGCGGTCGGATCTACTACCCGACCGACACCAGCCAGGGCACCTTCGGGGCGGTCGCCATCTCGCCCGGCTACACCGCGCTGTTCTCCGTCGAGCTGGCCTGGATGGGGCCGTGGCTGGCTTCGCACGGCTTCGTCGTGATCGGCATCGAGACCAACAGCCGCAACGACTTCGACACGGCCCGGGGCACCCAGTTGCTCGCCGCGCTGGACTACCTGGTGCAGCAGAGCCCGGTACGGGACCGGATCGACCCCAACCGGCTGGCCGTCTCCGGTCACTCGATGGGTGGTGGCGGGGCGCTCAGCGCGGCGCTGCGCCGCCCGGCGTTGAAGGCGGCGGTCGGCATCGCGCCGTACTCGCCGTCGTCGAACCTGGCCAACGACCGGGTGCCCACGATGGTCTTCGCCGGGCAGGCGGACACGGTGGTCACCCCGTCCTACGCCACCGGGCTCTACAACAGCCTCCCGACCACGACCGAGAGCGCCTACCTGGAGGTCGCGGGGGCCGACCACGGGTTCATGGTCGGCCGGTCGAACCCGGTGCTGATCCGGACCATGCTGCCGTTCCTCAAGATGTTCGTCGACAACGACGCCCGGTACAGCCAGTTCCTCTGCCCACTGGCGGACAACAGCGGTGTGGTCAGCTACCGCAGCACGTGCCCGCTGCTGCCGCCGACGTCGACCACCCCGCCGCCGATCCCGTCGGACACCCCGCCGCCGATCCCGACCACCCCGCCGCAGACCACGCCGCCGCCGAGCAACCCGCCCGGCGCCGCCAGCCTGATCGTCGGCGCGCAGTCCAACCGGTGCCTCGACGTGCCCAACGCCTCCCGCGCCAACGGCACCCGGGTCCAGCTCTGGGACTGCAACCGCGGGACCAACCAGTCGTGGACGTACACCACGAACAAACAACTCCGGGTGTACGGCGACATGTGCCTGGACGCGGCGGGCTCCGGTAACGGCGCGGCGGTCCAGATCTACGGCTGCCACAGCCAGACCAACCAGCAGTGGAACGTCAACGCCAACGGCACCATCAGCAGCGTGCAGTCCGGGCGGTGCCTGGACGTCTGGAGCACGGCCAACGGGGCGCAGGTCCAGCTCTACGACTGTCACGGGCAGACCAACCAACGGTTCACCCTGACGCCCCTGACCTGACGGTCGACCGGCGACCGCTCCCGCAGCGCGCGGACCCGGGCCGGCGTCTCCCGCATCCGGGGAGGCGCCGGCCCGGCCCGGTGGCGTACGCGGCGGAGGTGACTTCCGCTCGGCGCCGACCGTTCGCACCGCTAATCGACGTTGACGGGACAAGCCGTGTCCGGTTTGCGAGGCTTACCGGGTGCGGAGGGATGATCCCGCGCCACACCCGACAGCCGGGGGTCGGCGTCTGGTGGCCCGTGACCCCGGGGCCATCGGCGATGTGAGCTGGGTCGAGCTCTTCGTCGATCTACTCTTCGTGTTCGCGTTCCTGGCCGTCACCACGCTGATGGCCGAGCATTTCAGCCCCCTCGGGTTGGTCCAGGGCGTGCTCGTGATCCTCCTACTCTGGCACTGCTGGACCCCGTGTGTCTGGCTCGGCAACGTGGTGCACCTCGACCGGGGGATCATGCCCCCGGTCATGCTCGGCATCGCCGCCGCCCTGCTGGCGATCGGGGTCGCGATACCCGAGGCGTTCACCGACCGGGCGGGCGGACTGCCCGGCCCAATGGTGCTGATCTGCGGATATCTGCTGATCCGGGCGACCGCCATGGTCGTCCTCACGTTCGTCAGCCACCGGGGCGAGGGCGGCCGGCCGTCGGTGGTCGCCGCCTGGTCGATCTTCATCGCCGGTGGGCTGGTGCTGCTCGCCTCCTACCTGGTGCCGCCGCTGCTGCCGGCGATCGTCGACGCCACCCTGGTGCAGGCTGTGCTGTTCGCGAGCGCTCTCATGATCGACTCGCTCATCCTCGTGGTAGCCAGCAAGGGTGGCTGGCGGGTCGTCTCACCGTGGCACTTCGCCGAACGGCACGCCCTGATCGTGCTCATCGCGCTCGGCGAGACGATCATCTCGATCGGTGCCAGCGAGGGGCTCGGGGTGGACCGCCCGGTGACCCCCGAGTTGGCCGTCGGGGCGGTGCTGGGCATCACCGTGGTCTTCGCGCTGTGGTGGAGCTACTTCGACCTGGCCAAGGTGATCATCGAACGGGCCCTGCGGGCCAGCTCCGGGCGGGACCGCGCCAGGGTCGGTCGGGACGTCTACAGCGGGCTGCACCTGCCCATGATCGGCGGGTTGATCTTCTTCGCGCTGGGGCTGAAGTACCTCAACACACACACCACCCCGAAGAGCACCCAGCCGTGGCCGTCGGCCGGCGTCGCCATCCTGTACGGCGGTGTGCTGCTCTATCTGGGCGCGCTCGTCGCGGTGGAGTGGCGGGCGATCCGCCTGCTGGGTCGGGGTCCGCTGGTGGGGGTGGCGCTGCTGACGGCGCTGCTGACGGTGGTCGGACGGCTGACCGCGGTGCAGGCGCTGGTGGTGCTCGTCGCCGCCGTCTGCACGATGCTGGTGCTGGACAACACCCTCTTCCGGCGAAAACACCGGCAACTTCACGAGTCGATCGAGCAGGAGCGCCTCCACGTCGGGACGGTCGACCCCCGGGAACTCTTCGTCGACCTCGTGTTCGTGTACGCCTTCATCGAGGTCACCGCGGTGATGAACCGGTTTCCCACCCTGCTCGGCCTGGCCCAGGGCATGCTCCTGTTGGCGCTGCTGTGGTGGGCCTGGACGTCGTACACCTGGCTCGCCAACTCCGTACGGCACGACAGCACGGTGGTGCGGCTGTGCACGGCGGGCATCATGACGGCGGTGCTGCTGATCGGGCTGGCGATCCCGCAGGCTTTCGTCCCCCTGCCCGGCAGCCTCTCGGGCCCGCTGCTGGTCGTCGGGTGTTACATCGGCATCCAGCTCATGCAGGGGTTGATCTTCCGGCAGCTCGTCCGGGAGAACTCCGACCTGCGGGGCACCCGGAAACGGTTCGTCGCCACGACCGTCACCATCGCCATCCTGCTGGTGATCGCCGTCGTCGAGCTGGCCGCCCCCGACACGGCCGCCCGGCACCCCGCCATCACGCTGCTCTGGGTGGCCGCGCTGCTCGTGCAGTACGTCGCCGGGTACTGGGCCGGTGGGCGGCTGTGGCGGATCAGGCTGGTCCGGCACTGGGCCGACCGGCACGCCCTGGTCATCCTGATCGCCGTCGGCGAGGCGGTCCTCTCCGTCGGCATCTCCATCAACAACGTGCCGATCTCCGCCCCCACGCTGGTCGTCGTCGTCGCGTCGGTGGTGGCCCTCGGCACGATCTGGTGGAGCTACTTCACCGGCATCGACGCGGCCCGGATCGCCCTCGAGGCCTACGAGGGGGACCGTCGGGTCCGCGCCGCGCGGGACGCGTACACCTATCTGCACCTGCCGATGATGGCCGGGATCGTCCTGATCGCCTACGGCCTGCACCAGACCCTGGCCGCGTCCCAGGAGCGGCACAGCGCCCTGCTGGGCCACTACATGCTGTTCTTCGGGGTGGCGTTGTACCTGCTCGGCAACCAGATGTTCTGGCTGCGGATCTTCCGGACGGTCAGCCCCCACCGGCTCATCGGCGCGGGGGTGGTCACCGTCCTCGCGCCGGTGACCGTCGCGCTGCCGTCCGTGCTCTCGTTGCTGCTGCTGACCGTGATCGGCGTCGTCTTCGCCGTCGTCGAGGCGGTGCAGGAGGGTGACCCACGGACCCGGCGGCCCGCCCGGACGTGAGCCGGGTGGGCCGGGCTCAGCCGACGGTGCAGGGGCCGCCGTTGAGCCCGAAGCTGGTCGGCGGCGCGTTGCTGGTGTGCCAGCTGCCCTGGATGCCGAAGCTCACCGAGCCGTTCGGCGCGACGACGCGGTTCCAGTCGACGTTACGGGCCGTCACCGTGGCCCCGCTCTGGCTGGTCGTCGCGTTCCACCCGGAGGTGACCTGCTGGTCCCCCCGGAAGCTGAAGGTGAGCGTCCAGCCGTCCACCGGCGCGGTCGCGGTGTTCCGGACCGTCACGACGGTGACGAACCCGCCCTGCCACTCGGACTGGTTCTGGTAGGTCACCCGGCAGGTGGTCGGCGGCGGTGTGGTCGGCGGGGTGGGCGTCGTCGGCGCGAAGACCGCGTTGGAGGCGATCGAGAGGTTGCCGGCCGCGTCCCGGGCCCGCACGTAGAACTGGTACCGCAGCGGCGTCGACGGCGGAGGCGGCGGCGGGAGCGCGATCGGGTACGTCGTCGTCGACACGGTGGCGACCAGGAACGAGCTGTACCAGCCGTCGAAGCGGTAGACGTTGTAGCCGCTCACCCCGACGTCGTCGGTCGAGGGTGACCAGGAGAGCGTGGCGGTCGAGTCGGTCACGTCGCCGAGGGTCAGGTTCTGCGGCGCGCTCGGCGGGGTGGTGTCCGGTCCGGTGTCGGTGACCGGGGTGACCACGGTGACCGGCTCCGACGACAGGGAGCGGTGCCCGACGACGTCCCGGGCGGAGATCCGGAACAGGTACTGCCGGCCCGGGGTGATGTAGTTGCTGATCGTGGTGGTGGTGACGTCGCCGACGCTTGCCGACATGACGACGTCGTCGAAGGGGCTGTAGTACGTGATGTCGTAGCCGGCGATGGCGCAGCAGCCACGGGTCGCGGCCGTCCAGGTGAGGGTGACCGACCTCGTCTTGACCTGGCTGGCGGTGACGTTCGTGGGCACGCCCGGCGGGAAGGGCGAGGTGTCCGGTGTGCCCGGCGGGGTGGTGGGTGGCGCGGTCGGCGGCGGCGTCGTGGCCGCTCCCGCCAGGGGCGCCGCGGCGGGTGCGGGCGCGACCCCGGGGAGCCCACCGGCGGCCGGTACGGGGAGCGTCGTGGTGCCGGCACCGGCGGCCGGTACGGCGATCGCTCCCAGGCCGAACACGGCGATCGACGAGACGACGGCGGCGAGCAGGCCGGGCCGCACGCGGCGGCGCGGCGCGGACGAACGGACCCCTGGCATACGTCCACGGTGCGGCAACATATCGAAGGTTGTCAACGACTTGCACCAACCGGTGCGTGGTTCCGGGCCACCTCGGACCCGATCGGGTCCGGCACCGGCTCGCGCGCTCGGTTGCGGGGCGGCCCGGACCGGCCCGCGACCGGACGGCCGCCTGCTCCCCGGGAGCCGCCCCGCAGCTCAGCCGGCCGTCCAGGCGCGGAGCTTGTCGGGATTGAGGACCGTCCAGATGCGCCTGATCCGGTCACCCACGACGTCGAACGCCAGCACCGCCCCGACGACGCCCGCCACCTGCGCCACCAGACCTGGCTGCCCGTTGACCGTGCACTCCAGGAGCCGGACGCCGGAGGCCGCACCGCCCCGATCGGCGAAGAAACGTGCGACCTGCCCGGCACCCTCGATCGGGTGGAGTGCCGCGCTGACCCGCCCGCCACCGTCGCCGGTCGCGGTGGCGTCGGGCGTCAGCAGACCGACGAGCGCGTCGATGTCGGCGGCCTGCCACGCCTTCCTGAACTCCCGGACGATGCCGGCCTGGCGGGCGGTGGGCACGCCGGGTACCGGTGCCCCGCGCACGCGGCGGCGACCGGACGAGGCCAGCTGGCGGCACGCCGCCGGGGTACGGCCGACGACCTCGGCCACCTCGGCGAAGGAGTAGCGGAAGACGTCGTGCAGGACGAACGCGACGCGCTCGGCCGGGGTCATCGACTCCAGCACCACCAGGAAGGCCATCCCGACCGACTCGTCGAGGGCGATCTGGTCGACCGGGTCACCACCGGTGGGGTCGCTGGTCCACTCCGCACGTGCGGGCAGCGGCTCCGGCAGCCACTGGCCCACGTAGCGCTCCCGGCGGGCGCGGGCCGAGCCGAGCAGGTCGAGGCAGATCCGACCGGCGACCCTGGCCAGCCAGGCGTCCGGGGCCGCGATGGCGTCCCGCTGGCCGGGGGTCAGGGCATACCAGCGGGCGTACGTCTCCTGCACGACGTCCTCGGTGTCGGCCAGGGACCCGAGCAGCCGGTACGCGAGATTGACGAGCTGACGCCGTTCGCCGACGAGCCCGCTCGGGGCCGGGCCGGGCCGGTCGGACCCCAGACCGGTGGGGTTGGTCATGCTGCCGCCGGCCCCCTCGCCCGCTCCCCGCCCACCGGCTCGACCGACGTACGCCAGCGGTGGTGACCCCGGCTCGCCGCCTGACATTCGGCAGGGCTGTGTCGTCGTATCAGTGCACCGAACACTATCCCAGCGACGGGGGAAAAACGATCATGGAACCAGTGAACCTGGCGATCATCTACTACAGCGCCACCGGCACCGTGCACACCCTGGCCGAGGCCGCGGCCGAGGGGGCGCGGCAGGCCGGCGCGAACGTACGCCTGCGCAAGGTGGCCGAGACGGCCCCGGCCGAGGCGGTCGACGCCAGGGCGGAGTGGGCCCAGCACGTCCAGGACACCGCCGACGTCGACGTGGCCAGCGGCGACGACCTGGACTGGGCAGACGCGGCCCTGCTCGGCACCCCCACCCGCTTCGGCAACGTGTCGAGCCAGCTCAAGGCGTTCATCGACACCCTCGGCCCGCTGTGGTTCCAGGGCCGGCTCGCCGGCAAGGTCTACTCGGCCTTCACCGCGTCGAACACCTCGCACGGCGGGCAGGAGTCGACCCTGCTGTCGCTGTCGAACGTCTTCTACCACTGGGGCGGGATCATCGTGCCTCCCGGCTACACCGACCCGATCCAGTTCCAGTCGGGTAACCCCTACGGCACCTCGCACGTGGCCGGCAGCGGCCCGCCCGGTGACGTCACCCTCCAGGCGGCCCGCTACCAGGCCCGGCGCGTGGTCGACACCGCAGCCGCACTGAAAGCCGGACGGCCCGCCTGAATCCCTCCCCGCCCCGACCGGGCGGATCGCCCGGCCTGAGCAGGCCGGGCGGAACGGGGGCGGTCGGGGCGGGGGCGGTCAGGGCGGGGCGGTCAGGGCGGGGGCGGTCAGGGCCGTTGCGGAGCGCGAAACTCGCATGGACAGGCGGTGTTACGTTGAAGCGGTCCACCAGCGACGGTCGAGGGGGTGTGCATGGCCGAGACCATGGGGCGGGTCCTGCCGGTCTATCTGGTGGCGGACGAGTCCGTCTCCATGACTCCGGTCGTGGACGAGCTGAACGCCGGCCTCCAGTCACTCCACGACGCCCTGCTGCGTGAGCCGCTCGCAGCGGCCAAGGTCCGCTTCTCGATCATCGGGTTCTCCGAGGACGTGATCGTCCACTCCGCACTGTCCGACCTGCGCAACGAGTCGGCGCTGCCGCAGCTGTCCGTACGGGCCGGGACGGCCTACGGCGTCGCGTTCAGCCTGCTGGTCGACCGGATCCCGGCCGACGTGCGCGCCCTCAAACGGGAGGGCTTCGCGGTGCACCGGCCGGCGGTGTTCTTCCTCAGCGACGGCCAACCGACCGACCCGGGCGAGTGGGAGCCGGTCTATGCCGAGCTGACCGACCGGGAGCGCACCCCGACCGCGCCGAACATCATCGCGTGTGGCATCGGCGAGGCACGGGCCGAGACGATCCTGCACGTGGCGACCCGGCCGGAATTCGCGTTCGTGGCCACCCCCGGGGTCGAGGTGGGGTTCGCGATCGCCGAGTTCTGCACCGCCCTGACCCGCAGCGTCATCAGGTCGGGGCAGGCCGTCGGTGGCGACACGGCGGAGCTGGTCGTGGAGCGGCCGGACAGCTTCCGGATGGCCGTGGACGTGGTGTGAGCTTCGACTGGGCTCCTCCGCTGATCGGGGCGACGGGCCCGGAGCTGCCGGCCCGCGCGCCGCAGACGCAGCCGTACCGGCCGGACACCGTGCTCGACGGGTGGGCGACGGACGGCTTCGCGGTGCGGGCGGCCTCGGTGCGCGGGCCCGGCCACCGGGCGTCCGACGTACCCCGGCAGGACGATTTCGCGCTGGCCACGGCGGACGGTTCGGTGATCGCGGTGGTGGCCGACGGGGTCTCCAACGCCCCGCTGTCCCACCTGGGCGCCACCATGGTGTGCCGGACGGTCGTCGACTACCTGCTGCGCGCCGACGACACCGTCGACTGGCACGACCTGCTGCGCTGCGCGGGCTGGGCCCTGGTGGAGTACGCCGGGCGGCAGCTGGGTGAGCCCGATCCGCAGCGGGCCGAGGCGCTGCTGGCCAGCACCGTGGTCGTCGCCCTCGTCCGGCCGGACGGGCCCGGTCGGGCCGTCGCCCACCTGGTCCGGGTCGGTGACTCGGCCGCCTGGCGGTTGCGCGACGGCACCTGGGAGCCACTGCTCACCGACCCGACCGACCCGCAGGACGAGTTGCTGCCGGACGGCGTCGCCGCCCTGCCCCGGGTGCCCACCGAGGTCGACCCGGTGGCGGTGACCCTCGTCGCGGGCGACGTGCTGGTGCTGGCCACCGACGGTTTCGCCGAGCCGCTCGGGCACGGCACCGGGGACCTCGGGCAACTGTTCGGCGACGGGCTGACCACGCCGCCCGCGCTGACCCGGCTCGCCTGGATGCTCGACTTCGCCGGCGGGGCCTGGGACGACGACCGTACCGTGCTGGCCGTCTGGCCGGTCCCGCCCGAACTGCCATGACCAGCCCACTGCCGCCCGAGGTGAGCCTGTCCGCCCTCGGCCCGCGTAACCGCATCGGGGTCGGCGGTCAGGGCACCGTCTACGCCCTCACCGAGGACCCCCGGTGGGTCTACAAGGAGTACGCGACCCGGCTCGTCGACGACGTCGACGTGACCACGCTGAACCGTTTCGTCCGACTCGCCGCCGACGCCGGACCGGACGCGGACGCGCTGCTCGGTCTCGCCGCCTGGCCCACCGCCGTCGTCCGTAAGGAGGGCGTGGTGCGGGGCTTCCTGATGCCCCGGGTGCCCGACCGGTTCCGGGTCCGGATCCAACTGCCACGCGGGCCGGACACCGTGCTGGCACAGGTGCAGTACCTACTCAACAACGACGACTACCTGCGCGGCCGTGGCCTGCACGTCGACGACCGGATGCGCCTCGAACTGCTGCGGGACACCGCCGAGGCGCTGACCCTGCTGCACCGCCTCGGGGTCTGCGTCGGTGACCTGTCGCCGAACAACCTGCTGTTCAGCCTCGACGCCCGACCCCGGTGCTACTTCATCGACTGTGACGCGATGCGCCTCGATGGCGACTCGGTGCTGGCGCAGGCCGAGACCCCCGAGTGGCACGTGCCGGACGCGGACGCCGAGGAACTGGCCACCCCGGCCACCGACGCGTTCAAGTTCGGACTGCTCGCGGTCCGCCTGTTCGCCGGTGACCAGCAGACCCGCGATCCGGCTGCGGCGCAGCGGCGGCTCGACCGGCAACTGGTCACCCTCGCCGGCCGGAGTCTCGACCCCGTCCCGGACCGCCGGCCGGCCCCGGAGCACTGGCTGGACGCCCTGGAGCGGGGCATCCGACGCACACCGCCGACGGCACCGGCTGCTTCCCCGGGCCCGGAGCCGCCCGGTCAGGGGTCGACGCGCCCGAACGCCCCCCGCCGGGACCCCGTACGCCGCAACGTCCCCCGGCCCGGGGTGGTCAACCCCCAGCCGGCCGGCCGGGGTTGGGGTCTGCTCGTCGCGGCGATCGCCGCGATCGCGGTGATGGCCGGCCTGATCAGCGCCAACAGCGACACGACGAGCACGACCCCCCGGGCCCGGTCGAGTCTGCCGACGGGAGTGCGGTGGGACGCCACCATCGTGCCCTCCTACCCCCGGGTCCTGCCCACCCGCTACCCGGCAGGGGTGCCCGCAGCGCCCGTCCTGCCGCTACCGACCCGTTTCGACCTCGAAAAGCTCCTTCCCCTGGCCAGGCCCTGCCTGTTCAGCGACGTCACGGTGGGGCGCAGCCTCAACCGGACGTCCGCCCGGACGAAAGCGGCGGTCGCCGCCGTCGGCAGCTTCCTCTGCGGGATCAACATCGACTCACCACGCCTGGCCGACCGCAGCAGCACCCAGACCGCGCGCGCCGCCACGTTGGCGGACCGGGGCCCGTTCCGTGGCGCGACCATCATCGGGATCCGCACCGCGGCCAGCGGCAGCCCTCAGGTCAACGTGGTGTTCGTGCCGAGTGGTGAAGGCTCGTCATCCGATTGCTGGCGCTCCCGGCTGTCACTGGTCAAGGACGGTGCCGGATACCGCGTGGGCTCGCTCGCCGCCCCGGCCCGGGCCTCCTGCCCGTGACCGCTGGCACCCTTGTGCAGCAGGTCGTTGACGGCGGCAGCGGTGGACGGGGGCAGCGGACGACCCTCCTCGACGGGGAAGCCCAACTCGGCGACCAGGCTGCGGTGCCGCAGGTCGACGGTCGCCTCCACGGTGTCGGCGAACAGGCCCACCGCGGACCGGGCCCGCCACCAGAAGACGACACCGAGGGTCGCGCCGAGCGGTGCCGCCGGCCACCACCACGGGGTCAGCGCCAGGTAGAGCACCGCCCAGCCGGCCGAGGTGACGGCCCGGTCGAACCGGTCACGGGCCTGCATCACGTCGGTCCGGCCATCGGCGGTGAGCAGCAGCCAGAGCCGTGGCCAGATCAGGCCCAGGCGGAGACCGTACTGCGCGGCGACCCGGTCGTCGGCGAGGCGGATCCGGTCACCGATCCACGTCGGCCGGGCCGGCAGGTACACCGCCGGGACCACCCGGTGTTGCGCGACCAGCCGACGCGCGGCAGCGGCCCGGCGGCGGGCGGTCAGCGCCGTCGCGATCCGCCCCGCCGGGCCGGCCCAGGACCCGAGCCAGAGGTGGCGGACGACCCGGCCGGCCGCCTGGGCGCCGACGGCGGCCACCGCGGCGACCGCGACGACGAGCGACCCGACCACCACGGCCAGGCTGACCCGGCCCTTCAGGTGGTCGAGCGCGTCAGCGGCGGCGAGCGCCGCGCCGGGCACGTCGAAGACACCACCGCGCCCCGGCAGTACGGCGAACGCGGCGACCAGGCACCACAGCAGGCCGGGGCCCAGCGCCCGGGTCAGCCACCGGTCGTTGAGGCGTCGGCCGACCTCGCCCAGCAGCACCTCGATCATGGCTCGGTCCGGTACGTCATCGGCGTACCGGCGAGCGCACAGTGCGGCACCCGACCCCGGTCGTCGCGGTGGGCCCGGCGTGCACAGCGGTGGTGTGGGCAGCGGTAGTCACCGTTGAGCACCACCGGCGCGAGACCCTCCAGTCGGGCGCCCCCGGCGTAGTCGGGAAGCGACGGGCCGGAGCCGATGCCGCGCTCGGTCTCGGGCTCCGGTCCGACGGTCCAGCCGAGCTGCCGGCAGACCTCCTCCACCGGCCGGCCGGCGGCCAGCTCGTCGAGCAGGTCGTCGAGCAGGTCGGTCCACATCCCCGCCTCGGCGCGTTCGCGCAGGGTCGGTACGGCGGCGCACAACGCGGCCAGCAGACGACGTTGCTCCATACACGACACTCCTGTCGATTGACGCCCGAGCTGCCGTCGAATCTACTGAATCCGTGCCATCCGAAGCAGGATCCGTCGATTCGATGGATCCGCTCATCGTCGCCTACAACGACAGTGGCGACGAGTCGCTGCTGGTCCGGGCCGAGGACGTGGCGCGGAGCCTGCTCGCGTCCGATCCGTCCCGGGTGGATGTGCTCGCCGCGCTCTCCACCGTCCTGATGTTGCGGGGCCGGGCCTCGGACCCGAAGCACCTCGACGCGGCGGTGGTCGCCGCCGAGCAGGCCACGGCGCTGACCTCGCCCGGTGATCCGTGGTGGCCGTACGTCAACGCCCAGCTGGCCCTGGTCGTCGGCTTCCGGTTCGAGCAGCGGCGTAAGGTGGCGGACCTGTCGACGGCGAAGCGGCACGCGGACGTCGCGGTGGCCGCCGTCGGCGCGGACGACCCGATCCGGATCGACGTGCTGGTCCGCTGCGTGAACGTGTACCGGCTCAGTTTCGAACGGTTCGGCCAGTTGGCGGACATCGACGCGGCCGTACGCCTCAGCCGGGAGGTCCACCGGTCCACCGACCCGGACCACGTGCTCACCGCCCGCCAACTGCTGGCGCTGTGCCTGGCCATGCGCTTCACCCGGACGGGCGGTCCACGCGACATCGACGAGGCGATCGAGCACTGCCGCAGCGGTCTGGCCGCCATGCCCGCGCGGCACGTGGACCGGGCCGCCCTCAACGGTGTGCTGGTGATCGCGCTGGTGCAGCGTTGGGTGAGCACCGACCACGCGGACGAAACCGACCTGCACGAGGCGGTCCGGGTCAGCCGGCAGGTCGTCGCGGACCTGCCGGCCGTCGGCACGGTCCGCGCGCAACTGCTGGCCACCCACGGGGTGCTGCTGGTCCTGCACGGCCTCAGCAACAACTCGTCGGTGCACCTCGACGAGGCGATCCGCAGCGCCCGGGAGGCCGTCGACGCACCGACCGCCGGCACCCAACGGGCCGGCCACCTGGTCAGCCTGGCCCACTCGCTGCTCATCCGGGCCCGGATGAGCAGCGACCCGGCCGGGGTCAGCGACGCCGTCGACACCGGTATGGCCGCCCTGGCCGGGTTCTCGCCGGGCCATCCGGACCGGGCACGGGCCCTCAACGTGCTCGGCACGGCGTTGCGGATCCGCTACCTGATCGATCACGACCCGGCCGACCTCGACGCCGCGGTCGGCATGTGGCGGTCGTCGTCGGCCTCCCGGGCGGGTGCGATCGAGATCCGGATGACCGCCGCCCGCACCTGGGCGCAGACCGCCGCCGAGGCCGGTGACGCGACGCTGGCCCTGGAGGCGTACGGCACCGCCGTGGGTCTGCTGCCGCTGCTGGCGTGGCGGGGCCTGGACCGTACCGTGCAGGAGAAGCGGCTGACCTCGGTGGCCGGCCTGGCCGGCGACGCGGCGGCCTGGGCCATCGCCGCCGGTCAGCCGCAACGCGCGGTGGAACTCCTGGAGCAGGGTCGTCAGGTGCTGTGGTCACAGGCCCTGCAGACCCGCAGCGACCTGTCCGCGCTGGCCGCGGTCGCACCCACGCTCGCCGACGAACTCGACCGGACGCGCCGGGAACTGGACGGCGCCGGGGCGTCCCCGATCGTCGCGCTGCCGTCCCGGCCCGGCTGGGAGCTGGGCCGGGACCTGCTGACCAGCGCGCTGGGTGGACCGCACCGTGCCGAGACCGAGGACGCCGGTCACCGCCGCCGGTTGGCGGAACGCTGGGAGCGGCTGGCGGCCGAGGCCCGCCGCCAGCCCGGCTTCGAGAACTTCCTGCACCCGCCGTCGTTCGCCGCCCTCCAGCCCGCCACCAGGGGCGGGGCCGCGGTGCTGGTCAACACCTCGCGGTGGCGCAGCGACGCGATCGTCGTCACCGCCGACGGGGTACGGGCCGTGCCGCTGCCGTGGCTGTCGCACGACACGGCGCAGCGGCGTGCCGCGGCGTTCCTCGAGGTGCAGCGGGCGGTGGAGGGGGGCGGCGGGCCGGCCGAGCGGGCCGCGTTGCACCAGACGCTGGTGTCGTTGCAGCGGTGGCTCTGGGACACCGTCGGGGAGTCCGTCTGTGCGGCCCTCGACGACCTGCTCGGCGTCGGGCCGGAGCGACGGCACCGCGTGTGGTGGTGCCCGACGGGGCCGCTGACGATGTTGCCGCTGCACGCCGCCGGCCGGTTCGGGGCGAGCGCCCCGCTCGCCGCGCGACGCCGGATCTCGATCGCCGCGCGTTGCGTGTCGTCCTACACCCCGAGCCTGTCCGCGCTGCTGCGCGCCCGCACCACCCCGGCGCCGCCCGGGCCGCCGCGGGCGTTCGCGGTGGGGCTCGGCACCCTGCCCGGCCAGCCGTCGCTGCCGGCGGTCAGCGACGAGCTGCGCGCGGTCAGCTCGCACGTGCCCGGCCTGCGGGTGTTGTCCGGTCGCAGCGCCACCGTCGAGGGTGTGCTGAGCGCGCTCGAACGGCACAGCTGGGCGCACTTCGCCTGCCACGGCGACCAGGACTTCAAGCGGCCCAGTGCGGCCGCCCTCCGCCTGGTCGACGGCAGGCTCAGCGTCCTGGACCTGGCCGGCCGCCTCGCCGCCCGCAGCCAGTCGGCCGGTGGGGCCGACCTCGCCTACCTCTCGGCGTGTCGCACCGCGGCGGGCGGCCGGGACCTGCCCGACGAGGCGATCCATCTCACCGCGGCGCTCCAGATGGCCGGCTTCCGACACGTGATCGGCAGCCAGTGGGCGGTCTCCGACCGGGTGGCGGCCCAGGTCGCCGGCGACGTCTACGCCGGGCTGAGCGCCGGGGACCACCTGGACGCCGACGGTGCGGCCGTCGCGCTGGACGCGGCCATAGATCGGGTACGACGGGCGCACCCGGACCGCCCGGAACTGTGGGCGGCGCTGGTCCACACCGGCCCCTGACCCTCCGGCAGCAGCGGCCGGCGGGGGCGTCAGCGCCGCTGGACCGGGATCACCGGCAGCTCGGGGCCGGGTGGCACAGCTTCGCGGTGCTGCAGCGCGACGATGCCGGCGGTGATCTCGTCGGGTGGCACCGGACGACCGAAGTGCCAACCCTGCCCGTTGTCGCAACCGGCCGCGGTCAGCCGGTGGGCCTGCTGGGCGGTTTCGATGCCCTCGGCGGTCACGACGAGACCGAGCCTGTGCCCGAGCGACACGACGGTGCCGAGGAAGTCGTCATCCGTGCCGGGGCGGCGGGCCCCGGCCAGCGGGCCGGCTGCGCCGACGGCCGGGTCAGACTGGCGTCGAGTTTGAGGCCGTACAGGGGCAGGGAGCGGAGGTTGGCCAGATTCGCATAGCCGACGCCGAAGTCGTCGATGACGATCCGGACGCCGAGTTGCATCAACGCCGCCAGGGTCTGCGTCACCACGCCGGTCAGGTCGATCACCGCCTGCTCGGTGACTTCCAGGTGCAGCAGGTGCGGCGGCAGACCCGTCCGGTCGAGAATCTGCGCCACCTCCCCGGCGAGGCCGGTGCGGTGCAGTTGGCGTACCGAGACGTTCACGCTCACGTACAGGCCGGGTTGGATCCGCTGCCAACTGCTGGCCTGCCGGCACGCCTGCTCCAGCAGTTGGCTGCCGAGCGCCACCACGAGGCCGGTGCGTTCGGCCAGCTCGATGAAGCGGGCGGCGCTCAGCAGCCCGAGCTGGGGATGCCGCCAGCGGGCCAGGGCCTCCACCCCGGCCAGCCGTCCGGAGCGTAGCGCGGTGACGGGCTGGTAGGCGGCGGTGAACTCGCCCTGTCGCAGCGCCGCCGGCATGGCCGCCGACAGCCGGTAACGCTCGGCGTCGGCGTTGCTGCGGTCCTGGTCGAACAGGCGCAGGGTGGCCTTGCCGTCCGCCTTGGCCCAGTGCAGCGCGATCTCACCGGCGCGCATCAGGCGCGCGGCGCCGCCGTCGGCGACGGTGCCCTCGGCCACCCCGGCGCTCACCGTCAGCGGCACCTCGGTGCCGCTGACCCGGAACGGGGCGGCGAGCACGGCGAGCGCCCGATCAGCGATCTTGACGACGTCCCCGGCGCAGGTGGTGTCGCGGACCAGGATCGCGAACCGGTCGCTGTCCAGCCGCGCCACCAGGTCGACCCGCCCGTCGGCGAGCGCGCCGAGCCGGGCGGCGATCTCGCGCAGGAGCAGGTCGCCCACCTGGTACCCGAGTACGTCGTTGACCGCCGCGAAGTCGTCGACGTCGAGGCAGCAGACCCCGACCCGGTCGGTCGGCGCCTCGGCGGTGGACAGCCGTCCCAACTGCTCGGTGAGCAGTGTCAGGTTGGGTAGTCCGGTCAACTGGTCGTGCGTGGCGAAGCGACGGAACCTGGCCTCGCTGACCCGTAACGCCTCCTCGGCCTGGGTGCGGGCGGCCAACGCGGCAAGCCGGACCGTGTCCTGGGCCCGCAGGCTGTGGTCGTGCGCGGCCGACGTGAAGCCCGTCGCGAGTTCCGCCAGCAGGTCGTTCAGCCGGGCCGTCCGGGTGGGGTCGGCGGCGACGCCGAGGTCGCCGAGGAGCCGCGAGGTGAGGACCGCGATCGTCCCACCGAGCGCCTCCGGCGACCCGAAGCCGGCCGCCACCAGGTCGGCACCGATCCGACGGCCTTCGCCGGGCCCGCCCGGTCCGGCGAGGACCGCGGTGACCAGGCGGTCCGCGAGCCCGGTGACGATGCGGTGCCGTTGTTCGGCGCTGATCGGCACGTAGTGGGCCCGGTGCAGGGCCGTGGCCCACGCCGTCACGAACTCCCCGACGCCCCGGCCGTCGGCCCCGTCGGCGGCGGGCCGGTCGTTCACCTGCGGCGTCCGACTCCGACGTAGAAACTCATCCGTTCCGGGTGCTCGCCGACGTCGGCCTCCGACTCGGGACGCCACAGCGGGGACCACACCACGCCGGGTTCGACCAGGTCGAGGCCGGTGAAGAAGTCCTCCACCTGGGCGCGGGTCCGGGCGGTGACCGGGGTGTTCGTCCGGCCGCTGAGCCGGGCGCCCTCGCCCATCTCGTCCGGCCGGCTGTCGGTGGTGACGTGGCTGATCGCCACGCAACTGCCGGGGGCCAACGCGGTCCACAGCCGCCTGATCAGTCCGTACGGGTCGTCGTGGTCGGGGACCGCGTGGACCACCGAGACGAGCAGCAGGCCGACCGGTCGGTCCAGATCCAACAGCCGGCGGACCTCCGGATGGTCCAGGATGGCCTCCGGATGGCGCAGGTCCTCGAGCAGGGCGACCGCGTTCGGTTGGCCGGCGAGGATGTGCGTGCTGTGCGTCACCGCCACCGGGTCGATGTCCACGTAGGCGACCCGGGAGTGCGGGTCCACCTGCTGGGCGATCTCGTGCACGTTGCCCACCGTCGGAATACCGGACCCGATGTCCAGGAACTGACGGATCCCCTCGTCGAGCATGAACCGCACCGCCCGGTGCAGGAACTCGCGGTTGGCCCGCGCGACCAGGCGGAGATCGGGCACCGCAGCCAGTGCCTGGCGGGCGAACTCCCGGTCGACCTCGAAGTTGTGCGAGCCGCCGAGCCAGTAGTCGTAGGCTCGGGCCACGCTCGGCCGGCTGAGATCCACATCTGCTGGTGCCCATTCCGGCCGTTCCATCGCCACCCTCCAGCACCACACATTGACGAACCGCCGCCACTATAATCGGAACTTTGCCACCATTGCACCGCGCCGAGATCCCTACGCCGGTCCGCAGGTCGACGGGTGTGTCGATGTCGGCGGGGGCCTGACCGTCGGCGTGGTGCTGCCCAACCGCCCGCCGATCCCGGCGTCGGAGACCTCGGTGCACGCCCGCCCACCGGGAGCCGTACGACCGCCACGTCCGGCACCAACCTGGGCAGATGATCCGGGAGGCGCTGCTGCGGTTACGGGCGGGTGCGGAGGTCGAGGCGGCGACGCTGGCGCGGGATCTGGAGGCGCTGTTCGCGGCATCGCGGGATTCGAACGCCGACGACGAACACGATCCCGAGGGTGCCACCGTCGGCTTCGAACGCGCCCAGCTGATCGCGCTGCTCGCCGCGACGCGGGCGCGGATCGCCGAGGTCGACGACGCCCTGCTCAGGCTGGCGGCGGAGACCTACGGGAGCTGCGAGCGCTGCCAGCAGCCGATCGGTGCGGAACGACCCCCCGTGCGGCCGTCCGCCCGCCACATCTCGTGTGCGTAGGACCGACGGGCCGGGCGTCCGTGACGCCCGGCCCGTCGGCTCACGGCCTGCTCAGCTCGCCGCGCAGGACAACGCCGGTACGCCGTTGACGGCACCCGACGATCCGAGGAAACCGAAGGTCGTGCTGCCACCGGCACCCAGCGCCCCGTTGTAGCCGACGTTGCGGGCGGTGACGGTCGAGCCGCTGGTGGTCAACGTCGCGCTCCACGCCTGCGTCACCTGCTGCCCGTTCCCGAACGTCCAGGTCACCGTCCAACCGTTGATCGCCGAACTGCCGGCGGTCACCCGCACCTCGGCCTGGAAGCCACCCTGCCACTGACCGGTCACCGTGTACGACGCCGCACAGGACCGCCCGGTCGACGGCGGTGGGGTCGTGGTGGGCGGCGGTGGGGTGGTGGTCGGCGGCGGCGGGGTGGTGGTGGGGGTGGGGTGGTGGTCGGCGGCGTCGTGGGGGTGGTGCCGCCGACGGCGCTCATGATGGCGTCGATGATGCCCTGCTGGGTGACCGTGGCGTTGCTGCGGTTGAACAGCCCGAACCCGTACGCCCCGTTGTAGCCGTTGTCCCAGTAGGCGGTGGCCGCGCCGTACTTCCTGGCGGCGGCCACCAGGGTGCGCGCGTAGTCCGCGCGGTACCTGTTGTTCGTCGGGTCGGCCGACGTCTTGTCGACCGAGCCGTACTCGCCGACGAAGACCGGGTAACCACGCGAGACGAAGGTGTCGCGCACCTTCTTCAGCTGCCCGTCCATGTGGTCCTGCTGACCCCAGGTCGACTTCCGGGACGGAGTGGTGGCGTTCGGCCCCCACTGCGTGATGGTGCCGTTCTCCTCACCGGCGAAGTCCCAGGGGTCGTAGTAGTGCACCGAGATCATCAGCCGTTGCTCGTTGGCGGGCACGGACGACGACCGGTACTGGTCCGTCGGCAGCGTGAAGCCGTAGTTGCCCACGGTGTAGTCGATGTTGGTGTTCCAGCCGGGGACGAGCAGCCAGCGGGAGGTGTTGTTCCCGCCGGTGCGGCGGACCGTGTCCACGAAGATCTGGTTGTAGGCGTTGATGTTCGCGTAGCACGGCTGGGTGGGATTGCCGTACTGCCCGTCGAACTCCTCGTTCATGGATTCGAGGATGAGTCGCTCGCTGTAGCTCTGGAACCTGGTCGCGATCTGCTGCCAGACCTTCTGGTACTTGTCCCGGATCGTCGTCTGGTTGGACGAGTCGCAGATCAGCCACGAGCCGTTGACGGTCTTGAAGCCGTCGCCGTGCATGTTGATCAGCACGTACAGGCCGCGGCCGTAGGCGTAGTCGACGATTTCCTTGATCCGGTTGAGCCAGGCGGAGTTGATCGTGTAGTTCGGGGCGGACCCGATGTTGCCCAGGTAGGACACCGGGATGCGGATCGTCTTGAAGCCCGCCGCCTTGACCCGGTCGATGAACGCCTGGGTCACGACCGGGTTACCCCAGGCCGTCTCGCTGGGGATGCCGTTGGCGTTGGCCTCCAGGGCGTTGCCCAGATTCCAGCCCGCCCCCATGTCGGCGACGAGTTGGGTGGCGTTCACCTGGGCCATGCTGTCGGCCGAGGCGGAACTCGTCAGCACGGCGGTGGAGCCGGCCAGCGCCAGGACGCCGGAGAGCACGGCGAACTGCACCTTCCTGAGGGTGGATTTCACAAGAGTCTCCCGTCTTCGAGCCCACAGTCACACTGGGTTGTCGAAGCGATTCGACGATATTTCGACTGCCTGTCCCGGCAGCCGACGGGCCGCCAAATGATAGATGCATGTGCATCAATAAGGCAAGGTCGTCGCCGTACGGCCGCTCGTCAGGGGCCATGGCGGACGACCGACGGGCACCGCCCGGGCCGCAGGGAAGGGGCGCGTCACGGCGTGCCGGGCAACCGGACCGTGACGACGAGACCTCCGTGCGGGGGCGGGACGAGGTCGAGCGTCCCGCCGTGGGCGCGGACGATGCCGTGCACGATCGCGAGACCTAGGCCCACGCCGGCATGTTCGTCGGTGCGCACGCGTTCCGTTCCGCGCCGGAAGGGTTCGGTGAAGGTCGACACCAGAGCGGGTGGGAGCCGCCGGCCCGTGTTCTCGATCCGCACCATGCTCGTGGCACCGCACGCCTCGGTCAGGACCGTCACGGTGCCGCCGGCGGGAAGGTTGTGCACGATGGCGTTCTGCACGAGGTTCGTCACCATCCGCAGCAGGAGTTCGGCGGAGCCGCTGGTGAGTGCCGCCCCACCGCGGACGTCCAGGGTGATCCGACGCCGTTCGGCGAGAGGAAGCAGCGTCTCGGCGGCCTCCTCGGCGAGGAGGGAAAGGTCGACGCGCTCGCGGGTGAAGGCGCCACGGTCACCACGGCTGAGCAGCAGCAGGGCCTCGGTGAGGTCGATCGCCCGCTGGTTGACGGTGTGCAGTCGTTCGATGAGTTCGCCCCCCGCACCGGTGGGTTCCCGGCGGGCCACGTCGAGGAGCGCCCGGGAGATCGCAAGCGGCGTACGCAGCTCGTGGGACGCGTTCGCGGCGAACCGCTGCTGCTCGGCGACGTGGGACTCGAGCTGTTCGAGCATCGAGTCGAACGTGTCCGAGAGCTCCCGGAACTCGTCGTCGCGGCCCGCGAGCCGAATCCGGTGGGACAGCGACCCGCCTGCGGCCATCCGGGTGGCGTGGGTGATGCGGTTCAGCGGCGCGAGCATCCGGCCGGCGAGGATCCACCCGCCCAGCAGGCCGAAGAACAACAGCAGGGCCAGCACGGCGGCTGCTCTCGGGGCGAAGGCACGGAGCAGGTCGGAACGGTTCGGCACGAACATCACGGGGGCGGGGAGACGGGAACCGTCGGGTGCCGGCGCGGGCAGTCGGGCGTCGTCGATCACCTCGGGTACGTACCGCAGCAGGAACACCCACACGGTGACCAGCAGCAGGCCACCGACCAGCATGACGAACCCGGCATAGCTGAGGGTCAGCCTGAGGCGGACGCTCGGACCGGGCCGCCTATCCACGGTCCGCCCCGCCACCCCCGGCACCGGGCGCGGTGTCGATGCGGTAGCCGACCCCGGGCACCGTGGCGATGATCCACGGTTCGCCCAGCCGTTTGCGCAGCGCGGAGACGGTGATGCGCACGGCGTTGGTGAAGGGGTTGGCGTTCTCGTCCCAGGCCCGGGCCAGCAGTTCCTCGGCGCTGACCACCCCACCCTCGGCGGCGACGAGGACCTCCAGCACGGCGAACTGCTTGCGGGTGAGCGCGACGTGGCGTCCGTCGCGGAAGACCTCCCGGCGGAACGGGTCGACCCGCAGGCCCGCCGTCTCGCGGACCGGGGGCCGGGCGTACCCACGCCTGCGGTCGAGGGCCCGGAGCCGGAGCACCAGCTCCCGGAGTTCGAACGGTTTGGTGAGGTAGTCGTCGGCACCGAGCTGGAAGCCGGATGCCTTGTCGTCGATCCGGTCGGCCGCGGTGAGCATGAGGATCGGCATGCCGCTGCCGGAGGCGACCACCCGCCGGGCGACCTCGTCGCCGGAGGGGCCGGGGATGTCGCGGTCGAGGATGGCGAGGTCGTAGTGGTTGACGCCGAGCAACTCCAGGGCGGTGTCGCCGTCGGGAGCGACGTCGGCGGCGATCGCCTCCAGCCGCAGACCGTCGCGGACGGCTTCGGCCAGGTAGGGCTCGTCCTCCACGATCAGTACCCGCATACGCGCAGCCTATGGTCGGCGACATTCGACGGACACATCCCGGACGTACCTCAGCCGACCGGCACCGACGTGGGACCCGGCCGCTCCGACGGCACCTGCCACCAGGGGCGGGACGCCAGCGCGGCCAGCACGGCACCGGTGGTGTTGACCAGCACGTCGTCCACCGAGGACACCCGGTCCAGCCACAGGACGTACTGGGCGGTCTCCACCAGGACCGAACAGCCGACGCCGAGCGCCAGGATCCGTGGCACCGAGGCGAGCGCCGCGAACCGCATCGGGGCGAAGAACCCCAACGCCGCGAGGACCAGCAGGTTGCCACCGATACCGACCGGGCCCATGGTGACCAGGTCCCGTAACGGGACCAGGCTCACCCGGCCGGGGCCGACGCCCGGCGCCGCCCCCGGCATCAGGGTCATCCAGACGAACGGCACCGTCCCGTAGACCATGCCCACCTCGGCCAGCGACGTCCGCCACGCCTGGGCTACGCCGACGGCACGCCGGGAGTGCGCCAGCGCCCACACCACCAGGGCCGCCAGCGGCAGCCCCACCAGGGTCATGAACACCACCCCGTTGAACGTGTCGTAGCAACCCTGCCACCGCCCGGCCAGACACCTCGGAGCGGACATCAGCAGCGGCCGCCGTACGACGAACGCCGCGCCCGCCAGCCCGAGGAAGAGCAGGCTGGCGAGCACGATCCGGCGGGTGGGGCGGAACGCCCCGGACGGGTGTGCACCGTGTTCCATGCCCCCATCGAAGCCTCCGGCCCGTTGCGACGGCGTATCCGATTCCGCATACGCCCGCGATACACCGAGGCCCGACGGAGCGCACCGTCCGGCCGGCCCTCAGCCACCACCGCCGGGTGGGCCGACCGGTCCGCCGGTGACCGCCTCGGCCTCCCGCAGGCAGATGTCCAACATGGGTACGCCGTCGCTGTTGCCGAGGATGACGCCGACCCAGCCGGTGTCCGGGTAGATGCTCCAGTTCGCGCCGACACCACCGGCCCCGCCGCCCCGGCCGATCACCCACTGGCCGTTGACGATGCTGACCGGCATCGTGTACCCCTCGTACGCCGTGGGCACCGGGCCGGGAAGCTTGGCCCCGGCGAACAGGTCGGCGTAGGGACGGTCGAGCAACGTACCGTCGCGCAGCGCCTCGGCGAACCGGACCAGGTCCGGCGCGGTGGCGAAGCCGTCACCCGAGGCGTACCCGATGAAGCCCCGACCCGGATTGCGGCCCAGGATGTTGGGGTCCAGGCTGCCCTTGTCCAGGTTGCGGACGGCATCCACCTGGCTGCCGTCGGCCTGCTGCAGGTACGGGTGCGCGATGTGCCCGTCGGTGAGCCACTGCTCCCTCGTGTAGAACGCCGAGCCGCTCATCCCGCAGCGCCCGAAGACATGCTCGTGCACGTAGTCCCAGAACGTCATGCCGGAGACGGCCTCCACGATCTGCGCGGCCATGGCCAGGCCGACACCGCCGCCGGGCAGGTGACCGTTGGACCCGGCACCCGGAACCCCCACCAGCGTCGCCTGCCGGGCCCACTGCTCGTGGTGGTCGTGCACCTCCTCCCGGCTGTGGAAGACGCGTTGCCAGTCCGGCATCGGGGCGTCCAGCCCGGAGGTGCTGGTGAGCAGGTGGTGGATGGTGACCCGCTCGGCGATCTGACCCGCGAGCCCCGTCAGGTGGGTGCCCACCGGGTCGGACAACGTCACCCTGCCCTGCTGCACCAACTGCAGGATGGCCACCGACAGGAAGGGCTGGCTGCCCGAGGAGAGGTTGAACGCGGTGCCCTCGTGGTTGCGGATCCCCCGCTCCCGGTCGGCCATGCCGTAGCTGCGCGACAGCACCGTCCGCCCCCGGTGGGACAGCAGCACCACGCCGGAGAACCTGCCCTCGGCGGCCAGCTGCGCCACGTACCGGTCGTAGGCCCCGCCGGGCCGGGTGTCCGGCCGGGCCGGGTCGCGCCCGGACGGGCCGGTGCGGGCCGGGGCGGCGTGCCCCGCCCGGCACCCACCAGCGGGGAGCCCGCCACCAGCCCGGCGGCGGCCATCCCACCCCAGGTGACCAGCCGCCGCCGGTCGACACCCCGTGTGGCATCCGAATGCATGATCATGCTCCTTGCCCGGTCGACGATTGATGCGCTGACAGTGCTGCGCTCCGGTTCATCGCCGTAGTCAAGATGCACGCACGTTGCGGGGGCGTATGCGTTTTCCGATACGCCCCCGACACAGCGCCGGTGACCCGACCGGCGTACGGACAGCACGCCCGGACGGGTCCGTGCCGATCGCCTGACGACGGCACCGGGCCCTGACGGTACAGCCAGCGCTACCTCGGTCGGCCCGCCACCTGGATTGCTGGAGGCGATTCCCAAAAATATGGTTTCTCTGCGGAAGAAATCAACGAAAATTGGAGTCCGGCGATGTCGGTTAATAGCGCACGACTCGAATTCGGGTCGACAGTTACGAGAGAGACGCCGGTGGCGGCGGTGCGGGTCCAGCAACTGCGCAAGGTCTATGGCGGGGATCGGCAGGCGGTAACCGCACTCGCCGGAGTCGACGCGACCTTCCAGCGCGGGACGTTCACCGCGGTGATGGGCCCGTCCGGCTCGGGCAAGAGCACGTTGCTGCAGACCGCGGCGGGGCTGGACCGCCCGACCAGCGGCCTGGTGTGGGTCGGCGACACGGAACTGTCGAAGCTGTCGGAGACAAAACTGACCAAGCTGCGGCGATCGGAGATCGGGTTCGTCTTTCAGGCGTTCAACCTCGTCGGAGCGTTGACGGTGCAGGAGAACATCACGCTGCCGTTGCGGCTGTCCGGAAAGCGGGCGGACCCCCTCTGGATACAGCAGATCGTCAACCGGGTCGGGCTCACCGAGCGGCTGTCCCACCGCCCTTCGGAACTGTCCGGCGGGCAGCAGCAACGCGTCGCGATCGCCCGGGCACTGGCCACCCGGCCGGAGGTCATCTTCTGTGACGAGCCCACCGGCGCGCTGGACACCCAGACCGCCGGTGAGGTGTTGGCCCTGCTGCGCTCGGTGGTGGACGAGGCGGGACAGACGGTCATCATGGTCACCCACGACCCGGTGGCGGCGTCCTACGCCGACCGGGTGATGGTGCTGGCCGACGGGCGCATCGTGCAGGACATGCCGCAGCCGGGCGCGGAGCGGATCGCCGAGCACCTCGCGACGCTCGGGCGTCGTCCGCAGCTGACGCAGGAGGGCTGACCCGTGCTGAAACTGGCCGGACAGATGCTGCGTCACCGCAAGGGCAGCGCGACCGCCACCCTCCTGGCGATGACCGCCGGGGTGCTGATCCTGATGTCGCTGGGCGTCCTCGTGGAGTCCGGCCTGCGCTTCACCGCCGCCCCACAGCGTTACGCGGCCGCCGACGTCGTCGTCGCCAACCGGGACATCACCCTCACCTCCACCATGCTCGGCGAAAAGGAAACGAACACCGTCGCGCTGCCCGAGGGCGGAACAGTCCCGGCCGCGATGGTCGACCAGATCCGGAAACTGCCGGGGGTGGCCACCGTCGTCGCCGACCGGACGGTGCCGGCGATCCTGCCGAACGGTGCCGCCACCGGCCACGGCTGGAGCAGCACCGCCATCACCCCGTACCAGCTGACCAAGGGTGCCCGACCCACCCGCGACACCGAGGTCGCGCTGGACGAACGGCTGGCCGCTTCGGTGGCTCCGGGCGACGAGGTGCCGATCCTGGTGAACGGCAGCGCACGGACGTACCGGGTCAGCGGTTTCGTCCGCCACGCGGGCCCCCGGCCCGACCCGCACGCACCACCCGCGGTGTTCTTCACCGACGCGCACGCGGTGGTCATCCACCCCCGGCTGGGACAGGTCGACGCGGTGGCCGTCCTGGCCGAACCCGGTGCCGCCCCGGCCGTGGTGGCCGACGTGCGCCGGCTGGCCGCCGAAGCCGGCGTCAAGGCCTACGCCGGCGACGAGCGGGGGCTGCTGGAACAGTCCGCGGACCAGGCGGCCTCCCTCATGCTGGTCCAGCTGGGCAGCGTGTTCGGCGGCTACGTCGCGCTGCTGGTCATGTTCGTGGTGGCGGGCACCATCGGGCTCGCGGTCCGGCACCGCCGCCGTGACCTCGCCCTGCTGCGCGCCGTCGCCGCCACCCCCGGCCAGGTCGCCCGCCTGATCCTCGCCGAGGTGGGACTGCTCAGCCTGTTGTCGGTCGTCATCGGTGTGCCCGTCGGTTGGCTCGCCAGCCGCTGGCTGCACCAGGAGTTGGTGGACCGGGCGTTCATCCCGGACACCTTCCCGGTTCGCGGTGGCGGCTGGGCGGCGATCGCCGTGGCGGTGGCAACGGTCACGGTGGCGACCGGTGCGGCGTTGCTCGCAGCGCGTCGGACGGTGCGGATCCGCCCGACGGAGGCGCTCGGTGAGATCGCCGTGGAATCCGGCCGCAACAGCGTACTCCGCCTGATCTCCGGATTCGCCGCCCTGGCCGGCGGCTTCATCCTGATCGCTCTCACCGGCGCGGCGAAGGGGACCGCCGCCCTCGGGCCCGCGATGGGTCTGCTGTGCCTGTTCGTCCTCGCGGTGGCCCTGCTCGGGCCGTGGATCAACCGGGCCGCCGCCCGGCTGCTCGCCCCGGTGCTGCGGCGGGTGTGGGGCGACAGCGGCTACCTCGCCGCGGCGAACCTGCGCGCCAACGCCCAGGGCATGGTCACGGTGCTGACCGCACTGGTGCTGTCCGTCGGTTTCGGCGGCTCGGTCTGGTTCCTCCAGGACAACCTGGACAAGCAGATCGTCGCCGAGAACCATGGTGGGGTGCTGGCCCAGCAGACCGTGGTTTCCGCCACCGGACTGCCCGACACCATGCTGGCGCAGATCCGCGACATCCCCGGTGTGCTCGCGGCCACCGGCGTACGAAACACCTCGATCATCCCGGACGGAGCCGTCGAGAGCGCGGATGCGCAGGCGATCGACCCGGAGGGCGTCGACCTCACCATGGACCTCAAGGTCCGCAGCGGAAGCCTGGCGGACCTGCGCGGGTCGGCCATGGCAGCGTCGACCCTGCAGGCCGAGTCGAGCGGCTGGCGGGTGGGCGACCAGGTCACGGTGCGGCTCGGCGACGGCACACCCGCCGACCTGCGCGTCGTGGCGATCTACGACCGGGGCTTCGCGTTCGGCGCTGTCACCGTCGTCAACGACGTCGTCGCCGGGCACACCGCCGTCGCCGGCTACGAGCGGATCCTGGTACGCACCGAGCCCGGCAAGGACATCTCCGCCGCGTTGGGCGAGGTCATCGGCCAGTACCCCGGCAGCTCGGTGACCAGCACGGCCGACATCAGCGGTCAGCTCGCCGACGACCTCGCGCTGAGCGCCTGGCTCAACAAGCTCCTGATCGGCATCATGGTCGGCTACGCCGCTCTCGCCGCAGCGAACACCATGGTCATGGCCGCCCTCGCCCGAGGCCGCGAGTTGGCCCTGCTGCGCCTGGTCGGTGTCACCGGCAAGCAGGTCAAGCGGATGGTCCACGCGGAACAGACCGGCCTGCTCGGCGTCTCGCTGCTCATCGGCGGAGCCATCGCCGCCGTAACCCTGGTGTCGATCGTGCACACGCTCACCGGGCAGCTGGTGCCCTACGTGCCGACGCTGGGATGGGTGTCCATCATCGGCGGCACGACGCTGCTGGCGCTGTTCACCACGATCCTGCCGGTTGCCCGACTGCTCCGCGTCCCTCCGGTCGCCGGCATCGGCATCAAGGAGTAACCGGCCACGGCTGGCCGGTTGGGCGGATCGGCCGAACACGCGCGACGGGCGGGCCCGCAACACGGGCCCGCCCGTCGACCTCAGGGCGACGACGGGCCTGAGCACATGGCCGCAGCAGTGCCACCCTCATCGTCCTTGCCGAAGATGCCGGGAAGGCCGACAGCACCCGGACCGCCAGGACCGCCGGGACCGCCAGGACCGCCGGGACCGCCGGGACCGCCGGGACCGCCAGCCCGGGCTGCGGCCCGATACCGTCGAGACGAAAACAGGGAGACGACCTCAGCTATGACGAGCGACAGGAACACGGGCCGCCGGGGGTGGATCGCCGCTGCGATTGCCGTCCTCGCGGCAGCCGTCGTGACGGAGGAACTGCTGCGCTCCGGCACGCTGGCCGACGGTCTGCTGGACCATTGGTGGGGTCACGTCGGCAGCACCGCACTGCTGCTCGGCGGTGTGGGTGCCGGGCTGTACTTCCTGCATCGCGCGTACCGCAGCTGAGCCACCCTCGAAGCAGGTACGCCCTGACCGGGCCCTTCAGACCAGGTCGGCCTGCGCGGTCACGACGAGATCCTCGTCCGTAGCCGCGCCCGTCCTACGCTCCACCGCCTGCCCGGGAGGCCGACCGCCGCAGCCACGGCGGGCCGGCCGGTTCGGCGTAGCCGCAGGGAGCAGGGAGCAGGACGAACAATGGCACGACCACGTAGGGCCGGCCCCGACGACGCGGCTGCGCTGGTACGACTTCGCGTCACCATGCTGGAGGCGATGGGGGCACCCGTCGGCGACGCCACGGCACCGTGGCGGGCCGCCGCCCTGGACTGGTTCACCCGTTCGCTGAGCGATCCGCAGACGTTCGCCGCCTTCGTGATCGAAGACCCCGAACACGGCATCGTCAGCAACGCCTCCGGCCTCTGCGACCGGCACGCGCCGGGACCCGGCAATCCAGGAGGGCTACGCGGTCACGTCTTCAACATCAGCACCGTGCCCCACGCACGCGGACGCGGCCACGCCCGGGACTGCCTGAACGCGCTCCTGCGCTGGTTCGCCGACGACACCACGGTCAGCGTGGTCGATCTCAACGCCACCCCGGGCGGCGAACGCCTCTACCGAACCCTCGGATTCGCACCACCACGCCACCCCGCCCTGCAACTACGCCGGGACCAGATGTAGGGCTGCAGGTGCAAGGACGCCAAACGGGTCCGGAGACGACCACCCGTCGGGGCGTACCAGAACGTCCCACCAACAGCGTCGAGGCGTCGTCCTGACGTACCGCGTAAAGCTGCTGAACAGTTCGACACCGTGATGTCACCATCGGTGCAGCAGACCCGTGCGTGCGCCCGACCGGGCCGGATCAGGGTCGGTGCGAGGGCCGTAGCCAACCCTCTATCCCTGGATCGGGTTCGGGGCGTTCCCGAGCCTGCGGCGGTCGCCCTACCCGTGGCTGAGTAGCGCACCGTGTGGTCACCGAGGGAGTTCGAAGAGCTCCAACTGGATGCCGTCCGGGTCACGCAGGTACAGGATCTTGGTGCCGGCGAGCTCGCCAACGTGGATTCCGTCACCGCTGGCCAATATCACCGGGTCAGCGTTGAGGTGGACGCCGCGCTCCCTCAGGTGGCGTACCGCCGCGTCCATGTCGTCGACCTCGAAGCAGAGATGCATCACCCCAACGTCGCAGTTGCGGCCCTCGAACGGCTTCGGCACCGGCCGGTCATACTGGATCAGTTCCAGCAGGACGTTGTCTCCGGCGAGCGAGAACACCGCTCGCATCGCGGGGTTCTCCACTTCCACCACGGCGCCGAGCGCAGCGTTGTCGGCCGAGATGGTCACGCCGTTAGCGGCGACCCCGAGAACATCTTCGTACCACCGCACCGACCGGTCGAGGTCGCTGACGGGCACGCCGATGTGGTTCATTCGCGTCACTTTGAGCATCCATCGATGCTCCTACACCGATACGTTCCGAGGGAGTCAGAGATCTTCCTCGTACTGCTGGTACCAGGACACGGGCAACCGGATGCGGGATCATCAAGAGGATGAACCACCTTGGTGCCGCGCTCCGCGCCTGGCGAGACCGACTGGAGCCGGCCACCGTCGGGCTGGTCCACCACGCACCGCGGCGGGTCGTCGGACTGCGCCGCGGTGAGCTGGCGATGCTGGCGGGCGTCTCGGCCGAGTACGTCGCGCAGCTCGAGCAGGGCCGAGCGAAGACCCCGTCGGCTCAGGTGTGTTCGGCGTTGGCTCGCGCGTTGCAGTTGAACGACGAGGAGCAGGCCCACCTGCTGCGTCTGGCTGGGCATACCGCCAACCCGGATCGCATTCCCAGGTTGATCCCGATCAGTGTGCGCCGGGTTACCGACCAGCTCAGCGCCAGCCCTCTGGCCGTGTACGACGCCGCCTGGCAGTTGCTGCACTGGAACCTCTTGTTCGCGGCGACCTGGGGTGACCCGCGCCGAGCCAGCATTGAGGACCGGAACGCCATGATCACCCAGTTCGAACGGCGGAACGCCCGGGTCCGACAGACCACGGCGGAACGGGTGTGGTTCGAGCAGTCCCTCGTCGCGGACCTGCGGACCACCACCGGCCGATACCCGGACGATCCCGATGTCGCATCGTTGATCGATCGGCTGAGCCGCACTGCGCGGTTCCGCGAACTGTGGGCGAGTCCGACCGTCGCGGCTCACGAAAGCGCGCACAAGACTGCTGTCCATCCGGAGGTTGGTGAGATCGCCCTGGACGCCAACATTCTTCCGACACAGGACAGCGATCTGCGGGTCGTGGTGCTGACGGCGCGACCGGGCACTGACGCCCGAAGCAAACTGGACCTGTTGGCCACTATCGGTGTCCAGGAAATGGCTCTTCGCCCCGATCAACCTGGCACGCCGGGGCGTGCTCCGGCCGCGAACTCGTCCGCTGTGGCGGCCTGCGGCGAAAGCTGGCCACCGCGCCAGGGGGAGAGGGGCCACACCAGGAGTAGGTAATCCTTGCCGATGCGGGCGAGGCGTGTGCCTTGGCAGGATCGTCTCCGTTGTGCGGGGTCAGCCCCGCGAAACGGTGGCGGCCAGCGGGCCGCCGCTCACCGTAGAGAGGTAGCGCGATGGAGAACGGGCAGGTCACCGGCGCGGCAAACGAAGGTTTGAGGATCGACGAGACGGCACCGGTGATCAGTCGACACAGGGTCACGGTGCAGGCGTCGGCTGAGATCGTGTGGCGCGTTCTCACCGACATTGACGCGTGGACGACGTGGCTGCCGGAGCTTCCGTACGCGCGGGCGGAAACCCCGGGGCCGCTCGGGTCGGGATCGGTGTTCCGGTGGTCCGCGTCTGGGCTGGACATCGTCTCGACCATCGCCGAGGTACGGCCCTACGAGCGCCTGGTCTGGTCCGGACACGCCAACGGACCGGACGGCATCCTGGGCGTCCACGTCTGGAACCTGGCTCCTGGCGACCGCGGGCTGATCGTGTCCACCGAGGAGTCCTTCGCGGGCCCGCCAGTCGACGCCGATCCTGGCCCCATCCAGGCAGCTCTGGACGAGAGTCTGGTCACCTGGTTGCAAAGGCTCAAGGACACCGCCGAAGCGGACGCCGCCGGATAGCGACAACCCTTCATCGTGCGACGAACCCAGTGAGAGGAACAGCTTTGACCGTCTTCCCTCCAACTTGGCCGGGTATCAAGCGCATGCTGGCGGCCTCGCTCGCCATGACCACCATTCTGGGGGTCCTGGCCACGTCGGCGCACGCCTCCACTCGGAGCAGCGGCGCCAACTCCGGAGCACCACGTTGCGCGGGGGAGAGCGTCGACCCGAACGCCAAGATCCGCTACCGCACCGAAGCCGTCATCGACGCATCGCTCCGGACGGTCTGGAAGCTGCAGACCGATGTCGAGCGGTGGCCGTCCTGGCAACCGCCGGTCCTGACCAGCAGGCGTCTCGACTCCGGTCCGCTTCGCGCCGGCTCGTCGTTCCGGTGGACGACTCCGGTGCAGGAGACACACCTCAACCCCGCCACCACTCTCGTGGTCACCTCCACCGTCCACCAGCTTCAGCGGCAGAAGTGCGTGCGGTGGAGCGGTCCAGCGGTCGGCGAAGGACTGCGTATCGACGAGGGAGTCCACGTCTGGACCTTCACCGAGGTCGGGGGCCGGGTTCTCGTGCGTACCGAGGAAACCTGGCGCGGTCGCCAGGTCGAAGCGGACGTCGAATTCGCCACCGCCGCTCTCGGGGCAGGTCTCGAGGTGTGGCTACGAGACCTGAAGACCACGGCTGAACGAGACTGCGACCGGCACCGCCGCTGACAACGCTGAAAACCCCCGATGCCCCGCCACCGGCCCCCGGTGGCGGGGCCAGCCGTATCCGCTACAGCTGAAGCTCCCGGAGCTGGCGTCGCGACGTTATCTCCAGCTTTCGATAGATGTTGCGCAGGTGGGCATCGACCGTGCGAGGACTGACGAACAGCAGCGCGGCCACCTCCTTGGTGCCCGCCCCGGACGCGACCCTGCGAGCGACAAGCAGCTCCCGCTCCGTCAGTGCGTTGAGCGGGTCGGTCTCGTCCGCCCCCGGATGCTCACCGATGGCCGCCAGCTCCCGCGCGGCCCGGTCGGCGAAGGCCCGCGCGCCGACCGTCTTCAGCAACTCGTGCGCGGCACGCAGCTCCACCCGCGCCTCGGCACGACGGCCCACGCTGCGTAGCCACTCCCCATGCAGCAGGCGAGCCCGCGCGTAGTGCCCACGTACCCGGGTTTGGGCGAACCGGTCGATCGCGCCGACGTACAGCTCGTGAGCGCCCAGGCCCGGTTCGAGCAGCGCTCGCGCGAGCAGGTGCGCGCCGACCGCCCACGAGGTGGGGCTGGCGCGCGCGAGATCCTCAAGCCAGGCGGCTGAGACCTTGCCCTCCTCCGGCCGGCGGGCACGCACGGCGGCCTCGACGAGTTCACTGTGGAACGCGGAGACGACGTACGAACCATGCTGCTGCCGATCTCGCGCGACCAGCAACGCGTCGAGCGCGTCCTCGTAGCCGCCGAGCCCGTTGCGCAGCACGCCGGTCGCGTAGAAGACAGCGGTGAACTCCACACCGGCCCAGTCGCGCAACGCCTCCCGAACCTCGCGGAACCGTTCAGTGTCACCACGCCAGGCGGCGAGTGTCAGGTCCGAGCCGAGGAGATTGGTCGTGCCCGCCGCCTCGTCGACCGCGCGTGCCTCGATGATGCTGGCGGCCGCATCATCAATCCGGCCGACCATGACCCTGGCGGCCGCCTGAAAACGCAGCGCATGCGGCAGAATCGCATAGGCTCCCTGTGCCCGGGCAAGTTCGACCTGACGGTCGGTCAGCTGCTCCATCGCGACCTCGTCGCAGAGGTCGGCGCTCAGCACGCAGGCGCGCTCCATCCACCACGGATTCGCATCAAACCCCCGGGTCTGATCCTGAAACGCCTCGACCGCGCGGCGCATCGCGGGTGCCGCCTCGTCGACGGGCAGCAGGTTCTGGGCAAGCAGGGCGTCAAGTAGAAGGTCAACGGCGCGGGGCGGACGCCGTCGCGGTAACCGCTCCTGGATGCGTAGGGCGAGACGGCGCAGCCGGCCAGGCTCATCGATGCTGAACATCAGGGAGGCGAACGCCTCCAGGTAGGTTTCGCGGGCTCGGTCGGGATCGAGACCCTCGGCCGCGTCGGCAAGTGCAAGCGTCGCCGGGATACTGCGGGACACGTGGTAGTCGATCATCGCATCCAGGAGGCGCAGCTCAGCGCTGTCAGCCGTTCCAGGGCGGCCGCGCCGTGCCTGATTCACCAGTTCCCGCGCGGCTTCGGGCGCCCCGGACTGCAACCGCGCTCGAGCGGCCGACAACAACCGACCTGCCCGCCGCGAAGCGTCCGGCGTCAGCTGAGCGGAGCGTTCCAAGAACGCCGATGCCCCGGCGAAGCCCCCACGTTCGTGCGCGCGCACAGCCGACCGCTCCAACTCCGCCGCTATCGACTCGTCAGGAACGGCGACCGCTTTGGCTCGGTGCCACGTGCGACGGTCCGCATCCGTATCGACACTGGTCGCCTCGGCCAGCGCCGCGTGTACCTGCCGGCGTGTCCGGGCATCGGCCGACCGGTACACCGCGGAACGAGCCAATGGATGCCGGAAGTACAAGCGGGGACCGGCGACCACCAGGCCCTCCTCCACAACCGGAGTGAGATCGGCAGCGTCCAGCCCAAGAACCGTCATGGCGCGGCGTAGCAGCACGATGTCGCCCAAGGGTTCCGCCGCAGCGAGCACCGAAACCAACCGGGTCCGCGCCGGCAACCGCAGGATCCGACGGGTGAACTGCGCCTCCAACGCGCCTTGCACGCCACCGGTCACCACGTTCGGCAGACCCAACGGATCCGCGTCCCGAGCGAACTCCACCAGCGCGAGCGGATTGCTACCCGCCTCGGCGACAATCCGTTCCAGTACCGGGCCGTCAAGATTGGATAACGCTGACAATCGCAGCAGGTCAAGGGCTTCGCTGGCCGCAAGTCCGGCAACGGCGAGCCGAGGAAGACGATCGAGCTCCGGGACAGAAGCGACTTCCCGCGCGACGAACACCATTGCGACCCGATCGGCACCGACACGGCGCGCGACGAACGCCAGCGCCTGCCGCGACGCTTCATCACTCCACTGCGAGTCATCGAGCACGCAACACACCGCAACGTCCTGCGCCGCAGCGCCCAGAAGGCTCAGTACAGCCAGGCCGACCAGCATGGGACTCGGTGCGGCACCTGCGCCGAGCCCGAACACCGTCTCCAGTGCGAGCCGCTGAGGCGCCGGGAGCTCGCGGCGGTACTCCAGTACCGGAGCACAGAGGTGGTGCAGCGCCGCGTAGGGCAGCTCACTTTCGAACTCGACGCCGCTCGCGCGCAGCACCCGCCAGCCGTCGAGCGACTCGACCGCGGCCTGGACAAGAGTCGACTTGCCGATGCCCGCCTCGCCGACGATAAGCGTCGCACCTCCGCGCCCACCCGCCGCGGCCGCCGCGAGCGCGCCGAGCTCGCGCAACTCCGACTGCCGGGCGACGAATCGCATTCACACCCCATCCCGATGTCGTCCTCGTCGCAACCTTAACGCCGGCCACGCCGATCAATATTCGGCGCGGGCGGCATGACCTGCGCACCACGCTGCGCGCCGCGCTCAACCTCGCCGTCCGCGAGGGGCTGATCGACGGCAACCCGGCCCGGCACATCGAGGTCAGCGGCTACCAGCAACCCCACGCGAAGGTATGGACCGACGCCCGCGTCGAACAGTGGGAACGCACCGGTGACCGGCCGGCGGTGGCGGTCTGGACCGCCGACCAACTCGCCGAGTTCCTCGGCGACGTGACCGACGACTCGCTGTTCGCGTTCTGGTGGCTCACGGCCCTGCGCGGCCTGCGCCGCGGCGAGATGTGCGGACTGCGGTGGACCGACGTCAACCTCGACCAGGGCGTCCTCACCATCGAACGCAACCGCACCACCGCCGGTTACACCATCGTCGAAGGCGACCCCAAGACCCCCGCCGGCCGCCGAGCAATCGCCCTCGACAAACGCACCGTCCAGGTCCTGCGCGCACACCGTCGCCACCAACTCGACCAGAAGACCGCAGCCGCCGAGAACGGCAAGGCATGGACCGACACCGCGTATGTGTTCACCCGCGCCGACGGCCTGCCGATCAACCCGAACTACGCCACGACCCGGTTCCGCAAACTCGTCCAACGCGCCGGACTGCCCCCGGTACGGCTGCACGACCTGCGCCACGGCGCCGCGTCCCTCGCCCACCAGGCCGGCGCCGACCTGAAGACCCTCCAAGATCTGCTCGGCCACTCCAGCATCGTGATCACCGCCGACACCTACACCAGCGTCCTACCCGACGTACAACGGCACTGTGCCGACGCCACCGCCCACCTCGTCCTCGCCGCAGCCCGCCGCACCCGGAAAAAGATCAAGAACAAAGCCCGAGAGAATCGACCCACCCGCCGACCGAAAACAGGCGCTCCGATCCCCAGCGCCCCCGGCACGGCGGCGAAGCCACAGGCCAGAACCGCAAAGCGCGAGAAGAACTCAAAATCAAGGGTGGCACCCACATCGCACCCACGTGACACCCACCATCCACACAGGCCGAAAAGCAAGAAGGGTCTGACCGCCGTTTCGGCAGGTCAGACCCTTCATGATCTTGTGCGCCCGAAGGGACTCGAACCCCTAACCTTCTGATCCGTAGTCAGATGCTCTATCCATTGAGCTACGGGCGCCCGGTGCTCGACCAGTCTACACAACCGGTTTTGCGCGGAGACTCCGGGATTCGAACCCGGGAGGGGCTTTAAGACCCCAACCGCATTAGCAGTGCGGCGCCATAGACCAGACTAGGCGAAGTCTCCTCGGTGACCCTGCGGACCACCGCGGACGAGGATACAGGTCCGCCCCCACCCGGGGCAAAGCGACTATCCCGACCGACTGCAAGCCCTGCTGGGGATCGTGCCGGAGGGTCAGCCCGGAGGTGGCTGCGGGGCGGCGGCCGCCCTCCCACGACACCGCCCCGCACGCGTATTCCCGCGTGTGCCAGGTCACGTTCGCGGCTACGCTCCTGTCCCATGCAGGAGCAGCCGCCGAGCGACCCGCCCCGTCGCCCCGCCAGCGACCGGGCGCGTCGCCGCTCGCCGGAGGCGACCTTCACGCCGCCGCCCGTACCGCCCCGGCAGCAACAACCTTCCGATGACGAGGCGACGCCCCGGCCGAAGCGGAGTCGCCCCACGAAGGCGGCACCGGCCGTGCTGTTCCAACCCCCCGCCGACGGGTCGCCCGTACCATCGCCGCCGCCTGCCGCCCGACCACGCCGCGCGGCCGACGGTCCGCCGGCAGACGAGCCGACCAGCACGGCCGACGGTCCGCCGGCAGAGGAGCCGACCAGCACGGCGGGCGGTCCGCCGACCGCACCCGCGCAGCGCGGAGGGGACGAGAGGTCGGTACGCGACGCCGCCCCCGCCGCGGGCAGCGCGCCGGCACCCGCCGCGATCCCCGGGTCGCCTGCCGCGCGACGCACCGCCCGCAGCCGGGCGGCGGGGGCGGCCGCCGGCAGCACCACCTCCCCACCCCGGCGAGAACTACGGCCCGACCCGGCCGAGGGGCCCACCACAGTCCCCGGCACCCCCGATCCACCGCCGGAGACCGCTGTCTCGCCGGAGACGCCGGAGACGCGTGTCTCGGCGGAGACGCCGGAGTCAGCTGTCCCGGCGGAGACGAGCACGCCGACAGAAACAGCCGCTCCACAGGCACCGGTTCCGCCACCGAAAACGGCCAGACCGGCACAGAAGTCCACGGCTTCGCAAGCGGCCACACCGACGACGACCACGCCGGTGGTGCCGGGCACGCCGCCACGGAAGCGGGCCCCCCGGAAGGCGGCCCCGGCGGAGGAAGCCGGCCCGACCACCCGCCGGGCTGCGCCCCGCAAGCGGGCGACCTCACCGAAGAAACCGGCACCGCCGGAACCCGCCCCGGCGGCGACCACCAACCCCACCGGGGAACCCGACCCGACCATCGGGCAGCACCCGGTAGCAGGGCCCGACCTGGCGGGCGGGCAGCGTCCGCCCGCCGGATCGGAACTCGGCACCGCGCCGACCGCCCCCGGGCCGGCCACCGCCGACCTGGCGGAGCACGGCCCACGAGCCGTGCCCCCACAGCCCGACGCCACCGACGCACCTGCCGAGGCGGCAGCGGACCCGGACGGCGTGCCATCGGAGCGGGTCGAGCTGGCGGTGCTCCGGGCCCGGCTGCTGGCCCACCCGGGATTCGCCCCGGAGCTGCTGGCCCTGGCGGCGGTCGAGGGGATCGGGCCGCGCGCGCAGACGTGGGCGCGCGGGCTGCGGGAGGCGTACCCGGATGCCGGTCCGGACGGGCTGGCCCGGCTGGCCACCCGGCGGTTCGTCAGGTGGGCCGGGGTGGGTGGGGCGACGGCGGCGGTGGCCGGGCTGTTCGCGCCGGTGGCGGAGCTGACGGCGGTGCTCTGGACGCAGTCCGCGCTGGTGCTGCACGTGGCGGCGGCCTACGGGCGGGACCCGCTCCACCCGGACCGGGCGGTGGAGTTGCTGGTGCTGACCCAGGTGCACCCGGACGCGGACAGCGCCCGTGCCGCATTGGACTCGGCGCGGGCGGCGGACGGGCCCGGTGACGGGCCATGGCCGCGTGCGGCGGAGGCGGCCTGGCGGTTGGCGGCTCCGCTGGCCGCGCAGGCCGGGGGCTGGGCTGCGCTCCGGCTGGCGGCCCGGCTGCTGCCGGGGGCGGCGGTACTGGCGACGGCGGCGGGTGACGCGGCGGCAACCGAACGGCTCGCTGCCCGGGCGGTGGCCTCCTACCGGCCGGCCCGGGTCGGCCGGTAGGGCCGGCCCCCACCGAACCCGCTCACCGTCGGCGGCCTCCGCGGCACTTCAGTGACCACCGCCGGAACATCGACAGCGGAGCGGCGCGGCGACAGGAGGGCGGCGCGGGCAGTGGGTGGCGGCGGTCAGAGCCAGTCGAACCAGTCCTTGGGCAGCAGCGAGTAGCCGACGAAGGCGACCACGTCCAGCAGGGTGTGCGCCACGATCAGCGGCATCACCCGCCGGGTGCGCAGGTAGAACAGGCTGAACACGACGCCCATCACGGCGTTGCCGACGAACGCGCCGAAGCCCTGGTAGAGGTGGTAGGAGCCGCGCAGCAGCGCGCTGGTCGCGATGACCGCGCCGATCCGCCACTGGAGCTGGCGTAGCCGGGTGACCAGGTAGCCGACCACGATCACCTCCTCCAGCACGGCGTTCTGCACGGCGGCGAGGACCAGCACCGGCACCGCCCACCACAGCGGCGGCAGGCCGGCGGGGACCAGGGTGGCGTTGATGCCGAGCTGCGCCGCCACCCAGAACAGGGCCAGGCCGGGCAGGCCGATCAGCGCGGCCAGCCCGGCGCCCCGGGCCAGGTCGGACCCGGGCCGTCGCAGGTCCACGCCGAGGGTCCGCGCCGGGTCGCCGGGGTCCCGTGCCAGCAGGTGTACGGCGAGCAGCACCGGCAGCAGCGCGAAGACGATGCCGAGCAACTGGTAGGTCAGGTCGAGCCAGGGCCGGGCGGACTGCGAGGTGTTGAGCGAGGCGGTCTGTTTCGACAGCGGCCCGTCGGCGGTCAGCTTCGCGGTCAGCGACACCACGGCGTAGACGGCCGACTGCCCGAGCGACAGGCCGAGTACCAGCAGGGTCTCGGTGCCGAGGACCCGCCGGGTCACGGGGCGGGTGGGCTGCTCATCGGTCACCGCACCACTCTGCCCGACGGGGTGGCCTGATTGCACCGGCCGGTGCCCCGGACGAGCCGATCGCACAGTCTGTGCGACCGCTATATACGCTCCGTGGACATTCTATCGGGGCCCGATCCGCCGTCAGGAGGAGGACCGCCCCCCGTGGACAACTTCGCTCGGCTGTTGAAGGAGAGTTGGACCCTGGTCGAGGAGGACCGGAACCGGCTGAGCGGTCGTTTCTACGCCCGGCTGTTCCTGCTCGATCCGGAGCTGCGCCGGCTGTTCCCGGCGGAGATGACCGGCCAGGGTGACCGGATCCTGGACGCCATCGTCACCGCGACCCAGGTGATGGACGATCCGGAGAGCTTCGACGAGTACCTGCGCTCGCTGGGCCGGGACCACCGCAAGTACCACGTCGACGCCGCGCACTACGCGACGATGGGGGTGGCGCTGCTCGACGCGTTGCGTACCACTGCCGGTGACGGTTGGAGCCTGGAGTACGACCAGGCGTGGCGGGACGCGTACGCGGCCATCACGGCGACCATGCTGGCCGGGGCGGAGTCGGACGAGAATCCGCCGTTCTGGCACGCGGAGGTCCTCACCCACGAGCGGTACGGCACCGACACCGCCGTGTTGACCGTCCGCGCCCTCCAGCACCCGCTGGTCTGGCGGGCCGGCCAGTACGTCAGTGTCGAGGTGCCCCGGCACCTGCCCCGGGTGTGGCGGACGTACTCGGTGGCGAACGCCCCGAACGATGACAACGTGCTGGAGTTCCACGTCCGTACGCCGGCCGGCGCGGGCTGGGTGTCCGGGGCGTTGGTGCGCCGGACCAAGCCGGGTGACCTGCTGCGGGTGGCCGCTCCGATGGGGTCGATGACGGTGGACCGGGATTCCGGGCGGGACATCCTCTGCGTGGCCGGCGGGGTCGGCCTGGCGCCGGTGAAGGCGATGGTGGAGGAGTTGGCCGGCTGGAACCGGGCCCGCTGGGTGCACGTGTTCTACGGTGCCCGGCACGCCGACGAGTTGTACGGCCTGGCCGGCCTGGAGGAGCTGGTCGCCGCGCATCCCTGGTTGTCGGTGACCCCGTCGTGCAGTGACGACCCGGGCTTCGACGGCGAGCGTGGGGACGTCCCCGAGGTGGTGGCCCGGTACGGCCCGTGGACGTCGCACGACTGTTACGTCTCCGGCTCAGCCGCGATGGTCCGGGCGACGTTGCGGGCGCTCGCCGAGGACGACGTCCCGCCGCAGCACATCCGGTACGACACGTTCGGCAACCTGTAGAGCTTTACTCCCCCCGAACCGGGGCGCGTGCCCCCGCCCCCTGGGGCACGCGCCCCGGTCCCCTCCGTGCCCACCCGGATCAGCGTCCGGGGCAGGGGTTCAGGCGTTGCTGTCGCGGTACTCCTCGACGGGGACCAGCGGCACGCCGGGTGCCATCCGGTCGGTCCAGGCCCGCCCGTCGAGGTGGTCGATCTCGTGGGCGACCAACCGGGCCATCCCGTACGCGAACGAGGTGATCATCCGGCTGCCGTCCCAGCGGGCGTGTTCCACGTCGACGCGCAGTGGGCGGGGCACCAGGCCGCGGTGGTCGGCGGTGGCGAGGCAGCCCTCGTACTGTTCGACGGTTTCCGGGCTCTCGGCGACCAGCCGGGGGTTCACCAGGACGACCGGCGGGGCGGTCCGGTCGGGGGGGCGCACGACGGCGACGGCGACGTCCAGGCCGAGCTGCGGTGCGGCGAGGCCCATCCCGGCGCTGAACGTGTGCACCTCGTCTGCCTGGGCCAGCAGGTCGGTGAGCCGGCCGGCCACTTCGCGGGCGGCGGCGGCTTCCCGGGGCAGGTCGAAGGGGCGGGCCGGCCGGCCGGACGCGGTGGCGTCGGGGGGCAGCACGCCGAGGGCGCGCAGCCGGTCGGCGGGGCGGGCCGGCACCTGCGGCGTCGTCTCCGCCGGCTCCTGGCGGAACCGCCACTGGAGGCGGAAGCGGGTGTTGAGCGGCGGGTCGTCGGTGGACCAGTCGAAGACCACCCGGTCGCCCCGGTCGTGTCGGCGGACCGGGGTGCGCAGTGGCCCCTCGTCGGCGGAGAGCGAGGTCTCGACCCCCCAGACCCGGGGGTCGAGGGCCGCCGGGAGGTCGAGCCGCACGGCCAGGTGCCGGGTGGGCAGGCGGACGGCCCGTTGGAACCAGGGGCCCCACTTGACCCGGCCGACCCGGTAGGCGTACTCGACCTCGGCGCGATCGCCGGGGTGCAGCGGGAACGGCCCGTCGGCGTTCTCGAACAGCAGCCAGATCTCCTTGTACGCGTCCCGGTCGTGGCGGACCCGCCAGTGCATCGGTTCGCGGCCGCCGTCGTCGTGGTGGATGGCCCGGAAGCGCAGCTCGGCGAAGGTGAGCGGGTGTTCCCGGTGGTGCCGGTTGGAGCGCCCCGGGTCGTCGGGCCACCGGTCGACGGCGACCCGGACGAGGTAGCGGGTGACCGGTTCGGTGCCGGCGTTGTGCAGTCGACGACGGATCACGCACCGGTAGGTGCCGTCGACCAGGGTGAGGGTGGCGGTCTCCTGTTCGACGACGAGCCCGGTGCCCGGCGGGAGCCACCGCCCGGGGGTGTCGGTTCGCGTTGCCCGGGAACGGCACGGGCCTGGCGGAGCTGGTCGTACTCGCGGAAGCACTGCCAGATGACGCCGCCGGCGTCGAGGACGGCTTCGGCGCGGCGGGCGAAGTCTTCGGTGGGCCGGTGCCGACGCCCCTCGACGTGACTCACGTACGACGGATCGAAACCCATCAACGTGGCGAGCTGTTTCTTGGTCAGCCCCCGCCCCGTCCGGTGCCGGGCGAGTTCCGCCGCGAACGAATCGGCGGCCCGCTCCAGGGGAGAGGTCGTCATCAGCTTCCTCACGCAAAGCAGCCGGGACGACAAGTCTTCACGTTTTCTCCGTTTCCCCGTACCGAACTGGCACGTTGTCGACATATGCCTTGACACCGCCGGCGTTTTCCGCGCCTTCGGTCGGGTAGTAGCCGAACCGGGCTGACCCGTGCCGACCGGACGGCCATGGTGATCCCGACCTCCCGATCCGCTCCCGGAGAGGCTTCCCTCAGGACCCCAGGCATGGTTAGGCTAGCCTTAGCTTTACGGGCGACCCCTCCGGCACCGGAGTGGCCGACGGGACCTCCGCCACCCACGGCGGACGAGCGGTGACGGGAGGGGGTCGGGATGACGGCGGTGATGCCGGGCCAGGATCTCGCCGGCCGGCTCGCCCCGGTCACCACCACCCTGCGGGCCATGTTCGGCACCGACGCGCTGCCCGGCCTCGCGCCGGGTCTGGTGGTGGCGGACGAGTTCGGCTGGAGCCCCGCCACCACCCTCGTCGACGGCACCCGGATGCCCGAGTTCCTGCGCGCCGCCGCCCGCCGCTGGGGTGGCACCCCGCACGCGTGCGCCGCGCTGGCCTGGAAGTCCTACAGCTACTGGACGGCGCTGCCGGTGGTGCTCGGGTGGGCCTCGGCCCGCCGGGTGCCGCTGCTCGACCCGGCCGACGTGCTGATCCACTTCGAGGACCACCGGCAGCTGCTCACGATGGGCCTGCGCCGCTCGACGACCGTCGCGGTGCTGCCCGGTGACCCGCTCGCCCTCACCGGCCAGCCCGGGGTCCGGGTCGCCGCCGACGAGGCCGAGCTGCTCGGCCTCCTGCGCGCCTCGCTGCTCGACGCCCATCTCGCCCCGATGGTCACCGCGATCCAGGCGGAGGTGCGGGTGGGCGCGCGTACCCTGCTCGGCTCGGTGGCCTCGGGCATCGCGCACGGCATCCTGCGGGCGGCGGACGTCCTGCCGGGCCCGTCGGCGCGCACCATCGACACCCTGCTCGACACCCTCGGCATGGCCGACCTGGTCGAGCTGGTGCCCGGCCGGGGCGGCGAGCCGACCGTGCAGCGGCGCACCTGCTGTCTCGCCTTCACCCTGCCCAGCCCCAAGGTCTGCCAGGGCTGCTGCGTCCGCACGGCCTGAACCGGTCCGGCCCGCTCAACCCGTGAGCGGCCGGACGTCCCAGCGCCAGACCCCACCGGTCCAGGTGGGGGTGATGCCGGTCACCGCGGTCATCGCCTGGCGCAGCGCGTCGGCGTGCGGGTGCGGGCCGAGGATCACCACGCCGGCCCGCCAGTAGCGCAGGTCGGTCACGGCGGCCCGTCGGTCGGCGGCGGTGACCGGTGGAATGGTGCCGGTGCGCGCGATCCCGCCGAAGAAGTTGCTGGTCCGCCGGTACGGCGCGGTGAACAGGGCGGCGTCCGGCTCGGGCGACCACGGCCGGGTGTCGGGGGCCAGGAAGTAGCCCCGGGCCAGCGGCATCTCCAGCCGGGTCCGGGCCGACCAGCGCAGCGGGTCGGCGTAGGTGTTGTCGGGCAGCGGCAGGGTCACCACGCTGCGGCCCCCGGTGACGTAGGGGCGCCACCCGCCGGAGGTGACGAACGCCGGCACCGGGTCGAGGCGGGTCGCCGGCAGCGGGGTCGGCAGCAGCGGCAGCAGGGCCATCAGCAGGACGGTCGCCGTGACGAAGCGGATCTGTCGCCTGGCGGTCGGGTGCCGGTGGGCGAGATCCCGGGCCCGCTGCACGCCGAGGGCCAGCAGCACGCCGATGATCGGGGTGATCGCCAGCGACCACCGGGTGGGCACCACGGAGTGCAGCAGGGGCAACTCCTCCAGCAGCGCCCAGGGGGCGGGGACGCCGGTGTTACGCCCGTTGAGCTGCACCTCCCGGCCCAGCGACAGGACGGCGAAGAGCAGCCCGAGCGCGGCCAGGCCGAGCACCAGGGCGTTGCGTCGCAGCCACCAGACCAGGGCGACCGTGAGGACGACCAGCGGCCAGCCGAAGAACGCGTTCTCCTCGGTGGGGTTGCGGGCCAGCGGGTCGGCGGACCGGGCGTCACCGGCCAGGGACTCCCGCGACCAGCCGACGAACGCCCCCAGGTCGGTGCGGTAGCCCCGGATCAGCCGGGACAACCCGTGGTAGGAACCCGGCCCGAAGAGCTGCACGTACAGCGGGTAGGCGAGCAGCACGGCGGACAGCAGCGCGGCCACGCCCAGCCCGGCGAGGAACGGTCGGGCCGCCGTACGCAGCTGCGGCCGGCCGATGACCAGGGCGCCGGTGACCGCGGCCAGGGCGATCGCCGTCATCAGCAGGATCTCCAGGTTGAGGAAGGCCTGCCAGACGATCAGCAGGCCCAGCAGGAGCCCGTTGCGCAGCCACCGGCCCGGCTCGGTCAGTCGCAGGGTGCGCCAGATGATCAGCGGTACGACGAACTGGGAGACGATGTTCGGGTGGGCGTTGGCGTGCGACACCATCGCCGGGGCGTACGCGCAGAAGGCTGCGCCGAGCCAGGCCGGCCCCCGGGACCGGGTCACCACCCGGGACAGGAAGAAGTACCAGGCGGTGCCGGTGGCCGCCATTCCGAGGGTGAGGAAAAGAAGAAAGGACCAGTGCGGCCCGAAGAGCATGGTGACCGGGGTCATTGGTATTGAGATGGATAATACGGAGGTATTCGCCATCAGATTCACGCCGTCGGGCACGTTCATCCGGTCCGAACCGAACGGATAACTCCATTCCGTGACGACCCGAGCGCCGTGCGCCATCATCCACTCGAACTGCGCCTGGTCCGACCGGTTGTCCCGCACCCCGGCCCCGGGGTCGCGCCACAACCGGGCCGTGACCCACATCGCCAGCGCGAGATAGCTGGCCATGGCGAGCGCGTCCCGCCGCCACCCCGCCCTCGCCGGACCCCCGCCGCCGGGGCAGGTGGGCGACGCGGGCGGCCCGTCGGGAACACCCGCCGCCACCTCCGCCGGACGACACGCCGGGTCGGCACCGGCTCGGCGTCCCCGACGCCGGACCGACCGGCGACAGGCTCCGATTCGGAAGTAGTCATGACAATTCACAGCGTAGTTGGCCTATGGCGGGCACGTGACATGTTTCGGGTACTGCCGTACTATGTGCCGGGTTCGCCGACCGCCGATCACGTGCCCTCCCCCGACCACAATTCGGCCTTCACAGTGCCCCGTTTCCTCCGCCCCTCGCGCGGATGATTCACTCTGTCGGTCCAGGCGCGGGTCAGTCATATCGTGAGGAATCGACGCATGGTAGAAATCACTGGGGATCAGCGCGTCCAGTCAGAGGTCCTGGAGGGCCTCGCCACCGCGGTCAACCACCGCCGGTGGTTCGTCGAACTGGCGGTGCCCCACCTCGGTGACGACCCGATCGAGATCGGCAGCGGCCTGGGCGACTACGCCCTGGAGTGGGCGCGGCACGTCCCCCGTTTCACCGCCACCGAGGCCGATCCGGACCGGCTGATCCTGCTCAAGGAGCGACTGGTCGACGAGCCGACGATCGAGGTCCGCGAGATGCTGCTGCCGCACCCGGGCGGCGGCGACTACAGCGCGGCCGTGTCGTACAACGTGCTGGAGCACATCGAGGACCACGTGGGTGCGCTGCGCAGCATGCGCGACCTGGTCCGGCCCGGCGGCGCGGTGATCATCATCGTGCCGGCGTTCCAGTTCGCGATGGGCCCCGCCGACATCGCCACCGGCCACGTGCGCCGCTACACCAAGAAGACCCTCGGCGACGCGATGACCGCGGCCGGGCTGCGGGTCGAGACGATGCACTACGCCAACGCCCTCGGCCTGATCGGCTACTTCATGGCCACCAAGGTCTTCCGGCTGATGCCGAAGGAGGGCCCGATGGTCAAGGTGTACGACACCCTCGTGCTGCCCGCTACCAAGGCCGCCGAGCAGCTCGTCCGGCCGCCGTTCGGCCAGTCCGTCTTCGCCGTTGCCCGGGTACCCGGCTGACCGTGCCGCCCGCCCGCCGGCCCGCCCACGCGGGACCGGCGGGGCACCGCTCACTCCTTGATCTGGTACGTCGGCCGGATGACCGCCCGCGCCAGGGTGTGGAACGCCAGGTTGAAGCCGACGTACGCGGGGCTGGCGTCCGGCCCCACGCCGAGCGTGTCGACGTCGACCGCGTGCACGGCGAAGACGTACCGGTGCGGACGGTCACCCGGCGGTGGGGCCGCGCCGCCGTAGCCGGTGTCGCCGTAGTCGTTGCGGACGCTGAACGCCCCACCCAGGTCGGCCTCCTGCACGCCGGTCGGCAGGCTGGTCGTCGAGGCGGGCACGTCGACCAGCACCCAGTGCCAGAAACCGCTGCCGGTCGGGGCGTCCGGGTCGAAGCAGGTCACCACGAAGCTCTTCGTCCCGGCGGGGAAGCCCGACCAGGCCAGGTGCGGGGAGACGTTCTCGCCACCGGTGCTGCCGTGCGCGTACCGGGCGTCCATCGGCTCGCCGTTGTGCACGTCGTCACTGGTCAGGTCGAACGACGACACGGTCGGCAGCAGCTCGTACGGGTCCGGGGCGATCGGTCGTTCCAGGGTCATCGGGAAGGTCCTTCCGGTGTGCGCGTTTTCCTCTGCCCCTTCTTACCCCGCCGGGCGGGGACGACGAACCGGAAGCACCGCGCACCGTCGGGCCGCCAGAATGAGGGGACGCGGCCGACGGGCCGGTCGACGACCGGGAGGGCACATGCGGGACACCGAACGTGAGGCGGAACTGTTGGAGGCGGAGCGCCGCCTCCAAGCCGCCCAACGGGCCGGCGACGTGGCAGCACTCGACGCCCTGCTCGACGACCGGCTGATCGCCGTCGGGCCGGACGGTCGCACCTTCGGCAAGTCCGACGACCTGGCCGCGCACCGCAGTGGCAGTTCGGTGCTCGACGAGCTGGTGGAGGAGGAGTTGGAGCTGCTCGTCGCCGGGACGACGGGGGTGACGTTCTTCCGGGGGCGGGTCAGCGGCACCTTCGAGGGTTCGCCGTTCGCGGCGCGGCTGCGCTACACCCGCACCTGGGCCTACGACGACGGGTACGGCTGGCGCATCCTCGCCGCCCACCTCAGCCCCGTCCCCTGACCGAGCTATCTGGGCTGCTCGCTGGCCGACGCAGAGCGGCTGTCACCGGTCAGGACTCCGCCGCGGCGGCGCGCACCTGAGGGGCGCCGCTGTTCATGCCGGCTGCGGGGGACGGGCACCGGTTGCCTACTCTCCAGCTTCGCGGGCTGCACGAAGATCGATCGACGAGCGACCGCGTCGCCTCTGGCGTCCAGTTGGTAGACGTCGAGCCAGCACCACCCGTCGTAGGTGATCCAGTCGAGCACCCGGATGACCCGGCACCAGATCGGCTTGATGAACTGCACGCTGGCAGCGCGGGTGACGTACACCAGGTCGCCGGCCTTCGGCAGTGGCGCGTTCATCGATGGCCTCAGACCTGACGTAGCCTGCGCCACGCCCTGATCCGGGCACGGGCGGCCTCGACCATCGGGCAGAAGCTGCCCTCGGTGCATCTTCCGCACCGGCTGTGGCGGTGGTGCTCCAGGCAGTCCCACGCCGACTGGACCAGGAGCGGCACTCCGCTGCGCGCATCCACCGCGCCCCGGCGGACAGCCGCCTCCCCGCAGGGGCAGTCATCAGGGGCAGCGCGTGGGTAGGGCTGTGGTGGTGCCCTCCGGACCGGAGCCCACGCGCCGGTCTTATTCGGATACGCCGTGGCCGGACCGGTGCGATCCAACGGCGGGTAGGCACTCGGACGGCCAGCGAGCCGCCGCAGGGCACGTGTGATCAACGAACGCAGCATGAGCATCCGATCCTTCTGCCGGCCGATAGCGGGCCGTCGTGCGGACGTTCGTCCATGGAGATCCCTCAGCCGGTGGTGCTGCGGAGACGGGATGCCGGGCTGAGGCGGCACGGGATCCACCCCAGCCCGGCGGGGGCATCACGGCCAGGTGCCAACCAGGGAGGAATACCCGCCCAACAACCTAGGTCACTATATGACCACTATGCAAGGAGAGACCGGGGTGACCGGCGTGTCGTGATCTACTGGCCAGGCCAACCAGGTACCGGACTATCCGGAGATCCGCCATGCCCATCCCCATGTCCTCACGCCAGATCGCCGACGACCTCAGCGCCCGCATCCGCTCCGGGGAGTATCCGCCGGGCTCCAAGCTGCCGTCCCTGCGGGAGTTGGCCGACCTGTACTCCGTCAGCGTGTCCACCATCCAGCGCGCCCTGGAACTCACCCGTGACCGAGGGCTCACGGTCGGTCGGGCCGGTGCCGGGGTGTACGTGACCGAGGGCTACTAGGTGGGGACGATGATCGACCAGTTCTCGCCGACGCCCCTGTACGTGCAGCTCGCCGACCTGATCGCCAAGCGCATCGAGTCGGGAGAGTTGCAGCCGCTCAAGCCGCTACCGAGCGAGCTGCGGCTACAGCAGGAGTACGGGGTGGCACGCGGCACGGTCCGCGCGGCGATCGCCCTGCTACGGGAACGCGGGCTGGTCATGACCATGCCCCAGCGCGGCACGTACGTCACCGAGCACCGCACGAAGACGTAGCCCGGGTTGATTCCGCCCGGTCGGCGCGGGTAGTCCAGATGACGCCAGCAGCTGGAACGGTAGAACATTTAGTTCTACACTCGGTTTCATGGAGCGCATCGGTGTCCGGGAGCTGAACCAGAACACGAGCCAGGTGTTGGCCCGGGTGAGTGGCGGCGAGACCGTGGAGATCACCGATCGAGGCCGCCCGATCGCCCGACTGATTCCGGTAGGTGACGAGAGATCGGTTTTGGCCAAGTTGGTAGCCGCAGGGCGAGCCGTCGCCCCCACCGGCAGTGGCTCTGTGCCGCTTCCACCGAAGCTCGGTGACGAGAACGTGGACGTGGCCGCTTCGCTCGCAACGATGCGCGACGAGGAGCGCTGGTGATCTATCTCGATTCCGCCGCCGTCGTCAAGCTGGTCCGACAGGAGGAGTGCAGCACAGACCTCGTCTCCTGGCTCAACGCACACGACGACGTCCCGCTGGTCTCCTCCGCCCTCGTCGAGGTGGAAGTGCCCAGAGCGCTGCGCCGGTCAGCTCCGCAGGCGTTGATCGGAGTGCCGGCTGCCGTCGGACGGCTGTTCCGACTGGAGATCGACAGCACGATCCGGGCGACCGCAGCCACGTTCGCCGAGCCGATGCTCCGCAGCCTCGACGCCATCCACCTGGCCACCGCCCACGTGCTGACCAACGAATCCGGCACGGCACTCACCGCCTTCGTCACCTACGACCGACGGCTGCTCGAATGCGCCAAGGAAGCAGGACTACCCACAGCAAGCCCCGGCCAGAACTGACCTACGAGTCCCCGCCCCGGTACGGATTCCGGCCCTCCGTACGACACACGCCAAATGTAACCCAACAAGCTTGAAATATAACTCACGCGCAGTTACATTTCGCGCCATGACCGAGGACTTAGCCGACCTGGTACAGACGCTGCGCGCAGCTGGCGGGGATACGACCAGTGTCGAGGTCAAGGCTGCCGCAGGCGGACTGCCTGTATCGCTGACCTCCTCGTTGAGCGCCCTGGCCAACCTTACCGGTGGCGGGACGATCATCCTGGGCCTGGACGAACGTACCGGCTTCCGCCCGGTGCCACTCGCCGATCCACAGATCCTCAAGCAGGGCCTCGCCGCCAAGGCCCGCGCGTACACACCGCCCGTGCGCCTGTCCATCGACGACGGACTACATCAGCCAGTTATATGCTGCCTCGGCGGGCCAGAACTCTTGCGCCGCAAGTAGGACGACATCGACCTGCCCGCATCGGCTATTTGGTGAGCCCGTTCGCGTCGCCGCCCGGCCTGTTGTAGCTGGCGGGCTGGCCGCCTGATGACTTCTGCAACGTCTCCTTGTCAGCGACAATGCACCCATGACCCTGATTGCAACCTTGGCCAGCAACTCCGTCGTAGTCCAGGTCTCCGACCGAAGAATCTCTCTATTACATCCGGACGGCTCGACCGAACTGAGAGACGACGTAACGAATAAAGCTGTGTTGTATGAGAACAGAGCAACTCTGTCTTTTACAGGACTTGCTGAACTTGAAGGCCAAACGACGGACTTGTGGATCGCTCAACGTTTAGCCGCCGCACCAAACCTGAACGATGGTCTCGAAAAACTGACTAACGACCTCACCGTTCTCTTCCGGCGACGACCTTACCGAGGCCACTCCCACAGTATTGTCATGACGGGTTGGAAGAGGAACGGATCTGACGAGCCCACGCCGTTCTCAGGGTTGGTGTCGAATCAATTTGAGGTCGGAAAGGGATGGAGAGCGTCTCCGTCGGCGGATTTCGACTGGTTCGTGGAGATGGCGAGACCTGAGCTGCCTACGCTGATCTTCGCTCCAGACTTGGTCCCGAGGACGTCGGCAAGGGCCTTGTACCGCCAGCTACTCAGAGTGAAAAGCCAAGGCCTGAATGTTGCAAACGCCGTCGATCTGATTGCGGGAGAGATTCGGTCGGTCGCGGATTATCGGCCCACGGTCGGTCGCGAGTTGATGGTTTCAGTCCTGCCGAAATCTGCTGTCCCCCTCGGTCCGGTTACTGAACTGTCCGTCATAAGCGGACACGCCAATTCTGATACACCGACCTTCTGCAGCCTCTCCGCGAGCGGCGACCAGGTCGCGTATGGCCCAACAATGATCATGAACGGAATGATTATATCCGGCTTCCAGGCACGCCCTATCACCGACGACTAGCCCGATCCCTTTTCGCCACCATCCCGACCCACCCCGACCCTGGCCTGTTCGGCTTTCCTGAGTCAGTGGTGGCCGGGATGGCAGCTCCCCAACCCACTCGCCGACACTCCTTGAGTTTGCAGCCGGGCCATCACGGTCCGCCCCTACCTGCGCCGGTCGCAGCGCATTTCAGCCACCGATACGTTCAAGCACTACGCCAGCGATCTAACTCATGCTCGTAATCACCACATCCACCTCGGCGGCTCAGGACGTCTAAACCTTGGCCGACCGATTCGCATAGTCAATCACACGCGCGCCGACGGCACGCGCGGCTTGCAGGATCGGTTCCGGATTGGGCTTCATGCGGCTCGGATCGGCGTATGCCCGGCCGACCACCGGCGACACGTAGGCGGCGAGCCGATGCGCTGTTTGGTACGCGCTCACCGCGCCGGCCGAGTTGTTGCTGACGACCGCCACAGGTATCCCGGCCCGCGACGTACCAGCCTGTCTGGCACTGGTTCGCATTCTGCGGCATCATTCGCGGGAGCACTGCCGGAACATCAACGGGCAGATGTTCAACGCCGCTGGCGCTTGACCGGGACCGGTGTCTAAAGCACCTATCTGGGTGCATGGCGGCAGGCACGCGCGACAGCGCTGACACCGGCTTAGCAGCGCTCACCGCTGGCGCACCGGCCCTACGACCTGCGGCACGCCGCCGTATCGCTCTGGCTCAACGCCGGAGTGCCGACTACTCAGGTCGCCCAGTGGGCCGGGCACAGCGTGTATGTGCTGCTCAAGATCTACGTCTCGTGCATCGACGGACAGGACGAGGTCGCTCGGAAGCGGATCGAGGGGCGCTAGGCACCGAGCCGACCGAAGGGCCGGAGAGCGCCGACACGTAGACGACACAACCAGTGAGACACGGCAGTCCCAAGCGAGACGAAGTGAGGCTTGCTCGCGACATATAGACACGCCCCCTGCCGGCGTCCGCACTGGTCAGGGGGCGTTTCTGCGGCTCTGGACGCGGAGGGTGTGGGATTCGAACCCACGAAGACATCGCTGCCTTACCGGTTTTCAAGACCAGCGCCATCGGCCACTAGGCGAACCCTCCCGGACCGCCACCCACGGGTGCGCGGCCTGTGCCTAGTCTGCCACGAACCGCGTCCGGGCGAGCCGGCCCATCACCGTCGGGCGGGGTTCGGCGTACCGGAAAGGGGTCCTTGATCCATGGCATGACCAGCGTGACCTCACCCGGTCGGTCCACTGTGGCCGAATTTCCGGCCGTCCTGGGCGAGCGGTGGCCCGCCCCGGACGACGGGTGGTGGATTTTGCCGACCGAAGGTGGCCGCAGTGGCAGTTGTCGTCAGACCGACGTGTGTCACCGCACCGCCACCGTCGACGACTGCGTTTTCGGATCGGATCGGGTAAGACTGGGCCATGCACGCGATCACGATCCCGGAACCCGGTGGACCCGACGCACTCGTCTGGGCGGAGGTGCCCGACCCGGAGCCCGGTGCGGGTGAGGTGGTCGTCGAGGTGACCGCCAGCGCGGTGAACCGGGCCGACCTGCTCCAGCGGCAGGGGCAGTATCCGCCGCCGCCGGGTGCGCCCGCGTACCCCGGGTTGGAGTGTTCGGGGGTTGTCGGCGCGCTCGGTGCGGGGGTGACCGGCTGGGCGGTGGGTCAGCCGGTGTGCGCGCTGCTGGCCGGCGGCGGGTACGCCGAACGGGTGGCCGTGCCGGCCGGGCAGCTGCTGCCGGTGCCGGCCGGCGTCGACCCGGTCGACGCCGCCGCGCTGCCCGAGGTGGCCTGTACGGTCTGGTCGAACCTGGTCCGGGTGGCCCACCTCGGCAAGGGCGAGACGCTGCTGGTGCACGGCGGCGGGAGCGGGATCGGCACGTTCGCGGTGCAGTTCGGTGCGGCGCTGGGCGCGACCGTGGTGGCCACCGCCCGGTCGACCAAGCACGGCAAGCTGCGGGAGTTGGGTGCCGCGCACACCGTCGACTACCGGGAGCAGGATTTCGTGGAGGAGGTCCGGCGGGTCACCGACGGGCGGGGCGCGGACGTGATCCTCGACATCATGGGTGCCTCCTACCTGGGCCGGAACGTGGCGGCGCTGGCCGACGGCGGCCGGCTGGTGGTGATCGGCATGCAGGGCGGGCGCAAGGCGGAACTGGACCTGGGCGCGCTGCTGGCGAAGCGGGCGTCGGTGGCGGCCACCGCGCTGCGCTCCCGTCCGCTGGCCGACAAGGCGGACATCGTCCGGGGCGTCCGGGAGCAGGTGTGGCCGCTGGTGGAGTCCGGCGCGGTCCGACCGATCGTTGACCGGCGGCTGCCGATGCGCGACGCCGCGCAGGCGCACCGGCTGGTCGAGTCGGGCGACCACGTGGGCAAGGTGCTGCTCACCACCGGGTGACGGCCCGGCCGGACCACGAGGTGGTGCGGCGGCAGGAGCACCGCACGGACCCCGGACCAGGCGCCGGCGGCACGGCCCACGCCAGGCGGGGGTACGGGGGTTACGGCTGGTCGGTCGGCTCGGCGGTGTGCAGGCCGGCAGCGCAGCCCAGAGCCCGGGGAGCGTTCAGGCCGGCGGACGCGGGCCATCGCGGCGGGGCAGCACCAGGCGGGCGCCGGGGCCCTCGCCGGCCAGCGTGTCGCCCGGGTTGTAGAGGGTGCAGCGCTGCAACGACAGGCAGCCGCAGCCGATGCAGCCGTCCAGGTCGTCGCGGAGCTTGCCGAGCAGCTTGATCCGTTCGTCCAGCCGCTCCCGCCAGGTGCGGGAGAGGGCGGCCCAGTCGTCCGGGCTGGGGGCGCGGGACGAGGGCAGCGAGTCCAGCGCGGTCCGGATCTCCTCCAGCGAGATGCCGACCTGCTGGGAGATCCGGATGAACGCCACCCGGCGCAGCTCGGTACGGGCGTACCGACGCTGGTTGCCGCCGGTGCGGTCGGCGTTGATCAGCCCGAGGCGTTCGTAGTAGCGCAGCGCCGACTGGGCCACCCCGCTGCGCGCGGAGAGCTGCCCGATGGTGAGTGACTCGTGCATCATGACCCTTGAGTTGAAGTCAACTTCAGGTTGCACGCTAGCCACATGACCACACCGACCGCAACCCGCCCGTGGGGCCGCACCCTCCCCGCCCCGGTCGTCGCGCCGCTGGAACGCATCCGCGCCGGCAACGCCTACGACGACAACGTGTACTCAACCGTCGACGTGCACTGGGTGCTCTACGACCGGGTCCTGCGGGTCACCCCGGCCACCGTCGACGACCCGGACCGGGACCGCTTCCTGCTCTCCAAGGGGCACGCCGTGGCCGGCTACTACGCGGTGCTCGCCGCCAAGGGGTTCATCCCCGTCGACTGGCTCGACGACGCGGGCGGGCCCGACAGCCGCCTCGGCGGCCACCCCGACCGCACCCTCGTCCCCGGCGTCGAGATCGGCTCCGGCTCCCTCGGCCACGGCCTCGGGTTGGGCGTCGGCACCGCGCTCGGCCTACGCGCCCAGGGCCGCACCACCCCCCGGGTGTACGTCCTGCTCGGCGACGCCGAACTCGACGAGGGCTCCAACCACGAGGCGATCGCGTACGCCGGGGCGACCGGCCTGGCCGGGCTCACCGCGATCGTGGTCGACAACGCGTCGGCCAGTCACGGCTGGCCGGGCGGGGTGGCCAGCCGGTTCACCGTCAACGGCTGGACCGCCGCCACCGTCGACGGGCACGATCACGACGCCCTGCACGCCGCCCTCACCGGCCACGACGGCCACCGCCCGCACGTCGTCGTCGCGGTCGACGGACCGACCCCGGGGAGCCGGTCATGACCATGCGGGACACCTTCGTCGCCAGCGCCACCCGGTTCCTCGACGACCCCCGGACCACGATCGTGCTGGCCGACATCTCCGCCGACGCCTTCGCCGAGGCGGGCCGACGGTATCCGGACCGGGTGGTCAACGTGGGCATCCGGGAACAGTTGATGGTCGGGGTGGCCGGTGGGCTCGCCCTCACCGGGCAGCGCCCGATCGTGCACAGCTACGCCCCGTTCCTCGTCGAGCGGGCGTACGAGCAGATCAAGCTGGACCTCGACCACCAGGGGGTCGGCGCGGTGCTGGTCAGCATCGGCGCGTCCTACGACCGGGCGGAGGCCGGCCGGACCCACCTCGCCCCGGCCGATGTCGCCCTGATCGACACCCTCGACGGCTGGACCGTGCACGTGCCCGGTCACCCCGACGAGGTCCCCGACCTGCTGCGCGACGCGGTCTGCGGGCAGCACTCGAGCTACCTGCGGCTGTCGCTGCGCAGCAACACGCGGGCGTACCCGCAGGCGGGTGGGTTGCAGGTGTTGCGCGACGCCGGGCCGGGCGCGGCGCTGCTGGTGGCGGTCGGTCCGGTGCTCGACGCCGCGCTCGCCGCGGTGGCCGGGCTACCGGTGACGGTCGCCTACACGCACCGGCCCCGGCCGTTCGACGTGGCCGGGCTACGGGCGCTGGCCGGCGGCGAGGTGATCGTGGTGGAGCCCTACCTGGCCGGCACCTCGACGCGGGTGGTGGCCGAGGCGTTGGCGGACCGGCCGCACCGGCAGCTCAGTCTCGGCGTGGGCCGGGCGGAGCTGCGGCGCTACGGCACCGCCGAGGATCACGACCGGTGGCACGGCCTCGATCCGGCCGGGCTGCGCCGGGCGATCGGCGACTTCCTGGCGGCGGGCCACCACACCGGCCCTTCCTGACGACCGGGCGGTCTCCGACACGCCGACCGGAGGCCACGGCGGGCCCGGCCGTCGCGCTCAGCGGGATGCGCGCGACGGCCGGGAACGGGTGCGTTCCCGGCCGAGGATCCAGATCGCCTCGACGCCGTCCTTCCAGGTGATCTTCTTGCCCTCCTCGCGCCCGCGCGCCCGGTAGCTGATCGGGACCTCGTACGGGCGGATGCGACGGCGCAGGAGCTTGCCGGTCACCTCCGCCTCCATCCCGAACCCCCGGGACCGGATGCCCAGCGACCGGTACAGCTCGACCGGCATCAGCTTGAAACAGGTCTCCAGGTCGCCGATGTAGGAGTTGAACAGGACGTTCGCCGCCATCGTGACGCCCTTGTTGCCCATCACGTACCAGAAGCTGTAGGCGCTGTGACTGCCGAAGGTGCGGTTGCCGTAGACCACGGTGGCCCGCCCGTCGAGCACCGGGGCGAGCAGCCGGGGGATGTCCTGCGGGTCGTACTCCAGATCGGCGTCGAGGATGACCATGTACTCACCCTCGGCGCTGTCCACGGCCGTCTTGATCGCCGCGCCCTTGCCCGCGTTACGGGAGTGGGTGATCACCCGCAGCCGCGCGTCGTCCGCCCGGCCGAGGATCTCCCCGGTGCCGTCCCGGCTGCCGTCGTCGACCACGACCAGCTCGATCTCGCACGGATAATCGACCGCCAATGCCTGCTTGAGGGCATCCGCGATGCGTTCTTCCTCGTTGTAGACCGGCATGAGGATCGAGAGCTTCACGGGAATCTCCACGGTGGCGACAGTGAGTCGGGCCTAGCCTAGCCTGGCAGATCGGCCCCGCGAGGGTCGCCACCGCAGCGGCGGGTTCCCGTCATCCGTGGCCACCGTACCGGCCGGCACCCGGTCTTTCAGCGCAATGGTGTTTACTTCCGCCCATGTCGGCAGCCGGCTGGATGCTCGTGGCGGCCCCCGTCGCCTCGCTCGTGGTGCTCTCCGCTCTGCTGCGGCCCCGAGCCGCCGGGGTGGACGCCCCGCACCGCCTCGGCGTCGTCCGGGCCGCCCTGCTCACCGGCGTCTTCGCCGTGCTGACCGTGGAGGTGCTCGGCGCCCTCGACGCGCTCACCCTGCCCGCCTTCGCCCTGGCCTGGCTGCTCTTCGTCGCCGGGGTGGCGGTCGCGGCGGCGACCCACCGACGGTCCGGGCGGGTTGCCGGCCGGCCCGGCACCACCGCCGCCCGGACCCGCCGGGCGGTGCTGGTCGGCTCGGCAGTGGGCGGCCCGACGGCACAGGGCCCGGGCGGGGGCGGGCCGAGGGCGGACGACCTCACCGGGGACCCGGCCGCCGGCACCCGCGCGGAACTGCCGAGCACCGCCGGACGCGGCGTCGCGGCGGTGCTGTCCGACTGGGCGGGCCGACTGACCCACCTGCGGCGTACGGCGACCCGGGGCGAGCGGCTACTCGCCGGCGGGGTGCTCGCGATGGTGTCGATCGAGCTGGTGGTGGCGCTGCTGGCCGAGCCCAACAACTTCGACTCGCAGACCTACCACCTGCCGAAGGTGGAGCACTGGGTGGCCCAGGGCAGCCTGGAGTTCTGGCCCACCGCCATCCACCGGCAGGTGACCATCCCGCCCGGCGCGGAATACCTGCTGCTGCACCTGCGCCTGTTCACCGGCGGGGACGCCCTGCACAACCTGGTGCAGTGGGCCGCCGGGATCGGCTGCCTGCTGGCGGCCACCCGGATCACCGCCCAGCTCGGCGGCGGCCGGCGGGCCCAACTGCTCACCGCGTTCCTGCTCGCCACCACGCCGATGGTGGCCCTCCAGGCGACCAGCACCCAGACCGACCTGGTGGCCGCCGCCTGGGCCGCCTGCGCCGCCACCCTGGTGCTGGACGGCCTGCGCCGCCGGGCCGACCTGACCGCCGCGCTGGCGCTGGGCGCGGCCACCGGCCTGACCGCGTTGACCAAGACCAGCGGGCTGATCGCCGTCGGTCCCCTGCTGCTGCTCTGGGGGCTGGCCCAGCTCCGCCTCGCCGGAGGCGGCACCGGTCACTCCGCCGGGGCCGGCACCGGTCACTCCGCCGGAGGCGGCACCGACCGGACCGGCCGGGCGGTCGACGGTGTCGGGTCGGATCCGGCGACCCGGGCGGCCGACCGGCCGGCACCCACCGGGACCCGGCAGGTGGCCCGGACGGTGGGCGGTTCGCTGCTGGTGCTGCTGGTCGCGGCGACCGTGGTGGGGCCGTTCCTGGCCCGGGAGACCGCCGAGTTCGGCCACCCGTTGGGGCCGCCACGACTGCGCGAGTCCATCCCGATGGAACGGCACGACCCGGCGTCCGTGCTGGTCAACGCGCTGCGGATCGGGCACACCGCGTTCGACACCCCGCTCGCCCCGCTGCGCGCCGGCACCGCGGGGGCGATCACGGCCGGCTCCCGCGCCGTCGGTGTCGACCCGCAGGACCGGGCCATCACCTTCGGCCGGGAGGTCTTCCCGGTGCCGTCCTGGTATCCCGACGAGGACCGGGTGGCCTTCCCGCTGGCCGGGTCGCTGGCGCTGCTCGGGGCGCTCTTCGCGCTGGCCCGCCCCCGCCGGGTCAGCCCCGGTCGACCGGGGACACTGCGGGCGTACGCGGCCGTGGTGGTGCTCGCGGTGGTTCTGCACACCGCGATGATCAAGTGGCAGCCGTGGGGGAACCGGCTGCTGCTGTACGCGCTGGTGCTGGCCGTACCGCTGGCCGGGCTCTGGGTGGACGCGGTGCTGCGGCGGCGGCCCGGGGCGGGACGAGGGTCGGTGGCCGCCGGGCTGGTGGTGACCGTGCTGGCCACCTCCGCGTTGGCCGGCGTGCTGGCCCTGTCGTACGGCTTCCCGCGCCGGCTGGTCGGTGCCGGCTCGGTCTTCACCACCTCGGAGTGGGACACCCGGTTCCTGCGCCGGCCACAGTGGGCCGACGAGTTCCGGTGGGCCGCCTCGGCGGTGCGGGCGAGTGACGCCCGACGGATCGGCCTGGTGCAGCAGAACGACAACTGGGAGTACCCCTGGTGGTTGCTGCTGCGCGGCGACGACGGCCGCTCGCCCGAGCTGGTGGCGTTGCAGTCGGTGCTGCCGGACCGGCCGCCGGCCGACCCCACCTCGGTCGACGCGATCGTCTGCACCGGCCCCCGCACGGAGTGCGCCCGGCTGGTCCCGGCGGGCTGGACGATCGAGTACCGCGACCACGTCGGCTACGCGCTGCCCCCGCCCCGCTGAGCGCGATCCGACCGCCGGCAGCGCCGGCCAGCTGAACCGGTCGGCGGGACGTCGGGCCGGCGTGGTGGCCAACGCCGGCCCGACCGTCCCCACGGGTCACTTCTGCTTGACCGGCACCACGATCAGCCGGGCCACGCTGGCGTCGCCGTCCCTGGCCCCCGCCACGTTGACCTTCGTACCCACCTTGACGTCGTTGGCCTTGATGGTGGTGCGCCGCTCGACCACCCGGAGCTGCTCGCCCAGCTTCCAGGTGAGGGTGAAGCCGTCGGTGGACTTCACCGTCACCGAGTCGCCGTCGATCGCGGTGACCTCGCCGCGCTGCACGACGACGGTCTTCGTGCCGTCCTTGGTCTGTACCACCGCCTCGCCGTGCAGGCCGTTGCGGCCCAGCTGCACCCGGGCCTGCCGGCGCTGCCGCAGCTCCTTCACCCGCTCGCTCCGCTTGCCCTTCGCCCCGGCCTGCGGGGACGGGGTGGTCGACGCGGCGGGCGCGGCGAGCAGGTCCAACTCGACCGGGTCGAGGCCGAGCGCGGCCAACGCCTGCCCCTCGACGCCCAGCGCGGCGGCCACCTCGACGACGGCGACCTTCGTGCCGTCCTGCGCGACCTGGGCCGTACCGCAGCCGGCGACGCCGAGCGTGAGCGCCGCGAGCAGCGACGTGGCGGTGACGGCGATTCCCCGATGTGCCATGACTCTCCCTCTGGTCCGTGGTGCCACCAGCGTCGCGGAGCCCGATGGGCGCGGGGTCAGGCCGATGTTCGGGTCGGGTAAGGATGGGCGGGCAGCCGGACGGTGAACGCCGCGCCGCCCTCGGCGGCGTGCCCGGCGACGATCTCCCCGCCGAGCCGGCGGACCAGCCCGGCGGCCAACGCCAGCCCCAACCCGCTGCCGACCTTGCGGACCCCCCGGTAGCGCTGGTGCAACGCCCCCCGCTCGAAGGCCACCGCCAGGTCGTCGTCGGTGAAGCCGGGCCCGCCGTCACGGACCTCGATCAGCCCATCGGCGGTCGGGTCGGCACCGGCCGCCCGGACCGCGAGCACCACCGGCGCCCCCGGCGGTACGACCCGCAGTGCGTTCTCCAACAACCCGTCCACCACCTGCCGGATCCGCCCCGGATCGGTGTACGCGGGCACCGCCGTGCCCGGCGTCTCCAGCCGGAACGGCACCCCGACGGCCGCGCACCGCTCCGACCAGGTGCGCTCGGCGTCGGCGGCCAGCCGGGTGAGGTCGACCGGCACCGGTTCCAACGGGAAGTCCACCGCCTCCAGCCGGGCCAGCGCCAACAGGTCGGCGACCAGCCGGTCCAGGTGCTGGGCCTCGGTGAGCATGGTCCGGCCGGTGGCGGCGGCCTCGTCCGCGCCGATCACCCCGTCGGCGAGCGCCTCCGCCCACCCCCGGATCGCGGTCAACGGGGTACGCAGCTCGTGCGAGACGGACAGCAGGAACTCCCGCTGCCGGCCCTCGCTGGTGGCCAGCGCGGCGGCCAGCCCGTTCAACGCGTACGCCAGGTCGGCGACCTCGTCGGGGGGTTCGACGGGCACCCGGACGGCCCGGTCACCGGCGCGCAACCGGGCGGCGGCGGTGGCGGCGTGCCGGATCGGGCGGGCCAGCCGGCGGGCGAGCAGCAGCCCGGCCGCCGCCCCGGCGGTGAGCCCGGCGAGCAGCGGCAGCCAGAGGGCGCGCAGCACCTGCCGCCACGGCCCCTGCGGGGTGGCCCGGGTCAACACCACACCCTCACCGCCGGGCAGTGCCCGCCCCTCGACGAGGGTCCGTTGGCCGTTGACGAACCGTCGGCCGGAGACGTCCCGACCGCCGGAGACCCGGTTCACCACCTGCCGGGGCAGGCCGGGGCGGTCGGCCAGCCCACCCTGGACGACGTACACCTCGATCTGTTGTTCCCGGAGTTGGCGGATCAGCCGGTCGCCGGCCGCGTCGCGCTGGCGGCTGGGGCGTACCCGCAGGACGTCGGCGGCGAGACGGGCCTGGGCGGCCAGCGCGGCCTGGTCGCGGCGTTCCACCCCGCGTACCGCCAGGGGGACCGCGACCAGCGCGGTGACCAGCACCGACACCAGCGACACCGCGCAGGTGACCAGGACCGCGCGGGCGGTCAGCGTGTGGGTGAACCGGCGGCGCGGCCGACGGCGACGCCGCCGGGCCCCGCCCGGCGGCGGGGTGGCCGGCGGCGGGGCGGCCGACAGCGGGGCGGCCGACAGCGGGGCGGCCGACAGCGGGGTGGTCGGCGGCCGGGGGCGGGCTCAGCCATTGGCGGCGTATCCGACGCCCCGGTGGGTGCGGATCACGCTGGCCGGGCCGAGCTTGGCCCGCACCTGGGCGACGTGCACGTCGACGGTGCGGGTGCCGGCGTGTGCCGCGTAACCCCAGACCCCGGCCAGCAGCTCCTCCCGGGTGAAGACCCGGCCGGGGCGGGCCATCAGGTGGGCGAGCAGGTCGAACTCGGTGGAGGTGAGCTGGACGGGGGAGCCGGCCGCGAGCACCGTGCGGCGGGCCGGGTCGAGGGTGACCGGGCCGACGGTGCGGGGCCGGTCCGGCCCGTCCGGGGCTCCGGCGGTGCGCCGCAGCACCGCCCGGACCCGGGCCACCAACTCCCGGGGGCTGAACGGCTTGGTGACGTAGTCGTCCGCGCCCAGCTCCAGGCCGACGATCCGGTCGACCTCGTCGTCGCGGGCGGTGAGGAAGAGGACCGGGGTCCAGTCACCGGCCTCGCGCAGCCGCCGGCAGACCTCGGTGCCGGCCAGGCCCGGCAGGGTGATGTCGAGGACGCAGGCCACCGGGCGCAGCCGTCGGGCGGCGGCCAACCCGCCCGTGCCGTCCCGTTCCAGGTGTACGCCGAACCCGTCCCGGCTGAGATAGAGCCGGACCAGGTCGGCGATGGCCGGTTCGTCCTCCACCACGAGGACGAGCCCACGTTGGCCGGTGGCGTCAGCGGTCACCGGCCCATGATGACCGACCCGGGACCGACCGAAACGTAGGCCGGTGTTCGGGTCAGGTAAGGATGTGGTCAGCGGGTCGGCAGCGGGCGCAGCAGCGGGGCCGGTGCGACGGCCGGCGCGTCGCCGATGGTGGCGACGACCCGTTCCTCGGGCTTGCGCAGCCGGCTGCGGAACGCGTGGTGCAGCAGCGTGTCGAGCTGCCACACCTGCTTCGGGTGCTGGGTACGGATGACGAACCGCTCCCGCACCCCGTCGATCGCGGTGGCCGCCAACTCGACGGCCTGCGCCCGGGGATCGGGGCTCCAGGTGACGTTGCTCAGCTCACGCAGCTCGGTGTTCAGGTGCAGGCGCAGCCGGTGCAGCACCCGGGTCTGCTGGGTGACCACCAGCCGGCGGTGGGTGAGCAGGAGGAGGTAGTCGCCGTCGACCGGCCGGTCGGGGCGGGCGCACCGGGCGACCAGGATGGTGGCGTCGCCGGAGCCGACGCACTGCCGGAAGACCGGCATGTGCCGACTCACCGTCTGGACCGCCAGCCCGGTCTCGGCGGCGGCCGGGAGGAAGGTGCGCGAGAAGACGTCCATACCTGGCCAACGAGCCGTGACCAGGGGTGATGTGGGTCACTGTCGACTTTTGGAAGTTCCACTCCCCCGTGTCGCACCACCGGTGTGTCTTCCGGACCTCCCGCCCGCCCGACACCCGGTCAGACGGGCATCGGGGCGAAGAGCTCGCCGAGCCACCCGGGCACCGCGTCGGCGTACTCGGTGCGGCTCGGGTCGGTGGTGTCGAGGGCCCGCCGCCAGGACAACGCCCGACTCACCGTGGTCACCCGCATGGCCAGCCCGGCGACCTCCCGCAGGGTCGCCCGGTCGTGCCGGTCGGTCCACGGCTCCAGATAGGCGTCCCGCAGCCGGACCAGCACCGGGTCCCCCTCCGGCAGCGAGAACGTGTGTGCCGCCGAGCGCAACGTCACCAGCAGGGTGCCGAACGGGTGCGCGACGGAGGCGTCCCCCCAGTCGAAGAAGCGGTAGCCGTCGGCGGCGGCGAACACGTTCCCGTCGTGCAGGTCGTCGTGCTGGACACTGGCCGGGATGCCGCTGTCGGCGAGCCGCCGGCAGTCCTCGGCGAAGCGCGGCAGGTGCGCCCGCAACCGGTCGTGGGTCGCCGCGTCCAGGCCACCGCCCCCACCTTCGCCACCGGCGTCGAGGAGCAGGGCGGCCCGGTCGTCGAGGAGGTCGGCCAGGAGGCCCGGCATCGCCGCCGGACGCTGGTCGGGTACGCCGAGTGCGACGAGTTCGTCCGCCGCCGGGGCCAACTCCCGCTGGAGTTCGGCGTAGGCCGCCAACACGTCGACCCAGCGGGCGGGCTCGGGTTCGGCCAGTTCACGCAGGGTGGGGCCGCCGTCGGGCAGCAGCGACCAGCCCCGGCGAGGGTCCACCGCGACCGGGTCGAGCACCCGACCGGGGGTACGCCGGGCCAGCTCGGCCAGGAGCACCACCTCGTACGCCGTGCCGGGATTGTTCGCCTTGAACCAGTACGACCCGGCGTCGGTGGGCACCTGCCAGACCGACGACCAGGGGCGCAGCCGGGCCTCCACCGGGCCGGTGACCCGGCGACCGTGCCGGTCCAGGTGCCCGGTGACCCAGTCGAGGGCGGCGGACCGCCACTGCGGATCGGCCCAACCGGCGGCTACGGGAATGGTCGTCACGCCGCGCAGAGTAGGCCACCATCCCACCCCGGCACCCGCCATTTTCCACCGGGCCGGCCCGCTGGTCGGGTGGTGGCCGGATCGACCTGGGATCGCGGACGGGCGGTGTCAGAGCAGTTCGAGGATGGTGGCGTTGGCCATGCCGCCGCCCTCGCACATGGTCTGTAGGCCGTAGCGGATGTCGTTGTCCCGCATGTGCTGGAGCAGCGTCGTCATGATCCGGGCGCCGGACGCCCCGAGCGGGTGACCCAGCGCGATCGCCCCGCCGCGCGGGTTGAGCCGTTCCGGGTCGGCCTCGGTCTCGGCCAGCCAGGCCAGCGGCACCGGGGCGAACGCCTCGTTCACCTCGTACACGCCGATCTCCTCGATGCCCAGGCCGGCGCGGCGCAGCGCCTTCGCGGTGGCCGGGATGGGGGCGGTGAGCATGGTGACCGGGTCGTCGGCGGCGACCACGGCGGTGTGCACCCGGGCCAGCGGACGCAGGCCGTGCCGGCTGGCCCAGTCGCTGGTGGTGACGGCGAGCGCCGCCGCGCCGTCGGAGATCTGCGACGCGGACCCGGCGGTCACCACGCCGTCGGCGCGGAACGGGGTCTTCAGTCCGCCGAGCACCGCGAGGGAGGTGTCCCGGCGGATGCCCTCGTCGGCGGTGAAGGTGCCACCGTCGGCCAGCGGCACCGGGGCGAGCTCCGGGTCGAACACCCCGGCGTCCTGCGCGGCGGCGGCCTTCTCGTGGCTGGCCAGCGCGAACTCGTCGAGCTGGCTGCGGGAGAAGCGCCACCGGGCGGCGATCAGCTCGGCACCGACCCCCTGGTTGAACGGGAGCGGCTGGTCGTCGGCGAAGCCATCGACCCCCCGGTAGCGGGCCCGGAGCTGGTCGCTGAACGGCATGCCGTCGCCGACGCTGGACCCCATCGGCACCCGGGTCATCGACTCGACACCGCCGGCCACCACCAGGTCGGCCTGCCCGGAGAGCACCGTCGCGGCGGCGAAGTGCAGGGCCTGCTGGCTGGAGCCGCACTGCCGGTCGAGGGTGGTGCCGGGCACCGACTCGGGCCAGCCGGCGGCGAGCACGCCGTTGCGGGCGACGTTCCAGGACTGCTCGCCGACCTGGGACACGCAGCCCCAGATCACGTCGTCGACCTGGCCGGGATCGATGCCGGTGCGGTCGGCGAGGGCGCGCAGCACGTGCGCCGACAGGTCGACCGGGTGCACCTCGGCCAGGCCACCCCTGCGCCGCCCGACCGGGGTACGGACCGCACCGACGATGACTGCGTCGCTCATGACTACTCCCCGGTAACTTCGGCTGCCTCGATCCTACGTCCCCGACCGCCGGTCCGCCCTGCCCGGCGCACCCGACCCGACGCAGAGGGGCGGGCGGCGCGGGGCGAGCGGTCGCCGCAGGGGGGCGGGCGGAGCTGGCATGCTGGGACGGTGCATCCACCATCGTCTCCGGCCCGCCAGTGGCGGGTCCCCCCGGCGCTCCCGGCGGTGAAGCTGGTCGGTGCGGTCGGGCTGGTCGCCCTCGGGCTGCTGCTCGCCGCCGGGGACCCGGTCCCGCTGGCACTGGCCGTCGCCGCCACCGTGGGCCTGGCCGCCTGGGCGGTACGCGACCTGCTCGCCCCGGTCCGCCTCGCGGTCGACGCCGAGGGGATCACCGTCGTGCGGGGATACGCCGGGCGGCGGCACCTGCCGTGGGGCGTGGTGGAGGCGGTCACCGTGGACCGGCGGACCCGGTTCGGGTTGACCGGGGAGACGCTGGAGATCGACGCGGGCGAGACCCTGCACCTGCTCGGCCGGGCCGACCTGGGTGCGTGGCCGACCGAGGTGGCCGAGGTGGTCCGGGCCGCCCGCCCCTGACCGGCGCGGCCCGCGCCGGTACCGGCACCGGCACCGCTCAGCCGAGCAGCATCACGGTGCGGACGATCACCAGGCCGAGCAGCGCCACCAGGATCACCGCCGTACCGGCCGCCTGGAAGACCGAGCGTCGCATCCGGGGGGCGTACGCCAGCACGAGCGCCATCAGTGCCCCGACGATCAGCCCGCCGACGTGGCCCGGGATGGAGATGCCCGGCACGGTGAACGTGAAGATCAGGTTGATCACCAGGATCGGCAGGATCGCCGAGGTGTCCCGGCCCAGCCGGCGCATCAGCACGAAGATCGCCGCGAACAGCCCGAAGATCGCCGTCGAGGCACCGGCCGACGCGGTGTTGGGGCTGCTGAACAGGTAGGCCGCCACGTTGCCGCCGAGCCCGGCGACCAGATAGAGGGTGAGGAAGCGCAGTGGCCCGAGCAGGGCCTCCAACTCCCGCCCCAGCACCCAGAGCGCCCACATGTTGAGCAGCAGGTGCACCACGCCGTAGTGCAGGAACATCGCGGTGACGAGGCGGTACCACTCACCGGAGGCGACGCCGTGCGCTTCCCCGAACGGCACGTACGAGGCGTAGCTGAGCACCGAGCCCCACTGGGTCAGCGGGGTGCCGCCACCGAGCAGGCCGCCGAAGCCGGACCCGCCGATCATCGAGTCGCCGCCCCGGTCGCTGAGCACCGAGACGATCATCACCAGGACGTTCAGGGCGATCAGGACGCGGGTGACCACGCCGCGACGGCCGGCGGCACCGCCACCGAAGGCGGTACGCGCCGGCCGTACGCTGCGGCGTCCCTCGTTCACGCACTCCGGGCACTGGTGGCCGACCGGAGCGTCCCGCATGCAGTCCGGACAGATCGGCCGGTCGCAGCGGGAGCACCTGAGGTACGTCTCCCGGTCGGCGTGGCGGTAGCAGACCGGGGTGGTCGGCACCGGCCCACCGGTGGCGTCGCCGGCCGGCCCGGAGCGTTCAGTCATGCGTGCAAAGGTACCTCGCGGGTGCGGTCAGGCCTCGGTGCGCTCGATCTCGACCCGCTCGATCACCACGTCCTGCAACGGCCGGTCGCTCGGACCGGTCGGGGTGTTCGCGATCGAGTCGACCACCTTCGCCGACTGCTCGTCGGCCACCTGGCCGAAGATGGTGTGCCGGTTGTTCAGGTGCGGGGTCGCCCCGACGGTGATGAAGAACTGCGACCCGTTGGTGCCCGGCCCGGCGTTCGCCATCGCCAGCAGGTAGGGCCGGTCGAAGCGCAGCTCCGGGTGGAACTCGTCGGCGAACGTGTAGCCCGGGCCGCCCCGGCCGGTGCCGGTCGGGTCGCCCATCTGGACCATGAAACCGCTGATCACCCGGTGCGAGATGGTGCCGTCGTAGTACGGCCCGTTGCCCGGCTGACCGGTGCGGGGATCGGTGTATTCCTTTTTGCCCTCGGCCAGTTCCACGAAGTTACGAACCGTCTTCGGAGCGTGATTGCCGAAGAGCTCCAGCCGGATCGGGCCAGCGTTGGTGTGCAAGGTGGCGTAGACAGCCTCGGCCACGGGTACTCCTCACTCGTTGGTCAGTTCCATGCGGATCCTCCCATGTGCCCCATCTGGCAGTGCGGAGGCATCCGTTGGTGGAGGATGACGAAGGAACAACTCCCAGGAGGTGGGACCGTGTTGGGAATCGGGCGACGCAAGACCCAGGGGCAGCTGGCAAAGGTGGAGCTGCACCAGGGCATCGGTCACCTGAGGCAGGCTGCCACGCACGCGGCGAAGGGTGCCGGCGCCACGGTCGGCCCGCGGGTCCAGGCGGCCCGGGGGGCGGTCGCGCCGACCGCTGTCGTGGTGCGGGACCGGGCTTCCAGTGGCCTCGCGACGACGGTCGCGGCCCTCGCCCCGGTGGCCCTGGCCGTGCGCAACGCCCAGGCCGAGGCCGCCGGTAAGGCGGTGACCGGCAGGAAGGCCGCCGCCGCGAAGCAGGCCGCGGTGAGCAAGAAGATCAAGGCGAAGAGCCCGAAGGCCCGCAAGAGGAAGCGCACGTCGCGCGGCATGCTCGCCGGCCTGCTGGTCGCCGGGACGGTGGCCGGGGTGGCCGGTGCGATGGCGATGCGTCGCCGCCGTGAGCAGCAGGAGTGGGCCGAGTACGACCCGACCCGCAGCATCGGCACCGCCCCCGTCACGCCGCCCGCCGCCGGCGTCTCCGCCGGCTCGGTCACCGCCGGCATCGACGCCCCCCGCGACGAGGTCGACATCCTGGTCGTGGAGACCCCGTCGGCCGACGACCCCGCCACCACCGGTCCGGTGCCCCCGTCCACCGGTGTCGGCAGCTCCACGGTGGCCGGCACCCCGGCCGGCAAGCCGGTGATCCACCCGAACGACAAGGTCCCCTCGGTCGCCGAGGGCGCCACCGACGTCTCCGGCCGGCCGGCCGACGACCTCGGCAAGGCGCTCGACGCCGGTCGGAACGCGGCGCAGTCCAGCACCCGGCGCTGATCCCCCGCACCACGTCGGCGGCGCGGTGACGACCTGACCGGTCGTCCCGCGCCGCAGCCGACTTCCGGACCCCGTCGGGTCCCGGGTCGCCCGACAACGGGACGCGCCGCTGGCACTCGGAGCCCTCGGCACGGTACGGCCCGGCACCGTCATCCGGCCTGCCCGGGGCGGCGGTCCCCACGAGAACGTAAGGATTTTTCAGGGTTCTCCCCGACCGTTACGGGCCCACCCGGCGGGCTTCCGGCTCCTACAGTGCTCGTATGTCGTCGACCACCGACCCGGAGCGCCCGGCTCCGGAGCCGAACGGCGCCCCCTCGACGGGGCGCTGGGACCAGTCCGCCGAGCGTCCGGAGGAGCCCCCGGCCGGGCGTGACCGGGCGCTGTCCCGGCGGCGCGTGCTCTCCGGCACCGCCGCCGCGCTGGCCGGCGCGGGTGTGGCGCTGACCGGTGAGTTCGGCTACGCCGAGGCCACCGCCGACAGCAAGCTGCCCGTCTACGGCGGGTACGCGGCCAGCGTGCACGCCGACCGGCGTACCCCGCCCCGGTCGTCCCGGGTCGACGTGGTGTGGAGCGTGGACACCACCCGACGGTTGATCGCGCTCACCTTCGACGACGGTCCGGCCCCGAACTGGACCCCCCGGGTGCTGTCGATCCTCGCCCAGACCGACACCCCGGCCACGTTCTTCATGGTCGGCCGCCGCGCCCGTGAGTACGGTCGGCTGGTGGCGCACCGGCTGGACGGCCACGAGATCGGCAACCACACCTGGGCCCACCAGGACCTGGCGAAGATGACCTACGAGCAGGCGTGCACCGCGATCGGTCGGGCGCACAACGAGCTGACCCGGCTCTGGGGGCGGGAGCCCACCCTGCTGCGCCCGCCCTACGGGCACCTGGCCGGCAGCACCCTGCTGGCCGCCAACGACCTCGGCTACCAGGTGGTCCTGTGGAACCGGCAGATGCTCGAATCCCGGTTCACCCAGAATCCGGACGGCCTGGTCGACTACATCGTCGAGTCCTGTGACCCGGGCACGATCCTGCTCGCCCATGACACCGGGCCGGCGGACCGGCTGGTGGCGATCCGGGGGCTGGCCGCGATGATCATCGGGTTGCGGCGGCGGGGCTTCGAGTTCGTCACCGTCTCCGAGCTGATGGCGGCGGCGACCCCGGCGGCCACCCCGGCGCACTGACCCACCGCCGCCCCGGCCCACCGACCGGGCGGCACACCGGCCACTGACCGGCCGCCACCCCGGCCCACGACCGGGCGGCGGTCAGAGCCAGCCGTTGCGGCGGAACCACCGGTAGAGCGCCAGCGAGATGGCGAGCATCAGCGCGAGCACACCCGGGTAGCCGTACGTCCATTTCAGCTCGGGCATGTTCTCGAAGTTCATGCCGTAGACCCCGGCGAACGCGGTCCAGACCGCCGCGATGGCCGCCCACGCGGCGATCTTGCGCATGTCGTTGTTCTGGTCGACGGTGACCTGCGCCAGCCGGGCCTGGAGGATCGAGTTGAGCAGGTCGTCGTAGGAGTTGACCTGTTCGACGGTGCGGCTGAGGTGGTCCTGCACGTCGCGGAAGTAGCGGCGTACCTCCTGCGGCACCTCCCGGTGCACCTGCGCGGTCAGCGTCATCAGCGGCCGTTGCAGCGGGATCACCGCCCGCTTGAACTCGACCAGTTCCCGCTTCATCTGGTAGATGCGCTGGATCCGCCCGCTGCTCTGCCGGTCGAAGACGTCGGCCTCCAGCACGTCGAGGTCGTCCTCCAGCTGGTCGGCCACCTCCAGGTAGAGGTCCACCACCCGGTCGGTGATCGCGTACGCCACCGCCCACGGGCCGTGCCGCAGCAGGTCCCGCTTGGCCTCCAGGTCGGCCCGGACGGGCGACAGCCGGCAGGCGTCCCCGTGCCGGACGCTGATCAGGAAGTTGGGGCCGATGAAGAGCATCACCTGGCCGGTCTCGACCACCTCGGAGGTCTCGGTCAGCTCGGTGTGCTCGCAGTACCGGGCGGTCCGCAGCACCAGGAAGCTGACGTCGCCGAAGCGCTCCAGCTTGGGCCGCTGCTGGGCCTTCACCGCGTCCTCGACGGCCAGCTCGTGCAGCCCGTACGTCTCGGCGATGGCGGTCATCTCGGCCAGTTCCGGTTCGTGCAGGCCGAGCCAGACGAACCCGCCGCGCTCGTCGCGGGCGGCGGCCAGCGCTTCGGCGTACCGCCACTGGCCGGGGCGGCGTTCGCCGTCGACGTAGAGGCCGCAGTCGACCACGCCGCTGCGGCCGGGGCCGGTGGGCGCGGGGGTGCGGGGGGAGCCGTCGGCGTTGAGGATGCGCGACATCGCCCGGACCGGGGACACCCAGGCGCGGGGGTTCAGCACCCGACCGCCGTGGGGTGTCGTCGACCGTTCCCGTTCCGCCCGGTCCGTCATGGCGTACCCCCTCCCGGTGTGCGTGCTGCGGCTTGCAGGCTACGCCGCCGCCGGGCCGGCGGCCCTCGGACGATCGGCGGCCCCTGCGGCGGGACGGACGGCGGCAGGTGGGTGGCCGTGATCCTGGTCACCCGGGCCGGGCCGGGAGCGGGGCGGATGCCGGGGAGCAGGTGGGGGGTGGTGCCGGGCGGGTCGGGCCGCGTCCAGGGGGGTGAGGGGCGACCCGACCCACCCGGCACCGTTGGGGGCGGGGGCAAAGCTGCGGCGTCACCCGGCCGGCCGGTGGCAGGGGCCCTGAGCGGGTCACCAGCCAAACGTGAGTGACGCTCGCAGCATTGTGGGGCGTCGGGCCGGCCGAGGGGAGCCCTCGACCGGCCCAGGTCGCGCTTCTGTCAGAAACCCGACAGATTTTCAGCCGCGTACGGCAGCCACCGCGTCCGCCAGCCGACGCACACCCTCGTCGATCCGGTCCGCGGTCACCGCGGAGAACGCCAACCGCAACGCGTGCCGCCCACCGTCGACCATGAAGTCGCTGCCCTTGACCACGGCGACGCCCCGCTCGGCGGCGGCCGGCGCCAACCGGTCCACGTCCACGTCGTCGGGGAACTCCACCCAGAGGAAGTAGCCGCCGTCCGGCTCGACGAAGGTCACCTCGGGCAGGTGCCGGCGCAGCGACTCGGCCAGCACCCCGGCCCGCTCACCCAGCGCCGACGACACCGTGGCGATGGACCGCTGGATGTCACCCGAGACGCAGAACTGGTGCACGATCGCCTGCGCCACCATGCCCGGCGAGATGTAGAGGCTGGTCGCCGACTTGGCGATGTCGGCGATCAGGCTCGCCGGCCCGACCAGGTAACCGACCCGCACCCCGGGGCAGACGGTCTTGGTGAAACTGGACGCGTGCACCACCACGCCCCGGGTGTCCATCGACAGCATCGACGGCAGCGGCTCACCCCGGAACCGGATGTCGGCGTAGGGGTCGTCCTCGAAGATCGTGAAGCCGTACTCGGCGGCCAGGTCGAGCAGCTCCCGGCGCTTGTCCAGCGACAGCGTCACACCGGCCGGGTTCTGGTAGTTCGGGATCACGTGGGCCAGCCGGGGGCGTACCCCGGACTCCAGCAGCTTGCGCAGCTCGGCGGTGTCCAGGCCGTCCGGCTCGATGCCCACGCCGTGGATCTCGCCGCCCATCCGCTGGAGGTTGAGCAGGGTCCGGTCGTACGTCGGCCGCTCCACCACCACGGCGTCGCCGCGCCGGACCAGGTGGTCGAAGAGGAACGCGTCGGCCTGGAGCGAGCCGTTGGTGACCAGCACCTGATCCGCCTCGACGCCGTGCTTCTCGGCGATCCACTTCCGCAAGGGTGGGTACCCGACGGAGGTGCCGTAGGCGGTGACCCCGGCGGGGTCGGCGTCGAAGGCACGGACGGCGGCGGCCTTGAGCCCCTCGACATCCACGATGTCCAGCGAGGGCGCGCCACGGGCAAACGAGATCAGCTGCTCGGCGGTCATGCGCACGAGCCTAGGGCCTGCCCGGCCCGCTCCGGCCGGCATACACGCCAAGTTCAACATGCGGGCAGTCCCACCCGCCCCGGCGGTGGCGGCGGTCCAGCCCGGCGGCCTCCCGACGGTGGCCGGCGCACCGGGAGTCCGGAGCGGGGTGCACCGGGCGTCCGGGCCGGGGCCGGGGCGAACCGGTCGACTCCGGTGCAGGTCGGGACGGGACCGGACATCGGCGCGGTCGGCCGGCGCTCGCTACTGTCGAAGTGTGCCCACCGAGCCCTCCCGCTGCGCCGGCGCGTTGACCGTGGGCGATGGCGTCGAGCTGGCACCGCACCGGTTCACCGGGCTGGTCGCCCCGGCGGTCGAGCGGGCGTTCGTGGCCGGGATGCTCGCCGGCCGCGACGGTGGTGGCGCCGAACTGAGCCAGCGGTACGGCGGCCCGGCCGCCACCGGCTTCCTGGTGGAGTTCCGCACCCGGCTCGCCGCACCCGGGGGTGCCGTCGACCGGGCCGGCTTCGCGGCGGTCAACCGCTACCGCGACCCGGCCACCTGCCACCGGGCGCTGGACAAGCAGGTCGCGCACGGCATGATCGCCCGCCGGCCGGACGGCGGTTTCACCGCCACCGAACGCGGTGTCGACTTCCTCACCGAGCTGTACCAGGTGCACGCCGAGGTGACCGAGGAGCTGTGGGCCGGGCACGACGACCGGGTGCACCGGCTCGTCGAGGCGTACGGTCGGGTGCTGGCGTACGCGGTGCTGCTCGCCGGGGAGCCGGACGCCGAGCCCGGGCCGGCGTTCGCCGCGATGGCCCCGCCGTACGAGCCGGACGGCATCCCGTCGGGGGTGTTGCTGCTCAACCGCCTCGGCACGCTGCGGTACCACCGGGCGGACGCGCACGCCGCCGCGTGGACCGCCGCCGGGCACACCGCCACCAGCGTCGGGGAGCTGCCGGACGGGCCGGAGCGACGGGCCATCGAGCTGGAGACGGACCGTCGGGCGGCCGGCCCGTACGCCACGCTGACCGCGGACGAGCGGCTGGGCGTGCTCGCCGACCTGGCCGCCCTGCCCGGTTGAACCGCTGCCCGGCCAGCCCTGGAACCCCTGCCCGGCCCGGCCGAACTCACGGTTGGCGGCGGCTGCCCGGTCACCCGGGGCTATCCTCCACGGTGACCTGGAGTCGTACGAGGGAGGCCCGCATGATCGGGATGGTGCTCGCGGCCGGTGCGGGACGCCGACTGCGCCCGTACACCGACACCCTGCCCAAGGCGTTGGTGCCGGTGGACGGTGAGACCACCATCCTGGACATCGCGCTGCGCAACCTGGCCGAGGTGGGGCTCACCGAGATCGTGATCGTGGTCGGCTACGCCGCCGACGCGGTCGTGCAGCGGCAGTCGGCGCTGGAGGAGAAGTACGGCGTCACCCTCACCCTGGTGCACAACGACAAGGCCGAGGAGTGGAACAACGCGTACTCGCTGTGGCTGGCCCGGGAGCACTTCGCCCGGGGTGTGCTGCTGGTCAACGGCGACACCGTGCACCCGGTGAGCGTGGAGAAGACCCTGCTCGCCGAGCGCGGGCCGGGCATCCTGCTGGCGGTCGACACCCTCAAGGCGCTGGCCGAGGAGGAGATGAAGACCACCTTCGACGCCGCCGGCCAGCTCACCCGGATCACCAAGCTGATGGACCCGGGCGAGGCGTACGGGGAGTACATCGGCGCGACGCTGATCGAGCCGCAGGTGGCCGGGGCGCTCGCCGACGCGCTGGAGGCGACCTGGCGACGCGACCCGAACCTCTACTACGAGGACGGCTACCAGGAGTTCGCCGACCGGGGCGGTGAGGTGCGGGCCGCGCCGATCGGGGACGTCTCCTGGGTCGAGGTCGACAACCACGACGACCTGACCCGGGCGCGGGAGATCGCGTGCCGCTACTAGCCCGTACCATCCTGACCCCGCTGCACATCGACGTGCGGCGCGGCGCGGTCGCCGACCTGGCCACGATCCTCGCCGACGGGCGGATCTCCGCCGGAGGTGACGTGGCGGTGGTGGTCGGCCCCGGTCAGGGCGGGCAGATCGCCGACCTGCTGCGGCCGTCGCTGCGCTCGGCGGACGTGTTCACCGTGGCCGGCGGCACCCTCGACGCCGCCGACGAGCTGGGCGGCAAGCTCCGCGAACGCTCGTACGACGCGGTGGTCGGCATCGGCGGCGGCAAGACCATCGACGTGGCGAAGTACGCGGCCACCCGGCGCGGCCTACCGATGGTGACGATGGCGACCAGCCTCGCCAACGACGGCATCGCCTCCCCGGTGGCCAGCCTGATCACCGGCGGCATCAAGGGCTCCTACGGGGTGCACATCCCGATCGCGGTGATCGTCGACCTCGACTTCGTGGCGGCCGGCCCGGACCGGCACAACCGGGCCGGCATCGGCGACGTGGTCAGCAACATCAGCGCCCTGGCCGACTGGGAACTGGCCCGCCAGGTACGCGGCGAACCGGTCGACGGCCTCGCCGCCTCGCTGGCCCGGATGGGCGCGGAGGCGGTGCTCGCGCACGGCGGCGACATGACCGACGACGCGTTCGTCACGGTGCTGGCCGAGGCGCTGATCTCCAGCGGCCTGGCGATGGCGGTCTGCGGCAGCAGCCGACCGGCCAGCGGCGGCTGCCACGAGATCATGCACGCCGTCGACGCCCTCTTCCCCGGCACCTCGTCGCACGGCGAGCTGGCCGGGCTCGGCGCGTTGTTCTGCACGTTCCTGCGCGGTGACGAGCGGCGCTTCGCCGAGATGTCGGCCTGCCTGGGCCGGCACCGGCTGCCCCGGCACCCGGCCGACGTGGGGCTCAGCGACGACCAGTTCGTCGAGGCGGTGCAGTTCGCCCCGGCGACCCGCCCCGACCGGTACACCATCCTGGAGCACCTGGCCATGTCGGTTACCGAGACGCGGGAGCGGCTGGCAGACTACGCCGGTGCACTCCGCGACCACAGTGGCTGAACCCCGTCCCACCGTTGCCGACTTCCACCGGGTCAACCGGGGCGGCGGCCTGTTCAGCGAGTCGGTCAGCCAGTGGCTGGGTGCCGTCTTCGCCCTGGTCGCCCAGCGCCTCGGGCTGCGCCCGACCGCGCTGACCATCACCAACCTGGTGCTCAGCCTGGCCGCCTCGGTGACCGTGGTGGCGCTCGCCGACCGGGTCGCCGCCGGTACCGTCCCGGCCTGGCTGGTCGGGCTGGTCGCGCTGGTCGGCTGGCAGGTGGCGTACGCCCTGGACTGCGCCGACGGGCAGCTCGCCCGGGTGACCGGTCAGGGCAGCGCGGCGGGTGCCCGGGTCGACGTGCTCTGCGACGTGGCCGCCCAGATCGCCCTGGTCGCCGCCCTGTCCGCCACCGCCGTGGCGCAGCGCCCCTCCACGCCGACCTGGCTGGTGGCGACCTTCGCCGGCACCTGGATGGTCAACCTGGTGACCTCGGTGATGCAGTCCGGCCCCAACGCCGCCAGCATGGTCACCTCCACCTCCCTGCCGGTACGCCTGGTCAAGCTGGTCCGCGACTACGGCGCGGTGATCTTCGTGGCGGGGCTGGTGCTGATGCTCGTGCCGGCGCTGGTGTTCTGGGTGGTCGTGGCGTTCACCGTGGTCAACGGCGGCTTCCTGCTGGCCAGCATCGCCTTCTCGGCCCGCGCGTCGCTGTAGGGCCCTGCGGCGGCGCTGCCGTCACGGCCCCGCAGGGGGTTCGGCATCCTGTTCTTGCGCGCGTTGTCGGCGGAGTTGTTCGAGGACTGCGGTGTCGGCTTCGAGGTCGGGATGGTCGACCTGCCGGTCGAGGTCGACGACCTGTTCGAGTTCCCGGATCGCCTGGTCGAGGTCACCGTTCGCCCGGTGGACCATCGCGATGTTGTACCGGGTGACGGCTTCGCCGACCCGGTCACCGACCTCCCGCCGAATAGGGAGTGCCTGGTGGTAATGGTTTAAGGCCCGCTGCCGATCCCCCAACCCGTCGTACGCGCCGCCGATGTTGTTCAGGGTGACGGCTTCACCGGCCCGATCGCCCACCTCCCGCCGGATAGGTAGAGCCTGGTGGTAGTGGTCGAGGGCCTGACGCCGATCCCCCAAGCCGTCGTACGCGTTGCCGATGTTACTCAGGGTGGCGGCCTCGCCCGCCCGATCACCCACCTCCCGCCGGATGGGCAGAGCCCGGTGAAAGTAGTCCAGAGCCCGCTGGCGATCCCCCAAGCCGTTGTACACGGTGCCGATGTTGCTCAAGGTGACGGCCTCGCCCGCCCGATCACCCACCTCCCGCCGGATGGGCAGAGCCCGGTGAAAGTAGTCCAGAGCCCGCTGGCGATCCCCCAAGCCGTTGTACACGGTGCCGATGTTGTTCAGGGTGACGGCTTCACCGGCCCGATCATCCACCTCCCGCTGGATGGGCAGAGCCTGATGGAAATAGTCCAGGGCCTGCCGCCAATCCCCCAGACTGTCGTACACGCTCCCGACGTTGTTCAGGGTGATGGCTTCACCGGCCCGATCATCCACCTCCCGCCGGATAGGCAGAGCCTGACGGAAATAGTCCAGGGCCCGCCTCCGATCCCCCACGCGGTCGTACACGCTGCCAATGTTGTGCAAAATGGCGGCTTCACCGGCCCGGTTACCCACCTCCCGGTGGATCGGCAGGGCCTGATGGAAGTGCTCCAGGGCCCGCCGCTGATCCCCCAGGCTGATGTGCACGCCGCCGATGTTGCTCAGGGTTACGGCCTCGCCCGCCCGGTCACCCGCCTCCCGCTGGATGGGCAGGGCCCGGTGGTAATGGTCCAAGGCCTGCCGCCGATCCCCCAGGCTGTGGTAGACGTTGCCGATGTTGTTGAGAGTGACGCCTTCGTTGCCTGGGTGGCCGGCCTGCCGGTACATGATCAGGGCTTGCTGGTAGTCCTCCAGCGCCGGCTGGGGCCGGCCGGTCGACGCCCGCGCCCAGCCACGCTGGTAGAAGGCATCGGCGTCCGGGCCCAGGGTCAGGGTCGCGGTGGCCATGGCCTCGACGGCGGCGAACCGCGAGGTGCTCAGCCACGTCCGGCACACCCGGTTACTTGCGTCCCGGGCGATCTCCGGCTGTCGGCCCGCGACCGCGAGCCGGTGCACCTCGACCCAGCGGGCGAGGAATCGCGGGTCAGTGGCCATCGGCGGCGGTGGAGTCGAGGACCCAGAGTTGGTAGAGGGACCGGGCGGCGGCGGCGCACGCCTCGGTGTAGTCGTCGTCGGTGAGCAGAGGGCGGACGAGCGGGTGCAGGACGTTGGAGACGAAGTAGCGGGGCTGGTGGGTCTCGGGGTCGATGCCCTCTTCGAGCAGACCGAGTTCGACGGCCCGCTGGAGGTGCCGGGCGGCGTCGGGATGCTGGTGCAGGGCGTGGACGGTGGCGGCGGGGATCGGGAGTTCGACGACGTTGACCCGGGCGAGCATGCGGCGCAGTTCGAGGGGTTGGGAGTCGAGCAGGTTGTCGGCGAGGACAGTCTCCCGGCGGAACCGGTCGGCTTCGCCCTCGATGGCGGCGAGCAGGCCGTCGACGTCGAGGGCGGCGTCGCCGACGATCTTGTCGAGCCAGTCGAGCAGGCGGGGGTTGCCGGCTGCGGCCTCGATCGCCCGGGTCCGGATGGTGGGGTTGATGGTGGATTCGGGGCGCAGGTTGGTCAGGTTGGCGATCTTCTTGGTCTGCTCGACGGTGGTGAGGCTTTCCAGCGCCTCGACGGCGAGGGTGGTGCCGGCCGGGGTGGGGAAGCGGTAGCGGCTGGTGATGACGACGCGGCTCGGGCTGCCGGTGTCGCGGATGGCGGTGAGCAGGGCGGGCAGGATCTCGGCCATCGCCGGGGCGAGCACCCGGCTGCGGTCGTCGCGGGTGTCGAGGTTGCCGGTCTCGAAGTCGTCGAACACGAACAGGCAGGGTGTGTCGCCGAGCGGCCCGTCGACGTCGAGCAGGTACCGCAGCCGAATCGGAAGCGGGAGCTGCTCGTTGTCGAGGAGTTTGGCGGCCTCGATGCTCTGGTCGACGTCGTCGAAGCGGATCTTGCTGGTCAGTTCGCGGAACTTGATGGCGTCGACCCGGCCGTACCAGACGGCGCGCTGGTGGGTGGGCATGCGTTCCAGGAGCCGGGAGGCGAGGCTGCTCTTGCCGAGCCCACCCATGCCGGCCAGCAGCAGGCCCTGCGCCGCGCCGGAGGTGTCGGCGGGTTGCCGCAGGACACGTAGGCAGCGCTGGATGACCCGCCGTCGGCCGACGAACTCGGCGCGGGACGCGACCCGGGACAGTTGGGTCTGCGGGTCCAGGAACTGCTGGTCGGCGGCGCGCACCTGCAACCGCTTACGGCCCTTGGTGTGCAGCGGGGTAACCATGGGTGCCAGCGGGGACCGGTCGGCGTAGACCCGGAGCAGATGCCAGTAGCTGCTCTTCTTGTCGTGGAACAGGTGACGGCGTGCCTCGACGATGGCCCGGTCCAACGACCCGCCGTCGGCCAGGGCCCGGTAGAGGGCGGCGGCGAAGTCGGTGGCGGAGATGTCCCCGACCGGCAGCGCCCAGCCCAGCACCGCAGGGGCACCAGCGGCGACCAGACTCTCACTCATCGACGGAAACACCCCGCCTTCCGGAGCGTCGGCGGTCAGGCAACCGGAGACGAACACCAGCCTCGGCCAGTGGCCCTGCATCGCCTCGGCGAGTTGGTCGGCCGTCGCCCTGGTGGGTGCGCCGAACTCGTCCTCCAGGAGGAAGACCGGCTTCCCACCGTCGGTAGTGGCGTGCCCGCTCAGGTGCAGCACGTCGAAGTGGCCGGGCCCGTAGTCGCGGCTGAGGAACCGCAGCCCTTCCAGGGTGCCGCTCTCCTCCACCACCAGATCCGTGCCGGTGCGTCGGGTCGCGGCCAGGATCGCCGCCTCCTCGGCCTCGAAGTTGAGCACCGGCTCCACACCCTCGGGCGCGGCCGCCATGAACAGCACCCGCAACGGCCGGTTGCCCGGCACGACCGGGCCCGTCAACGCCGCGTGGTCGCCGACCGTCCGGACCGGCAACAGCGGTGCCCGCCCGGCCACCGTCAGGAAGGCCCCTCCTGGGCCAGCAACTCCCATGGCAGGTGCCGCAGCCGCTGCTCGGCGGTGATCCGCAACACCGCTCCGGCGGGATGGGCCAGCATCGGGGTCAGCCACCGCTCGTCGCCGTCCAGGAACTCCGCCAGCCGGGTCCCCAGCTCGGCCAGCCGGGTCGCGCCGTACACCTTGTAGGCGGTGGCGTCGGTGCTGTAGTCGCGGCGTACCAGGGTGATCAGCTCGTCGACCGCGGCCCGGTCCAGGCTGCGGACCCGGGGTGGCTGGCCGTCGGCGGACAGCCGCAGCTCGTAGTGGTTGGAGGTCTGCTCGAAGACCTCCAGGTCGAAGGTACTCATCTGCCATCCCCGTCATGGTGGTCAGGTCAGTCCGGCCCGCAGCTCCGCCGCCCAGCTCGCGGCCCGCGCCCCGGACACCTCCACTGTGGCGCTTTCCATGACCACGTCTCCCCTGATGCGCCTGGTCAAGCCGGTCCGAGGCCGCCCACCGCCGGCCCGGCCAGGTGATCGACGGTGGACCTTGGGTGGCTACTGTACGTTTCCTTCGCGTCGCGCGACCGCTTCGTGAACCCGGCTCGGGTGACGACTTTCCGACTTACTGACCGGCTCCCTGCCATCGGGGGTAAGAACGTTCACGACCGATGCGCTGCCGCCCGCCGGGTGGTGCCACGGTCCGGTGGCGACCGCGTCGGCAACAAGGAGCATCAGGATGACCGAGGTGGAGTCGGGGATCGAGGATCGGGAAGCAGCACGACTCCGACCCGTCACTCCCACTGCGGCGGTCACCGTTGCCCGGTGGGTCGAGGTGCACCGGCTCGCGGTGGCCGGTCGGCAGCCGGTGATCGCCCGGGATGTCGGTTCCCGGGTGTGTCGGGTGTGGCTGCGTACCTCGCGGTTCGCCGCCGTCGAGGCCATGGCCACCGCGACCCTGACCCTCGGCCCGGACGCCAGCCCCTTCCACCAGCGGGGTTGGGCGCGGTCGGCGACCGGCCGACCCCGGCCGGCGCTGGAGGACTACCAGCAGGCCCTGACCCTGTACCAACAGGCCGGCCACCGGGCCGGCGAAGCCGCCACCCTCACCAGCATCGGCAGCGTGTACGACAGGCTGGGGGATCGGCAGCGGGCCCTGGACCACTACCACCAGGCCCTCCCCATCACACGGGAGGTCGGCGACCGGGCCGGCGAAGCCACCACCCTCAACAACATCGGCCACGTGTACGACAACCTGGGAGATCGGCAGCGAGCCCTGGACCACTACCACCAGGCCCTACCCATCCGGCGGGAGGTCGGCGACCGGGCCGGCGAAGCCGTCACCCTCAACAACATCGGCAGCGTGTACCACAGCCTGGGGGATCGGCAGCGGGCCCTGGACTACTTCGACCAGGCCCTCCCCATCCGGCGGGAGGTCGGCGACCGGGCCGGCGAAGCCGTCACCCTCCACAACATCGGCAGCGTGTACCACAGCCTGGGGGATCGGCAGCGAGCCCTGGACCACTTCCGCCAGGCCCTCCCCATCCGGCGGGAGGTCGGCGACCGGGCCGGCGAAGCCGTCACCCTCAACAACATCGGCAGCGTGTACCACAGCCTGGGGGATCGGCAGCGGGCCCTGGACTACTTCGACCAGGCCCTATCCATCCAGCGGGAGGTCGGCAACCGGGCCGGCGAAGCCGTCACCCGGTTCAACATCGCGATGCTCCTCAGGGCAGGCGGTGACCTCGACCAGGCGATCCAGGAACTCGAACACGTCGTCGACCTCGACCGACAGGTCGACCACCCCGACCTCGAAGACGACACCCGTGTCCTCGAACAGCTCCGACAGGAACGCACGGAAAGCCAGTAGGGAAGCACTTCGGCCACGGCCGAGCGAGACCCTTTCGATACATCGAAAGGTGTCGTAGTGTGGCGGTCGCAGGCAAGCGCTTTCCTGTCGTGTACGACACGTCGGCGGGTGCTCCTGCGGCGCGGACGCCTGTCCGCCACCACCCCGTCCCATCACCCGTCTCGGAGGACACGTGAGCACACGTGAGAACGGCGCGACGTCGCGCCGCCGACGCTGGCAGGTCGCCCTGCTGCCGTTCGCCACCGTAGGGCTGGTCGCCGCCGGCCTGGTCGTCACCCAGACCGGCGCCCAGGCCGCCACCTGGCCCACCGCCAAGAGCACCACCACCGTCACCACCACCCAGTCGGTCAGCGGCACCAAGGACTACGGCCTGGTGCGCTACAAGGCCGGCGGCGCGATGGGCGACGGCGGCCAGAGCGAGAGCCAGAAGCCGATCTTCGAGCTGGCCGACGGCGCGACGATCAAAAACGTGATCATCGGTTCGCCGGCCGCCGACGGCATCCACTGCAAGGGCACCTGCACGCTGATCAACGTGTGGTGGGAGGACGTCGGCGAGGACGCCGCCACCTTCAAGGGCGGCTCGTCGGCGAACTACACGGTCGACGGCGGCGGTGCCCGGTCCGCCTCCGACAAGGTGTTCCAGCACAACGGCGGCGGCAAGCTGACCATCAAGAACTTCGACGTCAGCAACTTCGGCAAGCTGTACCGGTCGTGCGGCAACTGCTCGACCCAGTACAAGCGGACCGTCGTCATCCAGAACGTCACCGTGACCGCCCCCGGCAAGGTGCTCGCCGGCATCAACACCAACTACGGCGACACCGCGACGTTCTCGGGCATCACCATCTACGGCGACAGCAGCAGGAAGATCTCCATCTGCGACCGCTACACGGGCAACAGCTCCGGTGCCGAGCCGGTCAAGACCGGCAGCGGCCCCGACGGTACGTACTGCAAGTACACGTCGTCGAACATCGTCTACAAGTAGGGCCGACGCTCTTCAGGCATCGAAAGCTCAGCCCCTGCCGAGGCGGGCCGCGCACGCACCGAGGTGGGCGTGCGCGGCCCGTCGCCGTCGCTGGCACCGACGCCCCCAGCGAGCGGGCAGCCAGCTTGTCGCCCACGACAACAGGCCAGGTCACAGCCGCGCGGAGAGTATGACGGAAGACGACTGACAGTTGGCCGTGACATGCGGACGCCTGGACGTCGGAGGTGCGAGAATAGGCGACGATCCAAGACACAGGAGGTGAGCCGGGATGTCGAGCAGCGCCGAGCAGATGCCTGAGTGGCCGACCGCTGAGCACGTACCGGCCGAGGAGATTGCCCGTCGCCAGGGTGTCCGGCCGATCGCCTCCGTCGACGACCTCGCACGGCCGGGCCTGTTCGAGTCCGACGACGAGCTGGACGACTTTCTCGCTGATCTTTATGCCTCCCGCCGGGCCAACGCCGCGTGAGCCTGGTAGTCCTGGACACTGACGTCGCATCGGCCATTCTGCGCGGCCGGCTACACGACAGGCTCCGCACCCGACTGGTGGGTAAGACCCTGTGCATCACCTTCGTCACGCTCGGGGAGCTGACCAAGTGGACTGCGATGAGGAGTTGGGGGCCACGCAAGCTGGCCGACCTCGCGCAGTGGCGGTCCGGCGTGGTGCTGCTCCCCTTCGACGAGGCGGTAGCGACGACCTGGGGCCATCTTCAGGCTCGGGCGCAGCATCGCGGGCGGCCCCGGCCGACGAATGACTCCTGGATCGCGGCGTGCTGTCTCGTCGATCGGCTGCCGCTGGCGACCTTCAACGACAAGGACTACGCCGACTTCGCCGAGTACGACGGCCGCCGGCTCTTCGACGTCTCGTAGGTGGTACGGAAGCGGGAAGTCCGTCAACCCAGGTCAGGCCCAGATGTTCTTGGGCGTCTTCGACCGCCGCACCCACCTTGATTGACTCAGTTGGGGCGAAGTTGGGGTGTCAACCGTGCAGGAATACCGCTACTTCAGCCCACGGGTTTGGCCGCTCAGCTCTCGGACGGCTGTTCGTCCCCACCGCAGCGTGCTCCGGACTCCCGAGACAGGAGCCGGGGCAGGTTACTGTCGCAGTCGATACGACGGGCAACGTCAGTTGCTCTTGAGGGAGTCGACGAAGGTGCGCCAGCCGTGGGTGTCGAAGGCGAGGGTGGGGCCGGACTTGTCCTTGCTGTCCCGGACGGCCACTCCGTTGCGGAGGTCGGCCACCTCGACGCACTGACCGTTGGCGTCGCTTCGGCTGCTCTTACGCCACACGCCGCGTGAACGGTCCATTACCGCGTCTCCCCCTACGTCATGTCCTTCACTACGGCGGCGATCAGGTCTCGGGACTTGCTGACGCTGAGCGCTGCCGCGTGCAGGTGCGTATACGCCAGCGTAACGCGTCGCAAGTCATCCTCGCGTTCGAGATAGGCGTCTCCCGCCTGGCTCACCACGTAGACGACTGGGCTGTGGATGTCCTCGGGAAACTCCAAGATCGAGAAGGAGCCCACGGTGCCGGGGTGCCAGCCCTCGCCGAACGGCAGCACCTGAAGCTCGATGTTCGGCCGCTCGCTCATCTCGATGAGGTGACGGAGTTGGGCGCGCATCACGTCCGGACCGCCGGTCTGACGACGCAGCACGCCTTCGTCCACGATGCCCCAGAACTTCAGCGCTGGCTCTTCGATCAGGTGATCCTGCCTGGTCATCCGCACCTCGACCCGACGACGCACTTCCTCGCTCTGACCCGGCCAGGCGGCGCTGACGATCGCATAGGCGTATGCCTCGGTCTGAAGCAGTCCTGGCACGACGGCCAGCTCGAAGTTCCGGACTGCCGTCGCTGCGGACTCCAGCCCGATGTACATGCTGTACGGGTTCGGGAGTTGGCCGAACTTCGCCCACCAGCCGCGCTCCTTGCCTTGGCGCTGAAGGTCAAGTGCGGTTTGCCGTATCCGGTCGTCACTGACGCCGTAGCGGGTGAGCATGACGATCACGTCAGGCCGGCTGACGCCGACCACCCCTGATTCGATCTTGTAAATCTTCGACTCCGAGCAGCCCAGCTCGGTTGCGATCTCCTTGTGCGAGACACCGGCAGCCTCACGGAGCCGGTGCAACTCTCGGCCGAGCTGCCATCGCGCGATCGTCGGCCCGCTTGCCCTCGCCACGTCTACCTCCAGGGTTGCGAACACCGTCAGTGTTCTCCCCTCCATCTCCGAGATCAAGGAGCGCAAGGCGAGCCCTGTTCCTCCATGGAAAGTTTCCATGGAAGTCTAGACTTCGCCGATCGCCTTTGCCACTCTCTGTATGGAAGCAACTACGACTCGGAGGTCCCCCCATGGCTCGGCATGCGAAGCATCTGACGCGCTCTGGTCTGCTGGCGAAGCTCTGGCCGTTCGGGCGTCGTCGGGTGAACCCGCTCGACCGGCTCCGGCCGGCGACGAACCACGCCGAGCGCGTCGCGGCGTACCGGGTGACAGGGGTGGCGCGGGTGCCCGACCTGCCGGAACGGCCGCTGTTGACGCTGGCGGGGGAATACCGGGCGGGGTGCTGGTCGTGACGGCGCGGCGCGGGCCCGACCACGACGACCGGGGCGAGCAGATCCAGGCGGCGGAACGCGAGGCGGCCCGGCAACGGATCCTCGCCCAGGCCGAGGCGGAGCGGATACCGGCCGAGGAGACCACCCGGGCGGTGCCGGACCGGCGGTGGCGTCGTGGACAGCAGTGAGCTGCTGCCGGTCGGCCGGCGGGTGGCGTACTGGCGGGGGCGCCGGAAACTGTCGCAGCAGGTGTTCGCCGATCGGCTCGGCCGGTCGAAATCCTGGGTCGACAAGGTCGAGCGGGGTGTCCGGTCGCTGGACAAAATGTCGACGTTGCGGGACATCGCCGCCGTGCTACGGATCGACACCGCCGTGCTGCTCGGCCGGGACGCCCGACCCGCCACGACGACCGCCCGGATCGAAGGGGTGGAGCGGATCCGGGAGGCCCTGTCGACGTACGACATAGCGCTCGGTCGCCCGGCGACCCGCCCGGCGGCGCCGGCCGACCGAGTGGTGCGGGACGTCGGGCACGCCTGGGTGCAGTTCCAGCATGCCCGGTACCCGCAGGTGACCACCGTCCTGCCTGGTCTGCTGGCCGGCGTGCAACGGGTCGCCGCCGACGATCACGAGCGGAGCCGCCCGCTGCTGGTGGAGGTGTACCGGCTCGCCGCCGCGCTGCTGGTGAAGCTCGGCGAGGCCGACCTGGGCTGGCTGGCCGCCGATCGGTCCATGGCCACCGGTGCCGGCGATCCCCTGCTGGTGGCCGCCGCCACGGTGCAGCTCGGCCAGGTGTTCCGCGCGTCGGGGCGGGCCCGGGCGGCGCAGTCGGCGGCGCTCGCTGGCGCGTACCGGATCGCCCTGCTCGGACCCGGCGATGGTGGCCCTGGTGAGTTGTCGTTGTGCGGGGCGCTGCTGGTGCAGGCCGCGCTGGGGGCGGCCCGCCTGGGTGACGACCGGGCCGTCGCCGACCTCCTCGACGAGGCCGCCGGGATGGCCGCGCAGGTCGGTGAGGGCCACGACCACCACCGGACCGCGTTCGGGCCGACGGCGGTCGACCTCGCCCGTACCGCCGCCGCCCTGGAGCTGGGCCACGCGGGTGAGGCGGTGGCCTGGCACGAGCAGACGACCCGGCGGGACGCCTGGCGGTGGCTGCCACTGGAGCACCGGGCGGCGCACCTGATCGATGCGGCCCGCGCCTACCTCCAGGCCGACGACCCGACCAACGCGGGCCGGGTGCTGGCCGACGCCGACCGGATGGCACCCGCCGAGGTACGCCACCGGCCCGCCGCCCGGGAAGTGCTCGGCCAGGTGGCCCGCGCCCCGCACGCCCCGGCCACGATCGTCACGCTCGCCGCCGCCCTCGGGGTGACCTGACCATGACCGCGCCTCACCTGTCGTTGGCGCAGATCCGCAATCGGCTGGTCCTCACCGCCCGCGCGGTCCTCCGCGACCACCGGCCCGACCCGGATGGCCGCTGCCGGGTCTGCCGGGTCGCGGACTGCCGGGTGTCGGCCGCCGCCCGCGACGTCCTCGCCGCCGCCGCTGCCTGCCGGGAAAACCCTGGCCGGCAAGCCGGCTCCGCCCGGCCAGGAATGCAGACTGGCTAATCGGTGCCGGGAGCCGCCACCGGCAGGCCCACCGAGGCGGCGATATCCGCCATCCGCTTGTCGTATGTGACCAGCACGTCGAGCGCATCGCCAAGGATCTGGGCGCTTGCCACGTGCAATGCGTCCAATGTTCGAATCCCGGCAGGAAGCGCTGCTGCGGAATCCCGGACCTCCTCGGTCAACAGGATCTCGGTGAAGTTACGAGCCAGCATCTGCATGGCGTCCGGATAGTCTCCGATCCGGTCGAGGGTGCGTACCGTCTCGACGAACCCGACAGAGCTGGTCGCCATCGGCATGCCGGCCCGGTCTGCCAGAAACTCCTTCAGCTGCGTCACGTGGGTGCGGCCGGAGAGCAGCGTGATCAAGGCGGACGAGTCGAGGTAGATCACCGATCATCGTCCTCACGGTCTGCCAGGAGCAGATCGAGAGGCGACACGTCGGACGGCACGTCGTAACGGGGCAACCGATCGAGATCGCTCGTGGTGGTCGCCTTGAGGCGGATCGCGCCTTTGGCCACCAGGGACGCGTATCTGCCGAGTGTCCCTGAACCCGGCAGCAGGACGGCGATCACGCTGCCGTGCCGCGTCACCTCGATCGACTCGCCCCGCTCGACCCGGGCGAACATCGCGCTCGGGTTGTAGGAGAACTCACGCACGGAAACGGTGCTCACAACACGCCTCCCTTGTGCCGACAACGCCATCATTGTACCTACACGGCTGGCCGCTTGCCTGCACGCCGCGCGATCGGAGTCAGTTGGCGCGGGTGAGGGAGGCGTAGATGGCCAGGTGCCGCTTGAGGACCACGTCCGGATGGAAGGTCTGCTCGTACCGCAGCCGGGCCGGGGCGGACAGCAGCGCGGCACCGGCCCGCGCGACCGGAAGCGCGGCGGCCAGCGCGGCCGGGTCCGGCGGGACCACCCAGCCGGCGGTGCCGCCGAGCAGGCCGGCCGGGACCGCCGGCGGACCGGCCGGCGGCGGGGCGTGACCGGCGACCGCCGAGGCGACGGCGGCCGGGCCGGTGCCGGCGGGCTCGTGCGGGGCGTCCGCGCCGACCAGGTACGGGATGCCGCCGAGCGCGGTGCCGAGGACCGGTCGCCCACTGGCCAACGCCTCGATGATCACGGTGGGCAGCACGTCGTGCCACATGGAGGCGGCGATCACCACGGCGCTCGCCTCGACGGCGGCGCGTACCCCGGCCCGGTCGAGCTGGCCCAGGTAGACGACGTCGGCGCGCTCGGCGGCGGCGGCCTCGACCAGCGGGCGCAGCTCACCGTCACCGGCCACCCGCAGCGTGCCGAGGCTGCCCACCGGGTGCCGCCGCCACGCGTCCAACAGCAGGTCGACACCCTTCTCCGGGGTCAGCCGGGCCAGGAAGAGGAAACCGTCGCCGAGCGGGGTAGGTGCACCCGGGTCGGGCACCGCGTTCGGCTTGACCACGATCCGCTCGGCCGGGATGCCGTAGTCGGTCAGGTGGTCGGCGATGGCCGAGGTGAGCGCGATGAACCGGTCCACCGAACGCCAGGTGCCCCGGTGCACGGCCAGGGTGGCCGCCATCAGCGCGCTCTGCGCCCGCGAGTCGCGGTAGCAGCGGTGCACGATCGACGGCACGGCCAGCGCCCGGCCCTTGCAGTCCTGGCAGATGACGCCGTCGCGGAAATAGATCCCCGACGAGCAGACCTGCCGGTAGTTGTGCACCGTCTGCACCACCGGCACCCCGTGCTTGTGCGCGGTCCGCACCACCCACGGCGACAGCAGCGGGTACGGGTTGTGCAGGTGCAGCACGTCCGGCCGGTGCTCGGTGAGCAGCCGGGACAGCTCCTGCTGGGCGCGCGGGGCGTAAATCGGTGAGATCGGCAGCAGCGCCTTGGCCGACTTCGGCATCGACGGGATCTCATCCGAGCTGCGGATGAACGGCAACACCTCGACCCCGGCGGCGGTGAGCTGCCCGATCTCCGAGTCCACCATCGTGTTCTCACCCGACGGCTGGGCTTCCCGGTACCGGTTGTGCGCCACCACGATTCTCACAGAGCTTGTCCTTCGTTCGCGACTGTGCCGGTTTCTGCTCGCGACTGCGGGGCTCGCAAGCTCACTCCTCGCACTCACGGCAGGGACTCGCAAGCTCATTCCTCGCGCTCACGGGAAGGAAGGCTACCGTGATGTGATGCCCGAACTACCGGAGGTGGAAGCGCTCGCCGGCTACCTGCGTGAGCGTGCCGTGGGGCGACGCGTCGACCGGGTCGAGGTCGCCGCGATCAACGCCCTCAAGACGTACGACCCGGCGCCCACGGCGGTGTCGGGCCAGGCGGTCGTGGACGCCCGGCGACACGGCAAGTACCTCGACGTGATCTTCGACGGTGACCTGCACCTGGTGGTGCACCTGGCCCGCGCCGGCTGGCTGCACTACCGCGAGGCGTTCCCGTCGACCACTCCGCTGCGCCCCGGCAAAGGTCCGATCGCCCTGCGGGTCCGCCTCGACGACGGCTCCGGGTTCGACCTCACCGAGGCGGGCACCCAGAAGAAGCTCGCCGCCTACCTGGTGACCGACCCGGCGCAGGTCCCCGGGGTCGCCAAGCTCGGGCCGGACGCGCTCGACGCCGACCTGGCCACCTTCACCGAACGGCTACGCAGCCGACGGGGGCAGGTCAAGGGGGTGCTGACCGACCAGGCGGTGCTGGCCGGGGTCGGCAACGCGTACTCCGACGAGATCCTGCACGCGGCGAAGCTGTCCCCGTTCGCGATCACCGACCGGCTCACCGACGACCAGCTCACCACCCTGCACGCGGCCACCCGGGCGGTGCTCGGCGAGGCGGTACGCCGCTCGGCCGGGCACCGGGCGGCGGAGCTGAAAGGCGAGAAACGCTCCGGACTGAAGGTGCACGCCCGCACCGGGCTGCCCTGCCCGGTCTGTGGCGACACGGTACGGGAAGTGTCGTTCGCCGACTCCAGCCTCCAGTACTGCCCGACGTGTCAGACCGGCGGCAAACCGCTCGCTGACCGTCGGTTGTCTCGCCTCGTACGCTGAGTCACAACCCGCCATTGTTACGGAGAGGTATCGCCTGCGGCGCGTGGAACCTCCCCGTCCGCGCTCTACCCCGGTGGCCGTCCATCGGTATAGTGGCTCGGTCCCCGGCTTCGAAAACTGACGTGAAGTCGGCCGGTTCCTCGTTGGCGACCCCAGACGCAAAGCCCCCCGGCTCCGCGTTTGACCCGCCGCCAGCGTGGGAGACTGGAACGGTGGGCGACCCGGGCCCCTCACGGCGAGTGAGCGGCGCGTGTCATGCGGGAGGACATGGGTTGAGGTGACGACAAGCCTCCAGCGCCCGGTAACCAACACAGGCCGGAGCAGACTCGTGCGGCACGTGGACAGCTTCGAGATCCAGCCGCCGACACCGCCGTCACACAACGGGGTGCCCCGGTCGGCCTGGGCTCGCGCCCGACGCCGGGTGTCCCGCTGGCACCGCCCGTACATCGCCGCGCTGTTGCTGCTCGACTTCGCCGCCGTGGTGTTGGCGGACTGGGTCGCCCAGGAGGCATTCGGCCAGGCACGCGCGGGCTTCTACAACGCGCAGGCGGACCCGACCTGGTTCTACACGGTGGTCTTCCTGCTGGTGCCGCTCGGCTGGTTGGTGGCCCTCTGGGGCAACCGGGCCTACGACCGGCGTTACCTCGGACTCGGCCCGGAGGAATACAAGCGGGTCATCCGGGGTGGTGTCGCGGTCGCCGCGACCGTCTCGTTCGTCGCGTTCGCCACCAAGACCGACCTCTCGCGTTACACGGTGGGGTTCGCCCTCGCCGGGGCCTTGGTGCTGGTCCTCCTCTTCCGGATCACCGCGCGGTTCGTGCTGCACCGCATCCGGGGTCGGGCCGGGCACGCCGGGCACCGGATGGTGCTGGTGGGCACCCTGCCGGAGTGCCTGGAGGTCTACATCGCGGTCACCCGCAACCCGAGCGCCGGCCTGGTGCCGGTGGCCATCCACATCACCGACGGGTACGCCGCCGCCCGGGGCATCGAGACCCCCGTCCCGGTGTACGCCGGGCGGGACGTGCTGGCCCTGGTCCGGGAGGTCGGCGGGGACACCATCGCGGTCTGCGGCTCGGCCAGCGCCGAGCCGGGTGAGCTGCGCCGGCTGGCCTGGCAGCTGGAAGGCTCCGGTGTCGACCTGGTGGTCGCCCCGCAGCTCACCGACATCGCCGGCCCCCGGGTGCACATCCGCCCGATCGAGGGCCTGCCGCTGCTGCACGTGGAGGAGCCGACCCTGTCCGGGCCGGCGCTGCTGGCCAAGAACCTGATGGACCGGGTCGCCGCCGGGCTGGGCCTGCTGCTGCTGGTGCCGGTCTTCCTCGCCGTCGGGCTGGCCATCCGGCTCTCCGACCCCGGGCCGGTCTTCTTCCGCCAGCCCCGGGTCGGCCACGAGGGGCGGACATTCCGGGTCTGGAAGTTCCGCACCATGTACGTCAACGCCGAGGAACGACTGGCCGGCCTGGTCGACCAGAACGAGACCGACGGCATGTTGTTCAAGATGAAGCAGGACCCCCGGGTGTTCCCGGTGGGCCGTTTCCTGCGGGCCTCCTCGCTGGACGAGCTGCCCCAGCTGATCAACGTGCTGTGGGGGGAGATGTCGCTGGTGGGGCCGCGTCCGCTGCCCGCCGACGACGGCGACTTCCTCGGCGACGTACGGCGTCGGCTGCTGGTCCGTCCCGGGATGACCGGGCTGTGGCAGGTCTCCGGCCGCTCCGACCTGTCCTGGGACGAGGCGGTCCGGCTCGACCTCTACTACGTCGACAACTGGTCGCTGGCGTACGACCTGAGCATCCTGTGGCGCACGGTCGGTGTGGTGCTGGCCCGCAAGGGCGCGTACTGAACCCCTTGGCGTGGCGGCCCGGACAGGTCAGGATCGCGGGATGGGTGGCAACCTCTCCGCCGTGGTCGGCGTCGTCTCGCTGGTGACCGCGCTCGCCGCCGCGCTCTGGGCGGCGCTGCGGCTACGTGGTCGACGGGGCATCGCCACCGCCACCCAACGGGCCACCTACGAGGTGCTGCACACCGCCGGGCTGGCCGCCGAACCACTGCGTACCGGGCTGCACCCGGCGGGCGCGGCGAAGGCCGTACGCCATCTGCGGGCGTTGGTGGGGGCGGCCGGGCTGGCGTTGACGGACGCCGACACGCTGCTCGCCCTCGACGGGCGCGGCGGGCACCACGGCGACCAACTGCTCGCGGCGGCCCGGCGGGTGGCCGAAACCGGGCGGTCGACGGTGCTGGGCGAGTCGGAGCTGCACTGCGACCGGGTGGACTGCCTGGTCCGGGGGGCGGTGGTGGCGCCACTGTCAGCCGACGGCCGGGTGGTCGGGGCACTCGTCGCGGTGGCCGACGGGCCACCCGAGCCGGGCCTGGTGCAGGCCACCCTGGAGACCGCGCACTGGGCCGGCAACCAGCTCTCGCTGGCCGAGCTGGACTCGTCCCGGGAGCGGCTGGCCCGCGCCGAGATCCGGGCGTTGCGGGCACAGATCAGCCCGCACTTCATCTACAACGCGTTGACCGCGATCGGGTCGTTCGTGCGCACCGACCCGGAGCGGGCCCGGGAGCTGATCCTGGAGTTCGCCGAGTTCACCAGGTATTCCTTCCGGGCGCACGGGGAGTTCACCACCCTCGCCGAGGAGTTGCGCTCCATCGACCGCTATCTGACCATCGAACGGGCCCGGTTCGGTGACCGGTTGCAGGTGCGGTTGCAGATCGCCCCGGAGGTGCTGCCGGTGACCCTGCCGTTCCTGTGCCTGCAACCGTTGGTGGAGAACGCGGTGCGGCACGGGTTGTCGCGCAAGCCCGGTACCGGCATGGTGAGCATCGAGGCCCGGGACGCGGGTGCCGAGTGTCACATCACGGTGGAGGACGACGGAGTGGGGATGGACCCGGCCACGCTGACCGCGGGGATCGCCGAGCTGACCCGGGCCGGCAGCGACCCGACCGACGACCCCGGCCAGCACGTCGGCCTGTCCAACGTCGACGAGCGGCTCCGCTCGGTCTTCGGCGACGGGTTCGGCCTGGTCGTCGAGACGGGCCCCGGCTCGGGTACGAAGGTGAGCCTGCGGATTCCGAAGTTCCACCCGGGCGTACGGGCCGGCGCGTGAACGAGCGGGCCGGCACGGTGAACGCGTCCGGGTTCCTGCGGGTGCTGGCCGTCGACGACGAACCACCGGCGCTCGACGAGTTGGCGTACCACCTGCGGGCCGATCCCCGGGTGGCCCGGCTGCACACGGCCGGGGACGCCACCGAGGCGTTGCGGGTGCTGCGGGACACCGACGTGGACGTGGTCTTCCTCGACATCCGGATGCCCGGACTGGACGGGATGGAGTTGGCCCGGGTGCTGCGCCGGTTCGCCAGGCCGCCCGCGATCGTCTTCGTCACCGCGTACGACGACGGGGCGGTCGACGCGTTCGACCTGGGCGCCACCGACTACGTCCGCAAGCCGGTACGCGCCGAACGGCTCGCCGAGTCGCTGCGCCGGGTGATGGGCTCCCGGGTGGTGCCGTCGCATCCGGCGGCGCTGGCCCGCGCCGAGGAGGACCCGACCATCCCGGTGGAGCTGGCCGGGACGACCCGGATGCTGCCCCGCTCGGCGGTGCGCTGGGTGGAGGCGCAGGGCGACTACGCCCGGCTGCACACCGCCGACGGGTCGCACCTGGTCCGGGTGTCGCTGGCCACCCTCGCCGAACGTTGGGCGGACGCGGGTTTCGTGCGCATCCACCGGTCGTACCTGGTGCAGTTGCGGCTGATCGCGGAGCTGCGCCTGGTCAACTCGGGGTACGTGGTGCTGATCGACGCCGCCGAGTTGCCGGTGAGCCGCCGGCACACCCGGGAGCTGAAGGACAAACTGGTCCGCGCCGCCAAACAGGACTGGAACCGCTGAGCAGGCCCGCGCTGCCGCCACCGCACGGCCGGCCCTGATCGTCGCGCTGTCGGCGAGGTCGCGGAGACGGCCGACCCCTATAACCCGCGCTGTCGGCGAGGTCGCGGTGACTGCCGGCCCGGAACACGCGACGTCGGTGACGGAGTGCCCGGGAGGCCGCGACTTCAGCCCCCTGGCCTGGGGACGGCGAAGGGCGCCCCGGTCTGGCCGGGGCGCCCTTCGCCGTTGGGGCGGGTCAGCGCGGGGAGTGGGTACCCACGCCTGAGTCGATCACCTTGAACCTGCTGCCGGGGGACGTGGCCCGGCCCGTGGGCGGGGTGGCCGTGCCCGGGTAGACCCAGAGCGTGCCGACCACATCGGCGACCACATGTGTGTTACCGGAGTGGTTGTAGACGTTGAATCCCTGCGTGGGGCCGAGGATGCCCAGCACCGCGTTGGAGACCGTCTGCCCGGCGGCCGGGTTGAGGTTGCTCGCCGTGGGCCGGGTCATCGCCGAGTCGGCCGGCCACACCGTGAGCACGGTGTTGCTGGTCGGGGTGACCGCGGTGACGTTCATCGCGAGCACCTGCGTGCTGGGGGTCAGCATGCTCGCCGGCGCGGTGACCTTGCCGACCGCGGTCGGCCCGAGCACGCTCGGCAGGCCCTGGCCGATCCGGCTGTCCGCGATCCGGGTCGGCGACATCGGCGTGAACCGCAGGCCGTCCGGAACCGTGCCGTCGTCGATCACGCCCACCACGTCCACCACCAGGTGGGTGGTCTGCGAGGTGTAGATCGCGAACTGCGGGGCCCGCTTGCCACCGCACTCGGTGCACTCGACCGTCTCCACGATCGCGAGGTTCGGCACCACCTTGCCCGCCGGGTAGTTGACCGTGGACGCGGTGGGCACGTCCCCCTGCCCGGTCCAGGCCGTCAGGTAGCCGGCCTTGCGGGGCGAGACGGCGGTGATGTTGACGACGAGCGCCCGGATGTTGGCGTTGACGTTGCCGAAGCTGAGCCAACTCTCCATGTAGTAGGTGGCGGGCAGGGGAGCGCCGTCGTCCCGGGTGTCGTAGAGGCGGTACGGCTTGATCCACTGGTACTGGCCGCCCGGCCCCCGGCTGGAGAGCGAGTTGTTTCCCGCCCAGACGCCCGCCACGTCGACCACGACGTCCGTCGACCCGGCGTGGTTGTAGACCGACACCTTGCCGCCCGAGCCCACCTTAACGGTGACGCTGTTCGAGCCGAGCCACGACTTCGCGAAGTTGATCGAGGAAGCGGTGGGGCGGCTCTGGCCGGCAGGGTAGAGAGTCAGAAAGCTCCCCGCCGTCGGGCCGACGACTGTCACGTTCAGCACGACCGAGCCGACACCGCTGCTCGGCACGCCGCCCCGACCGGTGACCTGGAGGTCGACCTTCTTACCCGGGCCGATCTTGGCCTTGGGCGCACCCAGCCCGGAACGGGTGTCCATCAACCGCTTCGGCGTCAGCGGGTAGTAGCTGCCGGTGACACCCCGGAAGCCCTCCACGGCCAACTGCACCCGGCGGGTGCCGGAGGCGCTGTCATCGGCGAGCAGCAGGCTCGCCTGCTGCACCCCCTCCTTTGTCGGGTTGGCCGCGACAGAGACGGTGCAGGTCTGGCCCGGGGCCAGCGTCCGACCGGTGCAGTTCGAGCCGAGCAGCGCGAACGCCCCGGGCGTCGGGCCGCCCAGGCTGGCCGCCCCGAACGTGACAGGCGCGCTGCCGACGGACCGGAAGGTCACCGTCCGGGCCGCGCTGGGCACCGCGATCTCCTGGTAGTTGAAGCTCACCGGGTTGGGCTCGCCGTGCGCGACCGCGTAGTCCACGGACGAGTTCCAGCGCAGCTCACCGCTGACCGTGCCGGTGTAGTTGGTGCTGTCCCGGCAGCTGTACTCGTACGCGGCGGCGAAGGCGTCGACCCGGCCGGTGTCGCTGTCCCGGTCGGCCTGCCGGACCTTGATCCAGCCGGAGACGTGGCCGCAGCCGCGCCCGTCGGAGGCCAGGTCCATGGCGGCGGTGCCGCCGTCGCCCTGCCAGGTCGCCTGGTAGGTCTGACCGGCGGTCCACTGCTCGCCGGCCGGCGGCTGGATGCTGAGTCGCACGTAGGAGCCGGCCCGGGTGGTATCGACGGCCAGCCGGTCGTTGCTCTGCGCGACCACGGAGATGGTGGAGTTGTCGCGGTCGAAGACGTCGGACTGGTAGATCGGATAGCCGCCGGTCTGGTCGCCGACGTCGACGGTGAGGACCGTGTACGGCGCGGTGGGCGCGGCCAGCGCCATCCCCGGCAGTACGGCCAGCGCACAGGCCCCGGCAATGCTCATGCCGAGTAGAGCGCGAAAAATGCGCATGAATACCCCGTGAAGAAGGAAGAGTGATTGTGGACCACACACTATGGGCGGTGATCACGAGCGGCAAGGCCGAATCGACGGAATGCCAAGAAAGGGCATTGCGCCCTTACCGGATCGACGACCGGCACCGTGTCCGAAGCCCGTTCACCCTGCATGGCAGGCGCCTGCCATTCATCGTCGGAAAACGCGAGAGCGCCCCGACCGGGTGGTCGGGGCGCTCTGCGGGTGACGACTGACGGTCAGCCGTCGGGGTGGCTGTCGGTCAGCTCCGGTTCGCGGCCGGGACCGCGCTCGGCTTGGCCTTGCCGCCCTTCAGCGACGTGGCCGACTTGGCCGTGGACGCCGGCGGGTAGTAGAACGTGCCCACCACGTCGGCGACCAGGTGCGTGCTGCCGGACAGGTTGTTGACGTTGAACGCGTACTCCGGGCCGATGACGCCGAGCACGCCGTTGGAGACGACCTGGCCCGCGTACGGGTTCAGGTTGCTGGTGGCGGGCTTGCCGATGTCGTCGAAGTCGGCCGGCCAGGTGGTGATGACCGTGTTCTTGGTCGGGGTGACGGCGGTGACGTTCATCGCCAGCACCTCGGTGTCGGGCGTGACCAGCGCGCCCGGGGCGGTGACCTTACGGGTGCCGTTGGCCGGGATGGCCCCGGAGATACCCAGGTTGGAGCGGCTGTCCACGATCCGGGTCGGGCTCAGCGGCGCGAACCGCATGCCGTACGGGGACTCACCGTCGTCGACCACACCGACCAGGTCGACCAGGACGTGCGCCGCCTGCGAGGTGTAGATGTGAAACTTCGGCGCACCCTTGATGCACCAACCGTTCAGCTCGCTGCCGGTGCAGGGGGTGGTCTGCACGAACGTCAGGTTGGGCACGTTCGTGCCGGCGAGGTAGTTCACCGTGGAGGCGGTCGGCCGGGCGCCCTTGCCGGACCACGCGGTGAGGAAGCCGGACTTGGCCGGCGACACCGCGGTGACGTTGAAGACGAACGACTTGACGTGCGGGTTGTAGTCGTCGCCGAAGTCGAGCGAGTATTCCAGCACCTGACCCGCCGGGGGCTTACCCTCCGGGTCCTCGCGGCTGTCCCACATGCGCTCCGGCAGGTACCACTCGTACTGGCCGCCGGCACGGTTGGTGAGGCTGTTGTCGCCCGCGTAGAAGCCGACCACGTCGACGATCACGTCGGTGGAGCCGCTGTTGTTGAAGACCGAGACCTTGCCACCGGAGCCGAGCTTCACGGTGACGTTGTTGGAGCCCAGCCAGCCCTTGGCGAAGTTGACCGAGGAGGCGGTGGGGCGGGACTCACCGGTCGGGTAGGCGGTGAGGAAGCTGGCGGCGCTGGGACCGGTGACGGTCACGTTCAGCACGACCGCGCCGACGCCGCTGGCCGGTACGCCACCACGGCCGGCGACCTGGAGGTCGACCTTCTTGCCGGCACCGATCTTGCCGATCGGGGCACCCGTGCCGTTACGGGTGTCCAGCAGGCGGGCCGGGGCGACCGGGTAGTAGGCACCGGTCACGTCGTCGAGGGCCGCCGCCTTCTGCAGCGGTGCGGAGACGGGAGCCGCGGAGGCCGTACCCGGCACCACGGCCAGTGCACATGCTCCGGCGAGAGTGACGCCGAGGATAGTGCGAATTTTGCGCATAGAGACCCCGTGTTCGAAGAGGAAAGGATTGGCCGCCCCAGCGTAGGGGCCCGGGTCAATGCCGGCAAGGCCGATACAGATGACCGCCCGGTGACGTTCCGGTGAGGACGAATCACACGAAATGCCACCGGCATCCTCGGCCCGCCGCTGTCGTCCACAGGATGGCCGCCTTGTCCACAGGTTGTCCACACCCCCCGGTGGACGACACTTGACATTCGGGCCGGGCCCGCGAGACTGCCCGGGTGACCGCCCACCACGAGCCCGAACCGACACCCCGGGACCCCGGGCCACCGGCCGCCCGGCCGACCGGGCGGGTACGGATCGTGCTGGCCGGCGTCTCCCGCCGGGACACCCGGGCCGACCACACCCGCACCGAACTGGCCCAACAGACCCGGGTCGGTGAGGCGCTGGTGCGGGGCCTGGTCCGGGCGCAACTCACCCTCGCCCTGCGACTGAGCCTGCTGGTGCTGGTCGGGCTGGGCGGGCTGCCCTGGCTGTTCGCCATCGCACCCCCGGTCGGCCGGGTCACCGTGCTCGGGGTCAACCTGCCCTGGCTGCTGCTCGGGGTGGTCTCCTTCCCGTTCCTCATCGCCGTCGGCTGGGCGTACGTGTGGCTCGCCGAACGCAACGAACAGGACTTCGTCGACCTCGTCCAGCGGCCGGAACGCTGAGATGGGCAACGGGTACGTCGTCCCGGCGATCGTCGCGGTCACCCTGGTCACCGTCGGTATCGGCTTCTACGGCCTGCGCCTGGCCCGGACCACCTCCGACTTCCTGGTGGCGTCCCGGACGGTCAGTCCGACCTGGAACGCCGCCGCGATCGGCGGGGAGTACCTGTCGGCGGCGAGCTTCCTCGGCATCGCCGGGCTGATCCTCAAGTACGGCGTCGACGTGCTCTGGTACCCGGTCGGTTTCGCCGCCGGCTACCTGGCGCTGCTGCTCTTCGTCGCCGCGCCGCTGCGCCGCTCCGGGGCGTTCACCCTGCCCGACTTCTGCGAGCTGCGGCTCGGTTCCCGCCGGCTGCGCACCCTCGCCACCGTGTTCGTCATCTTCATCGGCTGGCTCTACCTGGTGCCGCAGTTGCAGGGCGCCGGGCTGACGCTGGCCACGGTGGCAGGCTCGCCCTACCCGGTGGGGGCGCTGCTGGTCGCGGCGGTGGTCACCACCAACGTGGCGTTCGGCGGAATGCGCGCGATCACCTTCGTCCAGGCCTTCCAGTACTGGCTGAAGCTGACCGCGCTCGCCGTACCCGCGATCTTCCTGGCCCTCCAGTGGCAGGCCGACGCCCGCCCGGCGGTGACCCCGCCCGACGGGCCGGCGTTCCGCACCGCGACCACCGTCGTGGTCGAGCACCGCGCGGCCCTCACCTTCCCCGACGGCACCATCCGGGAGGTACGCCCCGGCGACGAGCTGAGCTTCGCCGCCGGTGACCCGGTGCCCGAGGTGTCCGGGGCCGCCACCGGGCGGCCGACTGGCTGCTGCCCAGCGCCGCCGGGGACGACGACCGGGGGCTGTTCGCCACCTACTCGCTGATCCTGGCGACCTTCCTCGGCACCATGGGACTGCCCCACGTGCTGGTGCGCTTCTACACCAACCCCGACGGCGCGTCGGCCCGGCGGACCACCCTGGTGGTGCTGGCGCTGGTCGGCGTCTTCTATCTGCTACCCACCCTCTACGGCGTGCTCGGCCGGATCTACACCCCGCAACTGCTGGTCAGCGGGCAGACCGACGCGGTGGTGGTGCTGCTTCCCGAGGCGGCGCTCGGTAGCGGCGTCACCGGGCGGCTGCTTGCCGCTCTGGTCGCCGCCGGGGCGTTCGCCGCCTTCCTGTCCACCTCGTCCGGGTTGCTCACCAGCGTCGCCGGGGTGATCTCCACCGACGTGCTGGGACGCGGCTCGGTACGCGGCTTCCGGCTGGCCACGGTGATCGCCGGCGGAGTGCCGGCGGTGCTCGCGCTGAACGTCTCCGGGCTGGACGTCTCCCAGGTGGTCGGGCTGGCCTTCGCCGTCGCCGCGTCCAGCTTCTGCCCGCTGCTGGTGCTCGGCATCTGGTGGCGCGGCCTGACCGACCTCGGTGCGGCGGCCGGGGTGCTGGTCGGCGGCGGGGCGGCGATCGGCGCGGTGCTGGTCACCGTGCTCGGCCCCCCGTTGTCCGGCTGGCCGGCCACCCTCACCACCCAACCGGCCGCCTGGACGGTGCCGCTCGCCTTCACCGTGATGATCGCCGTGTCGATGGCGACCCGCCGTCGCACCCCCGTCGACGTCGGGGCCACCATGCTCCGCCTGCACACGCCCGAGTCACTGCGCTCCTGACCGTTTCGTCCCGGTCGTCCGGGGCCATGCCAGGATCGACGGGGCGGTCACGTCACGTCTCGGATCCTTCACCGTGCGCGACCGTCCGTCTCGGGGATGAGCCCGGATCGTCCCCCGGCGGGAGCAGCCACTCGCCCGGCCCGGATACGGTCGACACATGACTGGTGAACACCCTGCGCTGGCACTCCGCGGCCTGGCCAAGCAGTTCGACGGCAAGGTGGCGGTCGCCGGGGTGGACCTGGCCGTCCCCGCCGGCTCGTTCTACGGCCTCCTCGGCCCCAACGGCGCCGGCAAGACCACCACCCTGTCGATGGCCGTCGGACTGCTCCGACCCGACCACGGCAACGCGTGGGTGCTCGGGCACGACGTCTGGGGTGACCCGGTCGAGGCGAAACGGCTGCTCGGCGTCATGCCCGACGGCGTCCGGCTGTTCGACCGGCTCACCGGCGCGGAGCTGCTGGCGTACCACGGGCTGCTGCGCGGGATGGACCCGGCGGTGGTCGACCAGCGGGCGGCGGAGCTGCTCGACGTGCTGGCCCTCACCGACGCCGGCCGGACCCTGGTCGTCGACTACTCCGCCGGCATGAAGAAGAAGATCGGCCTGGCCTGCGCGCTGCTGCACGGCCCCCGGCTGCTGGTGCTCGACGAGCCGTTCGAGGCGGTCGACCCGGTGTCGGCGGCGCTGATCCGCGACATCTTGCACCGGTACGTGGTCGGCGGCGGGACCGTCGTCTTCTCCAGCCACGTGATGGAGGTCGTCGAGCGGCTCTGCTCGCACGTGGCGATCCTCGCCGACGGCACCATCAAGCGGGTCGGCACCCTCGCCGAGGTGCGTGGCGAGCGTTCCCTGGAGGACGTCTTCGTCGAGGTCGTCGGCGGCCGGACCGCTACCGGTGAGGAGCTGGCGTGGCTGTCCCGGTGAGCACACCCGCCGAGCGGGTCCGCCCGGTCTCCCCGCGCCACTTCGTCCGGCTCAAGCTGCGGGTGATGGGCAACAACTTCCGGGGCCAGGGCTGGCGGATCGCGCTCTTCGTGGTCGGGGTGGTGGTCGGGCTCTGGTTCGCGGCCGGCGGTTTCCTGATGTTCGCCGCCCCCGGCTTCGCCGACGAACCCCGCTACGCGGTGATGGCGGCGGCGTTCGGTGGCGGGGTGCTCGTCCTCGGCTGGCTGCTGCTGCCACTGGTCTTCTTCGGTGTCGACGAGACCCTCGACCCGGCCCGGTTCGCCCTGCTGCCGCTGTCCCGCCGCACCCTGGTCACCGGCCTGTTCGCGGCGGCGCTGATCAGCGTGCCGGTGTTCGCGGTGCTGGTCGCGGTCGCCGGGCTGGTGGTCAGCGCCGCGCTGCTCGGCGGCGCGGCGGCCGGCGTCGTCGCCGCCGTCGGCGTGGTCGCCGGGGTGCTGCTCTGCGTCGCCGCCAGCCGCGCGGTGACCAGTGCGTTCGCCACCATGCTGCGGTCCCGCCGGGTCCGTGACCTGGCCGCCGTGCTGCTCGCCGTGGTCGCCGCGCTGCTCGGCCCGTTGCAGCTCGTGGTGCTGGCCGCCGTACGCACCGCCGACTGGGACCGGCTCGTCGGGGTGGCCCGGATCGTCGGCTGGACCCCGTTCGGCGCACCCTGGACGATCGGCCTGGACGTGGCCGAGGGCCGGGCCTGGGCGGTGCCCGTCAAGCTGCTGATCACCGCGGTGACCATCGGGGCGCTGCTGCTCTGGTGGTCCCGGTCGCTGGAGTCGGCGATGGTCGGCGCGGCGAGCGCCGCCCCGACCAAGACCCGCCAGGCACCGACCGGCGGCGCGATCGCCCAACTCTTCCCCCGCGCGGTCGGCTGGGCCCGCCGGGACCGGTTCGGCGCGCTGGTGGCCCGCGAGTGCCGCTACTGGTGGCGCGACGCCCGACGACGGGCCAACCTGATCACCATCGCCGTGGTCGGGATCTTCGTCCCGGTGATGGTCAACCTCGGTGGCGCGGGCTTCGCCGTCGGCCAGGAGGGCTTCGAATCCACCGGGGACCCGTCGCCGGTACTGCTCAGCATCTCGATGATCTTCGTCGGCGTGCTCGCCTCGGTGACCCTGGCCAACCAGTTCGGCTTCGACGGCAGCGCCTACGCGGCGAACGTCGTGGCCGGGGTCCCGGGTCGGCTGGAGCTGCGCGCCCGGATGACCGCCTTCTCCGTGTACGTGCTGCCGATGCTCGGTCTCGTCTCCCTGATCATCAGCGGGGTGCTCGGCCGGCCGGAATGGTTCGGGGTGGCGGCGGGCGCACTGCTCGCCTCGTACGGGGTGGGGTTGGCGATCAACGGGTTCATCTCGGTGCTCGGGGCGTACTCGCTGCCGGAGACGAGCAACCCGTTCGCGATGAACGGCGGTTCCGGGGTCGCCAAGAGCATGCTCACCCTGCTGTCCATGGTCGGCTCGGCGGCTGCCGCCGTACCGATGGTGGTGGCCGCCGGGCTGCTCGGCGACGTCTGGCTCTGGCTGGCCCTGCCGGTCGGCGCGGCGTACGGGGTGGGGGCGGCGCTGCTCGGGGCGTACCTGGCCGGGGACGTGCTGGACCGCCGGATGCCGGAGTTGCTGTCGACCGTCACCCCCCGCCGCTGATGCCGGTCGTCGAGGCGGTCACCACCGTCGCGGTCCCGCCGGAGGTGGCGTTCGCGGTGTCGCAGACCGTCGCGCCGGTGCGCTACCGGTGGGACCCGTTCGTCCGCGAACAGCACTTCGTCGACGGTGCCACCCGCCCCGGCAAAGGCGTGCGCACCTTCACCCGGTCCCGGCACGGCCTCGTGATGATCAGCGAGTACGTCTCCTTCGCCCCGCCGACGAACGTGGGGATGAAGATGGTGCGCGGCCCGTGGTTCTTCGAGATGTTCGCCGGTGGCTGGCGGTTCGCACCGGCACCCGAGCCGGGCCACACAGTCGCCACCTGGCGGTACAGCTTCCGTTGCCGGCCGGCGTTCCTGCGCCCGGTCGCCGACCGGGTCGGCGTCTGGCTGCTCACCCGGGACATCCGCCGCCGGATCGCCGGTTACGCGGCCGGTTGCGCCGACCCGCAGGTGCTGGCCGCCGCCCGTGCCACCCTGTCCGTCGACCCTCCACCCACCGGCACGGGTACGCCCTAGCGCCGCACCGCCGTCACGGGCGGCGGGTACGGCCGACCCTGACGGTGCCGACGAAGGAACGCCAGGTGTCGGGGGTGAAGTGGAGCGTCGGGCCAGCGCGGTCCTTGCTGTCCCGGACCAGCACCACCCCGGGCAGATTGTCCGCCACCTCGACACAGTTGCCGGAGTCGTCGGAACGCGACGAGGTCCGCCAGCGCGGCTTGTCAGGGGTCATGGCGTCACCTTCAGCTTGTTGATCAGGTCGAGTGAGGCGCGCTCGGCGAGCGCCTCACCCAGCAGGCTCTCCCACTTGCGTAGCATCAGTCGAATCCACTCCGGATGGTCCGCGATCTGCCCTCGGGCGGTGTTGTCCAGACACAGGACCTGCTCGCTCCCGGGCAGTTCCGCCAGCACGAACCCACCGCCCAGCGAGACGTGCGCACCGGCATCGAGCGGCAGCACATGGAGCCGCACATGAGGCAGCTCAGCAGCCTCCAGTAGCCGTCCGAGCTGCCGGTCCATCACCGCCGGCCCACCGATCGACCGCCGCAGTGCGCTCTCGTCGATGACGAAGACACACTCGGGTGGGTCGTCCCGCCCCAGTACCGCCTGTCGGCTCATCCGGAGCGCGAGGAGTTCCTCCACCCGCTCGTCGCGCTGGAGCCCGCCGGCCGAGAAGACGGCCCGCGCGTAGTCCTCCGTCTGGAGCAGCCCGGGCACCAGACACGGCTCGAAGTTGCGCAGCCGGGTTGCCTGAGCCTCGTAGCTCTGCCAGGGCAGGAACCATGACGGTGCCCGCTCCCCCTCCTGGTCTCTGGGCGCGCGCCCGGTCGGCGGGAAGGTCCGACGATCGTCTACGCGTGAGCGGCACCGAACCGGCGTGTCGTAGTCGTTTACCCGTGGACGATCATGAAAGCGAGGCCGTCTCTCGCCCCGACCTGGCAACGCGGGACTGGGCGGGGGCCACAATGTTTCACGTGAATCCAGAACCGGGTGCCGAGATCCACCACACCGACCCGTTCGCGGTGCCGACCGGGCAACGCTCGCCGGCCCGTCGGCTGCGGGGACGGCTCGCCGCACCGGTGACGCTCTGGACCGCACCCGGCCCGGCCGGGCTGACCGTGTCGTCCACCCTGGTCGCCGAGGGGGAGCCGGACCGGCTGCTCGGCCTGATCGACCCCGAGGCCGACCTCTGGGCGGCGATCGAGGAGGCCGGCCGGTTCGCGGTGGCCCCACTCGGGCCGTCCCACCGGCAGCTCGCCGACCGGTTCGCCGGGCTCTTCCCCTCGCCGGGCGGCCTGTTCGCCACCGACACGTGGACCGACACGCCCTACGGGCCGGTGCCCGCCGACGCCGGGAGCTGGGCCGGCTGCCGCCTGGACACCGCCCGGGAGTACGGCTGGGCGCTGCTCGTCGAGGCCACCGTCGAAACGGTCGAGATCCTGACCGACACCCCGCCCCTCCTGCACCACCGGGGCCGCTACCACCAACTCCCCTGACCGGGCGGGGTGGCGTCGCAATGTCACCGATATAGCGGCTTCCTGGCCGGCGGATACTGCTATATCGACCCAAGAGAGTGGATCATGGCCGGCCGGGCGGGGCCAGGGCGGCCGGCGGGGCGGGGTCATGGTCCCGGGCGCGGGGCGGGTCGGGGCGGGCGGCGGGAAGCGGGCGGCAGGGGCCGGTGAGCGGGGTGACGTGGGTCACTGGGCGCAGGTGGGGGACCGTTCGGCGCAGGGGACTGCCGGGATCGATCTGCACCTTTTCTCGCAGGCAGGCCGCTCTCTACGGTGCGCGAAACTCCCGATGCCTGTGAAGGTGGTGATCCACAGATGTCCACGGACACACCCACGCCCGCCCCGGCCGAGTCGGCGGCGGAGCGTTATCTGGCCGTACAACGGTCGGACGAGTTCGTCGGGTTGCGCCGCGCGCTGCGCAGCTTCGTCTTCCCGATGACCGTCACGTTCTTCCTGTGGTACGCGCTCTACGTGATCCTCTCCGCCTACGCGCGGGACTTCATGGGCACGAAGCTCTTCGGCAGCAACATCAACGTGGCGCTGATCTTCGGGCTGCTCCAGTTCGTCTCGACGTTCCTCATCGCCTGGCTCTACTCGCGGTACGCCGACCGCAAGCTCGACCCGACCGCCGACCGCATCCGCGCCGAGATCGGGGAGGTGACCCATGAACACGGTCCTCGCGGTTGAGGCGGGTGGCGGCACCGCCCGCAACCTGACCATCACGCTGTTCCTGGTCTTCGTGGCGGTGACCCTGGCGATCACGATCTGGGCCAGTCGGCAGACCAAGACGGCCACCGACTTCTATGCCGGCGGCCGGTCGTTCTCCGGTTTCCAGAACGGCATGGCGATCGGCGGCGACTACATGTCGGCCGCGTCGTTCCTCGGCATCGCCGGCATCATCGCGCTGTACGGCTACGACGGCTTCCTCTACTCGATCGGCTTCCTGGTCGCCTGGCTGGTGGCGTTGCTGCTGGTGGCGGAGCTGCTGCGCAACTCGGGCCGCTACACGATGGCCGACGTGCTGGCGTTCCGGATGCGTCAGCGCCCGGTGCGTACGGCGGCGGCGGTCTCCACCATCACGGTGTCGATCTTCTATCTGCTGGCCCAGATGGTCGGGGCGGGCGCCCTGGTCGCGCTGCTGCTGGGGATCAAGCCGGGCACCACGTTCCTCGGCATGGACGCCGACACCGCCAAGATCGCCACCATCATCATGGTCGGCGCCCTGATGATCATCTATGTGACCGTGGGTGGTATGAAGGGCACCACCTACGTCCAGATCGTCAAGGCGTTCCTGCTGATGACCGGCGCGCTGGTGATGACCGTGCTGGTGCTGGCCAAGTACAACTTCAACCTGTCGGCGCTGCTCGGTGACGCCGCCGCCACGTCGGGCAAGGGCAGCGCGTTCCTCGAACCCGGGCTCCGCTACGGCGTCGAGGTGGCCGGCAACTCGACGCAGACCTTCTATAACAAGATGGATCTGCTGTCGCTGGGCATCGCCCTGGTGCTCGGCACCGCCGGCCTGCCGCACATCCTGATCCGCTTCTACACCGTGCCGACCGCCAAGGCGGCCCGCAAGAGCGTGCTCTGGGCGATCGGCATCATCGGCACCTTCTATCTGTTGACGCTGGCGCTGGGCTTCGGCGCGGCGGCGCTGGTCGGCGGCAAGGCGATCGTCGCGCAGGACAAGGCCGGCAACACGGCCGCGCCGCAGCTCGCCGAGGAGTTGGGCAAGACCTTCCTCGGCGGCAACCTGGGCGGGGCGACCCTGTTGGCGATCATCGCGGCGGTCGCGTTCGCCACCATCCTGGCGGTGGTCGCCGGCCTGACCCTGGCCTCGTCGTCCAGCCTGGCGCACGACTTCTACGCCAACGTGATCAAGAAGGGGCAGACCTCCGAACGCCAGGAGGTCCGGGTGGCCCGGATCTCGGCCCTGGTCATCGGCGCGGTCTCGATCGCCCTGTCGATCTTCGCGCAGAGCCTCAACGTGGCCTTCCTGGTGGCGTTGGCGTTCGCGGTGGCCGCCTCGGGCAACCTGCCGGCGATCCTCTACAGCCTGTTCTGGAAGCGGTTCAACACCTCGGGCGCGGTCTGGGCGATCTACGGCGGCCTGATCTCGGCCGTGTTCCTGGTGTTCTTCTCGCCGGTCGTCTCCGGCGCACCGACCTCGATGTTCCCGGAGCACGACTGGCAGTGGTTCCCGCTGTCCAACCCGGGCCTGCTGTCCATCCCGTTCGGGTTCCTCTGCGGCTGGATCGGCACGGTCATCTCCAAGGAGCACGACGAGGACAAGTACGCCGAGTTGGAGGTGCGTGCCCTCACCGGCGCGGGTGCGCACTGAGCAACCGGCACCACGAGGCCCCGCCGCGAGCGATCGCGGCGGGGGCCTCCGCCGTCGCCCGGGGCCCGCCGACCCCGACGGCCGCGTCGTGGCAGGCCCCGGGGCAGAGACGGGCAGGGTACGGGGCACGGGCGTCACCCAGGTCGAAATGACCTGCGGCGGTCGCGCTGAGTAGGCTGACCGCCATGAAGGTTGCCCAGCGGTTCGGTAGCGGTCACCGCGTCCTCGTCACCGGCGGTGCCGGGTTCGTCCCGTCGCACCTGGTGGACGCCCTGATCGAGCGCGGGTGCACGGTCGTCGCGCTGGACAACTTCGTCACCGGCTCCAAGGACAACGTCGCGCACCTCGCGGAGCACCCGCGGTTCACCCTGGTCGAGGCGGACATCTCCGAGGGTCTGCCCAGCCACCACCCGGCCCTGGCCCAGCGGTTCGACGCGATCCTGCACATGGCCTCCCCGGCCAGCCCGACGGACTTCGCGAAGCTGCCGGTGGAGATCCTCCGGGTCGGCTCGGTGGGCACCCTGCACCTGCTCGACCGCGCGGTCACCGACGACGCCCGGTTCCTGATGGCCTCCACCTCCGAGGCGTACGGGGACCCGAAGGAGCACCCGCAGCGGGAGACCTACTGGGGCAACGTCAACCCGATCGGGGTGCGCAGCGTCTACGACGAGGCGAAGCGGTTCTCCGAGGCGGCCACGATGGCGTACCACCGCAGTCGGGGGCTGGACGCGGCGATCGTCCGGATCTTCAACACGTACGGCCCCCGGATGCGGCCGGACGACGGCCGGGCCATCCCGACGTTCATCTCCCAGGCGTTGCGTGGCGAGCCGATCACCGTGCACGGCACGGGTGAGCAGACCCGGTCGATCTGTTACGTCGACGATCTGGTGCGCGGCATCCTGCTGCTGCTCGACTCGACGCAGACCGGCCCGATCAACTGCGGCACCGAACACGAGCTGACCATGCGGCAACTCGCCGAGACGATCGCGTCACTCTCCGGCAGTACGTCACAGGTGACCTACGTCACTCGCAGCTCGGACGATCCGGAGATGCGCCGCCCCGACCTGACCCTCGCCCGGGACCTGCTGGGATACCAGCCGCAGGTGTCGCCCGACGAGGGCCTGCGACGCACCATCGACCATTTCCGCAGCCGGCTAGGGTAGCTCTCCCACGCCACGCGGGGCGCTCGGGAGGCTTCACATTCAGCGAACGCTCGACCCGCCTACGTACGCTGAAACGCATGTCAGCGACCTCGTCAGCCGGCGCCTCGCTCCCGTACCTGCACCGCAGCGCGGGCCGTGCCTCGGTGCCCGGCTCCGACCGGGGCGCCACCGGGCGCACCCGCCAGTCCGACGCGCAGTGGTACCCCTCGCACCAGGAGAGTCAGCCCCGGTCGGGCGGGCCGGGTGGCCCCGGCACACCCTCGGGGCCGGGCGGGCCGGGGAACTACGGCCGGCGTGGGCCGCGCCCGCGCTGGGGGCGGATGGCCCTGGTGGCCGGCGTGACGGTGCTGGTGGTGGCGCTGCTCGGCGGGATCGGGGCCTGGTTCTACACCCGTAACCTCAACGAGGACCTGGCCCGCACCGACCCGTTCTCGGAGATCACCGGTGGGCGGCCGGCGAAGGCGGTCGACGGGGCGCTCAACATCCTGCTGGTCGGCACCGACTCGCGGGACCCGGACGCGGCGGTCGACAAGCCGGGCGAGTGGCGGGCGGACACGCTGATCGTCATGCACATCCCGGCCGACCACAAGTCGGCCTACCTGGTCTCCGTCCCGCGTGACCTGTACGTGCCGATCCCCGAGAGCGCGGGCGCGGCCTGCGACTCCGGTCGGCGTGCCAAGATCAACGCTGCCTTCGCCTTCGGTGGCCTGCCGCTGGCGGTACGCACCGTGGAGTGCTTCACCGACGTCCGGATCGACAACGTGATGGCGATCGACTTCGGCGGCTTCAAGGAGGTCACCGACGCGCTCGGCGGGGTCGACCTGAAGGTGGAGCGGAGCATCACCTCGATCCACAAGCCGTACCGGAAGTTCACCAAGGGCACCATGCACATGGACGGCGCGACGGCCCTGGACTGGATCCGCCAGCGCAAGCAGTTCCCCCAGGGCGACTTCGCCCGGATGCGCCACCAGCAGGAGTTCCTGCGGGCGCTGATGGACAAGGCGGCGAGCACGGGCACGCTGACCAACCCCAAGAAGCTGAACGCGTTCCTCCAGTCGGTGACCGCCGCGGTGACCGTCGACAACGACTTCTCCCTCGGCGACATGGCGATCCAGTTCCGCAACCTGCGCGGGGAGAACCTGACCTTCCTCACCAGCCCGAACACCGGCAGCGACACCATCAACGGCGAGTCGGTGGTGGTGTCGGACCGGGAGAAGGCGCTGGCGATGTACAAGGCGATGTCCGCCGACACGATGGCGGACTGGGTGGCCGCCGACAAGAAGGCGGACACGCCGGGCAACGGGAACTGAGCCGGCCCGGCATCCGGGGTCGGCCCGACCCCGGATGTCGGGCAGATTTCGACGAGCGTCATCAGAGGTCTTTACCGAAGGCTTGATCATCAAAAGCCAACAGCCGTCCGGTCTCATCGATTCATCCGTTCGGACAAATCGCGGAGGAAAAGGTCGGGTTGTCTGGGATTTGTGCGTGTGACGACCTCGCCTTGACGGGAAGCGGTACGTAAAGTGGTCCCGCCCCCCGATCACGCGAGCTGGAGCATGCATGCCGGTTCAGACCAGCCCCCGCCCTTCGTCGCTGAACGCCGACCCCTACCGGGCGTCGGCCGCCGTCCCGTCACCGGGCGGTCGCGGCGGTCGGCCCTCCGGCACGGCCCGCAAGCGCACCCGGCGCAAGGACCCGCTCTGGGCGCGGCTGACCGTCATCTTCGGCGCGGTGCTGATGGTGACCAGCGGCATCGCGATCGTCGGCAGCAAGGCGCTGATCAGCCAGGCCACCGGCAACATCGCCCAGCGCAACCTGCTCGGCGGGGCGGGGAAGACCGAGGCGGAGGGCGGCGCCAACCTGGACGGCCCGATCGACATGCTGCTGCTCGGCGTGGACGCCCGGGAGCGCTGGGCCGCCGACGACGTCCGGTCGGACAGCATCATCGTGCTGCACATCCCGGCCAGCCACGACCAGGCGTACCTGATCTCGATCCCCCGCGACACCGAGGCACAGATCCCCGCGTTCAAGAAGAGCGGGTTCAAGGGCGGCACCGACAAGATCAACGCGGCGTTCCAGGCCGGCGCGCGCAACGGCGGCGGCTGGGAGGGCGGCGCGCAGCTGATGGCCCAGACCATCAAGAACATGACCGGAGTCAGCTTCGACGGTGCCGCGATCATCAACTTCGGTGGCTTCAAGAACGTCATCGACACCCTCGGCACGGTGCGCATCTGCGTCAGCCACGAGGTGAAGTCGCACCACATGATGATGGTCGACGGCAAGCAGATGTGGAACGCCGACGCCAAGAAGACCGGCCGGCCGATGACCCCGGTGGTCTACAAGAAGGGCTGCCGGGAGATGAACGGCCTCCAGGCGCTCGACTACTCGCGGCAGCGTTACGGCCTGCCCAACAGCGACTACGACCGCCAGCAGAACCAGCAGCAGCTGATCAAGGCGATGGCCCGCAAGGCCACCGACAAGGGCATGATGACCAACCCGGTCAAGGTCAACCAGCTGATCAAGGCGGCCGGCAAGGCGTTCATCCTGGACACCGGCGGGGTGCCGGTCGCCGACCTGGTCTTCACCATGCGCGGGGTCACCGCCAACGAGTTGACCATGCTGCGCACCAACGGTGGCACATTCAACGGCAACGCCAACAACCGTGAGGCGCTCAGCCAGCAGACGCTGGACATGTTCCAGGCGATCAAGGAAGACAAGCTGGCCGAGTTCGTCTACGCCAACCCGAGCGTGCTGTCCACCCGGAAGTGACCCGCCGGTAGTCCCGGCGAACCGGCCCGGGGACCCGTGGTCCCACCGTAGCCTGACGTGAGAAACACTCACGTTTCGGCCACGGGAGGGCGTCACGGCCAGGTCAGCGCGATCCGTTCGGGGGCGGGGCACACCGCCTCCCGCCCGGCGCGGGACACGCTGGTCGCGGATCCTGCTCGGCGTCGGCCTGACCCTGGTGCTGCTCGCCGGGCTCGCCGTCGTCGGGGTACGGCTGCTCGCCCACCGCTACGACCGGACGGTCAGCCGGGAACAACTACTCTCCCCCGACGCCCGGCAGGCCCGCACCGAGCTGGACACCGGGCTGAACTACCTGATCGTCGGCACCGACCGACGCCCCGGCGCAGCCGGGGCGGACCAGCGGTCGGACACCATCCTGATCGTGCACGTTCCGCCCGGCCTACGGCAGGCGTACCTGATTTCCGTCCCCCGCGACCTGCTGGTCGCGATCCCACCCGACGCCGCCGGCTACGGCGGGGGCCAGGACAAGATCAACGCGGCGTACGAGCACGGCGGTGGCGGCGAGGGCGGCACCCGACTGCTCTCGGCCACCCTGACCCGACTCACCGGCATCCGCTTCGACGGCGCGGCGCTCGTCGACTTCGCCGGCTTCCGCCAGGTCATCGACCTGCTCGGGGGCATCCGGATGTGCGTCGACACCGAGGTCCGGTCGATCCACACCGGGACGAACTTCCCGGTCGGCTGCCAGCAGATGGACGGCGCCAGGGCGCTGGACTACGCCCGGCAACGCTACGACCTCCCGAACGGCGACTACGACCGGCAACGACACCAGCAGCAGATGCTGCGGGCGATGCTGGACCGGGCCGCCCAGTCCCACCTGCGCAGCGACCCCGTGCAACTGGACCGGGTGCTGCGGGCGGTCGGCAGCTCGCTCACCGTCGACACCAACGGGGTGCCCCTGGACGACCTGGTGTTCGCGCTGCGTTCCCTGCCCGCCGACGCGCTGCACGGGGTGCAGTTGCCGTCCTACCCGCAGACCATCGACGGCATCTCCTACGTGGTGCTGGACCAGGGCGGCGGCGGGCTCTTCGACGCCGTCCGCACCGACCGGCTGCCCGACTGGTCGCGGGCCAACCCGCGCTGGGTCAACCGGCTGTGACCACCACCCCGACCACCGGATCCCGCGCTCCCGGGGCCCCGGGAGCCACCGGCATCCCTGGAGCCACCGAGGTCCCGGAAGCCACCGGCATCCCGAGAACCGCCGGGGTCCCGGGAGCCACCGAGGTGCCGGGAGCCGCCACGCCGGCTGCCGACGTGCCGTCGGCGGCACCGAGGATCTAGGCTTGGTGACCGTGTTCGGATCCCAGGTTCCCAGCGTCCCCGTGACCGCGATCGACGACGACACCTACCTGCTCGACGTCCGGGAGGACGACGAGTGGGCGGCGGGCCACGCGCCCGGCGCCCACCATGTGCCGATGATGGAGCTGCCGGCCCGGCTCGCCGAGGTCCCCACCGACCGCGAGGTGGCGGTGATCTGCCGCTCCGGCGGGCGCTCCGCACAGGTGGTCGGCTACCTGCTCGGCAACGGGTGGGAGCAGGTGCGCAACGCCGACGGCGGGATGCGGCAGTGGGTGGCCGTCGGCAAACCGGTGGTCACCGGGGACGGGCAACCCGGCCAGGTCATCTGAGCGACCGAGCATGGGCGATCCACTGGTCTTCGCGCACCGTGGCGCGTCGGCCGACCTCCCCGAACACACCCTGGCGGCCTACCTACGGGCCCTCGACGAGGGTGCCGACGGGTTGGAGTGCGACGTCCGACTGACCCGCGACGGGCACCTGGTCTGCGTACACGACCGGCGGTTGAACCGGACCAGCAACGGTCACGGTCTGGTCAGCGCCCGCACCCTGGCCGAGCTGGAGGCGTTGGACTTCGGCTCCTGGCATCCCGGGTGCACACCGGCCGACGGCGACGAGGCAGGCGACGACGCGCACACCCGGCTGCTCACCCTGGACCGGCTGCTGACCGCCGTACGGGACGCGGGCCGCCCGGTCCGGCTGCTGGTGGAGACCAAACACCCGTCCCGCTACCGGGGGGACGTCGAGCGCCGGTTGGTGACCATGCTGCGGCGGCACGGGCTAGCCGAACCGGGCCCCGACGACCCGGTCCAGGTCACCGTGATGTCGTTCTCCCCCCTGGCCGTCCGCCGGGTCCGTGAGCTGGCCCCGGCGCTGCCGACGGTGCTGCTGCTGGAGGTGCTGCCCCGCTGGCTGCCGCTCGGCCGGCTGCCGTTCGGGGCCCGGATCGCCGGGCCGGGCATCGGCCTGGTCCGGGCCCGCCCGACGCTGGTGCCCGCGCTGCGGGCCGCCGGCCACCCGGTGTACGTCTGGACGGTCAACGAACCGGCCGACCTGGACCTGGTCCTCGACGCGGGGGTGGACGGGGTGATCACCGACCGCCCCGCCCTCACCCTGGCCCGGCTCGGCCGGTGAGGCCAGTCGCCGCCCGACCCGACCGACCGGTGCGGCCCGTCGCCCGACCGGCCCGCTCGCGCCCGGGCGTCCCAGCGGCGGGTCGGCCCCCGCCCGGGGATGTCCGACGGGCGGTGCACCGGGCACACTCGGGGCATGCCGGAGCGAACCGATCTCGCCGACCTCATCACCGACCACGGCGCGGTGATCGAAATGATCAACTCGGGAGAGGCCGGGTTGCCGGTGCTCACCGCGCTGCTGCGGGCAGCCCGACCCGCGCTCGGCGCGGCCTGCGTGGCCTTCGTCGAGTTCGCCCCGACCGGGGGACGGGTGATCGCCGCCAGCGGCTGCGCCGAGTGGACCATCGGCCGCCCGTTGCCCGCCTCCGACCCGGCCACCGTCTGTCTGCTCACCGGTCCCCGGGTCCGGCAGACCCGGCTGGACCACCTCGACGGTCCGCTCGCCGGCGAGCTGGCCGAGCGGGGCCTGCGCCGCATGATCGTCGCCCGCGCCGAACTCAACGGCCTGACCGTCGGCAGCCTGCACGCCCTCTACGCCGACGGCGAGGAGTCCGAGGACCGGGTCCAGCACGCCACCCTCGGCTACCTCGCCTCCTGCATCGCCCACATGTACGGCGACCAGAGCGGCCTGCCGGTGCACGGCGACGGCCCGGTCGTGGCGGCGCTCGCCGACGGTCTGGCCGTGGTCGACCGGGACGGCCGGGTCCGGCTCTGGAACCCCGCCGCCGCCCAGGTCACCGGCCGCGGCGCCGGTGAGGCACTGAACCGCCCACTACCGTTCCCGCTCCCCCCGACCGGCCAGGTGCTCGACCACCAACTACCCGACGGGCGGTGGCTGCGGATCACCTCCGGCGAGCTGGTCGACCCGGGCACGCTGCGGGTGGTCACCTTCCGCGACATCACCGACCAGCAGCGCCGGGACTCCGACCGGGACCTCTTCGTCGCGGTCACCAGCCACGAGCTGCGTACCCCGGTCACCGTCATCAAGGGGTACGCGGACACCCTCACCGACCACTGGGAGTCGCTGACCGACCACGACCGGCGGCAGGCGGCCCGGGTGATCGGTCAACGGGCCAACGAACTGGCCCGGCTGGTCGACCGGCTGCTCGCCTCAGCCACCGACGTACGCCCCGGCGACGAGCCGGCCGTGCCGTTCGACCTCGGCGGGGCGTTGCGCGCGGCGGTGCTGGACCTCCCCGGTGACCTGCGCCGCCGCCTGCTCCTGCACGTCCCCGTCGACCTGCCCAAGGCGCTCGGGGACCGGCACAGCCTCACCACCGTGCTGACCGAGCTGTGCACCAACGCGGGCAAGTGGTCACCTCCGGACGCCGTGATCGAGGTGTTCGCGGCCGCCGACGGGCAGACCGTGTCGTTCCGGGTGACCGACCGGGGGGTGGGCATCCGGCCGGAGCACGTGGAACGCGCCTTCGACCGGTTCTGGCAGGGCGAGTCCGGCGACCGGCGGGGTTATCCCGGGGCCGGGTTGGGTCTCTATCTCGTCCGCCGGATCGTTGAACAGCAGAATGGATGGGTATCCCTACGTCCACGAGATGGTGGCGGTACCGTCGCAGAGGTGCGGCTGCCGCGCGGGTGAGCCGTCGGTGGACCCGGGGTGGTCCACCCCGCCAGCAGGCACGGGTCGAGAAGGAGCCGGGGTGTCGACGGGACGGGTCGAGCGTTCGTGGTGTGTGGTGGTTCCCCACCACGCCACCGGCGCGCGGCTGGCCCGGCACCGGCTCGCCGACGAGTTGGCCGGCCTGGTGCCCCCGCCGCTCCTCGCCGACCTGGTGGCGGTCCTGGCCGAACTGGTCGGCAACGCGGTCCGGCACGCCGACCCGCTGCCCGGCGGGGTGGTCCGGGTCGCCTGGCGGCTGCGGCCCACGTCGACCGGTCCGGGTCTGTCCGTCCGGGTGACCGACGGCGGCGCCGGCGTGGGGCCCCGGATGCGGGCCGCCGGCACGGACGCGGTCGACGGCCGGGGCCTGCACATCGTCGCCGGCCTGGCCAGTCGGTGGGGGGTCGACCGGGACGGTCTGGGGCAGAGCGTCTGGGCCGAGTTCGACCCGGCCGACTGCCGCCCGGATCTGATCGCCGCCGGCTGACCCGTCACCGCCGTCGGCCGCCGGCCGAGCCGCGGTCCGCCTGTCCCTCCACCAGCCGGGTCGGGATCGGCGACGTCGGCGACGTCGGCGGCACCGGCGACCCGGCAGGCGCGGGGCGGGTCCTGCCCCCACCGCCGCCGATCGGGCTCTAGGCTGTCTCGCCGTGAGCAAGCGTCGAAAGAACCAGCGCGCCGAGGCCGCCCCCCGCCGGGAGAAGATCCGGGACGTGTTCGTCCCCCGTCCGTTCGAAGGGCTGGTGGACGAACCGGAGTGGATCGCCCTGCGCGAACTCGTACCGGCCGCCTCGGCACCGCTGCGACTCACCCCGGACCTCGTCGAGGAGCACGGCGACCGCCCGGTCACCCTGGCGACCGTGCTGCCGATGGCCGCCCCGGCGATGACCAAGCCGGACGGTCGGGTGTTCATCGGTCTCCAGCGCCACCAGCAGTCCGGTGACGTCTCCCGGGACCTGGCCGACGCGCTGCTCTGCGCGTTGCGTACCGAGCCGGGTGGGGCGGTGACGGTGCCGCCGTTGCCGGGCCCCGGCCCCCGGCTCCAGGACATCCTGGTCGACGGCACGCTGGACATCACGATGCACGAGGGTTTCGAGTTCTGGCTCGATCCCGGCGCCGCCGACGACCCGACCGTGCAGGCGTCCCTGGAGCGGGCGAACGCCGCGATCTATCCGACCGTGAAGCTGGCCGCCGCCCGGGCCGCCTACTGGTGTCAGGTGCCGGAGAAGGCCCACGTGCGCTGGGTGCTCGGCGACGACGAGGACGCCGCGTTGGACGCGCTCTCCCGGCTCTCCGCCGCCGGTGCCCTCCCCCTGGGCGAGGGCACGAAGTTCGCCGGCATGTTCCGGGCGCACGGCCGGCTCGCGCCGGTCTGGGACCTGCCGGAGGACGTTCCGGCCGCCGAGTGGGAGGAGCCGGTCGCCGCGTTCGCCAAGCGGTACGCCGACGCGCTGGCCGAGAAGGAGCCGTTGGACGCCGCCGGTCGCCGGGCCCGCCAGGGCCTGCTCGGCCGCCAGCTCACCCTCCGCTGAGCCACCCCCACCGGTCCGGGGCGACGACGCCGGGGGAGGCGGACAGCGGGTCAGCCGGCGGGCGGTCGCAGTGGCTCGCGGACCAGCGGACAGGACATGCAGCGCGGGCCGCCCCGGCCGGAGCCCAGCTCCGAACCGGCGATCGGGATGACCTCGATGCCGGCGCGCTCCAACTGGGCGTTGGTCTCCACGTTGCGTTCGTAGCCGACACAGAGCCGGGGGGCCAGCGCGAGGGTGTTGTTGCCGTCGTCCCACTGCTCGCGTTCGGCGGTCACCGGGTCCAGGCCGGTGTCGATCACCCGGAGCTGGTCGAGGTCCATCGCGTCGGCCGCCGCGCGTAGGAACGGCGCGGGGCCGTCGACCCGGGGCTCGCCGTCCGGGCCGGCGATCACCGTGTACGCCGACAGCGTGCTGGCCACGTTGGGGTACATCAGCACCGTGTCGACGTCGACCATGGTGCAGACGGTGTCGAGGTGCATGGTGGCCCGTTCCTGGGCGATCGGCACCACCAGCATGGTGTGCGCCAGGCCGGCGGCGAAGACCTGCCGGGCCAGCCGCTCGGCACCGGCGGGGGTGGTTCGCTCGCCCACCCCCACGGCGAGCACCCCGGGGGCGAGCAGCAGCACGTCGCCGCCTTCGAGGTGTTCCAGGCCCGGGTGGTAGACGGCCCGGGTGCCGACGAAGCGGGGGTGGTAACGGTAGATCGCGTCGGTCAGGGTGGTCTCCCGGCGGCGGGCCGGCATGGCGAGGCTGGTGACCCCGACCCGGTCGCCGATCCACAGTGACGAGTCGCGGGTGAAGAGCAGGTTGGGCAGCGGGTCGATGACGAACTCGTGCCGGTCCATCATCGTCCAGACCAGACCGCCGGGGCGCTCGGCGCTGATCCGTACCTCCTCGTGGGCGAGCCCGGCGGTGAGCACGTCGGCGAGCGCGGCGGGGTCGAGGTAGGCGAGGTGGTCGGCGACCCGGCGGCGCAGGGTGTCGCCCAGCCGGGGCGAACCGAGCACCTGCTCGGTCAGCTCGGCGCGGGCCTCGGGGACGGCGAGCGTCTCGGCGAGCAGGGTGGCGAGGTAGAGCACCTCCACACCGCGCCCGCGCAGCTCGGCGGCGAAGGCGTCGTGCTCCTCCTGGGCCCGGCCGACCCATGGGATAGCGTCGAAGAGCAACGAGTCGTTGTTGCGGGGGGTGAGGCGGGCAAGTTCCGGACCCGGCCGGTGCAACAGCACCGTGCCGAGTCGACCGACCTCGCTGTCCACGTAGTGGGTCACCTCCGCAGCGTAGGGCAGTGATGAACGATCTTCAGCGGAAGAACAGCGGATGAATATGGCATTCATCCGCACTCATTCCGGCGTTCCAACTTGCCGTACCCCCACAGTGGCGACGTAGGGTAGTGAGACCATAACTTTCGAGGGACCTTTTGCCGGAGGTCGCGATGACTGTCTTTCCCGCTCGTCGAGCCGTACCCACCCGGGCACTGCCGCCCGTGGCGGTGCCGCACCCCCGTCCCGACGGGTCCGCGGCACTCGATCCGGCCCGTCCCACCCCACTGGAGTGGGCGCGTCGACGCCGCGCCGAGCGTGGCGCCCGCCGGCTGGAGGCCGCCGGGGCGCGGGCGCTCGGTCAGCTCGACCACCTGGGCCCCGCCTGGCACGTCATCGAGTGGCCGCGCACCGACGTCTCCGACGTCCTGCGCGACCACGGCCAGGACGAACGCGCCGGGTTCCTCGCCATCGGCCCCAGCGGGCTGTTCGCGGTGAGCATCGCCGACCACGGCCGGGCCCGGGTGCTGGTCGCCGGGGACGTGGTGCAGATCAACGGCAAGCGCCCGCCGTACGTGGCCGAGGCCCGCAAGGACGCCAAGCGGGCGAGCAAGGCCCTCACCGCAGCGGTCGGCCTGCCGATCCCGGTGACGCCGGTGCTGACCTTCGTCGGCTCCGGCGTCATCAGCGTCTACGGCCTGCCCAAGGACTGCATGATGGCGACCCACCGGGAGCTCGACCGGCTCCTCGTCGCCGGAGGCAACCGGATCAGCCCGGCCACCGCCGAGAAGCTGTCCCGGGTCGCCCAGGCACCGCAGACCTGGCACAACGGCACCTACCGTCCCACCGGCGACTACCGGTGGTACGACGAGGGCCGAACGGCCGCTGACAAGCCGGCAGGTCGCCGGTAACGTCACCGGCGACGCCCCGCGGCACCGGTCCCCCCGACATCTCCGGTCCGCGCCGTCGCCGGCCGCCCACCAAGGCACCCGATCCACCCACCGGCGGCCGGTGGCTCCCGCGCGGTCGGCGACCGTCATCAAGACCGGCTAGCGTGGACAGTCCGTCGGTGTACCTAGGAGGCGCGGTGGCCCACGTCGAACTCTCGCTCTCGGACGTGTTCGTGCCGGCCGCACGGACGACGCCGACAGGGCCGGGAGGCGACAACGTCGGGCAGTGGTCAGCCACCGTCTCCCACGCCGAGGAGCCCTGCCTCCTGATCGCCGCCGACACCCGGGTGGTCGCCATCTCCGCCGCCGGCTGCGAGCTGCTCTGTCTCGGCGCTCCCGAGGAGGTGGTCGGCCTGCCGCTGCTCGAAGGGGGCCTGCGGCTGCTCGACTTCACCGCCGCCCGGCACGAGCTGCCCGAGCAGGAGACCGACAAGATCCCGCCGTTGCTGGCCCTGCACTCCGGTCGACTCGCCCGGGGGCTGCTGAGGGTGCAGCCGGCCGGTGACGACACCACCTACGCCACCGTCGACGCGATCTCCACGCCGATGCTCACCGACGGGTCGGTCGCCGGTTCACTCACCTTCTTCTCCGCGATCTGACCGGCTCTCCCGTCCCGACGCCCCCGCGCGACTCTCCCGAGGATCGGACCGTGCCGCCTGACCCCGCACACCGTCCCCCGTGCCACCGGCCGGTCACCGGTCGGATCGTCGTGGCCCTGCTCGCCGTGCTGCCGGCCACCGGCTGCGCCGCACCGCCGCCAGACCCGCCACCGGTCCCCCTCGCCCCACCGACACCCGCCGTCAGCGCGCCGCCGGCAACGTCGCCCGGCATGCCGCCGGTGACCCCCACGCTGCCGGTGATCCCGACACGGCCGTCGACCCCGCCGCAGCCGACCCCCACCGCCGCGACGGTCGCCACGGCCTGCGCCGGCCGGCCCTCCGCCAACTCGGTGATCGGGCTGCTGCGCAGCGACGTGCTGCCGGGCGACGTGTCGGTGCGGGCAGTCGAGGGGCCGCTCTGCGCCGACGGCTGGCACTACACCGTGCTGGCGGTCAGCGGGCACGAGGAGCTCCAGGCGGTCAGCCGGGGGGAGCCGGGGGCGCTGCGGCTGGTCACCGCCGGCACGGACGTCTGCTCGATCGAGGTCAAGGCCGTCGCACCGTCCGCCATCCGGACGTTGGCCTGCGACGCCGGGACCGGGCTGCCACCGGGTGCGTAGGCTGGGCGACATGCCCGGAACACCGCCGACCCGATACGTCTACCTGGGCCCGGAGGGCACCTTCGCCGAACAGGCGTTGCGTACCGTCCCGGCCGCCGAGCACGGCAGTCGTACGCCCGCCCGCAGTGTCGGCGAGGCACTGGAGAGCGTCCGGGCCGGCGAGGCGGACGCGGCGCTGGTGCCGATGGAGAACTCGATCGGCGGCGCGGTCGGGGTGACGCTGGACGAGCTGGCCGAGGGAGGCCCGCTGGTGATCACCCGGGAGGTGATCCTGTCGGTGGAGTTCGTGCTCGGCGCGCGCCCCGGCACCGAACTCGCCGGGGTGCGCAGCGTGGCCGCCCACCCGCAGGCGTCCACCCAGTGCCGCAACTGGCTACGCGCCCACCTACCCGACGCCACGGTGATCGACGTGCTCTCCAACGGCGCGGCGGCGGCCGGCGCGGCCAACGGCGAGTTCGACGCGGCGATCTGCGCCCCGATCGGGGCGGCCCGGCACCGCTTGACGCTGCTCGCCGACAAGATCGCCGACCACCCGGACGCGGTGACCCGCTTCGCCCTGCTGTCCCGCCCGGCCCGCCCCGCCGCCCACCGGCGACGACCTCACCTCGCTGGCCGTCTACATCGCCCACGACCGGGTGGGCGCCCTGCTGTCGGTGCTGATGGAGCTGGCCGTCCGGGGGGTCAACCTGACCCGGATCGAGTCCCGCCCCACCGGTGAGGCGCTCGGTCGGTACGTCTTCTTCCTCGACTGCACCGGTCACGTGGCGGACGCCCGGCTCGGTGAGGCGTTGCAGGGGCTGCGTCGGGTCTGCGCCGAGGTGCGCTTCCTCGGGTCGTACCCCCGGCACCGCTGGACCGACGCGGTGGGTGACCGGCCGGTCCCGGCACCGGCCGGCCTGTCGGACGCCGACTACACCGACGCGGCGGCCTGGCTGGCGCGGCTGCGCTCCGGCGAACTGAGCTGACCCCGCCTGCCGCAGCGCCCGACGGCACGCAGACGGATGGGGGTGGTCCCGGCCGGGACCGCCCCCATCTCGGCGAAGGTCAGCTGAGCAGGCCGCCGAGCAGGCCCTGTTGCTGCTGCTGGCCGCCGCTGCCCTGGACCGGCGGCTCCTCCGACGGCTGGACCACGACGAAGCCCTGGCCGGCGAAGCTCATGGTGAACGCCTCACCGGTGCTGCGGCCGAGCAGGGTGCCCAGGCCGAGCTGCTCGGCGCGGTGGTAGCCGGTCTGGAGGTTGGCCGACCAGCAGACGGCGGCCTGCGGGTCGACGTAGGTGGGGGCGTCGACGTTGAGCACGACCGGGGTGCCCTTGGTGGTGATGGCGATCCGGCCGTGGCCGCTGAACACGCAGTTGAACAGGCCCGACGAGGCCATCCCCGCGCCGCCGACCATCTTGATGTCGTACGACAGGCTGGAGTCGAAGGCCAGCACGCTGGACCCGTTGATCGACAGGGCGTCGCCCGGCTCCAGGTCGATGATGTGCACGTCCTTGGCCAGCTCGGCGAGGAAGACGTCGCCGTGGCCGCTGAGCTTCATCAGCGGCACTCCCTCGCCGGTGAGCCGCTGCTTGATGAACTTGCCGATGCCGCCCGAGCCGAGCGCCTGGAACTGCACCTGCCCCTGGTAGGCGACCATGGACCCGACCCGGGCCATCGCCTCACCGTTGAGTTCGATCTTGAGCATCTTGGAGTTCTGCAGCCGCATGCCGGGCTGGGCGGACTCCTTCTCCAGGTTCTCCGCGGAGAACAGCGCGCTGCGCATTGGGTTTTCCTCCTGATTGGGGGTGTGCTCGCCCCACGGTAGGCAGCCCCCGCAACAGCCGCATCGGCCGGGTGGAGCACAAGCCCGGCTCCACGCACCGAACCGGTCACCTGTGCGGAGGTGACCGGCCGGAGCAGCGGGTGGCGGGCTCAGCCCCAACCCAACGCGTGCAACCGCTCGTCGTCGATGCCGAAGTGGTGGGCGATCTCGTGCACCACCGTCACCGCCACCTCGTCGACCACGTCGTCCTCGGTGGCGCAGATGTGCAGGATCGGCCGACGGTAGATGAAGATCCGGTCGGGCAGCACACCCGAGTAGCTCCAGCCGCGCTCGGTCAGCGCGTGCCCCTCGTAGAGGCCGAGCAGGTTCTCACCGGCGGGCGGGTCGTCCTCGACCAGGATGACCACGTTGCTCATCAACCGGAGCAGCTCCTCGGGCACCTCGTCGAGGGCCTCGCCGACCAGCTCCTCGAAGCGTTCACGGCTCATCTCCACGGGCACCTCACCCATTGTGCCCGACCCGCCGCCCACCCACCGGCCCGATCACCCACGCTCGGACCGCCCACCGGGAGCGCCTCGAACCACCACACCGTGATCTCGCTCGATCCTGCTCACCGGGGCGACGAATCGCCCGGATACCACGACGACCGGGATCGAGGGTGGGCCCCGGCCCCACCCCAGGGCGGGGTGGGGCCGGGGCTCGGGGTCAGGAGGCGAGGCGGGCGGTGAGGCTGATCTGCGCGCCGGGGGAGAGCAGCCGGGAGATCGGGCAGCCCTCCTTGGCGGCCTGGGCCAGCTTGGTGAACTGGGCCTCGTCCAGGCCCGGGGCCTGACCGACGGTCTCCAGGTCGATCCGGGTGACGGTCATCCCCGCGTCGGTCTTGTCGAAGTGCACCTTGGCGGTGGTCTCCACCGAGGTGTCGGACAGGCCGGCGTCGGCGAGCTGCTTGGAGAGCGCCATCGAGAAGCAGCCCGCGTGGGCGGCCCCGATCAGCTCCTCGGGATTGGTCCCCTCGCCCTCCTCGAAGCGCGACTTGAAGGAGTAGTTCCCCTCCAGGCCACCCTTGCCGGTGCGGACGGTCCCGGCGCCCTCGGTGAGGTTGCCCTGCCAACGTGCGGATGCGGTACGGATAGGCATACCCGAACGCTAGTCGAACCCGCACCGCACTGCCGACCTTCCGGGGGCGGGCGCTCCCGGCCGGTGGCCCTCCGACGTGGGATGATGCGGGTCAGGCCCGCGACGCGGAAGGTAGCCGATGTCCCAGGATCTCCCCATCCCGAGACAGGACGACCGCTCGGACGACAGCCCCGTGCCGCAGTGGGACGCCCCCGAAGGACCCACCGGCCGGCGATTCGGGCCCTGGCCCACCGCGCTGCGCCGCGACCACCGGCTGCCCCCGGTGCTGACCCTGCTCGGCGCGGTCGCCGCCACGGCGTCGGCGGCCGGGGAATGGCTGGTGATGACCCTCCCGAACGGTGGTCCGGAGGGCAGCGGCACCATCCGGGTGCCCGGTGGGGTCGCCGAGGTGGGCGGCTTCGGCATCGCGTACCTGGTGGGACTGCTACTACTCAGCGCGGCGGTGGCGCTGACCCTGCGGGGGAGCGCGGCGGTCCGGCACGACGCCCGGGTGGCCGGGCTGGCCGTGGCGGGTGCCCTGCTGGTCCTGCTCACCGTCACCGCCTTCTCGTTGGACGACTCCGGGCAGCGGGCGGTGTTCTACTCCGCCGAGGACGGGTTCCGGGTGGACTACGGCCGGGGCCTGGTGATGGCCTTCGTGGCCGTCACGCTCGTCGGGGCGGCACTGCTCACGGTCGTCCCGCAGCAGCCGGCCGAACGGCCGGACGGCGACGGCGACGTGGCGGAGCGGACGGGCTTCGGCCCCGGCGGGGACGACCGGCCGGCCGTACCCGCCGACCTGACCGTCACCCCGACGGTCCCGTTCGCCCGTCGCGAACCCGACGCCTGAGCGCCCCACCCACCGCGACCCACCCCGCCGGTCGCCGGGAGCGGAGGTCGACCAGGTCCCCCGTCGGCCCTGCCACCGGCCACGACCCGCTCCCGCCCGGCGCCGGAACCGGCACGCCGGGTGGCGGTCCGGCGGCCATCGGACGTTGCCGCCCGGTTCGCCGGGAAGCCGTGGTGACGACCTTTCCGGCGAGGTACGGTTGCTGCCCGCCGTCACACCGGGTCGGACGACCGGTACGGACGGCGGCGGGCAAGGAGGAACGATGACCCGCCCGGGACTACCGAAACTCATCGCCACCGACCTCGACGGCACGCTGGTGCGCAGCGACGACACCGTCTCGGCGTACACCCACGGGGTGCTCGACCGGGTGCGGGCCGCCGGCATCCCGGTGGTCGGCGCCACCGGCCGGGGCCCCCGGTTGAAGGAACTCACCCGTAACGACATCCGGGCCGCCGACTACCTGGTGATGGCCGGCGGCGGCTGCGTGGTCGACCAGAGCGACCCGGCCGGCCCGGTGGTGCTGCGCGACGAACGGCTCTCTGCCGAGGTGCTGGCCGGTTTGCTGACCGACCTGGAGGCCGCCGTCGGCCCGCTGACCGTCATGGTCGAGGGCTCCGACGAGCACGACGCGCCGCTCTGGGGCGACTACCACCCGGCCTGGCCCTACCCCGAGCGGTTCGAGGCGCGCACCCGGGCGGAATGTCTCGCCCTCGACGTGATCAAGGCGTTCGTCCGGACCGCCGACCACGACGTGGACGAGCTGCTGGCCACCGCCCGCCGGATCGTCCCGCCGCAGGTCGCCACCCTCACCCAGGCCGGTCTCGGCTTCGTCGAGATCACCCCGGCCGGGGTGGACAAGGCCAGCGGGCTGACCGTGGTCGCCGAACGGCTCGGCGTCGACCCGGCCGACGTGCTGGTCTTCGGGGACATGCCCAACGACCTGCCGATGTTCGCCTGGGCCGGCTGGTCCCGGGTGGCCGTGTCGAACGCCCACCCGCTGGTGCGGGCCGCCGCCGACGAGGTGACCCTGCGCAACGACGACGACGGGGTGGCGGTCTACCTGGACCGACTACTCTCCCGGTGATGGGAGAGACACCACGGCTGGTCGCCAGCGACATCGACGGCACCCTGCTCGGCGACGACCGCCGGCTCAGCGCCCGCACCACGGCGGTGCTGGAGCGGATCGCCGCGGCGGGCACGCCGGTCGTGCTGGTCACCGGCCGCCCGATCCGCTGGCTCCAGACGGTGTACGACCAGCTCTCCGCCCCACTGCCGGCGATCTGCGCCAACGGCGCGGTGGTCTACGACCCGGACACCGACCAGGTGCTGCGGGCCGACCCGCTGGCCCCGGAACTGCTCGCCGAGGTGGCCCGGCGGTTGCGGGCGGCGGTGCCGGAGGTCAGCTTCGCGGTGGAGATCGTCGACAGCCGGGAGATGCGGCACGAGGCGCACTACCCGCTGCGCTGGGACGCCGACCACGATGCCATCCGGGCCGTCGAGTCGCCCGAGGAGCTGGCCTCGGTGCCGGCGGTGAAGCTGCTGGCCCGCGCCGGCACCCAGGACCCGGACGCCTTCGTGCAGGTGGTGGCGGGGGCGCTGGAGGGGCTGGCCGAGGCGACCCACTCGTCGTACAGCGGGCTGGTGGAGATCTCCGCCGCCGGGGTGACCAAGGCCGCCGGGCTGGCCTGGTACGCGGCCCGGCTCGGGGTGGCGCAGGCCGACGTGCTCGCCTTCGGTGACATGCCCAACGACGTGCCGATGCTGACCTGGGCGGGGCGGGCGGTGGCGGTGGCCAACGCGCACCCCGCCGTGCTAGAGATCGCCGACGAGGTGACCGGGGCGAACACCGCCGACGGCGTGGCGGCGTACCTGGAGAAGGTCTTCGGGGTGGGCTGAGCGGACCGGGGCGTCACCGCGCGGCGACGCCCCGACGCCCGACCCCGGGCCGGCGGCCCCGACCCGGGGGCGGGCCACCGACCCGGAGGCAGGGCCGAGGGTCAGAGGCCGGCCGGGGCCGGCCGGGGGTCAGAGGTACTGGCCGGTGTTGTGGCCCTCGCCACCGGGCTGCTGCCCCATGCCGGGCATGCCGGGGATCATCGCGCCGGGGCCGCTGGGCAGGGCGGGACGGCCACCGGAACGCATCTGCTCCAACTGCACCCGGGCGGCCATCTGCTGGGCCACCAGGGCGGCCTGGATGCCGTGGAAGAGCCCCTCCAGCCAGCCGACCAGCTGGGCGTGGGCGATCCGCAGCTCACCCTCGCTGGGGGCCTGGTCCTCGGCGAACGGCAGCGAGAGCCGTTCCAGCTCCTCACGCAGCTCGGGGGCGAGGCCGTCCTTCAGCTCGACGATCGACCGGGCGTGGATCTCCCGCATCCGGTGCCGGCTGGCGTCGTCGAGCGGGGCGGCCTTGACCTCCTCCAGCAGCTGTTTGATCATGCTGCCGATCCGCATCACCTTGGCCGGCTGCTCCACCAGGCGGGTCGGGTCCTCGCCGGTCTCGTCGGTCTGCACGGTGCCGACCGGGCGGCCGTCCGGGCCGACCACCACCACGGTGCCCGACTGCCCGTCCGCGCGGCCCAGCTCGTCATCTTGTCCAGTGGAATGCGCTTCGGTCATGGCACCCATCTTTACCCACCCGGTCCCGCCGCACGCGCCCGGACCGCCACCGGCCCCGACATCGCCCATGGGCAGCGGGAACACCCTCGGTGAGGTCGCTCACGGGGCGCGGCCGGCGGGGACGCCGTCGCGGCGGTGGCCGCGCTACCGTCGCCGGCATGCCCACCGACCCGCGTGCCGTGCTCACCCGGCCCGCCCCACCGCCGGACCTGACCGTCCGCTACGGCGACCGGCCGGAGCAGCTCGTCGACCTGCGCCGGCCGGCCGGGGGTGGTCCGGTCCGCCCGCTGGTGGCGGTGCTGCACGGCGGTTTCTGGCGGGCCGGGTACGACCGCACCCACACCGGCCCGCTCGCCGCCGCGCTGGCCGACCTGGGGTGGCCGGTGGCCCAGCTGGAGTACCGGCGCACCGGTCAGCCCGACGGGGGGTGGCCGAACACCCTCGCCGACGTGCGGGCGGGGGTGGCGGCGCTGCCCGGGTTGGCGGCGCGCGCCCTGCCGGGGCAGGTCGCCGAGGGGCCGCCGCTGCTGCTGGGGCACTCGGCGGGCGGGCAGCTCGCGCTGCACGTGGCGGCACACGTCCCGCAGGCCGTGGGCGGGGTGCTGGCGCTGGCACCGGTCGCCGACCTCGTCGAGGCGTACCGGCTGGATCTGGATTCGGGGGCGGTGGCCGCGCTGCTCGGCGGCGGCCCGGCCGAACACCCGCAGCGGTACGCGGTGGCCGACCCCCGCAGCTCGGTGCCGGCACGGACGCGGACGGTGATCGTGCACGGGATGCGGGACCGGCAGGTGCCGATCGCTCTGAGCAGGTCATATGCTGCCACCGCACAAGCCGCCGGAGCCCCGGTCACCCTCGTTGAGCTGCCGGAATGCGAGCACTTCGGGTTGATCGACCCGCTCTCGGCGGCCTGGCCCGAGGTAAGGGCTGCGTTGCAGTCGCTGCTTGAAGATCAAGATCCATTGACGCAAGGCCGCTCACCAGGTAGAACGCCGGAGGGGCGGTGACGCCCGGCAATGCTCCCGGAAGGATTTCGGTGTCGCAGATGAACCGCAGGCGGGCCCTCCAACTGTTGGCCGCGCTCGGTACGACCGGACTGGCCGCCGCCTGCGGCACGGACGACACCGAGACGCCGGTCGTGGGCAAACCGATCAAGATCGGGCTGATCCGGCCGGAGAGCGGCGTCGGCAAAGCCATCGGCGAGGACATCGAGAACGGCTTCCAGCTCTTCCTGGCCATGAACGGGCAGCAGCTCGGCGGGCACCCGGTGACCGTGGTGACCGTCGACGAGGGGGACAACGCCAAGAGCGGCCAGGCCGCCGTCGACTCCCTGCTCGCCCAGAACGTGCTCGCCATGAGCGGCGTGGTCAACTCCACCGTGATGTCCGGCATCCGCGACGCGGTGGAGAAGGCCCGGGTGCCGCTGATCGGGTCCAACGCCTCCCCGCCCAGCCTCCAGAGCGTCGTCTACATCTGGCGGACGTCGTACGTGCTCGACGAGCCGGGCCGCGCGCTCGGGTCGTACCTGCGGCGAACACTTCCCGCCGGCAGCCGGCTCGCCATCGTCACCCCGGAGGGCACCGCCAGCCAGGACGTGATCAACGGGTTCCGGGACGGCTTCGGCACCGACGACCCCCGGATCATCGGCGACCCCATCCTCACCACCGCCAACCCCACCCCGGGCGAGAACGAATTCAGCGCGCAGATCAACGAGGCGCTCAGCCGCCAGCCCGACGGGATCTTCTGCTTCTATTCCGGCACCGCGGGTGAGCAGTTCATCAGGCAACTGCGCCGCAGCCGCTGGTTCGGCGACATCTACGCGCCCGGCTTCCTGACCGAGGGCAACATCCTCACCGACCTGCGCTCGACCCTGGTCAACGCGGACGACAGCCTCAAGGCCGGCACCATCCAGACCTCGCTGAACTACTCGGCCGACCTCAACAACAACGCCAACCGGATCTTCGCCTCGGCATACCGCAAGACCTACAACGTCTCGCCCACCACCTACGCGATGGCCTCGTACGACGCCGCGCAGGTGCTCGACAAGGCGATCCGGCTGGCCGGCGCGGAACCCACCGCGCAGCAGGTCAACCTGGCGCTGGGCAAGATCGGCCAGATCGACAGCCCGCGCGGGCCGTGGCAGTTCAACCAGCCGCGTACCCCGCAGCAGAAGTGGTACCTGCGCAAGGTGCAGTTCGACGGCCGGCTGCTCTCCAACGTCCTGATCAACGAGATCGCCACCCTCGGCTGAGCCGCCCCACAGCCGGCCGCGGCATGGCAGGCCAGGCCGTGGCGGCCGGCCAGGCCGTGGCGGGGCAGGCCGTGGCGGGGCAGGCCGTGGCGGGGCAGGCCGTGGCGGGGTCGGCCCTTCGCGGCATGGCACCGGTCAGGGCAGGCCGTGGCGTGGTGGTGGGCGCGGCGGTCAGGGGCGCAGCTCGGCGATGCAGCACTTGACGCTGCCGCCGCCCTTCTTCAGCTCGGCCAACTCCACCGGCACCGGGGTGTACCCGGCCGCCTTGAGCTTCCCGGCCAGCCGGGTCGCCTCGCTGTTGAGCACCACGTTCGCCCCGTCGCTGACCAGGTTCAGGCCGAAGGCCAACGCGTCCTCGTCGTCGGCGAGCACCGCGTCCGGGAAGAGCTGGGTGAGCACCCGCTGGCTGGCCGCCGAGAAGGCCCCCGGGAAGTACGCGACGTTGCCGTCGTCGATCGAGGCGAGCGCCACGTCCAGGTGGTAGAAACGCGGGTCGACCAGGCGCAGCGACACCACCGGCCGGCCCAGCGCCTCCTGCGCCTCGGCGTGCGCCGGCAACTCGGTGCGGAACCCGTGCCCGGCGAGGATCAGCCCGCCGTGCGCCTCCGGCAGATAGGCGAAGTCGCCCTCCCCCTCGTTGGTCTCGCTCGGCGCGATGAAGTGCCAGCCGTGCTCCTGGTAGAACGCCCGGTGCGCGGCGGCCTCGGCGGCCCGCTGCTCGTGCTTGAACTGCGCGCCGTAGACCGTCCCGTCCACCACGAAGGCACCGTTGGCCGCGAAGACCATGTCCGGCAGCCCCGCCTGCGGGGTCAGCACGTGCACCTCGTGCCCGAGCCCGACCAGCGTGTCCCGCAGCCGGTCCCACTGTTTGACCGCCAGTGCCACGTCGACGCCGACGGTGACGTCCATCCACGGGTTGATGGCGTACTCGACCGCGAAGTGCTCCGGGGCACACATCAGATATGTCCGCTTTCGCGGGGCGCGCTGCTGGTTCACGGTCACCAAGGGTAGGTAGCGTAGAACGTTGGTAACAGCCACAACCATTGCTTCCACGAGGCGGAACGTTGCAGATAGACGCGGTCGACCAGCGAATCATTGCGTTGCTCGTGGCGGACGCCCGAACCTCGTACGCGGACATCGGCAACCGGGTGTCACTCTCCGCTCCTGCGGTCAAGCGACGGGTGGACCGGCTGCGGGCCACCGGGGTGATCCGGGGCTTCACCGCCGTGGTGGACCCGGCCGCCGTCGGCTGGACCACGGAGGCGTTCGTCGAGTTGTTCTGCGCCGGCCGGACCACACCCACCCAGCTGGGGGTGGCCGCCCGCCGGCACCCCGAGGTGGTCGGCGCCTACACCGTCTCCGGTGAGGCCGACGCGCTCGTGCACCTGCGGGCCGCCGACATCTCCCACCTGGAGGAGGCACTGGAACGGCTCCGGGCGGAGCCGTTCGTCACCTCCACCCGGAGCACCATCGTGCTGTCCCGACTGGTCGAGTCGCCCGGCGTCGGCCCGTCCACCCCCTGACCGCCCGCGCCGCCCATGCCGGTCGGGCCGCCCATGCCGGTCGGGCCGGTCGCGCCGGTCGCGCCGTACCCGGCGGCGTAGCCAGCAGCCGGGCAGCAGTGCGGCGGCAGGCCGGCGGCGGCAGCGGCGGCGGCGGCGCGGTTGTCTGGTGGGCGGAGGATCAGAGGTACATGCCGGTGCGGTGTTCGCTGTCGCCCCGGCCCGGCTTGTCACCCTCGCCGAAGAACCGCTTCCCGCCGAACTCACCGTGCAGCCGGTCGTCCAACTCGTCGGCGAGCCCCGTCATCACCTGCACCGCCAGCATCAGGTGGGTAGCCTGGAAGTTGCGCCCGAAGACCGGGATGGACGCCCACACCGTGTCGTCGGCGCAGTACAACCGGCCGATCGGCATCCGGTTGGTCAGCTCGGAGAGTTTCACGTACAGCCGCTCGGTCGGCTCGACCTCGGTCAGCACCGGCGAGAAGACGTCGACCAGCGGCGGGTTGTCCCGCACCCGGACGAAGACCATCGCCGACCCGGCCCGGATGTTGATGTCGCCGTCGGAGTCGATCTGAAGGTGGTCGGAGGTCGACTTCAGCATGGTCGACACCACCGTGCGGACCCGTTCGGGCAGGTCCAGGACCTCCTGCTCACCGTTCTGCGCGCTCGCCGCAGCGGCCAGTGCCTCGTCGAGGTCGGCCTCGACGTCCTGGTCGGGGCCGAACTCGCTGCGTGCGGTGCCGAGCGCCTCGATCGGCAACGACTCACCCTCGGCGTCCTGACTGAGATAGACCAGGAAGGCCGGGTGCGGTGCGCCGTACACGTCCCGCAGGGTGCGGGAGAGCAGCCCGGCCAGCTTGCTGGCGTCGTCGGCCACCCCGTCCAGGCCGAAGTGTTCGCCGGAGCCCGCCACCACACCGGGCGGCGACCAGCCGAGCGCGATCATGTCGGCCACCGCCGCACGGTCCAGCCGGAAGCCCTGCGGCAGGGTGGCGTTGCCCACCGCCCGGGCGGAGATCCGGCCCCCCTCGTCGATGCTCACGCTGATCGAATAGACCGCGTCACCCGTGCCGGAGGCGGTCGGGTCCAGGGTGAGTTCGAGCTGCGCCCCGGCGGGCAGCTCACGCAGCCGCGCGGCCAGCGCCCGGGCGAACTCCCGCCACGCCTCGGTGACCTTGGCCCGCAGATCGGCCGTGCTCGGCTCGTCCAGCAGGACCGACTCGTGGTGGTCGTGGTGCGCCGGCGAGGTGCCGGGCTGATCACCGGTCGGCTTCGAGGGGTGGTCCGCCGTCATGATCGCCTCCGTCCGTCAAGGTCACCCTACCCAGGCGGGCCGGAGAACGAATCCACCGCGACCGGCATCGGACACCGTCACCGACGATCGTGGCGGCGAGAGAACACGACGTGACGGGATCACCGGTGGGGCGGCCGGTCAGCCGGCCACGACGGTCATTGCCGGGCCGCTCAGGGTGCCGGCGGTGCCTGCCGGCCGACCTCGGACGCCAGCCGGTCGGGGCGCTCGCCGCCCAGCTCCACCGGCCACTGGGCGGCCAGTCCGCTGAGCCGGGCCGCCGCCGCTGCCGGGTCCGCACCGCGCCCGACCGCCACCCCCAGCAGGTACGCGGTGACCGGCGCACCCGGCCGCAGCACCTGGTGGGCGACGTCCCGGGCCAGGTCCAGCACGGTCGGCACCGACACCTCGGCCGGGTCGAGACCCAGCTCGGCGCAGGCTGCCGTCACCCAGTCGTCCAGCACCGTCATCGCGTCCACTCCTCCGCCCGGCGAATGTCGGAGTCAGTGTCGCAGTCGAACCACGGTGGGGGGCCGGCAGCGGACCAGACCAACTCGCGTACGGTCAGCTCACCCAGGAGTTCCCGCATCGACGCCCCGGCGAGGGCTTCGGCTCCCCCGCCGCCGCCGGCCCGCCCGACACCCCGGACGCCCCCGGTCCCGCCGGCGTTGCCGGGCAGCTCGGCGTTGCCGGGCAGCTCGGCGTTCCCGGGCAGCTCCGCGACCCCGGCAGCCCCGACACTCCCGGCGGCCTCGGATCGGCGGGCGGCCACGCGGGCCAGCGCGGCACGTAGCGACGGCACCCGCCACACCCCGCACAACGGTTGCCGCCGGCCCCGGTCGTCGAGGAGACAGACGCCGTCCGGTACCTCCGGGCCGGACTCGGCGGCGAGCGCGTCGAGTAGCACGCCGACGGCCGGGCGGGTGAGCAGCGGCAGGTCGGCGGCGAACAGGGCGACCACCGTCGTACCCGGGTGGAGCAGGGCCAGTCCGGCCGCCGTCGCGGCCACCGGGCCACCGCCCGCCGGCTCCTCCCGGGTCACCAGCACGTCGACCGGCAGCGACCCGCCCGGCCCGACCAGCACCCGGGGCGTGGCGTCAGCAACGGCGGCGAGCACCCGGTCGCGCATCGACAGCCCGTGCACCGGCACCGCCGGCTTGTCCCGCCCACCCATCCGGCGGGCCGCACCACCGGCCAGCACCACCGCCGCGTACGCCGTCATCCGGTCACGGTAGCGGTCCGGCTCCCACCCGGCCCGGCATCATGATCCGGTAACTGCCCTCATCGGTCGATCCTGTCGCGTTCCACGGTCGCCGGGGCCGGCACCGGGTGCCCCGCCGGACGGGCACCCGGCAGGCCGACGGGGTCACCGGCCGAGCATGCGACCGCGCAGCCAGGGTGGTCACCGTGCGGGAGGCCGGGTGGGCGGGGCAGGATGGCGGGATGGGACGGGCCACTGACCGGCGGAGCGTGCTCCGGATCGACCTCGACGCGGCGGACGACGCCCGGGTGGCGCTGCGCCGGCCCGACACGCTCGCCGTGGAGGAACCGCTGGAGATCCGGGTCGGTCCGGGTGGCCCGGGTCGACGCCGCCCGCTGGCGGTGACCATGCGTACCCCCGGTGACGACCTCGACCTGGCCATCGGTTTCCTGCTGACCGAGGGGCTGATCCGCAGCGACGCCGACGTGCACACCGCCCAGCTCTGCTCCGGGGCGGAGACACCGAACACGTACAACGTGGTCGACGTGGTGCTCTCCCCCGGTGTGCCGGCACCGGAGACGGACCCGACACGCAACTTCTACACCACCAGTTCCTGCGGGGTGTGCGGCAAGGCCAGCATCGACGCGGTGCGTACCCGGTCCCGTTTTCCCGTCGCGGACGACCCGCTCACCGTGCCGGCGAAGCTGCTGGCGGAGCTGCCGGACCGACTGCGCGCCGCGCAGCGTGCCTTCGACCGCACCGGCGGCCTGCACGCGGCGGGCCTGTTCACCCCCGACGGTGAGCTGGTGGTGCTGCGCGAGGACGTCGGCCGGCACAACGCCGTGGACAAGGTAATCGGCTGGGCGGTGCGGCAACGGCGGCTGCCGCTCGCCGGGCACCTGCTGATGGTGTCCGGCCGGGCGAGTTTCGAGCTGACCCAGAAGGCGTGGATGGCCGGGGTACCGCTGCTGGCGGCGGTCTCCGCGCCGAGCACCCTCGCCGCCGACCTGGCCGACGAGGCGGGCCTGACCCTGGTGGGCTTCCTGCGTGGCCGCACGATGAACGTCTACACCGGCGCGCACCGCGTCACATCCTGATCTCTCATGGGGATCCGATCGCTGCCCGTGTCGCGACCGGCGGCCCCACCGGGGTCGGCGTTGCGGTCGGCCCGGCACGGCGTCGGCGGTGCGGCGTCGGCGGTGCGGTCGGCCCGGCACGGGGTTGGTGGGAGTGGGGCGAGGATTGTGGAGATTTCTTGTCGCCAGGGCAGCAACAACTCTCCACAATCGATGGACAGCCGAGCCCCGCTACCGCGATCGAGGCGGCGAGGAACCCGCGCAGCGCCGGCCTGCTGCGCCGACCCGGACCGGCGGGGAGAATCAACGACCCGGCGGGCGGGCCCAGCTCAGGAAGCGGTCGGTCACGTCGATCTGGCGACCGTTGTCGAGCTGCGTCAGATGATCGGTCGCCTCCGTCGACAACCGGGCCAGCAGGGCGAGCAGGCCCGGCCGGTCGCCGTCGTACCTGGCGAGGAGGGCGATTTTCGCCGCCCCGCACGGCCACGGGTTCGCATCGACCCGGCACAACCAGATCGGCCGCAGCGGCGTGTGCCGGCCGGGCAGCGGCCCGGTCACGGTGTCCCCGCCGACCGGGACGCCCGCCCCCGGCCGGGCCGCGCGTCCCGGGGGACCGCCATCCCCCGCCGCGAGACCGTCGCCCCACCTCGCCGGGCCGGGGGAGCCGGGACGGTCCGGGTGGGGGCGCGGTCCGACTGCGGGGCGGGCCGGCGCGCACCCGCCGGCATCAGGAACAGGGTCCGCCGCCGCACTGCGTCGCCGACAGCATTCAGCTGGTACGCGTCGATCCACACCCACCCGTCGTACGTGTGCCAGTCGGCCAGCACCCGGATGACCCGGACCGTGATCGGCCGGATGAACTGCACGCTGGCGGTACGCGACAGGTGCAGCACGTCTCCCGACCTGATCTCCGGCGGAGTCACCGTGGCCCCGGGTTCCGGCTGACCGCCCAGCGGTGCGTCGGCACGACGCCGGTCATCCGCCCCGGCCCCCGGTACGGCGGAACGAACGGCCCGATCGGTCCGGGCACGATCGGGCGCGCGGGCGGTCCGGGGCCGGGTACGGGCGTCGGGTCGGGTACGGGCTTCGGGCTCTGCTCGGGTTTCGGCTTCTCCCTGGGCACGGGGTCTCCTCTGCGTCGACGTGGAGGAGGGGCCGTCCCGCCCTCCCACGGGACGGCCCCTCCGGCAGACGCCGTCGCCAGCTCTCGACCACTACCGACAGCGCCGCCCCGAATAGACCTTGCCCAGGGTTGCGGATCGATGACACCGCGTAGCAGTCTGTACCGCAGACATTCGGGACGTTCACTCGGAGGAGCGTGGATGAATCGGGCAGTTCAGAGAGCGATGGCTGCGGTTGGCGAGACCGCCGAAAGCCTCGCCTCTCAGATCGGAGTTGATCCGAAGACGGCAGCCCGGTGGGTGAACCAGGGACGGATTCCCCAAACGCGCCACCGCGCCAAGGTTGCCGAGATCCTGCGTAAGGACATTGAGGAACTTTGGCCGGACATTCTGAAGAAGCTCGAGCCGGCATGGTTCAGACCGTGGGCCGAGATCGAGCGGGAGGCGTCCGGCCTGCGGTGGTTCGAGAATGCCGTCCTGCCAGGCGTACTCCAGACCCCTGATTACGCCCGCGCCATCATCGCCAGCGGCCCGCTCGCCGACGATGCCGAAGATCACGTGGAATCTCGCCTACAACGGCAGGCGGTCGTGCTCAACCGAGCACGGCCGCCCTTGCTCGTGTTCGTGATCGACGAGGCGGCTCTACGCCGGGGAACCCCAGACGTCATGAATGCCCAGTTGGACCACCTGGTAGAGCTTGCCCAGCGACCGAATCTGATGGTCCACGTCCTGCCGCTACGCGCCGGACTTCATCCAGGTCAGGCAGGACCGTTCATCATCGCGAACACACCGGAGGGTGAAGAGGTCGGCTATCTGGACGACCAGGCCGCAGGACGCATCACCAAGGACGTTGCTTCCCTTTGGGAGGTCTGGGATACAGTCAGGTCGGTAGCGTTGCCGCGCGACCAGACCATCGAATTTCTGAGGGCACGATCATGGATGAGCTGACCGGCGCGCGCTGGCGTAAGAGCAGCCGCAGCAGCTCCAATGGTGGAGCTTGTGTCGAGGTCGCCGACAACCTTCCCGGAACGGTCGCGGTCCGCGACTCCAAGGACCCACATGGGTCAGCCCTGACGTTCACACCGACGGCATGGCACATGTTCGTCGCCGGGCTGATTGATCGAGCTTGACCCCTTGGTCCACCGTGGACCGGGCCCACGTCGGCCTACCGCAGGAGCATTCTTTCCCTTCCGAGTCAGGCGATATGACGCGGAACCAGAGCCATCAGCCGGGATAACAGCAGCCTGGCCGATTACCTGCGAGAGGTGGCGGACCAATGGACCTGACTGATGCGCAGTGGCGGAAGTCCACCCGAAGTGGGACCAGCGGCGGGAACTGTGTCGAGGTTGCCGGCAACCTTCCCGGCGCGGTCGCGGTGCGGGACTCCAAGGACCCGGACGGGCCGGCCCTGACGTTCGCCCCGACCTCGTGGCGCACGTTCGTCGCCGGGTTGGCCGATCGCGCCTGACCGAGCTGCCCGACGAAGTGCCTGCCCCGAGGCTTGGGGCAGGCACTTCGCGTCAGGGGACGACCCGGTCTCCCGCCCCCGACCTACCCGACCCGGTCGATGGAGAGCCTGGGCGTCCGTCGCCACGATCGGGCCAGATTCACCGTCTCGCCGCCGTCGTCACCGGTCGACCGTGGCTGCCCGACAACATGCCACCGACAGCCTTATGACTCAGAGGCATGAATATGACTGCTGGGCATACTCATCTCGGCGAACACATACCCCCGACCGGCAGGACGCCGTAGTCCCGGGTGGCGAGAGGGGAAGGCCGAAGCGCCGTGCCGCTCGCAGCACGGCCGAGACAGCACGGCCGAGTTTCAGCACGGCCGAGACAGCACAGCCGAGTTTCAGCACGGCTGAGACAACGCAGCCGAGTCAGCGGGGCCGGCGGGGTCGGCGACGACGGCGGCGCAGCACTCCCGGCTCGGTCACGGCCGGCCATCCGTCCAGGTCGGACGGTGGCACACCGCGCCGGAGCAGGTCGTCGAGGATCTGGGCGAGGGTGTAGTCGGGGCGGAGGGCCAGCGCCCGTTCCAGCGCCACGGCGGCGAGCGCGCCCTGGCCGGCCCGCCAGGCAGCGAAGGCGAGCAGGCAGGCGGGGGCGGGGACCAGCTCCTCCTCGGTGCGGCGCAGCACCTCGCTCCAGAAGGCGATGTCCTCCTCGCGCCCGTCGGTGCGTTCCCACGCGTGGTCGCGTACCGGCAGGTGGGTCAGGAGCAAGGTCAGCCAGGCCAACTCGTCGTCGGTGAGCCGGTCGCCGCGCCGGTGCCGGCGTTGGGCCTGCCGTACCGCTGCCACGCCGGCCCTGCGGATGGCCCGTTCGCCGAACTCGTCGGTGGCGGGGGCCGCCTCCAGCAGGCCCAGCAGGCGTCGTTCAGCGCGGTCGCCGGCTTGGCGCAGGGCGACCCGGTCGACGCCCTCGGCGGGGCCACCTGGGCGGTGAGCGCCGCCCGGTCAGGGAGGGCCACCTGACCGGCGTAGACCGCGGCGGCGGCGACCTGGCTGGCCTCCGGGTCGTACGGGGTGCCGTCGGGTGGGCAGCAGTCCGGCGCCTCGCAGAGGTACGACCAGTAGCGGCGGTCGGTCACCCGCAGCGCGTCGAGCACGGGCAGCCCGATGTCGTCCAGCGCCGACCGGACGGCGTCCACCGCCGGGGTGACCCGTTCGGGCGGGCCGAAACCGATGACCGTGGTGGATTCGGCGTCCTGCCGGCCGATCACGTCGCCGAGATGTCGCGCCGGCAGGGCCGGGTCGGTGCCCGACTCGGGCAGGTCGGCGCGGGCGGCGAAGACGATCCGTCGGCCCCGCATCGCCACCACCACGATGCTGTCGACGGGGTGGAAGCCGATCAGGTAGGGCACGGCGGTGATCAGGTCGGCGGGCGAGCGGACGGTGAGCCGGGGGCGGTCGGTCGCGTTCATGTCCGGCAGCCTGCGGCGGGCGGGAACATCCTCGACAGGCCCTGTGGACGACACGCGGGTTATCCACAGATACGGACGGTAGTCGTGCAGGTCACCGCGATCCGGGAGGCGACGCGGCCCACCGGGGTCGGTCCGAGCGGCTACCTTGCGCTCATGGACCTGGCGTACCTGCGGGCGCACCCGGAGCACCTGCCCACCTTCCTGACCCACCAGCGCATCCGGGAGACCCCGGTGGCCGGCGGGGACAGCTGCGCGGCCTCCCGGTTGACCCTGGACGACGGCCACTCGATCTTCGCCAAGACCTGGCCGGAGCGGGCCGGTCGACCGGCGCCGGAGGGCTTCTTCGACACCGAGGCCGCCGGGTTGCGCTGGCTGCGCGAGGCTGGCGCGGTGGCCGTACCGGAGGTGGTGGTGGCGCTGCCGGAGCTGCTGGCGCTCGACTGGGTCGACCCCGGCGAGCCGACGCCCGACGCGGCCGAGCGGTTCGGTCGGGAGTTGGCCGGCACCCACCGGGCCGGCGCCGACCGGTTCGGGGCGCCCTGGCCCGGGTTCATCGGCACCCTCGGGCAGGACAACACCCCCGACGAGGGGCCGTGGCCGGACTGGTTCGCCCGGCGGCGACTCCTGCCGTACCTGCGGATGTCGGTCGACGGCGGTGCGCTCGACGGCCCGGACGCCGCGCTGGTGGAGCAGGTGGTGGCGCGGGTCGGCGAGTTCGGCGGCGACGAGCCGCCGGTCCGGCTGCACGGCGACCTGTGGCCGGGCAACCTGCTCTGGGGCGCGGACGACCGGGTGTGGCTGGTCGACCCCGCGGCGCACGGCGGTAACCGGGAGACGGACCTGGCCCAGCTGGCGCTCTTCGGTGGTCCGCCGCACCTCGATCGGATCATGGCCGGCTACCGGGAGGCGTGGCCGCTGGCCGACGGTTGGCCTGAACGGGTGCCGCTGCACCAACTGCACCTGTTGCTCGTGCACACCGCGCTGTTCGGCGGGGCGTACCGCGATGCGGTCGTCGGTGCCGCCCGAGCGGCGCTGCGGGGCGTCGGTCGCGCTACGGTCGACGGGTGACCGCCGCCCCGACGACCGCCGGCGTCCTCGTCGACCGGTACGGCCGGATCGCCCGGGACCTGCGCGTGTCGCTGACCGACAAGTGCAACCTGCGCTGCACCTACTGCATGCCGGCCGAGGGGCTGCCCTGGTTGGCCGGGCCGCAGCTGCTCACCGACGCGGAGATCGTGCGGCTGGTCGGGGTCGCGGTGCAGCGACTCGGGGTGACCGAGGTGCGGTTCACCGGGGGCGAGCCGCTGATCCGGCCGGGGCTGGTCGGCATCGTCGCCGCCGTGGCCGCGCTCACCCCCCGCCCCCGGATCTCGTTGACCACCAACGGTCTCGGCCTGGACCGGCTCGCCCCGGCGCTGCGTGACGCCGGGCTGGACCGGGTGAACGTGTCGTTGGACACCCTGGACGCGGCCCGGTTCGCCGCGTTGACCCGGCGGGACCGGCTGGCCGACGTGCTCGCCGGGCTGGCCGGGGCCGCCGCCGCCGGGCTCACCCCGGTGAAGATCAACGCGGTGCTGATGCGCGGGGTCAACGACGACGAGGCGCCGGCGCTGCTGCGGTTCGCCCTCGACCACGGCTACGAGTTGCGGTTCATCGAGCAGATGCCGCTGGACGCCCAGCACGGCTGGGACCGGGCCACGATGGTCACCGCCGACGAGATCCTGGCGTCGCTGGCCGCCGACTTCGCCCTCACCCCCGACCCGGCGCACCGGGGCGCCGCCCCGGCCGAGACCTGGCTGGTCGGCGGCGGACCGGCCCGGGTCGGGGTGATCGGCACGGTGACCCGGCCGTTCTGCGGCGACTGCGACCGCACCCGGCTCACCGCCGACGGCCAGCTCCGCAACTGCCTGTTCGCCACCGATGAGTCCGACCTGCGGGGCGCGCTGCGGGCCGGCGCGGACGATGCCGACCTCGCCCGCCGCTGGCAGGCCGCCACGGTGGTCAAGCGGGCCGGGCACGGCATCGACGACCCGACCTTCCTGCAACCCGTCCGGCCCATGTCGGCGATCGGAGGCTGAGGTGGACCTCACCGTCCGGTACTTCGCCGGGGCGCGGGCCGCCGCCGGCCGCAGCGAGGAGACCGCATCCGCCGGCCGGCCGCTGGACGAACTCCTCGGTGAACTCGCCCACCGGCACGGCCCCCGGCTGGCCGCGGTGCTCCAGGTGGCGAGTTTCCTGGTCGACGGCGTCGCCTGCCATGATCGGCAGACGCCGTTGCCGGCCGGGGCCACGATCGACGTGCTGCCTCCCTTCGCGGGCGGCTGAGGAAAGGCTGCCGTGTTGGCGATTCTGGGGTTCGTGGGCACGCTCGCCCTGATCACCGGCCTGATCCACTTCTACCTGTGGAAACGGCTGGTCAAGGACACCACCGGGCCGGGCCGGTGGCGCCGGGTCGGCACGGTCGTCGCCCTACTCCTGGCGGTGCTCGTCCCGGCGACCATGGCCGGCACCCAGATCGCCGGGGCGTTCTGGCTGGCCTGGCCCGGTTACCTCTGGCTCGCGGTGATGTTCTACCTGCTGATCGTGCTGGTGGTGCTGGAAGTGCCGATGGCGGTGACCCGGCTGGTGCTGCGACGGCGCAGCACCGTCGCCGAGGCCACCACCGCCGCCCCGGAACCGGCGCTGGTCGGTGCGGCCGGCAGCGCCGACCCGCCGGCCGCCCAGGCCGTGGACCGGCCCGACCACGACGAGTCCCGCCGGTTGCTGCTCGCCCGTGGGGCCGCCATCTTCGCCGGGCTCACCGCCGCCGGCATCACCGGGTACGGGGTCCGTACCGCGCTGGGACCGCCACAGCTCGACCGGGTACGCATCCCGCTGGCGAAGCTCCCCCGCAGCATGGACGGGCTGCGCATCGCCACCGTGTCGGACATCCACCTCGGCCCGCTACGCGGTCGGGTGCACACCGAGCGGATCGTCGAGATGATCAACCGGTTGGACGCCGACCTGGTCGCGGTCGTCGGTGACCTGGTCGACGGCTCGGTCGCCGAGCTGGGCGAGGCCGCCGAGCCACTGCGTGACCTGCGTTCCCGCTACGGCAGTTTCTTCGTCACCGGCAACCACGAGTACTACTCCGGGGTCGAGGAATGGGTAGCCGAGGTCGACCGGCTCGGCCTGCGGGTACTCCAGAACGAGCGACAGGAGATCCAGGCCCGGGGCGGGGTGCTCGACCTGGCCGGGATCAACGACGTCACCGCCGACGGCACCGGCGTCGCCGGCCCTGCCGACTTCACCGCCGCGCTCGGCGGCCGGGACGTCAACCGCCCGGTGGTGCTGCTCGCCCACCAGCCGATCGCCGTGCACGAGGCGGCGAAGTTCGGCGTCGACCTGCAACTGTCCGGGCACACCCACGGCGGTCAGCTCGCCCCGTTCAACCTGGCCGTCAAGCTCCAACAGCCGGTGGTCTCCGGGCTCGGTGAAATCGACGGCACCAAGGTCTACGTCACCAACGGGGCCGGTTTCTGGGGTCCCCCGGTCCGGGTCGGCGCACCGCCGCAGGTGACCCTGGTCGAACTGCGCGCCCCGTGACCTGCCCGGATGGACGGAGAGCCCGGCTCATACCGCGTCCGGCCGCGGTAGTCCAGCACCGGATTGCCCTCCTCACGCGTACGCGTGGCGGCAGGCGGGTAGTGGACCGGCCGTGACAGGATGCGGCGTGCCTCCGTTCAGCGCCGCTCCCCCTGGTGGCGTCCCGCCGTTCGTCGCGGACCTGCACATCCACTCGAAGTACTCCCGCGCGTGCAGCCGCGATCTCACCCTGCCCAACCTCGGTTGGTGGGCCCGACGCAAGGGCATCGGGGTGCTCGGCACCGGCGACTTCACCCACCCCGCCTGGTACGACCACCTGCGGGAAACCCTGCAACCGGCCGAGCCTGGCCTGTACCGGCTCGGCCCGGAGGCCGAGGCGGACATCGCCCGGCGGCTGCCGCCCCGGCTGGCCGACGCGGCGGAGGCCGACCCGGTCCGGTTCATGCTGAGCGTGGAGATCTCCACCATCTACAAGCGGGACGACCGGACCCGCAAGGTGCACCACCTGATCTACCTGCCCGACCTGGACGCGGTGGCCCGGTTCAACACGGCGCTGGGCCGGATCGGCAACCTCGGCTCGGACGGCCGGCCGATCCTGGGCCTGGACTCCCGGGACCTGCTGGAGATCACCCTCGACGCCAGCCCGGACGGCTACCTGGTGCCGGCGCACATCTGGACACCGTGGTTCTCCGCGCTCGGCTCGAAGTCCGGCTTCGACGCGATCGCCGACTGCTACGCCGACCTGGCCGAGCACGTCTTCGCGGTGGAGACCGGGCTCTCCTCCGACCCGGCGATGAACTGGCGGGTCGGCAGCCTGGACCGTTACCGGCTGGTCTCCAACTCCGACGCGCACTCCCCGCCGGCCCTGGCCCGGGAGGCCACCGTCTTCTCGTCGGCCCGCGACTACTTCGCCATCCGGGACGCGCTGCGGACCGGTGACGGGCTGGCCGGGACGATCGAGTTCTTCCCCGAGGAGGGCAAGTACCACGCCGACGGGCACCGGCTCTGCGGCGTCAACTGGTCGCCGGAGCGGACCAGGGCGGCCGGCGGGCGCTGCCCGGAGTGCGGCAAGCCGTTGACCGTGGGGGTGCTCAGCCGGATCGAGGAGCTGGCCGACCGGCCGGACGGGCACCGCCCCGAGCACGCCCGCGAGGTGACCCACCTGGTGCCGCTGGCCGAGATCCTCGGTGAGATCAACAAGGTGGGGCCCCGGTCCAAGAAGGTCGAAGGCAAGCTCAACGAGCTGGTCGCCGCGCTCGGCCCGGAGTTGGAGATCCTCACCCGTACCCCGGTCGACGAGATCGGCCGGGTCGGCGGGGAGTTGCTCGCCGAGGGCATCGGCCGGTTGCGCCGGGGCGACGTGCGCCGGGTGCCCGGCTACGACGGCGAGTACGGCGTGATCACCCTCTTCGACCCGGCCGAGCTGGGCGGGGCCGGTGGGTCGGGGCAGGAGACGCTCTTCGACGTACCGGTGCCGGCGCAGCGCAGGCCGACGGAGCCGGCGGCGAAACCGAAGGCCAAGCGGCCGTCGGCGGCGAAGGCCGAGCCGAAGCCGAAGCCCGCGCCGACCCCGCCACCGCCACCGATCGCCTCGACCCCCTCGCCGCACGAGCCGTTCGAGCCGATGCTCGCCGGGATGGAGGAGGTCGGTACCGGCCTGCTCGACCGGTTGGACGCGATGCAGCGGGTGGCCGCCTCCGCGCCCGGCGGCCCGCTGCTGATCGTGGCCGGGCCGGGCACCGGCAAGACCCGCACGCTGACCCACCGGATCGCCTACCTCTGCGCCGAGCTGAACGTCTTCCCCGAGCAGTGCCTGGCGATCACCTTCACCCGGCGGGCCGCCGAGGAGCTGCGGCACCGGCTCGACGGGCTGCTCGGCCCGGTCGCCGAGGACGTCACCGTCGGCACCTTCCACTCGCTCGGGCTGGCCATCCTGCGGGAGAACGCCGCCGCGGCCGGCCTGCCGGAGGGGTTCCGGATCGCCGACGACGCCGAGCGGTCGGCCGCCCGGACGGAGGCCGGCGACGACCCGGCCCGTTACACGGCGTTGCTGCGTAAGCAGGACCTGGTCGACCTGGACGAGTTGCTGACCCTGCCGGTCGCACTGCTCAAGGGCGACAAGAAGCTGGTCCGGGAATACCGGGAACGCTGGCGGTGGATCTTCGTCGACGAGTACCAGGACGTCGACCCCGTCCAGTACGACCTGCTGCGCCTGCTCAGCCCCGCCGACGGCAACATCTGCGCGATCGGCGACCCGGACCAGGCTATCTACTCGTTCCGGGGTGCCGACGTCGGCTACTTCCTGCGGTTCTCCGAGGACTTCACCGACGCCCGGCTGGTCCGGCTCAACCGCAACTACCGCTCGTCCGCGCCGATCCTCGCCGCCGCCGTCCAGGCCATCGCCCCGTCGTCGCTGGTCCGGGGCCGCCGGCTCGACCCGGCCCGGCTCGACCCGGAGGCCCCGCTGGTCGGCCGCTACCCGGCGGCGTCCGTCGCCGACGAGGCCGATTTCGTGGTACGCACCGTCGACGACCTGGTCGGCGGCCTCTCCCACCGGTCGTTGGACTCGGGGCGCATCGACGGCCGGTCCACCAGCCTGTCCTTCTCCGACATCGCGGTGCTCTACCGCACCGACGCGCAGGCCGCCCCGATCGTGGACGCGCTGGCCAGGGCCAACATCCCGGTGCAGAAGCGGTCCCACGACCGGCTCCGGGACCGGCCCGGTGTCCTCGCGATCGCCCGGGAACTGCGGCACGCCGACGGTCCCGCCGCCGGGCTGCCCGCCCGGGTCCGGCTCGCCGGCCAGGTGCTCGCCGAACGGTTCGCCGCCCCCACCCTGGACGCCGCCGGCACCGTCCGCCCCGAGGACGTCCGGACCGCCGTCGACCTGCTCACCCCGCTGGCCCGACGCTGCGGCGACGACCTGGAACTCTTCCTCTCCCAGCTCGCCACCGGGGCCGAGGTGGACGCACTGGACCCGCGCGCCGAAGCGGTCACCCTGCTCACCCTGCACGCCGCGAAGGGGCTGGAGTTCCCGGTGGTCTTCCTGGTCGGCGTGGAGGACGGTCTGCTGCCGCTGCGCTGGCCCGGCTCGACACCGGACGACGACGCGATCGCCGAGGAACGTCGGCTGTTCTTCGTCGGGTTGACCCGCGCCCAGGACCGGCTCTACGTCAGCCACGCCGCCCGCCGGGTCCGGCACGGCACCGAACGCGACTGCCGACCGTCGCCGTTCCTGGACGTCGTCGACCCGGGGCTGTTCGAACGGTTCGGCGAGGCCGAGCCACGCCGACCCAAGGACCGGCAGCTCCGCCTGATCTGACTGTCCGTCGACCGACCTACGGGGTCGCCGCAGCGGTATCCGCCCGCGCTGATACCGCTTGATGCGTGACGTTGCTGCCCGCCCGCCCCAGCCGGCCCGACAGGCCGGTCAGGCGAGCAGGACGGCCAGCCAGGCACCGGTGAGCAGGGCCGGGCCGAACGGCAGGGCGGTGTCCCGGCGTACCCGGCGGGCGGCCAGCAGCGCCAGCACCAGCAGCCCCTGGAGCAGGTGCGGCAGGAGCAGGCCGAGCCAGAGGGTAGGCCAGCCCAGCCAGCCCAGCGGCAGCCCGAGCACCGCCGCCAGCTTCACGTCACCGAAGCCGAGCCGGGAGCGGGGCAGCAGCGCCAGCACGACGTACAGCAGGAGGGAGAGGGCGGCCCCGGCGAGCGCGAGCGCCAGACGACCGGGCGTGCCGGTGACGACGGCCGCGACGGTCAACGCGGTGCCGCCGCCGAGCGCGGCCGCGCCGACCAGCGGGTCGGGCAGGCGGAGGCTGGTCAGGTCCGCCACCGCCAGCACCAGACCCACGGCGGCGACCAGCAGGAACGCCGGCAGTGCCGGCTCCGGCCACCGTGCGGCGGCCAACCCACCGAGGACCACCGCCCCCACCACCGCGATCCCGACCGGCGCTGGAGCCGAGGCCACGGCCGGCGCTGGAGCCGGCGCGCAGTCGGGCGCTGGAACCGAGGCCACGGCCGGCGCTGGAGTCGGGTGCATGGCCGGCGGGGTGCGGGGTGGGAAGGAACGGGCGATCCGGGGTGCGGCGAGGCCGGCCAGGACGCCGAGCATCGCGGCTACGGTCACCGGGCCGACGGGCACGGCCCTCGACGTTACCGCCGGGACGGTACGGCGGCTGCCCCGTCACCCGCCGGCCGGCGGGCCCGCTCGGTGGTCACCACCAGCGCCACGCCGGCCACGATCACCGCACCGCCGAGCAGCACCTGACCGGTGATCGGCTCAGCCACCAGCAACGCGCCGAGCGCCACCGCCACCACCGGGTTCACGTAGGCGTAGGTGGAGACCAACGAGATGGGCGCATGGGCCAGCAACCAGACGTACGCGGTGAAGGCGACCAACGACCCGGCCACCAGCAGGTACGCCAGGGCGAACCAGGAACGGGTCGTCACCTGCGCCGGGGAGAACCCGCGCAGTTCACCCCGGGTCACGGACAGCACGACGAGCGCCACCGCCCCGGCGACCATCTCGTAGACGGTGGCGACGAACGGGTCAGCGGGCATCCGCAACCGGTTGGACAGGAACGACCCCACCGACCAGCAGGTGGCCGCCGCGACCACGGTCAACGCACCGACCAGCGGCACCGTCCCCGTCCCGCCCCGGGGGAGCACCAGCAGCACCAGCCCGAGAAAGCCCACCGTCACCCCGGCGAACGTCCACCCCGGCGGGCGGTCCCCGGTGACCGTACGCAGCAGCACCACCAGCAGCGGGACGGTGGCCACCAGCAGCGCGGCGATGCCCGACGGCACCGCCACGCCGGCCGGGCCCGACTCGGCGAGCACCACCAGGCCGTTGCCGCCGGCCAGCAGCAGCACCCCGACCAGCGCGGCCGAGCCGAGTTGCCGCCGGTCGACCCGCAACGCACCCGCGCCCCGCCGCAGCCGCAGGACCACCGCCAGCACCAACGCGGCACCACCGAAGCGGGCGGCAGCCGAGCCGAGCGGCGGCATCGACTCCACCACGACCCGGATACCGAGGTAGGTGGAACCCCACAGCACGTAGACCAGGATGAGTGCGGTCCAGATCAGCGCTGGTCGGGCGGGTGTCGCGGCCGAGGAAGGTGAGGTCATCGCGGGACCACGCTACGGTGACCACGTCGGTGGCGTCCTTCCGGACGACCGGCATCTCGGCACGCGGGAGGGCGGGCATGGCGAACTACGGACCACCGGGCGGTTCCCCGGACCCGTGGGGTGGGCGACGCCCGGACGACCGTTGGGGCCAGCCCGCCCCGGAGCAGCCCCACCCCGCAACCGTGCCGACCCAGCCGACGGGTGGACAGCAGCCCCACCATCCGGCGTACGACCAGTTCCAGTCGGAGCCGTACGGGCCGGCAGGGCAGTTTCCGGCGGGCGGACCGGTGGCCTACCCGGGCAACCCCGGGTCGGGGCGCGGCCGGGGTCCGCTGATCGCGGTGCTGGTTGTGCTCGCCGTGCTGACCGTCAGCGGTGGCACCCTGTGGTACCTGCTGAGCGACGACGAGCCGACGAACACCGGTGCGGCGCTGCCGACGGCACCGGTGGTGCCGGACGCGGCCACTGCCGAACCGGGCGGGTCGACCACCGCCACCCCCGCACCCGCCGCCTCGGCCGACCCGCGCTTCGTCAAGGCTGGGCAGTGCGTCCGCAACGAGGGTCCGGCCGGCGGCAAGCCCAAGCTACTGATCACCGAGTGCGCCCCGAGAACGTACGAGGTCTTACGTCGTTTCGACGGGGCGACCAGTGGTGAAAGGGACGCCGAGGCGAAGTGCGGCAAGGTGGAGGGCTACACCAACTGGTACTTCTTCGACAGCGAGCTGGACACCCTCGACTTCGTCCTCTGCCTGAAGCAGCGCTGAGCCCACCCCTGGGGGAGAGATTGTCAACCTTCGGCCCACCCGACTCCGGCCGCCCCGACGAGGAACAACGTCCCTCGAACAGCGACCCGGAGCCACCCACCGCGCCCCTCGCGCACCCCGACCCCGAACCAGCGACGAAGCCCATCTTCCGCGCCGAGCCGGAGCCACCCACCGTGAGAATTCCGTCGGAGGCGGAACCACCGACGGCACCGATCCCGGGCGGATCGGACGAGCAGCCGACGGCACCCCTCACCCGCAACCAGGACGAGCAGCCGACGGCACCGATCTCCCCGGCGGCTCCACACGCCGCCGAGGAACCGGTGACCGCCGTCAACTCGCCGGCTGCCCCGCATCCGGCTGACGAGACGCCGACCGCGCCGATCTCCGCGCCTGCCCCGGGCGCTGCCGAGGAACCGGTGACCGCACCCCTCCGGGGTGACGCGGACGACCAACCGACCGCCCCGCTCTCCGCCGGGCCGACCGGACCCGATACCGGCCCGGACGAGCCGCCGACCACACCGATCCGCCCGGAGGACGTCGAGCCACCGACCACACCGATCCGCCGGGAGGACGTCGAGCCACCGACCGTGCCGGTGTCACGGGAGGCGGGCGAGCCGGCCACGGCACCCATTCCGAGTGCGGAAGAACCGCCCACCGCACCAATGGCCGCGTCCTCGCCGGAGCCGCCGACGGCACCGATCTCGGCCGCCGCGCCCGAACCGCCGACCACACGACTCTCAGCCACCACGCCCGAACCCCCGACCACACCACTCTCGACCACCACGCCCGAACCGCCGACCGCACCACTCTCGGCCACCACGCCGGAACCGCCGACCGCACCCTTCGCCGCCGAACCGCCGACCGCCCCGATCTCCACGCCACCTGAGCCGCCGACCACCCGGCTGCCGGTGTCGGGAGCCGGGCAGCCGGCCACCACGCCGATGCCCGCAGCGGGCGGCGGATACTCGCCGACCACCCAGATGCCCGCAGCGGGCGGGTACTCGCCGACCACCCAGATGCCGGCAGCGGGGGCTGACTACCCGACGCCGTCTTCCGGAGCGGGCTACCCACCTCCGTCCTCGGGGGCGGGTTATCCTCCGCCGGACACCTATCTCCCGCCGACCGGCACGCCGGTGCCGTCCTCGGGGGCCGGCTACCCGCCGCCGGGGCCCTTCCCGCCCGCCGGGCCGACCGCCGCACCGGCGGCCGGCGCGTTCAGCGCACCGGCGTCACCACCACCGGCCAGCTACCCCGCCCAGTCCCCACCGCCCCCGGCACCCAGCTACCCGGGGCCGGCCGCACCGTCATCCGGCTTCCCAGGACCGGCCGCACCATCGTCCGGCTTCCCAGGACCGGCCGCACCATCGTCCGGCTTCCCAGGACCGGCCGCACCATCGTCCGGCTTCCCAGGACCGGCCGCACCATCGTCCGGCTTCCCAGGACCGGCCGCACCGCCGCCCGGCTTCCCGGGGCAGCCCACGCCACCGGGATATCCGGGGCAGGGTTTCCCGCCTCCGGCGGCACCGCCGGCAAAGGGTCGGGGCGGTCGGATCGCGCTCATCATCGGGCTGGTGGTGGTCCTGCTGCTGTGCCCGTGCCTCGTGGTGGGTGGCTGGTTCCTCCTGGCGTCGGGTGACAGCGACGATCCGGCTCCGGAGGCGGTCGCGTCCGCCTCGCCGACGGAGAACGGGCCGACCGGGAACGCACCGACGGAGCCGACCGTCGAGCCGACCACGGCCGAGCCGACCCCGACGCCGACCCGGGCGGAGCAGATCGTCCGGGGCGACTGCGTGGTCAACGACGGTACGGCCAGTGACGCCGACCTGCGCAAGGTGCCGTGCGGTCCGAACACCTACGAGGTGCTGCTGCGGATTCCGGCGTCCACCAACGGGGACCGGTGTAAGTCGCTGGCCCCGGAGTCGAACGCCAACTACGTGCACGACAACTCGGTGGACCTCTTCGATTACGTACTCTGCCTGCGCAAACGCAGCTGAACAGGGAAATATGGGGCTGTCTAGCATCAACGCTAGACAGCCCCATATTCGTGTCGAGAGGGTCGCCGGCACCCCCGTCGCCTCCACCACGGGACCTGCCCGGACCCGGTGGGCGACACGCCGGTAGCCCCGTCTACGCATCTCTAGTCCGCAGGCTAGACCGCCCGATACTGTGCGATGCGTGGATCCGGTCCGCAACCCGTACGCCCCGGGCGCCGGTCAGCGCCCGCCCGAGCTCGCCGGGCGGGGGCGGGAGCTGGACGTCTTCGACGTGGTGCTGGAACGGATCGCCCGGGGACGCCCCGAGCGCAGCCTGATGCTCACCGGCCTGCGCGGCGTCGGCAAGACCGTCCTGCTCAACACCCTGCGCTCCCAGGCGATCAACCAGCTCTGGGGCACCGGCAAGATCGAGGCCCGACCGGAGCAGTCGCTGCGTCGACCGATCGCCGCCGCGCTGCACATGGCGGTCCGCGAACTCGCCCCCCGGCACCGGGCACCGGAGCGGATCGACGCCTTCCTCGGCGTACTCAAGGCGTTTGCGCAGCGCAGCGCACCGACCACCGGGCGGGCCGGTGCGGCCCCCCGGTTGCGTGACCGGTGGCAGCCCGGCATCGACGTGCCGGCCAGCAGCGGCCGGGCCGACTCCGGGGACATCGAGATCGACCTGGTGGAGTTGCTCACCGACGCGGCGGCGGTCGCCGGGGACGTGGGCACCGGTATCGCCGTCTTCATCGACGAGATGCAGGATCTCGGTGCGGAGGACGTGTCGGCGCTCTGTGCGGCCTGCCACGAGTTGTCCCAGCTCGGCGCACCCTTGATCGTGGTCGGCGCGGGCCTGCCGCACCTGCCGGCGGTGCTCAGCGCCGCCAAGTCGTACTCGGAGCGACTCTTCCGTTACCTGCGGATCGACCGGCTGGACCGGATCGCCGCCGACCAGGCACTGTGCGCGCCGGCCGGGCGGGAACAGGTGGAGTACGAGCAGAAGGCCCTCGACCTGCTCTACGAGTCGTCCGGCGGCTACCCGTACTTCGTCCAGGCGTACGGGAAGGCGACCTGGGACCATGCGCCCCGCTCCCCGATCACCGACGCGGACGTCCGGGTCGCCGCCCCGGAGGCGGAGGCGGAGCTGGCGGTCGGTTTCTTCGGTTCCCGGTTCGAGCGGGCCACCCCTGCCGAACGCGAGTACATGCGGGCGATGGCGACCCTGTCCCAGGTGGCGGGCGAGGCTGACGGCGGTGGTCGGGACGACATGGACGCCGCCGTGCCGACCGCCGAGATCGCCCGTGCGCTGGGCCGCAAGCCGGCGAGCCTCTCCCCGGCCCGGGACGCGCTGATCAAGAAGGGTCTGATCTATTCGGGGGAACGCGGCACGGTCGCCTTCACCGTCCCGCACTTCGGCCGCTACCTGCGTACCCAGCCGGCCTGATCGGCACCGGCCACGGGGCGACCGGACCCGCCGGACGGCCGGCACCGGCCACGGGGTCAGACCCGGGACCAGGGGGGTGGGAAGACCACCTCGCCGCGCGGGGGTGGTGGCGCGTCGCTGGTCTCCGGCGGCAGCACCAGCGCCTGCCACGGCTCTCCCAGCCCCGACCAGGGGCTGACCAGCCCCATCCGGTCGGCCCGGGTGAAGCCGAACCGCCGGTAGTACGCCGGGTCGCCGAGGACCACCACCAGCCGCTCGCCCAGCTCGGTGGCGGCCTCCAGCGCGGCCTGCACCACCGCCGTGCCGTGCCCGACCCGTTGCCGGTGCGGGGCCACCGCCACCGGCCCGAGTACCAGCGCCGGGGCGCGTTCCCGGTCGGCCTCGACCCGGACCCGGGTGAGCAGCGCGTACCCGACCACCTCGCCGCCGTACTCGGCGACCATCGCCAGTTCCGGCAGCCACGCCGCACTGCCGCGCAGCTCGTCGACGAGCGCGACCTCACCGGGGGTGGTGCGGTCGGGGCGGGCGAAGGCGGCAGCCAGCACCCGACGGATCGGGCCGGCGTCGGCCGGGCCCTCGGGACGCAACCGCAGGGTCGTCACCGGCGCGACGTTACCGGTCGTGGCAGGTCCATCAGCGACGGTCGCCCAGTTCGGCGTGGCGTGTCATCGCGCCGACCGGCACGGCGCGGTCCCGGGAGCAGCGGCGCGACCCGCTTCGGGCGACGGCACGCAGAGCGCTCCGGATCGGCCGTTGCCCGGATAGCAGGGGTCCAAACGGGGTATGACTGAGCAATGAAACCCGTGCGCTCCCTCGCCCGTGTCATGTTGAGCGGCATCTTCGTGGTCAGCGGCGCCCGCAACTTCCAACACCCCCAGCGGCTCGTGACGGCTGCCCGGCCGGTCACCGACCGGGTCGCTCCGCTGATCCAGCGGGCCGCGCCGCAGCTCCCCACGGACCCCGAGACGCTGATCCGCGCCAACGCCGCCGTGCAGCTCGCCGCCGGCCTGATGCTGGCCACCGGGAAGTTCACCCGGCCGGCCGCACTGGTCCTGGCCGGCACCCTGGTGCCCACCACCGCCGCCGGTCACCCGTTCTGGGACAACGACGATCCGACGACGCGGAGCAACAACCAGGTGCACTTCCTGAAGAACCTCGGGCTCTTCGGTGGTCTGCTGCTCGCCGCAGCCGACACCGAGGGCAGGCCGGGCCTGCGCTGGCGGGCCGGTCACCGCATCGGCCACTCTCGACGGTCGGTCGGTCGTGCGGTGCGCACCGCCCGGCGGGAGGCCCGGATCGCCGTCCGGTCGGCCGCCGCCGCCCGCCGGCTTCCCGGCTGACCTGCATCGATTCGGCCACCACCCCCCGTAAGGCCGCGAATTACCTGAACCACCCGACACCCGTTAACGCGGTGGAAATGTCAAAAACTGGTGTGGGATCGGACACGGTCGGATAACGCGGGAGGCAGCAACGTGAGGCGCCGTTCTAGGCTCCCTACCGGACCTGGACGGGTAGGACGACCTTGGTATGGGGGTGGCCACGCCATGCCGACGACCGTCGGTAGACGGGCGGACCGCCTCGCCCCAGTCCGTCGCGCAACGCGTGGGATCGATCGTAGGACAGTCGTACGGGTCGGCATCGTGGCCGCCGTCGCCTATGCCGCATGGCTCGCCATCGGTGCTTTCGGGCGGCCGTACAACTTCTTCGACATGAAGATCTACCACGGCGCGGTGGTGTGGTGGGCGAGCGGGCACGAGTTGTACGAGTTCATCGCGCCCACCACCACGCTGGGTTTCACCTACCCGCCCTTCGCCGCGCTGGCCATGCTGCCGATGGCGATGCTGCCGATCGAGGCGGCCGGCTGGATCAACGCGGCCGGCAGCATCGCCGCGCTGGCGGTGATCCTCGCCGCGCTGCTGCGCCCGATCGTCGACCGGCTCGGCTGGCCGCTCTGGTACTCCGTGGCCATCGCCACCCCGATGGCCACCGCCCTCGAACCGGTCCGGGAGACCCTGGGGTACGGGCAGGTCAACCTGCTCCTGTTCGCGTTGATCATGGCGGACCTGGTGGGTCTGCGCTGGCGTTCCCGGCGGGGCACCCACGGACGCGGCACCGACGGCCCGTTCCTGCGGCTGCTCTACAGCGGGTCCTGGGCGGGCATGGGCATCGGCCTGGCCACCGCCGTCAAGCTCACCCCGGCGCTGTTCATCGTCTACCTGCTGGTCACCCGGCAGTGGCGGGTCGCCGCCACCGCCGTCGGCACCATCATCGGCGTCACCCTGGGCAGCTTCGCGCTGGTCGGCACCGAGTCGCGGGCCTACTTCGGCGGGGTGCTGTGGCAGACCGAGCGGGTCGGGGCCGCCGACATGACGCCCAACCAGTCGCTGGCCGGCCTGCTGGCCCGGCTCTACGACTCGATCGAGACGCCCGGTCTGCTCTGGTTGGCGTTCTCGGTGCTGATCCTGGCCGTCGGGTTGTCCCGGGCCGCCAACGCCCGCGCCGACGGCGACGAGCTGACCGCGTTCACCCTGGTCGGGCTGACCGCCAACGTGATCAGCCCGATCTCCTGGTCGCACCACCTGGTCTGGGTCATCCCGGCGATCGTCGTGCTCGCCGACGCCGCCGTACGCCGCCGTGAGGCGAGTCGGGGGCTGTCGGTGCGTACCGGCCCGCAGTCGTTCGGCGGGCCACCCGGGGTGAGTGGGCTGCGCCCGCCGATCTGGTACCCGACGCTGACCGGGTTGCGGCACGGGGTCGCGGCGCTCGGGTTGTACCTGCTCTTCGTGATCTCGCCGATCTGGCCGTACGAGCACAAGCTGCCCGAGGTGTCCCACTACCAGAACGGCCTGTTCGGCGCGCTTATGGAGAACTCGCTCGCGTTGGCGCTGATCGTGCTGGTCGCCGCCCTGCCGTGGCGGCCCGGTGCCGAGCCCGCTTTCTATCCCGACCGGTCGGCCCGTGTCACCACGGCCGGTCGCCGCTGACCCCGCCCGGCCCGCGCCACCACGGTCGGCCGACCCTGGCCGGCCCGGTGGGGCACGACGCCACGGTCAGGGGCAGTTGACCCACTCCTCGGTGCCGTCGGCGAAGACCTGCCGTTTCCAGATCGGCAGCCGCGCCTTCACCTCGTCGACCAGCCGGGCGCAGGCCGCGAAGGCCGCCGCCCGGTGTGCCGTGCTGACCGCCGCCACCAGCGCCACGTCCCCGATGTCGAGCCGACCGATGCGGTGCGACACGGCCACCGCGTAGACGTCGGGGTCGGCGGCGATCTCGGCGGCCACCGCGCGCAGCGTATCGACGGCGCTCGGGTGGCCCTCGTACTCCAGCAGGGTGACCGGTCGGCCGTGGTCGTGGTCGCGGACCACGCCCTGGAAGGAGACGACCGCGCCGGCCCGGCGGTCGGCGACCGCCGCCTCGTGCGCGGCCAGGTCCAGCGGCTGGTCGGTGACCGCGAGCAGGGCCGTGGTGGGGTCGGCCGTCACCACGTGCGCTCCCCGGGCAGCAACGGCAGCGGTACGACGGGCACCCGGGCCCCGACCTCGCCGGAGGTGCCCGGCCGGATCACCGCGAACCCGTCCGCGCCGGCCAGCCCTCGCAGCATCGCCGAGCCGACGTGCCGGACCGGGTGGGCGGTGCCGGCGGCCCGGTCCAGCCGGACCAGGGCCAGGTGGGTGTAGTCGCCCCGGCCGGGCACCGGCCCGGCGAGGGTGGCGTACGGCAGTGCCGGCAGCACCCGGCCCTGGAGCCCGGCGAGCAGCGGCGCGACCAGCGACACCAGGGCGACGATCGCGGACTGCGGATTGCCGGGCAACCCGGCCACGAAACGGACCCGTCCGTCGTCGTCGACCAGCCGGGCCAGCAGCATCGGGAAGCCGGGCCGGACGGCGACGGTGTTGACCACGTGGTCGGCGCCGAGCGCCTCCAACGTGGGGTGCAGGTGGTCGACCGGGCCGTGCATGGTGCCGCCGGTGGTGCAGACCAGGTCGGCCACGGCCAGCGCCCCGCGCAGGGCGGCCACGTGGGCGGGCAGGGTGTCCGCCACCGGACCGACCACGTCGGAGGGCCGCACCTGGCAGCCGTAGCGGCGCAACCAGGACGGCACGGCGGGACCGAGCGCGTCGCGGACCCGGCCCGACCCGGGCGGGCCGGCGGTGAGCAGTTCGTCGCCGAAGACGAGCAGCGCGGCCCGGGGCTGACGGCGGACCCGGAGCTGGTCGTGCCCGCAGGAGGCGGCCAGCCCGATCAGCGCGGGGTCGACCGGGGTGCCGGCCGGCAGCAGCTCCTCACCGGCCACCGCCTCCTCGCCCGGCTCCCGCCACTCCGGGTTCGGGCGCGGCGTGCCGGTCACCCGCCCGTCCGGGGTACGACCCGAGTCCTCGATGCGCAGGATGGCGGTTGTTCCGGCGGGGACCATCGCACCGGTGGCGATCTCGACGGTGGTGCCGTCGGCGGTCAACCCGGCCGGGGTGTGCCCGGCGAGTACCCGCCCCACGACGTCCCACGGGCCGGTGCCGCGCACCGCCCAGCCGTCGACGCTGGAGGTGGGGAAGGCCGGCAGGTCGGTCCGGGTGGTCAACGGTTCGGCCAGGGTGTGCCCGTCGGCGTCGGCCAGCGCCCGGTTGACGGCGGGCAGGGCGGCGGCCAGGCCGACCGCGTAGACCCGGGAGCGGGCCTCCTCCCATCCGGCCGGCGGCGGCGCGGCGACCTGGGCCGCGGTGGCGGCGGTTTCCGTGCTCACCGGGGGCCTCCGTTCGGACGGGACGCGGGGCTCCGCGTTCACCCCCGCGAGCCTATCGCCGCCGGGGCGGCCGTGCGGTCAGTGGTCGCCGCCGCGCAACTGGTCGACCGCGTGGGCGAGGATCGGGCCCAGCACGGCCAGACCGTCCTTCGCACCGCCCCGCGAGCCGGGCAGGTTGACCACCAGCATCCGGCCCAGCACCCCGGCCAACCCCCGGGACAGCGCCGAGGTGGGCACCCGGTCCCGGCTGTACGCGCGGATCGCCTCGGCGATGCCGGGGATCTCATGGTCGAGCAGCGCCCGGGTCACCTCCGGGGTCCGGTCGGTGGGGGTGATGCCGGTGCCGCCGCTGGTCAGCACCACGTCGATCCCGTCGGTGTGGGCGGCGCGCAGTGCCTCGCCGACCGGTTCACCGTCGGGCACCACCACCGGTTCGTCGACCTGGCAGCCCAGCTCGCGCAGGCCGGTGACGAGCAGCGGGCCGCTGGTGTCGGCGTACACCCCGGCGGCGGCCCGGTTGGACGCCACGATCACCCGGGCCCGGATCACGGCCGGTCCTGGGGGCGGACCCACTCGCCGGTCTTGCCGCCGGTCTTGCGCAGCACCCGGACGGCGTCCACGGTGGCGGCCGGGTCGACCGCCTTGACCATGTCGATCAGGGCCAGCCCGGCGACGGCGACCGCGGTCAGCGCCTCCATCTCCACCCCGGTCCGGTCGGCGGTGCGGGCGGTGGCGGTGATCTCGACGGTGTCGTCGGTGAGGCGCAGGTCGACGTCGACGCCGTGCAGGGCGATCGGGTGGCAGAGCGGGATCAGGTCGGGGGTGCGTTTGGCGCCCATGATGCCGGCGAGCCGGCCGACGGCCAGCGCGTCACCCTTGGGCAGCCCGTCGCGGCGCAGCAGGTCCACCACCTCGGCGGTGGTGTGCAGCCGGCCGGCGGCCACGGCGACCCGGCCGGACACCGGCTTGGCGGAGACGTCGACCATGCGGGCCGCGCCCGCGGCGTCGACGTGGCTGAGCTGCGCGGGATCGGTCACGTCCGCGAGCCTAGCGGCCGGGTCCGACCGGGGGGTACGTCCCATTCACCCCGGGCGGTGGGGATCAAGCGGGTCGACGCCGTACGGGATGATTCGTGATCGATAGTTCACCGTCGATTTCATCGGTCGCCACTAATACGTTCTCGGGTCGGCGGGAGAGCGGGAAACGTCATCGCCCGAGAGATCGGACACCTCGTCGTCACGGACGAGAAACCCAACGTCGCGTCGCGACCGCGAATCGCCACCGGGCCACTTCGTCGGCACTGGCACCAGCGCGCCCACACGACTACGCTGCGTTCCGCAATCGGGTGATCCGTCGCACTCACCCGCCGGTCACCGCACAGTTGCTCCAACCAGCGACCCTCACCCGATGTCGCAAACCCCGCCGCTGCACCATTATCTAGCGTTAACGAGAACGGTCGGGAGCACTCAGCACTCCGTTTCCCCGTGGAAACGGAAAGTCACCAACCTGCACTCAATTCTCACCTATCGCTCATAGTTACATTTATACCTCCAAAATCGTCCTAACCGCCCTTAGGCTGTCCCCTGTCAGATCCCGACCGGAAGGTCGGACACGGCGACCAGGGGAGGCGAAAGCGATGTCCGCACACGAGTGGCTCTGAACGATTGTGGTGGCGGCGTGACCCCACGTAGCCTTGGCCTCTGCTCAGCGACACGGAGTGGTTGTCGAGGACACGATGGCACGACCGGACGAAGGCAAGACGGAGGCCGAGCGGCAGCTGACGCTGCACGTCGGCCTCGTCTGCGTGGTGGCCACCGCAGCAGCGGCCGTCGCCCTGTACCAACTGGCCCACCTGCACCTCACCGGCGGCGACCTCACCCGATCCATCGCCCTGGCCTTCATGGCCGCACTCGGCGTCCGGATCAACTGGCGAATTCGAATTCGGGCAACGGTCCACGCAATATCGTGGAGCGAGACCGCGATCGTCCTCGGCCTGGCCGTCGCCCCCGCACCCCTGGTCGTGCTGACCACCGGCACGGGCGTCGCGATCGCCCTGCTCTCCATGAAGCCCTCACCCCTCAAGACCGCCTTCGGCATCGCCAAGAGCATGCTGCTGGCGGCCGGCGGTGGCATCGCCCTGCACACCCTCGGCTGGTCACCACAGGACACCGACCTCCGACACGTCATCGGCATGATCGGGCTCGCCTACCTCGTCGCGGTCGTCCTCGACGAACTGCTCACCCTGCCGGTCATCGCGATGGCCACCGGCACCGCGCTGCGCAGACTGTTCTGGGACGACCTCGGGCTCCGCCTGACCAGCGTGCTGGCCCGGTTCGTCCTCATCGCCGTCACCCTGGTCATCCTCCAGGCCGACCCCCGGCTCCTGCTGGCCGTGCCGCCCCTGGTGCTCAGCCTCCACCTGCTCTACTCCAACCAGGTCAAGTCCCGCACGGAGCAGCAGGCATGGCAGCGCCTCGCCCGCACCACCGACGCGCTCAACGTGGTCGACCTGGACAAGGTCCTCACCACCGCCGTCACCCAGGCCACCGAGCTCTTCTCCGCCGACGAGGTCGAGATCGAGCTGCGCGACGCCGGCCGCACCGTACGGGGGGCCAGCGGCACCATCACCTACGACGGCCCCGCCGGCACCCCCAGCGACATCGAGGGCACCGTCCTGCCCGCCCGGCTCGAAGGCCACGACCGGACGGCCGACGTCGGGATGCTCCGACTCCGGTTCCGTGGCCCGGTACGCCTCAACGAACGCGAGCAGTACACCCTGCGCACCTTCGCCTCCGCCCTGTGCACCGCCGTCCGCAACGCCCAGGCGTACGCCGAACTGGCCCGGGTCGCCGCCGAACACGCCCACGCCGCCAGCCACGACGCGCTCACCGGCCTGGCCAACCGCCGGCAACTGCTCGACCGGGGCACCGAGCAGCTCGGCACCCGGCACGCCGAGGGGGTGACCGCCCTCGTCCTGATCGACCTCAACCACTTCAAGGAGGTCAACGACACCCTCGGCCACGCCGCCGGTGACCAGGTGCTGATGCAGGTCGCCGACCGGCTGCGCGCCGCCGCCCGCGACGAGGACCTGGTCGCCCGCCTCGGCGGGGACGAGTTCGCCGTGCTGATGCGCAACCTGCCCGCCCCCGCCATCGCCGCCCACCGGGCCGAGACCCTGCTCGGTGCCCTGCACGAACCGCTCGACGTGGACGGCATGCGGATCAGCGTGGAGGCCAGCGGCGGCATCGCGGCGGCCCCCGCCACCGGCGGCATGCCGGAGCTGCTGCGCCGCGCCGACGTCGCCATGTACCAGGCCAAACGGGCCGGCCAGCGGATCGCCACGTACGCCCCGACCCGGGACACCGCCGACCTGCGCCGGCTCACCCTCGGCGGTGAACTGCCCCGCGCGGTGGCCGACCACGAGTTCACCGTCAACTTCCAACCGCTCGTCGACCTCGGCACCGGCGAGGTGACCGGAGCCGAGGCCCTCGCCCGCTGGCACCACCCCCGGCACGGGGTGATCGACCCGCTGCGCTTCATCGAGGCGGTGGAACGCTCCGGCATGCTCCCCGCGTTCGCCGAGGCCATCCTCGACCAGGCACTCGTCGCCGCCGTCACCTGGCGTACGGCCGGCTTCGACCTCCCGGTCTCGGTCAACGTCTCCCCCCGCAGCCTGCTCGACGCCCGATTCCCCAGCGCGGTGCTGGCCCGCCTCCAGGCCCACGACTTCCCCCCCGACCGGTTGGTCCTGGAGCTGACCGAGACGCTCACCCTCAGCCAACTCGACGTGGTCGACCGGGTGCTGAGCCGGCTGCGCGACTCCGGCATCCGGCTCGCCCTGGACGACTTCGGCACCGGTTACTCCTCCCTCTCCCTGCTCTCCCGCATCCCGGTCCACGAGCTGAAGATCGACCGCAGCTTCGTCACCGCGATGGAGAGTTCCGCAGAGGCGGCGGCCGTCATCCGCTCCACCCTCGACCTCGGCCGCAGCCTCGACCTCGCGGTCGTCGCCGAGGGCGTGGAGAGCGAACCGCAACGCCGCGCCCTGTGGTCACTCGGCTGCGCCGCCGGCCAGGGGCACCTGTTCGCCCGCCCACTGCCGGCCGGCGCGCTCCTCGCCGCCCTCCAACGCGGCTCCGGCGGCCGGCCCGGCACCCTCGCCACCCCGCTGCACGACACCGGCGCGGTCATCCGCCTCAGCACCCCCGGCCGCCGCCAGCCCGCCCGGAACCGCGCGACCGGTCTGCCACACTTGCCGGCGTGACCGTCGCCGACCGCGCCGCCCGCCGCTGGCGGACCGTCGACACCGCAGCCGACGGACTCGCCCTCGACCTCGGCCTCTACACCGTCTCCGCAGCCTTTGCCGCCGTCACCGCCGCCACCTCCACCCTGGCACCGCACCGGGCCTGGGGGAGCGTCGCCGCCGTCGGCTACCTCGCCGCGACCCTCCTGGTCGCCGCCCAGGTCCTGCTGCGACGCCACCGCCCCGGGCTGGCCGGCACCACCGCCCGCGCGATCGTCACCGGCCTCGCCTGGGTCGGCACCGCCCTGCTCCCGCTGCTCGTGCAGGCCGGGCAGCGGGCCGCCGGGCGGACCGACCGGGCCCAGGAGGAGGTGGTGGTCGTCGAACAGGCCGGCATCCGGCTCGCCGAGCACGGCACCCCCTACCTCGGGCCGGACGCCATCGCCGCGTTGCCCGCCGACGAACGGCTGCTCGGCTACACCCCGTACCAGCCGGGGATGGCGTTGTTCGGGCTGCCCCGGGCCGCCGCCGACGCCTGGTGGACCGACTCCCGCGTCTGGTTCGCGCTGGTCACCGCCGCCGCACTGGCGCTTGCCGTGGTCGCCCTGCGACGGTCCGCCAGACCCGGCGGAGGCTGGGCCGGCGGAGGCTGGGCCGGCGGAGGCTGGGCCGGCGGAGGCTGGGCCGGCGGAGGCTGGGCCGGCGGAGGCTGGGCCGGCGGAGGCTGGGCCGGGGCGGCGGCGGTGCTGCGCGGCGTGCAGGCGGCGACCGTCCTGCCGATCTGCGCGCTCACCCTGGCCACCGGCGGCGACGACCTGCCCGTACTCGCGCTCTGCCTGCTGGCCCTGGCCCTCGCCGCCGCCGGACGGCCCGGCGGGGCCGGAGTGGCGGTCGGGCTGGCCGGCGCATTGAAACTCTTCGCCTGGCCGGTCGCGCTGGTCCTGATCTTCTGGGGGACCACCCGGCGGGCCGGGCTGCGGGTCGCCGTCGGTGCGCTCGGCCTACCCGCCCTCGCCCTGCTCCCCGCCCTGCTGGTCGACCGGGACGCGCTGGTGGAGAACGTGTTCCGCTTCCCGCTGGGCCACGGCCAGGTCACCAGCCCCGCCCAGTCCCCCTTCCCCGGCCACCTGATCGCCACCGCCCTGCCCGGTGGTCGGCTCGTCGCCGCCGCGCTGCTCGTCGCCGCCGGTGCCGCCATCGCCGTCCGGCTCGTCCGCCGCCCACCGCGCAGCGCCGCCACCACCACGCTGATCTGCGGGTACGGCCTGCTCGCCGCCATCCTGCTGATGCCCACCACCCGCTTCGGCTACCTGCTCTACCCCATCGCCCTGCTGAGCTGGGCACCCGCCCTGACCACCCACCGGACCCCGGTTCCGCCGAGTCCCCGGCACGCCCCGCCCCCAGGGCGTAAACCTGAGCACATGAGCAGCTACCACGATCGGGACGACGCCGGTCGGCAACTCGCCGCACGACTCACCGCACTGGCCGGTCGACCCGACGTCGTCGTGCTGGGCCTGGTCCGCGGCGGGGTGCCGGTCGCCAGGGTGGTCGCCGACCAGCTCGGCGTACCGCTCGACGTGCTGGTGGTCCGCAAGCTCGGCCTGCCCTGGGCCCCCGAGGTGGCCTTCGGCGCGCTCGGCCCCGGTGGCGTGCGGGTCCTTAACGACCAGGTCGCCGCCCAACTCGATCCGACCGACAGCGCCGACGTGCAACGCCGCGAGCAGGCCGAACTCGACCGCCGGGAGGCCCGCTACCGGTCCGGTCGCCCACCGCTGGACCTGACCGGACGCACCGCCCTGATCGTCGACGACGGCCTGGCCACCGGTGCGACCGCCCGCGCCGCCGTACAGGTCGCCCGGCGACTCGGTGCCCACCGGGTCGTCGTCGCCGTGCCGGTCGGCGCGCAGCAGGCGTACGAGATGCTCACCGCCGAAGCGGACGAGGTGGTCTGCGCCCGGCGGCCCGCCGACTTCGGCGCGGTCAGTGCCTACTACGACGACTTCCACGAGGTCGACGACGACGAGGTGACCGGGGCGCTGATCGCCACCGCCTGAATGCTGCGCCGACCGGGTACCGTCGAGCGATGCAGCTCACCTGTCCCAAGTGTCGCGGAGAAATGCGCCAGTACGAGCGCAGCGGAGTCGTCATCGACCAGTGCGGCGAGTGCCGGGGGATCTTCCTGGACCGTGGCGAACTCGAAAAGCTGTTCGAGGCCGAGGCGAACTGGAACCAGCAGCGCGGTGCGCCCGCGCCCGGTCAGCCGGGGCCCGTCCCCGGTCAGCAGCACGTCCAGACGCCCGGCGGATACCCACCGCCGCCTCCGCCGCCACCCGCCCCGAGCCACCAGCCGGGTTACGGTGCCGTGCCGCCGCCCCCGCCCCCGCCGGGTTACCCGCCGCAGCCCGCGTACGGCACCCACGGTGGTTACGGTCACCCGCAGCAGCACCACGGCTACCACGGCCACTACAAGCGCAAGAAGCACAAGGGTTTCCTCGACGAAATGTTCGGCTGAGCGATCCCGTCGACGACCGGGCCGGGACCTTCCGTGCCCGGCCCGGTCCCGCCGGGCGGCACTGCCGGGTGGCCACGGTAGGTGGCCCGTCAACCGCCGTGCCGGGGCACGCCGCTCGTGCGACGCTGCACGGCATGACGTTCGTCCGGCAGCACACCGCGTTGGCGCAGGTCTACGACGGGATCACCCGGGTGGTCACCGACCTCGACGACGCGGCGCTGCAACGATCCACCCGGTGTCGCGGCTGGGTCGTCGCCGACCTGCTCTTCCACCTGCTCGGCGACGCCCAACGCGCCCTGGTCACCCTGGCCAGCCCCGCCGACGGGCCGGCAGACACCGACGACGTCAGCTACTGGCGGTCCTTCCCGGCGGGTGACGACCCCGACGCCGCAGCCCGGCACGCGTGGTGGGTCCGCCGCTCGGCCGCCGCCTTCGACCGGCCCACCGGTGTGGTCCGGATCTGGGCGGACACCGCACCGGCTGCCGTCCGCGCGGCGGGTGCCGCCGACCCGCAGGGACACGTCACCACCCAGGGGCACGTGCTGCGGGTGCCCGACTTCCTGGCCACGCTGACCACCGAGGCCGTCGTACACCACCTCGATCTGGTGCACCACCTGCCCGAGGGGCCGCCGCCCGGTCCGCTGGCCGTCGAGGTCGCGGTCACCACCATGGACGGCCTGCTCAGCGACGACGCCGTCCGGCCCGCCGACTGGGACGACCTGACCTACCTGGGCAAGGCCACCGGTCGGGAGCCGTTGACCGACCGGGACCGGGTGGCGCTGGGCGAGGCGGCCGGCTGGTTCCCGCTGCTCGGCTGATCTCGACGGGCACGGAACTGATGTGCTACCGCTGGCGGACGATCATCTGTGCGGCAATCTCCGCCTTCCGGGCCAGCGCCGGTTCGGCATTGAGGTAGAGGAGGGAGGCTATCCTCTCGGCCGGCCCACAGGTGGTTCCGACAGTGCAGATACTCTTGTGTGGACGCACCGACAGACCACTGATGCCGCTACTTTCGAGGAAAGAAACGAATGCGGTCATGACATGTCGTCTTCCGACCACTCTGAACTGAGCAAAGGTTCGACCGCTCGGGGCTGCCCTCTTGTAGATCCCCAGCGAGCCGTCACCATCGACGACACCACGCCAGAAGTCGCGCGAGACGACCAACCGCTCGTCGATGGAATCATCGTATCTGCCCAATTCGATGAGCCGGTCCGCCAAGCTCCGCGAACGCACGGAGAACTGACACGATCCTTGGGTCGGATTTGTTTGGGAGATGCTGTTACCACAGCCCAGATAATCCCGCAGCGCGACCAACTGGCCTCGGTCTCGCTCAGCCAGCCCTATCGATATCTGCGGCAGGTGACCTGGCCGGTAGCTGACACATCCGTCAGCGAACAGGAACCCGATCCAGTAGCAGGCATCAGGCGTCAGACTGTCGAAGGCATCATGCCGCAAACCCTCCGAGACTGATGGGATATTGATTCCTCGGCGGGAGATCAGGCCGCGAACAGACGGAACCGTGACGCTGAACTCGGTGGCGATCTGCCCGAGGCTCACTCCGTTGAGAAATCGATTTATCACTTCCTCCCGCTGCGCATCCGTCAGCTTCCCGGTCCGACGCGCAGGTACGCCACAACGACGGAGCATCCCTCGGATCGCCCGCCTTGTCACCCCGTAACGCAGGGCGATACTCGTGATGCTCTCCCCGCTCTCCGCACGTACGACCACGTCTCGTCGCCGCTCACCGGCGAGTTGCCTCCCGGCCTCGGTCATCCGATAGCCATATCGACGAATCGAGAGAGATGAAGCTGGGCCGCGACCGTTATACTATCGGTCGGACCATTCCTGTGCTTGGCGATTATGAAATCCGCCTCTCCGGCGCGCGGCGACTCCTTGTCGTAGTAGTCGTCGCGGTGCAACAGGATGACGACGTCAGCATCTTGTTCGATCGAGCCAGATTCGCGCAAATCGGACAATTGGGGTCGCTTGTCGGTGCGTTGCTCGGGGCCACGGTTGAGCTGGCTGACCGCGATCACCGGGCACTCGACCTCCTTGGCCAGCAGCTTGAGGCCACGGGACAGGTCCGCGACCTCCTGCTGACGGCTCTCGGTGCGCTTCGGTGAGGTCATCAGCTGGAGATAATCGACGACGATCATCTTGAGATCGTGCTTCTGCTTGAGCCGCCGCGCCTTCGCCCGGATCTCCATCAGGTTCATGCTCGGCGTGTCGTCCACGAACAGCGGCGCCTCGCTGATCTCACCCATGCAGCGGGCCAGCTTGGTCCAGTCGTCGTCGGAGAGCTGCCCGCTGCGCAGCACGTGCAGCGGGACCCGCGCCTCGGCCGAGAGCAGCCGCATGACGATCTCGACCTTGCTCATTTCCAGCGAGAAGATGGCGGCGGCCTGGTTGGCCCGGATCGCCGCGTTGCGGGCGAAGTCCATGCTGGCCGTGCTGTTGTGGGTGGGGATCATCGACCGGCCGGCCAGGTAGAGATGGTCCGGGTTGTCGACGGTCACGCACCGCACCGGCACGCTGGCCACCGGCCGCACGTCCACCACGTACCGGACACCCGGGTCGGTGCGTGGGCGGACGGCCTCGGCGGACGCCCTGGGCTCGCGGCGGAAGACGGCGTCCTGGGTGGCGAAGGCGACCGTGTACGTCGTCCCGGTCCGACCGGGTGCCGGCCGCTCGGTGACCGTGCAGCGGTACCCGAGACCCACCACGAGTTCCCGTACGTCACCGGTCAGCCGACGCGAGGTCGAGGTGTACCGGAGGTCGCCGGTCGGGGTGAGGGTGCCGGCGGTGTCCATCAACCCGGCGAGCAGCGCCCGACGTTGCGCCTCGGAGCCGCGCAGGTAGTCCCGGGGGATGTGCTTGTCCGCGAGGACGCCGATCTCCCGCAGCGTCGCCAGGAAGGACCCGGCGAGATGACCCGGGTCGGCCCGGCCGTCGCCGAGCCAGCCACCCAGGCCGTACGGGGGGATGGGCACCGCCCGCTCGGGCAGTTGCAGGGGGGCGCAGGTGGCGACGGCGTGGCGGGGGCTTCCCTCCGGGCCGGTACGCAGCGTCGCCGCGATCTGCGCCGTGGTGAGTACGCCGTCGCCGGCCTCGGCGGGGCCCTGAGCTGAGTCTGCCGGTATGCCGCCCGCCGGCGCGAGGGCCCACCTCCGGGTGCTGGTCTGCCACAGGTGCTCGGCGTCGGCGACGATCACGCTGCCGTCGGAGAACTCGACCTCGTAGCAGGGACGCCCGTGCATCACGGCGAACGCGGCGGTGACCGTGGTCGGCGTACCGTCGGCGGCGAGCAACCGGTCGCCGACCTCGACCTCACCCATCGTGGTCCAGCCGTCGGGGGTGGGCAGCGGCGTGTCCAGGGCGAGCGCCTTGCCGAGACCGGGCCGGCCGGCCACGATGATGAGCTGCCCCGGGTGCAGGCCGTTGAGCAGCCGGTCCAGGTCGGTGAAGCCGGTCGGCACCCCGGTCATCACGCCGCCCTGCGCGCCGACCGCCTCGATCTCGTCGAGGGTGGGCTGGAGCATGTCGGCGAGGATCGCGAAGTCCTCGCTGACCCGCCGTTCGGTGATCTCGTAGACCGCCTGCTGGGCCAGGTCGACGACGTCGTCGACGTCGCGGCTGCCCCCGGCGGCGGTGCCGTAGCCGAGCTGCACGATCCGGGTGCCCGCCTCGACCAGCCGGCGCAGCACCGCGCGTTCGCCGACGATCCGGGCGTAGTAGGAGGCGTTCGCCGCTGTCGGGACGGCCGCCATGCAGGTGTGCAGGTAGGGGGCGCCGCCGACCCGGGCGAGGTCCCCCGAGTCGGCGAGGGCCGCCGCGACGGTGATGCCGTCGGCCGGCTCACCGCGCCCGTAGATGTCGAGGATCGCGTCGAAGATGGTGGCGTGGACGGGCCGGTAGAAGTCGGTCGACTTGAGGATCTCGACGACGTCGGCGATCGCGTCCTTGGAGAGCAGCATGCCGCCGAGGACGCACTGCTCGGCGGCCACGTCCTGGGGTGGGGTCTTGTCGAACTGTCCGTCGCGGGGCGGCGGGGCGGACGACTGCCCCGCTGCCCGGGGCTCCGCCCGCATGTCGTCGGTGACCGACACGGTTCCCCCTCCACAGCGTCGAGCTGGCCCCAGCGGTACGCCGGTGGTGTGCCACCTGCCGGTCGGGTCGATCGGGGGGCCATCGCGCGACCGGTCGGTGCCCCACGATACGGACCCCGAGGTCAGACCCTCAACCGGCGCGGTGGATGAGCCTCGGGACAACCTGTGGACGCGAGTGGACAACCATGTGCGCAGCGTGTGCACAGCCTGTGGAAAACTGTGGAGGAAATCCGGGCCCCACGGCTCTGACCTGCTGTTTCTTTGTCCCCACCCTGTGGACGAATAATTTCTGGTAAGGCTCTTGGGTCGGTCTTCCCGTACTATCTCTGCGAAACGGCTACACCTGGACAGCGGATTGCACTTTCGGTTGAGAAGGGTCACGCTCCGGCCGTGAGTTACCGGGACTGGGAGCGCGGGGAGGGCAACCCGCGCGAGCGTCAGCCGATCGCCCCGTGGGACGACCTCGGCGACCCGGTCCTGTCAGCTTCACACTCCTCGACGGACCGCTACCGCACGCCGAGCCGCCGCCGGGCGGTCGAGCGTGGCCAGGATGAGCCCGTCGACGCCTACCTGCCCCGGTGGGCGGTCGAGTCGGGGATCGCCCACGCCGACGGCCGTGGCCGGCACGCCGCCCCGGACGACGAGGACGACGACGCCCCTCCGGTCTCCGGGGTGGGTCGTCGTGCCGCCAGACGGCGGCGGGAGAGCGAACGGCGGGAAACCCGCGCCATCGCCGCGGCCCCCGAGTCCGACCACACCCGGGAGTGGACTTTCGACCGCCCGCAGGATCAGGGGTACGTCGGCAGCCGGCGGGCGGACACCGATGAGGGTGCGCCGGTCTCCGGGGCCGCCCCGACGGCCCGCCCGCGGCGGTCGCCGTCCCGCCGGCCCGAGGTGATCTGGTCCGGCGGTGACGACTCCGACCTGCCGGTGGAGGCCGTACCCGAGCAACCGCCCCGGCGACGGCGGCGCAACACCGACGATTCGTGGGCCCGGCCGTTGACCGACCCGGGAAGCCGTCCGGCGAGCGACCCGTGGAGCCGTTCCGCCGAGCCGGAGCCGGAGTACCGGCCTGCGGTGGACCCGTGGGACGCGTCCGGCGTGCACAGCTGGCAGAGTCCGGTGGTCGACGACCGCTGGGAGCGTCCCGGCGGGGCGTCGCGGTGGGAGCAGAGCGACGACACCGGCCAGTGGGACCGGTTCACCGACACCGCGCAGTGGGACCGGACGGACATCGGCCGGTGGGGTTCGGTGACCGCGGATCGTGACGAGGTCGGCCGCCGGGACACGGGCGGTGTCGGCCGGTGGGGTTCGGTGACCGCGGATCGTGACGAGGTCGACCGCCGGGACACGGGCGGGATCGGCCGCCGGGACACCGGCGGTGACGACCGCTGGGGCCGGGACGACGCCGACCGGTGGGACGCCGACGGTGTCGGCCGCCGGGCCCGGGACGACGTCGACCGGTGGGAACGGTCGGTGCCACCCCGGTCCTCGCAGCCGGTGACGGGTGGCGAGGGCTGGCCGTGGGGTGAGCAGCCGGAGGGGTTCTGGTCGGGCACCCGGCTGGCCGGCGACGATCCCCGGTGGATGGACCCACCGACCTCGGCACCCCGCTCTCCGGTGGTGGGTTACACGGCACCGAGGCCCCGGCCGGTGCCCCGGCGTCGGGCCGAGCCGGCGTCGGGCCGGTCGGTGGCGACGGCCGCACTGCGGGACCGGATCGGATCGGTGGGTGCCGGTTCGTGGAACCGCCGCCTGGAGGACGACCTGCTCGACCCGGACCCGGGTGGCCCGCTGCGCCCGCTGGTCTACACCGCCGCCTGCTACCTGGTGCCGGCGGTGCTGGTGTTTCTGTGGCTGTTGACCCTGGACGGTCAGCCGCCGGCCGGCTGTGTCACGGACATCAGCGGCGGCGGGTGTGAACCGCCCCGGGCGCACGCCTTCGGTTCCCTGGTCGCGGGGGCACCCCGGTTCGGGCTGTCGCTGCTGAGCAGTCTGGTGGTGGCGGTCCTGCTGCGCCGGGTGGGGACGACCTGGCGGCCGGCGACGGTGGCGTTGGCGGCGGCGGTGGTGGGTGGTGGCCTGTCCACCGTGTTGATCAGCGCGATCACCGGTCAGCCGATCGGCTGACCTGCGCGGCGCTCCCGGCGTCGGTGGCGCCGCGCGGTGCCACCGAGCCTGGCTCCGGGTGTTGTGCGGTCGACGGTTGCCGGGGGTGAAGGGACGCCGCCGCAGAGCCCCGGGCCGTCGGTGGACATGACTTGGCCCGCACCGGGTGCCGGTGCGGGCCATGTCGGGTGATGCTGTGCGGTGAGGTCAGCCCTGGACGACGTTGAGGTCGAACTTGGCGGACACCTCGGGGTGCAGCTTGACCCGCACCGGGTAGGCGCCGGTCGACTTGATGTGACCGGGCATCTCCAGCCGACGACGGTCGAGGACCGGGCCGCCGGCCGCCTTGACGGCGTCGACGACCTCGGCCGGGGTGACCGAGCCGAAGAGCCGGCCACCGTCGCCGGCGCGGACCTTCAGGTTGACCTTCAGGCCCTCAAGCTGGTCCTTGACCTCGGTGGCGTGGCCCAGGTCGCGGATCTCCCGGGCCGAGCGGGCCCGCTTGATGACCGTGACCTGCTTCTCCGCACCCTTGGTCCAGCTGATCGCGAAGCCCTGCGGCAGCAGGTAGTTACGGCCGTAGCCGTTCTTGACCTCGACGATGTCGCCGGGGGCACCGAGACCGGAAACTTCCTGGGTCAGGATGATCTTCATGTCGGTGCCTCCTCTCAGCGGGCCGTGGCGGTGTACGGCAGGAGCGCCATCTCACGGGCGTTCTTGACCGCACGGGCGATCTGCCGCTGCTGCTGGGAGGTGACCCCGGTCACCCGCCGAGCGCGGATCTTGCCGCGGTCGGAGATGAACTTACGCAGCAGCGCGGTGTCCTTGTAATCGATATAGGTGATCCCGTCCTTGTCGAGCGGGTTCACCTTCTTCTTCGGCTTGCGAAGTGCCGCAGCCTTGGCCATTGCACGTGCTCCTGGTTTACGATCGCGGGCGCTCGGCGCCATTAGAACGGTGGCTCCTCATCAAAATTGGCGCCCGAACCACCGCGCGAGGAGGGAGCCGGAGCAGCAGAGGCCCAGGGGTCGTCGAAGTTGCCTCCGCCGCCGCCCTGATTGCCACCGCCACCGGAACCGAAGCCACCGCCGCCACCACCGGAACGCGACATCTTCTGCACCTTCGCCGTGGCGTAGCGCAGCGACGGGCCGATCTCGTCGACCTCAAGCTCGATGACGGTGCGCTTCTCACCCTCGCGGGTCTCGTACGACCGCTGACGCAGCCGACCCGAGACGATCACGCGGGCGCCCCGCTGGAGCGACTCGGCGACGTGTTCCGCCGCCTGCCGCCACACGGTGCAGGCCAGGAAGAGCGGCTCGCCGTCCTTCCATTCGTTGGTGGTCTTGTCCATGAACCGGGGCGTCGAAGCGACCCGGAACTTGGCGACCGCCGCACCCGACGGGGTGAACCGCAACTCGGGGTCATCGGTCAGATTGCCGATGACCGTGATGGTGGTGTCTCCTGCCATGACCAACTCCTCGCGCACTCATCGTTGCGTCGTACAGACTCGCAGAGCCGTACGACATCACCGACGAGGCTGATCCGGGCGAACCGGGGTTGAATGCTTAGCGCATCTCCGGCCGGATGACCTTGGTGCGCAGCACGGACTCGTTGAGCCGCAGCTGGCGGTCGAGTTCGGCCACCGCCTCCGGCGTCGCCTGAAGGTCGATGACGGCGTAGATGCCCTCGGCCTTCTTGTTGATCTCGTACGCGAGGCGCCGGCGGCCCCACACGTCGGTCTTCTCGACCGAGCCACCCGCGGTCCGGATCACGTTCAGGTACGTGTCGAGCGAGGGTGCGACGGTGCGTTCCTCGAGGCTGGAGTCGAGGATCACCATTACTTCGTAATGACGCAAGACGTGCTCACCTCCTGTGGGCTAGGCGGCCACGGTCCTTCCGTGGCAGGAGGTCGTGCGTCGTGCCCGTCCCGGAGCGGGGGAACCCGACCGGACGCGGACAACCGGACCAGAATACCCGGCCCCGACGATCATGCCCGGGCAGGTCGACCCGACGGGGTGACCCGGCCGGGCAGGAAGGGCGACAGGGGCCCACCGCGACACCCGAAGGCCGGCGGTGGACCCCTGTCCACGGGGCCGCGGGGCGTCCCGTCCGCATTCCTTGGGTGGGACCTGGGGAGGAACGACCACACCGATGAGGTTGGATCGAGGACACCCCGCGGAGCTTCATCCTGTTGTTATCTGACGGTACAACGGCAATCGTCACGTGATAGCCGAATTGCAGCTATTCGTCCCACTGCCCTACCTCGGTCAACGATCGCCGCGGTCACCGGGTGACGCCACGCACCCTGCGACGCGGCGGACCGGGGCGGCGGGACGGCGCGACTTGCCCGCGACCGTCACCAGCCGGCGTCGGGGACGGGACGTAGGCTCGCCTGCATGCGTATCGGAGCCCACGTCGACCAGGCCGACCCGCTGGCGGAGGCGGCCACCCGTACCGCCGAGGCGGTGCAGTTCTTCCTCTCCGACCCGCAGGGCTGGAAGGCCCCGAAACCCCGGGAGGACGCCGACCGGCTGCGCGCCGCCGACGTGGACCTCTGGGTGCACGCCCCGTACGTCATCAACGTGGCCACCCTCAACAACCGCATCCGCATCCCCAGCCGCAAGCTCCTGCTGGCCCACGCCACTGCGGCGGCGCAGCTCGACGCCCGGGGGCTGATCGTGCACGGCGGCCACGTCAATGCCGGTGACGACCTCGCCGTCGGCTTCGACAACTGGCGCAAGACCTTCGCCTACGCGGCCGACTCCGGTGGCTTCCCCGTGCCGGTCCTGATCGAGAACACCGCCGGCGGCGACAACGCCTGCGCCAGGCGGCTCGACGCGCTGGCCCGGCTCTGGGACGCCCTCGGTGACTACGAGGTGGGCTTCTGCCTCGACACCTGCCACGCGTACGCCGGTGGCGAGGAGCTACTCGACCTGGTCGACCGGGTGAAGGCGATCACCGGCCGGATCGACCTGGTGCACGCGAACAACTCCAAGGGCGGGTTCAACTCCGGGCAGGACCGGCACGACAACCTCGACGGCGGCACCATCGACCCGGAGCTGCTGGTGGCGGTGATCCGGGCGGCGGACGCCCCGGTCATCGTGGAGACCCCCGGCGGGGCGACCGGTCAGGGTGCCGACATCGCCTTCCTCCGTGGGCAGCTCGGCACGGGGGCCTGAGCGCCGATGACCACCAACGCGACGGGCGGCAGCCCACCCCCACGGCAGACCGGCGGCACGGACCCCACCCCCGGGTCGCCGCAGGACCGGCCGGCACCCGACGCGCGGGACAGCTCGGAGCCGGGCAGGAACGACCCGCCCCCGGCCACCGGACCCGACCCGCAGCCAGCCGGGTCGGGCGGTGAGCCGGCCGGGTCGGGCGGTGAGCCGGGCGGACCCGACTTGCAGGCCGACGGAGCCGGCGTGGAGCCCGCCGAGGGCGGCCCGGTAGCCGACGAGAGCCGGGCCGAGGGTGGGAGGGCCGGCGGCGGGAAGGCCGGGGCCGACCCCGGGCCGACCGGGGCGAAGGCCCAGCCGGCCGGGACGACCACGGAGAAGGCCGCAGCGCCGACCACGGTGGCGACCGACCGGGCCGGCACACCGACCGCAGTGGCAGCCGACCAGGGCGCGACGATCGCGGTGGCAGCCGACCAGGCCGGCACGACGATCGACCCGGCTGCGAAGCCCAGGACCTGGAAAGACCGGCTCAGGAGAAGCAGGGCCGGGAAAGACGAAGCCGGGAAGAGCCGGGGTGACGGGCCGGCCGGGGGCGAAGCGGAGCAGCAGGAGCCGGCGGCCGAGGCCGATCCGTGGACCTCGTTCGCGCCCGCGCCCGAACCGGTGCCCGGCCGCCCCGTCCGGGCAGCCCACGCCACCGGCCGGTTCCTGGTGCACGAGTGGACGCTCGCCGTCCTCGGCTCGCTCACGCTGGCCGTGGGGATGACCTGGCCGACCCTGCGCTACCCGCTCTACACGCTCCCCCAGGACTACTGGGACCCGAGCCTCCAGGCCTGGCAGATGGCCTGGTCCGGGCATGCCCTGCGGACCGACCCGGGGCAGCTGTTCCAGTCCAACACGTTCTTCCCGGAGCCGTGGAGCTTCGCCTTCTCCGACATGCTGCTCGGGTACGCCCCGGTCGGTCTGCTCGGCACCGGCCCGGACGCCGCCGTGCTCCGCTACAACATCATGTTCGTGCTGGCGCACGCGATGGCCACCTTCGGGGCATACGTGCTGGCCCGGCAGTTGGGCGCGGGACGGATCGGGTCGGCCGTCGCCGGGGTCAGCTACACGTACGCGCCGTGGCTGCTCGCCCAGGCCGGTCACCTGCACATCGTCTCCAACGGCGGTATCCCGTTGGCGCTGGCCATGCTGGCCCGGGGGCACGGCTGGTCGCTGCGGCACGGCTACCGCCCCGAACGCCGCCGGGTCGGCTGGGCGTACGCCGGGTGGGCGGTCGCGGCCTGGCAGCTCAGCCTGGGCTTCGGCATCGGCCTGGTCTTCGCGTACGTCCTCGCGGTCATCCTGCTGGTCTCGGCGGTGGTGTGGTTCTGGCGGCGGCGGCAGGGGCGGCGGCCCTTCGGGCGGCGGCTGTTCGTGGCCGACCTGGTCGGCGGGCTCCTCTTCGCCGCCGTCGGCGCGCTGCTGGCGGTGCCGTACTTCAAGGTCGCCGAGCTGCACCCCAACGCGGAACGGACGATCGGCGACATCGGTGTCTACTCACCACCGGCGAGCGGCTTCTTCACCGCGCCCGGCGAGTCGTGGATCTGGGGTGGGTTGCACGAGGGGGCGCGGGCGGCGCTGCCCTGGCATCCGGAGATGACCCTGCTGCCGGGCTTCGTGCTGTACGCGCTGGCGGCCGGCGGGCTGTTCCTCTCGGTGTGGCGGCTGCGGCACCGGCTGTTCATGCTGGCCGGGGTGCTGGTCACCATGGTGCTGGCGATGGGCACCCGGTTCTTCGACGGCACCTTCACCTATGCGCCGCTCTTCGACCACCTGCCGGGCTTCAACGGTCTGCGTACGCCCGGTCGGATGATGCTCTGGACGACGCTGCTGCTCGGCCTGCTGGCCGCCGGTGCGGTGAGCGCCTTCGCCCAGCGGGTCCGCGAGCTGAGCACCGAGCGGGTGCCCTCCCGGCCGTCACCGTGGCTGCGCGTGGCCACCCTGCTGCCGCTGCTGCTGGTGGTCGTGGAGGGGTTGAACACCACACCGCACCCGGTGGTGCCGGAGCAGCCGGCGGCGATGCGCACGGTGGACGGTCCGCTGCTGGTGCTGCCCAGCAGCCAGAACCAGGACCAGCCGGTGATGCTCTGGTCGACCAGCCGCTTCCAGCAGGTGGTCAACGGCGGCAGCGGCTTCACCCCGAAGCAGCTCGACGACGTCCGTCGGGTGACGGCGGCCTTCCCCGACCAGACCAGCGTCGACTACCTGCGCACCCTCGGCGTACGCAACGTGGTGGTGCTGCGGGACCAGATCGTCGGTACGCCGTGGGAGGTGACGGTGGATGCGCCGGTCGAGCAGTTGGGCATCACCCGTCAGCAGGTCGGCAACGCCGTCGTGTTCCGTCTCTGAGCACCTGCTCCCGTCGGCACGGCACAGCGGAGGCTTCTAATCAGTGAGCTTCACGATTCGGCGGTCGGACCCGTCGGGGATCCCGGGGCAGGCGGTATCGGTCATCGTCACCTGAGGGTCCTTCTCGGCGACGCCGGCCAACCGCACACAGAGCCGGACGTGAACCTCGGCGGCGACGAATCCACCGCCGTTGGCGGTCCCGTCGTAGTAGACGTCCACTTCCAGCCGCTCATCAGGGGAGGACCGGCTGGCGAAGACCGTGCCGAAACGTTCTGTGGTGCCCACCGACCCGGCCAGAGCGGCCAGCTGGCCTGCCGGGTCACGCTCGGCAGTGTGCGGGTCGGCGAGGACTGCGACAGCGGTACGCCGGGCCAGTTCGGCGCGGGACCGCACCGAGTCGGTCGCCGTGTCGACCGCCCGCGCCTCGGAGTCGAGACCACAGCTGGTGAGGCAGAGCAGGGCGGTGCCGGCGAGGAGGAGCATCCTCCCCACCGGCACCGCTCGGAAAGCTCTGATCACAGGCCCATGAAATCGACGACGACGTGATTCATCACCGAAGCATAGCGGTTAGAGCCGCCTAGGTTGGGATGGAATGATTGCTGCGAAATGCCGTACTTGTTCCAGCTTTCCGGCAGCTCGTCCAGTAACTCCCCATTCTCGCCCGGAGTCAGGGTGTAAACCACCCTGTGGATTTCCTCCGTCTGAGCACAGACACCATGACCGGAGAACGCAAAGGTGGGATCACCGAAATAAGTGGGGATGCCCTCCGAGCTGGCTTCAGTCGTGGCGAGGCCCATTACCGAAGCCAGCAGCATGGCCGTGTTATTCAACCACTTCCGCTCCCCGTCGCTGATCTCGGGCATGCAGAGTGGCCCGGTGTCCTCGAACAGCTTCGGATAGCCCATTAGCATGATCTGCGCACTTGGCGCCTTCTTGTGGATCTCTCGTAATACTGTTTTGATGGACTGCTTCACTGGCCCCTCGATGTCTGCCTTGACCTGCGCAGCAAGCGGCTTGGTGTCACCGGGATAGGTGTCGGTGTCGCAGTTAAAGCTGTTCAGGAAACAGAACTGGAGCACATTGGCGAAGCGGGCATCATTACCGCCGATCGACAGTGTCACCAACGTGGTGTTCTCGTCCAGAAAACCTCGGTCGAGCTGCGACATCTCACCTGAATGGTATTCGGCCGCCTCGCCCCACGCATTCGTCGGCAACGGCTGCCCGGCTGGGACGGTGTAGCCGGGAAGCAGCTGCTCCGTCTGAGCACCGGAACAGGCGAGGAACTGATAATCCAGGTTCGGATCCCAACCGTCCGAACGGGAGCCGATGCTTGACGTACTGTCGGAGAATTTCGCCAACCGGGACCAGGCGGACCGGGACCGGTGGCAGACGTCCTGATAGCGAACCTCGTCGTTGACGATCTGCTTGTAGTCGGTCTCCCGGTAATAGTCGGACCCGTTCGAGCTTGAGACCCCCTCACCCGACGAGTACGAATCACCCAGAGAAACGACCTGGTGGCGGGGCTTGGCTGTCAACTTCTGGATCGCGATGGCATCCCACGCCACATCCTCGTCCCCGGTTCCGTCATACGCGTCGTTGGTCAGCCGCACCTTCGGCGTTCCGGTGAACTTGAACACCCCGAGCGACACCCATTGATTGCTCTGCACCCGTTGCAGGACGACCCGCTTCTTACCAGCCCCGAATCCCTGCCCGAGGTCGATCTCGTAGGTGGCTTGCCGGGTGTGCGCGCCGTGATCCGGAATATGCACCATCACCCGCGCCCAACCGGTGACCGCCTGGTTGAGGGTCCAGGTGCCAGCGACCTTCATCTTGCCGCCCAGATCACCTGGAGCCCAGGTATGGGCGAACCAGAAGTGTCCACCGAAGCCACCACCGATCTGATGGAAGTCGACCTTGGAGGGCAGATTTCCCACGGAGTCGGTAGCGAAGCTCAGCCCGAAGGTGCCGGAATTGGTCCAACTGTTCGTACAACCCGCACGGACGGGTGGAGTACCCCCGGGCACATCGTCGATCACCAGGCTGCCCGTCGGCAGGCCGGTCAGATCACACTTCGGCAGATAGGTTGTCGCGTCGTCCTGGTATGCGTAGCCGGGATCGAAGCGCAGCACCTCATTGCCGAGCTGACTGCTCCCCTTCCAGTTGACCGATTTGTGGAACCAGCACACCAGGTCGTACTTGCCTGCCGCGTTGCGATGCGCACACGGCCCGGCCGGCTCACCCACCACGTCCGGATCGTCCGGGGTGTGCAGCTCCCCAGGATGACAGTCGTTGGACGCGTCACAGAACAAGTTCACCGGCGGCTTGACCTTCTCCCGGTCCTCGACGGTGCTCCACCAGGCAGCCCGGAAGCCGGCCACGAAGGTATCCGGCCCCTCCAGCAGGTTCGGCGGATGCCCGGCGAATCCCAGCACCTTCTCCTGATAGGGCCAGAACTGCGGCTTGGCCGCGTCGGCGTAGCTGTCTTCAAGGAACGGTCGGCGGTCCGGCCGGTACCGCGGGTTCGCCGGATTGTTGCCCCAGCCGAGACCCCATGGCTCGCCGGTGCCGAGGTTGGGATGCAGGCCCGAGTTGTACGCCCAGAGGGCGTAGAACCAGTTCTCCAAGCCGGCGGGGTTCCCGTCGTTGATGATCAACGAGGCGCTCCGGGTCTGGTTCCACTTGTCCTGAAGCACACGCAGGCCCGCCGCTACATTCGCGGCGAAGTCGAGCGCCACCGCCCGCTGGGCATGTCCGGGAACTCCGCTAACAATGCCCTGATCTGCGGCTCGACGGCATCCACGATCGAGCCCTTCGCCGCCCGCCGATACCGCGGCGGCCCATCACTGGCCAGGGCCTTTCTTCACGGTGTTGCGAGACATCCTCAACCGCCGTGCGATGGCCTGGATCGCCATGCCCTCCGACCGCCGCAGCCGCCGGATCTCCGCCCAGTCCTCCACGTTCAGCACCTCCCGATGCTTCAGGAGGTGGTCCCGATTCAGCCGGAACCACGTGGTCAGTTTTCAGGCGGAGCCGACACTCGGACGCCGGAATGCAGATCGTTGGTCGTAAGCGCGGCATCATCGGGCGAAGGAATCACAGCGGATGCGGAGGCGGCGGAACCAGTGCAACAGTGCGGTGGCCTACTCGACGACTCATCGTCGTGCGCCGAGGCCGCAGCCGTGGCCGACGCGGCGTCGGGCGATGGCAGGTGGGAGATCCAGGCCGCCATCCACAAAGCCCTCCTCACGCTCGCCTGCGAGAAGCGTCTCTCAGGTAGGACACCGCTCCACTACCGATCCTGCACGACAGCCCGGAGTTCGGTTCTTCCCCGGAGCTTGGCCAGCCAGGGAGCGTCGGGGGCACCGTCGAACACGCCGCCGTCCGGGTCGTCGAGGTAGGTCTGGCGCACCGCGTCCCGCTCCGGGTGCAGGATGTCCTTGACGATCAGGACGCAGAGCACCACCACCGTGCCGAGCCGCAGCGACGAGGCGAGCACGAAGACGCCCTCGGGGAAGACCGGCCGACTGGTGGCCGAGCCGAGCAGTTCGCCGTAGAAGGCGACGAAGTAGCACACCTCGGCGAACTGCCAGGCGAGGAAGGCCCCCCAGCGGGGTCGGGCGAGCACCGCCAGCGGCAGCAGCCAGAGCACGAACTGCTGCGACCAGACCTTGCTGAAGATCAGGAAGGCAGCCACCACGAGGAAGGCGAGCTGGGCCAGCCGGGGCCGGCGGGGTGCCCGCAGGGTCAGCACGGCCACGCCGATGCAGGCCAGCCCGAACAGGGCGTACGACAGGTTGTTGAGGGTGGGGATGTTGCCGTTCAGCCACTGGAACGGGCCCTGGTCGCCGGGAGCGCCGGTGTTCACCTTGCCGTCGAGGTACCGCCCGATGTACCACAGCGTGCCCCAGTCGATGGGCCGTGTGGTGTTCAGGTCGAAGAACCGCCCCCAGTTGTCCGGGTAGCGGATCGCCGTCGGCAGGTTCACCGCGACCAGCGCGACCAGGCCGGTGGCGACGGCGGTGAACGCGGCCCGCAGCCGATTCGCGCGCAGGCCGAGGATCAGGATCGGGCCGAGCAGGAACAGCGGCCACATCTTCGCCGCACCGCCCAGTCCGAGCAGGATGCCGGCCAGTACGGGTTGTCGTTTCGCCCAGGCGGCCAGCCCGAGAGCGGCCAGCCCGATGGCGAGGAAGTCCCAGTTGACGGTGGCGGTGAGGAACAGCGCCGGGGCCAGCGCGAAGAGTGCCGCGTCCCAGGGTCGTCGGCGGCGCAGGGCGAGGATCACCGCGGCGGTGGCGACAGCGAGCGCGCTGAGGGCCAACGCGTTGGCGTTGTAGAACCACCGGCCCTGGTTGATCGTCGGGTCGTCGACCCCGACGGCGTGCACCGGCAGGCCGAGGGCGCCCATCATGTAGCCGGTGAGCACCGGGTATTCCACCGGGTGGTCCCGGTAGGGGACCTTGCCCTCGTGCAGGCCCTCGGCGTAATAGAGGGCCAGCACGTCGGTGTAGCACATCCGGGTGTACTGGATGTTGTTCTGCCAGGCGCCGTTCTGGCAGGGCGCCTTCTGCACCCAGTGCAGGGCCAGGGTCAGGCAGGCCAGGGCCAGCACGATCCGGGCCGCCGTCCAGAACCGGCTCTCCCGACCGGCGGGCCGGTCGACGGCGACGGCGTGGTCGCCGAGCGGCCCGCCGATCGCCTCGGAGACGCCCCGGACGAAGCCGTCCGATCGGGACGGGTGGTCGCTGCTCCCGGCGTCGTCGATGCCGGTCGTCGGCTGGGTGCTCATGAGAATGCATCCTGCCCTATGAATGGCTCTCGGACGAGCAGCATGTTCCGCCGGCGGCCCGCTTAACCCCGCGCGGACCGCCCCGGTGGGGGCCTGCCGAAAGACGCCGCTGCCGGCGATCCGCAGGTCTGCGGGTCGCCGGCAGCGGCATAGACGCTCGTCGGTGTGCTGGTCAGCTCAGTCCCGGGTACGCGGGGTGGGCAGCAGTCCGCCGCCGTTCCCGCCGTTCTGGCCGGGGAGGTTCTGGTTGGGTGGGGTCGGCGGATCGCCGCCCTGGTTCCCTCCCTGGTTACCACCCTGGTTGCCGCCCTGGTTCCCACCTTGGTTGCCGCCCTGGTTGTTGCCGCCCTGGTTCCCGCCACCGAGAAGGCACTGCAGGTCGGTCGGGGCGCAGTTCTGGCCGTTCGGGTTCGGCGGTGGCGGCGGGGGCGGGGGCGGGGTGCCGTTGCCGGACTCCGGGTCGCCGACCTTCGCCGCCGGTGGGAAGTCCAGCTTCTCCTCGCCCTTGAGGGCGCCGTTCATGACCCGTTCCCAGATCTCGCCGGGCATGGAGGAACCGGTCATGTTGGCGCCGTTGTTCAGCTTGATCGCTTCCCGCTTGCCCTTGTTGCCCACCCAGACGGCGGTGGCGAGCTGCGGGGTGTAGCCGACGGTCCAGGCGTCACCGTTCTGGGTGGTGCCCTCCTTGAGCTCCCAGGTGCCGGTCTTGGCGGTCGACTTCCGGCCATCGGCCAAGGTGTGGTTGATCCGGCCCGGGTAGGCCTCCAACACGTCGGTCACGTCGGCGACCACGTCCGGGTTGATCCGCTTCTGCGGCTTGAGCTGCTCGCCGCCGAGCTTCTCCCACTTGCCGGTCTCCTTGTTCTGCTTCTCGGCGGAGATCAGGAAGTGGGCCTTGTTGTAGATGCCCTTGTTGGCGAAGGTGGCGATGCCGTTGGCGTGGTCGAGCACGGTGATCGGGTACTGACCGTAGGCGACCACGTGGTAGAAGGGGTCGGGCGCAAGGTCGGCGGCCTTCTCCTTGGTCAGGTCGTGCCCCTTGGGCGGGCTCACGTTCGTCTGCCACATCATGCTGACGCCGGCCTTGGCCGCCATGTCAACGATCTTGTCAGGCCCGATATCGAGGCTGACGTGGTAGAACGGCACGTTCAACGACTGCAGCGTGGACTCCCGCAGCGTGCAGGAGTCCCCGCACTTGGGGTTGTCGGTGCCGGCGTTGCTGACCCGGAACTCCACGCCCTCCGGGGTGAACGCCCGGCCCTTCCAGCGCGAGTCGACGGACTTGCCCGCCTCCAGCGCCGCCGCCAGCGTGTAGATCTTGAAACTGGAGCCGGGCGAGTGCCCGCCGGTGATGTTGCCGTTGGTGTCGGTGTTCGTGCCGGCGTAGTCGGTGCCGGTGCCGTCGTCCCCGCCGTAGTAGCCGAGCACCCGGCCGTTACGCGGGTCGATGGAGACCACAGCGGCCATCAGGTTCTTGCGCGCGCCGTCCAACTCGGAGCCCTTGGTGCCGCGCTGGGCGGCGCTGGTGACGGCCTTCTGCACCTTGTTGTCGATGGTGGTCCGGATCCGGTAACCACCCTCGCGGAGCATCGCCGAGCAGCGCGGCTTGCGCTCGGTCACCTCGGCGTCGTTGTCGGTGCAGAGCTTCTTCTCCCGCATCTCCGCCGAGACGTAGTTGATGACGTTGCCGATCGGGGTGTTGACGCCGAACTTGACGCCCGACCGGGACTCCTTGGGGGTCTGCAGCGTCTTCGTCGGGTACTCCGTCGGATGCGCCGGCCGGCCGGGGGCATCGACCCAGCGCATCTCGATCATGTTCTTGATGACGTAGTCCCAGCGGTCCTTGGCCTCGGCGGGGTTGAGCGCCGGGTCGAAACCCTTGTGGGTGGCGCTCGGTTCCGGCTGCTTGATCAGGGCGGCGAGCACGGCGGCCTCGGCCACGTCGATCTTCGAGACCGACTTGCCGAAGTAGGTCTGCGCCGCCGCCTCGATGCCGTACGCGTTGCGGCCGAAGTAGATGGTGTTGAGGTAGTGCTCCATGATCTGTTCCTTGGTGAACTGATCGTTGAGCTTGGAGGCGACGATCGCCTCCTTCACCTTTCGCGCGTACGAGTCGTCCTGGAGGTTCTCGTAGGCGTTGCGGGCGTACTGCTGGGTGATCGTCGAGGCGCCCTGCTTGTCGCCGTTGGAGAGGTTGTTCCAGGCGGCGCGGGCGATGCCCTTGTAGTCGACACCGGCGTGCTCGTAGAAGTTCTTGTCCTCCGCCGCCGCCACCGCGTCGCGCATGTGCTGCGGGATCTGGTTGATCGAGACGAAGGTGCGGTTCTGCTCGCCCACCTTGGCGATGACCGTCTTGTTGTCGCTGGCGTAGATGGTCGTGGCGAGCGGCAGCTTGATCTGGTTGGGCAGCACCACGGTGGTGGAGTAGTAGGTGAAGCCGACCACGCCGAGGCCGGCGAGCATGATGAAGACCGCGAAGCCGGCGATCAGCAGGTTGATCCGCTTGCGCCGCTTGGCCTTCGCCATCGCGTCCGGGTCACCCGGGCCGCGTCCACGCCCACCGCCGGCACCACCTCCGTAGCCGCGACCCGGCCCGTTCGGGCCGCCCGGCCCACCCGGCCCGCCGCCGCCGACCGGCGCGACGCCGGCCCGCGCCACCGAGGCGCGACCCGCGGAGCCGACCGAGGCCGCGCCGACGCTGGCCCGGCCGGCGGAAGCCGTCCCGACGCTGGCCCGCCCGGCCGGTCCGCCCGCCGGGGAGACCGGCACCGAGGCCCGACCCCCGCCACCCCATCCCGGCGAGGCCGGGGAGACCGGCACGGAGGCCCGACCCGGCCCGGCCGGGGAGACCGGCACCGAGGCCCGGCCCGGGGTAGCCCGGCCGACGGGGGCCGCGCCACCTGTCGCGCGCGGCGGGGGCACCGCCGCCGAAGCCCGCCCGGTGGGCGCGGCACCGCCGACCGAGGCCCGGCCGGCCGGGGCGGCACCCCGGTCGTCACCGCCCCATCGGGGGTACGCGTCGTCCGCCCCCGGTCCGGGGCCGCCGTTCGAACCCGGTACCTGGGCCCGCGCGCGCGGGGAACTGGGATCGCCGTACGAGTTCATTCCTCACACCCTGCCGGTCGCGGTGGGACGCGGGGGCGCCACCACCGGGTTGCCGTGAGCTGACACACGCGCCATGAGGCCGGCGATGAGCCGGGTGCGCGCTGCAAATTCCACATCATTCGGGCCAATCGGGCCGATGGGCCGCCGGTCGCGGTGTCTGTGTCGTACGACACCCGAGTCGACCGGATCAGCCAGGTTCACCGTTGCGCCTCTCGCCTTCGCTCCTGCCGGGCGGCGGCGGCGGACTCCGCAGCGCCCTGTTCCGGACCGCCGTCGGCCAGCCCGTCCCCGCCGAGCAGGAACTGCTCGACGAGGTGGTTCCAGTCACAGCCGAGGCACACCTCCACCACGAAGACCTGAAACTCACGCAGCGTCATCGCCAGCGCGGGCAACTCGGCCAGCGTGCGCGCCTGGCCGGCGGACTGCCTGAGTTCGTCCCCGTAAATGTAGTGGACGTGGGTGAGGTTCTCGCTCCGACAGATCGGGCACCGCTGTTCGGTCGGTTCCCCGTGGAACCGGGCCGCGTTCTTCAGGTAGGGCGAGGCGTCGCACACGTCGTACGTGCCGATCCGCCCGGCGAGCACGTCACGCAGCACTGCTCGCTTCTGCAGCGAGTAGTCGACCACCTGACGAGACGTGCGCATGCGGCAAAGGGTACGCGTTCCGATCGGGTGGGGCGACCACCGTCACGATCCGTGCACGGGCTGGCGCAGAACGGGGGTTTGCCCTGACAGCGGGGGAGGTACTAACGTGCGATGTATCGGTCCGATACATCGAGGCGGTTAATCAGCCGCTCCGAGGGTAAGGAAAGGGTGGCCCGTGCTCGAGCTCGCCATCCTCGGCCTCCTGCAGGAGGCCCCGATGCACGGCTACGAACTCCGCAAGGAGCTCACCGCCAAGCTCGGCGCCATCCGGGCGGCGATCAGCTACGGCTCGCTCTACCCGACCCTGCGCAGGTTGCAGGCGGCGGGTTGGATCACCGAGGCCGCCGACGCACCGGCCACCGCCGAGGAGGTTCCCGCACTGACCAGCCGACGAGGTCGGGTGGTCTACAAGATCACTGCGGAGGGCAAGGAACGCTTCGCCCAACTGATCGCGCAGGCCGGGCCCGAGACGTACGACGACACGGGCTTCGGTGTGCACTTCGCGTTCTTCGCCCGCACCGACCAGGCGACCCGGCTGCGCATCCTGGAGGGTCGCCGCCGCACGATCGAGGAGCGTCGCGAAGGACTTCGGGACGTGCTGGGCCGGGCGGCCGAGCGTCTCGACGCGTACACCCTGGAACTGCAACGCCACGGCCTCGACGCCTGCGAGCGCGAGGTCCGCTGGCTGGAGGAGCTCATCGCCAACGAGCGCTCCGGCCGTGCCCCGACAGTCCCGCGACCCGGGACGGCCGGCGGTCCACGAGACAACAACAGCCCGCCTCCGCCTGGAGAGTCCAGGAATGAGCGGCCGTCATGAAGAAGGAGGCAGACGCTATGGGCTCCGTCCGCGTCGCCATCGTCGGTGTGGGTAACTGCGCCTCGTCCCTCGTGCAGGGCGTGGAGTACTACCGCAACGCCGACCCGAACGACCGCGTCCCGGGTCTCATGCACGTCACCTTCGGCGACTACCACGTATCGGACGTGGACTTTGTCGCGGCGTTCGACGTGGACGCCAAGAAGGTCGGCATGGACCTCGCGGAGGCGATCGTCGCCAGCGAGAACAACACCATCAAGCTCTGCGACGTGCCGCCCACCGGCGTCAGCGTCCAGCGCGGCCCGACCTTCGACGGCCTGGGCCAGTACTACCGCGAGATCATCGAGGAGTCCGACGCCGCGCCGGTCGACGTGACCAAGGCGCTGCGCGACGCCCAGGTCGACGTGGTCGTCTGCTACCTGCCGGTCGGCTCCGAGCAGGCCGCCAAGTTCTACGCCCAGGCCGCGATCGACGCCGGCTGCGCCTTCGTCAACGCGCTGCCGGTCTTCATCGCCTCCGACCCGGAGTGGGCGCAGAAGTTCACCGACGCCGGCCTGCCGATCGTCGGTGACGACATCAAGAGCCAGGTCGGCGCCACCATCGTGCACCGCGCGCTGGCGAAGCTGTTCGAGGACCGGGGCGTCGAGCTGCTGCGCACCTACCAGCTCAACTTCGGCGGCAACATGGACTTCATGAACATGCTGGAGCGCACCCGGCTGGTCTCGAAGAAGATCTCGAAGACCCAGTCGGTCACGTCCCAGATCCCGCACGAGATGGTCAAGAGCGACGTGCACATCGGCCCGTCGGACCACGTGCCGTGGCTGGACGACCGCAAGTGGGCGTACATCCGCCTGGAGGGCCGTTCCTTCGGTGACACCCCGCTCAACGCCGAGCTGAAGCTCGAGGTGTGGGACTCGCCGAACTCCGCCGGTGTCATCATCGACGCCGTCCGGGCCGCCAAGATCGCCCTGGACCGCAAGGTCGGTGGCCCGATCCTCTCGGCCTCCTCCTACTTCATGAAGTCCCCGCCGGAGCAGTACGCCGACCACGACGCGCACGCCGCCGTCGAGTCCTTCATCAAGGGCGACATCGAGCGCTGACGCGCCGACCACCGCACCGTCGAGGGCCGGGTCCGTGCGGACCCGGCCCTCACGCGTTCGGTCCACCATTTCCAGGTACGGCGACAGCCGCCGGCAGAAAGGTCCGCCCGGCAAGGTCGCGCCGGTTCCAGGATCGACCCGAAGGGCTGTCCGTGTTCAACAGGCCCGGTAGACCTTGTCCGCCCTGTTCTGCTTCGGATAGACATCGCTGATGGATCTCTTCGAGACGCTCACCGTGAAAAGCGGAGTTCCGTTGCTCTCGTAGAACGTCACCGAACCGCTTTTCAGGTTGTAGTAGACCGCTTCCGTGCGGTTCTGCCAGCCCCAGGTGGCCAGGTTCTGCCAGCCGCAGTCGGACAGCTTCCCGTAGGGGGTGCCGAATCGCACGTCGTCGTAGAAGCAGAACCACCCGTCCGGGCAACTGGGGGCGGCGAGCACACCTGGCGAGGTTCCCGATGCCGCAGCCGCAGGGGTCGCGGCCGAGAAGCTGCCGAATATGATCAGTAAATTGATCATCACGCCGGCCAACAGGCGGCGAACGGCACGGATCATGGTGGCTTCCCTCCCTCGGTCGAGCGACAGCAGGGCAGGCCAGGAGCAATCGATGAACGCTCTGAGATCGAGCGGCGACGCTCAGTGACGCCCGTTGGCTCAGGGTAGAGTCGCGCCACGAATGATCGCCAGACCGGAAGGGAATTCTGATCGGCCGTAGGACGGCTGCGATCATCGATTTCCGCTAAACTGTTTGCCGCCCCGGATCGGGCGGATCAGTTCCGTCGCCGGCGATCAAGGGCATGACCATGTGGGATCGACCCGTGGGCAGCAGATCATCGGCACCATCCGTGCCGGAAACCGTCACCGTCGGCGTCATTCTTCACATGGCGCATTCCCGGTTCGCCTTTTCGGGCCGCGTTTCTGACACCTCGGCTCGACGGTACTGCCGCCCGGGGGGGTTCGCAGAAGACCCACCCTCCCCGGGCGGTTGCTCAGTCGCGCCCCTTCCTCAGCTCGCAGTCCACGAACGTGGTTCCGGATTCGACCACCGGCACCGGCGACTCGGGACGTACGGTCTGCTCGTGGAACAGAAGCGCACCGCGAGCAGGGTCGATGACGAGCGTGTCCCGGGTGCCCACAGCATTCTTCGCGGCTTCGCCGTCGATGCTGAACGCCAGTCCCTGCCGACCTGTCGCGTCTATCAACCAGTCACGGAACACCAGACCAGGCAGACCGGCCAGCACCCGCAGGAGCGCCGCTCGTTGTGCGGAGCCGAGGCAGTGCTCCTTGTTGAGGTTGGCTATCCCCCGGAGCACGGCCAGCGACTCGGCCGTTGATCCCGGCTCGGCTCCCTGATCGACCAGGAGCTGCCGGCTGAGTTCCCGGGGGTCCGTCGACGGGTTCGGGACCCGCAACCGGGTCAGCGCGGAGGCAGTGCACTGCGTCGGCTCAGGCTCCCTCCGGTGGTCCGCGTGGATCAGCGTGCTGGACTCGCAGTCCTGCCCGTCAATGACGGTCCTCCGGAACTCCCGTTCCTCGTAGGCGTCCACCTCGGACGAGGTGGTCGTCCGGGAGACGACCAGCCTGGTGAGCACCGCATCCTCCCGGGCGATCGCCGACTGCGGTGTGACCACAATCCGCTGGTCCAGCACGAAGACCTCGTACCGACCGTCCGGCGCCTCCTCCACCACCGGACCACCGGCCCGCTCGTTGTCCGGCGCGACCCGGTCGCGCCTGCGGTCGGCCGTCGCCATGCCCAGGAGAACCAGGGAAACGGCGGTCAGTGCCACCGCCGCCAGCATGTGCCACCGCCGCCGGGATGGTCGCACGATCGAGGGCCCAGGAGTCCCCTCGGCCGCCGCACCCGAGGCGATCACTGCGTCTGCCGCCCGGGTCGATGCGACGAGCGGATCAGGCAACGGGTCCCGCGGTTCCGTCTGCTGTTCGCCGAGGCGATCGGCCAGCGCACACCAGGCGCGGACCTGGCTCTCGTGTGCACCGAGGCAGAGGACGAGGTAACCCAGCGCATCCGGACCGGGGTCGACCTCACCGGCCAGGATGGCGTCAACCTGTGCTCTTCTCGGCACCGGACCCGACAACGCGCCCTTCAGTCGCTCCCCACTCACCGCGTCGAGCCGCCGTTCGAGTTCCTCGTCGGTCAGCCGCTGCTCCGCCCTGAGCCGACGCAGCGCGACGAGCAGGCCTGACGACGAGGCGATGCGGCCGTCCGGCTCGAACCGCTCGGCGGCCTCAACTGCCTCCTCGCGAAGTCGTCGCCAGTCGCGCGCGACCTCGTCGGTGACGCCGATACCGACGAGGAAGGCGTCCAACACACGCGACGTGGGGATCCTCCGACCACTGAGGTTCTCCGACAACGTACTCGTGCTCACGTCGCCCTTGCGCGCCACGCGTTTCATGGGCGGCTCACCAGCGGCCAGGTACGCGTCACGCAGCTTCTGAGCGAGTTGGGCGGCCGGGCCGAAGCCCACCACCGGGTTCAGCGGCCGGCCCGTCCTCTTGGTTGTCCCGTGTTCGGTCGGCGGTGCCGCCGGGCTCTGCACTCTCGTTCTGACCTTCCTGCGCGTGTAGGACGACCGTCACCGGCCTTCGGGAGTCTGTCCGTCGGATCGACCCGCCAGTTCTGCGACGTCCCGGCCTCCGGGTCCGGTCTCCGGGCCCAGAATGTCGAACAGCCGGCGCAGCGTCCGCCGGTGGCTGCGGCCCCAGGTCTGCGACGTCCAGCGGGCCATCTGGACCGCGACGATCCCGAGGATCGCCGGCATGGCGACCGCCACCCGCCAGGACCCGCCATCGCGCATCACCAGCGCCGAGTAGATCATCAGCATGGCCAGCAGAACGGCCACCAGGGCACCCCCGTCGGCCCCACGCCGCCGCGGACGGCCGCCATCCAGCTGGTGTTGAGAAGACATGTCGGAACTCCTTGCCGGCACGACGGTGTCACGTCGCGCGTTGTTCGTTGGAAGATTCGGCGCAGGGAGTCGGATCTAACGGAACACCGTCGTCGAACTCCCGCCCGCACCTCCGATCTTGCTCCCCCCACTCACCGAATCTCAATGCCGGACTGAGTCATCACGCAGCTCAGATAATTGCTTGCGGGAACAACATGATGATTGTTCGGAAGGCTGCGGAGGTGGGTTCCTGCTATTCGGGCAGGCCCCCCGAAAAACTCGCCAGATATCTGTGAGCTGGGAATTCATCAACCACCGAGGGGCATGTGCCCGGCTGGCCGACCACCATCCGAGCCAGGGCCCAGGGTTGTCCGACGGAGATTGCCCAGGCGCCCCACGCCCGGCACACACTCGCGGCCCCGCAACTCGTCCCGCTGCCGCTGCCCACCCAGAAAAACCGAAAAACACCGGCGTCCACGCCCACCCGGTCCTGCCGCACTGATCGGCGATCTGATCGTCACGACCAGGCGCGGCGCAGCGCCACCCCCGCCTCCAACTCCAGCAGGGTCACCTTGCGGGGCAGGCCGCCGCCGAAGCCGACCAGTTTGCCGCCCGCGCCGACGATCCGGTGGCAGGGCACGATCACCGGGACCGGGTTGCGGTTGCAGGCCACCCCGACCGCCCGTGCCGCGCCCGGGTCGCCGACCAGCCGGGCCACCTCGCCGTAGGTGAGCGTCTCCCCGTACGGGATGCGGGTCATCTCCCGCCACACGGCGCGCTCGAACTCGGACCCGCGCGGCACCGTCACCGGCACGGTGAACCCGGTCAGCTCACCGGCGAAGTACGCCCGCAATTCGGCGACCGCCCGGCCGGCCAGCCCGTTGGCGGGTTCGTCGTCGGCCGACGCGACCCGGCCGAAGTGGGTGCCGCAGACCGCCGTGTCGTCGGTGGCGACGGAGAATTCCCCGATCGGCGAGTGGAGCACGGTCCAGCGCATACCGCCATTCTTCCCGCCCCGACCGACACCGGGAGCGGGGCCGGGCCCGGAGAGGGCGCGGGATCGGCCCACCACGTCGGACCAGCCGGACGTGCCGTCCGTCGTCTCCGGCCACCCCACGGAGCCGACGGCGACGAAACACCTGCGGACGGGGCAAGGTCTCCCCGCCGCCGAGCGTCTTCGGTACGGAGGTGAGCGGTGACCGAAGGCACCGACGGGGAGTTCACCGCGTTCGTCAACGAACGGGGGGACGCGCTGCTGCGCGTCGCGTACGCGCTGGCGGGCAGCCAGCACGCCGCTGAGGACCTGCTGCAGAACGCGCTGGCCAAGGCGTACGCCCGGTGGCCCCGGATCCGGGGTGACGCCGAGCCGTACGTGCGCCGCATTCTCTACCACGACCAGGTCTCCGGCTGGCGACGGCTGGCCCGGCGACGTGAGGTCCCGGTGGCGGTGCTGCCGGAACGGCCCGGCGAGCGCAACAGCAGCCACGACAGCGAGCTACGGATGCTGCTGCGCGACGCGCTCCGGACGCTGCCGCCCCGGCAACGGGCGGTGTTGACGCTGCGCTATCTGGAGGACCTCAGTGTCGAGCAGACCGCCGCGATCCTCGGCTGCCGGGCCGGCACGGTGGCCAGCCAGGCGTCCCGCGCGCTGGCCCGGCTGCGGGAGCTGGGCCGTCCTTCGACGATCTCATCGGCAGTCCGGAGGTGAAGCGATGAGCCGACGGGCGGAGGATGCGCTGCGGGCCGCCGTGCACGATCTCGCCGACGAGGCGCGGCCGTCGCCCCGGCTGGCCCTGGCGGCGCTGGCCCGGGGCCGTCGGCTGCGCACCCGACGCCGAGTCGCGGTGGTCGGCGCGGCGGTGGTGGTGGCGGTGGCCCTGGTGGTACCGCTCGTGCTGATCCGGCCGGAGCACCCGGTCCAACCGGTGCGGCCCACGCCGAGCCCCACCCCCGGTACGACGCTGCTGCCCACCCCCGGTGCCGACTGGCCGGCCCGGCCGTTGGCGCTGCCCGGTGGCTGGGTGGTCACCGGCGGCGTGACCGGCGGCACCGGGTACGTGCTGGACCGCACCCGGTCCCGCTACGTCCGTGCCGGCGGATACGCCGAGGTGTGGCCGGCCCCCACGGGCACGGTCACCGCCGTGCGGGACGAGCAGCGCCCCGGCCAGCTCGGTCTCGCCGACGCGGCCACCGGGAAGCTGCGCTGGCAGCGGATCCGGGGTGCGCTGGACGTCCAGTGGTCGCCGGACGGCCGCCGGTTGGCGGTGACCGTCCTGCGGGGCGGGGTGCACCGTCTCGGCGTGCTGGAGGTCGGTGGGCGGTACCGGGAGTACCGGATCGACCCGGTCAGGTACCTCTGCACCGACCACTGCGCCTTCACCTGGACCCGCGACGGCCGGGAGGTGGCGTTGCCGCTGACCGACAGCTTCGCACCCCGGTCCGAGCAGCTCCGCCATCCGCGCTGGGGGGTGCAGTTCTTCTCCGCCGACGACGGGCGGCCGACCCGGTTCGTCAAGATCCCCGGCGACCCGGCCGGCCCGTGGTCCTGGTCGCCGGACGGGAACCGGGTGGTGGTCCAGGGGCAGCGGGAGCCGCTGCTGGTCGACGCGGTCACCGGCACGGTGCTCGGCCCGCTGCCGGTGGCCGAGGTCGCCTGGGTCGGCGACGACCGGCTGCTCTACCGGCGGCCGGGTGGCTACCGGGACGTCGTACTCGCCGACCCCGCCGGCCACGAGCTGCAACGGTTGCCGCTGCCGAGGGAGTTGGCCGAACGGACGGTGTCCGTCGCCCCCAAATGATCACGCGGAACGTTGCGTCGGGTCGCTACCGTGCAGGTCGTGGCCACGGGGACGCTCATCTTTCTGATCATCGGTGGGGCGGGCGTCGGTGTGCTGGCGCTCGCCCTGCTCGGCGGCGAAATCCTGCATTTCGGTCATCCCGACGTCGACGGTCCGGTCTCCGTCGAGGCCGTCGCCGGTTTCCTCGGCGCGTTCGGCTTCGGCGCGGCCATCGTCAACGAGCTGCTCGGTGGGCGTACCCCGGGGATGATCGCGGCGGCGGTCGGTGGCGGCGCGCTCGCCGCAGTGCCCACCGCGTGGCTGGCGGGTCGGCTGAGCCGGGCGGCGCGCGACATGCGCACCGACGCCACCCCCACCCGGGACGACCTGGTCGGCGCGCTCGGCCTGGTGGTCACCCCGATCCCGACCGGCGGCTACGGCGAGGTGCGGGTACGCGTCGCCGGCCAACCCGTGAAACTCAACGCCCGCGCCGACCGGCCCATCCCGCTCGGTGCGCAGATCTTCGTGGTGCAGACGCTGAGCGAGACCAGCGTGCACGTCGAGACCTACTGACCCCTCTTCTCGCAGAGACGGAACCCCCATGCCTCTCCTCATCGCCATCGGCGGCGCGGTCGTCCTCGCCCTCGTCCTCGTGTTGTTCGTGCTCTCCCGGATCAAGGTCGCCGGCCCGAACGAGGCGTTCATCGTCACCGGCCGCAAGGGTCGGACCACGCAGACCGCCGACGGCGGCCGGTCCACCGACAACTCCGGCCAGAAGGTCGTCCTCGGCGCGTCGGTCTTCGTCCTGCCTGTGGTGCAGAAGCTCCAGTCGCTCGACCTGTCCAGCCGTCGCATCGACGTCGGCATCCGGGGCGCGGTCAGCAAGCAGGGCATCCGGGCCGACCTGCACGGTGTCGCCATCGTCAAGGTCGGTGGCACCGAGGACGCGATCCGCGCCGCCGCCCAGCGGTTCCTGCACCAGCAGGACGAGATCGACAACTTCACCCGGGAGGTGCTGGCCGGCGCGCTGCGCTCGATCGTCGGCCGGCTCACCGTCGAGGAGGTCATCCGGGACCGGGCGGCGTTCGCCAACGCCGTCGCCGAGGAGGCCGAGCACTCGATGACCAACCAGGGGCTGGTGCTGGACACCTTCCAGCTCCAGGACATCCTGGCCGAGGGGTCGTACCTGCAGGACCTCGGTCGGCCGGAGGCGGCCCGGGTGCTCAAGGACGCGGCCATCGCCGAGGCCCGCGCCCGGCAGCAGGCCGAGCAGGAGCGGCTGCTGGCCGAGGAGGCGATCGCCGAGGCGAACCGGAACCTGTCGCTGAAGCAGGCCGGTATCCAGGCCGAGATCGACGCGGCGAAGGCGAAGTCGGCGGCGGCCGGGCCGCTCGCCCAGGCCGAGCGGGACCAGGCGATCCTCTCCGAGCAGCAGAAGGTGGCCGAGCGCAACGCCGAGCTGAAGCAGCGTCAGCTCGACACCGAGGTGCGCAAGCCGGCCGATGCGGCCCGGTACAAGGTGGAGCAGGAGGCCGAGGCGGCCCGTAACGCGGCGGTGCTGAACGCCGACGCGCAGCGGCAGGCCACCATCGCCGCCGCCCAGGCCGCCGCCGAGCAGGCCCGGCTCACCGGTGAGGGCGAGCGGGCCCGCCGGGCGGCGCTGGCCGAGGCCAACGCGATCGAAGGCGCCAAGGAGGGTGAGGCCGAGCAGCGGCGGCGGTCCGCCATCGCCGAGGCGGTCGAGCGGGAGGGCCAGGCCGAGGCCACCGCCATCCTGGCCCGGGGTCAGGCCGAGGCCGACGCGATGGCCCGTAAGGCCGAGGCGTTCGCCGCGTACGGTGAGGCCGCCGTGCTCGACCTGCTGGTCAAGATGTTGCCGCAGGTGGTCGAGGCGGCCAGCGCCCCGATCGGCGCGATCGACAAGCTGACGGTGATCTCCACCGACGGGGCGTCCTCGTTGACCAAGTCGGTGGCCGGCAACGTGGCCCAGGGCCTCCAGCTCGGCTCCGACCTCACCGGCATCGACCTGTCGGCCCTGCTCGCCAAGCTCGGCGCGGCGTCGGCCGGGTCCCCGGCCAACGGCAAGCCGCCGGTCGAGGGCAGCGCGGTCGAGACCCGCTGACCGTACGACGGAAGGGGCCGTCCGGTGTGCCGGGCGGCCCCTTCCGTCGGTCAGCTCAGCGCAGGCCCTGCTCGTGGGCCCAGCGCAGCAGTTCCGCCTCGGCCTCGTCACGGTCGAGCGGGCCGCGTTCCAGGCGCAGCTCCTTGAGGTGCTGCCAGGCCCGGCCGACCAGCGGACCGGGTGGCACGCCGAGCAGCTCCATGATCGCGTTGCCGTCGAGGTCGGGCCGGACCCGGGCCAGGTCCTCCTCGGCGGCGATCCGGGTGATCCGCTCCTCCAACGCGTCGTAGTCGGCGGCCAACTGGGCGGCCTTGCGCCGGTTACGGGTGGTGCAGTCCGAGCGGGTCAGCTTGTGCAGCCGGTCCACCAGGTCACCGGCGTCGGTGACGTACCGGCGCACGGCCGAGTCGGTCCACTCGCCCCGGCCGTACCCGTAGAACCGCAGGTGCAGGCCGACCAGCTTGGTGACCTGGGAGGTGACGTCCTTCGGGTAGCGCAGGGCCTTCATCCGCGCCTTGGTCAACCGGGCACCGACCACCTCGTGGTGGTGGAAGCTGACCCGACCGTCCCCACCGACCGCCTTGGTGGCCGGCTTGCCCACGTCGTGCATGAGCGCGGCCATCCGGAGCACGAAGTCACAGCCGTCCGTCTCGTAGGACACCGCGTTGCTCACCACGGTCAACGTGTGCTCGTAGACGTCCTTGTGCTGGGCGTGCTCGTCGATGGTCAGCTTGAGGCCGGTCAGCTCGGGCAGGAACCGGTCGGCCAGCCCGGTGTCGACCAGCAGCCGCAGCCCGGTGATCGGATCGGTGCCGCAGAGCAGCTTGGTGAACTCGTCGCGGATCCGCTCGGCGGTGATCCGGTCCAGGTCGGCGGCCATCGAGGTCATCGCCGTCCGCACGTCGGGGTGGACGGCGAAGCAGAGCTGGGCGGCGAACCGGGCGGCCCGCAGCATCCGCAGCGGGTCGTCGCCGAACGACTCGGCCGGCGTGCCCGGGGTACGGATGATCTTCGCGGCCAGGTCGTCCAGCCCGCCGTACGGGTCGGTGAACCGGTGGTCGGGGAGGCTGACCGCCATCGCGTTGACGGTGAAGTCGCGCCGCCGCAGGTCGTCGGTGAGGTTGGTGCCGTACTCCACCACCGGGTTGCGGCTGACCTGGTCGTACGCCTCGGCGCGGAAGGTGGTGACCTCCAGCCGGAGGCCGTCGCGCTGGCAGCCGATGGTGCCGAACTCCCGACCGGTCTCCCAGATCGACTCGGCCCAGCCCTTGATGATCCGTAACGTCTGGTCGGGGTGGGCGTCGGTGCAGAAGTCCAGGTCGTCGCCGAGCCGCCCGAGCAGGGCGTCGCGCACCGAACCACCCACCAGGTGCAGCTCGTGCCCGGCACGGGCGAACCGGCGGCCCAGCTCGTCGGCGACCGGTGAGACGCGGAGCAGCTCGGCGACGGCGTTGCGCTGCGCGGTGGTCAGCTCACGGCGTTCGGCGGCGTGGGGTGTGGAGGCTTCGGACATGGGATCGCCAGCCTATCGGGCGGGGACGGGAACCGATCCGCCGGGCGCGGGTGTCGGGTCCGGGTTGACTATGGTCATGGCGTGCGGACCGGTACCGGCTCCGACGGATCCCCGGGAGGCTGGAGATGAGCGGCGGGCTCTACCGCAGCGCGAACGCCGCGCAGGGTGACGACGGGCTCCGGCCGTACGACGGGGCGACCTTCATCTCCGCCGAGCCGCTGAACCAGCCGGGGGTGGAGGCGACCGCGCCGCCGCAGGAGGTGGTCGCCGAGACCAGCGCCGCGGCGAACAGCGCGGTGATGGCGGTCGGCAGCCTGGTCAGCCGGGGCACCGGCTTCATCCGCAACCTGATGATCGGCGCCGCGCTGGGCAGCGCCGTCGGCGACGCGTTCACCACCGCCCAGTTCCTACCCAACCAGGTGTACGAGTTCCTGCTCGGCGGCGTGCTGACCAGCGTGCTGATCCCGGTGCTGGTACGCCGGCGCAAGGCCGACCCGGACCGGGGCGAGGCGTACGCCCAGCGACTGCTGACCCTCGCGGTGCTGGCCCTCGCGGTCACGGTCGTGCTGGCCCTGCTGCTGGCCTCGACCCTGACCACGCTCTACGCCGGCGGCAAGAACGCGGCGTACACGAGCCTGGTCACCAACCTGTCGTACCTGATGCTGCCGATGCTGTTCTTCACCGGCGTCAGCGCGTTGATCGCGGCGGTGCTGAACACCCGGGGGCACTTCGCCGCGCCGATGTGGGCGCCGATCCTCAACAACCTGGTCGTCATCGGCACCTTCGGCCTCTACATCGTGGTGTACGGCGCGCAGGCGCTGGGCCCGGAGGACATCGGCTGGGACCGGATCCTGCTGGTCGGCGGGGCACCCTGCTCGGGGTGGCGGTGCAGGCGGCCGGGCTGCTGCCGGCGCTGCGCAAGGTGGGTTTCCGGTGGAAGCTGCGGTTCGACTTCCGGGAGTTGGGCCTGCGTGAGCTGGCCCGGCTCGGTGGCTGGATGTTCTGCTACGTCGCGGTCAACCAGCTCGGCCTGTTCGTGGTGGTCAACCTGCTCACCCGGGCCGCCGGTGGCGACGACAGCAACGCCGGCCTGCTGATCTACAACAACGTCTTCCTGTTGCTGATGATGGCGCACGGCATCATCGCCGTCTCGATCATCACGGCGCTGATGCCCCGGATGAGCGCCGCCGCCGCCGAGGGCCGGTTCGCCGACGTCACCGCCGATCTGTCCCGGGGCACCCGGATGGTGACGGCGGTGCTCGCCCCGATCGCGGTCTGTTACGCGGTGCTGGCCGGCCCGGTCTCCGTGGTGGTCTTCCGGTACGGCGCGTTCACCGGTGACAACGCGCTTGCCACCTCGCTGGTGCTGCTGGTCGCCGCGCTGGGCCTGGTGCCGTTCGCGATCAGCCAGCTGTTCACCTTCGCCTTCTACGCGTTGCCGGACACCCGCACCCCGGCGCTGGTCAACATCCCGGTGGTGATTCTGCGGGTGGCCGTGCAGATCGGGGTCTTCGTCACCTTCTCGGCCACCTTCGCGGCGGCCGGCATGATGCTCGGCAACGCCGTCTCGTACGTGGCGGCGGCGGTGCTCTCGGCGATGCTGCTGCGGCCCCGGGTGGGCCGGATCGGGCTGGGCCGGATCATGCGGACCGTGGGCAAGGTGCTGGTGGCGGCGCTCGGTGCGGCGCTGGTCGGCCTGCTGGTGGTCAACCTGCTCCCCGGTGACCCGGGCAACCTGAGCTGGACGGCGGCGGCGGTGCGGCTGGTCCTCGGCGGGGTGGTGATCGGCGGGACGTACCTGGGCCTGGCGATGGTGCTGCGGATCGGTGAGATCACCGAGGTGGTCGGGATGGTGCGCCGCCGGCTCGGCCGCTGATCCGCTGCCCGTACCGGGGCCGGGCGGACAGGGGACACGCAGGGTGAACGAGGATCACCAGCCTGGGGACACGCCTGTGGATAACTTGGTTAGTCCCCGCTCAGTCACCGTAAGGGCCTGTGGACAACCAACCGTACGGCTGAGCATGTGCGGCCGTTCGGGGGGAACCTGACGTACTGCCACCGGGTTGTCACCGGTGGGCCGGCCCGGGGGTCGGTGGCTTGCGGCCAGCGTCTAGATTGGCCAGTACATGTGCCAGCAACGCGGGCGAGAGTGGCGGTAACCGGACTAATCCCCTCATATGCGACGGCCCGTTGAGCGCGGCGGGAAGATGACATGTCGGGATGGCGGGCGGTCCGGGTAAGGTCGCTGTCGACGGACACGGCAGGTGGCCGACTCCCGCGTCGACGCCGCCGGCCGCTCCATCGACGGCGGATCGGGAAGCCACATGCCCAGCAGTTCGGGTCCATCGATCGACACGATCACCGAGGGAGGACGGGTGACCCAGGTCGGCGAGGGTCAGGAGGCGGAGGAAACCGCTCCTCCGGTCATGACCTTCGGTGCTCCCACAGCCGGTGAGATCCTCGCCGAGCGGTACGAGCTGGTCGAGCACATCAACAACGACAGCGCCGGGCGCCTGGTCTGGCGGGGCGTCGACGTCATCCTGCGCCGCCCCGTGGCCGTGGTGCTCCGCTACCCGGGAGGCGACTCCGCCACCGAGATGCTCCAGGCCGCCGTGGCGGCCAGCCGGGTCATCCACCCCAACCTGGTCGGCGTCTACGACGCCATCGACGAGGACGTCCGGGCCTACGTCGTCCGGGAGTGGGTCGACGGTCGGTCCCTGCGTGAGCTGGTCGCCGACGGCCCGTTGGATCCGGCCCGAGCCACCGCCATCGGCAACGCGGTCGCCAGCGCCATGGCCGCCGTGCACGCCACCGGAATGGTCCACGGCAACGTGCACCCCGGCACCGTGATGATCAGCGACGACGGCCGGGTGGTGCTGGCCGACGCCCGCACCGACGGCGACGACAGCCAGGAAGCCGACATCCGCGCGGTGGGCGGCATCCTCTACTTCGCCCTCACCGGGCACTGGCCGCACGCCGAGGCGCCGCTGCGCGGTGCGACCGCCGGCCACGGCCGCGCCGCCATCCCGGACGCCGTCCGCGACGCCAGCGGCGCCATCGCCGCACCCCGGCAGGTCCGGGCCGGCGTGCCGGCGTACCTCGACGACCTGACCATGGACCTGCTCGACGCCGAGATCGCCCCGCCGTCGTCGGACGTGCTCTCGGCCGAGCTGGGCCGGCTCGACATCCCCGCCGAGGACCACTTCCTCGACCAGACCGGCACCATCCGGTTCACCGCCGACGGCGTCGAGGACCGCTCGCCGCTCGCCGCCGCAGGGGGTCGGAAGGTTGCCATCGGCATCGCCGGTCTGCTGGCGGTCGCCCTGATCGGCCTACTCATCGGCATCAACACGCTGGGTGGCGACGACGACCCGCAGACCGAGCCGGTGGCCCGCCCCTCCGCCAGCACCCCGGCCGGCGACGCCACCCCGGCCCCCGCCGTGCGCAAGCTGAACATCCAGGACATCCGGATCATCGACCCGGACAGCCGGCAACGCAACGAGCTGGGCGACGCCGAAAAGATGCTGGACGGCGACGAGGACAAGGGTTGGGAGACCGACACCTACTACTCGGCCAACTTCAGCAACTACAAGAAGGGCATGGGGGTCTGGATCGACCTCGGCGCCCTGCACACCGTCAAGTCGCTCACGGCCACCCTGTCGGACTCCGGCGTCTCCGCGGCGCTGTTCACCGGCACCGGCGACTTCCCGTCCAGCTCGCAGGGCGACAAGGACCTGGTCAAGGGATTCAAGACGCGGATCGGGCAGCCGTTCGAGCAGCACGACGGCACCAAGATGGCCTTCGACGGCTTCGACCCCGAGCAGAAATACCAGTACCTGCTCTTCTGGATCACCGAGCTGCCCTCCACCGAGCGGGGCTTCAAGCTGGGCGTCCAGGAGATCGCGGTCCAGGGATCGTGACCTGCCGGCCGCGACCCCGTCACCGCCTCCGCCGGGCGTGGTGATGGTCGGTCGCGGCGGGCACCCACCCGACCCGGCGACCGGCGGGCCGGCAGCGACCGGGGCACCGCAGCCCGAGGCCACCGACCTGGACCTGCTGCGTGCCCACGTCGCCGGTGACCGGGACGCCTTCACCGAACTCTTCCACCGGCACCGCGACCGGCTCTGGGCGGTGGCCCTGCGGACCACGGGTGACCGGGAGGAGGCGGCCGACGCCCTCCAGGACGCACTGCTGTCCGCCCACCGCGCCGCCGGCCGGTTCCGGGGCGACTCCGCCGTCACCACCTGGCTGCACCGGATCGTGGTCAACGCCTGCCTGGACCGGCTCCGCCGCCGGCAGGCCCACCCCACCGTCCCACTGCCCGACGGCAACCACACCGACGACGCCCGGGGCACCGGCGGCGTCGAGCCGGCGGCACCCGCCACCGACCACGACACCGCCCTGGTGGTACGCCAGGCGCTGGCCGGGTTGCCGGTCGAGCAGCGGGCCGCGCTGATCCTGGTGGACGTGCAGGGCTACCCGGTGGCCGAAGTCGCCCTGATCCTCGGGGTGGCCGAGGGCACGGTCAAGAGTCGCTGCGCCCGGGGCCGGGCCCGGCTCGCCCGGGTGCTCGGGCACCTGCGCGCAGGTGGGGACGAACCGTCGCCCCACCCGGCCGCCAGCTCAGCGACCACGCGGGGCGGGCACCTCCGGACGGGTCGGGACGTTTCCGACGTCACACCGGGGAACCGGCAGCCGACCGACGGCGTCCGATCGGGGTCGGGGCAGGCCCGGCGGGGCGCCATCCAGGAGGAGACGTGACGGGCCGGGAGTTCAGGGAGGTCGACCACGACCTGCTCGCCGACTATCTGGGCGGGGCACTGGACGGCACCCCGGAGCAGACCGTCGTCGCCCGACTCGTCGCCGAGGACCCGGCCTGGTCCGACGCGCACGACGTGCTGGCCCCCGCCCTGACCCGGGTGCACGACGAGCTGACGGGTTGGGGTGCCGCCGTACCGGAGATGCCCCTGGCCGTGGTGGAGCGGCTCACCGCCGTGCTCGCCGGTGCCGGCCCGGCCACCCCACCCACCGACGACACCGCCACACCCGACCGCGCCTACCCGCAGGTCGGCCCGGTGCCCACGCAACCGGGCGGGTCGCGTACCCCCGGCGGTCGGGCCGGGGCCGGACGCACCGATGCGTCGGGTCCCGGTCGGCGACGGCGCTGGGCGCGGCTCGCCGGGCCGGTCAGCCTCGCCGCGGTGTCGTTGGCCGCAGTGGGGTTCGGCGTGGCCCACCTGCTCGACGGCGCGGCCTCCCGGGACTCCCCCGCCACGACGATGGCCGGGCCGGCGCAGGACGGCGCGGAAAACGCGGGCCGGGGATTCCGGTTCACCGGTGAGACCCAACGCAGCGGCATCGACTGGTCCCCGACGACGCTGCGCGGCACCACGGCTGCCCCACTGCCCCGCCCCGTCACCCCGCCGGGTCTCCAGTCCGCAGAGGGGCCCGACGTCACCACCCAGATCGACCCCACCACGCCGGAGAGCAAGCGACTCACCGAACCCGGTGGGCTCGACCGGCTGACCGGGCGGGCGGCGCTCGACGCCTGTCTCGCCGACATCGCCGCCGAGCACAACCGTGGGCCGGTCGCCGTCGAGGTGGTCGACTACGCCACCTTCAACGGCCTGCCAGCGGTGGTGGTCCGCTTCACCGATCCCAGCGGTGCACGGTGGGCGTGGGCGAGCGGTGCGGAGTGCGGTGTGCCGGGGTCCGGCGCGGACACCCGCTACCAGGCGCAGGTAGGGTGAGGACCCGGTCACCCCTCGTCCCGCATCGCGTGACGTGACCCACCGGACGACCGGTCCGGGAATCCCCGGTTCGTACGATGACGTTCTGCAAGTCAGCCGCCGACGTCGTTGAACCGTCGGCGCTCGGATCGACGTCGGTGCGCCGCCGATGTCGTACACACACATCGGGAGACGGCAGTGGACGAGGTCCGCAACCTGATCATCATCGGCTCCGGGCCGGCCGGCTACACGGCGGCGGTCTACGCCGCGCGCGCCAACCTGAAGCCACTCGTGATCGAGGGTGTGCAGTCCGGTGGTGCGTTGATGACCACGACCGAGGTGGAGAACTTCCCCGGTTTCGCCGACGGCATCCTCGGCCCCGAGCTGATGGACAACATGCGCAAGCAGGCCGAACGGTTCGGTGCGGAGTTCCTGACCGACGACGTCACCCGGGTCGAGCTGAAGGACACCGGCGACACCGGTTCCGACGCGGTGAGCACCGTGTGGGTCGGGCAGACCGCCTACCGGGCCAAGGCCGTCATCCTCTCCACCGGCTCGGCCTGGCGTCCGTTGGGCGTGCCGGGCGAGCAGGAATACCTGGGGCACGGCGTGTCGTCCTGCGCCACCTGTGACGGGTTCTTCTTCCGCAACCAGCACATCGTGGTGGTCGGCGGCGGTGACTCCGCGATGGAGGAGGCCAGCTTCCTCACCCGGTTCGCCGAGTCGGTCACCATCATCCACCGGCGCGACTCGTTCCGGGCCAGCAAGATCATGGCCGACCGCGCGCTGGGCAACGACAAGATCAGGGTGGAGTGGAACAGCACCGTCGAGGAGGTGCTCGGCGACGACGGCAAGGTGACCGGCGTCCGGGTCCGCAACGTGCACACCGGCGACGTCAAGGTGCTCGACGTGACCGGCGTCTTCGTGGCGATCGGCCACGACCCGCGCAGCGAACTCTTCCGCGACCAGGTCGAGCTGGACGACGAGGGTTACGTGAAGGTGCAGGCCCCGAGCACCCGCACCAGCGTGCCGGGTGTCTTCGCCGCCGGTGACGTCGTCGACCACACCTACCGGCAGGCGATCACCGCCGCCGGCACCGGCTGCGCCGCCGCCCTCGACGCCGAGCGGTTCATCGCCACCCTGAGCTGAACGACAGCAACACCAACAATCTGAGGAGGAGGGTCATAGTGGGAGCAACGAAGGTCGTCACCGACGCCAGCTTCACCGCCGACGTGCTGAAGTCCGACAAGCCGGTTCTGGTGGACTTCTGGGCCGAGTGGTGCGGGCCGTGCCGCAAGGTCTCGCCGCTACTGGAGGAGATCGCGGGCGAGATGGCCGGTCAGGTCACCATCGTCAAGCTCAACATCGACGAGAACCCGGAGACGGCCCGCGCCTACCGGATCATGTCGGTGCCGACCCTCACCATCTTCAAGAACGGCGAGCCGGTGCAGTCGATCGCGGGGGCCAAGCCGAAGGGCGAACTGGTCCGGCTGATCGAGTCGGCGCTGTAACACCTGCGCACCACCGGAACCCCGTACCCCCACCGGGTGCGGGGTTCCGGTCGTCCCGGCCACCTGACCTGCGCGAACCGCCAGCCGGACCAGACCGGTCACGGTACGCTCCGTAAGCGCTGGTCCTCCGGACGCACAGCGTGGCCGTCTGCGAAGGTGCCCGGCAGCCAACCTCTGAGGGGGTCCTGCGTGCGTCCGATCCGATCCGGTGACCGTGGACCGGCAGTGACCGAGATCCGTGCCGTCCTGACCGGCCTGGACCTCCTCGCCGCCACCCCCGGTGACGAGTTCGACGTCGCCACCGAACGTGCCGTCCGGGCCTTCCAGCAGTCCCGCGGGCTCAGCGCCGACGGCCGGGTCGGCGCGGAGACCTGGCGGGCCCTGGACGCGGCCCGCTGGCGACTCGGGGCCCGCACCCTCTACCACGCGGTGCCCGAACCCCTCACCGGCGATGACGTCCGCTCCCTGCAGGAACGACTGCTGGAGATGGGGTACGACGTCGGGGGCGCCGACGCCGTCTACGGCGTACGCACCTCCCGGGCGGTGGCCCAGTTCCAACGTGAGGTCGGGTTGAAGCCCGACGGCTCCTGCGGCCCGTACACGATGGGTGCGCTGCGGCGGCTCGGCCGCAAGGTGGTCGGCGGACGTCCCCAGTGGTTGCGGGAGTCCGACGCCATCCGGCAGTCCGGCCCGACGCTGGTCGGGCGGACCGTGGTCATCGACCCGGGGCACGGCGGCACCGACCCGGGCGTGGTGGTGCCCGACGGTTCGCTGCGCTGGACCGAGGCGGACCTGGTGCACGACCTGGCCAGCCGGCTGGAGGGGCGGCTCGCCGCAGCCGGGGTACGGGTGCAGCTGACCCGTGGCCCCGCCCCCCGCAACTGCCTGCCGGACGTCGACCGGGCGGAACTGGCCAACTCCCTCGGTGCCGACGTGTTCATCTCGCTGCACACCGACGGTCACGCCGACCCGGCCGCCGACGGGGTCGCCACCTACCACTACGGCACCGACAACGGCGTCACCTCGGCCACCGGGGAACGACTCGCCGGGCTGGTGCAGCGGGAGATCGTGGCGCGGACCGGGCTGCGGGACTGCCGTACCCACGCCAAGGCGTGGGACCTGCTGCGACTGACCAGGATGCCGGCCGTCCGGGTCGAGGTGGGCTACCTGACCTCACCGCAGGACCGGTCCCGGCTGGTCGACCCCCGGTTCCGGGACCGGGTCGTCGAGGCGATCGTGGCCGCCGTACAACGGATGTTCTTCCCGGTCGAACGGGACGTGCCGACCGGCTCGATCGACGTCAGCGCCCTGCGGGCGGTGGTGACGGCCGGCGCGGTCCGCGACTGAACCTGGTGGTGCCGCGGGCTGGCGGGGCGTAGGGCTCGCCGCTCAGCCGGCGCTGGACCGGGTCGCCGGGGCGGGGCGGACCGGCCGCAGCAGGCTCTCCGGGCTCATCGAGCCGAGCAGCTTCTCCAACGCGTACTCGACGTCGGACTTCCAGCTCAGCGCGGTGCGCAGCTCCAGGCGCAGGCGCGGGTAGCGGGGGTGCGGACGGACCGTCTTGAAGCCCACCGAGAGGAAGAAATCGGTCGGGGCGACGCAGGCCCGCACGGTGTCCTCCGGCTCGTCACCGAACTTCGCGTCACCGAACGCCTCGATCGCCTTGATGCCCCGCTTGGTCAGGTCCCGGGCGACACCCTGCACCAGCATCCGGCCCAGCCCACCGCCCGCGAACGCGGGCACCACACTGGCGGTCATCAGCAACGCGGCGTCCGCCGACACCGGCGAGGTCGGGAAGGCCATAGAGCGGGGCACGTAGGCCGGTGGCGCGTACAGCACGAAACCGGCGGGCATCCCGTCGACGTACGCCAGCTTGCCGCAGGAACCCCACTCCAGCAGCGTCTGGGAGACCCACGCTTCCTTCTCCAGCCCCGGGTCACCGTTGGCGCAGGCCCGCTCGGCGGAGACCGGGTCCAACTCCCAGTAGACGCACTGCCGGCACGGGCGAGGCAGGTCCTCCAGGGTGTCGAGGGTCAGACTGACCAGACGTCGCGACATCAGCGCATCCCCACACTCAGGCTCGGAGGCGAGACCAGCCCGCAGCGGCGGCACACCGGCTGCGTCCCCGACGAGCGATCGTACGCCGCCTGCCGACCGTACGGGAGGGGACGCGCGAATCGCCACCCGGGCCCGGGGACGGACGTCCGGGATGTGGACGGGGACCACATCGTGACCGACGACCGCCCCGCCGGGGATTACGATCGACCGACCGGCGTCCCCGCGCCGCCATGGTCGCCGGCACCGCGGGTACCCCAGCGGGCGGGAGCCCGACCGACACCCGATCGAGGTGATGTCATGACCGGCACGACGCTTGACGACTACACCGACCGGTACGCCCGGCGCGTCCGGGGCATGACCGCCTCGGAGATCCGGGCCCTCTTCGCGGTGGCCAGCCGGCCGGAGGTCGTCTCGCTCGCCGGTGGCGCACCCTACATCGCCGCGTTGCCGCTCGACGCGGTCGGCGAGATGCTCGGCAAGCTCGGCAGCGAGCTCGGCACCACCACCCTCCAGTACGGCATCGGCCAGGGCACCCTGGAGCTGCGCGAACGGATCTGCGAGGTGATGGCGGACTCCGGCATCGACGCCTCCTGCGGCGCCTCCCCCGACGACGTGGTGGTCACCGTCGGCGGTCAGCAGGCGCTCGACCTGGTGGCCCGGCTCTTCCTCGACCCGGGTGACGTGGTGCTCGCCGAAGGCCCGACCTACGTCGGCGCACTCGGGGTGTTCCAGGCCGCCCAGGCGCAGGTCGTCCACGTGCCGATGGACGACGACGGGCTGATCCCGGAGGCCCTGGAGGTGGCGATCGCCGACCAGGCCCGCGCCGGCCGGCGGGTGAAGTTCCTCTACACCATCCCCACCTACCAGAACCCGGCCGGCGTGACGCTGAGCGAGGAACGGCGGGAACGGGTGCTCGACATCTGCGAGCGCGCCGGCCTGCTTGTGGTCGAGGACGACCCGTACGGCCAGCTGGGTTTCGAGGGTGAGGCGCCCAGGCCGCTGCGGGCCCGCCGCCGCGACGGGGTGTTCTACCTGAGCACCTTCTCCAAGACCTTTGCCCCCGGGCTGCGGGTGGGTTGGATCCTGGCCCCGCACGCGGTCCGCGACAAACTGGTCATCGCCAGTGAGGCGCAGATCCTCTGCCCCAGCGCTTTCGCGCAGGCCGCCGTCACGACGTACCTGTCGACGATGCCGTGGCGCGAACAGCTCAAGGTCTACCGCGAGGTCTACCGGGAACGGCGTGACGCCCTGCTCGGCGCGCTGCACGACCTGATGCCGGAGGGCACCACCTGGACCAGGCCCACCGGTGGTCTCTTCGTCTGGGCCAGCCTGCCCGACGGGCTGGACGCCAAGGCGATGGTGCCACGTTCCATCGCCGCCCGGGTCGCCTACGTACCGGGCACCGGTTTCTATGCCGACGGCACCGGCACCGGCAACATGCGGCTCAACTTCTCCTTCCCCGCCCCGGAGCGGATCCGGGAGGGGGTACGCCGGCTGGCCCGGGTCATGGAGCAGGAGATCGCCATGCGGCAGGTCTTCGGCCCGGTCGGTCCGACCGGGAGCCGGCGGGGCGGGGCGGACGTCCCCGGCCCCGACTTGGCATGATGCCCGCATGGCTGCCATCCCCGTCGAGCGCACCGTCGTGACCGATTCCGCCGCCGCAGTTCCTGCGACCACCGGCTCCGCCGCCGACCTGCACATCCTGGTGCTGGCCGGTGGCCTGTCGTACGAGCGGGACGTCTCCCTGCGGTCCGGCCGGCGGGTCCTCGACGCGCTGCGCAGCGCCGGGGTGGAGGCGGAGCTACGGGACGCCGACGTGGCACTGCTGCCCGCGCTGGCCGCCGACCCGCCGGACGCCGTGGTGATCGCCCTGCACGGTGCGACCGGCGAGGACGGCTCGCTACGCGGGGTGCTCGACCTGTGCGACGTGCCCTACGTCGGCTGTGACGCGCGGGCCGCCCGGCTGGCCTGGGACAAACCGTCGGCCAAGGCGGTGCTGCGGGAGAACGGCATCCCCACCCCCGACTGGGTGGCCCTGCCGCACGACCGTTTCTCCGAGCTGGGCGCGGTGGCCGTGCTCGACCGCATCGTGCAACGGTTGGGGTTGCCGCTGATGGTCAAGCCCACGCAGGGCGGCTCGGGCCTGGGTGCCGCCGTGGTGCGGGATACCGCCGCCCTCCCGGCCGCGATGGTCGGTTGCTTCGCGTACGACTCGACGGCACTGGTCGAGCGGTACGTGCCCGGCATGGACGTGGCGGTGTCGGTGCTCGACCTGGGCGACGGGCCACAGGCGCTACCGCCGGTGGAGATCGTGCCCCGCAACGGCGTGTACGACTACGCCGCCCGCTACACCGCCGGCCGGACCACCTGGCACGCACCGGCCCGCCTCGACCCGGCGGTGGCCGGCGCGGTGGCCGAGGTGGCGTTGGCCGCCCACACCGCGCTCGGGCTGCGCGACCTCTCCCGGGTCGACCTAATCGTCGACGGGGACGGCCGACCCCACGTGCTGGAGGTCAACGTGTCGCCCGGCATGACGGAGACGTCGCTGCTGCCGTTGGCGATCCAGGCGGCCGGGCTGGACTTCGGTCAGGTCCTCGGCACACTGGTCGGCCGAACGGCAGCCCGCCGCCGCCCCTGATCCGCGCCCGCGCCGTCGGGCTTTCCTGCCGTCGGGTTGCCCGGACAGGGGTCGGTAGCCCTGCGGGTCGGGGTGGTCCCCGTGCGGCCGGGTCAGCGCCGGTCGGGGTCTGACGCGACAGTCACGCCGGGCCCGTAGTGGGCTTCGCCGCGCTGACGGCGCCGGTCCCGTCCGTACCGTCGACTGCCGTGCCTTCGGCCTCCGACGCGACCGTGTCGGTGTTTCCGGGCCCGGTACCGGGCCGGTCCGTTCCGCTGCCACCCGGGCCGGTGCCGGTTGCGGCGGCAGCCCGGTCGGCCGTGCCCTCCGGATCGGGACGGGCAGCCGTGTTGGCCCGTCCCGGACCGGCACCGTCAGCGGTGCCGTCGTCGTCAGCGCCGACGGTGCGGGTTTCCCTGCTTTCGGCGTCCTGGGTGCTGCGCGGATCGAGGACGAGGGCCGCGCTGTCGGGCCCGGTCCGCTCCGGGGCCGACGCGGTCGCACTCTCCACCGACGAGGTCTCGGTGTTGATTCCGGTCTCAGCTTCGGCCCCGGTCGAGCCTTCCGTCGGGACCGGGAGAGGGATCTCCTCCGCCGACTCGATCACGGAGACGGCGTCTCCCGCAGCCGCAGCCGCGGCTGCCTCGGCCGACGACTGCGCGGCGATGCTGGAGGGCGTCTGCCACTGGATCCGCGGCGGCTCGGCGAGGGGCCGGCCGCCGAACTCGGCGAGCCAGGCCGCGACATGTGCGAGGTTTTCCCGCCACTGGGATTCGGAGATGGGCGGCAGGATCGAGTCCCAGAGCGACAGGAAGGTGCCACGCAGCTGGAGTCGGCCGTACGGACGGGCCAGGAACCACATGTGCAGGTGGGCGGACCCGTCACCCCACCGGTTCACATGCACCCGGGCGACGCCGTCCAGCGAGCGGATGGCGCGTTCCAGTCGGACGGTCATCACCCCGAGTTCGGCAGCGAGCAGATTGGGCAGGTCGCCCAGGTCGAGATGCGAGCGCGACTCAAGGATCAGCACCATGGGCAGGCCGGTCGGACGGTCCATGGCCCGCACCCGCCACCGCTCACCCACCCAGATGTACGCGTCGTCGGGTGCTTTGCAGGCGATGCACTCCCGGAGCCCTTCGCCCTTACGGGGAGGCTCGACCGCCACCGGTTCGTCGAGGTGCTTGACGCGCAGCTCACCCTCGAAGGGAAACGACGGCCACTGGGTGAAGTCCGGAACTGGGGAGGCAGGGGTGTCGTGCACGACGCTGACCCTAACCGAGACCGGCACCGCTGTCCCTACCCCGAACGCCGCTGATCATGACGGGATTTCGGCCGATCGAAGCGGCTGACACCGGGGCGCGGAGGGGGCGACAGGTGGGTTGTCCACAGGCTGATGAGATCACCACCACACCCCGTCATCCACAGGCTGGGGATGGCTCTGACGCGCTGTTTCACGTGAAACGGGTAGTGCCTGTGGAAAACTTCTGTGGATAACTTTGGCGTTCGTCCACAGCACTGTTCACAGGGATGGCGTGCTCGACTCGTTCAACGATCGAAGGGCGGCTGTAGCTGTCGGCAGCTCCGGGCTTTTAGCCCGGACACCGGTCCTCTCGGCCATCCGATCGGTCCCGTGGGGGAGCGCCAGAGCACCGGCCGTGCTCCTGTCGCCAACTCCTCCTCATCCCCTGAGGGCACTCTCCACCTCCTGGACGCCCCATGGAGAGGCCCACTCGATCACAAGGGATACGGGAGACCCATGCCCTCGTCGACGCCATGGCGCTGCTCGCTCCCGACCACCGACCACCGCGATCGCCCGCTGAGATCACCATTCGCTGCTACCTGCGCCGCCGGAGCCGACTCCATGGCTACGCACGCGAGTCCGGCTTCGTGTGGAACGGCGAACCCCGCCCCGGGCACCTGGTGCGATCGCCGGTGGAGCGGCAGGCCGGTTTCACGTGAAACCGGCGCAGTGCCGACTGCTGAGTGGGCAGCTCCGACGCCTCCCCGCCGGTACCGCCCGCCGCCGCCATCGGACGGAAGGTTCGGCGGGGTGGAAGTTGGATCGCAACCGCACGGGCATGTTCCACGTGAAACCTGATCGAGGTCGTTGTTCCACGTGGAACAACGTCGTTTCGGTAGTGGCGTCCCGGAGGCCGACAGCAGCATCTCCCGCCGAGGGCGGACGGCCCGGGGGCTGGGGCCCGGAGGGCCTGGGGCGGAGGGCCTGAGGCGGAGGGCCGAGGGTCGGGGGCTGGAGTGCGGGAGGGGCCAAGGGGCCAAGGGGCCGGAAGGCGGAGGGGCCGGAAGGCCGGCGGGCGGGGGTCGCGCGACCCGTCCATGGCCGGAGGCGACCATGGTCGATGCCCGACCCGCAGCCGTGCCCGTCACGCCCGAAAATCCCACGGCACGGACCGCCCCCAGGACGACAGTCGGCCTCGCTCCCCAGCGCGCGGCCGTGGCTCCGCTTCGCGCAGCGGGCCGAGGCCCTCAGATCGACTGAGCCGTCACGTGAGCATCTCGGGTACCACCAGGACGGGGCGTCACCTTTCCAGTCGTCTCCGGCGTCCTGAGCGATCCGGTCCACCCATCACGGCAGCCGCCGGGCGGATCAGCAGACCGCTCCGCGGACGGCGGCTACTCCGCGAAGCCTCGGATGCCAGGTGGTCCGCGACCGCCGGCGCGCGGTCGGTTCCCGCCGGCGCGCGCGGTCGGGCGTGCGGTTCCCGGCCGACCGGTCGCCTTGGTGGACGGTTCCCGGCCGACCGGTCGCCTTGGTGGGCAGTTCCCGGCCGACCGGTCGACTGGTGGGCGGTTCCGCACGCGGTCGGCGGGTGGGACGCGACTGGCCTGCGGTCCACTCTGCGCTCCTGCGTTTCACGTGAAACGGGGGCGACGCTCGGCTCGATGGCGGCACCCGAGGAAATGTCGACCCGCAGGGGAGAAACCCGCCGACCCCGAGCAGAACGGCCGCCGGGCGGGAAGCCACGCCTCGGAGTCGGGTGGTGAAAGGGCGAGGGCCCGGCGTGGACGTGCTCTGCTGAGTGCAGCAGGTCCACCGCCCATACTGGCGGCAGGGCAGCACCACCAGAACGGCCGCGTACCCGTCTCGGGTACGCGGCCGGGGAACGGCGGGAAACGGATCAGTCCTCGGGCTCGGATTGGCCTTCCTCGCCGACCCCGATGATGCCGACGATCCGCTCCAGGTCGTCCACCGTGGCGAACTCGATCGTGATCTTTCCCTTGCTCCGACCGATGTCCACCTTCACCCGGGTGTCGAACCGGTCGGAGAGCCGGTCGGCCAGATCGGTCAACGCCGGGGCGTGCGCCTTGGACCGGCGCTTGGCTGCCGGGGTCTTCGCGGGGCCGTCGCTGAGCGTCAGTGCCACGATTTCCTCGGTAGCCCGGACCGAGAGCCCTTCGGCGACGATCCGCAGGGCCAACTGCTCCTGCGCCTCGGCCTCGTCGAGGCTGAGCAGCGCGCGGGCGTGGCCGGCCGACAACACACCGGCCGCCACCCGGCGCTGCACCTGCGGGGGAAGATTCAGCAGCCGGATCGTGTTCGAGATCTGTGGCCGGCTCCGCCCGATCCGCCGGGCCAACTCCTCGTGGGTCGCGCCGAACTCCTCCAGCAACTGCTGGTAGGCCGCAGCCTCTTCCAACGGGTTGAGGTTGGCCCGGTGGATGTTCTCCAGGAGCGCGTCCCGGAGCATGGCGTCGTCCTTCGTCTCCCGGACGATCGCGGGAATGCTCTCCCGACCGACCGCCTGGGCGGCACGCCAGCGCCGTTCACCCATGACGAGTTCGTACTTCTCGCTGTCCAGCTGCCGGACCACGATGGGCTGGAGGAAGCCGACCTCCTGGATGGAGGTCTTGAGTTCTTCCAGCGCCTCCTCGTCGAAGACGTGCCGGGGTTGCTTGGGGTTCGGCACGATCGCGTCGACGGAGATTTCGGCGAAGCGCGCACCGGGCACCGGGCTGAGTTGCGGCTCGTCGGGTGGCGGTGCGAGGGCCACCGGCGCGGGCATCGTCACGTCCAAGGCCACCGGATCGGTGGACGTCTCGGTCGCCGGCCGCGCCGGGTCGACCTCCACGGGCAGGGTCGCCGTGGTCGTGCTCTCCTGCACCGGCCCGGTCGGGATCAGCGCACCGAGCCCTCTACCCAGACCGCCCCGGGGACGGTTCTTCATACGACGCCTCCCAGCGACTCGTCCGCACTACGCATTCCGGCTCACCGGCTCCTTGGCACCGCGCTCGGCGATTTCCTGGGCAGCCTCGAAGTAACTCGTGGCTCCCCGCGATCCGGGATCGTAGGTCATCACGGACTGCCCATAGCTCGGGGCCTCCGACACCCGCACGTTGCGGGGGATGACGGCCTGGAGGACCTTGTCGCCGAAGTGGTTCCGGACGTCCTGCTCCACCGCGTCGGCCAGCCGGGTACGGCGGTCGTACATGGTGAGCAGGATCGTGGAGACCTCCAGCTTCGGGTTGAGGTGCTGGCGAACCAGGTTGATGTTGTTTATCAACTGGTTCAGCCCCTCCAGCGCGTAGTACTCGCACTGGATCGGGATCAGCACCTCCTGCGCGGCCACCAGGGCGTTGACCGTCAGCAGCCCGAGGGAGGGTGGGCAGTCGATGAAGACGTAGTCGAAGTGCCCCGGGTACGCCTCGATGGCCCGGTTGAGCCTGGACTCCCGGGCGACCACGGAGACCAGTTCGATCTCGGCGCCGGCCAGGTCGATGGTCGCCGGCACGCACCACAGGTTGGGGATGCCCTCGACCTCCTGGGCCACCTCCGCCAGCGGCACGCTGTCGATCAGGCAGTCATAGACGTCCGGCACCCCGGTGTGGTGCGGGACGTTCAACCCGGTGGAAGCGTTGCCCTGCGGGTCGAGGTCGACCACCAGCACCCGGTTGCCGTGCAGGGCCAGCGCCACCGCCAGGTTCACCGTGGTCGTGGTCTTGCCCACGCCGCCCTTCTGATTGGCAACGCACATCACCCGGGTCCGCTCAGGACGGGGCATGGTCACCTCGCCACTCGGATTAAGGATCTGCACGGCGCGCATCGCCTCCATAGCCAACGGTGGGTCATCCTCTTCGCGCGTCGGGGTTTCACGTGAAACGTACGCGGCGTCCGCCGAACCCACGGCGACGGGCCCGGGGACGAGCCCAGGAATGTCGAGGGCAGGCGTCGCGTCGGGCACCGCGTCGGGGTGGGGTTGGGTGGGCACCGATGGTGTATTGCCGTGCAGCGGAGCCGTGAACCGCGACGACGCCCCCGCGTTACGTCGTGCCGAGGGTGCTGTCCGGCCATCGGGAGCACGGGTGGGACCGCCGTCGGAGCCGGATCGGGCGGTAGGCGGCGGAACGTACGACTCGGGAGCCGGGCGTGCCGCACCCACCACCGGAGGCTCACGCCGCGATCCGGGAGTGCGCTCCGGCGGATGGATCGCCTGCTGCCCACCGGCAGTCCGGTCCTGATGGTCGGTTTCACGTGAAACAGGGCCCGCGTCCGAGCCCGATCCGTCGGGACGGTTCACCCGTGGATCGTCGTACCTGCCGTCGTCATGCACCTGTCATCCCTACCCGCTCCGGATGGTCGGTCCGCACCCCGTCTCGCTTGCCGTACGCGCTCGCACCGCGGAGCGTACGGCCCGGCGGGGGCGATCGGGACCCGGTGCGCCCGACATCCACCCGCCCCACACTATCGACGCGCGGTCAGCCTACGGGGGACGGGCGCGGCGGGTCCATCTCCGTTCTCCGGCGGCACCGCGTCTGCCGCGGATCGGTGCCACCGCACCGGGCACCCGGGGGCAGCGGGCACCGATCCGCGTCGACAGACAGGACTCAGCGGGCGCGCTTCCGGCCACCGCGAGCGCGCTTCGACGCCACCTTGGCCCCCGGTGGTCGGACGACCCGCTCCCGCACGATCTCCACCACGGTGGTCGGCGGATCGAGGAGGCCGGTGCCGCACAGCTGCACCGTCGGCTCGCCGCCGCCCAGCTTCGCCACGGCCTCGGCATGCTCGGCGATCTCGTCCAGCGCGGACGACCCCTTGAGGGCGAGCAGCCGGCCGCCGCGAACCACAAGCGGCAGGCTCCAGGTGGCGAGGCGGTCCAACGGTGCCACCGCGCGGGCGGTCACCACGTCGGCGGTGAACGGGCCGACGCCGGACGCCCCGGTGGCTGCCTCGTCGGCCCGGCCCCGGAACACCCGGACCATCCTGGCCAGCCCGAGCCGCTCCACCGTCTCGACGAGGAACGAGGTACGCCGGGCCAGCGGCTCGACCAGGACGACGTTCAGGTCGGGACGGGCGATCGCCAGCACCAGCCCGGGCAGCCCGGCTCCGGAGCCGACGTCGATCACGCTGGCACCCTCGGGGATGCGCTCGGCGACGGCGGCGCAGTTGAGCAGGTGCCGGTCCCAGATCCGGGGTGCCTCCCGGGGGCCGATCAGACCACGCACCACACCGTCGGTGGCGAGCAGCTCGGCGTACCCGGCGGCCAGGTCGAGCCGGTCACCGAAGAGCGCCGTCGCGGCGGCGGCCAGCTCGGCCGGGAGGGTGGCGTCCTGGGCAGACGGGGCAGACGGGGCGGAAGGCTCGGACGGCGGCCCGGGCGGCGTGCCACCCGGGCCGGGACCGGCATCCGTCGTGAGGTCGTCGGGCGTCACCAGTTCAGTCCGCCGGCCGGACGACGATGCGCCGGGTCGGCTCGACACCCTCGGACTCGCTCTCCACCCCGCTCATCGCGTTGACCACGTCGTGCACGCACTTGCGCTCGAAGGCCGACATCGGCTCAAGCCGCACCGGCTCGCCGTGCTCCTTGACCTTTTCCACCGCGTTCTTGGCGACGGCGGCGAGTTCCTTGCGCCGGGTGGCCCGGTAGCCGCCCACGTCGAGCAGGAGCCGACTCGGCGAGCCGGTCTGGCGGAACACAGCCAGTCGGGCCAGCTCCTGGAGTGCCTCCAGGGTGGCGCCGCGTTGGCCGACCAGGTTCTGCAACCGGCCACCGACCACCTCGACGACCGGACGACCACCGGAGACCAGCTCGTCGATGTCGCCGTCGTAGTCGAGGATGTCGAGCAGCCCCTCGATGTAGTCGGCGGCGATCTCGCTCTGGGCGAACAGCTCGCCCTCGCCGGCTGACTTCTTCTCCTTGCCGCCGTCGGCGGGCTCACCCTCACCGGTAGCGGCGGTCGGGACGGTCTCCTCGTCGAGCGAGGCGTCCGCGCTGGGGATGCTGGTGTCGGTCACGGTGTCATCTCCGTACTAGCTCGGCCGGACCGTCGGGTCCGCTGGTCTCCCGGGCGACCGGCGGAAAGAGGCCGGTTCGGTCACGGGCACGTCTGGTACGGGCGGTCTCGCCCGCAACCGCGCAAGGCGCGGCGGTCCCGGTCCGGCGCCGACCGTGAGGCGGCTGCGCGGTGCCGGAGAGCCGCCGTCGGTCGTCCCGACGGCGGCCCGGTGGCTCAGCCCTGGCGCTTGGCCGGGCCCTTCTTGGGGTTGGCCGGCTTGGCACCCGGCTTCGGCCCGGCGACCTTCGGCGCGGCCGGCTTGGCGGGCGCCTGCGCGACCGGCTTGTTCCGGTTGAGGAAACCGCCGGTCTTGGCCGGCTGCACCGGACCGGAGCTGGTCGCCTTGTTGCCGGTGACCCCCTTGTTGGTCACCAGCGGCGGGAACTTGCGGAGCACCCACTGCTGCTGGCCGAGGGTGAACAGGTTGTTGGTGACCCAGTAGATGATCACGCCGATCGGGAAGATCGAGCCGGAGACGAGCAGGGAGAGCGGGATGCCGTAGAGCATCAGCCGCTGGATCATCCGCTGCTGCGGGTCCTCCGCCCAGCCGGTCTTGAGGATCATCTGACGGCTGGTCAGGTAGGTGGTGCCCATCATGACCAGGACCAGGATGCCGGCGATCACCTTCACGGTGGTGCCGTTGGCACCGAGCCGGGCCAGCTCGTCGGCGGTGGAGCCGAACTTGCCGGCGATCGGGGCGGTGAAGATCGTGGCGCTGGAGGCGCTGTCGAACTGCTCGGCGGTCCAGCCGTAGAGGCTCTTGGCCTCCTTGGCCGGGTCGAGCCGGCGCAGCACGTGGAAGAGACCCAGGAAGACCGGGATCTGGAGGAACATCGGAAGGCAGCCCATCAGCGGGTTGGCCTTTTCCTTCCGATAGAGCTCCATCATCTCCTTCTGGAGCGTCTCCCGGTCACCCTTGTGCTTCTCCTGGAGCTCCTTGACCTTCGGTTGGAGCGCCTGCATCGCCCGCTGGGACTTGATCTGCTTGACGAAGACCGGGAAGAGGATCACCCGGACGGTGACCACCAGGAAGACGATGGCGAGAATCCACGACCAGTTCGTGCCGAGCACCGTGCGGACCGGCACCCCGATGGCGTCCCACGCCGAGTGCCAGGTCAGCAGGATCCACGAGATCGCGTAGTAGATCCAGTCGAGACTCAATTCTCAGACTCCAGTCACGTCGGCGCGTCGGCGGCGGCCCGGCTCCGGAACCGGGTCGTGTCCACCAGGGTGGAAAGGGTGGCAGCGCGACAGCCGCCGGACCGTCAGGCCGGCCCCCCGGAGCGCGCCGTGACGGGTCACCGCCTCCAGGGCGTAGGCACTGCACGACGGGTAGAACCGGCAGCGGGCCGGCAACGCCGGGCTTATCCAACGACGGTACGCGATGATGGGACCACTGAGCATCCGGGCACCCATGCTCCGGCGTGCCGACACGGCGGGTCCGTTGCTCACCGCGACCGCCGCGCCCGAGGCGTCCGGGCGGCGGCGATCGCCGCGTCCAGGTCGCTGCCGAGCCGGGCGTACGGCGTGCCGGCGGCGGGGGGGAGGGCGCGTACCACCAGGGTGCTGCCGGCCGGTAGCGCGTCCAGCCGCTCACGGACCAGGTGCCGCAGCCGGCGGCGAACCTTGTTGCGGACCACGGCGGGCCCGACGGCTTTGGACACGACGAAGCCGGCGCGGCTCGATCCGGAGATCAGCTCCGGGTCGGTGCTCCGCGCCGGCTCCGGCGAGGTTGTCCCGAGGGGTGTGGTCGCGGCGGATGTGGAGGCCACCGGCAGTGTCAGGTGGACGACGACGGCACCACGCCCGACGCGTCGACCACCACGGACGGCTGCGGCGAAGTCGCTGCTACGCCGCAGGCGCTGTGCGGCCGTCAGCACGACTGTCCACGTCCCCGGACCGGTCGGCCTCAGGCCGACAGGCGGTTACGGCCCTTGGCACGGCGGGTCGACAGAATGGCGCGGCCGGCACGGGTGCGCATGCGCAGCCGGAAGCCGTGGGTCTTCGCGCGCCGGCGGTTGTTCGGCTGGTAGGTGCGCTTGCTCACGTCAGGCTCTCCGTTTTCGTACGTCCCCGGCGCGGGTTCGCCCGGGGTCGTTTGGTGGACCAGACCACCTCGGTGGTGGCCTCCGATCGGTGCTGCCCGGCGGCGCGGAACCTCGGCGATGCGGGGCGACGACCACGGACAGCGAGCACCCATCACCCTAGCAGAGGGCGACAGAGCAGCCCCTCCAGCCTACGCAGGGGGGCAATGACCGTCAAACCACCCGGACCGGCGATCCGCTGGTCCGGTGTCCTGTCGAGCGGGTGTCCCGCCCGGGGTGGGAGCGGCGGTCGGGGTGGCGGCGGTTGATGGCGGCCCGTCGTCGCTGTTACCGTGCGCGTTTGCGGTCAGCTTCGGTTCCGGGTTGTGGTCGGAGGGCAAGACCGGACCCGGCAGTGAATCGTTCGGCACGGTGAACCCGCTTCAAACGCCCTCCCCGACAGGGGGGCAGGTCCGACCCGCGCCCGGCGGGCGGCCACAATCGGTCGGTACACACAGGCTGTGGATAACTTGTGGATGCCGGCCGGTCAGCCGTCCGGTGGGTGAGCGGTACCACCCGCGAACGCGGTGGCGGGCCCGGCACAACCGCTGGACCACAGCGGCGGTCGGGAGCAGAGGCGAGGGGGTGGCACGACGGTGGCCGGAACGATCGACCTTGCCGCGGTGTGGACCGCGGCGACGGACGAACTCGCCGACGAGATCATCTCCGCCCAGCAGCGGGCCTACCTCAGGCTGACCCGGTTGCGGGCGATCGTCGAGGACACCGCGCTGCTCTCCGTGCCGGACGCCTTCACCCGGGACGTCATCGAGTCGCGGCTGCGACCGGCCATCACCGAGGCGCTCACCCGACGGCTGGGCCGGCCGATACAGGTCGCGGTGACCGTGCGGATCGCCGAGGACGCCGCCGGACGGCCCGCCGGCACCGTCTACCGCAGCGGACCGGAGGCCGCCGTCGTGGCGGAGCCCGGTCCGGCCGTGGACGACTATCCGGGGTTCCGGCCGTCGGCCTACGACGAACCCGAACCGTCGTACCCCCGGGAGGCCGGGCCACCGCCGGAGCAGCCCGGGGTCCGGTCGCCCGCCGGGCAACCGGAGCCGGACGGCCACCGCCCGGCCCGGGTTCCGGCCAGCCGCGACGGTGGTCAGGACACGCTGTTCGGCGTCGGCTTCGCCGAACCGGCGCGGATGGACCGCCCCGCCCCCGAGCGGCGCGGTTTCGAGGAACGTCACCGCGCCGAGCCCGACACCGACCCGCGCGGCTACGAGCCCGCCTACCGGGACCAGGGGCGGCCGCCGCGTGACCAGCAGGGTCCGCGCGGCCCGGCCCGCGACGGCGTCACCGACAGCGGGCCCGGTCGGGCCGGCACCGACCACCGACCCGGTGGCGGTGACCGACGCCCCGGCGGTTCGGAGGGCAGCGGCAACCGGCTCAACCCGAAGTACATGTTCGAGACGTTCGTCATCGGCTCGTCCAACCGGTTCGCCCACGCGGCGAGCGTCGCGGTGGCCGAGTCACCGGCCAAGGCGTACAACCCGCTGTTCATCTACGGCAGCTCGGGGCTGGGCAAGACGCACCTGCTGCACGCGATCGGGCACTACGCCCAGACGCTCGGCAACGCCCGCTCGGTCCGGTACGTCTCGACCGAGGAGTTCACCAACGACTTCATCAACTCCCTGCGGGACGACAAGACCAGTGCGTTCCAGCGCCGCTACCGCGACGTCGACATCCTGCTGATCGACGACATCCAGTTCCTGGAGAACCGTGAGCGGACCCAGGAGGAGTTCTTCCACACCTTCAACACCCTGCACAACGCCAACAAGCAGATCGTGATCACCTCCGACCGTTCGCCGAAGCAGCTGGCGACGTTGGAGGACCGGCTGCGGACCCGGTTCGAGTGGGGGCTGCTCGCCGACATCCAGCCGCCCGACCTGGAGACCCGGATCGCGATCCTGCAGAAGAAGGCCGCCCAGGAGCGGCTGTACGCCCCGCCGGACGTGCTGGAGTTCATCGCCTCCCGGGTGTCGAACTCGATCCGGGAACTGGAGGGGGCGCTGATCCGGGTCACCGCGTTCGCCAGCCTCACCCGGTCCACCGTCGAGCTGTCGTTGGCCGAGGAGGTGCTGCGGGACTTCATCCCCGACGGCGCCGGCCCGGAGATCACCGCCGACCAGATCATGGTTTCCACCTCGGAGTACTTCGGGGTGAGCCTGGAGGACCTGCGCGGGCATTCACGCTCCCGGGTGCTGGTCAACGCCCGTCAGGTGGCCATGTACCTGTGTCGGGAGCTGACCGACCTCTCACTGCCCCGGATCGGGCAGGCGTTCGGCGGCCGGGACCACACCACCGTCATGCACGCCGACCGGAAGATCCGCCAGCAGATGGCGGAGCGGCGCTCGCTCTACAACCAGATCGCCGAGCTGACCAACCGGATCAAGCAGAACACCTGAGACGTACGCCACTTTCCACCCGTCGTCGACGCCCGGCCGAGCATCTCGGCCGGGCGTCTTCGTGTCGGCGCACGGCCCCGGTGGTCCCGTCCGCCCCGGGTCGCCGGGGCGCGTCCTGTGGATGAGTCGTCACCTTCGTCCACAGGACGGCCCGGTTGTCCACACCCCCTGTTCCACAACCGGTGGATAACCACGCTCCGTCCCGAGCCGGTTACCCACAGACTGTGGATAAACCCTGGGGACGGTGCTGTGGACGGCTGGGGACAACCGGGTCGTCCTCCACAGCCGACGGTGGGCCTGTGGGCAACCTGTTGAAGGTTCTGGGGACGGGCCGGCTCCGGGCCGACGCCGTCGTCCACAGCACTGGGGGTAAACCCGGTGGATAACCGGTGGACAACCGGTGGACGACGGTGGACAACGGTGGGGACATCCGGTGCCTGTGGACGACCGACCGGGTTTTCCCCCCGGTTCTCCACAGCGAACCCACCGGTGGATAACGGGTCTGACCTGCGACGACGCGAGTTACCCACAGTTTGCACAGGTGCGATGAAGACGATGAGTTATCTCTTCTAAAGAATCAAAAACCAATCATCACCGTTGGACTTCCTGTGGATCGGGCCGCAGCACTGCCGTCGGCAGTCGCCCCGGCACCGGAAGCACGGGGTCGGGCGCACAGCCGATGCCCACGCGCCCTAAGGTGCGATGGGTACCCGCACGGTCGGGCGGGGCGGTGGGCAGCGGTCGGCATGAGAGAGTTGTCGCTGACGTCGACGCGGAGGCATTGATGAAGTTCCGAGTGGAGCGCGACGCGCTCGCCGAAGCGGTGGCGTGGACCGCGAAGAGCCTGCCCAGCCGGCCGTCCGTACCGGTGCTCGCCGGGGTGATGCTGCGGGTCACCGACGGCAACCTCCAGGTCTCCGGCTTCGACTACGAGGTCTCCAGCCAGGTGACCGTCGAGGTGCAGGGGGACGCCGACGGCGCCGCCCTGGTCTCCGGCCGGCTGCTCGCCGAGATCACCAAGGCGCTCCCGGCCAAGCCGGTCGACATCGCCGCCGTCGGTGCCCACCTGGAGCTGGTCTGTGGCAGCGCCCGGTTCACCCTGCCGACCATGCCGGTGGAGGACTACCCCGCCCTGCCGGAGATGCCGGAGAGCGCGGGCACCGTCGAGGCCGCCGCGTTCGCCGCCGCCGTCGCCCAGGTGGCCATCGCGGCCGGCCGGGACGAGACGCTGCCGATGATGACCGGCGTCCGGCTGGAACTGTCCGGTGGCACCCTGGCGATGCTCGCCACCGACCGCTACCGGCTCGCCCTGCGCGAGATGGAGTGGAACCCGGACGACCCGGAGATCAGCATCAACGCCCTGGTGCCCGCCCGCACCCTGAACGACACCGCGAAGGCGCTCGGCCCGCTCGGCGGCCCGGTGACCATGGCGCTGTCCCAGGGCGCCGCCGGCGAGGGCATGATCGGCTTCTCCGGCGGCACCCGCCGGACCACCAGCCGGCTGCTCGACGGGGCCAACTACCCGCCGGTCCGCTCGCTCTTCCCGGCCACCAGCAACGCCGAGGCACGGGTCCCGGTCAGCACCCTGATCGAGGTGGTCAAGCGGGTCGCCCTGGTCGCCGAGCGGACCACCCCGGTGCTGCTCAGCTTCAGCAGCGACGGCCTGGTGGTCGAGGCCGGCGGCACCGAGGAGGCGCGGGCCAGTGAGGCGATGGAGGCCACCTTCACCGGCGAGCCGTTGACCATCGGCTTCAACCCGCAGTACCTGATCGACGGCCTGGCCAACCTGGGGGCCCAGTACGCCCTGCTGCGGTTCGTCGACGCGTTCAAGCCGGCGGTGATTTCGCCCGCAGGCGAGGATGGCGAGGTCATCCCTGGGTACCGGTACCTCATCATGCCGATCCGCGTGTCCCGCTGACCGCGCACCGGCACCACCCAGACGCACGGAGGTAGGGGCAGATGCAGCTCGGCCTGGTAGGACTCGGCCGGATGGGCGGCAACATGCGCGAGCGGTTGCGCGCCGCCGGTCAGGAGGTCGTCGGCTACGACCGCAACGCCGACCGCAGTGACGTCGCGAGCCTCGCCGAGCTGGCCGACAAGCTGGAGTCGCCCCGCGCGGTCTGGGTGATGGTCCCCGCCGCCGTCACCGACGCCACGATCGACGCGCTCGCCGAGGTGCTGGGCGACGGCGACATCATCATCGACGGCGGCAACTCGCGGTTCAGCGACGACGCCCCCCGGGCCGAACGGCTGGCCGCCCGCGGCATCGGCTACGTCGACGTCGGCGTCTCCGGCGGTGTCTGGGGCAACGTGAACGGCTACGCCCTGATGGTCGGCGGCGCGCAGGAGCACGTCGACCACCTGATGCCGATCTTCGAGGCGTTGAAGCCGGCCGGCGACCACGGCTTCGTGCACGCCGGTCCGGTCGGTGCCGGCCACTACGCCAAGATGGTGCACAACGGCATCGAGTACGGCCTGATGCACGCCTACGCCGAGGGTTTCGAGCTGCTGTCCGCCGCCGAGATGGTGACGAACGTGCCGGGCATCATCAAGTCGTGGCGGGAGGGGACCGTCGTGCAGTCCTGGCTGCTCGACCTGCTGGACCGGGCGTTGGACGAGGACCCGGACCTGGCCACCCTGACCGGCTACACCGACGACACCGGTGAGGGTCGCTGGACGGTCGACGAGGCGATCCGGTTGGCCGTCCCGCTGAACGTCATCACCGCCGCCCTGTTCGCCCGGTTCTCCTCCCGGCAGGACGACTCGCCCGCGATGAAGGCGGTCGCCGCGCTGCGCCAGCAGTTCGGCGGGCACGCCGTGCACAAGCGCTGAGCGGCATCCACAGGCTGTGTACGTCCGCCGGCTCGAACTGGTCGACTTCCGCTCGTACGAGCGGGTCGGCGTCGACCTGGAGCCGGGGCCGAACGTCCTGACCGGGGCGAACGGCGTCGGCAAGACCAACCTGGCGGAGGCGTTGGGCTACGTGGCGACCCTGGACTCGCACCGGGTCGCCACCGACGCCCCGCTGGTCCGGCTGGGCGCCACCTCGGCGGTGATCCGCTGCGCGGTGGTGCACGACGGCCGGGAACTCCTGATCGAGCTGGAGATCGTCCCCGGTAAGGCCAACCGGGCCCGGCTGGGGCGCTCCCCGGCCCGGCGGGCCCGGGACGTGATCGGCGCGTTGCGGCTGGTGCTGTTCGCGCCGGAGGACCTGGAACTCGTCCGGGGTGACCCGGCGGAACGCCGCCGCTACCTCGACGACCTGCTGGTGCTCCGGCAGCCCCGGTACGCGGGGGTGCGCGCCGACTACGAACGGGTGGTCAAGCAGCGCAACGCCCTGCTCCGCACGGCGTACCTGGCCCGTAAGACGGGCGGGTCGCGCGGCGGTGACCTGTCGACCCTGGCGGTCTGGGACGCCCACCTGGCGCAGCACGGGGCCGAGTTGCTCGCCGGCCGGCTGGAACTGGTCGCCGCGCTCACCCCGCACGTGGCGAAGGCGTACGACGCGGTGGCGGCGGGGGCGGGGGCGGCGGGGATCGCGTACCGGCCGTCGGTGGAGCTGACCGGGGTGGGCACCGACCGGCAGGTGCTGGCCGAGGCGTTGACCGCCGCGCTGGCGGAGTCCCGGTCGGCCGAGATCGAACGGGGCACCACCCTGGTCGGGCCGCACCGCGACGACCTGGTGCTCACCCTCGGCCCGCTGCCCGCCAAGGGGTACGCCAGCCACGGCGAGTCCTGGTCGTACGCGCTGGCCCTGCGGCTGGCCGGGTACGACCTGCTGCGCGCCGACGGGATCGAACCGGTGCTGGTGCTCGACGACGTCTTCGCCGAGCTGGACGCGGGTCGCCGGGAACGGCTGGCCGAACTGGTCGGTGGGGCCGGTCAGCTGCTGGTGACCTGTGCGGTGGACGACGACGTCCCGGTGGCCCTGCGCGGCGCCCGGTACGCGGTGGGCGACGGGACGGTCCGCCGTGTCGACTGAGCCGGAGCAACCCGCCGGGCCCCGGAAGGCGACCGGCGGCCAGGGGCGCACCGCCCCGGGCGGGGCACGCGGTGCGCGTACCGCCGGGGGACCGGTGGGGGTGCGGACGGCGCGCGGGCCCGCTCGGCCGGAACCGGCGCGGACGCCGGTGCCGGTGGGGGTGCGGACGCCGCCTCCCGGGGCCGCACCGGGGCCGGTGGTGGTGGACGGGCCGGTGGTGGTGCGGGCACCGCTGGACCGGCGGGTACCGGCTCGTCCGACGCCGGGGCGGGCGGTGGTGCCGGGGTGGCGGAGGCGGGTGCGGCGCAGGCGACCGGGCCGGAGCTGGCGCGGGCGGTGCTGGACGCGGCGAAGGCCCGGCGGGAGTCGGCGGCCCGTAACCGTCGCCCGGGGGTCACCGGTGCTGCCGACGGGGCCGGCCGGCGGCTGCGCGGCTATTCGGGGCCGGGGCCGGACCCGCGTGACCCGCAACCGCTTGGTGCGGTGCTGGAGCGGCTGATGAAGGCGCGCGGCTGGCAGCAACCGGCCGCCGAGGCGACCGTCTTCGGTGCCTGGGAGAAGGTCGTCGGGGCGGAGATCGCCCAGCACAGCCGCCCGGTCAAGCTGGAGGACGGCGAGTTGACCGTGGAGGCCCGGTCGACGGCGTGGGCCACCCAGCTGCGCTTGCTGGCCGGGTCGCTGCTCAAGCGGATCGCCGGGGAGGTCGGCCACAACGTGGTGCGCAAGCTGCACATCCACGGGCCGGCGGCACCGTCCTGGTCACGGGGGCCGCGTCGGGTACGCGGTCGGGGGCCGCGCGACACCTACGGCTGAGGCTCACCCCTCACCCCTCACCCCTCACCGCTCGGCGCGACGGGCCTCCCGCTCGGCGCGTTTGCGTTCCCGCTGCTCGCGGCTCCACTGCTTGCGTCGTTCCAGGTCGGCTTTCCAGGCGTCGCGGGCCTGGCGGGAGCCGCCCTGCACCGCGCCGGCCACCTCCGGCGGGCCGGCCAGGTTCTTGAAGGCCCAGGCGAGGAGTCGACCGCCCTCGCCCGGGGCCTTCGCCACCGGCTTGTCCTCGCTCATCGGCACCGACCCCCCTGCTGACGATTGGTGTACAAACCATTGGTACACCAATCGTTGGTAGCATCGCAACGGCGACGAGGAGGTGCACGTGGTGGACGGCCCACCCGACGGGGATCCGCTGGCGTTGGAGGAGCAGGTCTGCTTCGCGCTCTCCGTCGCCGCGCGCGGCGTCGTCGCGGTCTACCGGCCGCTCCTGGAACCGATGGGGCTGACCCACCCGCAATATCTGGTCATGCTGGCGCTCTGGCAGCACGCGCCGCTGTCGGTACGCGAGCTGAGCCGGCTGCTCCAGCTCGACCCCGGCACCCTGTCGCCACTGCTCAAGCGCCTGGAGGCGGCCGGCTACCTCCGCCGTGAGCGGGACCCCGCCGACGAACGCAGCCTCGCGGTCTCGCTCACCGGGAGCGGGCGGGCGCTGCGGGCCCGTGCCGAGCAGATCCCCCCGGCCGTCGTCGCCCGGCTCGGGTTGCCGCTGGCCGAACTACGCGACCTGCACGGCGCGCTGACCCGGGTGATCGCCGCCGCCAACGGCGCGGTGACGGCCGGGCCGCCACCTGCCGGGCCGGCGACGCCGGACAGCTAGCCGCCGCGCACCGCCCGGCCAGCCGGGGTCAGCCGCCACCGTGCGGGTGCGGTCAGGGCTGCGGGCCGGGCCGGCGACCGGGCTCGGCGTCGGCGTAGACCGCGAAGCCCCGGTCGGCGCAGCGCCGGTAGAAGGCGGCCAGGACGCCCAGCTCGGCACAGGTGAAGTCCCACTGCGGCGGGTCACCGTTCTCGTCGCGCAGCCGGTCGAGCCGGCTGCCCAGCCAGCGCAGCTGCTGCTCGGCGAGACGCCCGTCACCGAGCAGCGCGCGGAGCACGTCGCTGACCGACTCGAAGGTCACCGTCTCGCCGTGCGGCCGGTGCTGGACGACGAACTTCTCCACCCCGCCGGCGATCCAGGAGCAACCGTCCGGATCGATCACCGGGTCCTCGTCCTCGGCGGCGGCGTCGGTGGCGTAGAGCACATTCTCCAGCCCGAGGATCAGGTCGACCAGCTCGGTGTAGGCGGTGGCCCGGACCGTGCCGGTCTTGGCGATGTGCTCGGCGAGCGCGGCGGTCGGCGCGGAGATCCGGGGGATGTCCACGACCTCGCCGAAGTCGACGAACTCGGCCGGCGCGACCGGGTCGTAGAAGCGGCCGGTCCGCGGCCAGTGCACCGCGACATTGTCCAGCCCCATCTGGTGTCACCTTTCGAGAGCACGGGTCGGGTCGATCGGGTCCATCGTCCCGGTTGCGGGTGGAAAAGATCAAGACGGGCAACTTTGCCGCGCGCCGCAAAGCTACGGTACGGCCACCGTCGGACGCGACCCCCCGCCCGCCCGGCAGGGCGGCCGATTCCGTGGCGGCGGCCACGGAGGTGGGGCCGGGGCGTGTAGGGGGAGTCGCGGACAGCGAGATTCGGCCGGCTACGAGGGTCTCAGCCGCCTTCCAGGGGTGCCGAGTGGCGGTTCTGTCGTGTGCGCACAGTAAGATTGACGGTGAGACGACGACCTGACGCGGTGCGACGGACAGGGGCCCTCACCGGCCCTTGATCAACGTCCCGGGTCGGGTCTGGCCGATCGCGATCCGCGGGCAACCGCGGCGACCGGCGCGCACGATCCGCGACCGCCCTGCGGGGCCGCTGCCCGTGTGCGCCGACGTCGTGTCCTGTCCGCCGAACCCGCGCACCCGCGCCCCGGCGCGGGCGGTGCGAGAAAGTGGCCGAGGGTGGCAGCGCAGGACAAGCAGGAGTACGGCGCAGAGTCGATCACCGTCCTCGAAGGGCTGGAGGCGGTCCGCAAGCGGCCCGGCATGTACATCGGGTCCACCGGCGAGCGTGGCCTGCACCACCTGGTGTGGGAGGTCGTGGACAACGCGGTCGACGAGGCGCTCGCCGGTCACTGCGACACCATCGACGTGGTGCTGCTCGCCGACGGCGGGGTCCGGGTCACCGACAACGGCCGTGGCTTCCCGGTCGACCTGCACCCCAAGCTCAAGAAGCCGGGTGTCGAGGTCGCGCTGACCGTGCTGCACGCGGGCGGCAAGTTCGACGGCAAGGCGTACGCGGTCTCCGGCGGTCTGCACGGCGTCGGCGTCTCCGTGGTGAACGCCCTCTCCACCCGGATGGCCGTCGAGATCCACAAGTCCGGCTTCGTCTGGCGGCAGAAATACCACAACTCCAAGCCCGACGCGCTGGAGAAGGGCGAGACCACCGACCGCACCGGCTCGGCGGTCTCCTTCTGGCCGGACCCGGACGTCTTCGAGACGACCGACTTCGACTTCCAGACCATCTACCGCCGGCTCCAGGAGATGGCCTTCCTCAACCGGGCCCTCTCCATCCACCTGCTCGACGAGCGGGTCGCCGAGGGCGAGGAGGGCAAGCCCCGCGAGGTCACCTTCTACTACGAGGGCGGCATCGCGGACTTCGTCCGGCACCTCAACGCCTCCAAGAACCCGATGCACAAGACGGTGGTCGAGTTCGCCGCCGAAGAAGAAGGCATGTCGGTCGAGATCGCCATGCAGTGGAACGAGTCGTACGGCGAGTCGGTCTACACCTTCGCCAACACGATCAACACGCACGAGGGTGGCACCCACGAGGAGGGCTTCCGGGCCGCGCTGACCAGCGTGGTCAACCGCTACGGCGCGGACAAGAAGCTGCTCAAGGGCGACGAGAAGCTCTCCGGCGAGGACATCCGCGAGGGCCTTGCCGCGATCATCTCGGTCAAGCTGGCCAACCCGCAGTTCGAGGGCCAGACCAAGACCAAGCTGGGCAACACCCCGGTCAAGAGCTTCGTGCAGCGGGTCTGCAACGACCGGCTGGTCGACTGGTTCGACCGGAACCCGGCGGAGGCCAAGACGATCATCCAGAAGGCGTCCCAGGCGGCCCGGGCCCGGATCGCCGCCCAGCAGGCGCGCAAGCTGGCCCGGCGCAAGTCGCTGCTGGAGTCGGGCTCGATGCCGGGCAAGCTGGCCGACTGCCAGTCCACCGACCCGCGCGAGTCCGAGGTGTTCATCGTCGAGGGCGACTCGGCCGGCGGCTCGGCCAAGCAGGGGCGCGACCCGCGTACCCAGGCGATCCTGCCGATCCGCGGCAAGATCCTCAACGTGGAGAAGGCCCGGATCGACCGGGTGCTCAAGAACAACGAGGTCCAGGCGCTGATCACCGCGCTGGGCACCGGCATCCACGACGACTTCGACATGGAGAAGCTGCGGTACCACAAGGTGGTGCTGATGGCCGACGCCGACGTCGACGGCCAGCACATCCAGACCCTCCTGCTCACCCTGCTGTTCCGCTTCATGCGTCCGCTGGTCGAGCTGGGTCACGTCTACCTGGCCGCCCCGCCGCTCTACAAGATCAAGTGGAACAAGAAGGGCGACGACGCCCAGTACGCGTACTCCGACCGGGAACGTGACGGGCTGATCGCGCTGCGCCAGCAGAAGAAGCCCAACGCCAAGCCGGACGACATCCAGCGGTTCAAGGGTCTCGGCGAGATGAACTATCCCGAGCTGTGGGAGACCACGATGAACCCGGCCACCCGGACCCTGCGTCAGGTCACCCTCGACGACGCCGCCACCGCCGACGAGCTGTTCAGCGTGCTGATGGGTGAGGACGTCGAGGCCCGCCGCTCGTTCATCCAGCGCAACGCCAAGGACGTGCGGTTCCTCGACATCTGACGGGCCGGCCGACCGGTGCCGCACCGGTCGGCCGCCGTCCACCGGGTTATCCACAGCCTGGCCGGTTTCCACAGCGTTATCCACAGCACGAACACGACTCTGAGTCTGATAAGGGTTAACAGTGACCGATACTCCCGAGTCCACCCCGAACGAGCCGGAGACCCCCGAGACACCACTCGCGGCGGTCGTCCAGCACGACCGGATCGAGCCGGTCGGGCTCGAGGTCGAGATGCAGCGCTCGTACCTCGACTACGCGATGAGCGTGATCGTCGGGCGGGCACTGCCGGACGTCCGGGACGGGCTCAAGCCGGTCCACCGCAAGATCCTCTACGCCATGTACGACTCGGGTTACCGGCCGGACCGGGGCTACGTGAAGTGCTCCCGGGTCGTCGGCGACGTGATGGGGCAGTTCCACCCGCACGGCGACTCGGCCATCTATGACGCGCTGGTCCGGATGGCCCAGCCCTGGTCGCTGCGCTATCCGCTGGTCGACGGCAACGGCAACTTCGGCTCGCCCGGAAACGATCCGGCTGCCGCGATGCGCTACACCGAATGCAAGCTGGACCCGCTGGCGATGGAGATGCTGCGGGACATCGACGAGGACACCGTCGACCTCCAGGACAACTACGACGGCCGGGCCAAGGAGCCCACCATCCTGCCGGCACGCATCCCCAACCTGCTGGTCAACGGCTCCGAGGGCATCGCGGTCGGGATGGCCACCAAGATCCCGCCGCACAACCTGCGCGAGATCGGCGCGGCGGTGCAGTGGTGCCTGGAGAACCCGGAGGCCGACGAGGCGACCACGCTCGAAGCGCTGCTGGAGATCGTCAAGGGTCCGGACTTCCCCACCCACGGGTTGATCGTCGGTCAGTCCGCCATCCAGGACGCGTACCGGACCGGTCGCGGGTCCATCCGGATGCGCGCGGTGGTGGAGGTCGAGGAGGACAAGCGGGGCCGGCCGGCGCTCGTCGTCAGCGAGCTGCCCTACCAGGTCAACCCGGACAACCTCGCCGAGCGGATCGCCGAGCTGATCAAGGAGGGCAAGCTCGCCGGCATCGCCGACATCCGGGACGAGTCCTCCGGGCGTACCGGCATGCGGATCGTGCTGGTGCTCAAGCGCGACGCGGTCGCCAAGGTGGTGCTGAACAACCTCTACAAGCACACCCAGCTCCAGGAGACCTTCGGCGCCAACATGCTGGCCCTGGTCGACGGGGTGCCGCGCACGCTCAACCTGGCCCAGTTCCTCCGCTACTACGTCGAGCACCAGATCGAGGTGATCCGGCGGCGGACCGCGTTCCGGCTGCGCAAGGCCGAGGAGCGGGCGCACATCCTGCGCGGTCTGTCCAAGGCGCTGGACGCGCTGGACGAGGTGATCGCCCTGATCCGGCGCTCGCCCACCGTCGACGACGCCCGGCAGGGCCTGATCCGGCTGCTGGAGATCGACGAGATCCAGGCGACCGCGATCCTGGACATGCAGCTGCGCCGGCTGGCCGCCCTGGAACGGCAGCGGATCCTGGACGACCTGGCCAAGCTGGAAATCGAGATCGCCGACCTCAAGGACATCCTCGCCAAGCCGGAGCGGCAGCGGAAGATCGTCTCCGAGGAGCTGAGCGAGATCGTCGCGAAGTGGGGCGACGAGCGGCGTACGAAGATCATCCCGTTCGACGGCGAGGTCTCGATGGAGGACCTGATCGCCCGTGAGGACGTGGTGGTGACCATCACCCGCACCGGGTACGCCAAGCGCACCAAGGTCGACCTCTACCGCTCCCAGCGGCGCGGCGGCAAGGGCGTGAGCGGCGCGACCCTGCGGCAGGACGACATTGTCAGCCACTTCTTCGTATGCTCCACGCACGACTGGATTTTGTTCTTCACCAACAAGGGCCGCGTGTACCGGGCCAAGGCGTACGAGTTGCCCGAGGCCAGTAGGGTGGCCAAGGGCCAACACGTGGCCAACCTGCTCGCCTTCCAGCCGGACGAGCAGATCGCGCAGATCATCGAAATCCCGAACTACCAGGTGGCCCCCTACCTGGTACTGGCCACGAGAAACGGCCTGGTGAAGAAGACCCGACTCGAGGAGTTCGACTCCAACCGGTCCGGCGGCGTCATCGCGATCAACCTGCGCGATGAGGACGAGCTGGTCGGTGCCGTCCTCGCGGCGCCGGAGCAGGACCTGCTGCTCGTTTCCAAGAAGGCTCAGGCGATCCGGTTCAACGCCTCCGACGAGGCGTTGCGCCCGATGGGCCGGGCCACCTCGGGTGTGATCGGCATGCGCTTCACCGACGACGACGTCCTGCTGGCCATGGAGGTCGTCCGGGAGGGCCTGGACGTCCTGGTGGCCACGAACGGGGGATACGCGAAACGTACCCCCATCGAGGAATACCCCGTCCAGGGTCGGGGAGGTAAGGGCGTGTTGACTGCGAAGATCACCGAGCGCCGCGGTGGTCTGGTCGGCGCGGTCGTGATCGACCCGGACGACGAGCTGTTCGCGATCACCAGCAACGGCGGCGTCATCCGGACTCCGGTGAAGCCTGTACGCCGTACCCGTGACCGGAACACAATGGGGGTCAAGCTGATGGACCTCCCGGACGGCGTGACTATCGTGGCGATTGCTCGCAATGCCGACGAGCCTGACGAACAGGACTAGTTGAATGACGGAGACACAGGCGAAGTCGGGGAACAAGGGGACCTCGGCCACCCCGGTCGACGAGGAGGCCGCCAAGAGCGGCACAACCCCTGCCGGCCGCGCCGCGGTGGGCCGGGCGACCGTCCCCGCCGACGCGCCTGCCCCGAAGTTCACCCGGGCACCCGGCATGGCACCGCCGCCGGACAAGCCGGGTGAGGACTCGGGGACGACCGAGCAACCCCAGCCGACGGGCACCGACGCGCCGTCCTCCGCCACCCAGCCGGTGGCCACCACGGCCAGGTCGAGCAACACGACACAGCCGATCTCACTGGGGGCAGCCGCCTCCCCGTCCACGACCGGCACCCAGCCGAAGATCGGCGGCGGGTTCCGGCCGTCCCCGGACACCGGGCGTACCGGCGCGGGCGGGGGCGCGGGTAACACCCGGCCGGCCAACGGCGGTGGGCTGCCACCGGGCCTCGGTGGCCCGGCGGCCGTCGGAGCCGCCCGGGTGGGTGACGCGGTACGCGCCGCGCGTACCTCGGTCAGTTCCGCTGCCTCCCGGGGGCCGCGCCGCGCCCGGCTGAACCTCAAGCGGATCGACCCGTGGTCCGTGATGAAGTTCGCCTTCGCGGTCTCCGTCGTCCTGTTCATCGTGGTGGTCGTGGCGACCTCGGTGCTCTATCTCGCGCTGGACGCGATGGGTGTCTTCCAGAGCGTCAACGACAGCTTGACCGACCTGGTCAGCGCGAGCGGTGGGCAGGGCGCCGACGGTGGCTTCCAGATCACCGCCAAGGGCGTCATCCTCACCTCCGCCCTGATCGGGCTGGTCAACGTGGTGCTGTTCACCGCGCTGGCCACCCTCGGCGCGTTCGTCTACAACGTCTGTGCCGACCTGGTCGGCGGGATCGAGTTGACGCTCGCCGAGCGCGACTGATTCGACCCGACGCCGGGGTGCCGCCTACCGCGGTCACCCCGGCGTCGTGCTTTCCCACCCACCCGCCCACCACCAGCCGTCCCCGCCCTCGCTCCTGGGGATGCGGCGGTGTGGGAGCCGCTCCGCTACCGCTGTGGCGGGGTTGGAGTGGAGCTCCGATCGCCCGACCGGGGTAAACGGCTCGCCCCGATCAGGGGTGGCCGGTACGGTCGGGAAGGCGCGGGAGCGTCGGCCACCCCGATTTGGGAGCGGACGATGCGATGGGTTAACCTTGCTCGTCGCTACGCGGGGCTATAGCTCAGTCGGTTAGAGCGCAGAGCTGATAACTCTGAGGTCGCTGGTTCGATTCCAGCTAGCCCCACCGCACACAGTTCCGGCGAGCAGTCGAGTCGAGCGCGAGGGGTCGCCCCATGTTCAAGAAGCTGCTGTTCCTGGTCGGCATCATCGGTGTCGCCGCCGTGGTGGCCAAGAAGGTCAAGGCTTCCAACGACGAGCGCGCCCTCTGGCACGAGGCGACCACCTCGCCCGACCTGCGCTGACCGGCCCGGCTCCGGCCAGCACCCGGCGGCCCGGCCCGTCCGGGGGCCCTAGCTCAACTGGCAGAGCACTGCCTTTGCAAGGCAGGGGTTAGGGGTTCGAGTCCCCTGGGCTCCACCAGCACCACCCTTGACCGAGCTTCTCGTCCCGTGAAGATCAACGGGCACCTGGTGGGCACAGATCAGGATTGATCTTGAGTCGTGGAACCTGCCACCCGGTTTCCGGCGGCGTCGACCACGCCCTTCGGACGTTCCCGCTTCGTCACCGGTGCACCGCTGCCCGACCGGCGGCCGAGCCGCCAGTCCACGGCGGAGACGACCGTGGTGGGCCGGTCCGCGTGCTCAGTAACCGGCGAGCCGCGGCATCAGCGCGATCGCCACGAAGCGGATCGTGCGGCCCAGCAGGCACGTCGCCGCGAACGCGACCGGACGCAGGGGCGTGCGTCCCAGGTAGACGCTGGTGGCCAGTAACGGCGGAAACCCGGTGACCGCGCTGACCAACAGCATGCCGGTGGCCTGGCGGGGACGCTCCATCACCTCGACGAGTCGTGCGCCGGCCGCCTTCGGGCGCGCGAGCATCGTCCCCCACCGGCCCGGCGGTCTCGGTGTGCCGGGCGTGTGCCTGGTGAGTCGGCGTCGCAGCCAGGGTGAGTGGATCGCGCCGCGCGTACCGAGAAAGATCAGTAACTTTCCGGTGGTCTGACCGGCTGCGGCGGCGACGCCGAGCGCCACGGGCGGCGTGCCGGTCGTGACCACCGCCGCCATCAGATAGGGCTCGGCCGGGGTGAACGGCAGGAACGCCGACAGCAGCCCGACGGCCGCAGCCGCCAGAACGGCGATCATGGCTGGGTGGACGGTGGGCCGACCGGCAACCTGGCGGCGCGGACCAGCGAGACGACCTTCACCGCGGCGACGCCGAGGGCGAAGGTGACGGCCACGGCGGTGGGCGCGAAGATCGCCAGCAGCACCACCGCGGCGGTGTTCAGCGCCTTCGCCGGCGGAGACCAGTTCCACCGGTAGATGCGCCGGTCGACGCAGCCGAAGTAGTTCGGGCTCAGCAGGGGCCAGCGCAGGAACATCAGGCTCAGCAACTGATCGACGACCATGAACTGGACGAGGAACACCGCGATCGGCAGCGCCGTTTCGGGCCGCAGCACGACGAGTGCCGCGGCACAGGCCGACGTGCAGGCCCGGTCGGCGACTATGTCGAAGACCGCGCCGGCGCGGGTCTCCTGCCCCAGGGTGCGGGCGGCGACACCGTCGAGGATGTCACCGATCCAGTAGATCAGGTAGGCGGCGACGAGCAGGTGGGCGTCGCGGTGGGTCAGCGCCGCCACCGCGAGCCCGAAGGAGCCGGCCGTGCGTACGGCGGTGACGGCGTTGGGGACGTTGACCAGAGTGACCGGCGGTGCGAGCCCGAGCGCCGTCATTCGGCGTCTTTGAGGATGCGTTGCAGGTCGACGGTCCGGCGGTGCAGATCGGCCAGTTGCGTGCTCATCTCGGCGAGCAGCCGAGACGTTTCGGCGGCCTGCTCGGCGTACTGCCGCTGCAGTTCGCTCGACACCTCGGTCCGCTTGCGGACGCCCGCATACCAGACGACGGAGATGAGCACGGCGGCGACGACGATCAGGAAGACCGAGGCGGCGTCCATCTAACTGGTTCCCTTCGGTGGGGAGTCGCCGTCTCCGGCGTTGCTCAGGGTCGCGGCGGCAGCCGCCACCACGTCGGGCGTGAGCTGGAGCGAGAACGGTGTGACCTCGTAGTACTTGAGCGCCTTGCCGTCATCGGACAACTCCAGGTGGGCGGTGACCAGGCCGGCCCGCTCCAATTTCTTGAGGTGCACCTGGAGCAGCGCACGGCTGATGCCCAGGTCGCGGGCGAGCTGTGAGACGTAGGAACGGCCGCCGGTCAACGCGGCGAGCACGCGGAGTCGGTGCGGACTGGCCAACGTGGCGAGAATCTCGACCAGCCGATCGCCGGTCAAGTTTCCCATAGTTCATCTTGGCTCATGCCAACTATTATTTGCATGAGCCAAGGCGGGCTGTCAACCCCGGGGTGGGCTGCCGGGAGCGGCGGCTGCGGATCACTCCGACGTCTGCCACCCTGAGCTGTGCTGATTTACAAGATCCTGCTGCCCGCCGAGTGGGCCGGATTCGAGGCCGCCGGCCGCTTCGACGGCTCGCCGCTCGACCACAGCAGCGGTTTCATCCACTGCTCCTCGCGTGAGCAGGTGGCCGCGACCGCGCTGCGGTTCTTCGCGCAGGAGCCGACGCTCGTGGTCGCCGCTCTCGACACCCGACTGCTCGGTGCGGCGGTGCGCTGGGAGGACGCCCCCGACGGTGGGCCCTTCCCGCACGTCTACGCGGCACTGCCGATCGACGCCGTGGTCACCGTCCACCAGGTGGCGGGGGCGTCGTCGGTGGACGACGCGATACCGCAGGCCTAGCTTGGTGATCGGGCCACCGGAGCGTGGCTCCGGGCAGGATCGGCAGCCAACCCGGTCGACCACCGTTGCACCCTGCGCCGCAACACTGCCCGACGGGCCGAGGTGGACCGACGGCGACCCGGTGGTGAAGCTCCTGCCACCGTTCGATGGCGACACCAGTCGATGGCGGCGGCTGACCCCGCCAGAACGGGTGGTGCTCCCGGCCACCCGGCACCTCCATGATGCGGGCCGACGTCCTCAGTCGACGGAGCCCCGGGCCTGACGCAACAGCGCGAGCAGACCGTGGCCGTCCTCGATCCGGGCGTCAGGGACGACGGCGGGGTGCGGGGGTTCCCGGTCGGTGCGCGGGGAACGCATCAGGATCGCCGCTCCCGCGCCGGCCCGGCGGGCACCCTCGACGTCCCGGCCGAGAGTGTCGCCGACGAACCAGCAGCGGTCGATCGGCACCCCGACGGCGTCTGCCGCCAGCAGCGCCAGTCGCGGGTTGGGCTTCCGGGGGCCAGCCTCGTCGCTGTAGAACTGGGCGGCGAACGAACCGGCGAGCCCGACAGCGGCGAGGAAGTCCCGGTGCGCGGCACCGCAGAGGGTGTTGCTCACCACGGCCAGCGGAAGGCCCGCCGCGGTGGCCGCCCGGAGCGCCTCGGGGATCCCCGGGCGCACCGCCCAGTCCGCCCGCCACGTCCAGGCGTACGACAGGGGGGTCGCCTCACGGTCGACGGCGTCGCGGGCCGGTCCGGGCCACGAGCCGGTGACGAACTCCGCCCAGACCCGGGAGTGGGACAGCTCCACCGGGTCGGCTGTCCGGCCCGCGCCGTCACGCCAGGCCGAGTAGCGTCGTGCGCCTTCGGTCAGGTCGGCGGCGATCTGTTGGTCCGCCACCGCGCCACCGACGAGCTGGGACAGCCGCCGGACAAGTTCCGGTGGGGCGGGTGGCTGCGGAGGCGCGTCGGCCAGGACGCCACCGAAGTCCAGCAGGAGGGCGCGCGGCGAGCGGAGCATGCCCGCAATTCTCCCCCGACGAGACCGAAGGCGCGGAACGGACCGATCGGCACCCGACCTCTAGCGGCGCGGCAACGGGGGCAGTCGTGACCGACCACGCGGTCGCCGAGCTACGCGCCGCCGACATCGGCTGGGCGTAGGAGGAGACGACCTGCTGTCCGCCGGCGCGGAGCTGCGCGGTGACCCCACCCTGGCGCTCGCCTGCCGTCGCGGACGTCACCCGGGACGACCCTCGCGGGGACGACCGCCACCCGCACCGGGCCAGGCCGGGGCGGCAGGCTAGCGTCGGGGTGTGACCACTGGCGCTCCCCGTGTCCTGCCCGCCGCGCACGGCATCGCCGAGGCCGCCGAGGTGCTGCGGGCCGGCGGCCTGGTGGCCTTCCCCACCGAAACGGTCTACGGGCTCGGCGCGAACGCGCTGGACGCCCGGGCCGCGGCGCGGATCTTCGAAGCGAAGGCCCGGCCCAGCTTCGATCCGCTGATCACCCACCTGGCTGACGCCACCGACCTGCCGGCGCTCGTCGGCGCGCTGCCCCCCACCGTCGCGGCGCTGGCCGAGCGGTTCTGGCCGGGACCGCTCACCCTGATCGTGGACCGGCCGGCCGTGATCCCGCCGATCGTCACCTCCGGTCTCGACACGATGGCCGTACGGGTGCCCGACGAGGCGTCCGCCCGCGCGTTGATCCGGGCCGCCGGAGTGCCCGTGGCCGCGCCGAGTGCCAACCGGTTCGGGCAGCTCAGCCCCACCCGCGCCGAACACGTCGTTCGAGGGCTCGGTGCGGCGGTCGACGTGGTGCTCGACGGCGGCCCCACCCGGTGCGGAATCGAGTCGACCATCGTGGACGCGCGTGGCCCCCACCCGTTGGTGCTGCGGCTCGGGGCGCTCGCCATCGAGGAACTCGTCGCGGCGGTCGGCCCGGTGACCGTCCGGCAGGGCAGCTCCGGGCAGCCGGTCGCCCCGGGTACGTTGGCCGCGCACTACGCGCCGCGTACCCCGTTGCGGGTGGTGGCGGGCGCGGTGCCGGCACCGGCCGACGGGGTTCGACGGGGCTTCCTGGCCTTCCGGGAGGGCCCGGCGGCCGGTTACGCGGCGGTTGAGGTGCTGTCACCCACCGGTGACGTGACCGAGGCGGCCGCCCGGCTCTTCGACGCGCTGCACCGGCTGGACGCGGCCGGGGTGACCGAGATCCTCGCCGAACCAGCCCCCGACGAGGGGGTCGGCCGGGCGATCAACGACCGGTTGGGCCGCGCCGCCGCCACCTGGTCCCCACCCGCGCCCTGACCCCGGGCACATCCCCACGGCCAGCCGCGCACAACAAGCATGTAGTGGTCATTCGGCTGGCGGCGAGCCGCGCAACAACAAGGAACTAGTGGTCATTCGGCCGCAGGATGCCACTACATCATGGTTCGAGCACGATCTTGCGGTGGCGGGCAGCGGTGGCGGCGGCGGCGGGCAGGCGGCGGGCAGCGGTGGTGGCGGGCGGTGGCGGCGGCGGGCAGGCGGCGGGCAGCGGTGGTGGCGGGCGGTGGCGGCGGCGGGCGGCGGCGGGCAGCGGTGGTGGCGGGCGGTGGCGGCGGCGGGCTCAGCGGGTGGGCGGGCCCGGCAGGCGCTCCACCAGGCGGGTCAGCGCGCCGTTGGCGAAGGTCGCGCCGAGCGCCGAACCGGCGGCGATGCCCCAGCCCACCGGGCCGAGCGGGGTGCAGCCGAAGAACTGGCTCACCCCGGGGGTCTGCACCACGGCCGCGAGTACCCCGACCGAGGCGGCGGTCGACGCGAGCACCGTAGGGCTGGTGCCCCCGGCGAGGACGGTCTGCCCCAGTTGGGTGCCGACCAGCGAGACCAGGGCCACCGTGCCGGCCCGCCGTTCCCGGCCGGTCCACCGGGCCACCGTCCAGCCGGCGGTCGCCCCGAGGGTGGTTGCGGCGGCGCGGAGCCCGATCTCGCGGGTCATGGTGCCGCCGAGGGAGGCGTCCGGTCCTTCGCGGAGCAACCCGTCGGCGTGGTCGGCGTCGGGGGGCCGGACCGCGATGGCCAACGCGGGTGCCAGGTCGGTGAGCAGGTTGACCAGTAGCAACTGCCGGCCGTTGAGCGCCGACCGGCCGGTGACGGCGGCGCTGAGCACGCTGAACGCGATCTCCCCGAGGTTGCCGCCGACCAGGATGCTCAGCGCGTGGCGTACCGACGACCACATGGCCCGCCCCTCGACCAGGGTGGCGATGATGGTCTCCAACCGGTCGTCGGTGACCACCAGGTCGGCGGCGGCACGGGCGGCCGGGGTGCCCCGTTGGCCGAGGGCGATGCCCACGTCGGCCAGCCGGATCGCCGGGGCGTCGTTGGCGCCGTCACCGGTCATCGCCACGGTACGCCCGCACTTCTGCAACGCCTGGATGATCCGCACCTTGTGCGCCGGGGTGCACCGGGCCACCACGTCGGTACGGCCCAGCCGCTCACCCAGCGCCGCGTCGTCCAACTCGTCCAGCTCGGTGGCGGTGACCACCCGTTGGCCGTCGGTTTCCGGGCTGATGGCCGACGCGATCGCCTCGGCGGTGGCCGGATGGTCCCCGGTGATCATGATGGTGTGCACGCCGGCCTGCCGGATCCGGCGGACCGCCGGGGCGGCGCTCTCGCGTACCCCGTCGGCGAGGGCGAGGAAACCGACGAAGACCAGCCCGCGCACCTCGTCGTCGGTGACCGCCTCGGCACCGGCCCGGCACTCCGCCACGGCGAGGATCCGGTGACCCGCCCCGGCCCGGTCGGCGAGCGCGGTGTGCAGCCGGTCCCGGCGTGCGGCGTCCAGCGGCTCGTCCCGCCCGCCCGGCAGCCGCCACGCACCACAGCGGGGCAGCACCGTCTCCGGGGCACCCTTCACGCTGAGCAGCAGCCCGTCGGTGGTCCGGCCGACGGTGGCGTGGTAACCCCGGGACGGCTCGAACGGCAACCCGCCGACCGCCGCCCAGCCGGACGCGCCGGTCTGCTCGGTCACCCCGGCCTGCCGTGCGCCGTACCGGACCGCCCGGTCGGTGTGCTGCGGCAACACCTGCGGATCGTCCGCGTACGGGGTGGCGCGTAGCCCGGCGGCGAGGACCCGGCGCAACCCGTCGTCGAGGCCGGGCAGATCGGCGAACCGGCCGTCGTCGCCGACCCCGGCGAGCAGCAGCCTGCCCTCGGTGAGGGTGCCGGTCTTGTCGAAGCAGAGCACGTCCACCCGGCCCAGCGCCTCGATGGTGCGCGGGTTGCGGACCAGCGCGCCGTGCTCGGCCAGTCGTCGCGCGGCGGCCAGCTGCGCCGCGCTGACCAGGAACGGCAGCCCCTCCGGCACCGACGCCACGGCCAGGTTCGCGGCGGTCGCCGCCGTCTGCCGCAGCGGTACGCCCCGCAGCAGCCCCGCCCCGGCCACCGCGATCGCCGACGCGGCGGCCAACGGGATCGCCGAGCGGGTGATGGTGCCGAGCCGGGCCTCCACACCGCTCTCCGGCGGGGACTGCCGGGCCAGCGCGAGACTCCGCCCGGACTCGGTCCGCGCACCGGTCGCCACCACCACGGCGGTGCCGTGTCCGGCGGCGATGGTGGTGCCCTCGTAGAGCATCGAGGCCCGGTCGGCCAGGGCGGTGGCGACCACCGGAGCGGCCCCCTTGGTCACCGGCAACGACTCGCCGGTCAGTGACGACTCGTCGGCCTCCAACCCGTCGGCGGTGAGCACCCGGCAGTCGGCCGGCACCGCGTCCCCCGGGCCGAGGGTCACCACGTCACCGGGGACCAGTTCCTCGGCGGCGGCCACCCGTTCGGCCCCGTCCCGCAGCACCCGCGCGGTGACCGCCGAGCGGGACAGCAACTCGGCGAGCGCCCGGTCGGTGTTGCGTTGGTGCACCGCCCCGACCAGCGCCGATCCGCCGACCACGCCGCCGACCAGGGCCGCGTCGACCAGTGAGCCGAACGCCGCGGAGAGGACCGCGCCGGCGGCCAGCACCGGCGTCAGCGGGTTGGCCAGCTCGTCGACGAAGGCCCGGAACAGGCTGACGGGGCCGGCCGCCGCGTCCGGGTCGGCGCGGTGCCGGTGCTGCGCCTCGGCGTCGGTCAGCCCGTCCGGGGTGGTGTCCAGCTGGCGCAGCACGGCCGACACCGGCATCAGGTGCCAGGCGGTGGTGGCCGACTCCGGGGCCCCGGCCGGGTCGGGCAGCCGGCGGGCCCGCCACACGCCGTTGGCGAAGGCCAGCGCCGCCGCGCCGTTGACGGCGGCGAGGCTGCGGCCGGGCAGCTGCGGCACCGCGGCGGTGAACGCCCCCAACGCGCCGAGCCCGGTGCCGGCCATGGCGAGGCGGATGTTCTGCCCGGTCATCCGCCGGGCCACCCCGGCCGCCTCGATCAGCAGCACCGGAATCCGCAGGTCGGTGCCGACGAGCAGGTGGGCGCCCCACGGCGGCAGGTCCTCGGCAGCGGCCACCCCGAGCCCGCAGTCGGCTGCGGCAAGCGCCGTCCGGTCGCCGGAGACCAGCATCACCACCGCGCCGTCGCGTTGCAGGGCACGTACGGACTCGACGAGCCGGTCCCCACCGGGCAGCACCGCGTCGGCGAAGCCGTACCGCTGCGGGTCGTCACCGGCGACCACCAGCCGCAGGCCGGCGTGCCGGGCGGCGGTGGGTAGCGCATCGACGCCGGGAGCCGGTTCGGGTGCGACCCGGACGACGGCGGTGAGGCTGCCGTGGTGGACGAGGCCGAGCAGCGGGCCGCCCGCCGTGCGCAGCCGTGCGCTGTCGGGGGTGTCCCCCGGGTCGACGGCGTCGAGGTCGGCCAGGGGGCCGAGCCGCCAACCGTCCGCCTCGTGGACGGCGTCGGGCTGCTCGGGGTCGAACAGGGCGAACGCCCGACCGGCCACCTCCCCGGTGTCGGTGCCGGGCAGCGGAGCCAGGTCGGCGAGGACACCACGGTCCGATCCGAGCACGGCCGCGTCCAGCACCACCGTGTCGATCCGGTCGAGTTCCCGCAGCACACTGCGGTCCATCGCGATCACGCCACGCCGGGCCAGCACCCGGCCGAGCTGGGCGGCGTACCCTTCGCGGCCACTGCCGGGGGCCTTGGGTAGCGCGGCGAGCCCCAGCGCGGCGGCCCGCTTCGGCCCGGCGACGGGCCACGCGGCGGCCCCGGCGGCGACACCGGTGGCGAGCATCGTCGAGATGTACCGTTCGACGGGGCCGTCGGGGCGGGGGCAGGGCCGCCGGACCCCGGGTGAGCGGGCCACGGCACGCTCCGGGTCGCCGGTCAGCCCCGGCTCGGCCCGGGTCCAGGCGGCGAGTTGGGCGCGCGCCTCACCCCACTGCACGATCCGCTGCGCGCCGTCGAGGACGATGCCGGCCCAACCACCGGTCAGGCCCTGCACGACCGCCTCGGCGAGCGGGAAGAGCACCTCGGCGCGTGGGTCGGCACGCAACCCCCGGCCGGCGAGGTCGTGCAGCCTGGGGTGCAGGTCGACGGCGGTGAGCAGGCCGGCCACCTCCCCCGGCACCGGGGTGAACGGCAGGATCCGGGTGGCGGCGGAGATGGTCAGGCCCAGCGCGTCGGAGGCGAGCGCACCGAGGGTCCGGGGGGTACGCGGCCCGTCCTCCGGCGGATGCGGGGGCGGGATCTCCGGGTCCGGCTCGTGCGGGCAGATCCGTTCGACCCGGGCCACCGTGTCGATCAGGTCGCGCAGTTTCGGTTTCGGTTCCCCGACGGCCACCACCACCCGGCCGGACGGGGCGTTCACCCGGGCCCAGGCCACCCCGGGGAGCCGTTGCAGCGCCGCCTCGACCTGCCGGGCCAGCCGGTCGCCGCCGTCCTGGCAGACGCCGTGCACCTCGATGTGGTGCCGGCCGTCGCGGGACCACACCCGGCGGCGGGTCAGCCCGGCCACCCGGGCCAGCCGTCCGACGGTACGGGACGCGCCGCCGAGCAGCGGGGGCACCGGCACCGACGGGAGGACCCGGCCGGCGACCCGGCCCAGCGTGGTCATCGAGGCGTACGGCCGATGCGTCGGCCCCGCCCACTGCCGCCGTACGCCATCGTGCCTCCCGCGTTCGTCAGGCGGCCTGGCTTCCCGGCAGGGCGTCCGTTATGCCCCCCAGGGTGGGGGGAGTTTCCGCCGGTGGCGGGGCATGGACGGCGGTGCCGGTGGAATCCGGCTGACGATCCGACGAGTCGGCAGGGAGGCCGGGATGAGCACGATCACGCGTCACCTCAGTGGCAGTCACGAGATGGTCCGCGCGTACACCCGACGGGTGGAGGTGCCGATGCTGGGCGAGGTGGCGGTGCCCCCGCCCGACAAGATCGCCTACTACGCCGGGTTGGGGGTGCTCGCCGCGCTCCAGGTCATCGAGTGGCCGCTCGCCCTGGTGATCACCGCCGGTCACCTGCTCGCCGACCAGCACCTGTCGGGACTGGCCAAGGGGCTCGGGGAGGCCCTGGAGTCGGCGTGACGAGACCGGGCTCACCCTTGACCTGAACCAGGGTGCAGGTCGCAGGCTGGGTCCATGCCTGACGTACCGCCCCGGGCCGGGGTCCTTCGGTGACCGCCACCCTCGCCCCGGCGGCCCGCCTCTACGATCCCCGGCTGCGGGCCATGACGGTGGGCAGCGTCGCCCTGGTGTCCCTGCTCGCCTTCGAGGCGTTGGCGGTGGGCACAGCGATGCCCACGGTGGCCCGCGCGCTGGACGGGCTGGGCCTCTACGCGCTCGCCTTCGGCGGTTCGTTCGCCGCCGGGGTGCTGGCCATGGTGCTCTCCGGCATCTGGTGCGACGCCCGGGGACCACGCGCCCCGATGTGGGGCGGGGTGGGACTGTTCGTCGTCGGGTTACTCGTCGCCGGGAGCGCCGACGCGATGGGCACCCTGGTGGTCGGTCGGGCGGTGCAGGGCTTCGGGTCCGGGCTGCTCTCCGTCGCGCTGTACGTGGTGGTCGGGCAGGCGTACCCGGAGCAGCTGCGGCGGCGGGTCTTCGCGGCGTTCGCGGCGGCGTGGGTCATCCCTTCGCTGGTCGGGCCGGCGGTGGCCGGGTTGATCGTGGAACACCTGGGCTGGCGGTGGGTCTTCCTCGCGGTGCCGGTGGTGGCGTTGCCGGCGGTGCTGCTGGTCGAGTCGGGACTGCGCACGCTCGCCCGGCCGACGCCGGCCGGGCCACCGGCGGGCGCGGCGGCCCGGATCGGCTGGGCGGCCGGCGCGGGGGTGAGCGCCGCGCTGCTGCACCACGGGGGGCAGCAGCGCGGCGTGCCCGCCGTGATCCTGGTGGTGGTGGCCCTCACCGGCCTGGGGGTCTGCGCGCCCCGGCTGCTCCCGGCGGGGTTCCTGCGGGCCGCCCGGGGCCTGCCCACGGTGGTGGGGCTGCGCGGGTTGGCGGCGGCGGCGTTCGCCGGTGCGGAGGTGGTCATCCCGCTGATGCTGTCCCGGCAGCGGGGTTTCTCGCCGACCGCCGCCGGCCTGGTGCTGACCGTCGGCGCGCTGTCCTGGTCGGTGGGTTCCTGGCTCCAGGGGCGGCTGCCGCCGCCGCGCTCCTCGGCGACCCTGCCCCGGCTCGGCCTGGCCTGCGTGGCGGCGGGCACGGCCACGGTCACCCTGGCCGTGTGGCCGGCCGTGCCGGTGGCGGTCGGGGTGGCCGGGTGGGCGGTGGCGGGCCTGGGGATGGGTCTGGCGTACCCGTCGCTGTCGGTGTTGACCCTGGCCCTGTCGGCCCCCGACGAGCAGGGGCGCAACAGTTCGTCGTTGCAACTGGCCGACTCGCTGTTCACCGCCACGGTGCTGGCGTTGACCGGTGCGGTGCTCGCCGCCGGGACGACGCCCGGCCCGGCCGGGTACGCGGGGACGCTCGCCGTGGCGGTGGGCTGTGCCCTGCTCGGCGCGGTGCTCGCCGGCCGGGTGGTGCCGGGCCGGGTGCGGGCCGCCTGATCCCTCGAATCCCGCCTGGTCGACCGGGGTGACCGGGAGGATGGTGGGCGATGAACTTCCTGACGATCCTGCCGATGGCCGTGGTGATGGTCGCCGGTACGCAGTTGGTGGCGGCGGTCTTCCTCGCCTCCGGCGACCGGCCCCGCCGGGCTTCGCTGGGGTTCCTGGCCGGCGCGGCGATCGTGGTGGTTGCCGGGACGACCCTCGTCTGGCTGGTCTTCCGGGTCGTCAAGGGCGCAGCCGGCGGTGGTGGGGGTGGCCGCCGCCAGGTCGAGACGGTCATCGACTGGGTGGTGCTGGGGCTGCTGGTGGTGTTGGCGGTGGTGGTGTTCGTCCGGCGGCACTCCTCCGGCGAGCCGACGTGGATGGGTCACCTCCAGCACGCCGGATTCGGGTACGCGCTCCGGCTGGGCCTCCTGCTCTTCGTGGTGATGCCCTCCGACGACCTGACGATGGTGACGGTGGGGGCGACCGCCGCCCGGCACGGCCTGCCGTGGTGGCACCTGGTGCCGTTCATGCTGCTGACCCTGCTGTTGCTCGCCCTGCCGCTGCTGGCGTTGCTGCTGCTCGGTGCCCGGGCGGACCGGGTGCTGCCCCGGATGCGCGACTGGGCGGCCCAGCACTCGTGGATCATCAGCGAGGCGGTGGTGGTGTTCTTCCTCGCGTTGACCGTGCTCGACCTGCTCACCTGAGGGCCGGGACGCCCCGGGCCGGTCGGGGCGGTGTCACGTTCCGGGTGGTCGGCCCGTCAGCTGGTCGGCCCGTCGGGTGCTCTTCCCGTCGGGTCGGTTCGTCGGCGGTCGTGGAGGGGGACGGGATGCGGGTGCTGGTGACGGGTGCCGGCGGGACGTTGGGGCGGGCGGTGCTGCCCCGGTTGCGTAGCGACGGCTTCACCGTACGGGCGACGAGCCGGCGGCCCCGGCACGATCCGACGACGGACTGGGTGGTCGTCGACCTGGCCACCGGGGCCGGGTTGGCCGAGGCGGTCGCCGGGGTGGACGCGGTGCTGCACCTGGCGTCCCGGCCGGGTGGCGGCGCCCCGACCCACCGGGTGGATGTGCTGGGCACCCGCCGGTTGGCCCTGGCCGCCGGTCACGCGGGTGTGGCCCATCTGCTGTACGTCTCGATCGTCGGCGTGGACCGGGTGCCGATCCCGTACTACCGGCAGAAGCTGGCGGCGGAGCAGGTGGTGGCGGCCGGGCCGGTGCCGTGGACGGTGCTGCGGGCCACCCAGTTCCCGGTGTTCCTCGACCGGCTGTTGCGGGCGGCGAGCCGGCTCGGGCCGGTGCTGGGGGATCCGGCGGTGCTGGCCCAGCCGGTCGACCAGCACGAGGTGGCCGCCCGGCTCGCGGAACTGCTCACCACCGGCCCGCTCACCGGTGTGCAGGAGTACGGCGGCCCACAGGTCCTCCGCTTCGACGACGCGGTACGGGCCTGGCGGGTGGCCCGGGGGTCCCGACGTCCGCTGCTGCCGGTGCGCCTGCCGGGGCGGCTGGGTCGGGAGTTGCGGGCGGGTGGGCTGACCACGAGCGCCGTACCGACCGGCCGTCGGACCTGGGCCGATCACCTGGCCGACACGTACGGGCGACCCGACCGAAGATGAGCCGGGCACGGGTTCACGTCCTGCCTACCGTGACGCCATGCTGGTCTTCGTCGTCACGGTGCTGCTCTACGTCTTCGGTCTGGTCTTCCTGTACGGGGTGATCCGCCTCGCCGTGCGGCACGGCATGGAGGATCTGGAGGCCCGCCGGCCACAGGCACTGCGGGCCGGTCGGTCGGCGACGGCCGACGACCGAGCGTTCCTGCGGGAGAACTCCTTCCTCGGCGGCAACTGACCCGTCGCGCCCTTCCGCTGGCTGCCGCCGCGCGTCGTCGTCTCCAGCGCACTGTGCGATGCGTGGCCTGGTGGGGCGGCCTGTGGGGTGGGGTGCGAGGATCGCTGCCGTGATGGGAACGTTGCAGACCGAGCCCGCCCGGACCCGACCCGACCTGCTGGCCACGCCGGTGGCCGCCGCCCTGGCGCAGTGGTCGGCGGACGCGCCCGTCGACGTCGACGACATCCTGGTCGCGCCGATCGACGCCACGCTGGCCGACACGGCTGCCTTCTGCGCCGCGTACGAGGTGGGGCTGGACGTGTCGGCGAACTGTGTGGTGATCGCCGGCAAGCGGGAGGGCGAGATCCGGTACGCGGCCTGCGTGGTGCTCGCCACCACCCGGGCCGACGTCAACGGGGTGGTCCGTCGGACGTTGGACGTCCGCAAGGCGAGCTTCGCCCCGATGGTCGACGCGGTGGAGGCGACCGGGATGGAGTACGGCGGGATCACCCCGATCGGGCTGCCGGAGTCCTGGCCGATCCTGGTCGACGCCCGGGCGATCGCCGCCCCGCACGTGATCATCGGCTCCGGCGTACGGCACAGCAAGATCGCCCTACCCGGGCCGGCGCTCGGCGCACTGCCGGGCGCGCGGGTGGTGGAGGGCCTGGCCCGCCCGGCCTAGTCAATCATCGGCATCGATGTTGTTGCACGTGAAACATCGCGCCGGTCGATGTCGTCCCCGCCGGGGTGCCGGTGGCCGCCGGGGTGGCGTTGCTGCGGCCGGACCGGTCGGTGCCCTCGCCCTCGCCGGGCGGTCGGATGTCAGGCAGCCGACTCCCGCTGGTTGACCTCGGTCAGGGCGGCGAGCAGCGTCTCCGGCTCCTGTGCCCCGGTGACGGCGTACTTGCCGGCGAGCACGAAGGTCGGCACACTGCTCACCCCGAGCTGGTGGGCGGCGGCCAGGTCGGCGGCCACCTCACGGCGACCCACGTTCGAGGCCAGGTGCTCGCGCGTCTCCGTCCCGTCCAGTTCGACCGAGACGGCCAGCGCGACCAGCGCCTCGGGTGAGCCGACATCGACGCCGTCGGTGAAGTGCGCCCGGTAGAGCGCCTCGACCACGTCACCCGCCCGGCCGTGCCCGTCGGCGAAACGGACCAACCGGTGTGCGTCGAAGGTGTTGGCGCTCACCGCCCGGTCGAAGTTCAACGTCAGCCCCACCCCGGCAGCCACCTGGGTCACCTGGCCGGCCATCTGCTCGGCCCGCTGCCGGCCGCCGAACTTCACTGCCAGCGCGTCCAGCAGCGGCTGCGGCGCGGTCACCGGCGTCGGGTCGAGCTGGAACGGCCGGTACCGGACGATCACCTCGCCGTCGTACGACGCCAGGGCCTGTTCGAAGCGGCGCTTGCCGATGTAGCACCAGGGGCAGACCACGTCGGCGTAGATCTCGATCTCCATGACCGGAGACAACCCGCAGCTCAGCCGGCTTGTTCCCGAACCTGCCGCTTCAGTCGGGCCAGGATCGCGGTGCCGCCGCGCACCCGCAACGGGCTGATCACCTGGGCCAGGCCCATCCGCTGGTAGAGGTCGTCCGGCACGTCCAGCACCTGCGTGGCGCTCGCCCCGGCCAGCCCCTCGGCGAGGATGCCGGCGAAGGCCCGGGTGGTGGGCGCCTCCGGTGGGCAGTCGAACAGGGTGGTGACCGTGCGGTCCGGGTTGACCTCGGCGCGTAGGAAGAACGCGGTCTGACACTCGGGGACCTGCTCCAGGTCGTCGCGGTCCACCCCGGCCGGCAGCGGCGGGATCACGTCGGCGTACTCCAGCAGCATCTCCAGCACCACGTCGCGGGGGGCGTCGGCGAACTCCCCGACGATCTCGGCCAGCCTCGTCGGCATCTCGGACATCCCGCCAGGCTACCGCCGCACCCGGCGCGGGTCTGCCACCAGACTCCCGCACCGACCGTCTGCGGGCCGGAGGAAGCCGGGACGAGGCGGGCGACCACACCGCTCGTGGGTCGCCCGCGCCGGGCGGGTCAGTTGTTCGGTGCGCCCTCGCTGATGTCGGCCAGCGCCGAGCTGGGGTCGAGCTGCATCGCCAGGTCGCCCAGGGAGACGATGCCGACGAGCTTGCGCTCGTTGTCGCAGACGAGGATCCGGCGGATGTTGCGCTCACGCATCAACGCCACCGCCTCACCGGCCGTGGCGTGCTGTTCGATCATCACCACCTCCCGGGTGATGATCGAACCGATCGAGGTGCTGGCCGGGTCGCTGCACTCGGCGACCGCCCGTACCACGATGTCCCGGTCGGTCAGCAGGCCCGCCAGCGTAGAGCCGTCGGTGACCACCACGTCCCCGATGTCGGCCTCCTTCATCACCCTGGCCGCCTCGTCCAGGGTGGTCTCCGCCGACAGATAGACCACCTGCTTCGTCATCACGTCACTGACCCGGTACATGAGAGCCCTCCGCACAACAAACACCCTTGGACGATCCAACTTCGATACCCCGTGGCGCGTCCGTTACACCCCGTTGCCGCGAACCCGACGCAGAAGCTGGTCGACCAGCCCGTCCCAGGCGACCTCCTCGTGCGCGCCGGTCGCCCCGCCGTTTCGCGGTGATCAAGAGGTTTGCGTCAGGATTCCGGGGCGGGGTGACGCAAACCTCTTGATCACCGGGGCGGGGCGGGGCGGGGTGGAGGCGAGGGGGGTGGGGGGGTGGGGGCGGGGTAATTGGGTGGACTTGGTGTTCCGGGGCGGTGAGCATCGGGGGCATGCGGCAGGAGGAGATCTGGGACGGCGAGGCCGCCCGGCGGTATGACACGCCGGGTGAGGGGATGTTCGCCCCGGAGGTGCTGGGGTCGACGGTGGACCGGTTGGCCGCGCTCGCCGGTGACGGGGCGGCGCTGGAGTTCGCGATCGGGACCGGTCGGGTCGCCGTACCGCTCGCCGCCCGGGGGGTGCCGGTCACCGGCATCGAGCTGTCCGCCCCGATGATCGCGCAGCTCCGCACCAAGGTGGACGCGCAGGCCATCCCGGTGGTCGCCGGCGACATGGCGACCACCGTCGCCCCCGGCGAGTTCTCCCTCGTCTACCTCGTCTACAACACGATCGCCAACCTGCTCACCCAGGCCGAGCAGGTGGCCTGCTTCCGCAACGCCGCCCGGCACCTCGCCCCCGGTGGCCGGTTCGTCATCGAACTGTGGGTGCCCGAACTGCGCAAACTCCCACCCGGGCAGCAGGCCGTCGTCTGGCACTCCGAACCCGGCTACGTCGGCCTGGACACCTACGACGTGCTGGCGCAGCACGTGGTGTCCCACCATTTCCGGTTCGGCGACGGCCGGCAGGCGGAACTGTTCCGTACCCCGCACCGCTACGTCTGGCCCGCGGAGCTGGACCTGATGGGGCAGCTCGCCGGGTTCACCCTGGAGAGCCGGCACGCCGACTGGACCGGCGGCGAGTTCACCGCCGAGTCCCGCTCCCACGTCTCCGTCTACCGTCTGCCCTAGCCGAGCCTGCGTCTGCATCTGGTCCGCACCCCGTCGGGTCTGCCGATCACCTGGACCCTGGCCACGCCGAAGGTCGCCGAGCGGCAGGTTCCGACCGCGGTCCTGGATCACGATCCGGGCCTGGTCGCTGACCGTCCGGGCCTGAGGGGTGGCTGCCCGGGTCGCGCAACGCCGGCCTTCGGCGGTGGGTACCGTGTCTCGACGTCGCCGCGCCCGCACCGACCGTGGCCGCGCTGCCCGCATCGGGCCGGGTCAGCGGTGTCGGGGGCAGGCCGGGTCAGCGGGTGCCGACGCCGTTGCCGGTGGCGGCGACGAACGACCGCCAGGCCCGGCGGTCGAAGGTGAGGACGGGACCGGTCGGGTCCTTACTGTCGCGCACCCCGACGACGCCGGGCAGGTCGTCGGCGACCTCGACGCACTCACCGTTGCCGCTGCGGGTGGACTTGCGCCAGGTGGCACCGGTCAGCTCCATGACGTCATCACTTCCTTCATCAGCAGTGCCGACTGGTTGTGGGGCAGGGCCTCGCTGCGGACGCTCTCCCACCGTGCAATCAGGATAGTCAGCTCACCGTCCTTGTCGATCGTGGTGCCACTGAGCTGGTTCTCCAGATGGCCCACCCAACCGCTGTCGTTGCCGAGCGCCAGCGTGAACGGGCCGGCGAGACCCACGTGGGTGCTGACCTCGGCGGGTATCACGTGGATGCTGACGTTCGGCTGGTCGACGCACTCCAGCAGGTGGGCGATCTGCTGCACCATCAGGCCCCGGAAGCTCTCGTCCGCGCGCCGGAGCACCGCCTCCTCGACCACCGCGATCAGCTTCGGCGGCTGCGGACGACTGAGCACGCCCTGTCGGTCCAGCCGGACCGCGAGCCGCCGCTCCACCTCGTCGTCGCTGAGCATGTCGTCGGCCCGGATCACCGCACGGGCGTAGTTCTCCGTCTGCAACAGACCTGGGACGAGCGTCGGGTGGTAACACCAGAGCTGCTGTGCCTGGCGTTCGGCCTCCAGCCAGGGCCGGAACCAGTTCGGCTGCGAGTAGCGCTCGGCCAGCCTGAGCAGTGAGGTGAGCAGCCCGCCGGTCGTCAGGACCTCGTCCGCCCGCCTGAGGAACAGCCGGTCGAACGGCCGTTGGCCCAGCTCGATGGCGGAGATCTGCGAGCCGGAGAAGTGGACCAGCTTGCCGAACTCCTCCTGGCTCAGCTCCGCGTGCAGCCGCAGCCTGCGCAGTTGTGCCCGGATCAGGTCGGCGGTCGGTTCACTTTCCACACGTCCTCCACGGTTGTCCCGGCCGCCTCCCCGGTCCGACCGGGCGGCCCTCCCCGTCGACCCGACCTCGCCCAGGCCGGCGTCGATGCCTTCCGAGAGTAGTGGTGTCATCACCAGAATGTCACCAGTGGGTCGCCTTCCGTCCGGCCCGCTGCGGGGCCGCCCGTGACCCCCCGTGCAGGGGCGGCCCCATCCCCACCACCATCAGGAGGTCGAGACCGGTGAACTCCCGCCCCTTTCCGGTGCCCCGCCTCGGCCCGTACGCCGACCGGCCCCGCTCCCACCCGCCGGGCGGCCGGCCGCACCTGCCGCTGCGACCGCTGTGGGTGTGCCGGGCCTGCGGCGGCCCGTGGCCGTGCGCCGAGGCCCGGCTGCTGCTCCGCATCGAGTACGACGCACAGCCCGTAGACCTGGCCGTCTATCTGTCCGGGCTCTATCACGAGGCGAGCCACGACCTGTTCCGGCTGAACCCGCAGGACGGGCCGACACCGCGTGACCTGTTCGAGCGCTTCGTCGCCTGGGCCCCCTACCGTCGGCGACCGGCCACCCCGCCCCCGCCGGGCTGAGCGGGCCGGGGTGGACCGGGTGGCGGCCTGGGCGGGCTGCGGTCGATGACCTGCGCCACGTTGGGGCGGTGGGCGGCGGCAGGCGAAGGCCGGCCGGTGACAGACTGGTCGCCGCAGTCAACGAAAGCATGAGGGGGCGGCGTGCGCTGGCGGAGCTTCGTGGCGGTCGGGGACAGCTTCACCGAGGGCATGGACGACGCCTACCCGGACGGCACCTACCGGGGCTGGGCGGACCTGGTGGCGACCCGACTGGCCGCCGAGGCCGGGCCGGACTTCGGCTACGCGAACCTGGCCATCCGGGGCCGGCTCTTCCCGAGTGTCGTCGCCGAGCAGGTGCCCGCCGCGCTCGCCATGAAACCCGACCTGGTCAGCTTCGCGGCCGGCGGCAACGACGTGCTGCGCCGCACCTTCGACCCGGACGCGTTGGCGACCCGGTTCGACACGGTGGTGGGCCGGCTGCGGTCAGGTGGCGCCGACGTGATCCTCTTCCGGTTCGCCGACGTGCTCGCCCGGCTGCCCGGCCAGCGCCTCGTCTCACCCCGGATCGCGCTGGTCAACCGGCTCATTGGCGAGATCGCCGAGCGGCACGGCGCGATCCTGATCGACCTGTTCGCCGACGACACGTTCCGGCTCAACCCGACCCTCTGGAGCCCCGACCGGCTGCACCTGTCCGCCGCCGGGCACCGGCGGGTCGCCGGCCAGGTGCTGACCACGCTCGGGGTGGGCTGCGACGAGGAGTGGCTGATGGTGCCGGAACGCCCGGCCGCGACCCCATGGCTCGCCGCCCGCGCCGCCGACCTGAGCTGGGTCGGCCGGCACCTGGCCCCGTGGGTCACCCGTCGGCTCACCGGCCGGTCCTCCGGCGACACGGTCACCGCGAAGCGCCCGGTCCTCGGCCCGCTGGCCGACTGATCGTGCGCACCCTGCACACCGCCCCCCTGCTGCGCCTCACCCACGACGACGAGCCACCACCGGGCCGCCCGGTGCCGGGTGACGACGATGCGCCGTCGGACCGGGCGACATCGGGCGACGACCCGCCGTCGGGCCGGTCGGTGCCCGTCTCCGGCGGGCCGCCTGACCAGCCGGTGCCGGGTGACGGTGGGTTGCTGTCGGGCTGGGCGGTGCTGGTCGACGGTGCCCGGATCGAGGCGATCGGGCCGGTGGAGGAGCTGACGCAGGCGTACCCGATGGTGCGGATGCGGCGGTGGCCCGGGACCCTCGGGCCGGCGCTGGTGCACGACGGGCCGCTGCCACCGGCGGCCAGCCCGCGCGAGCGGGTGCACGCGCTGCTGCAATCGGGCGTCGGCGCGCTGCTCGCCGCGCACCTCACCGACCCGGCGGTACGCGCGGCGGCGGCCCGCAACGACGTCGCCGTCCTCGACGCGGTACGACCCCCCGCTCTCGCTGTCGGCGGCCGGGCCGATCTGGCCGTCTTCGCCGACGACGGCCGCTGCCTCGCCACCGTCGTCGCCGGCCGCCTGGTCCACCGCCGCGCCTGACCCCGCCGACGTCCTTCCGGGCCCAACGGGCGGTCGACGCCCCGGTTTCCGGCGTAACTTGGGGCTCATGTCTGTGCCGAGTGATCCGCATCCCCGCCTCCAGTCGTATGCCGACCCGCAGCGGCTGGTCACCACCGAATGGTTGGCCGAGCACCTCGGCGACGAGGGTCTCGTCGTGGTCGAATCCGACGAGGACGTGCTGCTCTATGACACCGGTCACCTCCCTGGTGCCGTCAAGGTCGACTGGCACACCGAGCTGAACGACCAGGTCACCCGGGACTACCTGGACGCGGAGAGCTTCGCCGAGCTGTGCGCGGCCAAGGGCATCGGCCGGGGCGACACGATCGTCTTCTACGGCGACAACTTCAACTGGTGGGCCGCGTACGCGCTGTGGGTGTTCACCCTGTTCGGTCATGCCGACGTCCGGCTGCTCGACGGTGGCCGGCAGAAGTGGATCGCCGAGGGGCGCGAGCTGACCCGGGACAAGGTGGCCCGGCCGCGTGCCGACTATCCGGTGCCGCAGCGCAACGACGCGCCGGTCCGGGCGTACCGGGAGCAGGTGATGGCGCACGTGGCGGCGGGCCGGCCGCTGGTCGACGTCCGTTCGCCGGGCGAGTACACCGGCGAGATGCTGCACATGCCGGACTACCCGCAGGAGGGTGCGCTGCGCGGCGGGCACATCCCGGGTGCGGTGAGCAAGCCGTGGAAGTCCGCCGCGAACGACGACGGCACCTTCAAGTCGGCCGACGAGCTGCGGGCCATCTACACCGACCAGCTCGGGTTGAGCCCGGCCGACGACGTGGTGGCGTACTGCCGGATCGGTGAACGGTCCAGCCACACCTGGTTCGTCCTGCACCACCTGTTGGGCTTCCCGCAGGTGCGCAACTACGACGGCTCGTGGACCGAGTGGGGCAACCTGGTCCGGGCCCCCGTGGTCCGGGGCGACCAGCCCGGCGGCCTGGCCGGCTGACCAGCCCACCCGCCGGCTTCGGTCGCGCCGGCTTCGGCCGCAACGGGGTGGATGGTGCGGTATTCCGGTCCCGGGACACCGCGACATCCGCCCCGTTGCGTCACGCCCGTCGGCGGGCCGGGGGTCAGGTGGGGGCGCGGAGGTAGCGGTGGACGGTGGGGGCCAGCCAGGTGACCAGGTCGGCCGACGGCATGTCGACGACCGGGGGCAGGCGCAGCACGTACCGGGTCAGCGCCAGGCCGAGCATCTGGCTGGCGACCAGACCGGCCCGCCGGGGCGCCTGCGCCGGATCGGGTACGACGGCGGCCACCGCCGCGCCGAGCTGGTCGGTGAAGACCGCCCGCATCCGGTCGGCCGCACCCTGGTTGGTGGCGGCGGTACGCAGCAGCGCGACCAGCGTCCCGTCGCCCTCCCAGCGGTCGAGGAAGTGCCGGACCAGTACCTCACCGAGCTGGTCGGTGGGCTGGTCGGTGAGGTCCGGCAGCCGCAGGTCGAACTCGGCAGCCGCCGCGAACAACCCCTCCTTGCTGCCGTAGTAGCGCATCACCATGGACGGGTCGATCCTGGCGTCGGCGGCGATGGCCCGGATGGTGGCCCGCTCGTACCCGTCGGCGGCGAACCGCTGCCGGGCTGCGGTCAGGATCGCGGCCCGGGTGGCGTCCGATCGGCGGGCGGTCATGTCCCCGACTCTATGCCAACAGGCGTTGACCTCCGGGGCTCACCCGGCCTACCTTTTGCCAACAAGTGTTGGCAAACGTTCGTTGGCAACGGAGGTGGGAGATGCTGCCCGCGCAGACCGACGTCCTGGTGGTGGGAGCCGGCCCGACCGGACTGACCGTCGCGGCCACCCTCGCCCGACAGGGCGTCGAGGTGACCGTGGTCGACCGGGCGTCCGCGCCGCCGGTAACCTCCCGGGCCGCCGTCGTGCACGCGTACACGCTGGAGGTGTTGGACCGGATCGGCGTCACCGTGCCGCTGGTGGCCCGAGGGCTGCGGGCGGCGCGCTTCACCGTGCGGGACCGCGACCGGGTGCTGCTCACCCTCGGCTTCGGGGACCTGCCGTCGAGGTACCCGTACGCGCTGCTGGTCTCCCAGTCGGTGACCGAGGCGGTGCTCACCGACCGGCTGGCCGCCCTCGGCGGGCAGGTGCTCCGGCCGTACCAGCTCACCGGCCTGGACCACGACGGTGAGGGGGTGGTCGCCGGCTTCGCCGACGGGACGAGCGTGCGGGCCCGCTGGGTGGTCGGCGCGGACGGCATGCACAGCACCGTGCGTGAACTGGCCGGCATCGGCTTCGGTGGGCCGGCCGACGTGGGCGAGTCGTTCCTGCTCGCCGATGTCCGGGTGAGCAGCGTGCTCCCCCGCGACGAGGTCGCGCTCTTCCTCGCCCGGCCGGGTCCGCTGGTCTGGGCACCCTTGCCGGACGGCGTGGTCCGGCTGGTCGCCGCCGTCGCCGACGCGCCCCGCGACCCGGACGCCGCCCGACTCCAGGCGCTCCTCGACGAACGCGGCCCGACCCGGCGGCCGGACCGGCTGACCGACGTGCTCTGGAGTTCCCGGTTCCGCGTCCACCACCGGATCGCCGACCACTACCGGCGCGGCCGGGTGCTGCTCGCCGGCGACGCCGCGCACGTGCACAGCCCGGCCGGCGGGCAGGGGATGAACCTCGGCATCTGCGACGCGGTCGTCCTCGGTGCCGCCCTCGGCGACGTCCTCGCCGGCCACCCCGACACTGTGCTGGACGACTACGCCGCCACCCGTCGGCCGCTCGCCGAGGAGGTCGTCGGCTTCGCCGCCCGGCTGACCCGGCTCGCCACCCTGCCGCCCGCCGGCCGTCCGCTGCGGGACCTGGCGTTGCGCGCGGTGTCCGGGGTGCCGCCGGTGCGCCGCCGGATCGCGCTGCGGCTCGCCGGCCTCCAGCAGCGCGCGACGACCCTCCGGCAGAGGGACGAGCGGTGAGCCGGTCGGCGGTAGTTCGGCGGTAAACCCGACACGCGGTCGTCGGGCAGGGGAACCTGCTAGGGGAGCCCCGGTTACCTGGTGAGGAGAGGGCGTGCGTAGACCGCGACCCCGCCTGCTGGCGCTGTGCGCCCTGGCCGCCGTGCCACCGGCGATCGAGGCGGTGCTGCTGGTCCACTTCGGCTTCGTCGCTGCCGAAGGGCTGTCCTCCCAGGTCACCGCCGTCTGGCCGTACGACACCTACCACGACCTGCGCTGGCTGTACGTCTACCACGACTCGTGGGCCGAGTTCCTGGTCGGGCTGCTGCTGCTGGTCGGGTTCCGCGGACTGCTCACCACCGGGCTGGTCGCGCTCGCCTGGCCCCCCGAGGTGGACCGGCCCGGCCTGCGCTGGCTGCTCGGGCGCAACCTCGGGCTGTCCGCGGTGGTCACCGTGCTGGTCGCCCCGTGGGCGCTGATCTCGGTGGCGGCCTCGGTGGTCGCGCTCTCCTGGGTGCTGCTCGCCTCGCTGCTGCCGATGTTCCTGCTGGCACCGTTCCTGCAACGGGCCGCCGTGGTCGGGCCGTGGTGGCGCGGCCTGCCGTCGATCTCGCTGGTGGGCTGGTCACTGCTGAACTTCGTGGTGATCACCGTGGCCAGCGCGCTGTGCTGGAGCGTCCCCGGCTGGTGGACGGTGCCGGTCGCCCTGCTCGCCGGGGCGGCCAACGGGCTGCTCTGGGAACGCACCGTGCACGTCGCCGTGCTGGCCCCCCGGGTGCGCTGGGCCCGGGTGCCGGTCACTCCGATCGCCGTCGCGCTGGCCCTCGCCGTCCCGCTGGCGATCCCGTTGCTGGTGCAGGTCGTCCCGGCCGGGGTGACGGTCGAGCAGGTGGTGCTCGGGCAGCGGCTCCCGGCCGACGTACGGCACGCGGTGATCGTCCTCGCCGGCCACGGCTCCGCCTACGACGGGACCCCGCCCGTCGATGCGAACGTGGAACGGTTCTCCTACCGGGGGCTGGGCGGTGACGGCCGCCCGCTGCCGTACCGGCCGGTGGACACCAACCGGTCGCTGGAGAGCGGTGCCGTCCTGCTGGAGACGCAGGTGGACCGGTTGCACCGGCGTACCGGCCGCCCGGTGGCCCTGATCGGGGAGAGCGAGGGGGCGTTGCTGGGCCGCACCTATCTCGCGCAGCGCCCGCACGCGGCGGTGGACACGCTGGTCATGTTCAGCCCGTTGATCAACGCCGGTCGTGCGTACTACCCGCCCGCCGGGGCGGCCCACGGGTGGGGAGTGGCCACCGGCTCGCAGTTGCGTGCCCTGCTCGGGGCGGTAGCGCTGTTAGGGGTCGCCGAGGCCGGCCCGGACGATCCGTTCATCAGGTCCCTGTTGGACAACGCGCCCTTCTACCGTAACCAGCTGATGTGCCCGGTGCCGGGCGTGCGGATGCTGGCCTTCCTGCCGACCACCACGGCCACCGAGGCACCTCCGGGCGACTACACCGGTATCCCGGTGTTCCAGATGCCCGGGGTGCACGGCGGACTGCTGGGCCGGTCACTGGTCCAGGACCGTCTGATCCACTTCCTCGCCGGGGTGCCGGAGAGCCGGATGCGTGGGGAGTACCCGCTGCTCCAGCAGCTCGGTGCGGGCTGGCAGGCGCCCCCGCTGGCGATCCGGATCAACCCGGCCTGGAACGACGTCCGGCAGCCGGACCCGTCCTTCACCGGGAAGGTCTGTCAGCCGTCCTGACCCGCGCGTCGTCCCGGTTGCCGCGCCGGTGCCGGACGACCAGCCGGAGGGCGGCCAGGACCAGCCCCACCACGATCAACGCCTCGATCGGGTGGTACGGCGCGAACAGCAGGTGGACGACGACGACCGCCGCGCCGACCACCAGGGCCGCCGTCGTCCACGGGCGTCGACCGAACGCGGTGGCCAGACCGGTGGCCACCAGCAGCACCCCGCTCGCCACGTGCAGCCAGGCCCAGTTGGTGAGGTCGTAGAAGACCAGTCCGTCGGCGTGTAGCGAGACGTAGACGTCGCCACTGTCGACGTCGCCGATCCCGGACAGCACGTCGAAGAGGCCCGCGCCGACCAGCAGGCCACCGGCGAGCAGCAGCGACCGGTCCGGCTGTCGTGTCGTCACCGCGCCCTCCCTCCCCTCCCAGGCTAGGGCTGGCGGGGCACGCCGTCCGGCGATCACCGGCGCTGCCCGTCGACCGGCCACTGTCCGCCTGGTGAACCCGCGGGTAACCGAGGGGCCCCGGTGTCCGGCCTGAGGTCTACGCTTGCCAGGTGACTGTGGGGCAGCAGGCTAGAGGCAGCGCAGGCAGCGCGGGCCGGCGCCGGTCGAGGCGCGACGAGATCCTGGAGATCGCGGTCGGGCTCTTCGCCGCCCGTGGCTACCACGGGGTCTCCATGGACGACATCGGTGCGGCGGCCGGGGTGACCGGCCCGGCCCTCTACCACCACTTCGCCGGCAAGGAGGCGATGCTGGCCGCCGCGCTGATCCCGGTCAGCGAGGGGCTGCTCGACGGCGGCCGGGACCGGGCCGCCGGCCGTCCCGGCGACCCGCGCGGTGCGCTGGAGTCGCTGATCGACTTCCACGTCGACTTCGCGCTGGCCAACCCGGCCGTGATCGCCCTGCACCTGCACGAGCTGGACCGCCTCCCGGACGAGCCGCGCCGCCGCATCCGCAAGCTCCAACGGTTGTACGTGGAGGAGTGGGTGACCGTGCTGACCGCACTGCACCCCGGGCTGCCCGACGGTGAGGCGCGGGTGCTGGCACACGCCGCGTTCGGCCTGATGAACTCCACCCCGTTCCTTGGCGGTGAGGTGGACCGGCGGCGTCGGGCGGCGCTGCTGCGGGCCGCCGCGCTGGCCGCCCTGCTGGCCGAGACCGACTCCTGACCGGAGCACCCCTCTCCTGCCCGGGCCACCCCCGACACTCCTGCCCGGGTCGTGGCCGACGGCCCGATCGTGGTTTCCTGGCATCCGTCCGCACCCCTGGACGTCGAGCAACCGTCCCCACCCTGGACGCTGGAGGAAACATGATCGAGTCGCTGTTGGTCGCCAACCGGGGCGAGATCGCCCGCCGGATCATCCGTACCGCGAAGCGGCTCGGCATCCGTGCGATCGCGGTGCACTCGGAGGCCGACGCGGACCTGCCGTTCGTGGTCGAGGCCGACGAGGCGGTGTGCGTGGGACCGGCGAACCCGGCCCAGAGCTACCGCAACGTGGAGGCGATCCTCGCCGCCGCCGAGTCCACCGGCGCGCAGGCGGTCCACCCCGGTTACGGCTTCCTGTCGGAGAACGCCGACTTCGCCCGTACCGTGCAGGCCCGTGGGTTGATCTGGGTCGGGCCCGGCGCGGACGCGATCACCGCGATGGGTGACAAGATCAACGCGCGGAACCTGATGGCGGCGGCCGGGGTGCCGGTCGCGCCCGGCACCACCGAACCGGCCGCCGACCTGGCAGCGGCGGTCGCCGCCGGCACGGAGATCGGCTACCCGGTGATGGTCAAGGCCGCCGCCGGTGGTGGCGGGATGGGCATGCAGGTGGCCGCCGACGAGGCCGAGCTGCGCACCGGGTACGACAAGGTCCGCGCGTTCGCCGAGCGGATGTTCGGCGACGGCTCGGTGCTGATCGAACGCTACTTTCCCCGGGTGCGTCACGTCGAGGTGCAGATCCTCGGCCTGGCCGACGGCCGGGTGGTGGCACTCGGCGAGCGGGAATGCTCGGTGCAGCGGCGCAACCAGAAGCTGGTCGAGGAGTCCCCCTCCCCGGCGGTGTCACCGGAGCTGCGGGCCCGGTTCCTGGCCGCCGCCGTGCGGGCCGGCGAGGCGGTCGGCTACCGCAACGCGGGCACCGTCGAGTGCCTGCTCGACCCCGCCACGCAGGAGTTCTTCTTCCTGGAGATGAACACCCGGCTCCAGGTGGAGCACCCGGTGACCGAGCTGGTCTACGGCCTCGACCTGGTCGAGGAGCAGCTGCGGGTGGCGGCCGGCCTGGCGCCGACCTTCGACCCGGACGCGCTGGCCCCGCGCGGGCACGCGATCGAGCTGCGGATCAACGCGGAGGACCCGTTGCGTTTCCTGCCCGGCCCCGGCGTCATCGGCACCTGGGTGGAGCCGACCGGTGCGGGGGTACGCGTCGACTCCGGCTACGTCGCCGGCAACACGGTCACCCCGTTCTACGACAGCCTGCTGGCCAAGCTCGTCGTCAGCGGGGCGGACCGGGCCGAGGCGATCGAGCGGGCCCGGACGGCGGTGGCCGACTTCGCGCTGGCCGGCCCGAAGAACAACCTGCCCTTCTTCACCGAGCTGTTGACCAACGAGGAGTTCGTCTCCGGCGACTACGACACGGGCATCGTCGGCCGGATGCGCTGACCGGCGGCGGGCCTGACCTGTCCGGCCCGGTCAGGTCAGGCCCGCCGGATGCCGCCCGGCGGGTACGGCAGGGGCGTCGGCCGGTGCGTCGGGGTGCCGACGACGTCGAGGCGGGGCGTCACCGGGTCGATCCGGGGTGCGCGGTGCCGGCCGGCCGGGCGTCGTTGGTCGGGGCCGGGCCGGCGGGGAAGTGCCCCGGGTTGCGGTCCTTGCGGGCCAGCCCGTCGAGCAGGGCCGCCTCCCGTCCCGGCGGGTCCGCCGGGTGGTTGCCCCGATCGGGCAGCCGGTGCGGGTGACCCTTCGGGGCGGTCCGGTTCGCGGCCTTGAGGGTGGCGCGGAGCAGGTCGTTCTCGGCTTCCCGGGCGGCCAGCGTGCGCCGCAGCACGGCGTTCTCCGAGCGGAGCTGGGCGATGATCCGGCCGGCGTCGCCCGTGACGGCCGCCCCGTCGGGGGTGGTCGCCTGGTGCCCGGGGCGGTACGGTTCGGTCCGGGCGTCGGTCGGTCGGCGATCCGTCGGCGGCTCACCCCGGGCCGCCTCGTAGAGCCGCTCGAAACGGCTCAGGGTGGCCGCCCGGTCGGCAGCCGGGACGGTGCACTCGACCACCATCACCACGGTCTGCCACGGCGGGCCCTTCGTCTCGGTGGTGAAGTGCCGGGACAGCCGCTTGCGCCAGGTGTCCCGGTCCCGGCCCGGCCGGTTCCGGCAGATCCGTTCGGCCAGCCTGCTCCAGGTGTCGACCGTCCCGATCTCCGGGGCCCGTTCGACCAGGTCACGGACCGCCAGGGCGTACTCGGCCACCGCCGGCGACCCGTACCGGGCCGTGTAGCCGGCGGCCAGGTGCTCGCGTGGGACGAGCCAGTGCCGCTGGTGCCGGCCCCGGGCCGGGGACGGCGTGCTGGTGTGGGTGGCCATGGGCGGACCTTTCGTGCGGGGCTGTCTGACGCGGGAAGGTATTCGTACCCTCCATCCGCAAATCGTGAGCGTCCCGGCCTGTGTCCGTGGTCAGTTTCTGGCCGGGTGGTTGTCCGGGTAGCACCGGACGCCGTCCGGGTTGGACGGTCCCGGTCCCGAGCCGGCGGTCGGTGTCCCGTAACCGTCGTCGTACGGTCCACTTTGGCCGCCCACCCCGGGACTGCCCGGCCAGAACGGCGTACGGGCGTGGCCCGGCCCGTCGTTGGGCCCGTCGTGCGACCGGCTCCGCCGTCACACGCTCGCCGACAGTCGGCCGGCACACGCACGGTGGAGCCGGACACGTCACCCGGCGGTGGAGACGCCATCGCCGGTCAGGTGGCCTGGGAGCGGAGAACATGGGAAGCGGAAGACTGACCGACGGCGCGCGCCCGCGCCCCGACCGTCGTCGGCTGGGCCGGAGCCTGCGGTCGATGTCACTGTTCGTCGAGGGCGCGGTGGCGATGGCCCTGGTCCTGGGCCGGGAGGACGCGGCGGCCTCGGCGGGCGCGGTCGCGGCGGTGTTGCGCAGCGCCGCCGAGGTGGTGGAGGGGTCGTCGGGCCGGTGATCTCGGCCCGACAGCCGGGGTGGCGTGGCGGCGGTGGGCGGCGTGGTGGTTCCCTGGAGGGACCACCGGTCGTCCGGCGTCGCCGGTCGTCGTTCCCACGAGGGGCGGCGGCCCGGGACGACCCCCCGGCGACCCGATGTCACAGCGAGGTGACCATGAGTCAGATGCCAGCGGCGGTGTCGATCCGGGAGGTCGGGCCGCGCGACGGGCTCCAGAACGAGGAGCCGATCCCCACCGGGGCCAAGGTGCGGCTGCTCGACGCGCTCTCCGGCACCGGGGTCCGCCGGATCGAGGCGGTGTCGTTCGTGCACCCCAGGGCGATCCCGCAGATGGCCGACGCCGACGAGGTGTGGCGGCAGGCCGGGAAGGTCGACGGGGTGCGCTACTCGGCGCTGGTGCCCAACACCCGGGGTGCCGAGCGGGCCCTGGCCGCCGGTTTCACCGAGATCGAGGTGGTGGTCTCGGCCAGCGACACGCACAACCGGCGCAACGTCAACCGCTCCACCGACGAGTCGCTCGACGACATCGCCGAGCTGATCGACCTGCTGCACGGGGCGGGCGCGCGGGCCGAGGTGATCGTGGCGACCAGCTTCGGCTGCCCGTACGAGGGGGACGTCGATCCGGGGCGGGTCGCGGGGATCGTCGAGCGGGTGGTCCGCGACGGCGCCGACCGGGTCGCGTTCGGCGACACCACCGGCATGGGTACGCCCCGACGGGTCCGGGAGTTGGTCACCGCCGTCCGCGACCGGGAGCCGGACGTGCCGGTGCTGCTGCACTTCCACAACACCCGGGGCACCGCGCTGGCGAACCTGCTGACCGCCCTGGAGCTGGGGATCACCGAGTTCGACGCCAGCGTCGGTGGCCTGGGCGGCTGCCCGTACGCGCCGGGGGCGAGCGGGAACCTGGCGACCGAGGAGGCGGTGCACATGCTGCACGACATGGGCGTCGACACCGGCATCGACCTGGACGCGCTGATCGGGGTCGCCGAGTTGGCCGAGGAACTGCTCGGCAAGCGGCTGCCGTCGGGGGTGCTGCGGGCCGGTCCGCGTACCCGGCTGACCGCCCGGCCCTGACCGGGTCGGCCGGGACGGATCGGCCCGACGACGCGGGAGGGGCCGGCGTGGTGCCGGCCCCTCCGTCGGGTCGCTTCGCGGGTCAGCCCACGCTGAGCAGGCCCGGCCAGCTGTCCTTGAAGACCTGGCTGCCGGTGCTGCTGCGGCGGTCGTTGGCGCTGAGGGTGCCGGCGAACAGGCTGCTGACCCGGTTCGCCTCGGTGGTGCTCGGGTACGGGTTGGTGCAGCTGGTGCCGGCGCTGCCGCCCGACATCAGGATCGAGCAGTTGCCGTTGTAGTTGTCGGGCAGGCCGAGGATGTGCCCGATCTCGTGGGTCATGATGCGCAGCGGGCTGTACTGGGCGGCCTGCTGGGTGTCGATGTAGACCCGCCCGTTGCCGAGGCTGGTGCGCTGGGCGTACGAGCCGCCGCCGGTGATCTGGTAGATCCGCAGGTTGGTGCCGCAGTTCGCGGTGAGCGTCAGGTTGGTGGTGGCGTTGTTCCAGATCGAGGCGGCCTGGTTGGCGATGCCCGCGTAGCTGGGCGCCTGGCTGGTGTTGTAGCAGATGGTCATCGCGGCGGAGGCGGGCGCGGGGTTGGCGACCGTGAGGCCGAGGGTCGCCGTCGCCGTCGCCAGGGCGGCGACGGCGAGGCGCTTGATGCGTGAGTTCATGACTCACTCCAATCCGGAGGGGGTGTCTGGAGCGTAGTCACATCGATAGTTGAGTATCAATATCCAGAGCGGAAGTCGGTCGGGTGGTCGGGCGGGGGCCGGATGCGCTAGCCTAACGATCGTTCAGGCTGGTCGGCGCGTCCACGACGCCGACGGCGCGTGTGGCGGTCGGGCGCGTCCACGGGGCGCGGGCGAGGGGGTCGGCGTGACGCTCGACGGTGCGGCACTGGAGCAGCTGCGCAAGCGCGCCCGCTCCGGCGGGGCCGACAAATACCATGCGGCGAACGCCGGCAAGGGCAAGCTCTTCGCCCGGGAGCGGGTCGCCATCCTGGTCGACGAGGGCTCGTTCGTCGAGGACGGCCTCTATGCCAACGCGCTGGCCGAGGGGCTGCCCGCCGACGGCGTGGTCACCGGCACCGCCACCATCGACGGCCGGCCGGTCTGCCTGATGGCCAACGACTCCACGGTCAAGGCCGGCAGCTGGGGCGCGCGCACCGTCGAGAAGATCATCCGGATCATCGAGCGGGCCTACTCGACAGGCGTGCCGATGGTCTACCTGGTCGACTCGGCCGGCGCCCGGATCACCGACCAGGTCGACCTCTTCCCCGGCCCCCGCGGCGCCGGCAAGATCTTCTGGAACCAGGTCCGCGCCTCCGGGGCGATCCCGCAGGTCTGCGCGTTGTTCGGGCCGAGCGCCGCCGGTGGGGCGTACATCCCGGCGTTCTGCGACGTGGTGGCCATGGTCGAGGGCAACGCCAGCATGTACCTCGGCTCCGACCGGATGGTCGAGATGGTCACCGGGGAGAAGACCACCCTGGAAGCGATGGGTGGGGCCCGGGTGCACTGCGCCGAGTCCGGCGTCGGGCACTTCCTGTGCAAGACCGAGGCCGACGCGCTCGACGTGGTGCGGGACTACCTGTCCTACCTGCCGTCGAACTGGCAGCAGCAACCGCCGGCCGCGCCGGCCGTCGCCGCGCCCGCCAAGGCCGACCTGGCCGCGCTGGTGCCGGCCAGCGAGCGGCAGGCGTTCGACATGCGTCGGTACGTCAAGGGCCTGCTCGACGACGGCTCGTTCTTCGAGATCCAGGCACTCTGGGCCAGGGAGCTGACCATCGGGTTCGGCCGGCTGAACGGCGAGGTCGTCGGCGTGGTCGGCAACAACTCGATGTTCAAGGGCGGGGTGCTCTTCGTCGACTCGGCCGACAAGGCGACCCGGTTCGTGCAGCTCTGCGACGCGTTCAACGTGCCGCTGCTGTTCCTGAGCGACGTGCCCGGGTTCATGGTCGGCAGCGTGGTGGAGAAGCAGGGCATCATCCGGCACGGGGCCAAGATGATCACCGCGATCTCCGAGGCGACCGTACCCAAGATCTGTGTGGTGGTGCGCAAGGCGTACGGCGCGGGCCTGTACGCGATGGCCGGCCCCGGCTTCGAGCCGGACGCGACGATCGCCCTGCCCACCGCGAAGATCGCGGTGATGGGTGCCGAGGCGGCCGTCAACGCCGTCTACGCCAACAAGATCGCCGCGATCCCCGACGAGGCCGAGCGGGCCGCGTTCGTCGCCGCCAGGCGGGCCGAGTACGAGCGGGACATCGACGTGGTACGGCTCGCCAGTGAGCTGGTGATCGACACGATCGTCGAACCGCACGAGCTGCGCGCCGAACTGGTCCGCCGGTTCACCGCCGCCCGCAGCAAGGACCGGCACTTCTCCCGCCGCCGGCACGGTGTCACCCCGGTCTGACCGACCGCCGCCGGTGACCCGCCTGACCGGTCGGCGCCGGACCGCCGCCCGGTCACTGCCCGCCGGGCCACCGCCACCACCGTCGACCGGGACCGACCGGTCGTCCAGCCGATCCGCCGTCCCCGGCGTCACGAGCGTCCGGGGGAGGCAGCCGCACAGGAGGAACCGATGGACTTCCGGCTCAGCGAGGAGCACGAGGCGCTGCGGGAGAGCGTGCGGGACTTCGCCCGCGACGCCGTCGCCCCGGTGATCGCCGAACACTACGAGCGGCACACCTTCCCGTACGAGATCGTCCGGCAGATGGGCAAGATGGGGCTGTTCGGTCTGCCCTTCCCCGAGGAGCACGGCGGCATGGGCGGCGACTACTTCGCGCTCTGCCTGGCCCTGGAGGAGCTGGCCCGGGTCGACTCCAGCGTGGCGATCACCCTGGAGGCGGCGGTCTCCCTCGGCGCGATGCCGATCCACCGGTTCGGCACCGACGAACAGAAGGCCCGGTGGCTGCCGAAGCTGCTCAGCGGCGAGGCACTCGCGGGATTCGGGCTCACCGAGCCGGGCACCGGCTCGGACGCGGGCGGCACCCAGACGCGGGCCGTCCTGGACGGCGACGAGTGGGTGATCAACGGGTCGAAGGCGTTCATCACCAACTCGGGCACCGACATCACCGCCCTGGTCACCGTCACCGCGGTCACCGGCACCAACCCGGACGGCTCGAAGGAGCTGTCCACCATCATCGTGCCGGCGGGGACCCCCGGCTTCACCGTCGCGCCCGGGTACTCGAAGGTGGGGTGGAACGCCTCGGACACCCACGAGCTGACCTTCGACGACTGCCGGGTGCCGGCCGGGAACCTGCTCGGCGCGCGGGGTCGGGGCTTCGCCCAGTTCCTGCGGATCCTCGACGAGGGGCGGATCGCCATCGCCGCCCTGGCCGTCGGCCTCGCCCAGGGCTGCGTCGACGAGTCGGTGAAGTACGCGAAGGAGCGCCAGGCGTTCGGCCAGCCGATCGGCAACTACCAGGCCATCCAGTTCAAGATCGCCGACATGGAGCTGAAGGCGCACACCGCCCGGCTGGCCTACTACGACGCCGCCGCGCGGATGCTCGCCGGTGAGCCGTTCAAGCGGCAGGCGGCGATCGCCAAGCTGCACGCCAGCACCGTCGCGGTGGACAACGCCCGGGAGGCCACCCAGATCCACGGCGGCTACGGCTTCATGAACGAGTACCCGGTGGCCCGGTTCTGGCGGGACTCCAAGATCCTGGAGATCGGGGAGGGCACCTCCGAGGTGCAGCGGATGATCATCGCCCGCGACCTGGGCATGTGACCGTACCGCCCGGGCGGGTGGGGCACCGCGCGGCGACAGCGGTTTGTCGGGTATCCGCAGCCCTTCGTCAGTAGGCCGACGAAGGGCTGCCCGGCGTCGTATCCCGACCGTACCCTTCCTGCCCATGACCCCGGATCATGATCACTCGCCCGGCGTGGGTGGTCGTACCCCGATCGGGGAGCTGGTGCGGTCCCACCGCCTGGCCGCCGGTCTCACCCAGGTCGACCTGGCGCAGCGGGCCGGGGTCGGCGTGCGGACGGTCCGTGACCTGGAACGCGGCCGGTCGCACCGGCCGCAACGCACCACCACCGAGCTGATCGCCGGGGCGCTCGGCCTGACCGGCCAGGCGCGGGCCGGCTTCCTGGCCAGCGCCCGTGGCCAGGCCCTCCCCGCCCCGACCGCCCCGGGTGGCGGCGGCCCGCCGCACCGACCGGTCGTCGGCACCGTCCTGCGGGACCTCGACCTGCCGGGTACGCCGATGGCGCTCCCCCCGGCGGTCGAGCTGATCGGCCGGGAACGGGAGCTGACCGAGCTGACCGGGCTGCTCACCGGCGACGGCTGGCCCCCGGTGCTGAGCCTGGTCGGCCTGGCCGGGGTGGGCAAGACCGCGCTCGCCCTGGCCGTGGCGCACGCGGTGGCGCACGCCCACCCCGGCGGGGTGGCCGGCGTGCTGGTCGGCACCGGCTCCGACGGCAACGACGTGCTCTCCGCGGCCTGCGCGGTGCTCGGCGCGGCCCGGCTCGCCGAGTTGGCCGCCCGGCTCCGGGGCCGCCCGGCGCTGCTGCTGGTCGACGCGGTCGAGCGGGCCCCCGACCCGGTGGCCGAGGTGCTGCACCTGCTCGTCGCGGCGGTACCCACCCTGCGGGTGGTGGTGACCGGACGACACCCGGTCGGCCTCCCCGGTGAACTCGTCCGCCCGGTGGCCCCGCTGGAGGTGCCCCCGGCCGACGTGGTCGACCCGGACGAGCTGGCCCGCTGGCCGGCGGCGGCCCTGTTCACCACCCGACTGACCCGGGTCCGCCCCGAACCGCCCGGCCCCGACGAGCTGCCCGCCCTCACCGCGCTGGTGCGTCGGCTCGACGGCCTGCCGTTGGCGATCGAGCTGATGGCGGCCCGTGGGCGGATCCTCGACCTGCCCGAACTGCTCGACCGGTACGGCGACCGGGTGCTCGACCTGGCCGGCCCGGAACTCGGCGGGCGGGGTTGGGAGGCCGCGCCGTCGGGTCGGGCCGGCGAACCGGCCCGCACGACGGTGGCGGTGACCCTGCGGGAGGCGGTGGCCACCAGCTACCGGCTGCTCGACGACGGGGAACAGGCCGCCCTGCGTCGACTCTCGGTCTTCGCCAACCGGTGGTCGGTGGAGCTGGCCGAGGAACTGCTCGCCGACGACGTCGACCCGGATCCGGCGACGGTGGTCGATCCGGTGCCCCTGCTCGACCGGCTGGTCGAGTTGGGCCTGCTCAGCGTCCGGGGTGCCGGGTCGCTGCGGTTCCGCCTGCTCGACGCGGTCCGCGAGTACGCCGTCGAGCAGGCCGCCGGCCGGGGGGAGTTGACCGCCGTACGACGCCGGCACGCGGTGGTGATCACCCGGCTGGTGACCCGTACCGCGCCGGATCTGGTCGGCGCGCGACAGCCCACAGCCGCCCGCCGGCTCGACGAGGCGACCGGGGACATCGGCGCGGCACTGGCCCACGCCGCCGGGGACGACCCGGTCACCGCGCTGCGGTTGGCGGCCCGACTGACCCGCTGGTGGCGGATGCGGGGGCGGGACGTCAGCGGTCGGCAGTGGCTGCGGCGGCTGCTCGCGGACCCGCGTACCGCCGATGCCGATCCGGTCCTGCGGGCGTGGGCGCTGCTCGGGGTGGCCCGGCTCGCCGCCGAGCACGGCGCTGCGGCACAGGAACTGCCCGCCGCCCGCGCCGCGCTCGTGGTGCTCGCCGGCCGGGCCGACGTGGCCGGTGAACTGACGGCACGGATCGTGCTCGGCACCCTGCTGGTCGCCACCGGGGGCTACGACGAGGCGGCCGAACAGGCGCACGCGGTGCTGACCCTGGCCACCCGGCACGGCCGGACCCGGGACATGGCCGTCGCCCAGCACCATCTGACCTGGCACGAGATCCGCCTCGGTGACCTGCCGGCCGCCCGACGTCGACTTGCCGCGGTGGACCGGCTGGCGGCCCAGTGCGGGGAGCCCCGGCTGCGCCTGCTGGCCCGCGCCGACCTGGCCGAGGTGGCCCGGTTGGAGGGCCGGCACGGCGACGCGGTGGAGCAGGGTCGGCGGGTGGTCGCCGCGTTGGTCGGGGTGGGGGACCCGGGGCACCGACGGCGGGTGCTCGGCACGGTGGGCCTGGCGCTGGCCCGGTCTGGCCGGGTGGACGAGGCGGCCGAGGTCCTGGCCGAGCTGCGCTGCGACGGTCGTCCGGGGCCGTCCGGGACCCGGACGGCGGCGGAAGCGGGGACGGTGGTGGGTCGTCCGGCCGGGGGTGGGCCGGTCCGGGCGGAGGAGGGGGTGTGCGCGTTGATCGAGGGCACGGTGGCGCTGCACCGGGGGGACCGGGAGCTGGCTGCGGAGTGGTTCGCGGTGGCGGTCGCCGCCGGGGAGCTCGGTCAGGACCGACGGGACGTGATCGAGGCGCTGGTCGGGCTGGCCGCGAGCACCGGTTCCGCCGAGGTGCGGCAGCGGTTGGCGCAGGTGTGCCGGCGCAGCGGCATCCGGCTGCTGCCGGAGGAGGAGAACCTGCTGGCCTAGGTGCGGGAAAGCCCGTCGGTCGAGGCGCGGGGGTGGCGCGAGCGAACAAGCCCCCTGGTCAAACCCCTCGCTCAATCGCTCGCGCCGGCACCCCCCGGTGCTCCCCCCGCGTGATGAAGGCTAGCCAGCCGGGACATCCGATTTGTGGGGATCGGCGAGTGTGCGTCCGGTGGGTCGAACGGGTTCTGCCGCTTTTTCTGCCGGTGGGTCGGCCGGGCCCCTGCCGGCGGGTCAGCAGGCGGACGTCGGCTCGTCGGTGGGTGCCTGGTCGGTGCTGCCGGCGGTCGCCCCCGGGTGGACGGCGTCGCGTACCCGGCGCAGCCCGTCCAGCATCGCGGCCAGGGTCTCGGGTTCGAGCTGGCCGGTGAACCACTGCTCGATGATCCGCAGGTGACCCGGCAGGGTCTCGTCCAGCCGCTGCATGCCGGCCGGCGTGACCACCGCGTACGAGCTGCGCCGGTCGGACGGGCAGGCGCGACGGCGCAGCAGCCCGTCGCGTTCCATCCGGTCCACCACCCGGGTGACGCCGCTGGTGGACAGGGAGGTCTGGGCGGCGAGGTCGGTCATCCGCAGCTGGTTGCCCGGGGAGCGGGCCAGGCGCATCAGCACCTCGAACTCGACTGCGGAGACGTCGTGTTCCTCGTACTGCGCGGTGAACCGGGCGGTGAGCCCGGCGTGCGCCTCGACCAGGAGGCCGACGGCGGTGATCCGGGGGTCGTCGAACACGTTTTCGTTCACCAGGCCATCCTAACAGTGCTTGACACGGGGAATATTGTTGCGGCTATAGTTGCTCAGGCAGTCGTTGGGCTACTAAACAATCTTCCCCGGAGGGCAGTTACATGACCAGCACCGAGTCGGTTACCCGCGACTGGGACGGCCTGACCATTCCCGCCGCCGGCACCTACCTGCTGGACGCCGCGCACAAGCGGGTGGGCTTCGTCGCCCGGCACATGATGGTCAGCAAGGTACGCGGCGAGTTCGCCGACGCGACCGCCACCATCACCGTCGCCGAGGACCCGTTGCAGTCCGCGGTCACCGCCACCATCCAGGCGGCCAGCATCAACACCGCCCAGGCGGACCGGGACGGCCACCTGCGCAGCCCCGAGTTCCTCGACGTCGAGCAGTTCCCGACGCTGGAGTACCGCAGCACCGCCGTGAAGTCCCACGACGGCAACGAGTTCGTCCTGCTCGGTGACCTGACCATCAAGGGTGTCACCCGTCAGGTCGAGCTGGAGGTCGAGTTCGAGGGCGTCGGCCGCACCCCGTTCGGCACCGACGTGTTCGGCTTCACCGCCAGCACCGAGATCGACCGTGAGGAATTCGGCCTGACCTGGAACGTCGCCCTGGAGACCGGTGGCGTGCTGGTCGGCAAGAAGATCAAGATCGAGATCGAGGGCGAGGCCATCCGGCAGGCCTGAGCCACCCCGTCCTCGCGCCCCCGCTCTCCACGAGCGGGGGCGCGACGCGTACGGGTGTGGATTGTCACTGACCGGCGACGGCGCTCCCGGTGCCGGGGCGACGGCGGCGGGGTAGAGAAGGCGGCAAGCGCATACCCGGTGGGCACTGGCCCCGGCGCGTGGGCGCTCTTACCGTTGTGGTTCACACTGCGCACCGGGACGCTCACCGTCCCGGGCGTCTCACGCCGGGAGGAAACAATGGGTAGGGACGTCGAGCAGGGCGCCTTCTCCCGGGAGGACCGGATCCGCTACCGGCAGAAGGTACGGCGGTGCCTGGACGTCTTCGCGTTGATGCTCGACGACTTCGGCTTCGACGCCGACCGGCCGATGACCGGCCTGGAGATCGAACTCAACCTGATGGACCCGGACGCCGAACCGGCGATGCGCAACGACGAGATCCTCGCCGCGATCGCCGACCCGCTCTTCCAGACCGAGCTGGGACAGTTCAACCTGGAGCTGAACGCGGCACCCCGGCTGATCGAGGGGGCCGGGTTCGCCAACTACGAGACCGACCTGCGCAGCAGCCTGGACCGGGCCGACGAGCGGGCGGCCAAGTCGGACGCCCGGATCGTCATGGTCGGCATCCTGCCCACCCTGACCGAGCAGCACCTGGTGGCCGACAACCTCTCCACCAACGAGCGCTACCGGGTGCTCAACGACCAGATCGTCGGTGCCCGGGGCGAGGACATCGAGCTGGACATCCGGGGGGTGGAGCAGCTCCGTACGCACACCGACTCGATCGTCCCCGAGGCCGCCTGCACCAGCCTCCAGTTCCACCTCCAGGTGGCCCCGGACAGCTTCGCCGACTATTGGAACGCCTCCCAGGCCATCGCCGGTGTCCAGGTCGCGGTGGGCGCGAACTCGCCGTTCCTCTACGGCCGCCAACTGTGGGCCGAGACCCGGATCGCGCTGTTCCAGCAGGCCACCGACACCCGCCCGGACGAGCTGAAGGCCCAGGGGGTACGCCCCCGGGTGTGGTTCGGTGAACGCTGGATCACCTCGATCTTCGACCTGTTCGAGGAGAACGTCAGGTACTTCCCGCCACTGCTGCCGATCTGCGCCGACGAGGACCCGGTCGAGGTGCTGCACGGTGGCGGCGTCCCGCAGCTGTCCGAGCTGCGGTTGCACAACGGCACCGTCTACCGCTGGAACCGCCCGGTGTACGACATCATGAACGGCCGTCCGCACCTGCGGGTGGAGAACCGGGTCCTGCCGGCCGGCCCGACCGTGGTCGACATGCTGGCCAACGCCGCCTTCTACTTCGGGTTGGCGCGCGGGCTGGCCGAGTCGGACCGGCCGATCTGGAGCCAGCTCACCTTCAGCTCCGCCGAGGAGAACTTCCACGCCGCCGCCCGACGGGGCATGGACGCGGTGCTGCACTGGCCCCGGCTCGGCGAGGTGCCGGTCACCAAGCTGGTCCTCGACACCCTGCTGCCGAAGGCGGCCGTCGGGTTGGACCGGTTCGGTGTCGCCCCCACCGAGCGGGACCGCCTGCTCGGCATCATCGAGCAGCGCTGCCGTACCGGCCGCAACGGCGCGGTCTGGCAGACCGAGACGGTGTGGGCCGCGCAACGGCACCGCAACCTGGACCGCGACGCCGCGCTGCACCACATGGCCAACCGGTACGCCGAGCTGCAACGCAGTAACGAGCCGGTGCACACCTGGCCGGTCGGCTGATCCCCTTTTCCCGCCTGCCCTTTTCCGCCCCGCCCCACCCCTTCCGGTGCCCCGACGAGTCGGAGGGCCGGGAGAGACGCGGGTCGGAGAGGGCCGGGAGAGACGCGAGCCGGGAGAGGGCCGGCATCCGGGAAGGTCAGGGGGTGCGGCGTCCGGGGCGGGGCCTGGGCACGCCGGGCGGGTCCGCCGGCAGGCTGGCCGGCGACCCGGTGTCCTGCTCCGGAGACCCACTGGCCGGCAACCCGCCGGTCGGAGACCCACCGGCTGGCAGCCCACCGGCCGGCGGAGCCGTCGGGGCGGCCCGACCCCGGCGGACCGGCCGGGCCCGTCCCACCGCCGAGGGCGTCGGCTCCCCGACCGGGGTGTCGGTCGGGGTGGCCGGGGGGTCCGCCGGGGCGGCCGTGGGATCGGCACGTGTGTCCGGGTCGACACGGGCGTCCGGGTTGGCCTGAGCGCCCACGTCGGTGCGGGCATCCTGGTTGGCCCGCGCGTGCTGGTCCGCAGGGGCGTCCACGTCGGCGCGGGTGTCCGGATCGGACGGTGGGACCGGATGGGTGTCGGCCGGCCGGTCGTCCAGCTCGCCGGTGCGGGGGTGCGGTACGGATGCCGTCCGCGCGGCGGCACGCCGCTCGGCCCGCTGGGCGAGCGAGGCCACCAGCACCGACCCGGCCGCCCCGACGATGACCGCGTACGGCGCGACGAGGTGGGCCGAGACCTGGGCCGGCGAGATCGTGGCCAGCCGGGGGACGGCGAGGAAGTAGGCGACGGCGACGAGCAGCGGGCCGGCGGCACCGGAGACCACCGCACCGAGTCGCAGCTCCGCCCTACGGGCGGCCCGCCGGGCGGCCAACGCGCCGATCAGCAGCGCCGAGCCGAGGGCGAGCAACGCTCCCGGCCAGTAGAGGTGGTCCCGCAACCAGAAGCGGGGGCTGTCCTGGGCGATCTGCCAGATGCCGAGTTGGGCGCTGGTCAGCCCCCGTCCGGCGAGCACCCCGTCGACGACGGAGACCACGGCCAGCAACCAGAGCCAGCCGACGGTGGCGGTCACGTTCGTCGCCGCGGCCCGGGAGTGCAGCGTCCACACCGCCACCACCAGCCCGATGAGTACGCCGACCCCGGCGTATCCGGCCGCGACGGTCTGCGGCGAGAAGGTGTCCGGCACGGAGGCGGCCCGGGACGGCACCGCGACCAGCAGCACGGTGATCAACGCGCCGACCGCGCCCGCCACCGCGAGGGTGACCCGGTGCAGGGCACCGCCGGTCTCGACGTCCGTACCGCGTTCGTGCAGCCGCTGGGCGCAGACCGCCCCGCCGACGGTGGAGACGGCGGCGATCCAGGTCGCCCAGGCGAGACTGGCGAACCAGGACGGCTCGGTGGCCCCGACGTCGACCGGTGCCCAGTTGATGATGCCCAGGCCGTAGCCGAAGCCCAGTTGCGCGGCACCCACGCCGGCGGCGACGCCCACCGCCGTGAGCACCGATCCTCCCCAGCTCCGTCCCGCCATGCCGGGACTGTAGCGTCCCCTGGTCGGGGCGGCGAGTCGGACGAGCGGCGGAGCACGGCCGGTGACCGGTGGGCAGCGGCCGGTACCGTCTCGGGGACGAGGCGGGAGCGGCATGGACGACGAGTACACCGAACAGGACACTGCGGAACGCGACCGGCCCGGCCGGGGCAGGCTGCTGCTCGGCGGCACCCTGGCGACGGTGCTGCTGGCCGCCGTCGGTGGCACCGTCGGGTGGGTGCTGGCCGACCCCGGTACCCCCGACACGGGGGCCACCCCGGCGGCGGCGGGCCCCGGACCGGTGAGCCCGTCCGCCGCGCCGACCACCGCCCCGCCGACCACCGCGCGGGCCACGACGCCCCCGCCGCCGCCCGCCGCGACCAAGGGTGGCCTGACCGTGCCCCGGCTGGTCGGTCTCGATTTCGAGAAGGCGCGCGACGAACTGCACGACCGCAAGCTCGGCTGGCGGCTGGTCTTCGGCACCGGCTCCGGGCGGACGGTGGTCCGTACCGTGCCCGCCCAGGACACCTCGGTCCGGCCGGGCACCACGGTGCGGGTCGAGGTCAGCGGGCCGGCCCCCGAGGTCGAGGTGCCGGACCTGGTCGGCGAGGACTGTTCGGACGCGGCCGACGAGCTGGGTGACGTCGGCCTGTTCCCCCGGTATCCGACCGGGAACCGGGGCGAGGTCACCGCCCAGGTGCCGGCGGCCGACGCGACCGCGCACTGGAACGACGCGGTGGCGATCTCCTGCGGTGACGGTCCGACGCCGACGGCCGAGGCGACGCCGACGGGGTAGGGGGCGGGTCGTCGCGTCCATCCCGGTGGATGGTGCCTCCGACCGTTACGTTGGGGGCCGAGGGCCACGACCGTCTGGCCGGCCGGGGACACCGACCCCGGGTCCGGGGCCTACCGCCCGCCAGGTGGCGAGAGGACGTGCGATGAGCGACGACCGCCAGGAGCCACCCGCCGACGACGCGACCCGCCCGCTGCCACCGGCACGACCGGGGGCCGGTGGGCCGCCCGACGCCACCGCCCGGCAGGAGCCGGTGGACGCGACCCGTCCGTTGCCGCCGGTCGGTGGCGGGCCGGCCGGTTCGCCGGTGTGGTCCGGGCGGGCCGGGGTGCCACCGCCGCGTCCGGACGAGCCCCGGGAGCCGGCCGAGTGGTACGGCGAGGATCAGCGCGGCCGGCGCTGGTGGACGCCGATCCTGCTGGGCGTCCTCGGGTTGCTGCTGCTCGGGCTCGTCGGAGCAGGGATCTGGCTGGCCCTGCGGGCGGTGGATTCCCCGTCGGACGAGACACCGACCCCACCGCCGACCGCCCCGACCACGACCGCCCCGACCCGTGCCCCGACGACGAGCGCGCCGACCACCGCAGCGCCGACGACTCCGCCGACCACCCCGCCGACGACCGGCCCCGCCGCCATCGCGGTGCCACCCCTGGTCGGGCTCTCCCAGGAGACCGCGGAGAACCTGCTGGGTCGACTCGGCCTGTCCTCCCGGGTGCAGACGCGGGAGTCGGACCGGCCGGCCGGCACCGTCCTGTCCACCGACCCGGGGCAGGGTGAACTGGTGTCGCCGGGGGACGAGGTGACCCTGGTGGTGGCCGCCGAGCCGACGGCGTCGCCGACCGGGGCCGGCACCGCCACGCCGACGGCCAGCCCCACCGGGTGACGGTTCCGCCGCCGGCCCGGGTCGAAGTCCGTCGCCGCGCCACCCTGCCGTCTGGGGCCTACCGGGCCCGTCGGGGGCTCACCACATCCGGCGTCGGGTGCCCACCAGACCCAGACCGGCCAGGGAGATGGCCAGCCCGAGCAGACCGGAGTAGAAGAGCGACTGGGCGACGGTCTGCGGGTCGTCCGAGGGACGTCGGGGCTCGGTGAGCGTGGACGTGCCGCCGCCCACCCCCGACTGCGCGCCGTTCGGGTCGGCCATCGGTCCGGCGGCGGCGTCGGCCGGTCCGCCGTGGCCAGGGTCGCCCGGTTCGCGGGGGGCGGCGTCGGCCGGTCCGTCAGGGCCAGGGGCGGCCGGTTCGCGGGCGGCGGCGTCGGCCGGTGCTCCCGAACCTGCGTCGGCCGGTGCGGCGGAGCCGGGGTCGGTGGGCGCGGCGGGGTCGCCGGCCGGGAGGTCGCCCTGCCCGACCACGGTGATCTCGGGCGCCGGTACCGGCTCGGCGAGCCGGGTGGCCGATGTGGCCGGGTAGTGGGTCACCACCGCGACGGTGATGACCGCGCCGATCAGGGCGAGCAGTCCGAAGGCGTATCGGATACGGGACCTGTGGTGCCGCCGCGCGGCGGGCAGATTGACCATGGCCATCCCAGGTTCAGGGGCCGGAACGCGCGGGGTGGAGACGTTCGCCGGGGTGGGCGTACCGAGTCTATGGCGGCGGTACGCCCTCCGACCTGGTAATCGGGGAGTCAGCCCACCGCGATCGGTGCGCGGTTGACCGGCCGGCGCGAACGGGCGGGGTGCTGACGGGGCACGGTCGCCGCCCGGAGCTGGGTCAGTCCGGCCTGCTGGACGAAGATCGACCGGCGGCTGACGGCGTCTCCCGACGCGTTCAGCTGGTAGCCGTCAAGCCAGAGCCAACCGTCGTACGTCGGCCAGTCGAGCACCCGGATCACCCGGAAGGTGATCGGCCTGAGGAACTGCACGCTGGCGGCACGCGTCACGTGCAGAACGTCACCGGAGCGGGGAAGCACATGGGCTCCTGGGAGGGTATGGCCGGCGTCGCGGGCCGGCCGGTGCGGAACGGGGACGAGGTGCGGGTCCGGCGACGGGGTTGTGCCTCGCGGGCCGGTGCTCGATGTGGTGCTGGTCGGGCCGTACCCGCTGGTGGTGGATCGCCACCCGACCATCACCCGGCTGCTCACGGGTGTTACCGCTCCCACCGCCGCAGCCTCCGGGCGTGCAGCGGTGGGGTCATCAACCCGAGGCAGGTCTCGATGACACAACTGGTCCGGGGCGCCCGCCGGCCCGTCCGCTCCCCCGGTAATGATCACTCGGTGAGATCGGTCGAAAGCGGTGAGTTACTCGAACCATACGGACAGACTGCATCAGCGTCGTGCTAGATGCAAGTTGCACGTCGACTTTTGCCGATACGTGAGTGCGACACGTGAACCGGGCGCTTGATCACGCCGACTCCGGGGCGGCACACTGGACGCCGGTTCCGCCCGCCGCGGCCGGTCGGCGACCGGGCTCCACCCCTGCCGCGAACGATGCCCGCCGCCCACGGTCGCGCCCTTGGCGGTAATGGACGCGGGCGCGATCGACCGGAGGTAACCGGGTGGGCCCGAGGCACCAGCTTTCCCCGTCAACAGGACCCGGGGCGCCCCGATGAGCGAACGGCGGAGCCCGACCATCCGGCGTCGCCGGCTCGGGGCCGAGCTGCGCCGGCTGCGCGACGGTGCCGGGATCACCATAGAGGCGGTCGCCGAGCAGTTGGAGTGCTCCGCCTCCAAGGTCTCCCGGATCGAGACCGGTCACACCTCGGCGACCCCGCGTGACGTCCGGGACATGCTCCGCATCTACGGGGTGGTGGGCGCGGAGAGCGAAGAGCTGGTGCAGATCGCCCGCGAGGCGCGGCAGAAGGGCTGGTGGCACCCCTACAGCACGGTGCTCGTCGGGGCGTACGTCGGCCTGGAGGCGGCGGCCGGTTCCATCCGGGCGTACGAACAGCAGGTCGTGCCCGGTCTGCTGGAGACCGAGGAGTACGCCAGTGCGATGATCCAGGCGGCCCGTCCGGACATCTCTCCCGATCAGGTGCAACAACGGGTGCGTGTCCGATTGGGCCGTCAGTCGTTGTTGACCCAGGACGATCCGGTCGATCTGTGGGTGGTGCTCGATGAGGCGGTGTTGAGTCGGCCGGTGGGCGGCGACGCGGTGATGCGTGGTCAGCTCAGACGGCTGGTGGAGGTGGCCGAACTGCCGAACGTGACGCTGCAGATCCTGCCCTTCGAGGTGGGAGCGCACGCCGGCATGGACGGGACCTTCACGATTCTCGGTTTCCCCGACTCGGTTGATCCGGATGTCGTGTACGCGGAGAACGCCACGGGTGGGCTCTTCCTGGAGAAGAGCGACGAGCTACAGAAGTACAACTTCATCTTCGATCAGATTCAGGCAGCGGCCAGGCGACCGGAGGAGTCCATCGCACACATCGCAGAACTGGCAGAGGAGCCGTTGTGGAAATGGCGACCAAGAGGTTCCCCGAGGACCTGACGCAGGCGACCTGGTTCAAGAGCTCAAAAAGTGGGCCGAACTGTGACAACTGCGTCGAGGTAGCTTACGTGATCGGGGCGGTCGGGGTGCGGGACTCGAAGGACAAGACAGGTCCCGCCCTCGTATTCGCCCCCGGGGAATGGAACGCCTTCGTCGCCGACGCTCGGAACGGCGCGTTCGGCCAACACTGACCAACGCAGCGTGGCGTTGACCGCGGGTCGGTCGGGGGACACTCCCCGGCCGGCCCGTCGCCACTTGCGCCCCCGCATCGTTGAACCCCTCGGTACGGCGCTGGTCGATGACCCGCCACACGCGGCGGCAACCAAGCGAGGCAGGCGAGAGCACATGACGACGATCGGTTCAGAAAACCTCACCCACGGCCCGGGCCGGGTCGAGCGCTTCGGCGGCAAGTACCGCAGCGCCCGCCGCGACACGATGCTCACCGAGGTGGGCGCCGGCGACACCGACTTCGATGACGACGGTGTCCTCGCACCCGAGCAGGCCGGGCCACCGATGACGTCGCTCGACCCGAACCCGCTCGCCGAGCCGTCGTTTCCCAGGGACACCTGGGAAACGACGGCACCCGAGTCGATGATCGACCACCCGCTGCTGCGTGGCCTGCTGCTGGAGTTGCCGCCCAAGGGGAGCGTACCGCCGCCCGGCTGGCTGGACCGGTGGTTCGAGGCGACCCGGGCGATCTTGGAACTGCTATACGTGCAGGGAGCCGGCCGCAGCCGGTGAGGCGGGCAGGCCGACCAGCGCGGGTCCGGTGCCCGGCAGCGTCCGCTCCGTGAGCCGGTTGTGCCGCAGGCCGTGGCGTACCCCGATGGCGAGGACGGCCAACCCGCCGAAGGTGAGCGCGACCCCGGTGACCCCGTTGCCGGCACCCAGGTCCAGCCCGGCGGCGGTGAGCAGCCCCGGCACGGTGGCCAGCGCGGTCACCTGCACCGGTAGACCGACCAGCGGGTGCCCGGCGGCGGCCCGCAGACCGTACGGCGCGGGCGTCTCCGGCGCGGCGGCGAACGCGCCCGCGCCCGCCCGCAACCGGCGGACCCGGCGCACCGTGCAGACCGCCACCGCGAGCGCCGGCACCGCCACCAGTGGGAGCTGCCCGGCGGCCCGGTCGACCGGGGTGTCCCCACCGCTGACCGTGCCGGCGACCAGCACCGTCGCGGTCAGTGCGAGCCCGGCCACGGAGAGGGCGAGCAGCCATCCGGTACGCCGTCGCAGCGCGCGGGCCCGATCCAGCCGGGGGAGGCCGTCCGCCACGACGCCGGCGGCGAGCCAGACGGCGGCGATCGACAGCAACACGATGAGATGCCCATCCATGGACACAGCCTTGCCCACAACGGCGGGCGGCGAATCCGGGACGAGCCCCTGTTCCCACCCCGGAGCATCCCGTAGGGGTGGCCGTGTCCCGGCCGGTCGGCCCAGCGGCACGGAACCGACCGGGTCGTCGTCCCGGCCGGTCGTCCGCAGTGGACGGATCAGACCGCGAAGGTCGCCGGCCGTTCGGTGGCCGGGGCCGGCGGACGGGCCTTCCACAGGCCGGTCTTCTGGCCGGCGAGGCGGGTCAGGTAGGCGGGGTTGAGGATGACGTACCGCCGCCAGAGCCGCTTCGGCTCCAGGCCGAGCCGCCAGAACCACTCCAGGCCGGCCCGCTGCATCCACGGCGGCGGCTGCCGGAGCAGGCCGGCGTGGTAGTCGAAGGCCGCGCCGACGGCCATCAGCGGCATGTCCAGCAGGGGTCGCATCGCGTACGTGAAGACCTCCTGGCGGGGGCAGCCCAGGCCGACCAGGACCAACCGGGCACCGCTGGCCCGGATCCGGTCGGCGATCTCGACGTCCTCGCCGGGCTGCACCGCGCGGAACTTCGACGGCTCCACCCCGGCGATCTTCAGGGCCGGGAACATCCGCTCCAGCGCCGGGATCAGCTTCGCCAGGGTCTCCTCGGTCGAGCCGTACAGGTAGACCGGCAGGCCCTCGTCGGCGAAGCGGCGCAGCACGTGCAGGGTCAGCGTCGGGCCGTAGACCCGGTCGGCCAGGCCGGCGTGGTGCAGCAGGTTGAGCGCCCAGCGCACCGGCTGGCCGTCCGGGGTGACCACGTCGAAGGAGTTGAGCCGGGCGTTGTGCGCCGGGTCGAGCACCCCGGTCATCACCCCGTGCACGGCCAGCGCGGTCAGCGCCAACGGCCGGCGGTCCCGGGCCGCCGCGACGACCTGCTCGGTGGCCGAGGCGTAGTCGGTGGCGTCGACCAGGACGCCGAGGACGTTGCGCTTGCCCTGTGCGGTCATGCTCCCGGCACCCACTTGTCGACGTTGGCCTGGTAGATCTCCCGCATGATCATGGGTACGTCGTAGACCTGCTTCCAGCCCGGGTAGTCGGCCTGGAACGCCTCGTTCGAGCCGATCCACCACTTGTGGTCGCCGATCCGGTTCGCGTCGACGTACTCGGTGATCATCTCCTGGCCGGTGATCTCCTCGGCCAGGGCGAACGCCTCCCGGTTGGAGGTGTTGGAGTGCCGGCCGCCGCCGAGGTTGTAGACCGCCGCCGAGCGGGGCGCCCGGAAGAACGCCTCGAACGCCGACACCACGTCGGAGCTGTGGATGGCGTCGCGCACCTGCTTGCCCTGATAGCCGAAGATCTTGTAGGTGCGGCGCTCCATGTTGGCCCGCATCACGTACCCGAGGAAGCCGTGCAGCTCGGTCGCGGAGTGCGCCGGGCCGGTCAGCGTGCCACCCCGGAAGCAGGCCGTGCGCATGTCGAAGTAGCGGCCGTACTCCTGCACCATCACGTCCGCGGCGACCTTGGAGGCCCCGAAGACCGAGTGCAGGCAGGCGTCGATCGACATGTCCTCGCGGATGCCCTGCTCGTACGGGTGGCCCGACTCGATCTCCCAGCGGGTCTCCTGCTCCACCAGCGGCAGGCTGTTGGGGCGGTCCCCGTAGACCTTGTTGGTCGAGCAGTGGATCACCGGCGCCTCGATGCAGTGCTCCCGCACGTTCTGCAGGACGTTGAGGGTGCCACCGGCGTTGACGTCGAAGTCGGTGAACGGGTCCCGTACCGCCCAGTCGTGCGACGGCTGGGCGGCGGTGTGGATCACCACGGCGATGTCCCGGCCGTACCGGGCGAAGAGCTTGCCGAGGGTGTCCCGGTCGCGGATGTCGATGCTGTGGTGCGCGTACGCCGACCCCAGCTCGTCGGTCAGCCGCCGGACGTTCCACGCGGTCGAGGCCTCGGCGCCGAAGAACTCCTGCCGCATGTCGTTGTCGATGCCGACCACGTCCAGACCGAGCCCGGCGAAGTGCCGGACCGCCTCGGAACCGATCAGACCGCCCGACCCGGTCACCAACGCGACACTCACACGACACCCCTGGTCAAAGGTAGGAGGCTGGAAAAACCACCGGAGCATAGCCTGACGTCCGGTACGCCCCGATACGAAGTGAGGGCCCCGCGACTGCGGAGCCCTCGTCTGGTGGTGGGGATGGGGGGAGTTGAACCCCCACGTCCTTTCGGACACACGGACCTGAACCGTGCGCGTCTGCCATTCCGCCACATCCCCGTGGCACGACCGTCGAACGCGGTAGTGCGCGTCGACTCCGCCGTCTCCGGCGGGCCGGCAACATGCTACCCGGTCCTGCGGTCTCGCCTCGACCGGTTACCGTTCCTGCGAGCGGTCACCCTTCGTGGCGGACGAAAGAGTAGCACGGGCCTGGGGGCCGCTCCGAACGGGCCGCCGCGCGGTGGCCGAGCGGCGCGCGAGCTGCGCGCGCGCCGTCCAGATACCATCATGTCCTCGGGACCCGAGGAGGAGCCGGTGAGCGTGCTGCAACGCTTCGAGAAGCGTCTGGAAGGCCTGGTCGAAGGGGCCTTCGCCAAGGTCTTCAAAGGGGTGGTCCACCCCGTGGAGATCCTCAACGCCATGCAGCGGGAGGCCGAGGCGCACAAGGCCATCCTCGCTGGTGGCCGCACCCTGGTGCCCAACCGCTACGTGATCGATCTCTCCCCGTACGACCACAGTCGGTTGGCGCCGTACGCCGCTGCGTTGGCCCAGGAGCTGGCCCAGTCTCAGGCGGAGTTCATCGGTGAGCAGGCGTGGACGGTCTACGGCGACGTGATCGTCGAGGTCGAGCGGGGCGAGGGGCTGGACACCGGCATGTTCCGGGTCACCGCTGAGGTCTACACCGGCGGCGAGGTCGCCCCGGTGTCCTCCCCGGGCGGCTACGACCCCGGCCCGCCGGCCTACCCGGCGTACGACCAGGGCGGCGGCTACGGCCCGCCGCCCGGCCACGGCGGTGGCGGCGCGCGCAACGTCCGGCTGGTCTCGGGCGACGGCCGCACCTATCCGTTGCAGATGGGCTCGACCGTGATCGGCCGGGGCGACCAGGCCAACCTGCGCCTGCCCGACGTCGGGATCTCCCGACGGCACGCCCGGCTGGACTTCGACGGCGGCCAGGTGGTGCTGACCGACCTCGGGTCCACCAACGGGACCATGGTCAACGGCCAGCGGGTCTCGGCGGTCGCCCTCAACCCGGGCGACATGATCCAGCTCGGCACCACGACGCTGACCTTCCGCGTGGACGGCTGACCCGCCTTGCCGGAACTCGTCATCACCGTCGCCCGGTTCGGGTTCCTCATCCTGCTGTGGATCTTCGTGTTCACGGTGGTGGGTGTCATCCGTCGGGATCTGTTCGCCGGTGCCCGGTCGGGCCGGCTGGTGGCCGCGCCGCGGGGGGTCGGCGCCTCGACCCAGCAGCAGGCGGCGAAACCGGCGAAGGCGAAGCGGGGCCGGGCGGCCCACCAGTTGGTGGTCACCGCCGGCCAGCTCGCCGGCACCCGGATCACCCTCGGCGAAGCGCAGATCACCATCGGTCGGGCCGAGGACTCCACCCTCGTCATCACCGACGACTACGCCTCCGCCCGGCACGCCCGGCTGGTGCCCCGGGACGGTCAGTGGTTCGTCGAGGATCTCGGCTCGACTAACGGCACGTACCTCGATCGCGCTAAGGTCACCGGACCAACCCCCGTCCCCCTCGGCGTGCCGATCCGTATCGGCCGCACCTCTCTCGAATTACGGCCATGACTCTGACCCTGCGCTATGCGGCCCACAGCGACCGCGGTCTGATCCGAGACGGAAACCAGGACTCCGTCTACGCCGGGCCGCGGCTCCTCGCCGTCGCCGACGGCATGGGCGGCATGGCCGCCGGTGACGTCGCCAGCAACATCGTCATCGGTGCCATGGCGCCGCTCGACGAGGACGTCCCGGGGGACGCGCTCGTCGACGCGCTGCGATCGGCCGTGGGCACCGCCAACCAGCAGCTCCGCGACACCGTGGACGCCAACCCGCAGCTGGAGGGGATGGGCACCACGCTCACCGCGACCCTCTTCTCGGGCAGCAAGCTCGGCATGGTCCACATCGGCGACTCGCGTGCCTACCTCCTGCGCAACGGCGAGTTCGCCCAGATCACCAAGGACGACACCTACGTCCAGATGCTCGTCGACGAGGGACGGATCAGCGCGGAGGAGGCGAGCAGCCACCCCCAGCGCTCGCTGCTCACCCGCGCCCTCGACGGCCGGGACATCGACCCGGAATACAGCGTCCGGCAGGTGCTGCCCGGGGACCGCTACCTGATCTGCAGCGACGGCCTCTCCGGTGTGGTGAGCGCGGAGACCATCGGCGACAGCCTCCGGGAGTACACCGACCCGCAGCAGTGCGTCGAGCGGCTGGTGCAGCTGGCCCTGCGCGGCGGCGGCCCGGACAACATCACCGTGATCATCGCGGACGCCACCGACCAGGACATCGTCGAGGCGAGCCCGATCGTCGGCGGGGCCGCCGCCCGGGACCGGGGGATGGCCACCGCGGCCGACGACTCCACCCCGGCGGCCCGCGCGTCGGCGCTGGCCGCCCCGCGACCGCCCGCCCCGGAGGAACCCGCCGCCAACCGGGACGACGACCCGGAGCGCCCCCGCCGGCCGCTGCGTACCGTGGCGATGCTGGCGGCCCTGCTGGTCATCCTCGGTGGTGGCCTCTTCGCCGGCTGGAGCTACACCCAGCGGCAGTATTACGTCGGGGCGACCGACAACGGGCAGCTCGCGGTCTTCCGGGGGGTCCCCGGCCAGGTCGCCGGCCTCGACCTGTCCAGCGTGAACTCGACCAGCCAGGCCAAGCTCGACGACCTGACCCTGGCCGCCCAGGAGCAGGTCAAGCAGGGCATCCAGGCCAAGAGCCGGCCGGACGCGCTGCGCCGGTTGGCCGAGCTGACCAGCGAGGACCCGGGCAACCCGAACCTGAAGCCGGTCTGCCCGCCGGTTCCCTCCCTCGTCACCGGCTCCCCGGTGCCGGCGAACTCAACGGTGCCGCCGAGCCCCGGGGCGACCAGCCCCGGCGCGACCGGCGTGCCGATCGTCACCGGCACCCCCACGCCGCCCACCACACCCGACGCCTCGGCCTCCGACGCGGTTCCGCCGGCCGGAGACCCGGCGGGCTGCCGGTCGCCCGAGTGACCGCCGGCTGAGATCCGAGGGACACCTTCTTGACCGCAGCGGCCCAGCCGGTAGTCTCGCCCGCCACGACGGGCGAGCGGCCCGGCGTACGTATGGCGCGGTCCCGGCGTAACGCCGAACTGTCCCTGCTGGCGCTGGCGATGGTGCTGGTGGCCGCGTACGGGGCGATCGTCGAGGCGAACCTGCTCGACACCGTCACCCGCGACTTCTGGATGCCGGCCGCCGCGCTGGGGCTGGTCTTCTTCGGTATGCACCTGGTGATCAGGTGGTTGGCACCGTTCGCCGATCCTGCCCTGCTACCGGCGGTGGCCCTGCTCAACGGCATCGGGGTGGGCTTCCTGCGTCGCCTCGACCTGGGCAAGGCCGCTCCCGCCGACCGGGAGACGCTGGCCATCTTCGCCGGCACCGGTGGCCGCCAGCTGGCCTGGACGCTGGCCGCGGTGATCCTGGCCGCCGGGCTGCTGGTGGTGATGCGCGACCACCGGGCGGTCTCCCGGTACGCGTACACGCTGGGGTTGGCCGGCATCGTGCTGGTGATGATCCCGGCGGTGCTGCCCGGCCGGTTCTCCGAGATCAACGGCGCGAAGCTGTGGATCCGGGTCGGTGGGTTCAGCATCCAGCCCGGTGAGTTCGCCAAGCTCGCACTGCTTGTCTTCTTCGCCTACTACCTGGTCCGCAAGCGTGAGGTGCTGTCGCTGGCCAGCCGCCGCGTCCTCGGCATCGACTTCCCGCGTGGCCGGGATCTCGGCCCGGTGGTCGGGGTCTGGCTGATCAGCCTGCTGGTCCTGGTCTTCGAGAAGGACCTCGGCACGTCGCTGCTCTACTTCGGCATGTTCGTGGTGACGCTCTACATCGCCACCGAACGGGTCAGTTGGCTGCTGATCGGTCTCGTCCTCTTCTTCGGCGGCGCCTACCTCGCGTACGTGCTCGGTGGCACTGTGGGTGGGCCGTTCGCCAACTTCTACACCCGCGCGGAGATCTGGCTCGACCCGTTCGCCGAGCCGTACGACCGGGGTTACCAGCTGGTGCAGGGGCTGCTCGGCCTGGGCAGCGGTGGCCTGTTCGGGTCCGGGCCGGGTGCCGGGGAGCCGCTGGAGATCCCCGAGGTGCAGAACGACTTCATCTTCGCCGGCATCGGTGAGGAGATCGGCCTGTTCGGGTTGACCGCGCTGCTGGTGGTCTACCTGCTCGTCGTCGAGCGGGGGCTGCGGGCCGGGCTGGCGGTGCGGGACTCGTTCGGCAAGCTGGTCGCCGGTGGTCTCGCCTTCACCCTGGGGCTCCAGGTCTTCGTGATCGTCGGCGGGATCAGCAAGCTCATTCCGCTGACCGGTCAGACCACCCCGTTCCTGTCCGCAGGTGGCTCGTCGCTGATGGCGAACTGGCTGCTCATCGCGGTGCTGCTGCGTATCTCCGACGCCGCCCGGCGGCCGGTGGCCCAGGGTGGCGGCCCGGCGGCCCGGCCGGGTGGCGGCCCGCCGGAACAGCTGCACGGTGCTCCCACGGAGGTGATCCGCCCGTGAACGCGCCCCTGCGCCGCGTCGGCGTCGTCGTCATGGTCCTGTTCGGTCTGCTCTTCGCCAACCTGAACTGGATCCAGGCCTACAAGGCGGACGAATACCGCAACAGCGACTACAACGGCCGGGTCCAGGTGGCCGAGTACGAGCGCCGGCGGGGCAACATCGAGGCCGGCGGCACCGCCGTGGCCACCAGCAAGGAGACCGGCGGCAAGCTGAAGTTCCAGCGCAGCTACCCGGCGGGGACGAAGTACGCCCACGTGCTCGGCTACAAGCCGGTCAACCTGGGTGACACCGGCATCGAACGGCTGGAGAACGACTTCCTCGCCGGCACCAGCGACGCCCTGCTCGGCAACCGGATCAAGGACATGTTCACCGGCGACGAGAGCGGCGGCGGCAACGTGCTGCTGAGCATCTCGAAGCGGGCCCAGGACACCGCCTACGAACAGTTGCGCAACAACCGCAACGGGGTGAAGAAGGGCGCGGCCATCGCCATCGACCCGCGTACCGGTGCGGTGCAGGCGCTGGTCTCGATGCCCAGCTTCGACCCGAACCCGCTGGTCGACCACGACACCAACGTGGCCTCCGCGGCCTACAACAAGTACGAGCAGGACCCGGACGGCCCGCTGAAGAACCGGGCGCTGTCGGAGGTGCTGCCGCCCGGCTCCACCTTCAAGATCGTGATAGCCGCCGCCGCCCTGGAGAACGGGGTCGGCAAGGACACCGAGATCCCGGCCGGTCCCAGCTGGACCCCGCCGACCTCGGGCACGCCGATCCGCAACGCCGCCCCGTCGATCTGCCCGGAGGCGCAGGTCACCCTGATGGACGCGGTCACCGAGTCGTGCAACACCGGCTTCGCCCAGCTCGGCGTGAAGCTCGGCGCGGACACGGTGAAGGAGAAGGCCCGGCAGTTCGGCTTCGAGCAGGACGACCTCACCGTCGGGCAGCTCGGCGAGGGGGGCCTGCCGGTGGCGGCCAGCCGGACCGGCGACATGCAGAACCCCGACGGCGGCACCGACCCCGCCGCGCTGGCGCAGTCCTCGATCGGCCAGAACAACGTCCGGATGACCCCGCTCCAGGGGGCGCTGATCGCCGGTTCGGTCGCCAACAAGGGCCGGCAGATGCGTCCCTACCTGGTCAAGCAGCTCCTCGGGCCGGACCGCACCACCAGCTACTACAACGCCCAGCCCCGGGAGCTGCGCCAGCCGGTCAGCGGTCAGGTCGCCGACGACCTGCGGGACATGATGGTCAGCGTGGTCAAGAACGGCACCGGCAGCTCGGCGGACATCGACGGCTACACCGTCGGCGGCAAGACCGGCACCGCCCAGTCCGCCCCGGACCGGCCCGACCACGGCTGGTTCATCGGCTTCGCGCTGGACAAGAACGGCAACGCCGTCTCCGCGGTCTGCGTGGAGCTGGAGCAGGCCGGCAGCGGCGGCAGCGCCGAGGCGGCCCGGATCGGCGGCAAGATCATGCAGGCGGCCATCGCCGATGCGGGGGGCCGCTGACATGCTCAGCCCCGGGGTGCAGCTCGGCAACCGTTACCGTCTCGACGAGCGGATCGCCAGCGGCGGCATGGGCGACGTGTGGCGCGGCACCGACCAGGTGCTGGGCCGTACGGTCGCGGTGAAGAGCCTGCTCCCGGCGCTGCTCGACGAGCCCGGCTTCGCCGAACGGTTCCGGGGCGAGGCGCGCACCATGGCCACCATCAACCACCCCGGCGTGGTCGACGTCTACGACTTCGGCAGCGACCAGGAGATCGCCTTCCTGGTGATGGAGTACGTCGAGGGCGACGCCCTGTCGGCGACGCTCAGCCGGGTCGGCCGGCTCACCCCGGCCCGGACGATGGCGCTGCTCGCCCAGGCCGCCGACGCGTTGCACGCCGCCCACGAGAAGGGCATCGTGCACCGGGACGTCAAGCCGGGCAACCTGCTCGTCCGGCCCAACGGGACGCTGGTGCTGACCGACTTCGGCATCGCCCGGTCCGAGCTGGTCGGTCAGCTCACCGCCGCCGGATCGGTGCTCGGCACCGCCTCGTACATCTCCCCCGAGCAGGCCACCGGCGCGGTGGCCACCCCCGCCTCCGACGTGTACGCCCTCGGTGTCGTGGCCTACCAGTGCCTGGCCGGTCGGCGACCCTTCGAAGGCGACAACCCCCTCGAAATCGCCATGCGGCACGTCCGGGACACTCCCCGGGCCCTGCCCGGGGACATCCCGCCGCAGGTCAAGGCGATCGTGGAGCGGGCCATGGCCAAGGAGCCCGGCCACCGCTGGCCGAGCGCCGCCGCCCTGGCCGCCGTTGCCCGGCAGGCCAAGCAGGTCCTCTCCCAGCAGGCCCGAGCGGGGGGCGGACATCCCGGCCCGGTGTCCGGTGGTCCGGTGTCCGGTGGTCCGGTCTCGGGTGGCCCGGTCTCCGGGGCGGCGCCGGCCTCCCCCGCCGGCCCGATGGCCCGGGCCCAGGTGCCCGCCGTACCCCGGCAGCAGCCGGCGGCGCTGGCCCACCAGCACCGTCCGCCGGTCAGCGGGCAGGCCCGTCCGCCGGTCGGTGGGCAGTCCCGGCCACCCGTCAGCGGTCAGGCCAGGCCGCCGGTAGCCGCCCGGCACCCGCAGCCACCGGTGGCGCAGCAGCGCCCGCCGGTCCAGGCCACCCCGATGACCCGGCCCTATCCGCAGCAGCCCCGGGGCGCGGCGGCAGTCCCGTCGGCCCCGCTGCGTGTCGACCGACCCATGGGGTACGCCCGGCAGCCGCTCCCACCCCCGGCCCCGCCACAGCGTTCCCGGTCCGGCATGGTGACCCTGGCGATTCTGCTGGCGGTACTGGTGCTGGTCTGTTCCGGGGTGCTCGCCTACGCGGCGCGACAGCGGACCAGCGCCGGTGATCCCAGCGCGCCCCAGATGACGTCCGGCGCGCTGAGTGCCTTCGGACGCGACGATCCGGCCGGGACGTCGTACCGTCGGGTGGTACGGCTCGAACCGGGTGCCGGCGAGACGACGACGAGCGAAGGACGACGAACGCGATGACAGCCCAGGCCCGCCTGCTCGGTGGCAGGTACCAGGTCGGCGAGCTGCTCGGTTACGGCGGCATGGCCGAGGTGCACCGCGGCCGGGACCTCCGGCTCGGTCGGGACGTCGCGATCAAGATGCTCCGGACAGACCTGGCCAGGGACGCCACCTTCCAGATGCGGTTCCGCCGCGAGGCGCAGAACGCCGCCTCGCTGAACCACCCGGCGATCGTCGCCGTCTACGACACCGGCGAGGAGACCGCCCCGACCGGCGAGACCCTTCCGTTCATCGTGATGGAGTTCGTGAACGGGCGGACCCTCAAGGAGGTCCTCGGCGTCGAGGGGCGGCTCCAGCCGCGCCGGGCGTTGGAGATCTGCGCCGACATGTGCGCGGCCCTGGAGTTCAGCCACCGGCACGGGATCATCCACCGGGACATCAAGCCCGGCAACGTGATGCTGACCCAGACCGGTCAGGTCAAGGTGATGGACTTCGGCATCGCCCGTGCCCTGGCCAGCGGCGCCACCACGATGACCCAGACCAGCGCGGTGATCGGCACGGCCCAGTACCTCTCCCCGGAGCAGGCGCGCGGCGAGGCCGTCGACGCCCGCTCCGACGTGTACGCCGCCGGCTGCGTGCTGTTCGAGCTGGTCTGCGGTCATCCGCCGTTCGTCGGCGACAGCCCGGTCAGCGTGGCGTACCAGCACGTGCGGGAGGCCCCGCCGACGCCCAGCGACATCAACCCGGACGTGACCCCGGCGATCGACGCGATCGTGCTGAAGGCGCTGTCCAAGAACCCGCTCAACCGCTACCAGAGCGCCGGTGAGATGCGGGCCGACCTGCTCCGTGCCGCCGCCGGCCGGCCGGTGATGGCGACCCCGGTGATGAGCCAGGACGAGACCACCCCGATGGCGGCGGCTGCGGCCGGTTACCCGACGCAGATGGTCGGTCAGCAGACCCGGCACATCCCGGCCCGGGTCGGTGACCCGCAGCGGCGCAAGAGTTCCGCCTGGGTGATCGCGGCGTTCGCGGCGGTCGGGGTGCTGGCGGTGATCGCCCTGGTCGCGGCCCTGCTGATGAACGGCGACGAGACCAAGACGAGCCCGGTGCCCAACCTGGCGGGCAAGACGCAGGACGCCGCCTTCACCGAGATCCGCAACGCCGGCCTGGTGCCGGCGACCGGTGACCAGGTCTTCGACAGCACCTGCAAGGTGGGTACGGTCGCCCGGCAGGACCCGCCGGCCGGCACCCCGCTGGCCGAGAACCGTCAGGTGACGGTGAACATCTGCGGCGGCAAGCCCGAGGTCAGCATCCCGACCGGCCTCAAGGGCAGCAAGGTCGACAGCGCGCAGGCTCGCCTGAAGGACGCGAAGTTCGTCGTCACCGTCGTGGACAAGGACAGCGAGGAGAACGAGGACATCGTCCTCGACGTGTCCCCGCCCGAGGGGGAGAAGGTGCCGGAGGGCACCAAGGTCACCCTGACCGTCTCCCGGGGCAACGTCCGTGAGGTGCCGAACGTCAAGGACCTCAGCCAGGCGGAAGCCATCCGGGCCATCGAGAACGCCGGTTTCAAGGCCAACCCCGAACTCGGCTCGGAGGTGCCGGCGGACGAGGCCGGCAAGGTGCAGAGCCAGAACCCGAAGGCCGGCACCAAGAAGACGAAGGGGAGCACGGTCACCATCGTGGTGAGCGTGCCGGAGGTGACCGAGCCGCCGACCCCGCCGACCCCGACCACGCCGGTGCCGACCACCACACCGCCCGGTGACGGCACCGGGGGCGGGTTCCCGCTGCCGCCCACCCCGCCGTTCCGGGTCGAGGACCAGTGACCCGTACCCTGCGATGACGTTCAGGCCCGGTCCGGTTGGACCGGGCCTGGCTCTTTCGGCGGTGACCGACCGGCACCGGTCGGCGCGTGCCCCGGCGCTCGGGCGGCGTCGGCCGTGTCAGTTGGTGGCGAAGGCGGCCCGGCGGCGGGCGTCGACCTCGGCGGCCAGCTCCGGGGCGCGTTCCAGGGCCTCCGGGTGCCCGCAGGCGGCGACCCAGTTCGCCAGCATCAGGTGGCCGCCCTCGGTGAGCACCGACTCCGGGTGGAACTGCACCCCCTCGATCGGCAGGGTCCGGTGCCGCATCGCCATCACCACACCGGACTCCGTCCAGCCGGTGACCTCCAGCTCGTCGGGGAGCGTCTCGGGGAGCACCGCCAGCGAGTGGTAGCGGGTGGCGGTGAACGGGTCCGGCAGGCCGGCCAGCACCCCGACGGAGTGGTGCCGCACCTCGGAGGTCTTGCCGTGCAGCAGCTCCGGTGCCCGGGTGACGGTCCCGCCGAACGCCTCACCGATCGCCTGGTGGCCGAGGCAGACGCCGAAGATCGGCAGCTCCCCGGCGTACCGGCGGATGACGTCGAGGCAGATGCCGGCGCGGTCCGGGCTGCCCGGCCCCGGCGAGAGCAGGACGCCCGCCGCGCCGACCCGGCCGACCTCGGCGACGTCGATCTCGTCGTTGCGGCGGACCTCGCACTCCACCCCGAGCTGGCCCAGGTACTGCACGAGGTTGAACACGAAGGAGTCGTAGTTGTCGATCACGAGGACACGCATGGGCTCACTGGTCCGGAGAGGGGGCGGGTGGGGTGTTGTTTCGGTCGGTGTCGTACGGCAGGTCGTGCCCGTCGCCGGCCGGCGCGTCGGGATCGACGGCGGAGTCGCCGCCCGGGTTGCCGGAGTCCTGGGTCACCTGGACGTCGTCGAAGGGCAGCAGCGGCTCGGCCCAGGGGAAGATCACATACCAGAGCAGCGCCACCGTCGCGGTGGCGAGCAGCACCGATCCGATGAGCTTGCCGGGCAGCCCGAAGGGCAGCTTGCGCCAGATGAACGAGTACACCGTGGTCAGCCTCGCAGTTCCGGCGGTGGGCCCTCGGACTTGGGCTGCGCGCGGTCGAGCTCGGCGTGGACGATCAGCCGCTGGTAGTTGTCGAATTTGGGGTTGCAGGTGGTCAGGGTGAGCAGTTTGCGGGTGGCCTTCGCGTTCGGCTCGCCCGGCACCGGAGCGACGACCTCTACCTGGTCGGGGCGGACGATCCGGGTCTGGTAGACCTTGTAGACGTACCAGTCCTGCTTGCCCTCCAGCAGGATCGCGTCTCCGGTCTTCAGCTCGTCCAGCCGCCAGAAGGTGGCCCGGTTGCGGTGCCCGGCCACGGAGAAGTTGCCCACCTCGCCGGGGAGCGCGCTCTTCGGGTAGTGGCCGGGGGCGTACCGGATGTCCTCCTGGGTGACGCCCTCGACGACCACCCAGTTCTTGTCGAGGCTGGGGATGTAGAGCCCGGCGATGGGCTTGCCCTCGGCGGGGGCGACCTGCTTGGCCGGGGTGCTCGGGCTGACCGTCGGGTCGCCGGTCGGGCCCCACGCCTGTTCTAGTTGCTTGTTGAGTTTGCTCTGGTGGGCGTCGACGAGGGCGGACTTGCCCCAGATCTCGTACCCGGCGAACAGGAGCACCACCAGTCCGAAGGTGATCAGCACTTCGCCGCTGACCCGTACCCCGGTGCGCAGCCGTGAGCCGAAGCTGGGCCGGGTCAGCTCCGAGTAGACGCTCTTGTAGCCCTCCCCGGTCTGTTCCGGGCGCAGCTGCACGACCCGCTCACCCCGCCGGGGCGGGGGTGGTGGCGGGGCGGGCTCGCCGGAGCCGGGGTGTTCGGGGGCGGGCGGCACCGCCCCCATCAGGGCGGTGGAGTCCAGCGCCGGGTTGTTCGGTCGGGCCGGCACCACCGGCAGCAGCGCCGTGGCCGCCGGGTCCGCCGGGTGGTCCGGTCCCGGCCGGCCGCGCTCCACCGGCCCATTCCCGGGTACGCCCCGACCGTGGCCCGTGCCGGGGGCGGGGCCGCCCGGCCAGGCGGGTGGCGGTTGGCGTGCCGGGAGCACGGGGGTGGGCCAGGGGCCGGTGGGTTCCGGGCGGGCCGGCTCGGTGCGGGTGGCGGCGGGCGGCGTGGACCGGTCGACCCTGGGGAGGAACGCGGTCGGCTCGTCGTGCTGGTCGCCGCCGTGCGGACCCCCGCCCTGCCGGGTCATCGCGGCACCGTCGCCGATCGCAGCGCCGTGGAGTCCTCGAACGCGGGCACGGTGACGGAGCCGACGTGCTCGGAGTAGCCGAGCTGGTAGTGGTCGACCGCCTGCTTGAACAACCCGACTCCCTGCGAGCCGGCGAGGGCCTGCTGGAGGGCAGCGGGATCGCCGATTGCTACGATCTTGAATGGTGGCGAGTACACCCGGCCGTGCAGCAGCAGGGTGTTACCGACGCAGCGTACCGCGCTGGTGGAGAGCACGCGGACGTTCATGATGGACATGGCCTCCGCGCCTCCGGCCCAGAGCGCGTTGACCACGGCCTGCACGTCACCCTGGTGGACGACGAGGTCGTCGTTGGTGGCGCCCTTGGGTAGGGTGCCGTCGTTGCGGCGGGGGGCGTCGTTCAACTCGACCGTCACCCCGGAGCCGGTGAGCGCGGTGAAGCCGGCCGCCTGTTGGAGGCCCTGGGCGCGGTCCCGCTGCTCCTTGATCGGTGCGTCGGTGTCGGCCAGGGTCTCGGTCTCGCCCTCCACATCGGCGCGCAGCCGGGCGGCCCGCAGCTCGCTGGCGGCCACCTGCTCCCGGCGGTCCTCGATCAGCTGGGTGAGCTGGGGCCGGCGGTCCTCCCGCAGGGCGGTGCCGCCCGCCGTGGTCGCCGTGGTGGTGAAGAGCAGTCCGGCGGCGGCGGCGATCAGTGGCACGCCGATCGACCAGCCCGGTCGGCGCTGCCGGGGGCGGCGGGGCAGGAAGGCGGCGACCGCCCGGCGCATGGCCTTCTGCCAGGACGCCGCACCGGATGTGTACTCCACCCTGCGTTCCTCTCCCGTCGTCTGGTGACGCCCGTCACGGTGCGGATCGGGTCGTCGACGGCGCGTCGACCCGACCGAATCCGGTCACCGTGGGCACCGGATCGACCCCATTCATGGCCTGAACCGGCCTTCCGGACTACGCTAGCTGTCGAACATTATTGGCCATGGACCGTCGCCCCCGCGCCCGGTTGTCAGGCCGGACGAGGTCGTCACCCCTCTGGAGAGCGTCGTGCCCAAGTCTCAGGTCCGTAAGAAGAAGGTGTACACCCCGCCGACGGACGTCCGTCCGACGACGACCGCGGCGACGCGCAAGCCTAGCCCGGTGTGGCTGCCGGTGACCGCTGTCGCGTTGATCGTCGGCGGCATCGGCTGGCTGGTGGTCTACTACCTCTCCGAGCAGGAGTATCCGGTCGCCTCGTGGGGCTACTGGAACCTCGCGGTCGGTTTCGGCGCGATGGTGGGTTCCCTGGTGCTGCTCTCCCGCTGGCGTTGAGCCCGGCGCTGCGGCGCCCTCCACGACACGACCCAGGTCATCGCGTACGCCCCCAGCCCGGCGCTTCGGCGTCGGGCCCCCTATGGTGTCCGCAGGGCGGCGTGGCCTGGTGCGAGAAGATTCACGTTACCGTCGGGTAACTTTCGCGTAGGCTGCACCGCATGACCGAGCGGAGCGAGGTCGTCGACCGGTCCGGTCGGGGGTGCGGCGGCGGCAGGCCGGGCACCTCCTGAACCGGCCCCGGCCGCCGCGCCGCTCGCCAGGCAGCAGACCGGGAGGCCAACTCGATGGGCAGCGTCCAGATCGTCACCACGGTCCTCGCCGCCGCCATCACCGCGGTGGCGGTGTGGCTCGCGGTGCGTGCGGTGCGGAAGATGGTGGCCGTCATCCGGCTGGGGCAACCCGCGCCGGAGCGGTTCACCGACAAGGGCACCCGGGCGAAGACCATGCTGGTCGAGACGGCCGGCCACACCCGAATGCTCAGGTGGGGCGTGGTGGGGGCCGCGCACTGGTTCGTGATGGTCGGCTTCATCGTGCTGTCACTGCTCGTGCTGGAGGCGTACTTCGAGGTCGTCTCGTCGACCGGCGGGCTGCCGCTGATCGGTGGCCTCGCCGTGTACGGCCTGGTCACCGAGGTGATCGCGGTGCTCGGCACGGTCGGCATCGCAGTGCTGATCGCGATCCGGATCCGCAACCGGCCGACCCGGCCGGGTGGGCGCTCCCGGTTCACCGGCTCCACCATGTGGCAGGGCTACTTCGTCGAGGCGGTCGTCCTCGCCGTGCTGGTCATGGGGTTCGTGATCCGGGGCTTCAAGGTCGCCACCGACCACTTCGAGTACCCGCTCTGGGCCACCCCGGTCAGCCACGCCGTCGGCGCGCTGCTGCCCGCCTGGCCGGCCGGCGTGAGCATCGCCGCCCTCATCAAGATCGTCATCTCGATGACCTGGCTGATCGTCATCGCGCTGAACGTGACGATGGGCGTCGCCTGGCACCGCTTCCTGGCGTTCTTCAACATCTTCTTCAAGCGCGAGCCGGACCGGCCGGCCGGCTCCGGGCTCGGCCCGCTGCGGCCGATGACGAGCCAGGGCAAGCCGCTCGACTTCGAGGAGGCCGACCCCGAGAAGGACCAGTTCGGCGTCGCCCAGGTCGAGCAGTTCACCTGGAAGGGGCTGCTCGACTTCAGCACCTGCACCGAGTGCGGGCGCTGCCAGTCGCAGTGCCCGGCCTGGAACACCGGCAAGCCGCTGTCGCCCAAGCTGCTCGTGCTCAGCCTCCGCGACCACGCGTACGCCAAGGCGCCCTACCTGCTGGCCGGGGGCGGCAAGGACCTGACCGGCGAGGAGAAGGCCACCGCGGCGCAGCTCGCCCACCTCGACGTGCTCACCCTCGCCGAGGCCGACAAGCCGTTGATCGGTGACGCCGAGGCCGGCGGTGTGATCGACCCGGACGTGCTGTGGTCCTGCACCACCTGCGGGGCCTGCGTCGAGCAGTGCCCGGTCGACATCGAGCACGTCGACCACATCGTCGACATGCGGCGCTACCAGGTGCTGATCGAGTCGAGCTTCCCGTCCGAGGCCGGCGTCATGCTGCGCAACCTGGAGAACAAGGGCAACCCGTGGGGTGCCCCGCAGAACACCCGCGAGGACTGGACCAAGGGCCTGAGCTTCCCGGTGCCCCGGGTCGGCGAGGTCGACGACTTCGAGTACCTGTTCTGGGTCGGCTGCGCCGGGGCGTTCGAGGACCGGGCCAAGAAGACCACCCGGGCGGTCGCCACCCTGCTCAACGAGGCGGGCGTCTCCTTCGCCATCCTCGGCGAGGGCGAGACCTGCTCCGGTGACCCGGCCCGCCGGATCGGCAACGAGTTCGTCTTCCAGATGCTCGCCCAGCAGAACGTCGAGACCCTCAACGAGGCGTTCGAGGGCCGGGACAAGACCAAGCGCAAGATCGTCGCCACCTGCCCGCACTGCTTCAACACCCTCGGCAACGAGTACGGCCAGCTCGGTGGCGAGTTCGAGGTGGTCCACCACACCCAGCTCCTGGCCCACCTGGTCAGCACCGGCAAGCTCACCCCGGTGCAGCCGGTCGACGGCGGCGTCACCTACCACGACCCCTGCTACCTGGGCCGGCACAACCGGGTCTTCGCGGCGCCCCGGGAGGTGCTCGGCAGCGCCGTCAACGGCGGTGGCAGCGCCGACGGCACCCTGATCGAGATGCCCCGCAACAGCGAGCGCTCCTTCTGCTGCGGCGCCGGCGGCGCCCGGATGTGGATGGAGGAGAAGATCGGCAAGCGGATCAACGTGGACCGGGTCGAGGAGGCCATGTCCACCGGGGCGCGCACGGTCGCCGTCGGCTGCCCGTTCTGCTCGACGATGCTCAACGACGGGGTGAACGGCAAGGGCGCCGGCGAGCAGGTCGAGGTGGTCGACGTGGCCAGCGTGCTGCTGCGCTCGGTCAAGCCGGACACCGCGCCGGGCGAGAAGGAGACCGCGCCGACCGCCGGCTGAGGTCGTACCCCCGCCGGGGCGGACGCACGACGGCGGCGGCACCCACCGGTGCCGCCGCCGCAGCGGTCGTCAGGACGTCGTGGTGGTGATGATGGCGGCCGTGGTGGTCACCGTGGTCGCCATCATGATCGCGGCCTGGGTCTCCTCGATCGCCTTCTTCGTCGCCGCGGACGCCCAGTCCCCGTCGGCGATCTCCGTGGTGCGGGCCTTGAGCCGCTCCTTGGGCAGCTCCCGGAAGAGCTTGCGGTCCAGCCCCACCGCCCGGGTCAGGCCGAGCAGCGCGGCCGTCCGGGCCTCCACCGGGCCGTCGGCGAGCAGCGCGTCGAGCATCCGCTGCCGGGCCGCCGTCTCCGCCGTCGGCTCCGCGCCGGTCGGCGACGGATAGCGGGTACGCGGAAAGACCAGCAGCACCCGGTCGGAGTCCCGGCGCAGCACCCCCGTGTCGACCAGACCCGACAGCACCCGGTCGGGCAGCCCCTTGGCCAGCCGGCTGATCCAGTCCTTGGGTCGGCGACGCTTGCCGTCGGCGGCCACCCGGGCGAGGGCGTCGTCGAGCACCGGCCGGCCGACCGGAGTCGGGTCGGTCACCGCCAGCCGGTCGTCGGCCACCTCGACCCGACCGGCGAGGGCCAGCTCCAGCAGGACCGCCCCGGACAGCCCGTAGTCGAGGTGGGGCCGGCCGAGCCGGTTCACCCCGGTGTCGTCGTAGGCGAGCAGGACCAGTTCGTCGGCGAGGGTGAGTGGTGCCATGCCGTCCACGCTAACCCGGTGGCGCGAGTCCCGCCGCTGGGCCGATCCGACGACGCCGGTGACGGTGAGCCACGCCCCGGTGACTGCGGGACGCGGTCGTGAAACAATCACGCCCATCGACTCTCTGCTGCTCGGTACGCTGTTGCCCCTGGTCGGCTTCGTGCTGCTGACCGCCGGCAACGCGTTCTTCGTTGCGGCCGAGTTCGCCCTGGTCACCGTCGATCGGGCGGAGATCGACCGGCGGGCCGAGGCCGGCGACACCACCGCCGCCACCGTCCGTCGGGCGCTGCGCGAACTGTCCTTCCAGCTCTCCGGGGCGCAGCTCGGCATCACCCTCACCGCGCTGCTCACCGGCTACCTGGCCGAACCGGCCCTCGCCCGGCTGTTCGACCCGCTGCTGGCCCCGCTGGGCGGTGCGGACCGGTTCGGTCCGCTGCTCGCCCTGGCGTTGGCCACCCTGCTCTCGATGCTCTTCGGCGAGCTGGTGCCGAAGAACCTGGCGCTGGCCCGGCCGATGCCGGCAGCGCTGGCCACCGCCGGGCCGATGCGCGCCTTCTCGCGGGCCTTCGGCTGGCTGATCAGAGGGCTGAACAACTCGGCCAACCGGCTGGTCCGCCAGCTCGGGGTGGAGCCGCAGGAGGAGTTGGCCAGCGCCCGCTCCCCGGAGGAACTGGGCCTGCTCGCGGCCATCTCGGCCCGCGCCGGGGCGCTGCCACCGGACACCGCCATGCTGCTGCGGCGCACCATCCGCTTCGGCGACAAGCGGGCCGCCGAGGCGATGACCCCCCGGGTGGACGTGATCGCGCTGCGGGCCACCGCCACCGTCGCCGAGCTGCTCGACCTGTCCCGCCGGACCGGTCGGACCCGGTTCCCGGTCTACGAGGAGACCCTCGACCTGGTCACCGGGGTCGCGGCCGTACCCGACGCGCTCGGGGTGCCGCTGGCCGCGCGGGCCGGCACCACCGTCGCCTCGGTCGCCCGCGAGCCGGTGTACGTGCCGGAGAGCCTCGACCTCGACGGCGTGCTGGCGGCGTTGAAGGCCGCCGGGTCCGACCTGGCGATCGTGGTCGACGAGTACGGCGGCACCGACGGGGTGGTGACCGTCGAGGACCTGGTCGAGGAGCTGGTCGGGGAGATCGCCGACGAGTTCGACCCGGCCACGGTGGACGACGCCCACGACACCGGGCTGACCGTGCCGGGTGGGGAACGGACCGTCCTGGTCGACGGGGTGCTGCGGGAGGACGAACTGTACGAGCAGACCGGCTTCCGGCTCCCCGAGGGGCCGTACGAGACGCTGGCGGGGTTCCTGATGGCCCGGCTGGGGCACATCCCGCTGCCCGGCGAGACGACCGGGGCGGACGGTTACGAGTTCACCGTCGTCGAGGTGGAGCGGCACCGGATCGAACAGGTCCGGGTGGTTCGCCCCGAGGAGCCGCACGTCGATGACTGAGCTGCTGGTGGCGGTGGTGCTGCTGCTCGGCAACGCGTTCTTCGTGGGCAGCGAGTTCGCGTTGATCGCGTCCCGGCACACGGTGGTGGAGCCGTTGGCCGCGACCTCGAAGCGGGCCCGGTGGGCGTTGTCGGCGATGAACCAGATCCCGCTGATGATCGCCGGGGCGCAGCTCGGCATCACCGTCTGCTCGCTCGGGTTGGGCGCGATCGCCGAGCCGGCCCTGGCCCACCTGCTGGAGCCGGTGTTCCACGCGGTGCTGCTGCCGGCGGGCGCGGTGCACCCGGTCTCCTTCCTGATCGCCCTGGGCGTGGTGGTCTTCCTGCACACGGTGGTCGGCGAGATGGTGCCGAAGAACATCACCCTGGCCGGGCCGGAGCCGTCGGCGCTCTGGCTGGGGCCGGCGATGCTGGCGTTCTGCCTGGCCACCAAGCCGCTGCTGCTGGCGATGAAGTGGGCGGCCCGGCAGGTGCTGCGGCTGTGGGCGGTGGAGGCCGCCGACGCGGTCAAGACGGTCTTCACCGCCGAGGAGTTGGCCGGGCTGGTGGCCCAGGCCCGTACCGAGGGGCTGCTCGACGCCGAGGAGCACGCCCGGATCACCGGCGCGTTGGCGTTGCACGCCCGGACGGCGGCGGACGCGCTGCAGCCGTGGTCGACGGTGACCACGGTGGCCGAGGACGTCTCACCGGCCTCTCTGGAGGTGCTGGCGACCACCACCGGCCGGTCCCGCTTCCCGGTGGTGCAGCGTTCCACCCGCCGGGTGCTGGGCTTCGTGCACGTCAAGGACGTCCTGGGGTACGCCGGGGCGTCCCGTCGGGCACCGGTGCCGGCCGAGGTCTACCGGCCGCTGGCCGTGGTGCCACCGGACCGTACGCTGGCCGATCTGCTGCTGGCGATGCGACGCGAGCGGCGGCACATGGTGCTGGTGAGCGACGGTCGCCGCCCCCTGGGTGTGGTCACGCTCGACGATGTATTGACAGCAATCGTTGGAAATTGAGCGAACACCCTTTGTGTGCAAGCGATTGCACTGATGTGATGGAGGGCCCACCCGCCTTGATTCCCCACCGGGACTCCCCCTAATGTTGCACCGGCCGCTGTGGGTCGTCTGCCTCCTTCTTCCCCTTAGCGAGGCGCCCGGCGGTCGGTTGCAAAGGAGTCGACGCCGGTGGCAACCATGCCCCCTCAACGTCACGTCCAGGGCCAGCCGCCCGCCCGGCCGGCAGTCCTTCGGCGGGTCGCCCGCCGCCTGCTCACCGTGGTCGCGGCGGTCGCCGTCGGTGCCGGGATGCTCGCTGTGCCGGCCCACGCCGCGCCGTCGCCCGAGGAGATCGAGGCGGCTCTCGACAAGCAGTGGGAGCAGCTCGAACCCACCATCGAGAACTACAACAAGGTCCGGGCGCAGCTGAAGGTCAACCGCAGGAAGTCGGCCGACCTGCAGAAGAAGATCGAGCCGTTGGCCCTGCAGAGCGAGTTGGCCCTCGGCCGGGTGGGCGACCTCGCCTCCCGCTACTACAAGTCCGGGCCGTCGCAGGAGTTGAGCGCGCTGCTCACCACCAGTCGGCCGGGCACCCTCGCCGCGCAGTTGACCATTCTGGACCGGCTCGCCGCCGAGCAGCGGCGGGAGGTCGAGGCGGTGCTCGTGGTGCGCCGCAAGTACGACGCCGAGAAGCAGAAGCTCGACACCCTGATCGCCGCCGAGGTGCAGCAGGAGAAGGATCTCGCGGCCAAGAAGACCAAGATCAACGCCGAGATCAAGCGGCTCCAGGCGGCCATGCCGAAGACCACCGTCAAGGTGAACGGCTGCCCCACGATCAACGGGGTGGTCAGCTCCGCCGCCCGGACCGCGATCGCCACCGCCTGCGCGCAGGTCGGTGACCCGTACGTCTGGGGCGCCACCGGGCCGAACTCGTTCGACTGCTCCGGGCTCACCCAGTTCGCCTACAAGGCGGCCGGCATCTCGCTGACCCACTTCACCGGTGCCCAGTGGAACGAGGGCAAGGCCATCCCGCGCTCCGAGGCCCGCCCCGGCGACCTGGTGTTCTTCTTCAGCGACCTGCACCACGTCGGGCTCTACCTGGGCAACGACATGATGGTGCACGCACCCCGGACCGGTAAGCCGGTCCAGGTGACCAGCATCAACTACATGCCGGTGGCCGGCTTCCGCCGACCCTGACCAGCGCAGACGCCAACCCCCGGCCCGATGGGCCGGGGGTTGGCCCGTCTTCGGGTCACGGAGTGTGCCGGCCCGGCGGGTTGCGGATCGATAACGACCATCTCTACTCTGGTCAATCGTCGGTCGGCACCAGGTCCGCCCCACCCGGGGTGGCGTCGGCCGGCACCGCCGAGTCGCCTCCGGGCGAGCCGGGGACCCAGGTACGCCGGGGTGAATCCGCAACCACTGCGGTAGGGCGCTCCCTTCCCGCCCGAACCCGTCAGCTAACCCGGTAGGCGGTCGAGGAAGAAGGAGCCCGGAGCCCGGTGGCACACGATGCCCCGCGCCCACCGTCACGCCGGTCGACCCAGGTCGCCCGCGAGACGACGGTGCCGCGCCCACGTTGGTCCCGCTTCACCACCACCCTCGCCACCCTGGCCGCTGTCGCGGTCGCCCTGACCGGTGGCGCCACGGCAGCCCACGCCGACCCCTCGGTCGCCGAGATCGAACGACAGATCGACCAGGACTGGAACAAGCTCGAACCGATCATCGAGCAGCACAACGCCACCCGCACCGACCTCGCAGCCAAGCGCCGGCAGGCCGACGAACTGGGCAAGCGGATCGCCCCGCTGCAACGGCGGGTGGACCAGGCGATGAACCAGGTCAGCGGCCTCGCCGTCCAGGCGTACAAGGGCGAGAACATGTCCACCGTCAATGCGCTGCTCGGCAGCCACAGCCCCAGCCAGGTGGTCGAGCAGTTGGGGTTGCTGGACCGGTTCGCCAGCCGCCAGCAGCGCGAGGTGCGGACCGTCGCGGCACTGCGCGACGAACTCGCCGCGACCAAGGCGCCGTTGGACGAGATGGTCGCCCAGCTGACCCGTACCGAGGCCCAGTTGGCGGCGAAGAAGAAGCAGATCAACACCGAGATCGACAAATTGCAGAAGCTGCGGCTGAAGGTCTACGGCAACGGCGGCGGGGGATCACTGCGCCCGGCACCCTGCCCGGCCGGCTACCCCGGCGGCCCGTCCGGCACGGCCGTCAAGTTCGCCTGCGCCCAGATCGGCAAGCTGTACGTGTGGGGCGCGGCCGGCCCCAACAACTACGACTGCTCCGGGCTGACCATGGCCGCCTGGGCGAAGGCCGGGGTGTCGCTGCCGCACAACGCCCGGCAGCAGCGCCAGGTCACCGACCGGGTCAGCCGGGCCGACCTGCGCCCCGGCGACCTGGTCTTCTACTACTCCGACCTGCACCACGTCGGGATGTACGTCGGGGACGGCTGGGTCGTGCACGCCTCCCAGGCCGGCAAGCCGATCACGATGAAGCGGGTCGACGACGGGCCGGTCAACAGCTACGGCCGACCCGGCTGAGCCACGCGTCCGGGCCCCCTGACCCGGGGGCCCGGCCCGGTGGGGTGTGGTCAGCGGGTGGGCCAGATGCGCCAGTTCTGCCAGGAGCGGCTCTGCGTCGGCCCGCGCTGGCCCTGGTAACGCGACCCGTACACCTCCGAGCCGTAGGGGTGCTCGGCCGGCGAGGAGAGCCGGAAGATGCAGAGCTGGCCGATCTTCATGCCCGGCCACAGGGTGATCGGCAGGTTGGCCACGTTCGACAGCTCCAGCGTGACGTGGCCGGAGAAGCCCGGATCGATGAAGCCGGCGGTCGAGTGGGTGAGCAGGCCCAGCCGGCCCAGGCTCGACTTGCCCTCCAGCCGGCCGGCGAGCTGGTCGCCGAGCGAGATGACCTCGAGCGTGGAGGCGAGCACGAACTCACCCGGGTGCAGCACGAACGGTTCGCCCGCCGGCACCTCGACCATCGACGTCAGGTCGTCCTGCTGCACGGCCGGGTCGATGTGGGTGTAGAGGTGGTTGTTGAAGACCCGGAACAGCTTGTCGAGGCGCACGTCGATGCTGGACGGCTGCACCAGACTCGGCTCGAACGGCTCCAGCGCCAGCGTGCCGGCCTTGATCTCGGAGACCAGGTCCCGGTCGGAGAGCAGCATCGGGCCACCCTATCGAGCACGCCAGTCCGCCCTGCCTACCGGGCCGTCCCGCCGGCCTCGTCGGCGCGTCGGCCGCCCCGACCCACCGGGCCGCCGGCGGTCGTCGTCGGCGGTGGCTGCGGGGCGGATGCCGGGCCCTTCCACCTGCGTGTCGGACTGATTTTCGAACGCCTGTTCGATAGGATGACGGCATGGCATCATGGTCCGCATTCGCCGCCGACGAGCCCCGACTCGCCGACGGGATCCGCCTTCTCCTCCAGCAGTACGGGCCGGGTTTCGGCTACCTGGCCACCGTCCGCGCCGACGGTGGTCCCCGGGTGCACCCGGTCTGCCCGCTGGTCACCGACGGCGGGCTCTTCTGCTTCGTCGTCGACTCACCCAAGCGACGCGACCTCGAACGTGACGGCCGCTACGCGCTCCACTCGTTCCCGGCGGAGGAGAGCGACGACGAGGCGTATCTCGCCGGTCGGGCCGAGCCGGTGGCCGATCCGGCCCGGGTGGCGCTGGTGGCTGCGATCGGTCGGGCCGCTCCCCAGGTCGACTGGCGGCTCTTCGAGTTCAGCGTGGACGTCGCCATGCTGACCCGGCGTGACCACGGCGGCCAGTTGCGTCCCGACGGCGGGCGTCCCGCCGTGCAGGTCTGGCTGGACCCGACAGCGGGCCGGCCGGGTGTCGCCGACCTGCCCGACCAGCGGCCGGCCCGGCGTGGTCGGCACGGGTTCGACACCCGGCGTACCGCCGCCTGACCCGGAAGACGACGGTGCCGGCCCCGTCCGGGAAGGACGGAGCCGGCACCGGTGCCTGCGGTGTGTCGGTCAGGCCGACGCGCGGTAGGCGGTCCAGGCGTTCACCATGCGGCTCGCCTGACCAGCGGTGAACTGGTACATGCACGAGTCGTAGGTGTAGTCCATGAAGTTGGTGATCGGGTCCTTGCCGGACGCGGTGCAGGTGTCCCGACCGGTCGGGCACTCGAAGGCCGGCTCACGCTCGGCCGGGGTGTCCGAGACGCCGTCGCCCGAGCCCGAGCAACCACCCTGGAAGGTGTGGTAGAGGTTCAGCCAGTGGCCGACCTCGTGGGTGCCGGTGTCACCCAGGTTGTAGTTGGTGGCGGTGCCACCCGGCAGCGACTCGCCGAGCACGACGACGCCGTCCATCACGTCCAGGGTGCGCTTGGGGAAGGTCGCCCAGCCGAGCAGGTCGTCGCTCAGCTCGCCCAGGTAGAAGTTGAGGGTGTTCTTGCCGCCGGTGCGCAGCTGGGTCTTCATCGCCCGCTCGGCCGAGGAGCCCTGCACGATCGGGTACCAGGACGCGTTGGTGACCCGGTTGATCTTCTGGAGCTGGAAGGTGAAGCCGGTGGCCGCGCCGCCGGTCGCACCGCTGTAAGCCTGGTTGAGCACGGTGATCTGCGAGTTGATCAGCGAGTCGGGGATGTTGCCCCCGGCCCGGGTGCTGTCCCGCTGGATCACGTGGACGACGACCGGGACGGTGATCGGGGCCAGCGCCACCGTCGTGCCCTCGCTCGAACCGGTGCGGATGCTGGACTTCGACCGCAGGGCGCTGTTGCGCAGGGCGGCAGCGAAGTCCGCCTCCCGCTCCTTGACCTGCGTGGCGGTCAGCTGGTTCGGGTCGTGCCGCTTGTGCGCGGCCTTGCTGCCGCCGCGAACGCGCGCGTCGGAGTGGACGTCCTCGTGGACGTCGGCCGGCTCCGCGCAGGAGGCGTTGTCGGGGGCTGCGGAGTATGCGGAAGCCGCAGGCACGACGCCCACCGCAGCAGTGCTCAGCAGCAGCGCGAAGGTCGTCGATGCGACGCCGGCGGCACGCCGGGTCAGCAGGTTGGGACGTAGTCCCATGGGCCCACCTCTTTCTGGCGGCGCGACAGGGGGTATGTCGCGCCGAGGTCGTGAACGTGGGGGTGACGTTACAACTGATCGACACGTTTGAGAACGTCCCTAAGCTGCTTCTGTGAAACATCTGACCGTTTCATTTCAGCAGGTGGTGGTCGATCGGCTACGGAAGGTGTCCGGCGGCGTGCGGGGGTGCCAGGGTGCGCGGGCGTGGTCACCTCAGGTACAGTGGTTCCGCTTGCGGGTGTAGTTCAATGGCAGAACATCAGCTTCCCAAGCTGACAGTGCGGGTTCGATTCCCGTCACCCGCTCCACCACGAAGGCCCTGACCAGGATGCGAATCCGAGTCAGGGCCTTCGATGTTCCAAGGTCAACGATCATGCACCGTGCCATTGGCGTGCCATTAGGGCCGCTCGCCACCGGCCTCGTCCCGGTCGGTCGGCCGCTTCCCGCCCTTCTTCCCGCCGGCCTTCTTCCCGCTCTTGCCCTTGCCGCCGGTCGCCTTCCTGGTCTTCTTCCGGTCGGCCCGCACCGCCTCGTGCAGCGCCTGGGCGATGGCCCGGTCGGCTTCCGCCGTGGCGTGCTGGTAGATCAGCGCCGCCTGCGGCGAGTCGTGCCCCATCCGGGCCATCAGGTCCCGGGTGCTGGCCCCGGTCTGGGCGGCGAGGGTGTTCCCGGTGTGCCGCAGGTCGTGGAAGTGCAGGTTGGGCTGACCGATCCGGGAGATGTTCGCCTTCCAGTCGATGAGCTTGTTCAGGTTGCCCCGCCAGATCGGGCGCCCACTCTCGGTGGTGAACACGAGAGCTTCCGGGTTGTCGTCGACCTCGGCGGCCAGGTGGTCACGGACGACCGCGACGACCGCCGGGGGCAGGGTGATCGTGCGCCGGCCCGCCCGGGACTTCGGTGGCCCGAGCACCAGGCCGACCCCGCGCTGTTCGGTGTACGCCTGCCGTACCCGGATGGTGCCGGTCACCGTGTCGACGTCCTGCCGTTGTAGCGCGGCGACCTCACCCCAGCGCAGGCAGCCGAAGGTGGTCACGAGGACCAGGGCGCGGTACCGGGGCGGCACGATGTCGGCCAGCTTGAAGACCTGGGCGAGGGTGAGCACCGGCCGTTCCGCCGGCTTTTCCTGGTCGGCCCCTGGGATGCGGCACGGGTTCCGGGGCAGGATCATGTCTTCCTTCACCGCCGTCATCAGCACCGCCCGCAGCAGCCGGTATGCCTTGGCCGCCATGCTCACCGAGACGCCGTTGCCGAGCAGATTCGCCCGCCAGTCGCGGACCATCGGTGTGTCCAGCCGACCCAGCTCGGTCCCACCGAGGTACGGCACGATGTGTTTGTCGAGCAGCCACCCGTACAGGTGCACGGTCCGGGGTCGCAGGTTCGGCCGCTGGTCGATCCAGCGTCGCGCGTAGTTGGCAACCTTGATCTTGGCCCGGGTGGGGTCGGTCCACTCGTGCCGGGCAATCTGCGCCTCAACCAGCGTGAGGTACCGGTCCGCGTCGGACTTCCGGGCGAACGTCTCCGGCGCGTTGCGCATCTGCCCATCCGGGCCGGGGTACCGAGCCTGATAGCGCCCCGAGGGCAGCTTGCGGACGCTGCCGAACCGGCGGTGACCTTCCTTGTTCGCCATCACGCCACCCGCTGAAGGTCGCGCCACACATCCGAGGCGGTCAGCGGCTCCACCCGCCCGGACTCGACATGCGCGGCCAGGTCGACGGCCTTGATCCGGACGCTACGGCCGAGCTTGTGGAACGGGATACGCCGTTCGGCGACCAGCCGGCGGACGTACCGCTCACTCATGTTGATCCGGGCCGCGGCCTGCTCGATGGTCAAAACCTCGTCCACTGTCGCCTTCCTCCCCGTCGTGCCGTGCGTTGTGCTGAGTTGCCGAAGGATCGGCCGACCCCTGGGCGGCCCGGTCCTTGGCGGCGAGTAGTTCGGACCGCCAGCGGGCGCGTTCGCTGATCGACCGCATGAGCCGATGGGACAGCGGCCCCACGTCCGGGTCGTCGGGCCGGGCGAGTTCCCAGGCGTGCCGGACCCGTTCGACGTTGTCGCCCTGGTCGTCGACGAGCTGCCGGGTGTTGTCGGCCGCGCCGCTGTCGGTGGTGGTACCGAGCAATGCCCGCACCCAGGCCCGGACGTCGTGCTTGTGGTCGCTGAGGGTCTTGCCGGACCAGTCGCGGGAGATGAGGATGCGCCGGCCGCCGATGCCGAGGGTGTCCCGCTGGTGGACCTTGCCCTTGCACCGGCCCGGCTTGAGCTTCGGGTTCGCCTTCTTCGGTTGGACGCCGTAGAGCAGCCAGTTGGCGCACCGGTCGGTGCAGGGGGTGACGCGCAGTTCCCGCCAGAGCCGGTCGAGGTGTTTGCGGTGCCGGTCGGTGGTGGCCTTGTGGACGTCGCCGGTGTGCTTGGTGATGTACTTCGTGACGTACCGGATGGTCCGTTCCGCGTCGGTGGTGCCGGGCATGACGCCTCGGGCGTCGACCTGGGTACCGAAGCGCACGACGTGCACCGGTTCCGCGTCCGGGTCGTTGTCGATGGCGTCGAGGGCTTCCGTCCAGGTGGTCAGCGGGCACCGGGTGTCCGGGTCGACCCACGCCGCCGCGTCCTCGTCCCACACCGGGGGTCGGTCGGCGGTGTACTGCTGGACGTCGACCGTCGGCCACCACACCTGGTGATAGGTGGCCGCCGCGACGGTGCGCAGGGTGTCGCGGGGGATGGTGCCCCGGATGGCGAAGTGGGCGTGTGGGGCGAGTCGGCGTTGCGGCTCGACGCAGCCGGCGTACTGGACGTTCCAGCCCTCACAGCGGCGCAGGTTCTGCCAGAACCGATCCAGGAGCCGGGGGAAGTGCACGGCGTCCCAGGCGGCGCGGCGGTAGTCGTACCGGTCGGGGTTGACCGGGGTGCCGTCGGGCCGGACCGGGCCGTAGGAGTCGAGGGTGAGGGTCAGCCACATCGACGGCCGGTAGGTCGACCCGTCCGCAGCGGTATACGTCCTGCCGACCGTGCGCCGCTCGACCTTGCGCCGAGGAAGCTCGGGCGCGTCCTGCCGCCGTTTGGTGGAGCGCTTACGCCGGCGGCCGGTGTCGTCGTCGGCGTCTTCGTCGACGCCCGCGTGGGGTGGCCCTACCCGCCCGCGCAGGCCCTCCGCCGTGATGGCCTCTTCGACCTCGCGGACTCCTTCGTCGAGTTCTTCGACCTGCCCCCACTCGGCGGCGCGGATGGCCTCGTCGCGGGAGAACTCCAGGTGTGCGCGGAACAGGATCAGCGCCTTCTGTTCCTCGGTCGCCGGTTCCGGTGGCGGCAACGGCTCGTCGTCGCGGTGCCAGCCCTCCCGGATCTGGGCCTGCCGCAGTCGGCGGTTCTTCTTGGCGCACGGGGCGCACTTGTCTTCCCGGGTGGCACCACAGGGCAGGTCGATGACTTCGGTCAGGCCGGTGTCGAGGTCGGTGCGGCGCATGGCGAGGGGGCGCACGCAGACGCCGTACTCGGCGGCGATCTCCTTGAGGACGTCGACCGAGCGGGGTAGCGCCATGCGGGCCGCCCGCGACCCCGGCCGAGGAACAGCGACCGGGGTCGGGGTGGCGGGTTCGAGGCCCGGGAGGGTGGGGGCGGTCATCGGATGATCCCGACGACGTGCGGCCGGTTCGAGGGGACAACACGCGGAGGCAGCACGGCCGCCGGGGCAGAGATGGCAGCCGGTGCCGGGACAGCCGGCGGCACGGGGTCGGCCGGACGCTCGGGTACCGGGTCGGTGGTGGCCTGCTCGGGCACCTCGTACCAGTCGCCCGGGGGTTGGTCCGGTGCGGGAGCCGGCGGCACGGCGGGAGCGTTGGACAGGACGACCTTGACCAGGGCGAGGAATGCCAGGGACGGCACGGCCGCCACGGTCCAGCCCCACACCGAGGGTTCCGCTTCGGCGACCTGGGCGGCGAGGGACAGCAACGCGAACGCCACCAGGAGCGAGCCGACCAGGCCGACAGGGCGACCGGCACGGCGGCGGGCGCGGAGTTCAAGGCCGAGGTAGATCGCCATCAGTTCGACGGCTACGGCGTTGGCCCAGCCGATCCAGTCGGGTTGGCCGTGGGCGACGGACAGGTCGTGGACGTGGGTGAAGGCGGCAGCGCCGGCCATGCTGCCGATGGCAAGCAGGATCACCAGGCGTACGGCGGTTTCGGTGCGTGCGGTCATCGCCACTCCTGCATCGGCTTCTCGCGGATGGTGAGGTCGATACGGATGCGCCGGTCGGCCATGTCGGGGCGGCGGTTGACCATGTGCGCGAGGCCGTGCAGGGCGGCGGCGGTCTGGTCGGCGGGGCCGACGAGCCGGATGCGCAGCGGACGCCGGAGCCGGTTGATGACGCGGGCAAGGGTGGTCATGGCGGTTACCTCCGGGCCGGTCGGATGTCGGTGCGGATGTAGTCGGGAGGGGTGCCGAGCGTGGCGACGGCTTCGGAAAGGCAGCGCCACAGCGCCCACGCCTCGTCAGGGGTCAGGGACATTCGCCGCCGGCCCGCACCGACCGCCAGATAGACGGGGTACGGGTCGGGTCGGTCGTGGTCGACGCGGACGGACACGGCGGTGACCGGTTCGGGGGTACGCAGCCGGTAGAAGCGCCGGCCGTCGGTCGGGCCGGTCATCGGGGTTCACCCCGGTCGGCGTCGAGGATGGTGCGCAGCGCGTCGGGAAGCAGTGGCCCGCGTCGAGGCCGGGGCAGCGCCGGCCGGGCCGGTTCCGGGGTCGACTCGCGGCCGACCTGGGCGAGGATGTCCGCCGCGTCGGCCGGGGCCGGGTACCGGTGCGCCAGGTCGCGGATGTCGTCGTCGCTGACGTAGGAGAACCGGACCCGCATCGGTTCCGGGGTGCCGTCGAGGATCACGTACCCCACGCCCTTGGCCCATCGGGGCATCTGATCCGCGAGGGCACCACGGTTGCGGGCACCGTCACCCAACACGAGATCAACCTGAGCTGCCTCGGTCAGCCCGAGGGCGATGCGGGTCGGGAACAGGTCCCGGAACGGCAACACCTCCTTGCGCGGGTCCTGCAACGCGGCCACCACCAGCACCCCGACCCCGGCCCCCTGCGACAGCAGCAACCCCAGCGAGACCGCGATGCGCTTACGCAGGTCGACGTCTTGCAGGTACGCCGTCAGCGCGGCCATCTCGTCGATGACGACCACGACCAGGGGGTCATCCCCGGTCGGCGTGTGCACCCGAACGGTGCCGGCGAGTCGGGTCTGACGCTCCCGCATCACGGTCACGGCCTCGTCGAGGAGATCGGCCATGGCCTCGAACGACTTGCAGGCGAACCGGGCGAACAGCGGCCGGCCCATGGCGAACTCCATCCCGCCCTTGGGGTCGATCACCCACAGCCGCACCAGGCCCGACGTGATGCCACCGGCCAGCGAGCGGACCAGCGACCACAGCACCGAGCCTTTCCCGGAGCGGGTGGCCCCACCGATCAGCACATGGGTGGCGAGCAGGTGCAGCGACCAGGTGCCCAGGTCCTCCCGCCGCGCCAACGGCAACCCGGTGAAGTCGGGAACGGCCGGGGTGTCGAACGGCGGCACCACCGGCCGCAGCGCGTCGGTGCGGACGAGCACCAGGTAGACCAGCGTGGGTCGGTCCCGGAACCGCAACCGGTCGACCCAGCCGAGCGGCAGAGCCCAGTAGCCGGTACGGGTCGGCGGGGTGTCGGGTCGCTCGGAGTAGACCCGGGCGTGCCGCCGGCCGAAGGCGTACGCGAGGTTCGCGGTGACCTGTTGGAAGTCGGCCGGGGTCTGCCCCCGGACCATGCGCACGGTCAGCACGTCCAGGGCCTGATCCGAGCGCACCCGCAGCAATTGCGGCAGGACCGGCCGGTGGTCGTACGTTGCGGCGAGGCCGCACAGGGTCATGGCCTCGGGCCAGGCCCGCCGGTAGACGACGACCTGACGGAATCGGCCGAGCAGCGGCCCGGCGCACCACCGCCACCAGGACGTCTCATCGCGCCACCGCCACAGGGCCGACACCGCCGACGCCAGCACCAGCGGCACGACCAGGCCCGGCCATCCGTGTTCGGTGTAGAGGACGGCGGCGGCCACGGCCAGGCCCACGGTGATCGGGTGACGCAGGCACCACCAGCAGAACCGGGCGGCCCAGCGCAGCACCAGGCCGAGCACGACCAGCCACATCGGCAGGACGAACCGCTTCGGCCGGACCACCATCAGATCCCCGGCGGTCACCATCACGACCCCGCCACGAGGACGGCGCATCATCGCCCACCCCGCAGGGACACGAACCGGCCCGACGCATCCCGGACCGGAGGAAACGGAAGAACGAGCTGCCCGACACACCCGGCACACCGACCGTCGGCACCGGTGGCCGGGTCGAACCGGGACTGACACACCTCGCACCGAGGCGAAGCCGGGGCAGCCGAACGCCTACGCTTGGACACGTCACTACCTCTCTCGACAGAGCAGGGGAAAGAGACACCAAGGGGGCGGGGCTGCCGTCCGCCAAGACCAGACAGCCCCGCCCCCAACCTTCAGCGGCTACGCCGCCGCCTTCTTCGCCACGCCTGCCGGGGCACGCATCCCGGTCGCCCGCAGCGAGTACGCCATCCGGTTGTTGTTGGTCACGTACGGCGTGACCGTCATGCCCTCGAACTCCACCGCCTCGAACGGCGCACCCGTCGGCGGAACCGGCTGGTAGTCGGCGGAGATCTTGACCGTCGTCTCCCGGGAACGCTTGCCAAGCTCCGGGTCCAGGTCCATCACCCGCACCTGCCACACCCGCTGACCGGTCAACTTGTCCTTCGCCGGGCTACGCCGCCCGGTCTTCTCGTCGTAGTCCTCGACCTCACCCAGGGACTCGGGGACCAGGGCGCACCCCGCCGGGAACACGTCCTCACAACGCACGGCGAACCTCGTACCGCCACGCAGAGCCATCGCTCAACCTCCAAGTCGTTGACATGTCTGCCAAGTGGAGACTCCAAGGTAGACGCCACTTGGCAGACAAGTCAACAACTTGGAGGGGTGCGGAAGCCGCAAGCCCTCTGCCAGCGAGAGGGCTTGCGGTCAACTCACTGGATGGCTTTCCCGCGCAAGGTCAGCACCTTCATGAGCTTCTGGTCTAAGTCCACTACTAAGCCGCGAACGTAACAAATTAAGTCAAAACCGAGCCGCCTTCCAAAGGAATCGGCTATTTCGGAATCGGGAATTCCTTCCAACTCTTGGTTAATGTAAGCTCTTTTGGTATAGCCTTCAGACAAAAGTGCGGCATGGAGCGAGAATCTATCCAGAAAGTCCGACGTGAGTCGAATCCCGGCGGCATCGGCCATTTGTTGGTAGACCGTCCTCCATGTTGCCATGCCCAGCTCGTACAACTTCTTCTCAATCAACAGGATGCTCTTGCGGTGCTGCTCTTGCCCAAGCAAGCCTTGCAGACTCACGGTCATCCCCGCCCGTGCGAGGCGCTGGGCTATATAGGCGATACAGACCTCCTCGATGACATCTGGCAGCGTGGCTACATCGCTCCGAACAATGCAGAGCTTCTCCTTCAGAACCCCGGTCGTTGGGGTCAGCACGTTGCTTCTCCATGCGTGATAGCGTGCATAAACTGCGAGATCACCATGGTAGCGATGAATGCTATTCCAGAAGATGTCAAACTTGCCCTGGGTGAGATCTTCCAGCCCGCGAATCCGGGCTTCGGAGAGCAGTGCTTCCCTGCTAGGCCGTCCACTCTTCTGCTTTATCGCGATACTCGATTGCACGCCGTTCCCCAGGTAGATATCAACTCCTAGTGACAAGAAGCAGAGCACTTCGGGACGCCCAGGGTGAGCTTTCTGGTCAAACAAGCCGTGCAACGGCAGAGCAGCGAGGCTGACTTCCTTAGGGTGAGTGAACATGGGAGGATTTTGCCCAAGCCCGGCCAGCTTGACAAGCGGTGGACCTGCTTCCGGCTTCGACCCCGCAGCCATTCGGCTACGGCGGGAGTCGCTGCATGGAATCGCATTGAAACGAAGGCCGCGAGGCAGTCATCCCATCCGAAAGTTACTCACGGATTAACCCGTAGGAATGATCCGAGCGGGCCCCAGCCTGACCTGAGGTAGTGAGGCTGCTCCACGAGGCAGAGAAGGCTGAGACGGCAACCGGGATGAGAGCATGAAACCCTAGCCGCAACCCGACACGCGGCGAGGAGTGCGGTTCTACCCCTTAGTGCTGCTGCCGAAGCCGCGCGGGACCGCCGAGGCGAGAGCCTGGGCTCTGGCCTCGATGATCTTCATGCGGGCTTGGTACTCGGCGGGCTCGCGGTGTGCGGCTTGGCTGGTGACCTGGCCGGGCCATTTACGGTAGAGCAGGCCGTATTCGCGGGTGAAGTAGCCGGCGCTGACGGCGTTGGCGGCCAGGAGCAGGCCGGTGTCTTCGGAGGCGGGTAGGGCCATCCAGCCGCCGAGGGCGAAGACGAGATCCCGCCGTAGGCACAGGGTCGCCGGGTGTACGGATGCCCGGTAGTCGTTGGCCTGCCAGAACGCCAGGACCGCACCCCGGTCGATGACCCCACCGGCCGGGTCCTTGTCCCATCCGGCGGTCGACCCGTCGGGCAGCAGGTCGAGCACCCGCGAGGTGGTCCACCCGATCTGCGGGTGCGCGTCGAACGCGGCGATGTCCCGAGCGAGCGCGCCGGGGGTCAACTGGTCGTCAGCATCGAGAACCTTGATGAGGTCACCGTCAACCCGGGACAGCGCAAGGGTCCGAGCAACACCAGGCCCACCAGGACGACCCGTGCCGAGGCTGATCCGAGGGTCGTCGGGCAGCACGTCGGCCAGGGCTCCGGTCTGTCCGTCTTCCTGGACGAGCCATTGCCAATCCCACCCCGGCGGCATCTCCTGCTTGGCAAGCGACTCGTACGCGCCAGCCAGGTATCCGATGCTGGGCGCGTGGACCGGGGTGATGACCGAGACGAGCTGCGTCAAGTTTTCCACCGCTGGAGTTTGTGGGAGTAGACAAGCTCGGTCCGGTCCCCCGGCATCACCACGTCAGCGACCTCGACCACCCGGCCGGTGGTGTCGACGGAGGTCTTCCGCACGGTGAGCACGGAGACGCCCGGGTCGATGTCCAGCAGTTCGGCCTCATCCGGTGACGGGGGCCGGGCGCGGATCTCGTCGTCGATGCGGTCCAGTTCGATGCCGAGGGTGTAGAGCTGGTGTTGCGTGCCGCCGGGCCAGGGTTCCTTGCCGGCGTCGAGCAGGTCCGGGTTCGCGGCTACCAGGTCGTAGGGCAGGTAGGAGTACGACACGGTCAGCGGCGCGTTCTCGTGCCGCGACGACGTCCAGTAGACCCGGCGCAGCAGCGGCGCACCCGGCTCCACCTGCAAGGCCGCCGCCATCTCCTCATCGGCGTCGACGCGGGTGTACTCGGCGTGGAACTTGAGGTCATCGACGGTCAGGCCGGTGTCGTGCTCGGTCGCGCCGGTCTTCAACCGTTCATCCTCGTCGAGCAGGACCCGGTCCTTCTCCCACTGGTACCGCTCGGTGTTGCGTCGGCGTACCCGCTGACGGGGTGCCCGCACGTAGGTGCCGCGCCCCTGCTCCGCGCGGACCAGACCCCATTCCCGGAGCTGCCGGATGGCGTTGCGGACGCTCGTGCGGGACAGCCCGGACGACTCGGCCAGCTCGGTTTCGCTGGGCATCAGCGTGCCAGGGGCAAGCTCCCCGCTCATGATCTTCACCCGCAACTCTTCCGCGAGTTGCAGGTAGCGAGGGCGCCAGTCCCGGCCATGCACACCGGTCACCGTACCCCCTAGACGTTCCAACGTCTGCCAGGTGGTCCCCCCAGCGGGCCGCTCCGGCACCGCCGGCACCACCACCGCCCCTGCTCGCGGAGCCTGCCCACGACGCCCACCAGGCGCACGGGCGGAAGCGGCCCGCCGGCCGTTGGTGTTCACCGCGGCTCTCCCGTCTGGCCGGGCCGCCCGGCCTGTGCCTGCATGGCGTGTCGGGCGTGGGTCAGTTCCTCGATGAGCCGGTCGACGTGGTTGAGCGACAGGAGCACGGTCTGCGTGGTGCCGAAGTGGGTCGCGTCGAGCTTGATCGCCGGGTCGCGGCGGGTGAACCGGTCGATGAGCAGTTGCAGACTCACCCAGCCGGTCCCCTCCCGCCCGATCGTGGCCAGGTACCCCCGGTGCATCGGATCGTTCGGTCCACAACCCCGACACCACGGCGGACACACCACCGGCCGAGGCGACGCCGGCCCCCGCCGGTTCATCATCGGAAAGCCGTCACTCATCGCCGGCCCCCTGCCCGCCGGCCTGCGCCAGCAACCCACGCAACTGCTCCACCAACTCGGCCGCCTCCGACAGCGACAACTCCGCCCAGGCGTTCCCCGCCCGACACGACGCGTGCACGCACACCAGCGGAGCACCGGGAGTCTCGGCGCTGATGAGGTACGTGACGACGAGCCCACTCGCCCGCTTCTCACCGACGCGCAGCATGTGGCCGCGATGACGACGGGCCATGTGCGCCATCACCGGCGGCACCAGATAGCCGCACCGCTCCGGCGTGCACCAGTCCGGGTGACTCGTGACCGGGGCCGGCTTGCTCGGGCGGGTCATCGTGTCCACCGCCCGCCGTGGCCCCGGTGCGCCTGAGCCACCGTCATCAACGGCGCATACCGCAGCACGGGAAGTTCCCGCGTGACGTCAGCCGACCACCACGACGCAGGGACGACCGATCCGCCGGACGACACCGATGGCTTGTCGCTGCTGGTGGCCGGGATTGGTGTACGTCGGCGCGGCCACCAGGACGACAACCAACCGCGTCGACGATGAGAGCCGGACATCGCACCTCCACAGGTAGACGAGGAACCGGCGGCCGACCACGAGCGTGGTTGTGGCCGACCGCCGGCCCGGATGAAGGCACGGCGCACCGTCCGACGCCGGACGGGTCGGGTATCGCCGAGCCAACTTGTCTACGCGGCTACCGCAACCGGTCCCACAGGACGCCGCGCATAGGTGCGGCCAGGGCCGACACCGCGACCACCCCTGACACGAGCCGTCACCCCGGCCGCACACCAGGAAACGTATCTACAAGTGGACGAGTTGTCCAGACGTCGAAACACGTCGCTTGCTTGGCACTTGGTACAACAAGTGCCAGGTACGGTGAACAGGTGCCCACCCCGCACTACGGACAACCCCGCTACCGCACCATCGCCGACGAACTGAAGCAGCGCATCGAGCGTGGCGCGATCCCGCCCGGAGCCGTTTTGCCGACCGAGAGCGTGCTTACGGCCGAGTTCCGGGCAAGTCGCGGCACAATACGTCAGGCGATATCTGTTTTGCGAGATGAGGGCTTCGTCACCACCGAACACGGTAGGGGTACATACGCGAACGCGCGCACCTGTAACTGCAATACCGACCGGTGTAAGGGCACGAAAGAAAGAGTGAATGAAGTTGCGGCCGATGCAGGCCTAGCAGCCCTTTTCGAGGTCGAAGTTGGCACGCCACTGATCGAAAGCGAGAGCATTTCACGAACGGGAGCGAGAGTTGAGATGGTCGTAAGGTTATATCGGCTGCCGCGGCACGATTAAAATGGCTGCTCCATGTGGACTCGATCGTGTGAGTCGCGAAACAGTCGAGCCAAAGTTGAGAGAGCGTTAAGTCCGTCGATAGAGCGAAGAAATGGAGTCGAGGCGCCTAAACTCGCAGCTCGGATGAACGAGCTCTCTAGGTGCCCTGACTCCACTCTCTTGACCACTCTCAGAAACGCAGGTGGACAGTGACCGAATAGATCAGATATCCAGCTCCTCGGTTAGAGTATGGGCGCGTCGAGCAGAAGCAATTAAAGCATCGATGTGCGTCTCCAATTGCATTGACAAAACGAGGGCTAGACTCTCAACAAAAAGGGCGTTCTCGAGTAGTTCGGCCCGAAGAACGTGGGCGGCGTCGGCCGTATGGGCGACCTGGTGTCGCGAAGTCACCAGACTTTCGAGTTTTTCCGCGCAGTAGTCGAGCGACACAGGCTTAGGCCACGTTTCGCCGAATGGCTGAGAGACCTTTCTGAAAATGTCGTTGAATCCAACGTTCTTGAACATTCGTTTGACGCAATCTGGATCTGGGTTGTTGCCGGTGGAAGACAAAGCTCTTGGCGAGAAAGAGCCGCCAACAATCGCCTTTGCGGCTGCAATTACCTCCGGCAACCGATTCACCTTCTCCGACCCGCGTGAGCGATGATCTCCCTTCATGGCTAACTCGAGCGACGTGTAGATTGCGGCTGTATGAATCTTGTCGCCATAGTGAGCCAGTGGAATTCGCTCTTGACGGAGGCGGTCTAACTGCTCCTCGAAAAGTGTCCGAAGGAACGACTCGAAACATGCGACGGTTAGAACCGTGCAGGCTCCACGCAGCCCAAAGCACACTGCACGATCTTCAACCTCTGGGGGATCAGCGTAGCGCTCTTCCAATTCAGCTAGCGCCCTCACAGCGATTAGGGAATGCCTTAGGCTCTCCAGCGCTGCCATGCCTAGCTCACGATAGAAGCGATCGTGTGGCGGACTAGCCTGATTCGTTCTCGGAAGTAGCTCGGAGTGTTGGTTGCCGAGTCGATTGCCGACCTAAAGGTAGGGTCACTGAAAAGCTCCTTGACTCCGGTAATTAAGGCATCCTGATTCAGTTCTAGCTTAGAAATATCGAAGTCCTGGACAGCAAATATCTCGGCATCGAAAGCCGCTGCCAGCACCGGTTTCCTCCATGTCTGCTTCTCGGGCATCCAACGGCGGTAAGCATATTCGCCGAAAGCTGCCATCGACTTACGGACCGACTCTCTGAAAGCTGATCGAAGTTCCTCGACCTGAGAGATCGGCATGGAGTGATTATTTACCATAAAATCATCGAGACGGCGACCCATTCCCCCCTTGAAGGTCTCCCAATCATCTTTGAAAGATAGGTACCTGAGCACAAATTCAGCATCTCGCATCTCTTTATAGAGTTCAGACTTGTGCCTATCGGCAATCCCTAGAGCTTTGTGAAACAAATCAGAAGAAGATTCTTCGAGAATCATCTCATTCAAGTTGCCGGGCCATGCGCTATTCCGGATTTCCTGGGGATTCAAGCGAATGCCGCCAGTGTTCAGCCTCTGAAATACCTGGTACTTGACGTCGGAGTCCGACTGGCGAAGAATGATGATGGCCCGAATTGCGGCCCTGGTTTCCAGGATGGTCTGAAGGGTTCCGGGCAACTCGTCAATGGAGCTTCCGTTTAGTTCAGAAAAAACCTCAAGGCCAGTGAGGCGAAGACGCCCGACTAGAAAGTCATTGATGGCAGTGAGGCGCTGCTTACCATCGATCACCGAGTATCGACCATACTCGTCCTCGTTGAGGAAGATTGGCGGTACCGGAACATTCATCAAAAAGGATTCGATCAGTTGTGACTTGCGTACGTTGGTCCAGCGATTGCGTCGCTGGTACTTTGGCGACAAGTCGATCTTTTTAGCTCGCACAAGACTGGAGAGCGAGAAGAGGTTATAGTCGACAGCGCTAGTGACAAGGTCTCGCTGCTTCGCCTCCCAGAAGCCAACAGGATCGTTGCCATACTGATCATCGAGCTGTGACTCGGCCTCCTCGACGTCTCGGACTTCATCGACCGGATTCTCGTCACCCGTGTCTAGGGCTCGGTCACTCAAGGGAACCTCCAACTCTCGGCGGGTCTTGTGTATCAGATGGCAGCTGTCTCTTCTAACCGAGTAGCACTCGTAGAAGGTCATGGGTCTCTAAGTCGCGGTGAGGAATGATCCGGGGTGCCCTCATACTCTCGGTACGCTGCGTGACACAGCATCTTATGCCGATCTACGCTTGCGTCGGCAGGGCTCGGCTACTCGACGGTCTTCTCGACGATAGTTGCCGATTCCTTCTATTTTGGATCAAGGCACCGCGCGCAGCGCGGTGCGGGCGCGGTGGCCCCGTCCGGCGGCAAGCCGCCCCGGTCGTCTGCGACGCCGGGGCGGGAAGCCGCCGACAGCCGACGGGCTGCCGCGCCCACAGCACCCCGAATCTGGATAACGAACCACGACCAGGCCGTGACGATCGCCGGGGTGGCTGGCCCCGTCGGGCTTTTGGCGATCGGCTGCCGCGCCGGCTTCGCCGGCTTGCCCTCGGCCCTCCCAGGTCACCCCGCGTCGCGCCGAATCCGACCACACCGGGTCCGCCTACGCTGTCGCGGTGGACGTGGGCAGGGTGTGGCGGCTGTACCACCGGGGCGAACTGGTCGGCGAGATCGACGAGCAGAGTCACGACTTTCCCGTGGACGTACGGCCGGTTCCGACCGCTGCCGGGGTTCGGGCCGCTACGCCCGCTCTTTGTCGCCCAGAACGCCGCCCTCGACGCGGACGACGACGAGGTCATGATCCGGATCGACGACGAGATCCGGGCCGCCCTGACGATGACCCACCCGGACGGCCCCCAGGTGGCCGAGTTCCTGTTGAGAATCGAGGACGACGAGGCCGGCTTCCGGTGGCATGACGAGCCGTTCGAGAACGGGCAGCCCGTGCCATTAGCGTGCCATTAGGGCAGGACAGCAGGGGTCAACCCAGGCCACCAGGGACCACCGCGACCAGGCCGCCGGCCCGTCGACCTCCCACCCATCGTCAATTCCCAAGCTGACAGTGCGGGTTCGATTCCCGTCACCCGCTCCACCACGAAGGCCCTGACCAGGATGCGAATCCGAGTCGGGGCCTTCGATGTTCCAAGGTCAACCAGGGCGCACCGTGCCGATGGCGGGAGCATCAGCGGGCAGTACAGCACGACGCTACTCACCTGGCTCGGAAGCCAGCTGAGCACCGGCGCGGCCGACAGCGGGGTTGTCGCGGTAACAAGTCATGGCCTTGGGCCGGGGTAGCGGCTCCAGGTGCCGCCTGCGTTGGTGACTTGGCGGTTGCGACGAGAGTTACGACCCCGGTGACGTCGCCCAGGCGGCGACCCCGGCGACCTGAAGCCCACTCGATCGGCATGGCGGGGGAGCGGATACCCGTGCGCGTCCTTTAGACCTGATGACGTGAACGACTCACACCGACGGCCGAAGCGGTGTCGACGTCAGCACACTCCGCCGCCCGCCGCCCGCCGCCCGCCGCCCGCCGCCCGTCACCCCCCGCCTGACCACCTGTCACGCCTCACTCGCCGCCTGATTCGTTGACGACATCAGCTCGAAAGGACGCGCCAGGACCACCCGACCTCGGGCCGACCTGGACGACAGCCCGGGGCGGAAACCTCGACACCTCCCCGTCGAGGATCATGTGGGGTGCCATCGGCCCTGCTCCGAGGAGGTCACCGTGCCGGCGAAGCTGACCCGGGACGAGGCCGTCGCCCTCGTCGAGCGGATCATGCGGCTCGACTATGCCGACGACGGCGAGCTGAACGACTGGCTGGACAGACTCGCACGCGACCTCGTCTGTCCGGACGTCTCCGATCTGATCTTCACGACCACCCCGGAGCTGACGGCCACCGAGGTCGTCGACCGCGCGCTGGCCTACCGGCCGATCGTGCTGAAGGCGACCCCGTGGTCGGAGACCGAGGAGCAGACCCGGCCTGACTGACCCACGTGAGCGCGGGCACCCGGCACGGAAAGGGCCGGGGGCGGCGTCGGGACGTACCCTGGTGATCATGCGGATTGGCATCGTGATCCTTCCCGACCAGCGGTGGCCGGAGGCGCGTCGGCGCTGGCAGCAGGTGGACGCGTGGGGCTTCGACCACGCCTGGACGTACGACCACCTGGGTTGGCGGGACCTGGTCGACGGTCCCTGGTTCGACTCGATGTCGACGCTGACCGCCGCTGCCACGGTGACCGAACGGATCCTGCTCGGCACCCTGGTCGCCTCGCCCAACTTCCGGCATCCGGCGGCGTTCGCCCGGCAGGTCACCACCCTCGACGACATCTGCGGCGGGCGGCTGCTGCTGGGTCTCGGCGCGGGTGGGATCGGCTTCGACTCGGCGGTGCTGGGCGGGGAGACGCTGCCGCCCCGGCCGCGGGTGGACCGGTTCGGTGAGTTCACCGAGCTGCTGGACCTGATCCTGCGGGAGGACGGCACCACCTGGCGGGGTGACTGGTTCTCCGCCGTGGACGCCCGCAACAACCCCGGCTGCGTGCAGCAACCCCGGGTGCCGTTCGTGGTGGCCGCCAACGGGCCCCGGTCGATGCGGTTGGTCGCCCGGTTCGGTCAGGGCTGGGTCACCACCGGCACCGGCGAGGAGGAACTGACGGCCTGGTGGGGCGGGGTGGCGACGCTCTGCGCCCGGATGGACCGTACCCTCGACGAGGCCGGCCGCGACCCGGCCAGCCTGCCCCGGTACCTCTCCCTGGACTCGGCGCCGGTCTTCTCGCTGAGCAGCGCGGACTTCTTCGCCGAGCAGGTCGCGCGGGCGGCGGCGCTCGGCTTCACCGACGTGATCACGCACTGGCCCCGGGCCAGCAGCTGGTACGCGGGCGACGAGGCGGTGCTGGCGGACGTCGCCACCCGCCTGCTGCCGGAGCTGCGCACGCCCTGACAGGTCGCCGCACGCACTGCGGGGTGCCGCGGGCCCTGAGCGGCTGCACACTGAGGGACCCCGCACGCACCGGCAGGGGGCCGGACACTGACGGGGTGCCGCCCCGGCCCGGTTCAGGTGCCCAGGTCGCCGGTGCGTATCCCGCCGTCGCCGGCCGAGACCAGTCGGAACCGGATGCAGACGATCTCGGTGTCGTCGGTGACCGGGGTGCCGGCCCGGGCCCAGAAGCCGGCGTGCCCCGCCCGCCAGTCCTCGATCGAGCGGTCGCCCTCCCCCTCGGAGCGGGCGAAGTCCCAGGGGACCCGGGCGAAGGGGACGACGTCGATTCCAGTCACCTCGACCACTCCGACGAGCGCGTCCCGGTCGTCGACCAGGGCCAGCCGTTCACCGACGTGCTCCAACTCCTCGGCCTCGGCGGCGTACTCGGTGAGCAGGCCGGCGGTGGCCGTCTTGACCCCGGTGAGCACCAGCGTGTTGAGGGTGGTGCGCAGCTCACCGGGGGTGCCGAGGGCGAGCGTGCGGAGTCCGCCGATCCGTGGCCACATGCGGCCGAGGCTACCGGGGTGCCGCTGTCCCGTCGCCCGGCGCACCACCGGCGGTGGCGGTGGACTGAGTCGCCGGACAGGTCGCCCCGACCCTGGCCACGCCGACCGATCTGCTGGTCGCCAAGTCGCTCGGCACCCTGGCCGGGCTGACACGGGAGCGTGGGTCAGGGCAGGTCGGCGGGGGTGAGTAGCCCGCGTGCGCCCAGTTCGGCGGCGACCGGGTCGGGCAGGTCGACGACCACGGCGGCGACGCCGACCCAGTGTGCGCCCCGGGCGGCGCAGAGGTCCCGGACGGCCCGCACCTGGGCTCCGGTGGCGACCCAGTCGTCGACCATGAGCACCCGGTCGTCCGCGCCGAGCCGGTCGTCGCGTACCGCCAGGTCGACCTGCCGGCCCCGGAAGTCGGGTGGGCTCTGCGCCCAGGTCAGCGGGCCGGCGGGGAGTCGGCCGTCGCCGGGCTTGTGGGCCGGGACGAAGCCGACACCGAGGGCGGTCGCGGCGAGCGGCCCGAGCATCAACCCGGTCACCGCGGGGGCGACGACGACGGTCGGCCGGTCGGGGTGGAACGGCGCGACCAGGGCTGGTCCGAGCCCGGCCAGCACCTGCGGGTCCCGCCACCAGCCGGAGACGTCGCTGACCAGGTGGCTGCTGCCCGGCCCCGGGTCGACCCAGCGGAACAGCTCGACCAGGCGGGCGCGCAGCGCAGCGGTCATGGCCCCATCCTCGCGGTACGCGGCGCGGCGGTCATGACCCCATCCTCGGCGGTGAATGCCAGCGGTGGCATTCTGGCCCGTGCGGCCCACCGGCCGTCGGCTGATCGGTCACACGTATCACTGTAATTCCGGGCATACCACCATGATCACGTTGACTTCGGAAGTGCTTCTGTCGTTACGGTCCGAGCCGCTATGAAGGCCTACGAAAGGACCGAGCCGGTGGTTGGCAGGCACTCCCGTACCCGGATCTTCTCCTCGCCCGCCGGCATCGCGGCCACCGCCGCGCTCGGTGTCGCGCTCGCCGTCGGCGGCACCGTCGGCGCGGTGCAGCTGACGGCCGACGACGCGCCGGCCCCCGTCGTCGTGGACCCGGTCACCCCCGGCGTCGTCGGCACCACCGCCGCGCCGACGCCGAGCCTGAGTGCCAGCCCCACCGTCTCCCCGACCGCCAGCCCGTCGCCCACCGCCACGGCCAGCCCGAAGGCGACCCGGACCCAGGCCGCTTCCCGGAGCAAGCCGCGCACGCCCGCGCCCAAGCCGTCCGCCACCACGAAGAAGGCGGCCCCGAAGAGCAACGTCGTCGACAGCGGCTCGTGCGGCGCGTCCTTCTACGACGAGGGTCAGTTGACCGCCAACGGGGAGAACTTCGACCCGAGCGCGCTGACCGCCGCGCACAAGACCCTGCCGTTCAACACCAAGGTCCGGGTGACCAACCCGGCCAACGGCAAGTCCGTCACCGTGCGGATCAACGACCGTGGCCCGTTCGTCGACGGGCGCTGCATCGACCTGTCCCGGGCCGCCTTCGCCGCGATCGCCTCGGTCGACCTGGGTGAACTGACGGTCAGGTACGAGGTGCTGGGCTGACGGCGAACGGTGACACCAGCGGGACGGCCGGGTAGAACACCCTCAATCGTGGGGCTAGGTTCATTCTCCGGCCCGGTTCCATCAGGCATGCTGTCCCACGTACGTAAACATGCCTTCCAGTTGGGCCGAGGCCCACTGAGTCCCGGGTCCCGCGCCGGCGTCGGCGCGGCCGTCGGGCTGCTCGCGCTCGTCTCGGCGATCGAGTCGGCCGACGGCCGTGCGGTGCACTACGTCGCACTGATGACGGTGGCGCCGATCCTGGCCGCCGGTTTCGCCTCGTGGCGGGCGGTGGCCGGGGTGGGTTTCCTCGCGCTGCTGGTCGGGGCCGGTTTCGCGGTGGCCGATCCGGCGATGAAGCTGACCACTGCGGTGTCCCTGGTCGGGATCGCCTTCGCCACCGTGGTGGCGGCCAGTGTGGCGGCGGTCCGGCAGGGGCAGGTGGTGCGGATCGGCGAGCTGTCCCGGCTGGCCTCGGTGGCTCAGCAGGCCGTGCTGCGTCCGCTCGGCCCGCAGGTCGGGACCCTGGCGGTGGCGGCCCGGTACATCTCCCCCACGGCCACCGCCGAGATCGGCGGTGACCTGTACGAGGCGATAGACACCCCGTACGGCGTCCGGATGATCATCGGGGACGTGCGGGGCAAGGGGCTGGACGCGGTCCGGCTCGCCAGCATCGTGCTCGGCTCCTACCGGCACGTCGCCTATGAGCGGCCCGACCTGCGGGCGGTGGTGGCCGACCTGGACCGGGCGGTGGCCCGCAACGTGGGGGACGAGGACTTCGTCACCGCGGCCGTGGTCGAGGAGCGCGGCGGGACGCTGACCATCGTCAACTGCGGCCATCCGGCGCCGTTGCTGCTGCGTCGGGGCGCGGTGATCCCGCTGGAGCCGCCCGCGCCCGCGCCGCCGCTGGGTTTCATGCCGGTGGTCCGGCCCCGGGTGGAGCGGCTGGAGCCGGGCGACCGGCTGCTGCTGTTCACCGACGGTCTCGGTGAGGCACGCCGGGACGGCGAGTTCTTCCCGACCGCCGACCGGGCGTGGCGGCTGCTCGGCCACGGCACGGTCGGCGACGGTCTGGCCTCCCTGGAGACCGCGCTGGTCGAGTGGGTGCACGGGCGGCTCGACGACGACATCGCCCTGGTGCTGATGGAGTACACCGGGCCGCGTAGCGGGGTGACGGTGGCGGTGCCCTCGTGGGAGGTCGGCGCGGCGGAGAACTGACGCGCGCCGGGCTGTGATCGCCGTCACTTCGACGATCGGGTTGTCGCTGCCTACCGGTGAGTAATACAGTGGGGGTTACTGATCGGTAACACCTGTCCGGAAGCGGGGCCAGTGAGCATGACCCACTACAAGAGCAACCTTCGGGACCTTGAGTTCAACCTGTTCGAGGTCTTCGGGGCGGACCGGACGTTCGGCCAGGAGCCGTACACGGACCTGGACGTCGACACCGCCCGCAGCTTCCTCTCCGAGGTCGACCGCCTGGCCCGTGAGGACCTCGCGGCCAGCTACCAGGACAGCGACCGCAACCCACCGGTCTTCGACCCCGCGACGCACACCGCACCGCTGCCGGAGTCGTTCAAGAAGTCCTACCAGGCGTTCATGGACTCCGAGTTCTGGCGGCTGGACCTCCCCGAGTCCCTCGGCGGCAGCAGCGCCCCGCGCGCGCTCTGGTGGTCGCTCGCCGAGCTGGTGCTCGGCGCCAACGCGCCCGTCTGGATGTACGCCTCCGGCCCGTCCTTCGCGCACGTGCTGGAGGTCGAGGGCACCGACGAGCAGAAGAAGTGGGCCAAGCTCTTCATCGACCAGCAGTGGGCCTCCACCATGGTGCTCACCGAGCCGGACGCCGGCTCGGACGTCGGCGCCGGCCGGGCCCGTGCCGTCCGGCAGCCGGACGGCTCCTGGCACATCGAGGGCGTGAAGCGCTTCATCACCTCCGGCGAGCACGACCTGAGCGACAACATCGTCCACTACGTGCTGGCCCGTCCGGTCGGCGTCGAGGGCGTCGGCGGCCCGGGCACCAAGGGGCTGTCCCTGTTCGTCGTGCCGAAGTTCCACTTCGACGCCGAGACCGGCGAGCTGGGCGAGCGCAACGGCGTCTACGCCACCAACGTCGAGCACAAGATGGGCATCAAGGTCTCCAACACCTGCGAGCTGACCTTCGGCGAGCACGGCGTACCGGCCAAGGGTTGGCTGCTGGGCGAGAAGCACGACGGCATCCGGCAGATGTTCATGATCATCGAGTATGCCCGGATGATGGTCGGCACCAAGGCGATCGCCACTCTGTCCACCGGCTACCTCAACGCCCTGGAGTACGCGAAGAACCGGGTGCAGGGCGCCGACCTGACCCAGCAGGCCGACAAGGCCGCGCCCCGGGTCACCATCACCCACCACCCGGACGTGCGCCGTTCGCTGCTGATGCAGAAGTCGTACGCCGAGGGGCTGCGGGCGCTGGTCTGCTACACCGCCACCTGGCAGGACAAGATCGCGATCGCCGAGGCGGCCGGCGACGAACCGGCCACCAAGCTGGCCAGGCGGGTCAACGACCTGCTCCTGCCGCTGGTCAAGGGCGTCGGCTCCGAGCGGGCCTACGAGCTGCTCGGTCACGAGTCGCTCCAGACCTACGGTGGCTCCGGCTTCCTCCAGGACTACCCGCTGGAGCAGTACGTCCGGGACGCCAAGATCGACACCCTGTACGAGGGCACCACCGCGATCCAGAGCCTCGACCTGATCTTCCGGAAGATCGTCCGGGACAACGGCAGGGCGCTCACCTCGGTCGCCGGTGAGATCCAGGAGTTCATCAGCACCGAGGCCGGCAACGGGCAGCTCAAGGAGGAGCGGCAGGCGCTCGGTCGGGCGCTCGCCGAGATCCAGAACATCCTCGTCGTGCTGACCGGTTGGCTCGGTGAAGCCCAGGGCGGCGACACCCGCAGCCTCTACAAGGTCGGCCTGAGCAGCCGCCGCTTCCTGCTCGCCCTCGGTGACCTGGTCGTCGGGTGGCTGCTCCAGAAGCAGGCCGACGTGGCGCTGAAGGCGCTGGCCGGTGAGGTCTCCACCACCGACCAGGCGTTCTACACCGGCAAGGTGGCCGCCGCCCGGTTCTTCGCCCGTGAGGTGCTGCCCCGCATCGGCGCCGACCGCCGGATCATCGAAGGCGCCGACCTGGACATCATGGACATCCCCGAGGAGGCCTTCTGAACTGACCGCCGGTCCCGACCGGGTCGAGCCGGCCGGATTCGGCGGGTGACGCGCATGGGGCCGATGTGGCGGTGTCCGGGACGTCCGGACATCACCACATCGGCCCTTCTGCGTCGACCATGAGGATCGGGACAGCGCCACCCCTTGAGGCGTGCGGGAAGCGGTCGGGAGAGGGGCCAGATTTGCCGGGTGCGATCCCGGTAGGAGGGCTGCTGGGCGGGTAACCCGCGCGGACCACGTCAGGGCACGCCCAACGGCCACCGCACGGGGGAGTGCAGCGCACATGGGCATTGGTAGCGGCATCTTTCTCATCGCGCTCGGCGCGATCATGACGTTCGCCATCCGGGCCGACGTCTGGTGGATCAACCTGCGCGCCGTCGGCTGGGTCTTCATCCTGGCCGGCCTGGCCGTGCTGCTCACCACGCTCTGGTTCTGGCAGGACCGGCGCAAGCGGGCGCGCACGCTCATCGTGGAGGAGAACCGGCTCTCCCACCCGACCGCGATGATGCCGCCGCCGCCCGATCCGCCGCCGCCCACCGCACCCCCGTCCTGACCGTCCGCCCCGCTGGACGACACCGGCCGCTGACCGGCCGCGCGCAGGACGACGTCACCAGAGCCGGGCTGCCCGGCGGGTGGGTCGGGTCAGCCGCGGGCGGTGTGCCGGTCGACGACCGGGGTGTCGCCCGGTGTCAACTCCGCCCACGGGGCTGCCGCCCGGTGCACCACCAGACCGGTGGTACGCAACCCTTCCCGGTCGGCCCCTTCCGGGTCGAGGAGCACCGACAGCAGCGAGATGCCCGGGTTGTGGGCGACGAGCAGGACCGTGTGGGCCTCCGGCTCGACCATCCGCACCAGGTCGAGCAGGTCGTCCGGGTGCGCCTCGTACGCGGCGGCGGCGTACCGCACCACCGGTGCTGTCCCCGCCGGGCCACCCTCCGGCGGGACCCCGGTCATGCCCAGCGCCACGTCGTGCCAGGTCTGCATGGTCCGGCGGGCCGCCGAGCAGATCACCACGTCGGGGAGGAGACCCTGCCCGGCCAGCCACGCCCCGGCGGCGGCGGCGTCGGCGTGCCCGCGTGCGGTCAGTCGCCGGTCGACGTCGGAGCCGCTCCCGGGCTGTTCGGCCTTGGCGTGCCGCAGCAGCACCAGTGTCCGTGTCTCGGCCTCGCCGTCCGTCATTCCTCCAGCTTGCCTGATTGACGCGAGTGTCGCCTGGGTATGTCAGTGGGGCCACTCGCTCATCGATGCCCTCGATGGCCGTGGCGGGTGGGTAACGCCAGCTGACAGCCAAGGAGGCGACGTCATGGGCATCGGTGCCAGCATCTTCCTCATCGCGGTGGGTGCGATCTTCGCGTTCGCCGTCGACGCCGATCTGGGATGGCTCAACCTCGACGTGGTGGGCTGGGTGCTGATGCTCGCCGGCCTCGTCGGGCTGCTGACCACCCTCTTCTTCTGGAACAGCCGTCGCCGGGCGGTGGTGACCACCGCCGTGCGTCAGGACCAGGTCGTCGCCGACCGGGTCGTGCCGGTGCAGGGCGGCCAGGTGGTACGCGAGGAGTACCGCGAGGCGCGCGGCCCGGGTTACCCGGTCTGACCGCACCGCACCACATGATCTCAGGGGCCCCGCAACGGCGCGGGGCCCCTGAACTGTTCCCTGCTCAGGCCGGCTCCGGCTTGCCGCGCGGCCGGCGCGACTGCCCCCGGACCGGCCGGAGACGGGTGATCAGGTGAAGAGGGCGAAGTAGATCGCGATGTGGTGACAGAGGGCGGCGAGCAGGGTGCAGGCGTGGAAGAACTCGTGGTGGCCGAAGACGGTGGGCCAGGGGTTGGGCCGCCGCAGCGCGTAGAAGACCGCGCCGATGCTGTACATCGCCCCACCGGCGGCGAGCAGCACCAGCACGGTGACCCCGCCCTGGCGCAGGATCTGCGGGAGGATCGCCACCGACACCCAGCCGAGGGCCAGGTAGAGCGGGGCGGAGACCCAGCGCGGAGCGTGCGGCCAGATCAGTTTGACGGCCACGCCGGCCAACGCCCCACCCCAGACCAGGCCGAGCATCAGGGTGGCCATCCGCCGGTCGAGCAGCAGCGCACAGAGCGGTGTGTAGGTGCCGGCGATGAACACGAAGATCATCGAGTGGTCCATCCGGCGCATGATCTGGTAGCCGCGCTCCGACCACACCCGGCGGTGGTAGAGGGCGCTGGTGCCGAAGAGGCCGCAGACGGTGACGCTGTAGATCAGGCAGCTGACCAGGGGCGCCCAGCCGGGACGGGTGGCCGCGACGGCGCAGAGCACGGTGCCGCAGACGAGCGCGACAAAGAACGCGTAGGTGTGCAGCCAGCCGCGCATCCGGGGCTTACCGATGTCGACAGGCTTGAGTCGAAGCGGTGCGGAGGTGGTCACGGAATCAGGTTACGGCACCGTAGGTTACTTCTAGGTAGTGCGACCCGTCACCAGACCTGTCGAGTCTAGCGACCCTGGACGGCACATCGATCGGGGAGTATGGCGGGATGCGCATCCGACCCGTGGGCCGGCACGCCCTCCTGCTCGACTGTGACGACCCCGGCCAGGTGGAACGGTGGCGGGCCGAGCTGTGGCGACGCCGCGCCGCCGGTGAGCTGGACGCCGCCGAGATCGTCCCGGCGGCCGGCACCGTCCTGCTCGACGGGGTGCCCGACCCGGAGTCGACGGCCACCCGGATCGCCGGCTGGACCCCCGACCCGGTCACCACCACAGCCGACGCCGGCACCGTCGACGTTCCCACCGTGTACGACGGTGAAGACCTGCCCCTGGTCGCCGCGCACTGGCGACTGACCGTTCCCCAGGTGGTGCAACGCCTGCGGGACACCGACTTCCGGGTGGCGTTCTGCGGCTTCGCCCCCGGCTTCGGCTACCTGACCGGCCTCCCCCCGCAGTACGCGGTGCCCCGGCTGCCCACCCCGCGCCCCCGGGTGCCCGCCGGCTCGGTGGCCCTGGCCGGCCCGTACGCGGGGATCTACCCGACCGCCTCGCCGGGTGGCTGGCTGCTGGTGGGGCGGACCACGCTCACCCTCTTCGACGTGGCCGCCGACCCACCGGCCACCCTCACCCCCGGCACCCGGGTCCGGCTGGTGACCGGGTGACCGGCGGTCCCCGGCCCCGGCCGGTGCCGGCATGACCGGGACGAGTCGAGCGGAGCAGCCGGAGCAGCCAACCGGGCCGGCCGGGGGCGGGCCGACCGGGGGCGGGGCGATCGGGGTGCGCCGGGCGGAGCAGCCATCCGGGCCGACCCGTGGGGTGATCGAGGTGCGCCGGGCGGGACCGCGTACCACCGTGCAGGATCTGGGGCGGCCCGGGTGGGCGCATCTCGGCGTACCCCGGTCGGGGGCGCTGGATCCGGCGGCGCTGGCGCTGGCGAACCGGCTGGTCGGCAACCCGGCGGACGCCGCCGGTCTGGAGTTGACCCTCGGCGGCGGTGAGCTGCGGCTGACCCGGGCCGGCACGGTCGCGGTGACCGGGGCCGACGTCGACGTCCGGGTCGACGGCCGCCCCGGCGACGTGGGCCGGCCGTTGGCGGTGCCGGCGGGGGCGGTGCTGCGGATCGGGTCGCCCCGGCACGGGCTGCGCAACTGGCTCGCGGTCGACGGGGGGATCGCCGTCGACCCGGTGCTCGGCAGCCGGTCCACCGACACCCTCTCCGGCCTCGGCCCACCCCCGGTCGGCGACGGCGACCGGCTCCCGCTCGGCCCGCCGGCCGGGCCACCCGCCCCGGTGGACTTCACCGTCGGCCGGCCGGTGCCGGACGAGCTGTGGCTGACCCTGCGCCCCGGCCCACGCGCCGACTGGTTCACCGCCGACGCGCTGGCGTCGCTGCTCGGCACGGCGTACACGGTGAGTCCGGTGAGTGACCGGGTCGGTGCGCGACTTGTCGGCGCGGCGCTGCCCCGCGCGGTGGCCGGGGAGCTGCCGAGTGAGGGCGTGGTGCTCGGCGCGGTGCAGGTGCCCGCCGACGGCCAGCCGTTGATCTTCCTGGCCGACCATCCGACCACCGGCGGGTACCCGGTGATCGGGGTGGTGGACGACGTGACCGGGCTCGCGCAGGCCCGACCGGGGACTACGGTGAGATTCCATGGACCTCAACGCTGACCTCGGCGAGGGATTCGGCATCTGGCGGCTCGGCGACGACGAGGCGCTGCTCGACCTGGTCACCTCCGCCAACGTAGCGTGCGGCTTCCACGGCGGCGACCCGTCGACCATGCGGCGGGTCTGCGCCGCCGCCGCCGAACGCGGCGTCGCCGTCGGCGCGCAGGTCGGCTACCGGGACCTGGCCGGCTTCGGCCGCCGGCACATCGCGTACGGCTTCGACGAGCTGCGCGACGACGTCACCTACCAGCTCGGGGCGCTCGACGCGTTCTGCCGACCGTCCCGCACCCGGGTCCGCTACCTCAAACCGCACGGCGCGCTCTACCACGCGGCGGCCACCGACGAGGTGCAGGCTGCCGCCCTGGTCGCGGCCGTGAGCGGGTGGGATCACGAACTGCCGATCCTCTGCGCGCCCGGCTCCACCCTCGCCCAGCTCGCCGTCGGCGCGGGCCTGCGGGCGGTCCCCGAAGGCTTCGCCGACCGGGGTTACCTGCCCAACGGGGCGCTGGTGCCGCGTACCGCGCCGGGCGCGCTGGTCACCGACCCGGAGGAGGTGGCCGTCCGGGCGGTCCGGATGGCCACCGAGCAGACGGTGGTGGCGGTCGACGGGACCGTCGTGCCCTGCCCGGTCGCCTCGATCTGCCTGCACGGGGACAGCCCCGGCGCGGTCGCCTCGGCCGCCCTGGTGCGGGCCGCGCTGATCGACGCCGGGGTCACCCTCACCCCGTTCGCCTGAGAACCGTCCCCGGTCGCCTGCTGGCCCGGCGCGGGTCCGGTGCTCCCGCCCGCCCGCCCGGCGCGGTGCCGACCGGGCGGGCGCTCAGGTGTCCAGGCCGCGCAGCACCAGCGGGACCCGGGTCGCGCCGTCGTCGACGACCCGCACCGGGACGCCCCAGTCCTGCCGGGTCAGGTGGCAGGCGGCGTGCTCGACGTCGGCGTCGCAGGTGGCGGCCTGGGCGGTCACCTGGAGCACCCCCTGCGGTACGGCCGGGTCGATCACCAGCCGGCGGGACAACTCGGTGCCGGTGCCGGCCCCCTCGACCAGCAGCTCCGGCGGTGAGGCCGAGACGACCAGCCGGGTCGACGGCCCGTACGTCTCGTCCAGCTTCTGTCCCGGCGCCGGCGTGAAGATCACGTCGAGGGTCACCTCGCCGGGCGCGACGTCCGTCGGTTTGCGTTCCAGCCGGTGCCGGGGACCGTCCACGGTGTCCGCCCCGGCTGCGGTCAACGCGCCCGGGGCGAGCCGGGTCAACCGGTGCGCGGCCGACTCCACCACCAGCACCCCGCCGTCGGCGGTGAGCACCAGATCGCTCGGCTCGGCCAGCCCGTCGGCCACCGTGGCGACCTGGCCGGTCGCCGGGTCGAAGCGGCGTACCGCGCCGTTGTAGGTGTCGGCGATCAGCACCGAGGAGTCAGGCAGCGCGCACACCCCCAGCGGATGCTGGAGCAACGCCCGGTCGGCCGGCCCGTCCACGTGCCCGAAGTCGAACAACCCCTGCCCGACGGCGGTGCCGAGGACGCCGTCCTGCACGAAACGGATCGCGCTGGTCTCGCTGTCGGCCACCCACAGCCGGGTGCCGTCGGCGGAGACCGACAGGCCGGACGGCTGGGCCAGCCACGCCTCGGGCAGCGGGCCGTCGCGCAGCGCCTCGACGGTGGTGCCGGCCCACATGCCGGCGGTCCGCTTGATCGGGTCGAACCACCAGAGCTGGTGGATGCCGGCCATCGCCACGATGACCTTGTCGTCGTACCAGGCCAGGTCCCAGGGGGAGGAGAGGTCGACGGAGAGCGCGTCGTGGGCGTGGTCGTCGACCGTGGAGCGCCACTGCCGGCCGGTGCCGGCGACAGTGGTCACCTCGCCGGTGTCCAGGCGTACGCCGCGCAGCAGGTGGTTGACGGTGTCGGCGACCAGCAGGTCGTAGCCGGCGACCTCGGCGGCGTGCGCGGGCAGCAGGCAGAGCCCCTGCGGCTCGGCGAAGCCCGCCGAGCCGGCCGGCCCGTCGACCCGACCCCGCTCACCGGAGCCGATCCGCCGGATCAGCGTCTCGCCGTCGGGGGCCAACTCGACCAGGCTGTGCCGGGCCGAGTCGGAGACCAGCAGGTTTCCGCCGTCGCGCAGCACGGCCTTGCCGGGGAAGCGCAGCGTCGTGTCCGGCGGCGTCGGCGGCACGTACGGCCCGTCGCCCCGGTGCAGGGTGCCCTTGGCCTCATGGGTGGCGATCAGGTCGTCGAGCAGCCGGATCAGCCCCTCGGCGTGTCCCTCGCCGGCCATCGTGGCGACCACGTAACCCTCCGGGTCGACCACCGCCAGGGTGGGCCACGCCTTCGCCGCGTACTGCTGCCACATGTCCAGCTCGGGGTCGTCGAGCACCGGGTGGTGCACGCCGTACCGCTCGACGGCGGCGGCCAGCGCGGCCGGGTCCTTCTCGTGCTCGAACTTCGGCGAGTGCACCCCGACGACGACGAGCACGTCGGCGTACTTCTCCTCAAGCGGGCGCAACTCGTCGAGCACGTGCAGGCAGTTGATGCAGCAGAAGGTCCAAAAATCGAGCAGAATGATCTTTCCCCGCAGGTCGGCGAGCCTCAGCTCCCGCCCACCGGTGTTGAGCCACTGCCTGCCCCGCAGTTCCGGGGCCCGTACGCGCGGTGTCGTTCCCATGCCTGTCAGCCTGCCACGTCGCCCCGGGCCGGGCCGGGCATCGTGACCCGGACGACGGTCAGGCCGGCCGCCGACCGAGCTTTCTAGCCCGAGCCGCCTTCGTTGCGCTCTCGTCGCTTCGCGGCGTAGGCACGGACCTCGACCGCATCCCAGATCCGGCCGACGGTCAGGGTGTCGATTGGGGCCGGAAAGTCCGGGCGGTCGACCAGGATCGCGGCGCGCTGGCGGGAGACGCCGAGATAGTCGGCGACCTCCGAGAGGGCCATCACACGCACGGTCGGACCATCCGGTGACGCAGGTAGGCAACCTGTCACCGAGGGGGTTGACGACCTGCCTACTGGTCCGCCAATGTTGAGCCTATGCCTCTACGCAGAGCAACGGAGCCGATACCTTCTGATCTCGTCCACCGTCGCCGCCGATGGTCCCGCGCCTGCATCTGCGGCCTTCGGTGGCGGCACTGCCCGGATCGCCTGCGGAGCCCGGAGCCGGCCGAGCCGCTTCCTCTGCGCCCGGGATGGGCGAACGAGCCGACCCACACCTACCCGCAGCCTGGCCGGGGACCTTGGCCGACGCGGGGTCAGGCGCATCGCGCCAACGTGGGGCGGCACTGGTGACCGCCCACCGGCCGCAGCGTCCGGCGTGGTGCTGCGGGGCATGCCAGCAGCCGTATCCGTGTCCCGAGGCGCAAAAGACCCTCGCGGCGGGCGATCTGTGGACAACCCAGAGATACCTGGCGCGCCTCTTCGTGACGGCAGTGGATGATCTTCCGACGGTGCCGGTGGCGGACCTGTACGCCAGGTTTCTGCTGTCGGTGCCCGTCCGGGGCTCCAGAGCGGACCGTAGCCGACAGGTGTCATCGGGCAGGCTGAACTGATTGCTGACCTTGGTATGTCATGGGACGCTATCCGAGGTGAAGCGTTGCCGCTGGGCCTGACCCTGGACCTTCTCACGGAAGTAACGAGGACATGGACCTGACCGGTGCCAAATGGTGGAAGTCGTCCCGCTCGTCCACCAATGGCGGCGCATGCGTCGATGTTACCGGGGATCTGGGCGATGCGGTCGGCGTGCGAGACGGCAAGGATCCGAACGGCCCTGCTCTCGTCTTCGCCCCGGCGGCCTAGTGAGCATTCGTCTGCCGGCTCCCTGAGTGGGCCTGATCGGTCCAGTACCGTTGCGCCCGGTGCGATTGAGCGGCTGTGCTGTCAGGGCGAGGGCTGACGTGCACGTGCTGGCTGGCTGTCCAAGCCGCTCATTGTTCGCCGATTGAGGGAGAGGCTGTTTCGGCGTAGGCTCGAAGGGTTTCATACGCTTCGTCCCTTATTAAGGCTCTTCCCCACGCGTCATGACTGCATGCTTTGGCCAGTTCCGGTAGGAGATCGGGCGCTAGTTGCGGATGGCGGCGGGAAAAATCGATCAATGTTCCCTTTGCCTCTCGGCGCACAGCGTCATCTCTATTGGCCAATAAAGGCAGAAGCGCACCTTGGAGTTTTTTTGAGGCCGTTGCTTGGCGCAGCGCCCGGACTGCTTTAGCCATTGTTTGCCTTGAAAAGTCCATGGCGATGATGGTGATCAATGCGGCAGTGGTCGATTCGGTGAGTGTGCCGACTTCGGCCAGTGCTCGGATCGCCTCGACCTGTACATCTGGGTTGGTGTGAGTGGTGGCGAGATCGGTTATCGCGGTGACGGCGGGGTCGGTGAGTGCGCCTGCTTCGGTCAGCGCCCGGATCGCCTCGATCTGTACAGCCGGGTTGGTGTGGGTGGTGGCGAAGGTGGCCAGTGTTGTTCTGGCGGGTTCGGTGAGTGCGCCTGCTTCGGCTAGTGCTCGAATCGCCATGATCTGTACGTACGGGTTGGTGGGGGCGGTGGCGAGGGTGGCCAGCGCGGTGGTGACGGGTTCGGTGAGTGCGCCTGCTTCGGTCAGCGCCCGGATCGCCTCGATCTGTACGTACGGGTTGGTGTGGGTGGTGGCGAGGGTGGCCAGGGTGGTGGTGGTGGGTTCGGTGAGTGTGGCGGTTGCGGTCAGCGCTCGGATCGCTTCGATCTGTACCTCTGGGTCGGTGTGGGTGGTGGCGAGGGTGGTCAGCGTGGTGGTAACGGGCTCGGTGAGTGTGGCGGTTGCGGTCAGCGCTCGGATCGCTTCGATCTGTACCTCTGGGTCGGTGTGGGTGGCCGCGAGGGTGGTCAGCGTGGTCGTAACGGGCTCGGTGAGTGCGGCACCGTCGGTCAGCGCCCGGATTGCCCGGATCTGCACATAAGGGTCGGTGTGGGTGGTAGCGAGGGCGGTCAGAGCGGTGGTGGTGGGTTCGGCGAGTGCACCGCCTTCGGTAAGCACCCGGATCACTTCGATCTGTAAGCGTGAGTGGATGTGGGTGGTGGCGAGTGTGGTCAGCGCGGCGATGGCGGGTTCGGTGAGTGCGTCGGCTTCGGCCAGCGCCCGGAACGCCTCGATCTGCACGCGCCAGTGGGTGCGGGTGGTGGCGAGTGTGGTCAGAGCGGTGGTGCTGGGTTCGCTGAGCGCGCCGAGCCGGGCTGCGATGACCGCAAGTTGGCACCACCGCAGCAGGGTGGTGTCACCCGACGGGACGGCACGACTGTCCAGGGCGGCGCGGAATCGATCAGCAGCCTTGGTGCCGCCCAGTGCGGCCAACCGCTCCCTCAGGGCGGCCAGATAGGCGGAGAAACGGCACCGGCTGTGTTCCTGGTCCAGCCACTCGTCGACCGCCTGGCCGATCACAGCGTCGATGGTCGCGGTCTTCAGGGGTGTGTCGTCGGCCAGGACCCGGAGCATGAACAGGAAGTCCCGGCCCAGCAGTTCCTCGTACGGGCTGGGGTTGCCTTCGGCTGGATAGATCGCCTTCGCCACCACGTCGTCGATCTGCTCGACGTAGTCGGTGCCGATCAGGCCGAGCGCGAGCAGGATCGGCTCCTCGTAGCGGGGGTCGTGCAGCCGGCGGCGGATCTCGCTGATCCGGTCGGTGGCCGAGCCGCGGAATGCCAACGCCCGGCCGGCGTAGTACTCCTCGAAGGTCAGGTGGGCGAACCCGTACCGGCCGGGAGCACGTTCGACCAGCAGGCCGGTGTGCGTGTCGGCCTTGTCGACGAACTCAGTCACCCCCAATCCGGCGTCGGTGCCCAGCGGGTCGGCAGTCTCCAAGAGGCGCGGATCCCACCTAATGCCCTGGTGTGTCGCCCACAACGGACCGAGGACTTCGAGTAGTTCCCGACGGGTGGCGGCTCCCTCCGGGCGGTGCTCGTGCATCCACCAGCCCAGCTCGGTCAGCCACCGGGTCAGGATCCGCTCGTCGGGCAGGTCGGCCTCGGCAACCCCCTGGGCGCTGCGCCAGGTGCGCCCGAGCGCGTTGCACACCTCCACGTACGCCTCGACCCGGCGGTGCGGAAGCCGGCCGCTGGCCCGGTGCACCAGCACCAACGCGGTCAACAGCAGGGGGTTGGCGGCCAGCCGGCGTACCCCGGCGTTGGTCTTGAGGGCCTGTTCGATCGCGGCGGCCTCGCGCGCTCCGGCCAGCCGGGTCGCCTCGGCGGACCGGCCCGGGGTTTCGGCGCGCTCGACCTCGCGGCAGTAGACGTCGAGGAACCGGCTGATCGTCGGGTCGTCCATGTCCTGGAGCCGCACAGCGCGGAACGGCTCCGGCAGCGGGGCGGCCTGGTAGCCGGCGATCCGGCTGGTCACCACGAACCGGTTGCCCTGCCGTGCGTGGGCGGTCACGAAGTTGACCACCGCCGTGACCACGCCCCGGCGCAGCTCGGCCGAGGCGATCTCGTCCAGGCCGTCCATCAGCACCAGGCAGCGGCCGGCGTCGAGCTGGCGGCGCAGCAGGTCGGGCAGGCCCGGCAGGGTGCACTCCGCGCGGCGGAGCTGGCCGGGCAGGAACTCGCCGATGCCCACCTCCGCGAACCCCTGGCGGGCATACTCGCCGATGCGGAGGTAGATCGGGAACAGTGCGTCCCGGCCCTGAACCTGCTCGCCGTCGATGAGTGCTCGGGCGTGGGTCAGCGCCAGGTAGCGCAGCAGGGTGGTCTTGCCCGTTCCCGGATCGCCCAGGACCAGCAACTGGGCGGTGTCGCGGGCCGCGTCGAGCACCGGCTGCCTGGCCGGCTGTTCGGTCTCGGTGGCGAAGCGGTGGCCGTACTCCGTCTGCAACCGGTCGAGGGCGGTCTCGAAACCGGTGTGGTCCAGCGTCCCCTCGGCCACCTGGGCGGCCAGCCGCTCCCGCTCGCGCTCGAACCAGGCCCGCGCCCGGTCGCCGGGATTGCGGTCCCGCTGCCCCTGCAACCCGACGAACACCTCGCCCAACGGAAGCTGCACGGTGGTGTTCCGGACCACCCCCACGGTACGCAGGTAGCGGTGCTGGTCGATCAGCCAGCGCAGGTAGGCGATCCGGTCGTCATCGGTGGCGTCGACCGCGCCCAGGTGCTCGGCGATGCGGCTGGTCGCCTGGGCGGTCGACGCGGCATCGGAGCGGCCGAGCATCCCCTGGAGGGCCGCCTCACGGCGTACCTCGGTGTCCAGCCCGTCGAGCAGGGCCTTGAACGCCGGCCGCAGCAGGCCGATCCGGTCGAACCGCTCGTCGTCGGAGGCGGCCGGGCCCAACGAGTCGACGGCCCGTTCCGCCAGCCGCACCGGCGAGGCCGGCACACCGGGGATGAGCACCTTCGTCAGCTCGGGAGTGCCCTCGTGCACCCAGAAACCGTCGTTGACGTCGAACTCGGCCAGCCGGTCGCCGTACGACCGGTTCAGCTCGGTGAGGGCGCGGCGCAACGCGCGCTCCAACGCCTTGCGTTCCGGGTCTCCCCACACGCGGGCCTTGATTTCCTTGGCGGCGGCGGTGCCGATCTCCTTGCCGAGCTGCGCCATGATCGACTTTGCCAGCGCCGTGGCCAGCGCGACAGGGTCCATGGCCGGCAAGTGTAGGCGTCACCAACCACAAGGGAGGGTCGCATAGCCGACCGGCTCCCGGTCGGCACGCACGTCGATACCCGGCCGGACCGGGCATCGTGACCCGGACGTCGGTCGGGACGGTCGACGCGCCGGCCCGCCGCGTCAGGGGGTCAGGTCGACGGTGACGGTGACCCGGCCCCGGTCGTCCCGGCGGGCCACCGCGTGCCCGGCCCGGTCGACCCCGTCGAGGTTCACCGAGATCGGGCCGCCCGCGCCCAGGAAGTTCCGCCACCACTGCTTGGCGTCGGGCATCGCGACCCGGATGACCACCGCGTCGCCGGCCCGTCGGTAGGCGACCGGCGTGCTGAACGTCCGCCCGGAACGGCGACCGGTGTAGGTGACCACGGCCAGGTGTCGCTGGAGGAACCGCCCCCAGCGTGGCGACGACCGCAGCGCCATGATCCGGGCGTTGAACCGCCGCGCGAATCCCGAGGGGAACGATCCTCGTTGACCCATCGGGCCTCCGTCGTCGATGTGAAAGCTCCACGCCGACCGTAACACCGACCGGTCCCCGGGAACGTGAGCGAGAGCCGCGATTGCCGGCCGCTACAGGGCCGGGGAGTGATGCCGGCGTACACCGGTATGCCTGTCAGTCATATTTATGCCTGTCAGGCATACCGCTCTCCGGACATGGTGTGGGTCGCCGCCGCCGCGCCCGGAGGGGCGAGGCATGGGTCTCCGCCCCCACCCGGAGGGGCGAGGCATGGGTCGCCGCCCTCACCCGGAGGGGTGAGGCATGGGTCGCCGCCGCCGCGCCGGAGGGGCGAGGTGTCGGTCGCCGCCGCCGCGCCCGGAGGGGCTGTGGGTCGTCGCCGCGCCGGAGGGACGGCGGCCACGACGGAGCCGCGCGGGAGGGTCGGCCCTGCCCGCGCGGCCCCGAACGGGACGGTCAGCAGCGACCGACCATCGTCTTGACGTCGTAGGTGGTGTTGACCCAGGTGTCGGCCACGTAGCCGGTCACGCCCGTCGCCGGGTTGGTGATCCGGTCCCAGGTGGACGACGGCCAGTAGCCGCCGCTCACGTACTCGCCGAAGGTGTAGCAGGCGATGTTCACCGTGGCGCCGTAGTTGACGGAACCGGCGATGCCGTAGGTGGTGCCGGGCCCGGTGCGGATGTTGAGCGAGGGGTTGGCCAGGATCGTGCCGGTCACGCCGACCGGCGGGTTGCCCCCGCCGAGGCGGGCCACGGCGGCCTGCGCGGCGGACAGATAGCTGGCGTACGCCCCGTTGTTGTACGTCGACCAGGGCTGCCAGTTGCTGCCACCGCTGGAGATGTTGTAGGCGGCGTTGGCGTTGCACTGGGCGGTGTACGCGCAGGTGTCGTTGACGGTGGGGTGGTAGCAGTTGTTGATCTGCCACAGCCCCCGGTCCAGCGAACCGTTGGGGCAGCCGGCGGTGGGGCCGTTGCTGCCGACCGCCGACGGGTTGCAGGAGGACTCGGCCATCGCGACGGCCACGGCGGTGACCAGCGGGTTGTTCCGGAACCCGGCGGCGTACGCGACCTGGGCGCACAGGTCGATGCCGACCGCGTTGACGCCCACCCGGTTCGCCTTCGCGCCGGTGGCGGGGCCACCGACACTGGCCGGCTTGGCCTGGTCGACGGGACGGGGAGCTGCCTTGGCCTGGTCGGCCGGGCGGGGGCCTTCGCGGCGTGGGCGGCCGGGCCGGTGGTGGCGGGTGCGGCGGTGGCGGGGGTGGGCATGGCGCTGACGCCGACGACGGCGACCAGCGTCAGGCCGAGGGCCAGGCGCAGGGCACGCCGGGCCGCGGGGGTGGGAAGGGGGAGACGCATCATGATCCTTTCAGCGGACGACCGGAGGGGAGCCGGGCAGGGTGGGGGCGTCAGCGCCCGGTCCACTCCGGGTCGGCGTAGGACCAGCCGAGGTACGGCGCACCGGGCCAGGACTGCGAGACGCGGCGGACGGTGGCCGCCGAGGTGATGTAGTTGCCGTTGCCCTCGGAGAGCATCACGTGGCCGTAGTACCCGTTGATCGACGCGGCGGCGTAGAAGACCAGCGCGCCGGCCGGCGGGGTGCCCGTGGTGCGGATCATGCCGCGCGAGTACAGCGAGTTGTAGTGCACGATCGCCGACGCGTAGCCGCTGGCCGCCCGACCGTAGGCGTGCCCGACGAAGTTGTCGCACCAGCCGTCCCACTGGTGGTTGGAGTCACCCAGGTCCCCGTTGGTGTACGCCTGGCCGATCACCGACCGGGCCCAGGCCATGGCGCGGTCCTCGCGGGTGCCGGTGGGCGGCGGGGTGGTGGTGCACTCCGGCTCACCGGCCAGGTACTGGTTGAACCCCGGCGTGTTGGTGTAGTAGTCGCTGATCCAGCCGCTGGCCGGGGAGCTGATCCGGTGCCAGACGGTGTTGCCGGAGATGTTGCGCCCGCGTACCGCACACTCGGCGACGAACCCGGTGCCGTCACCCAGGAGCGCCACCGAGCCGGCGTTCGCGTCGTACGGGCTGGTGCGCACCATCAGGCCGGCGCCGCCCGTGCCGGCGACGCTGTAACCGGAGATGCCGGCGAACGACGGTGCGGCCGTGCCCACCAGGACCACCGCCGTGACGGCGCAGGCGGTGAGGATCCGCCCCACGAGTCGCGGCAGTCGGCGGGGCACTGCGCCGGTGGCATTCGTACCGTTCGGCTGATACACGCGGTTCTCCTTGTCGAGAGTTCGGCACCGCCCCGGAATCGGCGCGGTGGGCCCGTCGGACGGTGACTCGCGCGGTCCGGTATCCCCGGGGTGAACGCGATTTCGAGCCGTTCGGATGCGTGCCGGGGCCGACACTCCCCGTGAGATCATATTCAGCGGCACCTATCCGGCGGGTGGCTGCTCCGGGGTCGATCCTGTCCTGACGCCCGCCTGTAAAGCACTGGCATGACGCACGTTGACACCAGGGTTTACACGCAGGGGAGGGCCCATGACGGGGCGAAGTGGACGACTTGACGGCCAGGTTCCCGCCGACGCCGGGGACCACGACGACAACGGCCGGAATCATGCGGGCGTTACCCGGGACCACGACGGCGAGGGCGGCGGACACGACGGCGAGGGCGGAGATCACGACGGCGAGAGCCGGCACCACGAATTCGTCGCTGACCTGGCCCGGCTCCGGCGCGAGGCCGGGCAACCGTCGCTCCGGAAGATGTCCGCGACCGCGCACTACTCGCACACCGCGCTGGCGGGTGTGCTGTCCGGGGCCCGCCTGCCGTCGCTGGAGCTGACCATGGCGTTCGTCCGGGCCTGCGGCGGTGACGAGGCGGCCTGGCGGGCCCGCTGGCACCGGGAGGCCGGCTCGGGGCCGCAGCAACCGGGGCCGGAGCCGGCGGGGTCGCAGCCGGCGGGGTTGCAGCAGCCGGGGTCGCAGCCGGCGACGGCAGAGTCACCGGGGGACTCGACACCGCGACGGCCGGTGACGCGACGGCCGGCGGTGCCCCGGTGGGCGCTGGCCGCGACGGCAGGGCTGACCGTGCTCCTCGCCGGCTCGATCGTGCCGCTGCTGGTCGACGCGCGCTCCCACCCGAACCGGCAGGCCGAGCGACCCGTGGACACGTCGCTCCCGGCACCCGCCGCCGCTCCTCCGACCGACGGGGCCGACCCGCAGGAGGAACGCTGCCAGGTCGACGCGGTCAGCGCGGAAACCGTCCCGGTCCCGGACCCCGACCCGAAACAGCCGCCCTACGGGAGCCTGACGCTGCGCTACTCGCCGCGCTGCCGGGCCGCCTGGCCGCTGTTCGTCTCCACCGAGCGGGTCCCGACCGGGTCGACCGTCCGGCTGTCGGCCACCCGCCCCTCCGACGGGGCGGTCACCCGGTTCGACTACCCGTTCATGGTCAAGCGCCAGGTGTACAGCGTGTTCGGCAACATCCTGCGGACCACCCCGGGGTGCGTGTCCGTCACCGTCGACATCACCGCGGCGGACAACCGCAGCGTGCTGGCGAGCGCGCGGACCCCCTGCGTACGACCCGACGCCCGGACATGACACCGCCCTCCGCGCCGGGCGCGGAGGGCGGTGCTGGCTCGTCGGTCAGACGTGCTGGGTCTCGGTCGTCGAGGGGTGCAGCTCGGCGGTGGTCTCCGTGACGAACCGGCCGGTGCTCGCGCTGCGGTGGACCTCCTGGTCCCCGCCGCCACCGACCTGCTCGGTGGTGGTGTGCCGGGGGTCCCGCTCGGTGGTGCTCTCCTTGACGAACCGGCCGCTGCGAGCGCTGCGGTCGACCTCGTTCTCGTTGCCTGCCATGGGGGTTACCTCCTCGGGCCACGTCACTGTGCCCCATAGACTGCCCAGCCCGCAGCGCCCGAAACACCGACGGCGGGGCACGGTCCACCGTGCCCCGCCCGTCGGTACGCCGTTACTGGCCGGCCGGCTTCAGGCAGAGCACCCGGTCGACCCCGCCGCCCGGCAGCACCACGTGCGGCTGGGTCGGATCGGTGCACTTCTCCTTGGCGTCCACCTTGGACACCACCGTGAAGGCACCCGGTTCGTTGCAGCCCGCCGCACTCGCGTTCTCACCGGACTGCTTGACGCAGGAGCCGACGGCCGGGTTGAAGGGAGCCGGCCCGTCGTCCGAGCCGATCTTGCCGAGGAGCATCAGCAGGCCCAGCGGGACGGCCAGGATCAGCACCGCCACGATCAGCACCAGGGCGAGCACCCGCCCGTTGCGTACCTTCGGGGCGGGCTGCTCGGCCTTCTGCTCCGGCTCCGGGTCCGGCTTGAACGCGTCGAAACGCCCCTGCTCCGATTCCGCCGGCCAACTGGCGGTGCCGGACTGCTGACCAGCCGGTGCGGACTGCTGACCGGCGGCCGGGAACTGCTGACCGGCGGGCGGGAACGGGGAGGCGTACCCGCCGTGCGCGGGGTCGTGCGCCGGGTGGCCGTACCCCGGCACCGGTGCGGCACCGGCCGGTGCGCCGCTGGTCGGGCCGGCACCGTACGGCTCGGCCGGCCGGTCCGTCGGCCCGTGCGGGCGGGTGCCGTTCATCGGCCGGTTGCTGCCGGCCGGGTCGGCGAAGGCCGGGATGCCGCCACCGAACGCGGGCGGGGCGGCCGGCGGCGCGGACGAGGGCGCGTCGGCACCGAAACCGTGCGGCCGGTCCTGATCGTCGAAGCGGGACCGCTCCGGACCGTCGAACCGGGTCCGGTCCTGGTCGTCGAAGCGGGGGCGTTCCGGCTCGTCGAACCGGGGCTGCTCGGCACCGTCGAACCGGCCGCGGTCCTGGTCGGCGAAGCGGGGGTCGTGCTCGGGCCGGTGGTCGTCGTGCTCCGGGGTCTCCTCCGCCGGCTCCGGGCGGGCCGGTCGCCCGTACACCCGGGGCTGCGGAACCACCGGACCACCCGGACGGGCCCCCTGGTCGCTGGGGGGGACGACCCGGCTGGCCATGGGCACCGAGGCGCTGGCGGAGGCCCGGCCGACAGCACCGGCCTCCCCGGCGTCGGCGGCCGGCACCTGGGCGCGACCGGCACCGGCGCTCTCGGCCTCGGGGGCGAGTCGCTGGGCGGGCAGTGCCGGACCGGCCGACAACTGCGGCTGCTCCGGCGCACCCCAGGCCGCTGCCTCACGGCCGTGCGGCGACTGCTCGGCGGGCCCACCGAACGCGGCCGGCGGGACGTAGTCGGCGGGCGGCGCGGCGGCCAGGCTCGCCCCGGGGACGCGCTGCTCCTGCGGCGGGAGCGGCACCGCGTTGGCCGGTGAGATGCCGGGGGCCGGCCCTGGCTGGTAGATCGGCTGGTCCTCGTTGCGTCGGGGCTCCCACGCCCCCTCGGCGGGCTGGCCGGCGGGCTCGGGGTGGCCCCACGCCTGCCCGGGCGCCCACGGCTCGGCGTCCGGCACGACCGGGCGCTCGACACCCGCCCGCTGTGGCGGGTGGTGGTCACCGGCGGCACCGCCCCAGGCGGGGGGGCCGTCGGGTGCGGCCACCGACGCGGACGCCCGTCCCGGCAACTCCGGGGGCGTCCAGGCCCCGGGCTCCGGGTGGTCCTCCCGGGAGGGTACGGCGGCGGCACCACGGGAGCCGGCCTGTGGTGCCGGCCACTCCTGGCCCGGTGCCGGGTCGTCCTGTTCGGTGCGGGGCGGGGCCCCGGCGGGCCAGGCATCGAGGGCGGGCTGCTCGCGGCGGCCTTCCCAGCGGGCCGTGGCGGGCTCTTCCGGTGCCCCCCACGACGGCTGCCGGTCCTCCTGCGACCCGTTCGACCAGTCACCGGGACGACCGGTGTCGTCCGGTCCGGACCGGTTGGCGGACCAGCCGCCGGAGCGGGCCGGGTCGTCCTCGGTGGACCAGCCCTCGGCACCCGGTGCGGTGCCCGGCGACGCGTGGCCGCCCGGGTGTCCACCGGTCTCCGGCTGCGGCCACCCCGCCTGGTTCGTGGGCTCCGGCTGGGCCGGTACGGGCACCGAGGCCCTACCGGCGGAGCGGTGCACCTCGTCGGGGTGCGCCGGAGCACTGGTCGCCCAGCCGCCGGAGTTGCCCGGCGCGTCCTGCGGGTCGGCCGGCCAGCCACCCCGCGCCGGATCGGCCCCGGCCCGGTCCTCGGCCGGCCAGCCGTTACCCCGGGCGGCGTCGCCCGGCCAGCCGTTGGTGCCCGCTGCCTCGTCCCGCTGTGGCGCGGGCGCGGTACCCCAGCCGTTGGTGCCGGGGGCTGCTTCCTGCTGCGCGGCTTCCTGGCCCGCCCAGCCGGCGGGCGAGGTCGGGGCCGGATCGGCCGGAGTGGACCAGCCACCGCCCGCCGGCTTGTCGGGCTGCGGCACCCGGGCGGCACCCCGGGCACCGGCGTCGGACTGCGCCCAGGCCGGGGCGGGCTGCTCGGACTGTGCCCACGCGGGCTGCGGAGTGGACTCGGCGTTTCCGGCGGCCGGTGCGGGCGCGGTGGCCCAGGCGGGCTGCTCCGGCTGCCCGGCCCAGGCGGGCTGCGACGGACCGGCCGGCGGGGTCCACGCCTCGGTGGGCGGTGACTGCCGGGCCGGCGGGGCCCACGCCTCGGTGGGCGGTGACTGCCGGGCCGGCGGGGCCCACGCCTCGGTGGGTTCGGACTGTTGCGGAGCCTGCGCGCCACCCCAGGCCGCCGGTGGGGCGGGGGGTGTCCAGGACGGACCGGTCGGGTTGGCCCGGCCGGTGGGGGGTGGCGGCGCCCAGCCGAGGTCGGGCGTGGCGGGGGTGCCGTACCCGGGGTCCTGCTGCGGCTGTCGGTCGCCGTACGGCACCGGTCCGCCGGAGCCCGGCGGCACCTCGTCCGGCTCCTGGCCGGGGCGGTGCTGGCCCTCGGACGTCATGGGTGCGCCTCCTCCATCACATGTCGGCCGCCGATGCCGTCCGTCCGGTCGGCCGTGTCGCCGGTGCCCGGCGGGTCGGCCGTGCGGGCTCCCCGCACGGTATCCGGTTCGCGCGCGCGGCACCCAGGGAGCACCGGCCGTCACTCCACGTCACCGGGCGGTGTCGATCGGCATCCATCGGGCGCGATCGGTGCCCAGGTCGGCGGTTGGCGACCGGAACCACCGTACCGGGCGTCATGGCGAGGGGGAATCCCGGTCTCAGGGGGTGCGGAACGCCGACGACCCGCCCGGGGCCCGGGCGGGTCGTCGATCTGGAGGAGGGGGAGAAAAGTCGGTGTGGCGTCAGCTCAGGTGACGCTGGGCGATCGCGAGGATCTCCTCGCGGACCGCGGGCGAGTTGGCGGAGCGCAGCGCGTGCTCGATGGCACGGGCCCGACGGGTGGCGTCACGACGGGTGCGGATTCGCTCGATCATGCTCATGGTGTCTTTCCTTCGGCTATTCGGTTGTCGGCCCCTTGATGACTCCATTGAACACCCACCGGCCGCCGATTGCCATCGATTATTAGGTGAGCTGCAACACGGGCCTAAGGATCGTAGGTCAGGGGGCGATATGGGCCACTGTTTCTTTCCCCAACGGCAACGGCCGGTGTGCCGGGTGTTCACCCTGGGCACACCGGCCGTGGCCGGAACGTCACCGGTCTCAGGTCCAGGCGAGCAACGCCGCCTCCGGGTCGGCGAGGAAGTCCCCGATGTCGCGCAGGAACTTCGAACCCAACTCGCCGTCGATGATCCGATGGTCGAAGGAGAGCCCCAGGGTGGTCACCTGGCGTGGCTTGACCTTGCCCTTGTGCACCCACGGCAGCTCGCGGACCGCACCGAAGGCCAGGATCGCCGACTCACCCGGAGGCAGGATCGGGGTGCCGGTGTCCACCCCGAACACCCCCACGTTGGTGATCGTCAGGGTGCCGCCGGACATGTCCGCCGGAGAGGTCCTCCCCGCCTTGGCCGTCTGCACCAGACCCGTCATCGCATCCGCCAGCTCACGCAGCGTGAGTCGACCGGCGTCCTTGATGTTCGGCACGATCAGGCCACGCTCGGTGGCCGCCGCGATACCGAGGTTGACGTACTCCTTGACGACGATCTCGTCACCGGCCCAGGTCGAGTTGACCATCGGGTGCCGCCGGACCGCCAGCAGCACCGCCTTGGCGACCAGCAGCAACGGCGACACCCGGACGTCCCGCCACTCCCGCCGCCCGCGCAGCCGGTCCAGCGCCTTCATCGCCCGGGTCACGTCCACGGTCAGGAACTCCGTGACGTGCGGTGCGGTGAACGCCGAGCGGGACATGTTCTCGGCGGTGAGCCGACGTACCCCCTTGACCGGGATGCGCTGCTCGCGGTCCGCGCCGAAGCTCGCGGCCGAGGTGGCCGGCGACGTCGCCGCCAGCGGCTCGGCCACCGCCGTGCTCCCGTCCACCGCCCGCTGTACGTCCGCACGGGTGATCGACCCGAGCGGACCCGACCCGGTCACCGTGGCCAGGTCGACCCCGAGGTCCTTGGCGAACTTGCGCACCGGCGGCTTCGCCAGCACCGGGCCGGCGACCCGGCCGTTGCCGTTCACCGTCGGCGCGACCGGTGCCGCAGCGACCGGCGCCGCAGCCACCGGCGCGGCCGGAGCCGCCGTCGTGACCTGGGCCGGCTCGGTCGGCCGGGGGCTGGTGGCAGGTTGCCGGGGCGGGCCGTCCCTGCGCTGCCGACGCTTGGCCGGCGCGTTGCGCGGGCCGTAACCGACCAGCACGGCGGTACGCCCACCCGGGGCGACCCCACCGATCAGACCCGGCTCGACCATGCCCTCGGCGGGCGCGACCTGCACCGCCGCCAACGAAGCAGCCGACGGGGTGGGCAGGTCCGCCGACGCGGCGGCGGTCGTCGACTCCGGCACCGGCCCGGCACCCGGGTCGGTGTCGATCGCGATGATCGGGGTGCCGACCTCGACCGTGCTCCCCTCCGGGTGGAAGATCGACCGCACCTCACCGGCCCACTTCGCCGGGATCTCCACGGCCGCCTTGGCCGTCTCCACCTCGACGATCGGCTGGTTCAGCTCGATGACGTCGCCCACCTTGACCAGCCAGGCGAGGATCTCCCCCTCGGTCAGGCCCTCACCCAGGTCGGGCAGGTTGAACTCCTTGATCCGGGACATCGCGCTCACCAGCCGAAGGTGCGGTCGACGGCGTCGAGCACCCGGTCGAGGTCGGGCAGGTACTCCTCCTCCACCCGGCTCGCCGGGTAGGGGGTGTCGAAACCGGTGACCCGCAGCACCGGCGACTCCAGGGAGTAGAAACACTCCTCGGTGACCCGGGCCGCGATCTCCGAGCCCAGCCCCAGGTTGCCCGGGGCCTCGTGGACGACCACGCACCGGCCGGTGCGCCGCACCGACTCGTAGACGGCGGTCAGGTCCAGCGGCGAGAGCGTACGCAGGTCGACGACCTCCAGCTCCCGGCCGTCCTCGGCGGCGGCGGTCGCCGCGTCCAGCGCGGTACGCACCATCGGGCCGTACGCCAACACGGTCGCGTCGGTGCCCGGCCGCACCACCCGGGCGGCGTGCAACGGGTACGCCCCGGACAACGGGGCGTCCAGGTCGACCGGACCCTTCTCCCAGTAGCGCCGCTTCGGCTCCAGGAAGACGATCGGGTCGTCCGAGGCGATCGCCTGCTGGATCATCACGTACGCGTCCTGCGGATTGGCGCAGGTCACCACCTTCAGCCCGGCGGTGTGCGCGAAGTACGCCTCCGGCGACTCGGAGTGGTGCTCCACCGCGCCGATGCCCCCGCCGTAGGGGATCCGGATCACCATCGGGATGGTGACCTTGCCCTGCGAGCGGTAGTGCATCTTGGCCACCTGCGACACGATCTGGTCGTACGCCGGGTAGACGAAGCCGTCGAACTGGATCTCGCAGATCGGCCGGAAACCCCTGATGGCCAGGCCGACGGCGGTGCCGATGATGCCGGACTCGGCCAGCGGGGTGTCGATCACCCGCTGGTCGCCGAAGTCCTTCTGCAACCCGTCGGTGATCCGGAAGACGCCGCCGAGCTTGCCGACGTCCTCGCCCATGATGACGACCTTCGGGTCGTTCTCCAGGGCCCGACGCAGACCGGTGTTGAGGGCCTTGCCGAGGGTGAGCGTCTCCGTGGCCATCAGTGCGCGCTCCCCTCGAACGACTCCAGGTAGGTGCTGAACCGGGCCCGCTGGGCGTCCAACTCGGGCGAGCCGTGCGGGTAGACGTGGTCGAACATCGACACCGGGGCCGGGTCGGGCAGTTCGAGCACCCGTTCGCGCAGGTGCACCGCCTCGGCGCGGGCCTGCTCGTCGACCTCGGCGAAGAACGCGTCGTCGGCGATCTGCTGCTTGTCGAGGAACGCCTTCATCCGGGCGATCGGGTCCTTGGCCTGCCAGGCCTCGACCTCACTGGCGATCCGGTAACGGGTCGGGTCGTCCGAGGTGGTGTGCGCGCCCATCCGGTAGGTGTACGCCTCGATCAGGCTGGGGCCCTGGCCGAGCCGGGCGTTGTCCAGCGCATGCCGGGTCACCGCGTACGACGCGAGCACGTCGTTGCCGTCGACCCGGACACCGGGGAAGCCGAAACCGCCGGCCCGCCGGTAGAGCGGCACCCGGGTCTGGCGTTCCAGCGGCTCGGAGATGGCGTACTGGTTGTTCTGGCAGAAGAAGACCAGCGGGGCGTTGAAGACGCTGGCCCAGACGAACGCCTCGTTGACGTCGCCCTGACTGGTGGCGCCGTCGCCGAAGTAGGCGATCACCGCCTCGCCGTCCTCGGTGCCGGTCTTGCCGTCCATGTGGACGCCCATGGCGTACCCGGTCGCGTGCAGGGTCTGCGCCCCGATGACGATCGTGTACATGTTGAACTTGAACTCGTTCGGGTCCCAGCCGCCCTGGTCGACGCCACGGAACAGGCCGAGCGGCATGATCGGGTCGATGCCCCGGCAGTAGAGGACGCCGTGCTCCCGGTAGGTCGGGAACGCCATGTCCTGGCTGCGCAGCGCCCGTCCGGAGCCGACCTGGGCCGCCTCCTGACCGAGCAGCGAGGCCCACAGGCCCAGCTCGCCCTGCCGCTGCAACGCGGTCGCCTCGGCGTCGAGCTTGCGGACCAGCACGAGGTCGCGGTAGAGGCCGCGGTACTCCTCGTCGGTGAAGTCGACGCGGTACTCGGTGCCGTCCGGGCCGGTCGCGCTCTCGATCCGCTCCCCGGTGGGGGTGAGCAGCTGTACGAGTTCCGGCTCAGCGGTCGCGGCGGCTCGCCGGGACCGGGGTGCGGCTCGCCGGCCGCGGCTGGAGACCGCAGGGTCGCCCTTTGCCATCCGTCTCTCCCTGTCGTGTCTGTGCCCGAGCCGGGGGGTCACCCGTCCGCGCACAACGTGCGCCGGCCCGGCTGTTGCCGGACTGGTTCCTGGCGGCCGTGCCTAGCCCCGGTGGGGGTTGCCGCACGACCTGAGCCGGATCCATGGGTCGAACCCGGTTCGGGAGCGTCGGCGAGCAGCCATGCCTGCCACGGGGTACGCGGAGGTGCGGCTGCGTTGCCGTCGTGCCTGAATGATTGCAGAGGAGGTGAGCGGCCCCACAGTATGGCCCTCCCGCCGGTGACGACATGTCCGCTTGGTGACCCGTGGACTTTTTTGTCGCCGTGCCGCGCCTGCGCCGGCCGGGCCTGCGCCTGCGCCCGCGCGGGCCGCGCCGATGTCGGGCGATCGTCGCCGGACCGGCCGGGTGACGGACTTTTTGTGTGTCGACACGCTGTGGTGCCTGGTGAACTGGGCGTCACTGGGTCAAGCTGACCGGTATTGGTGGGCGTTTGGCGCATAATGTCCGTTCTGATCCGTGCTGCCCACCGGCGAACACGTCCAGGTCGACGAGGGAGTTGCGGTGTCCGAGCCAGGTGACGGTCCTCCGGTCCCCCTCCTCGGCCGGCACCGGGCCGGCGGCGGCAGCTACCGGCGGATGATCGGCGTCCACCGGGCACCCGGCGTCGGTGCGCCGCACCGGGGCTACCTGTTCACCGTCGCCCTGCTCGCCGGGGCCGCCTCGATGCCGGTGCTCGCCGCGATCAGCGCCGGCTCGGCCACCGTGGGCAGCACCGCGTTGCCGGACGAGGGCACCCCGTTCCTGCCCACCCCGTCGGTCGGGCCGGTCGTCGTCCCGGTGCCCGCCACCGGTCAACCGGCCCGCCCACCGGCCACCGCACCGGCACCGCCCGCCACCGCCCCGGCTCCCGCCACCACCGGCCCCGTCCACCGTCGGGCTGTGCCCGCCGCCACGCCCCGGCCGATCCGCCGGACGTCGGCACCCAACGCGCCGTCCCATCCCACCCCCACCCCCCACCCGACCCCCACCGCCACACCCCACCCCACGCCGAGCCCGAGTCCGGACCCGGACCCGGACGTCGAGCCGACCGCCACCCTCTCCGAGCCACCGCCGGACCCGTCGCCGACCTCGGCACCCTCCGACACCGCCACGCCCACCTCCGCACCCCCGCCCACCCCCACCCCCGCACCCACGTCGACCCCGGAGCCCGCCCCGACGCCCGGGTCCACGTCGCCCCCGCGTCCACCCCGACGCCAGGCCAGACCGCCACCCCGAGCCCCGACCCACCTTCACGGTCACGCTGGTCCCCACCGCGCGGCCCCGACCCACCGCGACGGCGATCCCGGCCGGCACGACCCACCCCACGCGTCCACGGTCGCAGACCCGTCCCGTACCGCGCATCGGACCAACCGCCGGTCGCCCGTCGATCCCGGTCGCCCGCCCGTCGGCCACCCCGGTCCCCGCACCGCAGGCACCCGCCGTACCCGTGTCGCAGACCTCCGCCGGGTCCGCGTCGACCCTCCACGACACCACCGACCCGGACGGTACGGTGACGAGCGAAGCCGCAGGCTGAGCCGCGGCGGCCCGGATGCCGTCGGTCGACCCGTCGACCACTGCGGTGTGCCGGATCGGGCACCACGGATGCGGGGGCGGAACGCTGAGTACGCGCGACGAGGGCGGCGACCGGGCCGCCCCCGACCTGGCCGACCCTGCTCCGTTCGGAGGGTCACCTGCCGCTGCCGAGCCGGTCGGGTCGGGGGCGGTGGCGACCCGGGTGGCCCGGCTGGTGACCGAGGTGACCGCGCCGGCCGTGCTGGTCACCGCGCTGACCGTGGTGATCGGCTGGCACGGTGCGGGTGGGGCGCGCGGACTGGCCTGGGGGCTGCTCGCCACGGTCTTCGCCGCCGGTATCCCGTTCACGTATATCCTGGGTGGGGTGCGGCGGGGTCGACTCACCGATCATCACATCGGTCGCCGCGAGCAGCGTCGGGTGCCGCTGCTGCTCGGGCTCGCCTCGGCGGCCACCGGGCTGGCCCTGCTCGCGGCGCTCGGTGCACCGCGCCCGGTGCTGGCCCTGGTCGCGGCCGGGGTGGTCGGCCTGGTGGTCGCGGTGGCGGTCAGTCACTGGTGGAAGATGTCCATCCACTCGGCGGTGGCCGCCGGCACGCTGGTGGTGCTGGTGCTCACCTTCGGCCCCCGGCTGCTGCCGGCCGTGCCGCTGCTCGCCCTGGTCGGCTGGTCCCGGGTGCGGCTGCGCGACCACACGGTCGCGCAGGTCGTGGTGGGCGCGCTGGTCGGCGGCCTGGTGGCCGGGCTGGTCTACGCGCCGCTCTCCTGAGCCCTCGTGCCGAGCCGGGCAGACCTGGCGCAGCGCCCAGACCGGTCGCAGCGCCCGGCGACCGGTGCCGGTGGGACGGGTGCCGGTGGGATCGGTGCCGGGTGGTCGGTCCGGGCAGTGACGAGGTCGGGGGCGGTGATCCGGTCCGGGCAGTGCCCCGGTCCGGGCAGTGACGAGGTTCGGGCGGTGACGAGGTTCGGGCGGTGACGAGGTCCGGGCGGTGGTCCGGTCGGGGCGTCGGGCCCGGCGGGCGGTTCAGGGTTCGGGGCGGAGCATGGGCGGGTGGAGCCGGGTGGCCGGGCCCCGGCGGAACAGTTGGGCAGGTCGCCCCCGGTCGCCCTCGGTGGCCCGGCCGGCGGGGCTGACGAAGCCGGGGGTGCCGGTGACCTTGCGGTGGAAGTTGCGCGGGTCCAGCCGGGTGCCCCAGACCGTCTCGTAGACGGCCCGCAGCTGGGCCACGGTGAATTCGGGCGGGCAGAAGGCGCTGGCCAGCGGGGTGTACTCCAGCTTCGCGCGGGCCCGTTCCAGGCCGTCGGCGACGATCCGGTCGTGGTCGAAGGCGAGCTGGCCGGGGGTGAGCCGGTCGACCGGCACCCACTCCGCCGAGGCGGCGTCCGAGCCGGCCACCGGGGTGGGCAGGTCGGGCAGCAGGGCCAGCCAGGCGACGGTGACCACCCGTCCGCGCGGGTCGCGGTCCGGCCGGCCGTACGTGCCGAGCTGCTCCAGGTGGCCGGCCGGCTCGGGGAGCCCGGTCTCCTCGGTCAGCTCCCGGACGGCGGCGTCGGGCAGATCCTCGTCGATGCCGACGAAGCCGCCGGGCAGCGCCCACCGGCCCTCGTCCGGTGGGATGCCCCGGCGGACCAGCAGCAGGTGCAGCGCGTCGGCGCGCACGGTGAGGACCACCAGGTCCACCGTCACGGCGAAGGGCGGGTAGTCGGTCATCTCTTTATCACCACCTTGACGATAACCTATCAGAGTTGTTATCGTCGGGTAGACGAAAAAGAGGAAGGTGTGAGACATGGCCGACGTGACGAGGCGACTCTTCCTGCGCCACCTGCGCGGGACACCGACCAACTGGGTGCGGCTGCACGTCGACGGGCGGGTCCGGCGGGAAGGGACCGGCCAGTCGTTCTGGTACCGACCGCTGACCGCCGTGCTGAGCGAGGTGCCGGTCGACGACCGGGAGCTGCCGCTGCTCTTCCACGCGCGTACCGGCGACTTCGCCGACATCACCGTCCAGGCCACCGTGACCTACCGGGTGGCCGACCCGACGCTGGCCGCCGCCCGGCTCGACTTCTCGATCGACCCGCGCACCGGTAAGGCCCGGTCCCGACCGCTCGACCAGGTGGCCACCCTGCTGGCCGAGCTGGCCCAGCAGCCCGCCCTGGACCTGCTCTCCCGGGTCCCGCTGGCCGAGGCGCTGACCACGATCGCGCCCATCCGGGAGGCGGTCTCCGCAGCGCTCGACACCGAGCCCCGGCTCGCCGACATCGGGGTGGCCGTGGTCAGCGCCCGGGTGGTCGCCGTCCGGCCCGAACCCGAGCTGGAACGCGCCCTGCAGACCCCCACCCGGGAGGCCGTGCAGGTGCAGGCCGACCGGGCCACCTACGCCCGCCGGGCCCAGGCCGTCGAGCAGGAACGCGGCATCGCCGAGAACGAACTCCAGAACAAGATCGAGCTGGCCCGCCGGGAACAGCAGCTCGTCGAGCAGCACGGCGCGAACACCCGCCGCCGGGTCGAACTCGACGCCGCCGCCGAGCTGGCCACCGCCCAGGGCAAGGCGGAGCGGGAACAGGTCGCCAACGCCGCCGCCGCCGAACGGGCCCGGGTGTCCGCCACCGCCGAGGCGGACAAGGAACGGCTGCTCGCCGCCGGTGCCGCCGACAAGGAACGGGTGCTCGCCGTGGCCAAAGCCGAGACGGTACGCGCCGTCGGCGCCGCCGAGGCCGAGGCGGAGGCGGCGAAGCTGGCCACGTACGCCACCCTGCCGCCCGGGGTGCTGCAAGCCCTCACCGTCCGGGAACTCGCCGGCCAGCTCCCGCCGATCGGCCAGCTCACCGTCACCCCGGACCTGCTGGCCGACCTGCTCGGCCGGCTCACCGGCCCGACCGGGACGGTGGACCGGTGAGCGGCACACTGACCCCCCGGGTGGTGGTGGTCCGCCGCCGCAGCGAGCTGGAGGAGCTGCTCGCCCGGCACGGCACCCGGGCGGCGGCCCAGTGGTACCTGCGCGCCCGGGGCCGGGACCTGGCCGAGGTGGTGGACCGGCACGAGGCCCTCCAGACGGCGCTGACCGCCGTCGGGGCCGCCGTACCGGCCGACTGGCGGCGCGGCACGGTCGACCGGGACGACCTGCCCCGGTTCCTGTTCGGCCCGGAGGACGTGATCGTCGCCGTCGGCCCGGACGGCCTCGTCGCCAACGTGGCGAAGTACCTCACCGGGCAACCCGTCGTCGGCGTCGACCCGGAACCGGGCCGCAACGCCGGGGTGCTGGTCCGCTGCACCGGCGACCAGATGGCCGCCCTGCTGCCGGCGGTGGCCGCCGGGACCGCGCCGCTGCGCCACCGGGCCATGGTCCGGGCCACCCTCGACGACGGACAGGAACTCGTCGGCCTCAACGAGGTGTACGTCGGGCACGCGTCCCACCAGTCGGCCCGCTACCTGCTCGACGTCGGCGGGGACGGCCGGCCCCGGCAGGAACGGCAGTCGTCCTCCGGGGTGGTCGTCGGCACCGGCACCGGGGCCACCGGCTGGTGCGCCTCGATCGCCCGGGACCGGTCGGCAGCCGTCCCGCCGCCCGCCCCGCAGGAGCCGGCCCTGTGCTGGTACGTGCGGGAGGCGTGGCCCTCACCGGTCACCGGGGTCGAGCTGGTCGCCGGCCGGCTCGACGGCACCGACGCGCTGGAGCTGACCGCCGAGTCCGACGGTCTGGTGGCGTTCGCCGACGGGCTGGAGGCCGACCGGCTGACCCTGCGGTGGGGCCAGCGGGTACGCCTCGACGTCGCCCCCGGCCGGCTGGCCCTGGTCGAGCCGTAGACCGGCCGGGGACGTCACGGGGCCACCCCGGCGCGTCGCCGGGTGGTCAGCGCGTCGCCGGGTGGTCAGCGCGTCGCCAGGCCCGCAGCGCGTCGTCGGACGGTCAGGGGGTGTCGTCCCCCAGCCGTTGCCGGTTGGCCTCGATCCAGGCGTCCAGGGCGACCGGGTCGTCGGGGTCGATGCCGTCAGCCATCAGCTGGGCCACCGCCGCCGTCGCCGGGCTGCGCCGCTCGCCTGTTGAATAGAGCCGGGCGAACTCCGGCACCAACTCCTCGATCGCCTCGTCGGTCTGGGTGCCGGCCCGTTCGGGCAGCCCCCGCCGCCGGGCCGCGAACGCCGCCCAGGCCCGCAGCACCCGGGGCAGCAACGCCGCGTCGTCCATGTCCAGCACGGCCCGCCGGTGCACCCAGTCGAGCAGGAACAACCCGGCCACCGCCGGGCTCCAGCGCAACGGGTCGGCGTCCGGGAAGCTCGCCGAGTGGTCGAAGAGCAGCCCCAGGCAGAAGTGCAGCGAGGCCAGCTCGGCGTCGCTGTCGAGGGTGTTCAGCCCATGGCGGGCCGCCTCGGGGGAGGACAGGAAAGCCCGGACCAGCGTGGTGCGCTCGTCGGCGCTGAGCGGCTGCGCGTCCCAGCCGGTGGTGCCGGCGCTCGGCTCGGGCAGCACCGCCAGCCGTGCCCCGACCAACGCCCGGTCGGTGGCGAGCGAACCCTCGGCGGGCAGGTCACCCAGGTCGTCGGTGATCGTCAGGTGACGACCCACCTCGCCGTGCATCCGGGCCGGGTCCTCCTCCCGGAACCATGTCAGGTCGTCGTCGGCGCACATCTGCCGGACCTGCTCCAGGATCCGTTCGGCCGGCCCGCCGACGAAGACGTCCTTGGTGATGCCGATGTTGTGGTCGACCAGTGCCACCAGGGCGTGCTCCGGGCCGCCCGACTCGTCGTCGTAGGCGAAGGTGGCCAGGTAGGAGGTCTGGTCGCCGTACACGTCGCCGTACGACCAGGTGCCGGTGAGGTGGACCCGGCCGAGCTGACCGGCCCAGGCCGGGGCCTGCGCGCCGGGGCGGACCTTCGCCGCGCCCTCGGCATCGGGCACCAGCGCGGCGAAGACCTGACGGATGGTGGTGGCGGCGGCCGTCCGGCGGCGGGAGGTGGCGGCGAGGAAACCGGAGACGAATTCCCGGACCGCCGTTTCCCGGTCGGTCTCGGCGATCGCGTAGACGCTGCCCAGCAGCGCCGTGCCGAGCATCTCGGCGTCGAGCGCGCAGTCCAGCCTGGTCACGTCGCGGGCCGCGGAGAGCACCGCGTCGTAGGGGGTCTTTGGCGTGGCCATGGCACGACCCTACGCCGCCGCGCAGCCCCGGACACCTGTGCCGGCGGCGGCGTTCACCGGGTGGCGTCCTGCCAGGCGCAGCGGGCGAGGGCGTACCGGTCGAGGAGGGCCCGGACGGGGATGAGGACGTACTCCGCGCCGACCCGGGCGACCGCCTCGGTGAGCCGCTGCTCGGCCCGCTGTCGGGCCCGTCGGGCCGCCCAGCGGATCACCGGCCGGGTCACCGCGGCCACCAGCAGACCGGCGAGCAGCCCACCGAGCAGGAGCACGGTCGGCAACGGTGCCTCCCCCACCCGGGGATAGTCCAGCGCCGGCAGACCCAGGGCACGCAGCGCGTAGCCGAGCACCAGCCAGCCGAGCCCGGCCACGGCGGCGAGGGTGACCAGCCACTGGAGGGCACCGACCAGCCGCCACCAGAACGGCCGGCGGTCCATGCCCAGGTCGGTGCCGGCGACCGCGCCGTCCAGCGCGTCCGGCAGGTCGGCCAGCCGGGACCGGGCGGCGGCGGTCACCGCGGCCGGCCAGGGTGCCGGGAGTTTCTCGCCGGACCGGTGGCCGACGGCGCGGATGGCCAGCCCGAGGGCGGACTGCTGGGCGGCTGTCGGGTCGGGCACGGAGGTGGCAGCGAGCACGGGCTCCGCCGGGCGCTGCGGATCGGTGGTCGGGCCGGGCAGGTGCAGCCGGTGCAGCGGGTCGGGGCGCAGTTTGCGCCAGCCGCGTACCAACGGCCAGCCGGTGGCCCCGCCGGCCCGGTGCCGGTACGCCCCCTCGACCGCGGCGGCCACCGCCGGCACCCCGGCCGACTCGGCCAACGCCCGGTCCAGGGCGCGGACCGTCGCGGCGTCCGGGACGTGCCCCGGGGCTTCGACGGCGACCAGTTCGCCCAGGGACGCCGCCACCGTGTCGGCGTCGCCGGAGAGCCGGCGCAGCGCGGCCTGCCGGTCCGACACCGCCCGTTCCAGCGCCTCCCGCAGCCCGGTCATCCCGTCCGGCTCGACCGCCGTGGTGGCCAGCAGCGGCACCCCGTCGAGCCCGTCGACGTCGAGCAGCCGGCGCAGGTCGGCCAGCACCCGGGGCAGCTCGGCCGGGGGCAGCCGGTCGGCCTGGTTGAGCACCACCACCGTCACCTCCCGGTGCCGGTGGAACTCGCGCAGGTAGCTGTTGTGGATCACCCGGTCGGCGTACTTCTGCGGGTCGACCACCCAGACCACCAGGTCGACCAGGCCGAGCAGCCGGTCCACCTCCAGCCGGTGGGACCGTTGCACCGAGTCGAAGTCGGGCAGGTCGAGCAGGATCAGACCGTGCAGGGCGGACTCGTCGTCGCCGTCGAGCGCGCTCTCCCGGACGAACCGGTGCCGGGGCAGCACCCCGACCCAGTCGAGCAGCCGGTTGCCGCCGTCCAGCGGCCCCCAGACGCAGGCGTGCGCTACACCGGTGGTGGGCCGGCGCACCCCGACCGGGGAGAGTTCCATCCCGGCCAGGGAGTTGAACAGGCTGGACTTGCCGCTGCCGGTGGCGCCGGCCAACGCCACGACGGTGTGGTCCCGGGACAGCGACAACCGGGTGCCGGCCCGCTCGACCAGGGTGTGCGCGCCGACCAGCCGGGTGTCGGGCACCTCGCCGTCGACCGCGTCGAGGAACCGGCGGATCGCGTCGAGGCGGGCCACCAGCGCGTCGGCGTCGACCCGCTGTTCACCCCGGAGCGCCTCGCGCATCCGACCGACGATGTTGGTCACCGGGTGCCGTCCTCGGAGGTCGGGGTCGGGATCGGTAGGGCCTGGCCGGTCTGCCCGGCGAGGCCGCTGTGGTGCCGGGCCAGCTCGACCCGGCCGCCGGCCCGGCGCAGCGCCGCGCCGACCTCCGCACCGGGTCGGGCCCCGTCGGTGCGGGCCAGGTAGCGGCCCGCCTCCTCGTCCAGCAGCGCGCGGACCCGTTCCAGCAGGTCACCCCGGGCCTTCGCGGCGAGGGTACGCACCGCCTGGTCGCCGAAGATCGCCTGGAGTACGGCCTGCGCGGCGACGGTGGTGCCGGCCCCGGTGGCCACCTCCAGCCCGGTCGGGATGAACGCGGTGGAGGCGAAGACGGCGATCATCACGGCCAGCCCGGTGGCGTTGACCGCGTACGCGGCCGTCCGGGCCACGAACCGCCGGTCGCCGCCCTCCTCCCGGACCAGCTCCAGCACCCCGCGCTGCCAGTCCCGGACCAGCCGCTCGGCCCGCTCGGGCAGGTCGGCCGACGGGTGCGCCAGCGGCGGGTCGAGTAGCGCGGCCCCGGCCGGGTTCGCCTTCCAGGCGGTGTACGCGTTCTCCGCCGCCTCGGAGGCGACCCCGCGCAGCAGGGTGACCAACTGTGACTCGATGGCGTTGCGCAGGTCGGTGGCGGGGGTGGCGGGCCGGCCGGTTACCGCGGCGACGACCCGGTCGCGCAGCCGGCCGATCCGGGCCTCCAGCGTCCGGAAGAACTCGCCGGTGCCGACGAACTCCTGCCAGCGGGCGAGGACCTCGCCGCGGAGCAGCCGGCCGTCCTTCAGCCCTTCGGTGACGGTCCGGTGCGCGCCCTGGTAGGCGGCCCGGACCCGGTCGTCGAGGGCGTCGGCGGCGACCATCTGCTCGTCGGCCGCGTCGGCGAGCATCTCCACCGTCGGGTGCAGTGAGGCGAGTGCGCCGTCGAGGGTCTGCCGGACCACGGCGGCCCGGGCCTCGGCGTCGGCGGCGAGCCGGGCGAACCAGGTGCCCAGCGGTGCGGTGACCCGGTCGGGCAGCAGGCCCTGGCCGTCGACCCAGGTCTCCGGCAGGACGAACAGCGGTGCCGCGCCCAACTCCTGGGCGGCGAGCATCTCGGACAGGTGGGCGGCGATCTCGTCGGCGGCCTCGGGGGGCACCCGGTCCAGCACCATGGCGATCGCGGCACCCCGGGAGCGGGCGGTACGCAGCAGCTCCCACGGGACGGCGTCGGCGTACCGGGCGGCGGTGGTGACGAAGAGCCAGAGATCGGCGGCGGCGAGCAGTTGGCCGGCGAGGGCCCGGTTGGCGTCGACCACCGAGTCGATGTCGGGGGCGTCGAGGAAGGCCAGCCCCGGGGGGAGCGCGGGCGCGGTGACCAGGTGCAGGGTGCCCGGATCCTCGCTGGGTTCGTTGGTCCGGGTCAGGCCGGGCAGCAGCTCACCCTGGCGGAACCAGGCGGCGTCGGCGGGGTTGCAGACCAGCACCGGGGAGCGGGTGGTGGGGCGGAGCACGCCGGCGGCGCTCACCCGGGCCTGGACCAGGCTGTTGACCAGGGTCGACTTGCCCGCGCCGGTGGAGCCGCCGACGACCACGAGCAGCGGGGCGTCGAGCCGGGCCAGCCGGGGCAGCAGGTAGTCGTCGAGCTGGTCGGTCAGCGCCCGGCCGGTGTGCCGGGCCGGCTCGGCCGAGGGCAGCGCGAGCGGAAACCGGGCCGCGCCGATCGCGGCCCGCAGGCCGGTGAGGGCGGCGGGCAGGCCGTCTCCGGTGGGGCCGGGCGGCGTCTCGTCGGTCTCCGACGGCCCGGTGCGGGCGGCGACGGTGGGCGCGCCGGACCGGGTGGCGGGATCGCCGTGCGTCGTCACCGCTAAAGCGTGCCCGACCGATGCAACAGAGACAACCGGAGGGTAGTAACGGTCGGGTTGCGTCGGGTCGGCTCAAGTCGACTTGCGCTTTGGCGATCGCGTGGCACTATTGAGTCAAGTTCACTCAACTTGTGGTGTGGTCGCTGCGGGCGGCCCTCCCGGGCAGGCCCTCCGACCTGCCCACCCGTAACGAAGCGAGGAAGCGAAGATGGCACGTGCGGTCGGTATCGACCTCGGCACGACGAACTCCTGCGTCAGCGTTCTCGAGGGCGGTGAGCCCACCGTCATCGCCAACGCTGAAGGCTCGCGGACGACCCCGTCGATCGTCGCGTTCGCCCGTAACGGCGAGGTGCTCGTCGGTGAGGTCGCGAAGCGCCAGGCGGTGACCAACCCGGACCGGACCATCCGCTCGGTCAAGCGGGAGATCGGCACCAACTGGACCGTCGACATCGACGGCAAGAAGTACACCCCGCAGGAGATCTCGGCGCGCACGCTGATGAAGCTCAAGCGGGACGCCGAGGCGTACCTGGGTGAGCAGATCACCGACGCGGTGATCACCGTTCCCGCCTACTTCAACGACGGGCAGCGGCAGTCCACCAAGGAGGCCGGTGAGATCGCCGGCTTCAACGTGCTGCGGATCGTCAACGAGCCGACCGCGGCGGCCCTGGCGTACGGGCTGGACAAGGGCTCCAAGGAGCAGACCGTCCTCGTCTTCGACCTGGGCGGCGGCACCTTCGACGTGTCCCTGCTGGAACTGGCCGAGGGCGTCGTCGAGGTCAAGTCGACCAGCGGTGACAACCAGCTCGGCGGTGACGACTGGGACCAGCGGATCATCGACCACCTGGTGAAGACGTTCCGCGGCGAGCACGGCATCGACCTGGGCCAGGACAAGATGGCCCTCCAGCGGCTCCGCGAGGCGGCCGAGAAGGCCAAGATCGAGCTGTCGGCGGCCACCACCACCAACATCAACCTGCCGTACATCACCGCCGGCGCGGCCGGCCCGCTGCACCTGGACGTGACGCTCAGCCGCGCCGAGTTCCAGCGGATGACGCAGGACCTGCTGGACCGCTGCAAGGGCCCGTTCGAGCAGGCCGTGAAGGACGCCGGCATCAAGATCTCCGACGTCGAGCACGTGATCCTGGTCGGCGGCTCCACCCGGATGCCGGCCGTCACCGACCTGGTCAAGCAGCTCACCGGTCGCGACCCCAACAAGGGCGTCAACCCGGACGAGGTCGTCGCCGTCGGCGCGGCCCTGCAGGCTGGCGTGCTCAAGGGTGAGGTCAAGGACGTCCTGCTGCTCGACGTGACCCCGCTGAGCCTGGGCATCGAGACCAAGGGCGGCATCTTCACCAAGCTCATCGAGCGCAACACCACCATCCCGACCAGGCGCTCCGAGGTCTTCACCACGGCCGACGACAACCAGCCGTCGGTGCTGATCCAGGTGTTCCAGGGCGAGCGCGAGATCGCGGCGTACAACAAGAAGCTCGGCACCTTCGAGCTGACCGGCCTCCCGCCGGCGCCGCGTGGCGTGCCGCAGGTCGAGGTCGCCTTCGACATCGACGCCAACGGCATCGTCAACGTGCACGCCAAGGACCTGGGCACCGGCAAGGAACAGAAGATGACGATCACCGGCGGCTCCTCGCTGCCGAAGGACGACATCGAGCGGATGCGCCGCGACGCCGAAGAGCACGCCGACGACGACAAGCGTCGCCGCGAGGAGGCGGAGGCCCGCAACGTGGCCGAGGCGCTCCAGTGGCAGACCGAGAAGTTCCTCGCCGAGAGCGGCGACAAGCTGCCGACGGAGAACCGGGAGCAGCTCAACGAGGCCCTCGGCGAGCTGCGCGGCGCGCTCGGCGGTCAGGACATCGAGAAGATCAAGGCGGCCCACGAGCGGCTCGCCCAGGTCTCCCAGCAGGCCGGTTCGCTGCTCTACGCGCAGCAGGCCGAGCAGGGGGAGCAGCCGGGCGCGGCAGGTCCGGGCGCGGGCGCCGGTGCCGGCGCGGGTGCCGGTGCCGCCGGGGCCCCGAAGGCGGGCGGCCCGGACGACGTGGTCGACGCGGAGATCGTGGACGAGGACAAGAAGTGACGGTCCGCGCCGGACACGAACTCACCGCACAGGGATCGAGGTAGTCGTATGACGGAGAAGCCACGAGTCGCCGACCCGGGCGCCTCCGGGTCGACGCCGGGTGGCTCCGAGCCCGCCGACGACGGGCCGCGGGTCGTCATCCGGAACAACCGCAAGCTGGGCAGGACCGAGGAGCCGCCCGCCGCCGCCGACGCCGGGGCGGACGCCCCGGCCGAGGGGCTGGTCGAGGAGGCCGAGGTGATGGTCGACGAGATCGAGGCCGAGGCGACCGCGCTCGACGGGCCGGCACCGACCGGTCCGCCGGTGGTGGACGCCCCCGCGCAGCCGGTCGACGACAGCCCGACCGGCTCGCCGCTCGGCGCCGAGCTGGAAGCCCTCCGGGCCGAGCTGGACGAACGGACCCGGGACCTGCAACGGGTGTCGGCGGAGTACGCCAACTACCGCAAGCGGGTGGACCGGGACCGGGGCGTGGTCCAGGAGCAGGCGACCGGCTCGGTGCTCGCCGCGCTGCTGCCCATCCTGGACGACCTGGACCGGGCCCGGGAGCACGGCGACCTGGTGGGGCCGTTCGGCACGGTGGCCGAGCAGCTCACCACGGCGCTGGGCAAGTTCGGCCTGACCCCCTTCGGCGAGAAGGGCGATCCGTTCGACCCGACCCGGCACGAGGCGGTCGCGCACCAGACCTCGCCGGACGTGGACGAGCCCACCTGTGTCCAGGTGATGCGCCGGGGCTACCTGCTCGGTGAGCGGCTGCTGCGGCCGGCCATGGTCGCGGTCGCCGACCCGCAATAGTGCACGGCCATCCGGTCGCCCCGCCCACCCTCACCCGGTGGGCGGGGCGACCGGGCCACATCTCACGGAAGGGGGTGGACCGGTGAGTTCCAAGGACTGGATCGAGAAGGACTTCTACGCCACGTTGGGCGTGGAGAAGTCCGCCTCCTCAGACGAGATCAAGAAGTCGTACCGGAAACTGGCCCGGGAATCGCACCCGGACCACAACCCCGGTGACCCGAAAGCCGAGGAGCGGTTCAAGGGCGTCTCCGAGGCGTACGCGGTGCTCGGCGACGACACCAAGCGCCGCGAGTACGACGAGATGCGCTCGCTGTTCGGCTCGGGCGCGTTCCGTCGGGGCGCGCCCGGCACGGGTCAGCCCGGCGGTGCCCCGTTCGACGTCTCCGACCTGTTCGGCGGCGGTGGCGGGGACACCCGGTTCGGTGGTGGCGGCTTCACCGACCTGTTCAGCTCGATCTTCTCCGGCGGTGGTGCCGGTGGTGCCGGTCCGACGCGGGCACGTGGCCCGGCCCGGGGCCGGGACGTGGAGACCGAGGTGGCCCTCGACTTCGGGGACGCGGTGCGTGGTGTCACCCTGCCGTTGACGCTGCGCGCGCCCGGGGTCTGCGACACCTGCCACGGCAACGGCGCGAAGCCCGGCACCCAGCCGACCGCCTGCCCGGTCTGCCACGGCGCCGGGGTGACCACCCGGGACCAGGGGTCGTTCAGCTTCTCCGAGCCGTGCCGCAACTGCCAGGGCGTCGGCACGGTCGTCGAGGAGAAGTGCCCCGAGTGCCACGGCACCGGCGGGGTCACCAAGACCCGCACGTTGAACGTCCGCTTTCCCGCCGGGGTGGCCGACGGGCAGCGGATCAGGTTGGCCGGGCGGGGCGAGCCGGGTCAGCGGGGTGGGCCGGCGGGCGACCTGTTCGTCCAGGTGAAGGTCCGCCCGGACGACCTGTTCGGGCGTACCGGTGACGACCTGACGCTGGCCGTGCCGATCACCTTCGCCGAGGCGGTGCTCGGCACCGACCTGCGGGTGCCCACGCTGGACGGCGCGGTGACCCTGCGCGTGCCGCCGGGGACCCCGTCCGGTCGGGTGCTGCGGGCCCGGGGCAAGGGTGTGGTGCGTCGCGACGGTCAGGCCGGTGACCTGCTGGTCACGTTGGACGTGGTGGTGCCGGCGACGGTGTCGGACGAAGCCCGGGCGGCGCTGGAGTCGTTCGCCGACGCGACGCCGCCGGCGGCCCGGGAACATCTCGACGCGCGGGTGCGTCGGGTCGGTTGACCGGTTGACGGGTGCGGAGGTGAGTGGAGATGTCGGACGGGTTCGTCGGTTCGGGTGACGCCGCCTACGAGGCCAAGGTGCTGATGATCTCGGTCGCGGCACGGATGGCGGGGATGCACCCGCAGACGTTGCGTCAGTACGACCGGCTCGGCCTGGTGCAGGCCGGTCGGGCGGCCGGTGGCGGGCGACGCTACAGCGTGCGGGACGTGGTCCTGCTGCGTGAGGTCCAGCGGCTCAGCCAGGACGAGGGTGTCAACCTGGCCGGGGTGAAACGGATCATCGGGCTGGAACGCCTGGTGGAGCAGGCCCAGCAGCGGGTGGCCCGACTGGAGGCGGAGCTGGACGCCGCCTACCGCCGGATCGCCGAGCTGGAGACGCTGGCCAGCGGTTTCTCCCGGGGTGACCTGGTGCCGACCAGTCGCACCTCCACGGCGCTGGTGGTCTGGCGTCCCCGCCGCACCCCCGACCGCTGACCCTGGCCCGGCCCGCCGGGTCGGCGGTGGTCTGCGGTCGGGGTTTTCCGGCGGTGGGTGGTCGTTCCGGCTAGCCTGTTGTCAGGTCCAACCAGGTCAATTCGGACTCCGACGGCGGGGGGAACCGTGGCGGAATCGGCGAAGAAAGTGGCCCGGCAGGCGGAGGAGCGGCTCAACAAGGTGGCCGAGAACGTCCGGGAGAAGTTCGACCGGGTCACCGAGGGCAAGTTCTCCGACACGGTGAAGAACGGCAGGTTCGCCGAAGGGGCCGACCCCGGGGCGGACCGGGAGCGGACCGGGGAGAAACGCCGCAACCAGGGCGGATCGGCACGCTGACGATCCGTCGACGTGCGGGCCGGGACCCACGGGGGTCCCGGCCCGTTCGCCGTCCGGCTGCGGGTGCGCCGCCGGTCAGCCGAGCCGGCGGTTGTCCCGGACCAGGCCGCCCTCGCACCAGTCGTGGTAGGTGAAGAGTTCCTGCCGGGCCAGCAGCGCCCGACTGTTGTACGCCCAGTTGCGCATCAACTCGTCGCCGTCGCGTTCGGCCTGCTCCACCAGTTTGCGGAAGCGACGCTTGGGGTGGGCGCGGAAGTTCGTTCGGATGCCGTCGGCCGCGTAGATGTAGAGGCAGTGCAGGGCGAAGCGGCGCGCGGGGCAGGCCGGGTCCAACGCCAACTCGAACAGGGTGAGCACCAGGTGGTCGCCGGAGACCAGCAGGTCCCAGTCTTGTGGCAGCGAGGTCAGCGGCACCGAGTCCGGCTGGTACGCCCAGGCCCGTAGCTCCCCCGACGACGGGTCGACGGGGTTGGCGAAGCCGTGGAACGGCGGATCCTGCACGCTCACCGGCAACCTTCCGCTCACATCCACGGGGTGCCTCCGTGCGCCCGCGGGACCCTGTCCTGCTGGGGCGCAACGCTAGCCGCCGCTGCCCGGCCGGCGGAAGACCCCGCCGGGAGCAATTCGGCAACGGAGGCCCTGGCCAGGCCACCTGTGTGAGGGGCCTGGCCAGGCGGTTCTCAGTCCGTGGCGGGTACCGGCTGGGGCTGTCGGGCGGCGATCCGTCGACGCAGCCTCTGCTTGAACCAGCGCATGTCGGGCAGGCGGGCGAGCATCGGACCGGTGATCACGGTGATCAGCACGTACGCCGTGGCGAGCGCCGCCAGTTTGGGTTCGACGGTGCCGGCGGCGACGGCCAGACCGGCGATGACGATGGAGAACTCGCCGCGCGGCATCAACGCGAAGCCGGCCCGCCAACGGCCCGGTTCGGCGATGCCGGCCCGGCGGGCCGCCAGGTAGCCGGTGAGCAGCTTGGTCCCCATGGTGACCACGGCCAGCACGATCGCGGGCAGCAGCACCGGCGGCATGTCCCGGGGGTCGGTGACCAGGCCGAAGAAGACGAAGAAGACCGCGGCGAAGAGGTCCCGCAGCGGGGAGAGCAGTTCGGTGGCGTGGTGCGCCACCGGCCCGGACAGGGCGATGCCGACCAGGAACGCCCCGACGGCGGCGGAGACCTGGAGCCGGGCGGCGATGCCGGCGACCAGCAGGGTCAGGCCGAGCACCCCGAGCAGCAACGCCTCCGGGTCCTTCGCCGACAGGGCGGCGGAGATCAGGTGGCCGAAGCGGATGGCGACGACCAGCACGATCACCACGGTGAACACCGCGACACCCAGCGCGATCCCACCCTTGACCAGGCCCACGCCGGCCAGCAGCGCGGTCACCAGCGGCAGGTAGAGCGCCATCGCCAGGTCCTCGATGACCAGCACGGAGAGGATGACCGGGGTTTCCCGGTTACCGACCCGGCCGAGGTCGCCGAGCACCTTGGCGATCACCCCGGACGACGAGATCCAGGTGATGCCGCCGAGCACCACGGCGGCCACCCAGCCCCAGCCGAGCAGCAACGCGAAGCCGAAACCGGGCAGGGCGTTGAGCGCCGCGTCGATCAGGCCGGCCGGGGCCGCCGAGCGCAGGTTGCCGACCAGCTCGTTGGCGCTGTATTCCAGGCCGAGCATGACCAGCAGCAGGATGACGCCGATCTCGGCGCCGACGGCGAAGAACTCCTCGCTCGCGGCCAGCGGGAGCAGGCCACCGTGCCCGAAGGCGAGCCCGGCGAGCAGGTAGAGGGGGATGGGGGAGACGCCGAACCGGCGGCTGAGCCGGCCGAGCAGCCCGAGCAGAAGCAGGAGCGCGCCGACCTCGATGAGCAGTGTGGTGGTTTCGTGCATACGCCTCAGCCGTCCGGGTCACTGTCGGCGAGGATGGCTGTCACCCCGTCGAGACCCTGCCGGGTCCCGACCACGACCACCACGTCACCGGCCGCGAAGCGGAAGGTGGGATCGGGCGAGACGTTGACCTCGCCCTGCCGGAGCACCGCCACGATGGAGGCGCTGGTGCGGGTACGTGCCTTGGTGTCACCGAGCCGCTTGTTGACGTACTTCGACCCGGCCGGGATGGCGATCTGCTCGGTGAGCAGCCCGGCCGCCTGCTCGCGCAGGCCGGAGAGCTGACCCAGCATCAGCGACGCGCCGAGGATGTCGGCCAACGCCTCGGCCTCGTCGTCGGTCAGCGGGATGTCATGCTGGCAGGAGTCGGGATCGTCCGGGTCGTAGAGGACCAGGTCGCGGCGGCCATTGCGGTGGGAGACCACACCAAGCCGGCGACCGGACTCCGTCATCAGATCATGACGTACGCCGATTCCGGGTAAGGCGGTCTGTTCGACACGTACTCGCACGGACGCGAGGCTATACCCTGCGCCCAAGCTGGGCCCGTTGGACGTCTGTGCTGCTGGCGGGCGCTTTCCGGCAGGCACCGGCTGTGCTCGCCGGCTCGCCGGTCGGTAACCCTGTGGGGCCGGGTGGCTGGCTCAGGACGAGCCCTCGGCGGGTGCGGCGACGAAGACGCCGACCCCTTCGAGGGTTTCGGTGAGCCCGGTGGCACGCAGGATCATCATGGCCTTGCCGACCACGGTGTCCGACACGCCGTATTCCCTGCACAGCTGCGACCTGCTCGGCAGCTTGGTGCCGGGCGGCCACTCTCCTGAATCGATCTTGTTCTTCAGCTCGTCTGCGAGCACCTGGTACTGCTGCTTGGGCATGCTTCACTCCCCGGATGGCACGCCTATCTGATCACGCTCGCACCTCCAACCTCAAGCAATTGTGGGTGGGTCGTTGACCTGCAACCGGTACCGATTGTAGGTTCGAGGTGAACGCCCCCGGATGGCACTCGGGGCGCTCAGACGGTCGGGGCGGGCATCCCCCGTGGCCCGTCCCGACCATGTCACCGGCCCTGTCGTCGTACCGCTGAGGTGGGCTGCGACGGCAGGGCGGGCAGCCCGGCCGAACCGGCAGCGCGGCCGGGCTGCCCTTCCAGCACCGCGACACCGAGCCGTCCAGCGAAGGAGCGCCATGGGGTACGAGTCGCCGCACCCACCGTCGAAGCTCGACCTTGGTCAACTCAGGTGGGGCGATATTGCGGTGTCCGAGCCATCGCTATACCGCCATTGGGCCGATACTGCTTCGGCCCGCCCGGGGTGGCGTGAGCCGGGTCGGGCGGGTGGGGAGGCATGACCGGGCGGTATGTCGTACACCTGCCGGTGGTCGCTGCGGACCTGGCGCGGGCCAAGATGCTCGCCCGGACGGCGGCCCGCTCGCTGGCCTTCCTCGCCCACGTCGACCCCGGCGAGACCACCGTCTCCGCCGAGGATGATCAGGGGGCACGCCACCGGGTCTTCTGCGACAACCGGCTGGACAGTGGTCGGCGGTGCGTGCTCCGGGCCGACCACGAGACCCCCTGCGCCGCCCGCCTGCCCCGCTGACTCCTGAGCGGAGGTGGGCGAGGCGGGGTGGAGTGCGGCAGGGTGCGGTGGGTCAACTGAGGTGGGCCGGAGTTCGTCGGCCGACCTCGAACGAGAGTTTGTGACGCGAGTCACATAGCGAGAGTTGAGCGGAATAGGCTCAACTCTGGTGGTGTCTCTTACTAGTGGACACGCCGATCCCGGGGGAGCCCATGAACACGGAACGACTCACCACCAAGAGCCGCGAAACCATCACCGGTGCCGTCGCGCTGGCCAACCAGCGTGGTCACGCCACCGTGGAACCCTGGCACCTGCTGTCGGCACTGCTCGACACCGACGGTTCCACCGCTGCCGGCCTGCTGCGCGCCGCGGGTGCCGACCCCGCCGAGCTGCGCCGGGTCGCCCAGCGCGCGGTCGACGCGCTGCCCGCAGCCCGTGGGTCCAGCATCGCCGAGCCCACCCTCGCCCGCGAGTTCGTCAACGCCATCGGGGCCGCCGAGCAGATCGCCCGGCCGCTCGGCGACGAGTACACCTCCACCGAGCACCTGCTGGCCGGTCTGGCCCGGGTGGGTGGCGCGGTGTCCAACGCGCTGAAGTCGGCCGGGGCCACCGAGGAGAACCTGGTCGCCGCGTTCCCGACGGTGCGGGGCGGGGACCGGCGGGTCACCACCGCCGACCCGGAGCAGACCTACCAGGCGCTGACCAAGTACGGCGTCGACCTCACCGCGAGCGCCCGCGACGGCAAGATCGACCCGGTGATCGGCCGGGATTCGGAGATCCGCCGGGTGATCCAGGTGCTCTCCCGGCGTACCAAGAACAACCCGGTGCTGATCGGCGAGCCCGGCGTCGGTAAGACCGCGATCGTCGAGGGCCTGGCCCAGCGGATCGTGGCCGGCGACGTGCCCGAGTCGCTGCGCGACAAGAAGCTGGTCTCGCTCGACCTCGGCGCGATGGTCGCCGGGGCGCAGTACCGGGGGCAGTTCGAGGAACGGCTCAAGTCCGTCCTGGAGGAGATCAAGAACTCCAACGGGCAAGTCATCACCTTCCTCGACGAGCTGCACACCGTGGTCGGCGCGGGCAAGGGCGAGGGCTCGATGGACGCCGGCAACATGCTCAAGCCGATGCTGGCGCGCGGCGAGCTGCGGATGGTCGGCGCGACCACCCTCGACGAGTACCGCGAGCACATCGAGAAGGACCCGGCGCTGGAGCGTCGGTTCCAGCCGGTGCTGGTCGGCGAGCCCACCATCGAGGACACCATCGGCATCCTGCGCGGCCTCAAGGAACGCTACGAGGTGCACCACGGCGTCCGGATCACCGACGCCGCCCTGGTCGCCGCCGCGTCGCTGTCCGACCGGTACATCACCGACCGGTTCCTGCCCGACAAGGCGATCGACCTGGTCGACGAGTCCGCGTCCCGGCTCCGCATGGAGATCGACTCCCGGCCGGTCGAGGTGGACGAGATCGAACGGGCGGTCCGCCGGCTGGAGATCGAGGAGATGGCGCTGGCCAAGGAGCCCGACGCCGCCTCCGCCGAGCGGCTGGAGCGGCTGCGTAAGGAGCTGGCCGACAAGCGCGAGCAGCTCACCGCCCTGTCCGAGCGCTGGCAGACCGAGAAGAGCCACATCACCAAGCTCTCCACCGCCAAGGAGGAGCTGGAACGCCTCGGCGGCGAGGCCGAACGGGCCGAACGCGACGGCGAGCTGGAACGCGCCGCCGAGCTGCGCTACGGCCGCATCCCGGCGCTCAAGGCCGACCTGGCGCGGGCCGAGGAGGAACTCGCCCGGCTCCAGGCCGACGGCGCGATGCTCAAGGAGGAGGTCGGCGCGGACGACATCGCCTCCGTCGTCGCCTCCTGGACGGGCATCCCGGCCGGCCGGCTGCTGGAGGGCGAGACCGCCAAGCTGCTGCGGATGGAGGAGTCGCTGGGCGGCCGGGTCGTCGGCCAGGCCGAGGCCGTCGGTGCCGTCTCCGACGCGGTACGCCGGGCGCGGGCCGGCGTCGCCGACCCGGACCGCCCCACCGGCAGCTTCCTGTTCCTCGGCCCCACCGGCGTCGGCAAGACCGAGCTGGCCAAGGCGCTCGCCGAGTTCCTCTTCGACGACGAGCGGGCCATGGTCCGCATCGACATGAGCGAGTACGGCGAGAAGCACTCCGTCGCCCGCCTGGTCGGTGCCCCGCCCGGCTACGTCGGCTACGAGGAGGGCGGGCAGCTCACCGAGGCGGTGCGCCGCCGCCCCTACTCGGTGATCCTGCTGGACGAGGTGGAGAAGGCCCACCCGGACGTCTTCGACATCCTGCTCCAGGTGCTCGACGACGGTCGGCTCACCGACGGTCAGGGTCGTACCGTCGACTTCCGCAACGCGATCCTGATCCTCACCTCCAACCTGGGGTCGTCGGTGATCAGCGACCTGACGCTCGCCGAGGAGCAGCGCCGGGAGGGGGTGCTCGCGGTGGTCCGCTCGCACTTCAAGCCGGAGTTCCTCAACCGGCTCGACGACATCGTGGTCTTCGCCGCGCTGCGCGGGGACGACCTGCGGTCGATCGTCGACATCCAGCTCACCCGGCTGCGTCGGCGCCTCGGCGACCGCCGGCTGGCGTTGGACGTCAGCGACGCCGCCCGGACCTGGCTCGCCGAGCACGGGTACGACCCGATCTACGGTGCCCGCCCGCTGCGCCGCCTGGTCCAGTCGGCCATCGGCGACCAGCTCGCCAAGGCCCTGCTGGGTGGCGTGATCCGGGACGGCGACACGGTACGGGTCGACCTGTCCGACGACAAGAACGCCCTCACCGTCACCTCCACCTGACCCCGCCCCCGCCGCCCCTCCCCCTCCCGCCCTCCCTCCCGCCCCGCCCCCGCCCTGGTGATCAAGAGGTTTACGTCACGAGAGCGCTTTCCCTCGACGTAAACCTCTTGATCACCCCCCGCCCCGGCCTTCCTGCGCCGGTGATCAAGAGGTTTACGTCACTGGGAGCGCTCTCTGGTGACGTAAACCTCTTGATCACCGCGGTTGGCGAGAGCTGAGTGCGGTTGGGCGGAGGTTGAGTGGGGGCGGGGTGGGTCGAGTGGGGGGTGGGGCGGGTTGGGTGGGGGTGGGGTGGGTGGTCAGGGGTGGGGCGGGGAAAGGAGAGGGGCATGTTCGGGATGCGGAAGAAGAGCGGCGACCCGGAGCTGGACGCCGCCGTGCGGGAACTCGCCGGGGCGGACACTGTCGCCTTTGGCGGGGTGGGGTTCGCCGGCACGCTGCTGCCGGTGACCGAGGCGTACCGACGGGTGGGGGAAGCGTTCGCGCAGCGCCCCCGGCAGGCCCGTGAGCAGGTCGACTGGCTGCTGCGGCACGGCTCGCCGGCCGGCCGGGCGTACGCGGCGACGCTGTTGGAGGGGGTCGATCCGGCGGCGGCCCGGGATGCCTGGGCGGCCCTACGCGGCATCGACGACGAGTTCACCACCTTTGCCGGCTGCACGATGGGCAGCACCACGCTGGGCGGGTACGCGGCGGACCGGCTGGCTGGTCAGCACACCGACGATGACACTCGGTAGCTGACTGTTTACTCAGGATTCGCTGAGTTTCCCCAGGTGCGCGGGGTGCGCGGGGTTGTTACCGTCTCCGCCGATGCACTTGGGGAGGTGGTCGGGGTGAACGGTTCGGTCGCGTACGTCGTGGCAACGTTGGGATGTCTGATCGGGGTCGCCGGGATCGTGGTGGCGGCGGTGGCTTTCAGCCGGAGCCGGAAACCGAACCGGCCGACACCGGCGAAGGACCCGTTCCGCGACACCGACTCCGACGCGCTGCGCGGGGACCCCCGCAAGCTCAAGCCCGGCGACATCGTCGAGATCCGTGGGGTGTCCTACGCGGTTCGTGGCTCGGTGCACCTGGTCGAGGGCGGCTGGAGCTGGGCCGAGCACCTGCTGGACACCGTCGAGGGCGACAAGCGCTGGCTCTCCGTCGAGGAGGACCCGGACCTGGAGCTGGTGCTCTGGACGGCCGAGCCGGCCGCCACGATCACCCCGGGCGCACCCACCCTCGACTTCGCCGGCCGCCGCTACTCCTGGGAGGAGTCCGGCCAGGCCCGCTATTCGGCCACCGGCAGCACCGGCCTCGACCCGTACGGCACCGTCCGCTACCAGGACTACCGGGGCCAGGGCGGCGAGCGGCTCTCCTTCGAGGCGTACGGGGACGCCGGCTGGGAGGTGGGCCGGGGCGAGCGGCTGCACCGCGCGGACGTGATGGTGTACCCGCAGTCCGGCCCGGGGGGGTCCTGATCGTGCTGGTCAGCCTGGACACCCCGTACGTCGACACCTGCGCCGCCGACCTGAGCCTGGCGCTCGGTGGCCCGGAACGCCCCGCCCTGCACATCCGTGACGTGACCCTGCCCGGCGGCGTACGGCTGCGGCTGCGCCTGCTCGGCGCGTCCCACCAGGTCGTCCTCACCACCCCGACCGGGTTCACCACCCCGGCCGCTTCGACCGGGCTCGCCGACGCGGACATCCCGACCGGGCTCGGCACCCCGGCCGCTCCGACCGGGCTCGGCACCCCGGCGGCTTCGACCGGGCTCGCCGACGCCGACACCTCGACCGGGTGGGCCGACGCGACGGGTCCGGCAGCGGCGGGTGGGCTGGTCGAGACGGTCGCCTGCCTGCCCGGTCGGCCCCCGCACCTGCCCGGCGACCTGCACGACGAGGCGGGTGGCTACCGGTTCACCGCGACCGTGCTGCGCCCCGCCGAGGGGGAGCTGCACACCCGGATCGCCGCGCTCCGCGCCGACCTGGCCGACGACCCGTACGCCCTGGTCGGGGTCTTTCCGGGGGACCCGGACGCGGTCACCGCGCTGGCCGTACGCCCCGACGCGCCGGACGGCACGGTGGGCTGGCGCACCTGGCACGCGTACCCCCAGACCAACGAACTGGTCCTGACCGAGACGGTGGTGGACCTTCTGCGAGCCCCGCAGTCGCGAACGGAGGAGGCACCGTGAGCGCGAGGAGTGAGCCGGTTCTGCGAGCCCCGCAGTCGCGAACGAAGGAGGCACCGTGAGCGCGAGGAGTGAGCCGGTTCTGCGAGCCCCGCAGTCGCGAACGAAGGAGGCACCGTGAGCGCGAGGAGTGAGCCGGTTCTGCGAGCCCCGCAGTCGCGAACGAAGGAGACACCGTGACGTACCGACGTTGGTTCGTGGTGGGGGTGGCGTTCGCGGTCGTCGGCGCGCTGGTCGCCGCCTTCGCGATCTTCTACGGCAACTTCTCGCCCCGGGGCTACATCGAGGACCGCTACACCCGGGCGGCGGCCCGGGACATCGGGCGGGACGCCGTCGCGTACACCTCGAACCGGACCCCGAGCCAGGTGGCGGACGACGTCACCGGTGCCTGGAAGCCGGCCGACCAGTACGTCGACGGCAGCGGCGTCTACCTGCGCTACGACGACGACTCGCTGGTGATCCTGCCGATCGCCGCCGGCTCGCTGATCCTGCTGGAGCGGATGCGCACCGCCTACCCGCGTTACCACTCGACGGTGGGCAGCCACTGGGGTTGGGGTCGGGGCAGCACCGTGCGTGGTGGCGGCCCCGGCTCCGGCAAGTGACGCGTATCGATCCCGACCGAACGAACCCCTGGAGCACGCTGTGCAGAACCTGGTCACCGACCTGCTGGTCACCCTCGCCTACGGGGTGGTCGGTGTCGTCCTGATGGCCGTCGGCTACGTGCTGGTGGACGTGGCCACCCCGGGCAAGCTCCACGAGCTTATCTGGACCGAACGCAACCGTAACGCCGCGCTGCTGCTCACCTCGAACCTGGCCGGCGTCGGCATCATCGTGGTGGCCGCGATCGCCGCCAGTGAGGACGACTTCCTGCTCGGCCTGGTCGGTTCCGCCGCGTACGGGATCGTCGGCCTGGTCATCATGGCCCTGGCGTTCGTGCTGCTCGACGCGTTGACCCCGGGCAAGCTGGGCACGCTGCTGGTCGACCAGCAGCCGCACCCGGCGGTCTGGGTGTCGGCGATGGTGCACCTCGCCACCGGCGCGATCATCGCCGCCGCCATCAGCTGATGACCACGGCGAAGCAGCCGGCGAAGCCGAAACAGAACGCGGGTGCCTGGGTCGTCTGGATCGTCCTCGGCCTGGTCGTGGTGGTCTGCGTGGGCAGTAGCCTCTTCAACCGGGACTCCGGCGGCACCGACGTCCCCGCCCCGGCGGCCGACGAGCGCGCCGACACCGTGCCGCTGCTCGCCCAGGCGACCGCCAGCCAGGGCATCTGCTACGGCTGGCGGCTGGAGGAGTCGTTCCTCTCGCCGGTGAGCGTCGGCTCCAACCTGGGTGACGGGGTGGCGGTGGAGGAGGACGACCGCTGCCCGCGCTGGGTGCAGGTCCGCGCCCGGATCACCTACACCGCGGAGAGCAGCGAGAGCAGCGACTCGGCGACCATCACCGTGACCGGCTCGGGCGACTTCTCCCGGGCCGACCTCTACGCCGTGCAGACCGGTCTGACCCGGTTCGGCCTGCACGAGGACGTCTTCGTGGACGACCCGGGCTGGGCGATCTGCCGCGCCGCCGTGGCTTTGCCGCTGCTGGTCGCCGAGACGGGTGCGGCACCACCGGCGGCCACCCCGACCGCCGACCCCGGCGTGGTGGCGGCCCCGCTGCCGGACACCGGCAGCGACTTCTGGCGGGACCGCTGGGGTACGGTGCTGGCCGCCGCCGGCCTGCTGCTGGTCGCCGTCCTGCTGATCACCGTCGGGTTCGTCCAGCGCGGCCGGCAGCGGGCGGCGACGCCGGCCGGGCGTTTCCGGGGGGCGCGGTGACCACGGTCGACGAGACTCCGGCGGTCCGGCCGCGCTGGCGGTGGGCCCGCGCGTCGGTGCTGCTCGCGGTCTTCGTCTGCGCCGCCTGCGGCCTGGTGTACGAGTTGGCCCTGGTCGCGCTCGGCAGCTACCTGATCGGCGACACGGTCGGGCAGGCGTCGATCGTGCTCGGCGTGATGGTCTTCGCGATGGGGATCGGGGCGCTGGTCGCCAAGCCGTTGCAGCCCCGGGCCGCCGCCGCGTTCGCGGTGATCGAGCTGACCCTGGCCCTGCTCGGCGGCCTGTCGGTGCTCGGCCTCTACGCCGCGTTCGCCTGGCTCGACCTGTACGGCCCGGCGCTGGTCGGCACCGCGTTCGTGCTGGGTCTGCTGATCGGCGCGGAGATCCCGCTGCTGATGGTGATGCTGCAACGCATCCGGGAGCAGGCCGCCGGCAGCGCGGTCGCCGACCTGTTCGCCGCCGACTACGTCGGCGCGCTGCTCGGCGGGCTCGCCTTCCCGTTCCTGCTGATCCCGGTCTTCGGCCAGCTCAAGGGCGCGTTGGTGGTCGGCGCGGTGAACGCGGTGGCCGGCCTGGCCCTGGTCTGCACGGTGTTCCGCGCCGAGCTGAGCCGCCGGGCCCGGCTCGTGCTGGGCGCCGGCTCCGTGGTGGTCGCCCTCTGCCTGGGGTACGCCTGGGTCACCGCCGCCGACTTCGAGGTGACCAGCCGTCAGCAGCTCTACCGCGACCCGGTGGTGCACGCCGAACGCTCCCGCTACCAGGAGATCGTGCTGACCCGGTCGGTTCGCGAGGTCGGCCACTCCGTCACCGACCTGCGGCTGTTCCTCAACGGCGACCTCCAGTTCAGCTCGATCGACGAATATCGCTACCACGAGGCGCTGGTGCACCCGGCGATGCGTGGCCCGCGCGGTGAGGTGCTGGTCCTCGGTGCCGGCGACGGTCTCGCGGTCCGCGAGATCCTGCGCTATCCGGACGTGCGCCGGGTGACCGTGGTCGACCTCGACCCGGCGGTGGTGGCGCTGGCCCGCTCCGAGCCGCAGCTGCGCGCGCTCAACGGCGGTTCCCTCGACGACCCCCGGGTCCGGGTGCTCAACACCGACGCCTTCGGCTGGTTGCGGACCGCCGGCGAACGCTTCGACGTGGTCGTCGCCGACCTGCCCGACCCGGACGAGACGGCCACCGCCAAGCTCTACACCGTCGAGTTCTACGCCCTGATCCGTTCGGTGCTCGCCGAGGGCGCCCGGCTGGTGGTGCAGTCCGGGTCGCCGTACTTCGCGCCCCGGTCGTACTGGTCGATCGAGGCGTCGATCCGTGAGGCGGGCTTCGCCACCGTGCCGTACCACGTCGACGTGCCGTCGTTCGGTGACTGGGGGTTCGTGCTCGCCGCGCCGGGCGGGGCCCCGCCGCCCCTGGAGTTACCGGCCGACGCGCCCCGGCTGCGTTTCCTCGACCCGGGGGTGCTGCGGGCGGCGGCGGCCTTCCCCGCCGACCGGGGCCGCCTGGACGTGCCCTCCTCCACCCTGTTGCGGCCCAGGGTGCTCGACTACGCCCGCAGCGAGTGGCGCGGCTACTAGCCTCGGACTGATGTCACCGTCGCTGCGCCGCCGGCTGCCACCGCGTGCGGTGGACGCTGCGGCGTACCTGCAGGCGTTCGTGCTGTCCGGGGTGGCGACGGTGCTGGTCACCCGGGCGTTCCTGCACGCCACCGGCTACCCGCAGCTCGGCGGCGGCGGCCTGCACATCGCGCACGTGCTCTGGGGTGGCCTGCTGATGACCGTCGGCCTGGGCGTCGCGCTGATCTTCCTCGGTGGGGCCGCCCGGATGGCCGGCGCGGTGCTCGCCGGGGTTGGTTTCGGGCTGTTCATCGACGAGGTCGGCAAGTTCGTCACCGCCGGCACCGACTACTTCTACCGGCCGGCCGCCGGGATCATCTACGCCGTGTTCGCCCTGCTGGTGGTGATCACCCAGGCGCTGCGCGAACGGATCCGGCTGACCCCCGGCGAACGGGTGGCGAACGCGTTGGACGTGATCGTCGGCGGGGTCGGCCGGGGGTTGACCGACCGGCGCAGGGTGGCCACCCTGCGGCTGGTCCGGGGTGCCGGCCCGGAGGTCGAGTCGGCGGTCTCCGCGCTGCTGGACGTGGTGCCGCGCCGGGAACCACCGCCACGGCGGTTCTGGCAGCCCTGGGTGGCCCGGCTGCGCGGCGCGCTGCTCCGGCTGACCGCCCAGCGTTGGGTGGTCCTGCTGGTGGTGGCCTACCTGGTCATCGAGCCGGTGGCGACGGTGGTGGCGGTCACCACCGAGGGGGTGACCGGCGAGCTGGACCAGCTCGGCGAGTGGGGCGCGGTGCTCGGGGTGTCGGCCTCGGCGGTGGTCGCCGGGGTGCTGAGCATCCGCGCCGCGTTCCTGCTCCGCAACGACCGGCGGGCCGCGTTCCGGCTGTTCAAGCTGGCCCTCCTGGTCGACCTGCTGTTCGGGCAGATCTTCAACTTCACGGTCAACCAGTTCGGCGCGGTGACCGGGCTGGCGGTGGACCTGCTCCTGCTCGGTGTGGTGACCGCCGAACACCGCCGGTTGGTGCGCGAGTCGTGACCCGGGGAAGCGCCCGCCTGATCCGCTTCGGTCGCGGCCCCGCGCCCGGCCGATGGATGATTCGGCAGGTCGATCATCGGGTACGGCTCCGTCGTAGCCGGTACGACGGGACTGCGGACGTTACCGTGGTGCGGTGATCTAGGAAGGAGAATCATGGTCGATTCCCACAGCACGCCCGCCCGGACCCGTCCGGGTCTGGTGACGCTCTCCAGCTATCTGCTGATGTTCTTTGCGGCGCTCCAACTGATCGGGCTGATCCTCACCCTCGCGATCAGCGGCAAGCTCCGCCAGGCGTTCGAGGACGCGTTCGAGGGGACCGCGAGCGAGGTCGAGGGGCTCGGCACCGCCGTCGTGGTCTTCGCCGTCGCCGCGTCCGCCATTCTGCTGCTGATCGCGCTGGCCCTCGTCGTCCTGGCGATCTTCAACAACCGGGGCAAGAACGGCAGCCGGATCGCCACCTGGGTGGTCGGCGGCATCATGGTCTGCTGCGTCGGTGGTGGACTGGTCAACGGTTCCGCCGGTTTCAGCGGTTCCGCCGGCTCCGGCTCCGGCAACGCGCCGAGCGCCGAGGAGTTGGAGCGCAGCATGAACGCCGTGCTGCCCTCCTGGTACAACCCGGTCAGCACCCTGCTCGGCGTGCTCAGCCTGTTGGCCCTGCTGGCGGCGCTGATCCTGCTCGCCCTGCCGAAGTCCAACGAGTTCTTCCGCAAGCCCAAGGGCGGCTGGGAGCCGCCGGTTCCCGGTGCCGCCTACCCGGCCACCCCGGGCTACCCGGCCACCCCCGGTTACCCGGCCACCCCGGGTTACCCGGCGACGCCGGACTACCCGCAGCCCGGCACCCCCGGCCAGCCCGGTGCCCCCGGACCGTCGTCGACCCCGGGTCAGCCCGGCCGGTCGGCGTCCACCCCGGGCGTGCCAGATCAGCCGCAGCCGTCCGACGGCCAGTCCTGGCAGCCGCCGTCGGGTGGGGAGCCGGACCGGCCCGCCGGAGGCAGCGGCCCGGACGACCCGCAACGCCCCGCCGGCAGCTGACGGGCGCGTAACAGCGACACCGACGATTCCCTCCGAGTAGGTTGCACACCGACGCCTACCGGAGGGAATCGTCGTGTCGTACCCGGATCAGGTGCCGGCCCGCCGGCCGGTCGTCGTCACCACGGCGGCGGCGCTGCTCGGGCTGATGGCGCTCGCCGCCGGGGTCTACGCCGTGACCACCCTGCTCGCCCTGGGCGGCACCGTCGACCGGTTCCGGGTGGCCGCCGCCGACACCGCCGCCGACCCGGGCGACGTCGACGGCGTGGTCCGACTGCTGCGGCTCGGCACGGTCGGCGCGGCGGTGCTGACGGTGCTGGTGGGGCTGCTGCTGGTCGGCCTCGCCGGTGGGCTGCTCGCCCGTCGTCGGGCGGCCCGGATCGGCGTCTGGGTGGTCTGCGGGCTGGGCCTGCTCGCCGGTGGGTGCGCGCTCGCGGCGCTGGTCGGCCAGCGGGTCAGGCCGCTGCGGCTGGGCAGCGGGGACCAGGGCGTCGCCGACCTGTTCGGCACCCTCGACGACGCCTACCCGTCCTGGTGGGTGCCGGTGAACGCGGGGGTTTCGGTGGGCCAGGCCCTCGGCTACCTTGTGGTGGCCGTGCTGCTGGTGCTGCCGGCGGCGAGCACCTGGTTCGCCACCCGCCGCCCGGTGGGCCCCGGCTCCGGGCCGCCCCCGTTCACCCCGGCGTCCGAGCCTGACCCCGGTGCCGTTCCGCCGGTGCCGCCGCCCCGTTGAGGAGCAACCGTGACCGCCGACCGACCGGCTCCGGGCCGCCGCGCGCTGATCACCGGTGCCACCGCCGGCATCGGTGAGTCGTTCGCCCGCCAACTCGCCGCCGAGGGCTGGGACCTGATCCTGGTGGCCCGGGACGCCACCCGGCTCGACGCGACCGCCGCCGAACTGACCGGCCGGTACGGCAACCAGGTCCAGGTCGTACCGGCCGATCTGTCCACCGACGACGGTTGCGCCCGGGTGGAACGGCGACTGACCACGGGCGACCCGGTGCACCTGTTGGTCAACAATGCCGGGCTCAGCCTCAGTCGGCCGTTTCTGCGTTCCACCGTCGCCGACGAGACCCAATTGCTCCGGTTGAATGTGCACGCGGTACTCCGGCTCACTCTCGCCGCGCTCGGGCCAATGATCGAACGCGGCGATGGGGCAGTGATAAATGTCTCTTCGGTTGCCGGGTTCGGCCCGGTGATGCCGGGCTCCACCTATCCAGCCAGCAAGGCATGGGTCACCAGCTTCAGCGAGTCGATCGGGCAATCCACCCGGGTGGCGGGCGTGCACGTGATGGCGCTCTGCCCCGGCTACACCCGCACCGGCTATCACGAGCGCACCGGCATCGACATGTCCGGCATGCCACGGTGGATCTGGCTGCGGGCCGACGACGTGGTCGCCGAAGCCCTGCGTGACCTGCGGAAAGGCAAAACGGTCAGCGTGCCGGACTGGAAGTACAAGCTGGCCGTCGCGAGCCTTCGACACGTACCGCGGCGGTTGTTGCGGGGTGCCTTCCGGGACCGGCGGGGGCAGCTCGATCCGGCCGGGGAGTGAGCGGGCGTCGGCGCGGTACGGTGCGCGGGCCGCCCGCTGTCCTGCGACAACTCTGCCCGTGCGATCGCGCAGCGTAGCCGTCCATCGCCAGTCATCGGTCGATCGGGTGACCGATCCGGGTGGGCCGCACACACGACCCACAGACTTGCGCAGTACCCTCTATCGGCATGGGGGACCACGACGACCTGCGTAAATTCATCACTGACCTGGCTGTGGTCCATGGCCGGGTCGTGCTCTCCTCGGGGCGGGAGGCGGAGTGGTACGTCGATCTGCGTCGCGTGACTCTCCATCACCGGGCCGCTCCCCTGGTCGGTCGGGTGATGCGGGAGCTGACCGCCGACTGGAATTACGACGCGGTCGGTGGGTTGACCCTGGGTGCCGATCCGATCGGCATCTCGATGTTGCACGCCGCCGCGGAGACCGATCGACCCCTGGACGCCTTCGTGGTCCGCAAGGCCGGCAAGGCGCATGGTCTCCAACGGCGGATCGAGGGTCCTGAGGTGGCCGGCCGGCGGGTACTGGCGGTGGAGGACACCTCGACGACGGGCGGCAGCGTGTTGACGGCCGTCGAAGCACTACGCGAGGCCGGGGCGGAGGTCGTGGGCGTGGCGGTTATCGTCGATCGTGGCGCCAGCGACGTCGTACGCGCCGCCGGACTGCCGTATCGGGCGGCCTTTACGTTGGCTGACCTCGGCCTTGTGGCGTGAAAATTTGCCGATTCGGATCTGCTGATATGCAGGCGGATCGATGCTGCTGGTGGAAGGATGGAATACGTGGGAACTGCGTTGGCTGAAATGACCATGCCTCAGATCTCGCCGCTTGCCGGCGAGCCGATCGAACGTGCCGACGCCGAGCGGCTGGCGGGGGTCCTCAAGGCCCTCGCCGACCCCGCTCGGCTGCGGCTGCTCAGCCTGATCCAGTCGGCGCCCGAGGGCGAAGCGTGCGTGTGTGACCTCACCGCGCCGCTCGGCCTCTCGCAGCCGACGGTCAGCCACCACCTCCGCATCCTCACCGAGGCCGGCTTGCTGGAGCGGGAGAAGCGTGGTGTGTGGGCCTACTACCGGCTGGTGCCGTCGGCGATCGCTACGATCGCCGACCTCCTCACGCCGCCGCGCAAGCGGGCCACCAAGAAGGCCCGCTGACTGCACCCGTCGCCCCCACCAGGGGGTGACGTCCGATGGCGTACCAGGGGTGGCGTCATCGGGTGGTGACGGTTCTCCGTCACCGGTCAGTTTGCTGATCCACCACCGTGCCCGCGGTGGCGTACGCGTATGCAACGGCCGGTCCTCTCCCCGAGGGCCGGCCGTTCGTCGTCCCGGCGTTCAGCGGCCCTGACCGTGCTCCGGGTACCGTCCACCGTCCTGCGGCGGCTGGGGCTGACCGTAGGTCTGCGGCGGGAACTGCTGGTCGCGGCCGTGCGGCTGGCCGGGCTGCCCACCGCCGTAGGGCTGCTGCTGCGTTTCACCGTGCTGCTGCCCGTGCTGCTGCGTTTCACCGTGCCGCTGCCCGTGGTGCGGGTGGTGGTGCTCGACGGCGTCCCGGACGGCCTCGACCGCCCCCACCGCGCTCGCGGCGGCGACCACCGCGACGGCCTCACCGCGTCGACGGGCCTTACGGTCGCGCAGGAACTCGAAGAAGATCGGCAGCACCGAGATCAGGATGATCAGCGCGACCACCGGCAGGATGTACCGGTCGATCTTGTCGCCGATGGCGTTGTAGATCTGGTCGGCGAGCAGGTAGCCGATCAGCAGGATGCCGTCGACCCAGAGGATCGCCCCGACGACGTTCCACAGGAGGAACTGCTTCGCCGGCATGCCGAGCGCACCCGCCACCGGGTTGAGGAACGTCCGCACGATCGGGATGAACCGGGCCAGCACCACGGCCTTGGCCGGGCCGAACTTCTGGAAGTAGAACTCCGCCTTCTCCACGTACTCCTTCTTGAAGAGTCGGGAGTTGGGGCGCTCGAACATCCGGCGGCCGTAGCGGGCCCCGAGCCAGTGCCCGAGCTGGGCCCCGACGATCGCGCAGATCGGCCCACCGATCAGCAGCCCGACCAGGGAGAGCCGGGTGCCGTCGCCGAACATCGCATCGGCCACCGGCGAGGCGGCGACCCCGGCCAGGAAGAGCAGCGAGTCGCCGGGGAAGAAGAACCCCACCAGCAGACCGGTCTCGGCGAAGAGGATCACCCACACGCCGACCAGTCCGAAGGTCTGGAGCAGATCCTTGGGGTCGAGCGGATTCAGCGCGACCGTCTCGGCGACCACCCGCGTCTTCTCACCTGTGTCCACGGCCACACACCATACCGAGCCCGCGAAGCGTCGGTCGCGGCACGCGCCCCTTCGACCGTGATCTCACCCCGGGCCCGCCCGGACGGGCCGCGACGCGGCCCCACCCAGGCCACGACGCGCCCGGGTCGGGCCACGACGCACACCCGCCCAGACCACCCGCGTCTGCTCAGGCCACGACGTGCGCCCGCTCAGGCCACGAAGTGCGACCGGCGGCGGCGGGCCGCCAGGTAGCTGCCGACCCCGGCCACCAGCAACAGACCACCGACGGTGGCCACCAGGCCGGTCGGGGAGCCGGTGATCGGCAACGAGCCGTCGTCGCCACCCTGACCACCCGAGGCGGGATTCACCAGGATCTTCGCGGTGTCGTTGCTCGGGTCGAGGTCCTTCGCGCCCACCGGGCCGTTGCTCAGCTCGACCTTGCCCGTCAGGGCGCCCGCCCGATCGATGCGGAACGAGAACGGCAGGGCGACCTTCCCACCCTTGCGGATGACGTCGTACTGGTAGCAGAGGTAGGCGCGGGCACCCGGCCGGCCGCCCTCCTCGTCCTGGATGTCGGCGTCGAGGCAGTTCTTGGGTGCCTTGACGGCGGTGACACCCTTCGGCACGGTCATCGTGACGACCGTGTAGAAGTCGCGACCGCCGTTGGACGACGAGGCCGGTCCCCGGTTGGTGTAACCGATCTTGACCGGCACGGTCTCGCCCACCCTGGCGGTGATCCGCACCTCGTCTGCCGCCAGGTCGGCCCGCTGGTTGCCGGTGACGGTCAACTCGACGGCGGTTTCGTTGTCGGTCGGCCTGACGTCGGTCTGTGCTGCCCGGGCCGTGCCGCCGGGCAGGCGGGTACCGGTCGACTCCAGCCGCAGCACACCGCCGGTCCCCTGCTGGTCGAGCGTGTAGCTGGGCTGCGCGTCCGCCCAGTCCTGCGCGGTGAACCAGGTGGCGGTGCCGGGCTGGATGTTCGGCGCCGAGACGTCACGGGGCACGGTGACACCGAAGCCGCCGTCGACCCGGAGTGCCCGGCCCGGCGCGATCTCATCGTCGAAGGTGCAGGCGAACAGGTTCGGCGTGAAATGCACCAACCCACCCTTGCTGCCGTAACGGCAGTTCTGGTAGCGCTTCGACGGGGTGAGCCCGTACGCGGCCGAGACGAGGAGCACCACGCCCCGCGCGGTCTCCTTCCCCCGGTTGCCGACCGACAGGCTCATCGGCACCGTGGCACCGGGACCGCCGGTCAGCGTGACCGCGGGACCAGCCACCAGGTCGACCCCCTCGCCGATGAGAACGGTCGAGGCGGTGGTGCTCGTACCCGTCTGAGGGCTGGTCACGGTGATCCGGATGCGGCCCTCCTGACCCACCTCGGCCCCGGGGCGCGGCAGCACCGGGATCAGCAGCAGGTTCGACCTGTCGTTGTCGATGGCCGAGCAGGTCAGGACGGTGCCCTTGCGGGTGCAGGCACGGCTTGAGGGATTGCGTACGTCGGCGAAGGCCTCGACGGCGCCGAAGTCCACGGTGGCGGTGTACTCAAGCGGGAGCCGGTCGCCCAGCACGTTGAGGGACACGTCCTTGCCCGGACCGCCCGGGGCGAGGGTGATGTTGTTGGCGTAGGTGGTGAACCCGGCCACCGTGACCACATCGGGGGAAGCTCCGGGGCTGGCGGGGGCGGCCGGGGCCGGAGCGGCGGAGGCGACGACGCACACGCCCACCACACCGAGTCCGGCCAGCCAACGACGCGTCGCGTGCTTGCGCATCAGTGGATCCTGTCCTGAGGAAGGGCTGGGGCGGTTGTCGCAGCCTACGGAATCCGTCCCGGTCGGGCCGCCCCGCGACGACGGGTGTCGGCGGAATGGACCGAACGGTCGTCGACTCCACCCAACGACCCGACCCACCCTGCGACCCGCCCTCTGCCCGACCCGACCCCCTGCCCGACCCGCCCTCTGCCCGACCCGACCCCCGGGCTGTCCGCCCTGGGCCGGGTTCGCTCACCCGGCCCGGGGCGGGCGGTCAGAGGCGTGGGTCGACCGGCTCCGACTCGCAGGCGAGGATCGCGAAGACCAGCGCGTGCCGACGCCACAGCGGGACGTCGGCGGCGTACCCGTCCAGGGCGGCCAGGCCGAGCGCGTGCTCGCGCAGCGCCAGCCCCCGCTTACGGCCCAGCGAGCGGCGACGCAACGCGGCGAGCTGGTCGGGAGCGGTGTAACCGGGGCCGTAGATGATCCGCAGGTACTCCCGGCTCCGGCACTTGATCCCCGGCTGGAGCAGCGAACCGCGTGCCGACCGGGCCGCCGGACCGGCGTACGGCTTGACCACCATCCCCTCGCCACCGGCCCCGGTCAGCGCCGACCACCACTCGGTGGCCGTCGCCACCGCCGCCTCGTCGGCCAGCTCCACCACCTGCCGTCGGGTCGGCGTGAAGAACTCCGGGTCGGCCGCGCAGAGCCGGTCGGCCAACGCCAGGTGCCAGCCGTGGTCCCGGTCGGTGAAGGTCACCGTCGCCCCGGCCAGCACCGCGAACGGCGCCAGGGTCACCCCGCGCAGCCCTTCGGTGGGGGCCACGTACGCCCGGTAGGCCGCCGAGTAACCCTCGATCTCCGCCCGGCGGGCCGCCATCCGGTCCCGCAGCGCGTCCACCGGCAACCCGCGGGCGCTCGCGGCCTCCAGCGCGGCCAACGCCGCCGGCACCGCCGCCCGGCCGGCCGCCCCGACCCCGGCATACTGCTCGCGGATCAGCCCGCCCGCCTTCGCCGACCAGGGCAGCAGCTCACAGTCCAGCAGCAGCCGGTCGGTGCCCAACTCGTCCCACAGCCCGGCCGTGCCGACCGCCGCCCGGACCCGGTCCAGCAGCTCCCCGTCCCACGGCGGGCCGAAGAACGGCCGGCCGGTGCGGGTGTGCACCACCCCGCCGCCGAACGGACCCGGTTCCCGTTCGACAAGCACCACCGCCCGGGAACCCATGTGCTTCTCCTCGCACACCACCCGCTGCACGCCGGCCGACCGGTAGTCGTCGAACGCCTGCGCCGGGTGTTCCAGGAACCCTGGCACGGTCGACGTCGAGCAGGGTGCCATCGTCGGCGGCAACCAGACCAACCGGCCCGGGTCCACCGCGAACCGGCTCATCACCTCCAGCGCGGCGGCGGCGTTCTCCGCCGGCACGGTCAGCGTGCCGTAGGCGTGCTCCAGGTGCCGCCGCCCGGTCACGTCGGCCAGGTCGAGCACCGTGTCCGGGCGGGTCGGGGTGCTGACCAGCGGCCGGGCCGGGGCGTACCACTCCCGCTGGGCGTCGACCGAGACCAGCTCCCGTTCCGGGTAGCGCAGCGCGGTGAGCTTCCCGCCGAAGACGCAACCGGTGTCCACGCAGATCGTGTTGTTGACCCATTCCGGCGTCGGGGTCGGGGTGTGCCCGTACACGACCGTGGCCGCACCCCGGTAGTCGCGCGCCCACGGGTAGCGCACCGGCAGGCCGTACTCGTCGACCTCGCCGGTGGTCTCGCCCCAGAGCGCGAACGAACGGACCCGGCCCGACGTGCGGCCGTGGTAGGCCTCCTTCAACCCGGCGTGCGCCACCACCAGCCGGCCGCCGTCCAGCACGAAGTGGCTGACCAGGCCGTCGATGAAGGTCGCCACTCCGGCCACGAACGCCGGGTCCTCGGCGTCGAGCTGCGCCATCGTCTCGGCCAGGCCGTGGGTGAGTTTGACGTCCTGGCCACGCAGCTTGCGCAGCAGCTTGTGCTCGTGGTTGCCCGGCACGCAGATCGCGTGCCCGGCCGCCACCATGCCCATCACCAGGCGCAGCACGCCGGGGGAGTCCGGGCCGCGGTCCACCAGGTCACCCACGAAGACGGCGGTACGACCAGCCGGGGGCACCGCGTCCACCGGGCGACCCGCGTCGTCGCGGTGCAGCAGGTAACCCAGCCGCGTCAACAACGACTCCAGCTCCGCCCGGCACCCGTGCACGTCACCGACGACGTCGAACGGCCCGGTCAGCTCCCGCCGGTCGTTGAACAGCTTCTCCAGCCGGATCCGCGCGGCGTCGATCTCCTCGACCCCGCGCAGCACGTGCACTGTGCGGAACCCCTCCCGGGCCAACTGCCCGGACGACCGGCGCAGGTCACGTTGCATCCGGGCCAGCACCTGCCGGCCGTGCGTGCGGTCGGTGCGGGCCCGGGTCCGTTCCCAGGCCAGCGCCTCCGGCACGTCCAGCACGATCGCCACCGGCAGCACGTCGTGCTCCCGGGCCACCGCCACCAGCCCGGCGCGGGCGTGCGGCTGGAGGTTCGTCGCGTCGACCACGGTGAGCCGGCCCCGCCGCAGCCGCACCCCCGCCACGTGGTGCAGTGCCCCGAACGCGTCGGCGGAGGCGGACTGGTCGTTCTCGTCGTCGGCGACCATCGCCCGGAACGCGTCCGAGGCGAGCACCTGACTGGGCGCGAAGTGCCGGGCGGCGAAGGTGGACTTGCCCGAGCCGGAGACACCGACCAACGCCACCAGGGCCAGCTCGGGAATGTCGAGAGTGGTCATCGGGTCGCCTCCTGGCTGCCCACGGCGGTGAGGACGGCGAGCTGGGTGGGGTGGCCCAGCTCGGGGTCGTGGTCGCCGACCCCGCTGATCGTGGCCGTGTAGCCGTGCGCGGCGGCCACCCGGTCGACCCACGCCGCGAACTCGGCACGGGTCCACTCGAACCGGTGGTCGGGGTGCCGGAACCGACCCGCCGGCAGCCCCTCGTACCGCACGTTGTAGTCCGCGTTGGGGGTGGTCACCACGAGCGTGCCCGGTCGGGCGTGACCCAGGACGGCATCCTCCAACGCGGGCAGCCGGGCCGGGTCCAGGTGCTCGACGACCTCCATCAGCACCGCCGCGTCATAGCCGCGCAACCGGTCGTCCCGGTAGGTCAACGCCGACTGCCACAGCCGGACCCGGTCCTGCTGCCGCTGGGGCAGCCGGTCCAGCCGCAGCCGACGGGCGGCCACGGTCAGCGCCTGGGGAGCGACGTCCACGCCCACCACCTCGGTGTAACGCCGGTCGGCGAGCAACGCGGTGAGCAGCGCACCGCCGCCACACCCCAGGTCCACCACCCGGCTCGCGCCGCTGGCCGCCAGCGCGGCGAGCACCGCCTCGCGCCGCCGCACCGCCAGGGACGCCCGCCCAGGGTCGGCGTCCGCCGGGCCGGTGGCCTCGTCGACACTGTCGTCCGGCGCGGGTACGTCGGCCAGCCGCAACTCGGCCAGCCGGGCCATCGCCTGCCCGGCCAACGCCCGCCGGTGCGCCAGGTAACGCCGGGTGATCAACACCCGGTCCGGGTGGTCGGCCAACCAGCCCGCCCCGGCCCGCAGCAGCTTGTCGATCTCGTCCGGGGCGACCCAGTAGTGCTTGGCGTCGTCCAGCACCGGCAGCAGGACGTACAGGTGGTTGAGGGCGTCGGCGAGGCGGACCGTGCCGGTCAGGCAGAGGTCGACGTACCGGCTGTCACCCCATTCGGGGTGCTGTTCGTCGAGCGGGAGCGGGGCTGCGGTGACCGTCCAGCCGAGCGGGGCGAACAGGCGTACCGCCAGCTCCGCACCGCCCCGGCAACGCAGCACCGGCACCCGGATGCTCAGCGGGATCGCCGTGCCGGCCAGCTCCGGGCGGTCCCGGGACACCCCGCGCAGCGCGGAGCGGAACACCGTGGACAGCGCGGAGGACAGCAGGCTCGACGCGGCGTAGGCACGGTCGTTGACGTACTGCCCGAGGGTGAAACTCTCGGGGGTGGACGCCGCCCGCCGCCGCCCCACCCCGAGGCGCTGCGGATCGACCTCGACCAGCAGGGCGGCCGTGCACCGCTGCTCCGTCGCCTCCGGGTAGAACACGTGCGCGGTGCCCGCCGGCAGGTCGAACTCCTGCACCCGGTCGGGGTGCTTGACCAGTAGGAAACCGAGATCCGTCGCCGGCCGGTGGGTGGTGGTCAGGGTGAGCAGCACGCGCCCATGATCCCAGCGTGGCCGATCCGGCGTCGTCCTCATTTCCCCCGGGGCCGCAGCTCCCCGGGGCCGCAGCTCTCCGGGGCCGCAGCTGTCCGGGGCCGCAGCTCTCCGGGGCCGCAGCTCCCCGGGGCCGCAGCGGTCCGGGTGCGCGGGCGGCGAGGCGCAACGCCCGGCGGTCCGGCCCGGTCGGGTGCGCGGGCGGTGGAACGCGACGCCCCGCCGACCCGGGCGGGTCGACGGGGCGTCGAAGGTGCAGCGGAGATCAGGCCACGAAGCGGGTCCGGCGGCGGCGGGCCACCAGGTAGCCGGCGGCACCGGCGACGAGCAGCAGTGCGCCGACCCCACCGACCAGGGCCGTCGAGCTGCCGGTGATCGGGAGCGGGCCACCGTCACCGGCGCCCGCGCCCCCGTCACCCCCGCCGGGGCCGTCCGTGCCGCCGTCGGGGCCGGTCGCGTTGACGAGCAGCTTCGTGACGTCGTTGGCCGCGTTGGTGTCCTCGGTGAACCCGTCGCACGCGCACTTGGCGTTGATCGTCACGGTGCCTGCGGCGTCCGGGACCACCTTGTCGATCCGCAGGTCGAACGAGAAGGTCTGCTTCTCGTTCACGGCGAGGTAGGTGTCCGGGAGGCAGCGGTACGCCTTGGCGCCGGGCGTGCCGGCCTCCGACCAGTCCGCGTCGCCATCGTCGAAGGGCATGCAGGTGTCGGGCACCTCGACGGCGGTGGTGCCGGTCGGCACGACGACGTCCACCTTCGTGACGGGGGTGCCGCTACGGCTGAAGTCCAGCGACGCCGGTCCGTCGTTACGGACGCCGATGGTGGCATTGACCACCTCACCGGCCTTGCCCTTCACCGAGTTGCCGATCGCGGCCAGGTCCGTCCCGTTCTTACCGGTGGCCTTGACCACCACGCTGGACCAGTTGTTGTAGGGGTCGGTGTCGGACTGGAGACCCCGGCGGTTGCCGCCCTTGCCCAGGCTGAGTTCACCGCCGTCACCGGGCTTGCCGATCGAGATGTCCAGATGCGCCAGGTACGTCGTGAAGTCCTCGAACTCCGCCACCGTCATCCAGTTGTGGTAGCCGTAGCTGCGGCCCGGGGCGTAGGCGTCCTTGCCGAGCAGGTACGGGGCGTCAGCGGTCCAGCTCTCACCGGGAGCCGCGACGAGGTCGGTGAAGCTGCACGTGCGTAGCTGGTCACCCTCGTAGGTGCAGTTGCTGTACTTCTTGCCGGGGCGGATGGCCCGGTCGTGGTCGAAGACCGCCACGGCACCCTTGACGGTGCTCTGCCCGACGTTCTGCACCGTCAGCGGGGCGGTGAAACTCCCACCGGGGGCCGTGGACCGCGTCACCTCGGTGCCGCCGGCGAGGTCGACACCCTCCCCGACCCGGACCTTGGCGGTGTGGCTGGCCGACTTGGCACCGTCCGCGCTGACCGTCACCTTGAGGTCGCCGCTGTCGCCGTCCTGGGCGTCGGCGGTCGGTGCGATGACGACGTTGAAGTAGCCGCCGATGCCCCACTCATCGAGCTCGACCTCGAACGGGTCGGTGCAGACCAGGACGCCCTGCTGCGGCGAGGTGCAGTCACCGCTGCCCACGCTCTCCGGCTTGACCGTCACCTTTGCGCTGAGCCCGGCGAAGTCGTAGCGCACGCTCAGGCCGCGCAGGACGGCCGGCACGGAGCTGTGCAGCGTGGGCGAGTTCGTCTTGCCTTCGGAGCCGAGTGCGACGGTCGTGTCATCGAAGTAGATGCCAAGATTGACCTTTGCGCTCTCGGCCGACGCCGGGGTGGCCGAGGCGGCGACGAATGCTCCGGCCACGCTCAGCCCGGCGAGCCAGCGCCGGGTCGAGTGCTTGAGCATCATGGATTTCCTCCCGTGGGTGAGCAGCGAAGCCTGCGAATCCTATGGATCTCGCGCTTCCCGTGCTGCCCGTGCTGCCGCGCGGGTCCAGAGATGGGCCGAACGGCCGGCTGAACCGACACAACGGCCGGGTCGGGTCCGTGGACGGTTGCGGCGACCCGCCGGACCGGGTCGCCGACGGGACTCGGATGGTGGAGGAGGATCAGGCGACGAAGCGGGTCCTGTGACGGCGGGCCACCAGGTAGCCGCCGAGGCCGGCAATGAGCAGCCCCCCACCCAGCGCGGCGAGAGATGCGGCGGCGCTGCCGGTGATCGGCAGTGAACCGTCCCCGTCCGGTTCCCCACCGGCACTGCCGTCGGCGGCCGGCAGGAACACGATCTCCGCCCGGTCGTTGCGGTGATCGGTGTCACCGTCGAGGGCGGTGGTCACCGCCCCGGCGGTCCGTCGGGTCAGCCGGTCGACGCGCAGCGTCAATGCGTAGGAGAAGGTCTCCCCGGCATCGGCGAAGTCCCCGGGACCACCGCACCCGTAGGACCGGGCACCGGGCTCGCCTATGTCGCCACCGTTCCACTTCCCGTCGGTGACCGGGTAGCAATCCCAGACGATGTCGACCACCGTCAGGCCGTCCGGGATGTCGACCTGCACCAGGGGTTGTTCCCGCCACGTCTCCACGGTCGTCGGCCCCAGGTTGCGGAAGCCGATCGTCATCTTCACCCGGTCACCGACCCGCACCCGGGCCTCGTCGCCCACGGCGGCGGCGTCCGCCGTCCGGTCGCCGGTGATGGTCACCCGGACGTCGGTCCAGCTGTTCCGGACGGCGGGATCGGTCCGTGCCGCGGACGGTTGGGCGACCAGGCGCAGCTCGATGCCGTTGCCGGGAGTGTCGGGCGGTTTCGGGGCGGTCGGATCGTTCTCGACCAGCGCCCAGTCGTCGGTGGTCCACCACTGGAGCCGGTTGGTCAGCACCAGGCCGCTGCGGGCGATCCGGTTCACCCTGAACGGCAGCGGATCCGAGAGGCGGTAGGTGACGCCCGGTTCGAGTTCCGTGTCGAAACGGCAGACGAGCGGGGTGCCCTCCCTCCACCGGCAGTTGCGGAAGTTGTCGCGGTACGTCAACAGCCAGTCCGGATCCATGGTGAGCACGACACCGCGTTGGGGTCCGGGGCCGGCGTTGCGCACGGTGCCGGTGACGTCGAGCAGGTCGCCGGGTTCGACGCTCAGCTCCGCCTTCGGTGCGGTCTGCAGGTCGACCCCCTCGACGACGGTCACCGTGGTGGTCCGGGTGCCGCTGGCCGCGGACGACGTCACGTCGAAGCGAAGCTCGACCCGGGTGTCCAACGGCGCGTCGGACCGGGCGTCGATCTGGAAGAACAGGGTGGGAAACTCGTTCGACATGGCCGCCTTGCCTTTTTTGGCGGTGCAGCGCAGGTGCCTGTCGGGCTGGGCGCAACTCCAGCCGTCGCCCGAGGTGGTGAGGCGGCCGACCTTGTCTAGCTCGGACAGGTCCAGGCCGAGGTGGAAAGGCTCGCCCTCGGCAAGGTAGGTGATGTCGATGCGGACCTGACCCGAGGTGCCGTGCCCGGGGGCGACCAGCAGGTCCCGCGATTCGATCTTCACCGCGCCGGCTGCGGCCGGCGCGGCGGCGGAGACGAACGCGCCAACGGCCAGGGCGGGGGTGGCGGCCGTGCCGACGAACACGCCGACGGCGACGAATGTGGCGAACCAGCGCCGTAGGTGGTGCCGAAGCATGAGGACTACCTCCCGGCGGGTGACGGAAAGTGCTTAGCCTCTCACGCAGGTCACACTCCGCGTTGCCCCGCCACGCCGGGACGACGTCGGTCGGCCCGCACCGTCAGCGGTAGTCGTCCTCGTCGGCGGTGACCACCCGGGCCTGCTCCATCGCGTCCCAGTCGTCGACCTCCAGGCCCCGGTGCGGCTCCGCGTCGGTCTCGTCCGGACCGACCACGGCGGCCTGCTCGACCGCGTCGGCCGGCTCGGCCTCCAGGTCGCGTTCCTGCGGGTCGAGGTGGTCGCTCGGGGTGAAGTCCTCGTGGGGCTGACCCATCGTCCCTCCCTGGTGCCGGCGGCCTGTCCACCCCACCGTACGGGCTGGTGGCGCAGGTCGCCCGGTGGGCGCGGGAACGCGGGAACGTCCCACCGGGGACGTCGGGTGGTGTCAGGATGGGTCGGTGGGCTTCCTGATCCGACTGGTGATCACGGCGATCGCGCTGTGGGTCACCACGCTGATCGTGCCCGGGGTCGACGTCACCGGGCGCAACGGCGCGAACACCGCGCTCACCCTGCTGGTGGTGGCGCTGATCTTCGGCGTCGTCAACGCGGTCCTCAAGCCGGTGATCAAGGTGGTCGGCTGCGTGTTCTACCTGCTCACCCTCGGGTTGTTCGCGCTGGTGGTGAACGCCCTGCTGTTCATGCTGACCGATTGGCTCGCGCGCGCCCTCGACCTGCCGTTCCGGGTGGACGGTTTCTGGGCCGCCTTCTGGGGGGCCATCGTGATGGCCGTGGTGACCTGGTTGATCAGTGTCGCCGTACCGGACCGGTGGGAGCGCCGGTGAGCCGACCGGTGGACGGCCACCGGGGCGGTGGTGCCCGCCGTCGCCTCCTGCGGGATACTGCCGACGGTGGACAGCGCGGTCCGGCGCACCGATGGAAGTCAGCGGCCAGCGCGGCCGAGAGCGGTAAGTAAGGAGCTTTTCACATGCCCATCGCTTCCCCCGAGGCTTACGCGGAGATGCTGGACCGGGCCAAGGCCGGCCGGTACGCGTACCCCGCGATCAACGTGACCTCGTCGCAGACCCTGAACGCGGCGCTGAAGGGCTTCGCCGACGCGGAGAGCGACGGCATCATCCAGGTCTCCACCGGTGGTGCCGAGTACCTGTCCGGCCCGTCCGTCAAGGACATGGTGACCGGCGCCGTGGCGTTCGCCGCGTACGCGCACGAGGTGGCCAAGAAGTACCCGGTCAACATCGCGCTGCACACCGACCACTGCCCGAAGGACAAGCTGGACGGTTTCGTCCGGCCGCTGATGGCCATCTCCCAGGAGCGGGTGAAGGGCGGCCAGGAGCCGCTGTTCCAGTCGCACATGTGGGACGGCTCGGCCGTGCCGGTGGCGGAGAACCTGCAGATCGCCGCCCAGCTCCTCGACGAGGCCGCCAAGGGCAAGATCGTCCTGGAGATCGAGGTCGGCGTCGTCGGTGGCGAGGAGGACGGCGTCGAGAACGCCATCAACGACAAGCTCTACACCACCGTCGAGGACGGCCTGGCCATGGTCGAGGCGCTCGGCCTGGGTGAGAAGGGCCGCTACATGGCGGCGCTGACCTTCGGCAACGTGCACGGCGTCTACAAGCCGGGCAACGTCAAGCTCCGGCCGGAGATCCTCAACCAGATCCAGGAGGCGGTCGGCGCCAAGTACGGCAAGGACAAGCCGCTCAGCCTGGTCTTCCACGGCGGCTCCGGCTCGCTGCTGGAGGAGATCCGGGAGGCGCTCGACTACGGCGTGGTGAAGATGAACATCGACACCGACACCCAGTACGCGTTCACCCGGCCGGTCGCGGACCACATGCTCCGCAACTACGACGGCGTCCTCAAGATCGACGGCGAGGTCGGCAACAAGAAGCAGTACGACCCGCGTACCTGGGGCAAGCTGGCCGAGGCCGGTCTCGCCGCCCGGGTCATCGAGGCGTGCGAGCACCTGCGTTCCACCGGCACCCGGATGAAGTGACCCTGACGTACCCCGTCGACGGCCGGCTCCCCCACGGGAGCCGGCCGTCGCCGTCGGAGCCCGGCCACGACGGTGGCCGGGACGGCCGTCAGCCGGTCGCGGTGAGCACCCGGACGGCCTCGTGGACGTCGTCGGTGAGGTGGATGCTGGCGGACAGGTCACCGGCCGGCGACCCGGCGAACAGCGGGCGCAGCAGCGACTCGATCGGCAACTCCCGGGTCCAGTACGCCTGGTCGAGGAAGACGTACGCCCCGCTCGCGCCGTCCGTGCCGTAGTACGTCTTCGTCGCCGCCTGGAACACCTCCTGCACGGTGCCGGCCCGGCCGGGCGCGAAGACGATCCCGCCCCGGGCCAGCCGCAGGATGGTGTCCTCCCGGATGGCGTTGGAGAAGTACTTGGCGATCCGCCCGGCGAACAGGTTCGCCGGCTCGTGGCCGTACAACCAGGTGGGGATGGCCAGCCCGCCGGAGCGGGCCCAGTCCAGGCCGGGGCCGCGCTGCTGCGGCACGGTGGCGACGTAACGGTCCCGCACCGCCAGCGCGGCGGCCGTGTACCGGTCGTGATCGGTGAAGTCGGGGGCCACCGCCAGCAGGTCGATCGCGGTGTCCAACTCCCGCGCCGGCCAGGCCGCCAAGAACGCGCCCAGGTTGGCCGCCTCCATCACCCCGGGGCCGCCGCCGGTCACCACCAGCCGGTCGGCCCGCGCCAGCTCCCAGCCCAGCACCGCCGCCATCCGGTACGGCACACTGCCGCGCGGCACCGCGTGCCCACCCATCACCCCCACCACCGACTGCGGCCCGTGGGTGGCGAGCCAGGTCCGGGTCGCGTCGGCCAGGGCGTTGTCCACCCCGTGGTCGTGCAACCGCTGCCCGAGCGCCTCCTTCACGTCGGGCAGGGCGCCACCGTGGGCGCGGAAGTGCTCGTAGACCCGGGTGTCGTACATCCCGGCGAACCCGCCGTCGGCGAACCCCTCGGCCAGGTCGGTCGGGGTGTACAGGTGGGCCGGCTGGGTCGGGTAGGGCAGGCCGGAGAAGGGCGGCACCACGTTCGCCCCGCGCCGGACCAGGTCGGCCCCGACCTCCCGGCCGGCGAACCGGCAACCCACGAAGAGGGTCCCGGTCACCTCCGTGGCGGTCAGGTCGGGAACCGGATCGAGGTCGAGGCGCAGCCCCTGCACGGTCAACCCGGCGAGGCTGCCGGCGACCAGGTGCCTGTCGAACTCGGCCCGGGTCTCGATCTCGTCATGACTGGTGTCGTGCGGCGCGATGACGTCCGCAGGAGGTGGGGTCGGCACCCCGCCATCCTGCCCCCACCCCGCCACCCCCGCGCGGCGGCCGGGCCGGCATCCGGCGGGCCGGGGCACCCGCCGCGCGGCGGCCGGGGCACCGACGACAGGAGCCCGGCGACCGAGGTCGCCGGGCTCCTGCGTAACCGGGTCCTGGGGAGGCTCCGGACCAATAGTTGTAGTGGAAAATATCTTCGTGCGGCATGGGCCGCAGGGCCGACCGGCGGGACCGCTGGGGTGGATCGTCCGAGCCGCGCGGGTCGCCGGTACGACCGCAGGGCCGGTACGGTTGGCCGAGGGTTCACCCGACAGGGTCCCGGGCGTGACGTAGACCTCCACCGTTCAGCCACCGTATGCGTCCGACCCCCTCGCGCGGTGCAGGGCGAAGCGGGTTGAATGGGGCGATGCAGAACCTGTTGCCTGAGCCTCCGGCCACCCTCCTGCCCGCGCACGACGACGCGGACGCCGCGCTGGCCACCGCCGCCGAGCACGGCACCGACGAGGCGTATGCCGAGGTCGCGGCCCGCTTCCCCACCCACAGCGCGGCCTGGGCGGCCCTGGCCACCCGTGCCCTCGACGGCGGTCAGGTGATCGCCGCGTACGCGTACGCCCGCACCGGCTACCACCGTGGCCTGGACCAGTTGCGGCGCAGCGGCTGGAAGGGGCACGGCCCGGTCCCGTGGTCGCACGCCCCGAACCAGGGCTTCCTGCGCTGCCTCTACGTCCTGTCCCGGGCCGCCGGGGAGATCGGCGAGGCGGACGAGGCCGCCCGGTGCGCCCAGTTCCTCCGCGACTGCGACCCGGCGGCCGGGGACGCCCTCGCCGGCGCCTGACCGTCCGGTCGACGCCGGCCCGCCCCGGACGGTCCGTTCGGGGTGGGCCGGTGCCGACGGTCGCGGGGCCGCTCAGAGCCCCTCGGCCACCGCTGCGGCGATCTTCAGCCAGGCGTCCCGGGTGGCCGAGGAGAGCCCGCCGTACCGGATCGGCTCACCGGTGTCGATCAGCCGCTCGTACGGTGCGAGCAGCACCGCCCTGGTCCGGGCGGCGAAGTGTTCCTGGATGGCCGGCAGGTCGATCTCCTTGCGCGACGGCGGCATCGACACCACCGTCACCGCCTGCCGGACGAGCCGGTGCCGGCCGCTCTGTTCCAGGTGGTCGAGCATCCGGGCGGCCGTCTCCGCCGAGTCGTTCCGGGCCGACATGGTGACCACCAACTGGTCGGTGGCGTCCATCGCGGCCTGCCAGTTCTGCGCCCGGACGTTGTTCCCGGTGTCCACGAAGATCAGCTTGTAGAACCGGCTCACCACCTCGCGGATCTCGGCGAACGCCGCCGCCGTCAGCATCTCGCCCCCGGTGGCCGACTCGTCCGAGGCGAGCACGTCGAACATCCCCTCGCCCTGCGAGCGGACGTACTGCGACAGGTCCCCGATCCGGCCGTGCGGCCCCTGGAACTGCCCGAGGTCACGCAGCATGTCCCGGACCGTCCGGGAGTGGAAGTCCTGCTGCGCCCGCATCCCCAGGGTGCCCTGGGTCTCGTTGTTGTCCCAGGCCAGCACGTAACCGCCGCGCTTCTGCCCGAAGGTCATGGCGAGCAGCAGGATGGCCACCGTCTTCCCGGCGCCGCCCTTGGGGTTGACCACGGTCACCTGGCGCAGCCCGCCGAAGTTGCGGCGCACCATCTCGATGTCCCGCTTCACCTCCTGCTCGTGCTGCCCCGGTGGGAGTTTCACCAGGCCGATCCGGTTGACCACGGCCCGTACGCCCATCGTGGCGATCGGTTCGGCCGGCCGGATCTGCCGACGGCGGGCGAAGTCCTCGGCGGTCGGCGCGATCCCGCTGTCCGGTGACCAGCCCAGCTCCGGGTAGCCCGCCGGGTCGGGATAGGCCGCCGGGGGCCCGGCGGCCGGTGCCGTCCCGGCCGGCGGGGGCTGCTCCGGCCACGACGACCGGTGCCACCCGCCGGGCACCTGCGGTCCGGGCAGCAGACCGGATTCCCCGGGACCCGTCACCCCGGGCCGGATCGGTCCGGGAGTTGCGGGTCCGGTCGGCCCGGGGCCGTGGGCGGCGGGTCCGGGGCCGTGGGCGGCGGGTCCGGGAGTTGCGGGTCCGGTCGACCCTTGGCCGTGGGCGGCCGGTCCGGGCGTGGCCGGCGCGGAGGCGATCGGGTCGAGCGCGCCCGGACCGGCCTCCTCCGCCGCATGGCGCTCCGGCCCGAGGCGTTCCGGGCCGGGATAGGTCGGGCCGGGATGGGGCGGGCTGAGGTGCTCCTGGCCGGGATAGATCGGACTGAGGTGCTCCGGCTCGGGGAAGGTCGGGCTGAGGTGCTCCGGGTCGGGGTGGGCCGGATCGGATGCGGCGGTGTGGCCGGGTCCGGGTCCGGTGGGGCCGAAATCCGCGTCGGGGGCGGTGGGCCTCGGCGGCGGTCCGGCAGCGGTCGGGGCCGACTCCTCGACGCCGACCGCGAGTCGCTGGGGCGGCAGCGCCCAGGGCGACTCGCCTCGGCCTGCGGGCTGTGCCGGCACCGCCGCCACGACTGCCGCCGCCTCCGGTCCGGGCTCCTGGACCGGGGCGGATCTCGGCCGCTGGAGGGGCCCGAACCTGCCGAGATTCCACTCGGTCGGGTCAGTGCCGTGCGCCACGACGGTCGCGTTACGCGCCGGGGACGGCGGGGCGGGGTTGGGTGGGCCGTCGGGCGGGTCCGTGGGCGCCGACGGAGCTGCCCCCCGGGCCGGGCCGGGCGGCGGCACCGGTGGGCCGGCGAGCGACGGGTCCAGCGAGAAGGGCAGGTCGATGTCCACCCGCCCGGCCCGGCCCGTCGCCGCCCGCCCGGGTGGGTCGTCGTACCCCGGGGGGTCGTCGTACCCCGGGGGGTCGTCGTACCCCGGGGGGTCGTCGTACCTCGGGGGGAGGGCGGGGGTGGGGGTCGGTTCCGGGTGGGCGGGCGTCCAACCGTCACCGGGTGGGGCCCAACCACCGTCGGCCGGCGTCGGAGTCACCTCCGCCGCGAGCGACGGGTACGCCGTCGGCGGAAAGACCGGCGGGGGTTCACCGGCCCAGTGCGGCACCGGTTCGGTCGGGTCGGGCGGCCAGAGCGGTTCGATGTCCCGCTCCGGCACCGGCGGCTGGCCGGGCAGTCCTGCCCGGTCGGCGTTGTCGTCCACCACGGCTCCTCCCCATTCCTCCCGCCGAGGATAGGCCGTCCCGTTGCCGTCACGCCGGGTGACGGACGCGGGTGGGTGGTCAGCCCGTGAAGACCGCCCAGGCCCCGGGCTCGGTCCACCAGGAACGCTTCCGGCTCAACTCGCCCTCGACCCCGTCGTCGAGGAACGGCACCCGTTCGTCACGGGGGATCACGGCCACCGCCCGGCCCCGGGCCCGACGTACCTCGTAGCGGATCTTCTTCTTCCTACCCAACGTGGAGCGGGTCGGCACGGGAACGGCCACCGCGACCTCCACCAGACCGTCGGTCGGGTCGCCGGCGGTGAGCAGCGGCAGCGAGTCGAGGGTGGCGTACCCGCCGGCGTTGCCGATCGCGCAGGCCAGGATCGGGTCCGCGCCGTCGGTGAGCACCGCGTCGTCCACCTCGACCCGACCACGCCAGTGCAGCGGCCGGCCCGAGTCGTCGGCCGCGCCGAGCAACGCGCCGTCCAGGGTCACCGAACCGCCGTCGTTGCGCAGCAGGTCGAGCCGGCGTACCCCGCCGTCGAGCACGGCCGCCGCCACCGCCGCCGGGTCCCGGGGCAGGCCGAGCTGCGCGGCCAGATCCCGGTGCGGGCCACCCCGGGCCGGATCGAGCGGGAGTACGCCGATCGGCGGCAGATCAGGCACCGTACGGTTGCCGGCCAACTCGGCGGGGCGACGGCTCGGCGGTGGGGCGTACCGGCGGACCAGGCGGCGCACGACGGCGCGCAACTGGGCGTCGGTGGCGGTGGCGACGACCAGCCGGACCTTGCTGTCCGGGTCGGGCCAGGTGAGGCCGTCGGGGCGGGCCGGGGCGTCCAGCCGGGCCAGCACCTCGTCGACCTCGGCGTCGGAACGGGCGACGACCGTCTCCACCCGGGCACCCCGGGCGGTCAACGCGTCCGCACAGGCCAGCACCGGCACCCGGGGCGTCTCGCAGCGCCCCTGCTCCGTCCCGTGCCCACCGGCCTCGGCCCGCTCGTGCCCCTCGGCCCCGGTCTGCTCGTGCCCACCGGCCCCGGTCTGCTCGTGCCCACCGGCCCCGGTCTGCTCGTGCCCACCGGTCGGACGGCCCGTGGGGGTCTGCCCGGCGGTCGGGTCGGTCCGTTCTCCGGCCGGTTGCCCGGCGGCCTGCGGAGCACCGCCGCAGCAGCCGTCGCCGCTGCCGCAGCCCCCACCGGGAGCGTCCCGCTCCGAGCCGAGGGTGAGCAGCACCACGTCGTACAAACCGGGCCTCCTGACCTTCGACGCGAACCCCTGCTGGCCACGCCGTTCCTACTTGTTAGCCTGACACCCCGGGCTCGCCAACCGGTCGCCACCTGGCACCCGAGCCTTCTGGAGGCGGAAAAGATGCCAGCGATCGTGCTCATCGGTGCTCAGTGGGGCGACGAGGGCAAGGGCAAGGTTACCGACCTGCTGGGTGAGCGGGTCGACTACGTCGTGCGCTACTCCGGCGGCAACAACGCCGGCCACACCGTGATCACCCCGGACGGGCAGAAGTACGCGCTGCACCTGATGCCGTCAGGTGCGCTCTCCCCGAGCGCCATGATCGTCATCGGCAACGGGGTGGTGGTCGATCCGAAGGTGCTGCTCGCCGAGATCGACGGGCTTGCCGAGCGCGGGGTGGACGTGTCCCGGCTGAGGATCTCCGGCGACGCGCACCTGATCATGCCGCACCACCGGGCGCTGGACCGGGTGGTGGAGCGCTACCTCGGGTCCGCCCGGATCGGCACCACCGGGCGCGGCATCGGCCCGGCCTACGGCGACAAGGTCGCCCGGATGGGCATCCGGCTCCAGGACCTGCTCGACCCGGGCATCCTGCGCAAGAAGCTGGAACTCGCGCTGCGTGAGAAGAACCAGCTGCTGTTCAAGGTCTACAACCGCAAGGCGATCGACGTCGAGGAGACCGTCGAGGAGTACCTGCGGTACGCGGAGCGGCTGCGGCCGTACATCGCCGAGACCCGGGTGATGCTCTGGGACGCCCTCGACCGGGGCGAGACGGTGCTGCTGGAGGGTGCCCAGGCCACCATGCTCGACATGGACCACGGCACGTACCCCTTCGTCACCTCGTCGAACCCGACGGCCGGTGGGGCGTGCGTGGGTGCGGGCATCCCGCCGACCGCGATCACCGGGGTCATCGCGGTGAGCAAGGCGTACACCACCCGGGTGGGGTCCGGTCCGTTCCCGACCGAGCTGTTCGACGACAACGGCCAGCACCTGCGCAAGGTCGGCCACGAATACGGCACCACCACCGGCCGGGAACGCCGCTGCGGCTGGTTCGACGCCGTCGTCGCCCGGTACTCCTGCCGCCTCAACGGCGTCACCGACCTGGTGATCACCAAGCTGGACGTGCTCACCGGCCTGCCCAAGGTCCCGCTCTGCATCGGGTACGAGATCAACGGCGAGCGTTTCGACGACATGCCGATGACCCAGACCGACTTCCACCACGCCACCCCGATCTACGAAGAGCACGACGGTTGGTGGGAGGACATCAGCAAGGCCCGTACCGAGGACGAGCTGCCGGACAACGCCCGCCGCTACATCGCCCGCATCGAGGAACTCACCGGCACCCGCGTCAGCGTGGTGGGCGTGGGCCCCGGCCGCGAGGAAAACGTAGTCCGCCACCCCCTCCTCCCCTAACATCCCCCTCCCTTCCCCGCCCTCCCCCCGTCGCGGTCCCGCTCTGCCCCCGGTGATCAAGAGGTTTGCGTCACGAATTCGCCTTTCGTTGACGTAAAGCTCTTGATCACCTGTGGAAACCCGGGGGTTGTCCACAGGTTTATCCACAGGGGTGGAAGTGGGGGTGGGTGGGGCGTGAGGGTGGCGGGGTGATGCCGCTCGAAACTCTCCGTCGGATCGCCCTCAGGCAGGACGGGATGGTCACCACGACGCAGGCCCTCGCGGCCGGGCTGACCCGGGACCATGTCCGGCAGCTCTGCCGCTCCGGCCGGTGGACGCGCCTGTCCCGTGGTTGTTACGCACCCACCGGGCGGCCACCGGACGCGGTCGCCCGGCGGGCCCGCATCCGGGCGGCAGTGACGAGCCTCGGCCCTGACGCCTTCGCCGTCCTCGACAGCGCCCTCCTGCTGCACGACATCGCCGGGCCACGCCGACCCGCGGTCCACGTCTCGGTGCCGGTGGACCGACCCCGACCGCAACGGCACACCGACCCCACGCTCGTCGTCCACCAGTTCACTGTGGCCCCGGGCGACCTCGCCGAGGTGGATGGCATCCTCACGACCTCGCCGTTGCGCACCGTGACGGACATGATTCTCCGGCTCGACCGGTACCCGGCGGTGTCCGTGCTCGACTCGGCACTGAACCGCGGACTCGTCACCCCGGAGGACCTGGCCAGCGCACCGACGCTCATCCGGGGCCGGCGAGGTGCCCCGGCGGCCCGCAGTCACCTCGCCGAGGTGGACGGACGCGCCCAGTCACCACTGGAGACCTGGTCACGCTTGCGTTGCGTGGACGGTGGAGTCCCGCCCGACACCCTGCAACAGGAGGTCCGGGACGAGGACGGGCACCTGCTCGGCATCGGTGACCTCGGCTGGCGGGCCGCGCGGCTGATCGCCGAGGCCGACGGTGCCGCCCCGCACGGCACCCCCGAGGCACTCTTCGCCGACCGTCGCCGACAGAACCGTCTGATCAACGCGGGGTGGCGGATCCTCCGCTTCACCTGGTCCGACGCGCTCCGCCCGGACTACATTCCCCACACCGTCCGCCATGCCATGTCCCTCACCCGCACCCCGCCCCACCCCGAATCCCCACACTGACCCCGTCCCACACCGGATTCCACCCACCCCGCCGGGCCCCCACTCCGCCGGGCCCCACTCCGCCGGGCCCCACCCCATCGAGCCCCACCCCACCCCACCCCGCCCGCTGCCCTCACCCGCCCCACCCGCCCTAGCCGGTGATCAAGAGGTTTGCGTCGGCTGATCAAGAGGTTTGCGTCAAAGTTGATCTCCAATCTGACGCAAACCTCTTGATCACCGGGGCGAGGCGGGGGTGAGGTGGCGGCGAGGCGGGGGTGAGGTGGCGGCGAGGCGGGGGTGAGGTGGGGGCCGGGGTGGGGGCGAGGCGGGGGTGAGGTGGAGGCGGGGCGGGGCGGGGGCGGGAGTGGGGCGGGTGGGGCGAGGCACGGTGGGGTGGGGGTGGGGTGGGTAGGATTCGTCGCCGTGCGCGTACTTCTTCTGGGTGGTGGCGGGCGGGAGCATGCGCTCGCGCTGGGGTTGGTCGAGGATCCGGCGGTCGAGGTCCTGTTCGCGGCACCCGGTAACCCGGGGATCGCGGGTGTGGCGGAGCTGCGGCAGGTCGATGCCGTCGATCCCGCCGCGGTGGCCGGGTTGGCGGTGGAGGTCGGTGCCGACCTGGTGGTGATCGGGCCGGAGGCCCCGCTTGTCGCCGGGGTGGCCGACGCGGTACGCGCCAAGGGCGTCCCCGTGTTCGGTCCGTCGGCCGAGGCGGCCCGGCTGGAGGGTTCCAAGACCTTCGCCAAGGAGATCATGACGGCGGCCGGGGTGCCGACCGCCCGCGCGTACACCTGCACGGATGCGGAGAGCGTCGGGCGGGCGCTGGACGAGTTCGGCACGCCGTACGTGGTGAAGGACGACGGGCTGGCCGCCGGCAAGGGCGTGGTGGTCACCGACGACCGGGACGTCGCGTTGCGGCACGCGCAGGAGTGCGGCCGGGTGGTGATCGAGGAGTACCTGTCCGGGCCCGAGGTCTCCCTGTTCGTGGTGACCGACGGTGAGGCGGCCCTGCCGTTGTTGCCGGCGCAGGATTTCAAGCGGGTCGGCGACGGCGATGCCGGTCCGAACACCGGCGGCATGGGGGCGTACGCGCCGCTGCCGTGGGCACCGCCGGGCCTGGTCGACGAGGTGCTGGCCGACGTGGTCCACCCGACGCTTGCCGAGATGCGCCGCCGGGGCACCCCGTTCGCCGGCCTGCTCTATGTCGGGTTGGCGCTGACCGCCGCCGGCCCCCGGGTGATCGAGTTCAATGCCCGCTTCGGTGACCCGGAGACCCAGGTGGTGCTGGCGTTGCTGCAGACCCCGCTCGGTGGGCTGCTGCACGCCGCCGCGACGGGCACGCTGGCCGCGCACCCGCCGCTGCGGTGGCGCGACGGTGCGGCCGTCACCGTGGTGGTGGCCGCCGAGGGTTACCCGGCGACCCCACGTACCGGTGACGTGATCACCGGTGCCGACCACCCGGGCGTCATTCACGCCGGCACCGCCCGCCGGGCCGCCGACGGCGCGTTGGTCTCCGCCGGCGGCCGGGTCCTCTGCGGTACGGCCACCGGCCCGGACCTGACCGCCGCCCGCGATGCCGCCTACGCCCTGGTACGCGGCATCGAGTTGGCCGGCTCGCACCACCGCAACGACATCGCCGCCACCGCGATCGACGGCCGGATCACCGTCCCGGACTGACCACAGCCGGGGCGGCTGCCCCAGCGCCCGCCCGACGCCGGGCGCGATGGATCGTGCCCGGGCCAGCGGTCGGATCACTCTCCCGAGGCCGACCGCCACCGCGATCGACGGCCAGGGAGCCGCCTGGGCCGGTGGACTCCGGGCGGGGCCGACCCGTTCCCGGGCCGGCGACCAGTTCACCGTCCCGGCGACGGACCCGTCGCTGGCCGGGTCGTGCCCCGTCGGGTCGGCGGTCAGAGCAGGGACAGGGCGGCGGCGATGACCCGTTGGGCGGTGGCGCTGAGTTCCTCGCCCTTGGCGTCGGTGCTGGTGATCGAGTATTCCACCCGGAAGCGGCCGTCCCGGGTGGAGGCGGTCCCGGCGAGGTAGCCGTACCGGGAGCCGGTCTTGATCCACAGGGTTTCGCCGTCGGGCAGCGGGAACGCGGTGAGCCCGGCGCTGTAGCGGGCCGGCCCACCGCTCACGTCCGGCACTCCGGGCAGGGTGAACATCGTGCTGAGCTGGGCCGCCGGCACCACCCGACCGGCGAAGAGCGCGGTGAGGAAGGTGTCCAGGTCGATGAGACTGGATATGATGTTGCCGGCGGCCGGGGTGAAGGTCTGGCTCCAGGTGGTGACGTCCACCAGTTCCGTCCGGCCATCCCGGTCGACTGCCTGGTAGCCGTGGGCGTGCGGGCCCCGGAGGCGGGGGTCGTCGCCCGGTGCGTAGGTGTCGCGCAGGCCGAGCGGTCGGGCGATGCGCCGGTCCAGTTCCGTCGCGTACGGGTGGCCGGTGACCTTCTCGATGAGCAGCCCGGCGACGATGTAGCCCATGTTGGTGTAGTGCTGCCTCGTGCCGGGGTCGAACTCGCGGGGGTTGTCGAGGCCGAGCCGGACCAGCTGTTGCGGGGTCCACCTGTCGTACCGGTGGGCGAGTTGCCACTCGATGTCGTCCGGCACGCTGGGGCTGGGTAGGCCGCTGGTGTGGTCGAGCAGCTGCCGGACGCTGACCGTCGGGTAGTCGGCGGGGAGCAGCCCTGGCAGGAGCCGCTGCACCGACGCGTCGAGGTCGAGCCGGCGTTCGGCCACGAGTTGCAGCACCATGGCCGCGGTGAAGGTCTTGGTGACGCTGCCGACCCGGAACCGGGCGTGTGGCGGTACGGGTTGCTGGCTGCGCAGGTCCCGTACGCCGGTGGTGCCGGTCCAGCAGCCGTCCGGCGTGGTGATCCTGACCTGGGCGCTGGTGGCGTCGGCGTCGGGCAGTCCGGCTATCGCCTGCCGGACGGGGGTCGGGTCGAGGGTGCCGGGCCGGCAGCCTGGAGCTGCGTGCCGGTCACCGACGGTGGAGGTGGGAGCGGCGAAGGCGAGCGTCCCGGGTGCCGTGACGCCGAGCAGGGCGCCGAGCGTGGTGGCGACGAGGACCGTACGCCGATTCATGATCTTCATGGTGTCGAGCCTGCCGGTCACGGGGAGCGACGGCATCGGGGACAGCCCCCCACGGCACCCGGATCGTCGGCTCGGGGAGACCACCCCGGGGTCGACGGCCCACCGAGCGTCCACCGTGCCCGTGCCCGCGCCCGGAACCCGCCCGGCACCCAGGTCTACCCTGCCCGCAGACCGTCGCCCGACGAGGTCAGGGACAGGTCAGCCGTAGTAGCGGCGGAGTTCCCGGGTGAGCACCTTGCCGGTGGCGTTGCGCGGCAGGTACTTCACGAAGATCACATCCCGGGGTACGGAGAACCGGGCCAGGTAGTGCCGGACGTACTCGCGTACCGCCTCGGGGTCGAGGGTCTCGCCGGGGTGCAGGGCGAGGAACGCGGCGAGCCGTTGCCCGTACTCCGGATCGGGTACGCCGAGCACGGCGGCCTCGCGGACCTGCGGCAGCCGGGCGAGCAGGTCCTCCAACTCGGACGGGAACACGTTCTCCCCACCGGAGACGATCATGTCGTCGGCCCGGCCGTCGACGAAGACCAGCCCGTCGGCGTTGACCCGGCCGAGGTCGCCGGTGTCGAGCAGCCCGTCGTGGGTCTCCCGGCGGGCCCCCGAGGTGTAGCCCTCGAACAGCATCTCGTTGCCGACGAAGATCCGGCCGACCCGCCCGGCCGGCACCGGCTTCCCGTCGTCGCCGAGGATCTCCAGTCGGGTGCCGTGCGGGGGGCGACCGGCGGTGGTGGGGGCCTGGCGCAGCTCGGCGGGGCCGGCGATGGCGGCCCAGGAGACCTCCGTCGAGCCGTACAGGTTGTAGAGGACGTCGCCGTAGGTGTCCATGAACCGGGTGGTGAGGTTGCCGGGCAGCGCCGAGCCGCTGACCGCGACCACCTTCAGCGCCGGCCGGGGCTCCGGTGGCGGCACGTCGAGCAGGCGTTGCAGCATCACCGGTACGGCGAACAGCGCCTGGCACCGGTGGGTCACGAGCGCGTCCAGCGTGGCGGCCGGGTCGAACCGGCGGTGCAGCACGATGGTGGCGCGCAGCGCGAAGGCGACCTGGAGTGCCGCGTACCCCCAGGTGTGGAAGATCGGGGCGGCGACCAGCACGGTGTCGTGGGTGTGCAGCGGGATGCGGTCGATGATGGACACCAGCGGGCCGAAGCCGGTCGGGACGGGCCGGCGGGCACCCTTGGGTGTGCCGGTGGTGCCGGAGGTCAGCACGATGGTCCGGCCGTCGTGGGCGGGCGGGGTGAGCCGGTCGGCGGGGAGCGCGGCGGCGATCAGGGCGTCGAGGCCGGCTTCGTCGACCCGGTGCACCTCGGCGGGGACGCCGAGGACCCGCTCGGCGAACTCGGTGTCGTGCACCAGCAGCCGTAGCCGTTGCTCCTCGGCGACGGTGGCGAGTTGCGCGGCGGACAGTCCGCTGTTGACCAGCACCGCGTCGGCGCCGAGCAGGGTGGCCGCGACGATGCCCTCGATGAGCCCGTGGTGGTTGCGGCACAGCAACCCGACCCGGTCCCCGGCCTGTACGCCGAGCACGCTGCGCATCGACCGGGCCAGTCGTTCGGCCCGGTCGAGCAGTTCCCGGTAGGTGAGTTCGTGGCCGTGCTCGTCGACGACGGCGACCCGGCCCGGGTCGCGGGCGGCGGCCTGCCGTAGTTCGCCGGCCATGCCCCAGCCCCACTGGCGCAGCGCGGCGAGTTGCGAGGCGACCCGGACGGGGTGCCCGGGGGTGAGCAGTCCCCGCCTGGTCAGTGTGGCCACGATGAACGGCAGGTCCATCCGGCGACCTCCTTCGGGGTACGACGTGGGGCCGGCCGGGGCCCTCACCAGGGATTCCTTTCCGATCATGCGTCGTCGCCGGCCGACCGCCCAGTCGACGTCGCCCATGGTGGACGGGCGGTGACGGGGCGGTCGACCGGTGGCGACGGTCAGCGGATCTGGACGCCGGAGATGGCGCGGGAGATGACCAGCCGTTGGATCTCGGAGGTGCCCTCGAAGATGGTGTAGATCTTGGCGTCCCGGTACCAGCGTTCGACCGGGTGGTCGCGCAGGAAGCCCGCCCCGCCGAGGAGCTGCACGGCCCGGTCGGTCACCGAGACGGCCACCTCACCCGCCTTGAGTTTGGACATCGAGCCTTCGCCAGCGGTGAACGGCCGGTTGTTGCGGCCCATCCAGGAGGCCCGCCAGACCAGCAGTCGGGCGGCGTCGATCTCCATCTTCATGTCGGCCAGGGCGAACGCGACGGCCTGGTTGGCGATGATCGGCCGGCCGAACTGGACCCGGTCCTTGGCGTAGTCGAGGGCGTACTCGTAGGCGGCGCGGGCGACGCCGAGCGCCTGCGCGCCGACGGTCGGCCGGGACAGCTCGAAGGTGCGCATCGCGGCCTGGCCGCTGGCCCGCTGGCCGGACCGGGCCCGCGCCAGCCGTTCGTCCAGCGCGTCCTTCCCGCCGAGCAGGCAGCGCCCGGGCACCCGGACGTCGTCGAGGAAGACGTCGGCGGTGTGCGAGGCGCGCAGGCCCAGCTTCTTGAGCTTGCGGGTCGCGTGCAGCCCGGCCGTCCCCGGCGGTACGACGAACGCGGCCTGCCCACGGGAGCCCAGTTCGGGGTCGACGGAGGCGGTGACCACGTGCACCCCGGCGATCCCGCCGTTGGTGGCGTACGCCTTCTGCCCGGTCAGTACCCACTCGTCGGTGGCCTCGTCGTAGACGGCTCTGCTGCGCATGGCGGAGACGTCGGAGCCGGCCTCCGGTTCGGTGGTGCAGAACGCGGCGACGGCGGGGGCGTCGACGGTGCCGAAGCACTGCGGCACCCATTCGACCATCTGGTCGGGGGTGCCGGTGCCGTAGATGGCGGCGACGGCGAGCGAACTGCCGAAGAGGCTCAGCCCGATGCCGGCGTCGCCCCAGAAGAGTTCCTCACTGGCGATCGGCAGGGACAGCCCGGTGGGGTCGGCCCAGCAGGTGGCGAGGAACTCGAAGCCGTACAGGCCGATCTTCGCCGCCTCCTGGATGATCGGCCAGGGGGTCTCCTCCCGGGCGTCCCACTCGGCGGCGGCCGGGCGCACGACCTCGGCGGCGAAGCCGTGCACCCAGTCCCGCAGATCCCGCTGTTCCTCGTTCAGGTCGAGCGAGAACTCGGCCATCGTCAGGCCTTGGGGATGTCGAACAGGTTGGCGATGTTGGCGGCCAGGCCCAGGTCGCCCTTGGCCTTCAGCTTGCCGGTCATGAACATCATCACCGGGTTGGCCCCACCGGAGACGATCCTCAGGAACTCGACCGGGCCCATGGTGAGGGCGAGCTTGGGGTCGTGCTGCGGCGGCTCGTTGACGGTGCAGGTGCCGTCGGCGATGACGATCTCGTAGGTGTCGGTGCCACCGTCGGGCCGGCCGGTGATGTTCCAGTGGATGACGGCGCTGGTGGTGCCGGCGCGGTCGGCGCGGAAAATCTGCGGCATCCGACCGAAGACCTCGCTGAGCACCTTGCCGCGCAGGTCGCCGGACATCACCTCGGCGATCTTGTCGTCCGGGGTGGACTTGACCAGCTGGGCGAACTCCTTGGGGCCGAAGTTGGCGAAGTTGGCCGGGTCGAAGTCAGTCATGGGAGTGGCACCTCTCGGGGCGGACGATTTTGGTTACTCAAGCGTAACCTTACGCACGAGTAGGTATGCTCGCAAGAGTGTCCAGCACACCCAGCTTCAAGCGCCTCCCCCGGGCCGTACGCGAGCAGCAGATGCTCGACGCGGCCGTCAAGGTCTTCTCCCGACGCGGCTTCCACGCCGCCAGCATGGACGAGATCGCCGAGGACGCGGGCATCTCCAAGCCGATGGTCTACGCCTACCTCGGCACCAAGGAGGAGCTGTTCATCGCCTGCCTGCACCGGGAGACCGCCCGGATGATGCTGGCCATCGCGGGGGCCGCCGCCCCCGACCTCCCGCCCGACCAGCGGCTCTGGCGTGGGCTGCGGGCCTTCTTCGGCTTCGTCGGGGCGCATCGCGACGGCTGGGCGGTGCTCTACCGGCAGGCCCGGGGCTCCCAACCGTTCGCCACCGAACTGGCCGCGATGCGCGCCCGGCTGGTCGAGGTGGTCGCCGGGATGCTCGACCACGCGTTGCGCGCCCGGGGCCGGGAGGTCGCCGCGACCGAGCTGGAGGTCGTCGCGTACGCCCTGGTCGGCGCGAGCGAGTCGCTTGCCGACTGGCTGGCCGACCACCCCGAGGCCGAGCCGGAGAAGACCGCCACCCAGATGATGAACGTCGCCTGGCTCGGTGCGGCCCAACTCCTCGACGGCGTCACCTGGCGGCCCCCGACGGACTGACCGCCCCACCCGCCCCACCCGCCGACCCCGGACGCCCGGACCTCGGGACCGATCACACCACCCGCCGGCCCCGGACGCCCGGACGCCCGGACCGACCGCGTCACCCGCCGGCCCCGGGCCGGTGCGTGGCTCGTTCCCGGCCCCACCTGGCCGGACTGGTCAGTGGTGGCCGGCGGCGCGGCGGCGGGCCCGCAGACGCCACCAGCGGGCCAGCTCCAACAACCCGGTCACGGCCAGCGAGAGGCCGACACCGACGAGCAGCCCCCGGACCGGATCGCGTTCGAAGGCCAGCCCGCCGAAATAGCCGAGCAGCCCGCAGTACAGGCTCCAGATGACGGCGGCGACGGCGTCGAAGACCAGGAACCGGGGGAGCGGATACCGGACGGCACCCATGGTCAGGGTGACGGCGGTCCGGCCGCCGGGGACGAAGCGGGAGGTGGTGAGGATCGAGCCACCCCGCCGGTCCACCGCCCGCCGGGCCCAGTCCGAGCCGCTCCGGCGGCGGCTGCCGTCGGGCAGCCGGGCCAGCCGGTGTGCGCCGCCGCCCCGACCGATGCCGTACGAGACGTGGTCGCCGCTGAGCGCGCCGAGGGCCGCCACCGCGATCACGGCGGTGAGGTTCGGCTCGCCGCTGGCCGCGAACACCCCGGCGGTGATCAGGACGGTCTCGCCGGGCACCGCCGGGAAGAAGGCGTCGACCGCGGTCACCACGAAGATCACCAGGTACACCCAGGGTGAGGTGACGGTGTGGTGGAGCAGGTCGAGCACCGACTGCATGCCCTCATGCTCGACGCTGCGCCGCCGGCCCGGGGCCGAGTCGCCGGATCAGGGCCGCGGGCCGGGGCGGAGTCGCCGGGTCAGGGCCGCCGGGCCGGTCCGGTGGATCAGGTCTTCTGCGGGACCTGGTCGCTGGTCGGGGCCGGGAGCGGCTCGCCGGACGGCGGGGTGTGCTCCCGCTTGTCGGCGGCGGTGGGACCGTGCGAGGTGAGCACCACCGGGGCGGCCAGCGCCCCGGCCACCGCCGCCGGCCAGTCGGTGGGCGTGGGGTCGTACACCGGGCGGGTCCGCAGCAGGCGGGCGGTGAGGGCCGCCTGCCGGTCCAGGTCGCCGGGCGGGCCGGGGTGCAGCCGGTCGACGTCCTCGTAGCGGCGGCAGAGCCGCAGCGCGGGACGGGCGGAATCGGTGCGGGCCGGGTCGGGGTGGGTCAGGTCGAGGTGGGTGAGGGCGAGGCCGTCCACCCCACCGGCCACGTCCAGGGCGTACCGGTGGGCGACGGCGTCGAAGTGGCCGAAGCGGAACCGGCCCTGCCACGGGTTGGTCGGGTTGTGCGGATCGGTCAACGGCAGGGTCCGGTCCTCGGTGACCAGCGGACCGGGCCCGTGCCGGGTGGTGACCGTCCGCACCACCCCCAGCCGGTACGCCGACCCGGCCGCCCCCGCCTCGGCGAGCAGCGCCTCGGCGTTGGCGAAGGTGGTGGTGCTCCACGTGGTGTACGGGTGGAAGCCGTGCCACTCGTCCAGCAGCACCCCCTGTGCCCCCTCGAAGACGCAGGTCCCCGCCCGCAGCACCCCGGCCAGGTACGACCGGTCGACGATCGCCACCCGGTCGGCGAAGCCGGTGAACGCGGGCAGGCAGTCCGCCACCGGTGGGGCGTCCAGCGGGCCGAGTTCGGCGGTCAGCCGGTCCCGCAGCACGGTGAGCCGGCGGCGCAGCAGTTCCGGGTCCCGGCAGTCGGCCACCCGGGGCGCCTCGTCGGGGTGGGCGAGCCCGTACCGGACGGACTCGCCCACCCCCAGCCCGCAGGAGCCGTGCCGGGCGGCCCCCGGGCGATCTCCCGGAGCCGGTTGGCGGCCCGGTGGTACGGCGTGGCCAGCAACGCCTCCCCGTCGACGGTGAGCCGGTCGAGGGCGTCGGGTACCCCGACCGAGGCGAGGTGGTCGGCCTCGGCGGCCAGCGCCAGCGGGTCCACCACCTGCTGCCGGGCCAGGTGGGTGCGAACCCCCGGGTGGAACGTCCCCGCCCCGAACTGGGCGAACGTGTGGTGCCGGCCGTCGGGCAGCACCACGTTGTGGGCGGCCTGCGCACCCCCGTTGAACCGCACCACGGTGTGCACGTGGCGGGTCGCGCAGAGCCAGTCCACGACGGTGCCCTTGCCGGCGTCGCCGTAACCGAGATCGACCACGATCACGTGCCGGCCCGGTCCGGTCCCGTCCGGTCCCGTCGGGCCCGGACCGGGCCGCCGGGTCGCGGGGGCGGGGACGTCGGTCACAGCCGGGTCACCCCACCGGCGTGGCGCGACCCGGTCGGGGCCGGCAGCGTGGAGACCTCGGTACGCCGGCCGCCGGCCAGCGGGGCCAGCGCCTTCGACACCGTGCCGCCCGCGGTGGAGCCGGCCCGGTCGAGGTCCCGCAGCCCCTCGTCGAGGTCGATGGCCTGCTCGCCGAGGCCGACGGTGAGCGCGATGGTCTCGCAGACCGCGTCCAGGTCGTCGAGGACGACGGCGCGCTGCCCGAGCAGGTCCCGCCAGAAGTCGAGCACCTTGGCGTTGCCGGCGTAGTGGCTGCCGGCGGGGAGCAGGTAGTAGGTGTCCCAGCGGCGGGTCACCTCGTCGAGGATCTGCCGCAGCGGCACGTCCTCGCCGAGGTCGTCGCCGATCAGCCGGCGCACCTCCCGCCGGCTCACCCGGGGGTACGCCAGCTCGTCGCCGATGATGAACAGGTAGCCGCGCCGCCCGCGCTTCTCCCAACTGTCGGTGACCGTGTGCCGGGCCATGAAGTACATCGCCAGCTCGTACGACTCGGTCATCTGACCGCCGCCGCCGCCCTCCAGCACGATCCGGCCGAGGTCGGCGTCCATCCGGTTGTCCGACTCGAACTGCCCCACCTGCAACGGCACCCGGTCGCAGGTGGCGTCGCCGATCGCGCCGAACATCACCTGCGGGTCGCGGGCGTAGCCCTGGCGCAGCAGCAGCCCGAGCAGCTGCGGCAGCTTGGCCTGGAGGGTACGGGGCACGTGCCCCATCGAGCCGGTCACGTCGAACAGCACCGCGATGGGTGTCGACTGCGGGTGCTCGGCGTTGTCGCGGCTCTCCCGCAGGGCGTCGCGCGGGTCGAGCGCCGGGTGCACGGTGCGGGCCCCGCTGTCGCTGTAGGAGAACGCGCTGGTGCCCTTCTTCTTCCGGTAGCGGTCGGCGGCGTCGTACACGTCGGTGGACCAGATTCCGCTGCCCATGGCAGCCTCCCTAGGGGTTGAGGGTGAACGGTCGGAAGGTGCGCGGCCCGTAGAGCCGGTCGAGCACCTCGTCGAGTTCGCCCAGCAGTCGCCAGGCGTCGTCGGGTCGGGCGGCCAGCGCCGGGCGGCGGCAGCCGTCGGCGAAGGCGCGTAGTTCACGGGGGGCACGGTCGCCCATCAGCCAGCTCATGCACGCCGCGGCCATCGCCAGGTCGGTGCCGGGGCCGGCGGGCCGCCGCGCGGTGACCTCCGGCGGGTACCAGTCCTCGTGCCCGGGGACCAGCGCCGGGACGGTGCCGCCGTCGACGGCGGAGAAGCACCAGTCGACGAGCACCACGCCGTGCGCGTCCGGCTCGATCAGCACGTGCCGGGGGAGCACCGCGCCGTGCACCACGCCGGCCCGGTGGGCCAGGCCGAGGGCGACCAGCAGCCGCCGCCACATCCAGGCCGCGTCCCGGGCGTCCAACCCGTCGGGGTACGCCCGGCGTACCGCGTCGAGGTCGTGCAGCCCGGGTACGGCGGCGAGCACGGTGATCCGGCGTTCGGCCCCGCTGGCGGCGTCCCGGTGCCGGAAGGTGTCGACCAGCCGGGGCACGTACGGCAGGTGGCGCGGGTCGCCGCGTTCCTCGATCTGCCGCAGGGCGTGCGCCTCGCGGGCCAGCAGGTCGTTGTCGGCCGGGTCGCGGGGCAGCTTGAGCAGGCGGTCGGCCCCCACGTCGTAGAGGTCGGCGAGGTCACCGACGTGGGCGAGCGCCCCGAGTCGGTATCCCCCCAGCACGACGGTGGCCGGGTCGGTGGCGGCGCGGCCGTCCGGTGCCTGTCGGCCGGCGGTGCCCGTCGGGTCGCCGGGGGTGCCGGTCGGGTCGCCGGGTGCCGGGGTCCGGGTGGCCTGCCAGCGGGTGGTGACCTGGATGAACGCGTCGGTGGCGGCGGCGCGTACCTGATGGTCGAGCGCGCCCAGCCGGTCGGGGTGCAGGGCCGCGACCAGCTCGCGGTAGCGCTGCGCCGGGGTGTCGACGCCGAACAGGTCGGCGTCGGTGCGGGCCGCCGCGACCAGCCGGATCGCCTCGTCGGTCCTCACCGGACGGTCTCCTCCCGGGCGGGGCGCAGCAGCGCCGGGTGCAGCAGCCGGGCGTCGCCGGCCCGGTAGAGCCGGGCCCGGGGACCGCCCCGGGCGCCGCCGCGTTCGGTGTTGCCGCCGGTGCTCTCGACGAAGCCGGGGACGGAGAGCACCTTGCGGTGGAAGTTGCCGGCGTGCAGCGGGTGCCCCCAGACCGTCTCGTAGACGCCGCGTAGCTCGGCGATGGTGAACTCGGGGCCGAGGAAGCGGGTGGCCAGCGGGGTGTATTCGAGCTTGGAGCGGGCCCGTTCCAGCCCGTCGTCGACGATCCGGGCGTGGTCGAAGGCGAGCTGCCGGCTGGGCAGGGCGGTGACCGGCAGCCACCCGGCCTCGTCGGCGTCGCTGTCGGCGACCGGGTCGGGCAGGTCGGGGGCGAAGGCGAGGTGGGCGACGGAGACGATCCGCATCCGGGGGTCCCGGTCGGGGGCGCCGTAGCTGGCGAGTTGTTCCAGGTGGACCCGGCGCAGCCGGTCGCCACCGAGGCCGGTCTCTTCGGCGAGTTCGCGGCGGGCCCCGGTGGTGAGGTCCTCGTCGGGCTGGACGAAGCCGCCGGGCAGCGCCCAGTGCCCCTGGTAGGGGGGTTGGCCACGCCGGATCAGCAGCAGGTGCAGCGCGCCCTCGCGGATGGTCAGCGCCACCACGTCCACGGTGATCGCGGTCGAGGGGTAGGCGCTGGGGTCGTATCCGGCGAGGAAGTCCTGCTCGTTCACGGCGTCCCTCTCAGGTTGAGAATTACTCGATCTGAGAACAACTTAGCTCACGAAACGGCGGTGGGCAACCGCCGTGCGTCGTTCAGCGGACGGTGCCCACCAGGTGGGGGCGTCCGGTCCGGGTGTCGTGCAGGGCGAAGTCCCAGCCCGGGGCGGCGCTGAACGCCACCGTCGACGGCAGCGGCACCGGCAGCTTGAACCCCACCTCCACGGTGTACGCCTCCGGTAGCCGGCTCTCCAGGGCGGCCAGGCAGCGCGCCTTGCTCCACATGCCGTGCGCGATCGGCCGGGGGAACCCGAACAGCCGGGCCCCCAACCGGGAGGTGTGGATCGGGTTGTGGTCCCCGGAGATCCGGGCGTACTCCGTACCGACGCGGGGGGTGAGCCGCCAGTGCGCGGTGGCGGCCGGCGGCACGGGGCGCCCACCCGGGTCGCGCCCGGCACCCCCGCCGGCCCCGCGCTCCCGACCGAGGTACGTCGACACCCCGCGCCACACCTCCTCGCCACCGACCGAGCCGACCAGGACGACGTCGACCTGCCGCCCCCGGGCATGCGGCCGGAGATTCTCGGCGTACGCGACGAAGTCCCACGGTTCGTCGGCCCGGACCGGGCGGTGCACGGTGATCCGGTTGCCCACGTGCACCACCCCGGCCAGCGGGAACGGGAACTCCGGCAGGGTCATCAACCGCAACGCCAGCGGGAACCCCAGCACGTGCGGGTAGGTCGCCGGCAGCGTGTCGGCCAGCCGGAAACCGCAGACCCGGTCGTACCCGGCGAGGTGGGCCCGGTCGACGGTGACCCCGGCGACGGCCAACTCGACCGGGGGCGCGGCGTCCGGCCGGCGGGACCTGCCGATGCCGGGCAGCGCGTCGCGCAACGCCCGCCGGTAGAGCATGCCCGGCCTGGGCAGACCGGGCAACTCCACCCGGGCCCGCCCGGCCCGCGCCGCCAGGTCCCCGTCGGCGTGCCCCGCGGTCGGACCCCCGGTGGCGTACGCCGACAGGTCGTGGGTCTCGTCGACGCTGCGGTCGGGTCCCGGGCCGGCGGTGCGGGCGGCGGCCAGCGCGGCCGGTGAGATGACCTCCGTCGGCCCCTCGATGAGGTCGCCGACCGACAGTTCGCCGTCGCCGGACTCCTCGGGTCGGTTGCTGCGCCGCGCCATCACGCCCCCAGCAGACTCTGGCCGCAGACCCGGACCACGTTGCCGCTGACCGCGCCCGAGGCCGGCCAGGCCAGCCAGCCGATCGTCTCGGCGACGTCCACCGGCAGGCCGCCCTGGGCCAGGCTGTTCATCCGGCGACCCGCCTCCCGGACCACCAGCGGAATACGGGCGGTCAGCCGGGTCTCGATGAAGCCGGGGGCGACCGCGTTGACGCTGATCCCCCGCCCGGCCAGCGCCGGGGCGAGCGAGTCGACCAGGCCGATCACCCCGGCCTTGCTGGTCGCGTAGTTGGTCTGGCCCCGGTTGCCGGCGATCCCGGCGATCGACGAGACGGCGACCAGCCGGCCGCCCTCGGGGATCAACTCCCGTTCCAACAGCACGTCGTTGATCCGTTCCTGACTGGAGAGGTTGACGTCGAGCACCGCGTCCCACCGGTCGGCGTCCATCCGACCCAGCGTCTTGTCGCGGGTGATGCCGGCATTGTGCACCACCACGTCGACCCGCCCGTGCCGCTCGGCCAGGTGGTCGGCGAGCCGGGTGGGAGCGTCCGCCGTGGTGAGATCGAGCTGTACGGCGGTGCCGCCGATCTCGTTGACGACCGCCGCGAGGGCGTCCCCGGCCGCCGGGACGTCCAGCGCGACGACCTGCGCGCCGTCGCGGGCGAGCACCCGGGCGACCGCCGCGCCGATGCCCCGGGCCGCGCCGGTGACCAGCACCACCTGCCCGGCCAGCGGCCGGTTCCAGTCCGCCGGTACGACGGCCGGCCCGGTGCCGACCCGGACCACCTGCCCCGAGACGTACGCGGAGCGGCCGGAGAGCAGGAACCGCAGGGTCGCCTCCAGGCTGGTCGGGGTGCCGGCGTCACCGGTCGCGGTGACGTGGACCAGTTGCGCGGTGACGCCCCGACCGAACTCCTTGCCGATGCTGCGGGTCAGTCCCTCCAGGGCCCGCTGGGCGGTGGCCTCCCGGGGCGAGCCGCACTCGGCCGGCGGGGTGCCCAGCACGATCACCCGACCGCTGGGCAGCACCGCGCGGGCCTGCGGGTGGAAGAAGTCGTAGAGCTGGCGCAGGCCGGTGGAGTCGGTGATGCCGGTGGCGTCGTAGACCAGGGCCCCGAACCGGGCGGACGTCCCGCCCCCGGGCGGTGCGCCGCCGTTCCCCGCCCGCTCGTCCCGGCCTGCGGGTCCGTCGGCTGCGGCGGCGTCGTCGTGCCCGGCGGTGGGTGGCGTGGTGCCGGTGCTCACGTCGACCCCGGCGGCGGTGAGGATGGCGGCGACCGGGTCGGCGAGTCGGCCGCCGGTGGCCGCGCCGAGCAGGACCGGGCCGGGCAGCAGTGGGTCGCCGGGGCTGTGCCGGCGCAGTCGCGGTGGATCGGGCAGCCCGAGGCGCTTGACCAGCGCGCGGCCGGCCCCCGATTGGACGAAGCTCGCGTACCTGTCGGTCATGGGCGTAGCCTACTGGCCAGTAGGTTGTGGGCAAGTCCTGAAACGGAGGCGGGATCGTGCAGAGCATCCGGCGGGTCGCGGTCATCGGCGGCAACCGCATCCCCTTCGCCCGGTCCAACTCCCGGTACGCCAGCGCGTCCAACGCGGACCTGCTCGGCGCGGCGCTGGACGGGTTGATCGCCCGGTTCGGACTGGCCGGGCAACGGGTCGGTGAGGTGGTCGCCGGGGCGGTCCTCAAGCACTCGAAGGACTTCAACCTGACCCGCGAGGTGGTACTCGGCTCGAAGCTCGACCCGCACACCCCCGCGTACGACATCCAGCAGGCCTGCGGCACCGGCCTGGAGGCGGCGATCCTGGTCGCCAACAAGATCGCCCTCGGGCAGCTCGACGTGGGCATCGCCGGGGGCGTCGACACCACCTCCGACGCACCGCTGGCGATCAACGAGGACATGCGTCGCACCCTGCTCAAACTCAACAGCGCCCGGACCCTCGGCGAGCGGCTGAAGATCGCCGCCAAGCTCCGCCCGCACCAGCCGTTCCGGCCCGAGCTGCCGCGTAACGCCGAGCCCCGCACCGGGCTGTCGATGGGCGAGCACGCCGCCCGGACGGCGCTGCGCTGGCAGATCGACCGGCAGGCCCAGGACGAGTTGGCGCTGCGCTCGCACCAGCGCCTCGCCGCCGCGTACGACAGGGGCTTCTTCGACGACCTGATGACGCCCTACCTGGGGCTGACCCGGGACCAGAACCTCCGTGCCGACACCAGCCTGGACAAGCTCGGCGCGCTCCGGCCGGTCTTCGGCACCCGGGGCCCGGACGCCGAACAGGCCACCATGACCGCCGGCAACTCGTCCCCGCTGACCGACGGGGCGTCCACCGTGCTGCTCGCCTCCGAGCAGTGGGCGCGTGAGCACCAACTCCCCGTACTGGCCTGGTTCTCCTGGTCGGAGACGGCGGCGGTGGACTTCGTGCACGGCGACGAGGGGCTGCTGATGGCCCCCGCGTACGCGGTGCCCCGGATGCTGGACCGGGCCGGGCTGACCCTCCAGGACTTCGACTTCTACGAGATCCACGAGGCGTTCGCGTCGCAGGTGCTGGCCACCCTGGCGGCCTGGGAGTCGGCGGAGTTCGGCAAGGACCGGCTGGGGCGGGACACCCCGCTGGGCGCGATCGACCGGGACCGGCTCAACGTCACCGGCTCGTCGCTGGCCGCCGGGCACCCGTTCGCCGCCACCGGTGGCCGGATCGTGGCGACGCTGGCGAAGTTGCTCGCCGAGAAGGGCGGCGGCCGGGGGCTGATCTCGATCTGCGCGGCCGGCGGGCAGGGCGTCACCGCCATCCTGGAGCGCTGAGCCCGCTGCTGAGCTCACGCCACCACCCCAATCCCTGACCGCCTGCGGTGACCTGCTGAGTGTTCGCGCAGTTCGGGGCGGTGTTGCCGAGGCTTCCTACCGTGGTGTCAGCCCGCCCGGACGTCCTGGTGGCGGCGCCCCGTCGAGGAGTGTCATGCCCGGTCGTGCCCTGCTGCGTACCGCTGCCGTTGCTTTTGCCGTCGTGCTCGCGGCCGGCGGTTGTGCCCCCACCACGAGGGGTGTCGAGGGACCCCGGCGGGGTCGGGCCACGCGAGGACCGGCTCCGGCGATACCGGCACGGTCACCGACGGCGGGGCCCCGGGCGTGGGGATCAAGGACGCCGGTCCCACCGGCAGCCCTTCGACCGCCGGTCCCACCGGCAGCCCTTCGACCGGCGGCGGCGGGAACAGCGGCGGTGCCAAGTCCGGTACGAAGGCGAGCGGCCCCACCATCAGCTACTTCCGGGTCACCGACAAGCCGCGCTGCCCGGCCGGCACCACGGTCAACCCGATCGCCGGCGGCGGGGTGCTGATGGAGTGGCGGGTCGGCAACGTGACCTCGGTGGCCCTGTCGGTCGACGGCCCCGGCATCTACCGCGACGACTACCCGTCGGCCGGCAGCGAGGAGTTCACCTTTCCCTGCTCGGGCCGGGAGGGCGACATCCAGCGGCACACCTACACGTTGACGGCGCGCAACGCGCACGGCACGCAGACGAAGACCATCGTGGTCACCGCCCCGGTGCACGACATCCCGAAGGTCTGACCCGGGCCGCCGCTGATCACGCACCGACGGCAACCCCGCTGCACCGCAGGGAATACCTGGCACACGTACTCAAACGGGGGTGACCGGTCGCCGGCTTCACGCGGACACCGGGTGGCACGCGACCGCCGCCCTGGTCGGCCCGACCAGGGCGGCGGTCGTCGGGTAGGAGACAATGAGGTACGTGACGACGATCCCGAACGTGCTCGCCCACCGGTACGCCTCACCCGAACTGGTCGCCCTCTGGTCCCCGCAGGAGAAGGTACGGATGGAGCGGCGACTCTGGCTCGCCGTGCTCCGCGCCCAGCGGGACCTCGGCGTGGCGGTGCCGGACGGCGTGGTCGAGGCGTACGAGCGGGTGGTCGACCAGGTCGACCTGGCGTCGATCGCCGAGCGGGAGCGGGTCACCCGGCACGACGTGAAGGCCCGGATCGAGGAGTTCAGCGCGCTCGCCGGGCACGAGCACGTGCACAAGGGGATGACCTCCCGGGACCTCACCGAGAACGTCGAGCAGCTCCAGGTGCGTGCCTCGCTGGAGCTGATCCGGGACCGGGTGGTCGCCGCGCTGGCCCGGCTGGCCTGGCTGGCCCACGAGCACTCCGGCCTGGTGCTGACCGGCCGTTCGCACAACGTCGCCGCGCAGGCCACCACGCTGGGCAAGCGCTTCGCCTCGGCCGCGGAGGAACTGCTCATCGCGTACGAGCGGCTGGAAGACCTGATCGAGCGGTACCCACTGCGTGGCATCAAGGGTCCGGTGGGCACCGCCGCCGACCAGCTCGACCTCTTCGACGGGGACGCGGAGAAGGTCGCCGAGCTGGAGCGTCGGGTCGCCGGTCACCTCGGTTTCGCCCGGGTGCTGGACAGCGTCGGGCAGGTCTACCCGCGTTCGCTGGACTTCGACGTGCTGTCCGCCCTGGCGCAGGTGGCTGCCGCGCCGTCGTCGCTGGCCACCACGATCCGGCTGATGGTCGGTCAGGAGCTGGCCACCGAGGGCTTCAAGCCGGGTCAGGTCGGCTCCAGCGCGATGCCGCACAAGATGAACACCCGTTCGTCGGAGCGGGTGAACGGCTTCGCGGTGATCATCCGGGGCTACCTGTCGATGGTCGGCGAGCTGGCCGGCGACCAGTGGAACGAGGGGGACGTCTCCTGCTCGGTGGTCCGCCGGGTGGCCCTGCCGGACGCTTTCTTCGCCGCCGACGGGTTGTTCCAGACCTTCCTCACCGTGCTCGACGAGTTCGGGGCGTACCCGGCGGTGATCAGCCGGGAGCTGGAGCGCTTCCTGCCCTTCCTGGCCACCACCAAGATCCTGGTCGCGGCGGTGCGCCGGGGCGTCGGCCGGGAGGTCGCCCACGAGGTGATCAAGGAACACGCGGTCGCGGTCGCCCTCGCCATGCGGGAGAAGGGCGCCCCGGAGAACGACCTGTTCGACCGGCTGGCCGCCGATTCCCGCCTCGGCCTCACCCGCAGCGAGATCGACACCCTGGTCGCCGACCCCGCCACCTTCACCGGTGCCGCCCAGGCCCAGGTGGATGCGATCACCCGCCGCATCACCGCGGTCGTCACCGCCCACCCCGAAGCCGCCACCTACTCCCCACCCCCCATCCTCTAACCCCCTCCCCGCCTTCCCCACCCACCCACCCTCCCCGCCCGCCCTGCCCGGTGATCAAGAGCTTTGCGTCACCAATGAAGATCAACCAGCCCCAAACCTCTTGATCACGCCCCGCACGCGTGGCCGGGCATGGGCTCACCCCCGTGATCAAGAGGTTTACGTCAGCCGTGGAGATCAACCAGCCCCAAACCTCTTGATCACGCTCTCCGGGCCTGGCCAGGCGTCGGCTCTCCCCGGTGATCAAGAGGTTTGCGTCACTAATAGAGATCGAATTGGCGTAAACCTCTTGATCACCGGGGCCGAGGGGGGCGGGGCCAGGGGGGCGGGGCCAAGGGGGGTGGGTCAGGAGTTTCGGGTGGGGTTTCGGGGGCGGAGGTGAGGTTGGGGGCGCTCGCCGGTTCGGCGATGCCGCCGGGGGCTTCGGTGAAGCCGGGGTCGTGGGCGGTCGCGGCGGCGATGAGGGGCTGGTCGTGCGGCATCACGTCGGGGACCTTGGGTGCCACGATCACCGCGGTGCCGTAGGCGCAGATCTCCATCCACATCTCGCCGCAGTCGCGGCTGTCGAAGCGCATTCCCACCACGGCGTTCGCGCCGATGCGCAGGGCCTCCTCGCCGAGCCGGGCCACCGAGTCGGTACGCCAGCGGGTGAGGTTGTCCGGGGCCATCGGGTCGTACGCGCCGCCGCGCAGGTTCTTGACCCCCTCGCGGTACGGGTTCCGGGTCCGCGCCATCGACGACACCACTTCGCCGAGGATCTGGCGGATCTCGTAGCCGGGCAGTTGATCCGTCGTCACGACCAGCACGGTTCCGATGCTGTCAGTAGTCGCAGAGCGTCGGAGCGTGCCGTGTGTGGCTGGTCGGATGCTGCAAAACGAGGCGGCGCGGACGGCCGGCACGCGACCGGCCATCCGCACCGCGCGGGGTGGTAACCGTCAGACACCGGCCGTCGAGGTGATCCAGGCCCGGTTGTACGCGACGCTGCCGTAGTTCTGGATGCTGGACCCGTCGGCGGTGGAGGCGACGCCGACCTGCCTGCCGTCGTAGAACTGCGGGCCGCCGGAGTCGCCGCGCCACGCGTTGCCGTTGACCCGGGTGCTGCGGATCGCCTGGCCGCCGTACGCGTCGCTGGCGTTGGTGCTGGTCACCCGCACCGAGGCGGTCTTGAGCTGGCTGGACGCCCCGCAGCCGCTGTAGCAGGTCATGCCCCAGCCGTAGATGGTGTTGGTGGAGCCGACGGGCGGGTTGCTGCCGGCCAGGCTGACCGGGGTGTTGGTGACGGTGCTGGCGAGCCGCAGCAGGGCGAGGTCGTTGCGGGTGTAGGAGGCGCTGACCGTACGGGTGGTGCCGCCGGAGGCGTAGTAGACGCTGCCGACCCGGACGGACATGGTGCCGCTGACGCAGTGCCGGGCGGTGAGTACCCACTGGGCGGCGATGACGCTGCCGGAGCAGGTGAACGACCCGTTGCTGAAGACGGCGGCGGCCCAGGGGGCGGAGGAGACGGTGCTGCCGCCGATGATCGGCTGTGGGCCGGCCGGGGCGGCGGTGGCCCCGGAGGCGGCGACGAGGACACCGGCGAGGGCGGTGGTCAGCACCGCGAGCGTGGAGCGGAGGCGCATGTCGGGGGGCTCCTTCGGGTCGGGCCCGGGATCGCCGGGCCGGGTCGGCCGCCGGGGCGGGGGTGGCCCGCCGGTACGGCGACCATGCATCGACACTTGGCGATAGAGGTTAGGGGTGACCCGGCTCGTTCACAAGATTCTGATCTGGATCGGTCGATGTGACAGAGCTGACCCGCGACGCGCTCGTCCCTGTTTGTCGGATACCGGTCGCAAATCTGGCGTTGGACCACGTATTGCCTGCTCAGGACGGGTGTGTGGAGGCGACGCGTCGACAATCGGCAACAAAACCGCATCAGAGCGGCAACGAACGGATCTCGGCCGCCCGTCCGGACGACCGGTAACGTCGATCACTGCCTGAACTGCGCCCGGCCGGTGCGTCCGGACCGGAATCTGCCAGGTACGCTGGCCTCGCTCGCCCGTAGTGGGCCGGCACCCAACTGCGTACACAGTCAGGAGTGCCCAGTGCCTCGCGTCGTCGTCGACGTCATGCTCAAGCCCGAGATCCTCGATCCTCAGGGCCAGGCCGTCGCAAACGCGCTGCCGCGGCTCGGCGTCAGTGACGTCGCCTCCGTCCGGATCGGCAGGCGGATCGAGATCGAGTTCACCGGCGAACCGGACCTGGACCGGGCCCGGGAGATCGCCGACAAGCTGCTCGCCAACCCTGTCATCGAGGACTTCACGGTCCGGGTCGAGGCCGACGAGACCGCGGACGCGCACTCGTGACCGCCCGGGTCGGAGTGGTGACCTTCCCCGGCTCGCTGGACGACGGGGACGCCGCCCGCGCCGTGCGGATCGCCGGCGCGGAGCCGGTCCGGCTCTGGCACGGTGACCCGGAGCTGCACGGGGTGGACGCCGTCGTCCTCCCGGGTGGCTTCTCCTACGGCGACTACCTGCGTTGCGGGGCCATCGCCCGGTTCGCCCCGGTGATGGAGACCCTGGTCGACGCCGCCCGGGGCGGCCTGCCGGTGCTCGGCATCTGCAACGGCTTCCAGATCCTCTGCGAGGCCCACCTGCTGCCCGGCGCGCTCACCCGCAACCAGCACCTGCACTTCCGCAACCGGGACCAGGTCCTCCGGGTCGAGTCGGTCGGCACCGCCTGGACGAACACCTTCCAGTCCGGCCAGGAGATCCTCATCCCGGTCAAGAACGGCGAGGGCTGCTACGTCGCGGACACCGCCACCCTCGACGCACTGGAGGCCGAGGGGCGGGTCGTCGCCCGTTACGTCGGCGGCAACCCGAACGGTTCGCAGCGGGACATCGCCGCGATCACCAACGCTGCCGGCAACGTGGTCGGCATCATGCCCCATCCGGAGCACGCGGTCGAGGCGCTCACCGGCCCCTCGCTGGACGGCCTCGGCTTCTTCACCTCCGTGCTCAAGCACCTGGTGGGGACGCCGGCGTGACGGTGCGCGGCGGGAACATCGGTCGGCTCCACCGCCCCACGGGCGGGTACGAGCGCAGCGAGGAGAGGTCATGACCACCCACCAGGACCCGGCCGTTCGGGCAGCCGCGGGCTCCGGCCCGGCGGAGCCGCACGCGGCTGTCGCGCCCCCGGCCGGCACAGCCGCAGCCGGCCGGCACAGCGGTCCGACACCGGCCATCGACTGGACGGACGGCGTGGACACCGTGCAGCGGGCCACCACCACCGGCGACGAGCTCCAGCCGTACGCCGAGCTCGGCCTGCGCGACGACGAGTACGACCGGATCCGGCACATCCTCGGCCGCCGCCCCACCCAGGCCGAGCTGGCCATGTACTCGATCATGTGGAGCGAGCACTGCTCGTACAAGTCGAGCAAGGTGCACCTGCGCCAGTTCGGCGAGAAGGCCCCGCCCAGCGACCGGCTGCTCGCCGGCATCGGGGAAAATGCGGGCGTCGTCCGGGTCTCCGACACGCTGGCCGTCACCTTCAAGGTCGAGTCGCACAACCACCCGAGCTTCGTCGAGCCCTACCAGGGCGCGGCGACCGGTGTCGGTGGCATCGTCCGGGACATCCTGGCGATGGGCGCCCGCCCGGTCGCGGTGATGGACCCGCTGCGCTTCGGTGCGGCCGACCACCCGGACACCGCCCGGGTACTGCCCGGCGTGGTGGCCGGCGTCGGCGGCTACGGCAACTGCCTCGGCCTGCCCAACATCGGCGGTGAGCTGGTCTTCGACCCCTGCTACCAGGGCAACCCGCTGCTCAACGCGCTCTGCCTGGGCGTGCTGCCGGTCGACCGGTTGCAGAAGAAGGACGCCGCCGGCCCCGGCAACATCGTGGTGCTGCTCGGCGCGAAGACCGGCCGGGACGGCATCGGCGGCGTGTCGGTGCTGGCCAGCGCCACCTTCGACGAGGGCAGCGAGCAGCGCCGCCCGTCGGTGCAGGTCGGTGACCCGTTCATCGAGAAGCTGCTGATCGAGGCGTGCCTGGAGCTGTACGACGCCGAACTGGTCGTCGGCATCCAGGATCTCGGCGGCGCGGGCCTGACCTGCGCGCTCACCGAGACCGCCGCGTCGGCCGGCACCGGGATGCGGGTCTGGCTGGAGCGGGTCCCGCTGCGCGAGCCGTCGATGGAGCCGCACGAGATCCTGGCCAGCGAGTCCCAGGAGCGGATGCTGCTGGTCGTCACCCCGGACAAGCTGGAGTCGGTGCTCAAGACCGCCGAGAAGTGGGGCGTGCTCGCCACCGCGATCGGCGAGGTCACCGCCCCCGCTCCCGACGGCCGGCCGGGCCGGCTGCTGGTCACCTGGAACGACCACGTGGTGGTCGACGTGCCGCCGGGCTCGCTGGTCGACGACGGTCCGGTCTACGCCCGCCCGATGCGGGAGCCGGCCGACCTGATCCTGCTCCAGGCCGACCGGGCCGAGACGCTGCCCCGGCCGAGCACCCCGGAGGCGCTGCGGGAGACCCTGCTGCGCATGATCGCCTCGCCGAACCTGGCCGACAAGACCTGGGTCACCGAGCAGTACGACAGGTACGTGCTGGGCAACACCGTGCTGGCCCAGCCCGAGGACTCCGGCGTGATCCGGATCGACGAGCAGAGCGGCCTCGGGGTCGCCCTCTCCGTCGACGGCAACGGCCGCTACGCCCGCCTGAACCCGTACCAGGGGACGAAGCTGGCGCTCGCCGAGGCGTACCGGAACGTGGCGGTGACCGGTGCGAAGCCGATCGCCGTGACCAACTGCCTCAACTTCGGCTCGCCGGAGGACCCGGGCGTGATGTGGCAGTTCGCCGAGGCCGTCCGTGGCCTGGCCGACGGCTGCCTGGAGCTGGGCATCCCGGTGACCGGCGGCAACGTCAGCTTCTACAACCAGACCGGTGCCGCCGCGATCCACCCGACCCCGGTGGTCGGTGTGCTCGGGGTGCTGGACAACGTGGCCGACCGGGTGCCGATGGGCTTCGTCCCGCGTACCGGCGGCGACCACGACCAGTTGTTCCTGCTGGGCGACACGCACGTGGAGCTGTCCGGCTCGGAGTGGGCCTGGGTGACGCACGAGCACCTGGGCGGGATGCCGCCGCAGGTCGACCTGGGCCGGGAGCGTCAGCTCGCCGAGCTGATGGCCGAGGCCGCCCGGGTGGGTCACCTCAGCTCCGCACACGACCTCTCCGACGGCGGTCTCGCCCAGAGCCTGGTGGAGTCCTGCCTGCGTCGGGGGGTCGGGGCCCGGATCGGGGTGCCGGAGCGCTTCGCCGACGGTTCGCTGCCGTTCGTCTTCCTCTTCAGCGAGTCCGCCGGCCGGGTGCTGGTGACCGTCCCGCGCGGGCACGAGAAGGCGTTCACCGCCCTCTGCGACGAGCGGGCCGTGCCGTGGGAGCAGATCGGCGTGACCGACCCGGCGAGCGGCGCCCTGGACGTGCACGGCCAGTTCCGGATCGGTCTGGACGAGCTGCGGGCCGCGCACACCGCGACCCTGCCCCGGCTCTTCGGCGGGCCGGAAGCGGCCCAGGTGCAGGTCGAGGCGGTCCGGACGGGCACCACCACGATCGCGCCGGCCACCGTCGGGCAGCCGGTGGACGTGCCGGACCGGCAGCAGCCGGCGGACGCGGACGACCCGGCCGGCGAGGTCGTGGCCGCCCCGACGACCGCCGCGCCGGTCTCGGGTGGCCCGGTGCCGGGTGGTCCGGAGACCGGGACCGCGCCGGACGCCTCCGCTGACTCCACGCCGGCACCGGACGCCCCGACGGGCACCGCCCCGGCGGACGCCCCCTCCGGGGCGGGCGACGCGCCGACGGCCGGTGGACAGGGCACCGACGTACCGACGGCGGGGTCCACCCCGCAGGCCGGCGCGGACGACGCCGCAGCCTCCGGGGCCGGTGACGGCGACGGGCAGCGTCCGACGCCCGACCAGCGCTGAGGCGGTGGCCTCGGTCGTCCACGCCCAGCCCGGATCGGGTGCCCGCTTCGACTGGGGGCTGACCGGGGCGGCGGAACTCGGCCGGGTCTGCGCGGTACTGGTGGTGGTGGACGTGCTGTCGTTCACCACCGCCGTCGAGGTGGCGGTGGCCCGGGGGATGCGGGTCCACCCGTTCCCCTGGGGCGAGCAGGCAGCCGACTACGCGGTGCGGGTCGGCGCGGTGGCCGCGGTGGGTCGCCGGCAGACGAGCGCGGAGCACCCGTGGTCGCTCTCCCCGGCGGCCCTGAGCAGCGCACCGCTCGTCGCCGATCTGGTGCTGCCGTCACCGAACGGTTCCGCGATCAGCGCCGCCGCCAGTGCCACCGGGCGGCCGGTGGTCGCTGCCTGCCTGCGCAACGCCCGCGCCGTCGGGCATTGGCTGCTCCGCCACGGGTACGGCGGGACGGACGCACCGGTGGGGGTGGTGGCCGCCGGTGAACGCTGGCCGGACGGCACGCTGCGCCCCTCGGTGGAGGATCAGTTGGGCGCGGCCAGCGTGCTGGACGCGATCTCCGGGGTGCCCGGGGGACTCTCGGTGGAGGCGGCGGTGACGCTCGCCGCCCTGGCCAGCACCCCCGACATACCGGCGGCGGTATGCGGGTGCGTCTCCGGTCGGGAGTTGATCGAGGCGGGCTTCGCCGGTGACGTCGAGGTCGCCGTGCAGCGGGACGTCTCGACCGTGGTGCCGGTGCTCCGCCAGGGTGTCTTCTCAGCCGGCTGAAGCGGCCCGGTGTCTTCTCAGCCGGCTGCAGCGGCCCCGGCCGGCGCGGACCGGCCCGCTGCCGGTGGCTGCCCCGCCGCGACACCCGGGCCCAAGCCGGCCGTCGACCTGGGCTGTCGGGCGTTCCCGGCCTGACCGTTGGTCGCCCGGGCGTGGGTCAGCGCGACTGCGGGCCGCCCGGTGTGTCGGGCGGCCCGCAGTCGTCGGTGTCGTCGGTGGGTCAGTCGTCCAACCAGTCGAGGCGGCGTCCGCCGCGCTCCGGAGCCGACCCGTCCGGCCGGGCCCGTCCGGCCGGGGGCTGGTCGTGGCCGGCCTGTGGCTGGTCGCCGTAGTATCCACCCTGCTGCTGGTCGTAACCCTGCTGGTCGTACCCGCCGGTGCGCTGCGGCGGCGGCTCCTGACCGTATCCGCCCGGTGACTGCTCGGCACCGTAACCACCGGTCTGGCCGTACCCGCCCTGCGGGGAGCCGTAGCCGGGTTGCTGGTCGTAGCCCGGGCCCTGCTGGTCGTACCCGGCGGGCTGGTCGTAACCACCCTGGTGGGCCCCACCACGCTGCTCGTAGCCGCCGTGCTGACCGCCGCCACGAGGGTCGTAGCCGCCCTGGTGGGCACCCCCGCCCTGCTGGCCCCCGGCGGGCTGGTCGTAGCCGCTCTGGTGGCCCCCGGCGGGCTGGTCGTACCCGCCGTGCTGGCCGCCGTAGCCCTGGGCCGGACCGGAGTCGTAGCCGGCCTGCTGGCCGTAGCCGCCGCCGGGGTAACCGCCGGTCGGCTCCCCGCCCCGGCCGTAGCCGCCCTGCTCGGGCTGGCCGTAACCGGCCGCGCCGGACTGGCCGTAGGCGTCCGGCTCCGGCTGGTAGGTGCTGGTCGGGTAGGGGTCGGCCGCCGGGGCGTACGAGGTGCTGTCGCCGGTGTACCGGCCGGTGGGCTCGTCGTAGCGGTCGCCGCCGTAACCGCCGGCCTGCTCCTGCGCCGGATAGCCGGCGGCACCGGCCGTCGCGCCGTAGTCGCGACCGCCGTAGCCACCGCCCGAGGCGGGGGCGTTGCCGTAACCGCCGCCGGAGGCGGGGGCGTTGCCGTAACCGGCGCCCGAGGCCGGCGCGTTGCCGTAGCCGGCGCCGGAGGCCGGGGCGTTGCCGTACCCAGCGCCCGAGGCGGGCGCGTTGCCGTACCCGGCGCCGGAGGCGGGCGCGTTGCCGTAGCCACCAGCCGGTGCGGGCGACGCACCGTAGGCACCCGCCGCGCCGGCAGCTCCTGCCGCACCGGCTGCGCCGTAGCCGCCACCGGAGGCGGGCGCGTTGCCGTAACCGCCCGGCTGGCCGTAGCCGGCCTGGCCGGCGGGCTCCTCGCCGTAGCCGCCGGCACCGGCCCAGTTGTCCTGCGGTGCGCCGTAGGGCTGCGGCGGCGCAGCGTACGGGTCCGGCGGGACGTCGTCGACGACCGGTCGTTGCAGCATCGTCGGCGCGTCGCTCAGCGCGGAACTGCCGACCATCGTCGGGTCGGGGCCGGCACCGACCCGGTTGACGACCCGGGTCTGGTCGTCGGTGCCGCGTGGGCTGCGGGGACCGGGGACGCCGCCCGCCGCTCCGGCACCGGCCGGACCGTCGCCGTCGTCGGCGTTCTTGCGGCGGATCCAGAGCAGCACGATGGTGCCGACACCGGCCGCCACCAGCAGGCCGCCGAGCAGGATGATCAGGAAGGAGCCGAATCCGCTGTCGTCGTCCTGGGACGCCGCCTGCTGCTGCCCACCGGTCGGTTCGGTGGTCTCCTCGGCGGTGGTCTCCCCGGTCGTCTCGTCCGTCGGCGTCGCCTCAGCCGTGGTCGACGGGGTGGCGCTCGGGCTCACCTCGACCTTCAGGGCCAGGCTGATCCGCTGGTTGCTCAGGCTCTGCCCGGCCCCCGCGCTGATCGGCTTGGTGGCGACGATGCCGTCCTTGCTGGCACCGAGGACCATCGAGCCGGGCGCGATCGGGTTCGCACTGGACCCGGTGATCCGGAAGTTGCCGCTGCCGTCGCTGGTGGTGTTGAACTGCTTGCCGGTGGAATCCTCCAGGCCCACCACCGCGTTGGGCACCGCGTCTCCGGTGGCCGTCACGACCACCTTGCCGGAGATCGACTTGACCGTCGGCTTGTCCTGCGGCGCGGTGGTCTGCGGCGCGGCCTTGGCCACCAGGGTCACGGTCGTGCTGGCCGAGTTCTCGGCACCGTTGGCGTCGACGGCCTTGACGGTGATGGTGGCGGAGCCGTTCGACGCGTCGTCGGCGAGGCTGAAGGTGGCGCTGGACCCGCCGCTCTGGTCGACCTTGGTGCGACCGCAACCGTCCACGCAGCGGAGCTTGCCGTTGCTGGAGGTGACAGAGACGTCGACCGGGGAGTCGTCACCCACGGTGAGCGAGTAGTTGACCCGGGTGGACTTCCCGGCCTCGACGGAGCTCGGGGACGCCGACACGTTGGTGACGCTCGGAGCGGCGAAAGCGGGTGTGGCGGGGACGGTGAGCAGGGCGCCGGCCACCAGCGCTACGACCACACCGGCCCGCTGCGTCCAGGCACGTCGGTGTGTTGACACGTCAACCGCCTTCCGGTCTGACCTCCCCGGCGGGGGCCGGGGATCATCACGGTACGAATACGCCGTCGGCAACTATGCCTTGTCTGACCGGATCGGCGCGACCCAGGGGCCAGCGTGGCATCCGAGAGTCAGGGGTCGTATCGTCCCGTCGTGTCCTCTCCGCACATTAAGTCCGCCGCGGTGCTGGCGGCGCTGACGGCGCTCGATGAGGGGCGTACGCCCGAACGACCGGTGTATCGGGAGGCGGTCCGTACCCTTCTGACCGTCCTCGCGGAGCGTGCCCCCGGCCGATCGGTGGAGGTGCGTGTCCCACCTTACGGTGCAGTTCAGTGCGTAGCGGGTCCGCGACACACGCGGGGCACCCCGCCGAACGTGGTGGAGATGGCGCCGGACACCTGGTTGGCGCTCGCTACCGGTCGGTTGTCGTGGGCGCAGGCGGTCACGGACGGTCGCGTACAGGTGAGCGGAAACCGGGCGGACCTCGCCGACCATCTGCCGCTCTAGCTGCACCGTTAGGCGCGAGCGGGTGACTGGGTGGAGGGGGATCGTGACTTTCTGTATTGACTCGTGTTCGCGTACACTGTCAGGCGACGACAGTGGTCCAGGGCCGAAAGGCGCGGAGCAGCCCCCGGCTCCGCCAGGCCAGTCCAGACCAGCATGAGGGAGCGGCAGTGCCCCGAGGCGATGGCCGGCTGAGCCACGACCTTGACCCCCAGCGACCCGGCCCCCAGGACGCCTGTGGCGTCTTCGGCGTCTGGGCCCCGGGTGAAGAGGTTGCCAATCTCACCTATTTCGGTCTGTACGCCCTCCAGCACCGCGGCCAGGAGGCCGCCGGCATCGCGGTGAGCGACGGATCGGGTGTGGTGGTCTACAAGGACCTGGGTCTGGTGGCCCAGGTGTTCGACGAGCCGACGCTGAAGAGCCTGCGGGGCCATCTGGCGATCGGGCATGCGCGTTACTCCACCACCGGTGGCTCGACCTGGGAAAATGCCCAGCCGACGATCCGTTCGACCACCTCGGGCACCACGATCGCCCTGGCGCACAACGGCAACCTGGTCAACACCGCCGAGTTGCAGAAGGAGGTCGCCGAGCGCGGCCTGCTCGACGACGGGGCCACCAACGACACCTCACTGGTGACCATGCTGCTGGCCAGCCGCCCCGACCTGTCGGTGGAGGCCGCCGCGCTGGAGGTGCTGCCGCAGCTGCGCGGCGCGTTCAGCTTCGTCTTCATGGACGAGTCGACCCTCTACGCGGCCCGTGACCCGCACGGCGTCCGCCCGCTGGTGCTCGGCCGGTTGGAACGCGGCTGGGTGGTGGCCAGCGAGACCGCCGCGCTGGACATCGTCGGCGCGAGCGTGGTGCGCGAGGTCGAGCCGGGTGAGCTGATCGCGATCGACGAGGAGGGGCTGCGCTCCAGCCGGTTCGCCGCGCCGGAGCCCAAGGGCTGCCTCTTCGAGTACGTCTACATCGCCCGCCCGGACGCCACCATCGCCGGCCGCAACGTGCACGCCGCCCGGGTGCAGATCGGCCGGCAACTCGCCAAGGAGCACCCGGTCGAGGCGGACCTGGTGATTCCGGTGCCCGAGTCGGGCACGCCGGCCGCCATCGGTTACGCCGAGGCGTCCGGCATCACCTACGGCGCCGGCCTGATGAAGAACCCGTACGTCGGGCGTACCTTCATCCAGCCGTCGCAGACCCTGCGTCAGCTCGGCGTACGACTCAAGCTGAACCCGCTGCGGGAGAACGTGCGGGGCAAGCGGCTGGTCGTGGTCGACGACTCGATCGTGCGCGGCAACACCCAGCGGGCGATCGTGCGGATGCTCCGCGAGGCGGGTGCGCTGGAGGTCCACGTCCGGATCTCCTCCCCGCCGGTGAACTGGCCGTGCTTCTACGGCATCGACTTCGCCACCCGGGCCGAACTGCTGGCCAACGGGCTGGACAACGAGGGCATCCGGCGGTCGATCGGCGCCGACACCCTCGGTTACGTCTCGCTCCCCGGTCTCATCGCCGCGACCGAACAACCCCGCAGCCGGCTCTGCCGGGCCTGCTTCGACGGGGAGTACCCGATCGACCTGCCGGCCGGGAACCTGATCGGCAAGCACGTGCTCGAAGGGGTGGGCCGGCGGGTCGCCGACGCCCCTGACGCTCCGGAGCACCACACACCGCTCGTCGCCACTCCGGGCGGCGCGACCGCCCACCGCCCGTAGTACACCGGGGCCGTCCGGCCACCGTCGGCGCGGCACCGAGAACCACAAAGGGGAGAACCGTGACCTACGTGTCCGAGCGCAGCGGCGCAGGAAGTAGCCCGAGCGGCGCCGGTGGCGACCGCCAGCCCTGGACGGCGGGCACCAGCCGCACCAGCCGCAAACGCTCGGTCTCGTACGCCGACGCCGGGGTGTCGATCGAGGCGGGCGACCGGGCGGTGGAGCTGCTCAAGTCCAAGGTGAGGGAGACCCGGCGGCCGGAGGTCATGGGTGACCTGGGCGGCTTCGCGGGCCTGTTCCGGCTGGACACCAAGAAGTACAAGAACCCGATCCTGGCGTCCTCCACGGACGGCGTGGGCACCAAGCTGGTCATCGCCCAGCAGCTCGACATCCACGACACGATCGGCATCGACCTGGTCGCGATGGTCGTGGACGACCTGGTGGCCTGCGGGGCCGAGCCGCTGTTCCTGCTCGACTACATCGCCACCGGCGAGGTCGTGCCGGACCGGGTCGCGGAGATCGGCGCGGGCATCGCCGACGGCTGCCGGTACGCCGGCTGCGCGCTGCTCGGTGGCGAGACCGCCGAGCACCCGGGGGTGCTGCGTCCCGACGAGTACGACGTCTCCGCCACCGGGGTCGGTGTGGTCGAGGAGAGCGAGATCCTCAGCCCGGACCGGGTCGAGGTGGGCGACGTGGTGATCGCGATGCGTTCGTCCGGGCTGCACTCCAACGGCTACTCGCTGGTGCGGCACGTGCTGCTCGGGGCGGGCCGGATGCGGTTGGACGTGGTGATCGACGACTTCGGTCGGCAGCGCACCCTGGGCGAGGAGCTGCTCACCCCGACCAAGATCTACGCGCAGGACTGCCTGAAGCTGATCACCGAGGCGGAGGTGCGTTCGATCGCCCACGTCACCGGCGGCGGCATCCCCGGCAACCTGGTCCGGGTGCTGCCCGAGCACGTCGACGCGGTGGTCAACCGGGCCACCTGGAAGCCGCAGCCGATCTTCGACCTGATCCAGTCCAAGGGCCGGATCGAGGACCCGGAGATGGAGTCGACGTTCAACATGGGCGTCGGCATGTTCGCCATCGTCTCCGCCGAGGACGCCGACCGTGCGCTGGCCACCCTGGCCGGCCGGGGGGTGGACGCCTGGCAGGCCGGCGAGATCATCGAGGGCACCGGCAACGTCCAGATGATCGGCCAGCACACCCGGGGCTGATCGTCGGGGTTGATCGGACGGGCACTGGTCGGGGGTTCACCCGAGCGGCCGTCGCCGCCTAGCCTGAAGGACACTTCGGGCAAGCGGGAGGAGGGTCGATGACTGCTCGGGCCCCGGCCGTGACGGGTATGCGGGGCGTCGCGACGATCCCGTCGTACGTGGTGATGCAGCCGACGACGCTGTGCAACCTCGACTGTGCGTACTGCTATCTGCCGCACCGGGCGGTCGACCGGCGGATGCCGGTGGCGGTGGCCGAGGCGGTGGCTGCCGCGGTGGCCCCCTGGGCGGCGCAGGGCCGGTTCTCGGTGGTCTGGCACGGCGGGGAGCCGCTCGCCGCCGGGCGGGAGCATCTGGCCGCGCTGATCGCCCCGTTCCCCGCCGGGGTCGAGCACCATGTGCAGACCAACGCCACGTTGATCGACGACGCCTGGTGCGCGTTCTTCGTCGAGCACGGGGTGCGGGTCAGTGTGAGCGTGGACGGCCCACCCGACCGCAACGGGGAGCGGGTGACCCGGGCCGGCCGGCCGGCGTACGACCGGATCGTCCGGGGGATCGCCGCGTTGCGTCGGCACGGTCTGCCGTTCTCGGCGCTGGCGGTGGTGAGCCGGCCGACGCCGGGGCTCGCCACGGAGCTGTACGACTACTTCCTCGACCTGGGTTGTGACGTCCTCGGCCTGAACATCGAGGAGACCGAGGGGGTCAACACCCGCAGCAACGCCTACGACGCGGCGACGGTGACCGCGTTCTGGGCGGAGCTGGTGTCGGCCTGGCGGCGGACACCGCGGCTGCACCTGCGGGAGGTGGAGTGGTCGTTGCGGTACGCGGCGGCGGTGCTCGACGGCGCGGAGGGTGACCTGCTGCCCCGGCAGCTCGACCCGATCCCGACGATCGGGCACGACGGCTCGGTGACCGTGCTCTCCCCCGAGCTGGCCGGCTTCTCCGACGCCCGCTACGGCGACTTCAGCAGCGGCAACGTGCTGGTCACCCCACTGGCCGAGATCCTGGCCGGGGCGGCGGGCACGGACTGGGTGGGTGAGTTCCTCACCGGTGTCGAGGCGTGCCGGTCGTCCTGCCCGTACTTCGGCTTCTGCGGCGGTGGCCACGCGGCCAACCGCTACTTCGAGCAGGGGCGGTTCGACGGTACGGAGACCGAGCACTGCCGCAACAGCAAGATCCGCCTATTGGAGGGAGTGTTGGAGCATGCCCGAGACCACGAGTCGCCGGTCGCCTGAGCGCGTCGGGGCTGGCACGGACCAGGTCGCCGACCGGGTGCGGGAGGCCGCTGGGGAGATCTCCGCCCTGCTCCACGAGGCTGACGCCGCGCGTCGTTCCCGGTCGGAGGCGTCGGGCGGGGAGGGTGCCGGCGCGGTGTGCGCCTGGAACCACTTCGAGAACATCCCGACCTTCTACAACTGGAACAACCGACCGCGTTGAGCCCAGCGACGACGGTTCACCGCACCGGCAGGGTAGCGGTGGCCGCCGGGATCAGGGACCGCGCCGATCGGCCGGAGCGTGCTCCGGGACGGCGGGGTCCCTGATCGTCGGTGGTAGCGCCGCTCTGGTCGGGCACATGCGTGAGCACGCGGAGAGTTGCCGCGTGCTCAATGTGACCGGAGGTCAGCGGGTCGCCGGAGCCCAGGGGTCCGGATCGTCGCCCGCATGATCCTCGTCGTCGTCGTCGACATACTCTTTGTAGTCGTCGTCGAAGTGCTGTTCGGACTTCCCACCAGCACTCGCCAATTCGCGCTGCAAGGCGGTGAGGTCGGTGTTCGGGGAGTGGTACTTCAACTCCCGGGCCACCTTTGTCTGCTTGGCCTTAGCACGGCCGCGCCCCATGGCTCGACCCCCTCGCACAGAATGCGGGGCAGCCCGAAGGCGGGCCCCGATGACGTCAGGCATCTCTCGTGGCTCTTACGGTACATGGGGATGCCACCGTTCGGCACCTCGGGTTACCGTCTGCCGGCCCTGCGCGTCGCAGTCACCCGGCCGTCACCGATTGTACCGGGTAAGGGGTGATTGCCGGAGCCGCCCATGACGCCGGTCAAACCCCCCCAAAAGCCACGTAATCCCCATGCTGTCGAGCGGGTTTCCCCACCCCGGCGGCGGTCGGGTCGGGACCCGGTGGGCCGCCGGGGGGCGGTGTCCCGGGCGCGGCCGGCCGCCAGGCCCGGGACGGGCGCTCACCGCAGGTGGATGGCGCGCAGCCGGCCCACCTCGGCCATCCGGCGCTCGGCCAGCCGGTCGGCCGCCACGGCCGGCGGCACCCCCTCGTCGTCGGCCAGCCGCAGGATCTGCCGGGTGGTGTCGAAGATCCGGGTGGCCCGCAGCTTCGCCCGGTCGAAGTTGAAGCCCTCGATCTCGTCCGCGACCTGGATCACACCGCCGGCGTTGACCACGTAGTCGGGGGCGTAGAGGATGCCCCGGTCGGCGAGCTGCTTCTCGATGCCCGGGTGGGCGAGCTGGTTGTTGGCCGCCCCGGCGACCACCCGGGCCCGCAGCGCCGGCACGGTGTCGTCGTTGAGCGCCCCGCCCAGGGCGCACGGGGCGTACACGTCGATGTCGGCGGCGGCCAGCGCGGAGGTGTCGTCGACCAGGGTGACGCCGGGATGGTTGGTCCGGGCCCACGCCAGTGCCCTCGGGTCGACGTCGGTCGCCACCACCTCGGCCCCGTCATCGACCAGGTGGCCGGTCAGGTGCCGGCCGACCTTGCCGAGCCCGGCCACCCCGACCCGACGCCCGCGCAGGCTCGGGGTGCCCCACACGTGCTCGGCGGCGGCCCGCATCCCCTGGAAGACCCCCCAGGCGGTGAGGACCGACGAGTCGCCCGCGCCGCCGTGCTCCACGCTGCGGCCGGTCACGTAGCGCGTCTCCCGCGCGATCACGTCCATGTCCGCCACGAAGGTGCCGACGTCGCAGGCGGTGTAGTAGCGCCCACCCAGGGACTGCACGAACCGGCCGTACGCGCGCAGCAGCGACTCGCTCTTGAGCTGGTCCGGGTCACCCCAGATGACCGCCTTGCCGCCGCCCAGGTCCAGCCCGGCCAGGGCGTTCTTGTACGCCATCCCCCGCGACAGGTCCAGCACGTCGGCCAGTGCCGCCGCTTCGCTGGCGTACGGGTAGAACCGGGTGCCGCCGAGCGCGGGGCCCAGCGCGGTCGAGTAGATACCGATGATCGCCCTGAGGCCGCTCTGCCTGTCCTGACAGAAGACGACCTGCTCGTGACCGGCTGATCCCGGGTCGTCGGTGCTCGCGAATACGCCCATGGCACGCTCCTGTGTCGGTGTGCGCCCTCGTGGGGCGCGGACCTGGTCGGCTGCCGGCGGGGATGGTGCCGGCCCCTGACCAGCCTAGTGGCGGTCGGAGACCGTGCCGTAGCCCGACGGGCCCGGTGCCGGGTCGTCCGCCGCCGACCGGCCCCGGTCCGGCCGGACCACCCGGCACCGGGTCACCTGCCGCCCGCCGGGCACCGGCCCGGCCGGGCACGACGGCGGCGGCACCGGCACCGGGTTTCGTGGGAGGATCGCGCGGTGCCGTCGCTCTTCGCTTCTTACCTGCGCGTGTACGAGCCGCTGACCGCCTTCGACCGGGACCGTCAGTCGTACTGGCGGCGCTACGTGCGGGAAGGGCGGGCGGTGGCCCCGTTGGAGGGGCCGGGTCGGCAACGGACCTCGGTCATCGCGGCGCTCGGCGCGGGCTGGACCCGGCTGCCCGACCTGCCCGACGAGGCGTACGTGCTGGAGATCGACGATGCTCTGCTGGTCTGCCCCTGGAACCTGCGGGTCCGGGTCGCCGAGGCGGCGCTGAGCGCCCGCGAAGGGGTGCCGTCGGTGATCGCCGACGCGTTCGTCCCGCCGATCCTGGCCGGGCAGGCCAAGTCGGTGGTGGAGGACTGGCGCAGCGGTGCCCGGGTGCTGGAGCACGGGGTGCCCCGGCTGCACGAGCAGATCGCCACCTGGGGCGTACCGCTGCGGTGGTTCGTGCTCTTCGAGGGGGGCGAGCGGGACCTGGTCACCCGGCCGGGGCGGCGGGCGTTGCGCTACCGGACGGAGATCTCCAGGGCCCGGCGACGGGCCTCCCGGGCGCTGTCGGTGCTGAAGAAGTCGATCGGTGAGGCGCCGATCACCGAGGCGGTGGAGGAGGCCGCCCGGTGGTTGGAGGAGTTCCACCCGCGCTCGGTGGTCGAGCTGGACTACGGCGGTCTCGTGCAGTTGCTCTCCGACGAGACGCTGGCGGGGGACGACTCGCCGGAGCTGGTGGCGACGGGTCTGGCCGGGCTCTCCCGGGGCGAGGCGGACGAGGCGTCGGCGGCCTATGACCGGCTGGTTGCCAGGTGGCGGGCGATCCAGCTGCTGGAGCGGTGCAATTAGCCATAAAACGCCCAGTAGCAACGCCAACCATGAGACAGTCTCGTAGTTGACGCATCACGAACCGTGATCATGAGTCCGAATAAGGTACTTTCTGCCGTGTAAAAGTCAGATAAATCGGGCATGGTTCATCCGTCCGTCTAGGGACCTTCGGCCGTTCGGCCCATGTCGGACATCGGGGACTAGCCGGACCATGGGAGACGCGTCGGCCGGCGGGACCCCGGCCGATGTCTATCCATGTGGAGGAGTGACCGATGGCATCGCGAACGCACGAACCAGAGCCGCTACTCACGCCGGCCGAGGTGGCGTCGATGTTCCGTGTCGACCCGAAGACGGTGACCCGGTGGGCCAAGGCGGGGAAGCTCAGCGCGATCCGAACCCTGGGCGGACACCGTCGGTACCGTGAGTCGGAGGTGCGGGCGTTGCTACAGGGACAGATCCCCCAGCAGCGCCAGGGGGACTGACCCGGTCAGAGCGTTTCGACCTTAGGGGCGGGCGGACGTCGCGGCAAGCGGCGACCGACCGCCCCTGAGTCATGTACGTGGTCGGTGCGGTCACCGGCCGGGCCGACGGTCACGGCCCGACGGTGACCCGGATACCGATGGTGCCCGCCTCGCCCCGGCGCAGCCGGCTGCCGAGCAGGGTCAACCGGCCCAGCAGCCGGTACTTGCGCTTGAGCAGGTCACGCACCCGGCTGCTCTCCTGCGGCCCACAGAGCACCGCGTGGCCCGGCACCGCCTCGCCCAGCGGACGGCCGCGCACGTCACAGGGGGCCACCGTCACCGTGCCGTCCCGCCGGATCCGCTTGACCTTGCCCGAGTCGGCAACCGTCCAGATCGCCAGGGTGTCGTCGTCACGGACCGCCCAGACCGGGGTGGACACCGCACGACCGTCCTTGCGGAACGTCGTCAGCAGGACGTACTTCTCCGCCGCCAGGCGGTCCAGATCGGTCACGCCGCCCAGGATACGGCGACCGCTCCCGGATAACGTGCAGGTCGTGACCGGAGAACCTCGGCTGGGCGACGTGTTCGGAGAACTACTGCGCGACGCGTACGCGGTGCACACCGGGATCGGCCCCCGGCCGTTGGTCGGCGGACGGCTGCCCCGACCGGTCATCGAGATCATCGAACGGGACGACGGACTGGTCAACGGGGCCCCCGCCGCGCACTACCTCGACGGGCCGGAGCACTGGCAGCCGTACGACCACCGGGCCGTGGACCGGACCCGGGGGGCCACCCTGGACGTCGGCGTCGGGGGCGGGCGGATCGCGCTGGTGCTCCAGGAGCGCGGGGTACCGGTCACCGGGCTGGACACCTCACCGGGGGCGCTGCGGGTCAGCCGGCACCGGGGGGTCCGCGACCTCGTCCTCGGCACCGTCGACGAGCACGTCGCCGATGGCCGCCGCTACGACACGTTCCTGCTGCTCGGCAACAACCTGGGGCTGATCGAGGGACGGGAGCGGGCCCCGGCGTTCCTCGCCGCGCTCGCCGCGCTGGCCCGGCCCGGCGCGCAGGTCATCGCGCACGGCACCGACCCGTACGGCACCACCGACCCGGTGCACACCGGCTACCACGAGTGGAACCGGCAGCGGGGGCGCCTGGGCGGGCAACTACGGTTGCGGCTGCGCTACCGCGAACTCGGAACCGAGTGGTTCGACTACCTCGTCTGCTCCGCCGAGGAGTTGGCCGAACTGGTCCGGGGCACCCCGTGGCGGCTGACGGACGTGGACGACCGCGACGCCCCGTACTATCTGGCCACCCTGCGGCTGGCGGGGCCCGGCGGGCGGTGAGCGGGGCCGGCAGGCGGTGATCGGGGCCCGGGGCGGGTGGGCGGTGAGCGGGGCCCGGTCGGGCCCCCGCGTCCGGATCAGACCTGGACGGTCGGGGGAAGCGGCTCCGGGGGGAGGCCGCCGTCGCCGTCGACCACCTCGTCCGGGGTGCCGTCCTCGTCGATGTCGACCATGGTGATGTCGACCTTGCCGTCGCCGTCGGTGTCGAACTGGAACAGGTCCGCCCGGCCGTCGCCGTCGGTGTCCACCACCCACACGTCGGTCTTGCCGTCGTTGTTGGTGTCGGCGCGGAGCAGGTCGACGCGCTCGTTGCCGCGCGTCTCCACGACCGCCGTGCCGTCGGTGGTGCCGCTGCCGTCCACGGTCTCCGGTGCCTGGCTCATGTCGACTGGTTCCTTCCCTTGACGTTGGCCCGTCTGTACCCGGTGCGGCGATCCCCCACGCATGCCGCCGGGAACGGTGCTGCATAGGGTCGCACCCATGAGCGAGCGAAGCGAGCGGTCGGGCGTGCCGGAGACCCCGCACGTCACCGTGCGCAGTGAGGGAGCGTCCATGAGTCGTCTTGTCGTCGTCGGGGCCGGCACGATGGGGCTCGGCATCGCCTACGTGGCGGCCGGCGCGGGCTACGCCGTCGAGTTGGTGGAGGTGGACCGGGGGCGGGCCGAGGCCGCCGCCGTCCGCCTCGACGAGCTGTGCGCGCGGGCGGTGCAGCGGGGCAAGGCCGGTGCCGACGAGGCCGCCGCGCAGCGGGCCCGGATCACCCTGCGGGGCGCGCTCGCCGAGGTCGCCCCGGTACCGGAGGTGATCGTCGAGGCGGTCCCCGAGCGACCGGAGCTGAAGCGGTCGGTGCTCGCCGAGGCGGAGCGGCTGCGCCCGGCGCTGCTGGGCAGCAACACCTCCAGCATCCCCATCGGCGAGCTGGCCGAGGGCCTGGCCCGGCCGGAGTCCTTCCTCGGGCTGCACTTCTTCAACCCGGTCTGGGCGATGGCCCTGCTGGAGGTGGTGGTCGGCGCGGCCACCGCGCCGGAGACCACCGCGGCGGCCGTCGCGCTCGCCGGCCGGCTGGGCAAGGACCCCGTCGTGGTACGCGACCTGCCCGGGTTCGCCACCTCCCGGCTCGGGGTGACCCTCGGCCTGGAGGCGATCCGGATGGTGGCCGACGGGGTGGCCGCACCCGCCGACGTGGACAAGGCGATGGTGCTCGGCTACCGGCACCCGGTCGGCCCGCTGGAGCTGACCGACCTGGTCGGGCTGGACGTGCGGCTGGACATCGCCCGCACCCTCCAGGCCGCCTACGGTGACCGGTTCGCCCCGCCACCGCTGCTGGTCGAGATGGTCGCCGCCGGGAAACTCGGCAAGAAATCCGGCCAGGGCTTCTACGCGTGGAAGGACGGTCGCCGGCAATGAGCGGACTGCGGGTGGAGGAGCTGCCCGACCGGGTGGTGGTGACCCTGGACCGGCCGGAGAAGCGCAACGCCATCGACGCCGACCTGATCGGTGCGCTGCACGACGTCTGTGCCGCGCTGGAGGCCCGGCCGCGGCTGCTGCTGCTCACCGGCGGCGCCGACGGGCTCTTCGCCGGCGGGGCCGACATCGGTCAACTGCGCGAGCGGGGCCGGCTGGACGCCCTCGCCGCGATCAACTCGGCGGCCTTCGCCCGGCTCCGGGCGCTGCCCATGCCGAGCGTGGCCGCCGTCGACGGCCCCGCGTTGGGCGGCGGCGCGGAGCTGGCGTACGCGTGCGACCTGCGGGTGTGCACGGCGCGGGCGGTCTTCGGCCAGCCGGAGGTGCGGTTGGGCATCCTGGCCGGCGCGGGGGCGACCCACCGGCTGCCGGCGCTGGTCGGCGAGGGCCGGGCCAAGGAGCTGCTGTTCACCGGCCGGCGGGTCGACGCCGACGAGGCGCTGCGGATCGGCCTGGTCAACCGGGTGGTGGCCGAACCGGCGGAGCTGCTGCCCACCGCGCACGGACTGCTCGACGAGATGGCGAAGGGTTCCGCGTTGGCGTTGCGGCTGACCAAGCTGGCGGTGGACGCCCCGCCCGCCGCCCACCCGCAGCTGGACCTGGTCAGCCAGGCGGTGCTCTTCGAAGACGAGGAGAAGCACCGTCGGATGACGGACTTCCTGGAACGTCGGCGACCCCGCTGAACGTCGGTGGGGCGGCACCGCACCCGGTGCCGCCCCACCCACGTCGCGTCAGTGCCGGATCGGTACGCCCGCGTCGGCCAGTGCCTTGATCAGCCCGGCGGACTCACCGAAGCCGATGACCAGCACCGCCTCCGGCTTGTAGTTCTTGATCTCGCCGGCCAGGCTGCCGAAGTCGACGGGCGGGGCCTTGGCGTCGGCCGGCGGCTCGTAGGTGAACAGTTTCACCCGGTCGGTGCCGAAGCCGGCCCGCTCCAGCTCGGCGCGGACGGTCTCCTGGAGGCCCTCGCCGTAGGAGTCCTTGCGGGCCACCACCACGATCTTGTGCGGGCCGTCGCGGAGGATCACGTCGGCCAGGGCCCGGCCCTGGAGGCTGTCCGGCGGGGCGGTCCGGAAGTAGAGGCCCTTGTCGTCGGCCTGGCTCAACCCGGAGTCGGTGTTGGACGGCGAAAAGAGGATCTTGCCGGCCGCCACCACGTCCGGCAGCACCGCGCTGGAGATGCCGGAGGCGGCGGCCCCGATGATGACCTGGACCTTGTCCTTGACGTGCGAGGCCACGGTGGCCTTGGCGACGGCCGGGTTGGTGCCGTCGTCACCGTCGATCCACATCACCGGGTCGCCGAGCACCCCACCGGCGGCGTTGATCTCCTTGAGTGCCAGCGCCACGCCGGCCGCCAACGGGGGGTTGGCCAGGGCCAGGTCACCGGTCTTGGGCAGCAGGCCACCGAGGATCAGCGGGGAGCCGTCGCTGCTGTCGTTGCGCCCACCCCGCTGCTTCTTGGGCTTGGGGGCGGCCTTGGTGCTCACCCCGGACTCGTCCCCCGCACCGACGAACTCGGTCTTCGCGTCGTTGATCTTCTGGTTGTCGAAGTGCAGGGTCGCGTAGCTGGCGGTGGCCGGCTCCCCGAGGTCGGTGAAGCCGGCGCGGGTCAGCGACGGGCCGCGGTACTCGATGTCCTGGGCGTCGCGGGCCAGGGACAGGCAGCTCGCCGCGTCGGTGCAGCGCTGCCCGTTGGTGGTCACCCCGACGATCTGCTTGGCGATGTCGGCCGGATCGGTGCTGCCCGCCAACTGGGCGGCCAGCGCACTGATCATGACCGCGTCGTACGACTCCGCCGCGTAGAGGTAGTCGGTCAACTTCGGGTCGATGGAACGTAGCCGCTGCTTGAAGTCGTCGGTGAGCGGCGTGAGCGGGGTGGTGCCCTTCATGCCGTCGACGAGATCCGCCCGGTCCTTCAGCTCGGCGGCGAAGGAGTTGAGCATGTTGCCGTCGGTGCCGTACAGGCGTACCTGCGGGGCAGCCGTCTCCTCGGGCTTGTCGGTCGTCCCGCAGGCGCTGGTGACGAGCAGGAACGACGCGCAGGCCGCCAGGATGGCCGCGCGCGGGCCGCGTGTAACGAGCATGGTCGTCCTTCCTCCGGCGCAGGTCCGGTGGGCACCATAGCGTGCCGACGACAACCGTGGGACCAGGGAGGCTGCCCTGGTCGCCGGCCCGACAGCAGACCTCACGGTGTGTCACGTCGTCTCAGCAGGTGGTCACCATCTCGGCGCTCTGTTCGCTTGACCTGGCGTCCTACTGTGCCGCAGGTGACCGACGTACCGGATCAGACGCTGGCCGACGCTACCGCCGTGCTCCATTCGGCGCTGACCGGGGACGGCGCCGCGGTGGCCGGCACCTTCGACGCCGTGGTGGACCGGTCCGGCCTCGCCGGTGCCTACACGGTCGCCTGGACGCTGGCCGCCACCATGGTCGGCGACCCGCCACCGCCGGGCGCCTGCGCGTTGGACTTCCCGGGCATCGACGACGCGGGGTACGACACCCGCTGGGTGGCCCGCTTCGTCAGCGCGTACGCCAACCACGACGCCGACACCGGTGAGGCGCTGTTCGGGGCGGCGGTCGCCGACGGGCAGCTGCCGGACTGCCTGCTCACCCTCGCCGGTTCGACCGTGGCGACCCTGCGCAGTCGGGCCGGTTGACGGCGCGACGCCCGTGCGGACGCCGCGCCGGCCGGCTCAGTACGCGTGGTACGCCACCAGCGGCTCGTACTCGTAGCGCAGGTTGGTGAAGCGGACCTTGAAGTTCGCGCCGTCGCGCACGTTGGTGGCGACGGTGATCCAGTCGGACTTCGCCGGCAGGTAGGTCAGGTAGTTGCACTTGTTGGTCTTGTCGATGAAGACCACACACGCCTCGGTGCCGAACTCGCTGCTGTTCTTGACGTTGACGTCCTTGCACCGGGTGCTGGCCTTGTACGGCCCGGCGTCCCCGCCCCAGCCACCGACCTGGAAGTACGACCGGACCGCCCCGCCATAGCAGGTGGCAGCCGATGCGGAGAGGTTCGTCTCCGGGGCGGCCTGGGCGGGTGCGCCGAACCACAGCAGGGGCAGGGTGGCGACGATTGCGGTCAGTCGGGCGGTCCGGGATGCCATGGTGGTGCCTCCAGGGAAGAGGGGCGGACCCTGCGTCGTGCACAGGGTGCGGTGAGTGGCGATGATATCTGTCGATCTCTGATCCCGCTGTGACACAACCGTGAACCTTTTGTGGTAACTGTGACCCATGTCCGAGGCGATGCTCAGCAAGGTGCGCAAGCTGTTGGCCCAGGCAGAGGACGCCGCCTGCACCCCCGCCGAAGCGGCCGCCTTCACCGCCAAGGCCACCGAGTTGATCGCCCGCTACGGCGTCGACCGCGCCCTGCTGGCCGCCCGCGACCCCACCACCGACCCGGTCGGCGACCGGGTGGTCGACGTCGTCGCCCCGTACGCCCGGGACAAGGCCGGGCTGCTCGCGGCGGTGGCCGACCCGCTGCGCTGCCGCTGCATACGCCGACCTGCCGGCACCGGCTTCGCGCTGCACCTGTTCGGCTTCGCCAGCGACCTGGAGCGGGTCGACCTGCTCTTCACCTCACTGCTGGTGCAGGCCGCGCACGGCCTCGCCGGCACCGTGGTCCCACCCGGCGAACACCCGGCGGCGTTCCGGCGCTCCTGGCTGGCCGGCTTCGCCCGGGTGATCGCCGAACGGCTCCGGGCCGCCGAGGCGGGCGCGGTGGCGCAAGACGGCACCCCGTCGGTCGCGCTGGTGCTGGCCGACCGCTCCGACCGGGTGGCCCGCCGGGTCACCGAGGTCTATCCCCGGCTGCGGACCGCGCCCACCCGCCGGCTCGCCGGCTCCGGGTTCGGCGCGGGGGAGGCGGCCGGCCAACGGGCCGACCTCGGCGGGCCCGACGCGGTGCACGCCCCGACCACCCCACCCCACCCCGGACTCCCCGGACGGTGAACACCGGTGGGGTCAGTGCGGGCCCGGGGCGGCGCCGGTGAGGGTGGCGAGATAGCGGCCGAGCAGCTCGTGCCAGCCGGCCGTCAACGCCGCACGGTAGCCCTCGGCGGCCTCACCGTGCCGGTCGAAGTGCCGGTGCTCCAGCTCGATGCGGGTGCGCCCCGACTCGTCCGGCAGGAACAGCACCTCCACCTCGCTGGCGCGCGCCGGGTCGGGCACCGGGAGCCGGTCGGGGCCGAGCTGCCAGGTGAAGACGAGCCGCCGTGGCGGGTCCCAGGTGAGCACCCGGCCCCAGTCGCCCCGGAAGCCGTACGGGCCGATCTCGTAGAGCATGCCGCCGGCCCGGGGCTCCATCCCCAGCTCGGCGAGCGCCGCCGGGCCGGACCAGGTGTACTCCCGGACCCACCAGTCGGCCAGCGAGCCGGTGAAGACCGCGAAGGCCTGCTCGGCGGTGGCGGGGACGAGGAGCGTGGAGCGCAACGAATATCGGTCGACGTCCTGATGGACGCCCTCCGGATTCGCCTTCTCCTGCCCCATAGGCCCGGACCATACCGGCTGATGAGGCGCTCTGCAGCCTCGCGTACTGGCCCCTTCCGGACAATGGACCTGGACCGGGCGCGGTTGGGCACCACCGGGCGGGAACGGGCTCAGGTGACGGCCACCGTGCAGCCGCCAAGCGGACGGCCCGTGACTGCGCGACAGGGACACTGTGGCCGGCGGCTACCGGGGCGCGGTGGTCGCAAGGGGAGGTCTTGAGTGGTGCAGGGTCAGATCGCGGGTGCAGCTACCCGTGGCCGGGGCGGCGGTGGGCTGCCAGTGGGCATTCCGGCCGGAACGGGGCAGGCCGGGTGGACGCCACATCTGGGCCGGATACACGAAAACGGTGACCGCGTTTCCGCAGGTCACCGCTCTCTGTAGCCCGGCGAAAGGCTATGTGGCCAGGGGCGGGGTCGAACCGCCGACCTTCCGATTTTCAGTCGGACGCTCGTACCAACTGAGCTACCTGGCCTGGTGCTTCGGGACATGTTACCCGGAGGGCGGGGTCTCCGCCGACAGGGTGACACGTCCCGATACGCAGAACGCCGCGCAATGGTGCACGCGGCGTCGGCGCTGGCGGTCCTGACGGGACTTGAACCCGCGACCTCCGCCTTGACAGGGCGGCGAGCACTCCAACTGCTCCACAGGACCTAGCTTTGTTGCCTCCGGCTGGGCCGGATCGTGCCCCCAACGGGATTCGAACCCGTGCTACCGCCTTGAAAGGGCGGCGTCCTGGGCCGCTAGACGATGAGGGCGGCCCCGCCATCATTGCACACTCGCAACTTCAAGCGGACTTGCTCCCATCCGGCCCCGCCGGAGGCATGAGAAGCATATGCCATGCCCCGGCGGTCGACCAAACCGGTATGCCTGCCGGGGTGCGGCCCGGCAAAGTAGCAGGTCAGCGAGGTGGTGCGATGCCGAAACGGCGCTTGAGGTCGCCGATGACCTGCGGCACGGCGCCCAGGGTGCGGCTCCGGTCACCCCCGCCGTCGTGCATCAGCACCACCGCACCGGGGCGGGAGGCGCTCCTGATCCGCCCGGAGATCACCCCGGAAGTGGGCTTCGCCCAGTCCTGGGGGTCGACGGTCCAGTGCAGCGACCGCATGCCGAGTTCCTTGGCGACCTGCACCACCTCCGGCGTCCACCGGCCACCGGGCTGCCGGTAGAACGGCACCTTCGCGCCCGGAACGGCCTTGGTGATGGCCTGGTTGGTGCGCACCAGGTCGGCCCGGATGTCGGCGACCGGCCGGCGGCCCAGGTCGACGTCGTGGTGCCAGCTGTGGTTGCAGAGCTGGTGCCCCTCGCGGACGATCCGGGCCACCAGCTCCGGGTGCTTGCGGACCTGGGTGCCGACCACGCAGAACGTCGCCTTGACCTTCGCCGCCCGGAGCTGGTTGAGCACCTTCGGCGTCCAGGTCGGGTCGGGTCCGTCGTCGAAGGTCAGCGCCACCGCGCGTACCCCGGTCGCCTTACGCAATCCGGCGGGCAGCGTCTTGGGCTTGGGCCGCAGCCGGGGCTTCGGCTTCTTGGTCGGCGGCGGCGTCGGCACCGGGGTCTGGGCCGGCTCGGGTGCGGAGGTCGTCGGGGCGGGCGCGGCGGCCGGCCGGACGTGCCGGGGCTTGTCTCCACAGCCGGCGACCAGCAGGAGCAGACCCAGGACAACCGCCAGGACGGGGCGTGAACGCATCGTCACTCCGAGGGATGGGGGTACGCGGACGGCCCCGACGGTAGTTCACGAAAGCGAAATATGTCAGGCCAGGTCGGTCCCGGTGGACTGGTCCAACGAATCCCGGACGGCCAGCGCGAGCGACACCGCCTCGGCCAGGTCGACCGGTCGGACCACTCCGGCGGGCAGGGTGTCGGCCCGCCAGCCCGGCCCGGCGGCGAGCACCAGCAGCGGTCGGCGGGGCACCGCGAGCAGGGCGGAGAGCTGCCCCGGATCGGCGGTGGGGCGGGTGTGCGACCAGACCACCACGGCCGCCGGCCCGGTCCGGTTGACCGCCTCGACCAGCGCGGCCACCGGCACCCGGGCGCCGAGCATCCGGTACGCCACCCCCGCCTCGGCCAGCGCCGCGGCGAGCGCCTCCAGGGGCAGGGTGTGCTGCTCCTCGTCGGCGCAGGACAGCAGGATGCGGGCCGGCCCGGTGGCCCGGCCGGAGCGGGCGACGGCGGCGAACGCCTCGGAGACGCACCGGGACATCAGGTGCTCCACGTCGATCAGGCCGGCGGTGGCCACGAACCGCTCACCGATGCCGGCCAGCACCGGCCGGAGCAGCCCCTCCCAGGTGGCGATCACCCCGTCGGTGGCCAGCGCCTGGGAGATGGTGTCGCCGATCGCCGCCGCGTCCAGTCGCATCGCGGCGCGGGCCAGCCCCCGGGCCGCCGGTCCCGCCCGGCCGACGGGGATGGCCTGTCCGCCGCCGTCCCGGCTGGCCCCGGCCGGCAGGCGTAGCGCGGTGCCGGGGCTCTGTTTCGCCCAGCGGGCCGCCTCCGCCGGGCTGACCCCCTCGGCGGTGAGCTTCCGCATGATCTCCAGGCGGGCCAGGTCGGCCGGGGTGTAGCGCCGGTGGTGACCGGGGACGTGCTCGCTCGGGCCGAGGCCGTAGCGCTGGTGCCAGGTACGCAGGGTGGTGACCGCCACGCCGAGCCGGCGTGCCACGGCCCCCGCGCTCAGCGGCTCAGCGACCACCCGACCGCTCCGACGCGTCGTCCACCCGGCGGCCGGACGGTATTGCGGAGCCGGCGGCGGGACCCCCGGCGGGAGCCTCGGGACCCCCGGCAGGGGCATCGGGGCCGGTGGTGGTCGGGGCCGGCCGGAGCAGTCGGCTCACCACACCACCGAGCCAGGGGGCGTACGGGCGCGGGTCGGCGTCGATCTCGGTCATCAACCGGGTCGGGTCGACCCAGCGCAGCTCGGCCACCTCGTCCGGGTCCGGCCGCAGGGTGAGTACGGCCGGCACGTCGGCCCGGAGCACGTGGTCGTACTCGAACTCGACCCGACCGGTGGCCGGGTCCTCGGCGTAGTAGAGGTAGACGCCGACCTCGGTCAACGACACCGGCCCGGCGCCCAGCTCCTCGGCGAGCCGGCGGTTGGCGGCCTCCGCCAGTGACTCGGCCGGCAGTGGGTGCCCGCAGCACGAGTTGGCCCAGCGCAGCGGGAACCGGGTCTTGACCGGGGCCCGCTGTTGCAGGAGGACCCGGCCGTCCGGGTCGACCAGCAGCACCGAGAAGGCCCGGTGCAGGCGACCGGGTGCCTGGTGGGCGGCGGCGACGGTGGTCTCGCCGAGCACCCGGCCGGTGTCGTCGACCAGCTCGACGAGGTGAGCCTCCCGGGATTTCACGCGGTCACCGACCCGCGCCGGTGATGCGGTTGGCGGCCAGCTTGCCGGAGATCAGCACCATCGGCACACCGACACCGGGCTGGGTGCCGGAGCCGGTGAAGACCACGTTGGGCAGGCTGCGGTGCAGATTGGACGGGCGGAACGGCCCGGTCTGGAAGAGGCTGTGCGCGGCGGCGAACGGCGTACCGGCGGCCATTCCCTGCTCCTCCCACTCGGCGGGGGTGATCGTACGCAACACCTCGATGCCGGCGCCGAACCCGACGTACCCGCGCTCCTCCAGCGTGGCGACGAGCTGGTCGGCGTAGCGCCGGCTCAGGTCGCCCCGCCAGTCGAACGGGGCCCGGTCGAGGTTGGGCACCGGGGCCAGCACGTAGTAGGTGTGCCGGCCGTCCGGGGCGACCGACGGGTCGGTCCGGCTCGGGTTGGTGACCAGCAGCGACGGGTCGCTCATCAGCTCGCCGCGCCTGATCACCTCGTCGAAGGTGCCCTTCCAGGACCGTCCGAAGTGGATGTTGTGATGAGCGATCTTCCCATACCCCTGCGTCGATCCGACGTGCAGGACCACGCAGGACGGCGAGTAGGTCAGCTTCCGCTGCCGACCCTCGGGGAGCAGGTCGCGGTAGGCGACCGGCAGGTCCGGGTTGAGCACCACCACGTCGGCCGGGATCAGCTCGCCGTCGGCGGTGACCACGCCGGTGGCCCGGCCGTTGGCGGTCTCCACCCGGGCGACCGTGGTGTCGTAGCGGATCTGGACGCCGTGCTTCTCGGCCGCGCCGGCCATCCCCTTGGAGACCGCGTGGATGCCGCCGCGCGGGAAGTAGACCCCGGCCACCGAGTCGAGGTACGCGATGACGCTGTAGATGGCCAGCGCGTCGTGCGGCGAGAGCCCGGCGTACATCGCCTGGAAGGAGAAGATCCGCTGGGTACGCGGGTCGGAGAAGAACTGGTTGATCTTGGTTTGGAGTCGCCGGAACGCCCCGTTCGCCAGCAACTTCAGCAGGTTGCCGGTGAGCAGGTCGGTCGGGGCGTCCAGGTTGCGGTCGATGAAGTCGGCCCGTTCCCAGTTCCACAGGTTGCGGGCGTAGTCGACGAACCGCAGGTAGCCGTCGGCCTCGCGGGGGCCGCAGACCCGGGAGATCTCGGCCGCCATCCGGGTGGTGTCGGTGATCACGTCCAGGGTGGAGCCGTCCGGGTAGTAGGCCCGGTAGGCGGGGTCGATCGGGGTCAGGTCGAGCCAGTCGTGCAGCTCCTCGCCGACCGCACCGAGCGCCTCGGCGATCAGGTCGGGCATGGTGAGCACGGTGGGGCCGGTGTCGAACTCGTACCCGTCGACGCTGAGCCGACCGGCCCGTCCGCCCGGCACCGGCTCGCGTTCCAGCACGGTCACCTGCCGGCCGCTACCGGCCAGGTGCAGCGCGCACGCCAGCCCGCCCAGGCCCGCGCCCACGACCACCACCCGGTCCGTACGTCCCGTCACGGTCCGCACGCGACCACCTCCTTCAGAAAGTTGCCCATCATGCCCGCCGCGTCGCGGCGGCGGTGGCGAGACCGGTCAGCGCGGTGCGCGCCGTCTCGTCGATCGACGCGGTCTCCAACGCGGCGAGCGCGTCGGTGACCCGGTCGGAGATCATTCGCTCGACCCGGCCGACCGCTCCGGTGTCGGCGACGATGTCGGCCAGCCGGGCGACCTCGCGGATGCCGACGGCGGTGCCGGCCCGCTCCAACGCCCGCCGCTGGCCGCCGGTGGCGAGTTGGCGGGCGAGCATCAGCAGCACCGTCGGCTTGCCGGTGCGCAGGTCGTCGCCGGCCGGCTTGCCGGTCGCCGCCGGGTCACCGTAGACGCCGAGCAGGTCGTCGCGGAGCTGGAACGCCTCGCCGACGGCCAGTCCGTAGCGGGTGTACGCGGCGATCAGCGGCGCGTCGGGCTCGGTGCCGGCCAGGCAGGCGCCGAAGAGCAGCGGACGCTGGACGGTGTAGCTGGCCGTCTTGTAGCGGGCCACCCGCAGCGCCCGGTCCACCGACCAGTTCGCCGCGTCGTTTTCGCCGAGCACGTCGAGGTACTGCCCGGCGATGGTCTCGACGCGCATCTGGTCGTAGCAGCGCCGCACCTCCAGCATCCGGGTCGGCGGCACGGTGGCGTGGGCGAGCAGCCGGTCCGCCCAGACCAGGCAGAGGTCGCCGATGAGGACGGCAACCGACTCACCGAACCGGCCCGGATCGCCGGTGTGTCCGGCGGTGACGTGCCGGGCGGCGGCGGCCCGGTGCACGGTGGGCAGGCCCCGTCGGGTGTCCGAGGCGTCCATCACGTCGTCGTGCACCAGGGCGAAGGTGTGCAGCAGTTCCAGGGCGGCCAGCGCGGGCAGCACGGTGGGCAGTGGCGCGTCGCCGCCCACCACACCCCGCCAGCCCCAGTAGGCGAAGGTCGGGCGGACCCGCTTGCCGCCGGCCAGCACGCAGTCGCGTGCCGTCGCGGCGAAACCGCCCATCGCTGCGTCGATCTCGGTCAGCGCGTCGACCTCGCGGGCGAGGAACGCCGACAGGGTGCCGTCGACGTCGTCGACCAGGTCACGGGCGAAGGCGGCCAGTACGCCGTGGACCGGATCGTCCGTCGCTCCCGGCTGTGCCGGCGCGACGCGGAGCGCGTTACCCGCAACTGCGTCGTTGGCCATGGGGGCGAGCGTACCCTAGGGTTACGAGTTGCGTCGATTGCTGCGTCGAATCAGAGGAGGCCCGGTGGACACCGATCTCGCCGCTGCCTATGCCCGCTGCCAGGAGCTGCACAGACACCACGGGCGCACCTACTATCTCGCCACCCGACTGCTCCCCGCATGGAAACGGCGACACGTGCACGCCCTGTACGGCTTCACCCGCTACGCCGACGAGATCGTGGACCGCACCGAGGACCTGCCGCCCGCCGAACGCGCCGCCCGGCTGGACGCCTGGGGCTCCCGCTTCGTCGCCGGCCTGCACGGCGAGCCGGTCGACGACCCGCTGCTCCCGGCGGTGCTGCACACCATCGCCGTGTTCGACCTGGACCGGACCGACTTCGCGTCGTTCCTGCGCAGCATGGCGATGGACCTGACGGTCCTGTCGTACCCGACCTATGACGACCTGCTCGACTACATGGAGGGCTCGGCGGCGGTCATCGGCACCATGATGCTGCCCATCCTCGGCAGCTCCGACCCGGTCGCCGCCCGGGAACCGGCCCGGCAGCTCGGGTTCGCCTTCCAGCTGACCAACTTCATCCGGGACGTCGCCGAGGACCTCGACCGGGGCCGCACCTACCTGCCCGACGAGGACCTCGCCAAGTTCAACGTCACCCGCGAGGACCTGCTCGCCGCCCAGGCCGCCGGCCACAGCACCGACAAGATCCGCGACCTGATCGAGTACGAGGTGACCCGCGCCCAGGCCCACTACGCCGCCGCCGCGCCCGGTATCACCCTGCTCGCCCCCGCCTCCCAGGCGTGCATGCGCACCGCCTACGCCCTCTACGGCGGCATCCTCGACGAGGTCGCCGCCCAGGACTACGACGTGTTCGTCAAGCGGGCCGTGGTGCCCCAGCGGCGACGGCTGGCGGTGGCGGCGAAGGCCCTGCTGACCCGTACCGGCACCCCGGTCGTGGTGCCCGGCCCGGCCCTGACGTGAGCGGCCGTACGGCGGTGGTGTTGTTCACCCGCGACCTGCGGGTGCACGACCACCCGGCGCTGGCGACGGCCTGCGCCGCCTTCGACCGGGTGGTGCCGCTGTACGTCCTCGACCCGACGCTGGCCGACCACTCGCCCAACCGCACCCGGTTCCTGCACCAGTGCCTCGCCGAGCTGCGGGACACCCTGCGCGGGCTCGGCGGTGACCTGGTGATCCGCCGGGGCGACCCGGTGGCCGAGACGGTCCGGGTGGCCCGGGAGGTGGACGCCGAGGGCATCGGCCTGTCCGCCGACGTCAGTCGCTACGCCCAGCGCCGGGAACGCCGGCTGCGCGCCGAGTGCGACCGGCACCGGCTCGCCCTGCGGCTCTTCCCCGGCGTCACGATCGTCGAGCCGGGGGCGCTGCGACCCGGCGGCGGCGACCACTACCGGGTGTTCACCCCGTACCACCGGGTCTGGTCCGCGGCGCAGTGGCGGGAGGAGCTGGCCGCGCCCCGGCGGGTCACCCTGCCCGACGGGGTCGCGGTCGGCCGGCTGCCGGCGCTGCCGAAGGGCGAGTCGCCGCAGGCCGCGGTCGGCGGCGAGACCGTCGGGCAGCGCCGGCTCACCCAGTGGTTGCCGACCCTGCGCCGGTACGACGACATCCACGACGACCTGGCCGGCGACGAGACCTCCCGGCTCAGCCCGTACCTGCGGTTCGGCTGCCTGTCCCCGCTGGCGGTGGCGAACCGGGCCGACGACCGGGGGCACCCGTTCGTCAGGCAGCTCTGCTGGCGGGACTTCTACCACCAGGTCACCGCCGCCTTCCCGGAGATCGCGGCGAAGGCGTACCGGCGCGGGGCCACCGAGGACTGGCGGTACGACGCGGCGGCGTTGACCGCCTGGACCGAAGGCCGGACCGGGATGCCGATCGTGGACGCCGGGATGCGTCAACTGCACGCCGAGGGGTGGATGCACAACCGGGCCCGGCTGATCACCGCCGGCTACCTGACCAAGGTGCTCGGCCTGGACTGGCGGCCCGGTCTCGCGGTCTTCTCCCGCTGGCTGCTCGACGGGGACGTGCCCGACAACTCCGGCAACTGGCAGTGGGTGGCCGGCACCGGCAACGACAGCCGCCCCTACCGCGGGCTCAACCCGGTCCGCCAGGCCGAACGCTACGACCCCGACGGCGGGTACGTGCGTCGTTGGGTGCCCGAGCTGGCGGCGGTGGCCGGCAAGGCCGTGCACCAGCCGTGGCGGCTGCCCGCCGAGGTGCGACGCACCCTCGACTACCCGCCGCCGCTGGAGGTGCCCGACGCCGACCCGGTCTGGCTGCGCTGAGGTCTGGCCCGTCGGCCCGGGCCGCTTGCGCCGGGCCGCTTGCGCCGGGCCGGGTCCCAGGCGGTGCGGGGCCGGGTCCGGCGGTGCACGCGGGCGGGAATTCCGGGGTGGACCGGTGGCCGAGGGTGGGGTCGTGCGGAATGCTGACGGGATGGCAGAGCCGGAACTGGTGGACGTGGTCGTGATCGGGCTCGGCGTGGGCGGCGAGGAGGTGGCCGGGCGACTCGCCGAGGCCGGCCTCAGCGTCGTCGGCGTCGAACGGGACCTGGTCGGCGGGGAGTGCCCGTACTGGGGGTGCATCCCCAGCAAGATGATGATCCGGGCGGCGAACGCCCTGGCCGAGGCGCGACGGGTCGACGGGCTGGCCGGGTCGGCGCAGGTCCGGGCCGACTGGGCGCCGGTGGCGAAACGCATCCGGGAGGAGGCCACCGACACCTGGAACGACCGGGCCGCGGTGGACCGGTTCACCGGCAAGGGCGGGCGGTTCCTGCGTGGCAGCGGCCGGCTCGACGGTCCCGGCCGGGTCCGGATCGGTGACCAGGTGTTCCAGGCCCGGCGGGGCGTCGTCCTCGGCACCGGTACCCGCCCGTCGATCCCGCCGATCGACGGGCTGGCGGGCACCCCGTACTGGACGAACCACCAGGCGATCGAGGCGGCGGAGCTACCGGCGACCCTGCTGATCATCGGGGCGGCGCGATCGGGCTGGAGCTGGCGCAGGTCTTCGCCCGGTTCGGGGTCGGGGTGACCGTGCTGGAGGCGTCCGGCCGGGTGCTCGCCCTCGAAGAGCCGGAGTCGTCCGAGGTGGCCGCCGCCGCGTTGCGTGCCGACGGGGTGGAGATCGCCACCGAGGTCAAGATCGAACGGGTCGGCCACGACGACGACACCTTCACCGTGTACGCCGGTGACCGGTCGTTCAGCGCCGAGAAACTGCTGGTGGTGACCGGTCGCCGGGCCCACCTGGACGAGTTGGGGTTGGACACCGTCGGGGTGGACGCCACCCAGCGCTACCTGCCGGTGGACGACCGGATGCACGTCACCGACGGGATCTGGGCGGTCGGCGACGTGACCGGCGAGGGCGCGTTCACCCACATCGCCATGTACCAGGCGTCGATCGTGGTCGCCGACGTGCTCGACCACGCCCGGCGGGCCGAGGGCGGCCCCGACGCCAGCGGCACCGCCAGCGTGGTGGGCGGTGCGATGGGCGCGGCCAGCGCCGTCGGGGGTTCGATGGGCGCGGCCGGCCCGAGCGGCGCCGCCGGCACCGTGCCCCGCGCCGACTACCGGGCGCTGCCCCGGGTCACCTTCACCGACCCGGAGGTGGGCGCGGTCGGGCTCACCGAACGGCAGGCCCGCGAGCGGGGCATCAACGTGCAGGTCGGCTTCACCGAGCTGTCGTCGTCCACCCGGGGCTGGATCCACGGTGGCGAACCGGGCGGCTTCATCAAGGTGATCGCCGACGCCGACCAGGGGGTGCTGATCGGTGCGACGTCGGTCGGCCCGGCCGGGGGTGAGGTGCTGTCGGCGCTGGTCGTGGCGGTGCACGCGGCCGTGCCGGTCAGCCAGCTGAGGCACATGATCTATGCGTACCCGACGTTCCACCGGGCCATCCAGAGCGCCCTGAACGACCTGAGCTGAGCCCGGCGCACCGGCCCGGCGCGGCGCAACCGCCGGGTCGGCCGGTCCGGTCCGGCCTCGGAGCAGACCGGGCCAGGTTCCCGGTTCACGCCGGCCGGGTGGGGTGCGCGGTTCGTGCCCCGGGCCGAGTGGGTTCCAGGTTCGTGCCCCGGGCCGGGTGGGGTGAGCGGTTCGTGCCCCGGGGCCGGGTGGGGTGAGCGGTTCGTGCCGGCCGGGCCGGAATTACTGTCCGTGCCGGCCGGCTCCGGCGGCGAACCGGGCCGCGCCGGCTGTGGCGTCCGCCGCCAACGAGTCGATGCCGTAGGCGAACTCGGTGGCGAACGCCTCCGGCTCGGGCCGGCCGGCACCGGCCAGCACCGAAGCCCGGTCGTTGCGCAGGCAGGTCTGCGGATGCCGGGCGATCTCGGCGGCCAGCCGCTCGGCCGCCGTCCGCGCCTCACCCGGCGCGACCACCCGGTTGACCAGCCCCATCGCGTACGCCTCGTCAGCGGGCACCGGGCGGCCGGTGAGGATCAGGTCCATCGCCCGGCTCTGGCCGATCAGCCGGGGCAGTCGTACCGTGCCGCCGTCGATCAGCGGCACTCCCCAGCGTCGGCAGAACACCCCGAGCACCGCGTCCGACTCGGCGACCCGCAGATCGCACCAGAGCGCCAGCTCCAGGCCACCGGCCACCGCGTACCCGGAGATCGCCGCGACGACCGGCTTGGACAGTGCCATCCGCGTCGGACCCATCGGGCCGTCGCCGTCGGGCTCGACCCGGTTGCCGCTCGGCGTGCCGATGGCCTTGAGGTCGGCACCCGAGCAGAACGTGCCGCCCGCACCCCACAGCACCGCGACCCGGGCCTCCGGGTCGGCCTCGAACGCGCGGAACGCGTCGGCGAGCGCCCGCGCGGTCGGCCCGTCGACGGCGTTGCGCGCCGCCGCCCGGTCGAGGATCACCGTGGTCACCGCCCCGTTCCGGGCAACATGCACCGCCATCCCCCCAGCATCCCCGCCCACCCCCGCCCGGCCACCCCGCCTGCACCCGCCTGCCCCGCCTGCTGCGCGGGGCCTGCGGGTGCGCTCCCCGCCTGTCCTGCCTGCTGCGCGGGGGCGCTTCCGCTCACCCCGCCTGTCCGCAAGCCCTGCCTGCTGCGCGGGCTTGCGGGTGCGCTCCCCGCTCCTCCCGCCTGCCCGCAAGCCCCTGCCTGTTGCGCGGGGCTTGCGGGTGGCGCTGGTGCTGGGTCCCCTGGGGCTTGGGCAGCGCCATCGGCGCGACAATGGCGGGGATCTGCGTGGGCGGGTGGTGCCGTGCCTGGGCCGCAGCGCCGGGCCGTGCCGGGGGCCGCGGTGCCGTGCCGGGGCCGCAGTGCCGTGCCGGAGGCCGCAGCGCCGGGCCTGGGGGTGGCCCGGTCGGTGCGACCCGGTGTCACGGCGGGCGGGGTGGGGTCAGCGGCGGTCGGTGATCCGGGTGAGGAAGGTGTGCCAGGCGGCGGGGGTGAAGGTCAGGGTGGGGCCGTCGGGGTCCTTGGAGTCGCGGACGGCGATCACCCCGGGCAGGTTGCCGGCCACCTCGACGCAGTTTCCGCCGTTGCCGCTGCTGCGGGTGCTCTTGCGCCATCGGGCGTGGTTCAGTTCCATGTCTGGGCCACCTTCGTGATCAGATCGACGGACTGCCGGTGGGACAACGCCTCGCCGCGCACGTTCTCCCACGCTGCCATCATGGCCGCGAGGTCATCGAGATCGCTAACCACCTGTCCCTGGAGTTGGTTGTCGAGATAGCCGGCCATCCGGTGATCCGGGTTCGTGGCGATCACGAAGGGGCCGTTGAGGCCGGCGTACTCACCCACGGTGGCCGGCACGACGTGCACCCGGACGTGTAGCTGGTCGCAGGCGTCGGCGAGGGCGAGCAACTGCTCGTGCATGGCCTGCCGGCCGCCGACCGGCCGATGGAGGACCGACTCGTCGAGCACGGCCGTGAGCTGGGGTGGATCGTCGCGTTTCAGGATCGACTGGCGGGCGAGCCGGGCCGCGAGGTGCCGGTCGACGTCCCCCCGGGGCAGGGTGCCGGCACCGAGCAGGACGGCTCGGGCGTACGACTCTGTCTGGAGCAGGCCGGGGATGACGACAGACTCGAATGAGCGCAGCGACAGGGCGTCGCGTTCGATCTCCTGCCAGGGACGGAACCACACCGGCTCGCGACGTCTAGAAGTGTCCGGCCAGATGTCCACAATGTCCCGCCGGAGCGCTTCCGCGGCGGCCACCCGGTGCCGGGCGTGCGGGATCCGCCCCTCGCTCAGCCAGCGGCCCACCGTCTTGGGGTCGACGCCGACGCGCTCGGCGAGGGATTCGGTGGTGTAGCCGGTTTCGTTGAGTGCCGCGCGCAGCGCATCGTTCACGACTCCTCCATCGGACGTCTCGAATATCTGCCCACCATACGCCTACGCGGTGTATCTGTCTGACCACAGGGAGGCACGATCTGGTGGAGGGCGGCGCGGCCGGTGGAGGTGAGGGAACCCGGCGGTCGACGTCCAGCCCGGGGCCACCCCGCCGGTGACGGGTGGGGTGGCCCCGATCCACCTGGAAGGAGAACCGCAGTGCGACACCGCTCCCTGCGCCACACCCGACCGCACCTGCCGATGCGTCCACTGTGGCGGTGTCGGGGCTGCGGCGCGGAGTGGCCGTGCCAGCCGGCCCGGCTCGCCCTGCTGGTGGAGTACCGCGAGGACCGGACCGGCCTGCTCGTCTACCTGAGCACCCTGATGGCCGAGGCGGGTACGCAACTGTCCCAGCTCAACGGGAACGTCGTACCCGATAATCTGATGGGTCGTTTCCTCGGCTGGGCCAGAGCGCGCGGGTCGGACACCAGCCCCTGACACCGGCCGGCGGCCCGCCCACTGGGGTGTGGGTGGCGGGATGCCGCGCCGGTCGGTGCCCGTGTCCCGGCACGGCGCTGATCAGGGCAAAGGGCAGATTCGTCCCGGCCGCCCGGTTTGCGGCCCGGTCAGCCGGGAAGTCGGGGAACGTGCGAGCGTTGATGACGAAACTCGAACAGGCCACCGCGCTGGACCGGGCCGGCGACCGGTTGCAGCGTGCCGTCCAGGCGACCCTCCGCCCACAGCGGGTGCGTGACCTGCTGCACGGCGTGTTCCTGGGGCATCCGCTGCACCCTGCGATGGTGCAGGTGCCGGTGGGGGCCTGGATCAGCGCGGCAGTGGTCGATCTGCTCCCCGGTCAGCGTCGCGCGGCCACCACACTGGTCGCGCTGGGCACCGTGAGCGCGGTGCCCGCCGCCGTGGCGGGGCTCAACGACTGGGCGGAGCTGTCCCGGGACCAGCGTCGGGTGGGGCTCGTGCACGCCGCCGCCAACACCGTTGGCCTGACCCTGTACGCCGGCTCCCTCGCCGCCCGGTTGAGCGGCCGGCACGGCGTCGGCCGGGCGCTGGCCTACCTGGGGCTGGGCGCGGCGAGCGCCGGGGCGTACCTCGGTGGGCACCTGGCGTACAAGCAGGGGGCGCAGGTCAGCCAGAGCGTCTCCGAGCTGCACCGGATGAGCGACGGGTGGCAGTCGGTGGCCGAGCTGGCGGGGCTGCCGCAACGAGAGCTGGTGACCCGCGAGGTGGACGACGTCTCGGTCATCCTCTACCGGCACGGCGACGAGGTCACCGTCATGCTGGAGCGCTGCCCACACCAGAGCGGCCCGCTCGGTGAGGGCGAGGTGCAAGAGATCGACGGGCACGCCTGTGTGGTCTGCCCCTGGCACGGCTCGGCGTTCCGCCTCAACGGTGGCGAGGTCGTCCACGGCCCCTCCGCGACCGACCAGCAGACCCTCCCCACCCGGGTAGTGGACGGCACCCTCCAAACCCGCCTCCCCTAACCACCCGCCCCTCCCCACCCGCCCGCCCTCCCCACCCGCCCCGTCGTCCCTGCGCCCCCACCCGCCCTGCCCCGCCCCACCCGCCCTGCCCCACCTCGCCTTGCCCCGACCTCGCCCCGCCCCGCCCCGCCCCGCCCCGCCCCGCCCACAGCGTGATCAAGAGGTTTGCGTCGTTTGATCAAGAGGTTTGCGTCAAAGTTGATCTACAAATTGACGCAAACCTCTTGATCACCGGGGCGGGCGGTGCGGGCGGGCGGTGCGGGCCGGGCGGTGCGGGGCGGGCGGTGCGGGGCGGGCGGGGCGGGCGGTGCGGTGCGGGCGGGGCGGCGGGGCGGCTGGAGCGGGCTGGCTGGGTTGGGCGGCCGGGGGCGGGACGGGGTGGGAGTGGGGACGGGGTCAGTCGCGGCGGTGGCGGCCGGTTACCAGGTCTCGGGCGGCGGAGGCGCGGCTGCCCATCGAGCGGCCCGGGGTGCGGCCGGCGGTGCGGTTGGTGGACATGCGGGCGGCGGCGATCCGGGCGGCCGAGGTGCGCCCGGCGGTCACCCGGACGGGTCGGCGGCGCAGGCCGAGTACCGCGCCGATCTGCGCGCCGACGATGCTCGCCACCGCCAGTACCGCCGACACGGCCAGTGGCCGGTTGATCGCGTCGTCCGGGGTGGCCCGGGACGCCCCGGCGGCCATCGCCGGCGGCACCCCGACCGGTCGCTCGGCCGGCGGCTGCGCGGGCGGTTGGGCGGTCTGCGGGGTGGCCGTCTGCGGGGTGGCCGGTCCGATCTTGCCCGGTTTCGGGGTGGCCGGCCCGGCAGGCTTGCCCGGGGTGACCGGCGTACGGGGGGCACCCTGATGCTGCGGGTCGGCCTGGCCGCCCGGCGTGGTGACCGGCGGGCGCGGGGACGGCTTGCGGGGCGTGTTCGGGACCAGGTGGCCGCTGGCGTGCCGGCGGGCACCGGTGTCGTCGGCCTCGGTGGGGAGTTTGATGAGCTGACCCGGCCGGATCCGGTCGGCGTCGCGCAGGTCGTTGAGCCGGGCCACTTCGGGATAGCGGTCGAAGTCGTCAAGGTAGCGTTCCGCGACCTCTCCCAGGTAGTCACCCCGGGCCACCCGGTACATCGGCTTCGCCGTCGACTTCCCGTCCTCGATGCCGGTCCGGGGGACGGGACCGAGGCCGGAACCGGGGACCGCGCCGTGGGTGACACCGGCGCTGGCACCGAGGCCGGCGCTGGGGGCGGCACCGAGCCCGGTACGGGAGGTGTCCAGGGTGGTCGCCACGCCGGTGCCGGCGGCGGCCGGGAGCGGCTGGGCCAACGTCACGGCCGCGCTCGCCGCCGGGCTGGCCGCGACGATCAGGGCGACCGAGCCCAGTAGGGCTGCTGCCGCCCGCTGCTGCCGGCTCATCCCGGGCAGCCGGGGCGTCTGCCGGCGGGTGATCTGGGCACCCATCTCCACCAGCACCGAGAAGGCGAACGTCGCCCAGCCGAACCAGCCGACCAGCGCCAGTGCCCGGATGAAGAGCTGGCCGTCGTCCCGGCTGGTCAGCACGGAGCCGACCTCGGTGAGGGTGGGCAGGTGGTCCGGCAGCGGGTTGCCGGCGAAGGCGAGCAGGGCGATCGGGGCGCCGACCAGCAACGCCACCAGCACCACCAGCGACCCGAAGCCGGTGAGCAACTGCCCGGTACGTCGGGCAGTGGAACCACGCGGTGTGGCCATGCTGCCCTCCTTCCTACGGTCTGCCGGTGCGGGGACACCGGATGGGTGGGCCTACGGTCTCGGTGCGGGACCCCGGTGAGCGGGCCTACGGTCTGGGTGCGCAACGGACGGAATCCGCCAGGTCGACGGGCTCATGGTCGGTCGGTGAGGGTGCGGGCGGTCGCCTCGCCGACGACGGTGACGGTGCGGTCCATGCCGATCAGGCCGAGCATGTGCCGGCGGTAGACGACGGTGACGCGTACCCGGATCTGTTTCTCGCCGGCCACCACCGGGAAGCTGACCTGCTGGCTGGTCACGTCGGAGTTGCCCCGCAGGTACTGGGTGACGGCCGCGCGGGCACCCGGCTCGTCGATCACCTTGGGCCGGCCCTCGATCGCGGCGGCCCGGTCGATCACCTGCCCGCCGCTGCGGGCCGCCTCGGCGGCCAGGTCGTCGGCGCGTTGCAGGGTACGCAGCTGACCCGCGCCGTCGTACGCGACGCCGATGATCGCCAGCACGCCGATCATGGTGACGGCGAGGAAGAGGCTGATCCGGCCCTCGTCGCCGGTCGGACGCGCGGTCACTGCCGGGTCCGGTAACGGTCCAGGGGGGAGGCGAAGGTCGCCTCGACCCGCCGGTCACGCATCGGCAGGCCGGGGAAGCGCATGCCGGCGAAGGAGACCGTGCAGCTCACCCGGACCCAGATGCTCACCGGTTCGCCGAGCGGCCGCCGGAACGCCGTGCCCACCGAGGTGTGGTCGGAGTTGCGCGTCGAGCCCCAGACCGTGACCTGGGGTGCGCTCGTACAGTTGAGGCCACGCCAGTCGAGCTGCCGCCGGGCGGCCGTCCGGGCGGCGCTCTCCGCCGTGCCGGCGTCGCGGGCGATCGAGGCGGCCCGCGCGGCGTCGTGCGCCGCCGCCTCTACCGCCTCGTCGGCCACGGCAACCCGGCCGGCCACCCCGGCCAGCATCAGCAGCGCCAGGAACGCCGGGGTCAGCACCGCCACCTCCACCGACACCGATCCCCGGGTACGCCCCGCACTCCGGTCGGCCGACACCGATCCCCGGGTACGCCCCGCCGCCCGATTCACCGACACGTGGCCCGGGTGACACCCGACCACCTCGTCGGGGCTGCCGGATCGCGGGGCGTGCACCACGGCCCGGTCGCCCCGGACACGTCGTCGGGCGGGCCGGGTCAGCAGTTCGCGCCAGGTACGCCGGGGCGGGTGGGCGGTCACGGGTTGGTCCACCGTTCGGCCGTGCCGTGGGCGGTCTGCCGGACGTCGAACCGGACGGCCGGGATGACGCTCAGGGATTTCCCGGTGACCGTGCAGGTCACCTCGGTGGCGGTGGCGGCGCAGGTGGTCTTCGCGCCGACCAGCCAGTCCCCGGCGGCACCCAGGAAGTGTCTGGCGCGGGCCTCACCCGCCCCGGCCGGCGCGTCGAGGACCCGTTGCGCGTTCACCCCGCTCTGGGCGGCGTGCATCGCCGTCGACCGGGCCACGAACCAGGCGGCGATCTGGACGGAGCTGAAGAGCAGCACCAGCACCGCCGGCATCACCACGGCCAGCTCCACGGGGTTGGCCCCCCGGTCCGTACCCCCGGCGGTGAGCCTGCGGTGGGCGGCCCGGCCTGCGGCGCGGAGCCCGGTCGGGGTGTCCCGCCCGGCCGTGGACGCGCACGGGGGTGCGCACCGGGACCTGGCGGTGGGGGCCGTCCGGTCCCGGCGCGAGCCGGTCAGGGGGAGACTGGTCACGGGTTGTCGATGCTGTTCATCCAGTCGGTGGCCTTGGTCAGGACGATGCCGGTGACTGCGACCCCGGCTACCACCAGGCCGGCGATGATCACGGCGGTCGGGACCGGGCTGTCGCCCCGCTCCGCCTCGCGGCGTAGCTCGGCCAGGCGGGCCACGGTGGCCGCGTAGAGGAAGGTGACGAGGTGCATGGCGGAACTCCTTGGGGAGGTGGGTTACTCAGAGGCGGGCGATGAACGGATAGAGGACGAAGGCCAGCAGCACGAAGACCAGCAGCGAGCCGGGAATGTCCAGCCGGCTGGTGACGCCCTCGGCGCGGGCCAGGTTGTCGGTGCGGATCTGGTCCCGGAGCGACTCGGCGCGGCTGCGCAGCGTCTCGTGCACCTGGGCGCCCTCGCTGCCGGAGGACCGCATGATCGCCCCGACGTCACCCAGCTCCGGGATGCCGATCTTCTCGGCCAGCGCCTGCAACTCGTCCCAGGGCGAGTGCATCTGCATCTGGGCGATCCGCAGCGACTCCCGGATGCGGGCGAAGACCCAGCCGTCGCAGACCGCCGCCGCGCGTTCCAGCGACTGCACCGGGCCGTGCGCCGCCGACAGCTGCAACGCCACCAGATCCAGGTAGGTGCAGACCGCCGCGCGGAACTCGTCCCGGGCGGTGTCCGCCTTGGCCAGCACCGTGTGGTGCGCGAGCAGCGCGCAGACCAGCGCCAACCCCAGACTGCCCAGCACCGGTACGGCCACCGGAATGCTCACCCCGGCGAGGAAGAGCAGGGCCCCCGCCACCGTCGGGGTGGCCAACCCGACCAGGGCGGAGAGCAGGATCGACATGGTGTACTGCTCGGGGGTCTGGTCGAGCAGGGCGAGCTGGCGGTGCGGCGGGCGCAGCCAACGGGCGACGCCCCCCAGCCAGTCCGGCCCATGTCCGGTGGCGACGGCGGTGCCCGCCGGTTGGTGCAGTCGGCGCAGCGCCGGGCCGAGCGCCGGGGAGGCCGGCAACGCCTCCCGGACCAGCAGGAACACGCCGAGTCCGATGGCGGCCCCGCCGAGCACCGCGATGGTGAGCTGCCAGTTGAGCATCATGCGACCAGCTCCGCCGGGTCGGGTCGGGGCAGGAACCGGGGCGGCGGTGGGGGCTGGCTCATCGCGCGCACCCACACCAGCAGGGCGATGAACGCCGTCGCGAGCACCGCCATCAGCACCTGACCGAACAACGTCCCGTACGGCCGGACGTACTCGGTGTTGACCAGCCCGTACGCCAGCACGGCCAGGGTCATCCCGGTGAGGAAGCGGACCGCGAACCGGGGCTGGGTGCGTTTGGCCTCCACCTCGCGCCGGGTGGCGACCTCGGCGGAGGCGGCCGACGCGATGGAGCCGAGGACGTCGCCGAGGCGTTCCCCCCGGTCGGTCAGGTGCAGGATCAGCGCGGCGACCACCTGGTCGCAGACCGGGTCACCGATCTCGTCGGCGAACGCCAGCAGGGCGGACCGGGCCGTCCAACCGGCCTGGAGGCGGGCGGCGAGCAGCCGTACCTCCTCCTGGATCTGGTCCGGGACGGTGGCGATGGTGACGACGATCGCCTGCTGGAGGCCCTGTCCGGTGTTGGAGACGTCCTTGAGTCGGCGGGTCCACTCGCCGACGGCCTCGATCCGGGTGATGGCCCGTTCCTCGGCCCGCCCCACCGCGAACAACCAGGGCACCCCCGGCACCGCCACCGCCACGATCAGCCCCACCACCGGCAGCCCGGTCAGCAGGAACGCCAGCGCCCCCGCCACTACCGCCGCACCGAGCGTCATCTGGTGGGCCCGCTGGTCCCGCCGGTTGGTGCCCGAACCGAGCCAGAGCCGACGCAGCCCGGTGGTCGAGGTGCGGGTCGGGCGGGTGGGCTTGGTGGTGCCGAACAACGCCACCACGGCCAGCACCATTCCGCCGACACAGGCCGCCCCGGAGACCACGGCGAGCAGTTCGATGGTGCTCATCGGCGCACCACCGGGGCGAGGCGGCTGTGCCGGGGGCGACGCCACGCGCCCGCCCCGGCCTCGATGAAACGGGACAGCAGCCGGGCGTCGTAGCCGACCCGCAGCAGCTGGCCGCGGACTCGTTCCGGCAGGTGGCGGGGGATGGCCCGACCGTCCGGGCCGGGCCCGAACACGGTGGTGGTGGTGATCCGGTTGGCGTCGCCGACGCCGATCACCTCCTCGACGTGGGAGACGAACCGGTGCTTGCGTCCGCCGATCGCGGTCTCGTCCTCGACGGTGACGTAGACGATCAGGTCGAGGGCGTTGCCGGCCATCCGGCGGGCCTGGTCGACGGTCATCTCCCGGCCGTGTGCCAGCGCCAGCTCGATGATCCGCTCGCTCACCCCGCCGGGGGTACGGGCGTGGATGGTGCACATCGATCCCCGGCTGGTGGTCATCGCCTGGAGCATCGGCACGATCTCCCGGGACCGGACCTCGCCGACGATGATCCGCAGTACGCCCATCCGCAGCGACACCGGGATCAGGTCGGCGATGCTCACCTCACCGGCCGGTCGACCGTCCAGGCCACGTTCGCCGTGCCCCTCCCGGGATTCGAAGCTCATCACCGCCCGGTGCTTTTCGCCGCGTCGGGCCGGCAGCAGTTCCCGGCTCTCCTCCAGCAGCACGTACGGTTCGTCGGGCGGGATCTCGTCCATCAGCGCCCGGATGACCGTGGTCTTGCCGGCCCCGGCCAGCCCGGCGACCATGATGTTCAACCCGGCCCGCATGGACGCCCGCAGGAAGTCACGCAGCAGCGGGTCGATCATCTCGTCCAGGTCGGGGCGGCTGCCGGCCAGGTCGTCGAGGCTGACGTCCAACGTGTTGTGCTTGCGGATCACCGCGTAGGGGCGGTGGCTGACCAGGAACACCGCCGCCAACCGGCTGCCGTCGGGCAGTTGCAGGTCAAGCGTCGGCTTCGAGGTGGACAACGACCGTTCGGTGGCCCCGGCCCGGCGGGCCGCCGCCTGGAGGATCTCCACCAGCTCGTCGTCGCTGTCGGCGATCGGCTCACCCCAGTCGACGCCGCCGCCGTGCCGGGTGATGCGCACCTGGTCGCAGCCGAGGATGTGCACCTCCTCGATGGTGTCGTCGACCAGCAGGGTCTGTAGCCGGCCCAGCCCGACCAGCTCGGCGGTCACCTGGTCGAGCAGGGTCCGTTCCTCGTCGGCGCTGAGCGGGGTGCCGGCCCGGCGTACCGCGTCGGCGTAGCCGGAGACCACGGCCACGGCGAGCCGGGCCCGCTCGACCTCCTCGGCGTCGGCGTCGAACTCCCGGCCGCGCTGCCACTGGGTGAGTCGTTCGCTCAGCTCCCGGCGCAGCTCGCGGACCACCGCGAAGTCCACCTTCGGCCGGGGTGGCGCGGTCGGCGCGGGTGCCGGCGGGGCGGCGGCCGGTGGCGCCGCCGGGGCGGTGGCGTGGTGCCGGCCGTTCACCGGGGCCAGCGGCGGCATGGTGGAGGTGACCCCGGGCGGCGGGGTGCGTGGGTCGTGGGAGACCGGCTCAAACCGCATCCGGCACCCCCTGCGCCGGGGTCGGCCAGGCCAACCGGGCCCGCCGCTGCTCCAGCAACTCCCGCACCGGGGTCTCCAACGCCGCCGCCGCGCGCATCAGCGGCCGTCCGGCGCGGATCGTGCCGCCGAAGCTGAGCGCCTGCGCGGTACGCGGGTCCTGCGGCAACCGGGCGATCACCGGCACCCCCAGGGCCTTGCCGATCTCGCCGGTGCCGTGCCCGTCGCCGACCACCACCAGCCGCAGCGTGCCGGGGGGCACCCGGTGGTTGGTGAAGTCCCGTTCGATCGCCCGGATCATCGACCGGGTGCCGGAGAGGCCGGGCAGCTGCGCCCGGGTCACCAGCAGCACCACGTCGGCGGCGCGCAGCAGCGGCCACGGCGGACCGAAGACCTGCAGGCGTCCGCAGTCGACGATCACGTCGTAACCGGGCCGGCCCTTCTCCAGGGTGTGGAAGTAGTCGGCGAACCGTTGCCACAGCGGGGCGACGCTGCCGGCCTGCGCCGGGTCGACCACACCGGGCAGCAGCAGTCGTTCCCGCCTCGGCGCGTCCAGGTCGACCAGTTGGGACCAGAACGTCGACTCCAGGCTGCCGTCGCGCAGCTCGCCCACGGCCAGCTCACCGATGCCGCGTGGCCCGTCGAGGGCACCGCCCAGGTAGCCGGCGAGCACCGAGCCGCCGGCCGGGTCGCACTCGGCGAGCACCAGCCGCCGGTGCCAGCTCAGGGTGCAGGCCAGCGCCGTGGTGGTGACGCCGGGTGAGCCCTTCGCCGAGACCAGCGCGATGATGGCCATGGTCAGGCCGCCTCGGTCAGCACGAGGGCGATCCGGTCCTGCGCGGCCAGCACCACCACCGCCGGGACGTCCCGTACGGCGAGTGCCAGGTAGATCACCACGTCGTCGTTCTCGGGGACGACCGCGTCGATCACCGTGGCGGTGAACCGGGTGGCCGACGGCTGGTTGTCGGCATCCTCGTCCGGGGTGCTGACCAGCAGCACCTTGTCACCGGGGTGCAGTTTGCGGGCCGGCACCTTGCTCGGTTCGAGGCCCAACGCGATCTGCTGCTGCCCCTGGCCGAGCAGCGGGGCGTCGGTGAGCTGGGCCATGGTGAGCAGCGAGCCGGGGACCAGGGACACGGCGGCCCGCTTGCCGACCACCTCGTCCCGCTTCTTCGCCGGCACCGGGGACAGCCCCGCGCCCCCGGAGACCTGCACACTGACCAGGTCGTCGGCGGTCAGGATGCGGCCCACCTCGACCGGGCGGGCGACCGCCAGGTAGCTGCCGGTGGCCCGGACCGAGGTGACCGCGAAGGCCGCGCCGAGCCCACCCAACGCGATCAGCAGCACGGCGAGCCCGAGCAGACCGGGCCGGGTACGGCGCTGCCGGACCACCTTGGGTGGGGCGACCGGCGCGTCCACCGGACCGCTGTTACGGGTGGCCAGACTCACTGAACAATCTCCGTTCGCGACTGCGGGGCTCGCAAAACCGGCTCGCTCCTCGCGCTCACCGGAACAATCTCCGTTCGCGGCTGCGGGGCTCGCAAGATCGAGCGGTGGGCGCTCATCGGGTCACCACCTGGAGTTCCTTGATCTGGATCTCGACGACGCCGCTGGTGCGGGTCTGCGCGATGTCACCGCTGCGGCCACCGCCGACCCAGTGCACGTTCCAGAAGGTGGTGGCGCTGACCCGGTAGTTGTTGGCCTTGGGATAGCCGTCGTATCCGCAGGTGGGCGACTTCTTGCCGGCGTTCGGGCCGGTCGTCTTGTAGGGCGTGCCCGGGCCGGTGCAGGTGACCTTCTTGCCGTTGCCCATGGTCCACACGGTTCGTTGGACCTTGGCGGTGATGGTGACGGTCAGCCCCCGGTCGCTGGCCGAGGCGGTGAGCGGGCCGAAGTAGTTCTGGCCGGGGCTGGCCCACATCCAGACCGGCAGGCCGACCAGGCCGGGGCCGACGCTGCGCCGGGGCGCCACCGAGGCCCGGGGCGGCAGCAGGCTGATCGAGGCGAGCGCCCGGCGGGCCAGCTCCTCCGGGTCGGGCGGGGTGCCGAACCCGGGCGGCGGCCCGTCGAGCAGCACCATCGACTGGTCGCCCAGGTCCCCGCCGTTGCAGGTCCGGACGTACCACACCTGGCCGTCCGGGGCGTCGCGCTGGGGCTCGGCGACCTTGTAGTAGCAGCCGCTGGCGTTGTCGAACCAGCCGAGGTTCGGGTTGTAGCAGGGCAGCGGCCTGCCGTTCCACTGGCACTTCGGGGTGGCGCCGGGGCTGTTCGGGCCGCCCGGTCCGTCGCCGCCGCCGGGATCACCGGGGGTGCCGGGCTCGTCGTCCCAGACACTGCAGTCGTTCTGCCCCGGTGGGCACTCCACCCCCGGGCCGGCGGCCTGCGCCCGGGCCGGTGCGGCGAACCCGGCCGCGAGCACGGCCACCAGCAGGCCGGCCAGCACCCGACGGATGGGGAGGCGTTCGGTGCTCCGTGTCAACATGGCTGGTCCTCGTGTGCCGCGCCGGCGCTGATCAGCCACCGGCCGTCCGGGTAGCGGGTCGCGGTGGCGGTCGCCAGGTGCCGGCTTCCGCCGGAACCGGGCACCACCCGCTTGTCCTTGACATAGACCAGCCGGTAGCCGGTGGCGTCCAGGCAGTCCTGGATCTCCACGGTCGGTGGGTCGCCGTCCAGGCTGACGGAGGTGACGGTGGGTGCGGACTTGAGCGTCCCGGTGCGTACCGCGCCGTGCCGGCGGGTGTCGTCGATGGCGACCCGGACCCGGGTGAGCAGCGGGTCGGCCAGGAACCGGGTCAGCTTCGGGTGGCGGGGGTCGCTGTCCCGGCTCGCCTCACGGGAGGCGTCGAGATAGCCGGCGTACGCCGCCAGCGCGGCCCGCTCGGCGGCCCGTTCCGCCTCGGTTGGCTGGCGGGTGTCGCTCGCGGGCCGGGGTGCGGGCGCGGTGGTCGTCTCCGGTGAGTCGCCGCAGCCGGCGGCGGAGCCGGCCACCACGGCGACGACCAGGCAGGTGGTCCAGCGGCGGGAATGCCGAGTACGCATTGCCGTGCCCCTCCTCGGTATCACCCGGCGGCGGCGGTCGTGGCGGCCTCCGGGCATGCGGCGGTACGCCGGGATGATGTCGATCGGACATGTCCGGGTGCTGTCGCATTTACCTGTGCGGATCTTCTGCCAACTGTGGAGCGTCGTGTCCGGTGTGGGCGGTGACGCGGCTGCGCGGGGTTGCGTCCCACCCAAGGGGCGAGCATAGGCTGACGTGCGCCGATGCAACAGAGGCAATTCAACTGCGCACTCTCGGTGATGGGCAGGAGTGACGACACGTGGGCGATGTCCAGGGGGGCCGGCCGGGGCTACCGGTGCCGGCCGAACGAGGGCCGGTGCCCGTCGACCGGCCCGGCCCGGCCGTCGAACCGTCCGCGCCACCGGGGGATTTGGGGTGGGTCGAGGCGGCCGGTCCGATCCGTTCCCCGGTCGTCACGGCCACTACCGCCCAACCTTCCGGACGGGTGAGGGCGGTTCCGGGCTCCACCACCGCCGACGAGCTGATACCGGACCGTTACGTCGGCCCGGACGGGAAGTCACCCTCCGTGTTTTTTCTGCGGCGGCTGGCGGGGGTCCTGGCGGTCGTACCGGTCCTGCGGCTCGCGGTCGCCCGGTACGCCGTACCCCCGGGGGTGGTGGACCGGGCCGGGTGCGACGGCTGCGGCGCACCGATCGGGCTGGACCGGCCGCTGCCGGCGCTCGGGCCGGTGGCCCGCTGCCCGGCCTGCCGGGGGCGGATCGGCGCGGCGCCGCTCGCGGTCGAGGCGCTGTTGCTGGCGGCCGTGGCGGTGCTGGTGCTGGTCGACGGTTCGTTGGCCGAGCGGGCCGCGCTGGCCTGGTGGCTCGGCTGGGCGATCCCGCTGGTCCTGGTGGACCTGGCGGTGCACCGGCTGCCGGACCGGCTCACCTGGCCCGCCGCCGTCGGCACCTGGGCGTTGCTCGGGGTGGCCGCGCTGACCGGGGCGGGTGCCGGCCCGTGGCTGCGCGCGATGGCGGCCGGCGCGGCGCTCGGTCTGGCCTTCGCCACCACCACGCTGCTGCTCGGCCGGCGCGGCTTCGGGCTCGGCGACGCCAAGCTGGCGCTGGGGGTGGGGGCGCTGCTCGGTTGGCAGGGCTGGGGCCTGCTGGTGACCGGCCTGGTGCTGACGTTCCTGCTGTCGGCGCTGGTCAGCGTGGCGCTGTTGGCGAGTCGTCGGATTGGCTGGTCCAGCCACCTACCCTTCGGCCCGTTCCTGGTCGCCGGCACCTGCGCCGCCCTCCTGCTGACCGGCTGAGCAGACCCGGCCGCTGACCCCGCTCAGTGGCCGGCCCGATCCCGCTCAGCGGCGGGGCCGGGGGCGGTGGGGACCGGTTCCCGCCCGGCCGGGACGCCACGACGGCGCAGCGTCCCGGCGACGGCGCGGGCCGTCACCGGGGCGAGCAGCAGGGTCACCGCCACGCCGAGGAGCAGGCCGGCGAGGACGTCGTGCGGGTAGTGCACGCCGACGAACACCCGGGAGAGCGCGGCGAGCAGGGCCAGCGGCACGGCGAGCAGACCCCACCGGGGGGACAGCAGCAGCACTGCGGTGGCCAGCGCCCCGGCGATGGTGGCGTGGTTGCTCGGGAACGACCAGTCGCCCACCGGCGGGCACTGCCCGGCCAGGATGGCCACCGCACCCCGACAGGGCCGGTCCTCGTCCACCAGTGACTTGAGCACCTCGCTGCACCCGTACGCCAGGACGACGGCGGCCGGCGCGACCAGCGCCAGGGCCCGGCCCCACGGGTCGGCGTGGCGCAGCCGGGACACGGCGACGGCCACCAGCAGCAGGCCGAGCAGCAGGATCACCCCCTCGGTGAAGTGCACCGCGAACCACTGCACCGGGGTCGGGGCGGAGTCGGCCACGTCGACGACGTCGCGGTACCACTGCTCGCTGATGTCAGGAATGTCTGCGGTAAAAGTCTTTTCCATCACTCACCTCACCAAAGTGTCATACCGCTTTCAGTGCCATCGAGGTGGAGGAAACCGGTGGAACCGTCACATGCTGCGGGATGCGACGGCGGTTCGCCGCCCGCGTCACAGCGAGTTCACAGCGCCCCCGCGATTGGCCGCCCACCGCCGCCGGGTACCTCCCCACCGTGCAGATGGACGAGACCTGGCAGATCCGGCGGACCGCCACCGACCTGGACCGACTCAGCGAGACCGAGTCGGTCTTCGCCCTGTCCAACGGCTGGGTGGGCTGGCGGGGCACCCTCGACGAGGGCCAGCCCTACGGCATGCCGGGCAGCTACCTCAACGGCCTCCACGAGCGGCGGCGACAGAGCTACCCCGAGGACGGGTACGCCTTCCCGCAGGAGAGCGACACCGTGATCAGCGCGCCCAACGCCGCCCTGATCCGGCTCTGGGTGGCCGGCGAACCCCTCGACCTGCGCACCGGGACCGTCCGCGCCCACGAGCGCACCCTCGACCTGCGCGCCGGCGTGGTACGCCGACACACCGAGTGGATCTCACCGGCCGGGCACGGGGTGCGGGTCCGCAGCACCCGGCTGGTCTCCCTGCCCCGGCACGCCGTCGCCGCCGTCGACTACCAGGTCGAACCGCTCGACGACCGGCCGGTCGAGATCCGGGTCTGCTCGGACGTGCTCGCCAACGAGCGGGTGCCCGAACGGGCCGACGACCCCCGAGCCGCCTCGATCGTGCCCGACCCGCTCGACGCCGAGCTGCACCGCCCCGACGGCCACCGGGGCGTGCTGGTGCACCGCACCGACCGCAGCGCCCAACGGGTCGCCGTCGCGGTGACCCACGCGACGGACGTGCCGGCGGGGTTCACCGACGGCGACGACCACACCCCGGACCGGCTGCGCACGACCCTCGAAGGTCGGCTCGCCCCCGGGCAGCGGCTCCGACTGACCAAGTACGCCGCGTACGAGTGCACCCCGGTCGACGGCGGCACCCCCGACGAGCTGGCCGACCTGGTCACCGCCGAGGCCGACGCCGCCCACCGGCACGGGTTCGACGCGCTCCTGGCCGACCAGCGGGCCACCCTCGACGAGCGGTGGCGCACCGCCGACGTGGAGATCGACGGCGACCCGGAACTCCAGCAGGCCGTCCGGTTCTCCGTGTTCCACCTGCTCCAGGCGGGCCGGGCCGACGGCGACCGGACCATCGCGGCGAAGGGACTCACCGGCAACGGCTACGACGGGCACGTGCTGTGGGACACCGAGAGCTACGTGCTGCCGGTGCTGACGTACCTGCTGCCCGGGGTGGCCCGGGGTGCGCTGCGCTGGCGGCACGACCACCTGCCGCAGGCCCGGGACCGGGCCGCCGAGCTGCGGCTCACCGGGGCCACCTTCCCGTGGCGCACCATCGGCGGCCGGGAGTGCTCGGGCTACTGGCCGGCCGGCACCGCCGCCCTGCACGTCAACGCCGACATCGCCGACGCGGTGCTGCGCTACGTCACGGTCACCGGGGACCAGGAGTTCCTCGCCGACACCGGGCTGGAACTGCTGGTGGAGACGGCCCGGCTGTGGGCCGGCTACGGCCACTGGTCCGACGACGGCGCGTTCCACGTCACCGGGATCACCGGCCCCGACGAGTACGCCGCCCTGGTCGACGACAACGTCTTCACCAACCTGATGGTCCGGCGCAACCTGCGGGGCGCCGCCGACGCCGCCGGACGGCACCCGGAGCGGGCCACCGCCCTCGGTGTCGACCCGGCGGAGATCGCCGGCTGGCGGGCCGCCGCCGACGCGGTGCACCTGCCCTACGACCACAAGCGCGGCGTACACCAGCAGGCGGCGGGCTTCACCGGGCAACCCGAGTGGGACTTCGCGGCGATGACCGACGACGACTACCCGCTGCTGCTGCACTACCCCTACCTGGAGCTGTACCGGCGGCAGGTGGTCAAGCAGGCCGACCTGGTGCTGGCCATGCAACGCTTCCCGGGGGAGTTCACCGCCGAGGAGAAGGCCCGCAACTTCGCCTACTACCAGGCCCGCACCGTCCGCGACTCGTCGCTGTCCGCCGGCTCCCAGGCGGTGCTCGCCGCCGAACTGGGTCACCTCGACCTGGCGTACGACCTGTTCGCCGAGGCGGCCCTGCACGACCTCGCCGACCTCGGCGACAAGACCGGCGACGGGCTGCACCTGGCGGCCCTGGCCGGGGCGTGGACGGCGGTGGTGGAGGGCTTCGGCGGGTTGCGCGACGACACCGGGGTGCTCTCGTTCGACCCCCGGCTGCCGGCCCGGATCGACCGGCTCGCCTTCCACCTGCGCTGGCACGGGCACCGGCTGCGGGTCACCCTGACCCGCGACGGGGCCCGCTACGAGCTGCCCGACGCCGACCCGGAGACGACGGTCGACCTGCGGCACGCCGGGGAGCCCGTGACGGTCACCGGCGCGGCGGCGGTCACCCGGCCCCTGCCGCAGGTGCCCGACCCGGGGCCGGAACCGCCGTCACCGCACGGCCGGCGGCCCGCCCGCCGGGCCTGACCCGCCCCGCATCCGCTCCCGCACCACCGCCAGCTCCTCGAAGGCGTACGCCCAGTTGTGGCACTTGAAGCTGCGCAGGCCGGTGATCGGGGTGTGGCAGTCGAGGCAGTGCACCCCGGCGATCGCGTCCGGGACCTCGGTGTTGACGTAGCGGCGGTCACCGAGGATCACCGTGGCGATCATCAGCGGGTCGTGCACCCCCTTGAGGGCCGAGGCGACGATGTCCAGCCAGGTGGTCCGGCGTCCGCACTTGGGGCAGTCCGGTTCGTCGCCGCTGACCCACAGGGGTGCGCCGATGCTCTGCGCCGGCATCCCGAGCAGCTTCTCCAACCGGCGTACGTCGTGTTCCGGGGTGGTCCAGCGGTGCCGCCCCGGCAGCGAGGCGGGTGAGTCGTACACGGCCCGGAACAGGGCCGGGTCCACCTCCACGGTCTCCCGGTCAGTGTTCATCGGATGCCTCCTCGCCGTCAGTCGGTGTCACCGTCATACCGGCCCGGGGCGGTCCCGTGCTGCCGGCTCGCCGACACGGCGGGTCAACATGTCGTCGCCCGGGGTGCTAGACATCAGGGCGCGACGTGCCCGCCGCCCGGCGGTGGGTCGTCCCGCAGCGACGTGAGGGGAAAGGGAGGGCCGGTGACCGCGCCGACCGACGCCGAGCCGGGGCCGAACGTGGCCCGGATGTACGACTACTACCTCGGCGGGTGCCACAACTTCGCCGCCGACCGGGCCGCCGCCGAGCAGATCCTGCGGATCTTCCCGGACACCGGGATCGCCGCCCAGGCCAACCGGCACTTCATGCGCCGGGCCGTGCGGCACGCCGCCGAGCTGGGCGTACGCCAGTTCCTCGACATCGGTGCCGGGCTGCCCACCCAGGGCAACGTGCACGAGATCGTCCGCCGGGTCGCCCCCGAATCGACGGTGGTCTACGTCGACTACGACGAGGTCGCCGTCACCCACGCCCGGCGGCTGCTGCCGGCCGACGGGCGGACCAGCGTGGTCCGGGGCGACCTGCGCCGGCCGGACGAGTTGCTGGCCCACCCCGACGTGCGGGCGGCGATCGACTTCGGTCGCCCGGTGGCCGTGCTGCTGGTGGCGGTGCTGCACTTCGTCACCGACGCCGAGCAGCCGTGGGATGCCGTCGTCCGGCTGCGGGAGGCGACGGTCCCTGGCAGCCCGCTGGTCGTGTCCCACCTCACCACCGACGGTGCCCCGCCGCTGCCCACCCGGCAGGGGCAGGCGGTCTACCAGCGCAGCAGTGCCCCGCTGGTGCCCCGCCCGCACGCCGACGTGCTGCGTTTCTTCGACGGGTACGACCTGGTCGATCCGGGGCTGGTCCGGGTGGCCGAGTGGCGGCCCGACGGGGAACCCCGGGAACGGATCTCCCACGGCTACGCGGGGATGGGCCTGCGCCGCTGACCGTCGCGCCGGGTGATCCGCTGTCCGAGGTGGAGCACCAGCAGGGCGACCACGGCACCGGCCGCGCCGAGGGCGTACATGGTGGGCACGCCGGAGGGCAGCGTCGCGCCGCCGACGGCGGTGCCCAGGCCGATCCCGAGATAGATGGCGGACGAGTTCAGCGACACCACCAGGGGGGCCTGCTGCGGCGCGGCGGCGATCAACCGGTGCTGCTGTGCCGGGGTCTGACACCAGCTCGCCGCGCCCCACGCGCCGACCAGCAGCGCCACCAGCACCGTCGGGGCGGACCCGGCGGTGCTGAGCGCACCGAGCACGCCCAGCGCGACGGCCAGCGCGGCATAGCCCGTCGCCAGCACCGGCACCGCACCCCACCGGTCGGTGGCGTACCCGGCGGCGACGTTGCCGACGACCGCCCCCACGCCGTAGAGCAGCAACATCAGGTTGACCTGGTACGCGTCGACGTCGAGCGCGCCGAGGGTCGGCACCGCGAAGGCGTACACGGTGTAGCAGGCCGCCATCCCGATCACGGTGAGCGGCAGGACGGCGAGCACGGCCGGTCGGCGCAGCGCCGTCAGCCGGGCGCGCAACGGGACCGCCGGGCCGCCGGGCAGCGCGGGCATGGCCAGCCGGACGGCCGCCGCGACGGCGAGCGCCAGCAGGGCGACCGCGACGAGGGCGGCCCGCCAGCCGAGCCACCGCCCGGTCAGCCCGCCGAGCGGCACGCCCAGCGCGGTGGCGACGGTGAGCCCGCCGATCACCACGGCCAGGGCCCGACCCCGTTGCGCGGGCGGCACCAGCGAGGCGCCCACGGCACCGGCGTTGGGGGTGTACGCGGCGGCGCCGGCGGCGGCGACGATCCGGCCGAGGAGCAGCACCGGCAGCGTCTCGGCAGCCGCCGCGACGAGGTTTCCGGCGGCGAGCACCAGCAGCGCGGCGACGAGCAGGCGACGGCGTGGCAGCCGGGCGGCCAGCGTGGACAGCAGTGGGGCGAGGATCGCGTAGGAGATCGCGAACACCGTCACCGACTGCCCGGCGGCGGTGGTGGTGGTCCGCAGTGCGGCGGCCATGTCGGGCAGCAGCCCGGCGACGACGAACGCGTCGGTGCCGACGGCGAAGGTGCCGGCCGCGAGGATCAGGGTGATCCGTAGGCCGCGCCCGGGTCCGGCGGTGGTGGCCGGCCCCGGGCCGGTACGGGTGTGCGGGTGGGACATGAGGTCTCCGGTCGGCGGGACGGCGTGCGGCGGCACGGCGGGCCGTGCCGGGCACGGGACTCGGGGGTGGACGGTCGTCGGGGCCGGCGGGTGCGCCGGCCGGGCCGGTGGCCGGGGTCGCCGGTCGGGCGCGGGTGGGCCTGCGGGTGGCGGCGGGGTGCGCCACCGGTCGGTGCGACCGTGGGTCGGGGGTCGCGGAGGTCGCGGGCGGGCGTCAGCCGCGCAGTTGCGCGTAACGGCGACGGGTGCGTTCGGCTGCGCCCGCCGGAGCGGATTCGAGCAGGTCGGCCAGGGTGTGGCTGGCCAGCTCGCGACGCCAGGCCAGGTCGGCGCGGTGCATCACGGTGCTGATGGCACACGGGGTGCGGAACTCCGGCGCGGAGGGGTCCACCCCCGCGCCCCGCTGGCGGATCTCGGTGCACCGGAACGGGTTGTCGGGCCCGTCGACCGCCACCAGCACGTCCATCACCGTCACGTCCGCCGGCCGGCGGGCGAGTCGGAACCCGCCGCGCGCGCCGGGCACGGAGTGGAGGATGCCGGCCCGGGTCAGGGCCTGGAGGCACTTGGTGAGGTACGCCGGGGGCAGCTCGAACCATTCGGCGAGCCGGGCGGCGGGCATCGGGTGTTCGCCGCCGATCCAGGCGAGCGTGAGGCAGCAGTGCAACCCCCACTCGACCTGCTCGCTCATCCGCATAACCAGGATATTAGCTGTCCTGATTATGCGGCGGGGGGCGACACCGACGGCCGGCTACCCGCGCGCCGGTTCCGGTGCGGGACCAGGGCGGTCGGCCGGCCGGAACCCCGGTCACGGCCGTCGCGCGTGTCGATGCCGGGCGGGGCGGTCGCCGTGGGCGTGGACACGGGCCGTGGCGTGCTCATATGCGCAGCGCATAATGGTTACGGTCTCCGCGCTGTCCGGTGGAGGCGAGGGGCAGCGACGGCCGCCGGTCGGGGGTCGGGGCGACGAGCGGAGACGGCGGTACGGTGACCCAGGCGATGCCGAACGTGACCCGGAACACGCGTCAGCGCGGCGAGGTGCTGGCGTTGCTGCGTGAGGTCGACGGTTTCCACACCGCGCAGCAACTGCACCAGATGCTGGTGGCCCGCAAGGCGCGGGTGGGCCTGACCACGGTCTACCGCACCCTGCAACTGCTCGTCGATGCCCAGGAGATCGACTCCACCCGGCTGCCCGGCGGTGAACAGCTGTTCCGCCGGTGCAGCCAGAGCCGGCACCATCACCACCTGGTCTGCCGCCGGTGCGGTAGCACAGTGGAGGTGGCCGGGCCGGCGGTCGAACGGTGGGCCGACCAGGTCGCCGCCCAGCACGGCTTCACCGAGGTCGGGCACACCTTCGAGATCTTCGGCACCTGCGCGCAGTGCGCCCGTTGACCCGCGGCACACCGCACCGCCCCCGGCGATAACCGGACCCCCGTCGTCGGCGGGCTGCCGCCCGTGTCCGACTGTCGGGCACCGTCCGGTTGTCACCCGCGTCCGGTCGTCCGGCACCCGCTCGGGTTGTCGCCCGTATCCGGTTGTCGGGCACCGTTCGGGTGGTCGCCTGCGTCCCCGCTGTCCGGCTCCGCTCGGGTTGCCGCGTGTGCGGTGCCGTCCGGTGTGCCGGACCGGGAGTGGTGTCCTCCGGTCCGGCACACCGGTGCGGTCAGCAGTTGCGCAGCTCGGGTGACTGGTTCAGGAGCTGACCACGGGTGGAGACGAAGCGGCGGTAGGGCTCCGAGTCCACCGCCGCGGGGCGGAACGCGGCGACCCGGTGGCAGTTCTGGAACGCCAGCTTCACGCCGAAGTGGCGCTCCAGGCTGGCGCGGATGGCGTCGCTGGCCAGTGCGCGCAGCAACTGCCCCCGCTCCGCCTCGCCGGGCGGGGGTACGGAGTTGTCCGCCCGCTCCGCGCCCGACGACTCCAGGTCGGCGACGACCCGGCTCACGGTCTGCCAGGCGTACGGCAGGGATTCCCGAACGCAGGCGACGAAGTCCCGGTCGTCGACCGGGCCCGCTTCGGCGGCTTCCAGCAGGGCGGGTGGCACGGTGAGAGACATGATCCTCCTCAACTGATAATGATAACGATTGTCGTTAGCGCTAACCCCGTGAGCACACCACGTCACTCCGCCCGCGTCAAACACCGACACTCCCGACGGTGCGCACGCAGCGGAGGGCGGGTCTCAGGTGGACCCGACCCGGCCGACGTGGTCGGGTAACCTGTGGCTCAGCGGGCCGTTAGCTCAATGGCAGAGCTGAGGACTTTTAATCCTTAGGTTCTGGGTTCGAGTCCCAGGCGGCCCACCAGCAACCACCGCTGAGCTGCCGAAACACCTGACGAAGATCATCGGGCACAACCAGGGCGCAACTCAGCCCCGATCCTGGTCCGCACGGAGATCCCGTCGAGCGCTGCCCGCGTCCCGCGAGAGGCCACCGGCCAGGCCGCGCGGCCGGTCCTTTTTCGGCGACCGGTGAACGTAGGCCTCCTACGTGATCCGCAGGTTGGCGTGCCGTAGAGCCCTCCACACCCCCGCGGCAAGCTCATCAGGGGGCAGTTACAGACGTTTGGTTGGATCTATGCGTTGGGTCTGTGTGGAGATCGTTCTGCGGGTTCGCAATGGCGCCGGCTTCCGACGCGTATGCCCAGATGTCGGTTCGGTGGCCGTGAGACCAGCCACTGACTCATACCTTCAGGATGTCCACGTCGTACAGCGTTATCGACGCGTCGCGGGTGGCCAGGGTCAGCCTTTCGGCGGTCGCCTGTGCCACCAGCATGCGGTCGAAGGGATCGCGGTGATGTGGCGGCAGGCGGCCGGCGGCGATGGCGTGGGCGTGGGTCACCGGGAGTGCGCGAAAGCCCATGTCCCTTACCCTCTCGGCCAGGTCCGGGGGGCCGGCGAGTTTTCCCACGCTCTGCTTGATGGTGATCTCCCACAGGCTGACCGGGGAGAGGAAGATGTCCGGGTCGTGGCGTAGTCGATCGAGGAACTCGTCGCCGAGAGTCGCATCGCCTGTGATGGCCCACAGTGCGACATGGGTGTCCAGCAGCAGGGTCATGCACCGATGCCGAAATCAGTGGCGATCTCTGCATTGGTCTGGTGTGAGTCCCAGTCGCCGGAGAGATCCAACTGACCGGCGAGGGAGCCGACCGCGGTTCGGTTGGCCCGCCGTACCAGCGGCACGACCTTCGCCACCGGAGTTCCTGCCCGGTCGATGATGATCTCCTCGCCGTGTTCCACCCGGTCGATGATGCGCGACAGGTGGGTCTTGGCATCATGCATGTTGTAGTGCACGGCCTCAGCGGACATGACGCCACCTCCTCGATTAGCTAACAGCTTAGCCTGCCTGGATCGATGTCGTCACGGATTCGTAGGCCGCCGGCCTAGTCGGGCTCGTCGGGGGTCGCTCGACGACCGCGAGCTGAGCAAATTCAGTGGTAGTGGGTTACCAACGATGAGGGCAGTGTGGTTCGCATGGTGGTGCCTCCGGCCCACCAGCAATCGCAGCCGAGCTGCGGAAATGCCTGACGAACATCAGCAGGCACCACCAGGGCGGCAGTTCGGCCCCGCTCCTGGTCCGCACGCAGATCCTGCCGAGCGTCGCCCGCGTCCGGTAGGAGTCGGCCGGCCACCTCGCACCAGCCCGCCCGCGACCCGACCGGCGGGCATCGACCCGTGCCGCTGGTACGCGCGGGACCCGGCAGTATCGGTGCGGGTTCCACGCGTTGCCGGCGTCGTCGGCGGGGGGCAACGGGCGTCGGTCGAGCCTGAGAATTTTTGATCATAATTATGGTGATTTTGCATACAGTAAGTGCGGCAATATGTCGTCATTTCCGGTCAGTGTCGGCATTTCGCGCCGGGGGTCGAGGCATAAATCAGCTTCTACCGGCGCTAAGATGGAGCAAACGTGGTGCGGGGCTACTCCGGTGACGGCTCGTGACCTTGAGGTTGCGGGGTGGCCGTGTGTGCTCTGCCGCCCTGCGTGTGCTATGAAGGTACGGCGACTTCCTATGGCCCATAGGTTGCAGCCGGTAGCTAGTTGCATGACTGGTCGCTTGAGTTGACGCCTCCAGGACGAGGCTGAGGGATCAGGGAGGCAAGGGTGGCCCGAGTCGGATTGGTGGCGTCGCGGGTGACGACGGCCGCAGCCGACCTGGCTGACAAGGTCGGCTTCGACAAGGTCACCCTCTCGGCCGTGGCTCGCATCCTCGGCATCGCCGAGCCCAGCATGTACTCGCACGTCCGTAGCGTCGCGGAGCTGCGTAAGGGCGTCGCCGTGCTCGCCGCCACCGAGTTGGCTGACTGCATCGGTGAAGCGCTCGCGGGTCGGGCCGGCAAGGACGCGTTGGTGGCCTTCTCCAATGCCTACCGGGAGTTCGCCCGCACCTGCCCGGGCCGGTACACCGCCACCCACATCCAGCTCACCGAGGAGGAGCTGTCCCGGTCGACGGGCCACCAGCGCATCTTTGCGATGACGATGGCGATGTTCCGCGCCTACGACCTGAGCGAGGGCGAATTGACCGACGCGGTGCGGCTCGTCCGGAGTTCTCTGCACGGCTTCGTCTCACTGGAGTCGATCGGTGGTTTCGGTCATCCCCGGGACGTGCAGAAATCTTGGGAAAATGGCATCGAAGCAATTCACGTGATGCTCACCGAGTGGCCCTCGTCCGGCGCTGCGCGATAGGTGACCCCCGGCGGTAGTCCGCCGCCGGCAAGCGCGCTCCCCCGGCCGCGCCTTTAATGCCTGGGGTAACTCTTCATTCCCGTTTTCCGGGTGCCGTCGTACGCCTCATTATCACTCTGAGTAATTGTAGAGTGACCCGTTGCGTCCAGGGATATACATTGATAGATTTGCACTGATGTTTACATGTGTAACAGCGCCCGACCCGGCGCGAGGGAGGCTTCAACGGGTCAATCACTCCGCACTGCACCGTGATTTTATTGTGGAGGCAAAGATGACTACGGGGACGACAGATTCGACGAGCGATGACGTGAATTATTCGGGGGATTCGAGGCACCACCGGGTCGAGGGGGGCGAGACCAGCCCGACCGTGGAACAGGTTCCTCTTAACGAGCTCAGCGGGTCCTGCTCGCCGAGAATCGCCGGAGCGGACGGATCCCACGTACAGACGCTCGCGGTGTGCGCCGGGCAACTACCGCCGATCATCGTGCACCGGCAGACCATGCGGGTGGTGGACGGCTGGCACCGGTTGCAGGCCGCCGGCATCCGGGGGGACGCCACCATCCCGGTCCGGTTCTTCGACGGAAACGAGCAGGACGCCTTCGTCCTGGCCGTACGACTGAACGCCAAGCACGGTCTGCCGCTCTCGGCCGCCGACCGGCGGGCCGCCGCCGAACGTATCGTCGCCTCCCATCCGAGCTGGTCCAACCGGGCCATCGCCGCCGTGGTCGGCATCGCCGACAAGACCGTCGCCTCGATCCGACGGCAGCGCAACGAAGGCGTCGCCTCGGAGGTGAGCAGGGTCGGCCTCGACGGCCGGACCCGGCCGGTCTCCAGCGCCGACGGACGCCGACGTGCCGGTGAGTTCATCGCGCGGCATCCGGACGCGTCGCTGCGGGAGATCGCCCGCAGCGTCGGCATCTCACCCGGAACCGCCCGCGACGTCCGGACCCGCCTGGAGCGTGGCGAGGACCCGGTCGCCACGAAGCAACGAGACACCGACGCCAGGCAGGACACGGCACCGGTCCGCCAGGTGACGCGACCGCCCCGGGACGATCTCGCCGCCCGGCGCACCAGCGTCGAACAGCCGACGCCGGTGTTGGACCTCCGGCGGGACCCCCGGCTCCGCTTCACCGACGCCGGCCGCCTCCTGCTGCGGTTCCTGGAGTTCCGTGCCCTCGACGAACTGCAACGGCGACGGCTGGTGGAGGCCGTGCCGACCTACCAGTCGGGCGCGGTGGCACGCATCGCCCGGGAGTGCGCGCGGAGCTGGCAGATGTTCGCCGATCAGCTGGAACGGCGGGAACGCTACTCCGCGTGACACCGGCACCAACGGCGCCGCCGGGCGGAGATCCGGCGGCGCCGTTCGTGCCGGTCACCGGACGGGGGCACAGCGCTCCCCGTCGTTGCGGTACTCGTGCCGCGTGCCCTCGTGGACGATCGACGACACCGCGTCCACCAACCGATCGACGTGTTCCACCGGAGTCCCCGCGCCGAAGCTCGCGCGTATCGCGTGCTGGCTGCGCCCCTGCGGCCGGGAGTCCCGCCCAGAAGCGGGCCCCTGGTGCACGGCACCGACCAGCACACGCATCAGGGGATGGGCGCAGAACAGGCCGTCCCGCACGCCGATCCCGTGCTCGGCTGAGAGCGCTGCCGCCACCTGCGAACTCCTCCACCCCTCGATCACGAAGCTGACCACGCCCACCCGTGGTGCCCCGTCGCCCAGCAGGGAGAGCAACGTGACACCCGGAATGGCGGCCAGGCCGCCCGTCAGCCGGCGCAACAAGGCGTCCTCGCGCTCCACGAGAGCGCTGAACCCCGCTTCGGCCAACGCCCGGCAGGCCGATGCCACGGCGTACGCACCCACGACGTTGGGCGACCCGGCCTCGTGCCGTGTGCTGCCGCCGTGCCACTGCACGTCGAGGGTGCCCGCCGCCGTCACCTCCACCCGCCGGCTCGCCCCGCCGCCGGCCAGGTAGGGCCGTGCCGCACCCAGCCAGTCGGCCCGACCGGCCAGGACACCGGCCCCGAACGGGGCGTACATCTTGTGACCGGAGAACGCCACGTAGTCGACGCCCAGGGCGCCGACGTCGATCGGTCGGTGCGGTGCCAGCTGGGCGGCGTCGAGCACCAGGCGGGCACCGGCGGCGTGGGCCACCGAGGCCAGCTCCGCCACCGGCCACAGTTCGCCGGTCACGTTCGACGCCCCGGTCACACAGACCAGCCCCGGTCGTCGCCGGCTTCGTCCGGCCAGCGCCGCGGTCAACCGGTCGACCGCGTCCTGCGCCGAGCACGGTGCGGCAAGGACGGTGGTCGCGCCGTCGTGCCACGGCAGCAACGCGGCGTGGTGCTCGGTCTCGAAGACATACACCTCGGTGTCCCCCGGAAGGGCCCCGGCGAGCAGGTTGAGCGAGTCGGTCGTCGAGCGGGTGAACAGGACCTCGTCGTCGGGCCGGACACCGAGATGCTGGCGGACCGTGTCCCTGCTGCGCTCAAGCAGCGCGGTGGACAACTGCGAGAGATAGCCCGCGCCGCGGTGCACGCTCCCGTAGTACGGCAGGAAAGCCGCGACGTCGTTCCACACCCGTTCCAGGGCAGGGGCGCTCGCGGCGTAGTCCAGCGCCGCGTACGTCACGTGTCCGCCGGTGACCAGCGGCACCGTGACGTCGCGACCCAGGACCGGCAAGGGTGCGCGGAGCGCCGGATCGATCGGCGCAGAGGTGGAAGTGGCCGGCATGGAGGACCTCCTGTTCCTGAGTGCACGCCCGACGGGCACGGACTGGTTCCCTCGACACGGTGAGCGCGGGCCCCGGGCCGGAGAGCCGGTTCACCTCACCGCCGCGGACGCGGCCCCGAGGCAGCGCCGACGACTGCCGGCCGCCCCAGCCGGTCGCACAGATCCCGCGCTCCCAGCACGGCCAGAGCCATGCTGGTGAGGGTCGGATTGCACGCCGTACGCGTCGGGATGACACCGTTGCCGGCCACGTACAGCCCGCGCACACCCCAGACCTGCGAAACCGGGTCACAGACACTGGTGCCGTCGTCCGAGACTCCCATCCGTACGGTGCCCTGGTAGTGCAGGGAGCTGCCGGGCGGATGCACCCAGGGCACCTCGCCCTCGACCGGCCGGCCGAGCAGCCGGCTCAGCCGCAGCACCGCCTCCCGCGCCGCCTCGATCGTGGCCCCGTCTGCCGGGCTCGGCCGGTGACGCAGCCGCATCACCGGCAGGCCGGCCCAGTCACGCTCGTCATCGCTGAAGGTCACCCGGTTGCCCGCAGCCACGTCCTGCGGCACGAAGAGGTGCACCGCGGCCCAGGGGTGCGGGGCAGGGACCGGCAAGGTGGTCGGATCGAGGGGAGTCACCATCCCGTGGAACGGGAAGGTCAGGTCGTCGTAGGGAATCCAGGTGACGCCCCGGGCCGGGCCGGCCGGCACCTCACCGGCGAAACCGTGCAGCTCGGCGGCGAGCGACACCTGAGCGTGCTCGTTGAGGTACCGACCCAGCGCCGGTGGCCGGATGCCCGAGGCGAACAGCAGTTGCGGGGTACGCAGCGAGTCTGCGGCGACCACCACGTGCCCGGTGCGCACGGTGGAAACCGATCCGGTGGCGAGATCGCGCAGCTCCACCCCGGTCACGCCACCGTCGTCGGTCAGGACCCGGCTGCACAGGGTCCGGGTACGCAACGCGACGTGGCGGTGCCGGTCGCCGAGCAGCCCGCCGAGGACCACGTCGACACCGGCCCGCCGTACCGACCCGTGCTCGACGGTCAGCGCCATGGGCAACGGCTGAACGCGCCGGTGCGCAGCGCGGCCGTCGTCGAGTGCGGCACCCAACCGTCGCCGTATCCGTGACTCGACGGGCGAGTCGGCGAACTGCCGTGCCGAGACGCGCAGTAGACGTTCGGCGACCCCGAGCGCCCCGTCGAGCACGGCCGGGTCGAGAAAGTCGATGCGCTCGGCACCGGCGGGCCGTGGGCAGGCTGCGAACCACTGGGTGGCCATGCCGCCGACGTTGCAGGCGGCCTGCGCGGCGGGGAGGGAGCCGCCCGGGTCCACCGGGAACAGGCCCGGACGGCTGAGAAAGGCATCGTCACGTTGACCACGCGGAACGTTGTGGGCGATGCCGGAGGCGACCGTCGTGCCATGCCGGACCCGCAGCGGCCCCTGTGACGCGACCTGGGCCCGGTCGAGTTCCCCCGGATCCGTGACGTGACTCAGATGCCGGCCCGGTGGCTCGGTCACCGCCGGACCAGCCTCGACGATCAGGATGCGCACGGCCGGTACGGTGTCCGCGACCAGCCGCGCGTAGACGGCACCGGTGAGGCCGCTGCCGACGATGACGACGTCCGCGACGTCGGTGGACTCGCTCATCTGTGCTCCTCAGCCGGAGTCGAGGTGCGGACCGCGGTCACAGTGACCGTGCGATCACGACGCGCTGTATCTGGTTCGTCCCCTCGATGATCTGCAGCAGCTTGGCCTCCCGCATCCAGCGCTCGACCGGATGGTCCCGGACGTAGCCGTACGCGCCGAGCACCTGGACGGCGTCGGTGGTCGCCCGCATCGCCACGTCGGTGGCGAAGAGCTTGGCCCGGGCGGCCATCGCCGTGACGACGCCGTCCGGCTGGCCCTCGTCCAGGGCCCGAGCGGCCTCCCGGACCAGGGCCCGCGCCGCGGCGATCTCCGTCGACATGTCCGCCAACAGGAACGCCACACCCTGGAAGTCGGTGATCGGACGATCGAACTGCCGCCGGTGCCTGGCATAGGCGGTGGCGTACTCCAGGGCTGCCTGGGCGAGCCCGACGGCACAGGAGGCGATGCCGAGGCGGCCCCGGTCGAAGAGCCCGGCCGCGATGAGGAAGCCCTTGCCGCGTCGGCCGATCAGCCGGTCGGCCGGCACCCGCGCGGCATCCAGCACGACGGAGGCGGTCGGCGACGACTGCACCCCCATCTTCCGCTCCGGCCGCTGCGGCGAGACACCCGGCGTGTCGGCGGAGGCGAGCAACACCGACAGTCCCCGTACGCCCTCGCCACCGGTGCGGCAGAAGACGTTGTAGTAGTCGGCGACGCCGGCATGGCTCGTCCAGGCCTTCGTGCCGTCCACGACGTAGACGCCCGCGGCCTCGTCCAGGCGGGCCGCGCAGGCGATCGCGCCGACGTCCGACCCGGCCGCCGGCTCGGAGATGCAGTTGGCACCGAGCAGGTCACCGCCGAGCATGTCGGGCAACCAACGGCTGCGCTGCTCCGGACTGCCCCACCGGGCCAACGGGTAGCACGACAACACATGGATGTTGACGGACTGCGCCACCGCCAGCCAACGGCTCGCGAGTGTCTCCAACACGCTCAGGTAGACCTCGTACCGCTGACCGCCACCCCCGTACTCGACCGGGTAGGGCAGGCCCAGCAGGCCCACCCGGCCCAGCGTGCGGAGCAGGTCCCGGGGAAAACTGCCGCGTGCCTCGAACTCGTCGACGAGGGGCGACAGCTCCTTGTCGGCCAGTTCCCGGGCCAGCGACAGCAGGTCCCGGACCTCCGTCGCCTCCGCCGCCCCCGGAGGTGCTCCCTGCGGGATCCGCCCCGTCACCACCGGGCCGCCGCCGGCCACGTCGCGTCGACCCGGCGGACCGCGTACTCCCAGTACGACCGGATGGACAGATCGGCGTAGATGAAGTCGCGCTTGAGCTGGACGTCCTCGTCGGTGGCCCAGACGTACGGCACGCCGGTCTGCTCGGCCAGCAGTTGCAGGCGGCACGCCCGCTCCAGGACCTGCGCGAGCACCGCGGCGTGCCGGACGCTCCGACCGACCACCACCCCGCCGTGGTTGCGCAGCAGCAGACCCTCGCCGCTGCCGAGGCTCTTGGCGATCGCCTCGCCGGTCGACTGGTCGAGCACCGTGTTGCTGGTCTGCGTGAACAGCCCGAGCCGGCCGGTGAAGTAGGAGCCGTCGTGCGAGAGGGGCCGCAGGTGCAGATCGGTGGCGCCGAAAACGAGCGTGTACGGCGCATGGCTGTGCACGATCCCGTTGACGTCCGGGCGGGCCCGGTAGATGGCCTGGTGCAGCGGCAGCTCGGGGGGCGCCAACGGGTCCACCGGAGCGTGCGGGTCCGTCGACGCGGCCACCACCTGGGACGGGGTCGCCTCGTCGAAGCCGCAGAGGGCGTTCTTGATGAAGAACACGTCCGAGCCGGGCCTACGTGCCGAGATCTGACCCTGGTTGAAGTCGTCGTGACCGTCGAGCGACAGCATGCGTGCGCCGTACGCGATCTGCCTGCTCAGGTGCGCCGGAACCGGACGAGGAGTCACCTGGTCGGCCTCGGGGCTCATCGTTGGTCCTTTCCGCCGTCGCCGCCCATGACGGCCAGCATCTGGTCGAAGACGTCGTGTGCGTGGTGCACGCCCACCGGCAGACTGGTGGCCGCGGCAGCGATACCGATCGCCCCGGCGGCGGCGGTCCGGATGGACCCCACCGTGTGCACCAGGGCGAGCGACTGCCCGTCCCAGCCGAGTCGCAACTCGTGGTCGCTGACCGCGTCGCCCGCGCGTAGCGAGGCCACGTCGCTGACCTCGTGCCCGGTCAGCGACGTCCACAACCGGCTCAGCTGAACCGCCGTGGTGCTGGGCCGGTGCGCCTTGCGGGCCGGGTGACGCTCGAAGACGGCGGCCTCCGGGACCGCCCCGGTGACGCCGGCCCGCGCCATGGTCGTCACCACCTCGGCGACGCACCGCACCGCCCTGCTCAGCAGGTAGTTTCCCAGGGTCAGGTTGGGGGCGGCCACCACGGCGACGGACCGGCCCAGCCGGCCCAGCACGGCCTCCTGCTGCTCGTCCAGTCCCGAGACGCACTGGACCAGCGGGCGACGCCAGTGGTGACAGAGCTCGGCGACGCCGGTCAACGCCGCGGGCGCGGAGCAGTCGACGACGACGTCGGGTGCCGTCTCGGTGCGTGGATCGGGCAGGGCGCGGGAGGCGTAGACGCGTACCTCGTGCCCCTCGGCCCGGGCCAGGTCGCGCACCGCGGTGCCGAGCCGGCCCCGGCCGACCACTCCCAGTACCGGCTCAGACATGCGCCGACTCGTCCTGTGCCGCGACCAGGGCGACGATGCCGTCGACCGACCGAAGTCGATCATCCTCCTCGTCCTGGTCGATCTCGATGCCGAAGGTGTTCTCGATCGCGTCGATCATGCGGATGTAGGACAGCGACGAGTACCCCAGCGCCGGAAGCGATCCGCCGGCCCGGTCGAGGTCCGCCTCGCTGAGCCCGCCCTCGGCCGACTCGGTGATGATGCGCGCGACTTTCTGTCGAATTCTGGTGCCGCTTTCCGACATGACCATCTCCTTGCACATTGCGGCTATCGGGATCGATACGTGGCGTCTCAGCCGTCGGTGCGGTCGACGGCGAACAGTCCTTCGAGGGCCGCCATCGCCGGCTTGCCGGCGGACCCCCGGGGGATCTCGGGGACGACACGGACCAGGCTGGGAATCTTGTACGGTGCGAGCCGGCCGGCCAGGAAGCGTCGTGGCCCCGAGGGGTCCAGCGAGTCGTCGGCGGCCAGCACGGCAGCCAGGGCGGGCACGCCGTGCCGGTCCAACACCTGGAGCACCACGGCGTCGCGGACACCGGCAGCCGCCCGCAGGGCCTCCACCACCTCGGTGGCATCGATCTTCCGGCCGCCCACGTTGATCACCCGGTGGCTGCGTCCACTCAGGAACAGGCTGCCGTCGGCCAGGTAGCCGCGGTCACCCGTGCGGTAGTGACCGTCGTCGGTCATCCGGCTCTCCAACAGCCCCGGGGCGTTGAGGTAGCGGGTGCCCATGGACTCGCTGCGTACCTCGACGGGACCCGGGTTCGCCCTGGTCCCCGCGCGCAGCAGTACGCCCGGCAGCGGCCCACCGAGGCCCAGGTCGGTCAGTGGATCGGTGGCGAAGGTGAGCGGGCCGGCCTCCGCGGCGCCGAAGTAGTTCCGCAGCGGCACCCCGGTCGCCTCGACGAACCGGTGTTTCGTGCCGGGATCGAGCGGTGCCGCCGACGAGATGGCCATGCGTAGCCGGCTGAACGAGCCGTCGGTCACCGGTCGGCGTACCAGCGAGTCGTAGAGTGCGGGAAAGCCGACCAGCCGGGTGGCGGCGCACGCCGCGACCGCCCGGCCCACCGCACTGCCGGACGGCAGACCGTTGGGCAGGTGCAACCGGGCGCCCACCAGGAACGCCGACAGCAGCGAGGTGTTGAAGGCGAGGCCGTTCGACAGGGACGCGAAGCAGGCGATGCTGTCGTCGGCGTCCAGGCCCGTCCCCGTCGCCCAGTTGACGGCGGCCCGGTGCACCGCCTGCCCGCGGAACTCGATGCAGTGGGGCCGCCCCGTCGAGCCGGAGGTGAAACGGCAGACCTCGGTCTGCGGGTCGAGTGCGGCGCGACCGGCGGACGGGGCGCCGGTGACGGTCAGGGTGCCCAGCTCACCACGCGGGGTGCCCCAGCCGGGCGCGGGGGAGTCGTGCACCAGGAGGTCGAGGCCGCAGTCCTCCCGGATCGCCGCTGTCTCCTGCACCCCGCTGACCCGGTCGATGAGGAAGGGGACCGCGCCGCAGCGGAGGGCGGCCAGGTAGGCGACCACGTAGGCGACACCGTTGCCGGCCCGGATTCCGATGCGGCCACGGTCTCCACCCGGCAGCAACCCGGCCAACGTGTCGGCCCAGACCGCACTCGACCGGATGAGCTCACGGTAGGTCAGTGTGGTCTGCCGGTCGGAGACCGCCGGCCGGTCGCCGTGCCGTCGGGCGGCGTCGTCGATCACCTCGATCAGCATGTCTCAGGCCTCGTCATGGGCGTAGGCGCGTTGCAGCCGGTCGAGCTTGACCGCCACGACGCCGGCCTGACCGACCAGGGCCACGTACAGGGCTTCGTCCCTCTGCGGCAGCGCACTGAGCCGGTGCCAACCGGCGGCGTCGAACCCGCCGATGGTGGTGATCGCCAGTCCCGCGTCGGCGGCACCCAGACACAGCAGGTGGGCCAGTACGCCCGCCCGGAACAGGGCCGCGTCCACGCCGTCGATGCCGAGCTGGAAGATGGCGTCCCGGGGGGCGTGGAAGACCACCGCCGCAGCGGCATGTCGGAGGTGCTCCTGACCCATGCAGATACGCACCAGTTCGTCACCGTCGACCACGTGCTCCGCCACCGGCTCCGGGGCGAGCGTCCCGTCGTACACCCGGTAGGCCCCGGCCGCCAACCCTGCCACCCGGCGGGCGAGCACGGTGATGCCGAACGTGCCGGTCACGGGAAGGTCCCACGGCAGGCGGGTCCCCGTGGCCCTCAGCGCCCGGCGGACGTCGCCCACCGGCACCGTCTCGCCGGTGAAGTCCTTGGCGGAGCGTCGTCGCGGCGCCGCCACGGCCAACTGTCCGGCGACCGGGCCGGCAGCCGCCACCCGGGCTGCGGTGAACGACCCGGCGCCGCTGTCCGCGACGGGCGTTCCCGGCTGCGGTCGGGCCGGAAGACGTTGCCAGCACTGCTGTTCGGGGTGCTCGGGCAGCGTCTGCCTCAGCGGGGCCCCGTGCTGGTCGACGCAGGCCCAGCTCTCCCGAGGTGCGGACGACCCAGCGGTCGGCGAGTCCAGCCACAGTGCGCTGTGGACGAAGCGGCAGCGGCCCGGCAACCCCAGCACCTGATCCAGCGGACGAACCTCGCGCGCTGTCAGGCCGCGTGTCCGCTCGAAGCGCGACTGAGCGAGACAGAGCAGATGTGTGCTCAGGTGGGCGGCGTCCAGGTGTGCGTAGAGGTAACCGCGGTCGCCGTACTTCCGCATCGACAGCCACGGGCGCACGTTGGTGAGCAGCAGGGTCCTGCCGGGCCCCGGCAGCGGCAGGCCACCAGGCCACTCGGCTGGTCGGATGCGGCACTGCAGATGGACCGACCGGCGTGCGGCGTCCACCGCGAAGACCGCCAGTTCTCCGGCGTGCTCCGCGACGACCGCGTGCTCGTACGGGTAGAGCGCCCCGGCCGAGGGCACCGAGATCCCACCGTGCCGGGACCCCCGGCAGGCCACCTCGAGAAGTTGCAGCACCGGATGGAGCTCGGCCGGTACCGGGATGCGCCCGGGGCGTGGCGCGTCGGCGGCCGGCGCCGCGAGCGCCATCCGGTGCCAGAAGGCCACGACGTCCGGCTCGGCCTCGGTGGAATGGCGGGCCAGCGACGCCGGGAGGCCCCGGTCGCCGTCGAGACCGTCGGCGAGACCCCCGGACACATCTTCGCGAGTGTTCCAGGAATTGTGGTACGCGACCGAAGATCGATCCATCAGCAGTCCGCTTCTCGTCTGCCGGCGCCACAATTCAACCATGCCGCAGGAGTGGCGGATGGTGTGCGCCGAGATGCGTGTGGAATTGCTTGTCGGCCGACCGCTGAAACAGGTCCGGCGCGAAATCAACCATGCCAGACCAACTATTGGCGGTCCAGCCCGGCAACTGCGGGATTCCGCAGTTGTACGGATGCGGTCGCGGTCAGTGGGTCCGCGACAGGATCGTGAGCAGTGCCTTCTCCAGGTCGTCGGCCGAGGCGGGCCCGATACGCCGGGCCCGCCACGCGACGAAGTCGTCCGGGCGCACCAACAGGACGCCGGACCCGTCGATCCCCACCGAGGCGGCCCACGAACCTTCCGGGTCCCCGCCGGACGTCTGGTCGATGCAGTGCACCGCCAGCCGCAGACCGAGCCGTCGGCTGACCTCGTCCGCCACGGCGTGCCAGGCCTGACCCTGCGGGCCGGCGAACAGGGTGAGCCGGTAGCCGACCAGGTCGAGGGTCGACACGGTGGCGCCGTCGTGCCGCAACCAGCGGTGCGGCAGGCGGGAACCGGGTGCGCCGTCCAGGTCGAGCTCGACCTCCTCGGTCGAGGGCAGCGCCGGCACCGGATCCAGCACCGCTGTCGACGCGTACCGGTAGCCGAGGTGCACCACGGGCGCGTGCAGGGCACCGGCGTCGGCGCGACGTCGCGCCCCGGCACTGCCCGTGGCCCAGTGCAGGGACGGGTCCGCCAGGCGCAGCGTCGACTGTTCCAGAGCCGTCCGGGCGACCGGGCGGCGCTCCGCCTCGTAGGTGGCCAGCAGGTCAGGTCCGGCTGAACCGGCCAGCACGTGCGCGATCTTCCAGGCGAGGTTGTGCGCGTCGGCCACCCCGGTGTTCATGCCGAACGCGCCGACCGGCGGCACGACGTGCGCGGCGTCGCCGGCCAGGAAGACGCGGGCGGCGCGGAACCGATCGGCCAGTGCGGCCCGTACCTGCCAGGTCAGCGTGCTGATCACCGCCACCGGGAGGTCGGCGCGGCCGACTGCGGCGCGGATCAGGCTCCGACACCGTTCGGGCGTGAAGTCCTCGGCGTGCTGGCCGGCGGTGGGCGAGTACCGAACGACGTAGAGCCACTCGCCCCGCCCGTCCACGGGCAGCAGGCCACCGGCCGCCTCCGGGGTGGTGATGTCGCACATGACGAACGGTTGGCCCTGCGTGAACTCGTCGAGGTCTGCCTGGAACAGCACGCTGACCAGCGGATCGCCGATGGCGCCCCGGCCGGTCACGCCGATGCCGAGGGCCTCTCGCACGCCGCTGCGCGCGCCGTCGGCGGCGACGAGGTAGTCGCAGGCCACCTCGTACGGCCCCTGTGGGCCGGTCAGGCTCACGGTGACCCCGTCCGGTCCCTGCTCGAAACCGGTGAGCTCGGTCGAGAACTCGAGGCGGGCTCCCAGTGCCCTGGCGCGGTCGATGACCACGCGGTCGAGCCGTCCCTGCGGGCAGGTGCCCCGCAGGATCTGCGGCGTCGTCCGCCGGAACGGCTCGGCGCGGGGGGGCGCCTGCCGGGCCAGCGCGGGCAGGTCCGCCTCGGCCAGGGTCGGTGTGCTGATCATCTCCAGGTTGCCACCCGACATGTCCACGCACAGGCGGTCCACCTCGTCGGCGATCCCGGCGGTCCGCAGCAGCTCCACCGTCCGGGGCCCGATGCCCATGGCGCGGGGGTGACGCAGCGGTGCGGGATGCCGTTCGACGAGGAGCGTCGAGACCCCCGACCGGGCCAGGAACATCGCGGTGAACAACCCGACGGTGCTGCCTCCGACGATCACGACATCAGTTTTTCGAGGTGCCACGGGATCTCCTTCTCCGAGTCCATGCGGTTGCCCTGCCGTGCCAGCGATAGCGGTTTTCGCGGGGCGCGTCAACTGGTGTTCAAAATTGCGTGCGGGTGATCCGGACAGGTATTTCCGGCTGTTACGGTGCCCCTGCGTTCGGCGCGAACGTCAGCCCGATCCTCGCCCTTGCGGCTGCTGTCCCTCTTTCCGCGGAAGGACCATTCGCCTTGATGATGAACGAGGTCTACTTCGACTCGGTCGGCGTCCGTCTCGGCCGTAGGCTGGACCTCCGCGAGGCGGTCGCGGACGGCCGCTACCCGGACGCCGAGTACGTGGGCAACGCGCTGCTCGCGGTGTGCGTGTCGGACGACGAGTTCGCACCCGACCTGGCCGTCGCGGCCGCACGGCAGGCCCTGGACCGGCGTCAGCCGTCCGCTGCGGACGTCCGGCTCCTGCTGCACCACGGCACGTACTTCCAGGGGCAGGACGTGTGGACGCCGTCCTCGTACGTGCAACAGCAGACGATCGGCGGCAGCGCTCCCGCGATGGAGATCGACCAGAAGTCCAACGGAGGTCTGGCCGGTCTGTTGATCGGCGCGTCCTTCCTGTCCGCCTGTCCGGACGACGCCACGGTGCTGATGACCACCGGCGAACGATTCTGCCTCCCCGGTTTCGACCGATTTCGTACGGAGAGCGGGACGGTGATGGCGGACGGTGGCACCGCGCTCCTGCTCAGCTCCCGGCCCGGCTTCGCCCGGGTGTTGTCCTGTGTGCTCAACGCCGACCCGTCGCTGGAGGCGATGTATCGGGGCACCCGGCTCAAGGACGCGCCGCACGCCGGGGACAAGCCCCTCGACCTGCGGGGCCGCAAGGCCCGGTTCATGCGCAAGAACCTCGACGATCTCGAGGACATCTCCCAGCGGATCGCCAGCGGGTTCTGCGACACGATCGGTCAGGCGTTGGACGAGGCCAAGGTCGCCGCGGCCGACGTGCGGCGCTTCGTCCTGCCCAACAACGGTCGCACGGTCCGCTGGTGGACGATGCTGGCCGAGATGGGTGTCCCGGACGACCGGACCACCTGGGAGTTCGGGCGTCGGGTGGGACACCTCGGCGCGGGGGACCAGGTGGCCGGTCTGGAGCATCTGCTGACCACCGGGTGCCTGGCCGTGGGTGACCACGTCGTCCTGGCCGGGAGTGGCTACGGCTTCAACTGGGGCGCGGCCGTCCTGGAGATCGTGACGATCCCGGACTGGGCCCGACCCTGACCGTCCGGCATGTCTGCCTTTCGAAAGGAGCACCATGTCTTTTCCAGCCCTGGTCGAGCCTGCGGCAGCCCTTCCTGACGGCGAGGCCGCTCGGCAGGCGCACCAGCTGATCCTCGGCGGCTTCGGATCGACCGGTCAGCGGCGACTGGCGGCCGGCCGCGTTCTCGTCGTGGGCGCGGACGAGGTCGGTGGGCTCGTCGCCGCGCACCTCGCCGACTCGGGCGTCGGTGTCATCGGCGTCGTCGACGCCGCGCCCCCACAGCCCTGGGACGATCACCTCGGCATTCCGGACGGCGGCTGCGCCACCCGCGCCGAGGCGTGGGTGACCGCTCTGCGGCGGACGCGTCCCGCCCTGCGGGCCGAGGTGGTGCCCGGGCGCTTCGACCTCGCGAACGCCGAGTCCATGGTCGACTCGTACCACCTGGTTGTCTGTGCCGGCGAGGACGCCGCCCGTTGTCAGCTCGTCGACGACGTGTGCGCCCGAGCCGGGATCCCCTTCGTGTGGGGCGAGCTGGACGGCGGCCGGGCTCGCCTGTCGGTGTTCTGGGACGGGCAGGGGCCGGGCTTCCGCGATCTGCACCACGAGCGGCCAGCCGCCTACTTCCGGGGCATGTCGGGGACGCTGCGGTTGTGGGGCGGGTGGTTGGCCGGGGCCATGAGCATGGAGGTGGTCAAGCTGCTCACCGGCACCGGTGAGCCGCTGGTGGGTCGTGTGATGACGTACGATGCGACGCTGGGTGAATGCTCGGTCCGGCCGTACGAACGCCGGCCCGGTGTGGACCGGCCGGCCGAACTGACTGCGGCGGAGCCGTTCTTCGGTCTGTTGTCACCGGCGGCGGCCGAAGCCGCCCGGGGCGGGACCATCTCGGTGCTCGCCCTGCGCGACCTGGTGGCAGGCGGCGAGAAGTTCGCGTTGGTGGACGTACGGGAGCCCGAGGAGTACGACTACGTGCACCTGCCCGGCTCGACGTTGATCCCCAAGGGCGAGTTCTTCAGCGGGGACGCCACCGAGCGCCTTCCGCGCGACCGCCGGGTCGTGTTGATCTGCCGGTCGGGGATCAGGTCGGCGGAGGTGCTGGCCCTCGTGCACCGCAGTGGTCTCCCGGACGCCGTCCACGTCGGAGGCGGGATCCTCGCGTGGGCGCACCAGCTGGATCCCTCCATGCCGGTCTACTGAGGGCGGCCCGCGCCGCTGCGCCCGGGGTTCACCGTCCGGGCGCAGCGGCGCGCGTCGACCAGGGTTACGTGCTGGCGACCTGCTGGATGAACGCCGCCACCCGACTCTTGATGCGCTCCACCTTTTCCGGCACCGTGAGCGTCTCCTCCATCCGCAACCCTGGCGGGAGGGCTTTGAGCCCCCGCACGTAGAGGGAGCAGTTCAGGTCGGCGCACATGTACAGCCCGACGGTGTCGCCCTTGCGTCCGGCCGGACCGGACTTGCGCGCTGCCATCAGCGTGACACCACCCGAGCCGTGGGTGGTGAGGCACAGCGAGCACATGTTGCGCTGCAGGCCCGGCAGCCTGTCCGGGTGTCGCAGCATCACGCCGATCGGCGCGTCGTCCTCGCCCTGCTGCCAGACGAGGTAGCTGCGTTCGGGTGCCCGCGGGTCGGTCCACCCGAGGAAGTCGAGGTGCTTCCACGGAAGCTCCTCCACCTCCCGCGGTAGCGAGATGCGTCGTGACTCTCCCTTTGAGCAGTTTATGAAGGAATCGCGGATCGCGGCCTCAGCCAGCTGCTTCATGGAGCGACTGTAACAACACAAATCACCTAAGGCAAACGGCTATATGCTATAGGTAGAGAGGTGAAGAAGACCTTCATCCGGCAGGTCACCCGTCCCGACGAGGAGACACGATGAGTACGGACCAGGCAACGACAGATCAGAGCCCGCCACCGAGCCTGGACCGGGCGCTACTGGGCAAGGTGATGCTCCTGGCCCTCGGAGGATTCGTCGGGCTGCTGGACAGCACCATCATCGGGGTGGCCGTACACAGCCTGTCGGCTGCGTTCTCCGCCACCCTGGCCCAGACGCAGTGGGCCTCCACGGCCTATCTGCTGGCGATGGCGGTCGTCATCCCCGCCACCGGGTGGGCGACACAGCGCTTCGGTTCGGCAGCGACCTGGGTCGCCTCGCTGAGCGTCTTCCTGGTCGGCTCCCTGGCCTGCGGGCTGGCCTGGTCGCTGGGCAGCCTCATCCTCTTCCGCGTGGTGCAGGGCCTGGGCGCGGGCATGCTGTTCCCGCTCATGCGCATCCTCGTGGTGGAGATCGCCGGACGGGAGCGGATGGGCCGCGCCATGGCCGTCATCGCCATTCCGGTGCAGATGGCACCCATTCTGGGGCCCGTGGTGGGCGGGGTCCTGATCGAGAGCCTGTCGTGGCGCTGGGCCTTCCTGGTCAACGTGCCGATCGTGCTGGTCGCCGTGATCCTGTCCGCTCGCCACCTGCCCAACCGCAAGGGGCAGGACGCGCCACGACTCGACGTCTTCGGCCTCGTCACGATGGGTCTGGGCATCGCCGGGTTGCTCTACGGGCTGAGCATGCTCGTCGACGGAACCCCACCCACCGCCGTGCGGGTCTGGGCACCGCTGCTGCTGAGCGTGGTCTCGCTGGCCTGGCACGGCATCCGGGCGAGCCGCGCCACGCGTACCGGAGTCGTCGAGTTCGACCTGTTCCGGGATCGCGCCTTCACCGCCTCGACGGCGATCACCCTGCTCAACAACGCGGCCCTGTTCGCCGTCGTCTTCCTCGTCCCGTTGCTCCTACAGGAGGGCGACGGCCGCGGTGCGGTCGACGCCGGCCTGGCGCTCGCTCCACAAGGCGCCGGGATGCTGGTCGCCGTGCTGGTCGTCGGCAAGATGGTGGACCTGAAACACAACTCCCGGGTGATGGTCCTCGGCGGGCTGGCGGTGGTCGCGGTGACCACCGTCCCCCTGGCCTTCGCCGAACCCGGATCGGCGCAGTGGCTGATCGTCGCCGCGCTGTTCGTCCGTGGTATCGGCCTGGCCTTCGTGGTGTCACCCACCATGCTGACGCTCTATCACTCCCTGAGCCAGGAGCGCGTCCCGGCCGCCACCACGGCGAACGCGATCATCCAGCAGATCGGGGGCGCGGTGGGCACCGCGGCAGTCGCCCTGCTGCTGCAACCGCTGACCCGGCAGCAGGGCAGTGAGCTCGGCGGCTTCCACGCCACCTTCTGGGTGGTCGTCGGGGTCGTGGTGCTGACCGCGGTGCCCGCGATGTTCCTCCCGGCACGGCGCAAGCCGGTCGTGAGCTGAGCCGGGCGGCCGGGTGGCGCAGCCGGTCACCGGTGTCCACGGACACCGGACCGGCTGCCCACCCGGTGCCGCGACGAGCAGGCCCGGCTGCGGAGCCGGACGGGCGTACGCGGTCCTCAGGCGTGCCAGGCGGACACCACCCGGGCGGCCTGGTCCCCGTTGAGCCGTGGATCGCAGAGGGTCGTGAACGGACCAGCCGGTTCGTTGCCGGCGACCGGTACGCACTCGGCGACGGTGTTGGGTGTCGTTTCCAGGTGGAGTCCCCCGGGTACGCCCTTCCCGGCGAGGACCGCCAGTTGAAAGCGTTCGACCTCGGCGACCACGTCGGCCACGGAGCGCGTCTTGCGACCGCTGGGGCTACGGATGGTGTTGCCGTGCATCGGATCGCAGAGCCAGATTGCCGGATGCCCCGCCCGGCGTACGGCTCGGACCAGCGGCGGCAGTGTGTCGGTCACCCGGCCCGCCCCGAGCCGCGCGATCAGCGTGAGCCGGCCCGGACGGCGCTGCGGGTCGAGCTTCGCGCACAGCTCGAGCAGTTCACCGGCGCTGATTCCCGGGCCGACCTTGCATGCCACCGGGTTGTCGACGGCCGCCATCACCTGGACGTGGGCCCCGTCATGACGCCGGGTGCGCTCACCGATCCAGGGCCAGTGTGTCGAGGCCAGCAACGAACTGCCGCCGGGGGCCCGCCGCAGCAGGGGAATCTCGTAGTCGAGCAGCAGCGCCTCGTGACTCGTCCACACCGGGTCGACACCCGCCTGCCCGGGGTGGCGGCCCAGCAACTCCAGATGCGCCAGCACGGCGCGAGACATCCGATATCCGTGGTACAAACGCACCGGGTCCGGGGAGCGGTCCGCCATGGTGTGCCCGGGGCGATTCACCAGCGCCCCGCGGAAGGCGGGCAGGTCCACACCGTTCACCCGCTCGAACGGCTCGGAGCGGGGCTTGGCCAGTTGACCTGCCAGTCGTCCGACCCGCAGGACCGGTAGCCCGGAACCAGCCGTCATCAGGGCGGCGAGTTCGTCGATCAGACGGATCCGGTCGCGGACGTGCGTGGCCGTGGCCTCCCGGGGATCCTCGACGCAGTCACCGCACTGCAGGACGCGACGCCGGCCGTCGGCGACCTCGGCCAGCAGGCGACTCAGCTCCTCGACCTCAGGCGAGGTGACCAGCGGTGCGCTCCAGGCCAGGGTGGCGCGGGCCCACTCGAGCAGGTGGCGGTTGCGCCAGACCGGTTGCTGGTGCGGCGGTTCCTTGAATCCCCGCCACACGTCGCGCAATCCGTCCGGCACGCGGATCTCGTCGTCGGCGAGGACGTCGTACCGGAATGCCTTCTCGGTCACGGCAGACTCCTTTCAGTTGCTGAACGTCGTGCTGATCGCCGTCGTCGAGCGATCGATGACAGGACTCTTCGGGTGGGCGAGTGCGTAGTTCCGCACTTGGACGTGCGCGCTGGACGGTCTGCCCGGGTCGGGCCGGGATGTTCGCCGGCCGGCTGCGCTCCCGCCGGGCCGGCTGCGCTCCCGCCGGGCCGGCTGCGCCACCGCCGGGCCGGCTGCCTGGCAGGCGGTGGCGTCGGCGCCGGGGTCGCCCCGACGTCCCCACGCGCCAGCAGCGGCGGGGCGTGCTGCGGGTCAGGCGAAGGCCTCGAAGCCGAGAGGTTCCCGGGCGAGCAGCCCTGCCAGGTAGGTGGCCACGGCACTGCCCTCGGGATAGTTCCTCGTCAACCGGACCATCTGCCGGGTGCTGATGAAACCCATTCGCCAGGCGATCGCCTCCAGGCAGGCGACGGGCTCGTTGCGGTGCTGGAGCAACTGCACGACGTTCCCGGCGGCCAGGAGGCTGTCGTGCGTGCCGGTGTCCAACCAGACCGCTTCCGGTCCGAGACCGACGATTCTGGCCCGCCCCTCACCGAGGTAACGATTGTTGAGATCGGTTATCTCCAGTTCACCGCGGGCGGAGGGTGCGAGTGCCCGCGCGTGATCCACGACGTCGGGAGTGTAGAGATAGAGGCCGGTGACCGCCTGGTTCGATGACGGGGAAATCGGCTTCTCCGCCAGTCGGACCAGGCGCCCGTCGCGGTCCAGTTCGGCGATTCCGTACCGGGTGGGATCGGAGACGGGGTAGGTGAACAACGTGCAGCCCGACACCTGCTCGGCTTCTGCCCGAAGCAGCGGGCCCAGGTCGGTGCCGTGGAATATGTTGTCGCCCAGCACCAGGCAGACGTTCTCGTCGCCGATGAAGTCGGCGCCCAGGAGAAATGCCTCCGCCAAGCCGCCCGGCCTTTCCTGGACGGCGTACTCGATATTCAGTCCGAGTTCCGCCCCCGTCTCGAAGAGTTGTTGGTAGAGCGACAGGTGGTCAGGGGTGGAGATGATCAGGACGTCCCGGATGCCGGTAAGCATGAGAACGGACAGCGGGTAGTAGATCATGGGTTTGTCGTAGACCGGCAGCAGCTGTTTGGACAGGGCCTTGGTTGCGGGCCTCAGCCGCGTACCCGAGCCGCCGGCGAGAACGATACCGCGCATATTTCAACCTCTCCAGGAGAAGATGGTCGGTGGTGAATCGCCACCAGTTGTTTCCGCCGGCACCGACTCTGTCGGCACCATTCGACCGTTTCGGTGGGGCTGTTGCGCACCCGGTCACGTCGCGGGCCGCGTGATCGAGAGAAGTCGATTGATCTTGGCTCGACGTCCGCCGTGTCTCCGGTGGTCCCGACACCCGGTGCGCCCTCGCCCGGGTGCGTGGGACCAGTGCGGGTTCGGTCAGCGGCGATTGGTCGGCGTCACTGCCGGACAGCTGCGTCCCGGGTGGCTGTTGAACATCGACGTGCTCCGGGCAAGGTGATTTCGATCATGGCCCGAGTGGATTGCCTGATGCGGCGGAGTTCTTCGCCAACTGCACCGTACCGACTCTTCTCGGCGGTGTCCTCCAGTCGTTGACGACAGCTTGTCAAAGTTACGGCGACTCATGTAGACCAATTTGTGGCCCGTAGCGGCCGTGGCCCCGGGCGGACAATGGAACGAGGAAGAGGTGGCTCGATGTGCCCTCTCACCGTGAAGGACGATCGACGTCCTTTGGAGGCCCTGCTGGACCTGCTGGAACGGCACGAAGAGGCGCAGGTCGGGGCGGCGGCTGCGATCCGGTCGGTCCGGGCGAAGGTCGCGGCCCTGGCGACATGTGGATGGCCGGTCACGGCAGGCGCCACCGGTATAGAAGAGGTGGCGGGCTGGTCGCGGATGGAAGAGTTGCTCAAGAACGCTGCGGTTCACGCCGCCGGTGAGATGATGTGGATGGATCCGCCGGCACCGGCCCAGCAGATTGTCACCGACGCCGTGAATCGCCACCGTACGGGCATTGATGCCGGGCTGGTGATCCGAGTGATCCGACAGAATACCTCCGTCGGCGCCGCACGGATCGCGGGACCATTGCAGAAAATGGCTTCGGTCAGCGTGCAGGTGCGCAGCACACAGCTCGTTCCGTTCCGTTTCCTGGTCGTCGACGACGATCTTGCCCTGATCTGGCCGACCGGTCCGGGCAATAGGATTTCCGGCCACCTGCTCGTACGACAGGAAACTGTCGTCGCGCTGCTGCGACGCGTCTTCGAGTTCTGCTGGAGTACCACCACGGAAAGCCCCACCGCCATGACGCCGGGCGTCGCACCCGACGATCGGGACCCGATCGCCCGGTACACCTCCACCGACCTCGTCGACAGCCCGTTGCGCCTGACGGAGCAGCAACTGATGATCCTGCGGCTGTGGGCACGTGGCCGGCCTGACACCGCGATCGCCCGCGAGTTGCAACTGTCGGCCCGCACCCTGCGGCGGCTCGTCTCCGCGCTGCTGCGGAGGCTGGGCACCAGCAGCCGCTTCGAGGCCGGAGTGGTGGCCGGCCGTATCGAGGGCCTGTTGGACTTTCCGTCGTAACCGATCGTCGACGACAGCTCTGGGAGAAGACATGGACAGAGGTACCACGCGCGCTGTGCTCGTCACCGGCGCCAGTCGCGGGATCGGCCGGACCATCGCCGTACGGCTCGCAACGGCGACGACCGTGGTCGCCGTCCACTACCGTCGCGACGACGCGATGGCTGCGGAGACGGTGGACCTGATACGTGACCGGGGTGGGACGGCGTTCGCCGTCCGTGCCGACTTCGCCCACGACTCGGGTCTGGACGTGCTCCTCGACGGACTGGCAGCGGGTCTCCGACACCACACCGGCGACACCGCGCTCGACGTGCTGGTCAACAACGCCGGGGTGGGCTGCCGGGCGGATGTCGCCAAACTCGTCCCGGAACAGCTCGACCGGGTGTTCGCGATCAACGTGTGTCTCCCGGTGTTCCTGGCGCAGCGGGCCCTTCCCCTGATGCGCGACGGGGGTCGGATCGTCAACATCTCCTCGCTGGCCACCCGGGTGGCGCACCCCGAGATCGTCGGTTATGCGATGAGCAAGGGGGCACTCGAGGTCTTCAGTCAGGCACTGGCCGAGCAGCTCGGTCCGCGCGGGATCACGGTGAACAGCGTCGCTCCCGGCCTCATCGACACGGAGTTTCACGGTGACCGCCTGCGGCAGCCGGGAACGGCGGCGGAGCTGGCGTCGAAGGCCGCGCTCGGCCGGATCGGTCAGGTGGACGACGTCGCCGACGTGGTCGCCTTTCTGGCGTCCGATGCCGCACGCTGGATCACCGGTCAGCGCATCGAGGTCGCCGGCGGGACCTCGCTCTGAACCGGGAGTCGCCAGGCAGTGGGCGCGGCACCCCGATCGTGCCGCTGTCGCCCGCGACATGGTGAGAATGTCCGCATCCGGCCACGACCGGCAATGGTCAGATGCGCGCCTGTACCGGTCGGCGGCGGTCTGGCAGCCTTACCCGTGAGCCGCCCACCGATCGCCCCCGGTCGCCGGCGGTTCGATGTCATCACGATTCTGGAATACCAGCGCGGCTGACCGTCGGCACTGTTGCCGCCTGCCCCGCGCACCGGCCGCCTGATGCGGTCCGCCGGGGTCGTACGCCCTGTACAGCCAACCGCGTCGAACCATGGTCGAGACCGTGCCCCGACCGGGTCGGCCGGAAGAGACCGAATGTGGTCGGTCGGTCCTCACTTCGGCGTTCACTGAGGAGATCCGTTGACTAGTGGTGCTGCGCGGCCAGGCGGTGGTCGCCTCGAATCGTTGACCGGCGCGCGATTCGTCGCCGCGTCGATGGTGTTCCTGTTTCACGTGGCGACACTGCGGCTGTTCGCCGATGGCACCGGTGTCTCCGGTGCGCTCACCTATGCGACCAAGAGCGCCGCCACCGTCGGCGTCTCCTTCTTCTTTCTCCTCAGCGGCTTCGTCCTCACCTGGTCCGCCCGGCCCGACGACACGTACCGTGGGTTCCTGCGGCGACGGCTGGTCAAGATCTATCCCAACCACGCGGTCACCTTCGGGCTGGCGATGCTCGTCTTCGCCGCCGCCTCCACACCGTGGTCCACCGCGCTGCTCAATCTGCTGCTGTTGCAGGCATGGGTGCCGAAGCCGGACGTCTTTCTCAGTGTGAACGGCCCCAGTTGGTCGCTGTCCTGCGAGTTGTTCTTCTATGCGATGTTCCCCCTGCTGCTGCCCCGGCTCGCCCGGATCAGGGCCGGGCAGTTGTGGGCGTGTGCGGCCGGCGTCGCCGGTACGGTGATCGCGTTGCCCGTGCTCGGGTCGCTGCTGCCGGCGTCACCGCGGTTCCCGGAGGGCTTCGCCGGCACCGTGCTGGCCGACCAGTCCGTCGACCAGATGTGGTTCCTCTACGCCTTTCCGCCGGTGCGGCTCCTGGACTTCGTACTCGGGATGCTGATGGCGAGGATCGTGCTGACCGGTCGGTGGGTGGGCCCGGGGCGGGGCGTCGCCTTCGCGCTGACCGTCGTCGGTTACCTGGTCGGCCTCATCGTCCCGATGACGTACACCGTCAACGCGGTCCTCATCGTGCCGTTGGCGCTGCTGGTGCCCGCACTGGCGGTGGGCGACGACCGCGAGGGCCGGTCGTGGCTGAGCAGCCCGGTCATGCGTCGGCTCGGGGAGGCGTCGTTCGCGTTCTACCTGGTGCACGAGATCGTCCTGGTCGTCATGCGGGCGGGCATCGGCTTCGACCGTGACCTCGGACGGGGTGCCGGCCTGCTCTTCGTCGCCCTCGCCTTCCTTCTCAGCCTCGGCCTGGCCGTTCTTCTCCACCGCCTCGTCGAGTCACCTGCGATGCGCCGGTGGGGCCGACCGCCGCAGGGCAAGCGCATCGAGACCGACGCCGCCGTCCGGGTCGAACCGTCGTAGCCGACGCGCCCGGCATGCCCGCTCATCCCCGTCAACGAAACGTGAGGAATCGTCATGCGCTTCTTGTTCGTCACGGGTGGGAGCCCGGCCACGGTCTTTCCGCTGACGCCGCTGGCCACCGCCGCGCGCAACGCCGGTCACGAGGTGATCGTCGCCTCGACTGAGGAGACGCTGCCCGCCATCGTCGGCGCCGGCCTGCCGGGCCTCTGCGTCTCACCGGTTCCCATCCGCCACCACATCACCACCGATCGCTCCGGCGCTGCGATCACGGAACCGACCGATCCGGAGGCTCACATGATCTACATCGGTCATGCCTTCGGCCGGTTGGCGGCGGCCTGCATCGACCCGCTGCTCGACTTCGCTGCGCAATGGCGACCGGACGTCGTGGTGGGCGGCATGCTCACCTTCGCGGCGCCGCTGCTCGCCAGCAGGTTGGGCGTACCCTACGTGCGGCACTCCTGGGACACCGGTGAACCACCTGTCGTGGATTCGGCCGCCGAACGGGAACTACGCCCGGAGCTGGAGCGCCTCGGCCTGGCCCGGCTTCCCGTTGCCGACCTCTGGATCGACATCTGCCCGCCGAGCCTGCGTCCGGCCGACGCCGGCCCGGCCCAGCCGATGCGGTTCGCACCGACGAACATGCAGCGCCCACTGGAGCCGTGGATGTACGTCCGGGGCGAGCAACGCCGCATCGTGGTGACAGCCGGTACGAAGGTCGCCCGCGGCAACTTCTTCGACTACCTGGTCGACCTCGTCGGCAAGGTGAAGACGGTCGGGGCCGAGGTCGTCGTGGCGACGCCGGCAGCGGTCAGCGACGAGCTGTCGCAACGGCTCGGTGTGCGGGCCGGCTGGTTGCCGCTCGACGTGGTGGCCCGCAACTGCGATGTGCTGGTGCACCACGGTGGCGGCGGCACGGCCCTGACCGGTATGGCATGCGCCGTGCCGCAGCTGCTGATACCGAACATGCCCAAACTCCTGGCGCCGTCGCGTCGTCTCGCCGACTCCGGTGCGGCCGTCATGCTCCTGCCGGGCGAGGACACCGCCGAGGCGATCGCGGCCGGGGTCGACCAACTGCTCCACCAGCCGATCCACCGAGAACGTGCGGCGGTGTTGGCCCAGGAGATCATGACCATGCCGTCAGCGGCCGACGTCGTGGACGTGGTGGAGAAGTTGTGCTGAGGCACCCCGACACCGTCCCGCCGGCCCGGTCAAAGGCGACGGCGTCCCGTCCGTTCCGCCGTGGAATCGACCCACTCTGGAGGACCAGCCCTCATGTATGAGGATCAGTTCCGAGGTCAAGTCGCCATCGTCACGGGTGCGGCCGGCGGTATCGGGGAGGCTGTCGTCTCCGCCCTCTGCCGGGCCGGTGCCTCGGTGGCGGCCCTCGACGTCGACGGTGACCGCCTGTCGGCGCTCTTCGGTGCCCGCGACGACGTGCCCGGCACCGTCACGCAATTCACCGCCGACGTCCGCTCCGCGGTCGAGGTCGAGGACACGGTGGCCGCAGTGGAGGAGCGACTGGGCCCCGTCGTCTTCCTGGTGAACTGTGCCGGGGTGCTGCGGGCGGCGACCGCGGTCGAGCTGACCGAGCGGGACTGGGACGACACCCTCGCGGTCAACGCCCGCGGTGTCTTCCTCATGTCGACGGCCGTCGCCAGGCGGATGACGCCGCGCCGACGGGGCAGCATCGTGACCGTGGCCTCGAACGCGGCCGGAGTACCCAGGGTGCGGATGTCCGCCTACGCCGCATCGAAGGCGGCGGCGACCGCCTACACCAAGACGCTCGGGCTCGAACTGGCCAGCAGCGGCATTCGCTGCAACGTGGTCGCCCCGGGCTCCACCGACACGGCGATGCTGCGGGGACTGTGGGGCGGTGGTGACGGCACGTCCGTGTCCGTCGCCGGTGTCCCGACCGAGTACCGCGTGGGCATCCCGCTCGGCCGCCTCACGACCGTCGCCGACGTCACCAACGCCGTGATGTTCCTGCTGTCCGACCAAGCGGCCAACGTCACGATGCACGACTTCTACGTCGACGGTGGCGCCGCCCTCGGGCGTTGACCCGTCCGGACCAGGGAGATGAACTTGGACACCACCACTACGCCGTACGCGATGCCGGACCCCTGCGAACTACCCGCCAACACGGCCGGCTGGCGGCCCGATCCGCGCCGTGCCGTGCTGCTGGTGCACGACATGCAGCGCTACTTCCTGAGGTCGTTGCCGGCCTCGGGTCAGCCCGGCGGGGCACTGATCGCGAACACCGCAGCGCTGCTGGGCCGTTGTCGACAGCTCGCGGTGCCTGTCGTCTACACCGCGCAGCCCGGGGACATGACGCAGGTCCAGCGCGGACTGCTGCGGGATTTCTGGGGCCCCGGCATGACCGCCACCGCACAGGACCGGCAGATCAGCGACGAACTGGCCCCGGGTGAGCGCGACACCGTGCTGACGAAGTGGCGCTACAGCGCCTTCCACCGCACCGCACTACTGGATCACCTCCGCGACGTCGGGCGGGACCAGCTGCTGGTGTGCGGGGTGTACGCGCACGTCGGATGCCTGATGACAGCGGTCGAGGCGTACTCCCACGACATCGAGACGTTCCTCGTCGGCGATGCGGTGGCCGACTTCTCGGCTGAACACCACCGGATGGCCCTGCGGTACGCGGCCGACCGGTGCGCCGTCGTGCTCTCCACCGAGGCCGTCCTCGCCGAGCTGGGCCAGCGGTCGGTGCCCGCAGAATCCGTCAACCCTATCGAGGGGGAGCTATGCCGTTCGACGATGGACGTTTCGCCCGGTTGATGGATCAGGTGCTGGGGGCGGAGCCGCCGGCGTTCGCCCTGTTGCATCGGCCGGAGGCCGTGGGTCGCCGGGTCGAGCTGCTCGTCGGTGACGTCGGGTGCGTGCGTACGCTGGCCGACCTGCCGTTGCCCCGGTTGACGGGGCCAGGACAGCCCCGGCACGACCTGTTGGCCATGGTGCCGTACCGGCAGCTCACCGAGACCGGGTTCGAGTGCCACGACGACGGTGCCCCGCTGGTCGCGATGACCATCCGTGAGCAGGCGGTCGGTTCGGTGGCGGCCACGTCGAGGTTGCTGCCCGACGGCGTGATAGACCTCGGCACCCCGCAGTTCGACATCGAGGACGACGAGTACGCGGAGATCGTGCGCCGGGTGCTCGTGAACGAGATCGGACACGGCACGGGTGCCAATTTCGTCATCAAACGCACACTCACCGCGCCGTTGCGCAGCTCGCCCGTCCAGACCGCGCTCACGGTGTTCAACCGGCTGCTGGCCGACGAGCGTGGCACGTACTGGACGTTCGTCATCCACACCGGCTCCCGCACGTTCGTCGGCGCGACACCGGAGCGACACCTCAGTCTCTTCGACGGCACCGCGATGATGAACCCGATCAGCGGGACCCTGCGTTACCGGCCCGGTGGACCGGCGCTGTCCGAGGTGCTCGACTTCCTGGCCGACCGCAAGGAGACCGGGGAGCTGTACATGGTCCTGGACGAGGAGTTGAAGACGATGGCCCGGGTCACCGACCGGGGCGGGCGGGTGGTGGGTCCCTTCCTGAAGGAGATGGGCAACCTGGCGCACACCGAGTACCTGATCGAGGGGTCGACGTCACTCGACGTGCGGGACGCTCTCCGCGAGACGATGTTCGCGCCGACCGTGACGGGCAGTCCGGTAGCGAACGCCTGCCGGGTGATCAGGCGTTACGAACCCGACGGGCGGGGCTACTACAGCGGCGTGGCGGCACTGTTCAGCCGGGACGTCAACGGCGGTCGCTCACTGGATTCGGCGATCCTGCTGCGTACCGTCGAGATCGTGGACAGCCGACTACGGATCACGGTCGGTGCGACGCTGGTGCGTGACTCCGACCCGAGGCTGGAAGTTCTCGAAACGCACGCCAAGGCGCAGGGTGTGTTGCGTGGACTCGGCGTGGCCCCCGGGCCCGACCGTACGGCGTCCGCCAGGTCGAGCCTCGCGGGTCACCCCGCGGTACAGGCGGCGTTGGCGGCGCGCAACACCGACCTGGCGCGTTTCTGGTTCGATGACCGGGACGGGCGCACCAGGGTGCCGCAGGTCGCGCAGCTCGTGGGGCGGCGGGCGGTGATCGTGGACGCGGAGGACTCGTTCACCGCCATGCTGGCCCATCAGTTGCGCGAGTTCGGGCTACAGGTGACCCTGTGCGGGGCCACGGAGCCGTTCCCCCGGGAAGAGGCCGACCTGGTCGTCATGGGGCCGGGCCCGGGCGACCCGAACAACCGCGACGACGTACGGATCGACCGTCTGCACACCCGCATCCGGGACCTGCTGCACGCCGGTACGCCGTTCCTGGCGGTCTGTCTCAGCCATCAGGTCCTCGGTTCGCTTCTCGGGCTCGACCTGGTGCGACGCAGACGACCCAACCAGGGCGTCCAGCGGGACATCGAGTTCTTCGGCCGGCGGGTCCGGGTCGGGTTCTACAACACCTTCGCCGTCCGCAGCGCCGACGACCATCTGTGGCCGGCCGGGGTGGGGCCGGTGGCGGTGAGCCGGGACCCGCGGACCGGTGAGGTGCACGGGTTCGTCGGTCCACACTTCCGGTCGGTGCAGTTCCATCCTGAGTCGGTGCTCAGCACGGACGGCACCTCCATATTGGCTGAGATGGCCACGTCCGTGCTGTCCGGATCCGTGCACGAACTGGCCGCCGTCGACACGTCACGTGGATGACACCGATTTCATCGCCGAGGGGCAAAGTGTCCACAATTCTCGTCGCCGGTGGCGGCATCAGCGGGCTCGCCGTGGCCCTCGGGCTGTCCCGCCAGGGCCGGCACCAGATAGAGGTCTTCGAGCGCAACGCCCAGTTCGCCGAGCTCGGAGCCGGAATTCAACTGGCCCCGAACGCCTTCCACGCACTCGACCTGCTCGGTGTGTGCGATCAGGTGCGGTCGCGGGCGGTCTACATCGACGAACTGGTCCTCAGAGACGGCCGGTCCGGGGAACGACTGGTGACTCTGCCGGTGGGGGCCGACTACCGGCGACGATTCGGTAATCCGTACGCCGTGGTCCATCGGGGTGATCTGTACGCGCCGCTGCTGGCCGCGTGCCGCGCCGAGGAACGTATCCGGCTCAGAGCCGACAGCCCCGTGGTCGGGTACCGCACCTCCGACGAGTCGGTCGTCTGCGAGCTGGCCTCCGGTGAACAGGTGGTGGGCGACGTCCTGATCGGTGCGGACGGGATCCGCTCCCGGGTGCGGCACCAGCTCGTCGGTGACGGTGAGCCCCGGGTCACCGGGCACACCATCTTCCGCTCCGTGGTCCCGACCAGCTCCGTCCCCGCTGAACTGCGGTGGAACGCGGTGTCCCTCTGGGCGGGCGAAGGTTGGCACCTGGTCTCCTACCCGATAGCGGGTGGGCGGGAGCTGAACATCGCCGCAGTTCGTGACGACGGAGCCACCCGGGCGGTCAGTGGTGAACCCGTCGACCAGCACCTCGTACCGGCCGCCTTCCCGGAGGCGGGAGGGCAGGCACGCCGGCTGCTGCACCTCGGCAGACGGTGGCGCAGGTGGGTGCTGTGCGACCGGCCGCCGGTGGCGCGGTGGGTGCAGGGGCGGGTCGTCCTGATCGGCGACGCCGCCCACCCGATGCTGCAGTACGCCGCCCAGGGCGCCGCGCTGGCGTTGGAGGACTCCGTCGTCCTCGCCCGGTCGCTGAGGTGCGACCCCGACGAGATCCCGGGCCGCCTCCTGCACTTCAACGAGGTACGCCGGGTGCGCACCTCCCGCGCGCAGGAGGCGGCGCGGTGGTTGGGCGATGAGCTGTACCACCCTGCCGGCGTCCGGGCGCGGACACGGGACGCGATGCTGAAGTCGATGACCGCCGACGATCTCATGGAGGCGGTGTCCTGGGTGCACGGTTTCCGGCTGGGCGCGCAGGAGGCGTCACCCGCACCGCCGTGACCGGCACCCGGCGGTCACCGCCACAGTGTCAGCCAGAGATCGGCTTGGAACCCGGACACTCGCGGGTCGAAGGTGACGGTGCGAATCTCGACCAGGGCGAGAGCGTCGTCGTCCGTACGTGTGCAGAGCCAGAGGCCGGACCGTGGTTCGACGACTCTGATCTTCCTGTCGGACGGGGCGGCTTCGTCGCACTCCTGCGCCGTCGAGGGTTCGTGCGGCACGGTGGCCATGCCCAGATAGAAGATCATCCGCAACGTGCCCTCGTCGCAGTAGTCGTAGAAGGCGAGGTCCCGGGCGTCGCTTGAGGTGCCCACCCCGGTGGGTCCCGTAGCGAGTGTCACGGCTGGACGGTCCGCGTCGACCGTCGACCGGGTCGCCGTGTTCTTCGTCCTCCAGTCGGAGGCGCACCGGCCGGCGACAGCCGTGAGGCGGCGCTTCTCGTACACCAGGGAGTAGTGCCTGGGCAGCTGATGCCTGACGATGACAGCTGCGAGCAGCAGCAGCAGGAGTAGTAGTAGCGCGCGGACGGTGGGGGACTTCAGAAAACGGCGGACGCCCGACTCGGACGCGATTTTCAGATAGGACTCGACGACGTCGTCCATCGTCCTCGACCTGGCCAGTTGGTCGGCGATGTGTGGCCCGTCCCAGATCTGCAGATCGATGCCGTATGCGGATCGTGCCCATTCCTGGAGTTGGTGCTGTTTGGCGATCTCCATTCCCTGGGCCAGGAAGAAGATCACCCGTTGCACCGGTCGTCCGGTGGTGCATGCTCCTTTGACGTCACTCTTGACCTTTCGCGAAAGGTCGTTCTTCTGGATCGTGCAGCAGAAGGCGAGGTCCCCGTCGGAGGAGGAGGTCTCGCTCCAGTAACTCTCGCCGTCGCGCCCCTGGTCCCCGCCGGCGCTGACCGGGCCGGTGGAGATCCGAACATTCGGGGCGATGAACTCGCGGGTCAGGTGAAAGCAGATCTGCTCAAAATCGTGATGCCCGTTCCTCTCCCCGAGCAGGGCCAGAGCGAAGCGGATCTGCGCGGCCCGATGGATCCGGTTGACGGTCGTCAAGGCAGCCGCCGGGGCCGGCGCGTCAGCAGTCGGATGAGGTGCCGCACCACAGTGGTCATCGCTCGATCTGCCCTGTCTTCTCGGGCGGCCGGAGAGGCGCCCTGCCGGATCGCCTCAACTCCTCCACCGCGCAAGGGGGTGCTACGCGTAGCCCGTGATCGTACCAACGCGGCTGCCAGCAACGGGGCCTTCGCCTCGCGTGGGAGCGGACGTGCCGGGACGGGGTGGTGGACCGGGCCGGAGCCCGGCGGCGCTGTCAGCCGACGGCTCAGCCGGCGGCCGGCTCCCGGGTGTCGGCCGGTACGACCATGGGCGCTCCGGTGACCGGGTCGGGGACCACCTGGTTCGGCATCCCGAACACCTCGGCGACGAGCCCGGCACCGACGGTCGACGCCGGGTGCCCCTCGGCCACGATCCGGCCGTCACGCATCGCGACCAGGTGGGTGGCGTACCGGGCGGCGTGGTTGAGGTCGTGCAGCACGGCCACCACGGTGCGTCCCCGGGTGACCAGGCGGTGCAGCACGTTGAGCACGTCGATCTGGTGTGCCACGTCCAGGTAGGTGGTGGGCTCGTCGAGCAGGACGAGGGGTGTCTCCTGGGCGAGCACCATGGCGATCCAGGCCCGTTGGCGTTGCCCGCCGGAGAGTTCGTCGACCCGCCGATCGGCCAGCTCGGTGGTGCCGGTGGAGTCGAGCGCCGACTCGACGGCCTCCTCATCGGCGTGGGAGAAGCGGCGCAGCACCCGCTGGTGGGCGTAGCGGCCCCGCCCGACCAGCTCGCGGACGGTGATCCCCTCGGGCGCGGTCATGGTCTGCGGCAGCAGCGCCAGCCGGCGGGCGCGTTCCTTCGCCGGCAGGGTGACCAGGTCCGATCCGTCGAGCGTGACCCGACCCTCGGCGGGGCGGAGCAGCCCGGACAGCGCCCGCAGGAGCGTCGACTTGCCGCACGCGTTGGGCCCGATGAGCACGGTGAACGAGCCGTCGGGCACGGCGAACGACAGGTCGGCGCTGACGGTCCGCTGGTCGTACCGGAGGGTGACGTTCTCGGCCCGCAGCCGCGCGGTCAGCTGGTCGACCATCGGGTCCTCCTGATCTCGTGGACGAGCAGCCAGAGCAGGTACGCGCCGCCGAGGGTGACCGTGACGACCCCCACCGGCACGGTCAGCGGGATCACGTGTTGGGCGATCAGGTCGGCGCCGAGCAGCAGCAACGCCCCGACCCCGGCGGTGGCGGCGAGTGGCAGGCCCGGTGCCCGGACGAGACGACGGGCGATCTGCGGGGCGGCCAGGGCGACGAAGGAGATCGGGCCGGCGACGGTGGTGACGGCGCTGACCAGGGCGACCGCGATGACCACGAGGACTGCGCGGTTGCGGTCGACCGCGACTCCGCTGGCGGCGGCGACGTCGTCGCCCAGTTCCAGTTGGGCCAGGGCCGCCGCCCACAGTGGGGTGACGGCCAGCAGCACCAGGATGATCGCGGCGGCCGGCCAGACCACGTCGGCGGTGGCCGTGTTGAGCGAACCGGCGCCCCAGGCGGCGGCGAACAGCGCCGTCTCCAGGTCGGCGCGCAGCAGCAGCCAGGTGTTGGTGGCGGCGAGCATCGAGGAGACGCCCACCCCGACGACGATGAACCGGAACCCGGAGAGCCCGTCCCGATAGGCGAGCAGGTAGATCGCCAGCGCCGCCAGCAGGCCACCGGCGAGTGAGCCGAGCATCAGCAGGTGCCAGCCGCCGCCGAGCAGCAGCAGGGCGGTCAGCATGCCGGTGAACGAGCCGTTCGCCAGGCCGATGATGTCCGGGCTGGCCAGCGGGTTGCGGGTGATGGTCTGGAAGATCGCCCCGGCGACGCCGAGCGCCGCGCCGAAGGCGACGGCCGCGGCGATGCGGGGCAGCCGCCACTCCAGCACGACGGTGCGGGTCAGCCCGCCGATCCGGCCGCCGAGCACGCCGAGCACCTCGTCGAGGCGGAGCGGGAAGTCGCCCAGCCAGAGGCCGACCACCGCCAGCGCCGCGACGACGAGCGCGGCGGCGGCGCAGACGGCGGCTTCGCGTACGCCGACGGTCACGTGCCGATGGTCGGTGCCGAGCAGCAGCCGGCGACCCCCGGCGGTGCGGCGGACCGGCCGGTTCACAGCGCGGTCGCCCGTCGGCGTCGGGCCAGCGCGATCAGCACCGGAGCACCGACGAACGCGGTGACGATGCCGACCGGCATCTCACTGGGCAGCACGGCGATCCGGCCGAGCACGTCGGCCAGCAGCACCAGCATCCCGCCGGCCAGCAGCGACCCGGCGAGGATGCGGCGCTGGTCGGTGCCGACGCCCCAACGCACCAGGTGCGGCACCACGAGCCCGACGAACGAGATGGGGCCGGCGATGGCGCTGGCCCCACCGGCGAGCAGGGTCACCGCACCGAGCACGAGCAGCCGGGTCCGGACCAGGCTGACGCCCTGGGCGGCGGCCAGGTCGGGGCCGAGCGCGAGCGCGTTGAGGCTGCGGGCCGCGACCAGCGCGGCGAGCAGCCCGGCCACGATCAGCGGGAGCACCGGCAGCAGCACTGCGGTGTCACGTTCGAGCAGGCTGCCGGCGTTCCAGCCGCGCATCCGGTCGAAGGTGTCGGGGTGGGTGAGGGTGATCCCGGTGGTCAGGCCGGCGAGCACGGCACCGGTCGCCACCCCGGTCACCAGCAGCCGGGTGGGGGTGGCCCGCAGGTCGGCGGCACCGCCGACGGCGTACACGGCGGTGGCGACCAGGAGCGCGCCGAGCAGGGCGAGCCACATGTAGCCGGCCGGCGAGGTGATCCCGAAGAAGGCGATGCCGGCGGCGACGAACGCGGCGGCACCGGCGTTGACGCCGAGGATTCCCGGTTCGGCGAGCGCGTTGCGGGTGAACGCCTGCATCAGCGCGCCCGCGACCCCGAGGCCGGCTCCGACGAGTAGCCCGGCGAGGGTGCGCGGGAGGCGCTGCCCCCAGACGACGTACTGCGCGGTGTCGCTGCCCGCGCCCCGCAGCGCCGCCCAGACGTCCGCCGGGGGCACCGGGTTCGCGCCCACGAAGACCGACAACACCACCGACCCGACGAGTACGACGACCGCCCCGACCAGCCACCGCCGGGTGGTACGCCGACGCGCGGCACGGCCGGTGGTCGGCCGTACCGCGCGGGCGGGTGTGGTGGCGGTCAACTCGACGCGGTGAGGATGCGTTCGAGGTCGTCGAGGACGGCCTGCCCACCGACCGTGCCGACCCCGGTGATCCAGAAGGACTGGTCGACGAGGTGCAGGCGAGGGAAGGCGGCGGCGTTGGCGGTGACCGAGGCGGGGATGGTGCTGCGGTCGTTGACGTCGACGGTGGTGACGAAGACGTGGTCGGCCTTGGCCTCCAGCACCCGTTCCGGGGAGACGTCGACCGAGATGGAGTTCTCCCAGTCGCGCTCGGGGGTCTTGAAGCCGACGCACTCCAGTGCGCTGCCCGCGAACGAGGTGGGGCCGTAGAGGGTGAGGACGCCGTCGCGGGGGCGGATGAGCTGCGCGCTCTTGCCGGCGGTACCGAACTTCCTGGCGATGTCCGCGCACCGCTGCCGGAAGTCGGTGAGCAGCTTGTCGGCGGAGTCCGCGCCGCCGAGCGTGGTGGCGGTGAACTTCACGTTGTCCTGCCACGGGTCGGCCTGGGACGCCATGAACACGGTCGGGGCGACGTCGGTGAGCTGCTGGTAGAGGGCGGAGTGCCGGGATTCGGTGCCGATGATCAGGTCGGGCTTGAGGGCCGCGATCTTCTGCACGTTGGGTTCCTGGACGGTGCCGACGGTGGTGATGCCGGCGGCCTTGTCGCCGAGGTACTTGGGCACGCCGGCGGCCTCGTTGAGTACGGCCGCGCCGACCGGGGTGAGCTGCAACGCGATGGCGGTGTCGAGCTGGACCGGTTCGAGGACGACGACCCGGGTCGGCTTGTTCGGCACGGCGGTCTTGCCACGCGCGTGCTCGACGGTCCTGGTGTCGCCGACGCTGCCCGCCGGCTCGGAGTCGTCGGAGCCGCAGGCGGCCACGGCGAGCACCGCCGCCGAGGCGACGGTGAGGGCGAGGAGGCGTCGGCGGAGTGTTCGAGGGGTCGGCGTACGCATGGTGCGAGGTTCCCGTCTGGCTACTTACAGTGATTATTCACTAACATTTTTAGGTTAGCATTACCTAATCATCCACCTCGTCGCGGGCCGGGCGGTCATGCCAATAGCCCTGTGTGTGGACCTGCTGAGGATCGACGCGCGCCTCGGTGAAGAGCCTGCGCACCTGCGCAATACTGCTACTCTCCGTAGCTGTCCAGGCGTAGAACTGCGCCCCCGACGATGCCGCCGCCGGCCCGTACTCGGCCAACCAGTCGCCCACCATGGCGGTCAGGACCGTCCCGCCCGGTGCCCCGCGACGCAACCGGACCTCGACCGCGTGGCCGGCGGTCACCTCGTCGAGGGTGGCGGCGTCCGCCGCGACGCCGGCCTCCAGCAGGACCGTCGCCCGCACCCCCGGGCCGAGACCGGACAGGATGCCGCGCACCGCCGGGTACGCCGTCTCGTCCGCGGCGATCAGCACCCGGGTCGCCGGCCCCGGCTCCCACTGCACGCCGTAACCGGGTTGGCCGGCCCCCACGTGCGGGCCCGACAGGAGCAGCCGGTCGCCCGGCCGGGCCGTCGCCGCCCAGCCGCTCGCCGGGCCGTGCGGCTGGTGCAGGTAGAAGTCCAGGTCCAGCTCGCCCGTCGCCGGCCGGGTCCGGTACGCGGTGTAGCTGCGCAGCCTCGGGCGCACCTCGCCGGGAACGGACCGCCACTCACGTCGCCACGTCTGCTCGGGCAGCCCCGCCCGCAGCGCGGTCGGATAGCCACCGTCGACCGGCAGCATGATCTTGATGCGCTGGTCGAGCTGGTAAGGCGCCATCTCCCGCAACCGCTCGTCGCCGAGCGTCACCCGGACGAACCCGGGCGACAGTCGCCGGGTCGCCGTCACGGTCGTCGCGAACAGGACGTTGGGCGAGTTGCCGAATGCTGACATGCCGGCAGAGGCTAGCGTGCCCCGTCCGGGCAGCTCACCGCCCCGGACCCGGCGGGTGATCAGGGCCCACCCGGCTCGTGCCCGGGTCACCCCCGGCTGGGGCGTTCCCCGGATCCGGCCACCGGACCAGGAAGAATGCGCAGAACATTGACGGTGACCATGGCGATGATCCAATCTGACGCCGGTCCGGGTCAGGAAGTCCGGGCTTTCCATTGCGTCGGCGAAGGAGCTCGCATGCCACACATCACGTTAAATACCAACGAACCCGGAATCCGTGGCCTGTTCCGCTTCCGGCCGGAGACGGCGTTGCCACTGAACGGGCTGGTCGAGGCGCTGCTGTGTGCACCGGGCACGTTGACCCGGGGCGAAAGGGAACTCATCGCAGCCTATGTGTCCGGCCTCAACGAGTGCCGCTACTGCTACTCCGCCCACGCGGCGTACGCGGCGGCGCAACTCCCCGAGGGCATGCCCCTGGTCCAACAGGTGCACGACGACGTCGACAGCGCCCCGGTGTCGGCCAAGATGCGCGCGCTGCTCGACGTCGCCGGCGCGGTGCAACGCGGTGGTCGGGAGGTCACCGGAGACCTGGTGGCCGCCGCCCGGGCCGAGGGCGCCACCGACGTGGAGATCCACGACACCGTGCTGATCGCCGCCGCGTTCTGCATGTTCAACCGCTACGTCGACGGGTTGGCCACCGTCCTGCCGGACGACCCGGACTTCTACACCGACCGCGCGCAGCGGATCGCCGCCCACGGCTACCTCGGGGTACTGCAACAGGAGGTCATCCACGAGTGACCGGCCCGGCGGGCACCGGCAGGTCGGCGGGCGTCGGCGCGGCACGCCGTCACCGGGCCTGCCGGAGCGCGTCGGCGAGCGCGGCGGCCGTCGTCGCGGCCACCCGGGGTTGGTCGACGAGCATCTCGTCGATCACGTCGGCCAGCCTCGCCGGAACAGCCCCGTCCCGCTGCCGGACGGGCACCGGCCGGGTCCGCAGGACCACCGCGACCGGGTCGGCCCCGGCGGGGAAATCCCGGGGCGTCGTCCCCGTCAGCATCCAGTACAGACAGGCGGTGACCGCCCACAGGTCCACCTCCGGGCGGGCGTACCGGTAGTCGATGAGTTGGGCGCGGGGCTGGAAGGCCAGGCTGCCGCCGATCGCACCGGTCCCGGTGTGCCCGGACAGGCCCGCCTTCTCGAACGCCTTCGCCAGCCCGAAGTCGGCGACCTTGGTGACGACCTCACCTCCGGCCCCGGTGGTGAGCAGCAGATTGTGCGGGGTGACGTCCCGGTGCACCAGGCCGTGGGCGGTCTGGGTCCGGCCGTCGGCCAGCACGACCGCAAGCTCCGCCCGGTGGGCGTAGGCCAGTGCGTCCAACGCGTCGAGCGTGATGGGCAGCGCCTCGTCGACCGGGAGCCGGCCACCACGCCGGGCCACGAACTCGGCGACACTGCCGCCCGGGCAGTATTCGCAGGTGAAGAAGAAGGCGGCATCGGCCGCGCCGCTGCTGTGCAGGGCGACGACGTTGCGGTGCCGCAGCCCCCGGACACACGCGATCTCGCGGCGGAAGGCGTCCCGCGCGGCGGGGTCCACCGCCCGGTCGGCGAGCAGCGTCTTCAGGGCCACGAGCCGGCCGGACGGCTCGTGGCGGGCCAGGTAGACGACGCTGTGGCCGCCCCGGCCGATCTCCCGCAGCACCCGGTGGTCGGTGAAGTCGTCGAGGCCGGGGCCCCGACCGCCGCAGCCGTCACCAGCGCCGGCAGGGCCCGTCCCCGCTCCGGACCGGGGGGCCCGGTGTCCGGGGTGGTCGGCGTGGCCCCGGTGGGGGTGGCCCCGGTGTCCTCCGGTCCGGCGGCGGCTTCCCGAGTCCCGTCGTCGGGCAGGGTGACGCGTAACGTCGCGCGCCCGACCCGTACCTCGTCACCGGCCGACAGGTGCTGCCCGCCGTCGACCGGGCGGCCGTTGAGGTGGGTGCCGTGCCGACTGCCGAGGTCGCGTATCCGCACGTGGGGAGGGTCGACGTCGAGTTGGCAGTGCCGGCGGGAGACCAGCCGCTGCCCGTCGTCGACCCGGATCCCGCAGTCGGCGGCCCGCCCCACCACGACCGTCGTGCGACGGTGGAAGACGTACGTGTCGACGGTGGACCCGGCCTGCACGGTCACCGTGACGGGCGGGGGGACCGGCACCGCCCCGGCGGGTCGCCCGGCCCCGGGGTCGTCGGTGCCCACGCCCGGCCGCCCGGTCAGTCGACCAGCGCCACGTACAGCGGGCTGCCCAGCAGCACGGTCATGCCGGGCCGCCCGTCGAGTTCCGGGTACGGGCTGGGCCCGTGGAGCAGCCGCTTGGCGAGGAACTCGACGTTCTGCGTGGGCCCACGCAGGCGGGTGCCGGCCTGGTGCACCGAGGCCAGCGCCGCCACCTCGGCCGCGTCCGGCTCGTCCGCCGCGTCGTGCGCAGTGCCCGGCACCGGTGCGGCCTCGTCGTCGACGAGCCCGGCGAGCAGCGCCGGCATCGTGGACGATCCCATGGGCCCACGCCCGGTGGACTCGGCCGCCGGGGCCGCGCCGACGAGGTGGAACGGTGACCCGCCGAGGCCGACGATGGTGTCGTCGGTGCGGCCACCGAAGTAGACGAGCGACAGCTCACCAGTGGTCGGGACGATGCCCCACCGCATCGGCAGCAACCCCCGGAAGAACTGCCCCGGCTCGTCCACGGAACCGACGTCGGCGTGCTCGTCCAGGTAGCGGGTGACCCGCTCCAGGCGGGCCAACCGGTCGGTGCCCGGGTTCTCGACGCTGCGTTTCACCCCGACGACGGTGAGGTTCACGCTGAACTCGGCGGCCCGCCTGCGCTGGTGACCCGGGTCGATCTGGGACAGCAGCATGTCCACCTTGGCGTCGCTGACGTAGAGGTAGTAACGAAAACTCACGGTCACTCCCTGACGACGCGGCCCGACCCCCGAGGTTACCGTCCGCGACCAACCGATGGTTGTCCCGTGTGTCGGGGGGTGCCAGGCTCGAACCATGCGGTGGCGTCCCGGGGACCAGATTCTGGATCTCTACGAAGTGCTCGACGAGCCCCTCGCCGGTGGCATGGGTCTGGTCTACCGGGTCCGGCACCCGGGCTGGGACACCGACCTCGCCGTCAAGGTGCCGCGCCCCGAGCAACTGACCACCGAGGCGCAGCGTGCCCGCTTCGAAGCCGAGGCGGGCACCTGGGTCGGGCTGGGCCTGCACCCCCACGTGGTCAGCTGCGCGTACGTGCGCCGGGTCGACGGGCTGCCCTGCGTGTTCGCCGAGTGGGTCGCCGGTGGATCGTTGGACCAGGTGGTCCGGGCCGGGCGACTGCACGAGGAGCCGGACGGCGGGTTCCTCGCCCGGGCGCTCGACCTCGCGGTGCAGTCGGCGTGGGGCATCGACCACGCCCACCAGCAGGGCCTCATCCACCAGGACGTCAAACCCGCGAACATCATGGTCGGCCTCGACGGCGCCTGGACGGCGAAGGTCACCGACTTCGGGCTGGCCGGTGCCCGCGCCGCCGTGGACGGGGCCACCGGTGCCGCAGCGGACGTCAGCCTGGGTGCGAGTTTCGGCGGCATGACCCCCGCCTACTGCTCACCCGAGCAGGCCGAGGCGGCGGCCGGTGCGCGGGTGACCCTCACCCGGGCCACCGACGTCTGGTCGTGGGCGCTGTGCGTGTGGGAGACGTTCGCCGGTCACCGTCCCTGCCGTTACGGTCAGGCGGCACGGGAGACCTTCGCCGAATACCTGGCGGCGGGGGAGACCTGGCCTGCGGCGCAGCCGATGCCGCCGGGGATCGTCGACCTGCTCCGGCGGTGCTTCGACGTCGACCCGTCGACCCGCCCCCGCCGCCTCGCCGACCTGGCCACCGAGGTCGCCGGGGTGTACGCGGACGCGCTGGGCGTCCGCTATCCACGGGTGCGGCCGTCGGCGGCGGGCCTGCTCGCCGGCAGCCTGTCCAACCAGGCGCTCTCGCTACTCGACCTCGACCGGCCGGCGGAGTCGGAACAGCTGTGGCGCTCCGCCGTCGACACCGACCCGCACCATCCTGGTGCGGTCTACAACTGGGCGCTGTACCGGTGGCGGCAGGGCCGGATCACCGACGAACAGGTGCTGGCGGAGCTGCTGGCGGCACGGGAGATCGCCGGGGAGAACTGGCGGGCCGACCATCTGCTGGGGTTCGTACACGCCGAACGGGGTGACGATGCGGCGGCCCGGCCGCTGCTGGCCGCCGCGCCCGCCGGCCCCGAGATCACCGAGGTGACCGCCGCCCTGGCCCGGCGCGGGACGCAGCCCGGGTCGCCGCGGTTGTCCGGCCACCGGGGCCGGGTGACCGCCGTCGCCGTCGACGGGAACGGTCGGGTGGCGGTCACCGGCGGCAGGGACGGCAGCCTCCGGACGTGGTCGCTGACCGGGCAGCCGGTGGGCACCGAACTCGGTGCGGACTCAACCGGTGCCGAGGTCACGGCCCTGACGGTCGACCGGGACGGCCGGGCCGCGCTCGTCGCCCGCAAGGGGGCCCGGTCGAGTGCTGGGACCTGGCGCGGGACAGGTGCGTCCGGGTGCCGTCCGACCAGCGGGCGGCGGTGACCGCACTGGCGCTCACCGCCTCGGGCACGGCCGCCATCGGGTACGACAACGGTCGGATCGAGGTACGGGACACGGCTGACGGGCGGCTGCGGCGCACCCTGGAGCACCCGCCGAGCACCCACCAGAACCTGGACGCGGCGGGCCGGATCCTGCCGGAGATCCAGGAGAGCCCCGCGGCGGTCACCGTGCTGGGCCTGAGCGAGGACGGCGCGGTCGCGGTGTCGGCGGCGCCCCCGGACGGCAGTGTGGTGGTCTGGGAGGTCGACACCGGACGGTGGCTGCACCGCCTGGTCAAGTCCGCCGACATGCGGATGACCGGGGTAAACCAGGTTGCGTTGGGCGGGTCCGGCAGATACGCCCTGCTGATCGGGCACCAGACACGGGTGGCGCACCTGTGGGAGACCCGACCTAACCGGGTTCGGGGTCCGGTGCCGAGCACCCTGAACCGGCACTCGACGATCGTGCTCAGCGGCGACGGCGAACGGGCGGCCTCCATCGGGTTCGGCAGTGCCAACCAACCGGCACGGATCTGGGAGACGGATTCCGGTCGGTGCCTGCGTACCGTCGCCACGCGTACCGACGGGCTGCCACCGGAGCTGGTCGGTCTGCTCTCGCTCACCTGTGTGGCGATCAGCGGCGACGGCACGCTGGTCGTGGTCGGGGACGAGTACGGGGGGCTGCACGTCCACCGGTTGCCCCGCCCCGACCTGCGGGCGCCGTGGAGCTACGAGCGGCCCCTGGCGGCGCGGGCGGTGCTGGCGGCCGAGGAGCAGGTCCGGCAACGGATCGCCCGGGCGGAGGCGCTCGTCCGGGAGGGTCGGACGGCCGACGCCGCCGGGCAGCTACGGGCCGCCCGCGACCTGGTCGGGTTCGAGCGTCACCCGGAGCTGCGGGACCGGTGGGAGCGGTTGGGGCGGACGGCGGGCGGGCGGGCCGCACCCCTGGGCATCTGGCAGCGCTACGAACTGCGCGGCGGCAACTTCACCTTCGTGGCCGGGCTGGAGCCGGCGCTCAGTGTCGACGGGGAGCTGGCGGTGACGGGTGGCGCCGACGGCCTGATCCGGGTGTGGGAGCTGCCGACCGGCCAGCAACGGCACACCTTCGCGGAGCGGGTGGGCAAGACGCACACCCTAGTGCTCTCCGCCGATGCCCGGCTCGCGGTCAGCGCGGACTGGGCCGGGACCGCCCACCTGTGGGACCTGACGGCCGGCCGGCGGCAGGCGGAGCTGCACGGCGACCACGGGGTGGTGCGGGCGGTCGCCCTGGACGGTGCGGGGCGGTACGCGATCGTCGGTGACGCCGAGGGGAACCTGTGCCTGTGGAGCCTGTACCGGTTCCACCTGAGCCGCACGATGGTGGCGCACCAGGGGCCGGTGGGGGCGGTCCGACTCAGCGACGACGGTCGGTACGCCGCGTCGGCCGGCGCGGAGGACCGGACGTGCCGGCTGTGGCGTACGGGCACCGGCAGCCCGGTGCTCACGGTCCCCGTCGGGTTCGGACGGACGACGCTGCGGTTCACCCCGGACGGCTGGCAGCTCCTGGTCAACTCGGCGAGGGAACTGACCGCGTGGGACGTGCACACCGGCCGCCAACGGTACGTCCTGCCGAGCCGGGGCGACGCCGTGGCGGTGAGCCGGGACGGACGGGTCGGGCTCGTCCCCGCGTACGACGGGTCGTACGGGCGGGTGGTGTCGGTGTGGGAGCCGGCGACCGGGCGGGTGCTGTGCGAACTCGCCTCCGAGGCGGACGTGTTCGACGTCAGCCCGGACGGGCGGCACGCGGTGACCGCCGACGCGGACCGTACGCTGCGCATCTGGGACGTGCGGACGGGGCGGCGCGTGCACACGTGCGACGGTCATCCGGAGCCGGTGACGTCCGTGGCGTTCACGGCGGACGGCCGGAGCCTGGTGTCGATGGACGACCGACCGGCGATCCGGCGGTGGGAGCTGGACTGGGACTACGACTTCACGGGCTGACCCGCAACCGGGCCGAGCCGAGCCGGGTGCTGAGCCCACCTCCCGCCACGGGCTCCATCAGCTGGTCGTCGTACGCCGCCGCGCGCAGCGCTTCGTCGTGGGCGGCCCGCTGCTTGCGGGAGAACCGGCTGCGGTCGACCGCGAGGTCCGCCACGACCGGCGGGACGAGATCCCGGAACTCCTGCGGCAGGCCGGCGGTGTTGCGTTCGTAGTGGGGATCGTCGGGGTAGCTCAGCGTCAGGGTGATCGGTGGCTCGCCGCGTAGCCGGCCGCCCAGGGCGCGCAGGGAACCGGCGAGGAACTCCAGGGCGATCTTGATGTCCACCGACAACCCGACGTTGTTGGAGTCCGGCTGGTATACGGGTGGGACGTCCTCGGGCACCACGAACCGTACGGTGACCCGCTTGGCGGGCAACTCCAGCAGCAGGCGGGGCCAGGGTCCGCCGCCCTCGATGGTGACGTCGACCCGCTGGGGATCGACGGACAGGCGAAGGCTGAGCCAGTCGATCATCGCCAGGGCCTCGGGCGGCAGGTCGTCCTGACGGTACGGGCCCCGGCTGCGGGTCCGCAGCGCGCTCGCGTGCATGGTGGTCAGCACGCGTGCCCCGGTGCTGTCGACCTCCAGGGTGAGCGGGTGGACCGCCAGGTCCCGCATGACGCGCACGACCGCGCCGATCAGCACTGATGGTGCCGCAGCGGTGGCCATCGCCTGCCCTTCCGTTGGGTGTGTGACAGGTTTCGCACCGTGACGGACAGTGTCGCACATGAATGTGTTCGGCGCTGTCGCCCGGACGCCGACCGGGGTACGCGGTGAACCGCCCACCCGCCGGGCACCGCGGCGGATCGTCGACCCGAGCGGGATCAACGCGGGTCGACGGGTGCGCCCGGTCCTTTCTGGATGGTGTGGCCTGGCTATTGTCAGCAGGTGATCCATCGAGGGATCTCTTTTGCACGGGGAGAGCAGATGATGTCTCGGCGCCTTCGCGCGCTTTCCGCCACCGTGGCAGCTGCCGCGGTGGCCCTGTCGATCACCACTGCGGGCGGGGCGGCAACGGCCGCCGGGCCCGTCCTGGAGATCACGTCGATCGCCTTCGACCGGCCGCAGGTCGACGTCACCCAGGACTACGCCGTGGTCGACCTGACGTGGACGATCACCGACCGGGCGGCCAGGGCCCAGCGCGTCAACGGCGCGGTCGAGCTGCGCCAGTTCGCCGGAGACGAGCAGGTCGGCCAACCCCACACGGTCTCCTACGACCTGCTCGGGGGTCGTACGCAGGTCGGGGGCACCGGAACGGCCCAGCAGTCCACCTACGTCTACGAGTTCGTGGTGCCGCGTTACTCCGTCGCGGCCGAGACGGTCTGGCGGGTGACCAAGGTGACCATCGCCGACGACGTCGCCCATGCCCGTACGGTGCGCGACCCGGGCCCGGCGGCGTTGGCGGTGACCCAGCTCGTCGACTCCCAGGGTCCGGTGGCGGAGCAACTCTCCTTCGACTTCGGTCAGCCGAGCGGCTTCTACGATGACGGTTCCGGGGTGACGTTGCGCTACCGGGTGCAGGTCGTGGACGAGTCCGCCTTCAGGAAGGGCAAGCTCACGCTCGCCGGCCCGGGAGGTGCCCGGCTGACCTCCACGTTCCAGCTCGTCCAGAGCGGTTCGCAGTGGTCGTGCAACGGCGAGACGGTCTATGAGCCGACCTGGGCGTTCTGCCCCGTCTCGATCGTCGTGCCGGCCGGTTCACCGTCCGGCACGTGGCGGGTGGCCCGGCTCGACCTGACCGACAGTTGGGGCAACACCCGGACGGACACCTCGCCGCAGGGGCCCGAGCCGATCCAGGTCAGCCGCAACGACGTGGTCAGCGCGTCGGGCTTCGCGCTCGTCCCGGCGCAGGTGAACAACTGGCGGGGGCAGGCGACGACGTCGCTCAGCTTCACGCCGCACGGTGCGGTTGGTGGCCTGACCGCCGTCGACGTGGACCTGTCCTGGTGCTCCCAGCTGTCACACACCCCGACCGTGGGTGAGAACGGCGTGGTCTCGGTGGAGATCCGGGTGCCGGCGGGCTGGGCCAGCTCCTGCCGGATCGACGGGATCAAGCTGACCGACGGCGCGGGTAACGTCGCGTTCTACGGCACCACCTACGCTGCTCCCGAACTCGACCTCACCGTCACCCGGGTGCCGGACGAGAAGGCGCCGGTGGTGCTCTCGGCGAAGCTGCCCAAGGCGACCTGGACGTCCCAGGAGACCGCGGACGCCTGGGGCCTCGGCTTCGACGTCACGATCGAGGTCGACGAGTTCGCTCCGATCTCGTCGACCAGCGCGACGATCTACGACAGCACCGGAGCTTCGCGGGGCGGCATGTACGGGGGGCAGCACGACGACGGCACCGGTCTTCTCCACCTGGCGGTGTCGACCGGCCGGTTGGAACCGGGCCGGTACACGATCGGGTTCACGCTGGACGACCAGGCCGGAAACTCGAGTTCGTGGGGCTATCCGAACAATGCCGGCACCCCGCTTCCCGGCGGTCCGTTGACCCTGACCGTGGTCGCTGACTGACGGTCGGACGGACCGCCCCGGCCCGGGTCCTGCCGGAAACCGGAGGGCGACCCTGTCGCCGTGCCCCGATGTCGGGCCGACGCCACCTGGCGTCGGCCCGACGTCTTTTCGGGCACCCCGACGGGTTCGACCCCGGCCGATGACCCCCCGTCGGACGGCAACTACGCGTGACGTATCCTGTACGCGACTCTGGGTAATTGTTCAGGGTGATTTGCCAGTCTCGATCCTGTTATGTCATTGCAAGTTGTGATCAATCTTGACCTTCTTGATAAACGCTTCCTAAGGTCTCTTTTGGTCGCCGGCATGATCAGGAGAGAGAATCGATGGACGAGGTGTCCCTTTCCGATCGTCTGAGCGACCAGCTGAGGCGTTTGTGCGAGGCCAGCGGAATCAATGCGGCAGAACCGCTGGAACTGCTGGAAAGCCTGCTCGGGCCCGCCGGCCCGCAGCCGTTGTCGGCCCCGCCGCGTTGGCCGTCCAACATCGCCGACGATCACACTCCGGTGGAGTTCTCCATCGCCTTCAGCGGCACCGAACCGCCCACGGTGCGGATTCTCGGCGAGACGCTGGGAACGCCACCCGGCCGGTTGACCAACATGTTCGCCACCCGGCGGTTCCTCGACCGGCAGGCGCACCGCGCCGGACTCTCCACCACCCGGCTGGATTCGGTACGCGACCTGTTCGCCACGTACGACCCGCAGGGTGTCTTCGCCCTCTGGTGCTCACTGGTCTTCCGCAACGGACGACGCCCCGAGTTCAAGGTCTACCTCAATCCGGAACTCCGCGGGGTCGACCGGGCACCGGGCCTGGTCTCCGAGGCCCTGCACCGACTCGGCCTGGGCCGGTCCTACCGGGCGATGCTCGACCACGGCATTCGGCCGGGCGAACTGGGTCACCGGGACCGGCTGACGTTCTTCGCCCTCGACCTGCACGACGGTGCCCAGGCCCGGGTCAAGCTCTACCTGACCCACCACGACGCCGAGGTGTCCGACGTCGTCCGGGCGGCCGGCGTGGTCCACGACGTGGACGCGACCAACCTCGCCGAGTTCGCCGCACTGGCCGGGGGTGGCCGGACCCGGTTCGCCGGTCTCCCGCTGGTCGGCAGCTACACCCTGGTCGAGGGGGTCGACCGGCCCGTCGGCTACAGCCTCTACGTGCCGATCCGGGGCTACGTCCGGGACGACGAGGAGGCGTACGACCGGGTGGTGGCGGTGCTGGACCGCTACGGGTTCGACCGCACGGTGCTGGACCGGGCGCTCGCCGCAGTGGCCCGCCGGCCGCTACGCGACGGGGTCGGGCTGATCCCGCACCTGTCGTTGCGGTTGGGCGCCCCCCGCCCGGGGGTGACCGTCTACCTGTCCGCCGAGGCGTACCAGGTGAGTCCCCCGGTACGCCGACCGTCGACCGTGGACCTCGTGGCACTGGCGACCCCCACCGGCCGGGCCGGCGCTCGACACCCCTGATCCCCCAAGGAGCGAACCGTGGTCGTGGACCTGCACCAGATGTTGCCCCCGTACCGGATCAAGGTGGTCGAGCCGATCCCCTTCCTCAGCCCGCAGGAGCGGCGGGCGGCCCTCGCGGAGGCGGGATACAACCCGTTCAACCTGCGCGCCGACCAGATCACCGTCGACCTGCTGTCCGACTCCGGCACCGGGGCCACCTCGGCGGCGCAGGAGGCCGCCGCCGCGCTCGGCGACGAGTCGTACGCCGGGGCACGCTCCTGGTTCCGGTTCCGCGACGAGGTCCACGACCTCACCGGCTATCCGCACATCCTCCCCGTGCACCAGGGCCGGGCCGGCGAACGCGTGCTCTTCAGCGGCCTGCTCAAGCCCGGCCAGCTCTGCCTCAGCAACACCCACTTCGACACCACCCACGCCAACGTCAAGCTGGCCGGGGCGGAACCCCGGGACCTCCCCTGCCCGGCCGCGTTCGACCTCGACAGCCCGGCACCGTTCAAGGGCGACATCGACCTCGACGCGTTGGAACGTACCCTCACCGGGCCGGAACGCGACCGGGTCGGCCTGGTCCTGATGACCATCACCAACAACGGTCTCGGCGCGCAACCGGTGTCGATGGCCAACCTCACCGCCGTGCGGGACCTGTGCCGCCGCCACCGGGTGCCGTTCTTCCTGGACGCGGCCCGGTTCGCCGAGAACGCCTGGCTGGTCGGGCAGCGCGAGCCGGGCTACCAGGACTGGACGCCACGACAGATCGCCACCCACGCCTTCGGGCTCGCCGACGGCTGCGTGGTGAGCCTCAAGAAGGACGGCCTGTCGGCCATCGGCGGGCTCATCGGGCTACGCGACGACGACCTGCACGCCCGGTGCGAGGCCAACCTGATCGCCACCGAGGGCTTCTCCACCTACGGCGGGCTGGCCGGCCACGACCTCGAACGGCTCGCCCAGGGGCTACGCGAGGTGGTCGACCCCGGCTACCTGCGGGCCCGGGCCGCCTCCACCGCCCGAATGGCCCAGCTGATCAACGAAGCCGGGGTGGACACCGTCCAACCGGCGGGCATCCACGCCCTCTACCTCAACGCCGGCCGGCTGCTGCCGCACCTGTCGCCGCACGAGTTCCCCGGCCACGCCCTCGGCTGCCAGCTCTACCTCGACGGGGGCATCCGCTGCGCCGAACTGGGCTCGCTCTACCTCGGCGGGATGGACGACCGGCACCGGCTGGTCACCCCGGCCCCCTTCGAGCTGGTGCGCCTGGCCATCCCACGCCGGGTCTACACCGACACCCACCTCGAGTACGTGGCCGCCGTACTCGCCGACATCGCCAAGGAACCCGGGCGGGTCCCCGGCTACCGGGTGGTCTCGTCACCACCCCTGCTGCGTCACTTCAAGGTGCGGTTGACGCCGCTGACGGCGGCGGGCAGCGCCGACTGACCACACCCGCGACGCTGCGGCTCCGGCCCGGGCCCCACGGCCCGGGCCGGCGTGCACCACCGCCCTGCCCGGCGGCACCACAGTCGTGGGTCGCCGCTCAGGTGGGTCGGAGGCCGCCGCCCGCCGCTCAGGCCGTGGCGGGCAACCGGGTCAGGGCGTGCCGCACCAACTCGATCAACGCCTGCTTGCTGGAGGCCCGGTCCCGCGCGTCACACCACAGCAGCGGCACGGTCTCGTCCAACTCCAGCGCGGCGCGGATCTCCTCCTCGGTGTAGGGACACTCACCGTAGAAGCGGTTGACGGCGGCGACGAAGGGGATACCCCGGCGCTCGAAGTAGTCGACCGCCGGGAAGCTGGTGCCGAGCCGGCGGGTGTCGACCAGCACGATCGCCCCCACCGCACCCTGCGCCAGCTCGTCCCAGATGAACCAGAACCGGTCCTGCCCCGGGGTGCCGAACAGGTAGAGCACCACGTCGTTGCTGATGGTGATCCGACCGAAGTCCAACGCGACAGTGGTGCTGGTCTTGCCCTCGACACCGGTGATGTCGTCGACACCGATGCTGGCCTGGGTGAGGACCTCCTCGGTGACCAGTGGCGGAATCTCGCTGACCGATCCGACCAGGGTCGTCTTGCCGGTGCCGAAGCCACCCGCCACGACGACCTTCACCGATTTCCGATCCACGTGTATCAGTCCCTCTTGTCTAGATCCGCTGGAGGCCGGCGAGTACCGTCTCCAGCAGCCACCGGTCGGCGATCTTTTCCTGTGCCGGCGAGCCGATATCCAGAAAGCCCTGCTCGTGGAGCACGTCGACCATCACCTTGGTGATGGTGAGCGGACGGTGCAGGTAGGCGCCGATCTCGGCAATGGAGATCCAACCGGTGCACTGCTGGAGGATCTCCCGGTATTCCTGCTCCAGCCGGGTCTGGTCGGCCGGCAGGGCGATCACCTGGGTGGCCAGGTCGAGGCTGGTGTTACGGGGACTCGTCCGCCCGTTGACGAGGATGTAGAGCGGCACGAGCCGGCCGGCCTCCGCCTCGTCGTCGCCGTCCCACACGTCGTGGGTCACGATTTCAGTCCGGGTCGGTCGGCGAGCATCACGCCGTCGAGGCGGGCCTCGGAGCCGAGGTAGTCGCCGATCCGGGTCACCAGGCGACTCATCTCGTACGCGACGGTGCCCATGTCGACGGACTGCTCACAGAGCACCGCCAACCGGGCGTTCTGGCCGGCGGCGGCGACGAACAGCGTCCGTCCCTCGTACTCGATGATGACCTGCTGGACCGGGCCGCTGTCGAACCGTCGGCCCATCCCCGCCGCGATGCTGTGCAGGGACGACGCGCCGGCCGCCAGCAGTTCCCCGGCGTCCTGCGGGAGCGACGTGGACTTCTGCACGATCAGCCCGTCGGTGGACAGGACAACCGCGTAGACAACGTCAGGGACCTCTACCAGATCGTCCAGGATCCAGGTCAGATCGTTCTGCGGTGCCGAGTGGGTCATACTTTCCTGCCTTGGTCGTCTCTGCTGGCTGGATCTCCGTTTTTCGCCGCCCGACCAGCGGCCCAGGCCCGCTGGTATCTGGTGAACCGGTCCCTGGCCTCCTCGGGTGACCGCACGGCAGCCGGGGCCGCCTCGGACGCCGGTGCGGGCAGGCCCTCCTCGCGCAGCTCGGGAGCGAGATGCTGCTGCGGCCGTCGGTGCGGCAGGGGCGGCCGGTCGGCGACCTGGGGGCCGGACGCACCACTGCGGACCGCACCACGCTGCGCCGGAACGTCGGTCATGATGCCCCCGATGCGGTCAGGCTGCCGGCCCCCGGCAGGATCGGCCGGTGCCTGCACCGACCCACCCGCCGCCGTGGCCACCATGGCGGCGGGCCGGGCCCCGGCGGCGGGGTGCAGCTCACGCCGGCCACCGCCGACCGGCAGCACCGCACCGACGCCGGGACGCGACATCGCCGTGGCGACCGTGCCGAGCGGCAGGACGCCCGGGTCGGTGCGGTCCAGGTCGGCGGGGAACGGGTCGGTGGCGATCACCCGGTCGGGCAGCAGCACGATCGCCAGCAGACCCCCGTACGCCGAAGCGCGCAGGCTCACCTGGACGCCGTCCCGCTTGGCCAGTTCCGCCACCACGTGCAGACCGACCTGCGCGCCGTCCTTGAGCGCCGTCACGTCCGGGGTCGGCGCGGTGGCCAACAGCTCGTTCGCCCGTTCCAGCGCGTCCGCCCGCATACCCACACCGGCGTCCTCGATCTCCACCGCGATGCCGCGCTTGACCTCGATGCAGGTGACCCAGACCGTGGTCTCCGGCGGGGAGAACGCCAACGCGTTGTCCAGCAACTCGGCCACCAGGTGGACGGTGCCGGCAACCGCCGGCCCCACCACCGCCACGTCGGGTGCGCTGCGCAACGTGATGCGCTGGTACTGCTGGGCCTCCGCGAAGGCCGCCAACAGCACCCGCCGGACCGGCACCGGGTTCTGGAAGCGGCGACCGATCTGGCCGCCGGCCAGGATGACGAGGTTCTCCAGGAAACGGCGGGTCTGGGTGAGCTGGTGGTTGATGTCGAACAGCTCCGCCAGCAGCTTCTCGTCACCGATCCGGTTCTGCAGATCCTCGATGACCTTCAGACCGCGTTGCAGCGGGCGTTGCGGACGGCGCGCGACACCCATCAGCATCGCGATGCCGGCCGCCCGGGTCTTCGCCTCGTCGACGGCAGCGCCCGCCGCCGCCTGCAACGAGCGGTTGATCACCTCGGCGACCCGACCGATCTCGTCACTGCCGTAATCCTGCAGGGGCAACTCGGCCGCCAGGTCGACCTTCTCCCGCCGGCGTAGCCGCTCCATCATGGCCGGTAGCTGCTTGTCGACCACCGACTCGGCGTCCCGGCCCAACTGGGCCAGGCGGACCGACAGCGCCCGGTCCACCAGGATCTGCGACTGGCGGACCGCCCAGATGATCGCGGCGATGACGACGAGCAACGCGATCAGACTGCCCAGGGAAGCGGTCAGGAGCTGGGTGTTGCCGGTACGCAGCGTCCGGGCCGACACGGTGTCGGCCTGCACCACGGTCAGATTGATCAGATCGTCGGAGACCTGTCGGGTGAGGGTTTCCCACTGGGCCCGGTTGAACGACAGCGCGCGGGGCGCCCCGGAACGCCAGGGCCCATTGCTGACCAGCGCCTTTTCCGCCGCGACGAGTTGCTTCCAGGAGTCGCTCGCGGTGATCTCGGCATAGCGTCGGCGGGCCTGCGGTTCCAGGTGTGGCGCCACGTTGGTGAGGCCGGCGTGATAGGCCCCCACCAGGTTGGTGAAGTCGAGATGGTCCTCCGGGCTGAGGGTGCGCGCACCGAAAGCACCGTCAATGGTGGAACCGGCCCGCGACATCAGGTCACTGGCCCGGAACGCCTCGGTCGCGGCGATGCCACCCTGGGCGGCGATGACGTCCGGGACGATTCTCGCCTGCGTGTCGAAGAGGCCGGTCGCGGCGTCGAGCAGCCGGTTGTAGAAATCGTAGACACCCGTCCCGTTGGCGGACCGGGAATCGATGGTGCTCCGTACGCTGGCCATTTCGTCCAACAGACCGGCCAGCGTCTCCCACCGCGTCACGATCGAGTCCGGGGCGCTGGCCAGCGCCGAGTCGGCGGCGGGGCGCAGGGCCGCCAGCAGCTGGTCGGTCTGCTGCCGCTGCTCGATGAGCCTGCTCAGGTCCCGCGACGGCTGGGTCAGGTAGCTGACGCTCAGCCGCCGTTCCTGCTGGATCGACGACAACGCGGACACCGCCGGGATCGACACCTGCCGGACGCTGTTGGCGACCTGACGGTTGTAGAAGCCCTGGAAGATGAGATAGCCGGAGGCGACGAGCCAGACGACCAGGGCGACGACGCTGGGAATGAGCACCAGCCTGATCACGCGTCGTTTGATTGACTGCGGTCGACCGGCACGCCGACCCGATGTCGTCGGGGGGCCTGATCGTCTGAGGCGCGGCGCGGGTCTTCGCGGTCGGCCTGTTTGTGCGCCAAGTCGTCGTATCCAATCCTGGTCAAGCCATAGACACCAGCGGTCCTGCGCCACTGGTCGACGCCGATGTGTGCCAACCCTACCGTCTATCCGGTCAGGCACCGGGCCACAATCCGGCGACTGTGGACGGTCGCGCCATTCGTACTGGTCAGACATTCGGTATGAGCCGTGGTCGATCACGCCCACCCGAATGACGTGACGTGTGTCACGGCAGCGGGGCGGAAGCCCGCCGGGAACGCCCGGCCGGAGCACCCCGCCGAATTTCTCCGGACACCGCGAAACCGGCGGACGGTCACCGGCGTCCAGTGTGTGCCGCGGTGCGATCACCGCTGGCGGGAAGCTCAGGTGGACGACCCCCGCGAACGACCGCGGGGCCGGGTGGAGGAGCACGGCATGGCGAAGGTGAAGTGGATTACCGGGATGGCGCTGCTGGTGTGCTCCGGGGCGCTGATGGCCTGCGGGGACACCACCGCCACGCCCACCGGGGCCGCGTCGGGCAGCGCCACGCCGTCGAGCACCGGCACGCCGTCCGCTGCCGCGACGCCCAGCGGCACGGCGCTGCCCGCCGACCCGGCGACGTCCCCGCCGACCCCGGCGCCGTCCAAGCCCACCGGGAAGCCGGCGGCCACGGCCGGCCCGGCCCCGGTGCTGTCGGGCAAGCGGGAGGTCACCATCGTCCGCGTGCAGTCGACCGAGTCCGGGGTGTCCCTGGACGGCGGCGCGCTGGTCGAGGTCGACGACGACAGCGGACGCCAGTTGTTCGTGCCGACGCCGGCCGGTGCCGGCAAATACCTGATCAAGTCGTACGGCAAGCGCGACAACCACCCCGCCAGCGACGACCCGGCCTGCTGGCAGGTGGTCAACCCGGCCAACGGCGGGTCGCTCACCGTCGAGGGGGCGGCCTGCAACCCCCGTAAGTCGGCCCAGCTGTTCACCATCGCGAGCGCGGGCAAGGGCGCGTACGCGATCAGCAACAACTCGGCGTTCCTCCAGTTCTCGCCGAGCCGTGGGCTGATCCTGGAGGAGTTGGGCGACGCGCCGCTGCGGAGCACGTTCCGGCTGGTCGACAACGGCCCGGCCCGTACCCCGGCCGGCGGCTGACCCGCGATCGGGAGACGGTGCCGGCGGGCTTTCCGGCACGGCGAGGGGCGGCGTCCGGTCGACCGGACGCCGCCCCTCGCCGGCGGCTACGGCCGGCTCGGTCTGGCCTCGGGGTCGGTCTGGCCTCGGGGTCGGCGATGCGGTGCGGGGTTGGAGTCGCGGTGCGGGGTTGGCGATGCGGTGCGGGGTTGGAGTCGGGTGCAGCGGGTACCGCAGCCGGTATGCGGATCGTGATCGTGGGGGCCAGTGGCAACGTGGGCACGGCGGTGCTGCGCCGGCTGGGCCGGGAACCGGGGCTGGACCTGGTCGGCGTCGCCCGCCGGCTGCCCGGCCCGGACGCCGGGGCACCCTACGCCGGGATGCGCTGGCACTCCTGCGACGTCGGGGCGCCGGGCGCGGTCGACCAGCTCACCGCGATCTTCACGCAGGCCGATGCCGTCGTGCACCTGGCCTGGCAGATCCAACCCAGCCACGACCAACGCACCCTGCACCGGACCAACGTCGGCGGCAGCCGCGCGGTGACCGAGGCCGTCGTCCGGGCCGGGGTGCCCGCCCTGGTGTACGCCTCGTCGGTCGGCACCTACGCGCCCGGCCCGAAGGACCACCCGATCAGCGAGCGGTGGCCGGCTACCGGGGTGCCCGGCTCCTCGTACAGCCGGGACAAGGCCGAGGTCGAGGCGATGCTGGACACCGTCGAGGCCGCACACCCGCAGCTGAGGGTGGTCCGGCTGCGCCCCGGGCTGATCTTCCAACGGGACGCGGGCACCGAGATCACCAGGTACTTCCTCGGGCCGCTGGCCCCGGTGCGGCTGCTGCGGTACGGGCGGATTCCGCTCGTACCGGCCAACCGTCGGCTGCGGATGCAGGCGGTGCACGCCGACGACGTGGCCGACGCGTACGCCCGGGCGGTCCTCGGTGAGGCCCGCGGCGCGTTCAACGTCGCCGCGGACCCGGTGCTGACCCCGGAGCTGGTGGCCCGGCACTTCCAGGGCTGGACGGTGCCGGTGGCCGCCCCGGTGCTGCGTACCGCCGCCGCGCTGACCTGGCGGCTGCGGCTGCAACCGGTGGATGCCGGCTGGGTCGAACTGGGGCTCAACGCACCGCTGATGTCCAGCGCCCGGGCCGAGACCGAACTCGGCTGGCAGCCACGGATCGACGCGGTGACCGCGCTGAAGGAACTGTTCGCCGGGATGGCCCACGGCGCGCACACCGCCGGCCCGCCGATGTCCGGCGACGCCGACCTGCCCGGCCGCCCCGCCGGCCTGCTCCGGGGTCGGGCCCCCGGCCAGGGCGACCCCTACTGACCGGCGACGCCCCGCCCCTCCACCGGCCCGACCCACTCGTGCACGTCCTGTTCGTGTGCGGCCGGCCTGCGTGCGGCCTGTTCGTGCACGTCCTGTTCGAGTGCGGGGCGGTGGCGCAGCGCAGTGCGGGGTGGCGCAGTGCGGGGCTCGGTATGCGGAGGGGGCGGGATGTGGGTGTGCGGTGGGGGCGGGTCGGGTGGGGTGGGTCAGGCGTGGGAGAGGGCGAACGCGGTGAGGAAGCCCAGGACGGTGATCAGGCCGACCAGCAGGTGCGCGTCCTCGAACGCCTCCGGGACCATGGTGTCGGTGATCATCGCGAGGATCGCCCCGGCGGCCAGCGCGGTGATGGTGGCCAGCACCTCCGGTGGGGCACCGCCCAGCAGGGTGTTGCCGAGCAGCGCGGCGACCCCGCTGATCAGGGTGATCGCCGTCCACAGTGCAAAGACGTAGCGGCGGGAGCGGCCGGCCCGGCGCATCCCGGCGGCGCTCGACAGCCCCTCCGGTACGTTGCTGAGGAACACCGCGACCACGGTGACCAGGCTGACCGGGCCGCCGGTCAGCAGGCTCGCGCCGATCACCACCGATTCGGGTACGCCGTCGAGCAGTGCACCCACCGCGATCGCCGACCCCGAACCGGGCTGCTCCTGCTCGGAGGGCTGCTCCTGGCCGGACCGCTTGCGGTGCCGGGCGCCCCGTCGGGCGAGGAGCACGTTCGCCCCGGTGTACGCCAGCGCCCCGCCCGTCGCCCCGAGCGCGGTCGGCAGCAGACCACCCTGATCGTGCGCCTCGGCGATCAGCTCGAACGACACGGCGGAGAGCAGCACGCCCGCGCCGAACGCCATGATCGACGCGACGACCGTGCGGGGCACCCGGGCGAAGTACCCGACAGCTGCCCCGATCAGCAGGGCGGAACCGGCCAACAGGCCACACGCCCCGGCTTGCAACCACTGTGGCATTCCGGGGACCGTACCCGCCCCGGGAGCACGTCAACCAGACCCGCGCCCGGTCCCGCCCCGACGGCACCCGGGCTGCCCGGCGACCCGACGGCATCCGGGTGGCCGGGGACGCGGCGCGGATCGGATGGTCAGAAGTCGGCGAAGAGGTAGGGCAGGGCGCGGGGGAAGAGCCGACGCAGCTCCGCCGCCGCCTCCGGGCCGACGTCACCCAGCCCCCGCAGGTGCACCTCGGCCGGGTCGAGCACCCCGTAGGCCAGCGCGGACAACCCGGCGGCGGTGAGTGTGACCGCCGGCACCGCGACGCCGGAGGTCACCACCGACCGGCCGGCGGAGGACAGCTCCAACCGACCGGAGGTGCCGTCGAGCAGGTGGGTGCCGGCGAGCCAACGGTCGTCGACCAGCTCCACCCGGACCCGGCCGGGCCCGGCGGGCAGCCCGGCGAGGGCGTCCACACCGAGCAGGCGGGCCATCGGGGCGGGCGAACCGGGTCGGGTCACCCGGGCCTCGACGTGCACGGCCAGATCGGTCAGCCACAGTTCGGGCAGGTCGTCGGCGGGGAGCTGGAGGCTGATCCGCTCCACCTGGTCGACGTGCCGGGCGAGGAACTGCAACAGCAGGGCGCGCGCGTACGGGTCGGCGGCGAGCAGGTCGTCCCCGACCAGTTCACCACCGTGGTCGTCGATCCGGTAGGTGAGCGCGCCGACGACGCTGCCGTCGATCGTCGCGGTGATCAGCCAACGGTCGTCCCGGTCACGCAGCCCGACGTCCCGGAACTCGGGGAAGATCGCGAAGCCGTGCCGCTCCCGCAGGCACCGCTCGGTGAACGACCGGTAGCGGGCGTACCCGGAGCCGATCCGTTCCCAGGTCACCGTGCCGGGCAGCTCGGCGCGTAGCAGCGGAGCCAGGTCGGCCGGGGAGAACCGGGCGGTACGCGCCCGGGGCAGCCCCACGTAACCGAACCGCTCGTAGAAGCTGGCCCGGAACGGGTACAGCGCGCTCACCGGGTGCCCGCCGTCGCGCATCTCGTCGAGGAGTTGACGCAGCAGGGCGCGTACGTAACCCTGGCGGCGGGCCAGCGGGTGGGTGGTCACCCCGGCGACCCCGGCCATCGGCAGCACCGCGCCGCGCAGGTTCTGCCGCATCGGTACGGCGCTGGCGGTGGCCCGCGCCTCGCCGCCCTCCTCGACCACCAGCGTCCGGTTGCCCTTGTTGTAGGGCAGGTAACGGTGGAACGCCTCGACCCGTTCCCGGCTCAGCGGGGACGCTTCGAAGGCGTACGCCTGGAGCGGGAAGCTGGTGGTCAGTCGTTCCTCGGCGGCCAGGCGACGGATGAGCATCCGTCCATCCCAACCCGGCCGGCGGCCGGCCGCAACCCGGTTGGCCCGGTTCAGCCCTCGGTCACGTCGGAGACCACCACGGTGACGTTGTCCGGCGCACCGGCCTGGTGGGCCAGTTTGACCAACTGCTCGCCGCAGTGCTGGCGGTCCTGGTAGCTGGTGAGCGCGCCGTGGATCGCCTCGTCGGCGACGTAGTCGGAGAGCCCGTCGCTGCACAGCAGCACCCGGTCCCCGGCGAACACGGTCAGCACGCCGATCGCGGGTGGCGCGTCCGCCCCCTGCACGGCCCGGGTCACCAGGGACCGCTGCGGGTGGTGGCGGGCCTGGTCGGGGGAGAGCGCACCCTGGTCGACCAGCGCCTGGACGAAGGTGTCGTCCCGGGTTAGCTGGGTCAGCTCGCCGTCGCGCAGCAGATAGCAGCGGGAGTCGCCGACCTGGGCGAGGACCAGGGTGTCCCCGGCGAGCAGGCCGGCGGTCAGCGTCGTACCCATGCCTTCGCGGGCCGGGTCGGCGGAGATGGCGGCGCGGATGCGGCGGTTGGCGGTGGAGACCACGGCCCGCAACGCCTCGGCGGCCTCGTCGGTGCCGGTGGGGGGGACCAGCTCGTCCAGGATGCGGATGACGATCTCGCTGGCCACCTCGCCGGCGGGCAGCCCACCCATGCCGTCGGCCACCGCGACCAGGCGTTCACCGGCGAGGGCTGAGTCCTCGTTGTTGGTGCGGACCAGGCCGACGTCGTTGAGGATGGCCGAGCGGAGGATCAGCGTCATGCGTCAAGCTTGCCGGATACACCCTCCCTCCGTCTCTACGCACTAGTACGTAGGGTGGGAGAAATGATCCCGGTGTCGATGGTGGGTCGCGTCGGAGAGCTGGCGGAGCTCGACCGGGCGTGGTCCACCGTGGCCGGATCGGGCCGGTCGGCACCCGCCGTCACGGTGATCACCGGGGCCGCCGGGGTGGGCAAGAGCCTGCTGGTCGCGGCAGCCGTCGAGCGCCTCGCTCCCCGTCCGGCGGTGATCCTCACCGGCACGGCGCGGGTGCACGATCCGGCCCCCTACGACTGGTTGGCGGCGGTGCTCAGCGTCCGCGACGTCGGGACCCTGGACCTGCCACCGGACGCGCTGGCCTGGCTGGCGCAGCAGCCGACCGCGCCGCGCGAGCGGTACGCCCCCGGCACGCTGCTGCGGCTCGCCGTGCGTACCGTCCGGTTGCTGGTGGGTGCCGGCCCGGCCGTGCTGGTGGTGGAGGACCTACACGACCTCGACCCGGCCAGCCTCAACCTGGTCGTCGAGCTGGCCACCGCGCCGCAGCTGCCGGCGCTGCTGGTGGTGGCGAGCCGGCCGCCGGCCGACGCGGTCGTACCGGACCTCACCCGCCGCGTCCTGGCCCGCCTCTGCGGGGTACGCGGTGCGGTGCGCCAGCATCTCGGCCCGCTCGGCGTCGCCGAGGTGGCGGAGATCCTCACCCAGGTGTACGACGAGGGCCCGCCACCGGCGCGGGTCTGTGCCGCGGTCTGGCAACGCACCGGCGGCAACCCGTACGCGCTCACCGAGCTGTTGGCCGTACACGCGGGTCGGGGGATGGCGGCGCTGGTGCGTGAGCCGCTGCCGGAACACCTGCGGACGCCGGAGCGCAGGCCCGTGCCCCGGCCCGCCGCCCCACCCGTCGCCGAGCTGACCGGTCGGGAGGTGGACGTGCTCGGCTGCCTGGTCGCCGGGATGTCCAACAAGCAGGCCGCGCGGGCGTTGGGCATCTCGGTGCGGACGGTGACCGTGCACGTGTCGAACCTGCTGCGCAAGACCGGTTCCGCGTCGCGTACCGAGGCGGCGCTCTGGGCGGTGCAGCACCGGGTGCCGGGCGCGGGTCAGCTGCGGGGGTAGCGCAGCAGCAGGCTGGCGGCGACCTCCTCGTCGCCGAGGGCGGCGTAGCCGTGCGGCACGTCGGAGGTCCAGCGCAGGTGGCCACCGGCGGCGGCGGTCAGCGGGGCGTCGAGCGGGCCGGCGCGGAGCATCCCGGCGAAGACCGTGACGTGTTCGGTGACCCCGGGCCGGTGGGCGGGGGAGACCTGTTCCCCGCCGGGGCGGACCCGCAACCGGTACAGCTCGTAACTGGCGTCGGTGTCGGTGAACGACTCCAGCAGGGTGGCGACGACCGTGGCGCCCCGCACGGTCGGGGTGGCGGCGGGCCCGGCGAGCACGGCGGCCAGCGGCACGCCGAGCTGGGCGGTGATCGCGTAGAGCGTCTCCAGGGTGGGGTTGCGGGTGCCGTTCTCCAGCGCCGAGAGGGTGGCCTTCCCGACCCCGGCGGCCCGGGCGAGCGTGGACAGGGAGACCCCACGCTCGGCGCGGAGGGCGCGGATCCGCTGGCCGACCGCCCCGGCGTCGGCGTCGAGCGGGGGCCGGCGGGCTGGGCGAGGCGGGGTCATCCGGCTATGGTGCTACACGCCGCCGTTCCGTAAACGGAACGATGGCGCCCGACCCGACCCGGCACGCCGGGGCGGTCTGCGGGTCGTCGGCGGGAACGGACGCGAGGGAGGCTGTGGTGGGGGATCGGTTGCAACCGGTGCTGGCCGGCGTGGTGACCGCCGTGGTCGGCTTCGCCAGCTCGTTCACCGTCGTGCTCGCCGGGCTGCGGGCGGTCGGTGCCAGCGAGGCGCAGGCCGCCTCCGGGCTGCTCACGGTGAGTGTCGCCGCCGGAATCTGCGCTGTCTGGCTCGGCCTGCGGCACCGGATGCCGATCGCGATCGCCTGGTCCACGCCGGGCGCGGCGCTGCTGGTCGCCACCGGGCCGGTCCCCGGCGGCTGGCCCGCCGCCGTGGGCGCGTTCGCGCTGTGCGGGCTGCTCATCGTCACCGCCGGCCTCTTCCCCGCCCTCGGCCGGGCGGTGGCCGCGATCCCCGCCCCGGTGGCGGCCGCGATGCTGGCCGGGGTGCTGCTGCCGCTGTGCACCGCCCCGGTACGCGCGCTGGTCGAGGTGCCGGCCCTGGCCGCCCCGGTGATCGTCACCTGGCTGGTGCTGCACCGGTTCGCCCCCCGGTGGGCGGTGCCGGCCGCGCTGGTGGCGGCGGCGGTGGCGATCGCCCTGACCACGACCGGCGTGGGAGTCACCCCCGGTGACCTGCGGCCGGTGGTGTCGCCGACCGTGCCGGCGTTCACCCTGCCCGCCGTGTTCGGCCTGGCGCTGCCGCTGTTCCTGGTCACCATGGCCGCGCAGAACGTGCCCGGCACGGCGGTGCTGCGCGGCTTCGGCTACCGGCCGCCGCTCGCCCCGGCGCTGCGCGCCACCGGGCTGGCCAGTGCGCTCGGTGCCGCCACCGGCGGACACGCCGTCAATCTCGCCGCGATCACCGCCGCCCTCGCCGCCGGCCCCGACGCCCACCCCGATCCGGACCGGCGCTGGATCGCCTCGGTGACCGCCGGCATCGGCCTGGCGCTGCTCGGGCTCGGCGCCGGCGCGGCGACCACGCTGGTGCTGCTCTCCCCGCCGGTGCTCATCGAGGCGGTCGCCGGGCTCGCGCTGCTCGGCGCGTTGGCCGGTGCACTCTCCTCGGCGCTCGCCCCCGCCCCCGCGTCCGACCCACAGAGCCGGGAGGCCGCCGTGGTGACGTTCGTGGTCACCGCCTCGGGGGTGAGTCTGCTCGGCGTGGGTGGGGCGTTCTGGGGACTGTTGGCCGGCTGGCTGATGCTGCTGCTCTTCCGACGCTGGACGCCGGCTCCGGCCCAGTCCGGGCAGGTCACGGGGCGCTGACGGTCGCCTCGACCGCCACCACCCGCAGTCGCGCGTCCGGCACGTACTGTTCGACGGTCGCCGCGAACTCCAGCGCGTGCTCCCGGCTGTCCAACAACACCAGGGCGTGCCCGGTCGCCTGGTCCGCCTCGCCCGACCCCCACCAGCCACGGACGAACCCCGGGCTCTGCCGGGCCACCTCCGCCATGACCAACTCCTTCCGGCTTCTTCCGGACCTCTTCCCACTGCATCCTGGAGGTGAGTCCTCGGCGGGCGGTGATACCTCTACGGGTCCTTTAGAGCTGATGACGTTGACGGCTCACCCACTCCCACCCCGCCGGATGGCTCTGAATCACCCCGTTCAAGACGGTGGCTTAGGCAGCCGGGGCGACCCGCGGGGTTGCTTTGCGCGCCGAGGCGGCCGGGTCGTCGATGATTCGTTTACGTCATCAGCTCTAAAGGATGCATGGCAGGGTTGTTGCCCCCAGCCGGTGGGATCGATCGGCGCACGCGAGCAGCTGAGATCCCCGCGCGACGCAAGCGCGCCGCCGCCCGGCGGCCCGCCCGGCGCGGCCGACCGGCCGCCGACAGCCCGTCTCCGGCCAGCGCAGGTGGTGAGGGGCGGGGGCGGGTCACTCCTCCGGAGGCAGGTCGCCGACGGGGACGTGCAGGCGTACCTGGTCGTCGGTGACCGTGGCGATCTGGTCGGCCAGCACGTACACCGCGCCGGTGCGGGCCAGTTCGGTGGAGACCTTGAGGTAGCCGGTGCGCAGCAGGCGGGCGGCGAGGTCGGCCGGGACGTCCGGCTCCTCGACGGCCACCGACTCGATCAGCTCGTCCAGGCTGCCGCCCGGGTCGGCGGTCGACGCCTGCACGGTCACCGCGTTGGGGTCGCCCCGCTGGACGAGGTCGACGGTGCCGATCTCGACCCCGACGGTGTCGACCACCCGCATGCCGGTGGTGACCCGGGAGATGACCGCCCGCTCTGCCATGCCCTGCTGCTCCATCCCCGGGCGGTTCCCTGCCCCACCCACCGCTAAACCGCCGGGCCCCAGGCACCGGGCGGGCGCGGGGACAGCTCCCGCCAGGCGTCCGTGCCCTCCAGCAGGGCCCGGACGGTCTCCTCGGCCTCGTCGGCACTGCCGTGCTCGTAGAACTGGGAGACGCCCTCCGCGCCGCCGGCCCGCTGCTCGACGTGCCACCGGTCGGCGTCGACCCGGAGGAAAACGTCCCGCCGGGCCAGTCGTCCCCATTTGCCGTTCCACCAGTGCCTACGCTGTTCCATGGCCGGACTCTATCGAACATGTGTACGACAGAAGTCGGCCCCTGCGGGAATTCCGCAGGGGCCGATGTGTACCGGTCGGTCAGCGCGGGGCGGGCGGCTCCGTCCGGCGTCCGAGCACGTCGTCGAGCGCGCCGCGCTGCCCCGGAGCGGTGTGGCCGCCGGCCAGCAGCGCGTCGCGGATCTCGGTGAGCAGTTTGACCTCCTCGCTGGGGGCGGCGGGCGGCGGCTCCTCGCCCCGCTTGCGCCGCTCGGCGAGCCGGTTCATCGGGTAGACGACCAGGAAGTAGAGCGCCGCCGCGGTCAGCGCGAAGGTGATCGCCGCGTTGACGAAGGCCACCCAGTCGAACGGGATGTCGCGGAACTTCGGCGTCGAGCCGCTGAGGCCCTTCTGGTTGCCGGTGATCAACACGATGATGACCCGGACCAGTGGTTCGAGGAACGACTTGGTCAGCTGGGTGACCACGCCCGTGAACGCGGCACCGATGACGACACCGACCGCCAGGTCGACGACGTTGCCGCGCATGATGAAGTCTTTGAAGCCCTTGAGCATCTGCTGCACTCCTGTGCCGTCCGATTCTCCGTCGGGGACAACCTATGCCCCGGACGGCGGCTCCAGAAAGGCCCCGGCCTCGATCGCCGCCCGCCCGGGATCGCCGTCCCGGATCGCCGCCACCAGCCGGCCGTGGTCGACGTACCGCTGGGGTTGCAGGGTGTCGCCGATCGCGTGCGCGACGGTGCTGCGCAGGGCCGCGCCGACCGAGGCGTACAGCTCGGCCAGCATGGCGTTGTGGGCGGCGGCGACCACCGCCGTGTGCAGCGCGACGTCCGCCTCCACGAACTCGCCGACCCGGCCCGACCGCCAGGCGGCCTCCCGGGTGGCGAGCGCGCCGTCGAGCGCCACCAGATCCTCCGGGGTACGCCGCAGCGCGGCCAACCGGGCCGCCTCGACCTCGAACGCCCGGCGGACCTCGACCACCTCGACCATCCGGTCGTCGGTGAGCCGGCGGGCCACCACCGGGGCCAGCTCGTCGGTCGACACCACGTACGTCCCGGAGCCCTGCCGGCACTCCAGCACCCCGGCGTGCACCAGCGCCCGGACGGCCTCACGGACGGTGTTGCGCCCCACCCCGAGCGCCGTCACCAACTGCGGCTCGGTGGGGATGCGTCCGCCCACCGGCCATTCGCCGCCGAGGATCCGGCCCCGGAGCTGCTCGATCGTCTGGTGCACCCGCTGACCGCGCGGGGGCACGGGTGGGGAATCGACGGACGGTGTCACCGGTTACACCAACTGCCGAAATTCATCCCATGATTGTAGGTTCGAGGTCATGACCCCGCCAAATGCCAGCCCCGCGGCCACCGCCGTCGGCCGGAGCGCCGCCGTCGTCGGGCCGGGCGACACCGCCGGAGCGGCCGGGCCGCTCGCCCACCGGCCGGCCCACCGCGCCCCGTCGCCGGCCACCGGCGGCGCGCTGGTGCTGGTCGGGATGCTGCTGGTCGCGCTCAACCTGCGGGCCGCGGTGACCAGCCTCGGCGCGCTGCTCGACGAGGTACGCACCGGGCTCGGTCTCTCCGGCACGATGGCCGGGTTCGTCACCACCCTGCCCACCATCGCCTTCGCCGGTCTCGGCGCGCTCACCCCGTGGCTGATCCGCCGCTGGCCCGCAGCCCGGGTGCTGGTGGTGGCGATGCTCGCCCTCACCGTCGGTCAGGTGCTCCGGGTGGTCACCGACTCGGCGGCGATCTTCGTGTTCACCAGCGCGCTCGCCCTGGCCGGCATCGCGGTGGCGAACATCCTGCTGCCGATGCTGGTCAAGCAGCACTTCCCGCACCGCACCGGGCTGGTCACCGGGGCGTACACGATGGCCCTGACGGCGGGTACGACGGTGGCCGCCGCCTCCGCCGTGCCGGTGGCGCACGCCTTCGGCTCCTGGCGGGCCGGGCTGGGCGTGTGGGCGGCGTTGGCGGCGGTGGCCGTACTCCCGTGGGTGCCGCTGGCGTTGCGGGCGCGCGCCGCCCGACGGACCGCGCCCCGACGGCGGGCCCGGCCGTCCGCACCCGGGTCCAGCCGGCCCGCACCCGGCTCGGCTGGGCGATGGCGGTCTACTTCGGCGCGCAGTCACTGAGCGGGTACGCGGTGATGGGCTGGCTGGCCCAGCTCTTCCGGGACGCCGGCTTCCGGCCGGAGAGCGCCGGACTGCTGCTCGCCGGGGTCACCGCGCTCGGGGTGCCGGTCGCCCTGCTGATGCCGACGCTGGCCGGTCGGCTCCGGACGCTGCGCCCGCTGGTGTTCGGGCTGACCGCGTTCTCCGCGGCGGCCTACCTGGGGTTGGCGCTCGCACCCCGGGAGGGGGCGCTGCTGTGGGTGCTGCTGCTCGCCTTCGGCCAGGGCGCGTTCCCGCTGATCCTGACCACCATCGGCCTGCGGGCCCGCACCGCCGACGGCACGGTGGCGCTGTCCGCCTTCGCGCAGAGCACCGGATACGTGATCGCCGCGCTCGGGCCGCTGCTCGTCGGGGTGCTCTACGAGGCGACCGGTGGGTGGACCGCGCCGATGGGCTTCCTGCTCGCCGCGCTGGCGGTGCAGACGACCGCGGGCATGGTGATCGCTCGTCCCCGGTTCATCGAGGACGAGCGGTGAGGAAACCGGTCAGGACGAGGCGGGGGTGGGATCGCCCGCGACGGCCTCGTCGACCGTCGGGTAGGTGTGCAGCACCTCGACCAGCCCACTGACCTCGAGGATGCGCAGCACGCCGCGCTGCGGGGCGGCCAACCGGACCACGCCGCCGGCCTCGTCGCAGCTGTTCTTGGCCCGGACGAAGACCGACAACCCGGTCGAGTCGCAGAACGACACCTCGGCCAGGTCGAACACCAGCCGGCTGCGCCCCTTGTCGAGCAGGTCGGTGATCTGGTCCTGCAACTGCGGTGCGGTCGCCATGTCGAGTTCGCCCGCGACCGACACGACGACGACGTCGCCGCGCTGTTCCGTGTGCACCGTCAGGGACATTCAGACCTCCTGTTATTGGTGGAACGGTATCCCACGAACAGCGGGACACGCAGAACGGGAGCGCTTCCGGTGGGACCGATCATTCCTTTGCCGCGGGGCAACTACCGGGTCTGCCTCCGGTGATAGAGTCCGGCCGGCCCAGCTCACAGGAGGTAACCATGGCGTTGACCGCAGACGGAGGCGACCGACTCGTCGAGCTACTGACCGGGCACGGCGAGCGGGTGGTGCAACGGTGGACCGAGGTCGTCGCCGCCTCGCTGCGCGGTCGGCTCAGCCAGGCCGAGCTACGCCTCCAGGTGCAGGAGCTGCACGCTAGCATGATCAATGCCGGCGGTGCCGGCCTGGCCGACCTCCAGGACCCTGCGGCGGGCGAGCTGCGGGCGGTGCTCGCCGACCTGTCCCGCAGCCGGGCCCGGCAGAGCTTCACCGCCACCGAGACCGCGACCAGCATCTACGCCCTCAAGGACGTCCTGGTCGAGCTGGCCGAGACCGCCGGCGTGGAGTTGTCGCTGCGGGACGTCGTCGACTTCACCGGCCTGGTCGACCGGATGGGGCTGCTCACCTTCGAGACCTACGTGCAGACCCGCGAGGGGCTGATCGCCGACCAGGCCGAGCAGCTGCTCGAACTCTCCACCCCGGTGGTGAAGATCTGGGACGGTGTGGTCGCCGTGCCGCTGGTCGGCACCCTCGATTCGGCCCGCGCCCAGGTGGTGATGGAACGGCTGCTCCAGACCCTGGTCGACACCGGCTCGCCGTACGCCATCATCGACATCACCGGCGTGCCGGCGGTCGACACCCAGGTCGCCCAGCACATCCTCAAGACGGTGGTGGCCGCCCGGCTGATGGGCGCCGACTGCATCATCTCCGGCATCCGCCCGCAGATCGCGCAGACCATCGTCGCGCTCGGCATCGAGTTCGGCGACATCGCCACCAAGGCGAGCCTGGCCGACGCGCTGCGGCACGTGCTGCGGCTCACCGGGGTGGAGACGTCCCGCCGTCACCCGCGTCGGGAGGCGTGATGGAACGGGTGCCGATCCTCAAGATCGGCGACATCCTGCTGGTCTCCATCCAGATCGACATGTCCGACCAGACGGCGGTCACCCTCCAGGAGGACCTGGCCGAGCGGATCGTCGCGACCGGCTGCCACGGCGTCATCATCGACATCACCGCGCTGGACATCGTCGACTCCTTCGTCGGCCGGATGCTCTCCACCATCGCCTCGATCTCCAAGGTGCTCGACGCCGAGACGGTGGTCGTCGGGATGCGTCCCGCGGTCGCCATCACCCTGGTCGAGCTGGGCCTGTCGCTCAACGGCATCCGCACCGCGCTGAACGTGGAGCGGGGCATGGAGCTGATCGCGGCGACCCGCGACGACGACCTCGGGTACGACGACGACCCCGAGGACGTGGAGTCCGGGACGGCGGCGACATCGTCATGACCGCGGGAGTCGACCTGGGCCCGAAGACCCAGGCGATCGGCAGTGACGAGGACGTCGTCCGGGTCCGTCAGCTGGTGCGTACCGTGGCGGTGGCGGTCAAGCTCTCCCTCGTCGACCAGACGAAGCTGGTGACCGCCGCGAGTGAGCTGGCCCGCAACACCCTCATCTACGGCGGTGGCGGCACCGCCGAGGTGACGGTCGTCGAGGACGGCCGGCGGCGCGGCGTGCGGATCGTCTTCGCCGACTCCGGGCCGGGCATCGCCGACCTGGGTCTCGCCCTCACCGACGGCTACACCACCGGCGGTGGCCTGGGCCTCGGCCTCAGCGGCTCCCGTCGACTGGTCGACGACTTCGACATCCAGACCGCCCCCGGTGAGGGCACCCGGATCACCGTCACCAAGTGGTCCCGATGATCCACGACGTGGTGCCGGACGCGGGCCACTGGTACCGGGTGGAGAGCGGCAGCGCCGCCAGCACCGTGCGACGCGCGGCGGAGCGCCTCGGCGGGCAGCTCGGCCTCGGTGAGAACCGGGTCGCCGAACTGGCCATCGTCGCCGCCGAGCTGACCAGCAACCTGGTGAAACACGCCCAGGAGGGTGTCCTGCTGCTGCGCCCGGTGCGCACCGGCGACGCCGCCGGGGTGGAGCTGATCGCGGTCGACTCCGGCCCCGGGATGGCCGACCTGACCGTCTCCTCCCGCGACGGTCATTCCACCACCGGCACCCTGGGCATCGGCCTCGGTGCCATCACCCGACAGGCCAGCTGGTACGACGCCTGGTCCCGGCCGGGTCGCGGCACCGTCTTCGCGGTGCAGGTGTGGGCGAAGGAGGTGCGGGCCACGCCGGCCTGGGCGGCGGGGCTGACCCGGCCGATCACCGGCGAGCAGGTCAGCGGCGACAGCCATGCGATGCGTACCGAACAGGGGCGGCACCAGGTGCTGGTCTGCGACGGGCTGGGCCACGGGCCGTTGGCCAACGTCGCCGCCGAGGCGGCCGTCTCCGCTTTCCGGGTCGCGCCGGCCGGTCCGCCCGCCACCGTGGTGACGCACCTGCACCGTGCGATGTCGCACACCCGGGGGGCCGCGTTGGCGGTGGCGGAGCTGGACCCGGCGGCGGGTCTGCTGCGCTACGCCGGGCTGGGCAACATCGCCGGGACGGTGCTGGCCCCGGACGGCACCCGCCGGGGGCTGGTGTCGCTGCCCGGCATCGCCGGCCACCAACGCCCGACGGTACGTGAGTACGACTACCCGTTCCCGGCCGGCGCGACCCTGGTGATGCAGAGCGACGGGGTGGTGGACCGGTGGCGGTCCGAGGACTATCCGGGGCTGACCGGGCGGGCGTCGGTGGTCGTCGCGGCGACCCTGCTGCGCGACGCCGGAATCCGCCGGGACGACGCCTGCGTGCTGGTCGCGAGAACTCCGTCGTGACCGCCCGCGAGCCACTCCTGCGGATGGCGTTGCGGGTGGAACAGGACATCTTCGGGGTACGCCAGCGGGGCCGGGAGGTCGCGGCGGCGATCGGGCTGGAGCACCAGGACCAGGTGCGGTTCGCCACCGCGCTCAGCGAGGTGGCCCGGGACCTGCTGCGTACCGTGGACGGCGCGGACGTCAGCTTCGCCCTCGTCACGGAGCCGGACGGGCGGCGGTTCCTCAGCGTCGACCTCGCCCCGTTGCGTCCGCTGCCGGGCAACCGGTACGAGCCGCAGTCCGGCGCGGTGGCGCGATTGGTGGACACCCTGGGGCTGGCGGAGGCGGCGGGATATACCGTCGTGAGGATGTCCCGACGTGTCCCGGCCGCCGCTGCTGCGCTGACCCCGCCGCGCCTGGCAGAGCTGCGCGCCGAGCTGGGCACCAGCGCCCCGGCCAGCGCCCTGGACGAGTTGGCCACCCAGAACGGGCAGCTCATCGCCGCTCTCGACGAGGTACGCAGCCAGCGCGACGAGCTGGCCGTGCTGAACGCCGAGCTGGAGGAGACCAACCGGGGGGTGATGGCGCTCTACGGTCAGCTCTCCGAGGAGTTGGAGGAGACCAACCGGGGGGTGGTGGCCCTCTACGCGGAGCTGGACGAGAAGTCGGCACAGTTGCGTGCGGCGAGCGAGTCGAAGAGCCGTTTCCTGGCCAACGTCAGCCACGAGCTGCGGGCCCCGGTGACCGCGATCATCGGGCTGGGGCGGCTGCTGACCGACTCCGCGTCGGACCCGCTCACCGCCGAGCAGGCCCAGCAGGTCGAGCTGATCCGGTCCTCGGCAGCCGACCTGCTCTCCCTGGTCAACGACCTGCTTGACCTGGCCAAGGCGGAGGCTGGCCGGATCGAGCCGGAGTGGGTGCAGGTCGACCTGCGGGCGGTCTTCGGGCAGCTGCGGGGGACACTGCGGGCGCTCACCCTGCGTTCCGAGGTGGAGCTGGTGGTGGAGGAGCCGCCCCCGGGCACCGAGCTCCGCTCGGACGAGGTGCTGCTGGCCCAGGTGCTGCGCAACCTGCTGCACAATGCGGTGAAGTTCACCGACCGGGGTGAGGTGCGGATGTGCGCCGAGCGGGTCGACGACCGGGTGCGGATCCGCGTCTCGGACACCGGGCCGGGCATCCCCGCCGAGCTGCACGAACGGATCTTCGAGGAGTTCTACCAGGTGCCGGGGACCAGCCGGCGCAGCGGCACCGGTCTCGGTCTGCCGTACGCGCGGCGGCTGGTGACGCTGCTTGGCGGCACCCTGGCGCTGACCAGCGAGCCGGGTCGGGGCAGCAGCTTCACGGTGGACCTGCCCGTGGCGGGGGTGTGAGGTGGCCGGCGTCCCGGCGACGATCCTGGTGGTCGACGACAGCCCCACCAAGCGCTACCTGCTGGTGAGCTGGCTGACCCGGGCCGGTTTCACGGTCTGGGAGGCGGAGAACGGCACCGAGGCGCTGGCCCGGGTCGGGGTGGACCCGATCGACCTGGTGGTGCTCGACGTCCGGCTGCCGGACCTGAGCGGCTTCGAGGTCTGCGAACGGATCAAGGCGGACCACCCGGCCATTCCGGTGATCCACGTGTCCGCGCACGCCGTCGACGTGGTGGACCGTACCCAGGGACTGACCCGGGGTGCGGACGCCTACCTGGCCGAGCCGATCGAGCCGGAGGAGTTGGTGGCCACCGCGCACGCGGTGCTGCGCTACTACCAGGCGCGGACGCGGGCCGAGCTGCTCGCCGAGCGGCTCACCGGGTTGGCCGACACCACCGTGGCGGTGCACGCCGCGTCCACCTTCACCCGCCTGTTGCAGGAGGCGGCGGCCGGTGCGGCGCAGATCTTCCGCAGCCCGGCGGCGGTGGTCGCGGAGACCTTCGACGGGGACTGCCTGGCCGGGGTCGCCGCCGGTCCGGGCGCGACGGCGGAGGTCGTACCGTGGGTGGTCGACGACACCGGCGTGCCGACCGGGGCGACCGTCCGGGTGGACGCCCCCGACGGGTGGGGGTTGGTGCGCTGGCCGGCGGGCGACACGGTGACCGTGGCCGCCGCCAAGCTGCGGGAGGACCGCGCCCCGCTCTACGTGGTGGTGCCCACCGCCACCCAGACCGCCCGGACGCCGGTGCTGGTGCAGCTCGCCCAGGCGGTCGCCTCGGCGGTGGAGGCGCAGCGCTCCTTTGACGAGGAGCACCGGATCGCGGTGACCCTCCAGCGGAGCCTGCTGCCCCGACGGCTGCCCGACGTGGCCGGCCTCGACCTGGCGGTGCGTTACGAGCCGGCCAGCGCGCAGACCGAGGTGGGCGGGGACTTCTACGAGCTGGTGATGCTCGACGGGCACCTGTTGGTGGCGATCGGCGACGTCGCCGGCCACTCGCTGCACGCGGCGACGGTGATGGCCGAGCTGCGGCACGCGATGCGGGCGTACGCGGTGGAGGGGCACCAGCCCGGGGTGATCCTGGAACGGCTCAACGTGCTGATGCGTACGCTGCTGCGCAACGAACTGGCGACCCTGTGCATCCTGCTGCTGCACCCGTCGACGGGCCGGATCAGACTGGCCAGCGCCGGGCACCTGCCGGCACTGGTGACGGTGGACGGCCGGGTGGAGTTCGTGCAGCAGTCGGCCCCGCTGCTGGGGGTGCGCGCGGACCGGCCGGAGGATCTGGAGTTCACCCTGCCGGCGGGCGCGACGCTGGTGCTCTACACCGACGGGCTGATCGAACGGCGGGACACCACCATCGACGACGGTCTGGCCGCGTTGGCCGCCTGCGCGACGGTGGTCGACGACGACCTGGACGGCTTCTGCCAGCGGCTGCTGGTCGAGCTGGCCCCGCCGGAGATCCACGACGACGTCGCGGTGGTGGCGGTCCGCCGCCGCTGAGTGGTTCCGACTGCTTTCCCCGACTCCCGATCCGGCCCCCGGGCGGTCGTCCGCCGGCTCGACCGAGCCACCGAGGCCCCCCAATCCCAACAGCTGTCGTGGTTACTGAGGGTGCTCGGCGGCGGGCCGACTCCTGACGTCACTCACCGTAGCTAAGGGCCAACCTCGAATTACTCCCCTCTCTATCCTTTGCTCTGCTGCCTTATCCGCGACAGCGCGCTGAGCTGCAACTTTGAAAATCGCCATAGGTGGGTCGCTCTTCCAGCCTGAAACGGTGAGTAGCTGTCGCCTCGATGGCAGCAGAGCAAAGGATGCGGAGTGGGGAGATGGGGGGTGGCGGCTGATGTTACTCATCGTTATCGCCAGGGGGTGGGGCTGCTTGGTGCTGGGATCGCCAAAAGTGGGGACCAGGATCGTGGAGAGTTCCTGCGGCCATGGCGACGAGAACGCTTCACACGGTGAGCTGACCACCGGTGTGGTCCCGGACTGGTCCGGGCGGTGGGGTCGTCGGTCGACCACCGGGCGGGCTGAGCGACCCGGCGGGCGGGCTGAGCGACCCACCGGGCGGGCTGAGCGACCCGGCGGCCGGGCCGGCGGCGAAGCGGTCGCCTGCTCTCCGCGCCCGTCGGGCCGACGCCGTCCGGTGCGGGTCGCTGGCTCGGACGTGGGTGGGGATCAGTGCAGGGAGCGGGCGTAGCCGGTGGGGGTGTGACCGGTGACCGCGGCGAAGTCGCGGGCCAGGTGGGCCTGGTCGCTGTAGCCGAGGTCGGCGGCGAGGGCGGCCCAGTCGGGCAGCCCGGTGACGACCTGTTCGATCGCCTCCAGCAGGCGGTAGCGACGGATCACCCACTTGGGGCCGACGCCGACGTGGTCCAGGAAGAGCCGCTGTAACCGCCGGACGGAGAGATCGTGCCGGCGGGCCAGGTCGTCCACCCGCAGCACGCTCCGGTCGGTGCGGATCGACTCGGCGAGGGCGATCGCCTCGGCCGCCGCCGGGTCGGGCTGTGGCGCCCAGGCGAGCAGGAAGGCGTCCAACGCCCGCCGGCGCTCGTCGTCCGTACCCCCGCAGCGGGGTGACGCGACGGCGGACCCGGCGGCGCGGGGCGTGGTCGGGCCAGCGGGGTGGGTGGCGGCGGCACCGGGGGTGGTCGACCCGGCGGCGCGGGCGGCGATCGGGTCGGTGCGGAGCGGGACGTCCCGGTCGGTGAGTTCGGCGACCGGGCGACGCCAGAACGGGCGGAAGCCGCCGGGGCGGAACTGGATGCCGCTGACCGTTCCGGTGCCGGTCAGGGTGACCGTGAACAGCCGCCGACCGACCCCGGCCACCTCGGCGGTCTCCGGGCCGCCGGCATCCTGCCGGAAGACGACGTTGACCGCCGGGTGCGGCACCACCTGCTGGGTGAACGGCGCGGTCAGCGCCCAGTCGGCCAGCCAGTAGTGCTCCACCCACGGGCGCAGCGCGGGGGCCGGCAGGTGCCGCCGGAACCGCAGCTCCCGGCGCAGCCGGGCCGGATCGAGGATGCCCCGGTCATCCGCGCGTGGCTGTCGCATTCGTTCAAGACCACCTTCATACGCTGGCCGTATGCCAACGAAGACTAGTGAGCTGCTGGCCGCCGCCGCCCCGGGGACCGTGGAGTTGGTCCGGGCGATCGGCGACGACCAACTCGACCTGCCGACCCCGTGCGCGGAGTACGACGTCCGCGGACTGATCAACCACGTGTACGACGTGGCGGTCAACTTCCAACGCCTCGCCGCCGGGCAGGAGACGGACTGGTCGGTCAAGACCGATCACGTGGCCGAGCCGGGCTGGCGGGACCGGTTCGCCACTGAGGTGAAGCAGCTCGTCGTGGCCTGGGACGACCCGGCCAGCGAGGAGGGCGTCGCGCCGGCGATGGGGCTGCCCCGGTCGACGATCGGCCTGATGGGGGTGGTGGACCTGGTGGTGCACGGCTGGGACCTGGCGCGGGCCACCGGCCAGCCGTACCAGCCGGCGCGGGAGAGCATCGCGGCGCTGCACGGCTTCATGGACGAGATGGGCCCGATGGGCCGGCAGATGGGCGCCTTCGGCGCGGAGGTGCCGGTCGGGGCGGACGGGACCGAACTGGACCGGCTGCTCGGCCGTACCGGTCGCGATCCGGCCTGGAGGGCTGCTTGACATCGACTATTCACTGGATGAATAGTTGGCCGGGTGTCCACGTCGCACGTGCTGCTCGGGTTGCTGGCCGCCGGCAACCGGCACGGCTACGAGCTGAAGCGCGCCCACGACACCCGGCTGCCCCGGGCCAAGCCGCTCGCCTTCGGCCAGGTCTACGCCACCCTGGGGCGCCTGCAACGGGACGGCCTGGTGGTCACCGCCGGTCAGGAACGCGAGGCCGGCCCCGACCGGACCGCCTACGCGCTCACCGACCAGGGCCGGGCCGCGCTCGCCGGCTGGCTCGCCGCCGTCGAGCCACCCATGCCCTACGTGACCAGCGCGCTGTTCACCAAGGTCGCGGTGGCGTTGCTGGTCGCCGACCTCAACGCGGCCCGGTCCTACCTGATCGCCCAGGCGCGGGCGCACACCGACCGGCTGCGCGAACTCACCGCCGTCAAGACGGCACCCTCGACCACCCTCGATGACGTCGTCGCCGTCGACTACGCCGTCGCTCACCTCGACGCCGACCTGAGGTGGCTGCGCACCACCCTGGCCCGCGTCGCCGACTGGCACCGGGAGGTGCACCCGTGAGCCGACTCCAGGCCCGCGACGTGGTCCGGTCGTACGGCCCGACACCGGCCCTGCGCGGCGTCAGCCTCGACGTCGCCGACGGCGAGATCGTCGCCGTGACCGGACCCAGCGGCTGCGGCAAGTCCACCCTGCTGCACTGCCTCGCCGGCATCCTGCGCCCCGACGAGGGGGCGGTGCGCTGGAACGGCGAGCGGATCGACACCTGGCCCGAGGCGGCGCGGTCCCGGCTGCGCCGTACCGAGTTCGGGGTGTTGTTCCAGTTCGGTCAGCTCGTCCCCGAGTTGACCGCGGCGGAGAACGTCGCCCTGCCCCTGCTCCTCGCCGGCACGGGGCGGCGAGAAGCAGGGCGGGCGGCGGGCGAATGGCTGGACCGCTTCGGCGTCGGGCACCTCGCCGACGTGCGCCCCGGCGCGATGTCCGGCGGGCAGCAGCAGCGCTGCGCCACCGCCCGCGCCCTGGTCACCGGGCCCCGGGTGATCTTCGCCGACGAGCCGACCGGTGCCCTCGACACGCTCAGCGGCGAGGAGGTCCTCACCCAGCTCGTCCAGCTCGCCCGGGAGCAGGGCACCACCATCGTCCTGGTCACCCACGAACCCCGGATCGCCGCGTACGCCGACCGCGAGGTGATGCTCCGCGACGGCGTGGTCGACCCGACGGGCCTCGGCCTGGACGAAACCCTCGTCCCGCTCCCGGCGGCCGGCCCGGCGCGGACCCCCGGTGAGGCCGGGCGTCGCGCTGCGGCTCGCCCTGGCCGGCAACCGCACCGACACCGCCCGGGTCGTGCTCACCGCGCTCAGCGCCGCCCTGGCCAGCCTCGCCGGGCTGGCCGCCCTCACCGTGCTGGCCATCCCGACCCCACCCGGCGGACGGGGCAGCAACAACTCCGAGCAGTACACCAACGCGCTGCTGCGCGAGCCGGGCCTGCGCGGCGGGACGGCGGTCGCGTTGCTGCTGCTCGCCGTGCCGGTGCTCGCCCTGGCCGGGCAGTGCGTGCGGCTCGGCGCCCCGGCCCGGGACCGGCGACTCGCCGCGTTCCGGCTGGCCGGGGCCACCCCCGGGCAGGTGACCGGGCTGGTCGCGGTGGAGGCCGGGCTGGCCAGCCTGCTCGGCACCCTGGTCGGGCTGGGGACGTACCTGGTGGGCCGGGTGTTGCTGCACCGGCCCGACGCCCGGGGGCTGCTGCCGCTGCCCACCGACGTGCTGCCGGCGCCGCCGGTGATCGCGGCGGTGGTGCTCGGCCTGCCGGTGCTGGCCGGGCTGGTCGGTGTCGTCCTGCTGCGCCGGGTCACCGCGACCCCGCTCGGCGTGGTCCGGCGGACTCGCCGGGAACGTGCCCCGAGGCCGTGGGCCGGGCTGCTGATCGTGGCCGGGCCGGCCGCGTTCGGCCTGCTCGCCCCGATCAACAGGTGGTACGCCGACCGTGCTCAGGACCCACCGGCGCTGCTGGAGCCGGCGCTGATGGCCGGCGGTGCGCTGGCCGCGCTGGTCGGGGTGGTGGTCGGCACCGGCTGGCTGTCGTACACGGCCGGGCGGCTGCTGCACCGGTGGGGTCGCGGGGCGGCCGTGCTGCTGGCCGCCCGTCGGTTGACCGCCGACCCGTGGGCCGGCAGCCGGACCCTGGCCGCCCTGCTGGCGGCGGTGATCGTGGGGGCGGGTGCGGCCGGGCTCCGGGCCTCGATGATCGCCGACATGGCGGCGAACCGGGCCACCGGCCAGGGCCTGGCCGGCAGTGACGACTTCTACCTGAACACGATGGACCTGGTCGACCGGGCCGCCCAGCTGGCCGTGGCGCTGGCCGCCGGTGGCCTGGTCGTCGCCCTGGTCGAGGGGATCGTCGCCCGCCGCCGGACGTACGCGGCGCTGGTCGCCTCCGGGGTCCCCCGCAGCGTCATCGGCCGGTCCGTCGGGTGGCAGGCGCTGGCCCCGGCGGTGCCGGCCATCGTAGTGGCGCTCGCCGGCGGCCTGCTGCTCATCTGGGGCGTCGCGGGCCGCCCACGCACCTACGGGGCGCACTCCTTCCAGGTGTGCACGGGCGACGCCGTGCGGTGCGCCGACCCGTCGGCCCTGCGCACCGTGTGGGTGCCCGAGGTCGTGGTGACACCCGAGCTGCCGTGGGCGCAACTCGCCTGGGTCGGCGCGGGTGCCCTGGTCGCCGTGCTGGTCACGGTCGGTGTCGGTCTGCTCTTCCTGCGGATGAGCACCGCCGTCGAGGAACTCCGCACCGGCTGACCGCGATCAGCCGGTGCGCAGCGGCAACCGCCCGCCGGTCCCGGGCCGACCCGCCGAGCGTTGCCGGCCCGCCGGTCCCGGCCGGCCCGGGGACCCGCCCCGGCCCGGCGGGGACCGGTGGCGGCGGTCAGGCGCGGCCCAGCCGGTCGAGGATCCAGGCGTTGATGAACGCCTCCTCGCGCCAGGCGTCGTACCGGCCGCTGGGGCCGCCGTGGCCGGCACCCATCTCCGTCTTGAGCAGGTAGTCGCCCTGCGGGGCCACCGCCCGCAGCCGGGCGATCCACTTGGCCGGCTCGTGGTAGAGCACCCGGGTGTCGTTGAGGCTGGTCACCGCCAGGATCGCCGGGTAGTCGGCGGCGGTGACGTTCTCGTACGGTGTGTACGACTTCATGTACGCGTACACCTCCGGGTCGGCGAGCGGGTTGCCCCACTCCTCCCACTCGGTGACGGTCAACGGCAGCGACGGGTCGAGGATCGAGGTGAGCGCGTCCACGAAGGGCACCTGCGCCACGATCCCGGTGAACGCGTCCGGGGCGATGTTGGCGACCGCGCCCATCAGCAGGCCACCGGCCGAGGCGCCCGGGCGACCAGCCGGTCGGCCGCCGTCCAGCCGGCCTTGACCAGGTGCCGGGCGCAGGCCACGAAATCGGTGAAGGTGTTCTTCTTGGCCAGCATTTTGCCCTCGTCGTACCACCGGCGGCCCAGTTCACCGCCGCCCCGGATGTGCGCCACCGCGAAGACGACGCCCCGGTCGAGCAGGCTGAGCCGGGCGACCGAGAACCACGGGTCCATGCTGGCCTCGTACGAGCCGTACCCGTAGATCACGGCGGGGGCGGAGCCGTCGCGTGGGGTGTCCCGGTGGCAGACCAGCGAGATGGGCACCCGGGTGCCGTCGTCGGCGAGCGCCCACTCGCGGTGCTGCTCGTAGTCGGCCGGGTCGTACGCGCGCCCGTCCGGCCCGGGGAGCACCGGCTTGCGGCGACGCAGCGTCAGTTCCCGGGTGACCAGGTCGTAGTCGTAGACCGAGTCGGGGGTGACCAGCGAGGTGTAGCGGAACCGGAGCTGCCGGGTGCGGTATTCCGGGTTGGCGTCCAGCCCGACGCTGTGGATCGGCTCGGGGAACTCGATGTCGTGGCCGTCGCCGCCGCCGACGGGGAGCACCCGCAGCCCGGTCAGCCCGTTGCTGCGCAGCGAGACGACCAGGTGGTCGGCGAACGCGTCGACCGACTCCAGCCGGGTGCCGGGGCTGTGCGGGATCAGCGGCACCCAGTCGCCGGGGCGTCCGCCGAGGTGTACGCGAGCGCGAAGTCCTCCGCGCCGTCGTTGTGCAGGATCAGGAACCGGTGGCCGTGGTGCTCGACGCTGTATTCGACGCCCTGCCGGCGCGGGGCGATCACGGCTGGCTCGCCGGTCGGGTTGTCGGCCGGGATGACCCGCACCTCGCTGGTGACCTTGCTGGTGCTGTCGATCAGCACGAACCGCTCGGATCGGGTCAGCTCGACGCCCACCCAGAACCGCTCGTCCTCCTCCAGATGCACCACCACGTCCTCGCTCGACGGGGTGCCGACGGTGTGCCGCCACACCCGGTTGGGTCGCCACGCCTCGTCGACGGTGATGTAGAACAGCACGGTCGCGTCGGCCGACCAGGCGGTGCCGTAGAAGGTGTCGGGCACCTCGTCGCCGAGCAGTTCGCCGGTGCTCAGGTCCTTGATCCGCAGGGTGAAGCGTTCGTCGCCGGAGAAGTCCGTCGAGTAGGCCAGCCACCGCCCGTCGGGGCTGACGTCGAACGCGCCGAGGGAGAAGAAGTCGTGCCCTTCGGCGAGCTGGTTGCCGTCGAGCAGTACCTCTTCGCCGTCGAGCGGGGCGCCGTCCGCGCTGACCGGCGGGTCGGTCTCGTCGTCGCGGACCGCGCGGCGGCAGTGCACGCCGTACTGCTGGCCCTCGATCGTGCGGGTGTAGTACCAGTGGCCGCCCTTGCGGGTGGGCACCGACAGGTCGGTCTCCTGGGTGCGCTGCTTCGTCTCGGCGAACAGCGTGCCGCGTAACGCTTCCAGGTGCGCGGTGCGCTGCTCGGTGTAGGCGTTCTCGGCGGTCAGGTGGGCGATGGTCGCCGGGTCGTCCTTGGCGGCCAGCCAGGCGTACTCGTCGACGACGGTGTCGCCGTGGTGGGTGCGCTCCGCGCGGACCTGTCGGGCGACGGGCGGGGTGGTCTCGGTGGTCACGCCGCCACGTTACCGGCCCGTCGCGCTGCGCGGCGCGGTCGAACCACCACCCACCTCTTTAGAACATGTGTACGATGGCTGTCATGTCGACGCCAGCGGGTTCGAGCGGTGCAGCGGAGATCACCCGCCGGTTGGCCGGGATCTGCGGTCCGTCCTTCGCCCGGTTCGCGGGCGCGGCCGACGAGGTCGCCGGCCGGCTCGCCCGGTGGGTGGCCGTCCCGGGTGGGCCCCGGGCGGCGGCCGAGGTGCTGCGGCTCGCCGCCCGGCACGACCTTTCGGTGGTGCCCCGGGGCGCGGGCACGAAGATCGACTGGGGTGCCGCGCCGGCCCGGGTCGACATCATGCTCGACACCGGCCGGCTCGCCGGGGTCGGCCACCAGCCGGCGGCCTCCCCGGTGGTCGAGGTGGGTGCCGGCACCCCGCTGCGGGCGGTGCAGGCCACCCTGGAACGTGCCGGCCGTCGGCTGGCCCTCGACCCGCCGTCCCCCGGTGCCACCCTCGGTGGGGTGCTCGCCGCCGACGAGTCCGGTCCGCTGCGGCACCGGCACGGCACCCCCTGCGCGCAGCTCGTCGGCCTGCGGTGGTTGGACGCCGACGGTGAGCTGGTCAGTGCCGGCCGCAGCGCTGCGGAGCTGTCCGGGGTGAGCGCACCCGTCGGTCTCGACCTGGGCCGGTTGCTCTGTGGTTCGCAGGGCGGGCTGGGCGTGCTCGTCTCGGCGACGCTGCACGCGCAGGCGCTGCCGGCGAGCCAGGTCTGGGTGTCCCGACCGGTGTGGAGCCCGCTGGAGGTGCACGACCTGGTGCGGGCGGTGTTCGCCGCCGACCTCGACCCGGCGGCCGTCGAGCTGGACCTGCCGGCCACCGGGTCCCCGCCGCGTCGGGCGGTCGCCCCGGCGTCGGGCGCGGCGTCGGGGCCGCCCGGTCGACCGATGTCCGCCGCCGAGGCGGCGGCCCGGGCCAACCATCCCGCGATGTCCGGCCGGCGGGCCGATCCGCCGCCCGCCCGGGGTAGCGCCGGTGAGCTGGCGATCCTGCTGGAGGGTGACCGGTCCGAGGTGGCCGAGCGGGCCGACCGCCTGTTGGCCGTGCTCGGTGGCGCGGCGAGCGTCGCCCCGTTCGCCCCGGCCTGGTGGGGGCGCTACCCGTTCGGCCCGGGCGACACCGCGTTGCGGGTCGAGGCCCCGGCCAAGGATCTGCACGCCGCCGTCTACGCGTTGCGCGACGCCGCCGGCACACCCCTGTCGGTACGCGGCTGCGCCGGTGCGGGTGTGGTGCACGCCGCGCTGCCCGGATCGTTCCCCGTCGACCGGGTGGCCGGCATCCTGGCCGCCGTCCGGGGGGTGTTGCTCGCCCGCCGGGGCCGGTGCGTGGTGGTCGCCGCTCCCGCTGCGGTCCGCCGTGAGGTCGACGTGTGGGGTGAGGCGGCGGTGATCCCCCGGCTGCGGGAGGCGAAGGAGCACCTCGACCCGCACCGCCGGCTCGCCCCCGGCCGCCTCCCCGGCGGCCTCTGACCAGCCCCGGCGGCCTCCCCCGGTGGCCTCTGACCAACCCCGGCGGCCCCTGACCAAATCCGGCGGCCCCTGACCAACCCCGGTGGCCCCTGACCAACCCCGGTGGCCTCTGGGTGTCGAGGTGATCGGGAGTGGATCAGGAGAGGGCGTCGTTGCGCAGCACCAGGATGGCGATGTCGTCGCGGGGTGACTCGACCGAAAAGTTGATCGCGGTGGCCCGCAGTCGCGCCGCGACCACGTCGGCGGAGTAGCCGGCCAGCGGCGCGGCGGCCTCCCGCAGCCGCTCGGTGCCGAAGAGTTCCCGGCCGCGTCGCCGCTCGGTCACCCCGTCGGTATAGAAGATCAGCGCATCGCCCGGCGCGAGCAGGATCTCCTCCGCCGGTGAGGTGATCGAGTCGAGCAGGCCGAGCGCGGTTCCACCGGTCCCGACGAAGTTCGCCCCGCCGGGACCGTGCAACAGCACCGGTCGGTCGTGCCCGGCCAGGTGCAGCGAGACGTCGAGCCCGTCGCCGTCGTCCGGCCCGACCGCCGCCAGGGCCAGCGTGCAGTAGCGTCCCCCGCCGCGCTCGACAAGCGTGTCGTTGAGCCGGGCCAGCACCTCGGGCAGCGGCTTGCCGTCCCCGACGAGCACCCGGATCACGTCCCGGACCAGCCCGGTCACCGCCGCCGCCTGCACCCCCTTGCCGGACACGTCGCCGACCACCACCAGCCAGCGCCCGTCCGGCAGCGGCACCACGTCGTAGAAGTCGCCGCCGACCTCGGCCTCGTCCCCGGTCGGGACGTACTCGGCGGCGAAGCCGACGCCCTCGACGACCGGGAGCACCGGCGGCAGCAGCGACTGTTGGAGGGTCTGCGCCACCCGACGCCGTTCGGCGTGGATCCGGGCGTTCTCGATGGCGAGGCCGGCCCGCCGGGCCACGTCCTCCAGCACCGCCACCTCGTCGGCGTCGTGCCGGTGCCGCTGGTGCCGGCCCACGGCCAGGGTGCCGAGCTTCTGGCTGCGGACGACCAGCGGCACGGCGAAGCCCTCCATCGGCCCACCGAGCGGCACCTGGGACCCGGTGCGCGACGCCTCGCGCAGCCGGGCCTGGACCGAGTCCGGCCCGGACTCCTCCAGCACCTTGTGCAGTTGGGGCAGGACCGACTCGTCGGCGTGGCTGCACGCGGCCAGCTTGAGCCGGCCCCACTCGTCGGTGGTGTGCACCGCGCACCACTGGCCGAGCCGGGGCACCACCAGTTGCGGGATCAGCGCCATGGTCAGGTCCACGTCGAGCGACTGGGCGAGCAGTTCGCTGGCCTCGGCCAGGAAGGTCAGCCAGGCCGAGCGGCGGACGTCGGCGCGGCGCAGCCGGTCGTTCTCCAGATGCAGCGAGAGCCGTTCGGCGGCGAGTACGGCCAACGGCCGGGCGTACGCCGACGGTGCCGCGTCCAGCTCCAACTCCCCACCGTACGGTCGGTGCACCGCCAGCGGGACCCGGAGCAGCTCGTTGCCGGCGCGCGGCTGGCGGCCGTACCGGGCCAGCACCTGCGGGCCCTCTCCCTCGCCCCGGTCGAGCCGGATCACCCCGCCGGCCGCGCCCACCATCTCGGCGACGCGGGTGAGCAGGTCGGTGGCGAACTCGGGCAGCGGTTCGTCGGCGTACGGGTCGGGCCTGGTCTGGGTCAGTTCGCTCATCGCTGCGGCGCTCGGTGCGGTGGTCGCCAGGTCGCTCTCGGCCTGCCCGGGTGGCGGGTACGGGGACAGCGGCCCGCCGCCGTGGTCGCCGTGGCGGTCCAGCCGGAACCACACCCCCTTGCCGGTGGGCAGGTAGGTGGTGCCCCAGCGGCTGGCGAAGTGGTCGACGAGCAGCAGCCCGCGCCCCCGGGCGGAGACCTCGCCGATCTCGTCGGTGTCGTTGCGGCTGCCGACGATCAGCTCGTCGACCGGCCCTGCGGCGAAGTCGGAGACGGTGACGGTCAGGCCGATCCGGTCGGCGACGACCTCGATGTCCAGTTCGGTGCGGGCGTGCTCGACGGCGTTGGTGGACAGTTCGGTGGTGAGCAGCAGTGCCTCGTTGAGCAGCTCGTCGAGGTCCGCCTCGGCGAGCACGGAGCGGACGACGGCGCGGGCGGCGGCCGGGGTGCGCCGGTCGGCGGGCAGTCGGACGCGCCGGACGTGCTCGTCCCGTCCCGCGTCTGTCCCGGCCCCCGGCTCCGTTGACACCCCCGTATCCTCTACCGCGACCGCCCGGGTGCCAAGCCGCACCACGCACCGTCACACCCGTCGCACCGATCGGCAGGTCGACGTCACCCCCGTCGTCGGGTGCGGGTCGGCGACCAACGGCTACGTGTCGACCTGGGGTGGTGGGGTCGGGCCGGGTGCCGGGACCGCGTCCCGCCTGCGGTGTCGCTGTCGGGGCGGTGGTGGCACCGGCAGGGACATGTCGGGCACGTCGTGTCCGCTGCCCGGGTCCGGACGCGGGCACAATGAGGGAAAGTCGGCGTGTCGGCACGCCGGGGACCCTCCGAGCTGAGCGAGGAAAGATGACCGCGAAACAGTCGGTGACGGCGGACGTGTCCGCTTCCGAGCATGACGCGCTCCTCGGTGAGCTGTCGGAGGCGCTGCGGCGGGTCGGCCGGGGTGACTTCAAGGTACGGCTGCCCCGGCGCGCGGGTGCGGCTGGTGAGGTGGCGGACGCCTTCAACGAGGTGGTGTCGCTCCAGGAACGGCAGCACCTGGACCTGCGCCGGATCAGTCGGGTGGTGGGCCGGGACGGCCGGCTGACCGAGCGCCTCGACGAGGAGGGCCTGGACGGCTCCTGGGCGGAGGGCCAGCGGGCGGTCAACTCGCTGATCGACGACCTGGGTCGACCGACCACCGAGATCGCCCGGGTGATCATGGCGGTGGCCGACGGTGACCTCTCCCAGCACATGGAGTTGGAGATCGACGGTCGCCCGCTGCGCGGTGAGTACCTGCGGATCGGCCGGACGGTCAACACGATGGTCGGGCAGCTCTCGTCGTTCTCCAACGAGGTGACCCGGGTGGCCCGGGAGGTGGGCACCGAGGGCAAGTTGGGTGGTCAGGCGGACGTACGGGGTGTCGCCGGCACCTGGAAGGACCTCACCGACTCGGTGAACACCATGGCGTCGAACCTGACCGGCCAGGTGCGGTCGATCTCGCAGGTGGCGACGGCGGTGGCCCGGGGTGACCTGTCGCAGAAGATCACGGTCGGGGCGCGCGGCGAGGTCGCCGAGCTGGCCGACACGATGAACTCGCTGACCGACACGCTGCGCCTGTTCGCCGAGCAGGTGACCCGGGTGGCGCGGGAGGTGGGCACCGAGGGCAAGCTCGGTGGGCAGGCCGACGTGCCGAACGTCGCGGGCACCTGGAAGGACCTCACCGACAGCGTCAACTCGATGGCGTCGAACCTGACCTCTCAGGTGCGTAACATCGCGCAGGTCTCGACGGCGGTGGCCCGGGGTGACCTGAGCCAGAAGATCACCGTGGCGGCGCAGGGCGAGATCCTGGAGCTGAAGGACACCGTGAACACGATGGTGGACCAGCTCAGCTCGTTTGCCGACGAGGTGACCCGGGTGGCCCGGGAGGTGGGCATCGAGGGCAAGCTCGGCGGTCAGGCCCAGGTACGCGGGGTCTCCGGCACCTGGCGGGACCTGACGGAGAACGTCAACCAGCTCGCCGGCAACCTGACCAGCCAGGTCCGCAACATCTCCCAGGTCTCCACGGCGGTGGCGAAGGGTGACCTGTCGCAGAAGATCACCGTGGACGCGCAGGGCGAGATCCTGGAGCTGAAGAACACCGTCAACACGATGGTCGACCAGTTGTCGTCGTTCGCCGACGAGGTGACCCGGGTGGCCCGCGAGGTGGGCACCGAGGGCAAGCTGGGCGGGCAGGCACAGGTGAAGGGTGTCTCGGGCACCTGGCGCGATCTCACCGACAACGTGAACTCGATGGCGTCCAACCTGACGTCCCAGGTGCGCAACATCGCCTCGGTGACGACGGCGGTGGCGAAGGGCGACCTGTCGCAGAAGATCACCGTGGATGCCCGGGGTGAGATCCTGGAGCTGAAGTCCACGGTCAACACGATGGTGGATCAGCTGTCGTCGTTCGCCGACGAGGTGACCCGGGTGGCCCGGGAGGTGGGCACCGAGGGCAAGCTCGGCGGTCAGGCCCAGGTACGCGGGGTCGCCGGCACCTGGCGGGATCTCACCGACAACGTGAACTCGATGGCGTCGAACCTGACCAGTCAGGTGCGTAACATCGCGCAGGTCTCCACGGCGGTGGCGAAGGGTGACCTGTCGCAGAAGATCACGGTGGACGCGCAGGGCGAGATCCTGGAGCTGAAGAACACCGTCAACACGATGGTGGACCAGCTCAGCTCGTTTGCCGACGAGGTGACCCGGGTGGCCCGGGAGGTGGGCACCGAGGGCAAGCTCGGCGGGCAGGCGCAGGTGAAGGGTGTCTCGGGCACCTGGCGGGATCTCACCGACAACGTGAACTCGATGGCGTCCAACCTGACGTCCCAGGTGCGCAACATCGCCTCGGTGACCACGGCGGTGGCCAAGGGTGACCTCGGTCAGAAGATCACGGTGGACGCGCAGGGCGAGATCCTGGAGCTGAAGAACACGGTCAACACGATGGTGGACCAGCTCAGCTCGTTCGCCGACGAGGTGACCCGGGTGGGTCGCGAGGTCGGCATCGAGGGCAAGCTCGGCGGTCAGGCCCAGGTCAAGGGCGTGAGCGGCACCTGGCGGGACCTCACCGAGAACGTGAACCAGCTCGCCTCGACCCTGACCACCCAGCTCCGGGCGATCTCCCAGGTCTCCACGTCGGTGACCCGGGGCGACCTTACCCAGCGGATCGCGGTCAAGGCGCAGGGCGAGGTCGCCGAGCTGAAGGACAACATCAACCAGATGATCGTCACCCTGCGGGAGACGACCAAGAAGAACGCCGAGCAGGGCTGGCTCGACTCCAACCTGGCCCGCATCGGTGGCCTGCTTCAGGGCCAGCGGGACCTGGGCGAGGTCTGCCGCATGATCATGATGGAGGTGACCCCGCTGGTCGACGCGCAGCTCGGCGCGTTCTTCCTGGCGGACACCTCCGACGGGGTGATGCGGCTGCGGCTGACCGCGTCGTACGGGTATGTGGCGCGGGGGCACGACGTCACGTTCGGGCCCGGTGAGGGGCTGGTCGGTCAGGCGGCGCTCTCCCGCCGGACGATCCGGCTCAACGCGCTGCCCGACGGGCGGATCACCCTGCGGTCGGGGCTGGCCGAGACGCTCCCGTCCGACCTGGTGGTGCTGCCGATCCTGTTCGAGGGGGAGCTGCTCGGGGTGATCGAGTTCGCCAGCGTGGCCCGCTTCTCGGAGCTGCACCTGGCGTTCCTGGAGCGGCTGGTGCTCACCATCGGTGTCGCGGTCAACACCATCCAGGCCAACCGGCGTACGGAGGAGTTGCTGGCCCAGTCGCAGCGGCTGGCGTTGGAGTTGCAGGACCAGTCGGCGGAGTTGCAGCGCACCAACGCCGAGTTGGAGGACAAGGCGAAGCTGCTCAGTGAGCAGAAGGGCAACATCGAGACCAAGAACCGGGAGATCGAGCTGGCCCGGCTCGGCCTGGAGGAGAAGGCACAGCAGCTCACCCGGGCGTCGGCGTACAAGTCGGAGTTCCTGGCGAACATGAGCCACGAGCTGCGTACCCCGCTGAACTCGCTGCTGCTGCTGGCCCGGTTGCTGGTGGAGAACTCGGAGCGCAACCTCACCCCGAAGCAGATCGAGTTCGCCCGGACGATCCACGGCTCGGGCTCGGACCTGCTGCGCCTGATCGACGACATCCTGGACCTGTCCAAGATCGAGGCGGGTCGGATGGACGTCGAGCCGACGGAGATCCGGTTCGCCGAGATCCGCAACTACGTGGAGCAGGCGTTCGCCCCGCAGGCGGAGGACAAGAACCTCGACTTCCAGGTGCGGGTGGCCAAGGAACTGCCGCCGGCCCTGGTGACCGACGCCCAACGGTTGCAGCAGATCCTGCGCAACATGCTCTCCAACGCGGTGAAGTTCACCGACAACGGCGCGGTCACCCTGCGGATCGCCCCGGCGGCGGAGAACGCGGTCTTCGACGTGCCGGCGTTGACCAACGCCCGCCAGGTGATCGCCTTCACCGTGATCGACACCGGCATCGGCATCTCCGACGACAAGCTGAGCATCATCTTCGAGGCGTTCCAGCAGGCCGACGGCACCACCAGCCGGCGGTACGGCGGCACCGGGCTGGGCCTGTCGATCAGTCGGGACCTGGCCCGGCTGATCGGCGGCACGATCACCGTGACCTCCGCGCCGGGGCAGGGTTCGACGTTCACCCTCTTCGTACCGGATGTGCTGGCGCCGGACGCGGTGGTGGCGCCGCAGTCACCGTCGCCGGAGCGCGCGGGCCTGCCGGCGTCGCTGCTGATGCCGCCGGTGGAGTTGCTGGCCGCGCCGGAGGCCCCGGCCACCCGGCAGTTGGACGGCGCCACGGTACTGATCGTCGACGACGACGTACGCAACGTGTTCGCGTTGACCAGCGCGTTGGAACTGCACGGGATGACCGTGCTGTACTCGGACAACGGCGCGGACGGGGTTCGCGTGCTGGCCGAGCATCCGGAGGTGGACATCGTGCTGATGGACGCCATGATGCCCGACCAGGACGGTTACGAGACGACCCGGCAGATCCGCCGGAACCACCGCTTCGCGGACCTGCCGATCGTCTTCCTCACCGCGAAGGCGATGCCCGGTGACCGGGAGTCGGCGCTGGCGGCCGGGGGTAGCGACTACATCACCAAGCCGGTGGACCTGGACGGGCTGATCGAGCGGATGGCGTCCTGGATCAGTGGCAGCCGAGACAAGGAGAATTCGTGACCCAGACTGCCAAGGCGCTGCTGGTCGACGACCGTCGGGAGAACCTGATGGCCCTGGAGGCGATCCTCCAGGGGCTCCCGGTGCAGTCGGTGGCCGTGGAGAGCGGTGAGGCGGCGCTGAAGCAACTGCTGGTGGACGACTTCGCGGTCATCCTGCTGGACGCCCAGATGCCCGACATGGACGGCTTCGAGACGGCCAGTCACATCAAGCGCCGGGAGCGGACCCGGCACGTGCCGATCATCTTCCTCACCGCCGCCGACAAGGACGCCCAGTTGGCGCTGCGCGGCTATGCGGTCGGGGCGGTGGACTACCTGACCAAGCCGTTCGACCCGTGGGTGTTGCGGGCGAAGGTGTCGGTGTTCGTGGAGCTGTGGGTGAAGACCCGGCAGTTGGCGGCGCAGTCCGACGTGGTGCGTGAGCGTGACGCCCAGTGGCGGGTGCTCACCGACGCGGTGGACGCGGCGGCCACCCTGCTGCGGGTCGAGGACGACCCGGAGGCCCGGCAGCGTGCCCTGGACATTCTGGAGCAGGCCCGCTGGGGCAACACCGCCTGACCGGCGGCGTGCACCGGGCGTGACCAGGCGGGTGCCGGCCCGGCCGGGGGTCGGGCGTGCGGTCGGGTGGCGGCGTGCTCAGTGGGCGGGTGTGCCGCTGGCGGCGCGGCGGGCCCGCCAGCGCTCGCCGAGCGAGTCGAGTTCCTCCTGGATGAAATAGAAGAAGTCCCGCATCTCGGCCACCCGTTCGCCGCCCGGGGTGGCGGTGCCGCCCAGTGCGGTGACGCCCGCGTCGGCGATGTCGATGAAGTTCTTGTAGAGGCCGGTCTTGGTGATGGTGCCCTCGTACCAGGGGTTGTCGGGCAGCCGGTAGTGGTCCCGGCGCGAGCGCGGGACCGGTTCGCGGACCAGCATGCTGACCTGGGTCAGGTGGCGTACCGCGCCGGATACGGCTGCCGCGCTGACGCCGAGCCGCTCGCCGATCTGGGCGGCGGTCAGCGGGCCGTCGGCGCTCATCACGGCGAACAGGACCCGGGCGGACATCCGGGGGAAGCCGACGTCCGCGAAGGCCATCGCCATCCGTTCGACGAAGAGGTGGACCTCGTCGTCGTGGCCGGGTTGACGGTCGTCAGGCATCGGACGCTGCTCCTCGGGCTCGGGACGGTTCAGGCGATGGTGCCGCACCGGACAGAAACTTCACAACTTTGTGAAACGAGTGTAGCTTCTGAATTATGGAAACCCCGATAGCGGTGACCGGCCTGGTGAAGACCTTCGGCCGCACCAGGGCCCTCGACGGGCTCGACCTGAACGTCCGGGCCGGTGAGGTGCACGGCTTCCTCGGCCCGAACGGCGCCGGCAAGTCGACCGCCATCCGGGTCCTGCTCGGGCTGCTGCGGGCGGACGCGGGGGCCGTCCGACTGCTCGACGGTGACCCGTGGCGCGACGCCGTCACGCTGCACCGCCGCCTGGCGTACGTGCCGGGCGACGTCACCCTCTGGCCCCAGCTCTCCGGCGGCGAGGTGATCGACCTGCTCGGGCGGATGCGCGGCGGGCTCGACCCGAAGCGCCGCGCCGAGCTGCTCGCGTCGTTCGAGCTGGACCCCCGCAAGAAGGGGCGCACCTACTCCAAGGGCAACCGGCAGAAGGTCGGCCTGGTCGCCGCGCTCGCCTCCGACGTCGAACTGCTCATCCTCGACGAGCCCACCTCCGGGCTGGACCCGCTGATGGAGGAGGTGTTCCAGCACTGGATCGACCGGGCCCGCCGCGACGGCCGCACCGTGCTGCTGTCCAGCCACATCCTGGCCGAGGTGGAGGCGCTCTGCGACCGGGTGACGATCATCCGCAACGGCCGCCACGTCGAGACCGGCACCCTGACCGAGCTGCGTCACCTGCACCGCACCGCGATCGACGCCGAACTGGCCGGCCCGGTGGACGGCCTGGCCGACCTGCCCGGCGTGCACGACCTGCGGGTAGACGGCGACCGGGTCCGCTTCGCCGTCGACACCGTCGCGCTGGACACCGCGCTGCGCCGGCTCACCGAGATCGGCGTACGCAGCCTGGTCAGCCAGCCGCCGACGCTGGAGGAGCTGTTCCTGCGCCACTACGAGACCCCGGCCCCCGACGCCCCGGTCTCGACCGCGTCGGGCAGCACCGCGCCCGACAGCACCGCGCCCGACAGCACCGCGCCCGACAGCACCGCGCCCGACAGCACCGCGCCGGGCAGCACCGCGCCGGGCAACACCGCGCCCGACAGCACCGCGCCGGGCAGCGACCAGCCGACGGGGGTACGGCGATGAGCACCCTCACCGGCACCGGTCACCTGGCCCGGCTGATCCTGCGCCGGGACCGGATCGTCCTGCCGCTCTGGGTGCTGCTGCTGACCGTCCTGCCGGTGTCCTACGCGGGCAGCTTCTTCGCGCTGTTCCCCACCGCCGCCGAGCGGGCCGCGTACGTCACCGGCACCGCCCGCAACCCGTCGGTGGTGGCCCTGCTCGGCCCGGTCTACGGCGACAGCGTCGGCGCGTTGACCGCCCAGCGCGGTGGCTTCCTCCAGGTGATCGTCGGGCTGGCCGCCCTGCTCACCGTCATCCGGCACACCCGCACCGAGGAGGAGGCCGGTCGACGGGAACTACTCGGCGCGACCGTCCTCGGCCGGTACGCCGGGCTCACCGCCGCACTGCTGGTGACGTACGCGGCCAGCCTGCTGCTCGGCCTGCTCACCGCCGCCGGGCTGGCCGCCACCGGGCTGCCGGCGACCGGCTCGCTGGCGTACGGGCTGTCGGCGGCGCTGGTGGGGGTGGTCTTCGCCACGGTGGGCGGGTTGGCCGCCCAGCTCACCCAGACCGCCGGTGGGGCGCGCGGGATCGCCGTCGGGGTGCTCGGGGTGGCGTTCACGCTCCGGCTGGTCGGGGACACCTCCGAGCACGGGTGGCCGAGTTGGCTGTCCCCGCTGGGTTGGGCCGCACGCATCCGCGCCTACGCGGGGGAGCGCTGGTGGGTGCTGGCCCTGCCGGTCGCGCTGACCGTGCTGCTGGCCGTGGTGGCGTACCCGGTATCGGTGCGGCGGGACCTCGGGGCCGGCGTGCTGCCGTCGCGGCCGGGTCCGGTGCGGGCCGGGCGGGTGCTGTCCGGGCCGTTCGGGTTGGCTTGGCGGCTGCACCGGGGGCCACTGCTGGGCTGGTCGGTGGGCTTCCTCCTGCTCGGGTCGGTCGTCGGTGGCGCGGCCGAGGCGGCCGGCCGCTCGGTCGCCGGCAACGCCGCGTTGGAGCAGGTGATGGCCCGGCTGGGTGGCGCGTCGGGGCTGGCCGAGGCGTACCTGGGGGTGTCGTTGGGGGTGGCCGGGCTGGCCGCCGCCGGCTACGGCGTCCAGGCGGCGTTGCGGATGCGGTCGGAGGAGGCCGCCGGGCGGGCCGAGCCGGTGCTGGCCACCGGGGTGCACCGGTCGACCTGGCTCGCCTCACACCTGGTGTTCGTCCTGCTGGGGCCGGTGGTGGTGCTGGCGTTGGTCGGGCTGGCGGCCGGCCTGACCTACGGGCTCAGCATCGGTGACGTGCCGGGGCAGCTGCCCCGGATGCTCGGTGCCGGCCTGGCGCAGGTGCCGGCGGCCTGGGTGCTCGCCGGCCTGGCGGTGCTGCTGTATGGCCTGTTGCCCCGCCTCTCCCCGGCGGCCTGGGCGGTGCTCGCGGTGGTGGTGCTGCTCGGTCAGCTCGGCGCGGTGCTGGAGCTGAGCCAGTGGCTGCTGGACCTGTCGCCGTTCACCCACACCCCACAGGTGTTGCGCGCCGGCTGGAGCGTCATTCCGCTGCTGGCCCTGACCGTGCTGGCCGGGGTGTTCTGCGCGGTCGGCTTCGCGTCCTTCCGCCGCCGCGACATCCCGGTCGGCTGACGGCACGACATCTCCCGGCTGGCCGGCCGCGCCACGACGCGTCGGCCGGCGGGCCCTTGCCGGGGCGGGCCCGACCGGTCAGCCGGAGGGGGTCTCGTTACGGATCATCAGGGCGGAACGCAGGCCGGTGATGTCGAGGACGCGCAGCAGGAAGTCGCCCACGTTGCTCAGGATCAACAGGCACTGGGAGTGGCTGGCCTTGCGACTGAGCACGACCAGCGTGCCGAGCCCCTGCGAGTCGCAGAAGGTCACCCCGGCCAGGTCGAGCACGATGCGCGGCGGAGGCTCGGCGAGCACCTCGTTCACGACGGTCGACAGTTGGGCGGCGGTGAGCATGTCGATCTCACCGGCCAGGCGCAACACCACTTCGTCGCCAGTCCGGTGTACCGTGATGGACAGCTCGGCACGATCCACGCCGTCAGCCTATCGCGATCCCACCAACCTGGCCCGGCGAGACGATCCGCCGTGCCGATCACCGGGCGAGCGGCAGATCCGCCCCACCGGCTCCGGTGGGGTGAGCCGGGTAACCCGGCCCCGGGGTGGCTGCGGATTCCCCGCCCGGCGCTGACACAATGGGCCGCATCGTGACCGATACCTTTTCCGCCGGGACCGGCCGCTACCCGGCCGACGCACCGGCCTCCGAGGCCCTGTTCGACCGCGCCCGGGCCATCGTGCCGGGCGGGGTCAACTCCCCTGTGCGCGCGTTCCGTGCCGTCGGTGGCACCCCGCGCTTCATGGTCCGGGGGGAGGGTCCCTGGCTGTACGACGCCGACGGGCGACGTTACGTCGACCTGGTCTGCTCGTGGGGGCCGCTGATCCTGGGCCACGCCCACCCCGAGGTGGTCGAGGCGGTGCGGGAGGCCGCCACCCTCGGCACCAGCTTCGGCACCCCCACCCCGGGTGAGGTGGAGTTGGCCGCCGAGATCGTCGAGCGCACCCCGGTCGAGCAGGTCCGGCTGGTCAACTCGGGCACCGAGGCGACCATGTCGGCGATCCGGCTGGCCCGGGGGTTCACCGGCCGATCCAAGATCATCAAGTTCGCCGGCTGCTACCACGGCCACTCCGACGGGCTGCTCGCCGCCGCCGGCTCCGGTGTCGCCACCCTCGGCCTACCCGACTCTCCCGGGGTCACCGGCGCGGCGGCCGGCGACACCATCGTGCTGCCCTACAACGACATCACCGCCGTCGAGGCGGCGTTCGCCGCGCAGGGTCCGCACATCGCGGCGGTCATCACCGAGGCCGCCGCCGGCAACATGGGCGTGGTCGCCCCCCGCGACGGCTTCAACTCCCGGCTCGCCGCGATCGCCCACGCCCACGGCGCGCTGCTCATCGTCGACGAGGTGATGACCGGGTTCCGGGTCTCCCGCGCCGGCTGGCACGGCCTCGACCCGTCCGACGCCGACCTGTGGACGTACGGCAAGGTGATGGGGGGCGGGCTGCCCGCCGCGGCCTTCGGCGGGCGCACGGAGATCATGTCCCGGCTCGCCCCGGCCGGCCCGGTCTACCAGGCCGGCACCCTCTCCGGTAACCCGCTGGCCTGCGCCGCCGGCCTGGCCACCCTGCGGCTGGCCGACGACGCCCTCTACCGCCGGCTCGACGACACGGCCGCCGTCGTGGGCAAGCTCGCCGCCGACGCGCTGGCCGCCGCCGGGGTCCCGCACCGCCTGTCGTACGCGGGCAGCATGTTCTCGATCTTCTTCACCGACGCCGACGTGGTCGACTACGACAGCGCCCGCACCCAGCAGGTGCCCGCGTTCAAGGCGTTCTTCCACGCGATGCTCGCCGCGGGTGTCTACCTGCCGCCGAGCGCGTTCGAGTCGTGGTTCGTGTCGGCGGCGCTCGACGACGCCGCCCTGGAGCACATCGCCGCCGCCCTGCCCGGCGCGGCGACAGCAGCGGCAGCGGCAGGCCACGGGGGGTAAAACCAGTGAGCGCGAGGAGTGAGCCGGGTTTGCGAGCCCCGCAGTCGCGAACGAGGGGGATGCCAGTGAGCGCGAGGAGTGAGCCGGGTTTGCGAGCCCCGCAGTCGCGAACGAGGGGGATGCAATGAGTAAGACCGTCGTCCACGTGCTGCGGCACGGCGAGGTGCACAACCCGGACCGGATCCTCTACGGCCGGCTGCCCGGCTTCCGGCTTTCGGAGCTGGGCGTGCAGATGGCCAAGGCCGCCGCCCAGGCGGTCGCCGAGCGGGAGGTCGTGCACGTGGTGGCCAGCCCGCTGGAACGCGCCCAGCAGACCGCAGAGCCGATCGCCGGGCAGTTCGGGCTCCCGGTCGGGGTGGACGAGCGGCTGATCGAGAGCGCCAACTGGTTCGAGGGCAAGAAGGTCTCGCCCGGGGACGGCTCGTTCCGCGACCCGCGCAACTGGTGGGTGCTGCGCGACCCGGTCACCCCGAGCTGGGGCGAGGCCTACCGGGCCATCGCCGAGCGGATGTTCGCCGGGCTGCACGCCGCCCGGGTGGCCGCCGAGGGACGGGAGGCGGTCATCGTCTCCCACCAGCTTCCCGTCTGGACGCTGCGCCGCTACGTCGAGCGCAAACGGCTCTGGCACGATCCGCGCCGCCGGCAGTGCGGGCTGGCCAGCCTCACCTCCTTCCATTTCGACGGGGCGAAGGTGGTCGGGATCGGCTACTCCGAGCCGGCCGCCCACCTGATCGCCATGTCCGCGACAGCCCGGACGGCCAAGGGGGCCTGAGATGCGTTCCCGGAGGCCGTTGGCCGTCCTGCTCGCCGCCGTCACCGCCGGGGCGGCGCTGGTCGGCTGCTCCTCCGGCACCGACGAGAGCCGGTGCGCCAACAACGGCGGCATCGTCGAGTGCGCCCCCGACCAACGCTACGCCGCCCCGAAGATCGCCGGTGACCTGCTCACCGGCGGTGGGTACGACACCTCCCAGGCCCGGGGCCAGGTGGTGGTGGTCAACTTCTGGGGTTCCTGGTGCGCGCCCTGTCGCGCCGAGGCCGATGACCTGGAGGCCACCTACCAGGCCACCAAGGCATCCGGGGTGACCTTCCTCGGCATCAACGTGCAGGACAGCCGGGACAAGGCGATCGCCTTCGAGGAGGGTCGGGTGACGTATCCGAGCCTGTTCGACCCGGCCAGCCGGCTGGCGCTGGCGCTGGACATCCCGCCGAACACCATCCCGGCCACCGTCGTGCTCGACCGGCAGGGCCGGATCGCCACCGTGATCCGGGCCGCCGTCACCACCGACGGGCTGCGCCCGATCGTCGAGCGGATCGCCGCCGAAGAGCCGGCGTCGACCGGTTCCCGCTGATGGGCGAGACGTTCCGCGAACTCGCCCAGTCCGGCCCGTTGCTGCTGGCCATCGGTGCGGCGGCGCTCGCCGGGCTGGTCAGCTTCCTGTCCCCGTGCGTGTTGCCGCTGATGCCCGGCTACCTGTCGTACGTGACGGGGCTGGCCGGCACCGACCTGGAGGGCCGCGCCCGGCCGACCACCCCGACCGGCGCGGACCCCGCCCCGGGCGGCGGCTCGGCACCCGGCGAGGGCCCGGCCTCCGACGGCGGTTCGGCTCCCGACGGCGGTCCCGGCGGCACGGTGGCGGTGGCGACGCGGGCGGCGGCCCGGCCGGTGGCGGCGGTCAAGGGCCGGGTGCTGGCCGGCACGCTGTTGTTCATCGCCGGCTTCACCGTCGTCTTCACCGCCACCGCGATCCTCTTCGCCGGGTTCGGTCGGATCTTCTTCGACTACGAGCGCACCTTCCAGGTCGTCATCGGCGGGCTGATCGTCCTGCTCGGGCTCAGCTACCTGGGCGTGCTCCCGGGGATGCAGCGGGAACTGCGGATCCGACGGTTGCCCGCCGCCGGGCTGCTCGGTGCGCCGGTCCTCGGCGCGGTGTTCGCGTTGAGCTGGATGCCGTGCACCGGTCCGACGCTGGGTGCGGTGCTGGGGATGGCCGCCACCGGTGGGCAGACCGACCGGGCCGTGGTGCTGGCGGTGGCGTACTGCCTGGGGTTGGGGTTGCCGTTCGTGGTCTTCGGGTTGGGCTTCCACCGGCTGCTCGGGGTGTTCCGGGCGGTCCGGCGCAACAGCCGGTGGGTGACCCGGATCGGCGGGGTGCTGCTGATCCTGATCGGCCTGGCGCTGGTCACCGGCGGCTGGCAGAGCTTCGTGATCTGGTTGCAGACGACAGTGGGCCCCGGCGAGGTGAGCATCTGATGACGACCGTCGACGACCGGCCGGCCAGCCCACCCGCCGAGGCCCCCCGCCGCCGGCCGAATCCGGTGCTGGCCCTGCTGCGCAACTCCTGGCGGCAGCTCACCAGCATGCGTACCGCGTTGATCCTGTTGTTCCTGCTCGCGGTCGCGGCGATTCCCGGCTCGGTGCTGCCGCAGCGGGGGGTCAACCCGGAGAACGTCGACAGGTACTTCGTCGAGCACCCCGATTTGGCCCCGCAGCTCGACCGGATCGGCGCGTTCGAGGTGTTCGGTTCGGTCTGGTTCTCCGCCATCTATCTGCTGCTGTTCACCTCGCTGGTGGGCTGCATCCTGCCCCGGATGCGCGACCACGTGCGCGCCTTGCGGGCCCGGCCGCCGGCCGCGCCCAAGCGGATGGACAGGCTGCCGCAGCACACCGTGCTGGAGGCGCCGGGGGCCGCCGACCCACAGGCCATCGCCGCGGTGCTGCGCCGCCGCCGCTGGCGGGTGCAGGTGCGCGGCAACGAGGTCTCCGCCGAGAAGGGCTACCTCAAGGAGACCGGCAACCTGCTGTTCCACACCTCGCTGGTCGCCGTGCTGGTCGGCGTCGCGCTCGGCTCGTGGTACGGCTGGCACGGCAACCGCCTGCTGGTCACGGGCGCGGACAACGCCTTCTGCAACACCCGCCAGCAGTACGCCGAGGCGAAGCTCGGCCCCCGCGTGGACAGCGCCGACCTGCCGTCGTTCTGCCTGACCCTCGACAGGTTCGACGCCCGGTTCCTGCCGTCCGGTCTGCCGGAGAGCTACCGCGCGACGGTGACCGTGGACCGGCCGGACGGCTCGGACCGGCGGACCGCCGATTTCTCGGTCAACTCGCCGCTGCGGCTCGGCTCGGCCAACGTCTACCTGCTGGGTCACGGCTACGCCCCGATCCTGAAGTACACCGACCGGTACGGCCGCAGCCAGACCAGCACGGTGCCGTTCCTGACCAGCGGCGACGCCAACCTCACCAGCGAGGGGGTGGCCGCCTTCCCGGACGCCAACGTCGACCCGGCGACCGGCCGGCGGGACGCCAACCAGCAGGTCGCCTTCGAGGGGTTGTACCTGCCGACCGCCCCGGACACCGCGCCGTTCGCGTCGTCGCGGTTCCCGGAGGAGCGCAACCCGGCCGTGGTGCTGGCCGCCTACCGGGGCAACCTGGGGCTGGACGCCGGCATCCCCGGCTCGGTCTACCAGCTCGACCAGCGGCAGGTGACCAACGGCAAGCTCAAGCAGGTCGGCAACAAGAAGCTCACCCCCGGTGAGACGTGGACCCTGGACGACGGCAGCAAGCTGGAGTTCCTCGGCACCAAGCGGTACGTCACCCTGTCCGTCCGGCACGACCCGGGCGAGAAGCTGATGCTGGGCGCCTGCGTGGTGCTGCTGGTCGGGCTGATGGGCTCGCTGTTCGGCCGCCGTCGGCGGGTCTGGTTCCGGGTGACGCCCCCCGACAGTGGATCTCCGACGGGCGGTAGTAGTTTGGTGTCGGCCGGTGGGCTGCCGCGCACCGATCATCCAGGGTTCGCCGAGGAGTTCGCGTCTCTCGTCGCTGCGGTTCGCGACGACGGGCGGCCCGACCGGCGGGCGCGAGAGGGAGTCGAGTGATGTCCGCAGTCTCCGACCAGCTGGTGACGTTCGCGATCCTGGTGTACCTGGTCGCGATGATCAGCCACGCCGTCGAGTACGCCCTGGGCAACGTCCGCGCGGTGTCGGCCCGGGTCGCACCGGCCCGGGAGTTGGTCGGCGCGGGTGTCGGCGGGGCCGGCGACGCGGTTGCCGGTGGGGCCGACGCGCCGGTGAAGGGCGACGCCGTCGGGACCACGCCGCCGTCGACCCGGCCGAGCCGTTCGGCGGGACGGGCCAGGCTGGCCGGGCGGATCGCCGCCGGGCTGACCGTGCTCGCCGCCGCGCTGCACCTCGGCGCGCTGGTCACCCGGGGCATCGCGGCCGACCGGATGCCCTGGGGCAACATGTACGAGTTCGTGCTGACGGTCACCTGGATCGGGACCGCCGCCTGGCTCGTGGTGCTCTGGAAGCGGCCGTCGCTGCGCCGGCTCGGGCTGTTCCTCACCCTGGTCATGGTGCTGCTGCTGGCCTTCGCCGAGCTGAAGCTCTACGTCCCGGTGGTGCCGCTGATGCCGGCGCTCCAGTCGTACTGGTTCATCATCCACGTGTCGACGATCGTCTTCTCCTCCGGCATCTTCCTGCTGGGCGTGGTGCCGGCGGTGTCGTTCCTGCTGCGCAACGGCTACGAGCAGGGGCGGCGCAGCTTCCCCTACACGCTGGCCCGGCGGCTGCCCGGGGCGGCCGACCTGGAGCGGCTGACCTTCGCCCTGCACGCCTTCTCGTTCCCGATCTTCACGTTCGCGGTGATCGCGGGCGCGATCTGGGCCGAGGCGGCCTGGGGCCGGGCCTGGGGTTGGGACCCGAAGGAGACCTGGGCGTTCATCTCCTGGGTGGTCTACGCCGGCTACCTGCACGCCCGCGCCACGCCCAGCGTCCGGCGCAACGTGGCGACCTGGATCGCGGTGCTGGGCTTCCTGACCGTGCTGATGAACCTGTTCGGGGTGAACTTCTTCTTCACCGGCCTGCACTCGTACGCCGGGGTGGAGTGAGTCGGCCGGTGAGCACCCGGTCGACGCCCAGGGTCACCTGGTAGGCGACCTCCGGCACGTCGGCCAGGTCGATGCGCTCGGCCCGCAGGGCGAGCTGGGCGTGCAGTTCCCGGGCCACCGCGTCGCGGATCTCCTTCAGCAGCGGGGAGAAGCCGTCCGGATCACCCACGGTGTACGCGTCGTCTATGCGTCCCATCCTCTACCGGAGGACCAGGTGTGTCGATGCCCCTGGCCTGCAGAACGTCTATCTCTCCCGAAGTCGGTCAGCGGTACCGACCGCCAGCGGTCGTTGGTGGTCGTGATGCCTTCCCATTGGCTGACACCTTGACGCCCCATAAGGCTGATGACATCATCGCCGAACGATGTTTGCGTAAACATTTTAGGGCTTAAATCGGACATTGACTTTCGGCTGCGGCGTCCGGATGGGTCGCGCTCCTTGTCGATGTTTGCGTAAACATCGACAAGGGCGACGTGGTCGACGTTGACGGCCGGCGGGGGAGACGCCCTGACACCTGGCCCATCCGTCTGCGAGGAGAGAGGACAACGACCAGCCGCTGGACACCGACTCGCCCGGCTGACAGTTCCCTGAACTCCGCCGTACCGCCACCTGGTCACTCCCGACGCGGCGGACCCGGACGAGAACCTCGTTCCCCCGCTATTGGAGCCGCACATGTTCCCGAAGCAGACAGGCGTCAGATCCGGCGCCGCCCCGCTTTCCCGTCCCTTCCCCCTCCTTGTCCTGCTCCTGCTGCTCGCCCTGGTCGCGGCGGTCGGCACGGTCTTCCTCCCCACGGTGAGCGAGGCCATCACCCGCTCCTCGCAGACCATGTACACCCCGCCGGCCGGCACCCCCGCCCCCGGCACGCTCTACCCCAGGGGGATACGGCTGGAGCACAGCGGGTCGGCCAACGGCACCATGCTCGCCACCTTCGAGCAGTACACCAACGGCAAGCCCGTCTTCCCGATCTACCGCAGCACCGACACCGGCAACTCCTGGACCAAGATCTCGGAAGTCGCCGACACGCAGAACGGCTGGGGCATGCGCTGGCAGCCACAGCTGTTCGAACTGCCCACCGCGATCGGCAACTTCCCCGCCGGGACCATCCTGGCGGCCGGCGACTCCGTCCCCAGTAACCGCTCCGGGTTCAAGATCGACATGTACGCCAGCACGAACCAAGGGCAGACCTGGACCTTCGTCAAGAACATCGTCAACGGCGCGGGCAGACCGGTCTGGGAACCCTTCTTCCTGGTCAACGGCAACAAACTCATCGTCTACTACTCCGACGAGCGAGACAGCAACCACAGCCAGAAGCTGGTGCACCAGGTCAGCACGGACGGCATCAACTGGGGCCCCGTCGTCGACGACGTGGCGACCTCCACCCGAAGCGACCGACCCGGCATGTCGACAGTTGCGAAGCTGCCGAACGGCAACTACGTGATGACGTACGAGTACGGGGGCTCGCCGGCGGGAAACCTCGCGGTCTACTACAAGATCTCCTCCAACCCCGAGGCGTTCGGCTCAGTCACCGGCCAGGTCCTGAGGTCGACCGACGGCCAGACCGCCTTCTGGAACCCGTACATCACCTGGCTTCCCACCGGCGGCTCCAACGGCACCCTCGTCGTCAGTGCGCAGAGCACAACCGACGTGTTGGTCAACACCCAGGGCGGTGCCGCGAACGCCTGGACCCGTGTCGATTCCAAGGTCGCCGGCGGGTACAGCCGCGGCATGGTTCCGCTGGCCGACGGCCACAGCCTGGTGGTGCTCAGCGGCGGCTACAACGGCAGCACCGTCAACTCCGTCACGTACAGCACCATCGACCTGGGCGGCGTCGTGCCGACGACACCGGTCCCGTCCACGGGGACAACGACGGCGAGGCTGATCGGCGCACAGTCGGGTCGTTGCCTCGACGTGCCGAACAGCAACTCCGCAAACGGGACCAGGCCGGCGCTCTGGGACTGCCACACCGGGGCCAACCAGCAGTGGACGTACAACGCCTCCACCCGCCAGTTGCAGTCGCTCGGCAAGTGCCTTGACGTCTCCGGTCAGAGCACGACGCCGGGCGCCACGGTGGTCCTCTGGGACTGCGGCAGCGGTGCCAGCCAGCAGTGGACCCTCACCAACAACACCGTGGTGGGAGCCCAGTCCGGGCTGTGCCTGGACGTCGCCAACAACGCGACCGCGAACGGATCAGCGGTGAACATGTGGACCTGCAACGGAGGCACCAACCAGCGGTGGACCCGCGGCTGACACCAACCTGACGTCGGAGGGATCCGGAACGCCTCGTTCCGGATCCCTCCAACGTCTTTCTCGGATGGCGTCAAGAACCGACAGCTGCTTTATCGTGTCGTTCAACAGCCCGCCGGGCTGCGAAAGGAGCACCGTAGCGATGATCCCAGCGTCGCCGGACGGTGTGCCGCGGGCCCGCGCAGGATCGTCAGGCACCACCCGGCGTCACCGGCGCGTGTCGATGGCGGACGTGGCCCGAGCGGCCGGGGTCTCCGCGCAGACGGTATCCCGCGTCTCCACCGGCCATCCCGGGGTTGTCGCGTCCACCCGCCAACAGGTTCTCGCGGCGATGCAGCAGTTGGGCTACCGGCCCAACAGCGCGGCCCGGGCGCTGAAGAACGGCGAGTTCCGCACCATCGGCGTCATCATCTTCACGCTGTCCACCACGGGAAACAGTCGGCTGCTCGAAGCGATCGCCACCCACGCCAGCCGTGCAGGTTACGTGATCACGCTCATGCCCGTGGCGACACCCACCCAGCACGGCGTGCTGGGCGCGTTCACCCGACTGGGCGAGCTGGCGGTGGACGCCGTCATCGTGGTGATGGAGGTGCATCTGCTCGACGCCGCGATGTTCGTCCTCCCGCCAGGGGTGCATGTCGTGGTCGTCGACTCCGATGCCGGCGACCGTTACAGCGTGGTGGACACCGATCAGGCCGACGGTGCGCGGCAGGCCGTCCAACACCTGCTCGACCTCGGCCACCACACCGTTTGGCACGTCGCCGGGCCGCCGGAGTCCTTCGCCGCCGGGCGTCGGTCGACGGCGTGGCGCTGCGTGCTCGAAGGGGCGGGTCGGCCCGTACCGGCGATGTATCGCGGCGACTGGTCGGCCGAATCCGGCTACCGCGCCGGCCTCCTGCTGGCAGACGAGGCGTCGTGCACCGCGGTATTCGCCGGCAACGACCAGATGGCCCTCGGCGTGCTGCGGGCGTTGCACGAGAAGCACCGGGTCGTTCCCCGCGACATCAGCGTGATCGGCTTCGACGACATCCCGGACAGCGCCTCGTTCATCCCACCGCTGACCACGATCCATCAGGACTTCGCCGAAGTAGGCCGCAGATGCGTCGAGACCGCGCTGCGACAGATCCGCAACCAGCCCGTCGAGCCCGGTACCAGCCTGGTGCCGAACCGGCTGGTGACACGGGCCAGCACGGCAGCACCGCGAACCGTCTGACCCGAACCGGGCTGCTCCGGCCGGTGCTTCCGCCCGCATCGTCGGTGCAGGAGTTGAAGCGTGCCGTGTCCCGCGCTCGGATCGTCGTTGCCTGGCTCTGGAGTGGTCAGGTGCCGAACCAGCCGGGGACGTCGAGGCGGAAGGAATCCGGTGGGGTGACCGCGCGCAGGTCGTCCTCCAGGGCGGCGACCCGCTCCGCGCCGAGCCGGGCCACCCAGCGTTCCCGCAGTGCGTCGAAGAGCACCGCCGAGCGGCGCAGCCCGTCGACGCCCTTCTCCGTCATCCGGACCAGTTTGCGGCGGGCGTCGGTCGGGTCGTCGGCGCGTTCCAGGTAGCCGAGGGCGACCAGCCGGTCGACGGTCTTGCCGGCGGCCTGCTTCGAGACGCCGAGGCGGTGGCCCAGGTCGGACGCGGTGGTGCCGTCGACCCCGACGGCCTGGAGCACGAAGCCGTGCGCCGGCCGCAGCTCGGGGTGCCCCTGCCGGGCCAACTCGGCGTGCAGGTCGTCGACCAGGCTGCGGAAGCCGGCGAGCAGCAGCAGGGGCAGCACAAAGCCGGGCCGCTCGGGGTCACCTATCGACATGTTCGACAACCTGGTTTACTGTTTCGACAACCACGTTGACTATCGTACGTGAGGGGTACCGCCATGTCCCGACCCGGCTTCACCACCCACACCCTCGACACGGCGCCCGACGCCGCCCGCGCGACCATGGCCGGCGTACACCGAAGGCTCGGCCACCTGCCCGGCGCGGTCGGGCTGATGGCCGAATCCCCCGAACTGCTCAAGGGGTTCCTGACCGCCTCCGCCACCTTCGAAGCCACCGACCTCGCGCCTGTCGAGCGGGAGGTGGTGGTGCTGACGGTCGCCACCCGCAACCGGTGCCACCTCTGCGTGGCGATGCACACCGCCACCCTGCACCGGCTGGGTGCCGCCGCTGAACTGATCGCCGCGCTGCGCGACGGCACCGACCTGCCCGAGCCCCGGCTGGCGGCGCTGCGCCGGTTCACCCTCGCCGTCCTCGACCACGCCGGTGACGTCCCGGACGACGAGCTGACCGCCTTCCTCGACGCCGGCTACCGGCCCCGACACGCCCTGGACGTGGTGCTCGGGGTCGGGACGTACACCATCTCGACCCTCGCCAACCGACTCACCCGTGCCCCACTCGACCCGCCCCTGACTGCGTACGCCTGGGAGCCGGCGGCCTGATCGCAGCTCCACGTCGGGCGTATTACAACGTGTTACGCTTGAGGAGTGTCGGATCGTGAGTATGTCTGGACCGACGAGGGTCTGGACAACGCCAGCCGCAACGGTGTCGGCGTGGACGAGACGACCCAGGCGCTGTACGCCCCGTCGGGCCTACGCCATGAGCGTGCTCTCGGGGATCTGCTGCTCATCATCATGGGGATGGCCGACAGCGGTCGGGTGATCGCCGCACTGTGTGACCGCATCGGTGGGACGAGCACATACAAGATCATCGGAGCGCGTGCCCTGCGCGGCGCAGACCTCGACGATTGGAGGAGGCGAGTCCTATGACCGAGCCGGACTTTGAGCGGATGACCAAAGACGAGGTCGTGGCATGGTTCCAGCACACCGACAGCCTGGCGCCGGTCATCAGGTCCATGACGGCGACGCCAGCCTCCGGCACCGCTCCCGAGACACCGATGGCGCTGGTCAGCACCCGACTGCCGGTGGCGCTGGTGAAGCAGCTTGACCGCCTCGCCGAGCAAACCGCAGTCCGTCGCTCCGACATCATCCGCGACGCTCTGACCAGGTACGTCACCACCCGCTCCGAGCCGGTGAGCCACGACGAGGCCGAACACGCCCTCGACGTGCTGCGCCGTGTCGTCGCCGCCCGAACCACCGAAGGTCGGGCGGACGCGGCATAACCCTTTGGCGAGATGCCTTGCCGCACGACGCCGGGACGGCACGCGTCACCGACGCCGGGCCGGGGCGGGGCATCGAGGAAGATGATGCCCCCGAGGGCCGACATTCCGACATCCCGGGCCGACCCGATCTCGCCGGACCGGGGCTGTCAGTCGTGCAGGAAGGGGAGCAGCAGGGCGGTCAGCTCGGCCGGGCGCTCCTCGAACAGCCAGTGGCCGCTGTCGGTGACCACCCGGCCGTCGACCGTCCGGGCGTAGCGGCGCACCTGGTCGGCGACCTGGCCGCCGAGGCTGGCCGCCGCGCCGACGGCCAGCACCGGCATCGGCAGCGGATTCTCCCGGTACGCCGCGTTGTCCTTGACGTCCTGCGCGAAGGCCCGGAAATAGTTGAAGCTGGCCCGCAGGTGGGCCGGGTCGGTCAGGTGCCGGGCGTACTCCTCGATGTCGTCCGCACCGATGCTGCCCTTGTTCACCATGATCGAGTCGGTGAAGCGGTCCACCCAGCGCGCCTCCCGGCCGGCGACCAGCTCCTCCGGCAGGCCGTTGGTGAGGCTGAAGAAGCCGAAGTTCCACACCGCCGGCCCGGCCTCGGTCAACGCGGGAAACGTGTAGATGCTCTCGTCCGGGATCGGTGCCTCGGTCAGCACCAGCCGGGACACCGAGTCGGGGTGCGCGGCGGCATAGGCGTACGCGACCATGGTGCCCACGTCGTGACCGACCAGCCGGATGTCGTCGGCCAGGCCCAGGCCGGTCAGCAGCCCGTGCAGGTCGGCGGCGACTGTCTTCTTGTCGTACCCGTCGGGTGGGGCGTCGCTGCCGCCGAAACCGCGCAGGTCGGGCGCGACCACCTGGTACGTCGCGGCCAGTTCCGGCAGCAGCGCCCGCCACATCCGCCAGCACTGCGGATAGCCGTGCAGCAGCACCAGGGTCGGTCCCCGGCCGCCCCGGACGTAGTTGATCGCCACGTCACCGACCTGCGCCCGCTGCTCGGTGAACCCCGCCGGAACCCGTCCGTCGCCCATCCCGACCCCCGCCCCCATCCCGACCCCCGCCCCCGTCCCGACGTCGCCGGCTGGCACCCGCCCCACCGTCACCCGTGCAACGACCAGCCGCCGGCCGGAGAGACGCACCCGCCGGTGCGGGGAGGCGTGCCGGCCCGGGTGGGGAGACGCACACCGCCGGGCCCCACCCGGCGTGGGCGGTGCCGGCGGGGGTGCGGGAGACTGGCCGTATGGCGGCTCGTGGCTTCCCGTACACCGATCTCAAGGACTTTCTCGCGGCGCTGGAGCGCGCGGGCGAGCTGCGGCGGGTGACCGTCCCGGTGGACCCCACGCTGGAGATCAGCGAGGTGGTCACCCGGACGGTCCGGGCCGGCGGGCCGGCGCTGCTGTTCGAGCGGCCCACCCGGGGTGAGATGCCGGTGGCGATCAACCTGTTCGGCACCGAGAAGCGGATGGCGATGGCGCTCGGCGTCGAATCGCTCGACGAGATCGGCGACCGGATCGGCGCGCTGATCAAGCCGGAGCTGCCGGTCGGCTGGTCCGGCATCCGCGAGGGCCTGGGCAAGGTCATGCAGCTCAAGTCGGTGCCGCCGCGCAAGGTCAAGACCGCCCCCTGCCAGGAGGTGGTCTACTCCGGTGACGACGTCGACCTGAACCGGCTGCCCGGCCTCCAGGTCTGGCCGGGTGACGGCGGGATCTTCCACAACTACGGGCTGACCCACACCAAGCACCCGGAAACGGGCAAACGCAACCTGGGGCTCTACCGGCTCCAGCAGCACTCCCGCAACACCCTCGGCATGCACTGGCAGATCCACAAGGACTCCACCGCCCACCACGCGGTCGCCGAACGGCTCGGCCAGCGCCTCCCGGTCGCCATCGCCATCGGCTGCGACCCGGTGGTCAGCTACGCCGCCTCCGCGCCGCTCCCCGGTGACATCGACGAATACCTGTTCGCCGGGTTCCTGCGCGGCGAACGGGTCGAGATGGTCGACTGCCTGACCGTGCCGTTGCAGGTGCCGGCGCACGCGCAGATCGTGCTGGAGGGCTACCTCGAACCCGGCGAACGCCTGCCCGAGGGCCCGTTCGGCGACCACACCGGCTTCTACACCCCGGTCGAGCCGTTCCCGGTGCTGCACATCGAGACGATGACCATGCAGCGCAACCCCGTCTACCACTCGATCGTCACGTCCAAGCCGCCGCAGGAGGACCACGGCCTCGGCAAGGCCACCGAGCGGATCTTCCAGCCGCTGCTCAAGCTGATGATCCCGGACATCGTCGACTACGACCTGCCGGCCGCCGGGGTGTTCCACAACTGCGCGATCGTGTCGATCCGCAAGCGCTACCCCAAGCACGCGCAGAAGGTGATGAACGCCATCTGGGGCGCGCACCTGATGTCGCTGACCAAGCTGATCGTGATCGTCGACTCCGACTGCGACGTGCACGACTACAACGAGGTCGCGTTCCGGGCCTTCGGCAACGTCGACTACGCCCGCGACCTGCTGCTCACCGAGGGCCCGGTGGACCACCTCGACCACTCGTCATACCAGCAGTTCTGGGGTGGCAAGGTGGGCGTCGACGCGACCCGCAAGCTGCCCACCGAGGGCTACACCCGGGGCTGGCCGGAGGAGATGACCATGTCGCCGGAGGTCGCCTCCCTGGTCGACAAGCGCTGGAAGGAGTACGGCATCTGATGGCCACCGCCGTCGCGCCCGCCCCCCGCCCCGGCCGGGTCAAGTCCTTCCTCAAGCTCGTCGCGATCGAGCACTCCGTCTTCGCGCTGCCGTTCGCCTACCTGTCGGCGCTGACCGCGATGCAGGTCAACGGCGGTCGGGTCCGTTGGCTCGACCTGTTGCTGATCACCGTGGCGATGGTCGGGGCGCGGACGTTCGCCATGGCCGCCAACCGGATCCTCGACCGGCGGATCGACGCCCGGAACCCGCGTACCGCCGGGCGGGAACTGGTCACCGGGGCGGTGAGCGTGCGGACGGCCTGGACCGGCGCGGCCGTCGCGCTGGTGGTCTTCCTCGCCGCCGCCGCCCTGCTCAACCCGCTCTGCCTGCTGCTCGCCCCGCTCGCCGTGATCCCGCTGGTCGTCTACCCGTACGGCAAGCGGTTCACCGACTGGCCGCACGCCATCCTGGCCATCGCGCAGGCGGTCGGCCCGGTCGGCGCGTGGCTGGCGGTCACCGGCACCTTCGCCGGCTCGTGGCCGGCCTGGCTGCTCGGCGCGGCCGTCGGCCTGTGGATCGGCGGCTTCGACCTGATCTACGCCTGCCAGGACGACGAGGTCGACCGGGTGATCGGGGTACGCAGCGTTCCCGCCCGCTACGGCCGCCGCTTCGCGCTGCACGCCTCCACCGTGGCGCACGTGGTGACGTTCGCGCTGTTCATCTGGTTCGGTGCGTTGGTCGGCTACGGCTGGCCCTGGTGGATCGGGCTGGCGCTCACCGCGGTCGCCTTCGGCTACCAGCACGTGGTGGTCACCCCCACCGACCTCAGCAAGGTCAACCGGGCCTTCTTCACCGCCAACGGTTTCGTCGGCATCGCCCTGTTCGCCTTCGCCCTACTCGACCTGGTACTCCGTCTCAACCTCCGCGCCTGACCCCGCCCCCTCCCCTCGCCCCTGCCCCCTGCCCTTCCCCCTTCCCCCTCGCCCCCCGTGATCAAGAGGTTTGCGTCAGGTGATCAAGAGGTTTGCGTCAACTTTGATCTTCAAGTTGACGCAAACCTCTTGATCACCGGGGCGGAGCGGGCCGGGGCAGGGCGGGCCGGGGCGGGCCGGGCGGCGCAGGGTGGGTGGGGGTTAGGGGTGGGTGGGGTAGCGGGCGCTTTCCAGGGTCCAGTCGATGGTGCCGCGGACGGCGTTCGCTATGCCGTCGAGGTGGGCGGTGACGGATTCGTCCAGCGCGGGGCCGAACGACGGGACCGCGGCGCGTTGCGCCTGGAAGCGGGCCATCGTGTCTCGCCACCGCTCGGCGACCAGCTCCACCGCCTCCGCCACCGGCACGTTCCGCTCGGCGGCCAGCGCCAGCACCAGGTTGTGCCCACCCGAGGTGACCCGGTCCCGTTCCATCGAGGCGAGGTCGTTGTACCAGGAGAGCAGGTCGTTGCCGAGGGTGCCGATCCGGCGCAGCAGTGGATGGTGGTACACCGCGTCGGGCAGCACCCGGCCCCCGACGAACTCGATCAGCGGATACGACACGTACGCCGCCGAGGTGGCCCGGCGCAGCGCGATGTACTCGGCCACCCCGGGCACCCGCCCGTTCTCCTTCGCCACCGCCTCCCGCCAGTTGCCGTCCAGATGGTCGCCGACCGCGTCGGCGAACCGCAGCCGCCAGCGCGCCGGCATCCGGCGGCGGGGGCCCGCCACGCCTCCACCAGCAGCCGGCGCAGCGGACCACCGAAGTTCGGGTGTCGCCGTCGGGGGCCGTCGTGCAGCAGGGTCAGCGTCCCTCGCCGCAGGGCCCGGATCTGCTCCGAGGGCAGCCGGTCCGGCCCGTCGCAGGCGTCGTCGACCAGGAAGAACCAGGTGAACAGGGCGGCCACGGTACGCAGGTCCGGTTCGCTCGCGTCCGGATAGAGGCGGCCGGCGTACCGGGCGAAGCCCGCCCGGTCGAGCCGGTGCAACGCCTCGGTGCCCAACGGCAGGCCCAGTCGGGGCAAGCGGTCCAACAACCAGTCCTGCACCCCCTCGGCGTACGGGGAGAGCCGGGGAGGGATCGGGCACGCCGACCGTAACGACCAGAGGATCTCGTCGACCATTACCGATGTCTCCCCCGTACGATGTGGATCATCCGATCGCAGCATCGCAGGTCCGCCGCTGACGCGCCGTCCGGGCTGGTCGACGAACGCCTGGTCCGCAGGCATGACGACGGTGAGTGGATCAACCGGTCCCGCCCCGTGATGCGGTCGTCGGGTCGGGACGCGCGGAGAGTGTGACCGCCGGAGCGGACGGGCGATTGCGGGGGTGGGCGGCGGCTGCCGGCGTACACCAGGCAGGCTGGGCATATGCGCGAACCATGGGTGGTGGGGGTTTCGGGGGCGTCCGGCACGCCGTACGCGGCGGCCGTCGTCCGGGGGTTGCTCGACGCCGGGCAGCCGGTGGATCTGATCGTGTCCCGGGCCGCCCGGTTGACCGTTCTCGACGAGACCGGCCGGCCGTTCCGGGACGGCCACTGGGCCGAGGACCTCGCCGGTTGGCTGGGCCGCGACCTGACGGGCGACGACGTACGACACTGGCCGGCCGGCGACATCGCGGCCGGCCCGAGCAGCGGCTCCTACCGGGTACGCGGGATGGCGGTGGTGCCGGCCAGCACGGCGGCCTGCGCCGGCATCGCCATCGGCCTGTCGAAGGATCTGCTGCAACGCGCCGCCGAGGTCAACCTCAAGGAGCGGCGGCCGGTGGTGCTGGTGCCCCGGGAGACCCCGGTGACCCGCAGCCACCTGGAACACCTGATCGCGCTGCACGACGCCGGTGCGGTGGTGCTGCCGGCCAGCCCCGGCTTCTACGGCGCGGGGGCGTCGGCCACCGCTCAGCAGTTGGTCGACTTCGTCGCCGGCAAGGTGCTGGACGCCCTGGGGGTGCCGCACACCCTGTTCCGGCGCTGGGCGGGCCAGTTGGCCGCCGGGCGCTGACCACCACGACCGCCGCCGTCGACCGGAACGTGTGCCCGGCCGCCGGAACGTGTGCCCGGCCGGTTCCGGGCGACCGGAACTGTGCCCGGCCGCCGGGAGATGTGCCTGGCTGCTGCCGTCTACCGAGCCGTGTGGCCGGTCGCCGTCGTCGACCGGGACGGGTGTCGGGGCGCAACGATCGGTCCCGGCCGGCCGCTACCCGGTCAAGCGGCGGCGGGCCGGACCTTTCGGCCGGCCCGCGCGTCCGTCTCGCACCATTCAGTACATCCCGGCATTGGCCGGACCCGGCCCGGTCGAGGCGGCTGGGCCCACATTGCGTGGTTTGCCCATGTCATCCGCCTCGTCCAACATGCCCTCCCCTTCCAGCAGGGCCCGCACCTCGGATTCCCGAAACCGGCGATGCCCGCCTGGAGTCCGGATGCTGCCTATCCGGCCGGCCGCCGCCCACCGCGTCACAGTCTTCGGGTCCACCCGAAACAGTGCGGCGACCTCACCCGGTGTCAGCAGGCGATCTCCAGTGTCCACAGCCCCCTCCTCGCGTCGACGAAGCCCTCGGCTGAACACACTGCCCCCGGCCGGTGCGAGCCCAGAGCCGTCATGAGGGACGTATGGCAATTACAGCACCAGCGAACTGGCCTGTCCGCCAAACGCGAAAAACGCACGGAGTGGGAAGTTAGTAAATGGTACCGGCGCGGGACTCCCTTGACCGTCGGTCTGCGAACTGTCACCTGCTGTCAGATCCAACGGATGCCGGTCGCCGGACGTTACGCCCCAACGGATAGGCTCACCCTCCGTGGACGCGATCGACCGGAGCCTCGTCGAACTACTGCGCGGTAACGCCCGCCTGTCGTACGCCGAGCTGGCCCGGCAGGTCGGCCTCTCCGCGCCGGCCGTGCACGAACGGGTCGGCAAGCTGGAGTCCAGCGGCGTCATCCGGGCCTACCGGGCCGAGGTCGAGCCGGAAGCCATCGGCCTCGGGGTGACCGCGTTGATCGGCATCGTCGAGGACTCCGGCGGGGACACCGACGACGTGCTGGAGACGTTCCGGCAGATGCCCGAGATCGAATCCTGCTATTTCATGGCCGGCGTCGAGTCTTTCCTGCTCAAGGCTCGGGTAGGCACCATCGCCGAGCTGGAGCAGCTGATCGTGCGGCTGAGCCGTACCCCCGGGGTGGCCTCCACCCGCACGGGCATCGCGCTGTCGACCAAGTGGGAGAACCGGCCCCAGCCGATCGACCCGCCGGCCTCCTGACCGGCCGGCACGCCACCCACCGGTCCCCCTCCCGTCGGCCGTACGCGCAGCGTGGCCGTCCCCGCCGTCGGCGGCGGATGCCGGGTCGACCCGAACGCGAGCCGACCTCGCTTGTACCGTTGCCGTCGTGACTCATCTGGAGCGGTGCGACGAGGCCAGCCGGGTCTGGGTGACCGAGGCGATCGCCGCGGTGGAGGCCGACGCCAACCGGTCGGCCGACACCCACCTGCTGCCGTTCCCGCTGCCCCGGCAGTGGGGGATCGACCTCTATCTCAAGGACGAGTCGGTGCACCCCACCGGCTCGCTCAAGCACCGGTTGGCCCGATCGCTGTTCCTCTACGGGCTCTGCAACGGCTGGATCGGGCCGGCGACCACGGTGATCGAGGCGTCCTCCGGCTCGACGGCGGTCTCCGAGGCGTACTTCGCCCGGATGCTCGGGCTACCGTTCGTCGCCGTGATGCCCGCCTCCACCTCACCCGAGAAGATCGCCCAGATCGAATTCCACGGCGGGCGTTGCCACCTGGTCGACGACCCGGCCAAGGTGGTGGTCGAGGCGCGCTGGCTCGCCGAGGACAGCGGCGGGCACTTCATGGACCAGTTCACCTACGCCGAACGGGCCACCGACTGGCGGGGCAACAACAACATCGCCGAGTCGATCTATGCCCAGCTCTCCCTGGAACGGCACCCGGTGCCCGCCTGGATCGTGGTCGGTGCGGGCACCGGCGGCACCAGTGCCACCATCGGCCGGTACGCCCGCTTCCAGCGGCTGCCCACCAAGCTCTGCGTGGTCGACCCGGAGAACTCGGCGTTCTACCCGGCGTGGCAGGCCGCCGACTGGTCGGTACGCACCGGGCGGGGTTCCCGGATCGAAGGGATCGGTCGACCCACCGTCGAGGCGTCCTTCCTCCCCTCGGTGGTGGACCGGATGACCCAGGTGCCGGACGCCGCCTCACTGGCCGCCATGCGGGCCGGCTCGGCGGTGCTCGGCCGGCGGGTCGGCGGCTCGACCGGCACCAACCTGTGGGGCGCGTTCGGGTTGATCGCCGAGCTGCTCGCGCAGGGTCGGACGGGCTCGGTGGTCACCCTGATCTGCGACGCCGGGGAGCGGTACACCGACACCTACTACGACGACGGGTGGGTGGCCGCACAGGGCCTCGACCTGACCCCGCACCTGGCCACCATCGACCGGTTCCTCACCACCGGCGACTGGCCGACCTGACGGCGTCGCGGTGGCTGGCCGGCAGTCCCACCGCGGTCGACACCGTGGACGTGCCGCGCCGCCGGGTAGCGGCCGTAACCCGGCGGGCTCCAGCCGCCGTGCGGTCGGCTGCCGACCATGCTGCTCCTCGGACAGGCCGAGCCCACCCCAGCCGTCCGCCGGCTCCCCGGCGAGGGCGGGATCAGCCCAGGTCCGCCCGGTCGGCGAGGCCGGGGTAGTGCCGGACCAGCCCCTCGCCGTCCACCTCCAACTCGGTGCGGAAGGTGTCGCTGGTGAAACCCACCCGACCCGGCCCGAGCGCGGTGTAGACCTGCTCGCCGGCCACCACCTCCAGGCTCGGCGTCAGCACCCAGGCCACGGTGATCCGGTGTTCGGTGCTGGACGTCGCCCCGGCCAACCCCAGTCTGCGGATCGGCAGGCTGTTGAACAGCGCCGAGCCGGCCAGGTCGACGTCGACGGCGTCGTGCAGCCGGTCGGTGTCCTCGATGCCGGGTAGGCCGGCCGGTGGCTGCCCGGCCGCCCGCAGCACCGCGTCCAGGTCGCCCTGCTCGCCGGTCGTCACCCGCCAGCCGTCCGTCCCGCGTTCCAGGCGTACGGTCCGCGACCAACCGGCCCCCTCGGCCTCCACGGCGAGCGAGTCTGTGCCCCCGTCCGCGCCGGTCACCAGCCGGTAGCGGCAGGTGTGGGGGACCGGGTCGACGGCCAGTTGGGTGCCGTGCGCGGCGAACCGGGGGCCGTCGTCGAGGACGGCGTACTCGGCCCCGGCAGTGTCCGTCCGGCTCCAGAACAGTGATCGTGCCATGGTCCGGACGTTACGCCAGCCGGACGCAGCCGGCAGCGCATGCGCGAACGCCGCCCCGGAGCGCGGGCTCCGGGGCGGCGTCGGACAGCACGGATCAGTGGGTACGCGCCGGGGGCCGACCGCCGAAGCCCTGCCGGTCGTCACGCGGCCGGTCGTCGCGGACCCGGCCCTCGGTGCGGAACCCGCCCCGACGGTCGGTGGCACGCGGCTCACCGGCACCGAACCGGCGTTCCCCGGAACGCTGCTCGCCCCGGGTGTCCCGGTCACCGAAACGCTGCTCGCCCCGGTCACCGAAACGCCTGTCGCTGCGGTCGCCGTAACCCCGGTCGGCCGGTGCGCGATCCCCGTAACTCCGGTCGCCGCTGGGCCGGTCGCCGTAGCCGCGCTCGCCGGTGGGTCGGGCGCTGTAACTCCGGTCGCCGGTGGGTCGGGTGCCGTAACCCCGGTCGCCGCCGTAGCCGCGTTCGCCGCTGGGCCGGGCGCTGTAGCCCCGGTCGCCGGTGGGCCGGTCGCCGTAGCTCCGCTCGCCGGCCGGCCGGGCGCCGTAGCCCTGGTCGCCGCCGTGACCCCGGCTGTCGCGACTGCCGGAGTAGCCCCGGCTGTCACGGTTGCCGCCGTAGCTGCGGGAGTCCCGGTCGCCGAAGCGGCGCGGGCGGTCACCGTGCCGGCGGGGCTCGGGCTCCTCGCGGACCACGACGGGGACGCCGCTCGGCTCACGGGCCCCGGTCAGCTCGGTCAGCACCGCGTCACCGACCCGGACCCGGGTCTCCGCCGGGGACACGCCGGCCTTCTCCATCATCGCCAGCGTGGTCCGCCGCTGCTTGGGCAGCACCAGCGTGGCCACCGCGCCCGACTCGCCGGCCCGAGCGGTACGACCCGCCCGGTGCAGGTAGTCCTTCGGGTCCTTCGGCGGGTCGATGTGCAGCACCAGGGAGACCCCGTCGACGTGGATGCCCCGGGCCGCCACGTCGGTGGCGACCAGCACGTCCATCCGCCCCTCCTTGAACTCGGCGAGGGTCTTGGTACGCATCCGCTGGGTCTTGCCGCCGTGCAATCCACCGGCCCGTACGCCGACCGCGCCGAGCTGCTCCACCAGCCGGTCGACCCCGAGCTGGGTACGGGCGAAGAGCATGGTCCGGCCGGGGCGGGCCGCGATCGACGCCGCCACGGCGAACTTGTCGTGCGGCGGGATCAACAGCAGGTGGTGGTCCATGGTGGACACCGACGCGGTCGACGGGGCGGTGGAGTGCGTCACCGGGTCGGTCATGAACCGCCTGACCAGGGTGTCGACGTCACCGTCCAGGGTGGCCGAGAAGAGCAGCCGCTGGGCGTTCGCCGGGGTCTTGGCGAGCAACTCGGTGACCTCGGGGAGGAAGCCCATGTCGGCCATCTGGTCGGCCTCGTCCAGCACGGTCACCTCGACGTCGTCCAGGACGCAGACGCCCCGGTTGATCAGGTCGCCGAGCCGGCCGGGGGTGGCCACCACGATCTCGACACCCCGGCGCAGCGCGTCGACCTGCCGGTCGTACGGGACGCCGCCGACGGCGGTCTTGAGGAAGATCCCGACGGCCTTGCCGAGCGGCAGCAGCGCGTCGTTGACCTGCATCGCCAGCTCGCGGGTGGGGACCAGGACCAGGGCGCGCGGGTGCAGCGGCCGGGCCCGGTTGCGTTCGGCCAGCCGGGCGATGATCGGCAGGCCGAAGGCGAGGGTCTTGCCGGAGCCGGTCTGGCCCCGACCGAGCACGTCGCGGCCGGCGAGGGCGTCGGGCAGGGTGGCCCGCTGGATCTCGAACGGGGTGGTGATGCCCTGCCGGGCGAGGGTGTCGACCAGCTGCCGGGGCAGTCCCAGGTCGGCGAAGCCCACGACGGGGGCGGCCGGAGCGGGTTCGTTGCCGGTGGCGTCACCGGTCGGCAGGTCGTGGGCGGACGGAATGGTGCCGGAGTCAACAGAGGTGGTCAAGAAAGGCCTTTCGAGCGGGGCGCATCTTCGCGATGGCCCGCCGCAGCATGAGGTACGCCGCCGAATCGCCCGCAAGATCGCCCAGGGGCACGCCACGCGCGCCAGGTCAGTGATCCCGACCAGTGTACGGCGATCCGGCGGTGCCGCCAGTGAACCCCGAGCCGGTAGTGGGCGGACTCACCCCGATCCGGTGGGCCTCGTCCGCCCGACGGATACGCCCACCAGCACCTGCGTGCCGCCCCCGTCGGCCCGGCCTCACTCGGACAGCATGTTGCCGACCAGCCCGTCCATCACGTCGTTGGCGAGTAGGACGACCAGCACGCTGATCGCGACCAGCAGCCCGAGTGAAGCGGCGAGCACGATCACCACCCGGGTGGTCCGGGATCGCGGGGCCGGCGTGTCGGACCACCCCTGGGCCAGGATGTGCCCGGTCAGCGAGCCGGAGTTCTCTACCGGGTTGGCTGCCGGGAACGCGATCGTGGAGTGCCCCGGGCCGTCGGTGCCGCCGTAGCCGATGCTCGCCAGGTCCGGACCGCCCCGGTACGAGGTGCCGGTGGCGGGGCGGGCCACGCCGTCGGTCGTCCCGACCGGGGCGGGGGCGAAGCGGGGTGGTTCGGGCGGTGCGGGTGCCGGCACCACCGGCAGCGCCGACGTCGCCCCGTCAGCGGACGGGTCGGGCACGACCGGGGCCCGGAACGTCGGGGTGGTCGCGCCGACGGCACCCGACCCGGTGCTCGCCACCGGTGCCGGGGGCGCGGACGCCGGTGGGGTGAAGGTGGGTGGGGGCGGGGATGCGGGTGGGGTGACGGCAGCGGCCGGCGGGAGCGGGGCGCGGACACGGACGGCGGCGCCGAGGTGGGCGCGGTGAAGGCGACGGGTGCCGGGGCTGACGGTGTCGCGGCGGGCGGGCTGGTGGTGCCGGCGGCGGGCGGGCCGACGGTGCCGGCGGGGGCGGATTGGCGGTGCCGGCGGGGGCGGATTGGCGGTGCCGGCGGCGGTGCGGACGACCGCGGAGGCGCTGGCCCGGACGGTCGGGGTCGCGCGGCCGGGCATGGCCGGTGGCGGCGGGAACGGGGGCGCCGGCATCGGGCCGGGCGGTGCCGGCGACGGCGGCACCACCGGACCCGGGGGCGGCACCGGCGGCCCCGGCACGGGTGGGACCGGACCGGGCGGGACCGGGGTGGGACCCGGCGGAGGGCCGGGCAGCGGCGGGACCGGCGCGGGGAACGGGCCGGGCGCGGGCGGCTCGGGGGTGAACGGCGTGGGACTCGGGGCCGGCTCGGGAACGGGCGACGGCCGCGGGGCCGGCGACGGCTCGGGGCGGGCTCCGGGTCCGGGGTGGGCGGCTGGACCGGGGCCGGTGGGGTGGAGGGCTGCCCCGGGGTCGGCGGGGTGGGTGGCTGGGCCGGGGTCGGGGGCTGCGCCGGCTCGGGCGGCTCCGGGCTGACCGGTGCCGACCGGTACACCCCGGGGGCCGCGTCACCGGGCCGGGTCCCCGCGCCCGCTGCCGCGCCTTCGGCCTCGGCGGCGGAGATGCGACTCAGCCCGGGGACCGAAACGCTGGCCCGGGCCGTCCCGCCGTCCGATCCGCCGCGTTGTTCGGGAACACCGCCCGGGGTGGCCGGGCGGACCGGGCCCGAACCGCCGGGAGCCGGGTCACCCGGTTCGGGTGTTCGCGAGGCGGGGACGGTGGACGGGCCGGCGGCGGTGGGGCTGCCCGCCCGGTAGGTGGTCGCGGTGGCCACCCCGGAGGGCAGTTCGTCGCCCTCGGGCGGCACGGTCATGGTGTGCACGCTGGCCGTGGCGCGGGCCGACCCGTCGGCGGTCGGGCCAGGCCGGGCCGACCCGTCGGCGGCCGGACCTGGCCGGGCCGGGGTGTCGGCGGTTCCGGTGGGCCGGCCGGAGACCTCGGTGGGTCGGCCCGGGGGGTCGGAGGTCGCGGCACCGGACCGGTCGGGGGCGTCGGCGGACACGACGGGTCGGTCCGGGCTGCCGGTGGCCGGGTCGGGCACGGATCCCTGGTCGACGTGTCGCACCGGAACCTCTTGCTCAGCCATGATCGCCCTCCGCGCACCCTCGCACCCGTGCCCTGTGAACGGCGACCGGATGTGCCTCGTGTCACCGTGCCACATCTCGCCCCGTCGGCACAGTCGGAGTGCCGAGGGTGGTCGCAACGGTGGCGGTCGGTCAGCTCCCGGTGCTCGCCGAGGCGGAGGTGGACGCCGACCGGCTGCTCTCCGGGGCGCCGGTGCTGCCGGCCGTGGTCGGGTTGGTGCTGCTGTCCGGTGTGCCGGTGCCGGTGCCGGAGACGCTCGGTGTCGGGTCGGGGCTCTTGCTCGGCGTGGGCGTGGGCTTCGGCGTCGGTGGCTTCGTCGGTGCGGTGGTCGACGTCGGCCGGGGCGTGGGCGGCTTCGGCGACGCGGTGGTGGGCTTCGGGGAGGGCGTGGTGGGCTTCGGCGACGCGGTGGTGGGCTTCGGCGTCGGGGACGGCGTCGGGACCTGGGTGATCGGGGAACCGGGGGTGTTCACCGCGCCGACGACCCGGGTGGCGGCGTAGAGACCGGACCACCGGACCTGGGAGATCTTGACCACGTCCCCGCTGCGTGGCGCCTGCACCATCCGCCCCCCGCCGATGTACATGGCGACGTGGTGGATGGTCGTCCAGCTGCTGCCCGAGGCGAAGAAGAGCAGGTCGCCGGGGAGTAGGGCCGCCTGGGAGACCGTCCGGCTCCGCGTGGCGTAGTACTGGTCGCGGGCGACCCGGGGCAGGTCGTAATAGCCGGCGGACCGGTAGGCGGCCCACATCAGCCCCGAGCAGTCGAAGCGGTCCGGGCCTTCGGCCGCCCACAGGTAGGGGTCGCCGAGCTGCGCGAGCGCGTACCGCACGGCGGCGAGCGCCTGCGGGCTGGCGTTCAGCCCGGTGCTGCTCTGCCCCTCGACGTACGCCGCACCCAGCTTCTGCTCGGCGGCCTCCTGCTGCTTTTCCAGCGCGATGAGCTGGGCCTGGTTGTCCGCGCGCAGCTTGGCGATCTTGGCGTCGTTGTCGCGCAGCGCCTTCTGCACGGCGGCGAACTGTTCCTCCGCCCGCCGGACCCGGTCGGTGGCGGCGGTGACCGCCTGGGCGGCGACCTGCTCGGCCGTCCGGGCCCGGGACAGTTCGCCGGCCGCCGCGGTGGTCTCGTCGTCGGCCTGCTGCCCCCGGGAGACCCGCTGCAGGACGCTCAGCCCGTGCAGGTCGCGGGCCAGTTCACCGGGCGGCAGGGCGGCGGCGGCCTTGAAGGCGTTCGCGGCGACGGCGTTGGCCTGCCGCTCCGCCACGGTCAGCGCGCCCCGGGCCCGGGTCAGCTCACCCTGGACGCCGGTGAGCTGGACCCGTGCGTCGTCGCGTTGCTTCTGCAACTGCAGGAGTTGGTCGGCGAGCTGACCGTTCTGCGCGGTCAGGGTGTCGATCTGGGACAGCAGCGGGCTGGTCGGTAGCCCGCCGACCGGCAGGGTCGGGTAGCTGGGCTGGCCCGGGAGCGGGTAGCCGGACGTCGCCGCGCCGGGCAGCTGCAACCCGCCGGTGACCACCGGCCGGGAACCGGTGTCCGGGACGGTGTTGGGCAGCGGCGGCTCGGCATAGGCCGGGGTGGCCAGGACCATCGCGGCGACCGCGCCGAGCAGCGCCGACCAGAGCGCCGGCCGCAGCACCGGGGAGATCACCGGGACCCTGCGTCGTCGCTGTCGTCGCCCGTGCCCGCTGTCGACCATTCCGCTCCCTGTGCCGCGTGATGGTGCCGCCGCCTTAGGTGGGGCGCGACGACCCGGGACGCCGCCGGTGTGCGCCGCGTCCCATCCTGTCTTACCGCACCGGGACAACGATGTCGATGCGTGAGCAGCTTGGAGAACCCTGGGAGTACGGGTGAGGTAGGTCGCTGGCGGTGCCCGTCCTGCCGACCTGTCGCTCGTCCGACGTAGGCTCGATCCGACCGCAGGTGGAAGGGACGTGGCTTTTCGATGGACGCCGGACTCAAGCGTGAGCTCGAAGCGAAGGTGTACGCGGGGGAGCGACTGACCCGCTCGGACGGGATCGCCCTCTATGAGAGCGACGACCTGACCTGGTTGGGCCGGCTGGCCCACCACCGGCGTACGGAGTTGAACGGCGAACGGGTGATGTTCAACGTCAACCGGCACCTCAACCTGACGAACGTCTGTTCCGCCTCGTGTGCGTACTGCTCGTTCCAGCGCAAGCCGGGCGAGAAGGACGCGTACACGATGCGTATCGAGGAGGCGGTCCGCAAGGCCAAGGAGATGGAGGACGAGCAGCTCACCGAGTTGCACATCGTCAACGGCCTGCACCCCACGTTGCCCTGGCGCTACTACCCGAAGGTGCTGCGGGAGCTGAAGGCGGCGCTGCCCAACGTCAAGCTCAAGTGTTTCACCGCGACCGAGGTGCAGTGGTTCGAGAAGATCAGTGGCCTGTCGGCCGACGAGATCCTCGACGAGCTGATGGACGCCGGCCTGGAGTCGTTGACCGGCGGCGGCGCGGAGATCTTCGACTGGGAGGTCCGCCAGCACATCGTCGACCACGCCTGCCACTGGGAGGACTGGTCCCGGATCCACGCGTTGGCCCACGCCAAGGGCATGAAGACCCCGGCGACGATGCTCTACGGCCACATCGAGGAGCCCCGGCACCGGGTCGACCACGTGCTGCGGTTGCGTGAGTTGCAGGACGAGACCGGCGGGTTCGCGGTCTTCATCCCGCTGCGCTACCAGCACGACTTCGTCGACTCGGCGGACGGCAAGATCCGTAACCGGATCCAGGCGCGCACCACGATGGCCTCGCCGGCCGAGTCGCTCAAGACGTTCGCGGTGTCCCGGTTGTTGTTCGACAACGTCCCGCACGTGAAGAACTTCTGGGTGATGCACGGCCTGTCGGTGGCCCAGCTCTCGCTCAACTTCGGCGTGGACGACCTGGACGGCTCGGTCGTCGAATACAAGATCACCCACGACGCCGACTCGTACGGCACCCCGAACACCATGCACCGCGACGACCTGCTGCACCTGATCTGGGACGCCGGCTTCCAGCCGGTCGAGCGGGACACCCGCTACAACGTGGTCCGCGAGTACGACCGGGCACCCGCGTTGGCGTCCCGGCGTGCCGAGCCGCAGCAGGTCTGGGCCTGACCCGGCCGTATGCTCGTCACACCATGACCGGACAGCAGCCGACCGCGCAGCAGCGCAGCGGGTTTCCCCGCCGCGACACCGAGGGACGCATCCTCACCCTGGGTGACCTGCTCGGGGTGAGCCTGGCCGGTTGGGTGATCGGCGTGCTGGCGCTGGTGCTCTTCGACTGGGCGTTCGCCGTGGCCGGCGCGGGCGACTTCGGCCGTACCAACGGCTGGCTCGCGGTGATCCTGCCGGTCTGGCTGTTCTGGGACGAATTCCGGGCCTGGGACTTCGGCGCGGCCCGGGTGGTGGCGGCCCTGTTCGCCGCGGTGGTCGCGGTGGTCGCCGGGCTGCTGGTGGCGGGCCTGGCCGCCGGGCTCGCGCCGCTGTTCACCGGCGGGTTGGCCGCGCTCGCGTTCACCGTCGGGTACGCGGTGCTCTGGTTCCAGGGCGTGCACTGGCTGGCCCGACGGACGGGCTGAACCACCCGGCTGCGGGCCTCCCGACGCAGCAGCCGGGCGTTCCGACGCAGAATCAAGGAGTGGGCAACGTGGGCGCGAGCAGCGAGCGGGGTGTGCGAGCCCTGCGGTCGCGGATGAGGATGGTCCGGTGAGCGCGGCGGTGAAGTACACGCTGGCCCGGATCGGGCTGTTCCTGGTGGTCGTGGCGGCGTTGTGGCCGGTCGGGATGAACCTCTTCCTGAAGCTGATGGTGGCGTTGATCTTTTCCGCCGCCGCGTCGTTCTTCCTGCTCCGGGGCTGGCGGGACCAGATGGCCGAGGAGGTGGCCGCCGCCGCCGAGCGGCGACGCGCGGAGAAGGAGCGGCTCCGCTCCGCCCTGGCCGGCGACGACCACCCCGGCGGGGACGCCCCGCGCCCCTGATCCCCGCCCGCCCCGCGGACACGCCCCGCCCCCCGCGGACACGCCCCGCGCCCTCTCCGGCCCCCGCCCTGGTGATCAAGAGGTTTGCGCCAACTTCGATCTTCAACCTGACGCAAACCTCTTGATCGCCAGGCACCAGCGACGCATCGCGTCCTACCGGGCGTGATCCACTCCAGGTTGACTCAAGAGCGGTATCGCTGCCTGGCGATACCGCTACTTCGGCTCCCGAGAGTGGATCTTGAGCCGGGTCACCAGTTGGTCGAGCCCGGGACCACCGGCCATGGGCGGTCGATCGGCTTGATCAGGTAGGCGATGCCGCCCGACCCACCGGCCACCGTGCCGTTCGCCCGGTAGCGCTTGGTGCGTAGCCAGATCTGCTCGAACTGGTCGCGTCGGTAGACGTTGCGGACCTCGGCGTTGGACGCCGACGCCGGGTCGTTGACGATCACGTCGCCGTCGGCGGTGAAGCCGACGATCACGAAGAGGTGGCCGGAGGTGCCGTAGTTCGACCCGTCCAGCTCGGTGTCGAGGAAGGACTGCGAGGTGACCACGGGGATGCCGGCCCGGATGAACCGTTCCGCCTCGTCGAGGGAGTGCAGCCGGGTGACCCGGGCCTCGATGCCGGGGAAGCTGGCCGCGTACGCGGTGTTGAACGGCCAGTTGCCCGCGCCTTCGTACTCGTTGTCCCAGGTCATCCGGGCGGCGTGGACGACCTGCGGGTCGGGGTGGTCGGGGTCTATCCAGGACAGGTCGGCCGCCGACGGCAGCTTGCCGTAGTGCTCCAGCACCATCGTGGTGGACGTCGGGCTGCACCAGACCTGACCGCCGCCGCCCCACTCGGGGTAGCTGCCCCGGTGGATCATCTGGGAGCGGGCCGGCACGGGCAGTTCGGTGCCCCAGGCGATGTGGCCCCGGCTCGGGGTGACGGTGAACCGGTCCGGCACGTGCGAACTCATCGCGCCGAGCATCCGGACCCGGGGCGAGGCGACCTGGCCGGGCGCGCGGTAGAGGGTGAGCCGCAGTTGGTACGACCGCAGCAGCACCCCGGCGGCGGCGTCGTCGATGGCGAAGGTGTCGGTCCACACGCTGGACCAGGGGTCGCCCTGACCGTCCAGGGTGGCGCGGGCGATGTCGCGGTCACCGGAGGCCCAGCGGGCCATGACGTACCACGGGGTGTGGTCGCCGGTGGTGTAGGTGCCCTGGAGTTCGACCTGAAGCCAGGTGCCGGTGGGGGTGTCGGCGTTCCAGGAGGCGACCAGTTCGGTGGCGTCGAAGCCGATCGGGGTGGGTGGCGAGGTCCAGGTGGCGTACTCCCAGGTGCGGGTGGTGCCGGTGTGCGGGTCGGTGAACTCTGTGGTGCCGGCCGGGCGGCCGATGGTGAGACCGGCGCGGTGCCCGGGTGCGGCGTACGTGCCCCGGTGGGTGCCGGCCCGCCAGTCGGGGTGCCGGGACCACTCCTGGAAGGTGATCTGCTCGTCGTGTCCGCCCGGGGGCGGGCGGTCCCCGGCGGGTGGGGGCGTCCCGGTGGGTGACGGGCCGGCGGCGTGGACGGGTGCGGTGCTGGCGAGCAGGGTGAGGGTGGCGACGCCGACCAGGGCGACCGCGCGCAGGGCTCTGCTGGACATGGCAACTCCGCGGGGTGGGGAATCGTTGTCGTTCACTGTCCCGCCCGGCAGGAAGTTTCGCCAGGGCTTGCAGACGAGAAAGTCATTGCCGATGTGACGATCCGGTCGGGATGGTTGGAGACAGTCACGGATATTGATATGACCATGTGACTCCTGGTGAAGTGGGCACACAACGGGATCTCCCGTACCCCGAGGAGGATGTTCATGGCCTTCCGCACCTCCCCCTTCCGGCGTCGCCTGGCGCTCGCCGTCGTCGCCGGCCTCGGCCTGACCGCCGTCGCCACCGGGCCGGTCTCCGCGCGCCCGGCCCCGGAGCCCGAGCCCGCCGCCGCCGAATACCGGGTGCTCGGCCCGCGTACCCTCGCCGACCGCAACGCCGTCGCCCGCACCGGCGCGGCGATCGACTCCGCTGAACACGGCGTGCTGTACGTCTCGGCGACCCGGTCCGAGGCAGCCGCGATCACCCGGCTCGGTTTCCGGCTGGAGCGGGAGACCGCGCCGGCTCCCGCCGAGGGGGCCAGTGCCCTCGCCTTCCCCCCGGCCGACTCGAACTACCACGACTACGCCGAGCTGACCACAGTGGTCAACCAGGTGGTCGCCGACCACCCGGCCATCGCCCGCAAGATCAGCATCGGTCGGTCGTACGAGGGCCGCGACCTGATGGCGGTGAAGATCTCCGACAACGTCGGCACCGACGAGGCCGAACCGGAGATCCTGTTCAACTCCCAGCAGCACGCCCGCGAGCACCTGACCGTCGAGATGGCGATCTACCTGCTGAACCTGTTCACCGACAGCTACGGCACCGACTCGCGGATCACCAGCATCGTCAACTCCCGGGAGATCTGGATCGTCCCCACGGTCAACCCGGACGGCAGCGAGTACGACATCGCCACCGGCTCCTACCGGTCCTGGCGCAAGAACCGGCAGCCCAACAGCGGCGCGGCGGCGGTCGGCACCGACCTGAACCGCAACTGGGGCTACAACTGGGGCTGCTGCGGCGGCTCGTCCGGTGCGCCGTCGTCGAGCACCTACCGGGGGCCGTCCGCCTTCTCCGCGCCGGAGACCAAGGCGCTGCGGGACTTCGTCAACAGCCGGGTCGTCGGCGGGGTGCAGCAGATCAAGGCCAACATCGACTGGCACACCTACTCGCAGCTGGTGCTCTGGCCGTTCGGCTACACCACGGCCAACACCCCCAGTGGGATGACCGCCGACCAGTACAACACCTTCGCCACCCTCGGGCAGCGGATGGCGGCCACCAACGGCTACACCCCCGAGCAGTCCAGCGACCTCTACATCACCGACGGCGACAGCCTCGACTGGATGTGGGCGACCCACAAGATCTGGGCGTACACCTTCGAGATGTACCCCGGGTCGTCCGGGGCCGGTGGCGGCTTCTACCCGCCCGACGAGGTGATCCCCGCCCAGACCTCCCGCAACAAGGAGGCGGTGCTGCTCCTGTCGGAGTACGCCGACTGCCCCTACCGGGTCATCAACAAGCAGAGCACCTACTGCTGACCCACCGGACGTGACTCCGGGTGGGGTCCCGTAAGCCCCCGACGGGACCCCACCCACCCCCACCGACCAGACGATCTTCGCTGGTCGTGCGCTACCGTGGCACCCGATCGACCCGCAGCGAAGCCGGTGCGAAACCGGCGCTGTCCCGCAACTGAGATGCCCCACCGTGGTTCCCGGCCCCGCCGGTGACCCGCCCCGGCGCCCGGCCCGAGTGGCCGGCGTCGTCGTGTGTGGGGACGAGCCAGGTCGCCTGCGGTCGGTCGCGACACGCGCTCTCGAGGAAGGGCGCCTCGCGGACGGGCACGCCAGCGGCCCTGTCGGCGAAGCACCACGCTCCTCGACCGACAGGAGGACCGATGTCCCGACGTACCCCCCGGTTGTTCGCCGCGACCCTCGCGGTGGCGGCCCTCGCCCTCGGCGCATGCGCCGAGAAGACCTCCGACGACACCCCCGCCGCCGGCAGTAGCTCCGCCGCCGCCTTCCCGGCCACCGTCGGCAACCTCACGCTGGACAAGCGGCCTGAGAAGATCGTCTCGCTGTCGCCCACCGCGACCGAGATGCTGTTCGCCATCGGGGCCGGCAAGCAGGTCACCGCCGTCGACGACCAGTCGAACCACCCGGCCGACGCGCCCAAGAGCGAGCTGTCCGGTTTCCAGCCCAACGCCGAGGCGATCGCCGGCAAGAACCCCGACCTGGTGGTGCTCGCCAACGACACCAACAAGATCGTCGCCCAGCTCACCGCGCTGAAGGTCCCGGTGCTGCTCACCCCGGCGGCGGCCACCCTCGACGACACCTACCGGCAGCTCACCGACCTGGGCACGCTCACCGGCCACCCGACCGAGGCGGCCGACGTGACCACCCGGATGAAGGACGAGATCGGCAAGCTCACCAAGGACCTGCCGCAGCGGTCCACCAAGCTGACCTACTACCACGAGCTGGGGCCGGAGCTGTACAGCGCGACCAGCAAGACCTTCATCGGCTCGATCTACGCGCTGGCCGGGCTGCAGAACATCGCCGACGCCTCCGACGCCGACGGCAAGAACGGCGGCTACCCGCAGCTCTCCCAGGAGGTCATCGTCAAGGCGAACCCCGACTTCGTCTTCCTGGCCGACGTGAAGTGCTGCCAGCAGAGCGCCGACACGGTCAAGGCGCGCAGCGGCTGGGCCGGCATCACCGCCGTCAAGAACAACCAGGTCGTCGCGCTCGACGACGACGTCGCCTCCCGCTGGGGACCGCGCGTGGTCGACCTGCTCCGGTCGATCGTCGACGCCACCGCCAAGGTGCCCGCGTGACGGTCCACCCCCGGTGACCGTGCGCCCCACCGGCCCCGGACCGGCCGGGACGCCCGACGCGTCCCGGCCGTCCGGCCTGCCCGAACCCGGCCCGGCCGCCGCCGCAATCTCCCCGGCCGGGTCCGCCGGGGCCGATGTGCCGACCGGTGGGCGCGGTCGGGACGGTGGCCGCGAGTCCCGCTCGGTCGGGTCCGCGTCCGCGCCGGGTGGACGGCCCGGCGTCGGGTGGGTCCGCACCCCGAAGGTCGCCGCCGGTACGCCCCGACCGGCCGGGCTGCGTAAGCGTTGGCTCGCCGCCGGGGTGCTCGCCGTGCTGGTGGCCCTGGTCGCCGGGGTGTCCCTCGGCCCGGTGGGCCTGCCCCCCGGCAGCGTCGCCGCCGAACTGCTCAACCTGCTGCCGGGGGTACGCCTCGACAGCGGGCTGACCGAACGCGAGATCGCCATCGTCACCGAGCTGCGGCTGCCCCGGGTGGTGCTCGGCCTGCTCGTCGGTGCTCTGCTCGCCCTGGCCGGCGGCTGCTACCAGGGCGTGTTCCGCAACCCGCTGGCCGACCCGTACCTGCTGGGGGTGGCGGCCGGCGCGGGGCTCGCGGTGACCGCCGTGATCACGCTGGGCGGTGTCGGGGCGGGCGGGGCGCTGACCGGGATGCCCGTCACGATCCCGCTCGCCGCGTTCGTCGGCTCGCTCGGGGCGGTCGCCCTGACGTACCTGCTCGGGGCGGCCGGCGGGCGGGACCGGTCACCGGCCACCCTGATCCTGGCCGGGGTGGCGGTGTCGGCGTTCCTCTCCGCCGGGCAGACGTACCTGCTGCAACGGCACTCCGACAGCATCCAGATGGTCTACTCCTGGCTGCTCGGGCGGCTGGGCACCGCCGGTTGGGGCGACGTCCGGCTGATCCTGCCGTACTTCGTGCTGACCGCCGTGGTGGTGCTGCTGCACCGGCGGGAACTCGACGTGCTTTCCGTCGGCGACGACGAGGCGGCCAGCCTCGGCCTGCACCCGCAGCGGTCCCGCTACCTGCTGATCGCCGCCGCCTCGCTCGGCACCGCCGCCGCCGTCTCCGCGTCCGGCCTGATCGGCTTCGTGGGGATCATCGTGCCGCACACCGTACGGCTGCTGGCCGGGTCGAGCTACCGGGTGATCCTGCCGCTGTCGATGCTCTTCGGCGGGGCGTTCCTGGCGCTGACCGACGTGGTCGCCCGGACCGCCGCCGCCCCCGCCGAGATCCCCATCGGCGTGGTGACCGCCCTGCTCGGCGGCCCGTTCTTCGTCCTGGTCCTGCGCACCGCCCGCCGGGTCTTCCCGTGAGCGCGAGGAGTGAGCCGGTTTTGCGAGCCCCGCAGTCGCGAACGAAAGGCGGTCCCGTGAGCGCGAGGAGTGAGCCGGTGTTGCGAGCCCCGCAGTCGCGAACGAAAGGCGGTCCCGTGAGCGGTCCGGCGGTCGAGGTGCGGGGGCTGCACGTGCGGCTCGGTGGGGAGGTGATCCTGGCCGGCGTCGACCTGACGGTCGCCGTGGGTGAGTGGGTCACCGTGATCGGACCGAACGGTGCCGGCAAGTCGACCCTGCTGCGGGCCGTCGGCGGCCTGCTGCCCGCCCCGGGCGCGGTCTCGCTGTTCGGTACGCCGTCCGGCGCGTTGCGTCGCCGGGACCGGGCCCGGGTGGTGGCGACGGTGGCGCAGTCCCCGGTGGTGCCGGCGGGCATGTCGGTGTTCGACTACGTACTGCTGGGGCGGACCCCGTACATCGCGCCGTTGGGGCGGGAGTCGGCGGCGGACCTGGCCGCCGTGCACGACGTGTTGGACCGGTTGGATCTGACCGGGTTCCAGCGGCGGGAGCTGGCCACCCTCTCCGGCGGGGAGCGGCAGCGGGTCTTCCTGGCCCGGGCGCTCGCCCAGGGCGCCACCCTGCTGTTGCTGGACGAGCCGACCAGCGCGTTGGACATCGGCCACCAGCAGGAGGTGTTGGAGTTGGTCGACCAGTTGCGCCGGGCGCACGGCCTGACCGTGCTGGCCACCATGCACGACCTCTCCGTCGCCGGTGAGTACGCCGACCGGATGGTGCTGCTCGCCGACGGCCGGGTCGTCGCGGCGGGCCCACCCGAGCAGGTGCTCACCGAGGAGTTGCTGTCCCACCACTACCGGGCCCGGGTCCGGGTCATCCCCGGCGACCACGGCCCGCTGGTGGTCCCCACCCGCCCCGAGCCACGGCGAACCTGAGGGTCGACGGTGCCGGGCCGCGCGGTCGACGGTGCCGGCGGGCGTCCGGATGCCGTCGGGCGGCTGGTCAGGGGGTGTCGGCGGCGGGGCGAAGCAGGGAGAAGTAGGCGCCCTGGGGGTCGCGGAGGGCGGCACGGCGGCCCAGCAGGGTGTCCCGGGGTGGGGTGACGATGGTGCCGCCGAGGGTGGTGGCGCGGGCGGCGGTCGCGTCCACGTCGGCCACCGCGAAGAACACCGACCAGTACGCCGGCCGCGCGCCACCGTCGCCTGTGGTCGGCAGCATCCCGGCCACGATCCGCGCCCCGCACCGCCAGCCGGTGTAGCCGGGCCCACCGGCGGGTTGCTCCTCGGGGTGCCAGCCGAAGACCAGTTCGTAGAAGACCTTCGCGCCTTCGGGGTCGGGGCTGACCAGTTCGTTCCAGCACATCGCCCCGGGGGCGTCGAGCAACTCCGCGCCGGGCATCCGCATCGGCTGCCAGACGCTGAACACCGCGCCGGCCGGGTCGGCGAAGACCGCCATCCGCCCCGCGTCGAGGACGTCGAACGGGGCGACCAGCACCTGCCCGCCGGCCGCCTCGACCCGGGTGGTGACCAGGTCGGTGTCGTCGGTCGCCACGTACGTCGACCAGACCGGCAGTTGGTCCGGGTCGGCCGGTGGGCCGGCGCCCGCCACCGCCCGGCCGTCGCGGCGGAAGGTGGTGTAGCCGGCCGGCCCGGGTTCCGGTGTGATCCGGCCGGTCCAGCCGAACAGTTCCGGGTAGAACCGCCGGGCGGCGTCCAGGTCGGGGGTCGCCAGGTCGGTCCAGCAGGGCGTGCCCGCGGCGACGGTGCGCACGTCGGCCCCTCTCGGCTGCGGGGGCGTGCCGGCGCGACGCCCTGCCGGCATCGTGGCACCGGTCGCCGGTCACCGGGCCGAACCGGCGAAAGGTCAACTGAACCGGCGACCCTCGTCGCGCCGGTACGCCCAGCCGGAGAGGGCGGCGAGCAGCACGATCCAGACCCCGAGCATGGCCAGGGCGAGCGGGTCGGGCCGCCAGTCGCCGACCGCCGCCCACATCAGTTCGACCGCCCCCCGGGTGGGCAGGAACGGCGCGACCACCTGGATGAAGCCGGGCGCGTCGCCCGGGGCGGAGAGCAGGCCGCCGCCGAAGGCCAGCGGGAAGAAGATGACCTGCGCGACGACGATCGCCGCCTTGCTCGGCAGCGAGTAGCCGATGGCGAGACCGAGCAGGGTGAACGGCACCGACACGACCGCGACGGTGACCGCGCCGAGCAGCAGCCCGACCGGGGTGACCCGGGCGGCCGTGGCGACCGCCGCGATGATCACGACGGGCAGCATCGACAGGTAGGTCAGCACCAGCCCGGCCAGGATCCGCCCGGCCAGGCGGGGTCCGGGCCCCGCCGGCAGGGTCCGGGTGTACGGGTTCCACGGCTGGTCGCGGTCCTCGGCGACGCCGATGCCGTACTGGAAGATGTTGGCGCTCATCACCGCGAAGGTGACCATCGCGGCGGTGGCGTAGGTGGCGCCGGTCGGGTCGTCCCCGGCGAACGGGACGACGAAGAAGAGCATCGCGGCGGCGGGGAAGAAGGCGCTGCCCACCACGGCGACGGGGACGCGGATGATCTCAAGGAGCTGGTAGCGGGCGTGAACCAGGGTGAGCGGCACGGCGTCGACTCCTCAGGCAATGGGTCGGCCGCCGACGGCGGCGCTGGTGGCGGTGCCGGTCCCGGTCGGGTCGGCGGTGGTCCGGGTCGGGTCGGCGGTGGTCCCGGCGGCGGTGATGGTGAGGAACGCCTCCTCCAACGAGGTGGGGCGGACCTCCAGGTCACGGAACGCCACCCCGGCGGTGACCAGGTCGCGGACCAGTTGGTCGGCGTCGGTGGTGAGCAGGTGGGTACGTCCGTCGGTGTGCTCGGTGGCGACCACGCCGGGCAGCGCGGGCAGGTCGTCGGCGGCCAGGCTGACCCGGCGGACACCGACGATGTCGCGGATCGCGCCGACGGTGTCGTCGGCGAGCACCCGGCCCTGCCCGAGCACCACGACCCGCTGCGCCAACGCCTCCACCTCTTCGAGGTAGTGGCTGCTCAGCAGCACCGTCCCGCCGTCGGCGTGGAACGACCGGATGGCCTCCCACAGGGTGTGCCGGGCCTCGACGTCGAGCCCGGTGGTGGGTTCGTCGAGGACGACCAGCCGGGGCCGGCCGACGAAGGCCAGTGCGACGGCGAGCCGTCGCCGTTGCCCCCCGGAGAGCCCGCCGGTCTGTCGTTTCGCCTGGTCGGTGAGGCCGAACCGGTCGAGCAGTTCGCCCCGGGGCACCGGGTCGGGGAAGTGCGCGGCGACGAAGTCGACCACCTCGCCGACCCGGAGGGTGCCGGGCAGGCCGGTCTCCTGCGGGGTGACGCCGAGTTGCCGCCGGGCGGCCGGCTGGCGGGGGTCGCCGCCGAAGAGTTCGACCCGGCCGGCGCTGGGCCGGCGCAGCCCGACCAGCATGTTGATCAGGGTGCTCTTGCCGGCGCCGTTCGGCCCGAGCAGGCCGACGAGTTCTCCGGCGGAGACGGTCAGGTCGACCCGGTCGAGGGCGAGGACGTCGCCGTACCGGCGGGTGGCCTGGTCGGCGTGGGCGAGGATCATCGGGTCTCCCTGGGGTCGGGCGGGTCGAGCAGGGCGCGGATGTTCTCGGTGTATTCCTCGAAGGCCCGCCGCCCGCGCCGGCTGAGCCGGACCAGGGTGGTCGGGGTGCGTCCGCGGTGGGTCTTGTCGATCTCGACGTAGCCGGCGTCCTCCAGCTTGCGCAGGTGGACGGAGAGGTTGCCGGCGGTCATCGCGAGTAGTTCCTGGAGGCGGGGGAAGGTGATCCGGTCGCCGTCGGCCAGGGTGGCGAGGGTGACCACCACCCGCAGGCGGGCCTGGGCGTGGATGACCGGGTCGAGTTCGGTCATCCGTGCCGCCGCCGGGCGAGCGCGCCGGCCACCAGCAGTCCACCGCCACCGGCCACCGAGACCACCAGCGCGTGCCAGCCGGGGCCGGCGATGACGCCGACGATGTTGACGGCGGTGAGCCAGACGCCGAGGCGGAACAGGGTGCGGTCGAGCCAGATCGCCCCGCCGGCCATGTGTAGGGCGCCGGTCAGCCCCACCGACAGCGCCGACCAGAGCAGCCCGGCGAGATCGGGCGGCAGGCTGTCGGTGACCCGGCCGATCACCACGGACAGGCTGAAGAACCCGAGGCCCCAGGCCGTGCCGTACCACCTGCCGCGCTGCGCGGACTCGCCCGCGACGTGCCGGTAGGCGCGGGCGCTGCCCACTCCGAAGACCACCGCGGCGGCGGCGAGCAGCACGAACAGCAGGGTCAGCGGCAGCCAGGCCGGCATGTCGACGAGGGTGCGCCCGTCGGGGGAGAACCGCAGGAAGTAGACCCCGAAGCCGATCAGCCAGGCGAATCCCCAGGGCCAGTAGTGCACCCGGGGGTCGGGTTCGAGCCGTTGGACCGTGCTGGCCTGCTGCTCGCGGATCAGCCGCATCGCCTCGGCGGCGTCGAGCGGGGCGGCTTCGTCATCGGGGGTCATGCAAACTACTTTAAAACACAAAGTCGAGGGGTGGTGGGCCGGGTCGCCCACCGGACAGCGGCTGTTCCACCCGGTGCGGTGGCAGCGCCACCGGCGGCACGGCGGAGGATGCCCGGCCGGGCGGCCCTCACCCTCGCCGCCGGTCGGGGTCGGCTACCGGCCGTGGTCGGCTCCGCCGGTCGGGGTCAGGGCGTCGGTGGTTCGGCGAGCGGGCCGGGCAGCGGAGCGGTGTGCAGCACCGACAGCCCGGACACGGCCCGGGTCAGCGCCACATAGAGGCGGTGCAGGCCGCGCGGCTCGGCGGCCACGATCGCGGCCGGCTCCACGACCACCACGTGGTCGTACTCCAGGCCCTTGACCAGGGTCGCGGGGACCACGGTGACCCGCGCCGAGGCCGTCGGGTCGTCGGCGGTCGCGGTCGGCACCCCGGCGGCGGCGAGGGCCGCACGCAGCCCGTCCACCGTGTCGTCGGCGGCGATCACCCCGACCGAGCCGTCGTGCCCGAGCGCCGCGCGCACCTCGGTCACCGTCGCCGCCGCCAGATCGGCCACGGTACGCACGTCGAGCGCCCCGTCACGCCGCAACGACACCGCCGGGGGTACGTCGACCGCCAACTCCGGCAGCAGCCGGTTGGCGAACGCGACCACCACGGCGGGCACCCGGAAACCCACGGTCAGCGGCACCACCACCGCGTCCGGTTTGCCCAGGTGGGCCAGGGACTCGCGCCAGTCGGTGGCGGCCCACGGCGCGGTGCCCTGGGCCAGGTCGCCGAGCAGGGTGATCGAGCCGTGCTCACTACGTCGGGCGATGGCCCGGCACTGCATCGGGGAGAGGTCCTGCGCCTCGTCGACCACCACGTGCCCGAACCCGGCGGCCCGTTCGATCAGTCCGGCCGCCTCGTCGATCAGCACCGTGTCGGCGGCGGTCCACCGGGTCGCCTTCGGCGTCCGGCCGAGCTTCGTGCCGTGCAACAGGGCCTGCTCGGCGGGGGTGAGCAGGCCGTCGGCGGCGGCGGCCAGCAGGTCCGGACCGGCGAGCAGGGAGTGCACCAGCCCCTCCGGGGTCAGCGCCGGCCACACCGCGTCGAGGAAAGCGGTCACCGGTCGGGACTTCCCCATCCGGCGCAGCCAGGCGTCCCCCGGCGACTCGGCCCGGCGGGCCTCGGCCTGGCGTTGCAGCAACCCCACCACCCGGGCCCGGACCCGCTCCCGCCCGGTGTCGTACGGCAGGCCCTCCCGGCGGGTCTCCTCGATCACCCGGTGCAGCGGGTCCAGTCCGATCCGCCAGCGGAACGACCCGTCCGACACCATGATCGGTTCGGTGGGGGCGGTGATCCGGGCGGCTGCGGCGCGGCGGAGCACCTCGGCCATCCGGGGGTCGTGCTTGAGGGCGGCCACCGCCGGGTCGTCGACCGCCCGGACGGGCACCCGGGCGACCAGGTCCTCCACGGTGGCCTGGGCCACCTCGACCTCGCCGAGGGCGGGCAGCACCGCCGCGATGTACGACAGGAACGCCCGGTTCGGGCCGACGATCAGCACCCCGGCGCGGCGCAGCCGCTCCCGGTGCAGATAGAGCAGGTACGCCGCCCGGTGCAGCCCGACCGCCGTCTTGCCGGTGCCCGGGGCGCCCTGCACGCAGATCGAGTCGGCCAGGTCCGCCCGAACCAGCTCGTCCTGCTCGGGCTGGATGGTGGCGACGATGTCGCGCATCGGCCCGACCCGGGGGCGTTCGATCTCGGCGGTGAGGATGCGGCTGGTGGTGCCCAGCTCCTCGCCCCGGTCCAGGTGCTCGTCCTCGAAGCTGGTCAGCGCCCCGGCACTGAACCCGAACCGCCGTCGTACCGCGACGCCCTGCGGGTCGCGGGCGCTGGCCCGGTAGAACGAGCGGGACACCGGGGCCCGCCAGTCCAGCACCAGCGGCTCGCCCCGCTCGTCGGTGACGTGCCGCCGGCCGACGTGGTAGCCCCGGCCGGCGTGCTCGGGGTCGGTGGGGCCGAAGTCCAGCCGGCCGAAGAACAACGCGGTGGTCGGGTCGTCGGCCAGTTCGGCGACCCGCCGGGCCAGGTGCCGGCCGAGCTGCTCGGCGGTGTACGCGTCCCCGGCGACCTTGTCACCGGTGGCGAAGAGCGACTGGGCGCGTTCCCGCATCCGGCGGAGGGCCTGTCGGGAGGTCTCCAGGTGGGCCTGCTCGGCGCTGAGTTCCGTTTCGAGGCGGGTGGGTTCGGGGTGGGTCCTGCCGCGTTCGTCGGTTGCGGGCACGGTGATCCTCTTTGGCGGTCTCGATCGGCTCGCCCGCGTATCCAGGACAGGTCCTTGGCGCGTGGGGACGTCCGCTGCGGTGCTACCTCACCACGGCCGTCGAGCGGTCAACCAGCCTACGCGCCGTCCAGCCCTCATCTCCACCTAATTCCCCGCTGCGGTGTGGCGGCCGGTTGCTGGCCGGGGTCCCGGACAGGCGGGATCATGGGGTCATGACCGAGCCGCACCCCGAGCCGCGCCGGATGACGATCAGCGACCCGCAGGTGATGCGGGCGCTGGCCCACCCGGCCCGGATCGCGATCATGGAGCATCTGAGCACGCGTGCGGGGGGCGGGACGGCCACCGAATTGGCCGAGATCGCCGGGTTGTCGCCGAGTGCGACCAGCTACCACCTGCGGGCGTTGGCGAAGTTCGGCCTGGTCGAGCAGGCACCCAGCCGGGGTGACGCGCGGGAACGGGTGTGGCGCGCGTTCAGCCAGAGCTGGCTGGTCGAGGCCGGGCAGGGGGCCGGCCCGGAGGCGCGGGCCGCCGAACAGGCCCTGGTCGAGGCGCACTCGGCCCGGGACGCCGAGCGGATGCGGACGTGGCTGCGGCACGCTGCCGACGAGCCCGCGGAGTGGTATCGCGGTGCCCTGTTCAGTGACTCGTTGCTGCTGCTCACCGCCGAGGAACTGGCCGGGCTGAACGACGCGGTGATGGCGTTGTTCGAGCCGTACCGGCAGCGGAACCGGTTGGCCGACCCGCCGTCCGACGCCCGCGTCGTCGCGGCCCAGTACCGCACGATCCCCCTCTAGAGGGGCCCGCCCGCCCCCGGCCCGCCCGCCTCGCCCCTGCGCCGGCCTGGCACGGTCGCCATGTCGCTGATGGTGCGGTATCAGGGCCGTCGAATACCGCTATATCGATGACAAGGAGTTGATCAGCCACGGGTAGGGGTTGCTCCGAACAGTTGTGAAGGATTATTTTCGAAGTATGTCCTTCACGACTGACGCGTCGCGCTGGTCCGACGTCTGGATCGCCGCCACCGCCCGCGGCACCACCATCTGCGGGGACTTCCTCGCCGCCACCGCACTGGCGTTGGCTCTCCAGTCCGCCGGGGCGAGCGGCCTGGCCGTCTCCGGGCTGCTGCTGGCGGCCACCCTGCCGCTGGTGCTCTGCGCGCCGCTGGCCGGCCGGCTCGCCGACCGGGTCGACAGTCGTACCCTGCTGGTCAGCGTCGGGTCGATCCAGGCGGTGATCTGCGTCCTGCTCGCCTTCGCCACGCAACCGGTGGTCGTCATCGGCCTGGTCGCCCTGCTCGCCTGCGGGCTCGCCGTCACCCAGCCCTGCCTGGCGGCGCTGCTGCCGGCGATGGTCCGCCCCGGCGACCTGCCCCGGGCCAGCGCCGTCAGCCAGACCGCCGGCTCGCTCGGCGCACTCGCCGGGCCGGTGCTCGCCGGGCTGCTGGTCGGGGAGTTCGGCACCCGCGTACCGCTGCTGTTGGATGCCGTCAGCTACCTGGCGCTGGTCGGCGCGGGCCTGGCGTTGCGCACCCGGCGGGGCGGCCGGGAGGCGGGGACCGCGACCGTCGGCACCGGTCCCGCCCCGGCCTGGCGGCTGCGCGCGGACCCGTTGATGCTCGCCCTGGTGGTCAGCACGGCGGCGGTGATCACCGCGATCGGCGGCATCAACGTGATCGAGGTGTTCTTCATCCGGGAGACGCTTGACTCCTCGGCCACCGTCTACGGCCTGGTCGGGGCGGCCTGGATGGCCGGCATGCTGCCCGGCAGCTGGCTGGCCGCCCGGGTGGCCCGCCGGCTCACCGACGACGGCGCGCTGGTCCACGGGGTGCTCGCCACGCTCGCCGGGTGCAGCCTGGTCGTGGTGCTCGCGGCGACCGTCCCGACGGCGGCGCTGCTGGTGCCGCTCTGGCTGATCGGCGGCGCGGCCAACGGCGGTGACAACGTCTTCGCCAACGTGCTGACCGCCCGGCGGGTGCCCGAGCCGCTGCGCGCCCGCGCGTACGCCGTCATCGGCGCGGCGGTCCAGGGCGGCTCCATGGCCGGCTACCTGATCGGCGGCGCGCTGCTGGCGGTGCTCCCCCCGCGCCCGCTGATCGCCGCCGCCGGGATCGCCGGCCTGCTGGTGGTGCTGGCGTTCGTGCCGGTGGTCACCCGGGCGGTGCGTCACTCCCGCTCCGGCCCGGGCACACCGACGTGGAGCGGGGACGGGCCGCCGCTGTCGGAGGCCGCCGGACCGCCCCCGGTCGGGGCAGGCCCTCCGACGAGGGGAGACGGTGCGGGGTTGACCACTCCCCGGGCCTCCCGATGAGCTGCCCCGGACCGGCGGGGATACGGTCGGGTCATGGCTGAGCGCGTGGCACGTCCCCGGGTCGGGCACATCCAGTTCCTCAACTGCCTGCCGATCTACTGGGGGCTGATGCGCTCCGGCGCGCTGCTCGACGTCGACCTGCACAAGGACTCGCCGGACCGGCTCAGCGCCGCACTGGTCGCCGGTGACCTGGACATCGGCCCGATCTCCCAGGTGGAATACCTGCGGCACGCCGACGAGCTGCTGCTCCTGCCGGACCTCGCGGTGGGCAGCGACGGGCCGGTGCTCTCGGTCAACGTGGTCTCCACCCGGCCGCTGGCCGAGCTGGACGGCGGGCGGGTCGCCCTCGGCTCGACCTCGCGTACCGGGGTGCTGCTGGCCCAGCTCCTGCTCGCCGACCGGTACGGCGTCCACCCGGAGTACTTCCGCTGCCCGCCGGACCTGACCCAGATGCTGCTGGAGGCCGACGCCGGGGTGCTCATCGGTGACGTGGCGCTACGCGCCCTCTACGAGGCGCCCCGTCGGGGGTTGGCGGTGACCGACCTCGGGCAGGCATGGCGGGAGTGGACCGGGCTGCCGATGGTCTTCGCCGTCTGGGCGGTCCGCCGGGACTTCGCCGCCGCCCACCCGGGCCTGGTCAAGGAGGTGCACGAGGCGTTCCTGCGGTCCCGTGACCTGTGCCTGGCCGAGCTGGACCAGGTGGCCGAGGCGGCGGCCCGGTGGGAACCGTTCGACGCGGCGACGCTGGCCACGTACTTCCGTGCCCTCGACTTCTCGTTGGGCGCGCGGCAGGTCGCCGGCCTGCGCGAGTTCGCCCGTCGGGCGGCGGCGACCGGCGAGGCCCCCGCCCTGCCCGACGGCGGCCCGGAGTTCTTCGCCGGCTGAGCGCACCGGCCCCGGACCGCCCCGGTCAGGTGGCGGGTTGGAGCAGCGCCTCGGTGATCTTCTGGCAGTTCTTCATGCCGTATTCGTAGCCCAGGTTGATCGGGTAGCGGACCATCACGCCCATCGTCCAGGTGTCGCCGATGGCCAGGCAGTTGATGTGCATCTCCTGCTCGCGGGTCCGGTCGATCCAGCCGTTCTTGATGGCGATCTTCTTCTGCTCGGCCGCCGGGAACGCCTTACGGATGCCGAAGTCGCCCGAGCCCCGGACCAGCTTCATCTCGTTGAGCAGCCACTTGGTCCACGTGGGGCCGGCGGCGCGGCCGTCGGCGAGGCAGTTGCCGAGGCGGGCGGTGTCGCGGGGGGAGAGGTTGGTCCGGCTCCAGCCACCGTCGGCGGACACGCTGCTGTCGGTGAGCTTGCAGATCGAGATCAGCCGCTTGATCGAGGCCGACCGGCCGACACCGTTGTAGAACTGCTCGGCCCGGGTGTTGTCGCTGTCCCGGATGATCCGGGTGGCGTCGGCGAGCTTGGCGTCGCTCGGGGTCTGCCCGGCGTCGGCGGCCCGACGTAGGTAGTCGGCGACGATCCACGACTTGATCAGCGAGGCGGTGGTGCTGGTCTCGCCCATGTTGTCCGAGCCGATGATCTTGCCGGTGCGGCGGTCCAGCACGCTCCAGGCGTACCAGCCCCGGAGGTTGAGGTCGAGGTCCCGGTCGGCGAAGGGCAGCGGCGTCAGCGAACGGGTCGAGGACGGTGCCGGGGTGGGCAGGTCGGGGCGGTTGTGCCGGTCGGCTGCCCCGTCGGAGCGGGGTGCGGCGGACGAGTCACCCCAGTGCGAGGCGGCGGTGGATTCCAGCGGCGAGCCGGGCAGCAGCCGCAGCGACACCAGCACCAGGCCGACCAGGATCGCGGCCACAGCGATCAGCTTCACCGGCTGGCTGTCGTGCCGACCACGGCGGTTGCTCCGCCGGCTGCCCGCCATCAGAGCTTCCCGACCGGCTGCGGCACCTTGAGTGCGGCACCGGGCTGCGGGGTGACCAGTTGGGTGGTGACGCTGGCGCACACCTTCGCGCCGTAACTCAACGGCTGTTTGATCGAGTAGCGCATCATCACGGCGAGGCTCCACTTGTCGGTGACGGCGAGGCAGCTGACGTGCCAGTTGGCGTCGTAGCTGAGGGCGGTCCAGCCGTTCTTCATGGCGACCGGGCCCTGCGACTTGATCGCGGCGGGCAGCCCGTCGATGATGCCCCACCGGCCACCGCCGGAGCGGGCTTGCTGCTTGGTGACGCTGCCCTGGACGTGAGCCATCTCGTTGAGCACCCACTTGGTCCAGATGGGTCCGGCGGCCCGGCCGTCGGCGATGCAGTCACCGAGCCGGGTGGCGTCGCGGGGGGACATCCGGGTGAAACTCCACCAACCCTCGTAGCCGGGGACGTTGCCGCGCTTGGTGTCGGTGAGGCCGCAGATGCTGATGGCCCGCTTGAGCACCGGGCTGGGCTGGCCGTTGCCCAGCGCCCGGTACGACCCACCGGCCGCCGCGTAGAGCCGGTTGGCCGCGTCGTCGTTGCTGTCCCGGATGGCCAGGCTGGCGTTCTTCTTCATCGCCGCCGATGGCGTCCGCTTGTCGAGCTGGCGCAGGTAGTCGGAGACGATCCAGACCTTGAACATCGACTCGGTGGAGCTGGTCGAGGTCATGTTCTTGGAACCGGAGATCTGGTCGGTCTCGCGCTCCATCAGGGCCCAGCTGAAGAACGACCCCTGGAAGTCCACCGCCACCGGGCCGGCGGCGAGGGTGAGGGCCGGTGGCGGGGTGGGCGCGGGGGCGGGCACCTTCTCCGCCGCGCCGCCGCCGATGCCGCCTGCCACGTCGTCGCCGGAGAGTTCGGCGTAGGCGGCCGGGACCAGTAGGCCGGCGCCGAGCAGCACCGCCATGACGGCGAGCACCATGATCACGCGAGATCGCATGAGTTGGGTGAACTCCAGATGTCAGGGCCGGGGGGGCCGGCTGTTTCCGAGGGTGTCGGCTCGATCGCCAGGCCGGGGGACGGTGGCCTATGTCGTGGTGGCGATCGTCGGCAGCCGATCGGTGGTGACCGGGGAAGTCTACGTCCGGACAGCCGACGCGCCAGAATCCGACGCACGGCAAACTGCCGGTAAGTCGAGATAAAGGCACGATATGCGGCAGTTAGGGGCATTCATCTTTGATCAGTGACCTAACTCATAGTCACAGGGGTGCCCTGGTGTCGACCGGGAGCATCCGCCTGGTGACGGAGGGGCTTACTCAAATCCTGTTACACCCTCTGGTGTCATGGGCGGCGAGCTGTAACACTTGGCGAATGTATGGCAACGACTTCGTCCCGCAGGAGGACGCGCCCGGCGGTGGCCTGCTCGGTCAGGTCGAGGCCGCCGAGGTGGCGCTGCGTGAGGCGGCGGCCCGCAGTCGGGAGGGTGCCGCCGCGCCCGGCGAGGATCCGGCGGCGTACTTCGCCGACGTGATCGACGCCGACCAGAAGATCGAACCGCGTGACTGGATGCCCGACGCCTACCGTCGGACCCTGGTCCGGCAGATCGCCCAGCACGCCCACTCGGAGATCATCGGCATGCAGCCGGAGGGGAACTGGATCAGCCGGGCCCCCTCCCTCAAACGCAAGGCCATCCTGCTGGCCAAGGTGCAGGACGAGGCCGGTCACGGCCTCTACCTCTACGCCGCCGCCGAGACCCTGGGCGTCAGCCGGGACGAGCTGGTGGAGCTGCTGCTCGACGGCCGGCAGAAGTACAGCTCGATCTTCAACTACCCCACCCTCACCTGGGCCGACGTGGGCGCGATCGGCTGGCTGGTGGACGGCGCGGCGATCGTCAACCAGGTCCCGCTGTGCCGCTGCTCCTACGGGCCGTACGCGCGGGCGATGATCCGGGTCTGCAAGGAGGAGTCCTTCCACCAGCGGCAGGGCTTCGAGATCCTGCACACCCTGTCGCACGGCACCCCGGCACAGCGGGCGATGGCGCAGGACGCGCTCGACCGCTGGTGGTATCCGTCACTGGCGATGTTCGGCCCGCCGGACGGTGACTCCACCCACTCCGCCCAGTCCATGGCCTGGAAGATCAAGCGGTTCTCCAACGACGAGCTGCGGCAACGCTTCGTCGACATGTGCGTGCAGCAGGCGGAGATCCTCGGCCTCACCATCCCCGACCCCGACCTGCGTTGGAACGAGACGCGGCAGGCGTACGACTTCACCCAGCCGGACTACGACGAGCTGATGCGGGTGATCAAGGGGGAGGGCCCGTGCAACCGGCAGCGGATGGAACACCGCCGCCGCGCGCACGCCGACGGCGCGTGGGTCCGTGAGGCGGCCACGGCGTACGCGGCGAAGCAGCGGGCCGAGTCGCAGCGGGAGAAGGTGGCCGCGTGAGCGCGCCCGGTGAACCGCCCCGGACCCCGGTGACCTCGCCGCTGTGGGAGGTCTTCGTCCGGGCCCGCCGTGGGTTGTCGCACACCCACGTCGGCAGCCTGCACGCCCCCGACGCCGAGCTGGCCCTGCGCAACGCCCGGGACCTCTACACCCGCCGGCAGGAGGGCGTCTCCATCTGGGTGGTGCCGGCCGGCGCGATCACCGCGTCCAGCCCCGACGAGAAGGACGCCTTCTTCGACCCGGCCGCCGACAAGGTCTACCGCCACCCCACCTTCTACGAGGTGCCGGACGGGGTGGACCACCTGTGAAGGGTCCTCTCGACTTCACCCTCGCCCTCGGCGACGACGCGCTGGTGGCCGCCCAGCGGCTCGGCGAGTGGGCCACCCGCGCCCCCGAGATGGAGGAGGACATCGCGCTGGCCAACATCGCCCTCGACCAGCTCGGCGCGGCCCGCCTCCTGCTGTCGTACGCGGGTGAGCTGGAGGGCGCCGGCCGGGACGAGGACGCGTTGGCGTTCCTGCGCGACGACCGGGAGTTCCGCAACTGCCTGCTGGTCGAGCTGCCCAACGGCGACTTCGCGGTGACCATGGTGAAGCTGTTGCTGCTCGCGGCCTACCAGCTGCCGCTCTACACCGCGCTGGCCGGGTGCGCCGACGAGCGGCTCGCCGCGATCGGGGCCAAGGCCCGCAAGGAGTCCGCCTACCATCTGGACCACTCCGCGTTGTGGGTGAAGCGGCTCGGCGACGGCACCGACGAGTCGCACCGTCGGGCCCAGGCTGCGGTGGACCAGCTCTGGCCGTACCACCACGAGCTGTTCACGGCGGACCCGGCGGCCCCGGTCGACCCGGCCACCCTGCGGGGCGACTTCGACGCCGTGGTCTCCCCGGTGCTGGCCGAGGCCACCCTGACCCGGCCGGCGACCGGCTGGACGCCGGGCGGTGGCCGCGACGGCGTGCACACCGAGCACCTGTCCTTCCTGTTGGCCGAGATGCAGGTGCTGCACCGCGCGCACCCCGGGGCGCAGTGGTGAGCCGTTCGGGCCGGGGGCGGCACCGGTGACCGATCCCAGGGCGGCCGTGGCGGCGGTGGTGGACCCGGAGATCCGGGTGATCACCATCGACGAGCTGGGCATCCTGCGGGCGGTCGACGAGGATCCGACGACCGGCCGGGTGCTCGTCACGATCACCCCCACCTACACCGGCTGCCCGGCGATGGACGTGATCCGGGCCGACATCCGGCGGGCGCTCGCGGTCGCCGGGCATCCCGACGCCGAGGTCCGGACGGTCTTCAGCCCGGCCTGGAGCACGGACTGGATCTCCGCCGAGGGCCGGGCGAAGCTCGCCGCCGCCGGCATCGCCCCACCCCCGATGGTCGGCCCGGTCGGCGGCGGCCCTGCCCCGGTCGGCTCGGTCGGCGGCAGGCCCGCCCGGGCCGACCGCCCGGGGTGGTACCGCTGACCCTGACCGTCCGCTGCCCGCGCTGCGGATCACCGGAGACGGAGCAGGTCAGCCGGTTCGGCTCCACCGCGTGCAAGGCGCTCTGGCGCTGCCGTTCCTGCTCCGAACCCTTCGACCACCTGAAGGCGCTGTGACTGTCACCATCACCCGCCCGGTCCGTCGCCGGCCGGCCTTCCATCCGCTCGCGGTCAGCGCCGTCGACCGGCTCACCGACGACGCCGTGGCGATCACCTTCGCGGTGCCCGAGGAGCTGCGGGCGACGTTCGCGTTCGCCGCCGGCCAGCACCTGACCGTCCGCCTGCCCGCCGGTGCGGACGTGCGGCGGTCGTACTCGATCTGCTCCACACCCGACGACCTGGCCCGGCACGGGCGGTTGCGGATCGGGGTGCGGGAGATTCCCGGCGGCGCGTTCTCCAGCTACGCCTGCGGCGCGTTGCGGCACGGCGACACCGTCGACGTGCTGCCCCCGCTGGGACACTTCACCACCGCGTTCGCGCCGGACCGGGTGCGGCACTACGGCGCGGTGGTCGCCGGCTCCGGCATCACCCCGGTGCTCGCGCTGGTCGCGACCGCCCTGGCCGTCGAGCCGGCCAGCACCTTCACCCTGGTGTACGGCAACCGCACGGCCAACACGGTGATGTTCGCCGAGGAGTTGGCCGACCTGAAGGACCGCTACCCGACCCGGCTGCACCTGGTGCACGTGCTCTCCCGGGAGCAGGGCGAGTCGCCGCTGCTGTCCGGCCGGATCGACGCCGACCGGCTGGGCCGGCTGCTGGACACCATCGTGCCCGGCGACGTGATCTCCGAGTGGTTCCTCTGTGGCCCCTACCAGCTGGTACTGGACGCGAAGGCGGTGCTGACCGGTCCGGGCCGGCCGGAGTCGACGGTGCACACCGAGCTGTTCCACGTCGACGCCCCACCGGAGCCGGTCCGCCGGGCCGACCCGTCGGCGGGTGGCGCGGAGGTGACGATCGTGCTGGACGGCCGGTCGTCGCGGTTCACCATGGGCCCGGACGAGCGGGTGCTGGACGCGGCGCTCAAGGTACGCGGCGAGCTGCCGTACGCCTGCAAGGGCGGGGTCTGTTCGACCTGCCGGGCGAAGGTGGTGTCCGGTGCGGTGACGATGGCCCGCAACTATGCGCTGGAGCCGGACGAGGTGGCCGCCGGGTACGTGCTGACCTGCCAGTCCACCCCGACCACCGACACGCTGACTGTCGACTACGACGGATAGCGCTGTGGGCCGCTCGCCTCCGGGCGGAGGGTCTGATGTCTGTTGCGGGTCCTGTCGAGCTGATGACGTTAGCGACTCACCCGGGATCGACCGATTCCCGCCGTTTTCGCCACCTCGTCGACCTGTGAGTCGGCGCGGAGGTGGGCGGTCCAGTAGGTGAGGTCGGAGTGGTGCTCGGTGAGGGCGACCCGCTCGCCACAGGCTTCCTCGATCAGCTTGACCGCCTCGTCCAGGTGCGGCGGATTGCCGTCCCAGTCCTCGTCACGGAACAGTTGCAGCCCGACCTCGCCCCGGTCGTCGCCGAGGGCCTGCGCCGCGTCGGGTGACACCAGCACCACCGTGTAGCGGGCGGCCTCCCGCTCGGCCTCGCTGGGCGGCTCCCTGGTGGCGAAGCAGAGCGCGCCGACCGTGGTGGGCCGTGGGTTGGGTGGCGAGTTGCGGCAGGTGCGGCGGGCCAGACGCCTGACCGGCTCGGGGGTGGCGACCCAACTCGGCTGGCAGCCGTCGAAGCTCTCCCGGATCGAGACCGGCCAGCAGGGCATCCGGCTGGAAGAGATCGCCGCGCTGCTGGCCATCTACGGTGTCGTGGGCGAGGAACGCAAACGGTTGCTCGACATGGCCAGGCGCGGCCGGGAGCCGGGCTGGTGGGAGACGCACTCGGCCGGCCTGACCCCGTGGTCGCGTACCTTCATCCGGTTCGAGGCCGAGGCGACCCGGATAGTGGGCTGGCAGCCGTTGCTGGTGCCGGGCCTGCCCCAGTTGCCGGAGTACACCAGCGCCCTGATGAAGGCGTGCGGGGTGGCCCCGGCGGACGCCCAGGCGCGGGTCGCGGCCCGGCTGGGCCGGCAGGCGATCCTGGCCCGGGACGAGCCGCCGGAGCTGAGTCTGGTCATCGACGAGATGGTGCTACGTCGGCCACTCGGCGGTCGTCGGCTGATGGTCCGGCAACTCCACCATCTGATCGAGATGATGGATCGGCCCAACGTGACGCTTCGGGTGCTGCCGCTGGCGTGTGCCGGACACTCCGGGTTGGACGGAGCGTTCGTCCTGTTCGACTTCGACCGGCTCCCGCCGGTGGTGCACCTGGAGCACAAGATCTCCAGCATCTTCCTCGAGAAACCCGATCAGGTGGACGTGTTCCGTCGGGAGGCGGATACCCTGGCGGGGTCGGCGTTGAGCCAAGCCGAGTCGATGAAGTTGATAGCCCGGGTCGCAGTGGAGCACGAGCGGGAGTGAGCCGCAGATGGTGATCGCAGAGTTGTCGGAGGCCACCTGGCGCAAGTCGACCCGCAGCGGCTCCGACACAGACTGTGTCGAGGTGGCTGCGGTGGCGCATGCGGTGGGGGTCCGGGATTCCAAGGATCGGTCCGGGCCGGTGCTGGCCTTCGACCGGTCGGCCTGGTCCGCCTTCGTCGCTGACCTGTCGACGCGTCCGTCATCGTGGTGACCTGACGACCATGCCTGATTCTTCCGGTGTGGCCTGGCGTAAGTCGACCCGCAGCGGCTCCAACGCCAACTGTGTCGAGGTGGCTCGGGTGGTGGGCGTACGCGATTCGAAGGATCCGGCGGGGCCGGTGCTGGCTTTCGAGCGGCGGCGTGGGCCGCGTTCGTCGCTCATCCGCCGGTGCGTTCCGGGTTCTGACGCCGGGTATGGGCGGTTGAGGTGTGGTGACGAATCGTTCGCGTTCTTCGACTTCTGTGCACCCGGTTGGTGGTCATCCTCGACGGGGTGGTGGGCAGGTGGCCGCCGGCTACGTGCTGACCTGCCAGGCCAGCCCGGTGACCGACGCGCTGACGGTCGACTACGACGGGTGACGGTGGGCAGGTCGGTGTCGGGTCCCGGTGGGCGGTCTGTCCCGCCGCCCAACGCAGTGGTGACCGGGCTCGGATCCTGGGATTGACGGAGCCACCCGGGTGTCGGTTTGGAGACAACCCATGCGTCTGGTGGGTCGGCCGGGCCATGGATGTGGCAGCCGGGGTGTACGACTGAGAGACGGCCCTCGCGCCCATTGCCGCTGATCGAGAATGGTCTGCCGGCGTAACGGGCCGGGACGGTAGAGCCGGCGTGTCCGGTCTCCGGCGGCGAAAATCAGATCGGCGTACACATGTCAACAGTGGTGAAGAACCATGCCCGTTCGGTCATTCCTGCCCCGTACCCTCGCACGATGTTTTTCATTGACGCGTCTCGCTAGGGTTCTCCGGCAATCAAACGCTGTGTCCCAAGGCGCACACTCTGGGCGATGTGATCGGAGAGCGCGTGACGCTGAGTGAGAAGACGGCCCGTGGCAACGAGCCGTTGTCGGCGCTTGAACCTCAGCGTGAGACCGCAGGCCCGACTCGTGGCCGGCTGCGGAGCCTCGGACGGCGGATAGCCGATCTGGGTCCCTTCGCGCTCATCTTCGCGACGTACAGCCTTCTGGTCGATCACCTGCCCAATCAGTGGTTCAGCCAGGACTGGGTACGTTATGCCTTTGCCGTGCTGGCCGCCCTCTGTATGGGGATCGCCCTCAAATGGCTCGTCCAGCGACCGGGGCTGCAGAGATTCGTGGGCCCCTCGTTGGCTGCCGGCACGATGCTGCCCGGGGCCCGGGAACCGCGGCCGAGGTCGTTCGTCTCCGCACGGCAGATCATGGAGGGCACCCGGAGCCGGCTGATGGCCGATCTGCGTACCGCCAGCGGGACCCGGGGTGAGGTCTTCGGGTGGTCGCAATTCATGGGGGAGCAGGTCCCGCCGAGCGCCATCGGGACGTCGTACGGCCTTCGTATCGCCCTCGCACTGGACCTCAGGGAGGCGCGGCTCGACCGCCGGCGGTTGGTGGACAACGTGGTGGCGCTACAACGGCCGGCAGGGGGTTGGGTCGCCCGCTCCCAACAGGATGTCGCCCGACCGGAAGTCACGGCATGGGTGCTCACCGCACTCGTACGAACCGGCCTGGATCCCGCCATCCGCTCCGAGTTGGTGGGACAACTCGAACGCATGATGACGCCGGAGGTCGACGGTGTCGGCTGGCAGCGCGTGACGGTTCTCAGCTCGGCGATCTCGGCGCTCGCCGAGGTTGCGCCCGCCTCGGCCAAGCTCGATGAGTTGACGACCCACCTGGTGGAGGGCGCCGTCCGGCAGCAGGCGGAGGGGGAGCCGGCCTGCATGGCCTGGGGCATGACGGTGAACCACGGGAGTGCGCCATCCGTACCGCACACCGCGAGAGCCGTGGTGGCTCTCCGCAAGGCGGCTCAGGCGGTTCGCGGTGACCGACGGGAGAAGCTCGACGAGTGTGTGGACGCGGGCATCGAATGGCTGATCCGAAACTCCCACTACGACGTCACTGACGAGCAGCTACGGCGGTTGACCAGTGCGGGCGACGCGATGGACACCATCATCGTCGGTCACTTCACGCCGGCCTGGGTGGCGCGGGCGCTCATGTGTCGCGCGGTCGATGAGCGGCGCCTGCCGCACCTGCAGCAGGCGGTCAGGGCAGTGCTCGACCTTCAAGAGAATGGGGTGTGGAAGTGGAAAGAGGAGCGAAAGGAGCCCACGTGGATGACCTATCAGGGGGTGCTGGTCGTACGGGACTACTCGATGCTGAATCTGCCCTGGCCACCTTGACCGATCGGATCCGGGTCGCGACCTGGAACGTCCGGGAGGGCTTGCCCGCCGCCAGTGACGACGTGACCCGTCGGCCGGAGGCGCTGGCCGAGATGGTCGATCTCGTCGACGAGTTCGACATCGACGTGCTTGCCCTGCAGGAGGTGGACTTCACGACCGAGGGCGAGTCGGAGGTCCTGTCGGCGCTGCTCACCAGAACGGCGTTGCAGTATGCGGCCACCCTGCCGCTCTCCGAGTCGTCGTTCGAGCAGGGCAAGCGGGCGGGTGTCGCCATCGCCAGCCGCTACCCGGTCAGCCGGATCGGTGGAGTCGTGCTGCCCAACCCGCAGCTCTCCGCCACCAGGGGCCGCACCGTCATGGCGCTGCACGACAAGGGAATGGTGTCCTGCACGCTCGATTTCGGGTTGACCGAGGTGACCGTCGCCTCGCTGCATTCATTCCCCTTCCACCGGTTTGGTCGGGACGCTCGCGAGCCGGCGTTCTCCGGAATATGGAAGTCGGTGTCGGCAGCCCTGCCCCGGTCCGTCAGCGGGCAGGTGGTCATCTGTGGTGACTTCAACACGGAGGATCGCGACCTGGTGCTGGGCTCGATGGCGAGCCCGATGGTGCGGGCGTTCGACGAGATGGCGACGCACAACGGGATGGCGATCGACGACATTCTCTTCTCGGCCGACCTGTCGCGAGGTGCCGAGCCAAAGCTGGTGAGCAATTTCTCGGATCACGAACTATGTGTGGTGGATCTCGTGTCGAGGTGGTGACATGTCGTCGCTCGTGCTGGACACAAACTCGATGTCGGCTGTTGAGCGGCAGATCATGGCGGCACTCGCCGGCAGTGCGGGGCAGCCGTCCGGGTCCGCCATCAGCATCCTGCGAGGGCTGGGCCGGCCGGAACGGTTGAGTGCCCTGCTCACCGAGTTGCTTGACGACGACTCCCGCGCGGACGCGGTGGCCGCTCGTTCGCATCCGCATGCTCTCGGCTTCGACAAGTTCATTCTGGCTACCTTCGGTGAATTCGGCCAGTTGCGCATGCACGTCTGGTGGCCTGGGCGGCCCAGGATGCGCGAGCATGTCCACGATCACCGCTTCGACTTTTCCTCGGTGGTGGTCGCCGGTCGACTCGACTGCCGCTACTACCACCCGGCCAGGAGCGGAGCGGTCCTCACCCGCTACCGGGAGTCGAGCCGGGATGGCGAGTCCGCCTGGCGTTTCGACCTCGTGGACGTGGTGTCCGTACGGGAGACCCTGGCAGTCCAACTCACACCGGGCTCGTCCTACTCGATGCCGTACGACCTGCTGCACCGGGTGGAGGCGGCGTCGACCACCACCGTCACCCTCATGCTCCAGGGACGGCTGTCGCGTGACTGGTCGTCGGTCCTGGTGGACACCACCGAGACAGTGCCGGCGCGGGTGGGTCGGCGCACCTTCGACACCGAGGAGATGCGTGGCAGGTTGATGGCGCTGAGAAGTCATCTCGCCGCCTGACGGCGTGCGGAGCCACGGGCGGGTCACCCGGACGGGCCCGACGGCCAGCGCCGGGCGAGGTGGGTGGGCCTCCCGGCGCGCACCGGGTGCCGGTGGGGTGCTTGTCACCCGTCGCCGGTGCTGTGCGGAACCGGAGGGCTGCCCGGCGTACGCTCGGGATGTGACGGCGAACCGGGAGATCGACGACATCCTGCAACGTGGCGCGGACGGCGGGCGGATCACGCCCGAGGAGGCGCTGCTGCTCTACACCGAGGCGCCCTTCCACGCGTTGGGTGAGGCGGCGGACGCGGTACGTCGGCGGCGCTACCCGGACAACATCGTCACCTACCTGATCGACCGCAACATCAACTACACCAACGTCTGCGTGACGGCGTGCAAGTTCTGCGCCTTCTACCGGGCCCCCAAGCACGCCGAGGGGTGGACCCACCCGACCGAGGAGATCCTGCGCCGCTGCGGTGAGGCGGTCGAGCTGGGCGCCACCCAGGTCATGCTCCAGGGCGGCCACCACCCGGACTACGGGGTGGAGTACTACGAGGAGCTGTTCTCCTCGGTCAAGAAGGCGTACCCGCAGCTCGCGATCCACTCGATCGGGCCGAGCGAGATCCTGCACATGGCCAAGGTCTCCCAGGTGAGCCTGGACGAGGCGATCTCCCGGATCAAGGCCGCCGGGCTGGACTCGATCGCCGGCGCCGGTGCCGAGATGCTGCCGGACCGGCCGCGCAAGGCGATCGCCCCGCTGAAGGAGTCCGGCGCGCGCTGGCTGGAGGTCATGGAGCTGGCCCACCGGCAGGGCCTGGAGTCCACCGCGACGATGATGATGGGCACCGGCGAGACCAACGCCGAGCGGATCGAGCACCTGCGGATGATCCGCGACGTGCAGGACCGCACCCGGGGGTTCCGGGCGTTCATCCCGTGGACGTACCAGCCGGAGAACAACCACCTCAAGGGCCGCACCCAGGCCACCACGCTGGAATACCTGCGCCTGGTGGCGGTGGCCCGGCTGTTCTTCGAGACCGTGCCGCACCTGCAGGCGTCCTGGCTGACCACCGGCAAGGACGTCGGCCAGCTCGCCCTGCACATGGGGGTCGACGACCTCGGCTCGATCATGCTGGAGGAGAACGTCATCTCCTCGGCGGGCGCCCGGCACCGGTCCAACCTGCACGAGCTGATCGGCATGATCCGCTCGGCCGACCGGATCCCGGCCCAGCGGGACACCCTCTACCGGCGGCTGGCGGTGCACCACACCCCCGCCGACGATCCGACCGACGACCGGGTGGTCTCGCACTTCTCCTCGATCGCCATGCCCGGTGGCGGGGCCGGCCGTTCCCTGCCGCTCGTCGAGGCCCGCTGAGTCACCGGCCGGGCCCGGCGGCGGCCCTTAACACGCTGATCGTCACTGAGAGTCACTGATCGGGTCGCCGGGGTGACTGGCTGATCGGGTTCGGGTGATTGGCCCGGGGGATATTCGTGGTCGCCGTTCGGGCGAGGTGGCAGGGGACCAGCCACCACAAGACGCGGCAATTCCGGCGGGACGCGGCGCGCTGGGCGGATGCCTGCCACGCGGTGGTCCGGCGTGGGGGTTGGCGCGGCCCGACAGCGCCCGCTAACGTGCGCCCGACGTACCTTGGTTTCCCCGTCGGGAAGCCCGTACGAGCGTCGTACGTCCTCCATCGGCCCGGGAGGGCCGTTCATATAAAACGGGGGCGGGACGGGTGACCGTCCCGCCCCCGCTCCTCGTCCGTTCGGCCCCGTCTGGGACAAAATCGCACGTCACGGCTGGCGTACCGGCGTCGATCTCGGATAACGTCCGCTCGGTTCGCCACATCAGCCCCACCTTTCCCAGCAGTCCCTAGCCCCCCGGGGGATCGATGACTCTGTTCCACCGCTCGGCCCTGGCCCGCCTCGGCGCCGTGGCCCTGCTCGCCGTGGGTGGCCTGGCCACCGTCGCCGCCCCGGCCAGCGCCGCCGACCAGGCGACGCTCGACCTCGTTCCGCTCAGCTCCCAGCTGGCCCTGGGCGTCAAGGAGGCCAAGGCCAAGCCGTTCAAGTTCTCCGTGCAGAACGTCCGCGGCACGGTTGACGCCAAGGACGTGAAGGTCACTGTCGAGACGGCGGGCCTGAAGGCGAACAAGGTCGGGGTGCTCAAACCGGACGGCTGCGCCGTCAGCGGCACCGCCTTCACCTGCTCGCTGTCCGACCTGGGCGGCACCACCGACGACATCGCCGCCGGCACCACCGAGGAGTTCGGCATCCCGCTGTTCGGCACCGACACGCGCGGCAAGGGGGGCGTGCTGAAGGTGACCGTGAGCGGGTCCAACACCACCTCGGACTCGGTCGACCACGAGATCATGGTGGTCAAGCCCGGCTACGACCTGACCACCTGGGTGCAGGACGTCTACGCCGACGTGGTGGTCGACGGCGACGAGGCCGGCGAGAGCGGGCTGACCGGCGTCAAGCCCGGCGGCACCGCTCCGCTGGACTGGGCGCTCTACAACGGCGGCAGCCGCCGGGCCACCGGCATCTTCTACGGGATCGCACTGCCGGACGGCGCCACCTTCGTCGATCTGCCGGAGAGCTGCGTCATGCAGGACCTGGGTGGCGTGGTGGCGTACTGCGAGGACACCGGCGCGGTGCTGCGGCCGGGCGAGTTCTACACCGCCGACGTACGGGTGAAGGTCGGCGCGGGCGTCACCGAGAAGGTGCTCACCCCGGGCGTCCTGTTCGCCGCCGGACTGACCGAGGCCGAGGGCACGCCGGAGGAGCAGCCGCAGGTCGCCAGCAAGGCGCAGCGGAAGATCTTCACCGAGACCGACGACGGTGACAACACCTCGCTGTTCGACGTCTTCGTCGACCTGACCACCGGTCCGAGCCCGTCGCCGAGCCCGAGCACCAGCCCGACCGGTCAGCCGAGTCCGAGCGCCAGCGCCAGCCCGACCACCGGTGGTGGCACGGGTGGCGGCGACGGCGGTCTGCCGGTGACCGGCGCACAGGCCACCCTGATCGGGGGGATCGGTGCCGCCGTGCTGCTCGCGGGCGGGGCGCTGCTGATGCTCGCCCGTCGGCGTCGGCTCGTGCTGGTGACCCCGGGCGACGAGAAGCCGCGGAGCTGAGCGACGGCGGGTCGGCGCACGACTGAGCGGTAGGACGTGGAGCGGGCGGGGTGGTCATCCACCCCGCCCGCCCTGCGTCCTGGTCGCCCCGGCCCGGGGTGACGGGCGGGGCGGGTGGCGACCCAGCGCCGGGTGGGTGGGCGGGGGCTGGCAGAGTGGAGGGGTGAGTCGTACCCCGCAGGGCCAGCGCGCCGGCCTGGACAAGTCCCCGCACGAGGTCGCCGCGATGTTCGACGGGGTGGCCGCCCGTTACGACCTGACGAACACGGTGCTGTCCTTCGGGCAGGACCGGTCGTGGCGGCGGGCCACCCGGGCGGCGCTCGGGCTGCTCCCCGGCGAGCGGGTGCTGGATGTGGGCGCCGGCACCGGGGTGTCGACCCAGGAGCTGGCCCGCTCCGGGGCGTACGCGGTGGGTGCGGATCTGTCGCAGGGGATGTTGCAGGCCGGGCGGCGGGTCCGGCCGGAGGTGCCGCTGCTGGCCGGGGACGCGTTGCGGCTGCCCTTCGCCGACGCCTCCTTCGACGCGGTGACGATCTCCTTCGCCCTGCGCAACGTCAACGACACCGATGCGGTGCTGCGGGAACTGGCCCGGGTGACCCGGCCGGGCGGGCGGCTGGTGGTCTGCGAGTTCAGTACGCCGGTGCACCCCGCCTTCCGTACCGTCTATCTGTCCTATCTGATGCGGTCGTTGCCGGTGGTGGCCCGGACGGTGTCCAGCAACCCCGACGCGTACGTCTACCTGGCGGAGTCGATCCGGGCCTGGCCGGACCAGGCGGCGTTGGCGGCGCGGATCGGCGCGGCCGGTTGGGGCCGGGTGGCGTGGCGCAACCTGACCGGCGGGGTGGTGGCCCTGCACCGGGCCGTCCGCGGGTGACCGTGGGTGAACGGCAACTTTCCCTGATATCCGCTTTTGGTGCACTTTGCGACGTATGCTCCCGTGCATGACGGGAGTAGCACCCGGCGGCCCACCGGCCCCCACCGACGACGCCGCCGCCGAGCTTGCCGCCCAGCTCAGGGAGCTGGTCGGCGCGGACCCCGCCGAAGTTCGCCAGGTGGTGGCCGAGGTGCTCGGCGCACTCGACCGGGCGGCGGGCGGAGCGCTGCGTGACCAACTTCCGGCGGCGATCCGGGCCGAAACCGGCCTGGACGGCGTCCGGAACTGACGGGCGGACCCACCCCGACCCGCATGTTTCCAGGAAGTTAGGTACCCCTCACCCGGCAGCGGAGTAACCACGGTCATAGACTCCAACCCGATCGGGCTTGTGAAGCATTTCACGAGCGTGCGGGAGGAGGCGCAGATGACTTCGGTGGAGAACGACGCCGACGTGATCGTGGTGGGCGCTGGTCCCGGCGGATCGGCGGCGGCGTACCACCTGGCACGGCACGGCGTACGCGTGCTGCTGCTGGAGAAGACCGAGTTCCCCCGCGAGAAGGTGTGCGGGGACGGGCTCACCCCCCGGGCGACCCGGCAGCTCATCCGGATGGGCGTGGACACCTCGCCCGAGGCCGGCTGGCTGCACAACAAGGGCCTGCGGGTGATCGGCGGCGGGGTACGCCTCGAACTGGACTGGCCCGACCTGGCCAGCTTCCCCAACTACGGCCTGGTCCGCACCCGGCTGGACTTCGACGACCTGCTCGCCCAGCGGGCGGTCTCCGCCGGTGCCGAGCTGCGCACCGGCGTCAACGTCATCGGCCCGGTGCTCGACGCCGACGACCGGGTGGTCGGGGTGACCGCCGAGGTCGGCCCCGACCGGGAGCCGGCCACCTTCCACGCCCCGCTGGTGGTCGCCGCCGACGGCGTCTCCGGCCGGTTCCCGCTCGCCCTCGGCCTGGCCAAGCGGGAGGACCGGCCGATCGGGGTGGCCGTGCGGCGTTACTACCGCTCGCCGGCCAAGCACGACGACGACTACCTGGAGTCCTGGCTGGAGCTGCGCAGCAAGGACAACGACGCGCTGCTGCCCGGCTACGGCTGGATCTTCGGCCTCGGTGACGGCCGGGTCAACGTCGGCCTCGGCGTGCTCAACTCCTCCTCCGCGTTCGGCAAGACGAACTACCGGCGGCTGCTCACCGACTGGCTGGCCAACACCCCGGCGGACTGGGGGATGACCGACGAGGCGAACGCCGACGGTCCGATCCTCGGCGCGGCGCTGCCGATGGGCTTCAACCGGGTGCCGCACTACACCCGGGGGGTCCTGCTGGTCGGCGACTCCGGCGGCATGGTCAACCCGTTCAACGGCGAGGGCATCGCGTACGCGATGGAGTCCGGCGAGCTGGCCGCCGAGGTCATCGTGCAGGCGCTGGCCCGGCCGGCCGGGCCGGAGCGGGAGCGGGCGTTGACCGCGTACCCGCAGGAGCTGAAGGCCCGGTTCGGCGGCTACTACCGGCTCGGCGGGATCTTCGTCAAGCTGATCGGCCGGCCCGAGGTGATGCGGATGGCGACCAAACACGGCATGCCGCACCCGATGCTGATGCGCTTCGTCCTCAAACTGCTGGCCAACCTGACCGACCCGCGCGGCGGGGACGCGATGGACCGGGTCATCAACGCGATGACGAAGGCGGCCCCGGCCGTCTAGACCGACCCGCCCGAGGCCAACGACGGTCCCGGGCGGGACAAGAGATCGACCCCCGCTGACGGACGTCACGGTGGACGTGAATAGTGTGAATTTTGTCAAGCACCTGGGGCAGGGGAAGGACGAGCAGGAGAAAAGATGTCGCTCTCGCCTTACGCACCGATCATCGGGCTGTTCGCCCTCGCCGCGGCGTTCTCGCTGTTCTCCGTGGCCGCCGCCCGCTTCGCCGGTCCCCGGCGCTACAACAAGGCCAAGCTCGAGGCGTACGAGTGTGGGATCGAGCCCAGCCCGCAGCCCGTGGGCGGCGGCCGGTTCCCGATCAAGTTCTACCTGACGGCGATGCTCTTCATCGTCTTCGACATCGAGATCATCTTCCTCTACCCCTGGGCGGTCTCCTTCGACGCCCTGCCGATCTTCGGCTTCGTGGAGATGGTCCTGTTCATCGTCGCGGTCTTCGTCGCGTACGCCTATGTGTGGCGGCGCGGCGGCCTGGACTGGGACTGAGGGAGGAACGTCAGATGGGCATCGAGGAGAAACTCCCCGCCGGCGTCCTGCTCACCTCCGTGGAGAAGCTGGTCAACTGGTCGCGGAAGTCGTCCGTCTGGGGCGCCACCTTCGGCCTGGCCTGCTGCGCCATCGAGATGATGGCGGCTGGCGGCCCGCACTACGACATGGGCCGCTGGGGCATGGAGGTCTTCCGGGCCTCGCCACGCCAGGCCGACCTGATGATCGTGGCCGGCCGGGTGAGCCAGAAGATGGCCCCGGTCCTGCGCCAGATCTACGACCAGATGGCCGAGCCCCGCTGGGTGCTCTCCATGGGCGTCTGCGCCAGCAGCGGCGGCATGTTCAACAACTACGCGATCGTGCAGGGCGTCGACCACGTCGTCCCGGTCGACATGTACCTGCCGGGCTGCCCGCCCCGCCCCGAGATGCTCATCGACGCGATCCTCAAGCTCCGCGAGAAGATCATGTACGAGCCGCTCGGCCCGAACGGCCGCAAGATGCAGGCGGCCCGCCTGGAGCGCGGCGACGTGCCCGTGGTGCCGTACGGCTCGATGCCGTCGTCGTACCGCAACGACAAGGCCCGCCGTGCCGAGTGGACGAAGGCGGTCCGCGAGGGGCGCGAGGAGCAGCTGCGGATCGAGAACTGGATGAACGCCCAGAACCACCTCCAGACCCAGGCTGGTCCCAAGTGAATGCGGCGAAGCGGAGCCCCGCAGTGGTGAACGGAGGGCAGGCACGGTGACCGCGCCGAACGACAGGAAGAACGACGGCGGGGTGCCGGTGCCGGTCACCCCGGCCGGTGCGACCAGCGGCGCTCCCGCCGAGCTGCCGCCGTCCAGCCCCGCCGGGCGCGGCATGTTCGGCATGCAGGGCACGGGCGACGTCTCCGGCTACGGCGGCCTGGTCCGCCACCGCACCCCGATCGAGGAGGCCCCCCGGCCGTACGGGGGCTACTTCGACGAGGTGCGCGACGCGCTGGAGGAGGCGTACCCGCACTTCGCCGACGCGATCGAGAAGGTCGTCGTCGACCGGGGCGAGCTGACCCTGCACGTGCGCCCGGAGCGGATCGCCGAGGTCTGCCAGGTGATGCGGGACGATCTGGCGCTGCGCTTCGAGCTGTGCTCCTCGGTGTCCGGTGTGGACTACCTCGGTGCCGACGAGCGCCGGCTGCACGTCGTCTACCTGCTGACCTCGATGACCTACCGGCGTCGGGTCCGGCTGGAGGCGGCGGTGTCCGCCGAGAGTCCGCACCTGCCCAGTGTCACCGCCGTCTACCCGACGGCCGACTGGCAGGAGCGCGAGGCGTACGACATGTTCGGGATCATCTTCGACGGCCACCCCAACCTGACCCGGATCCTGATGCCGGACGACTGGGAGGGCCACCCGCAGCGCAAGGACTACCCGCTCGGCGGGGTCCCCGTCGAGTACAAGGGCGCGGAGATCCCGCCGCCGGACCGTAGGAGGTCATACCAGTGACCACGTCCAACTACGCGACCGAACGGGAGACCACCGAGGGGCGGGTCTTCACCGTCACCGGTGGGGACTGGGACCAGGTCGTCTCCGGCACCGACCCGATCAACGACGAGCGGATCGTCGTGAACATGGGTCCGCAGCACCCGTCGACGCACGGTGTGCTCCGGCTGATCCTGGAGCTGGAGGGTGAGACGGTCCGCGAGGCCCGCTCGGTCGTCGGCTACCTGCACACCGGCATCGAGAAGAACCTCGAGTACCGCAACTGGGTGCAGGGTTCGACCTTCGTGACCCGGATGGACTACCTCGCCCCGATCTTCAACGAGACGGCGTACAGCCTCGCGGTGGAGAAGCTGCTCGGCATCACCGACGACATCACCGAGCGGGCCACCACGATCCGCGTGCTGATGATGGAGCTGAACCGGATCTCCTCGCACCTGGTGTGGCTGGCCACCACCGGCATGGAGCTGGGCGCGATCTCGATCATGTTGTACGGCTTCCGCGAGCGGGAGTACATCCTCGACATCTTCGAGACCATCACCGGCCTGCGGATGAACCACGCTTACGTCCGGCCGGGCGGGGTGGCGCAGGACGTGCCGGACGCCGCGATCGTCAAGATCCGCGAGTTCCTCACGATGATGCCGAAGAAGCTCAAGGAGTACGAGGACCTGCTCTCCGGCCAGCCGATCTGGACCGAGCGCACCCAGGGTGTCGCGGTGCTCGACGCGACCGCCTGCCTCGCGCTCGGCGTGACCGGCCCGGTGCTGCGCTCCGCCGGCCTCGGCTGGGACCTGCGCAAGACCATGCCGTACTGCGGCTACGACAGCTACGAGTTCGACGTGCCGACCCACCCGGACGGCGACGTCTGGGGCCGCTACCTGGTCCGGCTCGCCGAGATCCGGGAGTCGCTCAAGCTGGTCGAGCAGGCGCTGGACCGGTTGCGGCCGGGCCCGGTGATGGTGGCCGACCGCAAGATCGCCTGGCCGGCGCAGCTCGCCATCGGCGTGGACGGCATGGGCAACTCGCTGGAGCACGTCGCCAAGATCATGGGTCAGTCGATGGAGTCGCTGATCCACCACTTCAAGCTGGTCACCGAGGGCTTCCGGGTCCCGCCGGGCCAGGTGTACGTCGGCATCGAGTCCCCCCGGGGCGAGCTGGGCGTGCACGCGGTCTCCGACGGTGGCACCCGGCCGTACCGGGTGCACTACCGGGAGCCGAGCTTCGTCAACCTCCAGGCACTCCCGGCGATGGCCGAGGGCGGCCTGATCGCCGACGTGATCGCCGGTGGCGCCTCGCTGGACCCCGTGATGGGTGGATGTGACAGGTGAGCGCGAGGAGTGCAGCGAAGCGGAGCCCCAGTCGCCCGCGCGAGGAGAGAGCGCAGCGAGCCCCGCAGTCGGGGGCCGAGGCATGCCCAGTCGCGAACGGAAGGCGACTCTGATGACGACGTTTACTGAAGAGACCCGGGCCCGGGCGCGGGAGATCATCGCCCGGTACCCGGCCGACCGGTCCCGCTCGGCGCTGCTGCCGCTGCTGCACCTCGTGCAGTCCGAGGAGGGTTACGTCTCCCCGGCCGGGGTGACGTTCTGCGCCGAGGTGCTGGGCCTGAACAAGGCCCAGGTCGGCGCGGTGGCCACCTTCTACACCATGTACAAGCGCCGGCCCACCGGTGACTACCTGGTGAGCGTCTGCACCAACACGATGTGCAACGTGCTCGGCGGCCAGGAGGTCTACGACACCCTGGTCGAGCACCTAGGCGTCGGGCACGACGAGACGACCGCCGACGGGAAGATCACCCTGGAGCACGCCGAGTGCCTGGCGGCGTGCGACTACGGCCCGGTGATGACGGTCAACTACGACTTCTTCGACGGCGTCGACCCGCAGGGCGCGGTCGGTGTGGTGGACGAGCTGCGTGCCGGGGGCCGGCCGATGCCGACCCGGGGTGCCCGGCTGTGCACGCTGAAGGAGATGGCCGTGCAGCTCGCCGGGTTCGCCGACGAGCGCGACGGTGCGGTCGCCGACGGTGGGCCGGGTGCGGCCACCCTGCGTGGCCTGCGGCTGGCCGAGCAGCACGGCATCTCGGCACCGGGCTACGACCCGAAGACCCCGATCCGCAGCAAGGCCGAGGCCGACCGGGCCGCCGCCGAGGCGAAGGCGAAGGCCGAGGCCGCCAAGGCTCCCGCGCCGGCCGCACCGGCGGCGAAGCCGGAGCAGATCACCGGCAGCACCGCGCCGGACGTCAAGGCGCCGGACGACAAGTCGCCGCAGGTGCGTACCGCCGAGACCCGGCAGCCCGACGCGGCGACCGCCGTGCCGGACGCCCCCGGCACCAAGGTCCCGACGGACGGCCCGCCACCGGCGTCCCGCGACGCGCAGGCGGCGCAGGCGGCCGGGGTGGCCGCGAACACCCCCGCCGGTGACGGCAAACCCGCCGGCGACGAGGCCGGTGCGCAGGAGCGCAACCTCAAGGAAGCCGAGGCGGAAACGGGCGCTGCCGGCGCGGGCTCCGCCGTCGCGAGCGAGACGGGGGCCCAGAAGTGACCACTCCCCGGCCGGAGACCCTGGCCAAGCTGACCCCGGTGCTGACCCGGCGCTGGATCTCCCCGGACGCCTGGCGGATCGGCACCTACGAGAATCTCGACGGCTACGCCGCGCTGCGCAAGGCCCTCAAGGCCCACCCGGACGACCTGATCCAGCTGATCAAGGACTCCGGGCTGCGCGGCCGGGGTGGCGCGGGCTTCCCCACCGGCCTGAAGTGGGGCTTCATCCCGCAGGGCGACGGCAAGCCGCACTACCTGGTGGTCAACGCCGACGAGGGCGAGCCGGGCACCTGCAAGGACCTGCCGCTGATGACCCACGACCCGCACTCGCTGGTCGAGGGGGTCATCATCGCCTCGTACGCGATCCGGGCCAACCGGGCCTACATCTACATTCGGGGCGAGGCGGTGCACGCCGCCCGCCGGCTGCGCAACGCGGTGGCCGAGGCGCAGGCCAAGGGCTACCTCGGGCGCAACATCCTCGGCACCGGGTTCGACCTGGAGCTGGTGGTGCACTCCGGTGCCGGGGCGTACATCTGCGGCGAGGAGACGGCGCTGCTGGACTCGCTGGAGGGGTTCCGGGGCCAGCCCCGGCTCCGCCCGCCGTTCCCCGCCACCCACGGCCTGTACGCCAGCCCGACGGTGGTCAACAACGTCGGCACCATCGCCAGCGTCCCGTACATCGTGCTGGGCGGCGCGGACTGGTGGAAGTCCATGGGCACGGAGAAGTCCTCCGGGTCGATGATCTACTCGCTGTCCGGCCGGATCGCCAACCCGGGCCAGTTCGAGTGCGGTCTGGGCGTCACCCTGCGCGAGCTGATCGAGCTGGCCGGCGGGATGCAGCCCGGTCACCAGCTGAGGTTCTGGACGCCGGGGGGGTCGTCGACCCCGCTGCTCACCGCCGAGCACCTCGACGTGCCGCTGGACTTCGAGGGGGTGGCGGCGGCCGGCTCGATCCTGGGCACCACGGCCACCCAGATCTTCTCCGACCAGGACTGCCCGGTCTACGCGACCTACCGGTGGCTGGAGTTCTACCACCACGAGTCGTGCGGCAAGTGCACCCCGTGCCGGGAGGGCAACTACTGGATGGTCCGGGTCTACCGGCGCATCCTCGCCGGACAGGGCACCCACGAGGACCTGGACACCCTGCTCGACACCTGCGACAACATCCTCGGCCGCTCGTTCTGCGGTCTGGGCGACGGCGCGACCAGCTCGGTGACCTCGTCGTTGCAGTACTTCAAGCAGGACTACCTCGACTACATCGAGGGGCGTACCGCGCCGAAGCTGTCGGACAAGCAGCTGGTGGGGGCGCACTGATGAACGCGAGTCCTGCGGTCGCGAAGGGAAGGCGACTCTTGATGAGCGCGAGGAACGAGCTTGCGAGTCCCGCAGTCGCGAATGAAGGGCGACTCTGATGACCGACGTAGCCAAGCAGACCGAGACGGTCACGCTCACCATCGACGGCGTCGAGGTCACCGCCCCCAAGGGGGCGCTGCTGATCCGGGTCGCCGAGCAGTTGGGCACCGAGATCCCCCGCTTCTGCGACCACCCGCTGCTGGCCCCGGCCGGTGCCTGCCGGCAGTGCCTGGTCGAGGTGGAGGGGCAGCGCAAGCCGGTCGCCTCCTGCACCCAGACCGTCGCCGAGGGCATGGTGGTCCGCACCCAGCTCAGCTCCCCGGTCGCCAAGAAGGCGCAGGAGGGGGTGATGGAGCTGCTGCTGCTCAACCACCCGCTGGACTGCCCGATGTGTGACAAGGGTGGTGAGTGCCCGCTGCAGAACCAGGCGATGTCCACCGGCCGCACCGACTCCCGCTTCCACGAGCACAAGCGGGAGTACGTCAAGCCGATGGAGATCAGCACCCAGGTGCTGCTCGACCGGGAGCGCTGCGTGCTCTGCCAGCGCTGCACCCGGTTCTCCGAGGAGATCGCCGGCGACAAGTTCATCGACCTGATGGGCCGGTCGTCCGCCGAGGAGATCAACATCTACCGGGACGACGCGTACGGCGCGGAGGGCGACTCCGGCGACGTCCCGTTCAACTCGTACTTCTCCGGCAACACCGTGCAGATCTGCCCGGTCGGCGCGCTCACCGGGGCGCAGTACCGGTTCCGGGCCCGCCCGTTCGACCTGGTCTCCAGCCCGAGCGTCTGCGAGCACTGCTCGGCCGGCTGCGCCCAGCGCACCGACTGGCGGCGGGGCAAGGTGCTGCGCCGTCTGGCCGGGGACGACCCGCAGGTCAACGAAGAGTGGAACTGCGACAAGGGGCGGTGGGGCTTCCAGTACACCCGCGCCTTCGACCGGCTCACCACCCCGTTGGTCCGCGACGAGAAGTCCGGTGAGCTGCGGGAGGCGTCCTGGAGCGAGGCGCTGACCCGGGCCGCCGACGGGCTGCGGGCCGCCCGCGACGAGGGACGCGGCACGGCGGTGCTGACCGGCGGCCGGCTGACCGTCGAGGACGCCTACGCGTACGCGAAGTTCGCCCGGGTCGCCCTGAACACCAACGACATCGACTTCCGGGCCCGGCCGGTCTCCCGCGAGGAGTCCGACTTCCTGGCCAGCAGCGTCGCCGGGGTCACCGACGTGACCTACGCCGACGTGGAGAAGGCGTCCTCGGTGGTGCTGGTCGGGCTGGAGCCGGAGGAGGAGTGCCCGATCCTCTTCCTGCGGCTGCGCAAGGCGTACCTGAAGAAGAAGCTGACGGTCTACGCGATCGCCCCGTTCGCCACCCGGGGCCTGGAGAAGCTCGGGGCCAAGCTGGCCCGGGTGGTGCCGGGCGAGGAGGCGAGCGTGCTCGCCGAGCACGACACGGTGGCCGAGGCGTTGAGCGCCGAGGGCGCGATCCTGTTCGTCGGCGAGCGGCTGGCCGGGGTGCCCGGTGGCCTCTCCGCCGCCGCGGACGTCGCCCGGCGCACCGGTGCGAAGCTGGCCTGGGTGCCGCGGCGCGCGGGTGACCGGGGTGCGGTCGACGCGGGCTGCCTGCCCAACCTGCTGCCCGGCGGGCGTCCGGTGACCGAGCCGTCGGCCCGCGCCGAACTGGGCGAGGCGTGGGACATCCCGGCCGGGGTGATCCCCAGCCAGGCCGGTCGGGACACCGACCAGATCCTGGCCGCCGCCGCGAACGGCCAGCTCGGCGCCCTGGTGGTGGCCGGGGTGGACCCGGCCGACCTGGCCGACCCGAGGCTGGCCGAGCAGGCGCTCGACGCGGTGCCGTTCCTGGTCAGCCTGGAGCTGCGCAACTCGGCGGTGGCCCGTCGGGCGGACGTGGTCCTGCCGGTCGCCCCGGTGGCCGAGAAGGCCGGCAGCTTCCTGGACTGGGAGGGTCGGCTGCGTACGTTCGAGGCGGTGTTGCACACCGCCGCGATGACCGACGCGCGGGTGCTGGACGCGATCGCCGCGCAGCTCGACGTCCGGCTCGGCACCGGCGACGTGTCGGGCATCCGCCGGGAGTTGGGCGCACTGCCGCCGACCCGGGCCGACCGGCCGGTCACCCCCTCGGTCTCCCCGGGGGCCGTCCCCCAGCCGGGTGCGGGCGAGGCGGTGCTGGCGACCTGGCACCAGCTGATCGACCTGGGCAGCCTCACCGACGGCGACGAGCACCTCGCCGGCACCGCCCGCCCGCCGGTGGTCCGGCTGGGCAAGGGCACCGCCGAGACGCTCGGCGTGGCCGACGGCGACCCGGTCACGGTGGGCACCGACCGGGGTGCGGTCACCCTGCCGGCGGCCATCACCGAGATGCCCGACGGCGTCGTCTGGCTGCCGACCAACTCTCCCGGTTCGACCGTCCGGCGCAGCCTCGGCACCGCGTCCGGCACGGTGGTACGGATCTCCGGAGGTGCACAGTGAACACCCTCCTCCTGGCGCAGGACCCGACGCTCGCCGACTTCGGCCGGGACCCGTGGTGGTTGGTCCTCATCAAGATCGTCTTCGCGTTCGTCTTCGGTCTGCTCGCCACCCTGCTCGGCGTCTGGTTCGAGCGCCGCGTCGTCGGCTACATGCAGGTCCGGCCCGGCCCCAACCAGGTCGGCCCGTTCGGCCTGCTGCAGACCCTCGCCGACGGCCTCAAGATGGCCTTCAAGGAGGACATCCTCCCGAAGGCCGCCGACAAGGTGGTCTACTTCTTCGCGCCCGTCATCTCGGTGGTCTGCGCGGTCACCGCACTGTCGGTGATCCCGTTCGGCCCGATGGTGAGCATCTTCGGCCACCGGACGCCGTTGCAGGTCACCGACGTGCCGGTGGCGGTGCTGGTGCTGCTGGCCTGCTCGTCGCTGGCCGTCTACGGCATCGTGCTCGGCGGCTGGGCCTCCGGCTCGACCTATCCGCTGCTCGGCGGCCTGCGCTCCAGCGCCCAGATGATCTCCTACGAGGTCGCCATGGGGTTGAGCATCGTCGCGGTGTTCATGACCGCCGGCACCATGTCCACCAGCGGGATCGTCGCCGCCCAGGGGGACGCCACCCGGCTCACCATCGCCGGCGTCGAGATCCCCGCCCCGGGCTGGTACGCGATCCTGCTGCTGCCCAGCTTCATCATCTTCTTCATCGCCACCGTCGGCGAGACCAACCGGGCGCCGTTCGACCTGCCCGAGGCCGAGTCGGAGCTGGTCGCCGGCTTCATGACCGAGTACAGCTCGCTGAAGTTCGCGCTCTTCATGCTCTCCGAGTACGTCGCCATGGTGACCATGTCCGCGGTGACCACGACGCTCTTCCTCGGTGGCTGGCGGGCCCCCTGGCCGATCACGCTGTGGGCGGACGCCAACACCGGTTGGTGGCCGATGCTCTGGTTCTTCGGCAAGGTGCTGCTGCTGGTCTTCGTCTTCGTGTGGCTCCGGGGCACCCTGCCCCGGCTGCGCTACGACCAGTTCATGCGCTTCGGCTGGAAGGTGCTGCTCCCGATCAACCTGGTCTGGATCCTGGTCCTGGCCGGGCTGCGCTCCATCGAGGACTGGCAGTCGCGGGACCGGCTGCTCGCCACCGCCGTCGGCGCGGGCGTACTGCTGCTGGCGACGCTGCTGTGGCCGAGCCGCAAGCCGGCCCCGAAGCCGACCCCGCAGGAACAGGCCGACAACCGGCCGTACGGCAGCTTCCCGTTGCCCCCGCTGGATCTACAGGTACCGCCGAGCCCGCGCACGAAGCGTGTGGTCGCCGAGCGGGAGCCGGCCAACATCGCCACCGGCTCCGACTCTCAGGAGGTGTGACGTGGGCGCGATCACCGGAACGTTCAAGGGCTTCGGTGTCACCTTCTCGCACATGTTCAGGAAGGTCGTCACCACCGACTACCCGTTCAAGCCGCCGGTCTCGGCGCCGCGCTACCACGGGCGGCACATCCTCAACCGGCACCCGGACGGCCTGGAGAAGTGCATCGGCTGCGAGCTGTGCGCCTGGGCCTGCCCGGCGGACGCGATCTTCGTCGAGGGTGGCGACAACACCGACGAGCAGCGCTTCTCGCCGGGCGAGCGGTACGCCAGCGTCTACCAGATCAACTACGCCCGGTGCATCTTCTGCGGGCTCTGCATCGAGGCCTGCCCGACCCGTTCGCTGACCATGAGCAACGAGTACGAGCTGGCCCGGGACAACCGGCAGGACCTCATCTTCACCAAGGAGCAGTTGCTCGCTCCGCTGCTCGAAGGCATGGAGCAGCCGCCGCACCCGATGCGGCTCGGTGACAGCGAGAAGGACTACTACGTCGGCGCGCTGACCAACCCGGGCACCTCGGCCGGTGCCGAGCAGTCCCCGATGGGGCCCGGCCGCTACCAGGTCGAGGAGCATCCCGGGGTGACCTTCCCGGGTGCCGAGCAGGCGGCCCAGCGGGCAGCGGGCAAGGGAGCCGGAGCATGAACACGTCCACGGTGCTCGCCGCGGCGGGCCAGGTGTCCGGGGGTGAGGAGGTCACCTTCTGGATCCTCGCCCCGTTGGCGCTGATCGGCGCGATCGGCATGGTCTGGGCGCGCAACGCCGTGCACTCGGCGCTGTTCCTGGTGCTCACCATGCTCTGCCTGGGCGTGTTCTACGTGCTCCAGGCCGGGCCGTTCATCGGCATGGTGCAGATCATCGTCTACACCGGCGCGATCATGATGCTGTTCCTGTTCGTGCTGATGCTGGTCGGCCGGGACGCCTCCGACTCGCTGATCGAGACGCTGCGCGGCCAGCGGGTCGCCGCGGTGGTGCTCGGGCTCGGCTTCGCCGGGCTGGTCGGCACCGGCCTCTACCGGGCGCTGAACGGGGTCACCGCCGTCGGCCTGGACCAGGCCAACGCGGAGGGCAACGTGCAGGGCATCGCCCGGCTGCTGTTCACCAAGTACGTCCTGGCCTTCGAGCTGACCTCCGCGCTGCTGATCACGGCGGCGATCGGCGCGATGGTGCTGGCGCACATCGAGCGGCGCAAGGAAGACAAGATGGACCAGGTCGCCACGATGAAGGCCCGGTTCCGCCCCGGCAACTACCCCGGCCCGAAGCCCGGTCCGGGCGTCTTCGCCACCTCCTCCTCGGTGGCCACCCCGGCCCGGCTGCCCGACGGCCGGCTGACCGACCGCAGCACCCCGGCGATCCTGCCGCAGCGGGAGCTGACCGCCGAGGAAACCACCCTGAAGGGGACGGAACGGTGAGCCCTGACTACTACCTGATCCTGGCGGCGGTGCTGTTCACCATCGGCGCGGTCGGCGTGCTGGTGCGGCGCAACGCGATCGTGCTGTTCATGTGCGTGGAGCTGATGCTCAACGCGGCCAACCTGACGCTGGTCACCTTCAGCCGGATCAACGGTGACCTCAACGGACAGATCATGGCGTTCTTCGTGATGGTGGTGGCGGCGGCCGAGGTCGTGGTCGGGCTCGCGATCATCATGTCGATCTTCCGGACCCGGCGCTCCGCGAGCGTCGACGACGCCAACCTGCTGAAGTACTAAAGGGGCCCTGCGGTGGATGAGATTCTGACGTACGCCCAGGCGGCAGAGCCAGCGGGTGCCGTCACCTACGCGGCGGCTGACGGCCTGCTGAGCAGCGTCTGGCTGTTGGTGGCGATCCCGCTGGCCAGCGCGGCGATCCTGCTGCTGCTCGGCCGGCGGGCCGACCGCTGGGGGCACTGGCTGGGCGTGGCCGCGATCGGTGCCGCGTTCGTGCTGGGGCTCACCTCGTTCTTCCAGCTGCGCGGGCTGGAGAACAAGTCCGTCGAGCTGAGCCTCTGGGACTTCATCACGGTCGGCAACCTGCGGGTCGACTTCGGTCTGCTCTTCGACCCGCTCGCCGCCGTCTTCGTCCTGCTGATCACCGGGGTGGGTTTCCTGATCCACCTCTACGCGGTCGAGTACATGGCGCACGACGAGGGCCGGCGACGGTTCTTCGCGTACTTCAACCTGTTCGTCGCCGCGATGCTGCTGCTGGTGCTCGGCAACAACTACGTGATGCTCTACTTCGGCTGGGAGGGCGTCGGCCTGGCGTCGTACCTGCTGATCTCCTTCTGGTACGGCCGGCCGAGCGCGGCCACCGCCGGCAAGAAGGCGTTCCTGATGAACCGGGTCGGCGACGCCGGCCTGGCGATCGGCATCTTCATCCTGTTCGCCACCCTCGGCACCACCCAGTACGACGAGGTCTTCTCCTCCGTCGGCGGGCTGGCCAGCGGCACGGTGCTGGTGCTGGGCCTGCTGCTGCTGCTCGGCGCGGCCGGCAAGTCCGGTCAGTTCCCGCTCCAGGCGTGGCTGCCGGACGCGATGGAGGGCCCGACCCCGGTGTCGGCGCTCATCCACGCGGCCACCATGGTCACCGCGGGTGTCTACCTGATCGCCCGGTCCAACCCGATCTTCTCGGCCAACGAGACGCTCCAACTCGTGGTGGTCAGCGTCGGCGCGTTGACCCTGCTGATGGGCTGCATCATCGGCGCGGCCAAGGACGACATCAAGCGGGTGCTGGCCTGGTCGACCGTCAGCCAGATCGGTTACATGTTCCTCGGTGTCGGTCTCGGCGGTGCGGCGTACGCGCTGGCCATCGTGCACCTGCTCGCGCACGGCTTCTTCAAGGCGAACATGTTCCTCGGTGCCGGCTCGGTCATGCACGGCATGAACGACCAGGTGGACATCCGCCGCTTCGGCGGGCTGTCGAAGTACATGAAGATCACCTGGATCACCTTCATGATGGGCTGGCTCGCCATCATCGGCATGTTCCCGTTCTCGGGCTTCTTCTCCAAGGAGCCGATCATCGTGGCGGCGTTCGAGCGGGAGGGCTGGACGGCCTGGCTGTTCGGCGGGGCGGCGCTGCTCGGCGCGGGGCTGACCGCCTTCTACATGACCCGGTTGTTCGTGCTGACCTTCCACGGCCCGAAGCGGTGGACCGAGGACATCGAGCACCCGCACGAGTCGCCGAAGCTGATGACCATCCCGCTGATCCTGCTGGCGATCGGTTCGGTCGGTGCCGGTTTCCTGCTCGCCACCTCGGTGCCGGACTGGCTGACCGCCACCGCCGGGCTGGGCGGCGAGCACGCCGAGCACGCGGCGGTGCTGCCGCACTGGCTGCTGACCGCGCTGTCGCTGGTGGTGACGGTGCTCGGTGCCGGGCTGGCCTGGGCGCTGTTCCGCAACGGCACGGCCACCGCGCCGCAGCCGGCCGGGGTGCTGGTCACCGCCGCCCGGCGCAACCTCTACACGGACGCCTTCAACGAGGTGGTCTTCGAGAAGCCGGGCATCTTCCTCACCCGGGCGCTGGTCTTCCTCGACAACCGGGGCATCGACGGGCTGGTCAACGGCCTCGCCGCCGGGGTCGGGGGCGGTTCGGGTCGGCTCCGGCGCTGGCAGACCGGCTTCGTCCGGTCGTACGCCACCTCGATCCTGACCGGCGCGCTGCTCGTGGTGGCGGCGTTCCTGGCGGTGCAGGCGGGGTGGCTGGCGTGATCGACCTCAATGCGACAGCCCCCGCCGGCGGGCCCCGCATCCACGACGGAGGTAAGGCCGCATAATGTCCAACTTCCCGTTCCTCTCGGTGCTGACCGTGGCACCGCTGGTCGGCGCCCTGGTCGTGGCCTTCCTGCCGCGTCGCCGGCCCGACCTGGCCAAGCAGGTCGCGTTCGGCTGGTCGCTGCTGGTGCTGGCGCTGTCGGTGGTGATGTGGGTTTCGTTCTCCGCCGACGGTGACCGGCTCCAGTTCCGCGAGTCGTACCCGTGGATCCCCACCTGGGACGTCAACTTCACCTTCGCCGTCGACGGCATCGCACTGGTCATGCTGATGCTGATCGCGGTGCTGGTGCCGCTGGTGATCCTGGCGTCCTGGCACGACGCCGACGCGTCGAAGCGGTCGGTGCCGGCGTACTTCGCCCTGCTGCTCGTCCTCGAATCCACGATGATCGGCGTCTTCGCCGCCGCCGATGTCTTCCTGTTCTATGTGTTCTTCGAGGTCATGCTGGTGCCGATGTACTTCCTGATCGGCAGCTACGGCGGCCACCAGCGGCAGTACGCGGCGGTGAAGTTCTTCCTCTACTCGCTGGTCGGCGGGCTGTTCATGCTGGCTGCGGTGATCGGCCTGTGGGTGGTCGGCGGCAAGACCTTCGACTGGCAGACCCTGACCCAGGTGGACATCTCCACCGGCACGGAGCGCTGGCTGTTCCTCGGCTTCTTCCTCGCCTTCGCGATCAAGGCGCCGTTCTTCCCGTTCCACACCTGGCTGCCGGACGCCGGTCGGGCCGCCCCGGCGGGTGCCGCCGCGCTGCTGGTCGGCGTGCTGGACAAGGTCGGTACGTTCGGCATCCTGCGGTACTGCCTGCCGCTGTTCCCGGAGGCGTCGAAGTGGTTCGCCCCGTGGGCGCTGGCGCTGGGGCTGATCGGCATCCTCTACGCCGCGCTGCTCGCCGTCGGCCAGTCCGACCTGAAGCGGCTGGTGTCGTACACCTCGATCGCGCACTTCGGGTTCATCGGGGTCGGCATCTTTGCCTTCACCACCCAGGCGGGCACCGGCGCGGTGCTCTACATGCTCAACCACGGGCTCGCCACCGGCCTGCTGTTCCTGGTCGTCGGGATGCTCATCGCCCGCCGGGGCTCGTCGCTGATCTCCGACTTCGGTGGGGCGGGCAAGCTGGTGCCGCTGCTGGCCGGGGTGCTCTTCTTCGCCGGTCTGGCGTCGCTGGCGCTGCCCGGCACCGCGCCGTTCGTCTCCGAGTTCCTGGTGCTGATCGGCACCTTCACGGTGAACAAGCCGGTCGCGGTGATCGCCACCCTGGGCATCATCCTGGCGGCGGCGTACGTGCTGTGGATGGTGCAGCGCACCACCCAGGGCACGCTCAACCCGGAGCTGACCGAGGTCAAGGCGATGCACCGTGACCTCACCCTGCGCGAGAAGGCAGTGGTCGCCCCGCTGATCGCCCTGATCCTGCTGCTCGGCTTCTATCCCAAGCCGGTCACCGATGTGATCAACCCCGCCGTCCAGGCGACCATGCAGGACGTCGGCAAGACCGATCCCGCCCCTGAGGTCGGCAGCGTCCAGGAGGCTGCGCAGTGAGCGCGAGGAGCGAACGAGCGCAGCGAGTGAGCCCCGCAGTCGCGATCGAAAGGCGGCATCCGCAGTGACCGAACTCAAGTTGCCGTCGATCGACTATCCGTCGATCGCCCCGATCCTGATCATGCTGGGGGTGGCCCTGCTGGGTGTCCTGGTGGAGGCGTTCGTACCGCGTCCCCGCCGGCACCTGGTGCAGCTGACGCTGTCGCTGGTGGCGGTGCTCGCCGCGCTGGTGATGGTGGTGCTCAACGCCGACGCCCGGCTGGTTACGGCGGGTGGGGCGCTGGCCGTGGACGGTCCCGCCCTGTTCCTGCAGGGCACCATCCTGGTGCTCGCCGCGATGTCGCTGCTGCTGATCGGCGAGCGGTCGGTGGAGCGCGGTGGCGCGTTCGTCGCCCAGGCGGCGGTGACCGCCGAGTCGGCCGACGACCGGAAGCAGGCCGAGGGACGCAACGGGGCCACCGAGGTGTACCCGCTGACCAGCTTCGCGATCGGCGGCATGCTGATCTTCGTGGCGGCCAACGACCTGCTGACCATGTTCATCGCGCTGGAGGTCTTCTCCCTGCCGCTCTACCTGCTCTGCGCGCTGGCCCGTCGCCGGCGGCTGCTGAGCCAGGAAGCGGCGATGAAGTACTTCCTGCTCGGCGCGTACGCCTCGGCGTTCTTCCTGTTCGGGGTGGCCCTGGTGTACGGCTTCACCGCCGGCATCCCGGGCCGCTCGGCCGGCGTCGACTTCGCCACCGTGCACGCCGCGGTGAACGAGTCCCCGGCCAGCGAGGTGCTGCTCTTCGCCGGGATGGCGCTGATCGCCATCGGCCTGCTGTTCAAGGCTGCCGCCGCCCCGTTCCACGTCTGGACCCCGGACGTCTACCAGGGTGCGCCGACCCCCGTCACCGGCTTCATGGCGGCCTGCACGAAGGTGGCCGCGTTCGGGGCCCTGCTGCGGGTCTTCCACGTGGCGTTCGACCAGACCGCCTGGGACTTCACCCCCGTCCTCGGGGTGGTGGCGGTGCTCACCATGCTGGTCGGCGCGGTGCTGGCGGTCACCCAGACCGACATCAAGCGGCTGCTGGCGTACTCGTCGATCGCCAACGCCGGATACCTGCTGGTCGGGGTCCTCGCCCCGACCGGGGCGGGCGTCTCCGGCACGATGTTCTACCTGGCCGCGTACGGCTTCTCGGTGCTCGCCGCGTTCGCCGTGGTGACCCTGGTCCGGGACGCCGACGGGGAGGCCACCCACCTGTCCCGCTGGGCCGGGCTGGGCCGCCGCTCGCCGTTCTATGCCGGGGTCTTCACCTTCATCCTGCTGGCCTTCGCCGGTATCCCGTTGACCAGCGGCTTCATGAGCAAGTTCGCGGTCTTCGGCCCGGCTCTGGAGAGCGGGCATGCCTGGCTGGTGGTGGCCGGTGTGCTGACCAGCATGGTGCTGGCCTTCCCGTACCTGCGGGTGGTGGTGATGATGTGGCTGTCGGAGCCGGGCGAGAGCACCCCGACCGTCGCGGTGCCGGGTGGGCTGACCGCCACCGCGCTGATGATCGGGGTGGCCGCCACGCTGATCCTCGGCGTGCTGCCGGCACCCCTGCTCGACCTGGCGACGGACGCCGCAGCATTCGTCAGGTGACCCGTTTTCCGTGGCCGTGGGGCCGGTGCGCTCAGGCGTGCCGGCCCCACGGCCGTATCCCCCGTCCGGAGCAGGTCGAACGGGTGTGGCATGGTTGATGGTGTGGTGATTCCGGCGGGGGAGCGTTCAGGCGGCGTCGGCTCCGGCGGTCGTCGGGGACGGGCGGGCACGGGTCAGGTCGGCGCGCTCGGCGTGCACCTCGCCGATCCACGGGTCGAGGCGTCCGTGCTGGGCCTGCTCGACGACGTCGAGGTCGAGCTGCGGGCCAGCGTGGCCAGCGCCGATCCACTCGTCACCGAGGCGGCCCGGCACCTGGTCGAGGCGGGCGGCAAGCGGTTCCGTCCGCTGCTGGTGGCCCTGGGTGCGCAGTTCGGCGACCCGGCGGGCCCGCAGGTGGTGCCGGCGGCCGTGGTGATGGAGCTCACCCACCTGGCCACCCTCTACCACGACGACGTGATGGACGAGGCCGCCGTGCGGCGGGGTGCCCCGAGCGCCAACTCCCGCTGGACCAACTCGGTGGCCATCCTGGTCGGCGACTACCTCTTCGCGCGGGCCGCGGACATCGCCGCCGACCTGGGCCCGACGGCGGTCCGCCTCCAGGCCCGCACGTTCGCCCGGCTGGTGCACGGCCAGATCGCCGAGACCGTCGGTCCCCGCACGCAGGACCCGGTCGACCACTACCTGCGGGTGATCGCCGACAAGACGGGGTCGCTGATCGCCACCTCGGCCCGGTTCGGCGGGATGTTCGGTGGGGCGTCCGAGGAGCACACCGAGGCCCTCGCCGGCTACGGGGAGACCATCGGGGTGGCCTTCCAGCTCTCCGACGACCTGCTCGACATCGCCTCCGAGTCGACCCAGTCGGGTAAGACACCCGGCACCGACCTGCGCGAGGGGGTGCCGACCCTGCCGGTGCTCTACGCGCTGGCCGGCGACGACTCCGACGCGGCCTCGGTGCGGCTGCGGGAGATCCTGTCCACCGGCCCGCTCGTCGACGACGCGCTGCACGCCGAGGCGCTCGGCCTGCTGCGGGAGTCCCCCGCGCTCAAGCGGGCCCGGGAGACCGTCCGCAGCTACGCCGAGGACGCCCGTGCGCGGTTGGCCCCGCTGCCGCAGATCCCGGCCCGGCGGGCGCTCGAATCCCTCTGCGACTACATCGCCGACCGCACCAGCTGACCTGCGCCGCTCGACGACCGGCCGGCCCGACCGGGTGCCGTCGGCCGTCCCCGTTCGTCAGCCGGCGGCGGAGCGCCGCAGCAGTCGGCTGCCGGTGAGCATGAGCACGGCGGCGAGGAGCATGGCGATCGCGGCGGCCAGCCACATCACCGGGTAGCCGCGGGTGCCGGCGAGCGCCCCGAGCCCGAGCGGGCCGAGGCAGCCGCCGGCGTACACCCCGGTCTGGGTGATCGAGGTGGCGGCGGCCGGGGCCTGCGGGTGCAGCCGGACCACCGCGAAGTTCAGCAGGCCGGGCCAGGCCCAGCCCAGCCCGAAGCCGAGGACCACCCCGGCGGTGAGTGGCACCGGACCGGCCACGGCCAGCAGCCCCAACCCGACCGCCCCGACCACCAGCATCGCGGCGATCAGCGCGACGTGACCGGTGTCCCGCCGGTCGGCCAGCCAGCCGACGCCGATCCGGGCGGCCACGCAGACCGCGCCGCCGAGGGTGAGCACCAGCCCGGCCGGGCCGGGAGCGAGCCCCCGGTGCACCGACGAGTCCACCACGAAGGTGCCCAGCGCGTTGGCCGCGCCCGCCGCGAGGGTCGCCGCCACCCCGACCACCACCAGCGCCGTGGTGGCCCCACCGCCGCGTTCCGCCGCACGCTCCCGCGCCGGTCCGGCCACCTGCGGGGGTACGGCCGGCAGCGCGGTCAGGGCGGCTGCGGCGGCGGCCACGAACGCCCAGCGCCAGCCGGCGGTGAGGGCGATCGCCGGCACCGCCGCCCCGGCCAGTAGCGTGGAGGCGGGAATGGCGGCCTGCTTCACCCCGAACGACAGGCCCTGCCGCCGGGCGGGTACGTGCCGGGCCAGCGCCGCGTTGCTGGCCAGCTGGCCCAACGCGTTGGCGGTGGCGCTCAGCGCGAGCAGCCCCACCAGCACCGGGTACGACCGGGCCAGCCCGGCGATGGCGAGCAGGCAACCGGCGGCGAGACCGATGGCGACCCGGGCCACCACGGCGGGGCCGACCCGTTCCACCAGCCGGCCGGAGGGCATCGAGGCGAGCGCGCTGACGCCGAAGTAGATCGACACGGCCAGTCCCAGCCCGGCGGGGGAGAAGTCGAGGTCGTCCCCCATCTGCACGGCGAGCCCGCCGACCAGGAAGACCGGCAGGACGCTGGCGACGGTGGTCGCGACCGCTGCGACGCCGGCCCGTACGGGGCGTACGGTGGGCCGGCTCGGCGGGGGGTTGAGCGCGGTGTCGGTCATCGTGGGCTCAACCTACGCGAGTCGAGTTCCTGACAACCGTCGGCGTGTCGCCGGGTGACCCGCCGTATACCGCCTGATCTGGCATCCACCACCCGAACGGGCGTTCCGTCTCGGCCCGGTATTTCATATGGTGTAAGTCCCCGGCTGCGGAGGTGGTTGTGCGTGACCCCCTGGCGGAACCTTCGGACCTGATCCGGAGCGTTTCCCGCGCGCTACGCGTGCTCGAGTCGGTCGGTCGTGCCCCGAAAGGGCTGACCGTCAAGCAGATCGCCCGGCGGTGCGAGCTGACCGTCGCCACCACCTACCACCTGGTCCGCACCCTGGCCTACGAGGGTTACGTGATCCGTCGGGAGGACGGCACCTACATCGTCGGCCTGGAGATCGCCGACCGGTACCGCGAGCTGGTCACCGCGTTCCGGGGGCCGGCCGCCGTCGGGGAGTCGCTGCGGCGGGCCGCCATCGACACCGGGTGGAGCCACTACCTGGGCCGGTTCGTCGGCGGTCAGGTGGCGGTCACCGCCGTCGCCGAGGGAGCCCGCTCGCCCTACCTGGAGGACATGGTCCCCGGCTTCGACGAGGGTGCGCACGCCACCGCCCTGGGCAAGGCGTTGCTGGCCACCCTCACCACCGAACAGCGCCTGCGCTACCTGCGCGAGTACGGCATGCGGCCGTTCACCACCGCCACCCTGACCACCCCGGAGGCGTTCGAGGCGGACCTGGCGGCCGGCGACCGGCGCGGGATGCAGTTGGAGCTGGGGCAGTTCCGGCAGGGGGTGGCGTGTGCCGCCGTGCTGGTCACCCCGGACAAGGACATGGAACGGCGGGTGGTGCTGGCCTGCGCGCTGCCGGCCAGCGAGATGATGACCTCGGCCCGGGTGGTGCGGGCCAAGCTGCTCACCGCCGCCCGCGCCGTCGCCGACGGCATCGCCGCCGACGCCTGACCCGTCACGGGCGAGGGCCCCCTCCCGGACCGAAACGGGAGGGGGCCCTCGTGGCCGGTCCGGCGGTGGACCGACCCGGGGAGCGCGTCAGCTGCCGATCGGGCCGCCGTCGAGCCGCCAGGTGACCACCACGCCCGGCTTGGCGTAGTCGCCGTCCGGCCAGGTCGACGCCGGCTTCTCCACCGACGCGCCGGTGATCTCGCCGGGGTGCTGCACGGCCACGAACACCGACCGGTTGTCGCCGGTGATGAACGGCCCACAGGTCTCCGCGCCCAGCGGCACGGTCAGGAACTGCTTCAGGTGCCCCCGCTCCGGCCCCTCGACGGCGGTGGCGAAGAGGCCGTCGTTGCTGCCCAACGCGTTACCGTCGGTCGAGATCCACAGGTTGCCGGTGGCGTCGAAGGCGACGTTGTCCGGGCAGGAGATCGGCGAGACCTTGGTCTTGTCGTACCCGGCGAAGTAGGTCGACGGGTCGGTCGGGTCACCGGCGACGATCGGCAGCGACCAGGCGAAGGACTCCGCCGTGTTGTCGCCCCGGTCCTCGACCAGCTCCAGGATCTGCCCGTGCTTGTTGAGGTTGCGCGGGTTGATCTCGTCGGCCGCCGGCTTACCGGCCTTGCCCCGGTCGGTGTTGTTGGTCAGCGCCACGTACACCTTGCCGGTGAGCAGACTCGGCTCGACGTCCTCCGGGCGGTCCATCTTGGTCGCGCCGACCTTGTCCCCGGCGAGCCGGGTGAAGGTGAGCACGTCGGCGGCGGTCATCCCGTCGACGAAACTGCGGTTGCCGCTGACCAGCTTGATCCACCGTCCGGTGCCGTTGAACGCGCCGTCGGCGGGCAGCTTGCCCGTGCCGTCGATCTCGGCGGCGCTGGTCTGGGCGAACTGCGCCACGTAGAGGGTGCCCGACTCGAGCAGGGTCAGGTTGTTCTTGCGGGCCACCCAGGAGTCACCAGGCATGAACTTCTTGTCGGAGACGAACTTGTAGAGGTAGTCGAAGCGCTCGTCGTCGCCCATGTACGCGACCACCCGCTTGTCGCGGGCCACGATCACGTTGGCGCCCTCGTGCTTGAACCGGCCCAGCGCGGTGTGCTTGCGCGGACGGCTCTCCGGGTCGAACGGGTCGATCTCGACGATCCACCCGAACCGGTGCGCCTCGTTGGGGTGCTTCGCCAGGTCGAACCGTTCGTCGGCCCGCTCCCACTTGCGGCTGCCGCTGGGGTAACGGGCGGCGGTGGTGATGCCGTACCTGTCGAACCTGGGCTTCAACTCGGCCGGCGCGGCGTCGGCGCCGACGAAGTACTGGTTGAAGTTCTCCTCGCCGGACAGCACCGTCCCCCACGGGGTGACCCCACCGGCGCAGTTGTTCAGCGTGCCGACCACCGTGCGGCCCTTCGGGTCGGCGGCGGTGCGCAGCCAGGCCGAACCGGCGGCCGGGCCGGTCAGCTCGAACTTCGTGGCCAGCGCGGTGACCCGCCGGTTGTACGGCCGCCGACCCTGGCCCACCGCCCGCCACTGCCCGGTGCCGTCCACCCGCTCCAGTTCCACCACGGACATGCCGTGCGCGGCCATCGCGGTGCGCAGCTGCTCGACGGTGAGGTTGTCCAGGCCGGTGAAGCCGGGGAACATCAGGTCCTCGTTGGTGTACTCGTGGTTGACCACGAGCAGCGCCCGCTTGCCCCGCCGGTCCAGCGGCAGCACCCCGACGAAGTCATTGTTGTAGCCGAACTGCTTGGCCTGGGCGGCGGCGGTCTGCCCGTGCAGGTCGAACCGGGGCGCACCGGGCAGCACCGGGTCACCCCAGCGGATGACCACGTGGTGGTCGTACCCGTTGGGGACGACCAGGGTGTCGAGCTGGTTCGGCGGGATCGGCTTGAAGGTCAGCGCCCCGCTGCCGACACCGCGCTGCGGGGCGGTCGGGTCGCCGACCTCCGGCACCACCGGGGTGGCCGGCGCGGCGGCGGCGGGGACGGCCCCGGCCAGCGCGCCGGTGGCGGCACCGCCGAAGCCGAGCACCAGCGCGCCCACCGCACCCGCCCGGACGACGCCCCGACGGGACACCTCGCCCTCGACGAGGTCGCCGAAGTAGGTGTTGTCGGACGTGTTGGGCACCGGGTGGTCGCAGGCGTTGCCGCAGCGGTACAGACAGGTCATCGCATCGCGGCTGCCGTGCCGGGTGGCACCGAGCAGCGGGAGCAGCCGGGGACGGTCGCTCATGGGAAGGAGCCTCCTGGAGACAGGTCGGTGGCACGCCGTTTTCACCTGCTCGACGTGCGTACCGGGCGGACGCTGCCAGGACGGGGTGAGCGGCCACCGGACGCGGTGTGAACCGGATGTGAACAGCAGTGGCCGGTGAACCGATCAGCGTCACGGCGCGTAGTAACGGGCGGACACATTCGCCGGACTCGTCGCGCGGGAAGCGAGGGATCACCATCAGCGACCACGACGCCCAACTGCTGCGCGCGCTGCACGACGAGCACGCCGAGGCGCTCTACGCGCACGCGTTGCGGTTGGTCAACGGGGACCGCACCCGGGCCGAGGACCTGGTGCAGGAGACCCTGCTGCGCGCCTGGCGTCACCCGGAGTCACTGGACCCGCGACGCGGCTCGGTGCGGGCCTGGCTCTTCACGACCGCCCGGAACCTGGCGATCGACGCCTGGCGGCGGCGGTCGACCCGGGTCGGCGAGGTGTTCACCGACGACCTGCCCGAGCAGCCGGAGACGATTGACGAAGCGGAACGCGCGGTGGAGGCCTGGACCATCGCCGAGGCGCTGAGCCGACTGAGCCCCACCCACCGGGAGGTGCTGGTCGAGTGCTTCTACCAGGGCCGCTCGGTGTCCGAGGCGGCGGCCCGGCTGGGGGTGCCACCGGGGACGGTCAAGTCCCGCACCCACTACGCGCTGCGTTCACTGCGGCTGGCCCTGGCCGAGATGGGGGTGACCGGATGACCCGCTGCGAGTTCGCACACGACGACGGCGCGTACGTGCTGGGTGCCCTCGCCCCCGCCGACCGGGCCGCCTACGAGCGGCACCTGTCCGGCTGTGCGGCGTGCCGGGAGGCGGTGGCCGAGGTCGCGGTGCTGCCGGGCCTGCTGGGCCGGCTCGACCCGACCACGCTGGAGGAGTTCCTCCCCCCGCCGCCGGAGATCAGCCGGGTGCCCGACCTGATCGCTGTGGCCCGGGACCGCCGCCGCCGCGAGCGGACCCGCAACCGCCGACGGTACGCGCTGACCGCGCTCGTCGCCGCCGCGTTCGCCCTGGTGCTGGGCTTCGGCGGGGCTGCCGCCCTGCGACCGGCCGGCCCGCCCGCGCCGACCACCCAGGCGGTGCGGATGGTGTCCATGGCACCGGTGTCGCCGAAGACCCCGGCGTTGCACGCGGAGATCGGGCTGAGCGGCACCAAGTGGGGCACCGAGGTCACCATGCACTGCGGGTACGACGCGACGGCCGGCTACGGCAAGGCGAACACGTTCCGACTGGTGGCGCGCGGCCCCGACGACGCGACGGAACAGATCGCCTCCTGGCTGGCCGCCCCCGGCGACGACGTGAACCTGCGTGGCGCGACCCGGTTCACCGACGCCGACCTGGTCCGACTCGAACTCCTGCGCGCCGACGGGACCCTCGTCCTCAGCTACGACGTCCGCTGACCCCCGGGGAGCGTCGGGTCGGGTGGCTCAGTGGGCGGCGGCCGGGAGCGGCGCGGCGGCGCGGGCGGCGGCCCGGTTGCGCCGGCCGTGCCGCACCGCGTCCAGGGTGAAGATCAGCAGGGCCAGCCAGACCAGGGCGAAGCCGGCCAGCCGGGCCGGGGGCATCGGCTCGTGGAAGATCAGCACGCCGCAGCCGAGCTGGAGGATCGGGGCCACGTACTGGAGCATGCCGAGCGCGGTCAGCGGCAACCGGTTGGCCGCGCCCGCGAAGAGCAGCAGCGGGATGGCGGTCGCCGCCCCGGCCGCCACCAGCAGCGCGGTGTGCCCGGCCGAGACCTGCCCGAACGTCGAGCCGCCCCGGCTCGCCAGCCAACCCAGGTAGGCCAGGGCGGGCAGCGCCAGCACCGCCGACTCGACGAACAGCCCCTCCGCCGCCGGCAGCCCGAGCCGCTTCTTGGCCAACCCGTACCCGGCGAAGCTGACCGCCAGGGTCAGCGCCAGGTAGGGCAGCCGACCGTAGTCGACGGTGAGCACCGCGACGGCCGCCGCCCCCACCCCGAGCGCCACCCACTGCGCCGGGCGTAGCCGCTCCCGCAGCACGAACACCCCGAGCAGCACCGACACCAGCGGATTGATGAAGTAGCCGAGCGCGGTCTCCACCACCCGGTCGGAGTTCACCCCGTAGATGTAGGTGCCCCAGTTCACCGCGATCAGGGCCGCCGCGACGACGATCCCGGCCAGCGTCCGGGGGCGGCGGGCCAGCGAGCGCAGGAAACCGACGTTACGCAGGGCGGCGAGCAGCAGCGCGACGAACAGCACCGACCAGATGATCCGGTGGGCGAGGATCTCCACCGGCCCGGCCGGGCGCAGCAGCTTGAGGTAGATCGGGAAGAAACCCCAGATCAGGTACGCGCCAAAGCCGTAGAGATAGCCGAGCCGCAACGGAGTCACGGTCCCACCGTAAGGGGTGGGACCGGCTCGGGTTCGTTGCCGGTGAGCGGGGTCACCGCCCGTTCACCCACGCCATCCACTGCTGCGGTGGCGCGGGCGTGAAGCCCACCTTCGCGTACACCCCGTGGGCGTCGAGGGTCGTCAGGGCGATCCGGCGTACGCCGAACCCGGCGAGGTGGTCGCGGACCGCGCCGGCCAGCCAGGTGCCCAACCCACGACCCCGCGCCTCGGGGGCGACGTAGACGTCGCAGAGCCAACCGAAGGTCGCCCGGTCGGTGACCACCCGCCCGACAGCCACCTGCGCGCCGTCCTCCGGGCGGTAGACGCCGTACGGGATCGACCCGGCGAAGGCCCGTTCCGTCGTCTCCCGACTGCGGTCGAGCGCCCAGTAGGCGTCGGTGGAGAGCCAGTGGTGCACCCGGTCCCGGTCGATCCGCTCCGGGTCGGTGCTGAGCTGGTAGCCGTCAGGGCGGGTCAGCGAGAACACGTCGTCACGCTAACCCCATCCGGGGCCCGTCCCGCCAGCCAATTTCCGTCAGGTGGCCGCAGCTGGCCGGCCCGGCCACCGCCGTGCGGCTGGCATCCTGCCGGCCACCGCCGTGCCGGCTGGCATCGGGCGGTGGCCGGCAGGCGGGTCAGTCGCGGTCGAGGATGGCGCCCAGAATCCAGGTCACGATGCCGACGAGCAGCGCGCCCAGCACCGCCTCCGGCCAGAACCCGTCCACGTGGAAGGGCAGGTTCGCCTGGTCGGCGATCCAGCTGGTGAGCAGGAACAGCAGACCGTTGACGACCAGTGCGATCAGCCCGAGGGTGAGCAGGTAGAAACCACAACCGACGGTCTTGATGATCGGCTGGAGCACCGCGTTGACCACGCCGAAGATCACCGAGACGAGCACCAGGGTGACGATCGCCTCGCCGGCCGAACCGGTGTCGAGCGTGATGCCCGGGATGAACAACGTCGCCAGCCAGAAAGCCACCACCGTGGAGCCCAGTCGGATCAGAAGGCCCTTCAGAAAATCCATGGCCGGGATCGTGCCACGCCTGGTCCACCTGGGGAAACCGCCGTGGCTTTCCGGTCAGCGCCGGCCGGGGCGACCGACCAGCTGCGACTCGATCGCGGTGGGCGAAAGCAGTGCCCACCGCAACGCCCGCCGGTTGACCACCGCCACCATGTCGTCCCGGATCCGGGTCAGCCACTCCGCCGAGCCGCCCAACCCCAGCGCGGTGCCCGCCAGGGCGGCCTCCGCCGGGTCGAGGGGTTGCAGCACCGCCAGGTCGGCCCGACCCAGGGTGTCGACGTCCAGCGGGGTCAGCTCGTCCCGGACCACCAGGGTGGACACCCAGGCCGCCCCGGGTGGCGGCTCGGCCATGGTGCCCGCGTCGACCACCACCAGCAGCGGTCGCAGTGGCGAACCGGTGGCACCCGGTGGCCGCCCGGTCGGGACCACCACGACCCCGCCCTGCTGCCCGCCGACCCCCCGCACGAACGGCTCCCAGGAGCGCGGCCGGCCGGTCTGCACCAGCACCCCCGCGCCCAGCGCCAACGACCGCAGCACCAGCAGTTGGGCTGCGGCCAGCCCACCGACCAGCACCAGCCGGGTGCCCTCGGCGCGGAACAGCCGGACGGTCACCGCACCACCGTGCCGGTTGGCCCCCACCATCAGCCCGGCCCCACCCAGGGTCAGTTCCGGTGGCTCCACCTGCGGTGCGGTCCCCTTCGCCAGCACCGGCACCGCCAACGGCAGTGTGGCGGCCAGGCCGGGGAGCTGCCCGCCGTCGAGCCGGCGCAGCTCACCACCGGCGTCGGCGGCGAGCCGGCACAACCCTTCGGCGGCGAGCGCCAACCCGGCCGGCGTCGGGGCGGCCAGTCGTACCGTCAACTCGGCCGGTGGGGGTGCGGTGTCGCCGCCGGACTGCGGACCGGCACAGAGCGACACGCTGGTGGCGGTCGCCGGCAGCGCCAGCAGCCGGGCCACCAACCGGCGACCCGGATCGACCCGGGCGTCCGGCCAGCGGTCCCACCGGAAGGTGGCCTGGTGCAGGCCGCCGGTGCGCACCGTCGACCAGGTCTCCCGCACGGGCTGACCGGCTTCGTGGTGGGCGAGTTCACCCAGCACCCGCAGCGCCGCGTGCTCACCGAGCGGTCGGGCCGGCACCGGCCCGACCCGGCGGCCGATCCGGCGTACCGTACCGGCCAGCGCCCGGCGCAGGTCGCTGTCGGACCAGCCGGGCGCACGCAGCACCCGGACCGCGAGCAGGGCATGTTCCTGCCCCGGCAGCCGCCCCTCGGTCAGCTGCCGGTAGGACGTGCCCGCCGCGCCACCGGCCACCCCCGCCGCCGGGGCGGGCACGGCGTGCAGCAGCACCTGCACCTGCACGGGCGGTTGCGCCATCCCGGCCGGCGGCAGCAGCGTGCCGGGGCCGGCAGCGGGTGGGGCCGGTCGCCGAGCAGGTCACCCGGGTCGCCCAGGTCGAGCAGGACGGTCAGCCCGGTGCCGTCGTCGATCACCCCGGCCGGCCCGTCGGCCAGCTCCACCGGGCCCAGCACGGCGCCGGGGAGCACCAGGTCCAGCAGGGCCGCCGGGGCGGCGTCGCGGGGTAGCCCGCGCCGTCGGGTGAGGTAACCGGTGGCGGTGCCCCACCAGGCGAAGAGCCACCGCCCACGCCACCGCCCCCAGGCGAGGCCGGCCAGGACGACCGCCCCGACCGCGGCGAGTACGGCCGGCCCCGCGCCGCGACCGTACGCGGCCAGCGGCAACGCGAGCGCCACCTGCGTGGCGACCACCTGGCCGGCACGCACGGCGGAGCCCGTGCGGGCTCGGGGCGGGCCCCCGTGGCTCCGCGGCGGCTGACGCCGGGCCGGACGATCGGTCGTGCCCGCCGACACCGCGCCTCCTCCGTCACGCTCTCCGCCCACCCCGGGACGTGGTGGTCGATCTGCTGCTGTGTCGTGGCCGATCCCGGCGCGGCCGGTGTCGGCGTCGTCGTGGTGCGGGCACCTCGTGCTGCGGGTGGGCCCCGGTGCGGGTGGGCCCGTGGTGATGTGCGTGCGGCTCGTGGTGTGCCGGTGACCGACCCGGGTGGGGTCGGGTGTCCGGGTGGATCGCCCCCACCGGTGGGGGGTGGGTCCGACCACATCGGACCGCAACGCGACGGAGGCGTGACCCATGGTAGTGGCCCGGGCGGTCCGATGGGGACCCCGGCCGTCGCGCGTGCGGAGGTTGTCCACAGGGGATAGCGGCGGGGTAGCACAACCGGGATGGTGCGACTACCGTCAGCGACGAGTTTCGCCGACATCGTCCCGCCAGGCCCACCGCCAGCGGGCCGCCGTCCCCCATGGAGGGCGTGGATCGGCTCCGACCGAAGAGACGAGGTGACGTCCGGATGGCCCAGACCCAGGCAGAGGCTGCGGTGATGCAGCGCACCGCTGCGAAGTTCGAGCAGGTCGACCAGTCGTTGCAGGCCATGCTGACCGGCCTGATGACCGAGCTGGAGGTGTTGCAGCAGGCCTGGCGGGGTGCCGGTGGGCGCTCGTTCGCACAGGTCAAACAGCAGTGGGGAAAAGACCAGGCCGCGCTGCACCAGGCGCTGCGGGAGACCGCGACGGCCATCCGCACCGCCGGCCGGCACTACGACGTCTCGGACACCGAGGCCGCCAGCCGGGTCGCCGGCACCAATCGCGGCATCCAACTGCCACTCTGAACCATCCCGGGGAGGGACCATCCGATGGACCACGGTGTGCTGGTCGTCAACTTCGCCGCCTTGCACCAGGCCGGCGCGGACATCCAGAAGGCGTTGAACACCCTCGACGCGCAGCTCGGTCAACTGGAGCGGGATGCCGCCCCGCTGATCGCCGGCTGGGACGGTGAGGCCCGGCAGGCGTACGAGCAACGGCAGGCGCGGTGGCGGTCCGCCTCGCAGGACCTCCAGGCCATGCTGCGCGACATCAAGCTCGCGGTGGACGACTCCGCCGCCGACTACCTCAACACCGAGAAGCGCAACGTCGGCCTGTTCCAGTGAGCCGCCCGTGCTGGCGGCAGCGTCCGACGACCCACCGGTCGGGCGCTGCCGCCAGGCGGACCCGGTCGGGTGTCGTCGTCGGGCGGACCCGGTCGGGTGTCGTCGTCGGGCGGACCCGGTCGGGCGCTGCCGCCAGGCGGACCCGGTCGGGTGTCGTCGTCAGGCGGACCGGGCCGGGTGCCAGCGTCGGCGGACGCCCCGGGGGAGCACCACCGCCAGCAGCACCGCCACCGCGAGCACCCCGCCGGTGACCGTGGCGACCAGCAGTGCCCGGTCCCGGGCCGCCGCCCGGCGGTGCTGCCGGGCCAGCAGCGCCGGGTCGGCCCGCTCCGCCGGCAGCGCCAGCGTCGACCGGGCGGCCGGCCCGGGACCGGTGCCGGTCTCCACGACCGCCCGGTACGGGTTGAGCACGCCGGCCCCGTAGCCACCCCGCCGCCCGCCCGGCGCCGGATCGGTGGTGCCCACGATCCGGCGCGTCACCTCGGCGGCGCTGAGTTCCGGCCGGTACTGCCGCAGCAGCGCCGCGGTGGCCGCCACGAACGGGGCGGCGTAACTGGTCCCCTCGGCACGCTGATGGCCCTGCCCCGGCGCGGCCATCAACACCTCACTGCCCGGGGCGACCAGGTCGACGTACGTCCCGACCTGCGAGAACGGGGTGCGGATGCCCGCCGGGGTGATCGCACCGACACCGAGCACCCCGTCGTACGCGGCGGGGTAGGGCAGCGGGTCGCCACCGTCGTGCAGGTTGCCGGCGGCGGCCACCACGACCACGTCGCGCCGGACCGCGTAGTCGATGGCGTCCCGCACGGCCGGGTTGTCGGCGTACAGGACGACGGAGAGGTTGAGCACGTCGGCGTCGTGGTCCACCGCCCAGCGGACGGCCCGGGCGAAGTCGGCGGCGCTGACCGTACGCCCCGACTCGCGCCCCTCGACGACCTGCTGTTCGCTCACCCGTACCGGCAGGATGCGGGACCCGGGTGCGAGCCCGCGGAAGGCCACCCCCGCCCCCTCCCCGGCGGCGATGATGCTGGCCACTCCGGTGCCGTGACCGGCGCAGTCGCGGGTGCCGTCGCCGCCCGGGTCGAGGAAGTCCGCGCCGTCGAGCACCCGGCCCCGCAACTGGGGGTGCCGCCGGTCGACACCCGAGTCGATCACCGCGACGGTGACGCCGGTGCCGGTGGCGAGCGGGGCGATCCGCTCCGGGGCGTACCGTCGCTGGGGCCAGGGGAGAGCGGCGACCGGCCTGGCCGGCGCGGGCGCGGTGGCGCAGGCCGGGGCGGCGTGGGCCGGGGTGACCGACGACACGGTGACCGCCGGCAGCGCGGCGAGCAGGGCCGCCGCCAGAATGGTGGGCGCTTGTCGGCTGCCGGGTCGGGACATCGACCGCCTCCGTATCGTGTCGACTCCGTAACGCGATGTTAGTGCCTGGTCGGCTGCCAGGTCGGCCGGCTGGTGACCGACTTATTGTGATCTTGTTTTCACCTTGTAGGTTGTACGCGACGCCTGTGGCCTGATCCGGGAGGAGAGGTGGCCGTGACCGACTGGGAGCCGGCTACCGAGGCCGAGACGGCGATGCGTGACGCGCTGCGCGCCAGCGACCAGGAACGCTACTTCCGGATTCTGGCTGGTACGGACCTTTTCCTTCCGGTCTCCGGCCAGGCTCTCGCCGGGGCGACGCCGATGGGTTGGGGCACCTGGACCACCGGTGGCCGGACCCACGTGTTGGCCTTCACCTCGGCCGCCGCCATGCACGCCTGCCTCGGCGCCTCCGCCGGTCCGTGCCGGCGCAGCCGCTACGCCGACCTGGCCGTCGAGTGGCCCAACCACGAGTGGTGGCTGGCGGTGAATCCCGGGCTGCCGATCGAGGGCTACCTGCCTGCGTGGTTCGTGTCCCAGCTCTCCCGGGGCGACGTGCGGTTGCCCGGTCGCGCCCCGGGCGTGCGGTCCCGCCAGGAGCCCGACCGGACGCCGGGTTGGCTCCCGGCCGACGGGACGTCCGACGTCGAACCGACCGCCGACCTCTCCACCGGCCCCGCCGGCTGGGCCCGCCCCGCCCGGTCCCCTCAGCAGCCTCGGTACCACCCGCCGGTGGTGCCGTCCGCCCGGCGGAGGGTGCGTCGCTGACCGACGAGCGGGGTCGTCCGGTCGCCGCGCCCGGTGGCCCACGCGACGTCGCTGCCGGGTCGCCCGATCACGGCCGGTCCGCCGGCCCGGCGTCCCCCGACCCCGCTCCGGCACCCGGCCAGCACAACGGCGGCTGGTCCACGGTCCCCCGCCGCCGCCTCCTGGGCGAGGAGGCCGCCGGTCCGACCAACGGGCGTACGTCGTTCTTCGAACCGTCCGCCGCCCGGGGCGCCTCCCGGTCACCACGGGACAACCCGCTGCGTTCCGGCGAACGGGCGACGCCACCGGCCCGGCCCGGCATGGGTGGTCAGCCCTTCCCCCGGCGTCGTCCGGCGCCCGCCCAACCGGTCGAGGACGAAACCACCCGGGCGTTCCAGGTCGGCCCGCCCGGCCAGCCGTCCCGCCCCGCTCCGGGCAACGGGCCGGCGGCCGTCGGCCGTCAACGCGACCCGCTGGCCGAGGAGCCGACCCGGGCCTTCCGGGTGGGGCCGCCTGCCGCAGAGGCGACCCAGGCCCTGCCCCGCCGGCAGCCGGCCCCGGACGCGTCGGCGGGCATCCGGCAGCCGCCACCGGCCGGCCCGTCCGGCGGCAGGGCCGACATGTTCGCCAGCGCGAACGGCATGCCCGGCGCGAACGGCATGCCCGGCGCGAACGGCATGCCCGGCGCGAACGGTATGCCCGGTCCGGTGCCGGACGAGGCGGAGGAGGTGCCGTCCTCCGCCGCCGAACCGGTCTCCGGGCCGCCGGCGTCGCGCCGGGGGTTCACGCCCATCGTGATAGAGGGAGTGATCCTGGAGTCCCGCGACCTGCCCGTCGCCCCCGCTCCGGCCGCTGCCCCGACCCCACCGGTCGTCCCGACGCCAGCTCCCGCACCGCCGGTCGTGCCCGCGCCAGCTCCCGCACCGCCGGTGGTCCCGACGCCAGCTTCCGCGCCGCCGGTGGTCCCGGTGGCGGCTCCCGCGTCGCCGGTGGTCCCGGTGGCGGCTCCCGCGTCGCCGGTGGTCCCTGAGCCGCCGGTGGTCCCGGTGGCGGCTGGGGGCGGCCCGGTCGCCGAGGACACGGTCAACCTCAACGGGAACGCCGGGCCGCCCGCGCCACCCGTTCAGCCCTCCGCCGCCGGGCCGACCTCCCCGACGTCAGTCGCCGGGTCGACCTCCCCGACGCCCGCCTCGGGTGCGGCCACCCGGCCCGCCGCCGACGACCTGTGGACTCCGGCCTCCGAACGGGCCGCGAAGGCGGTTCCATCGCAGGTGGCGGCGGGGCCCGCTGCCGGCCCGGTGGCTCCGCCGGCCGCTGCGCCCACCGCGCCGGTCGCTGCGGCGGTGGACCCGGGTCCGGTCACCGCCGCGTCGGCCGGGTTCGCCACGACGCCCCCGCCCGTCGCCGCCCCGACAGCCCCGCCCGTCGCCGCCGTCGACGAGTCGTTCCTGCCCGCCAACGAGGTCGAGGAGAACCTGCTGGACGCCGCCGGTGCCGGCAGCACCGACGGTTTCCTCTCCACCCTGCTGCTGGCCCGGGTGCTGCTGCCGGTCAATCCCGATTCGGTGACCGGCAGCCGGCCCGGCGAGCCCGGCTTCGCGTGGCGCACCGGCACCACGGACGGCGAGACGTTCGTGGTGGTCTACACCTCACCGGAACGGCTGGCCGAGCACGACGTACCACCGGTCGAGACGATCGAGGTGCGCTTCGTGCAGTTGATCCGGTGTTGGCCGGACCCGGGTTGGGCGTTCGCCGTCAACCCCGGCACCCCGGTCGGGGCCAAGCTCCCCGGCGAGCAGATCGTCGCCCTGGCCAGCTGGGCGGCCGAGGTCGGGCTGGGCGACGAGGCGGACCTGGAGCCGGTGGCCGCCGCCGAGGCGCCGGCCGAACGCACCCGGTACGCCCGCCGGCCACCGATCCGTCCCGCCCGGTGGTGATGCAGAAGGCGATCGCCCCGAGCCAGCTCGCCTACTACCTGGAACGCGGCTACGACCGGGTCTCCGGTTTCGTGCACCGGGCCGGTGAACTGGCCCACCTGACCACCCCGGCGGAACTGCACGACGCCCTGGGACTGGGCTACCCGGGCTCCCCCTTCGCCCGCGACGCCGAGGCGGCCTACGTGCTGCGCTGGCCGGCGTACCGGCCGAGCCTCTACCGCATCCCGTACGGCGGGCAGAACGAGGCGGCGATGCGGGCCATGGAGGGCTGGGTCATCGAACGCGCGCCGTTCCGGGGCAACGGATTCGCCCCGGGGGAGAGCAGCGACGTGGTGGCCGAGTTCAAGGTGGACAGTGCCCGGCTGCCGCACGGGGCGCAGCTCTGGCGGATCGGCGCGGAGGGCACCGAACGGGTCATCGCCATCCTGGACACCGACGCGCTGGTCTGGCGACGGGTGGGGCAGTCGTGATGCGCGACGGCTACGTGGCCCGCTGGCAGGGCCGGGAATACCAGGTCAGCCCGGACGGCGACCATGTGCGGATCTACCAGCCGGAGCCCGCGGACGGCTTCGAGGAGGTACGCCCCGGCCGGTACGTGCGGGTCGTCCCGGCCGGTGAGGTCGAGAAGTTGGCGTACGTGCGGACCACCTGTACCTGGCAGGGGCAACCGTTCATCGTGCTCGGTGAGCACGACGGCTGGCTGCGGGTCGAGTACACCGGTGGTCGTTGGCCGGTGGCGCAGGCGATGGGGCTGGAGGTCTTCGACTTCGGTGTCTACCAGGGTTGGGCACCGGCTGCCGAGGTCGTCGACCTGCGCGAACAGCGGGTCTGACCCTCGGCCCACGGTCGTCAGACCAGCCGGCAGTGGATCAGCCGGCAGTGGATCCGTCGACACCGCGCTCGTGACCGTCGGCAGCGGGTGGCCGGCGGCGAGGGTGGCCCGCTCACCGTCGTCGCCCGGGTACGGGCCGGGTCAGGACTTGGTCCAGCGCAGGATCTCGCCGAGCACCACGTCCCCGGCCTCCACGTGGGGGAAGTGGCCCACCCCGTCGAGCAGCCGCCACTCGTAGGGGGCGCTGACGTACCGGCCGGAGCCCTGGGCGGTACGCGGCAGGGAGGCGACGTCGGCCGCCCCGTGCAGTTGCAGGGTGGGGGTGGCCAGGGGCCTCTGCATCAACCGGACGAAGCGGTAGCCGTGTAGGCGCAGCACCGAGCGGAAGGCCCACCGGTAGCCCTCCAGGGCGCAGAAGGCGGCCTGCGGAATCAGCATCGCCTCCCGGCAGCGTTGCGCGTAACCGTCGAACTCCGGGCCGGCTACCCAGCGGGGTCCACCCCAGCGGTGCAGCATCCGGGTCACCTCGGCGGCGTCGTCCCGGGTGAGCACGTGTTCGTACCGGGGGAGCTGGAACTTCAGCGCCGGCGTGGAGGCGGCGAACTGGCCGCGCGGGTCGGCGAAGATGGCCGCGCGCAGCCGCAGCGGGTGGGGTGCGCCGAGCACCACCAGCCGGCGTACCAGGGTGGGGTGGAACGAGGCGGCCGTCCAGCCGATCAGTCCGCCCGAACCGGCGCCGACCACGGTGGCGGAGCGTTCCCCGAGGGCGCGGATCAGGCCGGCGACGTCGGCGGCGAGGGTGTAGCCGTCGTACCCCCGGGGGGGTTTGTCGCTGGCGCCGTAGCCGCGCAGGTCCACCGCGACGGCCCGGAAGCCGGCGTCGGCGACGGCGGGGAGCATGGTGTGCCAGGCCCACCAGTGCTCGGGGAAGCCGTGCAGGAAGAGCACCATCGGGCCGGTGCCCGCCTCGACGACGTGGAACCGGCTGCCGTTAGCGCCGACGAACCGGTGCGTCCACGGCCCCTCGGTGAGGACGCAGGACTCGTCGACGGGCCCGCCACGCTGCTCGGTCATGGGGCACAGCCTAGGACCTCGGCACCGGTCGATCGCCCCGCCGACCCGGGCGGCGCGGCCGAACCGGCTGAGCGGGCTCAACCGGGGCCGGTCGGATCGGGTGGAATCGGGCCGCCGGCAGTGCTCCGTCGGGCTGAGTGGGCTCAGCGGACCACGTTGATGGCGACGATGCCCACCGGGATGCCGGGACCGCAGGTGGCGGCCGGATCGGCCGGCCCGACGGTGACCAGGACGGTGGTGCCGGTGGCGAAGGTGCCCAGGCCGGTGCCGTGTAGCGCGTACTCCCGGCCGTCGTCGGTGACCAGGCCGTAGCAGGGGCCGTCGCCGCCCCGGCTGATCCGGCCGGCGAGCCGGTCGGCCCGGCGCAGGTCGGTGGGGTGCCGTGGGGGCGCGGCGGGCCGCCGCAGGGCCGGCGGGGTGGCGGAGAGTGGCGTCGGCCGGCCGGCGGGCGGGGCCCCACCCGGGCCGGGGTCCGACGCCCGGGTGTCGGGCGACGGGTCGGTGGTCGGGGTCCGGTCGTCGGTCACGGTGCCTCCGTTCCCGGCGCACCCGACGTGGGTACGCGCACGGCCAGCGTGCCACGTCGTCGGTGGGCCGGCACCCCTCGCTCGGAGCCGGGGCGGCTGACAGCGACCTGCCCGGAACGGGCCGATGCCCGGGCAGGAGACCTGCCCGGGCATCGGGTAAAGCGGATGGTGCGCTGATCAGCGGATCAGGAGAAGCGGACCTTCAGCGAGGTGCCGTTCTGCTCCACAACCTTGATCTTGGTGCCGGTGGCCGGGAGCTTGACGCCGTGGTTCGGCAGCTCCGGGTACCAGTACTGCTTGGTGTCGTCGAACAGCGGCTGCGCGGCCTGACCACGGACGTACTGCGGCACGCTGTTGATGTGCAGCGTGAACGAGTCCGCCTTCTTCAGGCTGAACGGCGCGTCGTACACCTGGACGCGGGCCCGCCAGGGGGCACCGGTCAGGTTGTACAGCGGCTCCGGGTGCGCGTCGATGATCATGTTCCGACCCTCGCCCGGGTGGTCGAAGGTGTCGTTGTCGGCCCACCGGAGGTTCCAGTAGGAGATCAGCAGACCCTCCTGGTACGCGTAGTGGTCCACGTAGTCCGGGCGGGTGTTCGCGTAACCGAAGTAGTACGGGCCGGTCTTGAGGTACTGGTCGTACGACACGTACGACCGGTTGCCCGCGATGTAGTAGTTGTCGAACTTGCGGATGTAGGTCTCGGCCACGACGCTGAACCCGTTCAGGGTCCAGCCGGCGGCACCGGCCTCCGCACCATCGGTGAGCACGGTCTGCCCATCGGCGGTGATGGTGATCGCGTCACCGTAGAAGCCGCCCTCGGAGACACCGCCGTCGGTCTGGTAGCGCAGCCGGAACTGCACCACCTTGCCGGCCGCCGCGTTCATCGGGATGTTGACGTCGACCCACTGGCCGTTGCTGGAGCCGTCCAGGGCGAAGCGCCCGGGAGAGATCTCCTTGAGGGCCTTGCCGTTGGCGGTACCCGGCAGGGTGGACCAGGTCTGGCCACCGTCGGTGCTGGCCTCGAAGAAGAGGTAGTCGTAGTCCGCCTCGATCGAGTAACGACCCTTCATGGTGAGCGCGGCGCTGGTCTTCCCCGTGAGGTCGATCGTCCGCGTCATCGTGGTGTTCAGGTCGTCGTCGTTGCCGGAGAAGAACTGCTTCGTCCCCTCGAACGGCTTGCCGTTCTGGAAGCTGTACTCCCGCTGCGGCAGCACGACCACGGCACCCTGCGCCTTGTCGGAGTTGTACTCCTGCGGGCCCAGGTTGAGGGTCTTCTGCTGGCCGGCCACCACGACCTCGTAGTCGAGCCAGTTGAGCTGGAGCTTGTTCCACGCGCCGAGGTCGCCGCCCCGGTCGCCGATGCCCTGGTCGTTCTTGGCACCGAGCCGGCTCTGGGCCATCAGGGTCCAGTGCTCGTTGTTGTTGTCACCGCTGTTGATGACGTTGTAGTCGTCCGGCAGACCGAGGTCGTGACCGTACTCGTGGTAGAAGACGCTCCGGCCACCGTTCTCCGGCTGGATCGTGTAGTCGCCGATCCAGACGCCGGTGTTGCCGATCTGGGTGCCGCCGCCCGGGAAGGTCGACGGGCCCGTGTTGCCCTGGTCAGAGGCGAAGGCGTACCACCGGTGGCTCCAGATGGCGTCCTCACCCTGGATCGGGTCGCCGTCGGCCTGGTCGCCGCCGGAGTGGACGATCTGGAAGTGGTCGATGTAGCCGTCCGGCTCGTTGAAGTTGCCGTCGCCGTCGTAGTCGTACCGGTCCCACTCGTCCATCGACTTGACGTCGGCGGCGATCTGGGCGTCGGTGCGGCCGGCCGCCTTCTGGTCGGCGACCCACTGGTTGGCGGCGTCCCGGACCAGGTTCCAGGTGTTGTTGCAGACGTTCGAGGCGCAGGGGTAGCCGTTGGAACGGCCGTACCGGGCCTCGTTGTACTTCACCTTGACCCAGTCGGTGACCTCACCGTCGACGCTGTAGCGACCCGAGGACTGGGCCTCGTAGTACTGCTTCAGCGACTCGTCACCCTGACCGGTGCCGAAGTAGATCTTCCGGTAGTAGTCGGCGTTGTAGTCCGGCTGCCAGACGGTGGAGTTGTCCACCGCCCGGTTGGGCGCCGGGATCTCGTTGTGCAGCGGCCCGTCGAACCGGGTCGGGCCGGGGACGGCCGGGGCCGTGTCCTGGTCCGGGTAGCTCGGGTGCCGCTCGTTGCCGAACTCCGCGAGGATGACGAAGATCTTGTCGGTCTTCTCGCGGCCCAGTTCGACGTACTGGTCCTGCGTCTGGGCGACGCCCGAAGCCGTCGTCCGGGCGTTGTTCCGCCCCGCAGCCTGGGTCTTGCCAACCTTGACGACCGTGCTGCCGTTGATCTTCTGCGCCTTGACCTTACCCGAGAGGACCTCGCTGAGGCCCTCCTGGCGCAGTGCCCGCCGCTTCGTCTCGAGCGGGTTGGGCAGATCGTGGTCCGCGTTGGCGGGCTCCGCGATCGACGGGGCGGCCGTCGGGAGCTTCGGCGTCGGCGCAGCGCTGGCGGACGTACCCGTCACCAGACCTGTCGCCGTCAGCGAGAGCCCGAGCAGACCCACTGCGACTTTGCGCACGTGGTACCTCCGGTGTGAGGGAACCGACCCAACGGGGGTACGGGCCGGCATGGAACGTCCCACTAGTGGGACCCATGGTGAACATAGACACTGCCGGGACGGGTGGGAAGATGTACGCGTCGATTTGTTGCAAGATTTTGATGAGATCGCTTTTCACCGTCACACACCGCATGTTCATCAACGGTCATGAGCAGCGCGGACGCCTCGGCAGGGAATCGCAGTGATGTATTTCGATTGGATTGCTGCGATGCGTGAAACAGTGGGCCGGCGGCATCTCCGCCACCGGCCCACTGTTCACCAAACGGTCAGTTGCTGACCCTTACCGCCGCATCGTCGGATTTACCCGACGCGGGGTTCAGTACTTCGCCGGAGTGATCCGGACGACCGCGTACGAGTTGTCCGGCGCGGCCGACTCGATCTTGATGGAGACCCCGTTGCGGACCTTCGAGTCCGACGGGTTGCCGGTGCCGAGCACGATCGCCCCACCGCCCAGCGTCACGCCGTAGAACTCGGTGGCCGGCGTGCCGTCCGGGTTCACCACCCGGGTGGTGTACGGCTTGTTGCCCCGCGACGGGACCACCACCGAGGCGTCGTTGTCCCGGGCGTACGGCGCACCGTCGCGCATCTCGATGCCCGGGTACCAGCCCTTGGCGTCGTTGAAGCCCGACACCGGGTGCTGCCGCGGGAACTTCGTGCAGTACGCGCTGTACGGCTCGTCCGCCGCCTCCAGGCACTCGGTGAACGGGTACGTCGGGTTCAGCGAGAACGCCGCGTTCGCCGACTGCGGCCGGCTCGGCAGGTTGTCCAGCACCGACGGGTCCTTCGCCGCCGCCTCACCGGTACGCCGCAGCGGATCGTAGTGCGAGTCCACGATCAGCAGTCCGCCCTTGGCCCCGTAGCTGGGCAGCGCGGTCATCTGCCCGGTGACGTGGTTGACGTCGCCCAGCATCGTGTCCCGGTACCAGACCAGCATCCCCGGCGCGTTGTACGAGATCCGGTCCACCTTCCACGCCTCGTGCGAGTAGATGGTGTCGTAGGCGTACTTCAGGCCCATGTCGAAGCCGTCGAAGTTGCGCCACTCGGCCAGGTAGTACTGCGCCTTGACCTGGGTGCCCGGGTCGATGTGCCAGCCCGCGCCGGTGGTGTCGGTGAAGGTGCCACCGGTCAGCGTCCAGCCGTTCGTGCCGCCCTCGACGTCGTCGCTGAACGTGGTGGCCCCACCGCCGGTGACCGAGAGGTCGTCGGCGAACCAGCCCCGCTCCTGGAACGCCTCGTCGGTGGCGTACCGCAGCCGCACCTGTACGGTCGTGCCGGCGTACGCCGACAGGTCGATCCAGTCGTGCCGCCAGCCGTCGGTGCTGCCGGTCAGGCCGTACTTCTTGTTGCCGAAGTCGACCATGCGGCCGTTCGGGTCGGCGTACCCGTCGTTCGTGGAGACCAGCGCACCGGCCGCGTCGTAGACCTTCTGCTCGGCCCAGGTGGCTCCGCCGTCGGTGGAGACCTCGACGAAGCCGTAGTCCCAGTCCTCCTCGATGACGTAGTTGTTCCACATCCAGAACTTCGCGTCGGTGGCGGCCGGGACGGCCACCTGCCGGCTGAGCTTGACGTCCGCCCAGGCCTGGTCGGAGCCGCTGTACCACATCCCGGTGCCGCTGTGCGGCTGGGCGAGGGTGACCACCTTGTCCGGCAGGTCGATCTTGATGCCGTCCTGGGTGCCCACCGGGGTCCGCGAGGTCTGCCCGAGCGACGCCGTACGGGTCCGCGTGCCGGGGGCGATGGTGAGCGGATCGGCCCAGCCCAGCACCCACTTGTCCCAGATGCCCATGTGCGTCGGCAGAGCCTGGAAGATCTCACCGGTGTGCGAGCCGGACGCCATCAGGTCCCAGAAGTCGACGTCCGAGTCGGCGTTGCCCGAGGTGTCGTAGAGGTCCGGCAGGCCCAGGTCGTGACCGAACTCGTGGGCGAAGACGCCGACCCCGGCGTCCTCCGGCTGCACGATGTAGTTGGACGCCTTCAGGTTCGTGCCGGGGATGGTGTAGCCACCGGCGACCGTGGAGGAGTGCGCCCAGACCGCGTACACGCCCTGGTCGCCGCCGCCACGGGACTTGCCCTGACCGGCGTGCACCAGCACCAGGTGGTCGATCACGCCGTCCGGCTCGTTGACGTTGCCGTCGCCGTCGCGGTCGCCCTGGTCCTCGATGTCGTAGTCGGCCCAGGGGAAGTTCGGGTCGGCCGCAGCCAGCGCGTCGATCGCGTCGGTGGCGAGCCGCCCCGCGCCCTGCGGGTTGTCCGGGTGGCCGTTCATCGCCTGCTGCCGACCGGCGACCCAGGCGCCCGTCTCGTCCTGGAAGCAGCGCGAGGCCGCGTACCAGCCCTCCGAGTGCGGCACGGTGATCCACGGGCTGGCCTGCCCGTCCACCGTGTACGCGCCCTTGGACATCTCCAGGTACATGTTGTGCATGGTGCGGCCGGACAGGTCGATGCCCTTCTTGCCGTCCGGTCCCTTGAGGTCCTTACGGACCCGCTCGGTGATGCCCTGCTTGGTGTAGAGCATCTTGTCGAAGTGGGCGGGCGAGAAGTCCGGCACCCACATCGAGTTGTTGTCCTCGTGCGGCAGGGTCGCCGGGTTGGGGATGTTGTTGTGCTTCGGTCCGTTCTGGACGGTGCCGGGCACGCAGGTGCGGTCCTCGAAGACCGTCTTGGGGACCATCACCCCGGTGAAGTCGTCGTTGGCCTGGTCGTTGAACTCCACCAGCAGGGTGAGCAGCTTGGCCGTCTGGGTGCTCTTGGCCTTCTTGAACGCGCGCGGGCTCTGCCCGGTGCGGATCGCCCGCGCCTCGTTGCGGGCCAGTTCCCGGGCGGCCAGCGGGTTGCCGCCGGCGAACTTGCGGTCGTAGGCGCGGGCCTCGTCCGCAGCCGGGGTGCGGATCCCGTCGGCGCCGCGCACCTCCTTACCCGCGGTGTCCGGCTGCACCTCCGGCTCGGCGTAGTTGAGGTAGTGCTCGTCGGCCCCGATCCGGGTCGGTGTGGCCGGCCCGGCGGGCTGGGCCGCCGCACTGCCGGTCACGGTCAGTGACGCGGCGACGAGGGCGAGGGTGGGCAACGCGACGAGTAGGCGTCGGCGTGCGCCGGTTGGCGGGACAATGTTCATGCCGCTCCAAGTCATGAGGGCGTGAGGGCGAAGGAGCGCCTGACCTGAAAGGCCGGCGCTCATGAGAGGCAAAATAAGCATATTCATCAATACCTGGCAAGGGGCTCGACCGTTCTCCGTCCGCCCAGCCACCGGGGCCGGACCGATCAGCCGGTTCCGGTGGCTCCCACCCGCCACACCGGACACGCCGACGGCCCGTCCGGTGTGGCGGAACAGTCAGCCGCCGGTGGCCGCCAGTCTGGCCACCGTGAGGGAGTTCTGGTCCGGCTTCTGCGGCTCCGCGCCGAGCTTCGACCAGGCGACGTAGTCACCTGCGGCGAACACGAGGCTCAACCCGGGCGCTTCGCCGAGCCGCCAGAGCCGCTGCGTCCTGACGTCCAGGGCGTACTGGCCGGCATCGCCACCGCCGCTGCCGTTGCTCCAGCAGACGTAGCGCGGGGAGGAGCTCAGCGTCATGGAGGTGCCGTCGTCACCGAGTGTGACCTCGGTGGCGTCTCCGGTGGCGGTGTCCAGGACGAACAGCGACGCGTTCGGCTCCGGTGCCGGGGCCGATACGATCCAGGCAACCCGACCGGGCTCCGCTGTCAGGGCGGTGACCTGCTGTTCCTTTGTCAGCGGGCCCGTGGTGAGCAGGTCGTCCCGGCCACCGGTCACCTTGCGGATCTCGTACCGGTCCGCCGGGAAGCCGGGGGACACGTCCGCTGAGCGCACGTAGTAGAGGTCGCTGCCTGCGGCAGCGGGGAGCTTCGCGCGTTCGGCCACCACCTCCGCCGCCCGGCTCCCGGTGACGGACCTGCCCAGGACCTGGGCACCGAACTCGGGTTGACCGGTGGTGGGGACGGCCGTGGTCCAGTAGACCCGGTCGGTGCCCACCGAGAGCATCGACGAACCGGGTGGGATGGGCATCTTCCTGCCCTTGGCGACGGCTGCGGAATCGCCAAGCAGCACCGTCCGGCCAGCAGCTCGGTCGAAGCCGTAGACCCGCCAGTCCATCTGGTACATGTCGGTGCTGGTCGTCTCGAGCCAGGCCACGGTCCGCTCGTCGGCGTCCCCGTAGATGGCCTGACGGGCCGCGCCGTGCGGGGCGGGGGACATGCCGCGCACTCGGCTGCCTGCGTAGAGCCCCACCTGGCTCTGGCCGATGACCACCTCGCCGCTGCGGGTGGTGGCGGCCGGGTTGGCCGCGGTGATCATCTGCCCGTCCGGCGTCAGGCCCAGGTGGTTGAGGGTACGCCCGGGCGCCGTCGTGCCGCTCAGGCTGAAGCTGACCCGGAACTCGCGGCCCGGTACGGCGTCGACCGCGTCGGTCGTGGCGTACCGGGACCGAACCCGGAAGGAGGCCCCAGGGCTGCTGGCGGAGCCGCTCGCCGAGATGCTGGGGGCGGGCGCGTCCCGGTGTCCGGGCGAGCCCACCCCCTGCTCGTCGTCGCAGCCACCGACAGCGAGGAGCAACAGCGCCACTGTCAGTGTTCGTCGCACGGTCAGTACACGATCCCGTTGGACTGGAGGAAGCGGGTTGCGAAGCTCGAGGTGCTGTAGCTGAACGACGGCTTCGTGGCGGACCACACCGTGGTCGCCGGGTCGGCCCAGCTTGAGGTCTGACCGGACGCAGTGTAGCCGAATCCGACGATCCAGTGACCGATCGTCTTGTTGGTCGGGTGTCCGTTGTAGTGCGATCCGCCGGCGAACTCCACGGTGTCGGCCCCGATCGGCATGCCGTTACCGCCGATGCTGTGGGCGAAGACGGCGACCAGCAGCGAACCACTGGGCTTGGGAACCTGCACGTACCAGTTGAAGCCGCGCCAGCGGTTGATGCCGGTGGCGAATCGCTTGCTGGTCCAGGTGGTGGCCCCGTTCGCCTCGGTGGCCATGTGCGAGCTGGTGGCCAGGTTGGGCTGGGAGAGGCTGGCCCCGTTGTACTTGCTCTTGAACCCGGTCCCGTGCAGGTAACGGAGGATCATGTAACCCGAGGCTGGGCCGCAGTAGTATCCCTTGCTCTGGCCGGTCTGGCTCAGACCCAGGATGCGGCTGCTGGCCGCTGTGGTGCGCAGACCGGCACCGTCTCCCGGATCGACGTAGCCGGAGTCGCCGTACTGGGCGACGTAGTCCGCTTCGAGCATGTTGAGCTGGGTCGGATCGGCCCCTTGGAAGTTGACCGCGTAGTACTCCTGGGACAGCTGGATCTTGAGGGACGTCTGGGTGTCCGTCGGCTGCTCGATCGAGGGATCGGTGACGTCACCGCCGGTGAAGTTGCCTTCGATGCCGTTGTACGGCTGGTCGGGGTCGATCACCTCGGCCAGTGCCGAGGTGGGGGCGGTGAGCGCGACGGCGCACCCGATCATCAGGGCGGCGAAACCGCCGGCAGCGCGCCGGTAGCTCGTCATCGCTGTCTTCAAGTGATCCTCCACAATGCGGGTAGGGTGAACCGCCCGGCCTTTCCGGCGGTTCACAGAATCGATTCGGTGTGGCTCGGTCGAATCGTAATAACGGTGCGACGGATCCGCCTGTCCCGCATTCTGGGGACAGGAGCGCCTTGGTAGTGGTAAAGCGATCCAACGACTACCGTGTCGAGCGAAGAACCACGTTCACCACGGCGAAAACAACGTCACGAATCGGTACGCGGAAAGGCGCACCGCCTCAGGGCTGAGGAGCGAGCGCCGCCCGGGTGAGGAACGCCTTGTTGCCGTGTCCGAGTTTCGCCTTGAGCCGCTTGACGTAGGTGTTGACGGTGTGCACGCTCACCCGCAGTCGAGCTGCCGTCTGGTTGTGGGTGAGCCCGTTGGCGATGCAGTCGAGAACCTCACGTTCCCGCTGGGAGAGTCGTTGTCGGCCAGGCCCGGGGTCGCGCTGCCCGGTGCCCGGCGTGGGCTGGTCGACGGGTGTCGGGACGGTGTCGGCCGGTCCACGCCCGGCCAGCATGGTCACCAGGTCGTGGACACCGTCCTGCTCGTCCGGTGCCGCGCCGGTGACCAGCAGGAGGCAGTGCCCGGCGGGCAGACTCCTCGCTGCGTCAGCCCGGGCCCCGGCGGAGCCGCTGCGCGGCAACTCGCCCGGGTCGGTGGCCGGTGCCGGCTGGGTGACGGTCAGACCGGCCGAGCCGAGCAGGTCGCCGACGACACGCCGGAAAGCCGGATCGCCGCCGAGAACTGAGATTTGAATCATCGGTCGTCCTCTGAATAGGAACACGGCAGCCCGATCCGACGGTCGGTATTCACCGTTGGATCGAACTCGATCGAAAGAACGCGGAACGGGATCTCGTTCGGCGCTTCTGTCGCTATTGCTGCAACCTGCAGCCGGCCTGGTGTTCCGGAGGACGTTCAGTCTCTGATCGAAAATGCCACATCGATGCCATCACCCCCGTGTAGGCAAACTATCCAATAGCTCGGTCAGGTGCTCGACTGTCCTGCACAATCTCGTACCTTGACGGTGACGATTGTCGCACGGGCGGTTCCCCGTGCGCTGCCCCGTCCGAGCGCGCAGCCAGGCGTAGAAACGGCGGTGGGTGCCGGTCCACGCGGACCGGCACCCACCGACGGGTAGGGCTGTGGTCAGTCCTCGTCGGACTTCCCGCCACTGAGCCCGGAGGAGATCAGCTCCATCACCGAGGAATCCTGGAGCGTGGTGACGTCACCGAGCGAACGGTTCTCCGCCACGTCCCGCAGCAACCGGCGCATGATCTTGCCAGAGCGGGTCTTCGGCAGCTCCGGCACCAGCATGATCTGCCGGGGCTTGGCGATCGGGCCCAGCGTCTTGGCCACGTGGTTGCGCAGCTCGGTGATCAGCCGCTCGCCCGCCTCACCCGAGATGTCGGTGGTGCCGCGCGGAATGGCGAACGCGACGATCGCCTGCCCGGTGGTCGGGTCGGTCGCGCCGACCACCGCCGCCTCGGCCACCGACGGGTGCGACACCAGCGCCGACTCGACCTCGGTGGTGGAGATGTTGTGCCCGGACACCAGCATCACGTCGTCGACCCGGCCGAGCAGCCAGATGTGCCCGTCGTCGTCCTTCTTGGCCCCGTCACCGGCGAAGTACATCCCCTCGAACCGGGACCAGTACGTCTCGACGAACCGGTTGTCGTCACCCCAGATGGTGCGCAGCATCGACGGCCACGGCTCGCGCAGCACCAGGTAGCCACCGCCACCGTTGGGCACCGACTGGCCCTGGTCGTCCACCACGTCGGCGACGACACCGGGCAGCGGGGTCATCGCCGAGCCCGGCTTGGTCGCGGTCACCCCGGGCAGCGGGGAGATCATGATCGCGCCGGTCTCGGTCTGCCACCAGGTGTCCACGATCGGCAGCTCACCCCGACCGACGTGCTGGCGGTACCACATCCACGCCTCCGGGTTGATCGGCTCGCCGACGCTGCCCAGCAGGCGCAGCGACGACAGGTCGAAGCCCGCCGGGATGTCGTCGCCCCACTTCATCATGGTGCGGATCAGCGTCGGCGCGGTGTAGAGGATGCTGACCTTGTACTTGTCGACGATTTCCCAGAACCGGCCCTTGTGCGGGGTGTCCGGGGTGCCCTCGTACATCACCTGGGTGGCGCCGTTGGCCAGCGGCCCGTACACGATGTAGGAGTGCCCGGTGACCCAGCCGATGTCGGCGGTGCACCAGTAGACGTCGGTCGCAGGCTTCAGGTCGAACACCGCGTGCGCCGTCCACGCGGCCTGGGTGAGGTAGCCGCCGGTGGTGTGCAGGATGCCCTTCGGGCGGGCGGTGGTGCCGCTGGTGTAGAGGATGAACAGCGGGTGCTCGGCGTCGAACGGCTGCGCGACGTGCTCCGCCGACGCCTGCTCCACCGCCTCGTGCCACCAGTGGTCCTTCGCCGCCCAGGCGACCTCCTCGCCGGTGCGCCGGACCACCAGCACGTGCTCGATCGACGGACAGTTCGCCACCGCCTCGTCCACGGTCGGCTTCAACGCCGACGGCTTGCCCCGTCGGTAGCCGCCGTCGGCGGTGATCACCACCTTGGCGCTGGCGTCGGAGATGCGGTTGCTCAGCGCGTCGGCGGAGAAACCGCCGAAGACCACGCTGTGGGTCGCGCCGATCCGGGCGCAGGCCAGCATCGCCACCGCCGCCTCGGGGATCATCGGCAGGTAGATCGCCACCCGGTCACCGGCGACCACCCCCAGGTCGGTCAGCGCGTTCGCCGCCTGGCAGGTCAGCCGGTGCAGGTCGGCGTAGGTGAGGGTGCGGGTGTCGCCCGGCTCGCCCTCCCAGTGGATCGCCACCCGGTCGCCGTTGCCGGCCTCCACGTGCCGGTCCAGGCAGTTGTACGCCACGTTGAGCTGACCGCCGACGAACCACTTCGCGAACGGCGGGTTCGACCAGTCGAGCACCTCGTCCCACGGCCTGGCCCAGGCCAACCGGCCGGCCTGCCGCTCCCAGAAGGCGAGCCGGTCCGCGCCGGCCTCGTCGTACGCGTCGGCGGTGACGTTGGCCTGGGCGGCGAGTGCGGCCGGCGGCGGGAACTGGCGCGTCTCGTTCAGCAGGTTGGCCAAGGCCTCGCTCATGCGGTGACTCCTTCGTCGGGTGACCTGCGTCTCTACCCGGCCGAGGTTAGTCCGGGCAGCTCGGGACCGCGACACCCCCGGTGCCGGCCGGCGCGCTCAGCGGCCGTCCCGGCGCGCTCGACGGCCCACCCGTCCCGACCTGATCAGGATCGGACTCGACGGCCCGGCGGCGGGTGGCGTCCGGCCGGAGTCACCCGGTCGCTAGCGTGGCGGAGTGACCACCGACCCGCTCGCGCCCCTGCTCGCGCTCGCCGACATCGCCCCCGCCGTCGAGCGGGCCCGCGAGCGGGTCGACCAGGCGATGCGGCACCGCGCGCTGCGCCGCCACGGTGGCCAGGTCGTGGCCGAGGTCGGCCTGCGCTGCGCGGTGGCCAGCGCCGCCCTGGAGGGGTACGACCACGAGCGCGAGGCGGTCCGCGCCGGCACCGTCACCGAACCGGTGCTCCAGGGGGCGCTACGGGTGGCCGGGGCGCTGCCCGGGTTGACCGAGCTGTGGCCGAAGGCCCCCCGGCAGGCGCTGGCCCGGCTGCACGTGCTCGCCGCCCGGGACGTGGTCGCCGAGGCAGAGCTGGGGCGTCCGGTCGCCGACCCGGTGGTGGCCGCCCGGCTCGACGGGCTGGCCGGGCTGGTCGCCGGCGGGACGACGGTCTCCCCGCTGGTCCTCGCCGCCGCGGTGCACGGCGAGCTGCTCAACCTGCGGCCCTTCGCCGGCCCGTCCGGGGTGGTCGCCCGCGCCGCCGCCCGGTTGGTGCTGATGTCCCGGGGGTTCGACCCGCGTGGCCTGGTCGCTGTCGACGTCGGCCACCGGGAGCGGGAGCCGGAGTACGTCGGGGCGGCCGGGGCCTTCGCCACCGGCACCCCGGACGGCCTGCGTTCCTGGCTGCGGCACTACCTGAGCGCGGTCGAGGTGGGCGCCGACCAGCTCACCGCCGTCGGCGACGAGATCATCGCCGCCGCCTGACCCGGTGGCCCTCTGCGCGCCCCACCCGACCGCCGCCGCCTGACCGGGTGGCCGTCCGCGCGCCCCACCCGAGCGGTGCCGGGTGCGCGGTCAGTCCCGGCGGGCGGCCCGGTTCACCCGGGAGCGCAGCGCCCGCCGGGCGACCGGTCCGAGGTCGTCGACGATCTCGATGAGCACGGCGAGCTGGTCAAGTGCCGACATCGCCTGCCGCACGCCCGCCCGGTCCACCCCGTCATAGAGTTCCAGCCCGACGAACGCGGCGCAGACGGCCCGGGACAGGCCGGGCACGTCGGCGATCTCGGCGAAGGGTGACCCGGCGAGCAGCCGGCGCAGCACCGACTCGATCTCGTCCACCCAGAGTTGGAGCGCGGCGGCGGTGGGCGCGGCGAGCCGCTCGTCGGTCTGCGCCCCGGCCAGCATCTGGGCCAGGAAGGAGACGTTGCCCAGCTCGCGTTCCTGCTCGTGCAGCTCCTGCCCGACGGTGAGCAGTTCCCGCAGCGAGCCCACCCCGGCCAGCCGGGCCGACCAGTGCGCGAGCCGGTCGGCCGTGCTGGCCCGGCAGGCCGCCGTCAGCAGGTCGTCGACCGTGCCGAAGTGGTAGAAGACCAGCGCCTGGTTCACCCCGGCGGCGGCGGCGATGGTGCGGGCGGACACGCCGGCGATGCCGTGCGTACGGATGGCGGTGATGGCGCCGTCCAGGAGGCGCTGCTTGGTGCCGGACATCGTCCTCCTCGTGGGCCCGCCGGATGCGGCGGTGTGATCATCGCATCGGTCACCAGCTGCGCCAGCCAACCGACCCCGGGCAACCGCAGGATCCAGCCGACCACCGCCCACCCGAGGTGCAGGTGCCCGAGGGCGCGGGCGACGGCGGCCACCCCCCGCTCCGACCGACCGCCGCCGTCGGTGTACTCCGCCCGCCACAGCACCTCCTTCGCGGCGCTGGCGGGACCTGTCCGCAGGCCCACCGGGTGGCGGCGGGTAAGGAAGCGCCAGGTCGCGGCACACGGGCCGCAGTCGTCGTCGAGCCACAGCACCGCCGCCGGTCCCGCTTGGTAGGGCCGCCAACGCGGCCACCAGTCCCGGACCTGCCGCCGGTACGCGTGCCAGGCCCCACCGTGCCGGTCGGCCAGGTCGTGTTCCTCGTGCGGTCCGGCCACCGCCATGCTGAAGGCGACCGCCACCACCGCCGCCAGCACCAGCGCGGAACTGCGGGTGAGCGCGGCGGTGAGCAGCACCAGGGCCACGGCGCAGGTCTGCATCGGATTGGCCAGATAGGCGTACGGCCCGGTGGTGACCAGTCGTACGGGCGGATCCCACGGGTACGGCGTGCCGCCACCGTGGGTGACGAACTCGCGGACCGCGGCGAGCGCCGGGGCGGCCAGCACCAGCGCCACCTGGGCGAGGAGCAGCAGGACGGGCCGGGGCAGTTCGGTCACCGTCGTCCAGGACCCGTCGCCGACCTCGAAGGCCAGGCTGGGGACGAACCACAGCAGCAGGGCGGTGAAGACCCCGACCTGGAGCAGCGTGCGCGCCGCCAGGTGTCGCCGGTCGGCACACCAGCGGCCGAGCAGTTGCGCCGGCAGGGCCACCACGAGCAGCCCGACCAGCTCCCCGACCAGCCAGTGCGGGCCGAGCCGGACCAGCGGGTGCAGCGCGGGCATGGCCACCGCGTCGATCCACAGCAGCAGGCCTAGCGCCACCGGCGCCGGGAGGCTCCGGCGCAGCAGCACGGGCAGCGGACCCCAGAGCACGGCCCAGCCGATCCACAGGTCGACCGGCATCCCCCGGTAGCTCCCCCGCACCGGGGCGAACGTGTACCAGCCGGTGCGCCGGGCCACCTCGTCGAGGGCGGCGATGCCGATGCCGGCGGCGAGGAAGGCCAGCAGCGCCGCCGCCCGACCGGCGCGGCTCCGGTCGACCCGGGCGGCGGCGAGCACGGCCAGCAGCGGCACCGCGAGGCTGAGGTAGCGGGCGGCGATCATCGCAGCGTCATCATGTCCAGCAGGTGTCCCGTGCCCGCACCGAGCAGGACCTGCTGGATCGGCCCGAAGTACCAGGAGGGGTCGAGCCCCCGGGTGTAGTCCACCCGGATGCGCACCTCGGTGTGCCGCCCGTCGACGGCCCGCCAACTCACCTCGGCGTGCCGCCAACTGAACCAGCGCGCGGTGATCGAGCTGTCCTCGACGAACCGGAACCCGACCCGCTGTACGCCCACCGTCTCCACCTCGGCGAGCAGGTGACCGCCGGGGCCGTGGGCGCTGCCGTGGTAGCCGAACATCCACCTGTCGCCCGGGTCGAGCCCGTCCCCGCTCACCTGGCCGGGCGTGGGCACCCCGAGCAGCCGCAGCGGCACCGACCGGACCGGTACGGGCCGGGGGCCGGCGGCGAGCCGGGCGGCCACCTGGTCGGTCGGCAGGGTCACCACCCGGACCACCTCGACGGACTGGTCGGGTGCGATCCGGGGTGCCGGTCCGCTGCCCTCCAATCCCGGCAGGAGCAGCAACGGCACCGCGATGACGGCGTACGTACGGGAGGCGTCGCGCAGCGCGCGGATCAGGGCGGTGGTCCCGTGGGACACCGCGTAGACCAGGGGGGCGGCGAGGATCACGCAGATCGCCCCCTCGTGCAGCGCGACCGCCGCCAGCAGCAGGGCGACCGTGGTGATCACGAAGACCCGGCCGTGTGCGGTGCGACCGGGCAGCAGGGCGAGTGCGGCGGCGAGGGCCGTCGGGAGCACCACGAACAGCAGGGCGCTGTCAGCCCGCCCGTCGAGCACGGTGGCGACGAACACCATCATGCCGAAGGCCAAGATCACGCCAGCGAGCACCCAGTTCGCCGCGGTCCGGCGGGGCGGTCGATCCTGCTCGTTCATTGCTACCTCCCGGTTTTGAGCACCTGCTCAAAACCGAGCATAGGCTCATTTGAGCGATCGCTCAATCGAGGGTCCGCAAGGGTCGCGCCGGGGGTGGGTGCGGTCGTCGCCTCGGGTTCGGCTGTTCACACCGGCGGCCTGCGTTGGGCGGTGCGGTCAGTGACGGCGGGACCGGCCAGTGTGCCTCGACGGCGAGGGGCGGCCGGGGTGGCGCGGGTCGGTCAGGTCAGCGGGCCGGCGCGGCACGACTCGCCAGGTGGCCCGGGCTGGCGAGGCCAGGGCTGGTCGGGGCGGGCGGGGTGGCCCGGGTCGTCAGGCGGCCTGTACGGCGCGGGTGCGGCGGTGCCGGCCGTACCAGGCGATGCCGATCGCCACCCCCACACCGACGCCGAGCGCCGCCGCGGCCACCGGGACCGCCGGGCGCTCCCGCAGCCGCCGGCCCAGCGGGATCGGATGCCGGAACTCCAGCACCGGCCAGGCGTTCTCCACCGCGAGCCGGCGCAACGCCCGGTCCGGATTGACCACGCTCGGATGACCCACGCACTCCAACAACGGCCGGTCACTGTACGAGTCGGAGTAGGCGTACGAGTCGGCCAGGTCGTAGCCCCGGGCGGCGGCCAACTCGGTGACCGCCTCGACCTTGCTCGGACCGGCCGCGTAGAACTCGACCTCACCGCTGTAGCGGCCGTCCTGCACGCTCATCCGGGTGGCGATCACGTCGGTCACCCCGAGCAACGCGCCGATTGGCCGGACCATCTCCTCGCCCGACGCGGAGACCAGCACGACGTCCCGCCCGGCGGCCTGGTGCTCCTCGATCAGCACGGCGGCCTCGGCGTACACGTAGGGGTTGATCAGCTCGTGGAGGGTCTCCGCGACGATCTGACGGACCTGCTCCACCCGCCAGCCCTTGCAGAGCGCGGCGAGATAATCCCTGGTCCTGGCCATGGTCTGCTCGTCGGTGCCGCCCAGCCGGAACATCAGCTGCGCGTACGCCGACTTCACGACGTCCCGTCGTGTGATCAGCCCGTCCCGGTAGAACGGCCGACCGAATGCCAAGGCGCTCGACTTGGCGATGACGGTCTTGTCCAGATCGAAAAAAGCGGCACTTCGGCCCACGGCGCGCAAGTCTAGTCCGACGATGCGGGGTCGGCGGGTGCCCCGGGGTCAATACCCCACCCGACCTGCGGGAGTACCCGGGCCGCGAATGCTCAACGTGACCGCAGTCACACGCTGCGGTAATAATTTCGCAGGGAGTGGGGTCAACAACACTCGACGTGAACAGTCTGCTCGGGCAGACTTGTCCGCACGACAACGATTCACATCCCCGAAAGCTGACAGACCCTCGGCGGTCGCACCCCCCCGTGACCGCCGGGCCGGTTCGGCTCAACCCCCCGGAGCCGAACCATTCGACGACCCCCGTCTCCCCCCGACGGGGGTCGTCCCTTTCCGGTGGGAGCGCTCCGCCCCGCGAAGTGGTGGACCTGCGCGCCGTCGACCGGCCGGTGGTCTACCGCGCCACCGCCCTCATCGTCGTACGGGCGGGCAGGAAGCAGGCCAGGGCGCGGCCGTGCCGGTCGGTGACCACCCACGGGTGCCCCAGGTACGTCTGCTGGCGGTAGGAGCGGCCGGCGTCGAGCACCTTGTACTGCCGTCGTTGGCCCTGGTAGTCGAGCCAGTAGACGACGACCTGCGAACTGCGGGCGTTGACGAACTCGACGTATGTCGAGGCTCCGTTCGAGCTGGACCGCAGCGTGTGTTCCCGGGATGCCGGCAGCGGCGTCAGTTCACCCGGTCCGGGCTGGTTGGTCGGCGGCTTCGTCGTGGGGCGGGACGGGGTCGTCGGGGCGGGCCGGGGTGGGGTCGTCGTCGCGGCCGGGCGGGACGACGTACCCGTGGCGGGTTGGTGTGGCTGATGGGGCGCCGGCGCGACCGGGGCGGCGGCGCGGGTGGCGAGTGAGGCCGGCGCGGGCGCGTGTTCGGCGACCGGCGTGGGGCTCTCGACGGCCGCGAGGTCCGGGCGGTCCGCGATCCACGAGGGCGTCATCGGGAGGGCGGCGGCGTCGCGCCGCGGGCCCGACCACAACGGTGACAGGGCGAGAACGAGGCTGGCGACCAGGCCGAATGCCACTCCGGCCAGCAGCAGGGTCCGTCCGATGCCGGCGGGTTCGACGGCGTGGGCGGGCGCCGGCAGTGGGCCGGTCGGTGTCCCGGTCGGGGAGGCGTCGATCAGATGCCGGCCGGCCGGGGGGACGAGATAAGGCGGCAGTGTCTGGTGGTGCCGGGGTGCCGGCAGCCAGCCACCGATGCGCAGGGTGGTGGTGGTTTCGTCGGATGAGTCGGCCATGGCCCCGGTTCCGAGAGCGGCGGATGCCACCTTCGCGGTGGCGTGCGGTCACGATTATTGACGTACGACGCCGTATGCCGTCAATCACTCGGGCGGGGTGAACAGGACATTTTTTCGCGTTCCTTCCCGCACGTCCCCGGGATTGCCGGCGTCGTTCGGCCGCTCCGGCCCACCAGATGGTGTGCTGGCGGTGGCTCCGGTGCTGGTCAGGGACCTCCGGTCGGGTTCTACGGGCGGTCGAACGGGCGGTCGGGGAGGGTCCTGCGGCCGGTCCGCCCACCAACCCGCCGGCCGGTGGTCATAGCAGATCACCTGCGGTGGCGGGGGCTGTCCACAGGCCGTCCCGTTGTCCACAGGCAAGCCGCCGCGGGCGGCACGCACCGGGGGAGCCGGCGCAGGGTCTGAGCCAGCACCCCCGACCGCTGGAGGCCGTGATGCCACCCCGTACCTCCCTTCCGCCCCACCGACGACTGCCGTTGCTGGTCACCTCCGACGGTGACCTCCTCGACGAGCTGCTGCGGCTCGCCGCAGCGGGCGGCACCGAGGTGGAGGTGGCCGCCGACGCGGCTGCCGCCCGTTCCCGCTGGCTCCCCGCGCCCCTGGTGCTCGTCGGCAGCGACCAGGCCCAGGCCTGCCTGCGGGGTCGGCTGCCCCGCCGGCCCCGCACGGTGCTGGTCGGGCGGTCGGGTGAACTCGACCCGGGCTGGGAGATCGCCGAGCTGATCGGTGCCGAGCACGTCGCCGTCCTGCCCGCCGCCGAGCCCTGGCTGGTCGACCGGTTCACCGAGTGCGGGCCGGGCGGCAACCCGGCCGGCCCGGCCCGGACGGTCGCGGTTCTCGGCGGCCGGGGAGGGGCCGGTGCCAGCGTCCTCGCCGGTGGCCTGGCGGTCACCGCCGCCCGCGCCCACCTGCGGACCCTGCTGGTCGACGCGGACCCGCTCGGCGGCGGGCTCGACCTGGTGCTCGGCTGGGAGGAACTGGACGGGCTGCGCTGGCCGTCCCTCACCGACGCCGACGGCCGGGTCGACGCGCCCGCCCTGGTCCGCGCCCTGCCGCACCGGGGTGACCTGGTCGTCCTCTCCTGGGACCGGGGTGAGCCGCTGGCCCTGCCCGCGCAGGCGATGGCCGCAACCGTGGACGCGGCCCGGCGGGGTCGGGACTTCGTCGTGGTCGACCTGCCGCGCCAGCTCGACGACGCCGCCGTGATCGCGTTGCAGGCCGCCGACCAGGCGTACGTGGTGGTGCCGGCGGAGCTGCGGGCCACCGCGGCGGCGGCCCGGGTGGTCGCCGCCGCAGCCCCGCACTGCGCCACCCTGGGAGTGATCGTCCGGGGCCCCGCCCCCGGCCGGTTGCGAGCGACCGAGGTAGCTCGGGCCCTGGGGCTCCCGCTGGCCGGGACGCTGCGCCCCGAACCGGCGCTGTGCCGGGGGCTGGAACGCGGTGAGGCACCGGCCGCCGCCGGTCGTGGCCCCCTCGCCGCACTCTGCCGCCGACTGGTCACCGAGCTGACCGGGCTGCCCGTGCCGGGTGCGGCATGACCGACCGGTCCGACGGGTTCGCCGCCCGGGTCCGACAACGGATGGCCGAAGCGGCGACCCCGGTCACCCCGGCGGCGATCGTCTCCGCCGTCCGTGCCGAACCCTCCGCCGCCGTCCTCGGCGACACCGCCGTGCTGCGGATCGCCAACCGGGTGCACGACGATCTGGTGGGTGCCGGGCCGCTCGCCCCACTGCTCGAAGACCCGCAGGTCACCGACGTACTCGTCAACGGTGTCCGGGTCTGGGTCGACCGGGGCGCCGGGCTGCACCAGGTGGCGGTGCCGCTCGGCACGGTCGACGACGTACGCCGGCTGGCGCAACGGCTCACCGCTGCCGCCGGGCGTCGACTCGACGACGGCTCGCCCTACGCTGACGCGCGGCTGCCCGACGGCACCCGGCTGCACGCCGTACTGCCTCCGGTGGCGACCGACGGGCCGTACCTGTCCCTGCGGACCTTCCGGCACCGCCCGTTCACCCTCGACGAGCTGGTCCAACAGGGCACCGTGCCGCACCCGGTGGCACCGGTGCTCGCCGCGGTGGTCGCCGCCCGGCTGGCCTACCTGGTCACCGGCGGCACCGGCTCGGGCAAGACCACCCTGCTCAACACGATGCTGGGCCTGGTGCCGACGACGGAACGCATCGTGCTGGTGGAGGACGCCGCCGAGCTGCACCCGGTGCACCCGCACGTGGTCGGTCTCCAGGCCCGGACGGCCAACGTGGAGGGCGCGGGCGTGGTCGGGCTGAGCGCGCTGGTCCGGCAGGCGTTGCGGATGCGTCCCGACCGGCTGGTCGTGGGCGAGTGCCGGGGTGCGGAGGTGGTGGACCTGCTGGCCGCGCTCAACACCGGCCACGACGGCGGGGCGGGCACCCTGCACGCCAACACCCCGGCCGACGTGCCGGCCCGGTTGGAGGCCCTCGGGCTGCTCGGCGGGCTGCCCCGGGCGGCGCTGCACGCCCAGGTCGCCGCTGCGCTCCAGGTGCTGGTGCAGGTCCGTCGAGGCGCCGACGGCCGACTGCTGGAGTCGATCTGCCTACTGTTGGCGGACGGGTCGGACCGGCTGGTGACGGTGGTGCCGGCCTGGGTACGGGGCCACGGCGTCGGGCCTGCCGGGCCCGCGCTGGTCACCCTGCTGCGGGATCGGGGAGTCCCGGTGCCGCCCCTGCTGCGGGCACCCCGGTCCGGTACGGCGGGGCTGGCGTGACATCCCCGTGGTGGCTGGTCACGACCCTGCTGGCCGGTGCGGCCCTGGTGGTCGCCTGGCCGGTAAGCCCCAACCGGCGTCGCCGCCGCCGCGTGCTCGCCACACCGCCGGGCACCCCGGCCCCTCCGGACACCCGCGGCGCACCTCCGCCGGTCTATCGGTGGGTAACCGGTCGAGGCCCGCTGCGGTGGCGGGTGTCCGACCGTCCGCGACGGACCCTGCTGCTGGTCGGGCTCGTGGGAGCGGGTGCGGGTGGTGTCGCCGCCGGGCCGGTCGCCGCCGCCCTCCTGGCCGGCTACGGGATGCTCGGGGCCCGCGCCGTACGTCGCAGGCGGGCGGCAGGGCAGGCCAGCCGGGAGCGTCGCCGCCAACTGGACCGGCTGGGGGCGCTCGCTGCGGACCTGCGTGCTGGTCTGCCCGTTCCGATGCTCGACCGCACCGACGCCCGATCGGGCGGGGACCGTCCGAGCGGCCCCGGCCGACCGGTGGCCGGGCTGGCTCCGCCGACCGCCCCCCGCCTGCTCGGCACCGACCCCGGACCCGCTGCCGACCGTGGCGTCGGTACGGGCACACCGGTGGGCCTGCTGTCAGTGTCCCGGTCGGGCGACGGACTCCCGGGCCGGGGAAGTCGCTGGGGCACGACGACGGATGATCCGGCCGGGACGGACCGGCTCGAACGGTTGGCTCGGGCGGCGGTCCGACTCGCCGACCGGACGGGGGCACCCCTGGCCGACCTCCTCGAACGGGTCGAGACCGACGCGCGGGCGTTCGACCGGGGAATGGCCGCCGCGGCCGCCCAGGCGGCGGGTGCCAACGCCACCGCGCTGCTGCTGGCCGCGCTTCCACTCGGTGGTGTCGCCCTCGGTTACGGCATCGGCGTCGACCCACTGGCGGTGCTGCTGCACACCCCGGTGGGTGCCGGGTGCGCGCTGACCGCGATGGGTCTCCAGGTCGGCGGGTTGCTCTGGGCCGAGCGGCTGGGTGCCACGCCGGGTGGCGGCGGCTGATGTCACCGGCGAACGTGTCAGCCGGTTGCCTGGTCGCGGCCGCGCTGCTGGTCATGGTGCGTGGCAACCGGGCCGGCCGGAGGTGGGACGTACTGACCGGCCGGCGGACCGGTAGACGCCGGCCAGGCTGGTGGCCCGACCGGGTACGGCTCGGAGCCGCCCTGGCGGGGCTGGCGGTCCTGCTGCTGGCCGGCGGTTGGGTCGGAGCCCTGGGCGGGGCACTGACCGCGCTGACGGCGGACCGGATGCTCCGCCGGATCGAACCACCTGCCGTTCGGAAGAGCCGGTCACGGGAGACCGCCGACCTGCCACTCGCCGCCGATCTGCTGGCAGCAGCCATGCGAGCGGGTGCACCGGTGGACCGCTCGGTGCTCGCGGTGGCCGATGCTCTGGACGGTCCACTGGCGGTCCGGCTCGGGCGGATCGGGCGGACGTTGCTGCTCGGCGGCGAGCCAGCGGAGGCGTGGGCACACCTCACGACGGTGCCCGGGGCCGACCGGGTGGTCGGTGCCGCGCTGCGCTCTTCCCGCAGCGGTGCGGCGCTGGCCGGTGCCCTCACCCACGTCGCCGACGACCTTCGGGCCGACCGGTCCACGGCGGCGGAGGCGTCCGCCCGACGGGCCGGCGTGCTGATCGTGCTGCCGCTGGGCCTGTGCTTCCTGCCGGCCTTCATTCTCGCCGGCCTGGTGCCGGTGATCGTCGCCGTCCTCGGCGACGTGCTGTGACCCCCATCGAGAAAGGGAAACGACAGATGCGCAAACTTCTCCGCCGGCTCCACACCCGGCTGCGCGGCGACGCGGGGATGAACACCGCCGAGTACGCCGTGGGCACCCTCGCCGCCGTCGCTTTCGCCGGCATCCTGCTCAAGGTGCTCACCTCGGGCAACGTGCAGTCGGCCCTGACGGCCGTGATCGATCGGGCGTTGAAGTGAGACCGCGCCGGCCGGCCGGTCGGGACCGGGGTTCGTTCACCGCCGAACTGGCGGCCGGCCTGCCGGCGCTGCTCGTGCTCCTGTTCGCCGGGCTCACCGCCGTTGACGCGGTCACCACGAAGGCGACCTGCCTGGACGCGGCCCGGGAGGCGGCGCTCGCCGCCGCCCGGGGCGGGGACGGCACCGACACGGGCACCCGGATCGCACCCGAGGCTGCGGTCGTCTCGATCTCGGTGCAGGCGGACCGGGTCACCGTGACGGTGCGGGCCCCCGTCCGGGCGCTCGGGGCCCGGCTGCCCCGGCTGACCGTCGAGGCCAGCACGGTCGCCGCCATCGAACCGGGCCTGCCGGCTCCGGGCCTGCCGGGTACCGGCTCGTGATCCGCGCCTGCCGGTCCGTCCGCGTCCCGGGCACCGCCGAGGCCACCGCCAGGGAGCATGCGCCGGTCCGCGCCGACCGCGCGTCGGAGCGGGGCGGGGCGACCGTGCTGTTGCTCGCCGTCGGCATGGTCTTCGTGCTGGTCGGGGGGTTCGGGGCGGCGATCGGTGCAGCCCGGCTGGCACGGCACCAGGCCCGGGTCGGTGCCGACTTCGGGGCGCTGGCCGGGGCCGGTCAGGTGTGGCAGGGGGCCGGGCCGGCTTGTGCGACCGCCGACGAGTTCGTCCGCGCCAACGCCGCCCGGCTGGTCGCCTGTCAGGTGGACGGGCTCGACGTGGTGGTGACGGTCGAGGTGGCGGTTAACCCGCTGCCGGGACTGCGGCGGTTCGCCACCGTCACGGCCCGCGCCGGACCGGTGCGCGGCTGACCGCCGCACGCCGGTGCGGCAACCCGTCTCCGGCTGCCGTGCCCGAGCACGGCGCGGCAGCCGGAAGGCGGGTTCCGGAGATCCCGGCGAGACGTCGACGCCGTGGAGGCGAGCCGGGCGACGGCAGTCCCGGGCCGTATGGCCGGCGAGCCGAGACCGGGCCGGCCGGTGGCTCAGCGGCCCTGGAGCGCGTCCAGGCCGATCGCCATGGCGATCACCAGCCGCCGGTCGATCTGCGGGTGCGGCACCTCGACGACGTAACGGTCCCGCAGCCCCCACTTCTTGATCACGGAGAAGACCGACTGGCCACCCGCGATGAAATCGAAGTGGTAGGGCAGCCACGACAGCGAGTCGACGAACCGGCGCAGCAGCGCCACCGGCATGCTGCGCTCCTGACCGGTGATCTGCGGCAGGCCGGCCTGCTCGACATGCCAGGTCGAGCGGAGCAGGGACTGGGCGAAGTCCTTGCGGAACAGCCCGATCGGCGTGCCGGCGTGGTCGGTCACGTCGTACGTGGCACCGAGGTCGAGCCGCTGCCGGGCCTTGAAACCGAGCAGCGGGTGCTGCTTGGAGTCGTCGGTGTAGATGGTGACCTGCTCCTTGAAGGCGAGCCGCTTCTGCTGCGCGAACGCCAACAACTCGCCCTCGGTGCCGTCCGCCGCCACGGCCCGGACCTCGTACTGGTTGACCATCATCCGGATCCGCTGCCGGACGTGGAACTGGTGCTGCGCCTGCAAACTGTCTAGCTGCATGAAAACTCCTCCGAAGGGTGCGCCGGAGTCTCGCACAACCCCACGGTCAGCGCCCGCCACCAGGCACCAGGCAGCAGCCAGCGATCACCACCGTCAGTGCCAGCCAGCAGTCAGCGGTCGCCGCCGTCAGTAGTGAGCCTCGCCGCCGTCAGCAGTGAGCGGCCGTCGTCAACGCCCCTCGGCGGTCGCCTTGAGCGCCCAGGTGTTGAGCACCTGGTGGATGCCCCGCAGCCGCTCGTTGATCTGGTCCAGGCGTTCCGCCTGCGCCAGGCTGGCCAGTGCGGCACCCAGCGCGATCAACTGGTCCGGGGTGAGATTGTCCTGGTCGATGGTGTAGAGCAGGTCGACGGTCTCGGCGATGGTGTCGGCCACGGCTTCTCCTCCAAAGGGGGAAGAACGGCAGGGTCGGCGGTGAGGGTGGCACTCCCCATTATCGATGGAAGCGCTCCCATGCATCAATGCCCACTTGTCCTCCGGCTCAAGCACGATCACGGGCCGGAATCGCACCGCACCGCAGCAACCGCCGACCGCGCCGCGCTACCGCTCGGCGGAGGCCGGCTGGGCAGCAGCCGAAGCAGGAGCCGGCTGGGCAGGAGCCGGCTGGGCAGGAGCCGGCTGGGCAGGAGCCGGCTGGGCAGGAGCCGGCGGGGCGGGGGTCGGCGGGGCAGGGGTCGGCTGGGCAGCAGCCGGTGGGTCAGAAACCAGCGGGGCAGGGGTCGGCTGGGTGGGGACGGGCATCCCGGTGGGGAGGTTGGTCAGGACCACGTCGAGGACCCGGACCGCATCCGGCTTGGACAGCGGGTTGTTGCCGTTGCCACACTTGGGGGACTGGACGCAGGACGGGCAGCCCGACTCGCAGCCGCACTCGACGATGGCGTCCCGGGTGGCGCCCAGCCAGGCCGCTGCCGTCCGGTAGGCCCGCTCGGCGAAGCCGGCCCCGCCGGGGTGACCGTCGTAGACGAACACGGTGGGCGCCTCGGTGTCCGGGTGTAGGGCGGTGGACAGCCCGCCGATGTCCCACCGGTCGCAGGTGGCCATCAGCGGCAGCAACCCGATCGCGGCGTGTTCGGCGGCGTGCAGGGCCCCCGGCACGTCCGCCGGCTCGACCCCGGCCGCCGCCAGCGACTGTGGGGAGAGCGTGAACCAGACCGCGACGGTCCGTAGCTCCCGGGCGGGCAGGTCCAGCGGGCGGGTGTCGATGACCTCGCCGGAGGCGATCCGGCGACGCTGGTAGGAGACCACCTGGCTGGTCACGTCCACCTCACCGAGGAAGAGCCCGACCGGCCCGGCGTCCCGGTAGGAGCGGACCGACACCACCGAGAGCGAGGTGACGTCCCGGGCGTGGGTGGACCAGTCCGGCTCCTCGGCGTGCACCAGCGCGCACCCGTCGTCGAGGTCCAACGCGTCGACCACGTACGAGACGCCCTGGTGCAGGTAGACAGCCCCGGGGTGGACGAGGAAGTGCGCCGACCCGCCGTCGACGGTGCCGAGCAGCCGGCCGGTGGACGCCTCCACCACGCAGACCGGCGCCCCGCCCTGGCCACGCAGGTCGACCTCGGGGCGTTCCCGGTGCCGCCAGTACCAGCCGGTGGGCCGCTGCCGCAGGTCACCGGCCCGCACCAACTCGTCGACGGCCTCCTTCGCCCCCTCGCCGAACAGGTCCAGGTCGGTAGGGGTGAGCGGGGACTCGGCGGCGGCGCAGGCGAGCTGCGGGGTGAGCACGTACGGGTTGGCCGGGTCGAGCACCGTTGCCTCGACGGGCCGGCCGAACAGGGCCTCCGGGTGGTGCACCAGGTAGGTGTCGAGCGGGTCGTCCCGGGCCACCAGCACGGCGAGCGCCTCGTCGCCGGAGCGGCCGGCCCGGCCGGCCTGCTGCCACAGCGACGCCCGGGTGCCCGGCCAGCCGCAGATCAGCACCGCGTCCAGCCCGACCAGGTCGACGCCGAGCTCCAGCGCGTTGGTGGACGCCAGCCCGAGCAGCTCACCGTGGAGCAGGGCCCGTTCCAGCTCCCGGCGTTCCTCGCGCAGGTAGCCGGCCCGGTAGGCGGCGACCCGTTCGCCGAGGCCGGGCACCGCCTCGTCCAGGGCCCGTCGGGCGTTCGCGGCGACGACCTCCGCGCCGCGTCGGGACCGGACGAAGGCGAGCGTGCGTACCCCCTCGGCGACAGTGTCGGCGAGCAGGTCGGCGGTCTCCCGCAGCGCCGACCGGCGGACCTGGGTCAGGTCGTCGGCGACGGCCTCGACGTCGGTGTTCGGCGGCAGCAGCGGCGGTTCCCAGAGCGCGAAGGTGACCCCGCCGCGCGGCGAGGTGTCCTCGGTGACGGCGGTGACCGGCAGGCCGGTGAGCCGCCCGGCGGTCGCCGCCGGGTCGCCCGACGTGGCCGACGCGAGCAGGAACACGGGGGTACGGCCGAACTGGTCGCACCGGCGGCGTAGCCGACGCAGCACGTGCGCCACGTGGGAGCCGAAGACGCCCCGGTAGGTGTGGCACTCGTCGACGATCACGTACGTCAGCCGGCGCAGGAACCCAGACCAGTGCGCGTGCCCGGGGAGGATGCCGTGGTGCAGCATGTCCGGGTTGGTGAGCACGAACCGGGAGTGCCGGCGGATCCACTCCCGTTCGGTGCGCGGGGTGTCGCCGTCGTAGCAGGCGGGGCGTACCCCGTCGAGGTCGAGGCCGGCGACGGCGCGCAGCTGGTCGGCGGCGAGGGCCTTGGTGGGGGCCAGGTAGAGCACCGTGGCCCGGGGGTCGGCGAGCAGGGTGGCCAGCGCCGGGAGCTGGTACGCCAGGGACTTTCCGGACGCCGTGCCGGTGGCGACCACCACGTGCTGCCCGGCGTACGCCAGCTCGGCGGCCTCGGCCTGGTGCCGCCAGGGGGCGGTGACGCCGCGTCGGGCGAACGCCGACCGTAGTTCCTCGGGTGCCCACTGCGGCCAGGGCGCCTGTTGCCCGGCGCGGGCCGGCACCCGCTCGACGTGGGTGACCGGGTCGGCCCGGTGCCGGGTGCGCAGCCGGTGCAGCAGCTCGGCGGGCCCTCGCCCGGTGCCGGGGCCTGCGGTAGCGGTGGCTGCGGGGTTCACGTCCTGCACTCTCGCACTGGTGTTCGGTGCTGAACAACCGGCCCGGTGGGTATGGAGGAGCCGCCGCCGGTGACCTCGCCGGGCCGTCCGGCGGGGATGGTTAGATGCCCAGGAGAGTTTACGGCTCTCGGAGGAGGACTGATGGAGCTGTCGCTGGCGACCCGCACCGTGGGGGAGCACACGGTGCTCGAGGTCGGCGGTGAGGTGGACGTCTACACCGCACCACGACTGCGCGAACGGCTCCTGGAGTTGATCGACGGCGGCGCCCGGCAGGTCGTGGTCGACCTGGGCCGGGTGGACTTTCTCGACTCCACGGGCCTGGGGGTGCTGGTCGGCGCCCTCAAGCGGCTGCGTTCGGCCGGGGGGTCGTTCGCCCTGGTCTGCGACAAGGAGCCGCTGCTGAAGATCTTCCGGATCACCGCCCTGGACCAGGTCTTCCCCCTGCATCCGACGGTCGACGCGGCGATCGCCGCCGACCCCACCGGCTCCGGCACGTGATGGCGACGGTCCGGCTCTCCTTCTCGCCGGCCCCGGTGCACGTGCGTACCGCCCGCCTGGTCGGTGTCGCGGTGGCCCGTCGGGCCGGGGTTCGGGAGGATCTGCTCGACGAGGTGCGGTTGGCCATCGGTGAGGCGTGCACCCGGGCGGTCGCCCTGCACCACCAGTACGGGTTGGCCGATCCGGTGCTGGTGGAGATGTCCGACTCCGGAGCGTATTCGGTGCGGGTGGTGGACCGGGCGCCGATCGAGGCGGGGCTGGGCCTGGCCGCGTTGAACGCCGACGAGTTGGCCAACGAGGCGTTGACCGACGAGGCCCTGACCACCGGGGTGGGCTTCGCGTTGCTCGCTGGTTTCGTGGAGGATCTCCAGGTCCGTCCGGTGGCCGAGGGCGTCGGGACCGAGGTCCGGATGGTGTGGCCGGTCGGCCGCTGATCGACACTCTGCGTACATGAGGCGGTGACCCTTGGTGGGTCACCGCCTCCTACTGTTGATGGCCTCCTATATCAGATTTTTCCTCATAACACAGTTACGGAGATCATCCGGACACGGTGTCCCCCAGGTGTGACCTCCAACACTGACCAGGGCTACAGTCTGTGAGTTGTCAGCACGTGATCCTTCCCGCAGCCAGCGAACATAGATGTTGATCATCTGCCGTCGGGGCGGGTCGGAGCAGGTGCGCCACCGCATCCAGGCGTCGGCCATACGTCCACTGGCCGGCGCGACAGTGTTCGGTACAGGAGGACATAGATGTCCGGGACCTTGGCCGCCGATAGCGGCGCGCTGTCCCTCACCGGTGAGAACCTGACGTACGTCGTCATCGCCGCGGTCATCGCGCTGGTGGCACTCGTCTTCGCCGCCGCCTTGACCAAGGCCGTGCTGGCAGCCGGTAAGGGCACCACCAACATGCAGGAGATCTCCGGCGCGGTGCAGGAGGGCGCCTCCGCCTATCTGCTCCGGCAGTTCAGGACGTTGGCGATCTTCGTGGTCGTCGCCGTCGTGCTGCTCTTCCTGTTGCCGGTGCACGACACCGACGGCAGCGAACTCGCGGTGAAGATCGGCCGATCGGTGTTCTTCGTGGTCGGCGCCCTGTTCAGCGCGTTCATCGGCGGTGCCGGCATGTGGCTGGCCACCCGCGCCAACCTGCGGGTCGCCGCGGCGGCCCGGGAGGCGACCGGTGGCCGGGAAGCCGCCATGAAGATCGCCTTCCGCACCGGTGGCGTGGTCGGCTTCCTCACCGTCGGTCTCGGCCTGTTCGGCGCGGCGATGGTGGTCGTCTTCTTCAAGGGTGACGCGCCGACCGTGCTGGAGGGCTTCGGCTTCGGTGCCGCCCTGCTCGCCATGTTCATGCGGGTCGGCGGCGGCATCTTCACCAAGGCCGCCGACGTCGGTGCCGACCTGGTCGGCAAGGTGGAGCAGGGCATCCCGGAGGACGACCCGCGCAACGCCGCCACCATCGCCGACAACGTGGGTGACAACGTCGGCGACTGCGCCGGCATGGCCGCCGACCTCTTCGAGTCGTACGCGGTGACGCTGGTCGCGGCGCTGATCCTCGGCCGTGCCGCGTTCGGTGAGGACGGCCTGGTCCTGCCGCTGATCATCTCCACGATCGGGGTCCTGGTGGCGATCGTCGGGGTGTTCATCACCCGGCTGCGCGCCTCCGACCGCAACGGCCTCACCGCCATCAACCGGGCCTTCTACCTCTCGGCCCTGTTCTCCGCGGTGCTGGTCGCGATCGCCTCCTACTTCTACCTCCAGCCGACCTGGGCCGACCTGCTCGGCCCCGAGTGGCGGGCCAGCCTCGGCGTGGACGGCGGCGACCCGCCGCTCGGCCCGCGCGGGGTGACCATCGCCGCGGTCGTCATCGGCATCGGGCTGGCCGCCGCCATCCAGGCGCTGACCGGCTACTTCACCGAGACCACCCGCCGCCCGGTGCAGGACATCGGCAAGAGCTCGCAGACCGGTGCCGCCACCGTCATCCTCGCCGGCATCAGCGTCGGCCTGGAGTCGGCGGTCTACTCGGCGCTGCTGATCGCTGCCGGGGTCTTCGGCGCGTTCCTGCTCGGCGGCGGCTCCATCACCCTGTCGCTGTTCGCGGTGGCGCTGGCCGGCACCGGCCTGCTCACCACCGTCGGCGTGATCGTCGCGATGGACACCTTCGGCCCGATCTCCGACAACGCGCAGGGCGTGGCCGAGATGTCCGGCGACATCGACGAGAACGGCGCGCGGATCCTCACCGAGCTGGACGCGGTCGGCAACACCACCAAGGCGATCACCAAGGGCATCGCGATCGCCACCGCCGTGCTCGCGGCCACCGCGCTGTTCGGCTCGTACACCGACACGCTGCGTACCGCGTACTCCGACGCGGGCGTGGGTGACGTCGGTGCCGAGATCCTCGGCGCGCTCAACGTCGCCAACCCGCGCAACCTGGTCGGTCTGATCATCGGTGCGGCGGTGGTCTTCCTCTTCTCCGGGCTGGCCATCAACGCGGTCTCCCGCTCGGCCGGCGCGGTCGTGATGGAGGTCCGCCGGCAGTTCCGCGAGCTGCCCGGGATCATGGACGGCACCCAGCGCCCCGAGTACGGCAAGGTCGTCGACATCTGCACCCGGGACGCCCAGCGTGAACTGATGACCCCCGGCCTGCTGGCCATCCTCGCCCCCATCGCGGTCGGTTTCGGCCTCGGGCCGGGCGCACTGGCCTCCTACCTGGCCGGGGCGATCGGGGCGGGCACCCTGATGGCGGTCTTCCTGTCCAACTCCGGTGGGGCCTGGGACAACGCCAAGAAGCTCGTCGAGGACGGCGCGTACGGCGGCAAGGGTTCCGAGGCGCACGAGGCGACGGTCATCGGCGACACCGTCGGTGACCCGTTCAAGGACACCGCCGGCCCGGCGATCAACCCGCTGATCAAGGTGATGAACCTGGTCTCGTTGCTGATCGCGCCGGCCGTGGTGGCCTGGAGCGTCGGCGACGACCGGAACACCCCGCTGCGCCTGACGATCGCGGCGGTCGCCACCCTGATCGTGGTCGCGGCGGTGGTGTTCAGCAAGCGCAAGGGCGTCGCGATGGACTCCACCCCGGACGGTGGTGGCACCGGTGCGGGCAACGACCCCAAGCAGGTCGAACCGGCCAACGTCTGAGTGACGACGCAGCGGGTTCCCGGCCGTCCCGGGGACCCGCTGCGGGGGCCGACCAGCGCGAAACCTGATCGCTGGCGCAATCGCCCGGAGGCCGTACGCTGCATCGCATGCGTACGTGTCGGGCGAGTGCCGCCGGAAAGCTCACGGTGGTCCTCACCACGGCCGTCCTCGTCGTCGCCGGCTGCGGCGGCGGTCCCAGCCCACGGGCCTGGGCGGCCTCGGTCTGCGAGGCGCTCACCCCGTGGCGGGCCGAGATCAGCAAGCTCACCAGCAGCACCCACCAGCAGATGACCGCGCAGACCACCCCGGCACAGGCGAAGGAGAACCTGGTGCGGCTCTTCGCCGGTGCCGAGCAGGCCAGCGAGACGGCCCGCCGCCGGATCGCCGACGCGGGCATCCCGGAGACCGACCGCGGCGACGAGGTGTCGAAGGGGTTCCGGACGTCCCTGGAGAGGATCAGGGACGCCTACGGACGCGCCGGTGACACCATCGACGCGCTGGACACCGGGCGGGCCACCGTGTTCTACGACGGCGTCCAGGCGGCGGTGGACAAGCTCAACAAGGAGTACGACGCGAGCGCGCTGGACACCGGGCGGCTCAACTCGAAAGAGCTCAAACAGGCCTTCGACGAGGTCCCGGAGTGTCGCTGAGTCGTACCGACCCGCCCGGGGAGCCGGTGCGCCAGTTGTCGCTGTTCGGCTCCGAGGCGGCCGATCCGTCCGTCGCCGATCTGTCCGGGCTGTTGGCCGGCCCGGGGGAGGTGCACCGGATGGGGCGTACCGCCCGGTTGTCCGTCGAGGTGGACGCGGCCTGGCGGGTGCACGTGCTCGTCGCCGAGCTGGCCCGGCGGGGGCTCGCGGCGGGCTGGGAGGCGACCGGGGAGCAGCGCTGGGTCGTGCGTACCTCGTATCTGACCACCCTCGCCCCGCTGGCGACGGCCTGGCTGGCCGGCGGGGTCAAGCGTCCGCCGGGCCACTTCCACCTGCACGGCCGGCGGTTGCGGCTGTGGCTGGCCGCCGCGGGGCGGCCGACGAGGCCGGCCTGTTGCTGCGCCTGCATCCCCGGGACGAGCCGTGGTGGCCGGTGGTGCGGGCGGCGCTCGCCGTGGTGGGTCTGCCGGCGGCGCTGCTGGAGGCGGAGGCGGGTGGCCCGGCGTTCCGGATCGGCGGGCGGCGGCTGGCCCGGCTGGCCGAGCTGGTGGGCGACCGACCGCCCACCGCCCCCGTCGACCTCTGGCCGTGACCGCCCCGCCTGGCGACGCTCTGCCCGGCCCCACCCTGCCCTGCACCGCCTGGCCCCGTTGGCCCGGGCCCGGGTGGTGATCGACCCGACGGCGGCGATGTTGCGCTGTCGGGACGCCCCGGATGCGGCACCATCGGCCTACCGGAGGCGGTCGTGCAGACTGGCCAAGTGTCCGATCATGGACAGTATCGCGGACAGTATGCTGACCGTCTCACTCCGTGAGCAGCGGGATTCGCCCAGGTCGGGGGTCCGTCCCCGTCACCGTGGCCCACTTCCGGGCCTACCCACGGTGTACGGTGGCGCCGTCCGGCCGCTGCGGCCGGCGTGGCGTCGGTGGTGTCGCCGCGCGGACGTTGATTGCCGCCCCCGGGACCCGGAACCCGGGCGGCGCGTTACGTTGGACATCCGGACCAACCGTGGTCCGGCGGGCGCGACACGGCCCGAATCGGGCCTGGAGCAGGAGCGGAGTCGGGGAGAGACGTGCCGAGCAACGCTGGAACCACCCGTCTGGTCATCGTCGAGTCACCGGCGAAGGCCAAGACGATCTCGGGCTATCTCGGCCCGGGGTACGTCGTGGAGGCCAGCTTCGGCCACGTCCGGGACCTCCCCCGTAACGCCGCCGACGTGCCGGCCAAGTACAAGGGTGAGCCGTGGGCCCGCCTCGGGGTGGACGTCGACAACGGCTTCCATGCCCTCTACGTCGTCTCCGCCGACCGTAAGCAGCAGATCAACAAGCTGGTCAAGCTGGCCAAGGAGGTCGACGAGATCTTCCTGGCCACGGATGAGGACCGCGAGGGCGAGGCCATCGCCTGGCACCTGGTGGAGACCCTCAAGCCCAAGGTGCCGGTCAAGCGGATGGTCTTCCACGAGATCACCAAGCCGGCCATCCAGGCCGCGGTGGCCAACCCCCGGGAGATCGACCGGGACCTGGTCGACGCCCAGGAGGCCCGCCGCATCCTCGACCGGCTGTACGGCTACGAGGTCTCCCCGGTGCTGTGGAAGAAGGTCATGCCGAGGCTCTCGGCGGGCCGGGTGCAGTCCGTGGCGACCCGGATCGTGGTCGAGCGGGAACGCCAGCGGATGGCCTTCCGCACCGCGGAATACTGGGACATCCTCGCCACCCTGGCGGTGGCGAAGCCGGGCGAGGGCCCGCGTACCTTCAACGCCACCCTGGTCGCCCTCAACGGCGACCGGATCGCCACCGGCAAGGACTTCGAGCCGACCACCGGCCGGGTACGCCCCGGCGCGGGCGTGGTGCACCTCGACGAGAGCGGGGCGCGGGGCCTGGCGGCCCGGTTGGACGGGCGGCCGTTCACCGTCACCCGGGTCGAGGAGAAGCCCTACCGTCGTCGCCCCTACGCGCCGTTCATCACCTCCACCCTCCAGCAGGAGGCGGCCCGCAAGATGCGGTTCTCGTCGCAGCAGACGATGCGCACCGCGCAGCGGCTCTACGAGAACGGCTACATCACCTACATGCGTACCGACTCGGTGAACCTGTCGGAGACCGCCATCGCGGCGGCCCGCCGGCAGATCGTCGAGCTGTACGGCGAGCGCAGCGTGCCACCGGAGCCGCGCCGCTACACCGGCAAGGTGAAGAACGCCCAGGAGGCGCACGAGGCGATCCGCCCGGCGGGGGACAACTTCCGCACCCCGGGCGACGTGGCCAAGGAGCTGTCCGGCGAGGAGTTCAAGCTCTACGAGCTGATCTGGCGGCGCACCATCGCCTCGCAGATGACCGACGCGGTCGGCTCCAGCGTCTCGGTGCGCATCCGGGCGGTCTCCGCCGCGCAGGAGGAGGCGGACTTCGGGGCCACCGGCAAGACCATCACCGACCCGGGTTTCCTGCGGGCCTACGTCGAGTCCAGCGACGACGAGAACGCCGAGGCCGAGGACGCCGAGCGGCGGCTGCCCACCCTGGTCAAGGACCAGCCGTTGACCGCCGACGAGCTGGCCGCGCAGGGCCACCACACCCAGCCGCCGTCGCGCTACACCGAGGCGTCGCTGGTCAAGTCGCTGGAGGAGCTGGGCATCGGCCGCCCGTCGACGTACGCGTCGATCATGCAGACGATCCAGGACCGCGGCTACGTCACCAAGCGCGGCCAGGCGATGATCCCGACGTTCCTGGCGTTCGCGGTGATCGGGCTGATGGAACGGCACTACCCGCGCCTGATCGACTACGACTTCACCGCCAGCATGGAAAACGAGCTGGACGAGATCGCCGGGGGCGACCACGCCGCCGTCGACTTCCTCACCGCGTTCTACTTCGGCAGCAGCAACGGCACCGGTGACCAGGCCATCGCCCACGCGGGCGGGTTGAAGAAACTGGTCACCGAGGACCTCAGCGAGATCGACGCGCGCAGCGTCAACTCGATCCCGCTGCACACCGACGACGAGGGGCGTGAGGTCGTCGTGCGGGTGGGCCGGTTCGGGCCGTACCTGCAACGGGCCCTGCCCGGCGAGCAGCCGACGCCGAAGGCCGAGGGCGAGGAGGGCGGCGGCCAGGGCGACCGGGCGCCGATCCCGGAAGGGTTGGCCCCCGACGAGCTGACCCCGGAGAAGGTGCACGAGTTGTTCCTCGGCGGGGGCGGCGAGCGCAAGCTCGGCGACGACCCGGCCACCGGGGAACCGATCGTGCTCAAGTCCGGCCGGTTCGGCCCGTACGTCGCCAGCGGCGAGCGCAAGTCGTCGCTGCTGCGGACGCAGACCCCCGACTCGCTCACCCTCGACGAGGCGTTGAAGCTGCTCAGCCTGCCCCGGGTGATCGGGGTCGCCCCGGACGGCGGTGAGGTGGTCGCCAACAACGGCCGCTACGGTCCGTACGTCAAGCGTGGTGACGAGTTCCGCTCGCTGGACTCGGAAGACAAGATGTTCACCGTCACCCTCGACGAGGCGCTGGCCCTGCTGGCCGCCCCGAAGACCCGCCAGCGTCGGGCCGCCGCGCCCCGCTGCGCGAGATGGGCGTCGACCCGCTGACCGAGAAGCCACTGGTGATCAAGGACGGCCGGTTCGGGCCGTACGTCACCGACGGGGAGTTCAACGCGTCGCTGCGGCGCGGGCAGACCCCGGAGGAACTGACCGTCGAGCAGGCGTCGGAGATGCTGGCCGAGAAGCGGGCGAAGGGCCCGGCCCCGAAGAAGGCGGCGGCGAAGAAGGCCCCCGCCAAGAAGGCGCCGGCCAAGAAGACCACGGCGGCGAAGAAGACGACGGCGGCCAAGGCCACGACCACCAAGGCCACCGCGACGAAGCAGGCCACGACAGCCAAGAAGACGCCGGCCCGCAAGGCTGCTCCCCGCAAGGCCACGGTGGCTGCCGACGGCGAGTGAGCCGCTGAAAGGGGCCTCACGTCCGGTGCGTGATGGCCTACTCTGTCGCGGTGTCCAAATCGGAGAGTGCGGGTGGCGGCCGGCCGCTGAAGGTGGCGGGCATCGTCGCCCTCGTCGGGACGGTGCTGGCCGGAGCGGGGCTGATCGTCTGGCGTACCAGCGGGACACGGGGCGATTCGCCCGCTGACCCGCCGGGTATCGGTGCGGGTGCGCCGGTCGCCGAGGTCGGGCCGGTCAGCACCCCGCCCGACCCGGCCGTACGCCAGGACTCCTCCGGGCGTCGGCTGTTCACCATCCTGGGCGCCGGTGACGTGCTGGTGCACCCGGAACTGACCCATCAGGCGGGCCGGGACGCCAAGCGTGCGGGGCGTTCCGCCGCGCTCGACTTCAACCCGTTGTTCCGGCACGCCCGCCCGGCGGTCGAGGGTGCTGACCTGGCGATCTGTCACCTGGAGACCCCGCTGGCCAAGCCGGACGGGCCGTTCGTCGGCTTCCCGAAGTTCAGCGTCCCTCCGCAGGTGGTGGACGCGATCCGGGGCACCGGCTTCGATGCCTGCTCGACGGCGTCCAACCACAGCATCGACCAGGGCGAGGCGGGGGTCGTCCGTACCCTGGACGCGTTGGACGCGGCGAAGATCGGGCACACCGGCAGCGCGCGGACCAAGAAGGAGTCGCTCACCCCACGGATCTACACCAAGAACGGGGTACGGGTCGGGCACCTGGCCTACAGCCTGCACTTCAACGGGCTGCGACGGCCGGCGGGCAAGGAGTGGATCGCCAACCTCATCGAGCCGCCCAGGATCCTCGCGGCGGCGCGCAAGCTGCGCGCGGCGGGTGCGGAGATCGTGGTGCTGAGTCTGCACTGGGGCACCGAGTACGAGAACCTGCCGGACGCCAAGCAGGAGGAGTGGTCGAAGCTGTTGATCGCGTCCCCGGACATCGATCTGATCCTGGGTCACCATGCGCACGTGGTGCAGCCGATCGAGAAGATCGGCCAGAAGTGGGTGGTCTTCGGGATGGGCAACCAGGTCGCCCGGCACGCGGAACCGATCCCCGCCAACCGGGAGGGCGTGATGGGGCGGTTCACCTTCACCGAGACGGCCAAGGGGAAGTGGCGGGTGACCCGGGCCGAGGCCGTTCCCACCTGGATCGATCTGAATCCGGACATCCGGTTGGTGGATCTGCCGACCGCGCTGGCGGATCCGGCGACCCCGGCGCACCGCCGGGAGATCTACCGGGCTGCTGCCGCCCGCATCCGGGGCTACCTCTTGGCCCGTGGGGGAGAAGCGGATGGTCTTGAGGTTCTTGGCCCGCCCGGTGGTTCGGCCACGCCGAACGGGTAAATCACGCGGTTGAATATCCGATTCGCTCGATAGTTGGCGAATCGCGCCATCCGGCGGGCGGTGAGCGCTGTTAGCCTCGCACGCCGGCTGGTCCACGGGGAGGAACGGTTACATGGGTGACGACTGTCTACTGTGGGTGCGTGGATGAACCATCCGCCACCGCCGGTGCGGGCGGGCCTCCACCGCCCCGGGGACGGGCAGGGAGAGTTGGCCCGTTGGCGTCTGATCAGCCTGGAGAAACAGCTTCCGCAGCCCCGTCTGCTGACCGGGGTCGGTACGCCGGCGCTGGTGGCTGCCCTGCTGCTCACCCTGCTCGCCGTCTTCGCCTTCGCCTACCTGGGCCGCGACAGCGAGGCCGGCGTGCCCCGGGCCGTGACCGACTCGCAGCGGGACTTCGTCAGGGCGGTCGCCCGTGGCCTCGACAGCTCGGTCGCCCGTAGCCGGGAGGAGTTGGCCCGCACGGCAGGCGCCTACGACGCGCGGCCGGCCGGGGCGGCCACCCAACTCGCCGCACTCACCAGAGACCAACCGAAGTGGCGGGGCGTCGGCGTCCTCGACGCGGCCGGAAAGTCCACTGTGGCTGCTGTCGGTCAACCGGTGGCGCTGCCCCCCGGCACCGCCGCCGGCCGGATCGCCCTGCCGGTGGTCGAGGGCAACGACCCCCGGCTGCTCCTGGTCGAACCGCTGTCCGACGGGCGGTTGCTCGTCGCCGAGCTGAACCTGCACATCCGTACCCTCCGGCTGGACCCGAAGGCGAAGCAGGCCGTCCTGATCGCCGTGCCCGGAGGTGGGCGGTCCCTCGTGCAGGGGGCACCCGTACCGGCCGATCCCGCGCTGGACGGGCTGATCACCGGCGCGGTGGGCGCGACGTCCGGGGGGTCCACCGCCACCCGCACCGGCGCACCGGCCGCCGGCCCGGTCGACCGGGACCCGGCCGCGCCGATCGCCCCGGTGGCCACCGCCGACGCCGTCGGCAAGGTCGGTGTCGTGGTGGTCTCCCTGGTGTACGTCCCGGTCACCGCCGCTGCGGTCACCCGGGAGCCCCTGCTGGCCGCGCTCGTCCTGCTGGTGGGTGCCGGTGCGGTGCTGCTGATCCTCCAGTTCGGACTGGTCCGGCCGATGCGGCTGCTCCTCGTCCACGCCAAGGCGGTGGCCTCGGGCAACCCCACGCAGGGGCCGCCGAGGACGGCGAACGCCCAGGTCAACCGGATCGCCTCGGCGTTCGGCACGCTCGCCGCCCAGCAGCACGCGACCCCGGCGGGGCGCGGCCCGGACGACCCGACCGGCGGCGTACCGGCAGGTCTTGCGGTCGTCACGGCGGTCGTCGCGGTGCTGTTGGCCGCAGGCGGGATCCTGGCCACCCTCGCCCCCCACGAGGACGACCTCCCGGCCCAGGTGGTGCGGGACTCGGAGAACCAGGTCGCCGCCGTGGCCGGCGCGGTCGACGACACCCTGGACGGTGGCTACACCAAGCTCGCCCTGGTCGGCGCGGACAACCGCACCGCCGGCACCGGCCAGCTGCGCCGGGCGCTCGACCGCCTGCTCGACGACAACCGCAGGTTCCGCAGCGGCTACCTCGTGTCGGCGAACGGCGGTGTGGTCACCAGCGTGGGCCGGACCCCGCTGCGACCCGGTGGTCCGTTGCCGGGGGAGGGCGGTGTGGTGCTGCACGACGTGCAGGGCCGACTGCCGATCGTCTACGCGTACACGCAGCTGGCGGACGGGCGGTCGCTGGTCGCCGAGTTCGACGTGCGTTACCTGACCCGGCTGTTGGAGCGGGTCGACGGGCGACTGCGGGTGGTCGACGTGGACCAGCGGGACATCCTGGATTCGGCCGGCTACCTCGCCTTCGAGCAGGTCTCCAGCCGGCAGGTGCGCACCGCGGCGGCGGAGGCGCTCAGCGGGAAGCCGTACGCCCGGGTGGCGGAGGTCGACGGTGACCGTGAGCTGTTGATCACCGCGCCGGTCGCGCTGGAGGGCTCGGCGGCGCACCTGGAGTGGACGGTGGTGGCCGAGCGCCCGGTCACCGACTACGCGCTGCCCGGCAACGAGATGCGTCAGGGCGCGCTCCTGGTCGCGGTCGTCGCGGCGGGCATCGGCCTGCTGCTGTTCAGCTGGTACTACTTCTTCCAACTCCGGCCGTTGCGCAACCTGTCCCGGGAGGCGGCGACGCTCGCCGGTGGGGACAGCAGCCGGGTGATCTCACCGCGCTGGCACGACGACATCGGCGCGGTGGCGGTCTGCCTGGAGGTGTGTCGTCAGGCGGCGGTCCACGGCGAGCAGCGGCTCGGGGGTGCGGCACGACTGCGCGGCACCGAGGGCATGCCCACGGCGATCATGACGAAGGTCCCGCCACGACGGAAGGCGGGTAGCCGTGGTGTCCGGTCGTCCCGCAGGGGTGACTGAGATGCTCTTCCTCTATCTGGTGTTTCTCCTCGCGTGCCTCGGATTGCTGGCGGGCGGCATCATCGAGCAGCGCAACCATCACCGCAGCCTGCACCGCATCCCGCAGCGGGTGCTCGTCAACGGCATCCGGGGCAAGAGTTCGATCACCCGGCTCACCGCCGGTGCGCTGCGTGGTGGCCGGCTGGTCGTGGTGGCCAAGACGACCGGCACGGCGGCCCGGTTCATCTTCCCGGACGCCAGCGAAGAGCCGGTCTACCGCAAGTTCGGCATCGCCAACGTGGTGGAGCAGATCGGCATCGTCCGCCGGGCCGCCGCCTACTACCCGGACGCGTTGGTGATCGAGTGCATGGCGGTCATGCCGCCGTTGCAGGAGCTGAACCAGACCAAGCTGATCCAGTCCACCATCGGCATCCTCTGCAACGTCCGGGAGGACCACCTCGCCGAGATGGGGCCGACCCTGGACGACGTGGCCCGTTCGCTGAGCCGGTCCATGCCGGTCGGCGGGATCTGCGTCACCGCCGAGTCCGACCGGCTGCACATCCTGCAGGCGGAGGCGGACAAGCGGTCCTGCAAGCTGATCCCGGTCGACCCCGAATCGGTCACCGACGACGAGATGGCGGGCTTCACCTGGACCACGTTCAAGGAGAACGTGGCCATCGCCCTCAAGGTGGCCGAACTGCTCGGGGTGCCCCGGGAGGCCGCCCTGACCGGTATGTGGACGGCACCCCCCGATCCGGGGGTGCTCAGCGTCGAGGAGTACCGCCGGGACGGCACGTCGCTGCGGTTCGCGAACATCTTCGCCGCCAACGACCCCGAGTCGACGTTCATGAACATCAAGCAGTTGCAGGAACAGGGGTCGATCCCCCGACCACTGCACGTGCTGATCAACTGTCGGCCGGACCGGGTGGAGCGGAACGGCCAGATGGGCGCGCTGGTCTCCCGGATCGACCCGGACAAGGTCGTCCTGATCGGTGAGCCGACCCGGAGCGCCCGCGTCAAGATCGAGGAGAGCTGGCAGGGCCGGGTGGTCGACCTGGGCGGTCGGATCGGGGCCGAGGAACTGCTCGACGGGGTGCTCGGCAGCATCGACGGGTTCGCCTCGGTGCTGGCGATCGGCAACATCCACGGTCAGGGCGAGATCCTGCTCGCGCAGCTCAGCCGTCTGGACCGTCCCGTATCCCAGGAGCCACCTGCTCGTGCGGTGCCGCCGGGTCCGGCTGCTCGTGTCGTGCCGCCGGGTCCGCCTGCTCGTGTGGTGCCGGCGGGTCCGGCTGCTCGTGTGGTGCCGTCGGGTCCGGCTGTGCGTGTGGTGCCGTCGGGTCCGGCTGTGCGTGTGGTGCCGCCGGGTCCGGCTGTGCGTGTGGTGCCGCCGGGTCCGGCTGTGCGTGTGGTGCCGCCGGGTCCGCCTGTGCGTGCGGTGCCGCCGGGTCCGGCTGTGCGTGCGGTGCCGGCGGGTCCGCCTGCTCGTGTCGTGCCGCCGGGTCCGAGTGTTCGGCCAGTCGGCGAGGCCCCTGCCCGTCGGTACGGCGCACCGGGGGGCGACTCGCCGCCCGGACCGGCCTCCGGTGCCTCCCGGCGGCCGGCGACGACGTACGGCAACCCTCCCGCGCCCCCGGCACCCCCCGTGCCCCTCGCGCCCCCGGCGCCGTGGCCCGGCCCCCGACGGCCCGACCGTACGACGGGCCGGAACGCCCCGGCGTGCCCGCCCCCGGGCGTCCGGACCGGTACGCCGCGCTCGCCCCCGAGCAGTTGGACCGGTACGCCGCGCTGGCCCCCGAGCAGTTGGACCGTTACCACGCCCAGTCTCCGGGCCAGCGGGACCCGTTCGGCCTGGTGGAGCAGGAGCCGCCGACCCGGCGCGGCCGGCCGGTGGGCGGGCCCCCGGAGCAGGCCCCGGTGGACCACGATCCGCGCCGGGACCGGAGCCGCCGGCCACCGGCCGACGGCACCGCTGCGACACCACCCGATCCCGATCCGCAGTCGTCGCATCGACGGCCGTCCGTCTACCGGAGTTCCTCATGATCAACGGAGAACTGACGCCCGAGCTGTCCACGCTCTGCCTGGGCGTCGGGCTGGTCCTCGCGCTGGCCTGCTACCTCACCACCAATCTCTCCCCCGGTGGCATGATCACGCCGGGTTGGCTGGCGCTGGCCCTGGTCGAGGAGTACCGCCAGGTGCTGGTGATCGTCGCGATGACCGGGGTGACCTGGGGACTCACCCGGGTCATGCAGCGGGTGGTCATCCTTTACGGCAAGCGGCTGTTCGCGGCGATCGTGCTGCTCAGCGTGCTGCTCCAGACCACCCTCTTCCTGGTCATCCAGCAGGACTTCCCGCTGCTGTTCTCGCACCAGACCCTCGGCTTCGTGGCACCTGGCCTGATCGCCTACCAGCTGGTCCGTCAACCGCCGCTGGCGACGATCCTGGCCACCGGGGCGGTCTCCGTGGGTTCGTACCTGATCATCTTCAGTGGCATCCTGGCCGGCCTGGTGCCGGTGAGTTGAGCCGAGACTACGGAAGCAGGCATCCCCCGTGTCACAGAGCAGGAACGGGATCTGGGCGACGCTGGCCGTCGTCCTGATCGCCGCGGGTGTGATCGTCGTCGTGGCGCTCCGTCCCGACCGGTCCGCGTCGACCGCCCCGCCGGGCAGCGCGGCCGGCCCGGGCGCGGCGTCGGTCGAGTCCGCCGAGCTGACCTTCACCCGGCTGGGCAAACCGTCGCGGACCCAGGTCCGCGACGCGGCCGGGCGGGTGCTGGCGGTGTTCACCGACAAGGCCCGCACGGTACGCGTCGCCGGCCCCGAGCGGACCTTCACCGAGCCCCGCTTCACGAAGTCGTCGGTGACCACCGACGCCTGGATCCGGCTCGCCCCGACCCCGTGGAAGGCCGGTGAGGAGAAGGCGGCATGGTTCCGGCCGTGGCTGGACAAGGCGGTGGGGGACGACAGCCCGGACGCCCTCGCCATCGCGATGGACTACCTGGACGACGCGCCCGCCCGTAAGGACGCCAAGGGCCGCCAGTTCGCCGGTGACGCCTCCTTCGGCCCACTCTCGGCGGCGGACCCGGACGGTCGTGCCGAGAACTCCGACTTCTACGACTACCTCGGTGTGGAGTGGGACTTCCCGGACGGCAAGCACGAGCGGCCGGCCAAGGACCACTTCCGCAGCCTGGACTGCTCGGGTTTCATCCGGATGGTCTACGGCTACCGGATGAAGTACCCGTTGCGGGGCACCAACACCAAGGGTGCCGGACTGCCCCGCCGGGCGTACGCGATGGCCGGTTTCGGCCCCGGCGCGCTGCTGATCCCGAACACCGGTCGGGCGGCCCGCGACTACGGCGTCCTCCAGGAGGGTGACCTGGTCTTCTTCAACCACGGGGCGAACGCCGGCCCGAGCATCGAGCACTCCGGCATCTATCTCGGTGTCGACGATGCCGGTCACCACCGGTTCTTCTCCAGCCGGGTCAAGGCGGACGGTCCGACGTTCGGTGACTTCGGTGGTGAGTCGCTACTGGACGGGCCGGGCTACTGGTCGGGCCGGTTCCTGTCGGCCCGCCGGGTCTGACCCCGGCCGGCCGGCAAACGCGGGGGTGGCGTGGTCGGGTGCCGGGGCTGCGGGCCGGTAGGTGTCAGCGGCGGGGAAGGTCGGCGGCCACCAGTGCCGCCACCAGGTCCGCCCGACGGTCCTCGGCACGGCGTACCGCCCAGGTGATCTCCAGATGGACGAAGACCGCGCCCTCCTTGCGGGCCGCCTCGGCCTGGGTGTTGGTGGTGCCCTCCAACTCACCGCACCTGCTGGTCCAGGCCCGGCAGGCGACGAAGCCGGCGGTGTCCAGCGCGTCGGCCGTGCGGCGCAGGGCGGGGGTGGAGCGCTTCTGCCCGTTGGAGACCACCATCTCCTCGCCGGGGAGGCTCTGCTCGGCGAAGCCGTGCAGTTGGATCTGGTTGATCCGGTTGCGGGCGAACCGCTCGCTGGCCAGTTGGAACAGGCCCTGGGAGTTGTGCGCCGCGTCCGCCCGCCCGTCGCCGGCCCGGCGGTGTGCGCCGGCGACCAGCATGATGCTGCCCGGCGTCGCCCGGAACAGCCGCAGTCCGATGTCCTCCGTGTGCAGGTCCGAGTTGGGGTGGGGCACCTCGACGGCGAGGCGTACCGGCTGGGACAGGTCCACCATGATCAGGCCCCAGGGCCGCTCCGTGCCGGCCCCGGTGACGAACAGCGCGTAGTCGCGCCCGGTCTGCGGATCGCGGCCCCGGCTGGCGGTGAAGCCCAGCTCGGCCAGCAGCCCGCTCGCCTCCGGCAGCCCCGACTGGTCCCCGGTCACCAACAGTGTCACCGCCCGACGGGCCGTCTGCCGTTCCGTCGGGTCCGGGTCGCGGTAGGGATCGGTCGGCTTGAGCCGGCTGACGAAGTCGGTCACCACCGTGTCCGGGGCTGCCGGGGCTGCCGGGGCTGCCGGGGCGGGTGGGGCGGCGGTGGGCTCGTCGGGTGGCTCGCCACACGCGACGAGCCACAGCGACAGGGCCGCGCAGCACGCCAGGAGACCGTTACGGCGGGTGGTGATTCGGGGCATCGCAGGCAGGCTACCGTGCCGTTCCCGCCGTCGTCGTCACCCCTGGCGGCGGGTGGGTCACTCGCCGAGGATGTGGTCGAGGTGGGGGTTGGTGAGGACCCGGCCGGGGTCGAGTCGGGCGCGGAGGTCCTGGAAGTCGGCGAACCTCGGGTACGCGGTCGCCAGGGACGCCGCGTCCCGGTAGTGCAGCTTGCCCCAGTGGGGTCGGCCGCCCAGCCCGGCAGCGACCTCCTCGAAGGCCCGGAAGTAGGGCTCGTACGGCATGCCGACGTACTGGTGGACGGCGAGGTAGGCCGAGTCACGCCCGTAGCCGTGGGACAGCCAGATGTCGTCGGCGGCGGTGAACCGCACCTCGACCGGGAAGAGCACCTTGAACGGCAGCCGGTCGACGATGCGGCGCAGCTCCGCCAGCGCCTGCGGCAGGGCGGCGCGCGGGATGCCGTACTCCATCTCGACGAAGCGGACCCGGCGCGGGGTGCAGAAGACGGTGTCGGAGCGGCCGGTGTAGGTGCGCTCGGTCAGTGCCCGCGCGGACACCGCGCTGATGGTGGGGACCAGCGGCGGCACGGCGCGGCCCAGCCGGCAGGCCCCGGCGAAGACCGTGTTGGCGAGGAGTTCGTCGTCCAACCAGCCCCGCCAGCGCGGCAGCGGCCGGTCGTCGGCCGGCACCCGGTCGTTGGTCTTGAGCTGCACCCGGTCGGTGTACGGGAACCAGTAGAACTCGACGTGGTCGTGCCGGCCGATGAGACCGGACAGGTCGCCCAGCACCTCGTCGAGCGGGGCGGGGCGTTCGTGTGCGCGCAGGGTGAACGCGTCGACGCAGCGCAGGGTGACCTCGGCGAGCACGCCGAGCGCTCCCAGGCCGACCCGGGCGGCGGCGAAGATCTCCGGGTGTTCCTCGGCCGAGCAGCGCAGCACCTCGCCGGTGCCGGTGACCAGGGTGAGCGCCTCGACGAAGGTGGACAGGCAGCCGTACGCGGCACCGGTGCCGTGGGTGCCGGTGGAGATCGCCCCGGCGATGGTCTGCGCGTCGATGTCGCCCAGGTTGGGCATGGCCAGGCCGTGCCCGGCGAGCAGCGCGTTGAGCGCCCGCAGGGTGGTCCCGGCGGGGACGGTGACCAGTCGGGCCGCCCGGTCGACCCGGACTTCGGTCCGCAGGGCGGACAGCTCCATCCGCCGCCCGTCGGACACGGCGATGGGGGTGAACGAGTGGCCGCTGCCGACCACTCTGATCCGCTCACCTGCGCCCGCCACGTCCAGGACCGCCTCGGCTATGTCCTCGACGGTGGTAGGGCGCAGGATGGCGGTGGCGACGCTGTGTTGGTTGCCCGCCCAGTTGGACCAGGCGGTGGCGGTACCGGCCATCGGCGCTCCTCGACATGAATGTGAACTGCCTTCATATCAGGAACGTTGTGCCTGGTAAATACCGCAATCGAGGTCCGCTCGTTGTACCGGTAGTCACGGTCTCGTGACATGTGGATATGTTCTTCCGTCGAAGGGGGGTGGCGTCGAGTGTCCACACCAGCCGCCACGACCGGGCCGCTGCGCCGCGTTCCGGTGCAGGGTCGAAGTGTCGCGCGCGTCCAACGGATGTTGGACGCCTGTGCCGAACTCGTCGACGAGGTGGGGTACGAGGGGTTGACCACCACGTTGCTCGCCGAGCGGGCCGAGGTGGCGATCGGGTCGGTCTACCAGTTCTTCCCGGACAAGCGGGCGATCGTGCAGGCGTTGACCCTGCGCACCATGGAGTCCTACCTCCAGCGCCTCGACGAGCGGTTCGCCTCCGACGACCTGACCCACTGGTGGGACGGCGTCGACGCGGGCATCGACGAGTACATCTCGATGCACCGCACCGTCCCGGGGTTCCGCACCCTGCACTTCGGCGACGTCGTCGACCTGCACCTGCTCGACGAGCAGCGGGACAACAACGGCGTGATCGCCGACCAGTTGGCCCGGGTGCTCACCGAACGGTTCGGCATGGTCGACGAGCCGCGCCTGCGGTTCTGCCTGGAGATCGCCGTCGAGGCCGCGGACGCCCTGATCAAGCTGGCGTTCCGCCGCAAGCAGGAGGGCGACGAGCGGGTCCTGGCCGAGGCCAAGGCGCTCATCCGCGAATACCTGCACCGGCACGTCGAGGCCCCCACCCCGCCCGTCGCCCAGCCCTGACCGCCCCGCCCGCCGCGGACCGGGGAACGGCCCGGCGTCGGGCGAGGGGCGCGCGACGGTCAGAGGAAGGCGTGGCCCTCCCCCCGGTAGGTGGGCACCGTGTCGACGACCGTGTCGCCGTCGACCAGGTGCAGCTCGTTGACCCGCTCGCAGAGTTCACCCGCCTTGGCGTGCCGGAACCACACCCGGTCGCCGATCCGCAGCCCGGCTGCGGCGGCACCGGTCAGCGGGGTCTGTACCTCGCCCGCGCCCTCGCTGCCGACCAGCGCCAGCCCGGCCGGCAGCCACGGCCGGGGCAGCCGGCTCGTGGCGGCGGGTCCGGAGGCGATCCAGCCCCCGCCCAGCACGGTGGCGATCTCCGGCGTCGGCCGGCGGACCACCGTGCAGGCGAAGAACGCCGCCGGGGTCGGCCGCCAGGCCCGGTAGGCGTCGAACAGCGTCGGCCCGTACAGCCCCGATCCGGCGGTGACCTCGGTGACCGCGGGGTCGGCGCTGGTGGCGGCCACGCTGCCGGTGCCGCCGCCGTTGACGAACTCCAGGTCGGCGTGTTCCCGGACGGCGGCGACCGCCGCACCCCGGCGGGCCAGCAGCTCCCGGTACGACCCGCGCTGGGCGATCCGGATCGCGGCGCTGAGCGCGGCCTGTCCGGGCGGGGCGTCCCCGAGGCCGGCGATCTGTGCCTCGTACGACATCAGGCCGACCAACCGGAAGCCGGGTCGGCGGGCGACGGCGGCGGCCAGCGCGCCGGCCGCCCGGGCGCTGTGCACCGGCGAGCGGCGTACTCCGACGTGCACCCGCCCGCGCAGCGGTCGCCAGGAGGCGTCCAGGTCGAGGCAGACCCGCAGCTCGGGGCGGCTGCCCGGTGGGCACACGACGTCGATCAGGTCCAGTTGCTCGGTGCTGTCGATCATGAGGGTGACCGCCGCGACGAGCTGCGGGTCGGCGGCCAGCTCGGCGAGCGCCCCCCGGTCGGCGCTCGGGTACGCCACCAGCGCGTCGTCGGTGACACCGGAGCGGACCAGCCAGTTCGCCTCGGGAACGGTGAACGCCATCACACCGGACCAGCCGGGTTGCCGCAGCGCCCGGGTGAGCAGGTCGCGGGCCCGGATCGACTTGCTGGCGGCGCGGACCGGTTTGCCCGCGCTGCGGGCGGCCAGCGCGGCGGCGTTGGCGTCGTAGGCGGTGAGGTCCACCACGGCGTAGGGCGGGTCGAGGTGGGCGGTCGCCTTGTCGAGGCGTTCGCGCAGGGTGTCGCTGTCGATGGCCACGAATGCACGCTAACTGTCCGGACGGCAATGCGAAATACCCTCACGTCCTACCGGGCTGCGGTCGGTGGCGTTCGCGGCCTAGGCTCGGCGAGCAGGAGAATGTCGCCGGTGGGGAGGCCCCCACCGGGTCTAGAGTGTTCCACCGGGACTGCCCAGCGTTGGGCCGGCACGTGGAGGTACGGCCATCGAAAGCCAGCAGCACGGCGAGTCGTCCGGCGCGTCGTCATCCGGCCCACCGCCCGGCGGCACCGCCCCGACCGACCGGTCCGGTGCGGCGGCGATCCGTTCCGTGCTGCGCATCAGGCCGTTCCGGCGGCTCTGGATCGTCCTCGGCGCGGCCTCCTTCGGCGACTGGCTCGGCCTGCTCGCCACCTCGGTCTTCGCCGCCGCGCAGGTGTCCGGCAGCACCGCCCAGGGCGCCGTGTTCGGTGGCGTGATCGCGATCCGGCTGCTCCCGGCGCTGGTGCTCGGGCCGGTGGCCGGCGTGCTCGCCGACCGGTTCGACAGGCGCTGGACGATGGTCATCTGCGACCTGCTGCGGTTCGTGCTCTTCGCCTCGATCCCGCTGGTCGCGCTGCTCGGCGTCCGGGGCGGCGTGGTCGTCACCTGGGCGGCGATCGCCACCTTCCTCATCGAGTCGATCACCCTGCTCTGGATTCCGGCCAAGGAGGCCGCGGTCCCCAACCTCATCCCGCGCGCCCGGCTGGAGACGGCCAACCAGCTCACCCTGATCACCACGTACGGCCTGACCCCGGTCGCCGCCGCGATCGGACTGGCGGTGCTGGACCGCAGCGTGCGGGGGATCACCGGCGGGGAGATGCCCGGCTGGGCCGAGCCGGCCCAGCTCGCCCTCTGGTTCAACGCCTTCTCCCGGCTGGCCACCGCGCTGGTGGTGGCCTTCGGCATCAAGGAGATCAGCCAGGCCCAGGCCCGGGAGCGGGGTGAGCGCGCCGAGCAGGGCATGTTCAGCCAGTTCACCGAGGGCTGGAAGTTCATCGGCCAGACCCCGCTGGTCCGGGGCCTGGTGCTGGGGATCTTCGGCGCGTTCGCCGGCGGCGGCATCGTGATCGGCACCGCCAAGTTCTTCGCCGCCTCGCTGGGCGCCGGCGACGCCGCCTTCTACATGCTGTTCGGCGCGATCTTCATCGGGCTGGCGGTCGGCATCGGGCTCGGCCCGATGATCGTGCGGGACATGTCCCGCCGTCGCTGGTTCGGCATGAGCATCGTGCTGGCCAGCGCGTCCGTGCTGGTGCTGGCCTTCGCCATCCACCTGTCGATGGCCATCCTCGGTGCGATCATGGTCGGCGCGGGTGCCGGCATGGCCTTCCTCGCCGGCACCACGCTGCTCGGCGGCGAGGTCGCCGACGAGGTACGCGGCCGGGTCTTCGCCGTGGTGCAGATCGGCACCCGGCTGGTGCTGATCCTGGCCATCGCCCTGAGCAGCCTGCTGGTCGGGGTCGGCGGCTCACGCCAGCTGACCATCGCCGACCTCGGCATCTCGGTCTCGTCCACCCGACTGCTGCTGCTCGCCGCCGGCCTGGCCGGCATCTTCGCCGGGATCAGCGCGTTCGGCCAGATGGACGACAAGAAGGGCGTGCCGGTCCTGGCCGACCTGTGGGGTTCGATGCGCGGCCGGCCACTGATGCCGGCCGAGCCGTTCGTCTCCAACGGGCTCTTCGTGGTCTTCGAGGGCGGCGAGGGGGCCGGCAAGTCCACCCAGCTGGAAACGCTCGCCACCCGCCTGCGTGAGCAGGGCCGCGACGTGGTGGTGACCCGCGAGCCGGGTGCCACGGCCGTGGGTGAGCGGATCCGGGCCCTGGTGCTGGAGGACTCCGGCGCGGACGCCCCGTCCCCGCGCGCCGAGGCGCTGCTGTACGCCGCCGACCGGGCCCACCACGTCGCCACCGTGGTCCGACCCGCCCTGATCCGGGGTGCGGTGGTGATCAGCGACCGGTACGTCGACTCGTCCCTGGCCTACCAGGGCGCCGGTCGTACGCTGCCGGTCGACGAGGTCTCCTGGCTCTCCTCGTGGGCCACCGGCGGGCTCAAGCCCGACCTGGTGGTGCTGCTCGACGTCGATCCGCGCACCGGCCTGTCCCGGGCGGCGGCCCGCAACCGGGGGACCGACCGGCTGGAGGCGGAGTCGGTCGCCTTCCACGAGCGGGTCCGGTACGCCTTCCTCGACCTCGCGGCCAACGACCCGAAGCGTTACCTGGTGCTCGACGGGGCCCGCCCGGTCGACGAGATCGCCCGCCTGGTCGCCCGCCGGGTGCAGGAGCTGCTGGTGGACCCGGCCGGCATCGTGCACCCCCGCCCGGCGCACGGGCCGGACACCTCGGTGCAGCCCGAGTTATCCGACTCTGAGCTGGTGGGGATGGAGCACCGCACCTGATGTCGGACGTCTTCGCCGACCTGGTCGGTCAGGCCGACGCGGTCGACACCCTGCGCCGGGCCGCCGCGTCGGCCGCCGCCGTGCTGCGCACCGCCCACCTGCCCACCCCCACCGGTGACCCGGACGACGACCTGGCCGCCCTGGCCGAGGCCGACGAGGGGGCCACCGTCGGGGGACCCCCCGCCCGTCGACCCGGCGGCCGGGATGACCCACGCCTGGATCTTCACCGGCCCGCCCGGCTCGGGTCGCTCGGTGGCCGCCCGGGCCTTCGCCGCCGCCCTCCAGTGCGTGCACGGCACCGGCTGCGGCAGTTGCCCCGGCTGCCACACCACGCTCACCGGCACCCACGCCGACGTCCGGCTGGTGGCCCCCGAAGGGCTCTCCATCGGCGTCGGCGAGATGCGCGCCCTGGTGCTGCGGGCGGCGAGCACCCCGTCCGGCGGACGCTGGCAGGTGGTGATCATCGAGGACGCCGACCGGCTCACCGAGGCGGCCGGCAACGCGTTGCTCAAGGCGGTCGAGGAGCCACCGCCCCGCACGGTCTTCCTGCTCTGCGCCCCGTCCACCCACCCGGAGGACGTCTCGGTGACGATCCGGTCGCGCTGTCGGGTCGTACCGCTGCGGCAGCCCTCGGCGGCGGCGGTCGCCGAGGTGCTGGTCCGGCGGGACGGCGTCACGCCCGACGTGGCGCAGTGGGCCGCCGCTGCCGCGCAGGGGCACGTGGGGCGGGCCCGACGGTTGGCCCGCGATCCCGAGGCACGCCAGCGCCGGGACGCGGTGCTGGCGGTGCCGCGCCGGCTGACCGGGGTGGGCACCGCGCTCGACGCGGCGTCGGCGCTGATCGAGGCGGCCGAGGCGGAGGCGGCGGCTTCGGTGGCGGAATCCGACGCGGCCGAGCGGGCCGCGTTGCAGACCGCGCTGGGCGCGGGCGGCACCGGCCGGGGCGCGGCGGGCGCGACCCGTGGCTCCGCCGGCCAGCTCAAGGACCTGGAGAAGCGGCAGAAGTCCCGGGCCACCCGGGCCCAGCGGGACGCCCTGGACCGGGCCCTGGTGGACCTGGCCGGTTTCTACCGGGACGCGCTCACCTCGGCGTTGCGCGCGCCGGTCGCCCCGGTGCACACCGACACCGCGACGTTGGCCGAGGCGGGCGGGCAGAAATGGGCCCCCGAGGGCTCGCTGCGCCGGTTGGAGGCGGTGCTGGAGTGCCGGGCGGCGATCGAGGCGAACGTGAAACCCCGCATCGCCGTGGAGGCGATGATGCTCTCCCTCTGGCGCGGCTGACCCCCGTTTCCGCCCATCGACACGTGTTGACGGGGTGCGGTACGGTCCCGGTGGGCCGCAGTGATCGTGGTGGCACGCAGGGTGAGGTCTACCTGGGGGGAGATCGGATGCCGCGCGGCGAGATCGACGAGGCGTGGATCGAGGAGGCGGTGCGGCGGTACCGCCGGATCGAGTCCCTCCAGGCCGAGTTCGACCGGGCGGTCGACACCGTCGAGGTGACCGTCCGCTCGCCCGACGGGCTGGTCGAGGTGGTGGTGACCGCCGGGGGCCGGATCACCGACGTGCGTTTCCTCGGGCCGCTGCACAACCGCCACCCCCGGGACGTGGCCGGTTCGGTGCAGGCCGTCGTCACGGCCGCCGCCGACGCCGCCCAGTGGGCCCGGGAGAAGCTGCACAACGAGACCTTCACCGCCTACCGCCCGCTCGCGGGGGCCTGAGGTGGACGCCCTGCGCGCCCTCGCTGCCCGCCTCGACGAGGCCAGCGCCACCCTCGCCGCGCTCTCCCGCACGGTCACGGTGAGTGACCCGCCGCATCCGGCGTTCGGTGCGCACGCCGCCGGTCGTCCCGGTGAGGTCGGACGGGCCCTGCACCGGCAGTGGACCGCCGCCACCGACTGCCGGGCCCGCGAGGCGGGTGCCGCCGCCGCCCGGTTGGCCGCCGCCGCGTCGGCCGTCCGCAGCGCCGCCGACCGCTACGCCACCGCCGACGACGCCGCCCGCCGCCGGCTGGGCGGGGAGGCGTGATGGACCCGCTGGACCGCCTCGCCGAGCCGGGTCTCGACCTGCTCGCCCGGGTCGACACGCTGCTCGCCGCCGGGGCCCCGAGGGGCACCCCGTCTGGCCGTTGCTGCGCCGGATGCAGCTGCTGCCGGGGGAGGCCCTGCGCGCCTTCCTCGACCTGCACCCCGCGCCACTGGCGACCGCCGGCCACGCCGTGCGCCGGCTCATCCGGGGGTACGACGACGCGTGCGCCGCCCTCACCGACCCGGGGATCTGGTCCGGCCCGGCCGGGTCGTCCTACGACGAGGCCCGTACCGCCCTGCTGCGCCATCTGGACGAGGGGCCGGAGAGCCTGGTGGGCCGCTTGGAGTCCACCGCCGGTTACGCCGACGCGTTGGCCGACTGGGTGGAGGGCAGCCGGTTGGCGGTGGCCCGGGTGCTGGCCGAGGTGCTCGGCTCCACCGAGGCGGTCCGGGTCCGGGCGGCGACCGCCTCCGGTGCCGGGCCCGCCGTCGGGTCCGGGGCAGCGGCCGAGATCGCCACCCGGGTGCTCGCGGTGCTCGGGGTGGCCTACGACGGGGCGGAGACGCTACTGCGCCAGTGGTCACCCAGCCTGGCCGAGTCGACCTGGCGGTCGGCCGGCGGTCCGTCGTACCACGGCGGCCCGCTGCGGATCGGCTGACCGTGACCGGGTCGACTCCCCGGCGGGATGCCCGCCCGCCGCACCCGACCGGGTCCCGCCGATCCGTCGTAGGCTGATGTCATGGGCATGCTCTGCGCGGTCAGCTTCAACCGGTACGGGCGGCTCTACTACCTCGACCCGGGGGAGTTCCGTCCGCAGGTCGGTGACCGGGTGCTCGTCCCCACCGACGACGGCCCCGAGGTGGCGGAGTGCGTCTGGGCGGCGCAGTGGGTCACCGAGGAGACCGACGGTTTCCCGAAGCTGGTCGGGCTGGCCGGCGACGACGACCTGCGCCGCGACGAGTTGCTGCGGCGGCGTAAGGCGGAGGCGAAGGTGGCGGCGAAGCGGCTGATCCGGGAGCACGGCCTGCCGATGAAGGTGGTCGCGGTGGACCACGTCCTCGCCGCCACCGAGGGCACCGGGGACCGGACGACGGTCTACTTCACCGCCCCGCACCGGGTGGACTTCCGCTCCCTGGTCCGGGACCTGGGTGCGACCCTGCACTGCCGGGTGGAGCTGCGGCAGCTCTCCGCCCGTGACTCCGCCCGGGTGCAGGGTGGCATCGGCTCCTGCGGCCGGGACCTGTGCTGCGCCACCTTCCTCAACGACTTCGAGCCGGTGACCATCCGGATGGCCAAGGACCAGGACCTCCCGTTGAACCCGCTGCGGATCTCCGGGGCCTGTGGCCGGCTGATGTGCTGCCTCAAGTACGAGCACCCGCTCTATGCCAGGTTCACCGAGTCCGCCCCGGCGGTCGGCAGCCGGGTCACCACACCCGAGGGGGAGGGCCGGGTGGTCGGCCACAGCGTCCCCCGGGACGCGGTGACCGTCCGGTTGGACGCCGACGGCTCGCGCTCCATGTGTTCCCGTGCCGACGTCTGCGGGTCCCGCAGCGCCTACGAGAGCCGTGACCTGTCCGGCCCGGAGGCGGCGACGCGCTGATCGACGTGCCCCGCGCCCCGTGCGTGTGCCTGGGCCGCTTACCGCCAGGGCCGGCACCTCAGGCGCGGTCGTGCAGGGTGACCTGGTAGCCGTCGGGGTCGGCGAAGGTGAACGTCCGGCCGAAGGGGCCGTCGACAGGTGCGGAGACGATGGTGTGCCCGTCGGTGACGAGCGCGTCGTGGATGGCCTGCACGTCCGTGGCGTGTAGCCAGATCGCGGCACCGATGCCGGGCTGGGCGACGGAGTCGAGATCGGTGCCGGTGACGACGTCGCGCAGGGCGAACGCGATCGGCTTGGTCGCGAAGACGACGGCGTGCGGGGGCCCGGCCGGCGAGCGGATGAGGCCGAGATAGTGCTCGTAGAACGCCTGTGAGGCGGCGAGGTCGCGTGCCTGGAGCGAGATGAAGTCGGGGCCGGTGACGGGCATGGTGGTACTCCTTCTTTCATGTCAGTTTCCTGACACGGCTCAACCTATGTCAGAATCCTGACATGAGTCAAGGTGATGCCGGCATCGACCTGAACACGTCCCTGGGCTACCTGCTGAAAGAGGCGTCGAGCGCCCTGCGGGCGGCGATGGAGGAGGTGCTCCGCCCGCTCGGGATGGGTGTGACGCACTACGCCTGCCTCGAACTGCTGGCGCAGCGACCGGGCTTGTCGAACTCCGAGCTCGCGCGGGGGGCGTTCGTGACCCGGCAGACGATGAACGTCCTGCTCCAGAACCTGGAACGGGAGGGCTACGTGACCAGGCCCGCCGAGGCTCCCGTGGGCAAGGCGCTGCCCGCGCGGCTCACGCCGAGCGGTCGACGCAGCCTGGACCAGGCGACCGCCGCCGTCCGCTCGGTCGAGGTCAGAATGCTCTCCGGCATGACCGGGGCCGAACGCTCAACCGCCTTCCACGCCCTCAAATCCATGATCCACTCCCTGACCTCCCCGCCCGCTCCGCCTCCACCCCCCTCTGATCGGGGTTGATCAAGAGGTTTACGTCAGTTTGATCGCGCCTGGTGACGCAAACCTCTTGATCAACATCGGCGGGCGGGCGGGCGGGGGGAGGGCGGCGGGCCGGCGGGTGGCGCGGGGTGGGTGGGGAGTCAGGTGAGGGTGATCGGGGGTTCGGCCAGGTGGGGGGTCAGCGGAGTGCGGGGGGTCAGCCAGGAGGCGGTGGGGGACTGGTCGGGGTTGAGCTGCCAGTCGTGGCAGACCCGGTCGACGGCGATCGGATAGACGGTCAGCGTGCCGTCCGGGTCGATGCGCATCCGCAGGAACGACTTCGAGTCCTCGATGCCCTGCCCGGCGAAGAGTTCGTTGACGTTGACCCCGAAGGTGCCCGCCACCAGCAGGTATGCGGCCACCACCTGGGTGGCGACCAGCCCGATCACCGGGCCGTAGACCACGGCGGCGGCGACTGCCGGCAGCGGCCACGGCCAGTGGTAGAACGGCAGGTGCAGCCAGACCCAGGTGCCGGCGACCGCGAGCGCCACGTGCGCCAGCCCGTGACCGATGCCGAGCAGCCAGTGCCGGACGTGCCGTTTCCCGCTGGCGCTGGGCGGCTGGGCGAAAAACGCCGCGCTGAGCAGCGTCACCGCCAACATGATCACCAGCGGGACGCTGAGCAGCCGCTGCTCGGTGCCGGTCCGGTTGGCCGCGACCCCGGCCATGGCGAGCATCAGCAGCGTGTGCAGGGTGCCGAGCAGGGTCCCGAAACCCGGGTTGCGCCGGGGCAGCCGGTGGAAGATCCCCCAGCCGTAGCGGCGGGAGCGGGCCGCGTCGGGGAACCGGGCCACCAGGTCGTACGCCCGGGTGCGGCTGGCCCGGCGGGACAGGGTGTCCTTCGGGGGCACCTCGATCCGCTCGGGCAGGGTGTGCGTCGGGTACAGGTACGCGCCGCCCCCGCCGCAGGTGATCAACTGTCGTTCCGGGCCGGCGTACCGGGCGTAGTGGTGCAGGTCGCCGGAGACCAGCAGCCGCACGTGCGCGCCGGTGGGCGCGATGATCGTCCGGACGAAGTAGTCGATCGAGTCGTACGCGGTGGGATGGTCGACGGACTTCACCCAGGTCGGTGCCGGCACCGCCAGGATCACCCGGGAGTCGGGGCCGAGCCGGCGGGCCACCTCGTCGAAGTACGACAGCTGCGGGTCGTCCAGGTAGGACCCCGACTGGTCGTCGAGGCCGAGCAGCCACCACCCGGCCGGCAGTTCCACCGCGAAGTACGACCGGGACTGGCCGGTGCCCCAGCCGCCGAAGTTGCGGTCCCGGGAGCGGACGAACAGCCGCAGGAACGCGGTCAGCCCGTCGTACCAGTCATGATTGCCGGGCACGGCGAACAGCGTCGGCCGCTGCGGCGGGGCCACCGGCAGCGCCGCCTGGTACGGCCCCTTGCACCGGTCCTCGTACGCCTCGTAGGCCGCCGACGGGTAGACCTGGTCGCCCCCCATCACCAGGGTCTGCGCCCGGGGCAGCCGGTGCCCGTCGACCGTCAGCTCCGGCTGGGCCAGCAGGTACGCCACCGAGTAGGTGGCGTCGAAGCCGTCGCCCAGGTCGGCCACGTAGTCCAGCCACAGCCCACCGTCCGGGCCGACCTGCGCGCCGATCCGCGCGTCGAGCGCGTTCTGCAACTCCCGTTTGTCGAGGTACGCCCCGAAGAGCATCGCCAGCAGGGTACGGATGCCGGTGCTGATCAACAGGAACGGCGCGAGCCAGGGGACCGGCTTACGGGGAGTGAAACCCAGCTCCACCGGATCGGTGCCCCGTGGCCTGCGGACGGCCCGCTCACCGGGAGCGTGCTCGGCGTCCGGATCGACGGTCGGGTGCGGTGCGGCGCGGTCCGCCGGGGCGTCGACGGGGGCGGGACCGGCCGAAGCACGGTCGTCGACGCTCTGTCCACCGCCGTCGGGGGTGGTGGGGCCGTCGGGAGTGGCGTGGCCGTCGGGGGTGACGTGGTCGTCGCTCACCGGAGCAGCCTAGTCGTCCCGCACGACACCGATGTCCCATGATGTCCGGGTCACCCGACGCCGGAACCCTCTCGGTTCCGTCGGGGACCGTACCGTATACTCGATGATCGTTGCCGCCTTAGCTCAGTCGGCTAGAGCGACGCACTCGTAATGCGTAGGTCGACGGTTCGATTCCGTCAGGCGGCTCAGAGAGCGGCCCTGATCGGCGAGTTCGCTGGTCAGGGCCGCATTATCATCGATGTAGTGTCGAACCGCCCCCGAAACCCCGCCGGCGAGGCGGCTGGATGCCGGTGCGGGCTCGTGCCGGAGCACCAGGTCGAGAAGGTCTTCTTCCCCACCGGGCAACCCGCAGACTACAGTGGCCCCGGTCGGTATCAGCGCTGGCCAGGGCCGCATCTTCGTCGATACGGTTGTGAATCGCCCCTGAATCCCCCGCAAACGCCTACCGGTGATCGTCAGATCCCTGTATCTTCCGGTCCGTTTCGCCTCCCCCGGAAACCAGCCACCCATCGATTCGCTGCTGCGGCTTCACGCCGGTCCCCCCCCCGCAGCCCGGGCGCATGGTCGCCGGTCTCTGCCTGTTCTCGAAGCCATTCCCGGTGAAGGTGTGGGGCCGCTCCGGGTCGCGGTCCAGCCGGCCGGTGCCCCGGCACTGTAGTCAGCGCCTCGCGGGCAGCCGCATCTCGGGCTGCTGATTGCGCCGGACGAGGGAGCGAGCCGTCGACCAGGTGCTGCTCGCCGCGTTGGCCATCACCGTTCGCTGCGCCGAGCGCCAACAGCACCGCCAGCAGCGCCGTGACCACGGTCGCGAGCTGACGCCTGTCTATGCGCCTCATCCTCCCGCCTGGCAGCCGGAACTGTGCCTGCTGCTATGGCCGACGATATGGTGAAAACGGTGCAGCCTACCGAGGGCATCGCTTCCGGTCGACATTCGGTCGAACGGTAACCGTCAGTCGAACTCGCCGCGCTCCTGGGCGCTGCGGATCCGCCGACGACACGTGCGGCAAAGCCGGGGTGCCCTCTTTTCAATTCGTTTGGTCCTTGGTTGACTTCTCCACCAGTCAGCATCCTCCCTCGGAAAGCAGCAGCCGCAGCGATGGCCGAAATTGTTTCGTATCCTGATCCGTTGCCGCAGCTCGCCACCCCTGGCGAACGCCTGGGATGGATCTTCAACGATCGGAACCTCTACCTGCGCCGCTATCCCGAACCGCCGCCACCACCCCGTCGGGTACCAACTCACCTGTACGAGCGACTGATGCGGGCCGAACGGTGGGCCACGAAGGGGATCCTGATCTCGATCTGCGTGGGCTTCGGCCTGGCCGGCCTGCTGGTGTGCTGCGGCGGTGTCGTGTCCATGGGCAGCGCCGGCAGCGACGACGACGGCGGCGGTTGGGTGTACAGCTTCCTGGCCACCCTCGTGAGCATCGGCGGCATCGGCGGGGCGGTGATCGCCGGAATGGCGCCCTTGATCGCGCGCAGTTCGATCGAGACCGCCCGGCAGCAGGCCCAGCACGAGTACCACCAGGCGTACGCCGCGTGGGACGGGCGACGCCGGAGGCACGACATGCAGCAACGGCGGAAGGTCGACGCCATGTGCGAGTGGTCGGCCGTCACTCCGGCAGCGAGTACCCGACGGGTCGACATCATCGGGGGCACGATGTATGGCTGGGAAGCGGTGTTGACCGTGTTCGGTGGATCGTTGCTCGCCACCCGTGGCGGCATGACCCTGGTCGACTTCACCGGTGAGGCGCTCTGCGGCGAACTCATGCAGCTCGGCGTCACGACCGACCGCACCGTGCAGGAGTACCGGCTGCCGTCCCAGCTCGCCCAACTCGATCTGGTCGGTGGGCTGAAACCGGACGAGCTGGTCGATTGCCTGGTAGAGGCGATGTACGGCGATGCGCAGGGGCCCAGCCGGGCCGACCGGTCGCAGGACTCGATGCTGCTGCGCGAGCTGTGCGGTGTGCTGGCACCGAATCTCGGCATGGCTCGGCTGCTGGCCGCGCTGCGGGTGCTTACCGATCGGCCGGTGCAGGACGCGCTCACTCCGCAGGAGACCGCCCGACTGCTCGACCTCCGGTCGGGCGGCAGCCGTCGGCAGATGTACCAGCAGTTGCGCCGCATCGAGGCATTGCTGCATCCGTTGGAGGTGATGGGTGCCGAGCCGGGCGACGCCGGGAACGCCGATCTGACCTGTCTGATCGCCGACAGCGGCGGTCGTAACGCCCAGAACGAGTTGCTCAAGGACCTGCTGGTGCAGTGGTTGGCACGACGGGTGCTGCGCGAGTCCGCTCCGACGGGTTCCTTGGTGATCATCGGTGCGGACGAGGTGCATCACCGTTCGATCGAGATGCTCAGCACTCTCTGTGAGCGCCGGGGCATCCGGCTCGTGCTGTTCTTCGGCCATCTGCGGGAGGAGTCGCTGCGCACCATCGGCGGCGGCGAGGTCGCGCTGATGCGGCTCGGCAATCACCAGGAGGCGACCCAGGCCGCGGACTTCATTGGCAAGGGACACCGGTTCGTGCTCAGCCAGCTCACTCGTACTCTGGGCGGCAACGACACACACACGCTCGCCGATACGTACTCCGAGTCGGAGACCGAGGGCGGCTCCTCCGCCACCAGCCGCAGCGCACTGACGTTCAGTAGTCAGCGCGGTGCCAACTGGAGCAAGACCCGGAATTGGAGCCAGACCGAATCACTCGCAAAGGGCACCAATTGGAGCGACGCCCGATCGGTTCAGCGGGTGTATGAGTACACCGTTGAGCCGCAGGTGCTCCAGGACCTGCCCGAATACGCGATGATCCTGGTCAAGGCCGAGGGCCGGTGCTCGGTCGTGCAGGCGGTCGAGGTCGATCCGGCGATCATCACGCTTCCCCGGGTGTCGATGACACCGGTCGAACTGGAACCCTTGCCCGATGCCGTCGAGGCGGTCATCCCGGCCAGTCGGCAGCCCAGCCAGGTGACCGTGTCGTGGCCACAGCCGCTGGCGGCCCGGAGGACCAGCCCGCACCAGATCGCCGGGCAGGTCCTACCGGGCTGGGGAGCGGCACCCGCCAACCAGCCCCAGCAGGTGTACGGGCCGCAGCCGCGCCGGGGACCGTGGGGTGAGCCACGGTGACCGGCGTCGTCGGCCTACCACGCCGGCACGCCGCTGCTGCTCGGCTGGCACCGGGCAGCCGCCGCCCGGCCGGTCGAGGTGCTCGCGGCCGGCGGACTCAGCGGTGAGCCGGACTCGCGCGGGTGGACCCCGCTGTCTTTGCCTCCGGGCGCGCTCGGGCCCCCGTACGCCGGCCCGGATCTGCTCGGGAAGCTGCGCTCGCTGCGGTTCTGGGCCCGGATGGCCGGGCTGGGCAACGGGCTCCTGGTTGACGATCGGACGCTGCGCGAGCGGGGGTAGGCCACGGTTCCGGCCCGGGGCGTACGGGTCGCCGGGAAAATTCTGAGAAAGAGTTCTGGGGGCGGCAACCTGCGGGCGGTGGATCGCATGTACCCGGATGTAAGCAACGATCGCCACGATCCATAGGGGTCCGAATATGTCCGCACGTCGTCTTCTGCTGCCCGCCGTCACCGTTCTGTTCGCCCTGACCGCCTGCGGCGCCACCGAGGAATCCGGTCCCGGTTCGACGGCGTCCGCTCCGGCGAGCGGCACCCCGAGCCCGACGTCCACGGTGAACATCACGACGGCCGGGGATGTCAAGAGTGCCGACTGTCCCTCCGCGAGCACCTTGCAGAAGTTGGTCGAGCTGCCGGCGGGGATGACCTTCGGCAAGGTCGAGTGTGTGAAGGACTGGGCGGGGGCCGCGCCGCAGGGTCCGAAGGCCGGTGACGGCGTCTACCTGTTCCACTACACCGCTGGTACGGGCTGGAAGTACTACGGCGAGGGCAGCGGTCACGACTGCAAGGACCTGGGTCTGACCGTGCCGGCCCCGTTCTGCATCTCGGATTCGGCGCCCGCGACGAAGAAGCCGACCACGAAGCCGGCAACGACGAAGCCGGCGACCACGAGTCCCTCGTGTCCTTCGGTGAATATGCTGGAATCCCTGGTCGAGCTGCCGAAGGGGATGACCTTCGGCAAGGTCGAGTGTGTGAAGGACTGGGCGGGGGCCGCGCCGCAGGGTCCGAAGGCCGGTGACGGCGTCTACCTGTTCCACCACACGGCTGGTACGGGCTGGAAGTACTACGGCGAGGGCAGCGGTTACGACTGCAAGGACCTGGGTCTGACCGTGCCGGCCCCGTTCTGCATCTCCGACTGACCAGAGTGGTCGCGGTTGCGCGCTGTGGCGCACACTGGCTACGGTGTGCGCCACAGTCAGCCGGCAGCACCGCCGCCGCGCCCTGACAACCTGTGCGGCACCAGGGGGCACGAGCGGGGCATGGCGGAGTCGATCGACGACCAGTTCCGGGAGTTCGTGCAGACCCGCTCGCCGGCGTTGCTCCGGACGGCGTTCCTGCTGACCGGTGACCGTCACCTTGCCGAGGATCTGGTGCAGGACGCCCTGGCCCGTACGCATCGGGGCCGGCGGCGGCTGGGCGATCCGGGGCACTTCGAGGCGTACACCCGCACTGCGATGTACCACCAGCAGGTGAGCTGGTGGCGGCGACGCAGGGTGGCCGAGTCCCTGCCCGGGGAACTGGCCGACGTGGCGCAGCCCGGCAGCGACCACACCCACCGGACCGATCTCAAGCTGGCCCTGCACCAGGCTCTCGCCCAGCTCACCCAGCGGCAGCGCGCGGTGCTGGTGATCCGGTTCTTCGAGGACCGCAGCGAGGCCGAGGCCGCGCATCTGTTGCAGTGCTCGGTCGGCACGATCAAGAGTCAGACCAGTAAGGCACTGGCCCGGATGCGGCAGATCGCGCCCGAACTGCTCTCGGCCGTGTTGGAGGAGGCCTGATGACCGACAACCTCGGGCCGCTGCGTCAGGCCATGTCTGATCTGAGCGAGCACGGCGGCAGCGCCGACCTGTACGAGCGGACCCTGCGCCGGTCGCGGCAGACGCAGCGGCGGGCGACCATCGCCACCGGCGTCGCCGCCGCAACGGTGGTGTTCGCCATCGGCGGTACGGTCGCCTTCGTCGCCGGTCACCGGCCCGACGCGTCGACACCCGCAGCCGCCCCCAGTGGTGCCGGACCCGGTCAACCCGACTGTCCGTCGGTCGAAACCCTCGGCAGCCTGGTCGAACTGCCACCGGACTGGTCCTTCGCGTCCCCGCAGGTGCAGTGCGTGCAGACCTGGGCGACGGCCGACGTGAAGCGCCCGTCCGGCGGCGACATCCGCTACCTGTTCCACTACACGGCCGAGGTGGGCTGGCGGTACCAGGACCAGGGTGCCGGGTGGGACTGCAAGAAACTCGGCCTCACCCAGCCGGCGCCGTTCTGCACCTCCTGACCGCAGGCCCCCGGGGAACGCCCGGCCGGACCAGCGCGGGCGAACGGCTGCCCGGTCAGCGGGCACCGTGGCGTCTGCGCAGGGCGTGGTAGGCGACCGCGAGGGCGGTGCCGAGGACGACGATGACGACCTCGTGCCCGGGGTGGAGGTTCTTCGACAGGCTGGGGGCGCGGTCCGGGCCGATCGCCCAGAGCGCCAGACCCGCGCCGTAGGCCGCGCCGAGTGCGACGGCCCACCACCGTAGCGGGCGGAGGGCGTCGCGGCGCAGCACGGTGACCAGCGCGATCGCCACTGGGACGACGGCCACCATGGCGAACTGGACGGCGACGAGGACGGCGACCGCCCAGGCGCTGATGACGAGGGGTCGTGAGCGGGGCAGGGCACCCGGGTTCGCGAGCGCAGGCGGGGCATGGGACATGGTGGTTCCTTCCGGTGCGAGGGGTCGGGTGACGGGACGGCGTCCGGTGGGCGGGCTCAGGGGCGGGTCCGCCCGGCTTCCGCCTTCTCGGCGGCGGTCCTGAGGTCGGCCAGCCACGCCTGCAGCCCGTACCCGAGGTAGGTGGTGGAGGTTGCCACGTCGGCCTCGACCTGGGCGCCGGTCCAGGTCTCCTCGGTGCGGACCAGTACGCCGCCGGGGACCTCGGTGAAGGTCCAGACGTGGACGCCGTTGTCGATGTGGAGTCCGTCGCCGGTCCCCGGGCCGGCCCAGCGAATGCACCGGTAGGGCGTCAGCTGCGTGACGGTCGAGGTGATGGTCAGCGTCGTCGCCGGGGTCATCGGGGTTTCCGGGACCGGCGTGGTCCAGCGGAACGCCGACCCCGCGCGCAGGTCGCCGTCGTCGAGGCGGGCGACGGTGGTGACCGGGGCCTGCCAGGAGGGCCAGTTCTCGACGTCGGTCTGGAGGTGCCAGACGGTGTGCAGCGACGCGTCGATCAGCATCTCGGCGCGGTACCGGATGTGGGCCGTCGGGTCGACGCCCTGCCCGTCGCAGGCGATCACCGGCTGGTTCGTGGTCGATGCCATCTGACCCCACCTCTCTCACTTTGCGACGCCATGTCGCTTGAGTTAGACCGTATAACTTCAAGGAACTTCGGTCAATAGCGGAAGTGATAGCCTGTAACTGTCGTGATGGTAGGTGTGCGAACGGGGGGTCCATGGGTGCCGACGTGACCGGTCCGCGCGAGCGGTACCGCGCCCAGGTGCGGGCGGAGATCAAACAACGGGCCTGGGAGCAGCTCGCCACGACCGGGGTGTCGGCGCTGTCCCTCAAGGCGATCGCCGAGCAACTGGGGATGAGTGGCCCGGCCCTCTACCGGTACTTCGCCAGTCGGGACGAGCTGATCACCGCCCTGATCCGCGACGCGTACCGCAGCCTCGCCGACGCGCTCCGGACCGCCGCCGACGCCGGTGCCGACGTCGCCGGACTGGCGAACACCGTGCGGGCCTGGGCCCTGGACGATCCGCAGCGCTACCTGCTGATCTGGGGTACGCCCGTGCCCGGCTACCACGCCCCCGACGACACCACCGCCATCTCGGCCGAGATCATGGCGACGGTCGTCGACGCCTACCGCAGACGCGACGTCCAGCCCTCCGGACGGCGGATCGAGGCCCATCTCGACGACCATCGCGGCTGGGCCGGGGACCCGACCGTGCCGGCTGCCGCGTTGCGGCAGGCGCTGGCCTTCTGGACCCGGGTGCACGGCGTCCTGTCCCTCGAACTCGCCGGCCACTTCGCCGACATGGGATTCGACCCCGCGCTGCTGTTCGACGACGAGATCGACGACCTCCTCGGCCGCTGACCGCCGCCTCGACCGCCGACGCCGCCCGCCTGCCCGACCGCCGACGCGGCGGCCTGCCCCGACCGCCGACGCCGACCGCCCCTGCCGGCAGCCGACGCCCGCCGGCTGACCGTCCGCACCCGCCGCCGACCGCCCCTGCCGGCCGCCGACGCGGACGCCCACGGGGGCGTCCGCGTCGGTGCAGGGCTGCGCTCCGGCCACCCGCGTCGGCACGGGTCGGTGCCCGTGGCCCGGCACGACTAATGTGAGCAGTCGGCCACCGTACGCTTGCGAGGATGGGACCCCTCGATGAGATGTGCCTTCTGTGGCCGGTGGTGGCCGCTGCCCTGGGCGTGCGGCCGGTGCCGGCGTGACCGTCGCCGGATGCGCCGCGACTACCTGCGCCGCGCCGCCCCGCAGGACGCGCTGCGCGACCTGACCCGCACCGACCCGGACCACTGACCGGACCGCAGCCCGACCCACCACACAGCCCCACCCCCCACGCAGCCCACCCACCATGCCGCGCGACTCGCCACGCAGCCCGACCCACCACGCAGCCCGGTCGTCGCGTGTCGGCGGGAGACGGCCGGTGGGAGAAGGTCGGGGGAGACGGCCGGTGGGAGAGGGGCAGGTCCCGGCGTGGCTATCCTGGGCCCGTGCTGCCCCTGCCGCCCGGCGACTTCCGGGCCTACCTGTTCGACTGCGACGGCACCATCGTCGACTCCATGCCGGTGCACCACCTGGCCTGGCGGGCCGCGCTCGACGAGTGGGGCTGCGACCTGCCCGAGGACCTCTTCTACGCCTGGGGCGGCCGGCCGGTGGCCGACATCGTCGTCGACCTCAACGCGCGGCACGGGCTGGCCATGCCGGTCGACGTGGTGGCGCGTCGCCGGGAGGACGCCTATCAGACCTTCCTGCCGCAGCTCACCGCCGTGCCCGGGGTGCTGGCGCACATCGAGCGGGCACACCGGCGGGTGCCGTTCGCGGTGGTCTCCGGCAGCACCCGGGAATCGGTGACCGCCTCGCTGTCCGCGCTCGACCTGCTCGACCGGTTCGACGTGCTGGTCTGCGCGGAGGACTACGCGCGGGCCAAGCCGGACCCGGAGTGCTATCTGCTGGCGGCCCGGCTGCTAGACGTACCGCCGGAGCAGTGTCTGGTGTTCGAGGACACCGACCTGGGGGTCGCGGCGGCGACGGCGGCGGGCATGGCCTCGGTCCGCGTCCCGCCGCCCTGGCAACGCTGAACCCGGTCGGGCCGCCGGCCCCGACCACCGCCGGCCCGGGACCCGCCGGTCAACCCCGGTAGAGCTTCTCCGCGTACGCCGGGCCGTAGTAGCGCTCCAGGTCGGCCAGGCTCTCGGCCGGCGTCTCGACCTCCTTGACCAGCCGGGCGCGGGACGGCAACGTGTCCGGCTGCCAGGTCTCCGGCTGCCACAGCTCGGAGCGGAGGAACGCCTTCGCGCAGTGGTAGAAGATCTGCTCGACGGCCACTTCGACGGCGAGCACCGGCCGGTGCCCCTGGACCAGCATGTCGTCGAAGTAGGGCGCGTCGCGCACCAGCTTCGCCCGGCCGTTGATCCGCAGGGTGTCCGTCCGGCCCGGGATCAGGAAGATCAACCCGACGTGCGGGTTGTCGAGGATGTTGCGGTAGCCGTCGGCCCGCCGGTTGCCCGGCCGCTCCGGGACGGCGATCGTCCGGTCGTCGAGCACCAGCGCGAAGCCGGGCGGGTCGCCCTTGGGGGATACGTCGCAGCTGCCGTCCGCGCCGGCCGTGGCGACCAGGCAGAACGGCGAGGCGGCCAACCACTGCCGGTCCCGTTCGTGCAGCACGGTGCGTTCCTTGGCCGCCGCCCGGGGCATCGGTGCCCCCAGTAGCGCGCGTAGCTCCTCGTGTGAGGTGATCTCCACCGTCACGTCCGCCTCCCCCGTCCGTTGATCTCGGTGGCGGGCGGTGGCACACCGGCCGCCGTACGCAGCCTATGCGGGCGTGGCGAGCCGGTTTGTCCCCGACCGGCCACCCTGCCCCCGGACGAAGCAGTGGAGGGCCCGCGATGGAGAGCCGACTGAAGGTGCTCGGGCACCCGGTGCATCCGATGCTGGTGATGTTCCCGGTCGCGTTGCTGGTCACCGGCACCCTCTTCGACGTCGTGGACACGGTCGGCGGCCCCGACTTCCTCGCCGAGGTGGCGTACTGGAACATCACCGTCGGCCTGGTCGGTGGTCTGCTGGCCGCGGTGGCCGGCGCGTTCGACCTGCTGGCCATCCCGGCCGGCACCCGGGCGAAGCGGGTGGCGCTCACCCACGCGGCGGCGAACGTCGCGGTGATCCTGCTCTTCGCCGCCGTCTGGGCGGTCCGGTTGAACGCCGGCTCCCGGGCGGCCGGTGGCGCGTTGATCGCCATCGAGGTGGTCGGCCTGGCCATCCTCGGCGTCAGCGCCTGGCTCGGCGGGGAACTGGTCGACCGGTTGGGGGTGGGCGTCGACTCCGACGCCGGCCTGGACGCCCCCAGCTCGCTGCGGCCCGTCCCGGCCAGCCGACCGGTGGGAGAGGTGCGATGACGGAGCAGCCGGGCCGGGGCAGCCGCCAGCAGGGCGGGGACCTGACGGGCGAACTCCAGGCGTTGCGCGCCGAGCTGAGCCGGCTGGCCGGCGGCCGGGGTGTGTCGCCCGACGTCGAGCTGACCGAGGTCGCCGACGGCTGGCAGGTGACCGTGCGGCTGCCCGGGGTGGCCCCGGAGGAGGTCGCCGTCGAGCTGGACGACCGGGAACTCTGCGTCCGGGCCCGGTCGGAGGCCGAGGTCAACGCCGACCAGGGCATCCCCGGTGGGGTCGAGACCCGCAGCTTCGAACACCGGGTGGACCTGCCGTCGCGGGTCGACCCCGACGCCATCGACGCGGTGATGGACCACGGCCTGCTCCGGGTCCACCTGCCCCGGGCGGCGCGGCCCACGCCGCGCACCATCACCGTCGGCCGCGCCGGCTACCCGCCCGGCCCCACCCGCACCGGTACGCCCACCGGCGTGGACCCGGCGGCGGACCGGGAACTGCACCACCCGGACACCGCCGTCGACCCGCCCGACCGGCCGTAGGGGGCCCGGTGGACAGCCCGGCACTGGGTGGCCCGTTGGGCGAGCGGGTGCCCGACGTGGCCCGGATCGCCGTGCTGCGCGCCAACGCGCTCGGCGACCTCATCTTCCTGCTGCCCGCCCTGGAGTCGCTGCGGGCGGCGTACCCGACGGCGGAGATCGTGCTGTTCGGTGCGCCGTGGCACGCGACGCTGTGGCGCGACCGGCCCGGCCCGGTCGACCGGGTGCTGGTCGTCCCACCGGCTCCCGGCATCCGCGAGCCCGGCCCCGACGAGCTGCCCGGGTCGCTCGACGACTTCCTGGCCGACGCGGCCCGGGAGGGCTACGACCTGGCGTTGCAGGTGCACGGTGGCGGAGCCAACTCGAATCCGATCATGAGCCGGTTGGGGGCCCGGGTCACCGCCGGGTTGCGCGCCGAGGACGCCCCACCGCTGGACCGCTGGCTGCGCTACGTCTACTACCAGCCCGAGGTGACCCGCTACCTGGAGGTGGTGGCCCTGGTCGGGGCGGGTGCGGTCACCGTCGTACCGACGCTTTCGGTGACCGACGCGGACCGGGCGCAGGCGCGGGCGGTGCTTGGCGAGCCGGACCGGCCCCGGGTGGCGCTGCACCCCGGGGCGAGCGACACCCGGCGGCGCTGGCCCGCGCGGCGGTTCGCCGAGGTGGCCCGGACCCTGCACGACGACGGGTACGAGGTGCTGGTCACCGGCACCCCCGCCGAGCGGGCGGTGGTGGACGAGGTGGTCGCGGCGGCCGGGGTGCCGGTCCGTCCCCAGGTCGGCACGCTCAGCCTCGGCGGGCTGGCCGCCGCTTACGCGGGCTGCGCGTTGGTGGTCTCCAACGACACCGGCCCGCTGCACCTGGCCGGCGCGGTGGGCACCCCGACGGTGGGTGTCTACTGGGTCGGCAACATGATCAACGGGGCGACCCCGCTGCGCGGCCGGCACCGCCCGATCGCCGCCTGGACGACGCGCTGCCCGGTCTGCGGGGTCGACTGCACCCCGGGCATCTATCCGCACCGGCCCGGCGACGGCAACTGCCCGCACCGGGACTCGTTCGTCGCCGACGTGCCGGTGGTCGAGGTGCTCGAAGCCGCCGCCGACCTGCTCCACCCCGAACCGGGCGCGGTGACCGCCCCCTGACCGCCACGCCCCTGACCGCCCACGCCCCAGACCGCCCTCACCGCGACCGGCGACCGGGGTCGAGTTGGCCGGTGCGGCCCGGGCTGGCTGTGCGGTGTGGGGCCGGATCAGGCCGGTTGGGTGGTGTCGGCGCGGGCCGGACGCGTGGTGGTCTGCCGTGTGGTGTCGGCGGCGACCACCTCCCACGCCTCGACGGCACGTTCGGTGACCGTGGTCGGTGACTCCAGGTGGTAGGCGCCGCTGGGCAGCACACCCGCGCCGCCGTACCGGGCCAGCACCGCGAGCTGGGCGGCGACGTCCTCGCCCTGGTGGTTCGCCGGAACCCGCCGCCAGAACTCGAAGCCGCCCGAGTCGACAAGCGCCGCCCGGTCGTAGAGCACGCAACCGCCGATCCAGGAGATCTTGTACGCCCGCCACGCCCCCGGCGGCAGGCCCACCTTCTGCTGGACGTGCAGCAGGTTCGCGGCCGGGTGGATGGCGGCCCGCTGCCACTGCGGGGTGTCGGGGCGGACCAGTTCCGGCACCACCGGCCCGTCCCACTCCTCGTAGTGCCCGTGCGTCTCGGGGCGGACGTCGTCGGCGTACGACAGGCCGTGCACCGCGTTGCCGACGAACCCGCAGCCCAGTTTCCCGATCGCGGTGACCAGCCGGCCGAGGGTGCCCGGTTCGAGCCAGACGTCGTCGTCGAGGCAGAGCACGTACCGGGCCACCGACCGGTCCAGCAGGTACGCCCGGTGTTCGGCCAGCCCGCGCCGGGGCAGTCGGCGGGTCAGCAGCACCGGGTGCCCCCGGTGGCGCAACGCCCGGACCATGGTGGCCGCCGCCGGGTGCGCGTACGCCGGGTCGTCGTCGGACTGGTCGCTGACCACCACCCCGAAGTCGGGGATCTCGACCTGGGCGGCCAGCCCGGCCAGGGTGACCGCCAGTTCGGCCGGGCGGTTGCGGGTGGGGATCAGCACGTCGAGCCGACGGGGTCGGCGGAACTCCCCGGGCGTGCCGAGGTCGAGCGGTCGGTTCACGGGGTCCTGCCCAGGCTCTGCGCGGTCGGGGTCGGGTGGGTCGTCGTCGGCTCCGGGCCGGGTGCCGCCGACGGGTCGACGGCGGGTCGTACCGCCCCGGCACGACCGTCGGCGGCGGCCCGGTCGGCGGTGGTCCGGGTGGCCTGGTCGGCGGCGCCCTCGGCGGCCTGGGCGCGGATCCGGTCGATGATCGCCGAGGTGGACCGGTCCGGCACGTAGCCGAGGGTGCGTACCTGACCGCCGAGCCGGCGGACCAGCGACGCCTCCGGGACCATCTCCGGCGGGTAGTCGCCGCCCTTGACGTACACGTCGGGGCGGACCGCCTCGATCAGGCCGACCGGCGAGTCCTCCTCGAAGACCACCACGTGGTCCACGCAGGACAACGCGGCGAGCAGGGTGATCCGGTCCTCGACCGGGTTGACCGGCCGGTCGGCACCCTTGAGCCGGCGGACGCTGGAGTCGGAGTTGACCGCGACCACCAGCAGATCCCCCAGGGCCCGCGCCTGCTCCAGGTAACGCACGTGACCGGGGTGCAGCACGTCGAAGCAGCCGTTGGTGAAGACCACCGACCGGCCGGCCCGCCGGTGGTCGGCGACGATCGCGTCCAGCTCGCCGGTGCCGACCAGCGTCGGGTGGGCGGTGCCGTCGGGTGCGCCACCGAGCGCGTCGAGCAGGTCCTCCCACCGGCACACACAGGTGCCGGTGTCGGAGACGGTGATGGTGGCGGCGAGCTGGGCCAACTGGGCGGCGGTCGGCAGCGACGCCTCGGCGGCCAGCGCGAGGGTCATCGCCGCCAGGTAGGCGTCCCCCGCGCCGACGGCGTGACTGGCCGGGACGGGCGTGCTGTGGCTGCGCCGGTGTGCGCCGTCCGCGCCGCCGACGATGGCGCCCTCGGTGTCCAGGGTCACCGCGACGACGTCCGCGCCGGTGTGCGCGCGCAGCTCGGCCAGCCGCGCCTGCGCCAGTTCGGCCCGGTCGACGCCCTCCCCGACGGTGGCGTTGACGGTCACCCCGGCCCCGGTCACGCTCAACCCGTCGCCGGTCATCGCGACCCGCCCCTCACCGGGGGTCGGTTCGCCGGTCGGGCCGGCGGGTGCCCGGCCGACCCCACCCGGGGCGGTGCCCACGACCAGCTCCGACGGCCCGTCCGTCGGATCGCTCGGCGGGTGGTCCAGGTGCAGGCCGGTGCCGCCGGTACGGGTCGGGGTGGGCGGTGCGCCGAAGCCGGCGGCGGCGCGGGCCAGCAGCCGGGTCGCCTCGGCGAAGCTGGGGGTGACCACCGTCGGGTTCAGCCCCCGCCAGTCGGCCAGGTCGTGGGCGTCCAGGGCGACGGTGGCGTACCGGTGCCGGTGGGCGAACAGCCAGGCGCGCACCGGGGCGGGCAGCGCGCCGAGACCGTAGTCGCAGACCACCAGGGTGGGCGCGGCCCCGCCGGCCACCGCCCGCAGCTCCTCGGTGGCGCAGCTCAGGGCGGTGAGCAGCCGGGCGACACCGTCGTCGTCGAGCGGTTCGTCGGGCTCGCCGGAGTCCTCCCGGAGCAGGATCTGGTTGCCGGCCAGCATCCGGCGTTTCACCGGCGTCGGCCGGTGCGGTTCGCCGACCGTACGGTCCCAGACGCCGGCCCGGTCCAGGCAATCGTGCAGTTCGTCGCCGGCCACGTCCGCCCCGACCGGGGCGACCAGCAGCGCCCTTCCGCCGAGGGTGGCGACGTTGACTGCGGTGTTCGCGGCCCCACCTGCGGCGGTGATCCGTCGACGCAGGGTGAGGATCGGCGCGGGCGCCTCCCGGCACAGCCGCTCCGACTCGGCGAAGCGCCACTCGTCGAGCATGGCGTCGCCGACGACGAGGACGGCCCGGTCCCGCCAGCTCTCCACCACGGTGGCGAGCCGGCGCTGTTCCGCTGCTGCTCCTGCCATGCCCACCGGGGTCCCCCGCGCCGACCAGGCCAAACCCTCCGCCATGCCCGGCGACCAGGGTCACGTTTCGGGCCCTACACCCCGGGAACCGACCAGAGGTATCCGGAGAGGGGAAAACCGACATGGCAGCCACGACATTGCAGGGCAAGCGGATCGCGTTCCTCGCCACCGACGGCGTGGAGGAGGTCGAGTACGTCCAGCCGCGTGAGGCGGTCGAGAAGGCGGGCGCGACCGCCGAGCTGGTATCGCTCAAGCCCGGCACCATCCAGGCCTTCAACCATCTGGACCAGGGCAAGACGTACGACGTGGCGGTGACGGCGGCCGACGCGGACGCCGACGGCTATGACGCGCTGGTGCTGCCCGGCGGGGTGGCCAACCCGGACTTCCTGCGTACGGACCCGGACGCGGTCCGGTTCGTGCAGGCGTTCTTCGCGGCCGGCAAGCCGGTCGGGGTGATCTGCCACGGCCCGTGGACCCTGGTCGAGGCGGGCGTGGTGGCCGGTCGTCGGATCACCAGCTGGCCGAGCCTGCGTACCGACCTGACCAACGCCGGTGCGACCTGGGTGGACGAGCAGGTGGTGACCGACGGCAACCTGGTCAGCAGCCGCAATCCCGACGACCTCCCGGCGTTCTGCGCCGCGCTCGTCGACCGGTTCGCCGCCTGAGGCGTACCCCCGAGGGGCAGGTGGGTCCCCGGTGGCCCGCGTGCCCGCCTGAGGCGTACCCCCGACGGGCAGGCGGGTCCCTGGTGGCCCGCGTGCCCGTCGGTGCCGGGCGGGTCCGCGGGCAGGTTTCCTGCGGTGGTAGGCATGTTCGCGGGGGAGCGGGAAAGAAGGCGGGATGACCGCCCAGACCCACGGCAGCCCGGTGCTCCAGGCCCGCCAGCTGCGCATGTTGATGTTCGGCCTGATGACCGGCATGTTGTTGGCCGCGCTGGACCAGACCATCGTCGGTACGGCGTTGCCCACCATCGTCGGCGAGCTGGGCGGGATCGACCACTACTCGTGGGTGGTCACCGCCTACCTGCTCGCCTCGACCGCCTCCACCCCGCTCTACGGCAAGATGGCCGACCTGTACGGCCGCCGACCCGTCTTCCTGTTCTCGATCGGCACGTTCCTGCTCGGCTCGCTGCTGGCCGGCCTGTCGCAGGACATGACCCAGCTGATCGTCACCCGGGGCGTGCAGGGCATCGGCGCGGGTGGCCTGATGACGTTGGCGTTCACCATCATCTCGGACGTGGTGTCGCCCCGGGAACGTGGCCGCTACCAGGGGTTGTTCGGCGCGGTCTTCGGCGTCTCCTCGGTGGCCGGGCCGCTGGTCGGCGGCTACTTCGCGGAGACCAACTGGCGGTGGATCTTCTATCTGAACGTGCCGTTGGCGCTGTTGGCGATCGTGGTCTGCTACCACGTGCTGCGGTTGATCCCGTTCGAGCGGCGGGAGCACACCGTCGACTGGTTGGGCGCGGCGCTGCTGGTCGCCGGGGTGAGCGCGTTGCTGCTGGCGCTGAGCTGGGGCGGCAACTCGTACGCCTGGGGCTCGCCGACGATCATCGGGCTGTTCGTGGCGGGTGCGGTGCTCGGGGTTGCGTTCGTGCTCCAGGAGGCCCGGGTCACCGAACCGATCCTGCCGCTGGGGCTGTTCCGCTCCGCGACGTTCGCGCTGGCCAACTCGGCGGGCTTCGTGCTCGGTCTGGTGATGTTCGGGTCGATCATCTTCATCCCGCTCTACCTGCAGATCGTCAAGGGCGCCTCGCCCACCCGCAGCGGCCTGCTGATGCTGCCGATGATGGCCGGCATCATCGTCACCTCGATCGTCACCGGCCGGGCGATGAGCCGGATCGGCCGGTACAAGTGGTTCCCGGTGGCCGGTTCGGTGGTGCTGGTCGTCGGGATGCTGCTGTTCACCCGGCTCCAGGTGGACAGCTCGCTCTGGGCGGCGTTCGGCTACATGGTGGTGATCGGCGTCGGGCTGGGCCTGTGCATGCAGTCGCTGATCCTCGGCGTACAAAACGCCGTGGACGTGCGGAACCTCGGCGCGGCGACCTCCTCGGCGACGTTCTTCCGGTCGCTGGGCGGTTCGTTCGGGGTGGCCATCCTGGGCGCGGTGCTCTCCACCCGGCTCGCCAGCGGGCTCGCCGACCGGCTGCCCGGCGCGATCGCCCAGCTCCCGGCCGACCAGCAGGCGGCGGTGGCGGCCAGCGGCGGCACCAGCATCTCGATCAACGATCCGGCGACCATCCTGGCCCTGCCCGGCCCGGTCCGGGCGGCCATCCAGGCGTCCTTCGTCGAGTCGCTGCACCTGGTGTTCCTGACCACCGGCCTGATCGCCCTGGTGGCCGTGCTGGTCACCCTGGCCCTGCCCAACGATCAGCTCCGGGGTGCCGGCCCGCAGGGCGCGACCGGCGGCGTCGACCCCCTCGGCGGCAAGGCCCCCGCCCCCGGCGGCAAACCCCTGACCAAGGAGTCCAAGGCGGAAGCCGCCGCCGACCTCAACGCCAAATCCCAAACCATGCTCTAACCCCACCCCACCCCACCCCATCCCCGCCCGCCCCCGCCCCCGGCCCCACCCCGCCCCGGTGATCAAGAAGTTTGCGTCAGAAATCGCGCGGAGGTTGACGTAAACCTCTTGATCACCGGGGAGGGAATGGGGGTGAAGTGGGCTAAGCGGGCGCAGGTGGAGAGGCTGCTCGGGGCGGGGGCGGGGGCGGGGCGGGAAGGGCGAGGGCGAGGGCGGGGGGTTACTTGAGGATGAGGCGGTTGGTTTGGTCGAAGACGGTGAGGTCGGCGAGGGTTTCCGGGACCGAGAGGGAGAGCGGGGCGGGGAACTCGTGCGGGTGCAGGAAGGCGGCGTCGGTGGTCTCGTCGGTGACGCGGGTGAGTTCGCCGTCCCAGTCGTCGACCCGGAACGCGGTGGTGAAGATCTGGTAGGTGTGGCCGTACATGTTGGTGTGGGTGCGGTCGGGGCCGGTGTAGAGGGCGAAGGCGCTGACCCGCAGGGCGCGCAGGCCGGTCTCCTCGCGGACTTCGCGGACCGCGCAGTCGGCGATCGACTCGCCGAGTTCCATCGCGCCCGCCGGCAGCGCCCACTGGCCGTTGTCCGAGCGGCGGATCAGCAGCACCCGGCCGGCGTTGTCGCGTACCACGGCCCGCGCGCCGACGAACATCAGCGTCCGATCGCCGGCCAGGGCGCGTAGCTGTCCCACGTACGAGTCGGCCCAGGAGATACTCACCCGGACAATCTACGCACCATCCGGGGAGGGGTTCGGCGTTCCGGGGGTTCCCAAGGTGTGACCGGCGACACTAGCTTGTCACCCATGCGTAGCACGATGATGGACGCCCCGCTCCAGGTCGCCCGGATCCTCGAACACGGTGCGACGGTGCACGGCACGGCCGAGGTGGTCACCTGGACCGGGGCCGAGCCGCGCCGGATGTCGTACGCCGAGGTGGGTCGCGCGGCGGCCCGGCTGGCCCACGCGCTGCGCGACGAGTGCGGGGTGACCGGCGACGAACGGGTCGCCACCTTCATGTGGAACAACAACGAGCACCTGGTGGCGTACTTCGCGGTGCCGAGCATGGGTGCGGTGCTGCACACGCTCAACCTGCGGCTCTTTCCCGACCAGGTCGCCTACATCGCCAACCACGCGCAGGACCGGGTGGTGCTCGTCGACTCGACGCTGATCCCGCTGCTGGCCCGGGTGCTCGGCGAGTTGACCACGGTGCGGCACGTGGTGGTGGTCGGCGGGGGCGATCCCGGGCCGTTGCGGGCGGTCGCCGGGGACCAGGTCACCTTCCACCGGTGGGACGACCTGCTGGCCGGCCGGCCCGAGCACTTCGACTGGCCGGAGGTGGACGAGCGGGACGCCGCCGCGCTCTGTTACACCTCCGGCACCACCGGCAATCCCAAGGGGGTCGCCTACTCGCACCGGTCGATCTATCTGCACTCGTTGCAGGTGTGCCTGCCGGAGGGGTTCGGGCTGGGTCCGGGGGACCGGGAGCTGGCCATCGTGCCGATGTTCCACGCGATGTCGTGGGGGTTGCCGTACGCGGCGTTCCTCTCCGGCGCGTCACTGATCATGCCGGACCGGTTCCTCCAGGCCGCGCCGATCGCCGAGATGATCGCCGCCGAGCGGCCCACCCTGGCCGGCGCGGTGCCGACCATCTGGAACGACCTGCTGGCGCACCTGGACGCCCACGACGTGGACACCTCGTCGCTCAAGGAGGTGATCGTCGGCGGTTCGGCCTGCCCGCCGGCGTTGATGCATGCGTTCGCCGAGCGGCACGGCATCGACGTGATCCACGCCTGGGGGATGACCGAGATGTCCCCGCTGGGGTCGGTGTCCCGGGCGCCGGCCGGGGCGACCGGGGACGACGCCTGGCGGTACCGCTACACGCAGGGTCGGGTGCCGGCGGGGGTGGCGGCCCGGATCGTCGACCCGCTGGGTGAGCCGTTGCCCGCCGACGGGACGTCCGTGGGGGAGTTGGAGGTGCGCGGGCCGTGGGTGACCGCGCGGTACGTCGGCGAGGACGCCCCCGACCCGGAGAAGTTCCACGACGGCTGGCTGCGTACGGGGGATGTCGGCATGCTCTCGCCGGACGGGTTCCTCACCCTCACCGACCGGGCCAAGGACGTGATCAAGTCGGGTGGGGAGTGGATCTCCTCGGTCGAGTTGGAGAATGCCCTGATGGCCCACCCGGACGTGCAGGAGGCCTGTGTGGTGGGGGTGCCGGACCAGCGGTGGGGTGAGCGTCCACTGGCCACGGTGGTGGTGCGTGCGGGCGCGTCGACCGGTGTGGAGCAGCTCCGTGCGTTCCTCGCCGGCTCGGTGGCACACTGGCAGGTGCCGGAGCGCTGGGCGGTCATCGACGCGGTGCCCAAGACCAGTGTCGGCAAGTTCGACAAGAAGGTGGTGCGTGCGCGGTACGCCGACGGCGACCTGGAGGTACGGGAGCTGGCGGGGCCGTAACACTTTTCGGCGACTCGTCGCCGATGGGGTAGGGACGTCACTCCTGAAACATCCCTCCCCAGGGGCGGCCCCGGCGTTCGCACCGCGCCGGGGCCGCCCTTCCTCGCGGGCGACCCGCTATGTCATTGTTGCGAAACTTCCTCGCGTCTGTCCGGGTTATTGCGAACTGTCCTCGGAACTACTGCCCGGCGGTGTCGATCAGCACCTTCCCCACCACCGCGTCCTCCACCGCCTGGTGCGCGTCGGCGGCCTGCGCCAACGGGAAACGGTGCAGCGGCAGGCCGGCCGCCTCACCCACCCGCACGGCCCCCTGGGCGACGGCCGCCGCCACGTCGGTGACCGCGTGCGCCTTGGCCGCCTTCGGGGCCGTGTAGACCAGCACGAACTGCCAGCGGGCGTTGGGCGCCATCAGCGGCCGGATCGGCAGGGTCAGCTCACCCCCACCGTCGTCGGCGTAGACGCAGACCACCCCGCCGGTACGCAGCAGCTGCACGTCGACGGCGGCGTTGCGGGCGGCCGAGACCTCGACGATCGTGTGCACCCCGTCGGGGGCGATCTTGCGGACCTCCTCGACCACGTCCTGCTCCCGGTAGTCGACCACGAAGGAGGCTCCGGCCGCCGCCGCCAACTGCGCCTTCTCCGGGCTGCTCACCGTCGCGACGACGCAGGCGTCGGCCCAGCGGGCCAACTGGATCGCCGCGTTGCCGACCGCACCCGCCCCACCCTGCACCAGCACCACGTGGTCGCTGAGCGCCCCGGCGTGCAGGGTGTCCGGCACGTACTCCCCGACGGTCAGGCAGCGGTGCGCGGTGAGGAACGGGATGCCCAGGCAGGCACCCAGGTCGAACGAGGCGTCCCCGAGCGGCACCACCTGCCGGACCGGCACCACCGTGTATTCGGCGGCGGTGCCCCAGGGCCGCTGCCAGGCGGCTTCCCAGAGCCACACCCGTTCACCGGTGAGGGCCCGGTCGACCCCCGCGCCGACCGCCTCCACCACCCCCGCGCCGTCCTGCCCCGGGGTCTGCCAGCCGACCGGCAACGGCTGCTGCCGCCGGCTCTTCCAGTCGGTCGGGTTCACCCCGGCCACCGCCACCCGGACCAGCACCTCTCCCGGGCCCGGCTCGGGCACCGGCCGGTCGACCAGTTGGAGCACCGACGGGTCGCCGGTGCGCTCGTACACGATCGTCTGCATCGCCGTCTCCTCAGGCCGCCGGTTTGAGCACCACCTTCGAGTAGCCCTCCTCGCGACGGTCGAAACGTTGGTACGCGTCCGGTGCCGCGTCCAGCGGCAACTCCTTGCTCACCACGAAGCTCGGTGTGGCCCGCCCCGCCATGATCAGGTTCCGCAGGTACTCGTTGTAGGTCTTGACGTTGGCCTGCCCGGTGCCCATCCGCAGGCCCTTCTCGAAGAGCTTGCCCATCTTGAACAGCAGCTCACCCTTGCCGGAGTGCTCGTCCGGCGCACCCGGGTCGTTGGCCAGATAGAGGCCGACCACGCCGATCGCGCCGGTCGCCCGGACCACCTCGACCAGGCTGTTCAGCACCGATGCCGGCTGCTCCGTGCCACCGGACCCGGTGGCCTGGTAGCCGACCGCGTCCACCCCGTGGTCGGTGCCCACCCCGTCGGTCCGGTCGAGGATCTGCGCCACTGGGTCCCCGGCCGAGAAGTCGATCGGGGTCGCCCCGATCGACTCGGCCAGCCGCAGCCGGTCCGGCACCCGGTCCACCAGGAACACCTCGGCGGCACCCATCAGGACCGCCGAGTACGCGGCCATCAACCCGACCGGCCCGCCACCCATCACGGTGATCCGCTCGCCGGGCCGCAGCCCGGTCATCGCCACCCCGTGGTAACCGGTGGGGAAGATGTCGGCGAGCATCGCGTAGTCGTTCTCGTGCTCGGTGCCGGGCGGCAGCTTCAGGCAGTTGAAGTCGGCGAACGGCACCCGCAGGTACTCCGCCTGACCACCCCGGTACGGCCCCATCGCCACATAGCCGTACGCGCCACCGGCGAAGCCGGGGTTGACGGTGAGGCAGAAGCCGGTCTTCTGTTCCCGGCAGTTGCGGCAGAACCCGCACCCCACGTTGAACGGCATCGACACCCGGTCGCCGACCTTGATCCCGCGTACCCCGGTGCCGGCCTCGACCACCGTGCCCATGTTCTCGTGGCCGAAGACGATGCCCGGTTCGGCGAGCGTGCGCCCCTCGTACATGTGCAGGTCCGAACCGCAGATCGCGGTCGTGGTGATCTGCACGACCACGTCGTCGGGGTGCTCGATGCGCGGGTCCTCGACCTCGTTGACGGCCACCTCGTGCGGCCCCTGGTAAACCACAGCTCTCATGGTTCCGACGCTAAGCGGACCGGCCGGGTCGCGGGGGCGGTTCAGCCGAGCTGGTCAACCACCTCGGGGGTGAGATCATGCACCGAGGTGAGCACCACGGCGGCCAGCTCCGCCGCGTCCGGGTCCAGCGGGTACGACCCGTGCGGCACCGCGATCACCCGCATCCCGGCGGCGGCGGCCGAGCGGACCCCGTTGGAGGAGTCCTCCACGGCGGCGCACCGGGCCGGGTCGACCCCGAGCCGTTCGGCGACGGCGAGATAGACGTCGGGTGCGGGCTTGCCCCGGGCGGTCCGCTCGGTCGACAGGGTCACCCGGAACTCGGCGGTGAGGTCTGCGGCGGTCAGCGCCGCGACGATCAGCCGGGTCGGCGAGGAACTGGCCAACCCCAGCGGCCACCGCGCGGCCAGCCGGCGTACCACCAGGTCGGCGTCGTCGATCAGCGGTACGCGCACCGCGTACCGCCGGGCCATCTCCTCGACCACCTCGGCGGCGACCTGCTCGGCGCTGCGGTCGACGCCCAGCTCACCGCTGAGGTACTCGGCCCACTCGCCGGTGCTCATCCCCATCAGCCGCCGTTGGGTGTCGGGCTGCCAGGTGCCGCCCCGCGCCGCCACGTACGCCCGGCGCACCTCCTCCCAGACCGGCTCCGAGTCCACGATCACGCCGTCCAGGTCGAACACCACCGCATCCACCGTCACCCCGCCATCCTCCCCGACCCCGCCCGACCCCGGTCGCCCGGTGCCGGCAGCACCCGCCGGCCTCGGGGTGGTCCCGATGGAGTCAGCCCTGCTCGTCCTCGTCCGCTGGCGGCTTGGGGCGGCGGTATTCCCTGATGTACGCCTCGACTTCTGACCGCAGCCACACAGAGCCGCCTTGCAGCGTCTGGAACGGGCGCGGGAACTTCGGGTGAGCGGTGATCTGGCGCAGCCGGGAGCGTCCTACGCCGAGCATGGTCAACATCTCCGCCGGGCCGACGAGCGGCCCAGGCACCTCTGGCTCACCCATGCCAAACAAGGTAGGCATCGCCATGCCTACCCCATTTGGCAGCGCATAATTACGCCCGACCAAAGTATGTCCCACCAAATTATGCCTACCAGGATTGACAGGTGCGTAACTCGGGGTGTGGAATCGGTGACGCGGTGCCCCCGCCCTGGTGGAGCTGGGCTCGGTGGGGCGGGGTGCCGCAATGACCCGAGCCCTGGGAGGCGACCGTGACGCGTGAGGTGCCGTTGTTGGTGGAGCTGGCCTGGGACTGCCTGGAGTGCCACCGCTACGAACATTGCGACAAGTGCTCCGACAGTGGCTTCTGCGCGGTGCTGGAGGCCGCCCGCACCCGGATCAGGGCGTGGCGCAGGTACCGCGGAGTGTTTGGTTGGCGTCGATGAGGGCGCCCCTGCCGGCGGCGGGAGACCTGATCCAGGTGACCCGTGCGGCCAGCGTGCAGTTCGTCAAGCCCATCCGGTGCCGGGTGATCCGGATGCTGGACTGGATCACCTACGACGGCTGGTGCTGGCTCGACGTCTACCAACTGGACGACAAGGGCGACGCGGTGGCCCGACGGTCGATCTTCGTGCAGCCGGCGGGGCTGGTCGTCCACCGCCGGACCGCCCCCGTGCCGGTCGGGCAGCAGCGGCGGCCCAGCTCGAAGGTGCGGCCATGAACTCAGCGGTAGGCGGTGGCCTGGGTGGCGTAGAGGGTGGCGTACACCCCGTCGAGGCGGATCAGCTCGTCGTGGGTGCCCATCTCGCGTACCCCGCCGTCGCCGATCACGATGATCAGGTCGGCGCTGCGGACGGTGGAGAGCCGGTGCGACACGAACACCGTCACCCCGCCGCTGTCGGCGGCGACCCGGGCCGCGCCGTCGGTGAACCGCGCGAACAGCCGGTGCTCGGCCTCGGCGTCCAGCGCCGACGCCGGCTCGTCCAGCACCATCAGCAGCGGGGCGTCGCGCATCATCGCCCGGCCCAGCGCGAGCTGCTGCCACTGCCCGCCGGAGGCGTCCACCCCACCGTCGGCGTGACTACGACCCAGGCGGGTGTCCAACCCGTAGGGCAGCCGGTCGACGACGCCGCTGTGCGCGCGGGCCAGGCCGGTGCGAACCGCGTCGTCGTCGGTGGCCCGGGGCAGGTCGCCGATGCCCACGGCCAGCCGGGCGGTCAGCTCCGGGCGGGCGTAGTCCTGGAACGCGGCCGTGGTCCGCTCCCGCCAGGCGGCGAGGTCGATGTGGCGCAGGTCGACGCCGTCGATCAGGATCGCGCCCCGGTCGGGCTCGTAGAACCGGTTGAGCAGCTTGACCAGCGTGGTCTTGCCCGCGCCGTTCTCGCCGACGATCGCCACCGTGCTGCCGGCGGGCAGCAGCAGGTCCACGTCGCGTAGCACCGGCCCGTCCGCGCCGGGATAGCCGAAGGTGACCCCGCGCAGGCGGATGCCCTCCAGCAGTCGCTCGGGCGGGCGCAGCGGGGTGACCGGCGCACCGGGCGGCGGGACCGGCTGCGGCACCAGCTCCCGCACCTCGTCGAGCCGGCGCAGCGACCGGCCGCTGCGCACCAGCTGCTGCGTGATCGTCACCGCACCGGCCACCTGCTGGTTGAGCTGCGAGGCGAGCAGGATGGCCAGCACCACGTCGCCGACGTCCGCGTGGCCCCGGATCGCGTCGCCGACGACCAGGACCAGCGCGGCGACGTAGCCGAGGCCGAACACGGCCTGCCCGGCCGCACGCCACCACCCGGCGGTCAGCTCGCCCCGCCAGATCCGGGCGGTGGCCCGCTGCCAGTGCTCGGCGTAACGCTGTTGCAGGTGCTCGACCAGGCCCAACAGCCGCAGCTCCTTGGCCGAGGCCGCGTCGGTGGTCAGCTCGAACAGGTGCCGGGCCTGCCGGGTGTCGACGATGCTCTCCTCGCGGGCCCGGTCGGCGGCGGCCTGGGCCCACCGGCCCGCCAGCACCGGCAGGGCGGCCAGCAGCGGCAACGCCACCAGCGCCGGGTGGACCAGGGTGAGCAGCACGGTGGTCAGCAACAGGCTGACCGCCAGCGAACCGCCGGTCAGCAGCGCCTGCAACCCCTCGCCGATGCGCTGCAACTCGTCCTGGGCCAGGGCCATCCGGTCGGCGCTGTCGGGCCGCTCGTGGTGGTCGAGGTACGGCGTGCCGTTGCTGATCTCGACGAGCTGCTCGTCGGTGCTGAGCACGTTGAGTTCGGACACCTCGAAGTACGCGATGTGCGCGAAGTGGGCGCAGGTCAGCGCCGCGATCGCGGCCACCGCGACGGCCAGGCCCGACCAGGCGGCCGTCCCGGCGTGACCCGCCGCCGCCGCGTTGGTGAGGTGTTTCAGCGCCACCGCCGCCGCCGGAACCGCGACCGCGTTGCCCGCCATCAGCGCCAACGCCACGGTCATCTTGCGGCGGTCCTGCCGCCACGACAACCGCATCAACCCGCTGATCGACCTCATCATCGGCTCACCTCACCACCTCGGTCTGCGGGCCGCTGCCGGCGTCGTCGTCGGCGAAACGTTCCGCCTGGAGGGTGAACATGGCGGCGTACCGGCCACCCGCCGCCATCAGCTCGTCGTGGCTGCCCTGCTCGACGACCTTCCCCTGGTCGAGCAGGACGATCCGGTCGGCCAACCGGACGCTGGACAGCCGGTGCGAGATGAGGATCGTCGTCCGGCCCCGGGTCAGCTCGGCGAACCGGGCGAAGAACTCGGCTTCGGCGCGGACGTCCAACGCCGCCGTGGGCTCGTCGAGCACGAGCACGGTGCTGCCGTGGTAGAGCGCGAACAGGGCACGTGCGATGGCGATCCGCTGCCACTGCCCACCGGACAGGTCCAGACCACCCTCGTAGGCCCGGGACAACACCGTGTCCAGGCCGTTCGGCAACGCGTCGAGGGTGTCGAGCAGCCCTGCCGCCTGTGCCGCGCGGCGTACCCCGGCCCGGTCGTCGAGGTGCTCGACGGCACCGAAGCCGATGTTGGCGGCGGCGGAGAGCTCGTAGCGCACGAAGTCCTGGAACACCACGGCGATCCGGCGTTGCCAGTCCCGCGCCGGCAGGTCGGCGATGTCGGCGCCGTCGGCGCGTACCGTGCCGGCGTCGGGCGAGTACAGCCGGGCCAGGAGCTTCACCAGGGTGGTCTTGCCCGCCCCGTTCGCCCCCACCAGGGCGGTGCACTGCCCGGCGGGGATGTGCAGGTCCAGGTCGTCGAGCACCGGCCGGGCCGCACCGGGGTAGCCGAAACGTACCCCGGTGAAGTCGATCGCCGGGGCGGTGGTGGCGGGCGGCCCGGCCCGGCCGGTGTCGGGTGGCTCGGCATAGCGGGCCATGGCCCGCTCGAACGCCGTGACGGCGGTCTCGGCGTTCATGCCGTACTGGGTCTGGGTGTCGGAGTCGGGATAGAACTCCCCCAGCCGGATCAGCGCCATCACCGCCTGCAACACCAGCGCCAACCCGGCCAGGTCGACCGCCCCGTCGGCGGCGCGTACCCCGGCCAGCGCCAGCACGGCGGCCACGCCGACCAACCCGACGGCCGTGTAGAGCAGGTAGGGCCGCAGGTAGATGCGCCGCCGCTCGGCCCACACCGGGGCCAGGACCCGACGGTAGACCTGCCGGTAGCGCTCCGTCAGCCAGCCGGTCAGGCCGAAGACACGCAGCTCCTTCGCGGCGGCCGGACCCATCGCCAGCCCGCGCAGGTAACGGCTCTCCCGGCGCAGCGCCGCCACGTCGCGGATGACCCGGGCGTAGCGGCGCAACCCACCCCGCTGGCCGTGCCGGAACAACAACACCACCACCAGCATCGCCAGCGCCGCCCACGGGCCCAGCACCACCGCGACCACCACCGTGAACCCGACGACCTGGGTGTACGGCCCGATCAGCGCGATCAGCCCGGCGTACGCCGCGCCGGGGGTGCGGAACGCGAACCGCAGCTCGTGCCCGGCCTCACCCAACTCGTCCAGGACCGCCGGGTCCTCCAGCGGGGTGATCTCCCGGGTCGACAGCGACGCGGCGATGAGCCGCCGGTACATGTGCCCGTCGACCCGTCGACCGAGCTGCTCGGCGACGGCCTTCTGCGCCGCCTCGGCCAGTTGCAGCGCGATCAACGCCGCCCCGGCCGCGGCCAGCGGCCACCACACCTCGGCCTGCGCGGTGGTGCCGGCCAGCACCGGGCCGATCCGCCCCACGGTGACGCTGACGGCGATCGCGAACACGACCGGCAGCACCCCCCGGGACACGCTGAGCGCGAGCGCGACGGCACTCCAGCCGGGCCCGGCGGCGGGGAACTGCCGGGCGATGCGCAGCCGGGCGGCGGCGGCCTCGCGCCACTGCTGACCGGTGCCGGTGGTGGAGGTGGTCATCGGGTCAGCCGAAGACCTTGTCCCGCAGCACCACGGGCAGCTCCAGCTCCTGGGCGCAGCCACGCACCGAGAGCTGGTAGGAGTCGACCACCTCGGGGCTGTCCGCCACGGCCAGCTCCGCCTCGGTGAGGGCCGTGACCTGACGCTCCCGGAAGCGGTACTCGTCGGCGTTGCCGTGCAGGCCGGGCACGACGTACGGCTCCGGCTCGACCGGATTGTGGATCTTGGACTGGTCGGAGTTGAGGTCACCGGCGGCACCCCAACCGGTGAGCATCTCCGGCCGGTACAGGTGACCGATGTCGAGGCGGGTGAACAACCGCGACACCGTCTCCTGCGGGAACCGGCTGCACTCGTACGGGAAGTGCGTCACCGCCAGCCCCTCCGCCGCCGCGTACCGGCGCATCCGCGCGTAGTTGAGGGTGCTGAGCACGAAGTTCTGCACCACCCGCTCCCGGCCGATCTTGCCGGCCCACTTGGCCATCCACGAGTCGAGCGACGCCCGGGGCTGACGGTCCAGCACCAGCAGGCGCAGCCGGTCGACCGGCCACCCCGCCTCGATCAGGCAACGCGCCGGGTTGAACAACGCCTCGAACGGCACGTACGGCCCGGCCATCTCCTTGGCGAACAGCACCGGCTCACCGTCGGGCAGTTTCCACGGCGAACCCTCACCACCGGTGAGCGCGAACCGGCCGATGGTCTTGACCGGCTGGTAGTAGGCCGCCGCCTGGGCCATGCCGAACAGGTTCGTCACCGCGGTCGAACCCACCCGGCAGCGCCCCCAGCCGAGCACCAGCAGCGGGAAGTCGGCCGGGCTGCGGCCGGCGAACCCGTGCGTGAGGGTACGCACGATCTGGGCGGTTACCTCGTCGATGGTGGTGGTGACGACCTGGTAGCGACCGTCGGGCGGCAGCGGGGTGCCGGTGAGCGCGTCGTCGTCGGCGGCGGCCAACCGGTGCAGCAGCGGGTACGGGTCGGTCATCGAGGCTCCTTGCGGTGGGGTGGGGCGGTTCAACCGAGGTCCAGCAGCGCGGCGACGTCCCGGACCGGCACCGGTCGCAGCACCGCCTCGCACAGCAACGTCTCGATGCCCCGCAGCGCCCGCAGGCAGGTGGCTGCGGGCACGCGCCGGGTGTCGGCGAGCAGGTGCAGCGCGCAGCCCCCGGCGAGGTGGGGCATGGCGAGGAAGAAGGTCATGTCGTGCCGGGCGACGGCGGTGAGCTGCCGCACCGTGGTGTGCGCGGCCAGTTCCTCAAGCGTCGCAAGGTCGGGCGTACCCGTCGGCGGGTCGAAGTCCCGGCCCATCCGGGAGTCGTTGAAGTACACCGACAGGTCGGCCTGGGCGCCCTCGGCCGCGATCAGGTCGTCCAACGCCTCCGGCGGGTAGGTGGCGTGGAAGTAGGACTCGGTCGAGTCGCGGTAGCAGCGCCGTACCGCGTCCTCGACGTCGCCGTCGCCGACGTCGAAGACCAGCAACGCGTTCTGGGCGATGCCGGTGGCGAGTTGCCGCTGACGGGGGGTGTTCCGGTTGCCCGCGATGAGCTTCACCACGGCCCGGTCCCGGCCGGTCAGCGCCGCCTGGACCAGCAGCGCGGCGGTCAGCACCACCGTGGACGACGACGCGCCGGTCCGCTCGGCCAGGGTGGCGGCGGCAGCGGCCACGGCGGTCGACTCCATCCGCCAGGTGACGACCGGCAGCGTACCCCCGTCGTGTTCCGGCCCGTCGAAGATCCGGTGCGGCACCGCAGGCAACCGGGCCCGCCAGTACGCCAGTGACTGGCGGGCCCGGCGCTGCCCGGCGGGCGAAGCCTCGTAGCCGGCCTGGTCCAACGGCTGCCAGCCCGGTGCGGGCAGGGCGCGTTCCCCGTCGACCAGGGTGCGCAGCTCGGCCAGCAGCAACTCCAGCGACCAGGCGTCCAGCGACACGTGCGACGCGGCCACGGCGACGGCCTCGACCAGCCCGTCGACCCGCAGCAGCGCCCACCGCACCGGCCACTCCCGGTCCAGTTGGAACGCGGTGCCGGCCAGCTCGGCGGCGGCGTCGTCGGCGGCCTGCGGCAGCGCGTCGGCGGTGGTGTCCCGCACCAGCGGCGGGTACGTCCCGTCGGCACGCAGGTGCTGGCGGGGGCCGTCGCCGTCGTCGGTCATCAGGGTCCGCAGCACCTGGTGCCGCAGCACCAGCTCCGACCAGGCCGCAGTCACCCGCTCGGCCGGGGCCGGGGCGGTCAACCGCAGCACCCGCCTGATGTTGAAGTCCTTGCTGGCCTCCCCGAACCACTGCATGGGCCGGTACATCGCCACCTGACCCCAGGTCAGCGGTGCGGAGGCGGTGGGCGCTCCGGCGAACCGCGCCTGGATCGCCGTGTCCGGGGCGACCGGCTGCCCGACCCCGGTCGGGGTCGACCGGTCCGCCGGCTCCACGGCCACGACCGTCGGGGTCCCGACCGTCGGGGTGCCGGGGCCGTCCAACGCGGCGGCCAGGGCGCGCACCGTACGGCGGTCGAACAGGTCGGCGATACCCACCGGCAGGCCCAGTTCCTCGTCGAGCCGGGTGACCACCTCGACGACCTGCATGGAGTCGCCGCCCAGCTCGAAGAAGTCGTCGTCGACCCCCAGCCGGTCCACCCGCAGCACCCCGGCGATCACCGCCGCCACCGCCGTCTGCAACTCCCCGGACGGCGCGACGTACGTGGTGCTCAGTGCGGGTCGTACCGTCGCGGTGGTGGGCAGCAGACGGGTGTCGACCTTGCCGTTCGGGGTGAGCGGGTACTGCGTGACGTAGCGGAACCGGCTCGGGACGGACGCCTCCGGCAGCAACCCGGCGGCGTGGGCGCGCAACTGCGCCTCGGTGGGTCGCGGCTCCGCCTCGGACCGCAGGTAGGCGACCAGGTGCAGGTCGTGGCCGTCGGGTTCGGCGATCACCACCGCCTCGGCGACACCGGGGCACCGGCGCAGCGCGTCCTCGACCGCCGGCGGCTCGACCCGCTGGCCACGGATCTTCACCTGCCGGTCGGCGCGGCCGAGCACGTCCAACACCCCGTCGGGACCCAACCGGCCGAGGTCACCGGTGCGCAGCAGCCGGGCACCGCCGCCCGCCGGATGGGGGATCCACCGTTGGGCGGTCAGCACCGGCTGACCGTGGTAGCCACGGCCGATGACGGCCCCGCCGAGGCAGATCTCGCCGGTCCCACCCGGTGGCACGGGCCGACCCTGCTCGTCGAGGATGTGCACCTCGGCATTGGGGATGGGCGCACCGACCGGCAGCCGTCGGCCGACCGTACGGTCCGTGCCGATCCAGTACCAGGTGGCGCCGACGGTCTCGCTCATGCCGTAGTGGTTGCCGAAGCCCGACTTCGGGCTGTTGCTGATCCACCTGTCGAACTCGGGGGTCAGGTACAGCGGCTCACTGCCGATCATGACCTGACGGGCGACGTCGTCCACGCCACCGAGGGCGGTCATCGCCCGTACGTGCGACGGGGTGAGTTTCAGGAACCCGCACGGTGCGACGCCGGTCAACGCGATCAGGTCGTCGAAGGCGACCGGCTCCGGGGCGACCTCCAGCTCCCAGCCCGCGACGAGGGCGGTGAACAGGGTCATCACCGACCCGACGAAGTACAGCGGGGCGTGCAGCACCGCCCGCTCCTGCGGCTGGAACGCGAACTCCTCGGCGCACCAGCGCACATAGTTGACCAGCTGGCGGTGGGTGCCGAGGACACCCTTGGGTGCGCCGCTGGTGCCTGAGGTGTACATGATGAACGCCAGGTTCTCCACCCGGCAGCCACCGTCACCGTCGTCGCCGCCGGGCGCGTCGGGCAACGCCGACACGTCGAGCACGGCCGCCGGGTAGCCGGCGGGCACCAGGCCCCGGTGCCCCGGCCCGGTCAGCAGCACCGGGTCACCCGCGTCCGCCAGGATCCGGGTCCGCCGGTCCGCCGGGTCGTGGACGGACAGCGGCAGGTACGCCGACCCGGCGGCCAGCACCCCGAGGATCGCCACCACCGCGTCCACCGAGCGGGGCAGCAGCACCGCGACCGGCGTCTCCGGACCCGCACCGTGGGCCCGCAGCACCCGGGCGGTGTGCCGGACCCGGGCCAGTAGGTCACCCGCGGTGACCTCGACACCTGCGAAGCGCACCGCGATCCGCCCCGGGTCGGCCGCGAGCGCCTCGTCGACGAGCACGTGCAACGGGACCTGGTCGATCGGACGGCGCGGCCCGGTGGCGACCGACCGCGCGGTGTCCACCGTGGCCGGACCCCGCCGCCCGTCGGGGGAGGAGAACCCGTCGGCGGTACGCAGCGACGCGGGCCGCAGGTCGGTCCAGTGCTCGGCGACGTACGCCAGGCACGCCTCGGTCGACGCGGTGAAGACCGTCGTCCAACCGTCGGGCACGGGCCGGTCCGTCGGCCACAGGGAATGCTGGTCCTCGTCGTTGACGACGACGTGGTGCGGGTGGACGCTCACGCGCGCCCGCCGACCGTCTGGGTGCTCGCGACCAGCCGCTCCACCGGCTCGTGCCAGGTGTGCTTCGCGTACCAGTCGGCGTCGAACGAGGCGATCGTCGGGGTCCAACCGTCGTGGGCCTCGGCGTAGCCGGCGATCTCCCGCCAGAACACGTCGACCAGGGCGGAGTACCGGGAGGCGATCCGCAGGTCGTCCAGGGTGAACGGTGGCCCGTCCATGCGTACCAGCCGGATGTCGAACGCGCCCCGGTACTGTCGACCGGCGACGGTGAGCGGCTGCTTCCACATCGCCGCGCCGGGGGCGCGCAGGGTGTAGCGGACGCGGGCGGTGCTGTGACCACCGTGGCGCAGGTCGCCCCACTCGCCGATGTCGGGCACCAGCGGCGGGAAGAAGTAGTGCCGTTGCCGGGGCACCTCGACCCGGTCGAAGTTGCCGGGCACGAAGTGCCAACGGTTGTACATCATCCGCTGGGCGACCTGCCACAGGATGTCGGTGACGGCGTCGCCGGGTAGGTCGGCGGCCATCTGCGGGCTGGGCAGCACGCAGCAGAAGAAGTCCGGCTTCTTCAGGCCCGCCACCTCCTCGCCGTACTGCCCGGCCGGCCCGCTCAGCCGGGACAGGTCCCGGATGCCGCTGGACATGCCGTAGTCGGCGTGGGCGTCGACGACCGCGCCCAGCACGATGCCCTCCAGGATCCGGGTCAGCTCGTGCCGGTCACCACCGCGGTGGGCGGTACGCAGCGCGGCGGCGGTGGCGTCCCGTACCCAGGTGGGGGCGTCCCCGTCGTCGACCTGCTCGGTCAGGAGGCCGCTGAGGGTACGAAGCGTCTGGGGCAGCTCGTCCTGATGGCGCTGGTCCTGCGCCCATGGCAGCAGGTACTCGTCCTTGGCGTAGGTCAGCCCGTTGACCCGCCGGTAGCGCATGTGGTCGCCGCCGTCGACGAGTTCCACCAGGTCACCGGCGAGGACGGCCAGCTCGGTCAGGGTCGCCGTGCTCACCTGCCCGGCGACCGGCTCGCCGAGCGCCCGCAGGTACGTCGCACAGCGGGTGGTGAGCACCCGCCGCAGGCTGACCGCGCTGAGCTGGCGGCCGTTGAACTCCTCGAACCGCACCGCCCGGCCGGTGCGGAACAGCAACTGGATCGCCGACACGAACAGCCGCTCCTCCGGGCTCCAGCCGGCCGGGGCGCGGTCCCGCAGCGCGGGCAGCACGCCGTCGCGGATCAGGGTGCTGGAACCGGAGTCGGAGCGGGAGAACACCCGACGCTGCACGTAGATCAGCACCGTCTCGACGCGTTCGACCCAGTCGATGACCTCCTCGAGCCGTTGCGGCAGGCTGCCGTCGGCGTGCCAGGCGTGCAGCAGCTGGTCCAGCTCGTGGCGCTGGTGCTCCTCCTCGGCCTCGGCCGCCAGGCACTCCTCGTCGAGCATCTCGGTCATCCAGTCGGGCAGCGCGATCTCGGCCACGACCTCCTCAGTCGGCAGGTCACCCCGGGCCGGTTCGTGCACGGTCAGCTTGCCGAGCGTCGAGTGGGACAGCACGAACCGGGCGGGCGACACGTCGTCGCCGGGCGGGGTCAGGCGCAGCTGCTGCCGGCCGAGCAGGTGCCGGACGAATGCCTGCTCACGCAGGGTCAGCCCGTCGAAGGCGGACCGAAAGGGAACCTTGCCCGCCATGGTGAGCAGGCGGAGAACCGCCGTCTGGGCGCTTCCACCGAACAGTTCGGCGGGGTCTCGCACGTCGCGCAGTTCCTGGGTCCACTGGTCGGTCTTCGTACGTCGCACGTTCCTACCTTTCGCGACCGGGCAGGCTGCGGCGCACAGGGGCCGGCCCGCACGACGGTCGTCGTTGCGGTGGTCGATGGGGCTGGCGGCGACCGGCAGCCGACCTGGAGAGTGGGGGCCCGTGGCGGTGCCACGGGGACTAGGGGACGGCTCTCCACCTCGACGTGGGAGCGCTCCCGACGTCGCGGTCATCCTGAGGTTAATAGGTGTGTCAATATCGCGCCGGGCGGAGCGGGAGGGGTCGCGACCAGCCCGGACCGGCGTGGTCGACCGCGACCGCCCCGGCAGCCGGGCCGGCGCGGTCGGGGGTGCAGAGCGGGGGCGGTCAGGGGTGCAGAGCGGGCAGCCCGATGGGGCTGTCCGTAGGGATGATCGTGTGACAGGCGCGGGCGACGGGGACGAGCAACTCCCGCAGCCGCCCGGTGTCGTCCGGCCCGAGGACCCGCCAGGGCCGGCCGGCGGCGACGTCCGTGGCGTCCTCCACGGCCTGGAAGCCGGCCCGCCCCTCCTCGGTGGTCTCGCCGTCGCCGGTCAGCCAACCCCGGTCGACCAGCCGGCCCCGGGCCTGCACCCACTGCTCCGGCGTCCAACCCCGGCCGAGCAGGTGCTCCGCCGGCATGCCCCGGCCACCCGGAAGGCCAACGTCTCGACCGGGTCGAGACCGGCGGCGACCAGGGCGGCCACGTGCCCGTCGCCCCGGTGCTCCCGCAGCGTGGTGGCGGCCTGCCAGAGCCGGGCCAGCGGATAGTCGCCCCGGGGCAGGGCGGCGTTGGCCGCACCGAGCACCCGGCCGGCGGTGTCCGCCCCGACAGCCGCCGCCTCCAGCAGCTCCGCCGCCTCGGCCAGGTGCGCCTCGGGCAGCTCATAGGTGAGTTCGGCCAGCGCCTGCACGGCACCGGTGAGTCGGGCGCGCAACGCCTCCTCGGGGGAGGCCAGCTGCCACACCGCCGGCAGCGCACGGCTCACCATGGGCGGGGCGAAGGTGAAGAAAGCGGCGATCACCGGGGCGGCGTCGACCGGGCCCAGCGGGGCGGCCCGGCCGGCGAAGTAGCCCCGCCAGTAGCCGCGCAGCCCGATCGCCTCGTGGGCGGCGCGGGCCCGGGGATGGAAGTAGGTGATCGCGTGCAGGGGTTCGACGTGCGTCCACATCACCCGGGCGGTCCGCCCGGGAACGTCAAGCGCCGGCACGCGCACCTCCGGGTCGGTGGGGGTCACCGTGGCACGGGCCGGCCGCCCACGGTGACCCCGAACCTACTGCCGGTAGGTGTCGGGCCGGAAGACCCCTGTGGTCTACTGCACCGCCAGCACGTCGACGATGAACCGCAGCGGGCCGGAGGGCGCACCCGGACGCTGCGGCTTGTCGCCGTACGCCAGGTCGGCGGGAATGTCGAGCTGCACCCGGCTGCCCACGGTCTGGCCCTGCATGCCCTGGTCCCAGCCCGGGATGACGTTGCCCTGGCCGAGGCCGAAGGTGAACGGCTCGGACCGCTTCCAGGAGGCGTCGAACTCCTCACCGGTCTTGTACGACACACCCACGTAGTTCACGGTGATCTGCTGGCCGGCCTGCGCGGCCGGGCCGGTGCCCCGGATCAACGGGGTCGCCTTCAGCCCGGTCAGCTCACCCTCGCCCTTGGTGGCCTGCGGCTTCGTGCAGAGCGCCTGGTCGGCACCCTCGGGCAGCTTGGGGAAGTCACCCGCGCAGCCGACGGGAGCGGCAGCCGGCTTCGGGTCCTCCTTCTCGCCGTTGCGCACCACCACGAACACCCCGACGATCACCGCGATGACGGCGACGCCGGCCACGGCACCCAACCACGCCTGCCGGCGCTTGCGCGCCTCGGCGGCCTTCTGCGCCGCCAACTGGGCGGCGAGCCGCCGCTGTGCCTTCGTCTCCGAGCCCTGGCCCTGGCCCGCCGAACGGTTCTCCGTACGCTCGCTCACGTCCTCGACTCCCTGCTGATGTGGGTGGCCGGCCCGGCGACCCGGTGCCGTGGCCAGCGCACACGGTACCCGGGTCGATGCCGTGGGTGGGCCGTCGCCTGCCCGCCGTGTCCCCGAACGGGCCGGGGCCTCCGGTTTCCTCCCTCTCTTGGCGGGTGCCGGACGCCGGGCGGCGGTAGGTTCTCGACCATGGCGATCCTCACCGACGACGACCGGGCTCTGCTCTCCGAGCCGCAACTCGCCCACGTGGCGACCATCGAGGCGGACGGCACGCCGCACGTCACCCCGGTCTGGGTGGACGTCGACGGCGAGCACATCCTGTTCAACACCGCCCTGGGGCGGCAGAAATACCACAACATCGCCCGGAACCCCGTGGTCGCGATCTCGGTGGTCGACCGGGCCGACGACTTCCGCACCCTCTGGGTGAGGGGCACCGCCGAGTTCGTCACCGAGGGCGCCGACGCGCACATCGACCGGCTGGCCAAGAAGTACCTCGGGCAGGACACCTACCCGTTCCGGCGGCCGGGCGAGGAGCGGGTGATCGTCCGGATCACCCCCACCCAGAAGCTCGGCATGGGCTGACCGCCGGGGGTGGGCCCCGGCGGACGGTCCGCCGTCGCGCCGGGGCAACGCCGGACCTGCCCCGACGGCGTCGGAACCCGCCCGGTCAGGCGCTCCTGCGCGGGGCGGTCTTCTTCTCGGCGGCCTGCTTCGCGGGGGCCCTGGTGGCCTTCTTCTCGGCGGTCTTCTTCGCGGGGGCCTTGGCGGTCTTCTTCTCGGCGGTTCTCTTCGCCGGTTCCGCTTTCTGCGCCGGGGCCTTCCGGGCCGGGGTCTTCTTCGCCGGTTCCGCCTTCGCCGCCTGGGCCTTCGCCGCCTTCGCCGTCGGGGTCTTCGCCGGCTGGGCCTTCGACGCCCGCTTGGCCGACCGGGCCGACGAGATCGGCGTCGGCTCGCCCGCCCCGCCGGACGGCGTCTCGCCCCGGGCCACCCGGGCCCGCTCGACGGACGCCTTCAACGCCGCCATCAGGTCCACCGCGGCGGCCGGCGCGGCCTCCTCCTCCGCCGGCTGGACCACCTCACGGCCCTCCACCTTGGCGTCGATGACCTCCTGCAACGCCGCCCGGTAGTCGTCGGTGAAGGCGTCCGGCTGGAACTCCCCGGCCATCGAGTCGATCAGCGAGGCGGCCATCGCCAGCTCCGGCGGGCGGACCTTCAGGTCCTCGTCGAGGAAACCGAAGTCGGGGGTACGCACCTCGTCGGGCCAGAGCATCGTGTTGAGCAGCAGCACCCCGTCGCGGACCCGCAGGGTGGCCAACTGTTCCCGCTGGCGCAGCGCCACCTTGACGATCGCCACCCGCTCCGAGTCGGCCAGCGCGTCCCGCAACAGCACGTACGGCTTGGTGGCGGTCCCCTCGGGCTCCAGGAAGTACGCCTTGTTGTAGAGGATCGGGTCGACCTGCTCGGCGGGGACGAACTCCAGCACGTCGATCGCCCGGGAACTGGTCAACGGCAGGTCGGCGAAGTCGGCGTCGGTCAGGATCACCAGCTCGCCGCCGCCCAGGTCGTACCCCTTGGCGATGTCGTCGTAGCTGACCTCCTCGCCGCAGACCGAGCAGGTGCGCTTGTAGCGGATCCGGCCGCCGTCGTCGCGGTGCACCTGGTGGAACCGGATGTCCTTCTCCTCGGTGGCCGAGTAGAGCTTCACCCCGATCGAGACCAGCCCGAACGACACCGCTCCTTTCCAGATCGCCCGCATCCCCTGCTCCTCTCCCCGATCTGACCAGGATCGCAAACGATCGAAGCCGCCGCACGCGCTTCCGTGCGCAACTACAGTCGGACAGGTGCCCGGCCCGCCGTTGAAGCCGATGCTCGCGACGACCGGGCCGCTCCCGGTGGGTGCCGGCTGGGCGTACGAGTTCAAGTGGGACGGGGTACGCGCGCTCGCCGACCTGGTCGGTGGCCACCCGCACCTGTACGCCCGCTCCGGTGTGGAGATCACCGCCGCCTACCCGGAGCTGGTGACCCTGGCCGAGCAGGTCGACGACGCGCTGCTCGACGGTGAGGTGGTCCTCTTCGACCCGGCCGGGCAGCCCTCGTTCACCGCCCTCGCCGAGCGGATGCACGTGCGGGACCGGGCGAAGGCGGCCCGGCTGGCGGCCACCATCCCGGTCACCTACATGATCTTCGACGTGTTGCGGTTGCGGGGCGAGGACCTCACCGGGTGGCCGTACCACGAACGGCGGGCGGCGCTCGACGGCCTGGGGCTGGGGGCGGCCCGGTGGGCGGTGCCACCCTGCTTCACCGACGGTGCCGCCACCTACCAGGCGGCCGGGGAACACGGCCTGGAGGGGGTGCTGGCCAAGCGGGCCGACTCGGTCTACCGGCCCGGGGTGCGCTCGCCGGACTGGGTGAAGGTCAAACTGGAGGTGACCGGCGACTTCGTGGTCGGCGGCTGGCGGCCCGGCGCGCGGAAGATCGGCGGGCTGCTGGTCGGGGTGCCCGGCCCGGACGGGCGGCTCACCTACCGGGGGCGGGTCGGCGGTGGGATCGGCGCGGCCCTGGAACGGGAACTGCTACGCGAACTCGAACCGCTGCGCACCGACGGGTCGCCGTTCGGCGGGGACGTGCCGCGCGAGGATGCCCGGGGGGCGATCTGGGTAACCCCCCTCATCGTGGTGGAGGTCAAGTACGGCCAGCGCACCCCGGACGGGCGGCTGCGGTTCCCCCGGGTGCTGCGGCTGCGCCCCGACAAGCCGCCCGGGGAGGTGGAGGATGCCTGAGCGGGTGAAGGTCGAGGTCGACGGCCGGGCGTTGGACCTGTCCAACCTGGACAAGGTGCTCTTTCCGCAGGTCGGCTTCACCAAGGGCGAGGTGATCGACTACTACACCCGGATCGCCCCGGTGCTGCTGCCGCACCTGGCCGACCGGGCGTTGACCCGGATCAGGTTTCCCAACGGCGTCACCGGTGGCTCGTTCTTCGAGAAGAACGCCCCCGCCGCCACCCCCACCTGGGTACGCACCGAGACGCTGCCCGTGCCCGGATCGAGCAAGGGTCGGGAGACCATCGACTACGTGGTCGCCGACGACCTGCCCACCCTGGTCTGGCTGGCCAATCTCGCCGCCCTCGAACTGCACACCCCGCAGTGGCGGATCGGCACCCACCCGGACCTGATGGTGGTCGACCTCGACCCCGGCCCGCCGGCCACCCTGCGGCAGTGCTGCCGGGTGGCCGTCCTGCTGCGCGACCGGCTCGCCCTCGACGGGGTGACGGCCTACCCGAAGACCTCCGGCAAGAAGGGCATGCAGCTCTGCTGCCCGATCAGCGCCACCCAGGACGCCGAGGTCGTCTCCGACTACGCGAAACGGATCGCCCAGGAGTTGGAGCAGGCACACCCGAAACTGGTCGTGTCGCGGATGGCGAAGAACCTGCGGCCCGGGAAGGTCTTCATCGACTGGAGCCAGAACAACGCGGCGAAGACGACAGTCGCGCCGTACTCGCTGCGGGCGCAGTCGATGCCGGCGGTGTCCACGCCGCTGACCTGGGACGAGGTCGAGGCGGGGGCGGCCGGGAAACGGCCCTCGGCGAAGCCGTACACCGCAGGGGAGGTGCTGCGGCGGGTGGAGAAGTCCGGCGACCTGCTCGCCGCGCTGCTCGACGGCGGCCCCGAACTGCCGGTGGCATGAGCCGCGTCGTGCCACGCGCCACCATGCCCGGTCGAACCGGTCACCGCTCGATGACGGTGCCGTTCGCGTCGATGCCGTGGTCCCGCCAGTAGACGTCCCACTCGTCGTCGACATGCTGCGGGACCTTGCCCTGCGGGTAACGCACGTACGGTGCGGTCGGCTCCTGACCGTCGGGGAAGCAGGCGCTGCCGCCCTGCCCACCCACCGCGATCGCCGGGTACTCGCCGTCGCTGCAGATGCTCTCCCGGTAGCCGCAGCCGCTGGTCAACATCAGCCCGCTCAGGCCGACCCCGGCAAGGGCGACCATGATCCTCGTTCGCATGGGTCGAGTCTTGTCGCGGCGGGTGCCGATGTCATGCGCACGCGTACTCAACTCTCCTCGGTGCGGTGCGGTGCGGTGCGGTGCGGTGCGGTGCGGTGGGTGGGTGGTGGCCGGGCTGGCGCTCGGTGGCTCGTGGGCTCGGTAGGGTGGGACGTTCCGTCCGGACAGGAGGCCCGATGGTTGCCCACCTCGCCGTCACCACGTCGACCGATGTGCCTGAGCAGGTCGATCTGCCGCTGCTGACCTACTGCGACGACGCGACCGGGGAGCGGACGGAGTTGACCGCGAACCAGCTCGGTGACTGGGCGGCGCGCACCGCCGGACTGCTGCGCGACGGGTGCGGGCTGGGGCCGGGCAGTCGGGTCGCGGTGCTGCTGCCGCCGCACTGGCGTACCGCTGCGGTGTTGCTCGGGGCCTGGTCGGTGGGGATGGCGGTGTCGTTCCGGCCGCGCGCCACCGCCGGGTTGCCGGTCCTCGAACCGGGCGGCGACCGACCGTACGACGCGGTGTTCGTCACCCCGGAACGCCTCGACGACTGGCTGGAGGACGTGCCCGACGGGGTGCACCGCTACCTCGTCGGCACCGGCCCCGGATTGTTGGCCGACGTGCCGGTGGGCTGGCTCGACTGGTCCGCCGAGGTGCTCCGGCACCCCGCCGCCCCACCCGACTACGCCGCCGTCCACCCGGCTGCCCCGGCCACCCCCGACGGCACGAGCTACGCCGTCTGGGGACGCCTGGCGAAGGAGGTCGCCGCCCAACTCGACCTGCGCCCCGGCGACCGCCTGCTGGTCGACGCCGCCGAGCACGAACAACCGGTGAAATGGCTGCTCGCCCCGCTGGCCGCCGGCGCCTCCGTGGTCATCTGCGCCAACCCCGACCCCACCAGGTCGGCTGCCCGAATCTCCACCGAACACATCACCCGCACCCTCTAGTAACCCCCGCACGCCCCCGCCCCGCGCTGCGCCTCCGCGCGCCCCCGCTGCCCCGCCGCCCGGCCGCCCCGTTCGCCCCGGTGATCAAGAGGTTTGCGTCAACTTTGATCTTCAGATTGACGCAAACCTCTTGATCACCGGGGCTGGGTCGGCCGCGGTCGATGGGTGCAGGAGTCCACCCGGCGGTGACCGGTCGCCGCGTGGTCGGTGTGCTGGTCTATGACGCGACCTGTCTGCTGGCCTCCTCGCGGGAAGGCGATGCGTTTGTTCGGCAGCCGGATCCGGAAGTGGGATTCGCCGCCTTCGGCGCGGCCATCCTGGCCCGGATCGAGGAGATCGGCATCCCGCCCCGGCGGAACTGAGCCTTCCGGGCACGCCGTGATGAACTCAAGGGAGCCGATGTAGCGCTGCCGAGCAATCCCGGCGATGCTACATCGGCTCCCCTTAGTGGATCATGGTGGCGTATACCGGCGGGTGGGGTCAGCAGGTGGTGTTGCCGGCCGGGACCCAGCCGTCCAGGGACGGGTCCTCGGCGCCGTGGCCGTAGATCCAGGTGTCGTTGTCCTCGGAGGAGCCCTGGCCGTGCCAGCGGAACCCACGTCCGGCGGTCAGGGTGCGCAGCACCTGGCCGTGCGGTGCCGTGCGCAGCCAGGTGTTCTGGGTGAGGTTGCAGACGTAGCCGGGCGCGTCGCTGGCCGAGGCCGGCGCGGCGGCCACCGCGGTGCCCGGGACGGCGACGACCGCGATCGTCAGGACGTGCAGAATTCGGCGCTTCACTCGGATCCCCTTCGACGTGCCGGTGTCCACAGTCGACTGTGGACACCGTACCCGCCGGGGGAGACGACCGCCTGTCGGGCGGGACGACCCCGGCTGAGCGAGTCGAGGAAATGCCGGCTGAATCGCTGACGTCATCAGCTCCAAAGGACGCACGAGGGACAACCCACCCCCGCCGCACGCAGGGCGAGAGGACCGACGCAACGGGGCCCGGGCGCGCGAGGGACCAGCGCACCCCGACCCGGCCGCAGCCGCCCTGCGCGTGGGGCATGCCTGCCGCGACCGGCTGCCGGCACCCCACCGCGCAGGTCAGTCGACCGTGGGCAGGGGCGGGCCGAGGACGTCGTCGGCGTCGACGATGGTGTACGCGTACCCCTGCTCGGCGAGGAAGCGCTGGCGGTGGGCGGCGTACTCGGTGTCGATGGTGTCCCGGGAGACCACCGTGTAGAAGTGCGCCTGCCGGCCGTCGGCCTTCGGCCGGAGCACCCGACCCAACCGCTGGGCCTCCTCCTGCCGGGAGCCGAACGTGCCGGACACCTGGATCGCCACCGCCGCCTCCGGCAGGTCGATGGAGAAGTTGCCCACCTTCGAGATGACCAGGGTCCGCAGCTCGCCGGAGCGGAACGCGTCGAACAGCCGCTCCCGCTCCTTGTTGGTGGTGGAACCCTGGATGATCGGCGCGTCCAGGTACTCCCCGAGCTGGTGCAACTGGTCGATGTAGGCCCCGATCACCAACACCTGGTCGTCGGGGTGCCGCTGCACGAGGGCGCGGACCACCGGCAGCTTCGTGCGGGCGGTCGCCGCCATCCGGTAACGCTCCTCCGCCTCCGCCGTCGCGTACGACATCCGCTCCGCGTCGGTCAGGGTGACCCGGACCTCGGTGCACTCGGCCGGGGCGATCCAGCCCTGCGACTCGATGTCCTTCCACGGCGCGTCGTACCGCTTGGGGCCGATCAGGCTGAACACGTCACCCTCCCGGCCGTCCTCGCGGACCAGGGTGGCCGTCAGGCCCAGCCGGCGGCGGGCCTGGAGGTCCGCGGTGAACCGGAAGATCGGCGCGGGCAGCAGGTGCACCTCGTCATAGACGACCAGACCCCAGTCGCGGGCCCCGAACAGGTCCAGGTGGGTGAACGCGCCGCCGCGCCGCGAGGTGAGCACCTGGTACGTGGCGATGGTGACCGGCCGGATCTCCTTGCGCTCGCCGGAGTACTCCCCGATCTCCTCCTCGGTGAGCGACGTGCGGGCGATCAGCTCCCGCTTCCACTGCCGGCCCGCGACCGTGTTGGTGACCAGGATCAGCGTGGTCGCCTTCGCCTCGGCCATCGCCGCCGCGCCGACCATGGTCTTGCCCGCGCCGCAGGGCAGCACCACCACCCCGGAACCACCGGCCCAGAACGCCTCCACCGCCTCCCGCTGGTACGACCGCAGCGTCCACGGCTTGCCGCCGTCCTTGCCGGCCTCGGCCAGCTCGATCTGGTGCGCCTCACCGTCGACGTACCCGGCCAGGTCCTCCGCCGGCCAGCCCAGCTTGAGCAGCGCCTGCTTGAGTCGACCCCGCTCGGACGGGTGCACCCGGATCGTGTCGTCGTCGATCTTGTCACCGAGCATCCCGGCGAGCTTCTTGCTCTTGGCGACCTCGATCAGCACCATCCGGTCCAACCCGCGCAGCACCAGGCCGTACGCCGGGTCGTTGGCGAGCTGGAGCCGGCCGTACCGGTCCATCGTGTCGGCCACGTCCACCAGCAGGGCGTGCGGCACCGGATAGCGGGAGTATTTCAGCAGCGCGTCGACCACCGCCTCGGCGTCGTGGCCGGCGGCGCGGGCGTTCCACAGGCCCAGCGGGGTGAGCCGGTAGGTGTGCACGTGCTCCGGGGAACGTTCCAGCTCGGCGAAGGGCGCGATCGCCATCCGGCAGGACTGCGCGTCCGGGTGGTCGATCTCCAGCAGCAGGGTCTTGTCCGACTGCACGATCAGTGGTCCACCGCTCACGCCAGGTCCCTCTCCTCGGCCGGATTCCCCGATCTGCGGCGGATCCCGCCGCAGGTCGACCATCCAGTGTTGCACGGGGGTGGGAGACTGCCAGAACATCTTCGCAATGGGTGCAACGTTTCCCGGGGGACACACGTCTACCAGTGGGACGACCGATCCGGGGAGGCACACGATGCAGGTCCGCCACAGAGCCCGGGTCGTCGCCCTGGCCATGGTCATGCTGGTCGGCGCGGGTGGGTGTGCGTCCGTGCCGCAGGCCGACCCGGGTGGCACTGGAGGAGGGCTCGCCCCGGTCGGCAGTGCGGAACAGGTAACGGGGGCGGGCGCCGGCTCCCTGCCCGACCAGCTGACCGGGTCCGACACGAAGCCCCGGCACCGGGAGAAGCCGCAGCCGAAGGTCCGCGCCACCAAGACCCCGAAGGCGTCGACCGGGCGTCGCCCGCGTGTCCCGCAGAAGTCCAACCAGACCCGCTGCCAGCTGGGCGAGCACCAGCGTGAGGTGGAGACGTACCTGGCCCGGCTGGGCGGGTTCGGCACGGTCACCGTGGACGGTCGGCAGACCGACGCCGACTGCGCCGCGATCAAGAAGTTCCAGCAGCGGTACGACATCCGCCCCGCCGAGGGTCGTGCCGGCCCGTTGACGCTCGACGTGGCGAAGCGACTCGCCACCACCGACGTCAAGCGCTGCTCCGCCGGCTCCGGCACCACCTTCTGCGTGGACCTCACCCGGCAGACCACCTGGGTGATGCGCGACGGCAAGGTGGTCGCCAAGCCCACCGTCACCCGCACCGGAATGGCCGGGTACGCCACCCCCGCCGGCACCTACAAGGTGAACCTGCGCAACCTCAAGGAGTGGTCCAACCCGTACGAGGTGTGGCTGCCCTACTGGCAGCGCTTCAACGGCGGGATCGGCTTCCACGAGACCACCACCTACCTGCACAACGCGGGCATCGGTTCGCACGGCTGCGTCAACCTGCTGCACACCGACGCGGTGCGCTGGTGGGAGCTGGGCAAGGTGGGCTCCCGGGTGGTCCTGGTCGGCCGCCGCCCCGGCACCTGACCCGCACCGCCTGCGCCCCTGCCCGGCAACGCCGCCGCGCCGGCGCTGACCCGTACCCGCCGCAGCCGTCTCGCCTCCGGCCCCTCGGTAGTTGTCCATAGGGGCCGGATCGGGGGTATTTCCCCCTGTCCGTCCTGGCAACCGGGTGCCACCCTGGAAGTCAGGGGCCGGACGGGGTGGGAGGGCTGGGATGACCGTCGATCACGAGATGATCGCCGAGGACGCGTCGAACGGCGACCGGGTGACACCGACCGACGAGGTCTCCACGGCCACCATGGTCGGGTACGCCGTCGCCGGGATCGCCGTCGTCGGCTGGTTCCTCTTCGGCTGGTTGGTGCAACGGCAGGGCTTCATCGACTCGGTCGGTGAGGCCGCCGGCACCGGCTTCGCCCTGCTGCTCATCGTCTCCGTCGTCGGCACCGTACGCCGCAGCCGCCGCTGAGCGTCGGCAGTGACCGTCGCGCCGCCCGTCGCCCACGGGTGCCGGGGTGCCGGGGTGCCGGTCAGTCCTCCCGCACCGCCGCGGTGATCCGGTGCAGGGCGAAGGTGTGCAGCATCTCGGTCCGCTCGTCCTCGGCACGCAGGTAACCCGCGCCGATCGACACCGGCCGCAGCAGCCGGGACAGCGTCGCCCCGTGCGCGTCGACGTAACCGACCCAGACCAGCGCCTTGTCCCGGACCGCCTGCTGGAGCACCGCCAGGGCCTCGGCGTGACCGTGCGCGGGTAGCGGACCGGCCGCAGCCCGGGCCGCGCCACCCCGGACCACCGCCGGGGCCCGCCGGGCCGCCCGCGCCGCCGCCTCACCCCGCCGGATCTGCTCCACCACACCGAGCAGCCGGGGCAGCGCCAACCGGGGCGTGGCCAGCGGGTCCACCGCCCGGCCGGTCGGCACCCGGGCCGGGGCCCGCCGGACCCGGGGACGGGCCAGCACCATCGTGCCGCTGGCGTCCTCCGGCACCGGGGCGTACCCGGCGTCACGCAGTGCGGTCAGCATCCGCCCCACCTGGTAGGACGTGCACAGCACCGTCGGGGCCAGCCGGCGGAACGCCAACGGCGTCAACCGCCGGTCGGCCAGCACCTCCGCCAGCAGCGCCTCGTCGTCGCTGCGCACGTACCCACCGGCGGAGCCGACCCGCAACCCGCCGTGCTGCCGGGCCACGTCGTCCACCAGGTAGGTCAACCCCTGCGGGATCGGGGTACGCGACCGGCGGCGGAACAGTTCGTGCAGGTCGTCGGCGGTGTAACCGGCGTCAAGGGCCCGCCGGACACTGGCCGTGGTGACCCGGTGCACGCTGGCCCCACCCGCCGACTCCGGCTCGGTCACCGCCTCCAGCTCACCGGCCAACGTCGGGTCCGGTGGGCCGGGCACCACCACGCTCAGGTCGGCCTGCACCAGGAAATGGTCGACCGGAGCGGGGAGCAGGGCGTCCAACGCCCGCACCGTGCCCGAGGGGTCACCGCTCTCGGTGTCGGTGCGCAACCCCAGCGGGTCGTCCCCGCCCCGCTCGTCGGGCTCCGTGACGCTCGCGAGCAGCAGCCGCCCGTACGAGGTGAGCGCACCGAGGCCGGTCACCCCGAGCCGGGCCGCCTCGGTCAGCACCTCCCGGTGTGCGGCCTCCCGCCCCCTGCTGCGCCGGGGTGCCCGCCAGTCGAGCAGCGCCAGCACCTCATCGACGGTGGGGGCGGTACCCGGTTCCAGGTCGGCCAGCACCCCGAGCACCGCCCGGCGGGCGGCCGGCGCACCGGCCCGTTCCGCCTCGGCGGAGAGCACACTGATCGGCCGGTCCCGGTCGTCGCGCTGCCCCACCAGGCCGGCCTGCCGGCTCATCGTCAACCAACCCCGGGCCAACTGCTCCCAGCGGTGGGCCAGCGACATCGCCCGCCACACCTCGTACGCCCCGGTGGGCAGCACCTGCTGCTCGCCGCCGTACCGGCTGGCGGCGGCGGGCAGGTCCAGCTCACCGAGGAGACCGGCCGCGTACGCCACCTCGACCAGGAGCGCGGTCGTCGACTCGTCCAGGGCCACCGCACGGGCCAGCCGGCGCAGGTCGCGGACCCCGACCCCGCCGGAGCGCAGCACCGGGGCCGGCTCGCCGGTCAGCTCCTCCAGCAGCGCCTCGGTGTGCCGTACCACCTCCATGGTCTGCCCGACCCCGGCGGAGTCGGCGGCCTTCGGTTCGCGGGGTGGTGCGTCGACCGGGGGTGGGCTGGTCCGCAGCGGCCCGAGCGGGCCGGTGTCGCGGCGCAGCAGCAACCCCACCTCGCGGGGCAGCTCGACCGTCCCGGCGGAGACCGCCACCAGCAGCCGCGCCTCGACCAGCCAACGCACCGGCGACCCGGTCGGGGCACCGCCGTTGGTGGGGTCGGGCGGCAGGTCGCCCTCCGCGCCGAGCGCCGGGGCCTGGAGTGAGCCCGGCGGCACGCTGCCGACGGGCGGGCCGGCGGCGAGCCGGTCCAGGATCGCCCGCGCCGACGGGGGCGCGGCGAGCAGCGTCCGGCGCAGCTTCGCGGCGTCCGCACACAGCGCCGCCGCCCGCGGGTCCAGCTCGTCGGCCGGTCGCCCCAGCCCCGCCGGGTACGGGGCGAGCTCGTCCACGCTGCCGGCGACCCGCAGCGCCTGCTCCGGGCCGTACAGCAGGAACCGGGCGCGGAGCCGGTCGAGCGCACTGCGGACGGTGGTCGGGGCGGGTGGGTGCGGCCCGGCGGTGGCCATGGCGAGCACCGCCTCGGTGGAGCTGGTGCCGTCCGAGGGGTGCCGGGTGAGCCGGGCGGCGTCGAGGATCTGGAGGGTGAACTGGTCCAGCCCGTCGAGCGCGCGGGCGACCGACACCCGCGACTCGGCCCGCAGGGCGAGCGCGGAGACGTCGGCCGGCACCGGTACGACGAGGTCGGGGCGCAGCTGGAGCAGCGCGGCGAGCGCCTCGTCGGGCAGCGCGCGCAACTGGTCGGCGAGTGAGGTGGTCATCGTCGTTCCACGCTAGCCCGCAGGCGGGCGATTGCGCCCCCCGGACGTCCGGCTCGGGCTGACCTGTCCGGGTACCTTCGCAGAATGTCCGCGCTGATGGTCGGTTTCGACCTCGACATGACCCTGATCGACTCCCGCCCCGGCATCGCCGCCGCCTACCGGGCGCTCACCGCCCGCACCGGTGTGCCGGTCGACGCCGAACTGGCGGTCTCCCGGCTCGGTCCGCCGCTGCGCACCGAACTCGCCCACTGGTTCCCGACCGAGCGGATCGAGGAGGCGGTGGTCCTCTACCGGGAGCTGTACCCGGCGTACGCGATCGCCCCGTCGGTGCCGATGCCCGGCGCCCGGGAGGCGGTCGACGCGGTGCACGCACACGGCGGCCGGGTGATGGTCGTCACCTCCAAGATCGGCCGGTTGGCCCGGCTGCACCTAGACCACCTCGGGCTGGCGGTCGACGAGTTGGCCGGGGACCTGTTCGCCGAGCAGAAGGCGACGTCGTTGCGGGAGCACGGTGCCGCGCTCTACGTCGGTGACCATGTGGCGGACATGGTGGCGGCCGGGGCGGCCGGTATCCCGGGGGTGGCGGTGGCGACCGGCCCGTGCCCGGCGGACGACCTGCGGGCCGCCGGAGCGCAGCTGGTCCTCGACGACCTCACCGGATTCCCGGCGGCGCTCGACCGGATCATCGGGCTAGCCTTGGAGCAGTAGTCGTATCGAGTGAAGCAGGGGTTTCCAAGGTGCCGACGGGTCGAGTGAAGTGGTATGACGCGGCCAAGGGATACGGGTTCGTCACCAGCGACGAGGGTGGCGACGTGTTCCTGCCGAAGGGCGCGCTGCCGGCGGGTGTCACCGACCTCAAGGGCGGTCAACGGGTCGACTTCAGCGTGGTGGACAGCCGGCGTGGCGCCCAGGCGATGGGGGTCAAGCTGCTGGACGCCCCGCCGTCCATGGCGGAGCTGCGCCGCCGGCCGGCCGAGGAGTTGCACGGTCTGGTCGAGGACATGATCAAGGTGCTGGAGGCGAAGGTGCAGCCGGACCTGCGCCGGGGCCGCTTCCCCGACCGCAAGACCGCGCAGAAGATCGCTCAGCTGGTCCACGCGGTGGCCAGCGAGTTGGAGGTCTGAGGCACCAGCCCGGCGTCGGCGGAGGCACCAGCCCGGCGTCGGCGGCCCGGCCCAGCAGCGCCTCCACGGCGGCGAACCCCGCGTCCCCCAGGTCGGCGGTGAACTCGTTGACGTAGAGGCCGATGTGCCGGTCCACCACGTCGGGCTCCATCTCCTGCGCGTGCGCGAGCACGTACCCCCGGCTGGCCGACGGGTCGGCCCACGCCTGGCGTACCGACTCCCGGATCCAGTCGGCGGCGGCCACCGGGTCGACCGTGCCCTTGCGGGCCAGGATCGCCCCGAGCGGGATGGGTAGGCCGGTGTCGGCCTCCCACCATTCACCCAGGTCCACCAGCGCGGTCAACCCGTGCCGGTGGTAGGTGAACCGGGCCTCGTGGATCACCAGGCCGGCGTCGTAGCGGCCGGCTGCCACGCCCGGCATGATCTCGTGGAACGGCACGATCTCGATCCGGGCCGGTGGCTGTCCCGCCGACCAGAGCCGGAACAGCAGGTACGCGGTGGTCCGGTCACCCGGCACCGCCACCGTGGCCCCGCTCAGGTCGACCCGGTCCGCCCGCCCCGCCCCGCCGGCTGCGCTGGCCGGCCGGGTGGCCGTGCTGGCGGGCCCGGTTGCCGTGCTGGCGTCGGTGGTGGCCCCGCCTGCGGTGGTGGTGCCGTCGGTGGTGGCGTCCTGAGCTTCGGTGCCACGGGTGAGTACGAGGGGGCCGCAGCCCCGGCCGAGCGCACCGCCGCAGGGCAGCAGGTGGTAGTCGTCGAGCAGCCAGGGCAGCGCCGCGTAGCTGACCTTCACCAGGTCGAAGGCCCCCCGTTCGGCGGCGGTGTTGGTGACGTCGACGTCGGCGAAGGTCACCTCGACCGGCGGCGCACCCGGCACCCGGCCGTGCACCAGCGCGTCGAAGACGAAGGTGTCGTTGGGGCAGGGGGAGATCGCCAGGGAGAGCGCCACGCCCCCACGGTAGCGCCGCTGCGGCATCCGCCCCGCCATCCCCCGATGTGACGCCCACCCCGCCCGCCCCCGGCGGCCCGTTCTGGCCGGTGGGCCCGTTCTGGCCGGAGGGCCGTTCTGGCCGTGCGCGGGCCCGTTCTGGCCGGCGGGCCGTTCTGGCCGTGCGCGGGCCCGTTCTGACCGGTGGGCTGTTCTGGCCGGGTCGTTCTGGGCGGCGGGCCCGTTCTGGCCCGGCGGGTCGTTCTGGCCGGGTCGTTCTGGCCCGGTGGGTCTCACCCGCTCGGGAGGACCTGCGTCCGGCTCGTGATCCCACCAGGGCGGGGCGGGGCGGGGCGACGAGTACTACGTGTGCGCCCTTTCGAGCTGATGACGCCATCGAGTCAGCGCGGGCCGAGCGGCAGCGGGGTCAGCCTGGGGTCGAGCGGCAGCGGGGTCAGCGTGGGGCGGGGCGGTGGCGGGGTCAGCGTGGGGTAGGGCGGTGGCGGGGTGAGGGTGTGGCGGAGTGGTGGCGGGGTCAGCGTGGGGCGGAGCGCCGGGCGCGGAGGTGACGCGTACCCCACCCTGGCCGAGGCGTGGTGGTTTGACCTTTTCTCGGTATGCCCGGGGCCGCGCTACCCGGCCGGACACCGGTGTCGAGACCATGGCGGGCTGACGACCCGGGGCATGAGCCGGAAGCGGCCCGGGACTCCCTCACCGGTCTCAAGACCCATCCGTCTTTCAAGACTTATCTATCTTTCAAGACCTATCCGTCACCGACGTCTTTGGTCGGTATGCCTGGATAGACCAATCCGTGAATCGCTGACGTCATCAGCTCTAAAGGACGCGAGCTTGCTACCTTGTCCCCAGCTCCACCGGTTTTCCACAGGGTTGTCCACAGTCGGAGATGAGGTTGTTGAAGCCGAGGCGTAGCACCGGGAGCATGGTGGTGTGACGACGGAGGAGGCCCTGCCGGCCGATCTGGGCCGGACGGTGCGGGCGCTGCGCCGGGAGGCCGACCTGAGCCAGCGGGAGCTGGCCCGGCGTTCGGGGGTGCCCCAGGCGACCATCGCCCGGATCGAGTCCGGCAGTGCGGCCGATCCACGGTTCCACACGGTCGAGCGACTGGTGCGGGCCGTCGGTGGCACCCTGACGATCTCACTGCCCACCACCTCACTGCCCACCACCTCACCTCCCGCGCCGACCGACGCCCCGCCCCCGACGGACGCCCCGCCCCCGACGGACGCCCGCCCCGACGGACGCCCCGCCCCCGACCGACGGCCCGCCCCCGCCCGCAGCCCTGCCCCCGATCACCGCCACGTCGACCGTCCAGGCGCCGACCGCCGGGGTGACCTGTTCGCTGCCGCCGGTGCCGCACGACGACCTACGGGACACCGCCGGTCGGCGCTATCCGGCCCACCTCGACGTCTGGCCGGTGCGGGAGCCGAAGGACTGGCCGGGTGCCTGGTGGGCGGACTGGTACAACCTGCCGCCCCCGCTGTGGCCGCTGCGGTTGCCGCCGGCGGCGTATGAACGGAACCGGGGTTACCGGGACCGGAGGCGGGCGGCGGAGCGGGTCCGTCGGGACGCAACGGTCCGCTGGGTGATCGGCGACGGCCGGCCCTCGACGGCCTGGCGGTTCGTGGCCGAACTGCCCGACGGCACCCTGCTGGGGGAGTTGCGTGCCCACGAGCGTGATCCGCAGCTGATCTACGGCGACGACCTGGACTGGCCGCGCGAGCTGGTGCTCGACGGGGTGTTGGTCGCGGCCGGGCACCGTCGGATCGGCATCGGTGGCCGGCTGGTGGCGGCCATGGCGCAGCGGATGGAGGACATGGGCATCGGCCTGGTCCACACGGTGGTCGAGGACCAGTTCAGCAGCTCTTTCCTGGCATCCTGCGGTTTCCGGGTGGCCGCCGGTCGCCCGCTCGCCATGTCCCTGCGACGCCCGGTCGGCCCGGCACCCCGACCGCCGTAGCACCCGTCCGCATCTGTCAGGACAGCGCGCGGGCAGCCTGGGTCAGGGCGGTGAACGCCTCGCGCATCCGCCAGCCGTCGCGGTCCCGGGGACCGATCGGATTGGAGACGGTACGCAGCTCGACGAAGGGGAGGCCGGCCTGCGCGGCGGCGACCGCCACCGCGTACCCCTCCATGGCCTCGGCCACCGCGTCGGGGTGCCGGTCGGCCAGGGCGGTGGTGCTCGCGGCGGTGCCGGTGACCGTGCTGACCGTGAGCACCGCCCCGACGACGGCCGTCGGGAGGGCGGCGCGTAGCGCGCCCAGCAGCGCCGGGTCGGTGTCGATGGTGGGGCCGCCACCGAGCAGTTCCGGGGGCATCCCCAGCTCGTCGACGGGGATGAAGCCGGTCGGGGACTCGGCCCCGAGGTCCGCGGCGACGCTGCGGGAGGCGAGCACCGTTGCGCCGACCGGGGCCCGGCCGGCGAAGCCCCCGGCGATCCCCGCGCTGACCACCGCCCGGTACGGACGACCGGCAGCCTCGGCCAGAGCCAGCAGGCGGGCCGTGGCGGCGCCGGCCACGGCCGGTCCCACGCCGATCGCCCGGACCGTCACCGTCGGGTCGGCCAGCCCGGCCCGGACGGCCTCCGCCTCGGCCGGTACGGCGGTCAACACCAGCAGACCCGTCACGACACCGACCCCGGCGACTGCCGTGGCTGGTCGTCGACACCGCTGCCCGGGACTGCCGAGGACGGCCGGTAGATGTGGTAGCCCGGCGGGGCCAACCCGTCGTCGTGCCGTCCGGCCGCCCCGCTCGGGGCCGGTGAGGTCGGTGCGGCCCGGGCCGCCGCCTCGGTCGCCTCGTCGTCGGCGCTGTCGGCCGGGCGATCGGCGGCCATATCGACCCGCGTGCCGGCGGAACGACCGGCAGCGGCGTCGGTGGAGCCGGCGGCGGGACCGGGCGGGTCGGTCACCCCGGAGGCCGGGTCGGTCGTCCGCGCGGCAGTGGCGTCGGCCCGGTCCTGGGCGGCCAACTCCTCGTCGGTCAACGGTCGGCCCAGCAGCCGTTCGGCGCGCAGCCGGCCCGCGACGACGATTCCCCGCGCTGCGGCGAGGACGCCCACCCCGGCGGCGACCGCGATGCCGATGCGGCCCTCGAACGGGACGAGGCCGAGCCCACCACCGGCGACGAAGGCGAGCATCAGGGCGGTCTCGGAGTGGGCGAAGGAGCTGGCCCGCAACCGTTCGGGAATGCGTTCCTGGATCGAGGCGTCGACGGCGAGCTTGGCGATGCCGCTGGACAGGGCTGCGACCAGGCAGAACAGCGCCACCATCGGCAGGGAGAACTTCAGCACGGTCAGGATGCCCACCCCGGCCACGATGATCATCGTGCTGGACTGGATCGCCGCCGGTCGGTGGATCCGCAGCCGGGTGCCGACCGCGGTGGCCAGGAAGCCGCCGATCGCCAGCGCCCCGCCGATGATGCCCAGCGCCGCCTGGTCGCTGAGCCGGCGGCCGAAGAGGTCGTTGGTCAGGTCCCCCTTCTTGAGCGCGAACGCCAGGAAGAGCAGCAGGAAACCGTAGAGCGCGCGGACCCCCGCCGCGCCGATCAGGGTGGCGATCACCAGTCGACCCGCCGGCCGCCCCCGGCCCAACGGGCGGTCCCCCTTGCGGCGCAGCGCCCGCAGTGGTCGGGGCACCCGCTCCGGTGGCTCGGAGTCCGCCCGGGGCGGCAACCGCAACGCGATCACCATGCCGACCAGGAAGATCACCGAGGCGACCCGGAGTGGCCACTGCGGCCCGAACCAGAACGCCGCCAACCCCAGCGGGGCCACCAACGCCCCGGCCACCGTGCCGTAGACACTGGCCCGCGCCCCCACCTGGGACAGTCCGAGCCCCTCCGGCAGCAGTCGGGGCACGGCGGCGGACCGGGCCACCCCGTACGCCCGGGACAGCGCCAGCACCCCGAACGCGGCGGGATAGAGCCCGAGGCTGCCGATGTAGTCCGAGATCAGCCAGGCCAGGAAGGCCCGGCCGAGCATGGTGGTGGCCAGCGCGTACCGCCGGCCGTGCCGGAAGTGGTCGAGCAGGGGGCCGACCACGGGTGCCAGCATCGCGAACGGCACCATCGTGACCAGCAGGTAGAGCGCCACCTTGCTGCGTGCCTCACCGAGCGGGACGTCGAAGAAGATGGTCCCGGCCAGGCCGATGGCGATCAACGTGTCCCCGGCACAGGAGACGGCGTGCAGGTCGAAGAGGCGGACCATGCCGGTCTCTCCGCCGGCACCCTTCGCGCGGGCCGAACCGGCCCGTCGGGTCATCCAGCGTCCGCCGTTGACCGAGCCGCGCAGCAGCAGGCGGGTGGCGCGGATGCCGGTGCCGACGGTCCGTCCCAGTACGGACCGCCCGGAGCGGGAGAACAGCGGCATGTGCACCATCCTCGCCCATCTGATCCAGGTGTGCCGCACCACGGGGGAAGACTCACTCGGGGAGTGCCTGTCGGTGCGTGCCGCGCATGGGGAACAATGGTCGGGTGACCAGGCCCGCTCCCGCTCGTGCCGCCCGCCTCGACCAGGTCTGCGCCGCCGCCGTCGAGGTGGCCCGCGACGCGATCACCGAGGTGGAGCCCGCCGACATCGGCGACCACCTGCGGGCTGTCGCCGAAGGTGACCGGGTGGTCACCCATTATTTCGAATGCCTGCTCGGTGGTTACCGGGGTTGGCGCTGGGCGGTGACCGTCACCCGGGTCCCCCGCAGCCGGCAGGTCACTGTCTGTGAGACGGTGCTGCTGCCCGGCTCGGACGCGTTGCTCGCGCCCGGTTGGCTGCCGTGGCAGGAACGCCTCCAGCCGGGTGACCTCGGCCCGGGTGACCTGCTCCTCACTCCGTCGGACGACGACCGGCTCGCCCCCGGCTACCTGCTCTCCGACGACCCGGCGGTCGAGGAGACCTCCTGGGAGTTGGGTCTCGGCCGGCCCCGGGTGCTGTCCCGCGAGGGCCGGGCCGAGGCGGCCCAGCGCTGGTACGACGGCGACCACGGCCCGTCCGCCCCGATCTCCACCGCTGCCCCCGCCTCGGCCCGCTGCGGCACCTGTGGCTTCTATCTGCCGCTGGCCGGTGCGCTGCGGCAGGCGTTCGGGGCCTGCGGCAACTTCTACGCCCCCGACGACGGTCGGGTGGTCAGCGCCGAGCACGGTTGCGGCGCGCACTCGGAGACCCTGGTGGAGACCGCCGAGCCGGCGGTCGACGAGCTTCCGACGGTGTACGACGACAGCGCGGTCGAGTCGATGACGGTGGACGGGGCATCCGACCCGGCGGAGGAGTCCGAGCCGGTGTAGCCGTCCGGCCGGTCCTGGCTGCGGGGCCGGTCCGCCGGCAGGCGGGCTCGGCGTGGGCGTGACGCCCCGGACGCCCGGTGTGCGGGGCGGGTCAGTCCTGCCGGGCGGATGCCCGACGGCGACGACGGTGGGCGTCGTGCCGCATCATCGTGGCCAGACCGGGAAAGCCCCACAGGAACCCGGCCAGGCAGGTCCAGAGCCAGTCCTGGTGGCCGTGTTCGGTGAGCCAGCCACGGAAGAAGACCAGCATCAGCAGGCCCACCACCGCCCAGGCGATCAACCCGGCCACCGCGAACGGGACCATCGGCGGGTCGAGTGGCTCGGGTCGTGGTGGTTGCTCCTGCGGCACGGGCAGAAGCGTACCGCGAAGCATCTTCCCGGCCCGCCGCTGATCTGGGACGATGCGCGCGACAACGGTAGATCACCTGCGAGGACCTGATGGCCATAGCGCCGCCGGACAACGGCATTCCTTCTGATCCCGCCCACCCCCGGAACGGTTTCGACCGTTTCTTCGAGATCTCCGCCCGTGGCTCGACGATGAGCCGCGAGGTACGGGGTGGTCTGGCGACCTTCTTCACGATGGCGTACATCGTGGTGCTGAACCCGCTGATCCTGGGCGGAGCCGCCGACGGTGACGGCAAGAAGCTGTCGATTCCCGCCCTGGCCGCGGCGACCGCGCTGGTGGCCGGCCTGATGACGATCCTGATGGGGGTCGTCGGGCGGTTCCCGATGGCGCTGGCCGCCGGTCTGGGGGTGAACGCGCTCGTCGCGTTCGAGATCGCCCCGCAGATGACCTGGGCGGACGCGATGGGGCTGGTGGTGATCGAGGGTGTGCTCATCGCGATCCTCGTGCTCACCGGCCTGCGTACGGCGGTGTTCCGCTCGGTCCCAACGCAGCTCAAGACCGCGATCGGGGTGGGCATCGGGCTGTTCCTGACCATCATCGGGCTGGTCGACGCCGGTTTCGTCAGGCGGGTGCCGGACGCGGCGAACACCACCGTGCCGGTGGGGCTCGGCATCAACGGCAAGATCGTCAGCTGGCCGATGCTGGTCTTCGTGGTCGGCCTGCTGGTGACGCTGGTGCTGGTGGTGCGGCGGGTGCGCGGCGCGATCCTGATCGGCATCCTGGCCTCGACCGCGCTGGCGATCATCGTGGAGGCGGTCGCCAAGGTGGGGCCGTCCTTCGTCGACGGCAAGCCCAACCCGCACGGCTGGTCGTTGAACGTGCCGAAGCTGCCCGAGCGGATCGTGGACATCCCCGACCTGTCGCTGCTGGGCAACTTCAACGTGCTGGGCTCGTGGAGCCGGGCCGGCTGGTTGATCCCGCTGATGTTCGTCTTCACCCTGTTGATCACGGACTTCTTCGACACGATGGGCACGATGGTCGCGATCGGCCAGGAGGGGGACATGCTCGACGAGCAGGGCACCCCGCCCCGGGCGAAGGAGATCCTGCTGGTCGACTCGATCGCCGCGGCGGCGGGTGGCGCGGCGAGCGTCTCCAGCAACACGTCGTACATCGAGAGTGCCTCGGGGGTCGCGGAGGGTGCCCGGACCGGGGTGGCCAACCTGGTCGCCGGTGGGCTGTTCCTGCTGGCGATGTTCCTGTCGCCGCTGTCCACGGTGATCCCGTTCGAGGCGGCCTCGACGGCGCTGGTGGTGGTCGGCTTCCTGATGATGACCGCGGTGCGGACCATCGACTGGACCGACTACGAGATCGCCATCCCGGCGTTCCTCACCATCACCCTGATGCCCTTCACCTATTCGATCTCCAACGGCATCGGGGCGGGCATCATCAGCTACGTGCTGCTCAAGCTGGCGAAGGGCAGGGCGCGGGAGATCCATCCGCTGCTCTACGCGGTGGCGGTGCTGTTCGTGCTGTACTTCCTGCGCGGGCCGATCGAGTCCGCGCTGGCGTAGCGCCACCCGTCGGTCTGCGGGCCGGGCGACCCGTCAGGTTGCCCGGCCCGCAGCGGCGGTATTCCCCTCGTGAGCATGGTCATATCGGATGTCGTTAGCCAGGCTCATTAGTTAGGCTAACGACTGTGACGGAGCGGACGGTGACGGCAAACCGCGTGCCACCGGCGCAGCTGGCACCCCAGTTGCGTGATGCGATCACCCGACTCAACCGGCGGGTCCGGCAGGCCCGCCCGGTCGGCGACCTGACGGTCACCCAGCTCTCCGCGCTCACCAGCCTCCGGCTGGCGGGCGCGCTGACGCCCCGGGAGCTGGCCGACGTCGAACGGGTCCAGCCACCGACGATGAGCAAGATCGTCGCGAAGCTGGAGGAGCGCGGCCTGGTGCAGCGCACCCCCCACCCGACCGACGGCCGGCAGGTCATCCTGGCGGCCACCGAGTCAGGCCGGGCCGTGCTCGACCAGTTCGAGCGGGCCCGCGACGAGTGGCTTGCCAGCCGGCTGGCCGCGCTCGCGGAGGACGAACGCGACACGCTACGGCGGGCCGCCGAGATCCTCCAGCAGCTCGCCCGCGCCTGACGCCCCACCGGGTCCGCGCCGTCCGCCGTCGATGACGCGTACGCGACCCGAGGAGGCGCACCAAGAGTGCAGGCGAAGCTGAGCACGATGTTCCAGTCCCTACGAGTCCGCAACTACCGACTCTTCGCCACCGGACAGCTGGTCAAACTGATCGGCGTCTGGATGATGTTCATCGCCCAGGACTGGCTCGTCCTTGAGCTTTCGGACAACTCCGCCACCGCGCTCGGCGTGGTGACCGCCCTGCAGTTCACCCCGGTGCTGCTGCTCACCCTGCTCTCCGGCCGGCTCGCCGACCGCTACGACAAGCGGATGCTGCTCTTCGTCGCCAACGCCTTCTGGACGGTGCTGGCGCTGGGGATGAGCCTGCTGGTGCTCACCGGCCTGGTCGAGCTGTGGCACGTCTTCGCGTTCGCCGCCCTGCTCGGCACCGCCAATGCGGTGGAGACCCCGGTCCGGCAGGCGTTCGTCAGCGAACTCGTCGGCACCACCCTGCTGCCCAACGCGCTCTCCCTCAACGCGGCGGTGTTCAACTCGGCCCGGATCATCGGCCCCGCCGTCGCCGGCCTGGCCATCGCCGCGTTCGACGTCGGCCCGGTCTTCCTGTTCACCGCCGTCAGCTCCGTCGCGCCGTTGGCCAACGTGGTCCGGATGCGCCCGGCCGAGCTGTACCGCAAGGACCTGCTCCCGATCGGCGAACGCGACTCGGCAAAGATCATCGACGGGTTGCGCTACGTCCGGCAACGCCCCGACCTGCTGCTGCCCATGGTGGTCATGTCGGTGATCGGGATGTCGCTGTTCAACTTCCAGCTCACCCTCGCCGCACTGGCCAAGACGGTCTTCCACACCGGGGCCGCCTCGTTCGGCCTGTTCAGCACCGCGCTGGCGGTCGGCGCGCTGGTCGGGGCGCTCGCCGGCACCGGACGGCGCAGCCGCCCGTCGGTATGGCTGGTGCTCGGTGCGGCCGTCGGCTGCGCGGTCTTCGGCACCCTGGTCGGCCTCGCCCCGGCGTACTGGCTGGTGGTGACCCTGCTCATGCCGACCGGCTTCTTCATGGTCTTCTTCGCCCAGGCGGCCAACCAGCGGGTGCAGCTCGGCACCGACGCGGCCTTCCGGGGCCGGGTGATGGCGCTGTGGGTGCTGGTGTTCCTCGGCACCAACCCGGTCGGCGCACCGATCATCGGCTGGGTCGCCGAGACCTTCGGCGCCGGCGCGAGCATCTGGATGGGTGGACTCATCTCGCTGGCCACCGCCCTGCTCGCGCTCACCTGGCAACTGCGGCGCTCCGGGGCCCGACTGCGCTTCCGGGTGCTGCCGATGCCCCGCTTCTACGTGGTGTCCCGCCCCCGCCTGCTCACCCCCAGCGGGCGGTGAGCGGTGGGGCGGACACGCAGAGCGTGCAGATAGCAACAAAGCTGTGGCGCGCGGCCCCGCCGGGCCCTAGCGTCGAGGTGTGGCAGGCGGGAGCGCGCTGACGCTGATACTGGCTATCCTCGCCGTGGCCTGCCTGCCGGTGGCCTTCGCCCTGCTCTTCTGCCTCGACGAGATCGCCGACCGGGTGGCCTGCGGCTGGGCCGAGTGGCGGGAACGCCGCCGGGAACGCCGCACCATCGCCCGCCTCGACCGGGCCCTCGCCGCCGACCCGGCCACCCGCGACATCGACCTGACCGAGCTGGACCGGGCCGACCGCCGCCCCCTCGAACTCCTCGCCGCCGACCTGCGCCGCCTGGGCCAGCACCGGCTCGCCGCCGGCGGTCGCTCGGTGGTCTGGCACAGCTCGGTCATCGAGGCGTACGACGACCGGCTCCGCGCCGCCTGCCGGGCACTGGAGATCCCCGAGCACCTGGCCGAGCTGACCGGGGTCGACCGGGAGATCGAACGGGTCCGGGTCGAGGGCGTGCTGGCCGCGGCGGGGCTCACGCTGCCGACCACACCCGCCGACCGCCGCCCCCGTGACCGGCGGGCGTGAGACTCTTCGTCGCGGTCCACCCGCCACCGTCCGCCGTCGCCGACCTCACCGCCCGGGTGTCCCGGCTGCGGGTCGGCACAGCCGGTGCCGCCGGCCTCGACGTACGCCTGGCGCAGCCGGCACACCTGCACGTCACGCTGGCCTTCCTCGGTGAGGTCGAGCCCGGCCGGCTGCCCGAGGTGGCAGGTGCCCTCGGCGCGGCCGCCGAAGCCGCCCGCGCCGGCTGGACGCACCCACCCCTGTTACGGCTGGGCGGCGGGGGCCTGTTCGGGCAGGGCCGGTCCACCGTGCTGTGGGTGGACGTGCGGGGTGAGGTGACCGCGCTGCGGACGCTGGCCGGGCTGATCCGGGCCGAGCTGGACCGGGCCGGCCTGCCGTACGACGGGAAGCCGTTCCGTCCACACCTGACGGTGGCGCGGCCCGGTGACCGGCTCGACCCGTCCGAGGTGGACGCCGACCGGCTCGCCCTCGACGCCCACCTCGGTCCGCGATGGCCGGCCGATGAGCTGGTGCTGGTGCACAGCCGCCCCGGCCCCCACCACACCCCCCTCGCCACCTGGCCGCTCCGCCCCGCCCCCTGCTGATCATGACGATCGGGGCCGGGCCCGGCGGGCGACGGTTCCGTGACGGCGACGCGAAGGGGGGTGCAGTGGCGGTGTCCGAGGCGCTCGGATGCCGCTGTTTGGTCCCCGTCGGGGGACCGGTCACCAGGCCCAGGCCTCCGGGCCGGGACCACCGTTGCCGACCGGCGGGAACAACTCGTCGAGCCGCTGCTCCGTCGCCTCGTCGATCTCCACGGTCAGCGCGCCCAGGGTGTTGTCGAGCTGGGCGACGGTGCGCGGGCCGATGATCGGGGCGGTCACCCCGGGCCGGGAAAGCAACCAGGCCAACGCCACGTCGGCCGGGTCGTCACCCCGCTCGGCGCAGAACTTCTCGTACGCCTCGATGGCCGGCCGGTGCGCGGCGAGCCCGTCGGCGGCCCGGCCGGCGGTGCCCGCGCGGCCCCGCCCTCGGCCATCTTGCGCAGCACCCCGGAGAGCAGCCCCCCGTGCAGCGGCGACCACGGGATGACCCCCAGCCCGTAGTGCTGCGCGGCCGGGATCACCTCCAGCTCGACGTGCCGGGTGAGCAGGTTGTAGATGGACTGCTCGGCGACCAGGCCGAGGAAGTTGCGCTTCCCGGCGGCGGCCTGCGCCTGGGCGATGTGCCAACCGGCGAAGTTGGACGACCCGACGTAGATCACCTTGCCCTGGGCGACCAGGGTCTCCATCGCCTGCCAGATCTCCTCCCACGGGGTGCTGCGGGAGACGTGGTGCATCTGGTAGAGGTCGATCACGTCGGTCTGGAGCCGGCGCAGCGAGTCCTCACAGGCCCGGACGATGTGCCGGGCGCTCAGGCCCTGGTCGTTGGGCCACTCGCCCATCTTGCCGAAGACCTTGGTGGCCAGGACGACCTTGTCCCGCCGGCCCCCGCCCTGGGCGAACCAACGACCGATGATCTGCTCGGTGATCCCCTCACCGGTCTGCCAGCCGTAGACGTTGGCGGTGTCGAAGAAGTTGATGCCGTGTTCGAGCGCCCGGTCCATGATGGCGAAGCTGTCCGGCTCGGAGGTCTGCGGCCCGAAGTTCATCGTGCCGAGGCAGAGCCGGCTCACCGACAGACCGGTACGTCCCAGATTCGTGTACTCCATGGGACCACCCTGACACGCGCGGACCTCGAGTGCCTCACGATGCCAGAGTGGCCCACTGCGATCAGGAGGACTCGCGGGCCGCCGGGCCGGTGCCGAACAGGACGTCGTCCCAGCTGGGCAGGCGCTTACGCGGCTTGCCCGAGGCGTCCGTCGACTCGCCGCCCGCAGCGGCCGCCGCGGCCGTGCCCGTGCGGCGCGGCCGGAGCACGGCAAGCGACGGCACGGCCGGGACCTCCTTGGGCGCGTCCGAGTCGTCGTCGAAGGCGGAACCCTGCCCACCGCCGAGCAGTGCGGCGGCACCACCGCCGACGGCCCGCTGACGGGGCGCGTCGGAACCGGCCAGCGCGGCCGGGGAACGCGGGTCGAGACCCCGCCCCGAGGTGCCGCCGAGCGGACGGTCCAGCGACGCGAGCAGGGCGTCCCGCCCGGCCCGGATCGGGTCCCGGCCCGGACGGGCCTGCTCGCTGGCGGCCGGCAGGCCGTGTCCGCCCCGACTCGGCTCGCCCCGCGACGGGCCGGGCAGCGCGTGGCCGCCCCGTTCCGGTGCCGGCTCCTGGCCGAGGATCGGCGTGGGACGCTCGGCGCACAGGTACTGCGCCATGTCGTCGTGCGGGGTGACGTTCTGCCGGAGCTTGTCGAGATCCCAGACGGCCTGCGCGGTGGCCTTGCCGGACGGCCAGGTGGCGATGATCCGCCAGGTGCCGTCGTCCCGCCGGAACGCGTCCCAGGAGATCTTCTCGGTGTCGATGCCGTGCTGGGCCAGCCGACCGTTGACCACCTCGGCCAGCGGGGTGGCCTTCTCGGCACCCTTGAGCCGGGTGCGCCGGGCGTGCTGGGCGAGCATGGCCCGCTCCTGGAGCACCGGGCCGGCGTAGCGCAGCACCCGGTCGACGGGCACACCGGCGATCCGGGCGACGTCCTCGGCGGACTCGCCCGAACGGATGCGGGCCTGGATGTCCCGAGGGGACAGTGACGGGGTCGGGTCGACCCCGGTGGGGACCACGGTGAGCGGCGGCGCACCGGGCTCGGCGTGCAGCACGGTCGCGATGCGTTCGTCGATGGGGAGGGCGAGCAGGCGCCCGACCTCGTCGGCGAGCACCAGCGCCTGGCCGTCCTCGGAGAGGGCGACGAAGCGTACTGGGCGCATGGCGTAGCCTCCGTCCCGCTTCGCTGGCCGTCACGCCACGAGCCGGCCACCCGGGCGTCCTCGCACCACCGTACGCTCATCTGCCCACAGGTGGGGGATGCGACTTGCGCATGTCGCGACTGAGCTGCGGCAATGATCACCGTGGGTGGCCGCAGCGACCGCTGCGACCACCCACCGTGACGGGTGTGACTAGAGCCGCTCGACCACGTAGTCGATGGCGGCGGTGAGCGCCTCCACGTCGGCCGGCTCCACCGCCGGGAACAGCGCGACCCGCAGCTGGTTGCGACCGAGCTTGCGGTAGGGCTCGGTGTCGACGATCCCGTTGGCCCGCAGCACCTTCGCGATCGCGGCGGCGTCCACCCCGTCGGCGAAGTCGATGGTGGCGACCACGTTGGAACGCAGCGCCGGGTCGGTGACGAACGGGGTGGCGAACGCGGCCCGCTCGGCCCAGCCGTAGACGATCCCGGCGCTCTCGGCGGTGCGCTTGGCCGCCCAGCTCAGGCCGCCCTGCGAGTTCATCCAGTCGGTCTGCTCGGCGGCCAGGAAGACGGTCGCCAACGCCGGGGTGTTGTAGGTCTGCTCCAGCCGCGAGTTGTCGATCGCGGTGACCAGGTCGAGGAAGGCCGGGATGTAACGGCCGGAGCCCTTGATCTCGGTGGCCCGCTCCAACGCGGCCGGCGACATCAGGGCCAGCCAGAGGCCGCCGTCGGAGCCGAAGCACTTCTGCGGGGCGAAGTAGTAGACGTCGGTCTCGCCGACGTTGACGTCCAGGCCGCCCGCGCCGGAGGTGGCGTCGACCAGCAGCAGCGAGCCCGGGTCGGCGTCGGCGACCCGGTTGATCGGCACCGCGACCCCGGTGGAGGTCTCGTTGTGCGGGGTGGCGTAGACGTCCACCCCGGCCTCGGCCAGCAGGCCCGGGGCGCTGCCCGGCTCGGCCTTGCGGACCGTCGGCTCACCGAGGAACGGCGCGTCCTTGACCGACTTGGCGAACTTCGCGCCGAACTCGCCGAAGCTGGCGAACTGGGCCCGGTCGCGGACCAGACCGAAGGTGGCGACCTCCCAGAAGGCGGTGGCGCCACCGTTGCCGATGATCACCTCGTAGCCCTCGGGCAGGGAGAAGAACTCGGCGATGCCCTTGCGCAGCCGGGCGACCTCGGCGCGGACGGTCTGCTGCCGGTGCGAGGTGCCCAGGTAGCTGGTCGCCACGTCGGCGAGTGCGGACACCGCCTCCGGACGGACCTTGGACGGCCCGCAGCCGAACCGCCCGTCGGCGGGCTTGATGTCGTCGGGAATCCGGATGGTCGGTGCGTCAGCCACGGTTTTCTCGATCCTTCCGCATGGGGCTAGGGCGGGCCCTTCACCAGGCGCGGGACTGCCGGCGGACGGGTGCGCGGGGCGCACCACGTGGCCGGGTCCGTGCCCGGTCCGGCGACACTGCCGGCCTTCATCCTCGCACCCGCGGTGGCCCGGATGCCGGCTGGTCCCAGGCCCGGACCTGAGGCGTCGGCCACACCGCTGCGTGATCAACGGCCGGTCGCCGGCCGGGCCGCTCCTGATCGTCCACCCGTCGCCGACCGGCCGGCCGGTGGTCGCGGTCGGCCGGGTCGCGCGTCGCCGGGTCGTCCGTCCGGCCGGACCCGGGTGACACGCGCGGGGGGCGTCGACCGGTCGGTCGACGCCCCCCGGTGCGGAACGGGATCAGACGCCGTGCGGGATGGCGTCCCAGCCCTCGACCTGCTGCGGCTTGCGGGTGCCCGGGCCGACGTACCGGGCCGACGGGCGGACCAGCCGCTGGAGCTTCTTCTGCTCCAGGATGTGCGCCGACCAGCCGCCCATCCGGGCGCAGGTGAACATCGAGGTGAACATGTGCGCCGGCACCTCGGCGAAGTCGAGCACCACGGCCGACCAGAACTCGACGTTGGTGGCGAGGACGCGGTCCGGGCGGCGGGCCTGGAGCTCGGCCAGGGCGGCCTTCTCCAGCGCCTCGGCCACCTCGAAACGCGGTGCGCCCAGCTCCCGGGCGGTGCGCCGGAGCACCCGGGCGCGCGGGTCCTCCGCCCGGTAGACGCGGTGGCCGAAGCCCATCAGCCGCTCGCCCCGGTCGAGGACGCCCTTGACGTACCCCTCGGCGTCACCGCTGCGCTCGACGGCCTCCAGCATGGTGAGCACCCGCGACGGGGCACCACCGTGCAGCGGGCCGGAGAGCGCGCCGATGCCCGACGAGATGCAGGCCGCCGCGTCGGCCCCGGTGGAGGCGACGATCCGGGCGGTGAAGGTCGAGGCGTTCAGGCCGTGCTCGGCGGCCGAGATGAAGTACGCGTCGACGGCCTTGACGTGCCGGGGATCCGGCTCGCCCCGCCAGCGCTTCATGAACCGCTCGACGATCGTCTCCGCCTTGTCGATCTCCTTCTGCGGCACCGCCGGCAGGCCCAGGCCACGCGCGGACTGGGCGACGAAGGAGAGCGCGGTGACCGAGACCCGGGCCAGGTCGGCGCGGGCCTGGGAGTCGGAGATGTCCAGCAGCTGACTGAGCCCCCAGTACGGGGCGAGCATCGCGACCGCGGACTGCACGTCGACGCGGATGTCGCCGGAGTGCACCGGCACCGGGAACGGCTCGGCGGGCGGCAGGCCGGGGCCGAAGCGCCCGTCGACCAGCAGCGCCCAGACGTTGCCGAAGGAGACCTGACCGATCAGATCCTCGATGTCCACGCCCCGGTAGCGCAGCGCGCCACCCTCGCGGTCCGGCTCGGCGATCTCTGTCTCGAAGGCCACGACGCCTTCGAGGCCCGGTTTGAAGTCGGCCATGTCGTCTCCTGGCTTCTGGCTCGGTGCGCCCGCCACGGGCTCGGTCCGGCCCGGTACCTTAGGCGACCCTCAGGGATGTGTTCTCGCCATCTTGCCTGGTGAGTAACCAAGCGCGCGACCCACCGCGACTGTGCTGCACGCGACATCCCCGCCGCTGGACGCCGGGGCGCTCTCCGTGAGACTGATCAGTGGGCTGGCCAGCGTCTCCAGACGCCGGATGCCCGGCGAGAGGGAGAACGACGTGACGGGCGACACACCCGCCCTGGCGGCGATGCGCAACGAGTACGCCGCCGACCGGGGCCTTTCCGAGCCGGACCTGGCCGCCGACTGGCCCGCCCAGTTCGGCCGCTGGCTCGCCGACGCGGTCGCGGCCGGGCTGCCCGAGCCCAACGCGATGGTCCTCGGCACCGCCGACGCCACCGGCCGGCCCAGCGGCCGGACCGTGCTGCTCAAGGAGTACGACCCGCAGGGGTTCGTCTTCTTCACCAACCACTCCTCGCGTAAGGGCGTCGAGCTGGCCGCCAACCCGTGGGCCAGTCTGGTCTTCCCCTGGTTCGCGATGCAGCGGCAGGTGGTGGTGACCGGTCGGGTGGAGCACGTCGACCGGGCCGGGACCGAGGCGTACTTCGCCAGCCGGCCGCGCGGCTCCCAGCTCGGCGCCTGGGCCAGCACCCAGTCCGAGGTGGTGCCGGACCGGGCCGCGCTGGAGGAGGCGTACCGGGCGGCGGAGCAGCGTTTCCCGGCCGGCACGCCGGTCCCGGCGCCCCCGCACTGGGGTGGGTTCCGGGTCCGGCCGCAGACGGTGGAGTTCTGGCAGGGCCGGGCCGGTCGGCTGCACGACCGGCTGCGGTTCCGTGGGGTCGAGGGGGGCGGCTGGGCCGTCGAGCGGCTGGCCCCGTGACCGCCGTCAAACCGGCCCGTACGGGCCGGGCCCGGCGGCTGGCCATCGACCTGCGGCCGCTGCGGGTCCCCGCGTACCGCCGGATGTGGCTCGGCAACACGGTGGCGATGTTCGGGTTTCAATTCACCGCGGTCGCCGTGCCGGTGGAGATGTACGCCCTGACCCGGGATTCGTTCTGGGTCGGGCTGCTCGGGGTGGCCGGGTTCCTGCCGCTGCTGGTCTTCGGCCTCTGGGGCGGGGCGGTGGCCGACGCCCGGGACCGGCGGCGGGTGCTGCTGGTCGGCTCGGCGCTGCTCTGGGTGTCGATGCTCGGCCTGCTCGGGCACGCGCTGTCCGGCCTCGGCAGCCCGGTGCTGCTGCTGGCGTTGGTGACCGTGCACTCGGTCGCGTTCGCGATCAGCTCGCCGGCCCGTTCGGCGATCCTGCCCCGGCTGCTCCCGCCCGAGCTGGTCCCGGCGGGCACCACCCTGAACTACACCACCTTCACCGCCGCGTCGGTGGCCGGCCCGCTCGCCGCCGGCCTGGTCTTCGCCACCTTCGGCACCGGCACCGGGCTGCCCGTCGCCTACGCGGCCGACGCGCTGCTGTTCACCGCGCTGGTGGTGGCGACGGTCCGGCTGCCCGCGATGCCCCGGCCCCACCGGCCGAGGGGGAGGCGCGTCGGGGTGGCCTGGCCGGCATCCTCGACGGGTTCCGCTACCTGGCGACCACACCGGTGCTGCTCTCCTCGTTCGCCATCGACCTGATCGCGATGATCCTGGCCATGCCCCGGGCGCTCTTCCCCGAGGTGGCGCAGGAACGGTTCGGCGGCGGGGCGGCGGTGGGGTGGCTCTACAGCGCCATCGCGATCGGCGCGATGCTCGGCGGGTTGACCTCCGGTTGGATCGGCCGGCTGCGGCGGCAGGGGCTCGCCCTGGTGGTGGCGGTGGTCGGCTGGGGGCTGGCCATCGCGGCGGCCGGGCTGGCCCGCCAGCTCTGGCTGGTGGTGCTGCTGCTCGCGGTGGCCGGGGCGGCGGACCTGGTCAGCGCGGTGCTGCGGCAGTCGATGCTGCTGGTCTACGCGCCGGACCGGATGCGGGGCCGGCTCCAGGGGGTCAACACGGTGGTGGTGGCCGGCGGGCCACGGCTGGGCGACCTGCGGGCCGGGGCGATGGCCGCCGGGTTCGGTGGTGGCGTCGCCTGGGTGGCCGGCGGGCTGTTCTCGGCCGGGCTGGCGGTGCTGCTGGTGGCGTGCTTCCCGGCCCTGCTGCGCTACCGGGCCGGCTCGGTGACCGAGGACCGCCGCTGACCGCACGCCAGGTGGGACGGGCCAGCCGGGTCCGGCGGGCGGGCCAGGGCACCGACTAGGGTCACGACATGGACAACGCCATGCACCGGCCGCCCTCGGGGACACAGTGGACCATCGCCGCCGACGGCCACGAGGCCGTCATCGTCGAGGTCGGCGGTGGGGTTCGGACGTACCGGCGCGACGGGGTGGACTACCTCGACGGGTACGCCGAGGACGAGATCAGCCCCGGCAGCGCCGGACACGTGCTGGCCCCCTGGCCGAACCGGATCAGGGACGGGAAGTACACCTTCGGGGACCGGTCGTTGCAGCTCGACCTGACCGAGCCGACCCGGGGGGTCGCCCTGCACGGCCTGGTCAACTGGGTGCGCTGGCAGCTGATCGAGGAGTCCGCCGACACGGTCACCCTCGGTTACGACCTGCCGCCGACCCCGGGTTACCCGTGGTCGTTGCGGCTGCGTACCCGGTGGAGCGTCGGGGCGGACGGGTTGCGCGGCGAGCACGAGGTGACCAACACCGGGGGCGAGGCCGCGCCGTTCGGGTTCTCCGTGCACCCCTACCTGCGGCTGGCGGGGGTCGCGGTGGACGACCTCACGATGCGGTTGCCGGCCCGCAGCCGGTTGCAGGTCGACGCCCGGCTGCTGCCGATCGGGGCGACCCCGGTGGCCGGCACCGAGTACGACTGGACCAGCCCCCGCCCGATCGGTGCCGCGCAGCTCGACCTCTGCTTCGGTGACGTGATCCGGGACTCCGACGGCGGCTCGTCGGTGACCCTGACCGCCCCCGACGACGCGGACGGGGTGCACCTCTGGGCGGACCGCGAGTTCGGCTGGTGGCAGGTCTTCACCGGTGACGCGCTCACCGGTGAGCGGCACCGCCGGTCGGTGGCGGTGGAGCCGATGACCTGCCCGCCCGACGCGTTCCGGTCCGGCCGGGACGTGATCGCGCTGGCCCCGGGGGAGACCTGGCGGGGCAACTGGGGCATCCGGCCCGGGGTCTGAGCATGGAGTTCGGCGAGGTGGTCCGGCGTCGCCGGATGGTCCGCAACTACGACCCGGACCGGCCGGTCCCGCCGGAGGTGGTGGACCGGCTGCTCGACCACGCGGTCCGGGCGCCGTCGGCGGGCTTCGCCCAGGGCTGGGGTTTCCTGGTGCTGGAGGAGCCGGCTGACCGGGAGCGGTTCTGGGCGGCGGCCACCCCCTCGGGCGGTGGACGCGACCGGTGGCTGGCGGGGATGCGCCGCGCCCCGCTGATCGTGGTGCCGCACGCCAACCGGTCGGTCTACCTGGAGCGGTACGCGGAGCCGGACAAAGGGTGGGCGGACCGTTCGGAGGACCGCTGGCCGGTGCCCTACTGGTACGTCGACACCGGCTTCGCCGCGCTGCTGATGCTGCTCACCGCCGTGGACGAGGGGTTGGGGGCGTGTTTCTTCGGCATTCCGCCCGACCGGTTGGCGGCGTACCGGGAGGCGTTCGGGGTGCCGCCGGATTACCATCCGATCGGCGCGGTCACGGTGGGTTACCGCTCGGCTGACCATCGGTCACCGTCGCTGCGGCGGGGGCGTCGGCCGGTGGACGAGGTGGTCCGGCGCGGTCGGTGGAGTTGATGCCGGTTCGTACCCTGCGCAGTGGGTGACGGAGCGAGAGAAACCGACAACGGGGAGCAAAACGCGGTGTGGCAGGGGCGGATAGGCTGGCACCGTCATCGGTGCCGCACGGCGCGGCACCTCGGCGTGACCCGGCACCACGCCGAGGGTCGGCCTGACCACGGGGAGGGGAGCGTGCCGTGATTTTCCGAGCGGTCCGGGACGGGCGTCCCTACCCGGAACACAACCTGACTCTCAAACAGTGGGCGGAGATCCCACCGCGCCCGCTGCGGCTCGACCAGCTCATCACCACCAAGCGTGAGCTGGCACTCGACAAGCTCCTCGCCGAGGACTCCACCTTCTATGGCGACCTGTTCCCGCACGTGGTCGAGTGGGGCGGCGGCCTCTACCTGGAAGACGGCCTGCACCGGGCGCTGCGGGCGGCGTTGCAGCAACGCAACCAGATCCACGCCCGGGTGCTGGTCTACACCGGCCAGCCCGAGTGACGCCCGCCTGAACACTCGTTAAGGTGGCGGCCATGGGCACCGTACTGGACCTGCTGGACGTCGACGCCTTGCTGAGCGAGGAGGAACGGCAGATCCGGGCCGTCGTCCGCCGGCTCGTCGACGACCGGGTCCGCCCGCACGTCGCCGGCTGGTACGAGGACGGCCACGTCCCGGCGCGCGAGCTGGCCCGGGAATTCGGCCGGCTCGGCCTGCTCGGCATGCACCTGACCGGGTACGGCTGCGCCGGCGCCCCGGCCGTCGCGTACGGGCTGGCCTGCCTGGAGCTGGAGGCCGGCGACTCCGGCGTCCGCTCCCTGGTGTCGGTGCAGGGTTCGCTGGCCATGTACGCCATCTGGCGCTTCGGCAGCGAGGACCACAAGCAACGCTGGCTGCCCGCGATGGCCGCCGGCGAGGCGATCGGCTGCTTCGGCCTGACCGAGCCCGACCACGGCTCCGACCCGGCCTCGATGACCACCCGGGCCCGCCGCGACGGCGACGACTGGATCCTCGACGGCGCGAAAATGTGGATCACCAATGCGCCGATCGCCGACGTCGGGGTGATCTGGGCCCGCACCGACGAGGGGGTGCGGGGTTTCCTCGTACCGATGGACAGCCCCGGGGTGACGGCGCGGGAGATCCGCCGCAAGATGTCGCTGCGCGCCTCGGTGACCGGCGAGATCACCCTCGACGGGGTCCGGCTGCCGGCGGACGCCCCGCTGCCGGCGGCGGTCGGGCTGCGGGCACCGCTGAGCTGCCTGACGGAGGCCCGGCAGGGCATCGTCTGGGGGGCGCTCGGCGCCGCCCGCGACTGCCTGGAGACCACCCTGGCGTACGCCGCCACCCGCACCCAGTTCGGCCGGCCGCTCGCCGGGTTCCAACTCACCCAGGCCAAACTCGCCGACATGGCCGTGGAGTGGAACAAGGGACTGCTGCTCGCCCTGCACCTGGGCCGGCTGGCCGACGCGGGAACACTGCGACCCGACCAGGTCAGCGTGGGCAAGCTGAACAACGTGCGGGAGGCGCTGGCGATCGCCCGCCAGTGCCGGACGATCCTCGGCGCGAACGGGGTGTCCGGCGAGTACCCGGTGATGCGGCACGCCAACAACCTGGAGAGCGTGCTCACCTACGAGGGCACCTCCGAGATCCACCAGCTGGTCATCGGGCAGCGGCTCACCGGGCTGTCCGCCTTCGGCTGACGACCGCCCGTCACCCGTTCGGGGCGCTCGCCGCGCGCGCGTCGCACGGTGGCCGTACCGTCATCGACAGAGGCACGTGTCTGACGAGGACGGTGAGGGCGATGGCCCGCGACGGTGAGACCCCCCAGAATGAGTTCCCCGGCTACCCGACCGCCGACACACTGCGTACCCGGTCGGGCGACCCGGTCGACCCCGACACCCCACCGGCCGACCCGCCCCGCACCGGTGGCGGCCCGGCCCGGGGCTGCTCTGGGTGCTCGGCGCGGCGGCGCTGGTCGTGGTGGTGCTGCTCGGTACGCAGGTGACCGGGCTCTTCCCGGACTTCCGCAACCCGTTCGCCAAGGAACAGACCGACCGCAGCCAGCCGCCGCTGCTCAAGTCGATCCAGGACCTCAGCCGCTACGTCGCGGCCGAGGGCAACTTCCAGGTCGTGGTCGACCTCCAGAACGACCGTAAGAACGTGCCGGAGTTCCTGCTCAACCAGCGGACCCTCTTCGTCGGGGCGGGCAGCGTCGAGGCGTACGTGGACTTCGGCAAGATCGGCGAGGGGGCGGTGGTGCCGTCCGCCGACGGTAAGTCCGTCGAGATCAAGCTGCCCGCGCCGCAGCTCGGCCAGACCAACCTCGACATGGACAAGAGCTACGTCTTCGCCGAGGAGCGCGGCCTGTTCAACCGGATCGGTGAGCTGGTCCAGGGCGACCCCAACCGGCAGCAGCAGGTCTACCGGATGGCCGAGGAGCGGATCACCACGGCGGCCCGGGACAGCGGGCTGGCCAAGCGCGCCGAGGAGAACACCCGCAAGATGCTGGAGGGCCTGCTCCGCTCGCTCGGCTACGAAAAGATCACCATCACCTACACGGCCCCCTGACCCGCAGCGCCCCCACCGTCCGCGCCCCGGCCAACCCGCAGCCCCTCACCGCAAGCGCACAGCACCACGCCCAACGGCGACCCGGGTGCCCCCGGTGCCCCCGGTGCCCCGGCTGATCCCGGTGATCAAGAGGTTTACGTCATTCTTGATCTTCAAGTTGACGTAAACCTCTTGATCACCGCGTGTAACCCCATCTGCACGCTGTCGACGGGTGATTGATCGGGTGGGGGCTTGTGGATGTCGATGGGGTTGGTGTCAGGGAGTGGGAACGCCAGGATGCCGCCTCCCTGGGACGGGAGGCGGCATCCACGGTGACCGGGCGACGCCCGGCGCGGCGGCAGCGATGCGATCTTCGTCGGGCGGCGCGGCGGCAGCGATGCGCCTCGTCGGGCGGCGGCGTTACGGTCTTCGTCGGGTGGCCCGGCGCGGTCAGTAGGTGGTGGTGGCGTAGCGGTCCTCGTTGGGCATCAGGATCCACAGCACCAGGTAGACGATCACCTGCGTGCCGGGCAGCAGCAGGGAGAGCAGGAACAGCAGCCGGACCAGGGTGGCCGAGGTGTTGAACCGGCGGGCCAGGCCGGCACAGACACCGGCGAGCATGCGCCCCTCGCGGGGTCGGACCAGTTTGCGACTCATCGTCTAACTCCACTCTGCGGCGATCCGCCGCGCTGCATTCCACGGTAGGAAGGGGTGGCCACCTTGCCCTCCGTCCCGAGAGTGATCCGGTGACCCCGTACCCGTAGGTGGTTACCCGAGTCGGCCCGGCTGATGCCCCGGGCGCTGCCCGCGCTGCCTGGCCGTTGCCCGCGCTGCCTGGCCGTTGCCCGCGCTGCCTGCGTTGCCCGCCGTTGCCCGCGCTGTCTGGCCGCTGCCCGCGCTGTCTGGCCGCTGCCCGCCACAGCCCGCGCCGCCTACCCCGGCCGTTCGGGCACCAAGATCACGCTCGATCCTGGTTGTAGTGGCCTCGCCCAAGGCGCAGGGATGCCACTACAACCAGGATCGAGCACGATCTTGGTGCGGGGTGCGGGGTGCGGGGTGCGGGGTGCGGGGTGCGGGAAGGGGCTGGGGTGGGGTGGGCGGGTAGGCTCGCCGGTCGACACCGCCCCCACCCCGGGCGGGATCAGCAGGTCACCGGCGGACCCCGGGCGGCCACGGACCCGGCCCGGACCCGGCACCACCGGGCGACGGCGAGGAAGCGCAGCGATGATCAGTGTCTTCGACCTTTTCAGTGTCGGTATCGGGCCGTCCAGTTCCCACACGGTGGGCCCGATGCGGGCCGCGCGTACCTTCGTCGCCGGGCTGAAGGCCGACGGGTTGCTGCACACCGTCACCCGGGTCCGGGCGGAGCTGTTCGGTTCGCTGGGTGCGACCGGTCACGGTCACGGCAGCGACCGGGCGGTGCTGCTCGGGCTGGCCGGTGAGAGCCCGGAGACGGTGGACACCGACAGTGTCGGCCCCCGGGTCGCCGAGGTCCGCACCCGGCGTCGGCTCGCCCTGCCCGGTGGCCAGGAGATCGACTTCGAGCCGGACCGGGACCTGGTGCTGCACCGCCGCCGGTCGCTGCCGTACCACCCGAACGGGATGACCTTCGTGGCCTGGGACGCGGCCGGGGTCGAGGTGCGGACCCGGACGTACTACTCGGTCGGTGGCGGGTTCGTGGTGGACGAGGCGGCGGCCGGGGCGGACCGGATCACGTCGGACACCACGGCCGTACGGCACCCGTTCTCGACCGGCGCCGAGCTGCTGGACGTCACCGCCGACACCGGCCTGTCGATCAGTGCGGTGATGCTCGCCAACGAGTTGTCCTGGCGCAGCGAGGCGGATGTCCGGGCCGGGTTGCTGGACATCTGGCGGGTGATGCGGGAGTGCGTGGCCCGGGGTGGCGAGCGGGACGGGGTGCTGCCGGGTGGGTTGCGGGTCCGTCGTCGGGCCGCTGAGCTGCGCCGCAGCCTGGAGGCCGACGCCGGCTCGACGGACCCGCTGCGCGCGATGGACTGGGTGACCCTGTTCGCGCTCGCGGTCAACGAGGAGAACGCCGCCGGTGGCCGGGTGGTGACCGCTCCGACGAACGGTGCGGCCGGGATCATCCCGGCGGTGTTGCACTACTACACCCGGTTCGTGCCGGGGGCCTCCGACGAGGGGGTGGTGCGGTTCCTGCTGGCCGCCGGGGCGATCGGGGTGCTGTTCAAGGAGAACGCCTCGATCTCCGGGGCGGAGGTGGGCTGTCAGGGTGAGGTCGGGTCGGCGTGTTCGATGGCCGCCGCCGGGCTGGCCGAGGCGCTCGGCGGCATCCCCGAGCAGGTGGAGAACGCCGCCGAGATCGGCATGGAGCACAACCTCGGGCTGACCTGCGACCCGGTCGGGGGGCTGGTGCAGATCCCCTGCATCGAGCGCAACGCGGTGGCTAGCATCAAGGCGATCACGGCGGCCCGGTTGGCGTTGCGCGGCGACGGGGTGCACCACGTCTCGCTCGACAAGGTCATCAAGACCATGCGCGAGACCGGGGCGGACATGAAGGTCAAATACAAGGAGACGGCACGCGGCGGCCTGGCCGTCAACGTGATCGAGTGCTGAGGGGGCGTTCGTTCACCGACTGCTAACCTGTCGTCCGTTGTTGTCAGGCGGGAGGCGACGGTGACCGCAGGCGTCACGGCGTTGTGGTCGCACCGCAACTCGCTGCGCATCCTGGTCAGACGCGATCTCGCGGTGAAATACCAGCAGTCCGTGCTCGGTTACTTCTGGTCGCTGATCGAGCCGCTGGGGATGGGCGCGATCTACTTCTTCGTCTTCGGGGTGCTCTACTCCGGGCCGACCAACCGGCACCTCGGCGAGGCCGCCGGGTCGTACCCGCTGTTCCTGATCACCGGCATCTTCGCCTGGATGTGGACCAGTTCGGCGTTGAGCGAGGCGACCAATGCGCTGACCGGGCAGTCCCGCCTGATCACCACGATGAACCTACCCCGGCAGGTCTTCCCGATCGGCCGGGTCACCGGCCGGTTCGCCGAGTACGTCGCGGGCCTGCCGATCCTGCTGGCCGTCGCCGCCGTCTACGCCGTACACGGCCGGATCGAGCTGGGCTGGTCGCTGCTGAGCCTGCCGCTGGCCGTCGCCGTGCAGGGCACACTGCTGGTCGGACTGGCCCTGCTGCTGTCGGCGGTCAACGTGTTGATGCGCGACGTGGAACGGTTCATGCGGCTGGTCATCCGGGTGCTGTTCTACGCCACCCCGATCATCTATCCGTTGAGCCTGGTCCGGGAGTCCGGCATGCCGGCCTGGGTGAAGGTGGCGTACGAGCTGAACCCGCTGGTCGGCATCTTCCAGCTCCAGCACGCCATCTGGTACCCGGACGAGTTCCCGGACGCCCGGCTGCTGACCACCACGATCGCCGGCAGCCTGCTGGTGCTGGTGGCCGGCTGGTGGGCGTTCCGCAAGCTCGAACCGGCCGTGCTGAAGGAACTCTAGGTGCCGCCGATCATCGAGGCGCAGGGTCTCGGCATCCGTTTCGTCCGCAACCGGCGTCGGCAGTTGCGGCTGCGGGAGTTGTTCATCCACCGGGGCGGCCGGGCCACCACCGCCGGTCAGTTCTGGCCGCTGCGGGACGTCTCGTTCACCGTCGCGCCGGGCGACACGCTCGGTGTGATCGGGCGTAACGGCACCGGCAAGAGCACCCTGCTGCGGCTGATCGCGGGGGTGCTGATCCCCGACGAGGGGCGGATCACCGTCCGGGGTGACGTCGCGCCGCTGCTGGAACTCTCCGCCGGGTTCTCCAACGACCTGACCGGTCGGGAGAACCTCTATCTGGTCGGCGGGCTGCACGGACTGTCCCCGGGCTACCTGCGGCGACACTTCGACGACATCGTGTCGTTCGCCGGTGAGCAGGTGGAACGGGCCATCGACACGTCGGTGCGGCACTACTCGTCGGGGATGAAGGTCCGGCTCGGGTTCGCGATCATCTCGCACCTGCCGCACCCGATCCTGCTGATGGACGAGGTGACCGCGGTGGGCGACGCGGAGTTCCGCCGGAAGTGTTATTCGACGATCGACCGACTGCTCGCGGAGGGGCGCACCTTGGTGCTGGTGTCACACAACGAGAAGGATCTGACCCGGTTCTGCCGTCGGGGGCTCTACCTCGACGGCGGGCGGTTGACCGTGGACGGGACGGTCGCGGAGGCGCTCGACGCGTACCACGCCGCGGTGCCGAGGTGACCCTGGCGATCGTGCTCGCCGCCGGTGCGCCGGCCGCGGGCCCCCCCACCGGCGCGGGCGTACCCCTGGCCGACCGGCTCGCCGACCAGTTGCGCCGGGCCGGGGCGGACCGGGTGCACACCGTCGCCGGTCTCGCCGAGCTGGCCGCCCTGGTCGACACCGTCACCGGTCCGGTGCTGGTCACCGGGGGCGACCTGGTCGCGCACACGGCCGTACTGCGGCATCTGGTGACCAGCCCGGTCGGCCCGACGGTGGCCCTGGTGCTCACCGACGCGCCGGCCGCCGGTCAGACGGTGGTCCGCGAGGAACGCGGCCAGGTGGTCGACGCGGGCCCGGAGCTGGCCGACGCCACCGGCGTCTTCGGCGGCGCGGTGCGGGTCGGGGCGGACGACCTGCCGACCCTGGCCGCCGCGGCCCGCGCCGCCGCCGGCCCGGCGTCGCCGCAGGCCGTCCACGGCCCGCAGGCCGCCGATGGCCGGGTGGCGGGGCAGGCCGCCCACGGCCAGGTAGTGGTGCAGGCCGCCCACGGCCCGGTAGCGGGGGGCGTGGCCGGTGCCGCCGTGGACCGGCTGTTCGCGGCGCTCACCGACCTCGGCACCCTGACCTTCGCCCACCGGGTACGCCTGCTCGTGGCGCACCGGGTCACCGACCCGGCCGGCCTGGCCGCCGCCGAGGCGGCCCTGGCCGGGGTGGACGAGGACCGGGCGGAGCTGCGGCTGTCGGTGAAGGAACGCGACGACTTCTTCACCACCTACTTCGTCAGCACCTGGTCGCCGTACGTGACGAAGGCGTGTGCCCGGCTGGGTCTGACGCCGACCGGGGTCACCATGATCTCGGTGTTGTTCGCGGTGGTCGCGGCGGTGCTCTTCGGCGCGGGTGGCCGGGTCGCCCTGGTGGCCGGCGCGGTGCTGCTCTACCTGGGTTTCGTGCTCGACTGCGTGGACGGGCAGTTGGCCCGGTACACCAGGCACTTCAGCGCCTGGGGCGGCTGGCTGGACACGATGGCCGACCGGGCGAAGGAGTACCTGGTCTACGCCGGGCTGGGCTACGGCGCGACGCACGCCGGGTTCCGTTACGGCTGGGCGTTGGCGATCGCCGCGATGACGTTGCAGACCGTCCGGCACATGACCGACGCCTGGTACGGGGTGCTGCACGACGAGGCGGCCCGGCGTCCCCGCCCGGTCACCCCGGCCGCCGGGGGGATCGGCGGGAAGCTGAACGCCGCGTCGACCCGGGTGCAGGCGGACACCGGCTCGGTGTCGTACTGGTTGAAGCGGACGGTGGTCTTCCCGATCGGTGAGCGGTGGGCGTTGATCGCGGTCACCGCCGCGCTGTTCGGGCCGCTGGTCAGCCTGGTCTCGGTGCTGGTGTGGGGGGTGCTGGCGTTCGGTTACACGGGCGCGTTGCGGACTTTGCGGGCGCGCTGGATGTGGGTGCCGGTGCTGGACACGGTCGATGCGACGTTGCACCGTGACGACGGGCCGGTGGCGGCCCGGTTGCCGGTGGTCCGCCCGATGGGCCCGTTGACCCTGGCGGTGCTCGGGGTGCTCGGGCCGGCGGTGCTGCTGGTGGTGGGGTTGTTCCGGGCGGCCGGCGACGGTGATCCGGGCGGTCTGCGCTGGTGGCTGCCGGTGGCGCTGCTGGTGCTGCTGGTGGCCGGGTTGGGTGCGGGTGCGGCGCACAACGGGCCGCTGGACTGGCTGGTGCCGGCGGCGTTGCGGGCCGGCGAGTACCTGTTCGCCGCCGTGGTCGGGGTGGTCGGCGGGGTGCCGGCGTGGCTGCTCTTCGGGTACGTCTTCGTGCTGACCGTGCACCACTACGACCTGACCGCCCGGTTGGAGAAGCGGCAGGTGGCCCCGCCCCTGCACCGGTGGACGCTGGGCTGGGAGGGGCGTTCGGTGCTGTTGGCGGTGGCGGCGATCGCCGGATTTGCCAGCCCTGTAATGGCTACACTCGGTGCGTACCTTCTGCTGGTGTTCGTGGCAAGTGTCGTGCTGGCCTGGGTCGTCCTGCCGGCCCGCGCGAGCCGGGCGGCGGCCGTACCCGTGCGGGGTGGTTCGCCGGGCTGACGACAGGGGCGGGGCGGATGACGCTGATCAGCTTCGTCGTACCGGCCTTCCGGGTGCAGGGTTACCTGCGCGAATGCCTGGACTCGCTGCTCGGCCAGCCGGTGCGGGACATCGAGGTGATCGGGGTCGACGACGGCTCCCCGGACACCTGCGGCGACATCCTCGACGAGTACACCGCCCGTGACCCCCGGGTCCGGGCGCTCCGCCTGCCACGCAACGTGGGGCTCGGTCCGGCCCGCAACGCCGGGCTGGACCGGGCCACCGGCGAGTACGTCTGGTTCCTCGACGGCGACGACTGGCTCGCCCCCGACTGCCTGCCCGAGGTCGCCGACCGGCTCACCGCCACCCGTCCGGACGTGCTGCTGGTCGACCACGTCCGGGTGCACTGGGACGAGCGGGCCACCCGCAGCGCCCTGTCGGAGGTGTTTCCCGAACCGCCAGGCGCGGCGACGTTCCGCCTGGCGGAGCGGCCGGAGGCGCTGCGCCTGCTGCACACCGCCTGGAACCGGCTGGTCCGCCGGGAGTTCCTCACCGGCCTCGGGCTGCGTTTCGCCCTCGGCTGGTACGAGGACGTCGCGTTCAGCTACCCGGTGCTGCTGGCCGCCGGGCGGATCGGGGTGCTCGACCGGGTCTGCGTCAACTACCGGCAGCGCCGGGCCGGTGCGATCACCCGGACCCTCGACGACCGGCACTTCGAGGTCTTCGACCAGTGGCACCGGGTGTTCGGGTTCCTCGACGAGCGGCCCGACCTGGCTGAGCTGCGACCGGTGGTCTTCGAACGGATGATCTGGCACTACCTGACCGTGCTCGGCAACGGCGACCGGATCGCCCCGCAGCTGCGGCCGGCGTTCTTCCAGCGGATCACCGCCGACCACCGGCGGTTCCGACCCACCGGAGGCTATCCGGTGCCGGACGGGTGGGACGGGCTCAAGCACCGGCTGGTCGCCGCCGGCAGGTGGCGGACGTTCAGCGCGCTGCGTACCGCCAACCAGGCCCGGGAGGTCGCCCGCAGCGCCGGTCGGCGGGCCCGGCCGGTGGCCCGGCGCACCGCCCGGCTGGCCCGGGACGCGCTGCTGCACGAGTGCTACCGGGCCGAGATGCGCCGGCCGATCGACCCGACGCTGGCCGTCTACGCCGCCTACTGGTACCGGGGTTACGCCTGCAACCCGGCGGCGGTGCACGCCGCCGCCCGCCGGCTCGCCCCGCAGGTACGCGGGGTGTGGATCGTCCGTCGGGACCGGATCGACACCCTCCCGCCCGGCACCGAGTACGTCGTGGCCGGCACCCTCGACTGTCAGCGGGTGCTGGCGCGGGCCCGTTGGCTGGTCAACAACGTCAACTTCCCGGACTTCGTGCGTAAGCGCCCCGGTCAGGTGCACGTGCAGACCCACCACGGCACCCCGGTCAAGGTGATGGGGCTGGACCAGCAGCGGTACCCGCTCGGTGCGGTCGGGATGGACTTCGCGGGGCTGCTGCGCCGGGTGGAGCGGTGGGACTACAGCGTCAGCTCCAACGCGTTCTCCACCCAGATGTGGGACCGCGCCTATCCGGCGGACTACGTCCGGCTGGAGGTGGGCTACCCGCGCAACGACCGGCTGGTCACCGCCACCACCGAGGAGGTGGCTGCGGTGCGGGCCCGGCTCGGCGTCACCCCGGACGAGCGGGTGGTGCTCTACGCGCCGACCCACCGGGAGCACCTGCCCGGTTACCGGCCGCCGTTCGACCCGTACCGGCTGCTGGAGGTGCTCGGGCCGGCCGGGCGGTTGCTGGTGCGCAGCCACTACTTCCACGACCGGCAGGGCCGGGCCCGGCGGCGGGCCGGGGGTCGGGTGGTCGACGTCAGTGACGTCGCCAGCGTGGAGGACCTCTATCTGGCGGCCGACGTGCTGGTCACCGACTACTCGTCGGCGATGTTCGACTACGCGGTGCTGGACCGGCCGATCGTCATCTACGCCCCGGACCACGACGCCTACCGGCTGGCCCGGGGGGTCTACTTCGACGTCACCGCCGAGCCGCCGGGGGAGGTCGCGCTGACCTTCGACGAGCTGTGTGCGGTCTTCCGTTGCGGCGCGGTGACCGGGGAGTCGGCCGAGCGGGCGCGGCAGGCGTTCCGGGAGCGGTTCTGCGGTTGGGACGACGGGCACGCGGCGGAGCGGGTGGTCCGCCGGGTCTTCCTGGGGGAACCTGGGTGATCCGGGCGGATCGCCGTACTGGCCCGTAATAGGGCTGTCATCAGTCGAACATGGCACGTTTACCCGATGTGCTAACCCGATGATGCTCGTCACAGTCAACCCGGGGTTCGGCCAAGCTGGGGGAGGAGACGGTGACCACCGTCGCGTTGAAGGACGTCACAAAGGTATTCCCGGATGGGACAGTTGCCGTCGACAACGTCAGTCTCGACGTCGTCGACGGTGAGTTCATGGTGTTGCTCGGCCCGTCCGGTTGCGGAAAGTCGACCGTGCTGCGGATGATCGCGGGACTGGCGGAGCCGACCACCGGCGCGGTGATGCTCGACGGTGAGGTCGCCAACGACCTGCCGCCGCGCGACCGGAAGATCGCCATGGTCTTCCAGGATTTCGCGCTCTACCCGCACATGACCGTCGGTGACAACATCGGCTTCCCGCTCAAGCTGTCCGGGGTGGAGCCGGTGCCCCGGGGCGAGCGGGTACAGGACGTGGCCAGCGCGCTCGGCATCGGCGACGTGCTCGGCCGCAAACCGAGCCAGCTCTCCGGCGGCCAACGGCAGCGGGTCGCGATGGGTCGGGCGATCGTCCGCCGGCCGGGGCTGTTCCTGATGGACGAGCCGCTGTCGAACCTCGACAGCGGGCTGCGGGCGGAGCTGCGTGCCGAGATCTCCGCGCTGACCCGCGAGCTGGGCGTCACCACCATCTACGTCACCCACGACCAGGCCGAGGCGCTGACCATGGCCGACCGGGTGGCCATCATGCGCAAGGGCGTGCTCCAGGACGTCGGCACCCCCACCCAGGTGTACGGCCGGCCGGCGACCCTCTACGTCGCCGCGTTCCTCGGCAGCCCCCGGATGAACCTGCTGGAGGCGTCGGTCTACGTCCACCTCGACCGGTACGTCACGCTCACCCTCGGTGACCAGGCGCTCTACCTGCCGTGGGACGACATCCGCAGTCGGGCCGTGGCGCACTACCACGGCGAGCGGATCGTGGTCGGGATGCGGGCCGAGGCGCTCACCCCGGTCGCCCCGGACACCCCCGGTGACGTGCTCCAGGGCCGGGTCCGTTACCTGGAGCACCACGGGCACGAGTCGCTGGCCTTCCTCGACATCGGCGCCACCGCCATCATGGTCGACGAGATGAGCGCCCCCGCTGAGGACGCCGCCCCGGGCCAGCGGGGACTGCGCCGGTTCGGCCAGGTCATGTCCCGGCTCACCGGGCGGGCCGGCGAGCCGGAGGAGGTCGAACGGACGGCCGGCGACAACCGCACCAGCGTGCTGAACGACCCCGGCCGCCACCACCGCCGCCCGGCCGAGCTGGCGGTCCGGCTGGCCCCGTACCCGGCGATCTCGGCGGGGCACCCGATGGCGGTGGCGGTCCGGATGGACGCCCTGCACTTCTTCGACGAACGCGGCGACCGCATCGACGTCGGCTGGCGCTGACCCCACCCTGCCTTCTCCCACCCCGCCCTGCCCCTGGCGCTGCTCTGCCCCTGGCGCTGCGCGCAACTTCGTGGATGTAGTGGTCTCCGCCCGCCTGGATGCCGCTATCTCCAGGGAACTGTGTGGATCATGAGGTCGTGGCAGTCGACCGGGGCGGGGGTGCGCGTGGGTCGACCGGTTCTGGCGGGGTGGTGGTCGGGGGTCGGCAGGTGCTGGTGGGGGTTTTTACCGGCGGGTAACCTCGGGGTCATGACCATCGACTCCCGCGAGGTGGCGGCCGGGGTGCTCCGGGCCGTCCCGTTCGCCCGCACGCTCGGCTTCGAGATCGTCGAGGTCGCGCCCGAGGCCGAGGGTGGGGTCCGGGCGGTCGTCCGGCTGCCCGACTCGCCGGCCACCCACAACCACGTCGGCGGCCCGCACGCCGGGGCCATGTTCACCCTCGGCGAGACCGCCTCCGGCGCGGTGGTGATGGCCGCGTTCGGGCAGGTGCTCGACCGGGCCGTGCCGCTGGCCGTGCGGGCTGACATCGCGTACCGGCGGGTGGCGATGGGGGAGGTGCGGGCCACCGCGCGGCTCGGTCGCACCCCGGCCGAGGTGCTCGCCGAACTGGACGCCGGGCAACGCCCCGAGTTCCCGGTCGCGGTGGAGATCGGCACCCCCGACGGCACCGTCACCGCCACCATGACCGTCCTGTGGACCCTGCGCCCGCACCGCTGACCCGCGTGGCGGGGGTTTGCCCGGTGGGGGCGGTGGATAGATTCGTAGCGTGCTGGGCCTACCTGCTCATGTGACCGCCTGCCTCTTCGACCTCGACGGCGTGCTGACCCAGACCGCCAAGGTGCACAACGCCGCCTGGAAACAGACCTTCGACGACCTGCTGCGCCGGCACGCCGAGGCCGGCGGCGAACCGTTCCGGCCGTTCGATCCCGGCCCGGACTACAACCGCTACGTCGACGGGAAACCGCGCGCCGACGGGGTGCGCTCGTTCCTCGCCTCCCGGGGCATCACCCTGCCCGAGGGGAGCCCTGACGACCCGCCCGACGCGGACACCGTCAACGGCGTCGGCAACCGCAAGAACGTCGTCCTGCTGGACCGGATCCACCACGACGGCGTCGAGGCGTACCCGGGCTCGGTGGCCTACCTGAAGGCGGCCGAGCAGGCCGGGTTGCGCCGCGCGGTGGTCTCGGCCAGCGCCAACTGCCGCGACGTGGTCGCCGCCGCCGGCCTGGAACCCCTGCTGGAGGTACGCGTCGACGGGCTGGTCGCCCGCGCCGAGGGGTTGCGCGGCAAACCGCACCCGGACACCTTCCTCGCCGCCGCCGAGCTGCTCGGGGTGGCCCCCGCCGACGCGGCCGTGTTCGAGGACGCGCTGGCCGGGGTGGCCGCCGGGCGGGCCGGTGGCTTCGGGCACGTGATCGGGGTGGACCGGGCCGGCCAGGCCGACGAGCTGCGCGCCCACGGCGCCGACGTGGTCGTCACCGACCTCGCCGACCTGCTGACCGGGCCGGCCGCATGATCCGGGAACGCGCCTATCCGGTCGAGCCGTGGCACATCCGGGAGACCCGCCTCGACATGGACGTGCTGGCCCAGTCCGAGTCGGTGTTCGCGCTCTCCAACGGTCACATCGGGCTGCGGGGCAACCTCGACGAGGGTGAGCCGCACGGCCTGCCCGGCACCTACCTCAACTCGTTCTACGAGCTGCGTCCGCTGCCGTACGCGGAGGCCGGGTTCGGGTTCCCCGAGTCGGGGCAGACCATCGTCAACGTCACCAACGGCAAGCTGATCCGGCTGCTCGTCGACGACGAACCCCTCGACCTGCGCTACGGCGAGCTGCTCAGCCATGAACGGGTCCTCGACCTGCGGGCCGGCACCCTGCACCGGGAGATGCACTGGCGCTCGCCCGCCGGCCGGGAGGTGAAGGTCCGCAGCACCCGGCTGGTCTCCTTCACCCAACGGTCGGTCGCCGCGATCCACTACGAGGTGGAGGCGGTCAGCGGCCCGCTGCGGCTCATCCTCCAGTCCGAGCTGGTCGCCAACGAGAACCTGCCGGCGCAGAGCCGCGACCCCCGGGTCGCCGCCGTGCTGGAGTCGCCGTTGCAGGCCGAGGAGGAGCTGACCACCGACGACGGCGGGCTGCTCATCCACCGCACCAAGGTCAGCGGGCTTCGGGTGGCCGCCGGGATGGGCCACGACGTGGACGCCCCGGGCAAGACCACCATCGAGTCCGAGGGGTACGAGGACTGGGTCCGGACCACCATCGGCTGCGTGCTCCAACCCGGCGAGACGATGCGGGTGGTCAAGTTCTTCGCGTACGGCTGGTCCAGCCGACGCTCGCTGCCCGCCCTGCGCGACCAGGTCGGCGCGGCGTTGGCCGCCGCCCGGCTGACCGGCTGGGACGGGCTGCACCGGGAACAGCGCGAATATCTCGACGGGTTCTGGGACGCCGCCGACGTCCGGGTCGAGGGGGACCCGGAGGTGCAGCAGGCGGTCCGGTTCGGACTGTTCCACGTGCTCCAGGCCGGTGCGCGGGCCGAACGCCGGCCGATCTCCGCCAAGGGGCTCACCGGCCCGGGCTACGACGGGCACGCGTTCTGGGACACCGAGATGTTCGTCCTGCCGGTGTTGACGTACACCCAGCCGGGGGCGGTCCGCGACGCCCTGTACTGGCGGCACGCCACGCTGGAGCAGGCCCGGGAGCGGGCCCGCACGTTGAACCTGGCCGGGGCGGCGTTCCCGTGGCGCACCATCGAGGGCCCGGAGTCCTCGGCGTACTGGCCGGCCGGCACCGCCGCCTTCCACATCGCCGCCGACATCGCCGACGCGTTGCGCCGCTACGTCCTGGTCACCGGTGACGATCAGCTGGAACGTGACATAGGTCTGGAACTGCTGGTGGAGACCGCCCGGCTGTGGCGCTCGCTGGGCCACCACGACCGCAACGGCCGGTTCCACCTCGACGGGGTGACCGGCCCCGACGAGTACACCGCCGTCAAGAACGACAACATCTACACCAACCTGATGGCGCAGCGGAACCTCCTCACCGCCGCCGACTGCGCGATGCGCCTGCGCGACGAGGCGCTCGACCTGGGGGTGACCGAGGAGGAGGCGGCCGAGTGGCGGGACGCCGCCCAGGCCATGCACGTCCCGTACGACGAGGACCTCGACGTGCACGAGCAGGTGGAGGGCTTCACCCGGCTCCAGGAGTGGGACTTCGCGCACACCCCGACCGAGAAGTACCCGCTGCTGCTGCACTACCCGTACTTCGACCTGTACCGCAAGCAGGTGGTCAAGCAGGCCGACCTGGTGCTGGCGATGCACTGGCGGGGGGACGCCTTCACCGACGCGCAGAAGCTGCGCAACTTCCTCTACTACGAGCGGCGTACCGTGCGCGACTCGTCCCTGTCGGCCTGCACCCAGGCGGTGCTCGCCGCCGAGGTTGGGCACCCCGAGCTGGCGCACAGCTACCTGCGGGAAGCCGCGCTGATGGACCTGCACGACCTCAACGAGAACACCCGCGACGGCGTACACATGGCGTCGTTGGCGGGGGCCTGGATCGCGTTGGTGGCCGGGTTCGGTGGGCTGCGCGACCACGACGGCGAGCTGTCGTTCGCCCCCCGGCTGTCCAGCGGGTTGAGCCGGTTGGAGTTCTCGTTGCAGTGGCGGTCGATGCGGCTGCGGGTGGACGTCCGGCCCCACCAGACGACCTACTCGCTGCGCAACGGTGGCCCCGACACGGCCCTGGAGCTGCGACACCACGGGGAGACCGTCCGGGTCACCTCCGCCGCGCCGGTCACCGTACCCGTGCCGCAGACCCACGAACGGACCCCCGCGCCGGAACAACCACCCGGCCGGGCCCCGCTGCTGCGCCTTCCGGAGTCCCGCGCCTGATCCCGTCCGGCCCGGCCCGGCCGGGTCGTGCCCGTCGACCGGTCGTGTCCGGTCGTGCCGGACCGGTTCGATCGTGGAGAGTTCTTGTCGCGGGAGCGACAAGAACTCTCCACGATCACGTGCCTGGTGCCCTCCCTCGACCCCGAAGGCCCCCGGGGCTCAGAACTGGGGGCCGTCGGAGGGGCGGCCACCGGCATCGCGCGGTGCGACCGCCCGTGGGTCGTCCGGGGTACGCGCCTGAGCCGCCTCGTCCGCCCAGTCGAGGTTGCGCTCGGCGTCCTGTTCGGGGCGTTCCTGCTCGATGGTCCGGGTCTGCTGACGTGTCTTCCGCTTGGCCATGGCGAACCTCGTGATCCGTGCGGGGCGCTGCTGCGCCGGTGCCGACGTCACGCGCGTCTTCCCGCCCGCCGCCCCCGCAAACGCCGTCCCCGCTCGCCACCGCCACCCTGCTACCGCCCGCCGACGTCGCCGGCCACCGCCATCGCCATCGCCCGCCGACGTCGCTGTGCCCCTACCACCGCCGCGCGCCGACGTCGCCGGACAGCGCCGTGGACGCCGCCGGTCCGGTGTTCAGGCGTCGAGGTGGCGGGTGAAGGCGAGCCGCAGGTGGTTCTTCGGACGGGCGCCGACGATCGAGCCGACCACCTCACCGCCGACGAACACCAGCATGGTGGGCAGCGACATCACCCCGTAAGCCCGGGCGGTGGCGGGGTTGGCGTCGGTGTCCACGGTGACCACCCGCAGCCGGTCGCCGAACTCGTCGGCCAGCTCGGCCAGGTGTCGTGAGGTCCCTACGCAGGGCGGGCACCAGTCCGCCCAGAAGTCGACCACCACCGGCCGGTCGGCGGCGAGCACCGTGTCGGCGAAGGTCGCGTCGGTGACGGCGGTCAACTGTCCCGCTGCCGTGTCCTGAGGCATGTTTCCTCCCGTTGGATGATCGCCTGGGTGAGTTGGTCGTGCAGCTGCCGCCGTACCGTGCCCAGCTGGTCGAGGTAGGCGTCCACCTCGGCCAGCTTGCGACGCAGCACGGCGACCGAGTCCGGGCAGACGTCCCCGGAGGCGTGGCCGGCCCGCAGGCAGGCCACGAACGGCCGGATGTCGTCGAGGTCGAAGCCGACCGCCAGCAGCGCCCGGATCTCGTGCACCACCCGCAGCTCCGCCTCGTCGTACACCCGGTAGCCGTTGGCCGAGCGGCGTGGCCGGACCAGCCCGCGCGTCTCGTAGTACCGCAGCGTGCGGGTGCTCGTTCCGGCCCGTTCCGCCAGCTCACCGATCAGCATCCGACCTCCTCGGCGGAGTTCCTGGCGTCACGCTAGACCTTGTCGCCGGTGTCAAGGCAACGGGCGGACGCGGCGCGGGTGGGGGCGGCGTGGGTGAGAGCGGTCGCCGGGCGGGTAACCGCCACCGACCGCACGGCGGAAAGGAGCAACACCATGGGGGTACGCGCCGAGGCGACGGTGCCGCTGCGGGACGCCCGGTTGCCGGCCGACGTCGACGGGCCGGACGACGCGGTGGGAGTGGTGCTCTTCGCCCACGGCAGCGGCAGCTCCCGGCACAGCCCACGTAACGTGGCGGTGGCCCGGGTGCTGCAACGCCGGAGGCTGGTGACGGTGCTGGTGGACCTGCTCACCGCCGAGGAGGATGCGGTCGACGCCCGTACCGCCGAGCTGCGCTTCGACATCGAACTGCTGGCCGGTCGGCTCGCCGGGATCGTCGACTGGCTCGCTGCCGAACCGGCGCTGGGCCGGCTGCCGGTCGGCCTGTTCGGGGCGAGCACCGGTGCGGCCGCCGCCCTGGTGGCCGCCGCCGCACGTCCGCAGCGGGTCGCCGCAGTGGTGTCCCGGGGTGGTCGACCCGACCTGGCCGGGCCGGCCCTGGCCGGGGTACGTGCGCCGACGTTGCTGCTGGTGGGCGGCCTCGACGAGCAGGTGATCACGCTGAACGAACAGGCCGCCGGGCTGCTGACCGGCCCGCACGAGTTCCGGGTGGTGCCCGGTGCCACCCACCTGTTCGAGGAACCGGGCACCCTGGACGAGGTCGCCGACGCCGCAGCCGACTGGTTCAGCCGCCACCTCCCCGTCCCGGCCTGACCGCTCCCACCGTGACGATCCTGGGTGGCTGTACCGCTGACGATCGTGCTCGATCCATGGTGCGGCGGGCTCGGATCAGGCGGAAGCCGCTACGACACGGATCGAGCACGATCGTGGCCCGACGGTGTGGGGTGCCGGATCGGTGGGTCAGGCGGGGGTGGCGGGTGACTCGTCGTCGTGGCGGTGGTGCGGGCGGTCTTCCGGCGGGGCCGACGCGACCTGCTCCCGGTGCCGTTGGACGGTGTCGACCACCCGGTAGGCGACCGCCGCGATCGGCACCGAGACGAACGCCCCCGCGATGCCGGCGATCAGGGTGCCCGCCGTGACCACCACCAGGATCACCGCCGGGTGCAGCTGCACCTGCCGCTTCATGACCAACGGCTCCAGCAGGTTGCCCTCGATCTGCTGGACGGCGATCACCGCAGCCAGCACCAGCAGCGCCGTGGTCGGACCGTTGGCGGCCAGCGCCACCAGCACGGCGACCGCGCCGGCGACCGTCGCCCCGATGATCGGTACGAAGCCGCCGAGGAACGTGATCAGCGCCAGCGGCAGCGCCAACGGCACCCCGAGCAGCACCAGCGCCAGCCCGATGCCGAGCGCGTCGATGGCCGCGATGAGCATCGTGCCCCGGCTGTACGCGCCGAGGGTGCGCCAACCGGCCCGACCGGCCTCGGCGGTCACCGCCCGGTTCGGGCCGGTCATCCGACGCAGCACCCAGTGCCACATCGACCGGCCGTCCTTCAACAGGAAGAACAGCAGTACCAGGGCGAGTAGGGCGGAGCCGACCGCCTCGGCCGCCGTACGGGCCCCGCCGACCGGGTCCGGGGCGCTGCCACCCAGGCCGTCGCGGACCTGCTGGACCAGCTTGTCGAGTTGGGCGTCACTGACCGGCAGGGTCCCGGTGACGAAGTCGCGGGAGCGTTGCAGGCCCTCGTCGAGCTGCTGGCTCAGCTCCCCGAACTGGGCGGCGGTCAGGTTCCACACCAGCACCCCCACCCCGACCAGCACCCCGAGCAGCAGCAGGACGCTCAGCAGCGCGGCGAGCGCGGCCGGTACCCGCAGCCGGCGCAGGGCCAACAGCACCGGGTCGAGCAGCGCGGTGAGGAAGAAGGTGACCGCCACCGCGATCGCCAGCGGCGCGAGCAGCACCGCCACCTTCCCCAGCAGGTAGCACCCGAACACCACGACCACCAGGCAGGCGCTCCAGACCACCGCCGTGCGGACCAGCCAGGGCAGCGCCGCCCAGGCCTGCCGTGGGCTGGGGCGGGCACCCGCAGCCGTCACTTCGGGCGTACGCCCGGTACCGTCCTCGACCACGTCGGATCCTCCTCGGTCTCGGCGGGGTCGATACCCGACCCGGTCGGCCGCGACACCCGGTGGCTCAACGTCGTGCCGACCGGTGGGTTCCGCTCAGGACGGTCGCACCCGGTCGGCCACGCCCAGCAAGGGTGACGCCGGCACGCTGTCGCCGCACGGTGCCGTCCGGACTGTCCTGTCGCGCCGCTCAGCGGGGGTGTCGTGCCGGTCCCTGGTGGTGCGGTCGACCCGCCGGGCGCTGTGGTCCGCCCGCTGCCGCCGCGCTGCGGTGTTTGTGCCCGGGCGGACGGGGAACGCAACAGGCCGACGACGAGGAGGACACCATGAGCGACTTCATGAACAAGGTCAAGGATTTCGCCGACAAGCACGACAAGCAGGTCGACCAGGGCCTGGACAAGGCCGGCGACTTCGCCGACGAGCGGACCGGCGGCAAGCACGACGAGCAGATCGACAAGGGTGTCGACGCGATCCAGGCGCGCACCGGTGAGGGCGACCAGGGTCGCTGAGCCGTTCCCAATGCCGGGTCACCCGTTCGGGTGGTCCGGCATTGTCGTGTCAATAGCTGCTCACCTCTGGTAACCATCGACGAGGCTCGCTACTATCCGCAGTCGGGGCATGACTCACCGTTGAGTCGTGTGGAGTGGACCGGCACGCGGCACTGCGGGCCGTCGACGAGAGGGAGCATCCCCGGTGACCGACACAACGCACGCCACGATCGCCCGGCCCTACCCGTTCAGCGATCCGCACCGGCTCGACGTCGACCCCCGTTACGCCGGGCTGCGCCGCGACGAACCGCTGATCCGGGTCCAACTCCCGTTCGGTGAGCCGGCCTGGCTGGCCACCCGGCACGCGGACGTACGAGCCGTGCTGGGTGACCTCCGGTTCAGCCGGGCCGCCGCCGTCGGGCGGGACGAGCCGCGCAGCAGCCCCTACCAGCGGGAGGCCGGCATCCTCGGGATGGACCCGCCCGAGCACAGCCGGCTGCGCCGGTTGGCGGCGAAGGCGTTCACCGCCCGACGGGTCGAGGAACTCCGCCCGCGGACCCGGGAACTGGCCGAGGACCTGGTGGCCGGGATGATCGCCGCAGGGTCGCCGGCCGATCTGGTCAGCCATGTCGCGACCCCGCTGCCGATCCGGGTCATCTGCGATCTGCTGGGCGTGCCGGTCAGTGACCAGGACCGTTTCCACACCTGGTCGGAGGCGATCGTGTCGACCACGTCCCTGCGACCGGAGGTGGCGCAGAGCTACATCGACAACCTGCTGTCGTACATGGCGGGGCTGATCGCCCAGCGGCGGGTGACCCCCACCGACGACCTGATCGGGGCGATGGTCCGGGCCCGCGACGACAACGCCGACCGACTCACCGAGGACGAGATGGTACGCCTGGCGGCGGGCCTGCTGGCCGCCGGCCACGAGACCACCGTGACCCAGATCCCCAACCTGGTCTACGTCCTGCTCACCGAGCCGGACGTCTGGCAGCGGCTGTGCGCCGAACCGGCCCTGGTGCCGTCCGCCGTGGAGGAACTGCTGCGCTTCATCCCACTCGGTGCCACCGCCGCGTTCGCCCGGTACGCCCTGGAGGACGTCGAACTCGGTGGGGTGCTGGTCCGGGCCGGTGAACCGGTGCTGGTCTCCATCCCCTCGGCCAACCGGGACGAGAGCGTCTTCCCCGACGCCGACCGGCTGGACCTCGACCGAAAGGTGAACCCGCACCTCGCCTTCGGGCACGGCCCGCACCACTGCATCGGGGCCCAACTGGCCCGGATGGAACTCCAGGTGGTCCTGGAGACCCTGCTGGCCCGTACCCCGGGCCTGCGGTTGGCGGTGCCCGAGTCGGCACTGACCTGGAAGAGCGGCCTGCTGGTCCGGGGCCTGACGGCGTTGCCCGTCACCTGGTGACGGAAGGACGGAGGACAGATGGGGGAGCACGGCTGGCGGGTGCACGTGGACCCGACCCGGTGCATCGGGGCAGGAATCTGCGCGGGCTACGCCCCGGCCCACTTCGTGCTGGTCGACGGATTGTCCCGGCCGCTGGCCGAACGGATCGATCCGGCGGACGCGGTGCTGGATGCCGCCGAGTCCTGCCCGATGGAGGCGATCGTGGTGTCCGACGCGGCCGACGACAGCCGGATCGCCCCGGGCGCCTGAGCGGGTGGTGGCCGGCCCCGGCAGGGTACCCGGAGACGGCCACCACCCCCGCTCAACCCTGCTGGTCGTGCAGCTCCGCCCTGGTGGTGGGCCGCCCGCTCAGCGCGTCCCTGATCCGGTCGACCAGGCCGGCACCGGGATTGAGCAGCCGGTTCGCCGGTGGATGGTCCGGGGCACCGGGGTGCGGGCGGGTCGGCAGGTGTCCCTTCGCCGCCTGAACCCGGTCGGCCAGTTCGACCAGCTCCTCGTGGGCGACGGCGGCCCGCAGCCGGGGAAAGAGCTCAGCCTCCTCCTCTTTCACGTGGTGCCGGATGCTCTTCGTCAGGTGGCTGATCAGCGGCTCGAAGCGGGCGTCGGACGGGTCCAGCGGCTCCAGCTCCTTCAGCGTCCGTTCGGCCACGGCGTGCTCGGCGATCTCGTATTCGGCGAGCTGGTCGCCGTCGGGCAACGCCCGGCGGGCGGTCGGGTAGACGTACATCTCCTCGGCGACCGCGTGCCGGACCAACTCGGCGATCATCACGTCGGCCAGCCGGCGACGGTGCTCGGCACTGCCCTGTCGGCTCTCCAGCTCCACGAAGATCGTCTCGATCTCGTGGTGGTCGGCGGTCAGGACGTCCACGACATCCTGACCCGTGGTGGCCTGTGCGTTGCTCATCTCGGTGCCCCTTACCGGTTGCGGGCGGATCGGCTCCTGGCGGGGCCTGTACCCACCACCGGACACCCGAACCATCACCGTCGATGAGCTGCCGGTCCCGACTTCCCGGGCCGACCCGCCGGGGACGCACCCCGGGGCCGACCTCAGGCCGGGCGACGGACGCCCGCTGCCGGTGTTGCCGCGCGGGGCCGTCCCGGCGCACAGTCGGTGGATCGGTCCTAGTCGGACGGGAGGGGCGGGAGGGAACCCAGCAGCCGGGTCACGGTGATCTCGATGACGACCCGCTCCGGGTTCGGGCGCGGCTGGCGGTAGCGCTCCGCGTACCGGCGCTCCGCCTCGGCCACCGCGTCGGGGTCCGTGCGCAGCACCGCCCGACCCTCGACGGTCAGCCACCAACGGCCGTCGAGGTGGCAGGCCGCCACCGGGACGCCGGCCGATCCGGCGGCGGCGACGTACCGGGCCTTGGCCGAACCACCGGAGGTGATCACCCGGGCCAGCCCGGCCGTCGCGTCGTAGGTCAACCCGACCGGTACGACGTGCGGCGTGCCGTCGGGACGTGGGGTGGTCAGCGTGGCCAGGTGCCGCTCCCGGCAGAAGGTGAGGACCCGCTCGTCGTGCGGGTCCAACTGGTGTCTGCCGGCCATGTCCGTTTCCCGTCCCGTGCGGGGCGTCGCCCCGGTTCAGCCCCGATCATGACATCATCCGCCCGGCCCGGCCCGACCCTGGCCGGGCGGGGAGGATGAGGCGTCGGACAGGGCACCAGGTCGGCCGGGCAGCGGCGGCCCGGCGGCCCGACGGCGTTGGGCCAGGCGACCCAGGTAGATCAGCGCACCGGCCAGCACACCCATGTCGTCCAGGTAGATCGGGTCGGGCAACACGTCGACCGGCAGGACCGTGTAGATGAGCGCGCCGTAGAAGGCCACCTTGCCGCCCACGCCCAGCGTGCCGAGCAGCCGTCGGGTGCGGATGACCCGTACCGCCAGCAGGACCGCGCCGACCAGCGTCGCCAGCGCCAGGATGCCGCCGACGACCACGAGCGCCCACATCTCCCGGGACATGCCCGCAACGCTAGCCCAGCCCGGCCCGTCGCGCCGGATTCCGTCGCCGACCCGACGGGCCGACCGGTCGCGGTCGGGTCAGTAGGCGGCGACAGCGGCCCGGCCGCGTGCCACGGTGGGGTTCTCCCGGGTGGTTTCGACCGACGGGCGCGGGCTGTCCGCCATCGGCAGCACCGACTCGGCCCGCTCCGGCCGGCGCTCCCGCGCGGCGAACGCCTCGTCCCGCAGGCTGCGCGCCGCCGCCCCGGCCAGGTCGGCAGCCCGCCACGCCGCCTGTTCCCGGGCGACCGCCGCCCGGTGCCGGGCGGCCAGGTGGTCCCGGGTGGCGCGGCGCAGCACCAGTTCCTGCTCCACGGGGTGCCGGCGCGGGTCCCAGCCGGCTCGGTGGGCGAGGGCGTCGTCGAGTTGCGCGTCCGACAGCTCGCCCCGGCGGTGTGCCTCCTCGGCGGCCCGGTGCAGCCAGCGCTCCCGGTCGGCGTACTCGGCCGGGGTCTGCCCGGTGTGCGGCAGCGGCATGGCCGCGGCGGCGGCGAGCCGACGCAGGTGCGCCTCGGCCGACTCCAGGGCCGTCCAGGCCGACTCGACCTCGTCCTGGGTGGCCAGCCACTCGGCCCGCAGCCGGCTCGCGGTGGTGCCCGCCCGGTCGGCCGCCACGGCGACCTCCTCGGCGTACCGGGTGTGCTCCCGGTCCTGTTCGGTGCGCTCCCGATCGTCGGGCAGGGCGGCGTCGCGGAACCGGCGGGCCACCGCCAGCCGGAACCGGTCGGGACGGACGACCAGGGCCGCGACGGCGACGGCCGCGACGGCGAGCAGGATCAGCCAGATTCCGGCGGCGGCGGGGACGTCGGGCAGGACGGCGGAGAAGACGGTCTGCATCACCAGCACCTCACGGTGGAACAACGATGTGGACGGACGGGGGCCCGGTCGGGGCGGGAGCTACGGGCGGCGTGTCCTCAACGGACCGGATCCGGCCGGCCCACCTCGGACCGGGGCGCGGTCGGGGACGGGGACCAGGAGGGCCGCGCCGCTCAGTGCCGGGGCGGGCCGCGCCGGCCGGTGGCGTCCCGGGCCGGGTCCGGCGTCGCCACGTCCACCCGGGCGGCGGGCCGGACCGTGGGCTCGTCGGCGGATCCGGCCGGCAGCGGCCGGCTGGGCCCGTGGGCGGGTCGCCCGGCACCGGGACGGGTCTCGGTGGACGCGTCGTCACCGGCGCAGGTGACGGCGGGTAGCTCGGCCACCCGCGAGGTCACCACGAGCGGCTGGGCGGCAGCGGCGGCCGGGCCGCCGGTGGCGGCGAACAGCCCGCCGAGGCCGACGGTGAGCACCAGGGCGGTGACCGCCAACCGGGTCAGGTCGCGCAGCCTCGACACCCAGACGGGCCGGGTGGAAGCTGGGCGGATCACCCGTCCAACCTATCCCCACCCGGCCGTGCGCGCAGCGTCGGCGACCCGATCGGGCCAGTGACCCGGGCCACGGTGTGCCCTGTGGACGGACCGTTCCCAGCAGGGATACGCGCGCTGACCTGCTCCCGGATGCATCGACGGCGATGAGAATGCCGACAGTTTCCGTCCGGTCGGTCCGGGCAATTGGCCGGCGGCGCGACATCCTGCCGCGCCGGGACCGAACAGACCGGAGGAGACACCATGGGAGTACGTCGTCAGGTCGCCGCGGCCGTCGCCGTCGCCACCGCGACGGTGCTGGCCACCGCCGTACCCGCGCAGGCCGCGCCGACCGCCGTCGACACCGGGCCACTCACCCCGGTCGCCGACGTCGACGTCGAGCGGTACGCGGGCGACTGGTACCAGGTCGCGGCCATCCCGGCGATCTTCGAGATCCAGTGCTTCAAGAACGTCAAGGCCCGGTACGACGTCCAGCCCGACGGCACCGTCGGGGTCCGCAACACCTGCCAGACCATCGTCGGCACCACCAGTGCGGTCACCGGTCGGGCCCGCAGCGAGAACCCGCCGGCCGACTCGGCGTTGACCGTGTCGTTCCTCAAGCTCGGCAGCCGGTGGCTCTACCTGGGTGGGCCGAACTACGTGGTGATCGGGCTCGACCCCGACTACCGCTGGGCGGTCGTCGGTGACCCGGACCGCAGCACCGGCTTCGTCCTGTCCCGGGAGCCGGCGCTGACCGGGGCGCAGACGACGGCGGCGAAGGCGGCGCTCACCGCCAACGGCTACGACCTCTGCGACCTCCGTACCACCCGGCAGGACGGCGGCGCGCGGGCCGGCAGCTTCTGCTGAGCCGTCCCCGGGCCGGTTCTGTCGAGCCGTCCCCGGGCCGGTTCTGCTGAGCCGTCCCGGCCTGGGGGCGCGGTCTGGGTGCCGCCACCGCGCCGTGGCCCGGATGAAGCACCGGACGCCCGACGGCCCGCCCACGCACGCACCGGGGGTGGGCCGTCGACTCGGCACCGGTCACCTGGGCTGCCGCCTGGGGCGTGGTCGCCCGGGCTGTCGCCGCCGGGTTCGGGCGGGCAGGTGGGCTGATGCCTCAGGCGTCGGTCGGGTGGGCCGTGGGCCCCGACGCCTGAGTCGGCGTGGTGGGGGTGAAGAGGGCGAGCAGGGCACCGACCTGGCGGTCGGCCTCGGCGGGGTGCCGGAAGTGACCGCTCGGGTCGATCGTGTACTCGTTGCGTCGGCCGACCCGGGTACGCCGCAGGTAGCCACCGGTCTCCAGGTCCGCCACGATGGCCTGGGCGGCCCGCTCGGTCACCCCGACCTCCTCGGCGACGTCCCGCAGCCGGGCGGTGGGGTTGCGGGCGATGGCGAGCAGCACGTGACCGTGGTTGGTGAGGAACGTCCAGTTCCGGGTGCTCCCGGTGCCGCCCGTCGTCGTCGCCATGACGTCATCGTATGGCCCGTACCTGGGAGGCCCGCCGTCGGCCGCCGGGTCGACCGTGGGCCTCGACCCCTGGTCGACATCGTGGCGACCAAAGCCTGAAACGTGGATCACGAAATCTTGACGTACCTTTCGCTGCGTGTGACCGTGGGAACACGGCCGTCGTCGCCGCCGGCCGGCGTGACCAGGTGCGATTCCGGACCGAGGTGAGGCAATGGCCCCGATCACTCCGACCCAGGCGCTGGCCGAACTACAGGCGGGCAACCGGCGTTTCGTCGCCGGGGAGCCCCACCACCCCAACCAGGGTGCCAGCCACCGGGCCGCCGTCGCCGACGGCCAGCATCCCTTCGCCGTCATCGTCGGCTGCTCCGACTCCCGGCTGGCCGCCGAGATCATCTTTGACCGGGGTCTGGGTGACCTCTTCGTGGTCCGGACCGCCGGGCACACCGCCGGGCCGGAGGTGCTCGGCAGCGTCGAGTACGCGGTGACGATCCTCGGCACCCCGCTGGTGGTGGTCCTCGGGCACGACTCCTGCGGGGCGGTGCAGGCGGCCCGGGAGGCGGCCCGTACCGGCACCCAGCCCCCGGGGCACCTCTACTCGGTGGTCGCCGCCGTCGGGCCGAGCCTGCGTCGCGCCGACCAGCAGGGAGTGCACGACATCGACGGGATCGTCGACATCCACATCGCGCAGACCGTCGAGGTGCTGCTCGGCAACTCCCCGGTGATCGCCGCCGAGGTGGCCGCCGGGCGGTGCGCGGTGGTCGGCATGTCCTACCGCCTCGCCGCCGGTGAGGTCCGCCAGGTCGCGCCGGCCCACGAGGCCGCCGCTCCCGCCACCCGGGCGGCTGCGCCCACCACCGCGGCGGCCGCTGCCGTCGTACCCGGGCCGGCCGTGCCGACGGGTGTCGACGCCGTGCCGACCGGCGAGCCCGCGGCCGTCCCCGGCTGAGGCGTACCACGCACGACGAAGGCCGCCCGGCTCAGCCGGGCGGCCTTCGTGCTGGTGAGGGCCGGCTACAGCAATGACACGTGGACGTGGTCGGTGTGGTTGGAGGGCCCGGAGTACGAACTCCAGCCGTTGGCCGGGAACCAGATCTGCCGGTTCCAGATCACGTAGTAGATGCCCAACCGGTCCGAGTTGCGGATCAGGAACGCGGCGAGGTTGTTGCCGTACATCCGGGTGTCGTTGTTGTGCCACGGGCTGAAGCCGCTCTTCTGCAACGACCAGTCGCACGCCTTGCCCTTGGGGTGCTCCCACGGCCCGCCGGGGCGGTAGCAGCCGACGAACCGGTTGAAGCCGGCCCGCTTGACCTCCTTGTACATGTGCAGCGTGCGCGGGGTGATGCAGCCGGACGTGGTGGGGTCGTTCTCGCTGCACGACTCGCCGCGCCAGTCGCCGTCGGCCGTCTGGCCCGGGGCGATCCGGGCGACCGGCGAGGTGGCGTCGACCAGGCCACCGGTGAAGCCCCGACCGCCGACCAGGGCGAGCGCCTTGTCGGCCTCGGTCTTCTTCTTGGCCATCAGGTTGGTCTGCTTCTGCTGCTCACGGACCTCGGTGTCGACGGCGAGCTTGGCCTGCTCGGCACGCTTCTTGACCTTGTTGACCTCGGCCAGCTTGCCGGCGTTGACCATGTTCAGCTCGTCCAGGGCGGCGGCCCGCCGGACGAAGGTGTCCGGGGCGTTGCTCTCCAGCAGCGCCGCGACCGCGCCGACCCGACCCGTCCGGTACGACTGGGCCGCGATCTCGTTGACCTGCGGAGCCAACGCCGCCAGCTCCTGCTCCGCCTTCTCCACCTCGATGGCGTACTCGAGTTGGCGCTTCTTGGACTTCTCCAGCCGGTTCTTCGCTGCCGAATACTCCCGGTTCGTCGCCTCGATGACGTCGGTGAGCAGCTTCGGCTCCTCGTCCTCCTCGTGCCCCGAGGGGGTGGGCGCGTTGGGTGCTGCCGCCGCGGGGGAGGCGGCGGGCCCGGCGACCAGCGCCAGGGCGGCGAGCACGGCCACCACCGGAGTCCACCAGTGGCGTAGGGGTGCCGTCACAGTTGTCCCTTCCGTCGACCGCCGACCGGGTTAGCTGACGGGTTCGGGACGGAAGTGGCCCCTACCGCTGGCGCGGATTCACCCCAGGTGCTCGGTTCCCCGGCTCGCCGTACGGCGATTGGGCGGTGGCACCGCTGGCTCCGGTGGGCGCCTTCGGCGGTGACCGGCAGCGAGGTTACCCGAGAGTCGTACCGGGGATCTACGGTCACAACCCGGCAAAATGCGTATTTTCCCGATAGCGAGGGGTAATCAGTGACGCGACCGACAGCCGCGACCTCACCTCCGGTCACACAGCGCAGTGTCACCATGCGGTGTCCGTGCTCCTTTCCGGGTCTGGCCACCGTGCGGGGGCCGGGGTGGACGGTTCGCCGTGCCGGGGGCCGCTCAGCGCCGCCAGCGCCTCGGCACGGTCGGGGGCGGGGCGTGGGGTGGGCGTCGGTCCGGTCGCGTCGGCGTCGGCGGGACCGCGCCCGGCGGTGACGACGAGCGCGGCCAATCCGGTGGTCAGCGGCACCGCCGCCACCAGCCCCAGGGTCGCCACCGCGCTGCGGACGATCTCCTGGGCCAGGAACTCGCTGGTCAGGATCTGGCTCACCGGCCGGCTGTCGGCGGTGAGCAGGAGCAGCAACGGCAACGAGGCCCCCGCGTACGCCAGCACGATCGTGTTGACCGTGGACGCGATGTGCGCCCGCCCGACCCGGGTCGCCGCCCGGTAGAGCTGCAACCGGGACAGCCCCGGATTGGCGTGCGCCAGCTCGGTGACGGTGGCCGACTGGGTGACCGTGACGTCGTCCAGGACGCCCAGCGAACCGATGATGATCCCGGCCAGCAGCAGTCCGTGCAGGTCCACGTCGCGCTGGTACATCGACAGCGTGGTGGCCTCCTCGCTGCCGTACCCGGTCAGATGGGTGGCGGCGGTGGCCAGCGTGCCCAGGACGCCGGTCAGCACCAGGCTGCCCAGCGTGCCGAGCACCGCCACCGAGGTCTGCGCGGTGACCCCGTGGGTCAGGTACAGCACCACGAACATGATCAGCGCGGCGCCGGTGACCGCGATCGGCAGCGGTGCGCCCCCGGCGGAGATGCCCGGCACCACGAAGGTCAACAGGATGGCGAAGCTCGCCCCGAGGCCGGCCAGGGCGGCCAGCCCGCGCAGCCGGCCGAACGCGACGATCGCCGCCGCGAACAGGGCGACCAGCCAGAGCAGCGGCATGCCCCGCTGGTGCTCGGCGATGTGGTAGCTGCTCACCGACGGGTCGGTGGGGTCGGCCAACGCGACCAGCACCACCTCGTCGCCGACCGCCACCGTCGGTGCCCCCGGCCCCGACGGGACCGGCGTCTCGACCTGCTCACCACTGTCCGGGCCCTGCCCGACGGTGACCGTCACCGTCCCGCACGGCCCGTCGGCCGCCCCCGACGGGCCGTCGGGGGTCTGCGGGGCGGGCGGGCACGGCTCGGTCACCACCCGGGTCACCGTGCCGTGGTAGCGGGGCACCTGCTCGCCCTGGTCGATCTTCGGGGTCTCCCCCGGCCAGAGCAGCAGCGTGGCGATCACCGTGACGACGATGAGCGGCACCACCGTCATGACGAGGATCCGCCGCACCCGGGGTGGGGTGGACGGAGCGGGACGGGTGTGGTCGGCGCCCATGTGCGAGTACTCCCAACGATCCGGGACGGGATACGTGTCAGCCGGCCAGCCGGTTCATCCACGGGCGGCGGGTCGTCGGACGATGGTAGCCAGCACCAGGTCGGGCCGCGCGGTTCACGTGCTGGTGGCAGGCCCCGCCACCGCTGCGGCGGGTACGCCCGTGTCGGGTGGCCGACCCGTCCGGGCCCGCCGGTCGTCCGGGACGGCTAGCGTGGAACCGTGCGGCGGGCGGGAACGACGACGGCCGGGCGGTGGCTGCGGCTGCTGCTGCTCGTCGGCACCCTGCTGGGGCTGTCCGCGATGCACACCCTCGGCCACGACGCGCACCCGGCCGCCGGTCATCCCGCCGACGGTCGGCCGGTCGGCCACTCCACGGTCGGCCACTCCACCTCGGCGGACCGGGCCTCCGTCGGGCACGACACCCCGGTCGAGCGCCCCCACCGGACGTCCGTCGTGTCGCCGGTCATGGACCGGGGGGACCTGACCGGTCCGGTACGGCTCGCGATGGTGACGGCCCGTCCCCTCGGGTGCGGGGCCGGATGTGTGGTGGTGCTGCCCTACGAGCCGACCGGCTCACCGGCCACCGGGTGGAGCGTCTGCCTGGCGGTGCTCGGGGCGCTCACCGTGACGCTGCTGGTGCTGCTCTGCGCGGTGCGTACCAGGCCGGCCGGGGTGGCCCGTCCGCCGTCGCGGCCCCGGGAGCCGCGCGCCCCGCCACCGCGCCCGCTCGGGCTCCGGCTCGCCACGGTGTCGGTACTGCGCAGATAGGACACCCGGGCGCGGCTCCGCCGTGTCCGCCGTCCGTCTCCGTCGTACCGAAAGGTCTGCCCGTGTCCACTCGTACCCTTGCCCGTCGCGCCGCCCTGGCCGGCGTCGCTCTCACCACCGCGTCCGCCCTGACCGCCTGCGGTGGGGGCCATTCCTCCGACGGCGGCCACGGCCGTCCGGCCGCGGGCACCGCCCCGGCCGCCTCCGTGTCCGCCGGGGTCGCCCCGGCGGACGTGATGTTCGCCCAGATGATGATTCCGCACCACCAGCAGGCGGTACGCATGTCGGAGCTGGCCGGGAGCCGGGCCGCCGATCCGGAGGTCACCCGGCTGGCCGAACGGATCCGCGCCGCCCAGGCCCCGGAGATCGCCACCATGACCGGGTGGCTGACCGCCTGGGGCCGGCCCGTCCCGTCCGGCGGCCCGGCCGACGGTCACCTGCCGGGGATGGACCACGGCATGCCGGGGATGATGTCCGACGCCGACCTGGCCCGGTTGGAGGGGGCGACCGGTCGGGACTTCGACCGCCGGTTCCTCACCCTGATGATCGCCCACCACGAGGGTGCGATCACCATGGCCCGGCAGGAGTTGGCGGACGGCCGGCACGCCGGGGCCAGGGCCATGGCGCAGCAGATCGTCACCACCCAGCAGGGCGAGATCGACACCATGCGCAAGATCCTCGCCCGGCGCTGACCGCCACCCGTGAGGCGTCGCGGGGCCGGATCCCACCGGCCCCGCGACGCCGGGCAGTCCGCCCGTCCGATGCCCCGCCGACCGCAGGTCGCCGGACGGGCGGGCCGGTCAGCCGCGTTTCATCAGGCGGCCGACGGCGGCCATCATCTCGGCGGCCATCTCGTCGGCGCGGCCCTCGGCGGCCCCCTCGTGCATGCAGTGCCGGGCGTGGCCGTCGAGCAGCCCGAGGGCGACCTTGTCCAGGGCGGCCTGCACGGCGGAGATCTGGGTGAGCACGTCGATGCAGTACCGGTCGTCGTCGACCATCTTCTCGATGCCCCGGACCTGCCCCTCCACGCGGCGCAGCCGCGCGAGCAGTTGGTCCTTGCTGGCGGTGTAGCCCCGGACCGGGGTGCTCGGTGTGGTCATGGCGACCAGGATAGCGTACCCCCGGGGGGTATGCTACGGTCGCAGGGTGACGTACCCCTGGGGGGTATGTTGGACGAGTGGAGGGAAGAGCCGCATGATCACGAACTACCAGGTGAAGGGCATGACCTGCGGGCACTGCGTCAGCGCGGTCAGCGCCGAGGTGGGTGCCCTCGACGGTGTCACCGACGTCCAGGTCGACCTGGCCTCCGGCCGGGTCGCCGTCACCAGCGACCGCCCGCTGGACACCGCGTCCGTGCGGGCCGCCGTCGACGAGGCCGGCTACGACCTCGTCGAGGCGTGACGGTCCGGGGGGACCGGTGAACACACCGACCAGGCTGGGCGGATTCGCCCTCGCCCTCGCGGTGGTGTTCGGCGCGGCGTACGGGGTCGGCCAGCTGACCGGCCCCGTCACCCCGCCCGCCGAGACCCGCCACGACCCCACGAACACCCCGCGACCCGTCCCCAGCCCCGTTGGCCCGGAGCCCACCACCGACCCGACGCCGAGCGTGCCCGTCACCGGCACCGGCGGGGCCGGTCACACCCACGGTTGACCGGAGGTGCCGCGATGACCCCGAACACGTCGAACCTGCCCACCGCACCCCACCTGATCGAACTGGCCATCGGCGGAATGACCTGCGCGTCCTGCGCCGCCCGGATCGAGAAGAAGCTCAACCGGCTCGACGGCGTCGAGGCGAGCGTCAACTACGCCACCGAGAAGGCCACCGTCCGGTACGCCGACGGGGTCACCCCCGACGACCTGATCACCACCGTCGAGAAGACCGGCTACACCGCCGTCGTCCCCCCGCCGCCCACCCCCGCCGGCACGGAACCGGCCGCAGGGCCGGTCGACGAGCTGGGCGCCCTGCGGACCCGGCTGCGGGTGTCGACCGTGCTCACCGTGCCGGTGATCGTGCTGGCGATGGTGCCGGCCTGGCAGTTCACCTACTGGCAGTGGCTGTCACTGACCCTGGCCGCCCCGGTGGTCGCGTACGGCGGGCTGCCGTTCCACCGGGCCGCCTGGACCAACCTGCGACACGGCGCGGCGACCATGGACACCCTCGTGTCGCTCGGCACCCTGGCCGCGTTCGGCTGGTCGCTCTGGGCGCTCTTCCTCGGCGACGCCGGGATGCCCGGGATGACCCACCCGTTCCGGCTGGACATCGTCCGCACCGACGGGGCCGGCAACATCTATCTGGAGGCCGCCGCCGGGGTGACCGTGTTCCTGCTGGCCGGCCGCTACTTCGAGGCCCGCTCCAAGCGGACCGCCGGGGCGGCCCTGCGGGCCCTGCTCGAACTCGGCGCGCGGGACGTCGCCGTGCTGCGCGGCGGCACGGAGACCCGCGTTCCGGTCGACCAGCTCGTGGTGGGCGACCGGTTCGTGGTCCGGCCCGGCGAGAAGATCGCCACCGACGGGCGGGTCGACGAGGGCACCTCGGCGGTCGACGCCAGCATGCTCACCGGCGAGTCGGTGCCGGTCGAGGTGGGGCCGGGCGACACGGTGGCCGGTGCCACCGTCAACGCGGGCGGCCGGCTGGTCGTCACCGCCACCCGGGTCGGCGCGGACACCCAGCTCGCCCAGATGGCCCGGCTGGTGGAGGCGGCACAGACCGGCAAGGCCGCCGTGCAGCGGCTCGCCGACCGGATCTCCGGGGTCTTCGTGCCGATCGTCATCGTGCTCGCCGTCGGCACGCTGGGCTGGTGGCTGGGCAGCGGCGCCGGCCCCACCGCCGCCTTCACCGCCGCGGTGGCCGTGCTGATCATCGCCTGCCCGTGCGCGCTCGGCCTGGCCACCCCGACCGCGCTGCTGGTCGGCACCGGGCGGGGTGCCCAGCTCGGCATCCTGATCAAGGGACCGGAGGTGCTGGAATCCACCCGGCAGGTCGACACGGTGGTGCTGGACAAGACCGGCACCGTCACCACCGGCCGGATGACCCTGGTCGACGTCCGTCCCGCCGAGGGGCATGACCGGGCCGAACTGCTCCGGCTCGCCGGGGCGCTGGAGGCCGGCTCCGAGCACCCGATCGCCCGCGCCGTGGCGGCCGGCGCCGCCGAAGCCGGGGAACTGCCCCCGGTCACCGGGTTCGCCGCCGCCGAGGGGCTCGGCGTCACCGGCACCGTCGACGGCCACGACCTGGTCGTCGGGCGGCCGAGGCTGCTCCGCGAGCGGGGTCTGGACGTACCGGAGGAGGTGGTCCGGGCGGTGGCCGAGGCGGAGGCCGCCGGTCGTACGGCGGTGGTGGCGGGCTGGTCCGGGCGGGCCCGTGGGGTCCTCGCGGTCGCCGACGTGGTCCGGCCCACCAGCCGGGAGGCGGTCGCCGGGCTGCGTGCCCTGGGCCTGACCCCGGTACTGCTCACCGGGGACAACGCGACCGTCGCCAAGGCGGTGGCCGCCGAGGTGGGCATCGACCAGGTGACCGCCGAGGTGCTGCCGGCCGACAAGGTCGACGTGATCCGCCGGCTCCAGGCGCAGGGTCGTACGGTCGCCATGGTCGGTGACGGGATCAACGACGCGCCGGCCCTGGCCCAGGCCGACCTGGGGCTGGCCATGGGCACCGGCACCGACGTGGCGATCGAGGCGTCCGACCTGACCCTGGTCCGGGGCGACCTGACCGCCGCGGTGGACGCGATCCGGCTCTCCCGGCGCACCCTCGCCGTGATCAAGGGCAACCTGTTCTGGGCGTTCGCCTACAACGTGGCCGCCCTCCCGCTGGCCGCCGCCGGCCTGCTGAACCCGATGATCGCGGGCGCTGCGATGGCCTTCTCGTCGGTCTTCGTGGTGGCCAACAGCCTCCGCCTCCGCCGCTTCTCCACCACCACCCTCCACCCCGGACGACCGCGTTGATCAAGAGGTTTGCGTCACCAGTCGGCTTGCTGGTGACGCAAACCTCTTGGTCAACGGGCCGGAGCGGGTGGTGGGGGTGTTTTGGGGATGGGGGGTGGGGGTAGTTGAGGGGCGTTGGAAAAAGTGCTTATTCGGGAGGCTCTCATGGGGTTCGACGACAAGATCGAAAACACGACCGAGAACGCCGCCGGCAAGGTCAAGGAAGGCGTGGGTCGGGCGACCGACAACGAGCGTCTGGAGGCCGAGGGTCGCAGCGACCAGGCCAAGTCCAGCCTCAAGCAGGCCGCCGAGAAGGTCAAGGACGCTTTCAAGAGCTGAACCGCGCCACCCGTCACGCCGGACCGACCTCGTCGGTCCGGCGTGAGGCGCGTCGGGGGGTGCGGCGCGTCGGGGGTGAGACGTCGGCCGAGCGGGCCGTGCGGCATCGTGTCCGTGGTACCGCCCGACACATCGAAACGGGGAAGTCGATGCACCGCAGCTCCGCCACCGCGCTCACGTTCGCCGTCCTCGCCGTCCTCGCCAGCGGCTGCTCGGACAGCGGGGACGACACCGACGCCGCACCCGCAACGCCGACCAGTGCCGCCGATGCCCCCACCGGGCAGGCCACGCCCGACACGGTGACGACCACCACCCCGACGGCCGGCACCCCGACCGCCGGCACCGCCGCGAACACCGCGCAGGTCTGTCGCGCCGTCGACCAGCTGATCATCGACGGCAGCCGGCAGATCACCGCCGACTCGGCCGCCGCCACCCGGGAGGAACTCACCCCGGAGCAGCTCAACGGCAAGCTCAAGGGGCGACTGAGCGGGCTCGCCGACGACCTCCGTGCGCAGGCCCGCAAGGCCCGGGACGCCCGGATCAAGAAGTTGGTCGACGAGACCGCCACGAAGATCGAGGGCGGCGCGGCGGCCAAGAGCCCGGCAAGCTGGATGGGCACCGACTTCGTCGAGATCCCGGCCCGGCTCACCCGCGACTGCCACGTCTGACCCGGACCCCACGCGGTCCTGCCCGGCGGACCCAGCGGTCCTGCCCGGCGGACCCAGCGGTCCTGCCCGGCGGACCCAGCGGTCCTGCCCGGCCTGGAGTCCTGCCCGGCCCGGGAGACTTACCTGGGCCGAGGGTCTGCCCGGGCCGGGGATGCCCGGTCGGGCGCGGGCACAGGGACGTAGTGGGCGGATCCCGGGCCGTCGGGTCAGCGTCGACCGGGCAGCGGCCGGCCCGGCGGGGCGGTACCGGCCAGCGAGGCACGGTCGGCGGCCGAGGTGCCGGACTGCCAGCCCTCGGCGTCCCGCACGGTCAGCCGGGCCCGGGTGACACCGGGGAAGAGGGTGTCCATCCGCTCCCGTACCGCACCGGAGCGGGCGGCGAGCACCGGCAGCAGCCGGTCCGCCCCGGCGTCCTGCGCCGCCTGCCGGTTCGCCTCGTCGGTCGCGGCCCGCAGCCGCTCGCCGATACGCCGGGCGAAGGCGTGCAGGAAAGCCTCGTCGTACGCCTTGGTGCGTCGACCGCCGCCCTGACGTTCCCGGCGTCCGCGCAGCATCGCGGCGGTGGCCTGCACCAACAGTGAGGTGTGCAGCAGTTCGACGGCCTCCAGGTCGGCGGAGAAGCCGAGCACGGTGGCGAAACCGAGATCGTCGGACCAGACCGACTCGCACCGGTTCGCCGCCGCCACCTCCTGCACCAGCAGCGCTTTCGCACCCGCGTACGGGGCGTCGGTGCTGATCCGGACCCCACCGGGCCGGTCCGGGTGGGCGGTGTCCGCCTCGACCAGCGCCCGTTCCAGGCTGTGCCGGGCGATCAGCTCCTGCGCCTTGCCGGTGAACGCCTCAGCCTCGGCCGGGAACGTGGTGGACTCCGCCTTGGCGAGCAACGCCCGTACCCGGTCGAGCACCCGGGATCCGCTCGGACCGCTCGACGCGGTCGTGGCCGGTCCGCCGACGCCGCCGGGCGGGGGGCGCAGCACCGCGACCGGCGGCAGGCCGGTCAGCAGGGCCAGCACCTCGATGGCGTCGCGCAGGGCGGTGATCCGGTCCGTACCCTCCCGGGTGGTCCAACCGGTCAGCCATCCGGCGTCGTCGTCCCCGTGGACCCGGGCGTCCAGGCCGGCCAACTGGTCGTCCCACCACTGCGGCACCGGGCCGGGCTGGGCCGCCCGGTCGGCGGCGAGGGCCTCGGTGACCAGCCGGCCGGGGCGCGCGCCCAGCCGTCGGGTCACGATCCGGGCCACGTCGGCCGGCTGCCAGCCCCGTGGCCAGAGCCGACCCAGGGCGGCCACCAACCGGCCGAGCAGGGCGGCGTCCACCGCCGCCGGGCCTTCGGGTCCGCCGGGTGTCGGCCGGCCACCGTCACCGCCGACCACGAGCTGGTCCAGCTTCCGCTCCGCATCGCGTACGTCGGTGCCGCGCACCGCCGCGACCGCGGCGGCGATGAGGGCGTCGGCGTCCGGCACGGGTGGTCCTTCCTCGGCGTGACGGCCGGGTGGTGTCCGGATCGTCGGGAGTGTCTGCCCGGCAACGGTACCCGGGTCCGGATTGCTCCTCCCGGGCACTCATCCGTTCGGGCCTCGCGCCCGTACTCCTGCCCGGAGTGGACCACAGGTGGACGGGGAGGACGACGGTGAGCACCCTGACGGTGAGCGAGGCCGCTGACCGGGGCCGGCACCGGGGGCGACGCCGGGGCGTGACCCCGGCCGGTGTCCTGTCGGTGGTGCTGGTGGTGGCCGGGCTGGCTGCCGGCGGTGCGGTGGTGGCCCAGCGGCAGGGCGTCGACCTGGGCGCGCTCATCGGCGACGTCCGCCGGGAGCCGGTCCGGCCGCCCGCCGCCGCGGTACCACCCGTGCCGACCCGGGCGGAGGCACCCGTCCCGCTCGGATCCGCCGCCGCGCCCGCCCCGGCGGCGCTGCGCTACCCGCAACGGGGGACCGGCACCTGGCGGACGGCGACCGCTGAGGGTGCGGTCGCCGGGCGGGACGGCCAGCTGCTGCGCTACCGGGTGGCGGTGGAGGGTGGCATCGACGCCGTCGACCCGGAGCGGTTCGGCCGGGAGGTGGCGGTGGTGCTCGCCGACCGCCGGGGCTGGACCGCCGACGGCCGGTGGCGGCTGCAACGGGTCGGTGCCGACGGCCCGGCGGACTTCACCGTGCTGCTGACCACCCCGGTCACCCGGGGCGAGCTGTGCGGGGACACCTCGGACCGCTACACCTCCTGCCGCAACGGTGACCGGGTGGTGATCAACGTGGCGCGGTGGGCACGGGGCGTACCGGACTTCAGGGGTGATCTCGCTACTTACCGGTCGTACGTGCTCAATCACGAGGTGGGGCACCGGCTGGGCCGGGGTCACGAGCGGTGCCCGGCGGCAGGCGGGCCGGCACCGGTGATGCAGCAGCAGACGCTCGGCCTGCACGGCTGCCGGCCGAACGCCTGGCCGATGGCGGGCGGCACCCTGTTCACCGGTCCCGCCGGTGAGTACGACGACCCGATCCCGGCCGGCGACTGACCCCTTCCGCCGGGCCGGCCAACTCGGCTGCGGCCGTGCGGCGGGCCTTCTCGGCTGCGGCCGTTTCGGCTGCGACCGGCCGTCGGGCTTCTCGGCTGTGACCATGTGACGGGCCAACTCGGCTGTGGCCATGTGGCGGGGCCTTGCCCGGTCGGGTCAGCGGCGGGGGAAGGACGCCCAGATGTTCTTGGTGCGGTCGGTGGCGTACCAGCCGACCTCCAGGGAGACCGCCATGGCGATCTGGAGTCCCCGGCCGCCGGCCCCCATCGGCCGGGTGTCGGACAGCTCGGGGATGGTGCTGAGGTCGTGGTCGGCGACGTCGAGGATGAGCGACTCGTCGATGGTGAGTAGTCGGACAATTGTCGGCGGAATGCCGTGTTTGAGGGCATTAGTGGCCAACTCGGTGGCGACCAGGACGATCAGCTCGGGGACCTCGTCCAGGTTCTGACCGTCGAGCAGGCGCTCACCGGTGAGCGCCTCGTGCAGCGAGGCGCGCAGGGCACGCAGGCCGGCGGGATCGGCCAGTTCCCACCGGCGCAACTCGGTGGCCTGAGGCGGGGGCGGCGAGGTGCGAAGCGGTGCCATGATCTCGGTTTACCCTGCGTAGCGGTTTCCCATGCTTGGGTCCGCTGTCGAGGATTCGTCCTTCCGGCACCCGGATCACCGCCCCGCCGGCCGAGCTCCGAGCCGCCCGGCCAGCCCAGTTCGGAGCCGGCCGACCAGCCCAGTTCGGAGCCGGCCGGCCAGCTCACGTCGGGGCCGGCCGTGCGGTGATCCGGGGTTCGGTGGGTGCCCGGTGGAGTGTGGTCCCGGCCACTGTCGAGGGTGGCGTTCCAGGCGGGAACGGGTCGTCCTGCACCGCCGGGCCGAGGATCGAGAAATCATCCGATTCGGGGCCTGCGTCAGCCCCTGCGGTCGCGTAAAGTCCGCAAACTGAACGGGCCATGTCGGCGACGGAACGCCCCCCAAACGGGTGCCCGTCCGCACGGTTGGGCGCATCCCCGCGCCGGCTCACGGACCGCCTCAGGAAGAGCCATGACCGCCAGTACGAATGACCCCAAGGTGACCGTCGTGGTCCCGGCGTACAACTCCGGACCGCACATCGAGAAGCTCGTCACCTCGTTGTTGAGCCAGTCGCTGCCGGCCGGCGAGTTCGAGGTCATGTTCGTCGACGACGGCTCGACCGACTCGACCGGCGCCCGGCTCGACGAACTGGCTGCCGCCCACCCGCACATCCGGGTGCTGCACATCGACAACTCCGGCTGGCCGTCGCGGCCCCGTAACCTCGGCGTCCAACACGCCCGGGGCGAGTACGTCTTCTTCGCCGACGACGACGACTGGTTCGGCGAGGAGGCGCTGGAACGGCTGTACGCCTGCGCCCGCGAGCACGACGCGGACCTGGTGGTCGGCAAGATGGCCGGGCACCGCCGTTCGGTGCCGCGCGAACTGTTCCGGCGCAACCGGTTCGACGCCACCCTGGCGAACGCGCCCCTGATCGACAGCCTCACCGCGCACAAGCTGTTCCGGCGCTCCTTCCTCATCGAGCACGACCTGCGTTTCCCGGAGGGCAAGCGCCGGCTGGAGGACCACGTCTTCGTCACCCGGGCGTACTTCCTGTCCCGCCGCACCTGCGTGCTGGCCGACTACGTCTGCTACCACCACCAGCGGCGGGTCGACGCCGGCAACGTCACCGCCACCGCGCTGGAGCCGGCCGGCTACTTCGTCAACCTGCGTGAGGCGCTCGACATCGTCGACGCGCACACCGAGCCCGGTGCGCTGCGGGACCGGCTGCACCGGCGGTGGCTGCGCAACGAGATGGTCTCCCGACTTCGCGGCCGGCGGTTGCTCGACGCGCCCGCCGACTGGGTGGACCAGTTGGTCGGCGAGGCACAACGCACGATCCGGGACCGGTTCGCCCCGGGCGTCGCCGCCGGTCTGCCGCCACTGCAACGGATCATCACCCGGCTCATCGAGCAGGGCCGCACCGCCGACCTGCGCCGGTTGGCCCAGTGGGAGGCGGCCGTCCGGGCCCAGCCCACCGTGCAGCGGGTCGAGCAGGACGGCGGCGTCCTGACCGTCACCCTCACCGGCGAGTTGTTCTTCGGCGACCAGCCGCTCACCCTCACCGCCGACGGGGAGCAGCGGCTGCTGGTGGTGCCGGTGGACGACGTACCGGCCGACCTGCGGGACGCGACCCCCGGGATCAAGCAGTCCAAGCTCGACGTCATCGCCCGGCGGCGGGACACCCGGGAGGAGTTCTTCGTGCCGGTCACCGGCGCCGTCGAGCTGGTCCCGGTGGGCGACGGCACGCTGCGGCTGGTCCGGCGCGGCACCGCCCGACTCGACGTCGGCGCGCTCAACGGTGGCCGCAGCAGCGGCACCTGGGACCTGAAGGCCCGGGTCACCTGCTGTGGCTGGACCGAGGACGCCACGCTGCCGGTGGCGTTCCGCTGTGCGGCCGACGGTGCCCGCCCGGTCACCGTGGCGCACCTGGACAGCCTGCGTTTCCGGCTGCGGCGGGCGGTGGCCCGGCGGGTGCCCGAGTCGATCCGGCGGGCCATCCGCCGCTGATCCGGCCGGTACGACCGCCCGGGCCGTCCCGCCCGTCCACGCACCGACCTCCCCTCCGCACCGTGACCGCCGTCACCGGCTGCGGTGGCCGGCGTGAAGAACACGTCAAGAAACCGCGGCTGCCCGTCTAGGTCGCGTTATGGACCCTGCCCGATCGGATCAGAGCGCGTTGTGATTGCCCGGCGTGGCCGGAAGGCGGTCACGGCGTTCGGGTCCGGTTGAGGGAGTCCGCGTGTCTGACGTGGTGTTCGTACTGGTGACGGTGGTGCTGTTCGCGGCGCTCGCCCTCGTGGTGAGGGGCGTGGAGAAGCGGTGAACGCCGTCAACGCCGTCGGCCTGGTGCTGGCGATCGGCCTGGGTGTGTTCATGGTCGTCGCGCTGCTGTTCCCGGAGCGCTTCTGATGACCACGACCACAGCGGGCGTCATCTTCATCCTGTCCCTGGTGGTGGCGCTGGTCGTCGCGTACCGCCCGGTCGGCGACCACCTGTACCGGGTGGTCGCCGGCACCCGACAGTCCCGGGTGGAGCGCGGGGTGTTCCGGCTGGTCGGAGTGAACCCGGCCGCCGAGCAGTCGTGGGGCGTCTACGCCCGCAGCGTGCTGGCCTTCTCCGCCGTCTCGGTGCTGTTCCTCTACGCCTTCCAGCGGTGGCAGGACCACCTGTGGCTGTCGCTGGGCTTCGACCCGGTCGTCCCGCACGGTGCCTGGAACACCGCCGTGTCGTTCGTGACCAACACGAACTGGCAGTGGTACGCGGGTGAGTCGACCATGGGTCACCTGGTGCAGATGGCCGGGCTGGCGGTGCAGAACTTCCTGTCCGCCGCGGTGGGCATCGCGGTGGCGGTGGCCCTGGTCCGGGGGTTCGCCCGCAGCCGTACCGGCGAGCTGGGCAACTTCTGGGTGGACCTGGTCCGGATCACGCTGCGGGTGCTGCTGCCGGTGGCGGTGCTCGGCGCGGTCGTGCTGATGCTCGGCGGGGTGGTGCAGAACCTCTCCGCCGGCACCGACGTGACCACCCTGACCGGCGGCGGGCAGAGCATCCCCGGTGGTCCGGTGGCCGGCCAGGAGGTGATCAAGGAGTTGGGCACCAACGGCGGTGGCTTCTACAACGCCAACAGCGCCCACCCGTTCGAGAACCCGACGGCCTGGACGAACTGGGTCGAGCTGTTCCTGATCCTGCTGATCCCGTTCAGCCTGCCCCGGGTCTTCGGCCGGATGGTCGGCCAGCACCGGCAGGGCTACGCGATCGTCGCGGTGATGGCCGTCCTGGCGCTCGGCAGCGTCACCCTCACCAACGTGTTCGAGTTGGCCGGGCACGGCACCGTGCCGCAGGCGGTCGGTGCGGCGCTGGAGGGCAAGGAGGTCCGTTTCGACGTGTCGAACTCGGCGACCTTCGGCGCGGTCACCACACTGACCTCGACCGGCGCGGTGAACTCCGCCCACGACTCGTACACCGCGCTGGGCGGGATGATGACGCTGGGCAACATGATGCTGGGCGAGGTCGCCCCCGGCGGCGTCGGCGCGGGCCTGTACGGGCTGCTGGTCCTCGCGGTGATCACGGTGTTCGTCGCCGGTCTGATGGTCGGCCGGACCCCGGAGTACCTGGGTAAGAAGATCGGTTCCCGCGAGATCACCTTCGCCTCGCTGTACTTCCTGGTCACCCCGGCCCTGGTGCTGATCGGCACGGCTGCCGCCTTCGCCACCGGCAACGCCTCGACCGCGTTGAACGTCGGCCCGCACGGACTGTCCGAGGTGCTCTACGCGTTCACCTCGGCGAGCAACAACAACGGTTCGGCGTTCGCCGGGATCACCGTGAACACCCCGTGGTGGAACACCGCCCTCGGGTTGTGCATGCTGCTCGGCCGGTTCCTGCCGATCATCCTGGTGCTCGCGCTGGCCGGCTCGCTCGCCCGCCAGGCACCCACCCCCGCCTCCGAGGGCACCCTGCCGACCCACCGCCCGCTCTTCGTGGGGATGGTCGTCGGCGTCACGGTGATCCTGGTGGCGTTGACCTTCCTGCCCGCGCTCGCCCTCGGCCCGCTGGCCGAAGGGCGGTGACCACCATGGGGAGGAACGACATGACCGTCCCGTCCGTGGCATCCGGTGGCGAGCAGCCGCCGACCGCCGGCCCAGCCGAGGCCCGGGTGGCGGTGGGCCCACCCGACGGCCGGGCACCGGGTGGTGGCCGGGCCGGTGGCGGCCTGCTGGACCCCCGGCAGCTGCTCCGCTCCCTGCCCGACGCGCTGCGCAAGCTCGACCCGCGCACCCTGTGGCGCAACCCGGTGCTGCTGATCGTGGAGATCGGCGCGGCCTTCACCACCGTCCTGGCGGTGACCGACCCGTCGGTGTTCGGTTGGGCGATCACCGGCTGGCTCTGGCTCACCGTGCTCTTCGCCAACCTCGCCGAGGCGGTCGCCGAGGGCCGGGGCAAGGCGCAGGCCGCCTCGCTGCGGCAGGCCAAGCGGGACACCATCGCCACCCGCCTGGTCGGCTGGTCGCCGGGTGCCCGCGCCGACACCTACACCGACGAGGCGGTGCCCGCGCCGCAGCTGCGGCAGGGCGACGTCGTCCTGGTCAGCGCCGGTGGGACCATCCCCGGCGACGGTGACGTCGTCGAGGGCATCGCCAGCGTCGACGAGTCCGCGATCACCGGTGAGTCCGCGCCGGTGATCCGGGAGTCCGGCGGTGACCGCAGCGCCGTGACCGGCGGCACCCGGGTGCTCTCGGACCGGATCGTCGTGCGGATCACCCAGCGGCCCGGGGAGAGCTTCATCGACCGGATGATCGCCCTGGTCGAGGGGGCCGACCGGCAGAAGACCCCGAACGAGATCGCGCTGAACGTCCTGCTCGCCGCGCTCACCCTGATCTTCCTGCTGGCCGTGGTCACCCTCCAGCCGTTGGCGATCTTCGCCAAGGGTTGGCAGGCCGCCGCGCCCGACACCGGGGCGGTCACCGACGACGGGGTGACCGGGGTGGTGCTGGTGTCCCTGCTGGTCTGCCTGATCCCGACCACCATCGGGGCGCTGCTGTCGGCGATCGGCATCGCCGGCATGGACCGGCTCGTGCAGCGCAACGTGCTGGCCATGAGCGGCCGGGCGGTGGAGGCGGCGGGGGACGTCGACACCCTGCTGTTGGACAAGACCGGCACGATCACCCTGGGCAACCGGCAGGCCGTCGCGTTCCTGCCGGCCGACGGGGTCACCACCGCCGACGTGGCCGCCGCCGCGCAGCTGGCCAGCCTCGCCGACGAGACCCCGGAGGGCCGGTCGGTGGTTGCGCTGGCGACGCAGGAGTTCGGCCTGCGCGCGGAGGAGCCGGGGCTGCTGCCGTACGCCGACTTCGTGCCGTTCACCGCGCAGACCCGGATGAGCGGCGTCGACCTGACGCCGGAGGAGGCGCCGGCCCGCCGGGTCCGTAAGGGGGCGGCGACGGCGGTGCTGACCTGGGTACGGGAGCACGGCGGTCACCCCGGCGAACAGGTCGGTCAGCTGGTCGACGAGATCAGCGGGCTCGGCGGCACCCCGTTGGTGGTGGCCGAACACGTCGCCGGGGAGCCGGCCCGCGCGCTCGGCGTCATCCACCTCAAGGACGTGGTGAAGACCGGGATGCGGGAGCGGTTCGCCGAGCTGCGCCGGATGGGCATCCGGACCGTGATGGTCACCGGCGACAACCCGCGTACCGCGCAGGCGATCGCCGACGAGGCCGGGGTGGACGACGTCCTCGCCGAGGCCACCCCGGAGGACAAGCTCGCCCTGATCCGCCGGGAACAGGAGGGCGGCCGGCTGGTCGCGATGACCGGGGACGGCACCAACGACGCCCCGGCGCTGGCCCAGGCCGACGTCGGGGTCGCGATGAACACCGGCACGTCGGCGGCGAAGGAGGCCGGCAACATGGTCGACCTGGACTCCGACCCGACCAAGCTGATCGAGATCGTGGAGATCGGCAAGCAGTTGCTGATCACCCGGGGCGCGTTGACCACCTTCAGCATCGCCAACGACGTGGCGAAGTACTTCGCGATCATCCCGGCCATGTTCGCCGGCATCTACCCGGGCCTGGACCGGCTCAACGTGATGCGGCTGGGCAGCCCCGAGTCGGCGATCCTCGCGGCGGTGATCTTCAACGCCCTGGTGATCATCGCGCTCGTACCGTTGGCGCTGCGCGGGGTGCGTTACCGGCCGGCTGCCGCGTCCCGGCTGCTCGGCCGCAACCTGCTGGTCTACGGCCTCGGCGGCATCGTCGCGCCGTTCGTCGGCATCAAACTCATCGACCTGCTCATCCAGTTCGTTCCGGGAGTCTCGTGATGCGCCCACCCGCCTGGCTCGCCGCCCACCTCGCCGCGTTGCGCGCCCTGCTCGTGTTCACCGTGCTGCTCGGGGTGGCCTACCCGCTGACCCTGGTCGCCGTCGGCCGGCTCCCCGGCCTCGACGCGAAGACCGACGGTTCGCTGCTGACCGTGGACGGCCGGACCGTCGGCAGCACCCTGATCGGGCAGTCCTTCACCGACGCCGACGGCGACCCCGTCCCGCGCTACTTCCAGTCCCGCCCGTCGGGGGCCGGCGACGGCTACGACCCGACCGCCTCCGGCGCCTCGAACCTCGGCCCGGAGAGCGTGCTGGACGCCCTCGCCGTCGACCCGCAGGACTCGACCCGGAGCCTGCTCAGCCAGGTCTGCGCCCGCAGCCGGGCGGTCGGCCTGCTCGACGGCGTCGACGGGCGGCGGCCGTACTGCACGCCCGACGGGGTGGGGGCGGTGCTGGCGGTGTTCCGCGCCGACGGGCTGACCGGCCGGATCATCCGGGTGGTCAGCGTCAACCAGACCGCCCCGGCCACCCCGTTCGTCACCTCCTGGCAGGGGGTGCCGGTGGAGCTGGCGCAACCCGGGGAGGACTACCGGGCCGCCGGTGGGCTGATCACCCCGGTCCGGGGGGACGCGCCGGCACACCCCGCCGTCCCCGCCGACGCGGTCACCGCCGGCGGCAGCGGCCTCGACCCACACATCAGCCCCGCGTACGCCGGGATCCAGGTGGCCCGGGTGGCGCGGGAGCGCGGCGCGGACCCGGCGGTGGTCCGGCGGCTGGTCGCCGAGCACACCACCGGCCGGACGCTCGGCTTCATGGGTGCCCCCGCGGTGAACGTGCTGGCCCTCAACCTGGCCCTCGACCGGAGCCTGCCCGCCCGCTGAGCCCCGACGCCGGCACCCCTGCCCGGGGTGCCGGCCCGGCGGTCGCGCCCCGGGGCGGTACGCACAGCGAGAGGATGGTCCTGTGCCACGAGGTGAACTGCGCATCTACCTGGGTGCCGCCCCCGGCGTCGGCAAGACGTACGCCATGTTGGAGGAGGCCCGGCGGCGGGCCGAGCGGGGCGCCGACGTGCTGGTCGGCCTGGTGGAGACGCACGGCCGGCCGCACACCGCCGCGATGATCGGCGACCTGGCGGTGCTGCCCCGGCGCACGCTGCGCTACCGGGACGCCGAGTTCACCGAGCTGGACCTCGACGCCGTGCTGGCCCGCCGCCCGGAGCTGGTCGTGGTCGACGAGTTGGCGCACACCAACGTGCCCGGCTCCCGGCACGGCAAGCGCTGGCAGGACGTCCAGGAACTGCTCGACGCGGGCATCTCGGTGCTGTCGACGGTCAACGTCCAGCACCTGGAGTCACTCAACGACGTGGTCGCCCGCATCACCGGCACCACCCAGCGGGAGACCGTCCCGGACGCCGTGGTCCGCGCCGCCGAACAGGTCGAACTGGTCGACATGACCCCGGAGGCGCTGCGCCGGCGGATGGCGCACGGCAACATCTACCGGCCCGACCGGATCGACGCGGCGCTGGGCAACTACTTCCGGGTCGGCAACCTCACCGCGCTGCGTGAGCTGGCCCTGCTCTGGCTGGCCGACAAGGTCGACGACCAGCTCGACCGGTACCGGGCCCAGGAGGGCATCTCCGCCACCTGGGAGGCCCGGGAACGGGTCGTCGTCGCCCTCACCGGCGGCCCGGAGGGGGACACCCTGATCCGCCGGGCGGCCCGGATCGCCGCCCGCAGCAAGGGGGCCGACCTGCTCGCCGTGCACGTGGCCCGCGACGACGGGCTGGCCGGGGCGGACCCGGCCCAGCTCGCCCGGCAGCGGGTCCTGGTGGAGAGCCTCGGCGGCAGCTACCACCAGGTGCTCGGCGGGGACGTCCCGGCCGCCCTGCTCGACTTCGCCCGGGGGGTCAACGCCACCCAACTGGTGCTCGGCGCGAGCCGGCGCGGCCGGTTCGCCCAGCTGATCGCCCGGGGCGTCGGCGTCACCACCACGGCCCGCTCCGGGGCGATCGACGTGCACCTGGTCACCCACCCGCAGGCCGGGCGGGGCCGGCGCGGGGCCGGGATGCCGGCCGCGCTGTCCCGACGGCGTCGGCTGCTCGGGTTCGCCCTCGCCGGGCTGGGCCTGCCGCTGCTCACCCTGCTGCTGTCGGTGTTGCCGGACCTCACCCTGACCAACGACATCCTGATCTTCCTGGCCGGGGTGGTCGGAGTGGCGCTGGTCGGTGGGCTCTGGCCGGCACTGGTCGCCGCGCTCGGCGGATCGCTGCTGCTGAACTGGTTCTTCACCCCGCCGTACCGCACGCTGACCATCGCCGAGGCGGACAATCTCCTCGCGCTGGGCGTCTTCGTCGGGGTGGCGGTCGCGGTGAGCTGGGTGGTGGACGTGGCGGCCCGGCGTACCCGGGAAGCGGCCCGGGCCGCCGCCGACGCGCAGACCCTGGCCACCGTCGCCGGTGGCGTGCTGAGCGGTGAACGGCCGCTGCCGGCGCTGCTCGACCGGCTGCGGGAGACCTTCGGGCTGCGCGCGGTCAGCGTCCTGGAACTCGTCCCCGACGCGCGGGGGCGGCCCGGCCGGGCCCACGAGGAGGGGGCCTGGCGTCGGGTCGCCAGCGTCGGGGTGGACCCGGCGGGCAGCCCTGGCGCGGGGGAGACCACGGTGCCGGTCGACGACCGGCTGACCGTGGTGCTCAGCGGCCGTCGGCTGGAGGCCGCCGACCGGCGCATCGTCGAGGCGTTCGCCGCGCAGGCCGCCGTCGCGCTGCGCCAGGAACGACTCGCCGAGGAAGCCGCCACCGCCCGGCCGCTCGCCGAGGCCGACCGGTTACGCACCGCGCTGCTCGCCGCCGTCAGCCACGACCTGCGTACCCCGTTGGCGTCGGCGAAGGCCGCGGTGAGCAGCCTGCGCAGCCCCGACGTCGACTTCGACCCCGAGGACCGGGCCGAGTTGCTCGCCACCGCCGACGAGTCCCTGGACCGGCTCGGCCGGCTGGTGGCGAACCTGCTCGACATGAGCCGGTTGCAGGCCGGCGCGCTGGGTGTCACCCGCACCGCGATCGGGCTGGAGGACGCCGTACCGCTGGCCCTGGACGAGCTGGGGCCGGCCGCCGCCGACGTACGGACCGACATTCCCGCCGACCTGCCGGCGGTCGACGCCGACCCGGGCCTGCTGGAACGGGTGCTGGTCAACATCGTCGCGAACGCCCTGCGGCACAGCCCGGCCGGGCAGCCGCCCACGCTTACCGCCAGCAGCCACGCCGGGCAGGTGGAGCTGCGGGTCATCGACACTGGCCCCGGCATCCCCGAGGACCGTTGGGAGCACGTCTTCCTGCCGTTCCAGCGGCTCGGCGACCGGGACAACCAGACCGGGGTGGGGTTGGGGCTGGCCCTGTCGCGGGGCTGGCCGAGGCGATGGGTGGCAGCATCACCCCGGAGACCACCCCCGGTGGGGGGCTGACCATGGTGTTGCGGCTGCCCGCCGCCGACGAGAGGCCGGACCGGTGACCCGCATCCTGGTCGTCGACGACGAACCGCAGATCCTCCGCGCGCTGCGGATCAACCTGCGCGCCCGGGGGTACGACGTCGAGGTCGCCGGGACCGGCACGGCCGCGCTGAAGGCCGCCGCCGCCCACCCGCCGGACCTGGTGGTGCTCGACCTGGGCCTGCCCGACCTCGACGGCGTGGAGGTCATCCGGGGCCTGCGCGGCTGGACCACCATCCCGATCATCGTGCTGTCCGGGCGGGCCGGCAGCGCGGACAAGGTAGCCGCCCTCGACGCCGGTGCCGACGACTACGTCACCAAGCCGTTCGGGGTCGACGAACTCCTCGCCCGGATCCGCGCCGTCACCCGTCGGCTCGCCACCTCACCTGTCGACGCGACGGCCACCGCCCAGGTGGGTCGGCACACCGTCGATCTCGCCACCCGCACCGTCACCCGGGACGACGGCACCGAGGTCCGGCTCACCCCCACCCAGTGGGCGGTGCTGGAACGGCTGCTGCGTCACCCCGGCAAGCTGATCAGCCAACGTCAGCTCCTGCACGAGGTGTGGGGGCCGGAGTACCAGCAGGAGACCAACTACCTGCGGCAGTACCTGGCGCAGCTGCGACGCAAGCTGGAGGACGACCCGGCCCGGCCCCGGCACCTGATCACCGAGCCGGGCATGGGCTACCGCTACCGCCCCTGACCGCCTCAGGCCGTGCCCCGACGGTCACCGGGCTGGCGGTTCTCGTCGGTTCACGGCCGCCTCCGTCACCGGGCGTCGCTGTCCCGCCTCCGCTACCCGAGGCTGAGCCCGATCGCCAGGGCGGCGACGGCGAGGAGCGGGGGGACGAGCTGCTTGAGCGCGGCACTGGCCTTGTCGGGTGCCGAGATCAGCAGCACCAGCCCGGCGGCGACCATCGACCCGGCGCCGACGAAGACCAGGGTCGCGCCGACGGTGTGCGCGCCGACGGCGTAGGCGACGATGCCGACGACGATCGCGACGGCCAGGAAGAGGTTGTAGAAACCCTGGTTGAAGGCGAGCTGCCGGGTGGCCTCCGCCTCCTCGCGGCTGGTGCCGAAGACCGCGCGGGCGCGGGCGGTGGTCCAGACGACCGACTCCAGGTAGAAGATGTAGACATGGATGAGGCCGGCGATGCCGGCCAGGACGAGTCCCGCGACGACCACGACCCTGCCTCCTTCGTTGGCGCGGACCCGAGATGTCCGCCACGGTCATTCTCCCTGCCCGCCGTGCTGCCCGAATCAGGTGTTGGCGGTTTGCCGTGTGCCTCCTACGGTGTGGAGGACAAGATGGGGGAGGTTCAGGTTGGCCGACGCGGGTGACGCGGTGCGGTGGCTCCAGCTCGCCGCACCCCGCGGCGGGCCGGACGATCTGCCCCTGCTGGTGAACCGGGCCGCGCCGGCCATGGACGCCACCGAGATCGTGATCTACCTGGCGGACTACCAGCAGGCCAGCCTCGTACCGTTGCTCGGTGCCGGTCTCGACCGGGGTGAGCTGGCGATCGAGACGACCCTCGCCGGTCGGGCGTTCACCGGCCTCGACGTGCAGCACGCGGCCGACAGCGCGGACCGGATCTGGGTGCCGCTGCTCGTCGGGTGCGAACGGATGGGCGTGCTGGAGATCGTCTCGCCGGCCGCCGGGGACCCGGCGATGAACGAGCCGGCCTGGGAGTTGGCGACCTGCGTCGCGCAACTCGTGGTGAACCGCCGACCGTACGGCGACGTGGTGGAGCGGCTGCGGCGTCGGCTGCCGATGCAGGTCGCCGCCGAGATCGTCTGGGGCCTGCTGCCCCCGCTGACCTTCGCCACCGACGACATGCTGCTCACCACCATCCTCGAACCGTGCTACGACGTCGGCGGGGACATCTTCGACTACGCGCTCAACGGTGACGTGCTCAGCGTCGGGCTGTTCGACACCTGCGGACACGGCATCAAGGCGAGCACCCTGGCCTCCCTGGTGGTCAGCGCCTACCGCAACGCGCGCCGCTGTGGCCTAGACCTGGTCGACACGGCGACCAGCATCGACAGGTGGGTGCGCTCCGAGCACCCGCACATGTTCGCCACGGCGCTCCTGGTCGAGTTGGAGCGGAGCACCGGCCGGCTCCGGGTGATCAACGCCGGCCACCCGGGCGCGCTGCTGCTGCGCGACGGCAAGGCGATCCGTGAGTTGCCGGGCCCGACCGCGCTCCCGCTCGGCCTGGGCCACCTGGCGACCCAGCGCCCCGAGGTGTACGAGGAGGAGCTGCACCCCGGGGACCGCATCCTCGCCTACACCGACGGCATCACCGACGCGCGGGGCGTCGACGGGGAACGGTTCGGGTTGACGCGTCTCGTCGACTTCGTCAACCGGGCCCTCAACGACAAGTTGGCTACCCCGGAGACGATGCGCCGGCTGGTGCGCGCGGTGGTCGCCTACCAGGAGGGGCAGCTCGACGACGACGCGACGGCGCTGCTGCTGGAGTGGCGTCCACCGCACGCACCGCTGTCCCACCTGCGCGAGCGCACGACCAGCGGACCGTGAGGGCGACGACCCCAGGGTGAGCGTCGCCAGGTGCCCGGGAGCCCTGGTCACGAGGATGCGCACCGCTCAGCCGGCGAGACCACGTTCCGTCGCCCAGTGGTGGGGGCGGGGCATGGGGACGGGGTCGGTCTGCTGCCGCTGGTCGGGCTCGGCAAGCCGGAGCAGGCGGTACATGGTGCGCCGCAGCAGCACGCCGGCATTGCCCGGGCGGGCGGTCAACGCAGCCATCACCGTCTCGGGGTCGACCTCGCCGGTCAGGGCGAGTTGGGAGATCAGCGGCTGTCGGGGGTCCAGGCGGGGTGCGTGGGTGGCGAGCAGGTGCTGGGCCGTACCGGTGGCCGGTACCGGTCCCTGGGCGGGGAGCAGCAGGGTCCGGCGTCCGATGGCGGCGGCGTAGGCCGTGACGGAGCCGTGGTCGCCGACGACGTGGTCGGCGGCAACCACCGGGCCACGCCAGTCCTCGGTCGGATCGGGCAGCAGCAACCCGGCGTCGAGGCAGCCCCGGAGCCAGGCGCGGATCTGGCGGTGCCCGTGTCCGTCCCAGATCGCGGGGTGCAGCAGCGCGGCCACCCGGTACCGGTCCGCCGGGAGCTGTTTCATCAACTGTGGAAGCAGGTCCGGCCAGCGGCCGAAGGCACCGTCCCTGCCCTAGGTGGAGGAGACCACGACGAGTTGCTGATGCTCGCCCAACCCCATGGCCCGCCGGTAGTCCGGGCGGCGGGGAAGGCTGGCGACGAGCCGGTCGACGCAGGGGTCGCCGACGACCACAGCCGCCTCGACCGCCTCCGGGCACTGCCGACGCAGCACCTCCAACTCACGGTCGTGGGAGAGGGCGAGGGCTGTCGGGAGCACGCGCCCGTCATGGGTCAGCCGTTGGGCGTCGAGACCGTACACCGGTGGGTCTGCGAGCACCGGCGCGTCGGACGGACCGGGTCGCACCCGCTTGCTCCGTCCGGCCCCGTGGGCCAGCAGCAGGAGCGGCGCGTGCAGTTGGTGCAGCCCGCCGTGGGCGGCGGCGATGCCGAGGTCGAAGTGCTCCCGGACGGCCTGGTACCAGGGCAGGACGAGCGCGCCGAGCCGGTCGAGGAACCGTGCCACCTGATGGTTGAAGACGTCCGGCGCTACGGTGAAGACCACCTGCACGCGGGGGTCGCCCTCGACGTACCCGATGACGTCCAGCAAGCGTTGGCAGCTCGCGATGGTGTGGGCCACGACGAGCGTCGGCCGGCAACCCGACCGGCTCACCCAGCGGCTGGCGTCGATGCCGACGGGGGCGGGTGACCACTCCAGCGACGTCATTGACGTAACTCTATCCAGGCTCGCGCGGAGTTCGGTGCCGGGGCGGATCCGCGCCTGAAGGAGGTGCCGATCAGGCCAGCCCGCGACGCGGCGCGGCCGGGGCCGTCGAAACGGTCCCGGCCGCGTCTCCTACCGGGTCACCCGTCGAGCGGCTTGATCCAGATGTTGCGGTACTGGACCGGGTTGCCGTGGTCCTGGAGCCGGATCGCGCCGGCCGCCGGGCCCTCCGGCCGGCTGCCGCCGGTCGGGCCGAGGATCTCCACGTCGTCGTGCACGGTGACGCCGTTCCACACCACGGTCACCCGGGGGTTCGCCACCTTGACGCCGGCCGCGTCGTAGCGGGCCTGCCGGTACTCGATGTCGTACGTCTGCCAGGTCTGGGGCGGTCGGGCCGCGTTCACGTCGGGCGCCTTCTGGGTGTAGATGGCGGCGGAGTCGTTGTTCTGCGGCGGGTCGACGCCGAACGAGTCGAGCACCTGGATCTCGTAGCGGTCCTGGAGGTAGACCCCGCTGTTGGCGCGCTGCTGCCCGGTCACCTCCGGTGGGTAGAGCGGCAGGTTGAACTCCACGTGCAGCCGGAAGTCGCCGAACGCCTGCACGGTGCGCAGGTCACCGCCGCGTACGGTCATGGTGTTGCCGGCGAGCGTCCACTCCGGCTCGCGCCCGTCGGTGTGCTGCCACTCGGTGAGGTCGCCGCCGTCGAACAGGGTGATCCGTTCGCCGCGTGGCCGGACGGCGAGCACGTCGAGGTTGACGTGCCCGGAGTCGGCGCTCTCCTTGCGGTACTCGACGATGTTGCGACCCCGCCGCAGGTGTGCCCTGCTGGTGACGGTGCCCCACTCCTCCCAGGTGACGGTGGACGGGAAGACCGTCTGTTCGATCCGCTTGCCGTTGACGTACAGGCTGAGCTGTTTCGGGCCGGAGAACGGGTTGGGGCCGTTGCTGTAGCGCATCGCCAGGTCGTGGTTGCCGGCCTCGGGGACGTCGACGGAGATCCGGGTCGACGCGCCGTCGTCGGCGAACCCGGCGGCGAAGCCGGCACCGGAGTAGGCGGCGTGGTCGGTGGCCAGGCCGACGCCGACGGTGCGACCCTCCTCGGCCTCGAAGAAGGTCTGCGGCTGGGACACCCGGCCGGGGATCTCGTTGAGCGTGTACCAGGCCTCGGTGTTCCACAACTGCTCGCCGTCGGCGGCGGAGAACGGGCGCGGGGAGCGGACGTGCACCACCCGGTTCTCCTTGAGGCCGGGGATGCGCAGCCGGACGGTGCGCCCGTTGGCCGCCAGCACCGCCCGGGTCACGGTGAGTGTCTCCAGGTCGAGCTTGGGCCCGCCGTACTGGCTGGTCGCCCCGTAGCGCCACTGCGTCACCTGGTACGCCCCGGCGAGCCGCGCGGCGGTCTCGGCCGAGATCGGCTCGGTGTATTCCAGGTCGAACCCGTTGGCGGTGGCCCGCATCTGCTTGACCTCGAAGGCCGAGGTGCCGTTGGGGGTGAGCTTCTGCAGGCCGTAGGTGAGTTTGCCCTCCTGGCCCCAGTTGCCGCCGGCCCCCACGCCGCCCACGTAGACCGCGCCGTCGGGGCCGAGGGTGACCTCGTTGACGCCGGCCTCCAGGCCCTGCGTGTGCCGGAACACCGCCCCCTGGTACTGCCCCTCGACCTCGTCGAGGTAGACCCGTTGCAGGCCGCCGTAGGTGACGTCGCCGACGACGAGCTGCCCGGCGTACGGCCCCTGCGCGAGCAGCACGGGGCTGGACGGGGAGTTGCCGATCTCGTTCTGCGGGAGCCAGACGATCGGTCGGGTCACCGGCTTGTCGTCGTACGGCCCGTCGGGGCTGGTGTAGTGGTTGAAGAACGCCCCCTGCTGGATCTGGACCAGCTTGGACGCGGGCAGCCAGCCACCCTGGTTGTCGGTGACGAGGACCTCGCCGCGCGGCCCCAGCCAATCCCGTTCGGGGTGCGCAGCCCACCGGCCACATAGGTGATCTTGCCGGTCCGGGCGTTGACCTTGATCGAGGTGCCCCGGTTCGCGGCGGGCTGCGGCACTGTGGTGGCGCCGCCCTGGTTGATCGCGACCGACAGGTTGAGGTGGAAGAACCCGTCCCGGTAGAGCAGGCCGAAGGCGAACTCGTGGAAGTTGCCGCCCCACGGCCAGGTGGCGACCGTACGGCGGTCGTCGGCGTCGCCGTCGCCGTCGGTGTCGCGCAGCGCGGTCAGCTCGTGCTTCTGGCTGACGTAGACGGTGCCGTCGACCACGGCGACGCCCTGCGGCTCGCGCAGCCCGTCGGCGAACCGGTGGTAGGTCACCTGGTCGGGGCCGGTCGCGCCGGTAGCGCCCTCGGCCACCCAGATCTCGCCGGTGGCGTTGTCGGTGCCGCCCCAGGTGCTCAGGACCAGCGCGCCGTCGGGGCGGAACGCCATCCCGGTGACCTGCGGCCGGAACCCGTCGGGGCGCAGGTCGGTGAGGGTGTAGCCGGGGTGCACCCGGTCGAGCGGCAGACCGTCGCCGGCCGAGTCGGTGGCCCCCTCGCAGTACTTCCAGCCCGGCGCGGTCACCCGGACCACCCCGGCCTCGGTGCTCAGGGCGGAGTTCGGGACGAGGGTGAAGTCGGCGTTGCCCGGTGGACGCCACTCCAGCCGCAGCACCTGGCCGCCGCCGTCGTCGAAGTGCTCGATGCGCAGCGGGTGCCGGCCGGCGATGAGGGTGACCGTGCCGTCCTTGGCGGTCTCGCCGTGCAGCCCGTCGTGGTCGACGACGACCGCGTCGCCGATGGTCAGCCGGGAGCCGTCGTCACTGGTGAGGCGGAAGGCGTAGGTGCCGTCCACGGGCGCGGCGAGGTTGGCGGTGACGTGGCTGATGAACCGGTCGGCGAGCCCGAAGTCATCCGTGCTGGTCCAGTTGACCTGCGGCATCAGCTTGTCGACGTTGGGCGTCTGCGCGGGCTTGAGGGTGCACAGCGCGGACAGCGGGGTGCCCATGTCGTACGAGCGCAGGGTGACGCCGGGTTCCTGGGGCGGGAGGTCGGCGGTGGGTGCGGCGGTGGCCGGGGTGACGGAGGCGGTGGCGAGCACGGTGGCCAGGGCGGTGCCGGCGGCCACGAGCACGGGTCTGCGACGCCAGCGACGCCGGTGCGGGGCGGTCATGGTTCCTCCAGTGGTGGTGGGCCCGGCCGGGGAGGGACCGCGCCACTTTCTCCCGATGGCGGGTCGGTATGGAACGCGTCACACCAAAGATTGATCGCAGACACTAGCACTTTGGATCGATTCGGGGAAACTTTTCGATGAGTGAGCGAAAGTGGCTACGGATGGGCCCGATTCCACCGACTCGTGGGCTGGTGGGGGTGCCGGGATTGAGGCACTATTCCCAGGGACTCTGCGCAGCTCAAGCCCAGACTGGTAGGTGAATCGTGCCGCTGCCCCGTCGCGTGGTCGTTTCCGGTGTGGTCGCCACGGTCGTCCTCGGCGCGGTGGTGGGAGTGGCCCTCTGGGTGGGCCGGGACGACCCGGCCTACCAGCCGCCGACATCACGCGTGGTGCAGCCGGGCGCACCCGGCCAGCCGGGTCGGCAACTGTCCGGCACCGACCTGGCGCAGGTCTCGCCGCCCGGGTTCACCGCAGCCGACAGCCGGTTCGTCCAGGGCATGATCCCGCACCACACGCAGGCGCTGGCGATGACCGCGCTGCTGGCCGGACGGACCACCAGCCCGGACGTGACGCTGCTGGCCAAGCGGATCGAGGTGTCGCAGGGCGACGAGATCGCCCGGATGCGCACCTGGCTGGCCGAGCGCAACGTGCCGGCCGCCGGCCCGCACGACGGGGCGGCGCACGACGCGCTCATGCCGGGAATGCTGACCGCCGCCCAGTTCGACCAGCTCAAGCAGGCTAGTGGTACGGAGTTCGACCGGCTCTTCCTCACCGCGATGATCCGCCACCACCAGGGCGCGTTGACCATGGTGGAGCAGCTGTACGCGGGCGGCGGCGGGCTGGAGCCGGCGAGCGACCAGTTCGCCCGCGAGGTCAACGCCGACCAGGGCATCGAGATCCAACGGATGCAGCAGATGCTGGCCAAACTCGGCTGAGCTGCCGTCGGGCGGCACCGGTTCGGGTGCTGGCCAAACTCGGCTGAGCCGCCGTCGGGCGGCACCGGACCGGGCCGCAGGAGTCGGGGAACGGCCGGGGCCTGCCCAGCGTCGCTGGGCAGGCCCCGGTTCGTGCGATCCGTCGGTCCCGCCGGACCGGGCGGGTTACCTGTCGAGCTGGTCGATCAGCGCCTGGGCGTCGCGGACCAGCAGGTTGCGCGCGCCGACGGCGTTGAGCGCACGGGCCTGGTCGACGAAGGTGGTCAGGTGGGTGACCGCCTCCGCCGGCTGCCCGCCGCTGGCCGCCGCGGCGGCCTTGCCGAGGCTGGTGGTCAGCTTGTCGGCGTTGCCCGCGCTGACGGTGCCGGCGGACCGGTAACCGTCCACGAGGGACCGCAGGTCGGCGAAGGACGTCGTCGTGGTGAACGTGACGGACCGGTTGGTGGTGTTGCCGGCCTTGTCCTTCGCGGTCACCGTCAGGGTGTGGCTGCCCAGCGGGAGGCTGGACAGGGCGACCGTCGTCCCCCGGGCGACCCGCTTGCCGTCCAGCAGCGCGCTGTCCGGGTTGATGCCGGGCCCGGAACCGGTGTCGGTGACCGACCAGTCCACCGTCACCGCACCGGAGTCACCGTACGAGGTGCCGTCGGTGAGCCCGGAAACCTGCACGGCGGGTGCCGTCCGGTCGATCTTGAGCCACTGGCTGCCCTGCCGGGAGGTGTTGCCGGCCCCGTCGACGGCCCGGTATCGCACCGGACCCTTGACGTCGGCGCTGATCGTCGCGACACCGCTGGCCGGGACGTCCACCCAGGTCACGCCGTCGTCGATCGAGTACTGACCGGTCCAGAGACCGGCGATCAGGCCGGTGAGGGTGAGCGTGACGTCACCGGTGTACCAGCCGTTGCTGCCGGTCGGCTCGGCCGGGCCCACCGTGGCGGCGACCCTCGGGTTGAAGGTGTCCGCCAGGTCCACCACGGACTGCCGGAGCGTGCGGTGCGCTGCGGTGTCGAGCTTGTCGGCCAGGGCACGCAGTTGCTCCTCGGCGGCGAACCGCCTGCCCTCGGCGGCGAATCCGCTGGCCCGGGAGAGGACCGCGTCGACCTCCGTGCTCAGCGCCGGGTCGATCGCGCCGGCCCGTACCACCTGGTCGTGGTAGGCGCGGACGAGCGCGAAGCTCGGCGTCCAGCTGATCTTCGGCTGGCCCTGGGCGTTGAACCCGGCCAGCTTCACCTGGCCGGCGGCCTCGATCTCGGCGGCCGACAGGTGCGCGCTGGGGGTCAGCTTGAACACGTCGAAACCGCGGGCGATCTCGTTGCCGTAGAGGTTGCCGTTGTACCAGTACGCCGACCAGAAGCCACCGAGCACGAGTGAGGTCGGGCTGACCGGCCCCCGGTCGAAGTACGCGATCTCCCGTGGGTGCGCCGAGTCGGTGAAGTCGAACACCGAGATGCCGCCCTGGTACCAGGCCTGCATCATGATGTCGCGGCCCGGCACCGGAATCAGCGAGCCGTTGTGCGCGACGCAGTTCTCCTGCAGCGACTGGGGCACCGGCAGCTTGTAGTAGCTGGCGAAGGTCATCTTCCGGTCGACGATGTCGAAGATGGCGTTGGCGCCCCACTGCGGCTGGTCGGTGTCGCGGCAGCGTGCGCCGCTGCCCCCGCCCCACTCGTCAGTGAAGATCACCTTGGTGCCGTCGTTGTTGAACGTCGCCGAGTGCCAGTACGCGAAGTTCGGGTCGGCCACCTCGTCGATCCGCTTCGGGTTGGCCGGGTCCGAGATGTCGATCAGGATGCCGTTGCCCTGACACGCGCCGGCCGCCAGGCCGATCGCCGGGTAGGCGGTGATGTCGTGGCAGGCGTTGGTGTTCGGCGTGGGCGACCAGGTCGACCCGGACGGGTGCCGGGGCGTCACCGGGCCGTTCTGGAGGCCGTCGACCCGACCCGTGGCCGGGTCCTGGAACAGTCGCGGTTGGTTGACCACGGCGGCGTTCTGGGGTGCGGCCACCGGCACCTTGATCACGTCGATCCGCCACCGCGACGGGTTCTCCCCGTCGGCGGCGTTGTTGTTGCACCCCTCCATCGTGGTCGCCGGGCGCACGGATGCCGTACCGGAGACGTAGATGTAGATGTTGTCGGCGTCGCGGGGGTCGGTCACCACCGTGTGGGTGTGCGAGCCACGGCAGAGCTGAACCCCCGCGACCTGCACCGGGTTGCGGACGTCGCTGATGTCGAAGATCCGCACGCCCTGGAACCGGGTGCCGACGTTGGGGTTCGTGCCGCAGTCGACCCGTCCCCGGGTCTCCTCGACCGACATGAAGAGCAGGTTGCCCTGGACGGAGAGGTCACCCTGCCCACCGGGGCACACCACGCTGGTGACCAGGGTCGGCTCGGCCGGGTTGGCCACGTCGGTGATCGTGAAGCCGTTGTAGTTGCCCTGGAAGGCGTACCGGCCGCCGAAGGCGAGGTCCGAGTTGTAGTACCCGCCGTTGCCAGGGTTGGTCGGGTCGACGAATCCGGCCGGCTTGTCGCGGTGCGCCACCTGTTCGAGGTTGCTGATCGCGGACTGTGCGTCGAGCCAGCCCGCGCCGAGGCCGACGCGTGGGTCGGGCTCGGCCGCCGACGCCGTACCGGGGATCGCGCCGGCCAGGAGCAGCCCGGCGGCCATCAGGCCGAGTGCCCGTCGGCCCCGGCGTGCCCTGGGGGTTGAGGGAGTGGTCATGTATCGCCTTCCGATCGAAGGACCAGCCGCGACGTCCACATAGGGAGAAACGCGCCGCGTGAGTAAGGACCGTACCGACGATCAGTCGCTGGTCAAGATACTCATGTGAGTTATGTACGCGTTTGCGCGGCAAGCCGTGCGCAATTGCCTCCGGACGACCGCGCAGGTCACGACAGGCGTAGGAAGCGCCGGCCCGGTCCGTGCGCCAGTCGTCGAGTCGCCACCGACCCGCCCACCCGGCGGGCGTCGCCGAGCGCTCATGGGTGGTTTCTGGCACCGTGGGAACGACGTACTGCGTCATCGGATGTCCGGTACGTCGCAACGAAGGGGGTTCACGTGGAATTCACGATGTCGACCCGCCAGGAGGGTGCCGGCACAGTGCTGGAGATCGCCGGTGACCTGGACATGAGCACCACCCCGCAGTTGCGGGAACGGTTACGCGAAGTGGTCGAGGGCGGCGCCCGGGTCGTGGTGGTCGACCTGACCGGTGTCGGGTTCATGGACTCCAGCGGCCTCGGCGCGCTCGTGGTCGCCTATCGGGAGCTGCGGGAACGCAACGGCTGGCTCGGGCTGGCCGGGGTCCGCCGGCCGGTCCGCACGGTGTTGTCGATCACGTCGGTCGACCAGGTCATCGGCATCTTCGACACGGTGCCCGACGCCGAGGCGGCGGCCCGGGTGTCGTGATCCCCTCAGTGGGGCCGGACGCTGGCCCGGGTGGTGTCCGCGCCGGCGGTGCTACGGCGCGGCCCGTGGTCGCCGTACCAGTCGATGATCAGCAGGGTCGCGTCGTCGGCCAGGGCCGGACCGGCGATGGACAGCACCGCGTCCGACAGCGCCCGGACCGCCTCGCGGGGGTGCAACGGCGCGATGTCGAGCAGGGCGGCCGGTAGGTCGAGATCGGCGGCGTTGCGTTCGCGCATCCCGTCGGTGACCACGACCAGCCGGTCACCGGGGCGCAGGGCGACCTCCCCGCTGCGGAAGCCCGCCTCGGGGAACATGCCCAGCGGGAAGTTGCCGGGCAGTTCCAGGGCCGTGGTCCGGCCGTCGCGGACCAGCATCGGCGGGACGTGCCCGGCGTTGAGCAACTCGCAGCGCCCGGTGGGCAGGTCGATGCGGCCCAGCACCGCCGTCACGTACGCGCCACGGACGTTGGCGTGCTCAGCGATGGCGCTGTTGGCCTCGTCGGCCTGCGCGGTCAGGCTCAGGCCACGGCGGCGGGTGTTGCGCAGACTGCCCACCCCGAGAGTGGCGGTCAGCGCGCTGGCGACCCCGTGGCCCATCGCATCGGTGACACTCAGGTGCAGCACGTCGCGGGCCACGCTGTAGTCGAAGGTGTCGCCGCCGACGCTCGCGGCCGGCTCCAGCCAACCGGAGAGGGTGAACGCGCCGCCCTCGCAGGTGAACGAGGCGGGTAGCAGCCGGCGTTGGATCTCGGCGGAGAGGGTGAACGGGGTGCTGCGCTGCCCCCACTCGAACAGGTCGGTGTGCCGCCGGTTGGCGATTATCACGAACGCCAACGCGTGCGCGGTCCGGGCGACCCGGGCGATCACCTCGTCGTCCGGCTCGTCGGGCAGGTCGATCTCCAGCAGGCCGATGACCTCGCCGCGCTCGGTGACGGGTGTGAGCAGCCGCCACCGGCCGTTGCCGGGCAGCACCTGGGGGAGCTGGAGGCGCACCGCCTGCTCGTAGGGCCCGCCGTCGAACGGGAGCACCTCGGCGGCCTCCTCGTCCTGGAGGCGGCCCGGCCCGTCGGCGCCCGGCTGGTGGGTCAGCCGGACCAGGGCCCGACCGCTGAGATCGGCGATCAGCAGCGACACGCCGAGCGCGTCCAGCGCCGAGGCGATGGCTCCGGTGACCGCCTCGACGGCCTCGACCGGGGCGGCGTCCTCGGCCGACTGCAGCATCTCGGCCAGCACGATCTGGTCGCTGTCCTCCACCCGTCGAGCATAGGCACTCCGGGTGCCGCCCGCCTCACGAGCCGACCGTGGGTCGGCGGGGACCCCGCCGGGACCGGTCACGCTGTCGGTCACCCCGGCGGGGGGCCGGCGAGGACGGCCCCACCGACCGTGTCCACGTACCACCGCTGGTACTGCTCCGGTGGCCAGCCCCGTTGCCGGACGAGCCAGTCGAAGTTGCGGACGTCCTGCGCCAGCCAGAGGATGTCCGCGACCTGGTCGACGTCCAGGTCGGGGCGGAGGGCCCCGGTGCCGACGAGTTCCGCGGCGAACATGGCCATGCCCCGGCGGCGCTCGTCGACGTTCTTGCGCCAGATCTCGGCGGCGTCCTGATCGGCGGTGGCGGCCCCGGCCAGCGCGAGCATCACCTGGGCCTGCCGGGCGTTCACCTCGACCAGGTGGCGGGCGTAGCGGATGAGCTTGGCGCGGGGGTCGGCGAGTGCCCGGATCTCGGCGACGAAGGGCCGGTCCGGCAGGGCCACCGGTTCGTCGTCGCCGGCCAGGGTGACGTCGACCAGGTCGGAGAGCAGTTGGCGCTTGCTGCCGAACAGCGCGTACACCGTCTGGACCGCGACGCCTGCCGTTGCGGCGACGGCGGTCAGCGGGGTGGCCGCGTAACCGGGGTCGACGAACAGTCGACCGGCCGCTTCGAGGATCGCCCCTCGGGTCTGTCGGGATTGTTCCTTCCGCCGGGAGGAGTCATAGCGCCTCTTGACAACCACGCCACGAGTGTAGTGCTCTATTCGATAGATGATAACTCTATCGAAAGTGGTGGCCATGCCGTTCGGTGTGTTGCAGGAGATGCCCGGCGTCAGCGAGGCGGAGTACCGCCAGGTCGAACGGCACCTCGGACCGGACCGGCCGCCGGGGCTCGTCGCCCACGTCGCCGGCCCGGTCGAGGACGGCTGGCGCATCATCAACATCTGGCAGGACGAGGCCGCGTTCCGCCGGTTCCAGTCCGAACGGCTGGTCCGGGCGGCGGGCCTGGCAGCGCAGGAGGACGGCTTCGACCCGACGAAGGCGGCCGGCTTCCGCGCGGTGAGCGTCGACGGCACCGAGATGCCGTTCTGATGGCCGACGCCGCCGCCCTGCGGTCCCGAGGTGCCACCTTCTGGGCAGGGGCGGCGGCCGGCTGGATCCGGCACGCCGACTGGCAGGACGGGATCGGGCGACCGTTGGGCGCGGCGGCCATGGATCGCCTGGCCGTACGGCCCGCCGAACGAGTGCTCGACGTGGGCTGCGGTTGCGGCGGCACCACGGCCGAACTCGCCTCGGCCGTGGGCGCGGCCGGCACGGCGGTCGGCGTCGACATCGCCGAGGCGATGGTGGCCGCCGCCCGGCGACGGTTCCCCCCGGACCGGTACCCCGGAATCCGGTTCCACGCGGCGGACATCGACACCCTCGATGCCGTACCGGGAGCGCCGTTCGACGCCGCGTACTCGCGGATGGCCCTGATGCTGCTGGCGGACCCGGTCGCCGGCTGCACCGCGATCCGGCGGTCGATGCGCCCGGCAGGCCGACTGGCCGCGACCGTGTTCCGCGACGGCACCGTCAACCAGTGGCTGTTCGCCGCGATGCTCGGCGCGGCACCGCACCTCGGAGCGCTGCCACCGCTACCGGTGGGAGCCGAACCCGGTCCGTTCGCCTTCGCCGACCCGGCGCGGCTCATCCGGATCCTCACCGCTGCGGGCTGGACCACTGTCACGACCACGCCGTGTGACGTGGTCATGCAGGCACCCGACGACGCCGAGGCGGTGGCCGAGTGGCTCGTCGAGATCGGCCCGGCCGGTGCCGCGTACCGGGCGGCCCCGCCCGCCGGGCAGGCAGCGGCGCGCGCGGGAGCGGCCCGGTTGCTCGACCGGTTCCGGGAACCCGACGTCGGCTACCGGCTGCCCGCCGGCCTCTGGCTCGTCACCGCGACCGCCGGGGCGGCCGACGAGCCGTCCGCTGCGGACGACCCGTCCTACCCACCCCCTGAAGGGACGAAGAACCGATGAAAACCGTGCGTACGCTCGTGTCGACCCTCTGTCTCGTGCTCACCCTGTCCGCGTGCGACACCGCCGCCGCGCCACCCGACGCCGCGTCCAGCGCGGCCGGGTCCGCTGCGGCCGGCGACTCGACGCCGGTGTCGGCGAAGGAGGTGTGCGCCTACCTGGAGGGGCGGCTGCCGACACTGCGGGGTATCGGGTCCGAGACCGGCGCGATGGCCAACCTCACCGTGAACCTCTATTCCTGGTACGAGAAGCAGGGCGCGGTGCCGAGTGGCCGCCAGATCGACGACCAGACCGGGCAGGAGTGCCCGACTGTCCGGACCGAGTTGCTAGACCTTGCCGGCATGGAGAGCTTCGACCGGCTGTAGGTCGTCCGATGCCGGCTCACCGCGTATCTCGTGCCGCCGCGATGTCCCGCTCGGGGTCAGCGACGGTCGAGGGCCGACTCCAGCCGACGGATCAGCGTCTTGCGGCCCTTGCCCCGGCGCTCGGCACGCAGGGCCGCTCTGAGCTGCGTGGTGTCAAGATCGCGGACGTGCCGGGTCGCCTCGGCGACGGTCAGCTCGGTGAGGGACCCGGCCGACGTGACGCTCCGGCGGGCCCGCCGGGCCGGCCCGGTGTTGGCGACGTACTGCCGGCCGGCCGTCGACGACTTGCGCTTGCGGGCGTCCGTGGCGCGCTGCTGCTGCGGGGAGAGCTGCTTCCAGGCCCGGTCGGGCAGGTAACGGTCGGTCTCGCCGTCGTGCCGGGCCCGGGTGGTGCCCTGCCGGGTCCGCCACTTCTGGTCACCCCAGCGCCGCAGGGACTGCTGCCGGTCGTCCCGCGGGCCCTGGTAGCCACCGCCGCGCTTCTGGTATTCCCGGGTCAGCAACTGCGACTTGCGCGCCGACCACTGTCCCGGCCGACCACCCCGGTCACCGGCCCTGATCTCGTCCTTGAGCCGCTCCCGCAGCTCGGGTTCCGTGTACCGCGCCATGGGGGCGGAGTACCCGTGGTCGCCCGCCGTACTCACCCCCGGTCGTCGGTGAGCCGGCCGCGCAGGACGGCCAGCGCCCGGGTGATGAGCCGGGAGACGTGCATCTGGGAGATGCCGACCCGGTCGGCGATCTCCGCCTGGGTCAGGTTGCCGTAGAAGCGCAGGGCCAGGATCCGGCGTTCGCGGTCCGGCAGGGTGGCGAGGGCGGGGCCGAGGGCGACGTGGATCTCGACCAGTTCGAGTTCGTGGTCCTCGACGCCGAGGGTGTCGGCGAGTTCCATGCCGCCGTCGGTGCCGATGGGGGTGGACAGCGAGGTGGCCTGGTAGGCGCGGGCCCCCTCCAACCCTTCCAGGACGGCCTCCTCGGACACGTCGAGGTAGCTGGCGATGTCGGCGACGGTCGGCGAACGGCCCAGGGTGTGGGTGAGCGTGCTGTTCGCCTCGCTGATCGCCAGGCGCAGCTCCTGGAGCCGGCGGGGGACCCGCACCGACCAGGTGCGGTCCCGGAAGTACCGCTTGATCTCGCCGACGACGGTGGGGATGGCGTACCCGGTGAAGGCGACACCCCGCTCCGGGTCGAAGTGGTCGACCGCCTTGATCAGCCCGAGCGCGGCGGTCTGGGCCAGGTCGTCGTCCTGGACTCCGCGCCCCGAGTAGCGGCGGGCCAGGTGCCGGGCGAGCGGCAACCACGCCTCGATGGCGCGGGCCCGCAGCACCGGGCGGCGCGGGTCGTCGGCGGCCAGCGCCGCCATCGCGGCCACGAGCTCGTCGGCGCTGGCGGCGCGGTGCTGGTCGGTGGGGGTGCCGGCGGTCGGTTCGGACGTGGTGAGCATGCTGGGCCTTCCGCACGTGCCCGCTGATCGGAGCGACCGGAGGAACCTCCGCATCGGCTGACGCCGGAGCACGCGGACGGGCTGCGCGCTGTCACAGGGTCACGATCACGGGACTGGCCACCGCGTCATGTCGTCCATCTGGTGGAGCGAACGCTACCCGAAAGACGGAAGGATGGCTACCCGAAAGGATGATGCCGGTCATCGGCTGAACGCCTCCCGCCGGCACGCCGTCATCCGGGGCGACTGGAAGTCACCGTTCGGGCCGACCTCGGTGATGCCGAACTCGCCGTCCTCGTCCGGCTCGGTGAGCCGGTAACCGGCCTTCTTGGCGCACTGGTACCACTGCCGTTGGTTGTCCCGGAACGCGGCGTTGTCCGTGCGCTTCTGCCGTTCATCGAAGAACTCCGGCTCCTTCGACCGGCACGCCGCCCGCACCTCCTTCGCCCTCGGGTCCTTCTGGCTCTCCTTCCAGATGACGCTCCGACCGTCCTCGTACCCGGGGCCGCCCTCCTTCGCCACGCACTCACCCCAGACCGCCCGCAGGGCCTCGATCTCGTCGTTGGTCGCGTCCAGGGGGATCAGGGGGCGTCGGTCCTCGACGGAGCCGGCCGGGCTGCTCGACGCCGGGTCCGGGCTCTGCAACGAGGCGACCCGGGAACTGTCGGCCCGTGGGCCGTCGGCCCGGTCGTCGGTGCGGGCGGTGGAACAACCACTGAGCAGGCAACCGACCACCAGCACCGGTACGGCGAAGCGACGGGCCTGCACGGAGAGCATCTTCGGCATGGTGCCCACGGTCGTCGCCTGATGTCAGAAACCCGTGAGGCGGGGCGATCCTGACAGGTTTCTGAAGAACCGTCGCCATGCTCGGCGGTGTGCCAACAGAACAGTCACCAGCGCAGAGCCCACCGCGCCGCACCGGTCGACGCCTCGTCGTCCCGGCGATACTGATCCTGGCGGTGGCGATCGTCGGCGGCGGCGTCGCCTGGTCCGTCCACCGTGGTCCGGGTACGCCCGCCGGGGACCCGCTGGTCCCGGTGCAGACCACCACCGTCGTCCGGACCGACCTCGCCACCACCGTGTCGCTGACCGGCACCCTCGGGTACGGGCGGGCGGAACCGGTGAAGGGCGGTCGGAGCGGGACGGTCACCTGGCTGCCGGCGGCCGGTGCGACGGTCACCCGGGGCAAACAGCTCTACCGGATCGACGACCAGCCGGTGCCGTTGTTCTACGGTGGCCTGCCGCTCTACCGCGATCTCGCCGAACCCGGCACGGTGGGCCGTGACGTGCGGATCATCGCCACCAACCTCAAGGCGCTGGGTTACGAGATCGGCTACCAGCCCGTACCGGGGGAGAAGGTCGTCCGGCCGGCGAAGGCGGGCCCCGCCACACCGGCGTCCGGCCAGAAGTCGACGTCCGGGCAGCAGAAGTCGACGTCCGGCCAGAAGTCGGCGTCCGGGCCCGGGGAGACCGCCACGGGGCAGCAGCGCGCGGGGTCGGAGCCGGGGCAGCCGGCGTCGGCGCAGGCGGCCTCTGGTCAGCCCGCGTCCGGGCAGGCGGCTGCTGGTCAGGGTGCGTCCGGGCAGGAGGCTGCTGGGCAGGGCGCGGCGGCACCCACACCGGCGGCGGGCGGCACCGCCGCCACCCCCGCCCGGGTCGTCGTCCGCAAGGGTGAAGGGGTGCTGACCGGCTCGCTGATGCGGGCGATCAAGCGCTGGCAGCAGGACGTCGAACTGCCGGTGACCGGCCGGATCGCCGTCGGCGACGTCGTCGTGCTGCCCGGCGCGGTCCGGGTCGACGCCGTCACCGCCCTACGCGGGGACGACGCCGAGACCCCGCTGTTGACCGTCACGCCCACCGCGAAGGTGATCACCGTCCAGGCCACGGTGACCGAGGCCGGGACGGTCCACCGGGGCGACCGGGTGACGGTCACCCTGCCGGGCGACAAGACGGTCGACGGCACCGTGTCGGCGGTCGGCACCACCGTCGCGCAGGACGACGCCGCGGGCCCGACCAGTGAGCCCAAGCGGGCCGTCACGGTGACCGTCGACGAGGACCTGACCGGGACCGACGCCGCCGACGTGCGGGTCGACCTGGCCGGCGAGACCCGACCGGACGTGCTCGCCGTGCCGGTCGGCGCGCTGGTGGCGCTCAGCGAGGGCGGCTACGCGCTGCAACGGGCCGACGACGACCGGTTCGTGGCCGTCGCCACCGGCATGTTCGCCAAGGGGATGGTCGAGGTCTCCGGCGACGGGATCACCGAGGACCTCAAGGTGGTGACGACCTCGTGACCGTGCTGGCCGTACGCGATGCCGCCATGCGCTATCCCGGCGGGGTCACCGCCCTCGCCGGTGTCTCGCTCGACATCACCGGGGGCGAGATGCTGGCCATCGTCGGCCCGTCCGGCTCCGGCAAGTCGACCCTGCTGCACATCATGGGCACCCTGGACCGGCCGACGTCCGGCACGGTGCACCTGGGTGGGCTCGACGTCGGCGGGCTCTCCGACCGGCAACTGTCCGCGTTGCGGGGGCGCTGGCTGGGCTTCGTCTTCCAACAGTTCCACCTCACCGCCGGGCTGAGCGCGGCCGAGAACGTCGCCACCGGGCTGCTCTACGCCGGGGTGCCGCGCCGGCACCGCCGGTCGTTGGCCCTCGCGGCGCTCGACCGGGTCGGCCTGGCGCACCGCGTCACGCACCTGCCGCACCAGCTCTCCGGTGGTGAGCGGCAGCGGGTGGCGATTGCCCGGGCGCTGGTCCACCAGCCCGCTCTGCTGCTCGCCGACGAACCCACCGGCGCGCTGGACACCCGCACCGGCCAGGCCGTCCTGGAGCTGCTGTACCGGCTGCACGCCGAGGGCACCACCATCGCCGTGATCACCCACGACCGGGACATCGCCGCCCGACTGCCCCGTCGGGTGGAGCTGCGCGACGGTCACCTGGTCGCCGACTCCGGCCGGGTGGTGACGCCCCGATGAGCACGGACACCCCGCAGGCGTCGCATCCGGGTACCGCACGTGACGCCGCCCGGCCGGTCCGACTGGCCCTGACCGACCTGCTCGGACTGGGTCTGCTCGGCATCCGTACCCGGCGAACCCGGGCCGCGCTGTCCGCGCTCGGCATCGCCATCGGGATCGCCACGATGATCGTGGTCACCGGCATCCCCGCCTCCAGCCAGGCCCAGCTCATGCGGGAACTGGCCGCGCTCGGCACCAACATGCTGGAGGTACGGGCCCTGCCCGACCAGGACCCACCGGCGCTGCTGCCGCAGGAATCGACCGGCATGGTACGTCGGGTCGGCCCGGTGACCAGCGTCAGCGCGGTGGCCAACACCCACACCCTGGTACGCCGGTCCGACCGCGCCGACCCCGATGACGGCTCCGGCCTGACGGTGCTGGCCAGTCAGCTCGACCTGCTCCCGATCATCAACGCCCGCGTCCAGCACGGCAGTTGGCTCACCCCGGCGACCGCACGGTTTCCCACCGTGGTGCTCGGGTCGGTCGCGGCGGCCCGGCTGGGGGTGGTCGACGTGGGCACCGGGGGTGGCCCCGGTCAGCAGGTGATGATCGGCGACCGGTGGTTCACCGTCGTCGGCATCCTGGCCGCCGTCCCGCTGCTGCCGGAGATCGACCGGTCCGTGCTGGTCGGCTGGCCGGCCGCGCAGTCCGAACTCGGCTTCGACGGGCACCCCACCGTGCTCTACGTCCGGTCGCTGGAGCCGGCGGTGGAGCAGGTCCGGGCGGTGCTGCCCGAGACGGTCAGCCCGCAGAGCCCGGCCGACGTGCTGGTCAGCCGACCGTCGGACGCCCTGGCCGCGAAGCGCGCCACGGAGAGCGCCTTCTCGTCGCTGTTTCTCGCCCTCGCTGCGGTGGCGTTGCTGGTCGGTGGGATCGGGGTGGCCAACACCATGGTCATCTCGGTGCTGGAACGGCGGGCCGAGATCGGCCTGCGGCGGGCGCTGGGGGCCAACCGGGGCCAGATCCGGGGCCAGTTCCTCACCGAGTCGGTGGCCCTGGCGGCGTTGGGCGGGGTGGCCGGGACGGTGCTCGGCGTGGCCGTCACCGTCGGTTACGCCACGTACCACCACTGGCCGGTGGTGATCCCGCTGTCGTCGACGCTGGCCGGGCTGGGGGGTGCGGTGGTGGTGGGCGTGGTGGCCGGCGTCTACCCGTCGATGCGCGCCGCCGCCCTGTCGCCGACCGAGGCGCTGGCCAGCGTCTGACCACGGCGGCCCGTTGCGTTACGTCAGGTGTCCACGCGCTCACGGAGAAAAACTATGTGCGAAACGCTAGATATTCTTGCCGGCAGTGGTTAGTGTTACTGTCGTTGACAGCAGAGATCGTCGAAAACGCCGACGAAGTGACCGAGCGGGGCCCCGGACATGTCTCGTGGCCCGGCCGGCACGGCGGTGAGTTCTGATCACCGCAGCAAGCAGAGCAAGAGCGTGATGGTGAACGACAAGACCCTGATGTAATTCCAGGTCAGGGCAGACAGGTGGGCCAGTGCTGGTTCGGGGCTCGCCTGGTGGGACAGTCCGTTGCACGTGGACGGGGCCATGAAGTCGCGTGGGGCTCCGACACCGATGGACAGCACGACGAACGTCAGGAAGTGAAAGCAGAGGAAAGGGAGGGCCCCGAACACCGTTGGATCGCCCGCCTCCAGGACGCACGTGTCGATTCTGGAGCCGGACACCGCAGTTTCCATCGAACGAGAGGTGGTCTCCGGTCACGCTTATGCGATCCTCGCGCCCTGGTCCGCCGATGGCGGCGGGTGCGGATACGACAAACCGACGAACCTGTCGGTAGATGGTGTTTCAGACCCGTAAACCCCGGGCCCCGGCGCGAAAGCGCCGGGGCCCTCGTCACGGAGAGGTGTGTGTATGGCCCAACCCGACGACATGTTCGATGACGAGGACTTTCCCGCCTACACGATGGGCCGCGCCGCCGAGATGACCGGTGCCACCCAGGACTTTTTGCGTCGCCTCGACGAGGCGAAGCTGATCACCCCGGTCCGGTCGGCCGGCGGTCACCGCCGCTACTCCCGCTACCAGCTGCGCCTTGCCGCGCGGGCGCGGGAGATGGTCGACCAGGGCACAGCCCTGGAAGCCGCCTGTCGGATCATCATTCTCGAAGACCAACTCGAAGAAGCCCTCCGGCGCAACCAGCAGGACCAGCGGCCGAGTTGACCGACGACCCGCTGCCCCGGGTGGGCGCGGCGGGCCCGGCCGGTGTCGGGCCCGCCACGGGTCGTTCGCCCGATCCTGACCGTGGGTCGCGACACCGGCCACCGCGGGCGACGCCCGGTGTCGCCCATGACGATTCAGCAGCCCTCGGGTGGGGGTGAGATCGGAGCATGGTGGTGGCCATCGACGGTGTCCCCCGGTCGACCGCCCTGAGCGCCTCCGGTGTTAGCGGTCACAGTCGTCGACGCGTCCAGATTCCGGAAAGTTACGAATTTCGCCACCGATAGTTTCGAGGAGAGCTGTCGGTTCCCGGTGCCGTCGGGCCCGGTGAACCCCGTGCGGGGCTACAGCGGTCGACGCCGCGCGCGTCGTCCCCGACCCGTTCCGGAGCGTCGCCCCGACCTGCGGAAGGGGTTCCTGGCCAGGGGAAATGGCGCGGTCGTGCGGGCCGGGTCCGACCTGCCGCCGCGCGCCGGACCCCGGCTGCGGCGGGTCGGGCGTCCGCCGGCGGTGGGCCCGGTCGTGGTGTGTCGGCGGATCCGCGCCGACCGCCCCGGGGCGTGACCGGTTGAGCATGTTATCGATAACCTGCTATCTTTCGGCCGGGAGCGAAGGGCACGTTCCCAGTCATCCCCGTCACTCGGCGGCGGTGCGCGAGGGCACCCCTCCCGCGCCCCCTGCCGGTCGGTGAACAGTCCGGGCCGCCCCACCGAGCCGTCGTGCCGCCCGCGCCGAACGGGCGCGTCCGCCCACCCGAGTCGACTCGCCGATGGCGAACCGACGGGTCCGAGTCGTCCTCCGTGCGCATCGTGCTGTCCCCGTCGGGCCGGCCGACGCCCGCCCGTTCGACGTCGCGTACCACCACCGGGACAAAAGACCCATGGCAAGGAGCCAAGCAATGGTGAGACACAGACATCTACTCCCGACCATCGCCGCCGCGGCCGTTCTCCTCGCGGCGACCGTCGGCGGCGCGCTCAACGGCGGGCTGCCCGCCACGGCGGAGGCCGCGACGAACGGCACCCTCGCGGCGACCGCGGGCTGCGGCAAGGCGCCCACGCTGAGCAACGGCACGCGTACCATCACCAGCAGCGGCCAGAACCGCAGCTACATCCTGCGGATCCCGGACGGGTACGACCGCAACCGCCAGTACCGGCTGGTCGTCGGCTTCCACTGGTTGAACGGTTCGGCGCAGAACGTGTCCTCCGCCGGCTACTACGGCCTGCTGCCGCTGTCGAACAACAGCACCATCTTCGTCGCCCCGCAGGGCATCGACGCAGGGTGGGCCAACACCAACGGTCGGGACCTGACCCTCTTCGACGACATCACCCGGCAGGTCGAGAACGACCTGTGCGTCGACACCACCCAGCGGTTCGTGCTGGGCTGGAGCTACGGCGGGGCGATGAGCTACGCGGTGGCCTGCGCCCGGCCCACCGTCGTCCGCGCGGTCGCCGTGCTCTCCGGCGCCCAGCTGAGCGGCTGCAACGGTGGCACCCAGCCGGTGCCGTACTTCGGCATCCACGGCACCCACGACAGCGTGCTGAACATCTCGATGGGCCGGTCGCTGCGGGACACGTTCGTCCGGAACAACGGCTGCACCGCGCAGAGCCCCCGCGAGCCGGGCCTCAACACCTTCACCCACATCACCACCGTCTACTCGGGCTGCCGCTCCGGCTTCCCGGTGCAGTGGGCCGCGTTCGACGGGGACCACACCCCCAGCCCGGTCGACGGCTCGGGCAGCCCCAACGACTCGCGGACCTGGACCTCGGGCGAGATCTGGCGCTTCTTCAGCCAGTTCCAGTCCACCACGCCGCCGACCACGCCCCCGCCGACCACCGCTCCGCCGACGACCCCGCCGCCCACCACCGCCCCGCCGACCACGCCTCCGCCCACCACCCCGCCGCCCACCAGCGGGCCCGGCGGCTGCACCGCCACCTACAAGGCGATCAACAACTGGCCCGGCGGTTTCCAGGGTGAGGTCACCGTGGCCAACACCAGCTCCGGCGCGATCACCGGCTGGGCCGTGGGCCTGAGCCTGGGCAGTGGCCAGGCGATCAGCAGCGTCTGGAACGGCGTCAACACCGGCACCACCGGCAACGTCACCGTCCGCAACGCCGCCTACAACGGTGCGCTCGCGCCCAACGGCTCGACCACCTTCGGCTTCACCGCCACCGGCAACGGCACCCCGCCGCCCGGCAACATCACCTGCGCCATCTCCTGACCGCAGGCAGCACCGAGGGCCCGGAGCCGACCGGCTCCGGGCCCTCGTGCCGTCAAACCCACCGGAACCTGCCGGGCCCCGGAACATGCCGGGCCCCGGCAGGTCTCACCGACGTGCCGGGTCGCCGTAGACGATGCCCCGCCCGTAGCCGCTCAGGTAGACCCGACCGTAGACGTCAGGATCGCCGGTGAGTGACTCGGGGAGACCGCCGTACTGGTGCCGGTCGTCATTGATCCGCACCCAGCTGCGGCCGGCGTCGTCGGAGCGGAAGACGCCCTGCTGGCCGCGTACCTTGGCGGCGACGTAGAGCGCCGGGTAGGACCGCCCCGGTGCCGCCTTGCCGAAGCCCACGTTGTCGGCGGTGTCCACTGTCGACACCCGCAGGAACGAGGCACCGGAGTCGGTCGACCGCCACAGCCCGTACGAGGTCCAGGACGCGCCACCGGCGACCCAGATCTCACCCTCGTGTCCGGGTACCGCCTTGAGGCGTACCCCCCAGTTGGTCGTGGGGAGGCCGGTGGCCGCCGAGGCGGTGAAGCTGGCCCCGCCGTCGGTGCTGACGTGCACCGTGCCGTTGGAGTAGGCGTAGAACTTCAGCGGGTTCACCCGGTCGGCGATGACCATGGCGTTGGCCGGAACTCCCACGGACGGTGTCCACGAGGTGCCGAACCCGACCGAGTGGACGACCGGTTGGCCCGAGTCGCCCGGGGCCCAGACGAACCGGCTGCCGTCGGCCGAGGCGGCGATGCTGCCGCCGGAGTTGACGCCGTTCGGCTCGGTGCCCTGGAACCAGGTCGCACCGCCGTCGGTGGAGAACGCCGCGTGACTGTCGCCGGGGCGGTCGGCGTCGTTGAAGTCACCGGCCCGCACGATCACCCGGGGGTTGCGCTCGGCGAAGTCGACGCTGCGGGTGGTGGAGAAGATCGGGTTGGTGAAGATCGTCTTTGGGGCGGCGTCGAGGTCGTCGTGGCGGAAGCCACCCACGTCGCCCATCGCGCTGACCAGCGGGCCACCGGGCGGCTTGACCAGGCCCTGCACCGCCCCCTCCTCCAGGCCGTCCACCATCGGGGTGATGGTGAAGGTGTCACCGGAGTCCCAGGCGGTCAGGTCCGTGGTGCCGGCGATGCCGGGGCCGCCGTTGAACAGCAGGCGGTCGGAGTCGAACGGGTCGATCTCCAGCGCGGAGATCACCTGGCCGATGTTGGGGGCGTAGAGCGGTGGGTCGTCCTGCCTGCCCATCGTCATCCACGGGTTCGGGCTGCTGTCGATGGTGTAACGCAGCTTGCGGTTCGGCCAGGCGTCCCAGTCCCAGATCCGCGACCAGGTGCCGCCGCCGTCGGTGCTGCGCCAGATGATGCCGTCCGGCCACCAGGAGACCTGGGAACCGACCATGATCGTGTCCGGGTCGCTGCGGTCGACGGTCAGGCCGGAGTAGCCGAAGTAGTTGTCGCCGCTGCTCGACGGGACCGGACTGATCTGCGTCCAGGTGCCCGGGGTGGCCGCGTACCTCCACACGTCGCCCTTGCCGCCGCCGAACGGGCCGATGTTGTCGGCGGTGGTGACGTAGAGCAGGTGGTTGACCGGGTCGACCACGCCCCGGTGCGGGAAGTAGCCGGTCGGTGCCCCGGCCAGCGGGCTCCAGGTCGCACCGCCGTCGGTGCTGCGGTAGACCGGGTCGTCCGGGTCGGCGACCCCGACGTAGATGGTCTTCGTCGTGGTTCCGTGCCGTTCGGTGTTCCGGTCGAACGCCACCCAGACCAGCCCGGGGTCCTCGGCGGTGCCGGTCGTCTGCGGGTTGTCCCCGGTGTGGGGGAAGCTGGTCACCCGCGACCAGCGGGCACCGCCGTCGGTGCTGCGCCAGAGGCCGTTGCCGCTCGGCGCACCCAGGTAGAGCACCCTGTCGTTGGCCGGGTCCACGGCCAACCGCTCGCCCATGCCGCGACCGCTCATGTTGCCACCCAGGGTGAACGGCAGCTCGGTGGCCTGCCACGAGTCACCCCGGTCCCGGGAGCGCAGGATCGCGCCGTGGTGCGGGTCCACGCCGTTGGTGTACATCCCGACCGCCGCCCAGACCCGGTCGGCGTCGGACGGGCTGGCGGCGACACTCGCCACCCCCATGTAACCCCAGTGGTCCCAGTCCACCCAGTCCAGCAGCGGCTTCCACGTGCCGGTCGCCCCGTTCCACCGGTACATGCCGCCCACGTCGGTACGCGCGTAGGCCAGGTTCTTCCGGGCCTGGCTGAACACGATCCCACTGACGAAACCCGTACCGCCGATCTTCACGTTCTCGAAGGAGTAGCGCGTCGAGGCCGGCGGGTGTGCTCCCGCAGCCGTCGGGGCCACCCCCGGCGCAACGGCGCCGAGCGCCGCCGCCAGCAGGATGCTGGTCATCCTGCCGATCCCGCGTCGCCAATGTGTGCTTATTCCTGACATGTGCCGCTTCTCCGTTCATCTTGTCGTCGTTGGTGGTCCTCCCCTCGATCGCCGTCGACGGCTCGCCATGCCCTCGAATTCGGCCGAGCTGTGTCCCGGCCAGTGCGGCTCGCCCGGTGAGCCCTGGCCGTGGACACCTATTCCATCGACTCTGGGCGATCAGATGAGCCTCGTCAAGACTGTGTCGTCCGGGCCCGGGCCCAGGCCCCGATCCGGATCGGGGCGAGCGGGGCGTCGACCAGGCGGGCCTGGCCGGTGCCGCTCTTATTGCCAATACAGTGCAACTGCGGAATAGTGGCAACAGTGGTGGGCAACCCCGGCGCGATGATCCGCACCTCGTCGGGGTGCCCGCCCGCCAGCGACCGCCGCATCCGGGGAGCTGTCGCTGGGCCCCGCCTCGCTGTCCGCCCCGCTGATCCGCCGACCGGCCCGCAGCCGACAGGCGCTCCCACGGCACCGCCCGAGCCGCCGGCCCCGCACCGGACAATCCCAGGAGTACGTCATGGTCAAGCCCCGGTCCGTACGCGTGTCGGCGGTGGTCGGCGTCGCGCTGCTCGCCGCCGTCGGCTGTTCGTCCCCGGTCCCGTCGGCCGGCGGGACGAGCGGTGGCGGCACCGTGGTGGTGGCCACCGCGGGCGAGCCGGACACCCTCAACCCGGTGCTCAACTACGGCCCCGACGGCGCGTCGCTGATCTTCGACGGACTGGTCGCCCGGGACGCCCGCAACCAGCTCGTGCCGGCCCTGGCGCGGGAGTTGCCGCAGGTGTCGGCGGACGGCCGGACCGTCACGGCGACCCTGCGCGAGGGGGTGCTCTTCCACGACGGCAGCCCGCTCACCGCCCAGGACGTGGTCTTCACCTACCAGGCGGTGCTGGACCCCAAGGTCGACTCGACGCTGCGTTCGGACCTGGACATGCTCGCCTCCGTCGCCGCCCCCGACCCGTCCACCGTGGTCTTCACCCTGAAACACGCGTACGCGCCGTTCCTGCAACGGTTGGCGCTGGGTGTCGTCCCGGCGAAGGCGTTCGCGGGGCAGGACGTCAACAAGGCGGAGTTCAACCGCAGGCCGATCGGCACCGGCCCGTACCGGATGACGTCGTGGACGCCGGGGGACCGGCTGGTGCTGGCGGCCAACGACCGGTACTGGGGCGGCAAGCCGGCGAACCCGGGCGTGGTGGTGGCGTTCGTCGCCGACGACAACGTGCGCGCACAACGGATGCGGGCCGGGGAGTTCGACGCGGCCGAGCTGCCGCCGAAGCTCGCGGTCGGGTTCGACGGGCTGGGCGGCCACCGGGTGCATCGGGTCCCCACCGCCGACTACCGGGGGGTGATGCTTCCGACGGGCAACCCGGTCCTGGGCGACCTGGCGGTCCGTCGGGCGCTGAACGCGGCGGTCGACCGGCAGGCCATGGTGACCGGGGTGCTCGGCGGGGCGGGGGAACCGGCGTTCGGGCCGGTGCCGCCCTCGTCGGAGTTCGTCGAGGCGTCGGTCGCCGGCCGGCCCGCCGCCGACCCGGCCGCCGCCACCGCGATCCTGGACGCCGCCGGCTGGACGCCCGGCGCGGACGGCATCCGGGCCAGGGCCGGCCGGAAGGCCGCGTTCACCCTGATGTACCCGGCCACCGACAGCCTGCGCAAGGAACTCGCCCTCGCGGTCACCGCCGACGCCAGGAAGATCGGCATCGCCGTCAGCCCGCAGGGCCTCACCTGGGACGCGATCACCCCCCGGATGAAGACCGACGCGCTGATCATGGGGTACGGCACGCCGTACGACCCGGATTTCGTCTCGTTCAAGCTGTTCGGGTCGGCCTTCGCCGGGCAGGGTTTCTTCAACCCCGGCTCCTACCGGTCCGCCACCGTCGACGCCGCGTTGCAGGCCGGCCGGGACAGCGCCGACCCGGCCGCCCGTCGGGCCGCGTACGCCACCTTCCAGCGGCAGCTCGCCGCCGACGTGCCGTGGGTGTTCCTCACCTACCTGCAACACACCTACGTGGTGCGGGACACCGTGACCGGGGTGACGCCCCGGGTCGAGCCGCACGAGCACGACGTCGCCAACAGCATCTGGTGGAACGTGCACACCTGGACGAAGACACCGTGACGACGAAGGCCCCACCCACCGGCCCGCCACGGGTGCGACGTCGGCGGCTGGCCGGGGCCGGGGTGGTGATCCGCCGCCGGCTGCTGGTGGCCGTACCGGTGCTCGCCGCGACCAGCATGGGCATGTTCGCCCTCGGCGCGGCCTCCCCGATCGACCCCGCCCAGCAGTACGCGGGCGCGGCGGCCTTCACCACCACCGAGGAGAACCTCGCGCAGTTGCGCGCCAACTGGGGTGTCGACGATCCGCTGCCGGTGCAGTACGCCCGCTGGGTGGGCAACCTGCTACGCGGTGACCTCGGCTGGTCCACCAGCCGGCACGAACCCGTCACCTCCGTGCTGGCCGCCCGCGCCGGCTGGACCCTGCTGCTCGTCGGTGTCGCCCTCGCCCTCGTCCTGGTGGCCAGCGTGCTGCTCGGCACCCTCGCCGCGTACCGGCGCGGTGGCTGGTTCGACCGGGCCCTGCGGTCCGTCGCGTACGCCGTGCAGTCGATGCCGGTGTTCTGGATCGGGTTGGCCGCGATCGCCCTGTTCGCCCTCACCCTCGGCTGGCTGCCCGCCGGTGGGCTCACCGACCTCACCGCCACCGGCACCGACCCGGCCGACGTGGCCCGGCACCTGGTGCTGCCGGTGACGGTGCTGGCGATCTCCCAGGCCCCGTGGTTCGTGCTGTTCGTCCGGGACGCCGTCGCCGAGAGCCTGCGCGACGACCACGTGCTGGCCGCCCGCGCTCGGGGGCTGCCCGGGCGTACCGTCCTGTTCGGCCACGCGCTGCGGACCGCGCTGCTGCCCTTCCTCACCCTGGTCGGCACCCACCTGCCCGAACTCGTCGGCGGCGCGGTGCTGGTGGAGACCGTGTTCTCGCTGCCCGGCCTCGGCGCGGTCACCGTGCAGGCCGCGCTGGGCGCGGACTTCCCGCTGCTGGCCGCCACCACCCTGGCCACCACCGTCGTGGTGCTGACCGCGAACCTGGCCACCGACCTCGGCTACGCCGCCGCCGACCCCCGGGTACGCCTCGATGACTGACCCCGCCCCCGCCCCGGCACCGGCCACCACGCCCGCCCCGCCCTCGGCCGCCCCGCCCTCGGCCACCACGCCCGCCCCGGCACCGGCCACCAGGCCCGCCCGGCGACGGCCGTCGCGTCGGCTGTCGACCCTGCTGCGGGGCGGTCGTCCCGGCGTGGTGCTGGCCGCCGGTGTGCTCACCGCCGCGGTCGTCGCCTGCCTGCTCGCGCCTCTGCTCTGGCCGCTCGACCAGAGCGCGGTCGACCTCGCCCGGACCCGGCTCGCACCCTCGCCCGACCACCTGGCCGGCACCGACGACCTCGGCCGTGACGTGGCGTTGCGCAGCCTCTACGGGCTACGCGTCTCGCTGCTCGTCGGCGCGGTCGCCGCCCTGGTCGCCACCGTCATCGGCGGCCTCGTCGGCGCGGTCGCCGGCACCGTCGGCGGGCGGGTCGACCGGGCCCTGATGCGCGTCGTGGACACCATCGCCGCGCTGCCGCACCTGCTGCTGGGCATCTTCATCGTGGCGATGCTGCGCCCCAGCCTCGGCGCGGTCGTCGCCTCCATCGCGTTGACGCACTGGCTGTCCACCGCCCGCATCGTCCGCTCCGAACTGCTCAGCCTGCGCAGCCGCCCGTTCATCGACGCGGCGGTCTCCGGCGGGGCGGGCCGGGCCCGGGTGCTCACCCGGCACCTGCTGCCGCACGTGCTCCCGCGCCTCGCGTTGGCCACCACGCTGATGGTCCCGCATGCCGTCTGGCACGAGACAGCACTGTCCTTCCTCGGCCTGGGCCTGCCCCCGCACCTCGCCTCCATCGGCAACATGATCAACGACGGTCAGCGGTCCCTGCTCACCGGTGCCTGGTGGGCCAGCATCGTCCCCGGTCTCGCCCTGGTCACCGTCACCCTCGCCCTCGCCGCGCTCACCGGCCGCTGGCGGGACCGCCTCGACCCCCGGGTACGAGCGGAGTTGCAGCTGTGACCACGACCGCCCCCGCCGGCACCGGCCGCCGACGCGCCCTGCTGGCGGTCGACGGGCTCACCGTCCGCTTCCGGCTCCGCGACACCGTCGTGCACGCCGTCAGCGACCTGAGTCTCGACCTGCACCCCGGCGAGCTGCTGGCCGTGGTCGGCGAGTCGGGCTGCGGCAAGTCCGTCCTCGCGCACGCCCTGCTCGGCCTGCTGCCCCGCAACGCCACCGTCACCGGGCGGGCCCGCCTGCACCCGACGGCGGGTGACCCGGTCGACCTGATCGCGGTGGGGGAGCGCCACCTCGCCCGGCAGGTCCGGGGTCGGGCCGTCGGTCTCGTCCCGCAGAGCCCGGCCACCGCCCTCACCCCCGTGCGCACCGGCCGGCGGCTGCTGGCGGAGACCCTGCGCGCCCACGGCCACCCCCGCCGGGCTGCCGCCGACGCCGCCGAACGGGTCGCCGCCGACGTCGGCCTGCACCCGACCGACCTCGACCGCTTTCCCCACGAACTGTCCGGCGGGATGGCCCAGCGGCTGGCCACCGCCCTGGCGCTGGCCCCCGACCCGCCGCTGCTGCTCGCCGACGAACCCACCACCGGCCTCGACCGCCCGCTGGTCGACCACACCCTGGACCTGCTGCGCCGCCGCTGCGACACCGGGGCCGCCGTGCTGCTGATCACCCACGACCTCGCCGCCGCCCGCCGCGTCGCCGACACCGTCGCCGTGATGTACGCCAGCCGCATCGTCGAACACCGCCCCACCCCGGACCTGTTCGACCGGCCCGCCCACCCCTACACTGCCGGACTGCTCGACGCCCTGCCCGACCGGGCGTTCACCCCGGTGCCCGGCCATCCGCCGATGCTCACCGACCTGCCCGCCGGATGCGCCTTCGCCCCGCGCTGCCCCCGGGCCACGGACGCCTGCCACACCCCACCCCGCCTCGCCGCCGACGGCGGGGGGCGGCTCGCCTGCCACCACCCGCTCACCTCGAAGGCACCGGCATGACGACCACCGTCGACGACCCGACGGGCCCACCCGACACCACGGCCGTGGCCCCCACCGGACTCGCCGCGCACCAGATCACCGTCCACTTCGGTCGGCAGCGCGTCCTCGACCGCGTCGATCTGCACATCGCCCCCGGCGAGACGGTCGGGTTGCGCGGGCCCTCCGGCAGCGGCAAGTCCACCCTGGCCCGCGTGCTGGCCCTCCTGCACGCCCCGGACAGCGGTCGGGTGACCCTGGACGGGCGGCCCGTCGGGGGCGTCCGTCACCGGGTGCCGGCCGCCGTGCGGACCCGCGTGGCGATCCTGTTCCAGAGCCCCCGCGCCGCCAGCGACCCCCGGCTGAGCCTGGCCGACCTGATCGCCGAACCGCTGCGGGCGACCGGCACCCCGACCGCGGCGACGACCGCCCGTACCGCCGAACTGGCCGACCTGGTCGGGCTCACCCCCGACCTGCTCACCCGGCGTCCGCACGCGGTCAGCGACGGGCAGCTGCAACGCGCCTGCCTGGCCCGTGCCCTCGCGCACCGGCCCGACCACCTGCTCTGCGACGAGGCGACCGCGATGCTCGACGCCTCCACCCAGGCCCACGTCGCCGCCGTCGTCACCGACTACCAGCGCCGGCACTCCGCCGGCGTGCTGCTGATCACCCACGACCCGGCCCTGCTGGCCCGCTGGGCGACCCGGGTGGTGGACCTGCCCGGGGCCGTCGGTGACCCGCTGGCGGCGACGCCCGACCCCGCAGTGGTCACCGGGCCGGGCCGGTACGCAGGTAGGTGAGGACGGCGAGTACCCGACGGTTGGTGTCGTCACTGGGCGGCAGGTCCAGCTTGGCCAGGATGTTGCCGACGTGCTTGCCGATCGCGGCCTCGGTGACGTGCAGCCGGGCCGCGATCGCAGTGTTGGAGTGCCCCTCGGCCAGCAGCACCAGCACCTCCCGCTCCCGGGCCGACAGGGCGGCGAGCGGGTCGCGGGGGCGGTGCAGCAGGTGCCGTACCACGTCGGGGTCGATGGCCGTGCCGCCGTCGGTGACCCGACGCAGGGTCGCGGCGAACTCGGCGACGTCGGCGACCCGGTCCTTGAGCAGGTAGCCGACCCGGCGGCGGTCACCGCTGTCGAGCAGCGCCGAGGCGTACTCGGCCTGCACGTGCTGGCTGAGCACCACCACCGCGAGGTGCGGGTGCCGGGTGCGGGCGGTGACGGCGGCCCGTAGCCCGTCGTCGCGGTGCTGCGGCGGCATCCGGATGTCGGTCACCACCAGATCCGGCTCGTGCGCGTCCACCGCGTCCAGCAGCTCCGGGGCGGAGCCGACGGCGGCGACCACCGTGAAGTCGAACCGGCTCAGCAGGCCGACCAGACCCTCCCGCAGGAGCACCCCGTCCTCGGCGAGCACGACCCGGGTCACCGGGGGCACGGCAGCTCCACCCGCACCAGGGTAGGACCACCGGGCGGGCTGGACAGCAGCAGCCGGCCGTCGACGGCGGCGACCCGGTCGGCGAGCCCGGTCAGTCCGCTGCCCCGGGCCGGGTCGGCGTCGCCGCACCCGTCGTCCCCGATCTCCACCACGAGACTGCCGGCGGACCGGGTCAGCCGCACCTCGGCCCGGCTGGCCCGGGCGTGCCGGGCGACGTTGCCCAGGGACTCGGACACCACGAAGTAGGCGGTGGTCTCGACCACCTCCGGCAGCGGCTGCCCGAGGTCGGCGTGGACGTCGACCGGGATGGTGGCCGCCCCGGCCAGTTCCCGGACTGCGCCGGCCAGGCCGAGTTCGGTGAGGTGCTGCGGGCGGATGCCCTGCACGATCTGCCGGAGGGTGACCATCAGCCCCTTGGCCTGCTCGTGCGCGACGGCCAACGGCCGGGCCGCGGGGGAGTCGTCGGGCACGTCCAGCCGGGCCAGGCCGAGCTGGAGGGTGAGGCTGGTCAGGCGGGGCTGCGCGCCGTCGTGCACGTCCCGTTCGATGCGGCGACGTTCGGCCTCGTACGCGTCGACCAGGCGGGCCCGGGACCGGGTGACCTCCCGCAGCGCCGTGGTCTCGGCGGACCCGTCGAGCAGCCGTCGGGCCACCGTCGCCTGGCCGGCGGCGAGCAGGCCGGCCAGGTACACCAGCGCCGGGACGCACACGACGCCCACGGCCGCGTACGGGATCGCCTGGTGGGCGGTGTCGATCGTGGTCCAGACCACGGTGACCGAGTCGGCGTCGCCGACCAGCCAAGGGCTGGCGACCAGCGTCCCGTCGAGCAGCACGACCAGGAACAGCAGCCAGTACGCCAGCGGCACCAGGCCGCCGAGCAGGAAGGTGTAGCCGACCTCCCGCCAGGCGCCGGCGCTGGTGTAGCGCGCGACCAGATCGGTGAAGCGGGGCCGGTGCAGCGGGCGCGGGTCGACCAGACGCAGCCGCCACCGCTCGACCGGGGCCACCGCGACGCTGACGATCGGGGCCAACGCCAGCACCGTCAGGGCGACGACGGTGAGGAACACGATGATGGGCAGCTCCACCGTCCGGTCCTGGCGTGCCGCGTTGAGCACCGCCAGCAGGGGTGCCCCGACGACGAGCAGGCCGATCGACAGGGGTCCGGCGACCGGCAGGGTGGTGGCGAGGTACGCCAGCGCGCGCCACGGCCACGGGGAGACCAGGTAGTCGCGTCGGCGCAGCGCCGTCGCCAGGTGCAGAGGTACGGGCGAGGTCATGCTCGAACCCTGTCAGGGCGACACCGGCCGACCCAGCCCACTGGCCGTAGCGTTTCCGGTATGCCTGGCCCTACCCCGCCGGGATCCGCCCTGCGGGGTAGCGGGCGGCCGCCTTCGCTACGCGTAGTGGTTCGGCAACTACTTTCGCCGGACGTGCAACTCCCCGGCCCGGTGGCTCCGTTCTACCTCCGTCACGAGGAGGCAGTCGACTTGAAAGCCGAAGACGAACAAGCGTTCCGCGAGTTCGTGACGTCGCAGATGGCGTCGCTGCGCAAGCTGGCGTACATGACCTGCGGCGACTGGCACGCGGCCGAGGATGCCGTGGCCAACGCCCTGGTCAAGCTCTACCCCCGGTGGCGGAAGCTGGACCGACCGGACCTGTACGTCAAGACGATGGTCTACCGCGCCGCGATCGACGAGACCCGGCGGCCCTGGCGGCGGGAGCGGTCGGCCGGCGACGCCATGCCGGACCTCGCGCTGCGGGACCCGGCCGACGCGACCGACGAGCGGATGCGCCTGCGGGCGGCGCTCGACGCGGTGCCGGCCCGGCAGCGGGCCGCCGTGGTGCTGCGGCACTACCTGGGTCTGAGCCTGGAGGACACGGCGGGCGTCCTCGACTGCACGGTGGGGACGGCCAAGAGTCAGGTCTCCCGTGGTCTGGCGAAGCTGCGCGAGTCACTCGCCGCCGAACGCATCAATCTCACCGGGAAGCCGACAGAGGAGTGGACCAATGCAGTTGCATGAGCTGGTGGACGCCGTGACGGGGGAGGAGCCGCCGATGACGCGTACCGCCGACGACATCGTCGCGGCCGGGCGGCGGGCGCAGCGGCGTCGCCGGGCCGGGTTCGCGTCGGCCGGGGTGGCCGGTCTCGTCGTGGTCGCGGTCGCCGGTGCGTTCACCCTGCCGACCCTGGGCGCCGGGCAGCGCACCACTGCCGCACCGCCCCCGGTGGGTGTGGCGGCCGCCGGCCCGGCCGAGGCCCGCTGGGCCGACGCCCCGCCGTTCACCTTCACCTTCAAGGGGTACGACGCGGGCCCGCTGCACGTGCAGGACCCGATCGTCGCGTCGGTCGGTTACCAGATCGCCTCGGTCTACTCCGACGGCCACATCTCGAACGACAAGCCGGTCACGGCCGACGAGATCGAGGCGCGCGGCGATGAGATCGAGCAGAAGAAGCGGGCCACCGGGGGCAAGCCCAGCCTGTGGGCGTACCTGACCGTCTACCGGCCGGGCGTCTTCGACCCGGCCGGGATCAAGAACGGCCGGAAGGTCACCGTGGCCGGGCACAAGGCCGTGCAGGCGACCCTGCCGGTCGGCCTCGACCCGAGCAAGCCGGTCGACGAGGGCAACAAGTTGCTCGCCTGGGAGTACGCGCCCGACGCCTGGGCGGCGGTGACGTCGATCTCCGGTTCCGTCGCCTCGCCCAGCTTCCAGGACCTCGGCGGCCTGGTCGGCGGTCTGAAGCCCAGCCGGCCGAAGCCGGCCACGGTGCCGTTCACCGTCGGCTACGTGCCGGCCGGCTACCGCCCGTTGCAGTCCGGCACGCACGCCATGCCCGGCCTCAGCGGCATCGCCGCGGCCCGCGCCGGTGACTTCGGTGGCGCGACGTACACCCGGCCGGCCGCGCCCACCTCGGGCCTGAGCGCGCCGTACGACGCGACCGAGAACGGCATCAAGGACGGCTTCCACATCTTCGTCACGCCGGGCAGCAGCTCGAACCAGTCCCCGGAGCCGGGCGTGACGAAGTGCTACCCCGGCTCGGACCGGCCGGTCCCGGGCGGCGACGCCGCAGGCGGCGGCTTCTGCAACATCTGGAACGCCAACGGCTCGGTCGTGCTCCAGGTCAGCGGGATGGGGCTGGGCAACAAGCTGCCGGTGGCCGAGCTGAAGAAGATCGCCCAGGGGATCAGGGTCGCCGACGTCAGCAACGAGTCGACCTGGACCCCGGCCGCGCAGGCTCTGCGGCCGTAACGGAACCCCTCCGACGAGGGCGGGTCGGCACGCGGCAGGGGTCGGGGCCGCCTGCCCCCCGGCGACAGCGGTACCGCGCACGACGGCGGTGCCGCTGTCGCCGTGTGTGGGCGCTGTCGCCGTGTGTGGGCGATGTCGCCCCGATCCGGCGCCGGGAGGTGGGGCGGGCCTCGGCGCAACCATGATGTGGAATGCTTCTTCCACTTGGAATTTTTATTCCATTTGGCTAGGCTCCGGCAGGTGAGCGATCCGCCCCCCACCCTGCGCCGCGACGCCGAGCGCAACCGTCAACTGCTGCTGCGCACCGCGTACGCGCTGATGGCCACCAACGGCCTGGAGGTGTCGTACGAGGACATCGCCCGGGCGGCCGGCACCGGGATGGGCACCGTCTACCGCCGTTTCCCGCAGCGGCAGGACCTGCTGGACGCCCTGTTCAGCGAGCACATCGACCGGGTCGTCAGCTTCGCCGAGGAGGCCGCGCGCCACGACGACGCCCTCACCGGGCTCACCTGGTTCCTCGAACGGCAACTGGAGATCGAGGCGCAGAGCCGGGGGCTGGGGGAGCTGCTCCGGGGGCGCGACCAGGCCACCGCCCAGGTGCAGCGGGCGCACGAGCGGATGACCCCGTTGGTGGCGGGCCTCGTCGACCGGGCCGTACGGGCCGGGCAGTTGCCGGCCGGCGCGACCCCGGCCGACTTCGCCGCCGTACACCTGATGGTGGGCAGCGTCATGGACGCCTCCCGCGCCTTCGCCCCGCAGTTGTGGCGGCGCGCGCTGCGGATCGCCCTGGCGGGCCTGCGCGGCGCCGACCTGTCCGACGACCCGCCGCAGGAGTCGGTCATCGCCCGGCTCTACCACCACACCCCGAGATGAAGGCGCAGCCCATGACGGCTCTCCCCGACGACCTGACCGCGGTCCTCCGCGGCACGGCGATCTGTTTCGTGACCACGCTCATGCCGGACGGGTCACCGCAGATTTCCCAGACCTGGGTCGGCACCGACGGCGAACACGTCCTCGTCAACACCGTGGACACCCACCAGAAGACCCGCAACGTCCGGCGCGACCCGCGCGTCGCCCTCGGCGTCGCCGACCCCGCCGCCCCGGCCCGGTACTGGGCGCTGCGCGGCAGCGTGGTGGACATCGCCACCGCCGGTGCCCGCGAGCACATCGACGAGTTGTCCCGGAGATACCTCGGCCGTCCCTATCCCGGTTTCGGCGGTGGCGGGCAGCAGCGCGTCGTGCTCACCGTCAAGGTCGACCGGGTGCACACGCCGTGACCCGGTGAGCGGGGCCGCCTTCCGTTCCCGTCGCCGGGCCTCCACACCGGCGGTACGCTGCCGCCCGGCCCGTCCGGACCGTGAAGTTGGTCGATGCCCCAATGAGCGGGCCGTACGTCTTGGCAGCGGCGCGTGCCTCGGCTACCGTCGTGGGAACGCTCCCATGTAGAAACATCTATGTGACCAGGAGGCAATACGTCGTGGCTACCCTCTCCTCGCTCCGCCGCAGATCGGTGGCGGCCTTCAGTGTGGCGGCCGTCGCGGGCGTCACCGCCGCCGGCGTCTGCCTCGCCGGCGGCACCGCCTCCGCCGGGACGATATCCGGACCGCTCTACCGTGACCCGACCACGGCCGTCGTCCGCTGGGTCTCCGCCAACCCCGGCGACTCGCGGGTCGGCGTCATCCGGGACAAGATCGCCAGCCAGCCGCAGGCCCGGTGGTTCGCCAACTTCAACCCGTCGACCGCGCAGTCCGAGGCCGCGTCGTTCGTCGGCGCCGCCAACTCCGCGCGGCAGATCCCGGTGCTCTCCATCTACGAGATCACCAACCGGGACTGCGGTGGGGCCAGCGCCGGTGGGGCACCCGACCTCAACCAGTACCAGACCTGGGTGTCGAACTTCGCCCGGGGGCTGGGCAACCAGACGGTCATCATCATCCTGGAGACCGACTCGCTCGCCCTGCTGACCTGCCTGAACAGCAACGAGATCAACGCCCGTAACCAGGCGATCTCGACGGCCACCCGGACCCTCAAGGCGGCCAACCCCAACGCCAAGGTCTACCTCGACGGCGGCCACTCCACCTGGAACAGCCCCAGCGAGACGGCCAACCGTCTGCGCGCGGCCGGCGTCCAGTACGCCGACGGCTTCTTCACCAACGTGTCGAACTACAACCCCACCTCCAGCGAGGCGAACTTCGGCCGGAACGTCATCAACGCCCTCAACGGCATGGGCCTGTCGGGCAAGCGTCAGGTCATCGACACCAGCCGCAACGGCGGTGCCAGCGGTGACTGGTGCGGCGACGACAACACCGACCGCCGCATCGGGCAGTACCCGACGACCAACACCGGCGACAACAACATCGACGCGTACCTGTGGGTGAAGCCGCCGGGCGAGGCCGACGGTTGCCGCTACACCGCCGGCTCGTTCCAGCCCGACCTGGCCTTCAGCCTGGCCAACGGCGCACCCAACCCGCCCGTGACGACCCCGCCGACCACCCCGCCGCCCACCACGGCCCCGCCGACGACCCCGCCGCCCACCACGGCCCCGCCCACCACGCCGCCGCCCACCACCCCGCCGCCTGCGGGCAACGGCTGCACCGCGTCGGTGGTGGTCAACCAGTGGAACGGCGGCTTCACGGCGAGCGTGACGGTCACCGCCGGCGCCACCGCCCTCAACGGCTGGAACGTCAGCATCAACCTGCCCGGTGGTGCCAGCGTCACCAGCACCTGGAGCGCACAGTCCAGCGGCACCAGCGGGACCGTCCGGTTCACCAACGTGAGCTACAACGGGCAGGTCGGTGCCGGGCAGTCGACCAACTTCGGCTTCCAGGGCAACGGCACCGGCCCCGGTGCGACCGCCACCTGCGCGGCCAGCTGACCCCACCCGAACGACGACGGCCCGACGCGGAAGGGTTCTCCGCGTCGGGCCGTCGTCGTTCGGCGTCCCCCCGCTCCGGCTCGTCCGCAGGCTAAACTGGAGGGTGGACCTCACACACCAGGAAATCTTCCAACGGTACGTCTACGCCGGTGCGGTCACCCGGGACCCGGATGCGATCGCCGCGTTGTTCACCGAGGACGGCGTCTACGAAGCACCGCTGGTTCCCGCCGGCCATCCGCTGCACGGCCGACTGGTCGGTCGGGCGGCGATCCGGGCCGGGACCAACGCCTACCACCAGCTTCCGACCCCCGAGGGCACGGTGAACCTGACGCGCTCCGCCCACCTCCTGCACGACACTCCGGACCCCGACGTGTTCATCGCCGAGATCGACGTCGCCTTCGACGGGACGGACGGGCAGCAGACGACGATGTCGCTCGTGCAGATATTCCGACTCCGCGCCGGGCAGATCGCCGTGCTCCGCGACTACTTCACCGAGCCGCCATCCGACGCCCCCGCCGGTCGGTAGCCCAGTCGGGCACCCCGGGCCACTGCTACAGGGCGGCGCGGCGTAGCGCGGCGCGGGACAGGAACACGGTGACGGCACCCACCGCGATCACCGCGTGCACGAGCAGGGCCGTGGCCATGCCGAAGCGCGCCGCCAGGACGCCGATCAGCAGGTTGCCGAGGGGGATCGAGGCGAACGCCACCAGCGCCAGCACCGCCAGCACCCGGCCCCGGTACTGCGGATCGCACCACGACTGCAACAGGGACGTGCCCAGGCTGGCGGTCACCCCGAGTAGCGCGCCGAGCGCCATGAAGATCGCCACCGCGAGGGCGGTGGAGTCCGCTGCGGACAGTGCGACGAGCAGCGCGGCCTGCACGAGCAGCGCCACGCCGAACACCGGCCCGGCCGCCCGCCGGGCCGGCACCACGATCAGGGCGAGAGCACCGATCGCCGAGCCGACAGCGAAGCCGGTGAGCAGCAGCCCCGCACCGCCCTCGTCGAGCCCGCGGTCGCGGGCGAACAACGCCAGCCCGACGTTGAGCACCCCCGCGCAGCTCAGCTCGTTGAGGAACAGCACGAACATCAGGCTCCGCAGCCGGGTGTGCCGCCAGGCGTAGGCCAGACCGGCGCGGACACCGGAAGCCCCGGCGCGGGAGGGTTGCTCAGGCACCGACTTCAGCGGGGGCGTGGGAAGAGGGCGGGTGGCAGCGACGGCAGCCATCGAAAACAGGTACGAGACGGCGTTGACCAGCGCGACCAGCAGGCCCCGCCCAGGGCGAGCGCATAGGCGCCGACCGGTCCACCCGCCGCCTGCCCGCCGCGTAACGCCAGGGAGTAGAGGGCGTTGCCCCGGATGAGATCGTCCCTGGCCAGGAGTTGGGGTCGCAGCGCGGCCGAGGCGGGGACGAAGAACGCTCCGGTCACCGATAGCGCCCCCGCAGCCAGTAACAGCACCCACCACGGGCCACCGCCCAGCAGCGCGACGGCCGCGCCGACCATGACGACGGCGGAGACACCGTCGCTGACGATGATCACCTTCCGGCGGCTGTGCCGGTCGGCGACAGCCCCTCCGTACAGCAGCACCGCCAGGCGGGGCAGCGTGGCCAGCGCCAGCAGCAGTCCTGCCACGTCCGGGCTGACGGTGCTGGCCAGGGTCCAGGACAGGGCGATGTACCAGGCGGCGTTACCTACGGAGGACAGCCCGGTCCCGGTGACGAAGGCGAGCTAGTTGGCACCGAAGATGCGGCCCGAAGGCGGCGACGCCGGCACCCCGGTCCGAGCGGCGGGCCCAATGGCCGATCCCATCGCCTCTCCTCCCTCCGGGACTGGGCTCCGTCTCATTCCCCGCCGGAGAACGCCCCAACCCTCGCGTGGGCGGTCAGCGCATCCCTTGTGGACCGGACGGGGAGGGCGGCGGGAGCAGGTCAGGCCGCAGGGGCGAGGACGACGGTCTTGCCGGACAACTCACCCGCGCCGGCCTGGGCGTGCAGCGCGGGCAGGTCGGCCAGCGCCACCCGTCGGTTGACCTCGACCCGCAACTCACCGGTGCCGACGGACGGAAAGCGGATCTACGGCAGACCGACCAGCGGCGCCGGGCCGCCGAGAAGTGGCGACGGTAGCTCCCGCCGGACGCCCCGTGGACGTCCCGGAGCGTCACCGGCAGCGCAACGGTGGGGTGCCGTCGTCGACGGCACCCCACCGGCCGGTCACTTCTGGCGCAGCGTGGCCAGGGCGCCGCCCCAGGCCACCACCTGGTCCAGCATCCGGTGCAGGATGGGCTCCTGGTGCTCGGCCGGCAGCACCTCGCCGTTCGGGCCGAACTCGGTGAAGTAGTTCAGGGTGACCTGGTCACGGACACCGGCGACGTGCAGCTCCGCCAGCACCAGCCGCAGGTGCTCGACGGCCCGGATCCCGCCGTGGAGGCCGTACCCGACGAAGCCGGCCGACTTGTCGCGCCACTCCGAGTAGAGGTAGTCGATGGCGTTCTTCAGTACGCCCGGGTAGGAGTGGTTGTACTCCGGGGTGACGAAGACGTACCCGTCGTAGCGCGAGATGGTCTCCGCCCAGCGCCTGGTGTGGTCGCCCACGTAGTTCTCCGGTCCCATCGCCGCCGGCACCGCCTCGTCGAGGTGCGGCAGGTCGTGGTCGGCCAGGTCGACGATCTCGTAGCTGGCGTCTCCGCGCTGCGTGGCCAGCTTGTGGACCCACTGCGCCACCGCCTCGCCCCGCCGTCCCGGGCGGGTGCTGCCGATGATGATGCCGATACGCATTGGTTGACCTCCTGATTGTTGGACGTGCTCAGCGGTGCCCGGGTCACTTCGGCCCCGTCCGGCGGGCGCCTCGTTGCGCCCGGGTGAGCCAGGTGGCGAGGACGAGGGCGACGGCGGCCATCCCGGTCAGCCACCAGAAGGTGCTCCGGAACGCCGCGGCGACCTCGACCTCGGATCGGGCGTCGGCCAGCGCGTCGGCGAGTACCACGACGCAGAGCGCGCTGCCGACGGCGCCGCCGACCCGGGACAGGATGTTCACCTGCGCACTGGCGTCCGGCATCTGGTGGGACCGGACCCGGGCCAGCGCGGCGGAGACCACCGGGGATCCGGCGAGGGCCAGGCCGACACCCCGGACCACCTGGAGGGCCTCGACGAGGACGACGTTCGGATCGGACGGCAGGACCGCCATCGGGACGGTGCCGGCGACGGTGACCACGAGCCCGACCACGGTGACGATGCCGCCGCCGTGTCTGTCGGTCAGCCGTCCGGCGACCGGGAAGGTGACCGTGGCGCCGAGGCTGAACGCCATCAGCAGCAGACCGGTGTCGATGATGCCCCTGGCCATTGCGAGTTGGAAGTACAGCGGCATCACGATCAGCCCTCCGAAGAGTGCCGCGCTGGAGAAGAAGATGGTGCTGGCGGCGGCGGCGTAGACCGGATCCCTGGTCAGTCGCAGGTCCATCAGCGGCTCGGCGGCGCGCAGCGACCGGTGGACGAAGAGCACGAGCGCGACCAGCGCGACCGCCAGTGGGGCCAGCACGGCCGCCGCGAACAGCCCGCGCCGGTCCATCGCTGCGGTGACGGCGTAGGTGAGCAGCGGCAGCCCCAGGGCGACCAGGAACAGGGCCGGCACGTCCGGCCGGGCGGCCCGACCGGCCGCACCACGCGGAACGACCCGCAGGGCCACCAGCAGCCCGACGATCCCGATCGGCACGTTGACCAGGAACATCCAGCGCCAGGAGAAGTTGTCGATGAGTAGGGCGCCGATGATCGGGCCGAAGGCCGGGGCCAGGATGGCCGGCACGCTGGACACGGCGATCACCCGACCCATCCGTCCGCTCCCCGCGACCTGACCGAGGATGGCCATTCCGGTGGGGATGAGCAGTCCGCCGGTCAGCCCCTGGAGCACCCGGGCGGCGATGAGCGTGTCGGCGCTGCGGGCGAGCGCGCAGAGCGCGGAGGTGAGGGTGAATCCGGCCAGCGCCCAGAGCCAGAGCCGACCGGTGCCGATCCGCCGGCTGACCCAGCCGCAGGTGGGCAGGGCCGCGGCGAGGGCGAGCAGGTAGCCGCTGTTGATCCACTGCATCTCGGTCAGTGAGGCGTCCAGTTCCCGACCGATGATCTCGATGCCCACGTTGACGAGCGAGGTGTCCAGGCCGGTCATCACCGAACCGGACGCCAGGACGACCGCGACCCGCCACACCGGGGCGGGAACCGCCGTGGTGGGGGTCCGTCCCGCGCTGCCCACTGTCATCGCCGCCCCATCACAGATCGTTGGACAACCAACGATAATCGCCAGGTCGTTGGAAGTCCAACGTTTAGCTACACTGGTCGGGTGAGTGAGCACGAACCCGCTCAGCAGCCGGGGGCCCCGCCGGCTCGGCTCCGGCGGCTGACCTCCTGGCTGCTCCACCACGGGGCGGCCCGCGCGAACCGGGTCGTCGGGACGCACCTGGACCGCCCCGGCGACCGGATGCGGTACGGCATCCTTGCCGCGCTCGACGAGTTCGGCGGGATCAGCCAGGCAGAGCTGTGTCGCCGGCTGGGCATCGACCGGGGCGACGCGGTCACCACGCTGAGCGGGATGGAGACCGACGGCCTGCTCCGCCGGGAACCCGACCCGGTGGACCGGCGCCGCAACGTCGTTCACATCACCGACGCCGGAACCGCCCGGATGCGGGAGATGGACACACTGGTCGACGCCGCCCAGAACGACCTGCTCGACCGGTTCACAGTGGCCGAACGCGCCCAGTTCAGCGCCCTGCTGCGCCGCCTGGTCGACATCCCGCCACCCTGAGCTGCCAGGTCGCCGGCACACCGGTCACGCCACCGGTGGGCAGGTTGCCGGCATGGTCGATCCAGCCCGGGGCGTGTCATGCTGCACGGACCCCGACGGGAGGACGACGATGGCTTCTGGCGATGCCGTACAGGTGCGGCCGGCGCGAGGGCTGCTGCGACCTCTGCTGTCCGGGGCGACGCTGATCGCGGTCCTGGCGTTGCTGTTCGGGCTGCCGTGGTGGACGTTGACGGTGGCGGCGCGCTGGCCGACGCCGGTGGTGAACGCCGGCACGGCCGTGTTCGTGGTCGCGGTGGTCGCATTCCCCGTTCTGATGTATCTCGGGCACGGCCGCCGGCGGCTGGATTCGGCGGCGCGCATCGCGGACTCACTGCTTGGCCTGGTCTGGATCCTGTTCGTCTGGACGCTGATCGCGAACGTGCTCCGGCTCCCGCTCGCCGTGGCGGGAGTCGCCGATCCGGTCCGGTCCCGGGCCGTGGCGGTCGGTGCGGCGTTCGTCTCGGTCGTCCTGGCCATCTGGGGGTACGCCGAGGCGATGCGGGTGCCCCGGGTCCGGCGGGTGGACATCACCATCGACCGGCTGGGTGCCGGTCTCGACGGGGTCCGGGTCGTGCTACTGACCGACACCCACTATGGCCCGATCGACCGGGCCCGCTGGTCCGCCCGCACGATCGAGGTGGTCAACGACCTGGCCCCCGACATCGTCTGCCACACCGGCGACATCGCCGACGGCACGGTCGACCAGCGCCGGGCGCAGGCAGCGCCGCTGGGCACCGTGCAGGCCCGGCTGGCCCGGGTGTACGTGACGGGCAACCACGAGTACTACGGCCAGGCGCAGGGCTGGGTCGACCACATGCGGACCCTCGGCTGGGAGCCTCTGCACAACAGGCACCTCGTGGTGGAGCGGGGCGGCGCACGGCTCGTCGTGGCCGGGGTCGACGACGTGACCGCCGCCGCGTCGGGCGTGGCCGGTCACCGCGCCGACCACGCGGCGGCGCTGGCCGGCGCCGACCCGCAGCTGCCTGTGCTGCTGCTGGCGCACCAGCCGAAGCAGATCGACGACGCGGTCGCGGCCGGTGTGGATCTGCAGCTGTCCGGGCACACCCACGGCGGCCAGATGTGGCCGTTCCACTACCTGGTCCGGCTCGACCAGCCGGTCGTGCAGGGCCTCAGCCGGCACGGTCGGACCCAGCTCTACACGAGCCGGGGGACCGGTTTCTGGGGCCCACCATTCCGGATCTTCGCGCCGAGCGAGATCACCCTGCTCACCCTCAGGTCTGGTTAGGCGACTGCCGGCGCCCACGAATCCCTTCGAATAGTCGCCGACGTGACCGGCGAACACCACGCCCGCCGGTACGCCGCACTGCTCCTCGCCAGCGCCGACGGCATCGCCGGCATGGAACTCACCGGTCAGCTCGAAGGCGACAAATGGCGTACCACCGCCGAAGAGTTGATCGACACCCTCGTCACCATGGTCGCCGCTCAAACCCACGGAAGCGCCGTGGAAGCGACTGGCAGTTCCTGACCCGTTCCCTCTGGGATCCCGGTGGGACCATCTGGTCAGAACGTGGGGCGGCGGATCCGCCAGAAGACCAGCGCCAGCAACAGCAGGGCCAGCGCGACGAACGTGGCGGTCTCGATGGCCTGGAAGGTCCAGTAGCGTTCGACGGGTTGGTAGACAGCCCACCGTTGGATGCCGTGGTCGTGGAGGTAGACGGTGGGGTCGCCGCCCCCCTCCCGGGCCCTTCCCTCCATGATCACGGCGTCGAGGCCGGTGATGTGGCGGCCGTTGGCGTCGACGAACCCCTGGTCGAGGACCATGTCCCGGGCACTGGTCGTACCGTCGGTGATGTCGCCCGCTCCCGGCACGAAGGCCTGGACGTGGGTGACCGGCGTGCGGAAGTGCGGGCGGATCCAGCCGGCGACGGTGAAGCGTACGGCCAGGAATGCCACGAACGCCACGGCGGCGGCCGGCAGGCTGCGGCGCAGCACCGGCCCGGCTGCGACGCCCAGCGCGAACGCGAACAGGGCGTACGCCATGGGCACGACTCCGGTCAGGTCGAAGCCGGTGATGTCGAACCCGCCCAGCAGGTCGAGTGGCTGCCGGTACCAGGCGACCACCGTGGACAGTCCCGCCGCGAGAAGGACGCTGACGGTGCCGAGTACCAGGATCTTGACGGTCAGCCAGCGCCGGCGCGGCACCGCCTGGGTCCAGGCCAGCTGCCAGGTGCCCGCCTCCAGCTCCCGGGCGAGCAGCGGCGCACCGAGGAAACCGCCGATCGCGTACGGGACGAAGTTGAGCAGGATCAGCACGGTGGTGCTGTAGCCGTGGTCCTGCTGTAGCCGGGCCAGCGCGGATCGGCAGCCCTGGTCCAGCGGTGGCACCAGGCAGTGTGTCGGACCCATCGGGAACAGGGCGTGCATCGGCCGGCCGAGGACGAACAGCGCCACCGCGACGACGCCGACGAAGACCGTCAGTGCCAGGACCTCGGTACGGTGCTGACGCCACATCATCCACGTCATGCGGTCTGCTCCCGGTGTTCGGCGTCGAGGCCGGCGGGCCGGCGCAGATAGGCCAGCACGAGCTCTTCCAGCCCGACGGGGTTCGCCTGCCAGCCGGGTATGACCGGCGTTGCCGCCTGGCGTACCAGCATGGTGGTGTGCCTGTCGCTGTGGCTGACCTCGACCACGGACGGGCCGTGAGGGTCCGCCCCGACCCGTGGACCCAGGAGCAGCCGGTGTTCGGCCAGCAGCGAGTCGATGTCGCCGTCGAGTACGACCCGGCCGTGGTTGATCACCACGAGGTGGTCGCAGACCCGTTCCAGTTCGTGGATGGCGTGGGAGGAGAACAACACGGTCAGCTGGCTGTCGGCGACCGCGCCCATCAGGGTCCGCTGGAACTCCTGCCGGGCCAGCGGATCCAGGCTGGACAGTGGCTCGTCCAGGACCAGCAGCTCGGGTCGCTTGGCCAGCGCCAGCGTGAGCGCCACCTGGGACTGCTGCCCGCCGGAGAGCGCGCCGGCGCGGGCGTGCAACGGGATGCCCAGTTGGGTCAGGCGTCGCGCGGCCAGCCCGTGGTCGAAGCGTACGTTGCAGGAGCGGCCGAAGCGCAGCAGGTCCGCCACGGTGAACTGGCGGTAGAGCGGGTGGTCCTGCGCGAGGAAACCGATGCGGGTCAGGGCCCGCACACTGTTGGTGGCGGGCGATTCGCCGAACACCTCGACCGATCCCGTCGTCGGCGTGAGCAGCCCGACCGCCAGGCGCAGCAAGGTGGTCTTGCCGGCGCCGTTCGGGCCGACCAGGGCGCTGACGCGGCCGGGGGGCAGCTCCAGGGTGCAGTCGCGCAGGGCCCAGGCTTTGCGGTACCGCTTGCCGAGGTTCCTGGTACGCAGCGCGGGGTGGGCCGTCATGCTGACTCCGCAGTCGTCTTGGTCTGGTGGTGGACGCTGGCGAACAGCGCGGCGATCGCCTGATCGTCCAGCCCTGCGGCGTACGCCCTCCGCAGCCAGGTCTGCAGGCCGCTCCGCAAGGAGGTGTAGGTGGCCGGGGGCACCGCAGCCGGCAGCGCGTCGTTGACGAACGTGCCGTGGCCTGGCCGGCCGGTGACGAGGTTCTCCTGCTCCAGCTGGCGGTATGCCTTCGCCACCGTGTTCGGATTGATGGCCAGCGACTCGACGACCTCCCGGATCAGGGGCAGGCGGTCACCGGGTCGCAGGAAACCCAGCAGGACAGCCTGCTGGACCTGGTGGACCAGCTGCAGATACGGCGGTACGCCGGAGCCGGTGTCGAGCCGGAAGTGGAACATCGAGCCTCCCTGCTTTACTAGGGTAGTAGTAAAGCGGTAGGGCTCGCCCGCCGTCAAACCGCGTCACCGCGTACTCGCCGAGACGCAGCTCGACCCGCCGGAACCGGCGCGGGCCGAGGGCGTCCGCGCGGTCGCGGCGGCGGCACGCCGGGAGCTCGGGCTCGACGGCGGCCGGTGTCGCACCCGGTACGGCTGCTGGAGGCGCACGGGGTGATCGTGTTGTCCCTGCCGGACACCGTCGAACGGGTCGACGCGTTCTCACCCTGGCTCGGGTGCGTCGCCTACTCAGGCGGTGTGGCGGTGGGTGCTGTCGGTTCGACGTGGTGGCTGTCCCACACCCACTGGTCGTCGTCGTGGTCGGTCAGGGTGCTGCATCGGTAACGCAGGAGGTCCACGTCCGTGCTCGGATCTTGGCCGCCGGGATGGGGAGGTGTCGGGTCCAGCGCCACGTCCGTGTTGTAGACGAGCCGGTCGGCCAGTCGGTGGTCACGACGGAATCCGGTGCGCCACTGTGAGTCGCCGCCCCAGCCGTGCGACAGGTCGGCCGCCTGCCGGTACCGCCGCCGCCACGCCCAGTACAACGTCGAGTTAGCGGCGAGTACGGGATCCAGGTGGCGGGCACCGGCGCGGACGCTCACGCCGCCCCGCATGAGCAGCAGCGACCCGAGCAGGCACCCCGGCCACCACTGCCCGGCCAGCACCGGCGGCAACTGCGGATCGTCCGCCGGCTCGACCTCGACGATCTCGTGCAGGAACGGATGGAACCCTTCCCCCGCTGGGAACGTGCCGCCGATCGCCGCGACGAACTATTGGTACGCCGAGGACGGGAGCCAGTCCGTGGGATCGTCGGGATCGGTGGCGTGGGGCTGGCTGGGCAGGATCAGTAATTCCATCACCCTGCTCACCGCGTACAACGTCCACAGGTCCTCGTGCGCCAGCGCGACGGCGGCCATCTGCGGCTCGCCGACCTGCCGCAATGCCGTCAGGATCGACGGGTGGGTAGCAACCCGCGGGTCGAGGACGTCCCGATCCCATGCGCTGCCGCTGTAGTCGAGGGTCGGCGCGAACAGGCCGAAGCTGACCCCCTGCCACGCTGTGGGGAGTGCCTGCGCATCGATCGATGGCGTTTGAGTGCGCTCCTGGGCTGGGACAACGGCGATCCGAGGAACGTGGGTTACTCTCTGACATCCCAGGTGAACCTGCGGGGTCGCTAGACTCGGCGCTCACGCCCTCGTAACTCAGGGGGATGGAGCATCGGTTTCCTAAGAATGGCCTCCGCCGGTGTTCGCAGGCCGATGACCTGCGGCTTCTTACTTCTTGGCCTCGTGTGCCGGTCGCTGCGGGGCGCTGCTGGGATCGCTTACTGAAGATCAGCAGGGCCGCGCCCTTTCGGTCCTCGAAACCCTTCAGTCCTCGATGGCCCTGACCGGTTGAGGAGTGACCTGCGGGCGAGGTCAGTCTGCTGCCGGGGCGGGAACCTGCCACAGGGTACTGACCGGCATGGCGCGGAGTTTGTCGCCGAACGGCAGTGTGGCGGTTCCGGTGTGAAGGACGATGCCGGCGATGAAGTCATTGCCGAGGCGGTCGGCGAGTCGGCGTAGCCCGCGGAAGTCGTCGGGTCCGACGGTGGTGGCTGCTTTGACCTCGATCCCGACCACCTGCCCAGCTCGGTTCTCGAGCACCGCGTCGACTTCGTACCTGCTCTGGTCGCGGTAGTGGGACAGGTCGACGGGCTGCTCGGACCAGGTGAGCTGCCGGGACAGCTCGGACAGGACGAATGACTCGAGTAACGGGCCGAACGGTGCGCCCGGCCGGAGCAGTGCCCGGGCGTCGGTCGCGATCTCGTTGGCGGCGATGCCCGAGTCGACGAAGATCAGTTTGGGCGCGGCGGTGGCGCGGGTGCCCAGGTTGCGGGACCAGCCCGGGATCCGTTTGATCAGGAAGATCTCTTCCAGGGCCTGGAGGTAGCGGGCGATCGTCGGCCGGCTGAGTGAGAGGGCGGACTCGAGGGAGTTCGCGGCGATGATTGACGCGGATCTGGCCGCGAGGAGGCGTACCAGCTTGCGTAGCTCGCCCTTGTGCTGGATGTCGGACAGCTGGCGGACGTCGCGGTCGATGAGCGCCTGGACGTAGGCGTCGAGGAACCGTTGGCGGCGGCGCGGGTCGGTACGGGTGGTGGCCTCGGGTAGGCCGCCGCGCACTATCCTGGCCGCGTAGTCGGCACGGGTGACGTCCGACTCGTGTCGCAGGTCCGGACCGAGCGTGAAGACGGCGTCGATGAATCCGTCCGGCGCTGCGTCGAGTTCGCCTTGGGAAAACGGCCAGAGTTCGACGGTCTCCATCCGGCCGGGTAATGCGTCCGGGGCGGCAACCATGCCGAACAACCGTGACGAGCCGGTGAGCAGATACCGGCCCGGACGGGGGTCCTCGTCGACTGCTGCCTTGATGGCCAACAGGAGTTCCGGAGCGCGCTGAATCTCGTCGATGACCAGGAGTTCGGCGGAGTCCACGAATCCGACCGGGTCGGCGATCGCCGCCGCCCGGTCCTGGGCCCGATCAAGATCGCGGCGCTCGGCCAGGCGATCGCCGGCAACGAGGCGGACCAGGGTGCTTTTGCCTGCTTGCCGTGCTCCGTTGATCAAGACGACGCGGGTGTCTGCCAAGGCGGCATTGACCTGCGCGGCGGCGCGGCGGGGGATCAGCTGCGGTGTGGGCACGGCGTCATCTTAACGGCCAAACTTTCGATCTGCGGGACCCTGGATTTCGATTTGCGGGATAGTGTGCGTTCGTTATGCGGTCATCTGGTGTTCGATCTGCGGGCCCCGTCAGCGGGGCGGCCGTGGAAGAGATCCGCGACTACGTCGCATTACTGCCGGTCGCGACGAGCTCGGGGAAGGTGCCCTCCCAGCGCTGGCGGAGTTGGGGTGGCAGCCAGAGGATGGGCCAGAGCCGTCGGAGGAGGTCGGCGTCGAGCCAGGTGTTCAGGTCCTCGACGGTGCTGGCTTCGGTGAGTACCACCTTGTACATACTGGCCAGGCGTGCGGGCCCGTCAAGGTCGTACTCGGCATGCCCGGACCAGTCGAGGTGACGCGGAAGCGTCACCGTGCCTTCGGTCGGGCCGCGCAATTCGGCGAGGCTTTCGGCCACCACGTAGGGCTTCCGGTCACCGTAGGGTCGGTAGTCCGCCGGCGGCTGAGGTGGTGTCCGGCGCCGGCTGATGTTGGTCGCCCGCCGGACTTCCGGTCGGAGTGCCTGACGGATCGTCTCCCGGCTGTACCCGGTGACCCGCTGCAGGTCGACCGGCCGCCAGCCGGCCGCGTGGAACGCCCGTAGCTGCTCGTCCCGTTCGGTCAATGCCTGCGCCCGCGTCGCCTCGTACCGGGAGACAACCGCATGCAGCTCATCCTCGGAGAACCGACCCATGCAGTCAGCCTACTACGCTAGGCCCAGCGCGCTTGGCCTTCTCCGTATCTCGGTGACCGGCGGGACCAGCCAAGGTGATCATGATCGGATGCACTCATGTGCGGGTGAAACCGAGTGCCCGGTATCCGGGCATGCGGCGTGGGAGTGAGGCGGCGAGGATGGGGGTGGCCGGTTCGTGGTAGTCGTGAACCTCGGCGAGGTCCTTGCCGGGCGCGGCGCGGATGACACGGCCGGCGCACTGGACGAGTAGGCCGTCGTAGGAGATCGGGCCGGCGAGGAAAAGGGTGTCGAGGGCGGGGGCGTCGAAGCCTTCACCGATGAACGGTGTGGTGCCGATGACCAGCAGCCCGTCGCCGGCTTTCGCGCCGTCGAGCCGGTCAACGACGCTTCGCCGATCACTGGTGCTCATCGCGCCTTGGAGGACGAGCGCTTGGTGTCCGCGTGCGGCGAGCAGGGCGGCGAGTGTCTCAACCTGGGCGACCCGCCGGGTCAGGACGAGACAGTTTCGGCCACGGGCCAGGGCTGCGGCGACGTCATCGGCGATCTGGGTGTTGCGGGGCTCGTCGACGGCGAGTCTTCGGTGCACCTCGGCGAGCGCGCCGGGGGCGTCAAGGTCGATGTCGCCGGGCTGGAAGTTGGTCTCGTGGATGAACAGCGCTCGACGGGGTCCGGCGTCGGCGTGTATCGCTGCGGCGAGGGTGCCTTGTTCTTCGTCGGTCAGGGTGTGGCGGACGGGCCCGAGTTGCCAGGTGGCGAGTTGGCCGAGGCCGTCGCGTCGGGTGGGGGTGGCGGTGAGGCCGAGCCAGAACTGCGCGGCGATCCGTTTGACCGAGTGCTCGTACGCGGCGGCGCCGAGGTGGTGGCATTCGTCGACGATGACGTGCCCGTACCCCTGGGTCAGGGTGGCGACGTCGTCGCGCCGGGCCAGGGAGGGCAGCAGTGCGATGTCTACCGTGCCGGTGAGTTTGCGTCGGCCGCCGCCGAGTTGACCGGGCTTGATGCCGAGGAACTGCTCGACGCGGGTGCGCCATTGGTCGGCGAGGGCTTTGCGGTCGACGAGGACGAGGGTGGAGGTGTTGCGTTCGGCGATCACGGCGCAGGCTATGACGGTCTTGCCGGAGCCCGGTGGGGCAACCAGGATCCCGTCGTCGTGGGCGAGAAGCGCGCCGACCGCGTTGGCCTGCCTGCTGGTGAGTTCGGCGGTGAACGCGGTGTCGATCTCGCTCCCGGAGTTCCGTGCGTCCGTGACGGCCAGCCGGGATCCGGCGCGCTCGACGATCGTGGCGATGGTGTGCCGCACGCCCCGCGGGAGGACCAGGTGATCATCGAGGGTGAGGTCGTAGCCCTGGATGAAGCGTGGGGTGTCCCAGGTGGACTTGCGCAGTCGCTGCAACTCGTAGAACTTCGGGTTGACCATGGCAGCGGCGTGCTTGAACGTCGCCAGTGCGGCGGGGGTGAGCTGCCTGGCGTCGATGCTCAGCCCGGCACCGACTTCCGCGTGGACCACCGAAGGGAGCGGTGGGTGGACCTGGGTCGCGGCGGACCGGCTCATCGTGGCGACGTCGGCACCGGTGGTGGCCTGCTTGGCCTGCCGGGCGATCCGTTCGGCGTCGCCGGGGCTGAGCCGGTCTAGCGTTGACAGGAACGCCCACTGGTCGGCGTACGGCTCGAGCGTGCCGAGGTCGAGGAAGGTGGTCAGTCCATCCTTGCGGCGGAGGCCCTGCAGCGGTGCGGCGATGAGGTTGCCGAAGCCGCCCTCGGGCAGGACGTCCTGGTTGGGGAACAGCCGGTCGTACGACCGCAGGTCCATCGACCCGCGCAGCACCATCGCCTCACGCAGCAGGACCGTGCCGACGGCCCGCGCGGTGGCCGCAGGAACAGCACCGGTGAAGAAGATCCACACGTGGGCGCCGCGGCCGGACTGGGAGATCTCCATCGCGGCGGGCACCGCGCTGGCTCGTGCCGCTTTCACGTAGGCGAGGGCGTCGAGCATCGCCGTTGGCCCGTCGAAGTCGGCCACGACGAAGTGGCAGGTGTTGCCGGGCATCAGTGGGTACAGGCCCATGAACACGTCGCCGACCAGATGCGCCGCGACGACCTCCGTCGTCCGGGGCAGGTAGGCGGCACCCCGCCGGTCCATCCCCTTACGCCAGCCACCGGCGACCGCGGGCATCCACCCGGCAGCGCCGGTACGGGCACTCTCCCACCGCACGGCGTACACGTCGGCCCGGGCCCGAAACCGGTCGGCGAACAACGCCAGCTTGTCCCGAGTCGGTGAAGCCATGGTGACCAGTCCAGGCGGCTCAACCGGCGCGGACAACTGCTCCGGCGCCGCAGTCGTGTCCTGACCGCGCAGATCCAGCAGACGTCCCAGCCGGGCGTTCTCCACCCGTAACCGCTCCACCTCCCGGTGAAGATCAGCGAACCCGGCCACCGAACCCACGCCGACCATCCTCGCGTATCGGGCTCCGAACACCCCGACACCGGTCCGATATCCTCCGCCGATGGCATCGAAAGGCGACGCCGCGCTGGAGGCGATGATCGAGGAAGCCACGGTCGACGCGTACGGCGACGACGAGCAACTCACCGGCCTGTTCACCATGCTCGAGGAGCACCTGGCGGTGCCATTCACCACCACCGTCCTCGGCGTCGAGGTCACCGTGCGCAAGATCGACCTGACCGCGGACACCATCGCTGCGGTCTGCGCCCGAGGCCGCCACCGGCAGAGGATCGATCTCCTCGACCTGCCGCTACCCACCCCCGCGCCCGACGGCGCCGCGTGGATCGACGCCTACCGGCACTGGGCCGGAAGGTAGGCCGCGGTGAGCGAGTACCAGTACTACGAGTTCACCACCGTCGACCAGCCCCTCACTGCCCGGGAGCGGGCCGAGCTGCGGTCGCTGTCGACCCGCGCCGACATCACCGCCACCAGCTTCGTCAACATCTACGAGTGGGGCAACTTCAAGGGCGACCCGCGCAAGCTGATGGAACGGTACTTCGACGCGCACCTGTACCTGGCGAACTGGGGCACCCGCCAGCTCATGCTGCGGCTACCGAAACACGTACTCGACCCCGCCACCGTCGCCCAGTACTGCCAAGGCGACAGCGCATCCGCCTGGACCACCGGCAAGCACATCATCATCGACCTGCATGACGAGGACGAGGACGGCACCGACGAGTGGGACCTCGACGGCCACGGTCTGCTCGCCTCGATCATCCCGGCCCGGGCCGACCTCGCCGCCGGCGACCTGCGACTGCTCTACCTGGCCTGGCTGCGCTGCGTACAGTCCGAGGACATCGCCGACGACGAGCCCGAACCGCCCGTACCCGCCGGCATGGGCACCCTTGACGCGACTCTCACCGCCGTAGCCGAGTTCCTGCGCATCGACCGTGACCTGATCGCGGCAGCGGCGGCCGGGTCGTCGCCAGCCGCCTCCGGGGAACCGACCGCCGTGCAACTGCGTACCTGGGTCGTCGGGCTGCCCGCCCGGGACAAGGACGCCATCCTGACCGACCTGATCACTGGCAGCGACAGCCACCTGCGCAGCCGACTGCTGCGCCGGTACCGCGACGCACACCGCACTGATACGCCCACCCCGGCAGTCGCCCGCACCGCCGGGGAACTGCTCGCCAGCGCCGCAGAGTTGCGCGCCGAGCGGGAACGACGGGACGCCGAGCAGCGTGAACGCGACCGGGTTCGTCGGGAACGGTCCGCTGCGGCAGCCCGGCAACGACACCTCGACACCCTCGCAGTCGACCAACCCGCCGCCTGGCAACGGGTCGACGAACTCATCACCACGAAGAAACCCCGCGAATACGACACCGCCGTTCAACTCCTCGTCGACCTGCGCGACCTCGCCGAGCGCGACGGGGACAGCTCATCGTTCCGGAAGCGGCTGGCCGAGCTACGGGTGGTGCACGCCCGCAAGCCCAGCCTGCTCGAACGCCTCAACCTCGCAGCCCTCGACACCTGACGCTTGGTTCGCCGCCCGGTGACCGCCACCGAGGCGCGCAAGATCGTGGACAGCTCGGCGTTCCGCCGCGACGCCCCTGACCGCGGCGGCTTGGACTCCGAGTGTCCGTCGGGACCCGCAACCGGACATCGAGCTGTGTCGTTTGCTGGGGTGGACCCGGAGGGTCGGGTGACTGCCTGGGTGTGTGCTGCCGATGTCATGGCCAGCTTGGAGTAGGACGCCCCGGCCCTCGCTGATGACGCTGTATCAGCACTGGATGGAGACTTGCGACCGATCGCCCTTTCCGAAGTTGTGGCTACTGAACCGCAGCGGGTCCACGCCCCCTGACCCGACAACCGAAGAGGGTGATGCCCGATGGGCAGCCTGTGGGCCGGCGTCGATGTCGGCAAGACCTACCACCACGTGTGCGTCATCGACGACGACGGCACCGTGGTGATGTCCGAGAAGATCCCCAACGACCAGCAGTCCATCTCCGGCATCGCCGGGCGGCTCGGTGAGCGCCGTAAGCCGATCCGCTGGGCCGTCGACCTACGCGGTGGACCCGCGTCACTGCTGTTGGCGGTCCTGTTCGACCGTGGCGCGGATGTGCGCTACGTCAGCGGCACGGTCACCTCGCGGATGGCCGAGGCGTTCCACGGGGAACGCAAGACCGACGCGCACGACGCCTACGTCATCGCCCAGACCCTGCGCATGCGCGGCGACCTACCGACCCTCACCGTGGCCGACGGGGTGCAGCAGCAGCTGAAGCTGCTCGTCTCCCGCCGCCTCGACCTGGTCGCCGACCGGGTCCGCATCACTGCCCGCCTCCAGGACCTCCTGACCGTGATCAGCCCCGCCCTGGAGAAGTCGCTGAACCTGCGCAGCCGGGGTGCGCTCCGGCTCCTCGTTCAGTGGCAGACCCCGGCAGGGCTGCGGCGCGCCGGCGAGGCCCGCATCCTGGCCTACCTACGCCAGCACGGCGTGCGGGCCGCCAAGGCACTCACCGCCAAGGCCCTCGCCGCCGCACGGACACAGACCGTCGCCGTCACGGGAGAGGCCACCGCAGCCGGGATCGTGGGCCAGATGGCCACCGACTTGGAAGTGGTCAACGACCGCATCACCGCCATCGAGGAAACCATCGCCGCGGTTGTCGCCGAGCACGAGCTGGGCGAGATCGTCACCAGCCTGCCCGGCATCGGCACCACCCTCGCCGCCGAGTTCCTCGCCCACGCCGGCACCCTCAGCACCTACCCCAGCGCTGCGGCGCTCGCCGCGCACGCCGGCCTCGCCCCGATCTCCCGCGACTCCGGACGACGGCAGGGCCACCAGGTCCGGCCCCACCGCTACCACCGCGGCCTACGCCGGGTGTTCAGCATGTCCAGCTTCACCGCGCTGACCCACTGCCCACGCTCCCGCGCCTACTACGACAAGAGAAGGGCCGAAGGAAAGACCCACCGCCAAGCCACCGCAGCCCTCTCCAGACAACGCCTCAACGTCCTCTGGGCCTGCATCCGCGACAAGACTCCCTACCAGCCCAAACAGCCAAGATCAGCAGAGGTGGTGCCATGCGAACTCGCGTAGAGACTCCGGGTGCTGAGGATCGATTCGCGATCGCCGCGCCTGCCTCCGAACCGGCTCTAATCGCAGTTGTCGGACGACCACGCGGATGTCGTTTGTCCGAATGCTCTCGGTATAGGCCCGACCCGTCGGTCCTCCCCTCAGGGCAAGAGGCCTTGAGGGGCGCCGCGTGTCTGGGCACTCGCCGACCGAGGTGAACTACTCCGCCTGGCCGGTGGCGAAGCGCAGCACGGTGAGGACGAGCAAAATGGTGCCGGCGAAGGCGCTGCCGCCGGTGAGGATGGCGGTGGGTGGGTTGAGGCCAGCGGCCCAGGCGAGCAGGCCGGCGGTGGCGCCGACGAGGACGGCGGTCAGAGCGACGATCGCCAGCCAGAGGCTGCGGAGGGCGGGGTTAGTCAACGCCAGTCCTTTCGTGATTACTTGCTCCGTTGAGAAGTGGATGGGCCGGGTTGCAGGCTTATTTCAGCGCCAGCATGGAGTTGGGTGTCGACATGAGAGGCCAACCCGGAAGTACTCCGGTTCCAGCGGGAACATGAAATTCAGCCCCACAAGATGGCAGTACGATCTTCGAGTGAGTTTGTATCGGCTCGTCGTCGAGCATGGTCCACCTTGCGCTGGCTGCACTTTTTGCGAATACGGCGTAGGCAACCCTGACTTCTCCCGATGCTGCTACTCGCACCCCTGGCAGGCCTTTGAAGTGGGGCATGTCGGGACACGCTTGCCGGTAGGTTGGCCTCCAGGGGCTGGGTTCGCCGAAAGTCCAGCTTCCACCCTGCCTGGCTGGGCCAGGCCAGCCCGATCGCAGATATGGGTATCGAGCCAGTGCGAGGTCAAGGTCGGCTCTGCGGTCCGTGTACAAAGCGGCCTGGATGTATACGCGGTGATAGGTCAGGTCCTCGGTTGCCAGAGTCACCCGAGCGCGGCGCCCGCGCTTGTCTCGGACAGTGCAATGGAGTAGTCCCCATCCGTGCGGTACAGGGATCAAGCTTGCGTTTCCGCAAAACTCTGCATAGTCGCATCGCATTCCGAGTGCAGTATCGGGTGATATTTCAGAGCTCTCCTCTATCCTGGGCTCTGTCAGGATGGTACTTACGTATCTCACCCACTTCTCTGGGTCGGGAGCAGTTGTCGATCTGCGGAAATCCCTACGTTTCTTCGACGTCATGCGGTGAATCGTGCCGAACTTTGGATCGCCGCGCCACCCAGGAACTTCCAGCGAAATGATCTTTGTTCTCGATGTCGCTGAGCTGGGTAAACGTCTATGGGTGACTCCCGCTCAATGTCACCTGGCAATCGCTTCTGAGCCCATGCGTGACCAATTCGTTACCATCGCGAGGGTGCCTGCCTCTGTCTTCGATCTTGACTGGCGCTCCGGTCGTATTGCCGAGAGGCAGCGGCGGAGGTGTTCGCCAGAACACGCCCGGCGGCGGGGCATGGAGCTAAGCGGACGGTGTTGGTCGATGGGTACGGTGGATCGGATCGTGCCCGGGATCCGGTTGCCCGTAGGGCGCGCGGATCCCGGGGTGCGGTCGGGCGATCCGGCCACAGCCCGCCATCAAGGAAGGCTCGTTCGGCTGGATCGTCTTCGGCGAGAACCGGGAAGCCGTCACCGCGAAGGCGGTGTCGCTGCGAACCCAGGTGCTCGGCGGTGCCGGCTGACGAGGGGAAGCTGAACTGCTCTACTCGCTTCAACGCCAAGCACGCGGCAAAGGCCGGAGCGGCTCTACGCCGACCGCGGCTACGACTACAACCCGACTTGGCTCATTTAGTGCGTGCCGTGGATCGCATCGAGGGCGGTCTGGAGGTCGGCGGGGACGGGGTCGGCGGCGGTAATGGTGTGGCCGCCGGCCTGGATCTGGATGGTGCGGTAGCGGCGGGCGGTGGTGACGAAGCGTTTGATGCTCCAGCCGGTGGTGTTCTCGATCCATCGGGCCACGGCCAGGGCGGCGAACACGATGGTCAGATGCGCTTCGATCGATTCGCGGGTGTGGTGGTAGATCGGTCGGGCGGCCAGGTCGGTCTTGGACATCCGGAAGGACTTCTCGACCTGCAGGAGCCGGCTGTAGGCGCTGATCACCTGCTCCGGGTCGGGGTTCGCCAGGTTGGTGACGTAGCCCTTGATCCCGGCCAGGGCACGGTTCTTGGTCTCCAGGGTCCGGTTGACGCTCTTGGTCGCGCCGGTCAGGCGCACGTATCTGTTCCGTTTGACCGGTGTCTTGCCGGCGACGGCGTTCTCGGCCTTGCCGACCTGGGTGTCGATTCCTCGTAGGGTGCGGCGGGCCCGGTCGGCCCGGTACTGGTAGAAGATCGTGTGATCGCGGCGTTTGTCGCCGGTTCCGGCCGGCCAGGGCTGGACGAACACGTGCCCGTCGGGGATGTCGGTGTCGGGGTGGGCGTCGCGCCAGGCGGCGACGACGTAGGGCACGTCGGGGACGCGGGCGCCGAGGATGAACGACAACCCGGCGGCTTCGATCGCGCGTTTGTTCGCCTCCGACACCATCCCCGCGTCAGCCACGACCGTGACATCGGACAACCGGTGCGCGTCCAGGAACGCCCGCAGCACCGGCATCATGGTGGTCGTCTCGGCCCGGTTGCCCTCGAACGCGTGCACCATCAACGGGAACCCCGCCCCGTCGGTCAGCAACCCGACGGTGATCTGCGGCTCCAGACGGCGCTCTTTCGAGAAGCCCGGCTCACGGAACCCGTCACCCTCGTCGGTTTCGAAGTACAACGTGGTGACGTCGTAGAGCAGCAACGTCGACGGGCCCAAGCGCACATGCGCGGCGCAGGCACGCGCCAGTCGGGCACGCCACGGACCACCGGCCGGATCAACCGCCGGAGCGGCGTCGTCGACGCCCACGCCGCCGTCGGAAGGTCTACCTCCCGTGGCGTACACCCGCAGACGCCGTTTGACCGTCGCGTACGACGGCGCCCACGCCCCGGCCTCGTCCAATACCCGCAGCGAATCAAGCTTGCTGGTCGGCTCGATGATCCTGGCCAGCACCAACGCCTTGAACACCTCGTCGGACTCGGCAGCCGCGGCGAACCCCAGAACCTGATACCCGTGAACCAACGCGTCCAACAGGTGCCCGGCCCGCGTGGAGGTGATCGGCAACGCAGCACCCCCGGCTGCCGGACGGTCCGGCAGCCGCAGGTCCAACTCGGCCTGCCCCGCGGCCATCCGCTGCCGCGCCACCGCCTTGAGCAGTTCCAGGTCCGCGTCGGTGTGCGCGGACCCGATGTGCTCGATATCCCGCGATCCCCCGCCGCTGCGAGTGCACGATCTGCACCGCCCGCGCCCCGGAAGCCGTCTTCACCGTCCGCACGTACGCCACGACCGACCACGATAGAACCAGGCCCGTTTAGTGCGTGCCTCGCGCCACAACATCCCAGCTCACAGCCTCACGGGCACCCAAATCAGCACACCGTGAGCCAAGTCGGGTGAAGTGGTCAGCCCCGCTTCGCGGTCCGCCCCTCCAATTTGAGTCCGACTCCGCGCCGCCTCGTGTTCGCCTGGGACGTTGTGTATCACCGTCCGGCGGAGTCCGTGGTCGCAAGATCACCGATTGCGCAATGGCCCTCAACGGGAGCGACCTGCAGAATGTGAGACAGGGCCGTGAGATCCAGACCTCCGCGACGCAACGCATCTGAGCGCTTCCGATGTGACTGTTCAGGTCACGCGACGGTCGTGGGCGTCCAGGGATTGCCGGTGAGTGCGTTGCGTAGTTCGGTGGCTGCCCGGAGGCCGTTCTTGCGGATGGTCGAGATGTAGCTGCGGATGGCCAGGAACGTCTGGGTGCCTTTGAGTGTGCGGAAGCCGCCGCTGACCCGGGTCTTAGTACTGCAACGGCAGTAGGCGAATCGTCTTCGGGTCGGGTTCGTTGGTCTGCCTGTGACGGACGTTGATGTTGATCGTTGGCGTGGGGAGTTGGACCGGCTGCATGTCCGGATCGGGCCTCGGTTTCGCCGGGCGGAGCCGCGTTGGCGGGCGCGGCAGTACCTATGCGGGTTGGTGTCGGGTCTGGGCCGCAAGAACGGCTGGACCTTGGCGGAGCAGGCCGGGGATGTGTCGCCGGACGGGATGCAGCGGTTTGTTGCGGTGGGCGGACTGGGACGTCGACGCTGTCCGGGACGACGTGCGTGACTACGTGGTCGAGTATCTCGGTGACCCGGCCGGGGTGTTGATCGTCGATGACACCGGGTTCCTGAAGAAAGGCGTCCGGTCGGCGGGGGTGCAGCGTCAGTACTCCGGCACGGCTGGTCAGACGGAGAACTGCCAGGTCAGGGTATTCCAGGCCTACCGCTCGGCGAAGGGTCACGCGTTGATCGACCGGCAGTTGTACCTGCCTGCGTCGTGGACCGATGACCGGGACCGGTGCCGGGCCGCCGGGATCCCTGACGAGGTGGGGTTCGCCACGAAGGTGCAGATGGCCCGCACCATGCTCGCCCGTGCCCTGGACGCGGGGGTGCCGGTGGGGTGGGTGACGATGGACGAGGCATACGGGCAGTCGAAGTCCCTGCGGGTGTGGTTGGAACACCGGGATGTGGGAAATGCGGGACCTCCGGCACCGCCACCTGCGACAGCGTCGTACCCGAGGTTCCCGGCTGCTTGCCGGGCTTGCGGCCGCTACGCCTACGCATCGACGTCGGCGGCGGCTTGGCCAGCCAATCCGACGACGGCGGCTTGCTGGAGTTCGTCGAGTTCAACCCAACCGGCGCCGCAACTCGCTGTTCTCGGCACGCAGGACCGCGTTCTCCTGCTGCAGCCGGGCGTTATCCGCCTCCAGACCGCTAACCCGCACGGACAACTCGTCGAGACGCGCTGTCAGCCCGACAACTACAGCGGCGAGTTCGTCGTAGGAAGGGCACTCACCATCCCGGCCAGGCACTGCACCAAGATCATCCTTTAGTGGACGTCACGCCCAGAACCCGGAGGCTCACACCGAACTCAAGCGACCTGAACAGTTACCTTCCGATAGTGGTAGAGGCAGCATCTAAGACCATGATATGGGAGCCGCTGTTGTAGAATTGTTTGAGCTTGGGGTCCTAGACCGCCGTAGGCCCCGGACAGTCGTCACGTTGAGGCGGAGACGAGTACCCCTCTGCACGGGAGGTAGGCAGAAGTGACTGAACGCATAGTGCCCAACGTGGAGCCTGTCGGCACAATCGATCGTTGGCGGCTAACTGATCGAGAGCGCGAGATCGCATCAACTCGGCTCGCGGCCGCAGTCCACGAGGGGCAGCTGGACCTGTGGGAGTACGACGCGCGCCTGCAGGCGCTTGCCGTAGCTAAAACTAAGGGTGAACTTCATCCGCTTCTCGCCGATTTACAGCCACCCCAAAGTCTGCGTGAAGGCCATAAGCAGCGAGCGCTTGCGATGCTCTGGACCATTTGGGCCGGCGTGGTTTCTCTTAACTTCGCACTCTGGGCAATGTGGACAGTCGCGGCGGGTGGTGGAATTCATCCGTGGCCGGTGTGGATCGCGGTGCCAACCGTGGTGCCGCTGATTACTCTTACCGTAGCGCGGAGGATCCGTCGGTAGGATCGGTCCATGGAAGTGTGGTGGGAAAGGGCAAGTTCTCCGTATTGAGGTTGTCATCATCGCAATTCGAATCGTGCTGGTTCCGGTAGGGCTTCGTGGTCGCGGGCCAGGTGGCGGTGGAGCATTAGCCAGCCAAGGGTGCGTTCGAGGACCTATCGGCGTTGCCACCGAGAACCCTCGGATCTGCAGGTTTTCTGATGACATCGACGGGGAGTGTCAAGTTAGCGGCTCTGTCTCCCATTCGGTGGTGACGGAGGGTGCTGCTATCTGAGGAGGATGCGGTGGCGAAGCAGGGTGAAGCCCGCTCGTCCAGGTATTGAGGTGATCTCACAAGATTCGGGTAGGTAGCGATACTCGAAGTGTGTGAGGTGGAGTGCGGCGCGGACGGTTGCTCCCATTTGGGTGGGGCTGCTGGTGTTGTGGCGTGGGGTGCGCCAGCGGCCGGTCAGGATTGCGAAGCCGCGTTCTCCGGAGCACCGTATTGATCGAAGGAGGGCGTTGTAGGTGCGGTTGTCGACCGCGAGGCGACGGCCGTCGGCGGGTTGCTTGTACGGGGTATGGATGCCCTGGCCAGCGCCTTCGTAGCCGGAGTCGGTCTGTGTGGGTAGGCGCAGGTCGGAGGCTGCCCAGTACAGGGCGCCGGTGATGTCCAACGTCTCGGCGCAGGTGAGGTCGTGCAGGTGCCCTAGCATCGCCTCCGAGGTCCAGATCGGTAGGCCGTCGGGGCGCATCACCGCCTGAATGTTCGCGCCGAAGTCGCGGTGCTTTCCCGAGTGCCAGGCGTCGATGGTGTCGCCCTTCACGCTCACGGTGGTCTCGGCCAGCCGGTCGGTGTCGAACAGCTTCCCGTCGAGGATCACGTGCGACCAGCCGTCAGCGGCGACCCGACGCAACGCGTCGTGCAGGGTGGGAGTCTGCGCGGCCAAGACCCTCACGGCCTCGGCGACGTACCGGTATGCGGTGGCACGCGACACCCCGCACCCGGCCCCGAGGGTGGTCTTGTCCTCGCCCTTGCGGAACCACACCAGCACCAGAAGCGCCTGGTAGAAGCACGTCAACGCCCTGGCGCGGCGGCGAGTGCCCACCGCCCGACGTTCGGCGCGCAGAAGCCGCGCCACGTGCTGAACGAGTTCCCTCGGGACGTCGAGCGGGATACAGAACGTATCCGGCCGTACCGCAACGGTGGTGGGGAGGTCGGCTTCTGTCGACTTGAATTAACGCTCAATGAGCTGGGCAAGGCGTTCTTGGTCGTGGACAGGTTCGCCACTAAGGGTGAAAGGTTGCTTACGGGGAGTTGGGTGAGCAAGTAGTGTCTTGTTGGACTGTTGCAGTGGGTCGCTTATGGCGCGGCTCAGGGACATGCTTGGCCCGATAGCATCGGCTTTGTTACGAGACCACAGTCGGCGCGACGCTAATCGACATTGCCCTCCCAGGTGGGCTGCCGTGTCGGTGGATTGCCGGCGGCGAGGCCTACGGCGGTGATCCGCACCTGGCGGCGGCCCTGCGCAGCAGATACGACCGGGGCCGCTCCTCGTCACCTGAAGCTCAAGACCTGGAAGATCCTGGTCAAGGTGGGCTGCTGCCCACGCCAAGCCATCGCCATCATCCGAGCCGTCCTCGTGCTGAACCGCGTCGAAACGAGCCGCCGGCCCAGGATGAAATACTCCTTGTCCGTGCGGAGCCCACGTCCCACCAGAATCCGCCCGTCAGGCTCAGTTTTCAGCCGGGTGCGCCAGTTCGGTCGTTCGTCGGACGGGGATGCCACTTACAGCCGTGTTCCGCGCCATCGAGTACGCCGTGCCCCTTACTGTCGGGTGGTGCAGCGATGGGACTCGCTCAATGAGCGGCAGCTCGACCTGCTTCGCCGGATCCACGGCGGTGATGACCTCAGCGGCCCGGACGGCGTTGTGTACCGGCGGTCGGCGCGTGCGCTTCAGGACCGGAACCTGGTGACGGTGACACGCAAGGCAGGGGTGTGGAGGGCGTGCTCGACCGATGCCGGTCGCTTCTACCTTGAGCATGGCCACCATTCCGATCATCCCGACCACCGTGCTTCCCTCCCGCGGCCTGAGACGCCGGCACCCGGCGGCAACGCCGGCGGTGCTTCGTCGGCGGAACTGCTGCGATCGGCTTGCGAACTGCTCGACCGCCTGCAGCAAGAGGGCGGCATGGTCCGTATCGAGAGTCCCGACAGTGGAACGCGGGCCCGGTACCGCCGGATCATTCACGCGTTCAAGCAGCAGGGACTTGTGCCATCGGGGCACCATCTGCGTCACACTGGCCGCGACGCCGGGGACATCGTCATCCGCCTCTACACCGACGCGGGCCCGGACGAGACCGACTGGAACCGGATCCGGCTCAACACCCGACGTGTCACCACCGACCCGCATCTGGCGTTCAGCGCTCTCGAAGCCGATCCGACCAACCTTGCCGTCAGCTCAGACCTACTGCCCCGGGCGTTGCTGCTGATCCGGCAGCTCGCCGGCGAGGCACCCCGGCGTGGGCACCGGCTCGGGGTCAACACCAAGGCGAAACACCCGCGGGTGTTCCTCCAGTCCGGGCAGGTCCGACGCACGGTCACCCTGACCGAGGAACGCGACCAGGTCCCGCACGAACCCACCGCCGAGGAGCTGAAGGTGCTGCGCCTGCGTCCGTGGATGAAACCCGCGGAGTTCGACGTCGTCGACTCCGGCAGGCTCCGCTTGGAGATCGCCCGGGCCGGACACGACAACCGGGACACCTGGACCGACACCCCACGCGTACGTCTGGAACAGCGCGTCGCGCAGATCATCCAAGGGTTCGAGGCTGGCGCACGGCCGACGAGCAGCAACGGCGGGCAGCCGAAGCCGCGCGGGAGAAGGCCGCGGCCGAACACCGGCGGCGGCAGGAGGAAGCCGCGGCCGAGCGCAGACGGCAGGAGGAGGCCACCCTAGCCCAATGGCACGCCGCAATGGCCGACGCCCGCTTCCGGGCCGCGGACACCATCCGCGCGGAAACCTTCCGCAACGCCTACCAGGCGTGGACCACCGCAGCTGGCATCCGCGCGTTCTGCACCGCCCTTGAACAAGCGGCCGAGGGGCGGACCGGCGCCGGCGGGTACCTCGCCAGCTGGGTCGCGTGGGGCAGGGCCGCCGCCGACTAGATCGACCCCACCCGCAGTCCCCGTGTGCTGGCTGACATCGACTACAACCCCGAACCCGGACCTGACGACCTGCGCCCGTTCCTCAGTGACTGGAGCCCCCACGGACCACGCAAGGAGCGCCGCCCTGATCACGACCGGCAGGCCCACGCCGGCATCCGCCGACAGGCCGAATCGTGGCACCACGGGCTGCTCGACAGCGGCGCCTGAAGTGCGTCGACACCTCAACCGCCACCACAGTCCGGCCGAATGCGCACGAGCCTGCGCCGGGACCCGTCGCCATCGCGGCGCAAACCGCCAGCACGACCCGGAACCACGCAACAAGCGACGCTTACCCGAAGGACAGCTGGATGAGAATCGACCCCTCCCGCTTCACCATCGGTGACGAATGGGCGTACCGGCAGTCGGACCACGCACCGTCCGAACGCGTCCGCATCCTGGCCGTCGAGCCGAAGAAGACCAGCGCCCGCCTCGAGATCAGATTCCTCGACGACCCCGACGAACGGGTGGAGAAGGTCTCCGGGTCGCGGCTGCGGGTGCGGTGGAGCGAGGTCGGGACCTTCGACGCGCTGATGGCGAACTGGCAACGCATCAACGATCTGAGCCTCGATCACACAGAGCAAGCCTGCGTCGAGGAGATCTTCGGCCTTTTGATCAGCGATGACGTAGCCGAACTGCTCTGGTCCCCGGTGTCATGCGCCACCGGCATCCACGACAGGGCCCGGCTGAGCGAGATCATCGGCGGCCCGATCGACGACATCCTCGCCTCGGCCCAATGGTTCGACCACGACGGCCGGACCATCCTGTCACCGGCCGGCACCCTTCAACTGGTCGAGGCCGCGTGCCGTGCCCATTCGACCCAGCTCCTCGACCTCGTCATCGAGCAGGAAGCCCAGTCCCGCCACAAATGCAAGTTCGGCGACGACTACCGCGTCGGCCGCGACAGCCGATCGACGACACCGGAATGGGAGTACGACTGGTACCGCCGCCACGACCGGCCCCGCCACGAACTACTACGCCAGTGGTGCGGCCACCGGGCGGTCACCCACCACGAACGGTTCCTCGCCGCCGAAGCCGAAACCCACCGCCTCGACATCCTGGTGACCGACCTTCTGAAGGCCCTGAACAACCTTGGCGAGCACGAACAGGCCGGCCGGTTCGCCGAGGAACATGAGCGCGACCGCATCACACCCCACACGATGCGCCCCGTCGTCGAACGCCCTCTACACCCCTCTGAGATACCCGTACGCGAGATCAGGGTCAGGCGTCGCTGGTGGTGAACTCCCCTGCGCGACATGGACGCGCTGTCGTCCCGCGCTGAGTGGGCAGCGACGATGGCAGGGGCCGATTCGTGCGTCGCACCGCACCCGTGTCACAGCTTCAGCCCGCCAGGACCGTCAGCGACACGACGCTCGTGTCACTGGCAGGAGGTGTTGTGACATCGATTGCGTCCTGATGGGCAGATCGCCTTTGACAGCGCGGCTCCCGCGCCGGCCTCCTGCTTCGCCGTGGCTGGCCGCTCTCGCGGAGAGAACCGGACGCGTCAGCGGTAACGACGATCATCGGACTGATCGCTGACAGAGCGGTTCTGAACTGCGGATTGACAGACAGAGCCGCAGTGCCATCCGCGATTGGGGGATGCGTCGGTGGGGAGACGGTTGACTCTTCGAAACATCGCGGGTGGTCAGACGGCCATCTCTTTCGGCAGCTCTGACAGCACCCACTGTCAGAGGCCCGTCAGGCTGTTGAGCGTGCTTGTCAGAGCACCGAGAGCAGCTGTCGGACCGGCGGCCTCTGTCAGAGCCACCATCGCGGCGCGGTGACATCTGTCAGAGGTCCGCCATGACGGCGGACCTCTGACAGAAGTCGACCCCGGAAGATAGTGACAGCGCCACGACGACTGTCAAGGGCTACGTCGACGAGTCGGAGGACTGACAGCGCCGGGCCAACCGGCGATCCCGCCGGTCCTGCTCTCTGTGCGGCCGGAGGCGGTGAGGCTTGGGCTCCCTACAGGAGGTATTTCGGCCTGCCGACCGGCCGGGTAGGCCGAAATACCGCGAGCCCAGCGGGTGGACTGTGAGCAGCAGTGACCAGCGTCTTTTGTCTGTTCTGTCAGGTCGCCGTGGCCTTGTGAGTCGTCGCTGTCAGAGGGCTGTGAGGCTGGGAAGTGTTCGCCAGAGCTGACAGAGCCCGGTTTGGGGGTGTGAGCGCATCGTGGCCGGTGAGCATGGTCGGCAGCCGGCCGGTCGATGCCGGACGACCTCAGCCCGCTTGGCCAGTCGCTGCAGCGGGTTTCCTCGTCTCGCGCCGGGTTCCCATCGCTCTGTCAGGGGCAGACAGTGGTCGGCCAGGTCACCGCCGTCCGCCGACGTCACCTACGACACGTGGCGCTGCGCGGACGTGGTGGCCGGCGACGACGTTCGTCGGCTGTAGCTACCCCCGTCGGGGTCCCCACCAGGGCAGGATGGGCGGCAGGTCGGCCAGGGGATTGCTGGGTCGTCTCGGCGCGGCGGACCCGTCGTCGCTGTCCCAGCGGCGGCCGTACTGGTCCGGTATGTCGCCCCAGCCCCGGTACGGGGTGGGTTGGGCGACCGCCAGGCCGAGTTCGTCGAGTGGGTCGACGCGGTGGTCGGCGACGGTGCACAGGTGGGCCCAGTCGTCGCCCATGTCGAACACGTAGGCGAACTGATCACCTGGCGCGAGTCGGTTCAGTGTGGTCCTTTCGCTGTCCACCGCGCCGTCCGGTGTGTCTTCCCAGGTCCGGAAGGAGCAGACCGGGGTCTGGTCGGCCAGGGTGAACAGCCGTAGGTGCGCCAGGTCCCAGCGGGCGAAGGCCAGGTCGATGGCTGTGCCCAGTTGCTCGAACGTGTGAGATCTGGCGGCGGCGATGATTCGGCCCGGTCGGGGCCAGTAGTCCTCGCCCCGCCCGGAGACGAGTTCGACCCGGATCGACAGCCACGTCCGGGCCACCGTTCACCTCCCGCTGCCGCCGGCCGACCACGCTACCGCCGCTCTACGGCCCGTACACCAAGACACGCCTCGCACCGCTCGGACCCGGCGTCCTTCGTCGCCGGGTCTTTCACCATGCCACCGCGAGTTTCTTCATCAGGGAGACTGAGCATGCGACCGCCACGACGAACCCGAACCGCTACACCCGCCACCGGTGGGGTGTCCCGTTGTGAGGAGCGGCAGGTGTGGACGGCCGAGCGGATCCGCGCGTTGGGTCCGAGCACGGACCTCGCCACGGCCGCTGCCGTCCTGGGCATGTCCCGTTCGGCCGCTTACAAGTTGGCCCGCCGTGACGCGTTTCCCACGCCGCTGTACCGGGTCGGTGCCCGCTACCGGGTACCGACCGCGCCGATCCTGGCCATGCTGCACCTGCCGCATCCGAGCGGTCCCGGGCCGCACGCAGGGGACGCCGACAGCGTCGGGGACCCGCCCTGACCGCCTCCGTGCTGCCCTCCGGTCTCGCCGGGACCGGAGGGCGGACCCGCCGGCCGCAGCGTCGACCCTGCCGACGGTCGGTGTCCGTCGATGACTTGATCGTCGCGGCGTGTCACGCGTGGATGTCGATCGACAAACCGATGCCGCACCACGAACCCGAGGAGCACCACAAGCTATGCCAGACGGGAGCATCTTCAAACGCTGCGGCTGCCGCCACCCCGATACCGGCAGGCCGTTGGGCAACGAGTGCCCGAAGCTGCGTCGCCCCAACCGGTCCTGGAGTTTCGAGCACGGTCACTGGACCTACCAGCTGGAACTGCCGCCGACCAGTGACGGTCGGCGTCGGCAGTTGCGCCGGTCCGGGCTGTCGACCCGCCGTGACGCCGCCGCCGAGTTGGACCACGCGCGGGCCCTGCTCGCCCTCACGTTCCGGGACCGGGGTCGTCGTACCGAGATCGCCGACCTGTTGCAGACCTGCGTGCGGTCGGGCCGGCCGCTGCCCGAGGTCGACCGGATCCGGCAGCGGCTGCGCGGTGACGGATCGCTGGCTGACCTGGTGACCGTCGGCGAGTACCTCACCGAGTGGCTCACGCACCTGACCGTCGATGACAACACCGCGTGTGGCTACGAGTCGCTCGTCCGGGTGCACCTGATCCCGCACCTCGGGGAGGTCCCGCTGGACCGGCTGCGTACCGGCCACATCAGGGCCATGTTCGCCGCGATCGAACGCCGCAACCAGGAGATCCGTGCGGCGAGGGCCAGCGGCGACCCTGACGTGCGTGCGTCGGTTGTCGGTGTCCGGACCACGGGCGCGTCGACCCGGCAGCGTATCCGCGCCTGCCTGCGTAAGGCGATCAACGACGCTCTCGCCGAGGAGGTGATCGTCGGTTCCAACCCGGCCGCGCTGGTCAAGGTCCCCGGCGACCGGCCGGTGCGATCGTGTGGGAGGCCGAACGCGTGGAGCGGTGGAGGGCCACCGGGCAGGTTCCCGGTCCGGTCATGGTGTGGACCGACGAGCAGATCGTCGCGTTCCTCGACCACGCCCGGGTGCACGCGCCCGACCTGTACCCGATGTGGCACCTCATGGCCTACCGGGGTCCCCGGCGTGGCGAGGCCTGTGGGCTGCTCGACGCCGAGGTCCGCCTCGACAGGCGTGAGCTGACGATCAACCAGCAGATCGCCACCCACGGCTACACCGCGGTACGCAAGAAGCCCAAGAGCAGGGCGGGTAACCGTGACCTCGCCCTCGACGCCGAGACGGTCAGGGTTCTCGCCGCCTACCGGGCCCGCCGCGCCCAGTGGCGCCTGGCCGCCGGTGAGGCGTGGCCCGACACCGGCCTGTTCTTCGTCCGCCCCGACGGCCGGCCGTGGCATCCCTGCGGGGTCACCCAGCGGTTCCGCAGGCTCGTACGCCAGGCCGGGCTACCGCCGACCCGCCTGCACGACCTGCGGCACAGCGCGGCCACCATCGCCCTGGCCGCCGGGGTGGACATCAAGGTCGTCTCCGAACAGCTCGGTCACTCCACCACTACCCTCACCCGCGACACGTACCAGAGCGTCACCAGGGCGATGCACCACGACGCCGCCGACGCTGTCGCGGAGAAGATCCGGCAGCGGCGGCCCAGAACCGCGTAGCCGCCCGCGTGCCGCCGTCGGCGGATCGCTGCCGGCTCGGCTAGCGTGCGCGGCATGGTCGCCCGTTCGTCCGCTCGTGGTGCCGCCCGGTGGCGGGCTCCGGCGGCACCGAAACTGCCGGCGTTGGCGGACCTGACCTCCGCCGGGGACCTGACCATCGGGGACGAGGCGACGTTCGAGCGGCTGGGCCTGGGCGACCTCGACCTGTCCGGGCGGTCGGCGGACGGGGCCGAGTTCACCCGGTGCCGCCTCACCCGCACCGACCTCAGCGGTACCCGGCTGGAGGCGGCGCGGTTCACCGACTGCGTGTTCGAGGGTACGAACCTGGCGAACCTGCGGACGGACAGGTCGTCGATGCTCCGGGTAGGGCTGTCGACGGCGCGGATGACCGGCCTGCAGTGGGTCAACGGGGCGCTGCGGGACGTCACGATCTCGGACTGCCGACTCGACCTGTCGTCGTGGCGGTTCACCACCTTCGCGAACGTGGCGTTCGAGGGCTGTAACCTGACCCGCGCCGACTTCCAGCACGCGGACCTGCGCGGCGCCCGCTTCACCGACTGCGACCTGACCGGCGCGCAGTTCTCCCAGGCGGGCATGGACGGCACCCGTTTCGCCCGCTGCGACCTCACCGGGATCGGCGGCGTGACCAGCATGACCGGCGCGATCCTCGCCCACCAGGACCTTATTGCCCTGTCGTACGCCCTCGCCGGGGCACTGGGCGTCCGCATCGAGAACCCCGACGACGAGTAGGCCTGTCGCACCCGAAGCCACCTCGGGAGAGGGCTGCCTGGGCGTATCTCTGGCCTCATTCCGTTAGGCCGCGCCGGCAGAGCCGAGTCCGACGCCGGGCGTGTCGGCTGCTTGATTTCCGCAACATCAACTGCGGTATGGACTAGATTCTGCGGCATGGGGTTGCTGGATGACGCGGTGGCGGTGCTGGACGGGCGGGGCGTGCTGGAGCCGCTGGGCGGGTTGATCCGGCAGGTGTACCGGCGGGCCGCGGACCGGCACGAGCCGGAGCTGGGTGACGACGCGATGAGCTTCGGCACCACGGTGTGGCGGAACCTGACGAACCTGGGCAAGGCCTCCTTCGACGGGGTCGACGGGGTACGGGTGCGGGTGGAGGACAACTCCCTGGAGATCCTCTGCGCCGGGTACGTGGTGCGGCTGTACTCGTTGCAGGGTGGGATCGAGTCGATCCGGTGGGAAGGCAGCGAGGCCCGCCTCGGTGGGGCGGTGGAGAACAGTCGCGACGGGCAGTTGGCCTTCGACGACGCCGAGCAGTTCCCGGAGGTCTTCGCCGGGGTGGTGCCCCCGAAGCGGCACCTGCGGGTCGCGCACACCGGTGACATCGGCACGGGTGAGGCGACGGCGTACCTCGGGTTGCCCCGCGACAACCGTGAGGGCGGGTCGCCGTGGTTCGAGGTGACGCTCTGGTTCGGTGACGCCGTCACCGTAGGGACGCCGCTGCCGATCGTCGCCGGCCCGGTCGGGGTGCCGGGGCAGCGCCACGACGAGCTGCCCGTGCCGGAACTGCCGCTCGGGACGCTGCGGCCCGCTGGCGGCGTCGGCCGTACCCTCGGTGCTGTTGCCGGCCGACGGGCGTGACGGGCGGGGTTCGCCCGCCGGTGCCGGTCACCGCGGCCGTAGCGGGGTTCGAGCCGCACGCGCTCGGGTTGGCGCGCAGGTGGCGGCGGATGCGGAAGAACGAGTTGGCCCGGCAGGTCGGGGTGACGGCGGCGGCGGTCAGCCAGTACGAGTTGGGGCAGGCCCGCCCCTCGGCGGCGGTGCTGGCCCGGTTGGCGTTGGCGTTGGCGATGCCTGTGGAATTCTTCGCCGCCGGTGTCCCGGCTCCGGCGTCGCCGGGGCGGGCGCACTTCCGTAGCCTGCGGGCCACCAGTCAGGCGGAGCGGGACCAGGCGGAGGCGTTCGGTGAGGTCGCCTGGCGGGTCGTCGAGGCCGTGGGTCGGCAGTTGCGGCTGCCGCAGTTGCGGCTGCCGCAGCTCGACTGGCCGGAACCGGCGCGGGCCGAGGACGTCCGTACGGTCGCCGCGGCGGCACGTGCGGAGTTCGGCCTCGACGACGGGCCGGTGCCGCACATGGTACGGCTGCTGGAGGCGCACGGGGTGATCGTATTGTCCCTGCCGGACGCCTCCGAACGGGTCGACGCGTTCTCACACTGGTACGGCCAGCGGCCGTTCGTCTTCCTCAACCCGGCCAAGAACGACAAGGCCCGCTCCCGGATGGACGCCGCCCACGAACTCGGCCACCTGCTGCTGCACCACGACGCCGAGCCGGGCAGCCAACTCCTGGAACGGGAGGCCACCGCCTTCGCCTCCGAATTCCTCGCCCCCAGCACCACCCTCGCCGCAGAGCTTCCCGCCCGGCTGGACTTCGACCGGCTGCACGAACTGAAACGCCGCTGGGGCATCAGCCTGAAAGCCCTCGTCTACCGGGGACACGACCTCGGCGTCTACCGGGACCACACCTACCGGCGCGGGATGAGCCTGCTCGCCCAGTGGGGCCACCCCGAACCCGGCGACCTCGGCCCCCGCGAACAACCCTCCCTCCTCGGCAAGGCCGTCGACCTCCTCAACCAGCAGCACACCACCATCGAGGACCTCGCCGCGCAGGCCGGCCTCCCGGCAACCCTCGCCCACACCGTGATCGACGCCGCCAGCGAACACCTCCCCGAACTACGACTCACCCCAACCGGCCCCTGACCGGAGCCGGGGCCCTCCCGGCCAGGGGGATCCCCGATCGGGGTGCATCGCCTACTCAGACGGTGTGCCGGTGGGTGCTGTCGGTTCGACGTGGTGGCTGTCCCAGACCCACTGGTCGTCGCTGTGGTCGAGCAGGGTGCTGCACCGGTAACGCAGCAGGTCCACGTCCGTGCTCCGGTCCGGGCCGCCGGGATGCGGAGGTGTCGGGTCCAGCGCCGCGTCCGCGTTGTAGACGAGCCGGTCGGGCAGTCGGTAGTCACGGCGGAAGCCGGTACGCCACTGCGAGTTGCTGCCCCAGCCGTGCGACAGGTCGGCCACCTGCCGGTACCGCCGCCGCCACGCCCAGTACAACGTCGAGTTCGAGGCGAGTACGGGATCCAGGTGGTCGGCACCAGCGCGGACGCTCACGCCGCCGCGCATGAGCAGCAGCGACCCGACCAGGCAACCCGGCCACCACTGCCCGACCAGCACCGGCGGCAACTGCGGATCGTCCGCCGGCTCGACCTCGACGATCTCGTGCAGGAACGGATGGAACCCTTCCCCCGCCGGGAACGTGCCGCCGATCGCCGCGACGAACCGCCGGTTCGCCGAAGCCGCAAGCCAGTCCGTGGGGTCGCCGGGACCGGTGGCGGGCGGCTGGCCGGGCAGGACCAGCAACTCCATCACCCTGCTCACCGCGTACAACGTCCACAGGTCCTCGTGCGCCAAAGCGACAGCGGCCATCCTCGGCTCACCGACCTGCCGCAACGCCGCCAGGACCGACGAATGAGCGGCAACCCACGGGTCGAGGACCTCTCGATCCCATGCGCTGCCGCTGTAGTCGAGGGTCGGCTCGAACAGGCCGAACCTGACCTCATGCCAAGCGCCGTCCGGGAACACCATCTCGGCTCTCACGACCGCCAGTCTCCCGACCGCTGGGGCAGCCCGTCGAGCGAGATCCGACTACCCCCGCCCACCTCCGCAGGCGAACGAACCCGCCGACCGGGATCGATGTGAACACCGTGCAGGGGGTGGGCCGGATTCCCGGCTCGACGCAAGGATCCCCACGATCAGCGGTCTTGGCGTCTTGGCTCGATGGGCGAGCCGAGTGGCGGAAACGGGGAGTTACGCGTCGTTCCTCCTGGGCAGGAAGAGGTTCCCTCCCGATCGGGAGGGTGTCTGGACCGGGTGGGGACGGCACGGAGGGCCTGTCAGGGGGTGTGTGCAGCACTGACAGCCCTGGTCAGCACTGTGCCGGGCATGTCCGGCGGTCACGGCTGACGATCCCGGGAACGAGCCGGTGCGCGACCCGGTCGACGCCACCGCCTGACAGTGAGTCCTCAATGCCGCTCGATTCTCGGACGGGAGCGGCATTCGTCGGGCTGCGGCGGAGCTTCTCGACGAGGTCGCCGACGCCGCAGGGGCCCTGGCCCAACACCTCGCGTACGCCGTCATCAGGCGCACTGGACCGCTGACCTTGCTGCTCACCACGCCGAGTCCCCGCCGCCACGTTCATCGTCGCCGATGGGCCAGGCTGGCGGCATACTGCCAGTCCGAACTGCGGCACGACCACACCAAGGCCAGTCAAGAGGTGCGCTGTCGGAGTTTGTCGGAGTCGAACTCCGACAAACTCCCAACGTCGTCGGTCCGCGAATCGCGAGACGCGGTGCCGGCCTCCCGAGCTGGTGTTTCGGGTGCCAGCTGCGGCCGGCGGCCTGTGTCCGGATCTGCGGCTGGTCCATATCCTCGGGCGGTAGGTTCGTCGGTGTGCTTGCGATGACTCTGGGAGAGATCGCCGCCGCCGTGGGCGGGACGGTGCGGGACGGGTCCGACGCGGTGACGGTCACGGCGCCGGTGATGTTCGACAGCCGGCGGATCGAGCCGGGTGGGATGTTCGTCGCGCTGCCCGGTGAGCGGGTCGACGGCCATGACTACGCCGCGCAGGCGGTAGCGGCGGGCGCGGTGGCGGTCCTGGCGTCCCGGCCGATCGGTGTCCCCGCTGTCGTCGTCGACGACGTGCCCACCGCATACGGCCGGCTGGCCCGCATGGTCGTCGACCGCCTGCCGGACACGACGGTGATCGGCGTGACCGGGTCGGTGGGGAAGACGTCGACCAAGGACATCCTGGCGCAGGTGTTGTCGGCGTTCGGGGAGACGGTCGCGAACCGGGCTTCCAACAACAACGAGCTCGGCCTGCCGTACACGGTCACCCGCGCCACCGCCGACACCCGCTACCTGGTGCTGGAGATGGGCGCCAGGGGTGTCGGGCACGTGGCCTACCTGACCCGGCTCGCCCCGCCGTCGGTCAGCGTCGTGACGCGGGTCGGACACGCGCACCTGGGCGAGTTCGGGTCGGTGGAGAACATCGCGCTCGCCAAGGGCGAGATCGTGGAGGCACTGCCGGGCGAAGGCGGGTTGGCGGTGCTCAACGGCGACGATCCACTCGTGGCCGCCATGGCCACCCGCACCCGGGCGAGGGTCCTCACCTACGGCATCGACGGGCCAGCTGACGTACGGGCCGAGGACGTGACGGTCGACGAACTGGGCCGCGCGGCGTTCCGGCTCGTCCACGAGGGGAAGACCGCGCAGGTGCGGTTGCGCCTGTACGGGCTGCACCAGGCGTCCAACGCGCTGGCCGCCGCCGCCGTCGCCCTGGGCCTCGGGCACCCGATCGAGGCGGTGGCCGAGGCGCTGTCGCGGGCCGAGGCGGTGTCACCGGGACGGATGCAGGTCACCACCCGCCCGGACGGGGTGACGATCATCAACGACGCCTACAACGCGGCACCGGATGCCATGCGGGCGGCACTGCGGGCACTGTCGACGATGACCGGTAGGGACCGGCGGGCGGTCGCGGTGCTCGGTGAGATGGCCGAACTGGGCGAACACGCCGCCCAGGTGCACCAGGAGATCGGCCGGCAGGTCGTCGAGGCCGGCGCGGGTTGGCTGGTCGCGATCGGTGGGGCGAACGCCGCCCACTACGCCGCCGGCGCCGACGGCGGCGCGACGGTGGTCGACCGGGTGGCCGACGTAGCGGCGGCGTGGGAGTTGCTGCGTGACGGGCTGCGCCCGGGCGACGTCGTACTGGTCAAGGCCGCCAACAGCGCCGGGCTCCTGACGCTTGCCGACAAGCTGGTCGAGGAGCCCGGCGCTGTCACGGCATGAGGGTCAGGCGGACAGCAGCACCTCGGACCGGCTGCCGAGGCTGTCCATGATCACCCGCTGGTAGCCGGTCACGTCCCCGGTGCCCATCGTCAGCACCACGTCACCCGGCCTCGCCAGCCCGCCCACGAGCCGGCCCACCTGATCCGGGCCGGCGGACATGCGGTAGCGACCCTTCGGCAGCCGGGCGGCGATGGACGAGACGTCCGCCCGCGAGTGGCCCGGTGGGACGGTGCCGTGCACGTCGAGCAGCAGGACATGGTCGGCCTTGTCGGCCAGGACTTGGCCGATCCGCGCCCCGAACGCCAGCACCCGGGCGTGACCGGACGGCTGGAACACCACGATCACCCGTCCACCGGCCAGGGCACGGGCGGCGTCGAGATCGGCGGCGATCTCGTGCGGGTGATCGGCGTACGAGTCGACCACTGTGACCCCGGCACGGGTGTCGACGTGCTCGAAGCGCCGACGTACCCCCGGGAAGGTGCCCGTCGCCGTGGCCGCGCTGACGGGATCCAGGCCGAGTACGGTCGCGCACGCCAGGGCGGCTGCCGCGTTGTGCAGGTGGTGCGGTGCCGGGGTCGGCAGGGACAACGTGACCTCACCGCCGTCGGGCATCCGCACCGTGGCCACGCCGGACCATCCGTCGACCCGGATGTCGGTCAGGCGCACGTGGGCGGAGCGGTCCCGGCCGTACCGCAGCACCGTCACGTCGGGTCGCTCACTTTGGATGACGTCGGCGGCGACGGTGGCGCCGACGCAGTCGGCGTTGACGACGAGGAAGCCGGAGGGCGCGATCCGGCTACCGAAGCCGACGTAGGCGCGCAGGAGCGCGGCGTGGTCGACGAAGTTCTCCGGGTGGTCGTCGGTGACGTTGGTGATCACGGCGATCGACGGGGTGAGGAAGTGGAACGACCGGTCGGACTCGTCGGCCTCCGCCACCAGCAGCGGTGACCGGCCCAGGTGGGCACCGGAACCCGGGCCTGTCAGGTCGGCCCCGATCAGGCACGTGGGATCCTCGCCCAGGGTGCGCAGGAGATGGGCCACGATGGCCGTCGTGGTGGACTTGCCGTGCGATCCGGACACCGCGATGAGCCGGCGGGTCGCCGCGAGGGCGTCGAGCACCTGTGCCCGGTGCACCACCGGGATACCTGCGGCGCGGGCGGCGTCGATCTCCGGGGCGTTGCGGGCCACGGTGGTGTAGACGACGCAGCTCGCCCCGGCGATGTGCCCGGCGTCGTGTCCGACGTGCACCCGCACGCCGACGCTGCGCAGCCCTGCCAGGTTGGTCGAGTCGTTCACGTCGCTGCCGCTCACCTCGTGTCCCAGCGCGGCCAGGAGGCGGGCCAGGCCGGACATGGCGCTGCCGCCGATGCCCACGAAGTGGGCACGGGACAGATCCACCTCGCCGGTGTAGGCCTCGATCGTCGGGTTGCCGGTGATCGTGTCGGTCATGGTGCCGTTTCTCCTTCTACGAAAGCGTGTCGGGCTGGTGCCACGTACCTGATGGGCTGGGCTGTCCGCTCCTTCAGTGAGAGGGGTCTTCCTTGCGGCGCGGCCGGGGTCGGCCCCGGGCCACCAACTCGGCCGAGCGAGCTCTGTCCGTGTGTCGCCGATTGGCCCGGTGGTGACGGGCGCTCGGCTACCTGTGCACCCCGTTCTGGCGACGACGGCGCGCGAGGTGAGCAGACGACTGGCTGCTTGCGGCAGGCCGGCGAGGGATTGCGAGGGTCGGTGATCGCGTCAGCGTGAATCGGAGTGCGATCCACCACCGCCGTGTCCGGGAGCCGCCGTGATCGAGCCTCCACTAGAGGTCCTTCCCGTCCGACACCCGAGAGCGATATATGCCGGCACCACCGGCCACGATTCAGAGCATTCAGCCCTCCCAGTTCTGACATTCGAGAGCTCTACTTCGAGCGCTTGACGGTGCCGATCGAACTGATGGCACCGGCTGGGACAACACACAGGGCTCGTTATCGGACAGCAACCCATTGGCTGTGCAGCCAGTGGCTTCTCTCGATCCGCTGTGGCAGGATCAGAACACCCGGTTGGCGGGAGTGTCGGCCAGCTCTGACAAACTGCCGACATTTCGAATGACAATTCTGATCACACAACTGGTCGGCGATGTGGATGCTGATTACGCCGGAGCAGGTGACCGAGTCGCAGAAGGCGCTCGGCGCGCAGTTGACCGCGTGGCGGGCAGCCGCAGGGCTGACACAGGCCAGCCTGGCCGCGCGGATCCGCTACTCCCGAAGCACAGTCGCCAACCTTGAGATCGGCCGGAGCCAGTCACCCGCCAGTTTCTGGCAGCTCGCCGATCAGGCGCTCTCGGCAGACGGCGCGCTCATCGCGCAGCACCGGAAGGTCGCTGAGCTGCAGGCACGGTACCGAGCCCAGAGCGCCTTGGCCCGTGAACAGGCCCGGATGGCCCGGATCGCCGCTGCCCTGCCACCGGTAGCCCGCGATGGCGTTGTTCCACTGTCGAGCTCACGGCAGCCGGCGGTCGCTGTCGGCACTGCGGCTCACCCTGCAACACCGAGCAATGGTGTCCACGGGATCGCGGACACCATGCCCGACACTGCGGCACCGCTGTCGACTGTTGCCGACATCGCCCTCGCACCTGACGAGGAGCACCGTGACGGCGTCGCCACGGCTACCCTTGAGGTCATGTCCGACGGGCAGGCGATGTCATTCCGGGTGACCCGGCGGACACTGCTGGAACTCGCCGCCGGTCTCACCGCCCTGAAGGCTGCCGGCCCTGCTGGAGCGTCCCGCCCGACAGCCGTCGACCCCGCTGTCGTGGACCACTTCGCCGAACTCCGCGCCCTCCTGGTGCAGGCCGACGACAAGCTCGGCGGGCGCACCATCCTGGCGACCGTCGAGCAGCAGGTCACACAGATCGCCGCCCTCCGCCGACAGGCCCGGGGGCAGCTTCGCGACCGGCTTCTGAGTACCGAGGCCCGCTGGAGCGAGTTCGGCGGCTGGCTCAGCGACGACCTCGGCGACCGTACAGCCGGGGACCGCTGGCTCGACCGCGCGTCCGGCATGGCCCAGGAGGCCGACGACCGGGAATTCAGCTCCTATGTGCTGGCACGCAGGGCGCAACGTATGGTTGGCACCGGTGACGACGACCGCGTCGTCGGACTGGCCCGCGCCGCATCCCGCCACCCCGACGTGGCCCCGCTCGTCCATGCCTTCGCCGCCGTGCAGGAAGCACACGGCAGCACCCTCGACAACGACACCGCCGGGTTCCAGACCGCGATCGAGCGCGCCCACACGCTCGTCGCGACGGACCCGACCACCGACGACGAGCACGCACTCGGGTCCTTCTGCACACCGCCGTACCTGGCCGCCCAGGAAGGCGAGGGATGGCTTCGCCTCAACCAACCGCACCGGGCCATCACCAGCTTCACCACCGCCGTCAACCAGTGGCCTGACCGCTACCGGCGGGAACGCGGCATGTACCTCTCCCGGACAGCACACGCCTACCTGGCCGCCGCCGAACCGGAGCAGGCCGCGACCACCGCCGACGAAGCGCTGACCCTGGCCACCACGACCGGCTCAGCACGCGTCCACCGGGACATCCTCGCCCTGACCCGACAGCTCAAGCCCTTCTCCCACCACCAGCAGGTCCGGGAACTCCTCGACCGGGTCGCCGCCACCGGATGACCGACCACCAGCCCGACGATACGTCCCCACCGCCACCGCAGGTCATCGTCGTCGGCCGCGCCAACATCGACATCACCGTCCGGACCCCCCGACGACCACAGCCGGGACGCACGACATTCGCCTCGGCACCCGCAACCACCACAGCCGGCGGCAAGAGCCTCAACCAGGCCAGGGCCGCTGCCGGCGCAGGTGCCCGGACCACCCTGGTCGCCAACGCCGGCACCGACGAATGGGGCACCTTCCTGCGACGCGCCCTCACCGACGCGGGCGTCGACGTGTCGTTCTTCCAGCTCATACCATCGGCGCCGACCGGCGTGGCGATCGTGGAAGTCACCCCCGACGCCGAGAACCACATCGTCCTCGCACTGTCTCCCGCGACAGAACTCACCGCCGACCAGGTGCGCGACGCGCTACGGCGGCTGCACGCACCCATCGTGCTCACCCAACTCGACCTTCCACCCGACGCCGTCGGCGCTGTCCTCCAGCACCACTGGGCCGAGACACTCATCGGCAACCTCGTACCGCACCCCACGCTCGGGTCAGCTGTGCTCACCGCCCTGGACCTCTTCGTCTGCAACGAACACGAGGCCGCCGCGATCCTCGGCCGGCACCACGCCGAGCCGACGACTGCGGCTCAGGAACTTCGTGGGCTGGGACCACGGGCAGCCGTGGTAACCGCAGGCGCCCGCGGTGCCGCCTACAGCACCGCCGAACAGACCAAGCTGGTCCCCGCACCACAGGTCCACGCCATCGACACCACCGGCGCAGGCGACCACTTCCTCGGCACTCTCGCCGCCCGACTCAGCCGGAACATGCCGCTGGAGCAAGCCGTCGCCGACGCGGTCACAGCGGCGACAGCAGTGGTTTGCGGCGATTGACGCCAGCAGCAGCAAACCGTCGCCTATATCTTCGGTCGCCAGATAACCGACAGTCCTGCGGTCGTCGTGGGTGGTTAGTCTCTCGGGGGTACTTGCCAAGACTAGGAACGGCGGAAACGGCGTGACGGACGACCTGCAGGTGCCGGTTTGGACCCTGGCGACGGAACCCGAGAGGATCCCGCCGGCAGCCCAGCTTCCTGTGGATTTCGAGGGAATGACCCCTGAGCGGCTATCCGGCCTGCGGCAGGCGCTCGCTGCGTTTCTCGACACACCGCTCGTCACGGTGGAGGCCTACCCGCTTCCCGCAGGGGTGCAACTTCGAGGTGGGAGGCTCCTCGACGCGGCTTCGCCCCTCGCCGTAGAACTGCGGAATCTGTTGAAGGCGCCGATGAATACGTCTACGAGGATAGCCGGTGCCGGCAGTTCGACGGAGACGCTGTATCGGATGGTGGTGCCGAGGACGGTGGCAGCACAGCTCGGTGAAGGACTGGTCCGGTCCATGCCGTCCAAGGCCGCCGTCGGCGGGATCTATAGCGGTATCCTCGGCAAGGCCGGAATCGTGAAGAATGCTACCTTTGTTCCGGTGGTTGATGCACCACGCTCAAATGCCACCGGGGTGATGAGTGGCACTGCAAGGGCCGTCACCGCCGCCGGCATCGTCACCGCCGCAGCGTCCTTTGTTCTCCTCGCCGTCGCCACCGCCGCGAGCCTGTACGCCGAAGAGCAGCGCCGCAAGGCCATGGCGAGAGTCACCGAGCTACTTGAGGAGCTGACCGCCGACAATCTCGACGCGGAGCGCGACCGCCTCAACGGCGCAACCACAGCCGTCGAGAGAGCGACCGCACTCCTGCTCGACAAGGGCGAGGCCGGACACTCTTTAGGCTTGGATGCCGCCGTGCACACCGTTGACACTGCCATCGCCGCAGCCAACCGTAGGGCCACCACATGGCGGACGAGACTCGCAGCGTTCCCCTCCGAAGGTGTGGAGATCGCTGACCTCCTCAAGGCATTCCCTGGGATCGACCAGCCCAACGGCACCTTCCGCATCGAGCTCCGGCTCGCCTCGCTGGCCATCGCCACGAAACGGCGGGTCGCGGTTCTCCAAGCCGTGGAGCATGCCCAGAAGTCTCCAGAGCTCAACTTTCACCGCTTCACGGCGATGCTGCGGGACGAGCAGCGAGGTGTGGACGAACTCCAGGGTGAGCTACGTGCGCTCTTGGTCGACTTGGCGGAGCTCCGGCTCCGTGCTCCCACCAGGAGCTTCAAGGACCGCCTGTTGACGCAAGGCGAAGTGAATACCCTGCTTGCCTGGCCAGGTCGCCTCCGGCAACTGGCGGGCGAGGAATCGGTGGCGACCTCGGAACTGCCCGACGTCGAGATCGGCCTCATCCAGCGGGCGGACGGGAAGGTATTGGTTCTACCTGCGGAGGCATTGCCACATGGTCGCTCCGCCTGAGCAGTCACGCTTCGTGGCCGAGTGCTGGACCGGGCATGGACGACACGATGCGGCCGGTTGATCCGCTACCGCGCTGATCACGGGGGGCATCGTGCCATCAGTCGGCGCTTGAGGCCGCGAAGGCCGCCGACGATGCCCACTCTTGCTCGATTGGCGGCGCCAGCCCGGAAGAGCGGAGCCCCTTGATGATGTGCGCGACGTGTGCTCGCCAGCGGATGCCAACCCGGGTCACCCGGTGCCGACGCGGGTCACCGCAGCCGCTCGTGGTCGCAAACGGGGGTTCGTGTGCTCGGGCTGTGGTCCTGGGCTGGGCGAACGGGGGTCCGGGCGCTGCGGGCGAACGTGGGCCACTCCCTGCCACCCCAGGTGAACCCGCCGGTCGCTAGACTAGGCGCTCGCGCCCTCGTAGCTCAGGGGATAGAGCATCGGTTTCCTAAACCGTGTGTCGCAGGTTCGAATCCTGCCGGGGGCACCAACGTGATGCCCTGAGCAGCCAGAACACGGCTATATCATCGACGCTCATCGTTCTAATTTCGAACCGTCCCCCGGAAACCCCTCGGTAACGCGTGTGTGCGATCAGGTTGCGGCAGGTATCGCTCCGGGTCATCGGTGGCTGCGTCATCACGACACGGCGCGGACCGCCATGGATGCTCATCGAGCTGTTGCATGGGTGGGTCGGCCACAAGCTCTACCGCCGGCGACTGGCTGACTGTGCCTGCCGGGGTCCCGCTCGTGCTGCAAACCATGCTGCTGGTAGGCCAGGCATCCTGCGATGGCCCGGGTTGGGGGTGGGTGTGGCCTGCCCGCGTCGCATCTCCCCTTCAAGCGCTGACCCAAGTCGGCCCAAGCGACTGCTCTCGGTCTTCGCGCTTGAGGGGTGAATAGTGGAAAACCTGGCGAATATACGCGAACCACTAGGACTTGACCGCAACGGCAAGAGGTGTCCTGACGGTCAGCCTCGAACTTTGGCGAGTCGTGGCCGTATGGCAAAATCACCTAGGGTGGTGGCTCTGTGACGGCACCGTTCTTTGGGCCCGCAAGGGGGACGCATGGCAGGAAGCGGGCCGAACTGGTATGCACCCACCGACAACTGGCCTCAGCACCCCTATCCATGGTTCCGCAGCGCCCTGAACAAGGCCCGCACGGCTGGGTGGTGGTACCGGAAGGGAGCCAATGCCAGCCACGTTCACGGCACTGCCTACTGTCAGGGGCCTGAGAAACGAGTAGGGGCCTGCAAGTTCCCGATCTATTCGACGGGCAAGGCCGGCGAGACGGCCGCGATGGAGTTCGAGCGGCTCATACGCCGCTGCCCCCACGAGAAGGCTGAGGCTGGCCCTCTTGCCGCAGCGTCAGTCCACATGGACAAGGTCGACCTGCTCTGCAACGGTGCCGAGGCCCTCCTCGACCAGCACGACTACGACCAGGACTCCGCGAGCTTCTTCGACCAAGCAGCGCAACTACTCGACGAGGCTGGAGAGGGTGCTGGCGTGGTTGACGACCTGCTGCAGTCGGCCATAGATCGAGAGATGGAAGCCCGGGCTGCTGGCGATGAGGCCGAACAGGCGCTGACTCTGGCAGGTACCGATCTTCGTGATCCAGGGCAGGTCTTGGACGTGGCGGAAGAGACCAGCAGTCAGGTCAGGGCTGTCCTCATCGAAGAGGAGCCATCCCCGGATGTTCGCAACCTCAAGGACCGGGTACGTCACGCACGTGTAAAAATTCGGTCGCTTCGGTCCCGTTTGCCCCAAAGGTGACACACCGGAGCGGTCAACTGACCTAGAGTGTTGGCAAGTGCCAACACTACCACTATGCTGGAGTCTCAGATGACGTATGGCGGGAGAGGCCGATGATCCGCATCCCCCTTCGTATCAGCGGTGTGGACCTTGACGACGACGTCACCCTTGAGGTGCTGGGTGAGCATCTCTCTGACTTGGCGTGGTCCGAATTCGACGGTGCTGTTATAGCGACGCTATGTACGGCAGCCAAAGATCCTGTAGCCACAGCTTTAGAGGCCGCTCGACGAATTTGCCACGTTTTCCCGGACGCCAAAGTGCTTGAGGTTGACCCAGAGGTAGTTTCCATTTCGGATGTCGCCTTCCGCCTTGGTGTCTCTCGTGAGGCTGTCAGGCTTTGGGTGGAGGGCCGGCGCGGGCCAGGGAACTTTCCGCTCCCAATGGGCACGGTTGGCGGCGGGAAGTCTAAGATTTGGCAATGGGCGCAGGTTCACCGCTGGGTTCGGCAGCACTACGGAATCGGCGACGAAGAAAGTCACCTGACCCCCGAGCAGGTCGCCGAGTTGAATGGGTGTCTGTTGCGGATCAAGCATCCGATCGACAACGCGTGGGAGACGGTTTCCTCATTCGAGCGGCGGGTTCGGCCGCTAGCCGAAAATCAGGACCACCTGCATGACCTACTGGCGGAAGTTACAGGAAAGATCCTCACCGCTAGTGCTAAACGACACATGGCTTTGGCGCTACACATGGTCGAGGGAACATCGTCCTGGGTTGCGCATTATGGTCACCAGCAATCTCCAGATGGATACATCGAGGTATCTCCGGAAGCTGCCCAGGCTGAGGAACTAGCGTGAGCGATACGGTTGAGGCTGGTAGGGAGGCCAAGGGCGGGGAGCCGGCAGAGGATCGGGATGATGCCCTCAGAGCTTTGGTCGCCCAAGCTGATCTTACTGACATTCGTGTGACGAAGTGGCATGCAGAGCTTCTGTCTGATGCTCCCGCAGAAGTCGGCGAACTTGATCTGAAGGTTGCGAGCGCCTTCAGATTGAGTGATGATGGCTTCGATACCCGGTTCAGTGTAGATGCGCCACTGGTTTCCCGCGGCGGTGGCGAGAGGGTTGCGAGTGTGCAAGTGGTGATCGTCGCGTCGTTCTCGCTTGCGGATCACGAGAAACCCGACAAGAAGCTTCTAGGCGCCTTTATGGATCAAGTGGCTTTCTTCTTGGTGATGCCGTTCATCCGGGAGGGCTTACACTCTCTTTCTATGCGAATCGGCCTTGAGCCCATCACGATCGGCCTCCTGCATCAGGGGAAGGCTACGCCCACGACAGCTTGGACGAGCAGCCGCCAGTTTCATGGTGTGTCGGCGCGGGACGAACCAGCCGGAAGATGACAGCTGCTAGCGGCCATGGGGACATTCAAGCAGTGGCTAATCGGGGCGTGGCCTAGTGCCGCGTCTCGATTAGAAACTGGGGCCAGGCTCCTACCCTCGCCGCTCAACAACCTGCCAGCTCCGGTTAACGTACCCCTTGCTTTCGAATGGCTGCCTGCGGCTGGAAGCGCCTCCGCCGAAGTCTATGCATAAGACGTGAGACGCGACACTCTTGAGTGGGGCTCGATAGAAGTCCGCTGCGAAGCGATTCAGGGTCTTGTCCTTGGAGAAGAGGCTTGCTCGCCCTTCTAGCGCTGTCGAGAGAATCAGCATGTCGTTAATCGTGTTGCGGAAGTTCTCCTTCGGATTGTTGGTCCGCGAGAACTCGTTTAGCAGCGGAAACATGCTCTCAACTATCTTGGGGGTGAGCGCTGCGCATTTCATGCGATTGTGTACCAGGAATGCGAAGCGATTAAGTAACTTCCGCCGGAGTTGCCTGTCGAGATCGCGTATGCAGGTTTCGTAATATTGGATCTCTCCACCGTTGATTGCGGCGGCTAGCCTATTGTGACCGTATTCGAAGATTGTTGGGTAGTCGCTTGCGAAATCGATGAACAGCCGGTCGGTGTACTTCCTTCGGCGGGCGTGCTGCTGCGGACCGGACAAGCCCTTCTCGGCGAGTCTCAGCAGGCTGGGCCCTTGAGACTTCAAGTGAGGGGGACGTGGCATGTAATAACGAGGCGTCTTGAGGTCCTTGGTGTGAACTAGGAGAAACTCCTGCGCCGCAACGGAACTTAAAGTCCTGCCGTCGATCGCGTACCCGGATACACCCTTCCATGCGAAGGATACGATCATGGTGTCGACATGTTCCACAGTAGCTCCTCTCCCAGACTACTTACCATCCTGGACGGTTGAGACGAAAACTCACAGTGGCTGTCAGCTCAGATCGCGGACTCTTCGCAGCGAGGGGTCCGCTAGGCGGTCCTGTCGCTGGCGGTGGCGTTAAGTCGGCCTGGGAAACGGGCCCAAGTGGCCAGCCGCTGGACCGCGTGGCCGCAACTTTCTGGGCCGGTCGGCGGATACCGACCGGCCCAGAAGCCCGTTCCTGACCGGCGAGCACGGAAGCCTATCCGGCGCCGCCGACAGTGATCAGTCGGGCTTGGCGTTGGATGGCGCTTGAAACTACGACCCGCTCGTTCGAGGTGGATTAGGGCCGCGCTCGGAACTGGTCACTGGTCGGCCAGCGCCGAGTTGTTCGAGGATGTCGGAGCTGTCTGGGGCGAGGGCGGGCTTGACGATGTAGTGCCTGTTGGTGACCTGCTCGGTCGCGTGTCCGAGCTGGGCTGCGGCGTGTTTGGCGTCGGCCTCCTTGTCGATCAGGGTGGCGACGGTTTTGCGGAAGGTGTGTGGCGTGACCCATTCGAGGCCAGCGTCGGCGCGGGCTTGACGCCACTGGCGGCGTACGTTTTGCGGAGACAGCCAGGTGCCGCGCCGGGAGGCGAAGATAGCATCGTGGGCGTTGTCGGCGGCGTTGAGCTTTCGGGCCATCAGCATTCCGACTGCGAAGCGAGGAAGGACAACGGTTCGGAAGCCGGCGTCGGATTTCGTCCAGTCCTGCCGGAAGAAGCCCTTGCCCTTGAGGTAGACGATCGTGCCGCAGATGGTCAGTGTCGGGCGTTCGGAGGCAAGGTCGAGGTCTTCCCAGCGCGTCGCCAGGATCTCGCCGATGCGGGCGCCGGTGGCGAGCATGAGGTCGACGATGTTGCCCAGGTCGCCGTTGTGCCGAGGTCCGGGTTTACCGGGGGTGGCCTGCTGCCACCGCTGGATCGCCGCACGGACGCCCTCCAGTTGCTCCGTCTCCAGGGCGACGACCTTGCGGCGCGGGTTGCGTAGTCGGCCGGTGTCGCGGACGGGGTTGGTCGTTAGTGCGCCACGGCGTACGGCCAGGGCGAGCATCTGCGTGAGGACGACCTTCGCGAGCCTGGCGGCTGTCGGGCGGTCTTCGGCGACCTTGCGTAGGAACTTGTCGATGCGGCCGACGGTGGCCTCCCGGATACGTAGGTTGCCCAGGGCGGGCACGATCGAGACGCGCACGCTGACTTCGTACTGGCTGATGGTCTGCGGCGCGAGACGCTCCTCTGCGGTGATCTCGTCGAGCCACAGGCTGGCGAGTTTGCTGATGTGGGTCTCTCGGGTGATCTCATCGTCGTTGGGAGCGGCACGGTCACGAAGTTTGACCTTGAGCGCCCGGATGGCGGCGGGGCCGGTGGTGTCGGTGGCCTCGACGTCGCGGGTGCTGCCGTCGTAGTCGCGGAATCGGGCTCGGGCGCAGTACCGGTTGGGGCCGAGCTTTTCGGTGCGGATGTTGCCCCAGGTGCCGATGGGTAGTGGGGGTCGGGCCATGGCTCAGCGCTCCGGGTCGGTGTGGGCGTCGAGCCAGTGCTCGATTTCGCTGCGTCGGTAGCGCAGGGTGTTGCCGACGCGGATGGCGCGTGGTCCTTTGCCTCGGCTGTGCCAGGCGTAGAGGGTGTTCTTCGGCTTGCCCAGCCAGGTCGCGACGTCATCGATGGTCAGGAGGGGGTCGGGTCGCCACTCGGCTGCCGTCAGGGTGCTCATTGCCGGCCCCGAGTAGTAGGTGGACCGAGTTGTGGGCGTTGCCCGTGGGGGTCGCCGGACCGCCGGTGGGCGGTGGGGTCGGGCCGTACGTCCCCTGGCGTGGGGTGCGGATAGGGCGGGCACGGATCGGATGTCCTTTCACCGTTCCGGTCCGGGTGGGACCGGGGATCGATGGCGCTGCCGCCGGGGTGGCGTTTCCGGGGGGCACCGCCTGTGCACGTCGATCCACGCGGTGCGGGGTGAAGGCATCAAGCCGTCCTGCGTTCGCCGTGGTGGGTGCTGACCGGCGCTCGGTGTTGTGTGGGGCGGAGTTCGTTGGCAGGCGAAGGACCACCACGTCTTCGTGCTGCAGGAGCCATTGCGGGTCGCCGGTGGCGATGGCGTCGCGGGTGTTCTTCTGTTGGAAGAACGAGGCGCGGGGGATGATCATGCCGTCGCGGACGCCGCAGATGAGGGCGATGCACTCTTCGACGAGTTCGAGGCCGGCGTTGATGCCGGCGGCGACGACCATGCCGGGGATGTCGATGAGTTCGCCGTGGCGGCGGTAGGGCCGGGCGGTGACGACGACGTGCCCACCGGGGCGCAGCAGCGTGCGGCAGCCGGCGAGGATCGCGGTGAACCCGTCGGCGAGCTGACCGTGACTGCGGTAGGCGAGGTTGTCGCCGCCGCCGTACTTGTGGTTGATCTTGCGGACCTTGCCGCGTCTCGGGCCGGGGGTGCGGACGTGGCCGTGGGTGGACGACCCGTAGGGCGGTGAGGTGATCACCAGGGAAACCTGGCCGTGCAGGCTGGCCGGCAGCAGGGATGGCAGCGCGGTCGAGTCCCCGTGGTAGATCTCGCCTTGGCCCGGTGCCCCGGCCCGGATCGTGTGGTGGATGTTGTCGGCCGCCTTGGCGACCCATTCGGCTTCGTACTCGACGCCGACGCCGTGGCGGCCGAGGCGCATGGCCTCGATGAGGGTGGTGCCGATCCCGGCCATCGGGTCGAGGACCACGTCGCCGGGGTTGGTGTAGGTGCGGATGGCGTACCGGGGGATCGTCGGGAGCATCTTGCCGGGGTGCGTCAACGACTCCGGGGTGTACCGGCCGCGCCGCAGGTCACGCGACGCGGTTTGCCCGGTGAGCCAGACCGCACCGAGGTGACCGTCAGCGAGCAGGGCCGTCAGGTCGGACCCGTCGGGGTATGGCGGTTCCCCGTCGTGAAGACCGGCGGTGCGCAGCGGCGGACGCTCAGGCACGGGCGTTCTCCTCACTGGTGGCGGTGCTGCCGAACACGACCAAGTCCCGGAACGTCGGGAGGTGCCGGCCGGCGAGCAGGCGCCGTCCGTCGTTGCCTTCGTCGGGGTGTTCCGGGGCGGTGCGTGGCTCGTGCTCGGGCAGCGGGGCGAGGACGGCGGGGATGTGCTGGTGGTAGAAGAGGCCGGCGGCGCGGGCGGCGGCGATGACCGTGGCGCGGTGGCTGAACCCGCGTGGCGGGGGCGGCGCGGTGGTGAGTGCGACGAGCAGGAACCCGCCGGGGCGCAGTAGAGGCCGCCAGGTGTTCATCGCGGTGGTCACGTCGTCCGGTGCGGGGTGCCCGGTGGTCTGCGGCAGCGTCGCCAGGATCAGGGTGACGCCCGATCCGGGCAGGTGAGGCACGCCGCGCCCCGCGCGTCCGGGAGGTAGGAGCCGTATGCGCAGGCCGTGGGGACCGGTGAATAGCCGGGCCGGCGTCCGGTGCAGGTAGGTGGTCGCGGCGAGGGCGGCGGGGTGCGCGTCGAGGTCGAGCACCATGTCACCGGCGTCGGTGTAGCGGCGGATGAGGTAGGCGAGGTGGTTCGGGGACAGTCCGTGCCAGTCCGGCACTGCCGGATCAGGCGTGCGGGAGGAGGTGTGGGTAGGGGGAAGGAGCAACCCAACCGGCGCCGGCTGGGGCCGGTCGCCGGGGGTGGTGGAGCTGGGCTTCGGCATGGGCGTGTGGGCCACGTCCGCCGACGAGCGCTGACACCAAGGGATTACAAATCCGGGCCTCGGATTGGAAACCGCGCTCCGCGCCGAGAGTGGCACAGTGCCCGACGCCGCCCGGTCGAACAAGATCCTCGACGGGTTGAACACGCAGGTCAGGCAGCACCCGAGGCGTCAATGGTCGGCAGCACGCGAGCGGCAGCAGGTTGAACAAGATCCTCGCCTGCTTGAACAAGATCATCCTCTGCTTGAACGCGATCCCGGCTGACCACCTCGGGCCTTGAACAAGATCGCCAGGAGGTGCGGTGTAGCCGGCGGGAGCCCCTCGCGGTCGTCGTACGTGACGCCATGGCTGCGTCGTGGTTGGCGCGTGTTCAAGGTGCTCCGTCTCGACGTGGCTGCGGCTGGTGCTGAGGCCCGTGAACGGCCTGACCACGCGTTGCACACCATGACACGGGGTTTCGCTTAGCCGATGCCGAGGCGCATTGACGGAGGTCGGCGAGAGCGGGGTTGAACACGCGTTGGGCCGCCTTGAACAAGATCAGCAGTGTTCATGATCTGTTCAAAGGCCCTGGTGGCGTGATGGCACAGCGCCGATCGGCACTTCCGCCGGACGGCAACGGTCATCACGAGGGAGCACCACCATGGACCGTTCTACCCCCGCCTCCGGCCCGGCTGTCGGGCGGCGTGGCGAGACGTTGCTCAACGACATCGAGTACCGGTTCCGGCTGATGGGGCAGGGGCCGAGCCCGCTGTCGGTGGACGGCCGCAGCCTCGGTCACGGCCTGCCCCGCCGGGCCATCGCCCTGCCGGAGCTGTCGGCGATCCTGATGCATCCGTCCTGCGGTTACGCCGCCCGGGACGCGGCGTGGCGGCTGCTCGTGCAGCAGGCCCGTACGGGAGACCCGAGGTGGCGTGCCGGTGCGGTCGGCGTCGCGCTGCCGGGTCTGCGGTTCAAGGCGTATCTGCTGGCGAAGCTGTTCACCGGCGACGTGCAGGCCGCTATCGTCGAGCACTTCCTCCGCGCTCTTGCCACGGTCGACGTAACCAGGTCGGGTGTGGTCGGGAACCTGCTGTCGGCGGCGTTCTCCAAGGCCCGCGCTGAGCTGCGCGAGTTGGAGCCCGCCTCGTCCGGGGCTTCGAACCACGCCCCGGGCGCGGTGGTGCCGCCGGCCCCGTACGGCCATCCGGACCTCGTTCTCGCCCGCGTGGTCGCTGCCGGTGTAATCACCGTTCAGGAGGCGGAGCTGATCGGCGCGACGTATCTGGAAGGGGTCAGCCTCACCGACTACGCCGAGCGCACCGGTCAGCCCCGGTGGAACCTGTACAAGCGTCGTACGGCTGCCGTCGCTCGGTTGAAGGCCGCGATCGAGTCCGGCGCGATGTCCGATGGGTACGCCGACGTCATCAACGAGGCCACGGCGACGGTGGTCCTCGACGCGTCCACTGCCCGAAAGCGTCCGTAAGCGGGTTGCCTGAGCTGCTGGTTTCCAATCCGGGGCTCGGATTTGTAATCCCTTAGTGCGGGACTCTTCCGCGCAGGTGACCTGTTCCGACCGGACCCGTTGACGGCGCTGACACCCCGCACGGTTCCTGGCCCACCCGCCGCTTCTGGTGAGGAGGACGGCCGCGCCGGTCGGCACCACAGGTCACCCCGCATCGTCCGGTCCCGCCTTCGCCACCCACTCGCGCACCCACGCCCCGCTGCGGGCTGCGTCGGCGTGCGCACCGGAGGTGCCCAACCCATGAATCACCACCCCTTCCCATGCCCCGAGGCGGTGGACCGCCGCCTCGGGGTGGGCAGGAGCGGACGTCATAGCGTCCGTCGCCTGCTCCGCTATCGTCCTCGGACTGTCCGCGCCGCGCTGCTGCTCCTCAACGCCGCTGCGGTGACGGCAGCGCTCGTTGCTGTGCCGACCGTGGCGTGGGCGGCTGAGCCCGCCTCGGTGGTGCTGGCTGCCGAGTCGATTCAGCAGGTCGCCAACAACATCCGTACCTGGCTTGTCGGCATCCTCGTCGCTGTCGCCACCTTGTTCCTGACCGTCGGTGGCTTGCGGTACCTGGCCGCGAACGGTGATCCCGGTGAGGTCGAGAAGGCCAAGCTCGCGCTGCGGTCGGCCGCGATGGGCTATGCCCTCGCGTTGCTCGCGCCGCTGTTCGTGACCATCGTCGGCGCGTGGGTGGCGTGATGACTGCCCTCGCCACGCGATCCCGCCGCCCGGTCCGACGGGTGTCGTTGCTGCTGCTCGGCGCGGTGATCCTCGCCGGTCTGGCCCTGACCTGGGCCGGGCCGGCGTACGCCGAGCCGAGCCCGGCACCCGGTCCGCCCGCTACCGCTCCCGGCACGCCGCCTACGCCCGGCGTGCCTGACCCTGGCGTCCGCCCGCCGGGAGTGGAACCGTCCCCCTCCGCGCCGGCACCCACGCCCGGCCCGGCCCTGACTCCCGGCCAGCCCTCTGTCAGCGATGATCCGGCCTGGTACGACATCGGCGGTCAGATCCGCAAAGCCGTGGTCGACCTGGTGGTGTGGGCCGCTGAGCAGGCTCTCCAGCCGGTGATGGAAGCCCTCGGCGCGTCGTGGCTGTCCACCCCCGACCTCACCAACAACGAGCACGTCAAGGCGATCTGGACGACCAGCCTGATCGTCGGCAACGGCATCACCGTGCTGTTCATCGTCGCCGGAGGGTTCCTGGTCACCGCCCGGGAGACCCTGCAAACGCAGTACGGGCTCAAGCAGGTGCTACCCCGCATCGCGGTCGGCGTGGTCCTGGCCAATTGCAGCCTGATCATCGGGCAGAAGGCCATCGAACTGACCAACGCGCTGACCGTGGCCATCGCCGGCAACACGATCGACGGCCCTACCGCCGCGACCGCGATCCGGCAGGTCGTGGACGACGCCCTGCGAGGCGGCGGGTTCCTGATGGCGTTGCTGTCCATCGCGGTGATCGTGATGTGCCTCGTCCTGGAGTTCACATTCGTCCTACGCCTGGCGGCGCTGGTCATCCTGCTCGGTGTCGCCCCGGCGGCGTTGATCTGCCACGCCAGTCCGCTCACCGAGGGCGTGGCCCACCTGTGGTGGCGCTGCACGCTGGCCTGTCTCGGCCTGCAACTCGGCCAGGCCACCGTCGTCATGGCCAGCGTCAAGGTGTTCCTCACCCCCGCCGGACCGACCGTGCTGGGCGTGCCCGCGACCGGACAAGGGCTCCTCGGCGTCGTGGTCTGCCTGACGATGCTGTGGCTGCTGATCAAGCTCCCGGGTTGGATGCGACAGTTCGTCCTCGGCCCACTCGGCCAGAGCAACGGTCGAGGGCTGCTCGGTCAACTCGTCCACGCCTTCATCATGATCAAAACCTTGGGTGCGGCGGCCGGCATCCTCGGCGGCGCGAGCCCGTCCCGGACCGGCGGACGGACGGCCCCTCGTCCACCCGGCCCCCGTCCGTCACCGGGTGGCCCCCGTCCGCCCCGTCCACCGCGCCCGCCCCGTCCGGGGCCGACTCCCGTCCCGCCGCCTCCGCCGGGACCAGTGGCCTTCAGCCACGCCCCCGTCACCCACACGCCGCTGCCCGCGCCGTCCGGGACGAACACCGCCCCCACCTTCAGCCACCCGCCGGCCCCGTCCACACCGACGCCAACGCCGTCCGGCGGTGTCCCGCCCGTGAAGTTCTCCCACCCGGCCACGCCCCACCCGAGTCCGCCGTCCCCGGCCACCCCACCGGCCCGAGTCACCTTCAGCGCCGCCACGACCCCGGCACCGACACCAGCACCCAGCGGTGCGGCACCGGCGGTGAGGTTCTCGGCCGCAGCAGCGCCGCAGAGCGCGCCGCGCCGGCCCCCTGCCCCGGTCACGCCGGTGTTCTCCGCAGCCCAGACCACACCACCGGCGGTCGGCGGGCCACGACGAACCTCGACCCCCGGGACACGGCCCACGGCGGCGCGACGCGCCACCCCGAGCGGGCGACCTGCTGCCAACCCGGGCTCCCCGTCCGCCGTCCGGCGGGCAGCCACGCCCAGCACGCCCCAGTCCCGTCCACCGACCCCGCCTGTCCCGCCGTCCCCGGACGGTCAGCGGTCGGCAGCCCCACCACGCCCGTCCCCATCCCCGTCGGGCGGTGTGACGTCGGCGGGTCCGTCCGCCGTCCGTCCCGGGCCGTCCCCGTCCCCACTGCCGTCCCGGTCGTCCGGTCCGGTGCGGCGCTCGCCGTCGACACCGAGGGGTGATCAGCGATGAGCCGCCACAGCGACGAGGCCCCGATGCGGGCTCGGGTTCCCGCAGACATCGAGCGGCCGGACAGGCTCGCGTTCAACCTCTCCGGACGGCAGTTGCTGATCCTGGCCGTCACGGGCCTGCTGCTCTACGCGGCGTGGACGGCGGTGGCCACCGTGGTGCATCCGCTGGTGTTCCTCGCGGGGGCGATGCCGCCCGCCGCTGGGGCGTTCCTGCTCGCGGTCGGCCGCCGGGACGGGATCAGCCTCGACGCCTGGGTCCTCGCGGCGCTGCGGCACCGCCGCAGTCCGCGCCGCCTCGTCCCGGCCGACGGACCGGTCATCCCTGCTCCGGGGTGGATGCAGACCACCGCTGGGCCGGGTGATCGGCTACCGCTGCCCGCACCGCTGCGGCTGCCCGCGAAGGGCATCACCGGCGACGGCCTGATCGACCTCGGGTCGGACGGCACCACCGGCCTGGTCGCCGCCTCGACGGTGGCCTTCGGCCTGCGGACACCGGGGGAGCAGAACGGCCTGGTGGCCGGGTTCGCCCGGTGGCTACACAGCCTCGACGGCCCGGCGCAGATCGTGGTGCGGGCACAGCGGGTCGACCTGACCTACCTCGCCGACCGGTTCCTCGCCGCCGCCCCCGGGCTGCCGCACCCCGCGTTGGAAGAGGCAGCCCACGCGCACGCCGCGTTCCTCGATGACCTGGCCGGACAGCGGGAGCTGCTGCACCGGCAGGTCACCGTGGCCGTGCGTAGCCGACGCGGCGCGCACCACACCGGGCACCACACGGCCGAGGCGGTGCGTGCCCTCGCCGGCTGCGAGGTCCCCGCCCGGGTCCTCGACGGGCCGGAGGCCACGGTGCGGCTCGCGGCCAGCCTCCACCCCACCGGCGCAGCTCTCACGCCCTACGCCATACCTGACGGAAGTGATGAACGGTGAGCCTGTTCTCCAATCTGCTGCCGCACCGGCGGCCCGCCCTGCCCGAGCCGGCCACGGTCCTGCCCGGCTCTCCGGACGCCGTCGAGGTTGATGGCCGATACGTGCGGGTCGGTGACGGCTACAGCGCCACCCTGGCCGTTGTCGGCTACCCGGCTGAGGTTGGGCCGGGGTGGGCGGAGCCGATCCTGTCCTATCCGGGCCTGGTCGACGCCGCCTTCCACATCGAGCCGGTCCCGTCGGCGGTGGCCTCCGAGCGGCTACGTAAGCAGCGCGGCCGGTTCGAGTCCTCCCGCCGGCAGGACGCGGCCAAGGGCCGCCTTGACGATCCCGACCTTGACGCCGCCGCGGCCGACGCCGCCGAGCTGGCCACGCGGGTGGCCCGAGGCGAGGCCCGGCTGTTCCGCCTCGGCCTCTATCTAACCGTCCACGGCGCCAGCCCCGACGACCTCGCGCAGCGGGTGGCCGAAGTACGGTCCCTGGCCTCCTCGCTACTACTCAACACCGCGCCGGTCACTTGGCGGCAGTTGCAGGGCTGGATCAGCGGCCTCCCCCTCGCGTTCGACGCGCTCGGGATGAAGCGGGCCTTCGACACCGACGCCCTCGCCGCGAGCTTTCCGTTCACCAGCCCCGACCTGCCCGACACCGCAGGGGACAGCGGCATGGGCGTGCTTTTCGGGCTCAACCTGCACTCGGCCGGGGTGGTCGTGTGGGACCGGTGGGCGCAGTCCAACTACAACGCGGTCATCCTTGCCCGCTCCGGGGAGGGCAAGTCGTACCTGGCCAAGCTCGACCTGCTGCGCAACCTATGCCTCGGGGTGGAGGCGTTCGTCATCGACCCCGAAGACGAGTACCTGCGGCTGGCCGACGCGGTCGGCGGCACGGTCATCCGGCTCGGCGCGGCTGGTGTGAAGATCAACCCTCTCGATCTGCCGCCCGGCGATGATGCCCTGAATGATCGGGCGCGGTTCCTGCACACGCTCGTGACGGTGATGGCCAGCGGCGATACCGCTGTCAGTGCGCCGCTGCCCGGCGATGAGGCCCGCTCCCTCGACGTGGCGGTGCTGGCCGCGTATCGGGCGAAGGGCATCACCACCGACCCGCGTACCTGGCGACGACCCGCGCCGCTGCTCGGTGATGTGACGGCGGCCCTGGAGGACACCGACGACGCCGGGCGTCGCGTCGCCGCCCGCCTGCACCCCTACGTCGCCGGGAGCATGAAGGGCCTGTTCGACGGCCCCACCACCACCGCCGCCCGAGGGCACCTCGTGGTCTTCGCCATCAAGGACCTTCCCGAGCAGCTTCATCCGGTCGGGACGCTGCTCACCCTGGACACGATCTGGCGCACCGTACGCGGAGCCACAGCCTCCGGCCAGCGGCCCGATGCGCTGCGGATGGTGCTGGTGGACGAGGCGTGGAAACTGCTGTCCGGCGGGCGCGGCGGCGTGTTCCTGGAAACCCTGGCCAAGTCCGCCCGCAAGTACGGCGCGGGTCTGACCGTCGTCACCCAGGACGCCGCCGACGTGCTCGCCACCAAGACCGGCCGCGCGGTGGTCAGCAACGCGGCCACGCAGGTCTTGTTGCGCCAGGCGCCTCAGGCGATCGATGCCGTGGCGGATGCGTTCGGACTGACCGACGGCGAGCGGGCGTTCCTGCTGTCCTGCCAGCGCGGAGACGCTCTCCTCGCGGCGGGATCAGCCCGGGTGGCCTTCCACAGTCACGCCTCGGCGACCGAGCACAAGTTGATCATCACTGGTCCAACGGTCCGCCGCCGCTGACCCACCCACCCTATTACCGCCGATCGGAGTTCCCGATGCCTGCCCTCTTCCGGCTGTCCCCATCCCCGCCACCTCCTCCTGCGGACCCAGCCGGGTGTGCGCCCGGCCAGGGCGGTGTGCCCGGCTCGATCGTGGGCGAACTGCTGTGCGGCTCCTGGGGTGCCGACGCTACGAACGCGGTGTGGCCACTCGTCCGCGACCGGTGGCCGTTGCTCCTCGCCGCCCTGGCGGCGCTCGTTGCCGTGCGGGCGGGGTGCACGCGGTGGCGGCGGCGCGTCTGGCGGCGGCACGCCGCCGCAGCGCGGTGGCTGCAGATCACCCCGCCCGTGACCGCCACTCCGGCCGCAACGATCGGGCTGTGGAGGCTGTTGGCCACCGCGCTGCCCGCGCCGCGCCGGTGGGCGCTGCGCCCGGCCCGGCTCGTCTGGGAGGTCGCCGCCGACCCCGACGGGATGCGTTGCGGGCTGTGGCTGCCACCGGGGGTCAACCCGACCGCCGTGGTGCGGCTGCTGCAACGCGGCTGGCCCGGCGTCCGCGCCGAACAAGCCCAACCCCCTAGGGTGCCTACCACCGGGGCCGTCGCCGCTCTCGCGGTCTGGCCGACGCAGCCGGAATGGCTACCCCTGGTCGAAGACGCCACGCCTACCCACCGCCGAGGCGTGGACGCGAGCGCCCCGGAGGAGGACCGGCTCCGGGGGGTCTACGGAGGGTTGGCCTCGGCCGGACGTACGGGCGGCGCGATCCTGCAAGTCCACCTCGGCCGGGCACCCGCCCACCGGATGCGCACGCTTCGCCGCGCGATGACGAATCCGCTGCGCGCCCGCCGTCCCCGAGGGGCCGCCCGCGCTGCCGGACTGCTCGCCGACGGGCTACGCGCGCTGATCCTCGGCGTTCTGGACATTCTCACTCCCGGCCCGTCGAACCCGAGGCGGCACACCCGCGCGACCGACCCGTACACCGCCGAGCTGGCCCGGCAGGCGCGGGCGAAGTACGCCGACGCCCCCCACCTGCTCGTCGCCGTACACACCGTCGCCGCCGGCCCGACCAAGCCCGCCGCCCGCGCTGCCGCTGCTGACGTCAGCTCCGGGTTCGGGCTGCTGTCGGCCCACTTCACCCGCCGCCGGCTCCGATCCGGCGCACTGGCGGCGGCCGACCGGTGGGTGCCCGAGGCGCGGATGAGCCTGGTGTCCGTGGCGGAAGCCGCCGCCCTGGCCGGGTTGCCGGCCGAACCGGCCGCCTACGGCCTACCCGGCGCGGCGTCACGCCGCCGGGCCGCCACCCGCGACATCTTCCGGGCCACTGAGCGGGATACCACTCGCCGTCGATTAGAGCAGGCCACTTCCGAAGCCGACGCCCCGCCAACCGCCTGGAGCACCCCATGAACAAGACCAACTCCAAGGCCGTGACCCCTCCCTCCAGCCCGGAAGGCTCCAGGCTGAACCTGGTGCCGATGAAGGAGCGCCAGGGCCTGGGCGGCAAGGTCATCGGTGTCGCCAACGCCGGCCCGCCAATGCGGGTCGGGATCTCTCTGGCCGACTGCCGGTTCCACATCCACGCGCTCGGACCGACCGGCACGGGTAAGACGACGCTGCTGATGCGGATGATCCTCGACGACGTCGAGGCCGGACGTGGTGTCGCCGCGTTCGACCCGGCCAAGGGCGACCTCATCCGAGACCTCCTCGCCCGGCTGCCCAGGTCGTGCGGTGACCGGCTCGTCTTGATCGACCCGGACGAACAGGCAGCGCCACCGGCGATCAACCTGCTCGACCGGCGCGTGCACGGGGGCAGCGCGCACGACGTGGCCGCGAACCTCACGGCGGTGATGGCGAAGGTGTGGTCACGGTGGTGGGGGCACCGCACCGCCGACATCTGCTACCACGGCCTACTCACCCTTGCTCACATCGAAGGTGCCACCCTCGCCCAACTACCGCGGCTGCTGTCGGACTCCAAGTGGAGGACCACGCGGGTCAACACGGCCACCAGCAAGCTGAACGCGTGGGAGGGCAACACCCTGGGCGAGTTCTGGGAAGGGTTCAACGAGCTGTCGGCCGCGCAGCGCTCCGGCCTCGTGGCCCCGCTGCTGTCCCGGCTGCGGCTGGTGCTGTCGCACCCGATGGCAGCGTCGTTGTTCGGGGTGCCGGCCACCACGTTCTCCTTTGCCGACATCCTCGACGGCGGCATCATGCTCGCCCGGCTACCCAAGGGCGTCATCGGCGAGGACGGCACCCGCCTCGTCGGCTCCCTACTCCTCGCCGGGCTGTGGCAGGCCACCACCGCCCGTGCCCGCATCCCCGAAGACGACCGCCCCGACGCGATGATCGTCCTGGACGAGTGCCACAACTTTCTGCACCTGCCCATCGGTATCGATGACGCCCTCGCCGAGGCCCGCGGCCTGCACACCTCGTTCGTCCTCGCTCACCAGTACCTCGGCCAACTGTCCGGGGACATGGTGGAGGCGATCGACGCCAACGCCCGCAACAAGGTGTACTTCGCCTTGGCGCCCCGCGATGCCACCGATCAGGCCCGGCACTTGCGCCCGTACCTCGATGACGGGGACCTGATCCGCCTCGGTGGCTACGAAGTCGTCCTTCGCCCGGTCGCCGGTGGCCGGGTCGTCCCACCGGTCACTGCCGATACCGAGCCGCCACCACCGGCCGTCCCGGGGCGTGCCGGCGAGCTGCGTCATGCGGCTCGGGACCACACCGGCCTGCCGGTGAAGCACCGGCAGCGACTGCTCAGCGAAGCCGCCACCGCCTCGGGCACCGCTGAGTCTTCCAAGCCGGTTGACGCTGCGGTTACTGACCCGGTGGGTCGCAACACCTTCGCTGTTCAGGGCGAGGGTTCTAACGAGAGGTCTAACGAGCGATCCAACGAGGAACGCAACGACCACGAACAGCCGGGTGAACACGCCCCCTTGAACACGTCGTACGCGCACGTGGACGGCGGTGAGGAGGACTCGTGGACCGGAACCGACTGATAAGAGATATCCCTCCTACCCGCACATCTGCCACCGGCAGCTCCCGCCTCACGGCCTCCGTCGTAGCCGCCGAACTCGGACGACTCACCCCCCGAGACCGACTCCTGCTCGACCTGCTCGACCAGCATCGAACCTTCACCACCGACCAGCTCGTCGACCTCGCCTTCGGTTCCGTCGGTCGTGCCCGCAACCGCCTCAACACCCTGCACGATCGAGACATCCTCGACCGGTTCCGCCACTACCAGCGGCCCGGCTCGCAAGCGTGGAGGTGGACCCTCGGCCCGGTCGGCGCGGCCCTGATCGCGGCCGGACGAGGTGAGGCGTTGCCCCGCCCGGCCGTTGTACGCGACGCCACCGCCCGACTCGCCATGTCCCCGACATTGGCGCACCTGCTCACGGTGAACGGGTTCTTCGTCGCGCTCACGGCTCACGCCCGCACGCACCCCGGCGCGCGGCTGGTGCGGTGGTGGAACGAGGCACGCTGCCGGGAGGCGTGCGGCAACCTGGTCCGCCCGGACGGACACGGCGTATGGTCCGACAACGGGCGTGCGGTGCCGTTCTGGGTCGAGGCTGACCTCGGCACCGAGACCCTTTCGCGGGTGGTGGGCAAGCTGACCGGCTACGCCGCGCTACCGCCCCGCCGCGCGTACCCGGTGCTGTTCTGGCTACCTACCACCGCCCGTGAGACCAACCTCCATGCCTACCTCCGGCGGGCCGGGGTGCCGGACGGGGTGACCGTGGCAACCACCGCCGCCGACCACGCCGCCGAGCCCGGCCCGGCGGGGCCGGTCTGGCGCATCGTGGGTCACCACGACCGGGTGAGCATGGCCGACCTACCCGCACCGCGCGGGGACGGTGGTGCGCCGTGGGACGGGTAGCCGTTTGGGGTGCGGCCGGGGTCGCCGGGTTGCTGCTGCTACTCACGGCCGCTACCGCCGGGGTCGTCTCATCGGTGTTCGGCGGGGGCGGTGGTGGGGGTAGCTGCGTCGGGGCGGTCACGGTGCCGGGCGCGAACCCGGCGAGGCTGTCGGCGGAGCAGGCCCCTAATGCCGGGGTGGTCGTGACCGTGGGTGAGCGGTTGCGGGTACCGGTGCGCGGGTGGGTGATCGCGGTTGCCACCGCCCTGCAGGAATCCTCGTTGATCAACCACGGTGACCTCGGCCCGAACAACGATCATGACTCGTTGGGGCTGTTCCAACAGCGACCGTCGCAAGGATGGGGCACCCCGGAACAGATCATGAACCCCGAGTACGCCGCCGGAACGTTCTACGAGGCGTTGCTAAGGGTGCCCGGGTGGGAACGGCTACCGCTCACCGAGGCCGCACAGAAGGTGCAACGGTCGGCGTACCCGGACGCCTACGCCAAACACGAGACGCGAGCAACCGAGATCGTGTCGGCGTACACCGGCGGAACGCTGCCCGTGTGCGATGGTGCGCCGATCAGTGCCTCCGGGTGGACTCGCCCCGTGGCGGGCACGGCCGGTTCCGGGTTCCGCACCGGCGACCGGCCCGGCCATGACGGGGTCGACATCATGGCCGCGAAAGGCACCGTCATCCGTGCCGCGTCCGGCGGCGTGGTGGTGCGCGTGCGGTGCAACGTCGGGGGTGACTCGTGGGAACCTACCGGCGGCCCGATGCCGTGCGACCGTGACGGCTACCCCGGCCTCGGCGGGTGCGGCTGGTATATGGAGATCCGCCACGCGGGAGACGTCGTTTCGCGGTACTGCCACATGGTGCGACAGCCAATGATGCGGACAGGGCAGACCGTGATAGCAGGGCAGCCAATCGGCCACATCGGAAGCTCCGGAAACTCCTCCGGCCCACATTTGCACTACGAGATCCACGAAGGCTATCCCGCCACCGAGAACAATGCCGTTGACCCCGTTCCTTTCATGCACCACAAGGGCGTGGCCCTGTAGATTCGTGAAGTGATTTTCCGCACAATGCAAGAAGGCCCGCGCGGGTTGCGGTGAGCGCGCCGCGCGTCCGGTCTGCCGGGCGCGCGGCGTAGTCGTTTCCACCCGGAAACCGCGACCCCGCAAGACGGCGTGAGCGGCCCCCGTCCCGCCCACCCTATGCAGCACCGGGGAGCCGCGCCGAACGTGCCGCAGCGTCGGGGATGGGGCCGTCAAATGGCGTTTCGGGCGGCGGTAGCGGTTCCCGAATCGAGAACGGAAGCGGCGCGGGGATAGTCCCCGTAAAGAGTCTTGCGCAACGGGGTTGACAATCATCGCGTGCAGAGGGTCCATGGACGTGGGCAACAAAAACCGCCCCGGCGAAACCGCAAACAATGCGCACCACGCGCACGCGGAATCGCTATTGCCGACCCCTATTGCACGGAGGTTTTTTCACCATGTCCACCAACGCCAACACCGCCCCGAGCACCACCGCCGCTACCGTCGCCCGGACCCTCGTCAACCACCCCGAGGGCATCACCGTTCGTGACCTGGCCGCCGAGGCCGGGGTGGGACAGTCGACCGCCTCCAAGGCCCTCACCGCGATGGAGGCCGACGGCACCGCCACCCGCACCCCCGGCCCGACCAACGGCAACCGCAAGAGCGCCGACATCTGGCACCCCGCCACCACCGACGAGCCGACCCCCGGCAGCGACACCACCAACACGACGCCGGACGCCACCGACGAGGCGACCCCGGCCGACGACGCCACCCCGGACGGCACCGGCGAGGCGATCCCCGCCGACGACGCGAACGGGGGCGGCGGGCGGACGAGTCCGCGCTCCCGGAGGCCCCCGTGTCCGGTGCGCCGGTGTCGGGGGTACCGGTCGCCCCGCGTCAGCCTGACCTCAAGGTGTTGATCATGGCCGGTGTGTTGGGTGGGCACCCGGACGGCATCACCGCCGACAACGCGATCAACGAGAGCGGCCTGTCGGTGGCGATGGGTGACACGATCCTCGCCGCGATGGAGGTTGCCGGTGCCGCGCGTCGCCTCCCCGTTGACGACGACGGTAACGAGTTGTGGGTCATCGGGGACGGCGACCTCGCCACGGTGGACCCGGCCGACGCCCCGACGCACTCCACGTGCCCGACGTGCGGGCACACCCGCAAGATCCGCCGCCCCTCGGCCCGGCGCACCACCGGCACCGGCCGCACGACCGGCGAGACCAACAGCGACGGGTCGGCAAAGCTGGGCAAGAACGAGTTGCGCAACCGGGTCGAGGCGTTCATGCGCGACCTCGGCCCCGGCCACGACGTGACCCCCGGCACCGCCGCCCGGGAGATCGGCGGACGCAGCCCCGGCGCGGTCCGCAACGCCATGTCCAAGCTCGCCCATGCCGGGGTGCTGATCCTGACCCGCGAGGCACCGGAAACGTACGCCCTCGCCGACGACGCGCCCGCCCCGACCGCTGAAGTCCGCGCGTTCATGGCCCCGCCGCAGACCGACACCACCGCCGACGACGACGAGGCCGGCACCGACGAGGCCGCCGCCGCGCCGGTAGCGGCCTGACCTACCGCCCCGCCGGGGCCGGGCACCACGCCCGGCCCCAGCACCCACACGCCCACCCACAAGCGCGACGAAAGGAACAGACTATGACCACCCCCCACGACCACCCCCACCACGCCGCCCACGGCCCAACGCACGCGCCGGGGTCGCTGCGCTGCCCCGAATGCGGCGAACCCGCCCGGACCACGCCGCCGCGCGACTGGCCCCTCGACGGGTTCGCCTCGCGCCCGGCCACCTCCCACCACGACGGCACCCCGCTATGCCCGGTGCCCGGCCCGAACGGCTCGCAACCGGCGGACCCGATCGGCGCACCGGCACGCCTGACCATGTGGCAGGCCGTGCGGCAATCGTGGCTTATCCATCCTGATTGGACCGTCGCCGATCACCTCGCGTGGCTCGATGGCGAGGGCTACGACACCGCCACCCTGACCGGCGACCCGGATGAGGTGATCGGCCGGTGGCTGGCCGAACACCGCCGTACCGCCCCGGTGGCCTCACCCGCCGATGATCCTCGCGTCTATGTAGTCACCGGGGGTGACCTGGTGGCCGTGTTCGACTCGGCAGACGAGGCCGACATCATGGCCGTGACGATGACTGCCGCGAACCTCGAACCGGTGAGCCGGTGCCTGACCGAGGCGCAATGGGAACGGGCGCACGCCGTTCTGCGGTCACAGCTACCGCACGTCACCGTGACCGATGCCCGGCCGACCCGCGCGGCCGGTGCCTCGTGACTGGCCCGGCCGCCGACCGGCCCGAGATCCCGCCCTTGTTGGCCGCGCGTCCTCACGACGCGCGGCGCGGTCTGCCCATCCCGCCGGTCAACATCCACCCGGACTCCACGGGCGGCGGTTTGCACGTGGACTTCACCACGATCAACACCACCGTCTCGACCCGCCTCGCGGTCGAACGAAGGTGCTCGCTGTGCGGTGAGCCGATGGGCTATTGGGTGGCGTTCCTCGGCGGACCCCGCGCGGCCGAGCTGATGCGCTACGCCGACCCGCCGGGGCACCCCGAGTGCATGACCGCCGCCCTGTCGCTGTGCCCCCACATCGCGCTCGGTCGGCACCGCCGCGCCCGTGCCGACCGGCCCGGGGCGGGCATCATTCCGCCGGGGTCGCACGGCGACAAACCCGACCGGTACCTGTTGGGCATCACCCGCGCGTATCGGACCCGGTTCATTCCCGAACACGGGTTCACCGTGTACCTACCGGCCCCGTTCAAAACCGTGCACACCTACTTGTACGGCCCGGACGGTCGGCTACGCCCGGCCACCGACACCCGGTAGGCCACGCCGCGCGGTGGGCGTCAGATTCGCCGCAGAAACCTTCATCGACTCGAACCGATCGTCTTGATCGGTGGGTGAAGGCAGGAAACATTGTTAGTGACGGCGCGGCCGGGGTGGCAACCCCCGGCCCCGCCGCCCGCCCGAAATTACAAGCTGGAAGGGGTGCCACCGTGGCACACGAACTCGAAACTCTCGCCAACGGCCAGACGGCCTTCGCCTCCGCACGGCTGACCGCCTGGCACCAGCTCGGGACCGTTACCGACTCGTGCATGACCGCGCAGGAGGTCATGAGTAAGGCGTGGCTCGGCGGCTGGGAGGTCCGCAAGATCGCCCTTCAGGGCATCGAGGTCACCGAGCGTGGGGTGACGAAGGTCGACTGCCCCGACAAGTACATGACCGTGCGCACCAACCCGGCCACGGGTGAGACCGAGTACCTCGGGGTGGTCGGCGAGGACTACTCGGTGGTGCAGAACGAGCAGGTCGCCGAGACCCTCAACCTCCTGGTTGACGCCTCCGGCGCGCACTTCGAGACCGCCGGCTCGATGCGTAAGGGCCGGTCGGTGTTCGTGACCATGAAGCTGCCGACGGCGATGCGTATTGCCGGGGTGGACGACATGGACCTGTACCTCGCGGCCACCACCTCCCACGACGGCACCGCCTCGTTGCGCCTCGACGCGACCCCGGTGCGGATCGTGTGCGCGAACACCCAGGCCCTCGCCTACCAGCGGTCGCGCAGCTCGTACACGTTCCGGCACACCTCGAACGTGACCAGCAAGATCGCCGAGGCGCGGCAGGCCCTCGGGCTGATGTGGACGGCGTTCGACGCGTTCGAGACCGAAGCCGAGAAGATGATCAACGAGTCGTTGACCATGGGCGAGTTCGAGAAGATCGTCGCGCAGGTGTGGCCCCTCGCCGACGACGCCTCCGACACGGCGAAGAACAACGCGAAGCAGCGTACGAACACGTTGCGGTACCTGATCCGGGACGCGGACACGCAGAAGGCGATCAAGGGCACTCGGTGGGCCGGATACCAGGCCATCACCGAGTACGTGGACCACTTCGCCCCCGCCAAGACCGACCTCGCCCGCGCCTCGCGGGCGCTGACCGGTGCTGGTGCGGACCTGAAGGCCCGCGCGTTCGAGTTGCTGGCGGTCTGAGATGCGCTGGCCATGGTTCCGACGCCGGAAGAGGAACAAGCCCGGCCCTGTCACCGGGGCGCACAGCGCCACCGGCACGGCGAAAGTCCGTACCGAGCCGGTCGTCGCGCCACCGCCCGCCTCGGTGCCCACCGACTCGGCCGTGATCGCGCTGGCTAACGAGGTGTGCGCCCAGTTCGCGCGGGCGGAGGTCGCTCGCGCGCTGGCCGGACACTCCACCAGCCACGACGAACACGCCACCCTGATCGAACGTGCCGCCCGATTCGACGCACTCGTTGACGAGCGTTGGCGGGAACTGGTCAAGGCGATCCGCGCGGGGTTGCCCGGCGCGGCGCAGGTCGAGCGGTTCATGCCGGTCCGGCCGCTGACCAACGGCCACGTCGAGCTGCACGTTCACGACACCTCGGCCCGCCGCCTCGTTGTGCTGCTCACCGGCGCGCAGGCCCTCGCCGTGGGCGCGCACCTGACCGCCAACGGGGCGATCGTGCTCGACCGCATCGGTCAGAAGCTCGACCCCGGCCTGCCGTACGTGAAGGCCGCACCCCCGTTCGCCCCTACTGGGTCCACCGGTCGGGAGGCCACCCCGGACGGGGCCGCCGGCCCGCCGGTCGCCCGTTCCTGACCGTCGCCCGGTGTGCCGCGCGGCCACCGGTCCGACCCGGGACCGCGCGGCACACCGGGCGACGCCCCCTCTGACTCACCAGGGAGTATCCGCATGAACCCAGAACGACTGTTCGACCTCGCTGCCGAGTTCGCCCAGGCCATCGGCAACGCCGAACGATTCCACGCCCGCGCGGCCTCCTGCGCAGGAGACGACCACACGGCGCACACGAAGAAGGCGTCGGACTGGCAGGCAATCGCCGCTCGCCGACGCGAGCACCTGCGCGCCGCGCTGCGGGAGGCACTGCGCGGGACGATGACCGCCGTACCGGACGCCGAGCTTCCCGTGGCCACCTGGCAGCGAGGCCGCGTCGAGGTCCGCGCCACCACCCTCGACGGCACCCGCGCCGTCCGCGTGCGGTACACCCCGGCCCAGGCCCTCGCCGCCGGAGCCGCCCTCATCGCCTGCGCTGCCATCACCGACGAGCAGACCGGCGGCACCCTCAGCGGCATCCTCCCCGCCTTCCCACCCCACCCGGCCACCGGCGGCGAACTCGACCACTCCACCAGCTAGCCCTCACCCCTTTGAACGGAGTTGTGATGTACCGATCCATGGAGTACGGCGACACCGCGCGGGTGATCACGCCGACCGACCCGGTCGAGTACCGCCTCGGCACCGTTATCGATGTCCGCTATTCCACCCCGCACACCACCTACGCCCGCAGCTGCACCCTCCGGTTTCCCAACGGCGACGAGCGCACCTATCCGGCGGCGAAGGTCAGGCGAGCCACCCGGGCCGACGATCGCGCCGCCCTGGAGGCTGCGCTCACCACGGCGGCCGAGGCGGTACGCGACGCCTGCCGCATCGCCCACGACTACGACGCCGACCTCAGCGTTGGAACCGCGAGCCTGCTGCGGCGGCTGGTCGACCTCGCGACTCTGCGTCTCGGCCTGATCCTCGGCCCCGCCAAGCCCACCCGGCCGCCGCTCACCCGCCACCAGGACGGAGGCGACCAGTAATGCCATCGAACTCCCCGCACCCCGAGGAATCCGCCCGACTCCCCGAGGCGGCAGCGCTCGACGTGAGCACGGCGCCGGTCCCGGAGTCGCTCTACTGCCGCCGCTGCCGCCGAGCGCTCAACATCCGCTTCAACAACCTGGGCATGATCGTGGAGTACCTGCACGCGGCCGAGCAGCGCGGCCAGCGCAGCGACCACCGGCCCGAGCCCGTACCCATCACGGAGGTCCTCGATCCGATCATCGAGTGCGACTTCTGTACCGCGCCCGACGCTGCCTGGATCTACCGGTGCGCCAACCAGATCACCGACGCCCGCCGAGTCACCGCGCAGGTCATCGCCGTAGGCGACTACCAGTCTCAGCACCACGCGGCACGGGTACGCCGCACCGACACCGAGCACGCCTTCACCCAGGCGTGGGGCGAAGGCTGGTCGGCGTGCGACGGGTGCGCCGACTTCATCGAGGCCCGGGACCTGTATGGGCTGATCGGCCGGGTGGTCGAGGCCCTGCCCGCGAAGCTCACCCGAGGCAAGCACCTCATGCGGACCCGGGGCCAGCTTTATGAGCGGTACTCCGACGTGTTCGACACCCTCGCCCCCGGCCGAGGCCGGATCGCGCCGGGTCACCCCCTCGGCATCTGGACTCACCCGACGGGGGAGGCACCATGACGGACACCACGGGGCGGCACGGATGGCCTGCCCTCACCCACGCGAAGGCCCGCCGCCGGATGGGGCCGGTGTGTGGCGCTGCCGACGTGCCGTTGAGTCAGGTCACCGAGGACCCGCACCTCGTGACCTGTCCCGACTGCGAAGGGCTGGCCGAGATCGACGCGCTCCCGGACGACGCGACAGCAGGTGACCCCCGCGTCATCGAGCTGCTCCGCGAGGCGAAGCGCGGCGCGTGCCGCAAGATCGACGGGGTGCTGGTGGACGCGACCAGCGCCGCCGCGATCCTGACCGTGTACGACGCGCTCAAACCCGCCACCCGCGCGAAACTGGCCGCGCTGCGCATCGACCGTATGGCGCAGGTGGCCTGGAAGGTGCTGCGCCCACCGAAGTAACCGGGGTGGGTCGGTGGCCGGCGGGCACACCCGAGGGTGCGTGCAACCCCGACCGGCCACCTCGCCCACTCCGGGCCGCCCGCAGATACAAGACCGCTTCTACCCGAGTCAGGGCGTGCCGCCGATCCTACGGCGAGCCGTACCCGCTCGATGCCACCGCACCGGCAGCGACCCGGCACCGGAGGGAGGATGGGGGCGTGGCACGACGCATGATCGACGGACGGCCCGCCCTCGACCGGGCCGGAGTCGCCGCGCATACCGGCGCGGCGTACTCCACGGTCAACCACTGGCACCGCCACCGCGCCCGGTTCAACTTCCCCGAAGGCTTCTTGCACGACGGCCGCGAGTGGTTCTGGCTCGACGACATCGAGGCATTCCACATCGCGCACCGGGCCGCGAAACGCGCCGAGCTGACGAAGGTCGACCGCCGTGGTGACTCCGAAGACCTCATCGGCTCGGGTACGGCGGCGCGAGTCCTCGGCTACGGCTCGTACCGCAACCTGCCCGACACCCTGTACAACCACCCCGACCGCGTCGAGACGCTGTCGGACGGGCGGGTGCGCCGACTGTGGTTCCGGCGGACCGTGTGGGCCGTGGCCGACGCCCGTACGGGTCGACAGTCCACCGGCCGCACCCCCGGCACCACCGGTGCCCGCAAACCGCATCCGTACGCGGACGACCCTCGGCTATCCGCTGCCATCGTGCTCCTGGCCGAGGCGGACAGCACGGGACGCGACCGGCGCGGTCTCGGTGTCGCGCTGGCTCAGCAGCTCGGCATCACCGAGCGCACGGCGCAGCGACTTCTTGCCGCCGCGTGCGCGCCACGCTATACCTCTTCCGGGTAGACGGCCTGAGTACGACAGGTGCCGCCGAAGTCGGGTCAGCCCGGCCTCGGCGGCACCTGTCGTGCGAGCGATTCAGTCTTCGTCGTCGTCCTCAGCGGCGGGCCGAGGCGTCGGAACCTCGATCAGGTAGCGCAGCGCGCCGTTGATGTCAGTGTCTCGGCTGTCGGCGGTGCGCTTCAGCACGTCGTACACGTCGTCAGCGACCTCGATCGTACGGAGGCCGGGCGTTGCGTCGGTCATCGGTGATCCCTTCTGGCAGGGTTCGGCGTGGTGCCCGTTCGGGCAGCCGTGCCTATCCACGCCGACCTCGACGGCGCGATCAAGACCACCCCCGGCGCCATGCCAGGGTCACGACTGACGGCTCCGTTCGAGGGTGGACCGCCGCCGCTCGCGGTTGCTGCGTGTCACTGCGGGGCGCTGCCTTGAATGGCCGCGTCGGCGGTGTCGGCGGCGCGGAGCAGGGCGGCGGCGAGAGCGCGAGCGTGCTCCGGTGTCAGACTCAGGTGCAGGTCATCTTCGGTGGGGCCGCTGATCTCGACGTAGGGGCGTTCGAGATCGGCGGGATCGCTGCCGATCCAGTCCGGGGCTTTGTCCCAGTACGCGACCCGCACCTGTGTCTCGACCAGGAGCACGCGTCGTCGTGGGCGTGAACGGTGTCGGCCGCGCCTCGGTGCGGGTGAGAAGGGATCGGCGTCGTCGTGGCGGCAGTCGATGCACCAGGGCGGGCAGTGCTGTGGGCGGGGCGGGCGGCGCTGGCCGCTCGGGCAGGCTCGGCCACGTATGGTCGCCTCGCGTGTCTGATCCTGCGGTGAGCTGACGTCGGCACGCTATACCGATGCCGTGGTTCGGGTGACGTTGACCGGTGGTGTCTCCTGGCGCAGCGTGGCGAGTAGTTGTGAGACGGCGCTGTTGCGGATGGAGTGGCCGTTCTGGCGTAGCCGTCGGGCGAGGGCATCCCGGCTGACGGTGTGGCCTTCGCGGGTCAGTTCGTCTCGGGCCGCGCGGGCGGCGGGCAGGAGCGGCACCAGGTCCGGGGCGAGGTCGACGTCGGTCTCGTCGGATGGGTCGTCATCGTCAGGTTCCGCATCAAGGTCAGCACCAGTCTCGCTGCCGTCCGCTTCCTGATCGTCGTCCCGGTGGCCGGCAGCGTCAGGAGTCCCGCCCTGGGCCGACTCGTCGGCATCGGCATCGCGGGAAGGAGGTCCGGACAGTGGACTCCGACCGGTTGGCCCGGTGCCGCTGATCCCCGGCGCGGTCTCGACGGGTGTCGACTCGACGGGCTGACCGGGAGATGGTGCCGGTGGAGTCTCCGCCGTTACGGCGCGTGGTTCGCGGTCGGCTTCGCGGCGGCGGGCGGCGAGTTCCACGAGCGATACCGACGCGACGATGATCAGCCCGTCCACCGAGAGCGGTAAGAGGTAGGGGACGGTGCCGGTTTCGCCGTACCGTGCGACGACTCCGACCATGTGGTGGTAGCTGATCCAGGCGGCGATGGCGGCGATGGTCGAGGCGGCGGCGATCCGGATGATGCCGAGCGCACGACGGTAGACGGATATGCGGGTGACCAGCTCGACGGTGATCAGGAGGGCCAGGGGTGGCCATGCCGCGATGGTCTGGGAGATCGGGTTTGGCTGGGCGTGCAGGATGTTCGCGGTGACCGAGGCGGCCACGCCGAGGACCAGTGTGGCCCGCACTGCCCACTGCATCCGTTGGAGCTGGCGGTGGTTCACGGCTGTCCTCCATCGGCAGGGGCGACGGGTCGGAGCTGGCGCTCGGCGACGCGGCGGGTGGCCTGGGACGGTTCGGCGTCGCCGAGGTCCGCGAGACGTTCCTCCAACCGGCGCAGGGTGCGCCGGACGGCATCGGGGCGCTGCTGTCGGCCGTGGATGCGCATGATCCGCTGGTACAGCTCCTCGTTGACGGGGTCGAGTTCGGCGGCGCGTTCGAGGGCGGCAACGGCCTGGTCGGGGTGGTCGGGTTCGAGGATCTCGGCGATGCGGGCGTATGCGGTGAGGATCTGGTGGCGGTAGCTGGTGGCGTAGTCGGTGGCCCAGGTGTGGTCGTGGCCCTCGGCGAAGTCACCCGCGTACAGCTGCGTGGCCCGGCGTAGCGCGGTGAGCATCGTTGTCTCGTCGTCGTCGTCGGTGGTGGTGGCCTGGTCGATGGCGGTGAGCATCTGCCAGAGGTCCACGGTGACGGTCTGCGGGTCGAGCTGGTATCGGCCGGTGGCGGGGTCGTAGACGATGAACATGGGCTCGTCGTGGCCGGTGGCGGCGCGTAGCACCCGCCGGGCGGAGGTGATGTCGGTGCGGACGCGTTTGACGGCGGCGGCCGGGTCGGCGTTGGGGTGTAGGTCGGCGGCGAGTTGGTCGAGGGTGCGGCCGGCGGGGTGGGCGGCGAGGACGGCGAGCGCGGTGTAGGAGCCGCTGCGCATTCCGGTGGCGATCGGACCGGCGTCGGTGGCGACGGTGACCGGGCCGAGCACCCGGAGGTGGACCAGGGCCGCCGCGTCGTCGGCCTGGAGCGGTACGGCCTCGTTCGGCTCGACGGTCACCGCGGCCGGCGAGATCTCGGCGGGCGGGTCGTCAACGTCGATACCGGCCTCGGGACGGGCTATCGCGTCGGTGAGCATGGAAAGGATGGCGGCGAGGTCATCCGCGCGGAGGGCGGACAGCCGGGTCACCGAATACGGTGCACTGCTGGTGGCGGTGCCCTCGACGCTGATCTCGATGGTGGGGATGCCGTCGTGCGGGCCGAGGATGACAGGGTGCAGGTTCAGGGCGGCGCGGTGGGTGGCGACGGCTTGGAGTCGGGCGGCGTGCCGGGGGTTGGAGTCGATGAGCAGCACGTACGGCGGCTGGGTCTCGGCGTGGTCGGTGCGGGCGTTGAGGTCGGTGATTGTCTCGGCGTCGAAGGTGTCCAGCAGTCGGCGCCGGCCGATCATCTCTTCCTCGGCGTGGGTGATCGCGGCAGCGGTGTCGGCGAGCACGATGAGGCGTTCTCCGTCGTAGGCGGTGCCGTCGGGGTCCAGCCCGACCGCCGGGGCGTTCTCGGGCAGGAGCCGGGCGAGTAGGTCGGCGGTGGTGACCACGACCGGGCGGGCGGTGGCTGTCTCGACCGCGCCGCTGGTCAGGACGGACGCGAGGACGGCGCGGGCTGCTGGTACGGCTCCGTCGCCGTGCAGGGCGACGCCGGGACCGGGCAGGTAGAACAGGCTGATCTCGGTACCGTCCGAGTCGACGCCGATCGGTGCCGCAAGGGTGAGGCTGGCGGGCCGGTGGTCGCTGCTGGGGCCGAGGTGGCGGCTGCCGATGATGTCGACGGGGGCCAGAGACGGCGGCATCGGGGAGCGTTGCGGCGTGGTGCTCACCGATGCGGGGAAGGTCAGCCGGGCGCGGCGGCGTCGTTGCAGGCGTAGCAGAGCGGCCACGGCGGCGATGGCGGCGGCCAGGCCGAGGCTGATCCAGCCTCGCGCCGGCAGCACGGTCTCCGTTTCGTCGTACGGCTGCGCGTGGGGTTGCGCTGGGGGTGTGGTGGGTGCTGTGTCGGCTGGTGTGCTCGGCGCAGCGGTGTGCGGTGCCGACCGGTGCGGGCTAGCTGATGTGTGAGGGGTGAGCGGTGTAGAGGGACTCGTCTCCGCTTTGGGTATGGCGTGGCCGGAGTTGCCGGCGGCGGGTGGCTTGGGGTGGGGTAGGGCGGGTGTTGGTGTGGCCTGGTGGGCGGGAAGTGTGAGTTTCCATCCGACGTGGATCGTGTTGGGGTTGGTGAGCGCGTAGCCGTTGGTCTGGCGGTGTCCCCGGTTGAGGGCGTAGATCTCCCGCCACCGGGTCGCGTCACCGAGATGCTCGGCAGCTAAGTTCCACAGGTTGTCTCCGGCAGCGACCCGGACCTTCTCGCGTGGGGCGTGGGGTGGGGGATGCGCGCCGGTGCGGTTGAGGACCGGCGGGGAAGCGTGACCTGCGGACTCTGTCGTCTTACCGGGACTCGTCGGTGTTGGTGGGGCGGTGGTCGCTGTTGCCGAGATGGCGGTGAGTCCCTGGGGGGAAGGTGAAGGGACGCCTGGCGGAGGAAGAACGGGGGCATCGTGAATCGGGGCGGCTCTGTCGGCTGGTGGTGGATCGGTATCGGCTGCGGTGTGGTCGTGCGCGGCGGCGGGAAGGGCGGCAGCGGTCGTGACGGCGGTAGTGCCCAGCAGGGCTGCCGCGAGTGCTTGCAGAGGGCCGGGCAGGTGCAGGGTGAGGTGCCACCGTAGGCGAGCGGTGAGGTACCGGTGTGCGTGATCGGTGACGGCGGCCACGAGCAGTACCCACAGTGCTCCGGCTCCGGCGTATCCCAGCATCGCTATGAAGCCGGCGGTCAATGGCTGGTGCACCCACGCCCGAAGCTGGTCCGTGGATAGCTCGGGGACGGTGAGCCAGCCGATCTGGTAGAGCAGCGCTGGCAATGCCAACGCGAGGACTGCGGTGATGACGTGTACGGCTGCTGCCGAGGCCCGTTTCGCCATGGCCTGTCTCCCTCCGGCGTTGCCGCGGTTGGTGAGACAGACCGTAAGAGCGCGATGGGCGACGACGGCGGGTTGTGGACCTTACAGCACCTCACACTTCCTTACACGACCTCACAACCGCAGGTCACAGCGCTACCGGAGTAGGTGCTCAAGTGGTGCGGGCGTGGAGAAGCGGTGACGTCGAAGCCATGGGGGCGCGCACCTCGGTCGATCTTGCCGGTCCCAGGTGCCGGATGTTGACGGTTGCCGAGACATGCCAACATGTCTCAAGTGAAGCGTAGGGTGGCTCTGTTCTCTTTCGTGTCGGTCGTGGTGGTGGGCGCAGTTGTCGTGATCTGGCTCCGACATTCAAGGCCGAAGCTTGTGACGGAAGAGGATATCGGCATCGCGGCGGCTGCCGTCGCACTGATTACTGCATTCCTCACGTATCAGGCTGCATCAGAATCCCGGACGGCGGCAACCGAGTCGCGTCGAGCGCTGCAGCTGCATTTCCGACCCGGCAACTGCTGGCTCGGCTTCAGTGTTCGAGATCCGGGTGACCCGCAATCTCAGCTTCTATCAACACCTGTGTCCGATCCAGCCCCGCTGTGGGCGAAGATGATCTTCCATGGCGACCTGCAAGACGACTACGAGGTGGTGTGGATCGACGACAGTGGAGTCGCTCGCAGTCCGCGTCATGTGCGGCCTGAAATCTCGGGGCAGGAGATCGCTGTCAAGCTTGAGGGGATTCAGGCGTCGGAGGCGACGGAGGGACCTCGTCAGCCGATAGCTGCTATCCATAGCCTCAAAATTTACTGTAAGGACAGTCATTCAGGTGCGCGATGGTGCGCGTCTTTCTCGTCGCCGCGTCAACCACTGGGTTCCTATCGTTTGCGCTTCGAGTTGGTCGAGAAATAGTCTTCCATTCAGCCTTACTCCTTGAGTTCCAGCGATGGAAAACCATTCGGGAGGCTTTATGCCGGTGGCTGGTTGGAAGCCAACCAGAGATGGCCACAGACGCAGATACCGAGCCGATGGGAGGACGAAGACGGCGCGATTGTGGCGGTGCGCCATGACTACGGCGACCGCACGGATTCAGGCAGGAATTGGCCACGCCCGGGAGCCTCATTGACCGAGGAGTCGACTACTGGCGGATGATGCCGGTAGAGATGAGGTGGGAGGGCCGGTTATCAACGTCAGCGCGTCTGAGGCTCTGCCGGTGGCGAAGCTGTAGCTCGGCAGCCGCTTCGGGGCGGCCGAGGGCGGTGAGGGCACGGCTGGCGAGCCGGTGAAGTTCGGCGTTGTACGGGTCGATATGGATGCCGTCCTGCAGCAACTGTAGTGAGCGGTGTGGGTCAGGTTCCTTGGCGGCGAGGGTGGTGCACAGGTCGATGATTCGGCGGCGGGTTGCTTCGCGGTGGGGGTCGAGCCAGGGCCAGGTGCGGGTGGTGGCGAGGTCGGCGGGGTAGGCGTCGAGGACGGTCTGCCAGGCGGCGGTGGTGGTGTGGGTGAGGGTGGTGGCGGCGTGGTGGAGGGTGGCGTGAAGTTGCCACAGGTCGACGTCGATGTGTGCGGGGTTGAGGTGGTAGCGGTCGTCGGTGTGATCGATGACGGATGGGTGGCTTGCGGTTCGGATGGTGCTGCGGAGGTCACTGAGGGCGGTGTAGAGGCGGCCGGTGAGGGAGTGGCGGGGCAGTCCTGGCCAGATGGCGTCGGTGAGTTGTGCGGTGTCGGCCCCGTTGGGGTGGATGGCGAGGTAGACGAGGAGTTGGAGGCTGGCGCTGCGGCGGATGGTCAGGGGTTCGCCGTCGATGAGCAGTTGCGGGTCGCCCAGGACGTGCAGATGAAGCCGCTGCCGGGGTGTGGTGGACGGGTGTGGAGGTTCGTGCCGGGCAACCTGTCGTGGCAGTGGCAGCTCTGGTGGTCCCGCGTAGGGGAGCGGTGGGCGTCCGCTGTCGGGGTGGGGTAGTGCCGGGTCGGGACTGGCGATTACGGTGAGTAGGTCAGTGGTTGCCGTCTGGTCCAGGATGCACAGCCGTGGGCTCGGCATGTCGGGGTGGTGTGGGTCGCGCAGGTGGCCGGTGGAGTCGGCGTGCCAGTTTGGCCCGCCCGGCCGTTCTCCCAGAACGACGACGAGAGCAGCGGTAGCGGTACCTGTTTCGGCGAGTTGTTTCAACTGTTGCTCGTTGCCGTCGTTGTCGTTCAGCAGCACGATCTTCCGATGGCCATGTTCACTCGGCGTCTCACCCTGACGCTGACCAGGGATGGCTTTACCAGCGACGGAGCTGGCGGGTTGGAGTAGCTGTGCTGCGTCGTCAGCGGTGTCGACGATCGTGAGCGGCAGGCGTCGCCCAAGTGTCTCTGCGGCCGGTCCGAGAAGGATGGCCAGGGTTGCCTGGGTGACGATCAACGACGTAGAGCTGTGGCGTTGTCCGGCCAGGATGGCGGTGACCAGCAGTCCTCGCCCGACGGGTAGCGCGCCCGGTCCGGTGAGGCCCACGCCTCCGGCCGGTAGGGCTTCGAGGGGGGCTGCGCTTTCGTCTGACGGCGGCGTGGAGGGGGTGTCGGCGAGGGCGGCTTGGACGGCGGTGACGGTGGGCGGGAGTGGGGTGAGGTCGGTGTCGTCGGGGTGGGTGGGGTGGGGTTGGTAGTCGCGGCGGCGGCGTAGCCAGACCAGTGCTGCGGCTGCGGTGACCTGTTCGGCGACGTCCCGGGGCAGCCAGCCACCGGCAACTGTGACCCCGCCTTCGCGTACGGCCTGGTCGCGATGGTCGTCCGGGGCGGTCTCGTCGTGGAGTGCGGCGGTGCCTGTTGCTGCGGGCTGTGCGGGTTGGGGTGGGGCGTCGGTGATGGTGTTGGTGGTGACGCCGAAGACGGCTGCGCCGGCCATTCCACTGGCCGTCGCCTGTAGAGGCGTAGGAAGGGGCATCCGCCGTAGCCATGCCGTGGTGGCGCGGAGGCGGATGATGATCCGGACGGCGACGGTGTAGGCGACGAGCAGCCAGATCAGCCACGCGCCGATGGCGAGTCCGGCGGTCAGGGTCTCCTCGGTCAACGGCTGCTGCAACCAGGCCCGCAACTGCTCCGAGGTGGGCCAGCCGCGAAGGGGCGGGCCGATCACGGTCAGGAGCACCGCCGGTGGTCCGACGAGGAACGCCAGGACGAACAGCAGCGACATCAGTTGCCGTGGCCAGCGCATGTCACCCGCCTCGACCCGGTGGGCTGAGGGCGGTGGGGCTGGTGGTGGGGTGGATGAGGCGGGTCCATACGCGTGCTGCCCACCAGACGGTGATGGCTATGGCGTAGCTGACGCCGAGGATGCCGGTGGATTGTCCGGTGACGATCGCGGCGCTGATCACCGCTACCGGGGCGGCGAGCACGATGCGGAACATCAGGGGGGTCACGAGCGCCATGACAATGCCGATGCCGAGCAGAAGTCCGCCCACGCGGGCGGTGAGGTCGAGCCACACGACCAGGTGGGGCCATCGGTCGGCAGTGCGTGCGTACTGGATGAGTCCCATGCCCACGGCGGCGGTGACGACCGAGCCGGTGGGTGTCGCCAGGAGCGCGGACCAGCCGCCGGAGGGTGTACGCCATTGTCGGGCGGCGATCATCGCCATGACCACGGCGAGGACGGCGGTGGGGGCGATCGGCCAGAGCGCCCAGGTGAGGAACCCGCGCAGGGGTAGGCCGAAGTATTGGCTGATGACGACGGCGTAGAGGGCGGCGATGGCGACGCCGAGGGAGACCCCGGCGAGGATGCCGATGCTGACCTTCCCGCCTTCGGTGCGTAGTTCGGGGGTGGGGCTGCGGGCGGCGATCAACGATCCGAGGATGGTGCCCGCTGCAATGCAGGCCACCAGGGCGAACACCGCCGCCATGGTCAACTCGCCTAGGTTGAACAGGACGTAGTAGTACGCGCTGAGGGTGTTGTTGCGTTCGGCGGTCAGCAGTGCCTGCCACAGCAGCGCCAGGGAGGCGAGGCCAGGCACCGCGATAGCGACGGCCCGTCGGATCGGCGGCACCGGCACCTCCACCGCACTCACCCCCGCTGCGGGAGCGCCCACCTCGGCGGCGCCCCGCGCCGCGACGAGTTGAGGCTCCGCCACCAGCACCGGAGTGATCCCCGTGTGCTCGGCGATGGCGGTGTCCAGGCGCGGGAGGTGAGCGCTACCGCCGACGCAGTAGATTCCTGCGAGGTCGCTGGGGGTCAGTTCGGCGGCGGCGATGCACTGCTGGGTCAACTCCGCGACCCGTCGTACGACCGGGTGGGCGGCGGCGTCGAGCATGGCGCGGTCCGCGATAACCGGGTGGTGGCCGGCGACCGGCACCGTGACCGCCGGGTGCGAAGCGAGGGTTTCCTTCGCGACCCGGACGCTTTCCGCTATCACCCACTGGCCCATACCGCCGGCAGGTACTTCCCGGCCGTTGAGTACAGCAGCAGTCAACGCCAGGTCGACGGCAGTACCACCGGCTGCAGGGTCGGCGAGGGTGGCGAGGACCTCGAACCCTGCCGGGCCTCGGCGCAGCACCGTCACCTCGACACCCGCGCCGACATCACACACGACAACGAACGATCCGACCGTCAGCCGTACACCGGTGGCCACCAGATGCTCCGCGACGGCCACCGGAGCCTCCACCAGGCGCGGCTGCCCGAGACCTGCCCGGTGCGCGACCTGCCGCATCCAGGTACGCCGACGTGGCCCCCACCTGGCCGGCACCACCAACCGCACGTCCCGCACCGGCTCACCAACAACACCCTCGGCCTCCGCAGCAGCCCGCCGCAACGGCGCCGCCGCCAACTCCACCGCCTCCGCCTCAGCGCCGTCGACGACCAACTCGCCATCACCGGCACGGCGGGGATTCGGTACGAACCGGTGCGGCTGCGCCTCGGCGGCCTGCCACGCCCGCCGCCCCGTCCACACCTGCCCACCCTCGGCCAAGAACAAGCCACTGGGCAGGTACGGCAGACCGTCGAACGGCAACACCGACGCCCCACCATCAGCCCACGCCAACACGGCCACGGTGCTCGCGCTACCACAGTCGATCGACAGCCGTGCTCCCCCCGCCCCCACGCAGGTAGTCAAACATGAATGCCCATTCAAGTCACCTCCTGATCACGCACGAGAATCAAGGCTGGTCCGGCTTGTGTAACCCCTCCGCCTGAGTCGGAAGGGGAGAGCGGGCGGTGCCGGCAGGCGCGGGTGGAGGTGACGACGGTGGCCCAGTTCGCTCATTGGGTCTGAAGGCGGAGGGACTGCGTTGCGGTCGCTGACGGGTTCTGAGTTGGCGAACACCAGGCTGTGCAACCGGCCTGGGACTATTCGCAGCCGATCCCGTCGCCGTCCCGGTCCAGTTTTCGCGAGTACCCGGGGACGCCGCGTCGGATCGGGGCTGCACCTGCCGCGCGTACCGCCGTGCAGTTGGCGTAGTACACGTTGCCGTTGGTGTCGTTGTAGCCGCCCAGGTCGCCGTTGCCGCCGCCCGGTTCGCAGGCTTCCCCATCGCCGTCCCGGTCGAGCTCGGGTCGGTAGCCGGGCTCGCCCTCGAACAACGGAGCGTCGTCGGCCGCTCTGACCGCGTCGCAGTTCTTGTAGTAGGGGGCAGGCTTCGGCTTGCTGGTCTTCTTCGGGCTGGGGCTGGGGCTGGGGCTGGGGCTCGGGGTTGGCGTGTCGTCGGGGGTGGGGCTGCCGGTGGCGAGCACCCAGCCGAGCTTCCGCGCCTCCACCGTCGCGGACACGGTCGGCGCTGACACCGGCTTCGTCTGGACCCCTTCCAACCGACAAGCTCCATCAAAGCAGGGGAGGTCAGTGTGACCGGTTGTTCGGTCGGAGTTTGATGGCGCGTGGGCGAGTGGTCACGGCGCACGTCGACTGTCCATGATGGCGGGGTGACTGGGGTTTTCGGTCGGCGATCACAGCGTTCCCTGCGGGTCCTCCTGCTTGGTGCCGCCATGGGGGGTGTGGTCTGGGGGTTTTCGTCGGAATGGGGCCCGCTGGAGCTGGGGTGGGGCGGTGCTGAGCAAGCGAGTTGGATCGCCGGGATCGTCGGAACCGTGGCGACAGTGGTCGGCATGGCGATGGCGATGCGGTCATCAGGTGCGGGACTGCGGCGGCCCTCGGTTGCCGGCCGGGTGCAGGTGGGCCGGATTCCACCGGCAGCAGCGTCATGGCAGAACCGCCGGGAAAGGCTTGCCCTGTTCCAGTCCGCGAAGGCGGGCCGGAAGGCGGTACTCACGCAGGTGCTGTCCGGCATGGGTGGGGTTGGTAAGACACAGCTAGCAGGGTGGTTCGCTCGCAAGATTCGCGACGAGTTGCAAGTGCTCGTGTGGGTCACTGCGGCAGGCCGGGACCCGATCGTTGCCAGCTACGCCGAGGCCGCCACGGCACTCGGTCTGGTCGACCGGGACCACGATCCGCAGCGGGCGGCGGATCAGTTCCTGACCTGGCTAGAGGACACCGACCAGCGGTGGTTGGTTGTGCTTGACAACCTTGACAACCTCGCCGACGCCAAGAACCTGTGGCCGCCGGCCAATCGCGCCGGCCGCACCGTGGTCACCACTCGCCGCCGCGACGCCAGTCTGAACACCGGTAGTCGTACGCTGATCGAGGTGGGCCTTTTCACGCAAGCCGAGGCGATCGACTACCTCACTCGTGCCATCGGCGACGAGCAGCGGATGGCCGAGGTCACCGAGCTGGTCGAGGACCTCGGGCGACTGCCCCTGGCCCTGGCACAGGCCGCTGCCTTCATTCGGGAACGAGAGCTGGACTGTGCCGCATACCGTCGCCGGCTGGCCGACCAGCGCAAGTATCTACCTGATCTACTTCCGGATGAAGGTGAGTTGCCCGACGAGCACCGGACCACCGTGGCAGCCACATGGTCGCTGTCCATCACAGCTGCCGACACCGTCAGACCGCAAGGGCTGGCCAGGCTGGTACTGGAACTGGCCGCGCTATTAGACCCCAACGGCATCCCCACCATCCTGTTTGCCACCGAGGCCGTGCGCAACCACCTGACTAGCCGCCGCGGCACCAACCAGCCGGTAGAAGAGGACGACGTCCGAGAGGCACTACGGAATCTTCACCGGTTCCACCTCGCCACCCTCGACGGTGACACCCTCCGCGTGCACGCCCTAGTGCAACGCGCAGTACGCGAAACTACGCCCGAGAAGGACAGCGCCATGTCGGCGCTCACGGCCGGCGACGCGCTATTGGCCATCTGGCCCGCCATCGAATCTGATCAGCAGACGGCACAGACACTACGGGCCAACACCGCCAGCCTGCACACCGCCAGTCAACACCATTTGTGGGACAACGGGGGACACGCCGTGCTGATCCGGGCTGGGAACAGCCTGGGCGAGACGGGGCAAGTCAACGCCGCCGTCGCCTACTTCCACCAACTCCACACCACCGCTCTCACCCATCTCGGTTTCGACCACCCCTACACCCTCACTACCCGTCACAGCATCGCCTACTGGCGTGGCGAAGCCGGCGACCCGGCCGGCGCCGCCACCACCTTCGCGAGACTCCTCACCGACCGGCTGAGGATCCTTGGCCCCGACCATCCCCATACCCTCGGCACTCGTCACAACATCGCCCACTGGCGCGGCCGGGCCGGCGACCCAACCAGCGCCGCCACCGCCTACGAGGAACTCCTCGCCGATTATCTGCGGATCCTCGGCCCTGACCACCCTGACACCCTGTCCACTCGGAGCAACCTCGCCCGCTGGCGAGGGATGGCCGGGGATCCGGTCGGCGCTGTTGCCGCTTTGGCTGACCTACTTGCCGACCAGCTGCGAGTCGTCGGGCCCGACCATCCCGATACCCTTACTACCCGTTACAGGCTCGCGTCCTGGCGGGGGGAGTCCGGGGATCCGGCTGCCGCTGTTGCTGCTTTGGCTGACCTACTTGCCGACCAGCTGCGAGTTCTCGGACCCGACCATCCCCATACCCTCACCACCCGCCACTACCTAGCCCGCTGGCAAGGGAAGGCCGGCGACCCAGCTGGTGCCGCCGCCGCCTTCGAGCAACTGTTAACTGGCTGTCTGCAGATCCTCGGCCCAGACCATCCCCACACCCTCACCACCCGCAACAACCTCGCCTGCTGGCGGGGGGAGTCCGGGGATCCGGCTGCCGCTGTTGCTGCTTTGGCTGACCTACTTGCCGACCAGCTGCGAGTTCTCGGACCCGACCATCCCCATACCCTCACCACCCGCCACGACCTTGCCCACTGGCAAGGGATGGCCGGGGATCCGGCTGCCGCTGTTGCTGCTTTGGCTGACCTACTTGCCGACCGACTGCGAGTTCTTGGACCCGACCATTCCCATACCCTTACTACCCGTTACAGGCTCGGCCACTGGCAAGGGATGGCCGGGGATCCGGCTGCCGCTGTTGCTGCTTTGGCTGACCTACTTGCCGACCAGCTGCGAGTTCTTGAACCCGGCCATCCCCATACTCTCGCCACCCGCCACGACCTCGCTTACTGGCGGAGGCGCATTACGACGTAGAGCTGCTGGTGCCTGGACTAGCACCGCCAACTTTCTAGGTGAAGGCATGACCACGTGGGCGTCCTGTCACGGATTATTCACGAACACGCACCCAACCAAGAACTCACCCGGCAGGTCGCCGAGCTGCGAGAGCAGCTTGCCGCTGTGCATGGCGCGCTGCGAGACACCTCCCGTCAGTCGGCTGCCGTGCAGCGACCTCGCTGAGATTTCGATCACGCTCAGTCGTCCGGCTTGCTCGGTCATGGCGTCCCGCGTCCTGGATTTGGAGGTTCGCTGCTGCCAGCCCGCCCCGGCGAGGGATTGCCGGGGCGGGCCGGGCCGTAGGCGTTTACGCCGTGCTGGTCCAGCGCAGCGATGGGGTGGTTGCCGAGGGGGTGTTGTCGGCGGGGGTGGTGCGTGGCGGGACCTTGCCGGTGGCGATCACTCGGTGGATCCAGCCCGCGTAGTAGGGCAGGGAGGTGTAGACGGTTGGGCCCGTTCCGCAGGTGGGTTCGGTCTCGCGGCTTGCGCCGCCGACGACGGCCCACGTGCGTGGGGTGAGCCGTTGGAGGGCGGGGCTGCCGCTGTCGCCGTAGCAGGCACCGTTGGTGCCGTTCACGTTCGCGATGCAGATCTCGCCGGCGGTGATGCCCGCTGCCGCGCATGCCGTCTTGCCCGTGACGGTGGTGTCCAGCTCTTGAAGGGTGACCGGGAGCGGTCCCTCGCCCGATGTCTTGGTCGATCCCCAGCCGAGGATGCGGGTGACCGCACCTCGTCCGGTGACGCGAGGGGCGATGGTGAAGGGCTTGAGGTTGACCCGGTTGTTCAGGCGGAGCACGGCCACGTCTGCGACCCGGTCGGTGCCGGTGCCCCAGTCCCATTCGGCGTGTGGGAGGACCCGTTCGATGCCGACGACCACGCCGCCGCTGGTCCGATCGGCTGAGCCGATCCGGACCTGCAACAGCGTTGGGTCGACGGTGCCGGAGTCGGGTTCGGTCACACAGTGTGCGTTGGTGACGACGTGACGGCGGTCGACGAGGGTCGCACCGCACAGATGCCCGAACACTCCGTTGCGGTTGTACTGCAACGTCGCCATGCCGGGGTAGTCCTCGGTGGCGTCGTGTCCACCGACGACGGACGGCGTGACGTCCGAGGGCGAGGGCTGCTGATCGAGCGGTGCTGCCGAGGCCGGCGCGGCGCTGGCCAGCAGGCCGAGCATGGCCGTGCCGGTGGCGATCGGCCGGTACAGGGTGATCTTCATGGGTTCCTTTCTCGTTCCCTCCGGCACCGTGCCGGAGGGATCGCCGCGACGAACGCGGCGAGACTGAGGGGTGCCGGGGCGCGCATCATCGCGAGGTGGTGTCGACGGCTTCCCGGTGCCGGGTTCAGCGCTGTGTTGTGGGTGACCCGTCGGCCGGTGCGCTGCGGCTGCGTTCGAGGTAGAGCCGGTAGTCGAACAGGCCGGGCCGGGGGCATGGCTTGCCTCGGGCGGGGCAGGCGTTGAAGGTTTCCTGGAAGGCGAGGAGTTCCCCGCTCGTCGGGTGGATGATCAGGCGTTTGGTGGATCCGTCGTGGTTGAGGCTCACGGCGATCCCGGTGCGGCCGGCGATGTCGGCGGTGGTGGTGTCGATCGTGATGCCGGGCAGGTCGGCCAGGATCAGCAGGATGGTTTGGCGCTGTCGGTGGCCGAGGTAGTGCTCGTTGTTCAGACTCACCACGCCGGTGATGACCGAGCCGGGGCCGTTCTCGGGCGGGGATATGGTGCCGAGTTGCTGTTGGAGGCCGGCGCGATCGCCGGGAATCGGCTCGGAGCCGGGGCGCGCGAGGCCGCCGCGTGCGTATGTCTCGTCGGACACCACGGGGGCTGCCGCGAGGGCGTCCCGGTCGCTGCCGTCCGGTAGCCGGGTGAGATTTCCCCGGTCGGGCAACCGGCGCTCGATGACCCGACCGGACCCGTCCGGCTGGCTCCAGCGACGGATGTCCCACCGGCTGACGACCGTCGTCGCTCGGGACCACGACTGAACGTGCAGGTAGGTGTGCGGGCCGGGCTCGGTGTCGGCTGCGACCGGTGTGATCGCGTCGGCCAGGAGGCGCAGCCGATCCTGCGCCGTCTGCGGCTCGTTCGTCGGTGTCGAAGAGGCAGACGGCTGCACGGCCACGTCGGCGGATGGCGTGGAAGTGCGGACGGGGGCGCAGGCGGTGGGCACGGTGACGGCGAGAACGAGAGCGAAGACCAGGGCGCGGGTGGGCCGCTGCCACCCGGCGGCGGTTCGGACCTTGGTCATGGTTAGCGCCTCCTGTCGCGGAGGTCGTCGGGAACGGTCAGTTCAGGTGATGCGGACCCGGTGCTCTCCGTGGTGGCGGCCGGGTTGCCGCTGCGGGTGAGAGGCCAGAGCCGGGGTCCGCTGGGCAGGTGTAGGGGCAGGCCGGCGCGGTAGCCGTGGCCGCTCAGGAAGTCCCGGGCCGCCTCCGTCGTCACCACGGTGTCGTAGGGGTCGCCGAGCTGGTCGACACGGTGGTGGTGCCGGTCGAGCAGGTGCCCGCCGATGCCCTGTCTCCGTCGGGTGGGGGTGACGTGGAGCCAGGACAGCCAGTGGTGCGGCGCGTCGGATCGGTAGCTGCCGACGAGTGCGTGCAGCTGCCGGAAGCGGGGCAGCGCGCGGCCGGCGAAGACGCCCAGGTGGTGTTCGGAGAGCACGGCGGTGTCGGGGACGGGGTGGCGGTGCCACACCGCGACTGCGGTCAGGTCGAGCGGGACGTCAACGTGGCCCCACTCGACGGCGTGGTCGACCTCCATGGCCAGCAGGCCGTGGAAGACCGTCTGCCGCTCGACGGGGTCGGGCACCAGCCATTCGGCGACGGGGTCGTCGGTGACGGCCTCGACGAGCAGGGCGGTGATCGTGGGCACGTCGCCGGGTTGCGCGGGTCGGATCTCGGCCACCGGGTTCACCGGGTCCGCCGTCGGGGCTGCGGGGCGGGCGGGAACGGTGACCGGCCGGTGGGGGTTTGCCGGCCGCGCCACATCCGCCAGATCGGCAGGCCGTCGGTGGGCAGGATCAGCGGTGGGCCGGCGGTGTAGCCGAGCCGGCGGTAGAGCTGCCGGTTGCGGGTGTTGCTGGCCTCCAGGTACGCCGGTAGGCCCAGCTGGTCGAGGTGCCGGTGGTGGTCGTGGAGCAGGGCCGCGCCGATGCCCCGGTTCTGCTGCTCCGGGTCTACCGCGAGGTACGCGAGGTAGTGGTGTGGCTCGTCGGGGTGGAAGGCGTCGAACATGGCCTCCATCAGGGTGAACTTCGGCGCGTAGGGGCCGGTGGTGTGTTCCAGCGCCTCCTGGCGTTCCCGGGTGTGGCCCTGGGGTGGGTCGATCCGGGGGTACCAGATCGCCACGGCGGACAGGTCGGCGGTGGTGTCGACGTGGCCGTGCGCCAGGCCGTGCTGGAACGCGTCTCTGAAGTAGCGGTAGAAGACCACGCGCCGGTCGGCGGGGTCGGGGATCAGCCAGTCGGCGACGGGTCCGTCGTGGAACGCCTCGGCGAGGACAGCGATCAGCGGTCCGGCGTCTGCGCTGGTCGCGCGACGCACGGCGACGGTGTTGGTGTTGGTGTTGGTCATGGTGGCTCCGGTGGGGGTCAGGCCGGTTGGCGAGCGGCGTCGGGGGTACGTGCGGGGAGGGGGTGGCTGTCCGCGCCGAGGCCGATGGCGGCGTAGACGGGCGGGTTCGTGGTGCGCAGGGTCAGCGCCCAGACCGCGCCGAGGAGCGCGGCGGCGGCGTAGGCCGCGGGGAAGAGCCAGCGCAGCGGGGAGTGCGGGTCGACGCCGAGCAGGGTGTCGAACTCGCGGATGGTGACGGCGAGGATCGCGCCCAGCGCCAGCGTGGCGGTCAGCGGCGCGACCGTGCCCCGCCACCGGCCCTCGTGGAGGCTGGTCCGGGTGAAATAGCCGACAACGGCGGCGGAGGTGACGGTCATCAGGATCAGGACGCCGAGCCCGCCGGTGACGGTGACCCAGAAGAACAGGTGCACGATCGGGTCGGCATCGGCCACCGCGTAGCCGACGCCGACGGCCAACGCGAGGCCGCTCTGGGCCATCGAGCCGACCTTCGGCGCACCGGTGCGCCGGCTGGTCCGGCCGAACGGGGCGGGGACGACCCGTTCCCGGCCGAGGGCGAACAGGTACCGGGCCACGGTGTGGTGGAAGCTGAGCAGCGCGGCGAACAGGCTGGTGATGAAGAGGACCCGGCCGATGGTCACGACGCTCGCGCCGAGGTGCGGGGAGACCAGGTGGAAGATGAGGTCCGTGCCGTCGGTGCGGGCGGCGTCGACGATCCGGTCGGGGCCGGTGGCGACCGACATCGCCCAGGCGGACAGGCCGTAGAGCAGGCCGGTGACCGCGACGGCGAGGTAGGTGGCGCGGGCGACGGTGCGGCGCGGGTCCTTCGTCTCCTCGGAGAACACGACGGTGCCCTCGAAGCCCACGAACCCGGTGATCGCGGTGACCAGCGCCGCGCCGATGCCGGCGGTGAGGACGTGCGTCGGGGCGAGGGTGTCGACGGTGACGGCCCCGGTGGCGGGGTGGGTGACCATGACGGCGTCGAAGACGACCACGACCGCGCACTCGGCGATCAGCATGACGGCCAGGACTGTGCCGTTGAGGTCGATGCGCAGCACCCCGAGGACCGCCACCGCCGCCCAGGCGGCCAGGGCGCACACCCACCAGGTGACGGCCCACCCGTACCGGTCGTGAAGGAACTGGGCGAGGACCGCGCCGAAGCCGCCGTACAGGCCGATCTGCATGGCGTTGTACGCCAGCAGGGCGACGGCTGCGGCGGCGACGCCGGCCGGGCGGCCGAGTCCCCGGGTGACGTAGGTGTAGAACGCTCCGGCGTTGACGATGTGTCGGGACATCGCCACGTAGCCGACCGCGAAGAGCGCGAGCACGGCGGCGACCACGAAGTACGCCACCGGGATGCCGGTGACACCGGTGACGGCGTACCCGGTGGTCGCGCCTCCGGCGACGACGGTCAGCGGCGCGGCGGCGGCGATCACGAAGAACACGACGGAGGGGATGCCGAGCCGACCGCGTGCCAGGGTCGCGGAGATGGTGTCGGGTCGGGAGTGGGACATGGGCTCTCTTCCATACGGATCGGGTGGGGGGATCGGGACGGGGTCAGGTGGTGGGGTGGGGCGGGAACAGGGCGGCGGGTGCGACGGCGGCCAGGACGCGGGTCACGGAGGCGTAGGCGAGGACGCCGATGGCCTGGGCGGCGGCGAGCTGCCAGGGCGCACCGGCCAGGTTCGCGCTCGGGTCGTTGTCGCTGACGGCGGCGGCGACGAGCAGGATGGTGCCGTTGGAGGCGAGGTGGAAGGCGATGCCGGCTTCGAGCCCGCCGGTGCGGACGGCGAGCCAGCCGAGCGCGACGCCGATCGTGAAGGTGGCCGCCAGCCCTGCCCCCGTGCCGGCACCGTGGAGCGCGGCGAACAGGGCGGCCTGGACGGTGATGCCCGGCCACGGCGAGCGGCAGAACCAGCCGACGCTCTGCATGAGGATGCCCCGGCTGAGGTACTCCTCGGTGCAGACCTGCCCGATCATGAGGGCCCCGACGACGGCGAGGGTGCCCAGGTACGGGCCGATGCCCACCCACGTCGACCCCGCATCCGACGGTGGTGCGGCGGCCGAGGCCGCGACCCCGACGACCCCGACGAGGAGGGACAGCGCGGCGATGGGCGCGGCGGCGGCCAGGCAGACGGCCAGCCACCGCCAGCGGAGGCGACCGGCGACGCTGCTGACCGTGCCGGCGGGCCGGCGCTCGACCCAGCGGACCGTCAGCAGGACCAGCGGCAACGCGGCGGCGATGCCGACGAACGACCACGCCAACGCGGTGTTCCCACCGAGTACCGGCAGCGGCGGCAGCGACCGGCCCACGGCGGCAGTGACCGCCATGGTGGTCACGACCAGGGCGAGCGCCACCGCGACGGCCAGCGGTGGACGCCACCACGCGGTGACCCACGGCCGGGCCATCCGGTGGTAGGCCATGGCGGAGGACCCCGCCACCGCAACGGTGCCGGGTGCGGGTGGACGGAGAACGGGAACGGGCATGGTGGGGCTCCCCCGGGGGCGATGAGGAACAGGCGATGAGGAACAGGCGATGAGGAACAGGTGACGGGATGGCGGGCAGGGCCGTTGGCCGGTGGGCTAGGTTCCGCCGCCGGTGAGGACCGTCGCGTCGATGAACAGCCCGAGCAGCGGCCGGAGCAGGCGAACCAGCGTGGCCGTGGAGTCCGCCACGAACGGCCTGGCGAGGAGGGCCACGCACGCGGCGAGGTCCCCGCCGACGGCGGCTGCTACCAGCACACCGACGATGACGCCCACCTGTCCCGGCGGCCAGCGGGCCCGACCGGTGGAGGCCCGAGGTGGGCGTGGTTTTCCGTTGGTCATGGAACGTCTCTTGAGATCGATGAGGTGCTGCCGCCACCGGCGGCAGACGATGGTTCGCGCACGCTCAGGAGGTGCGGTGGCTCAGCACGGCTGCGCCGACGGCGGCGCCGAGTTCGCCGAGCAGTTCCGGCCAGGGCGGCCAGAGCTGCCCGACCAGGCGCGCCAGGTAGTCACGGGCGAGCCAGGAGGCTCCGTCGAGCAGCGCCGTGTCCAGTTGGGTGCGCAGGACCAGGCCGGCGAGTAGGACGTCGTGCTCGAAGAGGTCGCGGCGGTTGCGGAGCTGTTGGGACAGGCGGGCCCAGGGCCAGGCAGCGGTGTTGATGTCCGTCGGTACGTAGACGGTGCGCCGTCGCCACCTCGGGCCGGTCGTCTGCTCCCGGAGCAGACCGGCCTGGGTCATACGCTGGGCGACCTGTTCCTCGGCGGTGGTGGCGAGGTACGACAGCCACTGCCGGACGGGGGTGTTCTGCGGCTCGGTGAGCATCCGGTCGAGGATCTTGTGTTGCAGCCAGTCCGCCGGGGTGGGGCCGTCGCGCCAGACGTGGACCGTGCCCTGGGAGAAGCTGATCCGGCCGGCGTAGTGCAACTCCATGAGCAGTCCGGCTGCCAGCCCGAGGGAGATCGCGGCGGGGAACAGGCGGGGCTGCCCGGTCTGATCGTGGTGGGCGAGGAAGTAGAAGTCGTTGGCGATCAGTGGCGGCTGACGGTGTGCGGTGGCGACCGCGCGGGCCGGCCGATGGGCGGGTGCGTGGTGGGCGGGCCGAGTGTGCTCGTCGCCGTCGGCGGGGGAAGTAGTCACCGCTGCTGGCCTTCCTGGGTCGGATCGTCGGAGGGGTCGAGGAGACCGTGACGTTGGAGGAGGCCACGGCCTATCGGGTGGTCGCGCAACTCCGCGACGGCCCACCGGTGCTGCGCGCACCCGTCGTCGCGGCACTCGAAGCAGGTGCGGCCGAGGTGGCCGAGGACCGTCCTGCGGGCTGAGTCGTACCGGGCGCCGGGGTGGTCGCTCTCGTGGGCGCCGGTCATCGTGCGGGGCCGTAACGACGCAGTGCGGTGATGCGGACTCGTAGTTCCAGGCAGGGCGGGTGCTGCTCCACGTGCGGGTACTCACACTGTGGACGGTGGCCAAGGACCCACATCCACTCGTCACTGAGATGGGCGAGGTCGGTGCGTAGCCGTACCAGGACGACATCGACGTGGACTCCGGGTGTGAGGCCGCGGCCGAAGGACCAGTCGTCGCCGTCAAGTTGCAGCAGGGTGCCGGGGTCGACCCGGGGCGGGGGATGGTTGCTGCCGGTCATGCGCGTGGCCACCAACGCCAGCGGCGTCGCTTCGGGCGGTTGGGAGCCTGCGTCGGGAGGCTGAGGCTGGCCCAGAAGCGGCGGTTGTCGCGTGCCACGTCCTGGGCCGTGGCCTCGTCGGTTCGGCTCCAACCGCCCCGGTGACCGTAGAGCGTGGCCGCGCCCTCCCGATCGATGCCGAACGGCTGGTACGGCTGCCCGTCCCGAGGAACGAACCACTTGATACGGGTCAATGCCATCACCTCCCTGGGTGTGAAACGGATAGCCGGGTCTTCCTGGCAGCCGGCCGTGCTCCTCGATTGGCGGGGTGCAGGGACTGCCCCGCACGGGGACAGCACGGTTCCTGCACTCGGCTCCTGCCGCTGTGGCGAGGTTGTTCTGCGCACCCGCTTGCTGGTTGTCATCGTGTGATGCAACTAGGCAGAATGCAAGACATCATGATGGAAGAAATCATGAGGGAGGTTGCATGTTAAAGCTGATCGCGGGATGTTAGTCCTGGTCAGGGCAGCAAAGATTGCACTGTGATCTAGTGGCCCCTCGTTTGTATGCTGCTATTTGGCAAATCGGTGATAGGAGGCTCCGTGTCCGACACGGACGGATCGGCCCTGTTGAGGCGGAGGATCGGCCGCAAGTTGACGGCGCTCCGCAAGGAGGCCGGGTTGAGTCAGGAGAAGGCAGCGACGCTTCTCCAGCGCAGCCCCGCGACGATCCATCGAATTGAGGCCGGCGACCACCGCGTCAAGTTCCGCGACATCGAAGTCAAGGCCATGTGCGAGCTGTACGAGGCCAGCGCGGACGACCGCGCCGACCTGCTCGCGCTCGCCGCCGAGACTCGAAGCAATGGCGCGAGCGCCTGGTGGCACGACTACACCAACACCAGCCTGCCGAGCTGGTTCGGCCTGTTCGTACGACTGGAAGCCAGCGCCGACCGCATCCGGAACTACGAACCGGAGTCCGTGCCCGGCCTCCTCCAGATCCGCGCATACGCCAGAGAGGTGACCGGCGTGCCGCAGGGTCTCATCGACGAGCAGGAGGTCGACCGCCAAGTCGACTTTCGTCTGGAGCGTCAACGCCTGCTGTCCAACCCCCGCCCGCCGCATCTCTCGATCGTCCTGAGCGAGGCAGTCCTCCGCCGAACTGTCGGCGGTCCCAAGGTCATGGCTGCCCAGCTACAGCACCTGCTCGACGTAACCCGGTCACCGAGCGTCTCGCTCAGGGTCCTTACCTTCGAGGCGGGCGTGCATGGCGGAATGAACTCTGCGTTCACCATCCTGCAATTCCCGGCTCTGCCAGGCAGTTCGGAGCCCCTCGAACCCCCGCTGGTCTATGTCGACAGCCTCACTGGCGCGCTCTATCTGAACAAGCTGACCGAGGTTGCGGCCTACGAGCTGGCCTGGAACGACGTGACCTCACGAGCACTCGACGAGGACTCGTCGAGAAAGCTGATCACCGAAGCGATGGAGGCATTCACCCGTGGCTGATATGACGACGGCCCGCTGGCACAAGAGCACCCGCAGCGGCAACCAGGGAAACTGCGTCGAGGTGGCGACGAACCTGCTCTCCCGCCAGGGTGCGGTCTTCGTCCGGGACAGCAAGGACCCTCAGGGTGGCCAGATCGCGGTGACTGCGCGGAGTTGGACGGCCTTCACTGATGCCCTGCGGGAGGGCGCGCTGACCCCGTAACCGGGGCGCGCGCCGTTCTACCGGAAGCAGCCGGTCGACACCGGCTGCCTCCGGTATCGGCGTGGCCACGAAAGCCAGGGCGGGTGCCGCACCCCAGCGGCAGACTCCAGACCGAAGGAGCCTGAGCAGCAGGTCACGCCCATGGCGCGATCAATTCGGCGGGCCTCCACGACGTGTGCCTACCCACCCCGTAGCCTGCCGCCATGTCCATCACACTCCCATTCCGGTGGATCGCTGACCGACCGGCACCGACCGCCACGGTGGTGCAGGTCTACGGCTGGTTGTTCGATGAGCATGGGCGGGTGCTCGTGCAGGACACGCCGGATGGTCACAACCTCCCCGGCGGAAGTCCTGAGCTGGTCGACGCCGATCCGGCCGCTACCCTGCACCGGGAGGCTGACGAGGAGTCCCAGGTGCGCCTGACCGACCCGGTGCTCCTCGGCCACGAGTTGGCCGGCGGCCACGCGTACCTGCGGATGGCAGCGCGGATCGTTGGATTCGACGCGCGCCGCCCGGACCCGGATGGTGGCCGGCTGCTCGGGCGACGACTGGTGCCGGTGGTCGACGTTCCTCTCCTGCTCGGGTGGGGCGGCTCGGGAGCCGAGCAGGCGGCTGCGGCGGCCCGGGTCGCAGCGACCAGGTGGGGTCTGCCTGTTGGGTCGCCGACGGCACCGGCGGCCGTGATCGACTAGCGGACAGCCCACGGCGCGACCTCACCCAGAAACCGGCCCACCGCGGCGTCGTGGTTGAAGCGGGAGTTCAGCGTGCTCTGGCCTGCCTGGCGCATCCGATCCCGCTGCTGCGGGGTGGTGGCCAGCGCCCGATCGATCGCGGCTGCCAGCGCGTCAGGGCGGGCTGGTTCGCTGGTGAATCCGGTGACCCCGTCTGTCACCTGCTCGGCCAGGCCGCCAGCGGTGGTGGTCACGATCGGCGCGGCACCGGCGGCGAACGCTTCCAGGGGGATGCGGCCGAACGGCTCCTGTCGTGACGGCACCACCACCGCCCTCAAGCCGGGATGCGCCAGTAGGGTGCGTAGCCGAGCGTCGAACCGGGTGTAGAGAGTGACGTCGCGCAAGGCGGCGATCCTCCTGGCGAGGTGCCGCTGGTAGTCGTTGGTCGAGTCGCCGTCGGTGACCGCCGCGAGCACCAGGTGCGGAAGGCGCCCGCCGGGATGATCGCTGCGCAGTAGGGCCAGTGCGTCGAGGAGGTCGTCGAAGCCCTTGTAGGGCTCCGCTCGGCCCAGCGATAGCAGGAAGTCGGCTCTGGCGGCCGGGGGTATCAGGTCGTCGGCTGGGGGTATTGGGCGGCGCTCGTCGAGAGTGAGCCCGTCGGGAAGGTCGACCATCGCTGCGGCCGGCACCGCCAAGGCGCCGTTCAGGTGCCGTCGCATGTGTTCGGAGATCACCCCGATCCGGGTACCACCGGCGATGGCCGCCGCCAAGCCGCGATGCTCGTAGTCGATGCGATCGGTGTTGCCGGGGTCATGCTGGAGGGCGCTCGATCGGGGCACGTACGTCAGGCATGGCAGGTACGGCGCGGGCAGGTGCAGCGCGAGGCCAGCGAAGGGCACGTCGAACGCGACGATCGCCGGGGGTGCGCCGGTCGGCGGGGCGATCTCCGGCAGGATCCGGCCGGCTTCGGCGGCGAGGTGCTGGAATGCGGCCAGCCCACCAAAGCGGGTGATGCCGCCGGAGCCATTGTGCAGGGGCGCGACGTGCGCGCCGACGCTGCTGAGCGTGTGCGCGGTGTCGGCCGCCCACGCCGTGTCGTACTCGGCGCTGGTGGAATTCAGGTGGACCGGCGCGACCACCAGTTGCACGTCCGGGGCGAGGTGTCGGATCACTGCGCGCAGGAACGCCCGGTTGGCGTACCCGGCCCCGGTGCCTGCGCCGTAGAAGCCGTCGTGGACGCACACGATGAGGGTTCGGCGGGTCATGGCGTCGTCAGCAGGCTGGTGACGTGCTGGCGGATCGTGGTGAGGTCGACCGCCGGCAGCCGGTGCCACGAGGCGGCCCGTAGTTCCGCGGCCAGCGCTGGGTGCGTCCGGCCGATGACCGCTGGCGGGTCGGTGTAAAAGTCGGCCAGCCGGGCGAGGCCGGACGGGGTGCTCCACGGGTGGTCGGGGGTGAGCCGATCGGCGCGGCGGGCCAGGCTCGTCTGCGGGCTGCAAGCGACGATGAGGTACGCGTCGGGAACGCCAAGATGGCCGAGGGTCAGGTGCCCGTACGCCCATGACGCGCGGCTGGCCAGGAGCGCCTGGTCGCCGAGCGACGCGGCGTACGCCAGCGCGGAGAGCCAGTCACGGTCGCTGAGGACGGGCCCGGCCTGGGACGCCGAAGTGATCTGGTGGTGCTTGAGGAGCCAGTTCGTCTGGTGCGCGTCGTCGTCGCCGACGTGCGGATGGTGCGGGATCGGAATCGTGATCCCGCCGGGGGTGACGTACTCGCCGACGACGGCGTACCCGGCGGCTGCGAGGGTGCTCGCGGTAGTGGTCTTTCCGGAGCCGGGCATGCCCTCCAGGACGACGAGCCGGCCCAGTCGGGCGTGATGGCTAGAAGAGCGTCTCGGGAACGTTCTGCTCATGGGTTCCTACCAGGTTCAGGGCGCGCATCGGGGGTGCGGCGGCACCGCGTACGTCCGCGCGGGTCAGGGTCCAGCCGGCGAGCGTGCGAATGTTCAGCAGGCCCGGTCCGGCGATGGTGTCGAGGATGAGGTCGCTGCCGGCAACCGCGCTGATCCGGCCGACCAGCGTCACGTCGGCGCGAAGCGCCCCGATTTCCCGGGCAGGGGACGGCCGTGTGTTGAGGCCGTAGGTGTCGGCCAGGTCGCACATGCGCGGCCTGGCGACGGTGAGCCGCGCGTCTCCTGCGATCTGCGGCACGGTGCGGTGCCACGCGTCGCGGAGCTGCTCGATGCGCTGCTGCGGCTCGCCGAGGTGCCACCACGCGCTGACCTTCCGGTCTCGGCGGACTGACTCGCCGAACTCGCCGAGCCCAGAGATCAGCCGTTCGGCGCGACGGACAGCGGGAAACGGTCCTTCGGCGAGCCAGGTGAAGGCGATGGCGGCCTGCTCGGTGAGCCGGTCGTTGCCGCGGTCGACGGCGGTGAGACCGACCTTGATCAGGCCGGGCGCGAACCAGGCGAGGTACAGCCCGAAGGTGCGGGGGTCGGTCAGATCGTCACCCCTGGCGAACCGGCGGCCGGGGTCCGCTGCTTGGCAGGGCGGGCACTGGCTGGCGGAGGCGTCCACCTCGATTGGGTGCCGGTGCGGGCACAGCTGCTGCCGCCGGGTCTCGCCGTTCCAGGTGCCGATGCAGCGGCGCGGCCCGTGCAGGTTCCAGCCGACGAGCTGGCCGAGCGAGAGTGGCTGCTGGCGGATCGTGCCGTCGGACGCGGCGAGCGCCAGCATGGCGCTACCCGAAGTCCAGACAGTCCCGGTAGCGAGCAATCCGGTGCTCAGCTGCGACACGGTCGTACCTCCCGTACAGGTCGTCGCGGGTGTTGTCGCTGATCAGGTGGGCCAGGTCGCAGAGCGCGTCCCCCGGAGAGTCCGGCATGTGCAGGTGGTTGCGCAACACGTCGCCGTCGGCGAGTTGTGCCCGGATGCCCAGCTTGAGGTCCTTCGGCCTCCGGGCGGCATCGTCGTTGAGCAGCAGGGCGTACACGGTGACCGGGCTGCTGGTGAGGTAGTCGTCCTGCCGGGCGACGTACTCTGCGCCGTACGCGTCGGGGTAGAGCCGGCGGGCATCGGAGGCCGTCAACGTTCTCGTGGTGACGGCGGTGACCAGGTGCTCCCGGCTGAGCGCCCGCAGCACTCCGGGTGCGTCGCCGCCGGGCTTGACCATGGCGACGCTGGCACGCAGTGGCGGCCAGTCGGTGTCGCCTCCGTCTGCGCGCATCAGCTTCGCCCAGTCGACGAGGCAGGCGCAGGGGCTCTGCGTCAGCGAGTCCGGGTGCCGTACCGGGCCGGCTTGCGTCAGGGCGGTGGCCGTGTCGAAGCACCTTCCGCATGCTCCGGGGTGCGCCCGCACCCGCAGGCCGAGGTCGGGCGCTGGTGTCTGGGCGCGGTAGCAGACCCACCAGATGTCCCACGGGCTGTCGGCGCGGACCGGCGCGACGGGCGCACCGATCAGGCGGGACTCGGTGACGTAGGCGAGCAGGGCCGCGACCTTCGCGCGGTACGCCGGGGCGGTCATGCGAGCACCCGGCGTACGGTCGCGGAGACGTCCGGGGCCTCCGCGAGGTCCAGCTCCGCCCAGTGCAGTCCGGGCACCGGGGCGTGCAGCAGCACCTGGTCGAGGAGGTGACCGGCGATGGCCTCCGTGGTGGTGTTGGCCACCGGCAGGACGGCCACCGCGCGGGCGGGCAGGGTGTAGTCGCCGAACCGCACCTGGTCGGGCACGCTCAGGTCGACGCCCATGGCCCGGCCGGCGACCAGGGTCCGCCGTCGCAGCGGTGCGATAACCCTCCGCAGGGTCGTCTTCACGGGCCCGAAGTCGGTAACCATGCCGTTGTCGTCAGGCTGGCCGGCCAGGCGCAGCGTGACGACGAAGGTGTGCCCGTGCAAGGGCTCGTAGCCGTCGGCGTGTAGGCCGGCGTGGGCGGCGCAGAAGCTGAACTCACCGCCGCGCAGCACGATGACGGCGGTCACCGGCCGGCCCCCGCGTTGACGAAGGAGTAGAACTCCGACCGGGTGCGCGGGTCGTCGAGCACGAGCCCGCGCAGCGCCGACGTGATCGTCAACGTGCCGGATACCTGTGCACCGCGCAGCCGCATGCACATGTGCTCCGCGCGCACCACCACCCCGACACCCTTCGGCCGCAGGGTCTCCACCAGCCAGTTCGCGATCTGGCTGGTCAACCGCTCCTGCACCTGCGGGCCCCGGGCGAACAGCTCAACGCCACGGGCCAGCTTCGACAGACCGATGATCTGGCTACCCGGCAAGTAGCCGAAGTCCACGCTGCCGACGAACGGCAGACAATGGTGCTCACAGACACTGGCGAACGGGATCGCCTGCTGCACGATCAGCTGGTCGCAGCCTTCCTCGTTGTCGAAAGCAGTGGGGGTGAACTGGCGCGGGCTGGCCAGATCGGCATACGCCTTCGCCATCCTGCGGGGGGTGTCCCGTGTCGACGGGGTGTTGAGGTCCCAGCCCAGGGCGGCCAGGAACGCGCGGGCGGCTTCCTCGGCGGCGACCAGGTCCCGGGCCGGCCGGACGGCGGCCGGGGCGGTCACCGGGTGCTCCGCTCGATGACCACGGCGACGTCGTCGGCGAACCGCAGCGCGCCGGGCTTGGACACCCGCACCTTGGCGTACGGGGCGTGGTGATCGTCCAACAGGTGCGTCGCGATCGCCTCGGCCAGCGCCTCGATCGTGTGGCACTCGGACTCTTGGACCAGGGCGATGACGCCCTTGGTGGCGGTGCGGTAGTTCCACACCTCCGCGACATCGTCGACGAGGGCAGCCGGCTGGGCCTCGGTGCCGATGGCCAGGTCGATGACCACGTCGCTGAGGTCACGACGTTCCTCGGCCCGTACGCCGATGATGCAGCGGAGCCGTAGTGCCGTCACTTCGATCAGATCCACTCTGCACTCCCGGGGTCGAGACCGTTCACCCCATCCACCCTGCGGTCACATGAGGCAATCAGGGCGTAGCGGGCTGTGTAGATTGACCGTACGAGTGCGCAATCAGATCCCCACGGGGTTGCCCCATGCCAGCAGCGAGGCATATCGCCAAGGAGCGAAGCACCGTGAGCGACAATTTCCGTACCGAGCTGCGCCGCCGGAGGCGGGAAGCCAACCTCTCGCTGCACCAGCTCGCAGAGCTGGTGCCCTGCGACCAGGGGTACCTGAGCAAGGTGGAGAACGGCCACCGACGGCCCGGCCCGGACATGACGGCCAGCCTGGACCAGGCCCTCGGTGCCAACGGCGCGCTGTTCGCCTTGGCGGGCGAAGACCAGGAAGGCGGTGAGGACGTGCGGCGGCGAACGGTACTTCAGGCCCTCAGCGCGGCCGGCATGGCGGTAGCTGGCTGGCCCCTCCCCTCGGTGGAAACGCCCCGCAGGGTCGGCATGGACCATGTCGCAGACATCGCCGACTCCACCGCCGTCTACCGCGGCTGGGTGTCCCGCCACGGCGGAGCTGCCGTTCAACAGCCGGCCGCGCAGTTGCTCGATCGGGCTGCCGCCATGCACGCCGCTGCCTCCGAGCCGAAGGTCCGCACCGCGCTGCTCGTCGCGATCGCCGACCTCGCCGGGCTCGGCGCATACATCGCCCGCGACATCGGTGACCACCGCAGTGCAGACGAGCACGCCTGGCTAGCCCTGTCCGCTGCCACCGCCGCCGGCAACACCGCGCTGGGGGCCACACCGTGGTCCGGATGGCTGGCCACAACATCGAGCTACGCCGTCCCGAGAAGACGTTGTCGCTGCTGGACGCCGCCGCGAAGCGCGCCGGGGACCTGTTCACCCCAGGCGACCGCGCCAACCAGTCGTGCATCCGCGCCTGGGCGTACGCGCAGGTCGGTGACGCCGACATGGTGCGTCGTGCCGTTGGCGACGCTGAGGATGCGTTCACGCGTGTCGACAACACGGGCACGCCGAACTGGGCAGCGCAGCACGTCACCGAGGCGGAGCTCTACAGCCTCACCGGGGCCGCCTACACCGACCTGGCCCGCGCCAACAACCGGCACGCCGAGGCTGCCATCGAACGACTCAACCAGGCCCTGGACCTACGCGGCGTGTCTCTGGCCCGCAACCGCGTCCTCGACCAGCTCAGCCTGGCCGAAGCACTGTTGTATGCCGGCGAGTTCGACGAGGCCGGTCGCGTCGCGCTCGCAGCGACGGAAGCCGCCGGCGACATCCGTTCCGGGAGACTCTCTCTACGCTTCGCCGGACTGGCCCGCCGAATTCAGCCCCACGCCCGCAAAGCGGCATCGGTGACGGAGTTCGTCGCGGCGCAGGGCACTGTGAAACGAATGTGAGACAGAGCCTAGATAGGACCTTGCGTGGGCCGTCCGCTCCTCCGAATCACCCCCTGCCTGCCATCGTGAACGCCGGGAAGCACGCTGAAGAATCTGTCGTACTAGACAACGACCACATGGGCGTCCTGTCACAGATCATCCACGAACACGCACCCGCCGCCTCACCATCACGGAGAGAGTTGGTCGAAGAGATGGACACTGACCCGCGCGCTCGCGCCCTTGACGACCAGCTTGCCACCCTGGGGGTCTGACCATGGCTGACGACATCAAGGTCGCCGTAGTGACCGGTGCCAACCGTGGGCTCGGCGCAGCCATCGCCCGCAACCTGGCCGAGCAAGGTCTGCACGTGGTGCTCGCTGGCCGAAACGAGTATTCCGTCGACCACGTGGTGTCCCATCTGACGAAGGTGGGGTTATCCGCCAGCGGCCACCAACTCGACGTCAACGACCCGGCCAGCGTGGCGCGTGCCTTCGCCGACACCGCAAAGCGACATGGCCGGCTGGACGTCCTGGTGAACAACGCCGGTATCGCCATCGACCGCGGTCAGACAGCGGCGAGCCCCGACTTCGAGCGGGTCCGCAGCGCCCTGGACACCAACCTCCTGGGCGCGTGGCGCTGCTGCGCGGCCGCCGTGCCGGAGATGAAGAAGAACGGCTACGGCCGCATCGTCAACATCAGCAGCCACCTCGCCTCACTCGCCACCATGGGCGACACCAACGTCTCCTACCGCGTGTCCAAGGCGGCTCTGAACGCACTGACCCGGGTCCTCGCGGCTGAACTCGCCGGCACCGGCATCCTGGTCAACGCATGCTCACCGGGACGCATGAACACCAGGATGGCGTACGGCGAGACCGACCGGACGCCCGAGGAAGGTGCCGAAACACCCGTGTGGCTCGCCACCCTGCCGCCCGACGGGCCGACCGGCGGCCTGTTCGCCGACGGCAAGCCAATCGACTGGTAGAAGAAACCTGTGACGCATCGGCTGCTGCCGCCGGCGCCCCGCCGCCTTCTCGGCGGTGCGCTCGATCTTGCACTGGGCGTATAGCATCTGTCGTTCCATGATCCTCTTAAGGAGCCCTGTGAGCGCGCTCGGTAGTTTCATCTGGTCGATCGCCGACCAGCTCCGGGGCCCCTACCGCCCCAACCAGTACGGCAACGTGATCCTCCCGCTCACAATCCTGCGACGCCTCGACTGCATCCTTGAGCCCGACCGGTACACGGTGCGGGCGCTGGCGGCGAAGTACGACAACCCCAACCGGCTCAGGGTCGAGGTCGAGAAGGCGACCGGTAGGCCGTTCTACAACACCTCGAACTACCACTTCGCCAACCTGCTGGCCGACGCCGACGGGCTGGCGGACAACCTGGCCGACTACATCGACCGGTTCTCGCCCGATGTCGACGTGTTCCAGTACTTCGACTTCAAGAAGGAGATCCTCGCCCTAGAAAAGGCGGGGCTGCTGCGCCAGGTAGTCACGTCCTTCAAGGCCGTCGACCTGCATCCGGACGTCGTCTCCAACGCCGACATGGGCGATGCTTTCGAGTACATCATTCGCAAGTTCAACGAGGCCGCGAACGAGACCTCCGGCGATCACTACACCCCGCGCGACGCGATCCGGCTGCTGGTCGACCTGCTCTTCGCCGAGAAGGACGCCGAACTGGCCGAGCCCGGCATCGTCCGCTCGTTGTACGACCCCACTGCGGGCACCGGCGGCATGCTCGCCCTGGCCGAGGAGCACCTGCTCGCACAGAACCCCGGCGCGAAGCTGAGGCTGTATGGCCAGGAGTACAACCCTCAGTCGTACGCGATCTGCAAATCCGACCTGCTGGCCAGAGGCCACCACGCGACCAATATCGCCTTCGGCAACACGCTCATCGACGACGCGTTCAAGGGTCGCCCGTTTGACTTCTGCATGTCCAACCCGCCCTACGGTGTCGACTGGAAGCAGTACGCCAAGAAGATCATCGCCGAACGCGACTCTGCTGGCCCCTATGGCCGGTTCGCCCCCGGCCTGCCGTCGACCTCGGATGGCCAGATGCTCTTCCTGCTCCACCTGGCCCACAAGATGCGAGCGCCGGAGGACGGTGGTGGCCGTGTCGGGATTGTGATGAACGGCTCGCCGCTCTTCAACGGTGGTGCCGAGTCCGGCCCCTCCAACATCCGGAAGTGGCTGTTGGAGAAGGACCTGGTCGATGCGATTGTCGCGCTGCCGACCAACATGTTCTTCAACACCGGCATCGCCACCTACATCTGGATTCTCGACAACACCAAGCACCCCGACCGCAAGGGCCTGGTCCAGCTCATCGACGGCACGTCATTCTGGACCAAGATGCGCAAGAACCTCGGCTCCAAGGGCCGCGAGATCAGCGACGCCGATCGCGCCAAGGTCGTGCAGTTGTACTCCGACTTCATCGACGCCGACCCGGACTGCTCCAAGGTGCTGCGCACCGACGAGTTCGGCTACTGGACCATTACCGTCGAGCGTCCCCTCCTCGACGAGTCCGGCAACCCCGTCGTCGACCGCAAGGGCAAACCCAAGCCGGACACCAAGAAGCGCGACACCGAGAACGTCCCATTCACCTATGGCGGCTCGACCGCCGGTACGGCCGGCAAGGCCGAGGTCATCCAAGCGTACTTCGACGCCGAGGTGAAGCCGCACGTCCCTGATGCCTGGATCGACTGCACCAAGACCAAGACCGGCTACGAGATCCCCTTCACCCGCCACTTCTACAGGTACGTCCCACCCCGGCCCCTCGCCGAGATCGACGCCGACCTAAAGAAGCAGGTCGCGAAGATCCTGGACCTTTTGCGGGAGGTTGAGGGATGATCCGGTTCGGCGCAGCAGTCCAGAAGATCGATGAGCGGATCCCTGGCGTTGACCTTCCGCTCATGTCTGTTTCGCAGACCAAAGGCGTTGTGCGACGCAGCGAGCTGACAGACGCACCTCAACGTGCAGAGTCGCTCGACGCCTACAAGGTGTGCCGCAAAGGGGACGTCGTTTTCAATAAGATGAAGATCCGTTCTGGCGCGATGGGTGTAGCCCATGAGGACGGACTGGTTACCTATCACTATGAAGTGATGCGTCCTCGCGAGGGCATGAATCCGCGCTACATCGTCCATCTTATGAAGTCTTCGTGGTTTACCGGCGAGCTCATCGCACGTGAGCGAGGGATCTCAGCCGGAGGTGAGCACGGCGGCATTCGCACGACCGAGGTTCCATTTACCGTCCTTCGGGCGATCGACGTTTTCCTTCCGGAGGTCCACGAGCAGCGAGCCATCGCCGACTACCTCGACTGCGAGACCGCCCGCATCGACACCCTCATTGAGGAGCAGCAGCGCCTAATCGAGATGCTCCGCGAGCGTCGAGCGGATCTGATCTCGCATGTGGTGCTAGATGCGACCTCGAAGAGAATTCAGCTCCGACGGCTAGTTGATGTCATTGACTGCGCCCATGTGACTGCAGAGTTCGTCGATGACGATAGGCGCTACCCGGTGGCCAGTATTCGGGAGTGCCGGGCTGCGACGGTTGATCTCTCGGCTTGCAAATACACGACGGCTGAGTTCTTTGAACATCTCAGAGCCGCTAGCCGTGCACCTCGCGTCGGGGACCTTCTGTTCATCCGGAATGTCTCCGTCGGATTGGTCTCGGTTGTTGCGCCCGACCTGCCGGAGTTCGCCATTGGCCAAGAGACGGTCCTGCTTCGCCGGAAGAGCGACGTTCATCCATCATTCCTGCGCTATGCGTTGATGGGAGCTGAGGTGCGGCACGCGATCGATCGAGCAATGATTGGCAGCACCTTTCGGAGGATCAACGTTTCTGCTATTCGTTCGCTGCCGGTACCCGCTCCACCGGCCGATGAACAGCATCGCATTGTGGCGTATCTTGACCAACAGACCGCCAAAATCGAGGCATTGATCGAGGAGGCAGAGCGGCTCATTGAACTTGCCCGTGAGCGCCGGGCGGCGTTGATCACGGCGGCGGTAACGGGGCAGATCGACGTGCGAGAGATGGCGTGATGGTCGATCATAACGAGGTCGTCTTCGAGTCCGAGATTTGCGCATACCTGGAATCCTGCGGATGGCTCTACTCGGCGAACGACACCGGCTACGATCGGGAGCGGGCGCTCTTCCCCGAGGACCTGTTCGCCTGGCTGGAGGAGACCCAGCAGGCGGCGTACGCGAAGGCGTTGAAGGCTGCGGGGTCGCAGGCGAAGGTTCTCGAGGTGCTGGCCACGGCGCTGGACAAGCCTCTTGAGCATGGTGGCGGGACGCTGAACATCCTGCGCGGTGGGGTGCAGTACATCGGCGGTGGCCGGCTGAAGATGGCGCAGTTCAGGCCCGAGACCAGCCTGAACGCGACCACCAATGAGCAGTACGCGGCGATGCGGGTGCGGGTGATGCGGCAGGTTCACTTCTCCACCGCTGACCGGCGCAGCATCGACCTGGTCTTCTTCGTCAACGGCCTTCCGGTGGCCACCGTCGAGCTGAAGACCGACTTCACGCAGTCTCTCGATGAGGCGATCAACCAGTACCGCCAGAGTCGGCGTCCGTTGACCAACGGACGCCCGGAGCCGCTGCTGTCGTTCGGGCATCGGGCGCTGGTGCACTTCGCGGTCTCCAACGACCGGGCCGCGATGAGCACCAGGCTCGAAGGCGAGAAGACGCAGTTCCTGCCGTTCGACATGGGTTACGCCAGTGGCGCGGGGAACCCGCCGGGTGAGCGTGGCCGGTCGGCGACGGCGTACCTGTGGGAGCGGGTCTGGGAGAAGGGCGCCTGGCTCAACATCATCGGCCGGCTGATGATCGTGGAGACCAAGGAGGAGTGGGACGTTGCGACCGGGGCCTCGGTGCGGCGTACGAGCATGCTCTTCCCGCGGTTCCACCAGTGGGAGGCCGTGACGAACCTGGTGGCGGCGGTGCGCGAGGAGGGGGTGGGGCATCGCTACCTGATCGAGCACTCGGCGGGGTCGGGGAAGACGAACACCATCGCCTGGACCGCGCACCGGCTGGCGCGGCTGCACGTGAACGACGAGAAGGTCTTCGACTCGGTGATCGTGGTCGTGGACCGTAACGTGCTCGACGGGCAGCTCCAGGACGCGATTCGGCAGATCGACGGGTCAGCGAAGATCGTGGCAACGATCAGCCCGGAGGACGTGCGCAAGGCGGGGGCGAAGTCGAAGTCCGCGCTGCTGGCGACCGCGCTGGGGAACGGGGAGCTGATCATCGCGGTGACGGTGCAGACCTTCCCCTTCGCCCTCGACGAGATCCGGGCCAACAAGGGCCTGAAAGGTAAGCGGTTCGCGGTGATCGCCGACGAGGCGCACTCGTCGCAGTCAGGGCAGATCTCCTCCAAGCTCAAGGCTGTCTTGACTGCAGACGAGGTCAAGGAGATCGAGGACGGCGGGGAGGTCGACGTCGAGGCGGTCCTAGCCGCGGAGATGAACGAGCGGGCCGAGTCGGAGAACATCTCCTACTTCGCGTTCACGGCGACCCCGAAGAACAAGACCCTGGAGCTGTTCGGCCGTAAGGGTCCTGACGGGGAGCCGGTCGAGTTTCACCTCTACTCGATGCGGCAGGCGATCGAGGAGGGCTACATCCTCGACGTGTTGAGGGGCTACCAGTCCTACGACACCGCGCTGAAGATCGCCGGCCGGGCGGAGACCGGCGACGGCAGCGAGGTGGTGGAGGAGGCAGCGGCACGTAAGGGGCTGATGCGGTGGGTGAAGCTGCACCCGACCAACATCAGCCAGAAGGTGCAGATCATCGTCGAGCACTTCCATTCCAACGTCGCCCACCTGCTGGAGGGCAGGGCGAAGGCGATGGTCGTGACCGACTCTCGTAAAGCTGCGGTGAAGTACAAGAAGGCAATCGACGCCTTTATTGCCAAGCGGGCCGCCGAGGACCCACGGTACAGCTACCGCACCCTGGTCGCCTTCTCGGGCTCGGTGAAGATGGCCGAGGACGAGGAGTGGGCTTCGGACTGGGGGCCGCAGCCGAGTAAGGACGACGAGTTCACCGAGCCCAACCTCAACCCCGGCGCCGGCTCAGACCTGGCCGCCGCCTTCAAGGGCACGACGTACAAGATCATGCTTGTTGCCAACAAGTTCCAGACGGGGTTCGACCAGCCGTTGCTCTCGGCGATGTACGTCGACAAGAAGCTCTCCGGGGTCACCGCCGTGCAGACGCTGTCCCGGCTCAACCGCACCCACCGCACTGCCGGCGGGGAGCAGAAGCGCAAGACGTTCGTCATCGACTTTATCAACAAGCCCGAGGACATCCGGACTGCGTTCGAGCCATACTTCACCAACGCCACCCTGGAGACCGAGACCGACCCATACATCGTCTCCCACCTCGCCAACAAGCTCGCCCAGGCCGGGATCTACACCCCAGACCAGGTGCGCGAGGTCGCCAGGCTGTGGGTCACCCGCAAGGGCAACAATGCCCTCTCGGCCGCGATGAGCCCGGCCAAGAACGACTTCGCCCGCCGCTACGCGGCGGCGATCGAGGCCGACGACAAGGTCACCCTCAACACCCTCGACCTCTTCCGCAAGGACGTCTCCACCTACGTCCGGCTCTACGACTTCATGAGCCAGATCATCAACTACGGCGACCCGTACATGGAGGAGCTGTCGATTTTCCTGCGGCTCCTGGAGAAGGTCATCGCAGAGGCATCCTGGGCCGCAGAGGTCGACCTTTCCGACGTGGTCCTGGTCGGGGTCAAGCACACCAAGGCGACCGCGGTCGACATCTCACTGACCGGTGACGGACAGCTCAAGGGCATCGGCGCAGCGGGCACCGGCACCCGCAAGGAACCGAAGTACGTCGCACTACAGGTCGTCATCGACAAGATGAACGACCTCTTCGGGGCCGAGTCGTTCTCCGCGCACCAGGTCCGCGAGTTCGTGCAGGGACTGGTGCAGCGGCTGCTCGCCTACCCCGGCCTGGTCAACCAGGCCAAGGTCAACTCGAAGCGGCAGTTCATGGAGTCGCAGGACTTCCAAGCGGCGGTCACCGAGGCGGTCGTCGACAACCAGGCGGCCCACAACACCATGGCCGACTACTTCTTCAGCGACGGTCCAGGCATCAACGCCGTCATCATGGCGCTCGCGGACGCCTTCTACGAAGCAGCGATTGACCAGCAGACCGACGTGTGAGTAGGCCAGCCCCGGCGGATCTCATCGATGCCCAACACCTCGACAGGCTGCGGCTGGACGGGCAGCACCGCAGCGGCATGCACGGCGAGCACGACGACGACCACCAGCCACCACAGGCCGTGATCCCGGGCCGCCTGCACGACCGCGCGTCCCCCGTTGGCGACCAGCGCCGGACGCGGGATTTCCCGCTGGGGGTGCGTGGTTGCGTCCGGGGCTCGGCTTAGCGTGTTCCGGGGGTGCGGCTCCGCCGAGCTTGCAGAAGGACACCACTGGTGTTGATGCGGAAGCGCGCCATAGGGAGGCTCACGTCGTGCTTCTGTGCGACGGCTGCGGCGTCCGCTCCGGCGTAGATTTCCTTGAGGAGGAGGGCGCGGGGTAGTAGGAGGCATCCTGCTAGCCAGTTTGCTTCGTCTTCCTGGTCTCGGTCGCAGGTGAAGAAGGTGTGGCCGGCGATCTGCTGCAGCTCTCGTACGTCGTGGGCGAGGAGTAGGTGGGCTAGTTCGTGTGCTAGGTCGCTGTTGGTGCGGCAGGCGTCGCTGCATGGGTTGTATACGACGACAGTGCGGCCGTCGGGTAGGTGGAAGGTCGCGGCGGAGAATGCGCCGGGCTGTTCGGCGTTGAGTTGTTCGATTCTGCTGCGGTCGATGAGGTCGTCGGCGGCGTAGATCTCGACTTTGAGCTGGTTGGCGAGGTGGCGGATCGGCAGTGGCGCGTACGGCTGGAGACCGAGTTGGGCGCGGGTTCGGTCGGCGAGCCGTTCGGCTTCGGCCTTGAATCCTCGTCGCATGGCGCTATCCGTTCGCAGCGTCGTGGCGCGTGCGGTCGTGTTTGTCGGTCAGTACGTCCTGGATGTCGCCAAGCAACTCGCCGAGGATGCGGGATGCGTCGGGGGTGAAGGTGCTGGCGGCGCGGAGGTGAACTTTGACGGGTCGGTTGGTCACGGCGAGGCTGGTGTAGAGCTCGCGGACCAGTCCGGCGATCTTCTCCGCAGCGGCGTCGGACAGGTTCGGGTCGCGGGCAAGGTGGTGTGCGATCACCTCAGGTGTGTCCACCGCGCGGACCTGTGCTGGCTGGAAGAACCGCTCGGGCGCGAGGCCGAGCCATTCGACGATCCGGCGGAAGTTGGCAAGGTCAGGCAAATGACCCTTTTCAACTCGGGCGAGAGTGTTGAACGGGACATCGGCCTGTTCAGCCGCAGCGCGCAGGCTAAGCCCGCGCCGCTTGCGTTCGCCAGCCACGAGAGTCTTAAGTTGGTCGATGTCTACTGGCTCGCTCACCCGTCCTCCTTCCACGCGAAGTTGAGGCTCACCGTAACGACCGCCTCGGCAGTCATGTTGGGTGACCCGACATGGATAGATCAACTCGTATTTGTACCTCCGGAGGTACGCGCCGTAAGATCTGCTTCAGATCCAGGCTAGCTCGGTCAAGACCGGGTTGCCGCACTTCTGCGTGGGCCGCAGTCTCGTGTCCCCCGAAGGTGACGCATCCGCTGAGTGCCTGGGCGACAACGTGAAGCGGCCGGGCCGGCGGCCGGCGGACCCCTTCGGGGATTGATGTGTTCGGCGGGGTCAAGGAGGCCCCCTCCTCATGAAGCTTGTCGGGTACTTCGACACGTTGCTCACCGACACGGTGAACCTGAGCAGGTACAAGCTCGACCGTCTCGATGACCGGGTCGACGCGATCTACCGGGCGTTGAAGAACGACGCGGTCCTCGGCCCGTACGTGCGGTCCAAGATCGCGCAGGGCTCCTGGGCGCACCGCACGATCATCCAGCCTCAGCCGGAGAAGGAGTACGACGCCGACTTCCTGTTGCAATTGGATGAGAACCCGGAGTGGTCGCAGGACAAGGGCCGATACATCGGTGAGGTGTATGCCGCGCTTGGCCGCAGCAACGCCCACAGCGACATGCCGCGATCGAGGAAGTGCCGGTGCGTCAGGTTGACCTACGCCAACCTGTGCCACGTCGACATCGTGCCCTACCTGATTCTGCCCGACGGCCGTGAGGTGATCGTCAACCGTGACCTCGGTAAGTGGGAGGACACCAACCCAACCGGCTTCACCAGGTGGATGCGCACCCAGGACGACATCACCGGCGGCAACCTGCGCAAGGTGATCCGCCTGCTGAAGTTCCTACGCGACCACAAGGGCACCTTCCAGGGCGTCCGGTCGATCATCCTGACCACGCTGGTCGGCAACGTGGTGGACGCGAACAAGACGGTCTGGAATCCCGGCTACTACGCCGACGTGCCTACGACGCTGCGTAACATCACCCGCGACCTTGACACCTGGCTTCAGGCGAACGACAGCAAACCGAGCGTCGAGGACCCGTCGCAGTGTGGCACCACCTTCGACCACCGTTGGGATGACGTCACCTACGCCAACTTCCGCGACAAGATGAACAGATATGCCGCCGCGATCGATACGGCGTACGAGGAGACCGACAAGACCAGCAGTATCGCGCTCTGGCAGGACCTGTTCGGTGAGGGATTCAAAGCTCCTGCGCCGAAGCAGGCATCGGGACCGTTCACGCCTGCCGCCACTGCGTTGCCGGTCCGGTCCGGCCGGGCCGGGTGACCCGCAAGAAGACCGCCGGGAAGCCGCAACTGCGGCTCACGGCAGGTCAGCAGCAGGCGGTCGCAGAACTGCGCGAGGTCGTCGCCGCCCACACCGGCCTGATCACGTTGGTCGGTGAACCGGTTCTCCGTGAGCAGGGACTCCTCGTCGTGACGGTGCGCCTCGCCACGGGGAGTTTCACCACGGCCGAGGGCGGCCTGCCCTTAGCCGCGCAGGGCGAAGACGTCGTCATCGGCGTCCCCCGGCACTTCCCGTGGATGCCACCGCAACCATGGGTCAATCACACCCGTTTCGCCGGATACGCGCACGTCCTGCTAGGACGTGCGCTCTGTATCTACCTCGACACGAGCCGCGAGTGGCACCCCGACCTGGGCATGCGAGGCTTCCTCGACCGGCTGTGGAACTGGTTCGCCGACGCGGCGGCAGCCAGGTTCGACCCGGCCACTGCCCTGTTCCACCCAGTCGGCGGGGTGCCACACCGCACGCCCGGAACGCCGACGATCGTCGTGCGTAAACCTCTGGACGTCCAGGGCAGAGCATTCTTCCGCGCCACGCTGACCACCCGAACCCCGGCTCGGCTCGACCTGGACCGCTGGGCCACGTCCGAAGCCGCAGGCGACGTGGCGCAGATCATCGTCCTGCCCGAAGCGCTGCCCTACGGCGCAGGTCTCACCCTGCCTGAGGTTCTCGTTCATGTCGCTAGCACCGGGCACGTCGGCGCGGACCAACTCGCCACGCTGCTGGCCCGCACCGCCACACGTAACGCGAACGGCACCGCGCTCTACCTGATCATCGCCTCGCCGCACCACGCCTCCGCCGGTGGCCACCACCTGGTGGCCGCCCGGCTGCCTGCTCCCGCCGCCGATGTCCTGCGCGCGGTCATGCGGAAAGGCAGTTCACTGGCAACGATCAACAGCCGGGCGATCCCGGCCAGCATCTCGATGGAGTGGTGTCACGTGTCCGACGAACGACCCGAGATAGCCTCCCGACGCGACGCGTCGCGTCCCGTGTCTCGATTCGCCGGCACAACCGTCGAGGTGTGGGGATGCGGGGGCCTCGGCTCCTGGATCGCCGAGTTCATCGCCCGCGCTGGAGCAGCGCGCATCGTCCTGCGCGACCCCGGCGAGGTCCAAGGCGGCTTGCTCGTCCGGCAGAACTACGTCGAGACCGATATCGGCGGCAACAAGGCAGACCAGCTCGCCCAACGGCTACGGCAGATCTGCGATGATCTGATCGTCGAAAGCCATCCCGCAGGATTCCCTACCAGCCACAAGCTCCCCGACTGCGATCTCATCGTTGACGCGACGATCAACAACGGTGCCGGGATCTACCTCGATAGGGCGGCTCACCGGACACGCGACACCACTCGGCCGATGCTTGCTATGGTCGCAACCGATCTCCGCACCGCCACCCTGGGCCTGCTGACCGTGTCCGCTTCCGGGTATCCGACTGGGCCGGCTCACATCGACCAGGCGGCCGGGCCGCGAGTCCTCGCCGACGGCACGCTGGAACGCTTCCACGGCCTGTGGCAAGAGCCCGCAGAAGGAGATGAAATGGTGCCGGCCCGAGGATGCTCGGTCCCGACCTTCCACGGATCCGCAGCCGACGTCGCCGCCGTCGCCGCGTCCCTCGTGAGCCTGCTCGCACAGCACCTGAACACCACCATGTCCGGAACCCATCTGGCTGCCGTCGCACACGCGCCGGGAACCGGCCCGCATCACCACTTCATCCCTGCGCCGGAAGCCGAGTAACCCGATGGCGTTGACCGAACCCGAACGGCGCAAGCTGTGGGTCAAGGCAGGCGGGCGTTGCACCTTGTGCAAGGCATACCTGCTGGAAGGCAACCTGACTGCCAAGGAAGTACCGCTCGGCGAGGGTGCCCACATCGTCGGTCAGCAAGCCACCCCCGGATCACCTCGCGGTATGGACTCCGACCTCGGAGCCGACGACCGCGACAAAGCCGAGAACATCCTCCTGGCCTGCGCGTCCTGCCATACGGAGATCGACAAACAGCAGGTCACCGGACTGCTGACCATCGACGAACTGACCCGCCGCAAACTCCAGCACGAGAATCAGATACGGCACCAAACCGGATTGACCACCGACCGGCGCACCACCGTCCTGCGAGTCCAAGGCTGGGTACGCGGTGCCGCGATGGAACTCAGCAAGGATACCGCCGCTCTCGCCGTGATTCGCTCCAGCGACCGCTTCCCCCTCTTCATGCCGGCCTTCGACCAGCACGGCATCGAGATCGACCTACGTCACCTACCTGGCGAAGAAGAAGGCACACCCGCTTACTATGCCGCAGGCCGCGCCAGAATCGACTCCGGCGTCAAAGACCGGCTCTACGAAGGCATCCGCACCAACCAGGTCCACCACCTCAGCGTCTTCGCGATCGCCCGCCTCCCACTTCTCGTATACCTCGGATGGGCACTGGACGACGGCGTACCCACTGACGTCTACCAACGCCACCGCAGATCCGACGACTGGCTATGGCCCACAGGCGGCCAAGACACCCAATTCACCATCGAACCCATCCGAGACGAACACGCCGAAGCCACCGACGCAATTCTCATCACCAACCTTTCCGGCACCACTCACCTGAAAAATCTCCCACCCGCACTTACCACGTGCCCGGCCTTCCGCCTGCGGGTCGACGGAGACACCGCCCATGAAGACATCATCGCCACACCTGAGGCGCTGAGTTTCCTGGAAAAGGCAATACGGCGGTTCTTTTCCAACCTCGAAGCAACCAACAAACCGCTCCAGCGCCTCCATGTATTCGGCGCCCTGCCGGTATCCGCTGCAGTCACACTCGGCCGAAGCCTCAAAGCCGCCGACCTCAGACCAAAAGTCGTTCTCTACGATTTGACGCAAAGCGGATATGTGCAGGTCATGGAAATCTGACACATAAAGTCGGCCGGCTCTGGCGACCCCCCAAAACTTGGTTGCCACAGGCGTCCGGAATGGCTCCCGATCAGGGGATCAAAACGTTAATCTGGTGCGGGTGCGCCGATTCGTGCATAACCGCTGGCCGAGAGGCCGTGCTGCTCGTGGAAATTTCTCCAGGCGCGCTATGAGGAAGCACCGACCAGAGGCGCCGGGCGACGCGCGGAAGGACGACAGGAGATTCCTACGGCGTGGGTTGGATCGCGTTCAGCCAGTCGAAGATCTAGGCCGCGGTAAGCACGATCTGGTCGCATTCCTCGCGGTCGACCACTTCGCCCTCGTGTGCGATCTTGTTTCGTAGCTTCCTGAGCCGCTTGGCCTTGATGAACAGCGCTTGGTTCGACAGCCTGAGGGACACCCCGAACGCTTGTTGATAGAACCGGTCGATGACCTCGTCGAGGTCAGACACCCCGCCAAGCCCTTGGCGGTGCTCAGGCTTGGCCCGGTCACCACCGACCCCGCCGTGCAGCGGAGCAGCGGCCACAAAGGATAATATGCTGGGATGCACCCCAGCGAAGCGGCCGCCCAGGCCAATCTGGTTCAGCGGTACGCCAGCCTGGGCGCGTTGGCCGGTGGCATCAGCAAGTCAAAGCGGGGCATGGCGTTCAACCAGTTGATCGCTGACGCGCTCCAGCGTGACGGTATCGATGCTGAGGCCGATGCCCGCGGTCCACGAGGTGAGGTCGACGTCGCCTTCTTCTACGAGGGTACCTGGTACCTATTGGAGGCGAAATGGGAAGCCGCACCGATCGATGCTGACCCCATCCGCAAGCTCCACGACGTCGTCAACGAGCGACGCCCTGGGAGCATGGGCATCCTGGCATCATGGTCCGGTTTCAACGAGAGTGCTCTACGTCGGGCCGCCGGCACCAGAAACCTCATACTGTTCGATCGCACACATATCGAGGCATTGCTGGCCGGTGTTGCCACCGCGCAGGAGGTTCTTTCCGCGTCGAACCGGGCGATCTCGGTCCTCGGTGACGAGCGCGTATCGCTGGCCACGCTCCTGCGGCCTCGGCGTCCAAGCGAAGCACCCATCATCCTTGGAGTGCCAGACGGTTTCACCCCGGCGGCTGTCGCGGCGCCGAATGGCTTAGACGCGGAGGTGTTGGCCTACGGCGACGGGATCAAGGGCTTAGCGTCACACGAAGATCGACTGCTAATCACTGTCGAGGATGGTGTGGTCGAGCTCGAACCTCGACATCTGCGAGTACGGCGGCGGCTGGAGTTGACGCGCTGTGAGGGCAACATGTTCAGGGACTCTGATGGCTCCCTGCTCGTCGCGCGTCACGGCGGTGTTGTCCGATACGGCCACGATGGGGTTGGGGTGGCGGCTGGGGGCTATGGACGTACGCCGATGATCGTTAACGGTATGGACGGGCTGCCCTGGTTTTTGGACCGCAGCACGACCAATTGGCTTGGGAATCACCCAGGGCACCTTGTTGCACCGGGCCCCGATCTAGGCGTCGACCAGCGGTACTCCTGCGAGTTGCCGGCCACGAGCTGTGTAAACGCCTGCTGGATGCAGGGCTACACCTTTCTAATTCTGGGGGAGGGGAATAGCTGTGTAGTCGACGTCAGTACCGGTAAGTTCGTCTGGATCGTGACCCCGGTGGGCCGGCCCCACGGGCTCATCCGCCTCAACGAGACTCGGGTACTGGTTACTGGCTGGAACCGCCACCTACAGGTTGCTGTGATCGACACCGAGTCCGGGTGGACGTCTCAACCGGCTGCCGTCAATCTCGCCGGGCATGTTGGCGACGCGGTCATGCTCAACAATTCCGTGGTGGTTGTGGCCGGGGCGCCGGTCAACTCCTCGACCGTTGTTCCCGTCGTGGCTCGCTTGGACCTGGAGCAGCTCATCGGATCCATCCAGCCATAGCCACGTCGCTGGCGGCGCGACCATGATGGGGACTGTACGAATAACGGCTCTGTCTCACATTCGGTGGTGACGGTGAGTGTCGGTTAGCCGAGCAGGATGCGGTGTCGCAGAAGGTCGAACCCGGCGCGTCCGTACATTTGTCATTTGATCAGTTTGGTTTTGGTGTTGACGCCTTCGGTGCCGCCGTTGTGGAACGGATGGGTCAGGGCTGCGTTGACAGCGGCGCGGTCCAGGCCGAGGTCGCGGGTGAGGTGTGCAGGCAGGGCAGGTCCAGCCTGAGGCGCGGGTGGCTGCCAGAATGACCGAGGTAAGGTCCGGCGGGCTGATCGACAAGAGCTTCCGTTTCACGCCGTACGACGTGGTCGAGTGCGCGGTGCCGTCGTTCGCGGCGGCGATCCTCGGCGTACAGCGCCCCGCGTCGTTCCTGGTGGGCGGAACTCATCTCCTCGTCGTCGGACTCCGGGTGGAGCCGGGGTCGCAACTGCACGGAGCCCTGGTGTCGTCTGCTGACCGCGACGGCGAGATCGCGATCCTTTATGCGGTCGGCCCCCGCGGTGTGATCAACTGCCGGATGCAGGACTACCGGCCTGCCGTAGGTGAGATGATCTTCGCGGTCTGCACACCAACGGGAATGGGCCGGCTCGCCTTGCGCACTCGGGCTACCTGATTCCCTGACCTTGGGTGCGTAGTTGACTCGTTGATGTCACGAAGCAGCCCTCGCAACTGGACCTGAACCCCCACCGAGGCAGTGTGGTCCCACCCCAACCGCCGTATCGGCAACCTCGCAGTGACCGGCGTTGTGAAGTGGCCCCTATGAGCCGGACATCCTGATGGTGCGGCGAGTCCATGATGGTGCGATGGATCGAGTGTTCGGTCGTCGGCTGCGGCGTCCCCTACGGATGGTATTGCTCGGCGTCGCGGCCCTAGGGGCGTCCGTCGTGGTGTGGGTGTGGTGGCAACCACCGGCCCTTCCTAAGCTGGGGTGGGGCGGCACCGAGCAGGCCAGCTGGATCGTCAGCATGGTGCTGGGTGTAGCCGGCACCGTGGCGACGATGGTTGGCACGGCGGCGACGGTGCGGTCCGCCCAGTCCCCGGCCTCTTTGGGTGACGTGGGTGTGGTGGCGGATCTTGCGGCGCGGTTGGAACGGGACTGGGCTGAGGAGGCGGTACGACGGGAGGTGACTCGGCCGGCGCCGTTGCGTGTGTCCTGGTCGTCAACGGGTCGTCCGGCGGCCAGTCGCGAGGCGGTGACCGGTGAGCGGTCGAACGGTGGCTGGCGGCGCTTTCCGCTCTGCGGACAGATCGACGTGCCGCTGCCAGGGCAGCGTGGCGAGATCAATCGGCAGATCGTGAGTGCCTTCCGGGGCCTGCCGCGCCGGCAGTTGGTGGTGCTTGGCGAGCCGGGTGCGGGCAAGAGCGTCTTCGCGATCCTGTTGACCCTTGGGTTGATCCGTACCCGGGTTGAGGGTGAGCCGCTGCCGGTGCTGTTGGCGATCAACGCGTGGGATTCGGCCGAGCCGGTGGACGTTTTCGTCGCCCGCCATCTCGCCGAAGACTACGCCGACGTGTTGGCCGGCTTCGGCGACCCACGGGCGGTGGCTGAACGGCTGGTGGAGCATCGGCAGGTGGTCCCGGTGCTGGATGGCCTAGATGAACTGCCCGCCTCGGCCATCGGCCAAGCGCTGCAAGCCCTGGACGCGCACGCAGCAGCAGGCCGACCTTTGGTGGTGACCTGCCGTATCAGCGAGTACGAGCGGGCGGTGAACCGCAGCGAGACCATCCTGACGACCGCTGCGGTGGTGGAACTCGAACCGGTCACCATCGACGCGGTAGTCGAGTACCTGTCCTACCCGGAGCAGGCCCGACCCCGCTGGGAACCAGTATTCGCCCACCTACGCCCACACCTCGACGGCGACGAGCCTCAGACGAAGACACCGGCGAATCCACTGGCACAGGCGTTGTCCACGCCGCTAATGGTGGCTTTGGCCCGCACCGCCTACAAGGACCCCGGAACGGATCCGGCCGAGTTGCTCAAGTTGACGACCCTACAGGCGGTTACCAGCCGGTTGATGGACGCGTTCGTCACCGCTGCCTACACCCACCCACCCGAGCGGCGGAGCGCTCCAACTGGCTTGCGGTGGCGACGCCATGACCCGGCGCGGGCCCGCCGATGGCTAACCTGTCTGGCCTACCACCTGTACCAGAGCCATACTCGCGACTGGCACTGGTGGCAGCTCAACCCCGTTCTACTCGCGGCCCGGCCAGATCAGGTGTCGGTGATGACCACAGCCCTGGCGATGGTGATCGGCGGGCTGTCCGCAGGACTGGTCGGTGCCAGCGTCGGTGCCAGCGGCCTCGGGTCTTCCGTCACGGGAATACTCATCATGTTGACGGCAGCCAACGGCTTGCTGCGGCCGATGTGGCCGTACGGCTACCCGCCCTATATACAGGTGAGATTTCGGACTCGGCGTCAACGCCGCATCGAACGGGTCACGCTTGCGTTGGGATACGGGATCGTCGGCGGACAATTGATCGGGCTGATCACCGAAGGGGCAGCCGAGCTGCCTGCCGGGCTGGTCTACGGGCTCCTCACCGCCGTCGTTCCATCCTGGCGACCGGCCTCGCCGATCCGCCAGACCAGCACGTCCCCCACTGACCTGGTCCATAACCGTCGTAATATTGCCGCCGCAGCGTCTCAACAGGCCCTGACCAGCGGTGCGCTATTTGTGCTCGTAGGAGCGCTAGCCCAGGCCCCCACACCCTTAGCTACCGGTATCACGGCAGCTGTGGTGTACGGCATCACCGCCGGACTCATGGCCGGCGCCTGGACCTGGATAAGGTTCCGCCTGACCCATACCCGCCTCGCACTGCAGGGCTGGCTGCCCTGGCGCCTGCAGTCTTTTCTCGCCGGTGCCCACCACCACGGTGTGCTACGCCAAACAGGCACCGTCTACCAGTTCCGCCACGCCATCCTCCAGGACCATCTCAAAGACACCGCCCGCACCTACCATCTTCAACTCCAAGCCGACGCCGGCGATCGGCACGCCGCTGTGCGGTTGGCGGATTTACTCGTTGAGCAGGGCCACGTCGACGAGGCGATCGACACTTTACGAGTCCGTGCCGACGCCGGTGACCAGTACGCTGCCGTGCGGTTGGTGGATCTGTTCGTTGAGCAGGGCCGTGTTGATGAGCTACGGATCTGTGCTAGCACCGGTGACCAGTACGCTGCCGTGCGGTTGGTGGATCTGTTCGTTGAGCAGGGCCGTGTTGATGAGCTACGGATCTGTGCTAGCACCGGTGACCAGTGCGCTGCCGAGCGGTTGGTGGATCTGCTTGCTGAGCAGGGCCGTGTTGATGAGCTACGGACCCGTGCCGACGTCGGCGACTGGCGAGCCGCTGTGCGGTTGGCGGATTTACTCGTTGAGCAGGGCCACGTCGACGAGGCGATCGACATCCTACGAGTCGCTGCCGACGTCGGCGACTGGCGAGCCGCTGTGCGGTTGGCGGATCTGCTTGCTGATCAGGGCCGTGTTGATGAGCTACGGACCCGTGCCGACGTCGGCGATTGGCGCGCCGCCGTGCGGTTGGTGGATCTGTTCGTTGAGCAGGGCCGTGTTGATGAGCTACGGACCCGTGCCGACGCCGGCGGTCGGCACGCCGCTGTGCGGTTGGCGGATTTACTCGTTGAGCAGGGCCACGTCGACGAGGCGATCGACACTTTACGAGTCCGTGCCGACGCCGGTGACCAGTACGCCGCCGAGCGGTTGGTGGATCTGTTCGTTGAGCAGGGCCGTGTTGATGAGCTACGGATCTGTGCTAGCACCGGTGACCAGTACGCTGCCGAGCGGTTGCTGGATCTGCTTGCTGATCAGGGCCGTGTTAATGAGCTACGGACCCGTGCCGACGTCGGCGATTGGCGCGCCGCCGTGCGGTTGGTGGATCTGTTCGTTGAGCAGGGCCGTGTTGATGAGCTACGAATCCGTGCCAGCACCGGTGACCAGTACGCCGCCGTGCGGTTGGCGGATCTACTCGTTGAGCAGGGCCACGTCGACGAGGCGATCGACATTCTACGAGTCCGTGCCGACGCCGGTGACCAGTACGCCGCTGTGCGGTTGGCGGATCTACTCGTTGACCAGGCAAGGGTTGACGCCCACGGGTGAGGGTGAACTAACGATGCTGTCACCATGGATGAAACCGGGAGGTGTGGGCCGGGCAAGCTCGAAAAGTCAGGACGCTACCGCCGGAGCGGTGGCGTCCTGACTTGATCCGATACCAAGCGGGCGACGTCCTCCATCGGCGGTTCAATTCCGTCTTGGCCGCAGTTCAAATTCCATTACCACCTCATCATCCATGCACTGCGGCAGTGGGTTGCGGTGTCGATCGCCCCCGCCGACACGAACCCCTGCCGATCGCGGGCGGGTCGCGATGAGGGCGGATGCTGGTCGTAACGTGCCGATGGTGCTCGACCCTGAGCGGGGGTTGTTGGGTCATGGCAACGCGCTGTCGGCACCCTGTCAAGCCCCGGGTTTGGTGGAGAGTTGGTTATCTGGTTTTCAGGGGTGCGGTGACCGGCTGGGTCATCGCGTGTAGGGCCTCATATTCGGCGGGTGGGACGTGTCCGAGTTCGCCGTGCAGCCTGCGGTTGTTGTACCAGTCGATGTACTCGACGGTGGCCATCTCCAGGTCGTCGAGCCCGCGCCACGGGCCTCTGTTGCGCACGAGTTCGGCCTTGTAGAGGGAGTTGAACGCCTCGGCCATCGCGTTGTCGAACGAGTCGCCCTTGGAGCCGACCGAGGCGACGGCGCCGGCCTCGGCGAGGCGCTGGGTGTAGCGGATGGCTCGATATTGGACGCCGCGGTCGGAGTGGTGCACGAGTCCTTGCAGGTCAGCGCCCTGATTCTGGCGGCGCCAGATCGCCAGTTTCAACGCGTCCAGCGCCAGGTCGGTGTACAGACTCGTGGATACCTGCCAGCCGACGATCATGCGGGAGTACACGTCGAGGACGAACGCGGCGTACACCCAGCCCACGCTGGTGCGTACGTAGGTCAGGTCGGCGACCCACAGTTGGTTCGGGGCCGTCGCGGTGAAGTCGCGTTTCACCAGGTCACGGGGCTGGTCGGTCTCAGCGGCCGGGCGGGTCGTGCGCGGTGACTTGTCGCGTAGCAGCCCGCGCAGCCCGATCTCACGCATCAGCCGTTCGACAGTGCACCGGGCCACCCGCACGCCGCGACGCTGCAGCTCGTGCCAGATCTTGCGGGCACCGTAGACGCCGTAGTTCTCGGCGTGGATCTTCGTGATCATCTCGATCAGTGCGGCGTCACGCCGTGAGCGGGCGCTGGCCGGGCGGGTCTTCGCGGCGTAGTAGGTCGACGGTGCGATCTGTGCCGGCGTGTCTTCAAGAGCCTGCAGGACCGGCTGGACACCGTGTTCTTCCTGGTGGGAGTCGACGAAGGCGACCTTCATCGCGACGGACGGTCCAGCTCCGCGATGCTCCTATGTCAAGCTGCCAGCGGATCGGTCCGATCGTTCTTGAGTTCGTGCCCGTGGGCGGCGGGGAGGGCAGCGGGTCGATCATGTGGTCGGAGAGCGCGTTCGTCGGCCAGAAGGGCGGCGAAGACCCGGTCGGACAATCGTCGTCGGAGCAGTCGCAGGGCTTCGGTCTTGGTCTTGCCGCTGGCAAGGAGCTTGTCGACGTATTCCTTGCCGGGGCCGATACCGCGCGTTTGCGTGACTGCGGCCATGTGCAGCGCGGTGTTGACGGTCCGGTTACCGCCTCGATTGAGTCGAACGCGGACCTTGTTGCCGGACCAGACCGGGATCGGTGCGGTCCCGTTGAATCGGGCGTAGGCGTGCTTCGAGCGAAACCGGGCCGCGCCAGCGGTCTCGCCGAGAATCATCGCCGCGCCGAGTACGCCCAAGCCGGGGATGCCGAGCAGGGTGGGCCCCAGATCCTCGACCAGGGTCCGTAGTTCGCGCTCGAGGCTGTTGATCTGCGCGGTCAGCTCCCGGCAGCGGACCAGCAGGTCGCGGGCGATCCTGGCGACCGTGCCGTCGACGCCCGTGAGTCTGGTGGTCAACTCGTCGATGACGCGGTAGCGGCGCAGGCCGCGTGAGGGCACCTGCAGTTCCGGGTCCAGTTCATGCAGGTGCCAGCGAAGCCGGCTGCACAGCTTCGTGCGTTCCACGACGAGGTCGTGACGGTGGTCGGAGAGCAGCTTGACCTGTCTGGTGGGCCCATCGAGGCGGGCAACGGGCAGATTCGGATCCCGGAGCGCGGCCAGGGCGACGGCTTCGGCGTCGATCGGATCGGACTTGCCCCGCTGCCGTCCGGACCTTCGGGCGGCGGCCATCAACCGGGTGTGTACCCGCACGACCCGATACCCGCAACGCAGAAGGTCGCGTTCGAGCCGGCGGGTCATGTGCCGGCAGTCCTCGACAGCGAAGCTCACCTCGGGCCACTGGTCAGCCCATTCCACCGCCCGGAGGTGACCTTCGTCCGTCGCGGCGACAGTACGTTCACCGAGTCTGCGACCAAGGTCATCGACCGCAACCAAGGTGTGAGTGCGCTTGTGCGCGTCGATTCCGATGACAGTCATGTCAGCTCCTCGCTGCCGGGATGACGTTCCACGCCAGGCAAGGGGGCAAGCCTTAATCGAGCATGAGCAGGCTCCTATCAAGCCACTCCAAGCCCAGCGAAGGTCCGGCGGGGCCGCACATCAGGAGAAGCCACCAGCCACAGGCCAGGGCAGCGAAGAAATGAGCGAACCCCGCCGGACGTTGACCAGCTTGGCATTAACGCGAAGAAACTTGCTGCGGACTTCAGGATCTGGTTCGCCCGGCGCAGCTCACGATTCTCCCGTTCCAACGCGGCGATGCGTTCGGCGTCGCTGCTGGTCGTGCCCGGCCGCACGCCGGCGTCGGTCTCGGCCTTCTTCACCCAGGTCCGCAACGCCTCCGGATGAACCCCGAGCGACCCGGCGATCCGCTGGATCGCCCCGGCCGCGGACGTCGGATCCCGGCGAGCCTCGACCGCCAACCGGGTCGCACGCTCACGCAGATCATCGTTGTACTTCCTCGGTGCGGGCATCGCTGACGTTCCTCCCAGGTTTCGATGTCTCCATCAAACCCGGGGCGCAACACCCCTCGTTTACCCCCCGAAAACGCACATCAGCACGTGACGAGCAGTGACAGGAAACGATTATTGCGCGGGCATGTCTGGGCAGCTCAGTGCCAATTCTCGACAGGCCGCGACAATGTTAAGGTCGCTACTTTCGGTAACCGTGTGTCGCAGGTTCGAATCCTGCCGGGGGCACCAGTTGAGGTCCAACGAGCAAAGTGCCGATCGTCGATGAACTTCGACCGGCTGCGGGACCACCGCTGTCGGATCGCCGCCCACGGTGAACCTGCTGCCCGAACTCCGACGACGCCGTCAAAGCCGCGATGCGGGTCATGACGGCGTCGTCGACGGCGGTGGGGCGGTGTTGCAGGCCGTTGAGCGGTCCGTGTTGTCGCGGGCGGATCAGAGGTACGGGTCGCTCGCGGCGTAGATGCCCAGAACGATCATGAGGGTGCCGGACACTGCCGTGAGGACCTGCCCGGCCCTCGGCGTCATGAGCTTGCGGGAGACCGCCCCGACTCCCACCAGCAGCCCCTGCCAGCCCGCCGAGGCGGCGAAGATGCCGGCTACGAAGAGCACGCCGGCACCCCAGGACATCGTGCCACCGATGCCCACCGCCGCCGAGGCGAAGTAGCCGATGGTCAGTGGATTAGCGGCGGTGAGGCCCAGGAGGAGCAGGTAGGCGCGCAGCCCGGTGGTCGGCATGCCACGATCCGTCGGCCCACCAGGGGTCGTCGATCCTTTCATCCGACGCAGGGCGAGCAGTTCCCGCGCCCCCAGGAGCACCAGGACGGCACCGGCGATGATCCGCATCGGTGTCAGGAGCGACCCGACGGCGGCGGCGACGCCGCCGCCGACCGAGACCGCCAGTGCGGCGAAGACCAGGTCGGTCGTGGCGACGCCCAGCGCCGCCGCCAGGCCCACCCGTAGGCCCCGCGCCTGACCGGTGCGGATGACCAGCAGCCCGATGGCGCCCAGTGGCACCGCTACTGCCAGCCCGGCCAACAGCCCGGCCAGCAGGTATCCCATCATGACAGACATCGCAGCGTCCCCCGTCAGTGCGCGCGTTACGACACTGCGGGACACTACCAGGTATGGGCTATTCCATAAGCTCAGATATCCCGAATCTGACCTCGTCGCCGTCCGCCGGGCTCAGGTCCTCCCGGGTGTAGAACATCTCATAGACGTTGGTCGAATACAGTTGACCTGCCCTGGTCAGCTCGTATCGGTCGCCCTCCAGGCGTAGCCAGTCCTTGTCCACCAGTTCCTGGAGCTCGCTGCCGAAAACCGACTCCATCGGTACGCCGAAGCGCTGTAGGAACTCTGTCTGAGATACCTCACACATCTTCAGGCCACGGATCATGACCCGCCGCATCTCCTGCTCCTTGGTGAGCACCGTGGCGAAGTCAATGGGAATCCTGCCCTCGTCCACCATTTCGTAGTACCGCTTGAGGGGCTGGACGTTGACGTAGAGGCGGTCATGGATCACGCTCTTTGACGACACCCCGAAACCGATCATCGGCCAGGTGCGCCAGTAGTATTCCAGGAAGCGGGACAGATCGGGACACCGGTCCGGGTGGAAGTACCCGGTGGAGCTGCGCCGACGGAACCCGGCGGCCTCCAACGCGTCGATGGCGTACTCGTACATCATGGCTTCCTCGGCCGGCGACGGCAGCTGCATCTTGCCCGAGCCGATCAGGGTGTGGAAGGCCGTCTTGGGCCAGATCTCCAGGCCGTACGCCGTGATGCAGGCCGGTTCCAGCTCGATGGCCCGGTCCACGCTGCGCTTCCAGTCGTCGAGGGACTGGTCCGGCAACGGGAAGATCAGGTCGATGTTGGTGTGCCGGAATCCACCGTCGACCACCATGCGGTACGCGTTCTCGGCGGTCGCCACGTCGTGCGAGCGGTTGCAGATCTCCAGGAGCCGGTCGTCGAACGCCTGCACCCCCACGTTCACCCGGTTGAATCCGCCGGCCACCAGTGTCTCGACCTTGTGCGGGTCGACGGTCGACGGGTCGAATTCCAGGGCGATCTCACAGCCGTCGTTGAATTCGAACGTTTCCCGGCACGCGTCGAGCAGGCGGACCAGTTGCTCACCGGTCAGGATTCCGGGCGTCCCACCGCCGAAGTACACGGCGTCGATCGAGAATCCGGGAAAGGTGCGGTTGGTGGCGAAGTTGCGGATTTCCTTCTCCAGCGCGTCGACATACCGCGCGAAGTGTGACTCGTTCTTGTTGACATAGACGGTGTAGTCGCAGAACCCGCACTTCTTGATGCAGAACGGCACGTGCAGATAGAGCACCGCGCTCTGCCGCCGGAAGTAGTCGTCGTAGTCCACGTAGCGGTACTTGAAGGGGTAGGTGTGGATGTTGCGGCGGATGATCTGGCCCTCGGGCTGATACATCTGCGATTCCTCCGCTTCGCTCAGTGAATCGGCGTGAACGGTTGCGTGGCTACGTCGGGCAGCGCATTGCTGACCCGACCGTTCGGGACCACCGGCCTGCCGCACGACACGAAAAGGTCGTCGAAGACCTCGCGCCGCCGGTCCCGGTAGTCCGAGCCGGACCGGCCCACCAGCCGGACCATCTCCTCGGCGAGCATCAGCTGGTACCGGCAGGACTCCTCGTTGAGCACGTTGAGGTCCCCGCTCGCGACGAAGTTCTCCTGGCGGCAGCCGCCACCACACAGGTAGCGCGCCCAGCACTGGCCGCAGACGGGGTGCTCGTCGACGGTGCGACGCCATTCCGGGTGCGGCACGGTGAGCCCGTCCTCGCCGGTCCCCACGTCGAACGCCTCGTCGCCGACGAGACGGTGGCAGGGACTGATGGTGCCGTCCGGCGAATGGGTGTAGTAGGTCCGCCCGCCGGAACAGAACGACAACGCGGTGAGACCCTCGATCATCATCTGGGCGGTGCGTTCGTACTCGAGCACCCCGGCGAAGCGGTTGTCGGGCGTGAAGAACGACGGGTAGGCGTGCAGGAAGTCGCGGAACTGCTCGATCATGCCGGGCCGCAGGAAGTGGTTGACGTAGGTGACCTGGCGTGGACTGCTGAGCACCTTGTCGCCCAGGGTCAGGGTGAGGGCGACGCTGCGCCCCTGCTGGTCGACCGGATAGACGCCGGGGTAGATCTGGAAGAAGTCGAACAGGTTGAGTTCCCACAGCTCGCGCACGCTGTCGAGCAGGGTCGGCGTCTCCGTCGCGATGGTCATCCGGGCCACGAGGATGACGTTGTCGCCCGCTTCCCTGCGCAGCGTCCACAGATTGCGCATGATCCGGTCGTACGAGCCGCTGCCGTTCTTGGACGGACGGTTGCGGTCCTGCACCTCCCGGGGCCCGTCGAGGGAGACGGAGACGATGAACCGGTGCCGGCGGAACAGGTCGATGACGCCGGTGGGCATCAGCGTGAGGTTGGTGGAGATGCGGTGGACGAACGTCACCCCCCGTTCGTCGGCCACCCGCTCGGCCCGCTCGCAGATCTTGCTGATCAGGGCGAAGTTGGCCAGCGGCTCGCCGCCGAAGAACTCGAAGCGCACCCGCTGGCCGGGTGCCACGTTCTCGTCGATGAAGCGGAAGATCCACGCCACGGAGTGTTCGCCCATGGCTTCCTTCATCCGGCCGTAGTCGCCGCCCTCGGCGAAGCAGTACGTGCAGGCCAGGTTGCAGATGTTCGTCAGGTTCACGTTGACCGCGAAGTCCGCGCCGTCGGCCAGCGAGCTGGCGCGCAGCGTCTCGGCGTTGCTGTCGGCGTCCGGGGTCAGCGTGAAAGCCTCCCAGGCCGAGTGTTCCTCGGCACGCAGGTGCTCGATCCCCTGTTCCAGGCGCTCACCCACCTCCCGTGGCATTCGGGCGATGCGGTGGTTGCCGGTGACCAGCACCGCGGACTCCTGCTCGTCGAGGTGCACGACGAAGTAGTCGGTGCCGCTACGCACGGCGGGTCTCCTGGAGTCGGATCGCGGCCTCGGGGACGGCGTCGCTGGAGTGTTGGATCTCCAGGACCGTGCTGATGGGGAAGTGCGCCCGGTCGTACACCTCGTAGAGGTTGGCGTGGACGCCGGGGGGCAGCTGCACGCTGACGCCGCGGTCGTCCGAGGCGGACTTGCACGCGATGAAGCGGTACTGCGAACCGGGCAGGATGGGCACCCGCTTGACCTCGCGGCCGTGGGAGGCCCCGCCCAGCACGCGGACGGTCACCTCGTGCGCCGCGGACGCCTCACTGGACAACTCCACGTGTACGGCCTTGACGTCGCCGCGCCACTCGTGCTCGATGTGGTGCAGGTCGGCGGCGTCGACGTCGAGAATGTCGAGGGCGGTGTTGTCCGGTGCCGCCAGCAGCCGGAACGGCAGGGGGTTGGCGCACCCCTGGCAGTGGGCCTCCCCGGTGAGCCCGACGGGGGACGCGATCAGCCCGTACCGCTCGACCACCAGCAGACCGCAGTGCGGGCAGTAGGAGTTCGTCGCCTCGTTGTCGTAGACGTTGCCGAGGTAGCAGTAGCGGACCCCCTCCTCCAGCGCGATCTCCCGGGCCCGTTCCAGCCGCTCGACCGGGGTCCGGTCGACGTGGGTGTACTTGTAGTCGGGGTGGAAGCGGACGAAGTGCACGGGCACGTCGGGGCCGAGCCGGTCGAGCACCCAGCGGGACAGTTTCCGCGCGTCGCCCTCGGTGTCGTTGGCGTCGGTGACCAGCAGGCTGGAAACCTCGACGTGCTTGCCCCGGTCGAACACGTAGGCCGTGGCGTCCAGGACGGGCTGCAGCTGGCCCTTGGTCACCCGCTTGTAGAACGTGGGGTCCATCGACTTGAGCGAGATGCTGAAGATGTCGATGACCTCGCAGAGTTCCTTGGCCCCTTCGAGCGAGATGTAGAACGCCGACTTGAAAAGGTTGACCAGGCCGTGCTCGCGGGCGAGCCGGGCGGTGTCCAGGACGAATTCGTGCCAGACGACCGGGTCGTTGTAGGTCCAGGAGATGACCTGGATCCCTCTTTCGAGGGCGCTCTGCACGACCTGTTCCGGGGTGTAGTAATGCACCGACTGGTCCTCTACGAACCGCGCCTGCGAGGTCTGCCAGTTGTGGCAGTAGTCGCAGTTCATCATGCAGCCGATGTTTCCCATCGAAAGGATGCGGGCGCCGGGGGCGTAGTGGTAGACGGCCTCGGTTTCGATCGTCTCCTCGGTCATGGCGACCGACTTGCCGTAGTTGAGCGTCACCAGTTCACCGCCGCGGTTGGCGCGTACCCGGCAGAACCCGACCGCTCCTGGGCGGATGACGCAGTTTCGGGGGGAGAGGTGGCACTGGACCGTTCCGTCCGGGCGGGAACTGTAGAGAACGGCGGGATGGGTGTCCTGCTGCCAGCTCCATTGTTGCTGATCCTTTGGCACGGTGCGTCCTTCCGTGGCGGGATGGCGGGAATTCAGCGTGAACTGCGGTGAATGTGCGCAGGTGCCGAGGGCGCGGGCGGGGTGACCCGTGCCGGGAAGGTGTCAGGCTGTCGCGCGCCAAGATCTGTGATCATTGTATCGCTTACGGTGACGACCCCCGAACGAACGGTATGTCTTGACATGTGTTGGCGTCAATACTTTCGGCATAGGACGGTGACGTGAAGTGGTCTTGGCCGGAAGAGATGGGACGTGCCTGACGCGGAGCTGAAGATCAGTTATCCGTTGCGTCGGTGGAGTTGTTCTTGGGGCAACGGATAACTGATCTTCCGACTCTCGGCGTGGGACGGGTGACGACCGCCGCCGCCGTCGTCCACTTCGTGGCCGCGGTGCCGCGCGTCCGGGCGCCGCTGCCGCGTCCCGGCGGCGGCGTCGGGGTCATCCGTCGGCCCGCATGCCCGCAGGGGCAGGAGGAACTGCCCCTAAGGCGGCCGGCGGTCGCGTACCCCGCGGGCGGGTGCCCGGGGCAGGGTGGCCGGGTTGACTGTCGCCGACGTGAAAAGAGCGGTCATGACCTGGCGCGAGAACTACTGGGACGATGCCACGCAGAGCCCGGACTACTTCGAGTCCGTCGAGTTCGCCACCGTCCTCGACGGCGACTACGGCACCCGGATGTTCGGCCGGTGGATCGCGCAGATGCATCCGGACCGCCACGACCTGATCCGCAGCCTGGAGTACCTGCTGGTCACCTACCGGCACGGCGATGACGTGCAGGCGACGCTGGACACGTTCGAGCGCCAGCTACCCCGGCCGTGGGACGACTGGGCGATGACCACGGCACTGACGGAGACCGCCCGCCGCAACCCGGACGTGCCGGTCGAACTCCGCGACGACGACGACTTCGCCGCCCTGGCCGAGCAGTTGCGCGACGACGCTCAGCTCTTCGCGCTCTGGCGGGAGGAGGTGCAGCAGGCTGCCGTCATGGCGCTGTCCGTCCCGGAGGTGATGCCCGCCTTCGTCACCTCCTGCCAGACCCTCGCGGCGGAGGCACACGGCTATGGGGACAGGGGCAAGGAGGAGGAGAGCGAGCAGGAGAGCGAGGACGAGGAGGAGGCCAGCTACGACTACTCCGGGTACGACCGGGCGTTCGGGCACATCGCGTCCGACGACGACCTGGTGGTGGCCCCCGGCCCGGAGAAGTCGGTCCGGTTCGCGGAGCCGCTGGTGCAGGGGGAGGACGCGCCGCAGTGGCAGCACGGCGAGTTCAAGATCGGGGTGGCCTTCACCCTGAACCCGGAGGCCAACTCCAACCTGGCCGGCCTCTACTCCTGGGCGCAGACGCAGGCCCTCGTCGGCCTGTGGGGGGTGGACGTGGACGAACTCGCCACCATGATCGGCTCGGCGATGGAGCGGATGCCCCGGATGTACCGGGACGACCGGATGACCATCCACGTCTTCCCGCAGTACGTCTTCATCACGGTCACGATCGACTCGGCGCTGAACGCGCACAACACCGGGATCATCGCCACCCTCACCGACGAGGGGGCGTACGCGCACTACGTGCAGTTCAAGGACCTGGTGATGTTCTACACCGACGAGAGTGACATGGACACCCCGATCTACAACGTGCTCAAGACGTTCGGGGACCCGTGGGCCGGCGGCACGGCCGAGAGCTACGTGGTGCGCCACGGCCGGGGCCGCAAGGCGTACTTCACTGTCGACCCGGTGCGGACCAGCCACGAGCAGAGCGTGGCGGCGGTGGTCCGGCGCTGCTCCGGTGGGCTCGACGTCCGGGTGCTGTCGGCCCGGCCGCAGTAGGGTGACGACCGCCGGCGGTGGTGGGGTGGTGCCCGAAGGTGCAGGCGGGACTGCCCGGAGGGCTTCCCGTGGGGTTGCGGCCGACCCGGGCGGGCCGCGTTCACTGGCCCCCATGGCTGCATCAGCGTCCCGGTCCCTGCGCGCCACGTCGGCGCTCGCTGTGGTGGCACTCCTGGTGGCCGGGGCACCGCCGGCGGCGTACGCCGAGTTCTTCGCGGCACCGCGACCGGCCGGTGGCCCGGCGCTGCGGATCAGCGTGAGCGACGGCGCCGCCCCGCTGGTCGGCGAGCCGGCCGGGACGACCCTCGGGCTGACCCCCGGTGGCTCGGCGGTGGTCACCCGCACGGTGACCACCGCGACCATCCCGCCCCGCCCCGACGTGGTGCTGCTCGCCGACACGACCGGCAGCATGCAGGCGGCGCTGAACGACGTCCGGGTCAACGCGAAACGGATCATCGGCGACATCAGCGCCGTCCAACCCGACGCCCGCTTCGCGGTCGCCGAATTCCGGGACGAGGGCGACGAGTTCGTCTTCCGGCTCAACCGGGACCTGACCGCCGTGCCGTCCGAGGTGCAGGAGGCGGTGAACGTCTGGACCGCCGCCGGAGGCGGCGACGGCCCGGAGGCCGGCCTGAACGCCCTGTACGCCGTCGCCACCGGAGCGGTCGGCCTGCGGACCGAGAGCAGCCCGATCGTGGTGATCTTCGGGGACGCGCCGTCGCACGACCCGAGCGTCGGCCACGACCTCGCCGGGACGATCCAGGCGTTGACCACCCGGGGCGTGCGGGTGGTGGCCGTGGACGTCGGCAACCCGGGCAGCTACTCCCTCGACGAGTCCGGACAGTTCACCGAGATCACCCGGCAGACCGGGGGCGTGCTGCTCGACGCCGCCGGCCCGGCCGAGGTCTCCAACGCCATCCTGGCCGGCATCCGCGCCATCCAGGCCACCGTCAGCGCCCGGACCACCGACTGCGACCCGCAGCTCTCGGCCTCGGTCACCCCGGCCGAGCAGACCGTCGACAGTGGCGGCACCGTCGACCTCACCGTCTCCGTCGCGGTCGATGCCGCCGCCCGCAACGGGGAGTACGCCTGCCACCTGGAAGTCTCCGTGGACGGCATCGTGCAGGGCGAACCGGAACGCCTGGTGGTGAACGTCAGCGGGGCGGCACCGGACGTACCGGTGCTCCACTCCGACGCCGCCGCGCTCGACCTCGGGGAGGCCCCCCTCGGCGTGCCCTCGGCGACCCGGACGGTGACCCTCACCAACACCGGCGACTACCCGCTGACCGTGGCCGCCGCCCTCGCCGAACAGCCGCTCCCGGCGGTGTTCGCGGTCACCGCCTCGACCTGCGGCGGAACCCTGGCCGTCGCCCGGTCCTGCACGGTGGCCCTCACCGCCACCCCCCGGGCGATCGGGGCCGCGACGTCGGTGCTCAGCCTCGCCAGCGCCACCGACACCGGCGGGGTCGCCGCCCAGTCGCTGGCGCTGAGCGTCTCGGGTCGCAGCCCGACGTTGCAGTTCAACCCCGGCGTCGGCCGCCCCGGCCAGGTGGTCACCGCACTCGGCCAGGGCTTTCCGGCGGGGGCCGAGGTGCTGGTCACCTGGGTCGACGGCACGGGCGCGGTGCCGGTGGTCGCCGACGCGTCCGGCCGGTTCGCGGTGCCGATGGTGGTCTTCGAGGAGGGGATCGCCGGTCCCCGGGCCGCGCTCGCCTCGGTGCCGGCGGTCGGCCAGGTGACCAGCGGTACCTTCCTGGTGCAGTCGGCGACCGCCCAGCCGGGACCCTTCACCCGCCGTCGCTGACCGGCCCACCCGTCGGGGCGCACCGGCCCCGGGCCACGGCCGGGGCGCCCCGGGACCCGGGCCACCGCCGAGCCACCCCCGGCGGGATCGCCCGGGGCCCGTACCCCGGTCAGCCGACCAGCACCTGACCGGTGGCGATGATGCTGCCGGCCGGCAGGGGAGCGGGGTCGTTGCAGGTGTTGACCTTGTCGCCGTGCCGGGCCGCCGGCTTACCGTTGATCAGCACCAGGGCGCTGCCGGCGATGATCGTGCCCTGGTTGTTCGGTGGCGTCTGGAACGGCCCCCCGGTCGGCAGGTGCGGCGGGGAGTTCACCGCGACGCTGCCGACCACGGCGGCCGGCTTGCCCTCGATCAGCACGTCGGTGCTGCACCCGTTGGCGATGGTCCCGGCGAAGGGCATCGGGGTGGGTGTCGGCACCGGACCGGTCGGCGAGGGCACCATGATGATGTGCGTGTCGGTGCCGACCACCTTGTCACCGAGCTTCGCGGCAGGTACGCCCACGATGGAACCCTCCCTTGGGCAGCGGAACCGGTCAGATCAGCCCCTCGCGGATGGCGTGCGCGACCGCCTGGGTGCGGTTGCGGACACCGAGCTGGGTGGTGATCTCGTGCACGATGTTCTTGATGCTGCGTTCCGAGTAGGACAGCTCCCGGGCGATCGTCGCGATGTCCGCCCCGGCGGCGATCATCCGGAGCACCGCGAGCTGGCGCGGTGACAGCGGCAGGATGGTCAGCCCCCGGGGGGCGAGCACCTGCCGCTGGGCCCGACCGACCCGGGTCAGCAGCGAGCTGAGCAGGTCGGTGGGGAGCCTCGCCTCGCCCCGGGCGGCAGCCCGGACCACCTCGCGCAGCAGGGCGGCGGTGCTCTCCGAACGGCGTACCAGACTGAGACCACCCGCCTCGATCGCCTGCAACCCGGCGGTGTCGTCGAGCTGCCCGACCACCAGCACCGGTCGGGGGGCCGGCCGGCCGGTCAACGCGTCGAGCTGGGCCAGCAGCCACCCGTCCACCGTGTCGGCGACGATCACCAGGATGTCCGGGGTGTCGTCGGGTTCGGCCAGCACCACCGGGCGCGCGCCGACCGGGTCGTCGGTCGCCGCAGTGCCGAGCTGGGCCATGACACCGGCCTGGGAGATCGGGTCGCGGGAACGGACCGCCGTACGGATCGGTGCCGGGCCCGGGGCGGTGCCCGCCCGGTGGGCGCTGGCGGCCGGATCGGTGGTGTCCGGACCGGGGACCTGCCCGACGGTGGGGTGCGGGTCGCTCATCGGCTGGGGGAGGGGCTCGGGGTGGGCGCGACCGGCACGAGCTGTCCGGCGAAGTACGCGGCCGGGGTGCACGCCGTGGTGCCCGGGTTCGCACACTTCACCGCGACGGTCACCGGTTGGCCGGCGGAGAACCGCAACGGCTGGACGAAGTGGTAGTCCAGGTCCCGGAAGTTGTTCAGGCCGGTCTCCAGCAGCACGGTGTCGCCCCGCCGCACCTGGAGCAGCCCGGCGTCGCCGTGCGGATTCTGCAGCACGATGTCGGTCACCCAGAGCACCTTCTTGTCGGCCGGCCGGTAGGTGGAGAGGGTGAACTCGTTGGCGGTGGTCGGTGAAGCGCTGGTCGCCACCCGGAAGTCGGCGGCGGTCTCCGGGTCGGCGTTGTCCAGCGTCCCGCCCTGGGCACCCGGCCCGTTGCCGTTGCCCTTTCCGGTTTCGGTCGTCGGGCTCGGGGCCGCGCTCGGTTTCGGGCTGGCGCCGGCCGCGACGATGGCCACCTTCTCGGCCTTCTCGGCGGTCTCCGCCGCCTCGCTGGCCTGGGTCTTCACCTCGGCCACCTCCTGGGACAACTCCTTGGTCTCCACCTTGGCAGCCTCCTTGGCGGTGGACTGCACGGTGGGTTTGAGCACCGCGAACCAGAGCCCGACCAGGGCGACCGCCACCGCGGCGGCCACCAGCACCACCCGGGGCGACCAGGCCGGCAGGACGGACCGCTGCACCAGCAGTCCGTCGCTGGTGATCGGCTCGGCGTCGGGACGGGTCACCGCCACCTGGAACGGCAGGTTGCGGTCCGGGCCCAGCAGGAACCGCTTCCGGGGGCGTACCCGCAGCTTCACGAACGTGGCCGTGCCCGGACGCAGCACCGGCGCGACCGGAAGCACCCGGAAGGTCAGCAGGCGGTCCGGATCGGCCGGCAGCACCTCGACCGTGGTCTCGACGTTGCCGGTGTTGTCGATCACCAGCTGGTGCCGGGCGGCGCGACGCGCCTGGGAGGTACGGGGCACCAGCTCCGTCGCCAGCTCCACGAAGGGCTGCACGGTGACGGTGCCCTCCTCGACCACCGAACCCTCGGGATTCTCCCGCCCCCGGACCCGTACCCCGAAGGCGACGCTGCCGGCCGGCACGGTCGCCGCACGCGGCGGCGTGAACGTCACCCGGGCCTCCTGCTCGGTGCCGGGCAGCAGGTTCATCGTCGCCGGCTCGACCTCGGCCCACGGTGCGGCGTCGCCGACCACGTCCAGGGTGAACCGGTCGACGACGGCGGCGGTGTTGCGCACCCGGACGGTGCAGCCGACCGTGCCGCCCGCGGCGACGGTGAGGTCGGTCTCGACAAGTCCCACAGCGACACTCATGCGGGCAGTCTCGCCGTGCGGGTGGGCCGGCAGAACCACGAACGAGGAACACCAAGGGGCAGCCGTGGCTACCTGAACGGGCAACGGAAAGCCTGATCGGGCAACCGGCGACCCGACGGGCGGCCCTCGCCCGGGTGGCCGGGGACCGGCAGGGGCGGCCCGGGCGACCGGGAAGACGGCGGGGCGTCAGCGGGGCTCGCTGATCCCACCCCTGGGCCGGGGCCCCGGCGGGCCACCCGGACCGCCGGGGCGGCCACCGCCACTGTTGACGCTGACCTCACGCGGCGGCGGTGCCAGGTCGGTCTGCGGCTCGGGCACGAACGGCACGAGCAGTTGCAGGTGCAACCCGGTCCGGGCGGTCCCGCCGTGCGCCACCCAGGCGGAGCCGGTGTCCCCCTCGCGCCGGGGCGCGGAGCGCACCACCACCGGCTGGTTCGCCCGGGCCACCGCACCGGTCAGGAACCGGGCCGGCAGGGCGGTGCAGCTCGCACAGCCGACCAGCAGTTCACCCAGCAGCCGGTGCTCCCGCTCGGTGTCAGTGGCCCAGGCGGTCAACAGGTAGCTGAACCGGTACCGGCGGCCCGGTGGGCGACGCCCCACCAGCTGACCGGTGGCGTCGCGCAACTCGTCCCAGGTCGCCGAGACGCCCGCCGAGTCCTCCTCGACGTCCAGCAGGAAGGCCGAGACCAGGTCACCCTCGCCGCGCTGCGCACACCGGTCCGGCGGGTCGAAGACGACCGGCACGTCCGACGGCAGGTAGTGGCCCAGCCAGGCCCGGACCGACAGGTCGACATCCCAGATCATCCACCCACCCTGCCCGCTGCCCGGACGGCACCGCGCCCGGCGGCCGGGCAGGCCGTCGGGGCGGATCGGTTGCCCTTGGGGGCAGAACTGCCTACCCCGGCGGCGGTCCGGCGGGCAGCCCTCGCGGCCGGCCGGCGTTGGCAAGCTCGGCCCCATCACACCGTCGTACAGGAGGTTCGATGCCGACGTATCTGTCGCCGGGCGTCTACGTGGAGGAGGTTTCCTCCGGGTCGAGGCCGATCGAAGCGGTCGGGACGGCCGTCGCCGCGTTCGTCGGCTTCGCCGAGAAGGGGCCGGTCGACGAGCCCACACTGATCACGAACTGGACGCAGTACACCCGCACCTTCGGGGGCTTCGTGGCGGGCAGCTTCCTGCCACTGTCGGTCTACGGCTACTTCCTCAACGGCGGCGGCTCCGCGTACGTGGTCCGGGTGGGTGGTGGTGCCGGTGCGGACTCCGCCGCCGAAGCCGCCGGTGAGTCGTACCCGGCCGCGGCCGTACCGGCGGCCGGCGACAACGGGCGGCTCTCCTTCACCGTGCGGGCCGCGCTGCCCGGCCCGGCCGGGCAGGACCTCTCGGTCGAGGTCGCCGACGCCTCCGAGGGCGGCGACGACGCGTTCAAGCTCGTCGTCAAGCAGGCCGGCAAGCCGGTCGAGACGCTGGACAACCTGACCACCAAGCGCGGTGCGGGCAACGTGGTCACCGTCGTCCGCCAGCAGTCCAAGCTGATCCAGATCGAGGAGACGAAGGGCGCCACCCTCGCCCCGCCCCGACGCGGCGCCGAGGTCACCCTCGCCGCGCCCGCGCTGCCGGCCACCACGACCGGCACCGGCGACCTGCGGGTACGCGCCGAGGACTACGTCGGTGACGTCAGCGACCGGACCGGCTTCGCCGGGCTGGAGGCGATCGAGGACATCACCATGCTCTGCGTGCCCGACCTGGCCGCCGCCCACCAGCAGGGCGCCATCGACGACGAGGCGTTCAAGGCCGTCCAGTTGGCGATGATCGCGCACTGCGAGCTGATGGGTGACCGCGTGGCCATCCTCGACCCGCCGCCCGGCCTGCACCCGCAGCGCCTCAAGGAATGGCGGATGGACGTCGCCGGCTACGACTCCAAGTACGCGACCCTCTACTGGCCCTGGGTCAAGGTGATGGACCCGGCGCAGGGCCGGGCGGTCTTCATGCCGCCGAGTGGGCACGTCGCCGGGGTGTGGGCCCGCAACGACGACACCCGGGGTGTCCACAAGGCACCCGCCAACGAGATCATCCGGGGCGCGCTCGCCCTGGAGAGCGGGCTGACCAAGGGCGAACACGACCAGCTCAACCCGATCGGGGTCAACTGCATCCGGGCCTTCCCCGGGCAGGGCATCCGGATCTGGGGCGCACGGACCCTGTCCAGCGACGCCGAGTGGCGTTACCTCAACGTCCGGCGGCTGTTCAACTGGATCGAGAAGTCGATCCTGCTCGGCACCAACTGGGTGGTCTTCGAACCCAACGACCCCCGCCTCTGGGACGCGGTACGCCGGGTCATCACGATGTTCCTGCGCCGGGTCTGGCGCAGTGGGGCGCTGATGGGCGACACCTGGTCCGAGGCGTTCTTCGTCAAGTGCGACGCCGAGAACAACCCGCCGGAGAACCTCGACGCCGGCATCCTCACCGTCGACATCGGCATCGCCCCGGTCAAGCCGGCCGAGTTCGTGGTGTTCCGCCTCTCCCAGCTCTCCCAGGGCTCCGGCGACTGACCGGCCCGCGGCGAGCACCCGACCTGAGCGACGACGAGACCAGGAGAACCGAGCATGGCCGGTCAGGGCACCCAGGACCCGAAGCAGAACACCCAGATCATCAGTGCCGCCGTCTTCCGGCTGGAGGTGCCGGGCATGTCGGCGATCAACTTCGCCGAACTGGTCGGGATCAGCAGCGAGGTGGAGAACGCGGAGTACATGGCCGCCGGCACGACCGGGCCGATCTTCTCCCGGCACTTCGGTCGGACCAAGCCGCCGACGGTCACCCTCAAGCGGGGCCTCGACCTCAACGGCGACCTGTGGCTCTGGCACCAGAAGGTGCGCAACATGATGTACGACGCCTACCGGGACTGCGCGTTGAAGCTCTACGGCCCCGGTGACGACCTCAACGGCGACGCCCGGCTGACGTACATGATGACCAACGCCTGGCCGTCGCGGGTGGAGGTCAGCGGGGTCAAGGCCGGAGCCACCGACATCGTCTACCAGACGGTCACGCTGATGTGCGACGACCTGTTCGACTTCAATGCGCGCATCTAGCCTCGCCGAGCCCGCCGCCGGACCGGCGGCGGGCCTGCGGACCGAGTACCCGTTCGTGCTGCCGCGCGGGCTGGTCGACGACCAGGGCGGGGTGCACCGCGAGGGCACCATGCGGCTGGCCACCGCCCGCGACGAGATCACCCCCCAGGGCGATCCCCGGGTACGCCACAATCCGGCGTTCCTCACCGTGCTGCTGCTCGCCCGGACGGTCACCCGCATCGGCGGGGTGCAGGCCGTCGACGTCGACGTGATCGAGCACCTCTTCGCCTCCGACCTGGCCTTCCTCCAGGACCTCTACCGGCGGGTCAACCAGCAGGGGCACACCGGGGCCGAGGTGGCCTGCCCCGGCTGCGGGGGCGCTTCGCGGTGGACCTGGCCGGCGGCCGACCGGGCGACTGCTGACCCACCCGGCAGCCCGACGCCGCACACCCGTACCGGAATCTGAAGGAGGTGGGCATGGCCTGGTCGTTACGGCCCGGACAGCCGTTCTGGCCGCGTCGCCGCCGGACGGTCGGGGCACCTGTTCCGCTCGCGTCGCCGGTGCCGCTCGCCTCGCCGGTGCCCACCGACCGGTACCCGGTCCTGCCAAGCCTGCCTTTACTGACCGTGGCACCCGCCTCGGCGATGGTGACCATCCCGCAACCGGGGACGGCCACGGACGACCCATCGTGGCCCCCGACCGCCGCTCACCGCCCGTTCCCCGGCCCGGCCCCGGTGGCCACCGCGCGGTCCGTCGGGCCGGCTGCGGTCACCGACCCGACCCCGATCCGGTACGACACCGGTGCGGCCCACCGACCGCCGACCGCTCCGACCCGGTGGGGCAGCCACGGTCCCGCCCTCGACCGTGGCCTGGCTCCCGATCACGGTTCGGACCCCGGTCATGGTCTGGCTCCCGATCACGGTTCGGACCCCGGCCGTGGTGTGACTTCCGGCCACGGTTCGGCCCTCGACCGTGGGCCGGTGGTGGTGCCGGGGGCGATTCCGGGTCCGGCGGGAGACAGCTTTTCGTCGCCTGAGGTGGGGTGGAACGTGGCCGGTGGTCCGGCCGTAGACGAGGGTTCGACGGTGGGGCATGGCCCGAGCGGGGCGGCGGGCAGGCCCGGCGGAGAGGGCGCCTTCCCGGCACCGGGTCCGTCGGCTGGGCCGGAGAATCCGCAGGGACCAACGTCCGCCGGGCGATCCGACGGGGCCGGCGTGGATGCCGCAGCCGCCCGGACGGCAGCGCAGTTCGCCGCCGCCGGTCTGCCCACCGCGCAGGTCTGGCCGCCACCGGGATTCGAGGTCGCCTACCTGGCGGCGGAGGCCACCCGGGCCGCCGAGGAGGCCCGGGCATCGGGCGGCAGCGGGCGTGCCCGGCCGGCGCAGCCGGACACCGGCCGGGGCGCGGCCACCGCCGCCCCCGGTCACGACGGTCGGAGCGACCCGGAGGGGACCCCGCCGTCGGCCGGTGAGGTGCGCCCGGTCGAGGTGGCCTTCGCCGGACGCCGGGGTCGCGCCGCCCGACCGACGACCGCGCGACCGGGCCAGGAGCCGGCCTCCCCGGCGGAACAGGGATCAGCCGATTCGGGTGGCACTACCGCCCCGCCCACCGCCGCCCCGGGGCGGCTCGCCGGGCCCGCCACCCAGGAAGCCGGGTCCGCCACCCGGGACCAGCCCGACCCGGGCGGCCGGGTCGGCCCGGACGATGCCACCGGCGGTGGCCGCGACGCCCCCGCCGACCGTCGGCGGGACGGCTCGCCGGACGTCGGGCAGGACCGGCCGGCGGGCGTCGGGCCGGACCGTCCGGAGTATCCGGCGCAGGCTACCGGGCCGGCGGACCACGGGGGCGGGACCCTCGACGAGGCAGGTGCCGTGGTCGGATCGGAAGCCGCACCGCTGGCGCACCCGCCCGGCGGAACACCGGACGGCGTGACCTCGCCGGTCGCAGGCGCCACGGCACCGACCCGGGGCACGAACCCGGCCGGGCGACCGGGGTCCGAGAACCTGCCAGTCGCGGACCCCGCCGAGCGGTCGGCGTCCGGGAACCGGCTACTCACGGACCCTGCCGAGCGGTCGGCGTCCGGGAGCCGGACACTCACGGACCCTGACCAGTGGTCGGCGTCCGGGATCCGGACACTCGCGGGCCTTGCGGAGCGGCCGGCATCGGAGGGACGGCCAGGACCGGCGGGGCCCGACATCGCGGACGACCGGCCGGGTCCGGCGGCAGCGCACGACACCGGGGACTATCGGCCCGCCCCACCGGTGGGGCGCGACACCCACCGCCCCGAGCCGGTGTCCCCGCCGTCGTCCTTCTTCCTCACCCGGCGTCCGGAGCAGCCCACGCCGGCCGGCCCTCCGTCGGGTGTGGACCGGGAGCACGGCGGGGCCGGGCAGGGACCGCCGGCCGGCCCGGGACAGGCGGAAACGGTGCCGTCGGTCGTCCCGCACCCACCCGTACCGTCGGCCGAGCGGGTCGACCGGCCGACGGTCGTACCAGCCATGGACGAGCAGGTCCCGGCGTACCCCATCGGGGTCGTCACGGCCGTGCCGACGGTGGCGGCCGACCGGCCGGGCCCGGTACCGAGCACCGGGCAGGGGCCCGGGTCGCTGGCGCACCGCGCGGGTCCGCCGCCTACCGCGGTGGGCGACCCGGAGCTGCCGGAGCAGGTGCCGGCCGCCCTGGTGGACGGCTTCCGGCAGCGGTACGGCGTGGACGTCGCGGCGGTGCCGGTGTGGCGGGGCGCGGCGGCCACGGAGGTGGTGCAGCAGGCCGGGGCACGGGCCGCGACCCGGGGTGGTGAAGTCCTGTTGCCGGCCTCGGCCGGGCCGCTGGACGCGCCGCCCGCCCGCGCGCTGCTCGCCCACGAGCTGGCCCACGTGGTGCAGCAGCGGGCGTTCGGGGCGACACCGCCAGCCGAGTCGACAGGCACCGGCCGGGACCTGGAGGCGCGTGCGCTCGCCGCCGAGCACGCCTTCGGCGACGGCGGCGGGCCGGGCGTCGGAGGTCCGCTGCCACCTGCCGCGCTGCTGACCGGCGCGGGTGCCGCGTCGACACCTGCGGGTGCCGCGTCGACACCTGCGGGTGCCGCGTCGACGCCTGCGGGTGCTGCCGGCACCTGGGGGATCACCCCCGGCGGTGGGCTGACCTGGCAGGCGAAGCCCGGTGCGGGAGGCGTGCCCCCGGCCGCACTGACCGGCCCGCCGGCCGCACCGACCGGCCCGCCGGCTGCGGCCCACCCGCTCCAGCGGGCGTCGATGGACACCTCGGCGGCCACCCTCGACGACCTGCGGGCGTTGGTGCGGGGCGAACTCGACCAGCAGCAGGACCAGGCCGCCGATCCGCCAGCCGGGCCGCCGTCGGACGCCCTGCGGGCCGAGGTGGCCGCAGCGCCCGCGACGCCCGCGATCGACCGCAGCGCGGGCCGGATCGCCGAGGTACGCGACGCGGTGGAGCGGCTCCGGGCCGAGCTGCGCACGGTGGCCGACCGGGGGCGGGCCACTGCCGCCCGGCTGGACCAGGAGGCCGACCGGGTGCCGGACCGGTCGCCGGGCCGGCCGGTCGACCTGGAGAACCCCGACGACCTGGAGGAACTGGCCGGCCGCCTGTACGGGCGGTTACGCGGGCGGCTCCGGCAGGAGCTGCTGGTCGACCGGGAGCGCAGCGGGCGGCTGACCCAGTTCCGCTGAGCACGCCAGGTGACACGAGGCACGCCAGGTGGCACGAGGCACGGCAGGCGGCAGGACGCACGGCAGGTGGCAGGACGCACGGCAGGTGGCACGACCGCACGGACGCGGGTCCAGGACGAGGCGACGAGGAGGGCGAAACGATGGCAGGCGGTCTTTCCACCGCGGCCCGCTTGATGGGCGGCTTCTTCGAGGTCACCGGCGTCAACCACAGGTACCTCGTGGTCATCGACGACGAGCGGTACAACCTCGGCTCCTGGTCCCGGGTCTCCGGGCTGGGGGTGACCTGGCAGGTCTGCGAGTACCGGGCCGGGGACAGCAACGACGTCTTCACGTACGTGGGTGAGCCGACCTACAGCCGGATCAGGCTCAGCCGGGCGGTGTGCTTCGACTCGCAGGTCGTCCAGGAGTGGCTCTGCCAGCAGGCCAACCGGTACCGCCCGCTCAGCGGCACGATCCAACTCGTCGACAGCGTCGGCCTGAAGATCGTCGGCTGGGACCTGAAGCACTTCTTCCCGGTCGGCTGGTCGGTGTCGGAACTCGACCCGAGCCACAGCGGGGTGGCGGTCGAGACGCTGGAACTGGCGCACACCGGCTTCCTGCACGACGACGTGAAGTTCTCGCTCTGATGGCCGCCATCTCCGCAGGTCAGCTCGGCGGGATGCTGGGCGACCCGAGCCAGACCGCGCAGGGGCTCGCCTCCGGTGGCCTGCTGCAGATGTTCCGCGACGGGCCGGGGGTCAAGCGGACCCTCAAGCTCGGCCTGGCGATGCGTTTCCAGGTGACCATCGGGGACGTCCCGATCGGGCTGTGGCGGTCCTGCCGGGGGTTGCGGGCCGACTTCCGGCCCGAGGTGGTCCGGGTGACCGGGGACTACGTCGGCCAGTACCACCTGCCCGGCGAGGTCAGCTACGCCCCGGTCGTGCTGGAACGGGCGGTGCACCGGGAGAGTTCCGCGCAACTGCAACAGTGGCTGGTCGGGGTGCTGCGCTCATGGCAGGACGGCACCGGCGACGACACCCGGACCACCGCCCGGATCACCCTGCTCGACGCCGACGGCGAACCGGTCAACAGTTGGCTGCTCTACGGCGTACGGCCGTCGTCGTGGACCGGGCCGGACCTCTCCTCGGACAGCAACCAGGTCGCGGTGGAACGGCTGGAACTGGTGCACGAGGGGTTCTTCCCCGACCTGCAGGCCAAGGCGGAGACGGCCACCCTGTCGTCCCCGTCGCTGGGCCGGGTCACGTTCTCCTACAACCCGGCCAAGATGGGCATCACCCGCTCCTCCCGGGCCAGTCAGCTCGTCGGTCGGGGCCGGGGCGTGGAGCTGACCTCCGACACCGCATTGCGGGTGATGGCCGGCGAGGTGCTGCTGGTCGGTGCCGGGGTGGCCCAGGACGTGCAGAAGCTGATCGCCTTCTCCGGCCCACCGAGCGTCGACGAGCAGAGCCGCAGCGCGTCCAGCATCGAGCTGCCCCGGTTGACGTTCACCTGGGGAAAGCTGTCGATGGCCGTCAACCTGAGCACCCTCAACGTCAACCTGACCCGGTTCGACGGTGAGGGGCAGCCGGTGCGGGCGCAGGCCACCCTGGACCTGATCGTGATCGAAGGGGAGATCTTCCCCAAGCGGGGTGGCCCGGTGCCGACCCGGTCGGTGCGGACCGACCCGGCGCAGTGGCGGCAGCGGGCGCTGGCCAGCGGGCTCGACGACCCGATGCGGGCGCAGGCCAGGGGCGCGTCCGTCGGGGCGCGGCGGTAGTGGGGGCGAGACGATGACCGCGATCGACCGGCACGGTCTGCTCTGGGGTACGGCGACCCTGCGCCCCCGGGTCACCGTCGGCACCGCCGGCCGGGCGCTGCCGACGGCCGCCGCCGACCAGCTGGTACGGGTGGTGGTGGACACCCAGGCCGCCCTGCCGGACATGTTCGAGCTGACCTTCGCCGACCTCGACGGCAGTGTGCTGCGTACGGCCGGGTTGGAGCTGGGCACCGCCGTGCAGGTCTTCGGCCCGACCGGGGACGGCTCGGCCGAGCACCGGTTGATCAGCGGCGAGGTGACCGCCGTGGAGGGGCACTTCGTGGACGTCAGCGCCCACGTGGTGGTACGCGGTTACACCCACGACCACCGGCTGCACCGGGTACGGCGGACGCGTACCTTCCTCAACCAGTCGGATGCCGACGTCGCCCGGCAGGTGGCGACCGCCGCGAAACTGTCGGTCGGCACGATCGACGCCACCACCGGCCGGTTGGCCCACCTCTCCCAGGTCGCCCAGACCGACTGGGAGTTCCTCAGCGCCCGCGCCCGGGAGATCGGCTACGAGATCGGCGCGGACGGGGACCGGTTCCACTTCCGCCGGGCGGCCACCGCCCGCCGGGCCGGCAGCCCGGTGCCGTTGACCTTCCGGGGCAACCTGCGCCGCTTCCTGCCCCGGGTCAGCGCCGGCAACCTCGCCCCCGAGGTCGAGGTGCGCGCCTGGGACCCGGTCGCCGCGACGGTGGTGGCGAGCCGTACCGCGACGACCGCCGACGGGGTGAGCCTGGCCGGCCGGACGCCGACCGCCGCCGCCGACACCTTCGTCCCCCGGGGCGCGGCGGCACCGCCACGGGCCGGCAACAGCGCGGTCGGTGACGTCGGGCCGGCCCCGGACCCCGCGCGCACGTCCTGGTCGGCCGGGGGCTGCCCGTGCCCGGTCGGGCCGACGGCGCGGTCACCCAGGTCGCGAAGGGGCTCGCCGCCAGCGTCGGTGGCGGGTTCGCCGAGGCGGAGGGGGAGGCGCTGGGCGACGCCCGGTTGGTCGCCGGCAAGGCCGTCAAGGTCGACGGGGTGCCCGCACCCTTCGCCGGCACCTGGACGCTCAGCGCCGCCCGGCACGTCTTCGACGAGACCGGGGAGGGCTACCGCACCGAGTTCACCGTCGGCGGTGCCGAGGACCGTTCGTTGCTCGGGCTGACGAACGTCGGCGGGACCGGCGGGGGCGGTGATCCGGCCCGGATCGACGGGGTGGTCTGCGGGGTGGTCAGCAACGTCAAGGACCCGCAGAACCTGGGCCGGGTCACCCTGGCGCTGCCGTGGCTGTCGCCGGACCACGAGACCGACTGGGCGCCGGTGGGGCAGCTCTTCGCCGGCCCGACCGGGGGCGCGTTCTTCGTGCCGGAGCCGGGTGACCAGGTGCTCGTCGCGTTCGAGTTCGGCGACGTACGCCGCCCGTACGTGCTCGGCAGCCTGCCCAGCCGGCACACCGGGTACGGCCTCGACGGCGGCCAGTCGTCGTCGACGAAGCCCGGGGCGACCGGGGTGAAGTCGGTGGGGCAGACCAGTTCGGTGATCCGGCGCGGCCTGCTGTCACCCGCCGGCAGCCGGTTGGTCTTCCACGACGAGGTGCCGCCCGGCGGCAAGGGCCAGCCGACCGCCGCCGACGTGGTGCTCGGCACCAAGGGCGACAAGCTGTCGCTGGCGATGGACCAGGTTGCCGGCACGGTGACCCTGCGCTGCGCCCCCGACAAACCCGGCAAGCTGATCATCGAGTGCACCGGGCAGACCGCCGTGGAGATCAAGGCGGGGCCGGGCGGCAGCCTCACCCTCGACGGCGGCACCAGCCTGAAGCTCAAGGGCAAGACGGTCGACATCAGCGGTACGCAGGTCAACATCAGCGGCACCGCGTCGACCGCCATCAAGGGCAAACCCATCCAGCTCAACTGAGGAGTGCCATGCAGGCCGACGTCATCGGCACCGGGTGTGCCTTTCCGCTGCGGGTCCAGCCCAACGGCCGACTCGCCATGATCAGTGGTACCGCCCTGCTGGAGCAGGCGATGTGCGTGATCCTGGCGACCTACCCGGGTGAGCGCCCGATGCGCCCGGAGTTCGGCTCCCGGCTGCGCGACTTCGTCTTCGAGCCGGTCACCGGGCAGACCCGGCGGGCGGTGGCGGTGGAGGTGCGCGCCGCGTTGGAACGCTGGGAGACCCGGGTCGAGATCGACGACGTCACCGTCACCGAGGACCCGGCCGGTGGTGACGGGCTGCTGCACATCGAGGTCCGTTACCGGGTACGCGACACCGACGAGCCCGGCACCCTCGGGCTCAACCTGCAGACCCTGCCCGGGGACCGGGAACTGACCGGCTCGGGGGTGCTCGGCTGATGGCACTGCCCGCCCCCGACCTCGACGACCGGGGCTTCGACGACCTGGTCGGTGACGCCCGCCGGTTGATCGCCGACCGCTGCCCGGAGTGGACGGACCTGCACCCCGCCGATCCGGGGATCACCCTGATCGAGACGTTCGCCTCCCTGACCGACCAGCTCATCTACCGGCTCAACCGGGTGCCCGACCGGCTCTACGTGAAGTTCCTGGAGCTGATCGGGGTACGCCTGGTGCCGCCCACGGCCGCCCGGACCACCCTGACGTTCTGGTTGTCCACGCCGGCCCGCGCCACCCAGCTCGTCCCGGCGGGGACCCGGGCGGTGACCGTCGCCGACGGCGGGGACCCCCTGGTCTTCGCCACCCTCACCGACCTCGCCGTGCCGCCGTGCGCGCTGACCCAGCTGCGGGTCCGGACCGCCGACGGGGTCACCGACCAGACCGGCGCCCTGGAACTGGGTGGGCCGGTGGTGGCGTTCTCCCCGGTGCCGCAGCCCGGCGACGAACTGCTGATCGGGCTGGACCGGCCGGTGGGCGGCTGCGCGGTGCGGCTGGAGTTCGAGGGCCGGGTCGACGGTGTCGGGGTCAACCCGCTGCACCCGCCGCTGCGCTGGGAGGCGCGCGGTGCCGACGGTTGGCTCGACTGTGAGGTCGGGTTGGACGAGACCGGTGCGCTGAACCGGCCCGGCGCGATCCTGCTGCACGTGCCCGACGGGCACCAGGCCAGCCTGGTCGACGGGGTGCTGGCCGGCTGGCTGCGGGCCCGGGTGGTCACCCCGCAGGAGGGGCAGCCCGGCTACAGCGCCTCACCGGTGGTCCTCGGGCTGGCCGCGAACACCGTCGGCGGCACCACCGAGGCGGTGCACGCCGACCTGGTGGACGACGAGGAGTTCGGCGACTCCGAGGGGGTGCCCGGCCAGCGGTTCACGCTGACCCGCCGGCCGGTGCTGGCCGGCTTCGGCGACCCGGTGCTGGAGGTCAGTTCCGACGACGGCTGGCAGCGGTGGTCGCCGGTCGAGCACTTCGCCGGTAGCGGCCCCGGGGACCGGCACTTCCTGCTCGACGGGGTGGCCGGTGAGGTGGTGTTCGGCCCGGCCGTCCGGCAACCCGACGGCACGTTGCGCCGCTACGGCGCGGTGCCGCCCCGGGGCGGCCGGCTGCGGCTGCGCCGGTACGCGGTCGGCGGCGGCAGCCGGGGCAACGTCGGCGTCGGCGCGATCACCGCGCTGCGTGCCTCGATCCCGTACGTGGCGGGGGTGGAGAACCGGCACCCGGCCAGCGGCGGGGTGGACGGCGAGACCCTGGACGAGGCGCGTCGCCGGGGCCCGTTGACCCTGCGCAGCCGCAGTCGCGCGGTGACCGCCGAGGACCACGAGGTGCTGGCCCGGGAGGCCGCCCCGGAGTTGGCCCGGGTCCGCTGCGTGCCGAGCAACGGGGACGGGCCGCCGGTGGCGCGGCTGCTGGTGGTGCCGGCAGCCCCCGCCGAGGAGGGGCGGCTGCGGCTGGAGGACCTGATCCCGGCCGAGTCGAGCCTCGCCCGGGTGGCCGGCCGGCTGGACGAGACGCGGCTGATCGGCACCCGGGTGGTCGTCGAGCCACCCCGCTACCGGGGGGTGACCGTGGTGGCCCGGGTCGTCGCCCGGCCCCGGGTCGTCGTCGAGCGGGTCCGGGAGGAGGGCCTGGCCGCCCTGTACGGCTTCCTCAGCCCGCTGGCCGGCGGTGGCCCGGACGGTCAGGGCTGGCCGTTCGGGCGTCCGGTGCAGGCCGGTGAACTCTTCGCCGTGTTGCAGCGGGTACGCGGGGTGGAGCTGGTGGAGGACCTGCGGCTGTTCACCGCCAACCCGGTGACCGGTGAGCGGGGCACCGAGGCCGGCCGGATCGACCTGGAACCGGACAGTCTGGTCTTCTCCTTCGACCACCAGCTCCGGGTGGAGGAGCACTGATGCGCGGCCCGGTCGACGTGGCGATGCCGTACCCGATCGCCGGTTTCCTGCCCGCCCTGTTGCAGGAGGACGACCTGCTGGTGCGCTGGACCGAAGGGCTGGACCAGGTGCTCGCACCGGTGGTGTCCACGCTGGACTGTCTCGACGCGTACCTGGACCCGTGGTTGGCCCCGCCGGATTTCCTGCTCTGGCTCGGTGCCTGGGTGGGTGCCCACCTCGACGAGAACTGGCCGGTGGATCGGCAACGCGCGATGGTGGCCGGCGCGGTCGCCGCGCACCGGCTGCGGGGGACGGTCGCCGGGCTGCAGATGGCCCTGGAGCTGGCCACCGGGGGTGAGGTGGAGGTCCTCGACTCGACCGGGGTGTCCTGGTCGACCCGGCCGGAGCCGTCGTCGGCCGCGCTGCCGCCGGCCCGGGTGCACGTACGGGTGTGGGTGGCCGAGCCCGGGAGGGTCGCCGGGCACGCCCTCGACGAGTTGTGCCGCGCGGTCGTACCGGCGCACGTGACGACGACCCTGGAGGTGCTCGACCGTGATCATCTGTCGTGAGTGCGGGAACCACAACGGTGACGCGGACACCTTCTGTGGTTCCTGCGGCAGCTTCCTGGAGTGGACCGGCGAGAAGACCGCGCCGAAGATCCCGGTCGAGACGGTACGGGAGGCCGAGCAGGAGTTCCGGCAGAAGCCCACGCTGTTGCAGCGCATCGCCGGGGTGATCGCACCGGCCCCGGGTGGCTCCCCGGTCGACGAGGGTGTGGTGCGGGTCGGTGACGGGACGGGCCGGGGGTCGGCCGGTGGACCGCCGGGTCTGCGTCCCGGCCCGCCCGGGGTGCGTCCGGGGCCGCCTGGCGCGGGTCCGCCCGGAGTGCGTCCCGGTCCGCCGGGGACGACACCGCCCGGGGTGCGTCCCGGGCCACCCGGCCTGAGCCCGCCCGGGGTGCGTCCCGGTCCGCCGGGGACGACACCGCCGGGGGCCGCTCCGGTCCGCCCGGGTCGGGTCCGCCCGGGTCGCGGCCGGGTCCGCCGGGGTCGGGTCCGCCGGGCGTGCGCTCCGCCCCGCCGGGAGCCGGCTCTCCCGGGGCGCGGCCCGCACCCCCGGGGTCACGCCCGCCGGGGGCCTGCCGCCGGGTGCTGCCGGCGGGTCGGCCGCGCAGGTCGTGGCGGGCGACGGGCCGGCGGCGGTGACGGTGCCGTCGCGCCGGCTGCCACCGCCACCGCCGGGCGTGCCGGCGGCCCGGCTGCCGGACCGGGCGGCCCGCCCCGGTCCGCCGACGTCCGGCCCGGCGGGACTACCCGGTGGTCCGCCCGCCCCGCCAGCGGTCGACGGGTCGGCCGGCACCGGCGCGGCGTCCACCGCCGCGTCGTCGGCGTGGGACGGCACCCCGGACACCGCCGCGTCGGAGGTCGCGGTGCCGCCGCGTCGGCTGCCGCCACCGCCACCCGGGGTGGCGGGTGCCCGCCTGCCGACCGCCCCGGCCCGCCGTGACCCGCGCGCCGCGCCGCACACCAGTGCCCTGGTCGCGGCCGAGGGCCCGGCCGACCTCGCGCCGCCCGGGTCGACCACCACCGGCGGGCGGGTCGGCGCGCGGCGGGCGACCACCGCCGCGGCGACGACCGGACCCGGGGAGGTCAGTCCGCAGGCGGTACGCCCCCGGGCGGCGACCGTCGGCCACCAGCCGCCCACCCGACGCCTGCAACCCGGTGACCTGGTCTGCGGCGAGTGCGGCGAGGGCAACGTGCCGACCCGCCGGTTCTGTAGCCGGTGCGGGGACTCGCTGCGTACCGCCGAGGTGGCCCGCCGCCGCTGGTGGCAGCGCCTGCTGCCGCGACGGGGCCCCGGGTCACCGCCGCCGGGCCCGCCCCGGCACCCCCGGCGGTGGCGGGGCGGGTGGGGTCGGCGGCGTGCTGCACTCCATCTACCAGCGGTCGAATGCGGTCGCCGCGGTGCTGCTCTTCGCGATCGGGGTGGCCTACCTGATCTATCCGCCGCTGCGGGAACGGATCAACGGTGCGGTCTCCGGGCCGGTGACCGGGGCGCGGGACTGGGCCGACCGGAAGATCAACCCACGGTTCGTGGCCGTCCGGCCGGTCGAGGTGACCGGCGGCGCGTCGGTACGGGACCACGGGCCGGCGCTCAGCGTCGACCAGTACCGCAACACGCACTGGCAGGTGCGCTGGGACGCCGAGAAACCGCCGACGGTCACCCTGCGCTTCGCGGCCGAGGTCGACCTCCAGCGGCTCATCGTGACCGCCGGCACGGCCGAGGACTACACCGCGTCGCACCGGCCGAAGACCCTGCACCTGGTCTATTCCACCAACCGGTCGGACACCCTGGCCATCGAGGACACCGGGGAACCGCAGACGCTGACCCTCGACGGGGCCGACGGGGTCACCAGCGTGCAGATCCAGGTCACCGACGTGCACCGGGCCGAGAAGGGCACCGACGTGACGGTCAGCGAATTCGAGTTCTTCGCCCGGGAGTGAGCGTGCCGGGCAGCGGGTGACGCCGGGGCGCGGCCCCGGGGAGCGGCACCTGACAACCACCACCACCGTCGGCCAACGGGCCCGACGGTCCCACGTCGGAGGTGTATCCGTGACAGAAGTCGCCATCGCCCTGAACACCACCGCGAACATGATCGGGTTCGCGCAGGGGCAGGCCAAGGGGCTGACAGACGGGGTGTTCCAGGTCAGCGGGTTCAGCAACGCCGGCTTCCCGACGGAAGTGCCGCTGAACCAGTTGATCTCGCCGGCGCCGATCGCCGACGGCCAGCTCGTCATGGTCCGGGGCGGCCAGTCCCGGCAGCACGTCTACTGGCTGCGTTACCTGCGCCGGGGCATCGGCGTCACGGACAAGAAGCGGGTCTGTGTGGAGCTGCTGGTGCGCTTCACGACCTTCGACTACGTGCCGAAGGACGGTGACGACGGCCCGACCGCGCAGGAACGGGCGGTCCTGCGTGACTACCCGTGCTGGGGGATCACCGACCTGAGCGTGTCGCTGATGCCGACCGGCCGGGGGCGCAACCCGTTCAACAAGTTCAACGAGTCCGGCAGCCTGACCTTCGACGCGGCCGTCGCCAACGACGGTATGCCCCACCTGCGGATCAACTACCGGGTGCAGCACCAGGCGAAGAACCTGCTCGGCGCACCCCTCGGGTTGAGCCACAACGACGCCGGCGCGTTCCTGGTGCACAGCAACGGCAGCTTCGAGATCAACCACGGTGAGGGGCGTACCGACAAGCACTTCCGGATCACCCCGCTCAGCGGCAGCGTGCACCAGCGCCCGACCCGGGTCGACCAGGTCGGCCAGGCGGGCACCACCACCGTGCTCAACGCCCAGCGCATCGAGCTGGGCGGGATCGACCACGGTGGCCGGATGCTCGACCCGCACGAGCACCGGGGCATGCAGGTGATCGGCTTCGAGCGGATGAACGGCCCGAACACCATCACCGTCCTTAACAACGGCCAGCAGCCGGTAGTCGCCTCGGCGGCGGAGGCCGACGGGCACGAGGCGGCGCTGCGACTGGAGTACGTCCGCGACGGTGCCGTGCTGGGCCGGAAGGTCCGCACCAAGATCAGGGCGTTGCTGCTGCTGCGTTTCACCCTGGTGCCCTACCTCACCGCACCGGACGACCAGGGCAACCGGCAGATCGTCTACGTGAACGGGGTGCGGTACACCGCCTTCCGCGACGTCTCCCTGCGGGTGCTGGAGGTGGGGCGCGGCGAGGCGGCGGTGGTCGGGGAGAAAGGCGAACGGTACGACGTCGACGCGGTCAAGAACCGGCACCACGAGGAGTCGACGCTGTTCTTCGGGCCGTACGTCGAGGAGGTCGAGGGGCAGGTCGGCGTGCAGCTCAGGATCGACTGGGCCGCCGAACACGCCGGTGCCGAGGGCCGCTCCCGCAGCCACCGCAACAAGGGCCAGTTCCGGCTCGGGGTCAACCAGTCGGGCAGCCCGGTGCTGCGCCTGCTGGACGCCGACAGCAACAAGTACTTCACCGTCACGGGCTGAGCGGGAGACGAGCGATGAACTATCCAGAGAACTTCGACACCACCGGCCCGGCCGGTCTGGACGACTCGTACGCCTATCTGAGCTGGGCGGTCGTCAGTGCGCACCGGATCATCGCCGAGCAGCCGGAGACCGGCTGGGAGCTGCTGCCCGACCTGCTCGGGCAGGGCTGGGGCGACCCGGACTGGTACCAGCGCAACGGTTGGCTGGCCGACTTCTACGACACCGTCTACCACCAGGCCAGTTCCCTCACGCCGGTGCAGGTCTTCGCCGTCGACGAGCTGGGTGAGCCGGCGGCGGAGATGGCCCGGATGATCGACTCGGTGACCCAGCACTGGGTGGCCGCCGCCCATCAGGCCGCCGAGCAGGACCAGCAGAACTACGACGAGCAGGCTGACGACCAGCACCCGTACGACGGTCAGGCCCACGACGAGCAGGCATACGACGAGTCGGGCTATGACGGGCAGGCCTACGAGGGGCAGGCCTATGACGGGCCGGGCCTCGACGGGTCGGGCGGGTCGGCGTACCCCGTCGAGCAGCCGGAGCCGGACGCGTCGTCGCCGGAACCGCTGGCCGACCTCGACCCGGCTGCCGCCCGGGAGGTGCTCGACCGCGTGCTGGACGACGAGGTGGACGATCTCTCCGAGGCCGACCAGCGGGTCCTGGCCACGGTGCTGACCGACGAGAAGTTCCAGTACCTGGCCCGCGAGTACGACCTGGTGTGACCGCCGACGCCGGGCCGGCACCCCGCCTGCCGGCCCGGCGTCCGCCCCACCCCACGGACCCACCGGTCACCGCCACGACCCCGGACCCCCGACCGGGCGGACAGAGGGAAAGCACGCCGTGACCACCATCGAGTACGAGCCCGAGGAACTCTCCGGCAACCGGTTCACCGTGACCGGCTTCCGCGACGCCGCCCTGCCGGTCGGGGAGTTCCTCGCCGACGAGTTGTGGCCGGACGAGCAGGACGGTGCGGTGTGGCTGGACCGGGGCACCCAGACCCGGCGGCACTGCTACTGGCTGCGGTACCGCTACCGGGGCCCGGGTCCGGGGCACCCGAAGCTGGTGGCGGTGGAGCTGGTGATCCGGTTCAGCACCTTCCCCTACCAGGTCCGACCCGGCACCGACCGGTATTCACCCCGGTCGACGCTGCCGGTGCCGGGCCTGTGGGGCATCGAGGATCTCAGCATCTCGTTGCGGGACACCGGGGCCGGCGGTCGGAACCCGTTCAACAAGTTCAACGACGCCGGTCAGCTGGTCTTCGAGCCGGAGATCGGGTTCGTTCCCGCCGCCGGCACGGGCGTCGCGGTGCCGGCGATCCGGGTCGTGCACCGGGTGCGGCACGTGGCCAACCCGATCGTCGGGGACGGGTACGCCCCCGGGCACGAGGAGACCGGGGCGCTGACCGTGCACAGCGACGGCGGGATCACCCTGGAGCCGGCGTCCGGGACGCCCGGGTGCTCGTCGTGGCGAATCGTCCCGGTCAGCGGGTCGGTGCACGACCGGCCGATCGTCGGGGCCGAGCCGCCACCCGGGCGCAGCCTCACCGTCTACCGGGCGACCGGCGTCACGGCCCCGCCACCGGTCACCGCGATGCGGGTGTCGACCGGTCGGGCCCGCCGGGGCGCGGTCGAGGTGCAGGGATTCGAGCGGGTCGCCGGCCCCGACCAGATCGGGGTCTGGCACACCGGTCACCCCCGCTGGTACAGCGCGTCGATGGGCGGCGACATCCGCGACGACGGGATGATCGTGGAGTACGCCCGCGCCGGTGACCGGGGTGACGACCGCCGGGCCGGCCGGGTCCGGGCCCGCCTGGCGTTGCACCTGCGCACCTGCTGCTACCTGATCGAGCAGAACGAGTTCGCCGACGCCGTCGTCTTCCACCACGGCCGCCGGCACCCCGGCTTCGTCGACGTGTCGCTGCGTCCCCTGCCCGACGACGGCGACCCTACCGGGGCCGCCGCCCCTACCGGGCCGGTCGGGTCGCGGCTGCGGTTCGTCCCCGAGTGGTACGAGGGCACCGACGACGAGGTGCCGGGGTTGCTGGTCCGCTGGTCCGAGGAGGCGGTGGGCCCGGCAGCCGACCCCGCCGTGCCGGTCGGTGGCGCGTTCCTGATCACCGTGGACGCCTCCGGCGGGCCGGTGGTCCGTTTCGCCGACGAGCAGACCTACCAGCATCTGACCGTGTTGAGCTGAGCGGAGACAAACTGTGCCTGGTCGGATACGGCTGACCGGATACCGGCCCGACGAGCCGGTGGGTGACGCCTTCACGGTGACCGGGTTCGGCGGCGCGGGCTTCCCGGAGCAGGCGACGCTGCGGGAGTTGATCTCCCCGGCGCAGCCCCACCTCGCCGGCACCATCATGGTCCGTGGCGACCAGCAACGGCAGCACTCCTACTGGTTGCGTTACCTGCGCCGTCGATCCGGCCCGGCCGGCCCGAAGCGGGTCTGTGTGGACCTGCTGGTCCGGTTCAGCACCTTCGACTACGTGGTGGCCGACGTCGGGGTGGGGGCGCTGGTGCTCCGACAGAGCGCGCTGTCGCACTTCCCCTGCTGGGGGATCACCGACCTGAGCGTGTCGCCCCATGCCGTCGAGGCCGGCCGTAACCCGTTCAACAAGTTCAACGAGGTCGGCTCGCTGGTCTTCACCGCCCGGCTGGAGGCCGCCCACGGCACGGTGCCGGCGATCCGGGTCGGCTACCGGGTGCACCACGAGCAGACCATGGTCGGGGGAGTCCGGTTGACCCCGGAACACGACGAGGCGGGTTCGTTCCTGGTGCACAGCGACGGTCTCTTCGAGGTGGCCGACCAGTCGCTGGCCACCCGTACCCACTTCCTCGTCACCCCGGTCAACGCGGGGGTGCACGACCGGCCTGCGGTGCCGGTGCACGCCGCCCGCCGGCCCGGCGGTGGCCGCCCGGCGTGGCACGCGACCGGGCTCACCGCCGCGCCGGCCGAGCTGCCGCAGGCCCACCCCACGCCCTACGTCGACGACACCGTCACGGTGACCGGTTTCCAGGGCCTGGACGGTCCACAGACCCTGGCGGTACGCGACGCCGCCGGTCAGGCACGGTCGGCGATGCTGGACTTCGCAGCCGCGGACCCCGGTGCGGTGCTGCTGACCTACCACGGTGGGCCCGCCCTCCGGGGGACGGTCCGGCTGCTGCTGGGGCTCCGGTGCACCATGCACCGCTACCTGGTCGCCCCGGCCGGCGTCGACCGCAGCGTCACCCACCGGACCGACGGGGACGATGTCGGCATCGACGCCCACTACGGTGACGACCCGACGGCCAACCGGGAGTCGTGGCCGGTGCTGTGGCACCGGGGGCGTCGGCACCTCGGCTTCCGGCAGGTCACGCTGCTGGTGGCCGGGGTCGACGGCGGACCCGGCCGGGGCGGCCCCGACGCCGTACGCAACAGCACCGGGTCCCCGGTGCGGCTGGCCCTCACCCCCCGGTGGGAGCCGGGGGGTGACGACCGGGGTCCGGAGCTGCGGATCAGGTGGCACGCGTGGCACCAGGACGACGCCCCGGTCGAGGGCCTGCTGGCGCTCGGGACCGACGACGGCGGCCGGCCGACCCTGACCCCGCTGGACGACGAGAGCCGCCGCCACTTCACCGTCACGGGCTGACCGGCAGGTCCTCGTCGACCACCGGACGAACCCGCCGGGACAGCTCGGTGATCTCCCGCCGGTACGCCGACTGCTGGGCGGCGTCGACGCCACCGGCCGGGCCGAGCGCGACCAGCAACCGCAGCGCCCGGACCTGACCGAGCAGGTGCCCGGTCTCCCGGTGGGTGGCCAGCGCCTCCTCGGCGGTCCGCGCCGAGGTCACCGGGTCGGTGTTCCGCATCGCCTCGGCGGCGGCCACCAGGGCGTGCCCCTCCCAGACCCGGTAGCCGGCGGCGCGGGCCACCGTCCGGGCCTGCCGGGCCAACGCGACCGCCTCCGTCGGGTCGGTGTCGCCGAAGACCTCGGCCAGCCCGATGAGCGCCTCGACCTCCTCACCCCGGGCACCACCGGCCCGGGCGAGTTCGAGTGCCCGTCGGTGTTCGATGGCCGCCGCCGGGTCACCGTTGCGCTGGTGGATCGCGCCGCGCACGTTGCGGGCGGCAGCCTGCTGGGCGGTGTCGCCGATCAGGTCGGCGAGGGCCAGCGCCTCGTCGGCCAGCTTCGTCGCCGGGCCCAGGTCGCCGGTCTGCACACGCAGCGCCGCCAACCGGCGCAGGCTCTCCGTCTCGGTGGGCCGGTAGCCCGTCCGCCGGCTGAGATCCAGCGCCTCCCGCAGGTGGTCGAGAGCCTCGCCGTGCTGGCCGAGGGCGTGCTGGACCTCGCCCAGGTTGCTCAGGCTGATCCCGGCGCTCATCCACATCCCGGTGCTGCGGGTCAGCGCCAGGGACTGCCGGAAGACCTCGGCTGCCTCGCGGAGCCGCCCCATGTCCCGGTAGATCACCCCGAGGTTGCCGAGGCTGGTGCTGAGCCGTTCGGGGCCGCCCAGGCGTTCGTGGATGCTCACCGCCAGCCGGGTCAACTCGGCCCCCTCGGCCAGCCGGCCGGCCCGCAGGTGCAGCAGCCCACAGGTGCCGTACGCCGCCGCCAACCCCTCGGGCCAGGCCGCCCGGTGGGCCGCGTCGATCATCGCGGTGGCGTGGGACAGACCCACCGCGTACTCGCCACGGCGCAGATGCAGGCTGGCCAGCCCGAGCCGGCTCGCGGCCTCACCGGCATGGTCGCCGACCTGCTGTGCGGCGTGCAGTGCGCTGGTCGCGGCGACCAGGCCGTCGCTGTGCGGGCGGAACTGGTAGTAGCCGCGTAGCGCGTCCGGGATCCGCCAGGCGGCCGGGTCGGCCCCGTTCTCGGCGGCGTGCGCGATCACCCGCATCAGGTTGGTGTGTTCCTCCTCCAGCCAGGCCATCGCCCCGGCTGAGCTGGGAAACGGGGACCCACCGGGGTGCGGTTCGGCCCCGTCGGGTGGCAACCGCACGAGGTGGGGATAGATCGTGGCGGCGGCGGCGTCGGTGCGCTGCCGGTACCAGCCGTAGAGGCGTCGGATGGCGGACCGCAGTTGCCCGGCGGGGTCCTCGGCGGTGGCCCGCTCCAGGGCGTAGAGCCGTAGCAGGTCGTGGAAGGCGTACCGGCCGGGGGTGACCTGCTGGACGAGGTGCGCGGCGGCGAGCCGGTCCAGCTCGTGTGCGGCGGTCGGCTCACCGATCCCGGCCAGGGCGGCGGCGGCGGTCACCGTGACGTCCGTCCCCGGCGCGGTGCCCAGCAGCCGGAACAGCCGGCGGGCCGGGGCGGGCAGCGCGGCGTACGACAGGTCGAACGCCGCCCGGACGGCCGCCTGGTCGTCTCCCTCGACACGGAGGCCGGCGAGTTGGTTACCGGCGGTCAGCCGGGCGGTGTGCGCGCTGATCGACTGTTGGGGCTGGTCGATCAGGTTGGCGGCGGCGATCCGCAGGGCCAACGGCAGCCGGGCGCAGACCGTCGCCAGTTCGGCGATCTCACCTGAGCGGGCCACCCGGTCGGGCGGGATGATCCGGGTGAGCAAGGTGCCGGCCTCGTCCACGGTGAGCACGTCGAGGTCGAGGCGGCGTGCTCCGTCCACGGCGACGAGCCCGCTGAGCCGGTCCCGGCTGGTGACCAGCGCCAGGCAGCCGGCGGCCCCCGGCAGGAGCGGGCGGACCTGGTCGGCGCTGGCGGCGTTGTCCAGCATCACCAGCATCCGGCGACCGTCCAGCATGGTGCGGAACAGCGCGGCGGCCTGCCCGGGGTCGACCGGCACCTGGTCGGCCGGCACCCCGAGCGCGTGCAGGAACCCGGCGAGGGCCTCCGACTCGCGGACCGGGCTGGCCGTCGAGTAGCCACGCAGGTTGACGTAGAGCTGCCCGTCTGGAAAGTGCCGGCGGACCCGGTGCGCCCAGTGCACCGCCAGGGCGGTCTTGCCGACCCCGGCCATCCCGGTGATGGTGGAGATGACCACCGGCCCCCGGGCCGCCGTCGCCCCGACCAGCAGCGCGTCGAGGGCGGCCAGTTGGGTGCTGCGCCCGGTGAAGTACGCGACGTCGGGCGGCAGCTGCGCCGGTGACCGGTGGCGCGACGGTGGGGTCGGCTGCGCCACCTCGGGCCGGCGGGGTGCCACTTCGGTCAGGCGGGGTGCCGGCACGGTGCCGGTCACCGGCCCGCCCGGGTGGGTGACCATCCGGGGCAGGTCCTGGCGCAGGATGCGCAGCTGTGCCTCCCGCAGTTCCGGGCCGGGCTCCACGCCGAGCTGTTCGGCGAGGCGGTCGCGCAGGTTGCGGTGCAGGGCCAACGCGCGGGCCTGCTGGCCGCAGGCGGCCAGGGCGAGCATCAGCCGGGCGTGCACCTGCTCGTGCAGCGGTTCGTGGCTGGCCACCGCGTGCAGTTCCCGGACCGCCCGGTCGGGCAGGCCCAGGTCGACGGCGAGCGTGGCGTAGGTGACGGCGGTGGCGATGCGACGTCGGTTCAGGGCGGCGGCGGTCGGGTGCTGGGTCAGGCTCGGCGCCGCGTCGGCCAGCACCGGCCCCCGCCACAGCGCCAGTGCCCCGGCCAGTCGGTCCAGGCTCGGCAGGTCGCCCGCGACGCTGCCCTCGGCGCGTTCGATCGCGGCGGCGAACCGGCTCAGGTCGAGCTGGGCGGGGTCGACCCTCAACCGGTAGCCGCCGCCGACGTGGGTGATGGTGGCGGCGGGGCCGCCGGGCTGGTCCAGCACCCGACGCAACCGGGCGACGTAGGTGTGGACGAGGTTGAGGCAGCTGTCCGGCGGGTCGTGGCCCCAGAGCACGTCGACGATCTCGTGGCGGGACACGATCGCGTCCGGGTGCAGGGCGAGCAGGCCGAGCAGCATCCGTTGGCGGTTGGAGCCGAGCGTGACCGGTTCGACGCCGACCTGGATGCGCAGCGGCCCCAGCACGTCGATGCGCAGGGTCGGTGCCGGCGTGGCGACGGGTGGCGCCGGGCCGGGTGGCTTCAGCTGCGGCGGACCGACGGCGGCGGCGATCCGCCGGAGGGACTCGGCCCGGGGGTTGCGGACCCGGCCCTGCTCGATGTCGCGCACCGCCCGGACGCTGATTCCCGCCCGTTCGGCCAGCTGCTCCTGGGTCAGTCCGGCACCCAGTCGTCGTCGTCGGATCTCACCACCGCTGTCGGCCATCAACGGGCCTCCCTGTCATGGCTGCGCGTCCGTCCCACCAGCGCTGCCAGCACATGATTCTGCCGGTTGACCGGTCGGATGACCATGATCTTCGCCACTGAATCACCGGGCTACCCGCAGGTCAAACCTGCCGATGGGGCAGGGCCGTCCGCCCTTGGGGGCAACGGTTCTGCCGGTTCTGCCGGTGCCCCCATCGTTCACTTGTGGACGCACGGGCATTTGAGCAGCTCAAAACGTTGTCACCCGGCAAGGATGTCTATCTGCCGGCGTCCAGCCGGCCTCCAGTGCGCGACCGACCGCCGTCTCTACCGTGGACGACGGGCACCGCCACCACCCGCTGGCCGGTGTCCATCTCGGCGAAGCGACTCCCACCCGGTCACGGAACCGCTCGGCACCGGCCTCCGGACCACCGATCTGCCCCTGCTGAGCGTCAGCCTGGCAGCCGACGCCCGCCTCAGCCCGGAAGCTAAGGAACCGCCATGAACGGACGTGCCCAGACCTACATCCGTACCCCCGACCCGATCTCCACGGCCGGGATCACCGCGGCGCTGCGTGGCCGGGCCGAGATCGAGGTCGTACCCGCGCAGATGATCACCGCCGAGACCGTCGGTGTGGTCGCCGCCGACACCCTCGACCGGGACACGCTCGACGTGCTCAGGGCCGTGCGCCGGTTGGGCTGCCGGCGCTTCGTGCTGGTCGCCACCGTCGAGTCGGACTCGGCGCTGATCCCCGCCGTGGAGCTGGGGGTACGCGCCCTCGCCTCACGCACCGAGGCGACCGGCCACCGGCTGGCCCAACTCGTGGTCAGCACCGCCTCCGGCGGGGCGGCGATGCCCCCGGAGGTGCTCGGTCTGCTGGTCAAGCAGGTGACCCGGCTCCAGCAGACGGTGCTCGCCCCGCGCGGCATCGACGTCAACGGGCTCTCGGTGCGGGAGAGCGAGATCCTGCGGCTGGTGGCGGACGGGATGGACACCCGGGAGGTGGCGACCCGGCTGAGCTACTCGGAGCGGACCGTCAAGAACGTGCTGCACGACATCACCAGCCGGTTCCAGCTGCGCAACCGCACCCACGCGGTAGCCTACGCGGTCCGGGAGGGGCTGATCTGACTGCCGAGGAGGACCCGACGTGCCGCACGCACGCACCGACGAACGTCAGGTGACCCGGGACGACCTGGGCGCCTGGCTGATCAAGGGCAATGCGGACCTGGTCGACCTCGCCGGCCGGTTCGCCCGGGACCCCCGGGTGACGGGCTGGTGCGTACGCCCCGGCTACCGGGCCCGGCTGATGCGGGCCGGTCAGCCCGTGGTGTTCTGGGCCAGCGGCAGCCGGGGTCGATTGCCGTACGGCGTCTGGGGGATCGGCCGGCTCACCGGCGAGCCGGTGCCCGGCGGGGAGGCCCGCGCGCCCTGGACGGTGCCACTGGACCTGACCGTCCTGCCCGAGCCACGACGGCTGCACCGGGACCGGTTGCGCGCCGACCCCCGGTTGGCCGGGCTGGAGGTGTTCCGCCAGCCACAGGCGGCCAACCCGTCGTACCTGACCCGGGCGCAGTTCACCGCCCTCGCCGACCACCTGCCCGAGGCGGCCGACGTGGTGTCCGGCGCTACCAGCGCACCGGTAACGTGGTGACGACCCCACCCACCTCCCGCTCCGCGATGGGGAACGGCCCGTCGGTGGCGAGGCGCAGGCCGGGCAACCGGGCCCGCAGCCGCTCCAGCCCCACCGCCAGGATCGCCCGGCCGAGCCGTCGACCCGGGCAGTAGTGGCGGCCCCCGCCGAACCCGACGAACTTCGGGCCGCTGCGGTGCGGCAGGAGCGCCTCCGGCTGCTGGTAGACCTCCGGGTCGTGCAGTGCCGAGATCCAGGCGAGGAGCACGGCCGTGCCCCGGGGCACGGTGCCGGAGGGCAGCACGAGGTCGGTGGTCGCGGTCCGCAGCGCGGCCACGTTGCCGGCGTACACCAGGCGGAGCAGCTCGTCGGCCATCGCCGTGGGGTCGGTGCCGTGCCGGACGAAGGCCCGCCAGTCCGCCGCGTCGTCCCCCAGGAGCCGTAGCATCGCCCGGCCGAGCACGGTCGCCGGGGCCTCGACCCCCGCCGACAGCATCAGCCTGGTCAGGCTGACCAGCTCGTCCGTCGAGAGCCGGGTGGCGGTGTCCGGTGGGTCGACCAGGTCGGCCAGCAGCGCAGCGTCCGACCCGCCCGTGACGACCCCGCGTACGTATGCGCCGAACTCGGCGACGAGCCGGGCCCGTTCCTGCGGCGTGCCGGGATGCGAATGGGTGTACGCCCCCGACCAGCGGCGGATCCTGTCGCAGTCCTCGGGCGGAATGCCGAGCAGCCGCGTGATCGTCAGCAGCGGGAGCCGGTCGGTGTACCCGACGACGAGGTCACCGTCGCGGCGGCCGTCGGCGGTCATCGCGTCCAGAAGGGAGCCGGCCACCTGCCGGACCACCGGTAGGTGGGCGGCGACCCGCGCGTGGTCCATCGCCCGGGTGGCGACCCGGTGCACCGCCGTGTGGGACCGCTCGGACTGGTTGATGAGCAGGTCCGGGTCGTAGAGGAAGTTGGGTTCGCCGCTGCGCCGGGGAGCGTCGGCGAGCAGGTGGTTGCGGGACAGCGCGGGGCTGGCGACGGCGGCGGCGACGTCGGCGTGCCGGACGAGCAGGATCGCGCTGTCGCCGCTGGGCAGCCGGACGCGGCCGAACGGGCACTGCTCGCGTCGGCGGGCGAAGTCGGCGGCGGGAGCGAGCCCCGACGCGGGCGGCAGCGGGAATGCGGGGAGGTCGTCGTCCATCAGCGCTCCTTCGATCGGCAGACGTGGGTGTGGGCACCGCCCGACGCGGGCACCGGCCTCGCCGGGGGTCCGGTGGCGCGGACGCCGCCGGTAGGCAGGGGCGCCGGTCCGCCGCCGGGGTCACCGCTCGACGAGTCGGGCCAGGTGGGTGAGGCCGGATCTGGTCGCCGCCGCCGGCAGGCCGAAGTCGATCAGGCAGGCGACCTCGTCCACGCCCGCCTCGGCGAGCCGGCGCAGGGTACGGGCGCAGGTCGGCACCGAGCCGAAGAGCCCCCGTTCGGCCAGGAACCGGTCGAGCACCCGGCCGATGAGGAAGTCCGCCTCGTCCTCGGTGATCGTGGAGTCGTGGAAAGGGGAGCCGGGCAGCATCCCCGCCACGAGGTCGAGCGAGGACCGCAGGTAACGGGTCATCGGCTCCCGGGCCAGGGCGGACACGCCCTGGTCGTCCGGCCCGACCAGGGTGTGCAGCATGAGGGTGACCCGGCCCTGCCCGGGGTGCAGCCGCCGGTACCGCCCGATCTTGGTGTGCAGCTCGTCGAGGCTCTGGGTGAGCAGGTGGGTGAGGACGCCGACGCCGAGCCGCCCGGCGAGTTCGAAGGTGGCCAGGTCACCGGCGCTGGTGATCCAGACCGGCAGGTCGGCCTGCACCGGCTTGGGGAACACCTCGACGTCGACGCGACCGCCGGTGCCGTCGGGACGTGGCGTGGTGCCGCCCCGCCACAGGGCACGCACCTCGTCGATCAGCTCCGGCAACGCCGACCTGCGGTGCGGGTACCGGTCGGGGGCGAGGACGAAGTCGACGGCGTGCCAACCGGAGGCGAACGCGACCCCGGCCCGGCCGTGGGAGATCCGGTCCACGACCGCCCACTCCTCGGCCACCCGCAACGGGTCGTGCAGGGGGAGCACGACGCTGCCGGCGCGGACACCGACCCGCCGGGTGACCGCCGCGACGGCGGCACCGGTCACCGCCGGGTTCGGGTAGGGGCCGCCGAATTCGTGGAAGTGCCGCTCCGGCGTCCAGACCGCCGCGAAGCCGTGGTCGTCGGCGAACCGTGCGCTGTCGAGCAGCAGGTCGTGGGCGTCGTCGGCGCTGGCGGAGAAGAAGAACAGGCTCAGGTCCACGGGGGCGGCTCCTCCTGCGGCCGGACGAGGGTCGCCTGCGGCGCGGTGAGGCTGCGGTCGAGCACCACCAGGACCCGGTCGATCAGGGCGTCGGCCCGTCGGCGTGCCCCGGCCGACGCCGGGAACTGGAACGTGACGTGGGTCTGCTCGCCGTCGGCGATCATGACGTGCAGGGCGTTGCGGGCGACCCCGTTGAACGCCGACCAGTCCACCGTGGTGGCGACGCCGGCGAAGACCGGGCCGGGGGCGATCCGCCGGTAGCTGACCGAGACGGCGGCGGTGGCCAGGAACGGCCGTGTCCCGGGCCGGCACATCGCCAACGGGACCGTCCGGTGGGCGTACAGCTCCCGCAGGCCGGCGCGGACGGTCGTCAGCGCCGCCGCGTACGAGCCGGTCGGTGGCGTGGGGAGGGTGAGCGGAAGCTCGTTGACGTACATGCCGATCCGGTCCGCCTCGACCGGCGTACGCACCGACAGCTCGATCGCGATCGAGGTGGGCCCGTCGTCGGGGGCGAGGCAGTTGGCGAGCACCGTGAGCAGCAGCTCGAACCGGGTCGCGTCCAGCGCGACGGCCGCCTCGGCCAGCCTCGTACGGGTCCGGGGGGTCAGCGCGCGGACGACCGTGTCGCCGGGTCGTACCCCGCCGTCGCGGGGCAGCTCGACCGGTCGTGGCGGGTTCCGCCACCAGTATTCGGTGGCCGCGACGAGCAGGTGCTCCGGCGGCATCGTGTACCCGGGTTCGGCCGGCTGCGCCGCCACCGTCGGTGCGTCGGGGCCGTAGCGGTCGGCCAGGTCCCGCAGCAGGACGTCCTTGGACCGGCCGTCGACGATCAGGTGGTGGGCGGCCAGGACGAGCACCCCACCTCCGTTCCCGAGGGGGAACCACCAGACCCGGGCCAGCGGTCCGGCCGACAGGTCGAACCGGGTGCGGCAGGCCCGCTCGACCCGCTCGCGGACGGTCCCGTCGGCGGCGGGTTCGACCGCGAGCGCCAACGGGTGCTCGCCGACCGCCAGCCAGGGCAGGCCGTCGAGGTTGTGGCAGCCGGCGGTCAGCAGCGGGTGCCGCGCGGCCAGCGCCGTGCAGGCCCGCGCCAGCCGGCCCACGTCGACCGGGCCGCGCAGGTGGGCGGTGACCGCGACCGTGTACGCCGACCCGAGCGCGACCAGCTGCTCGTTGAACCAGATGCCCCGTTGCAGCGGCGAGGTCGGCACGAACTGCGTCACGGTGACCCGGACATCCGGTCGGCGATCCAGGCGGCCTGCGCGGCCAGGCCCGGCCGGGCGTACAGCGCCGACACCGGCGTGGCGACCGCGAACTGGTCGGAGACGAGACGGGCCAGCCGCAACGCCGACATCGAGTTGCCGCCAAGGGCGAGGAAGTCGTCGTCGCGGCCCACGGCGGCCACGCCCAGCACGGTCGCCCAGATGTCGGCCAGTCGTCGTTCGACCACGGTCACCGGGGCGGCGGCGGGCGTCGATCCGGCCGGCGGGAAGAGGTCCCGCAGCGACCGGGTGACCACCTTGCCGCCGTCGTTGCGCGGCAACGCGTCCACACAGACGATCCGCTGCGGGATCTCCGCGCCGGACAGCCGGCCGGCGAGGAAGGCCCGCAGGTCCGCCGGTACGGCACCGGTACGGGTCACCAGCACGGCGGCGGGCCGTTCGCCCAACACCGGATCGGCGAGGGCGAGCACCGCGCAGTCCCGGACGTCGGGGTGCCCGTGCAGCGCCTGTTCGACCGCGAACGGCGAGACCTTCGTGCCGCCGGAGTGGATGGTCGACGCGGCGCGGCCGGTGAGGTGCAGGTAGCCCTCGTCGTCGAGCCGGCCGCGGTCACCGGTGCGGGTCCAACCGTCGCGGAATGTCGCGGCGTCACCACCGTCGAGGTAGCGGCGCGGTGGGGCGTCGGAGCCGATCCAGACCTGACCCACCTCGCCCGCAGCGACCTCCCGGCCGGCGTCGTCGGTGATCCGCACGGCGCCCCGACCGACCGCGTCCGGGCGTCGGCTGTCGAACACCATCGTCGTGCGGGCCGGCGCCGCCTCGGTCGAGCTGTAGGTGTTGACGATGGTGGCGTACGGCAGGGCGTCGCCGAGGGCCCGCGCGACGGCGGCGGGCAGCACGTCGCCTGTCGTTCCCACGAGCACCAGCGACGACAGGTCACGACGGTCGGGTTCGCCGGAGGCCAGCAGCTCCCGGGCCATCGACGGGACGAGGAAGAGGGTGCCGACCCGGAACTCCTCGACGGCGGCGCAGACCTCGGCGGCGTCGAACCGGGGCACGACGAGCGCGGCGGGTTCGGCGGCCAGGCCGGTGAGGAGCATGGTCTGGGCGGCGTTCGTCCCGATGGGGAAGGCGTGCAGGAAATGGCGGGAGTGCGCGAGTTGCCGCCGGCCGGGTGCGGTGTCGTGCCCGTGGGTGAGGTTGCCGTGGGTGGCGACGACCGCCCTGGCCGACCCTTCGGTCCCCGAGGTGAAGATGATCTGGGCCGCGCCGTCCGGGGTCGCCCGGTCGGGCACGGCGTCGGTTGCGGTCCCGGCCGGCCCGCGCTGCCAGCCGCCCAGCTCCGGGGGGACGGCGCAGCCTTCCCGGATGATCCCGACCGCCCCGGCGACTCTGACCCGCTCGACGAGCTGTCCCGGCGGGAGCCGGGCCGACAGCGGCACCGCCACCCCACCGGCCCGCAGCACGCCACAGAACGCGGTGGCGTACCCGAACCACTCCCGCTCGTCGAAGAGCAACGCCACCCGCTGGCCGACCCGTAGCCCGTCGTCGACGAGCGCGGCGGCGAGCGCGTCCGCCGACCGGTCCCACTGCGCGAACGTCAGCGTCGCGCCGTCGGGGTGGCACAGGGCGACGGCGTCCGGTGTGTCCGCCGCCCGCTGCCGCAGCAGGCCGGGCACGGTTGGTCCGCCGCTCATCGGGGGTCCGGTGTCCGGTCGGCGGCGACCGCCGCGATCCGCCCGATCGTGCCGGCCCGCACGATCTCCTCCAGGGTGAGCCGGATGCCCAGCCGTCGCTCGATCCGGAACGCGACCTGGGTGGTCAGCAGCGAGTGCCAGCCCACGTCGGTCAGGTCGTCGTCCAGGTCGACCCCGTCGATGCCGACCAGTTCCTCGACGATCGCGGCGATGGCGCGTTCGGTCGGGGTGTGCGGTGGTCGGGACCCGGCCGGTACCGCCAACCGCCGCCGGTCGACCTTCCCGGCGGCGGTGAGCGGCAGGGCGTCCACCACCACGACCAGGTCCGGCACCAGGTGGGCGGGGACGGCGCGGGCCAGGGCCGCCCGCAGCGCCGTACCGGAGGGTCGGTAGCCCGGTGTCGGTACGACGTGCGCCACGAGCGAGACCGGGCCGGCGTCCGCCGCGACGGCGGAGACGGCCGCCGAGCGGGCCCCGGGTAGCCGCAGCAGCGCGGCCTCGACGCCGGCCGGCTCGACCCGGAAGCCACGGACCTTCACCTGCGCGTCCAGCCGACCGAGCAGGTGGACGAGGCCGTCGGGGTCCCGGCGGCCCCGGTCCCCGGTGCGGTAGGACGGGCCGCCGTCGACCTGCCCGAACCGGGCGGCGGTGAGTTCGGGGGCGTCGAGGTAGCCGCGCGCCACGCCACGGCCGACGATGACGATCTCGCCCGGCTGCCCGTCGGCGACGACCCGGCCGTCGGGGTCGACGACGAGGACGTCGTATCCGGCTATCGGCCGGCCGATCGGGATGCGCTCGCCGTCGGTGTCCGCCCGGCTGACCCGGTGCAGGGTGCTGGCCACGGTGGCCTCGGTGGGGCCGTAACCGTTGACCAGTTCGCACCGGTCGACCCAGCGCCGCGCCGTGGCCGGTGCCAACGGACTGCCGACACTGAGTAGCGTCCGCAGCCGGGGAAGGTCGTCCTCCGGCAGGGAGTCGAGCACGGCGGCGGGCAGGACCGCGTGGGTGACGGCCCGCTCCGCGAGCAGCCGCGCCAGCGGCGCACCGACCAGTGCATCCCGGTCGACGACCTCCAGCCGGCAGGCGGCACCGAGGCCGAGGAGAAGTTCGAAGATCCAGCCGTCCGCCACCGGGCTGGCATGGAGCAGGACGCGGGCGTCGTCGCCGAGGTCACCGAACCAGCGCTGCTGCGCGGCCATGAGGTTGGCGACCGCGTCGTGGCCGATCATGACCAGCTTCGGGGTGCCGGTCGTGCCGGCGGTGGGGATGACGTACGCCAGCCCGGTCGGGTCGCCGGCAGCGGGCCGGCCTCCCGGTCGCGGTGGCCCGGCGGCCGGCCGCGTCGGGTCCACCTGGCGCATGCCGGGGGCCCGGTGCAGCACGGACGTCGACACGAGCACCGTGGCGTCCGCCGCCGTCGCGACCGACTGGTTCCAGGCCGGCGGGCTGGCCGGATCGAGGGGTAGCAGGACGCCCCCGCTGCGCCAGGTGGCGAGGGCCGCCGTGACGAGGGGAACGCCGCGTTCCAGGACGACCGCCACCACGGTCGCCGGCCCGACGCCGGCCCCGGACAGGCTGTCGGCGAGCACGTCCGCCCGCTGGTCCAGATCGGCGTACGTGACCTCCCCGGTCCGGTCGGCCAGGGCCACCCGGTGCGGGAACCGGCGGGCGAGTGCGGACACCCGGTCGCTCACCGGGACGACGTCCCTGTCGCGCAACGGCGACCCCCTCGTCGACTCACCTGACCATGGACGATGATCTATCCGTGAGGCTGTCACGACGGTGCGGGCCGGTCAAGGTGCAGCCCGCTGTCCGGCAGGTGCCTCCCGTTCGCCGGGCGGCACCGGGGAGTCCGGTGGGAATGGCGGCGGAATCGCCGTACGACCCGCTTGTCCCGTACGGCCGCGTCCGCCGTTGAATTCGGGGAAAGGTCCTTTCTGGCGAGGGCGCGGTCGACCCCGTCGCATACGCCGATCGCGCCGGTCGGCGATCGCTACTACGCCGACCTGCTGTTCGGCCCGCACGATACGGGCCGGCGAGCAGGGGGGAGTGATCGCCCGCCCGGATTTGTCTGATTGATGTTCGCCTTTCTCGATCTGCCTCGGTCCACTTAGGATGGCAGTCCTGATTCGTTCGAGGAGGCAGACATGCGCCGGTTCGGAAGTCGGATCACCTCGTTCCTCGTCGTCGCTGCGGTGACCTGCCTGGGGCTGGTCGGTGCCGCCGCGCCCGCCCAGGCGAAGGGGGTGATCGTCTTCGTCGCCTACTTCGACAACGCCGCCCACTCCAACCTGGTCGGCGGTTCGACCTTCAGCGAGTGCCCCGGCGACCCGAGCTACCACTGGGGCGCCTACACCGAGTTCCACGAGATCACCTCCGAGCCCTGCCCCTGACCGTCGATCGGCCGTCCCCGGGTGAGGTGGGTGGGGCACTGGGCCGGGCCGCCCCGGAGCCGACGGCGTCGGGCTACCGGTTCGTCGACCTGGCGGTCAGCCGGGGAGCTGGTCGACCCGGGTGAGGACCTGGTCGATCAGGCCGTACTCCCGGGCCTGCTCGGCGGTGAACCACCGGTCCCGGTCCCAGTCGGCCTGGATCTCGTCGAGGGTGCGCCCGCTGTGCTCGGCGATCAGCTCCTGCATGGTCCGCTTCACGTGCAGCATGTTCTCCGCCTGGATGGTGATGTCGGCGGCGGTGCCACCCATCCCCCCGGACGGCTGGTGCATCATGACCCGCGCGTGCGGCAGGGCGAACCGCTTACCTGCCGCCCCGGCGCAGAGCAGGAACTGCCCCATCGACCCGGCGAGCCCCAACGCCAGGGTGGCCACGTCGTTGCGGACGTACCGCATGGTGTCGTAGACGGCCATGCCGGCGCTGACCGAACCACCCGGTGAGTTGATGTAGAGATAGATGTCCCGCTTGCTGTCCTCGGCGGCGAGCAGCAGGATCTGCGCACAGATCTGGTTGGCCGAGGCGTCGGTGACCTCGGTGCCCAGGAAGATGATCCGTTCCCGCAGCAGCCGCTCGAAGACCTGGTCGCCGAAGGCCGGCTGCCCGCCGTCCAGCATGCGCACGTCGTACCCGATCATGGTGACCACCCTCCGCGTTGCCGGCGGGCGACCTCGCTCCGCCCGGGGACCGGCGGGTCCAGCCTGCACCGTCGGGCGGCCACCGCCCCAGCCTTTCTGCCCCCGGCAGATCCGCCCTCGGCAGAACCCGGCCGGCCTACCCGACCAGCAGCCGCCGCCGGCCCGTGCCGACCCGCCGCCGTCCCGGCACCCTGGCGGTACGCGCAGCGGGGCGGGCGGTCGACACGACGGCGACCACCCGGACGGACACGCCGACGGTCGTCGTCCCGAACCCGAATCCGAATCCGCCGACGGTCGTCATCCCGGTCCCGCCCTCGGTCGTCATCCCGGTCCCGGCGCCGCCGACGGTTGCCGTCCCGGCCCCGCCGACGGTCGTCCCCCAGGGCCCGGCCCCGCCGACGGTCGTCCCCCAGGGCCCGGCCCTGCCCACGGTCGTCCCCCAGGGCCCGGCCCTGCCCACGGTCGTCATTCCGGGTCCGGTTCGGCCCTGGCGGGCGGTCGGCACCCGGTCCAGTCGGGCGAGGCTCCCGCCCGGCGGCACGGGGACCCGACGCTCGACCCGGCGCAGCTCGTCGCGGGCCTCTTCGAGCAGGTCGGACAGGTTGATGCCGAGTGCCCGGCAGATCGCCGCCAGCACCTCGGAGGAGGCTTCCTTGCGCCCGCGCTCGACCTCGGACAGGTAGGGCAGGGACACCCCGGCGGCGGCGGCCACCTCGCGCAACGTGCGGCCCTGACGCAGCCGTACCCGGCGTAGCACCCCGCCGATCACCCGACGCAGCAGCGACATGCGGGCCTCCTCGTGGCCGGTGTCCCGGAACCCTCCCATCATGCCCCGTCGGCGGCCCCGGTGGGTCACGGCAAGCCGACCGCACCGGGGGCCCCGGGAGCCTGCGGCACCGGGCCCCCGCACCGGCCGGTACGGGGGTGACGGGCCGGCTACCGCCGACCGCTTCCGGCGGGTACGAGGTGACGGGGTGCTCACCGTTGGTGCAGGTCGACGTCCCGGCGGGTCGACCTGCCTGGTAACCGCTATGTTGTGCTCGTGCAGGCGACCCAGGGGGAGCAGGACCGACCGTGATCCATTTCCCGGCGCAGCGGCGCGGTCCGCTCAGCGCGTTGAGTCTCCGCCTGGCCGCCGCCCTCGGTCTGGTCCTGCTCACCGTCGCGGTGGTCTATCTCGACCGCGACGGCTACCGCGACGTGGACGAGAACGGGCTGACCCTGCTCGACTGCTTCTACTACACGGTGGTCACCCTCTCCACCACCGGGTACGGCGACATCACCCCGTTCGAGCAGTCGGCCCGGCTGGTGAACGTCCTGTTCATCACCCCGGCCCGGGTGATCTTCCTGATCATCCTGGTCGGCACCACCCTGGAAGTCCTGACCGAGCAGTACCGGACCGGCCGTCGGCTGGGTCGGTGGAGGAGAACCGTGAAGGACCACGTCATCATCTGCGGCTACGGCACCAAGGGCCGCAGTGCGGTCTCCGCCCTGCTGGAGAACGGGCTGGACAAGTCCCGGATCGTGGTGGTGGAACGCAACGGCACCGCCCTGCGGCAGGCCACCTCGGCCGGGCTGGTCGCCATCGAGGGCTCCGCCACCCGCTCGTCGGTGCTGGAGGAGGCGCACGTCCGCAACGCCAAGGCCGTCATCATCGCCACCGACAGCGACGACGCCTCGGTGCTGGTGGCGCTGACCACCCGGCAGCTCACCGCCGGTCAGGTACGCATCATCGCGGCGGTCCGGGAGGCCGAGAACGCCCCGCTGCTGCGGCAGAGCGGGGCGCACCACGTGATCGTGTCCTCGGCGACCGCCGGTCGACTGCTCGGCCTCTCCACGTCCGCGCCGCCGCTGATCGACGTGGTGGAGGATCTGCTCACCCCGGGGCAGGGGATGGCCCTGGCGATGCGTTCCGCCGAGCGGCACGAGGTGGGCAAGTCCCCCCGTGAGCTGGAGTCCCTGGTCATCGCCCTGGTACGCCGGGGCAAGGTGGTCACCCTGGCGGACCGGGCCGGCGCGGTGATCGAGACCGGCGACATGCTCGTGCACGTCCGCGACGACCGACCCACCGCCACCACCAGCTCCTGACCCCGGCTGGCTCGCCCCGCACCCCGGCTGGCTGCGCCTGACGCTGGCTGTCCCGCCCCGCATCCCGGCTGGTCCGCGCCTGACGCGGCTGGTCTTCCGAACCGACGAGTGGCCGGCCCCCTGCGCGGGGAACGGCCACTTCGACGTGTCGACGGGCGACTAGCTGATCGTCCAGGTGTCGCCGGTGTGGAGGAGGTTGGTGAGTTGTTGTTCGGGGGTGTCGGTGGTGGTGTTTTTGGCGGTGGTGATTTGGTGTTGGACGAGGGTGTCGTAGGAGGGGCGGTTGATTTGGCGGAGGACGCCGATGGGGGTGTTGCGGTGGTTGTGTTCGGGGAGGCGGGTGAGGGCGAAGGCGTAGGCGGGGTCGGTGATGGTGGTGTCGTGGATGACGATGTTTTCGGGTGGGGTGGTGGCGGTGTCGCGGATTTCGAGGCCGAATCCGTGGGGTGGGTGGACGACGCAGTGTTGGTTGTTGCGGCCGAAGGTGATGGGTTGGCCGTGTTCGAGGGGGATGAGGTGGTCGTCGCGGGTGTCGGGTTGTTTGAGTTGGTCGAAGGCGCCGTCGTTGAAGATGTTGCAGTTTTGGTAGATCTCGACGAAGGCGGCGCCGTGGTGTTGGGCGGCGGCGCGGAGGACGGTTTGGAGGTGTTTGCGGTCGGAGTCGATGGTGCGGGCGACGAAGGTGGCTTCGGCTCCGAGGGCGAGGGAGAGGGGGTTGAAGGGGGCGTCGGCGGATCCGGCGGGGGTGGATTTGGTGATTTTGCCGGTTTCGCTGGTGGGGGAGTATTGGCCTTTGGTGAGGCCGTAGATGCGGTTGTTGAATAGCAGGATGGTGATGTTGACGTTGCGGCGTAGGGCGTGGATGAGGTGGTTGCCGCCGATGGAGAGGGCGTCGCCGTCGCCGGTGACGACCCAGACGTTCAGGTCGGGGCGGGTGACGGACAGTCCGGTGGCGATGGCGGGGGCGCGGCCGTGGATGGAGTGCATCCCGTAGGTGTTCATGTAGTAGGGGAAGCGGGATGAGCAGCCGATGCCGGAGATGAAGACGGTGTTTTCGCGGGGGATGTTGAGTTCGGGCATGAATTGTTGGATGGCGGCGAGGATGGCGTAGTCGCCGCAGCCGGGGCACCAGCGGACTTCCTGGTCGGATTTGAAGTCTTTGGTGGTGAGTTTCACGGCGACGGGTTCAGGCATTTTTGCAGACCTCTTCCAGCATCGTCTCCAGTTCGGCGGCGGTGAAGGGTAGGCCGCGGACCTGGTTGTAGGCGATCGCGTCGATCAGGTATCGGGCGCGGATGATCTGGGCGAGTTGGCCGAGGTTCATCTCGGGGATGACGACGCGGTCGTAGGTGGCCAGGACGTCGCCGAGGTTGGCCGGTAGGGGGTTGAGGTGGCGCAGGTGGGCTTGGGCGATGGGTTGGCCGTGGTGGCGCAGGGTGCGGCAGGCGGCGCCGATGGGTCCGTAGGTGGAGCCCCAGCCGAGCACGAGGGTTCGGGCGGTGCCGTCGGGGTCGTCGACGTCGAGGTCGGGCACGGGGATGGCCTGGATGCGGGCGGCGCGGGTGCGGACCATGTAGTCGTGGTTGGCGGGGTCGTAGGAGATGTCGCCGGTCTTGTCGGCTTTCTCCAGTCCACCGATGCGGTGTTCGAGGCCGGGGGTGCCGGGGATCGCCCAGGGGCGGGCGAGGGTGTCGGGGTCGCGTAGGTAGGGCAGGAACGTGACGCCGTCGTCGTGGTTGGGTGCGGCCGCGAAGTCGACGCGTAGGTCGGGTAGGTCCTGCACGTCGGGTAGGAGCCAGGGTTCGGAGCCGTTGGCGACGTAGTTGTCCGACAGCAGGATCACCGGGGTGCGGTAGGTGACCGCGATGCGGGCGGCTTCGAGGGCGGCGTGGAAGCAGTCCGAGGGTGACTTCGCGGCGATCACCGCGACGGGGGCTTCACCGTGGCGGCCGTGTAGGGCCATGTTCAGGTCGGCCTGTTCGGTTTTCGTGGGTAGCCCGGTGGAGGGGCCGGCGCGTTGGACGTCGACGATGACCAGGGGTAGTTCCAGGGCGACGGCCAGGGAGATCGTCTCGGATTTCAGGGCGACACCGGGGCCGCTGGTCGTGGTCACTCCCAACGCGCCGCCGTAGGAGGCGCCGAGGGCGGCGCCGACCGCGGCGATCTCGTCTTCGGCCTGCATGGTGACCACACCGAGTTTCTTGTGTTTCGACAACTCGTGCAGGATGTCCGACGCCGGGGTGATCGGGTACGCGCCGAGGAACACCGGCAGACCGGACCGGACCCCGGCCGCGACCAGACCGAGGGACAGGGCGGCGTTGCCGGTGATGTTGCGGTAGGTGCCCGGCAGCATCTTCGCGGGTTTCACCTCGTACCGCACCGAGAAACTGTCGGTGGTCTCGCCGTAGTTCCAGCCCGCCCGGAACGCGGCGATGTTCGCCGCGACGAGATCCGGACGCTTGGCGAACTTCCGTTCCAGGAACCGTAGCGTCGAGTCGTACGGGCGGGAGTACATCCACGACAACAACCCCAACGCGAACATGTTCTTCGCCCGCTCGGCGTCTTTCTTCGACACCGACAACTCCGCCAACGCCCCGACGGTCATCGACGTCAACGCCACCGGATGCACCACGAACCCGTCCAGGGTGTCATCGTCGAGGGGGCTGACCGCGTAACCGACCTTGACCAGGTTCCGGCGGGTGAACTCGTCGGTGTTCACGATGATGTCCGCACCCCGACGAAGATCCCCCAGATTCGCCTTCAACGCCGCCGGATTCATCGCGACGAGAACGTTCGGCGCGTCACCCGGCGTCAGGATGTCATAGTCAGCGAAATGCACCTGGAAACTCGACACCCCCGGCAACGTCCCCGCCGGCGCCCGAATCTCCGCCGGGAAATTCGGCAACGTCGAAATATCATTCCCCAACTGCGCCGTCTCCGAGGTGAACCTGTCCCCCGTCAACTGCATCCCATCACCCGAGTCACCCGCAAACCGGATCACCACCCGGTCCAACTGACGGATCTGCTTGGTCACGCCTGCACCTCGCTTCGCTCGGCCCCGCCGCGCGCGCGGCTGCACATGATGGTGACCCCGCCTTGCCCGGCCACGCGACCTCCCTGATGCGCCGCTGCGCGGTCCGCCCGTGGGCGGGCCCCGGCCCGCTGTCGTCTCTCGCTCCGAGCCTACGTCCCGGGCTTAGGGTCTCCTTGGTGGAGGTCCGACACCTGGGAAACTGGTCGAGGACATCTGGGAGACTATGCGGTGATTTGCGATGGCCGCCGTAATTGAGATCACCGCCCCACTCGTGGCGCCCCGCCGGTCAGCCGGAGCGCTCCGTCGCCGACGGCTCCGTCGCCCGCCCGGCCGTCCACCGTCGTAGCGAGCCGGTGGCCAGCCCGAGCGCCAGCGCCACCAGCAGGACGGAGGCCACGATCAGCCCGAGCGCGGTCCGCTGGGCGGAGGACATCGCGCTGACGTCCACCGACCCGCCCTGCGCCGCGATCAACCCCTGCGAACCGGTCGGCGCGGGAGCACCCACCGGCGAGGTGGCCAGCGCGGCGGCGGCGGTGATCCGGAAGCTCATCTGGACCTGCCGGGTCGGTCCCTGCTCCGGGTCCAGCCAGCCGATCACCGCCCCGGCCAGGGGGGCGTCGCGCTGGGCGTCCGGGGTGGCGGCGACCGTGAACCGGAGCGTCCGGGTCTGCCCCGCCGGCACGACGTCCAGGTCGCAGCGGGTCCGCGTCGGCGACATCGACGCACAGCCGGCCGGCGGGCTCAGCACGCTGACCCCGGCCGGCAACAGCACGTCGACCCGTCCGGCGGCGTCCACCCTGCCGGTGTTGCCCAGGTGGGCCGCGAGCGCGGTGGGGCCGCCGCCGATGTCGAAGACCACCTCCTCGGCGTCCAGCAGTATCCCGGGCACCGGCGGGCCGGGTGGGAAGAGGACCGCGAAGCCCTCGTGGTCCTGCGTGGTGTCACCGGCGTCCGGCCCGGTCGCGGTGACCCGTACCGTGCCGCTGAGGGGCATCTGCCGCCAGGCGGTGCCGCTGACCCGGACCTGGATCAGGCTGCTGAACCGGTCGCCGGGCGCGGTGGTCCACTCGCCGCACTGCCAGCCGCCGTCACCGGCCGCCGCGCAACCCGGCGTCCCGGCGTCGGTGAGCCCGGCCGGCAGCGTGTAGGCCAGCCGCAGCCGTTCCGGCACGACGCCGGTGTTGGTGACCGTCACCTGCAGGGTGGCGACCGTGCTCCGGGCACTCCAGTACCGGTCGTCGAGGGTGATGTCCCCGGTGGTGACCTGGACCCCGACCCGACCGCCACCCGGCTGGGCGGGGTTCGGCCCGGAGGGTCGCGCGGACCGGGTGGGCAGCGGCGGCCTCGGGGTGGGAGTGGTGCTCGGCGTGCCGGCGGCCGTCGGCACCGGCGCCGACGTCGTGCCGGTCGGCTCGGGTGCGCCGGTCGGAGTCGGGCCCGGCGGCAGCGTCGGCGGCGCGCTGGTCGTGGTCGGTCCGGTCGCCGACGGCTCGACCGGGGGCGTCGGGTCGTCCGTCGGGTCACCGCCGGGGAGCCAGTCGTCGGTCGGGTCGACGGCCACCCTCGTCACGGTGGGGGTCGCCGCCAGGCCCGGTGTCACCCCGAGGGCGACCGCCAGCCCCGCCGCCAACACCGCTCCGACCAGAGCGGGGGTACGCCGGGCGAGGGACCGCCGAACGGTACGCGCGTCCACGCGGGACAATCTGACCTCCGTGACCCTGGGTGAGAGTTCATTATTCGGTAACAGTTGCGGCGGGGCACTAGTACCGGCGGAAAATAATCGGTGACGGGTCCCGGAGCCGCTCGCGTCGTCCCGGCCGGCCCGACGCCCGGTAGGCTCAGCCACCGTGACCGGTTACCTGGGCTCGTACGCGACGCTCGGGCTGCTGCTGCTCGCTGCCGTCCTCTTCTTCGTTACGGCGTTCTCCGCCAACCGGGTGTTACGTCCCGCCCGCCCGGCCGACCCGGCCGGTAAGCGGGCCGGCTACGAGTGCGGCCTCGACCCGGTCGGTGGCGACTGGGCGCAGATGCAGATCCGCTACTACGTGTACGCGTACCTTTACGTGCTCTTCGCCGTGGAGGCGGTCTTCCTCTTCCCCTGGGCGATGGTCTTCGACCGGCCCGGCTTCGGTGCGGTGACGGTCGCCGAGATGGGTGTCTTCGTCGCCGTGGTGGCGCTCGGCATCCTCTACGCCTGGCGCAAGCGCATCCTGCACTGGACCTGACCGCCCCCGCCGCCCGGCCGGCGGAGGCGGGGGTCAGCGGGGGCGGGAGTCAGCAGGGGCGGGGCGGCGGCCCGACCACGGCCCGACCACGGCCCGACCACGGCCCGACCACGGCCCGACCACGGCGACGTCGCGGGCGCTCAGGCCAGGCCACGGCGGGTGACGGCGGGCGGCCGGTCGCCCCGGATCGAGGCCACCATGTCGAGCACCCGCCGGGTGGGCAGCACCTGATGGGCGCGGAACACCCGGGCGCCGAGCCAGGCCGACACCGCCGTCGCCGCCAGGGTGCCCTCCAACCGTTGCGCCACCGGCAGGTCGAGGGTCTCGCCGATGAAGTCCTTGTTCGACAACGCCACCAGCAGCGGCCAGCCGGTGTCGGACAGCTCGCCCAACCGCCGGGTGATCTCCAACGAGTGCCTGGTGTTCTTGCCGAAGTCGTGCGCCGGGTCGATCAGGATGCCGTCGGGGCGTACCCCCAGGGACACCGCGCGTTCGGCGAGCCCGGTCACCGTCGTGACCACGTCGGCGACCACGTCGGTGAAGGCGGCCCGGTGCGGCCGGGTCCGCGGGGCCAACCCGCCGGCATGCGAGCAGACCAGGCCGACACCGGTCTCGGCGGCCACCCGGGCGAGCGCCGGATCGGCCCCGGACCAGGTGTCGTTGAGCAGGTCCGCGCCGGCCGCCACCGCCTCGACCGCCACCTCGGCCCGCCAGGTGTCGATCGAGATGACCACCTCGGGGAACGCGGCCCGCACGGCGGCGATGGTGTCCACCGTCCGGCGGATCTCCTCGGCCACGTCGACCTCGTCGCCCGGCCCGGCCTTCACCCCGCCGATGTCGATGATCTCCGCGCCCTCGGTGACCGCCCGCTGCACCGCGCGCAGGGCGCTGTCCTGCGCGAAGGTGGCACCCCGGTCGAAGAAGGAATCCGGCGTTCGATTGACGATCGCCATCACCACCGGCTCACCCGGGGCGAAGGTCCGCCCCCCGAGCCGCAGCGCCCCGGACAATTCAGCCTCCCGCAGGTCACCGGCCGGACGACCCGGCCGATGCCGACGCTAGCCGGTCGCCCGCCCCCGCCCTCGGGCCGGTTCGGCCCCCGGTACCCGCACCGCTGCGGGCCGGGTACCGCCAGAAGATCGGTGACGATGATGGTGGTTGGGGTCGCTCCGGAGGGTGTCGCCGTGCCACGATCTCCTCATGGGTCAGACTCTGCTCATTCTGGTCGTCGCGTTGACCGTGGCGGCGGTCGTGTTCGGCGTGACGGTGCTGATCTCGGGTCGGGACGGGCTCGCCCCCGCCGAACCCGACGGCAGAGCCGTCCCGCTGCCCGGCGGCCGGCCCCTGCGGGAGTCGGACGTCGGCGCGCTGCGCTTCGACACCGCCCTGCGCGGCTACCGGATGGACCAGGTCGACCAGGCGATGCGCCGGGCCGGCTACGACATCGGTTACAAGACCGAGCTGATCGGGGTGTTGGAGGCCGAGATCACCGCGCTGCGGGAGGGCCGTACCGACGACGCCGACGTGCTGCGCCGTACCCGGGAGGAGGCCGTGGGCACCCCGCCCGACGGCCCCCCGGCGACGCCCGCCGCCGAGGCACCCGGCCCGGAGGACGGCCCGACCGTCGAGGTCGGGCCTGCGGACCCGGTCCCCGCGCCGACGACCTCCGGGGCCGGGGCGACCGGCGACCGCACCGACACCGACCAGCCCGGGACCGACAAGCCCGATACCGACAAGCCCGGGACCGACCGGGCCGAGGGTGCCGCCGCGGACCGCCCCGGCGGTGCGGTGGTCCGGTCGGAGCCGGTGTGACCGGACCCGGCCCGGCCGGTGGTGGGGTGGCCGACGAGGCCGCCCAGCCCGGCGCGGGCGAGTTCACCGCCACGGTGATCGTCAACGCTCCCGCCGCGCGGGTCTTCGCCGCGCTGACCGACTGGGAGGGGCAGTCCGACTGGATCCCGTTGACCCGGGTGCGGGTGGTCGAGGGCGACGGCGGGGAGGGCAGCCTCGTCGAGGCGGTCACCGCGCTCGGCCCGGCCGTGCTACGCGACGAGATGCGGGTGGTCCGGGTCGACGCCCCGTACGAGGTGGGTGTGGTGCACTGCGGCAGGCTGCTGCGTGGCCCCGGCGTGCTGCGGTGCACCCCGCTGGCCGACGACCGTACGCAGGTGGTCTGGCACGAGTGGTTCCACCTGCCCGGCGGGTCGGCCGGGCGGGTCGCCTGGCCGTTGCTCTGGCCCGGTTCCAAGGCCAGCCTGACGCTGGCGCTGAAGCGTTTCGCCCGCCTGGTCGAGGCCGGCCGCCTGCCCCGCCCGCCCACGCCCTGACGCCCCGCAGCGCGGCCGGCCGGGTCGCGTCACCCGGCCCCGATGCCGGGTGTCAGGCCCCTGGCCTAGCGTGTGACGGGTGACTGACCTGGTGACCGGCCCCGACGGCCTGCCCCGCTGCGCCTGGGGGGCGAGCACCCCGGACTACGCGTTCTACCACGACACCGAGTGGGGTCGGCCGGTGCGGGGCGACGACGCCCTCTACGAGCGACTCACCCTGGAGGCGTTCCAGTCCGGGCTGTCCTGGCTGACGATCCTGCGCAAACGCCCCGCGTTCCGGCTCGCCTTCGCCGACTTCCGGATCGAGCGGGTCGCCACCTTCGGCGACGCGGACGTGACCCGGCTGCTCGCCGACGCGGGCATCGTCCGCAACCGTGCCAAGATCGAATCGGCGATCGTCAACGCCCGCGCCGCACTGGCCCTGCCCGAGGGGCTCTCCGCGCTGCTCTGGTCCCATGCGCCGGCACCCCGGCCGACCCGGCCCGGGTCGTTCGCCGAGGTGCCGGCGACCACCCCGGAGTCCGTCGCGCTGGCCAAGGCGCTCAAGAAGCGGGGCTTCCGCTTCGTCGGCCCCACCACGGCGTACGCGCTGATGCAGGCCACCGGCATGGTCGACGACCATCTCGCGGGCTGCCACGCCGGCACCGTCTCCTCCCGTGATGGGATGGCTCCATGACCGTGACCGACCACCGCAGCACCGGCCCGACCGACGTCGACGGCGGGCCGGGCGGCGACGCCTGGGCGGTGCTGCTCCCGGCCGGGCGGTACGACGCCGAACGCCTCGTCCACCATGACACCCTGGAGCTGACCGTCCCGCCCGGTGTGCCCGCCCCCCGCCCCGGCGACCCGGTGGCGGTGCTGGCCGACGAGCCGTCCCGGCTGGTGGCGCTGGGCCGGGTGGCCCGCCTCGACGGGGAGACGCTGCTGGTGACCTACACCCGGCGGTCGTTCGACGCGCCGGTGCCGACCGGGCAGGTGAGCGTCGCCGGGCCGGTCACCCCGCTCGCCCCGGGCACCTACCGTGAGCTGGCCGACCGGCTCGGCCCGCCGCCGCCCCGCCGGACCTGGCTGGTCAGCCTCGACCTGCCGATCGAGGCCGAGTCGCCGGCCGAGGCGGTCCGGCTCTTCTGGTCGTACGTGCGGGAGTTGGGTCCGGCGGAGCTGCCCGCGTTCGTCTCGCCCAGCGGCGACGAGTTGGCCATGCAGGCGTTCGTGCTGGGCGTCGAGGCCAACCAGGACCCGGAGGAGGACGACTAGCCACCCGCCGACCGGGTATGGGCGCTCGGGTGCCGGCAGCCGGTCGGCGGGGTGAGGGAGAGCCGATGCGGTTCCAGGACAAGGTCGCGTTCGTCACCGGTGGTGCCTCGGGGCTCGGGGAGGCCACCGCCCGTCGGTTCGCCGCCGAGGGGGCCCGGCTGGTGATCGCCGACATCAACGCCGAGGGTGCCCAGCGGGTGGCCGCCGAGCTGCCCGACGCGCTCGCGGTGACCGTCGACACCGGTGACGCCGACGCGGTGGAACAGGGCATCGCCGACACGGTGCGGCGTTACGGCCGGCTCGACGTCATCTTCAACAACGCCGGCATCGACGGCCGGCAGCAGCCCCTGCACGAGATGGACGTGGACAACTGGCAGAAGGTCCGGCGGATCAACGGTGACGGCGTGTTCCACGTGCTCAAGTACGGCATCGAGGCGATGCTGCGGGGTGGTGGGGGTGCGATCGTCAACACCTCGTCCACGACCGGCCTGGCGGCGCAGGAGAACATCTCCCCGTACACCTTCACCAAGGCCGGCATCGTGGGGCTGACCCGGTCGGCGGCGGTGGAGTACGCGGCCCGCAACATCCGGGTCAACGCGGTCGCTCCCACGGTGGTGATGACCCCGCTGGTGCAGCACTTCATCGACAGCGCCCCCGACCCGGCGCAGATGCGGGCCCGGATGGAGTCGTTCAACCCGAAGCCGGGCATTCCCACCCCGGACGACGTGGCCGGTGTGGTGCTCTTCCTCTGCTCCGACGACGCCACCTGGATCACCGGCCACACCGTCCCCATCGACGGCGGTTACGTGGCCCGATGACGGCCGACCGGATGTCGTCCGGGATCCGCGTCACCGCCACGGCGTGGCCGGCACGGTGTCCCGGGTCGGTCCACCCGGCCCGGGACACCGTGCCGGTCCGACGCTCAGTTGCCCTGGAAGACGGGCTTCTGCTTGTTGACGAAGGCGGTGGTGGCGGCCCGGTGGTCGGCGGTGGCCCCGCAGATCGACTGGGCCTGCGCCTCGGCGGAGAGGGCGTCGGCGAGGGTGCCGGCGTCGGCGATGGACAGCTGCCGCTTGATCGCCCCGTACGCGACGGTCGGGCCGGCGGCGAGCCGGGCGGCCAGCTCGTGTGCGGTGGGCAGCACCTGCTCGTCGTCGTCGACCAGCCGGGTGAGCAGACCCAGCCGGGTCGCCTCGGCGGCGTCCACCGGCTCGGCGAGCATCAGCAGCTCGACGGCCTTGGCGTGGCCGACCAGCCGGGGCAGCGTCCAGGACGCCCCGGTGTCGGCGGCGAGGCCCACCCCGGCGAACGCCATCAGGAACTTCGTCTTCGGCCCGCCGATGCGGAAGTCGGCCAGGAACGCCAGCGAGGCGCCCGCCCCGGCGGCCATGCCCCGGACCGCGGCGACCACCGGTTTGGGCAGGTTGGCCAGCCGGGCGGCGATCGGGTTGTAGTGCGCCCGGACGGTGTCCAGCGGGTCGCGGCCCGGCGACTCCAGGACCTGGACGTGCTCGCGCAGGTCCTGCCCGGCGCTGAACGAACCGCCCGCCCCGGCCAGCACCACGGCCCGGCAGGACCGGTCGGTCTCCAACGCGGCCAGGGCGTCCCGCAGGGCCTCCTTGAGCGCCACGTCGAGCGCGTTCATCGCGGTGGGGCGGTTCATGGTCAGGGTGACCACGCCATCGGTGCGGTCGACGAGCAGCGGCTCGGTCACGTCTCTAACGGCCCTTCTGTCGGGGGACCCGGTTGCCGGCGTCGAGGCACTGCTCGACGTACCGGTCGGCGGCCGGCCGGAGCCGGGCGGCGTGCCGGTCGAAGAAGCTGGCGGCGGCGGTGCCGGGCCAGCGTTCGGGGAGCAGTGCCGGAGGGAGTTGAGGGTCCTGGAACAGGAAGGTACGCCACGCGTGCACCAGCCGGAACCGGGCCGCGTACGCCTCCTCGTCGCCGCTGCGCACGGTCACCCCGGCCAGTTGGGCGCGCTGTTCGGCGACGAACCGTTCGTAGGCGTGCCCGATCTCGCGGAGGTCCCAGGCTCGGCGGACCACTCCCATCGCGCCGGGGGTGCCGGCGGCGTGGGCGGCGGTGAACCGCTCGTAGCGCACCCCGGCCTCCTCCAGCAGCACGTCGACGTCCTCGCTGGCCCGGGTCGCCACCCAGGTGTGCTCGTCGAGGGTGCCGTAGCCGAGGAAGCTGAGGTTGGCGGCGAGCCGCTGCCGGTCCCGGCGGGCGGTCGGGGTCGCCAGGACGAGCAGGTCGAACCGCCCGTCCCAGGTGATCCGGCCGGTCCGGTAGATTCGGGCGGCGGCCTCGTCGAGCCGACGGACCGCCTTCGGTGTGATCGAGTAACCCGGGCCGGAGGCGAGCCGCAGGGGCTCCAGCCAGCCCTGGCGGACCATCCGGGACACGGCGGTCCGCACGGCCGGGGGAGCGACGCCGAGCGGGGCCAGCAACTTCACCAGGGCGGCGACCGGTGCGCGCCCACCTCTCGTGCGGAGATGGTCGCCGTAGAGGTCGAAGAGTGCCGACCGTGCCTGCATGACCGCACATTGTGACAGGCCTTCTCAAGATAAGCTAGGTGCTGTTACATCAATGCCGCTCCGGTTTGGGTCCGGCGGTGTTCATCAGGGAAAATCGTGGTCGACGCCCCCGCGTACCTTGCGGGTGGTCAGCACGAAGTGGCTGTGGGGCAGTACACCGACCCTGATGTTCAGGTCTGAGGGGAGACAACATGGCGGCGATGAAGCCGCGGACGGGCGACGGTCCGCTGGAAGTCACCAAGGAGGGTCGGGGCATCGTCATGCGGGTCCCGCTGGAGGGCGGTGGCCGGCTCGTCGTCGAGATGACTCCCGACGAGGCCAACGCGCTCGGTGACGCGCTGAAGGCGGCTGCCGGCTGATCGGCCGACACTCCGTGCGGTGCCGCGCGGAAGGTCCTGGTCCCTGAGTCACCGGCACTGCCGGTGACTCAGGGACTTCGTCTGTCCCACGCGGGTCGTCGAGGTCCCGCACCACGAATTTTCCCGGAGGTACGGTCCAGCGTGCTCGCCATCAGTCTCGCCGTCACCACCGACGGGCCGGACGTCCTCGTCCTGCCCGTCCGCGCCGCCACCGCACCGGACGACGCCGCGCCGTCGCTGGTCGCCACCGCACCACCACCCGCCGACGAGGTGCGGGGCGAGGCGGAGGCACTGCTGCCGGTGACCCGGTTGACCGGCCGGGCCGGCGAGACACTGACCCAGCTGCGTCCCGGCCGTACCCCGGTCCGGCTGCTGCTGCTCGGCGTGGGTGACGGCGGGGAACGGGCCTGGCGGACGGCGGGCGCCGCCCTGGCCCGGGCCGCCGTAGATGAGACACATGTCACGTTGGCGCTGCCTGTCGACGTGCCGGCCGGGGTGGTCCGGGCCCTCGTCGAAGGGCTGCTGCTCGCCTCGTACCGGTTCCGGCTGACCGAGGCGGGGCCGACGCCCGCACTGGCCGGGGTGACCCTGCTGACCGCCGCGCCGGACGCGTACACCGGGGCGGTCGAGACGGCCCGGACCACCGCCGCGATGACCCGGCTCGCCCGGGATCTCACCAACACCCCCTCCGCGGTGAAGAACCCGGAGTGGTTCGCCGCCCAGGTGGCCGACGCCGCCGCCGACCAACCCGACCTGCACCTGCGGGTACGCGGGCCGCAGGAGCTGGCGGACGAGGGCTTCGGCGGCATCGTCGCCGTCGGTGCCGGCTCGGCCAGCGGCCCCCGCCTGGTCGAGCTGGACTGGCGGCCGGCCGACGCCCGGCTGCATGTCGTGCTGGTCGGCAAGGGGATCACCTTCGACACCGGCGGCATCTCGATCAAGCCGGTGCCGGCGATGAAGCTGATGCGCAAGGACATGGCCGGTGCGGCGGCGGTCGTCGCGGCCACCCTCGGCGCGGCGGCGCTGCGGCTGCCCGTGCGGGTCACCGCCCTGACCCCGTTGGCCGAGAACATGGTCAGCGGGGCCGCGTTCCGCCCCGGCGACATCATCCGGCACTACGACGGCACGACCAGCGAGAGCACCAACTCCGACGCGGAGGGCCGGCTGGTGCTCGCCGACGCGCTCGGCTACGCGGCCCGGGAACTCCGCCCCGACCTGCTGATCGACCTGGCCACCCTGACCGGGGCCAACGCGGTGGCGTTGGGCAAGCGGACCGGCGCGCTCTACAGCGAAAACGACGAGCTGGCCGCCGCCGTGCTGGCAGCCGTGGCCGACGCCGGTGAGGCGGCCTGGCGGATGCCGCTGCCCGCCGACTACCTCGAACACCTGGGCAGTGACCTGGCCGACCGGCACAGCTCCCCGGACCGGGGTGCCGGCTCGGTGATGGCCGCGCTCTACCTGCGCGAGTTCACCGGTGAACTGCGGGACCGTTGGCTACACGTCGACATGTCCGCGCCGTCCTGGGCCGACGGCGACGACGCGGAGCTGACCCGGGGCGCGACCGGCTGGGGTGTCCGGGGCCTGCTGCGCTGGCTGGCGACGCTGGACTGAGCGGCCGCCGGGCCGGGTGCCCGCCCCGCGTCCCGACGCGGTCGGCGCCCGGTCGCCGGTCGGCGCCCGGTCGCCGGTCAGCACTTGACCGCGGCCAGCAGGCCGTGGCCGACCGGGAGCAGGGCCGGGATCCACTGCTCGGCCTCCCGGATCGCCTTGACCGTCTCCCGCATGGTCACCGTCTCGGCGTCCCGGGCGGCCGGGTCGCCGATCCGGCCGCTGGCGAAGCCGCCGTTGAGGGCGAGCACCCCACCGGGGCGCAGCAGCCGCAGGGCGGCGTCGACGTACGCGGCGGAGCCGGTCGCCTCACCGTCCACGAAGACCAGGTCGTACGCGCCGTCGGCGAGCCGGGGCAGCACGTCCAACGCCCGCCCGGTGATGATCCGGGTGCGGCCGGACGGGAAACCCGCCTCGACGAGGATCCGCCGGGCGATCCGCTGGTGCTCGATCTCGACGTCGATGGTGGTGAGCACCCCGTCGGCGCGCATCCCGCGCAGCAGCCACACCCCGCTGACCCCGGTGCCGGTGCCGATCTCCACCACCGCGCGGGCGTTGCCGGCGGCGGCGAGCAGGCGCAGTGCCGCCCCGGCCCCGGGGGTGACCGCGTCGAGGCCGACCTCCCGGGCGAGGCTACGGGCGGTGGCCAGCACGATGTCCTCGCCGACGTACGACTCGGCGAACTGCAACGACTGCGCCGTCGGGCTGCCGGAACTGGCGACCGTGGCGATGGGACACCTCCGGGCGGTGGCGATGGTGCGAGGGGCGGGTGGGCGGTATGAGCCTAGAGGCGAGGTACTTTCCGCGCAGCCGCGAGTCCACCCCTGGCGGTTCCGGCGGGGCGGAAGCCGCCGTGGACGGCTCCGCCCGGGGCGGGAGTTGCCCGTGGCCGCCGGCTTGCCCGTGCTGGGTGCCGGAAGGTCAGTGGCTACCCCGGGGAAGGTCGGCGGCGGCCCGGGGAAGGCCAGTGGCGGCCCGGGGGAAGGCCGGCGGCGGGCGGTCGCGGCCGGGCAACAGCTGACTGCGTCCGGCGCATCCGTGCAATCCTGGATGCGGTGCCCCCTGCGCCGTGACCGCCACCCCCGGTCGTGGCCCGGGGCGCCGGGGGACGGACTGGGAGGCACCGACGTGACCGACGGCTGGGACTGGCGAGCGCCCGGCGGGACTCCGGGGTCGGCGGGGCCGCCCCCCGGTCCGCCGCAGACGGGCCCGACGACGCCGTACGGCGGTCCGCCGTCGTCCGGCGGCCACGGCGGGTCGGCGTCGCCGTGGTGGTCCGACGCGCTCGCCGACCCGTGGCGGGACCCGTACGCCCCGTCGGCGGTCGTGCTGCCGAGCGTGCCGGCCCCCGGGGCGGCCCCGGAACCGGTCACCGACCCGGATGCGCCGGGCCGGCCGAAGCTGCGCCAACTGCTGATCGTCCCGTTGATCGTCGCGTTGCTCGCCGGCACCCTGGGCGGTGCCCTCGGTTATGCCTTCGCGGTGCGCGGCGGGGTCGGCGGTGGGGTCACCCTGGGGGCTCCGGGCGAGGGTCCGGCTCTGGCCCAGCGTCGCCCGGACTCGCTGGCCGGGGTCGCCGGTCGGGTCCTGCCCAGCGTGGTGACCATCCGGGTGGCCAGCCTGGGCGGCACCAGCGAGGGGTCCGGGTTCATCGTCAGCGCCGACGGTTACGTGGTGACCAACGACCACGTGGTCGCCGACGGCACCGGCCGGGCGTCGGTGACCTTCAACGACGGCAGCAGCTCCCCGGCGACGGTGGTGGGTCAGGACCCGGAGTCGGACATCGCGGTGATCAAGGTGAACCGCAAGGGGCTGCGGCCGATCGAGTTCGGTGACTCCGAGTCGCTCGCGGTGGGGGACCCGGTGCTGGCCATCGGCTCGCCCCTGTCGCTGGCGAACACGGTGACCGCCGGCATCATCAGCGCCCTGGACCGCACCATGCAGGCGGGGGAGCCCGGCGGGCCGGTCCGCTACTACGCCGCGATCCAGACCGACGCGGCCGTCAACCACGGCAACTCGGGTGGCCCGCTGGTCGACTCGGCCGGCCGGGTGATCGGGGTGAACTCGACGATCAGGTCGCTGGTCGCGGAGGGGCAGGAGGCGGGGAACATCGGGCTCGCCTTCGCCATCCCGATCAACCAGGCGAAGCGGATCACCCAGGACATCATCGGCACCGGCAAGGCCCGGCGTACCGTGATCGGGGCCCAGGTCGCCGGCACCGGGACCGCCACCCGGGCCGGCACCGGCGTGCGCCTGGCGGCCGTGGAACCGGCCGGCCCGGCGGCGGCGGCGGGCCTGCAGACGGGCGATGTCGTCCTGCGGCTCAACGGGCGGCCGATGAACGAGCCGACCGACCTGATCGCCCTGGTCCGCAAGTTCGCCCCGGGGTCGGTGGTGACGGTGGAGTACCGGCGTGGTTCGACCCGGCAGAACGCCTCGGTGACGCTTGCCGCGGATGCCAAGTGAGGGCCGGTCACCCCCTCCCGAAGCGGGGCCTGACGTGCGTAGTCTTGGTACGACGCGACGAGGAGGCCCCGCGGTGCTCGACAACCTGAACTGGTGGGAGATCGGCGTACTGCTGCTCCTGGCGTTGCTGATCTTCGGGGACCGGTTGCCCAACGTCATCAGCGACGGCCTGCGGATGGTGCGCAACCTGCGCAACATGGCCCGCAACGCGACGGGTGACCTGAGCCGTGAGCTGGGCACCGACATCCAGCTGGAGGATCTGCACCCGAAGGCGTTCATCCGCAAGCACCTCCTCAGCGAGGAGGACGAGCAGGCGATCCGCAAGCCCCTCCAGGGTGTCTACGACAACCTGCGGGCGGATGTCACCGGGGTGCACGAGGAACTCAAGGACATCGCCGACCGGGTCGACCCGCGCGCCGCCGTCCGGCGGAGCACCGCGACGAGCACCGCCGCCGTTCCTGCTCCCGCGCCGGCCCCCCGCCCCAGCTACGACGACGCCACCTGACGTTCTGATCCACTCGGTGCCGGGCCGGTTGCGGTGTCCCCGGCCGGGGACACCGCAACATCGGCTCACATGAGTGGACCACCCCTGCCCGCCGGGGCGGGTGTGGTCAGCGGCCGGCGGGGGTGAGACCCAGCGGCTTGCCGAGCAGCGACTCGCGACGTACCGCCAGCCGGTCGGCGACCTGGCGCAGCGCCTTCGCGGCGGGCGCGTCCGGTGCGGACAGCACGATCGGGATGCCGGCGTCGCCGCCCTCACGGACCCGGGTGTCCATCGGGATCTGCCCCAGCAGCGGCACCTGCGCGCCGATCGTCCGGGTCAGCGACTCGGCCACCTCCTGGCCGCCACCGGCGCCGAAGACCTCCATCCGGGAACCGTCCGGCAGCTCCAGCCAGGACATGTTCTCGATGACACCGACGATCCGCTGGTGGGTCTGCAGGGAGATCGCGCCGGCCCGCTCGGCGACCTCGGCGGCTGCGGCCTGCGGGGTGGTCACCACCAGGATCTCGGCGTTCGGCAGCAGCTGGGCGACCGAGATGGCGATGTCGCCGGTGCCCGGGGGCAGGTCGAGCAGCAGGACGTCCAGCTCACCCCAGTAGACGTCACCGAGGAACTGCTGCAACGCCCGGTGCAGCATCGGGCCGCGCCATACCACGGCCGCGTTGCCCGGGGTGAACATGCCGATCGAGATGACCTTCACGCCGTTCGCCTGCGGCGGCATGATCATGTCTTCCACCCGGGTGGGCTTGCCGTCCGCGCCGAGCATCCGGGGCACCGAGTGGCCGTAGATGTCGGCGTCGACCACACCGACGGACAGGCCCCGGGCGGCCAGCGCGGCGGCCAGGTTGACCGTGACGCTGGACTTGCCCACGCCGCCCTTGCCGCTGGCCACCGCGTAGACCCGGGTGCGGGAGCCGGGCTGGGCGAACGGGATCACCGCCTCGTCGGTGCTGCCGCCGCGCAGCTTGCCCTGCAACTCCTGCCGCTGCTCCGGGCTCATCACCCCGAAGTCGATCTCGACGCCGGTCACCCCGGGCACCGCGCCGACGGCGGCGGTGATGTCCCCGCGCAGCTTGTCCTTCAGCGGACAGCCGGCCACGGTGAGCAGCAGCCCGACCCGGACCACGCCGTCCTCGCCGATCTCGGCGGAGCGGACCATGCCGAGGTCGGTGATGGGCCGGCGGATCTCCGGGTCGTTGACGGTGGCCAGCGCGGCCTGGATCGCGTCGGAGAGGGTGCTGACGGGAGCTGACATGCGGGCAATGCTACGTCGGCCGGGCGGGACGACCGCCGGCAGCGGGGCCGGGTGTGAGCGAATCGATCGGTCGGTCCGGCCCGCCCCGCTCCACGGACAAACCTGGACGATCAGGTACGGGGCCCGCTGGCGCTCCGGCCCGCGACAAGCGGGTCACCGACGCGGGGTCGACCCCCGGTCGGGGCCGCCGCCAGCCCACCCGTGCCGGTCCGGCGTCGCGGGCTCAGCTCTCCGGGCGGTGGCCGTCGCGCACGTAGTCGCCGTCGAGATCGTCCCGGGGCTCGTCGAGCGGCGGCTCACCACCCCCGGAGCGTCCCTCACCCCCGGATCGTCCCTCACCACCTCCGGGGCGTGCGCTAGGCCGGTCCAGCTGCCGCAACTCCCGCTTCTGCCGGCGCTGCGCCGCCGCGTCCAGCTCCTCGGCCAACCGGACCAGCTCGGAACGGAGGAAATCCCGGGTGGCCACCTCGCCCAGGGCGATCCGCAGCGCGGCGACCTCCCGGGCCAGGTACTCGGTGTCCGCCTTCTGCATGGTCGCCCGGCGGCGGTCCTCCTCCAGCGCCACCCGGTCCCGGTCCGTCTGCCGGTTCTGCGCGAGCAGGATCAACGGGGCCGCGTAGGACGCCTGCAACGACAACACCAGGGTCAGGAACGTGAAGGTGTACGGGTCGAAGCGCAGGTCCGCCGGGGCCAGGGTGTTCCAGCCGAACCACAGGGCGATCACCACCGTCATGTAGACGATGAAGTTCGCCGTACCCATCCCCCGGGCGATCCCCTCCGACCAGCGCCCGAACGCCTCCGGGTCGAACCGGGGCAGCTGGACGCCCCGGGGCTCGCGCGGCTGGTCCAGCCGTTCGGCCCGTCGTTGGTCAGCCATCGGTGCCACCGCCCGTCGGCCCGGCCACCGCGGCGGAGGACCCTGCGTCGTCGTCGGACGGGGTGGTCACGGCGTCCCGGTCCCGCCAGTCCCGGGGCAGCGAGTGGTCCAGCACGTCGTCGACGGTGACCGCGCCGACCAGCCGGTTGTTCCGGTCGACCACGGGCATCGCCACCAGGTCGTAGGTGGCCATCCGGCGGGTTATCTCCGGCAACGGGGTGGTCGGGCGCAGCGGGTCGATGTCGTTGATCACGATCCCGCCGAGCAGGTCGGCCGGGGGTTCGCGCAGCAACCGCTGGAAGTGCACGATGCCCAGGTAACGGCCCGTCGGGGTGGTCATCGGGGCACGGGTCACGAAGACCTGCGCGGCGATCGCCGGGGAGAGCTGCTCCTCCCTGATCCGGGCCAGTGCCTCGGCGACCGTGGCGTCCGGCGGCAGGATCACCGGCTCCGAGGTCATCACGCTGCCCGCCGTACCGGAGGTGTACTTGAGCAGTTGGCGGACCGGGTCGGCCTCGTCCGGTTCCATCAGGTCGAGCAGCACGTCCTGTTCGGGCGGGGGCAGCTCGTTGAGCAGGTCGGCGGCGTCGTCCGGGTCCATCTCCTCCAGCACGTCGGCGGCCCGCTCCCGATCCAGTGCGGCGAGGATCTCCACCTGGTCGCGTTCGGGCAGCTCGCCGAGCACGTCGGCGAGGCGTTCGTCGTCGAGGGCCGCCGCGACCTCGTTGCGCCGGGCGTCGGGCAGGTCCTGGAGCGCGTTGGCCAGGTCGGCGGGGCGCATGTCCTCCAGCACCGCCAGCAGGTTGGCGGTGCCCCGGTTGTCGGCGATGCCGCTCAGCCCGCGTACCCGGTCCCAGTCGACCTGGTGCAGGTGGCCACGGCGGGTCAACCGGCTGGTCTGCTCGCGGACGGCGACCCGGGACAGCGCCCATTCGCCGCCCCGGCTGCGCTCCATCGCCACGTCCACCACCGCGCCGGGCTGGCCGCCCGGGTCGAGCTGCACCCGCCGGTCCAGCAGCTCCTGGAGGACGAGCAGCTCGTTGGGGCGTTTGGAGAAGCGGCGCAGGTTGAGGGTGCCGCTGCCGAGGACGACCGCGTCGGGGTCGATGGAGGTGATCCGGTTGATGGACAGGAAGATCCGGCGGCGCATCGGCATCTCGGCCACCAGCCCCACCACCTCGGGCGGGCGCTGGGTCGGCCGGATCCGGGCGACCGCGTCGCGAACCCGCCCCACCTGGTCGCCGTTCGGGTCGAAGACGGCGACTCCGGCGAGTCGAGCGATGTAGACCCGGTTCGGCGTACTCACGGCCACCAGCCTAAGCGCCTAGTGTTTATCACCATGTCGACCCTGGCCTACGAGATCGTGGACGTCTTCACCGACCGCCCGTTCGCCGGCAACCCCCTGGCCGTGGTGTTCGGCGCCGAAGCGCTGGCCACCGAGCAGATGCAGGCGCTGGCGATGGAGTTCAACCTGTCGGAGACGGTGTTCGTGCTGCCGCCGACCCAGGTGGGCGCCACCTACCGGGCCCGGATCTTCACCCCGACCGAGGAGCTGCCGTTCGCCGGGCACCCCAGCGTGGGCGCGGCGGTCACCGCCGGTCGCCGGGGGCTGTTCGGGGTCGGGTCGGTCAGTCAGGAGTGCCACGCCGGGGTGCTCCCCCTCGAGGTGACCGCGACGGGAGCCACCCTGACCGGCGGCACCCCCACCCTCGGACCGGAACTCGATCCCGAGCCGCTGCTGGAAATGGCCGGGCTCACCGCCGACGACCACACCGGCCCGGCCCCCGGGTGGCCGGCTGCGGGCTGGAGTTCCCCTACCTCCCGGTGCGTCCGGACGCGGTGGCCCGCGCCCGGGTCAACGCGGCGGCGGCCCAGCGGTACGGAGTCGAACACGTCAGCGTCTTCTCCTGGGACGCCGACACGCAAACCGCACACGCCCGGGTATTCGTGCCCGGCCTCGGCATCCCGGAGGACCCGGCCACCGGCTCGGCCGCCCTGGGGTTGGGGGTGTGGCTGGTCGCCAGCGGTCTGCTCCCCGGGGAGGGGCGCAGCGGGTACGCCGTCCGGCAGGGCGCGGAGATCGGCCGCCCGTCCGCGTTGACCTGCACGGTGACCGCCGAGGGCGGGATGGCGGTCGGGACGACCGTGGCCGGCCAGGTGATGCCGGTGGCCCGGGGTGAGATCGTCGTCCCACCGTTCGTGGGCTGACCGCGGTCGGGTGGGAGCTGCGAGAGGATGCGGGTGTGACGGACGAGGTGGCTGCCTCCCGGTCGACGCCACTGGTCGACGAGGCGATGAAGAAGGCCGCGGTGGCATGGGTGGGCGTCGCGGACGGGCCGGCGACCGCACTGTGGTGCGTACCCCTGGAGGGGGCGTTGTTCGTGGTCAGCGGGCCGGGGGAGCAGACCGCGCCGGGCCTGGCCGACGCCGACGCCGCCCGGGTGACCCTGCGCGGTGACCACGGCGGACGCATCGTGACCTGGCCGGCCCGGGTGACCCGGCTGGCCCCGGGCACCCCGGAGTGGGAGACGTCGGCACCGCTGGTGGCGGCGAAGCGGCTGAACGCCTCCGGCCCGACCGCCGACCTGGTGGCCCGCTGGGCGGCCGACGGCTGCGCGCTGACCCGCCTCGCCCCGGACGGCCCGCCGGACGCCGGGCCGGCCCTGCCGGACGCCTCCCTCGCCGCCGAGCCGCGCGGCGCGGCCGTGGTCCGGGCCACCCGCAAGCCGTTCCGCCTGCACCGGGTCCGCCGCCGCTGACCCACCGCCCGGCGTCCACACCCGCGACGCCGCCCGTGTGAGGATGACGCACCGTGTCCTCCGCTGCCCCGCACCCGCGCCCACCTGTCGATCCGCTGACCGTCGGTGTGCTCGCGATCGCCGTCGCCTCGGTCTCGTCGTCGGCCCCGCTGATCGCCTTCGCGGCGGCTCCCGCGCTGGCCGTCGCAGCGTGGCGGAACCTGCTCTCGGCCGCCGTGCTCGTCCCGTTCACGCTGGTCCGCCGGCGGGCCGAGCTGCGCACCCTGACCGTCGGGGCGGGCCGTCGGGAGGGCTGGTACTGCGTGCTGTCCGGGGTGGCGTTGGCCGCGCACTTCGCCACCTGGATGCCGAGCGCCCAGCTCACCTCGGTCGCGGCGGCCACCGCCCTGGGCGCCACCCAGCCGGTCTGGCAGGGGCTGATCGCCCGCTGGCAGGGTCGGCGGCTGCCGTACGCCGTCTGGGTCGGTATCGGGCTGGCGGTGACCGGCGCGGTGCTGGCGACCGGCGCGGACGTCGGCGTCTCCGGCCGGGCCTTCGCCGGTGACCTGCTCGCGGTGGTCGGCGGGATGTTCGCCGCCGTCTACACCGCCTTCGGCGAACGGGCCCGCGCCACCATCAGCACCGCCACCTACACCACCATCTGCTACGGGGTGTGCGCGGTGATCCTGCTGGTCGTCTGCCTGGCCGGCGGGGTACGGCTGCACGGCTACGGCACCAGCACCTGGCTGGCGATCGCCGGGCTGGTGGTGGGGGCCCAACTGCTCGGCCACTCGATGTTCAACCACGCGCTGCGCCGGGTGTCGGCGACCACGATCAGCGTGTTGATCCTGCTGGAGGCGCCCGGTGCGGCACTGATCGCCTGGGCCTGGCTGGGGCAGCTGCCGCGCCCGTTCGCCCTGCCCGGGTTGGCGCTGCTGCTCGCCGGGGTGGCCGTGGTGGTGCTCGGCGGGGCCCGCGCCGGCCGTCGCCCCGCCCCGCCGGCGGTCCCCGCCGACGCCGCCCCGCCCTCCTGAGCGATTCCGCCCAAACCACGGGCAGGGGACCCCGGCACGCGTGAGAGTGCGGGGGGAGGTGGGGCGATGTCGGGGCGCAACGTGGACGACGACCGCAGCGGCACCGTGGTCACCCCGTCGGCCGAGTTCCCGCCGCTCGACCCCGCCGAGGTGGACACCCTGCGCCGGGTCGGCGCGCACTGGCGGACCGGAAGCCGGCCCGCCCTGCCGGTCGACCCGACGCTGGACCGCTACCGGAACCGTCCCGCCCCGGGCCGGTTCAGCCGACTGGCCCCGATCGCGCTGTTCGAGCCGGAGCCGGGTGGCCGGGACGGGCGGGACGGGTTGATCGCCGCCGAACCGGCGAACCGCCCCGACTCCCACCTCGGCCGACGGCTGGGCCGGGTCCGGCGGGTGGTGCTCGGCCCACCGTTGGCCAGCGCTGCCGTGCTGCACGAGCGGATGCGCAAACTGGTGGCCCTGCCGGTGCTCTCCTCCGACCTGCTCAGCTCGGTGGCGTACGGGCCGGAGGCGCTGCTGACCGTGCTGGTGCTGGCCGGCAGCGGGGCGCTGGGCCTGGCGCTGCCCCTGTCGGCCGGGCTGGTGCTGTTGATGGTGGCCGTCGGGATCTCCTACCGGCAGACCATCCCGGCGTACCCGCACGGGGCCGGGTCGTACCTGGTGGCGGGGGACAACCTGGGGGTCGGGGCGGGGTTGACCGCCGCCGCCGGGCTGATGCTGGACTACGTGCTGACCGTGTCGGTGTCGATCGCCGCCGGCCTGCACGCGGTCACCTCGGCGCTGCCGGGGCTGACGCCGTTCACCGTGCCGCTCGGGGTGCTGGTGATCCTGGTGCTGCTCGCCGGCAACCTGCGCGGGGTACGCACCGCCGGCAACATCTTCGTCCTGCCCACGTACGCCTTCGTGGTCGCCGTGCTGGGGTTGCTGGTGGTCGGCTACCTGCGGGCGGCCGGCCGGGGGTTCACACCGGTGGCCCCGCCGGTCGTGCCGGCGGCAGAGGGTCTGGGCCTGCTGCTGGTGCTGCGGGCGTTCGCCTCCGGGGCGGTGTCGATGACCGGCATCGAGGCGGTCTCCAACGCGGTCCCGGCGTTCCGCCCGACGGAGTGGCGCAACGCGCGGACCACGCTGGGCTGGATGGTGGCGATGCTGGTGGTCCTCTTCGCCGGGCTGACCCTGCTGATCCACCTGGCCGGTCTGGTGCCCCGCCCCGGTGAGACGCTGCTGTCCCAGCTCGCCCGGGTCACCTTCCCGACCGGCCCCTGGTACGCCGTCGTCCAGGCGACCACCGCGCTGATCCTGCTGCTGGCGGCGAACACCGCGTTCAACGACTTTCCCCGGCTGCTGTTCTTCATGGCCCGCGCCGGTCACGCGCCGCGCCGCTTCCTGCACCTGGGCGACCGGCTGGCGTTCGGCAACGGCCTGGTGGCGTTGTCCGGGACGGCGATCGTGGTGTTCGTCGCGTTCGGCGGGCACACCGAGAAACTGATCCCGCTGTACGCGGTGGGGGTGTTCCTCGCCTTCACCCTGTCGCAGAGCGGCATGGTGGTGCACTGGCGGCGGCACCGGGACGCCGGCTGGCGGCGTCGGGCGCTGGTCAACGGGGTGGGCGCGGTCCTGTCCGGCCTGGTGCTGCTGACCGCGGCGGTGGCGAAGTTCACCGAGGGCGCCTGGGTGGTGGTCGTCGCCGTACCGCTGCTGGTGCTGCTCTTCCGCCGGATCCACCGGCACTACCGCGACCTGCACACCGCCCTGGCCCTGCGAGCCCCGCCGGCAGCTGCGGAGCCTGGGGCGGGGCCGCAGCCGGTGGCGGGAGGGGGCCCGCCGCCCTCCGGGACGGGGCACGGGGTCGGGCCGCCCCGGCCTCCGGCGGGCAGGTCCGTCGAGGGCGAGGAGCTGCCGCAGGAGCTGCGGCACCTGGTGGTGGTCCCGGTGGTACGCCTCAACCGGGCCTCGATGCGTGCCCTGGCGTACGCGGTGTCGCTGGGCCGGCCGACGCTGGCGGTGCACCTCGCTCCGGAGGACGCCGAGGCGGACCGGTTCCGGGAGCAGTGGCGGGCCTGGGGGGACCACGTGCGGCTGGAGACGATCGTCTCGCCCTACCGGGCGGTGGTCGGGCCGTTGGCGCACTACCTGGCGGCGTTGCACGTCGCCGCGCCGGAGCTGGTGCTGACCGTGGTGGTGCCGGAGGTGCTGCTGCGCCGGCCGTGGCACCGCCTGCTGCACAACCGCACCGGTCAACGGCTGCGCCGGGCCCTGCGGGCGCTGCCCGGCGTGGTGGTCACCACCGTCCCGGTCCACGTCGTCGAGTGAGGACCACCCCGGCGGCGCGGGGCGGTCGCCCACGCCACCGTTGGCCGGCCGGGTGGCGGCGTCCTCGCCTACTGCCCACGCCCGATCATGCGCTCCTGCTGGGGCGAGTCAGGATGAGGTCGACCAGGAGGATCGGCGTCATCGCGACCGCCCCCACGAGCGCCGCCTGCCAGACCGGCAGATCCGCGATCAATCCGACGACGACCAGGATCAGCAGTGCCACTGGATACGCAACCCGCACGTGACGCGCCATGACCCGACTGTAGCGACCGCCGGCACCTGCCGAGCACGCCGCGAACAGGGCCCCGGCGGACCGTCGAGCAACGCGTCGCCGGGGCCAAGGAGAACATCAGGATCGTGGAGATCTGTTGTCGCTCCAGCAGCAGGAGATCTCCACAGAACAGGGTGTCTCGCAGGGCCTGCTCGTTTCGACGGATGGGATCAGTCTGCCGGCACCGCCTTCACGTAGACGCCTTCGCCCTGGCGCCCCGAGCATCTCGGGACGGCCACGTCGGTCCCGGGGCGCAGCAGTTGGTGTGGGGCCCCGTCAGGCGGCGAGGCCGACGGCGGTGGCGCTGGCGGTCCAGAGGCGGGCGGCCAGGGCCGGGTCGGCCGCTCTCGGCCAGGGGCGGCGCAGTCGCCGGTCGGCGTAGTAGCCCCCGTCGACCAGCCGGGACGCGGGCTGGTTGGCGAGCCAGAGCAGGGTCTCTGCGCCCTTCTCCGGGCTGCGGAACGGCATCACCCGCATGCCGAGGGCGACCAGCCTGCTGTCCGCGCCGAACCGGGTCCGCACCACCCCCGGGTGGAACGAGTACGCCGGCACGTCGGGCCAGCGTCGGGCCGCCTCGGCGGCGAACAGGATGTTGGCCTGCTTGCTGGTGCCGTACGCGCGCATCGGCCGGTAACGGCGCAGCGCGGCGTTGAGGTCGTCGGGGTCGAGGGTCCCGCTGCGGTGCGCACCGGAGGCGGTCACCACCAGCCGGCCGACCCGGTCGATCAGCAGGTTGCTCAACAGGAACGGGGCCAGGTGGTTGGCCTGGATCGACAGCTCGAACCCGTCGACCGTGGTGAGCGGCTCCAACACGATCGCCCCGGCGTTGTTGGCCAGCACGTCGATCCGGTCGTACGCCGCCCGCAGCCGCTCGGCGAGCCCGCGTACGTCGTCCAGCACGGCGAAGTCGGCGCGGAAGAGCTCGGGGCGCTCGCCGGACGCCTCGCGTACCCGGTCACCGGCGGCCCGGAGGCGGGCCGGGTCCCGGCCGACCAGCACCACCCGGTCGCCCCGCCGGGCCAGCGCCACGGAGGCGGCCAGGCCGATGCCGGAGCTGGCCCCGGTCACCACCACGGTCCGCCGCCCGGCGAGATCTTCCACAGGTCCGTTCACCCCGGTCACGGCACGAGGTTACCGCGAGGTCACCAAGCCCCGGGGACCGTCGGGTCCCTGTCATGTCCAGCGCCGTGCGGGCCATCGACGCCGCCGCTCCTGCGGGTCCGCGAACACCGACACGCCCTGGCGGTCCCGGCCGGGTCGACCCGCACCCGCACGTCACCCCATCGGGGCAGTGACCCGGTGGGCCGCCCCGGGTCCCGGGGCGGCCCCGCTGCTCAGTAGCTGGTGCCGTAGCCGGTCGTCGACTCCTGGTTGGCCAGCCAGACGAAGAAGACCACCAGGGCGATGGTGGCCAGCACCGCGATGACGGTGGAGATCCAGCCGACGACGATGCCGGCGGTGGCGAAGCCGGCGCCGCCCTCGCCCCGCTCCCTGATCTGCTTGCGGGCCACGTGGCCGAGGATCGCGCCGATGATGCCGATGTAGCCGCCGAGCCCGTAACCGCACAGGCCGATCGCGCCGATGATCGAGACGATCATCGAGGCGATGGCGAGGCCGCTCTGCGGGGGCGGGGGCTGGTAGCCGCCGTAGCCGGGGAACCCGGCCGGCTGCGGGTAACCGGACGGTTGCGGGTAGGCGGCTGCGGCAGCGTACGGGTCGACCGGGCCGGCCTGGCCGGGGATGAGCGGCGCACCCGCGTACGGGTCAGCCGGGGCGTACGGGTCCTTGCCGATCGGTTGGGCGGAAACCGGTGGGCCGCTGGCCGGCAGTGTCGGATCGGGCTGGTGGCCCGACCATGCCGGGTCCTGCCAGCCGTCCGAGGGCGGGGGGTAGGTCATCTGATCTTCTCCGTCGCATGTAGGTGCGCCGTCAGGGTAGCCAGGGTGCAACAGCGGTGGGGTCCGCCCGTGGTGGCTCGTTGCCCACGTCGCACCGAGCGGGCAGGATCGCGGCATGGCTATCGACGCACGTGGGGCCGACCGATCCGGCAGCCGACCGAGGCGGGACGTGAGCCGTCCCGGCCTGGCCCGGCGCACCCGCGCCGTCGGCGGCGGCAGCGACGCCGGCCAGGACGAGCCGGTGCCGGTGGCCGACCCGGTGACCATGCGGCTGGACGGCCGGGTCGCGCTGGTCACCGGCGCGGGCAGCGCGGACGGCATCGGGTACGCGACCGCCCGCCGACTGGCCGACCTGGGTGCCCGGGTGGCGATCGTCTCCACCACCCGGCGCATCCACGACCGGGCCGGGGAACTGGGCGTGACCGGCTTCGTCGCCGACCTGACCGACGAGTCCGAGGTCGGTGCACTGGCCGACGCGGTCGCCGAGCAGCTCGGTGACGTCGAGGTGCTGGTCAACAACGCCGGCCTGGCCAGCCGGGCCAGCCCCGAGGTGCTGCGTCCGGTGGCCCAGCTCAGCTATGACGAGTGGCGCGGCGAGATCGACCGGAACCTGACCACCGCGTTCCTGTGCAGCCGGGCCTTCATCGGCGGGATGGCCGAACGGGGCTGGGGGCGGATCGTCAACCTCTCGGCGACCGCCGGGCCGGTCAAGGCGCTGCCCACCGAGGCGGCGTACGCGGCGGCCAAGGCGGGGGTGGTCGGGCTGACCCGGGCGCTGGCGATGGAGATGATCGCCGACGGGGTGACGGTGAACGCGGTGGCCCCGGGGACGATCTACACGGCGGCGTCCACGATCGCGGAGATCAAGCAGGGGTTGGGCACCCCGGTCGGCCGCCCCGGCACCCCCGACGAGGTGGCCGCCGCGATCAGTTTCCTCTGCTCGCCGGCGGCGTCGTACATCACCGGGCAGATGTTGGTGGTCGACGGCGGCAACAGCGTCCGGGAGGCGCAGTTCCGCTGATCAGTACCCGGTGTCGCTGCTGCCGCTGGCGCCGGCCCACACGACGAGGGCCAGCCAGCCGCAGCAGACGAGCACCCCGATCACGGTGAACGCGTAGCCCAGGACCAGCCCCCAGGTGGCGAGCTGGTCGCCAGCCTCGCCGGTGCGGCGGATCTGCCGCTTGGCCAGGTGGCCGAGGACGATGCCGGCCGGGGCGAAGACGAAGGCGAGGACCAGGGACAGGATCGCCAGCACGTTGGTTTCACCGCCGGGCCGCCCGTACTGCCCGGACGGCGGGTACGCCGGCTGCTCCCACGGCTGTCGCCCCCACTGTTGCTGTCCCCAGGGCTGTTCGCCCGGCGTCGGCTGCCCCCAGGGTGGTTCAGCGGGAGCCGGCGGTGTCCGGTCCGGCGACCCGTCCTGCGGTGGCTGCCCCCACGGCGGTGGCTCGTCCGGCGATGGCTGTCCCCAGGACGGTGGGGTCGGCGGAGCGGACTGCGGCGGTTCGGCCGGCTCACCGGTCGGCGGTGGTTCGGCCGGGTGGCCCGACGGGGACGGTCCGGTGGGCTGCGCCCAGGGCGACGGGTCGGGCCGGGGCGGTTCGTACGGCGATGGTGGCTGCTCCGGTCCCCCCGGTGGCGTACTCACGGTGTCCGCCTTCCGCCGCAGCTCAATGGTCCTTTCTCCTGCGGACGCTACCGGTAGCGGTGCACCTTTTCCCGGGGGTTGGCGGGACGGGGTCGCCCGGCGGTTGGCGGGACGGGTCGCCGGCGGGTCCGGCTCCGGATCGGCGTCGGTCTCAGCCGAGTCGGCTGAGACCGGCGGCGGCCCGTTCGACGATCAGACAACGGTCCTCGACGTAGTCGATGCCGGCCTCCTCGGAGATCCGCCGCGCCTCGGCCGAGACGATGCCGAGCTGGAGCCAGACCGCCGGAGCACCGATCGCGACCGCCTGACGGACCACCTCCACCGCGTCCCGGGCCGGTCGGAAGACGTTCACCAGGTCCACCGGGTGCGGGATGTCGGCCAGCGAGGCGTACGCCCGCTCACCGAACAACTCGTCCACCGTCGGGTTGACCGGGATGATCCGCCAGCCGTACCGCTGCATCTGCGCCGGCACCCGGTGTGCGGCCTTGCCCGGGTCGCGGGACGCACCCACGACGGCGATCACGGCTGAGTCGGCGAGGAGCTGCTGGGCGGTCCGCATCCGCCGAGCCTAGCTCCGAGGGTCAGAACCATCCTGCGCGCAGCGCCGGGTGGGGGCACGGCGGCGCGGCCACCGTCGCGGACGGACCAGGCCAGCCTCACAGTCAGAGCAGGGCGAGCTGTTCGCCGGTGGGCGTGGGCGACGGGTCCGGGGGCCGGCGCGTGTCGCCGGGTCCGCCCTGGTGCAGGCCGTGCCGGCGAGCCGCGATCCGCACCCGGGCGGTCACCTCCCGCTGGTACGCCTGCGGCGGGTAGGCCCCGGACCGGTACAGCTCGCGATAGCGGGGGACCAGGTGGGGGAACTCCCGACCGAGCCAGTACGCATACCACTGGCGGGCACCGGGACGCAGGTGCAGGGTCAGCGGGGTGACGCCGGTGGCGCCTGCGGCGGCGATCGCCGCGACGGTGGCGTCGATCGACTCGTCGTCGTCGCTGAGGCCGGGCAGGATCGGCGCCATCAGCACCCCCACCTCGAAACCGGCGTCGGTGAGCCGGCGCACCGCGTCGAGCCGGCGGGCCGGGCTCGGGGTGCCGGGCTCCACCGCCCGCCACAGCGCCTCGTCGACGAAGCCGACCGAGAACGACAGGCTGACCCGGGTGACCTCGGCGGCCTGCCGCAGCAGCGGCAGGTCGCGCAGGATCAGGGTGCCCTTGGTGAGGATCGAGAACGGGTTGGCGAAGTCGCGCAGCGCCTCGATGATCGGCGGCAGCAGCCGGTAACGGCCCTCGGCCCGCTGGTAGCAGTCGACGTTGGTGCCCATCGCGATCGCCGCGCCCCGCCAGCGCGGGGCGGCCAGCTCGCGGCGGACCAGCTCCCCGGCGTTGACCTTGACGATCACCTTGCGGTCGAAGTCCGCCCCGGCGTCGAGATCGAGATAGGTGTGGGAGCTGCGCGCGAAGCAGTAGACACAGGCATGGGTGCAGCCCCGGTAGGGGTTGATCGTCCAGCTGAACGGCACCCGTGACTCGCCCGGCACCCGATTGATGATCGACTTTGCCTGCACCTCGTAGAAGGTCATCCCGGCGAAGTCAGGGGTGTCGAAGGTGCGGACGATCGCTCCGGGCAGCGCCAGCGGCAGGGGTGGCGTCGCTGGCACTGCCCGGTCGGGATGCTCCTCGTCCGGGGGAGCGGAGAGGTGATCCCAGCGCATGCCGATTATTCGAACATGTGTGCGACCGGAACGCAAGTGACCTGACGTGGCCCGGCCGTGGGTGCGGTGCTCAGTGCTGGTGGTTGGCCAGCTGCTTACGCACGTCGTCCATGTCGAGGGCCTGGACCTGCTCGATCAGGTTCTCCAGGGCCGACTCGGGCAGCGCGCCCGGCTGGGCGAAGACGATCACGCCGTCCCGGATCGCCATGATCGTCGGGATGGAGCGGATGTCGAACTTGGCCCCCAGATCCTGCTGCGCCTCGGTGTCGACCTTGCCGAAGGTGATGTCGGGGTGCTTTTCCGACGAACGCTCATAGACCGGGGCGAACCGCTTGCACGGGCCACACCACTCGGCCCAGAAGTCGACCAGCACGATGCCGCTGCTCTCGGTCACCTCGTCGAAGTTGGCCGTGGTCAGCTCAACGGTTGCCATTGGACTCTCCGATCAGCGCAGATTGCGTTTTCCGTCCGGTAGAACCAGGTGGTACCCCGGCAAATTCCCGGGTGGGGGACGCCGAAACCGGCACGCTCGGGACGGCCTGATCATGCTCATCGAACCGCGTCGGTCGATGTGCGCATGCGGACTGCACTTGCATGACGCATTTGCGTGACCGCCCGTGATGGGAGCGTTTCCAGGGAGATCGCCCCCCGGACCAGCGAACACGCATCGATTTGTGGCCTGACAAGGTGCTACTTCACCTGCGGAGATCGCTCTCTCGTTGATCAATAATGACTCTCCGTATTGTTACGAAAAGATAAATGTGACCTCCGTCTCTGTCCGTTCATCGCTTCGGTGGGGCAGAATCTTCGACATCAGAGCGTGGGCGGCGGGTGCCGGGGAGGGCCCCGCCGCTCATTGCGTCTCCCCCCGGGTTGGCCCTGGTGTGACATTTCCCCGGCCCCCACGCCCCCCGCATCTCCTTAACCACCGCTAAGGCGGGAACCGGCGGTAAGACGCGCCGGGTCGGACTCCGTCGGCTCGTCGGCCAGGGCCCGGCAGGGCGTCGTCACCCGTCGACGGGCAGGACGCAGATCCGCAACAACCACGACGAGGGCCAGTCGGGCGTCTTCCGGTCCGGCCGCCACGGCGCCGGGTGTCTCGAGGCCCGCCCCGGGCGGTTCGAGGCCGGCTGTGGGGCGGATCGAGGCAGGACCGGCCCGTCGCCCGTCGCGGTGGGCATATGCTGACGGCGGAGGTCCTGATGAGCCACTCCCTCGCCGGAGAGCCGCCCTCTGCCGGACGGCGTGCCGCACCGCTGACCACCGCCGCCTACTCCGCCGTCGAGTGGGACCTGCTCACCACCCTGCCCGGCCGGGTGCTGGTGGCCGCCGCGTCGCCCGGTCCCGGTCGTCCGGCCCGGGACGTCGCCGCCGGTCTCGTCGGACTGGACGCCGTCGCCGCCGGTCGGGCCTCCGACAGTGACCTGGTACGCGCCGTGGCCGCCGCGATCTACGCCCGGCACGACGGTGCGACCGCCCCGACCGGCAGCGCGACCGCCCCGACCGGCAGCGCGACCGCCCCGACCGACAGTGCTGCTGCCCTGGCCGGCGGGCTCGCCGATCCGGCGGAGCTGCCACAGGTGTGCCGGGCCGCCGTGCGGGTGCTGCGCCGCCGGGCCGACCCGGCCGACTCCGCCGCGTACCGGCAGTGGGTGGAGTCGGTGGCGGTGCGGGTCTGCCGGACCGGCACCCCGCAACCGAGCCACCGGCGCTTCCTGGACCGCCTCGGCGACGCCCTGGACCTGCGCTGACAGGTGCACCGTCGACCGGTGGTGCCGCCGACCCGTCGTGGTGTCGGCCGGGGTGGCGTGCGGCGGTGGCGGCGGCGGGCCGTACCCTCTGGCAATCGTGACCGAGGACCAGCTCGACGTGGGTGTCGGACCGTGGGTCGGCGACCTGCCGGACGACCCACGCTACGACCCGGAGCTGCTCGCGGCGGGCGACCGGCGCAACGTGGTGGACCGCTACCGCTACTGGCGGCGGGAGGCCGTCGTGGCCGACCTGGACGAGCGGCGACACGACTTCCACGTGGCCATCGAGAACTGGCAGCACGACTTCAACATCGGCACGGTGGTCCGGAACGCCAACGCGTTCCTCGCCGCCGAGGTGCACATCGTCGGGCTGCGGCGGTGGAACCGTCGGGGCGCGATGGTGACCGACCGCTACCAGCACGTCCGGCACCACCCGACGATCGAGGAGTTCGTCGGCTGGGCCGGCGGGCACGACCTGCCGGTGGTCGGCATCGACAACCTGCCCGGTTCCCGGCCGCTGGAGACCACCACCCTGCCCCGGCGCTGCGTGCTGCTCTTCGGCCAGGAGGGCCCCGGCCTGTCCGACGCCGCGCGGGCCGCCTGCGGCCAGCTCTTCTCGATCGCCCAGTACGGCTCGACCCGGTCGATCAACGCCGGGGTGGCCAGCGGCATCGCCATGCACGCCTGGATCCGCGCCCACGCCGCCGCCCCGCCGTCCTGACCGGCACGCCGCTGGTCGGACCGTGGCCGGCCCGGCCCCGGGCGGCTGCCCCCGATCCTCGCCGGCTGGGCGGGACACCGTAGTGGGAAAGGTGGCGGCGGGTCGGCGGGGTCGGCTTGACGGACCCGCATCGTCGGGCCACGGTGGGGATGTGAGTGTCATGGTGAGTTGTCCGAGGTGTGCGGGGCAGGTGCGCCCACCGGACCTGATGCACGGTGAGTCGCGCTGCGTCCGTTGTGGGCCGGTCGCCCCGCTGCACGTGCCCGAGCACATCGACGCCGAGATCGTGGCGAGCGTGGTGGAGCGGGTGGCTGCCGAGGGTGGCCCAGAGCGGCCCGCGCTGCCGCTGTGGTGCCCGTGGCCGCTGCCGGCCGGCTGGACGGTCACCGGGGTGGCCTGGGCCGGGGACGAGGCTGGTGGTGTCCGGGCCACCGCCGTCGCGTGCGCCGGTCCGGCGCCCCTCGGTGGCGGTCCGGCCGAACTGGTCCTGGTGGCGGAGGAGCCCGGGGTCGGACTGGGCACCCGATTCGCCGGGCTGGCCGGTCCGGACCCCGGTCCAGAGTTGACGGAGGTGCTGGCCGGGCCGGGTCCCGGCCCTGGTCATCCCGAGCACGTCGAGCCGGCGCGGATCCGGGCGGGCGGTCATCCGACTCCACTGTGGTTGGTCAATTCCGCCACGGATCGAAGCGCGTACGCCGGTGAGGCTCGGGGAATGTGGCTTCATGCGATAGCCTGGCCGGCGAGCGCGGGTCACCTCCTCGCGGAAGATGTCGTCCTGCACGACCTCACCGAGTGGACTCCGCCCGAGCTCGTGTTCGGCGCACCGTCCCCGTACCTGCACGGAGGGGCTTGACGGCCCTCCGGGTGAGTCGGAGATGGGACGCAGATATTCACGCTACGACATCATGCTGATACTCTGGGTGCCGCTGCGGTAAACGGACCCGGCGCCGCGCGAGAGGATGGCCCGCTATGGTCAAGAAGGTCCTCACCTGGGCCGGTATCGCATTCTTGATCTTCTTCGTTGCCTACCGGCCAAACTCGGCAGCGGACGTCTTCAAGTCGCTCGGCGGTGGCATCGTGGACATCGCCCAGGGCTTCGGTGACTTCTTCACGAGCCTCGTCGCCTAGCCGCCGATGGGCAGCCCCTCCGGACCCCCGTTCGACCCGGACGATCCCGGCCGGGACCGCCGGGAGCGGGACACCGAACCCATCCCGAGGTACCGACCCGACGACGGGCCGGCCTACGGGTCCGGGGCGGGACCCGCCAGTGGACCGTCCTTCTCGGACGACGCCGGCTACGGCGACGTCCCGGGATTCGGGGGTCAGGGGCGGACCTGGGTCCGTGATCCGGAGGCGGGCTACCAACCGCCGGTCATCTCCGAAGAGGAGCTGTCCGGTCTGCGGTCCGACTCCCAGGGCATGGCCCCCCGCCGGGTGCTCCCCCTGGAGGACGAGCCCAGCTCCCTCGTCGCCCGCTACCTCTTCCCGACCGAGCGCTACCGGGGCGAGTGGAAGCGGCACTGGATCCACCTCGCCACCCCGATCGTCGTCGGCGTGGCGGCCACCTTCATCCTCGGCTACCTCTCCGGCTTCCTCGCCGGGCAGGACGTCGGCGCCCTCACCACCATCGCCGTGCTGCTCTGGTTCGGGGTGATGGGCTGGGTCGCCTGGAAGGTCGCCGACTGGTGGTACGACCGGTTCATCCTGACCAACAAGCGGGTCATGGTGGTCAACGGCATCGTCACGCGCAAGGTCGCCATGATGCCGCTGGCCCGGGTCACCGACATGAAATACGAGCAGACCCCGACCGGCCGGGCACTCAACTACGGCACCTTCGTGCTGGAGTCCGCCGGCCAGGAGCAGGCGCTACGGGAGATCAAGAACCTGCCCAACCCGAACGAGCTCTACCTGCGGGTGGTCGAGGAGATGTACGAGCCGCAGGCGGTCGAGGCCCGGTTGGGCAAGGAGGCCGACGAGGCCAAGGCCGACGACGGCGCCTGACACGTGTCGTCCGTCCGTCGGACGAACTGCACACCTTCCGCCGTCGACCGGGTGATGCCCGGCATGGCAGTCTGCCAGGCGGGACGGCGTGCGGAGGTGAGCGGTGGCCGACCGGGATCCGCTGGAGGACGAGTTCCGTGACTTCGTCGCGGCGCGCTCCAGTGCCCTGCTGCGGACCGCCTACCTGCTCGCCGGGGACTGGGCCACCGCCGAGGACCTCCTCCAGACCGCGTTGACCAAGACGTACCTGGCCTGGCGGCGCCTGGGTGGGATCGAGGCGGTCGAACCGTACGCCCGGCGGGTGCTGGTCAACACGTCCACCAGTTGGTGGCGGCGGCGGTGGCACGGTGAGCGGCCCACCGAGGTGCTGCCCGAGCGGGCCGGAGTGGACGAGATCGAGCAGCAGCTCGACCGCGACGTCCTCTGGCGGCACCTGCGGGCGTTACCCGCCCGGCAACGTGCCGTGCTGGTGTTGCGCTACTACGAGGACCTGTCGGAGGCCCAGACGGCGGCCCTGCTGGAGATCTCCCCCGGCACGGTGAAGAGTCAGACGTCCCGGGCCCTGGCCACCCTGCGCCGCCGGCTCGGGGCGGAGGCGTTGCACGACCTGACCCCCGAACCGGTCACCCGTCCGACCACAGCCACGACCACCCGGACCACCTCCACCGGGGCAGTTCAGGCCTCCCGGCCGCCGTCACCCGGGCGCACCACCGGGCAGACCCGGACATCCGCACCGGGCACCCCGGGCGAGCCTGTGCCGGGCCACACCGGGGTGATGCCGGCCCGCCCCGGCGCACCGGCCCGGACGGGGACGGGGCGGTCCGGCGCGGCGCGCGTCGTACCCGGGGAGCGGGCGGGTACCGGCCCGGCGTCGCCCCGGCCGGTGGGCGCGGGCGTCCTGCCGATCCCGACCGCGCCGCTCGCCACGGAGACCCGATGAAGCCCGCACCGTCGCGGCCCGGCAACCAGACCGACGGGTCGGGGCGTCAACTCCTCGTGACGCACGACGACGAGCTGGAGCGGGCGCTGCGGGAGACGTTGTCCCAGCGGGTCGCGGTGCCGCACCGGCTCCCCGTCGACCCGGCCGGGTTGGCGCTCGGTCGGGCCCGGCGGGTCAGGCGGCGGCGCACGGTCGCCGGGCTCACCCTGGCCAGCATCGTGACCGCCCTGGCGGCCGGCGGCATGACCCAGCTCGGTGGGCAGGCGGACCAGCCCACCGCCCCGACCGTCGTGCTCGGCGACCCGCAGGGGGTGGCCACCCTGTCCCCCGACCCGGTCGCTCCCCACCCGGCGGACCGGCCGACCGACGGCGAGGTCGACCTGATCGTGGCCGGTGCGCTGGTCACCGCCGCCGGGCAGCGGTACGAGCTGGGGATCGGGCCGGTCGAACGCGCGCAACGCCTGCCCGACCGCGGCGGCTGGCTGCTGACCGGGGCGGTCACCGCTGCCGGCCGTACCCTCTGGGTGGTGCCCTCGGGCGGGAAACCGCAGGCGTTGCTCGCCGGTGCCGACGAGATCGTGCTGTCACCCGACAGCCGGCAGGTGGCCTGGCGCGACGACGGCCGACTCTTCGCCGCCGGGATCGTGGCCGGGCAGCTCATCGCCTCCGTCGCCGGGCCGTCCGTCGACGCGGTCCCGGTCCGGGTGGTCGGCGACCGGGTCCTGCTGCGGGCCGCCCCCGAGGGTGGTCACCTGTGGTGGCGGTGGAGCCCGGCGGGGCCGCCCGGCATCGTCGCGCCGGACGTCCAGGAGGTCTACGGGACCCGGCCGGACGGCCGGCTGGTCGCCCGGGTGCGGGTCGGCAGCGGGAGCTGCCTGGCCCTGCTCGACCCCGACCTGGCCCCGGCGAGCACCCGGTGCGACGTGACCCCGACCGCCGACGGCCGGGGCGCGGTCTCTCCCGACGGACGTTGGTTGCTGGTCAACGGCCGACTCGCCGGATCGGACGACGCCATCCTGGTCGACCTGGCCGGCACCGTCCCAGCCCCACGCGGCGCCGGCCCGGCGATCGGCGGTGCGGTGGTCTGGACCGACGACCACGATGCGGCGTACGTCGACGGGGACGGCGACCTCGCCCGGGTGCGCCCCGACGAGGTGCTGGCGGACAGGCCGGCCACCCCGACCCCGGTGGCCGGGGCCGGGGCCGACGCCCGACCGGTGGTGGTGGCCGGCACCGGGTGACCTGCCCCGACCCGCCCGCCGGTAGCGTCGGGACCATGCCCGCCCGCCCGCTGATCGACCTGCACGCCCACTCCACCGCCAGCGACGGCACGCTCGGCCCGGCCGAGCTGGTCCGGGCCGCCGCCGACGCCGGGTTGGACGTCGTGGCGATCACCGACCACGACACCACCGCCGGTTGGGCGGCGGCGGTCGACGCGTTACCGGCCGGGCTCAGCCTCGTGCGGGGGGCGGAGCTGTCCTGCCGCTGGCACAGTGCCGAACCGGCGCTGCCGCTGCACCTGCTGGCGTACCTGTTCGATCCGGAGCACCCGGAGCTGGTCGCCGAGCTGGCCCGGGTCCGACAGGCCCGGGAGGTACGCGGGGAACGGATCGTCGAGCTGCTGCGCGCCGACGGGATCGACGTGAGCTGGCCGGAGATCCTGGCCGCCGCCGACGGAGGCACGGTGGGTCGCCCGCACATCGCCGCCGCGCTGATCCGGTCCGGCCTGGTCACCACCACCACCGAGGCGTTCGGCCCGCAGTGGCTGGGGCAGCGGTACCGGCTACCCAAGGACGACATCGACGTGTTCCGGGCCGTGGCCCTGGTCCGGGCGGCCGGCGGCGTGCCGGTGTTCGCCCATCCCCGGGCCAGCCGGCGGGGGCGGATCGTCCCGGACACGCTGATCGCCGAGCTGGCCGACGCGGGGCTCGCCGGCCTGGAGGCCGACCACGAGGACCACACCCCCGCCGAGGCGGCGCACGTCCGGCGGCTCGCCACCGACCTGGGCCTGCTGGTCACCGGCTCGTCGGACTTCCACGGCAGCCACAAGACCGTCCGGCTGGGCGCGCACACCACCGCGCTGGAGGCGTACGAGCGGATCGTCGCGGCGTCCTCCGGAGTGACCGGCGTCGCTTCCGGCTGATCCGCGTTCCGCCTGCCAGCGGCACCGCTACCCTCGTCCGGTGGATCTCAAGCTCTTCGGTGAGGTCTTCGTGACCCTGCTGGTCATCGTCGACCCGCCGGGCATGATGCCGATCTTCCTCGCCCTGACCGGCCCGCTGCCGGCCCGTGACCGTAACCGGGCCGCCTGGCAGGCGGTCGCGTTGGCGCTCGGCGTCATCGTGGTCTTCGCCGTCGCCGGCCAGACCCTCCTCGCCTACCTGCACGTCGACCTGCCGGCGTTGCAGGCGGCCGGTGGCCTGCTGCTGATCCTGGTCGCGCTGGAACTGCTCACCGGCAAGGCCGACGACCCCAGCCAGCAGGCCACCTCCAACATCGCCCTGGTGCCGTTGGGCACCCCGCTGCTGGCCGGCCCCGGCGCGATCGTGGCGACCATGCTGTTCGTGCAGCAGGCCGACGGGGTGGGACAGGTCTCGGCGATCGCCGCCGCGATCGTCGCGGTGATGCTGGCGGTCTGGATCGTGCTGCGGTTCTCCGGCGGCATCGTCAAGATCCTCCGGCCGGGTGGCATCGAGGTGCTGACCCGGATCGCCGGCCTGCTGCTGGCCGCCATCGCGGTGCAGCTCATCGCCGACGCGGTGGCCGCCTTCGTCACGCAGTACGTGAACATGAGCTGAGTCGCCCGTCGTGCCGCCGCCGGGCTGTCGCACCGGGCTGGCAGGATCACCGGGGTGCGACGAGCCTCCTCCGCCGGTACTCCCCGGCCCCGCTCCGGCCAACCCGAGCAACTCGGCTTCGCCGGCATGCCCGAACGGCTCTTCACCTGCACACCCAGCAAACTCGGCGCGTACGCCGACTGCCCCCGCCGCTACCGCTACACCTACCTGGACCGGCCCGCCCCGCCCAAGGGGCCGCCGTGGGCGCACAACTCGCTCGGCGCGAGCGTGCACACCGCCCTGAAGAACTGGTATGCGCTGCCCGTCGACCGGCGGCGCCCCGAGGCGCTGCCCGCCCTGCTCAAGGGCACCTGGGTCCGCGAGGGCTACCGCGACGACGAGCAGGAGCGGGCGGCCTACCAGCGGGCGCTGGGCTGGCTGGAGGGGTACGTCGCCACCCTCGACCCCGGCGACGACCCGCTGGGCGTGGAACGCGTGGTCGCCGTCAAGACCGCCGTGCTGGCCTTCAACGGGCGGGCCGACCGGATCGACTCCCGCCCCGGCCCGGACGGCCCCGAACTGGTAATCGTCGACTACAAGACCGGCCGCACCGGGCTGGACGCCGACGACGCGCGCGGCTCGCAGGCACTGGCCCTCTACGCGTACGCCGCCGAGCGGACGTTCCGCCGACCCTGCCGCCGGGTGGAGCTGCACCATCTGCCGACCGGCACCGTCGCCGGGCACGACCACACCGTCGAGTCGCTGACCCGGCAGCTCAGCCGCGCCGAGGACACCGCCCGGGACATCATGGCCGCCGAGCGGTCGGTGGCCGACGGAACCGACCCGGACGAGGCGTTCCCTGCCGTCGCCGGGCCCCGCTGCGGCTGGTGCGACTACCGGCGTACCTGCCCGGTCGGCGCGCAGACCCCCGGCCGCGAGCCGTGGTCGGCGATCGACCGCCCCACCGCTCCGCAGGCCGACTGACCGACCTCCCGCGTCGGGTCTACCCGTCCCGGATGGTCAGGCGGCGGCGGTGAGACGGGCGGCACGGTCCTTCGCCGCCTGCTGGATCGGGCTCTCCCGCCAGTTGCGGGGCAACGCCGCCAGGGCCAGTCGCAGCGTCCGGACGCTCAGGTCGGCCGACAGCGCGGTGGTGGGCAGTCCCAGCCCGCCGTAGAGTCGCAGCGCCCACGGTGGCAGCAGCCCGAGCGCCGTGCCGGCCACCCCGAAGTACGCCCAGCGTGGCGGCCCCAGGCTCAACCCGAGGCGGGCCGGCCGGCTCAGCTTCCACGGGATCGGCGGGGCGGTCAGGAACAGCGCGGTCTCCGCCGCCTCCCTGGTCATCCGTAGCTCGGGCCGGACCGCCCGGTAGTAGTCGGCCACCTCGGCGGCGCTGCCGGGCACCCCGGCCGGGTCGAGCCCGACAAGTGCGGCGGCCCGCCGCTGCTCGGCGTAATATCCGTCCACCTCGGCATCGGTCAGCGACAGACCGGCCCGGCGGGCGGTGCCGACGAACGACTCGGCCCCGGTGACGTGCACCCAGCGCAGCAGATCCGGCTCGTCGATCCGGAACCGCTCGCCGGTGAACGGGTCGGTGGCGCGCAGCCGGGCATGCAGGGCCCGCAACCGCCGGCCGGCCGCCTCGGCCTCGGCGGTGGTGCCGTAGTTCACCGTGTCGATGTACGTGCCGGTGCGGACCAGCCGCCCCCAGGCGTCCGACCGGTAGTTGCTGTTCTGGGCCACCCCGGCCATCGCCCGGGGGTGCAGGGTCTGAAGATAGAGGGAGCGCAGGCCGGCGACGATCAGGATCGGTTCGTCGTGCACCTTCCAGGTGACCGAACCGGGACCGAAGAGGCCGAGATCGTCGGTGTCCACCCGTCAACAGTGCCACGCTCGACGAGGTACCGCCGTCCGTCGTCGTGACCCTCGCCCGGAACCAGCGGGTGCGGGACGGGCCGGGACGCGGTGAACCGGAACCTCCGCCACCGCGTGTACGCGTACGGCGAGACGCTGCGACACCAGGCTCGACGTACGCTGTCTGCCGCAACCCGCATTCCACGCTCGGAGGTGTCGGTGTTCAAGGAGATCAACGGTCTGCCAGGTCACGTCCTGGTGGTCCATGCCGTGGTCGTCTTCGTCCCACTACTCGCGCTGCTGGCCAGCGCCTACGGGCTGATGCCGCGCTGGCGGCCCCGCCTCGACTGGGCGGTGGCCATCCTGGCCGTGATCACCCCGGTCCTCGCCTGGGTGGCGACCGAATCGGGGGAGGCGTTCGAGGAGGCGCTGCGGGCGAAGGGCTACTCGCCCGAGCTACTCGCCAAGATCCACGAACATTCCGAGTACGGCGAGACGCTGCAGTGGTTCACCATCGGGCTGGCCGTGGCGGCGCTGCTGCTGCTGGCGGTGACCAGCAGTCGGGTGCGTACCCCGAACCTGCCCGGCTGGGCACCCTGGGTCCTCACCGCGATCGTCGTGGTGCTGTCGGTGTTCGCGCTCGTCTACGTCTATCTCACCGGGGACAGCGGTGCCGCCTCGGTGTGGAGCAACACGTTCTGACCAGTCGCCTGCGTGCTGACCGGTCGGCCTGGCTGCCCGGCAGCATGGCGGCCCGGTCGGCATGGCGGCCCGGTCGGGCCCGTTCGGCCTGGCTGCCCGGTCGGTTGTCCGCCTGCTGACCGGTTGTCCGGGTGCTGAGCGGTCTTGTTCGTGCTGACCGGTCGGCCTGGTCGGCCTGGTTGGCCTGGTCGGTCGGCGCGTGGGCCGGGCAGCGCCTTCGGCGTGTGCGCCGGATGGCGTTCGGGAGTGTTCGGCGGGTGTTCAGAACAGTGCCCGGGAGCAGAGCAGACAGAGCAGCAGTAGCAACACGGTGCCGATGACCGCGCCGACGCTCCAGGTGACCCGCTGCGCCCGTTGCTCTGCCGCGTCCATCGCCTCCATGTCCTGCGCCGGCAGGGTGCGGGCGGGAGTCGCTTCCAGGTGCACCGGGGGACGCCAGCCCGGCGGCGGTGGCGTGGTGGGCGGCGGCCCGTGGTAACCACCCCGCCCCGACCAGGCCGAACTCGTCCCCGGTGCGGTACTGCCCGTCCAGGGAGTGGTCGGGACCGTTCCCGGGATCGACGTATCCACCCTCGGCGGCGCGGCCGGCTCACCGGACGGCGGGCCGGCCGGTGGGCTGGCGGGTCGACCGGACGGCAGGCCGGGTGCCGGCGCGTCGACCGGGCTGGCCCAGGGCGAGGGCTGGTGCGTCGCCCCACCTTCCGCTTCCCCGGCACCCCCGGCACCCGCGCCGGTCGCGACCCCGCTCTCTGCCCCGGCCTCCTCTGCGGCACGAGTTCCGGTCCCGGCACCTCCTCCCGTCCGGGCCTCTTGTTCGGTCGCGCCCCTTTGTTCGCTCCCGGCCCCGTGTTCGGTCTCGGCCCTGTGTTCGGTTCCGGCCCTTTGTTCGGTTCCGGCACTGGTTCTGGTCTCGGCCCTGGTTTCGGCCCCGGCCTCAGGGGCCGCGTCAACCCCGGTGGTGGGAGATCCGTCAAGGTGGTGCGGGGCACCCGTTCCGCCGGGGATGGTGCTCGGGCGAGGCTGGCGGGTCGAGGGTGTCGGCTCGGTGGGTGCGGGGGTGGGGGTGGGCGGCTGTGCGGGTGGGCGTCGCCAGTATTCGTCGTCGGGGCTGGCACCGCTGGGGGTCGTCACGCCATCCGACGCTACCAACGTGAGGGCCGGACGCGGCGGACCCTTGCCGGGGAGACCCGGCAGTTGGCCGCCGTGGTGGTGTGCGGGAAGTGGGCGGTCTGAGGAGTAACCTTGCCGCTCGTGAGCACCGAGGATCTGGCCGGCGGCGGTGTGCCCGGCGATGACGACCGCGCGGTCGACCTCAGCGACGACTTCGTGGTGCTGCCTGAGCAGACCGCCGACGACACCGACTTCGGGTGGGGTGAGCGCCGGGACGGCAACGACGACTGGTTGCTCGCCGAGCGCCCCCCACACTGGAGTTGACCATCGTCGGCCGCCGGTGGGCCGCAACATCCACTCCAGGGTGGCGACAATGCGGTTCCGGATGGGCGCGATATCGCTGTCTCGGCCCGCAGTCTGGCGGTCAGGCGGTGTGGTCGACGACGACCTTGCCGAAGACCTCGCCGCAGGAGTGGATCATCCTCGGATGACGACGCTGAAGCGGCTCCCTTCCGGCTGACCGACGGACCGTTGCGCCTGATCGGGGCGTACGGCCAGGTAGAGCGCAGACGAGCCGTCCCCGGCCCCGGCGCCCACCACGTCGAGGACCAGGGCGTCGGCCGCCAGCAGAACAGGTGCTCCAGCGCTGCGCCCGGCCGGCAGCACGAGCAGGTCGACCCGTGCACCGGGGCGCAGGACCGCGAGGGCGGCCGGTTCGGCCAGGCGGACGGGCACTCCCACGAAGCCGCTCGGCAGCGGTACGGCAGTCGGGGTGCCTTCCTCGGCGGGCCTTCCGGTCTCCTGCGTACCGGACCGGGGGTCGCCCACCCCGTCGGGGACGCCGGCCCCGCTGACGCCCGGTCGTACCGTCCGATGGTGCGGCTGGCCGGACTGGCCGCCGACGGCGGGCCCGGCCACGGTCGGTGGGTCCGGACATCCCGCCGCGTTGAATGTGCCGGCGGGAGGTCCGGCCGCGCTGGGCCTGCCGGTGGCGGGATCTGTGGCATGGGGCCTCCCCATGGGAGGTCCCGCCGGGCCGAGGGCGACGGCAGGTGGTGGGGCACCGGTGGAACAGCCAGCCGGGGTGTCCATGACGATCACCGCCAGCCCCAGCAGGACCGCCACCAAGGCCGCCCGCAACATGGTCCCCCCACCGGGGCGACGCGGCCAGCGGAATGCTCGCAGCGAGCCTTCTCCATCGACCGCACCGGTCACCATGCAACACCCTCTGCCGCTCACCGGATGCCCTGGCGGCACCCCCCGGCCCAGCAGGCTATGTCGCACCCACCCAAACCCCACGCCCCCTCACCCACACCCTGTGGACAACACCCCGCCTGTGGAAAACCCCACCCCCACCCGTCCCCCCACCCCCGTCCCCCCACCCACCCACAAGTGGCGTGATCAAGAGGTTTGCGTCAAATACCGCGATCAACTTGACGCAAATCTCTTGATCACTGCGTCAACGTGACGCAAAGCTCTTGATCGCGGGGGCGGGGTGGGGCGGTGGGGGAGGGGGTCAGGAGGTCGTGGTGGTGGGGGCGGGCTTGGTGGAACTGGTCGAGCCCGACGGGCCGGAGGTGGTGGACGAGGAGGACGAGTTGGGGGTCGAGGAACCGCCCGAGGTCGACGACGAGCCGGAGCCCGAGGAGTCGCCACCGGAAGAGGTGCCCTCCGACTTCGCCGGCTTCGTCGTGCCGCCCTTGCCCTCGGTGCCCGCCGCCCGGGAGTCGGTGCGGTAGAAGCCGGAGCCCTTGAACACGACCCCGACCGAGTTGAAGACCTTGCGCAGCCGCCCCTCGCACGCGGGGCACTCGGTCAGCGGCTCGTCGGAGAACGACTGCACCGCCTCGAGCTGGTGGCCGCACGCGGTGCAGGCGTACTGGTACGTGGGCACGTTCTCCTCCGGATCTGGTTCAGCCGATTGGCACTCGACGTATTCGAGTGCCAATGGTGCGTCATCGGACCCGGGTTCGTCCAGCGGACGTGATCGTCACCCACCCGCCGGGAGGTCCGGACCAGCGGGGGAGCAGGCGCGAACCGGACCTCGGCGAGCCGGGTCCGCACCCCACCACCGGCGAAGTTCGACGCCGTCGGCGCACCGCCCGCCGTCGGCGCACCGCCCGCCGTCGGCAGGGCGCCACCAGCGAAGTCCGACGTCGTCACTGCACCGCGCCGCCGCAGAGCCCGACGCCGTCACCGGACCGCAGAATCAGCGGAGTCCGACGTCGTCAGCGCACCGTGCCACCACGGAGCCCGACACCGTCAGCCGAAGCGGGGCCCGACGCCGTCAGCCGACCGCAGCATCAGCGGAGCCCGACGCCGTCAGCGCAATCCCGTCCCGGGTGAGCAGGCGCAGACCTTCCGACGGGGTGAGAGCCGCCCGCACCGGCCGGTCGTGCGGCTGGGCGGGCAGCACCGGGAGCAGTTCACCGTCGTGCAGCAGCGCCACGGTCATGGTGGCCGCCGGTACCCGGGCCAGCGCCCGGTCGTAGGAGCCGCCGCCCCGGCCCAGCCGTAGGCCGTGCCGGTCCACCGCCAGGGCGGGCACCACCACCAGGGATGCTCCGACGATCGCCGTCCGGCCCCGCCGGGGTCCGTCCGGCTCGCGCATCCCCCGGCCGGCGGCGACCAGGGTGCCCGGTCCGGCGTACGGGGCCCAGTCCAGGTCGAGGTCGTCGCGGAGCACGGGCAGCAGCAGCTCCGCCCCGGCCGGCAGCGCGGCCCGGAGCACCTCGGGCAGGTCGGGGCCGCCCGGCTCGGAGCCGACCGGCACGTACCCGGTCATCGTGGCCGGCCGCAGGCGGCGTACCAGCGCGGTCAGTTCGGCTTGGACGCGCGTCGCGGCGGCGGAGCGGTGGGCTGCGGTGAGCGCCCGGCGGTGGGCGAGCAGCACGGCGCGTGTCTCGCGTTTGGCCGCGTGGAGGGCTTCCGCTTCATCAGAAAAATCGGGCACGCAACACTCCTGACGCAACGCTGTCAATGTGGTCGCTCTGTGTCAGCATCGCAGGAACGGGCCTGGAACTTCCGGGGGGACAGCGTTGACGCTACGCGGGCGGTTGACGGCGGCCTTCCTCACGGTGGTGCTCGGTCCCGTGCTGCTCGGCGCGGTCTTCGTCGGCACCACCCTGTCGACGGTGGACCGCACCCGGTCCACCGAACGGCTCGGCCTGGCCGCGTCCGCCGTGCGTACCTCGATCGACGCGTTGTGCCAGCAGTTGCGGGCCGCCGCCGACGCGGTGGCCCTGCGCCCCGACCCGGCGACCCGGGCGGGCGCGGCCGGTCAGGTGGTCAGCCGGGGGTTGGCCACCGCCGTGCTGGTCACCGACGTGACCGGTGGCACCACGTACGCCACCCCGGGTGGGCCGGCGACTCCGTGGCAGGACTGCGCGGGCGTCCGCACCGGCGGACCGGTCCGGGCGCTGAGCGCCCGGGTGGACCTGCGTGACCCGGCGGGCACGCCGCTCGGCGCGGTGGCCGCCGCCGAGGTGGTCGACCCGGCGTTCGTGGCCCGGCTGGCCGCCGCGACCGGCGTCGCGGTCACCCTCCTCGACGACACCGCCGGCCCCGACCGGATCACCCACACCACCGAGACCCGTCGGGTACGCGACGCGGTGCTCGCCGCGGCCGGCACCCTCGATGGTGACCGGGTCACCGCGACCCGGGACGGCCGGTACGTGCGGCGGCTCGGGCCGGCCCCGGGGCAGCCGTTGCCTCTGGTCCTTTCCGTGGCCGGGGAGCGACCGTCGGGCCTGCCGGCGGCACTGGTCGGGGCGGTGCTGCTCGCCGTGGTGGTGGCGGTGCTGACGGCGTGGCGGCTGGCCCGGGTCACCACCCGGCCGTTGGTGGAGTTGGCCGGTGCGGTGGACCGGGTCGCCCGGGGTGACCTGACCGCCCGGGTGCCGGTGCGCAGCCGGGACGAGATCGGCGGGCTCGCCGCCGCGTTCAACCGGATGATCCGGGAGACCGCCGGGTACGTGGCTGCGCTGACCAGCAGCCGGGACCAGTTGCGGGGGCACCTGAGGGTGCTCGGGGACACCCTGGCCAGCACCCACGACCTGCAACGCATCCTGCGGGTGATCCTGCACAGCGCGATCGCGGCGACCGGGGCGCGGGCCGGGGCGGTGCTGCTGGTCGACGACGCCGGGGTGCTCGTCGGGCAGTGCGCGGAAGGGCTGGCCGGGCGTTGCCCACCGGGCACCGAGCCGGAGGAGTTGCGGGTGCCGGTGGGCACGGGGGTGGTCGGTGCGGTCGCCGCCACGGGTGAACCGCAGCGGGGCCGGGTCCCGTCGGGCCCGACGCCGACCGGCGAACCGTGGTGCGAGACGTACGTGGCGGTGCCGTTCACCGCACCCGGTGGGGACGCCGCCGGCCGGGACCCGGCGGTCGGGGTGCTGGTCCTCTACGACCGGTTGGGCGTCGGCGAGTTCGACGACGACGACCTGGCGACCCTGCGGACCTTCGCCGGGCACGCGGCGGTGGCGGTGGAGAACGTCCGGGTGCACGAGGAGGCGCAGCGGTTGTCGTTGACCGACCCGCTGACCGGGCTGTGGAACTACCGGTACCTGCGTGAGTCGCTGCGCCGGGAGGTGGAGCGGGCCAGCCGGTTCGGCCGGATGCTCAGCATCCTCGTCCTCGACCTGGACCGGTTCAAGATCGTCAACGACAGTTACGGGCACGCCGCCGGGGACGCCGTGCTCGCCGAGTTCGCCCGCCGGGTCCGGGGCGAGATCCGCGAGGTGGACCTGGCCTTCCGGCAGGGCGGTGAGGAGTTCGTGGTGCTGCTGCCGGAGACCGACGCCCGGGGCGCGGCGACCGTCGCCGAGCGGTTGGGCGCGGCGGTGCGGGAGGCCCCGGTCGTGGTCGCCGGCCACGCGGGTGTCCCGACCACGATCGCGGTGTCGGTCTCGATCGGCATCGCCGTCTATCCCGACCACGCCTGCACCGGCGCGGAGGTGCTGGACGCCGCCGACGAGGCGTTGTACGCGGCCAAGGGCGCCGGCCGTGACGGCTACCGGGTGGCGACGGCGCGGCCCCGACCGACGCCGGCAGCCGACGGTGCGGTCGAGGAGATCGCCGTACCGGCGGGGGCGACCAGCCCGGACGACGGCCTGCCCCGGGCCGGTCCGCCCGTCGGGCCGACCAGCGCCACCCGGCCACCCGCCCACCGGCCGCCCACCGACCGGGTAGCCGGCGACGACCTGCCGACCGACGGGTCGATCGACCTACCTGCCGACGGGTCGACCGGTGGGCCGGCCGGTCGGCACGCCGTCGGTGCTCCCGGTGTGACGCAGCCGGGCGGCGCGTCTTCCGGTCCTCACCCGCCGCGGCAGAGCCGTGGCCGATAGTCTCGCGGCATGTCGGAGCACTCAGCGAACCCCTCAACGACCGCCGCGACCGGTCGCGCCCGCGCGGTCAAGGCCGTGATCCCGGCCGCCGGCCTGGCCACCCGGTTCCTGCCGGCCACGAAGGCGGTGCCCAAGGAGCTGCTACCGGTGATCGACCGACCGGTGCTCCAGTACATCGTCGAGGAAGCCGCCCAGGCCGGCATCGGTGACGTGCTGCTGATCACCGGTCGCGGCAAGACGTCGATGGTGGACCACTTCGACCGTCGCCCCGACCTGGAGGCCCGGCTGGAGGCCAAGGGCGACGCCGAGCGGCTCGCCGCGGTCAAGCGCCCCAGCGAGCTGGCCGAGATCTACACCTGCCGGCAGCCGGAGCAGCTCGGCCTCGGCCACGCCGTCGGGTACGCCGAGTCGCACGTCGGCGACCAGCCCTTCGCGGTGCTCCTCGGTGACGAGTTCGTCAAGCCGTCGGAGCCGCTGCTGCCGGCCATGTTGGAGCTCCAGGCCCGTACCGGCGGGGTGGTGCTGGCGTTCTTCGAGGTCGACCCGGCCGAGACCAAGCGGTACGGCATCGCCTCGGTCGAACCGGCCGAAGCGGAGCTGACCGACATCGGAGAGGTCGTCCGGGTCACCGGCATGGTGGAGAAGCCCCAGCCGGAGGACGCCCCGAGCAACCTCGCCGTCCTCGGCCGGTACGTCCTGCCGGGGCGGATCTTCGACGCGATCCGGCGTACCGAACCGGGCAGCGGCGGGGAGATCCAGCTGACCGACGCGATGGAACTGCTGCGCAGCGAGGGGGTGCCGGTGCACGCGATCGTCTACCGGGGCACCCGCTACGACACCGGCATGCCGCTGGGCTACCTCCAGACAGTCGTGCAGATCGCCGTCGAGCGGGAGGACCTCGGCGCCGAGTTCCGCGCCTGGCTGACCGAGTTCGTCAACAACGGCGACGAGACGGTCACCGCGGCGATCATCAACGGGGTACGCGACACGGCGGGCGGCTCCGGTACATGACCTCGACGGCCGACGCCGAGGCGGCCGCGAACGAGTTGACGCCGCTCGCCGACTACCTGGGCAGCGTGCTGCGCAGGTTGCGCGCGCTGCCCCCGCTCGACCTCGACCTCACCCAGGCGTACGGCAACGTCCTCGCCTCGGACGTCGTCGCCCCGCACTCGTTCCCCGCCTTCGACCAGGCGGCGGTGGACGGGTACGCCGCGCGCTGGGAGGACCTCGTCGGGTACGGCCCGATCCCCACGCAGGGACCGGGCCGGGCGGTGCGGCTCAACGTGGTCGGCGACCTGGGCGCGGCGAGTTGGCGGCCGGTCCGGCTGACCCCCGGCTCGTGTTTCTCGGTGGCGGCCGGTGCGCCGATGCCGATCGCCGCCGACGTGGTGGTGCCGGTGGAGTGGACCGACCAGGGCATGGCGGCGGTGGAGATCTTCCGTACCCCCAAGCGGGGGTACGGTGTCCGTCGTGCCGGTGAGGAGTTGCCCGCCGGTACCGTCCTCGCCCGCGCCGGCACGTACGTCGCCCCGGCGTTGGTGGCCGTGTTCGCCGCCACCGGCATCGGACACGTGGTGGTCCGGCCCAGCCCCCGGGTGGTGATCGTGGCCACCGGCGACGAACTCGTCGACGTGGGCCGGGGCAGCCAGCCCGGTCAGGTGGTGGACGCCAACTCGCACGCGTTGACCGCCGCCGCCGCCGAGGTGGGCGCGTTGGCGTACCGGGTGGGGATCTGCGACGACGACCCGGAGGGGCTGCGTGGCCTCCTGGAGGACCAGACCCTGCGGGCCGATCTGATCATCACCACCGGCGGCACCGGCACCGGCCCCGGTGACATGGTCCGGCGGATCCTGTCCCGCCGGGAGGGCGGCCGGGCCGGGCCGGTGACGTTCACCGATGTGGCGCTGTACCCCGGCACGGCCCTCGGGTTCGGTACCGTCGGGGCCGAGGAGGTGCCGGTGGTCTGTCTTCCCGGTGAGCCCGGTGCGGCGTTGATCGGCTTCGAGGTGCTGGCCCGGCCGGCGATCCAGCTGCTGGCCGGTGCGGAGCCGGTGTTCCGGCCGAGCGTACGGGCGCATCTGTTGGAGACCATCTCGTCGCCCGGTGGGCTGCGCGAGTTCCGGCCGGCGCACGTGGCCGAGCGGCGCGGCGGGGGCTACACCGTGCAGCCGCTCAGCGGTGGGCCGTACACCCTCTCCGGGTTGGCCGAGGCGAACGGCCTGATGGTGCTCGGTGAGCGGGTGACCACTGCGGCGGCCGGCTCCACGGTGGACGTGTTGTTGCTGGACCGACGGCGGTGAGCCGGCGCGGGTCGGCCGCCGCCCCGGGCGTGGACGGGAGGTCGGCGCGGTGAGCTGGTTCGGGCGGGTGCCGGGGTGGCCGGTGATGCTGATGGACGGTCCGGTGGTGCTGCGACCGTACCGGCGGTCCGACGCCACCGCCTGGTCGGCGGTTCGTCGGGCGAACCGGGCCTGGTTGGCGCCCTGGGAGTCGCACCTGCCAGGCAGTTGGGACGAGACGAACTCGCCGGCTGCGTTCCGTTACGTGCACGCCGACCAGCGGCGTTCGGCGCGTAGCGGTGAGGGGATGCCGTTCGCGGTCTGCCTGCGCGAGGACGGGCAGGAACGGCTGGTCGGGCACCTGAACGTGGGCAACATCGTCCGGCGGGCGTTCTGCTCCGGCTACGTCGGCTACTGGGTGGACTCCCGGGTGGCCGGGCGTGGGGTGATCCCCACCGCGATGGCGCTCGCCGTCGACCACGCGTTCGGCCCGGGTGGACTGCACCGGGTCGAGGTGAACATCCGGCCGGAGAACAAGCCGTCCCGGCGGGTGGTGGAGAAGCTGGGCTTCCGCGAGGAGGCGTACCACGTGCGCTACATGCACATCGACGGGGTCTGGCGGGACCACATCGGATACGCGCTGACCAGCGAGGAGGTGGCCGCCGAGGGTGGTCTGCTGGCCCGCTGGCACCGGATGCGTCACGAGGCCGGGTGAGTCGTCCCACGGATGGGATCCGGCGCGGCGCGTCGGCATCCCGGTCGGCGGCCCGTAACCTCAAGTAACTGCAAGCTGCGGCAAGCACCGCCCGACCGCAGGATCTGCGTCGAGAGTGATCTTTCGGGGAAGATCTTGCTGATGTTCGGTGGTTGCCCCGAAATTCGGTGACGGGAGGGGTGAGGGTGCCGACCTCGGTGCTCCTCGCCGTCCTCGCCGCCGCCGGCCTGCTCGCCCTCGCGCCGGCGCTGGTCCGTCGGTACGACGCCACCGAGCGGCTGGTGGCGGAGCGGGCGCAGTCGACGGCGCGGGTGCTCCAGCGCCGCCGGCGGCGTCGTACCGTCCCCGGTCGGCGACCGGTCAACCAGCCCCGGGCGCTCGTCGTCACCCTCGCCGAGGACGCCACCACCGGGAACCTTGCCGCCCCGGTCTCCGCGCCCCCGGCCCCCGGCCGTCGTGCCGCCCTGTCGGCGTCCGCCCGCCGCTCCGGCCGGCTGCGCGCGGTGCCGCCCGCCCCCCGGCAGGCCCGTCGGCGTCCACCCCGGCCGCACACCCCGGCCGTGTACCGGCGGCGTCGGGTGCTCGCCGCGCTGCTGCTGCTCAACCTCGTCGAGCTGGTCGGCGTGATCGTGGTCAGCCCCGGCTTCTGGATCAGTTTCTCGGTCACCGCCGCCCTGCTCGTCGTGTACGTCGTACACCTGCGGCGGCGGGCGCTGGCCGAACGCCGTCGGCGGCGGCTACGGGCCCGGGAGGCGGCGTGGCTCGCCGCCCGGCAGGCCGAGGTGCGCCGCGAACAGGCCCGTCGGGCGGCGGCCCGCCGGGAGGCGCAGCGCCGCCTGGCCGCCCAACGCGAGGCGGTACGCCGCACGGCGATGGGCCTGGACCGGCCGACCGACCTGCCGGCGGCGGCCAGCGGGGGTGGTTCGGTGTCCTACCGCCGCTCCGGCGGCCTGCGTGGCCGCCCCTACCAGTCCGGCCGCGACCCCCGCTGAACCCGGGTCCGGCCTGCCGCCCCGCCCGCCCTACGTGCTCGCCCTGCTCGGGCTGGTCGGGTCTCCTGATCGACTCACGTGGGCCGAAGTGGCGCTACCCGGGCGCTCGGATACCCCAACGTCGGCTCACCGGTGCGGCGGACCAGCCGGTTCGCGCGGCGGGAGGGGTGATTCGCCCGGGGGGCGGGTGGGCTGTTAGTCTTGCTGCCGGCCCGCCCGGTGAAAGCCGGGTGGGACCGAAGCCGGTTCCATCCGGCGGAGGGGCTGTGGCGCAGTCTGGTAGCGCACCTCGTTCGCATCGAGGGGGTCTGGGGTTCGAATCCCCACAGCTCCACCAGCAACATTCGATCAAGGGCGGGCCCCACTCGGGGCCCGCCCTTGATCGTCGTGGGCCGGGACCGGGCGACGCCGACCGGGGCGCTCAGGGGATGGTCACGCCGTAGACGGCGAGCGCCTCGGCGATCGGCTGGTAGAAGGTGGTGCCGCCGCTGGTGCAGTTGCCGCTGCCGCCGGAGAGGATGCCGAGGATCACCCCGGTCCCGGCGACGTAGAGCGGCCCGCCGCTGTCGCCGGGCTCGGCGCAGATGTTGGTGCGGATCAGCCCGGTCACGCTGCCCTCGGCATAGTTGACCGTCTGGTTGAGGCCGGTCACCGTGCCGCACCGGACGCCGGTGGTGGTGCCGCTGCGGCAGACCGCCTGACCCACGTACGGGGTGCCGACGCCGTTGATGGTGAGCAGGCCGGGATGGGTGTAGACGGCGCTCGGGTGGCTGACCCTCCCGGTGTAGCGCACCAGACCGAAGTCGTTGCCGGGGAAGCTGCTGCCGGCCCGGCTGCCCAGCACGGTCGTCCCGCCGCTGTCGGCGTACCAGGTCGTCGCGGCGGCGGTGCAGTGCCCGGCGGTGAGGAAGTAGTAGGTGCTGCCGCTGTGCACGTTCGCGCCGAGCGAGCAGCGGGTGCCCCCGCCGTAGACGGCCTGCCCCCCGGCGATGAGCAGGCGCAGCCGGCCGGGCTCCCGGCGCAGGTCCGCGCCGGCCCGCGCGGCGGTGGCGCGCAGCGCGCGTACCTGCTCGGGTGCGACGGTGTCGTCGACGGTGAGCGTCAGGCGACCGGTGACCGGGTCGGGTCCCCAGGCGGTGCCGACGGTCCGCACGTCCTGCACGGTCGGCCCGACGGCCCCGGGAGATGCGGCGGCCGGTCCGGCGGCACCGGGGTGCACGGCGGCCGGGTCGGTGCCGCCTGCGTACGCGCTGGCCGGGGTCGCCGGCAGCACGACGACGGTCAGGGCCAGGGCGACGAGCGAGAGACGACGCATCTCCCACCTCCCTCTGGATCGGTAGAGTTCGATTCGTTAAGCATCCGCCGATGCCGGGGCCGATTCAAGCGACGGCAGCGATTCCGGCCCGCCCGCGGTGCTGCCGGGGCCCGACAACGCAACGGGCCGGCCCCCGTCGAGGGAGCCGGCCCGGCACGGGACCCGGGAGATCAGGGCTTCCAGGAACCCGCCGCCTCGAACCGGTGCTGGTATTCGACCACGCCCTTCTTGTCGGCGACGTCGAACACCACCGCACCGGAGCGCTTGCTGCCGGCCCGGATGTTGCTGCCCGAGTCGAGCATGTCGCCACCGCAGCCGGAGAGCGCGCCGGCCAGCCCGTTGACCGTGGTGCCGTTGTCGGCCACCCACTGGAAGTAGAACGGGTTGATCGACGCGGTGCCCTTGGTCACCGTGGCGGTGACGTCGGCGATCAGGTACATGCCCTTGTCCGGCGGCGGGGCGAACGAGCGGCACCCCTTGGTCGAGGTGCTGAAGCTGCGGACGGTGATCTCGATGGTGCCGTCGTCGTCGCTGATCACCAGCGTCTCGCCGGCCTTCAGGTTGAACGTCTCGTCGTCGGTGGACGACGGTGCCGCCGACGGCCTCCCGCCCGGCAGCGTCGGCGCAGCGGTGGCACCGGGGGTGGGCAACGAGCGTTCCCAGTCATCGGCCGCCTCGTTGGCTTGGTTGCCCCCGACGACCGCGGCGACCACGATGCCACCGCAGCAGAGCAGCACCAGCACGGCGACCACGATGCCGATGACGATCCAGACCTTCTTGCCCGAGGAGCCGCCCGGCGGCGGACCCAACGGATAGCCGGGCGGAGCCGGAGCACCGGGCGGCGGCGGGTAACCCCCACCGGGCGGCGGATAGCCCCCACCGGGCGGCGGATAGCCCCCACCGTGAGGCGGGTAACCCGCACCCGACACCGGTGGGTAGCCCGCGCCGGACACCGGTGGGTAGCCCGCGCCGGACACCGGTGGGTAGCCCGCGCCGGACACCGGCGGTGCCGTCCCCGGCTCGTACGACGGGAACGGCTGTCCCGACGTCGGCGGCGGCGGGTACGTCGGCTGCGGTGCTGCAGAGACCGGCGGCTGCGGCGCGTACGGCGACGGCGGAGCGTACGGGTCGGTGGAGTAGGTCGGTTGCGGCGGTTCGGGGACCGGGGGCGGCGGGGCGGTCGGATCGACCGGGGGCGGCTGGTTGGGGTCCTGCGGCCCGGAAGGGGGTTGGGGCTGGCTCACCGTACTCCTCGCACACGGTCGTCACTCGGGAAAGCTGGTGGTGCTGACGAAGGGGTCAGCGTAGTGGCAGCACCGCCGCCGTGCGGACCAGATCGCCCTCGATCACGAACCGGCCGGTGACCACCGAGGGCGGATCCGCCACGGTGGCCGCCGACACCCGCGCCGGGTCGATCCGGGCGGTGAAGACGCCGGTGTCCGGGTCCAGGTCGACGGTGGCGTCCAGGAAGTCCAACCAGGAGCCCACCACCGGGTGCCAGACCTTGTAGACGGTCTCCTTGGCGCTGAACACCACCACCGGCCAGCTCACCCCGGCCGGCAACCGGGCCAGCCGGTCGGCCTCCTCGGGGCGCAGGATCATCCGGCGTACCCCCGGGTCGAGTTCCCGGTGCCGCTCGGCGTCCATGCCGACCGCACGCAGGTCGGCGCGGCGGGCGACCGCGGCGGCGCAGTAGCCCCGGGTGTGGGTGATGGTGCCGATCAGCCCGGTCGGCCAGACCGGTGCGCGGTTCGGTGCGGCGGGGACCGGCGTGGCCGGTAGGCCGAGGGCGGTCATCGCGCGTCGGGCGCAGACCCGACCGGCGGTGAAGTCCCGTCGCCGGCTCTCCACGGCCCGTTCGCCCAGCCCGGCCCGCTCCTCCGGGAGCAGCTCACCGACCCAGTCGGCGCCCTCGGCCACCGCCACCGAGACCGCCGCCGGCAGCAGGTCACGCATAACCCACCCCTCTCCGGTACGACCACCGCCGGGTCCGCCCGGTGTGCGGACCATCGGCCATGGTTGGTGAACGTACCGCAACCGGGCGACACCGGAGGGTCCCGTCGTGGTGGCCGGCCCGGCACCCGGGGTCGGCCACCACGACGGGTCAGCGGCGGCGGGGGCGGCGGGTCAGCGCGAAGCCGAACACCCCGGCCACGGCGGCGAGCACGCCGCCGACCGCGCTCCACGCCCAGCGGGAGCCGAGCGCGGGCAGCCAGTCGCCGTCGAACCAGTCGTCGTCGGCGTCGGCGGGTGCGGCCGCCGGCTCACCGGTCAGCACCGCGCCGGCCTTGGTGTTCGGCACCAGCGGCGCCTTCAACTCGCCGTCGTCGCGCGAGCCCTCGCCCTCGGCGGAGACCAGCAGCTCCACGTCGACGGGAAGCCCCAGGTCGGGTTCGGGCAGGTCGGTGACCGACAGCCGGACGTAGTAGGTGCCGGGCAGCGGGTCGGCCGACCACGGCTCCGCCCAGGAGCGCACCTGACGCAACGTGCAGCCGAGCGCCACGCTGCCGGCGGAGGCGGCCACCGTCGGGGTCTGCGCCCCGGCCGTACACGCCTGCCGGCGGCGCAGCCCGTCGAACACCTCCACCGTCCAGGTGGACGCGCCGGTGCGGGCCTTGGGCAGGGACACCGTGGCGGTGACGTCGTGCTGCTGTCCCGCCGAGGCCGGGAACGACCAGTACAGGAAATCGCCGGTGGAGGCGTCCACCCGGACCGGTTGGCCGGCCGCGATGCCGGTGGCGGTCAGGAAGGACGTGCCGGCCCGGGTGACCGGGGTGGCGCCGGGGAGGGGGTGGGCGCGGCCGGGGCCGGCGTCGGGGCGACGAGCAGGGTGAGTCCGGCGGCGGCCAGTGCCGCGCCGGTCCGCATGATCGGGGTACGCATCGTCAGTTCGTCCTCCACGTCGCCACCCACCAGCGGGTGAGCAGCCCGACGACCAGGCCGGTGAGTAGGCCGGCCAGGGTGAGCAGGAGCAGCAGCACCCAGCCGCGCCCCAGGTCCGGCGCGGTCGGGGCGGGTGACGAGGCGACCACGTCGATGGTCAGCTCGACCGGCATGCCCGGCTCGGCCCGGGTGCCCGGTCGGGGTGCGAACGCGTTGCTGACCACCAGGCAGACCGTGGTGGCCGGGACCGGCGCGTCGCTGGCCGACGGGCTCGGCGACACCTCGTCCTCCGCCCCCGACCAGCGCAATCCCGCCGACACCACGTCGGTACGACCGCTGCCCGCGTCGACGCCCCGGACCAGTTCCCGGCCGTCGGCGGCGGTCGCCCGCAGCAGCACCGCGTGGTCGGGGTTCACCGGCCGGTCCAGTGCCACGCTGACCGAGGCGCGCAGCTCCTGCCCCGGTCGGACGGGCACCCGGTACCAGCGGTGCTCGGAGAACGCCTCCCGGTCGGCGTAGACGCCGGGGGCGAGCAACGGGGCGTCGGCGCACCCGGCCCGGCCGGTGACCACCGTCGGTGCGGCGGTGTAGGTGTCCTTCGCGCGCTCGACGAGCTGCTTGATCCGACCGGTCAGCTCGTCGGCGCTCTGGGCCGCCGTGTAGGTGCCGCCGGTCGCGGTGGCGATGCAGAGCAGCTGCTTGCGGACCTTCTCGTCCGGGGCGAGGCCGAGCGTGTCGACCACCAGTTTGGTGCCCTGGGCGGCCAACTCCCGGGCCACCTCGCACGGGTCGGGCGGGGCGCAGGTGTCCTCGCCGTCGGTGATCAGCACGATCCGGCGGGCGGTCGTGCCGGTGCCGAGGTCCCGGGCGGCGGAGCGCAGGGCCAGCCCGACCGGGGTGAAGCCGGTCGGGCGCAGCGTCGCCACCGCGGCCTTGGCGGCGGTCCGGTCCACCGGGCCGACCGGCACGATCTGCTGGGTGTCCAGGCAGCCCTGCTTCTTGTCCTTGCCCCGGTAGGTCGCGCCGAGCACCCGGATGCCGAGCTGGGTCTCCTCGGGCAGCGCGTCGACCACCTCGTTGAACGCCTGCTGGGCGACCGAGATCCGGCTGCGTCCGTCGATGTCGTTGGCCCGCATCGAGCCGCTGACGTCGAGGACCAGCTCGACCTTGGGTGGCTCGGCGGGCTCCTCGTTGTCGGCGAGGGCCGGCACGGGGCCGGTCAGCGCGGTCGCCGCCAACACTCCGATCAGGACGGTCGTTGATCGTCGTCTCGTGTTGATCACCGGGCGAAGTGTAGTGAGATCCACTATGGAGATTCGTCGGGGTGCACCCGGGCGAGTCTCGACCACGGGATCGTCGGCCCGGCGCGGTGCGTCGGCGGACCGGTGTGAGATCGATGACCGTCGACCGTCCGTTAGATGCTAGATGTAAAGCATTTGCCGCGCGACGCATCGGTCGGAAATCTGACCCAAGTCGACCCGTTGTGCCGGTGGCATAACGTGGTTAAGCTCTCCATGCGCGCCCCAATCGCCCGCTTCCCCCGTGGCAGGCGATCGGGGCGCGTCCTTTCGTTGCGGCACACTCGTGGGACACCCCCTCCCGCGCCACCGCCACCGCCACCGCCACCGCCACCGCCACCGCCACCGCCACCGCTCCCGGTGCCGCCGACGGTTCCCGCCGGAGATCCCGGCCGATGCGATCCGCCCCCGGTCTTCCGCCCCGCTGCCGGCCCGTCGTCTCCCCGGCCCGCCAGGTGTCTGATCCCGACCCGTGGTGCCTGCGGTGTCGGCCGGCGCCCTCCCGTCTGCCCTCGTCCACTGTGGTGCCGGGTGACGACCGTCCCGGAACGCGCCGGACCCGCCTCGACCGGTGGGGTCGGGCGGGTCCGGGGCAGACGCGCAGCAGTGGACGGGGTGGGTCAGATCCAGCGGCCGTCCAGCCACATCCGGGCGGACCAGTCGTCGTACGGCAGGAGGTTGCCGACGAAGATGGGATAGAAGTAGGCGAAACAGAGCGCCACCAGCAGCACGTACGCGCCGACGATGACCCCGCCGATCAGTCGCCGGTCGGCGAGCTGCTCGGCCGTGGCGGCATCGGCCTGCGCGACCATGACCGTGGCCTTCGGGCCGACCGGCCGGCCGACGTCCGACCCCGTGTCGTCGGGTGCGGTGCCGTCCGGTGGCGTGACGTCCGGGGCGGTGCCCGCCGGTGGTGTGTCGTCCCGGGCGGTGCCGTCGGGTGTGGTGCCGGGCTGGGCGGTGCCGTCGGGTGGTGTGCGGTCGGGGGCGGTCCCGGTCTGGACGCGGCCGGTCGGGGTGGTGGGGTCCGGGGTGGTGGGGGTGGCGATCGCGCCGAGCACGTAGACCACCGCCAGCACCAGGAACGGCAGCGCCGGGGCGGCGTAGAAGGAGAACATCGTCCGGCCGTCGAGGGCGTACCAGAACCAGGGCAGCAGGCCGGCGGCGACCGCCGCCAGGATCGCCCCGGCCCGCCAGTCCCGACGGGCCACGCCGAGCCAGAGCGTGGCGGCCAGGGCCGGCAGGAACGACCACCAGAGCAGCGGGGTGCCCAGGAGCAGGATCTCCGAGGCGCAGGTCGGCGCACCGCAGGCACCGTCGCCGGACCAGTGGAACGCCACCGGCCGGCCCAGCAGCAACCACTGCCACGGCCACGACTGGTACTTGTGGGCGGTCTCCAGGCCGGTATGGAACTCGAACGCCGCCTTGTGGTAGTGGAAGAGGTTGTTGAGCGCGCCGATGATCGGGGTGTCGTTCAGCCCCGGAAGGTTCGGGTACTTGGCCGCGGACCGGTAGTAGCCCTCGTCGGAGAGCAGCCACCCCGACCAGCTCAGCACGTACGTCCCGACCACCAGCAGCCCGGCGAGCACCAGCCAGGGCAACTCGTCCAGGAGCGCGTCGCGCCACGGTCGGCGGGTTCCGGCCGACCGGCGGACGCCGACCTCCCAGAGCAGCACCAGCAGCCCGAAGACCGGCACGAAGTAGATCCCGCTCCACTTCACCGCACACGCGCAGCCGAGCAGCACCCCGGCGAGCAGCCGCCACCAGGGCCAGTTCCGCCAGCCACCGGCGGGTCGGCCGGCCCGACCGGGGAGGGTCGGGTCGAGACCCTCGTCGAGGGCGCGGGCCCAGCGCCGTCGCCGGGCGTCCCGGTCGAGCACCAGCGCGCCGAAGGCGGCGAGCACGAACAGCAGCAGGAAGATGTCGAGCAGCGCGGTGCGGGAGAGCACCAGGTGGAAGCCGTCCAGGGCGAGCAGCAGACCGGCGGCGCAACCGAGGGTGGTGGAGCGGAACAGCCGGCGGGCGATGCGGGTCAGCAGCAGCACCGAGACGATGCCGGCGAGCGCGGCGCCGATGCGCCAGCCGAACTCCGGGGCGGTGGTCATCAGGTGGCCTGGTACGGAGATGTTGGTTTCCGCGTCCTGGTAGCCGAAGGCCCACTCACCGAGCCCGATCAGCCACTTGCCCAGCGGCGGGTGCACCACGTAGGAGGGACCGTTGTCCTTGTAGTTCCACTCGACGCCCTTGTCGATCAGGCCGTAGCCGTCCCGGGCGTAGTAGATCTCGTCGAAGATCTTGCCCTTGGGGCTGCTCAGCCCGAGCAGGCGCAGGACGGCGGCGATCGTCACCACCACGGCGGTGGCGATCCACGAGTTCACGTCCAGCCGGGTCTCGACGGTGGCCAGCCTGCGGCGGATGATCGCCGGCACGCCGCCTCCTCCGCCCTCGGGAGGCGGGGCCTCCGGGTCGGTCCGGTCCGCGCTCGCACTCTGTGCTGTCGACGCACTCGTCACCCGGCGATCGTAGGCTGCGAAGGTGCCCGGTGGCGCCCATCGTCCCCGAGATTGGTACGACTATCGATGAAGGAGCACGTCTCGTGGGTGAAATGTCCGAGATTGGACGGCTGGTTCTGCTCGGTGCGCCACTGGGCAACCCGGCCGACGCGTCCACTCGGCTCCGCGATGTCCTCGCCACCGCCGACGTGGTCGCCGCCGAGGACACCCGCCGGCTGACCCGGCTCGCCCGCGATCTCGGCGTCACCGTCGGCGGCCGGATCGTCTCCTACTTCGAGGGCAACGAGGAACGCCGTACCCCGGAACTGGTCGACGTGCTCCGGGAGGGCTACCTGGTCGCGCTGGTCACCGACGGCGGCATGCCCAGCGTCTCCGACCCCGGCTACCGGCTGGTCACCGCCGCACTCGACGCCGGGGTGCCGGTCACCGCCGCGCCCGGCCCGAGCGCCGTCACCACCGCCCTGGCCCTGTCCGGGCTGCCCAGCGACCGGTTCTGCTTCGAGGGCTTCCTGCCCCGCTCGCCCGGCGGCCGGCGGGCCCGGCTCAAGGCGCTCGCCGCCGAACCGCGCACCCTGGTCCTCTTCGAGGCCCCGCACCGGATCGCCGCCGCCCTGACCGACCTCGCCGCCGCGTTCGGCGTCGACCGGCCCGCCGCGCTCTGCCGGGAGTTGACCAAGACCTACGAGGAGGTCGTCCGCCGGCCGCTCGGCGAACTGGCCGACTGGGCGGCCCAGGGTGAACCGCGCGGCGAGATCACCCTGGTCGTCGCGGGGGCCCCGGAAACCCCCGCCGAGCGCCCCGACGACGACACGCTGCGGGCCCGGGTGGCCGACCGGGAGGCCGCCGGGATGTCCCGGCGGGACGCGATCAGCGACGTGGCCACCGGGTACGGGCTGCGCCGCCGGGACGTGTACACCGTCGTGCACCGCTGAGCCGTGGTACGGGCCGATCCGCGCGGGCCGATCCACTGGACCGCGACGCGCGTCGGCCCGCCCGCCTCACCAGGCGGCGACGAGGAAGCCGAGGGTGATCAGCGCGGGCCCGGCGTACCCGCCGCCGGTCGCCCAGCGGCGCTGCCGGGGGTCGGCCAGCAGGCTCGCCCCGGTCCACCGGACGATCCCCGCCGAACAGCCGGCCACCGCCAGCAGGCCGAGCAGCCAGCGCAGGTGCGCACCCGCCCCGGTGTCCACGTACGCGGTGTCTGCGCCCGGCCCGGTCACCCGCGCCGGCAGCGTGGTGCCGGTGTCGGTGTGATCGGCGGGGACCCCGCTGACCCGTATCCCGTGGGCCAGGAACCGGTCGTCGCCGGCGGCGAAGATGCCCCGGCAGCGTTGGGTGAGCCCACCGCCCGAACAGTGGGTGATCATCACCGTCCCCCTCGTGGAGTGCCCGACGGCCAGCCAGAGCGGACCGGCGCTCACCCAGGCGAAGAACGCCGCCACCAGGCTCAACGCCAGCAGTACGGCGAGCCCCCGCACCGGGTCCGGCGGATGGGTGAGCCGGGTGGGCCGGGGTCGGCGCGGGGACCGCAGCCGCTGCTTCGGCTCCTTGCGCAGCGGGGTGCCGTCCCAGTGCACCTGTTCGATCGGGGCCCAGAAGAAGGAGTCGTCGTCCGTACCGCCGTCGGGGGAGCGGCCGGGGCGGTGCTTGCGCGGTTGACGGACCGGGACCCGCCGGGGCACCGCGTCGACCGGCGCTCCGGTGGTCGGCTCGACCTCGACGGTCGCGTCGTCCGGGCCGGGGACGGGTCGGGGCTGCGGGGCGACGGCCGACCCGCGCGGCGGCGGGCCGTCCCCGGGGCCCGGACGCGGTGGTCGTCGGGTGCCCGCCGTCGATTCGTCGTGCCCCGATCGTCTGCCCGTCACGTCAGCCATTGGACACCGCGTGGCGCTCGGTGTCCGTGAGCTGACTCCGCGTGTCGGTGGGCAATTCCGGTGGACGGCAATTCCCGCCGCTGCGGCGCGGGTGACCCTATTGGTTCGCCGCCCCCCGACCCGGGTCACTAGGCTTGCTGGTCATGAGTCACGTTCTCGCCGCGGTCGCCTGGCCCTACGCCAACGGTCCGCGCCACATCGGCCACGTGTCCGGCTTCGGCGTACCCTCCGACGTCTTCGCCCGGTACATGCGGATGGCCGGTCACGACGTGCTCATGGTCTCCGGCACCGACGAGCACGGCACCCCGATCCAGGTGCAGGCCGACGCCGAGGGGGTCACCCCGCGCGAACTGGCCGACCGGTACAACCGGGTGATCGCCGAGGACCTGCTGGCGCTGGGCCTGTCGTACGACCTGTTCACCCGGACGACCACCCGCAACCACTACGCGGTGGTGCAGGAGCTGTTCGCCGGGCTGCACCGCAACGGCTACATCGTCCCCAAGGTCACCACCGGGGCGATCTCCCCGTCCACCGGGCGGACCCTGCCCGACCGCTACATCGAGGGCACCTGCCCGATCTGCGGCTACGACAGCGCCCGCGGCGACCAGTGCGACAACTGCGGCAACCAGCTCGACCCGATCGACCTGATCGACCCCAAATCCAAGATCAACGGCGAGACGCCGGAGTTCGTGGAGACCGAACACTTCTTCCTCGACCTCCCCGCCCTCGCCGACGCGCTGCGCCAGTGGCTCGACACCCGCGAGGGCTGGCGGCCCAACGTGCTGCGCTTCTCCCGCAACCTGCTCGACGACCTCCAGCCCCGGGCCATCACCCGGGACCTCGAATGGGGCGTGCCGATCCCCCTCGAAGGCTGGCAGGACCGCGGCGACAAACGGATCTACGTCTGGTTCGACGCGGTGATCGGCTACCTGTCCGCGTCCATCGAGTGGGCCCGACGCACCGGCGACCCGGACGCGTGGCGCAGGTGGTGGTCGGCCGACGGGGAAGGCAAGGACTCCCCGGGCTACTACTTCATGGGCAAGGACAACATCGTCTTCCACTCGGTGATCTGGCCGGCCCTGCTCGGCGGCTACTCCGGGGCCGGGGCGCACGACGGCCAGCCCGGCGAGCTGGGCCGGCTCAACCTCCCCACCGAGGTCGTCTCCAGCGAATACCTGACCATGGAGGGGCGCAAGTTCTCCTCGTCCCGCAAGGTCGTCATCTACGTCCGGGACTTCCTGGAACGCTACGACGCCGACGCGCTGCGCTACTTCATCGCCGTCGCCGGCCCGGAGAGCAACGACACCGACTTCACCTGGGCCGAGTTCCTCCGCCGCAACAACGACGAACTCGTCGCCGGCTGGGGCAACCTGGTCAACCGGTCGGTCTCCATGGCGGCCAAGAACTTCGGCGCGGTCCCGCCGGTCGACCCGGCCGGGCTCACCGAGGCCGACGAGGCGCTGCTCGCGGTGGCCCGCGCCGGCTTCGCCACGGTCGGCGACCTGATCGCCCGGCACCGGCAGAAGCAGGCCATCGGCGAGGCCATGAAGGTCGTCGCCGAGGCCAACCGCTACCTGTCCGAACAGGCCCCCTGGAAGCTCAAGGTCGACGCCGACAAGCCCCGGATGGGCACCATCCTGCACGTCGCCCTCCAGGTGATCAGCGACGCCAACACCCTGCTCACCCCGTTCCTGCCGCACTCCGCGCAGCAGATCCACGAGCTGCTCGGCGGCACCGGCGTGCACGCCCCGATGCCGGTCCTCGAAGAGGTCGACGACCTCGACGGCGGCCCCGGCTACCCGGTGCTCACCGGGGACTACACCGTCGGCGCGCGCTGGGAGTCCGTGCCGCTACCCGCCGGCCGGCCGCTCACCGCGCCCAAGCCGGTCTTCCGCAAGCTCGACCCGTCGATCGTCGACGAGGAACTGGCCCGGCTGGAGAGCTGACCGGCCGCCACGGACGGGCAACGGCCCCGGGGGAACCCCCGGGGCCGCGCCGGCACAACGTCAGGCGTGGGCCATCGACGGCGCACCGACGAACTCCATGAGCGCCCGGTACACCTCGGTCGGATGCGTCCACGGAATGCCGTGCGGCGCACCCTTCAGGGTGACCAGCTTGCCGTTGGGCAGCATCGGCGCCAACCGCTGACCCGTCTTCGGGTACGGCAGCACGTTGTCCTTGTCGCCCTGGATGATCAGCACCGGGACGTCGATGTTGGGCACGTCGCCCCGGAAGTCGGTCTGCCAGGCGTCCACCGAGTCGTGGGTGCCCTTGGCCGACGCCTGCGCACCGATCTGCCAGTGCGCCCGGTACGCCTCCTCGCTGACCCACCTGCCCTTGTTCTCGCTGTAGTTGAAGAACGCGTCGCAGAACTGCGTCAGGTAGGCGAACCGGTCCGCGACGATCGCCTGCTGGAACCCGTCGAAGAGGCTCTTCTCGACGCCCTCCGGGTTGTCCTCCGTCTGCAACAGGTACGGCGCCAACGGCGCCATCAGCACCGCCCGGTCCACCCGGTCCGCCCCGTACGTGCCGAGGTAGCGGGTCACCTCGCCGGTGCCCATCGAGTGACCCACCAGGATCGTGTCGCGCAGGTCCAACTCGGTCATCAGCACGTCGAGGTCGGCGGCGAACGTGTCGTAGTCGTAGCCCGTCGCCGGCTGGGCCGAGCTGCCGAACCCACGCCGGTCGTACGTGATCACCCGGTACCCGGCCGCGAGCAGCGGACCCGACATCTTCTCCCAGGTCGCCCCGTTGAACGGGAAGCCGTGGATCAGCACGATCGGCTGACCCTGGCCGTGGTCCTCGTAGTACAGGTCGATGGGGGCGGAGTTCTCCGTACCCACGGTGATGAAGGGCATGCGCTTCTCCTGATCCGTCGGTGTCGGACCCCCCGCGCATTCCCCGACCGACCCCCGGTATGCCCTCACAGCGCGTACGGCAGGTCCACCACCTGGTCGTCGGTCACCTCGGCGGTCGGCGCCCACGTCTCGTACACGCCCCGTTCGTGGCACTGCGCCCCGGTGTCGCGCACCGCGTCCGGATCGGGGCGGCGCAGCCGCAGCCGCAGCCAGCCCGCCTCCTCCCGGAGCACCAGGCACGGCACCCCCCGCCACCGGACGTACCGCAGCCGGCGGGCCACCTGGTCCACCGGGTACCGGGCCGCCCGGGTCATCGCCAACACCCGGAACCCGCCCGGCAGGTCCGCCACCGCCTCGTACTCGCCACCCGCGTACCCGCCGACGAGCTGGGTGGAGCGGGGCACCTCGCCGGTCGGCACGTACTCCTGGTCGGGCGACAGGCCCGGCACCGCGGCCAGCAGGTGCCGCCACTGCGGCCCCACCATCCGCAACCAGCCCCGCTGCTCCGCCTGGTAGCTGTAGAGCACCACCTCGGCCCCCTCTGCGGTGTACGCCAGCAGGGTGGCGTTGGCCGGCATCGGCAGGTCGGCGAAGTCCCGGGTGACGAACTCGGGGATCAACTGCGCCGAACTCGGCACGAACCCGGTGCCCAGCACCGGCGGGCCGAGCCGCTCCCGGGGCGCCAACCCCAGCAGGCCCCGGTGCGCCTCGCCGACCGGCACGTCGTAGTCGCCCGGGTCGGCGGCCCGCCAGCGCAGCGCGTACCCGATGTCGGTGCCGTCGCCACTGGTGCCGTCACCGCGCAGCACCGCCAGCGCGGCCGGCGTGCGCAGGTGCGCCACGTCGTGCTCGCGGTAGCAGAAACCGTGCGGCAACCAACCCCGTACGTACCCGGCGAGCTGCCGGGCCGAGAGCACCTTGACCATCCGGGTGCCCCGGCGCAGCACCGCCGACCCGCGCACCGCAACCACCGTCGGGTCGCCGGCCGCCGTCGGCTGCTGACTGAGCTGGTGCACGTACGACCAGCCCCGGTCCCGGTGCACCGGCATCAGCAGCGCCGCCTCCGGCTCCTCGGCCGGCGTCCCGCCGCCGGTCACCTCGGTCACCTCGGTGACGTGCACGAACCGCCGCCACGGCCAGGTCGAACCCGGGCGGGGCGCCCACTCGAAGCCGGGTGCCGCCTCGGCGCTGAACAGCTCGTAGGCCGCGCCCCGGGCCAGCTCCTCCGCCGGGTGGACCACCCCGCCGTAGGTGACGCGTAACCCGGTCCGCTCGGAGGCGGCGCCGCTGGCCCGGTCGGTGACGCTCATCCCGGCGAGGCTAAGCCGGTCAGATGCCGGCCCGGTGAACATCCGGTGGCGTACCGGGAACGCTCCCGACCCGGGACCCCACCGCGCCGGCACTGGCCGTCCCGCCGCCACCCCTCGATCCACCGACGCCGTCGGCGGCACGGACCCGGTCCGGGTCGGTGCCGACCGGGACGCCGGGTGTGTGATGCTGACCGCGATGACCGGACCGACCGAATCCCGCAAGCAGCGCGCCGCCCGCCGGGCCGGTGAGTTCCCGCCCGCCCCGCCGCCGCTGCCCCGTCCCGTGCTGGACAGCCACACCCACCTCGACATCACCGTCGCCGAGGCCGGGGCGCCCGGCGGCGACACCACCGACCCGGTGGCCGCCGCGATCGGGGTGGCCGCCACCGTCGGCGTGGACCGCCTCGTGCAGGTCGGGGTGGACGTCGACTCGTCGCGCTGGGGCGCCGACGTCGCCGACCGGTACCCGGCGGTGCTCGCCACCGTGGCGCTGCACCCCAACGAGGCACCCCGGCTGGCCGACCTGGACGCCGCGCTGCGCGAGATCGAGACGCTGGCCGCCCGGGACCGGGTCCGGGGCGTCGGCGAGACCGGGATGGACTTCTTCCGTACCGGCGACGACGGCCGGGCCGCCCAGGAGGAGAGCTTCCGGGCCCACATCGCCATCGCCAAGCGGTACGGCAAGGCCCTGGTCATCCACGACCGGGAGGCCCACGCCGACGTGCTGCGCATCCTCGACGACGAGGGCGCCCCGGACACGGTGGTGCTGCACTGCTTCTCCGGCGACGCCGACTTCGCCCGCGAGTGCGTCCGCCGGGGCCACCTGCTCAGCTTCGCCGGCACGGTCACCTTCGGCAGCGCCGCCGCGCTACGCGAGGCCGCCGCGCTCACCCCGATCGACCAGTTGCTGGTGGAGACCGACGCGCCGTACCTGACGCCGATGCCGCACCGGGGCCGGCCCAACGCGTCGTACCTGATCCCGCTGACGGTGCGGTCGCTGGCCGAGACCACCGGGGCCGACCTCGACGAGCTGTGCGCGGCCATCTCCGCCACCGGGGACCGGGTCTTCGGCCCGTGGTGAACGCCCCGGAACCCACGACTACGCTTCGGGGCGTGACCGGCCTGCTCGGCCCGGCGGAGATCCGGGAACTCGCCGCACGCCTCGGCGTCAACCCGACCAAGAAGCTCGGCCAGAACTTCGTGCACGACCCGAACACCGTCCGTCGGATAGTCACCACCGCCGGGCTCACCGGAGACGACGTGGCGCTGGAGGTCGGCCCCGGGCTCGGCTCGCTCACCCTGGCCCTGCTGCCGGTCGCCGCCCACGTACACGCGGTGGAGATCGACCCGGTGCTGGCCGGCGCGTTGCCGCAGACCGCCGCCGCCCACGCCGGCCCGGACGCCGCCCGGCTCACCGTGCACCGGGCCGACGCGTTGCGGATCACCGCCGACGCCCTGGCCGACCCGCCGCCGACCGCGCTGGTGGCGAACCTGCCCTACAACGTGGCCGTGCCGGTGGTGCTGCATCTGCTCGCCGGGCTGCCCACCCTGCGGCACGGGCTGGTGATGGTGCAGAAGGAGGTCGCCGACCGACTGGTCGCCGGCCCCGGCTCCAAGGTGTACGGCATCCCGTCGGTCAAGCTCGCCTGGTACGCCCGGTCCCGGGCCGCCGGCCGGGTGCCACCGAACGTGTTCTGGCCGGTGCCGAACGTCGACTCCGGCCTGGTCGCCTTCACCCGCCGCGAACCGCCCCGCGACGACGTGCCCCGGCAGGCGGTCTTCGCCGTGGTCGACGCCGCGTTCGCCCAGCGGAGGAAGACGTTGCGGGCCGCGCTGGCGGGCTGGGCGGGCGGCCCCGACCGGGCCGCCGCGGCGCTCACCGCCGCCGGGGTGGACCCCGGCGCACGCGGGGAGTCACTCACCGTGGAGCAGTTCGCGGCGATCGCCGCGTCGGCTCCGACCGCCGCGCCGGTCGCACAGTAGGCTGACGCCGTGCCCGCCGAGGGACACGCCGCGCCTGCGCGTACGACCTGGTTGCCGGCCGGTTCGCCGCCGGCCGCCGACTCCGCCGAGGAGCTGATCGTGGAGATGCCGTTCGACATCCGCCCGTGCCGGTGGGACGTCACCCGGTGACCGAGGCCTGGCGACCGGACGACGACGACCAGCATCGGCGCGGCAGCAGCGGACCGGTCCGGGTCCGGGTCCCCGCGAAGGTCAACCTGCACCTCGGGGTGGGCCCGCTGCGCCGGGACGGCTACCACGAGCTGAACACCGTCTACCACGCGATCTCGATCTACGACGAGCTGACCGCCCGACGGGGCGACACGCTCACCCTGACCATGGAGGGTGAGGGCACCGGCGAGCTGGCCCTGGACGACTCCAACCTGGCCATCCGCGCCGCCCACGCCCTCGCCGGGTACGCCGGGGTGCTGCCGCACGCCCGGCTGCACCTGCGCAAGCAGATCCCGCTCGCCGGTGGGCTGGCCGGGGGCAGCGCCGACGCCGCCGCCGCACTGGTCGCCTGCGACGCCCTGTGGGGCACCGGGCTGTCCCGCGACGAACTGGCCGGGATCGCCGCCGACCTCGGCTCGGACGTGCCGTTCCTGATTCACGGCGGCACCGCGTTGGGCACCGGCCGGGGCGAGGCGGTCAGCCCGGTGCTGGCCCGCCCCACCTCCTGGCACTGGGTGGTGGCCGTCGCCGACGGTGGCCTGTCCACCCCCGCCGCCTACCGGGAGTTGGACCGGCTGCGCGACGCCGGCACCGCCGGCACCCCGTTGGGCAGCACCGACGGACTGCTCGGTGCGCTGCGCCAACGTGACCCCCGGGTGCTGGCCGGATGCCTCGGCAACGACCTGCAGGACGCCGCCCTGTCGATGCGCCCGGCCCTGGCCGACACGTTGAAGGCCGGGGAGGCCGCCGGGGCGCTCGCCGGGATCGTCTCGGGCTCCGGTCCGACCTGCGTCTTCCTGGCCCGGGACGCCGCCGACGCGCAGCGGATCGCCGCCGAGGTGGAATCCGCCGGGGTGTGCCGGGAGACCCGGGTGGCCCACGGCCCCGTGCCCGGTGCCCGCGTCGGCTGAGCCTTACCCAGGGTCGGGATCGACTCCCGTGGGCCGGGGGCGCGGTATCCGGCGACCGGGAACCCGCAACATCGGCCCCGATGAGTTGATCAACGTGCCTCGACCTGCTGTCCGGGGCGGTCCGACCCCGGTTCCGGCACGGGCGGGTGGGGCGGCGCGGGTGCCCGCGTACCCTTGCCCCAGGCGTCCCGAGGTGCCCGCCGGCACCGGGACGCCTTGATCATGAGAGGTGGGACCGTGGCCAACATCGTCAACCTGGACCGGGTGTCCAAGGGGTACGGCGCCGCCGGGCCGCTGCTCACCGACGTCTCGCTCGGCCTCGACGACGCCGACCGGATCGGTGTGGTCGGTCTCAACGGGGCCGGCAAGTCCACCCTGCTGCGGATGCTCACCAAGCAGGAGGGCCCCGACGACGGCCGGGTCACCCACCGCCGCGACCTGCGGGTGCTCTGGCTGCCGCAGGCCCTCACCCTCGCCCCCGAAGCCACCGTCCGGGACGTGGTGCTCGGCACCGCCTGGCTCGCCGAGGGCATGGGCGCCGAACACGAGTGGGCCGGCGACGCCGGGGTCCGGGCCATCCTCGACGGCCTCGGGATGCCCCACCTCGGCCTCGACCAGCCGGTCGGCCCGATGTCCGGCGGTGAACGCCGTCGGGTGGCCCTGGCCGCGCTGCTGGTCCGCGAATCCGACCTGCTCATCCTCGACGAGCCCACCAACCACCTCGACGTCGGCGGCGTCGACTGGCTGGCCAAACACCTGGTCGGCCGCCGGGGCGCGCTCGTCGTGGTCACCCACGACCGGTGGTTCCTCGACGCGGTCTGCACCACCACCTGGGAGGTCGCCGACCAGACCGTCCGGGCCTACGAGGGCGGCTTCGCCGCCTGGACGCTGGCCCGGGTCGAGCGGGAACGGGTCGCCGCCGCCACCGAGGCCCGCCGGCAGAACCTGCTCCGCAAGGAGATCGCCTGGCTGCGGCGCGGCCCGCCCGCCCGTACCTCCAAGCCGAAGTTCCGCATCGACGCCGCCAACGCGCTCATCGACGACGTGCCGCCGCCGCGCGACACCATGTCGTTGCAGCGGATGGCGACCGCCCGGCTCGGCAAGCAGGTGTACGACCTGGAGCACGTCCGGTTGCACGCCGGCCCCAAGGAGATCCTGCACGACACCACCTGGCAGGTCGGCCCCGGCGACCGGATCGCCATCCTCGGGCGCAACGGGGCCGGCAAGACCACCCTGCTGCGGCTGCTGGCCGGCATCACCCACGCCGACGGCGGCCGGTTCCACACCGGGTCCACCGTCAAGCCGGCGTTCCTCTCCCAGGAGCTCGCCGAACTCCCCGGCCACCTGCGCGTCCTGGAGGCCGTCGAGGAGGTCGCCCGCCGGGTGCAGCTCGGTGACCGGGAGATCTCCGCCGCCCAGCTCGCCGAGGTGTTCGGCTTCGACGACCGGCGGCTCTGGACCCCGGTGAGCGACCTCTCCGGTGGGGAGCGCCGCCGGTTGCAGATGCTCCGGCTGCTCGCCGGGGAGCCCAACGTGCTGCTGTTCGACGAGCCCACCAACGACCTGGACACCGACACCCTCGCCGCGCTGGAGGACCTGCTCGACTCCTGGCCCGGCACGATCATCGTGGCCAGCCACGACCGCTACCTGATCGAACGGGTCACCGACGCCGCGTACGGGATGTTCGGCGACGGCCGGCTGGTGCACCTGCCGGGCGGCGTCGACGAGTACCTGGCCCGCGCCGCCGGACCCGGCCCGGCCCGGACGGCGACCGCCCCCACCGGCACGCCCGACGCCCCGGCCGGGGGCGGCATGTCCGCCGCCGACGCCCGGCAGGGCCGCAAGGAGCTGACCCGGCTGGAACGGCAGATCGGCAAGCTCGACCAGAAGGAGGCCGCCCTCCTCGACCAGCTCGCCACGCACGCCACCGACTACGCCCGGGTCGCCGACCTCGACGCGCAGCTCAAGGAGGTACGCGCCGAACGGGAGCGGACCGAGGAGACCTGGCTGACCCTGGCCGAGGAGATCCCGCCCCTGTAGACCGGGGACGACCCCGTGTGCGGCGTCACACCCCGGCGTACGGGACAATCGTCGGCGACCCTCACCTCGAACGGCGTTGGAGACACAGTCATGGCCCACACCCCCGTCAACCACCCCGCGCGGCCGGTCTACCGGGCGATCGGCGGGCTCATCGGTCTCTACCTCGTGGTCTTCGGCGCGCTCGGCGTCATCGCCAGCGCCGGCAACGACATCTTCGCCCAGGACGACACCAAGGTCCTCGGTCAGGGCACCAACCTCGGGTTCTCGCTGCTGTCCGTGCTGTTCGGGGTGGTCATCCTGGTCGGCACGGTGATCGGCCGCAACCTCGACGTGGCGATCAACCAGTGGTTGTCCTACACCCTGATGGTGATCAGCCTCGCCGGCCTGGCCTTCCTCCAGACCGACGCCAACGTGGTCAACTTCAGCATCCTGACGGTGATCGTGCTGATGACGCTCAGCCTCGTCCTGCTGATGGTCGGCATGTACGGCAAGGTCGGCACCGACGACGAGCAGGAAGCCTGGCAGAAGGCCCGCCTGGTGCTCTGACCCGGCCCGCGGGGTGGGCCGGGTGCCTGGCGTTTCGCCCACGCCGGACGGCGGGACGGGGGACAATTCTCCTGATATCGCGTCCGCGTGCAGGAGGGGTCATGGCGCACTTTCCGGTCAACCACCCGGCCCGCCCGCTGTACCGGGTCTTCGCCGGGCTCGTCGGCGTCTACATCCTGGTCTTCGGGGTGTGGGGCGTCGTGCAGTCCTGGGGTGAGCCGCTCTTCGCCCGGGGTGGTCACTGGGCGCTGGGCCTGCGTACCAACCTGGCGTTCTCGCTGGTCTCGGTGCTCTTCGGGCTCGTGCTGATCATCGGGGCGTCCCGGCGCGGCAACCTCGGGCACGTCATGAACCTCACCGCCGGGGTGGTCTTCATGGTCACCGGCATCGCGATGATGAGCGTGCTCCAGACCCGGGCCAACGTCCTCAACTTCTCCATGTCGACGGTGATCGTCTCGTTGCTGTTCGGGCTGCTGCTCCTCGCCACCGGCCTGTACGACAAGATCGGCACCGACGAGCACGCCGAACAGGAACGGGCCGACCGGCTCCACCCAGCCCGCTGAGTCGTCGCTCAGCCGAGCTGGCGGGTGGTGATCAGGCCCGGGTTCGCCTCCAGGTGGGACAGCCCGTTCCAGGCCAGGTTCACCAGGTGCGCCGCCACCGTCTCCTTACGCGGCCTGCGGACCTCCAACCACCAGCGGCCGGTCAACGCCACCATCCCCACCAGGGCCTGCGAATACAGCTCGGCCAGCTTCGGGTCGTAGCCCCGGCTGGAGAATTCGGCCGCCAGGATGTGCTCCACCTGGTGCCCCACGTCGTTCATCACACTGCTGAAGTTGCCGGTCGCCGACATCAACGGCGACTCCCGCACCAGCACCCGGAACCCGCTGGTCTCCTCCTCGATGTAGCCCAGCAGGGCCAGCGCCGCCTGCTCCAGCAGCTCCCGGGGATGACCGGCGGTCAGCGCCGTGCTGAGCCGGTCCAGCAGGGCCCGCACCTCCCGGTCGACGACCACCGCGTACAGGCCCTCCTTGCCGCCGAAGTGCTCGTAGATCACCGGCTTGGAGACCTGCGCCCGCGCCGCCACCTCCTCGATCGAGGTCGCGTCGAAGCCCTTCTCGGCGAAGACCTGCCGACCGATCGCGATCAGCTGCTCGCGCCGCCGCGCGGCCGACATCCGTACCCGGGACGCCGGTTTCGCGTCCGCCGCCGACAGCGCCCGTCGGGCACCGGTGTTCTCCCCGTCCGGGGCCTGCGCCATGTCGTCACCTCGTCGGCGCTCGGTGACGCCCTGTCGTGGAATGCTCCGGTCGTGCCCGCCTGTCTCGGTCACCCGGCCATCCTGCCAGGTGATCCACCCCGGCACCGCCGGGTTCGGTGCCGGATCGGCTCCCGCACCCGCCCGGCCACGACCCGGCGTGGACCCAGGCGGGCGGGCGCGGCTGCCGACGGACCCGCGGGCCGCCGCCGGGGGCCCGGTGGATGGCGACCGGGGCTGGTGTCGTACGCCTGTTCTAATCTGCCGGTCATGACCGATCCCGCGGCCGCCGAGGTGCGCCGGCTGCGCGCCGAGGAGGGGCTCTCCGTCCGGCAGATCCAGGCCCGCACCGGTCTGGGCCGCAACCGGGTGTACGCGCTGCTGCGCGGCGTTGCGGCACCGGCGTGGACCCGACGGCCGACGGCCAGGGACGGGCTGCGCGCGGCGGCGGTGGCACTGCGCGGCGAGGGCTGTTCGGTCAACGACATCGCGGTCCGGCTGGGGGTGGCGAAGTCGACCGCCTACCTCTGGGTCAGGCACCTGCCCCTCGACCCGGACGAGGAGGTCGCCGCCGAGCGTCGACGGGCGCACTCCAAGGTGATGACGGATGCCCGGTGGTCGGCCCACCGGCAGGCACGGGACACCGCCCGGGCGGCGACCGTGGCGGACGCCGCGACCTGGGTCGGGTCGATGCGGCACCGTGAGCTGATCATGGTGGGCGCTGCGCTCTACTGGGCGGAGGGGGAGAAGGCCAAGCCCTGGCGGCCCCACGAGTGTCGGGTCAGGTTCATCAACAGCGATCCAGGGCTGGTCGACATCTTCGTCCGTTTCGTCGAGGCGATGGGCGCACCGCGGGCGACCCTGCGCTTCCGGGTGAGCATCCACGAAACCGCTGACTCCGAGGCGGCTGTCCGTTGGTGGGCTGAGCGGGTGGGTGTCCCGGCCGAGACGTTCCGCCCCACGTCGCTCAAGCGTCATCGCCCGACCACGGTGCGGCACAACACCGGTGAGGACTATCGAGGTTGTCTGATCGTCGACGTGCCCAGGTCGCGGCAGATGTACTGGCGGATAGAGGGGATCATGAAGGGAATGGGCGATGGCGGCGACGGTGAGGGGCGGTAAGGTGTAGGAGGTCGACCGAGCTACTCGGTTTGTCCGTTATAGACCGTCCCGGGTCGTCTAATGGCAGGACGTCAGGTTTTGGTCCTGATTGTAGGGGTTCGAGTCCTCTCCCGGGAGCTTCTGCTGATCCGCCCCCGTCGTCTGGTTAGCATGGCGTCGAGACTGTCGCCTTCCCCGACGGGAGCCCACCCGTGTCCCAGCCCCACCGCCGTACCGTCGTCGTGCTCGCCGCCGGGGAGGGCAAGCGGATGAAGTCGGCGCTGCCCAAGGTGTTGCATCCACTGCTCGGCCGGACGCTGCTCGGTCACGTGCTGGCCGCCGCCGGCCCGCTGGGCGCGGACCGCACCGTGGTGGTGGTCGGGCACGGCGCCGAGCAGGTACGCGCCCACCTGGCCGAGATCGCCCCGGACGCCACCGGGGTCCTCCAGGCCGAGCAACTCGGCACCGGGCACGCCGTGCGGATCGCGTTGGACGCGGTGCCGGAGTCCACCGGCACCGTCGTGGTGATCAACGGGGACGTGCCGCTGCTGCGGACCGGGACGGTGGACGCACTGGTCACGGCGCACGAGGGTGAGGGCGCGGCGGCCACCGTGCTCGCCGCGGAGGTGCCCGACCCGACCGGCCTGGGGCGCATCGTCCGGGACGCCGCCGGCCGGCTGGAACAGATCGTCGAGGAACGCGACGCGACCCCCGCCCAACGCGCGCTGCGGGAGATCAACGCCGGCATCTACGCCTTCGACCTGGCCCGGCTGCGGGCCGCGCTGGGCAAGCTCTCCACCGACAACGACCAGGGCGAGGAGTACCTCACCGACGTCTTCGGGCTGCTCGTCTCGGCCGGTGAGCCGGTGGGCGTGCACGTGGCCGCCGACCACGTCGAGACGCTGGGCTGCAACGACCGGGTGGAGCTGGCCGGGTTGCGCCGGCTGCTGCGGGACCGGGTCAACGAGGCGTGGATGCGGACCGGGGTGACGATCCTCGACCCGGCGACGACCTGGATCGACGTGACCGTCACCGTCGAGCGGGACGCGGTGCTCGACCAGAACACCCAGTTGCGTGGCGCGACGGTGGTGGGGGCCGAGGCGGTGGTCGGGCCGGACGTGACGCTGATCGACACGGTGGTGGGCCCGGCGGCGACGGTGCTGCGCAGCCACGCCACCGGCGCCGAGGTGGGCCCGGGGGCGAGCGTCGGCCCGTACGCCTACCTGCGGCCGGCGGCGCGGCTGGCCGAGAAGGCGAAGGTGGGCACCTTCGTCGAGGTGAAGAACTCCGACGTCGGGCCGGGCGCGAAGGTGCCGCACCTGTCGTACGTGGGGGACGCGACGATCGGGGCGAGGGCGAACATCGGCGCGGCGACGATCTTCGTGAACTACGACGGGGTGAACAAGCACCGCACGGTGGTCGGTGACGGCGCGTTCGTCGGCTGCGACACCAACCTGATCGCACCGGTCGAGGTGGGTGCGGGGGCGTACGTGGCGGCGGGCAGTGCGCTCAGCCAGGACGTGCCGCCGGGGGCGTTGGGGGTGACCCGGGCACCGCAGCGCAACATCGAGGGTTGGGTGCTGCGCAACCGGCCGGGCACGGTCTCCGCTCGCGCGGCGGAGCAGGCCCGCGCGGCTGGTGAGGATGCGTCGGGCGGGTCGCCGTCGGCAAGTGAAGGTGAGGCAATCCACGGGGGTGCCGAGACGGTGTGAGGGTCGGCGGGGCCGGGGCATACTGCAACCGAATACCCCGGCCCACCACCGCCGGGCACCACCGACCAACGGGAGCAGACGGGCCCATGGGCAGCATCGTCGCCGAAAACCGTAAGAGCCTGATGCTCTTTTCCGGACGTGGCTTTCCGGAGTTGGCCAAGGAGATCGGTGAGGTGCTCGGCGTGGCGCCGACCCCTTCCGACGCGTACGAGTTCGCCAACGGTGAGATCTTCGTACGGTTCCGCGACTCGGTACGTGGTTCGGACGCCTTCGTGGTGCAGTCCGTCACGCACGGGGTCAACACCTGGGTCATGGAGACCCTGATCATGGTCGACGCGTTGAAGCGGGGGTCGGCGAAGCGGATCACCGTGGTCCTGCCGTTCTACCCGTACTCCCGGCAGGACAAGAAGCACCGCGGTCGCGAGCCGATCTCGGCGCGGCTGGTGGCCGACCTGCTCAAGACGGCCGGGGCGAACCGGATCCTCACCGTCGACCTGCACACCGCGCAGATCCAGGGCTTCTTCGACGGCCCGGTGGACCACCTCTTCGCGATGGACATCCTCGCCGAGTACGTGGAGCACAAGTTCGCCGGCCGGCCGATGACGGTCGTGGCCCCGGACTCGGGGCGGGTACGGGTGGCGGAGCGGTGGACGGACCGGCTGGGCGGCTGCCCGCTGGCGTTCATCCACAAGACCCGGGACCCGTTGAAGCCCAACCAGGTGGTGGCGAACCGGGTGGTCGGCGAGGTGGAGGGCCGGGTCTGCCTGATCGTCGACGACATGATCGACACCGGGGGGACGATCGCCAAGGCGGCCGAGATCCTCAAGGAGTCCGGTGCGGCGGAGATCGTGGTGGCCTCCACCCACGCCCTGTTGTCCGACCCGGCGACCGAGCGGTTGAAGAACAGCCCGATCACCGAGGTGGTGGTGACCAACACCCTGCCGTTGCCGGCGGACAAGCAACTGGACAAGCTCACCGTGCTGTCGATCGCGCCGCTGCTGGCCCGGGCGATCCGGGAGGTCTTCGACGACGGGTCGGTGACCACCCTCTTCGGTGGCCTGAGCTGACGGGGCACCTGGTCAGCAGCGGCGGCTGACCGCCGGCCGGGACGGCGTACGACGGCGTCCCGGGCCGGTGGGCCGGTGTGGTCGGGGCCGCGTCCGGCAATGCGGTCCGGACCCGGTGGGCCGGCCCGGTCGGGGCACGTCGGGTGGCGCGGCCGACGGTGCGGTCCGGCCCGGTGGGGCGGGGCCGCGCCCGGAGACGGGGACTGCCGGAGAGCGCGGAAAGACCTCGGGTAGACTGGTGCGGTTGCCACGGCGAGGGTGCCCGGCGGGTCGCTGATCGAGCGCCGCACGGAGGCACCGTCATCGACGCGGTGCTCCGGGCAGTCGTTCATGACGCATGAGCCCCAAGCGAGCCCCTCGCCCCAGCACCGCCAGACGACAAGCCGCCGTAGCGTTGAGCATCAGGAGTTTTCCCGTGTCCGAGGTAAAGATCAGCGCCGAGCCCCGTACGGAGTTCGGCAAGGGTGGTGCCCGTCGTACCCGCCGGGCCGGCAAGGTGCCCGCCGTGCTGTACGGCCACGGCGAGAAGCCCAAGCACATCGCGCTTCCGGCGCGGGAGTTCGCCGCCGCGATCCGTAAGGGCGGTGCCAACCAGCTCTTCGCGATCGAGGTCAGCGACGGCACCCAGGTGCTGGCCCTGCCGAAGGCGATCCAGCGTGACCCGATCCGGGACAGCTTCGAGCACGTGGACCTGCTGCTGGTCCGTCGGGGCGAGAAGGTCACCGTCGACGTCCCGGTCCAGCTGACCGGTGAGGCCGCGCGGGACACCCTGATCGTGCACGACCACGACACCCTCTCGGTGACCGCCGACGCCACCAAGGTGCCGGACCACCTGGAGGCCTCGATCGAGGGCCTGGAGGCCGGCAGCCAGGTCACCGCCGCCGACGTCGAGCTGCCCTCGGGTGTCGAGCTGGCCGCCGACGCGGACCAGACGGTCGCCTCGGTGACCGCCGCCCCGACCGCCGAGCAGCTCGAGGCGACCCTGCCCGAGATCGAGACCCCGGCGACGGAGGCCGAAGAGGCCGCCGAGGGTGCGGAGACCGCCGAGGCCGGCGAGACTCCGGCCGCCGAGGGCGCGGAGAGCACCGAGGCGAAGACCGAGGCCTGACCGGTCGCATCGTTCACGGCAGGCGCTCCCGTCGCGGGGGCGCCTGCCGGCGTATCGGGGCACCGGCGGCGGGCAGACGGCGAGCGGGAGGTACGGGACGTGACGGACGAGACGGGGCCGTGGCTGGTGGTCGGCCTGGGCAATCCGGGTCGGGAGTACGCCGGCAACCGGCACAACGTCGGCTTCATGGTCGCCGAGTTGCTCGCCGTACGGCTGGGTGGGCGGTTCGGGCGGTACAAGCGGGTGGTGGCGGACGTCGCCGAGGGGCGGCTCGGTTTCGGTGGGCCGAAGCTGGTGCTGCTCAAGCCGCAGACGTACATGAACCTCTCCGGTGGGCCGGTGGCCGCGCTGGCGCAGTTCCACAAGATCCCGGTCGACCGGGTGATCGCCGTGCACGACGAGTTGGACATCCCGTACGGGCAGCTGCGGGTGAAGCAGGGCGGTGGCGAGGGCGGGCACAACGGTCTGCGCTCGATGTCGAAGTCGCTCGGGACGAAGGACTACGTGCGGGTGCGGTTCGGCATCGGCCGGCCGCCGGGACGGCAGGACCCGGCGGATTTCGTGCTGTCGGATTTCGGCACTGCGGAGCGCAAGGAGTTGGAGTTTCTGGTGGATCGGGCTGCTGACATGGTGGAGTCGGTGGTCAGCAAGGGTGTGGAGCCGACCCAGAACGCCTACCACGGGGCCTGATTTCGCGGGGGCGTACTCGTGGCGCGGCGGGGATGGCGGTAGTCTGCGCGTTCTGACGTGGCGTGCCCCCAACGGGCCGTGGTTGGGACGGGAGCGAGTTCGTGGGCAGTCCTCCGATGATCGACGGCGCGTTCGCCCGCTGGCTGGCGGACCGGGCCGGGCAGGCCCTGCTGGCGCTGCGCGACGAGATGGGGTTCGCGGACGCGGCGGCGTTGAAGTCGGCCGGGGACAAGGTCTCCCACGATCTGATCCGCAGCGAGTTGGCGAAGTGGCGGCCCGGTGACGCCGTCCTCTCCGAGGAGGACGAGGGGTCCCGGCTGGTGGACTCCACGGACGGCGTCTCCCGGCTGACCGCCGACCGGGTGTGGATCATCGACCCGTTGGACGGCACCCGGGAGTTCTCCGAGCAGGGGCGTGCCGACTGGGCGGTGCACGTGGCGCTCTGGGCGCGCAACGCGCCGACGCCGCACGGGCTGGTGGCGGGCGCGGTGGGTCTGCCGGCGCAGCACCGGGTGCTGGGCACGGACTATCCGCCGGCGTACCCGCCGATGACGGTGGAGGCGGCGACCTCGGGCGACCGTACGCTGCGGTTGGCGGCGAGTCGGAGCCGACCGCCGGCCTTCCTCACCGACCTGGCCGAGGATGTGGGCGCCCAACTGGTGCCGATGGGTTCGGCGGGGGCGAAGATCGCGGCGGTGGTGACCGGTGACGTGGACGCCTACATCCACGCGGGCGGCCAGTACGAGTGGGATTCGGCGGCCCCGATCGCTGTGGCGACGGCCACCGGTCTGCACGCTTCCCGAATCGACGGTTCTGCGCTGAGATACAACGAGGCGGATCCGCGCCTGCCGGACCTGCTGGTCTGCCGCAAGGATCTCGCCAGCCGGTTGCTTGCAGCGCTGCAGAGGCATTCCGGGTAGCCTGAGCGCTGTTTTTGATTTGTCCGACCGGAAAGGTCTGGAATCCATGAACGGATCCGCGCCGATCGAGCCTGTGGCATGACCGCCCCCGGCCGCTTCTACCAGGTCTCCCACCTCGACGCGCTCGAGGCGGAGAGCATCTTCGTGATGCGTGAGGTGGTCGCCGAGATGGAGCGGCCGGTGCTGCTCTTCTCCGGTGGCAAGGACTCGATCGTGATGCTGCGCCTGGCGCAGAAGGCGTTCGCGCCAGCCAACATCCCGTTCCCGGTGATGCACGTCGACACCGGGCACAACTTCCCCGAGGTGCTCGACTACCGCGACGAGCGGGTCGCCGAGCTGGGCCTGCACCTGATCGTGGCCAGCGTGCCCGACGCCCTGGCCGCCGGGACGGTCCGCGAGTCCGGTGACGGGATGCGGAACCGGATCCAGACGCCGGTGTTGTTGGACGCGGTGGAGAAGCACCGGTTCGACGCGTTGTTCGGTGGGGCGCGGCGGGACGAGGAGAAGGCGCGGGCGAAGGAGCGGGTGTTCTCGTTCCGGGACGAGTTCGGGCAGTGGGATCCGAAGAATCAGCGGCCGGAGTTGTGGTCGTTGTACAACGGTCGGCATCATCCGGGTGAGTCGATCCGGGTGTTCCCGTTGTCGAACTGGACCGAGTTGGACATCTGGCACTACATCGCGCGGGAGCGGGTGCCGTTGCCGTCGATCTACTACGCGCACGACCGTGAGGTGATCGAACGCGACGGCATGTTATACGCCGTGAACGAGTTCTTCCAGCCCCGGGCCGGCGAGCAGCGGTTCAAGGCCCGGGTGCGGTACCGCACGGTCGGCGACGCCTCCTGCACGGCGGCCGTCCGCTCGGATGCCGACACGGTGGAGAAGGTGATCGACGAGGTGGCCGCGACGCGGATCACCGAGCGGGGCGCCACCCGGGGCGACGACCGGGTCAGCGAGGCCGCCATGGAGGACCGCAAGCGGGAGGGCTACTTCTGATGAGCGCCGAGACGGTGTCACCCGAGGTCGAGGCCCGGCCGATGGATCTGCTGCGGTTCGCGACCGCGGGCAGTGTGGACGACGGTAAGTCGACCCTGATCGGTCGGTTGCTCTATGACACGAAGTCGTTGTTCACCGACCAGTTGGCGGCGGTGGAGGCGGTCAGCGCGGCCCGGGGTGACGAGTACACCAACCTGGCGTTGCTCACCGACGGTCTGCGGGCCGAACGGGAACAGGGCATCACCATCGACGTGGCGTACCGGTACTTCGCCACGCCCCGGCGCAAGTTCATCATCGCCGACACCCCGGGGCACACCCAGTACACCCGCAACATGGTGACGGGCGCGTCCACGGCCGATCTGGCGTTGATCCTGGTGGACGCCCGTAAGGGCCTGGTGGAGCAGTCGCGGCGGCACGCGTTCCTGTGTTCGCTGCTGCGGGTGCCGCACCTGGTGTTGTGCGTCAACAAGATGGACCTGGTCGACTACTCCCAGGAGGTCTTCGAGCAGATCGCCGACGAGTTCACCGCCTTCGCGGCGAAACTCGACGCGCCGGACCTGACCGTGGTGCCGATCTCCGCGCTGCGTGGCGACAACATCGTCACCCGCTCGGAGCACATGCCGTGGTACGAGGGCCCGTCACTGCTGCATCACCTGGAGCACGTGCACATCGCCTCGGACCGCAACCTGGTCGACGTCCGGTTCCCGGTGCAGTACGTGATCCGCCCCCAGTCGACCACGGTCACCGACTACCGGGGCTACGCCGGGCAGGTCGCCTCCGGGGTCCTCAAGCCCGGCGACGAGGTGATGGTCCTGCCGTCCGGCTTCACCAGCCGGATCGCCGCCATCGACACCGCCGACGGCCCCGTCGACGAGGCGTTCCCGCCGATGTCGGTCACCGTCCGCCTCGACGACGAGATCGACATCTCGCGCGGAGACATGATCTGCCGGCCGAACAACGCCCCGACCGTCTCGCAGGACATCGAGGCGATGGTCTGCTGGATGGACGAGACCCGCCCGCTCCAGGTCGGCGGCAAGTACACGATCAAGCACACCACCCGGACGGCGCGGACGATCGTGCGTGGCCTGTACTACCGCCTCGACGTGAACACCCTGCATCGCGACGAGACCGCCAGTGAGCTGCGACTCAACGAGATCGGCCGGGTCCGGTTGCGCACCACCGTCCCGCTGCTGGCCGACGAGTACCGCCGCAACCGCACCACCGGCGGCTTCATCATCATCGACGAGGCCACCAACCGCACCGTAGCCTCCGGCATGATCGTCGACACCGCCTGACCCACCCCACCCAGCGCCCCGCCCAATCCCGCCTCGTCCCGTCCCGCCTCATCGGCTCTCGGTGATCAAGAGCTTTGCGTCAGTTTCCGCCCGGCAGACGACGCAAAGCTCTTGATCACCGAGCCCCACCGCGCCTTTCCCCGCCCCACCGGCCCTGCCGCGCCTCATGTCCGGCTGCCCGTCTCGCCCCGGTGATCAAGAGCTTTTGGTCAGATTTTGCTGGTGGGTTGACGTAAACCTCTTGATCAACGGGGCGAGGGCGGGGTGGGGGCGAGGGTGGGGTGGGGTTAGGGAGGGGGTGGTGCCGGGGAGGGGTGGGCGGTGAGGGTGGTGGGGGTGGAGAAGCCGCGTTCGGCGTAGGCGGTACGGACGGCCGCCGCCACCGGTTCCGCAGCCGCCGCTTCGACCAGGGCGAGGACGCAGCCGCCGAAGCCGCCGCCGGTCATCCGGGCACCGAGGGCGCCGGCGGCGAGCGCCGCCTCGACGGCGGTGTCGACCTCGGGGACGGTGATCTCGAAGTCGTCCCGCATGGAGGCGTGCGAGGCGGTCAGCAGCGGCCCGATCTCGGGCACCCGGCCGGCGCGCAGCAGTGCGACGGTGTCGAGCACCCGCTGGTTCTCGGTGACCACGTGCCGGACCCGGCGTCGGGTCTCGTCGTCGGGCAGCCGGGCCAGGGCGTCGTCGAGGCCGGCGGCCGGCACGTCGCGTAGCGCCGGCACCCCGAGCAGGGCGGCGGCCCGTTCGCAGGCGGCGCGGCGGGAGGCGTACTCGCCGTCGGCGTGCCGGTGCGGGGCGCGGCTGTCTATCACCAGGATGGCCAGGTCGGCGGCGTCCAGGTCGAACGGGATGTGTTCGACTGTCTCGTCCCGGCAGTCGAGGAAGAGGGCGTGGCCGGCGCGGCAGCGGAGCACCGCCGACTGGTCCATGATGCCGGTCGGCGCACCGACGTAGCCGTTCTCGGCGCGCTGGGCCAGCCGGGGGCGGTGCTCGTCGGGCAGGTCCAACCCGCCCAGGTCGACCAGGGCGGTGAGTACCGCCGCTTCCAGGGCCGCCGAGGAGGAGAGCCCGGAGCCGAGCGGCACGTCCGAGGCGATGGCCAGCCGGGCGCCGGGGACGGCGTACCCGGCTTCGCGCAGGGCCCAGACCACGCCGGCGACGTACCCACCCCAGCCGGTGACCCGTCCCGGGGTGTCGGCCTCGGTGGCGCCGAAGTCGACCGGCCGGTCGGCGATCTCCGACCGGACCGTCCAGCGTTCGCCGGGCTGCGGGCCGGCGGCGACCACGGTACGCAGCGGAAGGGCGAAGGGCAGCACGAATCCGTCGTTGTAGTCGGTGTGCTCGCCGATCAGGTTGACCCGTCCGGGTGCCGCCCAGCGTCCGGCGGGCGTCGCGTCGTACCCGGAGGAGAAGCCGGCGGTGGCGCGGTCGGCGACGTCGGGCCGGCCCGTCACGACTGCTCCAGCACGTGCGAGCGGTAGAACGCCCAGGCGTCGCCCACCATGTCGGTCAGGGTCGGTTTCTCGGGCACCCAGCCCAACTCCTGGCGGGCCAGTGCCGAGGAGGCGACGAGTTCGGCCGGGTCGCCCTCGCGGCGGGGAGCGGTCTCGACGGGCACCGGGTGGCCGGTGATCTCACGGACCACGTCGACTACCTGCCGGTTGGTGAAGCCGTTGCCGTTGCCGAGGTTGTAGATGCGGTGCCGGCCGGGCACGGCGGCGGTGAGCGCCAACAGGTGGGCGCGGGCCAGGTCCTCGACGTGGATGTAGTCGCGCACGCAGGTGCCGTCGACGGTGGGGTAGTCGTCGCCGAAGAGTTGGAGTTTCTCCCGGCGGCCGGCGGCGACGTCGAGGGCGATGGGGATGAGGTGGGTCTCCGGGTCGTGCCGTTCGCCGATGGCGAGGCCGTCGCGCAGGTAGGCGCCGGCGACGTTGAAGTAGCGCAGCGACACGGCGGCGAGGTCGTGTGCGGTCGCCTCGGAGGTGAGCACCAGGTCGACGGCGAGCTTGGTGGCGCCGTACGTGTTGGTCGGGGCCTTGACGGCGGTCTCCGGGATGGGCAGTTCGACCGGGTTGCCGTAGACGGCGGCGGTGGAGGAGAAGACCAGGCGTGGCACCCGGGCGGCCCGGACGGCGTCGACCAACGCGATGGAGCTGACCGTGTTGGCGTGCCAGTACCGCTCGGGGTGGACCATCGACTCGCCGGCGGCGATCAGCGCGGCGAAGTGCAGCACCCCGTCGTAGCCGGCGTCGGGGGTGAGGACCCGGGCGGCCTCGTGCACGGGCAGGTCGACGTGGGTGGCGTCGGGGGCCAGTGCGGCCCGGTGGCCGGTGCGCAGGTCGTCCAGGACCGTCACCTGGTGGCCGGCGTCGAGCAGCATCCGGGTCACCACGCTGCCGATGAACCCGGCGCCGCCGGTGACGAGCAGTTTCACGTCGGTCCTCCTGCCTGGCCGCGCCCGCTGCGGCCGTTCGTGATCACCCTACGGGCGGGTGCTGTCGTCGCGCTGTGCGTCGCGGGGTCGGCACTATTCCATCACGAACCTTCATAGTTGAACAGATCCGCACATCGTCCACCGTTCGTGGTTGGCGGCCCTACCATCACTTCCATGCGGGAAGCGGGCGGTCCCGGGCCCCGCAGACGCGCGCCGGGGCGGACCAGACGCGTACCCGGGCCGGTGGCCCGCGGTGTCGCCCGGCTGGTCGTCCGGGCCGCCGACGGCGCCACCCGGCTCGTCACCGACCTGCTCGGCGCCAGCCCCGCCGCCGGTCGGGAACGGATCAGCGAGCACGAACTGCGTGACCTGGTCGCCGCGAACACCGTGCTCGACCCCGACGAACGGCGGATCATCGACGAGGTGCTGGTCGCCGGGGCCAGTCTGGTCCGCGAGGTGATGATGCCCCGCACCGAGGTGGTCTTCCTCGCCGCCGGACTGACCCTCGCCGAGGCCGAACGGCTGGTCCGGGCCGAGCCGCACACCCGCTACCCGGTGGTCGACGGCACCCACGACGACGTGGTCGGCTTCGTCCACCTGCGCGACGTGCTGCTGCGCCCCGACCTGGACCGGGCGACCACGGTGGGCCGGGTGAGCCGGGAGGTGAAGCGGTTGCCCGGCAGTAAGCGGGTGCTCGCCGCGCTGACCGAGATGCGCCGGGAGGGCCACCACCTCGCCGTGGTGGTCGACGAGTACGGCGGCACCGCCGGCATCGTCACCTGCGAGGACCTGATCGAGGAGTTGGTCGGGGAGATCCACGACGAGCACGCCGGTCCACCCGAACCGGTGTCGGCCGGTCTGCCGGCCGTGGTGGACGGCCGGCTCAACCTGGCCGACTTCGCCGAACGGACCGGGGTGCCGCTGCCCACCGGCCCCTACGAGACGGTCGGCGGGTACGTGATGGCGGCGCTCGGCCGGCTCCCGGTGGCCGGGGACGAGGTCCCGGTCACCGCGTCGGACGATCCGTCGGCGACGGACCCGGCCGACGGCTGGCTGCTGCGGGTGCTCACCCTCGACGGGCGTCGGGTGTCCCGGGTCGCGGTCTCCGCCGCCCGCCTGCCCGAGCCGCGCCGGGAGGCCGCCGCTGCCGCGGCACCGGCCGACGTCGCGCGGGCGTCGGTACGGGAGGTCACCGCCGCGGCGGAACCGGCGGCGAGTCGACCCGCCGGCCCGTCATGACGTACGCCGGAGGTTGCTGACAGAATTGCCGGCATGTCCGACGTTCCCGCCCGCCCCCGCGTCTTCTCCGGCATCCAGCCGACGGCCGACTCGTTCCACCTCGGCAACTACCTGGGCGCGGTGCGGCACTGGGTGGCGTTGCAGGACACCCACGAGGCGTTCTACTGCGTGGTCGACCTGCACGCGATCACCGCCGGGCACGATCCGGCGGTGCTGCGGCAGCGCACCCGGGTGGCCGCCGCGCAGCTCTTCGCGGTCGGTATCGATCCGGAGCGCAGCGCCCTGTTCGTCCAGTCGCAGGTGCCCGAGCACGCGCAGTTGGCCTGGGTGCTGGGCTGCATCACCGGTTTCGGTGAGGCGAGCCGGATGACCCAGTTCAAGGACAAGTCGCAGAAGCAGGGCAGCGACCGGTCCAGCGTCGGCCTGTTCACGTACCCGATCCTCCAGGCCGCCGACATCCTGCTCTACCAGGCCGACGCGGTGCCGGTCGGCGAGGACCAGCGGCAGCACCTGGAGCTGTCCCGGGATCTGGCCCAGCGGTTCAACTCGCTGTTCGGGCCGACCTTCACGGTGCCCGCCCCGCACATCGTCAAGGACACTGCCAAGATCACGGATCTTCAGGAGCCGACGGCGAAGATGTCGAAGTCGTCGTCCTCACCGACCGGCATCATCGACCTGTTGGAGGATCCGGCCCGCTCGGCCAAGAAGATCCGCTCGGCGGTGACCGACACCGGCCGGGAGATCGTCTTCGACACCGAGACCAAGCCCGGGGTGTCCAACCTGCTCACCATCCACTCCGCGCTGTCCGGCCGGAGCATCGACGACCTGGTGGCCGCGTACGCGGGCCGGGGGTACGGCGATCTCAAGAAGGAGCTGGGCGAGGTGGTCCGCGAGTTCGTCACCCCGATCCAGGAACGCACCCGGGGGTACCTCGACGATCCCGCCCAGCTCGACAAGCTGCTCGCCGCCGGTGCGGAGAAGGCCCGCGAGGTCACCGTGCCGACGCTGCGCACAGCGTACGAGCGGGTCGGGTTCCTGGCGCCGGTCCACTTCGAGTAGTCATGGGCGGGGCGGCGGTACGGGTCGAGACGATGGCCGGAGGGGTGGCGCGGAGCGTGGATCGCAGGGACGAGGTTCCGGTGGCCGGCGACACCATCCAGATCGGGATCGCGGTCGACATCCCGGAGCCGTGGGGTGAGCTGCTCACCCGACGGCGGGTGCAGACGGGTGACCCGCAGGTCGTCCCGGCGCACGTGACACTGCTCGGTCCGACCGAGATCCCGGTGGCCGCGTTGGGGGCGGTCGAGGCGCATCTGGCCGAGGTGGCCGCCACCCACCTGCCGTTCACCCTGCATCTGCGGGGCACCGGCACGTTCCGGCCGGTGACCCAGGTGGTCTTCGTCGCGGTGGCGGCCGGGATCAGCGAGTGCGAGTTGCTCGCCGCCGCCATCAACGCCGCGCCCCAGCTGCACCGGGAGCTGCGCTTCCCGTACCACCCGCACGTCACCGTGGCGCAGGACGTCGCCCCCGAGGCGCTGGACCGGGCGTACGAGGACCTGGCGGACTTCTCGGCGATGTTCGAGGTGGAGGCGTTCACCCTGTTCTCGCACAGCGGTCAGACCCGGTGGCAGCCGCGCCGGGACTTCCGGCTCGGCGGCTGACCCGCCCGCCGGTGTCCGGTCGCAGCGCCAGCACGGGCGGCACCCCCGTTCACCGGTGGCCGGCACCCCTTCCGCCGGCGGCCGGTTGGCGGGCCCGGTGACGACAGATCGGCGAGGATGACGTGGTGGATGCGTGGGGCCGGTGGACGGCCGGCATGGACCGCCGGTTCGCCGTGGCCCGGCACCGGTGGCCGCGGCTCGACCATCTCTGGCGGGCGGTGGACCTCTACGGCGAGGTGCTGGGCGGACGGTTGGCCGCCGCCATCGCCTACTACGGCTTCTTCGCGGTCTTCGCCCTCGCCCTGGTGGCGTACTCGGTCTTCGGGGCGATCCTGGAGGACAACGACGAGGTCTCCGACGCGGTGGCGGCGTTCCTGCGGGACAACCTGCCCTTCCTCGACCCGCAGCAGATCGCCGAGAGCAGCAACGCGGTCGGGGTGGTGGGCCTGGTCATCCTGGTCTTCACCGGGATCGGCTGGGTGGAGGCGATCCGGTCGTCGCAGCGGCTGATGTACGGCTTCAACCAGCAGCCGGGCAACCTGTTGGTCCGTCCGCTGGTGGACCTGGGCGTGCTGCTGCTGGTCTTCGTCATGCTCGGCGTCTCGGTGGCGGCGGTGGACGCGTTGGAGTCGGTGCTGCGGTTCCTGCTGCGGGCCACCGGCTCGGTGGGGCTGACCACCATCAGCGCGGTGCTCAGCGTGCTGGTCAACGCGGTGCTGGCGACGGCGCTGCTGGTGGTGGTGCCCCGGCTGCGGATGAGCCGGCGACGGCTGCGGCCGGTGGTGCTGCTGGTGGCGGTCGGGATCACCCTGCTCAACACGGTCGGCCGGTTCTACATCGTGCGGACCGAGCGGAACCCGGCGTACGCGGTGGTGGCCGGTGCGGTGGCCGTGCTGCTCTACCTCTACCTGCTCAACCAGCTGGTGCTCTTCGGTGCCGCGCTCGCCGCCACCAGCCGGCACGGCCGGGTCGTCGACCTCTCCGAGGGTGCGGTGATGCGGCAGGTCAACGTCGAGGCCGACGTCGAGACCGAGACCGATCCGGGTACGCCGGGAGGAGCGGGCTGATGCTGATCGAGATCGACCCGGGCTCGGCGGTGCCCCCGTACGAGCAGGTGCGGGCGCAGCTCGCCGCGATGATCGGCGACGGCCGGTTGGCGGTGGGCACCCGCCTGGCCCCGGTGCGGCAGTTCGCGGCCGAGCTGGGGCTGGCGGTGAACACGGTGGCCCGCGCCTACCGGGAGCTGGAGTCGGCCGGGCTGTTGGAGACCCGGGGCCGGCACGGCAGCTTCGTCGCCCCGGGGCGGGACGACGCGGCGGACCGGTTGCAGCGGGCGGCGGCCCGCTACGCCGAGGAGGCGACCCGGCTGGGCGTGCCGCCAGACCGCGCGTTGGCTCTGGTCCGCGCCGCCCTGGACACACCCTGACAGAACCGAGCCGAGGACAGGGCAAACGCCCCCGGTGACGCGGTACTCGTCACCGGGGGCGTTTGCTGACATTGCGCATCGGCTGGTCGGTCCGATGTCGGCGCTGCTAGTAGGGATCCTTGCAGTCGTGGCCGGTGCGGTTGGCGATAGGGACGAACGCCATGGCGTCCCAGGCGATGTCGACGTTGCTGCCGGGCCCTGAATTGTTCAGCAGCACATACGATCCACGACCCAGATTGTAGGCACCCAGGTAAACCCACTTGTCGTGACCGTTGATCCCGGGCAGCCCGGTGCCCTGATCCAGTTCGCAGGTGTACTCGCTGCCGTCGTTGCCGCCGCGGATGACGTATTCTGCGTTCTCGTACTCGCCCCCGTGGCTGGGCAGGTGCGCGACGATGTCGAACCGCATCCGTTCTCCCGGTTGCAGGTCCAGGTTAGGTGTCCAAGCGCCGACCAGGTTGTGCTTGGGGTTGGCGCTTCCGTTGACCGTCGGATAGACGTGACTGAACCACATGTGCCCCTGGTAGCCGGCGCCCAGTTGATGCAGGTCGATGTCCGCGTAGAGGGCGTTCGTGCTGCCCGTCGGCGAACCGGCACGGAGGGTGAACTTGCCGTCGTTCGGGTCGCTGGTGCAGCCCAGCGCGTACTGTGACGAGTCGATCGTGGTGTACACGATGCTGCTCTTACGGGTGGCGTCCTTGTCCGGATCGGAGTTGCCGGTGAAGACCGAGCAGTCCCGGTCGTAGACCCGCTGTACCCCCGGCTCTGCGGACGTCGAGCCGTAGGTCAGCTTTTCCTTCGCACATGCCGCGGCGATGCAGTTGGCGAAGCTGGCACTGCCGTGCCACCAGCAGGCCTCACTGTCGGCCGGGCACGGACTCGCGGTGTTCGGGGTGCAGCTGTTGATGGTCGGCGAGCAGAACGTGTAGATGCCCGGCAGCGACAGCACCTTGGTGAAGCGGCTCGGGTAGGTCGGAGATTTGGCACCGTATGTCGGCTGGGCGTACGCCTCCGTGGCGATCGGGTAGCCCTTCAGCTGCGGGGTTTCCACCCAGCCCATGATGCGTTCCGGGTACGACCAGTGGCCCGGCGTCTCCGCATCGGCGTACGAGTTCCGCAGGAATCCCGCCCGGGCCGGGTCGTAGGTCGGATTGGCCGGGTTGTTCAGCCAACCGATGCCCCATCGGCCGTTGTTGTTGCTGGCCTCGCTACTCGGGTGATAGCCGCTGTTGTAGGCCCAGACGGCGAGGAACCAGTTCTCGATCCAGGTGGGATCGTTGTTGTTGAGGGTGCTCCGACCGAGCGGTTCGTTGTAGATCTGGTTCCACTTGTCGATCAGGATGTTGAGCCCGGCGGCGATGTTCGCCGCGTAGTCGACTGAGATCGCGATCTGCTGGTTGCGGCTGTAGACCGTGTCGCCGACGCTCATTCCCGTGGTCACCTGGCCGATGCCGTACCCGCAGTCGGCCTTCGGGTAGTTGATGACGTCGATACTGGCTCCGGCGTTGCCGTAGTAGTCGGCGATCAGCGGGTTGCCCAGGTCGCCGGGGACGGCGTGCCAGGAGGCCTGGGAGAGGTTCGTCTCCTGGGCCAGGATGCCCAGCATGAGCTGTGCCGGCACTTCACCGCCGCCGGCCACCGCACGCTTCGGGAACAGCCCTTGCGGGCTGTAGGAGGGCAGCCCTGACTTCAGGTAGTTGGCCGGACGGGAGGTGGTGAGGGTGCCGTGTACCGCCCGGTCCACCGCCCATTCGACCATGCCGGCGCTTGCCTGCTGCGCCTGAACCTTCGGGTCGTTGCGCCGGACGGCGCACTTCGGGCTCGAGATCGTCGGGTCGACGGCCGGTGCGCTCGCGGTCGGCGCGGCCGCCGCGCGGGTCGGTATCGCATCGAGCCGAGGCGCTGTCCGGGAGGTGTCGAAGGTGACGGTGGAGCGGCGGCCGCTGGCGGTCGCCTGGACTGCCACCTGTACCCGGCCGGCGTCGGCCCGGTCTGCGGGCGACAAAGGTGCGCGTACCGCCTGCTGGCCCTGTGCGGTGGCGACGTCCTCGGCCAGCAGGTGACCCCGTGCGGAGACGGCTCGGACTTGACGGTCCGATCTGATCACCGTCAGATCCGGCCAACTGCGGTCGGGGGCGGGTGCGGTGCCGACGAGCACGTTCCGTCCGCCTGCCTGGCCCATCAGCTGCAGGTGACCCTTGCCGCCGACGACGACGGTCCGGAGCCGGTCTGCCTGGTACCGCTGGGCCACGGCCTGCTCGCCCGAGATGGCGACCAGATCGACGCCGCTGCGCGCGGTGCCGCGAAGAGTAGAGACCGGACCGGCCGGGCGGGCCACCTCGGTGAGTGCCCCGGTCGGGTCGACCTTCACCAGATGTCCCCGGGCGATGCCGTAGTCGCCGTCGGCCGACGGCGCCGGTGTGGTGAGCTGGGCCGCGATCCGCCGGGTACGGGTGACCCGGTGAGCGGCCGCATCCACGGTGAGCAGATCGGTCAGTTGCATGTCCTCCCCGACCGCACGGGTGAGCAGTACCCGGTCGTCCGGTCCGCAAGCGGGGTTGAAGTAGGCCAGCTGCAACCCTGTCGCCACGGTGGTCGACTTGCCGCTGGCGATGTCGACTACTGCGGCGATCCCTCCGGCCCGCACCAGATTGGGCTTGTTGGCGGCCATCTTCGGCGCGAACACCGCTACCGCGTAACGGCCGGAGCCGGTCACGCAGGTCTCACCCATCCACGGACCCATGTCCAGCGACGAGGCCGACAGGGTGGCCAACGTGGACCAGGCGAAGGCGTTGCGTTCCCGGGCGATATAGAGGTGGAAGCCGTTACTGTCGCCCACCCCGGTGACCAGGACGTCAGAGGAGGCGGGCCAGTTCTTCCCGAGTGCTGTGTCGGGGTCGTGGACCGCTGACGGATCTGTGGTGGAGGCTCCGGCCGGCCGCCCCTGCGCCGCAGCTGGCACCGCATTCGCGGTGCCGGCGAGGGCGACCAGTACGGCTATGGCCGCACATGTTTTCCTACTGGTTCTTTTCAACTTCCCCCCGTTTCAAAAAAGCGTCTGTCAGTGGCAGGGTGTTGCCATGCCGGATAAGTGGTCATCGCCATGCGGTGCAGGTTTCATTGCCTTCCGGGTTGCCCGATGGCGACGACGCGCACAGTTGCAGCGAGTACTCCCAGCTGAACATCGTGGTGACGTAGTTGCCGCTACCGTTCACGCTCAGTGAGGCCGCTGTCTGCGTCAGTCCGCCGTACGTGGGCTGCCAGTCCAGGCGAACGGTGGAACCGTCGGCAAAATAGGTGGCAGTGTAGTCGCCCCACATTGCGCCGCAGGCTGGTGAATAGTAGAGGTCGCCGTGTGCCACGGTGCCGTCCGGATCATTTCCGTCCACGCGACTGAAGCTGGAGATGGCATAGGCGCCGGTGATGCATCCATTGGCGGACGCCATCTTGCCATTGCAACCGGTCCGGCTGCAGCTCGCGGCTGCCGCAGGTGCTGTCGGTGGCAGGGTTGCGACAAGGCTCGCGCAGGTCAGTGCGGCCAGCGTCGCTGTTCGCAGCTTTGTCAAGTAATCCTCCCCGTGGATTTCCGCGGCGATTGCCGCGAGTTTGATAGTTGCAGAGGTTGATCTGAATGCGCAATATTGACAAATGTTCATTGCGCGGCTATTCTCCATGATGGCTGGCAATGTGTGGTGGCACCATTGCCGATTAAATGTGGCACGGGGGGCACAATAGTGAACGAGTTCGAACGGGAAGCCGGATCGGTGCCGGCGGATGGCGGGACGACGTCGAAGACGTCAAGAAGGTGGCTCCTGCTGACGGTGCCTGTCGTGGTGTTGGCCCTACTCCTGACCGCCGTGGTGTGGCGCGACAGGAGCGCGGCCCCCCAGCGGCCCCCCGGCACGCAGGGAGACAGAGGCGAACCCCTGCCGCCACCGACCCCCACCGCCACCCGCACCGGACCCGTTCCGGCGTTCGCCGGCATCACCCCGGCCAAGGTCACGGACGCCTGGGTCGAGCGTTGGTCCGGCCCGGTCACGGTCGACGGTGCGCTGCGCATCGTCAATGTGACCTTGCCGGGCACGCGGGACGAGCTGGCGGCTGCGGTCGGTCAGCCGGACAAGTACCGCCGGAACGAAGTGGCGCACATCTTCTGCAGGGTGAAGCTCCGTGGTTCCGTGCAGCGGCTTCTGTTGAAGAACCTGGTCGAGGGTTGCCTCGGTCCGGTCCTCACTGCCAAGGAGCGCACGGCGACGCTCGACTGGCTACTGAAGGCGGATTTCTCCGCTCCGAGTGATCATATTCGGCAGTCCACCCGGTTCGAACTGCTCGCGATCCACAATGCCGACGAGAATCTCATGCTCAGCCTGAACGCGCGCTGATCCGAGGCGGCACGACGTCAGGACCGGCCGGTCGCCTCCGCCGCTGCTGAGTCGGGTCACCGTGGGTTGAGGCGAATACTGCCCACGTTCGAGGCCGAGCCGACATGATGAGCCGGTGGGCGCACTCGTGACGCTGGACCTGCCGGACGACTCGCCGCTGCTCACCCTGCCCTGGATCGTCACGTTCGGCCCGCTCGCCGATCCGGCCGAGTGGGAACCCGTGGTCTGCGGGCCGTACGAGCGACCGCACGCGCTGGCCCTGGCCGAGGCGGTGGTGGCCGACGAACGGTTCATGGCGGTGGTCGAACCGCTGGTGCCCGCGCTGTCGCCCGGGGAGATCCGTCAGGAGATCGCCGCGTCGCAACTCGCCGCCGCCGACGAGGAGGCCCGGATCGAGGCGGCCGACCTCTACGGGGACTTCGACGACGTCCTCGACGAGCAGGACATCCTCGACGAGCAGGAGGACGAGGCGGTCGCCGGGCCCGACCGGCCGCAGCCGCCGCCCGTACCGACCGAGGCGCAGGTGCGGGCGGGCTTCGGGCGGATCGCGGGGCTGCTGCGCGGGCGCTGACGGGTCGGGCGACGCCGGTGCGCGGTGGTGCACCGGCACCCCGGGAAGCGGACCTCCCGGGACGCCGGTGCCACCTTCACCCCCCCACCACAAGGGGTCGGCAGCCCAGTCGCCCGTCGGCGCGGGGCACAACGGACGACCAGGTCAAAGGCGGGTTACCCGGCTCAGCGCCGTTCGAACCACGCGGCGGCGTCCACCGGCAGGACGTGTCCGGTGTCCTGCTCGGTGAGGTCGGCGCTGGCCACCAGGGGGTGGCCGTACCCGTCGATCCGGACCGGGGCGCCGCTGAGGTTGACCACGCAGGTCAGCCGGGCGTCGTCGGCGGCCCGGTGGAACGCCAGCACGCCGGGCCCGGTCTCCAACCAGACCACCGGGCCGGCGGTGGCGGCCAACGCCGGGTGCTCGTGCCGCACCCGCAGCGCCGCCCGGTACAGCTCCAGCGTCGAGCCGGGCGTCCCGGTCTGGGCGGCCACCGAGAGGGCCCGCCAGGTCGCCGGGGCCGGCAGCCAGCTCAGCGCGCTGCCCTGCGGACCGAAGCCGTACGGGGCCAGCTCGCCACTCCACGGGATGGGCACCCGGCAGCCGTCGCGGCTCTCCCCGGTACGCAGGAACGCCGGGTCCTGGCGGAGCGCGTCGGGCAGGTCCAGCACCTCGGGAAGGCCGAGTTCCTCACCCTGGTAGAGGTAGGTGGAGCCGGGCAGGGCCAGCATCAGCAGGGCGGCGGCGCGGGCCCGGCGCAGGCCGATCTCGCCGTCGCCGTACCGGGTGACGTGCCGCTGCCGGTCGTGGTTGGACAGTACCCAGGTGGTCGGCGCACCGACGATCGTCGACTCGGCCAGCGCGGTGTCGATCACCTTGCGGAACGAGTCTGCCGACCAGGTGGCGTCGAGGAAGTCGAAGCTGAACGCCTGGTGCAGCTCGTCCGGGCCGATGTAGCGGGCCAGTCGCTGCGGGGTCTCCGCCCACGCCTCGGCCACCGCCATCCGGCCACCGGGGTAGCTGTCCAGGATCGGCCGCCAGGCCCGGTAGATGTCGTGCACCTCGTCCTGGTCGAAGTAGGGCAGCCGGCCCTTGCCGAGCAGTTCCGACTGACGCCGGCCGGTGGTCATCGAGTTGAAGCCGACGTCCGGCAGCCCTTCCGCCTTGATCATCCCGTGGGCGACGTCGATGCGGAACCCGTCGACGCCCCGGTCGAGCCAGAACCGCAACACGTCCTCGAACTCGGCGCGCACCTGCGGGTGCCGCCAGTTCAGGTCGGGCTGGGCGGGGTCGAACAGGTGCAGGTACCACTGGCCGTCGGGCAGCCGGGTCCAGGCGGGGCCGCCGAAGATGCTCTCCCAGTCGTTCGGCGGCAGCTCACCGTGCGCGCCCTGACCGTCGGCGAACAGATAACGCTCCCGCTCCGGGGAGCCGGGGCCGGCGGCGAGGGCGGCGGTGAACCACGGGTGCGCGCTGGAGGTGTGGTTGGGCACCAGGTCCACGATGATCCGCAGGCCCAGCGCGTGCGCGTCGGCGATCATGGCGTCGAAGTCGGCGAGACTGCCGAAGAGCGGGTCGACGTCGCGGTAGTCGGCCACGTCGTAGCCGGCGTCGATCTGCGGCGAGGTGTAGAACGGGGTGAGCCAGAGCGCGTCCACGCCGAGGTCACGCAGGTAGGGCAGCCGTTGCCGGATGCCACCGAGGTCGCCGACGCCGTCGCCGTCGGAGTCGGCGAAGCTGCGGACGTACACCTGGTAGACGACCGCGGCACGCCACCAGTCGTCGGAGGTCTGCGGCGTGGGGTCGGTGGCGGTGGTCATCGGCGGAGCTCCCCGTTCTGTGGCGGGACGGCGGCACCCGCGCGGTGGTGGGTGACGGACGCGGGTGTGGAGAGAATGCCGGCCGAATGCTGCAAGAGTCAAGCAGGGCTTGCGCAAGAAACGACGCCCGTCACCCGCGGCCAGGGTGGGGTCGGCCCGCCCCCGTCCCAGCAGCCGGGAGGTGGGCCCGGCGACGGAGCGCCGCATCCGCCCGGTCCGGCGTCGGTTCGCCGCCGGACCGGGTGGGCTGGCGGATCAGGTGGAATGGCGGATCAGGTGGGCCGGGCAGGCTGGCAGGCCGGGTGGCTCACGGCCTGGGCGCAGATGCGGGCTCCGCAGCTCAGGCGGAGGCGGGGCGGCAGTGGAGCTGGGGCGTGGCTCAGGCGGGGACGGCGAGGGCGGTGGGTGCCGGGCGGGGTCGGCCCGGGCCGGCCTGGCCGGCCACCGCAGTCGATCCGCGTACCACCAGCTCCGGGCGGAACAGGTATTCCGAGTGCGGGGCGGCGTGCCCGTTGATCTCGTCGACCAGGGCCCGGACCGCCGCCACCGCCATCGCGGCCACCGGCTGCCGCATGGTGGTCAGCGGCGGGTCGGTGAAGGCCATCAGCGGTGAGTCGTCGTAGCCGACCACCGACAGCTCGCCGGGGACGGACAGGCCGCGCTGCCGGCCGGCCCGGACCGCACCCAACGCCATCAGGTCGGAGCCGCAGACGATCCCGGTGACCCCGCGTTCGATCAGTCGCCCGGCGGCGGCCTCGCCGCCCTCGACGCCGAACAGCGACAGCTCGGCGAGCGCGTCCAGCTCGCTGCCGGTGGAGCCGAGCCGGGTCATCGCGGCCCGGAAGCCGGCCACCCGGCGCTGCACCGGCACGAACCGGTCCGGCCCGGTGATCAGGCCGATCCGCCGGTGCCCGAGCGCGACCAGGTGCGCCACGGCCAGCTCGGTGGCCTCCCGGTCGTCGCAGGAGACGAAGGGTGCGGCGATGCCGGGGGCGTACCCGTTGATCATGACGACCGGCAGCGGCCGGGCGATCAGCGCGCGGTACCGGTCGTGGTTGGCGGCCGTGTCGGCGTGCAGGCCGGAGACGAAGACGATGCCGGAGACCTGCCGGTCGAGCAGCATCTCCACGTACTCGTCCTCGGTGACCCCGCCCGGGGTCTGGGTGCACAGCACCGGGGTGAACCCGCTCTGCGCCAGCGTCGACTCGATGACCTGGGCGAACGCCGGGAAGATCGGATTCTCCAGCTCCGGCACCACCAGCCCGACCAGCCCGGCGCTGCGCTTGCGCAGCCGGGCCGGGCGCTCGTAGCCGAGCACGTCGAGGGCGGTCAGGACGGCCTGCCGGGTCTCGGGGGCCACGCCGGGGCGGTCGTTGAGCACCCGCGACACCGTGGCCTCGCTGACTTCGGCCTGTTGGGCGATGTCGGACAGTCGAGCGCGCATGGCGGAACTTTAACCCAAGGGCAAGTTCTTGCGTACGTCTCTGCAAGCCCTTCCATAATATGCAACCTCTTGCTAACGTCCCGGCAACACGCGACAGCAGCGGCGCGGCCTGCCCGGCGCCGGTCAGCAAGAACTTTCAGTGTTCCCACGACGAGGCCGCCCTTCCCCCCGGTGGTCGGCTTCGCCATGACGACAGGAGTACCGATGCGCATCCGTACCGCGGGTGTGGTCACCGTTCTCGGCCTGGCGCTCGCCGCGTCGGGCTGCGGCGGCGACAACAGCAACGACGAACCGGCCACCAAGGCCACCTCCCAGGCGGCGGGCGGCAAGCTCGTCATCTGGGCGGACGACAAGCGCACCGCGGCCCTCAAGCCGTTCGCCGAGAAGTTCGGCCAGGACAACGGCGTCACCGTCGAGGTGCAGGCCGTCTCCAAGGACCTCCAGACCAACTTCGTCACCGCCTCCCAGCAGGGCAGCGGCCCGGACGTGGTGGTCGGCGCGCACGACTGGATCGGCAACCTGGTGCAGAACGGGGCCATCGACCCGGTGCAGCTCGCCGCCGAGCAGAAGTCCGGCTTCAACGAGACCGCGATCAAGGCGGTGACGTTCAACGGTCAGCTCTACGGCGTCCCCTACGCCACCGAGAACGTCGCGCTGATCCGCAACACCGCGCTGGCCCCCGAGGCGCCCAAGACGATCGAGGACCTCGTCGCCACCGGCAAGAAGCTCAAGGCCGACAAGAAGGCCAGCGAGATCCTCTGCCTCCAGTCCGGACAGAACGGCGACGCCTACCACATCTACCCGCTGTACACCTCGGCCGGCGGGTACCTCTTCGGCACCGCCGCCAACGGCGACTACGACCCCAAGGACCTCGGCGTGGGCAAGCCGGAGTCGATCGCGGCCTTCCAGAAGATCGCGAAGCTCGGTGAGAAGGGCGACGGCGCGCTCAAGCGCTCCATCACCGGCGAGAACTCGATCGCCACCTTCACCGGTAAGAAGTGCGCCTTCCTGGTCTCCGGCCCGTGGGCGATCGCCGACGCCAAGAAGGCAGGCATCTCCTACGACATCTCCCCGGTCCCCGGCTTCGCCGGTGGCAAGCAGGCCCAGCCGTTCGTCGGCGTCCAGGCGTTCTACGTCGCCGCCAAGGGCAAGAACAAGGCGCTGGCCCAGGAGTTCGTCACCAACTACGTGACCACGCCCGAGTTGGCCGTGGCGCTCTACCAGGCCGAGCCGCGCCCGCCGGCGTTGACCGCCGCGTTCGACCAGGTCAAGGGTGCCGACCCGGACCTGGCCAAGTTCTCCGAGGCGGGCAAGGGCGGCCAGGTGCTGCCGGCGATCCCGGCCATGGCCGCGATCTGGGACCCGTTCGGCAAGGCCGAAGCGGCAGTCATCGGCGGTGCCGACCCGGCGAAGACCGTCACCGCCGCCGGCAAGACGATCTCGGGTCAGATCAAGTAATGAGCACGCTGTCCGGTCCGGGACCTGCCCCGCAGGCCCCGGGCCGGGGGCCTGCGCGTTCCGGGCCCCCGGAAACCTCCCGTACCGCGCGCCAGCACGCGCCGATCACCGCGACCGGCCTCGCCGTCAAGGTGGTCCTGCTCGGCCTGGTGGCCGGGATCGCGATCTGGGCGGCCTTCCCGCTCGTCGCCGCCCGGCTCTGGGTCGGTCTCGCCGTCCTGGCGGTCACCACCGTCGGCCTGGGCTACCTCTACCTGACCCGCCGGCACATCCCGGCCAAGTACCTGGTGCCAGGAACGATCTTCCTGATCGCCTTCCAGGTCTTCCCGGTGCTCTACACCGCGAGCACCGCGTTCACGAACTTCGGCGACGGCCACCGGGGCTCCAAGGACGACGCGATCGTCGCCATCGAGACCTCCTCGGTCAAGCAGGTCCCCGGCTCCGCCGAGTACGCCCTCGCCATCGCCACCACCGGCGATCCGACCACCGGCCCGCTGGTCTTCCTGCTCACCGACCCGGGGACCGGCCGGGTCTCCGCCGGGGACGCCGCCGGGCTGCGCCCACTCGACGCCGCCGACTTGACCGTCGCCGGCAGCGGCAGGGTCACCGCCGCCAAGGGCTACACCGTGCTCAACGTCGGCCAGGCCAGCGTACGCAGCGAGGAGATCACCGCGCTGGTGGTGCCGACCTCCGGGGGCGCGGTGCGCTCCAACGGCCTGTCCCGCGCCTACGAGGGCAAGGCCGTCCGGGCGTACGACCGGGGCTGCGACTGCGTCACCGACGGCGAGACCGGCAGGACCTGGACGGCCGACCCGGACACCGGTGCCTTCGTCGCCGCCGACGGCGAGCGGCTCGCCCAGGGCTGGCAGGTCGGGGTGGGGTTCAAGAACTTCGCCCGGGTGCTCACCGACCCGGACATCTCCGGCCCGTTCTTCGGCACCCTGCTGTGGAACTTCGCCTTCGCGGTCGGCTCCACCGGGTTCACCTTCGGACTCGGCATGGCGATCGCCCTGGCCCTGCACTCGCCCCGGATGCGGGGCACCAACGTTTACCGGGTGTTCCTGATCCTGCCGTACGCGATGCCGTCGTTCGCGATGCTGCTGGTCTGGCGGGACATGTTCAACACCGACTTCGGCCTGGTCAACAACCTGTTCGGGCTCGGTGTCGACTGGTTCGGCGAGGCCTGGTCGGCCCGGCTGGCGGTGTTGCTGGTGCAGCTCTGGCTCGGGTACCCGTACATGTTCCTGGTGACCACGGGCGCGCTCCAGGCGATCCCCAAGGAGCTGACCGAGGCCACCTCGGTCGACGGCGCGTCGCCCTGGCAGTCGTTCCGGGCGGTCACCCTGCCGCTGCTGCTGGTCGCGCTCTCGCCGCTGCTGATCGCGTCGTTCGCCTACAACTTCAACAACATCAACGCGATCTGGTTGACCACCGAGGGCGGCCCGTTCGCGCCGGACAACCCGACCAACGGGGCCACCGACCTGCTGATCACGTACACCTACCGGCTGGCCTTCGGCGCGCAGGGCGCCGAGTTCGGCCTGGCCGCCGCGGTGTCGATCTTCATCTTCGCGATCGTGGCCACGGTCTCGGCGGTCAGCTTCCGGCGCACCCGCCAGCAGGAGGAGGTCTACTCGTGACGACCCGTCCCCACGCCGCCGGGCCGGCGGCCCCCGCCGCACCCGTCGTCCGGTCGGATGCCGCCGGCCCGCGTGCCGGTCGGCCGGCTGCCGCGGTACGCGGTGGCCGACGTCCGGGCCGGTGGTTCACCCAGGTCGGCTGGCGGCACGTGGTCGGCGTGCTGGCGGTGGCGTTCAGCCTCTTCCCGATCCTGTTCGTGCTCTCCGCCGCACTCAACCCGCTCGGCACCCTCTCGTCGACCGAGCTGCTGCCCACCGGGGCGTCGCTGTCGAACTTCGGCGACCTGTTCGAGCGGACGGAGTTCGGCCGCTGGTTCCTCAACTCGCTGCTCATCGCGGGCGGGGCGAGCTTCGCGTCGATCTTCCTGTCCGCGCTGGCGGCGTACGCGTTCTCCCGGATGCGCTTCGCCGGGCGGCGGGTCGGGCTGCTGACCCTGCTGCTGATCCAGATGTTCCCGCAGTTCCTGGCGATCGTGGCGATCTTCCTGATCTTCACCCGGGTCACCGACCTGTGGCCGTCGATCGGCTTCAACACCCCGTGGGGACTGTTCCTGCTCTACATGGGCGGCGCGCTGGGCATGAACACCTGGCTGATGAAGGGGTTCTTCGACACCCTGCCCCGCGAGCTGGACGAGTCGGCCACGATGGACGGCGCCAGCCACGCGCAGGTCTTCTTCCGGATCATGCTGCCGCTGGTGGCGCCGATCCTGGCGGTGACCGCGCTGCTGTCGTTCATCGGCACGATCAACGAATTCATGATCGCCAACGTGTTCCTCACCGACACCGGCTCCAAGACCCTCGCGGTCGGCATGTTCGGCCTGGTGGCGGGGGAGCGGAACAACAACTTCGGGATCTTCGCGGCGGGCACCCTGCTCACCGCGATCCCCACCGTGCTGGTCTTCCAGCTCCTCCAGCGCTACATCGTCTCCGGCCTCACCGCCGGGGCCGTCAAGGGCTGAACCGAAAGGCCACGCCATGTCCCTGTCGCCGCACCACGACGGCTCGGCGCTGTACGTGCCCGAGCAGGAACCCGCCCTCGGGCAGACCGTGCCGGTCTTCGTCCGGGTACCCGACGGCACCGACGTCCGGCAGGTGCACGTCCGCACCACCGCCGACGGTGAACCGCGTTTCGTCGAGGCCACCGTCGACCGCCGCGACGGCCACGACGTGTGGTGGCGGGCCGACGTCGAGGTCCGCAACCCGGTCAGCAACTACCGGTTCATGCTGACCGGGACGACCGGCTACCGCTGGCTCAACGCCGCCGGTCAGGTCGACCACGACGTGCCCGACCACGGCGACTTCAAGCTGGTCAGCCACGCCCCGCCGCCGGCCTGGGCCCGGGACGCGGTGATCTACCAGATCTTCCCCGACCGGTTCGCCCGCTCCGCCGCCGCCGCCGACCGCACCCCGCCGGACTGGGCGATCCCCTGCGACTGGGACACCCCGGTCATCGGGTACGGCCCGCAGACCCCACGCCAGTTCTACGGCGGCGACCTCGACGGCATCACCGAACGGCTCGACCACCTGGACCGGCTCGGCGTCAACACCGTCTACCTGACGCCGGTCTTCCCGGCCCGCTCCAACCACCGCTACGACGCCGCCGGCTTCGACACCGTCGATCCACTGCTCGGCGGGGAGGCGGCGCTGGTCCGGCTGGCCGACGCCGTCCGGGCCCGGGGCTGGCGGCTGCTCGGCGACATCACCAGCAACCACACCGGCGACGCGCACGAGTGGTTCACCCGCGCCCTGGCCGACGGCGACGCCCCCGAACGGGAGCTGTACTACTTCGACCCGGCCACCGGCTACGAGTCGTGGAACGGGGTGCGATCGCTGCCCAAGCTCAACTGGGGCAGCGCCGAACTGCGCCGCCGCTTCGCCACCGATCCGGACTCGCCGCTACGCCGCTGGCTGCGTCCGCCGTACGGGCTGGACGGGTGGCGGGTCGACGTGGCCAACATGACCGGGCGGCGGGGCGCGGACGCGTACACCCACGAGGTGGCGCGGTTGCTGCGGGAGGTGGTCGTGCAGACCCGCCCCGACGGGCTGCTGCTCGCCGAGCACGGTCACGACCACACCGGTGACCTGGACCGCGACGGCTGGCACGGCACGATGAACTACGTCGGCTTCACCGACCCGGTCTGGTCCTGGCTGCGCCGCGAGGGCCCTGCCCACCGGCCGGCCGGCGCACCGGGTCCTGCGGGTTCTGCGGGCGGGCGGGGGCCGGGGCCGGGGGCTTGTCGGGGCAGGGCGGTGAGCCGGTGCCGAACTTCCTCGGGACGCCGGGCGGGGTGCGGCGGCGGGACGCCCGTGCCGTGCTCGCCACCATGGACAGCTTCCGGTCGCTGATCTCCTGGCGGTCGTACACCCATTCGTGGCAGTTGCTCGGCTCGCACGACTCGGCCCGGATCCGCACGGTGGTTGGCGACGCGGCCCGGCAGGAGGTGGCCGCCGGGCTGCTCGCCACCATGCCCGGTACCCCGGTGGTCTTCGCCGGTGACGAGCTGGGCCTGACCGGCGGCAACGGCGAGGGCTCGCGTACCCCGATGCCGTGGCACCGGCCGCAGAGCTGGGACGCCGGGACGTTCGCCGCGTACCGGGCGTTGCTGGCGCTGCGGCGGGACACCCCGGCGCTGCGGCACGGCGGACTGCGCTGGGTGCATGCGGACGCCGACACACTGGTCTTCCTACGCGAGGCGACGGCCGGCACGGTGCTGGTACTGGCCCGCCGGGCCGCCGGCCCACCGGTGCGGCTGACCGGCCTGCCGTACGGGGGCAGCGCCGCATCCCGTCCGGCCGGTGAGAACGTCTACGGGGGCGCCCCGGCCCTGCACCCGTCCGCCGACGGCAGCACCACCCTTCCCGGCGACGGCCCCACCTTCCAACTCTGGCACCTCTGACCCCCACCCCACCCGCCCCGCACCCCGCACCCCCACCCCGCACGCCCACCCCCGCACCGCCCGCGCCCCGCACCACCCCGCGCCCCGCACCTCCACACCACCCCGCCCACCCCCGCCCACCCCCGCTCCCGCCCCACCCGCGCCCGTCTTGCCCTTTCCGTGGGGGTCTCCTGGAAGATCGTGCTCGAACCTGGTTGTAGTGGCTTCCGTGCGAGCAGGCCACTACACCATGGTTCGAGCACGATCTTGAGCTGCGGAGCGTGGGCGGGCGGCCTGCCGTGGCCGGGGGAGATCACGGATTGAGCTCAGCCGGCGGGGCACCTACTACAAAGTGTCGTTGATGGGGGAGGATGGCTCGCGTGGAAGCTCTCCGACTGATCCTTCTCTACGTCCATCTGATCGGCTTCGCGCTGCTCCTCGGCGGTGCGGTCGCCCAGTACGTCAGCGGCCGGCTGCGGATCAACGCGGCCATGCTCTGGGGCTCGGTGATCCAGTTGCTGACCGGCGTGGGCCTGTCCGCGCCGCTACGTGACGGCGACGAGCCGGCCCCCGCGAAGCTTGTTACCAAGTTGGTGCTGGCCCTGCTCATCTTCGTCATGGTCTTCTTCTCCCGGAAGCGGGAGCAGGTGGCCCGTGGTCACTTCCTGGCGATCGTCGGGTTGACCCTGGTCACGGCCGCCGTGGCGGTGTTCTGGCGGTAGCCGGCGACGGTCGGCGGGGCCGCCGGGAAACGGGCGTTCGCGACACCGGGCCGGTCGGCACTGGCACGCTGAGTGATGTGCCCCACGCCCGGGTTACGCCGGGATAACGAGCGTTCAACAGTCGTGCACGATTGGCGGCCGGTGGGTGGACGGCGGGCTACGCTCCCGTCCGTAACGTGGGATGCCGGCGGCACAACGCTCGCCGGTTCAAGGGCTGCCACCGCACGAGGCGGTGAGCAATGGAAGGAGACGTCTTGCGCTCTGTGCGTGGGATGCGGATCGCCTCTGCCATCGCGGCGGGTGGGCTCGTGCTGGGTGCCGCCGCGTGTGGTGAGGCGCCGGACGACGACAACAACGCCGGTGGCAGCGGCGACAAGAAGTACAGCGCCTGCATGGTGACCGACGTCGGCGGCATCGACGACAAGTCGTTCAACACCTCCGCCTGGAAGGGCCTGGAGGAGGCCAAGAAGGCCAACGACAAGATCGACATCAAGTACGTCGCGTCCAAGGCCGAGGCGGACTACGAGGTCAACCTGACCGGGTACGTCAACCAGAAGTGCGACTTCATCCTGGCCGTCGGTGGCCTGATGCAGGACGCCACCAAGAAGATCGCCGCCGCGAACCCGAACCAGCAGTTCGGCATCGTGGACGCGAACCCGGCCACGGCCAACGTCTACCCGATGCAGTTCGACACCGCCCAGGCCGCCTTCCAGGCCGGTTACCTGGCCGCCGGGATGACCAAGAGCGGCAAGGTCGGCACCTACGGTGGCCTGCCGATCCCGCCGGTGACCATCTTCATGGACGGTTTCGCCGACGGCGTGGCGCACTACAACAAGACCAAGAGCAAGAACGTCCAGGTGCTCGGCTGGGACAAGGCGACCCAGAAGGGTTCCTTCACCAACGACTTCGCCAAGCAGGACGAGGGCAAGAAGGTCTCCGACGCGCTGGTCGCCCAGGGCGCGGACATCGTCATGCCGGTCGCCGGCGGCGCGGGCCTCGGCACCACCTCCGCGGCGAAGGCCTCGGGTGGCAAGTACTCGGTCGTCTGGGTCGACGTCGACGGCTGCGAGAGCACCCCCGACTGCGCGGCGCTGCTGACCACCGTGGTCAAGAACATCCCGGACGCCGTCAAGGACGCCGTGCTCAAGGCCGCCGGTGGCGAGAAGCTCGCCGCCACCCCGGGCTTCGTCGGCAACCTCGCCAACAACGGTGTCTCGATCGCCCCGTACCACGACTTCGACAGCAAGGTCCCGGCGGACCTCAAGGCCGAGGTCGAGAAGCTGAAGGCGGACATCGCCGCCGGCACCATCACGGTCACCTCGAAGGCCCAGCCGACCAAGTGACCGCCGCGTCGGCCGCCGCGATGGGATCATCGGCAGCGGCGGCCGGCGGGCACCAGGCATGACGACCGGCCGTCCCGGCGTACGTGGGGAATCCACGGGCGTCGGGGCGGCCGGTCCGCGCACCGGCCGGCCGGCACCCCGGTGGCCGGTCGACCGGCAGCTAGGCTGCACCATCGCTCGCACTCCAGGAGGTTGCGCTGAGACTCGAACTGCGCGGCATCACCAAGCGGTTCGGTGATCTGGTCGCCAACGATCACATCGACCTGACGGTGGAGCCTGGAGAGATCCACGCCCTGCTCGGCGAGAACGGCGCCGGCAAGTCGACCCTGATGAACGTGCTCTACGGGCTCTACCAGCCCGACGAGGGCGAGATCCTGGTCGACGGCCAGCCGCTGCGGCTCAAGGGCCCCTCGGACGCGATCCGGGCCGGGATCGGCATGGTGCACCAGCACTTCATGCTGGTGCCGGTCTTCACCGTGACCGAGAACATCATGCTCGGCGCGGAGCAGGTCCGGGGCGGCGTCGTCGGCTTCCTCGACCGGCGGCGGGCCCGCCGCGAGGTGGCGGAGGTCTCCGCCCGGTACAACCTGCGGGTCGACCCGGACGCGGTGATCGAGGACCTGCCGGTCGGCATCCAGCAGCGGGTCGAGATCGTCAAGGCGCTCACCCGCGACGTCGACCTGCTGATCCTGGACGAGCCGACCGCCGTGCTCACCCCGCAGGAGACCGAGGAGCTGCTCACGGTCATGCGGTCGCTCAAGGCGGCCGGCAAGTCGATCGTCTTCATCACCCACAAGCTCGGCGAGGTCAAGGCCATCGCCGACCGGATCACCGTGATCCGGCGGGGCCGGACCGTCGGCACCGCCTCCCCCGAGGCGAGCCGGGACGAGTTGGCCGCGCTGATGGTCGGCCGCAACGTCCGGCTCACCGTCGACAAGCAGCCCGCCACCCCGGGCCGGCCGATCCTGGAGGTCGCCGGCCTGGTCGTCGACGACGACCGGCAGATCCGCGCGGTGGACGGCATCGACCTGACCGTACGCGCCGGTGAGGTGCTCGGCGTGGCCGGCGTGCAGGGCAACGGGCAGACCGAGCTGATCGAGGCGATCATGGGGCTGCGCCCGACGCTCGCCGGCACGGTGACCCTCGACGGCGAGCCGATCCACGGCTGGTCCACCAAGAAGGTGCTCCGCGCCGGGGTCGGCTACGTCCCCGAGGACCGCAGTGTCGACGGCCTGGTCAAGGAGTTCAGCGTCGCGGAGAACCTGGTCCTCGACATCTACGACCGGCCGCCGTTCGGCAAGGGGCTGGCGCTGCGGCCGGACGCGATCGCCTCGTCGGCGCGGGAGCGGATCGAACAGTTCGACGTGCGTACCCCGTCGGCGGACGCGGCGGTGGGCACCCTCTCCGGCGGCAACCAGCAGAAGGTGATCGTGGCCCGGGAGCTGTCCCGGCCGCTGAAGCTCTTCATCGCCGCCCAGCCCACCCGGGGCGTGGACGTCGGCTCGATCGAGTTCATCCACAGCCGGGTCATCCGCGAGCGCGACGTCGGCACCGCCGTCATGGTCGTCTCCAGCGAGTTGGACGAGGTGATCGGCCTCGCCGACCGGATCGCGGTGATGTACCGGGGCCGGATCATCGGCATCGTCGGCCCGGACACCCCGCGCGAGGAGATCGGCCTGCTGATGGCCGGCATCACCCCCGACGCCGCCGGGTCGGCCCGGCGGGCGACCCGACCGGGGTGGCCGACGGTACGACCGGCGACGCGGCACCGACCCCCGAGAGCCCTGGCAACGAGGACGAGGCATGAGCGAGCGGCAGCGAGTGAATCATCGACACCGCGCCCCGGTGCCTCCCGCCGGCACCGCGTGCAGCGAGGTGACGGCATGAGCGACCCCAACCCGGTGTCCGGCTCCCCGGACAAGGAACCGGCGACCGAGGCGGAGCTGACCGCGACCGGCAAGGCCGACCGGGGCGCCACGATGACCGCACCGAAGCAGCCCGCGCCGGGGCCCCGGCCCACGCTGGGCCGGCTCTTCCTGGACAACCTCTGGGCCGCCAACACGGTGACCGTCACCGTCCTCGCTCTGGTGCTGGCGATGCTGGTCGGCGCGGTCCTGATCATCGTGTCGGACCCGGAGGTGCTGGCCACCTACGGCTACATCACGGCCCGCCCGGCCGACGCGCTCGACGCCAGCTGGACGGTGGTCAGCGAGGCGTACGCCAACCTGTTCAAGGGGGCGGTCTTCGACCCGGAGGCGTCCGGCTTCACCGCCGCGATGAGCCCGATCTCGGAGACCCTCACCTACACCGCGCCACTGGTGTTCACCGGCCTGTCGGTCGCGCTCGCCTTCCGGGGCGGGCTGTTCAACATCGGCGCGCAGGGCCAGGCGACGATGGGCGTGATCCTGGCCGCCGTGGCCGGGTTCGCGTTGCCGCTGCCGCCGGTGGTGCACCTGGTCGTCGCGTTGATCGCCGGTGCGGTCGGCGGCGCGGTCTGGGGTTTCGTCCCCGGCATCCTCAAGGCCCGGACCGGTGCGCACGAGGTGATCAACACGATCATGCTCAACTACGTCGCGGTCTACTTCCTGTCCTGGATCATCGTGCAGAACGGTGTGCAGAACCCGGACCGGGCGGACGCGATCAGCCGCCCGGTCGACTCCTCCGCCGCGCTGCCCCGGCTGCTCGGCGACAACCTGCGGGTGCACGCCGGGATTCTGCTCGCGGTGCTGGCCACCTGGGCCATCGCCTGGCTGCTCAACCGGTCGACGCTCGGCTTCGAGCTGCGGGCCGTCGGGGCCAACCCGGATGCGGCGCGGACCGCCGGCATCAGCGTCACCAAGACGTACGTGCTGGTGATGGTGATCGCCGGGATGCTCGCCGGCCTCGGCGGCAGCCAGATGGTGCTGGGCTCCACCGCGAACGCGCTCACCCCGCTGGTGATCGCGCAGATCGGCTTCGACGGCATCCTGGTGGCGCTGCTCGGCCGGGTGAAGCCGTGGGGGGTGCTGCTGGCGGCGCTGCTGTTCGGCGCGCTCCAGGCCGGTGGCAACCGGATGCAGTCGTACTCCGGGATCTCGCTGGAGCTGGTCACCGTGCTCCAGGCGCTGATCGTCATCTTCATCGCCGCGCCGGCCCTGGTGAAGGCGATCTTCCAGCTCCGGGCCGCCCGTGCCGCCCGGTTGCAGACGAGCCTCGCGAAGGGCTGGTGAGGCATGTCCACCACCGCTGTTCCCGACGTCGCCGTGGCCGCGGTCGACGAGGGTTTCTGGACCCGCCCCCGTAAGGTCGGCCTGGTCCTGCTGGCGTTGGGCGTGCTCGCCGCCGTGCTGTTCGGGGCGCTAGCCACCGGCCAGCAGGCCCGGTTCACCCTCAGCGAGACCGAGGGCGGCGCGGCGCTGGAGATCCAGGGCACCCTCGGCGCGATCCTGTTCGGGGTCGTCGCCGCCGCAGCCGGCGGCGCGCTGCTGGCCGGGGTCCCGAAGCGCTGGTTCACAGTGGTCCTCGGGGTGGGGCTGGTCGGCTTCGTGCTGAGCTTCCTGTGCTGGCAGGTCTCCGCCGCCCCCGAGGGCCGCAACTTCATGCCGATGGTCAACATCGTGCGGGGCACCTTCGTCCTGGCCCTGCCGCTGGTCTTCGGTGCGCTCGCCGGGGTGCTCTGCGAGCGGTCGGGCGTGGTCAACGTCGCCATCGAGGGGCAGTTGCTGATGGGCGCGTTCAGCGGCGCGCTGTTCGGCAGCCTCAGCGGCAGCGTCTGGGTGGGTCTGGTGGCGGCGGCGATCGGCGGTGCGTTCATCTCGCTGCTGCTGGCCGTCTTCGCCATCCGCTACCTGGTCGACCAGGTCGTCATGGGGGTGGTGCTCAACCTGCTGGCGGTCGGCGTCACCGGCTTCCTCTACGAGCGGCTGATGCAGACCAACGCCGACAAGTACAACAGTGCGCCGCGCTTCGGCAACTGGGAGATCCCGCTGCTGAAGGACATCCCGCTGCTCGGCCCGGCGCTGTTCCGGGGCAACATCTTCCTCTATCTCGGCCTGCTGCTGGTGCTCGTCATCCACCTCGCGCTGTTCCGGACCCGGTGGGGTCTGCGGACCAGGTCGGTGGGCGAGCACCCGACCGCCGCCGACACCCTCGGGGTCAAGGTGCTGGGCCTGCGCTACCGCAACGTGCTGCTGGCCGGGGTGGTCGCCGGCATCGGTGGCGCGTCGTACACCCTGGCGCTCTACAGCTTCACCAAGAACATGATCGGCGGTAAGGGCTTCATCGCCCTGGCCGCGTTGATCTTCGGCCGGTGGAGCCCGACGGGGGCGCTGCTCGCCGCGCTGTTCTTCGGCTTCGCCGACCAGCTCGCCACCTACCTCGGCGCGATCGGCAGCAGCATCCCCAGCCAGTTCCTGGCCATGCTGCCCTACCTGGCGACCATCCTGGCGGTGGCCGGGCTGGTCGGTCGGGTCCGGGCGCCCGCCGCCGACGGCAAGCCGTACGTCAAGGGCTGAGAGACCGGCCCGGTGCGGGCCCGGCGGGGACCTCCCTGCCGGGCCCGCACCGTTCCCGACGACGCCGTCCGGGTACGGCCCGCCGGGCGGCGGTGGACGACGGGCGGCTGACCGGCACCCTTCCCGCACCCGGGCGGGGTGACCTGGGCAGAATGAGGGGATGAGCGAGATCGACTGGGAGCGTCTGCGGGCCGCCGCCACCGAGGTGATGCGGCACGCCTACGTGCCGTACTCGAAGTTCCCGGTCGGCGCGGCGGCCCTGGTCGACGACGGCCGGGTGGTGGTCGGCTGCAACGTGGAGAACGCCGGCTACGGGGTGACCCTCTGCGCCGAGTGCGGGGTGGTGTCGGCGCTGCACGCGACCGGCGGCGGGCGGCTGGTCGCGATGTCCTGCGTCGATGCGAACGGTGAGCCGCTGATGCCGTGCGGCCGGTGCCGGCAACTGCTCTGGGAGAACGGCGGCCCGGAGTGCCTGGTCGAGTCGAGGACGGGCCCGCTGCGGATGGCGGAGCTGCTGCCGCACGCCTTCGACGTGGCCGACATCGAGGCGGTCGTCGGCGGGACCCCGGTGCCGGTGGTGCCGGACCGGTTGGCCGCCTGGCGGGGCCGGGGCACCGTCTTCGTGCACCCGGACCTCTCCGCCGGGCAGCAGATCTGGACGGCGTACTGGGAGCGGTCGGCGGGGGACACCGACGAGGCGGGGCCCGGGGTGCTGGAGGAGGCGCCGAGCTGGGGCGACCCGGCGGAGGCGATCACCTGGGGACTGGCCCGGACGCCGAGGGTCGTGGTGGTGGACGCGGAGGGCACCATCTTCTGGGCCGGCGAGGGTGAGCCGCCGCTGGAGATCCCGGCCCGTTGGGCCGCCTCCTGACCCGTCCGGCCCTCACGCCGGTTACTGCAACGACTTCAGAAGGAACTCAACGGTGAGTGCTTTTACCGCGGTCGACGTCATCCGGGCTAAGCGGGACGGGGGTGTGCTCAGCGACGGTCAGATCGACTGGGTGGTCGACGCGTACACCCGGGGGCTGGTGGCCGACGAGCAGATGTCGGCGCTGGCCATGGCGATCCTGCTGCGCGGCATGACGGCGGCGGAGATCGCCAGGTGGACCGCCGCGATGATCGCCAGCGGGGAGCGGCTGGACCTGTCGGCGGTGGCCCGGCCGACGGTCGACAAGCACTCCACCGGCGGCGTCGGCGACAAGATCACCCTGCCGCTCACCCCACTCGTCGCGGCCTGCGGCGGTGCGGTGCCGCAGCTCTCCGGCCGGGGGCTCGGGCACACCGGCGGCACGCTGGACAAGCTGGAGTCGATCCCCGGCTGGCGGGCGGCGCTGAGCAACGACGAGTTCATCGCCCAGCTCCGCGACGTCGGCGCGGTGATCTGCGCGGCCGGCGCCGCACTCGCCCCGGCCGACCGCAAGCTGTACGCGTTGCGCGACGTCACCGGCACCGTGGAGGCGATCCCGCTGATCGCCAGCTCGATCATGAGCAAGAAGATCGCCGAGGGCACCGGGGCGCTGGTCCTCGACGTCAAGGTCGGCTCCGGCGCGTTCATGAAGAACGTGGCCGACGCCCGCGAGCTGGCCCGGACCATGGTGGCGCTCGGGGACGCCCACGGGGTGCGCACGGTCGCCCTGCTCACCGACATGTCCACCCCGCTCGGTCTGACCGTCGGCAACGCGATCGAGGTGACCGAGTCGGTGCAGGTGCTCGCCGGTGGTGGCCCGGCCGACGTGGTGGAGCTGACCCTGGCGTTGGCCCGGGAGATGCTCGACGCGGCCGGTCTGCCCGACGCCGACCCGGCCGCCGCGCTGCGCGACGGGCGGGCGATGGACGCCTGGCGGGCGATGATCCGCGCCCAGGGTGGGGACCCCGACGCCCCGCTGCCGACGGCCCACGAGACCGAGGTGGTCCGGGCCGACACCGACGGCTACGTCGAGTCGGTCGACGCGTACGCCATCGGGGTGGCCGCGTGGCGGCTCGGCGCCGGCCGGGCCCGCAAGGAGGACCCGGTCAGTGCCGCCGCCGGGGTGGTGCTGCACAAGCGGCCCGGCGACCCGGTGCGGGTCGGCGAACCGCTGTACGAGCTGCGCGCCGACGATGCGACCCGACTGCCGGCGGCGGCTGCGGAGGCCGCCCGCGCGGTGCGGGTGTCGACCGTCGCGCCGACGACGTCGCCGCTGGTCATCGAGCGGATCGGCTGACAGGTCGTCACACCTGGCGGCCGGTCGACCGACAGGGGTCGGCCGGCATGGTGCCGGTCGCAACGGAACGCTATCCTCCCTGGTCAGGGGGACCGAACGGCGGTGACGCCGCGTGAGCAGACAGGGAATCCGATCGTGCTGGTAGCCGCGCCCGATCCCCGCGAGGTCCGCGAGGCGAGCCTCGACGAGTTGTCCCGGCTGCGCCTGCCCCTGCCACCGACCCAGTTTCCCCTGGTCTGGGAGCCGGGCGACGAGATCGAACTGCGTCCCACCGTGGAGATCGAGGCCCGCATCGCGGTGCTGCACCTGATCCTGGCCCGCTGCTTCGGGATGCCGGCGCAGACGGCGATGAGCTGGTTGCTCGACTCCCACCTGGTCGACATGGTCACCCCGCCCGAGTGGCAGTTCGTGGTGGGCGGCAAGGGCGACCACCGCTCGTTCGTCCTGCACCACGACGCGCTCTTCTCGCTGTCCTGGGTGCTGGGCCTGAGCAAGCAGCTCGACCCGACCATCCCGGTGGACGAACGGCTGGTGGAGCGGATGCCGTACCTGGCCGGGGGGGAGACCTTCGGCCAGTGGCGGGCCCGCATCCTGGCCGCCCCGCAGCACCCGGCGGACGCCGCCGCCCTGCTCGACCTGCACTACTGCCTGGACTGGGCGTACCTGGAGGTGGAGAAGTCGGGGCACCGGCTGCCCGGCCTGGTGGACGCGAACGCGATCGGCCAGCGCCGGTGGGCGTTGGAGTGGGCGGTGATGCTGCGCGGCCCGTACCACGACGAGCCGCCGGGCTGGGAAGAGGTCGACCTGTCCACCTGAGCCGGTGGCCCGCCAGGCCCCTCGTGGGCCAGTGGGCCGGCGGGTCCCCGGGCACGTCGTGGTCGACGGGGGCGGTTCCTCTGGTGACGTCGTGGTCAGCGGGGACGCCAGGTGGTCAGGCGTACCGACGCGGTCACCGTGACCGGGGTGGGCAGCGCGTCGATCGCGGCGGCGTGCCGCGCCGGGTCGGTGTGCCAGGCGCTCGGCCCCATCCCGACCAGGGTGGCCACCTCGGCCCGGTCGAGGGTGAGCCGGGCGGTGTGCACGGCGGTGTGCTCCGGGGTGAACCGCCCGGCGAGGCTGTCGGCGACCCGGTCGGCCTTGGCCGGGTCGACCCGCAGCAGCCCGAGCACGTCGACCAGCTCGGCGAGGTGGGCGTCGGTGGGGGTGACCACCAGCAGCACCCCGGCGGGGTGCAGCACCCGGTGGAACTCGTCGCCGTTGCGCGGGGCGAAGACGTCGAGCAGCACGGCCACCGACCGGTCGGCCAGCGGTAACCGCTGCCAGGTGTCGGCGAGCGCGGCGGCGGCCCGGGGGTGGGCGCGGGCGGCGCGGCGCAGCGCCGGCTTGGCGACGTCCAGGGCCAGACCCACGGCGTCGGGCAGCGCCGCCAGCACCGCCGCGAGGTGCCGCCCGGTGCCCGCCCCGGCCTCCACCACCAGCGGGTACGCCCCGAAGCCCACCCGCTCCGACCCGCCTGCCGCCCGGTCCACCTCCCCGCTCGCCTCGGCCGGTCCGCTCGCGGCTGCCGGCCCGGCCTGGGCTGCCGGTCCGCTGACCTGGGCCGGCCCATTTCCCGTTGCCGGGGTCGATGCTGGCAGCCTGTTCGCGGCTGCCGGTTCGGCCGGTTCGGCCGGTTCGCTGGCTTCGGCCGGTTCGCTCGCTTCGGCGGGGCCGGTGGGCGTTGACAGGGCGGATGCCGCCGCCTTGGCCAGGGTGGACGAGATCATGTCGTAGTGCCCGGCGGCCAGGAAGTCGGCGCGGGCGGCGACCATCTCGGCGGTGTCCCCGACGTGCGGGGCCCGGCCGGCGAGCAGGGTGACGTACCCCTGGCGGGCCAGGTCGAAGCTGTGCCGGCGGGGGCAGCGCAACGCGCGGGTGTCGGTGGCGGCGGCCAGCGGCTGGGTGCAGACCGGGCAGCGCAGCCGGGCGACGATCTGCGGGTGCGTCGCGTCGACGGGCTGCTCGAACGGGTGCGGCGCGGTCACCCGCAGCAGCCTACGGCGCACGGCCGGCCGGGCCGCCGGCATGTCTGCCCGATGCGCGGGTCCCGCGCCCGGGTCGGCGGGTCGGCGGGTCAGCGGGTCGGCGGGTCGGCGGGTCGGCGTGAGCCTGATCGCGGTCCGTTGGGGGGCGTGACTAGGGTCGGGGGATGGTCGCAATCCGATACGAGGACATCGTCAAGGTCCCGAAGGCGCTGCTGCACGATCATCTCGACGGCGGCCTGCGGCCGGCGACGGTCGTCGAGCTGGCCGCCGAGGTGGGGCACGAGCTGCCGAGCACCGATCCGGAGGCGCTCGGCCGGTGGTTCGCGGAGGCGGCGCACTCGGGTTCGCTGGAGCGCTACCTGGAGACGTTCGCGCACACCGTCGCGGTCATGCAGACCGCTGCGGCGCTGCGCCGGGTGGCCCGTGAGTGCGCGCTCGACCTGGCCGCCGACGGTGTGGTGTACGCCGAGGTCCGGTTCGCCCCCGAGCAGCACCTGGAGCAGAACCTCACCCTGGACGAGGTGGTCGAGGCGGTCGTCGCCGGGTTCGTGGAGGGCAGCGCGGAGGCCGCTGCGGCGGGCACCCCGATCCGGGTCGGCACCCTGCTCACCGCGATGCGGCACGCCGCCCGGTCGCAGGAGATCGCCGAGCTGGCCGTCCGGCACCGCGACGCCGGGGTGGTGGGCTTCGACATCGCGGGTGCCGAGGCCGGTTTCCCGCCCACCCGCCACCTGGACGCCTTCGAGTATCTCCAGCGGGAGAACTTCCACTTCACCATCCACGCCGGTGAGGCGTTCGGCCTGCCGTCGATCTGGCAGGCGATCCAGTGGTGCGGGGCGGACCGGCTCGGCCACGGGGTGCGGATCGTCGACGACATCACCCCGGGTCCGGTGCCGACGCTCGGCCGGCTGGCCGCGTACGTGCGGGACAAGCGGATCCCGCTGGAGCTGTGCCCGTCGTCGAACGTGCAGACCGGCGCGGTGGCGTCGATCGCCGAACACCCGATCGGGCTGCTGCGCGAGCTGCGGTTCCGGGTGACGGTGAACACCGACAACCGGCTGATGAGCGGCACGTCGATGTCGCGGGAGATGGCGCTGCTGGTGGAGAACTTCGGCTACGGCTGGAAGGAACTCCAGTGGTTCACGGTCAACGCGATGAAGAGCGCCTTCATCCCGTTCGACGAGCGGTTGGCGATCATCGACGAGGTGATCAAGCCGGCGTACGCGAAGCTGATCGGCTGACTCAGCGGTGCGGGTGGCCGGCGACCAGGTCGGCCACCCGGCGCAGGATCTCCCGCGCGTGGGCCGCCTCGGCGCCGAGGCCGGTCTGCCGGCGCAGCACCGCCGGTTCGGCGCGCAGCAGCGCCACCCCGCGCCGGATCAGCACCTTCGGTGCCTTGCGCTGCTCGGACAGGTCCCGGGCCAGCCGGCGGACGAAGGTCGCCCCGCGCGGTCGACGCAGCGCGTACGCCCCGGCGAGCAGCCCTCGTCGGCGGCACTCCTCGACGATGTCGGCGGCGAAAATCCCTTCGGCGATGAAAAGTGGCGATCCGGTCACGTCAAATGGCCGGGTGGCCACCCGGCGATCCGCACCGATCGCATAGACGGGCACTTCGGCCCGGCCCTGCTGGGCCAGTCGGTCAATTGTCTCCACGGCCGTTCCCGCGTCCCACGACTCGGGCGCGTCCCAGTCGACCAGTCCGTTTCGTCGCGGCAACGTAGGGTCATCACCGTTCTTGTAGAAGTCGTCCAGGCAGAGCACGGGAAGGCCGGTTCGTTGCGCTATGTACGACTTTCCGGACCCGGAGGGGCCGGCGAGGAGCACGACGCGGTGGCGATATTCCATTACTTTGGGTAACTCCGGAAAGACGGATTGCGATCAAATTGCATCAACATCTCATCACACCTCCGGCGACCGACAACCTGGGCTTTCTCTTTCAGGGGAGGCGTGATGGAATCTCGGAGGTCCGACCCGCCGGGTCGGCTGCTGGGCGTTGCCCGTGGCAACGCGGAGACGCTGTAATCGCGAGGGCGGTGACGTGAGCAAACGGCCAACGACGGCGAACTCCTTCCTGTCGCGTCTGCGTCGGCCGGCCGGCCGGCTCCGCGACATGCCGATCTGGTCCAAGCTCGGGCTGATCATGATCGTGCCGACCATCGCCACGGTCGTCGTGGGCACCAGCGGGCTGGTGGACCACCTGCAGACGCTCAACAACGCCAACCGGGCCGGCGACCTGGCCAACCTGGTGGGTTACTCCGGTGACCTCGTCAACACCCTCCAGGACGAGCGCACCAACGCCGTCCTCCTGCTCGGGTCGCCGAAGGGGCAGGCTCGCGCGCAATACCAGGAGGCGTACAACCGGGTCAACCAGCGGGTCGACCAGTCGAAGTCGCCCTACTCGCAACAGCGCGCCGAGATCGAGGGCCTGCCGGCGACCCTGGAGGCGCAGCTCGACCGGATCGACAGCGACCTGACGGAGATGCCCGGCATCCGCAGCCAGGTCTACAACGGCAAGCTCCGGCTCAGCGAGGCGGTCAGCCGGTACACCGGCCTGATCAACAATCTGATCACCATCCGTGACTCGGCCACCCAGCTCGCCGGTGACAACGACCTGAGCGACCAGATGCGCGCCGCCGCCGCGATGGCCCGCGCCAAGGAGTACGCCTCCGTCCGCCGGATCGCGGTGCACCAGGTGCTGCTCCAGAAGGCGTACACGCCCGCCCTGCGGGAGCTGTACATCTCCAGCAACACCGGTGAGCAGCAGGCCCTGCAGAGCTTCCAGGCGGTGGCCAGTCGCGCCGAGCGCGAGTTCCAGGACCAGACCATCTCCGGCTCCGACCGGCGTCAGGCGGACATCTACGCCGGCCAGGTCAGCGCGCTCAACAGCGACAAGCTCGACGGCCTCACCTTCAGCACCGACCAGTGGGACGCGGCCATGGTCGCGTACGCCCAGCTCAACCGGTCCGTGGAGGTACGCCTCGACAGCGACGTCGTCGCCAAGGCCGACGAGTTGCGCTCCGACGTCCAGCGTCAGGTCTTCCTGGAGACCGGCCTGCTGCTCAGCATGCTGCTGCTGGCGATCCTGTTCGCCTACCTGGTCGCCCGCTCGATGGCCCGCTCCCTGCGCGAGCTGCGTCAGGGTGCCCTGTCGATCGCCCAGTTCGGGCTGCCGCAGGCGGTGGCCCGGCTGCGGGACCCGCAGTTCACCGGGCAGCAGTCCCCGGCCCAGTTGGCCAACCAGATCGCCGAGCCGCTGCCGGTGCGCAGCCGCGACGAGTTCGGCCAGGTGACCGAGGCGTTCAACGCCGTCCACCTGGAGGCCGTCCGGACCGCCGCCGAGCAGGCCGCACTCCGCTCCTCGGTCGCGACGATGTTCGTCAACCTCGCCCGCCGCTCGCAGATCCTGGTCGACCGTCTGATCGGCCACCTGGACCGGCTGGAGCGCGGCGAGGAGGACCCGGACCGCCTGGCCGAGTTGTTCCAGCTCGACCACCTGGCCACCCGGATGCGCCGTAACGACGAGAACCTGCTGGTCCTCGCCGGTGCCGACTCCACCCGGGTGCAGCGCGAGCCGGCCGCCCTCATCGACGTGCTGCGTGCCGCCCAGTCCGAGGTCGAGCACTACACCCGGATCGAGTTCGGGGTCATCGACCGCGACATCGAGGTCTCCGCACACGCGGTCAACGACCTGGTCCACCTGGTCGCCGAGTTGTTCGACAACGCTACGGCGTTCTCCCCGCCGGACTCCCAGGTGATGGTCGAGGCCCGCCGGGTCGGTGACCGCGCGTCGCTCTACGTCGAGGACCGGGGCATCGGCATCAGCGCCGAGCAGTTGTCCGATCTCAACGAGCGGCTTGCCACCCCACCCCAGGTGGACGTGGCCGTCTCCCGGATGATGGGCCTGGTCGTGGTGGCCCGGTTGGCCTCCCGGCACGGCGTCAAGGTCGAGCTGCGGCCCGGCACCGACCGGGGCACCGTGGCCGAGGTCGTCCTGCCCACCTCGGTGCTCGTGCCGCGTGCCCTCACCGGCCGGGCCCCGGGCACCCCAGGACTGCCGGGCCCCGGCCCCCAGTTCGGCGGTGCCGCGCCGGCCTTCGGTGGTTCCGCCCCGACCCCGGCCTTCGGTGGCAACGGCACCTCGCCGGCCTTCGGCGGCAACGGCACGTCGCCGGCCTTCGGCGGTGCCGGTGCCCCGCCGGCCTTCGGTGCGCTGCCCGCGCTCGGCAACGGCCAACCGCCCGCCCCCCGACAGGGCGATTCCGGCAACCAGGTCACCCTCGGCGGCCGGCCCTTCGACCCGGCTCCGCGCAACGGCTCCGCCGCCCCGGCCAACGGCGGGCGCGGTCTGCCCGCCTGGTCGGACCTCACCGGTGCCAGCGGGATCAACGGCAGCGACGGGTTCACCCCGCGACCCACCAACGGGCAGTCGATCGATCCGCTGCCCCAACGGCGCAGCACCGACGACCCGGACAACACCGCCCAGCAGCCGGTCATCCCGCGTCAGCTGCCGAGCAGCCCGGAGGCCCGGCCGTACAGCTCTCCGCCGGTCCCGCCGGTGTCGGCACCGCCGCTGCCGCCGGCGTACCCGGTCGCACCGGTCTCCGCCCAGCCCGTGTCGGGCCAGCCCGTATCGGGTCACCCCGTGTCGGGCCAGCCGGTCTCCGGCTACCCGGTTTCCGGTCAGCCGATGTCCGGCTACCCGGTGTCGGCGTCCCCGTACGCCGGTCACCCCGGCCCGGCTGCGCCGGTGTCCGGTTCGCCCGGTGCCCCGCTGCCGTCCCGGCCCACCTCCGGCGGTGCTGCCCCGGGTGCCGGTGCCCCGCCGGCCTGGCCGCCGGTGGCCAATCCCGACCGGGACACGGCCACCCCGCCGGTCCCCGAACGGCTCTCCGCCGCCCTGGACATGACCACCGAGCTGCCCCGGGTGCCGCGCGCCGAGCCGACGCCGGCCCCCCGCCAGCCGACGCCGCCGCCGGTGCGGGCCGCGCAGCCGGCAGCCAACCGGCCGTCAGCGCCGCAGCAGGTCCCCCAGCAGCGGTACGCGGACGAGACGATGGAACTGCCGATCTTCCGGGAGCTGGAGTCGGCCTGGTTCCGCACCCGCAAGCCGGGTCCGGAGGAGTCAGCCGGTGCCCGACAGTCGTTGACCAATGGCGCGGGGACCTCGCAGTCCGCCGTCGACACCGCCATCCACCCGGCCCAGTACACCGCACCAGGGACGACAGGTAGCGCACCGATGGCAGACACCGCGCCGGCCGGGGGCGTGCCGCGTGACAACGGGTCGACAGCGAACGGGGGATTCGCCGGTCGCGGCGACGGCCCGCCGGCCCGCCGCCCCGCCCCTCAGCCCAACTCCTGGCAGACCGCCGCCGACGACGGTTGGCGGGCGGCGGTGGCCGCGACCGAGGCACCGGTGGCCGGGACCACCCAGACCGGCCTGCCGAAGCGGACGCCGATGGCGCAGCTGGTGCCAGGGGCGATCGAGAAGCCGGCCGCGTCGGTGCAGCGACGTACGCCGGAGGCAGTCAGGGGTCTGCTCTCGGCCTACCATCGAGGTGTGCAACGCGGCCGGACCACCTCGGACAACCCCACCAACCCGGACGCGACTCCGGGCGGGCAGCAATCCTCGCCGTCTGGCTTCGGCCCGGCGGGCGGGAGCGGGCAGAAGGAGCAAGAAGGATGACAACTACGCAGGATCTTGGTTGGCTGCTGGCCAACTTCGCCGACCGGGTGCCGGGTGTCGCGCACGCGGTCGCGGTATCCGCCGACGGCCTGCTCCTCGCTTCGTCGCGCGACCTGCCCCGGGACCGGGCCGACCAGTTGGCCGCGATCGCGTCCGGCCTGGTCAGCCTGACCCAGGGGGCGGCCCGCTGCTTCGAGGGCGGCGCGGTGTTGCAGACCGTCGTCGAGATGGACAACGGCTTCCTGTTCCTGATGTCCATCTCGGACGGCTCGTCGTTCGCCGTGCTGGCCGCCCGCAGCTGTGACGTCGGTCAGGTCGGTTACGAGATGGCGTTGCTGGTCGACCGGGTGGGCGACGCGCTCACCCCGCAGGCCCGTACGGCTGTCGGGATGATGGGCTGACCGGGCTGACCAGTTGGTCGGCACGGAACGACGACAACAACGACGGGTTCCACCGGGCGAGAGCCGGTGCCGGGGGCGAAGGAGGTGAGTGGCGAGATGGTCGATCGTGACGAACCGACAGGTGCGTTGGTCCGGCCGTACGCCGTGACCCGTGGTCGCACCCGTCCCCGGCTCGACATCGCCTTGGAGGCGCTCGTCGAGACGACGGTGCGCGGTCGCGCTGCTGCCGGTGGCAACGGCGGTCAGGGCCGGGAGCACCAGTACATCGCCGCGCTGTGTGACGGACGTGTGCAGTCGCTGGCCGAGATCGCGGCGCGGATGCAACTCCCGCTCGGTGTGGCCCGGGTGCTCATCGCCGACATGGCGACGGACGGCCTGGTCGCGGTCCACGAGCCGACCATTCTGGACGACTCGGACGACGCGGTGGGCACTGAACTGCTGGAGAGGGTGCTGAGTGGACTTCGCAGGCTCTGACATGTCGCAGCGGCCGCCTGCCCCGAACGGGCGCGTGACGTCGGCGAAGATCGTTATCGCCGGTGGGTTCGGCGTCGGCAAGACGACGCTGGTCGGCTCGGTCTCGGAGATCACGCCGCTGACCACCGAGGCCATCATGACCTCCGCCGGTGTGGGCGTCGACGACACCCGGCAGGTGCCGGGCAAGACGACGACCACGGTGGCGATGGACTTCGGCCGTATCTCGATCGACCGGGATCTGATCCTGTACCTGTTCGGTACGCCCGGTCAGACGCGGTTCTGGTTCATGTGGGACGAACTGGTCCGGGGTGCCATCGGTGCCGTGGTGCTGGTCGACACCCGCCGGTTGGCCGACTGCTTCGCGGCGATCGACTTCTTCGAGCACCGGCGGTTGCCGTACCTGGTGGCCATCAACTGCTTCGACGGGATGCAGTACCACGACCCGCAGGACGTCCGGGACGCGTTGGCGATCTCGACCGACGTCCCGGTGGTGGCCTGTGACGCCCGTAACCGGGAGTCGACCAAGCACGTGCTGATCTCGCTGGTCGAGTACGTCCTCACCATGCGGCGGTCGCGCGCGGTCGCGCCGGCCTGACCGACTCCGACGCGCCCGGTGGCGGCCCCTGGCCGTTACCGGGCGCGTTCGCGTTCCCGGCGGTCATCGCGGGCGGGTCGTGCGACCGCTGTGGGGCCACCTGGGCGACGTCGACGCCCTGGGGGTCACCGGGATGCGGACGCGGTGCCGCACGGTCGGTACGACGACGCTGGCCCGGCCGGAAGAATCGGGCCGGGCCAGGGTGGAACCATCAGACTGTCAGGACCGGTATCCGGCGGAGCGGAACTCGTACTCCCGATCGTCTTCCCGCTCGGTCGGGTCGCGGCTGAAGTCCCAGCCGCCGGCCGCCTCACGGCCCGGCCGGCCGCCGACGGCGAAACCGCCGATCTCCTGCCCACGACGCCAACCCCGGAAGTAGCCGGTGGTGTTCTCGGCGAGGCTCGCGGCGTCCCGGACGATCCGCAGCGGACGCTCCTCGCGCAGCGGCGAGCCGGGAACGAGGTTGGCCTGGGGGACCCGTTTGGGTAGCCCGGCCGAGGTTTCCGCACCCACCGCCGGCTGGGCGACCTTTTCGGCGGCCTGCCAGCCGGTGTCCGCGGTGGACGACCACTCCAGGTCGCTCTCGTCGCCGTGCCCGACGAACCACGCCGACTTCGCCTGGGCGAAGATCAACAGGTCGCCGTCGCCCTCGTCGGAGACCGGTGGCGGGCGGTGCTCCATCGGCGCGGGACGGCGTTCGACCGGCTCCGGTCGCCGCTCCAGGCCCGGCCGCTCGCTGCGTGCCGGCCGCTCGGGCCGGTCGAGAAGTTCCGGCCGCTCGGACCGCTCCGGCCGCTCCAACCGCTCGGGCCGGTCGAGACGCTCCGGCCGCTCGGACCGCTCCAACCGCTCCGGCCGGTCCAGGCGCTCGGCCCGCTCGGGCCGGTCCAGGCGTGCCGGACGGTCGACCCGGGTGGGGCGGTCCAGATGCTCCGGCCGGTCGAGGCGCTCGGCGCGGTCAACCCGGCTGGGCCGACCGGGACGGCCGGCCTCCTCCCGGTCGACCAACCGCAGCGGGGGAGTGTCCAGGTGCGGATCGGCGGGGGCGTCCAAGCCGTCCCGCAACGCCCGGTCGGCCAGCGGTGGCGGCTCCACCAGCCGCAACATCGGCGGCTCCGGGGGCAGGTCGTCGGCCAGCCAGGGCGGGGTGATCCGGCGTCCGGCACCCGGGTCGGCGGGGGCGTCGCCCGCCCGCCCGGCCCGCTCACCATAGGCCGGCACCACCGGGTTGTTGGCCGAGCTGTCGCCCGGATTCTCCGGGTTGTTGACCAGGGGCCAGTTCGCCCGCGAACCCGGCGCGGCGGTGGGCTCCGGCTCGGGGCGGGTGATCGGCACCGGGACGTTCAGGTCCGTCGCGCTGAACCCACCAGTGGGCGTCGAGAGGGCGCCGGTGGTCTTGGGCCGGGGTGGGATCACGGTGCGTTGCCGCTCGGCCCGTGCGTTGTTGATCGCGGCGGTGGTCAGCGTCGGCCGGAACGGCTCACCGGCCTCGGCGGGCGGCACGTTGCCGCGCTGTGCCGGGGCGATCGGGGTGATCCCCGGAGGAGGCGGTGGCGGAGCCGAGACGGGCCGGTTCGCCGGGGCGTCCATCCCGCGCCTGATCGGCGGAATCATGGTGGTCGGTGCGTCCGAACCCCCACGTCGGCCCGGCGGCATGCCCTGGTCCGTACGCGCGGGTGGTGCCGAGGTCGGCAGGTTGGCGGCGGCAGCCGGGGTCACCGGTTGGGGGGCCACCGGCGGTGGGGCGATCGGGGCGGGGGCCACCGGCGGCGGCCCGAGCGGTCGGGGCGTGGCCGGCATCGCTCCGCCGGGGACCGGCTCGGGACGGCTCCGCCGGCCGGTCGGTACCGGCGGGGCCGGCTCTGCGGTTCGGACCGGCCGCAGGCCGGGACCGGTGCCACTGATGCCGGTCAGCTCGCCGACCTGCTCGCCCCGGCGGGCGGCAGCCCGGCGGCCGGGCATGGGACTCGGGGCGCTGACCCGGGTGCTGAGCGCGCCCACCAAAGCCTCGCAGCCGGCGTCACAGGCGCGCACCGCAGCGACCGACTGCCGAACGGTCTCGGCGACGGCGGACGTGAGCGCCCGGTTGACGGTGGCCCGGCGCGGGGTCTCGGAGATGGCGACCCGCAGCGCGGTGACCGCCGCCTCGATCTCCCCGGCCTCGGCCACCCCGTCGGCGGTGAGGTGTGCGGTGACCGCCTCGGCGGCGACCGACATGTCGCGGCCCCGGGCCGCCGTGCCGGTGAGCATGTTCGGCTCGGGCAGCGCGTCGAGGACGGCCAACGCCACCGGATCAGCCGGGTCCGGGTACGCCCGCAGGGCGGCCGGATACAACTCGCGGAGCACCTCGCGCAGGGCCACGGCGGCGGAGTGCCGGCCGCTGGACAGGGCGGCGTGCGCGGCGAGGACCTGCTTGAAGCCGGCCAGGTCCCGGGGAGCCGGCAGGGTGACCGCGGAGAGCGCGCCGGCCTGGAGGGCGCGGGCCAGGCCCACCGCCCGCCGCTCGGCCGGCGCGGACTGCATCTCCTCCAAGGAGTCGTCGTCGGCGAACCGCTCGGCGAAGTCGTCGACCGAGTCGTCGTCGGCGATCGCCAGTGGACGGCCCGCCGCGCTCAGCAGTGAGGTGACCGTGTGGTCGTCGCTGTCGGCCGCGATCGCCACGCCGCTCGGCCCGCCCGACCGTTCCACGAGCAGCGTGACGAGCTGGGCGTAACCCGCCGCGTCGTCGCTGATCTCGTAGACGTGCAGCAGACGGCCTGCGTCGTCGACCACGGCGGACGTCAGCGTCGATCCGGCCGAGGCCGGTCGGTCGGCCGGATCTGCCGAGGCCAGACCGCAGTACACGCGCACGAGCGCCACGGCGTCGTCCTCCTCCCGGGACACAGGTCTATTCTCTGCCAGCCACTGATGCTCCCCGTTCGGGGTCAGTCGCGCCAGTCCACGACGGCAGAGATCTTGCCGACAATGGTGCGCCACCCCAAGCTTGCGGTCTGGGCACCGATTTTCTTCAGCCGCCTACGGCCGAGAAATCCACCGACTCCGCCGTTGACAGAAGCGCGCAGCGCCTCGTCGAGATCGTCCAGGCTGGAGCCGGCCGAGAGCATGTCCAGCACGGCGGGTAGCCGCAGCGCGTACGACAGGTCACGGGCGACCTCGCCGGCCTCGATCAGCAGGGTCGGGTCCCACGTGTCGTGCCCACCGCGCAGGTTCTCCACGACCAGGTCGAGTTCGTAGGTGTCCTCGTCGCGCGGGGCGATGTCGGCCGGCTCCACCCGTTCGGACAGTTCATTCCAACCGTCCAGTTGAGACAGGTCGTTGGGTGCCCCGGAGCGGATGAAACTGACGAGCGACTCGGGCGTCTTGAACAGCAGCAGCCGGCCCTTGTGGCTCAGGAAGACCGGCACCTCCTCGTCGCCGTCGGTGTCGTCGTCGGCGGCGTCCGCGTCCTCGTCGGCGTCCGAGGCGTCGGTGTCGTCGTCGGCGTCCGAGGCGTCGGCGTCGAGGGTGTCGGTGCCCTTGCCGCCGGCGCGCTTGCCGTCGCTCACGCCCTTACGGTCCGCGTCGTCCTCGTCCTCGGCGGAGAGTGCGGCGAACTCCTCGTCGAGGATCACCACCTCGTCGTCGTCCTCGGCCTCGACGACCTGGCGGCGGGCCAGGAAGGGGTCGTCCTCGTCGCGCTCGGCGACGTCCGTCGGGGTCAGCTCGCGTGCCGCCCGGTACGCCCGGAGGGTGAAACCGGTGCCGGCGGGCAGGGCGATCTCGACCGGATCGATGCTCAGCTCGTCCCAGAGCGAGCGGTCGGCCGGGCCGGACTCCACGTCGGGCCCGGTCGGCCCATCGGTGTCGCCGAGCTCGGGTTCGTCGGCGTCGGGCCGTTGGGGCGACTGGCGGGCCACGCTGACCTCCGTGTGCGTCGGGTTACCCACTCGGCGGCATGCGGTCGCCGAGTGACTCTGGGCACATACCCTAATGGGCGGCCGGCCGTGGGCCGACCCCGCACCCCGGCGAGGCCCGGGAACCCGTGCCTGCTGGCGGTCCGGGCGGCTGACAAGTAGCGTTGCTACGTATGAAGGCTCAGGCGTTGCACGGCCACCTCGACGCCCTGTTGCTGGCCGTGCTGGAGCAGGGCGAACTGCACGGCTACGCGGTCATCGAGGCGCTGCGCGCCCGCAGCGCGGGCCAGCTCGATCTGCCGACCGGCACCATCTATCCGGCGTTGCGTCGGTTGGAGCGGGCCGGTCACGTGGCCAGTTCCTGGAGCACGGTCAACGGTCGGGAGCGGCGGACGTACCGGCTCACCGACTCCGGTCGGGCGTCGCTGGCCGGCGAACGGGCCGGGTGGCGCGAGTTCAGTGCCACCGTCGGCCGGTTCCTCGACCCTGCCGGCCCGCCCGCCACGCCGGCCTGACCCCGCAGCGTCAGCGGGTGGCGACCAGCCAGAAGCGGGTGGCCCGGAAGAGCGCGAAGTGGGCGGCCCCGGCCAGCACCGCGCCGACGATCATCGGAGGCCAGGTCAGGGCGGCCTCCCACAGCGCGATCGACCAGCCGAAGAGGGCCACCCCGGCGACCGCGCCGAGGGTGAGGGTGCCGGTCAGTCCCCAGCCGAGCAGCCGGTTCACGGATGTGCCGGCCCGACCGCGACGGGCCGCCCAACGCCCGGACACCAGGGCGGCCAGCGCGACCGTGGCCACGGTCAGCCAGATGCCGTGCATCGATCCGGCGAGCACCTGGTAGCCGGCGGGCGGGGGCGGCCCACCGCTCCAGCTCGACCCCTGCCAGGTCAGGTCACCGCAGGCTACCAGCAGCACGGCGATCACCAGCGCCCGCCGGGCCAACCCGCGCAGCGTCCCGGCGGCCAACTCCGCCTGGTAGGCCGGAGCAAGTTCGGCAGGCGAGCCGAAGTCGACCACGGCCCGCCGTTCGGCCTCCCGCGCCGGCAGGCCACCGTCCCGGTACGCCTCGGCGGCGTCGTCCAGCGCGTCCCGTACCTCGCGGATCAGTTCGGTCCGTAGCCGCGTCGGACCGTGCAGCCGGGACTCCAGATCCCGCAGCCGCTCGTCGATTCCTACCTTGTCGCAGGCGCGCATGGCATCACCCTGCCACGACCGGGCGGGCCGCGCGTCGGGGAGATTCCCGGACCCGGGCTCCGGTGTGGGGCGGCTCCGGGACACGGGTCGGGGGTCGGCTCGTTCAGGGCGTCAGCGTCAGGTATCCGCGCTCTGCGGCCTCCTGGAGCACCCACTGGTCCCGGTACCAGCCGGCGGTGGTGACCAGATCGGCGTGCCGCCCCCGCTGGACGATCCGGCCGGCGTCCAGGACCACGACCTCGTCCATCCCGGACAGGCCGCTGAGCCGGTGGCTGATCAGCAGCACGGAGTGCCCGGCGGGGGTGGCTGCCAGCACTCCGGCGAGTACCGCGTCGGCGGCGACCGGGTCGAGACCCTCGGTCGGTTCGTCCAGCACCAGGACGCCGGGCGCGGCGAGCAGTGCCCGGGCCAGCGCGAGCCGCTGCCGCTGCCCGCCGGAGAGCTGACCGCCCTCCTCGCCGACCATGGTGTCCCAACCGTCGGGCTGTTCCGTCACCCAGTCCAGCAGGCCGGCGGCGCGGGTCGCCGCGGCCAGCTCGGCCTCGTCCGCGTCGGGCCGGCCCAGCAGCAGGTTCTCCCGCACCGACGCGTGGAAGACGTACGCCTCGGCGAACAGGCCGCCGATCGCCCGGGGCAGTTCCTCGGGCGGGTACGCCGACACGTCCCGACCGGCCAGGGTGACCCGGCCGGTGTCGGGTCGTACCGCCCCGGTCAGCACCGCGGCCAGGGTGCTCTTGCCGGCGCCGCTCGGCCCGACGACCGCGATCCGGCGGCCGGCGGGCAGGTCGAGGTCGAATCCGGCGAGGGCGGGCGCGGCCCCCTCCCGGTACCGGACGACGACCCCGTCGAACCGCACGTCGCGCGCCGCCGCCCCCACGCCCCCCGGGCCATCGGCGGCCACCAGGCCGCCGTCCCCCGGAGCACCGGCGACTGCCGGGCCACCGGCGACTGCCGGGCCACCGGCGGCTCCCGGGTCACCGGCGGCCCCGGGCCGGCCGCGCCGGTGGGGTCGTCGAGCAGGGCGGCGACCCGGGACAGGCCCGCGCGGAGCTGGGTCCACTGTCGGGCCGCGCCGACCAGCGCCAACGTGATCTCCACCGCGGCGAGGGTGCCGACGGCGAGCACCCCCACCAGCACCCCGGCCACGTCGGCGCGGAGGGCGGCGAGCACCACCCCGGCGGCGGTCAGTCCGGCCACCAGCACCCCGGCCGCGTCCACCGCGAATCCGGTCGCGGCGAGCCGGCGCTCCAGCCGGGCCAGCCGGTCGGCGCGGCGGGTCGCGGCCCGCAGCGCCTGGCCGGTGGCCCCGAAGGCGGCCAGGTCGGCGGCACCGTGGGTGAGGTCGACGGCGTCGGTGGCGAGCGCCCCGCGCAGCGGTGCCACCTCGTCGGCGGCCCGACGGGTCAGCGCGGTGGCCAGCACCGGCAGTGCCACCCCGGTGACCAGCAGCCCGACCGCGAGCACCCCGGCCGAGGGCAGCGAGATCAGGGCGGCCCCACCGACGGCGAGCACCCCGACCAGGGCGGCTGCCGCCCCGGGCACGAGCACCCGGAGCAGCAGGTCCTGCACCGCCTCGACGTCGGAGACCAGCCGGCTCAGAGCGTCCCCGGTGCGCTGGCCGGCCGGGGTGGGCCGGGCGGCGAGGGTGGCGAAGACCCGGGCCCGGACGTCGGTGACCAGGCGGAGCACGGCGTCGTGCCCGGCGAGCCGTTCGGTGTAGCGCAGCACGCCCCGGCTGACCGCCAGCGCCCGGACGGCCACGATGGCGACCGTCAGCCGGTCCAGCGGTGGCTGGCCGGCGGCGCTCATCAGCAGCCAGGTGGCGGTGGCCATCAGGGCCAGTCCGGCGAGTTCGGTGGCCGAGGCGAGGAGTCCGGCCCCGAGCAGTCGGCCCAGGTACGGCCGGGCCAGCCGCAGCACCACCCGTTCGGGCCGCGCGGCGGGGACGGGTCCGGGGTTCATCGGCGGGCCTCCCGCGCCAGGGAAGGGGCGGGTCGGGTCGGCGTGACGGAGGCGGGTCGGGCGCTCATCGGCCGGCCTCTGCGGCCGGGGTCAGCTCGGTCACCCGCCCGGCGGCGACGTGCAGGACCCGGTCGGCGTCCGCCAGGAGGGCCGGCCGGTGCGCCACCAGCAGGGCGGTGCGACCGGCCACCAGCCGCCGGGTGGCCGCCAGGACGATGGTCTCGCTGGCGGTGTCCAGCCGGGCGGTCGGCTCGTCGAGCAGCACGAGCGGGGCGTCCCGGAGGAAGGCGCGGGCCAGGGCGACCCGCTGCCGTTGACCGCTGGACAGCCCGTGGCCGCGCTCGCCGAGCAGGGTGCCCAGCCCGTCGGGCAGGGCCGTCACCACGTCGTCCAGCGCGGCGTCGGTGACCGCGCGGGTCAGGGTGGCGTCCGGGGTGTCGGGGGAGCCCAGCCGGATGTTGTCGGCAAGCGTGGCGGCGAAGAGGTGGGCCCGCTGCGGCACCCAGGCGATCTGCCGACGCCAGTCGTCGGGGTCGACGTCGGCCAGGTCGACCCCGGCGACGGTGATCCGGCCGGCGGTGGGCGTGACGAAGCCGAGCAGCAGGCCGAGCAGGGTGCTCTTGCCGGCGCCGCTCGGCCCGACGACGGCGATCCGTTCGCCCGGTCGGATGGTGAGCGTGACGTCCCGCAACGCGGTGGTCCGCTCGTAGGCGACGGTGACGTCGGTGAACACGATCTCGCCCGCCCCGGACGGCGTACCGACGCGTGCCCCGACCCCCGCCGGGCCGGCCGGCACGCCGGCGGCGGGGCCCTCGGTCGCCGCACCGGCCGGGCCGGTGGTGACGGCGGAGACGGTCAGCGCCTCGTCCAGCGCGGTGAGCCCTTCCATGCTGGCGTGGAAGCGGCTGCCGGCGGCCCGCAACGGCAGGTACGCCTCCGGCGTGAGCAGCAGCACCAGCAGCGCGGTGGCCAGGGTGATGCCGCCGTCGAGCAGCCGGATGCCGACCGGCACCGCGACCAGCGCCACCGACAGGGTGGCGACCAGTTCCAGCACCAGCGCGGAGAGGAAGGCGATCCGCAGGGTCTTCATGGTGGCGATCCGGTGCCCGTCGGCCATCCGGCGGACCACCTCGGTCTGTGTCCGGGCCCGGCCGAACGCGCGCAGGGTGGGCAGCCCGGCCACCATGTCGAGGAAGTGCCCGCCGAGCATCGACAGCCGCCGCCACTGCCGTTCGGTGGCGGCCTGGGCCTGCCAGCCGAGCAGCGCGCCGAAGACCGGGATCAGCGGGATGGTGAGCACGATGATCAGGGCCGAGCTCCAGTCGGCGAAGACCAGCCGGGCCAGCACGGCGGCCGGCACGGTGACGCTGAGCACGAGCTGGGGGAGGTAGCCGGTGAAGTAGGCGTCCAGCGCGTCGAGGCCGCGCCCGGTGAGTGTGGCGAGCTGGCCGGCCCGCTGGCCGGCGACCCAGCCGGGCCCGTGCCGGCCGACGGCGGCCAGCAGGTCGGCGCGGAGGGTGGCCTTCACGGTGGCGGCGGCCCGTGCGGCGGCGGTGCCCTGCCCCCAGGTGACCAGGGCCCGACCGCCGACGGCGGCGACGAAACCGGCCAGCGCGGTGGTGTCCAGCCGGCCGTCGATGGCGGTCGCGAGCACCGTGGCCAGGGCGGTGGCCTGCGCGACGACCAGCAGCGCGGTGAGCCCGCCGAGGGCGGCGAGCACGGCGAGGTCGCGCCGGGCCGCGGGGACCCGGCGCAGCAGACGCGGGTCGAAGGGACGGCGGTTCACCAGTACACCGGTGCCCTGCCGTCGGTCCGTCCCCGGAACACCCACCAGCACATTGCCTGGAAGCCTAGTAGGGCCGGCAGGAGGGGCAGCAGCAGCCAGCCCAGCAGCTGCAACGTCGGCCCGCTGGCCGCCGCGTCGGTGACGCCGACGGTGGCCGCCGGGTCGACCGTGGAGACCAGCACGGCCGGCCAACGGGCCACCCCGACCAGCGCCACCGGCAGCGCCAGGGCCGTGCCGGTAGCGGCCAGGGCCACCCCGGGCCGGCCCCGGTGCAGCGCCGCGCGGGCCGCAACCAGCGCCCCGACCAGCGCCACCAGCAGCAGTACGGCGGGAAGCGGCTGGCTGGTCGCTGCGCGTACCCGGTCGGAGAGCAGGCCCAGCGCGGCGGCCGTGGTGACGGCGGCGAGCGACCCGACGAGCAGCCGGCGGGCCAGCCGGGCGGTCACCGGGGCGTCGGCGGTCGGCAGCCGCAGGGTGAGGAAGGTCGCACCGTGCGCGGCGACGAGGACGAGCAGGGCGAGCCCGGTGGCGGCGACGAACGGGGTGGCCAGGTGGCTCTGCCCGGCGACGTGACCGTAGGTGTCGATCGGCAGGCCCTGGAGCAGCCCGGCGAGCAGGGCACCCCAGCCGAACACGGCGAGTGCGCTGCCGACCACGACCACCCGGTCCCAGTGCCGGCGGGCGGCCGGCCCGGTCGGCCGACTGCGCTGCTGCACCCCGGCCGTGACCAGGATCACCCCGGCCAGCGCTCCGGCCACGGCGGGGTAGTAGCCGGAGAGGAGTTCGCCCTCCAGGGTGGGGAAGACGCCGAAGAGGATGCCGACGGCGGCCACCAGCCACACCTCGTTGCCGAGGAAGAAGGGGCCGAGCGCGGTGAGCCCGGCGCGGTGGGCGGCCGGGGTGTCGCGCCGGGCGAGCAGCAGCCCGACGCCGTAGTCGTAGCCGGCGAGGACGAGGTAGCCGGCGAAGAGGAGACCGAGCAGGGCGTACCAGAGGAGGGGCATCGGGGTCCTCTCAGGCGAAGGTGCGGGCTGGCCGGGGTTCGTCGTCGTCGAGGACGCCGGGCGGGCGGCCGAGCGCCGGGTCGGTGGCGCCCCGGGCGGCGTGCCGGGCGAGCAGCGTCCAGTTGGTGACGGCGAGGGTGCCGAGCAGCAGGCTGAAACCGATCAGCGAGGCGAGCATCAGGCCCGGGTCGACGTCGGAGACGGCCCGGTCGGTGGGGAGCAACCCGTACGCGGCCCAGGGCTGCCGGCCGACCTCCCGGGCGAGCCAGCCGAGGATGACCGCGACGAAGGGCAGTGGCAGGGCGCACAGGGTCAGCCAGAGCGGGAAGCGCAGCCGGATCACCAGGTCCCGCCAGAGCAGCGGCAGCAGCAGCCAGACGCAGCCCAGGGTGAACCCGATGAGGATCATGAAGCCGAGCCCGACGTTGGACAGCACCGGCGGGGTGTAGTCACCGGGGCCGAACCGGGTGGTCCACTCGGCGATCCGGGCGTCGGCGGTCGGGCCGGCGTCGAACTTGGTGGGTTGCAGCTCGCCGACCGGGCCGAACTGGGCGAAGCCGAACCCCTGCACCAGGCTGACCGACAGGGCGGCGGTGACCAGCCCGATCCGCAGCGAGGTGCGGTGCAGGGCGAAGTCGGCGGTCCGTCGGATCAGGTGCCAGGCGCTGACCGAGGCCATCAGCATGCCGCCGGTGAGCAGGCTGGCGGCGATCACGTGGCCCAGCGCCATGCCGAGGGTGGGGTTGGTGAGCAACGCTCCGAAGTCGGTCAGGTGGGCGACCCCGTCACGCACCCGGTAGCCGACCGGGTGCTGGAGCCAGGCGTTCGCCACCATGATCCAGAAGGCCGAGGCGTACGCGGTGAGCGCGACCCCCCAGAGCAGCGCCAGGTGTACGCCGCGCCGCAGCCGGTGCCAGCCGAAGATCCACATGCCGAGGAACGTCGACTCCAGGAAGAACGCCACGAGCGTCTCGATCGCCAGCGGGGCCCCGAAGACGTTGCCGACGTAGCGCGACAGCCCGCTCCAGTTCAGCCCGAACTGGAACTCCAGCAGGATGCCGCTGGCGATGCCGAGCACGTAGTTGATCACGTAGAGCTGGCCCCAGAACCGGGTCAGCCGTTCCCACTGCGGGTTGCCGGTGACGAACCAGGCGGTCTGCATGCCGACCAGCAGGGTGACCAGCCCGAGGGTGACCGCCACGAAGAGGAAGTGGATCGAGGTGGTGGTGGCGAACTGGAGGCGCGCGAGGAGCAGGGTGTCCATGACCGCTCTCTAAACGTAGTCCCGCTTGTCGTAGGAAGCCTACACGTAGCCTCGCTACCTATGCATCCGCGCGGCATCGCCGCCGACTCCGGCGGACGGGACGGATCAGGCAGGCAGGGCGCGGTCGGCGGGGCAGGGCGCAGCCGATCCAGCCGGGTGGCCGTGGTCCGGCGGCGTGCGGCGGTCCGGCGGCGTGCGGTCGGTCCGGCCGGCTGCGGTCAGCTCAGGAAGAGGGAGATCGGGAGGGCGGCCAGGGTGGTGGTCACCGCCAGCGCGGCGGCCCCGAGCAGCCGGGGCGGCCGGTCGGCGACCAGCAGCCGCTGCATCCGGACGTCGAGGTCGCGGTCGCCCATGCCGAGCGCGCCGGCCGGGGTGACCCGGTGCCCGGCGGCGGCGAACCGGCGCAGCGCACCCGCCAGTGGGGCGTCGGCGTGCAGCTCACGGGCCTTGTCGTCGGCCCGCATCTCGACCAGCAGGGCCACCCGCTCGTGGGCGGCGCGGACCCACCGGAACCACGGCAACGCCCGGCACAGCGCGGTGAACGGCAACAGCACCAGGTCGTGGCGCTCCTGGGCGTGCGCCCGCTCGTGGGCGAGCACCGCCGCCAGCTCGGCCCGGTCCAGCAGGCTGAGCGTGCCGGCGCTGACCACCACCCGGGGGCGCACCCCGGGCAGGCAGTACGCGGCGGCGCCGGGGTGGTCGAGGACCAGTGCGCCGGGAATCGTCGGGTCCCGGCGGGCGACCAGGGTGAGCAGGTCCCGGTGCCGACGCTGGGCGGTCACGGCGGCGTGCACGCTACGGACGGTGGTGCCGAGCAGCACCGCGCCGATGCCGAAGCCGACCCCGACCAGACCCAGGTGGACGGCGGTCACCCCGGCCGGCAGGGTGCCGTGGAGCAGGTCGTCGGCGAGGGCCAGCAACGCCCCGCCGGTCGGCCGGTCGTACGCGGTCAGCCCGAGCGCCATCGGCAGGCCCATCGCGGACAGGCCGAGGGCCAGCCCGACCGCCTGCCAGCAGACGATCGCGACCCGGGGGGCCCGCCACGTCCAGGTGGAGCCGGCCAACACCTGCGCGGTCAGCCAGCAGGCCAGGATCGCCCCGGCGAAGTGCACGGCGTACGCCATGGTGGCCGCCCTACCGGTCCGTCGCCTCGTCGGCGGTCCGGGCCCGGCCGGTGCGGGGGTCCCCGACCCGGTCGGTCAGCCCGGCCTCGTGCCGACCCGTCGTGGAGCTGGTCGGCCGGGGTGGCGGTCCGGAGCCGGTCGCACCGGCGTCGGGTCCGGCCGGGGCGGGCCGGTCAGCCCCGCCTCCACGCCGAGCGCCGCCCGCAGCACCTCGGCCTCGGTGCCGGTCACCGAACGGGCGAAGCGCACCAGCGCGGCGTCCCGGCTGCCGCCGAGGTCGAGGGCGTCGAGCATGAGCCGGGCGATGTGCGCCTCCCGGCTGGCGGCGGCCCGGTAGCGCCAGGCCCGCCCCTCGCGTTCCCGCTGCACCATGCCCTTGCCGGCGAGCCGGTCCAGCACGGTCATCACCGTCGTGTACGCCAACTCGCGCCCGTCCAGCGCCTCGGCGACCTCCCGCACGGTCACCCCGTCCGACGTGCCCGGGACCACGTCCCACAGCACGTCCATCACCGCCCGCTCAAGATCACCCAACCGCGTCACCAGGCAATCCTACCCCCGGTAGTACGACCGGCTGTCGGACCATCGGGCGGGCCGACGCCCCGGCCGCCCATGCCGCCCCGGCCCACCGGCGACCCGGCCGGTCAGACCCCCTTGGGGTGCCAGACCGTCTTGGTCTCCAGCAGCGCGGTCATCCGGCCCAGGCCCGGGTCGCCCGCCCAGTCGTGGTCGGCCGGGACCGGCCGGAGCACCCGCTTGAGGTTCTCCGCCGCCCCGGCCTCCAGCTCGGTCGCCAACTCCCGGTCGGTCACCCCGGCCAGGTCGATCGCGTTGACGTCCAGGTGCGCGGCGAGCGTCGGCGCGGTCTCGGTGATCCGGCCGGTGAGCAGGTTGACCACCCCACCCGGCAGGTCCGAGGTGGCCAGCACCTCGGCCAGGGTCACCGCCGCCAACGGGGCCGACGGGGAGGCCGCCACCACCACCGTGTTGCCGGTGACGATGGCCGGGGCGATCACGCCGACCAGACCGAGCAGCGCCGGGGACTCGGGTGCCACCACGGCCACCACCCCCGTCGGCTCGGGCGCGGACAGGTTGAAGTAGGGCCCGGCCACCGGGTTCGCGCCGCCGTACACCTGGGGGAGCTTGTCGGCCCAGCCGGCGTACCAGACCCAGCGGTCGACCGCCGCGTCCACCTCGCCGCCGGGGACGCCGAGCGCCACGAACTGCTCGCGGCGGCCCTCCAGCATCTCGGCCACCCGGTAGAGGATCTGACCCCGGTTGTACGCGGTCGCCCCGGACCACCCCTTGACGGCGGCGCGGGCGGCGACCACGGCGTCCCGCGCGTCCTTGCGGGAGGCCAGTGACACGTTCGAGTCCTGCACGAGATACGACCGTCCCGACTCGCTGCGCGGGAACTTCCCGCCGATGAAGAGCTTGTACGTCTTGCGTACCGCGACCCGCTCAGACATTGAGGTACCCCTCCAGCCCGTGCCGGCCACCCTCGCGGCCGTAGCCCGACTCCTTGTAGCCGCCGAACGGCGAGGTCGGGTCGAACTTGTTGAACGTGTTGGCCCAGACCACCCCGGCGCGCAGCCGGTCGGCGGTCCACAGGATGCGCGAGCCCTTGTCGGTCCAGATCCCGGCCGACAGCCCGTACGGCGTGTTGTTGGCCTTCTCCACGGCCTCGGCCGGGGTGCGGAAGGTCAGCACCGACAGCACCGGGCCGAAGATCTCCTCGCGGGCCACCCGGTGCGCCTGGGTGACCCCGGTGAAGATCGTCGGCGCGAACCAGAACCCCCGCTCGGGCAGCTCACACGGCGGCGACCAGCGCTGCGCCCCCTCGGCCGCCCCGGCGTCGGACAGCTCCCGGATGCGGGCCAGCTGGGCGGCCGAGTTGATCGCCCCGACGTCGGTGTTCTTGTCCAGCGGGTCACCGACGCGCAGCAGCGCCATCCGCCGCTTGAGCGCGTCGAGCACCTGCTCGGCGACGTTCTCCTGGACCAGCAGCCGGGAACCGGCGCAGCAGACGTGACCCTGGTTGAAGAAGATGCCGTTGACGATCCCCTCGACGGCCTGGTCGACCGGCGCGTCGTCGTAGACGATGTTGGCGGCCTTGCCGCCCAGCTCCAGGGTGACCTTCTTGCCGGTGCCGGCCACCGACCGGGCGATGGCCTTGCCGACCTCGGTGGAGCCGGTGAAGGCGACCTTGTCCACGCCCGGGTGTTCCACCAGCGCCCGGCCGGTGTCGCCCGCGCCGGTGACGATGTTGACCACGCCGGCCGGCAGGTCGGCCTGCTGGCAGATCTCGGCGAACAGCAGCGCCGTCAGCGGGGTGGTCTCGGCGGGTTTGAGCACCACCGTGTTGCCGGCGGCGAGCGCCGGGGCGACCTTCCAGGCGAGCATGAGCAGCGGGAAGTTCCACGGGATGACCTGCGCGGCCACCCCGAGCGGTCGCGGGTCCGCGCCAAAGCCCGCGTACGGCAGCTTGTCGGCCCAGCCGGCGTAGTAGAAGAAGTGGGCGGCGACCAGCGGCAGGTCGACGTCCCGGGACTCCCGGATCGGCTTGCCGTTGTCCAGCGACTCCAGCACCGCCAGCTCACGGGAGCGTTCCTGGATGAGCCGGGCGATCCGGTACAGGTACTTGGCCCGGTCCCGGCCGGGCATCGGACCCCACACCTTGTCGTACGCCTTGCGGGCGGCGCGGACCGCGCGGTCGACGTCCTGGGCGCCGGCCCAGGTGACCTCGGCGAGCACCTCCTCGGTGGCCGGGTTGACCGTCTTGTCGAGGTTCTCGCCGTCGACGAACCTGCCGTCGATGAACAGACCGTAGGACGACCTGATGTCGACGATCGCGCGCGACTCGGGCGCAGGGGCGTATTCGAACATCATGCTCAGTCCAGGGTGAAGTAGTCGGGACCGGAGTAAATGCCGGTCGTCAGCTTGGTGCGCTGCATGAGCAGGTCGTTGAGCAGGCTGGACGCGCCGAACCGGAACCAGTCCGGGCTCAGCCAGTCGCCGCCGACGGTCTCGTTGACCATGACCAGGTACTTGATCGCGTCCTTGGTGTTCTTGATCCCGCCGGCCGGCTTGACGCCTACCTGCCGCCCGGTGGCGGCCCGGAAGTCGCGGACCGCCTCCAGCATCACCAGGGTCACCGGCAGGGTCGCGGCGACCGGGACCTTGCCGGTGGAGGTCTTGATGAAGTCGCCGCCGGCCAGCATCCCCAGCCAGGAGGCCCGCCGGACGTTGTCGTAGGTGGCCAGTTCGCCGGTCTCCAGGATCACCTTGAGGTGGGCGTCCCCGCAGGCCTCCTTGGTGGCGACGATCTCGTCGTAGACCTCCTGGTAACGACCGGCCAGGAACGCGCCCCGGTTGATCACCATGTCGATCTCGTCCGCACCGGCGGCGACGGCCGCCCGGGTGTCGGCGAGCTTGACGTCCAGCGGCGCCTGCCCGGACGGGAACGCGGTCGCCACGCTGGCCAGGTGCACGGCGCTGCCGCGCAGCACCTCCGCCACGTGCGGCACCATCGCCGGGTAGACGCAGACCGCGCCGACGTGCGGGCAGGTCGGGTCGGCCGGGTCCGGGCGCAGCGCCTTGGCGGCCAGGGCGCGCACCTTGCCCGGGGTGTCGGCCCCCTCCAGGGTGGTCAGGTCGACCATCCGGATGGCCAGGTCGATCGCCTGCGCCTTGGCGGTGGTCTTGATCGAGCGGGTGCCGAGCTGTGCCGCCCGCTGCTCCGCGCCGACCTGGTCCACCCCGGGCAGGCCGTGCAGGAAGGTCCGCAACGCGGTCTCGGATCGCCCCAGCTCGGACAGGTCCGACCGGGCCGACGTCGTTGTCGCCGTCATGCCCCGAATACTACGCAGCCACGAGTCCGGTGATCCTGGTCACAGCAGCCCGGGTCGGGGGCGGTCGGGTAGCCCGGCGTCGCCGCAGGGCCCGGTGGGCCGGGGTGCCCCGGTTGGCTGCGGGTAAGACGCCCCGGCCCGTCGGCCCCGGGTGAGCCGCGTCGCCGCCCGCCGCGCACCCGTACTGCCGGCGGGCCGGGACCGGTAGGTTGAGCGATCGTGGACGTACACGTCATTGACCACCCGCTCGCCCAGTCCCGGCTGACCGCCATGCGGGACGCCCGGACCGACTCGTCGTCGTTCCGGGCCGCGCTGCACGAACTCACCACCATGCTGGTGTACGAGGCCGCGCGCACCTTCCCCGTCGAGAAGTACCCGGTGCAGACCCCGGTCACCGGTGCCGAGGGCACCCGGTTGGCGAACCCGCCGCTGCTGGTGCCGGTGCTGCGGGCCGGCCTCGGGATGGCCGACGCGGCGCTCGGGCTGCTGCCGGAGTCGTCGATGGGCTTCGTCGGCCTGGCCCGCGACGAGGAGACGTACGAGCCGCGCGCCTACATGGAGTCGCTGCCCCGGGACCTCGCCGGCCTGCCGGTGCTGGTGCTCGACCCGATGCTGGCCACCGGCGGTTCGCTGGAGCACTGCTGCCGGCTGCTCGCCGACCGGGGCTGCACCGACATCACCGTGCTCTGCGTGCTCGCCGCGCCGGTCGGCATCGCCCGGCTGGAGCGGTCGGGGCTGCCGTTGCGCCTGGTCACCGCGTCGATCGACGAGGGGCTGAACGACAACATGTTCATCGTGCCGGGCCTTGGCGACGCCGGTGACCGCCAGTTCGGCGGCATGCCCCGGTTCTGACCGGCCCATCTCGCGGCGGCATGCCCCGCTCCCGGCTCGCCCCGGCGTGCGGCCGGCATGCCTCGCCCCGGCGTGCGGCCGGCATGCCCCGCTCAGCTCGTGGTGGCATGCTCCATTTCCGGCCCGCCCAGCTCCGGTGTCTCCGGGCTGAGCTGGCGGGTGGTCGGCAGGTCGCGGGCGGGTGGTCGGGTCGGTCGCGGGGGTTGCCTTCCCACCCAGAGCGAGTCGGTGAGCGCGGGGTGCGTTCAGGCGCTACCGTCTCGGGCCATGACTGGTGTTGCGCTGGCCGAGGAGTTGCTGCTCCTCGCGTATGACGATGAATCCGGCAAGGCGACCATGCCCCGGATCAGTCTTGACCTGGGGATGGCCGCCGCCGTCCTGGTCGAGCTGGCCCTTGCCGGCCGGATCGCGTACGTCGACGGGAACCTGGTGGTGACCGACCCGACGCCGGTCGGCGAGCCGATCCTGGACGGGGTGCTGGGCCGGATGGCCGCCGACACCCCGCACAGCCCGTCCTCCTGGGTGCAGCGGCTGCGGCACGGCCTGCGCGACCGCATCCTCGGCGACCTGGTCGACCGTGGCGTGGTGCGTGACGTCGAGGAGACCGAGCTGGACTTCATCGTGGTGCACCGCTACCCGACCACCGACCCGTCCGTGGAGCAGGACAGCCGGCGGCGGCTGGCCGAGGCGCTGGCCGGCGAGCAGTTGCCCGACGAGCGGACGGCGGCGCTGGCCACGCTGGTTGCGGTGCTGCGGATGGAACCGGCGCTCGGCCTGACCGGCAGCGCGGCGCAGGACGCCCGGCGTCGGCTGGAGGAGATCGCGGGCGGGGCCGGTTTCTCCGGCACGATCAGCCTGGAGGAGTCGGTGGTCCGCCCCTCGGTGGCCCTGGTCGTCACCGCCCTCGGTCAGGCCGTCGACCACGCACTCGGCAAGCGCGCCGTGAGCTGACCGCCACCACCGCACGCGACCCCGCTGGTCGCGGAGGAGCCTCGCAGTTTCCTGGTTGTAGTGGCATCCATCCCGCTCGGATGCCACTACAACCAGGAAACTGAGTCGATCATGCAGTGCGGTGCGTGGCGGGCAATGCGGTGCGGTGCGTGGCGGGAATGCAGCGCAGTGCGTGGCGGAGAATGCGGCGCGGCGCGTGGTGGGCGGGGTCAGATGCCGAGGGCGGTGGCGATCTCGGTGCGTAGCGTGGTGAGCGCCGCCGCCGCCCGGGTGCGGGCCGCCGGCACGTCCCCGTCCGCGACCGGCTCCACCACCTCCAGGTACGCCTTGAGCTTCGGCTCGGTGCCCGAGGGGCGGATCACCACCCGGGCGGCGGCGGTACGCAGGATCACCACGTCGGCGGCGGGCAGCAGATCCTGCGCCTCGGTGACCGGTGCACCGAGCAGCGTGGTCGGGGTGGCCGCCCGGACCCGGGCCATCACGTCGGCGATGATCCGCAGGTCGTCCACCCGGACCGACAACTGGTCGGTCTGGTGCACGCCGAACTCGGCAGCCAGCTCGTCCAGCCGGTCGGTCAGGGTGCGCCCCTGCGCCTTCAGCCCGGCGGCCAGCTCGGCGACGGTCAGCGCGGCGGTGATGCCGTCCTTGTCGCGTACGTGCTCGGGGGCCACGCAGTAGCCGAGCGCCTCCTCGTAGCCGTACGCCAGCGGCGGCGTCCCACCCCCGGCCCGGACGATCCACTTGAACCCGGTCAACGTCTCGTCGTACGCCCGGCCCCGGGCCGCGCACATCGCCCGGAGCAGGGACGACGACACGATCGTGGTCGCGTACAGGCCGTCGACGCCGCGCCGCATCAGGTGGTCGGCGAGCAGCACCCCCACCTCGTCCCCGCGCAACATCCGCCACCCCGTCCCGGTGCCGGCCGGCTCGCGGACCACCACCGCGCAGCGGTCGGCGTCCGGGTCGTTGGCGATCGCCAGGTCGGCGTCGGTGGCGTCGGCGAGGGCCACCAACCGGTCCACCGCGCCGGGCTCCTCCGGGTTGGGGAAGCTGACGGTGGGGAAGTCCGGGTCCGGTTCCGCCTGGTCGGGCACCACCCCCGGGGTCGGAAAACCCGCCCGGGCGAAGGTCGCGGTCAGCACCGCCGCCCCCACCCCGTGCAATGGCGTGTACGCCACCCGCAGGTCACGTGGTCCGCCCGCTTCGATCACCGCGACGGCCCGTTCCACGTACGCGGCGACCAGGTCGTCGCCGAGCACCTGGCCGGGCGGCCCCAACGGCACCTGCGCCAGCGAGCCGACCGCCCGGATGGCCGCCTCGATACCGGCGTCGGCGGGCGGCACGATCTGCGCCCCCGCGCCGAGCGCCCCACCGAGCTGGGCACCCAGATAGACCTTGTAGCCGTTGTCCTGCGGCGGGTTGTGGCTGGCCGTCACCATCACCCCGGCCACCCCGCCGAGCCTGCGCACCGCGTACGCCAGCACGGGGGTGGGCAGCGGCCGGGGCAGCAGCAGCGCCGGCCGGCCCGCGCCGGTGGCGACCTGGGCGGTGCGCTCGGCGAACTCCCGGGAACCGTGCCGGGCGTCGTACCCGATCACCAGCGGACCCTCGCCGCCCTCGGCGGCGAGCCAGCCGACCAGCCCGGCCGCCGCCCGGGTGACCACCGCGAGGTTCATGCCGTTCGGCCCGGCGCGCAGCGGGCCGCGCAGCCCGGCCGTGCCGAAGGTCAGCGGGCCGGCGAACCGGTCGGCCAGCTCCGGCGCGCTGGCCGGCAGCCGGTCGAGCACGGCCCGCAGCTCGTCCCGGCTGGCCGGGTCGGGGTCGTCGTCGAGCCAGCGTCGAGCCTGGTCGCGCATCCGGTCGAGGTCAGTGCTTTCCGCCACCATTGCCTCTTGATAGCACGACGGCGGATCACCGCGTCCGGTCGACCCGGATCACCTTGCCGGGCGGGCCGGTCCGGCCCGCCCCACGAGCCGGCTCAGCTGGAGCCGGTGAGCTGGAACGACTTGACCATCTCGTCGAAGATCGGCTTGCTCTCGGCGAACTTGGCGTCGTTGGCGGTGAGATAGAACGAGTAGACCTTCCCCTCGTGCACCACCCCACGCCACACCCCGTGCCGCTTGTCGCCGCCGTCGCCGCAGGTGTACTCGAACTCGGCGGCCGACTTGCCGGCCAGGTTCTTCTCGCCCATCGCCAGCTGCTCGTAGGGCCTGGCGCAGGAACTCGTCCGCTTGCGGAGGCCGTCCGCTGCCACTTCGACCCAGCGGCTCGAGGAGCCGCCGAACTTCTCGGTGAGGATGCGCACCTTGCGCCCCTTGTCCTGCGGGTCGACGTAGTCGATGTAGACCCCGCCGGTCGCCCGCTGCCAGCCCTTCGGCACGTTCACCCGGATGCCCCGGGCGCTGTGCTCCTGCATCGGCGGCAGCTCGCCGCCACCCGCAGCCGGTGCGCTCGGGCCGGCCTGCGGGGGTGGGGTCGACTCCGGGTCGCCGCCGCTGAACAGCGCCACCGCTCCGATCAGCAACACCACGGCCAGGCCGCCGGCCGCCGCGAGCTGGAGCTTGCGCGGCCAGCCCTTGACCGTGCCGACGAGTCGACCGCCGGCACCCTTCGCCCGGCCGAGCGCGCCACCGTCGGCCCCGCCCGGCGGCGCGGGTGGCGACGTCCACGACTGGCCGGTGCCGGGGATGGACCACTGTCCGCCGTACACCGCCTGGGTCTGCTCGGAGTTGCCGCCACCGCCGTAGATGGCCTGGGTCGGCTCCGCCGTCCCGTAGCCGGCCCGGGCCGGCTCGGGGCCCCCGCCGATGCGCTGGGTGGCGTCGGTGGTGCCGCCACCGATGCGCTGGGTGGCCTCCGGGGCGGCGCTCGGGGTGATCCGCTGGGTGGCCTCCGGCCGGCCGTACGTCCCGGCGGTCGGGCGGGTCGGCAGCGGGTCGACGGTGGGCCCGCCCGATGCCGGCATCGCATCGGTCGGGGTGTGCAGCGGGCCGGCGAACGCGTCGGCGCTGGTGTCGTCGAGGGTGGCGGCCGAGGTCGCCACCGGCTCGGGGCGTTCACCCCGGCGCAGCTTCGCCAGCCGGTCGGTCAGCGACTCACCGGCGGCCAGCATCGCCCGGCCACCGATCTGCCCGCTCGGCTTCGACTCGGCGGGCGGCGCGGTGACGGCCGGCGGCCCCGACGGGCGCTGCACCGGCACCACCGAGTACGGGTCGGTGATCGAGTTGACCGCCGTCGCCGTGCTGGTCAGCGGGCCGGCGAGCAACTCGCGCAGCATCGCCCGCGCAGTGTGCACGTCGAGCCGGCGGGCCGGGTCCTTCTCCAGCAGGCCCATCAGCACCCGGGTCAGCGGGCCGCTGCGCTGCGGGGTGGCCGGCGGGTCCTCGACGACCGCGTGCATGGTCTCGATCGGGTCGCCCTTGTCGAACGGGGGCCGCCCCTCGACCGCCGTGTAGAGGGTCACACCGAGCGAGAACAGGTCGCTGGGCGGGCCGAAATCCTGCCCCATGGCGCGCTCGGGGGAGATGAAGTGCGGCGAGCCGAGCACCATCCCGGGGGTGGTGAGCTGGACGTCGGTGGGCATCCGGGCCACCCCGAAGTCGGTCAGCACACAGCGGCCGTCGGTGCAGATCAGCACGTTCGCCGGCTTGACGTCACGGTGCAGCACCCCGTTGGCGTGCGCCACCTCCAGCGCGCCGAGCAGCGCGATGCCGATCTTGGCGACCGCGCGTCCGGCCACCGGGCCGTCCTCGATCACCATGTCGGCGAGGCTGCGGGCGTCCAGCAGCTCCATCACGATCCACGGCCGGCCACCCTCGGTGACCACGTCGTAGACCTGGACCACGGCCGGGTGCTGGATCGCGGCGGCGGCACGCGCCTCGCGCAGGGTGCGTTCGTACATCGCGTCCCGGTCGCTGGGGGCCAGCCCGGGCGGCAGGACGACCTCCTTGACCGCCACGTCGCGCCGCAGCAGGGTGTCTGTCGCGCGCCAGACCGTGCCCATGCCGCCGTTGCCCACCGAGGAGCGCAACTCGTACCGGCCGCCGATGATGGTGCCGGGTGCTGCGCGTCCGTTGGGAGGACTCACTGGTCCGCCGCTCCACGTCGGGATCTGAGTCACAGGAAAAGCCACCGGGAAAGTCGAGGGGGCTGGGACACAACGTCTCTATCTTGCTGGTTCCGACGCCCGATGCGAAACCCGACGCGGCGGACCTTTGTCCTATCCGACGCTACCGACCGCCATGCCGAACGGTGTGTACCTGGCCGTTCACCTGCCGTCGACCGATGCCGAACCGAGATGTGCGCCATCCCTCACCCCACCGATGCCGCCGGGCGTCCTACCATCCCTGGATGAGTGAAGCGCGGGCGAGCGAGTCGGGGTTCCCCATCAAGGGCGTCTACACGGCTGCGGACCTCCCCCCGGAGCTGGACTCCCGCCTCGGCGAACCGGGCCAGTACCCGTACGCCCGGGGGGTCTACCCGACGATGTACACCTCCCGGCCGTGGACGATGCGCCAGTACGCCGGCTTCGGCACCGCCACCGAGTCCAACGCGCGCTACCACCAGCTGCTGAAGGCCGGCACGATGGGCCTGTCGGTCGCCTTCGACCTGCCCACCCAGATGGGGTACGACTCCGACGACGCCATCGCGAGCGGCGAGGTGGGCAAGGTCGGGGTGGCGATCGACTCCATCGAGGACATGCGGCTGCTCTTCGCCGGCATCCCGCTGGACAAGGTCTCCACCTCGATGACCATCAACGCGCCCGGCTCGGTGCTGCTGCTGCTCTACCAGCTCGTCGCCGAGGAGAACGGCCTGTCCGGCTCGGCGCTCAACGGCACCATCCAGAACGACATCCTCAAGGAGTACATCGCCCGGGGGACGTACATCTTCCCGCCGAAGCCGTCGCTGCGGCTGGTCGCCGACACCTTCGCGTACTGCCGCAAGGAGGTGCCGAAGTGGAACACCATCTCCATCTCCGGCTACCACATGGCGGAGGCCGGGGCGACGCCCGCGCAGGAGATCGCGTTCACCCTGGCCAACGGGGTCGAGTACGTCCGGGCGGCGCTGGCCGCCGGGCTGGCGGTCGACGATTTCGCCCCCCGGTTGTCGTTCTTCTTCGTGGCCCGCACCACCCTGCTGGAGGAGGTCGCGAAGTTCCGCGCCGCCCGGCGGATCTGGGCCCGGCTGCTGCGTGACGACTTCGGCGCGAAGGACCCGAAGTCGATGATGCTGCGGTTCCACACCCAGACGGCGGGGGTGCAGCTGACCGCCCAGCAGCCCGAGGTGAACCTGGTCCGGGTGGCGGTGCAGGGGCTCGCCGCGGTGCTCGGCGGCACCCAGTCGCTGCACACCAACAGCTTCGACGAGGCGATCGCGCTGCCCACCGAGAAGGCCGCCCGGCTGGCGCTGCGTACCCAGCAGGTGCTGGCGTACGAGACGGACCTGACCGCCACCGTCGACCCGTTCGCCGGGTCGTACGTGGTGGAGGCGATGACCGCCGAGATCGAGGCGGCGGTCAACGACCTGATGGACCGGGTCTTCGACCACGGTTCGGCGGTGGACGCGATCGAGGCCGGGTTCCAGAAGCGGGAGATCGAGCAGTCGGCCTACCGGTTCGCCCAGCAGATCGACGCGGGGGAGCGGGTGGTGGTCGGGTTGAACCGCTTCCAGATCGACACCGAGGAGCCGTACGAGCCGCTGCGGGTGGACCCGACGATCGAGGCGACCCAGGCGGAACGGCTGGCCCGGCTGCGGGCCGAGCGGGACGCCGGGGCGGTCGAGCGGGCGCTGGCCGAGCTGCGGGCCGCCGCCGAGGGGGACGAGAACGTGCTCTACCCGATGAAGGAGGCGCTGCGGGCCCGGGCCACGGTGGGTGAGGTCTGCGGGCTGCTGCGCCAGGTCTGGGGGACGTACCGCCCGAGCGACCGTTTCTGACCCCGGTCCGACCGCTGCGGTCCCGGCCGGTGTGCCGCCCGCGACCCGGCGGGTGGGCCGAGCCCCACGTTGATCCGCACGGCGACCTCCGCCGGCAGTCCGCTGCCGGCAGGGGTCGCCGTCGTCGTCCGGTCTGGGCCGCTAGGGGGCGCCAGGCCGACGCGCCCGGGGCTACCGTCGGTGACAGCCTGCGGTGGTGTGCCAGGTCGGCCCGGCAGGCGGCGGGGCGGCTCGGGTGGCCGGGGCGTGCGGTGCGGGGTTCGTGGGTAAACCCGGACGGGTGGACGGGGCGGACAGCATGTCCGCGCGGGCCCGGAGACGCCGTGTCACCGTCGGGCACCGGCTGCTCACCCGGCGGCGTCGGCTAATTGTCGGACCGGCGGCCGACCGGGGCGACCAATGCGACAATTCGGGTACGACGGCCCCGGATCGACGCCGATTTCGCGACCGCCCAATCGGTTACGCGTTGTAGGAGGTGGGGGGCAGATGACGGCGTCCGACCGCGATCTACCTGCTGTCCCGCAGATATTTGACCCCTCCCACCAGGGCTTACGTGACGCTGTGCGCTCCGATCACTACCGTAACGAGGTTGCGCAGCGTCACCGTCGGAGGTCTAGGCTGTCTGCTGTCCTCCCCGATGATCCATCCATTTCTAGTGATCGAGAATTCGACGTGACGAGTGCGTTGACGCTGCCGAACGGCAGCCAGCTGGCGTCGTCCTGGGCGGAGGCGCCGTCCGGGTCCCAGCCCCTGCCCCACGATCTGGATCACCTGCTCGCGCTGCGGGTACCCGGCCTGATCGCCACCCGCCGCCACCTCCACTCCCACCCGGAACTCTCCGGTGAGGAGTTCGAGACGGCGGCGCTGATCGCCCGGGAACTCACCCTCGCCGGGCTGCATCCCCGACTGCTGCCCAAGGGCAACGGGGTGATCTGCGACATCGACGGGCGGCCCGACGGCCCGGTCGTGGCGCTCCGCGCCGATATCGACGCCCTGCCGCTGACCGACGTCAAGGACGTCTCCTACCGGTCCACGGTGGACGGGGTGTGCCACGCCTGCGGCCATGACGTGCACACGGCCGTGCTGCTCGGCGTCGGCATGCTGCTGGCCCAGCTCGCCGACGCCGGCCAGCTCGACGGCCGGGTCCGGATGATCTTCCAGCCGGCGGAGGAGATCCTGCCCTGCGGCTCCCTGGAGGTCATCGAGGCCGGCGGCCTGGACGACGTGGTGCAGATCTTCGCCCTGCACTGTGACCCCAACCAGCCGGTGGGCCGGGTGGGGTTGCGGGTCGGTCCGATCACCGCGGCGGCCGACAACGTCACCGTCAAGCTCACCGGGCCGGGCGGGCACACCGCCCGCCCCCACCTGACCGTCGACCTGGTCGACGCGCTCGGCCGGCTGGTCACCGAGGTCCCGGCCCTGGTCACCCGCCGGGTGCCGGCCAACAGCGGGCTGCTGCTGGTGTTCGGCCACGCCTCGGCCGGCACCCGGTACAACGTCATCCCGTCCGAGGCGTGCGCGGCCGGCACCCTGCGGGTGATGGACCGCGACACCTGGGAACGGGCCCCGGAGATCGTCGCTCAGGTCGTCCGGGACGTCCTCGCGCCCACCGGCGCCACCGTCGACCTGGAATACCTGCGCGGCCGGCCACCCGTCAGCAACGACGCCCGCGCCATCGGCATCCTCACCGCCGCCACCGCCGCCGCGCTCGGCCCGGAGGGGATCGCGGAAACCCCGCAGAGCATGGGCGGCGAGGACTTCTCCTGGTATCTCGAACACGTCCCCGGTGCGCTGGCCCGGCTCGGCGTGGGCCGCGCCGGGGGCCCCACCATGGACCTGCACCGGGCGTCCTTCGACGTCGACGAGCGGGCCATCCCGGTCGGCGTGCGCGTCATGGTGCAGACCGCGCTGCGGGCACTGGCGGCGGCCCGGTAGGAGCCGGCGGGTGACCCCCGCCGCCCGGTCCACCAGGCATCGGTGCGCGTCCCCCGCCGACCGGCCCCGCCGGCGGCGGGGGCTGCCGCCGCCGGCCCCGCCGCCGCAGCACCACCACGAGCGCCGTCACGGGCACCCCGATGATCAGCAGCCAGGGCAGCAGCGCCCCGAGCACAGTGAGCAGTACGCCCATCGAGGCGAGGAAGACGGTCCAGCCGCCGCGCAGGCCCACCATGAACCCGGTCCGGTCCGCCGGTTCGTCGTCGGCCGTCGAGGCGTCCCGGCCGACGAAGGTCACCGTGATCGTGGAGAGCGCGGTCAGGTCGGCCAGCCGACGCTTCTTCGCCTCCAGCGAGGCCAGGTCCGCCTCCCGGCGGGTCACCTCGTTCTCCAACGAGACCAGCTCCGCCACCGTGTCGGCCCGGGCCAGCAGCCGGCGGGCGCTGTCCACCCGGGCCCGCTGGGTGACGATCCGGGCGTCCAGGTCGACGGTCTCCTCGGTGACGTCCTGGGTACGGATCTCCCGGCGCTGCTGCCGACCGTAGGTGGCCAACTCGTCGACGAGCGCGGTGAACTTCGCCGCCGGCACCCGCAGTTGCAGCTCCGCCTGGGCGGACGCGTCGACACTGCGACGCTGGTCGCCGCCGACGAACCCGCCGGTGGCGGTGACCGCGTCCACCGCCCGCCGGGCGGCAGCCTCCACGTCGTCCACCTGCACCCGCATCGTTCCGGTGTAGATGATCGCGCGCTGGTCGACCCGCAGGTCGGCCGCGCCCGTACCGGCCTGTCCGTTCGCCGCGTCGCGGTCCGGCGCCGCGCCGCCCGGTGCCCCCTGCGCCGGCGCCTTCTCCTGCGGCGCGGAACCGGCCGAACTGCCGTCGCGGTCGCCCGCCCCGCACCCGGCCAGCAGCAGCGCCGCCAACCCGATCGCCGCCAGGGCCCGTGCCCCACCGGCCGCTGTCCCCAGTGTCATCCCCGCTCCCGTCGTCGTCCGTCCCCCGGTTCCGGGGCGATAGCTCGGACGCGGCGCACGGCCGCCCCGGTTCCGGCAGACTGCGCTGAGGACATCACGATTCGATAAGCGAGGAGTCACGATGCGGCTCACCAAGTTCTCGCACTCCTGTCTGCGCATCGAACGCGACGGGGCGGTGCTGGTCGTCGATCCGGGCGTGTTCAGCGAGGCGGCGGCGCTGGACGGGGCGGACGCGGTGCTGGTCACCCACGAACACCCCGACCACCTCGACACGGCGGCGCTCGCCCGCCGGCTGGACCGGGAACCCGTCCCGGTGTACGGCCCGGCGGCGCTCGGTGCCGTCCTCGGCGACGCCGCGGCGGCCCTCACCCCGGTCACCCCGGGTGACACGTTCACCGCCGCCGGCATCCCGGTGAGCGCCGTCGGTGGCCGGCACGCCGTGATCCACCCCGACATCCCGGTGGTGGACAACATCGGTTACCTGATCGACGGCACGGTCTACCACCCCGGCGACGCGCTGTACGTCCCCGAGGGGGTCGAGGTGGACACGCTCTTCGCCCCGATCCACGCACCCTGGTCGAAGTTCTCCGAGGTCGTCGACTTCATCCGGGCGGTCGCCCCGCGCCGGGCGTACGCCCTGCACGACGCGCTGCTCAACGACAACGGGTACGGCGTGCTCGACCGGCAGTACACCGCGCTGTCCCGCACCGACTACCAGCGGCTGGAGCCGGGCAGCCGGATCGACGCCTGAGCCGTGGCCGTCGACGAGTCCACGCTGGCCCGGCAGCTCTACCGCACCCCGCCCGACCGGTTCGTGGCCGCCCGGGACGCCGCCGTCGCCGAGGCCCGCCGGGTCGGGGACGTCGCCACCGCCCGGCGGATCGCCGGATGGAAGCGGCCCACGGTGGCGGCCTGGCTGGTGAACCTGCTCGCCCTGGACCGGCCCGAGCTGGTCGCCGACCTCGGGCCGCTGGCCGAGGCGCTGCGCACCGCCCAACGCGATCTCGAGGGTGCCCGGCTGCGGGAGTTGTCCGCCCAGCGGCGGGAACTGGTCGCCGCGCTGGTCACCGAGGTACGCCGGATCGTCGCCGACATTCCCGACGCACCGCCGGCCACCCGACTACCACTGGCCGAGGTCGAGGCCACCCTGCACGCCGCGCTCGCCGACACCGGGGTGGCCGGGCAGGTCCGGTCCGGACGGCTGCTGCGGGCGGTGCACCACTCCGGGTTCGGCGAGGTGCCCCGCCCCCAGCTGCGGCTGGTCACCGGCGGCGTCGCCGAGGAGGCGACCGGTGGCAGGGCGGCGGCTGGTGGTGGCGCGCGGGCGGCCGGGGTGGGACGGCGGCCGGTGGTGCCGGGACGGCGGCTGGCCGCGTACCGGCGCGGGAGGCGGACCGGGGCGGTGCGCGACGGGCCCGTGACGAGCGGGTGGCGGCGCGGGCCGCCCAGGCCGAACGGGCCAGGCGTCGCCGCGCGTTGGACCGGGAGTTGGCGGCGGCACGGGCCGCCCAGCGGCAGGCGGAGCAGGACCTGGACGGTGCGGCAACGGCCGAGCGGGCGGGTGCCGACGCGCTCGACCGGATCGAGGGGGAACTGGCCGAACTGGAACGCCGCCGGGCCGCCGCCGAACAGGAGCTGAGCCGGGCCAAACTGGCCCGTCGGGCGGCTGAGCGGGCACTCACCGCCGCCCGCCGCCGCACCGGGGAGGTCGAGGGGGTGATCGAGGCGGCGGACGCCGAGGAGGCGGACCCCACGGCGGACGCTGAGGGGGCAGACTGAACACGATGAATGCGTGCATCGGGCGGTCGGGATGACGCCGGAACAGGTCGCCGCCGGCAGCAAACCCGCCGTGCTGGAGCTGGGGGAGCTGTTCAGCCGCTGCCCGGGGACCCTGCGGCGGGCCAGGACGATGGGCATTCCCGGCTGGGCGTTCTATGTCACCGGGCGGGCCGGCGCGTTGGGTGACATCCGCGCCGAGACGGTGGCGGCGGCGCTGGGGTTCCTCGCCCCGGAGGCCGTCGCCGACGGGTGGGACACCGCCGTGCGGGTGGTCCGACCGTTGGAGGTGGCCACCGCGAACCTGACCGAGTGCTGCCGGTGGGGTGCCCAGCACCTCGACGACCTGCCCGACACACCCCGGCTGACGGCCCTGCTGGAACGGGTGGTGGCCGCCGCCGACGCGACCGGCATGCCGCTCTTCGCGGCCTGGCGGGCCATGCCGCTGCCCGAGCACACCGAGGGGGCCCGCGCTGCCGTGGCACTGCTGCTGTTGCGGGAACACTTCGTCGGGGCCTACCTGCTGGCGGTCCGGGCGGCCGGGATGACACCGCTGGAGGCCGTACTGGCCGGGCCGGAGGGGGAGGCCGGGGCGGCGGCGTGCGGGTGGTCTCCGCCGTACCCGCCGGTCGGGCCGTTGGTGCGGCGTCGGCTCTGGGCCGAGGCGGTGACCGACCGGTTGGCCTCGGCCGGGTTCCGGGCGCTCCCCCCGGCCGAGGGCCGGGAGCTGATCGAGTTGCTCACCGACGTGCGGGCCCGGCTCCGCGCCGAAGCGGACGGCTGACCGATCCCGGCCGGCCCGGCGCGACCGGTCCCGGCGCGGCCCGGTGCGGCCGGTCCCAGCCGGCCCGGTGCGGCCGGTCCCAGCCGGCCCGGTGCGGCGCGGCCGGTCCCAGCCCGGTCCGGCCCGGCCCGGTGCGACCGGCAGTTCGGTGCGACCGGTCGGCGACCCGAAAAATCAGCGGCGGGGTGGCGGGCTGGCTGCCAGGATCTGCGGCGTGACGCTCCCCGCCGGCTGGACCGCCCGCCGCCCCACCCTGGACGACGTGCCCGCGCTGCTCGCCGTGGTGCACGCCGCCGACACGTTCGCCATCGGCCACCCCGACTTCGACGCCGACGACGTCCGGGCCGCGCTGACCGCGCCGTTCTTCGACCCGCAGCACGACTCCTGGGTCCTGACCGATCCTGATCAGCAGGTGGTCGGCTGGACCCTTGTCGACAACCCGACCGGGGTGGGCCGCGAATACCTCGACGTCTTCGTCGATCCGGAGCGCGCGACGGAGCAGCGGGCCGTGCTGCTCGACCGGATGCTGCGCCGGATCGCCGAACGCGCCACCGAGCGGGGCCGGCCCGCGCTGACCGTCCGCGCCGCCGCCTGCCCGCCGGAGACCCGCTGGGCCGGTGAGCTGACCGCCGCCGGTTTCACCCGGGCCAAACGGTACCTGCGGATGAGCCGGTCGCTGGCCGACCTGCCCGCCGAGCCGCCACCTCCACCCGGGGTGACCGTCCGGCCGCTGCGCCCCGACGACGAGGCCGACCTACGGCTGTTCCACCGGATCCACGACACGGCGTTCCGGGACACCCCGGACTACGAGCCGATCGGCTTCGAGGGCTGGCGGGACCGGCTCACCGACGGCGGGCGGGTCTGGGACGAGTGGTTCCTCGCCGAGGTCGACGGCGAGCCGGCGGGCGCGCTCAACTCGTCCGACCAGGCGCTGGAACAGGACATGGGCTGGGTGCGCACGCTGTCGGTGCTGCCCGCGTACCGGCGGCGCGGGGTGGGGGCGGCGCTGCTGCGGCGGGCGTTCGCCGTCTACGCGGCCAAGGGCCGGGGTCACGCCGGGCTGGGGTTCGACCTGGCCAACCCCACGACGCCGGTCACCCTCTACCGCGCGGTGGGGCTACGCGAGACCCGCTGGATCGATCTGTACGAGCGGAGCGTGCCCGCCACCTGACCGGCCCCCGGCACGCGCCGGCCGCCCCGGTGCGTGCCCGGCTGTCCCGGCCGGCCCGGTGTGTGCCGGAGCTGACGCCCGACGGGGTCGCCGTCGGGCGTCAGCGACGCCGGTAGCACACTGGACGGGTGCGACACGCGTTACGCCGAGGCGGTGCCGGTGGGGCGGGACCGCAGCTCGGAGACGTAGTCGTCGGGTGCGCCCGCCTTCTCGGCGGCGTTGGCGATCTCCGACAGGTACCAGGCGGTCGGCAGGCCGCCCTCGTAGCCGTCGAAGACGTACACCCAGGCGGTCACGTCACCGTCCAGCGTCAAGACCCGCACGGTGAGTTTGCGGTACGTGCCGGCGGTGACGCCCTCCAACTCGTCGAGCTGGGCGGCGTCGTACGGGTCGATGTCGTAGAGCGCCACGAAGACCCGGTCGCCCGGGGACTCGACCACGGTGCTGACGGACCCCTCCCAGCCGATCACGTCCTCGCCCGCGAAGGTCAGCCGCCACCCCTCCAGCCAGCCGACGCCCACCATCGGCGAATGCGGACAGTAGGCACGCATCCGGGCAGGGTCCAGGTTTGAGCCGTAGGCCGCGTAGTGACGCACGGCGATGACGATAGCCCGGCAGACGGGTGGGGGAGAATACGACGGTGCGTGTCGCACGGGTTCGGGAGAAGAAAGTCACTGTGAACACCGAGAGAGGGCGAGGGCTGTGAGCCACATCGTGATCATCGGCGGGGGGCCGGCCGGCTACGAGGCGGCCCTGGTCGCCGCCCAGCTGGACGCCGACGTCACCGTGGTGGAGGCCGACGGCGCCGGAGGTGCCTGCGTACTCTCCGACTGTGTCCCGTCGAAGACCTTCATCGCCAGCTCGGAGGTGGTGACCGGCTACCGGGACACCGAGGCGTTCGGCATCCACTCCGACGGCCTGGAGGCGGTCACGGTCGACGCCCGGGCCGTGCACGAGCGGGTGAAGCGGCTCGCCCTGGCCCAGTCCGCCGACATCCACGCCAAGCTGATCAAGGCCGGGGTGACCTTCGTCGCGGGCACCGCCCGACTCGGCGAGGACACCCTGGGTCACACCCACCGGGTCGTCGTCACCCCGACCGACGGTGGCGAGGAATACTCGATCGCCGCGTCCACCGTGCTGGTCGCGACCGGCGCCACCCCGCGTCAGCTGCCCACCGCGTTGCCCGACGGGGAGCGCATCCTCACCTGGCGGCAGGTGTACGACCTGCCCGAGTTGCCCAGCCACCTGATCGTGGTGGGGTCCGGCGTCACCGGTGCCGAGTTCGCCAGCGCCTACCAGGCGATGGGGGTCGAGGTGACGTTGGTCTCCAGCCGGGACCGGGTGATGCCGCACGAGGACGCCGACGCGGCGATGGCCATCGAGCAGGTCTTCCGCAGCCGGGGCATGAGCATCCTCAACAACTCCCGGGCGGACGCGGTCCGGCGTACCGACGACGGGGTGGAGGTGGTCCTCTCCGACGGGCGGGTGGTGACCGGTTCGCACGCCCTGATCGCCGTCGGCTCGATCCCGAACACCGCCGGCCTCGGCCTGGCCGAGTACGGCGTCGAGCTGGCCAAGGGCGGTTACGTCACGGTCGACCGGGTGTCGCGTACCAACGTCCCCGGCATCTACGCCGCCGGCGACTGCACCGGCGTGCTGCCGCTGGCCAGCGTGGCCGCCATGCAGGGCCGGATCGCGATGTGGCACGCCCTCGGCGAGGCGGTCCGGCCGCTGCGGCTGCGGACCGTCGCCGCGAACGTCTTCACCGACCCGGAGCTGGCCACCGTGGGTGTCTCGCAGGACGAGGCGGACGCCGGCCGGACCCTGGCCCGTCAGGTGATGCTGCCGCTGACCGGCAACGCCCGGGCGAAGATGGACGACCTGGCCGACGGCTTCGTCAAACTGTTCTGCCGTCCGTCGACCGGTCAGGTGATCGGCGGGGTGGTGGTGGCCCCCAAGGCCAGCGAGCTGATCCTGCCGATCACGATGGCGATCGAGAACAACCTCACCGTCAACGAGTTGGCCCAGACCATCACCATCTATCCGAGCCTGTCCGGTTCGATCACCGAGGCGGCCCGCCAGCTGATGCTGCACGAACTCGAATGACCCGGTGACCTCGGCGGGCGTCGGTCGAGCAGCTGACCGACGCCCGACCGTGCGACGTCAGCCGCAGTGGAGGCTGACGTGCGTTGCCGGTCGACCGACAAGCCGACCGGCGGTGGCATCTCAGGCCACGTTGAGTTGGATGTTCCCGATGCGGACGACCACGTCCACCTGGCCGCCAAGTCCGGTGACGTACGCGCGAAGGGTCTCCAGGCTGGTGTGTTCGCCGGTCTCGATCTGGCTGATCCTGGCCTGGGACAGGCCGGATGCTTCGGCGAGTTGCTGCTGGGTCATGCCGAGCTGCCGGCGGATCTCGGCCAGTTGCGCGCCGCTCACCGAGGCGAGCATCTTTTCGCGGAACCGGCTGCGCCGGGCGATCCGCTCGGGGTCCTCCCAGGAGGGGTCCAGCTCGCGGGCCTTGGCTTTGACCTCACGCCAGTCGGATCCGTTGCTCATCGTCCACCTCAGGATGCAGTCTGATGTCCCACACCCCGTCAATATAAGCAAACCTTATGCCGGTGGGGATGTGGACGCGCTCAGGTCGGTGCGGGTGTCCCGGCTGGCGGCGCGGGCGCTGAGCAGGGTCATCGTCCAGCCGGCCGCCCCGAACCCGACCGCCGCTGCTGCCGCGACCAGCCCCAACCGCCAGGCCGATCCGGTGAGCGCGGTGCCACCGAGGTGGCCCACCATGGCCCCGTAACTGGCCCAGCCGACGGCGGCCAGCGCCTCGTAGCAGAGGAACAGCCGGTAGGGGTAGCGGCTGCGGCCGGCGGAGAAGCAGGCCGCCATCCGGCCGCCGGGCACGAACCGGCAGAGCAGGATGGTCAGCGGTCCGGGGCGGCGCAGCCCCCGGGTGACCCGACCGGCGACCCGACGGGCCCGACCGGGTGCGACGTGCCGGGCCTGTCGCCGGTCCGGGGCGCTGCGGCCGAGCAGGTAGCAGGCGAGGTCGCCGACGAAGACGCCGAGCGCCCCGACGCCGATGGTCAACGGCAGGCTCAGCCCACCCACCACGGTGAGCGCACCGCCGGTGATCATGACGGCCTGGGTGGGGATGACCGGCACGAAGGCGTCCGCGACGAGCAGGCCCATCAGCAGCAGGTACGCCAGCAGGGGCGATGCGACGTCAGTGAGTAGCTCGGGCACGACTGCCACCTCGCCGGTCAGGGCCGATTCCAGGCACCGAGCCTCCCGGTGGCTTCGCCCGCACCGGCGACCGGACCGGCCGGTGGTGACCACGGACACCACCGGTGCCTGCTGGGGAGACCGCGCGACTGCGCGCCGTGTGCCACCGGTAGCAGCGGGGAGGGCCGCCTGCCGTCTGCCGCTCGCGGTCCGCCGTTCGCCGCTCGCCGCCCGGAGGGGGTCGGCGGATCGTCGGTCGTCGGCGTACCGTTGGGTACGCGGCCCCCCACCCGTCGGGTCCCCCGTTCCTGACGAGCGGGCCGCCGTGGGTCGCCGGCAGGTCCCGTGCCGGCGACCCTCCTAATCTCCGCCCCGGTGAACCCGGACAGCCGCGTGCTGACCAGCGGGAACGCCACACCGGTGAGCGTCGGATCCGGTCCGGTCCCCCGCTCTGCGCCGGCCACGGATGATGATCGTTGATCATGACGGCTGTCGATTCTGACGATGGCAACTGAGCCAACCGTATCGCCGTCACCGGCCCGGACCCGGTGATTGACCCCAGCCGCGCGGCGACGACCCGGCGGGTCGGACCGGTGCCGCCGGCCCGGCCCCGGCTGCGCCGGTCACCCGCACCCGGTCGAGCCGGGCACCCTCCCCCTTCCCGGCGGTCGGCCGCGCGGGTCGTACGACGTCTCACGGCCGTCACAGCGGCGTCGCGCCGCTACCGGCCGACCGGTGATCATCGTTCGGACACACCGGCTGTCGGCCCGGGGACACGACGCCCCACCCGCCGGTGTCGCCCGGATAGCGTTCCGGGCTCAACCGACATTCCTTTCGGAGGCTCGTAGATGGTTTCCATCCTGGTGCGGGGCGCGCTCGCCGTGACCCTGGCGCTCGGCAGCACCCTCGTCGTCGTGACCGGCCCGGCCGAGGCGGCGGCGACGAAGTACAAGAACTGCACCGAACTGAACAAGAAGTACAAGCACGGGGTGGGCAAGAAGGGCGCGAAGGACAAGGTCCGGGGCAGCACCAAGCCGGTCACGAACTTCACCGTGTCGGATTCGGTCTACGCGAAGAACACCCACCTGGACCGGGACAAGGACAAGGTCGCCTGCGAGAAGCGCTGACCGTGCCGCAGCGGATCGCAGGGCCGGACCGCAGCGCCGGACCGCAGCGCCGGACCGCGCCGCGCCGCGCGCCGTGCCGGACAGCGCGGGGCCGGGGGGACCGCGCGCCGCAGGCCGGTCGGCCGTAAAGCGTTCGCCCCGGGCGTCGCCGGGCTCGTACGGTGACGGTATGCGCAGTGCTGTGGTGACCACGACGCCGGGAGATCCCGGCGTGCCGCACTGACGTTCACCGTCGACGAGGCCCCGGGCGATCCGCCCGGGGCCTCGTGGCGTCGCGGGCACGGTCGCCTCCGGGTCGTACCCGATCAAGGAGCGCGACATGATCGACCACCGTAGGCTCGGCCGCGAACTGGACCTGTTCGTCTCCGATCCGCTCGCGGGGGCCGGGCTGCCGATCTGGCTGCCGGCCGGCGCGGCGGCCCGGCACGCCGTCGAGGAGTACGTCCGCGAGCTGGAACGCCGGGCCGGCTACCAGCACGTCTACTCGCCACCGCTGGGCCGGCGCGAGTTGTTCGCGCTGTCCGGGCACCTCGGCCACTTCGCCGACGAGATGTTCCCACCGATGCGGATGGGTGACGACGAGTTGCTGCTCCGGCCGGCGCTCTGCCCGCACCACGCACTGGTCTACCGGGCCCGGGGCCGCTCCTACCGGGAGTTGCCGCTGCGCGTCGGCGAGCTGGGCGGGATGTACCGGGCGGAACGGTCCGGGGTGCTCGGTGGGCTGTCCCGGGTGCGGGCGATCTCGCTCAACGACGCGCACAACTTCTGCACCCTGGAGCAGGTCGGCGACGAGGTGCGGGAGATCCTGCGGCTGATCCACCAGGCGCACGCGGCGCTCGGTGTCCGCCCGGCCGGGTTCCGGTTGTCGCTGCGCGGGCCGGGCGCGAAGTACGTCGGGGACGACGCGTCCTGGGCGCGCGCCGAGGAGCTGCTCCGGGCCGCCCTCGACGGGGTGGACCACGTGGAGGTCCCCGGTGAGGCCGCCTTCTACGGCCCGAAGATCGACATCCAGATCATCGACGCGGCCGGCCGGGAGTCGACCATCTCCACCGTGCAGATCGACTTCGACAAGCCGGAGAAGTTCGACCTGTCGTACACCGATGCGGCCGGTGCCCGGCGACGACCGGTGCTGGTGCACCGCAGCCTGGTCGGGAGCATGGAGCGGCTGTTCGCCTACCTGATCGAGGCGCACGAGGGCGCCTTCCCGCCCTGGTACGCCCCGGTGCAGCTGCTGCTCCTGCCGGTCGACGCCGGGCAGGCCGACGCGGTGGACCGGGTGGCCCGCCGGGCGGTCGACGCCGGGCTGCGGGTCGAGGTGGACGCGGGCGGTTCGCTGGGTGCCCGGGTCCGCGACGCGGCCCGCCGCCGGGCGCCGTACGTCGGGGTGGTCGGGGCCCGCGAGGCCGCCGACGACGCGGTGGCCCTGCGGCTGCGCGACGGTCGCAGCCTCGACCCGATGCCGGCGGCGGACGCGGTGCGGCTGATCGGCGCGGTGGTCGCGGCCCGCTCGGCGCAACTGCTCCCCGCCGGCTGACGGTGCGGGGGCCGGAGGGTCGTCCCCCCGGCCCCCGCACCGGTCTGTCACTCAGCCCCGGGCCGGTGCCGGTGCCGCCGCTGCCGGCGCAACCTCGTCGTCGACCACCGCCGCGGCGAACTGCGCCTGGTAGAGCCGGTGGTACGCCCCCCGCGCGGCGAGCAGTTGCTGGTGGGTGCCCTGCTCGACGATCCGCCCGTCCTCCATCATCAGGATCAGGTGGGCGTCGCGGATCGTGGACAGCCGGTGCGCGATGACGAAGCTGGTCCGGTCGGAGCGCAGCGCCGCCATCGCCCGTTGCAGCAGCACCTCGGTACGGGTGTCCACCGAGCTGGTCGCCTCGTCCAGGATCAGCAGCGACGGCTCCGCCAGGAACGCCCGCGCGATGGTGATGAGCTGCTTCTCCCCGGCGCTGACGTTGCTGCCCTCCTCGTCGATGACGGTGTCGTACCCGTCGGGGAGGCTACGGACGAACCGGTCCACGAAGGTGGCCCGCGCGGCGGCGAGGATCTCCTCCTCGGTGGCGTCCGGCCGGCCGTAGGCGATGTTGTCCCGGATGGTGCCGCCGAACAGCCAGGTGTCCTGGAGCACCATGCCGATCCGGCCGCGCAGGTCGTCGCGGCGCAGCGTGGTGATGTCCACCCCGTCGAGGGTGATCCGCCCGGCGTCCAGTTCGTAGAAGCGCATCACCAGGTTGACCAGGGTGGTCTTGCCGGCGCCGGTGGGGCCGACGATGGCGACGGTGTGGCCGGGCTCGGCGACCAGCGACAGGTCGTCGATCAGCGGCTTGTCCGGGTCGTACCGGAAGGAGATGTTCTCGAACTCGACCCGGCCGTGCGGTTCGACGACCCGGGCCGGCGTGGCCGGGTCGGGGCTCTGCTCGTCGGCGTCGAGGACGGCGAACACCCGTTCGGCGGAGGCCACCCCGGACTGGAGCAGGTTCGCCATCGAGGCGAGCTGGGTGAGCGGCTGGGTGAACTGCCGCGAGTACTGGATGAACGCCTGCACGTCACCGAGGCTCATCGACCCGGAGGCCACCCGCAGCCCGCCGACCACGGCGATCGCCACGTAGCTGAGGTTCCCGACGAACATCATCGCCGGCATGATGATCCCGGAGATGAACTGGGCGCCGAAGCTGGCCCGGAACAACTCCTCGTTCTTGGCGTGGAAGGTGGCCTCCACCTCCGGGGAGCGACCGAAGACCTTGACCAGTTCGTGGCCGGTGAACGCCTCCTCGATCTGACCGTTCAGCTCGCCGGTGTGGGTCCACTGGGCGATGAACTTCTGCTGCGACCGCTTGGCGATCTGCTGCGTCACGATCACCGACAGCGGCACCGCGACCAGCGCGACCAGCGCCAGCAGCGGCGAGATCCAGAACATCATCGCCAGTACGCCGACCACGGTCAGCAGCGAGGTGAGCAGTTGGCTCAGCGTCTGCGACAGGGTCTGCGAGATGTTGTCGATGTCGTTGGTGACCCGGCTGAGCAGCTCGCCGCGCGGCTGCCGGTCGAAGTAGGGCAGCGGCAGCCGGTTGAGTTTCTCCTCCACCTCGGCACGCAACCGCAGCACGGTGGCCTGCACCACCCCGTTGAGCAGCCAGCCCTGCCACCACATCAGCAGGCTGGCGGCGACATAGAGGCCGAGGGCGAACAGCAGCGTCCGGCCGAGGGCGTCGAAGTCGATGCCGGCCCCGGGGACCACGTCCATCCGGGCGACCATGTCGGCGAGGTTGTCGTTGCCGGCGGCCCGCATCCCGGACACCGCCTGGTCGACGGTGGTGCCCGCAGGCAACTGCCGGCCGATCACCCCGGCGAAGATGATGTCGGTGGCGTGGCCGAGGATCTTCGGCCCGATCACGCTGAACCCGACGCTGGTCACCGCCAGGGCGATGATGCCGGTCAGCGTCACCCGGTGCGGTCGCAGCCGGCCGAGCAGCCGGCGGGCCGACGGCCCGAAGTTCATCGACTTCTCCGCCGGCATGCCGGCGCTCATCCACGGCGGTCCGCCGGTGCGCCGGCCGGCCGCCGGCAGCCGCTTCGGCGTGGTCTCCTCCGGGGCCTTCTTCTGCTCGGGTACGGCGGTCATGCCGGCACCCCCGTCGTCTGCTGGGACGCCACGATCTCGGCGTACGTGGGACAGTCGTCGAGTAGTTCGTCGTGGCGGCCCATCCCGACCACGCCTCCGTCCTCCAGCACGATGATCTGGTCGGCGTCGATGATCGTGGAGACCCGCTGGGCGACGATCACCACTGCGGCGTCGGCGGTGACCGGGCGCAGCGCGGCCCGCAGCCGGGCGTCGGTGCCCAGGTCGAGGGCCGAGAACGAGTCGTCGAACAGGTAGATCTCCGGCTTGCGGACGAGCGCCCGCGCGATGGCGAGCCGTTGCCGCTGCCCGCCGGAGACGTTCGTGCCGCCCTGCGTGATCGGGGCGTCCAGCCCGCCGGTCATCTGGGCCACGAAGTCCCGGGCCTGGGCGATCTCCAACGCCGTCCACAGCTCGTCGTCGGTGGCGTCCGGGTTGCCGTAGCGCAGGTTGCTGGCCACCGTGCCGGTGAACAGGTAGGGCTTCTGCGGCACCAGGCCGATCCGCCGCCACAGCTCCTCGGGGGCCAGTTCGCGGACGTCGACCCCGTCGACCAGCACCGTGCCGGCGGTCGGGTCGACCAGCCGGGGGATCAGGGTCAGCAGGGTGGTCTTGCCGGCGCCGGTCGACCCGATCACGGCGGTGGTCCGCCCCGGGGTGGCCCGGAACGAGATGTCGTGCAGCACCGGCGCGCTGGCCCCCGGGTACTGGAAGGCCACACCGCGCAGCTCCAGCTCACCGTGGCCGTCGACCCGGGTGACCGGGTCGGCCGGTGGCACCACAGTGGACTCGGTGTCCAGCACCTCGGTGACGCGTTCGGCGCAGACCGCCGCGCGCGGCACCATCATCAGCATGAAAGTGGCCATCATGACGGCCATCAGGATCTGCATCAGGTACGCCAGGAAGGCGGTCAGCGCGCCGATCTGGATCTGCCCGGAGTCGACCCGCTGCGCCCCGAACCACAGCACGGCGACGCTGGAGACGTTGAGCACCAGCATCACCACCGGGAAGATCAGCGCCATCAGCCGACCGACCCGCAGGGCGGTGGCGGTCAGGTCGGCGTTGGCCACCCCGAACCGCTGCGTCTCGTACGGCTCGCGGACGAACGCCCGGACCACCCGGATGCCGGTGATCTGCTCGCGGAGCACCCGGTTGACCGTGTCGATGCGGGTCTGCATGAGCCGGAACCCGGGCACCATCTGGCGGATGACCAGGCCCAGCGCGATGGCGAGCACCGGCACGCTGACCAGCATCAGCCAGGACAGGCCGATGTCCTCCCGCAGCGCCATCACCACCCCGCCGACGCTCATGATCGGCGCGGCGACCAGCATGGTGCAGCTCATCAGCACGAGCATCTGCACCTGTTGCACGTCGTTGGTGTTGCGGGTGATCAGCGAGGGTGCGCCGAAGCGGGCCACCTCGCGGGCGGAGAACCGGTTGACCTGCCTGAAGATCGCCGCGCGGACGTCCCGGCCGAAGGCCATCGCGGTACGCGCGCCGAAGTAGACCGCCGTCACCGCGCAGGCGATCTGGAGCAGGCTGACCAGCAGCATCCAACCGCCGGTACGGATGATGTAGTCGGTGTCGCCCCGGGCCACCCCCAGGTCGATGATGTCGGCGTTGAGGCTCGGCAGGTAGAGCGAGGCCATCGTGCCGACGAACTGGAGCAGCACCACCGCGCCCAGCGGCCGGTGGTAGGGCCGCAGGTAGCGGCGCAGCAGACTGATCAGCACGGATGGCTCCCGGGCCTCGGGTCGTCGGTCGTGTCCTGGTGCTGTGTTGTCAACCTCTTGTCCTCCCCGTCGGACATGGTCGTGATGACCTCGATCAGAAAATCCCGGATCACCGCGCGTCGGGCCGGGTCGGCGTCGACGGAGGTGAGCGGGGTGTCGGTGCGCATCCGGTCGACCAGGGAGCGGGTGTGTTCCCGCCCCTTGTCGGTCAGCGCCAGTCGGACGGTCCGCCGGTCGGCGTCGTCGCGGCGGCGCTCGACGAAGCCGTCCCGTTCGAGGGTGTCGACGATCCCGGTGAGGGTGGCGGGCCGGACGAAGCAGCGGTCGGCGACGTCCCGGTGGGTGGCGTCGTCGAGATGGGTCAGGGTGAACAGCACCCGCATCCCGGCCGGGGTGAGGCCGTGGTGTTCGGCCAGGTAACGACCCCAGTGCTGGTCGACGAGGTGGCCGGCGACCGACAGCAGCCGCCCGAGCGGCACGCTGCGGAGCACGTCGGGATAGGCAGCCAGTGGTTCCATCTGCACGCTGAGTATGTTAGCCCCCAGACCGTCAGGGGCCAAACGAAATGGCCAGGGCTGCTCCGACGTACAGGATCTGGAGCGCCGTACGCGGACCGAGCGGGGTGACGGGTCGACCGGCGAGGGTCAGGCCGCGTCGGGCCGCCGAGACGTTCGCGGGGAACATCGCCACCATCATCAGGGCCAGGCCGGCGGCGACCGGGCGGGCGGTGACCGGGATCAGCAGGCCCACCGCGCCCGCCAGCTCCAGCACTCCGGTCATGGTGGCCAGAGCGCCGGGGAAGGGCAGGCGGGGTGGGACCATGGCGATCAGACCCTCCCGGCGGGGCGAGGTGAAGTGGGCGAAACCGGTCAGCATGAAAAGTAGTGCCAGGCCGACGCGGAGCGCGGGGTGCCAGCCGTCGAGCGCGTCCACGCCCGCCAGGCCGACCAGGCGTGCGACGGCGGTGCCGACGAGCAGAGCGATGAACGGAACCATGCGAACCTCCTGAGGCGCAAATCTTTATATTGCCAAGATAGCCGCCCCGATCGCTTTCTTGTCAACGTAAAGATACGATCGTGTCATGACCGTCACCCGCGCCTACCACCACGGAGATCTGCCTCGCGCCCTGCTCACGGCGGCGGTGGCGGCGATCGAAGAATCCGGCCCGGCGGCGCTCAGCCTGCGCGACCTCGCCCGCCGCGCGGGCGTCTCGCACGCCGCCCCGACCCACCACTTCGGTGACAAGGCCGGGTTGCTCACCGCCCTCGCCGTCGAGGGGTTCGACCTGCTGGCCGCCGCGCTGACCGCAGCCGGTGGCGACCTGCTCGACGTCGGGGTGGCCTACGTGGACTTCGCCGTCAGTCACCGGGCGCACTTCGAGGTGATGTTCCGACCCGACCTGTACCGGGCCGACGCCCCCGAGGTGCGGGCCGCCCGGGAGCGCGCGGGTGCGGCGCTGCACCTCGGCGTGGCGGCCCTGCCACCGCACCGGGCCGAGCCGGGCGAGTCACGGACGGACGCGTTGGCCGCCTGGTCGATCGTGCACGGCTTCGCCACGCTCTGGCTCTCCGGCGCGCTACCCCCCGACGTCGACGCCGACCCCCGCGCCGCCGCCCGCACCGTAATCCGCCACCTAATCCCCCCACCCTGACCCACCCACCCCCACCCCCGCCCCCACCCCGCCCCCGCCCCGCCCCCGCCCCCGCCCCCGCCCCCGGGCGAGTTGATCAAGAGGTTTACGTCACCCCGTCCACCCCAGCTGACGCAAACCTCTTGATCACCCCACCGTCTGAGTGCCTGAGTCGGTGATCAAGAGATTCGCGTCAGGAATTCCGTTGCCGGTGACGTAAACCTCTTGATCACCCGAGCAGAGCGGGTTGGTGAGGTGGTGATCAAGAGGTTTGCGTCGGGAATCTGGCGGTGGGTGACGCAAACCTCTTGATCAACTCGCCCGGGGGCGGGGCGGGGGTGGGGGTGGGTGGGAGGGGGAGGGGGTTACCAGCTGGTGGGGAGGGGCATGCCTTCGGTGTAGCCGGCGTGGCTCTGGACGCCGACCAGGGCGCGTTCGTGGAACTCGTCGAGGGTGCGGGCGCCGGCGTAGGTGCAGGCGCTGCGTACCCCGGAGATGATCTCGTCGATCAGGTCCTCGACACCGGGGCGGGCCGGGTCCAGGTACATCCGGGCGGTGGAGATGCCCTCCTCGAAGATCGCCTTACGGGCCCGGTCGAAGGCGCTGTCCTCGGCGGTCCGGGCGCTGACCGCGCGCGACGAGGCCATCCCGAAGCTCTCCTTGTAGCGTCGCCCGTCGGGCTCGGTGTAGAGGTCACCCGGTGACTCGTAGGTGCCGGCGAACCAGGAGCCCACCATCACGTTGGACGCCCCGGCGGCCAGCGCCAGCGCCACGTCCCGGGGGTGGCGTACCCCGCCGTCGGCCCAGACGTGCCGGCCGAGGGCGCGGGCCGCCGCCGCGCAGTCCAGCACGGCGGAGAACTGGGGTCGGCCGACCCCGGTCATCATCCGGGTGGTGCACATCGCGCCCGGCCCCACCCCGACCTTGATGATGTCCGCGCCCGCCTCGACCAGGTCGCGTACCCCCTCGGAGGTGACCACGTTGCCGGCGGCCACCGGGACCGGGGGGTCGAGTTTGCGGACCGCCCGCAACGCGGACATCATCCGTTCCTGGTGCCCGTGCGCGGTGTCCACCACGAGGGTGTCGACGCCCGCCGCGAGCAGCGCCTCGGCCTTTCCGGTGACGTCACCGTTGATGCCGACCGCCGCCGCGATGCGCAGCCGCCCCCGGTCGTCGACGGCCGGCCGGTAGAGGGTGGCCCGCAGCGCGCCCTGCCGGGTGAGCACCCCGACCAGGCGACCGTCGTCGTCGACCACCGGGGCCAGTCGCCGCCGTCCCGCGTTGAGCCGTTCGAATCCGGTACGCGGGTCCGCGTCGGCCGGCACCGTGTGCAGCTCGGTCGACATCACGTGTTGGAGCTGGGCGAACCGGTCCACCTCGTGGGTGTCCGCCTCGGTGACCACCCCCACCGGCCGACCGGCCTCGTCGACCACCACCACCGCGCCGTGGGACTTCTTGGGCAGCAGGTGGATGGCGTCGCCGACGGTGTCGGTCGGGCCGAGCGTGATCGGGGTGTCGTGCACCAGGTGCCGCTGCTTGACCCAGTCGACCACGGTGGCGACCACCTCGATCGGGATGTCCTGCGGGATGACCGCGATCGCGCCGCGCCGGGCCACCGTCTCGGCCATCCGCCGGCCGGCCACCGCCGTCATGTTCGCCACCACCAGCGGGATGGTGGTGCCGGTGCCGTCACCGGTGGACAGGTCGACGTCGAGCCGCGAACCGACCTCGGACCGGGCCGGGGCCATGAAGACGTCGTTGTAGGTCAGGTCGTGCGCGGGCACCGCGCCATGAAGGAACCTCACCCCGCCATCATTCCCGCTTCCGCCCCGTCCCGCCGCCGTCGGTGGCCCAGACCACCCCACCGCTGCGGGGGCCGTCCGGCGGCGGGGGGCCGGGGATCTGCCGGCCCACCGGGGGTACGGCCGGAAGGCGGAACAGGCGGCGGGCCGTGGAGCGGGTCAGGCGATGGTGCAGATCGCCGCGCCGGCGGTGAGCACCGCACCGACCTCGGCGGCGAGCCCCGCGACCGTGCCCGCCTTGTGCGCGTGCAACGGCTGCTCCATCTTCATCGCCTCCAGGACGACGACCAGGTCCCCCTCGGCGACGGTGTCCCCGTCCGCGACGGCGATCTTGACGATGGTGCCCTGCATGGGGGAGGTGAGCGCGTCGCCGCTGACCGCCGTACCCGTGCCGGTGCCGCCACCGCGACGGGCCGGCCGGCGGGCGGCGGGGGCGGCGGTGGTCGTACCCCCGGTGAGGCCGGCGGGGAGGGTGACCTCCAGCCGCTTGCCGCCCACCTCGACCACGACGGTCTCGCGTGCCGCCGCCGTCTCGGCGGGGCCGGCGGTCGGGGTGAACGCCGGGACGGTGTTGTCGAACTCGGTCTCGATCCATCGGGTGTGCACGGTGAACGGCTCGGTGGTGAACGCCGGGTCGCGGACGACGAGGCGGTGGAACGGCAGCGCGGTGGCCATCCCCTCGACGACCATCTCGTCGAGCACCCGGCGGGCCCGTTCGATCGCCTCGGCGCGGGTCTCGCCGGTGACGATCACCTTGGCCAGCAGCGAGTCGAAGTTGCCGCCGATCACGTCGCCGGCGCTGACCCCGGTGTCGACCCGGACGCCGGGGCCGGTGGGCAGCCGCAGCGCGGTGATGGTGCCGGGGGCGGGCAGGAAGTTGCGGCCCGGGTCCTCGCCGTTGATCCGGAACTCGATGGCGTGCCCGCGCGGGGTCGGGTCCGCGGTGAACCGCAGTTTCTCGCCGTCGGCGATCCGGAACTGTTCGCGGACCAGGTCGACGCCGGCGGTCTCCTCGGTTACCGGGTGCTCCACCTGGAGCCGGGTGTTGACCTCCAGGAAGGAGACGGTGCCGTCGCCGCCGACCAGGTATTCGACCGTGCCGGCACCGTGGTAGCCGGCCTCCCGGCAGATCGCCTTGGCGCTGTCGTGGATCTGGTTGCGCTGCGCGTCGGTGAGGAACGGCGCGGGGGCCTCCTCGACCAGCTTCTGGTGCCGGCGTTGCAGGGAGCAGTCCCGGGTGCCGACCACGACGACGTTGCCGTGCCGGTCGGCCAGCACCTGCGCCTCGACGTGCCGGGGCTGGTCGAGGTAGCGCTCGACGAAGCACTCGCCCCGGCCGAACGCGGCGACTGCCTCCCGGGTGGCCGACTCGAACAGGTGGGGGATCTCCTCCAGGGTGCGGGCCACCTTGAGGCCCCGCCCGCCCCCGCCGAAGGCGGCCTTGATGGCGACCGGCAGGCCGTGTTCGACGGCGAAGGCGGTCACCTCGTCGGCGTCGGCGACCGGGTCGGCGGTGCCGGGGACCAGGGGTGCACCGGCCCGTTGGGCGAGGTGCCGGGCAGTGACCTTGTCACCGAGGTCGCGGATCGCCTGCGGGGTCGGACCGATCCAGGTCAGGCCCGCGTCCAGCACGGCCTGGGCGAAGTCGGCGTTCTCGGAGAGGAAGCCGTAACCCGGGTGTACGGCGTCCGCGCCGGCCCGCCGGGCCACCTCGATCAGCTTGTCGATGCGCAGGTAGCTGTCGGCGGCGGTGTCGCCACCGAGGGCGTACGCCTCGTCGGCGAGGGTGGTGTGCAGGGCGTCCCGGTCGGAGTCCGCGTAGACGGCGACGCTGCCCAGACCCGCGTCGCGGCAGGCCCGGATGACGCGGACGGCGATCTCTCCACGGTTGGCGATGAGTACCTTGCGCACCTTGGTGCTCCTCCCGGGGTCGTTGCCTCGGGAGTGTATCGGCAGCCCGGAGGCCCCCTAACGATCATTCAGTGTGGGATGCCGCACTGTGGTCGCGGTCGACTAGTCAAACTTGGTTATTACGCTTGTACGGTGTCTGCGACTCGGTTGATGATCCTGGGGCTGGTTCGGTGGATGCAGCCCGTGCACGGCTACGACGTACGCCGCGAGCTGTTGAGCTGGGGTGCCGACAAGTGGGCGAACGTGCAGCCCGGCTCGATCTACCACGCGTTGCGCAAGCTGACCGAGGAGGGCCTGTTGCGGGCGGTCGCCACCGAGCAGGTCGGTGCCCGTCCGGCGCGCACCACCTACGAGGTGACGCCCAAGGGGGGCGAGGAGTTCGAGACGTTGCTGCGGGCGCAGTGGTGGCAGCTGCACGAGGTGCCGGACCCGTTCGCGGCGGCCTTCTCGTTCCTGCCGGCGATGCCCCGCGAGGAGGCGGCGGCGGCGCTGCGCAACCGGGCGAACCTGCTGCGCGCCGGTGTCGAGTCGATGCGTGCCTCGTTGGACTCCGACTGGGTGCGCGACAGCAAGCCGGTGCACGTGACCTGGATGTTCGAGCTGTGGCTGGCCCGGGCCGAGGCGGAGATGGCGTGGTGCGGGCGGATCGCCGAGCGGATCGACTCCGGGGTGTCGTACCTGCCTGCTGGGCTGACGGGGGAGGGCGTCTGGCCCGGCTGGACCGACGGCGCTCCGCAGCGCGGCACGGCCGAGGGTGCTCTGCCGCCCGGCACGACCGACGGTGCTCTGCCGCCCGGCACGACCGACGGTGCTCCGCCGCCCGTCGAGAAAAGTAATAATCAACGTTGACCATAGAAGCTATATCGCGTTAGCCTGCTTCCGGCCCGTTGCGGGAGTGCGCCGCATGGCGTCACGGGGGCAGACGACGGCCGGCACCACCCGGCCCGGACGACCAGGAGCAGAGATGATCGAGACCAGAGGGCTGCGGAAGTCGTTCCGCTCCCGGCAGGGTCGGGAGACGAAAACGGTCGACGCCGTCCGGGGGGTGAACCTCCAGGTCCCGGCGGGAGAGATCTTCGGTTTCCTCGGCCCCAACGGCGCCGGCAAGACCACCACCCTGCGGATGCTCGCCACGCTCATCGAGCCGGACGGCGGCGAGGCCACCATCGCCGGTGCCGACCTGCGCAAGGACCCGGCCGAGGTACGCCGCCGGATCGGCTACGTCGCCCAGGGCGGCAGCACCTGGGACGAGAGCACCGCCCGCGAGGAACTCGTCCTGCACGCCCGGATGTACGGCATCGGCAAGGCCGACGCGCACCGCCGCGCGGTCCGCGCCCTGGAGGCCTTCCAGCTCACCGAGTACGCGGACCGCAAGTGCAAGACCTACTCGGGCGGCCAGCGGCGACGGGTGGAGATCGCCCTCGGCATCATCCACGAGCCGAAGATCGTCTTTCTCGACGAGCCGACCACCGGCCTCGACCCGCAGAGCCGCGCGCACATGTGGGACGAGATCCGCCGGCTGCGTACCGAGGGGATGACCGTCTTCATCACCACGCACTACCTCGACGAGGCCGACGCGCTCTGCGACCGGATCGCGATCATGGACCACGGCGAGGTGGTCGCCGAGGGCACCCCGGCCGAGCTGAAGCGGGAGATCTCCGGCGACGTCGTGCTCGTCGGACTCGACGTGGCGAGCACCCCGCAGGCCGCCGAACTCCTCGACAGCGAGGAATACCTCAACAAGCTGGAGACCGTCAACGAGGGCGGACTGCGCCTCTACGTCGACGAGGGCACCACCGCCATCCCGCAGGTCCTGCGCCGGCTCGACCACGCCGGGCTGGTCATGAGCTCCATCGAGCTGCACCGCCCCAGCCTCGACGACGTCTTCCTCACCAAGACCGGCCGCTCGCTGCGCGAGTCCTGAGACACCGGAGACCACGGATGAAATTCGCCCGCGACACCTGGCTGATCTTCCAACGCCAACTTCAACTGCTGCTGCGCAACCCGGTCTGGGTCTTCGTCGGCGTCTTCCAGCCGGTGATGTACCTGCTGCTCTTCGCCCCGCTGCTCAAGCCGGCGCTGAACGCGCCCACCCAGGCCGCCGCCTACAAGATCTTCGTACCGGGCCTGCTGGTGCTGCTGGCCATCTTCGGCGGACTGTTCCAGGGCTTCGGCCTGATCGCCGAACTGCGCGCCGGGGTCATCGAGCGGTCCCGGGTCACCCCGATCAGCCGGCTCGCCCTGCTGCTCGGCCGCTCCCTGCGCGACGTCGTCTCGCTGATCGTGCAGGCGATCATCATCACCCTGCTGGCGCTCCTGTTCGACCTGCGGGTCTTCATCGGGGACCTGCTGCTGGCGTACCTGATGCTGGCCCTGATCGCGCTGATGACCTCGGCCGTCTCGTACGGCGTCGCACTCAAGGTCAAGAGCGAGGACGCGCTCGCCCCGTTGATGAACACCGTGGCCCAGCCGGTGCTGCTGCTCTCCGGCATCCTGCTGCCGCTCACCTTCGCCCCCGGCTGGCTCCAGGGGGTCGCCGAGTGGAACCCGTTCTCCTGGGCGGTCGACGGCACCCGGGCGTTGTTCGCCGGTGACCTCGCCAACGACAAGGTGTGGCAGGGGCTGGGCATCATCGCGGTGCTCGCCGCCGCCGGGGTCTTCTGGGCGGCCCGACAGTTCGCCCGCAGCGTCCGCTGACGATCCCCACCCCGGGCGAGGCCCGGTCACGGGCTCGTCGCGTCAGACCGTCGCCCCACCTCCCCACGACTCCCCACCTCCCCACGGCATCCCGGCTTCCCGGCCGGATGCCGTGGGGAGGTGATCGACTGTGTGCCGCCGAGCGGTATCGGTGCGAGGTGGACACCGCAACATCGGCCCAGGGGAGCCGAACTCGCCATTCCCCCGGCCGGCCGGTCAGTGCACCCGGGCGAGGGTGACGCCGTCGGCCAGGGGGAGCAGCACCGCGTCGACGCGTACGTCGGCGAGCACCTCGTCGTTGAAAGCGGCGATCGCCCGGTCGGCGGCGTCACGGGGGGCGAGCACCCGGCCGCCGCGCAGGGTGTTGTCGACCGCGATGACCGCGCCGGGCCGCATCCTCGGCACCAACTCCGCCCAGTACACCGGGTAGCCGGTCTTGTCGGCGTCGATGAAGGCGAAGTCCAGGTAACGCTCGTGCGGCAACTCCCGCAGCGTCTCCGCAGCCGGGCCGATGCGCAACTCGATCCGGTCGGCCACTCCGGCGCGCTGCCAGTAGGACCGGGCGATACCGGTGAACTCCTCCGAAATGTCGAAGCAGGTGAGCCGACCGTCCTCGGGCAGCCCACGGGCGATCGCCAGCGACGACAGCCCGGTGAACGTGCCCACCTCGACGGCCTGCCGGGCACCCAGCAGCCGGGTCAGGAAGGTGAGGAACGCCGCCTGCTCCGGCGCCACCTGCATCTCGGCGTGCGCCGGCAGCACCGCGCGGGTCTCCTCAGCCAGATCGCGGATGATCTCGTCCGGCGGAGACCCGTGGGCGACGAGGTAGGCGTGCAGTTCCGGCGTCAGCGGCAGCGACTTCGTGGTCATGACCGGACGTTAGCCCAGCGGCTCGATCTCCTGGGCGCCCGGCGCGACCTTCGACCACAGGTCGGTGATGCTCAGCTCCAGATCGCGCAACAACCCACGGAGCAGCGGCAACGACAACCCGACCACCGTTCCCGGATCACCCTCGATCCCGTTCAGGAACGCCCCGCCCAACCCGTCGATGGTGAACGCCCCCGCCACCGCCAACGGTTCACCCGTGGCCACGTACGCGGCGATCTCCGCATCGGTGACGTCCGCGAAGTGCACGACCGTCGAGGCCACCGCCTCCGCGCGGGACTCACGCACCACGTCGAGCAGACAGTGCCCGGTGTGCAACACCCCGCTGCGCCCACGCATCCGCTCCCACCGTCGGGTGGCGTCGGCCGCATCCGCCGGCTTGCCGAGAATCTCACCGTCGAACGCGAGCACCGAGTCGCACCCCAACACCAGAGTCCGCTCGTCCGCAGTGGTACGCAGCCGGTCGGACACCGCCTGCGCCTTCAGCCGGGCCAACTCCAGGCAGAGATCCTCGGCCCGATCCGCGACCACCTGGGACTCGTCGACCCCACTCACCAGTACGTCCGGCTCGATCCCGGCGGCCTGGAGCAACTTGCGGCGGGCGGGGCTCTGCGAGGCGAGTACGAGGCGCAGCGGCAAAGAATTGGACACGGGCCGACGCTACCGGCTGATCCGTGGTGGCGGGTCGTCGGCACGTCGGCGACGACGCCACACCAGGAACCCGCACCCGGCAGCCACGATCACCCCCAACGTCGCCCACCCCCGTGCGGCGGCACCGCCATCGTCGTTCCCACCGGACGATGACGTGGCTGCGCTCGTCGTCCCTGCCTGCGGGGGAGCGGCGGTGACGCTCTCGAAGCCGAGGGGTGGGACATCGGCGGTGAGCGCGGCCACCAGGTCGATGACGCCATAGCCGTACTCGTCGTCCCGGCCGGGAGGACCTTTGTCGACAGCTGTGGCCGTCAGCCGGTGTACGACCTCGGCGGCGGGAAGGTAGGGGTACTTCGAGCGGACCAGCGCCGCCGCCCCGGCAACAATGGCCGTCGCATCGGACGTACCGGTGCTCTTGCGGTAACGACCACCAAGACTGGGGCAGTAAATGTCAATCGCGGGCGCAACCAAATCTACCTCCGGTCCAGTCACTGATACCGGGAGGTGCCTTCCATTGCGATCTATTCCTCCAACTGCCAATACGCCTTCTGTTGAAGCTGGGTAGCTAGCGCGGCTTTCTCTTGGCGCATTGCCAACGCCTGCCACGATTAGTATATCTGCATTTTGTGCGCTAGATATTGCTTGTTGTAATTCTTTGGTGGGCGAACTGGCGGCCGATATACTTATTATGTCGGCACCGCTTCGCGCAGCAAAATCGATGCTGGCTGCTAAGTCGTCTGGATTTCCCATGCCGCTTGGTGGGGTATCAAAAATGGGTAAGATTTTAGCTTCGGGTGCCACTCCCAAGGCGCCTATCCGGTTCGGTCTGCCATGTGCGGCGATGAGGCCCGCCATGCACGTACCGTGGCTGTTGCGATCTTCTTGGCCGTCCCCGCGGCCTCCGGGGATCATGTCTGATCCTGGAAGTAGATTTCTGCGCAAATCGACGTGGGGGTCTACCCCTGTGTCGGGAACTGCTACGACTACACCCTTGCCGCGAGCAACTGCATGTGCAGCCTTCACATTTAAGTAGTCTAGATGCCACTGGTCATTCCGTACGCGCTCTGATCCATCGGGGCGCGGGGTTCCTGCAATGGCGGTCGAAGTTGGGATTGAAATGATACAGATTAGCGAAGTGATTGTAATTGTGAAGGCTTTTCTCATGGGCGATTCACCGAGGAAAGCCGATTGCTGGCCCTGGGTCGATGGGGCCACCCTCGTCGGGAGGGTTGACGATTGGAGCTACTCCATGGTCCGTTTCCCACGGGTTGTCCGGATCCCAACGCCGGCTTTCTGTATCGAATCGGCTTTTCGGGAATTGTGTGGGCGTGCCGCTCAAACCCGAGAAAGATCCCTGTCCGGGCCCACCGCCTATGGGTGGAAGGCCGTGTACGGAGGAGTATTGCGAACCTCGTCCAGCGCCTGGTCGAGATCCGGCGGCGCCGGTTGGCGCGGTGCCGGCGGATCCTCCGCCGATTACTCCGCCGATGGGATTGACCCTGCGAGTTGGGGGCCCTCCTGGTTGCCCGGCACCATAGGCTGGCGCGCCCCCTATTAATCCACCAGGCAAATTTGGGCGGGCTGCATTTGTGGGGGGATGGATATTTGCTTCGGCGCTCTGGCCCTGGTTTGGCCGAATTGGCGGATTGGATATTCGCGCTATGGGTGTTGGCGGCGGAAGGTGTGGCATTTTAGTTCCGGCGGCAGTCGTAGTGTTCAGAGAGTTTGTAGGTGTTGTCGGTGAGGTGGCAGTGGGTGGCGGTGGATTCGATGCGATTCCTCCGAGGGTTGGACCATCTCCGATGACTGATCCAACCGATGGCGACTTCAGCGTCGGAGGCAACTGCGGCTTTTGGACTGGTTTCTTCGGGCTAGGCGGATGTGCTATGGGTATAGGTGTGATTGGTGGAATAATCGGAACTGCACTGACGGCGCTGTAGGGGTCGGTACCGAGTTGCTCGATCCGAGGACTTGGTCGTGTGACTGGAGGTTTTTGGAGCATTGCTTGGGCTTGTTGGAGTTCACCACTGAGCCCGAACATGATCCCGCGTGCCTGCACGTTCAACCGCTCCAGGTCGCCATCGCTCACCGGTGGGTCCACCACCCGGCTGCCCATCGCCGCCTTGGGGTCGGCCAGTGTGGCTTCGTACCCCCGCTTCTGCTGGAGCTTCGTCGCGTACTCGTCGTGCAGCCGCTTCAGTTGCGGTCTGGTGCTGTCGATGGCGCGGGCGGCGGCGGCGAGGGCGTCGTGGTTGGCGGCGGCGGTGTCGTGGGTGTGCTGGACCCTGCTGATCAGCTCGTCCAGTTCACCGAGGTACGCCTTGGCGGCGTCGTTGGTGGCGGGTGGCCATGCCTCGGCGAGGCCGCTGCGGTACTGCTGGAGTCTCCGCAGATGAGCCTGGGCGAGGTCGCAGACCTTGCGCCATCCCGCGACGTGTTTCCAGTGCCCCTGGGTCTCCTGGTCCTGGAGGCAGGCCCACATGCTGAGCACGTCCATGAGTTGCCAGTCGGTGAGGCCGGAGGTGCGGCCGCTGCCCCGTTCGATCACGGCAGCACCACCGGGCCCGGATTTTCGGGGCTGTTGGGCGCGGGAGCGGTCCACGAGGAACGGCCGGTGAGAGTGGATGCGGTGACCTGCGCGCCGTGCAGGGCGCGTTCGACGTCGGTCAGCCGGGCGTTGGCGAAGGCGTCGGCACCCTGGTAGTCGGTGGCGATCCGGTTGGCGGCGGTCGCCAGCCGGCCGGTGGCGCCGGCCAGGCCGTGCACCAGGTCGGAGGTGGCCTGCTGGGTCTCCCAGTGCGCTTGGAGGAAGTGCACCAGCTCGATGAACGCGTCGCACGGGTTGGGTACGGCGGCGGTCATGTCGTCGGCGATGTAGCGCAGGTGTGGCGTGTAGTTCCGTTCGACCTCGGCCTGGAGTTGGTCGGCGAACTCCCGCATCTGTCGGATGTCGGCCTCGATGCCGCCGTAGTTGCCCAGCCAAGAAGCTGGGCGGCCCTCCTCAGGGATCACTGGTCCTCCCGAACGTCACGACACCGTCTCCCAGAGTGAGGCTAGTGGCTGTTCGGCGATCCCGGCAGCCCCGGCACTGGCCCCGGCCGCCCTCCGCCAGTCAGCAGCCCGGCACTGGCTCCGGCCGTCCTCGGCCAGTCAGCAGCCCCGGACGGCCGCCGTCGGCCGCCGGCCGTCGGCCGGCAAGCCTGGCCCGGTGGCGTCGGCTGTCAGCGGGGCAGGCCGGAGGTGCGCCAGGCGTCACGACCGGGCACCGGGACCACGCCGACCGGACGGGCGCTACGGGCCCACGTGGACCCTGCGGCGGGCCTGGGTGTGCCGGCCGGCCGGGAACGGAGGGTGATCGCGCCCACGAGCGCGGCCAGTTCCTCGGCGGTGGGAACCCCCCGGACTACCCGGAACAGCGGCTCTTCGGCAGACATGTCGCCAGGGTACGCGTCGACAAGTTGACCCACGTCGCACAGTGGCGTGCCGGCGGTGTGCGCGTTGGTGCGGCCGGGTACCGTCTCACCGATGTCTGACGTGCCTTCCCAACTCGTCGCTGACCGGTACCGGCTGCTCGCGCCGCTCGGTCAGGGTGGCATGGGCCGGGTCTGGAGGGCACGTGACGAGGTGCTGCACCGGGACGTCGCCATCAAGGAGTTGGTCCCGCCGCCCAGCCTGACCGACGACGAGCGGCGCGAGATGCGGGAGCGGTCGCTGCGTGAGGCGCGGGCGATCGCCCGGCTCAACCACGTCAACGTGGTGCGCATCTTCGACGTGCTGCGTACCGACGGTGACCCGTGGATCGTCATGGAGTACGTGGCGTCGAGGTCGTTGCAGGACACCCTCGCCGAGGACGGCCCGGTGCCCCCGGCCCGCGCGGTGGAGATCGGCCTGGGCGTGCTGGGCGCGCTGAAGTCCGCCCACAAGGCCGGGGTGATGCACCGGGACGTCAAGCCGGGCAACGTGCTGCTCGGCACCGACGGTCGGGTGGTGCTGACCGATTTCGGACTGGCCACCATTCCCGGCGACCCGAACGTCACCCGGACGGGAATGGTGCTGGGCTCGCCCGCGTACATCGCGCCGGAGCGGGCCCGCGACGGCACCGCCGGGCCGGAGGCGGACCTCTGGTCGTTGGGGGCGACGCTCTACGCGGCCGTGGAGGGCAAGTCGCCGTACGCCCGGCCGTCGGCGATCGGCACCCTGGCCGCGCTGGCCACGGAGCCGCTGCCGCCGGCCAGGAACGCCGGCCCGTTGAAGCCGGTGCTGACCGGCCTGCTCCGCAAGGACCCGACCGAGCGGATCACCGCCGAGGTCGCGGAGCGCATGCTGCGCCGGGCCGCCGGCAAGCGCGCCAGGGGCATCTCACTGCTCGACGGGGTACGCCGGCCGGGGCCGAACGGCCCACGTGAGCCGCGTACGCCGGTGGTGCCGGCACCCCGCCCGGCGCAGGGCGGGGGCGCGAAGACCTCGTCGTCCCTGGCCGCCGCGGCGGGGGCCGCCACCGGCACCGCGGCGGCGAAGGCGGCGTCGGACAGTGCCGCCGCGCGGGCCACGGCGGGTGGTGCCACCGCTACGGGTGGCGCTGCGGAGGCGACTGTCGTCACCGGGGCGTCGACCACGGGTGCGGACGTCACCACGAAGATGTCGGCCGGTGCGGACGCCGGGCCCACCACGAAGGTCACCCCACCGGGTGGTGTCGACGACGCGCCGACCAGCATGGTGGAGTCGGCCGGGACTACGCCCACCGGTGGGGCTGCCGCGTCGGTGGCTGCGGATGCCGCACCGACCGGTGGGGTCGTCCCGTCGAGCGACGCGGACGCCGCACCGACCACCCGGGTCCCCGGGTCGACGCCTGCGGAAACCGCGCCGACCGGGAAGGCCGGTGTCCCGACCGATGCCGGGCCGTCGGGCGCGGTCGCCCCGGCGGCCCGCGCCGGTCTCGACCCGGCCCCGCCGGCCAACCCCACCGCCGTGCTGGACACGCCGGTCAGCCCGTCCGCCGGGTCCGCCGGAGTCGCCTCCGTCCCGGTGTACGACGAGACGCCACCGGACCACAAGCGACGTAACCTGCTGATCGGCGCGCTGGTCGCGGTGCTGCTGGTGGGATTGGCGCTGGCCGTCCCATTGCTGACCAGCTCCGACGAGCCGGGGGACGGCACCCCGCAGGCCGACCCGACGAGCGTCGCCGCGTCCTCCGCCGCCCCGACGTCGGCTCCGGCGGCTCCGCCCCCGACCAGCGCCGCGCCCAGCCCGACGCCGTCGGCCACCCCTTCCACCGACCCGAACGCGCTGCCTGAGGGTTGGGAGATGTACCAGGGGCCGACGTTCAAGGTCCCGGTGCCGAAGGGCTGGCGGCGCAGCGTCCGTTCCGACTCGGTCGTCATCACCGAGCCGAACGGGGTGCGGGAACTGCTCATCCAGTGGACGTCCAGCCCGCTCAAGGACGCGGTCGCCGACTGGAAGAACAAGGAACCGGCCCGGAAGAACATCGTCAACAACTACCAGTATCTCGACATCAAGGCGTGCGGCGGTTACCGCACCTGCGCCGACTGGGACTGGTTGGAAACCCGGGACAACACCCTCATCCACGTCCGCAACCGGGGGTTCGTCACCGCCACCAACCGGGGCTACGCCATCCGGTGGGAGGTGGCGGCGAAGGACTGGAACGCCAACCTGGACAACTTCGCCCTGATCACCAGCCGGTTCGTGCCGGACCGGAATAACTGACCCGGGGGATTCCCGCCGGGGGTGAAATCGTTTCGCATGACTTTCCGTCATCCGGGGTATCTGACCCGGGACGACGGAAGGAGGTAGCGAGATGAGTTACCGACGCAGGGATGCCCGGCCGAGACTGGCACTGTGGATGCTCGTCGCCCTCGGCGATGTCGTCCTGCTGCTGTTGAGCGCCGGCGTGGCCGCGCTGGTCGTGTCGATCGCCGTCGTGACGGTCGCCGCCGCCGGGGTCGCCGCCTGGCGGCTGAGCCGACGGACCGCGACGCCCGCCGCCACGGATGCCGTGACCATGCCGTTGACCAGCCGGAAGAGCGCCTGACCCGACGGGGTCCACGAACCGCGACGGCGGCAGCCGGACCAGCCATCGACCCTACGGTGATGACCGGTCCCGCTGCCGCCGAGCCGGCTGCGGGGGCGGTCAGGTGTTGTTCGCGAGCGCGACCAGCCGGGACCGGGTGCCGTTCCAGTAGTTGCGGTCGACGTTGCCGCTGATCCCGGAGACGCTGCCGGTGCTGGTGTACTGCCAGAAGCTCCAGACCGAGGCGCCGGCCGGCAGGGTGCCGGGCGCGCTCGCCCAGCGGGCCACCCAGAGCGGGTGGTTGGCCCACGGGGCCGTCCAACTGCCGGTGCACTGGTTCCACCAGCTCGTGGTGGTGTAGATGACCGCGTACCGGCCGGTGCGGGAGCGGTAGGTGTTGAGGAAGTCCTGGATCCAGTTGCGCATCCCGGTGGTGGACAGCCCGTAGCAGGTGCCGCCGCTGTACGGGTTGGCCTCGACGTCGAGCGCGGCCGGCAGGGTGCGGCTGTCCGCCGACCAGGCCCCGCCGTTGCTGGCGAGGTAGTTGGCCTGGGTGGCGCCGGAGGAGATGTTCGGCCGGGCGAAGTGGTACGCGCCCCGGATCACCCCGGCGTTGTAGGCGTTGACGTAGTTGGTGTTGAAGTCCGGGTCCTTGTAGCTCGTACCCTCGGTGGCCTTGATGAAGGCGAACTCGATTCCGGCGTTGCGGGCGCTGCTCCAGTTGATGGAGCCCTGGTAGTGGGAGACGTCGACGCCGGCGGTGGTGGCGGCGGCCGCGGGTGCGGCCGTGACGACGAGGGCCGCGGCCGCGGTGGCGGCGACGGTGAGACCGGCGGCGAACAGCCGGCGCAACGACAATCTGGTACGGGTCATGGATTCCTCCAGGGACGCCAATCGATTGACGCCAATCTTTGGAGATTCCTGCCCTTGATCGCAAGAGGTCCTAAGGAAACTTTCATCGACAACGGTCGAGTCGATCTGCGGTGATCCGAAGCGGTCAGGGCAGGCCAGGGGCGGTATCAGGCAGCGGGCCGGCTCAGCGCAGCGCGGCCGGGTCGAGCTGCCACCGGAACGGCTCGGCCAGGGTCAGCGTCTCGCCGGCCTTCGCCACCTGGTCCTCCACGTAGTGCCTGCCGTCGAGCCGGTGGAGTCGCAACGAGTGGGCGTCGCCGTCCTGCTCGACCAGCAAATACCACGGGATGCCGGCGAGCGCGTAGAGCTGCATCTTGACCAGACGGTCGGCGGCGGCGTTGCCCGGGGAGACGATCTCGCAGACCAGCGCGACCTCACCGGCCTCGACCACCGTGCCCTCGTCGTCGGTGTCGGCGACCACCACGTCGGGAATGATGATCCGGTCCACCCCGAGCCGCACGTTCACCGCCTTGAACACCAGCAGCCGACCCGCCGCAGCCTCGGCGCTGTTGGCCAGCAAGCGGGACACCCGCTGGTGCCGCTTGCTCGGAGCAGGGCTCACGATCAGGCTCCCGTCGAGCAGTTCGATCCGGTTCGGGGTGTCGCCCATGGCGAGGTAGTCGGCCTCGGTCCAGAGGCCGACGTGGTGTTCCAGGGGAGCCGCGCTCACCGGCCCTCACCTCCCGTTCCGCTCGCCGCCCGGTCAGTCTCACACGATACGAGGCGACGAGCGTCGAGCGACATGAACCGGGCCGGGTAGGCTCCCCGGCCATGGTGTCGATCGACGGGCTGGGCGACCTCTGGGACCGGCTGTTCAGCGCCCAACCCGACCCGCCGCCCCTGCTGGTGGTGCTCACCGCCCTGGCCGCGCTGGCGGTCGTCGCGGTCCGGTCGTCCTGGCGGGTCGCCCGCAACGCGGTGACCATCGCCCACGAGGGGGGTCACGCCCTGGCGGCGCTGCTCACCGGGCGGCGGCTGCACGGCATCCGGCTGCACTCGGACACCTCCGGCCTCACCCTCAGCGCCGGCCGCCCCACCGGCCCCGGCATGATCCTCACCCTGCTCGCCGGGTACGTCGCGCCGTCGCTGGTCGGCCTGGGTGGTGCCTGGCTGCTCGGTGGCAACCGGATCACCCTGCTGCTCTGGGTCGCGGTGGCACTGCTGCTCGCCATGCTGCTGCTGGTCCGCAACGTCTTCGGGATGCTCTCCCTGCTGGTCACCGGCGGGGTAGTGCTCGTCGTCTCCTGGTACGCCACCCCGCAGGTGCAGGCCGTGTTCGCCTGGACCTCGGTCTGGTTCCTGCTGATCGGCGGCGTCCGGCCGGTCTTCGAGCTGCAACGGCTGCGCAGCCGGGGCCGGATGCCCGAGTCCGACGCCGACCAGCTGGCCCACCTGACGCCCTTCCCGGCGTTGCTCTGGGTGGTCGTCTTCGGGCTGGTCAACCTGTTCGCCCTCGCCGTCGGCGCGGTCCTGCTCGCCGGGCCGCTGCTCACCAGGGCCGGCATTCCGCTCTGAGGCCGTCCACCCGGGCCGCTCCACCGCGACCGCACCTCCAGCGGCACCCCGCGTCGAGCCGTCGGGCGTCCGTGCGGTGCGCGCACCTGCGGGCGACGCCGGGTCGCCGACCTGGCCGGATGCGGGCAGAATCGGTCCGATGCGATACGTGATCATCGGAGCGGGCGCGGTCGGCGGCACCATCGGCGTACTGCTGGGAGAGGCCGGGCGCGACGTCACACTGGTGGCTCGGGGCGCGCACCTGGACGCGATCCGCCGCCGGGGGCTCACGCTGCGTACCCCCGACCGGTCGCTGACCTGGCGTGGGCCGGCCACCGGCGGGCCGGGCCCGGAGCCGCTGCCGGCCGACACCGCCCTGGTACTGACCGTCAAGTCGCAGCACACCTGGGCCGCCCTGGACGCCTGGGCGGACACCCCGGTCGTCGGCGGTGGCACGGCCGGGCAACGGTTGCCACTGTTCACCGCGCAGAACGGGGTGGCGAACGAGCCGACCGCGCTGCGCCTGTTCGCCCATGTCCACCCGGTCTGCGTGTGGTTGCCGGCGACCCATCTCGACCCGGGACGGGTGATCGCCAGTGGTCACCCGTACCCGGGGATGTTGCACCTGGGCCGCTATCCGGCCGGTGCCGACGAGACCGACGTGGCGGTGTCGGCGGACCTGACCGCCGCCGGCTTCGTCGCCCCGGTGCGGCCCGACGTGATGCGGTGGAAGTACGGCAAGCTGTTGAACAACCTCGGCAACGGGGTGCAGGCCCTGCTCGGTGGCGACCTTCCCGGCTGGCTGCTCGACCGGGTCCGGGCCGAGGGCGTCGCCGTGCTCGCCGCCGCCGGCATCGCGCACTCCAGCGAGGACGAGGAACGGACCGAGCGGGGTGACCGGGTCGGCACCCGGCCGGTCGACGGGCAACCCCGCAGCGGCAGCTCGACCTGGCAGAGCCTGACCCGGGCGGCGGGTTCCACCGAGGCCGACCACCTCAACGGTGAGATCGTGCAGCTCGGCCGCCGGCACGGGGTGCCCACGCCGGCCAACACCGCCGTGCAGATCGCGGTCCGCCGGCTGGCGCGGGAACGACTGCCCGCCGGCACCTTCCCGCTGGCCGAACTGACCGACCTGGTGCAGCGACCAGAATGATCGGCTGACCACGCAACCCACCGGTGTGCGGCGCGCGTGTCACCTGCGACCGCCACGGGGAGGTACCAGGGTGCCGGACGTCGACGGGTTCGACGAGTTCTACCGGGGCAGCCGACACCGGCTGCTCGGCTTCGTCTGCGCGCTCACCGGCAACCTGGCCGAGGCGCAGGACGCCGTGCAGGAGGCGTACGTGCGGGCCTGGCAACGCTGGTCGACGGTGAGCGGGTACGACGACCCGGAAGCCTGGGTACGGGTGGTGGCCTCCAGGATCGCGGTCAGCCGTTGGCGCAGCCTGCGCAGTCGGGCCCGCGCCTACCTGCGGCACGGGGCGACCGAGAGCGTGCCCGGCCCCGGCACCGACACCCTGGAAGTGGTCGCCGCCCTGCGGCAACTGCCCGAGGAACAGCGCATCGCGCTCGCCCTGTACTACCTGGTCGGCATGCCCGTCGCCGAGGTGGCCCGGCAGACCGCAGCCCCGGTGGGCACGGTCAAGGCCCGGCTCTCCCGGGGGCGTGCCGCGCTCGCCGGGCTGCTCACCGTTGCTGACCTGGAGGAGGTCTGATGGCTGAGGATCCGACCTTCGTCGACCGGCTGCACCGGGACCTGCGTACGGTTCACTGGCCCGAGCCGGCGGAGATCCGGGCCCGCGCCCGTCGCCGGGCCCGTCGGACGGCGGGGCTGTCGGCGGTGACGGTGCTCGTGGTGCTGGCCGGCTCCGCCGCGCTGGTGACCGGGCGGTCCGCCGGGCTGCCGTCACCCACCGCCCCGGTGGCGGCCTCGGACTCCGCACCGGTCGTCTACCCGGCCCGGACGGAGATCCCCCTCGCCGCCCTGCTGACCCCCGCCGACCTGCCCGTGCGGACCGGGGCCCGGCTGGGCGGGACGGGGCTGGCCGAGACCGTCCAGGTCGACCCGCTGCTCGAATCGTGCGGGCGGGAACGTGCGGTCGCCGCCCAACTGCCGGTGTCCCGCGCCTCCCGTTCACAGACCCTGCTGCGTCCCGGAGCCCGCACCGACGTCCCGGTCGCCCAGGTGCTGAGCCAGGACGTCTACCGGATCGACCCACCCCGGGGCCGGTGGCTGTTCGGGGAGATCTACCGGCTGCTCGACGCCTGCGCGACGTGGACCCTCGGCGCGTCCCTGCTGACCGCCGATCAGCAGCCGGCCCGCACCGGGCAGGAGCACCGCTGGGAGCCCGCGGCGAGAGACTTCGCCGGTGACCAGTCGGTGCTGCTGCGGCACGTGACGTCGCAGCCCCGGGCGCAGGCCGACGGGGAGCCGGCCGGCCGGCCGGCAGCCGTCGAGGCGACCCTGGTGGTCCGGGTCGGTGACCTGGTGACCGTGGTCGCGCCCGCCCCGGAAACGGTCGCCGACCGGGTCGACGGCACCGGTCCGGAGCTGACCCAGGCCGCCCTCGTCGCGTTGGGCGGGAGAGCCGCGAAACGCCTCTGCCCGGCCACCGACTCGCCCTGCTGACCGGCCCGGGTTCCCCCGGCCCTGCTGACTGGCCTGCGGGCTGCCGGCCCTTACCGGCTCGCTTGCCCCCGGCGGGGGTCCTGCTCTGCTGCCCGGTGCGCGCCAGGGCGGCTGCCCGGTCCACCGTCGGCACGTCCGGGGCCGGGTCGGCTACAGCGGGATGTTGCCGTGCTTCTTCGGCGGCAACGTCTCCCGCTTGGTCCGCAGCACCCGCAGCGCCCGGACGATCTGGGTCCGGGTCTCGTGCGGCGGGATCACCGCGTCGACGTACCCGCGCTCGGCGGCGACGTACGGGTTGGCCAGGGTGTCCTCGTACTCGGCGATCCGCTCGGCCCGGACGGCGGCGGGGTCCTCGGCGGCGGCCAGCTCCTGCCGGTAGAGGATGTTCACCGCGCCCTGCGCACCCATCACCGCGATCTGCGCCGTCGGCCAGGCGAAGTTCAGGTCCGCCCCGAGATGCTTGGAGCCCATCACGTCGTACGCCCCGCCGTACGCCTTGCGGGTGATCACGGTGACCTTCGGCACGGTCGCCTCGGCGTACGCGTAGAGCAGCTTCGCGCCCCGGCGGATGATGCCATCCCACTCCTGGCCGGTGCCGGGCAGGAACCCGGGAACGTCCACGAAGGTCAGCACCGGGATGTTGAACGCGTCGCAGGTACGCACGAACCGGGCCGCCTTCTCCGAGGCGGCGATGTCGAGGGTGCCGGCGAAGTGCATCGGCTGGTTGGCGACCACCCCCACCGGGCGGCCCTCCACCCGGCCGTAGCCGACCACGATGTTCTGCGCGTAGAGCGGCTGCACCTCCAGGAACTCGCCGTCGTCGAGGACGTGCTCGACGACCCGGTGCATGTCGTACGGCTGGTTGGCCGAGTCGGGGACCAGGGTGTCCAGTTCCCGGTCGGCGTCGGTGACGTCGAGGTCGGCCGGCGCGTCGAGGACCACCGGTTCGTCCAGGTTGTTCGACGGCAGGTAGGACAGCAGCGCCTTGACGTAGTCGATCGCGTCGTCCTCGTCGGTGGCCAGGTAGTGCGCGTTGCCGCTGCGCGTGTTGTGGGTACGCGCGCCACCCAGCTCCTCCATCGCCACGTCCTCGCCGGTGACCGTCTTGATGACGTCCGGGCCGGTGATGAACATGTGCGAGGTCTGGTCGACCATCACGGTGAAGTCGGTGACCGCCGGGGAGTAGACGGCGCCACCCGCGCACGGACCCATGATCAGCGAAACCTGGGGGATGACCCCGCTGGCCCGTACGTTGCGGAAGAAGATCTCGCCGTAGAGGCCGAGCGAGACGACGCCCTCCTGGATGCGCGCGCCACCGGAGTCGTTGATCCCGACCACCGGGCAGCCGATCTTCATGGCCAGGTCCATCACCTTGACGATCTTTTCGCCGAAGACCTCGCCGAGGGAGCCGCCGAAGACGGTGAAGTCCTGCGCGAAGACGCAGACCTGCCGGCCGTCCACGGTGCCGTAACCGGTGACCACCCCGTCGCCGTACGGGCGGGTGCGGTCCAGGCCGAAATTGGTGGACCGGTGCCGGGCGAACTCGTCCAGCTCGACGAAGGAGCCCTCGTCGAGCAGCAGCTCGATCCGCTCCCGGGCGGTCTTCTTGCCCCGCGCGTGCTGCTTCTCCACCCCGCGCGCGCCCGCGTGGACCGCCTCGTCGACCCGTCGCTCCAGGTCCGCCAGCTTGCCCGCGGTGCTGTGGATGTTGGTCCCGGTCTCGGTAGTCACCCTGGGAATATAACGATGGTTCAGGCCGACGCCGCTGTGCAGTACGCCTCAGTAGCTTCCGGCGGAGGCTGGCCGGGCGGCGGCGTCGGCCCCGGCCCGTAGGCTGGCGGGATGCCGGGTTCGCCGTACACCGATCTGGATCGACCGCCGCTGTCGGCGGCGCGGCTGTCCCGGGCGTTGACCGCGCCGCTGGGCCCCTGGCGGCGGCTGGACCTGCGGTCGGAGACCGGCTCGACCAACGCCGACGTGGCCGACGCCGCGCGGGCCGGCGAGCCGGAGGGCCTGGTCGTGGTCGCCGAGCGGCAGACCGCCGGCCGGGGCCGACGCGGTCGGGTCTGGCAGTCACCGCCGCGGGCGGGCCTCGCGACCAGCGTCCTGCTGCGGCCCGGAGAGGCCGTCACCGAGCGCGACTGGCCGCCCGCGCCCCCGACCGGGTACGGCTGGCTGCCGCTGCTCGCCGGTGTCGCGCTGGTCGAGGCGGTGTCCCGGCTGGCCGAGCTGGACGCCGGGTTGAAGTGGCCCAACGACCTGCTGGTCGGCGAGGCCAAGTGCGCCGGCATCCTGGCCGAGGCGGTGCCGGCGGCCGGGTCGGCCGAGCCACCCGCGATCGTGCTCGGCATCGGCCTGAACGTGACGCTGCGCGCCGACGAACTGCCGGAGAACCCCACCGGCCTGCCGGCCACCTCGCTGCAACTGGCCGGGGCCACCGCGACCGACCGTGATCCGCTGCTACGGGCCCTGCTGCGCGGCCTCGCCGACTGGTACGACAGGTGGCGGGCGGCCGGCGGTGACGCCGACGCGTGCGGCCTGCGGGAGGCGTACCTGGTCTCCTGCGCCACGGTGGGCCGGCAGGTGCGGGTGCTGCTGCCCGACGGTTCCGCGTTGACCGGGCTCGCCACCGGGGTGGATCCCGACGGGCACCTGCTGGTCGACACCGCTGCCGGTCAGCGGCGGCTGGCCGCCGGGGACGTGCTGCACCTGCGCTGACCGGGCCGTCTGCGGTCGGTTCGTGCGTGGGGTGCACGGCGGGCCGCCCGGCTGATCCGGCGGGTCGTGTCGACCGGTTACGGTCAGCGCGTCCGGTTGTCGGCTAGGAGGTTCCCGTGGCGTTCCCCGAAGACGTGCTCACCGAGGACGAGCACGTCGTCCTGCACCTGCACCCGCACTGGAAGGCGCTGCTGCGGCCGGTCCTGGTGCTGGTCATCGGTGTCGCGGCGGTGGTGGCGGGCTGGCTCCTGCTGCCCGACGGCGACGGTGGCGCGCTGGTGCTCGCCGTGGTCGCCGGTCTGTTCCTGATCGCGGTGCTCTGGCTGGGGTTGTGGCCGTTCCTGGTCTGGCGCAGCACGCACTACCTGTTCACCAACGAGCGGGTGCTGCTCCAGGAGGGGGTCTTCTCCCGGCACCGGCGGGACCTGCCGCTGGCCCGGATCAACGACCACTCGATGACCCAGCGGTTCACCGAACGGCTGCTGGGGTGCGGCACGCTCACCATCGAGTCGGCCGGCGAGCGGGGGCAGTCGGTGCTCGTCGACGTGCCCCGGGTCGACCGGGTGCAGACCACCCTCTACGAGCTGGTGGAGGCGCAGCACGACAAGCACACGCTTGGCGACGGGGAGATGCGCGACATCCTGGCCGACATGCGGGAGGGCAAGCCGCTGCGCGACACCACCGGCTGACCCGGGCGGGGGTGCGCGACGGCCCCGGGGCGTTCCCGGGCCGTACCGGTCGGATCGCGGGACCGGGTCGGTCAGGCGCGTGGCGCGCGGTTGGTGCCGGCGTGCAGCTCGGTGGGCAGTTTCGCGTTCAGGTCACCGCCGGCCGCCGTCCGGCCGACGCCGCTGCTTCCGCCCCGGGCCTGTGTGAACACCGTTTCGGTGGCCGGCGCGGGGGTGCGCGGCGGTTCGGCGGCGGGTCGGAGCGTGGGGCCGGTGGTCGGGCCGGGTCGTGGTTCCGGCTGGGCCTGGGCCTCCTCCAGCTCGCTGACCGATTCGGCCAGTTCGGCCACCGGGTCCAGTTCGGCCATGGTGTCCCACTCGTCCCGCTTGATGGCGTGCCAGCTCTCCTCGGCGTGCCGGGGGACCGGCTGGAAGACGAAGGTCCGGTAGGACCAGAACCGGAACAGGGTGGCGAGCAGTACGCCGCCGGTCTTCGCCACGTTGAGCGCGAGCAGGCTGTTGAACCCCAGGCCGTACTTGGCGGCGGCGAGCACGCCCAGTTCGATGATCAGGCCGGCGCCGTTGAACAGAAAGAAAAGGGCGTATTCGCGCTTAAGTGCTGATTTGGGACGATCCCGGTACGTCCAGTGACGATTCATCAGATACGACGTGATAGTCGCCACGATGGTGGCGATGACCGTCGCCTTCAGTTGACCGTCGACAAAGACCGTGAGTGCCAGGGCATTGAACACCGCGTAATTGATGACGGTGTTGACGCCCCCGACGATGCCGAATTTGAGCGCCTCGCGGATGAACTTCTGCCAGCGCTCGGGCAGCAGACGGACAAGACGCATGCGCAACACCTTAGGGCAGTGGACGATGCCGGAGGCTCCGGCTGGACGGGGAGGGCGACCGCTCACGACCCGGGCGACGGGTCGTCGGTGGTCGCCTCCGGAAGCGGGGGAGTTCCCGCTTCGACGAAGACGAACCGTCGGTACGACCAGAACCGGAACAGCGTGCCGAGCGCGGTGCCGACCACGTAGCTGGCGATGTTGTCGGCCAACGGGGTGCGGAAGACGTCGGGCCAGATGCTGCCCAGGCCGTAGCGGCTGCCCGCCAGGCAGGCCACCGCGATGCCCAGGCCGACCGCGTTGAAGAAGAAGAACAGCGCGTACTCGCGGGCCGGGTTGGAGCGGACCCGGTGCCGCCAGGTCCAGAACCGGTTGCCGACGAACGCGACAGTCGCCGCGATCACCGTGGAGATGACCCGGGCGGTCACCGGCTCCATCCCGCGGGCCAGCGTGAGGAAGTTGAACAGCGCGAAGTCGACCAGGAAGGCCACCCCGCCCACGGTGGCGAACTTGCTCAACTCGCGGATGAGGTGACCGAACCGGTCCAGCAGCGAACGGACCAGACCCGGGCGGGTCTGTGGGGTCCCCGGTTGGTCCCCGGTCATCGTCGCGGCCACCTCGCGAGCGTACCGGTTGCCGGCTGATCGGACGGGGCACCACCGGCGACCTGTCGCGCGCCGCGCGCCGATCCGCCCGGACGCCCGGTTTCTCCGTCGCCGGCCGTCCGTTCTCGCGGTCACCGGCAGTTCGCCTGAGGATTTGCGTGAAACTGCGCGTGAAAGCGGGTATCAGCTCGTGTTACCGCAGCCGGGCGGCACCTTGTGCAGTTGTTCACAACCAGTCCCACTGACTCGCGGGTCCGCCCGGTTTACGCTGAGGCCAATCCCAGGTTTCCACGAAGGCGACGCGGCCCGCGTCCGCCGAGACTCGTGCATCCCATAAATCGGTCAGCGTCGACCACAAGGAGATGAGTCATGGTTGCTCCGGCTACTGTGCGGGGGATCGATCAGGCCCCCACGACCCACCCCAAGCTGCTCGCCTGGGTCCGGGAGATCGCGGAACTGACGACCCCGGACCGGGTGGTCTGGGTGGACGGAACCGACGAGGAGTGGCGGCGTCTCACCGACGAACTCGTCGACAGCGGGACCCTGATCCGGCTCAACCCGGAAAAGAAGCCGAACTCCTTCTACGCCCGCACCGACCCCACGGACGTCGCCCGGGTCGAGGAGCGCACCTTCATCTGCTCGGTGGACGAAGCGGACGCCGGCCCCACCAACAACTGGATGGCGCCGGCCGAGATGAAGCGGACGATGACCGAGTTGTACCGGGGTGCGATGCGCGGCCGGACGATGTACGTCATCCCGTTCTGCATGGGCCCGGTCGAGGCCGAGAACCCGATGTTCGGCGTCGAGATCACCGACAGCCCGTACGTGGTCGCCTCGATGCGGATCATGACCCGGATGGGTGCCGCCGTGCTGGAGGCGATGGGCGACGACGCCGACTTCGTGCACGCGCTGCACTCCATCGGCGCCCCGCTCGCCCCCGGCCAGTCCGACGTGGCCTGGCCGTGCAACGAGACGAAGTACATCTCGCACTTCCCGGAGAGCCGGGAGATCTGGTCCTACGGCTCCGGCTACGGCGGCAACTCGCTGCTGGGCAAGAAGTGCTACTCGCTGCGGATCGCCAGCGTGATGGGGCGGGACGAGGGCTGGCTCGCCGAGCACATGCTGATCCTCAAGATCACCTCGCCGGAGGGGAAGGTCTACCACGTGGCGGGCGCGTTCCCGTCCGCCTGCGGCAAGACCAACCTGGCCATGCTGGAGCCGACCATCCCCGGTTGGAAGGTCGAGACCATCGGCGACGACATCGCCTGGATGCGGTTCGGCCCCGACGGTCGCCTCTACGCGGTCAACCCGGAGTACGGCCTGTTCGGCGTCGCCCCGGGCACCGACTGGAAGACCAACGCCAACGCGATGCGCACGCTGGACCGGGGCAACTCCGTGTTCACCAACGTCGCCCTCACCGACGACGGTGACATCTGGTGGGAGGGCATGGGTGAGCCGCCGGCCCACCTGACCGACTGGAAGGGCAACGACTGGACGCCGGAGAGCGAGCAGCTCTCCTCCCACGCGAACAGCCGGTTCTGCACCCCGATCACCCAGTGCCCGATCCTGGCCGACGACTACTTCGACCCCAACGGGGTACCGATCGACGCGATCCTGTTCGGCGGGCGTCGCCGGGACACCATCCCGCTGGTCACCGAGGCCCGCGACTGGGTGCACGGGGTCTACCTGGGGGCGACGCTCTCCTCGGAGACCACCGCCGCCGCGTCCGGCGCGGTCGGCGTGGTGCGCCGCGACCCGATGGCGATGCTGCCGTTCATCGGCTACCACGCCGGTGACTACTTCAACCACTGGATCGAGATGGGCAAGGGCGTCGACGGGGACGCCGCCAAGCTGCCGAAGATCTACTACGTGAACTGGTTCCGCAAGGACGCCGAGGGCAACTTCCTCTGGCCCGGCTTCGGCGAGAACTCGCGCGTGCTGAAGTGGGTCGTCGAGCGGCTCGAGGGCACCGCCGCCGCGGTGGAGACCCCGATCGGCATGGTGCCGACCGCCGACGCGCTGGACGTCGAGGGGCTCGACATGACCCCCGAGGACGTCCGGATCGCCCTGAAGGTCGACCCCGAGGAGTGGCGCAACGAGTTGCCGCTGGTCACCGAGTGGTTCGAGAAGTTCGGTGACAAGCTGCCCGCCGTCCTGTGGTCGGAGCTGGACGCGCTGCGCGCCCGGCTCGACGCGGAGCAGCCGCGGTAACCAGACACCGGGCAGCCTCCGTCGCGGCGCAGCGGTGACAGGTGTGCCGGAGGCCCGTTGCGGGCAACATCACCAACCATGAGGACGGCCGCCGTGACCCCGCAGGTCCGGCGGCCGTCCGCCGTCCGGGTGTTGACCGTCCTGCTGGCGTCGACCGCCGCCGCCACCGTCGTGGTCGAGCTGCTCAACTGGTGGTACGCCCCGGAGCAGGAGTTCGGCCTCGCGGTACGCACCGGCTGGGCGATGCTGCGCTCGTTGGGTTTCCTGGTGCTGATCGGGCAGGTGAACCGGGGACGGGCCGGGGCGAAGCCGTTCGGGCTGATCCTCGCCGTGACCACCGTCTTCGCGGTCGGCCGGCTGGTGGTGCCCCGGCAGGGCGTGCCGCCGCTGCCCGGCCTGCTCGGCTTCGCCGTGCTCACCGCGCTCTGCGTCGCCGTGGTCGTGCTGCTCTACCGCTGCGACGCGGTCACCGGGCATCTGGTGCGCCACCGCCGGGGCCTGGTGGTCGAGGACGGGACGATCGCCTGGCGGGAGGTCGCCCCGAAACGCCCCCAGGTCACCGGTTGGCTGCTCACCGCCCGGGTGGCCGCCTTCACCTACAGTCCGCTGATGCTGGTGCCCGCCCTGGTGGCCGGCGGCGCGGTGCTGGACGGCCGGCTCGCCGCCGTACCGGTGGTGCTGCTCTGGTTCGGTGGCGGCATCGTGGTCAGCTATCTGGTGCTGTTCTGTACGGCGTTCCTGATGCGTGGCCGACCCTGGGCCCGCCGCCTGCTGGTGACGGTCACCCTGGGCGTCCTCGCGGTCAACGTCCCCCTGTGCTGGTGGCTCCTCGGCCTGGACGGCCTGGTCCGCGACGGCGCCCCCCTCCTGGCGGCGGCCTCCCTCACCCTCTATTCCCTCCACCGCGCCACCCCCGCCCCCGAGGGCCCGCCCGGGTGATCAAGAGGTTTCGGTCAGCGGCAGGCGGTGGGATGGCGTATTTCTCTTGATCACGCCCGTAGTGCGCCCACCGAGGCACTGATATTCGGTGCGGGTCGCTACGCTGCAGGGTGATGACTCTGCGGAACCTTATCTACTCCGTCTACGAGCGCCGGTTGACGGCCAGGCTCGCAGGTCGGCCGGTGCCCCGGCACGTGGGCGTGATGTGCGACGGCAATCGTCGGTGGGCGCGGGAGATGGGCCTCGTCGATCCGAACGACGGGCACCGGATGGGTGCCGAGCGGATCAAGGAGTTGCTGCGCTGGTGTGACGCGGCCGGGGTGGGTCACGTCACCCTCTGGTTGCTCTCCACCGACAACCTGTCCAGGCCGGCGGAGGAACTCGACCCGCTGCTCCAGATCATCGAGGATCTGACCACCGAGCTGGCCGAGGAGGGCAACCCCTGGCGGCTGCGGATGGTCGGCGCGCTCGACGTGCTGCCGACCCAGCACGCCCAGGCGCTCAAGGCCGCCGAGGAACGCACCCGGGAGCGCAGCGGCGGCGCCCAGGTCAACATCGCCGTCGGGTACGGCGGCCGGCGCGAGATCGCCGACGCGGTCCGTTCGCTGCTGGTGGAGCACGCCGCCAAGGGCGGCACCATCGAGGAACTGGCCAACTCGTTGGACGTGGACCACATCTCGGAGCACCTCTACACCCGGGGCCTGCCCGACCCGGATCTGATCATCCGGACCAGCGGCGAGCAGCGCCTGTCGGGCTTCATGCTCTGGCAGTCGGCGCACTCGGAGTTCTACTTCTGCGAGCTGAACTGGCCGGACTTCCGGCGGGTCGACTTCCTCCGCGCCCTGCGCTCCTACGGCACCCGGCAACGCCGCTACGGCACCTGACCCACCGACGCGACCGGGCGGGCCGTCCATGGCACCCCCGGAGAACGCCCGCGCGGCTGCGGTCAGGTCAGGTGGTGTACGGCCCGGGTGAGGAAGTCGCCCAGCGCGGCGGGCGAGTCGATGGTGAGGTCGGCGGCCTCGGCGACCTCACGGCCGGTCTCCGGATTGGCCACCGCCACGCAGACGCCGAGGAAACCGGGGTCGGCGGCGGACCGGGCGCGCAGTGCCGCGAACGCCTTGATGTCGGAGACGTCGTCGCCGAAGTACCAGGCGCCACCGGCGTCCCGGACCACCTCGCCGATGACCAGCCCCTTGTCCCGGTCGACGGGGGGCTTGAGCTCCAGCACCATCCGGCCCGCCTGCACCCGCAGCCCGAGCCGTTCGGCCTGGGCCCGGCCCCACTGCTCGACCGTCGGGCCGAGCTGCTGGGCGGTACGCCAGTGCAGCGCGACGCTCAGCCGCTTGAACTCCACCAGCGCTCCGGCGGGCAGTTCGGCGCGGGCCAGGTCGGCCAGTTCGGCCATGGTGGGCACCCAGGGCAGCGCGGCGGGTTCGGTGACCGTCTCGCCGCCGGAGTGGCTGTGCTCCAGGCCGTAGAGGCCGTAGAGGTCGATCCCGCTGAGGCCACCGAGGTGGTCGCGAAGGAAGTCGACGGGGCGGGCGGAGACGATCGCCACCCGCTGCACCACCGGGGCCAGCGCCTCCAACGCGGCGAGCACCTTGGGGGCGGGGCGTACCGCGGTGGGATCGTCGTCGACCGGCGCGAGGGTGCCGTCGAAGTCGAAGAAGAGGACGGTGTCGGCGGCCCGCTCGGCGGTGGTACGCCAGGCGTGCTCAGCATCCAGCGGAATCGGTGGCTGCTGGTTACCCAGATTCAACGACGGCACGCGCGACAGCGTACCCCGGGGGTGGTGGCTGATTCGTGGCTTCGGAGTGGCTTCTTGACACCGGCGGGATGGGCTGATCGTGGTGCGCCTCAGCGCTCGGCGGCTCCCCGGCCGCGTCGTCCCAACGGCACCACTGTGGCCTGCCGGCCCTGGTTGAGCAGGTAACCCTCGACGAAACCGGTGTTCCGGTCGCCGGTGCGGGCCTCGATCTCGTTGAGCCGCGCCACCATGAAGTCGGTGAGCGCGCTGACCCGGTCGTCGAGTCGGTCGTGCAGTTCGGCGACCACCGCCAGGACGACGGCGGTGCCGGCGGCGGTGAGGGCGAAGAGGTTGACGACCAGCGGAATCTGCCCGCCGGGGCCCAGGCCGACCACCAGGTTCGCGGTCACGCACGCGGTCAGGGAGACTGCCGCGACCACGACTGCCCACCATTTCAGGGTCATGGACAGACCCCTCCTTCTGTCCCGCAGGGCTGAGTTCGGCCTTGTCCCGTCCCCCCGCCGACGACGAGCCCAAGCAGTACGGATACGGACGCTAGCGTGCCCGTTGCGGCCCCGGAGCGAAACGGTCGGGTCTGCTCAGGCGTTCTTTCGCCATCTGAGGAACTACCCGGCCTGCTCGCCTCCATTTCGGACATCGAGGGGGAGCGTAGGGCGGTATGCGAGATAACGAATGGTTTCCCGGATGTGGAACTTCTCCGCGTCCGACACGGCGGGATCGACCAGCCGGCGCAGCAACGCCTCGACGTCCGGGTCCATCGGAGGGGTGTTCGCCGCACCCCGGGGAGCGGCGGCCCGGTCCCAGCCGAGGGCGGTGAAGGCGGCGGCGGGGTTGAGGCCGAGCCCCTCACAGAACGCCACCACCCGTTCGGCCTCCGGGTCGCTGGCCCAGTCGCCGCGGACCCACCGGTTGATCGTCTGGCGGGAGACGCCGGTGCGGCGGGAGACCTCGGTGCCGGTCCAGGCCCGCATGGCCCGGGCGTCGTCGAGCGCCCGGCGAACGAAGGTGGCGAATGCGATCTTCCGGGCGGGGGCGGTCTCGGTCACCCCGTGACGGTACGGCCGTAACGCCCGTCCGGGGTGCCCGGGGCGGATCTTTGTCACGCATGTGAGACGCACTCATCGTGCGGCCCGACGCCTGCCGATTCCTCGCTTCATGGGTGTTTACCTGGGCATAATAGCTGCGTTGCGGGTCGGGGGGAACCGGGCAAAAAGCTGATACTGTCACGCTCATGGGACATTCTACGGTTTGTCACGTGCTTGAGACGATCACTGCTCACATGCGTCACGCGTCCGGTGCCAGGGGGGCGCGGTGACCGAACTCACGACCCGCGCCCAGGCGTTCGGCCTGATCGCGGAGGGGGTCGCCGCAGGACTCAGCGCACCCTGGCGGCTCTACCTGGCCCGCGGTTGCCGCTACCTGTCCCTGAGCGTCGGCGACCGGGACGAGTGGAACGCCTGGCGGACCCATCTGGGCTGCCCGGAGATGAGCGTCCGGGTCTACGACGCCGGGGGCGAGATCCGACGGTCCTCAATGGCCGAGGTCGTCCTGGACGGCTGCCGGATCAGCGTGGAGCTGGTCGAGGAGGTCAGCACCGAGGACCTGGAACGGTTGCTGGTCGTCGATCCGAGCCCGGCCGAGCCGGAGGACCGGTGATCCGGCCGACGCGGCCCACCGGAGCCGCCCGATGAGCCCGCTTCTCGCCGTGTTCCTCGTCCTCGTGCTGGGTGCGACCAGTTACGCCGCCGGTCGGTTGCACGGCCAGCTGAGCTATCGGATCGGCTACCGCTTCGGCTATCGGCAGGGCTACTTCGACGGGGACCGGGGCGCCTGGAACCGGCGTCGGCGTGACGCCCAGGCGGTGCTCGCCTCGGCGCTCGCCGTCCCAGCTGGGACGGCTGCGGCTGCGGGACCGTCCGCCCCGGCGGTCCGCCAGGGCACCACCTACGCCGGCTCCTCGTTCACCGCCCCGCCGGGCCCGGTCGCCGTCCGTCCTGCCCCGATGGCCGCCCCGCCGGGGCCGGTCGCTGCCCGTCCGGGGCCGGTCACCGGTCGGCACCCGACCGGCACGCTGGTTCGCCGGACCGGCTGAACCGCAGGGGCCACCTTCGTCGGTCACGGCGGACGCGGCCCAGCAGTTGGCTCGTCACCCTCCACGGCGTCGTCGACGATGTCGACCGCGTCGGACGGGTGACGCGGTTCCACCGGCCGGGATGCGCGCAGGGGGCTGGCATCCCGGCCGGTCCGCCGTCGGCCACCGCACCGGGGGCGGATCCTCGTCTGCCTCTAGCCGAGGCGGCCCGACGCCGCTAGCGTCTAGGCATGACCCGGGGTTTTCCCGGGTCAGCCGGCCGCCCGGATCTGCGACCTCGCGCACGGGGTTCCGCATCCGACCCCGTGTCCCCGGGCACCGGAGGAGGCGGAACGCGGATGGCGGATGCCCGTCCGTCGGAGCAGGCCTGTGACGACTCGCCGTACGCCCGCCGGTGTCGACCAGATCCCGGCCGCGACTGCCACGACCCGCCGATCCACCCGGAGCCGCCGTACGACGGCCGCTGCTCCGCCCGGCCCCGAGGAGCCCGGACCAAGCGGCCAGGTGTTCGTCCTGGACACGTCGGTGCTCCTGTCCGACCCGGCGGCCTTCCACCGCTTCGCCGAGCACGAGGTGGTCCTGCCCCTCGTGGTGATCTCGGAGCTGGAGGGCAAGCGGCACCACCCGGAGCTGGGTTGGTTCGCCCGCCAGTCCCTGCGGATGCTCGACGAGCTGCGGGTCCGGCACGGTCGGCTGGACCGCCCGGTGCCCGCCAACGAGTCCGGCGGCACGCTCACGGTGGAGCTGAACCACTCGGACGGCGGCGTCCTCCCCCCGGGCTTCCGCAACGAGTCCAACGACGCCCGCATCCTGTCGGTGGCGCTGAACCTGGCCGCCGAGGGGCGGGAGGTGACCCTGGTCAGCAAGGACATGCCGTTGCGGGTCAAGGCCGCCGCGGTGGGCCTGCGGGCCGACGAGTACCGGCACGGCCAGGCCAGCGATCCGACCTGGACGGGGATGGCCGAGCTGGAGCTGGGTGAGGACGAGATCGGCCGGCTCTACGCCGGGGACTGCCTCGACCTGGACGCCGCCGCCGGGCTGTCCTGCCACACCGGCCTGGTGCTGCACTCCACCCGGGGGTCGGCCCTGGGTCGGGTGCTGCCCGACAAGACGGTCCGGCTGGTCCGGGGCGACCGGGAGGCGTTCGGGGTGCACGGGCGGTCGGCCGAGCAGCGGATCGCGCTGGACCTGCTGCTGGACGAGTCGATCGGGATCGTGTCGCTGGGCGGTCGGGCCGGCACCGGCAAGTCGGCGTTGGCGCTCTGCGCCGGGCTGGAGGCGGTGATGGAACGCCGCCGGCACAAGAAGGTGGTGGTCTTCCGCCCGCTCTATGCCGTCGGCGGTCAGGAGTTGGGCTACCTGCCGGGCTCGGAGTCGGAGAAGATGTCGCCCTGGGCGCAGGCCGTCTTCGACACCCTCGGCGCGGTGGTGCACGAGAACGTGCTGGAGGAGGTCACCTCCCGGGGCATTCTGGAGGTCCTCCCGCTGACCCACATCCGGGGCCGGAGCCTGCACGACGCCTTCGTCATCGTCGACGAGGCGCAGTCGCTGGAGCGGGGGGTGCTGCTCACCGTGCTGTCCCGGATCGGGCAGGGCTCGCGGGTGGTGCTGACCCACGACGTCGCCCAGCGGGACAACCTGCGGGTGGGCCGGCACGACGGGGTGACGGCGGTGATCGAGGCGCTGAAGGGACATCCGCTCTTCGCGCACGTCACGCTGAACCGGTCCGAGCGTTCCCCGATCGCGGCGATGGTGACCGATCTGTTGGAGGACATCCCGGGCTGAGTCCTGCGAGGGGTGGGGTCGCCCCCCATCGTCCGCATTCACTTTGTGGCACAGGTCACAATTCGCGCGCCGGGTTTCCCATCAGCCTCACTGTGCGCGATGGTGTCCCACGAGCGCCCACGTCCCGGTGGGGGTCATTGGTGAACGTTCGTCCCATCCGTGGACGAGCCGCCACCGCCCGCCGGTACGTCGGCGGCGACCGGCTGAGGTCGGGGCGCTCGTGGTGCGACCACGCCCGGCACGGGCTGGTCCGCGCCGCGCCATTGCCCCCGACGAAGGGATACTTCGTGAGTCGGCTGTGGAGCCGGTTCGGTGCCCGTACGGCCGCTGTCGCACTGCTCTCCGTGGGCGTTGCCGGCGGTTTCTACCTGGGCGAAGACCGGGAAACCCAGCAACAGGGCCTGACCGCACAGGTCGGCCTCCAGGTCGACCAGGCCGAGTACGACTACCAGCGTGACCGGCAGGCCGACCACCGGCGGGAGTCCGCCAAGCAGCGGTCCGCCGAGTACCAGGCGCGGCAGCGGGCCGCCGCAGCGGCCAAGGAGGCCGCCCAGCGGGCCAAGGCCGCCGAGGCCGCGGCGGCGTCGCGCAAGAAGGAACGTGATGAGGCCGAGGCCAAGGCCAAGTCGGAGGACGGGAAGATCAAGCCCTTCGCCGGCCCGGTCCCGGCCTCGTGCAGTTCCTACAGCGGGCACCGCAAGACCGGTTGCGCGATGCTCCTCCAGGCGGGCTTCAAGATCGACCAGATGCCCTGCCTGGACAAGCTCTGGAACAAGGAGAGCGGCTGGAACCCCAAGGCCAGCAACTCCTCGTCCGGCGCGTACGGCATCCCGCAGGCCGTGCCCGGCAACAAGATGAGCTCGGTCGCCAGCGACTGGCGGACCAATCCGGTCACCCAGATCAAGTGGGGCCTCGGCTACATCGAGGGCCGGTACGACAGCCCCTGCGGGGCCTGGGCCAAGAGCCAGAGTTCCGGCTGGTACTGATCGACGGGTACGACGGCGGGGCGGGTGGGCGACCACCCGCCCCGCCGTCGTACCCCCGGTGGCGCGGGACCCGGGTGGCGGTCGGCGAAGAATGCTGATAGCCATGGTGGGGTGACCCTGCACCCGACGGGCGGCGACCCCGACCGGTTCGGCACCGAGGCGTTCTACGCGTCGCTCGGCCGGGCCTTCGTCGCCATGTGCGCGGTGGTGCCGTTCCTCTTCCTCATCGAGGCCCTCGACCAGGGGCTCGGCTTCGGGCTCGACGTGGCCGCCGGGATCATCCCGCAGCGCATCCAGGGGCTCGACGGGGTGTTCTTCTCGCCGTTCCTGCACCACGGCTTCGACCACCTCTACAGCAACAGCATCCCGCTGATCCTGCTCGGCACCTTCGTGCTGGCCGCCGGTAGCCGCCGGTTCCTCTGGTCCACCCTGGTCATCATCCTGGTCAGCGGCCTCGGCGTCTGGTTCACCGGCTCGCCCAACTCGGTGGTCGTCGGCGCGAGCGGGGTGATCTTCGGCTACCTGGGCCTGCTGTTCACCCGGGGCGTCGTCGAGCGGAGCTGGTGGAACTTCGGGGTGGTGCTGCTGGTCGGCCTGCTCTACGGCTGGCAGCTGCTCGGCATCCTGCCCACCGACGAGCGGATCTCCTGGCAGGGGCACCTGTTCGGGCTGCTCGGCGGGGTGGTCGCGGCGATCCTGTTCCGGCGTCGCCGCCCGTACGACCCGTACGGGGAGTACCGGGTCGAGTCCACGCTGAGGTCCTGAGCGGGGCGCGACCCGCCCGGCACGCGGTACGGCCGGGAGATGCTTGCCCGGACGGGGTGGCGGGCCTACCGTCGGCAGCAGCACGCGTTGATCCAACTGTGTGTGCCCGCCAGCGGAAAGCGACGGTACGCCCATGCGCGAGGTCGATGTCGCCGTGATCGGAGCCGGTCCGACGGGGCTGTTCGCCGCGTACTACGCGGGTTTCCGGGGCCTGTCGGTGGCGGTGGTCGACGCGCTGCCCGAGCCGGGCGGGCAGATCACCGCCATGTACCCGGAGAAACTGATCCTCGACGTCGCCGGTTTCCCCGCCGTCAAGGGCCGGGAGCTGGTGGCCAACCTGGTCGCTCAGGCCGCGCCCTACCACCCGGAATACCTGTTGGGCACCCGGGCCGAGAAGCTCGCCCACCTCGACGGCCGACCGGTGCTGGGCCTGGCCGGCGGCGAGCAGCTGCGCTGCGGTGCGGTGGTGGTCACCGGGGGGTTGGGCAGCTTCACCCCGCGTCCGCTGCCGGTGGCGGACAGCTTCCTCGGTGGCGGGATCGTCTACTTCGTACCGGAGCCGGCCGCGCTCGCCGACCGGGACGTGCTGATCGTGGGCGGCGGTGACTCCGCGTTCGACTGGGCGGCGACCCTGCAACCGTTGGCCCGTTCGGTGACCCTGGTGCACCGCCGGGAACGGTTCCGGGCGCACGCCGGCACGGTGGCCCGGGTGCTGTCCCTGCCGGTGCGGGTCGTCGTCAACGCCGAGGTGACCCGGCTGTACGGCGACGACACGGTGACCGCCGCCGAGATCACCGTACGGGGTGGCGCGGCGGAGACCCTGCCGGTCGACACGGTGGTCGCGGCGCTCGGTTTCACCGCCGACCTGGGGCCGCTGGCCGAGTGGGGGCTGCGGCTGGACCGGCGGCACATCGTGGTGGACAGCGCGATGGCGACCAACCTGCCCCGGGTCTTCGCCGCCGGGGACATCACCGAGTACCCGGGCAAGGTGCGGCTGATCGCCACCGGTTTCGGTGAGGCCGCCACCGCCGTCAACAACGCCGCCGTGGCCATCGACCCGGCGGCGCATCTCTTCCCCGGCCACTCCTCCGACGCCGGCTGACCCGGCGGCCACGGCCGGGCCGAGCCGGTGCCGGCCGGTCTGCAGGTGAGACCTGCGCCGTTCGGTGCGCTGCGGGAGGCCGGTGCCGGGCGGTCCGGCGCGGTGGCGGTCGGCCCTCGCCCGCCCCGGGTCAGGGCAGGCCGACGAGGTCGGCCATCAGGGCGGTCTGGTGGTCGAAGTAGGCGTCCCGGTGGGGCAGGGCCGGGCCGAGGCGGCCGAAGAGGTCGAAGCTGATCAGCCCGAAGAGCTGGGTCCAGCCGGCCATGCCCCGGGCCAGCAGGGCCTCGGGCAGGCCGGGGAAGAGGCCGGTGGCGATCTCGGCGAGGTCGGAGCGGACCGGTTCGGGCAGGTCGTCGTCGGGTGGGGCGAGCCGGCCGTCGGCCACCCCGTCGCGGAGGATGCCGATCAGGGTCCGTGGCGGGCGCTGGGCGGGGAGCACGGTGTCGACCGGGGCGGCGTACCCGGGGACCGGGCTGCCGTAGAGCAGGGCGTACTCGGCGGGGTGCGCCAGCGCCCAGGCGCGGGCGGCCCGGCACGCGGCGTGCCAGCGTCCGCGCAGGTCGGCCCGGTCGACGGCGGCGTCGGCGGACTCCACTGCTTCGCCGAGTGCGTGGTACGCCTCGATGATCAGCGCGGTGAGCAGGTCGTCGCGGCTGGGGAAGTAGCGGTAGATCGCGGACGAGACCATGCCCATGTCCCGGGCGACCGCCCGTAGGGAGAGGTCGGCACCGTCGGTGGCGAGGTGGCGGCGGGCGGTCGCCTTGATCTCGTCGATCATCTCGGCGCGGACCCGGGCGCGGATCGAGGAAGCCGGCATGGCTCCACTCTGCCACGGTCCAGAGCGGCAATCAAAATAGAGAGCACTGCTCTTGACGGGGGGCGGCTGGTCGGACATGCTGAACACGGTTCAACGAGAGCACTGCTCTCTATCCAGCCTTCCGCTCTGAAGGGTTCTCCCATGTCACTGCACGTGATCGTCGGCGCCGGTCCGGTCGGCACCGCCGCCGCCCGCCACCTCGCCGAGCGGGGCGAGCAGGTCCGGCTCGTCACCCGACGGGGCACCGGCCCCGTCGACCCGGCCATCGAGCGGATCGCCGCCGACGCCGCCGACACCGACCGGCTGACCGCCCTCACCGGCGGGGCGGTCGCGCTCTACAACTGCGCCAACCCCGCCTACCACCGGTGGGCCACCGACTGGCCGCCGCTGGCCGGCGCACTGCTCACCACCGCCGAGCGCACCGGCGCGGTGCTCGCCACCGTCGGCTGCCTCTACGGCTACGGCCCGGTCGACGCGCCGATGACCGAGGACACCCCGCTCGCCGCCACCGGCACCAAGGGGCAGGTCCGCAACCGGATGTGGACCGAGGCGCTCGCCGCCCACCACGCCGGCCGGGCCCGGATCACCGAGGTGCGCGGCTCGGACTACCTCGGTGCCGAAGGCAACTCCCTGCTGCCGTTGGTGCTGCCGAAGGTGCTCGCCGGGCAACGGGTCTTCCTGCCGGTGAACTGGGACGCCCCGCACAGCTGGACGTACGTCGGGGACGTGGTGCGCACCCTGGTCGCCGCCGCCACCGACGAGCGGGCCTGGGGACGGGCCTGGCACGTGCCGAGCAACCCGGCCGTCAGCGCCCGCGAGCTGGCCGGACGGGTGGCGCAACTGGCCGGCGCCCCGGCGCCGAGGCTGGTCCGGATGCCCTACCCGTTGCTCTGGCTCGGTGGCCTGAACGACCCGTTCGCCCGCGAGCTGCGGGAGACCGCACACCAGTTCGCCCGGCCCTTCGTGCTGGACTCGACCCGGGCCACCGAAACCCTGGGCATCACGCCGACCCCGCTGGACGAGGCGCTGGCCGACACCGTCCGGATCCTCGCCGCCACCATCCGGACGCCCACCCCGGCGGGCGGGGCGCACTGACCGCCGCCCGACGGTCGGGCCGCGCGGACGCTCGACCGGCCGACGGCCCGCCCGACGGCAGGTCCGGTGCGCAGGTCAGCGACGGTGCACCGGGCCGAGCGCCGCGACCAGCACCGCGACCAGGGTGAGTGCCGCGCCCGCCAGGGTGGCCGGGCCCGGGTGCGACGCCGCCGTCGGGAGCACCACGTCCAGGACGACGGCCCCGACGACCTGACCGGCGATGGTGGCGAGCCCCAGCAGCAGCACCCCGGTGAACCGGACGAGTGCCGCCGCGACCGCGATGAAGACGATGCCGATCGGGCCACCCAGATAGAGCCACGGCTCGGTCGGCAACCGGCCGGCGGGGCCACCCCGGATGGCCACGTCCACGCCGAAGGCGACCAGCAGGGCCGCCGTACCGACGGCGAAGTTGACTCCGGTGGCGGTCAGCGCGCTGCCCGCGGCCGCGCGGACCAGGCCGTTGACCGCCTGCTGCCAGGCCAGGCCCAACCCGGCCAGCAGGGGCAGCAGAGCCAGCGCCAGGGTGCCCGGGTTACCCAGCCGGTCACCGACCGCCAGCAGGACGGCCAGCACGGTCAGCACCGCGCCGGCCAACCGGGCCACGGTCACCGGCTGACGCCCACCCGGCCCGATACCCGCCCGGTCCACGGCCAGGCTGCTGGCCGACTGCCCGGCGACCACCGCCACCGTGAAGACCGCCACGCCGAGCACGCCGATGGTGAGGCCCTGGGTGGCGACCAGGAACGCCCCGCACACCCCGCCCAGCATCTGCCAGGGGCGCAACGTGCCGGAGCGCAGCGCGGCACGCAGGTCGGCCAGCCCGCGTCGCCCACCGGGCAGCGCGGGGACCAGCACCAGCAGCACCACCAGGCCGAGACCGAAGGAGACCACCGCCGCGGCGATCCCGTCGGCCAGGCGTACGCCCAGCTCGCCGTTGATCCGGGACTGGACGGCCACCCCGACCCCGGCGGCGGTCGCCAGCCCGATCCCGGCGATCCGGCGGGAGGTGGGCAGGACGGCGGGAACCGCCGTGCCGGTCGCGGTCACTCCTGCTCTGCCAGGGGCCTGCCGTCGAAGTCCACCGCCGAGTAGAGGGCCAGCTTCTCCAACCGGTGGTACGAGTCGATCACCCGGATCGTGCCGCTCTTGGACCGCATCACGATCGACTGGGTGTACGCCCCACCGGCCTGGTACCGCACCCCGCGCAGCAGGTCACCGGAGGTGACCCCGGTCGCCACGAAGAAGCAGTTGTCCCCGGTGACCAGGTCGTCGGTGCCCAGCACCCGGTCCAGGTCGTGCCCGGCGGCGAGCGCTTTCTCCCGCTCCTGTGCGTCCTGCGGCCAGAGCTTGGCCTGCATCGCCCCACCCATGCACTTGAGCGCGCACGCGGAGATGATCCCCTCCGGGGTGCCGCCGACGCCCATCAGCACGTCGACGCCCGACTCGCCCCGGGCGGCGGCGATCGACCCGGCGATGTCGCCGTCGGAGATGAACCGGATGCCCGCCCCGGTCCGCCGGATCTCGTCCACCAGGTCCGCGTGCCGGGGACGGTCCAGCACGCAGACGGTGACCTCGGCGACGTCGGTGCCCTTGACCTTGGCGATCCGTCGGATGTTCTCCGCCGGCCCGGCCTCGATGTCGACCACGTCGGCGTACTCCGGGCCGACGGCCAGCTTCTCCATGTAGAACACGGCGCTCGGGTCGAACATCGCCCCCCGCTCCGAGACGGCCAGCACCGCGAGCGCGTTGGGCATGCCCTTGCTCATCAGCGTGGTGCCGTCGACCGGGTCCACCGCCACGTCCACCTCGGGGCCGGTGCCGTCACCCACCTGCTCGCCGTTGAACAGCATCGGGGCGTTGTCCTTCTCGCCCTCGCCGATCACCACGACGCCGCGCATCTGGATCGAGTTGATCAGCTTACGCATCGCGTCGACGGCTGCCCCGTCGCCGCCCTCCTTGTCGCCCCGGCCGACCCACCGACCGGCGGCCATCGCCGCGGCCTCGGTGACCCGGACCAGGTCGAGGGCGAGGTTGCGGTCGAGATCCTGTGGGACCCGCGTCCTGGTGTTCGTCATGGCGGCTTTCCTCCTCGCGACGGTGCGGGGTGGACCGGCAGGGGCTGCGCTCGCCACTGCCAGCTTTGTCGCTGATCCTCACACGATGCCAGGTCCGGCGGCGGGGCGGGGCGATGGTGGGCGGGATCGCCCCACCGGGCGGCTGCCAGAATGGGCCGGTGGAGCCCGCACAGCCTGCCGACCGCGTACCCGCCGATCCGACCCCGCCGGACGGCCAGCCGCCGCTGCCCCCGGGTGACGGGCCGGTGACCGGTGCCGCCCCCGCCGGGCCCGCCCCCGCCGCCGAACCGGCGCTGGTCGCGGCGGCGGACGACCGGGCGGGCGAGCCGGTGCCGGTCCGCTCCGGCCGGGCGGAGAAGTCCCGCTCCGAGCGCTCGCCGAAGGACATGGCGTTGTCGCTGCTGGTGCTGCTGGTGCCGATCGCCCTGCTACTCGCCTTCTACCGGGGCTTCCTCGGTGGCGAGCAGCCCACCACCGTCGACGCCGCCCCCGCCTACGAGCAGGCCCGCGCCGCGAACGTCTTCCCCGTCACCGAGCCGTCCGGGCTGGGCTCCGGCTGGCGTACGGTCAGCGCGAGCTTCCGCACCGTGGACGACGGGGCGAACCTGCGGGTGGGCTATCTCACCCCGGAGGGGCGGGGCGCCCAACTGGTGCAGAGCAACGTGCCGCCGGAGCGGTTGCTGCCCGCCGAGCTGACCGCCGAGGGGCAGCCGCAGGGGCCGGCCGACCTGGGCGGGGCGAACTGGCAGCGGTACACCGGGCGGGGCAACGAGCAGGCCCTGGTGCTGCTCGAACCGGGCCGTACGGTGATCGTGGTCGGCGACGCCCGGGACAACGAGCTGCGCGAACTGGCCGGCGCACTACGCTGACCGGCCGCGTGACCCTGGTCGGCGCGGTGCTGCGGACGGTCGGCGCGGTCCTGCGGACGGTCGACGCGGTGCTGATCGTGGTCGGGCCAAGCGGCGTCGGTCAGGAAGTCCGCGGCAGTTGCGGGCGGGTGGATTGCGGAAGGCGACGCGCGGGAACAGAAGGGACGCGACCCCCGGGGTCCGGCGCGACCGGGCGGGGATCGCGCGCCACGCGGGAAGCGTCACGCCCGCGACGCCACGCCCCCGACGCCCGCCGGGGGTCGGACGACCCGACTGGAGAGCCTGACGTGACCATTCGACGTTTCAGCGCGGCGGTCTTCGCCGCAGCGCTGCTCACCCCCGGCCTGGCCGCCTGCAACAACGCCGGGAGCGGCGAGGCGGGGGCCTCCGCATCCCCGACGGTCTCCGGCGGCGCCGCCTCGGGCAGCGCCTCGCCGGGCACCTCCGAGGCCAAGCAGGCCCTGCTGAACTCCACCAACGAGATCCGCAACGGCAATTTCCGGTTCACCATGACCGGGGTGGGCTCCACCGCCGAGGGGCAGGTGCACCAGCCCAGCCAGAGCGCCCAGATGAAGCTGAGCATCGGTGACGCGTCCTCGGACCTGATGATGAACCTGGACCTGATCCACGCCAAGCCGGACAGCTGGGTGAAGCTGGACCTGGGCGGCAAGTCCGCCAGCAGCATCCCCGGCGCGCAGAAGCTCAGCCTCGGCAAGTACCAGCACCTCGACCAGACCCGGATCAAGGGCAACAAGTCGCTCGGCTTCGACTTCGAGAAGGTCGACCCGGCCGGCAGCGCCGTGCTGACCCAGGGCATCACCGAGGTCCGGCAGACCGGCGAGGGCGCCTACGCCGGCACCCTGGACGTGTCGAAGGCCGCCGAGGCCGGTTCCGTCGACCAGACGGTGATCACCGCGTTGGGCGCCCAGGCGCAGTCGGTGCCGTTCACCGCGAAGCTGGACCCGCAGGGCCGGCTCAGCGAGCTGGTGGTGCAGATCCCGGCCGCCGGCCAGGTCGCCGCGCAGGACATCAAGATCACCTACTCCGACTACGGCAACGCCACCGCCGCCCAGAAGCCCGCCGCCGACCAGGTGGTCGAGGCACCGCAGGAGCTGTACAACCTGTTCAGCTGAGCGTGTGTACCGACGGCGGGGTGGCCCCGGGGCCACCCCGCCGTCGGCGTGTCCGCCTCAGCACCCGGTGGTGCGGTCAGCCCCGGTTCAGAGCAGTTCCAGGTAGTCGTTGACCCGGTCGTAGGCCACCGTCAGCAGGGTCAGCGGCTCGTCCGAGGCGGCCAGCAGCCGGCGGCACGCGGCGATGTTCGCCCCGGTCGACGGCCCCGCGCCGATGCCCTCGCACTCCATCAGCCGACGCATCCCGTCGATGGCGTCCGCCTCGCTCACCGTGACCATCTCGTCGATGATCTCGGTGTTGAGCACCGGCGGGATCATGCCGATGGACAGCCCCTGGATGCGGTGCGGGACGAACACGTCGGCGAACATGTCGCAGCCCTCCGGCTGCACGCCGAGGATGCGCAGCCCGCCCTGGTGCTGCCGGAGCACCTCACCGATGCCGGTCAGGTGACCGCCGGTGCCGATGCCGGCCACGTAGGTGTCCACCCGGGTGCCGTCCAGGTCGGCGATGATCTCGCGGACGGTGGTCAACCGGTGGATCTCCGGGTTGGCCGGATTGGCCGCCTGGTTGAGCATCACGTACTCGGGGTGCTCGAACTGGATCTCGGTGGCCAGCTCGCCGTGCGAGTTGTTGCCCCGGGTGCTGTCCGAGAGCCGGACGTCCACCCCGAAACTGGCCAGCAGGCGACGCTTCGACTCGCTGTAGTTGTCCGGAATGACCAGCACCACCCGGTAGCCGAGGACCGCGGCGGCGATCGCGATCCCCATCCCGGTGTTGCCCCCGGTGGGCTCCAGGATGGTCTGCCCGGAGCCCGGCTTGAGCAGGCCGTCCCGCTCCGCCGCCCGGATCATGTTCAACGCGATGCGCATCTTGTGGCTGCCGCCCGGGTTGTTCAGCTCCAGCTTGAGCAGGATCTCCCCGGGCAGGTCGGCGGTGAGCCGGCTGAGCCGCACCAGCGGGGTGCCGCCCACCGTGTCCAGGATCGAGTCACGAATGCCCATCTCAGCCCACCTCCGCCGTACGCCGGTCCGGGCCGGGCAGGAAGCGCAGCTCGGTGTAGTCGCCTTCGACACACCGGAACAACCGCGCCTCCCGGACGCCGGTGTCGTCGATGCCGACCACCAACTGCGTAAGCGTGGGATAGAGCGGCGCCCCGTCGACAAGCGCGTTGCGCCGGTCCTCGTCACTGAAGTAGGCCCGGCCGTTGGGATGCGAGTGGTAGAGCACCACCACCGGGTCGTCCCCGTCGAGGTTGTCCTCCAGATAGATCAGGTCGGCGGGGGCCAGCACGTAACCGGTGGTGGCGGTGCGGGGGAACCGGACCGGGTCCTGCCGGTGCATCTCGTCGGCCATGTTGCGCGCCTCGTGCACCCGTCCACTGGCGTGCACGAACCCGCACGCCTCCCCGGGGTAGGCGGTCCGCGCGTGCTCGTAGACCGCGTCGAGGGTGGACTCGTCGAGCGTCGCCCCGTCGTCCACGGGCACCGGTGCGGGCGTCGCCGCCGACCCGCCCCCGGTCGCCTTCTTGGTCAGACCGAACGCGGCGAGCATGACCACCGCCAGGACCACCGCCAGGGCCGGCAGCGCCGAGTTCTCCAGCACCGCCGAGCCGAACAGCGCCACCACCGGGAAGAGCACGAAGACGTACGACACCAGCACCGCGTCGACGTGCTGGAGCAGGTAGAAGTAGGCGGCGAAGCCGATCACCGAACCGACCAGCCCGAGATAGAGCACGCCGGTGAGGGACCGGCCGGAGACCGCGCCGAGGTCGGGCTGCTCGACGGTCACGCCGAGGACCACCAAGCCCAGCGCGCCGAGCCCGATCGGGAGGGTCTCCTGGGTGAGCACGTGCACCGTGCCGCCGTAGCGGGCCATCACCGCGTACGTCAGGGCGTGCATAACCGCGGCCAGGAGCACGGCGGCCGGCGCGAGGACGCCCCGGGCGCTGATCCCGGCGGTCAGCTGGACGATGCCGACCAGGCAGCCGAGGCCGACCACCACGCCGGCCCACTGCATCCAGCTCACCGAGATCCGTGAGATCAGCACGGAGAACAGCAGCAGGAAGACCACGACCGACGAGAAGATCAACGCGGCCAGGCCGGAGCTGATGTGCTGCTCACCGTAGTTGATCAGGGCGTACGGGACGGCGACGTAGACCACCGCGATGAACGGCACCACCCAGCGTCGCCCCGGCGGCGGCAGCAACGACACCCCGGGTGTGGCGAGACAGACGGCGAGCAGGAACGGGAAGGCCACCAGGAAGCGCAGCCCGGCCGCGGTGATCGGGGGCAGGGTCTCCACACTCATCTTCATGCCGTACCAGGTGGTGCCCCAGATCAGGCACACCAGCAGATAGAGCAGCCCGAGCTGCCAGCGGCCGGCACGCCGGCCGGTGTCGTTCGTCATGTCATCTCCTGGTCACGCGAAGCCGAACTCGTCGAGCGCTCGCCAGAGTTGCTGGAGGTTGTAGAGGACCGTCTCGTTCCCGCAGGTGTCGATGATCCGGAGCCGCTCGTCGGTGCCGGGACGGTTCACCGCGCACCGGACCCGCCGGTCGTCGCGTTCGAGGACCACCACCGGGCGGTGCTGGCCGGTGCTGGTCACCAGGTCGACCTCGATCGCGGCGAGACCGGTGCCGTGCACCTCGACCACGCCCTCGCAGACCGGTACGACGCCGAAGACCCGGACGTTGCACTCGCCGGAGGTGCCCTGGTACTGGTTGAGCAGCCGGACCCGGCGGTGGCTCGGCACGTCGGTGGTGACGATGATCCCGGGCCCGATCAGCACGTCGTCGCCGACCGTCACCGCACCGAGGATGCGGGCGAACGCCCCCACCTCGACCCGGTCCCCGAGCCGGGGGTGCCGCCTGCCGTTGGGGTTGTCGGCGATGCCCCGGGCACCGAGCACCACACCCTGGAGGATGTACGCGTCGTCGCCGATCACCGTGGTCTCGCCGATCACCGTGCCGAGCCCGTGGTCGATGATCAGCCGTCGTCCGATGCGGGCGGCGGGGTGGATCTCCACGCCGGTGCGGACCTTGGCGACCTCGGAGACCCGACGGGCCACGGCGAGCCGGACGTCCTGACCCAGCGGGGTGTCCTCGGCCTGGTGGATGGCGTGCGCCACCCGGTAGGCGAGGGTGGCCCGGTAGGCGATGTAGCTGTCCCAGACGTACCGCCACGAACTGCCGGCGGCCGGGTCCCGGCGGGCCAGCGCGAGCAGGTCCTCCATGGCGTGCGCGCAGATGGTGCGCAGTCGTTGCGGGGACAGCAGCACCTGGGTCACCGACGAGGACGCCTCGGCCTCGGTGATGCGCACGATCTCCTGCCGCAGCAGCGGCTCCAGGGCGTCGGTCGACTCCTGGGCGACGTCTGCCGCCCGGGAGGTCACCGGTGACGGCCTGTCGTCCGGCCCCGGGGGCGGTGTGGAGCCGGTACGGGGGCCGGGCACGCGCTGCCCGGTGCCGGTCGAGCCTGCGGTTTCGTGCAACGACGACTCCATGCGGCTCCTGCTCCCCGTTCTGCTGTGAACCGTCTCCTTTGGCGGCTCGAGTGAGGTGACACTCGCTGCGGTGTCACGACCCGGGAAGCTGGCAATGGCCGCCGAGCGGGCACGGGGCGTTACCAGGTGGTAGTCACAGCCCCCCGCTAACGTGACGATGGAATATTGCTCAAGTCAGTGGCTGAGGGAAATAGCCAATCCTCAGTCCATTGGGGGGAGAGCATGAACGCGGAAGAGTTGGCGGCTCAGCTCGGTGCGTGGAAGCAGGACCAGACCCGGCTCTACCGGGGGCTGGCCGAGCAGCTGCGGCTGCTGATCCGCCTCGGCTCGCTGCCCCCGGGCAGCGAGCTGCCCCCGGAACGCCGGCTCGCCGTGGTGCTGTCCGTCAGCCGGACGACCATCGCCCAGGCGTACAGCCTGTTGAAGGACGAGGGTTGGCTGGTCAGCCTCCAGGGCAGCGGCACCCGGGTCGCGCACGCCCAACCCGCCGTCCTGCCGCCCGCCGACTACGGTGCCGCGGCGAGCGGTTTCATCGCCGACGTCGTCCGCGACCGGGTGCGTACCGTCGACCTGACGGTCCCGGCGCCACCGCCCGGCCCATGGCTGATGACGGCGATGTCCCGGCTGCCCGCCCTGGCCGCCGCGGCACTGCCCGGCCGGGTGTACGAACCGGCCGGCTACCCCGCGCTGCGGGACCGGATCGCCGGCAAGCTGACCGCCGACGGCCGGGTCACCGCCGCCGAGGAGGTGATCGTCACCAACGGCGCGACCCAGGCGCTGTCCCTGCTGGCCGGGGTGTTGACCCGCCGGGGCGACACCGTGCTGGTGGAGGAGCTGACCTGCCCGACCGTGCTGGCGTCGCTGCGTACCGCCGGACTACGGCTGGTCGTGGTGCCGATCGAGCGGGAGGGGGCCGACCCGCAGGCGGTCGAGGCAGCCGTCCGCCGGTACGAACCCTCCTTCATCTATGTCATCCCGACATACCACAACCCGACCGGGTGGACGATGACCGAGCAGCGCCGCGCAGCGGTCGCCGCCATCGCCCGCCGGTACGGGGTCCCGCTGGTGGAGGACCTCACCCTCGCCGACACCCGGATCGACGGCCCCCTCCCGCCGCCCCCGATCGCCGCGTACGCCCCCGGCGCGCAGATCTACACGGTGGGCAGCCTCAGCAAGGTCTGCTGGCCGGGGCTGCGGATCGGCTGGCTGGTCGGGCCCCGCCGGGAGCTGCAACGGATCGTGCACCTGCGGGCCATGTACGACCTGGGCTGCCCGCTGCCCACCCAGTTGCTCGCCGTCGAACTCCTCGACGACCTGCCGCAGATCCGGCTCGAACGGCAACGGGACCTCCTCCTCCGTCGCGACACCCTGCTCGCCGCGCTCGCCGAGCACCTGCCGCAGTGGCGGTACGAGTCACCGCACGGCGGGCTCAGCGTCTGGTGCGCGACCCCCCGACCGCTGCAACAGCTCAACCACGTCGCCCAGCACCACGGCATGCAGTTGATGCTGGGTGCGCACTTCGCCGTGGGGGCGCGCTCCTACCTGGACCATGTCCGGCTTCCCTTCACCCTCGACGAGGGGGAGCTGGTCGAGGTGGTCAAACGGCTGGCCGGCTACTGGGCCGAGGCCGGGCGTGGCTAGGCTCACGATGCGCGACGATCGGTAGTACGCTGCGCCCCCATGGGCATCTCCCACCACGGACGCACCGAACGTCTCGACCTCGCCGACCCGTCCCTGCGCGAGTGGACCTGCCGGGTCGTGCACGTCGACCCCGAGCGCGGCATCGTGCTGGACCGGTCCGCTTTCTACCCCGGCGGCGGCGGACAGCCACCGGACCACGGCGTCCTGCTGTGGCAGGGGGTGCAGACCCGGATCGTCGGCACCCACAAGGGTGACGACCTCTACCTGATCCCCGCCGAGGGCGACCCGACGCCGCCGGTCGACGCCGAGGTCCAGGGCGCGATCGAGGACGAACGCCGGTTCACGCTGATGCGTACCCACTCGGGGCTGCACGTGCTCTGCGGGGTGGTGTTCCGCGACTTCGGCGCGCTGGTGACCGGCGGCAACATGGAGCCGGGCGAGGCCCGGATGGACTTCAACCTGCCGCAGCCCCCCGAGGGCTTCAAGGGGCTGCTGGAGGAGGCGGTCAACAAGGAGTTGGCCACCGACCGGCGGATCTCCGTGCGGGTGCTGCCCCGAGACGAGGCGTTGGCCATCCCCGACATCGTGCGCACCCAGACCAACCTCATCCCCCCGGACGAGCAGGAGGTCCGCATCGTCGACATCGAAGGGCTCGACGTGCAGGCCGACGGCGGCACCCACGTCGCGTCCATCGGGCAGGTCGGGCGGCTCCAGGTGGTCAAGGTGGAGAGCAAGGGCAAGCAGAACCGTCGGGTCCGCATCCGCCTGGTCGGCTGACGCCGGATCAGGCGTCGGTGGCCGACCGGGCGGCGTCGATCCGGGCCCGCGCGCCGTCGAGGGAGCGTTGGCAGGCGGCGGCCAGCCGCTCGCCGCGCTCCCACAACGCCAGCGACTCCTCCAACGAGGTGCCACCCGCCTCCAGCCGCTCCACCACCTGGGCCAGTTCGGCCCGGGCCTGCTCGTAGCTGAGCTGCTCGTCGGCTTTCCGGTCGCTCATCTCGTCCTCGTCTCCTCGACGGTCGTGGTCAGTTCGCCCTCGGCGAGGCGTACCCGCAGCGGATCGCCCGTGGCCACCTCGCCGGCCGCCCGGACCACGTGCCCGTCGGCCCGTTGCACGATGGCGTAACCCCGGTCGAGGGTGGCGGCGGGGGAGAGCGCCCGCAACCGGGCCAGGGTGTGCCGCAGGTCGCCGGTGGCCGCGTCGAGCCGGTGGTGCAGGTTGCGCCCCGCCCGGTCCCGCAACGCCGACACCTCGGCCGCGCGCTGCTCGACCATCACCTGCGGGCGGGCCAGCACCGGCCGGGAGCGCAGCAGGGTCAGCCGGTGCGACTCCCGGTCGACCAGGTTGCGGACCGCCCGCTCCAGCCGGGACCGGGCCTGGCCGATCAGGCGTACCTCGTCGGCCAGGTCGGGGACGACCCGCTTGGCGGCGTCCGTCGGGGTGGAGGCGCGCACGTCGGCGACGTAGTCGACAAGCGGGGCGTCCGTCTCGTGGCCGATCGCGCTGACCACCGGGGTACGGCAGGCGAAGACCGCCCGGCACAGCGCCTCGTCGGAGAAGGGCAGCAGATCCTCGATGCCGCCGCCGCCCCGGGCCAGGATGATCACGTCGATGGTCTCGTCGGCGTCGAGGACCCGCAACGCGTCGACGATCTGCGACACCGCACCCGGCCCCTGCACCGCCACGTTGACGGTGCGGAACTCCACCGCCGGCCAGCGTCGCCGGGCGTTGGTCAACACGTCCCGCTCGGCGGCCGACGCCCGGCCGGTGACCAGGCCGATCCGCTGTGGCAGGAACGGCGGCCGGCGCTTGCGGGCCCGGTCGAACAACCCCTCGGCGGCGAGCAGCTTCTTGAGCTTCTCCAGCCGGGCCAGCAGCTCACCGAGCCCCACCTGGCGGATCTCGTCGGCGCGCAGGCTCAGCGTGCCCCGGGCGGCATAGAACTCCGGCTTGGCGTGCAGCACCACCCGGGCGCCCTCGCGCAGCTCCGGTGCACCGGCGTCCAGGACGTCCCGGTTGGTGGTGACGGTGAGGCTGAGGTCGGCCGACGGGTCGCGCAGGGTGAGGAAGACCGTGCCCGCCCCCGGCCGGCGGCTGATCTGCGCCACCTGCCCGTCGACCCAGACCCAGCCGAGCTTGGCGATCCAGGCGCCGACCTTCTGGCTGACCACCCGGACCGGCCAGGGTTCCTCGGGGGTGCTGCGGGGGGCGTCGGTCACCCGCCCACCCTACGGTCCGCCTCCGACGACCCGGGGCAGCCCCGACCGCCCGCGCCACGCGTCCCGGCCGGGTCCCGGGAGCTGCCGCGTGAGCACGCCACGGGACGGGACGGCGTACCCCCGCTGTGGTACGGGTCGCAGCTCCTGCCGGTGGGGATGCCGGCACGTACGATGGGCGGGTGACCGAGGCTGAGGCGACCCCCAAGACCGGCAAGCGCGTGCTCCTGGCCAAGCCCCGCGGCTACTGCGCGGGGGTGGACCGGGCGGTGCAGACCGTCGAGGAGGCGCTGAAGCTCTACGGTGCCCCGATCTACGTCCGCAAGCAGATCGTGCACAACAAGCACGTGGTGCAGACCCTGGAGGCCCAGGGCGCGATCTTCGTGGAGGAGAACGAGGAGGTGCCCGAGGGCGCCACCGTCATCTTCTCCGCGCACGGTGTCGCCCCCGAGGTCTACGAGCAGGCCAAGGCCCGGTCGCTCAAGGCGATCGACGCGACCTGCCCGCTGGTGACCAAGGTGCACCAGGAGGCCAAGCGGTTCGCCGCCGAGGACTACGACATCCTGCTGATCGGCCACGAGGGGCACGAAGAGGTCATCGGCACCGCCGGGGAGGCTCCCGCCCACATCCAGCTGGTCGACGGCCCCGACGACGCCGACACGATCACCGTGCGGGACCCGAGCAAGGTCGTCTGGCTCTCCCAGACCACCCTGTCGGTCGACGAGACGCTGGAGACGGTGGCCCGGCTCAAGACCCGGCTGCCGCTGCTCCAGTCGCCGCCCAGCGACGACATCTGCTACGCCACCTCCAACCGGCAGCACGTGGTCAAGGAGATCGCCCCCGACTGCGACGTGGTGATCGTGGTCGGCTCGCGCAACTCCTCCAACTCGGTACGCCTGGTCGAGGTGGCCCTGGACGCCGGGGCCCGCGCGGGGCACCTGGTCGACTTCGCCCACGAGATCGACGACGCCTGGCTGACCGGTGCCGCCACCGTCGGGCTGACCTCCGGTGCGAGCGTGCCCGACGAGCTGGTCCAGGAGGTGCTGGCCCACCTGGCCGAGCGGGGCTTCACCGACGTCGACGAGGTGGTCACCGCCAACGAGCGGCTGACCTTCTCACTGCCCCAGGAACTCAAGCGCGACATGAAGGCCGCCGCCGCCCGCGGCTGACGGTCCGCCGCGTCCTGGGCTGACGGGCCGCCGCTGCGCTGCGCTGACGGTCCGCCGCGTTGGGCTGGGTGACCGCCGCCCGCTGGGCTGTCGGGCCTTTCGTGCCCGGGGTCGTCGGGGCCCGTGGCCGGGACCGACGGGTTTCCCCGGGGATCGATGCCGGTCCCACGGAACGGAACGCGGAAGGGGTGCGTCCCAGTGGGTATGAGAACTCCTCGGATGGCGTTGGTCGTGCTGCTGGCCGCCGGTGTGGCGCTCACCGGCTGTGGCGGGGACGATGCCGACGTCACCGGCCCCCCGGCCGTGCCGACCAGCTCCCCGACGGACCCGGCCACCCCGTCGCCGTCCGCGTCGCCGGCCTCGGTGGCCCCGTCCACGTCACCCGCAGGCCCGGTGCCACCCGGCGCGTCGGTGCCACCCGGCGGGCCCAAGTTGCCCGGTGGCGGGCCGAAGGTGCCGCCCGGTCCGGGCGCGACCGAGCTGACCGGCACGGTCGAGTCGGGGGTCGAGCCGGGCTGCCTGCTGCTCGACGGGCACCAACTCGTCGGCGGCCCCAAGGACGTGCTCGTCGTGGGGGCCCGGGTCAGCGTCACCGGCCGGGCCCAGCCCGACCTGATGAGCACCTGCCAGCAGGGTGTCCCGTTCGTGGTGGAATCCGCCCGCCGCTCCTGACCCGCCCGGCCCGGTGCCCACGCCTGCGGCCGTGCCCGGGGCCTGCGGGCCGGACCGGTAGGTGGAGCGGGTGGGGGCGGCCTAGGAGCGGTCGTCGGTGGGGAGCAGCTCGGGGGCCTGGGGCTGGCGGGGGGCCAGCTCGACCTGGGCGGGGACGGCCAGCTCCTGGTCGGAGACGCCCAGCTCGGCCAGCTTGCGCGCACTGACCAGCACCCGTGCCTCCAACGAACCGACCGCCCGGTTGTACGCCGTCACCGCGCCACCGAGCGAGGTGCCGAGCTTGCCGACGTGATCGCCCAGGGTGGACAGTCGGCCGTACAGCTCGCGGGCCAGCGAGTGCACCGCCACCGCGTTGCGGGCCAGCGCCTCCTGCCGCCACGAGTAGGCCACCGTACGCAGCAGCGCGACCAGGGTGGCCGGGGTGGCCAGCACCACGTTGCGGGCGAACGCGTGCTCCAGCAGCGTCGGGTCGCGCTGCAACGCCACGTCCAGGAACGGGTCGGCCGGCACGAACAGCACCACGAACTCGGGGGTGTCGTCGAACGCCGCCCAGTAGGTCTTCGCGGCCAGCGCGTCGACGTGCCCGCGCAGGTGCTTGGCGTGCCGGTCGAGGTGGGTGTCGCGGCCGTGCTCGTCGCGCGCCTCCATCGCCGTCAGGTAGGCGTCGAAGGGTGCCTTGGCGTCCACCACCACCGTGCGCCCGCCGTGCAACCGGACCACCAGGTCGGGGCGGACCCCCTGGTGGTCGGTCGTGGCGGTGACCTGTTCGCTGAAGTCGCAGTGCTCCAGCATGCCGGCCGCCTCGACGATCCGACGGAGCTGGTGCTCGCCCCAACGCCCGCGTACCTGCGGGGCGCGCAGCGCGGCGACCAGCTGTTTGGTCTCGGTGCTCAGCTCGCTGGAGACCGCCCCCATGGAGCGGACCTGTTCGCGCAGCTCGGCGTAGGCGTCGACCCGGTCGCGTTCCAGCTCGCCGACCCGGGTCTCGTAGCGGCGCAGGGTGTCGTGCAGCGGGGCCACCGCGCGGGCCACCGCCTCCTGGGACTGGGCGGTCGCCTCGTAGCTGAGCGCCCGCATCGACTGCTCCAACCGGCCCTCGCCTTCCCGGGTGGCGGCGAGGGTGGCCTCCAGCCGGGCGATCTCGGTGGCCGACCGGGAGCGGGCGGCGTACCAGCCGAGGGCTCCACCGGCGGCGAGACAGACCACCACCACGGCCAGCGTCGAGAAGTCCATCACCAGAGCTTGCCAAACGGGTACGACTCGACGCCCCCGGGTACGTTCGTAGGATGGAATTTCTGCTCGTGGCGATCCTGATCGCCCTGCTGGTCGGTGGTTTCGTCTGGTGGCGGCGGGAGAAGGCGGCCCGGGAGGCGCGCAGCCTCGCGGACGTGCGGGCCGACGCCCAACGGTGGTACGAACGCCTCGGCGGTCAGGTGATGAACCTGCACGGCGACGACCCGGCGGTGCGTCAGGCCCTGGTCGACGCGGGTGAGCGGTACAACGCGGCGGGCAGCCAGTTGGAGCAGGCCCGGACGGTGCACCAGTTCCGGCTGGCCCGGGAGACCGCGTTGGAGGGGCTCGCCTACGCGCGGGCGGCCCGGGTGGCGCTCGGCCTGGACCCGGGCCCGGAGCTGCCCCCGCTCGCCGCCGCGCAGGGGGCCGGGGAGATCACCCGGGAGCGTCAGGTGGACGTGCAGGGGCAGACGTTCAGGGCCGGCCCGCAGCCCGGCCGGGACACCCCGTACTACTACCCGGGCGGGCGCTACCAGGGGCGGCCGGTGCCGGCCGGCTGGTACTCGACGCCCTGGTGGAAGACCGCGTTGGGGGCGGGCGTCGGTGTGGTCGGCGGGATGCTGATCGCCGACGCGCTCTTCTCGCCGGCGTTCGCCGACCCGGGTTACGACGCCGGCTACCAGGAGGGCTTCGGCGACGGCGCGGACTTCGGCGGTGATTTCGGCACCGCCGGGGACGCCGGCGGCGGTGACTTCGGCACCGCCGGGGACTTCGGCGGCGGTGGGTTCGGCGGCGGCGACTTCGGGGGTGGCGACTTCGGCGGTGGTGGCGACTTCTGACGTCAGGGCTCACGCTGTGGGCCCCGACCGGTCCCTACCCGCCGCGCACCTACCGCGATCCGGGCCGGCCCGGATCGCTTCGGCCGGCCTGGATCGCTGCGGCCGGGCCGAGCGGGCCCCTGCGGTAGCCGTGGCGTCGGCAGGGGCCCGGCGCGTCAGCCGGTGTTGCGCATCCCGGCCGCGATGCCGTTGACCGTGGTGAGCAGGGCACGCTCCAGGGCCGTACCGTCGCTGGGGGCGCGTCGGCCGCCCGGCGCGGTGGCCACCGCCCGGCCGGCGGCGCCGGAGTCCCGGTACTGCCGCAGCAACGCCACCTGGAGGTGGTGCAGCGGCTCCAGGTAGGTGTCGCGCACCGCGAGGGTGCGTTGGAGCACCGGTGAGTTCTCCAGCAGGGCCGGCGACGAGGTGACCGCCAGCACCTCCTGCTTGGTCAGCTCGTACTCCTGCTCGATCTTGTCGAAGATCGGGTGCAGCTGCTCCGGAACCAGCGTCTCGACGTACCGGCGGGCGATGCTGAGGTCGGTCTTGGTCAGCATCATCTCCACGTTGGACAGGAACGTGCGGAAGAAGTGCCAGTTGCGGTTCATCTCGGCCAGCACGTCCTCCAGGCCGGCGGCGCGGGCGGCGGCGAGGCCGGAGCCGACCCCGAACCAGCCGGGCACGATCTGCCGGGTCTGCGTCCAGCCGAACACCCACGGGATGGCCCGCAGGCCGCCCAGACCGGCCCCGGTGTTGGGCCGCTTCGCCGGCCGGGAGCCGATGTTGAGCGCACCGAGCAGCTCGGTCGGCGTGGACGCCCAGAAGTACGCCGGCAGGTCCGGGTCCTCCACCAGCCCACGGTAGGACCGGAAGGCCGACTCGGAGACCACGTCCATCGCCGCGTCCCAGGTCTCCAACTGCTCGGCGGGTTGCCGGGGTGCGGTGTGCAGCAGCGTGGCCTGGAGCACCGCGGCCACGGTCAGTTCCAGGTTCTCCCGGGCCAGCGCCGGCAGGGTGTACTTGTCGGAGATGACCTCACCCTGCTCGGTCACCTTGATCGCGCCGTCCAGGGTGCCGTACGGCTGGGCCAGGATCGCCTCGTGGGTGGGGCCGCCGCCGCGCCCGACCGTGCCGCCCCGGCCGTGGAACAACCGCAGGTGCACGCCGTGCTGGGCGGCCACGTCCCGCAGCGCCCGCTGGGCCCGGTGGATCGACCACTGGCTGGTGGTGATGCCGGCCTCCTTGTTGGAGTCGGAGTAGCCCAGCATCACCTCCTGCACGTCGCCCCGGGCCGCGACCAGCGCCCGGTAGGCCGGCAGGGAGAGCAGTTCGTTGAGCATCTCGCCGCCGGCGTTCAGCTCGGCCGGGGTCTCCAGCAGCGGCACGAAGCCGATCCGGGCCCGCCCGGTGTGCACGTCGACCAGGCCGGCCTCCCGGGCCAACACCACCGCCGCGAGGACGTCGTCCACGCCGAGGGTCATCGAGATGATGTACGACTCGATGACCTCGCCACCGAACCGGTCCTGCGCCTCGCGGATGGTCCCGAACACGTCGAACGTCTTGCGCGCCCCCTCGGTCAGCGGGGTGTCCAGGGCGGACAGCGGCCGGCGGCCGGTCAGCTCGTCGGCGAGCAGCTTGGTGCGCTCCAGCCGGGTCAGCGACGGGTAGTCCGACACCTCGCCGACCGCCGCGTAGAGCTGGGTGAGCACCTCGTGGTGCTTCTCGGCGTGCTCCCGTACGTCCATGGTGGCCAGGTGCAGGCCGAACGCGGAGACGGTACGGATGGTCGAGGCGAGCCGGCCGACGGCGGTGAGCTGCCCGGAGTTGCGGGCCAGCGAGGCGCGCAGCAGCTCCAGGTCGGCGATCAGCTCGCCGGAGCCCTGGTAGTCGCGGCCCGGCACGTGCGGGGTGCCGGCGCGCAGCCGCTCCCGGGTGTTGGCCAGCTTCGCCTTCACGCAGCGGGCCTTGAGCCGGTAGGGCTCCTCGGCGTTGACCCGGCGGAACCGGGGGGCCACCTCGGGCAGCGCGTCCAGGTCGGCGGCGAGGCTGGCCGACAGGTCCAGCGACACGGCGCGTAGCCGGCGGGAGACGGAGACCTCGTTGACCAGGTGCTCCATCGCCGCCTCGGTGGCGGTGATGCCGTGCTCGTGCTGGATGCGCAGCACCTCCCGGGTGACCACGGGGGTGACGAACGGGTTGCCGTCCCGGTCGCCGCCGATCCAGGTGCCGAAGGTCAGCGGGCGCGACGTCGGCGAGGTCTCCACGCCGAGGGTGCGCAGCGTGTCGGCCAGGTCGTCGAGCACCTGCGGGGCGGCCTCGGCGTACAGGTCGCGCAGGTAGTAGATGGCGTTGCGGGCCTCGTCGGTCGGGTCGGGCCGGTCGAGGCGCAGCTCGTCGGTCTGCCACATCAGGTCGAGCAGTTCGGCGAGGCGGCGGTTGGCCGGGCCCTCGTCGCTCGCACCGTAGAGGATGGCGTTGGCGGTCTCGGTGTCCAGTTCGTCGGCGATGGCGCGCAGCTTGGACAGGATCGACCGGCGGGCCGCCTCGGTGGGGTGGGCGGTGAAGACGGGGCGTACCGCGAGGCGGCGGGCGGCGGCGGCGATCTCCTCGGCCGGCACCCCGCGCTCGGCGATCATCTTGGCGGCCTGATCGAGCCAGCCGCCCTGGATCGCCCGACGGCGGCGCAGGTCCCGGGCCCGGTGCACCTGCTCGGTGATGTTGGCCAGGTGGAAGTAGGTGGAGAAGGCGCGGGCCAGCTTGGTGCCGGTGGTCACGTCCAGCCCGCCGAGGCGCTGCGCGGCGGCCGGCGCGTCGGAGCGGACCTGGGCGCGGATCTCCTCGACCAGGTCGAGCAGCGGCCGACCCTCCTGCCGGGCCAGGGTCTGGCCGAGCAGGGTGCCGAGCCGGCGGATGTCGGCCCGCAGGGCGGCGTCGGGCCCGTCGTGATCATGCTGGTCGGTCACCGTGCGCTCCTTACGTGAGTACGAAGGACAGCGCTGTCCGACTCCCTGGATGGTATCTGCGCGGCCCGGTCGGCGAGGAAGGGGTTCGGTGTGTCACCTTCCCCACGATCGCCGTGTCCCACCCCCGCCCGGTGGATTCGACCCCGCCCGCCGGCGGTCCGGCCTCACCCGTCCGGTCGGGTGTCGACCCGGTGGGTGGTGGTCCGGCGGGCCCGGAACCGGGCGGCGGTGAGCAGGCCGAGCAGCCCCAGAACGGCCCAGGTCAGCAGCCCTGCCAGGGGCCAGCGGGCCGACCGCCAGTCGAAGTAGACGGCCGACTTGAGCAGGTCGGTGGCGAGGCCGGGGACGTTCCAGCGGTGCATCCCGCGCAGCGCGGCGGGCAGGAACTCCGGGGCGTAGATGCCGCCCGAGCCGGGGTTGCCGAGCACCACCAGCAGCAGGATCACCAGCCCGGTGCCGAGCAGTCCCAGCCAGCCCTGCACGGCGGCGGCGACCATCGCGGCGGTGAAGACGGTGAGCGTGCCGACCGCCGCCACCGTGACCAGGTCGTGGTCCCAGACGTCGAGGACCGGGCCGACCAGCACCGCGCCGATGGTCCCGAGCAGCACCGCGTGCACGGCCAGCGAGCCGATCCGCAGTCCGGCCCGGCGCAGCCCGCGTGGGGCGGTGCCGAGCGAGACGCCGAGCGCGGTCGAGGCCAGGTAGCCGCCGAGCACCAGCCCGACGGCCAGGTAGAACGGCACCAGACCGCGCGGGTCGTCGGGGGAGACCGGCACCTGGTCGGTGACGGTGAGCGGCAGTCCGGCCTGCTGGGCGGCCGGGGTGAGGACCCCGGTGACCAGTTCGGTGGCGGCCGGGGCGGAGGCGCTGGCGGTGGCGAGGGTGAGCGTGCCGTCGGGGGCCGAGGTGAGCACGGCGTACACCTGGCGGGCGGTGAGGGCGTCGTCGGCCGCGCCCGGGTCGGCGTACCCGATGGGCTCGATGGTGTCGGTGCGGGCCCGCACGGCGGTCAGCAGCGCCTCGGCGCGCTGGTCGCCGGTCACCACCCCGACCGGCACGTCCCGGGGGTGCGGCTGGTGCAGCGCGCCGACGTAGGCCGCGATGAACGCGCTGGCCAGCACCAGCGTGCCGAACAGCAGCGCCGCCGTGCGGGGCAGCCAGGCCCGGGTCCGCGGCTCCTCGTCCACCGGCTCAGCCTATGGCCCGTAATGCCCGGCCTGTGGGGTTTCGTCAGGCGAAAACCGCTGGTGACGGGCGGTAGGTTCCGACCGTGAGCCGTCCCGCGTACCCCGCCAAACCGAAACCGGGCGACCGGGTCGCCGTCGTCTCCCCCTCCGCCGGCCTGCCGGGTCTGTTCCCGCACGTGTACGAGCTGGGCCTGCACCGGCTGCGCGAGGAGTTCGGCCTGGTGCCGGTGGAGTACCCGACCACCAGGCAGACCCGGGCCGACCCCCGGGACCGCGCGCGGGACCTGACCGCCGCCTTCGCCGACCCGACGGTCACCGCCGTGCTCGCCACCGTCGGCGGCGACGACCTGATCACCGTCACCCCGCACCTCGACGACGCGGTGCTGCGGGCCAACCCGAAGCCCTACTTCGGCTACTCGGACAACACCAACGTCCTCAACCACCTCTACCGGCTGGGGATGGTGGCCTACCACGGCGGCTCGGTGCTGGTGCACCTCGGCCGACCCGGTGCGCCGCACCCGCTGACCCTCGACTCGCTGCGTGCCGCCCTGTTCACCTCCGACTGGTACGAGCTGACCCCCGCGCCGCAGTGGGGTGACGAACCGGGCGACTGGCGGGACCCCGCCACGCTCACGGTCGAACCGCCGATGCTGCCCGGCGAGGGCTGGCGCTGGCGGGGACCGTCGACGGTCGTCGAGGGCCGGACCTGGGGCGGTTGCCTGGAGATCCTGCACTGGCTGATGGCCGCCGACCGGGTCCCGTCGGCCGCCGAACTGGCCGGCTCGGTGCTCGTCGTCGAGACCTCCAACGAGCTGCCCGACGCGCAGGAGGTGTTCCGGATCGTGCGGAACATGGGGGAGCGGGGACTGCTCGCCGCCTTCCCGGCGATCATCGTCGGCCGGCCCAAGGCGTGGGACTTCGCACGACCGCTGCCGGTGGCGCAACGGCTGGCGTGGGCCGCCGCCCAACGGGGTGCCATCGTCCGGGCGCTGAGCGCGTACCGCCCGGACGCGGTGGTGGTCTTCGACGTCGACCTGGGCCACACCGACCCGCAGTTGATCATCCCGTACGGCGGGGAGATCCGGGTCGACGCGGTCGAACGACGCATCGCCGTGCGCTACTGAACGGGACGCGGCCGGGTGTGGAGGTGCCGCACCGGGGTACGGCACCTCCACCGGGCGCCGGACGGCATCCCCGGTCAGCCCGACTGGGGGGTACGCGGGCCTCCCCGAACAGGTCCGCGTCTCCCTCGGCCGTCGCAACGTCGACCGACCGGGCTGGCTGTTCCATCCTCGGTTGGCACGGGGGTCGAAATCTTGAAGATTCGTGCGCGGTTCGGTTCGACCGGCGGCCCCGCCACGACGAGCGCCCCGCGGCCCGGGTGCCGGGCAGCGGGCCGTCAGTCGGCGGGTGCGAGCAGTCGACGCAGGCGGGCGGGCGGATGGCCGACCCGCTCCCGGACCACCCGGCTCAGGTGCGCCTGGTCGGCGAAGCCGTACTCGGCGGCGATCGTCACCAGCCGGGGCGGATCGGAGCGGCCCAACAGATCCAGCACCGCCCGGACCCGCAGCTCGTTGCGGTAGGCGGTGAGGCTGCGCCCGGTGACCCGCTGGAACACCCGGCTCAGGTGGTGCGGTGAGCAGCCGACCAGCCGGGCGACCTCGGTGAGCCCCAGGGTGAAACCCGACGCGGCGAGCACCTGGCGGGCCTGGTCGGCGAGGCGTCGATGGGCGGCCAGGGTGGCCGGTCGCCGCCCCACCGCACGGTCCAGGTCCGCGCCCGGGGCACCCCGGCCCAGCGGGCTGCCACTGAGCAGGGTGGCCAGGAACTGGTGGGTGTGCTCGGTCAGCTCGAAGCCGTCCAGACCCCGCCGGCTGCGGGCCACCAGCATCCGGTGCTCCAGGTCCAACGCGGCGTCGAGCTGACCGTCCCAGCTGCGCCGGGTGAACCAGTCGCGGGCGTCCGGGCGTTCCTCGAGGACCTCGGGGCGGATCTCCAGGCACGAGTAGACGTCGCCGCAGCCGAGCGGATGGGCCACGCTCATCTCGTCGCCGGGTCGGGTCAGCAGCACCGACGTCGCATCGGCGAACGCGATCTCACCGTTGAGCCGGCGCAGGTATCCGCCGGAGCGCCCCAGGTAGACCCGGTAGCCGAGGTTGGGCACCGGGCCCACCCAGCCCGGCTCGTCGATCAGGCAGCGCACCTCGTAGAAGGTCATCCCGTCGGGCAGGCCCAGACCCCGCCACCGTCCCTGGGTGGTCTGTTGGCGTGGGTCCGCGCCCCACTGCTGTGGCATTGGTCCTCCCCCGTTCCGGCACCGCCGCTGCGGGCTCGATTGTCTCCCTCGCGAGATAGGCTGGCGGCCGTGCACCCCCCGGCCCGGCCGGGCGTGGGGGCATCTTCGCGCGCCCCGGGCCGACCGGCGGCTTTCCTGGAAGTGATCACTGATGCTCACCGGACTCTTCTCCGCCGCCCTGGCCGACCCCGGGCTGGCCCGTGCTCGTGACCTGGCGCGCTCCGGTGCCGCCCAGGTCGACGGGCTGGACCTGACCGCCCCGGCCGCGCTGCGCCCGTTCGCCGTGGCCGCCGTCGCCGCCGACGAGCCGGTCGGCGGGGCCGGCCGGCCGGTGCTCGCGGTGACCGCCACCAGCCGGGAGGCCGACGACCTGGCCGCCGCGCTGGGCAGCCTGCTCCCGGCCGGGCAGGTGGCGGTCTTCCCGTCCTGGGAGACGCTGCCGCACGAGCGGCTCTCACCCCGTTCCGACACCGTCGGCCGGCGACTGGCCGTGCTGCGCCGCCTCGCCCACCCCGACACCGCCGACGCGCAGGGGGTGACCGGCCCGCTGCGGGTGGTGGTGGCCCCGGTGCGCTCGCTGCTGCAACCACAGCTCAAGGGCCTCGGCGACCTGGACCCGGTGCAGCTCGCCGCCGGGGAGGAGGCCGACCTGGAGCAGGTCGCCCGCCGGCTCACCGACCTGGCGTACGCCCGGGTCGACCTGGTCACCAAACGCGGCGAGTTCGCCGTGCGCGGCGGCATCCTGGACGTCTTCCCACCCACCGACGAGCACCCGTCCCGGGTCGAGTTCTGGGGTGACGAGGTGGAGGAGATCCGCACCTTCGCCGTCGCCGACCAGCGCACCATCGAAGGCGTACCGCAGCTGTGGGCCCCGCCGTGCCGGGAGCTGCTGCTGACCCCGGCGGTGCGCCGGCGGGCCGCCGCGCTCGCCGGGGAGCACCCGGAACTGGCCGAGATCCTCGACAAGCTGGCCGAGGGCATCCCCGTCGAGGGGATGGAGTCGCTGGTGCCGGCGCTGCTCGGCAGCGAGAGCCTGGAGCTGCTGGTCGACACCATGCCGGCCGGCACCCACGTGCTGCTCTGCGACCCGGAGCGGATCCGCACCCGGGCCCACGACCTGGTGCGTACCTCGGAGGAGTTCCTCCAGGCGAGCTGGGCCGCGGCCGCCGTCGGTGGCCAGGCCCCGGTCGACCTCGGCGCCGCCGCCTTCAAGTCCCTGGCCGAGGTACGCGCCACCGCCCGCGCCCTGCGCCAGCCCTGGTGGACCCTCGCCCCGTTCGGGCTGGTCGAGGCGGACGCCGCCACCCCCACCCGGCAGCCCTGGGAGGATGCGCCGGGCGGGGGAGACGTGACCCCCGACGACGCGATCACGGTGACCCTGGCCGCCCAGCCGGCCCCGCTCTACCACGGTGAGACCGGCCGGGTGGTCGACGACATCAAGCGCTGGACCGGCGAGGGCTGGGCGGTCGCGTTGGTCTTCGAGGGGCACGGTCCCGCCCAGCGGGCCGTCGAGGTGCTCCGCGACGCGGGCCTGGGCGCCCGGCTCACCGAGCAGGTGCCGGCCGCGCCCGCCCCCGGCGAGGTGCTGGTCACCTGCGGCTGCCTGACCGCCGGCTTCGTCGACGAGGCGTCGAGGTTCGTGCTGCTCACCGGCAACGACGTCACCGGTGGCCGGGGCACCTCCACCCGGGACATGCGCAAGATGCCGAGCCGGCGGCGCAACACCATCGACCCGCTGGAGCTGAAGGCCGGCGACTTCGTCGTGCACGAGCAGCACGGCATCGGCCGGTACGTCGAGCTGGTGCAGCGCACCGTCAACGGCGCGTCCCGCGAATACCTGGTCATCGAGTACGCGGCCAGCAAGCGCGGCCAGCCCGGCGACCGGCTCTTCGTCCCCACCGACCAGCTCGACCAGCTCTCCCGCTACGTCGGCGGCGAGCAGCCCACCCTGCACAAGATGGGCGGCTCGGACTGGCAGAAGTCCAAGGCCCGCGCCCGCAAGGCGGTCCGGGAGATCGCCGCCCAGCTGATCCAGCTCTACGCCGCCCGCAAGGCGTCCAAGGGGCACGCGTTCGCCCCGGACTCCCCGTGGCAGCGGGAGCTGGAGGACGCCTTCCCGTGGCAGGAGACGCCCGACCAGTTGGCCGCCATCGAGGAGGTCAAGCGGGACATGGAACAGACCGTCCCGATGGACCGGCTGATCTGCGGTGACGTCGGGTACGGCAAGACCGAGATCGCCGTCCGGGCGGCGTTCAAGGCGGTGCAGGACGGTAAGCAGGTGGCGGTGCTGGTGCCGACGACGTTGCTGGTGCAGCAGCACTACAACACGTTCGCCGAACGGATGAACCAGTTCCCGGTGACCATCCGGCAGCTGTCCCGCTTCCAGACCGCCAAGGAGAGCGAACGGACGTTGGAGATGGTCGCCGACGGCACCGTCGACATCGTCATCGGCACCCACCGGCTGCTCCAGACGGCCACCCGGTTCAAGCAACTCGGCATGGTGGTCATCGACGAGGAGCAGCGCTTCGGCGTCGAGCACAAGGAGCACCTCAAGACGCTGCGCGCCTCGGTCGACGTGCTGAGCATGTCGGCCACCCCGATCCCGCGGACGCTGGAGATGGCGATCACCGGCATCCGCGAGATGTCGACCATCGCCACCCCGCCGGAGGAGCGGCACCCGGTGCTGACCTTCGTCGGGTCGTACGACGACCGGCAGGTGGCCGCGTCCATCCACCGTGAGTTGCTCCGCGACGGGCAGGTCTTCTACCTGCACAACCGGGTGGAGTCGATCGACCGGACGGCGCGGAGGCTGCGCGAGCTGGTGCCCGAGGCGCGGGTGGCGGTGGCCCACGGGCAGATGGGCGAGGAGGCCCTGGAGAAGGTGATGGTCGGCTTCTGGGAGAAGGAGTTCGACGTCCTGGTCTGCACCACCATCGTGGAGTCCGGCATCGACATCCCGAACGCCAACACCCTCATCGTGGAGCGGGCCGACCTGCTCGGCCTGGCCCAGCTGCACCAGATCCGGGGCAGGGTGGGTCGGGGCCGGGAGCGGGCGTACGCGTACTTCCTCTATCCGCCGGAGAAGCCGCTCACCGAGCACGCGCACGAGCGGTTGGCCACCATCGCCCAGCACACCGAGCTGGGCGCGGGCATGTACGTGGCGATGAAGGACCTGGAGATCCGGGGCGCCGGCAACCTGCTCGGCGGCGAGCAGTCCGGACACATCGAGGGCGTCGGGTTCGACCTGTACGTCCGGATGGTCGGCGAGGCGGTGTCGGCGTTCAAGGGGGAGAGCACCGAGTCCGACGAGCTGGCGACCGACGTCCGCATCGATCTTCCGGTCGACGCGCACCTGCCGCTGGACTACGTGGGGGTGGAGCGGCTGCGGCTGGAGATGTACCGCAAGCTCGCCGAGGCGCGTGACGACGAGCGGCTGCGCGAGGTGGTCGCCGAGATGACCGACCGGTACGGCGAGCCGCCCGCCCCGGTGCAGAACCTGGTCGCGGTGGCCCGGTTCCGGTTGCTGGCCCGCCGCTACGGCCTCTCCGACGTGAGCGTGCAGGGCAAGCACCTGCGGTTCGGGCCGCTGCCGTTGCCCGATTCCAAGCAGTTGCGGCTCAAGCGCTACCACCCGGACTCGGTCTACAAGCCGGCCACCGACCAGGTCAGCGTGCCCCGGCCGAGCACCCGCCGGGTCGGTGGCGAGCCGTTGCGTGACCAGGCGCTGTTGGAGTGGTGCGCCCAGCTCCTCTCCGACGTCCTCGGCGAGCCGGCCCCGCTGGCCGGGGCGCGGGCATGAGCGGCCGGTCGGGTCCGGTGACCCGGGGTGGCCGGGGCCGGGGGCGCGAAAGCTGCGGGCGGGGGCCGCAGCGCGTGGTGGGCGGCGTCACCGTAGCCGGGCAGGCATGAGAGAGTGACCGTCATGCGTGCACGCCGTCTCATCGCCGCCGCCAGCGTCGCGGCACTGGGTGTCCTCTCCCTCACCGCCTGCGGCAAGGCATCTCCGGATGTGGCCGCATACATCGGCGACAGTCGCTACTCGGTCGCCCGGGTGGACGCGATCTACACCGACGCGCAGACGAGGTACGCCGAGGCGGTGCGGCAGGGCGCGGCCCAGTCCGGCCAGACCCCGGCCCCGGAGCAGCTGCGGGCCGGGGTGACCCGGCAGGACGTGGTGAACCTGCTGGTCAGCATCGACCTGGGCAAGCGGGTCGCGGCCGAGAAGGGCCTCCAGGTCCCCGACCAGATCACCCCGGACCAGCTGGCCCAGCAGTTGCAGATGCCGCCGCAGGCGGAGTTCGCGAAGCTCTGGGGTGAGTGGGCGGACCTGTTCTCCGTGCTCAGCCAGCAGTTGCCGCCGGCCGACCTGAGCGACGAGTCGGTGATGGCGGTCTACCACGCGATCGAGAAGACCGGCGGCATCGACAAGGGGCTGCCGGTGGCGCAGGTGCGGCAGCTCTTCGGCGACGGCGGTTTCGTCCGCAGCGCCGCCGCGTTGAGCAACGCGCTGGGGGAGCAGGCCGACAAGCTTGACGTCGAGGTCAACCCCCGGTACCGGCCGCTCGGCGTCCCGGCCTGGGTCAACAAGGGTCAGGAGCTGGTCTTCTACGCGCTGCCGTACATCGACGCGAGCGGCCCGGTGACCGACGTGTCGACCCCCGAGCCGGTCGGCAGCCCGACCCCGGCGCAGGGGCCGGTGGCCTCCTGAGCACGTCCCACCGGATCGTCCTGCTGGTCACCTCGCCCCGGTTGCCGGCCGGTCTGCTGACCGCCGCCGCCTGGGACGTGCTGCGCTCCGCGCCGGTGCTGACCGGTGCACAGAGCGCCCAGGTCGCGGCGGTACGCGCGGCGGGCGTCGAGGTCACCGTCGTCTCCGGCGGAGCCACCGACGCGTTGCTCGACGCGGCGGCGGCGGGCGGTACGGCGGTCTGGCTGGCCGGCCCGGCCGGCGACGAGTCCCTGGCCCGGGAGTTGGGTCTGCGGTTGGCCCGGCAACCGGGGCTGGCCGAGCTGGAGCTGATGTACGGCTCGTGGGACCCGCCGGGGGCCCGGCTGCTCGATGCGGTCGAGGTGATGGACCGGCTCGCCTCCCCGGGTGGTGACCCGTGGAAGCGGGCGCAGACCCACCGTAGCCTCGCCGGTTTCCTGATCGAGGAGTGCTACGAGGCGTACGACGCGATCAGCGACGGTGACACCGACGCGCTCCGTGAGGAGTTGGGCGACGTGCTGCTCCAGGTGCTGCTGCACGCGCGCCTGGCGGAGGACCTGCCCGAGGGTGAGCGGTGGAACGTCGACGACGTGGCCGGCACCCTGGTCGACAAGATGGTCCGCCGGAACCCGCACGTCTTCGCCGGTGCCGAGGCGGGTTCGCTGGCCGAGATCGAGGCGAACTGGGAACGGATCAAGCGGGCCGAGAAGGCCCGTGCGTCGGTGCTCGACGGCATCGCGTTGAGCCAGCCGGCGCTGGCCCTGGCGGCCAAGGTGCTGGACCGGGCCGGTCGGGCCGGCCTGACCGCCCCGCTGCCGTCCCCCGACGCCCAGCCCGACCCGGAGTCCCACCTGGGTGCCACTCTGCTGACCCTGGTCGCCGAGGCCCGCCACGCCGGCCTGGACCCCGAAGCGGCTCTCCGCCGCACCACCCTGGCTCACACCCGAACCCTCCGCACCACCGAACCCCCCACCTCGTCGAGTTGATCAAGAGGTTTGCGTCAGCCCTGCGCGATCCGGTGACGCGAACCTCTTGATCACGAGAGCGGGGCGGGTGTGCGGTGCCGCGAACCTCTTGATCGACGAGGCCGGGGCGGGCGGTGGGGAGTGGGTAGGGTCGGGGGATGGGTTCATTCGTGCCGTTGGCGGAGCGGATCGTCGAGGCCGTGCTGGAGAGCCGGCCGGGGGTCGCCACGTCGAGCGGGGACCACCGCTACGACGACCGGTTGCCCGATCTCTCCGCCGGGGCGGTCGCGGCCGACCAGGCGATGCTGAGGGAGGCCGCCGACGCGCTCGCCGAGGTCGACACGGACTCGCTCGACGTCGAGGAACAGGTCGACCACGCGCTGCTCAGTGCCCTGGTCGACCGGGAACTGTTCGAGTTGAGCGAGATCCGGGCCTTCGAGTGGGACCCGCTGGTGCACAACCCCGGTCCGCTGCTGCACGCCCTGCTCGCCCGCCCGTACGCCCCGGTGGAGGAGCGGCTGGCCCACCTGGCCGGGCGGCTGACGGCCGTACCCGACGCGTTGGCGACCGCGCGGACGACGTTGCGGGACATGCCCCGGGTGCACGCCGAGACGGCGGTCGGGCAGTTCGTCGGCACCGCCGCGCTGATCCGCGACGAGGTGCCGCTGCTGCTCGCCCAGGCACCCACGCTGGCCGGCACGGTCGGGCCGGCCGCGACGGCGGCGATCGCCGCGCTCGACGAGTTCGTCGGCTGGCTGCGCGCCGGGCTGGCCGCCGAAACCGGGCCGGGCCGTGACCCCCGGCTGGGCCGCCGCCGCTGGGAGGCCCGCCTCTGGCACACCCTCGACACCGAGCTGGGCGCCGCCGAGGTGCAGCGCCGCGCCTGGGCCAACCTGGACCGGGTCACCGCCGAGATCCGCGCGGCGGCCGTCGAGCTGGTCGGTGGCCCGGCCGACGACGAGACGGTACGCCGGGCGCTGGACCTGCTGGCCGCCGAGCACCCCGACGACCACTCCATCGTGGACCTCGCCTCGGTCACCCTCGACGAGGCCGTCGACTTCGTCCGGGCCCACGACCTGGTCGGCCTGGTCGACGACCCGTGCGTGATCCAGGAGATGCCGGAGTTCGCCCGGGGCGTCGCGGTGGCCTACTGCGACTCGCCCGGCCCGCTGGAGCCGGCCGACCTGCCCACCTTCTACTGCATCGCGCCCACCCCGGCGGACTGGCCCGCGCATCGGGTCGACTCGTTCTACCGCGAGTACAACGACCACATGATCCGCAACCTGACCGTGCACGAGGCGATGCCGGGGCACTTCCTCCAGCTCGCCCACGCCCGCCGGTACGCCGGCCCCACCCGGGTCCGGGCGCTGACCGAGTCGGGGGTGTTCATCGAGGGCTGGGCGGTCTACACCGAGGAGCTGATGGCCGGCCTCGGCTTCGGCGGCCTGCCGGTCCGCCTCCAGCAGCTCAAGATGCAGCTGCGGATGACCATCAACGCCCTGCTCGACCAGTTGGTGCACTGCGACCAGATGACCGAGGCGGACGCGTTGGCGCTGATGACCGAACGCGGCTTCCAGGAGGAGGGCGAGGCGGCCGGCAAGTGGCGGCGGGCGCTGCTCACCTCGACGCAGCTCTCCACCTACTTCGTCGGCTACAGCGAACTGGCCGACGTTGCCGCCGCCCGGCCGGCCGGGGTGTCGGTGCGGGACTGGCACGACGCGATGCTCGCCCACGACTGCCCGCCCCCACGCCACCTGCGCACCCTGCTCGGCATCTGACCGCCACGCCACCCCGGCCGGGTGCCCGCCGTCCGGGCCGCGCGGGTGCCGGCTCAGCCGCGGGCGGCGACGGCGTCGATCAGCCAGCGGGAGATCGAGTACGCGGGCGGCAGCTCCGCAGGCAACGCGTCCACCGGGAACCAACGGGCCCGCACCAGCTCCCGCCCGTCCACCACCGGTTCGGCTCCGGCATCGGCGACGGTGGCGGTGAACCCGGCGAGCAGCACCCCCGGCCCGGAGATCGCCCAGGGTTGGCTGCCGAAGTAGTCGATCGTGTCGAGGTCGAGCGAGACCTCCTCGGCGACCTCCCGCCGGACCGCCGTCTCCAGCGACTCGCCGGCCTCCACGAAGCCGGCGACCAGCGCCCACAGCTCGGTCGGCCCGGACGCGTGCCGGACCAGCAGCAGCTCGGTGGGGCCACCGGCCGGGCCGGGGCGGGTGATCGCGGTGAGCACCGCCGGGGAGAGCCGCAGCGGCACGTACAGGCCGCAGTCGGGGCAGCGGCGGGCCGTCTCGCCCGGCACGTCGGCCAGCGCCGCCCGGCAGGCCCCGCACCAGCGGTGGGTACGCCGCCAGGTGACCACGGCCACCGCCCGTCCGGCGAGCGTGGCGACCGGCTCGGGCAGCTCGGCGGCGAGCGCCCGCCAACTGCGCCACCGCCCGACCGGCCGTCGACCCCCGGCCCTGCTCCCCACGGTCTCCCCGCTCCCCGGCTCCCCGCCCCCGGTCGGGTTGTCCCGGGTGGCTGGCCGGCCCGGGTCGGCCGTCTCCAGCGCCCAGGCCGGCACGCCGTCGAGCGTGCCCAGCGGCACCCATCCGGTCCCGGCCGGCAGCTCGCCGACCCGGGGCAGGCCACCGTCGGGGGTGGTGAACAGCCGGGTGCCGGCCACCAGCAGACCCAGATCGCCCGACGCGGGCGCGGGCCCGGCAGCGTGGCCGGCCGCGTCGTCAGCCGGAGGCGTGGGGCCGGCGGGGCGGTCGGTGGCGGTCGTGGAGGCCGCCGGGTGGTCGGCCGGGGGCGTGGGGTGTCCGGGCGGTGGGACGGTCACGACGACGCCGGCCGGCGGTCCGTCACCCCGGCACCGGCCGGCAGGTCGAACGCCGTCGGCGTCACCGAGTCGGTGAAGCGTTCCAGGGCCAGCTCGACCGGCTGGCCGTCGAGCAGACCGGTGAAGCTGCCGAGCACCCCCTCGGTGGTGACGCAGGCGTCGAAGTCCCCGGCGGAACGCCGGACGGCGACGCAGGTGGCGTGGTGGCCGACGAGCGTGGTGTCGCTCTGCTTGACCTGGGCCTGCGGGTCCAGGGCGGCCTCGGTGAGCAACCGGATGACGGCGGGCGGGGTGACCAGCCCGGCCTTGCGGGCCTCGGCGAACAGCGGCACGGCGGCCTTGCCGGACATCAGCACCGGCGGCTCCACCGTGCAGGCGGTCCGCCCGGCGGTGGTCGCGCACCGGGTGATGGCCTGCTCGGAGACGGTGATCTTGCCGGCGGCCCAGGTGTACGCCGAGCGGGCCGGCTCCTTCTCCTGGGCGATGGTGGTGGTCCGGCCGCCGGGGAGCCGGTATTCGGCGGTCCAGGTCTGGACCAGGGACTCGTCCAGCCGGGTGGCGAGATCGTTGATCAGATCGGACCGGCCGAGGGTGCGTCCGGTGTCGTCGAGGGTCTGACAGCCGGTGACGGTGAGCGACGCGATGACCGACACGGCGAGCACGCGGAGGGTGGTCGAGACGGCGGGCATGGCGACCAGCGTGGTCGATCGTGTCCACCCGGCGCAAACCGGTTGCCGGTTGAGGGGTGAGAATCCGGGAATGTCCGTTAGGGCGGGCTGATTAGGGGTGGGCTACGTGTGCCCGGACGCCGTGCAGCCGAGCGTCGCCCGATACGCTGCGTTCAACACAACTGCCCCAGCCGCACCGTCGCGGCCCATACCGGATTCGCACAACGAACGAGGAGCGACTCAGTGGCAACCATCGAGGGAATCGTCGCCCGGGAGATTCTCGACTCACGGGGCAACCCGACGGTCGAGGTCGAGGTAGGGCTGGACGACGGCACGATCGCTCGCGCCGCCGTACCCTCCGGCGCCTCCACCGGCGCCTTCGAAGCGGTCGAGCTGCGCGACGGTGACAAGGACCGCTACCTGGGCAAGGGCGTCGAGAACGCGGTCGCCAACATCGAGGACAAGATCGTCGACCAGCTGATCGGCTACGAGGCCAGCGAGCAGCGGCTGATCGACCAGAAGATGCTCGACCTCGACGGCTCCGACAACAAGGGCACGCTGGGCGCGAACGCCATCCTCGGGGTCTCCCTGGCGGTGGCCAAGGCGGCTGCCGGCAGCGCCGAGCTGAGCCTGTTCCGTTACCTGGGTGGCCCGAACGCCCACCTGCTGCCGGTGCCGATGATGAACATCCTCAACGGTGGCGCGCACGCCGACTCCAACGTCGACGTCCAGGAGTTCATGATCGCGCCGATCGGGGCCCCCAGCTTCCGGGAGGCGCTGCGCTCCGGTGCCGAGGTCTACCACGCGCTGAAGTCGGTGCTCAAGAAGAAGGACCTCTCCACCGGTCTGGGTGACGAGGGTGGCTTCGCCCCCAACCTGCCCAGCAACGCCGCCGCGCTCGACCTGATCGCCGAGGCGGTCGAGAAGGCCGGTTACCGGCTGGGCACCGACATCGTCTTCGCCCTCGACGTGGCCGCGACCGAGTTCTTCGACAACGGCACCTACACCTTCGAGAGCGCCGCCAAGAGCGCCGAGGAGATGAGCAACTACTACACCAAGCTCATCGGCGACTACCCGATCGTCTCCATCGAGGACCCGCTGGCCGAGGACGACTGGACCGGCTGGGCCACCCTGACCGCCGCCGTCGGCGACCGGATCCAGATCGTCGGCGACGACCTGTTCGTCACCAACCCGCAGCGCATCGCCCGGGGCATCGCCGAGAAGTCCGCCAACGCGGTGCTCGTCAAGGTCAACCAGATCGGTTCGCTGACCGAGACCCTGGACGCGGTGGACCTGGCCCACCGGGCCGGTTTCAAGTGCATGATGAGCCACCGCTCCGGCGAGACCGAGGACACCACCATCGCCGACCTGGCCGTCGCCACCGGCTGCGGTCAGATCAAGACCGGTGCCCCGGCCCGGTCCGACCGGGTCGCCAAGTACAACCAGCTCCTGCGGATCGAGGAGGAGCTGGCCGACGCGGCGCGGTACGCCGGCGCCGGCGCGTTCCCGCGTTACCGTTCGGCCTGACCCAGGCGAACCTCGGGGGAGGGGTGTGACGATGCAGCAGCGCCGCACACCGGGTGGCCAACGCCCGGCCCGCCGGCCGACCGGTCGGCCGGGCGGGGCCCGGGGCGCCCGGACGCCGCTGCGCGACGGCGGGGTCCGCGCCGAGCCGCGGGCTGCCGCGGCCCGGTCGCGGCCCGCCGACGGGGTACGGTCGGCGAACCGTCCGGCGGCGGCCCGCCGGACGGCGGCCGGCGGCACCATCCGGCGACTCACCGCGCCCCACCCCCGACGGTTCACCGGCCGGGCCACCGTGCTGTTCGCGGTGCTGCTCGCGCTCGCCCTGGCGTACACCTATCCGGTCCGGGTCTATCTCGACCAGCAGGTCGACATCGAGCGGATGGAGGCCAGCCAGGCCGCCCAGCGTACGGAGATCGCCGAGCTGTCGGCCCAGGCGGCGAAGTGGCAGGACCCCGAATACATCAAGATCAAAGCGCGGGAACGGTTCTTCATGGTGGCCCCCGGTGAGACGCCGGTGATCGTGCTCAACGACGCGGACGGCGCGGCCCGGGACGCCAACGGCGGCCGGCCGCCGACCCCACCCAAGACCCCCGACCCCTGGTACGACACCCTGTGGTCGAGCGTCCAGGCGGCGAACGGCGACGCCCCGGACCAGTGAGCAGCACCCGCGTACCGAACGAGAGATGGGCACCGTGACTGTCGTACCACCGCAGGAGCCGGCGGCGGACTCCGTACCCCCGCCGGAGCACCAGCCGGCCACCGAGGCCGACCTGGCCGCGGTGGCCGCGCAGCTCGGACGCCCGCCCCGGGGCACCCGGGCGGTGGCCCACCGCTGCCCGTGCGGCCTGCCCGACGTGGTGGAGACCACCCCCCGGCTCGCCGACGGCACCCCCTTCCCGACGCTGTTCTACCTGACCTGCCCCCGGGCGACGGCGGCGTGCAGCCGGCTGGAGTCGGCCGGGTTGATGAAGGAGATGGCCGAGCGGCTCGCCGAGGACCCGGAGCTGGCCGACCGGTACCGGGCCGCGCACGAGGACTACCTGGCCCGCCGGGCCGTGATCGGCGAGGTGCCGGAGATCGCCGGCATCTCCGCCGGTGGGATGCCCGGCCGGGTGAAGTGCCTGCACGTGCACCTGGGCCACGCGCTCGGTGCCGGCCCCGGCGTCAACCCGTTCGGCGACGAGACGCTCGCCTTGGTGGAGAAGTGGTGGACGGCCGGGCCGTGCGTGGACCTGCCGGCGGCGCAGTGACCGACGAGATCGTGGTACGCCGGGCCCGCACCGGCGACGTACGCGGCATCCGCCGGCTGGTCGACACCTACACCGACGACCGGCGGCTGCTCAGCAAGGCCACCGTCACCCTCTACGAGGACGTGCAGGAGTTCCGGGTCGCGGTCACCGGCGACGGGCGGGTCGTCGGCTGTGGCGCGCTGCACGTGATGTGGGAGGACCTCGCCGAGATCCGTACCGTGGCCGTCGACCCGGCCTGCCGGGGACGGCGGCTCGGCCACCGGATCGTCACCGAGCTGATCGACGCCGCCCGGGAGTTGGGCATCGCCCGGATCTTCGTGCTCACCTTCGAGACGGCGTTCTTCGGCGCGTTCGGGTTCACCGAGATCGACGGCGCCCCGGTGCCGCAGCCCGTCTACGAGCAGCTGCTGCGCTCCTACGACGAGGGCGTCGCCGAGTTCCTCAACCTGGAACGGGTCAAGCCGAACACCCTGGGCAACACCCGGATGCTGCTGCGCCTCTAGCCCCGGACGGCGAGGTCCGCGCGCGGTGCTGCTGCGCCTCTAGCCCCTGACGGCGGGGTCCGCGCCCGCTTGCGGCGGCCCGAAGGTGCGGCCACGACCCGGTCTTGACCCGGCCCGCCACCCTGGGTCGGTGACGATCGTGCGCCGGTTGGGCGCGGTGCTCGCCGCCCTGGTGACCCTGTTCGCCCTGGTCGGCATCGCCCGGCTGATCGCCCCGGCGACCGGTGGCGTCGACCGCCAGCCGCCCGGGGTGGACCGGCAACTCGACTACCTGCGGGCCGAACTGGACGACGGTGCCGGCGAGGACGCCCAGGCGATGTTCCCGGAGGGCTGGTTCTTCGCCCACGCGCTGTACGGGCTGGCCCGGGTGGAGACCGGCCTGCGGCAACCGCCGCAGGGGCGTGACGATGCGCTGCGGGAGGCCCGGTGGGCGCTGGCCCGGCTGGAGTCGCCGGCCGGCACGGCCCCGTTCAGCCGCGACCTGACCCCGGCGTACGGCGTCTTCCACGCCGGCTGGACGAACTGGCTGCGCGGCGGGGTGCTCGCCCTGCAACCGGAGTCGGGGCGGGACCCGGCCGAGGTGCGCCGGTTCGCCGAGGCGTCGGCGACCCTGGCCGCCGCGTTCGACGCCTCTCCCACGCCGTACCTCGCCGCCTATCCCGGGCAGGCGTGGCCGGTCGACTCGACGGTGGCGGTGGCCTCGCTGCGGCTGCACGACGCTCTGCTACCGCCGCGTTTCGCGCCGACCACCGGCCGCTGGCTCGACGGGGTACGCCAGCGCCTCGACCCGCGTACCGGTCTGCTGCCACACCGGGTCGACCCGGGCACCGGAGCACCGGCCGAGGTGGCCCGGGGCACCTCGCAGAGCGTCATCCAGCGGTTCCTGCCGGAGATCGACCCGACCTTCGCCCGCGAGCAGTACCTGCGCTTCCGCACCGACTTCGTGGTGTCGCCACTGAGGCTCGGCCCGGCGGTGCGGGAGTACCCGCGCGGCCTGGACGGCCCGGGGGACGTCGACTCGGGACCGCTGCCGCTCGGGGTGAGCTTCTCCGCCACCGTGGTGACCCTCGGTGCGGCCCAGGTGCAGGGCGACGACGCGTTGGCCGGGGCGTTGGCCAACTACGGCGAACTGGTCGGCTTTCCGCTGGACACCCCGCACACCCGCCGGTACGCCTTCGGGCTGCTCCCGATCGGTGACGCCTTCCTGGCGTGGTCGAAGACCGCCCGCCCGTGGGTCTCCGCGCCCACCGACCCGCCACCGGCGACGGTGGACCCGTGGTGGCGCGCGCCGCTGGTGGCGCTGCTGGTGCTGCTCGCCGTGCTGCCCTGGGCGCCGTGGCTGCTGTGGCGTCGGCGCCGGCGACGGTGACCACCGCCGGCCCGGCAGGCGCTGCCGGGTGCGGTTGGCGCTGCCGGGCACCCTGTCGGTGCTGCCGTGCGTCGGGGCGGTGCGGTCGGGCGTCGGGTCGGCGCTGCCGTGCGCGGGCGACTGCTGCCGTAGGGTTGCTGCCGTGACGACGCGTGTGGCCGCCATCGACTGCGGGACCAACTCCATCCGCCTGCTGGTCGCCGACCTGCCCGATCCGTCGGCCGGGCCGCAGGCCCCGCTGGTCGACCTGGCCCGCCGGATGGAGATCGTCCGGCTCGGTCAGGGCGTCGACCGGACCGGCCGGCTGGCCCCGGAGGCGATCGAGCGGACCCGGGTGGCGCTCGCCGGGTACGCCGCCGAGATCGACAAGCTGGGCGTCGACCGGGTGCGGATGTGCGCCACCTCGGCGTCCCGGGATGCGAGCAACGCGGCCGACTTCCGGGCCATGGTGGAGCAGACCCTGGGCGTCGCGCCCGAGGTGGTCACCGGCGACGAGGAGGCCCGGCTGTCGTTCACCGGCGCGGTCCGGGGGCTGCCCGCCGACGCGGAGCCGCCGTACCTGGTGGTGGACATCGGCGGCGGTTCGACCGAGTTCGTGGTGGGCACCCGCGACTCCGGGGTGCAGGCGGCGATCTCGGTGGACATCGGCTGCGTCCGGATGACCGAACGGCACCTGCACGGCGACCCGCCGACCGTCGCCGAGGTCGCCGCCGCGCAGGCCGACATCGCCGCCGCCGTCGACCGGGCGCTCGCCGCCGTCCCCGGCCGGGAGGCAGCCACACTGGTCGGGCTCGCCGGTTCGGTCACCACCGTCGTCGCCATCGCCCAGGACCTCCAGGAGTACGACCCCGAGCGCATCCACCACGCGCGGGTGCCGTACGAGCGGGTGGCCGGGGTGACCGCCGACCTGCTGGGCCGGACCGCCGCGCAGCGGTTGGCGATCCCGGTGATGCACCCGGGCCGGGCGGACGTGATCGGTGCGGGTGCCCTGGTGCTCAAGGTGATCATGGAGCGGGCCGGGATGTCCTCGGTGGTCGCCTCCGAACACGACATCCTCGACGGCATCGCCTGGAGCCAGCACCCCACCCCCAGCTGACCCCCACGCTCCCCCTCCTCCTCCCCCCTCCCTCCCCTCCGCTCGACATCGAGCCCGGTGATCAAGAGCTTTGCGTCAAATTTCCCGGCGAGAACGACCCAAACTTCTTGATCACCGGGCCGAGGGTGTGGTGATCAAGAGGTTTGCGTCGGAAATCCGGGTGGGGATGACGCGAATCTCTTGATCACCGGGCCGGGGTCGGGGGTCGGGGGCGAGGGCCGGGGCCGAGGGTGAGGGTCGGGGCGGGGGATGGGCCGGGGGTGAGGGTCGGGGCGGGGGTGGGCCGAGGGTGAGGGCTGGGGCGGGGTGGGGGTGGGGTGGGTGGGGTGGGTGGCGGGGGAGGTGAGGACGGGGGGTGGGGTATGGCGTTGTTGACGGTAGTGCGCAGTGCGCAGTAGTGTGTGATGCGTGGACACCACACAACTACTCAAGGGTGTGCTCGACCTGGCCGTGTTGGCCGTGTTGCGGGATTCCGACGGGTACGGCTACGACATCCTGCGCCGGCTGCGCGAGGCCGGGCTGGATGAGGTCGGCGACGCGTCGGTCTACGGCACCCTGCGCCGACTCTTCGCTGCCGGCCTGCTCACCACCTACGTCGTGCCGAGCGAGGCCGGCCCGCACCGCAAGTACTACGCGCTCAACGCCGCCGGCCGTGACCAGCTCACCCGCTCCGGCAAGACCTGGCGCGCGTTCGCGACGACGATGGACCAGCTGCTCGACGATCGGGGGATGGCGGCATGACCGTCACTGGGCAGGAGATAACGGACTACGTCGAGCGGGTGCGGACCGCCCTGGCCGACCTGCCACCGCAGGTACGCGAGGAGCTGACCGAGGACCTTCCGGAACACCTCGCCGAGGTGGCCGCCGAGGCCGACGGTTCCCTGGTCGACCGGCTGGGCACCCCCGAGGCGTACGCGGCGGAGTTGCGCGCCGCCGCCGGGGCGGGTGACCCGGCGGCCGGCCGGCGGGCGCTGGAACGGCGGATCGCCACCATGCTGGGGCGTGCCCGGGCCCGGGTGGATCGGGTCGACGCCCGGCTCGGCCCACTGTTCGGTCACGACACGGCGGGGGAGTTCCTGCGGCTGCTGCGCCCGGCGTGGTGGGTGGCCCGCGCCTACCTGGTCGCGATGATGCTCACCGCGCTCAGCACCGACGGGCCGCTCGGCCTGCTGCCCCGGCTCGACGGCCACGCGTTCGTCGGCCTGCTGGTCTTCGCCGGCCTGGTGTGCGGCTCCGTCTGGTTGGGTCGGCGCACCCCCGAGCTGCGGTCCTGGCGGCGCTGGGCGTTGCACGCCAGTTCGGCGGTGCTGGCGTTGTTCGCGATCGCCGCGGTGGCGAACGTGGACGACCAGGCCCGCTCCGGCTACGGCTACGGCTACGGCTACGAGACGACCTCCGTGCAGAACCCGTACGACCAGGTGCAGGACGTCTACGTCTACGACAGCGAAGGGCGGTTGGTGGAGAACGCCCGGCTCTTCGACCAGAACGGCACCCCGATCCGGTTGGGCTGGCCGGCCTGCGACGATCCGGCCCTGCCCGACGTCAACCCGGTGCAGCGCGGCTACCCGTACTGCCCGCAGCAGGCGCCGTTCCGGCCGCGTCCGCCGGCCGTCGCCCCGCTCCCGCCCGGGTCCGGCGTGAGCCCCGGCGGGTCGCCGACGGCCACCGCGCCGGGTGTTGCGCCGACAGCCACCGCGCCGGGAAACCCCGTACCCACGGGATCGGTGCCGGTCGCGTCGCCCTCGGTGTCCGGGCCGGCGGGGGTGCCCCTGCCCACCGCCACCGGCTGACCTGCCGTTGCTGGGAAATGGCTGAACGGACGAGGGGAACGGGGCAGCACGCGCTGATCTTCGTCGCTACGTTGTCGTCTGCTCATTCGCCCCTCGGAAGGAAATTCAGTGTCAGAGCAGGTCGCATCGTCCCCCGCGCCGCAGGCGGAGCAGGTGGCCCAGCCCGAACCGGTCACCCCGGCCACCGCCGCGCAGCCGACGGAACCGAAGGGTGGCGGGGCGAAGAAGGTGCTCGGCATCGTCGGCGCGATCGTCGCCTTCCTGGTGATCGCGGCGCTGAAGTTCGGCGTCGCCAATGCCATCGGCAACTTCCTCAACCCCGACGAGACGGCCGAGGCGAAGGCCGGTGACTGCATCGCCGAGCTGCCGGAGGTGACCGGCACGCAGGAGAAGTCGGTCAGCGACGCCAAGGTGGTCAAGTGCACCTCGACCGACGCCGTCTACAACGTGGTCGGCCGGGTCGAGGAGCAGACCGAGGCGCAGGCCAAGACCGGTAAGGCGTGCGAGCAGTACATCAAGGAGGGTGAGGACGGCTACGTCTTCTACAACATCGCCCCGGGCGGCAAGGGCTACCTGCTCTGCCTCACCAAGAAGGCGTGACCGACAGGGCCTGACCGGTCCGTACGACGATCAGCCGACGGCGGCGCGGGATTCCCGCGCCGCCGTCGGCGTGTTGCACGCCACCGTTCGATGAACGCGAGGTATATGCCACTGTTCTGGCATCTTCCCGGCACGCGTACGGCGTGGCAGGCTACCGACACGTAGGAACGCCCTGCGACCAGCCGACGATGACTGACCGACAGGAGGACGGGCCGATGGGCGAGATGGTGAGTTACCGCCGGAACGCAGGGACCGGCGAGGGGTATCTCGCGGTACCGGCCAGTGCGACGGCCAGCCCGGCGGTCATCGTCATCCAGGACTGGTGGGGTCTCGTGCCGCACATCCGCTCGGTGGTGGACCGGTTCGCCGAGGCCGGCTTCGTGGCGTTGGCCCCCGACTTCCGGCACGGCCAGCCGGCCAGCAAGCCCAGTGAGCCCCGGCAGATGCTCAACAGCACCCAGATGGACGAGGCGGCGGCCGACATCGCCGGGGCGGCGGAATACCTCGCCGGTCGGGCCGAGGTGACCGGCAAGGTGGGGTGCGCCGGGTTCTGCGCCGGTGCCAGCCTGGCGCTGTGGGCGGCCACCCGCGCCGAGCGGATCGTCGCCACCGCCGCCTTCTACCCCCGGCTGCCGTGGGACGGGATGCCCACCGAGTGGACCGACTACGCGGGTAAGGCGGCGGTCGTGCACTGCTCAGAGGCCGACGGACTGTCCGCCGCCGACGGCGTGCAGACGGTACGCCGGGCCGTGGAGAACGCCGGCGGCACCTGCCAGACCTACGACTACCCGGGCACCGCGCACGCGTTCTTCAACGAGGACCGGCCGGAGAACTTCGACCAGCGGGCCGCCGCCACCGCCTGGGCCCGCACCCTCGAACTCTTCCGGGCCAAGCTTGGCTGAGCGCCGGTCAGCCGACGGGCGCAGGCGTTGACGGTGCCCAGGCCGACCGTGTCCCGTACCCCCGCCGAGGTGGTCGCCCGCGCCGCGCGGGCGACCGACCTGGCCGACCTCGACGCGGCGGTCAGCGACTGTTTCGCCTGCCCGCGCCTGGTCGACTGGCGGGAGGAGGTCGCCCGGACGAAACGGGCCGCGTTCCGCGACCAGGACTACTGGGGTCGCCCGGTGCCCGGCTTCGGCGCCCCGACAACCGCACCGGGCGCGGCGGCGCGGGCCCGTCCGCCACCCCACCCGGCCCGGTGTCCGAACCCCGGATCGGGATCCTCGGCCTGGCCCCGGCGGCCCACGGCGGCAACCGGACCGGGCGGGTCTTCACCGGCGACCGCTCCGGCGACGTGCTCTTCGCCGCCCTGCACCGCGCGGGGCTGGCCAACCAGCCCACCAGCGTCGCCGCCGACGACGGCCTCGCCCTCACCGGCGTGCGGATCTTCGCCGCCGTGCGCTGCGCCCCGCCGGACAACAAGCCCACCCCGGCCGAGCGGGACACCTGCGCCCCCTGGGTGCACCGGGAGGTGGCCCTGATCCGACCCACCATGCGGGTGGTCGTCGCCCTGGGCGCGTTCGCCTGGGCGGCGTGGTGGCCGGTGCTACGCCAGGTGTACGGCGTCCGACCGCCCAGCCCGCGACCGGTCTTCGGCCATGGGGCACACTGGTCCGGGTCGGCCGCTCCCGATCTGCTCGGTTGCTACCACGTCAGCCAGCAGAACACCTTCACCGGGCGGTTGACCACACAGATGCTGGACGACGTGTTCGCCCGGGCGAAACAGCTCGCGGGGGTGGACTGAGCAGCGTGGGGCGGTGGCGATGGACCTCGGCGTACTGCGCAGGTGGTGGCCCGTCGCCCTGGTGACGCTGCTGCTGCTCGCCGCCGCGCTCTCCGCCGGGCACTCCTCGATCGGCGCGAGCCGTATCCCGCCGGCCGCCGACAACATCCCGTACGTGCCGGATTACCCGTCCGCCGAGCCGGCCGCGTCGATCCCGATCGAGCCCCGTGCCGACGCCGCGCAGACCCGGGCGAGTGTTCCGCAGTGGATCGCCACGGCGGCGCTCGGCCTGCTCGGGCTGGCGATCCTGGCCGCCGTGGGCTACCTGGCCTGGACGCTGCTGCGCGGCGCGCTGCGCCGGACCACCCGGGCGGTGCCCGCCGCGCGGGCCCGGCGTACCGCCGAGGGGACCGCCCGGGAGGTGGTGGCCGCGCTCGACGCCGGCCTGGAGGAGCTGGACGACGCCGACACCGACCCGCGTACCGCCGTCATCGCCTGCTGGGTGCGGCTGGAGGAGGCCGCCACCGAGGCCGGCGTGCCGAGGCTTACCGGGGACACCCCGACCGACCTGGTCACCCGGTTGTTGCGGGGAGACCCGGCCGCCGGGGTGCCCGCCATCGCCAGCGCCGACGTGCTGGACGGCTTCGCCCACGTCTACCGCGAGGCCCGCTACGCCACCCGCAGCGTCGACGCCCGGATGCGGGACCAGGCCCGGGGGGCGCTGCGCCGGCTGCGTGGCGAACTCACCGCCCTGGCCGACCCGCAGGTGCCGGCGTGACCGCCCGCCAGCACACCGCACCCGGTGGGGTGCCGGCGTGACCGCCCGCCACCCGTCCGGCGGGGTGTCGGGGTGAGCGAGTCGACCGGTCTGGACGACCTGTTCCGTTTCGAGGAGGAGCCGTCGGCCCGGTCCGGCCGGGCCCGGGGCGGGCGCGTGCGCTGGCTGTTCCGGCTGCTCCTGACCACCGCCGGGGTGACCGCCGTGGTCCTGGTCGGCCTGCGCGCGGTCGGTCTGCAACTGTCGATCAGCATCGTGGTGGCGGGGGTGCTGGCGGTGCTCACCGTCCGTCGGGTCACCGCCGCGCTGGCCCCGCCGCCCCCGCCCCGCAGCGGGGCCCGGACCCCGGCCGGTGAGGAGCCGGGCGCCTACAACTGGGCGGCCCGGGACGCGCTGCGGGCCGCGATCAACGGCTGGGAACGACCGCTGGACTGGTCCTCGGGCAACCAGGAGCGGTTCACCGAGCGGATCCTGCCCCGTCTCGGCGAGCTGGCCGACGAGCGGCTGCGCCAACGCCACGGCCTGACCAGGGAAGCCGACCCGACCCGGGCCCGGGCCCTGCTCGGGGACCCGCTGTGGAGTTTCCTCGAGACCCCCTCCCGCCGTCCCCCGTCGCCGCGCGACCTCGCGGCGATCGTCGCCGAACTGGAGAAGATCTGATGAACGACGTGGACCGCAGCATTCCCGCCACGGAGGTCGGCCACCTGGCCCGGGCGGTGCTGGACGCGGTCGGCACGGTCGTGGTCGGCAAGCGGGAGTCCCTGGAACTGGTCCTCGCCGGCATCCTGGCCGGCGGGCACGTGCTGCTGGAGGATCTGCCCGGCCTGGGCAAGACACTGACCGCCCGTTCCTTCGCCCAGGCCCTCGGGTTGGACTTCCGCCGCCTCCAGTTCACCCCCGACCTGCTGCCCGCCGACGTCACCGGCTCGTTCCTCTACGACCAGCGCACCGGCGACTTCTCCTTCCGGGCCGGTCCGCTCTTCACCAACCTGCTGCTCGCCGACGAGATCAACCGGACCCCGCCGAAGACCCAGTCGGCGCTGCTGGAGGCGATGCAGGAGAAGCAGGTCTCCGTCGAGGGCGTCACCTACCGGCTCGACGAGCCGTTCCACGTCCTGGCCACCGCCAACCCGATCGAGTACGAGGGGACGTACCCGCTGCCCGAGGCGCAGCTCGACCGGTTCCTGCTGCGGGTGTCGTTCGGTTACCCGCAGCGCGACGAGGAGTGGGAGGTGCTGCGCCGCCGGATGGACCGCCGCCGCGAGGAGGCGCAGATCGAGCCGGTGGTCGACGCCGCAACCCTGCGGGCCATGCAGGCCGCGTTGGAGGACGTGGTGGTGGAGGACTCCGTCGGCAAGTACATCGTGGACCTCACCGCGGCCACCCGGGAACACCCGTCGGTGCTGGTCGGGGCGTCCCCCCGGGGTTCGCTGGCGTTGCTGCTGCTGGCCCGGGTCCGGGCCGTCTTCGCCGGCCGGGACTACGTGGTGCCGGAGGACGTGAAGGAGGTGGCCGCCCCCGCGCTGGCGCACCGGATCACGTTGCGTCCGGAGATGTGGCTGCGCCGGGTCGACCCGTCGTTCGTGGTCGGCGAGGTGCTGGAGCAGACCCCGGCCCCGGCCAGTGGGGCGCTGCCCAGCTACGCGGCCGGCCGGGCCGGGCGCTGATCGTCGTGCCGGACCGTCAGGAGCCGACGGCGGGCTGGTCGCCCACCTGGGCGCTCGGCCGGGCGGTGCTGCTCACCGGGCTGCTGCTGATCGCCGCGGTGCTGCTCGGCCGGGTCGACCTGGTCGTGCTGGCCACCCCGTTCGCGCTCGGCACCGCGTACGCGTTGCGTCGCCGGCCCTCCGCCGCCCCACAGTTGGAGATCATCGCCGAGGATGCCCAGCTGGTAGAGGGCGGTGACCTGGCCGGCGCGGTGGCGGTGGGCAATCCGGACACCGTGCCGTACGACGTGGTGGTGGTCCGGACCCGCGTCTCGCCGTGGCTGTCGGTGCGGCGGGTCGGTTTCGGCGGCATCGAGCTGGATGTCAGCCGCTCCGGCGGCATGGACCGGCCCTTCGTGACGGCGTTGTCCACCGGCACCGCCGTCGACCTGGAACTGTCCGGCACCGCGCTGCGCTGGGGGCGGCACCCGGTCGGTCCGGCCGGTGCCCGGGCCGCCGCCGCCGACGGACTGCTGGTCTCCCGTGCGGTGCTCACCGAACCGGTGCGGATGCGGGTGTACCCGAAGACCGAGCCGTTCGACGCGGTGGAGGCGATGCCCCGGGCCGCCGGGCTGGCCGGCGCGCACCACTCGCGCCGGCCGGGGGAGGGCGGGGAACTGGCCGGGGTGCGGGTCTTCGGGCCGGGGGACCGGCTGCGCCGCATCGACTGGCGGGTGTCGCTGCGGACCCGGCAACTGCACGTGGCGTCGACCCTGTCCGACCGGGACGCCGAGGTGGTCGTCCTGCTCGACGTCCTGGCCGAGGCGGGGCGGTCCGGCGGGGTGGCCGGAGCGGCATCCGTGTTGGACACCACCGTCCGGGCCGCCGCCGCGATCGCCGAGCACTACCTGCACCGGGGCGACCGGGTGGCCCTGCTGGAATACGGCCCGGCGGCCCGTCGGCTGCGCCCCGCGACCGGCCGCCGGCAGTACCTGACCGTGCTGGAGTGGCTGCTCGACGTGCACGCCGAGTCCTCCCCACACGAGCCGTACGACCAGGTGTTCGGGCCGCAGGTGCTCTCCGCCGACGCGCTGGTGGTGGTGCTCACCCCGCTGCTCGACGAGCGGTCCGCGCAGATGTTGGCCCGGCTGGCCCGGGGCGGACGGTTCGTGGTGGCGGTGGACACCCTGCCGACCGACCTGGCCCCACCCGGCGACCGGGGCTGGGCACCGGTTGCGTACCGGCTGTGGCGGCTGGACCGGGACACGATGATCGCCCAGCTCCGGGAGCACGGCGTGCCGGTGGTGGGCTGGGCCGGCGCGGGCAGCCTGGACCAGGTGCTGCGGGACGTCGCCCGGCTGGCCACCGCCCCCCGGGTGGGTGGCCGGTGAGCCCGGTGGACGCGGCCCGGGAGCGGGTCCGGGCGGCCCGCACGGCGGTGCGTCGGGTGGCGCTGCTGCCGTTGCTGGTGCGCGGGGCGGTCTTCCTGGTGGTGCTGGCCGGCCTGCTGCTGGCGTACCCGGTGGAGCTGTTCCAGGCCCGGTCGCTGCTCGCACTGACGGTGGTGGCGGTGCTGCCGGCGGTGGCCCCGCGCCGGGTCTGGCCGACCTTCGCCGCGCTGGTCACGGTCGCCGGCTGGGTGTTCGCCTCGGCCGGTTACGACCGTCCGATCGCGTTGTGGCGGTTGTTGGCGGTGGCGACCCTGCTCTACCTCGGGCACACCCTCTGCGCCCTGGTGGCCGTGTTGCCCTACGACGGGGTGACCGACCCGAACGTGGTGCTGCGCTGGCTCACCCGGGCCGGCGCGGTGGTGCTGGCCTCCGCGGTGATCGGCGTGTTGCTGACCCGGGCGGGGCAACTCGGCCCGGATGACGGTTTCCAGACCGCCACGGTGGTCGGACTGCTGGTGGCGGTGGGTTTGAGCGGGCTGCTGGGTTGGCTGCTGCGCCGCAGATAGCGCGACGTTGCGCAGCTCACAGGTGTTGTGCTCCGTCACAGATGGGGGTCTCGAGGGGTATTACCGCAGCCGCCCGGGGAAAGATGGATACGTGAATCCGAAGCGGATCCTTGTCGTGGGTGCCGGGCACGTGGGCCTGTACGCCGCTCTGCGCCTGTCCAAGAAGCTGAGCTCCCGTGAGGCCGAGGTCGTCGTCGTCGACCCGCAGCCGCACATGACCTACCAGCCGTTCCTGCCCGAGGCGGCGGCCGGCAACATCTCGCCCCGGCACTCCGTGGTGCCGCTGCGGCGCGAGTTGCGCAAGTGCAAGGTGGTCGCGGGCGCGGTGACCCGGATCGACCACAGCCGCAAGACCGCGGTGGTGCAGCCGATCTCCGGCCCGACCCGGGAGATCCCCTACGACCACGTGGTCGTCGCCCCCGGCTCGGTGTCCCGCACCCTGCCGATCCCCGGCCTGCACGAGCACGGGATCGGCTTCAAGACCATCGGTGAGGCCATCTACCTGCGCAACCACGTGTTGGACCGGCTCGACGTGGCCGCCGCCACGCCGGATCCCGACGTCCGTCGCTCTGCGTTGACCTTCACCTTCGTCGGCGGCGGCTACGCCGGCATCGAGGCGTTGGCCGAGATGGAGGACATGGCCCGGGACGCGCTGCGCTACTACCCCGAACTGGAACCGGACGACATGCGCTGGGTGCTGGTCGAGGCGACCCAGCGGGTGCTGCCCGAGGTCGACCGGGACATGGGCGCCTACACGGTGCAGCAGTTGCTCAAGCGGAACATGGACATCCGGTTGGACACCCGGCTGGAGTCCTGCGTCGACGGTGTGGTGAAGCTCTCCGACGGTGACAGCTTCCGCTCCGACACCATCGTCTGGACGGCCGGGGTGAAGCCGTCGCCGATGCTGGACCGCACCGACTTCCCCCGCGACGAGCGGCGGCGGGTCACCTGCCTGCCCACCCTCCAGGTCGTCGACGGCGACCGGGTGGTCGAGGGGGCGTGGAGCGCCGGTGACTGCGCGGCCGTGCCGGACCTCACCAAGGAGCCGGGCAACTACTGCTCGCCGAGCGCCCAGCACGCGGTGCGGCAGGCCGCCCGGATGGCCGACAACATCGCCCTGGTGGTCCGGGGCCGGCCGCCTGTCGACTACAAGCACAAGCACGCCGGCAGCGTGGCCAGCCTCGGCCTGCACAAGGGCGTCGCCCAGGTGTACGGCATCAAGATGACGGGCTGGCCGGCCTGGTTCATGCACCGGACGTACCACATGAGCCGGATCCCGTCGTTCAACCGCAAGGTCCGGGTCGTGGTCGACTGGTCGCTGGCCTTCTTCCTCAAGCGTGAGGTGGTCGCGCTCGGTCAGCTGCACGACCCGCGGGAGGAGTTCGCGGAGGCGTCGCAGCCGATCCCGATCACCAGCCGGGCGGCCTGACCGCCGCTCCGACACCGGACGCCCCTGCCCGCCGGAGCGGGCAGGGGCGTTCGCGTCGCCGGGTACGCCGGGGCGACACGGACCGGTTACCGTGGGACTGCACCGCCGCGCATCGACGTGACGCGCTTTCGCCCGGGTGGTGGAACGGCAGACACGGCCGCCTTAAAAGCGGCTGCCGCAAGGCGTGCGGGTTCGAGACCCGCCCCGGGCACCACACACTCTCAGCTTTCCCACAGCGTCCCGGCCGTACCGGCTGGCACCGGGCCGTTTACCCTGGGAGTGCACGTTTGCGTGCGACTGACCCCCTGAGGGAGGCCTGAGACAGTGAAGACCTCGAACCCGGTGCTCGCCCGGCTCGGCCAGGCGGCCGAGCGGGAGCGCTCCGCCGGGTACGCCCAGCCCGGGCCGTACGGTTACGGACAGCCCGGCGTTCCCCAGCAGTACCCGGGTCAGCCCGGTTCCCCGGTCGCCCCGCAGGTGTCCGGCACGATGACCCTCGACGACGTCGTCGTCAAGACCGTCACGCTCCTGGCGATCCTCGGCGTCTCCGCCGCCGCCGCCTGGATCCTGGTGCCGGATTCGGTGCTCGGCGTCGCCTGGATCGGCGCCGCGATGGTCGGCCTGGTCCTCGGGCTGATCATCTCGTTCTCCCGGGTCGCCAACCCGGCGCTGGTCGTCGCGTACGCGATCGTCGAGGGCGCGTTCGTCGGCCTGGTCAGCAAGGTCTACGAAACGGCCTACCAGGGCATCGTGCTCCAGGCCGTGGTCGCCACCTTCGGTGTCTTCTTCGTGATGACCATCCTCTACAAGGCGCGCGTCATCCGGGCCACCCCCAAGTTCGTCAAGGGCATGATCGCCGTGATGGCGGGCCTGTTCGCCGTCATGCTGATCAACCTGGTGCTCGCGCTGTTCGGCGTGAACACCGGCCTGCGCGACGGCAGCCCGCTGGCCATCGGCTTCAGCCTGGTCTGCATCGTGGTCGCCTCGCTGAGCTTCGTGCTCAGCTTCAAGGAGGTCGAGGACGGCGTCCGGATGGGGCTGCCGGCCCGCTACTCCTGGACGGCCGCGTTCGGCATCGTGGTCAGCCTCGTCTGGCTCTACCTGGAGATGCTCCGTCTGATCAGCTACTTCCAGGGTGACGACTGACGCTTTCGCACCCGACGCCCGCCACCGTGCACCCTGCGGCGGCGGGCGTCGTCGTCTACGCACCCCGACCGGGGTGCGTAGACTCGCCGACGATGAGCGCAGCGGAGTTGGGCCGGGCGGTGGACCTGCTGGTCCGTCAGGTGGGCCACTGGCAGCAGCCGCGCTGGGCGGCGGTCGCCGAGGGCGGCAACGTGTCCCGGGCCGACCTGGTGCACAAGCTGGTGCAGGAGGTCGCCGACCTGGCGGCCGACGCGGAGGGTGAGCCCCGGCGGGACGTACCCCGGTTGGCGCACCCGATGGCGCTGCCCGACCAGCTCCGGGTGGTCACGGCGGACCTGGTGGCCGCCGGCCCGCCGGAGGCGGTGCTGGCCGGGGCCGCCGCCCTGGTGACGGCGACCCGCGGCGCGCTGTAGCGGCTCAGCTGAGCCGTTCGAGCACCATCGCCATGCCCTGACCGCCGCCGACGCACATGGTCTCCAGGCCGATGGTCGCGTCGTGCCACTGCAGGGCGTTGAGCAGGGTGCCGGTGATCCGGGCGCCGGTCATCCCGAACGGGTGGCCGACGGCGATCGCCCCGCCCATCACGTTGACCTTGTCCTCGGGGATGCCGAGCTGCCGGTACGACGGGATCACCTGGGCGGCGAACGCCTCGTTGATCTCGACCAGGTCGACGTCGTCGACGGTCATCCCGGCCCGGCGCAGCGCCTGCCGGGACGCCTCGACCGGGCCGAGGCCCATGATCTCCGGCGACAGGGCGGTGACGCCGGTGGAGACGATCCGGGCCAGCGGGGTCAGCCCCAGCTCGTCGGCCCGCTGGGCGCTCATCACCACCACGGCGGCGGCCCCGTCGTTGAGCGGGCAGCAGTTGCCGGCGGTGATCCGGCCGTCCGGGCGGAAGACCGGCTTCAGCCCGGCCACCGCCTCCAGGGTGACCCCGGCGCGCGGGCCGTCGTCGGTGTCGACCACGCTGCCGTCCGGGGTGGTGACCGGGGTGATCTCGCGGGCCCAGAAGCCGTCGGCGATGGCCTTCTCGGCGAGGTTCTGGCTGCGGACGCCGAACGCGTCCATCTCCTCCCGGGTGACGTCGTACACCTGGGCCAGGTTCTCCGCCGTCTGCCCCATCGCCAGGTAGATGTCGGGGAGCTGCCCGGCGTCGCGCGGGTCGGTCCACACCTCGGCGTCGCCCTGCGCGCGCGCCACCGACCGCTGCCGGGCCTCGGCGAAGCGCGGGTTCTCCCAGCCACCGCCGACCAGCGCCTGCGCCTCGGGTGGCAGGGTGTCGGAGTTGCCCCGGGCGTACCGGGAGACCATCTCGACCCCGGCGGAGACGAAGACGTCGCCCTCACCGGCCCGGATCGCGTGCATCGCCATCCGGGTGGTCTGCAACGACGACGCGCAGTAGCGGGTGAGGGTGGCACCGGGCAGCCCGTCCAGGCCCATCAGGGTGGCGACCACCCGGGCCAGGTTGAAGCCCTGCTCGCCGCCGGGCAGCCCACACCCGAGGTAGAGGTCGTCGATGGTGGTCGGGTCGAGCCCGGGAACCTTGTCCAGCGCGGCCTGGACGATGGTGGCGGCGAGGTCGTCCGGGCGGACCTCGCGCAGGGAACCCTTGAACGCGCGGCCGATGGGGGACCGGGCGGTGGCGACGATGACGGCGTCGCGGGACGACTCAATCGGCATGAACCAACGTTAACTTGACGGTAACTTGGCGCGGAAGCAGCCCGACCAGCGGGAAATGTCACCCGGGCGGTACGCCGGTGGCGGCGTCGACCCCGCCGGCAGCTCGGGCCCGCCGGCCCGGGCTACGCCGGCCGGGGTAAGCCGGACCGCGGGGCCACGCCGGACCGCCGGGCCGGTTCCGGGGTCGGTCAGTGCCGGGAGGCGACGTTCGCGGCGGCGACCACCGCCGGCAGCAGGGCGTGCGCCCACACCCGGTAACCGTCGGCGGACGGGTGGAAGCCGTCGTGACACAGCGTCCCGGCGTCGGCCCGGAACACCGGCCCGGTCTCCGTACCCAGGTCGACGACCGTGCCCCCGGCGTCCAGCACGGCGGCGGTCTGTGCCCTCGCGACCCGCCGGCCCGACCACCCGATCACCTGCCGCAGCGGGGGGGCCACCGCGCGCACCGCCCCCAGGTCCGGGCAGGTGCCGACGACGACCTCGACCCGGGCCTCCCGCAGCCGGCGCACCGCCGAGGCGAGGTACGCCGCCGCCTCCAACGGCCGGCTCATCGCCGTGGCGTCGTTCGCCCCGATCAGCACCACCGCCACGTCCGGCCGGTCCCCGAGCAGCGCCCGCGCCACCTGGGTGGACAGGTCGGTGGAGCGGGAGCCGGAGACCCCCACGCTGGACAGGTGCACCCGACGACCGGTCGGCCCCTCGGCCAGCAGGTAGGCGAGTTGACCGCCGACCGTCTCGTCGAAGCGGCCCACCCCGACACCGAGCGCCGAGGAGTCCCCGAGCAGCACCAGCCGCAGCGGTGGGGCACCGGCCCGGCCGACCGTGGCCCGCAGCGCCAGGCCCAGTTCGGGCTGGGCGTAGTCGCGGTTGCGGGCCGCCACCGCCTGGCCGGCGAGCACCGCCGCCCCGCCGATCGTCCCGGCGACCAGGGAGACCGCCGCGGCCTTACCGAGGCGTACGGCGAGCTCGCCGCCCACGGACCGGCCGGTCATGGCGTCACCGTCGGCAGGTGCACGTCGATGCCGACCGGCGCGGCGTGGCATTCGTGGCACCCGGTGGTTCGCTCGCTGTGCTCGCTCATGCCAGTTCCTCCAGTTGGGGTGAGTCGGCGGCGGCACCGGACTGCGGCACCGCGCCGACGCCGAAGAAGGCCCGCCGCCGCAGTTGCGCCCAGCGGCCGGCGGGGCCGCGCTCCCGACCCCGGACCTGCGCGCCGCTGACCTCCGTGCCGGCGTGCCGGGCTGCTTCCTGGGCGGCCTCGGGCAGCGACCGCACGCCGTCGCCCCGGCCCGGGGCGGGTCGGCGTTCCCCGCCGCCGAGCGCCGACAGTACGGTCGGCAGGAGCGCGGCGGCGGCCATCGCGTACCCCTCGGCGGACGGGTGGAACCGGTCCGAGGCGAACATCCGGGTCGGTTCGGCGGAGAACCGGGGGCCGAGCAGGTCACCGAGGGAGACCGTCCAGCCGCCCGCCTCGACCACCGCGACCGTCTGGGCGGCGGCGAGCTGCCGGCTCCACCGGCGGGCCAACCAGCGCAGCGGGGGTTGGATCGGCTGGATCGCGCCCAGGTCGGGGCAGGTCCCGACGACCACCTCGCAGCCGGCCGCGCGCAGCGCGCGGACCGCGTCGACCAGGTGCCGGACCGCCACGGAGTATGGCGACCGGTTGGTGACGTCGTTGCCGCCGACCATGATCACCGCGATGTCCGGTGCGCACTCCAGGGCGGCCTCGACCTGCGGCCGGAGCCCGGCGGAGAGTGCGCCGACCACGGCGAAGCGGTGCACCCGTACGGCCCGGTGCAGTCGCCGGGACAGCCCGGTGGCCAGCAGCGAACCCAGGGTCTCCCGCCGCCGCAGCACCCCGTAACTGGCGGCGGAGGAGTCGCCGAGGATCACCATGGTCAGCGGTGTCCCGGGGATCTTGGCGCCGTAGACGCCGTCGCAGCGCGGCGGTGGGGCCTGCGCCATCGGGATGGTGCGTCGGGCCTGCCGGGCCTGGCCGAGCAGCACCCCGCCGGTCGCGGCGACGGCCGCCGCGGTGGCACCCGTGCCGATCGCCGCCAGCCGGGCGACCTGTCGGGCGCGATGCCAGCGCGGAACCACCGGTACGACGGAACCAGCCACCCCCATACAGCGACATTATCGCGCCGTGACGGCCCCCCGCTTCCGTCGGGACGGTCGGTTTCCCGGCTGGGCCGCGACGATTCTGGGTACCTGATCCGGTGGCGGGGCCCACCTGCGGTCGCCCCGCCGCAGGTGGCGACGGCTTGCGCCGGACAGTCACGCTGGTCGGTGGAGAGGGGCTGGATGAGATGGGTAGGACATTGAAGCGGACCGCGGCCTTCACGGCGTTGGCCCGGTCGCTGGCGGCGGGTGCCCGGGGTGGCCCGTCGTTGGGTGCCCGGCTGGCGGCGCTGCCCCGGATGATCCGGGCGACCGCCCGGGGCGAGTACGACGGCGGGCTGCGGCTGGCGATGATGACGGCGGCGACGGTCTACGTCGTGTCGCCTGTCGACCTGGTGCCGGAGCTGTTCCTGACCGTGCTCGGTCTGGTGGACGACGCCGTGATGGTCACCTGGCTGGCCGGCAGCGTGCTGTCGGAGACCGAGCGCTTCCTGGAGTGGGAGGCGCGTCGGGCCTCCGTCATCCCCGGTCATGTGACGCTCTGAGGGCACGTACCCTGAGCGACGAAGGACCGTCTGCCAGGCCGCCGTCGCCGGCGCCGCAACGAAGGGCACAACGAGGTGCAGTACTACGACAACGTCGTCGACCTGATCGGCAACACCCCGCTGGTACGACTGCGCAACGTCACCGAGGGCATCAGCGCGACCGTGCTGGCGAAGGTGGAATACCTCAACCCCGGCGGCTCGGTCAAGGACCGGATCGCGCTGCGGATGGTGGAGGACGCCGAGGCCGCCGGGCTGCTCAGGCCCGGCGGCACCATCGTCGAGCCGACCAGCGGCAACACCGGTGTCGGGCTGGCCCTGGTGGCCCAGCTCAAGGGCTACCACTGCGTCTTCGTCTGCCCCGACAAGGTCAGCCAGGACAAGCAGGACGTGCTGCGCGCGTACGGGGCGGAGGTGGTGGTCTGCCCGACCGCCGTCGCCCCGGAGGACCCCCGCTCCTACTACAACGTCTCCGACCGGCTGGCCCGGGAGATCCCCGGCGCGTGGAAGCCCGACCAGTACAGCAACCCGGCCAACCCGCGCTCGCACTACGAGACCACCGGCCCGGAGCTGTGGAAGCAGACCGGGGGCGGGCTCACCCACTTCGTCACCGGGGTCGGCACCGGCGGCACCATCACCGGCATCGGGCGTTACCTCAAGGAGGCTTCCGAGGGGCGGGTCAGGGTGATCGGGGCGGACCCGGAGGGCTCGGTCTACTCCGGGGGCACCGGCCGGCCGTACCTGGTCGAGGGTGTCGGTGAGGACTTCTGGCCGGCGACGTACGACCGGGAGGTCGCCGACGAGATCATCGAGGTGTCCGACAAGGCGTCCTTCGAGATGACCCGGCGGCTGGCCCGCGAGGAGGGGCTGCTCGTCGGCGGCTCCTGCGGGATGGCCGTGGTGGCGGCGCTGGAGGTGGCCCGTGCCGCCGGCCCGGACGACGTGGTCGTGGTGCTGCTGCCGGACAGCGGCAAGGGCTACCTGTCCAAGATTTTCAACGACCGGTGGATGGCCCGGTACGGCTTCCTCGACCACCCCGGCACCGAGCCGACCGTCGCCGACGCGCTGGCCGGCAAGCCGGGCGGCCTGCCCGAACTGGTGCACGTCCACCCGACCGAGACGGTCCGCGACGCCATCGACTACATGCGTGAGTACGGCGTCTCCCAGCTCCCGGTGCTCAAGGCCGAGCCGCCGGTGGTCACCGGCGAGGTGGCCGGCTCGATCGCCGAGCGGGACCTGCTGGACGCCCTGTTCACCGGTCAGGCCCACCTGCACGACACCATCGAGCGGCACATGGGTGACCCGCTGCCGATGGTCGGTGGCGGCCAGCCGGTGAGCGAGGCGGTGGGCCTGCTGGAGAAGTCCGATGCGGCGCTGGTGCTGGTCGACGGCAAGCCCAAGGGCGTGCTGACCCGTCAGGACCTGCTCGCCCACCTCGGCGCACGCTGATCCGACGCCGCTGCGGGGCCCCTTCCGACGGGAGGGGCCCGCAGCGTGTCCGGGCCGGTCGCCGTCGGGTCGACCATTCACAGCACGGGCACAGGGGCAGCACAGAGGGCATCCGAGCAGCCTCCCTACGGTCGGGTGAGCCGAGAGGCACCGACCATGGGAGGAACGACATGCGACACGACCTGGACCACCACGAGGGGCAGCGGGTCAGCCGTCGGCGGCTGATCGCGGGGGTCGGCTCGATCGGGCTGGCCGGCCTGCTCGCGGCCTGCGGCCGGGACAGCGGCACGGTCACCACGTCGACCGGCCAGACCGTGTCCCCCCAGGCGACCGCCAGCACGTCGGCCGACCTGGCTGCGCTGTTCGGCGCGGCGAACACCTGCACGTTGACCGCGAGCACCACCCAGGGCCCGTACTACTTCGACGCCGACAAGATCCGCAACGACATCCGGGAGGACCGGGCGGGCACCCGGCTGCGGGTGGCGATCCGGGTGCAGGACAGCGAGCAGTGCGGACCGTTGGCCAACGCCGTCGTGGAGATCTGGCACTGTGACGCCGAGGGCCTGTACTCGGGTGCCGAGGCGCAGTCGTCCGGTGCGTCGGGCGGCGGCGCTCCGTCCGGCGGCAATCCGCCCGGCGGCGCGTCGGGTGGCACCCCGCCCACCGGCACCCCGCCAGGGGGTGGGGCGGCCCCGGGCGGCGGCGCCGAGGGGTCGGCGGCGGACCTGACGCCGACCGACGACAAGCGCTACCTGCGCGGCGCCCAGGTCACCAACGCCGACGGGATCGTCGAGTTCACCACCATCTGGCCGGGCTGGTACCGGGGCCGCACCACGCACATCCACGCGATGGTGCACCTGGGCGACGACCGGGTGCTCACCACCCAGATGATGTTCGACGAGGCGCTCAACACCCGGGTGTACGCCGCCGCGCCGTACGCCGCGCACACCGGGCGGGACACCTTCAACGACAACGACAACATCTTTGCCGAGAGCATGCTGATGAAGGTGGTCGAGGACGGCGACGGGTATCTATCAGTGATCAACTTCTCGGTCGACGCGGACCAGGACGGCACCTGACGGTCAGCAGCCGGGCAGCTGCCGGGCGTAGCGCAGCTGCGGGGTGCGGGTGGGGCCGATCCGTTCGTCCCGGCGATCGCCGGTGGCCTGCCAGCCGCCGCGCTCGTAGAAGTGCCGGGCGGGGGCGTTGCTCTCCAGCACCCACAGCACCGCCCGACGCCAGCCCCGGACCCGCATGGTGTCCAACGCGTCCACCATCAGCGCCCGGCCGGTGCCCCGGCCCCGCTCGGCCGGGTCGAGGTGGATGGCGTTGAGCAGCCCGGTCGCCGGGTCGCCCCCGTCGTCCGGGCCGAGGTAGCTGAACCCGACCAGCCGGCCGTCCCGCTCGGCCACGGTCATCAGGTGCTCGTCGCGTTCCCACGTCCACCGCTCGACCCAGTACGCCCCCATTGCCTCGGGCGTCGGGTCGGCCAACGCCTCGGGCGGCAGGAACGACGAGTAGGCCGCGATCCGGGACCGCTGGTGCAGGGCGCCCACCGGCATCAGGTCGTCGGCGACGGCGGGACGGAGCGTGACGGTCACCCGGCCGAGGCTACCCGCCGGGGCGGGACCGGCACGGTGGTCAGGTCCTCGGCGATCACCAGCTCCCCGGTGAAGTGCTCGCGGGCCTCGTCGTGGAAGCGGCGCGGGTCGGCGTACCGCTGGGAGAAGTGGGTGAGCACCAGGGTGCGTACCCCGGACTCGGTGGCGACCCGGGCGGCCTGGCCGGCGGTCAGGTGGCCGACCTCGGCGGCGAGCGCGGCCTCCGACGCCAGGAACGTCGACTCGATGACCAGCAGGTCGGCGTGTTCGGCGAGGGCGTACACCCCGTCGCAGAGGCCGGTGTCCATCACGAAGGCGAACCGCTGCCCCGGCCGGACCACGCTCACCTCGTCCCGGGTGACGCGGCGTCCGCCGACGTCCAGGTGCCCGACGCGCAGCAGCTCGCCGACCGCCGGCCCACCGATGCCGTACGCGGACAGTCGCTCCGGCAGCATCCGGCAGCCGTCCGGCTCGACCAGCCGGTAGCCGTACGTCTCGACGGGGTGCCGCAGCCGGCGGGCCTCCAGCGTGCCGACGCCCAGGGTGATCCGTTGCCCGTCGGTGGTGATCGGTTCGACGGCCAGCTCGGCGGTCTCGTGGAAGCTGCTGGCGTGCCGCAACCTGGCGAAGTATTCGGCGCCTCCGGCGGGGAAGTGCACCGCCACCGGGTGCTGCACCCGGTCCAGGGAGAGCCGTTGGATGGTGCCGGGTAGGCCGAGGCAGTGGTCGCCGTGGAAGTGGGTGACGCAGATCCGGGTGAGGTCGGTGGCGGTGACCCCGGTGTGCAGGAGTTGGCGCTGGCTGCCCTCGCCCGGGTCGAAGAGGATCACCTCGTCGTCCCAGCGCAGCACGTAGCCGTTGTGGTTGCGCAGCCGGGTGGGGGTCTGGCTGGCCGTACCGAGCACCGTCAGCTCACGCATGGACACCGCCGGCCTCCTCCGGAGACGAAGCGACCCCCGGGGCTTCCGTGCTCGCGCACGGGCCGACTGGACTGGGTCGGCACCCCGGGGGTCGGGTGGCTGTCGTGGTTTCGCCGCACCGCTGCCACACGGTCTCGACGATCATGCTTGGTCGTTCACTGTCGAGGACAGCGGCTAGCGGACAGCCACCTCACGAGTCCGATTGCTATACAAGTCTGGACCACCTCCTTTCCCGTGTACCGCCACGCTACCCACTGCGCCCCGGGTGCCGGTAGTGATTTTTCGCGCGATCCCGCAGACGGCGTCATGCCGGCGGGGGAGGGTCGCAGGCCGGCGACTTTTGCTCAAGTCGGCGAAAGTTCGTGCTCGTCTGGCCTATCTTTCGCCTGAAGTGAGCATTACTCTCTGCCCCACAGTGGCCACGTCTCGCCGCTGCCGCCCGAGTCGTCCCCTCGGTCGCTCCCCCCGTGAGGTGAACCGTGCCCGTTTCGTCCACCACCCGCAGGAACACCCGACGATGTCTCACCCTCGGCCTGGTCGGTGCGCTGGCCGTCGCCACCGGCCCGGTCCACCCGGCGACCGCAGCCGCGCCGACCACGCCCCGGCCGTCCACCGCCACCGGCGCGACCGTGGCGAACCCGGTGGTCGCCGGGCCGATCGCCCGGACCACCCCGGTCGGCGACCCCGGTCACGGCTACCCGTTCCTCGCCACCGACGTCAACCTGGCCGCCGCCGGCTACGTCGAGGAGGAGTTCTTCCTCTTCGGCACCGCCACCCGGTACGCCGTGCAGGGCACCCAGAACGCGACCACCCTCGGCACCGACCAGCCGTACGGCACCCGGCTGGTGGTCCGCCGGCCGGCCAACACCACGAAGTTCAACGGTGTCGTCATCGCCGAGTGGAACAACGTCAGCAACCAGTGGGACCAGGAGGTCGACTGGTTCCAGTCGCACGAACACCTGATCCGCTCCGGCTACGCCTGGGTCGGGGTCTCCGCCCAGCGGGCCGGGCTGCACTCCGCCACCGGGCTCAAGGCGTGGAGCCCCACCCGGTACGGCCCGCTGGACGTCACCGTCGGCGGCACCGTCACCGACGACAGCCTCTCGTACGACATCTTCAGCCAGGCGGTGAAGGCGGTCCGCAACCCGACCGGCGTCGACCCGCTGGGCAAGCTGCCCGCCCCGCAGTACGTGATCGCCACCGGCCACTCGCAGTCGGCCGGCCGCCTCGCCAACTACTACAACGGCGTCCAGCAGTCGGCGAACGTCCTCGACGCGGTCGTCCTGCACGGCGGTGGCGGGGTGTTGCGCACCGACCTGACCACACCGGTGTTCCGGATCAACTCCGAGGGGGACGTGGCCAGCGGCATCCTGCCCGCGACGGCCCGCGCCCAGGCCGACTCGCCCGTCCTGCGCTCCTGGGAGGTGGCCGGCGCGTCGCACGGCGACTGGAAGCTGATCACCGACTACGGGCCGCTGCGCAAGCGGGACATCGGCAGCTACCCGGGCGGCTACCCGGGTGAACCGCAGACCTGCACGCTGCCCTCGCTGTCGCGCGTCCCGCAGCACATGGTGCAGAACGCGGTCTACGACCACACCGTCGCCTGGGTCGCCCGGCAGGTGGCCCCGCCCAGTGCCCCGCCGATCCAGACGACCACCACGACCCCGCCGGCCATCGCCCGCGACGACCTCGGGCTCGCCCTCGGCGGTATCCGGCTCGCCCAGCACCAGGTGCCGCTGCGGGTCAACAGCGGCAGCAACACCGGACCCGGCTTCTGCTTCCTCGACGGCAGTTCGGTGCCGCTGACCGACGCGCAACTCGCCACCCGATACCCGACCGTCGGGTCGTACGTGGACGCCAGCGTCGCGGCGACCCTCGCCGCCGCCGACGCCGGTCACCTGCCCGCGTCGTTCACCCGCGACCCCGCCTGGTACTCCGACCTGCGGTACCTGATCGCGGAGTACGTCGCCGCCGGCCGGATCACCGAGTACGTGGCGGCCCGGCTGACCGACCGGCTCCAGCGGGCCGAGCAGGCCGGCACCGCCGGCAACGCGGCCCGCGCCGGTGAACTGCTGGCGCAGCTGGCCGACCGGGCGCGGCAGCGGATCACCGGTGACCCGGCAGCCCGGGACGCGGTGCTGCGACCGACCGAGGCGCTGATTGCGCTCCTGCACGCGGCGGACCGCCGCAACCGGTGACCCGGCCGGGGTGGCCGGTGCGAAGGCGTCGGTCACCCGCCGGGCAGCGATCGACCCGGCCGGTGGGTGGCGGGCGCGACGCGGGCCGCCACCCACCGGCGACGTGACCGCCGGCCGGGCCGGTGGTCAGGGCTGCGCGGAGCCGGTCAGTCGATGCCGATCGGGCCCTCACGGGGGCCGTCTTCGTTGGCCGGCTGCACCGCCAGCGACGGGAAGTCGGCCAGGTCGCCCTCCGGCTCGGCGTCCCACTCGGGAAAGACCAGGTCGCTCTGGAGATAGAGGCAGAGCAACTGGGTCAGGTGGGCCAGGCCGTCCAGATGGGTGCGCTCGTGGCCGTGGGTGGCGTCCACCCCGAAACCGAGCAGCGCCACCCGGGCGTGCGCGCCCGCCTCGACCGCCGCCGCCACGTCCGAGCGGTAGTAGTCGAAGACGTCGCGGACCAGGTCCACCCCGTGTTCCCGGGCGATGGTGGCCAGGTTGCGGGTCAGGTGGTAGTCGAACGGGCCGACCCCGTCGCCCATCGCCAGGGTCGCCGCGTCCTCCCGGGACTGCTGGCCCGGCGCGACCACCGCCGCGTCCACCGAGACGATCTCGGCGACGTCCGGGTCCAGGCCGTGGCTGGCGCCGTGGCCGATCTCCTCGGTGACGGTGACCAGCAGGTGGGCGGTGACGGTGGGGGTGATACCGGCGTCCACCACCGCCTTGAACGCGGTCAGCACCGCCGCCACCCCGGCCTTGTCGTCCAGGTGCCGGGACTTCACGTAACCGGACGGGGTGACCATCGGGTTCGGCAGGAACGCCACGAAGTCGCCCGCGTCGATGCCCAGCGCCCGCAGGCCGGCGATGTCCTCGACCGGCTCGTCGACGCGTACCTCGACGTGCTGCCAGCCGACGCCCTGCAGGTCGACGTCGTCGTTGTAGCGGTGCCCGCTGGCCTTCAACGGCAACACCTGCCCGGTGACCACCCGGTCCAGGTCGTCGGTGAAGATCCGCACGTGCGCGCCCTCGGCGAACCGGGCCGAGTGGGTGCCGATGGTCTTCAGCTCCAGCCGGCCGTTCTCCTTGAGCCGCTTGACCATCCCGCCGATGGTGTCGGTGTGCACCACGATCGCCCGGTCGGCACCGGTCTGCCGGGGCCGGGCAGGCAGGCGCTGAGCGCCCCCCGCCGGGTCAGCGTGGACGGGATGCCCAGCGCGGACAGGCGTTCCCCCACGTACTGCTGCACGTGGTCGGTACGCCCCGACGGGCTGGGGATGTCCAGCAACTCCACCAGCACCTGGCGCAGGTAGTCCAGGTCGATCTCCAGGGGCTTGAGGCTCACGCGACCCCTCCGGGCCCGGCCGGGCTCCAGAGGCGCTGCGGGGCCCGGGTGCCGGGGAAGAGCAGGTCCACGAAGCGCTCGGCGGTCGGCTGGGGCTCGTGGTTGGCCAGCCCCGGCCGCTCGTTCGCCTCGATGAACACGTGCTCGGGCTGGTCGGGGGCGGGGACCAGCAGGTCCAGCCCGGTCACCGGGATGTCCAGGGCCCGGCTCGCCGCCACGCAGGCGGTGGCGATCGTCGGGTGCAGTTCGGCCGTCACGTCGTGGATTGTGCCACCGGTGTGGAGGTTCGCCGTCCGGCGCACCGCCAGCACCCGCCCCTCGGGCAGCACGTCGTCCATCCGGTGCCCGGCCTCGGCCACCACCTCGCGGGTCATCTCGTCGACCGGGATGCGGGACTCCCCGCCGGTGGCGGCGGCCCGGCGTCGGCTCTGCCGCTCGATCAGCGCGGTGACGTCGTGCACCCCGTCACCGGTGATCTGCGCCGGTCGGCGTACGGCGGCGGCCACCACCTCATGGTCGATCACGATCACCCGCAGGTCCTCGCCCGCGCGCAGCTCCTCGATCAGCACGTCGGGGCAGAACCGGCGGGCCAGCTCGACGGCCGTGGCCAACGCCTCGGCGGTGCGTACCCCGACGGTGATGCCGTTGCCCTGCTCGCCCCGGGCCGGCTTGACCACCACCGGGCCGACGTCGGTGAGGAAGGCCAGGTCGTCGGCGTCGCCGGTGGCGGTCCGGCCACGCGGCACCGACAGGCCCGCCTCGGTGAGGATGCGCCGGGTGACCCGCTTGTCGTCGCAGCGGCTCATCGCCACCGCCGAGGTCAGCTCGGACAGCGACTCGCGGGTGACGATCGTCCGGCCGCCGTTGGTCAGCCGCAGCTCACCCCAGTGCGCGTCGGTGACCTCCACCCGGATGCCGCGCCGCATCGCCTCGTCGGCGACGATCCTCGCGTACGGGTTCAGCTCGTCGTAGCCCGCCGGGGTGGCCGGCAGGAACAGCCGTTCGTTGATCGGGTTCTTCCGCTTGACGCAGAGCGTGCCGGTGCGGTGGAAACCCAACCGCTCGTAGAGCCGGATCGCGCCGGAGTTCTCGGCCAGCACCGACAGGTCGACGAACGCCCGGCCCCGCTCGTCGAGCCGGTCGGCCAGCTCGGTGAGCAGGGCCTGACCGGTGCCGGGCGGGGCGGTGTTGAAGTCGACGGTCAGGCACCACAGGCTCGCGCCGTTCTCCCGGTCGCCGAAGACCGCCACGTGGTCGACGCCGGTGATGGTGCCGACGATCTCCCCGGTGCTCGCCTCGGCCACCAGGTGCAGGAACCGGTCGGTGCCGGCGTTGTCGACGAGCACCTCCACCGGCGCGGTGACCATGCCGTTGCGGGCGTAGATCCGGTTCACCGCGTCCGCGTCGTCGGCGTCGCGCAGCGGCCGGACGACCAGCCCCGGGATCTCCATCCGCCCGGTGGCCTCCGGGCGGCGCTCACCCAGCGGCAGCCGGTAGGTCAGCGACGGGTCGATGAACAGTTCGTCGGGCAGCCGGGACACCAGCACGTGCGGGTCGCGCAGGTAGATGCAGATGTCCCGGGAGCCGGCCGCCTCGGACCGCAGCACATGGGCCACCGCCACCTGCTCGTGGAAGGTCTGGCCGAACACCAGCCGCCCCCAGCCGCAGTCCAGGACCACGTCTGACGGCCCGGCCGGTTCCCGGCGCGGCTCCGGTGCGGTGGCCGGCGCGACCGGGTCACCGCCGGGGCCGATGCGTTCCCGGCGGCGGCCGAGCACCCGCTCCCGGTCGGTACGGGCCGTGCCGGTCGCGAGGGTCTCGTTCACGGTCAGTCGATTCCGTGGCTCTGGAGCCACATTTCCAGGAGTCCCAGTTGCCACAGTTTGTTTCCGTTCAACGGGGTCAGTTCGGCGTTCGGGTCGGCGAGCAGCGCATTGACGTAGTCGGCACGGAACAGGTCGCGGCGGCGGGCCTGCGGCGCGGTGAGCGCGTCGCGGACCCGGTCGAGGAGCTTGCCCTCCAGGTGGGTCAGGCCGGGCACCGGGAAGTAACCCTTGGGGCGGTCGATCACCTCGTGCGGCAGGACCCGGCGGCCGATCTCCTTGAGCACGCCCTTGCCGCCCTGGGCCAGCTTCAGCTCGGGCGGGCAGCTCGCCGCCAGCTCCACGAACTCGTGGTCGAGGAACGGCACCCGGGCCTCCAGGCCGTGCGCCATGGTCATGTTGTCGACCCGCTTCACCGGGTCGTCGGTGAGCATGACCTGGGTGTCGATCCGCAGGCCGGCGTCGACGGCGGTCTGCGCCCCGGCCCGGCCCAGGTGGGCGGCGACGAACTCGCGCGCCGGATCGCCGTCGGCCAGCCACGCCGGGTTGAGCACCCGGGCCAGCCCGGCCGCGTCCCGGTCGAAGAACGCCTTCGCGTACGAGTCGAGGGCCTGCTCCCGGTCGATGCCGGCCAGTGGCGGGTACCAGTGGTAGCCGCCGAGGATCTCGTCCGCGCCCTGACCGGACTGGACCACCTTGACGTGCTTGGAGACCTCCTGGCTCAGCAGGTAGAAGGCGACGCAGTCGTGGCTGACCATCGGCTCGCTCATCGCGGCCACCGCCGCCTCCAGCGGCGGAACCAGGTCACCGGCGGCCACCTTGAGCTGGTGGTGGTCGGTGCCGAACGTCTTGGCCACAAGGTCGGAGTAGACGAACTCGTCGCCCTCCCGCCCGCCGACGGCGTCGAAGCCGATCGAGAAGGTGGACAGCCCGGAGCGGGTCTGCCCCTCGCCGGCCAGCAGCGCCACCACCAGGCTGGAGTCCAGGCCGCCGGAGAGCAGCACGCCCACCGGCACGTCGGCGACCATCCGCCGGCGTACGGCGGTGGTCAGCGACTCCAGCAGGGCGTCCTCCCAGTCCCGGGCCGACCAGTCGGCGCGCGACGCGTCCCGGGTGAACGACGGGTCCCAGTAGACCCGCTCGTGGGTGCGGCCGTCGGGCTCGTAGACCCGGACGGTGGCCGGGGGGAGCTTGGCCACGCCACGCAGGATGGTGCGCGGCGGCGGCACGATGCTGTGGAAGCTGAGGTAGTGCGACAGTGCCACCGGGTCGATGGTGGTGTCGATCCCGCCGCCGGCCAGCAGGGCGGGCAGGGTGCTGGCGAACCGCACCACGCCCGGCGTCTCGGCCAGGTAGAGCGGCTTGATGCCGAGCCGGTCCCGGGCCAGCACCAGCCGGCCGGTGTCCCGCTCGGTGATCGCGACGGCGAACATGCCGATCAGGTGGTCGACGAAGTCGAGCCCCCACTCGGCGTACGCCTTGACCACCACCTCGCTGTCGCCGGAGGAGAAGAAGCGGTGGCCCTTAGCCTGCAACTCCTGGCGCAGCTCGCGGTAGTTGTAGATGCAGCCGTTGAACACGCCGGTGAGCCCGGCGGCCGGGTCGACGATCGGTTGCCCGCTGGCGGCGGAGAGGTCGATGATCTTCAAGCGGCGGTGCCCGAGGGCGGTGGCCCCCTGTGACCACACTCCGCTGTCGTCGGGCCCCCGGTCACTCATCGTGGCCGCCATGCGTTCCACCGCCGACACATCGGCCCGGGAACCGTCACGCCGGAACTCTCCCGCAAGTCCGCACATGCCAGCCAATGCTGCCAGAGGTTGTTGCACTTCGCCTGTTGAGCTGATGTCGATGGTGTTACGGGATTGCTAGCATGTGCGCCACTCACCGTGACGGCCCCGCGCGGGCCGACGTTCCTGCCCGGGGCCCGACGGGTGCCCGATTCGCCCCGGGCCCACGATGTGACAAACACCGCAGGCTCCGGAAAACGGCCGTCGGGCGGGTCGCCCGACGGCCGCTCGGTGTCCGGGTCGGTCAGCCGACCGTACGGGCCACCCCGACCGGGCAGCTCACACCGTCGGTGCTCATGCGTCGCTCGGGCCCGGCGACCACCCGGTCTCCTGGGCCCAGTCGTCGGCGCGACGGATGAGCGCCCAGGAGAACCCGGCCTTCGCGTTCGTGTAGGCGAGCCCATCGTGCGGATGTCTGGCGGCCAGGTCACGCTTGACCGCCGCGTACTCCTCGGCGGCCTGTGGATGCACCCGCAGGTAATCGCGGAACAGCAAGGGAAACTGCTCCGAGAAACTACCTGCCATCCGCACGTGGATGTGGGTACGCGGCTGCCCCGGCGGTTCCCGGAAGTACCGCTTCGTACGTTCCGGGTTCTTGTCCCGGAACACGTGTCCCAGGCTCTGCAACGGCACCCGGAAAGGCTCGTCGGGTGCCAACCGGGCCACCGAGATCTGTAGGTCGATCACCGGTTTGGCCGCCAGGCCCGGCACCGAGGTGGAGCCGATGTGGTCGATGCGCAGTGCCACATCGCCCAATGCCGCGCGCAGTGGACCTGCCACCTCCCGGAACCGTTGTGGCCAGGCCGGATCGTGATCGACGATTCTGATGACCCGCACACCCCCGGCCGGATCGTGACTCATCGGGCCCATGCTCCCTCGCGCGTTCCTCGAACGGGCAGTTCCGCCCGCGATCACGGCCCTCACCTGCCGGGGCTCTCTCAGCCGGCGGTACGGGCCACCCCGACCGGGCAGCTCAACCCGTTCGGTCCGTGGTTGCAGTAGCCGTTCGGGTTCTTCGTCGGGGCCAGATACTGTTGGTGGTAGTCCTCGGCGAAGTAGTAGTCGCCCAGCGGGGCGATCTCGGTGGTGATCTCACCCTTACCGGCCCGCGCCACGATCGGCGCGAACGCGTCCCGGGACGCCTGCGCGGTGGCCAGCTGCTCGTCGCTGGTGGTGTAGATCGTCGAGCGGTACTGGCTGCCGACGTCGTTGCCCTGACGCATGCCCTGGGTCGGGTCGTGGTTCTCCCAGAACACCTTGAGCAGGTCCTCGTAGCTGATCGCGGTGGGCTCGTAGACCACCTGGACCACCTCGGCGTGCCCGGTCATCCCCGAACACACCTCCTCGTACGTCGGGTTGGCGCTGTAGCCGCCCGCGTAGCCGGCCGACGTCGTCAGCACCCCCGGGAGGGTCCAGAACAGCCGCTCGGCGCCCCAGAAGCAGCCCATGCCGAAGACGGCGACCTGGGCACCCTCCGGGAACGGGCCCTTCAGCGACGACGGCAGCACCTCGTGCCGGTCCCCGATCGGCATCGCGATCGGGCGGCCGGGCAGGGCCTGGTCGGGGCTGATCATCTCGGCCTTCATGCGGCGAAGGAACACGGTGGAACTCCTCTCGTACCTCTCCCCGCATGCAACACCGGCGGGCCCGTCTTCCTTACCCGCTGCGTCCCGGCTCTCGCCCCCGGGCCTCGCCGAATGTCGGCGGGTCTCAGGGCAGGGCGGCGGCGACCCGCCCGGCGTAGGAGTCGGCCTCGGCGTCGTCGGCGTAGCGGGTACGCGGCCAGAAGAAGCCGCGCAGGCCGTCGCCCTTGGTCCTCGGCACCACGTGGGTGTGCAGGTGCGGCACCGACTGGGACACCCGGTTGTTCATCGCCACGAAGGTCCCACCGGCCCCCAGACCGGATTCCACGGCCGCCGCCAGGCGCTGCACCAGGCCGAAGTAGCCGGACAGGTCGGCCGCCGGCAGGTCGGTCAGGGTGACCAGGTGGGCGCGGGGCACCACCAGGACGTGCCCCTTGAACACGGGCCGGGTGTCCAGGAACGCCACCCCGTCCGGCTCGTCGGCCACCCGGAACGCCGGCACCTCCCCGGCCACGATCTGACAGAACACGCACCCGCTCACCCGCGCAGCCTAGAGCCCTGCGCGCCCGCCCACCACGCCGAGCGGACGCCGCCGGGGCGCGGCGCGGGATGAGCGGGGGCGGGTTCCGCCCGGCGGGCGGGGCGGGGCGGACTAACGTCTGCGGGATGAGTCACGGCTTCGAGACGCTCGCCATCCACGCCGGCCAGGACCCGGAGGCCCGCACCGGCGCGGTGATCCCCCCGATCTACCAGACCAGCACGTACGCCCAGGACGCCGTCGGAGCGCCCCGGCAGGGCTACGAGTACAGCCGCTCCGGCAACCCCACCCGCGACGCGCTCCAGGAGTGCCTGGCCGCGCTGGAGGGGGGTCGGGTCGGGCTCGCCTTCGCCAGCGGCCTGGCCGCCGAGGACACCCTGCTGCGGACGGTCTGCTCGCCCGGCGACCACGTGGTGATCCCCGACGACGCGTACGGCGGCACCTACCGGCTGTTCGCCCGGGTCGCCGAGCGGTGGGGGCTGACGTACACGCCGGCGAAGGTCTCCGACGTCGACGCGGTCCGGGCCGCGATCCGCCCCGAGACGAAGATCGTCTGGGTGGAGACGCCGACGAACCCGCTGCTCGGCATCGCCGACATCGCCGCCCTGGCCGGGCTCGCGCACGAGGCCGGGGCGCTGCTGGCGGTCGACAACACGTTCGCCTCGCCGTACCTGCAGCAGCCGCTCGCGCACGGCGCGGACGTGGTGGTGCACTCCACCACCAAGTACGTCGGCGGGCACTCCGACGTGGTCGGTGGCGCGTTGATCGTCGCCGATCCGACCCTCGGCGACGAACTGCGCTACCACCAGAACGCGATGGGCGCGATCAACGGCCCGTTCGACGCCTGGCTGACCCTGCGCGGCATCAAGACCCTCGGGGTACGGATGGACCGGCACTGCGACAACGCCGAACGGATCGCCGCCTTCCTCGACGGGCACGCCAAGGTCGCCCAGGTCATCTACCCGGGCCTGCCGTCGCACCCCGGACACGAGGTGGCCGCCAAGCAGATGCGCCGCTTCGGCGGGATGATCTCCTTCCGGGCCGCCGGCGGTGAGGAACACGCCGTGCAGGTCTGCAACCGGGCCCGGCTGTTCGTCCTCGCCGAGTCGCTCGGCGGGGTGGAGTCCCTGATCGAGCACCCGGGCCGGATGACACACGCAAGTGCTGCCGGCTCGCCGCTTGAAGTTCCCGGCGATCTCGTGCGACTGTCTGTCGGCATCGAGACGGTCGACGACCTGCTCGCCGATCTGGAGCAGGCGCTGGGCTGACCGCGGGCTGGGAAGAGGTGGCCGTGCAGGACATCATGCCGACCTGGGTGGGGGCGACCGCCAAGCAGATCGCCCGGGGCGTACGCCGGGGCGACGTCTCCGCCACCCAGGTCGTCGCCGACCACCTGGACCACGTCGGGCGGGTCGACGGCGCCCTCTCCGCGTTCCGGGTGGTCCGGGGCGGCGAGGCGATCACCGAGGCGGAGAAGGTCGACGAGCAGGAGGAGTTGGCGAACCTCCCGCTCGCCGGGGTGCCGGTGGCGGTCAAGGAGAACACCCCGGTCGCCGGCCTGCCCACCTGGAACGGGTCGGTCGCCGCACGTACCCCGGTGGCGGAGGCCGACCACGAGGTGGTGCGCCGGTTGCGCGGCGCGGGCGCGGTGATCCTCGGGGTGACCCGGATGCCGGAGCTGGGACTCTGGGCGATCACCGACGACGCGACCGCCGTCACCCGTAACCCGTGGGACCTGCGGCGTACCCCCGGGGGGTCTTCCGGCGGAGCCGCCGCGGCGGTCGCGGCCGGGCTGGTGCCGATCGCGCACGGCAACGACGGGCTGGGCTCGATCCGCATCCCGGCCGCCTGCTGCGGCCTGGTCGGGCTCAAGCCCGGCCGGGGTGTGGTCCCGTGCCAGCTCGGCGCGGAGGACTGGTTCGGGCTGACCGAGCACGGCATGCTCACCACCACGGTCGCCGATGCCGCCGTCGGCTTCCAGGTGCTCGCCGGGCGTCGCCCGGACAAGCTGGTCCCCCCGCCCCGGCTGCGGGTCGGCGTGTCGCTGCGCTCGCCGGTGCGCGGTGTGTCGCCGGACGCGCCCAACCGGGACGCGGTGGCCGCCGCCGGCCGGCTGCTCGCCGCCGCCGGCCACGACACCGTGCCCGCCGACCCGGTCTACCCGACCTCGCTCGGCCTCCAGGGCATCGCCACCTGGCTCGCCGCCGCCGCGGCCGACGTGCGGGCCGCCGGCATCGACCGGCGTGGCCTGCAACGGCGCAGCCGCCGGCACGTCGCGCTGGGGGAGTGGGCGCAACGCCGGGGGTACGTGCGGGAGGCCGACCGGGCCGCCTGGCGCGACCGCTCCGTCGGTTTCTTCACCGACCACGCGGTCGACCTGCTGCTCACCCCGGCCCTGGCCGGGCCGCCGCCGGAGGCCACCGCCTGGTCCGGCCGGTCCTGGCTGGCGAACATGAGGACCAACATCCGGTACGCCCCGTTCGCCGCCCCGTGGAACGTCGCCGGCCTGCCGTCGATCGTGGTGCCGGTGGGCCGCCGCCCGGACGGCCTGCCGGTCGCCGCGCAACTGGTCGGCCCGCCCGGGTCGGAACTGCTGCTGCTCGGTGTCGCCGGGCAGTTCGAGATGCAGGCCCCCTGGACCCGGCACGCCCCCGGCTACCCCCGGGTCGACACGGGCTCCCCGGCCGTCGCCTGACCCGCCCGCCTGACCGCCCCGTGCCGGGCCGTCGGTGCCGGAGCGGGCCCACCTGGTCCGGGTCGTCGGCCGGCTGACCCCGGTGCGACCACCAGCGGTCGGTGAGCACGTCGTCGCCGCTGGTGGCGGGCGGTGTCGCCGCCGGTGCCGCCGGGGGCGGGTGGCACGATCGGGGCATGACGGAACTGGTCGACCTCGCCGACGTACGGGCCGCCCGGGAACTGCTCACCGGGGTCACCCGGACCACCCCGCTGGAGCCGTCCCGGCCGCTGAGCGCGGCGCTGGCCGGCCCGGTCTGGCTCAAGTGCGAGAACATGCAGCGCGCCGGCTCCTACAAGGTGCGCGGCGCGTACGTGCGGATCTCCCGGCTGTCGGCGCAGGAGCGGGAGCAGGGTGTGGTCGCGGCCAGTGCCGGCAACCACGCCCAGGGGGTGGCCCTCGCCGCCGGCCTGGTCGGCACCCACGCCACCGTCTTCATGCCGGTCAACGCCCCACTGCCCAAGGTGGCCGCCACCAAGGGGTACGGCGCTCGCATCGAGCTGGTCGGCAACACCGTGGACGAGTCGTTGGTGGCCGCGCAGACCTTCGCCGAGCGCACCGGCGCGGTGTTCATCCACCCGTTCGACCACCCGGACGTGATCGCCGGCCAGGGCACCGTCGCCCTGGAGATCCTCGAACAGTGCCCCGAGGTGCGGACGATCATCACCGGGGTCGGTGGCGGTGGCCTGATCTCCGGGATGGCGGTGGCCGCGAAGGCGCTGCGACCCGACGTGCGGATCATCGGCGTGCAGGCGGCCAGCGCCGCCGCGTTCCCGCCCTCGCTGGCCGCCGGGGAACCGGTCCGGCTGCCGGCGTTCGCCACCATCGCCGACGGCATCGCGGTCGGCCGGCCAGGTGAGATCACTTTCAGTCACGTCCGTACGCTCGTCGACGAGATGGTCACCGTCAGCGAGGAGGACATCTCCCGGGCGCTGCTGATGCTGCTGGAGCGGGGCAAACAGGTGGTCGAGCCGGCCGGTGCGGTCGGGGTGGCCGCGCTGCTGGCCGGGGTCGTGCAGGTGGACACCCCGACGGTGGCGGTGCTCTCCGGCGGCAACATCGACCCGCTGCTGATGATGCGGGTGATCGAACACGGTCTCGCCGCAGCGGGCCGCTACCTGCGGGTCACCGTGCGCTGCTCGGACCGGCCGGGCCAGCTCGCGTCACTGCTCACCGAGATCGCCGGGCACCGGGCGAACGTGGTCGACGTGGAACACCAGCGGGCCAATCCGCACCTGCGGCTCGGTGAGGTGGAGGTGGCCCTGTCGGTGGAGACCCGGGGCGTCGAGCACTCCGACACCCTGATCAGTGCCCTACGGGCCAGTGGTTACCAGGTGGTCCTGACGACCGAGGCGTGACACCCCGACGGGTGCCACGCCTCGTGCGTACCGATGGATCGTCGTCGGGTCGCGCGGACCCGGCGGCGGTGCGGCTCAGCCGGAGAACGGCTCGAAGCTGACGATCGTCACCTTGATGTCCGCGCCGCTGGGCGCGGTGTAGGTGCAGGCCTGGCCGGGGCGACCGCCCAGGATGGCCCTGCCCAGCGCCGACTCCGGGCTGTAGACCGTCAGGTCGGTGGTGGCGGCGATCTCCCGCGACCCGAGCAGGAACGTCTCGGTGTCGTCCTTGTCGTCGTCGAAGTAGATCGTCACGACCATGCCGGGCGACACCACGTCGGCCGTCGGCGCCTCGCCCACCTGGGCGGTGCGCAGCAGCTCCTTGAGGTAGAGGATCCGGCCCTCGGCCTTGCCCTGCTCCTCGCGGGCGGCGTGGTAGCCACCGTTCTCCCGCAGGTCGCCCTCTTCCCGCCGGGCGTTGATCTCGGCGGCGATGACCGGCCGGTTGGCGATCAGCTCGTCGAGCTCGGCCTGGAGGCGGTCGTGCGCGTCCTGGGACAGCCAGGTGGCGGGCGCCTTGTTGTCATTGGTGGACACAGGCGTACTCCTCGGATGTGCGTGCTGGCTGACAGGTGACTTACCAACCTACCAGTGGCCGGCACGTGCGGGCGTCGTCGATCACCCGGTCGGGTGGGAGCAGCGTGCCGCCCGCCGGCCGTGGCGTCGCCGCGCCCTGGTCACCCGTGGTGTTCAGCCCGCCGGACGGCAGCGGACCACTTCGCCGATGAACGGACGCTCGGTGGTCGCCACCCGGTGCCGGGCGGTGACGTGCCGCTGGCCGGGGGACGCGGTCACGGTGACCTCCTCGTGCCCCACCTCGACGCCGGCGTGCGAGCGGGCCCGCACCAGACACACCGCCGAGCCGCCCTCGGGCACGGTCACCCGGAAGTCGACCCGCACGCCGGTGTCGCTGGCATCGGTGTAGGTGATCACCTCGGGCCGGTATTCCGGGTCGCCGTAGCGCTGGTAGAGCTGCGTCGCGGCCAGGACCAACCCGGCGATCAGCACGGCCACCAGTGCCCAGCTCAGCGCCGGGCGTCGACGCCCGGGCTCCCGTCGGCGGCCGTACCGGCCGGGCGGGAACACCGGCGCGGCCGAGGGAACTGTGGCGTGCGTCTCGGTCACCGGCGGGTATCTCCTGGCGTTGTTGTCGGTCGCGTCGGCAAGAATGACAGGGTCCATCTTCCCAGCCCGGGGCCGGGCCCGGAACGGCAGGTCGGCAGCCGCGCCGACAGGTCACCGCGGCGGGTCGGGCGAGCGACCCGGACCGGGCCGCCGGCGGGCACAGACGAGGAGCGCCCACGTTGGCAGAGAAGCTGCGGCTCATGGCCGTGCACGCACACCCGGACGACGAGTCCAGCAAGGGTGCCGCGACCATGGCGAAATACGTCGCCGAGGGGGTGGACGTGCTGGTCGTGACGTGCACCGGGGGCGAACGCGGCAGCGTGCTCAACCCCAAGCTCGACCGCCCCGACGTGTGGGCCAACATCGGTGAGATCCGGCGGGCCGAGATGGACGCCGCCCGGGCGATCCTCGGCGTCGAGCAGGCCTGGCTGGGCTTCGTCGACTCGGGCCTGCCCGAGGGCGACCCGCTGCCGCCGTTGCCCGAGGGCTGCTTCGCCCTCCAGGACGTCGAGGTGGCGGCCGGGCCGCTGGTCAAGCTGATGCGGGAGTTCCGTCCGCACGTCGTCACCACGTACGACGAGGAGGGCGGCTACCCGCACCCCGACCACATCATGTGCCACAAGGTCAGCGTGGCCGCGTTCGAGGCGGCCGGCGACCCGACCCGGTACCCGGAACTGGGCGCCCCCTGGCAGCCGTTGAAGCTCTACTACGACATCGGCTTCTCCAAGGGCAGGATCCTGGCCCTGCACGAGGGCACGCTGGCCGCGGGCCTCCCCTCACCGTACGAGGACTGGCTCAAGCGCTGGGACGAGCGGCCGGACAAGGGTTCGCGGATCACCACCCGGGTGGAGTGCGCGGAGTACTTCCCGGTCCGCGACGACGCGTTGCGCGCCCACGCCACCCAGGTCGACCCGGACGGCTTCTGGTTCCACGTGCCGATGGAGATCCAGCAGCACGCCTGGCCGACGGAGGACTTCCAACTCGCCCGCTCGACGGTCGACTCCCCGCTGCCCGAGTCCGACCTGTTCGCCGGGGTACGGGAAGCCGCCCATGTCAGGTGACCGGCGGCCGGGGCTACGCTGACACTCCACCGCACATCGGAGAAATGCCATGCTCAACACTGTCCAGGTGCTCGCGGAGAACAACTTCGGGGACACCCGCACGGGTGGTCTGGCCGGGCCGATGGGCCTGTTCCTCATCCTGATCCTCGGCACCGCCACCGTGCTGCTGATCCGCAACATGAACTCCCGGCTGCGCCGGTTGCCCGAGCGGTTCCCCCAGCAGGGCGGCCCGGTCGGGGCCGACCGGGCCGATTCGTCGGCCACCGGTCCGTCGGACGGGACGACCGGGCAGGAATCACGTACGAACCTGCCGAGCGGCCACCAGCAGCCCTGAGTGGGATGACGGGGGCGTGAATCACGCTGATCCGGGTCGTCGACCCCTGTTGCGGCCACCCGGATTGGCTTAGCCTTCCGCCGGGGGACGAAAGTCCCTGAGCCGTGCGCGGGAGGGGGTGCCATGACCGTCGTAGCCGCGTTCGTCCGTCGCGCCGTCGACGGCCCCGCGGACGGAGCCGGGCGGTGACCTCCGGCAGGGCCGGCGCGTCCGACGACGGGCCGGAGCCGCCGGACACCCCGCTGCGGGTACGTGTCCTCACCCTCGCCGTGACCCTGACCGCGTTGGTGGCGGTGGCGCTCGGCCTGCGCCTGCCGACCGTCCTGCCGCCCGACGACCCGCTCCCCGCGGTCGCCCGGTTCGGCATCGTCGTCGCCGTGTTCGCGATGTCCCAACTCGCCCGGTTGCGGTTCCGCACCGCCACCGGCATGGTGAGCATCACCTGGGGCGAGGCGGCCCTGATCGTCTGCCTCTACCTCGCGCCAGCCGGCTGGTTGCCGGCCGCAGCGCTGCTCGGCACCGGTGTGGCCTGGACGACCATGTCACTGGCCGCCGACCGCCGTCCCCCGGTGGAGCTGCTGCGGATCGCCGCCTCGCTGACCGCAGCCACCGCGCTCGCCGTCGCCGTCACCACCGCCCTCGGTCAGCCGTTGCTGGCCGGCCCCACCCCGGCCCTCGTGCCCGCCCTGGTCGCCGGCGCGGTCACCTACCTGCTCACCACCGCCGGGCTGGGCGGGGCCACTCTCGCCCTGCGGCACGGCGTTGCGGTCGGCCCGGCGCTGCTCGTCGCCCTGCGCGGCAAGGTGCTGATGTTCGTCGGCAACGTGGTGGTCGGGCTGGTCGTGGTGGCCCTGCTGGAGGTCGACCCGCGCTGGTTGCTGCTGCTCCCACCGCTGCTCTGGCTGCTCCAGCAGACCTACCGGCACCGGCTGCGCGCCGACCAGGAACAGCGCACCTGGCGGGCCTTCGCCGAGGCCACCGCCGCGCTCAACCAGCTCGACGAGCGCGGGGTGGCCACGGCGGCGGTGACCGGCGCGCTGGCCCTCTTCGGTGCCGAACTGGTGGACGTGGACGTGGCCCGGGGTGACGGCCGCTGGCGGCGTTACCGGGGTGACGCCTCGGGCCAGGTGGCCGACCGGGAGACCGGGCCACCCGCCGGGGCCACCGTGGACACCCACGAACTGGTCCGGCCGCTCGTCGTCGGTGACGTCCAGGTCGGACAGTTGCGGGTCCGGTTCCCCTCCACCGGGCCGCCGAACGACCGGGAACGCGACGCGGTGGCCGCCTACTCCGACGCGTTGGCCGCCGCGCTGCACGACGCGGCGACCCATCGGGAGTTGCGGCTGGTCAGTGCCCGCTCGTCGTACGACGCGGTGCACGACGCGCTGACCGGGCTGGTCAACCGGACGGCCATGCTGACCAAGGGCGACCAGGCGTTGCGGCAGCTCGTCCACGATCATCCGGTGGCGTTGCTGCTGCTCGACATCGACCAGTTCAAAGAGGTCAACGACACCCTCGGGCACGCGGCCGGCGACCAGCTGCTGCGGCTCACCGGCAACCGGTTGGGCACCCTGACCCGCCCCGGCGACCTGCTCGCCCGGCTCGGCGGCGACGAGTTCGCCCTGCTGCTGACGTCGGTCCCGGTGATCGGCGACCGGGCCGCCCCGATGGCGTACGCGCTGCGGCAGGCCCGGGAGATCGCCGAGCGGCTGGCCGCGCCGACCGAGGTGGCCGGGGTGCGGATGTCGGTCGAGGTGTCGGTGGGGGTGGTGGTTGCCGGTGCGGGCACCGCCGACCTGACGGAGCTGCTGCGTCGGGCCGACATCGCCATGTACCAGGCGAAGGAGGGCGGCGGCAGCGTCGCCGCGTACGACAGCACCCGGGACGCGGCCAGCACCGACCAGTTGGCCCTGCTGGCCGAATTGCGGGAGGCGTTGCAGGCCGACGACCAGCTGGTGCTGGCCCTGCAACCGGCGGTCGACCTGGCCACCGGCGCACCGACCGGGGTGGAGGCGCTGATCCGCTGGCGGCATCCCCGGCGGGGCTGGCTCAGCCCGGCCGACTTCATCCGCCCGGTGGAGAACAGCGAGCAGCTCGGCACGTTCACCCGGTACGTGCTGGACAAGGCGCTGTCGGTGGCCGCCGAGTGGGCCCGCGACGGGCTGGACGTGCCGATCTCGGTGAACCTCTCGGCCCGCAGCCTGCTCGACCCCCGGTTGCCGGCGGAGATCGCCGACGCCCTGCGTCGCCACCAGGTGCCGCCGCACCGGTTGGTCCTGGAGATCACCGAGACGGTGGTGATGAGCGAGCTGGAGGTGATCGACGAGGTGCTGGCGAACCTGCGGTCGATGGGCGTCCAGTTGGCCGTCGACGACTTCGGCACCGGGTTCTCGTCGCTGTCGTTCGTGACCCGGATCGCGGTGGACGAGTTGAAGGTGGACCGGTCCTTCGTGATCCGGATGGCCGACTCGCCGGAGGCGGCGGCGATCGTCCGGGCCACCGTCGGCCTCGCCCACGAGTTGGGGCTGCGGGTGGTCGCCGAGGGCGTGGAGACGGCTGAGCAGCGGGCCGCACTGGTGGCGTTGGGCTGCACCGCCGCCCAGGGCTACCACTTCTTCAAGCCGATGCCGGCCGACAAGATCGGCGCGGTGCTCGGCTCGCTGCGCGACTCCGCCGAGTCGAACGTCTTCCCCCTGCGCGCCGACGGCGCCTCCTGACCCCGCAACCCCCACCCCTCCTCGGGCGTGTGGCGACGGCATGATCGTGCTCGATCCACGATGTAGTGGTCTCGGCGGGCTTGGGCCACTACAACCAGGATCGAGCATGATCTTGCGGCGGGCGGCGGGCGGCGGGCGGCGGGCGGCGGGCGGCGGGTGGCGGGCGGCGGGTGGCGGGCGGCGGGTGGCGGGGTGGCCCGCGTGCCTACGTCGGAACGCGGGCCACCCCGGCGGCGGGCGGGTCAGCCTCTGGGGAGGACCTCGCCGACCACCGCCGGCAGTGCGGCCCAGTCGGCGGAGGCGACGCTGGCGTGGGCGGCGGCGAGCTGCGCGAGGCGGGCCCGGGCGGCCACCGGATCGGTGTTGCCGACCGCCGGGGGGACGTTCTGCGCGTCGGTCATCACCAGCAGGTAGTGGTTGGTGTCGTACCAGGAGGTGTCGATGCCGCCGGTGACGTAGGCCGACGCGTCGCCATCGAACAGGACGAACCACGGGCGCAGGCTGGTGTCGGCGTACCGGCTGCGCGGGTCGCCGGTCTGGGCCCGGTGCACCGCCGGGAACGCCTGCGCCTGACCGAGGGTGCCGGCCGCCGCCAGGCCGGCCAGGTGCTGGGCGTACTCGATGTCGGTCCAGAGGGTGTCGGTGGGGTTGCCCTCCTCGACGGTGCCGGGGATCAGCTCCACGATCACCTTGCCGGCGAGCTGCGCCCGGGTCGGCCAGGCGTTCGCGCGGGCGGCGGCGTCCAGGGTGGCGTACCCGGCGCGCAGGTCGGCGGGGCGGAACACCCGGCTGCCGAGGCGGGCGGCGAGCACCGCGTCGAGCTGGACGGGCCCCTGCCCGGTACGGCTACTGAAGCCGGTCTTCAGCTCCAGTTTGAGTTGGAGCGGACCGGCGTCGGGGTGGGCGTCGAACCAGAGCCGGATGTCGTCGAGGCAGTGCTCCAGGTTCTTGTTGCGGGTGCCGGTGTAGAGCTGCGCGGGGGTGCTGGCGGCGACGCAGTTGTTGTCGTTGCCGAGCGGGTTGGAGTGGCTGACCCGCCACTGCTTGGTGATGATGTCCGGCCAGACGTCCAGCTCGATCATTCCGGGGCGGGCGTCGAGCGCCTGCGCCAGATAGGTGTACGTCCCGCGTTCGTACGCGTTGTGCGTGCCGACCACGGTGGTCGCCGAGACCCGGGTGCCGGGGTCCACGGCGGCCGAGGCGGGGGCGGCGGTGCTGAACACCGCTGTGGCCACCGCGACCGACGTGAGCGCCGACAGGAGACGGGAACCGCGCATGGGGGTACCTCCTCGCGGGCCGGTGCCGATCACCGCACCCGCACAGATCAAAGACGATGAATGTGAACGGGGGAAGGCCCGGTTTCGGCGGGACGGGTGCGCCCGGGGGTGGATAGGGTCGTCGGGTGAATCGACTCGCCCAGGCCACCTCGCCGTACCTGCTCCAGCACGCCGACAACCCGGTCGACTGGTGGCCGTGGTGCGACGAGGCGTTCGCCGAGGCGAAGCGGAGAGACGTCCCGGTGCTGATCTCGGTGGGCTACGCCGCCTGCCACTGGTGCCACGTGATGGCCCACGAGTCGTTCGAGGACGAGACGGTCGGCGCGCTGGTCAACGCCGGTTTCGTGGCGATCAAGGTGGACCGGGAGGAGCGGCCCGACGTCGACGCCGTCTACATGACCGCCACCCAGGCGATGACCGGCCAGGGCGGGTGGCCGATGACGGTCTTCGCCACCCCCGACGGCACCCCGTTCTTCTGCGGCACGTACTTCCCGAAGCCCAACTTCGTCCGGCTGCTGGAGTCGGTGGGCACCGCGTGGCGGGAGCAGCGGGAGGCCGTACTGCGGCAGGGTGCGGCGGTGGTCGAGGCGATCGGCGGCGCCCAGGCCGTCGGCGGCCCCACCGCCCCGCTCACCGCCGACCTGCTCGACGCCGCCGCCACCCAACTCGCCACCGAGTACGACGAGACGAACGGCGGCTTCGGTGGCGCACCGAAGTTTCCGCCGCACATGAACCTGCTGTTCCTGCTCCGGCACCACCGGCGCACCGGGTCGGCGCGCAGCCTGGAGATCGTCCGGCACACCGCCGAGGCGATGGCCCGGGGCGGCCTGTACGACCAGCTCGCCGGGGGGTTCGCCCGCTACTCGGTGGACGCCCACTGGACGGTGCCGCACTTCGAGAAGATGCTCTACGACAACGCCCTGCTGCTGCGGGTCTACACCCAGCTGTGGCGGCTCACCGGCGACCGGCTGGCCCGCCGGGTGGCCCGGGACACCGCCCGGTTCCTCGCCGACGAGCTGCACCGCCCCGGCGACGGCTTCGCCTCCGCGCTCGACGCCGACACCGACGGGGTGGAGGGCCTCACCTACGCCTGGACCCCGGCCCAGCTCGTCGAGGCGCTCGGCGAGGACGACGGCCGCTGGGCCGCCGACCTGTTCGACGTCACCGAGGCGGGCACCTTCGAGCACGGCACGAGCGTGCTGCGGCTGGCCCGGGACGTCGACGACGCCGACCCGCAGATCCGGGCCCGCTGGCGCAGCGTGGTGGGCCGGCTGCTGGCCGCCCGGGACACCCGCCCCCAACCGGCCCGCGACGACAAGGTGGTGGCCGCCTGGAACGGCCTGGCGGTCACCGCGCTCGTCGAGTTCGTCCAGGTCGCCGCGCTCTGCGCCGACCCCGGCGACGAGGACGCCAACCTGATGGACGGGGTCGCCATCGTCGCCGACGGGGCGCTGCGCGACGCCGCCGAACACCTGGCCGGCGTGCACCTGGTCGACGGCCGGCTCCGCCGGGCCTCCCGCGACCGGACGGTCGGCGAGCCGGCCGGTGTGCTGGAGGACTACGGCTGCGTGGCCGAGGCGTTCTGCGCGGTGCACCAGCTCACCGGCGAGGGCCGCTGGCTGGAGTTGGCCGGTGGCCTGCTGGACGTGGCGCTGGCCCGGTTCGCCGCCTCCGACGGCGGTTTCTACGACACCGCCGACGACGCCGAACGGCTGGTCACCCGGCCGGCCGACCCGACCGACAACGCCACCCCGTCGGGCCGGTCGGCGATCGTGGCGGCGCTGAGCGCGTACGCGGCGTTGAGCGGGGAGACCCGCTACCGGGAGGCGGCGGAGGCGGCCCTGTCGACCGTCGCACCGATCGTCGGCCGGCACGCCCGGTTCACCGGGTACGCGTCGTCCGCCGGTGAGGCGCTGCTGTCCGGGCCGTACGAGATCGCGGTGGTCACCGACGACCCGGCCGGGGACCCGCTGGTCGCCGCCGCGCACCGGCACGCCCCACCCGGTGCGGTGGTGGTCGCCGGCCGGCCCGACCAGCCCGGGGTGCCGCTGCTCGCCGACCGGCCGCTGGTCGACGGGCGGCCCACCGCGTACGTCTGCCGGGGGTTCGTCTGCCAACGGCCGGTGACCTCGGTCGAGGAGCTGGTCGCCCAGCTCACCTGAGCCGACCCCGCCAGGGGCCGGCGGGCTGCCTGCCGGGCGGCTGTCCGCCCGGCCCGGTGCCGGGGGGCGGCCCGCCGGGGCGGTGACCGGCTCGGGTGGTCGCCCACAGGGAGCGGTGCCCGGTTTCGGGTGGTGGTCCGCTCAGCCGGGTGGCCCTCGGGCCGGGCGGCGAACGGCCCCGGTTAGGCTGGTGGCGCTATGGATTCCCGTACCGGTCTGCCCGTCGTCGGCATGGTGGGTGGCGGCCAACTGGCCCGGATGACCCACCAGGCCGCCATCGCCCTCGGCCAGTCACTGCGTGTGCTGGCGCTCGCCCCCGACGACGGTGCCGCGCTCGTCGCCACCGACGTGCAGTACGGCGACCACACCGACCTCGCCGCGCTGCGCACCTTCGCCAAGGGTTGCGACGTGGTCACCTTCGACCACGAGCACGTCCCGACGGAGCACATCCGCACCCTCGCCGCCGAGGGCGTGAAGCTCTTCCCGCCCGCCGAGGCGTTGTTGCACGCCCAGGACAAGCGGGTGATGCGGGAACGGCTCGGTGCGCTGGGCGCACCCAACCCGGCGTGGCGGCCGGTGGAGGCCCCTGCTGACCTGCTCGCCTTCGGTGCGGAGCAGGGCTGGCCGGTGGTGCTCAAGGCGGCCCGGGGCGGCTACGACGGGCGTGGCGTGTGGCTGGTCGACGACGCCGGGCAGGCCGCCGAGCTGGCCGCCACCCTGCTCGCCGGGGGCACCTCGCTGATCGTCGAGGAGCGGGTGGCGCTGCGCCGGGAGCTGGCCGTGCAGGTGGCCCGCTCACCGTTCGGGCAGGTCGCCGCATATCCGGTGGTGGAGACGGTGCAGCGGGACGGGATCTGCGTCGAGGTCCTCGCTCCCGCCCCCGACCTGGCGGAGGAGTCGGCGGTCGCCGCCCAGCAGCTCGCCATCGACCTGGCCACCGCGCTCGGTGTGGTCGGCCTGCTGGCGGTGGAGCTGTTCCAGACCGACACCGGGCTGGTCGTCAACGAGCTGGCGATGCGCCCGCACAACTCCGGGCACTGGACCATCGAGGGGGCCCGGACCTCGCAGTTCGAGCAGCACCTGCGGGCGGTGCTCGACTACCCGATGGGGGACACCGCGCTGACCGCCCCGGTGGTGGTGATGGCGAACGTGCTCGGCGGTGAGCCGGGGGGGATCTCCCTCGACGAGCGGCTGCACCACCTCTTCGCCGCCGAACCGGGTGCCCGGGTCCACCTGTACGGCAAGCAGGTCCGACCCGGCCGCAAGATCGGGCACGTCACGGTGCTCGGCAACGACCTGGACGACGTACGGGCACGGGCCGCACGGGCCGCCCGTTGGCTGCGGGAGGGGCACGGGTGAGCACCGTCGGGCTGATCATGGGCAGCGACTCGGACTGGCCGGTGATGAGAGCCGCCGCCGACACGCTTGACGAGTTCGAGGTGCCGTACGAGGTGGCGGTGATCTCCGCGCACCGCACCCCGGTCAAGATGATCGAGTACGGCCGGGACGCCGCCGACCGGGGACTCCAGGTGATCATCGCCGGGGCGGGGGGTGCCGCCGCGCTGCCCGGCATGGTGGCTTCGGTCACCCCGCTGCCGGTGATCGGCGTACCGGTCCCGCTCAAGCACCTGGACGGAATGGACTCGCTGCTGTCCATCGTGCAGATGCCGGCCGGGATCCCGGTGGCCACCGTGTCGATCGGCAACGCCCGCAACGCCGGCCTGCTCGCGGTCCGCATCCTCGCGGCCACCGACCCGGCCCTGCGCGCCCGGATGGTCGCCTTCCAGGCCGACCTGGAGGACCTGGTCGCCGAGAAGGACGCCGCCCTCCGCGCCTCCCTGACCTGACCCCCGCAGCCCCACCCTGGCCTGGGCCGCCCACGATCTGCGGCCCAGGCCGTGACCACCCACGACCACCCGGCCCAGGCCGTGACCACCCACGACCACCCGGCCCAGGCCGTGACCACCCACGACCACCCGGCCCACTGAGCCCGGCCACGTCCGAACCCCGCCGTGACCCTCCGGCTTCATCTCATGGAGCGCAGGGCAGTCTGGAGCCGGTCCTGGGCGCGGCGGCGACGTTCGTTGCTCGCCCCGAGCACCAGCAGCACCAGGCCGACCGGGATGAGCACCAGCCACGGGCCGAGGCTGAACAGGGCGTGTACGGCCGCGATCGCGGTCACCGCCGCGCCGACGATCACCGGGGCCTGCTGCCGGCTGGTCGAGCCGAAGACGAGCACCGCCACCGCGCCGAGCAGCAGCAGCACCTGGCGCAGCATGCTGGAGTCGGTGGCCAGCACGATCGCCAGGGTCGGCACGAATGCCGCGACGAGTGCCGGGCCGTACGCCACCCAGCTGGACAGGTCGGGGCGGTGGCGCAACTCCAACATGCCGACCAGCAGGGCGAGCGCCGCGAACGGCAGCGTGTACGCCTCGGGCAGCGCCACGTCGGCGACCCGCATCAGGATCCACCAGGCGACGATCTCGCAGGCGACCACCGCCCAGAAGAGGATCCGCCGCTCCACCGGTCGCCGGCCCGGCCGGACGGCGGCCACCCCCAGCACGGCACCCCAGGCGGCGAGCAGGGCGGCGATGTGCCGGGGGGAGTCGAACGCCAGGGCCAGGGCGATGAGCGCGGCGGCGTACCCGCTCCACTCGACGGTGGCGGCCTCCCGGTGCGCCTCGGGCCGCCGTAGCCGGGGCAGCGTCGCGGCGAAGACCTGCAACGCCGCGCCCACGGCGAGCACCCCGAACGCCGACCAGACAGCGGGGAAACCGGCCACCAGCCCGGCGGTGAGCACGAAGAGCTGCGCCATCAGCGAGGCGAACAGCCAGCCGAGGATGCGGGCCCGCCCGGTGGTGCCGACGAGCGCGGCGACGGCCCCGACGCCGACGGCGCCGCCCAGGGTGAACAGGGTCAGCCCTTCACTGGCCAGGCTGCCGGCCAGCCCCGCGCCACCACCGGCCAGCCCGATGACGAAGACCAGCACCCGGGCCAACCGCAGCGACCGGGCCCGCTCCGCCAGCGGGGGTGGCGGGGTCAACGCGAGGCCCAGCATCGAGATGGTGAACACGGCGAGGGCGGCCAGGGCGTTCTGCGGCCAGGCCATGCCCAGGGCGATCGGGGTGATCAGCAGCGTCACCGCCAGGCCGGGCAGCACCACCGGCACCGCCCGGGACCGACGCCCACCGGACAGGCCGGTGGCGGCCAGCGCGGCGGTGCCGGTGAGCAGCAGCGCGGTGAGCACGTGCGTCGGGTCGACCAGTTTCGGTGGCGGGGTACGCAGCTGCGGCGGTGGGCCCTGCCAGATGTGGGCGAGCATCCGGTGCGGCTCGACCAGCGCCACGAAGAGCAGCGGTGCGAGGGAGATCAGGGCCAGCACGGTGGGCACGGCCGCCGCGGCCAGCGCCCCGGCGGCGGGGTCGATCCGCCAGCGTCGTTGCGTACCGTCGTCGGGCAGCCGGCGCAGCGCCCCGTCCAGCAGGACCGTCCAGCGGCGGGTCGGCTGGGCGGACCCGACCGGTGGCACGGTCGCCGCCCGGACGAGTTCGGCGAGCACCCCGAGCAGTGCGGCTGCGGCGGCGAACACCCCGGACGGCAGGTCGACGAAGATGGCGGCCAGCGCGCTGACGGTGGCTCCACCGGCGATCGCCGCGCTCGCGTACGGCAGGTACTGCGGCACCTGGCGGCGGACGGCGGCCACGGCGGCGAGGCCGAAGCTGGACGCGGCCAACGCGGCGGTCAGCACCACCTGCGACCCGTGGCCGAACTCGGCGGCGAGGGCGGCCACCGCACCGGGGAGCGTGAGCAGCGCGGCGGCGGTCGCCAGGCCACCGATCTGCACCAGGTGTGGCGGCATCCCCTCGGTCTCGACGTCGTCCACCAGGGAGGGGGCGACGGACCGGGCGACCGCCGCCACGGCCAGACCGATCAACGCGATGCCGCCCAGGGCGAGCGCGGTGGTCCACGGGCGCACCAGCCCGGCTCCGGCGGCGTGCAACGCGACCACCCCGGCCACGGTGGCCCGGGACAGCCCGGCGCGCGGGTCGGCGGACGCCACCGCGGCCATGGCGAAGACGGTGGCGACGGTCAACCCCACCAGGACCGGTGACCACCAGGGCAGGTCGAAGGCGGCCGGGACACCGATGGTGGCGAGCACCGCGCCGATGCCCGCCACGTCGTACTTCCAGGGGGTGGGGAGCAGGATCGCGGCGGCGAGCGCGAGCAGCGCCAGCGCGACCGGGGCCTGCCAGGCCGAGCCACCGGTCGGTGCGGCCGGCCAGGCGGTGAGGTCCCCGGCCCAGATGGGGCCCGGGGTGGCCAGCACACCCACCCCGCCGCGCAGCGTCGACCAGCCGGCCAGCACCCCGATCAGGGCGGCACCGACGGCGATACCGAGCACCGGGCCGCGCCGCCACTCCTCCGGCATCGCCCGGGCGGCGACGGCGACCACCAGCACCAGCACGGCGGCGACCGCGAGCTGCCCACCGGGGGAGATCACCGCGGTGATCCGGGCCAGGGTGGCGATCAGTGCGGCGGTGACGGCGGCGGCGGCCAGGTCCGCGCCGTCCAGCGCCAGGTCGGAACGCCGACCCGCGTCGATCCGGCCGGCGAACAGCAGCAGCAGCGTGGCGATCAGCACCAGCCCACCGAGCCAGGCGTCGGCGGCGGTGCGTCCCGGGGCGAAGAAGGCGGCCCCGATCACCGCCAACGCGCCCAGCCCGGTGCCGACGGCGTGCGGCAGGCTCAGGTGCCGCTGCGACACCTGCATCATCGCCGCGTAGCCGAGGGTGACGCAGACGGCCAGGAAGCCCGCCGCGAGGATCGGCACCGTCAGTTCCCGCAGCACCGCCGGGGTGAGCGCCGGCCCGGGCGGCTCGGTGGCCGCCACGAACGCGGTGACCGCGCCGGGCAGCGCGAATGCCGCCCCACCGGCCGCCCAACCGGACAGGACGTCGGCGGCGGCCGGGGCGATGCGTACCCGGGGCGCGAGCGCCACCAGCACGCCCGCCAGCATCAGCACGGCCAGTGCGGCGGCAGCCACCGACGGCCGGCTCAGGGCGGCACCGGCCCCGACGAACCCGACGACGGTGGCGGTGCCGGCGTGCACCACGGCCGCCCGGGTCGTGCCGGCGGAGATCCCGGCGACGCCGATCGCGACCGCCGCCAGCACCATCGGCCAGGGGGCCGCCACCCAACCCAGACCCAGTGAGGCGGGTACGGCCAGCGCGGTCAGGCCCGCGCCGACCACCGCGAACTCGCGGCGGATCTCCGGCGGCAGGGCCAGCACCGCCGCGACGGTGAGCAGCAGGGCGCTGGCGGCGAGCTGCCCGGCGGACGGCCCGGCCGTCGCGGCCACCTCGCCAGTGAACGCGGACAGGTCGGCCCGCCAGGCCGGCAGCGCCGCCTGGACCGGGGCCAGCCCGGCCCGCAGCGCACCGCCGGCCACCACCAGGCCGCTGACGGTCAGCGCCGCGGCGGAGGCGAGCTGCGGCCCCCGTCGGGCTGCTTCCGGTACGGCCCGCACGGCCAGCCCGGTCAACGTGATGACGGCGGCGATCAGCAGCAACGCCCGGTCCGGGAAGGCCACCGAGGCGATCCGCCCGAGCGCGCCGATCACGGCCAGGGTGAGGATGCCGGCGCCCACGTCCGGCAGCGGCGGGCGGCGCAGCAGCAGGGTGCCGGCCAGGGCCACCGCCGCGGCCAGCAGCAGCGCCGCACCCGCCCCGGTGGCCGCCGGTACGGTCTGCACCCGCAGCAGGGCGGTGACCGCGTACGCCAGGGCGAGCGCCACCGCCACCCCGTGCAGCAGCCAGGTCGCCTCGGGCAGCCCTGGCACCGGTCGGGCGGGCCCGGTCGGGGTGGCCGCCGAGCCGTCGAGGATCTCGCCCGTCTCCTCGGGTGCGCCCTCCGGCCGGCCGTCCGGGGTGACCCGCTGCCGGGGCGGGGCGGTGGTGCCGGTGGTCGCGGCTTCCGGTGGGGCCGGTCGTTCCCGCATGATGCCGGAGCGCACCAGTCCGAGGTCGAGCACGGCCACCACGGTGAACACCACCGCCCAGCCGGTCGGGCCGCTGATCCACCCGTACGCCAGCAGCGGCACCACGGGTTGGGCGGCCAGCACCGCCGCGAACCGGGGGGCCCGCAGGCCGGTGCCGACGGCGTAGGCGAGGGCGACCCCGGTGGTCAGCGCGAAGATCATCCCGGAGAAGACCGCGCCGGACGCGCCGATCCGGTCCACCGCCCACAGCGCGTACCCGGCCAGCGGCACCAGCAGCAGGCCGACCGTGGAGATCGTCTCGGCGGTGGAGGTCAGACCCCGTTTGGCCAGCACCGGCGGGGCGAGCAGCAGCAGGACGGTGGCGACCAGCAGGATGCCGAGTCGGGCCAGGGCGTCCATCGAGCTGGTCGCGACGGCGGCGAAGACCACCGCGGCCACCGCCAGCACCAGTGCCCCCAGCCCGAGTGGGATGTTCTGCACCTCCCGGGAGGAGGCCTCGGCCGGGTGTTCCGGGTTGTCCGCGCCCAGCCAGGTGGCGGTCCGGTACGGCGGTGGGAGCGGGGGTTCGTCCGGACCGGCCGGGGTGCCCTGCCGGGGCACCCGGGGCGGCGCTCCGGTGGCGGCGGTCGGCGGTCGACGGCCCGGCTTGCGGCGCAGCACCCGGCGCGGGCGGGTGGCCTGCTTGACGCGTTCGTCACCGGCGTGGGCGAGGATGTCCCGCTGGAAGAGGGCGGCCTGCATCTTCGCGGCGATCTGCCGTTGTTCGCGGGCGATCTCGGCGTCGCGTGCCTTCATCTCCGCGATGGAGCGTTCGATGTCGGCCAGGTGTTCGCGCCACTGCGGTTGCTCGGCCCCGCAGTCGGGGCAGCGGGCCGCCGCCTTCATCTGCCGCCCGCACGAGGAGCACTGGAAGTTCTCCACGACATCCCTCCACCCGGCCGGCCGCACTGTGGACGCCGTCCCCACGCAGCATGCCCTGAGCGGGCGTGGATTTCGACACCTGCCGCTCCGTTAGGGGCACAAAAAACGCGTCGGTGCGGGAGTGTCACCTCCCGCACCGACGCGTTCCGGTGTCGTCAGGGGCGGCCCATGCCCCGGTATTCCCAGCCCGCCTGGGTCCACAGTGCCGCGTCGAGGCAGTTGCGGCCGTCCACGACCTTGCGCCCGGCGGCCAGTTCGCCGAGGGCCACCGGGTCGGCGTTGCGGAAGTCGGCCCACTCGGTGAGTACGCAGACCAGGTCGGCCCCGGAGACCGCGTCGTTCACGCTGTCCTCGAAGACCAGTTCCGGGGCGACCCGGCGGGCGTTCTCGGTGCCCTGCGGGTCGTACACGTGCACGTCGGCGCCGGCCTTGGCGAGCAGCGCGGCGACGGCGAGGGCCGGGGCGTCGCGGACGTCGTCGGTGTTGGGTTTGAAGGTCGCGCCGAGCACGGCGATCCGGGTGCCGGAGAAGTCCGGGCCGGCCGGGCCGGAGCGGCGGCCGAGCAGGTCGGCGGCGAGCTGGAGGACCCGGGTGCGGCGGCGCAGGTTGATCAGGTCGACCTCGTGCAGGAACCGCAGCGCCTCGCCGGCACCCAGCTCCTGGGCGCGGGCCTGGAAGGCGCGGATGTCCTTGGGCAGGCAGGCGCCGCCGAAGCCGAGGCCGGCCTGGAGGAACCGGTTGCCGATCCGGGGGTCGTAGCCGATGGCGCGGGCGAGCTGGGTGACGTCGCCGCCGCTGGCCTCGCAGACCTCGGCCATCGCGTTGATGAAGGAGATCTTGGTGGCCAGGAAGGCGTTCGCGGCGACCTTGACCAGTTCGGCGGTGGCGAAGTCGGTGACCACCAGCGGGACCTCCCGGTCCTCGGTGGCGGCCAGGTCGAAGACGCCCTTGTGGGCGGCGTAGAGCATGGCGTTGGCCCACTCGCTCTTGACCCCGACCACGATCCGGTTGGGGCGCAGCACGTCGTCGACGGCGAAGCCCTCCTGGAGGAACTCGGGGCTCCAGGCCACCTCGACGCCCAGGTCGGTCGGGGTGTGCTTGCCGACGAGCTGCTCCACCCACTCGGCGGTGCCGACCGGGACGGTGGACTTGCCGACGATCAGCGCCTTGCGGGTCAGCTGCTGGGCCAGGGCGGTCACCGACGCCTCGACGTACGACAGGTCGGCGCCCATGCCGTCGGCGCGCTGCGGGGTGCCGACGCAGATGAAGTGCACGTCGCCGAAGTCGGCGGTCTCGGCGATGTCGGTCGAGAACCGCAGCCGGCCGGCGGCCAGGTTACGCCGTAGCAGCTCGTCGAGGCCCGGTTCGTGGATCGGCACCTCGCCCGCGTTCAGCTTGGCGATCTTGTCGGCGTCGACGTCGAAGCCGAGCACCTCGTAGCCCAGTTCGGCATAGCAGATGGCGTACGTCGCGCCGAGGTAGCCGGTGCCCAGGAAGGTCACCCGGGGGCGCGGCGCACCCGAGGGGGGCGTCACCGGGGAGATGGTCGGCGCCGGCTGGATGTTCGGGTACGGGATCGTCACGCCTGTCTTCTCCGCTCGCGCTGGCGGCGCTTCACTGCGTCGCAATCGGCTGCGGCGCCTGGCCGGGCACCGATGGAAAAACCTGTCGTTCGGTCAGCGTAGTTGTGCGCTCTCGGGGGCCGTGCGGCGTGATCCTACCTGTCGGTAACATGACGGAGGTCGCGATGGCTATTCTTCAACCGCGGCAGTCGGCGGCCTGAGGGACGTCACAGACTGCGCATGATAGCCGTGAAATGGGAGGGTCGACATGGCCGCAGAGCAGACGTTCGACGTCTACCGGTTGCCCGAGGAGCACGACGCGGTCCGCGAGGCGGTCCGCGACGTCTGTGCCGCCAAGGTGGCCCCGCACGCGGCCGAGGCCGACGAGACCGGTGAGTTCCCCCAGTCGTCGTACGACGCGCTGCGGGCCGCCGACTTCCACGCCCCGCACATCCCGGTGGAGTACGGCGGTGCCGGCGCGGACGCCCTGGCCACCGCGATCGTCATCGAGGAGGTCGCGCGGGTCTGCGCGTCGTCGTCGTTGATCCCGGCGGTGAACAAGCTCGGCACGATGCCGCTGATCCTGGCCGGGTCCGAGGAGTTGAAGCAGCGGTACCTGACCCGGGTCGCCTCGGGTGAGGGGATGTTCTCGTACTGCCTGTCGGAGCCGGAGGCGGGCAGTGACGCGGCGTCGATGACGACGCGGGCGGTGCGTGATGGTGATCACTGGGTGCTCAACGGGGTGAAGCGGTGGATCACCAACGCCGGCGTGTCGGAGTTCTACACGGTGTTCGCGGTGACCGACCCGGCGGCGCGGTCGCGGGGGATCTCCGCGTTCGTGGTGGAGAAGTCCGACCCGGGGGTGAGCTTCGGTGCTCCGGAGAAGAAGCTCGGCATCAAGGGCTCTCCGACGCGGGAGGTCTACCTCGACAACGTGCGGATCCCGGCGGACCGGATGATCGGCGAGCCGGGGACCGGGTTCGGCACCGCGATGCGGACCCTGGACCACACCCGGGTCACCATCGCCGCGCAGGCCGTCGGGATCGCCCAGGGGGCCCTGGACTACGCCAAGGGCTACGTGCAGGAGCGCAAGCAGTTCGGTAAGGCGGTCGCGGAGTTCCAGGGGGTGCAGTTCATGCTCGCCGACATGGGGATGAAGTTGGAGGCGGCCCGGCAGTTGACGTACGCGGCGGCCGGGAAGTCGGAGCGCGGCGACGCCGACCTGACCTATTTCGGGGCGGCGGCGAAGTGTTTCGCCTCGGACGCGGCGATGGAGATCACCACCGACGCGGTGCAGTTGCTGGGCGGGTACGGCTACACCCGGGACTACCCGGTCGAGCGGATGATGCGCGACGCCAAGATCACCCAGATCTACGAGGGCACCAACCAGGTCCAACGCATCGTCATGGCCCGCCAGTTGCTCAAGGACTGACCGCCGGGTTCGTTGCTCCTCCGTTCCGGACGCCTGCTTCGCACCTGACAGGCAAGGTGCGAAGTGGGTGTCAAGTTCCGTGAGCTGCCGACGATCTCGATGTGCGGCTGCTGGCGGGTCAGCGGGTGAGGCCGACGGTGGTGGCGAGGCGGGCCACGTCGGCGGCTGGCGGGCCGCTGCGGGCGATCTCGGCGACGAGGGTACGCGCGGCGGGGCGGTAGCGGACCTCGGCGGGCGCGATGGTGTCGGCCTCGACCAGCGTACGACCGGCGGCGGCGAGGTCACCGGCGTCGAGGTAGGCGCGGGCGGCGTCGACGAGGTGCGCGGCCCGATGCTCGACGGGAAGCCGACGCCAGTCGTCGCGCCCGATGGCCTTCTCGTGGTGGTGGACCGCCACGGCCGTGTCGCCGAGGCGCAGGGCGGTCAGGAAGCGGGCCAGCAGCACGGCGGCGGGACCGAACGCGGTGTGGTGCGGGTCGTCGCCGCTCGTACACCGGTTGGCGAGGACGGTGGCGTGGTCGATCAGGTTGTCGGCGCGGCGGCCGTCACCACAGCCGGCGGCGGCCAGCGCGGCCTGGAGGAACAGCGTCCCGCGTACCGCGTCGTGGGTGGCGGTGCCGATGGCGGCGACGGCGGCGGTGAGGGCGAGCCGGTCGCGGCCGAGCGCGCGCAGCGCCTGGGCCACGACGATGGTCGCGGTGCCGGCGCGGACGGGGTCCCCCACGGCGGCGGCGACGGCCCGATCGGCGGCGAGCCAACCGAGATCGGCCTCACCGAGCTTGACCAGCACCGATGCGGTGATCCGGTACGCGGCCACCAGCGGTCCCGGGCTGGCACGGGCGGCGTCGAGCAGGCTGGGCAGGGCCCGGAGCAGTTGCGTGTAGTGGGCGTGCTGGTAGGTGAGCCAGGCGTGCGCGACATGCCGCCCCAGTTCGTCGGGCGACACCGTCCTGGTCGGACGCTGGTGGTGGTAGCGGGCCAGGGCGGCGCGGACCGCGTCGACACCGTCGAGGCCGGCGGTCACGGGCGGTAGCGGTCTGCGGGGGTCGAGCAGGGTGGCCGGGTCGAGGCGCAGCACCTCGGCGATCTCCTGGACGGTCGAGTAGCGGTCCAGGCTGCGTACGCCGCGTTCGACCTTGTCCACCCAGCTCTTCGACTTGCCGAGCCGGTCGGCGAGCATCTGCTGGGTCATCCGGCGGCGTACCCGCCAACGGGCCACCCGCCGGCCGATCGGCAGCTCGTCGACGTCGGTCAGCGCCGGCCGGTTCACCGGTCCCGCTCCACCGGCGGGGGTACGGCCACGGTGGTGGACTCCCCGCAGCGCGGACACCACCTCGACTTGACCCGGAACGCCAGCAGCCCGACCAGAAAGCCCGGCACCAGGCCCCCGAACACGATCGATACCACTTCAGACCTCATGATCACTCTTACCTTCGGTAAGCGGGGCTGTGAGCTGCGCAGATAGCTCTGAGTGAGGGCTCCTGCACTGCTACCGAAAGTTAGCGCACTAACTCTGGATCAGTAAAGGATTTAATTGTGCTAACTTTCGGATCATGAACGTTTGACATTGTTTGCTGCGCCTGCGGAGACGTGGTCGACTTGACCGTGAGTAGGTGTGTCCACGTGGAGGGGTCATCCATGACCGGCAGGGAGCCGCCCAACTATCAGCGCGTCGTGGATGACCTGCGACAGCGGATCCTTGGCGGTGAACTGTCCTCTGGGGACAAGCTGCCCACCGAGAGGGAACTCCAGCAGCGCTGGGGCTTCTCCAGCACCGTCATCAAGCACGCCCTCACCATGCTCCGCAGCGAAGGGCTCATCGAAGGCCGACGGGGATCGGGCAACTACGTCCGCAGCCGCACATCGCTCGTGCGTCGCGCCCACTCTCGGGACCTGCGCAACCGCATCGGCAGCACGTCACCGTTCGCCCGGGACAGCGAAGCCGCAGGCAAGCAACCGAGCTGGGAGTCTGACAGCGAGAAGATCCCCGCGACGCCCCGCATCGCCGAACGGCTCGGCATCCGGCCCGGCGACGTCGTCATGCACACCAGGTACCGCTACCTGGCCGACGGAGTCCCGATACAACTTGCCGACTCGTACGAGCCGCTGGCCCTCACCGGCGGTACGCCGATCGAGTACCCCGAGCGAGGTCCGATCATCGGCGTGGTCGCTCGGATGGACTTCATCGGTGTGGCCGTCGACCGGTTTGTGGAAGAGGTGACGACCCGGCAGGCGATGCCCGAGGAAGCTGCCGCCCTCGAACTCGACCGGCGCGGCGGCAGGTGGGTGATCGAAGTCGAGCGCACCTACTTCGCCGGGCGGACCGCAGTGGAAACCGCCGACATCGTGTTTCCTGGTGACCGTTACCGACTCGTCTACGAGTTGCCCGTCGATCCCTGGTCACCGCCCGAGGGGGCCGAGCCGTCCTGACAACGGCTCGGCCGTGAAGAAGCCGTACCGGATGATCGGGTGGGCCAGTCGTGCCGGCCCACCCGTCAGCGGTCAACGGTTGTCGGGGCTGTTCTCCGGCTTGGCCCCGTAGCGCGGCGGGGCGGACCACGGCGACTCGGTGCCGGCCCGCCGGGGCAGCGGCTCGGTGGGGGTGTCCAGGTCGGGGTAGCCGAGGGTGAGCGGCGCGGTGTCCGGCTCGCTGCGGGCGGGCGGACCGGCCGGCGGCCAGTCGCTCGTGGCATAGCTGGGCGGTGGCGGGTCGTCGTAGTCGGCCGGGGCCGATTCCGTCCCGGTCGCCGGCTGCGGCCAGCGCCGCCACCGCTGGGCGCTGAACACGGCCATCAGCAGCAGCACGCCGATCAGGAACAGGGTGCCGTTCTGCACCGGCTGGTGCAGCGGCAGCGGGTCGCCGAGCACCTTCCAGCCGCTCGGGATCCAGTCGAGCACGGTGAACGGGGCGATGAACATCCCGACGTACGGGGTGACCAGCAGCAGCCCGGCGACGAGCGGGCCGAGCGGCGAGGTGCGCAGCGTGCCGACCAGGCCGAGCAGGATACCGGCGACGCCGAGGTAGACGGTCGGCTCGATCAGGTTGGCCGTGTTGTACGTGCCGATCTCCACCCAGCGGTCCACGGTCCGGCCCGACCCGTCCTGCCCGAGGGTGATCAGCACCCACGTGACGGGTGCCACCACCAGCCCGGCGAGGAAGCTCCAGAGATGTCGCATTGGCGCACCGTACCGTTTCTGCCATGACCGAGCACCCCACCACCCCTCCCGGCAAGCCGACGTCGTACTCCCGGGTCACGCTGAGTCGCATCATGACCGCTGTCGATGTCAACCTGTACGGAACCGTGCACGGTGGGGTGTTGATGAAGTTCGTCGACGACGTGGCCGGGGCGGCGGCGGCCCGGCACAGCGGCGGTACGGCGGTGACCGCCTCCATCGACGAGATCGTCTTTTCCGAGCCCGTCCGGGTGGGTGACCTGGTGCACGCCCACGCCCAGGTCAACTGGACCGGCAACACCTCGATGGAGGTCGGGGTGAAGGTGGTCGCCGAGCGCTGGGACTCGGCCGAGGACGAACCCGTCCGGGTGGCCACCGCCTACCTGGTCTTCGTCGGTGTGGACGTGGCCGGCGCCCCCCGCCCGGTCCGCCCCGTCCTCCCGGAGACCCCAGACGATCACCGCCGCTACAAGGAGGCCGAGATCCGCCGCGCCCACCGCCTGGCCAAACGCCGCGCCATCCAAGCCCACCGCGCCTCCTGACCCCCTCCGTCCCCCAAGCTCCCCCTTCCCACCCCTGCCCCCCGGCTCCCCCTCCCGCCCCGGTGATCAAGAGATTTACGTCAGCTCCGCGCCCAGTCCTGCCCCAAACCTCTTGATCACCACCCCCCAGCCCCCGGCTGCACCCGGCGTTGGGCGTCCCAGCCCGGTGATCAAGAGGTATACGTCAGGTATCGGCTCAATGTTGACGCGAACCTCTTGATCACCGGCGCCAGCCCGTCGCTGCGGCCGGGGCGGAATGTGCCGGTCCGGTGATCAAGAGGTATGCGTCAGGTTCGGGCTGGAATTTGACCCGAACCTCTTGATCAACGGGGTCTGGTCGATGGGTCAGCTGGATCAGTGGGAGATGGGTGCTTGATCAGCGGGTTGAGCCGGACTCGGCAGCGGGGGTGGGGACGGATTGTGTGCGCGGGGCACGTTTCCGTGGTGGGCCCCGGTGTGGATGATGGCGCTGCGAGGTAGGCAAGATGGCGGTATGGCCGGGCACAGTGCCGTGTGGGCCTCAGGGAGGGTGGAGCGGTGGGTGACGTGCTGTGGACGCCGCCGGCGGACGTACGCGAGCGGTCCCGGATCGGTGGCTACCTGCGGTGGCTGCGGGAGCACCGGGGGCTGGACTTCGCCGACTACGACGCGCTGTGGCAGTGGTCGGTCACCGACCTGGACGCCTTCTGGCGCTCGATCTGGGACCACTTCGAGGTGGTGGCGCACACCCCGCCGACGGCGACCCTGACCGATGCGGCGATGCCCGGTGCCCGGTGGTTCCCCGGCGCGACGCTCAACTACGCCGAGAACGTGCTGCGGCTGCCCGGCCGCGCCGATGACGACCCGGTGGTGGTCGCCCACTCCCAGACCCGCCCGCCGGTCACCCTGACCGCCGCCGAGCTGCGCGAACAGGTCCGTCGAGTGGCGGCCGGGCTGCGCCGCCTCGGCGTCGTCGCCGGGGACCGGGTGGCCGCGTACGCGCCGAACATCCCCGAGACGTACGTGCTGCTGCTGGCCACCAGCAGCCTCGGGGCGATCTTCTCGTCCTGTGCCCCGGAGTTCGGCACCCGGAGTGTCGTCGACCGCTGGCAGCAGATTGCCCCGAAGGTCCTGGTGGCCGTGGACGGCTACCGGTACGGCGACAAGCCGGTCGACAGGCGGGCCGAGGTGGCCGCGATCCGGGCCGCCCTGCCGTCGCTGACCCACACCGTCCACATCCCCTACCTGCACCCGACCGGCCCCGACGGCTTCGCCCCGGCCGGTTCCGACCGCGCTGCCCCTCCGGCCGGTTCCGACGGCGCTGCCCCGGCATCCGCGCTGCCCGGTGGTGCCGTCGGCGGTGCGGAGGCCGCGCCGGGCGGCGTACCACAGAGCAGCCTGAGCTGGGCCGACCTGGCGGCGGAGACCGACGGGGCGTTGACCTTCACCCCGGTCCCGTTCGACCACCCGCTCTACGTGCTCTACTCCTCGGGCACCACCGGCCTGCCGAAGCCGATCGTGCACGGGCACGGCGGCATCCTGCTCGAACATCTCAAGATGCTCGCCCTGCACCACGATCTCGGCCCGGCCGACCGGTTCTTCTGGTTCACCACCACCGGCTGGATGATGTGGAACTTCCTGGTCTCCGGGCCGGCCGTCGGGGCGACGATCGTGCTGTTCGACGGTAACCCCGGCCACCCCGACCTGGGCGAGCTGTGGCGGCTGGCCGACGAGACCGGCACCACCTATTTCGGCACGTCCGCGCCGTTCCTGTTGGCCTGCCGCAAGGCCGGCTTGGTGCCCAGGGACGTCGCCGACCTGTCCGCGCTGCGCGGGGTCGGCTCCACCGGAGCGCCGCTGCCCGCCGAGGGCTTCACCTGGGTGTACGACACGGTCGGCACCAACCTCCAGCTCCAGTCGTTGTCCGGGGGGACGGACGTCTGCACCGGCTTCGTCGGCGGTGTGCCGCTGCTACCGGTGTACGCCGGTGAGATCACCTGCCGGGCGCTCGGTGCGAAGGTGGAGGCCCGCTCAGCCGACGGCACCCCCGTCCTCGGCGAACTGGGCGAACTGGTGATCACCGCGCCTATGCCGAGCATGCCGGTGGGGTTCTGGAACGACCCGGACGGTCGCCGCTACACGGAGGCGTACTTCGACGTCTATCCCGGGGTGTGGCGGCACGGCGACTGGATCACCATCAACGAGCGGGGCGGCTGCGTGATCACCGGCCGGTCCGACGCCACCCTCAACCGGGGCGGCGTACGCCTCGGCACGGCCGAGTTCTACTCGGTGGTGGAGGGCCTCGACGAGGTGGTCGACTCGGTCGTGGTGCACCTGGAGGACGACGAGGGCGGGGCGGGGGAGCTGCTGCTGTTCGTGGTGCTCGCCGAGGGCCTCGAACTCGACGACGCGTTGCGCCGCAAGATCGCCCGCGAGCTGCGTACCGCCCTGTCGCCCCGGCACATCCCCGACGAGATTCACCAGGTCCGGGCAGTGCCGCGCACGTTGTCGTCCAAGAAACTGGAAGTCCCGGTCAAGAAGATCCTCACCGGCACTCCGGTCGACTCGGCAGCTGCCCAGGGTGCCCTGGCCAACCCGGAGTCCCTCACCGCCTTCGCCGCCTTCGCCCAAACCCGCCCCACCCCCTAACCCCACCCACCCCTGCCCCGGCTCCGCCCTGCCCGTCTCCTGCCCGCCCGCTCTACCCGTGCCCTGCCCGCCCCGCCCGCCCCGTGCCCTGCCCGCCCCGCCTCGCCCGCCCCGCCTCGCCCCGGTGATCAAGAGCTTTACGTCAATCCGCCCCCTGTTTCTGACCCAAACCTCTTGATCACCGAACACCAGCGCCATCGAGGTCGGGTGATCAAGAGGTTTACGTCATTTGTCGGCGGAATTTTGACGTAAAGCTCTTGATCACCGGGGCGAGGCGATGAGGGGCGAGGAGGGCGGGGCGAGGCGGGGAGGGCGGGGAGGAAGCGGCGGGGGTGGGGTGGGAGCAGGGCGGAGGGGTGGGGGTCAGGGGAGGGTGTGGGTGGTGCGTTCGGTGGTGGCGCGGGTGGGGAAGCGGGAGCGGTCGGGGTTGCCGGTCAGCACGACCGTCGCCCCCCGCAGCAGCGGGGCGAGCAGCCAGTCGCGCGGGTCGGGGTGGGTGGTCGCGTCGATGAGCAGCCGGTCGCCGGGGGCGATGCCGAGGGCCGTCGCGCGGGCGTCCGCCTCGGCCAGCAGGGCCGCGTCGGTGGGGCCACCCTGGCCGGACGGGGTGAAGTGGTCACCCTGGGTGCGTACCTCGACGACGTAGTCGGCGAAGCCGGCGGGGACCTCGCGCAGCGGGGCGGCGAACGGGGCGAGCGCCAGCGCGTACCGGTCGCCGGCCGGCCAGGCGTCGACCTCGGCCACCCGGTCGGCGGCGGCGAAGAGCACGTCCACGTCACCCGGTTCGTCACGCACCGTCAACCCGGCCGACCAGCAGCCGAGTAGCACGGCGGCGGTCTGCCAGTGCGGTGGCAGCAGCACCCCGGCCGGGTCGCCGGGGCTCAGGGCCAGCTCGTCGACCAGCAGGTTGGCGGTCTTGGCCACCCAGTTCGCCAGGGTCGCGCCGGAGAGTTCGGTGCGTTCGCCGGTGGCGTCGTCGTACCAGGTCAGCAGGGGGCGGGCGGGGTCGGCCGCGATCGCGGCGGCGAACACCCGGGCAATGTTGTCGGCCATCGGCGCGAACGATACGCCCCTGTCGCCCGTATTCGATGACGATGACAAGTCGGCGTACGGTCGGGTCGGAGTCAGCGTCCGTACCGGGCTCCGGCGTAGGCTTGCCCGGAGTGTTGTTTCCCACAGACCAGTCAGTGCAAGGAGTCGCCCCGTGACCGCCGGTCGCCCGCCCCGCGTGCTCATCGACGCCACGAGTGTCCCCGCCGACCGTGGCGGCGTCGGTAGATACGTCGATGGCCTGCTCGGAGCCCTCGGCACAGTCTGCGGGGAGACGGTCGACCTGGTCGTGGTGAGCCTGCGTACCGACCTGGAGCGTTACACCCGGATGCTGCCCGGGGCCGAGGTGATCCCCGCCCCGGCCGCTGTCGCCCACCGCCCGGCCCGGCTCGCCTGGGAGCAGACCGGCCTGCCGCTGCTCGCCCAGCAGGTCGGTGCCGAGGTGCTGCACTCGCCGTTCTACACCTGCCCGCTGCGGGCCGGCTGCCCGGTCACGGTGACCGTGCACGATGCGACGTTCTTCACCGAGCCGGAGCACTACGACAAGTCCCGGCGGACGTTCTTCCGCAGCGCGATCAAGACGTCGCTGCGCCGGGCCAGCCGGGTGATCGTGCCGAGCAAGGCCACCCGCGACGAGTTGATCCGGCTGCTCGACGCTGACCCGACCCGGATCGACGTGGCCTACCACGGGGTCGACCAGAGTGCCTTCCACGCCCCGGGCGAGGAGGAGAAGGCCCGGGTGCGGGCCCGGCTCGGGCTCGCCGGCAGCAGCTACGTCGCCTTCCTCGGGGCCAAGGAGCCGCGCAAGAACGTACCCAATCTGATCCGGGGGTGGGCGCGGGCGGTGGGCGATCGGGAGAACCCGCCGGCCCTGGTGATCGCCGGTGGCCAGGGCCACGACGAGGACATCGACCGCGCGGTGGCCGAGGTCCCGTCGCACCTGCGGTTGCTGCGTCCCGGCTACCTGCGCTACGCCGACCTGCCCGGCTTCCTTGGCGGGGCGCTGGTCGCCGCCTACCCGTCGTACGGCGAGGGGTTCGGTCTGCCGATCCTGGAGGCGATGGCCTGCGCCGCGCCGGTGCTCACCACGCCCCGGCTCTCACTGCCCGAGGTGGGCGGTGACGCGGTCGCGTACACCAGTGAGGACCCGGACCAGATCGCCACCGACCTGGCCGCCCTGCTCGACGACGAGCAGCGGCGGTTGTCGCTGGCCAAGGCGGGTTTCGACCGGGCCAAGGAGTTCACCTGGGCGTCCAGCGCCGAGGTGCACATCGCCGCCTGGAGCCGGGCGCGTTCCTGAGTGGTCGCTGACCGTACGGCGGACCCGGCATCCGACCTGTGGCGGTTCGGGCATGATGTGCTGATGCTCTACGCCGTCATCCCGGCGGGTGGCAGCGGCACGAGGTTGTGGCCGCTGTCCCGCGCGGGGCACCCCAAGTTCCTCCATCCGCTCACCGGCACCGACGCGTCGCTGCTCCAGGCGACCGTGGGCCGGCTCGCGCCGTTGACCACACCGGAGCACATCCTGGTGGTCACCGGGGCCGCCCACGCGGCGGCGGTGGCCCGGCAGCTGAGCGGGGTGCCGGAGGAGAACATCCTGGTGGAGCCGTCGCCCCGGGACTCCTGCGCGGCGATCGCCCTGGCGGCGGCGGTGATCGCCCGGCGGGACGAGGCGGCGGTGATGGGCTCCTTCGCCGCCGACCACCTGATCCGTGACCCGGCCACCTGGGTGCAGACGGTCCGGGCGGCGATCGGCGGTGCCGAGCAGGGGCTGCTGATGACGGTGGGGATCACCCCGACCCGGGCGGAGACCGGTTACGGCTACCTGGAGACCGGCGAGCCGACCGGCGACGGCCCGCTGCGTCCGGTGACCGAGTTCAAGGAGAAGCCGGCCGCGTCGGTCGCCGAGGCGTACCTGCGTTCGGGTCGGCATCTCTGGAACGCCAGCATGTTCGTCTGGCGGGTGGACGTCTTCCTCGCCGAGCTGGCCCGCCAGCAGCCCGCCCTGCACGCCGGGGTGATCTCGATCGCGGCGGCCTGGGGCACCCCCGAGCAGGACGAGGTCCTCGGCGCGGTCTGGCCGACACTGCCGAAGATCTCCGTCGACTACGCGGTGATGGAGGGCGCGGCCACCGCCGGCCGGGTCGCCACCGTGCCGGGTGACTTCGGCTGGAACGACGTGGGTGACTTCCACACCCTCGGCGAGGTGTTGCCCGCCGACCCGGCCGGCAACGTGGTGCTGGGCACCGACGCCAAGCCCGGGGTCCTGCTGCACGACGCCCACGACCTGGTGGTGGTGCCGCAGTCGGGTCGGCTGGTCGCCGCTCTCGGGGTCCGTGACCTGATCGTGGTGGACACCCCCGACGCGGTGCTGGTCTGCCCGCGCGACCGGGCCCAGGACGTCAAGGCCCTGGTCGACGAGCTGAAGGCCCGGGGCGAGGACGGGCTGGTCTGACTGTCGGGGCGGCCTGACCCCCGCCCGGTGGTATGCCGCTGCGACCGTCGGGCTTTCCGGCCGCCCGGACGGGCCCACCGCCGGGGGCGGGTCGGCTGTCTCCCCGGGTCGGCCGTCTGGCGGGTCGCCCCCGGGCGTGGGTCGGAGCGGGCGGTCAGCGGGCCCGGTGGGCGTGGACGGCCAGGGCCGGCGCGACGAGTTTGGCGGTCCCGCCGGCCAGCGGCTCCGGCAGCCGGTCGGTCGGGAACCAGCCGAGCGCCTCGGATTCGTCGCTGACCTGCTCGACCGCGTCCGGCGGGGCGAAGACCGCGAACCGCACGTCGTGGTGCAGCGAACCACCCTGGCAGGCCACCGGATGGATGTCCACGTCGATCGGTACGGGATCGATGACCAGCCCGGGGATGCCGGACTCCTCGGTGGCCTCGCGCAACGCCGCCCCGGCCAGTGTCTCGTCGCCCGGTTCGCAGTGCCCGCCCAACTGCACCCAGCGGTGCAGCTTGCCGTGCAGGCAGAGCAGCACCCGGGCTCCGGCGGCGTCGAGGATCAGCGCGCTCGCGGTGAGGTGCCCCGGCAGGTGGTGGCGGGTCAGGGCGACCGGGCCGGCGGCGAGGAGCGCGAGGGTGCGGTCCCGCGCCTCGGCGGCGTCCGGCCCGGCCGGCGTCCAACCGGCCAGCACCGCCACCGCGTCCGCGTGCAGCGCCACGTTTCCGTCGCCGGGCACTCCGGGGCGGGCTCCGCTGGTCCCGCCCGGCAGGGTGGCGGTGTCCGCCCGGCTGGCGCAGGTGGACCCGGCAGTCCTGCCCGGGTCGGCAGTCCTGCCCGGGTCGGCAGTCCCGCCCGGCTCGGTGGGGGCGGCTGGCTCGGTGGTGCCGGCCGGGGAGGGGACCGGGGTGGCGGGGAAGGCGTCGGGCATCCCGACACTCTACGAGCGTGCGCTCCGTACCCTGGCGCGGTGAGCCTGAGACTTCTGGAGTTCGTGGTGGCCGGCAACGAGGCCAGCGACCTGTTGCCGGTCCGGTCCCGGTCGCTGCTGCGGGCGTACGACGCCGTCCGTGGTTTCTGGACCGTGCTCGACGAGGGGCCGGTGGAACACTGCCTCGCCCTGCTGCTGGAGCGCACCGACGGCGAGTGGGTCGCCCATCACGTGACGGCCGACGCGAGGACCGAGAACGGCCGTACCGAGGACGGTGAGGCGCTCGCCGCGCACGACGGCTGGGTGTACGTCTTCGGGTCGCACTTCGGTTCCAAGGCCGGCCCGCTGCGGCCCCGCCGTGCGTTCGTGGCCCGGTTCCGGGAGGACGACGCCGCCACCGGGACGCTGCCGGTGCAGGTGGTCCGCAACCGGTTCCGGGTGCACCGGGCGGTCAACGACGCCCTGGTCAAGGCGGCGTTCACCCCGTTGCCGCCGGGTGAGCGGGTCCGCCAGCGGTTCATCGGCGAGACGGTGTCCCGGGGTACGGCGCGGGCCAAGTCCTGGGTACGCCGGCTGGCCGACGGTGACCTGCCGCTGAACGTGGAGGCGGCGACGTTCACCCCGCACGGGACGGTGCTGCTGGGGCTCCGATTCCCGGTGACCGTGGACGGGGAACCGGTCCTGGTCGAGCTGGCCGGCATCCCGGAGATGTTCACCCCCGGTGGCGGCTGGCCGCGCGCCGGTCGGGCGTATGTGGTGACCGGTGTGACGCCGCCCGGTGCACTGGTGGGTTTCCGCGCGATCACCCCGACGCCCGACGGCGGGTACGCGGCGGTGGTCGGGTCGATCGACGCGCTCGGCAAGGGCTCGGTGCTGCTGGACGACCATCCGACCGGTGGCGATGTCACCTCACGGCACGTCCGGTTCCGCTGGGAGCCGACCGACGACGACCGGATCGCGGGTGAGGTGGCGGCCGAGTTGGCGCCGTTCCACAATGTCGAGGGGGTGGCCGAGGTGGACGGACGCAGCTTCTACGTCACCGACGAGGATCATCGGGTGGCGCTCTGGATCGGCTGAGCCGACCACCGCTCGGGTGGTGGGCCCGGGCGACACCTCCACGGAACCAGGGCCGCAGACCCTCGTGGTGCCTCCCGGACCCACGTCTCCCTGGGCCACAGGCCACCAGGTGGACGGTGGGGAGACCCCCACGCGTCGTACCAGGCAGTAGGAGCATGTCAACCGACGGTACGGGCGTCGAGGTCTTTCAGCCCACGCTTAAAAGTGGAGATAAGTGCCGCCCGGTACAGTTCAGTGGGTCGGCGGGCTCCCCCTGCCCCGCCCCAGGAGCGCTCGATGCTGACCATTCATTTCTCCCAGGAGGACATCCTCCGGACCCGGGTCGCCCCTGCCGCCGACCCGGTCTGGGAGTCGGTCCTCAGCCTGCACCTGCTCCAGGGGCGGACCCGCGACCCGTTGATGGCGGGCTGGCGGCGGGGCGTGGCCACCGGGCTGCGTCGGGAGACCGCCGCCGACCAGTTCCGGCTGCTGTTCGCGCTGAACCCGCCCCGCGGCTACTTCCCCGACTTCCTCACCCCGTACCAGAGCCTCGACGGTTTCGAGGCGGGGCTGGACGCCGTCCGGTCCACCCCGACCGGGCTGCTGCGCCGGGACCTGGCCCTGCTGGCGGGGACGAACCCGTTGCCGCCGTCGGCTGCCGCGCTGGCCCGGGGTGAGCCGGAGGTCCTCCGCCACCTGACGGAGTCGATGGCGCAGTACCGGTCGGTGGCGATCGACCCGTACTGGGGGCGGATCAGGGCCGCCGTGGAGGCCGACCGGGCGGTACGCGCCCGCGCCCTGCTCGACGGTGGGGCGGAGGGACTACTGGCGAGCCTGCGGCCGGGGATGCGCTGGGAATCCGGGGTCCTCCAGGTCCTCGACTATCCGAACCGCCGGGAGTTGCACCTGGACGGTCGGGGGCTGCTGCTGGTGCCCTCGTTCTTCTGTGCGCGTACCCCGGTCGCCCTGCTCGACCCGATGCTGCCGCCGGTGCTGGTCTATCCGGCCGACCGGCTCGGCGGGTTGGACCCGCCCCCGGGCGAGGGTGGCCGACCTGCCGGCGACGGCGGTAGGGAGGCGCTGGCGGCGCTGCTGGGCCGTACCCGGGCGGCGGTCCTGGAAGTCAGCGACGACGGTGCGACGACCGGCGAGGTGGCCCGGCGGCTGCACATCTCGGCCGCCGCCGTCAGCCAGCACACCACCGTGTTGCGCAACGCCGGGCTGCTGGTCAGCCGCCGCGACCGCAACACGGTGCTGCACACCCTGACCCCGCTCGGCCGGGCCATGCTCGACGCCTGACGCCTGGTCAGAGGGCCAGGCAGGCGCTGGCGATGCTGCCCGTCGGTGGCGGCAGCAGGGTGGACGGGATCCCCTCGGCGGCCAGCGCGATCCGCAGCCGGTGCAGGTCGACGCCGAAACGCACCAGGTCGGGCTGGTCGACGGGAGTGGGTGCCGCGCCGAGCAGCAGACCGCTCGCCCCGACCGGCCAGCCGTCGACGGTCGCGGCGAGACCGGCGCGTACCTCGTCGTCGGTGACCTGGGTGAACGTGGTGCCGGGGGCGACCACCTCGGCCACCGCGGCGATCGCCCGGTCGACGGCCGCCGGGTCCACCGGTGCCTCACCACGGCCGTCGGCAAGCGTCGCGGCGGCGCGCATCCCGGCCGCCATCGCCTCGGCGGTGCCCAGTGAGAACAGGTCCAACGCGCTCTCCCGCACCAGGGCGGCGGCTCCGGCCCCGTCGTCGACCAGCCGGACCGCCGGCCGGTCGTCCCGGCCGTCGCCCCCGGCCGGCGGGTGCGCCCGGCCACCGTCGGCCGGGGGCGACGACGACGGCAGGTAGCCCCGGACCACCGCCACCGGGACCTGGTCGCACTTGCCCTTGATCAGCTCACCTGCGCCGGCCAGCTCGTCGACCACCGCCATCTGGGTCAGTTGCAGCTCGTTGCCGTAGGGGTCGACCTCGCCCCGGTGGTCCCGGATGGCGGGCATCCCGGCGACGCCGAGCGCCACGTCGGTCAGCCCGTTGCGCCACGGCCGGCCCATCGTGTCGCTGATGATCACCGCGACGTCGACCCGGTAGCGGTCCCGCAGGGCGGCGCGCAGCGCCCGCGCCGACGCGTCCGGGTCCACCGGCAGCAGCACCAGCCGGGTCTTGTCGACGTTCGACGCGTCGATCCCGGCAGAGGCCATCACGAAGCCGTGGTGGGTCTGCACGATCCGGGTCGCCCCCCGGCTGGCCACCACCCGGGCGGTCTCGGCGGCCAGCACCTCGTCCCGGGCGGCGAGCCGTTCCGGACCGTCGGCCGGCACGTCCACCAGCCGGCCCTCCGCCTTCGACACGATCTTGCTGGTGACCACCAGCACGTCGCCGTCGCGCAACCACGGCGCGGCCGTGCCGATCAGCACCGCCAGGTCGTCGCCCTCGGTCACGTCGCCGATGCCCGGCACCGGCAGGATCTCCAGTCTCACACCAGCTCCATCGCGGCCCGGACCATCGCCGTGGTCGCCGCCTCGTCGGTCATCCGCAGCGGGACCGCGCGGACGGTCACCCCGGGCACCGCCACCCCGTCGTCCTCCGGCGCGACCAGCCAACCGTCGAGCAGGCCACCCTCGCTGCGACCGCCGTAGAGCCGACCCACCCCGGCGGCGCTGCACTCGACGTCGAGGACCTCCAGGCACCGGTCGGCCATCCCGCGCACCGGTGCGCCGCCGATGATCGGCGACACCCCGACGACCCGGGCCGGACCGGTGGCGACCGCGTCGCGCAGGCCGGGCACCGCCAGCACCGGGGCGATGCTCACCACCGGGTTGCTCGGCGCGACCAGCACCACGTCGGCGGCGGCCAGCGCCTCGGCCACCCCGGGGGCCGGCTTGGCGGTGTCCGCGCCGACGAAGACGAACCGGTCGGTGGGCACGCCCGCCCGGTACCGGACCCACCACTCCTGGAAATGGATGGCCCGCCGCTCGCCGTCCAGGTCGACCACCGCGTGCGTCTCCAGCCGGTCGTCGGTGGCCGGCAGCAGCCGTACGCCGGGCTGCCAGCGGGCGGCCAGCGCCTCGGTGACCTGCGACAGCGGATACCCGGCATTGATCATGGTGGTGCGCACCAGGTGGGTGGCGACGTCCTTGTCGCCGAGGGAGAACCAGCCCGGCTCGGCACCGTACGCCGCCAGCTCCTGCTTGATGGTCCAGCTCTCGCCGACCCGCCCCCACCCGCGTTCCGGGTCGGCACCCCCGCCGAGGGTGTACAGGACACTGTCCAGGTCGGGGCAGACCTTGAGGCCGTGCAGGTAGAGGTCGTCGCCGACGTTGACCACGGCGGTCACCTCGGCGCCCACCTCGCGGGCGTACGCCCGGACGCCGAGCAGGAATCGGGCACCCCCGATCCCGCCGGTCAGAACCACGATGCGCATGTCGTCCATCCTCCCGTACGGGACGCGAGCCGCCGCCGGGCGGCCCGGGAGACTAGGCTCACGTCGGCATCTGTCCGTTTCGCCCCGAGGGAGAGTTCGTGACCAGCCCCGCCGAGCCCGCGTCGCACGACGCGTCGCAGGCCCGCCAGATCACCGCACCCCTGCGCGAACTCGCCGCGCTCGTCCTGCTCGGCGCGAACGCCGTGCTGCTCTTCGTCGGGTTCGTCCGGCTGCTCGTGCCGATGTCGGACTACAGCACCTTCTCGGGGCGGGCGGGGAGCGAGTTCTTCGCCTTCGTCGGTGTCGAGGCCACGGTGCTGCCGTTGTTGGCCGTGCTGCTGGTCACCCACCTCGCGCCGGTGTCCGGCCGGGCCCGGCAGTTCACCCAGGTCGCCCTCGCCGAGTACGCCTTCGGCGCCCTGTTCGGCGTGTTGACCTTCCTGATCTGGCTGGTCGGCCGGCTGGCCGAGGCCGAGGTGCTGGACGCCCTGCTCGGCATGCTTACCCGGGCGGCCTGGTTGGCGCTGTTCGGGATGGCCGCCTTCGTGGTCTACCGGATCTGGCGCACCCTCTATTACGTCGCGAAGCCGAAGCCCCAGCCCGGCGTCTACGGCCAGCCGCAGCCCGGCTGGCCGCAGCAGCAGGGTGGCTACCCGGGCCAGGGCTACCCGCCCCCGGGTCACCCCGGTGCCGGGCAGTACGGCCAGCCCGGGTTCGCCCCGCCGCAGTCCGCGCCGCCGTTCGGTGCTGCTCCGCAGTCCGCCCCGCCGTTCGGGGCTCCGCAGTCCGCCCCGCCGCAGTCCGGGCCACCGACCGGCATCCCGCCGCAGTCGGCCCCGCCGTTCGGGGCTCCGCAGTCCGCCCCGCCGTTCGGGCAGCCTCCGTCGGCCGACCCGACCCAGGCGATCCCGCGCCAGTCCACGGAGCCGACCACCGGCCCGGCCGACGCGGACGGGGACCGCACCCAGCCCTTCCGGCGGGACGATCCGAACACCCCGCACTGAGCCGCACCCGGCCGGGTCGGTCCGCGCCACGGCGTGAGCCCGACCCGGCCGGCGCGGTGCCACCAACCCGGGCCGGCCGGTCCGCTGTGACGCGAGGTGCCGACCCGGCCGGGACGGTGGTGCGGCAGCACCCGACGGGGAGATGTCACACCCGGCTCGCATGCCTGCCGGATCGTCCCGGCCAGCGCCTAGGCTGGGCGGATGGTTGACCGCACCGATCCCGGCCCGACCTCGGCGAGCGTGCGACGGGCGCTGCGCCGGGCCGCCACCGGGCGCGCGCTCGACGTCGACGAGGCCACCGCGCTGCTGAGCGCCCGGGACGCCGACCTGGACGAATTGCTCCGGATCGCCGGGGAGGTCCGGGATGCCGGGCTGCGCGACGCCGGCCGGCCGGGCGTGGTGACGTACTCGAAGAAGGTTTTCATTCCGCTGACCCGGCTCTGCCGGGACCGGTGCCACTACTGCACCTTCGCGACCGTGCCGCACCGGCTGCCGGCGGCCTTCCTGGAGACCGACGAGGTGCTGGCGATCGCCCGGCAGGGCGCGGCGCTGGGTTGCAAGGAGGCCCTGTTCACCCTGGGTGACCGGCCGGAGGAGCGCTGGCCGGCGGCCCGCGCCTGGCTCGACGAGCGCGGCTACGACTCCACGGTGGACTACCTGCGGGCCTGCGCGGTGGCGGTGCTGGAGGAGACCGGTCTGCTGCCGCACCTCAACCCGGGGGTGCTCTCCTGGTCGGAGTTGCAACGGCTCAAGCCGGTCGCGCCGAGCATGGGGATGATGCTGGAGACCACCGCCACCCGGCTCTGGTCGGAGCCGGGCGGCCCGCACTTCGGCTCCCCCGACAAGGAGCCCGCGGTGCGGCTGCGGGTGCTCGACGACGCCGGCCGGGTGGGGGTGCCGTTCACCACCGGCATCCTGATCGGCATCGGTGAGACCCCGGCCGAACGGGTCGACGCGCTGTTCGCGATCCGCCGGTCGCACCGGGAGTACGGCCACCTCCAGGAGGTGATCGTGCAGAATTTCCGCGCCAAGCCGGACACCGCGATGGGCGGCCTGCCCGACGCCGAGCTGCACGACCTGGCGGCCACCGTGGCGGTGGCCCGGCTGCTGCTCGGCCCGAAGGCCCGGCTCCAGGCCCCGCCCAACCTGATCGAGGACGAGTACGACCTGCTGCTGCGGGCCGGCATCGACGACTGGGGTGGGGTCTCCCCGCTGACCCCGGACCACGTCAACCCGGAGCGGCCGTGGCCGCAGCTCGACGAGCTGGCCCGGCAGACCGAGAAGTCCGGCTTCACCCTGCGCGAGCGGCTGACGATCTACCCGGAGTACGTCCGGGCCGGCGACCCGTGGCTCGATCCCCGGCTGTCGCCGCACGTCACCGCGCTCGCCGATCCGGCGACCGGGCTGGCCGTGGAGGCGGCCCGGCCGGTGGGCCGCCCCTGGCAGGAGCCGGAGGAGGTCTTCGGTGGCGGCCGGACCGACCTGCACGCCACCATCGACACCGCCGGGCGCACCGACGACCGGCGGGGCGACTTCGACAGCGTCTACGGTGACTGGGCGGAGGTCGCCGGCAAGGTGAGCCCCGCCGCGTCGGGCGGGCCGGTGCCGGGTGCCGACGGTGACCTGCGGGCGGGGTTGCGGCTGGCGGCCGACGACCCGGCGGCGCTGTTGGAGCCCCGGCACGCCGACGCGGCCCTGGCGCTGTTCGGCGCGGACGGCCCCGCCCTGGACGAGCTGTGCCGGCTCGCCGACGACGTGCGGCGGGACACCGTCGGCGACGACGTCACCTACGTGGTCAACCGCAACATCAACTTCAGCAACGTCTGCTATGTGGGCTGCCGGTTCTGTGCGTTCGCCCAGCGGGAACGGGACGCCGACGCGTTCCGGTTGTCGGTCGAGCAGGTGGCCGACCGGGCCGAACAGGCGTGGGCGGCCGGCGCCGGTGAGGTCTGCCTCCAGGGCGGCATCGACCCGAAGCTGCCGGTGACCGGTTACGCCGACATCGTCCGGGCGATCAAGGCCCGGGTGCCCGGCATGCACGTGCACGCGTTCTCCCCGATGGAGATCGTCACCGCCGCCGCCAAGGCCGGCGTGCCGGTGCGGGAGTGGCTGTCGATGCTGCGCGAGGCCGGCCTGGACACCATCCCGGGCACCGCCGCCGAGATCCTCGACGACGACGTGCGCTGGGTGCTCACCAAGGGCAAACTGCCGGCCGCCGCCTGGGTCGAGGTGGTCTCGACCGCGCACGAGCTGGGCATCCGCTCCAGCTCCACGATGATGTACGGCCACGTCGACCATCCCGGCCAGTGGCTGGCGCACTTCCGGGTCCTCGCCGGGGTGCAGGACCGCACCGGTGGGTTCACCGAGTTCGTGGCGCTGCCGTTCGTGCACACCAACGCGCCGATCTATCTGGCCGGCATCGCCCGGCCCGGCCCGACCTGGCGGGAGAACCGGGTGGTGCACGCGATGTCCCGGCTGCTGCTGCACGGGCGGATCGACAACATCCAGTGCTCCTGGGTGAAGCTCGGCGACGAGGGCACCGTGGCGATGTTGCAGGGCGGCTGCAACGACCTGGGCGGCACCCTGATGGAGGAGACCATCTCCCGGATGGCCGGCTCGGGCAACGGTTCGGCGCGTACCGAGGAGCAGTTGCGGGCGATCGCCGCCGCCGCGGGACGTCCGGCACGCAAGCGGACGACCGCTTACGGTCATCCGTTGCGATGACATCGAACCTTTCGCGCGTGCGGGCCGTACCAGTGTTCGCCGGCGGCGGTTGAGGCGAGGGCCGCCGCCGGCGACCTCGCGCTCCACACCGCGCGCGCTCACGCGCCGCCGGAGGAAAGGTTCCCCATGACGAGCGAAGTGCGGAAGCGTTCCTGGCCGCGACTGACCCGGCGGCAGACACTGACCGCTGCGGCGAGTGCCACGCTGGGCGCGGCGGCGCTGACGGTGACCGGCGTGTCGGCCGCGCAGAACTCCCCGTCGGCGAGCAGCGCGGAGGGTCCTATCGTGGTCCACCTGCGCGACGCCAAGTCGGGGACGTTGGACGTCTTCGTCGGTACGTCCCGGATCGAGGTACGTGACCGGGGGCTCGCGGACCGGCTCCGCCGGGCTGCCGGGCGCGGCTGACCCCGTCTGCTGTCCGACGGCGGTCTGACCTGCCCGCCGTCACCGGGTGGGGGTGACCCGCCCGCTGTCCCGGGTGGCCCTGAACCGCCCGCCCTCTTCCTCTTCACCGCCAGGCGCAGGCTCCCGCGCCCGGTTCGTCATGCCCTGACTCCTCATGATCCCGCAAAGGTTGGTCCGCCATGTCGTCCCACCGCGAAGCACCGGAAATAAGCAAGGACCCGGTCGCCGACAGTTCCGACCTCTACGCCTTCGTCAGCCCCGAACGGCCCGACTCGGTGACGTTGATCGCCAACTACGTGCCGTTGCAGCTCCCCTCGGGCGGCCCGAACTTCTTCGAGTTCGGCGACGACGTGCGGTACGAGATCCATATCGACAACGACGGTGACGGCCATCCCGACGTGACCTACCGGTTCGAATTCCGTACCGAGATCACGAACGAGAACAGTTTTCTCTACAACACCGGGCCGATCGAGTCGCTGGACAGCAAGAACTGGAACCGGCGGCAGTTCTACAAGCTGACCCGGGTGACCGACGGCAAGGAGCACGTGCTCGCCAACAAGCTGCCCTGCCCGCCGTGCAACGTGGGGCCGCTGTCCATCCCCAAGTACAACGACCTGGTCCGGCAGGCGACGTACAAGCTGTCGACGGGGGAGAAGGTGTTCGCCGGGCAGCGCGCGGACGGCTTCTTCGTCGACCTGGGCGCGATCTTCGACCTGGGTACGCTGCGGCCGTTCCAGCAGTTGCACGTGGCCGGCAAGAAGCTGTTCAAGACCGAGGGTGAGCCGGTCAACTCGGTGGACCGGATGAACGTGCACAGCATCGCGGTGCAGGTGCCGCTGAGCAAGGTCCGCCGCAGGTCCAACCGGTACGGCGTGGGCGACCGCGCCTCGACGATCGGGGTGTGGACGACGGCGTCCCGGCAGCAGGTGCGGGTGCTCGGCGACCGGGTCGCCGCGGACGCCGCGATCGGCCCGTGGACCCAGGTGTCCCGGCTGGGCAACCCGTTGTTCAACGAGGTCATCGTCCCGATGTCCAAGAAGGACCTGTGGAACACGCTGCCGCCGACCGAGGACAAGCGGTTCGCCCGGTTCGTCGAGCAGCCGGAGCTGGCGGCGTTGCTGCCGGTGCTCTACCCGGGGGTCTTTCCCAACCTGGACGCGCTGAACAAATCCAAGAAGCCCCGGGCCGACCTGCTGGCGATCCTGCTCACCGGCATTCCGTCGGGGCTGATCGACGGCTTCACCAACCTCACCGGTGACGTGCAGGCCGACATGCTGCGGTTGAACACCGCGATCAGGCCGAGCAGCAAGCCGAACCAGTTCGGGCTGCTCGGCGGGGACCTGGCCGGTTTCCCCAACGGTCGCCGGGTCGTCGACGACGTGGTGAGCATCGCGTTGCGGGCGGTGGCCGGGGTCACCGTCCCGCTGGTGGACAAGAAGTTCAAGCCGGACGCGGCGGCCGGTGCGGTCACCCCCGGCCTGAGCGCCGCCGACGTGACGGCGCCGTTCCTGCGGGACTTCCCCTTCCTCGGCACGCCGTACGACGGGTTCAACAACCCGGCCGCGGCGAACTCCTGACCGGACGGAGAGCGGCGTGAGCGGACACCACCACCACCATCATCACCAGTACGGGCCGACGGAGAGCGGCACGGTGATGCTCGACGTCGGTGGTGACACCGGTGCCCTGATCATCTACACCGGACGTGACCAGCACGGGCGGGAGATCGAGATCAGCCGGGTCGACCAGGCCGGTGCGGTGCGGACGCACTCCGCCGTACGGGAGCGGATCGTCCGGGACGGGGTGTTCCACAGCGCGGTGTACCCGGACCTGACGGCGGGTGTCTATACCGTCTGGTGGGACGAGGAGACGCCCGCCGGAACGATCTCCGTCAACGGGGGTTCGATCGCCGAATTCGTCTGGCCGACCAGCCCGTCAAGGTCGACCTGAGCACCACGACAACCGTACCGACCCGAGCGCCCCGTCCACAATGTGGACGGGGCGCTGTCGGTATTTCCGGCTCGGTGAGCGATCCGGGCCCAACCGCGTTAACCTGTCCCCCACCATGCTCATGATCTTGATAGGACCGGCCGGCCGGAGCGGTCGACGGCGCTGTGCGGGAGCGTCCGGGGCGGCGACGCCACGGCAGAAATCTGGGGCAACTCGCCGGAGAGGGCGTTACTCGCCCGGGGTCTGAATCGATAGGGCAGGTTGCGAGGGCCGGGTGGTCCGGGTGACCGTCCGGTGGCGTGTCGGGAGGGCGACTCCATTATCAAGTTCGGCTTGACGGCGCACGCATTACACGCGTGTAATTTCGATGGGGTTGTTCGCACGGAACGCACAAATAGGACCGGACGGACAAGCACGCCTTTCGCGTGGGGGGTTGCAGCGGCGGTGACGTCGGTGCGCGACAAGGAGGCATCTGATGGACGGCCAGCTTGAGGTGGCCGACCTGCTCGGAAACGCGCCGGAGTGGCAGGAGCGGGCACTGTGCTCGCAGACCGACCCGGAAGCGTTCTTCCCCGAGAAGGGCGGCTCGACCCGCGAGGCGAAGCGGATCTGTTCGCGGTGCGAGGTCAAGACGGAATGCCTGGAATACGCCCTCGGGCACGACGAGCGGTTCGGGATCTGGGGTGGGCTCTCCGAGCGGGAGCGGCGCAAGCTGAAGCGGCGGGCCGCCTGAATGGAAGGTCGAGTCGGGCGGTGGGGGCCGCCCGGCTCACGCCCACAGCCGGTCGCGGGGGCGGCCGGCGTCGGGCGGCGGTCCGGCCACGACGGTGGCCGACCATGGCGACACAGCACCAGGTCACGACGTGAGCGGCCACCGGGCCCGGGCGACGGGCGAGTCGGTCCCCGGGCCGGGCTGTGCCGGCGGTGGAGGTAGCGGGCCCGGCGGATCGTCGGGCCGGTGACGGCGGCTCGCCGGACCAGTGCCGACGATCCGTCAAAAGCGGGGCGTGGTGCTCGACCCCGGGACCGGGTGCCCGCCGACGCGGTTCGTCTCGTCATTGGGCGGGTGAATGCCCGCCTGGGTGGCGGGTCCGTCCTCCGGTAGATGAGTGCCCGCCCGCGTGGTGGGCCGGCGGAGTGCTGGTCCTGGTCAACCTCGGCCGAAGACCCGGGTCGTCACCGGGCGCGCAGCCTCAGGTCAGCTCGTCCGGGTCGACCCCGAGCAGGTTCGCCACCTGCTCGATGATCACGTCGTGGACCAGGTCGGCCAGGTCCTCACGGTCCATCGCGCGAAACTCCAACGGCCGCCGGTAGAGCACGATCCGGGGTGGCACCTCCTGCCGGCCCGGTCGGCCGGGCAGCAACCGGGCCAGCGGCACCTCGCCGTCCTCCAGCACGTCTGAGTCATAGACGTTCAGATCCGGCGGGACGTCCTCGACGGCGAACTCCACGCCGGCAAGTTCCTTGGCGAACCGGCGCTCCAACGTCTCCACGGTGTCCAGCACCAGGTCGTCAAAGATCTCGGCCTTGGTCCGGGCCAACGGGACGGTCGCCGGCACCAGCCGCCCGCGCAGGCCCCGTCCGTGCCGGTCGCGGTGGTTGCGCCGGCCGGAGCCGGGGCGGCGGCGTTCCGGGCTCGTCATGAACAGAAGGGTAGCCCCCGGTCCGGCCCGCCCGATGGCAGCGCGCGCCGACGGGCGCGGCGGGGCGGCAGGTGCGAATTGTGATCACGGTGACGGGCGTGTCGGAAAGCGAACCGGTGCGCCGGACCCGGTAATGGGGATACCCTGCCGCACGTGAGGTCACCACGGCGCTGCTCCCGTAACGCCTGCCCCCGGCAAGCGGTTGCCACATTGACCTATGTCTACAACGAGTCGACCGCTGTCGTGGGGCCGTTGGCGGCCTTCGCCGAGCCGCACACGTACGACCTGTGTGAGCAGCACGCCCGGAGCCTGACCGCCCCCCGGGGCTGGGACGTCGTCCGGCACGAGGGCGAGTTCGAGCCGCCGCCGCCCACCACCGACGACCTGGTCGCCCTGGCCGAGGCCGTCCGCGAGGCGGCCCGCCCGGTGGCCCCCGCCCACCCCAGGACGACCACGACCCCCACCCCCAGACCCCGCCCACCGGCCGCCGTGGTCACCTCCGCGTAATCCCCCCCAACCACTAACCCCACCCCACCCCCACGGCCCTCCCCACCCCACCCCACCCCACCCCACCCCACCCCAGGCCAACCCCACCCCAGGCCCTCTCCCCGGTGATCAAGAGGTTTGCGTCAAGTTCGATCTTCAACCTGACGCAAACCTCTTGATCACCGGGGCCGGCGGGTCGCGGGGACGGGGGGTCGGCGGGACGGGGGTCGGCGGGTGGGGGAGGGGAAGCAGGGAGGGGGAGCGGGGTGGGGGTTAGTGGCCTAGGAGGGGGGAGAAGAGGGTGGCGCGGCGGGCGGGACGGCCGGTGCGGTGTTCGACGTCGTCGGCGGAGGACATCACCCGGAGGCCGGCGTTGATGGCCAGCCAGCGCAGCGGTTCCGGCTCCCAGCGGGGGGAGCGGTGGCCGACCCACGGGAGTGCGGTCAGGTCCGACTCCACACCCCGGATCAGGTCGGCGAGGGTACGGCCGGCCAGGTTGCTCGTCCCCACCCCGTCGCCAACGTAGCCGCCGGCCCAACCCAGCCCGGACGACCGGTCCAGCCCCACCGACGCGGACCAGTCCCGGGCCACCCCCAGCGGGCCGCCCCAGGAGTGGGCGACCGGTACGTCCGCGCCGAGCACCGGGAAGAGTTCACCCAGCGTCCGGCGTAGCGCGGCGAAGACCCGGGGCTCCCGGTCGTAGCCGGGGGAGACCCGGGACCCGAAGTGGTACGGGGCGCCCCGCCCGCCGAAGGCCAACCTCCCGTCGGCGGTGCGCTGGCCGTACACGATGAGGTGCCGGTAGTCGGCGAAGGTCTCCCGGTCGGCCAGCCCGATCCGCTCCCAGGCCGGCGCGGGCAGCGGCGCGGTGACCACCATCAGCGAGTAGACCGGGGCGACCGTGCGGCGGTGGCCGGGCAGCATCGGGGTGTACGCCTCGGTGGCCCGGACCACCACGTTCGCGCGTACCGTGCCGTGCGGGGTGACCGCCGCGCCGGGCCGGATCGCGGTGACCGGGGACCGTTCGTGCAGCGTCACCCCGTGCCGGCGCACGGCGCGGGCCAGGCCCCGGACCAGCTTCGCCGGGTGCACGGCGGCGCAGTGCGGGGTGAACGTGCCGCCGCGTACCCCGTCGGCGGCGCACCGGGCGGCTGCCCCGGCGGCGTCGAGCAGGACCAGGTCGTCGGGGTCGAGGCCGTGGTCTCGGGCCTCGGCGACCGCGGCGCGTGCCCGGCCGAGCTGGACGTCGGTACGGGCCAGCAGCACCGTGCCGCCGTGGTGCCAGTCGCAGTCGATCCCCTCGGCGGCCACCACCCGGCCCACCTCGGCGACGGTCGCCTGCATGGCCCGTTGCAGCGCCAGTGCCTGCGGCCGGCCGTGCCGACGGGCCAACGCCGGCAGTGAGGTGGGGAACAGCGCCGAGCACCAGCCACCGTTGCGCCCGGACGCGCCGTACCCGGCGATCTCCGCCTCCAGTACGACGATCCGCAGCGTCGGATCGGCCACCGCCAGGTAGTACGCCGTCCACAACCCGGTGTAGCCGGCACCGACGATCACCACGTCGGCGTCGGTGTCACCGGGCAGCGCCGGGAGCGGGGTCAACGGTTCGTCCACCGTGGACAACCAGTGGGACAACTCCGGGTAGCGCATGCGGGCTCCGGGCGGTCAGCGCCGGCCGGGCCGGCGGCGGGAACTTCGCTGGCCGCGAAGTGTCAGTGCCGGCCGGCGGGGACGGGTGGCCGACCGGGGTGCGGAGGTGCCCCTCGGGTGTGGGGTGGCCGGTCCGGTGTGGGCCGGCCGGCGGGACCGCGGGTCGAGCCGCTGTCCGGCTGGTCGGCCCGCAGACGGTTACAGCCGGGACCACGCCTCGGTGAGTACGGCGCGCAGGATCTGCTCCATCTCGTCGAACTGCTCCTGCCCGCTGATCAGCGGCGGGGCGAGCTGCACCACCGGGTCGCCCCGGTCGTCGGCGCGGCAGTAGAGCCCGGCGGAGAAGAGCGCCGTCGACAGGAAACCGCGCAGCAGCCGCTCCGACTCGGCCTCGTCGAAGGTGGCCTTCGTCGACTTGTCCTTGACCAGCTCGATGCCGTAGAAGTAGCCGTCCCCCCGGACGTCACCGACGATCGGCAGGTCGGTGAGCTTCTCCAGGGTGGACCGGAAGGCGTCCTCGTTGGCCCGGACGTGGCCGATCAGGTCCTCCCGGGCGAACACCTCAAGGTTGGCCAGGGCAACCGCGCAGGAGACCGGGTGCCCACCGAAGGTCACCCCGTGGGCGAACATGCCAGTCTCGGTGAGAAACGGTTCCATCAGCCGGTCACTGGCGATCATCGCGCCGAGCGGGGCGTAGCCGGAGGTGATGCCCTTGGCGGTGGTGATGATGTCAGGCTGGTAGCCGTACCGGACGGCACCGAAATACTCGCCGAGCCGACCCCACGAGCAGATCACCTCGTCGGAGACGAGCAGCACGTCGTACGCGTCGCAGATCTCGCGTACCCGCTGGAAGTAACCGGGCGGCGGCGGGAAGCAGCCGCCGGAGTTCTGCAACGGCTCCAGGAACACCGCCGCCACGGTGTCCGGCCCCTCCCGTTCGATGGCCCGGCGGATCTCGTCGGCGGCCCAGACGCCGAACGCCTCGGGTGAGTCGCCGTGCTCGGGGGCCCGGTAGAAGTTGGTGTTCGGCACCTTGATCCCGCCGGGCACCAACGGCTCGAAGTCGCTCTTGATGCCGGGCAGGCCGGTGATCGACAGGGCGCCCATCGAGGTGCCGTGATAGGCGAGGTAGCGGCTGACCACCTTGTGCTTGTTGGGCTTGCCGGTGCGCTTGAAGTAGGCGCGGGCCAGCTTCCACGCCGTCTCGACGGCCTCCGAGCCGCCGGTGGTGAAGAAGACCCGGTTGAGGTCGCCGGGCGTCAGCGAGGCGATCTTCTCGGCCAGCTCGACGGCCTTCGGGTGGGCGTACGACCACAGTGGGAAGTACGCCAGCTCGGCGGCCTGCTTCGCGGCTGCCTCGGCCAGCTCGGTACGCCCGTGCCCGGCGTTGACGACGAACAACCCGGCGAGCCCGTCCAGGTAGCGACGGCCCTGCGAGTCCCAGACGTACGTGCCCTCGCCGCGCACGATGGTGGGCACCTCGCCGGCCGAGTAGCTGGCCATCCGGGTGAAGTGCATCCAGAGGTGGTCGGTGGCGTTGGCCATGTCAGCCCCATCGGGTCTCTGGGCCGGGCAGGGGTGACACCGGCCGCTCTGCCCACGGTTATCCCACAGTCCGGCCGCGAAATGCAAGCCTAGTTCGCGTCAGGGGCGACGGATTCAGCGTGAGTGAGGGCGTAAGGCAACGGAATCCGTACGCTCCAGGGCGGTGGCGGTCCGGCGGGATGCCCGCCCTGTCGGCCCCGCGCCGGCCCGCCTCGGTGGGGCGAGTCGCATGATCGACCCAATTGCGGCCAGCTTGCGGTATCCGGGCACGGGGGAGACCGCTATATCGGCTCCCGAGAGTGGATCAAGGATGTCGACGGGCAGCGGGCCGGGCCTCCGGGAGGCGGGACACCCCTGTTTCGGCCCGGGGGTGGGGATCCCTGGGGGAGCCGACCGGAGTGGACCGGAGTGGCCCGGAGTGGCCCGGAGTGGCCCGGGGCTGGGTGTTTCCAGGTGCACTTCCGGGGCGTTTCGCGGACCTTCCGGGGCATCTTGCGGACCCTGTGAGAGGTCTCGCGCCGACACGCCGTTGACCTGCGGACATCGACACACACTGTCGTTATGGTGCGCCGGAGCGTGCCGGTCGGGCGGAAGGGGCTGCCGGTGAACGAGGTGCTTCGGGTGGCGATGGCGGAGCGCGGGGAGACGGTCGAGTCACTGGCGCATCAGGTCGGGGTGGATCCGAAGACGGCGGGGCGGTGGCTCAGCTCGGGGCGGGTGCCCCATCCGCGTACCCGGGTGGCGGTGGCCGGCGTCCTCGGCCGGGAGCCGGCCGAACTCTGGCCCGAGCCCTACCGTCGCCGCGACCTGCCCTGGTTCCGCCCGTGGGCAGAACTGGAACAGGACCCCACCTCGATCCGGTCGTACCAGTCATTGCTCGTGCCGGGCCTGCTCCAGACCGAGGAGTACGCCCGAGCGGTGCTGGGGACCGGCGGTCTACTCCCGCCCGACGAAGTCGGGCAACTGGTGAACGGACGTTTGGAGCGACAGGTTCTGCTCGACCGCGACCCTTCAGCCCAGTTGGTCTTCGTCATCGACGAGGTGGTGCTCCACCGGATGGTCGGCGATCGCATGACTATGGCCCACCAGGTTGGTCACCTGGTGGCTGTCGCCGAGCGGGAATACGTGCAGGTGCGGGTGATCCCGCTCGGTGGACCCTGGCACACCGGTCTGGCCGGGCCGTTCATGCTGGCTCGGCTGCCCGACGGCAGTGAGGTTGCCTATCTGGACAATCAGCTCCGTGGTGAGCTGGTGACCGAGAGCGCTGACGTTGCTAGCCTGGGCAGGAGATGGGAGAGCGTGGCCGGCGAGGCGCTGCCTGCTCGTCGATCGCACGAGCTGATCCGGGAAGCGGTGGAGAGATGGACGTGATCGAGCCCCGCTGGCGTACCGCCAGCCGCAGCAGCAACAACGGCGGTGACTGTGTCGAGGTGGCCGACAACCTGCCCGGCCGGGTGCTGGTGCGGGACAGCAAGGACCGGACGGGCGGCACGTTGAGCTTCATCCCAGACGCCTGGCGTGCCTTCGTCGCCGCCCAGAAGTGAGTGGTGGAGAGATGGACCTGATGGAGCCGTGCTGGCGTACCGCCACTCGGAGCAGCAGTAACGGCGGTGACTGTGTCGAGGTGGCCGACAACTTGCCGGGTCGGGTGCTGGTGCGGGACAGCAAGGACCGGACGGGCGGCACGTTGAGCTTCACTCCCGACGCCTGGCGTGCGTTCGTCGCCTCCCGCTGAGCCCCGGGGAGCAGGCCACGGTGGGTGGGCTCAGGCCGTACCCCAGGTGTAGGTCTGTTTGCGGAGCTTGAGATAGACGAACGCCTCGGTGGCGAGCACCCCGGGCACCGACCGCAGCCGTTGCAGGATCTCCAGCAGGTGGGCGTCGTTGCGGCAGACCACCTCGGCGAGCAGGTCAAACGAGCCAGCGGTGATCACCACGTAGTCGATCTCGTCGAACTCGGCCAGCCGGTCGGCGACGGCCTCCAGATCGCCGTCGGTGCGCAGGCCGATCATGGCCTGCCGGGGGAAGCCGAGCTGGAGCGGGTCGGTCACCGCGACGATCTGCATCACCCCGGCGTCGAGCAGCCGCTGCACCCGCTGGCGGACCGCCGCCTCGGAGAGCCCCACCGCCTTGCCGATGGTCGCGTACGGCCGGCGGCCGTCCTGCTGTAGCTGCTCGATGATCTGTTTCGCCACGTCGTCCAACAGCGCGTGGCTGGCACCTTCGCGCACCGTGACGCGTCGCCCCCCGCTGCCGTTCTCGTGCTGTCGGATCGTCATCGACCGCTCCCCATGTCCGTTCCCCCAGCTGAGCCTAGTGCCATCGCGCGGTTTGGCGTAATTCGTCGTCAGAGGCTATTGCGGCAACGGAATCCCTTGTGAGGCTGGTTACCTCATGCCAGGATCAGTCGTCTCAGGCACCCGACCCCTCCCGCCGGCGCCGCACCCCGTCCCCGCCGCCGTCGGACGACCCCTAGGAGTCGTCACATGCGTATTCCCCTGCGGCCCCTCACCCGGCGTGGACTGCTCACCGGCACCCTCGGATCGGCCGCCCTGCTCGCTGCGGGCGGCAGCCTCGCCGGTTGCGGCACCAAGGCCGCTACCCAGACCGAGGCGGGCTGCAAGAGCGACGACCTGTCGGCCACGGAGAAGACCCTCGCCTTCTCCAACTGGCCGCAGTACATGGACGTGGACGACAAGGACGCCGCGAAGCGGCCCAGCCTCGACGCGTTCGTCGCCGCCAGCGGCATCACGGTGACCTACACCGAGGACATCAACGACAACAACGAGTTCTTCGGCAAGGTGCAGAACCAGTTGGCCGGCTGTCAGAGCACCGGGCGGGACATCATCGTCCTGACCGACTGGATGGCCGCCCGGATGATCCGGCTCGGCTGGATCCAGAAGCTCGACCCGGCCAAGGTGCCGAACGTGGCGGCCAATCTGCTGCCGTCGCTGCGCGGGCGCTCCTTCGACCCGGAGGACCGGGTCGCGATCCCGTGGCAGTCCGGCCTCGCCGGGCTGGCCTACAACGGCAGCGTCACCGGGGAGATCCGCACCGTCGACGAGCTGCTCACCCGGCCCGATCTCAAGGGCAAGGTGACCGCCCTGTCGGAGATGCGGGACACCATGGGTCTGCTGCTCTCCTCCAACGGGCACGACCCGTCGAAGTTCACCGCCGCGCAGTTCGACGACGCGCTCAACAAGCTGCGCAAGGCCGTCGAATCCAAGCAGATCCGTCGCTTCACCGGCAACGACTACGCCCCCGACCTGGCCAAGGGGGACATCGCCGCGTGTGTCGGCTGGTCCGGGGACGTGATCCAACTGGCCGGCGACAACCCCAAGATCAAGTTCGTCGCGCCGGACTCGGGGGTGATGCTGTTCAGCGACAACATGCTGGTGCCCAACGAGGCCACCCACCGGGGCAACGCCGAAGCGCTGATCGACTACTACTACCAGCCGGCGGTCGCCGCGAAGCTCGCCGCGTTCGTCAACTACATCTGCCCGGTCAAGGGCGCCCAGGCCGAGATGGAGAAGATCGACCCGGAGTTGGCCGCCAACCCGCTGATCTTCCCGGACGACACCCTGCTGGCGAAGTCGAAGGTCTTCATGGCCCTCGACGAAAAACAGGAAAAGGAATACGAGTCGAAGTTCCAGCAGGTCATCGGGGCGTGAGCGGAATGGCGAACGAGGCACCCGCCGGTGACCTGCGGCTGGCCCACCTGAGCAAGCGGTTCGGCGTCTTCACCGCCGTCGACGACCTCAGCCTGACCGTCCCGCAGGGCTCCTTCTTCGCCCTGCTCGGGGCGTCCGGCTGCGGCAAGACGACCACCCTGCGGATGATCGCCGGGCTGGAGGAGCCCACCAGCGGGCAGGTGCTCCTCGGCGGCCGGGACATCGCCCGGCTGCGGCCGTACCAGCGGCCGGTCAACACCGTCTTCCAGAGCTACGCGCTCTTTCCGCACCTGGACATCGCCGAGAACGTCGCCTTCGGGTTGCGGCGGCGGGGCATCCGCAAGGTCGGCGACCAGGTCCGCCGGATGCTGGCCCTGGTCCAGCTCGACGGCTACGAGCGGCGTCGCCCCGCGCAGCTCTCCGGCGGCCAGCAGCAACGGGTCGCACTGGCCCGCGCTTTGATCAACCACCCGCAGGTGCTGCTGCTCGACGAGCCGCTCGGCGCGCTCGACCTGAAGCTGCGCCGGCAGATGCAGATCGAGCTGAAACGCATCCAGACCGAGGTCGGCATCACCTTCGTGCACGTCACCCACGACCAGGAGGAGGCCATGACGATGGCCGACACGGTCGCGGTGATGAACGCCGGCCGGATCGAGCAGCTCGGCGCACCCGCCGAACTCTATGAATACCCGGCGACCGCGTTCGTGGCGAACTTCCTCGGCCAGTCCAACCTGCTCGCCGCCGACGCCGCCGGCCCGGCCGGGTCCGAGGTGCCCGTCACCGCGCACGGCGCGCGCTTCTCGGTGCCCGTCGACCGCGCCCGCACCGACCAGGGCCCGGTCTACCTGGGGGTACGTCCCGAGAAGCTGCACCTGGTCGAGACCGTCGACCAGGTGCCCACCGGCCACCAACAGGTCGAAGGGGTGATCACCGACGCGTCGTACGTGGGGGTGAGCACCCAGTACCTGGTGCGCACCGGGTGGGGCAGCGAACTGTCCGCGTTCACCGCGAACAGCGGCGTCGGCCGGCAGTACCCGGTCGGCGCGACCGTGGTGGCGCACTGGGACCCCCGGCACGCCTTCCTGCTGCCCCGCGAGCCGGGGCAGGACGACCGCACCACCCCGCTGCTCGACGAGCCCGTCGGGGCACCGTCGTGACCGCACTGGCCCAGTTGGGCGGCGGGACACCGGCGACCGGGGCACCGCCACCGGCCCGGCCCGGCCGGCACCGGCTGCTGCCGTACCTGCTGCTGCTGCCGGGGGCGGCCTGGCTGCTGGTCTTCTTCGTCGTGCCGCTGCTGCAGTTGGCTGCCGCCAGCCTCTACGACCCGACCGGTTCGCTGTCCACCGGGTACGCGCTGACCTGGGCGTTCGGCAACTATCCGGAGGCGGTGCAGGCGTACTGGCCGCAGTTCGCCAGGTCGTTCGGCTATGCCGGGGCGGCGCTGGTGCTGGCCCTGCTGCTGGGCTACCCGCTGGCGTACGCGATCGCGCAGAAGGCCGGCCGGTGGAAGAACCTGCTGCTGGTCTGCGTGGTCGCCCCGATGTTCACCAGCTTTCTGGTGCGCACCCTGGCCTGGAAGACCATCCTGTCGGACAACGGCGTGCTGGTCGGGCTGCTGCGCGACGTGCACCTGCTCGGCCCCGACGGGCGACTGCTCGCCACCCCGGTCGCGGTGGTGCTCGGGTTGACGTACAACTTCCTGCCGTTCCTGGTCCTGCCGTTGTACGCGAGCCTGGAGCGGCTCGACTACCGGCTGCTGGAAGCGGCCAGCGACCTGTACGCCGGCCCGCTGCACGCCTTCCGCACGGTCACCCTGCCGCTGTCGATGCCCGGCCTGATCGCCGGCACCCTGCTCTTCTTCATCCCGGCCACCGGCGACTACATCAACGCCGAACTGCTCGGCACCCCCAACGAGTACATGATCGGCAACGTCATCGACTCGGCGTTCCTGGTCCGGCTGGACTACCCGCAGGGTGCCGCCCTGTCGTTCCTGCTGATGGCGGCGATCCTCGCGGTCGTCTTCGTCTACCTGCGCCGCGCCGGCACGGAGGATGTCCTGTGAGCGCGAGGAGTGCAGCGCAGCGGAGCCCCGCAGTCGCGAGCGGAAGGGTGGCCCTGGTGAGCGCGAGGAGTGCAGCGCAGCGGAGCCCCGCAGTCGCGAGCGGAAGGTCGGTCCGGTGAGCGCGAGGAGTGCAGCGCAGCGGAGCCCCGCAGTCGCGAGCGGAGGTGGATTCCGGTGAGGGTGTCGCGGTGGTTGGCCGACCGGTGGGTGATGATCGTCGCGCTGCTGGTGCTCGGCTACCTGTTCCTGCCGATCGCCGTGGTCGCCGGCCTCTCCCTCAACCGCCCGTCCAGCCGGCTGTCGTACGACTTCAACGAGTTCACCCTGGACAACTGGCGGCAGCCCTGCGCCACCCCCGAGATGTGCGACGCGGTCGTCCGCAGCGTGCAGATCGGGTTCCTCGCCACCGTCGGGTCCACGGTGATCGGCACGCTGATGGCGTTCGCCCTGGTGCGGCACCGGTTCCGGGGGCGCGGCGGGATCAACCTGCTGATCTTCCTGCCGATGGCGACGCCGGAGCTGGTGCTCGGCACCTCGCTGCTCGCGCTGTTCGTCTCCGCCGGGGTGCCGCAGGGTTTCTGGACCGTCGTCATCGCGCACGTGATGTTCTGCGTGTCGTTCGTGGTGGTGACGGTCAAGGCCCGGCTCGCCGGGATGGACCGGCGGCTGGAGGAGGCCGCGATGGACCTCTACGCCAGCGAGTGGCAGACGTTCCGGCGGATCACCCTGCCGTTGGTGCTGCCCGGCATCGTCGCCGCCGCCCTGCTCGCCTTCTCGCTCAGCTTCGACGACTTCATCGTGACGAACTTCAACGCCGGCACCACCGTCACCTTCCCGATGTACGTCTGGGGTGCCGCCCAGCGGGGCATCCCCCCACAGGTCAACGTGATCGGCACGGCGATGTTCGGCATCGCCCTGCTGCTCGTCGGGCTGAGCATGCTGCGCGGTCGACGGTCCCGACGGGCCGCGCTCCCGGTCGCTCACGCGCCCGGCCGACGGGCGGCAGGCTCGGCGCTCCCGGTCGCCGACGTGACCGGCCGACGGGCGGCAGGCTCGGCGCTCCCGGTCGCCGACGTGACCGGCCGACGGGCGGCAGACCCGTCGTGATCCTTCCGCATACCGACCGGGCGTTCGCCGAGGTGACGCCCGGCCGGTATGCGCACCACCGCCCCGATTCTCCCCGTCCGGCCGCCGACATCCACCTCACCCGCTGGTCGCCGGCCCGCGCCGACGCGTACGCGCACGACGACCGGCACCAGCACTGGCTCCGTACGCCCGATCGTCTTGGTTTGGGGTTCGATTCCTGATGCGTATCCTGCTCGTCGGCGCCGGCGGGGTCGGCTCCGCCGCCGTCGCCATCGCCGCCCGCCGTTCCTTCTTCGCCACCGTCGTCGTCGCCGACTACGACCTGACCCGGGCCGAGCGGGCCGTCGCCGGGTACGGCGACCGGTTCGTCGCCGTACGGCTCGACGCCTCCTCGGCGGACGCCGTCGCCGCGCTCTGCCGGGAACACCGGATCACCCACGTGCTCAACGCCGTCGACCCGCGCTTCGTCATGCCGATCTTCGAGGGGGCGTTCGCCGCCGGGGCGGACTACCTGGACATGGCGATGTCACTGTCGCACCCGCACCCGGCGCGGCCCTACACCCAGACCGGGGTGAAGCTCGGTGACGAGCAGTTCGCCGCCGCCGCGACCTGGGCGGACGCCGGTCGGCTGGCGCTGTGCGGCATCGGCATCGAACCGGGCCTGTCCGACGTGTTCGCCCGGTACGCCGCCGACGAGCTGTTCACCGACATCGACGAGATCGGCATCCGCGACGGCGCGAACCTCACCGTCGACGGCTACGACTTCGCCCCCTCGTTCTCCATCTGGACCACCATCGAGGAATGCCTCAACCCGCCGGTGATCTGGGAGAAGGACCGGGGCTGGTACACCACCGAACCGTTCAGCGAACCGGAGGTCTTCGACTTCCCGGCCGGCATCGGCCCGGTCGAATGCGTCAACGTCGAACACGAGGAGGTGCTGCTGATCCCACGCTGGGTCAAGGCCAGGCGGGTCACCTTCAAGTACGGCCTCGGCGACGAGTTCATCGAGGTGCTCAGGGCCCTGCACAAGGTCGGTCTCGACTCCACCACCCCGGTGTCGGTGCGCGGCATGCAGGTCTCACCCCGCGACGTGGTCGCCGCCAGCCTGCCCGACCCGGCCACCCTCGGCGACCGGATGCGCGGCAAGACCTGCGCCGGCACGTACGTCACCGGCACCGGCGTCGACGGCCGGCCCCGGAAGGTCTACCTCTACCACGTCGTCGACAACGAGTGGTCCATGCGGGAGTACGGCCACCAGGCGGTGGTCTGGCAAACCGCGGTCAACCCGGTGGTGGCGCTGGAACTGCTCGCCACCGGCGGCTGGTCCGGCGTCGGGGTGCTCGGCCCGGAGGCGCTGCCCCCGCGCCCCTTCCTCGACCTGCTCACCGACTACGGCTCCCCCTGGGCGCTGGAGGAACGATGACCCGCTACGGCCCGATGTACGGCCCCGACGTCACCTTCCTCGGGGTGCCACCCTGCACGGTCACCGAGCCGGTGACCTACGCCGACGCCGACGTGGTCATCATCGGGGCGCCCTTCGACGGCTGATGGGGGTCACGCCGGGCCGGGTGAGTCAGATCGAGAACGGTGATCTGGACGTCAACGAGGTGGCGACGCTGAGCAGGTATGCCGCCGCACTCGGCGCACGCCTGCGGATCATCTTCGACTACGGCAACGATCTGCGGCAGATCGCCTGAGCGGAGCCGTCACACTCCGTCGACATCGACGGCACTCTCGCCTGGTGTCCGAAACTTTCCTGACAGTGGAACTGAACGGGGAGCGCTCCCGGGCCGTATCAGCCGATGCAGGCAACGGCGACGACGGGAGACGTGGTGAAGGTGCAGCGCAAGCACGTACTGGCGGCGGGGGTGGCGGTGGTCGCCACGGCGGTGGTGGCGGTGGGGACCGGGTTCGGGTTCGCCGACACCACGTCCGCCCGTCCGAGCCTCTGCTCCGGGTCGGTCACCTTCTCCGCCGAGGGCGGGGACCCCGCCGCGACAAGTGACCGGTTCCCCGTGGGCACACGGTTGCGGGTGACGAACCTGGACAACGGCAAGGTGGCGACGGTGTCGGTGAGTGGGCCGTCGGGCAGTTGTGTGCTGCTCAACGCCGCCGCGATGGACCTCGTCCGGGAGCCCGGCAAGAACGTGATCCGGCGCAACGTGGTCGAGCGGGTCGGCGTCGACGCGCCGGCGGCCCCCGCCCCCGGCGAGACCCGGCCCGGTGCCGCCCAGCCGCCGGCCTCCCAGCGGCCGACGACGCCACCGGCGACCGGCGTGGCTGCCGGGCGCAGCGCGTGCAGTGGCCCGGTCACCTTCTCCGCCGAGGCCGGCGCAGCCGCCGCGACGAGCGACCGGTTTCCGGTGGGCACACGGTTGCGGGTGACGAATCTGGACAACGGCAAGGTGGCGACGGTGTCGGTGAGTGGGCCGTCGGGCAGTTGTGTGCTGCTCAACGCCGCCGCGATGGAGCTGCTCCGGGAGCCGGGCAAGAACGTGATCCGGCGCAACCTGGTGGAGCTGGTGCGCTGACGGCCGTGGACGGTCAGCCGAAGGCGGCGTCCAGGATGTCCAACCCACGGGCCAACTCGCCGTCGGAGATCACCAGCGGCGGCAGGAACCGCAGCACGTTGCCGTAGGTGCCGCAGGTCAGGGTGAGCAGGCCGGCAGCGTGACAGGCCGCCGAGACGGCACTGGCGGCGGCCGGGTCGGGAACCAGGGTGCCCGGCCGGACCAGCTCCACCGCCAGCATCGCGCCCCGCCCGCGTACCTCGGCGATCCGGGGGTCGCGGGCGGCGACGGCGCGCAACCGGTCGGCGAGCACCGACCCGATCCGCCGGGCGGCGGCGGCCAGGTCCAGCTCCCGCATCGTCTCGATGCTGGCCAGGGCCGCCGCGCAGGCGATCGGGTTGCCGCCGTAGGTGCCGCCGAGGCCGCCGACGTGCACCGCGTCCATCAGCTCCGCCCGGCCGGTCACCGCCGCCAACGGCAACCCGCCGGCGATGCCCTTGGCCAGGGTGACCAGGTCCGGCACCACGCCCTCGTGGTCGCAGGCGAACCAGTCGCCGGTACGGCAGAAGCCGGTCTGGATCTCGTCGGCGACGAACACCACCCCGGCCGCCGTCGCCCACTCCCGCAGCGCCGGCAGGAAACCCGTCGCCGGTACGACGAAACCGCCCTCCCCCTGGATCGGCTCGATCAGCAGCGCGGCCACGTTCTCCGCCCCGACCTGCTTGTCCACCAACTCGATCGCCCGCGCCGCCGCCTGCGCCCCGGACAACCCGCCGTCGCGCAGCGGGTACGACATCGGCACCCGGTGGATCTCCCCGGCGAACGGCCCGAACCGGTGCTTGTACGGCATGTTCTTCGCGGTCAACGCCATGGTCAGGTTGGTCCGGCCGTGGTAGGCGTGCTCGAAGACCACCACCGCCTGCCGTCCGGTGGCGTGCCGGGCGATCTTCACCGCGTTCTCCACCGCCTCGGCACCCGAGTTGAACAGCGCCGACCGCTTCTCGAAGGTGCCCGGGGTCAACGCGTTGAGCTGCTCGCAGACCGCCACATACGACTCGTACGGCGCGACCATGAAGCAGGTGTGGGTGAACCGTTCGACCTGGGCGCGTACCGCCTCCACGACGCGTGGGGCCGAGTTGCCGACGCTGGTGACCGCGATGCCGGCGGCGAAGTCGATCCACTCCCGCCCCTCGACGTCGACGACCGTGCCGCCGCTGGCGGTGTCCACGTACGAGTCGATGACGCTGCCGACCCCCCGGGCCACGGCGGCACCCCGCCGCCGGTGCAGCTCCGCGCTGGAAACCATGGGGATCAGCCCTCGATGTGGTGCATGACGTGCTTGATCCGGGTGTAGTCCTCCAGGCTGTAGACCGACAGGTCCTTGCCGTGCCCGGAGTGCTTGAAGCCGCCGTGCGGCATCTCCGACACGAACGGGATGTGGGTGTTCACCCAGACACAGCCGAAGTCGAGCCGGCGGGTCATCCGCATCGCCCGGCCGTGGTCACGGGTCCAGACCGAGGCGGACAGGCCGTAGTCGACGCCGTTGGCCCAGCGCACCGCCTCGTCCTCGTCGGTGAACCGCTGCACGGTGATGACCGGGCCGAACACCTCCTGCTGGATGATCTCGTCGGCCTGGCGTACCCCGGAGACCACGGTGGGGGAGTAGAAGTAGCCGCGCCCGCCCACCCGCGCGCCACCGGTGTGCAGGTCGGCATGATCGGGGAGCCGGTCGACGAAGCCGCTGACCCGGGCGAGCTGGTTGGCGTTGTTCAGCGGGCCGTAGAGCACGTCGGCGTCGTCCGGGGCACCGGTGCGCGTGTTGCGGGCCTGCTCGGTGAGGGCCGCCACGAAGTCGTCGTGCACACCGGGACCGGCCAGCACCCGGGTCGCCGCGGTGCAGTCCTGGCCGGCGTTGAAGTAGCCGCCCGTCGCGATCGCCTCGGCCGCCGCCGCCACGTCCGCGTCGTCGAAGACCACCACCGGGGCCTTGCCGCCCAGCTCCAGGTGGGTCCGCTTGAGGTCCGGCGCGGCGGCCGACGCGACCTCCATGCCCGCCCGGGTCGAGCCGGTGATCGACACCAGCTGCGGCGTCGGATGCGCCACCAGGGTACGACCGGTGTCCCGGTCGCCGCAGACCACGTTGAACACCCCCGGCGGGAAGAACTCGGCGGCGATCTCGGCCAGCAGCAGCGTCGACACCGGCGTGGTGTCCGACGGTTTCAACACCACCGTGTTGCCGGCCGCCAACGCCGGGGCGATCTTCCACACCGCCATCATCAGCGGGTAGTTCCACGGGGTGACCTGCGCACAGACCCCGATCGGCTCCCGCCGCACGTACGATGTGTGCCCGGCCAGGTACTCCCCGGCCGAGCGGCCCTCCAACATGCGGGCCGCCCCGGCGAAGAACCGGAACTGGTCCACCGCCGGCGGCAACTCCTCCTCGGCGGTGAGCTGCCGCGGCTTGCCGGTGTTGCGCACCTCCGCGTCGACCAGCTCGGCGGCCCGCGACTCCACCGCGTCGGCGAGCTTCAGCATCGCCCGCTGCCGCTCGGCCGGGGTGGTCTCCCGCCAGGTCTCGAAGGCGGTGGCGGCGGCCCGCATCGCCGCGTCCACGTCCGCCGCGCCGGAGACGGGAGCCTGGGCGAAGACGTCACCGGTGCAGGGGTCGATCAGATCGGCGTGACCGCCGTCCACCGGGTCGACGTACGCGCCGTCGACGAAGTTGCGCAACTGCTGCTGGTCGCTCATGGTGAGGTCTCTCCAGGGGTGGCTGGGAGTCGGAGTCAGCGGAGGTAATCGCAATCTGACTGCCATCTTGGCTACCGAATTCGCGGCAGACAAGGGCTTGAGCGACTGTTTCCGTGCGGCTGCGTGTCGTCTACGCTGCCGACGTGGAGCCGAGAGCGTTCTGGGTCGCCGGTCGTGCCGTCCACGGCGACGACGAGTTGACCGTCACCCACCCGTACGACGGCCGGGCGGTGGGGCGTACCAGCTGGGCCACGCCCGACCAGGTCGAAACCGCCGTCGCCGCGGCGGCCAGGGTGGCGACGGAGGCCGCGGCCCTGCCCGCACACGTCCGGGCGGCGGCCCTCGACCACGTCTCCCGGGAACTCGCCGCGCGGGCGGCCGAGGTGGCCGACCTGATCACCGCCGAGAACGGCAAGCCCGTCACCTGGGCGCGAGCCGAGGTGGGCCGGGCGGTGTCGACGTTCCGCTGGGCGGCCGAGGAGGCCCGACGGTTCTCCGGCGAGATGCAGCGCCTCGACACCGACCCCACCGCGACCGGCCGGATCGCCCTGGTCAGGCGGGTGCCCCGGGGGCCGGTGCTGGGCATCACCCCGTTCAACTTCCCGCTCAACCTCGTGGCGCACAAGGTCGCCCCGGCCCTCGCGGTCGGTGCGCCGATCATCGTGAAGCCCGCCCCGGCGACACCGCTGTCCGCGCTGCTGCTCGGCGAGATCCTCGCCGGCGCCGACCTGCCGGCCGGGATGTTCTCGGTGCTGCCGTTGCCCAACGACCGCACCGCCGACCTGGTCGACGACCCCCGGCTGCCGGTGGTGTCGTTCACCGGCTCCGGGCCGGTCGGCGCGCAGATCCGCCGTCAGGTGCCGGACAAGCACGTCACCCTGGAACTCGGCGGCAACGCGGCGGCGGTGATCTGCGCCGACTGGTCGTCCGACGCGGACCTGGACTTCGCCGCCCGGCGGATCGCCACCTTCGGCAACTACCAGGCCGGGCAGTCCTGCATCGCCGTGCAGCGGGTCCTCGTGCACGAACACCACCACGACGCCTTCCTGCCCCGGCTGGTCGCCGCCGTGCGGGCACTGCGCACCGGCGACCCCACCGCCGAGTCGACCGACGTCGGGCCGCTGGTCTCCGTCGAGGCCGCCCAACGGGTCGAGGCGTGGGTCGACGAGGCCGTCGCCGCCGGGGCCACCGTCGAGACCGGGGGCCGCCGCGACGGCGCCAGCTATCCACCCACCGTGCTGACCGGGGTGCCGCCGTCGGCCAAGGTCTGCGCCGAAGAGGTCTTCGGGCCGGTGCTGGTGGTGGCGTCGGTCGACAACGACGACGCCGCCTTCGCCGCCGTCAACGACTCGGCGTACGGGCTGCAGGCCGGCGTGTTCACCCACCGGCTCGACGTGGCGTTCACCGCCGCGCGGGTGCTGGAGGTGGGCGGGGTGATCGTCGGCGACGTGCCGTCGTACCGGGCCGACCAGATGCCGTACGGGGGCGTCAAGGGCAGCGGCGTCGGCCGGGAGGGCGTGCGGTCGGCGATGGACGACTACACCGAGCCGAGGGTGCTGGTGCTGACCGGGATGCCGCTGTAACCCCGGCACACCCCTCTCACCAGCTGCCGTCGTCCCGGACCCGGGGCGGGGCGAGACCCAGGAGCAGGGTGGTCAGCGCCGTGTCGACGTCGTCGCCGAGGAACCACTCGCCCGCCTGGTCCAGTGCGAAGACCCGGCCGTGCTCGTCCACCGCCAGGATCGTGTCCGGATGCCCCGCGCCGATCGGGAAGAGCCGTACGCCGAGCACGGCACCGAAGTCCGCCAGGGTGGCGGCGGTGTAGGCGGCGTGCACGGGGTCGATGGAGAACCGCGAGATCCAGACCTGCCGCCCGGGACCGCGCCGACCGGAGGCAAGCCCCGGAAACCTGGTGAGGGCGTTCAGCGCGGACGTGAGATCAGGATGTCGGGGGGAGATCTCCCTCGTTTCCGCGATCGCCTCCTCGGCAAGGCCATCGTCACCGAACCCCGGACGCCAGCCGGCGCTCACCAGCGCGTCGGCCACCTCCGGCGCGAACCGCCCCGGCTCCGGCGCGGCCTGCCTGTCCGGCTGCCACTGCCGGGTGAACGCGAGTTCGGACCAGCCGAGGACCGCGAAGTGCACCAGGAAGTTGAGGCAGGAGTCGCACGGGCGTTCCGCCGGGCCGGCCTGCGGATCACCCGGCTCGCGGGCCAGGAACACGTCCATCCCGGTCGCCAGCAGCAGCGACTCCGCCTCGCGCATGGTCAGCGGGGGCTGGCCGGCGGCGGCGCGGCGGTGGTCGTACTCGTGCAGGACGTCCGACACGACGACCATCTCGGCGTGCCGGTCGCCTCCGCGTACCAGGTGCCCCGGGGGCAGCTCGTCCAGGTAGGCCCGGACCAGTGGGTGGTGCCGCACCGCCACGTCGCCCTTGACGCCGTGACCGAGGTAGGTGCGGCCCTCGACGGTCAGGTGCGCCACGGTGGCGGGCGTCGGCAGCCGACGGATCTCGCGGAGCAGCAGGCTGGCCGGGTCGACGGTGCGCGGGGCGGGGGTGCCGGTGGGGCGGCTGCGGCGGTACATCTGCTGCACCACGGCCGCCGGCACCCGGGGCCAGGTGGTGACCTCGCCGGTCTCCTTGTCGACGACGGTGGTGGGCAGGTCGCCGGGGTCCGTGTCGACCGCGCGGTCGACGGTCGACCTGATCACGTAGCCCAGGTCGAACTCGTCCAGGGTGGCCCGGCACTCGTGGCCCAGGCGCTGCGAGTCCCGCCGGGCCCACACGTCGGCGAGTTGCTCGGCCTGTTGGCGATCGATCACGGCCCGAAACTACCGGACCCCACGGAATCGTGGCACCCGGTATGGTTCGCCTGACTGACGGTGACCGGGGGAGGGTGGCCTTGGCCGAGAGGGTGGACCGCGACGCGAACCAGGCGCTCCGGGCGCGGTTCGACGAGGTGTACGGCCAATACCGGCGGTTGCGGTCCGGTGTGGACGAACTGGGGTCCGAACTGGCCGCACTGCGTGTCACGGAGCGGTCGGACGACGGCCAGGTCACCGCCACGGTGGGTGCCCGTGGCGAGCTGATCTCGGTGGAGCTCACCGGCGAGGTCTACCACGACCGCGATCACCACGCGCTCAGTCGCAAGATCACCATGACGGTGCACCGGGCCTGCGCCCGGGCGGCCACGGCCACCCAGGAGTTGGTCGCCGCCCATCTGCCGGCCGGCTCGGGGTCGGTGGAGTTCCTGCGTACGGGCGACTTCGGCGCACTGTTCGGGCGGGCCGACGCGGTGCTCCGGCGGGAGGACGAACGGCATGGGTGAGGGGCAACTCTGGCTCGATCCGGCCCGGGCCCGGTGGGGCGGCACCGACCTGCACCTGGCCGGTGAATCGGTGTCGGCCCGCCGCGTCACCCTCGGTGGGGAGATCACGGCGGCCAGCGCACCCCGCCCATGGGGCCGGGACGACATCGGCGCGGCCTTCGAGAAGAGCTACCGGTCCCACGAGGAGACCCTGCTGCGTGCCTGGGCCGGGCTCGGCCGAGCGTTGCAGGGGCTCGGCACCGACGTGGTCACCTCGGTCGACGCCAACCTACGGACCGACGCGGCCAGCGGCCGGCGCTTCGACCGGGTGGCCGACCCTCGTGACCGTCGGCACTGACCTGCGGGGGAAGCCGTGACCGTGCTGCCGAGCCCGATCCCGCACCCCCTCGACTACAGCCCCTGGGACCTGCCGGGCTGGGCCTACGAGGCGCTCGACTGGGTGGTCGGCGTGGAGTGGCCGGAGGGAAACGAACGCGCCGTCTGGGATCTCGCCGACCAGTGGTACGCCGTGGCGGGCGCGTTGGCCGGCCCTCGTGCCGACGCGATCGCCGCCGCCACCGAGGTACGCGGCGGCTACGGCGGGACCGGCGCGGTCCCGGAGGCGTTCGAGGCGGCCTGGCGACGGCTCGCCGACGGCGACGAGGCTCCATTGTCGGTGCTGCTCGCGGTCAGTACCGACCTGGGTCGCCTGGTCGAGGAGTGCGGCTGCGACATCGAGGCCGCCAAGCTCGAGGTGTGGATCGAACTCGGCATCCTGGTCGTGGAGCTGCTCGCGCTCGCCGTCGCCGCCGCACTCACCGCCGGGGCCGCCTCACCGGCGGCCGGCGCGGCGGTCACCGCCAGTCGGCTGGTAATCCAGCAGATTTTCCGCCGGCTGATGGCGCAACTGGCCAAGAAGGCGCTCCGACAGGGCCTCAAGGAGGCGGGCGAGCGGGCCGCCAAAGAAGTGGCCCGGGACGGGATGCGTGGGCTCGGCAAGCGGGCGGTCAAGGGGGGCCTGTTCGAGGCGGGACAGGAGGGCGGCGTCAACCTCGCGACGCAGGCGTACCAGAACTCCACCGGTCGCCGGCACGGCCTCGACCTCGCCGATCTCGGTGCGTCGGCGCTCGGTGGGCTGGCCGGTGGTGCGGTCGCACCACTGGCCGGGCTGGGGCGGCACGCCACCGGGCGGGGGGCCCGGGTCGGTGAGCACCTGGGCCGGGAGATGACCGGCGAGGTGCTCGCGGAGGGCGCGGCGGGGCTGGCCACCGGCCAGGGAGCGTTGTCGCCGGAGGACGCGGCCCGGGCGGCCGTCTCCGGGGTCGGCGGTTCGGCGACCGCGCAGGCGGACGCCGCGCTGCACGCCCGCCTCGACGGCCGGCTGCACTCGTTGGCCGACGCCACCCAGGTCCCGGCGGCCTTCCCCGTCCCACCGTCGCCGGTGCCGGCCGGTACCGACCAGGCATCCCCGGCCGGCGATGCTCCTGCGCGGCCGGCCGCCGACGCTTCCGTGCCGGGACCGGCGACATCCTTCGGCCCCACCGTCGTGGCCGGTGACGGCTCAGGCGCTGCCGTCGAGACGCCGTCGCCCCGCGATCCGCAGGTGCCGCCCGATCCCAGCCGGGCCGCCGCTGCCGTCGGGCCGGTGGACGGGCCGGCGGGAGCGGGCGCAGTGACGCCCCCGGCCCCACCGGCACCCGAGGTCGACCACGTCACGGGCGCGGCTCCGGCGTCGATCGTGGCCGAGTCGACGCCGTCCAGCCCCACCCTGTCCTCGGTCGCTGCCGATCAGGTGACCTCCCCGCTGACGGCAGGTCGAGCCGCTGAGGTGGCGCCGACGAACGCGGCGGTCACCGCACCACCCGGGCCCGACTCCGGGCAGGGCACCCCGCCCGCGAGCGTGACGACAGCGGGCGGAGCACCGACGGCAACCGCTGCGGCGTCACCTACCGCAGACCCCTCTCCTGGACGCACGACGTCGGCCGCTTCCACAGCCGGCGTTCCGCTGGGGCCGGCACCCGCTGGGTCGGTGGGGCCGGCACCGACGCCGGGGCTCCCGACCCACGGCAGCGCACCGGACACTCCGCAGGCTGCCCGGGAGAGGCCGCCCGGCGTAGCCGACCGCGATGGCCGGCGGCAGGGCGACAGGCGTTTCCCGCTCCTGGAGGCACTGGCCCCCGGGCCCGTGGACCCGCCGGCCACCGACCCGACCCCTCCGACACCAGATCCGGACGACGAGCCACCGCGCCCGAGAACTCCCCGGTGGTACGCCGCGACATGGGCAGCCGAACGGGAGGCGCTTGACCGTCGCCGCTATCAGGGCTACTTCGAGGCACAGCGACACTGGTTCGAGGACCGGCGACGTAGGGATGACGCCGGCTTCCGGCGAGAGGTCGCCCGCGAGCACGAAGCGAGGGCACAGCGTGCTGCTCGCCGGGCGAACCACCTACAGCGCGAAGGCCGTCTCGAACTGGCCAACTGGTATCAGCAGATCGCGAGTACCGAGCAGGCGGACAGCTATCGAGAATTGGATCTGGCCTCGGCGATCATCGACGGCCGGGTCTTTCCCACGGATGTCGTCATCGGAGATCCTGCTGACTTCTCCCGCATCAACGACGACGTGGCCGAGTTGGCCACCGGTGGGGTCGAGACGGGCGACAGGTCGGCGCTCACCGGCGACGACGATCCGCCGCCCATCGACCGCTCCCGCCGGTACGGGCAGTTCGGTGGGTTGCGGCCACCGCTGGCCCTGCACCAGACCGACCTCGAACGGCAGATGCCCCGGCAGCCGGACGGCAGCGTGGTGCGTACCCCTGATCCCCGGCGGGGCGGGTGGTTCGCGCTGGCCAACGACGGTGGCCCGCAGGCCGACCCGACCCGGGGCATCAACTGCCTGGACTGCACCTTGTCCCTGTTCGAGACGTGGGTGCACGGTCGACCCAGGGTGGCCGCGCCCCGTACCTTCGACGGCTACCTGCAAGGCGACATCCGGCGTCCGGTCAACGGTGAGGCCGGCGGACCCGGCCGGGTCGAGGAGGTCACCGGCGGACGGTTCCAGAAGCTGTTCGCCGTCGCCGACGGTGTCCCGCCGGGGCCGGCAGACCTGCGCCAGTCCGTCGAACGGGGCTACCGCAACCTGCACGACCAACTGGTCCTGGGAGGTCACGGCAGTTACGCCTTCCTGATCACCGAGTGGGAGAACGGCGGCTCGCACGCCTGGGTGGCGCTCAACCAGAACGGGACGGTGCTCTATCTCGACCCGCAGGCGGGAACGGTCCACGAGCGCCCCCTCTACGCCCACGCCGGCCGGCGGCACCCCGACAACGTCGTTGGTATCGACGCGCTGATCCTCGGCGGAGACGGCCACCCGATGCCGTTGGCCGGGTTGGCGCGGGGGCGGTTCAGCGCCCTGCCCGACCTGCCCGAGCACCCGCCGGCACCCGACGACGAGCAGGGGTACGGCGACCCGTACCTCAACCGCCTGCACCTGCTCGACGGGCCCGGTGGCTCGGACCGCACGGCGGACGCCCAAGATGACGCGTCGGAAACGAGTGGTCAGGGCGTACAGCCGGCGGACGTGTTCGCCGAACTCTCCGCGCATGAGCGGAGGGTGCTTGACAGGCTTCATGAGCAGGCGGCGGTGGTGGCCGACGATGTGGAGAGCGCGCTCTCCCGGGTAGGCAGGGCACTGGGATCAGATGGTGCGGTCGAACTGCGTGACCAGGAGTTCCGGTTGAAGAGTCCGCTGTCTCTGGCCCGTAAGTTCCTCGACGAGGCACGTGCAGTCGGCGTCTCGGTGGAGGAATTCAGCGGTGAGGTCAACGACGTTCTCAGATTCTGTTTCGTAGTGTCACAGGTAGTGTCTTACGAGCAGGCGGTGCATGGGACCGTGGCGGAGTTGAGTCGTGCCGGATTCACGGTTGACGAGCGCTCCTGTAAGAACTTCTGGCGGTCCGGCAATCGGTTCTACGGCTTCAACTGCACCGTCCGCTCCCCGCAGGGGCAGCTCTTCGAGTTGCAGGTGCACAGCCAAGCTTCCCGCGCCGCGTGGTTGGCGACACACCGCGCGTACGAGGTGCTGCGTCGCACGACCCAGTCGCCGGCACAACGGGTCGAAGCATTCTTGGAGATGTTGTCGATCAACCGTCGCCACGGAATGCCCGCCGAAGTGCCCACCCAGCTTGCGGAGTTCTTCGCTGCGAAGGATGCCACCTTTGCGAAGTGGATACACCTCAACAGGGGCGTCTGGTGGTCCTACATCGAGGCGCTCCGAACTGATGGGCGAGACTTTGCGGGTGTCGCTGCGCAGTTCGGGCTGACGGCGCAGGACTTCCCCGTATCTCCCGAACTGGAACATCACATGGAGCGTCAGAGTGTTGACCTACTACGTTCTGTCCCGTAACGCCCAGACGGCTGAGCCGGCAGGTGTGTTCGTGATCGACCCGGCCCGGGGGCATGCCCTGATGTGGGACCACCGCCGCCGCTCATGGGTGTACAACCCTGGGCTCGTTACCCGATTTCTTGACGACTATCGAAATCTCGACCGTTACCGCGAGGTCGACCGGGCTGCTGCCGATCAGGTCGCGTTGGCAGTGACGGGAGGACAGCTCCTCCCGGACGCCGAAACCATCGAAGGCATTTTCGAGCAGGCGGCAGGCGAGTAGATCCCGCCAAGCCGCACTGCCCGGCGGGTATGGAGCGGTGAGGGTGGATGGGTCTGACGCCTCGTAGAAGCAGCCTGCCTGAAGGCGGGACGCCGCCGGCAGCCTCCGGTGAAACGGGTGCTTTGCGGTAGCTGAATAGGATGAGGTGATGTACCCCTCCGCCAACAAGCGCCAGCTCACCGCCTGGGTGTCGGGCCTGCTCATCGGCATCGTCATCGGGTAGACCATGTTCGAGGACGCCGTCGGTGTGGTGTTCGGGATCTCCATCGGCACCATCTTCGCGATCGCCTTCGGGGCCTTCGGCAACAAGAAGGAAGAGGGCGGGCGCGACGGTGAGCCGAGCTGAGTCGGCTCGGCGGCCCGAGCAGCACCGCAGCACCGAGCTGACGGTCGCCGAGGCGGTGGCCGTACAGGACCGGTTGCGGCCCCAGGCGGACCTGATCGGGCCGGGGCCATGCCGGCCTGCGACGGTGGCCGGCCTGGACGTGGCGTACGCCGAGAGTGGTGACCTGCTCGCCGCAGCCGTGACCGTGCTCGACGCCACGACCCTGGAGGTGGTGGACCGGGCGGTCCACGTCGGCCGGCCCGCCTTCGGGTACGTGCCGGGGCTGTTCGCCTTCCGGGAGCTGCCGGCGTTGCTGGCCGCCCTGGACCGGTTGACGACCCGCCCGGAGCTGCTGGTCTGTGACGGGCACGGGTTGGCCCACCCGCGTCGCTTCGGGTTGGCCTGTCATCTGGGCGTGGTGACCGGGCTGCCGGCGATCGGGGTGGGTAAGACCCCGCTGGTGGGCGGGTGGACCGGGCCGGGTCCGCGCCGGGGGGACGCCGCCCCGCTGGTCGATGCCGGTGCGGTCGTCGGCCGGGTGCTGCGTACCCGGGACGGGGTGAAGCCGGTGTTCGTCAGCGTCGGGCACCGGATGAGCCTGGACAACGCGGTCGACCAGGTGCTCGCGTTGACTCCCCGGTACCGGCTGCCGGAGACCACCCGGACCGCCGACCGGCTCTGCCGTGACACCCTCGCCGCCGCGACGGGGCTGGTCGGGGAGGAGTTCGTGGGCAGGGAGCCGGCCGGTGTCGAGCCGGCGGCCACGGCGCCGGCCGGCACGGGTGGCGGGTCGCCGAACGGCAGCCGTGCGTCGGCGGGGTGGGCGGCCGGCACCGGCCCGCCCATCCTGAGCCCTGCCGCCGAAGGGTCCGGTGCCGGCCGCCCCGGGAACGAGTAATACGGCCCACATGCGGGACGCTCTGTCACCGGGTGGGTCGCTGACCGGGTTGTAACCTGACCCGCGGCCCCGCCGGGGCGGGAGGGGAGGGGAGATGTCCGTGTGTCGGCAGGCGACGCGGGTGGTGGCCGTCGGTGCGCTGCTCGGTGGCCTGGTGGCGGTCGGCGCGCTCCCCGCGTATGCGGACTCGGACCGGGTGCGGGTCCGGGCCTCGGGTGCCTTCTCCGCCGGTGGTTCCCCGGGCGCGGTCTCGATCGAGGTGCGTAAACGTAGCGCCGGATGCGTGTCGCTGCGCACCGCGCTGGGGCTGAGCCTCACCGGGGTTGGCGCGGACCAGGTGCGGGTAGAGGTGCAGACCGGGGGCCGCTGGTCCAGCGTGCCCGTTTCCGGAGACGGTGGCGTGGTGCGGGTCTCCCGTACCTCGTCGGCGGCTCCACCGTTGTGCAGGGGGAAGAGCAGCACCGTCCGCTACCGGGTGGCGTTCCTGGCCGGGGCACCGGCGGGTCGGTTGGCCGTGGTCGGTGAGGCGACCACGGCGGTCGGCCGGCTGATCGGCCGGGGCACCGACACGTCCAGGGTCGGCGGGAGGGCTGCCGGTACCCCGACCCCGAGTCCCACCCCGACCAGGAAGCCCACGCCCACCCCCGTCGCGTCCACCCCCGTGCCCGCGACGGAACCGGTGGCCACCCAGGCCGTGCTCGCCGCCTCGCCCGCCGGTCGGGCCGCCGCCGCAGAGACCTCCGGAGGATCCATGATCATGTACGCCGGTATCGCCCTGGTGGTCCTGGGTGCCGGGCTCATCGCCCTGTTGATCTTCCGGTCCCGGGCCGATCGGGCCCGCGCCAGGGCGGCCGGTGCCGACCACGCCCCGGCCGCCGGCCCGGCTGACTTCCCGGCCGTCCCGCAGCCCCGCAACCCGGGTCCGACCACCTACCGCTCCGGGGTCGCGGTGCCGGGTCCGCCCCCGCCACCCGCCGGCCAGGTGTACGGGGGCCAGCAGCCGCCCGCCGGTGGCCAGGTGTACGGGCAGCCGCAGCCCCAGCCGTCCGCGCCGGCTCGCCCCGGCAGCCTGTACGGGGCACCCGGCACCTACCCGGCGGTGACACCCGCCCCCGCCCCGCGCCCGGCAGGCGGGGTGTACGGTGCCCGCCCGGCCTCCGCCCCGGACCACCCCACTTCCACCCCACCCTCGGCTGCCCCACCGGTGTCGGCCCGGGCCGTCCCCGTCCCGCCGGTCGCCGCTCCGCCTGCCCCGCCCGTCTCGGCCCAGGCCGTCTCGGTCCCGCCTGTTCCGGCTCCGCCCGTCTCGGCTCCGTCGGTCTCGGCTCCGCCCGTCTCGGCCCCGCCTGTTCCGGCTCCGGGTGTCCCCGTGCCGCCGGCTCCGGACGGCTCCACCGCAGGCCCGTCGGCTGCCGCCCCGCAGGCCCCGTCGGCCGCTGTGCCGCCGGCCCCGGCACGGCCCGTCTCCGTCCCGCCCGACCAGGGGCGGTCCGCTCCGACGCCCACCGCCGGCGGTGGGTCGACAACGATCATGCCCCAGCTCCCCGGCTAGCACGGGACGGACGCCACCGCTCCGATACGCTCAGGGTCGTTGACGACCCCTGTCGAGGAGCTGAAACCGGTGTCTGACCTGTCCCAGATCGTGAAGGCGTACGACGTCCGTGGGACGGTGCCCGACCAGTGGGACGAGCGGGCGGCCGAGGCACTGGGGTCCGCCCTCACCCAGGTGCTCAACTCCTCCGGTGAGCCGGGCGACGCCGTGCTGGTCGCGCACGACATGCGGGCCACCGGCCCGGGGCTGGCCGCCGCCTTCGCCACCGGGGTCCGGGCCGAGGGGCGGGCCGTGATCGAGCTGGGGCTGGCCTCCACCGACATGCTCTACTACGCTTCGGGCGCGCTGGGCCTGCCCGGGGCGATGTTCACCGCCAGCCACAACCCGGCGCAGTACAACGGCATCAAGATGTGCCGCTCCGGTGCCCGCCCGATCGGCCAGGACAGCGGCCTGGCCGACATCCGGGTCCGGGCCCAGGCGCTGCTGGACTCCGGCACCCGCCCCACCGCCGCGCCGACGGCCCCCGTCGACCGGCGTGACCTGCTCCCCGACTATGCGGCCCACCTGCGCAAGTTGGTGGACCTGTCGACCATCCGCCCGCTCAAGGTGGTGGTGGACGCGGGCAACGGGATGGGTGGCTACACGGTGCCGAGTGTGCTCGGCGACGCGGCGCTGCCGGCCCTGCCGTTGGAGATCGTCCCGCTCTACTTCGAGCTGGACGGCACCTTCCCCAACCACGAGGCCAACCCGCTCGACCCGAAGAACCTGGTCGACCTGCAGCGGGCGGTGGTGACCCACTCCGCCGACCTGGGCCTGGCCTTCGACGGTGACGCCGACCGTTGCTTCGTCATCGACGAGCGGGGCGAACCGGTCTCCCCGTCGGCGATCACCGCCCTGGTCGCCGCCCGCGAGCTGGCCAAACACCCCGGCTCCACGGTGATCCACAACCTGATCACCTCCCGCGCGGTCCCGGAGATCATCCAGGAACACGGGGGGGTGCCGGTGGTGGCCCGGGTCGGCCACTCCTTCATCAAGGCCGAGATGGCACGCACCAACGCGATCTTCGGGGGCGAGCACTCGGCGCACTACTACTTCCGGGATTTCTGGTTCGCCGACACCGGGATGCTCGCGGCCATGCACACCCTGGCCGCGTTGGGCGAGCAGTCCCAGCCGCTGTCCCTGCTGGCCAGCGTCTACGAACGGTACGTCGCCTCCGGCGAGATCAACTCCACGGTGACCGACCAGGCCGCCCGGGTGGCGGAGGTGCGGGCCGCCTACCCGCAGGCGGAGGCGGACGAGTTGGACGGGCTCACCCTGCGGTTCCCCGACGGCGCGTGGTTCAACCTGCGCGCGTCCAACACCGAGCCGCTGCTGCGGCTCAACGTGGAGGGCCCGACCCAGGAGCGGATGACCTCGCTGCGTGACGAGGTGCTGGAGCGGGTTCGCCGATAAGATCCCTCGCGCCGGTCGGCACCGTCGACCGGCACAGACCACACACGTGGAAGGAGCCGCGCCGTGGCCCTGGACCCGCAGTTGCTCGAAATCCTCGCCTGCCCGGACACACACCACGCACCGCTGGACTACGACGCTCAGGCCCAGACCCTCACCTGCACGCAGTGCGGTCGCATCTTCGAGGTGCGCGACGACGTGCCGGTGTTGCTGCTGGACGAGGCACGCGGTGGGCCGGAGGCGCAGCGGTGATGGAGGGGACGGCCGGCGTGAGTGGCCGGCGGGTGGCCGACGAATCGATGCTGGACGACCCGGAGGCGGTCGCCAGCCACGACCCGGGTGGAATGTTGCGCTTCACCGCCTCCGCCGGGGCCCAGGTGCGGGAGTCCGCCGCGCTGGCCGCCGAGGCCAACCTGGCGCTGCTGGAGGACGAGGGCCGCCCCCGGGCGGTCGTCATCGCGGGCATCGGCACCGCCGGGCGTACCGGGGACGTGCTCGCCACGGTCGCCGGGCCGCGCTGCCCGGTGCCCGTCATCCCGCACCGCAGCGCCGGGGTGCCCGGCTGGGTCGGCGCGGCCGACGTGGTGATCGCGGTCAGCGCGTCGGGTCGCAGCCCGGAGGCGCTGGGTGCCGCCGAGGCCGCGCACCGCCGGGGTGCCCGGTTGGTCGCGGTCGGCGCCCCCGACTCGCAGTTGCAGTCGGTGGCCGAGCGGGCCCGTGCCCCGTTCATCCCGGTGCCCCGCCGAGCCCCGGCCCGCGCCAGCCTCTGGGCGCTCACCGTGCCGGTCCTGCTCGCCGCCCGTACGCTCGGCCTGGTGAAGGTCAACGAGGCGGATCTGGCCGAGACGGCGGCCCGGCTGGACGCCGACGCCGACCGGTGCCGGTCGACCGCCGAGTCCTTCGTCAACCCGGCGAAGTCGCTGGCCCTCGGGCTGGCCGGGTCGATTCCGATCGTCTGGGGGTCGTCCCCGCTGGCGACCGTGGCGGCCCGCCGGTTCGGCGACACGCTGTCGGCCAACGCCCGTTACCCGGTGGTCGCCGGGGCGCTGGGCGAGGCCGGCCGGGGCCGGGTCGGCCTGCTCGACGGCGTCTTCGGCGGCCTGGTGGAGTCGACCCGGGACATCTTCGCCGACGCGGACGAGGCCGAGCCCGACCCGACCCGGTTGCGGCTGGTGTTGCTGCGTGACGGCGGGCTCAACGCCGACGACGACACCGACGAACCGCTCGCCGTCGAGGAGCGCCGCGCCGACGCGGTGCAGACCCTCGCCGAGCGGCGGGGCGTGCGTTGCGACGTGGTCACCGCCGAGGGTGGTTCCGCGCTGGAACGGCTCGCCTCCCTCGTCGCGGTGCCCGACTTCGCGTCGATCTATCTGGCCCTGGCCCATGGGCTGGACCCGATGGCCGTACCGGCCGTCACCGAGATGAAGGAGCTGTCGAACCAGTGAACGCATGCAGGGACCGCGCTGTGGGCGAGCGGGCCGTCGGACCGGGTAGCGCGGCGTCTCACGTCGCCGCGTCGCGGAGCGGAGCGACAGCGTGAGCGCGAACGGTGGGACCAAGGCGATCATCGCCGCCCTGCTGGCTAACGTCGGCATCGCGATCACCAAGTTCATCGCGTTCCTGCTGACCAGCTCGTCGTCGATGCTGGCCGAGTCGATCCACTCGGTGGCGGACTCGGGCAACCAGGCGCTGCTGCTGCTGGGCGGTAAGCGGGCCAAACGGGCGGCCACCCCGGAGCACCCCTTCGGGTACGGCCGGGAGCGCTACATCTACGCGTTCATCGTGTCGATCGTGCTGTTCAGCCTCGGTGGCCTCTTCGCGCTCTACGAGGCGTGGCACAAGGCGGCCGACCCGCACCCGATCACCGCGTGGCAGTGGGTGCCGGTGACGGTCCTGTTGGCGGCCATCGTGATGGAGGGCTTCTCCTTCCGTACCGCGATCAAGGAGTCGAACCACACCCGGGGCAGCCAGTCCTGGGTGAACTTCATCCGTCGGGCCAAGGCGCCGGAGCTGCCGGTGGTGCTGCTGGAGGACTTCGGCGCGCTGGTCGGTCTGGTGCTCGCGCTGTTCGGTGTGGGGTTGACGCTGATCACCGGCAACGGCATGTGGGACGCTGCGGGCACCGCGATGATCGGCGTACTGCTGGTGATCATCGCGATCGTGCTGGCGATCGAGACGAAGAGCCTGCTGCTCGGTGAGGGTGCCGACCCGGCCGACCTGGCGACCATCGAGCGGGCCGTCACCGCCGGCCCCGAGGTCGAGCGGATCATCCACATGAAGACGCTCTACCTCGGTCCGGAGGAGCTGATGGTGGCCGCGAAGATCGGCGTGCCGGCCTGGGAGAGCGCCGAGGAACTCGCCCGGGGGATCAACGCGGTCGAGGCGCGGATCCGTACGGCCGTGCCGATCGCCCGGGTCATCTACCTGGAACCGGACATCTACAGCGTGGCCGCCGAGCGGGCCGGCACCGGCACGGCCGCGCCGACCGCCGTCGTGCCGTCGCCGAGCGAGTCGGGTGAGGTGGCCGGGCGGGCCGGGGGCTGAGCGTGGAGCTGCTCTACGGGTCGATCCGCGACTACGCCTGGGGGTCCCGCTCGGCGATCGCCGAGTTGCAGGGGCGACCGGTGCCCAGCGCCGGCCCGGAGGCGGAGTTGTGGCTGGGCGCCCACCCGGGCGGCCCGGCCACGGTCGACCGGGGCGGCGAGCGGATGAGCCTGACCGATCTGCTGGTCGCCGAGCCGGATCACTGGCTCGGCGACCAGGTGGTCGGCCGGTTCGGCGCCCGGCTGCCGTTCCTGCTGAAGGTGCTCGCGGCGGAGGCCCCGTTGAGTCTCCAGGCCCACCCGGACGCCGAGCAGGCCCGCGCCGGGTACGCGGCCGAGCAGGCCCGCGCCGGGTACGCGGCCGAGCAGGCTTGCGCCGGGTCGCCGGCCGGGCAGGCTGAAGCAGGGCAGCCGGAAGCAGGGCAGGCTGAGGCCGGGCGGGCAGGGGTGGGCGGTGGCACCGGGGCGGGCCACGCCGGAACCGCTGCCGGGGCGGGCCACGCCGGAACCGTCGTCGGGGCGGGTCGGGGTGGGCGGCCGCGTAACTACGTCGATCCCTACCACAAGCCGGAGTTGCTGGTCGCGTTGACGCCGTTCGACGCGCTCTGCGGGTTCCGTGACCCGGCGGTGTCGGCGACGGCGTTGGCCGGTTTCGGCGTACCGGAGCTGTCGCCGGTGGTGGCCGCGTTGCGGGCCGGTCCGGCGGGGCTGCGCGAGGCCGTACGGACGCTGCTGACCTGGCCGGACGCGGACCGTGCCCGGCTGATCGGGGCGGTGCGCACGGCGGACGTGGCCGGGCCGGACGCCGACCTGGCCCGGGAGTTGGCCGACCGCTACCCGGCCGACCCGGGGGTGCTGGTGGCGTTGCTGCTGCACCACGTCCGGCTGACGCCGGGGGAGGCGATCTGGATGCCGGCCGGCAACCTGCACGCCTACCTGCGGGGCTGCGGTGTGGAGATCATGGCGGCCAGTGACAACGTGTTACGCGGTGGGCTGACCCCCAAGCACGTGGACGTCGACGAGTTGCTGCGGGTGCTGTGCTTCGAGGTGCTGGACGATCCGGTGATCGCCGCCCGTCCGGTGGCGTCCGGGGTGGTCCGGTGGCCGGTGCCGGTGGACGATTTCGCGTTGCACCGGGTGACGGTGGAGGCGTCCGGGCCGGAGGTCCGGCTGCCGTTGCCCGGCCCCCGGGTGGTGTTCTGCCACAGCGGCAAGGTCGCGGTGGACGACGGGGTCGGCACGGTGATGCTCGGTCCGGGGCAGGCCGCCGTGGGCACGGCCGCCGCGACGGCACTTGTCGTCTCCGGTACGGGCGCGGCGTTCGTCGCCAGTTGCGGCATCTGAACGATCTCACCCCTTTTCCGCAGCAGAGTTGGCGGCAGACGCGGCACGCCGCAAGTCCGACTTTCCCGAATTGCTTGACTATGCCGTGGCGCAGTGTAACTATATGTGTACGCAGCGTTGTCGCGACGAAGGTCCGGCGGCGCGCGGGGGAAACCAAACCGGGGGGATGCACGGGGCGGCCGGCAGGTGGGCGGAGGTTTCGTCCGGTGCCGACCGCCCCGTGTGCTGTCCCGAGGCGGCCCGCCGTGCGCCGCGAGAAGGCGAGCGTAAGGTGGATGGTCGCGCAGCCATCGTTCGACAGGAGCCTTCATGACCAGCACCCTCCCGGCGTCATCCAGCGACGCCCGGCCGGCCACCCTCGCCGAGGGCGACTACAAGGTGGCGGATCTGTCGCTCGCCGAGTTCGGGCGCAAGGAGATCCGCCTCGCCGAGCACGAGATGCCCGGCCTGATGGCGATCCGCCGTGAATTCGCCGACGCCCAGCCGCTCGCCGGCGCCCGGATCACCGGTTCGCTGCACATGACCATCCAGACCGCCGTCCTGATCGAGACGCTGGTCGCCCTCGGCGCGCAGGTCCGGTGGGCGTCCTGCAACATCTTCTCCACCCAGGACCACGCCGCCGCGGCGATCGTGGTGGGCCCCGAGGGCACCCCGGAGGCGCCGGGTGGCGTCCCGGTCTACGCCTGGAAGGGCGAGAGCCTGGAGGAGTACTGGTGGTGCACCGAGCAGGTGCTCGCCTGGCCGGACGGGCAGGGCCCGAACATGATCCTCGACGACGGCGGTGACGCCACCCTGCTGGTCCACAAGGGCGTCGAGTTCGAGAAGGCCGGGGTCGTCCCGCCGGTCGAGTCCGCCGACTCCGAGGAGTACGCGGTCATCCTCCAGGTGCTGCACCGCAGCCTCGGGGAGGACAACCAGCGCTGGACCCGGATCGCCGCCGGCATCAAGGGCGTCACCGAGGAGACCACCACCGGCGTGCACCGGCTCTACGAGATGCACCGGGCCGGCACCCTGCTCTTCCCGGCGATCAACGTCAACGACTCGGTGACCAAGAGCAAGTTCGACAACAAGTACGGCTGCCGGCACTCCCTGATCGACGGCATCAACCGGGCCACCGACGTGCTGATCGGCGGCAAGATGGCCGTCGTGCTCGGCTACGGCGACGTGGGCAAGGGCTGCGCCGAGTCGCTGCGCGGCCAGGGCGCCCGGGTCGTGGTGACCGAGGTCGACCCGATCTGCGCCCTCCAGGCGGCGATGGACGGCTACCAGGTCGCCACCCTGGAGGACGTGGTCGAGCAGGCCGACATCTTCATCACCGCGACCGGCTGCTTCGACGTCATCACCAACGAGCACATGGCCCGGATGAAGCACCAGGCCATCGTCGGCAACATCGGCCACTTCGACAACGAGATCGACATGGCCGGCCTGATGAAGCGCTCCGACGTCACCCGGGAGAACATCAAGCCGCAGGTCGACGTGTGGCGCTTCGACGACGGCCACGCCATCATCGTGCTCTCCGAGGGCCGCCTGCTGAACCTGGGCAACGCCACCGGTCACCCGAGCTTCGTGATGTCGAACTCGTTCGCCAACCAGACGATCGCCCAGATCGAGCTGTTCACCAAGACCGACGAGTACCCGATCGGCGTCTACGTGCTCCCCAAGCACCTGGACGAGAAGGTCGCCCGGCTGCACCTGGGCGCGCTCGGTGCCCGGCTGACCGAGCTGACGAAGGAGCAGGCCGCCTACCTCGGCGTCTCTCCGGAGGGCCCGTTCAAGCCCGAGCACTACCGCTACTGAGCACACCCGCGCAGGGCCGGCCGCCGAGCGGCCGGCCCTGCGCGCGTCCGGGGGTCTCGCGGCGCGGTGGGGCGGTCCGGCGGGGTCGTGGCCGGTGGATGCCGCTACCGTCGCCCGGCAGAGCGGATCTTGTCGCGGCGGGCCGGGCGGACCCAGGTCCACACGCACCAGGCGAGCCAGGCGAGGGACACGACCAGGGCCAGCGGGCGCAGTCGGAGTGCGTTGAGGACGATCACCAGCGCGAGCACGCCCAGCCACGGGCCGAAGCCCCTCACCGGTGCCGTCCCGGCTGGCGGTGGCGAAGCGCGCCGGGGGCGGAACTCGCCGGTGGCGGGGCGTACGCGGGGCGGAGGGTGGGGGTGCGGGGCGTGTCGGGCACGGGCCGTCCTGTCCTGGGGTACGTCGGATTTTGCCACGTCGGGCGGCTGGCTGGCACCCCCCGGCCAGCGGGTCCGCCCGACCATCCCGGCCAGGGTGAACCCTGTCATGAACGACTTGACGGGACCCCGGATCAGGAGGAAGGTATGGCTGCCCTAAGTAAACTGAGGCATGCCTGACCACGACACGGAGTACCGATGTTCGCCACGTACCTGATCGGCCTGCGGGAGGGCCTGGAGGCGACGCTGGTCGTCAGCATCCTGGTCGCCTTCCTGGTCAAGTCGCAGCGCCGCGACCGGCTGCCCCAGGTGTGGGCCGGTGTCGGGCTCGCCGTGGCCCTGTCGGTGCTGTTCGGCTGGCTCATCGAGTACACCTCGACCTCACTGCTGGCCCGCTCCGAGGACCGGGAACTGTTCGAGGCGGTCACCTCGGTCGCCGCCGTCGTCTTCGTGACCTGGATGATCTTCTGGATGCGTCGGGCCGCCCGGACGATCGCCGGTGAGCTGCGCGGCAGACTGAGCGAGGCGTTGGCCGTCGGCTCGTTCGCGGTGGCCGGGATGGCGTTCCTCGCGGTGGTCCGGGAGGGCCTGGAGACCGCCCTGATCTTCTACTCGGCGGCGCAGAGCGCGACCGGCGGCACCGGCTCCGGACCGCTGCTGGCGCTGATCGGCGGCATCGCCACCGCCGTCGGGATCGGCGTCCTGCTCTACCGCAGCGCCCTGCGGATCAACCTGTCGACGTTCTTCACCTGGACCGGCGCGCTGCTGATCCTGGTCGCCGCCGGCATCCTCAAGTACGGCGTGCACGACTTCCAGGAGGCCGGGGTGCTCCCCGGCCTCAACGACCTGGCCTTCGACATCACCGGCGTGCTCGACCCCAACACCTGGTACGCCGCCCTGCTCGCCGGCATGTTCAACATCACCGCCGCGCCGAGCGTGCTGGAGATGGTCGCCTGGGTCGCCTACGCCGTACCGGTGCTGGTGTTGTTCCTGCGGCGGCCGGCGGCCCCCGCGAAGCCCGCACCGGCCGGCGACCCGGCCCCCACCGGCGACGGTAACCCCACCACCCAGCCGGCCGTGTCGCGGCGAGCCTGAACCTTCCCGAGGAGACAAGCAAACGATGCGTACCACCCGTTTCCTGGCGCTCGCCGCCGTCGGCGCGCTTGCCGTCACCGGTGTCACCGCCTGCGGCGGCAAGGACGAGCAGCAGGATGGCACGGCCGCCAACACGGTCAAGGTCAAGGCCACCGACAGCGTGTGCGAGGTCGACGTCACCGAGTTGGACGCCGGTCAGGCGACCTTCACCGTGACCAACTCCGGCAGCAAGGTCAACGAGTTCTACGTCTACGCCGCCGGTGACCGGGTGATGGGCGAGGTGGAGAACATCGCCCCGGGGCTGAGCCGCGAGTTGCGGGTGGAACTGCCCGCCGGCACGTACGAGACGGCCTGCAAGCCGGGGATGAGCGGCCGGGGCATCCGGGGCGCGCTGAAGGTCAGCGGCACCGCCGCGACCGTGGCCCCGGACGCCGCGCTGACCCAGGCCACCGCCAGCTACCAGCGGTACGTGACCAGCCAGACCGCCGCCCTGCTCACCAAGACCGAGGAGTTCGTCGGCGCGGTCAAGGCCGGCGACGTGCCGAAGGCCAAGGCGCTGTACCCGGTGGCCCGCACCTACTGGGAGCGGATCGAGCCGGTCGCGGAGAGCTTCGGCGACCTCGACCCCAAGATCGACGGTCGGGAGGAGGTCATCGAGGAGGGCATGGAGTTCACCGGCTTCCACCGGATCGAGAAGGACCTCTGGACCACCGGCGACATCAGTAAGGACGGCCCGATCGCCGACCGGCTGCTGGTCGACGTCAAGGAGATCGTGGCCCGGGCCAACGCCGAGAAGCTCACCCCGCTCCAGCTCGCCAACGGGGCCAAGGCCCTGCTCGACGAGGTGGCCAGCGGCAAGATCACCGGCGAGGAGGAGCGGTACTCGCACACCGACCTCTGGGACTTCAACGCCAACCTGGAGGGCTCCAAGGCCGCCGTCGCCGCGCTGCGACCCGCGCTGGAGCAGCGCGCCCCCGAGCTGGTCGCCCAGCTCGACAAGGAGTTCGCCAACGTGGAGGCGGCGCTCGGCAAGCACCGCGACGGCGACGGCTGGAAGCTGCACACCCAGCTGAGCAAGACCGACCTCAAGGAGTTGTCGGACAGCATCAACGCCCTCGCCGAACCGGTCAGCAAGGTCGCCGCCGCCGTCGCCCGGTGACGACGGGTCAGCACGGCCGTCGTACGGCCGGTCCCTCCCAGGAGAGTCGATGAGCGAGCAGAGCAGCACCACCGGCCGGGGTCGCCGCCGGCTGACCCGACGGCGGGCGATCACCCTGGCCGGGGTCGGGGTCGCCGGGGTGGCCGGGGTGGCCGCCGGAGCGGGCGCGTTGACCCGCGACGGCGACCGGGCCGCCGCCTACGACGGGGCCGCCGGGGCGGTGCCGTTCCACGGTGAACACCAGGCCGGGATCACCACCCCGGCCCAGGACCGGCTGCACTTCGTCGCCTTCGACGTGATCACCAAGGACCGGGACCGGCTGGTCGCGATGCTCCAGGAGTGGACGGCCGCCGCCGCTCGGATGACCGGCGGAAAGGACGCCGGGGTGATCGGTGCCGTCGGCGGTGTCCCGGAGGCCCCGCCGGACGACACCGGCGAGGCGCTGGGCCTGCCCCCGTCGCAGCTCACCCTGACCGTCGGTTTCGGCGCGACCCTGTTCCGCGACGCGCAGGGCCGGGACCGGTTCGGCCTCGCCGGCCGCCGCCCCGCCGCGCTGGCCGACCTGCCGCACTTCGCCGGGGACGCGTTGCGCCCGGAGATCTCCGGCGGCGACCTGTGCGTGCAGGCGTGCGCCAACGACCCGCAGGTGGCGGTGCACGCCATCCGTAACCTGGCCCGGATCGGGATGGGTGTGGTCAGCGTCCGCTGGTCGCAGCTCGGCTTCGGGCGTACCTCGTCGACGTCGCGGGACCAGGCGACCCCGCGTAACCTCTTCGGCTTCAAGGACGGCACCGCCAACCTCAAGGCCGAGGACGCCGGGCTGCTGCGTGAGCAGCTCTGGGCCCAGCCGGAGGACGGCGCGGACTGGATGACCGGCGGGTCCTACCTGGTCACCCGCAAGATCCGGATGCAGATCGAGACCTGGGACCGCAGTTCGCTGACCGAGCAGGAGCAGATCGTCGGCCGGACCAAGGGCAGCGGTGCGCCGCTGGGCCGCCGCGACGAGTTCGACGAGCCGGACTTCGCCGCGAAGGGCGACGACGGCCAGCCGGTGATCGCCGTCGACTCGCACGTGCGCCTCGCCCACCCCACCCTGAACAACGGTGCCCGGCTGCTGCGCCGGGGCTACAACTACGTCGACGGCTCGGACGGGCTGGGCCGGCTCGACGCCGGGCTGTTCTTCATGGCCTACCAGCGGGACCCGCGCCGGCAGTTCGTGCCGATCCAGACCCAGCTGGCCCGCAACGACGCGATGAACGAATACCTGCGGCACGTCTCCAGCGGCCTGTTCGCCTGCCCGCCCGGGGTCCGGGACGCCGCCGACTGGTGGGGTCGCGCCCTGTTCAGCTGAGCGGCGACCCGGAATCCTCCGGCGACGCCGACCGCAGTGCCGGCACAGCCGGGCGCACCCCGGCCGGGGCCGGGGCGGCGGCAGGGCCCGGGCCGGCGGTTCGACGGCGGCGGGGGTGGCCGGGTGCAGGTCGGGCCAGAGGGTGGCGGTGAGCGCCCGGTTGCGGCGTAGCCGCAGCGTGCCGCGCCGGTTCCGTTCCGCCAGCACCGCCGCCAGCAGCAACGGCTCCGGTACGCCGGGCGGTGACTTCGGGGTGGTCACCGCCGCCACCTCGCACCACAACTCCCGGGCCAACCTCGACCGGTACGGCTCGACGATCTGCCCGGCCCGGGTCAGGTACTGCCGGACCGCCAGGGCCAGCGCGTCGTCGAGCCTGGTCAGGTCCAGGGTGGCCGCCCAGCCGGCCAGCGGCGGAATGATCCGTGGGGCCGGTCGCCAGCCCTGCGTCGTGCGGGTGTGCACCACCATGGTGCCGGCGACCAGGTCGCCCAGCCGTCGCCCGCGCGGATCGGTCAGCATCACGGTGACGCCGGCCACCCAACTCAGCAGCGGCAGCACCAGCCCCGGCCACTCCACGGCCACCCCCACCAGCGCCCGGGTCAGCGACTGGCGCAGCTCCACCGGGCCGCCGTCGGCGCTGACCACCCGCAGGCCCACCGCGAGCTTGCCGGGCGTCCGGCCGTGGTTGAGGCGTTCCCAGGCGACCGGATAGCCGACCAGCACCAGCACCAGGCCGAGCGTCTCCAACGCCCCGGTGAAGGCCCGGTCCACCACCGGGTCGGGCAGCAGGATCAGCACCACCGGGGTCAGCGTCAGCGCCAGCAGCGCCGCGCAGAGCAGTTGACCGACGACGTCGATCAGGAGCGCCAGGACCCGGGAGCCGAGCCGGGCCGCCCGCACGTCCAGCTCGACGGCCTCGCCGCTGATCAGCCCGGCGTCCGCCCAGCGTCCGCCGGCCGGGGTGTCCGCCGGGCCGACGCGGGTCGGGGTGTCCGCCGGGCCGACGCGGGTCGGCACCGGTGGTTGCGCTCTCACCCGGACAGTGAACACTATGGGCGCGGGACGGGGGAGGACCAGTGGATCTCGACGCGTACGTCGCCGAGCACAGCCACGAGTGGCGGCGGCTGGAGCTGTTCTGCGACCGGCGTCGACTCGACGTCGACGAGATCGACGAGATGATCGTCCTCTACCAGCGCACCGCCACCCACCTGTCGGCGCTGCGCAGCCGGGCACCCGATCCGGCCCTGGTCAGCCGGTTGTCCCACCTGGTGCTGCGGGCGCGGGCCCGGATCACCGGCCGCCGACGGCCGTCCTGGGGGGCGTTGGGGCGGTTCCTGGTCGTCGGGTTCCCCGGCGCGGTCTACCGGGCCTGGCCGTGGTGGTGCGCGGTGGCCACCGGGTTCAGCCTGCTCAGCGGCTTCCTCATCTGGTACGTCGCGGGCAACCCGGGCACCGCCGCCGCGTTCATCGGCCCCGACGCCGCCGCCGACCTGGTCGACTCCGGCTTCGCCGGCTACTACACCGAGTTCTCCGCGCCCACGTTCGCCTTCCACCTGTGGACCCACAACGCCTGGATCGCCGCCCAGTGTCTCGCCTCGGGGGTGCTCGTCGTCCCGGTGTTCTACCTGCTGTGGCAGAACGCGCTGAACGTCGGGGTGGTGGGCGGGGTGATGGTCTCCTATGGCCGGGCCGACGTGTTCTTCGGCCTGATCACCCCGCACGGGCTGTTGGAGCTGACCGGGGTCTTCGTCGCGGCCGGGGTGGGGCTGCGGACCGCCTGGGCGTGGATCTCGCCACCGGAGCACCTGGGCCGGGGGCGGGCGGTGGCCGAGGCGGGCCGCTCGGCGATCCTGGTCGCGGTGGGTCTGGTCGGGCTCTTTGCGGTCTCCGCACTGTTGGAGGCGTTCGTCACCCCGTCGCCGGTGCCGGTGGCGCTTCGGGTCGGCGTCGGTGCGACGGTGTGGCTGGGCTTCCTGGCGTACGTGGTGCTGCTCGGTCGCCGGGCGGTCGCCGTCGAGCGCGTACCGGCCGAGCGTGCCGACCCGTGGCTGGCCGAACTGTGGCCCTCCACGGACCCGGCCCGCGCCTGGCACCCCACCCACCGCCCGCACCGACCCGTGCCGTGAACGGACCGGACCCGGGTCAGAGCTGCCCGAGGGCCTTGAGGCGCAGGTAGGTGTCGGCCAGGGCGGGGGCGAGGCGGTCCGCCGGGGCGTCCACCACGGTCACCCCGTACCGGCCGAGGGCGGCGCGGACCCGGTCCCGCTCGGCGAGCGCCCGCCAGCCGGCCGCGGCGGCGTAGGCGTCCCCGGTGCGGACCGGCGGGGTGGTGGTCAACGCGGTGAGCACCGGGTCGTGCGCGGCCGCCACGATCACCCGGTGCCGGGCGGCCAGCCGGGGCAGCACCGGCAGCAGCCCCTCGGCGAGCGCGCCCGCCTCCAGGGCGGTGAGGAGCACCACCAGGCTGCGCCGCCGGTGCCGGCGCAGGATCTCCGCGACGATCAGGTCGAAGTCGGTTTCCACCAGCGCCGGGTGCAGGGGCGCGAGCGCGTTCACCAACCGGTGGAGCAGGGCCGGCTGGCTGCCACCGGTGACCGTGGTCCGGATCTGCGCGTCGGCGGCGAGCAGGTCGACCCGGTCGCCGGCCCGGGAGGCCAACGCGGTCAGCAGCAGCGCGGCGTCGATGGCGGTGTCCAGCCGGGGCTCGTCCCTGACGCGTACCGCCGAGGTACGGCCGGTGTCCAGCACACACACCAGTCGTCTGTCGCGCTCCGGACGCCAGGTGCGGACCAGCACGTCCGCGCGGCGGGCGCTGGCCCGCCAGTCGATCGACCGGACGTCGTCGCCGACCACGTACTCGCGCAGGGTGTCGAACTCGGTGCCCTGGCCCCGCCCCCGGGCGACCTGGGTGCCGTCGATGACCCGCAGCCGGGACAGCTTCTCCGGCAGGTGCCGACGGGAGTCGAACCGGGGCAGCACCCGCAGCGTCCAGCCGGGGGTGGCCGGCCGGCCCGCCCGCTGCCGCAACGCCAACCCGAGCGGCCCGAGCGAGCGCACCGTCACCGTCACCGCCGGCCGGTCGCCGCGCCGGGTGGGGGTGAGCCGGTTGGGCAGCACCAGCACCCCGCCCGGTCCGACCCGGGACACCCGGTCCGGCGGTACGTCCGGACGGGCCCCCGCCGACGGCACCCACCCGTCGCGCACCTGGGCACGCAGCGTACGGCCGGAGGTGTTGGTCAGGCGCAGGGTGACCGTCGCGGACCGGCCCAGCCGGACGGCCCGGTCACCCTCACGGTCGACGGTGATCGTGTGCAGCGGGGCGGCGAGCGCCCAGTCCACGGCGGTCAGCAGCAGCACCGCGCCGGTCATCACGGCCACCCCGCGCACCGGGTCCGGCCAGAACGCCAGGGTGGGCACCCCCACCAGCAGCAGCACGGCCGCCCGCCAGGTCATCGCGGGGTCGGCACGGTGGCCAGCACCGTGTCCAGCACCATGTCGACCCCGACCCCCTCCAACTCCACCTCGGGGCGCAACCGCAGCCGGTGCCGCAACGTCGGGCGGGCGGTGGCCTTCACGTCGTCGGGGGTGACGTGGTCCCGGCCGGCCAGCCAGGCCCACGCCTTCGCGGTGCTGAGCAGGCCGGTGGCGCCCCGGGGCGACGCACCCAGCTCCAGCGCCGGGGCGGTCCGGGTGGCCCGGCACAGGTCCACGATGTAGCCGAGCACCGGCTCGGCCACGTGCACCCGGCCCACCGCCTCCCGGGCGGCGGCCAGGTCGGCGACGCCGGCCACCGGGCGTACGCCGGCCGCGCCGAGGTCACGGGGGTCGAAGCCGGCGTGGTGGGCGCGCAGCACCCCCAGCTCCTCGTCCCGGTTGGGCAGCGGCACGGTCAGCTTGAGCAGGAACCGGTCGAGCTGCGCCTCGGGTAACGGGTAGGTGCCCTCGTACTCGACGGGGTTCTGGGTGGCGGCCACGATGAACGGCTCGGGCAGCGGCCGGCGGGCGCCCTCGACGGACACCTGGCGCTCCTCCATCACCTCCAGCAGCGCCGACTGGGTCTTCGGCGGCGTCCGGTTGATCTCGTCGGCGAGCAGCAGGTTGGTGAAGACCGGCCCCTCCCGGAAGGTGAACGCGGCGGTACGCGGGTCGAAGATCAGCGAACCGGTGACGTCACCGGGCATCAGGTCGGGGGTGAACTGGACCCGCTTGGAGTCCAGCTCGAGGGCGGTGGCGACGGTGCGGATCAGCAACGTCTTGGCCACCCCGGGCACGCCTTCCAGCAGGACGTGGCCCCGGCAGAGCAGGGCGATGACCAGGCCGGTGACCACGGCGTCCTGGCCGACGACCGCCTTGGCCACCTCGGTGCGCAGCCGGTGCAGGGCGGCCCGGGCGTCGTCCGGGCCGGCCGTGGGCTCGGCGGTGGTGGCGGGTCGGGTCACCGGGGGTCTCCTTCGGTCGGACGGCCGGGCGCTGCCGCCACGGTACGGGTCAGCCGGTCCAGCGACCGGGCCAGCTCCAGCAGTTCGGCGTCGGTCCCGGGCGCCGCGCCGAAGAGCAGCTCGTGGATCTGCTCCGGGGTGCCGCCGGCCGGCCCGGCCACCCGGGCCGCCAACTCCGCCGGTGCGAGGGTCGCGGGCAGGTCGAGCCGGCCGCGCAACCGTCCCAGCGTGGCGGTGCGCAGGATCTCGGCGGCCGGGCCCCGGGCGCGGGCCCGTTGGTAGAGCCGGGCCCGGCCGAGGGCGGTCTCGGCGGCGCGGACCTCGACCGGCAGCGGCTCGGTGACCGGTGGGCCGAGCCGGCGGGCCCGCCACAGCACGGTCAGCAGGGCGGCCAGGGCGAGTTGGAGCAGTAGCGCCCAGAACCAGGGCGGGAAGGCGTCCAGCAGCGGGTGGTCGTCGGGTGGTGGCGGACCGGCCGAGTCGGGGGCGTCACCCCGTCCGTCGCCTCCGCCGGTGGCGGGTCCGGGGCCACCCGGGCCCTGCTCGCCGGTGCCGTCGCCGTAACCGGTGGACCCGCCGGGGGCGGGTGACCAGGCGGGCTCGCCGGTGCCGTCGGGACGGCCGACCGTGGGGGCCGGTGCCGGCCCGTCCAGGTCCAACCAGACCACCCGACCGTGGACGCCGAGCAGGCCGGTGCCGAGCGTCTCGTTGCCGTGTTCGGCGATCCGTTCGTTGCGGAACGGGTCGCTGGCACCGATCACCACCACCTCGGCCCGGCCGGGCAGCCGGACCAGGCCGTCGCCGTAGCAGCGGTCGAGGGTGGCTGCGGTACCGGGCGCGGCGGCGTACCGCTGGAGCCGGGCGGCGGCCACCCCGGCCCGGCTCGCCTCGGGTAGTGGACAGGGCCGACCGTCGGTGTCGGGTCCGACGGCCCGGGCGGCCCACCGGCGGTCGGTGGGCACCACCGGCAGGCCGGCGGATTCGAGCACCCGGCGGGACGGGTCGACGAGGACCAGTCGCCGGCCGGCCGGCAGCTCGCCCAGCGTGTCGAGGGTGTCGGGGTGCAGCAGTTCCGCCGCCGGCACGAAGAGGGTGGCCGGGCCACGGTCGAGGCCGAGCAGGGCGGGCAGCAGGTCGGTCTCCCGGTCCACGGTGACGCCCCGGGCGCGCAGCGCGTCGGCGAGGCGGCTGCCACCGTCGTCGTCGGTGGCGACCGGGGAGAGGAAACCGGGTTCGGTCGGGTCGGGCTGGTCCAGCGCGTGGGCACCGACGGTGCCGGCGAGCAGCGCGGCGGCCAACGCCAGCGGCACGATCACCCGGTGCCGGCGGCGCCGCCGTACCGGCCCGGCCGGTGGCGGGCGGACGGGGGCCGGTGGCGGGCTGTCGACCGTCGGTGTGGCGGGGCGGGTCACCGGGGCCCTCCGTCCGGCCGTGGGTGGGTGAGGGCCCGGTCCAGCTCGTCGGCGAGTTCCCGCATCCGCTGGTCGTGTCCGGCGGCGGCGGGGCGTTGGGCGTACCACAGCTCGGCGAAGATCGCTCCGGCGGCGCGCAACGGCGGGTCGACCGGGGGACGGGCGTGGGCTGCCGCGTCGGTCAGTTCGGTGACGGTCATCCCGGGTCGGGGTGCGACCGCACCGACGGCGACCAGCCGGCGGATCATGTCGCGCAGCCGTTCCCGGACGGCTTCGGCGTACCGGCCCTCGGCGGCCAGCCGGTCGGCCAGGGAGCGCCCGGGGCCGGCGGCGGGGGTGTCGTCTCCGGTGCGGGGGCGGGGCAGGGTGACGCCGGGCGGGTCGTCGGCCGACCGCTGCCGTCGCCGCCAGCGGGGCAGCCGCCAGCGGGGCAGCCGCCAGCGGGGCAGTCGCCAGCGGGGCAGTCGGCGGGACACCCAGGCCGGGAAGTGGTACCAGGCGAGCGCGGTCAGCCCGGCGACCAGCACCAGCAGCAGCGCGGCCAGCGGCAGCGGCAGCACGTCGCCGAGCGCGGCGACGGCCTCCGTCCACCACCGGCTCACCGATCGACCGCCGGCAGGCCGGCCGCGACGGACCCCGCGGGGGTACGGGCGAGCCGGATGTCCAGCCCTTCGGCGCGCATCCGGGTGTCCAGGTGGTTCACCGCGTCGAGACAGGCCAGCGCGGGGTAGGCGACGCTGTTCACCGCCGCCCAGGCGAGCATCGCGGCGACGACCCGCACGTCGGGGTCGGCCAGGTCGACCAGGTGCAGCGACTCGACGCCGAAGAAGAGACCGAGGGCGAGACCGACCCGCAGCACCCACCAGCCGAGGTAGCCGAGCAGCCGGACGGCGGCGGCCCGACCGCGCAGCGCGACGCGGACCGACCGGGGCACCGCCGACGGTCCGGGCACCCGGTCCACCACCACGGCTGCGGCGACCGAGCCGAGCAGTCCCCAGCCGACGAGCCAGGCCGGGCCGAGCAGCGCCGCGACCAGCATCAGCAGGCCGACCGCCGGGGCGAGCAGCAGGGTGACCCCCCAGTGGGCTCCGGCCGGGCGGAGCAGGTCCCCCACGCCGGTGTGGCGGCCGAGCAGGGCCGCGCCGGCCGCCCGCGCGGCCGGGTTGCCGAGCAGCAGGACGATCACCGCCTCACCGGCGGCGCCCACCGCGAGCAGTTGCCACCAGAGCGGAAACGACCCGCTCTCGCTCCACCACACCGGGGGTACGGCGTCGGCGAGCCGGCGCAGCGGGTACAACAGCACCTGTTCACCGGCGGCGAGCAGGACGCCCAGGGGGACCAGCACCCGCCCCTGGGCCCGCAGCAGCAGCACGGCGGAGTCGAGCAGTTCACCGACGGTGAGTGGACGGCGGGGGAGCACGGCGGTCGGGCCGACATCGGGCACGCGTACTCCTGCGGATGGTGGCTGGCGGGGGGCGACCTGCCCGGGGATCATGGTGACACGGTCCGACCGGCCGGGTGGATCCGCCGTGCGGGCCACCGATACGGCCATCGGGGGAGATATCGCGCGTGGGGCGTGCGGTGGCACCTCTCCCGGCAGTACCGTGCCATCCAGACGCGATCCCACCGACTGAACGGGGATGGAAACATAAACCCCATGAGAGCCCGGGTGCTGGTGGTCGACGACGACCCCGCGCTCGCCGAGATGCTCGGCATCGTCCTGCGCAGTGAGGGTTTCCTGCCTTCCTTCGTCGCCGACGGGGAACGGGCGTTGGCTGCGTTCCGGGACAGTCGACCCGACATCGTGCTGCTCGACCTGATGTTGCCCGGGATGAGTGGTATCGACGTGGCGCGGGCGATCCGTGGCGAGTCGGGTGTGCCGATCGTCATGCTGACCGCCAAGAGCGACACCGTCGACGTGGTGCTCGGCCTGGAGTCGGGTGCCGACGACTACGTGGTCAAGCCGTTCAAGCCGAAGGAGCTGGTGGCCCGGATGCGGGCCCGGCTGCGGCGGGGCGAGGACGTCGCCCCGGAGATGCTGACCATCGGCCCGCCCGGTAACCAGATCACCATCGACGTGCCGGCGCACACCGTCAGCCGGGACGGCGACGAGGTGAAGCTGACGCCGCTGGAGTTCGACCTGCTGGTCGCGCTGGCCCGCAAGCCGCGTCAGGTCTTCACCCGGGAGGTCCTGCTGGAGCAGGTCTGGGGTTACCGGCACGCGGCGGACACCCGGCTGGTCAACGTGCACGTGCAGCGGTTGCGCGCCAAGATCGAGCCGGACCCGGAGCGGCCGGAAATCATCCTGACCGTGCGGGGCGTGGGATACAAGGCGGGTACCGGATAGCCTGGTCTGCACCGTGACCAGTGCCCCCGACCCCACCCCCGAGCACACCGCCGGCTGGCGTCCCGCCGCGCGGGCGGTGTGGCGTGCCCTGCTGGGCCGTTGCCTGCGGGTGACCGCCGGCCTGCGGCAGACCTGGCGGCGGTCGTTGCAGGTCCGGGTGGTGACCATCACGCTGGTGGTGTCCAGCCTGCTGGTCGGCGGCTTCGCCTACCTGATCGCCGACAAGATCACCAGCATCCTGCTCGAGAACGCCGAGACCGACGTGCTGCTGCGGCTGCGCAACGGCAGTGACTACTCGGCCAAGCAGTTCAACCTCTACAGCCAGCCCCAGGAGGCGCAGCTCCAGGACACCGTCGAGGGCACGGTCAACTATCTGGCCGGGGGCGACCCGCAGCAGACCAGCGGGGTGGTGGTGGCGATCACCGCGGACAACTACGCCGGCATCATCGAGACCCGCACCTCCCCGGCGATGGACGTCCGGCCGCTGGTCAGCCGGGAGCTACGGGCCGCCGTCGCCGACGGTAAGGTGGCCCACCAGATCCGCACCGGCCAGCTCACCGGGGAGCGGACGAAATACCTGGTCTACGGCTCCCCGGTGCCCACCCGCTTCGGCCAGCTGGAGCTCTACTACCTCGTCCCGCTCAACCGGCAGGACGCCACCGCCGCCGACGCCCGGGCCACCGTCCTGGCCACCGGGGTGGCCCTGGTGCTGCTGCTCGGCCTGCTCGCCGCCCTGGTCACCCGGTTGGTGGTGACCCCGGTCCGGGTCGCCGCGCGCACCGCCCAGCGGCTCTCCGCGGGCCTGCTCGACCAGCGGATGGTGGTCAACGGCGAGGACGACCTCGCCCTGCTCGCCGCCTCGTTCAACCAGATGGCCACCAACCTGCAACGGCAGATCCTCCGCCTGGAGGAGATGTCCCGCCTCCAGCGCCGGTTCACCTCCGACGTCTCGCACGAGCTGCGGACCCCGCTGACCACCGTCCGGATGGCCGCCGACCTGATCTTCGCCGAGCGCGACGAGTTCGACCCGGCGGTGGCCCGCAGCGCCGAGCTGCTCCAGGCGGAGCTGGACCGGTTCGAGGAGTTGCTCACCGACCTGCTGGAGATCAGCCGCTTCGACGCCGGCTTCGCCATGCTCGACTCCGAGCCGACCGACCTGGTGCCGGTGGTGCACCGGGTCGCCGACCGCCTCGCCGGACTGGCCGAACGGGTCGGCGTCACCATCGAGCTGGCGGTGCCGACCAGCCCGGTGATCGCCGAGGTGGACCCGCGTCGGGTCGAGCGGGTGCTGCGCAACCTGGTCGGCAACGCCGTGGAGCACGGCGAGGCCAAACCGGTGGTGATCACCCTGGGCGTCGACCAGACCGCCGTCGCGGTCACCGTCCGCGACCACGGCGTCGGGCTCAAGCCGGGCGAGGAGAAGCTGGTCTTCAACCGGTTCTGGCGGGCCGACCCGTCCCGGGCCCGGCAGACCGGCGGGACCGGGCTGGGGTTGTCGATCAGCCTGGAGGACGCCCGGCTGCACGGCGGCTGGCTGGAGGCGTGGGGGGCGCCGGGGCAGGGCGCCCAGTTCCGACTCACCCTGCCGGTCCGCTCCGGCGACCGGCTCACCACCTCACCGCTGCGGCTGGTGCCGGCGGACGCCACCCTGCCCTTCGGTGGCCCGCGAGACGGCGACCTGTTGGCGATCGGGCCCGCCGACGGTGGTGTCCTGGCCATCGGCCCCGGTCCGGCCGCCGTGCCCGACGAGCGGGCGGAGGTCCGGTCGTGAGTCGTCGCACGGGCCCGGGCCCGGCCGTGGGGCGCCGGGCGCTGGCCGGGCTGCTCTGCGTCGTACTGCTGGCGCTCGCCACCGGCTGCGGCATCCCCGACCGCACCGACGTGCAGGTGGACGGGTCCGGGCCGGCCGTCTCGGCGGGCGCGTCCAGCTCCGGCCGGGGCGAACCCCCCACCCGCACGTCCAGCGGCGCCGACCGGGAGACCTTCGTCCGCAACTTCCTGGCCGCCGCGGCCGGTGAGCCCGAGCGGGCGTACGCCCGGGTCAAGCAGTTCATCGCCCGCGAGGACCGCAACCGGCTCGCGGAGAAACAGGGCAGTGAGGTCGCGATCAACGTGGTCCGGCTGACCGAGAAGCCGGTGATCACCGAGAACGTCAACGGTCTGCTCACCGTTCGGGTGCCGGTGCAGCAGGTGGGGCTGCTGCGGGCCAACGGGGTGCTCGGCCCGCCGGTGGTGACGGACACCGAATACCAGTTCTCGCTGCGCGGCTCCGCCGAGCCGGGCCAGGAGAGCACGCAGGACGGCGGCTACTACGTCACCGATCCGCCGAGCGTGCTGCTGCTGGACACGTTGAGCCTGCGGCTGTACTACCAGATCCGTACGGTCTACTTCTGGAACTCCGACGCCACCCGGCTGGTCGCCGACCAGCGTTACCTGCCCCTCGCCGTGCCCAACGAGCGGCTGGTCAGCGAGGCGGTCAAGTGGCTGATCGCCGGCCCGTCGGACTGGCTCCGCCAGGGGGCGAGCGGCCTGCCGGACCGGACCGCCCTGATCAACAACGCGGTCAAGACCGACGGCCGGTGGGAGGTCAACCTCGACCTGCCCGGGGACGACCGTCGCAAACTGGAGAAACTCGGCATCCAGCTGTCCTGGTCGCTGTCCGACCTGGACGGCCCGCTCCAGCTCACCACCCGCAACCAGTCCCGGGTGACCATCGACGACCTGGCCGCCCACCGGCTCGCCAACCCGGTCTATCCGCTCACCGAGGCGCCGCAGCGGTTCACCGTCTATGACGGGGCGATCCATCCGCTCGTCTTCGAGGCCGAGCCCATCGGCCCCGTGCCGATCCGCGTGGAGGACAACCACACCATCGTCTCGGCGGCCCTGCGGCGGGCCGTCGAGGACAAGACCCTCGCCGCCCTGGTGACCACCGCCCCGGGCGGCCGGCACCGGCTGGTCGCCGGTTCCGGTGCCGCGCCGGTGCAGGTGATGACCCCGGGGACGCAGACCTTCACCGCGCTCGGCCGGCCGGTCTGGTTGCGCCCGCTCGGCGGGGCCCAGCCGTACGGGCTGGTGGTGGCCGACGGGCGGCTCTACCGGTTCGACGACCGGGCCCGGATGGTCCAGGTGCCGGTGGGCGCGACGGGTCAGGTCAGCGCGGTGGCCGCCGCCCTGGACGGGCACCGGATCGCACTGATCGTCGGTGGGCGGCTCTACCTCAGCACGGCGAGTCTCGACGGCGGAGTGGTCTCCCTCGGCCCGGTACGACAGGTCGCCACCACACTCACCGACCTGTCGGCGGTGGACTGGGCGCAGGAGAACACCCTGGCCGTGGCCGGCTCCACCAACCGTTCGGCGGTCTACGAGGTGGGCGTGGACGGGGTGTTGCAGGCCGGGCTGGTCACCGACGTCGGTGCCCGGGTGACCCACCTCGCGGTGTACCCGGGCAACCCGACCTACGTGCTGCCCACCCTCATGATGATGTACGAGGCCAACGGGGTCGCCTACCGCTACCGTTCACCGTCGGCGGAGACGATCCGGGGCGAGCAGGTGCTGGACGTGCCGTCCCCGCCCGCCGGTGGCCGGGCGGGCAGTCCGACCGCGCCGTTCTTCCTGTTCTGAGCCGCTCGTGCGGGACATCGGCGGACTCTGGGCGGACCTGACCGATCTGGTCTTCCCGACCGGTTGTGCCGGCTGCGGTCGGCGGGACGACACCCTGCGGCAGGGCTGCTGCCCGCGCTGCGTACGCCAGCTCGCCGCGCTGCGGCCGGTGCCGGCCCGTCCCACCCCGCCTCCGCCGGACCTGCCGCCCTGCCACGCCCTCGGCCCGTACGCGGGTCCGCTGCGGGAGGTGCTGCTGTCGTACAAGGAGCGGGGTCGGCACGGGTTGGCCCGGCCGCTGGGCGGGTTGCTGGCGGAGGTGGTGGCGGCGGCGGTGGGTCCGGCCCGGCCGGTGCTGCTGGTGCCGGTGCCGGACCGGGCGGCGGCGGCCCGGGCCCGCTACGGCGACCACCTGACCCGGTTGGCCCGGCACGCGGCGGTCCGGTTGCGGGGGCCGGCTGGGACGTGCGGACGGCGGTGCCGGTGCGGGCCCTGCCCCGGCCGGATTCGGTGGAGCTGGACCAGGCGGGGCGGGCCGAGGCGGCGGCGTCGGCGTTCCGGCTGCGGGCGGGGTGGGCCGGGCGTGGTGCGGGTGGCCGGACGGTGGTGGTGCTGGACGACATCCTCACCACCGGGGCCACCCTGGCGGCGCTGAGTCGGACCTTGCGTGCGGCGGGAATGACGCCATATGGCGCGGCCGTGTTGGGTGCAACGCAAAAGCGGCGGCATTGGTGACGCAACGTGTTTCCGTTTCACCCCATGGTGTTGGTTGCTGTTAATTCTCTGAGGGTTTCCCACAACCGGGGGTGACTGTCGGCCGAACAGGAGTTAGCGTTTTCGTGTCGGGGTAGGAAGGGTTCCCCACCCGTCCCGACGGTGGAAGGAGGCGTAGCCGTACCTGACCGGTCGACGCTCCCAGGGGCCCTCCCGAGGTTGCTCGACCGGATTCGAAGATCAGCCGACCATCCGGAAAAGGGAGGTCACGTGGACATCGTGGTCAAGGGTCGAAACGTCGAAGTGCCGGACCATTACCGGGTACACGTAGCCGAGAAACTCGCGAAAATCGAACGCTACGATCACAAGCTCATCCGGGTCGATGTGGAGCTGTTCCACGAGCGCAATCCCCGGCAGTCCGACACCTGCCAGCGAGTGGAGATCACCTGTGTCTCCCGTGGGCCGGTGATCAGGGCAGAGGCCTGCACGAACGACTTCTACAGCGCGCTGGACGCGGCCATCGCCAAGCTGGACACCCGACTGCGCCGGGCGGCCGACCGCCGCCGCGTACACCGGGGCCGGCATGCGCCGATCTCCGTCGCCGCCGCCACCGCCGGTCTGCCGGTGGCCGGCCTGGACGACGTCGCCGCCCCCGCCGGCGGCACCGCCACCGCGACCGCCGTCGAGGAGCGCCCGGAGGAGCACGACGACCAGCCCTGGCACATCGCCCGGGCCAAGGTGCACCCCGCCGACCCGATGACGGTCGACGACGCCCTGTTCCAGATGGAACTCGTCGGCCATGACTTCTACCTGTTCCACGACAAGGAGTCCGGCCGCCCCAGCGTCGTCTACCGCCGCCACGCCTACGACTACGGCATCATCTCCCTAGACACCTAACCCACCCCCCCCGGCCCCCGGCCCCCACCCCCGCTCGCGGTGATCAAGAAGTTTGCGTCAGCTACGAAGATCGAATGGACGTAAACCTCTTGATCACCCGGGAGGTGGGGGTGGGGTCGGGGGAGAGGGAGGGGGGTCGGTGGGGAGGTGGGACCAGAGGAGGGTGTCGGGGCGGGGGGTTTCGGGGGTCGGGGCGGGGAGGCGGGCACGCATGAGGCCCTCCCGGTGGAAGCCGGCCCGGGTCAGGACGCGCTGGGAGGCGGTGTTCCACGGAGCGGTGCCGGCCCAGAGGCGGGCCAGACCCACCGGGCCGAACGCCCAGTCGGCCACCAGCCGGACCGCACGGGTGGCCAGGCCCCGGCCGCGCGCCTCGGGCAGCAGGCTGTAGCCGATCATCGCCTGGCCGGTGGCCGGCTCGTCGTGGATCAGAGCGCAACCGCCGACCATCGTGCCGGTCACCGCGTCGCACAGCGCGAAGTCGGCCGCCCGGCCGGTCAGCCAGTCGCTCTCGGCGACGGCGCAGCGCCGGTCGATGTCCGCCCGGGTCGGTGGGACCGGACGGACCCGGGTCGCCACCACCTCGGGGCGGGTGTGCAACCGGTGCAGCACCTCGGCGTCGGCAGGGGCGAGCCGGCGCAGGGTCACCACCGCGTCGGTGAGCCGGCCGTCAGGCAGGTCCGGCAGCAGGCGCGGGACCGGGCCGGGCGGGTCGCCGGCGAGGCGTACCCAGGCGAGCAGGTCGTACCGGTCGCCGTCACGGCCCGGGCCGGCAGCCCGGCGTACCCCCTCGGGGTGGAAGCCGGCGGCCAGCGCGACCCGCTGGCTGGCCGGGTTCTCGGCCCTGATCAGCAGCTCCAGCCGGGCCAGGCCGGCCTGGAACGCGGCCGTCGCCAGGGCCCGGGTGGTGGCGGTGGCGATCCCGCGCCGCCGGGCCCGCGGTGCCACCCAGTAGCCCAGCTCAGCCTGCCCCCGGCCCGGCGCCACCTGGCTGAGCCCGGCCCCGCCGACCAGCCGGTCGGTCCCGGCATCGACGATCGCGTACGCCGCGCCGCCGCTGCGCCACGCCGCCGGGGCGCCCTCGGAGATCCACCAGTGCGCGTCGGCGACCGTGTAGGGATGCGGCATCCCCACCGGGTTGAACCGCAGGTTCACCGGATCGTCGCGGCCGGCTGCGAGGTCCTCGGCGTCGTCCGGCCGGAACGGCCGCAGCCGCACCGGTCCGGCCTCGATGACCTCCGGGGTCACGTCAGGTCCTCGCCAGGCTCGATGGTCCGTGGGTTCACGTCAGGCCGCCGTCGTCGTTGGTCTGCGGGGTCACGTCAGGTCCCCGGCTTCGTTGGTCTGCGGGGTCACGTCAGGTCCTCGGCGAGCAGCGCGCCGACCCAGGCGTCGACCCGGTCCCCCCGCTGCGGCACCCCGCCCCGCAGGGTGCCCTCGACGGTGAAGCCGGCCTTCTCGGCGGCCCGCCGGGAGGCGGTGTTGCCGACGTGGGCCTTCCACTCGATCCGGACCAGGTCGAGGCCGGTGATGCCCCAGGCGGCGAGCGCGCCCAGCGCGGCCGGCATCCAGCCCCGGCCCCGGGCGTGCGGCGCGGTCATGAAGCCGACCTCGGCCCGCAGCGGGTCGACGGGGTTCAACCGCAGGTCGACGGTGCCGGCGAAGGCGTCGTCCGGGTCGGCCAGGACGAAACACGCGCTGCTGCCCCGCGCCCAGGCCAGCCCGCCGTAGGTCAGGTAGCCCTCGGCGTCGGTGTGCTGGTAGGGGTGCGGCACGCTGGTCCACCGGACGGTGTCCGGGTCCCGGCAGGTGGCGACGACCCCGTCCAGGTCGCGTTCCTCCATCGGTCGCAACCGCAGCTCGGTGTCCCCGGCGGTGGCGAACAGGACGGGCTGCGGCCGACCGAACACGGCGGCCCGCCGGGCTTCCAGGGTGCCCGGTCCGGCCGGTCCGGGCGCACCGGCGGCGGGCACCTCCCCGGGCAGCAGCGAGCCGATCCAGCCCTCGACCCGGCCGTCCCCGGCGGGTCGGGCGAGCCGCAGCTCACCGGAGACCTGGAAGCCGGCCCGCAACGCGACCAGCCGGGAGAAGTGGTTGCCGACCTCGGCCTGCCAGATCAGCCGACGCAGCGCCAGAGCGTCGAAGGCCCAGCGGGCGACCGCCCGGGTGGCCCGCACGGTGACCCCCCGGCCCCGGGCCCAGGGGGCGGTCCAGTAGCCGATCTCACCGGTCTCGACCTCCCGGTCGATCGCGACCAGGCCGCAGGAGCCGAGCAGCTCGCCGGTGGCGGCGTCGCAGACCGCGAGCGGTGCCCCGCTGCCCTCGGCCCAGGCGCGGGGGCTCAGCTCGGTGACGAAGCCGTGGGCGTGTTCAGGCCGGTACGGACGCGGTACGGTGGTCCAGCGCTGGATGTCCGGGTCCTGGCAAGCCCGGTGCACGTCTTCCGCGTCCGAGGCGAGCCACGGACGCAGCAGCAGGCCGTCCTCGATGATCTCCACAGGCTCCATGCGGGTCATCGTGCCGGATCGTTCGCGGTGGGCGTAACCGGATAACCGCCGGGCGGCGGGTCGAGCCGAGCATTATGTCGGTTTGGTCGGGTCGGACCGCCGCCACCAGTGACCATCGCGCCGACGGAGCGCCTACGATGGTTCGAGACTGTCTAGGGGAGCGTTGATCCGTGTCGATTCTGGAAAGGGTCCTCCGCGCGGGCGAGGGCCGTATGGTGCGCCGGCTGAAGGCCATCGCCGCCGCCGTCAACTCGATCGAGGACGACTACGTCAACCTCACCGACGACGAGCTGAGATCACTGACCGACCAGTACCGGGAGCGGCTCGCCGATGGTGAGACCCTCGACGACCTGTTGCCCGAGGCGTTCGCCACGGTGCGCGAGGCGGCTGCCCGGGTGCTCGGCCAGCGGCCGTACGACGTCCAGGTGATGGGTGGCGCGGCACTGCACTTCGGCAACATCGCCGAGATGAAGACCGGTGAGGGCAAGACGCTGACCTCGGTCATGGCGGTCTACCTCAACGCGCTCTCCGGCAAGGGTGTGCACGTGGTCACCGTCAACGACTACCTGGCCCAGCGCGACGCCGCCTGGATGGGTCAGGTGCACGAGTTCCTCGGCCTGACCGTCGGCGTGGTGCTGCCCAACCGGCCGGCCGCCGAGCACAAGGCCGCCTACGAGTGCGACATCACCTACGGGACCAACAACGAGTTCGGCTTCGACTACCTGCGCGACAACATGGCCTGGTCCCACGATGAGCTGGTCCAGCGCGGGCACAACTTCGCCGTGGTCGACGAGGTCGACTCGATCCTGATCGACGAGGCCCGGACCCCGCTGATCATCTCCGGTCCGGCCGAGCACTCCGCCCGCTGGTACGGCGAGTTCGCCGGTGTGGTGGCCCGCCTCCAGTCCGGCAAGGACGGCGAGGGCGACTACGAGGTCGACTACGCCAAGCGCACCATCGCGGTCACCGAGCGCGGCGTGGCCAAGGTCGAGGACCGGCTCGGCATCGACAACCTCTACGAGTCGGTCAACACTCCGCTGGTCGGCTACCTCAACAACGCGATCAAGGCCAAGGAGCTCTACAAGCGCGACAAGGACTACATCGTCAGCGACGGCGAGGTCCTGATCGTCGACGAGTTCACCGGGCGCATCCTGCACGGCCGCCGCTACAACGAGGGCATGCACCAGGCGATCGAGGCCAAGGAGGGGGTGGAGATCAAGCAGGAGAACCAGACCCTGGCCACCATCACCCTCCAGAACTACTTCCGCCTCTACGAGAAGCTCTCCGGCATGACCGGTACCGCCCAGACCGAGGCGGGCGAGTTCAACAAGGTCTACAAGGTCGGCGTGGTGACCATCCCCACCCACCGGCCGATGGTCCGGATGGACAAGGCCGACGTCATCTACAAGACCGAGAAGGCCAAGTTCAACGCGGTCATCGAGGACATCGCCGAGCGGCACCAGGCCGGCCAGCCGGTGCTGGTCGGCACCGTCTCGGTGGAAAACTCCGAGATCCTCTCCACGCTACTGCGCCGCCGGGGCATCCCGCACTCGGTGCTGAACGCGAAGTTCCACGCCCGCGAGGCCGAGATCGTCGCTCAGGCCGGGCGTAAGGGCGCGGTCACCGTCGCCACCAACATGGCCGGCCGGGGCACCGACATCCTGCTCGGCGGTAACGCCGAGTTCCTCGCCGCCAGCGAGCTGCGCCAGCGCGGCCTCGACCCGGTCGAGCAGGAGGACGAGTACGCCAAGGCGATGGAGGAGGCCCTGCCCACCTGGAAGCAGGCGTGCGAGACCGAGGCCGAGGAGGTGGCCGCCGCCGGTGGCCTCTACGTGCTCGGCACCGAGCGGCACGAGTCCCGCCGGATCGACAACCAGCTGCGCGGTCGGGCCGGCCGGCAGGGTGACCCGGGCGAGTCCCGGTTCTACCTGTCGCTCCAGGACGAGCTGATGAAGCGGTTCCGGGCCGGTGCCGTCGAGGCGGTGATGGAGCGGTTCAACATCCCGGAGGACGTGCCCATCGAGTCGAAGATGGTCACCCGGCAGATCAAGAACGCCCAGGCCCAGATCGAGGGCCAGAACGCCGAGATCCGCAAGAACGTCCTGAAGTACGACGAGGTGCTCAACAAGCAGCGCCAGGTGATCTACGCCGAGCGGCTGCGCGTGCTCAACGGTGAGGACCTCTCCGACCAGGTCCGCAACATGATCGACGACACCATCGGCGCGTACGTGGTGGGGGCCACCAGCGACGGCTACGCCGAGGATTGGGACCTCGACCAGCTCTGGGCGAGCCTCAAGCAGCTCTACCCGGTGGGCGTCACCGTCGACGAGCTGGAGGAGGAGGTCGGTTCCCGCTCCGGCCTGGACCAGGACTTCCTGCTGGCCCGGCTCAAGGAGGACGCGAACGCCGCGTACGACCGGCGTGAGGAGAGCCTCGGCGAGGAGGCCACCCGCCAGCTCGAGCGGATGGTGCTGCTCCAGGTCATCGACCGCAAGTGGCGCGAGCACCTCTACGAGATGGACTACCTCCAGGAGGGCATCAGCCTCCGGGCGTACGCCCAGCGCGACCCGGTCATCGAGTACCAGCGCGAGGGCTTCGACATGTTCGCCACCATGATGGAAGGCATCAAGGAGGAGACGGTCGGCTTCCTCTACAACCTGGAGGTGCAGGTCCAGGAGCCGGAGCCGGAGGCCGAGGAGGTGCAGCTGCTGGACAAGCCGGTCGAGATCCGGGCCAAGGGCCTCAACCGCGCGCCCCAGCAGCAGGGCCTGCAATACTCCGCCCCCACCATCGACGGTGAGGCCGGCGCGGGCGCGGTGGCCGTGGAGCGGCCCGAGCCCGCGCCGTCGGCGCCGGCACTCGGCATCGGCGGTGGGCAGCCGCAGGCTCCGTCGCAGGCCCGACCCGCCGCCGGTACGCCCCGTCGTCCGGCTGCCGCCGGGGCGAGCGGTCAGGCTGCCGCAGCCAGCACCGCCCGGCGTAACACCGGTCCGGTCGACCGGTCGGCCGAGGGTGGTCCGTCCCGCAACGCGCCCTGCCCGTGCGGCTCCGGTCGCAAGTACAAGCGCTGCCACGGTGCGCCCAACGGCGGCGCCTGATCCGAACCGCCAGGACGCCCGCCTACTCACCAGAGCAGGCGGGCGTCCTGCCGTTCCGGGCGGTCCTGCCGTTCCGGGCGGTCCTGTTATCCAGACCGCAGAACCCCTTGCCCGACTTCACCCCCACCCAGCCCCGCCCCTCACCCGGATCAGCCCTCCGGGTTCCGCTTCCCGCGCTGATCAAGAGGAATACGTCAGTTGGATCTCTAGGAATGACCTGAACCTCTTGATCAACACGGCGGGCTGGCTGCGGGGGGCGCGGGGTGGGGGAGGGGGGTGGGGGTCTGGGGTGGGTGGGTGGGTGGGGGGTCAGATGACCTGGAGGGTGGTGCAGAGCCAGCTGCCTCGGCGGTGTTCCAGGCGGAGCGCCATCGCCCAGGTCCGACCACCTGCGGCGACCACCACAGCCACCTCGACAGCTGCCGCGTGCGGCTCGAACACCCGCAGCCGGCGCAGGTGGACGGCGGGACGGGTGGAGCGCCGCCGCACCGGCGGGGTACGCGATGAGGCGCGGGCGAGTTGTTCGCTCACCTCGGCGGTGTGCCCCGGCTCGACCAGTGCCCGGATCTGGCCGGGCGGCCGGTAACCGTTGAGGATTTCCAGGCAGGTGCCGACGAACCGGTGGGCCGCACGGGTCGCCTCGGGGGTGGCGGTGGCGGGCGGGGGCAGTGCCGGGGTGGCCGGATGCCCGGGGTGGGGTCGGGGGTCGGGCCGTCGGCCGGCCGGGCGACCGACGGGCGGCTGCCCGGTGCCGAACAGGTCGAGGGCGAGTTGGCCGGGCGGTCGGGGCCACAGATCCGGCACCTCGTCAACGTAGGGCGGGTCGGCGATGGGGGCGGGGCGCAACCGGATCGGTGGTCGGGTCGGCCCCGGACGGCGGGAGTCGGCCATCGCTGCACCCTCAATCCCTGCGTTTGCCTTCGTTTGCTTCCGACAGCGTCGATTGTCGACCACGGCAACGCCCAGGGTCAATGGCTCAGGGGGACGGGGCGATCACTCCGGGTCGCGGTCGGTGAGCGGGTTGCCGCGTACCCACTCGGCGGTCTCGGCGTACTTGAGCTGGATGTACTCCTCCAGCCGGGCGCGCTCCACCCGCCACTGACCCCGCCCGCCGATCTTGATGGCGGGCAGTTCGCCGCTGCGTACCATGTGATAGACCTGCGAATCTGAGACGTTCAGCTCGGCGGCCACGTCGGAGAGCAGGAGAAACCTCGGCTCCACGGAAACCCCTCGGCTTGACGTCGTTCGGATCAGTTTGCCACCGACAGCCTTCCCCGCCCAGCACCGGACCGCCCGCCCGGTGCGGCGTCTTCCACCGCAGCGGTGTGCGGTGTATGACGGTCTCGGCCGTCGGGTCCGCGCCCGTACCGCCCGTACGGCATGATCGGCGTTCGGGCGGGCGGTGCGGCCACGGTCCCGGGGGACGCGGCGAAACAGCCGGCACGGCAACGAGCGGGGGAGACGATGGCGGGCGACGAGCTGGTCCGGGTGTACGTGCCGGCGACCGTGCCGATGCTGGCCCTGCTGCGCGAGCGGGGACTGCCGGTCAGCGACGGGCACGCGGTCACCCCCACCCTGCGCGAGTGGTACGCCGAGGGCGACGAGGAGGAGTTGGAGTACGTCGCCTTCACCCGGGCCGCCCAGGACGCCCTGCAACTGTTGCGGGAGGACCCGGCCGCACCCCGACGGCGGGTGGTGGTCTCGGTCGACCTGCCCGGTGCCGCCGTCGGCCGGGGTGACGGCGAGCTGGGCTCCAGCGTGGTGGAGCTGGACGGACCGGTGCCGGCGTCGGCCGTGGCCGCGCTGCACGTGGACGGGGACGAAGCGGTCGAGGACGTCACCGCCGCCGTCGACGTGGTGCACGAAGCGCTCGCCGGCGACCCGGACGCCCAGTTCACCGTCGACGGGGCCGAGGACCACGAGTTGGAGTGGTACGCCCCCTCCGAGTGGGAGTTGCTGCTGCGTACCGCCTCCTGACCCGGGTCAGTCCTCGACGGTCTCGGGGTCGTCGTCGCGGTGGGTCGGGCCGAGGGTGCGGCCGAAGAGAACCACCGAGGTCAACGCGCCCACGAAGAGCACCCAGATGCCGTTGTCGATCCGGGAGGTGCCCATGCTGGTCTGGGCCACCGCGTCCGCCTCGCTGAGCGCGCCGGCCAGATCCAGCAGGGTCCGGCCGCCGATCCGGATGATCACCTCGGTGAGCAGCAGGAGCAGACCCGGACCGGCTCCGGCGAGCAGGTAGGCGGGCCAGCGTGGAGCAGGGGCGTCGGGGGCGCGGCGGACGGCCCGGCGGCGGGCCCAGCTGAGGTAGCCGAAGGCGAGCAGCCCGGCCAACAGTCCGCCGAGCAGCGACTCGGTGCGGGAGACCCACTTCGCGGCGCCGACCAGGGACGCCTGCGAGTCGTCCGCACCGAACAGGTCGAACAGCGGGTCGCGGGCCTGGCTGAACAGCACGACGAAGAGCAGGGTGCCGAGGGCGGCGGCGACCACCGCGCCGACCGGTGCCGGGGTACGCGCCCCGGCGATCGCCCCGCCGATGATGGCCGCCGCCGCGCTGGTGCCGGCGATGGTGTTGGTGGTGGCGTTGTCGGCGTAGGTCAGGTTGACGGCCAGGGCGGTGCCCAGCCCGACCAGCATGCCGGCCCCGAGCGCCGCCGCGAAGCGCAGTGCGGCGCGGTCGCCGAGCCGGCGGGCGGCCAGTTCGCTCGCGGCCAGCGCGACGGCCGTCCCGGCGACCAGCGCGGCGGAGATCACCCCGGGTAGGGCGAAGGCGGAGAGGGTGATCGCGGTGAGGCCGACCGCCGCCGAGTGGATCGCTTCCCGGGTGGACCACAGCATCGCGGCCAGCCATCCGAGCGCGAGCACCGCCAGCAGGGGCGTGCCCGGGGCGTACCCCGCCGGTGCGGTGTGGGTCTCCCCGCCGCCCTGCCCGGTGTCGACCGTCCGTGTGGACGCCGCCGTGGAGCTGCCGGGCTGCTTGCTCATCGTCTCCCCTTCGACACCGCGCCACCCCGGCACCGGGAGGGCCTCTGATCGCTCGAACCAGCGTACGCGGGCTGACGGTGCGGTCCCTGGCTGGGCGCGGACCGTCCCCGCGCCCGGCCGGGCAGCCGGAGGGGGCGGGTGGCATGGGCGGTGCGGCTGCGGTCTGCCCGTAGCGCCGCTGGCCCGCGCCGGTCCGCCCGGCCGGGCCCGCGTCGGTCCGACGGCGGCTGCCCTCCCGGTGCCGCCGCCGTCGGACCGCCCTGTCTTTCTGCTGATCGACAGGGGCTGTTTGATACGAATCGTCGCCCTGAAGGTGTCGTGGCCTCGCGATCATCGGTGCGGGGCGGGCGGGGCGTGGTTCCGTCGGGGTCGGCGTGGGAGAATCCCCGGAGGTCCCGCCACCGCGCCAGGCACGCCGCGCGGTGTCCGGTGTCCGGCCGTCCGGTCGGTGCCCGCGGGGCCGATTTCGCCGCCGCTGTCGAGATCGCCCAGGAGCTGTGATGGACGCCGTGTTCTCCGTACCCGAGCCGCACAACGAGCCGGTACGCACCTACGAGCCGGGCAGCGCCGACCGGGAGCGGCTGCAACGGCGGCTGACCGAGCTGGCCGCCGAGCGGATCGACCTGCCGATGACCATCGCCGGTGAGCAGCGGATGGCCGGTGGCGACCCGATCGACGTGGTGCAGCCGCACCGGCACGCGCACGTGCTCGGGGTCACCGGTCACGCCACCCACGACGACGCCCGCGCCGCCGTACGGGCCGCCAAGGACGCCGCGCCGATGTGGCGGGCGTTGCCGTTCGAGGAGCGGGCCGCGGTCTTCCTGCGCGCCGCCGAGCTGCTGGCCGGCCCGTGGCGGGACACCCTCAACGCGGCCACCATGCTCGGCCAGTCCAAGACCGCCGTGCAGGCGGAGATCGATGCGGCCTGCGAGTTCATCGACTTCCTCCGGTTCAACGTGCACTTCGCCCGGGAGTTGCTGGCGGCCCAGCCGAACTCGTCGCCGGGGGTGTGGAACCGGTTCGACCACCGCCCGCTGGAGGGCTTCGTCTACGCGGTGACCCCGTTCAACTTCACCGCGATCGCCGGCAACCTGCCGTCCGCGCCGGCTCTGCTCGGCAACACCGTGGTCTGGAAGCCGGGCCCCACCCAGCAGTTCGCGGCGCACTTCACCATGCGGCTGTTCGAGGCGGCCGGCCTGCCCCCCGGCGTGATCAACATGGTCACCGGGCGGGGCGAGGAGGTCTCCGACGTGGTGCTCGCCGACCCGGACCTGGCCGGCATCCACTTCACCGGCTCCACCAGGGTTTTCCAGCAGCTGTGGCGCACGGTCGGCGAGAACATCGCCGCCTACCGGGGCTACCCCCGGCTGGTCGGCGAGACCGGCGGCAAGGACTTCGTCGTCGCGCACCCCAGCGCCGACGTCGACGCCCTGCACACCGCGCTGATCCGGGGCGCCTACGAATACCAGGGCCAGAAGTGCTCGGCCGCCTCGCGGGCGTACGTCCCCCGGTCGCTGTGGTCCGGTGGGCTGCGGGACCGGCTGGCCGCCACCGCCGACGCGTTGACCTACGGCGACGTGACCGACTTCGCCAACTTCGGCGGCGCGGTGATCGACGCCCGCGCGTTCGCCAGGCACACCGCCGCGCTGGACCTGATCGCCGGGGACGACAGCTGCCGGGTGCTGGCCGGGGGCACCGCCGACGACTCGGTCGGGTGGTTCGTCCGCCCGACGCTGTTCGAGTGCACCGACCTGGCCCACGAGACGTTCACCACCGAATACTTCGGGCCGATCCTCGGCGTGCACGTCTTCGACGACGCCAACTTCGACGACGTGGTCACCCAGGCCGAGTCCATCGCCCCGTACGCCCTGACCGGGTCGATCTTCGCCACCGACCGTCGGGTGGTCGACGCCGTGGCCGAGAAGATGCGGTACGCGGCCGGCAACTTCTACATCAACGACAAGCCGACCGGGGCGGTGGTCGGGCAGCAGCCCTTCGGCGGGGCCCGGGCCAGCGGCACCAACGACAAGGCCGGGTCGTGGCACAACCTGGTGCGCTGGATGTCGCCCCGGACGATCAAGGAGACGTTCGTGGCGCCGACCGACCACACGTACCCGCACATGGGGTGAACCGGCGACGACCGGCGGTGGCGGGTGATCCGACCGCCGCCGGTCGGGGTCGTCCCGGGCGCGGGCGGCGCGGGACGGCCACCGCGCCGGCCACCACGGTCGGTGCACCCCAGGTCACCGCCGATGGCGCGGGCCGGTGGGCGGTCGGGGGCGGTCCTGGGAGCACTGTCGTCCGCCGACAGTGCACATTGGAAATCCTCCCGGGTGGCAAATCCGGAAATCCTGGACGCCGGGACGGCAAAGTGGCAGCTTAGAGGGCATGGCGGATTCCGGAGTCAACCCCACTGCGGCGGCCCTGCTGGGGTTGTTGCATGAGGGCCCGATGACAGGCGGCCAGCTGATGGCCGCCGCTGAGCGCCGACTGGCGCCGTACTGGTCGATGACACGCAGTCAGGTCTACCGTGAGTTGCCGGTCCTGGCAGAGCGTGGTTTCGTGCGGCTGGGCAAGCCCGGGCCGCGGATGAGTCAACCCTACGCGATCACGGCGGCGGGGAAGCGGACCTTCTCCCGATGGCTGGCGGAGAATCCCGGTCGGGACACCATCCGCAACCCGATCGCCCTGCGGATCGCGTTCGGCAACCTGCACTCGGCCAGCCAGCTCAAGAACCTCTACACCTCGGCCAACGAATACCACACCGAGGCCCTCGCGTACGTCCGGGAGCAGGTCAAGACCGCCAAGAAGGAGGGCGACGAGTACGACGCCAGTGCGCTGGAGTTCGCCGTCGCCTACCACAAGGCGGCGCTGTCCTGGCTCAAGACCGCCCCGGTCGGCTGATCATCGGCCCTGGTAGGTGGTGTGACGTGAGCGGACCGCCGCACGCACAGTACCCTTGTCTGTCGTGACCGCTGCCGATTACGCCGAACAGCTCAAGGAACTCGACGCGACCCTGCGCAACATCGAGGCGGTGCTCGACCTCGACCGCCTGCGGGAGGAGAAGGCCCGGCTGGAGGAGCAGGCGTCCGCGCCGGATCTCTGGGACGACCAGGCCAAGGCGCAGCAGGTGACCTCGCAGTTGTCGTACGTCAACGGCGAGATCAGCAAGCTGGGCAGCCTGCGGTCCGGCCTCGACGACGCGCGGGTGCTGCTGGAGTTGGCCGAGGACGAGGCCGACTCCGGGGTGCTGGGCGAGGTCGAGTCGGAGATCGCCACGCTGACCAAGGCCATCCAGGAGATGGAGGTCCGCACCCTGCTCTCCGGCGAGTACGACTCCCGGGAGGCGCTGGTCGCCATCCGGGCGGGCGCCGGTGGGGTGGACGCGGCCGACTTCGCCGAGATGCTGCTGCGGATGTACCTGCGGTGGGCGGAGCGGCACGGCTACCCGACGGAGGTCTACGAGACCTCGTACGCGGAAGAGGCCGGCCTGAAGTCCGCCACGTTCACCGTCAAGGTGCCGTACGCCTACGGCACGCTCAGCGTCGAGTCGGGCACCCACCGGCTGGTCCGGATCAGCCCGTTCGACAACCAGGGCCGCCGGCAGACCAGCTTCGCCGGGGTCGAGGTGCTGCCGGTCACCGAGCAGACCGACCACATCGACATCCCGGAGAACGAGATCCGGGTGGACGTCTACCGGTCGTCCGGGCCGGGTGGGCAGAGCGTCAACACCACCGACTCGGCGGTGCGGTTGACCCACATCCCCACCGGCATCGTGGTGACCTGCCAGAACGAGAAGTCCCAGCTGCAGAACAAGGCCTCCGCGATGCGGGTGCTCCAGTCCCGGCTGCTGGAGCGCAAGCGGCAGGAGGAGGAGGCGAAGCTGGCCGGCCTGAAGTCCGGCAGCACCAGCTCCTGGGGCGACCAGATGCGCTCGTACGTGCTGCACCCCTATCAGATGGTGAAGGATCTCCGAACCGAGCAGGAGACCGGCAATCCGTCGTCGGTCTTCGACGGGGAGTTGGACAGCTTCCTCGAGGCGGGTATCCGCTGGCGCAAGCAGCAGCAGCTCGCCAACGACGCTGCGTGATCGATCGTGAACGGGGCGCGTCGTCGATTCCGGGTTGACCGGGCGAATCGATGACGCGCCCCGCTTCGGCGGGGCGTGCCACTTGGCTCTGCGGTTACACCGCGTAGACTCACGACCCGTGATTCAGCTTGAGCAAGTGACGAAGACGTACCCGAAGGCGTCCCGGCCTTCGCTCGACAACGTGTCCGTCTCGATCGAGAAGGGCGAGTTCGTCTTCTTCATCGGGCCATCAGGCTCCGGCAAGTCCACGATCATCAAGATGCTGCTGCACGAGGTCGCCCCCAACAAGGGCCGGGTCGTCGTCAACGGCAAGGACGTCACCTCGATGCGGTCCTGGAAGCGACCCCACTTCCGGCGCTCCATCGGCTGCGTCTTCCAGGACTTCCGGCTGCTGCCGAACCGCACCGCCTACGAGAACGTGGCGTTCGCCCTGGAGGTGATCGGCAAGACCAAGGCGGTGGCCCGCCGGGTCGTGCCCGAGGTGCTGGAGTTGGTCGGGCTCGGTGGCAAGGAGCACCGGTACCCGCACGAACTCTCCGGCGGTGAGCAGCAGCGGGTCGCGGTCGCCAGGGCGTTCGTGAACCGTCCGCTGATCCTGCTGGCGGACGAGCCGACCGGAAACCTGGACCCGGACACCTCGATCGAGATCATGCGTTTGCTGGACCGGATCAACCGCACCGGCACGACCGTCGTGATGGTCACGCACGACTCCAACATCGTGAACCAGATGCGCCGTCGCGTCGTCGAGATCGAGAGTGGCCGCATCGTGCGCGACCAGGCCCGCGGCGTCTACGGGTGAGCCGGCGCTCCACCCCTGCCGTACGACCTGACGACGAACACCTCACGCCGGAGAGCCGGAGGAACACCCGATGCGGATAAAGTACGTCCTGTCCGAGGTACTGGTCGGACTGTGGCGCAACGTCACGATGACGATCGCGATGATCATCACGATGGCGGTCTCGCTGACCATGCTCGGCGCCAGCGGCCTGATGTACAAACAGGTCGGCGACATGAAGGACCTCTACTACAAGAACGTCGAAGTCTCGATCTTCCTGAAGACCGACGTCACCGAGCAGCAGCGCACCGACCTCGACGCCAAGTTGAAGGGCGACCCCCTGGTCAAGGAGGTCCTCTACGTCAACAAGGACGAGGCGTACAAGACGTTCAAGGAGATGTACCAGGACGCGCCCGACCTGGTGAACGTCGTGAAGCCCGACCTGCTCCCCGAGTCGTTCCGGCTGAAGCTGGTCAACCCGGAGCAGTACAAGAACATCTACGACCAGTACCAGGGCACCGAGGGTGTCGACGTGATCGTCGACCAGAGCCGGCTGCTGGACAAGATCTTCAACGTGCTCACCGCCATCCAGAACATCGCGCTGGCCGCCGCAGTGGTGATGGCCATCGCCGCGTTGCTGCTGGTGGCGAACACCATCCAGGTGGCCGCGTACAGCAAGCGGCGTGAGGTCGCGGTCATGAAGCTGGTCGGTGCGTCGAACTGGTTCATCCAGGCGCCGTTCGTGCTGGAGGCGGTGGTCGCCGGCCTGATCGGCTCGCTGCTGGGCCTGATCGCGCTGATCGGCGCCAAACAGCTGCTGTTCAGCGGTTCGTTGAAGGCGCTCGAGGGGCTGCTCTCGCCGATCCAGTGGTCGGACATCTTCCTGATGTTCCCGCTGATGGCCGGCGTCGGTGGCCTGATCAGCGCCGCCACCGCCTGGGTCACGCTCCGCTTCTACCTGCGGGTCTAATCGCGGCAGGGGTCGACGTGCGGGCCCTCCCGCGCCGGGAAGAAACGGCGCGGGAGGGCCCTTGTCATTCGGGTAGCATGATCCCCGCTCACCGACCGGCCGGTCGGTGAGCGCACACGGAAGGGGGTGCGCCGGATGCCACGGGAAAAGGGCCGCAAGGTGGTCGCCTCCAACAAGAAGGCCCGCCACGACTACGCCATCCTCGACACGTACGAGGCGGGCATGGCGCTGACCGGCACCGAGGTCAAGTCGCTGCGCGCCGGGCGGGCCTCGCTGGTCGACGCCTTCGCCCAGGAACGCGACGGCGAGCTGTTCCTGCACGGCATGCACATCCCGGAGTACACCCAGGGCACCTGGACCAACCACGAGCCCCGGCGTACCCGCAAGCTGCTGCTCAAGCGGTTGGAGATCGACAAGTTGATCGGCAAGACCCGTGAGGGTGGCCTGACCATGGTCCCGTTGCAGGTCTACTTCTCCGACGGCTGGGCCAAGGTCGAGATCGCCCTGGCCAAGGGCAAGAAGTCGTACGACAAGCGGCAGGACCTCGCCAAGCGGGACGCCGACCGGGAGATCGCCCGGGTGTCGGGCCGGCGCGGCAAGGGAATGGACGACTGATTCATCCTGTTTGCCCGGCTCGGCACGCTGGGCCGGGCCTCGGGATGAAACCCGTTGCGGTAGGCGTTAGTCTGGACAGTGCCGCCACATCGGTGGCCCGTCGAGGGGGTGACTGGTTTCGACTTCGTACGCAGCGACAGGGGAAGCGAGCCGAGGAAGCCGACGTCGTCTCGAGAATCGGTCGTCGGAAACTTATAAGCGCCAAGCAAAATCGCGCTGACTTCGCTCTCGCCGCCTGAGGCGAGTAGTGAGTCTGTCGGCCTGGGAACGCCTTCGTCCCAGTTAGCCGGCATCAGTTAGGAGGCTGGCCAACCGGACCCGGTCGCGGGGTCCGTGCGGCGAGATCAATCAGCGACTGGGCCCGTCACACCAACTTGCTCGCGTGAGCGGTGGGGCCGAGTAGAGGCATAGCGAGCTGCGCTCGGAGAAGCCCTGACAAACCGGCGAAGGACCCGGGTTCGATTCCCGGCACCTCCACCACACGATGCGCCCCGGTCCCCAGGACCGGGGCGCATCGCCCTTCCCACCCGGCCCTCCCCCTCCCCCCTCCCGCGCTCCCCGCGCGTCCCGCGCTCTCCCCCGCGCGTCCCGGTCGCGTTGATCAAGAAGTTTGCGTCATTTTTGGAGATCAACTTGACCTGAACCTCTTGATCAACGGGGGGCAGGGCGGGGTGGGGGAGAGGGCGGAGGGAGGGGGAGGGGGAGGGTGGGAACCGGGGGAGGGGGAGGAGCGTCACAGGTGGTATGCGGCGACTTGTTGTGGTGGGGTGGGGGCTCGTGGTGGCGGTGGCGGGCGGGTGTGCGCCGGTGGGGTCGGTGCCGGGTGGGGCCGGTAGGGCGGTCGGGGGTGATCCGGGGCGGCACCGGGAGGCGTTCGACGAGCGGGCCACCGAGGTCGCGGGGGCGTGGCGGCCCGGGTCCGACTGGTCGAGTGGATACCTGCCGTTGCAGGACGCCACGGTGCTCACCGGTCAACCCGGCTTCACCGCCGACACCGAGATGGCCTTCCGTTCCGGTTGGTACCGCGACCAGATCCCGATGCCGACCGAGGTGCCCGCCGACGCGGCGATCCGCTTCCCGGACGGCGCACTGACCGTCCCGCTGATCAGCGCGGCCGAGGCGTACCGGCAACTGGACCAGGGGGACCCGCCACCGTGCGACGGGCGGCCCGGGTGCCCCGGGCCGCCGCCCCGACGGCGGGCACCAGGCCGGACGATTCGGTCTCCATGCAGGCGGCCACAGCCTGCATCCCACTCACCGTCACCGGCGTGACGCTCGGCGAGGCCGAGGTACGCACCAGTCGGGGCGTCGCCGCCGTGCCAGCCTGGTTGTTCACCGTGGCCGAGTTGACCGCCCCGGTTGCCCGCCTCGCGGTAACGGCCCGGGCGGTCGGCGCCGTGCCCGAGCCGGCTGCCCCGACCCGGCCCCTTCCGGGCGGCGTGGCCGGTGCCGATCGACTCCAACGCGTCGATCACGCCCGGTTGACGTACACGGTGAGCATGGGCGCCTGCGACACCGGGCCCACCGCGCTGGTGTGGGAGAGCGACGGCGTGGTGGTGGTCGGCGGCGGAGTGGTCCAAGGCACCGGGGAGTGCGTCGACCTCGCGGTGCTCAAACCGGTCACCGTGACCTTGACGGCCCCCCTCGGCACCCGCCCGGTCCTCGACGTGGCAACCGGCCGCCTCCTCACCCTCACCCCCTAACCCCTCCTCTCCCCGTCCACCCCCACCCAGCTGGGTTGATCAAGAGGTTTGGGTCAAGTTGATCTCTAGAAATGACGCAAACCTCTTGATCAACGCGGGCGGGAGCGGGGTGCGGGTGGGGGCGGGGTGCGGGTGGGGGCGGGGTGTGGGTGGGTGGGAAGGCGGGCGGGCGGGGGTCAGAGGAGTTTGGGAGGGGTGGGGTCGATCGGGGTGGACAGGAGGGTGGGGGTGTCGGCGTGGAGGGCTTCGGTCAGGGCGGGCGCGAGGTCGGGCAGGGCGTCGATGACGCGGGTGGCGCAGCCGTAACCGCGGGCGATGGCGGTGAGGTCCAGGCCCGGCAGGTCCAGCCCGGGCACGCCGGGAGTGGACTTCAACTCGGCGAACGCCTTGAGGATCGCGTACTGCTGGTTCACCGGGACCAGCACGACCACCGGCAGCCGTAGTCGCGCGGCGGTCCACAGTGCCTGCACCGAGTAGTGGAAGGAGCCGTCCCCGATCACCGCGACCACCGGCCGGCCCCGCCCGGTGTCCCGTTCGGCGAGGGCGATGCCGACGGCGGCCGGCAGCCCGTAGCCGAGCCCGCCGCTGGCCATGGTGAAGTACGACGCCGGGCGGGTCACCGGGAGCCGGCGTCGCAGCGCCGCCAGGTTGGACGGTGACTCCTGCACCAGTACCCCGTCCGTGGGCCAGCAGGCGGCCAGGGCGGCGAAGAGCGCGTCCGCGTCGGGCGGGTCACCGGGTTGTGGTGGTGACGGGGCGGGGCGGGGCTCGGGTGGGGGACGGTCGGCCGCCGGCAGCAGGTCCAGCAGCGCGGCCAGGGTCAGCCCGGCGTCACCGAGCAGGCTGTCGCCGACGGGGGCGCGGGCCGCCTCGTCCGCGTCGTCGGTGACGTGCAGCAGCCGCGCCCCGGGCGGCAGGTGGTCACCGGGCAGGTGCGGGTAGTAGCGGAACACCGGCGCACCGACCACCAGCACCACGTCGTGCCCGGTGAGTTTCTCGGCCAGCGGGGCGATCGCGTACGGCAGCACCCCCCGGTAGTGCGGGTGGTGCTCCGGGAAGGCGGCCCGCTCCGGTGCCGGCGCGGACCAGACCGGCGCGGCGAGCCGCTCCGCCACCGCCACCGCCACCGGCCAGCCGGCGGCCCGGTCCACCGCCGCACCGAGCACCAACACCGGGTTGCGGCTGGCCGCCAGCAACGCGGCGAACTCCCGCAGCCGACGCGGGTCGGGGGCGAACCGGGTGGCCACCGTGCGCACCGGCGGCGGCGGGTCCGCCGGCTGCTGCCAGTCGTCCAGCGGCAGGGAGAGGTAGACCGGGCCGGCCGGGGGTTGGGCCGCCGTGGCGTACGCCCGCATGAACGCCGCCGGTACGTCCTGCGCCCGCGTCGGCTCGTGGCTCCACTTCACGTACGGCTGGGGCAGTTCGGTGGGGCGTCGGCTGGCCAGCCGGGGCTCCAGCAGCAGCATCTCCCGGCTCTGCTGCCCGGCGGTGACGATCAGCGGGGTCCGGTTGTGCCACGCGGTGACGAGATTGCCCATGGCGTTGCCGGTGCCCGGGGCGGTGTGCAGGTTGACGTGCGCCGGTCGGCCGGTGGCCTGGGCGTACCCGTCGGCCATCGCCACCGCCGACGCCTCGTGCAGGGCGTGCACGTAGTGGAAGTCGGCTGGGAAGTCCTGGAGGAAGGGCTCCTCGGTCGAGCCGGGGTTGCCGAAGACCGTGGTTAGGTCGAGGGCCCGGAGCAGGTCGTAGGTGGTCTCCCGGACGGTCGCCATCGCCCCCGCCTCCGTGTCCCCGGCCCGTGCCGCTGCCCGCCGGGGCCGATGGTCTGCCGCCGACCTGCCGAATCTATCGGGTGGCAGGCGGTGGTTCGGGTGCTTTGCCGGCTATCGCCCCTGTGGCTGTGCCGCCATGGTGGCGGCACAGCCACAGGGGGGCAGCGCGTCGTCGCGTCGGCGGGTGCCCGAGCGCCCGGCCGGCCGGGGTGGCGGCGCGGCGTGGTGGGGGCGCGGTTGCGGTGCGGTCGCGGGAAGCGGTGGGGGCGGGAAGCGGTGGGGGTGCGGGAACGGCTCAGGGGAGGGGGAACGGGGTGCTGATGCCGTCCAGCGCGTGCCCGCAGGGGCAGTCGCGGTCGGCGGGCAGGGCGGCCACCGCGTCCAGCAGTACGCCCCGCAACCGGTCGGTGTTCTCCCCGAAGACCCGGAAGACCTCCTCCTGGGTGACCGAGTCGCCCGCCTCCACCCCGGCGTCCAGGTCGGTGACCAGCGCGATGGAGGTGTAGCAGAGGGCGAGTTCGCGGGCGAGCACGGCCTCCGGGTGGCCGGTCATGTTGACCACCGTGCCACCCATCGAGGCGTACCAGCGGGATTCCGCACGGGTGGAGAAGCGGGGCCCCTCGACCACCACCACCGTGCCGCCGTCCACCGCCGGCACGTCCCGCCCGGCCGCCGCGCCGAGCAGGGTACGCCGCCCCACCGGGCAGTACGGGTCACCGAACGCGACGTGCACCGCGCCCTGGTCGTAGTAGGTCTGCACCCGGCCGCTGGTGCGGTCGATCAGCTGGTCGGGCACCACGAAGGTGCCGGGGCCCAGCTCGGGGCGGAGCCCGCCGACGGCACACGGGGCGAGGACCTGGCGGACCCCGAGGGACCGCAGCGCCCACAGGTTCGCCCGGTACGGGATCAGGTGCGGTGGGTGGCGGTGGTCACGCCCGTGCCGGGGCAGGAAGGCCACCGGTCGACCGCCCACCGACGCGATCGTGACCACGTCCGAAGGGGCGCCGTACGGGGTCTCCACCTGGTGTTCTGTCGCGTCGTCGAGCAGCGCGTACAGCCCTGAACCACCGATCACCGCGATGTCCGCCGTCGGACCCATCGATCCTCCCTCGACCGCCTTCGATCACCTGTCGGTCAGACCTTAGCCACCGCACCGGGTGCAGGCTATGGTGCCAGACATGGCGGTGACAGCACGGATGGTCGGTGGTGCCCGGTTGTCGGACCCGGTGCGCGGCTGACGATGTCCGAGATGCAGGGGGAGGGACCGGCGATCAGCGGTCGTGCCGTGGAGTCGATGACCGGGCGGCTGCTGGTCGCGACACCGGCGCTCAAGGACCCGAACTTCGATCGTACGGTGGTGCTGTTGGTCGCCCACGAGGCCAACGGCGCGCTCGGGGTGGTGCTCAACCGGGCCACCGAGGTCGCCGTCGCGGACGTCCTCGGTGAGTGGAGCGACCTCGCCCGCCACCCGGCGGTGCTCTTCGAGGGCGGCCCGGTGCAGCCGGAGTCGGCGATCTGCCTGGCCCGGATGCGGCACCCGATGCGGCGGTTGAAGGGTTTCCAGCCGATCTCCGGCGCGGTGGGCACCGTCGACCTGTCGGCCGACCCGGAGCGGATGCGGGACAGCATCGGCGGCATCCGGGTCTTCGCCGGCTACTCCGGTTGGGGCTCCGGGCAGTTGGAGCAGGAGATCGAGGATGGGTCCTGGTTCGTGCTCGACGCGCTGCCCGGCGACGCCTTCGTCGACCGTCCGGACGACCTCTGGCCGATGGTGCTGCGCAGGCAGGGCGGCATGATGGCGGCGGTCGCGCACTTCCCGCCGGACGTGGCGTTGAACTGATCCGTCGGGCGCTCCCGGGGCCGGTCCGGGGGGTACCCCCGTGAGATGACCATGCCGGGCGTCGTGTGTATAGTTCTCTCCGTGCCCGGGCGACCGGGACGACCGCAAGGGGCCGTGGCGCAGCTGGTAGCGCACCACACTGGCAGTGTGGGGGTCAGGGGTTCGAGTCCCCTCGGCTCCACCCTTGAAGTGTCAGGTCAGCGACCTGGTCGAGTGATCATCGACCGGGTCGCTGATTCGTTTCCGCCCGCCGTCCGGCGGGTTCTCACCTCAGCCTCGCACGGCACACCCTGCCGGGCGCGTGGACACCGGGCAGCCGGGTCGTCGGCGATCGGTCACCGTTCCCGACCGGGGCCGGTCGCTACGTGTCGTCCTCGTCCGCATGGCTACGGATCACGGCTACCGGACAGGGGGAGCTGACCACGCACCGGGTCGACACCGAACCCATCAGAAGTCCCTTCCACCCCCCGTACCCGCGCGATCCGACGACCACCAGATCCGCGTCGTCGGCGGCCTCCAGCAGCGCCGGGGCGGGGGAACCTTCGACCAGCCGGATCTCGACGTCGGTACGCATGGCATCGACTGCGCCGCGTCGCATGCTGTCCTGCAGCGTCTCCGCCGCCTGGACGGCGATCTCGTCGACAGCCTCCTCCCGGAGGCCCCCCGGACCTCCGGCGAATCCGAGGTAGGGCCGGGACCAGGCATGTACGACCTGCAACGAAGCATGACGCCGGCGGGCCTCGTCATCGGCGAACCGCAGTGCACGTACCGACTGGGGTGATCCGTCGACCCCGACGACCACGCGTCCCGCTTCGGGCCTCGGCTCCGGCGCGGGGACGACGATCACCGTGCCGGTCGCGTACTGGACGCAGCCCTGGCTGACGGAGCCGAACAGCGAACCGGTGGTGCTGCCGTGTCCGCGTGAACCCACGACAAGGACGGAATCGCCGCCCGCCGCCCGGGTCAGTTCCCTGACGGGGTGGCCGTAGACGACATGCGAGGTCGTCGCGACGTCCGCCGCGCCTTCTCGTGCGATCACCGCATCCACGCTGGACGTGACGTCCCGAAGGAGACCGGCCCGGAGGTCGGCCACGGAGTGCAGGGCCGCGATCCGCTCGACCTCCAGGGGTGCGCCGCTCGGTTGCCAGACGTTGATCGCCCGTACGGGCAGATCCCGTATGCGGCCTTCCGCGAGCGCCCAGACCAGTGCGCGGTCGGATCCCATCGAACCGTCGACGCCAACCACCACGCTGGTAAGAGGCACGCGTACCGCCTTCGATCGGTAGTCGACTTCGGGGGAGAGGCTGGTCGTGGCCGGGCCCGGACAGGTGACCGTCTGCGGCTCCCTCGGCAGCCGCGCTTGAGGGACAGTATCTCGATCCGCAGCCCTCGACGTAACCCGATCTGTGATCCGCGAGGAGCGTGCTTCGGGCCGGAGCTGACGCGCGGTGGCACTATCGTGAGATTCAGGGCCGGCAGCCCGCGCCGTACGAACCGGTCCGCCCGGAGGGAAGCTCACGTGTCTTCAGACGTACCACCCGCCCCGGAGGTCGTGATGCCCGCGGCGTTCCTGGGCCACGGCAACCCGATGAACGCTCTCGAGGTCAACCGGTACACCTCGGCGTGGAAAGCCTTCGGCGCTGCGGTGCCGCGTCCACGCGCGATCCTGGTGGTGAGTGCTCACTGGTACATCAATGCCACGGCCGTCACCGCGATGCCCCGGCCGAGGACCATTCACGACTTCTACGGGTTCCCCCGGGAGTTGTTCGAGGTGCAGTACCCGGCTCCAGGGCTGCCCGAACTGGCCGAGGAGGTCAGTGACGTCGTCCATCCGACCTGGGTCGGGGCCGACGTCGACAGCTGGGGCATCGACCATGGCACCTGGTCGGTGCTGATGCACGCCTTTCCTGAGGCGACGATTCCCGTCGTCCAGCTCAGCATCAACGCGGACAAGTCGTTTGACTACCACCTTCAACTGGGTGCCCGGCTCGCTCCACTGCGCCGGCGTGGTGTGCTGATCGTGGCGAGCGGCAACGTGGTGCACAACCTGGGTGGCATGGACTGGGCGCTGACTGACGACGGGTTCGACTGGGCGCGGCGCTTCGACGAGGACGCCACCTCCCGGATGCTGACCGACCCGGGCGAGTACGCGACTCTCGACGCCCACGGGGACTTCCGCCGGGCGGTGCCGACGCCTGATCACTTCATTCCCGCGTTGTACCTCGCGGGTCTCGCCGCTGCCACGGACGCGCCTGACACCGGAATTCTTGTGGACGGTTACGCCTACGGCTCGTTGTCGATGACCGCGTACACCCTGGGGATGTCCTGCCCGCAGTTCGACGGCCGGGGCGGATCGCCCCAGCCGCCGTCCGGCCTGCCGCCGGACGGGTCCAACATCTGAGGGAGTGCCGGCTGTACCCGGCGGCAGGCTCAGTCCAGCCGGGTCGCGGACTACGTCGTCACCTTCGCCGAGGCACGCGAGCGGGCGTTAAACTCGGCGGAATCGCTGGAGTTGATCCGGCGGATCGCCAGGAGATGACGTGATGACCGCTCTCCCCACCCCCGATCGTGGCTGGTTCAAGTCCTCCCGCAGCGCGAACAACGCGGCCTGCGTCGAGGTGCGGTTCGTCGATGGCGCGGTGGACGTCCGCGACACCAAGGACCGCACCGGCCCGGTGCTCGCCTTTGACGGCCGCTCCTGGGCCAGCTTCCTGACCGGCCTCAAGGCCGACACCACGAGCTGACCTGCACCCTGAACCCGGAAGTTACCCCTGCGGCGTTGGCGGCCAGATCCGTTCTGGCCGCAGCCCCGCTCCGGCGGATCGACCGTTCTGGGCGGTAGGGCAGGCGCGCTCTTCTCGTCGGCCTGGTCGCGCTGTAACCCTGCGGCTCAGATGGATGCCGGGAAGTTGGCCTTGGCCGCGCGGCCCACCAGAGCGGTGAGGGCGGCATCCATCCCGGCTCCGACGAGGCCCCCCGCGATCGGGATGCCCTTGGCCAGCGTGATGGCCGAACGCTGCGTCCCGTACTTGGCGAGAAGCATGAAGCCGACCTGTGCGTTGATCTTCCGAATGACGGCGATCGGGATCGCCCTGATCATGTGGGCGGTCAACTTCGCCCCGATCTGGACTCCCGCCGCCTGGAGCGAGCCCGCCAACGTTCCGCCTGCCGTGGTGAGAACGATGAAGGTCTGGAATTGCGGGTCCGAGATGTCGTAACCCCGCAGGTACGCGATCGACCCGACGAGTCGCGCGTTGATCACCAGTGACCCGGCGATGTTCGCGGGGAGGGTGACGGGCATGGCCACGAAACCGCCCAGACCGGTGACGAACCCGTTCGTCGACGCCGCAGCCACCGACTCCTTGATCAGTCGATCGATCACCCGCTCGATCGCCGCTTCGCTCGCGTTGTCACGCAGGGGCGCCCCGTCGGAGTCGACGATCGAGCAGGCCGGGAGGGCCTTGCCGAGGCGGGCCTCCGCGTAGGGGATCGACCCGGTGATCGGGCCGACGCCATCCTGGATGACCTTCACGGTCAGGTTCTGGAAGTGGCGGGCTATCGCGTTGGAAGGACCCTCGCTGTGCTCGTCCGCGTCCATCGTTGCTCCGTTCCTGGCCCTACAGATCAGCCGGCCGGTGACCAGGTGCGGGGTCGCACCGGTGCAGGCGTCGACCGCCGGACGTACGTATGATCCAGATAGGAGATACCAGATCGTCGGTTCGATCGGCTAACTGACAGACCCGGTGCGACGCGGCCTGCCGGTACACGTGCCGAGGGGAGGGATCCTCCGGGATCCCTCCCCTCAGTGCTGGGCCGTCACGACCTGATCAGGGTCACCTGCACCGTCTCACCCGGGCTCTGCCCGGCCGCGTTGGCGAACCCGACGGTGAACGCCACGTCCAGCCGACCGGTCCTGACCAGCGTCTGCCGGTACGCGGGCGCGACCGTCACGGTCACCGTCACCGTGTTGGCCTTGGCCACCTGCCGGCTGACCGCGTTGACCTTCTCACCGGTGAGGGTGAGGGTGCCGGCCGTGTTGACCGTCGCGGTGAGCGTCGCCGTACCCGAGGTGGGGTCGGCCTGCACCGACCCGATCCGTACGGTCGGTGCCGGGGTCGCCGGATCCACCGTGCCGACGACCGGCTTGGACAGCGTCGACTGCCCGGACGAGTCGACGACCATCGCCTGGAACCTGACCTGCTTGCCGGCGTCCTTCGCCGCCGGTGTCCAGTCGAACAGGTAGGGGGCGGTGGTGCTGGTGCCGACCAGGGTGCCGTTGACGAACAGGCTCGTCGAGGCGATGGCGAAGTCGTCGGTGCCCCGGATCAGCGGGTGCACCGTCGACCCGACCTGGAACACCGCCCCGCGTCCCGGGTCGGCCAGCTCGGCTGAGGGTGCGGCGTCGGCGACCCGACCCACCGTGGTCGGCACCGCCGGTGGCGGGGTCGGTCGGCGCTTGGTGACGGTGACCGTGGCGCTGCCGGTGCCGTCCACGCCGGAGATCGCCTCGATGCCGGTGGCCGGGACCGCCGGACCGCCCGGCACCGGCTGCCCGCTGCCGAGGTAGCTGCCGGTCAGCGCGAACGGTGCGCCCTCGCGTACCGCGGTGTTGTCGGCGTTGGCGTTGTAGACGGCGAAGCCGTTGCCGGTGAGGACGTTGCGGGTGCCGGTGAGCGCCCCGGCCGTCTCGGTGCCGGCGTCGGTGAGCAGGATGCCGTACGACCGCGACGGCGCGGGCGCGAAGTAGTTCCCGGTGATCCGGCTGGTGTTGACGAAACCGTCAGTCCCGCTGGTGTACGCGATGCCGGTCTGCGGGAACCGGCTGTTCGGCTCGCCGGTGACCACGGTGTCGGTCACGTACCCGTGCTGGCGGATGCCGGAGCGGACGGTGGTCTCGGGGGTGCCGTCGCGGCCCCGCGCGCCGTCGAAGAGGATGCCCCCGGACTGGTAGCCGCTGACCACGCTGCCGGTGACGGTCAGCTCGCTCTCGACGGTGCCGGTGCCCGCCCCCCGGATGATGCCGGTCTTGACGATGCCCCAGCCGTGCGGGTGTGCGGCGAGTTCCTCGTCGGTGGTCGCGACCCGCAGCGGGCCGACGACGCTGTCGGCGACCCGGCCGGCCGCGCCGAAGAACGTGATACCCGCCTCGGCCCAGACGTCGCCGGAGGTGACCGTCACGCCGGAGAGGTCGAGGAACATCTCGTTGGTGTCGGTCGAGCCGAGCGACTGCCGGGACACGGTGATCACGTTGCCGCCGCCGTCACGCAGGTACGGCTGGTCGCCGGCCAGGTTGCCCAGCGACGGGTCCGGCTTGATGGTGACCTTGTCCGCGCCGGCCCCCTTGATCTTCAGGGGCTTGGTGATGGTCAGGCCGTTGCGGGCACCGGTCTGCACCGGGTTGGACGCGTGGTTCACCGGTGTCGACGACTCCTGGTAGACACCCGCGCAGACCACGATGGTGTCCCACGGCGACGCGAAGTCGACGGCCCGCTGGATCGAGGTGAAGTCCGCCGTCGGGCACTGCTTGCGGTCGTCGTCGACAGTCCAGGTGGTGTTGCCCTGCGGGTTGGCCACCGGGTCGACGAGCGCGACGGTGCCCGGGGTGTTGTCGTAACCGGCGAGGTAGGTCGCCGGGTCGGGGCCGCCGAGGGCGGACGGGCCGTGACCCGCGCCGTCGGCCCGGTCGCCGTCCGACAGGAGCCGCGCCCCCGCGTCGGATTCCTGGAAGCGTACGTCGGCCAGCTCGATCGAGCCGGACTTCGGCAGGTCGCCCACCCCGAACCGGAGTTCCAGCTTCGCCAGCGCGCCGACGTCGACGCCCTGCGCCGCGAACTCGGCCAGCGGGACCCGGATCTGGTCCAGGACGATGTGGGTGTTCGGGGTGTTCGTGCCGGTCGACATGTGCAGGGCGTTGCCCCAGCGGGGGTCACCGGCGTCTACGGTCCCCTCGTGACCGGCGGCGTCGCGCAGCGCGATCTGGAACCGTTGGGTCGTCGAGGCCGGGTCGTACGACGTGGGTTTCTCGTTGGGCCACACCGGGTTCGTCGGGGTGCCGACGACGGTGGTGTCCCGGGTATTGTCGCCCCGGTTGTCGGCCCCCGGGTTGCGGGTGTCGAAGAAGTTGACGGCGGCGCTCATGGCCAGCGCCTTCAGGTGCCGTACGTCGGCGGACGCGGCCGGGATCGCGGCGGTCAGCGACGCGGCCGAGCCCGGCTCCCAGGCGAGGGTGAGCTGTCGGCCGTAGGAGTGGTTGATCGGGCTGTTCTCCCGGGTGCCGTTCTGCCCGCCGAGCGCGCCCGCCGTCGGCAGCGGGCAGGGCTTGGCGGCGGTCGGCAACCCGGTCTTCCCGAGCTGCGCCGGGGCGAAGTCCTGCGGCTCCGGGTTGCACCAGTCGTACCCGCCGAGGGTGCTCGCCGGTTTCGGGGTGACCCCGGCGGCCTGCGCGTACGGGTCGGCGAAGCCGGTGCCGGTCAGGGTGCCGCCGAGGGCGTTGCGGGTGAGCGGGTTGTTCACCTCGGGCCGGATCACGTCCACCCGTTCCTGCGGTGCGGCGAAGTAGCTGGTGTTGACCCGCTCGTTGCATCCGATCGCCGTGCCGGACGGGCTGGTCGGGCAGGCCGACGCGGGGACCTGCAACCCGCCGGGGGTGTTCGCCAGCTCACCGGTCAGGTAGGGCTGGAACGCGCCCTCGCCGCCGACGTACCGCCTGAAGAACGCCGCCATCGTCGCCAGCCCCAGCTTCTCCTGGTCGCCCATCCGGGCCGGATCGCCGGAGAACTTGGTGTTCACGGCCGGGTTCAGCGGGTCGGAGTTGTCGATGGCGTAGTTCAGGTCGGGGTCGGTGTAGCTGGCCGCGCCGCTGAGCCGCAGGTTGTGCGGGTGGATGTTGTTCGTCGCGAACGGCGCCGAGTTGCCGCAGGCCGCGTCGTTGTTGGCCTGGCCGTCCGCGCCGCCGTCGGCGTACCAGACGGTGTTGTACCAGTTGTGGATCGCCCCGAGGTGCTCCACCTGGATGCGGGGGAACGGGTCGCCCGGGTTGACGTACTGGCTGCGTTCGAACAGCCGCGCGCCCTGCAGGTTGGACACGTCACCGTCGCACATCGGCAGGATCGACAGGTACGGCATCCCGTACGGGGCCTTGCGCTCGTAGTCCACCGGGGCGAGCGAGATCACCCCACGCAGCGGGTAACGCGGCCCGTCGGTGCGGATGCGGTTGTAGTCGATGAAGCTGGACACCGCGTCACCACCGCGCGAGTGGCCCATCAGGCCGATGCGGGTCAGGTCGAGGCGGCCGGCGAGGGTGGTGCCGACGGTGGTGTGCGCGTCGACCGGCAGCCCACCGTGGCGGTTCGCCGCGCTCAGCGCGTCCAGGGTGGCGGCGATGAGCATCCGGCGGCTGTGCATGCCCTTGCCCTTGTTGCCGTCCTGCCGCATCATCAGCTGGTCCTGGGACACCGAGAACGTGGTGTAACCCCAGGTGGCGAGGTTCTCCGCGAGGTAGGCGTAGCCGTTCTCGTTGTGCTTGAACTGGGCGCAGGTGAGCTGGGCGGTGTCCTGGCCCGAGTCGCACGAACCGTGGTTGCCGTGCACCAGCACGAGCACCGGCGACGGCGCGGTGCGTCGGGTGAAGTCCGGTGTGTAAAGCTGGCCCCGGATCTCGATCCGCTCCGGGGCCTGCGCGGTCCCGGCCGTCGGGTCGGCGCCTGAGGAGTTCGGTTCCTGGATGCTGGCGAGGCCGAACTTGGCCTCCTGGACGGCCTGGTGGCCGAAAGGGCCACGGGCCGTCGGGTCGGGCAGGTCGGTCGTGGACGCCGGGGGCGGTGCGACCACGGTGGGTGACGCCGCGGCGGCCGGTGCCGCCAGTGCCAGCGGGGCGGTCATCGCGACGATCACCGGGAGGAGTACGCGCATGCTCCTCGATGTTCGTACCGTCAAAGGATTCTCCTCGGAGCGAGTTGAGCGTTCAACGATCGCGAACGCTAACCAGCCCCCGTTTCTCCGAGGTTTCCGTTGACAGCCGTTTTCCGGCTGATCGAATACTGTCCTACCAGGGGAAATGCGCCATCGGCGGTGATCGGGCGGATGATCGGACGGATGCTGGAATTGCGGATGGCCGCCGCCAATCAGGCCACCCGCTCATCCCGGTCACGTCGGGTCAGCGCACCTGGAACCGGTCGTCGGCGGCGAGGGCCGCGAGTCGATCCACCGTGAACGGCAGCGCGGCCAGTTCCGGTTGCCCGTCGCCGAGCCGCCGCGACTGCGCCACGAAGACCACCACCCCGTCCGGATGCCGGTACGCCGCCCACTGGTCGAACCGGTCGTCGTCACCGGGGCGGACCACCACGCCGACCTGCGCCGCCCCGACGGTTACCACCTCGCAGTCGCCCGGCATGCCCCAGAACTGCCGGGCCAGCGGGCACGGCTCGGTCGGCAGTTGGTTACCGGCACTGTGCACCTCGACGAGCAACCGACCCATCCGTTGCCCCTGCTGCAGGGTGAGCGAGGACGTGTAGCTCCACACCTCGACGCCGTCCACCCTGTCGTCGAACTGTGCCTGGTGGTCGCGCAGCAGTGGCTGGCCGGCCGGGGGGTTCGCCGGGTCCGCCGGCACGGTGTAGCCGGCCGGCACCACCGCGACGAGGTCGTCGAGCAGCCGGGCCGCCTGGTCGTACCGGGTGCCGGCCCGGGCCGTCCGGTCCTCCTGGGGCCGACCGTCCGGCCCGGTCGGCCAGGCCGGTTTGGTGTCGTGCACCGACGGCGGCGGGACGGGGCCGACGCCCGGGGTGAACCCGTCGGAGCCGGGTGCGCCGACGGCCCCGATGGCCCCGACCCCGACCACCGCCAGCAGCGCCGCCGTCAACCCGACGCCGGCCCAGGTGGCACGACGGCGTACCCGGGCCCGGCGGCCGGAACGCAGCGCAGCGTCCACACTCAACGACGGCGGCCGGGTGGCGACCGGGTCTCCGGTGACTCGGGGGGCGTCGGCCGGTCGGTCTGCTCGTCGCCCACCCGTTCCCGCCGCCACCAGCCGCGCCGCCGTTCGTCGAGGAACGTCCGGACCAGGATCTGGCGTACGTAGGCGTCCAGCACCTCGTGCCGGGACACCCGGTTCCAGACCAGGTAGAGCTTCGTGAACGCGGTCTGCACCAGGTCCTCCGCCCGGTGCCAGTCGCCGCAGAGCAGGTACGCGGTGCCGCGCATCGCCTCCGACCGCGCTGCGAAGTACGCCGCGAACGCCGTGTCGCGATCACCCATCCAGGCCTCCGATCACCGATTCGAGATAGTCACGCGGGGTCCGGGGCCGGGGGTTGCCTGGGCGGGCGGAAAACGTGTGCCGGCAGTCCGGTGGTGGCCCGCCCGCGCCGTCGCCGGGCCTACCTGACGCCGCTGCCCGGCCGGTGCGTCACCGGGCCGGGCAGCGGGTGGGGGTCAGCGCGGGGTGCGTCGGGTCTTCGGCAGGTCGAACTGGTCGGCGGCCTTGCAGTCCTTCTGCCCGCCGATCGCGCGGGGGCCCAGCCGGTCCAGCTCCGCACGGGCCCGACTGCGGCCCAGGTTCCAGGCGTACCACGGGTCGGGCTCGGCGAGGTCGTCGTCGATCCAGCTCAGCGTGCAGCGGCGGACCCGGTCCGGCAGGTTGGCCAGGGCGGGGGTGGCGTCGGCGGAGAGCGCCCGCAGGTACCAGGCGTCGATCTTGCCGGTCTGTTCGTAGCGGGCGATGTTGCGGCGGGCCGCGTAGTCCTCCGGGTTGAGCACGGCCAGGCTGAGCAGCATCACCACGGCCAGCCCGACGGTGACGCCGGGGATCCACCGGCCCCGCCACCGCACCCCCGCCACCAGGATCATCAGGAAGACCGCGCCGAGCAGCAGCTCGAAGGCCATCACGAAGATCCGCTCACCGGTGAAGCTGTAGACCTTCTGGTAGGTGTACATCCGGGACAGTGCCGACACCACGATCACCACGCTGAGCGCGCTGATCAGTCCGAGCAGGACCCGCAGCAGGACCCGTTCGACCCTGGTCTCCCGGCGGGCCCACCGGCTGACCCCGCCCAGCACCGCCACGGTCAGCAGCGTGACCACGGTCAGCTGCCAGAACCCGCTGCGGGCGTACTCGGCGTAGCTCAGGCCGGCGGTGCGCAGGACGTGCCGCTGCCCGCCGAAGAGCACGGTGAACTGCACCGCGACGAAGCCGACGAAGAGCAGGGTCAGGGCGGCGATGGCCGGCGCCCACTCCAGGGTCCCCCAGTGACGTCGACCCTCCCGGTCGACCGTCGACAGGTCCGGCGGGGCGGCCAGGGTGTAGGTGGCGGCGACCGCGATCAGCCCACCCACCACGGCCAGGAAGAGCCAGCGGAACACCGTACCGGCGTTGATCTCGGGCACGATCGCGCCGAGCACCTGGTCGAAGGCGGCGTCGGCGGAGGAGAGCAGCAGCCCGAAGACGAGCAGCACCACGGCGGTGGCGGCGACCGATCCGACGACCCGGGGCACCAGCTGGCCCGAGCCGGTGGTGCTCACGTGCCGGCGTACCCAGGGCAGCCCGCGCAGCGCCGCGAACGGAGCCGCGACCAGGCTGAACAGGATCGAACGGACCTGTCTTCCGCCCACGATGGCCAACGTCGCACAGCCCAGCGCCCCGAGCACGCAGAAGGTCACCAACCACCAGGCGTTGCGGAAGGCCAGTACGGCCAGCAACGCCAACGCGCCCGCCGCCCAGCCACCCCGGATCAGACGATCGGTGCGGGTCAGCGTCCCGGTGCTGCGGCGGACAGCGGCGACCACCCCGACGGTCAGGATCAACCAGCCGAGGAACCAGCCGATGCCGGTGCGGCTCAGGGGCACGAAGAACGCCACGCCCAACGCCCCGGCCAGAACCCCCGCCGGCACCGCCCACCCGGTGGCGGGCCGGGGGCCGGGCCACCGGGTGCTGAGGAACGACGGCGGGGGTGAGGTCGGGTGCCAGCCCGTCGGTGGGCCACCCCAGTGCGGAGCCGGCCGCCCACCGGCCGCCGGCCCGGGCGTCCCGGGCCAACCGGGCCCCGCCGTCGCCGTCCCGCCGGTGCCGGGTGTCGCAGGCTGCCCGACCCCGGGTCGGTCGGGCCCGGGGGTCGCCGTCCCGCCGGTGCGGGGCGTCGCGGGCTGGCCGGCCGCGCCCGGCGTCGCCGTGCCGCCGCCGGCCGTCGCGGGTTGGCCGGCCCCGGACGGCGTGGGCCCGCTGGTGGCGGGTGTCGCGGGTTGGCCGGTGCCGGACGGCGTGGGCCCGCTGGTGGCGGGCGTCGCGGGTTGGCCGGTGCCGGGCTGCGGGTCGCCCACCGTCGAGGTCGGTGGGGTCGGAGCGCCATCGGCCGTGGTGCCATCGGCCGTGGTGCCATCGGCCGTGGTGGCGGCGGTTGGAGTGCTGCCGGTCGGGGTGGCGGCGGTGCGTGGTGCCGGGACGGTCACCGACCTGGCCTGCTCGCCGACCACCGACCCACCGGACGCAGTCGCCGCCGACACACCGGGAGCCGACACACCGGGAGCCGACGCACCGGGAGCCGGCCCACCGGCCGGTTGGTCGCCGGGTGGCGCGGTGGCGTTGCCGTCTGCGTGGTCGGCCGGCGCGACGGCGGGCGGGACCGCGACCGGAGTGACGTCGCCTGCCGGCACCAGCGGCAGGAAGATGGCGTACCCGAGGGTGCCGTCCGGGATCTGGACGGGGATGGCCCACCCGGGCTCACCCTCCCGACCGGGCCACCTGATGGCCGGGGGCATCCCCGCCACGGTGGGCATGGTCAGCAGATGGGGCACCCCGTCGGCGGGCGGGGACCCGGGCGGCGGTGGGCTGCCCCCCGGGGAGTCTTTCGTCGGCTCCGGCTCGGACACGGTGTGCTCCTTGATGCGGGAAGTGCGGTCACTGTAGAGCGAACCGGTCTCCGTCGCGGCCCCGCCGCCGGCACGACGCGTCGGATCGTCGAACCTTTGCCCGCCCGCATCCGTACCAAGGGCGGGAGGTCGACCAGATGACCGTACGCCGAACGTTCGCCGCGCTCGCGGTCGTGGCGGTGACCGTGCTGCTCCCGGCGGCTCCCGCCGCCGCGCACGGCGCTCCGACCAGCCCGCTGAGCCGTTCGGCGGCCTGTGGCCCGGAAGGGCCGCACGTCTCCACGCCGGCCTGCCTGGCCGCGGTGTCGGCGGGCGCGGCGCTGCGCGAGTGGGACAACATCCGGGTGTACGGCGTGGCCGGCCGGGACCGGGAACGCATCCCGGACGGTGAGCTGTGCAGCGGCGGGCTCTCCGCCTACCGGGGGTTGGACCTGGCCCGGGCCGACTGGCCGGCGACGGAGCTGACCGCCGGGGCGAGGTACACGTTCCGTTACCGGGGCACGATCCCGCACAAGGGCACCTTCCGGCTCTACACCACCCGCTCCGGGTACGACCCGCGGACGCCGCTGCGCTGGGCCGACCTCGACACGATCCCGTTCCTGTCGGTGACCGACCCGCCGTTGCGGGACGGGTCGTACCAGATTCCGGGGCGGTTGCCCGCCGGGTTGACCGGCCGGCACCTGATCTACACGGTGTGGCAGAACTCCGACACCCCGGACACCTACTATTCCTGCTCGGACGTGCTGTTCCGATCGGCGGGCAGGGTGCTCGCGGCCACCCCGACGGACACCGCCCCGACCCCGTCGTCGACCGCTGCGGCGACCGGTGCCGACCCTGACCCGGTGGCCCCCACCGACGCCACGTCGGACGTCGACGGGTCCGGCGGCGCGGGGGAGGAGGCCGGCGTGCCGGTGGCGTCGGTGACCCAGGTCGGGGGCGGCAACCTGCGGCTGGTCGTGGGCGCGGCGGTGGTGGTGACCGTACTGCTGGTGGCGGCGGTGGCGACCCGGCTGCGCCGACCGGCTCCCGTGCCGCCCGGCCGGCCGTGTGGCGTCCGCAACCACCGTGCCGGCCGCCGCCGCATCTGGTGAGCCCGCCGTGCGGGCCACCCGGGCCCGCATGATCCACGCAACGTCGCCCAGGTAGCGGTATCCCCAGGCAGGGATACCGCTACTTCAGCCGACGCGCCTCGTCCGGGCATCCGCGGCGGTCCCGCCGCGACGTCCGTCTCTGCCCCGTCACCACGGTCGCCCCCGGCCTCGCCCGGCGGTCATCCCCCGGCGGGTCAGGGGAGGAGATGATCGATTTCGGTCAGCTCGTCGGGGGTGAGGTCGAGATGGCGTACGGCGGCGATGTTGCCCTCCAGTTGGGCCACGCTGCTCGCCCCGATGATCACGCTGGTCATCCGGGGGTCACGCAGCGCCCAGGCGAGCGCGAGCTGGGCCAACGTCTGCCCCCGCCGCCCGGCGATCCCGGCGAGGCCCCGGATCGTGGCCAGCTTCTCCTCGGTCACGTCGTTCTCGTCGAGGAAGACGCTGGTGCGCACCCGGGAGTCGGCGGGGATGCCGTCGAGGTAGCGGTCGGTGAGCAGCCCCTGGGCCAGCGGACTGTAGGCGATGCAGCCCGCACCGACCTCGGCCAGCGTGTCGAGCAACCCGTCGGCCTCGGTCCACCGGTTGAACATCGAGTACGACGGTTGGTTGATCAGCAGGGGCGTACCCAGGTCACGCAGGATCGCGGCGGCCCGCGTGGTCTGCTCCGAGTCGTAGTTGGAGACGCCGACGTAGCGCGCCCGACCGGACCGGACGATGGCGTCCAACGCGCCCATCGTCTCCTCCAGCGGGGTGTCCGGGTCGAAACGGTGGGAGTAGAAGATGTCGACGTGGTCCAGGCCCATCCGCCGCAGCGACTGGTCCAGCGAGGAGATCAGGTACTTGCGGGAGCCCCACTCGCCGTACGGGCCGGGCCACATCAGGTAGCCGGCCTTGCTGGACACCACCAGCTCGTCGCGGTACGGCTTCAGATCGGTGGCGAGCAGCCGTCCGAACGCCTCCTCCGCCGCGCCGGGCGGTGGGCCGTAGTTGTTGGCCAGGTCGAAGTGGGTGACACCGAGGTCGAACGCCCGGCAGACGATGTCCCGCTGGCGGGCGAAGGGGCGGTCGGGCCCGAAGTTGTGCCACAACCCGAGCGAGATGGCGGGCAGTCGCAGGCCACTGCGCCCACTGCGGCGGTAGGTCAGCTGGTCGTAGCGGTCGTCAGCGGCGAGGTAGGTCACGCCGTCGACCCTAGCCCCGCCGCCCGGGCCCGGGCCGGCATGTCGGAAGAGCGATCCCGGTCCGGCGGCACAGGGGGCCCGACCGCGCTAGCGTGGGTCGGGTGACTGCGCCCAACCAGGCTCTCCCGGTCCCGCCCGCCGACCTGCCGGGCACCCTCGGCGCACTGCGCGCCGCCGGACACCGGTACCAGACCGTCAAGCAGGAACTCCGCCACAACCTCCTGGCCCGGATGCGCTCCGGCGAGGACCGTTTCCCCGGCATCGTCGGCTACGACGACAGCGTGCTTCCCGAGGTCGAGCGGGCGTTGCTCGCCGGCCACGACATGGTGCTGCTCGGCGAACGCGGCCAGGGCAAGACCCGACTGATCCGCGCGCTGGTGGCGCTGCTCGACGAGTGGACCCCGGTGCTGCCCGGCTCGGTGCTCAACGAGCACCCGTTGCACCCGCTCACCCCGGCCTCCCGCGCGTCGGTCGCCGAGGCCGGCGACGACCTGCCGATCGGCTGGCTGCACCGTTCGATGCGGTACGGCGAGAAGCTGGCCACCCCGGACACCAGCGTGGGTGACCTGATCGGTGACGTCGACCCGATCCGGATCGCCCAGGGTCGTACCCTCGGTGACCCGGAGACCATCCACTTCGGTTTGGTGCCGCGCACCAACCGGGGCATCTTCGCCGTCAACGAGCTGCCCGACCTGGCCGAGCGGATCCAGGTGGCGCTGCTCAACGTGCTGGAGGAGCGGGACATCCAGGTCCGCGGCTACCAGCTGCGGCTGCCGCTGGACCTGTTCCTGGTGGCCAGCGCCAACCCGGAGGACTACACCAACCGGGGCCGGATCATCACCCCGCTCAAGGACCGGTTCGGTGCGGAGGTCCGCACCCACTACCCGGTCGACCTGGAGCTGGAGCTGGCCCTGATCCGCCAGGAGGCCGACCTGGTCGCCGAGGTGCCGGAGCACGTGCTGGAGGTGCTGGCCCGGTTCGCCCGCGCGGTGCGCGAGTCGCCGTCGGTGGACCCGCGCTCCGGCGTCTCCGCCCGGTTCGCCATCGCCGCCGCCGAGACGGTCGCCGCCGCTGCGTTGCGCCGCGCCGGCCTGCTCGCCGGCCCCGCCGGCGCGTCGGCCGCCGGCTCCGCGTCGGGTGCCGGCGACGCCACGGTACGGCCCGAGCAGCCGGTCGCCCGGGTCGGCGACGCGGTGTCGGTGACCTCGACGTTGCGCGGCAAGGTGGAGTTCGAAAGTGGCGAGGAGGGGCGGGAGATCGAGGTCCTGGCCCACCTGCTGCGGGCCGCCACCGCCGAGACGTTCCTGGCCCGGCTGGCCGGGTTGGACCTCTCCGGTTTCACCGCGCTGGTCGCCGAGGGGGCGGTCATCGAGACCGGTGAGCTGGTCTCCTCGGCGGAGCTGCTGCGCCAGGTCGGCACCGTGCCGGGGCTGGCCAAGGCGCTGGACCGGTTGGGGCTGGGCGACGCGCCCACCCCGGAGCAGGCCGCCGCCGGGGTCGAGTTCGTGCTGGAGGGGTTGCACCTGACCCGCCGGCTCGGCAAGGACGTCACCGATTCCGGTCGTACCGTCTACGGCGGTCGGAGCTGAGGATGGCCGGCAACCGGTTCCGGTACGGCCAGTGGCAGGGCGGCCCCGATCCGCTCGCCCCGCCGTACGACGTGCGTGCCGCCGTGGACTCCGTCGGCGCGGAGGTGCTGGCCGGCGGCAGTCTGCGGGAGGCGCTGCGGGATCTGCTGCGTCGTGGCCCGCAGGGCCGGGGCGGCCTGGACGACCTGGCCGCCCGGGCCCGCCGGCTGCGCCGGGAGGCGCTGCGCCGGGGTGACCTGGACGGCGCGGTGACCCGGTCCCGGGCTTTGCTCGACCAGGCCCTCGCGGCGGAGCGGGACGCGCTGCGTGAGCGCACCGACGACGACGCCCGGTTCGCCGAGACGGTGCTGGACAACCTGCCCCGGTCCACCGCCCGTGCGGTGCAGGAGCTGGCCGGCTACCGGTGGACCAGCGACGAGGCCCGGCAGGTGTACCAGCGGATCCTCGACGGGCTGCGCGGGGAGGTGCTGGAGCAGCGGTTCGCCGGGCTGCGCGACGCCGCGCGGGCCGCCGGTGACCCGGCCGTGCAGGTGCAGCTCGCCGAGATGATGCGGGACCTCAACGACCTGCTGGCCCGGCACGCCCGTGCGGAGGACACCACCGACGCGTTCGCCGAGTTCATGCGCCGGCACGGCGAGTTCTTCCCGGAGCAGCCGGGCACCGTCGACGAACTGGTCGACGTGCTGGCCCGCCGGTCGGCGGCCGGTGAGCGGCTGATGCGGTCGCTGTCCGACCGGCAGCGCGAGGAGCTGGCCGGGCTGATGCGGCAGTCGCTCGGTGACCGGCTCGCCGGTGAGCTGTCCGCCCTCGACGCCCACCTGCGCGCCCTGCGCCCCGACCTGAACTGGCAGCGCGGCGAGCGGGTCCGGGGCGACCAGCCGCTCGGCTACGGCGAGGCGACGGGGGCGCTGGACGAGATCGCCGAGCTGGACGAGCTGCTCGACTCCCTCGACCAGCAGCAGCCGGGGGCCACCCTGGACGACGTGGACGTCGAGGCGGTCGCCCGGACGTTGGGCCGCGACGCCGCCGACGACGTACGCCGGCTGCGGGAGCTGGAGCGGGAGCTGCGCCGGCAGGGCTGGGTGGGCCGGGACGCCGACGGGTTGACGCTCAGCCCGAAGGCGTTGCGCCGGTTGGCCGGGACCGCGCTGCGCCGGGTCTTCGCCGACCTCACCGCCGGCCCGCGCGGCCAGCACGACCTGCGTACGGCCGGGGCGGCCGGCGAGGTCAGCGGCGCCTCCCGGCAGTGGGAGTACGGCGACGAGCAGCCGTTGGACGTGGTGCGCACGCTCACCCGGGCGGTCCGCCGGGCCGGCCCCACCGTGCCGCTCCAGCTCGCCGTCGAGGACTTCGAGGTGGTGGAGACGGAACGGCGGGCGTCGGCGGCGGTGGCGCTCTGCGTGGACCTGTCGTACTCGATGGTGTCGCAGGGGCGGTGGGGGCCGATGAAGCAGACGGCGCTGGCCCTGTCGCACCTGATGGCGACCCGGTTCCCGCAGGACGCGTTGCAGATCGTCGGGTTCGGTCGGGAGGCGGTGACGCTGACCCAGCGGGAGCTGGCGGCGGTGGAACCGGACATGGAGCAGGGCACCAACCTGCAGCACGCGTTGCGGCTGGCCGGCCGGCACCTGCGCCGGCATCCGGGGGCCGAGCCGGTGGTGCTGGTGGTCACCGACGGTGAGCCGACCGCGCACCTCGACCCGGACGACGGTGAGGCGTACTTCCACTGGCCGACGCTGCCCGAGACGGTCCAGGCGACCATCCGCGAGGTGGACCGGCTGGCCCGCGCCGGTGTCACCCTCAACCTGTTCCTGCTGGGCGACGACCCCGGCCTGCGCCGCTTCATGGATGCCGTCGCCAAGCGCTCCCGGGGTCGCCTCTTCACCCCCGACCTGGGTGACCTGGGCGAATACGTGGTCTCCGACTATCTCCGCTCCCGCCACACGAGCTGACCCCCACCCACCCCGCGTCGGTCATGCGGTCGTGGCGGACCCCACCACCGGATGATCGACGGAGGGTGGGGGGCGGCGGAAGGTGCGCCGGTAGGTCGAGGGGGAGACGCCGATCCGGGTGTGCAGGTGCTGGCGCAGGGCGGCGGTGGTGCCGAAGCCCGCCCGACGGGCCACCTGGTCGACGGTGAGGTCGGTGGTCTCCAGGAGGAGCCGGGCGTGGTCGGTGCGCTGCTGGAGCAGCCACTGTGCCGGGCTGAGCCCGGTCTCCGAGCGGAAGTGCCGGGTGAAGGTGCGTACGCTCATCCGGGCATGGGCGGCCAGTTCCCGCAGGGTGACCGGCTCGTGCAACTGTTGGCGGGCCCACTCGCGGGTGGCCGCCGTGCCGCTGGCCGGGCTGCGTGGCACCGGTCGTTCGATGTACTGGGCCTGGCCGCCGTCGCGCCAGGGCGGCACCACGCACCGCCGGGCCGCCCGGTTGGCGACCTCGCTGCCGTGGTCACTGCGGATGACGTGCAGGCAGAGGTCGATCCCGGCGGCCACCCCGGCCGAGGTGAGCACCTGGCCGGAGTCGATGAAGAGCACGTCCGGGTCGAGGTCGACCTGCGGGTACAGCCGGCGGAACGGTTCGACGTGCGCCCAGTGGGTGGTGGCCCGGTGCCCGTCGAGCAGCCCGGCGGCGGCCAGCGCGAACGCGCCCGTGCAGATCGACATGATCCGGACGCCCCGGTCGTGGGCCTGCCGCAGGGCCACGGTCACCGCCGGGTGGACGGTGCCGTCGGTCATCGGCGGGCCGCCGTGCAGGCCGGGCACCACCACCGTGGCGACGGTCGTCAGCAGGTCGAGCCCGTGGTCGGGGAGGACCCGGAAACCCGAGGAGCTGCGGACCGGGTGGCCGCCGGGGGTGCAGGTGTCGACGGTGTAGAGCGGTTGCCGGTCGGCGGTGCAGGCGGCCCCGAAGACCTGGGCCGGGGTGCCCAGGTCGAGGCCGACGACGCCGTCGAGGGCGAGCACGCCGATCCGGTGCGGGACGAGGGTCATGGCCCGATTATTGCGTACGATGGCTTTCCGGCCACTCGTCGCAGGTCGGGTGGGCCCCGAGACTCGGAGCGTGACCCGAGCCCGTCGTCTCCACCCGGCCTGGACCGTGGCCGCCGTCGCCTTCGTCGCGCTGGTCGGCGCGGCCGGCTTCCGCGCCACCCCGTCGGTGCTGCTGCACCCGCTGCACGCCGAGTTCCGCTGGCCGTTGGCCACCATCTCCGCCGCCGTCTCGGTCAACCTGCTGCTCTACGGCCTGACCGCGCCGTTCGCCGCCGCGCTGATGGAACGGTTCGGCATCCGCCGGGTGGTGACCTGCGCGCTGGCACTGGTGGCGCTCGGCAGCGGCCTGACCGTCTTCATGACGGCGAGCTGGCAGCTGATCCTCTGCTGGGGTGTCCTGGTCGGGCTGGGCACCGGGTCGATGGCGCTGGCGTTCGTCGCCACCGTCACCGGACGCTGGTTCGTCGCCCGACGAGGGCTGGTGACCGGGGTGCTCACCGCCGGTGGGGCCGCCGGTCAACTGGTCTTCCTGCCGCTGCTCGCGGTGCTGGTCCGCGACCACGGCTGGCGGGCGGCGGCACTGGTGGTGGCCGGGGCCGCCCTGGCGGTCGTACCACTTGTGGTGTGGTGGTTGCGGGAACACCCGGCGGACCTCGGCCTGCCCGCCTACGGCGCGACCGAGGTGACGCCCCGGCGGCCGGCCGCCGGCGGGGCCGCCGCGCGGGCCGTCGGCGCGTTCACCGCCGCCGCCCGGACCCGCCCGTTCTGGCTGCTCGCCGGCGGCTTCGCGATCTGTGGCGCGACCACCAACGGTCTGGTCGGCACCCACTTCGTGCCGGCCGCACACGACCATGGGATGCCGCAGACCACGGCGGCGGGTCTGCTCGCCCTGGTCGGGCTCTTCGACATCGTCGGCGTCGTGGCCTCGGGGTGGCTCACCGACCGGGTGGACAGCCGGCTGCTGCTGGCCGGCTACTACGCGCTGCGTGGTCTGTCGCTGTTGCTGCTGCCCAGCCTGTTCACCGGCGGCACCGGGCCGAGCATGCTGGTCTTCGTCGTCTTCTACGGCCTCGACTGGGTGGCGACCGTGCCGCCGACGGTGGCCCTGTGCCGGGAGTACTTCGGCGCCTCGGCGGCGGTGGTCTTCGGCTGGGTCTTCGCCGCGCACCAGTTCGGGGCGGCGGTCGCGGCGACCGGCGCCGGTCTGGTCCGCGACCGGCTCGGTGACTACGCGCTGGCCTGGTATGTGGCGGGGGCGCTCTCGGTCGGCGCCGCGGTGCTGTCGCTGCTGCTGCGCCGACGTCGGTCGCTGCCACCACCGCTCCTGCTGTCGGCCCGTCCCGCCGGGGCGTGGAGCTACCGAGGCTGACCGACGCCGGTCGGGCCTGCCGCCGGTCCGCCGGCCGGGCAGCGGGGTCGAGGTCGGTCCGGTGCGCCGACCGGGCTACGGCCACCCCCGCCGCACCCGTCAGCCGAGGGCCCACTGTTGGCCGGCCGACGCGGTGCAGGTGGCCTGCACCAGGTCGTCGCCGGCCGCGGTGCCGTCATTCCTGACCTGCACGCACTTGCCGGACTGGACGCCTACCAGCAGGACCGGGCCGGTGCCGACCGGGGTCAGCCGCCACTGCTGGTTGGCCTGCCCGTGGCAGCCGAACTGCTGGATCCTGGCTCCGTCGTCACCGCTGCCGCCCTCGACGTCGAGGCACTGGCCGTGCCCGGCGTTGGTGAGCGTCACCAGGTCCGGTGCGACCGGGTTGGCGACCCACGACTGCTCCGCGCCACCGGTGCAGGGCGCCAACTCGGCGGTGGCCGTCTCACCCGCGCCGTCGGTGCCGACACAGAGGCCGGAGGTGACCGCCCGCAGCACGGTCGGCCCGCTGAACGTGGCCGGGGTGGTGGGTGGCGGGGTCGGCGAGGGCGGCGGGGTGGTCGCCGGTGGTGCGCTGGTCTCCGGGGCCGCCGTGGCCGGCGAAGCGGGGGTCGGCGCAGCGGGGGTCGGCGCAGCGGCGGCCGGCACCACCGGCTGGGTCTGCCCGTCGCCGCCGCCCAGCACGCCGGTGGCGAAGAAGACCCCCAGCAGTACGCCGGCCAGCCCGGCGGCCAGCGCGAACCGCATCAGCGGATCACGGGGCAGACCGGGGCGGGCGGCCCGCCGGGCGCCGTACACGGTGCCGGACGGGTCGCGGTGCGGATCGGGGACGGCCATGCAGGCATGGTGACCCACCGGGCGGGCCGACGGCCAGTCGGCCCGCTCCCGAGAGGGATCAGTCGACGACCCGGACGTCCTTCCAGAACGCCACCCGGTCGCGGATCTGCTCCGCCTCGGGCTTCGGGTCGGGGTAGTACCAGACCGCGTCGGGGCTGGTCCGGTCACCGTCGGTGAGGGAGTAGTAGGAGGCGGTGCCCTTCCACGGGCAGACCGTCTGGGTCGTCGACTCGGTGATCAGGTCGTCGCGCAGGGTGCTGCGGGGGAAGTAGTGGTTGCCCTCCACCAGGACGGTGTCGTCGCTCTCGGCCACGACCTGGTCGTTCCACACGGCTTTCGGCATGCCACCACGCTACGCCCCACCCCGGTCGATGCTCCCGCACCCCTCGCTGCCGGCGGTTCCGACCGGTGCCCGTGTGCCGGCCGCCGGGCCCCGCCCCGCACCCGCCTCCCGGAGGGCTCGGCTGATCCGAAACGGCCAGCGTTGGGGTCCCCCCGGAACGGCGCTTCGCGCGTAAAGTGATCTCATGCGCGCGCAGCGTGATCATGAACTGGCGGTGGACGCGTTGCGGCGGTCGTACGCCGCCGTGCCTGCGGGGCAACCCGTTCGACTGGCCAAACGCACCTCCAACCTGTTCCGGCCCCGGTCGGCCACCGGCGTGCCCGGCCTCGACGTCAGCGGGCTGGACGGCGTGCTGTCGGTCGACCCGGTCACCCGCACCGCCGAGGTGCAGGGCATGTGCACCTACGAGGACCTGGTCGACGCGACCCTCCCGCACGGGCTGATGCCGCTGGTCGTGCCCCAGTTGCGCACGATCACCCTGGGCGGCGCGGTGACCGGGCTGGGCATCGAGTCCACGTCGTTCCGCAACGGGCTCCCACACGAGTCGGTCGTCGAGCTGGACGTCCTCACCGGTGCCGGCGAGGTCGTCACCGCCCGGCCGGACGGCCCGCAGTCCGACCTGTTCGCCGCGTTCCCCAACTCGCTGGGCAGCCTGGGGTACGCCACCCGGCTGCGCATCGAACTCCAGCCGGTGGGGCGGGCGGTGGCCCTGCGCAACATCCGGTTCACCCGGCTGGAGGAGCTGACCGACGCGGTCGCCGAGGTGACCGCCAAGGGGGAGTGGGAGGGGCGGCCGGTCGACGCGATGGACGGCGTGATGTTCAGCCCCGGCGAGTCCTACCTGGTGCTCGGCTCCTTCACCGACGAGCCCGAACGGCTCAGCGACTACACCGACCAGGACATCTACTACCGGTCGCTGCGTCGCCGGGTGCGGGACACGCTGGGCACCTACGACTACCTGTGGCGGTGGGACACCGACTGGTTCTGGTGCTCGGCCGCGTTCGGCGCGCAGCATCCGGTGGTGCGTCGGCTCTGGCCGGCCCGCTGGCGGCGCAGCGACGTCTACCACCGGCTGGTCCGGCTGGAACACCGGCACCAGGTGGCCGCCCGGGTGGACCGGTGGCGGGGCCGGCCGGCCCGGGAACGGGTCGTGCAGGACGTCGAGATCCCGCTCGACGGCACGGCCGACTTCCTGCGCTGGTTCGACCGGAACGTCGGGATGACCCCGGTGTGGCTGTGCCCGTTGCGGCTGCGCGAGCCCGCCGGTCCCGGTTCGGCCCGGGCGTGGCCGCTCTACCCGCTGCGCCCCGGCGTGACCTACCTCAACATCGGCTTCTGGGGCACCGTCGAGGTCGTGGACGGTGCCGCCGACGGCGACGTGAACCGCTCCATCGAGCGGGCGGTGTCGGAATTCGGTGGACACAAGTCGCTCTATTCCGACGCGTACTACGACCGGGCGGCCTTCGACCAGCTCTACGGCGGGGAGACCTGGCGTGTGGTGAAGGACCGCTACGACCCGGACCATCGGCTCACCGGACTCTACGAGAAGGCGGTTGCCCGAAAATGAGCCTGACCGACCGAGAACAGGGGCGGCGAGCGCCCCGGCCAGCCCGCCGGCGGGAAGTCGGCCCGGCCCGACCGTCGCCGACGTCGTCCGCGCGGTCACCACCCATGACCTGCCCGTCCGCGTCACCGGCTACGACGGCAGCGCGATCGGCCCGACCGACGCCGGGATCACCCTCGACATCCGCTCCGAGCGGGGCCTGTCCTACCTGCTCACCGCCCCCGGCGACCTGGGCATGGCGCGGGCCTACGTCAGCGGCGACCTCGGGCTGGGCGGGGTGCACCCCGGCGACCCGTACGACGCCCTGCGGGTGCTCCTGGATCTGCGGCTGCGGGTGCCCTCGGTGGCCGAGGGGCTGGCCCTGGTGCGTGGCCTCGGCTGGGAGCGGCTGCGGCCCCGCCGGCGCCGCCCCAGGAGGCACTGCCCCGCTGGCGGCGGGTGATGGGTGGGCTGCGGCACTCCCGGGGCCGTGACAGCACCGCCATCTCACACCACTACGACGTGTCGAACGCCTTCTACGAGAAGGTGCTCGGCGACTCGATGACGTACACCTGCGCGGTGTACCGCAGCCCGACCGACACCCTGGAGCAGGCCCAGGCGGCCAAGTACGAACTGGTCGCCGGCAAGCTGGCACTCCAGCCGGGGATGCGCCTGCTCGACGTGGGCTGCGGCTGGGGCGGCATGGTCCGGCACGCCGCCCGCGAGTACGGCGTCAAGGCGATCGGGGTGACCCTGTCCCGGGCGCAGGCCCAGTGGGCGCAGGAGGCCATCGCGCAGGAGGGGCTGACCGGCCTGGCGGAGGTGCGCCACCTCGACTACCGCGACGCGCCCCGGGAGCAGTTCGACGCGATCTCCTCGATCGGGCTGACCGAACACATCGGGGTGCGCAACTATCCGGCCTACTTCCGGGCGCTGCGGGACCGGCTGCGACCCGGTGGCCGGTTGCTCAACCACTGCATCACCCGGGCCGACAACCGGGCTCCGCACCGCTCCGGCGCGTTCATCGACCGGTACGTCTTCCCCGACGGCGAGCTGGCCGGGCCGGGCCGCCTGGTCGGCGAGGTGCACGACGCCGGCTTCGAGGTGCACCACGAGGAGAACCTGCGGCAGCACTACGCGCTGACCCTGGCCGCCTGGTGCCGCAACCTCGTGGCGAACTGGGATTCCTGCGTCGCCGAGGTGGGCCTGGGCACCGCCCGGGTCTGGGGCCTCTACATGGCGGGGTCGCGGCTGGCCTTCGAGCGCAACGGCATCCAACTGCACCAGGTGCTGGCGACCCGCAACGCCCCGCACGGCGTGAACGGCTACCCGCTGCGCCCGAACTGGACGCCCTGATCCGCCGTCCGGCCGCCCCGACGAAGCCGCGCCATCTCGGCGCGGCTTTTGTCGATCCCATTGACAAGGAAGATTTTTACGTACAGGATTGTTTTTGCGATGAGAGACGTCCTGTACCTGGAGCAGATCGAGCAGGCCGAGACCCTGCTCAAGCCGCAGCGCGTGGACGTGCTGCGGCAGTTGGCCGAGCCGCGCACCTGCACCGAGGTGGCGGCCCGGCTGGAGCAGACCCCGCAGCGGGTCTACTACCACGTCAAGCAGCTCGCGGCGGCCGGCCTGGTCGAGCAGGTGGCCAGCCGCAGGGTGCGCGGCATCAGCGAGGGCATCTGGCAGGCCGTCGCCCGGTCGTACTGGCTCTCGCCCCGGCTGGTCGGTCGGATCGGCGGCGTCCGCCGGGTGTCCGACGAGCTGAGCCTGGGCCACCTGCTCGACCTGATGGAGGAGGTCCAGGCGGACGTCGCCGCGCTCGACCGGAGCGCGCCGGAGCTGCCCTCGATCGGGGTGTCCGGCGAGATCCGGGTGCCGGCCGAGCGCCGGCAGGAGTTTCTGCACGACCTGCAGTCGACGTTGCAGGACCTGTTCACCCGCTACGGCGGCGTCGAGGGGGACGCCTTCAAACTCGCCGTGGCCTGCTACCCCAAGGGGGAAGACCATGACTGAACCACTCACCCTGGGCGCCCGCCTCGCCGCGCCGGTGCAGGCCGTGTGGCGGGCGCTCACCGACCCGGCCGAGCTGCGCGTCTGGCTGACCGAGCACGCCGAGGTCGAGCTGCCCAGCCGGTACGAGTTCTGGGGTCGGCACACGCCCGAGGGCTACGCGCCCCACCAACGGCTGCGGCACGCCGACCCGTACACGCTGCGCTTCGACTGGCTGCTCGACGGGGTCGAGACGACCAGCGAACTGCGCCTGACCGCGCAGGGGCCGGGCAGCGCCCTGCTGACCCTCAGCCAGAGCCACTTCGACTTCGCCGAGGCGATGGACGGCAGCAGCATCCGTGGTGTCCTGCAGACCTGGTGGTCGCTGTCGATCGCCAATCTCGCCGCGCACCTGGAGGGTCGTCCGCTGCTGCCGAGGACCGACTTCACCTCCGCCGAGCTGAGCGGTGAGCTGACCATCGCCGCGCCGGTCGACCGGGTCTGGACCTCGTTGACCGACTCGGCGCAGGCCAGCGCCTGGTTCGGCTACCCGATCGGCATCGAGCCCTGGGTCGGCGGCCGGTACGCCATGGGCGGCTTCGACACCGGGTACGCGGCGAAGGTGATCGACCTGGAGCCCGGCCGGAAGATGTCGGTGGACTGGGGCCCCGTCGGTGTCACCACCTGGGAGCTGGCCGATTCCGACGGAAGGACGAAGCTCACCTTCGTGCAGAGCGGCTTCGACGAGGGCAACCCGCCGTACGCGGCGTGGAGCGGGTCGGTGGCCGGCCTGTCCGAGCTGCGCCGCTTCCACGAGATGGCCGACTGGCAGCCGATCTGGGTGGCCGAGGAGATCCGCACCGGCGCTCCCGGCATCTGAACCACCCCCGGCACCTGTCCCGGGGCCGGTTCTCAAGGTCGGGGTGCGGGTGGTGGCCTGTCCTGGGCCGGAGTCGCCCTGGGCCGGAGTCGCCCGGCAGCAGCACCATGCAGGTGACCCCTGTAGAGCTGATGACGTTGACGATTCACGGGTGGCAGGGGTAGACGGGCACACCACCGGCTCTTGGCTGTGCGCATCCTGCGGGGTCCTGGCTGTGTGCGACCCGTGGGTCCCGGGCAGTGTTGTCCCGGACCGGGTCGTTCCAGCCCCGCTCCTGTCGGTGTTCGCGCCGGTGGTGCCGGCTGAATCGCTGACGTCATCAGCTCGAAAGGACGCCGGACAGAGGTTGGTGACCCGGGCGGGTCACGGGGCACCCGGGTCACCGCGCGCCACGCACGGCGGACGCACAGGTACGCCACAAGGGGGCCTCAGCCCGGCGCGGCACGGTGGCTTCATCGCCGCACCGAGGAGGCCCCATGTCGCACCCCGACAACCACCGTCACCGCTCCGACCGCGACCAGCCCGACCACCACCGGCCCGACCATCCTCGGTTCGACCGGTCGACCCTCGTCGAGGGGTGGTGACCTGATGTCCGACACCATGCTGCGCCCGGCGCCCACCAACCCGGTCCCACCGGCTGTCCCGGTCTCCGAGCCGCCGTCGTCCTCACCGCCACCGCCCTCGGCAGCGCCGTCGCCGACCTCGCCGCCGTCGCCGCCGGTCTCGCCGTCGCCGCCGTCGCCGCCGGTCTCGCCGTCGCCGCCGTCGCCGCCGGTCTCGCCGTCGTCGCCAGCGCCGTCGTCGCCGTCGCGGTGGCGGCGGGGGCTGCTGGCCGGTGGCGCGGCGGTGGTGCTGATGCTCGCGGGCGGCGGCACCGGCGCGCTGGTCGTGGACCGGTTCGCCGGCCAGGGTTCGTCCGTCACCGCTACGACGGCCGCCGCCCCGGTCTCCACCGCCACCATCGACTCCCTCGCCACGGTGGTCGCCGTCGTGTCGCCCAGCATCGTCACCGTCGAGGTGACCGGGGCCCGGGAGTCCAGCCTCGGATCCGGCGTCATTCTCGACACCGACGGACTCGTCCTCACCAACCAGCACGTGGTGGACTCCGGCGGCCAGGTCGACGTGGCCCTCGCCGACGGCCGTACCGCCCCGGCGACCGTGGTCGCGCAGGACGCCAGGGCGGACATCGCGCTGCTGCGGGCGACCGGCTTGACCGGGCTCACCCCGGCGACGCTGGGCAGCGACTCGACCCTGACCGTCGGGGACACCGTCCTGGCGTTCGGCAGCCCGCTCGGGCTGGTCGGGACGGTCACCTCCGGAATCGTGTCGGCCCTCCACCGGTCGGTGGACGACCTGTCCGGGCTGGTGCAGACCGATGCGGCGATCAACCACGGCAACTCCGGCGGAGCGCTGGTCGACACCGCCGGGCGGGTGGTGGGCATCAACGTCGCGATCGCCACCACCGGAGAGGACGAGGGCAGCGTCGGCCTCGGCTTCGCCATCCCGATGGACACCGTCCGCCAGGTCGTGGCCCGGCTGACCGCGAGCTGACCCCCGGCCCCGCCCCGCTTCCCGGTCGGCGGGCAGCGCAGGTCAGCGGGCAGCGGGTCAGCGGGCAGCGGGTCGGCGGGGCAGTGCCGGGTCAGGGTGACGGAGTCAGGTCGTCCGCACGGCGGAGCAGGGCCCGGCGTTCGGCGTCCGAGCCGACCAGGTCGGCGGCGCCCCGGAACAGGAGGGCCGCCCCGAACGGGTCACCACGGCGGGCGGTCAGCTCCGCCTCCGCCGCCAGCGCCGGTGGGTAGCCGTCCAACGCTCCGCCGGCGCGGGCCTCGGCGAGCAGGGCCAGCCCGGCCGTCGGTCCGTACGCGTAGCCGTGGGCCACCGCACGGTTCAGCCCGATCACCGGGGTGGGCCGCAGCCGCGACAGTTCGTCGTAGCAGTGGGCGATGGCCGTCCAGTCGGTACGGCCGGCGTCCGGCGCGGTGGCATGGCAGGCGGCGATCCGGGCCTGGAGCAGATACGGGCCGGGCCGGTCGGCGCGGGCCGTGGTCGACGGTCTGTCGGCCCGGGCCGTGGTCGACGGTCTGTCGGCGGGGGCCGGTGCCGACCGGCGCTCGGCGTGGGCCAGGGCGGTCAGGGCCTCGGCGATGGCGGCGTGGTCCCAGCGGGAGCGGTCCTGCTCGGCGAGGGTGAGCAGGTCACCGGCGGCGTCGCGGCGGGCCGCCCGGCGGGAGTGCTGGAAGAGCAGCAGCGCGCACAGGGCGGCGACCTCCGGCTCGGCCGGCATCAGCTCGTCGAGCAGCCGCGCCAACCGGACCGCCTCGTCGGCGAAGGCGGGCTCGCCGTCCGCGTCGTACCCCCGGGTGAAGAGTAGGTAGAGCACGGCCAGGACGCCCGGCAGCCGCTCGGCCAGCGCGGACCCGGTCGGCACCCGGTAGGGGACGCCGGCGGCGGCGATCCTGGCCTTGGCCCGGGTGATCCGCCGGGTCATGGTGGACTCGCCGACCAGGAAGGCCCGCGCGATGTCGGCGGTCGGCACCCCGGCCACGGTACGCAGCGTCAGCGCCACCCTGGCCTCCAGCGTCAGCGCCGGATGGCAGCAGGTGAACACGAGCCGCAGCCGGTCGTCCACCACGTCCTCCGGATCGTCCGGGGTGGGGTGCTGGTCGGTGAGCACCGCCAGCTCGCGTAGTTTGCGGCGTTCCACGGAGGCCCGCCGCAGCACGTCCGTCGCCCGGTTCCGGGCCACCGTCATCAGCCAGCCGCCCGGATTGCCCGGCACGCCGTCGCGGGGCCAGCGCTGCACGGCGGCCATCAGCGCCTCCTGGGCGCAGTCCTCGGCGAGCGTCCAGTCCCCGGTCACCCGGATCAGCGCGGCCACGATCCGCGGGTACGCCTCGGCGCCCGCCACCGCGACCGCGCCGACCGGGTCCCCGGCGACCGGGCCCGCCGGCCCACCCCCGTGGTGCGGGCCCGGCGGTCCGCCCGGGTCGACGGCCGTGGCCCTCAGAGGTCGACCAGGGGACGCAGTTCGAGCCGCCCCTCGTAGGCCATCGGGTGGCGACGGGCCACCTCCACCGCCTCGTCGAGATCGGAGCACTCCAGCAGGTCGAAGCCCACGATCACCTCCCTGGTCTCGGTGAACGGCCCGTCGGTGAGCAGCAGCTCACCGTCGCGTACCCGGACGGTGGTGGCCGCCGACACGTCCGCCAGCCGGCTACCCAGCACACGCTGCCCGTTGCCGTCGCGCTCGGCGACCCACGCCTCGATGTCGGGGGCGGCCTCCGGGTCGGTGTCCGGCGCGGTGTCGGTGCAGACCAGCATCAGGTACTTCATCGGGACGCTCCTCGGTGTCGTTGTCGTCACCAGGGTGACGTTCGGGAGGCCGGGTTCCGGACAGCGGTGGGCAGGATTTTTCCGCCTGTGGTTCCCGGGGCGTCGGGCGGGGTAATGCCGGGCGATGTTCTTCATCTTCGGACTCCGTACCAAGGTCACCCGGTCGGGGGTGGTGACCGCCGTCTGCCGGCACTGCGGCAACCAGGCCGCGCAGGTGATCAGCCGCCGGTCGACGAAGTTCACCCTGTTCTTCGTCCCGCTGATCCCGATCCGGACGAAATACGTGCAGCAGTGCTCGTTCTGCGGCGTCGAGTACGCCGTCGACGCCGACGAGGCCCGCCGCCTCCCGGTCGGCTGACCGTGGCCCGCTTCCTCTGCTGGCTGGTCGGCCGCCCGCCGACCGTGCCGGTGCACACCGCCCCCCGCCCACCCTGCACCCCCGGTCGTCGCCCGTCGCGCCGCCGCCACCGGCCGGCCGCCGGTGCCCGTTCGCCCCGTTCGCCCTGGAACCGGTCCGCCGGCCGCTGACCCGCCCGCGCCACCCCGCACCGCCGGCTGTCGGCCGGGGTCGGTCGGGGCCGCTATCGTGGCCTGTCGTGACGAGCACCGCACGACGCCTGGCCGCGATCCGGGGCGACGCGCCCCCGAAACGCCACAACGCCCGGACGATCGCCGCGCTCACCGGCAACCCCGGCTGCGCCCGGCGGGCCGTGCTGGACGGGGCCGGGGTGGACAAGTCGGCGCTCGCGCAGCGGGTCGGCTTTCCCGCCCGGTTCGGCCAGTCCCGGTTCGCCATCACCCGCGGCAACGCGTTCGAGGCGCAGGTCAAGGCGGACGGCGGGGCGGAGCTGCTGCGGCTGGTCGCGACGCGGTTGGGCGTACCGGTGCCGCAGCGGGCGAGCTGGACGGACCTGGGTGGCGCGGACGACCTGCCGGACCGGCGGGAACGGTCCCGGGCCGCGTTGACCGCCACCGGGCCGGACGCGGCGCTGTTCGACCATCCGCTGCTCGGCCTGGACGTCGCCGGTCAGCGGGTGCACCTGGAGCCGGATCTGGTCGCCGCCCGGCTCGGTGGCCGGTTCCACGTCGTGGAGATCAAGTCGTTCCCGGTGATCGACGGCCAGGCCGACCCGGCGAAGGTGTCCGCCGCCGCCGTCCAGTCGGCCGTCTACGTGCTGGCGCTGCGGGAACTGCTCGCCGCCGAGGGGCGGGACCCGGAGTCGGTGTCGCACGAGGTGGTGCTGGTCTGCCCACGTGACTTCGCCAACCAGCCGGTGGCCAGCCTGATCGACGTGCGTAAGCAACTGCTGGTGCTGCGTCGCCAACTGGACCGGATGGCCCGGCTGGACGACCTGCTCACCGCCGTACCGGCCGGTTTCACCGCCGATCCGGCCGCCGATCCGGCGACGCTGACCGCCGCGCTGCGTACCGTGCCGGCCCGTTACGCGCCGGACTGCCTGGCCGGCTGCGAGCTGGCGTACTTCTGCCGGGACGAGGCGCGCGGGCAGACCGGCGCGCTGGGTCGGCCGGTGCGGGAGGCGCTCGGCGGGATCGCCGAGGTGACCGAGGTGCTGGCCCTGGCGACCGGCGAACGGGCCGCCGACCCGGAGCGGGAGGAGGCCGCCGCGCTGCTGCGGGCCGCCGCCCGGTTGCGCGCCGACGCCCTCGCCGGCCACCCCGCATGAGTACGCTGCGCGCGCTGGCCCGGGCCCAGGCCGTCGCCGCCGGGGTGGCCCAGCCGGTCGCCACGGTCCGGCACCTGCACCTGGCGCAGCGCCCACTGGTGCTGGTGCCGCTGGGGATGGCCGGTGAGGCGCACGCCCCGCTCGCCGCGTTGGTCGGCACCGCCCCCGACGACGCCCGGTTGCTGATCGTGCCGCAGCCCCGCAACCGGGACCAGCGGTTCCGTTTCGTCACCGAGCTGGCCGGGATCGTGCTGCCCTGGCTGGACGACTTCCGGGGCGTGGCGGAGGCGGTGGCCGTGGACCGGGGACGCGACGTGCGCTACCGCTACTCCGACGCCCCGCAGCTGTGGGTGCCGAACCCGGCCGGGATCACCTTCCTGCGGCTGCTCGGCCGGTCCACCCGGTTCCGCCGGCCGGACGGCGACTATCCGGTGCATCCGGCGGTGCCGCTGCTCGGCCGCTGGCTGACCTTCTTCGCCGAACGGGCCGAGCAGCCCGGCTCGTCGACGCTGCTGGCGATGACCGACGCGCTCACCCTGCACTGGGCGACCGGGCAGAGCGCGGTGGAGGACCTGCACCTGCCGGCGCTGCTCGGCTGGATCGACCCCCCGGCCGGCTGGACCGGTGCGGCGGCCGCCGCCCGGGCGGAGGACCCGGGGGTGTGCCCGCCGGCCGGGCCGGCCACCGACCCGGAGTTCGACAACGCGGCGCTGGCCCGGCGATGGCCGCCTGGGCGGCGGCCGACGACGACCCGGCCGCGCGCGACGAGGCGTACACGGAGCTGGTGGGGTTGCTGCGCGGGCAGCTCGCGCCCACCTGGGAGCTGATGTGGCGTGGCCTGGGGTTGCTCGGCGCGCTGCCACCGGGGGCCCGGGTGGCCGGGCGGTGGGCCGGCGACCGGGACGCCTTCACCTCGTATGCCGAGCATCTCGACGCCGACGGTGGGCCGCAGCCCCGACACGACGGCGCGGTCGCGGCGGCGGTCCGGCTGCACCGGCTGGAACGTGCCGCGACCAGCTACGCCGTGCAGCGCGCCTACGACGACCCGTTGGTGATGGCCGAGCACCGGCTGACCGGGGAGGCGTTCGTCGGTGACGTGACGCTGGCCGATCCGGCGCGGGTGGACGACAGCGGCAAACGGCCGGTGCTGCGGCCGAGGATCCAGGTGGTGACCACCGAAGCGGTCCGGGTGCCGGTCGGGGCGACCCTGTGGTCGACGGCGCGGCCGGGGCAGAAGGCGAAGGTGGTCTTCGTGACCCCGGCGGCGGACGGCCGGACCGAGGTGGTGCTGGAGTTGTCGGGCGGGATGGGCCGGGGGCTGACCGCGCTGCCGGGCACCGTGCCGCAGGTGGGGGAGCGGCTCTGCCTGACCACCCTGTCGGAGGCGTTCCTGCCGGCCGGCGCGTTTCCGACGGCGGACGAGACACCGTGGACGCACGGCGGGCCACCGCTCACCGACCCCTCGTCCGGGCTGTCCTCAGTGGTCGGATAACCGACCCGGTGAGTGTGGCGGCTACCCGCCCGGCTGGCTAGGCTTCGATGGTTCGCCGTCCGTGGCCCGTCCGCACGGTCGAGGTGCGCGTTGGAGAGAGAGCCGGAGCGATCACCGTGCTACCCCAGGACGCCGTCTCCGGCACGCCGACCCGACCGCTGGCCCTTCCGCGGGTGGGTGCGATCGTCGCCGCGGTGGTCGTCGTGCTGGAGCTGGGCTGGCTGCTCGCCGCGCTGCCCGGGGCGGCCCTGGCCAGCGACGTGACCGCCACGGCACTGGCGAGCTGGGCAAGTTACGCCTGCACCCGGACGATGCGTCGGCACCCCGCCCCGCTGCGCCGGTTCTGGGCGCTGCTCGCCCTCACCATGGGCCTGGCGGCCGCCGGTCGGCTGCTGTGGACGGTGGACCGGTTGCGTGCCGACGAGTTGCCGCACACCCCGCTGATCGGGGCGATCTTCACCGCCGGCATCGTCACCGGCACGGCCGCATTGCTGGCCGCGCTGACCGCACCACGCAGTGTGGTCGGCCGGGCCCGCACGGTGCTGGACGGGGTGATCGTCGGACTGGCCCTGATCCCGATCGGCTGGGTGGTGGTGTTCCGCGACATCGCCGCCGCCGACCTCGACGATCCCCTGCGGACCCTCGGCCTGCTCTACCCGATGATCGACCTGATGCAGTTGACCATCCTGGTGGCGGTGGCCGGCTCGGCCCGCCCGGTGTGGCCGCCGTTGACCCTGATCGGGGCGAGCCTGGTCACCCGGGCCGGCGCGGACGCCGTCTACGTCTCGCTGGTCGCGCACGGCACCTACGCCCCGGGGCACCCGATCGACGTCTGCTGGCCGCTGAGCTACCTGCTGATCGGCATCGCCACCACCCGACCACCGCCGCCGACCTGCGACGGCGCCGAGGAGATCGGCGAGTCCCCGCTCCCGTCGTGGTGGCGGGTGGCGCTGCCCTACCTGCCGGTCGGCGGGGCGATCATCGCGGTGGTGCTGGCCCGCCGACCCACCGGGCAGACCCCGCCCCTGGTCTTCGTCGGCATGATGACGCTGCTCGGGGTGCTCGCCCTGCGGCAGGGGCTGGCGGCCAACGAGAACCTGCGGCTGGTGGCCCGGCTGCGTCGGCTCGCCTACGCCGACCAGCTCACCGGCCTGCCCAACCGGCTGATGTTCAACCGGCGGCTGCGCCAGGCCCTGCGCGAGGGGCCGCCGGTGGCCGTCCTGCTCCTCGACCTGGACGGCTTCAAGCAGGTCAACGACCGGTTCGGGCACGCCACCGGCGACACCCTGCTGTCCAGCATCGCGGTCCGGATGCGGGCGGCCGTCGGTGGCGACGGAACCATCGCCCGGCTCGGTGGCGACGAGTTCGCCGTGCTGGTCGCCGGTGACCGCCCGGTCGCCCCGGAACGGCTCGCCGAACGGCTCCTCGCCGCCCTGCAACCGTCCGTCGGCGAGGAGGACGTCGGGGTGCACCCGTCGGCCAGCATCGGCATCGCCGAGTTCGGCCCGCAGCACGCCTCCCACACCGACCTGCTGCGCGACGCCGACATCGCCATGTACGCGGCGAAGGCCGCCGGGAAGTCCGCGTACCGTACCTGCACGCCCGCGCTGCGGGAGTCGGCGGTCAGCCGGGCCGAGCTGATCGCCGACCTGCGACGCGCCGTCGACGAGCGGCAACTGCACCTGGAGTACCAGCCGATCGTCGACCTGGCCACCGGCGTGGTCCGCAGCGCGGAGGCGCTGGTCCGCTGGCGGCACCCCCGGCTCGGCCTGCTCGCCCCGGCGGCGTTCCTGCCGCTGGCGGAGGAGACCGGGTTGATCGTGCCGATCGACAGGTGGGTGATCCACGAGGCGTGCCGGGCCGCCGCGACCTGGCGGGCCCTGGTGCCCGAGGCGACCGTGGCGGTCAACATCGCCGCCGCGCACCTGCGCCGCCCCGACCTGATCGCCACCGTCACCGCGGCCACCGCCACCGCCGGCCTGGCGCCCCGCGCGCTCACCCTGGAGCTGACCGAGTCGGCGCTGATCGACGGCAGCGAGGCGGTGCTGGAGCGGCTCGCCCAGCTCCGGGAGTTGGGCATCCGGATCGCCATCGACGACTTCGGCACCGGTTACTCGTCGTTGAGCTACCTGCACCGCATCCCCGCCACCGACCTCAAGATCGACCGGTCGTTCGTGGCCCGGCTGGACACCGACGCGCGGGCGTACGCCACGGTCGAGATGGTCACCCGGTTGGCCGGGGCCTTCGACATGGAGGTGGTGGCCGAGGGGGTGGAGACCGAGGGGCAGCACGCGGCGGTCACGGCGATCGGCTGTGTCCACGGCCAGGGCTACCGGTACGGCCGCCCGGGCCGGTTGGCCGCCCTGCACACCCCACGCTGACCCGCCCCGGCCCCCGCCCATTCCCTTCTCGGTCCGCCCCGGTGTGGGCTTACGGGATCGGGGGACCGGCGCAGAATCGGGCTTGACCCTCACGTCGCGGCAGGCCGGAGCCTTGGTGTCGGAAAGGAGGAGACCATGGCGTACACGGTGGGTCAGGTGGCGAAGGCGGCCCGGGTGACGGTCCGGACGCTGCATCATTACGACGAGATCGGGTTGCTCTCGCCGAGCGGCCGGACGCCGGCCGGCTACCGCCGCTACGACGACGCGGACCTGGAGCGGTTGCAGCACGTCCGCTTCTACCGGGAGCTGGGGTTTCCGCTGGAGGAGATCGCGGCGATCCTCGACGACCCGACCGCCGACCCGGCGGCGCACCTGCGCCGGCAGCACGACCTGCTGACCGGGCGGATCGGGAAACTCCAGGAGATGGTCGCGGCGATCGAGATCGCGATGGAGGCGAGACGGATGGAACTCAAACTGACCCCGGAGGAACGGTTCGAGGTCTTCGGTGACGTCGACCCGGCGGAGCACGCCGAGGAGGCGCGGGAGCGCTGGGGCGACACCGAGGCGTACCGGGTGTCGACCCAGCGGGCGGCGAACTACTCGAAGGAGGACTGGCTGCGCCTCAAGGCGGCGCAGGAGGAGTGGGGCGGGCGGATCGTGGCGGCGCTGACCGGCGGGACGCCTGCCGACTCGGCGGAGGCGATGGCGCTGGCCGAGGAACACCGGCAGCTCATCGTCGGATGGTTCTACGACTGCTCGTACGAGGTGCACACCGGGCTGGCCGACATGTACCTGGCCGATCCCCGGTTCACCGCCTACTACGAGGCGATCGCACCGGGGCTGACGGAGTACCTGGCGGAGGCGATCCACGCCAACGCGATCAGCCGGGCCTGAACGGTGCCGCCTGCGGTGGGCGAGGATGGGGGTTCGTCCCGCTCACCCACCGGAGGTCGTCCGTGTTCATCGTCGCCGGAAGTCTCTACGTCGAACCCGCCGAGCGGGACACCTACCTGGCCTCCTGCGTGGAGGTGGTCCGGCAGGCCCGCTCGGCGCCCGGCTGCGTCGACTTCGCCATCGGCGCCGACCTGGTCGAGCCGGGCCGGATCAACGTCTACGAACGTTGGGAGTCCGACGACGAACTGCTGGCGTTCCGGGGGTCCGGCCCGGAGCAGGAGCAGATCGCGACGATCCGTGGCGCGGAGGTGCACCGCTACCGCATCTCCGCCGTCGAGGCCCCCTGACCGGCCCCCGGTCTGTCGTTTCTGCCGGGGCACACCCGGTTCCGGTGACCCCCGGTGCCCCGGCGGTGGTTGCGGCGTCCAGTCGCCGGACCGGTCGGAGGGTCCGGGTGTACACGGGTCGGACCCGTCGTCGCCCGGGCCGGACCGGTGCGGTCGGGGGTGGCCGGTCGGCGGCCGGGTGCCGGGCTAGGCTGGCGCGACCGCTCTGTCACCAGCGTCGATCGGCTCGGCCGGCGGGCGCGCCACCCGGGGAGACCGCCGTGAAGCACCCGAAGCTGGCCGTCGCCACGGCCGCCCTCGTCGCGCTGGTGACAGCGGCCGGCTGCACCTCGGACGACGGCGGCGCGGGACCGGCACCGACCACCGGCTCGGCCACGACCGGACCGGCCCCGACCGAGCCGGCCGCCGTGCTGGCCACCGCCGCGCAGCGGGTCGACCAGCAGTCCTACCGGCTGACCCTGGGCGACGGCGCGGGCGGTGGGGACACCACCAGCCTGGTCTGGGACCCGAAGGGCCGGCGTGGACTGGAGACGACGACGCTGGCCGTGGCGAACGGCAAGGTGGTCATCGAACGGCTCGCCACCGGCACCGACGTCTACGTGAAGGTGACCGCCCCGGACCGGCGGGTGCCGGTCTGGGACGGGCGTACCTGGTGGCACCTGGGCACCGCCGAGGCCGCTGCCGCGAAGCGGACCGGGCTGGACAACACCCGGCTGGCCAGCACCCTCGGCACGGCCACCGGGGTACGCGCCACCGGCGAACGGGCCTACGCCGGCACGCTGGACCTGCGGCGCAGCACCGAGGTGCTCGGCGACGGGGTGGGTGGGGTGCTCGGCGAGCGGGCCGCCACGGTGCCGTTCACCGCGACGGTGGACGCGCAGGGGCGGCTGGTCCGCTACCGGATCGAGCTGGCCAGCGAGCCGGGCAAGACCTCGGCGCTCGACCTGACGTACGCGGACTTCGGCCTGCCCGTGTCGGCGGAGAAGCCGGCGGCGGGCCTGATCGGCGAGGACCCGCCCAGCAACATCCCCGGCGCCTGACCCGCCCCGCAACGACCCCGGCGCCTGACCCGCATCGTCGCCGGGGTTTGACCCGCATAGTCGCCGGGTCGGGGTGTCACAGGAGCAGGTCGAGCAGGAGGACACCGGCGAAGCCGACCACCGAGATGATCGTCTCCAGCACCGACCAGCTCTTGATGGTCTGCCCCACGGTCAGCCCGAAGTACTCCTTGACCAGCCAGAAGCCGGCGTCGTTGACGTGCGAGAAGAACAGTGACCCGCAGCCCACGGCCAGCGCCAGCAGCGCCACCTCCGGTCGGTCCAGGGTGGCTGCCAGCGGGGCGACGATGCCGGCGGCGGTGATCGTGGCGACCGTCGCGGAGCCGGTGGCGACCCGGATGCCGACGGCGACCAACCAGCCCAGCAGCAGCGGGGAGAGGTTGGCGTCCTTGGCCGCGTCGGCGACCAGGTCGCCCACCCCGGCGTCCACCAGCACCTGCTTGAAGCCGCCACCGGCGGCGACGATCAGCAGGATGCCGGCGATCGGCGGCAGCGAGCCGCCGAGCACCGAGGAGACCTGGCTGCGGCTGAAGCCGGCCTGGTAGCCGAGGGTGAACATGGCGACGATCACCCCGGCCAGCAGCGCCACGATCGGGGTGCCGACGATGTCGAGGGCCTGTCGGGCGAAGGTCCCCTCGGTCAGGGCCAGCTCGCCGACGGCGCGCAGCAGCATCAGCACCACCGGCAGCAGCACGGTGAGCACCGCCGGCCAGAACCTCGGGGCACGCCGGGCGGTCTCGGTGCCGCTGTCGTCGACCGGGGCGCCCGGCCGGCCGGTGCCCGGGTTGACCAGGTCGTCGTCGGTGAGCAGGTCGTCGTCGCCGGCCGGTCCCCGCCCGGCGTCCCGGCCGGCCGACTTCCGGTCGGGGCGGGCGTCGGGGCTGCCGGGTCCGCGCCGGCCACCGCCGGAGGTGGCCGGTTGCCGGGTGGGCAGCAGCGCGGCCGGGGCGGTGGCCGGCACGTACCGGGCGATGAAGTTGCCGAACACCGGGCCGGCGACGATCACGGTGGGGATGGCGATGATCAGGCCCAGCCCGAGGGTGAGCCCCAGGTCGGCGTTGAGGGAGGAGATCGCCACCAGCGGGCCGGGGTGCGGCGGGACGAGGCCGTGCAGCACCGACAGGCCGGCCAGCGCCGGAATGCCGATCTTCATCAGCGGTACGTCGGTCCGCAGCGAGACCAGCAGCACGATCGGCACCAGCAGCACCACGCCGACCTCGAAGAACAGCGGCAGGCCGATCAGCGCGGCGACCCCGGCCATGGCCCAGGGCAGGGCGGTGCCGGAGACCCGCCCGACGACCCGGTTGACGATGCCGTCTGCCCCACCGGACTCGGCGAGCAGCCCACCGATCATCGCACCGAGCGCGATCAACAGCCCCACCCCGCCGACGGTGGAGCCGACCCCGGCGCTGAACGACTCGATCATCGTGTCGGGGGCCATGGTGGCGACCACGCCCAGCACCGCCGCGCCGAGGATCAGCGCCAGGAAGGGGTGCACCTTGCCCCAGGCGATGAGCAGCACCACCGCGGCGATGCCCAGCAGGGCGGCCACGACGAGCTGGGCGTCACCGGCGCTGGTGGCCGGTTCCGCCGGTGCGGCGAGGAGAGTGAGCACGGTAATCACGACCTTCGGACGGTGTCCGACCCGGTGCGGGCGGTCACATGGGTGCGGGGGTGGGCGGTGGCTCCGCCGGCAGGCTGGGGGCCAGCCGGCGCAGCGACGCGAAGGTGGGCACCAGCGCGTCGTACAGCTCGGAGTGCAGGGGGAGCAGGGCGGCGTAGGTGGCGGCGGAGGCCGGCTCGGGGCGTACCGTCTCGTCGATGCGGACCAGGTCGGCGGCGACGTCGATGGAGTCGATCAGGCCGAGCGCCTGCATGCCGAGCAGCGCCGCGCCGAAGCTGGAGCCCTCGTGGCCGGCGGGGAACCGCACCGGCATGCCGAGCGCGTCGGCGAGCATCTGCCGCCACAGTGGACTGCGGGCGAAGCCGCCGCTGGCCCGCACCTCGCGGACCTCGTTGCCGGCCGCCCGGACCGACGCCAGGACCAGGGCGAGCTGCTGGCACACCCCCTCCAACGCGGCCCGGACGAGATGCTCGCGGCGGTGCCCGTGGGTCAGCCCGACGTACGCCCCGCGCGGCAGCGCGCTCCAGTGCGGGGCCCGCTCGCTGAGCAGGTACGGCAGCATGATCAGCCCGCCGGAGCCGACCGGGGCGGTGGCGGCCAGCGCCAGCAGTTCCTCCTCACCGTGCTCGCCTAACTCGGGGGCGAGCGCGTCGCCGGCCCACTGGAGCACGATCCCGCCGTTGTTGATCGCCCCGCCGACGACCCACCGGTCCTCGGTGAGCGCATAGCAGAACACCCCGCCGAGCGGGTCGACGGCGGGACGTTCGACGGCCACCCGCATCGCCCCGGAGGTGCCGATGGAGCAGGCGACGACGCCGGGGCGTACCGCGCCGAGACCCAGGTTGGCCAGCGGGCCGTCACCCGCGCCGACCACGAGCGGGGTGTCGGCGGGCAGGCCGGTGGCGATGGCGGCGCGGGCGGTCAGCCCCGGCAGCACGGTGGTGGTGGGGACGAGCCGGGGGAGCTGCTCCTCGGTGATCTGGGCGATCCGCAGCGCCTGCGCGTCCCAGGTGAGTTGGTGGATGTCCATCAGGCCGGTGGCCGAGGCGACCGAGTGGTCGGTGACCAGCGTGTCGGTCAGCCGCAGCAGCACGTAGTCCTTGATGCCGACCCAGTGGGCGACCCGTGCGTGCAGCGTCGGCTCCTGCTCGGCGTACCAGAGGAGTTTCGGCAGCGGGGCCATCGGGTGCACGGGGGTGCCGGTGCGCCGGTGCAGGGCGAGCCCCCAGGGGGCGGCACGCAGCCGTTCGGCCTGACCGCTGGCCCGGGAGTCGGCCCAGGTCACCGACGGGGTGAGCGGTACGCCGTCCGGGTCGAGGCCGATCAGGCTGTGCATGGCGGTGCTGAACGACAGACCGGCGATGCCGGTGCCCAGCTCGGTGACGACGGTGCGGATGGTCTCCACCACCGCGTCGAAGATGAGCTGGGGGTCCTGCTCGGCATAGCCGGGGTGCGGCTCGTCGAGGGGGTAGCCGACGGAGTGGCTGGCGAGCTGGTGGCCGTCGGTGTCGTACCCGACGGTCTTGGTGCTGGTGGTGCCGATGTCGACGCCGAGCACCACGCGGCGGCGCTGGTCCGGGCCGGTCACGGGTCCCCCTTGGCGTCGGCGGTGCGGGCGGTGCGGCCCGGCTGCGGCTGACGTTACCCACGCCGGCAGCACCCCGCACGGCGTCGGACCGGAAGGTGAGGCATCGTGCGGTGCGCCGCCCGGCGGGAAATCCATCCCCCGATCGGGTGGTAAATCGGCAATGCCGGGTCCGTCGGGCTTGTTCCTGCCGTTGAGCCGGGTGAACACCGGTTGGTGGCTCGCACGGCGGAGGGATCGGCGTGGCGATGACTGATTCGACGGGTTCCACCTGGCGCTACACCTGGGCTCGCCAGCAGAACGAACGACGGCGGCGGGTCTTCCGCACCGCCGAGCGGGCCTGGCGTCGCCGTGACGACGAACTGCGTCGGCTGCGGGCCCTCGCCGTCGGCCTGCGGGGCAGCGCGGCGGCCGGGGGCGGCCTGCCGCTGGCGTTGAGCCCCGGTGAGTCGGCGCTCTGGACGACGCCCGGCGTGCAGCTGGTCGAGCTGCGGCACACCACCGTGCTGCCCGCCCCCGACCTGGTCGTCGAGGCGGATCCGGGGCGGCTGCGCCACCGGTTGCCCGACGGGGTCCGGGTCACCGACGCCGGCATCGCGGTGGTCACCAACCGTCGGTTGGTCCTGGTCGGCGGGCGCGGCCGGCGCGACTGGGCGTACGGCAAGATGACCGGGTTGCTGCACGACCCGGCGGCCCCGGTGAGCCTGATCCAGGTCCTGGACCGGCGGCAGACCTCCGGTCTGCTGCTGCCGGCGGGTGTGGCGACCGAGTTCCGGTTCGTGCTGACCCTGGCCTTCGCCGACGCCATCGAGCAGCGGCCCGCCGTCCTCGCCCAGCTCGACGAGCTGATCGCCAGCCATGCCGAGGCCACGCCGTTCCGGCCGGAGATCGCCACTCCCGCGCAGGCCCGGATCAGCGCCCGGATCCCCGGTGGTCGGCGGACCGTCGCGGTGGCCGCCGCGCTGACCCTGGTGGTGCCGGCGGTGCTGGTCGAGTCGGACCCGCCGGCTTCCCCGGAGGTGGCGGCGGCGGCCACCGCCGCGCCCGGCCCCGTCCCGGCGCGGACCCGACCCCCGTCGCCGGCCCCGTCCCCGTCGGTGGTGCGGGAGCGACGCTGCGGGGCACCGGCGAACCCGATGGGGTACGACTACTGCGGCGGCGAGCGGGTGCGTAAGCCCGACCACCGGGTCTGCGACTGGTTCGACTGCGTGCCGCAGTTCTGGGCCGGGCGGGGTTACCTGGTGTCGTGCCGCGACGGCGCGGTCAGCCTGACCGGCGGCCAGCCGAAGCCCTGCGCCGGCCACGACGGGGTACGCCGCACCGTCCACCACTGATCCACCGGGGCTAGCGGTGTCAGGCCGGGGTCGCTACCGCTGCTTCGGCCCATCGGCCCCGACAGTGGGACTGGCGCGGCCGTCGCATCATGTACGGCGTGATCCATTTCAAGCGTAAGCAGCGCAAGAAGAAGCGCGACTGGTGCGATGCCGACTGCGACGGTTGCGACGGCTGCGACGGCCTGCCCTGCTGCGACTTCGGCCTGTTCTCCCTGCTGCTCACCCTCGGCGCGACCACGGCCCGGGTGAGCCGGGCACCGGTGGTCGACCGGGCGGGCCGGGCGGCGATCCTCGGTTACCGGCGGTGGTTGTCGCACCGCTGGCCGGGCCAGTGCCGCTACACCCCGACGTGCAGCGCCTACGGCCTGACCGCCGTCGAACGGCACGGCCTGGCCGTCGGCGGCCGGATGGCGGCGGACCGGCTGCGCCGCTGCCGGCCGGGCGTCCCGCGCGGCACCCACGACCCGGTCCGCTGACCGTCCGGTGGCCCCGCCGCCGACGGGCACCGGCTGCTGCTGACCAGCCTGGCCCGCCTCACGCCGTCACGTCGCGGTAGACCTCGACGTCGTAGATGAGCCGGACGGGTTCGCCGTTGGTGGTGCCCACGAAGACCGGTTCGCCGGCAGGGGTGCGCCCGCGCCGCCACACCTCGGCGCGGGCGGCATCCCGGGATTCGCGATGGACCTTCCCGGTCCGGTGCAGCTCCACCACCCGGCGGGCGGTCTGCCGGTCGCTGTCCAGCTGTATCCGCATCAGCGGCACGGGGTGCCACCGTCCTTCCTGGAATCGCCACTGCCCGCCGAGGGGTCCGGCGGGTCCGGCTCAGGCAGTTCCTCTAACGCTGAACATTTAACTTAACGGCGTTAACTCAACTGAGCACTGTACTAGGCTGCTGCGGGTGGACGCGACTGAATTGAGTGGGGCTTCCGCCGAGCGGCACGGCGGCCGGTCCGATGCCAGGGCCGGCGCGGTCTGGCTGCGCGCGGAGCCGACCCGCAACCGCCGGGCCACCCCGCTGACCCGGGAACGGATCGTGACGGCGGCCGTCGCCCTGCTCGACCGGCACGGCATCGACGGGCTGACGATGCGCCGGTTGGCGGAACACCTGACGGTCACCCCGACCGCCCTCTACTGGCACGTCACGACGAAGGAGGACGTCCTCGACCTGGCCGTCGACCACATCTTCGGCGAGGTGCCACTGCCGGCAGCCGGCTCCGACTGGCGGGACGACGTACACCTGCTGACCTCGGGGTGGCGGGCGGCCATGCTCCGCCACCCCTGGGCGCCCGGCCTGATCGGCCGGCCGATGCTCGGCCCGCACGTCCTCGCCCGCACGGAGTTCCTCCAGTCGGCGCTGGTCCGCGCCGGCTTCACCGGCCTCGACCTGGCCGTCGTCACCCGACTGGTGGCCAACTACGTGATCGGCGCCGCGCTGACCGAAGCCACCTGGCACCAGACCGGCGACCCGGAGGTACGTGCCGAGGCCCGCCGGCACCTCGTGGCGAACGCCGCCAGCTACCCCACCCTCACCGCCTCCGGGCACCTCGACGATCGACAGTGGAGCGACGACGACCTCTTCCGCCGGGGCCTCGACGTCATCCTCGCCACCCGACCGGGAAGCTGACCGCAGCATCCCGGTCGTCGGACGGACCACCGGCGGCATACGGACCGGCGGTATTCCGCTCGCCTGTCGCGTGGACCGCCGCTACCGTCCGGGGCATGTCCCGCACCATCCGACTCGTCCTGGTCGACCCCGCCGGCCGCCTCCTCGGCGCACTGCCCGACTTCGACGTGCCGGTGCCCTGGTGGCATGACACGACGGCGGTCGTCGCGGGGGCCCGCGCCGCGTACGGCGTCGAGGTGACGGTGCTGCGGCTGCTCGCCGGGCAGCGCGGGCGGCCACCCGGGGGCCACGTCAGTTACCTGGCCGAGGTGGCCGGCCCGGTGCGCGTACCGCTGCTGCCGGCGGAGGCGGTGCAGCCGGCGGCGCATCCGCTGCGCGCGCCCTACGCGCAGCCGGGCGGGCCGGCGGCGAGCCTGGCCTGGGCCGCCGCGCAGCTCGACCGGCTGGGTCGGCCGGCGACCGTGTCGGCCCAGGAGCGCACCTGGAACCTGTCGGCGGTATGGCGACTCGACGGGCCGCACGGCACCGCCTGGCTCAAACAGGTGCCGGTGTTCTTCCGGCACGAGGCGGCGGTGCTGCGGCTGCTCGCCGGCGACCCGGCCACCCCGACGCTGCTCGCCGCCGACGACGAGGGGCGGATGCTGCTCGACCACGTGCCGGGGGAGGACCGCTACGGCGCCGACCCCGCCGAACGCGCCGCGATCGCCGTCGACCATCACGCCCTCCAGGTGCGCACGGTGCCCACCGTCGACGGACTCGTCGCCGCCGGCGTGCCGGACCTGCGTGGTGCCGCCCTGGCCCGGTGGCTGCGCGCGAAGCTCGCCCCGCACCCCGCCGCCGACCCGCTCGTCGCCGGGCTGCAGGGGCGGCTCGACGAGGTGGCCCGGTGCGGGCTGCCCGACACCCTCGTGCACGGTGACCTGCACCCCGGCAACGTCCGCGCCGACGGGTCGCGGTACACCATCATCGACTGGGGCGACGCGTTCGTCGGTCACCCCGCCTTCGACATCCTGCGGCTGACCGAGCAGCTGCCCGCCGGGCCGGCCGCCGCCCTGGTGGCCGACTGGTGCGCACGCTGGCGGGCCGACGTGCCCGGCTGCCGGCCGGAACGGGCGGTGGCGCTGCTGCGGCCGGTGGCCTGGCTGCGAATGGCGGCGGTGTACGCGATGTTCCTCGCCGGCATCGAGCCGAGCGAGCGGATCTATCACGACCGGGACGTGCCGGAGAACCTGGCGCTGGCGGCGGCCGAGCCGGGCTGACCGCCAGCGCGTCGGGCCCGGTAGTCGTGGGTCGGAGGTCGGAGGTGGACCGTCACTCCGGCCGGTGGCAGACCGCCTCGACGTTGTTGCCGTCCGGGTCGCGGACGAACGCGCCGAAGTAGGTCGGGTGGTATTCCGGCCAGACCTTCGGGGCGTGCAGCACCTCGGCGCCGGCCGCCACCGCCGCGTCGTGGAACGCCCGGACGGCGGCCCGGTCGGCGGCGGCGAAGGCGATGTGCGCCTCGTGGGCCGGGCCGGACGTCGTGGTCGGACTGAGCCAGAAGTCGGGCCGCTCGACGCCGTAGCCGACCACGTCGCCGTACTCCAACAGCCGGCGGGCGCCCAGCGGGGCGAGGACGGCGTCGTAGAAGGCGAGGCTGGCGGGGATGTCGCGGGCCTGGATGCCCAGGTGGTCGAGCACGATGGTCTCCCTCGGGTGTGGTTGCCGGCCCAGGCTAGAACGGACCTCCGACAACGGACCACCGACACGGTCGCGGTCAGGAATGCCGACCGGAGGTCCCGTCCGGGAGGAATTCGCCGGTAGGGTGCCGGGGACCGCCACAGCCAGCAAAGGTGCCGCATGCTCCCCCGCGCCACGTCCGACACTGAACCGCCCGCGCTGATCCTGGAGCGCACCACCGCGCTGGTCGACTACCTGATGGCGGTCCGCGCCCAGCTGGAGAAACCGGTCCGGACGGTGCCCACGGCGGACGCGCTCTGGCAGCACGACCTGCCCGAGCACCCCGACTGCCAGGTGGGCGTCTCGGCCGACGGGGTGAGCTGGCTCCAGGTCGGCCTGCCGGCGGCACCCCGGCGACTGAAGACCCCCGTCGAGTTCGTCGCGCACCTCGCCGACACCCCGCCCTACCCGGCCGAGCCGAGGTTGACCGGCGACGAGGAGACCCTCGCATGGCTGCGACCCCGCTTCGAGCAGTGGCGGGAGCAGGACTGGCGGCCCTGGGCCGAGCAGGCCGCCCGCACCGACCGGGTACGCCAACTGCACCGCGCCCTGTTCGACCTGATGCACCGGGTCGACATGACCGCCGCCAGTCACGAACTCGTCTGGGGCCACGGCGTCATCCGCGTCGACGTCGCCGGCCACCCGGTGCGGTACCCGCTGGTGGTGACCCCGGTCGCCGTCGAGTTCGACGCGGACCGGTCGGTCGTGCGGGTCGTACCGCAGGGGCCGGCCAGGTTGCAGACCGACCCGCTGACCGGCCTCGACGAGCGTTACCTGCGGCAGCTGCTGGCCCTGGCCGGCGTCGGCGGGCAACTCGACCTCGACGTCTGGGCGGACCTCGACCGGCGGGAGTTCTTCGAGCGGGCGCTGCGCCGCCTCGGCCACGACCCGGTGCTGCGCGACGCCGACGCCCCCGCCCCCACCGGCGCGTACGTGCACGACACCGGGGTGCTGTTCGTCCGGCCCCGGCAGCGGATGCTGCGCCGCTTCCTGGAGGAGCTGCGGACCCGGCTGCTGGGCGGCGACACCACCGGCATCGGCGCGCTGGCCGCCATCCTCGCCCACGAGCCGAGCCGGCTGGAGATGCCGCAGGACCAGCCGCAACGGTGGCAGCCGCTGGGGGAGCGGCTGCTCATGCCGCTGCCCACCAACGAGGCGCAGGAGTCCATCGCCCGCCGGCTGGCCCAGCACCGCAACGTCGCCGTGCAGGGGCCGCCCGGCACCGGCAAGACGCACACCATCCGCAACCTGATCTGCCACCTGATGGCACACGGCAAGCGGGTGCTGGTCGTCGCGCAGAAGGAGGACCCGCTGCGGGTGCTGCGCGACGGCCTGCCGGCCGAGATCCAACCGCTCTGCCTGGCGGTGCTCGGCCGCTCCGCCGACCAGCTGGTGCAGCTCCAACTCGCCGCCCGGGAACTCTCCGACCGGGGCGCCACCCTGGACCGTCGCGCCGAGCAGCAGCGGGTCGACCGGCTGCGCCGGCAACTGGAGGAGGCCGAGCGGGACCTCGGGCTCGCCCTGGCCGGTCTGCGCGCGTTGGCCGAACACGAGTCCGCCCGCTACGAGATCGACGGCATCCGGCTGTCCCCCGGCGACGTCGGGGTGTGGCTGCGCGAACGGGCCGACCGGTACGGCGACATCCCCGACCCCCTCGCCCCCGACCTGGACGCCCCGCTGACCGGCGAGGAGTTCAGCGAACTGCTCGACATCGCCCGGCGTACCCGGCGACCCGACCGGGCGCAGGCGCTGCGTCAGCTGCCGACGGCGGCCGACCTGCCGGCCGCCGAGGCGATCCGGGGCGACCGCCACGAGCTGGCTGCGACCCGACGCGAACTGGACCGGCTCGCCGACGCCGGGATGCTGGTCGCCGAGGCGCGCGCCGTCGGGCAGCCCGCCATGGAGCAGCTCGGCGGTCAACTGCGGGAGGCGCTGACCCTGCTCACCGAGCGGGAGGGGGCGTGGACCGACCGGCTCGGCACCCTGCTGCAGGCCGACGCCAACTGGCGCATCCGGTGGGAGGACCACGTCGCCGCCAGCCAGCAGGCGCTCGCCGACCTGGCCACTGCCGCCCGGGTCATCGCCGGGCACGAGGTCACCGTCGCCGAGGCCCACCTGACCGAGCCGCGCCGGCTGCTGGCCCTGCTCGACGAGCTGCGGCAGCGGTTCGCCACCGGCAAGGGCGTCAGCAGGCTCTTCCAGGGCACCCTGGCCCGGATCGCCACCGAATGCCGGATCGACGGCGAGATGCTGCGCAGCGCCGACGACGTCGACATCGTCGTCGCGTACGTCACCCGGCGTCGGCTGCGGCAGGCGCTGGCCACCCGGTGGGCGGAGTGGCGGGCGTCGCTCGGGCTGCCCGCCGAGGTCGGCGACGAGCCGGAATACTGGACCGGCCAGCTGCTCACCGCCGCCGCCACCGCGCTGGACTGGGACCGGCGGCGCTGGCCGGCCCTGCTGGGCACCGTCCGCCGGGTGCTGCCGCGCACCGAGCACACCATCGACGTACGCCGGCTGACCGCGCTGATCACCCTGCTCGGCCGGGCCACCGCGGTGTTCGCCCACGACGAGCTGGTGGCCGAGGAACACCGACTCGACGCGTTGCTGCAACACGGCATGTCCGGCGTCGACGCCAGCGACCTGTGGCGGCTGCTCGACCACAGCTTCCAGGGCGACGTCGACGGCTGGGACGCCCTGCTCGACGAGGTGCGCCGGCTCGCCGCCCTGCGCCCCGAGGCGCAACGCCTCGCCCAGCTCACCGACCGGCTGCGACCCGTCGCCCCCGACTGGGCCGCCCAGCTCGAGGACGGCACCGCCGTCGCCCTGCACGGCACCGGCGCGGACTGCCTCGACCGGTGGCGGTGGCGGCGCGCGCAGACCTGGTTCGACCAGGTCGTCGGCAGCGTAGACCCGGTGGCCCTGGGCCGGCGCGTGGACCGCACCCGGGAACGCATCCGGCAGCTCACCAGGGAACTGGTCGTGGCCTCATCCTGGTTGGAGGTGTCGCTGGCGTTGGACGACCGGCGGCGGGCCGCCCTCGCCGACTGGACCACCGCGCTGCGCAAGATCGGCAAGGGGACCGGGAAGAACGCCGCCCAGTGGCAGGCCCACGCCCAGAAGGCGATGACCGCCGCCGTGGACGCCGTGCCGGTGTGGGTGATGTCCGTCGACCGGGCCATCGAACAGTTCGCCGGGGGCGCGCGCTTCGACGTCGTCATCGTCGACGAGGCGTCCCAGGCCGACCTGTTCGCGCTGCCGATCCTCAGCCTGGCCGAACGGGCCGTCGTGGTCGGCGACGACCAGCAGATCGGGCCGCAGCTCTCCTTCGTCGGCAGCGTCACCGGCCTGATCAACTCACACCTGGTCAACGTGCCGTCGGCCGAGCACTTCGACCCGGAGAGCAGCCTCTACGACCACGCCGTCCGCCGCTCACCCGAGCGGATCCTGCTCACCGAACACTTCCGGTCCGTGCCGGCGATCATCGGGTTCTCCAGCGACACCTACTACGGCGGCGAGATCGAACCGCTGCGCACCGACCGGCCCGCCGGCATCGGCGACCCGGTCGTCGCCGTGCACGTGCCCGAGGGCGTCCGCCAGGACCTGCCCACGTACGGCAACGTCAACGTCGCCGAGGCCGAGGCCCTCGTCGCGCGGGTCGCCACGATCGTCGCCGACCCGGCGTACGCGGGCCGCAGCATCGGCGTGGTCAGCCTGCTCAGCACCAGCGGGCAGGCCCTCTACCTGCTGGCCCGGCTACGGGAGGAGATCGGCGAGGAGGAGATGGAACGCCGCCGGCTGCGTGTCGGCGACCCGTACACCTTCCAGGGCGACGAACGCGACGTGGTGCTGGTGTCGACGGTGGTCTCCCCGCACCACGGGCCGGTCGCCGCGTTCACCAAACGCGACCACCACCGGCGGGTCAACGTCGCCGCCTCCCGGGCCCGCGACCAGCTCTGGGTGTTCCACTCCGTGCAACCCGACGACCTGCGCCCCGACGACGCCCGGGGTCTGCTGCTGCGCTACTGCCAGAACGTCACCACCGCCGAGGAGGCGTACGACAACCTGGAGCAGCGCTGCGACAGCGACTTCGAACGCGAGGTGCTGCGGCGCATGCTGCGCCGGGGGCTGCGGCCGTTGCCGCAGTTCCGGGTCGGCTCGTACCGGATCGACTTCGTGCTGCCCGCGCCGGACGGGCGGCGGCTGGCGATCGAGTGCGACGGGGACGCCTATCACGGGCCGGAGCAGTGGGAGAGCGACATGCGCCGGCAGGCGGTGCTGGAACGGGTCGGCAACTGCGTCTTCGTACGCATCCGGGGGAGCGTGTTCAGCCGGGACCCGGACGCGGCGTTGGTGCCGCTGTGGCAGCGGATCGAGGAGTTGGGCATCGGGGGGAGCCGGGTGGCGGAGACGTCCTCCTGCTGAACGACCGCTTCCGGCTGACGCCTCTCCCCGCACTCGCCGCCAAGCCGGGAAACTGACGCGACACGTGATCGTCGCCAAGGGTGTCTGATTACCTGGGGCTATAGCATCAACGCTATGGCCTGGGGTAGCGTGGAGCTGGAGCCAGAAGTCCGAGACTGGCTGGAGGAACTGCCGAGCACAGACTTCGCCCGAGTGGCGTTCTATATTGATCTTCTTGCCAGTCGAGGTGTCCTCCTCGGCGAACCTCATACCAGGCAACTGGACGGCAAACTCAGAGAATTGCGCTTCTACCTGGAGCGCAGCGCGGTACGCCTGACGTACTGGATAGCTGGCGAGCGGAGGATCATCCTGCTGACGGTGTTCCGGAAGACGCGGATGCGGGAGGACCGGGAGATCCAGCGGGCTCGCCGGGCGCTTGAGCAGTGCATGACGGAGCGGCACATCGTGACGAGGGGGCAGAACGATGAGTGATCGCGTCGACTGGAACGACCTGCGTGACCGCCGGCTGGCCGAACCTGGAGCGGCTGAGGCGTACGACGCGACCAGGATCGCCTTCGAACTGGGCCAGGAGGTTCGCCACCTGCGCGAGCGCAGTGGCTGGAGCCAGAGTCGGCTGGCGCGAGCTGCCGGAATGACGCAGTCCGCCGTGGCGCGGTTCGAGGCTGGCGGGACGATACCCACCCTGCCCGTCCTGGAACGACTGGCCGGCGCCCTCGACATGCGGCTCGACATCAGGTTCACGCCGAACGCCGATGCGGCCTGAGGATCCCATGGGGACGACCTCAGGCGGCGATGGTGCGGGCCGCCGCGTACAGGTCGGCGGGTAGCGGGGTCGCCAACTCCCACACGATCCGCATCGGCCGTTCGCCGCTGTGGTGCTGGTAGGTCATCGGCCCGGCGTACAGGTAGGCCGGAGCGCCGAGGTCCCGGTCCGGCACCCGGGTCTCCCGGACGAACAGGTGCACGGTCGAACCCCGGGCCGCGTGGTGGATGTACCGCTGCCCGGTGGGGGACAACTCCGAGGTGGTGCTCTGCGACTCCCACTGGAACAGCCGCTCGGTGACGGCCCGGTCGGCGTACATGGTGGTGGGGGAGTAGTGCTGCTCCGACTTGACCAGGGTGACGAAGAACAGGTCCGCCTGCTCGGCTTCCAGCCATTTCACCCCTTCCCGTAGCGACCCGGGGTTGGTCATGCCGAACGCCGCGCACGCCTCGTTGCGGCTGTACCGGGCGTGCACCCGCAGTACGCCGACGGGCGCGGTGACCCGGTGGATGCGCTCCCGCAGCACCTCGGCGACCTGGCGCAGTTCGGCGCAGCGGGCCGGTTCCGCCCACAGCCGTTCGAGGCGTTCCTCCCGGGCGGCCAACAGCGCCTGCGGCCCCCACAGGTCGAAGTGCACCATGTTCCACAGCCGTCCGGCCGGCGGCGGGTCACCGGCGGCGACCCGCGCCAGCAGGTCGAGCCGGTCGACGTCGTCGAGGTGCAGCATCCGGCCGATGGCCCGGCCCAATTCGCGGTCGGCCGGGCCGGGGGCCGAGGGGTCCAGGCCGGCGAGCCGACGCAGCCCGGTCCACCCGCCGACAGAGGCCGACCGGTAGACGTCCTCCACATCCAGGCCGGTCTCCCGGAGGAACTCTGCGAGGCTCACGTCGCCGAGTTGCCGCAGTTCGGCCACCAGGCCCTTCTTTGACGTGGGCAACGCGGTGCGCAGGTTGTCGAGCACGATGTCCTTGGCGACCCGGTCGAGCTGCACGTGGCAGCCGCTGGGCAGCAACGGGAAGTCCTGCTCGACGGCGGCTCTGACGGCCCGCCGGCTGATCCCGGTCAGCGCCCGCCAGCGCAGGTCGAACCGGAAGTTGGCGTGCTGCCCGCCGATGAAGTCGAGCACCGTCAGGCACGGCTTGTCGTCGTCGAGGCGCAGCCCACGGCCGAGCTGTTGCAGGAAGATGGTGGCGCTTTCGGTGGGCCGCAGCATCAGGATCGTGTCGACCATCGGCAGGTCGACACCCTCGTTGAACAGGTCGACCGTGAACAGCACCCGCAGCTTCCCGGCCTTGAACTCCCGCAGCAGCCGGTCGCGCTCCGCGCGGTCCGCCCGCGAGGTCACCGTCGCCGACGGTACGCCGTGCCGGGTGAACCAGTCGGCCATGAACTCGGCGTGCCCGATGCCCACGCAGAACCCGAGCGCCCGCATCCGGCCGGTGTCCACGGTGTCCCGCACGGCCTTCAGGATGATCCGCGCCCGCGCGTCGTCACCGGTGTAGACGCCGTCGAGATCAGCCAGGTCGTACCCCTGGCCGCGCCGCCACCGCAGGTGCGACAGGTCCGTGTCGTCGTGTACCCCGAAGTATTGGAACGGTGCGAGCAGTTGCCGCTCCAACGCCTCCCACAGGTGCAGCTCCACGGCCGCGCGCCCGTCGAACCACCGCCGCACGTCGCCGCCGTCCGCGCGGTCGGGCGTCGCCGTCAGTCCCAGCAGTACGCGCGGCGCGAGCCGCTCCAACAACCGGGCGTACGTCGGCGCTTCCGCGTGATGGAACTCGTCGACGATCACCATGTCGTACGCCTGCGGGTCGATCTCCCGCCGGTGCAGCGACTGGATGGAGGCGAAGACGTGCGTCCAGTGCGTCGGCACCTGCCCGCCCACCAGGGTTTCGCCGAAGCTGCCGTCGCCCATGACCTGGCGGAACGTCGACAGGCTCTGCCGCAGGATCTGCTCCTGGTGGGCGACGAACAGCAGCGAGTCGACGGTCTTGTTTCGGTGCAGCCGCCGGTAGTCCAGCGCCGCCACCACCGTCTTGCCGGTGCCGGTCGCCATCACCACCAGGTTGCGGTGCCGGCCGTGCACCTGCCGCTCGGCGTCCAGGTCCGCCAGGATCTCCGCCTGGTACGGGTACGGGCGTACGTCCAGGTTGGCGATCTGCGTCGGCGAGTCCTCGCGCCGTTCCCCGCGCAGCGCGCGGCGCAGCCGTTCGGCGTCCCGCCCGGTGTCGTAGGTCTCGAACGCCGGGTCGTTCCAGTAGTCCTCGAAGGTGGCGGTGAAGGTGTCGATGACGTGCGGCTGCTCGACGTTCGAGATCCGGACGTTCCACTCCACCCCGTCGACCAGCGCGGCCTTCGACAGGTTGCTCGACCCGACGTACGCGGTGGTCAGCCCGTGGTGGCGGCGGAACAGCCACGCCTTGGCGTGCAGTCGGGTGGTCCTGGTCTCGTAGGAGACCTTGATGTCGGCCCCCAACTCGGCGAGCCGGTCGAGGGCGCGTTGGTCGGTCGCGCCCAGGTAGGTGGTGGTGATGACGCGTAGCTTGCCGCCGCGTTGGATCAGCTCGCGGAGGGCGGGTTCGACGATGCGCAGCCCGTGCCACTTGATGAACGCGCAGAGCAGGTCGACCCGCTCCGCCGACGCCATCTCGTGAGTGACCTCGTGGCCGATGCGGGGCTGGTGCCTGCCGTTGACCAGCAGCGCGCCGGTAGAGAGCGGGGTGGTGGGGCGCTGCGGGAAGGTCGGCTGTGCCGGGGGTGTGGGTGGGGCGGCGATGGCGTGCAGCAGGTTGCGGGCGTCGGCGATCTGGTCGTGCTGGTCGGTCGCGGCGGGGCTGAGGGTGGCGATGGCTTCGGCGATCCGATTGGTCAGCTCGACCTGGTGGCGGAGCTTGTCCTCGCCGTTGGGGACGGCTTGCAGGGCCCGGCTGATCAGGGTGGCGAGGTGCCGGGTGAGGGGGTGATGGGAGTCGGCGGGGTCCAGGGGCTGGTGCTGGACGTGAGTCGGGTCGAGGTGGTGGAGATGGTTGGCGAGCTGGTCAGTTATCAGATGCTCGTAGGTACCTACCTCAAGATCCATCACTCGGGCAAGGTAGCGGTCGACATGGTTTCTCTGCATTGGCTGTCAGTTTTTTGACAGTTCAAGACTTCATCCAACTGAGGTCCCTATTGCTCTCGCTCGTCGTCGCCTGGTTGCCCCACAACTGGGCTGAACAGCGAGAATCGCACCGCAATGCGCGCATGAGACCCGGCATTTCGGTCGGGATGGTTTTTCGTAGCCCAGCCCTGGTCCTCCAGGTGTAGTCAGGTTCGCTTGCCCTGGATGTCCCCGATTTATTCAAGAATTTCCATCATCCCTCTATTGGTCGAGCCGATTCGATCCCATGGCGAGGTGATCCTTCGAACCGTGCTTCAAGCTGTTCGTTGCCGTAAATCGACTCGTACTGCACATGGACCCTGATCCGTTGCGTTACCGCTTCCCAAAAATCATCGTCTCTCGCTGGATCGTAAGACTCTACGGCAAGGATTATCAGTTCTCGGCCGACTGGAATGGGTTTGCCTTGGCGAAGGGATGTGAAATTAGGCCAGACTGCGAACGTGCCCCGCAGGGGGTCGACGGCCTGCTTCTCCCACGGCCCGACCTCCTCGCTGTCGAGATAAAAGGTAGCTTTTCGAATAATGGCCGGGCCAAGGCCGGCATTTTGGATTCGTATTCCTGTCAGGCCGCCGTCCGTCCGGAGGCAGTCCAGACTCAGCAGCGGGCGAACCGATTGGAAGTTATGCCTTCGGCTCGCCCTTGCTTCGGTGATCGAGACTGCAAGTGAGGCGATGGCAATCACGGTCGCAGAAATTGCAGTGATCGAATTTGCGTCCACAGTTCTCCTGTTTGGAAGTGCGGGCCACGTCATCAACTAGTAGGCGCCATCCTCCAAGCTACGTCGTTCGGGCAAGCTGGAATGATCGGAGCGCGCTCATGCCGCCGACCGTGCGCCGCGACGTTGTGCGGATGCGATGACGCCTCTGATCAGTCGTCCGAAGAGACTGCGCCGACCAGCGTCAGCATCTCCGCCACCAGACGGGGAGTTAAGCCGAGGGTTATGGACGAGCGGGGGCAGTGCCCGCTTCCGTCTCGGTCCACAACGACAGCGCCCGCCTCCCGGGCGATTGCCGCTCCGGCCGTCATATCCCACGGATGGTTAGACAGGGTGAGCGCCGCATCGATCCGGCCTTCGGCCAGCCAGGCTAGATCCAGCGCGGCGGTCCCGGTCATCCGCACTCGCTGCACCGTCTCGGCCAACCGTGCTGTCAAAGCGAGACGCGCCCGGTTTTTGGTGGCAGCGTCCGACCCGACGGCATAGTCACCGATCGCCACGACCGCGTCGCACAGCATGCTGGTGTCGCTCACCCGGATGGGTTTTCCGTCGACTGTCGCACCGTTGCCACGGGCAGCGGCGTACCGATTGCCCAGGAAAGGGGTTTCGATGACACCGAGGACCGCGTCATCCCCGTGCAGCAGCCCCAGCGACACCGCGCACAGTGGGATGCCGCGTACGAAGTTGGCCGTCCCGTCGATTGGGTCGAGCACCCACTGCATCTCGCCCGTGGCCTGGACGCCGTCTTCCTCGCCGAGGAAGCCGATCTCGGGAGTGGCGGCCTGGAGGAAGGCCCGAACCTCGCGCTCGATCTCGTAGTCGAGTTGCGACGCGAAATCCCGCTCACCCTTGGCGGTGAGAAGACCGGGGGAGCGATGCCGCATCATCTCGGCCGCCCGTGCCACTGCCTCCTCGGCCACCGGAAGCAGGTGTCGGTAGTCGCTCACAACTGCCGCCCTCGCTGCCACTGCGCCTCGAAGAACTGCTCGAAGACCGGATACAGGCAGGACCGGTCTTCCTGCCGTCTGACCACGAAAGTCGGGGAATCGACCCCTCGACTCACCGGCAGGTACGGCTGCGCAACACAGAGGTCATCTGCCAAGACCACGTTGAAGCGGAGCGTGTCGTCATAGACGGCCAGTTCCAGGTGGTCACGTAGCTCTTCCGGCAGCCGCTTCCGGACCCGCATCAACGTCTCGATGTTCAGCTTGGTCAGGCCGGAGAGCTGACCTGGCGAGAAGCCTTCCTCTGCCTCGCGTGCCTGGACAGCCGACCCTGCGGGATCGAGGAACAGGCAGCGGGCTCGGCCCCCTGCGTCGAGGAGGGCACGCCACTGGCTGTCGGCGAAGCCCTGAGCAAGCAGGTTGAGCGAAAGTCCGACAGCGCGAACCGTCGTTGCGCCGCCCAGGAGGTGGTCGGGTGAGATCCGGGTGGAGAACTCTGAACGGCTCGAAAAGACGGCGACGAGGTCACCGAGCTGCGTCGCGTCGTTGACCGGCACATCAGGCACATCGGTGGGAAATGGTGCTGCGGCTCGCAGCGCGGCCGTGAAGCGGTCCTGTACCTCCACGGGAGCCTTGCCGAGCGTGGTGTCGAGGGCCGATTGCATCTCAGGGCGCGGAGTGACACCAGCGCCACCGGCTTCCCACTTGGACACGGTCCGTTCGGCCACGCCGAGATGTGACGCGAAGTCGCGGATGCTCATCCGGAGTGCGTGGCGGAGGGTCCTGCTCTCCTGACCGCTCCATCGCTGCACGGTCGTCATGGTGTCGCCTCAGCTCATGTCGAGTTAGGTCAACGTGCACTGTATCGGCAGTTGGTGCAGCGCGGTGACCGTGCAGGTGCAGTCCGTGGTCATGGCGTCAGCGGAGCCGTCTGACCAGGGTTGATGCATGGCCCGGGGCGGGTGCTGGGCTCCGGGGCGTGTCGACCCGAACGACGCGACCTCGTCCCCGCCCGCCCCGGCGCCCCGTCACCCTTCCGCCGACGTACAGGGGCCGCAGACACCATGAACACCGCCGCAACAGACCTCCCCGTCCCCGCCACCGATCAGGAGGAAGGAGCGCACACCCCGGCCCCGGGTCGGCTGTCCGATTATGCGCAGGTCACGCCCGAGGGCGGTGCGCAGGCATGACGCCGGAGGAGATCGTCCACCGCTGGTTGCGGCTGGTGACGGCGGACGCGGAGCTGTCGCCGTACCTCATCGGGGTGGATCGGGTCCGGCTTGCCGCGCACCTGACGGCGGGCGTGACCGCCGCGCTCGCCGGGGAGCCGGCGGACGCCTGGGGTGGGCTCGGCCTGTCCGAGGAGCAGCACCGGCGCATCGGTGACTACCTGGTCGGGGTGTGCTGGGCGGCGGACCTGCCCGACGAACGGATCGCCCAGGTGCGCCGGGCGGTGGCCCGATGAGCGCAGCCGGTGACGGCGTGCCGGCGAGGGTGACCGGTCACGACCGGCCGTGCCCCGGCATCGCCATCCTGACCCTGCGTCCCTGGTCGCGGTTGCCGCACCGCCCCGGCCAGGCGGTTCCCGTCGAGACCCCACGGCACCCCGGTCGCTGGCGGTGGTACTGCCCGGCCAACGCACCCCGCCCCGACGGCACCGTCGAGCTGCACGTCCGCGCCGTGGCCGCCGGCACCGTCTCGGGCAGCCTCGTCCACGAGGTACGCCCCGGCGAGCTGCTGCACCTCGGCCCGCCCCGCGACACCGGCCTGCACCTGCGCGACGGCGACCTGCTGCTGGTGGCCGGTGGCACCGGGCTGGCCCCGCTGCGCGCCCTGGTCGAGCAGGTCGCCGCCGCCCCCGACGGCCGCCGGGTCACGCTGGTCGTCGGCGCACGCACCTTCGTCGAGCTGTACGACGCCATCGCCCTCGACAAGCTCCAGTGCGCCCACGACTGGCTGACCATCGTGCCCGCGTTCTCCCACGACCCGCACGCGGAGTCGGCCGAGCGGGGTGACGCGCTCACGGTCGCCCTCGACCACCTGCGCCCCGACCAGGTCGTCTACGTCTGCGGACCGCCTCCGATGCTGGCGGGTTCGCGGCTGCGGCTGCTCGCCGCCGGTGTGCCCGCCGACCGCATCCACCTTCCGCACCGGATTCCGGCGTCAGACCGTGGAGCGGGAGGGATTTTTCCGCAAACGTCTTCCTGACATTCCGGTCCTACGTTCCCCGTCATGACATTGAAGCCAACCCCCGGTCTGCGTCGTCGCGTCGGCGTCGCGGGAGCGGTCACCGCGCTCGTGACGACGAGTCTGACCGGGCTCGCTCAGCAGCCCGCCACCGCCACGCCCGGCCCCGTCGCCACCCACGCCGTGACCGTCACCGCCGCCGAACGGCAGGCGGTGCTGGCGTACTGGACGCCGCAGCGGATCGCGGCTCTGAAGACCCCGTCGGCGCAGGTGCCGCCCGTGGCGAAGCCCGACGGCGCACCCTGGACGCGGGCGGACGCCGCGTCACGGACCGTCGGCAGGCTCTTCTTCACCGACCACGGTGAGGACGCCAGCTGCACGGCGACCGTGCTGGACAGCGCCAACCGCAGCACCGTGGTGACCGCCGCGCACTGCGTCAACAACACCGACCTCATCGGTGAGGACAACCAGTGGTCGCGCAACGTGCTGTTCGTCCCCGGCTACGCCGACGGCCGGGCCCCGTACGGCAGGTTCGTCGCCCGGCTGTCGGTGGCCCCGTCGACGTGGCTGCTCAACGACCAGATCGAGAGCCTCTACGACTCGTACGACCAGGCGTTCGTGGTGCTCCACCCGGACGGTGACGGACGCCGGGTGCAGGACGCGGTCGGCGCCGCCCAGCGGATCGGCTACGACGTGCCGGGCGCGCGGGTGGTGCACCAGTTCGGCTACCCCCGGGCCAGTTCCGACGAGGCCCGCGAGGGGTTGCCCGAGTACACCGGTGAGCGCCTCGCCTACTGCGCCGGCCCGGCGGTGGAGCAGCAGGCGACCGAGGAGTGGCCGGAGCCGCCCGGCCAGTGGGGCACCGCGTGCGTGATGGGCGGCGGCTCCAGCGGCGGCCCACGCTTCGCGAACTTCGACCGGCACACCGGGCTCGGCACCGTCGTCGGCGACAACTCCCACGGCTATATCCCGGGGAAGCGCTACCTGGTGGGTCCGCAGTTCAGCACGGCGATCACCCGTCCGCTCTTCCAGCGGGCGCAACACGGCTGAGCCGGGCCGGGCAGCCCATGCCGTCACGGGCGTGGGCTCTCTGCCGTAGTCAGCCGCCGATCAGGCCCCATGACCAGCTGCGGCGACCAGTGCCAACATCTGCTCGGCGAGGCCGGGGGTGATGGACGAGCCGAGGTGGTGGGCGCTGCCGTCGTGGTCGAGGACGACGGCGCCCGCCTCCCGCGTGGCCGTCCCGCCTCCCGCGTGGCCGTGGCAGCGGCTGCGCTACCGGCCGGGCTAGGCCGTCGCCGTCAGCACGGCGCGTAGTCCCGGCCGGTGGCGCCGGTATTCCCCCGCCAACGCGCCCCGCCTCGACGGTACGCGTCACCGACCCCACCAGCAGGTGTACGTGTGCGGTCCTTCCGCCATGATCGACGATGCCCGCCGCTGGCCGGGGTGTCCGCCGACCGCCTCCACCTGCCCGGGTGATCCGGGTCGCGCCGCTGCATCCACGAACGCGATGAGGCGCTCGCTGAGAAACGGCGTGCCACGAGTGCCCTCCGCGACCGGCAGACCACCCGAGCCGCCTGACGCCAGGGCTACCACTTCGCCGCGCGGCTCAACCGACGAAGCCGACCCGGGAAGCGGCCCGGCTCAGGTGGACCTGAAGCCGGTCAGGCCGACGACGCGGCCAGGCGGGGTAGCAGGCTGGCGGACTGCAGACGCTCGTGTGCGGTGGTGACGTGCGCCGGGGTGAACAGGCGTGCCTTCCGCCCGTTCCACGCCCGGACACGTTCGATCAATTCGTCGAGGTCGCTGGTCGGAGGCTCCACCTCACCGGCGAAGTGCACCGTGGCGAGTAGTTCGAGGCTGTACGGAGACTCGAATCCGTCCATCAGCGCAGCGATGCGGTCGAGCGCTTCCGGCATCCGGTGACCGGCGGCGAACCACGCGGAAACGGCCTCGCTGGTTCCGCCGGTGAGGTGGATGGGACGCAACTCCTCGACCCGAGAGGTCCGGTCGCCGAAGCCGATCAGGTAGTGGCCTTCGAGTCGATTGAGAACGTGGTTGAGATTCTCCGCGTACGGCCCGTAGCGGCCCCGGGTGAAGGACAGGCGCAGCGGTTCTCCGAAGACCTGGAGGAAGTAGGCGAGTTTCTGGATCTCCAGGTTGGTGATGCCGTCCCGGGGCTCCAGCGCGCGGGCGCGGTCAAGATAGCGTTCGATGGCCCGCAGCAGGGTGGCGCGTCCTGCGGTCAGCGCCGGCTTGGCGGTGGCGACCGGCATGTCCACCGGCTCGGGAGCGCCCTCCGGAGGGAACACCAGCACCTGGACGTCGGGCAGTTCGGCGAACGCCTGCTCGATCATTGGTCGGACCACGTCCCAGTCGAGCCCACCGTTGCCACAGCCGAGTGCCGGTAGCGCCACCGAGCGGATCCGCCGTTCCCGGACGACCCGGACGAGATCTGCGAGGCCGGATTGGATGTCGGACAGCTTGGATCTGGCCTTCCAATGCCCCTTCGTGGGGAAGTTGATCACATAGCGGCGGGTGCCGAGTAGGCCTGAATCGAATACGAACATTCTGCCCAACTGGACACTTTTCGCCGCACAGGCGGCCCGGTAGGCCGCGTAGTTGGCGGGGAAGGCGCGCTTGAACTGGAGGGCGATCCCCTTGCCCATCACGCCCACCGTGTTGACGGTGTTGACCAGCGCCTCGGCGTCGGCGGTGAGCAGGTTGCCATGGCTGACGACGATCATTCGCGTACCTCCCTCCGGGTGTAGCCGTAGTACCAGCCTGGTCTGACAACGACGTACGGGTTGATGATGCCAGCAGAACGGAGGAGCCGCCTCAGCTGTGTCTCCCGAGCCTTCGTCCGTACTGAGTAACCGACGAGCAACTCCAGCGGGAACTCCCGGTGTACCAGCAACTCGGCCATCCGCCGTCGCATCCGGTCCTGGTCCTCTGGAATGTTGTTCCAGGAGACCTCCCGCATCAGCGGCCAGTCGACCATCGAGACAAGATCGTCAAGGCTCCCGGAGAAGCGGGTGAGCGCGGAGGCGCAGTTGCCGTCGCTGACCACCCATGGCAGCCCTGCCCGGTGTATGCGGTCGACCGAGCTCACCAGGTATACCAGTGGATCGTCACCATCCGGATACAGGCCGATCTTGCCGGCCTGGTGATCCTTTGCGATCCGGTACATCATCGGCGAACGGGGCGCGAAGTAGAACGGCACGTAGTCGGCGACGAACCCGCCGGGTGGGCAGGTCACCTGCCTGGATCGTCGACTGGCCTTGATCTCCACCGACCCCACCTCGGTCACCAGATGTCGGCCCACAGTGCTGTCCGCGATGAGCCTTCCCGTTCCCAGAATCGCCGGCAGGTTGTCGACGTGGGTGAAATGCATGATCCGGGCTTGTCCGGGTGGACGCCGCATGTCCATGCTCAGTCCAGATCATTCGGGTCGATCCGGGCCGTCACCCCCGCATGTTCGCCGAGCAGGTAGAGCAGGTTGGAGCCGTCGATCAACTCCAGCGGCTTACCCGAGGCGAACTCGTACGAGGCCGGTGCGTAGCCGCTGGTGGTGACGAGAATGCCCTTCGATGCGCCCTCGTTCTGGAGGGTGCCGAAGAGGTCCCGTACGGCGGACACGTCGACCGTGTTGCGGTAGCGCTTGGCCTGGATGACGACCTTGCCACCGAAGATGGGGCGCGGGTCGAAGGCGACGCAGTCCACGCCGCCGTCCCGGGACGGGCGGGTCTGCTTGGTGTCCAGGCCCATCTTGGCGAAGAGGTTCTGGATCAGACTCTCGAACTCGTTCGGGGTCAGCCTGAGCAGATTGGGCCGCTGGTCCAGGTCGGCCAACACGTCGACCTCGTCGATGAACCGCTTGTCGACCATGTCGAACTCCAGCACCGGCCGGACCGGTGCCAGCTCGGCGGGCCGTTTCGACACCGAGGCGTTGAGATGCGTCAGGCAGGCGAGCGGCTCGACCAGGCGCAGGTTGAGCGCGGTGAAGGTCTCGCGGGTGGTCCGCAGCGTCACCAGGCACGGCTGGACTGAAGCGCCCGTCCGAGGATCGGTCGTGTCGACGATGCCGTTGAACACCACCGTGTCGACGAGCTTGGACCGGTCGGCCTCGAACAACTCGTGCACCGTCCGCAAGGTGACCCGGGCGACGAGGACGGCGTACCGCTCCTTGATCTCCTTGCTGGGCCGCGCGGTGGTGGTGGTCTCGTCGCGGGACTTGACGTAACGGTATTCGCGTACGGCAGGGATCACATCGAGCGTTGGCAGGTGATACTCCACCACCAACTGGCGGGATTCCGGAACGTAGGCCAGCCGGTAGTGCTGCGGGAAGTCGTCCGGGTAGACGGAGTTACCCAGGACCATGCCGAAGTAGTCAACCACCGCAGCCGGCTCGGCTGCGGCGACGGCCGCCGCGAAGCGGTCGATCTCCGCGTTGTGCGCGTTCACCTCCGCGTCGACCTTGGCGCACTTCTGGAGATAGCGCTGATGGGCGGCGGCCAGCTTCCGTTGACGTTCGGCCTCGGCGGCGCCGTGTTCCGCCTGTGCCTGCCCGAATGCCCGTTGAGATGCGGCGAACTGCTGCTGGTACCTGGCCTGGCCGCCGAACATCTTGCTGAGGAACCCGGGCGGGACCGGCACGAACCGCTGCCAGTCGGGCGGTGTCAGCGGTACCCCGAGGTTGCCCGGCTTGAACGGGGCGTGCTCAGCCGACTTACGCAGCCGGCGGAAGTCGATGTAGTCATCGACGTCGAGGGTCGCGGCCAGGAGATTGTCCAGGTCGTCGAGGTGCGCCTGGAGGCCGGAGTTGTCGGCGGCCACCTCGGCCATCCGTGCCTCGACATACAACCGCTTGCGCTCGCGCTCGTTGGCGACGGCGGTGCGCTGCGCGGCTTTCAGCGCGCGTTCGGCGTCTCGGCGAAGTTGCTGGTGGTGGCGGTGTGCGGCAGCTTGCGCCTGCTTTTGGGCGCGCACCTGTCGTGCGTGCGCCCGCTGCATCTCCTGAAGGATGCCCACGTGAGTCCTATGTGCTGCGAGGGATGACGGAGCCGACACCATAGCCAGCAAGCGACTGATCGGACACCCTGCGCATACGCGACCACGCGCATGGGGGCATCAGATGACTGTTTGCTCCCGGCTTGTCGACCAGTACGGTCCGATGACCGACAGGATTCACCGGCGTGCGATGACCGTGGTGGATGTCCTTCCACCGCACAACCGCCCAGGCTGTGACCCGCTCCGATCCGCAAGGGCCGGTGGGGTGAACCCACCGGCCCTCAACGGAACCGCCGTCAGTGCTGACCGGTGGCCGGACCCCCATCGGTCGGGTCCGGCCAGGGGTCGACGGTGGCGGCGTCGAGCTGTGCGTTGAGCTGCTCGGTCAGGGCCGTCTGCTCCGCGCTGAGCATTTCGGGCCGGTGCCGGTCGAGCAGGTCCTGCGTCACCCGCAGCGTCTCCAGCCGCAGCGACGGGCCGGTCAGCCCCGCGAACAGGGCGCGGGTCGACGCGTCGGTGTCCGCGGAGGTGACGAAGCCGGGGGCGACCATACCGGTGAGCCCGTGCCGGGCCCGCCCCTCGGCGATCTCGGTCCAGGCGTCGGTGACGTGCCGCCAGACGCCGGTCACCGCGTCCTCCACCGCCAGGTGCAGCTCCTGCCAGGCCTTCTCGTGCTTGGCCAGCTGCTTCTCCGATCTGGCCTTGAGTCGGTCGTAGCGTCGCGTGACGTCCCGTCGGCGCAGGCCCACCCGCTTCGCCCGGTCGGCGGCGGGGTTGTGCGCGCCGGCCTTGAACGCGATGGCCGACACGCTGAGCAGCACCAGCAGACCGACCAGCGGCCACTTGAGGTCGGTGTTGAACAGGTGGCTGCCGCGTAGCTTCGCCCACAACGCCAGCACCCCGACCACCAGCGTGGCGAAGCTCACCGGCAGCACCCAGCTCGGCCAGGGCAGCTCGCCCGGCTGCCGCTCCTCGTCCTCCGGGCGCCACATCACGAAGACCCGGCGGAGCAGGATGCGCCATCCCAGCTGTCGCCGCCAGCGCCGCCGTTCGGCCCTGGCCCGGTGCCGGAACAGCGGCACCCCCAGCCAGTAGCCGGCGAGGGTGAGCGCCATGAAGATCCCAGCCCCCGGCAGGAACGCCACCCAGTATTCGACGGACCCGCCGCTGTCGAGGGCGTCGCGGAACGAATCGGCGAGGAAGACCGTGTCGTAGACCGCGCTGAGCAGGATCACCGTCCATACGAACGCCGGATGCTGCCAGCCCGGACGGTACCGCCGGTCCTCGACGCCGTCGGCGGCGTGGTCCGACTCCACCTGTCGTTCCTGGCGTGCCGCCGCGCCGAGTTCCCGCTCGGCGAGCAGCACCTCCAGCCGGTGCAACCCCAGCTTCGCCCGGTGCCAGGCGTCGACCATCCGGTCGCCCGCCGTCTTCAACCGCTGGTGGTACGCCGTCAGCGCCTCCTCCGCGTCAGCCTTGGCCTGGACCAGGCGGGCCGACTCGGTGTGTGACAACTGGTCCGGCCGGTACGGCTCCGGCGTGGCGACCGGCTCGGCGAACCGGTTCGCGCCGAGGGTCAGCAGCGGGGGGCACTGCACTGAGGGGTAGCGGCGGCCGTTGCCGCTGTCGTGGTGGCGTACGAGATTGTCGGTCATCGCTCATCCGCTCTCTGTGCTGATCACGATTTCGACCCTTCGGTTGCGCTGCAGGCAGTCCTCGTCCCAGGCGCCGCCCGGCCGCTGCTCGGTCAGGCAGATCCGGCCGGTCTCCCCGGCGCCCCTGGTGACCGGCGTGGGTAGCCCGAGGCCGTGCAGGACCGCCCCGACCGCTGCGGCCCGGCGTTCGGACAGGTCCTGGTTGTGGCGGTCGCTGCCCCGGGAGTCGGTGTAGCCGACGACCTCGACCCGGGTGACCTTGTCCTCGCCGATCTCCTTCCTGATCTGCCCGAGCCGGGCGATCCCGGCCGGCCCCACCTCGTCGGAGTCGGTGGCGAACAACGCGGCCGACGGCACCGGCCAGACGGTGCCGTCCGGCTCCGGCAGCGGCGGTCCCCCCTCGGGACGGAAACTGACCGGTGGGTCGGTGGGCGACTGGCCGGCCCCGCCCCCCGTCCCCCCGGACCGCACGGGCACCGGGGCGGTGGAGACCTCGCAGGAGGCCGCCTGTGCCGCCGCGCAGAGCCGTCGCCAGTACTGCCGCAGCCAGGCCAGCTGCCCGGTCTCCGGAATCGGCTGGCCCTCGGCGGGATGCCCCACCCCGAGCATCACCAGGTGGGTTCCGGCCAGCTCGGTGGGCCATCCGGCGCGCGCCGGACAGTCCCGGACGGCGGCTTCGATCATTGCCGCCCCACCGGCCGGGGCCCGGCTGAGGTCGGTGCAGCCGACGGTGCCCAACCCGTCCGTGGCGATCACCACCGTCCGGCGGGCCTCGCCAGCGGGGGCGGTCTGTCCACTGGCGACACCCAACGCGCCCAACACGTCGGTTCCGTCGGTACGGGCCGGCATCCGCGCCGCCTGGGTGACCGACCTGTGCAGGCAGGACTTCGTCGCTTCGCGTTCCAGCCGCTGGTTGTTGGGTCGTGTGCTGGTGGGTGCGGTCGCCCGGTCGCGGATCGCCCAGGCGACGGTGGACGCTGAGCCGTCGAAGGCGCCGATGGAGACCACGTCCCCACGGTCGACGGCGGCAGCCACCTGGGCGTCCACCTCCGCCGCCCAGTCCGGTGCCGACCCTGCCCCCCGGGTGGACGCCGAGACGTCCAGCAGCACGGCCGTGCGGCCCACCCCGGTCGGGGCCGGAGACCCGGCGGCGGTCACGCACGGGTCCGGCGGCTCGTCCTCGCCGCCGCATCCGGCACCGAGGCTGAGCGCCGCGACGGTGACCGCCGCCAGCGTGACCCGGCCGAGCGTCGTGCCCCTGCTGTGCCCGCTGCCCCGGCCAGCCTTCCCGACCGGGCCGGACCCGTCGAGCACGCCGAGCACGCCGGGCCCGTCGATGCGGTCGGGGCCGTGGATGCGGTCGGGGCCGTCGGTGGGGTCGGGCCTCATGACTCGGCCCCGGATTCGACCGCCGCGATCGGGAAGCCGCCCTCGTCGAGGTGCATCTGCCGGCGCAGCGTCTGCAGGGCCGCGTCGTAGGCGCTGGCGAACTCGTAGAGGCCGACGTTCTCGTGGTCCTTGCTGGCCTGACGCAGCACGTCGACCAGCTGCACCGCGCTCGCCCGCCGGTGGTTGACCAGGTTGGTGACCACGGCCGAGACGGTCGGATCGGCGAGCTGCGCGGCGTACGCCACCATCGCGTCGTGGCCGAGGGTGTCGAACAGTTGCTGCCAGCGTCGCGCCACCTGCTCGAACCGGTCGGCGCGCAGCAGGGCCAGCGTGGTGTTCGCCTCGACGTCGAGTTTGCGCTGCTCGAACGGCAGCAGGTGGTCACGGACCCGGGGGTCGGGCAGCACCCGCACCTTGGCCCGGCACCGCACCATGCCGGCGGCGCCCCGGTAGCACCACTGCGGGTTGAGCGCCTCCTGGATCGCCTGCTCCGCCTCCACCGACTGGTAGGGCGAGAAGTTCCGCGCCACCTCCCAGATCCGCTCGCGGACGGTGTCCCGGGCGCTGGCGGTGAACTCACCCGCCTCGGCGACGAGGTCGTGGTAGGGCAGGAAGGCGGACCAGACCAGTGTGGTGTGCACCTGGAACTCGTAGACGTCACCCTGGCAGAGCGCGGTCAGCAGGGTGCTGTCGTCGGTCGGTTGGTAGGTGATCTCCTCGTCCCTGGTGACCTGCCCCCGTGGGGTGCCACGGAACCAGTCGACCAGCCGACGCCACAGACTGCGCCGGGCGACGGTACGGCCGGATGTCGGGATGCTCACGGGTTGCCTCCTCAGGCGGGCTGTGACGGATCGGTGGTGGCCCCACCGACGGCGGCGGCGCCGGGCGGGGCGAGCAGGCGGCGGGCGGTGGCCGACTGCCGGGACCAGTCGCGCAGATAGAAGCGGCTGCGTCCGACCAGCCGGCCGACGAACACCGCGGAGAAGAGGGCGACCAGCAGGTCGGCCAGCACCGGGTCCTCGTCGCCCAGCTGCAGCCACATGTGCAGCGTCTTCCAGGACCGGGGGGCGGTGGTCGGGTCGCCGAGCGCACCCCGCCAGAGCGCGGCCAGCTCAGCCGGCTCCGGGGTGAAGCCCTCGACGGCGGTGAGCAGCAGCGGCCACCCCTCGTGGGGGGCCGGACCGGCGAGCCGTCCCAGCAGGGTCATGCCCCGGGCGGCGTGGACCCGCAGCCGGTGCAGGTCCTCGTCGTTCCAGGCGACCAGCGTGCGCCAGGTCTCCTCGGGGGCGACGGGGTAGAGGTCCATCAGCGCCCGCGCCACCGAGGCGCTGCCGTTGAGGTCGTCCCGGCTGGCCAGGGTACGCAGCTCCCGCAGGGTGTCGGCGGGGGCGAGGCGACCGATGCGGGTGCTGTAGACGCGGGCGGCGGTGTCGTGCAGCGCCGGGTTGGCGCTGCGTACCCAACTGAGCACCCGACCCTGGATGCGGGCGACGAGCCGGTCGTCGTACGCCGCGACGTGCAGCGCCCAGGCGGCGGCCTGCCGGCCGGTGCCCCGTTCGTCGGCCGCCCACTGCCGGAGCATCCCGTTGCAGACCTCGTCGAAGTCGTACGTGGCGAGCCAGCCGGTGATCTGTGCGGCCCGCCGCCGGACCTCGTCGCGGCGGGTGAAGACCAGCTCCTCCAACCAGACCAGCAGCGGCAACCGGACGCCGTCGAAGTCGTGCCACACCACGTCGAGGACGTCGAAGAGCAGGCGGGGATCGGCGAGCCGGGCCCGGCGGGGTTGTTCGCCGGTCTCGGCCGCCGCGAGGGGGGACTCGCCGCCCCAGGCGTGCAGCATCTGGTCGACGCCGCCGTCGAACACCACCCGGAGCGGCCGTTCGGCACCGCTCTCCACCGCCTGGAGGATTCCCAGCAACAACTCGCTGGCGTCGAAGACGTCAGCCAACGGGAGGTCGTGCAGGGCCGCGTAGGCGAGCTGGAACGCCTGCCGGCGCGGGGCGGCCTGCGGGTCCTCCAGGACTTTCTCCGCGCTGTCCTGCTTGAGCAGGCGGGCGACGACGTCGCGGCGACGGCGACGCAGTCCGCCCAGGGCGATGCCCAGCTCCTCGTCGGCCCCGCTCCAGCCGGCCAGCGACTGGGCGAGTTCGACGGTCTGCCGGGGGCGGGGGTGCGCGGCCAGCTCGGTGGCGATCCCGTCGTGCGCCACGCACCGGTCGATGAACTTTTCCCAGCAGTCGCCGTCGCACGCGGCGTGGCTGTCGGCGCAGCCCCGCTGCCGCAGCAGCAGCCGCCGCAGGTGCCGCCGGAGCACGTTCTCGGGCGGCGGCGGGGTGTAGTCGACGGTGTGCTGGGCGAGGGTCGGGTCGGCGGTGTCGCCGTGTCCGTCGAGGATCACCACGTAGGCCGAGTCGGTGCGGGCGAGCAACTCGAAGGCACGCAGGGTGCCGATCGTCACCGCCTCGCTGGCCGGCAGCTCCAGCACCGTGCCGTGGTCCTTGAGCAGCAGCCCCTCCTGCCGGGCCAGCTGGGTGAGGGTCACCTCGGGGTCTTCGATGCCGACCACCCGGTCGAGCCCGACGACGTGCCGCAGCATCAGCTCGGCGGTGGTCCGCCGACCGGTGCCGACGCCGCCGCGCAGGACGACGACCCGCTTGTCCCGGAGGCGTTCGAGGGCGTCGTCGAAGCAGGCCACCATCACCGAGGTGTGGTCCGTCTCCAGCAGTTCGGCCCTGGTGCGCTGGGACCGCAGGAGGGTGATCCGACGCCCGTCGGGGAGCTGGATGTTGATGAGCATGGCGTGGTCGCCGTAGACGGTCTGCCCGACGTTGGAGAAGACCGGGTCGGGCCCGGTGCCGCCGCGCACCGGGTCGTCGGCGTGGTGCCAGCTCTCGTCCTTGCCGCCGGAGTCGCCGGGGTCGGGCTTCGCGCCGGATGCGCGGATCTGGTTCATCCGGTTGCGGGCGTCGCCTTGCCCGGGGCCGGACGGGTCCGGCGCAGGGGAGCGACCGGGCTGTTCGGCCGGGTCCGGCGCGGCGGCCTCACCGGGGTCGGGCGACGACTTCTCCTCCGTGACGGGGTGGTCCGGCGTGCCGTCGCTCGCCGCGGTGTTCTTCTCGTCGCCGTTGGCGGGCGGGTCGGTGTTCATGCCGATCCTCCTCCCTTGCTGATCGGACCGTGGTTGGTCACGGTCGCGTGGTCGCCGTAGACGATCTGTCCCACGTTGTCGCCCTGCTGGCGGGCGTCGTGGTTGCGGTGGAGGCCGGCGGCCTGCCGGGCCAGGCGGGCCAGGTCCCGTGGGTCGCCGGCCGGCGCGGATGCGGACCGGTCGGGGGTCTGCGCCGTCCCGGGCCCGTCGACCGCCGCGCTGACCGCCGGCGGCGGCTGGGACGGCAGGTGGAGCCAGGCGTTGGCCTGGAACGTCTTGTCGGGCACCACCGCGCGGACGGACCGGAACATCCACGACTCCATGCCGAGGGCGTTGACCGGTACGACCCGGCGGTAGACCTCGTCGGAGACGACCGCCACCACGGGCGCGGCCGGCACCGCGACCGCCGCCTCCCGGCTGGCGCCGCAGTCGCGCAGTCGGGCCGCGTCGACGATCGCGTCGCCGCCCCGGGGCACGCCTGCGGTGTCGACGCTCACGTCTCCGCAGTCGATGCCGACCCGCAGCCGGAGCAGGTGGTCGGGGTGCTTGTTGCGGTTGTGGTCGAGGATCTCCTGTCGCAGCTGGGGCAGCAGACCGGCGAGGACCCAGGCGATCGGCACGTCGGCCGGAACGAGGATGAGTTCCCCGTCGCCGCGTTCGCGACGGATCCAGCGGCCCGGGTAGGGGCACCGGTGCTCGATCCGGCCGACTATCTGCTCCACCGTGGTCGCCAGATCGGACTGACGCGGGTATCCGCCCGCGCTGGAATTGACGATGTCCAACGAGACGACGGTCCAGTGTCGTGGAAGTTCCATGGCGATTGTTCGTCCTTTTCTACTGAGGGGTGGGTCGGTTTCGACTCTGCGGCGGGAATTGTGAAACCGGCTAGTTGATCTACATCAGGTGATGGGGTCGGCCGCCGAATCGGCGAACCGTCCCAACCCGACCTCGTCGACGATCACGATCGAGCCGTGCCGGGTCACCAGCAGGCCCAGGTGCGCCAACCGGCGCAACGCCCGGTGCACCGAGATCTGCGACGCGCCGACCAGTTGGGCCAGCTCCCGTTGGGTGGTGGGGGCGACCAGTTCGTCGTCCACCAGGACCGTCAGATCGGCCAGCACGGCGGCGACCCGGGTGGTCGTGTCGAACGACGCGGTGACGGTCCGCTTGTCGGCCGCCCGAAGCCGATCGGCCAGCAACCGGGCGAAGGACCGGTGTGCCGTCGGATGCCGCCGCAGGTAGTCGTCGAACGCCTCGGCCGGGATGCGGCGGACCACCACCGGCCCGACGGCGACCACCGAGGCCGACCGGGGGCCGTCGTCGAGATAGGACAGCTCACCGACCAGGTCACCGGCGAACCGCAGCGCGATCCCCCGCGGCCCCTGTCGGCTGCCCTCGACCATGATCCGGGCCTGTCCGGTGGTCAGCAGCAGCAGGTGGCGACCCCGGTCGCCCTGCCGCAACAGGGCGTGCGCGGACGGGAACTCCTGCCGCCCGCCGATGCGCAGCAGGGCGGCCCGGTCGGCATCGGACAGCCGGCCGGCGAAACTCGTCCGCGACCACCAGGTGGACGTCCTGTTCGGTTCCTCGGTGTGGGAAGCCACCGGTCTCTCCTCTCCTCGGTCGGTCAGGTGTCGACGGGTCGGTCAGAGCAGCGCCAGCGCGACCAGGGCGGCGGCGAGCGCGATGAGCACCGTCCCGATGCGGACCCAGCGGTACTTGGTCATCACCAGCCGGCTGAGCCAGCAGAGCTGCGAGATCAGGCCCGGCATGGTGTCCTGTGCGGCCCGCTCGACGTACCGGCGGACCAGTGCCGGGTCGCGCAGCCGGTACACGTGCCCGAAGTACGCGACCTGCCGCACCTCGGCGGCGCCCGCCGTCCTCGGCAACAACGCCATGGCCAGGGCGAACAGGGCAACCGCGGCGCAGGCGCAACCCGACCACCAGGCCCAGGCCGCCGCACCGGTCAACCGCCCCGGCGACCAGCGGGTGCCGGTCAGCACGGTCAGCATCGCCAGCACGACGCCGCCCGACATGGTCAGCCACTGCGACGCCTTCGCGTCCGCCCGCCGCAGCTCGTCGCGGGCCTCGGCGATCAGCCGCTCCGCCAGCCGCAGCGCCGCCTGCCGGTCCCCCTCCGGCCGGCCGGGACGGTCGACGCCCCGCCCGGGGCGGCGACGGCGGCGCGTACCCGTCGGTGCAGGACGCGGTCGTTGGGGACACGGGCTGCTCGGTACATGGGACTCCTCGGAACCGCAGGACTGCCGTCCCGATGAGGGTCCCGAAATCGGGCCCTGCGCTCGATGTCGAGCCCTACGGCTCGGATGTCGACATCGACACTGAACCGGCCAGGGACCGCAGCAGCTCCGGCTGCACCACCACGATCCGTCGCCGTCGGGTGAGCAGCACCTGCCGGTGCCGCAGCACCCGCAGCGTCCGGGCCACCACCTCCCGGGACACCCCGACGGACGCGGCGAGGTCCTGCTGGGTCAGCGGCAGGTCGAGCGCGATCCCCTCCGGCGTCGGCACACCGTGCCTGTCCAGTAGTTCCACCAGCAGGACGACCAGCCGGTGGTCGCCGTTGCTGGACCCGTACTCGACCCGCCGGCCGTCGGCCTCACGCAGGCTGGAGGCCAGGTGACGCAGCAGCGACAGGGCGACCTCGGGGTTGTCGGCCAGACAGCGGTGCAACCGTTCGGCGGTCAGCACCACGGCCCGGATGGGCGACAACCCGGTGACGGTGGCCAGCCGGGGCCGGGCGTCCACAGCGGACAGCTCACCGAGGATGTCGCCCGGTCCCCGGATGGCCAGCAGCGCCTCCCAACCCTGCCGTGAGGTGGAGGTGACCTTGACCCAGCCCTGCTCGATCAGCACCACGTGCCGGGACGGGTCGCCCTGGTGGAACAGCGTGGCGTTGGCCGGGTAGTCGTGCCGGGTGCCGGCCTGGGCCAGGGCGTCGCGGGCGTCGGCCGAGAGGCCGCCGAGAAAGCTGCCGGTCGGAGGGGAATGGGCGGGAACTGCGGCCGGGTCGCTGCTGGCAGAGTCGCTCCGAGAACGAGATGTCATGGGGAACGCTCTCCTCTTCGTGAATCGCGTGCTCCGCCTCGCCCGTCGACGTTGAATCGGGCAGTCCCGTGCACAGGACGCGGGGTGTGGTTCAGGTCCCGGGGCGGAAGAACGGGAAGGCGTCCTTTCTATCGTTGCCGTCAATAGCCTGTGATCCGCCGAATGGGTAAGCGGAGGTGCGAAAGGGCGACCGCCGGTGGCATCTGTTCGGGGGCGGATCACACCGTTCGTGCCGCCGACGCCGACGTCGTCGCCGACCTCGGCGTCGCCCGGTGGGCGGACCGGAACAGTCCCGACGACACCGGCAGATCTGTCGACGTCGCTGGAATCGTGGAGAACGCGCCGGTCAGCCGGTCGCGCCGGGCCGGTGGCGTCCCGGTCGGCGGCCCGGGTCCGGCCCGTCGCACCGGCCGCCGCCGGGAGCAGCCACGTCACCCCACCGGCCTTTCCGACGCCGTGTCGGACACCGGACAAAACCGCCGTGTCGGAAAGGACCGTCCAACGCTGGCGGTCCGACCGGCCGGCCGGACCCCTGCCGGTAGGGTCCAGACTCAGCAGGCAGGAGGGGAGCCGATGATCGGGCTTGAGGTGCCGCCCGCCGTCGAGGCGGAACAGGTCGTCGCGGCCGTCCTGGCCGACCTGCGCGCAGGCGACCACCGGGGCGTGGTGGTCGACTCCCCGCCCGGGGCCGGCAAGTCGACCCTCGTGGTGCGGGCCGCCGTCGAGCTGGCCGTCGCCGGTGAGCCGCTGATGATCGTGGCGCAGACCAACGAGCAGGTCGACGACCTCATCGACCGGCTCGCCACCAAAGCCCCCGAGCTGCGCATCGGCCGGCTGTCGGCGACCGACTACCGGCCGTCGGAGCGGGTCCGGGGCCACGACACGGTCCGGGTCGCGTCGAAGGTCGCCGACCTGGGCGACCCGGCCGTCACCATCGGTACAGCGGCGAAGTGGGCCACGGTCACCACGGGTCAGTGGCCGTGGGCGATCGTCGACGAGGCGTACCAGATGCGGTCGGACGCGCTGCTGCGGGTGGCCGGGAGGTTCGAGCGGGCGCTGTTCGTCGGTGACCCCGGGCAGCTCGACCCGTTCTCCACCGTCGAGACGCTGCGCTGGACGGGCCTGAGCTGGGACCCGATGCAGGCGGCGGTGGCGGTGCTGCTGCGGCACAACCCGCAGCTGCCCGTGCACCGGCTGCCCGTGTCCTGGCGGCTACCGGCGTCGGCGGCCCCGGTGGTCGCGGCGGCGTTCTACCCGTTCACCGGGTTCCGTGCCGGCACCGGCCCGGCCGACCGGGCGTTGACGCTGACCCGGCCCGGGCCTGGCGACGCGCTCGACGCGGCGGTGGAGCTGGCCGTCGGCACCGGCTGGGCGTTGCACGAGCTGCCGGCCCGGCACACCCTGCGTACCGACGCTGAGGCCGCCGCGGCGTGCGCCGCGCTCGCCCTGCGCGTGCTGCACCGGGGCGCGGTCGCGGTCTCCGAGCACGCGCCGGCCGGCACGCCGGTCACCGCCGACCGGATCGCCGTCGGCGCCGCGCACCGCGACCAGGCCGCCGCGATCCGTGCCCACCTCGGCCCGGAAGGGGCGGGCATCACCGTGGACACCGCCAACCGGCTCCAGGGCCGCGAGTACGACGTGACGATCGTGCTGCACCCGCTCTCCGGCCGGCGGGACGCGACGAACTTCCACCTGGAGTCCGGTCGGCTGTGCGTGCTGACCTCCCGGCACCGGCACGCCTGTATCGTGGTGGCCCGCGCCGGCATCGGTGAGCTGCTCGACGCCCACCCGTCGACGGAGTCGGTGCACCTGGACGTGCCGGTGAAGTTCCCCGACGGCTGGGCCGCCAACCAGACCACCCTGGCGTTCCTGGCGGACCACCGGGCGTCGACCTGAACCCGATGCGGTGCGCGCCGGGGTCGGGGCCGGTCTCGCCGGTGGTGACGACGCCCGACGGGACCGCTCCGGCCAGGTGACGACGCCGGCTGAAGTGGTCATGCCTGCCGGGGATGAACTGAGCGTGCGCCGTGATCCGTACTGACGGGTGTGCGGACGACGGAGTTGGTCACCTGCCCCCGGAACGCGTTCGACTGGCTCGGCCCGGCCGGCGTACGGGCGGTGGTGATCCGCTGGCTGCGCCTGGTCGCGTCGGACGCCGAGCTGGCGCCGTACCTGATCGGGCTGGACCGGCCCTGGCTCGCCCGCCGGTTGACCGCCCTGCTGGCCGTGGCCCTCGGCGACCCCGGCGGGGACGGTGGGCGGGCGGCCGGCGGGGCGTGGCGGCGGCTCGGGTTGACCGACGAGCAGCACTGGCGGGTGCTGGACTACCTGGCCGCCGTGCTCTGCGGCCTCGGCCTGCCGGTCGACACGGTCGTCGCGGCCCAGCGCGCCGTCGCCGGCGACGCCCATGCGTGACGCGTGCCGACGGCGAACGGCCGTCGGCGGGCAACCTCACGCCTGACGGCGGTCAGCCCCAGTTGTCGCCGTACTCGCGGACCCCGTCGACGTCGAGGGTGATCCGGCTGTTGGGGGTCCACGCGCCGGTGGCCGCCTGCCAGCTCGGGTCGTCGCGTTCGTCGATCGCCGTCCAGTTCGGCCGGTGCAGCCGGAGCTGGATCGGCCCGGAGGAGGCCCCGGGGGCGAGGACGCCGGTGGTGAAGGTCAGCTCCACCCAGCCGGGGAAGGGGGTGCCGGGCACCGGGTAGACGGTCGGGGTCGGCGTCGGGCCGGGACCGGGCGGCGGCGCGGGCGGCGGAAAATACTGGAGGGTACGGCGGATGGTGGCGCAGCCCAGCGTCGCCCAGTCGCACTCGCTGCTCAGCGCCGCGTTGCCGTTCTCGAAGCGCAGGTGGTAGCGGACCCGCACGGTGGTCAGGTCCAGTGGTGCGGTGCCGGTGTTGGTGACGGCGAGCCGGAACTGGGCCTGGTTGTCGGTGGGTGCCCAGTCGAGGTTGAGGTAGTCGACCTTCGCCCGCCCGTACGCGGTGCGCACGGTGGTGACCGCCGAGGTGTCGGAGTAGCCGCCGACGGCGTACGCCTGGAGGGCGATCCGGTAGTCGGTGCCCGGGGCGAGGTCGGTGAGGGTGACGGCGTTGGTCTCCGTGCTGCCCAGTCCCCGGTAGGCGTTCGGCCCGATCGGCGAGCGCACGTCGTAGGTGATCGGGCCGCCCGGCTCGCCCTTCCACGTCGACGGGGTCCAGGTCAGACTCAGCCGGTGCGGGTCGTTGGCGACCACCACCGGTGCGCCGGGGGTGGTCAGCGCCGGGGTGTCGTCGGCGCGGGCGGCGCTGACCGCGACCAGGCTGACGAGCGCGGCGACGGTGGCGGTGGCGGTGACACGACGGGCACGCATAGCCCGGATGGTACGGACTGGCATGCACGTCCATCAATGCAGAGGTTGATGGCTGATTCGTTTCCCCGTTCGGCTGGGCGGGCGGGCGGGCGGACGCGACGGAGCGGGACCCGTGACCGGGTCCCGCTCCGTGGGTCGCGCCGCGCCGCGGCGGCCGGTGCCGCTCAGGCGGGGATGTAGTCGAACTCGTCCGGGTTCGGGCCGGTCCGGCCCGACTCGCCCCGGTCCAGCCCGCTGAGCCGCTCCATCGCCGTGTCGTCCAGGGTGAAGTCGAAGATCCGGAAGTTCTCCTCGATCCGCTTCGGGGTGGTCGACTTCGGGAAGACGATGTCGCCGCGCTGCACGTGCCAGCGCAGCACCACCTGGGCGGGGGTGCGCCCCACCTGCTCGGCGACGTCGACGATCGCCGGGTCGTCGAGCACCCGGCCCTGGGCGATCGGCGACCACGCCTCGGTGAGGATGTTGTGCTCGCTGCCGTACGCGCGCACCTGCTCGTTGGTGAGGTACGGGTGCACCTCGATCTGGTTGACCGCCGGCACCACGTCCGCCTCGGCGGCCAGCCGCTCCAGGTGCGGCACCTGGAAGTTCGACACCCCGATCGAGCGGGCCCGGCCGTCGCGCTGGAACTCCTCAAACGTCTTCCAGGTGGAGACGAAGTCGCCGTCGTAGCGGGTCGGCAACGGCCAGTGGATGAGGAACAGGTCGACGTAGTCCATCTTCAGCGCGGACAGCGTCGACTCGAACGCCCTGCGGGCGTCCTCGGGGCGGTGGAAGCCGTTGTTCAGCTTGCTGGTCACGAAGACCTCGCCCCGGTCCAGCCCGGAGGCGCGGACCGCCTCGCCGACCTCCGCCTCGTTGCCGTACATCTGGGCGGTGTCGATGTGCCGGTAGCCGATCTCCAGCGCCCGGCGCACCGCCTCGGCGGTGTCCTTCGGCTCGATCTGGTAGACCCCGAAGCCGAGCTGCGGGATGGTGTTGCCGTCGTTGAGGCTGATGTCGGGAACGGTGTGCGCCATGTCGGCTGTCTCTCCCATCGTCGTGTTCGCCCGGTTCGGCGCGTCGATCGGCCGCCGGACCGCAGCCCGCACGCCCGCCGGGCGGGTGTGTCACGACGAGGGTGTACCCGGTCGGGCCAAGTCCTCACGGCCCGACCGGGGTGATCTGCGACAACCGGACCGTTCAGCCCCAGATCGCGGTGGCCCACTCCGGGTGGTCGACGAACGGGTTGCGGTTGCCCTGCCAGCGCTCGTAGATGCGCTGGTTGCGGCGCTGTTCGAAGGCGTCGGGCGGGTCCTGCCGGTGCCACTGGAGCAGCACCGGCAGCCGGCCCAGGTAGGGTGCGCTGCCGTTGGTGACGGAGTTGTTCATCTCCAGGTTCGGCCAGCCGTCGTCACCCTCGTACCGGATCGCCATATACATGATCATGCGGGCGACGTCGCCCTTGACCGCGTTGCGGGGCTCGAACGAGTCGGCGTCGGTGTAGCTGCCGGCGGCCTCGGCGACCGCGCTGCCACCGGTGTCGAAGTCCTTGTTGCCGCGCGCGGAGTTGACCGTCACGTCCTCCGGCCGCAGGTGGTGCACGTCGGTGCCCGGCCCGGTGGCGGTGCCGAAGTCACCGTGCGACTTGGCCCAGACGTGTTCCCGGTTCCAGTCGTTGGCCCCGCCGCCGTTGCTGCTCTTGCTCTGCGACCGTCCGCTGTAGAGCAGGATGACGTTGTTGGCGTTCGCCGGGTCCTGGTCGGTGTCCTTCAACGCCTCCCACACCTGGTCGTAGTTGAGCTTCGTCTGGGTCTTGATGATGGTGTGCAGGGAGGTGCGCAGCGCGCTGCCGCTCTTGCCGACCGCGCTGGCGTAGTACGTCGAGTCGTACGGCCCGGTGGAGCCGGTGGGCGCGGGGGTGGGGGAGGCGCTCGCGGTGGGCGTCGGTGTGCCGCCGCCACCGACGCTCATCGCGGTCGGGCTCTTCAACCCCCCGTGACTGAAGTACGCGGTCAGCGTCCCGGTCGCGGTGACCTGCCGGCCCCGCAGCGACGGGTTGGTCAACAGCCCGAACGTGCTGCGGTAGTCGGCGGTGATCTGGACGTAGAGCATCCGGCTGGTGCCGGTCTCGGTGGCCGTGTCGGCCAGGGCGATGGCGGTGTCGGCGGTGTAGCCGGAGGTGAGCACCGTGCTGGTGGCGGTCGGCTGGCCGATCACGTAGCCGGTGACCGTGGCGGTCCGGCCGTCCTGGGCGGCGAGGGCCTGCGCCACGGTCGACGTGGCCGCCGCGGACGCCGACGTGGCGGACACCGCCACCGGGACCGCCAGGGTGACGACGGCGATGAGCGCGGCGACCAGCCGCCCGGGTCGCGGGCGGGTGCTGCTCTTCATATCCATGCCCGGCGATGTTATCGGCCGGAACCCGGCCGGCGGGAGGTCGACGAGGTGAATTCCCGGCCACCGCGAACCGCTACGCGGCGGGGTCCCGCCCGACGGGCAACCCGCTCAGCGGGCGGGGTTCCAACCGACGGGCAACCGGCTCAGCGGGCACGGACGGCGGCGGAGGCGACGCGGAAACCGATGGTCCGCTCGACCAGCCGTTCCACCAGCTCCGCCTTGCGCAGGCCGCCCACCCCGCGCAACCCGAGGTGGACGGCCAGCGCCCGCAGGTCCCGGATCGCCCAGGGCGTCAGGTACGCCGTACCGTCCCCGCGTCGTGCCATGGCGTCGAGCGCGGCCGACGCGGCGTCCAGGTCGACGCCCGACGGGGCGGGCCGCACCGGCGCGGTCGGCGACAGCGGCGTCGGGGCGGCCGGCCGGTCCGACGGGCCGTCGACCGGTGCCACCAGGTCGCCGGCCGGCGTCACCGGGACGACGGCCAGCCGGGCCCGGCCCTGCGCCAGCGCGGCCACGTCGGCGGCCGACAGCCCGGCCAGCAGCTCACCCACCCGGGCCAGCACCCCGGCCGCGAGGTCCCCGCCGGGTGGCGTCCCGGTCACACCGTCACCTCACGGGGTTGCAGGTGGGCGATGAACTCCGTGGTGATCTGCCGCAGCTCCTCCTGCACCACCGGCGAGGTGACCCGGTGCCGCAGCACCACCGGCACCCCGCGCGGGGTGTTCCCGGCGAACAGGGTGATGTTCTCCCGCAGCGCGGTGGGAAAGACCGGCAGCCCCAGGGCGCGTACCTGATCCAGGTAGCCCTGGTGGGCGGCGATGGGCCGCTGCGCGGTCAGCTGGATCATGGTGAAGACCACCCCGGCGATGTCCGGGGCCACCTTGTGGTGCCGGCGGCTGGTGGCGAACCGGCGGGCGTCGGCGTTGTAGCGGTCGACCAGCTCCCGGACGCTGCCGCAGAGGTGGTCGATGCCGAGGGTGGACAGGTAGTCGGCCTTCGCCGGGATGAGCAGGTGGTCGCTGGCGATGACGGCGGACTGGGTGACCACGTTGAAGTTCGGCGGGCAGTCGATCAGCACCAGGTCGTAGCCGTCGAGCGCCGCGTCGTGCAACCCCTCGGCCAGCGCGCCCCGGACCCGGAACAGCTCCCGGTCGTAGTCCTCCCCGTCGGCCACGCCCCGGGCCAGCGCCAGGTCGATGTCGGCCAGCCCGAGGTGCGAGGCGATCAGGTCCAGCCGGCCGGCCCCGGTCAGGTGCGCGTTGGCCGGGCCGGGGGAGACCACCAGCTCACCCAACGTAACCGCTGGAGTGTCCCCGCGTAGCCCGTCGTACCAGCGTTTCACGGTGCGGCCGTCGCGCAGCCGCTCCCGCCAGTCGTCCGGGTCGTAGAAGCTGAACGTCAGGCTGGTCTGCGGATCGAGGTCGATCAGCAGCACCTTCATCCCCCGGTTCGCCAGTTCGGCACCGAGGTTGGCGGTCACGGTGGTCTTGCCCACCCCGCCCTTGTAGTTGATCACGGACACGACGTACACCGGCGGCACCTCCCCAGAGGGGGAACCGTAACCGCCCGGATGTCGTCTGACCATCCATGATGCCCACCCCGCCCGGTCACGCTCCGCGACCGGTCATCCGGCTCGCCGCCGTCGGCACCGGACTCGCCGGCGTGGCCGTGGTCTGCTGGGCGGTCGGGATGACCCGCTGGCAACCGCTCACCGAACCGGTCGGCCCCTGGTCGGAGCGACTCCCCGGCGCGCACACCTACTGGGCCCGTGACCTGCGTTTCCTGGCGTTGGTGGCGGTCGTGTCCGGGCTGGTGCTGGCCGGCGGCGGCCGGCGCTCCTGGGCCCTGCCGGCCGTGCTGCTCGGCGGCGCCGCGCTGGTCGCCGACGTCGCCGTCGACCGGGCCGACCCCACCGGCCCCGGCGCGACCGCGCTGCTGGTCGCCGGCGGCTGGCTGGCCGTCGCCAGCACCGCCGCCCTTGGCGTACGCCGGGACGCGTCGACCGGTGTGGACGGTCCGATCCACCGCGCGGGGGTGGCCGGCCGGGACCGGAGGGTGCTGACCGGGATGGCCGGTGTGACGGCGGTGTCGGCGCTGGTCGCCGTACTGACCCGGTCGCCGACCGGCCGGGAGCCCGCGCTCGGTCCGGCCACCCTGGTGACCGGCCTGCTCCTGCTGACGTTGACCGTGGCGGGCGCGCTGGCCGCCGCCCCCGACCGCGATCGGGCCCGGATCACGTTGGCGGTCGGGTCGGCAGTCGTCGGTGGGATCGGCCTACCGCTGGTCCGCCTGGTCGGACCGGGGGACCGGCTCGTCGCGGCCGCGCTGCTCGGCGCGGTGCTGCTCGTGGGGGTGACACTGCTGGTCCGGCCCTGGCCGGGTGGTCGACCGGCGTGGTGGTGGCACGCGCGGTTCGTCCCGTTCGCACTTGTCGTACCCTCGGCGCTGCTGTTCGTCGCGGTGTTGGTCAGCGCGGCTCTGAGCGTCGGGGCGCCGTGGACCGCGCTTGCCGGCAACAGTCCGATCGCCGGTGGGGACCGGGACGTCCTCCCCGCGCTCGCCGGGCTGCTCGCCGGGCTCGGCACCGCACTTCTGCTGACCCGACCGACCGTCCTGGGGCACGACCGGCCCGCCCCGGACGTCGCGGCGGTTCGGGTGGCCGACGCCGGTTGACCGGAACGACGGGCGTAGCCGGCCGGATCCGTCCGCCGTCCGGCCGAAGGTCCGGTGTGGAGACCCTCGGGTACGAGGCTGAGAGCACGGCGATCACCTACAGTGATTGCCTGTCCACTGCCGCCGCGTCGAACGGGGACCGTGATCGCCTCGGTCGGCACCTCCGGGACGGCAGGCGTCCCGGGGCAGCGTCACCGGCAGGGTTCGCCGGCCGGCACGTCGTCCCCGCCGCCCGGAGCACAGCGACGGTAACCCCGTCGAGGGGCGCGGGCGGCGGTCACTCGACGACCGGCAGCACCACCTCGTTGTGCCGCAGGAACCACGGCTTCCACGGCGGGTCGAACCGGGCGTACCGGATCGCCCCCGACGGGGTCAGCCCGGCGTCGGTGACGGCCCGGCCCAGCGCGGTGGCCCGCTGATCGAAGGCCCGGTCGGTCCACCGCCCGGCGAACCGGACCGCTGCGGCCAACTGCTCCGGGATCTCCCGGACGGTGATCCGGGGGTCCTCCGGTTCGGGCACGGTGGCCGGGCTGAGTCGCGCCGGCAGCACGAACCACACCCGCCAGGCCCCGGGCCGGTCGCCCTCCTCCTGGACCACCGGCGCGGTCATCGCGATCTGCTCGGAGCCGGTCGCCGCCTGGACCACCGGCCCGTTCGTGCCCATCCGGCGGCGGGACCGGTTGGCCCCGGACAGATACGCCGCCAGCGGCCGGAACGCGGCGGTGCCGGCGGCGGCGAACCCACCGTCGATGCGCAGTTCGGCGACCAGGTGGGCCGGGTACCGGCGCAGCTCGAAGCCGGGGTGCCGGCCCAGCACCCGGTACGGCTGCCGCTCGGTCATCGGACACGCTCCCGGTCGCGGGGGATCTTCTCCACCGCAACGCTACCGCCCGTGCGGGGTTTCCTCCCGGGGAAGCGGAACGGTCCGCCAGTACTGCCGTCTGCCCTCGTCCCGGACGACCACGCCGAGCCGGGCCAGTTCACCGCGCAGTTCCCGGGCGTCGCGCTGCCGGCCGGCCTCGACGGCCCGCTGCCGCGCGCCCAGCAGCGGGTCCGCCCCCGGCGGCAGTTCGGGCAGCCCCGCCACCCACCGGCGGTAGGCGTCCCGGTGCGGATCGCCGTCCTGCCACGGCCAACCGTGCTCACGGAAGGCGTCGCCCAGCCGTCGTCCGCTCAGGTCGGACCGATCCCGGGCCAGTTCCGCACCGGCCGGGCCGAGCAGCACCAGCTCCTTGCGGTCGACGAAGACGGCGGTGACGGTGCGTCGGGCCAGCTCGCGGTCGACGCCGTCGCGGCGTAACCGGACCCCGCCCCGGTCCACCGTGACGATCAACCGCTCCCGGGTGCCGACGTAGGCGAGGAGCAGCCCGGCCAGCATCCCGAGCAGCAGGCCCCCGACCAGTGCCCGCTGGTACGGCAACCCGGCGACCAGTTCGAACCAGCCCTGCACCGGAGCCCAGGGCAGCCCGGCCACCCAGTCGGCGACCATGGGCAGCCGCCCGCCCAGGGCGCCGCCCAGCAGCGGGAAGCCGACCCACATCACCAGCAGCTCCCCGACGTCACCCCCGACCGTGGTCGGTGCGCCCGGCTCCCGCGCCCGCATGGTCAGTGCACCTCCCGCCGCATCGTGCGCACCAGCCCGGCGGCGAGCGGCGCGACCACCCAGACCAGCAGGGACACCCCGAGCCGACCCCACTGCCCGGCGGTCACGTCCGGGCCGAGCAGCGGCTCCATGGTGATCGAGGTGTCCAGCCAGCGGGCCGGGCCGTGCAGCGCCGAGATCATCGCGGACAGGATGCCCCACACGGTCGGCAGGAGCAGCGAGGTGACGATCGCCAGTGGGGTGTTGAGCAGCAGCAACCCGAATCCCGCGCCGATCAGCACGTTGATGGCCTGGAACACGGCGGCGTGCCCGGCCAGTGCCGGGTCGAAGTTCCAGTCGCCCGCCCCGCCGGTGACCCCGGCCAGCAGGGTGCCGACGGCGGCGACGGCCAGGCTCACCAGCACCGACGCCAACGCGGCGAGCAGCACGGCGGCGAGCTTGGCGACGATCACCCGTTCCCGGCGCGGCACCAGGGCGAACGTGGTCAGCGCGGTGCGCTGGGACCACTCGGCGGTGATCGACAGGATGCCCAGCACCGGCAGCAGCAACGCCACCGGCGCCAGCGACGCGGTGAAGAAGTTGCTGAAGGTCTGCCCGGCGTCGTCGACGAAGCGCAGTTGCAGCGCGACGATCGCGGCGGCGATCAGCCCGATCGAGGCCAGCAGCCAACGGCCGGCCCGGGTGTCGCCCAGCTTGCGCAGCTCCACCCCGATCAGCCGGGCCAGGGACGGGCCGGGGACCGCCTTGCGGACGGTGCCGGGGGGAGTGGTAGTCATGGTGGTCACTGCACGGCCTCCTTGGTGCTCGCGCCGGCGGTCAGGGTGAGGAAGAGCTGTTCCAGGCCACCGCCGCCGGCCGGCCGCAGCTCGGTGAGGACCAACCCGGCGTCGGCGGCGGCCTGCCCGACGGCGTCGGATTCGGCGCGGACCACGCACCCGCCGTCGGCGTTGGCGGTGGCGTCCAGCCCGGCCCGGTCGAGGGTGAGCCGCAGGGCGTGCGGGTCGCGGGCCCGGACCAGGGTGCCCGCCCCGGCGAGCAGTTCGTCCTTGCCGCCCTGGGCGACCACCCGGCCGCCGCCGATCACCACCAGCCGGTCGGCGACCGCCTCCACCTCCCGCAGCAGGTGGGAGGAGAGCAGCACGGTGCCGCCCCGGTCGGCGAAGTCGCGCAGCAGGCCGCGCATCCAGAAGATCCCCTCCGGGTCCAGGCCGTTGGCCGGCTCGTCGAGGACCAGCACCCGGGGCTCGCCCAGCAGCGCCAGCGCCAGGCCGAGCCGCTGCCGCATCCCCAGCGAGTACGCCCCGACCCGCCGCTTCGCCGCCACCGGGTTCAGGCCCACCCGGTCCAGGACGGCGGGCACCCGGTCGGCGTCCACGCCCATGGTCCGGGCGGCCAGGGTCAGCGTCTCCCGCCCGCTGCGCCCGACGTGCTGCGCCGAGGCGTCCAGCAGCACACCCACCTCCCGACCCGGGTTGGGTAGCTCCCGGTAGGGCTGGCCGGCGACGGTGGCGGTGCCGGAGCTCGGTCGGGTCAGCCCGCAGAGCATCCGCATGGTGGTGGACTTGCCCGCCCCGTTCGGGCCGAGGAAGCCGGTCACCGTGCCGGGTTCGCAGCGGAAGGAGACGTCGTCGACGGCGGGGTGCGGGCCGTACCGCTTGGTGAGGTTCTTCACGGTGATCATGCCGTCGAGCCTGTCGCGACCACCCGGCCGGGCGCTGCGGCCGGCGGTCGAGTGTCACCCCTACCTAGGTCTACCGGCAGACCTCGACTTTGGTTGGTGTCCGGGCGGCCGGCCGGGTTTCTAGCATGGGTGGGTGAGTGCTGCCGTCGTACCCGATCATCCCTGGCTGCTGCCGGGGGCGCTGACGCCCGAGACGAGGGCATCCCGCCGTACGCCCCGGGACTGGCTGGTCGACACGGTGGCCTTCCTGCTCGCCGTCGGCTGGGCGCTGGTGGGCTTCGGCGACGCGGTGTCGCCCGACCCGCAGTTCGCCCACAACGCCGGGCCGCCCTGGCTGGTCGGGGTGGACCTGGCGGCGGGCCTGATCTTCTGCGCGGCCCTGTGGCTGCGCCGGCGCTGGCCGGTCGGGCTGGCCGTGGCCGGCCTGCCGCTGGCCCTGTTCTCGGTGACCGCCGGGGTGGCGCTGCTGGTCGTGGTGTTCACCGTGCTGGTCCACCGGCCGTTGCCGATCGGCGCGGCGCTGGTCGGCTTCCACCTGGCGGTCATCCCGCTCTACACCGTCGTGCGCCCCGACCCGACGCTGCCCTACCTGGCGACGGTGGCCTGGACGGTGATGTTCGTCGGGATCGTGGTGGCGTGGGCGCTGTTCGTCCGGGCCCGCCGGCAGCTCGTGCTGTCGCTGCGCGACCGCGCCCACCGGGCCGAGGCCGAGCAGCAGCTCCGCATCGAACAGGCCCGGCAGCTGGAACGCAACCGGATCGCCCGGGAGATGCACGACGTGTTGGCGCACCGGATCTCGCTGCTCAGCCTGCACGCCGGGGCGTTGGAGTTCCGCCCGGACGCGTCACCGCAGGAGGTGGCGCGGGCGGCCGGGGTGATCCGGGGCAGTGCGCACGCCGCGCTACAGGACCTGCGTGAGGTGATCGGGGTGCTCCGCGCCGACACCTCCGGCGGCGACGCCGCACCGGAACGCCCCCAGCCCACCCTCGCCGACGTGCCCGCGCTGGTCGCCGAGTCCCGGGCCGCCGGGGTACGGGTCACCCTGGTCGACGAGGTCGCCGACCTGGCGGGGGTGCCGACGGCGGTGGGGCGCAGCGCGTACCGGATCGTGCAGGAGGGGCTGACCAACGCGCGCAAGCACGCCCCCGACACGGCGGTCGGTGTCCGGCTGGCCGGCGGGCCGGGGCGGGAGTTGGCCGTGGAGATCCGTAACCCCTGGCCGGTGGGCTCACCGGCTGCGGGCCTGCCCGGTGCCGGCACCGGGCTGGTCGGCATCGCCGAGCGGGTCAACCTGGCCGGTGGCCGGCTGACGCACGGCCGGGACGGCGCGACCGGCGACTTCCGGCTGGCCGCCCGGCTGCCGTGGCCGGCATGAGTCGCCCGGTTGCCGTGCTCGGCACGGGCTGTCCGGTTGCCGTGGCCGTCCCGGCCTGTCCGGTCGTCCTGGCCTGTCCGGTCGTCCTGGCCTGTCCGGTCGTCCCGGTCTGTCCGGTCGTCCCGGTGGGCCCGGGCCGCCCGGTCGGGACTGCCGAGCGGGTGGCCGGTGGTGTCCGGTGACCGGTCTGCCAGACAGCGACGACGGCCCGGTGCGGGTGTTGATCGTCGACGACGACGCGCTGGTCCGCGCCGGGCTGTCGATGATCCTCGGTGGGGTGCCGGACGTCCGGGTGGTCGGCGAGGCGGCCGACGGCGACGAGGTGCCCGCCGCCGTCGCCGCGTGCGCGCCCGACGTGGTGCTGATGGACATCCGGATGCCCCGGGTGGACGGGCTGGCCGCCACGGAGGCGCTGCGGGCGCTGCCGCACCCGCCGGAGGTGCTGGTGCTGACCACCTTCGACGCCGACGAGCAGGTGCTGCGGGCGTTGCGGGCCGGCGCGGGCGGTTTCCTGCTCAAGGACACCCCACCCGCCGAGATCGTCCGGGCGGTGCGGCGGGTGGCGGCCGGTGAGGCGACCCTGTCGCCGACGGTGACCCGCCAGCTGATCAGCCACCTGACCATCGGGCCGACACCGGGAGCGGACCCGCGTCGGGACCGGGCGCTGCGGCTGCTGGCCGGGCTCACCGAGCGGGAACGGGAGGTCGCGGTGGCGCTCGGCCACGGCCGGAGCAACGCGGAGATCTCGGCGGAGCTGTTCATGAGCGTGGCGACGGTCAAGGCGTACGTGTCCCGGCTGCTGACCAAGCTGGCGCTCAACAACCGGGTCCAGGTGGCGCTGCTGGTGCACGACGCGGGCCTGGCCTGACAAGCGGAAACCGGACCTGGGTCGGTCCGGCTGCCCGGTGCCGACGAACAGGTGGCGCTGCTGGCGGTCGCCCGGGCCGGTGCGGTGGTGGACGGTGTGCAGGTGTTGACGCCGGAGGATCTGCTCACCGCCTGGGGGGATTGAACCGACGCCGGTCACCGCCCGTACCACTGCGCGAGGATGCGTTGCGGCGATTCAGCCGCAACTGCTGCCGAGCTGCGGGAGGCCTGCCGTGCGAGTTGGTGAGCAGTCGACGGACCCCATCGATCAGGTTCTGGGTGAGGTGCCGGTGCCCGTCTCGTTGACACCCGAGGACGTCCGGCTCGCGGTACGGGCGGTCGTGGTGCACGCCGCCGAGGAGTGGCCCAACGGGCCGCTGTGCCGCAACGACGGGTCGTCGTACCCGTGCCGGTTGCACCGTTGGGGACGACGGGTGCTGGAGAACCACGGGTTGAACGATCGTCAGATCGACGCGCTGATCCGGCACGGAAATCCGTTCGTGCACGTGCCCTTCCCGTTCACCTACACCACCCCCCGGCCCGGGACGGCACCGGCGCGGACCGCCCCGGCGGCGGCCGGCTATCCGGCCCGTGGCCAGGTCGGCCGGCCCGGGACACCCGGGGCGCGGCCGTCCGCTGCGGGGATGCGGCCCGCGGTGCGTGGCGGCGTGCCGGGACGGCCGGTGACACCCCCCGCCGCCGCGCCGCGCTGGCCCCGGGCGAGCTGAGCGGTCAGGCCCGGCCGACGCCTCCGGTACCCCGATGCCGGTCCGGCCCCGATGATCCCGTGGGGCCGGGCCGGCATCGGCTGCCGCGAGGGTCAGCGGCTGACGCCACAGTCGGGCGCCGCCCAGCTGGTGCGGTTGGTCGACGTGTCGCGGTTGTTCTCCCGCCGGGAGTCGACGTGGACGTGGTCGTCGTGGCCGGCGTACCCGGGGCCGTAGATGCCGCTGAACCCGTGGTCACGGGAGGCGCGGGCCACCTCGCACAGTGACCTGCTCCCCGAGGTCAGGTCGGCGGCGTTGCCGTAGAGGTGCTGGCTGTCCGAGGCCCCGCCGACCTGCTTGTTGCAGCGGGAGTCGCGGAAGCCGCTGGTGACGTTGAGCGGCTTGTCACCCAGGCTGCGCCGCAGCGCCTCCAGTTTCCACATGGTGCGCACCGCGGTGGCCTTGGTGTCGGTGGCGGAGAGCGGGCCGCCGCTCCACCCGCCCTTGCCGCAGCCGTCGTCCAGCTCCCGGTAGCTGAAGTGGGCCGGCGTGCAGTCGTTGTCCTGGAGCTGGTAGAGCTTGGTGAAGGTCTGCTTGCCGGCGATGCCGTCGCTGCGCAGCCCGTACGCGCTCTGGAAGCGCTTGACCGCGGCGGCGGTCTCGGGACCGAAGTCCCCGTCGATCCGGACGATTCCCCCTCGTCCCGCCCAACCGGCGATCCGGATCTGCAACTGGCGGACGTCGTCCCCGGAGCGACCCTGGTAGAGGTCGCGTTTCCAGGTGTAGCAGCCGTCGGCGTGGGCCGCTGGCGCGGCGGCCACCGTGGCGATCGCGGCTCCCGGCAGAGCCAGGGCGAACGCGACGAGTGCCCGCTTCACAGTGTTCTGGCGCACAGAAGTCCTCCCGATTGGAAGTGATTGGGGTGGTGAACAGGGCATCGCCCGGGACGTCCTGCGACCTCCACCCTGACAGCTGACGAGCTGATTCGTGGTGATAAAGGGGAATTGTCCTCGCGATTAGCGATACCTGGGTATTGCCTGTGAAATGCGGGGAATAGTAATTCGGTCAGGTCGTACCGACCGGGGACGGATTTCGCTACCAAGGCGAAGCCTGTCGAAACTGACCAGTCGGGCACCGAGGGCGATGGGGGTTCGTGACCGGGACCCGGTAACGTCGTCCCGGCCGGCGAGGTCGGGGAGGTGCACGTGGCGCGGGGCGGGGTCTTCTGTGTCGAGGGGCAGTGGCACCGCGACCTCAACGAGCGCGGCTCCGTGCTGCCCACCCTCGAACTGCTCGAACGCCTCGGCCGCATCCGCTACATCCACAAGGACGCCGCCACCCGCGACGAGCTGTTCTACTTCCTCGACCGCTGGCTGCTCAAGCAGTACGCCGATCACCGGGTCGGTTTCTTCGCCATGCACGGCGAGCCCAGCCGGCTCTGCCTCACCGACTGGGATTCCGTCGAGCTGGCCGACGTCGCCGAGCGGATGGCCGGCCGGGGTGAGGGCCGGCGGCTCTACTTCGGCAGCTGCTCGGTGCTGCGCGCCTCCGACGCCACGCTGCGCGACTTCCTCGACGTCACCGGCGCGGCCCTGATCTGCGGCTTCACCCGCGAGGTCGACTGGGTCGAGTCGGCCGCCTTCGAGACGGTGCTGCTCGACGTGCTCGCCAACGGCCAACGGCACAACGCCGCCGAGCTGCGGATGGGCTCGGCGCACTGGGCGCCGCTCGCGGCGTACCTCGGCTTCCGGGTCATCTATGCCAACGGCCGAGCCTGGCGGCCCACCGTCCGCCCCCGGGTCCCCGCCCAGCCGGCGCGGGGTCGGGTCACCGGTCGCCCCGGCTGACGCCACCGGGGCCACCGGCCGGCGGACCTGGTAGAACCGGGGGATGGCACGCAGCATCGCAACCAACACCCGGGTCGACCGGGACGCCCTGATCGAATTCGTCCGCCCCCGCCACCGGGTCCTGCTGATGACCACCCGGGCCGACGGCCGGCCGCAGTCCTCCCCGGTCGCCTGCGGGGTCGACGCCGCCGGGCGACTGGTCATCTCCAGCTACCCGCAGCGCGCCAAGGTCGCCAACATCCGCCGGGACCCCCGGGTCTCCGCCTGCGTGCTCTCCGACGACTGGGACGGCCCCTGGGTGCAGGTCGACGGCACGGCCGAGGTGCTCGACCTGCCCGACGCGCTGGACCCGCTGGTGGAGTACTTCCGCAGCATCTCCGGCGAGCACCCGGACTGGGACGAGTACCGGGCGGCCATGGTGGCGCAGGGCAAGTCGCTGATCCGGGTCACCATCGGAAGCTGGGGCCCGATCGCCACCGGCGGCTTCCCGGCCAGCCTCGCCGACTGACCCCGCCGGCCGGGCCGGCACCGCCGTCGCCCGGCCCGGCGCGGCTCAGCCGACCAGGGCGGCGTAGACGAGCTGACGCAGCTGGGAGCGCAACGGGTAGGTGCTCGACGGCATCAGCTGGGTGAACAGCAGGGCGGTGATCTCCTCGGCCGGGTCGACCCAGAACGCGGTGCTGGCCAGCCCACCCCAGTAGAACTCGCCGACGCTGCTCGGCACCTTGGCCGGGACCGGGTCCTGCACCACGGCGAAGCCCAGGCCGAAACCGATGCCGTCGAGCACCGTCTCGGCGAACCCCTGCGGCTGCAACGACGCCAGGTCACCGCCGCCGGGCAGGTGGTTGCGGGTCATGTAACGCACCGTGCGGGGCCCGAGCAGTCGTACGCCGTCCAGCTCGCCGCCGCGCAGCAGCAGCTGGGTGAACCGGTGGTAGTCGGCGGCGGTGGAGACCAGCCCGCCCCCGCCGGAGAAGCACTCCGGGCGGGTCAGCGCGGCGGCACCGAGCTGGTCGGCGCGGACCGCCCGGCCGGTGCCCGGGTGCGGGGTGTAGAGGGCGGCGAGCCGTTTGGCGTCGGCCGGGTCGACCCAGAACCGGGTGTCCGTCATGCCCAGCGGGGTGAGGACCCGCTCGGTGAGGAAGTCGGCCAGGCCCTGCCCGGAGACCACCTCGATGAGCCGGCCGAGCACGTCGGTGGAGACCCCGTAGTTCCAGCCGGTGCCGGGCTGGAACAGCAGCGGCAGCTGCGCCATCCCGGCGCTCGCCCCGGCCAGGTCCAGCCCCGGCGGCACGCCGAGGTCGTAGCCGGCGGCCCGGTAGAGCGCGTCGACCACCGAGGTCTGCGCGAAGCCGTAGGTGAGCCCGGCGGTGTGGGTGAGCAGGTGCCACACCCGGATCGGCTCGACCGCCGGCACGGTGTACGGCTTGAGCGCCGAACCCCTGTCGAAGACCCGGACGTCGGCGAACTCCGGCAGCCAGCGGCTGATCGGGTCGGTCAGCTCGAACCGGCCCTCCTCCCACAGCATCATCGCCGCGACCGAGGTGATCGGCTTGGTCATCGAGTAGATCCGCCAGATGGTGTCCGGCTCGACCGGGCTGCCCGCCTCCACGTCGCGCAGCCCACGGACCGAGGAGTGCGCCACCTCGCCGCGACGGGTGACGACGATCTGCCAACCGGCCAGCCGCCCGTCGTCGACGTACCGGCCGAAGTGTTCGTCGATGCGGGCCAGCCGGGCCGGGTCGAAGCCGGTACGGGCCGGGTCGGTGCTGGGTGCCACGCTCACCCGCCGAAACTACTAGCCGGTACGCGCCGGACGAAAGGTGCGGTGGTGGTGTCGGTGCTCGCACTTAGGGTGGGGTGGTGCCGCAGACCATCGAGGACGAGACGTTCCGCCACACCGACTGGTACGCCGAGGAGCTGGTCGACCGGCACTTCGTGCGTTGCGTCTTCACTGACGTCGACCTGACCGAGGCGGTCACCCGGGGTGCCTCGTTCACCGGGTGTGACTTCGGCGGGGTGTCGTTCAACTCCTCCCGGCACACCGACTCGGCCTTCGTCCGCTGCGGGTTCCGCCGGTGCAACCTGTTCGAGGCCGAGTTCACCGGTTGCAAGCTGGTCGGCAGCACGTTCGACCAGTGCGCGTTGCGTCCGTTGCGGGTGTCGGGCGGGGACTGGTCGTTCGTCGGGTTGCCCGGGGCCGACCTGCGGGGCGCGCAGTTCAGCGACGTCCGGATGCGGGAGGTCGACCTGTCCGGGGCGGACCTGACCGGCGCGACCCTGGCCCGGGTGGACCTCTCGGCGGCCCAGCTGCGCGCGGTGCGTCTCACCGGGGCCGATCTGCGGGGCAGCGACCTCACCGCGTTGGACCCGACGGCGGTCGAGCGGGCCGGCGCGGTGATCGACCCGACCCAGGCGATGGTGCTGGCCGGGGCGCTGGGTTTCGAGATCCGCTGACGGCCCCCTATCGTTGATCTTCTGGCCATTTCGCGGCTGAGCTGGTCTTTCATATTAGGTAGGAAACTTTCCGCGGCACGCACTTGGTAACAAACTGGAAACGCCCACCCGCTGGCATATGGCGCATGGCGGCCCTGGAATGAAAACGTGAGAACGCTCACGGCGCGACCGCACCCCCTCCCCGACCGGTCGCGGGCGTCGGGCTGGGGAGTGGGACATACGTGAACGACCAAGAGACCTGGCGGATCGGGCCGGGCCCGACGACGCGCATCGCCCAACGGCGGGAGGCCCGTCGTCGGCAACGCCGCCGCTGGGCGATCGGTTCGGTGGCCGGCCTGGCCTGCCTTGCGGTGCTGGTGACCTATCTGGGCCCGGACCCGGACCCGGCGGAGCCCGACCTGGTGCTGCCGGCCGGTGCGCCGACCCCGGCCGGTTATCCGACCGGGGCGACGGGGGTGGGCGTGTCGGCCGAGGCCGGGGTCGTCGCACCCGGCCTGCAGCCCCGGGAACGCACCCCGCCGCCGCCGAGCGGGCCACCGACGCCGACGGCCACCCCGGCGGCGTCCCCGGCCGCGCCGACGCTGAGCGTCTCCCGGGCCGAGGTGCCCGCCGAGGTGGACCTGACCGCCCTGGGCGCCCGGGACTGGGTGCACTGGGGCCTCAACCGGCCGGAGACCCTGATCCGTAAGAGCGGCGGCACCGGTGAGATCCGCGACGAGGGCGGCCGGGGTGCACGCGACCGGTACGACACCAATCCCGAGTTGTTCGGGTGGCGTGACGGTGCCGGGGTGCCGGCAGTCTCCGCCACCGCCACCGGTGTGTTCGTCTGCGGGGTCGGTAACGGGTTCGCGCTGGCCGTGACCGGCGACGGTGAACCGCGTACGGTGCACCTCTTCGCCGGCACCTGGATGGCCCAGGGTCGGTTGGACGTGCGGCTGTCCACCGGCGGCGCGACCCGCACGCTGCGGCTGGAGGACCCGCACACCACCCACACCGCCCAGTTCGTCATCCGGTACCGGGTGCCCCGGGGTGAGCAGCTGCTGATCCGCTGGACCGTCGAGAAGACCTTCAACAGCAGTTGCGGCAACGTGAACCTCCAGGCGGCAGCGGTGCGTTGAGTCGTTCGCCCGCCTTTGGGGTTTATGTCGGGATAGCGTGGCCGGGTCGATGCCACGAGCTACCCGGAGGCGCAGATGTCGACCGACGAGCAGGTGCTGGACAGCCCCGAGGGCTGGGTCGCCGATCACATCCGGCGGTACGTCGCGACCGGCGGTGCCGAGGGGCACGAGTGGCAGCCGGGCGTCTACACGCTGCTGCTGACCACCCGGGGCCGGCGCAGCGGCAGGCTACGCCGCACCGCGCTCATCTACGGGCGGGACGGCGACGACTACCTGATCGTCGCCTCCCAGGGTGGTGCGCCCCAGCACCCCTCCTGGTATCTCAACCTGCTCGACGAACCCGACGCGCAGGTGCAGGTGGGCCCGGAGACGTTCGCCGTCCGGGCGCGGACCGCCGAGCCGGCGGAGCGGGCGCGGATGTGGCCGAGGATGACCGGCATCTGGCCGGCCTACAACGAATACCAGAGCAAGACCGACCGGGAGATCCCGGTGGTGGTGCTGCAACGGCGCTGACCACCCGGGTGGCGTCCACCGGTCGGGCTCAGCCGGTCGGGTGGCCCCGGTCGGGGTCAGGTCGGGTCCGGCGCGGCCGGATCGGGCGCGTCGGGTTCGGCACGGAAGTGCCGGCTCGGCGCCACCAGCAGCGGGGCGGCCAGCGCGGCCAGCGCCCCGCCGAGCAGCGGAAAGACGATGAACACCCACAGCTGCCGGAGCGCGGCACCGCCCTCGAACACGGCCGGACCGAACGACCGGGCCGGGTTGATCGAGGTGCCGTCCAGGGTGATTCCCACCAGCAGCACCGCCACCAGGGCCAGGCCGATCGCCAGACCGGCGAAGCCGGCGTGCTCGACCCGGCTCGTCACCACCAGCACCACCAGCACGAACAGGAACGTCAGGATGACCTCCAGCACCGCCGTGCCACCCCGGTTGATGTGCACCCCGTAACCGTTGGTGCCCAACGCTCCCGTCTGGTCCGCCACGCCACCCCAGCGGACCAGCCCCCAGATGACGAAGCCGGCCACCGTGGCCCCCACGAACTGCGCGATCCAGTACGCGACCGCGCCGACCACGGAGATCTTGCCGGAGAGCAGCACCCCCATCGTCACCGCCGGATTGAGGTGCGCGCCGGAGAGCGGGCCGATCGCGTACACCAACCCCACCAGCACGAACCCGAAGGCCAGCGCCACGGCCACCACGCCGCCCTGGAGTTGGGCGAAGACGGCGGTGCCCACCCCGGCGAGGACCAGCAGCAGGGTGCCGAGCAGTTCTGCGGCGTACCGTCGGGCAGCGTCCATGCGCTCAGGGTAGGAAAGATCAGGGGGCTGAGGAGCGGAAACGTGGATGTTCTGCGGATTCGCCGATAGCCGGCGCTCTATTTGACGAACCTCCGTGCGGCAGGCACCGTGGGTGGGGAGGGCGGCACGAAGACGCCCCGAATCACCCGGCGGGCACCGGTTCGCCGCAGGGAACGCGCACGTGTCGTCGAGCGACGTTCCGACCCTGATGATCCCGATGATCCCGAGGAGTCCCACCATGCTCACGATGACCGACAACGCCGTACTCGTGATCCGTGACCTCGCCGCCCAGCAGGACGTGGCCCAGGACGGCGGGCTGCGGATCGCCGCCGACACCGAGGCCGGTGCGCTCACCATCGAACTGGTGCCCGTGCCGGCGCAGGGCGATCAGGTCGTCGACACCGAAGGGGCCCGTATCTTCCTCGACCCCGACGCCGCCGAACTGCTCAACGACACCTCCGTGGACGCCTCCGTCGACGACGAGGGCGTGGTCCAGTTCGGCTTCACCGAGCAGGAGTGACCCGGTCAGCGGGCCCACCGGTGCTCCCCGCCGCGGTGCGGCCGGGTGAACCCGTCCCGGTCGTCGACGCCCGTCGGCGGGCCCCGACGACGCCCGTCGACCGGCCCGGTCAGCTCCGACAGCACGTGCGCCAGATGGTGCGACGTGCTCCATGCCGTCCAGTTCGCCGGTGACCCGGCCCCGGTGACCCGGCGGGCCCGCCGCAGCAACTCGTGGTCACCCCAGGAGAACCCCGCCCCGGCGGCCGGCCAGTGTGCGGCGGTGACCAGCGTGCGGCACAGGTCGGCGAACCGTTCGTCGCCCCGGCCACCCCGCCGCGACCAGCGGTAGATCCACCACCCGTCGTCGGTGGTGTACCGCACCGTCGGCAGCCGGTCGCCCGGCTCCACGTCGCCCGGCGGGGCGGGGACCACGCCGTAGTCGCCGTACCCGACGCCCAGGTCGGTCAGCCGACGCCAGAACAGCCAGTCCCAGCGGTCCACCCGGACCGGTTCGTCGGTGCGCAGCCGGGACAGCGACGGCGGCATCCCGCCGGCCGCCACGGTCACCGTGCGCCAGGCGTGCCGGCAGGCCCAGTCCACCACCCGGCGTACCCGGGGCTCGGCGACCCGCAGGTCGGCGAGGCAGCACACGTCACCGGCGTCGACCAGCAGGTCGCACTGCTCCGGGACCAGCCCGGTCCGCCGCCAGATCCGCTCCACCGCCGTCGTCGTGGCGTCCGGGCCGGCCCGGTCCCGGCCGATCCGCAGCCGGACCACCGCACCCCGGGCGTACGCCCGACAGGCCGCGCCGTGTGCCGCCAACCGCCGGTCGCCACAGGCCAACCCGACCACCGGCAGGACGGGCAGGTCCCACCGGGCCAGCTCGCCGGCCGGCCCGTCGGGCAGGGCGCAGACGTCGACGGCCGGCACCAGACCGGCGGGCAGCCGGCGCAGCAGATCGGGCAGGCCGGTATCGGCCGGGGACACGTCGAGGACCGGGGCGACCAGGGGAGCCGAGGCGCTGTCGAGATGACCCAGCGCCTCCAGCTCACCGCGTCTGCTGGTGAGGATGGGGCGGTAGACCGGTTCCGCCACCCGACCCCCGGGGGCGGGCACCATACCTCAATCTACCGGGCCGACCGGCCCTGCCACAGGGGTTGCCGGCAATCGTCCTGACGGATCGGCACCGTACCCGGGGCCCTCCACATCGGGCATTGACAGTGGTCGGTGCCGGTGGTGGCATGGGTGGGCGGTACGCCGGGCGTGGAAGGGCATCCGATCACCATGTCCCCGCTCCATCCTGCCCGGAAGGCGTACCCCCATGACATCGTCGTGTCACCGTGCCGGCCTGCTCGCGGCGTTGACCGCCGCCGCGCTGCTGCTGGCCGTTCCGCTGCCCGCCCGTGCGCTCGCGGTGCCCGAGCCGAGCACCCCGGTCACCGGCAACGCCACCCACTTCGACGGCCTCGGTGCCCCGTACGGCGGCTGCGGCCTGCCCCAGGCGGAGCTGGACTCGCCGGACTTCGTCGCGCTCAACGCCTACGACCTGCCCGGTGACTACTCGTCGTACCCGCTGCGGCCGATCCCGGCCAGCCAGGCGGCGAAGATCGGGCTGTGGAACAACGGCCTCAACTGTGGTCGCTTCGTGCGGGTCACCATCGGCGACTACTGCACCGGCGTCAACGACGGCGCACCGGGGCAGCCCTTCTGCCGCAACGGTTCGTGGATTACGGACGCCTACAACGGGGCGACCCTGACCATGGTGGTGGCGGACAGTTGCGGCGACGGCAACGCCTGGTGCCGTGACGACCCCTACCACCTGGACCTCTCCACCGCCTCGCTCAACCGGTTCGTGCGCAACGGGACGCCGGTGGGGGACCTGAACCCCACCCACTGGAACAACCGGCACGTCTCCTGGTCGTTCGTGTCCGCGCCGGACTACTCCGGCGACATCCGGATCGGCTTCATGAAGGGCGCCCAGCGGTACTGGCCGGCGATCGCCGTCTCGCACCTGCCCAACGGCATCCACGGGGTGGAATACCTGGCCGGTGGGGTGTGGACGGCCGCCACCATGAACAGCGACATGGGACAGTCGTACGTGATCGGGGCGACCGCGTCCGGTGGCACCGACTTCCAGATCCGGGTCCGCGACGCGGCCGGCACGCTGGTCAACAACGGTCGGGTCTACCGGTTCGCGCTGCCCGCCTCCTGCGGTGGGACGTGCTCGGCGGCGTACACCCGGGCCGACTACACCACCTCGGACGGGACGACCCCGACCCCCACCGCGACGCCGACCGGTACCCCCACCGTGACGCCGACCGGTACCCCCACCGTGACGCCGACCGGTACCCCCACCGTGACGCCGTCGGCCACCCCCACCGTGACGCCGACCGGCATCCCCACCGGCACGCCCGCGCCGGTGGCCGGTTGCTCGGCCGGATACCGGGTGACCGGCTACTGGTCGGGCGGCTTCCAGGCCGAGGTGACGGTGCGCAACGTCGGCAGCACCACCATCACCGGCTGGACCACCGCGCTGACCTTCGCGGGGGCGCAGCAGATCGCCTCGTCCTGGAACGCCACGGTCAGTCAGTCCGGCCGGCAGGTCACCGCCACCAACGCCAACTACAACGGCAGCCTGCCGCCCGGCGCGACCACCAGCTGGGGCCTGGTCGGCACCGGTGACAACCAGCCCCCGACCGTGCTGACCTGCGCCGTCCGCTGACCCACCGCCGAGCCGGTGCCCCGACCCCGGTCGGGGCACCGGCCGGTCGTCACCCTGCCGGGTGCGTCGGCAGCAGACCGGGACCTGCCGCTGCCGGGTGCGCCGTGTCGCCGGCTCACCGGTCGTCCGCCGGCGGGGCGAGCCGCACCCCGACCCCGCGCACGGTGTGCAGGTAGCGCGGCTGCTGGGCACTCTCCCCGAGCTTGCGGCGCAGCCAGGACAGGTGCACGTCGACGGTCTTGTCCGCCCCGCCGTAGGGGATCCGCCAGACCTCGGTGAGCAGCTCCCGTTTGGTCACCACCGCACCGGGCCGGCCGGCGAGGTGGTGCAGCAGGTCGAACTCGCGCGGAGTCAGCTCCACCGGTACGCCGTCCAGGGTGACCTGGCGGGCGCGTGGGTCGACGCGCAGCCCGCCGACCGCCAGCACGGCCTCGCCGTCGGGCCGGTCGGGGCCGCCCCGGCGCAGCACCGCCCGCACCCGGGCGTCGAGCTGCACGGCGGTGAACGGCTTGACGACGTAGTCGTCCGCCCCGGCGTCGAGCAGCCGGACGATCTCCCGCTCGTCGTCGCGGGCGGTGGCCACGATCACCGGTACGGCGCTGACCGCACGCAGCATCCGCAACAGCTCGCCGCCGTCGAGGTCGGGCAGGCCGAGGTCGAGCACCACCAGGTCGGGCCGGTCGTCGAGGGTGTGCCGCAAACCCTCCATCGCGGTCGACGCGGCGGCCACCGCGTGTCCCCGGTCGCGCAGCGCCCGGACCAGCGGGGTACGGATGGTCAGATCGTCCTCGACGAGCAGCAGTCGGGCCACCCCAGCAGGCTAGCCCCGGTCGCCGACCCGCCCGCCGGCCGGGCGCAGCTCCGCAGGCGGGCGCAGCTCGGCCGATGGGCGGAGTTTGCGCAGCTCACGGCGGGTTTATGTCAGCTACTGGACATGCGGTCGACTGGTGGTAGCCGGCATGACCGACATATTTTCGAGGTACGGATCCGGGTCGTACGGCGCGGATCGTGGAGTCACCCCCCATCGCTCCCGGCCCGAGAAGGTGGCCGGCAGGCAGGAGCACCATGTCCAGCACCGGTCCCCGGCGTCGCCCGGCCACCCAACCCGTCCCCGGCCGCGACGACGTGGCCCTGGCCGATGCCCAACTGGTCAGTTACCGGCAGACCGGCATGCCCGCCTCGGCCCGGATGCTCTACGCCGTGGTGCACGCCAACGGCATCCTGGCCCGTGGTCTCGGCGCGGCCTCCGCCACCCGGCTCGCCCCCGGCATGTACCAGGTCGTCTTCGACCAGGACGTGAGCCGGGCCGGTTACGTGGGCACGATCGGGTTGGCCGGCAGCGCCGGGCTCGCGCCGCCCGGTGGCATCAGCGTGGTGGGGCGGACCGGCATCCCCAACGGGGTGTTCGTCAAGACGTTCGCCACCGACGGCAGCGTCTCCGACCGTCCGTTCCACCTGGCGGTGTTGGCCTGAACGGGCGCACGGCGCCGTACGACCCACCGGCCGTCCGTCGCCGCGCTCCGACCGTCTCCCACCATCGCAGCCATCCGGCGGTACGCCAGCGGGGACCTGGTTCGACCGGTGCGATCGCCCGCGCCGGTCTGGAGTGGTCGTTGCCCGATCCGGCGACGGGCAAACCTGCCCGGGGCGGGGAATTCCATCATCTGCACGGCCCGGCGTGATCTGTCGTCGTTGCGGGTATGAGCGGAACATGGAGCATTTCACGATCGCGACGGTCGCCCAGAAGAGCCCAGACTTCCGCCGGGTGCTCTGGACCGGCGAGAAGACCCAGTTGGTGATCATGACCATTCCGCCGGGCGGCGAGATCGGCGAGGAGGTCCACGACGGGATCGACCAGATCCTGACCTTCGTCAGCGGCACCGGTGAGGCCCGGGTCGGCGGGGAGACGCGGGAGGTCGCCCAGGGTGACCTGGTGGTGGTGCCGGCCGGGACGAAGCACAACTTCGTCAACACCGGGCCCAACCCGCTGGTCCTCTACACCGTCTACGGCCCGCCGGAGCACGCCGACCAGGTGGTGCACCGGACCAAGGAGGAAGCCGACGCGGCGGAGGCCGCCGGCCAGGACGAGCCGCCGACGTCCTGACCCGGTGCCGCCGCCGACCGGCGGAGCCGACCGACAGGGCCCCTGCCCACGCCCGGTGCGTGTGGCCGGGGCCCTTCGTCGTCGTCGAGATCCGGCAGGTCCGCTACTGCTCGCCGGTGGCGCCGACGCCACCGGCGTCCCGTGGGACGTGCCGTCCGTGGGACGCGGATCGGCACCCGGGCGGCCGGCGGTCACCGCACCGGTACGCCGGAGACGTCGACCGTCTCCGGATACTTGAGCCCCGATCCGGTGTTCAGCACCACCACCCGCTCGTCGGCCCGGATCCAGCCGCCGGCGCGCAGGTGGCGGGCGGCGGTCAGGCAGGCCGCCCCCTCCGGGCAGAGCAGCAACCCCTCCCGGGCGGCGAAGTCCCGCAGGTCGGCGAGGATCTCCGCGTCGTCCACGGCGACCGCCGTGCCGCTGCTCTCCCGCAGCGCGGTCAGGATCAGCTCGTCGCCCAGCGGGGCCGGCACGGTGATCCCGAAGGCCACCGTGTGCGCGTCGACCCAGGGCCGGGCGCGGTCCTCCCCGGCGGCGAACGCCCGGACGATCGGCGCGCAGCCGGTGGACTGCACGGCCACCAACCGGGGCAGCTTGTCGCCCACCCAGCCCAGCTCCCGCAGCTCGTGCAGGGCCTTGTGGATGCCGATCAGGCCCACCCCGCCACCGGTCGGGTAGATGATCACGTCGGGCACCTGCCAGCCGAGCTGCTCGACGATCTCGTACCCCATCGTCTTCTTGCCCTCCAGCCGGTAGGGCTCGCGCAGTGTGCCGGCGTCGAAGACGGCCCCGTCGGCGTCGGCCACCAGCTCGGCCACCCAGCGTCCGGCATCGCCGATCAACCCGTCGACCAGGCGCAGGTCGGCCCCGGCGGCCACGCACTCGCGGCGGCAGATGACCGGGGCGTCCAACGGCATCACGATGGTCGCCGCCATCCCGGCCCGTGCCGCGTACGTCGCCCAGGCCGCCCCGGCGTTGCCGTTGGTGGGCATGGCGAGCCGTCGTACGCCCAGCTCCCGGGCCCGGCTCACCCCGACCGCCGCCCCCCGGGCCTTGAACGACCCGGTCGGGGTGAGTCCCTCGTCCTTGACGATCAGGTCGGCGATGCCGATCTCGTGGCCGTACGCCGGGGCGCGCAACAGCGGCGTCCACCCCTCACCCAGCGTGGTGACGTGCCGCTCGTCGGCCACCGGCAGCAGTTCCCGGTAACGCCACAGGTCGGCGGGGCGCAACCCGAACCGCTCGGGGGTCACGGCGGCGGCCACCGCGGCCAGGTCGTAGCGGGCCAACAGCGGCGAGCCGCACGTGCAGAGGTTGGTGAGCCGGCCGGGGTCGTGCTCCCGACCGCAGCGGGGACATTCCAGGTGGGTCAGGTACACGATGCTCCTCGCCGTCGGCCCGGGTCGATGCTCGGCACACCGGCATTCTCCGGCAATCCGTCCGGGTTCGCCGGGGGCGCGGCATGTCCGCTCCGATGTCGGGTAGAAGGGTCGGCATGGACCTCGACCAACCCACCGTCCTGCTCCCCGGCGACGTCCGGATGCCGCTGCTCGGTTTCGGCACCTGGCAGGCCACCGGCCAGGCCGGCTACGACGCGGTGCTGGCCGCGCTGGACGCCGGCTACCGGCACCTCGACACCGCCACCATGTACGGCAACGAGGAGGAGGTGGGTCGGGCGGTACGGGAGAGCGGGTTACGCCGCGAGGACGTCTTCATCACCACCAAGCTGCCGCCGGACCGGGTCGGCCGGGAACGGGAGACGCTCGAGGCGAGCCTGCGGGCGCTGGGCACCGACCACGTCGACCTGTGGCTGATCCACTGGCCGCCGTCGTCACCGGCGGACAGCATCCCGGTCTGGCGCGAGCTGCTGGCCGCCCGGGACGAGAACCTCACCCGGGCGGTGGGGGTGAGCAACTACGCCACCGCCCAGCTCGACGAGCTGATCCAGGCCACCGAGGAGAACCCGGCGGTCAACCAGATCCGGTGGAGCCCGACGCTGTACGACCGGCAGCGGCACACCGAGCACCGGGACCGGGGGATCGTGCTGGAGGGCTACAGCCCGTTCAAGGCCAGCGACCTGGCCGACCCGGTGCTGACCCGGATCGCCGCCGCGCACGACGTCTCACCGGCGCAGGTGGTGCTGCGCTGGCACGTCGACCACGAGATCGTGGTGATCCCGAAGTCGGTGACCCCGGAGCGCATCCGCGCCAACGCCGACATCTGGAACTTCTCGCTGACCGCCGAGGAGATGCGCGACATCGACGCCCTGGGCGGTTGAGCCCGGACGGGGTGCGGGGGCGTGACCGGCCGGTCACGCCCCCGCGTGGTGGTGGGTGGTGTGGGGTCAGGCGCGGGCGCAGGCGACGCCGTTGAGCGAGAAGCTGGTCGGCGCCGAGTACGTCCCGTTCAGCGAGCCCTGGTAGCCGAAGGTCGCGGTGCCACCGGGGGAGATGCTGCCGTTGTGCGCGGCGTTGCGGGCGGTCACCGTCGACCCGCTCTGGCTGACGGTGGCGTTCCACGAGCTGGTGACCTGCTGCCCGCTGGGCAGGTTGTAGGTCAGGGTCCAGCCGTTGATGGCGCCGGAGCCCCGGTTGGTGATCGTCACGTCGGCGGTGAACCCGTTGTTCCACGAGTTGGACGTGTACTTCACCGCGCAGCCGCCGCCGGTGGGCGGGGGCGTGGTCGGCGGGGCGGTGGTGGGCGGCGGGTTGCCGCCGGTGTTGACGGTCTGGGAGAAGTTGGTGACGGCGAGCCCGGCACCGCCCTGCCACGGCTCGAAGCCGGCCTGGATGCTGGTCAGGTACCAGTCGTTGGTGATCGCCCCCCGGTTACGGGTGTCGGCGATGAAGTCCAGCACGTTGAAGCTCATGCCCTGGATCGCCGACGGCGCGACGTAGGAGATGACGTTGTTGCCGCCGTTGTTGCCGCGCCACACCTCCCAGCTGCGGCCCGCGATGTTGGCGTTGCCCACCGGGGAGCCGATCGGCTGGATGCTGCCCTGCCGGTTGAACCAGATCATGATCTCCATGGCGTTGACCCCGTCCCGCTTGGGCGACGGGTCGAGCCAGATGTCGTAGGCGGCGTCGTAGATCGCGCCACCCACGTAGTTGAAGGAGATGCTGCCGGGGGCGCTGCTGATCGACTTCACCTGGGCCGGCAGGTTGGTGCCCGGCGAGCAGTTGGTGTAGTGGCAGCCCACGAAGATCGACGGGTACGACACCGGTGCGCCGTTGGTCGGCGCGGAACCCTGCTGGCTGGTGATGTTGAAACCGCTGCCGGTGACGTTGATGCACTGCTGGGCGGTGGTGCCCCAGCGGTTGTTCTGGACCACGTACCGGCCGCCGATGACGGTGGAGCCGTACTGCTCGCAGATCTGGGTGTCGGCGGAGGCGGTGCCGCCGACGGCGACGGCCACGATCGTGCCGACGGCCAGGAGGCCGGCGGCGGCGAGGGCCCGCAATGGACGCTTCATGATGCTCCTTGGCTGCGGCGCGGGGCGCCGGACCTTGTCTCGGATATGACCGGGAGCGCTCCCATGGTCCCTGTCACATTTACACACTTGAAACTGTTGCGCAACTGAACCGGTTAAGTTAACGGGCGATCATGTCCACGTACGTGAACCACGTCCTACCGGTTGGGCGCGAGCAGCGCGCGGGCCGTCCGGGCCTGGAGCGCCGCCTCCCGCAGCACCGCCGCCAGCCGGTTCCGCGCCTCCGGCCCCAGCCGGTCCACCGGCGCGGCCACCGAGATCGCGTCCACCGCCGGCTCCCGCAGCGGTACGGCCACCGCCACCGCCGCCAGCCCCGGGCTGCACTCCTCCCACTCCTCGGCCCAGCCCCGCCGCCGGACCGCCGCCAGCTCGGCCCGCAGCGCCTCCGGCGTGGTGACCGTCCGCCCGGTGGCCGCCGCCAGCGGCCACTGGAGCAGCCGGTCGACCTCCTCGTCGGTCCGCGCGGCGAGCAACGCCTTGCCGGCCGCGGTGGCGTGCGCCGGCAGCCGACGCCCCACCGCGCAGACCGGCCGGACGATGTGCGCCGAGTCCCGCCGGGCCAGCAGCACCACCGAGCCGCGGTCCAGGCGGTAGAGCTGGACCGTCTCTCCGGAGCACCCGGCGAGCCGGTCCAGGGTCACGTCGTAGAGGGCGGCGGCGTCCGCGCCGGCCAGGAAAGCCGCCCCGACCTCCAGCGCCCGCAGGCCCACCGAGAACCGGGTGCCGGTCGGATCGGCGGCCACCCACTCGCGGTCCAACAGGGTCCGCAGGATGGCGTGCAGGCTGCTCTTGGGGATGCCCAGCGCCCGGCTCAGCTCCACCGGCGAGCGGGGGCCGGCGGGGGCGGCCAACGCCTCCAGCACGTCCAGCGCGCGGCCCGCCGACTTGACCGAGCGGTATGACTCGTCCGTCGTCACGCCGTCACTCTAGTGAGACGAACGACTTCCGGCCCATGGGTATTCTTCAATCGAACGGCGTTCGACGGGCTGAACCACTTTCTGTCCAGTCCGGAGGGTGGCGATGGGTCTCACCGGCCCTGGTGTGCGCCGATCGCGCGGAGTAGTGTCTTGCCTTCACCGCGTACCGATCCCCTCCGGAGGCGTACACCACCATGCGTGGCTCCCCCCTGCGCATCCTCGTCGTCGGCGCGGGCATCGCCGGCCTGGCCGTCGCCCGGGCCCTGCGGCTGGCCGGCTTCCGGCCCGACGTCACCGAGAAGCTCCCGCCCAACGAGCTCGCCGACACCGGCCTCTACCTGCCCGGCAACGCCGCCCGCGCACTACGACGACTGGACCTCGACGGCCCGGTCCGCCCCCTCGGGCAGGTGATCCACCGCCAGCGCTTCCTCGACGCCGCCGGCGACCCGCTCTGCGAGGTGGACCTCGACACGCTCTGGGCCGAGGTGGGTGAGTGCCGGGCGCTGCCCCGCCGCGACCTCTACCAGGTGCTGCTCAGCGGGGCCGGGGGTGCGGTGCGGCACGGCGCCGAGGTGAGCACCGTGGAGCTGCTGCCCGCCGGGGTCGCGGTCACCTTCACCGACGGCACCGGCGGCGAGTACGACCTGGTGATCGGCGCCGACGGCCCCCGCTCGGCGGTCCGCTCCCTGGCCGCGCTCGGCGGTCCACCCCGCCCCGCCGGCCAGGTGGTCTACCGGGGCGTGGTACGCGACGGCCCCGACGTCGCCGACTGGACGGCGCTGCTCGGCCGGCGGGCCGGCTTCCTCGTGGTGCCGCTCGGTGCCGGGCGGCTCTACTGCTACGCCGACGAGGCCGGCACCGTCGCCCCGGCCGACCCGGTCGCCCGGCTGCACGAACTCTTCGGCGGCTACGGCGGGCCGGTCCCGGCGGTGCTGGCCGCCTGGCGCGACGTGCAGGTCGGGCTCACCGACGAGGTCGAGCTGGGCCGCTGGCACCGGGGCCGGGTACTGCTGGTCGGCGACGCCGCGCACGCCACCGCACCCACCCTGTCCCAGGGGATCGCCATGGCGCTCGAGGACGCGGTGGTGCTCGCCGAGTCGCTCCGCGCCGCCGGCAGTGTCGAGGCGGCCCTGGTCGCGTACGAGAGCCGTCGTCGTCCGCGTACCCGATGGGTGCGGGACCGGACCCGGGACCGCAACCGCACCCGCGACGTGCCGCCGGCGCTGCGCGACCCGTTGCTGCGCGGGCGGGGCGGGCGGATCTTCGGTGAGCACTACCGGCTCCTGGTCGGCCCGCTGTAGGCCCGACGATAGGCCGGACATGGTGCCAGAGCACCCCGAGCGGTGCTGCCACCTACCGGGGACTAACATCCTTTCGGATGACGGCCCGCAGCTGACGACGCGTGCCGAGCGGGACAACCGAGAACCGGAGGCCATTCGTGACCACCGTCGCACCCAAGCCGGTCGTGACCCGGCCATGGCCGGTCCGAGAGCCGGTCAAGGGGTCGGCCATCGCGCGGCTGCTGCGCACCACGGACGCGAAGCAGATCGGGATCATGTACATGGTCACCGCGTTCGTGTTCTTCATGATCGGTGGCCTGATGGCCCTGGTCATGCGAGCCGAGTTGGCCCGACCGGGCATGCAGTTCCTGTCGCCGGAGCAGTACAACCAGCTGTTCACCATGCACGGCACGATCATGCTGCTGTTCTTCGCGACCCCGATCGTTTTCGCGTTCGCCAACTACGTCGTGCCGTTGCAGATCGGCGCCCCCGACGTCTCGTTCCCCCGGCTGAACGCCTTCGCCTACTGGCTGTACCTGTTCGGCGGCACGATGGCGACCGCCGGTTTCCTCACCCCGGGCGGCGCCGCCGACTTCGGCTGGACCGCCTACACCCCGCTGAGCAGCATCGAGCACTCGCCCGGCGTCGGCGCGAACATGTGGGTCGTCGGCCTGGCCATCTCGGGTCTGGGCACCATCCTCGGCGCGGTCAACCTGATCACCACGATCCTGACCCTGCGCGCCCCCGGCATGACCATGTTCCGGATGCCGATCTTCACGTGGAACATGCTGGTCACCAGCCTGCTGGCGATCCTGGTCTTCCCGCTGCTGGCCGCCGCGCTCTTCGCGCTGGCCGCGGACCGGCTGCTCGGCGCGCACGTCTACGACCCGGCCACCGGCGGCCCGATGCTGTGGCAACACCTCTTCTGGTTCTTCGGTCACCCCGAGGTGTACATCATCGCGCTGCCGTTCTTCGGCATCATCACCGAGATCATCCCGGTCTTCTCCCGCAAGCCGATCTTCGGTTACAAGGGTCTCGTCGCCGCCACCATCTCCATCGCCGCCCTGTCGATGAGCGTCTGGGCGCACCACATGTTCGCCACCGGCCAGGTGCTGCTGCCGTTCTTCAGCTTCCTCAGCTACCTGATCGCCGTGCCGACCGGCATGAAGTTCTTCAACTGGATCGGCACCATGTGGCGGGGCCAGATCACCTTCGAGACGCCCATGCTGTTCGCCGTCGGCTTCCTGGTGACCTTCCTCTTCGGTGGTCTGACCGGGGTCCTGCTGGCCAGCCCGCCGCTCGACTTCCACCTGCACGACAACTACTTCGTCGTGGCGCACTTCCACTACGTGCTCTTCGGCACCATCGTGTTCGCCGTCTTCGGTGGCATCTACTTCTGGTTCCCCAAGATGTTCGGCCGGATGCTCGACGAGCGCCTGGGCAAGATTCACTTCTGGCTCACGATGATCGGCTTCCACACCACCTTCCTGGTGCAGCACTGGCTCGGCGCCGAGGGCATGCCCCGCCGGTACGCCGACTACCTGCCCGGCGACGGCTTCACCACGCTCAACATGATCTCCACGATCGGCGCGTTCATCACCGGTATCTCGACCCTGCCGTTCATCTGGAACTGCTGGAAGTCGTACAAGACCGGGCCGGTCGTCGAGGTGGACGACCCGTGGGGCCACGGCAACTCGCTGGAGTGGGCGACCAGCTCCCCGCCGCCACTGCGTAACTTCGACCGGATGCCCCGGATCCGCTCCGAGCGCCCGGCGTTCGACGCGAAGTTCCCCGAGCTGGCCGCCGGCCAGAGCCTCGCCGGCCCGCCGGAGGGTGGTGCCAAGCCACTGACCAGCGAGGTCAACGGCGGCGCCAGCTACCAGGAGGACACCTCCGGGAACCTCGACCAGCGCTGACGCCCGACCCGAACCGCCGAAGGGCACCGCACCCCACCGGGGCGCGGTGCCCTTCGGCTTCCTCAGGATGACCGAGGAGGAGGGGCCGGCGGAGATCACACCCTGGTCGCGCCTCCCCCGGTGCGAACCCGCAGGGTGACCCACTCTCGATGGGGCGGTATGCCTGAGCGTCATAGTTATGCCTCTCAGACATACCGCTCACGCGCAGCGGTACGTGTCCCGGCGGCGCGGGCATCGCGGTTGACGACGGCTCCGGACGAGTGCGGGCGTGGCTCAGGCGGCCGGTGCCGGTTCTGGTGCCGGCGTGGACAGGGCGGATGCCGGGGCGACGGGCGGGCGGCGGTGACGTAGCTCCGTCGGCAGGACCACCAGGGTCACCAGCAACCCCACCGCCCCGGTGACCGCGAAGCCCCAGAGCGGCACCGAGGCGTCGATGACCGCGCCGGCCAGCGGAGCGCCGAGCGCGATGCCGACCGTGGTGGCGGAGCCGTGCAGGCCCATCGCCTCCCCGCGTACCCCGGCGGGGGCGAGCCGGCTGACCGCGTCGGCGGTGGCGGCGATGGTGGGGGCGCAGAGCGCACCGGCCGGGAGCAGCGCCAGGCAGAGCAGCCACCAGTGACCGCCGCCCAACCCGACCGGAATGGTGCAGAGGCTGAGCAGGGCGGCCAGCGCCAGCGGAGAGAAGGAACGGCGGACCGCACCGTAGGCGAAGCCGCCGACCAGCGAGGCTACCGCCCAGGCGGCGAGCACCGCGCCTGTCCAACCGACCTCGCCACCGGCCCGCAGCACGGCCACCACCGCCACGTCGGTGCCGCCGAGCACCAGCGTCGCGGCGGCGCTCACCGCGAACACGGCGAGCAGGCGGCTGGTCAACCACTGCCGCCGCGGCACCCGGGGCTGCGGGCCGACCGGCTCCTCGGCACCGCGGGTCGGCGGGTCGAGCAACCACAGGGCGATGCCGGCGCCGACGATGCCCGCGCCGACCGCCCAGAGCGTGACCCGGGGGGAGACGGCGGTGGCCAGGGCCACGGCCAGCGCCGGCCCGATCATGAAGGACAGCTCCATCGACATCGAGTCCAGCGCGTACGCGGGGCGGCGGCGCTCCGCCGGCACCAGGGCGGCGATCGACTGCCGGACCACCGAGAAGACCGGCAGCGCGAACAGCCCGGCCACGAACGCGGCGGGCAGCAGCAGCGGCAGGCTCAACGTCGGGGCGCCCGCCCAGAAGACCGCCTCGACGGCGGTGGTCACCGCGACCACCGGGCGCAGGCCGCGCCGGTCCACCAACCGGCCGAGCAGGGGCGAACCGATGGCCGCGCCGGCGACCGACGCGGCGCCGACCAGGCCGGCGGCACCGTAGCCCCGGCCCAGCTCCAGCACCACGTAGAAGGTGAGCGTCACCCCGGTCGCGGTGAGCGGGATGCGGGCCAGCACCGCCACCAGCAGCAGGGCCCGCAGACCGGGCTGGGCCAGGGCCAGCCGGTAAGGCGTCAACGTCATGATGCTCCGTACCTCCGGCGGTCATCCTCGACCGGGGGTACGACATCGGCAAGCGATTACCGGCTCATGCGGCGCTGATCACCGGCTCGCCGTGCAGGGTGACCCCGGCACCGTCCATCGCCCGCAGCGCCACGTCCAGCGTCGCCGGCGCGACCGCCGCCGTCAGGTCGAGCAGCACGGTGGTGGCGAAGCCCTCCCGGGCGGCGTCCAGGGCGGTGGCCCGCACGCAGTGGTCGGTGGCGATGCCGACCACGTCGACCCGGTCGACGTCGCGTCGGCGCAGCCAGTCGGCCAGGGTCTCACCGTCGTCGGCGTGCCCCTCGAACCCGGAGTACGCGGCGGCGTGCTCGCCCTTGTGGAAGACCGCCTCGACCCGGTCGGTCACCAGGTCGGGGTGGAACTCGCTGCCCTGGGTGCCGACCACGCAGTGCCGGGGCCACGACTCGACGTAGTCCGGCGGGTCGCCGAAGTGCGCCCCCGGGTCGACGTGGTAGTCCTTGGTGGCGACCACGTGGTCCCACCGCTGCGGTTCACCGGCCAGCAGGCCCGAGATGCCGGCGGCGACTCCCGCGCCCCCGGCGACGGCCAGGGAACCGCCCTCACAGAAGTCGTTCTGCACGTCCACGATGATCAGCGCGTTGGCCATCGGTGCCCTTCCTCTCCGCTCGCCGCCGGTGATCCACCTGCGGCACGACCCAGTCTGCCCCGGCGGCTCAACCAGCCGGCACGACCGTGACCGGGATCGCCGGATCACCCGCGGAGAGCTTCAACCCCTCCCACGGGATGGAGATCAGGCACTGCCGCAGGTGCTCCCGGGACTCGGCGATGGTGGGCAGCTCGACCGGTTCGCCGTCGACCACGAACGAGTGCTGGAGCGACCGGTCGTTGGCCTGCCGGTCCGGCACGCCCTGCGACACGACGACCTCCTCGGTGGCGGTGCCGGTGGGCTTGTGCCGGCGTACCGCGACCTTCCGGCCCCCGATGGTGCCCTTGTTCTCGGAACGCTTGACCACCGGCCGGCCGTCCACCTCGACCAACTTGTAGACCAGGCTGGCGGTGGGTGCGCCGGAGCCGGTGACCACGGCGGTGCCCGCGCCGTACATGTCGACCGGTTCGGCGGCGAGCGCGGCGATGGCGTACTCGTCGAGATCCCCCGACACGATGATCTTCGTCTCGGTGGCGCCGAGCGAGTCGAGCAGCTCCCGGGACTGCTGGGCGATCACCGCGAGGTCGCCGGAGTCGATCCGGACCGCCCGCAGCTGCGGCCCGGCCACCTCGATGGCGGTCCGGATGCCCTGGCTGATGTCGTACGTGTCGACCAGCAGCGTGGTGTCCCGGCCCAACGTGGCGACCTGCGAGGCGAACGCCGTCCGCTCGTCGTCGTGCAGCAGGGTGAACGCGTGCGCGGCGGTCCCGGCGGTGGGGATGCCGTAGCGCTGACCGGCCGCCAGGTTGGAGGTGAACCGGAACCCGGCCAGGTACGCCGCCCGTGCGGCAGCCACCGCCGCCTCCTCGTGGGCCCGCCGGGAACCCATCTCGATCAGCGCCCGGCCCCGGGCCGCGGTGACCATCCGGGCGGCTGCCGCGGCCACCGCGCAGTCGTGGTTGAGCACCGACAGCACCAGCGTCTCCAGCACCACGCACTCGGCGAACCCCCCGGAGACGGTGAGGATCGGCGAGCCGGGAAAGAACAGCTCACCCTCGGCGTACCCGTCGATGTCACCGGTGAAGCGGTAGTCGGCCAACCACCGGGCGGCGGGCTCGTCCACCACCCCGGTCCGGAGCAGGAACTCGACCTCCTCCGCGGTGAACCGGAAGTCCCTGATCATGTCGATCAGCCGGCCGGTCCCCGCGACCACCCCGTACCGGCGTCCGGTGGGCAACCGCCGGCTGAACACCTCGAAGGTGCAGCGGCGGTCGGCGGTGCCGTCGCGCAGGGCGGCACTGACCATGGTCAGCTCGTAGTGGTCGGTCAGCAGGGCAGGGCGAAGATGACTCACCAGCCCAGCCTAGAGTTCACCCGGCCGGGCCGCCGCCGTGGCCCGGGATCGCCCGCAACGCCGCGCCCAGCTCGGCGCGACTGGTGATGCCGAGTTTGCTGTAGACCCGCTGGAGGTGGTTCTCCACCGTCCGGTGCGACAGGAACAACCGGCTCGCGATCGCCCGGCTGGTCACCCCGGTGGCGGCGAAACCGGCGATCTCCAGCTCCCGGTCGCTCAGCGTCGGGCGCAGCGCGTCCAACGCCGGGGTACGGATCTCGTCACAGCGGGTGAGCAGGGCGGCGAGCCGTTCGTGCGCGGCGGCGGCCGACGCCGACCGGTTGCGCCGCCACCCATGCAGGGCCGTCGCCGTGGCGTCGACCGCCCAGACCGTCAGGTCCAGCTTCGCGAATCCGTCGGCCACCTCCAGCAGGGCCGCCCCGTCCCGCTCGGCGGCGGCCCGGGCGTGCCGGGCGAGCAGCGGAGCCAGCACCCCGTCGACGGTCTCGGAGAGTTCGGCCAGCCGCTGCGCGACCGTACGCCGGAAGCTGTCGGTGCAGGTCGGCCCGACCGCAGCGGTGGCCTGGCCGAGGCGGACCAGGTCGTGCAGGACCAGCGCCTCGTGACCGGCGAAGCCGTCGGCGCGCAACCGGTCGGCCAGCTCGCACAGCTGCCTGGTGGCCCCGGTCAGGTCGCCCCCGGCCGCCAGCACCGCGCCCCGGGCCTGCTCCAGCCATGGTCGGAGCACCGCCATGCCGGGGGCCTGGGTGCGGTCGGCCTCGGCCATCGCCGCGACCGCGGTCGCCACGTCGCCGCGCAGCAGCGCGGCCTGGGCCCGCTCGGCGTGGGCCAGGCCGGCGAAGACCCGGCTGGTGGCGAGCACCGCGCAGGCACCGAGGCTGGCCTTGAGCGCGCCGTCGCCGCGACCCCGCAGCCGCGCCGCGTACGCCTGGAGGATGGACAGGTAGCCGGTGCCGAGCCGGAAGTCCCCGGCGCCGGCCTGGTCGGCGAACTCGTCGGCCACGATGGCGTCGATGCCGGCGAGGTCCCCGCAGAGCGCCAACCGGGTGCCCCGGGCCAACTCCATGGCCAGTTGCAGGTACGGCATGTCGGCCCGCCAGTTCGCCGCCTCCGCCTGCACCCGGTCGATCGCCGTGGCGCTGGCCCGGAACCGGCCGTGCACGGCGTCGACGTGGGCGATCGTGCACCGGGCCAGTTCCCGGGCCGCGACACTGGCCGCCGGGCGGTCCAGCACCGACCGGCCGAGTCGCAGCGCGGTGTCGACGTCCAGGCCGTGCAGCCGCATGATCGCCTCGAAGGCGCGGACCCGGGCCTGGTGCCCGGGATCGGTGAGGGCCTGCCCGGCCACCGCGATAGTGTCCACCGTGGACTGTTCGCTGAGCCCCCAGTAGCTGACCATCCCGCGTACGGTCAGCCACCGGCTGCGGCGGTGCTCACAGGCGATGTCACCGGCCACCGCGTCGAGCACCCCGATCGCCTCCGTCGGCCGGTCGCCGAACATCAGGATGGTGGCGAGGAGTTCGGCGGCGTCGTAGCCGCCGTCGGCGTCGAGCGCCGCGCGGGCCAACCGGGTGGCCAGCGGCACGTCGTAGCGGGTGAACGCCTGGACGGCCGCCTGGAGCAGCAGACCGGGGTCCTGGGCGGTGCCGGAGTCCAGCCGCCACACCGCCACCCGCAGCAGGTCGCCCCGGCGGCGGGCGCCGGCCAGCTCCACCCGTTCGGCGAGCTGGGCCTGCAGGCGGCGGGTCCGGCTGACCGGGCAGCGCCGACGGATCACCTCGCCGTAGAGCGGATGGGCGAGCCGGACGTCGACCCGGCGGTCGTCCGGCACGACGGTGATCAGGCCGCGTTCCTCGGCGACCTCGACGTCGGCCGGGTCGGCGGCCCGGTCGAGCAGCCGCAGGCCGAGCGGTTCACCGAAGGCGACCAGCTCCACCACCGCCCGGACCCCGGGTGCCAATCGACCGATCCGGGTGTCGATGAGATCGGTGAGGCTGGGGGCCAGCTCCAACCGCCCGGTCCACCGCCACAACCCGTAGGTGCGGACCATCTCACCCCCGGTGGTGGCGGCCAGCACCAGCTCCCGTAGCAGCAGCGGGTTGCCGGCGCAGAGCCGGAACAACCGCTCGGCGGAACCGGAGTCGACCGGCCCGGCCAGCAGGGCGGCGAGCAGACCGGCGGTCTCGCCGGGGCCGAGGGGGGCCAGCTCGGCGTGCGTGACGAGATCGTCGGTCCACAGTGCCCGGATGGGCAGCGGGATCTGCTCGCCGCTGCGCAGGGTGCCCAGCACGGTGGTGTTCTCGGCGCGGGCGAGCAGGTGGACCAGCGCCGCCGAGGGCGGGTCGAGCAGGTGCGCGTCGTCGATGGCGAGCACGATGCGCCGCCCGGCGGCCTGCTCCTGGAGCACCTCGACTCCCCAGCGCAGCACCCCCGCGGGGGACAGGCCCGGCGGTTGCTCGGCCGGCAGCACCGGGGCGAGCCCGCCGAAGGGCAGCGCCGCGGTGGCCGTGCTGGCCGCGACGAACGACAGGGCGTAGCGGTCGGTGGGTAGCGCGGCCACCCCCTCGCGCAGCAGCCGGCTCTTGCCGACGCCCGCGCTGCCGCTGAAGAAGAGGCCGTGTCCCTGCTCGTCGTGCACCGCTGCCAACAGACGGCTGAGTTCATCCGTTCGGCCGACGAAACTCCACCGACTCATCTGAGCAGCATATCGATGTAAATCGGTCCGGAGGTGCCTGGTGACGCTGTGAAGTTGAGTAACGCCACAGTTACCGCTGAGTATTCGGATGTTTCGGTGACGTCGGGTGCGCCCCGTAACCTTCCGGCAGCCAAAAGTCACCGACCGGACGTCCTACACGGGTGCAGACCGTCGCCCGTGTCAAGCGGAGGCCGCATGAAGCCCGGACCACCCCCCGGGGTCGACCTGACCGACGACCCGTCCGACGAGCCCGGTGCCGGCGGGCTGCGCGCCCCGGGCCCGTTCCCGGGCCACCTGCGGATCGACGAGGTCCACCCCGACGAACCCCTCGCCGTGGTCGCCGCCGGCCCCGCCGGGGCGGCCCGCCGCGAGGTGCTCGCCGCGCTGCTCGGGATCCCCTCCGGGATGCTCGCCGTGCCGGCGGGCAGCAGCCTGCTGGTCCGGCACGCCCGGGTCGCCACCCGGGCGGCCTACGTACCCGGCTACCGTCAGCCGCACTTCTACGGGGCCGACCAGGCGGCGGCCGGCCCGGCGCTGGCCCGGGCGCCGCGTCGGGTCGAGTTGAGCCTGCCGGAGCCGCTGCTGCGGCACTTCGCCGTGCTCGACACACCGGACACCGACACCCTGGGCGTGGCCGGTGGGCGGGTCCTGCTGGACGCGGTGACCCGCTCCGGCGCGCTGCTCTTCGTGATCGGCGCCGACCAGACCCTCACCGCCGCCGAGCTGCACCTGCTCGCCGAGGTGGCCCGTACCTCGGCGCGGGTCTTCTTCGTGGTCACCCCGGGGGCGGGCGGCTGGGTGCCACCGGAGGCGGCGGCGACCGACGGCACGGGGGTGTCCGTCCCGCCGCCCCCGGCCGGCCCTGCGGTCGATCCGGTCGCGGCGCACCGGGCCACGCTGCTGGCCACGGTGCCGGACCTGGCCGGGGCCGACTGGTTCCCCGTGCACCGGGCCGAGCACCCGGGCCTGCGGCGGGCGCTGGTCGGCTGGTCGGCCGTCGAAGGGCTGCGGCGGGCGAGTTCGCGTTCGCCGCTGCCGCCCGGCAGCCACGGGCGGGTGCCGGTGGCCGCCGACCCGCCCGGCGACGACTGGGGCGACCGGTTGCAGCGGCAGAGCCGGTCCTGCGCCCGTGCCATCCGTCAGCACCTCGCCCTCGAACTGGCCGCCGTCCACCTGCGTGCCGTCCAGGAGATCGTCTTCGGGGCGGGCTGCGCGGGTCTACCCACACTGCTCGACCGGGAACTGGAGGCCCTCTCCCTGCTCGCCACCCGCCAGCAGGACCGGGCCGCCCGGGAGATCGTCGACGAGGCTGCCGCCCGGGTCTTCGGCGCATCGTTGCCCGAGGGGGCGCGGCAGCGGATCGACGCCGCCGTCGGGTGGGGGCTGGCCGACCACCCGTCCGGCCAGGATCTGGACCGGGTGCTCCTGGTAACCAGCACCGCAGGGGTGGCGGTGGTGTCCGGGGCCGGCGCGCTGGACGCGTTGGCCGGTCATCCCGGCGCACCGCGGACCGAGGTGCTGCCGCCGATCGGGGTCGCCCTCTCCGGCGGGTGCTGGCAACACTGGCGCAGCCCCGGCAACGACGAGCCGAACGCGGCCCGCGCCTGGGTGCAACGGGCGCTGCGCGAGGTCGAGTTGGACCTGTCCCGCGAGGTGTCCCGGCGGTTCGAGGCGTTGCGGCTCTCGCTCGACGGGGTCCTCTCCGACGCCCTCGACCACGGCATCCTGCTCGCCTGAGCCACCGAGGGTTTTCGTGCGCATCCCCGCCGTGTCCGTACCTTGCCGGGTTTCCGCAGCTCGGGAGGGTGATCCAGGCCGCCCCGGCGTTCCGGTTCATCGGATCGCCACTTCCGGTGGCACGATGGGGGGCATGGCGGCTCCACAGGTTGCACCGGTCGAGACGCCGGACACCGACGAGGTGCCGGTCGCGGACCGGCAGTGGGTGACGATCGTCTGGGACGACCCGGTCAACCTCATGACGTACGTGACCTGGGTCTTCCAGAAGCTGTTCGGTTACAGCCGGGAGAAGGCCGAGAAGTTGATGCTGGACGTGCACCACAAGGGCCGTGCCGTGGTGTCCAGCGGCGCCCGGGAGCGGATGGAGCACGACGCGTCGCAGCTGCACGCGTACGGCCTCTGGGCGACGGTGGACCGCTCGTGAGCGCGAGGAGTGAGCCGGTGTTGCGAGCCCCGCAGTCGCGAACGGAGATGATCCGGTGAGCATGTTCCGTCGCCAGGGCGACCGTTACGTGGCGACCTTCGCGGTGGACGAGGCCCGGGTGCTGCGCAAGGTCGCCAGTGAGGTGGTCGGGCTGCTCACCGACGGCTTCGACCCGGCCGACCCGGTCGTGGGCCGGCTCTTTCCCGACGCCTACCCGGACGATCCGGCCGGGGCGGCGGAGTTCCGTCGGTACACCGAGGGCGACCTGAAGACCGCCAAGATCGACCAGGCGGGCGCGGTGCTGGCCGCGCTGCCCGACTCCGCCGGCGGCGAGGTGCGGCTGGACGCGGAGGCGGCCGAGGCGTGGTTACGGGCGCTCAACGACGCCCGGCTCGCGATGGGTGTCCGGTTGGAGATCAAGGACGGCACGGACCTGGGCGAGGAACTCGACGACGCGGTCGCCGAGGACCCGACCTCGTCCCGGGTGTTCCAACTGTCGGTCTACGCCTATCTGGGTTATCTCCAGGAATCCCTGCTCAATGCCTTGATCGACTGAACTGTGACGGTCACCGCCTCGCCGGGTCCGCCGGACGGGCGCTAGGCTGGTCGTCGTGCTGAGCATCGACCGATCGATCGTCGAGGCGATCGTCGCCCACGCGCGCCGGGACCACCCGGACGAGGCGTGTGGGGTCGTCGCCGGACCCGTCGGCGGCGACACCCCTACCCGGCACATTCCGATGGACAACGCGGCCCGCTCGATGACGTTCTACGAGTTCGACTCGATGGAGCACCTGCGGGTGTGGCGGGAGATGGACGACCGCGACGAGGAACCGGTCGTCATCTACCACTCGCACACCGCGACCGAGGCGTACCCGTCCCGGACGGACGTCGCCTTCGCCGGTGAGCCGGGCGCGCACTACCTGCTGGTCTCCACCCGCGAGTCGGACACCGAGGAGATCCGGTCCTTCCGGATCGTCGACGGCGTGGTGACCGAGGAGCCGGTGCGGATCGTGGACGCCGGGGTGGACCCGCACGCGGTCCAGTCCTACATGTTCGGGCAGAGCCCGGCGACGGTCGACTACGAGTGTTCCGGCAGCTGACCTTCAGCTCCGCACACCCTTTCCGTCCGGCACCGAGGCACACCCGACCAAGGAGTACGTCATGGCCATCGAGGTTCGCATCCCCACCATCCTGCGCAGCTACACCGGCGGCGCGAAGGTCGTCGAGGGCGCCGGGGACACCCTGGGCGACCTGCTCACCGACCTGGACACCCGGCACGCCGGCCTGAAGGCCCGGCTGGTCACCGACGCGGGCGTGCTGCACCGTTTCGTCAACGTCTACGTCAACGACGAGGACGTCCGGTTCCTGGGCGCGCTGGACGCCAAGCTCAACGACGGCGACAGCGTGACCGTGCTGCCGGCCGTGGCCGGTGGGGCGTTCGGCTTCGCCGCTGCGGCGGCGATCAGCCAGCACCGTGCGGCCACCGCGGCGGTGGCGGCACGGCGCGCGGCCGTCGCCCCCCGCTGAGGGCGGGCGTCATGGCGCGGTACGACAGCCTGCTCGACGCCTGCGGCGGCACCCCCCTGGTGGGGTTGCCCCGGCTCTCGCCGACGGTGCCCGACGGGGCACCGCCGGTGCGGCTCTGGGCCAAGCTGGAGGACCGGAACCCCACCGGCAGCATCAAGGACCGCGCGGCCCTGTTCATGGTCCGCGCGGCAGAGCAGGCCGGCCGGCTCCGCCCGGGGGACACCATCCTCGAGCCGACCAGCGGCAACACCGGTATCGCGTTGGCCATGGTGGCCAAGCTGCGCGGCTACCGGCTGGTCTGCGTGATGCCGGAGAACGTCTCCACCGAGCGGGTCCAGCTGCTCCGGATGTACGGCGCGGAGATCATCTTTTCGCCGGCGGCGGGTGGTTCCAACCAGGCCGTCGCCACCGCGAAGCAGATCTCGGCCGACCATCCGGACTGGGTCATGCTCTACCAGTACGGCAACGAGGCCAACGCCCGGGCGCACTACGAGACCACCGGGCCCGAGCTGCTGCACGACCTGCCCACCATCACGCACTTCGTGGCGGGCCTGGGCACCACCGGCACCCTGATGGGCACCGGGCGGTTCCTGCGGGAGAAGGTCGAGGGCATCCAGGTGGTGGCGGCCGAGCCGCGCTACGGCGAACTGGTCTACGGCCTGCGCAACATCGACGAGGGCTACGTCCCCGAGTTGTACGACGCGACGGTGCTCAACCGCCGCTTCTCGGTCGGCACCCGGGACGCGGTGCTGCGCACCCGGCAGTTGGTGGAGGTGGAGGGGATCTTCGCCGGCTTCTCCACCGGGGCGATCCTGCACGCCGCCCTGGCCGTGGCGCACGAGGCGGCGCGGGACGGCCGACGGGCCGACGTCGCCTTCGTGGTCTGCGACGGTGGCTGGAAGTACCTCTCCACCGGGGCGTACGGCGGCACGCTCGCCGACGCCGAGGGCGCCCTGGAGGGGCAGCTCTGGGCCTGACCCACCGGGTGGGCCGGTCGACGGGACCGTCGGCCGGCCCTGTGGGTGTCACGTTGGTGACAACTTCCAGTAGATGATTCTTGCCCTGCCGTCGCTGCGCGTAGGCTGCCCAGCGTGGCGTACGCGTCGGTTGAGATCATCAGCGGTGCTGACCCCGGCGTGTCGACTACGCCTAGTAATCGTGGGGCCACCCGATGCGGCTGACCGTTCTGGGCTGCGCGGGGAGCTTCCCCGGCCCTGAGTCCCCCTGCTCCGCCTACCTTGTCGAGGCGCAGGGTTTCCGCCTGCTGGTCGACTTCGGGCCGGGCTCGCTGTCCACCCTCCAGCGGTACGCCGGGCTGCACGCCCCGGACGCCATCCTCCTGACCCACCTGCATTGCGACCACATTCTCGACGCCGCGTCATACGTGGTGGTCCGGCGGTACGCCCCGGACGGGCCGTACCCGCCGCTGCCGGTCTACGCGCCGCCGGGGGCCCCGGACCGGCTCGCCACCGCCTACGGCCAGGACGACAGCGGCGTCGAGGACGTCTACCAGTTCTACGGGCTCCAGCCGGGCACCTTCCCGATCGGCCCGTTCACCGTCACCGTCGACCGGGTGAACCATCCCGTCGAGACCTACGGGGTGCGGTTGGAGCACGAGGGCCGGGTGCTCTGCTACTCATCGGACACCGCCCCCTGCGACGCGCTGCTGCGGCTCGCCCAGGATGCCGACGTCTTCCTCTGCGAAGCCAGCTACCTCGACGGGGTGGACAATCCACCGGACCTGCACCTCACCGGCCGGGAGGCCGGCGAAACGGCTACCAAGGCCGGGGTGGGCCGACTGCTGCTGACCCATCTGGTGGTGGCCTGGGGCAGCGAGTCGCACACCATCGCCTCGGCCGCCGGGGCCTTCACGGGGCCGATGGAAGTGGTCCGGGCCGGCGCCACCTACGACATCTGAGCACACCGGGCACCCGGGCATGCGCCGATCATGCGACCGCATAGGGTGCAGGGATGGCACGACCTGACGGGCGGCGACCCGACCAACTCCGACCGGTGACGTTGACCCGGGGCTGGAGCACCCACCCGGAGGGCTCGGTGCTCGTCGAGTTCGGCGGTACCCGGGTGCTCTGCACCGCAAGCGTCACCGAGGGTGTGCCCCGCTGGCGCAAGGGCTCCGGGCTCGGCTGGGTCACCGCCGAGTACGCGATGCTGCCCCGGGCCACCAACACCCGCTCGGACCGGGAGAGCGTCCGTGGCAAGATCGGTGGGCGGACCCACGAGATCTCCCGGCTGATCGGCCGCAGCCTGCGCGCCTGCGTCGACCTCAAGGCGCTCGGCGAGAACTCGATCGTGCTCGACTGCGACGTGCTCCAGGCCGACGGCGGCACCCGTACCGCCTCGATCACCGGCGCGTACGTGGCCCTCTATGACGCGGTGAGCTGGCTTGCCGGCCGTAAGTCGTTGGCCGGCAAGCCGGAGAAGGTGATGCACCGCTCGGTGGCCGCGGTCAGCGTCGGGATCGTCGCGGGCGAGCCGCTGCTCGACCTCTGCTATGTGGAGGACGTGGCCGCCGAGGTGGACATGAACGTCGTCTGCACCGGCGAGGGGGACTTCGTCGAGGTGCAGGGCACGGGCGAGGACGGTGTCTTCTCCCGGGCGCAGCTCGACGCGTTGTTGGACGTCGCGTCGTTGGGTTGTCTGGAACTGGCCGAGGCCCAGCGGAAGGCGCTCGCATCATGAACAAGGTCCTGCTCGCCACCCGGAACCGCAAAAAGCTGGTGGAGTTGCAGCGCATCCTGGACGGCGCGCTCGGCGCGCACCGGATCGCCCTGCTCGGCCTCGACGACGTCGAGGAGTATCCCGAGCTGCCGGAGACCGGCCTCACCTTCGGTGAGAACGCCCTGATCAAGGCTCGGGAGGGCTGCCGGCGTACGGGTCTGCCCACCATCGCCGACGACTCCGGCATCGCGGTGGACGCGCTCAACGGCATGCCGGGGGTCTTCAGCGCCCGCTGGGCGGGGCGGCACGGCGACGACCGGGCCAACCTGCAACTGGTGCTGGACCAGATCGCCGACCTGCCTGACGAGCACCGGGGGGCGGCCTTCGTGTGCACCGTGGCGCTGGTGCTGCCGGGCGGCAAGGAACACCTGGTCGACGGCCGCCAGTCTGGCCGGCTGCTGCGCGCCCCGCGCGGCGACGGCGGTTTCGGGTACGACCCGATCTTCCTCGGCGACGGCCAGGACCGCACCAACGCGGAGCTGACCCCGCAGGAGAAGGACGCGATCAGCCACCGGGGCAAGGCGTTGCGCGAGTTGGCGAAGCTGGCCGCCAAGGTGCTGCCCGCCACCTGACCCCCCCGTTCCTGCTCCTCGGGTGGCCCTCTCCGGGCGGGGGTGGCTCATTCCGCTGCTCGGCTCGTGACGGGCTCGGCATCCCGTAGGCATCCAGGCGTCGCCACTGCCCGGGGAGTGGCCGGCGCGGTTCCGTGGCGCGCTCTTCCGTCTGCGGTGCCGCATGCCCGTCGCCCCTCCGCTGCGGGCCCGGCCGACGAAACACGCTCCTCTTCGTCCCGTCCCGCCCCACTACGCCAAGCCCTCCTGTTCACCAAGAGTGACCGCCTGGCCGGCAAGACCCAATGGCATCCGCATCCTTTGCTCTGCTGCCTTTGAAGCGACGCATGCCGAGAGTCACTGCCTCTATCGGGAGCTTTTCCGACCGGGTTCCGGTTTCTGCTGGTGAGAGCGGTGTCGCCTCTATGGCAGCAGAGCAAAGGATGCGAGTGGGGATAGGTGAGGGTGACGAGCTTCGCCACTCTCGGTAACGGTAGTGGGGAAGAAGAAACATCACGGATTGTGGTGGCAGATGGGATGGTTTCCGGGGGTGCGGCGATTGTGGTCCAGCTGAGGGGGCGCGGTGGAGTGTGATGGCGGAGGCCGGCCCACGACGGCGGTGAACCTGCCGGGGTGAGTGCCCAGGCCCCGACCGATTCCGCCGGGGGCGGCCGATTCCGCCGGGGGCGAACGACTCCGCCGTGGGCAGCGGGTCCTGCCAGGACGGAGTGGGGTGGGGAGGTCCGGGAAAGCCGGGGCGGCGGGCGGTCAGCCCAGGGGGCCGATCTCCCGCTCGATGGCGCTACGCAGGTCGGGGCCGGCGAGCACGGCGCGGGCCGCTTCCATCACCGGGGCGAGGAAGACATCGGGACCGGGCTCGCCGGCCGCACCCCCGAGTGCGGCCACGGCGGCCCGGCCGGCCGGTGACGGCTCCAGCGGTGCGCGCAGTTGCAGGCCCCGTACCGCCGCCAGCAGCTCCACGGCGAGCAGGCTGGTCAGGTTGTCCAGCACGGTGCGCAGCTTCTTGGTCGCCGCCCAGCCCATCGAGACGTGGTCCTCCTGCATGCCACTGGTGGGCAGCGAGTCGACCGAAGCGGGCGCGGCCAGCCGGCGGTTCTCCGCGACGATCCCGGCGGCCGTGTACTGGGCGATCATCAGCCCGGAGTTCACCCCCGCGTCGGGGGACAGGAACGCCGGCAGGTCCCGGTTGCGGGTCACGTCGAGCAGCCGGTCCACCCGGCGTTCCGCGATCGCCCCCACCTCGGCGGCGGCGATGGCCAGGTAGTCGGCGGCGAAACCGAGCGGAGCGCCGTGGAAGTTGCCTGTCGACTCGACCCGGCCGTCCGGCAACACCACCGGGTTGTCCACCACCGAGACCAGCTCCCGGCCGGCCACCGTCGCGACGAAGTCCAGGGTGTCCCGGGCCGCGCCGGCCACCTGCGGAGCACACCGCATCGAGTACGCGTCCTGCACGGCGTGCGCCAGGTCGTCACGGTGCGAGTCCATCACCCGGGAATCCTGGAGCAGCCGGTGAATGTTCGCCGCCGAGGCGGCCTGCCCCGGGTGCGGCCGGATGGCGTGCAGCTCGGGCAGGAAGGGGCGCTCCGAGCCGAGCATCGCCTCGATGGCCAGCGCGGCGGTCACGTCGGCCATGGCGAACAGGTGCCGGGCGTCCGCGACGGCCAGCAGCAGCATCCCGAGCATCCCGTCGGTGCCGTTGATCAGCGCCAGCCCCTCCTTGGCGGCCAACGCGACCGGGGTCAGCCCGGCGGCGCGCAGCGCGTCGGCGGCGTCGACCCGTTCGCCGGTCGGTCCCAGCACCCACCCCTCGCCGAGCAGCACCAGCGCGCAGTGCGCCAGCGGTGCCAGGTCACCGGAGGCACCGAGCGAGCCGTGCTCCGGCACCCACGGGGTGACGTCGGCGTTGAGCAGGTCGACCAGCCCCTGCGCGAGCAGCGGACGGACCCCGGAGCGGCCCAGTGCCAACGAGCGGACCCGCAGCAGCATCATCGCCCGAACCACCTCGCGGGGCATCGGCGCACCCACCCCGGCCGCATGCGAACGGATCAGCGCGTGCTGCAACTCGGCCCGGCGCTGCGGGGCGACGAAGGTGTTGGCCAGGGCCCCGAAACCGGTGGAGACGCCGTACACCGGGCGGCCGGCGGCCTCGATGCCGTCCACGATGGACCGACTGTCGACCATCGCCTCGACGGCGGCCGGAGCGAGGACGACCCGGGCGTCGCCGCGGGCCACGGCGAGCACGTCGGCGGGGGTGATCCCGGTGGGCTGGACGGTCACAGTCGACATTGCGGTACTCCGTTGTGCAGGACCTGGCGGACCAGTGGGACACCCGGCCGGTAGGCCAGGTGCAGGTGGGACGGGGCGTCGAGGATCATCAGGTCGGCCCGTACGCCGGGGCGCAGCACCCCGACGTCGGTGCGGCGCAACGCCTGCGCGCCGCCCGCCGTCGCGGCCCAGACCGCCTCCGCCGGGGTCATCCGCATCTCGCGGACGGCCAGCGCGACGCAGAACGGCATCGACGAGGTGTACGACGACCCGGGGTTGCAGTCCGTGGCCAGCGCCACGGTCACCCCCGCGTCGAGCAGCCGCCTGGCATCCGGGTACGGCGACCTGGTGGAGAACTCCGCCCCCGGCAGCAGGGTCGCCACGGTCGGATCGGTGGTGGTGGCCGAGCCGGCCAGCGCGTCGACGTCGGCGTCGGACAGGTGGGTGCAGTGGTCGACGCTGGCCGCCCCCAGCTCCACCCCCAGCCGTACCCCCGGCCCCGGGCCGAGCTGGTTGGCGTGCAACCGCAGCCCCAGCCCGGCGGCCTGCCCGACGGTGAGGATCGCCCGGGTGTGGTCGGCGTCGAAGGCGCCCCGTTCACAGAACACGTCCACCCAGCGGGCGTACGGCGCGGCGGCGGTGAGCATCGGCCCGCACACCAGCCCCACGTAGTCGTCGGGGCGGCCCGCGTACTCGGCGGGGACGACGTGCGCGCCGAGGAAGGTGGTCTCGGCGGCCACCTCGGCGGCGATCCGCAGCGAGCGGGCCTCGTCGGCGACGGTCAGGCCGTACCCACTCTTGATCTCCATGGTGGTGGTGCCCTGCCGCATCGCCTCGTCGCGCAGCCGGTGCACGGTGTCCCGCAGGTCGTCGTCGGAGGCCGCCCGGGTCGCACCGACCGTGGTCCGGATACCCCCTCCGGTGTACGGCTCACCGGCCATCCGGGCCGCGAACTCCGCCGCCCGGTCCCCGGCGAACACCAGGTGCGCATGGCTGTCCACGAACCCGGGCAGCACCGCGCCCCCCTCGGCGTCGATCCGCCGGTCGGCGGCCGGCGCATAGCGGGCCGGGCCGATCCAGACGACCCGACCCGCCTCCACCAGCAGGGCGACCCCCCGCCGCAGACCCAACGGCCCGTCCCCGCCGGCCGCCGGCACGTTGGTGACCAACTCGCCGATGTTGTCGACCAGCAGGCTGCTCACGCCGCCCCTCCCGTCCCGGACCGGCCGCCCCCGCCGCGAGTCGCCGGCCGCTGCCCGGACCCGGCCGGGACCCGGCTAGTCACCGGTCACCGCCGCGATCGCCGCGCGCAGCTCAGCCGGCACGTCCACGGTCAGGTGCCGGCCGTCGCGCACCACCTGCCGCCCGTCGACCACCACCTGGTCGACGTCGGCGGCGGTGGCCGCGAAGAACACCCCCACCGGCGGCACCCCGGCGGTACGCGGGCTGTCCAGCCGTACGGTCACCAGGTCGGCGCGTTCCCCGACGGCGATCCGGCCGGCGTCGGCCCAGCCCAGCGCGGCGTGCCCGGTGACGGTGGCCGCGTCGCGCAGCGCGGCGGCGGTGAAGTGCCCGCGTCGCCGGGTACGCAGCCGCTCGTCCAGCTCCACCGCGCGGGCCTCCTCGAACAGGTCGACCACGGCGTGACTGTCGCTGCCCAGGCTCAGCGGGATGCCGGCGTCGGCCATCAGCCGGGCCGGCCCGATCCCGTCGGCCAGGTCCCGTTCCGTGGTGGGGCACAGACACACCCCGGTCCGGTGCTCGGCCAGCAGGGCCAGGTCGGCACCGGTCGGGTGGGTGGCGTGCACGGCGGTGACGTCCGGACCGAGCACCCCGCGGTCGGCGAGCAGCCCGGTCGGGGTACGCCCGTGTGCCGTCCGGCAGGCGTCGTTCTCGGCGGGCTGCTCCGACAGGTGCACGTGCAGCGGGGCACCCTGCCGGTACGCCCACCCGGCGACGCTGGCGAGCTGGTCCGCCGGCACCGCGCGTACCGAGTGGATCGCCGCCCCGCGCAGCGCGTGCGCCCCGGCTGGCCGGAACCCGTCGACCCGTTCCGCCCAGCGCAGCGCGTCCCCGTCACCGAAGCGCCGCTGCACCCCGACCAACGGCTCCCCGGCCACCGAGGCGGTCAGGTAACAGGCGTCCAGCAGGGTGATCCGGATACCGGCCTGCGCCGCCGCCTCGACAAGCGCCGCACCCATCGCGTTCGGGTCGTCGTACGGCCGGCTGTCGGGGCCGTGGTGCAGGTAGTGGAACTCGCCGACGCAGGTCACCCCGGCCAGCGCCATCTCCGCGTACGCGGCCCGGGCCAGCGCCAGGTAGGAGTCGGGATCGAGCCGGCCGGCGACGGCGTACATCTGCTCCCGCCAGCTCCAGAAGTCACCCCGCCCGCCGTGGGTACGCCCGCGCAACGCCCGGTGGAAGGCGTGCGAGTGGGCGTTGGCCAGGCCGGGCAGGGTGAGCCCGGGCAGCCGTACCGCCTCGGCGAGCACCTCGACCCCGGTCTGCGGCGACGTGCCCCGGGCCAGCGGCGTGACGGCGGTGAACCGGCCGTCCTCGGCCTCGATCAGTACGTCCGGGGTCGGTGCGGCATGATCGGGCAGCCACGCCTGCTCGGCCAGCCAACGGGTCAGTGGCATGCCAGCTCCTCCAGCACCCGGGCCAGCGCGACCACCCCGGCCGCACAGTCGTCGTCGGTGGCCGACTCGGCGGGGGAGTGCGACACCCCGGTCGGGTTGCGCACGAACAGCATCGCGGTGGGCAGGTGCGCGGCGAGCACCCCGGCGTCGTGGCCGGCCCCGGTGGGCAGCACCGGCGCGGCCAGCAGCCCCGCCAGCCGGTCGGCCAGCCCGCCGTCGAAGGTGACCAGCGGGGTGGCCGACTCCCGGGTCACGGTCAGCTCGGTGCCGTCGCGGCGGGCCCGCTCGGCGGCCTTGGCCCGGACCGCTTCGACCAGGTCGTGCAGGGTGTCCGGTTCGGCCGCGCGCGCGTCCAGCCAGCCGGTCACCGTCGACGCGATCGCGTTGGTGGCGTTGGGTTCCACCGAAATCCGGCCCACGGTGGCGTGCGCGCCGCGCAGCCGGGCCTCCTTGTTCGCCGCGAGCACGGTGAACGCGAAGGTGAGCATCGGGTCGCGGCGGTCGGCCATCCGGGTCGTACCGGCGTGGTTGCCCTCGCCGCGCAGCTCGAAGCGCCACCGGCCGTGCGGCCAGATGGCGCTCGCCACCGCGACCGGCGCGTCGGCGTCGACAAGCGCCCGCCCCTGCTCGACGTGCAGTTCCACGAACGCGGCGAACCGGCCGAGCAGCGCCGGGTCGGCCCCCGCCGGCCGGTGGCCCAGCGCCTCGGCGAAGCTCACCCCGGCCGCGTCGCGCAGCCCGGCCGCGCGGTCGGCGTCGATTTCGCCGGTGAGCAGCCTCGACCCCAGGCACGGTACGCCGAACCGGGCCCCCTCCTCCTCGACGAACGCGGCCACCACCACCGGCCGGACCGGGGTGACGCCTGCGGCCCGTAGCTCGTCCACGGCGAGGAACGCGCTGACGATGCCGAGCGGCCCGTCGTACGCCCCGCCGTGCGGCACCGAGTCGAAGTGGCTGCCGGTCAGCACCGCCCCACCGGTGTTCGGCCCGTCGGTGTTCGGCCCGTCGGTGGGCGGGTCGCCCCACCAGGCGAACAGGTTGCCGTTGCCGTCCCCGCTGACCGGCATGCCCCGCAGGTCGGCCTGCTCCCGGAACCACTCCCGCAGCCGCAGCTCCGGCGGGGTCAGCGCGTACCGCAGATAGCCGCCGCTGTCGGCGTCCCGGCCGACCGGCGCGATCTCGTCCCACAACTCCCGGAACCGCCCGGCAAGGCCGCTCACGCGGTTTCCCCTTCGTTCGCGACTGCGGGGCTCCGCTGCGCTGCGCTCCTCGCGCTCATCGGTGCTCGGCCATGGGAATGCGGACGTTGTCGCGCTCGGCGACGTCGCGGGCGGTGTCGTAGCCGGCGTCGACGTGTCGGATGACGCCCATCGCCGGGTCGTTGCTGAGCACCCGTTCGATCTTCTGCCCGGCCAGCGCGGTGCCGTCGGCGACGCAGACCTGACCGGCGTGGATGGATCGGCCGATGCCCACTCCGCCGCCGTGGTGGATGGACACCCAGGACGCCCCGCTGGCGGTGTTGACCAGCGCGTTGAGCAGCGGCCAGTCGGCGATCGCGTCGGACCCGTCGGCCATCGCCTCGGTCTCCCGGTAGGGGCTGGCGACGCTGCCGCAGTCCAGGTGGTCCCGGCCGATCACGACCGGTGCGGACAGCTCACCGGAGGCGACCATGTCGTTGAACCGCACCCCGGCGACGTCCCGCTCGCCGTAGCCCAGCCAGCAGATCCGGGCCGGCAGTCCCTGGAAGGCGACCCGGTCGGCGGCCATCCGCATCCACCGGGCCAGCGACTCGTTCTCCGGGAACAGGTCGAGCACGGCCCGGTCGGTGGCGGCGATGTCGGCCGGGTCACCGGAGAGCGCCGCCCAGCGGAACGGCCCCTTACCCTCGCAGAACAGCGGCCGGATGTACGCCGGCACGAAGCCGGGGAAGTCGAACGCCCGCGCGTACCCTCCCAACTGCGCCTCGCCCCGGATCGAGTTGCCGTAGTCGAAGACCTCCGCGCCCGCGTCGAGGAAACCGACCATCGCCTCGACGTGCTTCGCCATCGACGCCCGCGCCCGGTCGGTGAACTCGGCCGGCTTGGCCGCCGCGTAGTCCCGCGCGTCGGCCAACTCCACCCCCTCCGGCAGGTACGACAGCGGGTCGTGCGCGCTGGTCTGGTCGGTGACCACGTCGACGGCCACGCCCCGGCGCAGCAGCTCGGGGAAGACGGTGGCGGCGTTGCCGACCACACCGACGCTCAACGCCCGCCGGTCCCGCTTCGCGGCCAGCACCCGGGCGACGGCGTCGTCGAGCGAGTCGGCCACCTCGTCGAGGTAGCGGTCGTGCACCCGCCGGTCGAGCCGGGTGCGGTCCACGTCCACGATCAGGCAGACGCCGTCGTTCATGGTGACCGCGAGGGGTTGCGCCCCGCCCATCCCGCCGCAGCCGGCGGTGAGGGTCAGCGTCCCGGCGAGGCTGCCGCCGAAGCACTTCGCGGCGACGGCGGCGAACGTCTCGTAGGTGCCCTGGAGGATGCCCTGGGTGCCGATGTAGATCCACGAACCGGCGGTCATCTGCCCGTACATGGTCAGGCCGAGGGATTCCAGCCGGCGGAATTCGGGCCAGGTGGCCCAGTCGCCGACCAGGTTGGAGTTGGCCAGCAGCACCCGGGGGGCCCACTCGTGGGTCCGCATGACCCCGACCGGGCGGCCCGACTGCACCAGCATCGTCTCGTCGTCGCGCAGCCCGGTGAGGGTGCGCACCAGCGCGTGGTACGACGGCCAGTCCCGGGCCGCCTTCCCGGTGCCGCCGTAGACCACCAGGTCGTCGGGGCGTTCGGCCACCTCCGGGTCGAGGTTGTTCATCAGCATCCGCAGGGCGGCCTCCTGCGGCCACCCCTGCGCGGTACGGGTGGTGCCACGGGCGGCACGGACGGGCTGGTGCATGGCGTACTCCTCTCAGCCGAGGAACAACTGACGACGGGCGGCGGACGACTCGAACGCCTCCAGGCGGCGCTGGGTCTGGATCGGGGCGGCGTCACAGATCGCCTGGAGCACCACCATGGCCAGGGTCATCGGGGCGGTGTGCAGGTCGAAGACGAGGTCGGTGCCGACGGCGGCGGGGAGCACCAGCTCGGCGTACTCGGTGGCGGGGCTGACCGGGGAGTCGGTGATCGCGACGACGGTGAGGCCGGCGTCGCGGGCGGCGCGCAGCGCGTCGAGGGTCTCCCGGGGGTAGCGGGGCAGCACGAAGGCGAGCAGCGCGTCAGCCCCGGCCGAGGCGGCCTGTTCGAGCCGGTCGGTGAGCAGGCTGCCTCCGTCGTCGAGGACCCGGACGTCGGGCAGCACCTTGGCGGCGAAGTACGCGAAGTAGGCGGCCAGCGGCGCGGCGGCCCGTAGGCCGAGCACCGGCAGGGGGCGGCTCGCCGCGAGCAGCCGACCGGCGGTGGCGATCCTGTCCCGGTCGGCCAGCTCGCCGGCCAGCCGGTCCAGGTTGGCCATCTCGGCGCGTACCGCGAGTTGCAGTTCGTTGCCGTCGTCGGGGCGACCGTCGGGCCCGGCGGCGGTCAGCTCGCGCAGCCGGCGGCGCAGCGCCGGGTAGCCGTCGTGGCCCAGCGCCACGGCGAACCGGGTCACCGACGGCTGGCTGACCCCGGCAAGCTCCGCCACCTCGGCCGCCGACAGGTAGGCCACGGTGGCGGCGTGCTGCACGAGGCAGTGCGCGATGCGCCGTTGGGTGGGGGTGAGCCGGACCCCGTGGAACAGGTCGAGCAGCCGGTCCGGCGGCGCGGCGACGGCTCCGTCATTCATGCCGCGACTCTATGCATGAAATATTTCAGGAGCAACCACCGCCCGCCCCCGCCCGACGCCGCCCGGACAGGCGATCGTCGTCCGGGCCGCCGGGACGCGGGTGCCTGCCGTCGGGGCCGGTGGTCGCCGTCCGCCTCAGCGGGCGGCGCGGACGATCTCGGCGGTGGCGTCCCGGCGGACCGCGTCGTAGAACGCCTCGGACTTCTGCTCGTCGGCGAAGACCACGCTCTCGGTGCCCACCCGGCCGGTGCCCCGCGACGGGCTGGTGACGAAGGTGAGGTTGCCGCCGCGCAGGCCGCGCAGCTCGGTCGCCAGGTCCAGCAGCGACATCTCCCGGTCGACGGAGACCGACGACGAGGCGGCCCGGACGAAGTCGTTGAGCTTCCCCGGACTGGTCAGGATGCCGCCGGTGGCCGCCTTGTCGAGGATCGCCCGGATCACCTGCTGCTGGTGCCGGATCCGGGCGAAGTCGCCGTCCGGGAACTGCTTGCGCTGCCGGGAGTAGTCCAGCGCTGTCGCCCCGTCCATCGTCTGCCGCCCGGCGGGGAAGGTGCGCAGCGGCGGGTGGATCGAGGTGAACCGGTGGTCGACGGTGATGTCGACCCCGCCCAGCGCGTCGATGATCTCCTGGAAGCCGGCGAAGTCGACCACCGCCACGTGGTCGACGTGCACCCGGGTGAACTCCTCGACGGTCTGCACCATCAGCGGAATCCCACCCCAGGCGTACGCCGCGTTGATCTTCGCGGTCCGGCCGCCGTGTCGGCCGTCCGCCGACCGGGGTACGCGGACCCAGGTGTCCCGGGGGATCGAGACGAGCTGGGCGCTCTTCCGGTCCTTCGGCAGGTGGGCCAGGATGATCGTGTCGGTGCGGGACCCCTCGGTCCGTTCCGGGTCCCGGGAGTCGCTGCCCAGGACCATGATGTTCATGGCGTCCCGGGCCACCACCGGCGGTCGGTTCTGCGTCGGCACCCCGGTGAAGGCGTCCACCCGCTCGACGTCCTTGTCGACCGAGCGCAGATAGAGCGCGCCCGCGCCGACGCCACCCGCCCCCAGCAGGGCCAGGGCCAGCAGCACGATCAGTGCGATCCGCCAGCCCCGTCGGCGCTTCGGCGGCGACCCCGGGGCGTCGTCGGACCGGGTCGGAGCGGGTTCCGAAACGTTCTCACCTGCTGGCACGGCCGCATGTTACTGAGCCGCCACCCAGTACGGCAGCCCACGTTCGCCCGACGGCCCGAGGCCCGAAAAGCCGCCGTACGCTGGACGTTCAGCCGCCCGTCACCTGCGGCTGGTAGAAACCGCGCCGTGGATGCGACGAGACTGCGCCGGGCCATCGCCCGCACCCCGCTGGCACCGGTGGCCGCCTTCCCCGGGCGGCTCGCCAGGGTCGCCAGGTACGACGCGAAGGTGCTGCGCACCTCGGCCCGCTGGCTGGCCACCTCCCGGGAGCACCACAACTACACCTACGAACTGACCCGGCTCAGCCGGGAGCACCTGACCTGGTTCGTCAGCGTGGTCTGCGACGTCCCGGTGGCCCGGGTCCGGGGCCACCTCGCCGAGATCACCGGCGACGCGACGCTGCGCCGGCACATCGAACAGGCCACCGCCCGGTCCGCCCGACGCGGCCTGGCCGACCGCCGGGTCCGCTACGCGCGCCGGATCGGCTGGTACGCGATCGTCCGGGCCACCCGGCCCACCCACGTCGTCGAGACCGGCACCGACAAGGGGTTGGGTAGCTGCGTCCTCGCCGCCGCCCTGCTGCGCAACGCCGCCGAGGGGCACCCCGGCCGGCTCACCTCGCTGGACGTCAACCCGGAGGCCGGCTACCTGGCCCGCAGCGCACCCTGGGCCGACGTGATCGACCTGGTGGTCGGCGACTCGGTCACCGCGATCGCCGCCCTGGAGCGGCCGGTCGACCTGTTCCTGCACGACAGCGACCACAGCCACGACCACGAACGCCGCGAGTTCGACGCCGTCGAGCCGAAGCTGGCCCCCGGCGCGATCCTGCTCACCGACAACGTCACCACCACCGGGGTGCTCGCCGAACACGCCGCACGCACCGGCCGCCGGTTCCTCGCCTACCGCGAGACCCCGCTCGACCACTGGTACCCCGGCGACGGCATCGGTGTCGCCTGGTGAGCGGCCCGCCCCGCGGAGCCGGGGCGACCGGCGTGGACCCGGGTGGGGCGGGCCGCCGTGCCCGACCGGTGCCGGACGGCCGAGCCGTACTCCGCCGGCCGGGGTGTTGCCCCCGGTACGGTGCCGGATCGATGATTGCCGAATCGCCACCATCGACGGAGGAGTCGGCATGCAGGTTCTCCACCACCCCCGCGTGGCCTGGGACATGGCCCGCCTGATCGTCGCGAGCGTCCCCGACGACGAACTCTTCGACTGGCTGCGCGCCGAACTCGGTGAACTGCTCGGCCCCGACCACGCCGGCTCCCTCCAGGACACCCGGCGGCGGCTGCTGCCATGGGCCCGGACCACGCCCGAGGCCGCCGCCGTCGAAGCCGGCCGCTGGCGGGTCCGCCTGGAGGACCTGCTGCGTACCCGGCCGGAGACCGCCGAACCGCTGCAGTCGCTCACCGTGATCGCGTCGGGCCTCCACCGTAACCGGATCGGCTGACCGGCTTAGCTTTCGCTTAGCCCGCTTGTCCCCGGGTCGTCGCCTGCGGCAGCATCGGTCGGCGTGACCGATGGCAGCGTGTCCCAGCAACCCGACCCCGGGCCGGGCGGTCGCGCCCCCGCCGCGCGTCCCGGGCCGGGGCGTCGCCGCGCCCAGGGTGGCGGACGCCGCCGCTGGCTGGCCGCCGGTGGCGTCGCCGCGCTCGCCACCGTGCTCGGGCTGAGCCTCGCGCTGCGCTCCGGAGCCGCCCCCGCCTGCGCCGCCCCGCCGGTCGCGCTGGCCGGTGCCGGGCCGGTGGCCGCCGGGCGGCTGGCACTGGCGGCCCCACCCACCGGTAGTACGGTCCACAAGGGGAAAGCCACCTTCTACGACTCGAAGGGGGCCGGCGGGAACTGCTCCTACCCGTCCGCCCCGGCCGACCGGATGTACGTGGCCCTCGGCCCCACCGAGTACAGCTCCGGCGCGGCCTGCGGCGGGTACCTCGACGTCACCGGCCCGCGGGGCACCGTCCGGGTCCTGATCATGGACCAGTGCCCGGAGTGCGCCCCCGGGCACGTCGACCTCTCCCGCGAGGCGTTCGCCCGGATCGCCGACCCGGTGCAGGGCATCGTCAACGTCAGCTACCGCGCGGCCGTCGACCCGCCACTGTCCGGCCCGCTGACCTTCCGGATCAAGGAGGGCGCGTCGCAGTACTGGTTCGCGGTGCTGGTCGCCGAGCACGGCAACCCGCTGCGCGCCGTCGAGGTACGCCAGGGCTCCGGCGCCTGGCGTACCGCCGCCCGGCAGGACTACAACTACTGGCAGATCGACTCGGGTGCCGGTCCCGGCCCGTACGCCGTCCGGGTCACCGACGTGTACGGCCACCGCGTCACCGCCAGCGGCGTCACCATGTCCCCCGGCCGGGTCCAGCGCAGCACCGTGAAGATGTACGGCGGCAGCGCCCCCGCCGCGCGGAAGAACCCGACCAGCCGGCCGTCCTCCCCGAGCCCCGCCGCCAGCCCGACCCGGGCCACCGCCAGCCCGTCGGCGGTCGCCTCCGCCAGTTCACCAGGTGCACCGCAGGTCAGCGACCCGCCCGCGCTCGCCGTGTCGAAGGCGGAGCCGGGCGCGGGCCGGCCGGTCGACTGCACGTCCCGGGGCTGACTCCCGCCGGTCCTCCACCGCCGCTGCCCGCCTCGGCTCGGCGGGACCAGCCGCGCGTCGCCCGGTCGCCGGAGCGGCCCGTCCGTCGGGAGCGGGGCCGGCCGGACGCCGCCGGGTCGACCCGGCGGCGGTCGAGCGCGGTCCGTCGGACGGTCAGTCCGGGGTGTCCAGGTCCCGCCACATGAGGATCTCGTCCCGGTCGTCGTCGGCTGCCACCCGCAGCGCGCCCGGCAGCCGGCCCACCTCGCGGTAACCGAGCCGGTCGTAGAACCTCTCCAGGCCCAGCCCGCCGCGCACCGTCACGTGCAGCGCCCGCCAACCCAGCTCGGGCGCGCGCCGGGCGGCCTCCCGCATCAGGGCCTGCCCGTGGCCGCGCCCCTGGGTGGCCGGGTGCACCATCACCCGCTTGAGGATGCCCCAGTGCGCCTTCAAGCCGAACCGGTTGTCGGCGAGGAACAACACCGCGACCGGTCGGTCACTCTCGTAGCCGACCAGCATCCGGTCCGGACCGTCGGTGACGGCGGCGAAGGTCGCCTCGGCGACGGGGCGTACGTCGGCGGTGGTGACCGGGGCGACGAAGCCGACCGCACCGCCGGCGTTGGTGACCTCGACCCACAGGTCGACGATCTGCTCGCGCAGGGCGGGGGTGAGATCGGGGTCGAGGACGAAACGCAGGCTCACCCTGTCGATCCTGCTGCGCCGACGCGTCGTGCGCCCGCGATCGTGACCCTCCCGACAGGGTCGTGTGGTGCGGGAGGGGGGACTTGAACCCCCACGTCCTTTCGGACAATAGGACCTAAACCTACCGCGTCTGCCATTCCGCCACTCCCGCTCGCGTCAGAGTTTAGAGCGTCGCGCGGAAACGGTGGAGAGCCCGGCCCGGCGCAGGATGTTCGATACCGTCCCGTGACTGACGACGTAGGTGTCGCCGGTCGCCTCGCGGATGAACGCGGCGAGTTTCCGTGGTCCCAGATCGGGACGGGCCAGTGCGTACCGGAGGACGGTTTCCTGGTGCGGCGAGCCGCTGCGCGGTCGGAGCGGGGCGGCGGCGGTGCCGGTGGTGGCGAGCCGGTGGCGGAGCCGGGTGACGTGGTTGCGGTGGCAGCCGATCCGCCGGGCCGCCTCGCTCGGCCCGATGACACCCGCCTCGACCTGTCGGATCACCTCCGCGACCCGCTCCGCGTCGACAGGTGCCGGCGCTGGTGGACGGTACGCGGCCGGCGGCGGGACGGCGACGTCGGGCACCGCACCGGACTGGCGGGCTCCGCCGCCGGACCGGTGACGCCCGGCGTAGGTCGGGGTCTGGCTGTGACAGTTCGGGCAGAGCAGCCGTAGGTTCGGCGGCCGGTTGTCGAGGAAGTCGCCGCTGAGGTGGTCGACGTGCAGGGTCAGCGGCCGCCCCTGCCAGACGGGGTTGGTGCCGCACCCCTCGCACTCGTCGGGAACGCCGATGTCACGCAGCGCAGCCTTCAGGCGGGCGCCCGGCACCCGTCGGGAACCCGCCGGCAGTGGCCGCAACACCTGGACCGACGGGGTACGCCGCCCGGACGGTCGGCCACCCCCGCCCGGACGGCGGGTGAAGTGCGAGGTGTCGATGCCCAGCCGCTTGAGCTGACGACTGATGTGCGCGTGTGAACCACCGCTGAACCGGACCCCGAGAACGCGCAGGACGTCGGCGATGCTGCGGGACTGCGCCGCCGCCTGGGCGAGCATCTCCGGCGTGTACCTGTATCGGGTCATGCGCGCACAGTAGCGACGAGGTGTGACGCGTTCAGTCGAGGCCGAGGTCGCGGCGCAGCTTGGCGACGTGGCCGGTCGCCTTGACGTTGTAGAACGCGTGCTCGATCTTTCCGTCCGGGTCGATGACGAAGGTGGACCGGATCACCCCGGTCACCGTACGGCCGTAGGACTGCTTCTCGCCGAAGGCGCCGTACGCGGTGAGCACCGCCTTGTCGACGTCGGCGACCAGCGGGAAGGTGATGGCGTCGCGCTCGCGGAACTTCGCCAGCTTGGCGGGCTGGTCGGGGGAGATGCCGACCACCTCGTAACCGGCGGCCTGGAGCGAGGCGAGCGAGTCACGGAAGTCACAGGCCTGTTTGGTGCAGCCGGGGGTCATCGCGGCCGGGTAGGCGTACAGGATGACCCGGCGACCGCGCAGCGCGGCCAGGGCGAGCGTCTCCCCGGTGTCGGTGGGGAGGGTGAAGTCGGGGGCGGGGTCGCCGGGGGCGAGCCGGTCGGGCGCGGTCATGGCGACGACCCTACCGTCGGGGGGTGACGTGCCGGCTGATCCCCGCCGGGGCGCCCGGGACGTGGTGGCGGTCCCCTGGGCCGTTCGGGCCGGCTGGTGCTCCGGGCCGGCCGGTGCACCCGGCGGGCGTGCGGAAGCCGGTTCTTCGGGACGACCCGCATGGTCCGGTGTTCCACCCGCGTGGGCGGGGCCCGGGCGGCCGGGCGATGGCCCGGTGGTGAACGACGCAGTGCCTTGTTGCCGCATCTTGGCAACAACAGCCAGCGGGAAATAGGCTGGGCACGCCGGCCGACTGGAGGTCATGTGGAAACCCTGGCGATGCACATCTCGAACGGGATCATCAACGGTCCCGTCGCGGGCGTCTTCGCGGCCGTCGCGCTGGCCGCCCTGACCTTCTGCGTGCTGCGCGGCCGACGTGACCTGGACGACCGGCTCGCGCCGATGGCCGGCCTGGTCGCCGCGTTCATCTTCGCCGTGCAGATGCTCAACTTCCCGATCTTCACGGCCGGGGTCTCCGGTCACCTGCTCGGCGGCGCGCTCGCCGCCCTGCTGGTCGGCCCCTGGGTCGGCGCGCTCTGCGTGTCGGTGGTGCTGATCGTGCAGGCCCTGGTCTTCGGCGACGGCGGCGTCGCGATGCTCGGCCTGAACATCACCAACATGGCGCTGCTCGGCACCGCGGCGGCGTACCTGCTGATCGCCGGCCTGCTGCGGGTGCTGCCCCGCACCCCCACCGGCCTGGCGGTGACCGCCTTCGTCTCGGCGTTGGTCAGCGTGGTCGTCGCCTCCCAGGGGTTCGTCGTGCAGTACTGGCTCGGCGGCACCACCGACCTGGGCGGCAACCTGACCGGCCTGGCCGGCACGATGGCCGGGGTCCACCTGCTGATCGGCATCGGCGAGGGGCTGATCACCGCGACCACGGTCGCCACCGTGGCCAAGGTCCGACCCGATCTGGTGTACGCGTTGCGCGCGCTGAAGCCGGCGACCGTGCCGGCCCCTGTCCCGGCTGTCGGAGGTGCCCGGTGAGGAAGCGTTCCTGGGGTTTCGTGGCGGTCGGCCTGCTGGTCGCCCTGGTGTTGGCCGGGGTGGTCAGCAACTATGCCTCGTCGCACCCCGACGGTCTGGACTCGTCGCTGCTCAAGGGCTGCACGGTGAACGCCGACGACGAGATCACCGGCGGTTCCTGCCCGGCCCGGCAGGCGAAGGACCATGAGCTGGCCGACAGCCCGCTGGCCGACTACGGCATCCGGGGCGTGGACAACGGCTTCCTCTCCACGGGCCTGTCCGGGGTGGTCGGGGTGCTGCTCACCTTCGCCGTCGGTGGTGGCCTGTTCTGGCTGCTGCGTGGTCGCCGCCCGGCCGGCGGTGACGGTCAGCCGGCCGGCACCGACGGCGGCGCGCGTGACGACCGGCAGCCCGCCGGCACCGCCGGCTGACCGGGCGGTACGACGTGGGTGCCGGACACGCGCACGTGCTCTACCGGGACACCCCCTCCCCGGTGCACCGGCTGGCGCCCGAGGTGAAGATCGCCGCGATGGTGCTGTTCACCATCGCCGTGGTGGCCACCCCGCGCGAGGCGTTCTGGGCCTTCGGCGGGTACGCCGTGCTGGTCGCCGTCGTCGCCGCACTGGCCCGGGTCGGCCCGCGCTGGCTGCTGCTGCGCGCCACGATCGAGGTGCCGTTCGTGCTGTTCGCGGTCGCCCTGCCGTTCCTCGGGGCGGGCGCGCGCACGGAGTTCGTTGGGTTGAGCCTGTCGGTGGACGGCCTGCACGGGGCGTGGAACATCGTCGCCAAGGGCACCCTGGGGGTGCTCGCGTCGCTGCTGCTGGCCGCCACGACCACCACCCGGGACCTGATCGTCGGCCTGGACCGGCTGCGCTGCCCGCAGATCATCACCCAGATCGCCACGTTCATGCTGCGCTACCTCGACGTGCTGGTCGGTGAGGCCCGCCGGATGCGGGTGGCCCGGATCTCCCGGGGCGACGACCCGCGTTTCCTGTGGCAGTTGCGCGGCTTCGCCGCCGGGGTGGGCGCGTTGTTCCTGCGGGCCTTCGAACGTGGTGAGCGGGTCTACCTGGCGATGCTCTCCCGGGGCTACACGGGGCGGATGCCGGCGGTCTGGCAGGGGTCCGGCGCGGCGACCGCCGGGCAGTGGGTGGCGGCGGCCACGGTGCCGCTGGTGGCGGTGACGATCGCCGCCACCGCCGTCGTCCTGACATGATCGGGTACGTGCAGACCGCTGTCTCCCTCGACGTCCGTGGCGTCCGGTACGCGTACCCGGACGGTCACGTCGCCCTGGCCGGGGTGGACCTGGCCGTGCCGCGCGGTGGGCGGGTGGCCCTGCTCGGCCCGAACGGCGCCGGCAAGACCACGCTGGTGCTGCACCTCAACGGCATCCTCACCCCGACCGAGGGGGTGGTGAGCGTGGGTGGGCTGACGGTGTCCCGGGACCGGGACACCCTGGCCGAGATCCGTCGCCGGGTGGGCATCGTCTTCCAGGACCCGGACGATCAGCTCTTCCTGCCCACGGTGGCCGAGGACGTGGCGTTCGGCCCGGCCAACCTGGGGTTGCGCGGGGCCGAGCTGGCCGCGCGGGTGGATGAGGCGCTGACCGCGGTGGGGATGGCCGAGCACCGGGACCGGGCACCGCACCACCTGTCGTTCGGGCAGCGTCGTCGGGTGGCGGTGGCCACCGTGCTGGCGATGCGCCCGGAGATCCTGGTCCTCGACGAGCCGTCGTCCAACCTGGACCCGGCGGCCCGCCGGGAGCTGGCCGGGATCCTGCGTGCCCTGCCGGTGACCCTGCTGATGGTCACCCACGACCTGCCCTACGCGGCGGAGCTGTGCGAGCGGGCGGTCATCCTGGACGCCGGCCGGATCGTCGCCGACGCCCCCACCGCCGACCTGCTCGCCGACGCGGAGCTGCTCTCCCGCCACCGCCTGGAACTGCCCTACGGCTTCCACCCCCGACCGATCGGCTGACCAGCGCCGACAGGCGACCCCCCCCCGCGCTGCGGTGGGGGCGGGTTCGGTGCCGGCCGGCGGGGCCCACCGGCGGCGGCTCGGGTCCCGGGCCGGACGGCGACGGGGCACCCCGGGTCGCCGGTCAGGTCCGGGCCGGGTCGGCGGCGGGTCGGGGCGCGGCGGCGCGGGTGGCGGCGTGCAGCCGGAGCAGGCCGGCGGCGACCGCGCCGACCCCGGCTACCAGCACCCCGGTCAGCAGCACCCGCGCGACGCCGCCGGACCAGGGCGCGGGGGCGACGGCGCGGGACAGCACGGTCAGGTTGGCGACGCCGACGACGAGGGTGAGGCACGCCCCGGCCAGCGCGAGCACGAAGTCGGCGGCGGGCCGGCGGGCCAACGCCCACCCCCCGGCGGCCACCGCACCCAGCCCGGTCAGCAGCGGCCAGAGCTGCCCGGCGGCCAGCCCGAGCAGCACCCCGCCGACGCCCTGCGCCCCGGCGTCCAGCTCCCGGCCCAGCACCAGGGCGACGGCGGCGGCACCACCGAGGGCGAGCACCGCGCCGACGCCGCGCAGCGCCCGGGTCCCCGCGCCGGTGCCGGCCGGCAGCAGCCCCGCCGCGCCGACCAGCAGGACGCCGAGGGTGGCGGCCACCCACCACGGGTACGGGTCCGGCGGCGGCACCCAGTCGAGGGTGCCGCGCAGCTCGACCGGTTCGTCGCCGTCGCGCAACGGCACCGTCCAGTCGCGGACCCGGTGCTCCCGGCCCGGGTCGGCGGCCACCGGGGCGGGCACCCCGGTCTCCCGCCACAGGGCCCGCTGGTCGTGCCAGCGGATCCGCCTGTCGTCGCCGATCCGACGCCACTGCGGGGCGGCGGCCGGGTCGGCGGTGGCGGGCAGCGCGGTGTCCCCGGCCAGGGTGCGGTTGAGGTACGTGGCGGGGGAGCGGACGTTCTCGTACACCCCGCCCGGCCCGACCCGCAGGTACGGCTCCCCGGAGTAGCCGATCACCTCGACGTCCCGGTCGGAGTGGTTGACCAGTTCCAGCCGGGCACCCGCCTCGACGGCCCGCGCGGTCAGCCCCGACCGGGCCGGGGTGATCCCCGTCACCGTGGTGCGGTAGTCGGTGCCGTCGGGGGCGTCCGCCCCGTGCGCGTACGCCGGTGCGGCGCAGCCGATCAGGCCGAGCAGTACGGCGGCGAGCAGCAGGACGGCCCGCCGCAGGGGTGCCGGGGTCACTTGCCGGCCGCCTCCACCGCTGCGGTGATGCCGGCCGGGCTGCGGTCGGACACGGCGGTGCCGTTCACCTTGAGGGTCGGGGTGCCGGTGACCCCGTCCTTGCTGGCGTCTTCGGTGACGTGTTCGGTCCACGCCGTGTACGTGCCGTCCTTGACGCAGGAACCGAAGTCGTCCCTGTCGAGCCCGACGCCCGCGCCGATGTCGATCAACTGGTCGTTGCTCAGCCCGGCGCTGCCCTCCGGCGGCTGCTGGGCGAAGAGCGCGTCGGTGAACTCCTTGAACTTGCCGCCCTTGGCGGCGCAGCCGGACGCGGCCGAGGAGCGGGTGGAGTATTCGGTGGTGGAGAACCGGTTGAGGTAGGCGACCGGGTGGAAGACCACCTTGGCCTTGCCGGAGGAGACCAACTGGTTGATGGTCTCCCCGCTGGTCTGCTGGAACTCCTTGCAGACCGGGCAGAGGTAGTCCTCGTAGAGGTCGATGGTGACGGGCCCGGTGCCGAGCACGACGCCGGTGCCGGCGTCGTTCGCCCCGGGCGGTGCGGTGAAGGTGTCCGACTTCTGGCTGGAGTAGACGCTCCACCCGATCAGGCCGGCGATCACCAGCAGCACCACCGCGCCGGCGGAGGTCCAGAGGGTCCGCTTGCGGCGCTTCTCGCGGGCGAGCTGCTCGCGGACGACCCGCGCGGCCTGGTTGCGTTCCTTGCGACTACTCATCGTCGTCCTCCTCCACGGGTGGGTCGCCCGCGAGCCAGCCGTCCACCGAGTACGGGCTACGGGGCCAGATCAGCAGGAATCCGGCCAGCGCCAGGAATCCCAGGTCCCGGAGGATCTCCGGGAGGTAGCTCGGGGCCTGGCCGGCGGCGAGCTGCCCGCCGCTGCCGAAGCACCCGCAGTCGATGGCCAGGCCGCGCGCCCAGGCCGAGGCGATGCCGGCGATGAAGACCACCAGCAGCGCGGCGGAGATCCCGGCGCTCAGCCGGGTCGCCAGCCCGGCGAGCAGGAGCAGGCCCAGCGCCAGCTCCACGAACGGCAGCGCGGCCCCGATCGCCGTCGCCACCTGGTAGGGCATCACCTGGTACGCGTTGACGGCCCGTCCGGAGGCGGCCAGGTCACCGACCTTGGCCCCACCGGCGAACAGCCAGACGGCGGCCAGGCCGAGCCGGGCGGCGAGGCCGAGCCAGGGCCGGACGACGGGCCAACGGCCGGCGGGGGTACGCGCTGCGGTCACGCCCATTGGTCGTACCGCCCGGTCGGTGGGTTCCCCGGGGTGGGTGGTCGCCGGGTCGCCGGTGGCCAGTGGCCGGTCAGCGGGCCGTCACCGGTGGTGGTGGAGGGGGCGCGGTGGGCGGGGATCACGACTAGCCACGCTACGCGGCGTGGCGGGGAGGGGCAGGGTCCTTCGACCCTTTGAATGGTCCCGCTCACGCCGGGAACTTTTCCCCACCGCCGAACGACTACCCGTTCATGACGTCCCACCACCTACGGCAGGCGCCCCGGCCGCCGTGGACGCGCCGTGCCGTCGTGGGGTGGCCGGGTGGGCGTATCGGCCTCCGGTCAGCGAGCATGGCGGGATGAACGCCGTCGATCGTCGCTGGTTGGCCCGCGCGGGTGCCGCCGCCGGCCTGCTGATCACCCTCGTCGCCCTGTTGCTCGCCCCGGCCGGGCCGGCGAGCGCCCACGCCGTGTTGTCCAGCAGCAGCCCGGTGGCCTCGGCGGTGGTGCCGAGCGCCCCGTCGGAGGTGGTGCTGACGTTCAGCGAGTCGGTCCGCAAGGTGCCCGACAAGGTGCGGGTCATCGCCCCGGACGGTTCCCGGGCGGATCGGGGCGAACCCCGCTTCGAGGGCTCGGTGGTGACGATCGGGGTGGACCCGGCCGGACCGCAGGGCACCTACCTGGTCAGCTACCGGGTGATCTCCGCCGACAGCCACCCGGTGTCCGGTGCGTTCACCTACTCGGTGGGGGCGCCGTCGACGCCACCGACCGACGCCGGCTCGGACAGCCGGGCCGACCCGGTGGTCGGGGTCGGCGTGAAGGTGACGAAATACCTGGGGTACGGCGGTCTGCTGCTGGTGGTGGGTCCGGCGCTGGTGCTGGCCGCGCTCTGGCCGCTGCGGCTGTCCCGGCGGGGCCTGCCCGGCTGCTCTGGTCCGGGGTGGGGCTGCTCGCCGTCGCGACGGTGGCCGAGGTGTGGATGCAGGTGCCGTACACCGCCGGTGGGGGGTTGTTCGACGTCACCGGGGAGGGCCTGTCCGAGGTGCTGGGCAGCGGGTACGGCACCGCACACCTGATCCGGCTGGGCCTGCTGGCGGCGGCGGTGTTCCTGCTCCGGCCGCTGACCCGGGGGCCGGTGGGGCGTACCGACGGGATCATCCTGACCGGGCTGGGGGTGGCCGGGTTGTTCACCTGGCCGTTGGCCGGGCACCCGGCTGCCTCCCCGGCGCCGGCGGTGTCGGTGCTCGTCGACGCGGTGCACCTGGGCAGCATGGCGGTCTGGTTGGGCGGGCTGGTGATGCTGGCCGGGTTCCTGCTGCGCCGGGCCGACGAGCGGGAGCTGGGGGCGATCCTGCCGATCTGGTCCCGCTGGGCGGCGCTGGCGGTGGCGGCGTTGCTGCTGGCCGGCGTCGTGCAGGGGCTGATCGAGGTGGGCACCGTCGCGGCCCTCACCGGCACCACGTACGGCCGGCTGCTGCTCGCCAAGATCGGGCTGTTCGCGCTGGTGGTGGGGGTGGCCGCGTACTCCCGACAGTTGGTGCGACGGCGGACCGCGGCGGCCCGGCCGGTGCCGGTGCGGCGCGCGGTGTGGGTGGAGTTGGCGATCACCGCGGTGATCCTCGGCGTCACGGCGACCCTGGTGCAGACCCCGCCGGCCCGGACCGCCGTCGACGGTGGATCCGGCGCCGACGCCGGCTACTACTCGACCACGCTGACCAGCCCGCTCTTCTCGCTCCAGGTGGAGCTGGACCCGGCCGAGCGGGGCAACAACTCGATGCACCTGTACGCCTACACGCCGGACAACCGCCCGCAGCCGGTGGTGGAGTGGAAGGCCACCGCCGCGTTGCCCTCGGCCGGGGTGGAACCGATCGACATTCCGCTGCTCAAGCTCACCGACAACCACGCGACGGGGGAGTTCAGCTTCCCGTCGGCGGGCCAGTGGCAACTGCGTTTCACGGTCCGTACGTCCGACATCGACCAGGCCACGGTGACCGCCACCGTGCCGATCAAGTAAGGAAGGGCCCGTCCCCGATGATCCGTATCCGGCGCTCCGCATCCGCCGCCGCGCTCACCCTCGCCGCCATCACCGCCACGGTGCTCGGCTTCACCGGGCCGGCCGCGGCGCACGTCACGGTCAACCCGAAGGAGGCGACCCAGGGCGGCTACGGCCGGTTCGCCATCCGGGTGCCCAACGAGAGCGACACCGCCTCCACCGTCAAGATCGAGGTGAACCTGCCGGAGAACGCCCCGGTCGGCTCGGTCTCCACGATGCCGGTGCCCGGGTGGACGGTGGCGGTGGAGAAGCGCAAGGTGGACCCGCCGATCGAGGTGCACGGCAGCCAGCTCACCGAGGCGGTGTCCAAGCTGACCTGGACGGCCGCCGCCGGTGGGGGCGTCAAGCCTGGCGAGTTCCAGGAGTTCCCGATCTCGTTGGGTCCGCTGCCGCAGGTGGACAAGATGGTCCTCAAGACGCTCCAGACCTACTCCGACGGCAACGTGTCGCGCTGGATCGAGGAGCCCACGCCGGGCGCGGAGGAGCCGGAGAACCCGGCGCCGGTGCTGACCCTGACCGCGGCGGCCGGGTCGCCCTCGGCGGCCCCGGCGGCGGGTGCGCCGGCCGCGAAGGACGACGACGATGACGACGACTCGGGTTCGATCGCGGTCGTGCTGGGTGTCGTCGGTCTGCTGGCGGGGCTCGGTGGGCTGGCCCTCGGCGGGTTGGCCTTCGCCCGGACCCGGCGGGAGCCGACGCCGAAGTCCTGACCCGTTCCACCGCGCACCGGCCCGTCGGACCTGTCCGGCGGGCCGGACGCGTCGTGCGGTGGCGTCGGACGGGCGTGGACGCGGTGGCGTCGGACGGGCGTGGACGCGGTGGCGTCGGACGGGCGTGGACGCGGTGACGGCCCTCCGCGCTGCCGACGCGGAGGGCCGTCTTCACCGGGGGATCGGTGCGCTGCGAGCCATGACTGGCTGACACCAGATTACCGCTAAAAGTCGGATAGTGGAATATCTGTCCCTTTATGGGGTCGGTCGACCGGTCGACCGCCGCTCCCGTCGGACCGGCAGCAGCGCCAGCAGCAGCAGCGCCAGCAGCACGTACGCGTTGCGCAGCAGGAACTCCCAGGGGGTGTCCGTGCGGGCCGGCGCCACCCCCCAGTCGTAGAACGAGACCACCCCGTAGACGATCACCAGGCCGGTGCCGGTGGCGAGGGTGAGCAGCCGGCGACGGCGTCGCGCCCCCGCCTCGGTCTCCCGGTCGGCGTCGAGCGCGGCGTCCACCAGCACCACCACCGCCGGAATGAACCAGTAGATGTGGTGGGTCCAGGTGATCGGGCTGACCAGTCCGCCGACCAGTCCGGTGAGGGTGAGCCCGGTCAACCAGTCGCCGGCCGCGGCGGCCCGGGCCGCCCGCCACAGCCCGTACCCGAGGATCGCCACGACCAGCACCAGCCAGAGCAGCCGGTTCGGCTCCTGCGGCGCGTCGATCCGGCTGAGCAGCCCGAACAGCGACTGGTTGCCGGTGTAGTCGGTGCGCCCGACCCGGTCGGTGGCCCACAACTCGTGGGTCCAGAACCGCCACGAGTCGCGGGGGGCCACCGCGGCGGCCAGCAGCGTCGCTGCCGCCGCCGTGACACTCGCCACCACGGCCGCCCGCCAGCGCCGGGTCACCAGCAGGTAGACGATGAAGATGCCCGGAAAGAGCTTGAGCGCCGTGGCCAGCCCGACGCCCACCCCGGCCCACCGTCGCGCCTGCGGTACGGCGAAGAGCAGGTCGGCCAGGATCAGCACCACCAGCAGCATGTTGATCTGACCGAAGGTGATCGTCTCCCGGGTGCTCTCCACCGCGAAGACCAGCAGCACCGCCACGGTGAGCGCGAACGTCCGGTGCAGACCGTGCCGCTCGATCACCGGCAGCACCAGCCAGCGGGTGGTGACCACGACGGCGACGCAGGTCAGCACGGTGAAGATGACGATCGTCAGGCCCAGCGGCAGCACCCCGAACGGCCGCAACAGCAGGGCACTGAACGGCGGGTACGTGAAGTACAGCTCACCCTGCACCCGGTCGGGCTGCACGTAGTCGTAGAGCGGATGCCCGGACGCCCACCAGTCCATCGCCCGCATGTAGATCTTCAGGTCGAAGAAGTCGTGCACCAGGCCCGGCAGGTAGAGCGCCGGCAGCACGGCCGCCAACGCCACCACCGTGACGACCCGGCGGGCCGTACGGCTCCGCTGGTCCTCCGGGGCGTTGACGGGGGAAGCGACGGATTCGGCGGGCACGGGGAAACCCTAGCGGTCCCACCCCGCGACAGTGCCGAGGCGCGGGCACCTGGGCTGCGCGTAGTCTGTCCCGGTGGCTGACCTTCTCGTCTGGATCGACTGTGAGATGACCGGGCTCGACCTCGGTAGCGACAAGCTGATCGAGGTGGCCGCACTGGTCACCGACCCCGACCTCAACGTGCTGGGTGAGGGTGTGGACGTGGTCATCCACGCCGACGAGGCGGCCCTGGAGGCGATGCCGGAGGTCGTCCGCACCATGCACGCCAAATCGGGTCTCACCGAGGAGGTGCGCCGCTCCACCGTCACCCTCGCCGAGGCTGAGGACCTGGTCCTGGAGTACGTCACCAGCCACGTGAAGGACCCGCGTACCGCGCCGCTGTGCGGCAACTCGATCGCCACCGACCGGGGCTTCATCGCCCGGGACATGACCCGGCTCGACGCCCACCTGCACTACCGCATGATCGACGTGTCGTCGATCAAGGAACTGTGCCGGCGCTGGTACCCCCGGGTGTACTTCGGCCAGCCGCGCAAGGGGCTGGCGCACCGGGCCCTGGCCGACATCCAGGAGAGCATCCGGGAGTTGGAGTACTACCGGCGCACCCTGTTCGTGCCGCTGCCCGGCCCGGACGTCGAGACGGCGAAGGCGATCGCGGCACAGCTCTAGGCCGGTGCCGGCCGGCCGGCGGAACCCGCTGGACGGCCCCCGTCCGGGTGTGGCTATTATTAGTCCGCACCCGCCCGGGAAACCGGCGCGGACGGCATGGTGGCTGTAGCTCAGTTGGCAGAGCACCGGGTTGTGGTCCCGGTTGTCGTGGGTTCAATTCCCATCAGTCACCCGGTTGGTGGATCTGCTCCACCGCAGCTCAGGCCCCCTCAATCGAGGGGGCCTGAGTCGTTGTAGGGGGCCAGGGGCTGGCCCGGCGGGCAGCACACCCCGCACGCGGACCGGCCCCCGCCTGATGACGGGGGCCGGTCGTGGAAGATCGGCGTGGGCCGGTCGGTCAGGACCCGGCTGGCCGGCTGCGGTCGGTCAGGGCGTCGGTCAGGGCGTCGGCTCGGCGCTCGGCGTGGCGGTGGCCCCGTCGGGGGAGGCGTCGGTGTCCGGCTGCCCGGCGTCCGGGTCGTACGGCAGGGCGCTGCCCTTGACGTACTGGTCCCAGCTCATGTTCCAGTCGGTCCAGCCGTTGCCGTTCTGGAGCTTGCGTTCGGTGCCCTTGACCGTGATCGGGTCACCGATCTTGGTGTTGGCGAACAGCCAGGCACCGTCCTTCATCGACACGTTGACGCAGCCGTGCGACACGTTCGTGGTGCCCTGCTGACCCTCCGACCAGGGGGCGGCGTGGATGAACTCGCCACCCCAGGTGAGCCGCTGGGCATAGTCGATCTTGGTGCGGTAGCCCTCCTCCGGGCCCAGCTCCTCCATCGTGTCGAAGACCGTCTTGCGGAGCTTCTCGATCACCACCATCGTCCCGCTGGACGACGGGGTGCTCTTCTTGCCCAGGCTGACCGGGATCGTCTTGACGACCTTGCCGTCCTTGGTGACGGTCATCCGCTTGGTTTTGTTGTCGACCTGCATCACCACCGACGGGCCGACCTTGACGTCCACCGTCAGGTCGGACCGGCCGTACCAGCCGCCGCCCATCGGCAGCCCGCCGGCCCGCACCTGGTACGACACCGTGGTGCCCGACTGCCAGAACTCCTTGGGCCGGTAGCGGACCTCGGTGGGGCTGACCCAGTGCCAGACGCCCTCCTGGGCCGGGGTGCTGGTGACCGTCATCCGGCGCTGCACGTCGTCGCGGTAGTCCTCCGGCACGGCCCGACCGAACTTCACGATCAGCGGCATGGCCACCCCGACCACCTGGTTGTCACCGAGGAAGCTGGTGACCCGCACCTGCTTGTCCGGCTTGGCCATCACCGTGAAGGCACTGGTGGCCGTCGCCGGCTTGCCGTCCTCACCGGTCGCCGTCACCGTGGCGGTGTACTTCTCCCCGTACTCCAGGGTGCCGTCGGGGAGCCAGCTCGCGCCGTCCGCGGCGAGCTTGCCCTCGACGGCCTTGCCGGCGGCGTCGGTGAGCGCGACGGTGGTGTCCTTGGCATCCTTGGCGGTGAAGACGATGCCGGTGGAGGCCGGGACGTCGGTGGCGTCGGCCTTCGGTTCGGTGATCGTCGCGCTGGCCTTCGGCGCGGCCTCCTCGCCGCCGCCCTGCCAGCTCGACGGCTTGTCGCCGCCCGAGCCGGTGCAGGCGGAGGTGAGGGCCAGCGCCGCGGCGAGGACCCCCGCCGCGAGCACCCGGCGGCGACCGGTACGCCCGGTCAGGTGGTCCTGGACAACTCGCATGATTCCCTCACAGTCGTGGTCCCCGATGTCCCATCGTCCCTCACAGACGCGGCGGCACGCCCGTCGGTTGCGAAGGGTGAACTGAAACACGCCGCCGAGCGGGGTGCGATGACGATGGGTCACCGGCCCGTGCCGCTCCGGGTCGGCGACCTGCGTCGACCCGGAGCGGAGGTCAGACCAGCGGACCCGAGCCGCCCTGTGGAACCGGCAGCGCGCTGCCCTTGACGAACTCCGCCCAGGTCAGGCTCCACGCCGTCCACCCGTTACCCGCTTCGAGCTTGCGTGGGGTGCCCTTGACCGTGATCGGGTCGCCCACCTTCGTCTGGGAGAAGAGCCACCTGCCCATCGCCATCGACACGTTGACGCAGCCGTGCGAGACGTTGCGCCGACCCTGCACCCCCTCGGACCACGGTGCCGCGTGGATGTACTCGCCGCCCCAGGTCAGCCGCTGGGCGAAATCGATCTCGGTGCGGTACTGGTTGGCCGGGTCCGGCTCGTCCATCGTGTCGAAGACGGTCTTCTCCTTCTTCTCCATCACCACCATGGTGCCGCTGGAGGAGGGAGTGCTCTTCTTGCCCAGGCTGACCGGCAACGTCTTGATCAACTGGCCGCCCTGGAACACCTCCATCTGCTTGGTGGCGTTGTCCACCTTCATTTCGAAGGCCCGCCCGATCTTGGCGGTCGCCGACCGGTCCACGTTGCCGTACCGGCCGTTGCTCAGCGGAATCCCGGCCAGCGCGATCCGGACGCTCAGCGTCGTCCCCGGCTGCCAGTACTCCGGCCCCCGGTAGTACGCCTGGGTGCCGCTGGACACCCAGTGCCAGGCACCCGGCTGCGGCGGATCAGTCTTGACGAACATCCGCTTCTGGACGGCTGCCCGGTCCTTCTGCGGAATGCCCGGACTGAACTCGGCCACCACCGGCATGGCCACGCCGTAGGTCCGGTCGTCGAAGAGGTAGAGGCCGGAGCCGATCATCGAACTCGGCTTGGCCATCGTGGTGAACGTGCTCACCCCCTGCCGGGGCTGGCCGTCGGCACCGGTGCCGATCACCGTGGCCTTGTACTTCGTGCCGTACTTCAGTGCCGACGACGGCACCCAGGAACTGCCGTCCAGCCGCAGCTTCCCGCCGACCTGCTTGCCGTCACCCGTCGTCAGGGTGACCGAGGAGACCTTCCCGCCGCCCGGGAGGTCGGCGCTGATCTCGGTGCTGACCGGTCTGCCCTTCGCCCCGTCGGCCGGACTGACCGCCAGGCCGTCCGCCACCGGTGCCGACGGCGACGCTCCGCCGGACTGCGCCGGGGTCACCGCCTCGGCGCTGGGCGAAGCCCCGGTGCCGCCGACGAACTCGGCTTCCTTCTTCTGGTCGCCGCCGCAGCCGGCCAGAGCCAGCGACGCCGCCAGGACGAGAGCGCCCGCCATCGCCCCGCCCCGCGTGAACCTGCCCATCCCCACCTCTGTTCTCGCGTACCTGGCGGACATCGTGCCCCATGTCGGCCACCAGCTCGATGCCGGAAGCTCTCCGGCGGGGGGATCTGAAGCCTTTTGCCCGTTAAGCTCGCCCGAAGAGTGGAGCCGGGTATCGGATTGGAACCCCGCTCATGGCCCGTGCTAGTGTTCTCTCCGTTGCCAACGAGCGCCGCTAGCTCAACTGGCAGAGCAGCGGACTCTTAATCCGCGGGTTCGGGGTTCGAGTCCCTGGCGGCGCACCACCAAAAAGGCTCTGACCTGGGGTTTCACCCTGGGTTGGAGCCTTTTGGTGTTTCTGTCGGTGGCCCGGTGTCTCGGTGGGTGCTCGGGAGCCGTTGGACCGTTCCGGCTTCCGCTGGACGGGTGGCGTCGGTGGAGAGACGGATCAACTGACGCGCCGCGTCGGTCACGTCCGCGTCGGCGGGTCCGGCTTGCCAGGTACCTCGTTGCGCGTCTAAAGCCGCAACCGGGCACCTTTGTGACTTTATTGATCTTGGGTGCGGACAGGAGTGAGTCGTGCGTCAGATCGTACGTAGGTCAGTGCGGGCCGTTCTTCTGGATGAGGACGACCGTCTCGTGTTGATCAAGCGGATCAAGCCCGGTCAGGCGCCGTACTGGACGACGCCGGGCGGCGGTCTGGAGTCGACGGATGTCTCCCTGGAGGCGGCGCTTCGCCGCGAATTGCACGAGGAGCTCGGTGCCGAGCCGGACCGGTTCGTCCAGGTGTTCCTGTTCACCGCCTCCGCTGGTGAGGGCGTTTCCGTCCAGCACTTCTTCGTCTGTCGGCTACGTCAGCTGAACGAGGACGCCCGGACCGGGGAGGAGTTCGCTGATCCGTCACGTGGCGGCTACCAGCTCGACCGCGTGGCGATCGACAAGCTGCCTGCGGTGGATCTCAAGCCGGATGCGCTGAAAGAGTTCATCCTCTCCAACCAGGAGGCCCTGCTCACGGTATAGGGGCAGGCTGACCGCCCGTGCTTGGGCCGAGCTTGTATCGGAGGGAGGCCCGAGGGTGGCCGCCGCGTCGGGCGGCGACGGGCCGCCCAGCCCTGGCTTAGAGAGCGTTTTGCATGTCTGTCAGTCGGGTGTGTTGAGGGTGCGGCGTTGTTGGCGGGTGGCGGGTCCGCCTCGGGTGAGGCGGGCGAGCATGCCGGCGATCGCGGCCCAGCGGATCATGGCTTCCGAGGTCGCGGGTTGGGTTTCGTAGTCGCGGGCCAGGCGGCGGTGGGCGGTGAGCCAGGCCAGGGTCCGTTCCACCACCCACCGGCGGCGGTGCACGACGAAACCTTGCTGGTCGGGGGGCTTCCGGACGATCTCCAGGGTGGTGCGCAGGATGTCGCGGGCCCAGTCGACCAGGCGGCCGGAGAACCCGGAGTCGGCGAACACGTGCCGGATCGGCGTCGCCACATAGGTGGCGAGCAGTGCGCCCTTCGCGCCGTCACGGTCCTGCCACGACGCGGCCAGGACCCAGACGGTGACCAGCAGACCCAGGGTGTCGGTCACGATGAACCGCTTCCGGCCGTTGACCCTCTTCCCGCTGTCGTAGCCACGGGTGTCGGAGTGCACGGTGTCCGCGGCCCTGACCGACTGGGAGTCGATGATCCCGGCGGTGGGCTCGGCCGCCCGGTCGTGGGCCAGGCGGACCTGCTCCCGCAGCTCGGTGAGGATCCGCTCGGTCACACCCCGCCGGTTCAGGCGTTGGAAGTGGGAGTACACCGTCTGCCAGGGCGGGAAGTCCACCGGCAGATACCGCCACGCGCACCCGGTACGCACCACGTACAGGATGCCGTCAACGACCGCCCGACGAGGATGCCTCTCCGGCCTGCCCATCCACTGAGGCGACGGCAGCATCGGCTCGATGATCTCCCACTCGGCATCGGTCAGATCAGACGGGTACCGCCGCACACGATCCATACCCGTCTACCGACCGAGCCCGGCTCATCGATCGCACCCACTGTGCGACACACCCGACCAACACACATCCCAAACGCGCTCTTAGTTCAATTTCATCGATACGCCGTGTCCGCTTGGCGAAGCGGCCCACTATGGTCGGCATGGTGGTCGTGCTCAGCGGCACGGGGAGGCGGCGGACGACAGGCCAAGGCGCGCCGTACTGGCGTTCCCAGCGAAGTGCCCGTTGATCAGGGTTGCCGCTCTACGGGTGACAGCCGAGCTTGAGCGCGCTGGGCGGCGCGGAGTGCGGAAAGCTGGCTGTGGAAGGAGCCATCCCGATTCTGGTCAAGGTTCAGCGGCAGTACGTGTGTTCGGATCAACTCTTCTTCGAGTGCCCATGGCTGCTCTGCCGGGGTCCACACGACTCGGGCGTTGTCGGCCATCCAGGCGCTGAGCTGCTGTTCTCCGTCTCGGCCGAACGTCAGCCGGCTTCCGTTCCCGACCCGCCGCAGGCCAATCCCCAGGTCTTCAGCGAGAAGCGAGCCGAGGGTCAGCCGCAGCGTTGACCCGGCGGCGTTGCCCCGGTAGTGGTATCGAATCCGGCTACGGATCGTCTGCCGACTCGGAGGGCGGCCGTTGCTCGGCGGTGCCTTCGGTGAGATGCCGACGTAGAGCAGTATCGACCCGTTCCACCTGTGGCACTCTTCGACGGGGACCAGGGACGGCGGCGAGGCAAAGTACCAGCCGTAGACGCCAGGGACCGCAGGTATCGGGCACTCGCGCCTGCGGACGTCCTCAGCTCCATAAAGCTGGGCAGGACGTAGCAGAGCCTCTTGCGGGTTCACCGGCACTCCAAGATGTCGTCGTCCAGCCAACCTAGCCAATGGGCGAGCACGGTCAGCTACTCGGATCTGACCCCAGCCGGACTGATGAGGGCTTCCAGTGGGGCGCCACTGGCGGCAGCGGGCGTTGGTTAGAAAGGGCCTCCGAACATGACCGGCTGGCGCGATCCCGGGATGGTCCTTTGCGGCCTGCCCATCGTTGTCCCTTCACCGCGTGGCCTGCGGTCCCTCACTTCGGTGAGGCGGGGTCGCCGTCGCAGGTTGACCGATTTGAGGCCTACCGGGGTGGCCTGTGGACCTCATCGGTGGCATCTGGAGAATCCGTGCGAAGCGGGTCCGGGTGTCCTGGTCGGCGAGTTTGAGGAGGTCGTCGAGGGCTGCCTGCATCATCAGGTTCGGAGGTTCAAGCTGTCTGCGGTCCTCCCAGGTGGCGACGACCGAGGGAGGCACGCGAAGCCGTTCGGCGAACGCCCCAAGGCTGAGCCGCAGTGCCTCCCGCAGCGCAAGGACTTCCCGTTCCCCCCAACGAGCGATCGCGACCGTGCATGCGCAGGCTGGAGTCGTGATCATGAGACCGGGTGGTGGCTTCGCGGGTACGGCTGCCTGATGGCGTAGCAGTCGTTCGTGTTCGGCTAGCCACGCTCGATGCCTCTGGAGCATGGTGATCAGCTCTTGGAGCGTGTCGAACGCGTCCACCAGCGATCCTTGCGCTCGGAGTTCGCGGTCGGCGCGCTCCCAGAAGCCACGAGTGATGGCGTTCCGCCCGATCTCCACGTTCGCGACCGAACTGCGGGAGTAGGCCGTCCGCCTGGCGAGGGCGGCCTGGGTCATCCCGGCTGCCTTGCGCCAGTGGGCCAACTGCCGTCCCAGCGCCTTCTGCAGGTCGCGAATCTGCTCCGATGTAACGGGACCTGGGACGGCATCCGTTCCGATCATCTGCCCTGTCCGCCGTGAAGTGCGTACGAACGAGTCCGGCCGCCGCTGTTCACGAGGGGAACGGCGTTGGAGTCGATAGGCCCGGCAGCCAGGATCTCCATGACCACCATGAACCGTGTCGGATTCATCACCGAGGCATCCGTTCGTGGCTGCGCTGCCGAGCGGTGGTCCACGAATCGTCGTAAGCGGGCCAACGCTCCGCCCGTCCCCAACGCCTGGTCGCAGCGACTCATGACGTCCAGGCTGGCGGTACGCTCGGCTTTCTCGATCTTGCCGAGCAGGTACGGGCTCACGTACACCTGCCTCTACAGCTTCCGACGAATATGGCGGCTCGTTTCATCGCAGCATCGACCGGGGTTGTCGTGCCCTAAATCGGTTCTGCTGGCAGGGCAGATGCCGTTGTATTGCGGTTCCAGCCACATCAAGTGTTGAGGAAAGCTGATCAACCGCTGCTGCTGGTAGGTGGCCCTGGCCTAACCCACTTGCCTCCATCAAAGCCCGCAGCGTCCCTTCGCTTTCGGAGGTAATGGCCGGATGATTGATGAGGTCGCGCGCCGCGTTGGCGTCCTCGTCGTGGATAGCATCTGCGACCAACTGTTTGGTCAGGCTGTCTACGGCAGCGGTTGGGACGCTCACCGCGAGATCCAGGGCCGTCAGTCCGAGGCGAACGCGGAACACGGTGAGGCCGGTGGTTCGTGGTGTGGTCGACACTCGATCGATGAGGTCAGCGTGGTCGACGGGGGTGTGACCCGCAGCCAGTTCCAGCCAGGTCGTGAGGAGTCCATGCACCGCGTCCTCCCACGGCGCTTCGGTCTTGGTGGTCGTGAGGAGAGCTGCTGCTGCCGGCCCTTCGTCCTGCAGTAGGTGGGCGACGATCGCGACCTGTCGTCCATCCATGAGGGTAGGTCCGACCCCGTCGTACCGGCGCACATGGTTCACGGCGTCGTCCCACCGTTCGGCGAGGACAAGGGCGCGGGTTCCGTCGGAGAGCAGTGTGCCGCGCAGCCAACCGATGATCTGATCGAGTTCTTCGGGGTCAGCGGGAAGCTGTCGAGGGTGTACCTCCAGGTCGTCCAGAACAGCGGGAGTGCCGCCGACGATTGCCGTGTACAGGTGGGTGAGTAGGCGGTACGCGCCGTCGCCGTCGCCTTCACGGATGCGTAGGCGTGCGAGGTTGACGACTGGTTCGAGAGCGAAGCGGGCCGTGTGGCCGGTCAGCGGGGCTTGGTTGAGGTAGAGGCTTGCGTGGCGGTGGCACCAGGCGCGGGCAAGGTGGGGGTCTCCGCAGTCGGAGGCGATGAGGGCGGCCCCGTTGAACACCATGGACGCCTTGTCCGGGTCGCTCTCGCGCTGTGCGGTTTCGGCGAGCCTGACGAGCCGGTCGACCCGAACGTCCAGGGGCTTGGCAGGCGGTCGTTTGCGGGCGACGAGAGGGAAGCGGGCGGCGATGGTGGCGGCAAGTGACGGAGTCATGGTGTCCTCATCTGCTGCGGAAGGACCGCATATGGGCAACGAGGTGCGTTCAGGTCGTGCGTGACGTCTCAGCTGCGCTCGTCCCACGGGTGCCGGGGCGGGACACGGCACCGTTCCGGCGCGGGGTGCGGTCAGAAGGTGATCGTGAGGGTGGTATCGGGTCGGCTGATGTCGCCGGGTTCGGCAGGTCGGGTTCCTGCGCGGTGGCCGGTGACGGTGGGCTGGTTGGGGCGGCCTGCGGCGTCCCATTGGTCGAGCAGGTTGGTCAGGTCGGTGGCGAGCGCGTTGGCGTCGGGTCCGTGGGCGATCGCGCCGAGTTCGTGGTGGCCGTCGCCGGTGTCTTGGAAGGCGAGATAGGCGATGGTGCCGCCGTGGTAGATGGCGGCACCGGCCCATCGGTAGGCGGGGGTGACCAGTCCGCTGATGCGGGCGGTGTTGCCGACGCCGAGGCGGCCGAACGGCGTGTTGGCGTGGACGAGGAGCCACAGGTCGAGGTGGCCGATGGGATCGGCGTCGCTGACTTGGATGCCGGTCCAGCGTTCGAGCCGGGGGTGGCTCAGGGCGTTGGCGAGGGCGGCGCGGTCGGGCTGGTCGGTGGCGTCGAGTTTGAGGACCACGTCGGTGTCGAGGCGTACGTGGTGGTCGGTGTGTTCGGTGCTGCCGCGCATGGGGACGAATCCGCAGACCAGTGGCGTCGTGGTGCTGACGAGCTGGTGAGGACCGGTGCGGTCGAAGGCGAAGCATCGGGTCAGGCCGCTCTCGTGCACGCGCAAGGGCACGACGATGCGGCCGTGGTCGGCGAGTTGTTCCCACCAAGCGGCGGCAATGTCCCAGGCTCCGGCGGTGACGATGATCCGGTCGTAGGGCGCGTGGTCAGGGTTGCCCAGGGCACCGTCGCCGCAGATCACCTTCACGGTGTCGTAGCCAGCACGGTCGAGGCCGGCGCGGGCGCCGTCGGCGAGGTCCTGGTCGAGTTCGATGGTGACGACCGTGCCGCCGGGGCTGGTCAGCTCGGCGAGCAGTGCGGCGTTGATGCCGGTGGCCGCGCCGATCTCCAGGACGCGATGGCCGGATTGTGGGGCGAGTTGTTCGAGCATGTCCGCGACGAGGCTGGGGCTCGACGCGGAGGACAACGCCGCACCGCTGGGGTCCCGTTTGGTGACGATCTGACGGCGGGTGTAGACGGTTTCCAGGTCGACACCGGGAAGGAACTGCTCGCGGGGGACCGCACGGAAGGCGTGCGCGACGGGGGCGGAGCGGATGTGGCCGCGCTGTTCGAGCGTGCTGACGAGCTGTTCGCGGAGCGTCGCGGCACTCGACGTTCCCGGTGCGGTGGGGGAAGTGTTCACTGCGTTGACCCTACTGTCGATCTTGGTGGTGGGTTGATAGCCGGAGGGGGTGTCGAAGAGGTGGTGGAAGGTGACGGTCACGGCGGCCGTCGCGAGTAGCCAGGTGTCGGCGGCGGAGATGCCGAGCCGGTTGAACAGGAACAGAAGGTGGTGGGTCAGCACCTCGCGTAGGTCGCGGGTCAGCGCGCTGTGCCGGTCGAGGAAGCCGAGGTCCGCGCCTGCCTGCTCGTGGGCTTTCGGCCATTGCGGGGTGACGGTCAGTGGGCTTGCGGCCGTGTCGTCGGCTGCGGTGATCAGGCGCTGCACCGCCGCGATGAGCGGTGGGGTTGGCGCGGGGGCGTTCGGCTGGTGCCGGCGGGAGGCGAGAAGCCGCCAGACGTCGCCCTGCTCGGAGAACTCCAGTCCGGCGGCGCGCATGAGGCGAGCGGCGAGCAGGACCCCGAGTTCACGCCGATGGGTGCCGCCGGCGGTGGCGAGATGGCCGAGGATGTGGCGACTGTCCGCGTGGAAGAGGGTGTGGGCGATCGTCATGGCCTGGTCCCCGCCGAAGGCGTACGCCTCGGGCCGGTAGACAGGCTCGGTGACACCGCGGACGCGGTCGTCGTCAGTGATGGCGGCGAGGAGCGCGTAGAACTGGGCGAGCCGGTCGCCGGGCAGGAGCCGCAGCCGCCACGTCTCGCTCTTACGGATAAACCAGAACGCGGTGATCGCCCGGTGGTCTTCCGCAGCGGCGAGCTCAGGGGCGAGCCGTGTAGCGGCGAAATCCTCAGCGGTCTGCCAGTCCGAGAACGTCAGGTTGATCTGGCGCCATCGGCTTGCCGGCGCCACGCCGGGTGGCTCGGTGTCGGGTTCGGAATCGAGATCCACGACGCTCTCCTCGTCTAGTTGATCAGCAGGCTGGTGGCCCAGCGGACGTCGGTGCCGGTCGCGACGGTGTGCAGGGTGAGGGCGATTCCAGCGGGGCCGGTGATCAAGCCGGATCGTGCCGGGGTGGTGTCCGTGGCGTGCTGGATCAGCAGGCGCACGATCTGGGGCAGCCGGCCATGCAGGATGGTGGTGCGGGCGTCGGCGGCGGCGTACCAGGCTGTAGCGGCAAGTCCTGCCCAGCCGTGACACAGCGACGGATCGACGATCCGGCTGAGTTGGAGGGGGTCGGCCAGGCAGCGGGTCAGGGCCTCTTCTGCCGCTTGTTGCCGGGCGGGGTCGTCGAGAGCGATCCCGGCCAGCTGCTGGGCGCGGGCGACTCCGGGGGTGCCGTAGCACCAGGACGGCCGCGCCGGTCCGCTCATGGAGGGTTTCCCGGCGTGCAACTCCGCGACGGTGATCTTCTCCGGCCACCACGGTCCTGCAGGGCTTGTCTGCTGCCAGCGGTCGAGCCACGTGCAGATCCAACGGATCGCCTTCGCGTGCCCCGGCACCCGAATGTTCTGCCGCATGGCCAGGGCCAGGAGAGCCAACGGGCCGGCTATGCCGTGCGCCATGCCGAAGTTCGCATGCCCGCCCTGCTCCGAACCTTCGTGGTCGGCGGGGTCTGCGCTCCACCACCCCGGCGCGAGCCGGCCCGCGGCGTCGTCGGTGTGCACCGGCTCGGTGAGTTGGACCAGGTACGCCAGCACCCGCCGGAGCAGAGGTCCGTGCGGTGCGCGGCGCAGCAGGTGGGCTCCCAGGCCGGTCAGCCCACGTACGAGGTCGAACTCCGACAGCGCGGGCCGGGCCTGCGCCGCGAGACGTGCCGTGGCAGCGGCCAGGCGGCGTTCCACCAGGTCATCGAGGGCATGATCAAGCGCGTCCAGGGCTGCCGGGCGGGAGTGCGGCATGGCCATGGTCAGCGCGTGGGTGACAGCGGGTGCGCCGAACCAGAGTCCGGCTCCGCTGCCGCTGTTCAGCGCGTCAGCGGTCGCGCGTCGCAGCCAGGCATGGACCGGTTCCCACCCGCCGTGTCCGGTCTGCGCTCGCACCCCGTGCAAGAGTGCCACCCCGGCGGCACCCCGGGACAGCGACTGGGCGTACCAGCGGGTACTGCGTGGCCCGTAGTCGTCCGCCGCGAAATCCGGGGGCGGCGGCTCGGTCAGGGTGTCGGTGATACACGCGGCCATCGCCTCGGCCGTCCGTAGCAACGGTGTCCTCAGCGGTGCTCCGGTCATCGGGACGCTCCTACGGCGCGCACCCGGCGACGCACCGCCGCCAGCGCGACATGGCGGGCCAACCGATACGTGAGCTGCTCGGCGTCTTCGTCGGGGCCGAGAGCGCGAACGACATGCAGGTGCATCAGCGACGCGAGCACCGAGGCTGGAGTGAGCGGGCCGGCGACGGCGGACAGTTCGGCGGCGTACCGGGTCGCGGCCCTGGTGCGTTCCTGCCATGTATCCCGGATGGGCTCCGGAAGCTCGCCCGGGTCGAGGGTGACCGCTTGACGCAGCACGTCCCGCTGGACCGGTGCCTGCCCGGTCTGCTCGGGGCGCGCCACCAGCCACTCGCATCCGTCGGTCCGGCTGCCGAGCATCGAAGCGGCCAGGTCGACCATGCTCAGGGCGGTCAGTGCCCGCCGATCGATCCCAGACTCGGGCTGCGCTACCAGCTGCGCCAGGGCTGCGGAGGAGTCGGCGGCGAACAACTTCTCGGCCGCTGCCAGCGCGGTGCCGCAGCCGTAGCGACCGGACTCGGGATGGTAGGTGTCCAGGCTCCAACCGCCGACAAGGCGCTGCTGTCGGAGCCCGGCGACCCACCGCCCGACCCGTACCGCCGCGTCACCGTAGTCATCGGTGCGCAGTCGTAGTCGAAGATGCGGGGTGGGGCGTCGCATGCGCACGAACCACCACAGCGGCGGCTTGGGCCAGTCGGCGAACAGCGCGGGCAGCCCTCGCATCAAGACCAGCTCTATCGTCGAAGGCTCGACGGCCACCGAAGCGGACAGCATGCCACTGGCACCCGGGATAACCGGCTCGGGGGGAGCAGGTGGCGGCCATGCGCCTCGCGCAATAATCGCAGCTGGCGCGGCAGCGGGCGCAACCGTCGAGGCGACTGGCACGACGATCTCGTGGGCGCGGCCGGAGAGCCAACCGAAGTCCTCCGGGCTCGCCGCGTCCACTACGGTGACCGGTCCGGCGCTGGCGTCCAGGTGGGCACGCAGCAGGGCACGATCCATGGACTGATCGAGGTGGAGCCGAAGCCGCTGGTCACCGATGCCGACCTGCACCCATGCCGGCAGCCGCAGCCTCGTCCGCAGCGCCTCCCAGGCGGTCGACCATTCGTCATCGCTGGCGTCCGCACCGGGCAGGGACGTCGGATCGACGCGCCACCGGGCCGCCGCCAGGAGGACGCGCCCGTACCTCAGCGCGGGTCGAAACGGCAAGCAGGAAGCCGCACCCCAACCGAACGGTCTCAGCCGGGCATCCGTGGCTCGCGGCAGCTCCAGGAGAAACCGGCCGAGCAACGGCATCGTGTGTACGGCGGCGGCATGCGCCACTGTCGGCTCCACCACCCGCCGCCGCGACATCGACACCAACACCAACCGATCAGGGCCGGCGGTCACACCGAGGTCGTCGACGCCAATCACGTTCTCGGCCACGGGCCGGTGCTCGGCCAGGCTGACCAGCCACGGAAGAACCTGCCGGGAGCTGAGCACGTTCTGGCTGTGCAGCTTGCGCGGCGGGAAGCTCAGCTGCACCGGCATGGCCCCGGCCACCGCGACAGGAAGGCGGGCGAACTCCCGGCACATCAACTCCCGATCGGCGTAGGGCAGCCCGTCGAGGAAACGCCCGCTCGTCGCCATCGCCGAGCGGCCCATGCCAGTCAGCGCGACCGTGAACCGTCCTTGTGTCAGCGCCTCCAGCGAAACCGCGCGGACCTCTGCCGAGACGTCGACGTGAGGGCTGACAGGCCCGGTGACTCGGCCAGTGCCGGCGAGCCTTTCGACGGCCGTGTCATCGAGAACCACCTCACGAGCACCGTCGATCAACGCCTGCTGGGCCATCGCGAGCAGACGCTCGTCACGGCCGGACAGTGGTGCCGCAGGCGCGTTGCCCAAAGCGCCGAAGTGTTCTGGGACGCCCAACCCGACGAGCGGATCTACCAGCCGAGCGAGCGGCACCACAGCCGTCATCCCGTAGCGGTCGACGAACCGGGCCCGGTACACACGCCACTCGGGCCGCCCCGCCGGATCCGGCGTCAGCCGTCGCAGCACCTCCACCGATGCGGCGATCTCGGCGGCGACCTGCTCCGGCAGGGCGACCTGATCCGCGAGCTGAAGATCCACCGCGAGCGGCTGGGTGGCCGTTGCCACGCTGCGCAAATCGTCGGCGAGCCCACGAAGGTAAGTCGCGCTCCCTACGCTGGTACCACCGAGCCGACCATGCAGCGAGCGCAGCTCGGCCCGAAGGGCTCGCTGTCCCTCAGGAGCACCGTCGAACACCGCATCGAGGGTGTCCAGGACATACCTGATCGAGTCCGTGCACGTCGATGGTGGCCGGAGAGCGGAGATCAACATGCCATGGTCCACGAGGCCGGCAATCATCGTGTCAGCGGACGCGCGTGGGAAGCCTGGAAACGCAGCAGCGACTGTGTCGACCAGCTCAGCCCACGGCACTGGGGTACGGGCGAGTGACACCGCCAGCCGTACCGCTGCGGTGTTCCTCACCGAGGTCGACTCCGCACTTGCAGAAGCGTGCGGCCGGCGCGCCACGACTATCCGAGGCCCGTTCACCAGCGCCAGGTTGTTCGCCTGCACAGGCAGACGGCGGCGCACGTCGGGCTCAACTTCAAGGCGCGCAATCAGGGACGCGAGCCAACTCGCGTCCGGCCGTACCCGGAGCGCCGACTGCCCCGCCGGCACCACCGCAGCCACCGTGTCGAACCGCAGAGTCGCCACCCCCGAGAACAACCCGAAGGGCGTCGCACGCCGCTGCGCACGGACCAAGTACCGCGCCAACGCCAACGCCATCCGCCACCCTCGGTCTGGAGTAGCGCTTCCTGTGGCGAGGACCGCTTCTACGCGAGCAGCGAACTCAGGGCTGGCGGCCCAGACAGCCTCGGCCAGGCCGACCTTCCGCCACGTTGCTTGCAACCAGTCCGCGACACCGGAGGTGTCGCTCCGGTCCGGCCAAGGAGCCGGGCCGTCGGGCCATGAGTGAGCGGCAATGCGGATCGTCGCGGCATCGACCGACCGAAACATGAATCGTCCTCCTTCCGTCACGAGGCGCTCCTCCGGGGGCACGGCTGGATGTGGGGTGCTGGTTCCGGCAGGCATCGGGGGATCGCCTGCCGGAACCAGCGAGGGTGTTCGATCAGCAGTCGCTGCCCTTCACGGTGTCGCAGCCGTCGTCCGTGTCGGCCAGCAGGGCGGCGGCGACCGGACCCTCCGTGACGATCTGCACGTCGAGCTCGAACGGGTCGTTGCTGACGGCGAGCACGCTGTTCATGGCAACCTCCAATGGGACTGGGATGATGGGTGGGCAGGTAGCCCCCGCAGCTACCGGCACGTTGGCTGGCGGATCGATCCGCTTTCTCTGGAACGGCGTCCAAGGAGAACTCGCTACGTTTGGCCTGCCCGCCGCCACGCCCTCCCCGGCAGTGACAGCGGGCAGGAGCCTCAGGTACGCCGGACGAGCACCAGATCTTCCGGCGCAGCGCTGACACGGACGTAGGCCAACTCTCGGCCGAAGAGTGCACCCCACGCAGACTCAGGAAGCCCTTCGGCGGGAGCGAGACCGCGACTGCGGAGGGCCTCATAGGTCAGCCGCTCAGCGGTAGCTGCCTCGACCAGATTCATCCGGCATCCGCACGGTGACCGGTAGGAGCGCCGTCCATCGACGGATTCGAGTGGGCACAGCGGCAGGCCGCACCCCTTACAGACCAGCAATCCCCACAATGGGTAGAGATGGTCGGGCAGACTCGTGCCCCCCACCATCGCGGCGAAGATCTTCATGGCGTGTAGCCGAGATTGACATTCCGGTCGGCCGCACCCGCACCCTTGCGGCACCGCCGGATGCGTCCGGTAAACGTCGATAGCAAGGTTGACCATGCGCGAGCTATGCAGACTCGACACGAGCACGCCCGCCGTGGCACCTGCGCTTTGACCACCGCCTGGAGCCGGCCGCACCCCTTCGATACCGCCGCAGGCCCCGGTAGCGTTGATGGCGATCAGCGTTGCGCTCGTGGCGTCCATGCCGCTCCTCCCGCCCCTCGGATTTGGGAGTCCGCCGCGAACCTGTCGCCGCGTGACCCAACTCCAAGCTGTAGACACATCGCTTGTGGTGATTCCACGATCGCGGTTCTTGCATAGCCCCGGGAACACCGGCCAATGGGGAAAGTTAGGGGGAGACTTACCGGTCGCCGCGCGCTTGACCAGGGGTTTCTATGCGGAAAGCATGATCGGCGCTGGCGGTGATCGGCAAAACAGGCGTTACGCTCTCGTCGCCAGGGTCCAGGCGGGATGGATCGCCGGGGCTATTCGCGTCTCTCGCCGGGGGTGTCGTTGATCAGTCCATATGTGCGTCGTCGCCGGCTCGCTACCGAACTCGTGCGGCTACGGGAGGAACACGGCTACTCCGCTGAGCGGCTTTGCAAAGAGGCAAAGCTCGCCAAGCAGAAGCTGAGCCGTTTGGAAAACGCGAGAGTCCGACCAGATCAAGACGAGATCATGCGAATCCTCGACCACTTTCGGGTTGACGAGCAGCGGTGGGAAGAGATCATGGCCATCGCTCGCGAGTCCCAGGAGAACGGCTGGTGGGAGAAGTTCCGCGTCGAGATGGGACCACGCCAGGCCCTCTACGCGGACCTGGAAGCCGGTGCGGAGCACATCGCCGAGTACCACATCACCCTGCTGCCAGGCTTGTTGCAGATCCCGGCGTACACCGAGGTCCGCGCGGTGGCAGATCGTGCTGCCTACCCCCGGAGATTCACGGTGGAGCGAGCGCTGGAAGCCCGAGCTGCCCGGCAACGGGTCCTTGACAGACCCGGCGGACCCACCTACGAGGTGATCATCGATGAGCTCGCGATCCGTCGGCACGCTGCACCGCCGGAGGTCGTCCGCGCGCAGCTTGACCACCTGATCAACGTCGGTCACGAGAAGCAGAAGACCATGATCCGGGTACTGCGGCTGACCGCGCGAATCGCTGGCAACGCGGTACCCCGGTCGTCGTACTTCAGCTACCGATACCCCGACCCGAGCGATCCGGTGGTCGTCGCGGTCGACACCATCACCAGCGACCTCGTCCTCACCGACCCGGACGAGGTTGCCAACTACGCCTCCTTGTACGAGCGCCTGCGTTCCGCAGCCCTCAGCCCCGCCGACAGCCTCGACTTCCTCGCCAGCGTGGCGGAGGAACTGCCCGACTACACCAGGAGATGACCATGCACCCCGAGAAGTTCACCAACTGGCGGAAGTCCAGCCGTTCCGGCGGTGGCGACAACTGTGTCGAGGTCGCCTTCGCGCTCGACGGCACCGTGGCGATGCGGGATTCGAAGGACCGGACGGGACCAGTGCTGGGGTTCACCCGGGGTGAGTGGACGGCGTTCACTGACAGCATCCGAGACGGTGAGTTTGACGCACACTGAGCTGCTGCCTCATCGGCGCGCCCGGGAAGCCGGGCGCGCCGCGCTGACCTCGGCCGACATGAGTGTCACCGCTTGCAGGCGCAGTTCATGCTGGTCGGCGTAGTGCCCTGCCCGCCAATCTCGCGCCGGCTCAAGAGGGAGCCGGACGGCGATGCGAGCATGGAGTGAAAGCTGCGCGCTACTGTCGACTTGTCCTCCGCTCAGCGCATCGAGACCAACGTCTGCTCGATGTGTTCGAAGATGTCCGAGTCCGTCTCCTGCTGCCACTCCGGCATGTCTGACCAGTCGGCCACGTAGGAAGCCTTCGGGCTGGGAAAGTGTTTGAATATCTGCGCAATCCAGCACAGGGCGACGAAGCGTCCTTTCTGTTCACGGGTTAGCTTCGCGGTTGCGCCATCGGTTGCCTCGACGAACTGGCGGACCTGCTCATACACTGCGGCGGCACTCTCCCGTTCCCATCCGGGCGTATCCTCCCAGGGCGTGACGTAGCCCGGTTTCGGTTCGCCAGGGTAGTGCTTACGGACTCCCGCGATCCATGCCTCCCGGAACACACGCCCCGGTTCTTCGACCTGCACGCTGGTCCTCCCTCTGATCGGGTCAGCTCCCTGCCCTTATCAGGGCATTGATCTGGCTGTTGAGATGCCGCACGTGAGTGTCGGCAAGGAACGACTGCAGGCGGTGGTGTAGTCGGTTGAGTTTGGCACCGACCACGCCCGAGCCGCTTTGGCGGGCGGTATCGAGAGCGGCGCTGCCGTAGAGCACGATCTGGTGTACGTCGCTACGGTGAACTCCGACCAAGGCGAGGTCCGTCAGAACGGTTCCGCGCCGTCGCGTGGAGAGGCTTTGCGACAGAGCGCCGGACAGCACCGGCTCGGCCAGATCTGGGCGCCTCAACTCGACGTAGCAGGCTCCGCGTTCCTCGGCGAGCCGGGAGCCGTCGAAGCGTAACCATCCGCCGTTGTGAACCTGGCCGGGCAGGTGGTTGACCTCTTCGGCTTGGTCGAGCGCCCGCCGGCATCCGCTGAGGTCGCCGAGGCCCGCGAGAGCCTGCGCCTGCACAGTTCGTGCCCAGTGCCGGGTCGAAAGCGCGCTGTCTCCGTTCTGGGCCAGGCCGGTGGCAACGTCCAGCATCGGTGCCGCGTGCCGGAAGTCGCGCTCGTAGACGCTGATGAAGGCGTGACGGATCATCGCGCACGCCCAGAGGTCGTAGGCAGCGGCTTCTCGGGCGGCGGTCGCTGCCAGGGTGTAGCAGTGTGCGGCCTCGCTGTACGCGTTCGCGTCGAACGCGACCTCGCCGGCGAGCTGGAGCAGGTCGGCGGTGACCCCGCAGAGCCGACGGTGCACGGGTGTCGTGTGGGAGCGACGTAGGTTCGCCGTGAGCGTCGTCAGCTGACGGTTGACCAGCGGTGATACTGCTGCCTTGGACTCGGCCGCGCCGAACGCCGCCCACAGCTGGGCGTTCAGCCCTTCGTACTCGTCGAGGGTTGCTGGGTCTAGTCGCTTGTTCCCGTCACTGGAGGACTCGATGCGCGCCCAGTCGAGCTGGCTGCCCGGGACGGGCGCGGCCAACAGCGCACCTGTCAGGCTCAGCAGGCGTAGCAACTCGCGGCGGTTCATGTCGCCAGTGTCCGTGATCTCCCTGCCGGTCAGCGACTCGCCAGCGTGATCATCACCAGCGGTGAGCATCTCGCCAGGGGGCATCTGGTGCGCAACGGGATCAGAATGGCGTTGGCCACGGGTGATGTAGAAGCCTAGGTCAGCGTCCCGTGATGCCTTCAGCACCGCACGGAATGCCTCCCGGGTCGTGGGCTTGGGCCAGCGGTGTTCTCCTCGCTCAAGCTTCCCGACGTGGTTGGCGTCCATGCTGGTTCTCGTGCCGTAGGTGTCCCACAGGTAGTTGTTGACCGCCTCAGCGACCTCCTGCCGGGACATCCGTCGGCCTGAACCACTCGGGGACAGAAGCCGGCGGCGGGCGTCGCTGAGCAGGGTGTTGGGGCCATCTGACGCACCCGACTTCGGTGCCAACCCATCACCGCCCGTCGAAACTCGCTGGTAGTCCTCTGGGGTGGCCCTGCAAGATCGCGGCCATCCACATCCCTGGTCTGCTGGATCTCGTCCTCCGCCCTGCTGAACGGAGGCGATCCGACGGCCCGGTTTGCCGGAATGCCACGCAAGGATGCCAGCGTGGCTGCCTGATCACAAGACGCATGGCCAACGGTGACTAAACGTATCGACCGAGCGCTGTGCCGGCCTGATCGCCGCGACGGATTCGCTGATCTGTCGCCGTGCTGCCATCGGCCGCGTGGCACGCCCGTGTGGTGATGCGCGATGACGGGGGTCACTCGCAGAGGCAGCAACGCACTCTCGGCAGCGATCAGCCCGGCAGGAAGCGACTTCGCCCGCGTTGCCGCCCTCAATGGCCTTCATCCGGTTGGCGGCTGCGCGCCAGGAGGTAGCCGGCATAGGCGGTCAGCGCCACGGCGGCCAACGCCGCGGGCGGACCGATGAGTGCGCGGGCGCGCTCGCGGGAGCCCAACACGGCTCCGAAGGAGTGGTCAGCCATCAATGACCAGCGAGACCGCCACGACAGGGCTGACCCGATCGAGAGCGCGGATCCGATGGACAGGACCGATCCGGCGGAGCCGATGCTGCCGACGGAGGCGATCGAGCCGACGCTGCCGATGGACAGCACCGAGCCTCGCGATCCGATGGACAACAACGAGTCGGTGGACCACAACGACAGCCGTGACGAGCCGGTAGAGGTCATGAGCGGATTATGCGGCACTGCTGTTGCTCTCGCGGCCATCCGGATCTGCCGCGAGCAGTTCGCCGTGGCCTCGGGTGGGTGCCGCCTGCGGTTCGTGGCTGCGCCCGTGGGGGCGGCGGTCGCGAGCGGTTCGAGATCTCACTGCTCGTTGTGGACTGCTCGGGTGATGGTCTGCCGCAGGTGCACGGCCTCCTCGTCACAGCTGCACAGCAGCAGCACCTTGAACGGAACGACCTTCCCGTCTGGCTGGCCGAGCGGATTGGCCCAGTGGTCAACTGTCCGGGCCAGGACGCGCAAGAGGATGTGCTGGTCCTGGGTGCTGTTCGGCAGTAGCCGATGCGCGTTCTCCACGATCACCAGGTAGCCGTCCGCCGGCAGCCAGTGCAGATCTCGGAGGCAGTCGGACAGAGCATTCCAGTTCCAGCCGAAGTAGCTGGGAAAGAGCAGGGCGTCCGAGAAGTCGTAGAAGACCTGGTCGGCATTCGTCATCCTGGCACCGTCAAGGCAGGCGACCACGAATCTGCCGGACGCCGGTAGTACTGCGGCCAACTCCACCAGAGAACCAGGCGAGCAGACCACGAGCGGATCAGTGCAGCGGCACCGCTCTTTGTCCGTCATCCTGTCCGCCCCTTGGTCACCGTGCTTCTCCACCATGGCGGGCCTGTCGCGCCAAACCGCCCAGCACCTTGAGTCTTACCGAGCATCAGAGCAGCGGGGCAGGTGGGGCCTCCTCCCTTCGGACGACCGGATCTGCCGCGTACCGCGTGCTGCGCAGCTTCACGTTGAGCGGTTGGGCGGCTCTTCGGGCTGGTCAGGCGGTCGACTCGTTGTGTCTGCGGATGAGGTCGGGTAGTTCGGTGAGTGAGTCGAGGTGGATTAGGCAGCGGTTGCTGATCGCTGTGTTGTCGAGGATGTGTCCCCAGGGGCCTCGGCGGCCATCGGGAGTTCCGCTGTGCCCGACCTGCCACGAGCGTCGCGTCCACGGCTCAACCCGGCCGACTACCTGCTTGAGACGGCGACTCCATCTTCGAGGTAGACGCCGCCATGCCCGATCGCGGCGACGGCCGCGGAAACCCGCCGAGCCAGCCGTGGGATCAACACCTCGCCCAGGCGCTCCGGCTCGACGAAGTCGAACCGGTCGAGTTCGTCCGGGCACAGTCGTATCGCCGTGATCTGGTCCGCCGTCAGTACGCCTCCGTCGAAGACGAACATGAGCCCGCCGTCCCACGGTGGGCTCGCCGGCACCCAGTCGACGCACAGCAGCGGTCCCGTGGGCACTGGAAGACCCAGTTCCTCCTGGATCTCGCGTACACAAGCATCCGCCGGAGACTCGTCCGGCTCCACCATTCCGCCGGGAACCTCCCACACGTCTTTGTAGGTCGGGTGGACCACCAGCACCCGGCCGGCCTGATCCCGGAGGATCACGCCGGCCGCAGCGCGGACCCGCGTCACGCTGGCGATGTAGGAGAGGTCGGGTTCGGTCTGTGTCTCGGCCACGCGACCGACCCTACGGGCTCGCCCCTGGCGAGTGGCTCGCTACCGAAGGAAGGATGCCGTACCGGGGCGACTGGCGGTCCGCTCCTGGTACCGCTGGCGGGCGCGGCAGTGTGACTCCGGCTGCCCGATGCGCGGTGGACCGTCTCCAAGCGAACCCCAGGGCGGGAGCGTCGTCTCATAAGGTGAGACGGTCGCGGGTGTTAGGCAAGATTTTTCTGCCCTGATTCGGACGTGAATTCGTGCCGCTGGGTCCAGTGCGGGTTGGCGGGTGCCGGGGCGTCCGGCTGGGTCCGGAGACGTCGTGATCGGTTGCTGGTGATGCTGGTTGACAGGGTGCTGCCGGGGGAGGCGTACTGGTACGCGCGTGACCGCGTGGCGGTCTGTCTGCCGGGTTTGATCGGCCGGTCTGGTGACGTTCCTTGGAGGAGCGTCGCCGGTCGTTCGAGGTTCGGGAGTGGGCGGGTCGTCGATGGTTTTGAGTGGCAGGGGGTTCGCGATGAAGGATCTTTCTCCGGCGGGTTGAGTCGACGCTCTACCGAGTCGTGTTGTCGACGGCTCCCGGGGCGTCTGTCCCTCGCTGAGACGCGCCCTTGTGCCGGCGCGGCGGCTTGCCGCCCCGCCTCCGCAACTGCTACCGCCGTTCCCGCTGCCGCGACCGCCTTTCTGGTGGTCGTGTCGGTCGTTGCTGTCCTCATCCGCCCTCGGGTCGACCGGATGCCCGGTCGGCGTGTTCGTTGGCAACTCCACAGTGCGCTTCTCCGTAGTCCACCGCACTCGCTGTGGCTGCGTATCCCTGCGGCGTCGTGACTGTCGTCGCCTTTCATCTTTCTCGATCAAGGAGTCGCTGTGTTCTTCGTTCATCTCGTCTCTGTGCGCTCCGGCTTGGTGCCGGTGGCGGTGACAGATCCCGTCTCAGTCCCCGTTGCGGGGTCCGGGTTGGTGTCGGTGTTGAGGTCAGTCTTCAACCGGACGCCGGAACGGACCCCCTGTTCCGTCTCACACCGCAGGTCAGGTCGGCTGTCAGCCCTGCTGGCTTGTCCTGCGACAGACCCTGCATGGTCTCGGGTCTCTCCCCCTGGGGCTGGCGTTCCGTATCGGAGAGGAGGTGGTGGCCGGTGGATGATCCGGTTCTTCGGGTCCAGTCCCAGCTGACCGCCCGTGACCGTGTGCTGCTGGGCTGGTTGTACGCCCACGGTGTGTTGACGTCGTTTCAGGTCGCGCATGCCCTGTTCCCGTCTCTGGATTTCTGTCAGCGGCGGTTGCGGACGTTGTACCGGTTGCGGTTGGTGGCGCGGTTCCGGCCGCAGCGCGCTGACGGCGGTTCGTACCCGTACCACTACGTCATCGACCAGCTCGGCGCGGAGGTCGTCGCCGCCGGCCGCGACGAACGTCCGCCCCGGCGTGATCACGCCCGCGTCGAGCGGCGCCGCTGGACGTCCAGTCGCACCCTGGAGCATCGCCTCGGGGTGAACGGCTTCTTCACCGACCTCGCCGGCCACGCCCGCACCCACCCTGATGCCCGGCTGGGGGAGTGGCTGTCGGAAGCGGCGTGCCGGCGGTCGGGGGTGTTCACCCGGCCGGAGGATCCGGCTCTGGTGCGCGCCTACCAGCCTCGGGTCCGCCCGGACGGCTACGGCCTGTGGGTGGTGCGGGGTGGCCGGGTGCCGTTCTTCGTGGAGTACGACACCGGTGCGGAGCCGCTGTCGGTGTTGACCGGCAAGCTGGTCGGCTACCGGGAGTGGTTCGCCGCGATGGGGCGGGCGTGGCCGGTGCTGTTCTGGCTGCACTCCGCCGCCCGGGAACGCAACCTACGCCGAATGTGGGCTGAGACGCCGCCGTTGGTGCCGGTCGCTACTGGTGCCCGCGACCACGCCACCACGGCGGGCCTGTGCCCCGCCGAGGCGGTATGGGCGGTGGCCGGCGGCGACGAACAACGGTCCACGCTGGCTGACCTGTCGATGTGGGTCCTCGACGATCGGGAGCCGATCGGGGAGGCGGCGTGACCGACAACGCTCCACCGGACCCCTTCGTCGTGCGGGCGGCGGGTGAGACGGCGACGGCCCCGGAGTCGTTCTGTCACCGGTCTGTCAGCGTCTCACCGGAGGCTGCTGACAGACCGGTGACAGCACCGGGTAGCCCTGACAGCGAGCGGGCTGAGGTATCGTCCCGGCGCCCGCAGGGCCGGTCCGCGGTCCGCTCCTGCACCCGGCTATCCGCGGTCCTGGTCCGGTACGCCCGGGCCGCCCGTCCACTGGTCCGATCCGCACGCACGGGCGGACCGGGCGCGCTGGTGGTCCGGTCCGGGGAGGTGGTCGGCCACGACCGCACCAGGTGACCCGGACGCCGGTCCGGGACGGAACCCGGCAGAGGGGGCCGTCCAGGTCGTGATCATGTTGGCGATTGGTGGGGCGGCTGGTGCGGCCAGCTTCACCCACGTCCACAACGTCGCCGCCGCTCACGGCCAGCCGGGGTGGTTGGCGTGGGCGGACGCGATCGTGCTGGAGCTGATGTCCATCGCCTCCGGCCTGGAACTACGCCGCCGCAAACGAGCCCAGGTCTCAACGGTGTTCCCGGCGACGGTCCTGGCCTGCGCGGTGACCTTGTCGCTCGCGGCGCAGGTCGTGGAGGCCGAGCCGTCACCGATCGGCTGGACCGCCGCAGCCGTGCCCGCGCTCGGGTTCCTCGTCATGGTCAAGATCGCCCTCGGCTACACCAACACCCCACCCAAACCCACACCAGCCGGAACGAACCCGTCCACCGCCCGGCCGGCGGACCCGTCCATCGCCACTGCAAGCCAGCTCGCGGCGGACCGCAACGAAGACCGGTCCACCCCTACCGCCGACCGACGTCTCCCCGCGCGGACCGTCCACCACCCCACCAACGACCACCCGCAAGCCGGACCGGACCACTCCCAGACCGGCGCATCGGTCCGCCGGCACCGGCCGTCGCGGCGCGGACCGTCCACCCACCCCACCGACACCGAAGTCCTGCTTCCGATCGCCAGGCGCACCCAGGAGAACCTCGCCGTCGAGGGCCGGCCGCTGACCCGCGCCGCCCTGGCCACCGCACTCCGCGCCACCGGCCACACCGTGTCCAACACCCGCGCATCCCAGCTACTGAAGATCCTCAAAGCCGACCAACCCCCAACAGCCCCAACCGCCGACCGGCAAACCCGACAACCCGCCGACCACAGCCCTCCGTATCCAGCACCAGAACCCGCCACGCCTACCACCTCGCGTACCTCTGCACCGCTTCCACCGCAGTCAGGAGACCCGACACCATGAACGCCCACACCACTCCCACCCGCGACACCCGACCGACCAGCCCACACCCGCCTACCAGGGTGCCGTGGACCTCTGAGCGGATCCGCGCGCTCGGCGCCGCCACCACGCTGCCCACCGCCGCAGCGGTACTCGGTATCAGCCGGTCCCAGGCCTACCGCCTCGCCGCCACCGACACCTTCCCCACACCACTGATCCGCGCCGGCACCCGCATCATCGTCCCGGTCGCCGGCCTCCTGCGACTTCTCCTCCTCGACCAGCCCACCCCGACCCCCGACCCCGACGGTCGGCAACTTGATCCCGTCGCGGTGTCGAGCGTGGATGCAACGACCCCGCCACCAGCGGACTACACCCACCACCGCTGGCGGCACCACGCCGAGCACCCAGGAGACGACGAGTGAAGGGCTCCATCTTCAAACGCTGCGGCTGCCGCGACACCACCACCGGCCGCCGGCTGGGACGCTCCTGTCCTGATCTGCGCCGGCCCGGCGGCGGCTGGTCCCGCAACCACGGCCAATGGCACTGGCAGATCGACCTACCCGCCCGCGCCGACGGCACCCGCCGCACACTCCGCCACGGCCCCTACCCCACCCAAACCGACGCCGACACCATCCTCGACCGCATCCGCGCCGCCCTGGCCGTCCCCGACGCCAGCGACCCGCACGTCATGGTCAAGACCGGGGACCTCATCGAGACCGCCGTCAAGACCGGCGCGCCCATCCCCACCCCGGACCAGGTTCGGCGGACCCTGCACCTGGACATCACCCCCACCGAGCTCCCCACCATGGCCGAGTACCTCACGGACTGGCTCGCCGGACGCAAGAACATCAAGAAAGGCACCCTGCGCTCCTACGAGGGGCACATCCGCCTGTACCTGATCCCGCACCTCGGGCACCTGCGCATCGACCGGCTCCGCCCGGGTCACATCGACGCCATGTACGAGGCCATCAGTGAGCGCAACGCCACCATCGCCACCCTGCGCGCCAGCCGGAACCAGGCCACACGCGACCAGGTCAAGAACCAGCGGGTCGTCGGCCCCCGGACGATGCACGTCATCCACGCCACCCTGCGCAAAGCCCTCAACGACGCGATGCGCCGCCACCGCTACCTCGACATCAACCCCGCCCTGCTGATCGAGCTACCCCGCGCCCGACCACCCAAGCCCACCGTCTGGACCGACCAACGCGTCAAAACCTGGCGCGACACCGGCAAGACCCCGAGCCCGGTCATGATCTGGACCCCCGAACACACCGGCCGGTTCCTCGACCACACCCACGACGCAGGCGACCGCCTCTACGCCCTCTACCACCTCATCACCTTCACCGGCCTCCGCCGAGGCGAAGCCTGCGGACTGCACTGGGACGACCTCAACCTCGACGCCGCCACCCTCACCGTCCGCTGGCAACTCGTCCAACACGGCTGGGCCACCGCCATCGACACTCCCAAAACCACCGACAGCGAAGCCACCATCGCCCTCGACACCGAAACCGTCGCCGTCCTACGCGCCCACCGCGCACGGCAACACCGCGAACGCCTCGCCGCCGGCACCACCTGGACCCAGACCGGACTCGTCTTCACCACCCCTACCGGCGACCGGCTGCACCCCGCCGACGTCACCGACCACTTCCACCACCTCGCCACCCAAGCCGGACTACCACCCATCCGACTCCACGACCTCCGCCACGGCGCCGCCACCATGGGCCTCGCCGCCGGCGTCCAGATGAAAGTCATCTCCAACCGACTCCGCCACTCCAGCCCACACTTCACCGCCACCTTCTACGGCGCCGTCCTACCCGAACTCTCACACGCCGCCGCCGAAGCAACCGCCGCCGTCGTCCCCCGACGCGGTGGCACCGCAAGGCCGGCATAGTTCGCAAGTTCACCACCTGATACTGCGTAGGGCCAGCCGGCGAAGTTCCCGGCCGGCCCTACGCAGTATCAGCGCCTTGACCTCGTTAAAGAGGAAGCCGTCGATCATCCGAGCCGTCACCGATGGCTGCGTGCCCTGTGGTCAGGAGATCGGCCGCCCCGTCTACGACGAGGCGGATACTGTCTTACGCTGGCATCCGGAACCGGCTCAGGCTGCGCGACTGGTCAAGCAAATCTGCGGCCAGTTGGCGCGCTTCTGCGCGTGGCATCCGCTTCTGGCGGCGTATCACCTTGGTCAGGCGCTGGATCACGACATCTTCCCATCGGTCCCGGAAATCGTCGTCGGGCGTCTCGATGAGGATCTTCGGTCGGCGTGGGTCATGCTTCAGGCGGTCGCCCGGCCGACCCGGCTGTAGGTAGAGGGCCCGGCTGTTGAGAGCGGCGTCAACGATGATGCCCTCGTGCTCGATGCTGAACAACAGGGTCGCGCGGACCTCGATCGGCCGGGTGAACTGTAGCGAGAGGGCTACCTGATCGTCGTCGCGGTCTACCTGGCCCCACCTGTATGTGACATCACCAGGTGACAGGTGATCGTGTAGTCGTACCAGTTCATCAAGGTCAGGCCGGGTGGCGGTATCTATGATGACCAGTGGCACCATCCGGCCGTCAGCGATCGGGCCGGCAATCGATCCGTCTGCGACGACGGGCACGATGTCGGCAGGATCAAGGCTCCGTCTCGTCGGACGTTTCTTGGTCGTCCGCTTTCTAATCATGACCCACCTCTCGTAGAACGGACGCGCTGACCGTCGCGGCGATACCCCGGCTGTCCTGCAGAACAGCGTCATAACGATGAATCCCCGCGCCCGCGGGGAGCAAGTTGGCAGGTAGCCGGAACGTCAGCCAACCGGCGACCGCGCCGTTGGCCTGCAGCCGCGCAGGCAGGTCCAGAGCATCCACCTCACTCGGGAACGCATCGCCGGTGGTCTCGTGGCGAACCTTGACCGTCATCGCATGACCGGACTGCAGGGTGTAGGAAATGTGCAGATCAGCGCTGAGAACGGCGGCATCACGGTCAGTGGGGTTGACCGCGAGGATCTTCATGCCGACCCACCGTGGCGCGTCCCGACAACGCCATGATGCGGAGTCATCAAGGGTGACGGTCAACCGGGCCCCTCGCCGCTCTTCCTGCTGCAAAGAAAGGGCCAACGCGCGCCGTGAAGTGTTGCGGTTCGACAGCGCAACCAGCAGCGCGAACACTGCGACGACGGCTGACACCATGGGCATCCACTGGAACCAGCCAGAGTCCGAGGAACCCGATAGCGGGGTCAGAACCAGGAGCATCCGCACAGGATGCCCGACCGCCGCGCCCCACGCGATACCGGAAACAGTGGAGTCGCGCGCCCCAGGCTCCAGCGGCGGATCAGCGTCGCCGTTGCCCTTCTTCGCCTCACCTCGCTACCCGAACTGGTGCCTGTAACGACCTCCTGCACGCTTCACGCCAGCGCGAGCAGCACTCTCACCTCATCGAGCACTGGTTCGCCGACCTGACCAACCGCCAACGCCCGTGGCCGCCCAACCAAAGCATCAGAGACCGGCATATTTTACACAAAATCGCTCACCCGTTCGAAGTCGACGAATCGGAAACTAGAAGGGAGGCTCGTTTGTCGACCAGGAGTCCCTTGCGTTCGCTCGGGCCTCGAACTTCGCCTGTTCAGCGGCCCGCTGCTGCGCCCGCTCGGATCGAGTTCGGGGGATGTCCGGCATGGGCGCCTCGTCTACCGCCTCATTCCAGCAACGGTGAAAGCGTTCGATGTGGGTCAAGGGCGGGTTCCAGCGGTCGACGTCGTCGTCCTCGGTGTCCTCCGGGTCAACATCGGCTATCTCACATAACGCTAGGAAAATCATCTCGACTGTCTGCCACGCGCCTACGGATTCACCACGCAGGGCCCGGCGCACTGTCTCGTGGTTGGCCGTTCCGCGCCGCCGGTCGTCGTCCCACGCCTCGATCGTCTCAGCGATCCGCCTTGTTGTGGGGCGACGGGCCGCAACGTAGAACCTCCAGAGCATGTCGACGAACGGCTGACGTGGCTGAGGCGCATCCGTGGGCTTGGTCAAGCGTGGGGGCACTGGCACATCCCTTCTCAAAGTCCCTCTAATTCTAGGGAATCCACACTAGGTCTAGCTTCAGCACCCGTACGGCCATCGTTTGCAGCGCCTCGTCGCAGTCACTGCGCAGCATCGTCTCGCTACGAATAGGACCTCAAGCCGCAGGCCAGCATGGTGGTGCGGCGTCACGAAGACGTTGCCCGTGCTCGACGCCGTCGAGCACGGAAGAGGTGCGGCGTCCCGACCCCTCTGGCCCGAATGCGGATTGGCAGGGACTCGCGAGCGTAAGGAGAACCGATGCCCCGACGTCCCTCGCCTACCCGCCGTCGCGCAAGCGTTATGCATGTAAGGGTCATCATCCTGGTGGCCGGGGGTGTGCTTGGTCTGGTGCTGTGCTTGCCGATCGAGCGAGCCAGTCTCGTCAGCGGCATGGTCGTCTCTGTGGTGGCCAGTGCCGCCCCGTTATGGCTGAACCGCAGCGAGGGTGGCGTTGGGAAGCGGCCCACCGGCCGCAAGAACCGATGATCTTGCGAAGTCACTACTACGCGAGCAACAGCGAGGACCGACCGACACGGCAACCATGTGCTGGTCGCGCTGTTCAGCCGCAGCGTGATCTGGCTGTCACGTTGGAGCACGCCGCAGTTGCCGTTGACGAGGATGGCCTCGTCACGATTGCGCATTGATGCACGGTTCGGCGGTGGGGCCAACCCTGCCTGTCCGCGGCCTGCGAAGCCAATCGATGCTGTCGTACGCAGGCAGTACTATGGCGCACCGTCGTGCAACCTCCACTGAGCTGAGAGGGGGAGATGGATGTTCATCTCTGCTGTCTACATCCGCTTCTACCGCTCGTTCAACTACGACTACCTCCGCAAGGCACATGAAGGCTTCTCTCCGGACCCCTGGGACCTTCTCGAGCCGCGCGAACTGCAGTACCCGTTCGTCCAGGTTTCGTTGGAAGACGGGATCACCACTGTGGTCGGCGCCAACGAGTCCGGTAAGAGCCAGCTCCTGGCCGCTGTCAAGCACGCTCTCACCGGCCTAGAAATCGAGCGCAGCGACTTCTGCCGCTACTCGCAGTTCTTCGCCGTCGACAAGTCGATGGCCTTCCCCGACTTCGGCCTGGAGTTCAAGCACTTAGACGACGACGACCGTGCCGCCGTGGCGAAAGCCGGCAGGATCAGCACCCTCCACGACAGCATCGACAGCTTCCTGCTGTTCCGCTTCAATGGCAAAGATCCCGTCCTCTACCTGCCGGAAGCGGAGGGTTGGCAGCAGGTCGCGGTGAAGGACAAGAAGACCCTGGACACCGTCCTGCCCCGCTCGTTCGAGATCGATGCCAAAGTTGCGCTGCCCGAGAGCGTGCCGATCACGTACCTGGCCGAGGCCAAGACCTCCATACAGACAGGCCCGCGCAAGGAGCGGTACGCGTTCCTGACCATGGTCATGGAGAACGCCGCCTCGCTGTTCGGGAACGCCGACACCGTGCCAACGGCCACTCCCCATCTGGTCAGCGCATTCACGGCGGCGAACACCCAGACCGTGAAACACGAACGTCAACTGGCTCTGGCCGACGACCTACTCCTCAAGGTCGCGAAGATCGACCGCATCGCCTTCAAGGAGCTCCTCAAGGCCGTCGAGGACGGCCGTGACGGGTTCGCCAACGGCATCGTGGAACAGATGAACCGGGCCTTGGCCGCATCGCTGAACTTCCCGAAATGGTGGTCACAGGACCATGAGTTCAAGCTGCTGCTGACCCTGCGCGACCAAGACTTGGTCTTCACCATCCGTGACCGCACCGGCACCGAGTACTCCGCCGACGAACGCAGCGGCGGACTCAAGTACTTCCTGAGCTACTTCGTGCAGTACCTCGCCCACGAGCCACCCAGGTCGGGCAACCCGGAGATTCTGCTTATGGACGAGCCGGACGCCTACCTGTCGAGCACCGGTCAGCAGGACCTGCTGCGCATCTTCGAGGACTTCGCCGATCCGCAGGACCCTGACCGGCAACCGTGCCAGGTGGTCTACGTGACCCATTCACCGTTCCTGATCGACAAGAACCACGGCGAACGCATCCGCGTCCTGGAGAAAGGCGAAGGCGACGAGGGCACGCGTGTGGTCCGCAACGCCGCCCGCAACCACTACGAGCCGCTGCGCTCGGCGTTCGGGAGCTTCGTCGCCGAGACCACGTTCATCAGCAACTGCAACCTGATGCTGGAAGGAACCTCCGACCAGGTCCTGCTTGCCGGTATGTCCGCCCGGCTCCGGCGTCAGAAGACCGCCGACATGGACAACCTCGACCTCAATACACTCACCTTGGTCCCCGCCGGATCAGCCCAGCACATTCCGTATATGCTGTACCTGGCCCGAGGCCGTGATGTCGACCGCCCGGCAGTCATCGTCCTGCTTGACAGCGACACCGCCGGAAACCAGGCGGTCAAGTCCCTCAAGAAGGGCCCGAACGGCAAGCCTGTCATCGACCCAGAGTTCATCCTGCAACTGGGAGACATTTCTGCCGACACCGTCACCAGCTCAAACCCGGCCAGCGTCATCGCCATCGATGATCTTATCCCCGTCCCTATCGGCATCGCCGCAGTCAAGCGCTACGCCGCCGAGTTCCTCGACCCGCAGCAGGCACAGAAACTTCAGGCGCTCAAACCGAAAGACGTCAACTTCGATGATTGCAAGGGCGCCCACGACGCGCTCGAACGTGCGGCAGCAAGACTGGTCGAGGGCCTCCACCTCGACAAGGTCGGCTTAGCCCGGAGCGTGCTCGACGTCGTCCGCTACGAGGAGGCCCCCGCCCAAGCGACGGAGACCATGGACGCCAACTTCCGTGTCCTCTTCCGAGAACTACGACGGCTCCAGCGGCGCGCACTGCGGGAGGCCACCACAGAGAAGGCCAGCGCGAAGATCAAGCGGCTCAAGCGCTCCTTCCTACTTGATCATCCCACCTGGGCCAGCCGCGAGGCCGGTCTCCTGCTGTTAGACGATATCGAGACCGGACTCGACAACTCGATCGACGCCGAGGATCTCAGGAGCCAGATCCGTAGCGTGCGCCGCGACTTCACCCTTGACGACGAGCCCACCGAACCGATCCCTGACTTCCCCGGCTTCCGGGGCGCCCTCGACAAGCTGGTATATCGCGAGATCAACGAGGTCCAAGAGGCATAGCCGACGCCCGAGGGGTGAGTGAGGGCTGTGCTCATGTCGACGTTTGCCGAGCGGCTTGGTTTCGGGCGGTGACCGATCTAGTCTGCTGCGATGACCGACCGTGTCCGTCCGGTAGATCTCGTCCTTGCCATCGCCGAGACGTTGCACCAGGTTCACCATCAGGAGCTACCGGAGGTGTGTGAAAGGTACGGCTTGGAGCCCGGTAAGCCGAGCGAGGCGTATGATGGTAAGAAGTGGTATGTCCGTCGACGCATCAAGTCGTGGGAGTTGCATCGCTTGGTTGTGCTGGGCGGGCGCGTTCTCGACGACTTTCGCTCGGAGGAGCTTGAGGAGCTGATGCGTCGGTGCGGCACTCGCGGCGTGGCCGGCGACTTCAAGAATCTGATCTTCGCGGCGAATGGACCTAAGCCCGAAATCGTGCTCCGCGATGCGGTCAACAATCAGGTCGAGATCGTCAAGAACGCGCAATTCTGCCTGGTTTACGACCGGGTTCTGCCCAACGAAGGTCTCAGCTGGGCGGCTTTGGTCAGCTGGTGGAGCGAGAGTCAGGGTCGCCCGACCGACGACCTGGTTCATCCCGGGCGTCTGCTGTACGCGCGGCTCGCGGAGGCCTTGGACCCCAACTCGCCGCCGGAGCAGTTGTTCTTCAAGGAGTACTGCGCGCTGTACGGCACCCATCCGATCGACAAGATCCCGGCGCTGATTCCTCAGGTCTACCTGCACTACGACCCGTACACCGCTCGGGAACGACGGGCGCCCGGGCCACTGCCACGCCAACGCATGGATTTCCTCTTGCTGCTACCTCAGAACCAGCGGGTAGTCATCGAGATCGACGGCAAGCAGCATTACTGCGATGACGAAGGGCGTCCTAGCCCTCGCAAGTACGCCGAGATGATGGCCGAGGACCGGCGGTTGCGCTTGGCTGGCTACGAGGTCTTCCGATTCGGCGCAGCAGAACTCGCCGCCGATCCTCATAGCTCGAGCACGACGGTTCGCGCCTTCATCACTGAGTTGTTCCTGCGGTATCACCTTCGCCTGTAGCCCAACCGCGTGCCGTGGTGTCGGCCACGCACGGGCCAACGCTGCGGCAGCATCGGTGACGGCCCGGTCACGCGGGGGTATGCCGCCTGGTCAAGGTGTCGGGCGGTCCGCATATGCTGCGTGGCCCGGGCGGGACAGCGCTGTCGTGTGAAGCGCTCGGGCAGACGGAAATGGTCCAGCGCTGAGAGGAGTTCGCGGGTGCGGCGAACGGGTCCGGAGGAGGATGTCGCCAGCGCGGATGCCTGGCAGTTGGGCGGGATGCCTGGCGGCCTACTGCAGGCCAGCTATCTGACGCCGGGCAGGTATGCCGCCCAGTACCGGGCGATTGTCGACGTGTTGCTCGCGCAGCAGCAGCACACTCTGACCGGTGTCGCCGCCGCGGATCTTCCCGACCTCATACGGGCGCACTTGGTCGCCTCGGGTGCGGACCCCGGCTTGGTCGACGAAGCCGGGTTCGACCTGCCGGCGCGGATGACAGGCCTGGAGCGGTGGGGTGTCGTCGACCGGTTCCAGGACCGAGCGCTGCGGGACGCGGACTTCATCCGAAACTTGGACCGGTACCAGCTGACCGAAGTCGCCGCGCAGCTGCATCAAGCGGTAACGAGTCTCGGGCAGGACGCCGCAACGGCGGCCGCGGCCACGCTGGCACCTGGCGTGTTGACCGCGAACCTGACGCAGCTGCGTGATCTCGCCGAACCGGATCCGAGCGAGGCGGCGAACGCCTGGTCGATCATCTTGAATACCCACCAGTCGATGGCGCGGGCCGCGGCCGGGTGGCAGGCTCGGCTGGCGTCCGCGCTGGCTGGCACCCCGACCCTCGACAAGATCATGGTGGTGCAGGAAACCCTGCGCCGGTATGTCGACATGTGGGGTGCCGGCGTCGATGTGCATTCGGAGACGATCACAAGCCGGGTGAACGAACTGGGTGCGGTCTCGGATGGGGTGTGGCGGGCGGTCGCGGCCCGCATGCTCGGACCGAACGCCGACGATCTGGCGATTGTGGACCTGGTCGGGACGTACCGGTCGACCTTGGAGACGTTGCGCTCCTGGTTCGATGGCCCGGACTGTCAGGCCCGGCGGCTGCGGCGGCAGATGCGCGACACGATCGGTCCGCTGTTGCGTGGGCAGCGGACTCTGGCCGCGGTCGGTGGGCACATGTCGCGGCGTGCCGAGCTGCTCGCTTTGGCGGCCCGGGTCGAGGCCGCTGGCGGTGACGAGGCAGGTTGGCAGGTGTGGTGCAACGCGACCGGTCTGTACGCGGCCCGGCACCTGCCAGGGGTGGCACCGGCACCGGCCGGTAACCCGTCCGCGTCGTCATGGTGGGAATCCGACACGGTGCCGGTCGAAGCCCGGCTGCGTAAGCAGGGCCCGCGCGGCACGACCGGGGCGCCGGCGCGGCTGGCCGACAACGCCGGCAACCGGAGAATCGCGCGGGCGAACGCGGTTGCGCAGCAGTCCTTGGCGGCGCAGACCGAGGCGGCGGTCATGGCCCGCTCGGGGATGCGGTTGTCGGACTGGCCGCCGATCTCGGAGGCGGAGACCACGCTGCTGCTGCAGTTCCTGACCGCGACGCTGCGGGGCAGATCAGCGGCGTCCGGGACGCGGACGGCGACAACCGGGGACGGCCGCTGGTCGTTGCGGACCGAACCGGTTCCCGGTGGCGTAGACGCGGTGATCCACACACCAGCGGGGCGGCTCGTGCACCCGGATCTGATCTTGCACATCTCCGCCACCACGACCGGGAGCATCGGATGAGCGCCAGAACGTCGGCGCAGCAGGTCGCTGCGCAGCACGCGTTCGTCGGCCTGCTCGCCCAGCCGATGATCACCCCTGCCACGAACCGGGAGTTGTTCCGGCTGGTGGTTCGCCATCAGCAGCCGCTGTCGGAGGCCGCGCGCCGGCTCGGGTACCGGATCCAGCGGGTCGGTCAGGCGGCCCGACTGATCCGGGTACCGGTCGGCGGAGCGGCGACCGTTCCGCCCCGGCCGTCGGACGCCCCGTCTCGGCGGCTGCTGGCGCTGATGTGCCTGATCGCGGCGTGCTGCGAGGAGGTTTCCGGGACGGTCACCCTGCAACGGTTGTCCGACATGGTCCGTGACGTGTGCGCCGCGCCCGGCGTGCAGGTGTCGCCCTACGACCCGGACATCAAGTCCGAGCGCCGGCAATTGCGGGACGCGGCGGCGTTGCTGGCCCGCTGGGGTGTGCTGAACCGGCGGACCAGCGACGAGAAGATGTTGGAGGAATGGACTGAGGACGGGTCCGGCCCTGGCGCCGGCTACGAAGTCGACCGGGACGCGCTTCTACTGATGACTAGCCCGGACGTCCTCGCCGCCGCGTTGCAGCCGGAGCCGGCGGACGCGGACGCGACCCGCACGATCCGGCTACTGCGGGCCCTGGTCGAAACCCCGGCAGTGCTCTACGCCGACCTCGATACCTCCGACGCGGACACGCTGCGCCGACACCGGTCCCGATACGCCGGCTATCTGGCGCACATGACCGGCGGTGCGATCGAGGCCCGACAGGAAGGGATCCTGCTGGTCCTCTACGACGGCGACGGCCGCCCGCCGACGGTCGCCGATTGGCCGCGGGCGAAAGCCGCGGACTGGGTCGCGCTGCTCGCCGCCGACCAGGCCGGCCGCGACGGCGTCCGCCACGACGACGGCACGGTCCACCTGACCCGGGTCCTGGTCGACGAGCTGATCGACGACCTGATCCGGTCACGGGGTGCGTACATGAACGACCGGCAAAAAGCCGACCCACAGGTCGTCCTCGATGACGCGCAGCGGGTTCTGACCGAGCTCGGCCTGCTGCGGGTCACCGGTGACGGCGGCTGGGTGCTCCTGCCGCCCGCCGCCCGCTACCGCGACCCGGACGTTCTCTATCCCGAAACCACCGGCCGCACTTTGTCTGCCGCTGACCTGACTATTGTGGAGATTGCCTGATGACCGCCCTCGCCGGCCCAGCCGTACCGTCACCGGGCCCGCACCTGTCCGACGCCCAGCTCGCCGGATGGCGCGACGCCGTAGCGCACGGCCGGCTGCCGGATCCGGTCCGCAGCCGGTGGCAGATCCTGCGGGCCGGGGTCATCGGTTTGTGGGAGTTCGACGTCGCCGAGTACGTGTTCGCTGACGGTCGCGCCCAGTTCGTTGGCGCGAACCAGTCCGGCAAGTCGACGCTGATGACGTTGACGACGCTGATCATGCTCGCCGGCAACCTCGAACGGCAGAACATCGACACCTTCGGTGACTCCGGCAAAGACTTCCGGTACTACGTCGAGCCGTCCGGCAACGACCAGGACCGCCGCGACGACTCCGCGACCGCGCATCGCGGCTGGGCCTGGGTCGAGTACGGCCGGATCCGTGACGAAGGCACCCCGGAGTTCTTCACCACGCTGCTGTACGCGCAAGCCAAACGGGGCGTGTCGCAGCTGACCCGCACCTGGATGATCTGCCACGGCACCGCCCGGGTCCGCGCTGGCCTCGACCTGGTGAGCGGGCAGGCGGTCACCGAACCGAAACACTTCGACGGCATCGGCGGAGTCCAGGTCTTTCCCACCGGTACGCACTACCGGCGCAAGCTGACCACCGCACTGTTCGGGTTCACCGATGAAGACCGGTACGCGACCGTGCTCGAGCTGCTCAAGACCCTGCGGACCCCGCATCTAGGGCAGAAACTGAATCCGGACTGGTTCACCAACCAGATCCGCTCGGCATTACCACCGCTGGCCCGCGACGAGATCGAAGGGCTCGCCTCTGGCTGGCAGCAGGTCGAGCAGGTCGGTGCCGACCGCACCGACGCCGAGGAGGCCCGGTCCGCGATCGTGGACTACGTCACCAAGGCGTGGCGGCCGTGGGCGGATGCCGTGCTCCGCCAGCACGCCGACGCCCTGGTCGAAGCCGACGCCGCGCTGAGCGCGACGTCGGCGGCCGTGGAAGTTGGCGCCGCGACGCTGGATCAGGCCCGGCAGGCTCTCCACGCTGAATCGACCAAGACCCAGCAGCTCACCGACGCCGCCGAGCGCAATCGCGGAGCGCATCAGCAGCTGCTGGAGTCTGCGGCGTACAAGAGCGCGACCGGCCGGGCCGAAGCCTCGACGTTCGCCCGCCGCGCGGCCAACCAAGCCGCCACCCGCGCTGCTGACGCCAAGGCGGCTCTGGCCACGTTGCGCAGCCTGTACGAGCAGACGCTGGTCAAGCAGACCAAGGCGCAAGCGGACCTCGAGGCTGCCCGCACCGGCTACCAGGCGGCGGTGGCCGCCACCGTCACCGCCGCCGGCACGGCGATGCTCGGGGACCTGGCGGCCCAGTGGGCCGTCGACGCGGATACTGCCCGGTTGGACGCGGCCGTTGCCGCTCGCAGGATTGCGGTGGCCACCCTGCGGAACCTGCTGCGAGAGACGACCAGGCTGGCTGCGAAGTACCGCACAGCCGACGACCTGGCGAGCGCCGCAGAAGCGGACCTCAACACTCGTAACGCCGATGCGGAGTCCGCCGCCGGCAGGCTCAGCGACGCGGTACAGCAGCTGTCCGATGACATGGAACGGTGGGCGGCCTCACTTTCCGGACCCGCACCCGAGCAGGCCCTTCGGCAGCGCTGGCTCGAGCAGGTCACGACCGAGTCGATCGCCGCCAGCCCTCGTCAGGTGCTGCAGCAGATGCTCATGCGGGACTGGCTCAACCCGGCCGTCGACCCACGGACCACCCGAGTCGCACAGCTACGTACCGAAGCCGAACAGCAGCAGTCCGCAGCGACGGCCGCTGACCGGGAAGCCAACGAGCTGGCGATGCATGGCGACCCGGTCCCGCCAGCTCCGGCCGGCTGGACCCGCCGCCCGCGGCCACCGTTTCCTTCTACGGCCGGGGCGCCACTGTGGCGGCTGGTCGACCCAGCCGACGGGGTCGAGCGGGGCGTGCTGGACCAGGTTGAGGCCGCCTTGACCGCCGCAGGCCTGCTCGACGCATGGGTCACCGTCGACGGCGTGTACACCGCTGGCCGCGACGGCACGGACGTGGTCGCCACGAGCCTGCCTGCAGCGACTGGGCCGGCGCTGTCGATGGTGCTCGCCCCGGCCGCCGACAGCGGCCCGCTGACCGCGACAATCATGGCAATCCTCGACGGGATCGGGTTCACCCCGGCCGGACAGCCGCACGGCAACGCTGTCGCGGTCGCCGTCGACGGCCGCTGGCAGACCCCGACCGCCGCCGGACAAGCAGGTCCGGCCGAACACGGCGCCGAGCTGATCGGGGCCGCCGCCCGCGCGGCCGCCCGGCAACGCCGGATCACCGAGCTGCGCGAGCTGGCCGAGCAGCACCGCGCCCGAGCCGATGACGCGAACCAGGCCGCGGACACCCTGATCGATGAGATCGCCGCGCTGAGGGCCTCGGCAGAGCATGCACCGTCAGACAGCGACACGGTCGCCGCCGCATTGGCGTTGACGGCCGCCAACCGCGAACGTGACACCGCCCAACGCAAGCACATGACCCTGGCCGGCAAAGCCGACGCCGCCCGCCAGGTGTGGGAAACCGCAACTGCAGACGCGACCACCCATGCACTCGAACACCGGTTGCCGAACTCCGACGAGCACCTCGACGCCGTCACCGCAGCACTCGACGATGCCGCAGCCGCGACCGGCCAGCTCCGGCTCGCCGTCCAGGGCCGCGACACCGCCGAGCAGGCTAGCGCCGAAGCGGAATCGAAGACCACCGAGTCCAAAGCCCAGCTCGACGCCGGTGTCGAGGCGAAACGGACCGCAGCGGCCGAGGCGGCATTGCTCGACGAGCGGGCCATCGAAGCGGAGAAGGCTGTCGGGCGCGGCGACCAGGAGTTGTTCGACCGGGCCACCGAACTCGATAGTGAGGCCGACGCGCTCAAATTGGCGATCGCCGACTCCCACCGCGAAGGTCTCGCCCTAGCCGGGGTCGCCGCGACCGCGCAGAGTGACTGGGAACAACGCCGCCGGGAGCAGACCACCGCCGAACAGGATCGCGCCACCGCCGCCGTTAACTGGTGGATTCCGGTCGACGTGGGGCTCGCCACAGCCCGCAAACTGCCCGAGCCGTGCGGGCGCACCATCGACGACGCGTTACATCAGGCCCGTAGCGCAGTCGCCGATCTGCGACCAGCGAGCTGGCCGGCGACGCGTACCGGACGCGAGGACCGGGTCCGGCAGGTGACCGCCCGACTGTTCGCTGGTCCTTACACCGAGCTGCAGACCAGCCTCGAAGCCAAAGGCGGCCGCGCCGTGCATGCCGCCGAGGCCGACGACGCCCGGCCGCTACCGGAGATCACCATGGTGGTGGAGGCCTCCGGCAAGCAACTCACCCCGGCCGCGGCGATCGCGCACCTCGACGACCAGATTGCGAAGCTGTCCGCCACTCACGACGAGAAGTTGCACCAGATGTACGCGCAGATTCTGTCATCGACTTTCATCAACCATTTGCGCGACCGGCTCAAGCGTGTCCTGAGCCTGCTGAGCACCGTCAACGACGTCCTCGAACGGCACCCGACCGGAGCAAACCGAACCACGCTGCGGCTGCGCCGGCACCCCCGCAACGAACAGCAGGCCGGCTACAAGATCCTGCGCGCTCTGGAGTCCGGCAGCTTCGAATCCGACGCCGCCCAGGAGCAACTGCAGGCCTTCCTCATCGAACGGCTCCAGCAGGTTCAGGAATCCGGCCTGCCCGGCGTCGACGACTGGACCGACCGGCTCGCCACCCTGCTCGACTATCGAGACTGGTTCGACGTCGTCTGTGAGTTTCGGGTCGGGACCGCTCCTGATCCAAAATGGAAACCGCTGACGAAACAGGTCCACGCGGTCGACTCCGGCGGTGGCAAGGTCGTCACTCTGATGCAGCCATTGCTGGCCACCCTCGTCGCCCTGTACTCCGACAACCCGGCCGGACCCCGCCCACTGTGGCTCGACGAAGCGTTCGAAGGCGTCGACACCAACAACCGGGCGATCATGCTGCGGATGCTGTGCGACTTCGACCTCGACTTCCTGCTCGCCGGCCCCGGTGCCCTCGTCGCCGCGGCCCAGGTCCCCGCCGCCGCGATCTGGACCATCACGCGGGCACCGGCGCCGCTGCCCGGCGTCGACTTGTCCCTGATGCTGTGGGCCGGGAACACCCTGCAGATCGTGCCGGTCGCCGACACCGCCGCGCCGCTGCTGGCCACCCCGCGACCAGCCGAACAGGACGGACCGGACCTACTCTCCACGCTCACCGCCGAAGCTACGGCCACCGGCAGCCAGGAGATGCGGTGAGCGCGGCTGCGGACCGCTGGGCTGCTCTTTCCGGCCCGGCGAAAATCCTTACCGCCGCCCGAGAGTTACTGGAGAACGGCAAGACCGGACCCGGCGTCACCCTCCGGGTCACCCTCAACGTGGCTGAACGCGACCAGGTTGGACGGATCCTCGGTATGGCCTGGGAAGCCTCCAGAGCTCCGGTCACCCTCGGCCGGCTACGCAAAGCCCTGCACGGCCTGGACGACACCCTGGAAGACCTCCTCGTCCGGCTCGGCGGTCCACTCGACGACCGGCTCGCCAAGCGCGAACTTGCTCGGCAAGCCGCCCGCGACCATCTCGACAACGCCTACGCCGTCCTGACCAGTGCGGGCATCCCGGAGCATGCGGTCGCGCTCGCGCGCACCCGACGCTGGCTCGAGCACACCAACCCCGATCTGGCCGACAGCCGCGCCCAGGCTCTAGCCACGCTCTGGCCGCACCTGCCCGCCGCGGATCGCCCGTTGCCGGAACTCGCGAACTCGCTTTTCGGCAATCCGCACCATCTCGATCGCGACGCCGACATCGGCCGGCTCGCCGCTCGTCTGCTCGCCGCTGCACACACCACGGACCTCGGCACCGCCGCGGCCGCGGCCGGTACCGCGTTGAGCGCCGATGCTTGGCGCCAGCTGTGGGCGAGCGTGGGCGTCAGCTGCGACGAAGTCTCGGCGACTGTCCTCGTCCTCAACCTCCCTCTGGCCGGCTCCGCCGCCGCAGCGGCAATCACCGCCGCAGCCGCCGCGACCGGTGAACCAGTCTGGCTGACCGCCCGGTCGCTGCGCCGCGCGTGGGAACCCGGACCCGGCCTTCACACCGTCCGGGTGTGCGAGAACCCGGTCGTGGTCGAAACCGCAGCGGCACGGCTAGGCCCCCACGCTCTGCCGCTGATCTGCGTGTACGGGCGCCCGTCGATCGCGGCATGGCTGCTACTGGAGGGTCTGGCCGCCGCCGGGGTCCGTCTGCTGATGACCTGTGACCGCGACACCGCAGGGCAGCAGTTCCTCACCGAACTTCTGCGCCTGCCCGGCGCGGTCGAATGGCTGGCTGCAGCTGACGGCGTCTACGAGGAATCGAGGCTGCCGGACCTGCTGGCCGACCTCACCCCTACACCGCAGGCAGGTACTTGATCCGGTACCCAGCTCAGGGTATAGGGCCACGCTGCTGTTGCGGCGCGCGGAGGAGTGGCGGCCACCGCCGGATAATCGGGGGATGGGCCTGAGCGAAGCGGCTCCCAAGCTCCATCTGATCCATCGGTACGCCAACCTGGTGGGCTGGTCGGTGGCATCAGTCGGTCCGAGCGGGGAAAGGCGTTCAACCAGTTAGTAGTGCTTTGTTAGGTTCGGTGGCGTTTGCTGCGGTGTAAGGGTTTCACGGGTTGGTGGCAGGTGAGGCAGGCGCCGGTCCAGGTCCCGAGGAGCCTCTGCAGCTCGCGGATGACCGTGTAGAGGGCCAGGCCGGCGCAGCCGCTTTTAGGTCCAGGCGCAGTTCGGTGATGAACAGGTGTGCGGCGGTGGCCAAGGTGACGTGGCGGTGCCAGCCGATGAAGGAGCGGCCTTCGAAGTGATAGCCCCACCACAAAACACCAGGTCAAGCCGACCACATCACGAAGTCAGTCACAGACAGTGACGACACCGGGATGACACCCACGCGACACCCACTGTCCAGGTGGGACGATCGACAAGAAACGCCCGACCGCGTTTCCGCAAGCCAGGCGTTCTTTGATCTTGTGCGCCCGAAGGGACTCGAACCTCTAGCCTTCTGATCCGTAGCGTACGGTCGAAGCCGTCAGCTCGTCCGCGAAGATCACCATCACCCGGTGGCGCAACCGGGTCATCGGAGGCCCTCAGTGAGGTTTTCCCTAGTAGACCCCGGGTCCAGGCACCAGATCGCCACTCCGGGTGAGGCGCTCCTGGTTATCGACTGGTGGAACGACTACCACTTCGTCACGCAATTCCAGCTGATCATCTTCGACAGGGCGGGCGAGCGCCACGAGATCGGCCATGTCAAGATCGGGCGGTTCGGTCTTCGCACCGAGGAGAAGATGCCGGAGCTGCTGGCGCGTCAGTTCGATAGCCTCGGCGAAGGCTTTTTCTCCCTCGGCCAGGACGACACGTATTACGAGAAGCTGGAGCATCTCGGCGTCCGGGTCGAGGTGCTCACGGCCCTGCGGGACTTGGCGTACGACTCCGGCCTGCTGGAACGGGCCCAGTCTGAGCAGGTCACCAAGACGTCGCTGCTGCGGAACATTCCCCTTGAGGTGGTACGGGGCCAGTTCCGAGGCATCGCGCACGGGGGTGCTCGGATCACCCCGTACCAGTTCGAATATCGCCCCGCTGTCCGGCCGTGGGATGAGATCTCGTGGTCGCGCGGTCTCGACTTCGCGATCGTCATCAATCGCCGGCCACCGACCAACGTGCACGTTCTCATCGGCCGGAACAACGTCGGAAAGTCGCACTTGCTCCGCAACTTGGTCCGTGCCGTCTGTGACCGTCGCGCACGTGAGGCGGACGTCGGCTCGGTCGTCCATCGCGACCAGCAGGGCCCATCGGGTTTCCTCGGCGTTGTCGCTGTCTCCTTTAGCGTGTTCGATCGTTTCGTCGCGATTCCCGAGGCCGACCGGCTCATCCCCTACACGCACGTCGGTGCCCACGAGCCGATCGACAAGCCGGACGACACCGACACCGACAGTGAGACGGCGGCCAGACCACTCCAGCGTGACGAGCTGGCGGCCCGATTCGCGGAGAGTCTCGAGGCCTGCCTGACCGGGCGTGCCGCCGACCGCTGGACGAATGCCGTCTCCACCCTGCGATATTCCGGATCCGGGTTCCTCGAAGACGACACCTGGATGCCGCGATTCCGCGCGGCGGACGCGGACTCGCGCAGGGAGATGGCCAAGAAGCTCTTCAAAGGCCTCAGCTCAGGACACGCGATCGTCCTGCTGACCATCACCAGCCTGGTGGAGAAAGTCAGTGAACGGACCCTCGTACTGGTCGACGAGCCCGAGTCACACCTGCATCCGCCGCTCCTCGCGGCGATGATGCGAGCCCTGTCCGACCTGCTGGTCGACCGCAACGGTGTCGCCGTCGTCGCCACCCACTCGCCCGTGGTGCTACAGGAGGTACCCGCCTCCTGCGTCTGGATGATCCGACGGCACGACACGGTCGTTACGCCCGAGCGGCCAGCCATGGAGACGTTCGGTGAGAATGTCGGCACGCTGACGCACGAGGTCTTCGCACTGGAGGTAACCGACTCCGGTTATCACCGGCTGATCCGCGAGGCGGTCCGCGCCGACCTGGGCTACCAGGGTGTCCTCGACCATTTCCACGGGCAGTTGGGCAGCGAGGCAAAGACCATCGCGCGGACCCTGATCGCGATCCGCGATCGAGGCGGAGAAGTGTGATGTGGACGGTTCCGCGCCCGTCGTTCGACGCCAGGCACGTCTTCATCATGTGTGCCACATCCATCCGCGATCCGGAGATCCGCAGGCGGCTGTCCGTACTGGACACCCACGTCGATCACGCCGCCTGGACTTTCGCCAACGCCGCTTCCCGGGCCGAGCTGCACACTCTCGGCCTCTTCAAGAAGTGGCCGAAAGACGAGGACGACCAGGCCGCGCTCAAGATGGCCTATGCCACCGGGATGGTGCGGAACAAGTCTGGCCGCTACTTCTACGACCATCTGATGGATGCGGCGGTACACCAGCGCTGCCCGCTGTGCGGGCATGGCCGCGTCTCGACGCTCGACCATCAGCTGCCGAAATCGTCCTATCCACTCCTTGCGGTCGTACCCGACAATCTCATCCCCGCCTGCTCCGATTGCAATCACCGCAAGAACAGCGCCTCCCCGGTCAGCAGCGAGACGCAGACGCTGCACCCCTACTTCGACGACGCCAATCAGGCACGGTGGCTTTTCGCCCAGGTGGAACACGGGGAGGAGACCACCGTGCGGTTCTACGCCGACCCGGTCGCCGCGTTCGGCCCGACGATGCAGGCCCGCATCAGGTACCACTTCGAGCAGTTCCAGCTGGCGACGTTGTATGGCGTTCTGGCGGCCCAGGAACTCGCCGGCATACGCTCGCAGATCTCCAGACTGCGGGAGGCGGCTGGCCCGGAAGCCGTCGCCGACGAGGTGCGCGACCGGGCGGAGAGCCGGGCCGAGTATTCATTGAACTGCTGGCAGAGCGCTATGTATGAGGCACTGGCCGCCGACCCGGGATATCTCGCGAACGGCTGACCGGTCCAGCCCTTGAAACGGGGCATCGGTTCCGCGTGGTCGTCGCCGCGGCCAGATGCATTCATGTGTTCCCGGCTGCGGCGGGCATCCGTGGGGGACACGATTTCATCGAGCGGGCCACGGCATTCGGGTGTGCGCCGATGATCTAGTAGTGCTTTGCACCCTGTCAGGTCACTTGCTCGTAGAGGACCCCGTGCTTGCTCCGCATGAGGGCTTCGATCGATGCGGCGAGGTTGGTGTCGTGCACCAGCAGCCCCAGTTCGATATTGGTGTTCTCGGCGCTGTACGAGAAGTTCGCACTGGTGAGCAGTGTGATCGCGCGGTCGACGATGATGAACTTGGCGTGGCTGACCAGCGGACGGTGGCCTCTGGGTGGGGTCAGTGTCCGGAGTACGGTCGCCTTCGGCAGGTGGGCCGCGACGGCTGCCGGGGAGCCGGCACGGGCATCGAGGTACACCGTGACGCTCAGGCCGGGGCGCACTGCGGCGTTCCTGAGGGCGGTCCACATGCCCGAGTGTGGCGTGAAGTTGAAGCTGGAGCAGACGATCGACATGCGTGCGTCGTCGATGATGCGCTGAGCTTCGCTGGTGAGATGGCCGGTCGTGGCTTCGACGCCGGGCATGGTCCAGACGGGGGAGATGGCGGTCCGGACGGATCGTGCGCCGGCGATGGCCCGGAGTATGGCGACCGAGTCGTCCCGGTGCTCCGGGCCGAGTTCGGCTGCGAGGAGTAGGCGTTTCGCCTCGCTGCGGCGGGCGGCGTGTACTTCTTTCAGCGCTTGGCTGGTGGTGCCGCCGGCTTGTAGGACGGTGGCGAGTCGCTGTGCCTCGTAGGCGGTCAGGAAGGCACCGAGCGCCGTGTAGGGGTCAGTAGACATCGATGGTGCCGAAGAAGCCGGGGACCCGTTCGTCGTCGATGGTGGGAAGGGTGAGTAGGAATCTGCGGTCGAGGAATCGGTTGGCGCGTTCGCAGGAGGTTTCCGAGGCGAAGCTGCAGCAGTGGCAGGCCGCGCCGTGTAGGAAGTCCTCGCCGTGCCGTGGTGTGCGTTGCCCGCAGACGGGGTCGGAGGAGCAGCGGGCTGCTCGGCGCAGTGCGTCGAGCAGGAGCCCGTGTAGCCGTTCCGGCTGGCTGAGCGCGACGAGGCCGCCGAGGGTTCCCTCGCTGTCGGAGGCCGTGGTGCAGATGAGCAGTCCAGCGGCGGCGGGCCGGTCGGGGATGGCTGGCCAGGCGTAGAGGCGTTCGCTGAGGCTGGCGGCTCCGTAGCCGCAGGACATCGCCATCTCGCGGATGAGGATGTGGGCCAGGCTGTGGATCAGCCAGTAGCGCGGGGCGGGGAAGCGGGTGTTGGGGTCGATCTGGGCGGCGGTGGCGGAGAAGCGTCGGGAGAAGTTGTGCTTGTGGGCTTCGCGGTGGGCCCGCCACAGCGGGGTGGGCAGGATTTGCGTCTCCCAGGCGGCGACGGCGTTTTCGTCCAGTTGTATGAAGATGCCTTCGCCGCGGTCCTCGGTGGCCGGCACCCAGGTGGGTCGGCCGTCCCGGGTGAGCTTGACGAGCCGGCTTGCGAGGTCGTTGACCCGGTCCATCTCGTCGATCCGGGTGAAGCCGATCACCGCGTTGACCTTCTTCATCCGGTTTACGGCGATGACCCGGTGTACCTGCTTCGGGAGGGCCGCGGCGGTAGGCATCTCGGTGACCATCAGCCCGCTGGCGTCCTGTTGCTGCGTGAATAGGCTCGGCTTCTGCAGGTAGTCCCACTCGGGCACGAGCAGCTCGACCGGATCCCAATCGCGTAGCCTCTCCCGGCGCTCTTCCTCCGACGGTGGTGGGGCGAGCGCCTCGGCCGCCGCTGCGATCAGCTGCTCGTCGATGACTCCGGCAATATCGCAGTTGCTCCTGACGAGCAGCGAACGGAGCACCTTCGGCAGGGCCGCAAAGTCGGCCAGTTCCTCCGGGGTCAGGTACGTGCGGAGTTTCGTGGCGAGCGCGGCTTGCTTCTGCTCCTCGCTGCGGGGCATGACGATGATCGACTGGGTCGAGGCGAACCAGAGGTTGGACGCGCCCATCATCATCAGCGAGGTGTCCAGCCCGCACTTGGGGTCGAAGGCGTTCAGGTGCGGATGCCGCCCCCGGCAGGTCGGCAGTTTCCGTTTGCCGGCCTCGCCCTGAGCCTCGCCCATGCCGCGCCGCTGTTGGCAGCGTTCGCAGGTGATGACCGCGCCGGCTCCCTGACCGATGTTGCTGTCGCGCAGTTTCAGGTTCGGGTGTGGGGCGGCGGCGGGGCAGGTTCTGCCGCGGTGCACCCACAGCGCGTACGGGAACTCGTCGAGGTGGCCGTTGGCGCAGGCGAGCAGGTAACGGGCGGGCACCGCCGGACTGCGCCTGGCCTTTCCCTTCGTGGGAGCCTTGACCTTTCCCTTCGCCGCGCCCGTGAACGTACGGCCGGGGCAACTTGCGTGTTCGAAGGTCGCCAGGTCGGGCCGGAACGGGTGGGTGTTCGTGTAGCTGAACCGCGACAGCGGCCCGAGGTAGTCGCAGCCGGTGCACCGCAGCCACTGCGGGAACACCCGGGCCGGGATGCCGAGATCGGAGCCCTCCTGTGACATCGCGCGGGCCTTGGGCTGCCACGGGAAGGGCCGCAGTTGCTGCACGCGGGACCCGAGGTGAAGCTGAACCACCTTGAGTAGCCGTGGTTCCTCGATCGTCGGTACGGTGGGCCGCCGCCGCCAGATGGGCTCCCAGTCGTCGAGGCCAGCCGGCATGATCGAGAACTGCGGCAGGTCCATGATCGAGCCGACACCGTAGGTGTAGAGCAGCGACGACGGGCGGGCTGAGCCCACCTTGGCCCGGTTCTTGACGTTCGACTGCTCACTATCGGCAAGTGGGTCCAACGGCTGCGCCGACTCGAAGATCATCTGCTCGTCGTCGGTCACTCGTCATCTCCTTCGGGCAGCTCCCACGACGGCGCGTCGTCGGGTTCGACAACGAAAAGCCGCTCGGCTATCGGGCTGACCAGCAAATTGATCTCCGGCTGGACCTCCCGCATCGAGTGCGCGACGACGAAAGGCGCGCGGTCCGGCTGACCCTGGTGGGCCTTCGCGTTCTCCGGGCTGATCAACAACGGCAGGTAGCTGTCGTTGTCGCCGGTCCGCTCGTAGACCAGGGTCTTGCTGAGCTTCCCGGCGTACCTGGCCCGGGCGTTCCACTGGTCCATGCGGTTGACCAGCCGCTGGTGTGCCTGCGCCATCAGATCGTCCAGCTGGGCCGCCCTTTGAATTCGAGCCTGCAGCCGATCGACCAGGGCGGCGAGGGCCTCCTGCTCGTCCCGGACCCGCCATGCGGTCCGCTCCGGAGACAGCCCGTCGGTGCGGTGCGCCTGCAGCACCCGGGCCGCACTGACCAGCACCCCGTCGATGCCGCGATCCAGAGCCGTCGGCGAGAACGGGGTGACCGAAAGCGCCTCCACCTGCGCGTAAAACGTCTCGTGATAGTGCCGGAACTGCTCGTAGTGAGCCAGGTCGCGGGGCCGCGCCCAGTTCCCGAGCGCCACGACCAGGCCGGGCCGACCGCTGTCCTCACCAGGGCGGCCGACGTCGCGGCCTACCCGCGACGACGCCTGGATGTACTCGGCGGTGTTCTTGGGTTGTCCCACTACCAGCATCAGACCGAGCCGCTGCACGTCAACGCCGACCTGCAGCATCGAGGTCGCCAGCACCACGTCGAACGGGTCGGCCTTCGGCCGCTCCACCCGCCCACCGGCCGCCTGCTTTTCGAGCCGCTTCCGCATCGCCGCCGTCGTGGCAAGGTCGGGGTCGAACTCCAACGCCAGGTTGTCCAGGGTGCGGCCGATGTCGACTGAGGCGATCCGGGAGGTCAATTCACCGGTGACCAGTTGCCCGTACGAGCCGAGCCGTCGCGGGAAACCCGAGCCGGGGCGAGGCTGGCGCACCCGGTTCTGCACGTCGTCGGCGACGTAGCGGGCCATACCGGCCAGTTCCCGCGTCGCGTTGAAATAGCCCACCAACGTCATGTACGGATCGGCGGCCGACCCACTGCGGTCGAAGAGCAACTGCCCGGCAAGCAGCAACACCTCGGCGACCCGGATCTCGGCGCTCGACAGCCGAACTCCCTGCGCGCTCACGCCGATGTAGCGCCGGCCCGGCGTGGTCGGGCCGATCGGCAACTCCTGGGAGAAGTACGTGTCCGCCACGTCCAACACCTGCGGCGGGAAGATCTGGACGCCGCGCCCGTAGAGCCCTCGCACCTGGTCGTCGGCGCGGCGCACGGTGGCCGTCGATGCCACAATCATCGGCCGGACCGGCTTGCCCTCGGGGGTCTCCCAAGAGGCGAGGGTCTCGACGACCACCTCGAAAAGCCCCACTGCGGTGCCCAGCGCCCCGGTGATCAGGTGCAGCTCGTCCTGGATGATCAAATCCGGCGGCCGGAGCCGCCCGACCGGTCGTACGGTCGCGGCGGGCAGGTCAAGCTCGGCCCTGTGCCCGGTAGTGATGCTGCAGCCGGCGTAGTCCGGGTGCACGTAGTCGTGCCGACCGCAGTACCGGCCGACGTAGCCGAACAACGACGCCGCCTCACCCTCACGCGCCAGCCGGGCGAACTTGTCCACCGTCGCAATCACGAACGCCGGTGGCATCCGGTAGATCTCTTCGTCCACCGTCAGCATCGGCAGGCCTTCAGCCACCTGACCGCCCTTGGCGAACGGGCACCTTGCCATATCGTCGCCGCAGCGGACCAGCACACGCCGAGTTTCCTGTTTTGGCTCCACGTTCTCGGCACCGATCGGGCTGCCGCACCACGGGCACCGCTGCACCTGCAACACCGTCAACCGGTGCCCGCCGTACGCGTTGGCCTTGTTCAGCTGTAAGGCCGCCTCGTCCCACCGCTTCGGGCTCACGTCGGTGCCGACCCACAGGCCGATCCGGAACGGCTTGCTACCCCAGGTTGCCTCGTCCCGGCGGCGAACCAGCTCCGCCGCGCACACCAGCGTCGTGGCCCGCTGGAACTGCTGGGCGGTCAGCAGCCGCAACGTGTACCGCATCAATACGGCCACCCCGTCACGCCCGTCGAGAGGTCCGTCGGACGACGCCACCACCTGCTGCCGCCGTCGGATCGCGAACGTGTACGCCGCCAGACCCAGGTACGCCTCGGTCTTGCCACCACCGGTCGGGAAGAACAGCAATTCCACCCGCGACAACTCACCACTGCGCGTAGGTGCGGTGGGATCGGTCAACGCTGGCAGCTGCATGAGGATGAACGCCAGTTGGAACGGCCGCCACGCCGACGGCTTCTCCCGCTCGTCGGCCTCGATCTGATGCCGGGCGTCGTCGAACGACAGGCTCGGGTCGGAGCTACGCAACGCCCCGATCCGGGAGTGAACCCGCTGGTCCCGCATGACCTCGTTCATGAACCGGAAGCACCTGAACGCCTCCGGATCAGCCACCACGTGCGCCAGACCGTCCGCCAGCCGTCGCTGCGCGGCACGCGCCTCCTCCACGACCTCCTCCGCCAACTCCCGCAGATGCCCAGGAAGCTGCGCAGCCTTCGCGGCCTCACCATCGAGCCAGGTCCGGTACCCGTCCACCAGCGGCGCGAGCCCAACACGAACCTGCTCAGAGCTGGCCGTGGCCAGCGCATCCATGCCCAGCATTGCGTCAGTCACCGACCGCGCCTGCGTCTGCGGCGTCTCGCCGACGGGCAGCCACGTCGTCCACACCGCCGTTGCCCGCCGTGCCCCCGGCTCCGTCTGCCAGTCCACCGAGCAGGTCCGCCCGACCGCGAACTCCAGCCGGTTGCGGTACTGCAAGTGCAGCCGACGCATTTCGTCGTCGTGCTCCGGCCACTCCTGCTCCAAGACGTCGCGGACCGGCAGGAACACCGCCCCACTCTCCGCCTCGACGTGCAGCTTCGTCTGGAACAGCCACTCGTTTACCGGAATCGTCGGCGGCGTTTCCCGGTCGTTGACCAGCGCAATCTCGATCAACCGTCGACCGAAACGAGCGTCGTCGTAGGCGTCGATCCGCAGACAGACCTGCCCGGTCAACGCCCGCGTGTACGTCTGCCCCGGCGTCAGCCTGGCCACCGTGATGTCTTTGGCGATGCTGACCGGCGTCCGCCGGTACTGCCGCACCGGCTGGCCACGCTTGTCCTCCTCACCGGTCTTCACACTTTCGTAGGTGCCCCACGACGCGGTCACCGTGAACTTGGCCAGGTCGTTCGGCACCTGGAACCGCAGCCCCATCGACGACGGGATCATCAGCCCCCGCCTCGGAGCCTTGTCCTCGGCGTCGTCCTCCTCGCCCTCGACGTCGGTGCCGTCGGCCGACTCGGCTGGAATCCCGCGCTGAGCCTGAGAACCCGCCGCACCGGATGGAATGCCAGCCAAGCTGAAGACGTCTTCGGAACCGGCCGGATCAGCATCGGTCGCGGCCAGCTTCACCGGCGCGATATGCCCCACCAGGTAAAGCTGCCGTGGACTCACCGCCAACAGCTCCTCCGGGCCACCAATTGGGCCGAGCAGCTCACGCTCAAGGATGTCGCCCAGGTTCTCCCGAACGGTGTACGAGGTCCCATCCGGCTCGTGCGCGAGCTTGATGCCTGCTGCCGAGTCAGTCACAGCAGCGTCTCCTGGTCCCCATGGACCGCTGGCTTACGCTGGCGGCCAGTCGCCTTCTTCGCCGCCTTCGGCTGCTGCGCCGCCGCGCGGCGCAGATTCTCCGCGAGCAACCGGTCCAGGATCTCCACCCGCGCCGCCGGGCTCACCGTCCACCGCTCCATCTGGCGGTACGTGTGGAAGCCGTGATCCAGCGGCACATCCGACCACCCGTACGCCGCCATCACTACCTCATCGAGCTCGACGTGAATCTGCCGTAACCGGGCCACCTCCGCGTCGTCCCCGTCGGCGACCCTTGACTCGTTGACCAGGTTGTAGAGCCTCGTCAGCCCGAGCCCGCGTCGCAGCATGATCTCCCGCCGCTCGACGTCCAGCGTGCGGCCTACCTCGTCCAGTCGAGCTGTCGGCTCAATCCGCGGAAACGTCATGAACACATCCGAAGGCGAATAGTTTACGTCCGCTCGCATCGTTGAGCCGTACTTGATGGCCCACATCTGATGCAGGCTCGACGAAAGCACCGCCTGATCTGCGAAGGAGTTGGTCGCGAAAACTCCGAGCTTGTGGCTGAAGACCTGCCCGGTCGGCACCCGCGCCGGCATCACAGATTTGCTAACCAACGCGATCACCAGTACTTCGTCCAGCCCGGCGATCGCTCGTCGAAGTCCGGGGGCGATCTCTGCGAACTGCCACCACCGGTCTCGCCGCGCCGCACGGGTGTTGCGCATCCGCTCGGGTTTAACTAACTGCTCGATTCGGTCGAATGGCTGGCGGAGTCGGGCAGCGCAGGTGACGCAGTAGCCGGTGAAGTCGATTACCCAGCGTGAGGCGGAGCCGTCCGGTCGGGAGTTAAGGTCCTCGCCGTTGAGGTAAGGGAAGACGACGTCGGCGTTGCGCTTGTTCTCAGTGATCCACGCCTGGGCTTCCTCGGGTTCCAGGACGAAGCCCATGCCGAGCACAATGCAGCCCTGGAAGGCGATGTCCTCGTTCTCAGTCAGTTTGGCCGGGGTGCCGTCGACCTGGCCAGCCGGTTCGAGCAGCGTGGAGATGCGCGGCACGACCACCCCGTCCGCGACCCGGTGGGCGGCCTTGGTAACGGGGCCGATGCCGCCCCAGACCGCTGCGTACTCCAGGTTGGCGCTCGCCGACGGCCAAGGGGCGCTCTGCACAGCTCGGGTGATGGTGAAGCCGTTGGCGGCGATGCGCTCGAGGCCGACCTGGCGGGTGTCGCCCTGGGCGATGGTGTTGGTGGCGATCAGACCGAGCGTCCCGGACGGGCGGAGCAATTCGACCGCCCGCAGCAGGAAATAGGCGACCAGATCGGCGCTGCCCCGGGTGCCGTCGGCGATCTGGTGGACGAACCAGTCCCGGACGTTGGTGCCCATCGCGCCGGTGAGCTTCTGGCCACCCAGGAAGGGCGGGTTGCCGATGATGGCGTCAAAGCCGCCATGATCGATCACCACGTCCGGTACTTCGAGCACCCAGTGCAGCGGCTGCCAGCGTTCGTAGTCCGTCGCGACGGTCGGGGTCAGCCCGACCTTGATGATCATGTCGAGCATGACTGTTTCAGGTGCGTTTTCCTCTCCTGGGATCGCGGCAGCAACCGCCGCTGCCAGGTTTTGGTATGCGTTATCCAGAGTCACGCCGGGCCTACCACCAAGGCGCAGTCCACTGGCGATCACACCGTCGGCAGCGGTGCGTAACTGCGCTGTGAGCTCTCGTAGTCGGTTGAGCTGGCGACGTTTGGCGGTGGCGCTGCGCTGAGGGTCGAATTCGCGGACCTCGCTGGCCAGTTCCCGACGGATCTCCGTGGCTCGCCGAACGGTGCCGCCTATGTCCAGGCTGGCAGGTAAGGCCCGACCGTGCTCTGCCGGTTCGATGTGTAGCGTGCGCACCTGGCGGATGTCGGTGAGGCCGAGCAGGGAATTGCCGTGCAGGATCTTGTCGTCGACGAAGGAGAACGGCAGGTCGCGGTCGAGGGAGACCAGCCAGAGGGACAGCTTGCACATCTCGACGGCCATCGCGTTGATGTCCGCGCCGTACAGGCATCGGGCGACGACCTCGCGGATCGCGTGTTGCCCGAGGTCGTGCCGCCCGGCGTTGGCGGGGTCCTCGGCGAGCCACGCCTCGACCAGTCGGGCGGCGAGATAGCGCGCCGCCGCGACCAGGAACGCGCCGGAGCCAGCGGCGATGTCGGCGACTTTGAGGTTGAGGATCTCGTCCGAGCCACGCAGTCTCCACGTGTCCCGGTCCGCAGTCTGGTGTGGGCCGGGGGAGTAGCAGAGCGGTTCGAGGGCGTGTTGGACGACCTCTTCGGCGAGGGATTTCGGGGTGTAGTGGGCGCCGGCGTTGCGCCGCGAGGGGGTCTCGGTGACCACCAGGCCGCCATCCAGGATGACGGTCGGGCGGTCGCGCAGGTCGGGCCGGGTGATGGTGGCCCAGGGCAGCAGGCGCGCGCGCAGGTCTTCGTCATCAGTTACGGCGCGCAGCATGCGGTCGGCGTCGTTGCCGGGGGTGGCCGCGAGCCGCTTCGCCAACGCGTTCGCGCTCGGCGGGCTCGCAGCGGGCTGGTTCTCCTTGAGCCAGGCGATGATTGCGGCGGCAAGTGTGGCCGGAGCCGCCTTGGCGTCGGCAAGCTGCTCCAGCACGGTCAGCGGGATCTTCGGCTCGGTGCCGGTGGCACCGAAGAGGCCGACCTGAGTGTCGCCGAGGACCCGGATGCAGGAGTAGCCGAGCAGCCCTTCATAGATGTAGCCGATCTGTTCCACGCCGACGTCACGGAACGAGATCCGGCGGGCGTCACCGCCCTTGAGTTGGGCGACCTGCACCGAGCGTAGGACGTGCAACATGACCCGGTCGGAGACGGGTAGGGCGAGGGTGCCGTTGTCGCTCGACGCGGTCAGGAACGGGTACCACTTCGGGTCGAACAGCGATCCGCCGTACGCGGGCATTCGCATGTTCTCGAACGACGCGCCCCGGTAGAGGGCCTGGCTGGTGGCGAGCAAACGGTGCCAGGTCAGGTAGGTGCTGTCCAGCGATTCCTCACCCTCGCGTAGCCGGCGCTGGTCGAGGTCGTCGAGTTCACCGCTGATGCCGTACCCCTGTAGGAAGAGCTCGCTCTGCGGCAGCAGGCCGCGCTCCTCGGCGAAGAGCAGGAAGACGACGCGCATCATGACCGTGACGGCCGCGGAGTAGGTGTCGTGCGGGTCGTCCGGAAGCGGATCGCGTAGGCCGCGCCTGTGGTGGTCGGCGGCGGTCTCGGCGAACGCCTGGATCAGCAGCTCGACGGCGCGGCGGACCTGGGCGCCGAGAGCTTCGGTGATCTCCTCGGCTGCCGCGACGGACTCCTCGAACAGCTTGGGGAGCCGCTCGTTAGGGTCACCACCGATGATGTACTGCCGGGCGACGACGGTGAGGAAGGCGTTGCGGGTCAACGGTTCCTCGACCCAGGTCTGGGCGTCGACGATGCCGGAGGCGACCATCGCGTCTGGCCGGGCGCAGACCAGCGCCCACCAGCGGCCGTCGGTGACGATGCCGATCGCGACGCCGGCGCCGCGCAGCATCGCTTCCATCCGGTCGATGGCGGTGGCGGCCCAGCCGTCGGTGCCGGTGGTGTGCAAGCTGTCGCATTTGTCGACCACGCCGACCAGCGCGCCGATGCCGTCCGGCCCGAGTAGCGCGGCCTGCGGGGTGACGGTGATTCGCCGGTCGGGCGAGTGCGCCCTCACCCCTGGTGCGCAGTCGGGACCCCAGGCCAGGGAGGTATGCCAGCCGACGACGTCCCGCAGGACGGTCTGCACCCAGACGTCGCGGACCTCGGCGTACTTGGCCTGAACGGTCTCGTCGACCGGGTCGATGTCGAGGGCCTCCCAGGCGTGGTCGAACGCTGGCCTGGCCTCGCGGAGGACGTCGAGGCGTTCGGGGCCCAGGGCGGGTATGCCCTGCGGCCACACCCGCTTTAGCGGCGGGATGGCCAGGAAGGGGCCGTCTGTCTCGACCAGTTCCAGCCACGTCCGGTGCAGCTCGGTGGCCGTCTTCGGACGGAAGGTACGGGTGGTCCGCATCAGCGTGAACCTCCTCGTCGAGCGTCGGCCGGGGTGAGTGCGAACACCACCGCTGCGGCGGTTGTGTGTGGCTTGACGTCGCGGTACCGCTCGATGATCGTCGCGATCTCCCGCTGCTCCTCGTCGCCGAGCTCGTCCAGCCGGCGGCGCATCGTGTCGATGTCGCGGCGGCGCTGCCGCTGCTGATCATCGGGGAAGAGAGCCAGTTGGTCCTGCATCTCGGCGCTGGTGAGCTGGTCCAGCGACTCGTTCAGGTTGAGGCGGAACGCGGCGAAGATCTCCCGCGCCCGGGTGACGTCGGCCTCCTCGCGTTTGGCGAGCTGGTCGCTGATCCGTTGATGGCGGGACTCGGCGCGGCGCGTCATCGAGTCGAGCAGCCGGGACCGCAGCGGGGACTCCGGCTCGTTCCACTCCCTGGTCAGGTCGGCGCGGACGTCCGCAGCGGCCAGCGTCAGCCTGCCGGCGTCGAGGGCCTGGTCGAGCAGTTGCTCGGCGCGTTCCTCAGCGATGGCACGGCGGCCCCGCAGGCGTACACCGGCGAGGAAGATCTCCTCGTGCAGGCGTAGCCCGCCACGGCCGACCAGCACCATCCGGGTAACGGCCGCGACGAAGGACTCCTCCAGCCCATCCACCACGACCGCCGTGACCCGGTGCAGCGGCGCGTCCGCGCTCCACAGCGAACGCCGCAGCAACCGTTGGGCCTTCTTCACCAGCGGATGACCCAGATGGACGTAGACCAAGTCCTTCCGTCCTGCTGCGGCCTTGTCGTCGAACGTGATCGGCCGCAACACGCCCTGCTCGGAGCGGGTGTCCAGGCCCTTCAACGTCGACTGCCAAGCCGGACCGAGCGGCGGCACGGTGAACACGGCTGCGTCGGTCCGGTCGTCGCCGGCCACCACCAGGGGCGGCTGGTGGCTGATCCGCAGCGCGGTGTCGACCACCCGCCGCAGATTCTCCGGCTCCAGGTGCAGCTCCGCCCGACTGTCGGTGTAGCCCTTCTCCAACTGGGTCAACCGGCTGTTCAGGTCCAACCCGCCGGCCAACGCCTTGTTGATCACGGCGTTGCCGTCGAGCGCGGCCTTCTTTCGCCGTCCGGCGGAGGAGCGGGTGAAGTGGTCCTGGATCTCGTCGGCGATGACCTGGTTGACCGACCCGAGGTCACGCGCGACCGTCACCACCTTGCGGGCGATCCGGCCCATGAACTCCATGTCGGCGGCGTACAGGGTCGCCGAGCGGTCCGGGGAGAACTGGAACACCAGCGGGGTCTGCTGCTGCCCGTACCGGTCAATCCGGCCAATGCGCTGCTCCAACCGTGACGGGTTGAACGGGATGTCCAGGTTGATCAGTCGGTAACAATGGTCCTGCAGGTCGATTCCTTCACCGGCTGCGTCGGTGGCCAGCAGCACCCGCACGGGATTCTTCGGCGACGGCTCGGTGGTGAAGTGCTCGCGGATCAGCTCGCGCTCATCAGTCGGCGTCTGCCCCTGGATGATCTCCAGTACGTCTCCGTAGCCCTGCTGCACCAGCACCCGGTGTACCCACTCCAGCGTGTGGGCGTACTCGGTGAACACCACGACGCGCTCGTTGAGCCAGAACCCGCCCGGTCGGCAGATCGCATCCAATGCCGTGATCAGCTCATCAAGGCGGGAATCGGGCCGGTTCGCGAAGCCCAGCCCCCACTCGGCCAGCCGCTGCAACTCGCCTGGCACGGCGGCGATCAACGGATCGGTGGACTTGCTGTGCCGCAGGGCCGTCGCCTCGTCTTGCTCCCACAGGCCTTCCTCCTCGTCGGCCTGCCCCTCGCCGAGGATGTCGTCGTAGTCCCAGTCGGTCGGCGCTTGGCCCACCGACCGCGCGGTGAGGTACGACTGCAAGGTCATGCCGAACGCCCACGGGCTCGACAAGAACCGCTTCTTGAACAGCATCGCGGTGATATCACCGGACTCGCCGGTCCCGTTCGCCTTCGCACTCTCGGTGAGAATCCGATCCAGCAGAGCGAACATCTCCTGCTCGTCGGCGCGTGGTGTGAACGGAACGATCCGCAGCTCCCGAGGGCGGAAGCCCTTCTCCGGCAAGTCCGACTTCAACCGCCGAACCGTCACCTCCCGCAACGCCCGCTCGTCCAGCAGCGCACCACGGCTGAACCGGCGCGAATCGATCATCTCCAACAGCGCCGTGAAAGACTCCGGATGCCCGTTGTGCGGGGTCGCGCTGAGGAACAGGCGATGCTCACACTTGTCCGCCAGATCCCGGACCGCGATCGTGCGCTGCGTGTCTACGGCGTAGCCGCGCCCACCCCCGATCGCCGACGGGCTGGCCGGCGCCACATGGTGCGCTTCGTCCACGATCAGGATGTCGAACGCGTACCGGCGAGCGGTCTTCGTGCTCGCCGCCTGCGCGTACACGTCACGCAGCATCCTTTGGGCTCGCACCTGCGGCAGCCACGCCATGCTGACGATCACCCGGGGATAGAGCTGGAACGGGTTCGCGTGCAGGCCGTATCGGCGCCGCACCTCCCGCATCATCTCGCTGTTGATAATCGTGAAATCCAGACCGAACTTGTCCCGCATTTCGTCTTGCCACTTCAGGGACAGGCTCGGCGGGCACACCACGATCGCGGTACGCGCCCGGTGCCGCAGCAGCAGTTCCTGCACGACCAGGCCGGCCTCAATGGTCTTGCCCAAGCCGACATCGTCGGCCAGCAGGAGGTTCGTCCGGGGTGAGGACAGCGCCCGTCGCAGCGGCTCCAGTTGGTAAGCCTCCACCGTTACACCACTGTGGAACGGCGCCTGCACGCTACGGTCGTCCGCCGAGGTCACCGCGCCCCAGCGCATCGCGTCGACGAATCCGGCGAGGGTGTTCGGGTCATCGAAGGCATCCGGGTTGACCTGCGTCGGTAGTCCCTGGGCAGGTGTGACGGTGTGGCCGACCTCCAGCTCCCAGACGACCGTCAGCTCCTCACCCAGCCGGTCTTCGTCGAGCGCCTGAAGGGTGACCGCGTGGTTCAGCGCGGCCACAGCTTCGTCCGCCGGGCTGCGCGGCAGTCCTTGCGGCTTGACCTGCGCCACCGCCCAGGTCGACCCGCGAACCTCGACCACTTGTCCCGGCCCAGGAACCAGACGAATGTCAGACGCTGGCGAGAGAGCCGCATTGGCGATCGAGGGAGCCATGCGCAGACCATAGTGGACACGAGGCTGACACACATTTTTGTACCTGTCGCATATTGGATTGCGTCATGGCGTGTCACCAGCCAGTCGGGCCGCGTGACTGAACCGCCTCAGGGGTTCAGTGACCTCCGCGGGTGGCTTCGCGGCGGTGCTTGTTGACGAACGTGAAGCGGTTGGGGTCGAGGCTACGGTTGGCGAGTTCGGCGGCTTGGACGGCTTCCTCGTACAGCTCCATCTGCCTGTCGGAAGCGTGTGCTCCGGCGGGAAGCCGGCGGATGAAACCGTGCACCTGGTGGGCGCTACGTGGGGCGGGTGCTCCCATCTTGGCGAGGCTCTGCGGCTTCAGCACCTCGACGGTCGGCTGGTAGCGGATCAGGTCGACCAGGCTGTCGCCGCTGCGTGCTGGGTACCAGAGGCCGCCGTAGCTGTCCCGGCCGCCGCGGACCTTCCGGATCCGGCCAGCCTTGATCAGGTTGGTGGTGGCATCGTTTACCTGGCCGGTCATCCGGTCGGGCATGCCGAGGCTCTGGCAATTGCGGACGAGAGCGTCCTCGGCGAGTGTCGCGGTGCCCTGTGGGCAGAGATGGCCGAGGATTCGCAGCGTGCGCAGGACCCATCGTTCGACCGAGACTGGTCCGGTGGCGTGCCGGGGATCTCCGTCGGGTTCCAGTTCCCGGGTGACGACCTGCCTGTCGAACTCGTGCCGGAACTCGGTGCCGTCGATGCGCTCGGGCCGGCGCAACGGTTTCGTGACGGCGGTCATGGTGGTGCTGTCGGTACGCCAGGTGAAGTCGACGAGTAGTCCCGGTTGCAGGGACGCGGGCCAACGCACCCCCTCGAGCTGCCATCGGCCGCCGACCTGACGGAGCGTGACGTTCTGCGGCCGGGTCGCGGCGCTGAGGTGTTCGAAGTAGAGGCGCAGCCGTCTGGTTTCGTGCGACGGCAGGATGGTCCCATCGGGGATGGGACAGCGCCGCCGGTTCACGTCGTCGCGGGTGACGGCTACCTGCCAGGCGGCTCTGACCGTGCCGGTACGGATCCGGTCGCCGGTCGGCAGCCAGCGGGCGGACGCGGATTGGCCGGGGCCGGCCAGGCGCGGCACCACCGGCCTGGCCGTCGGCTTTGCGGGGGTACCGGTGGCATTCGTGCCGGGCTTCAGTTGTCCGGATATGGGAGCTCGCGGAGCGGGTGCGATCAGTATCGCGTTCAACCGGCTGATCAGCTCCGGTACGCAGGCGGCACACGAGTCCCCCCGGGCGGCTGCCACGCAGGTGGCGGTGTGCACCAGGCAGACGTCGGCGACCGGCCGGGCCAGGCGTGGTTCGTTACGGGCCACCCGGTTCGCGGCTTCGATCAGCCGGGAGATACGTGCGGCTCGCTTCTCTGACTGCTGAAGCCGCAGGTAGACTTGGCTTCGAAGATCCTCCCGGAGTCGGCTGGCGATGACCTCCATGGCGCAGCCCATGGCGTACGCGTCGTCGGCTTCAGCCAGATCCGCAACCGCCTTGTGCTGTTGGTCCGCGACCTGCTTCTCGAGGCGCCGGCGGTCCTTCCTCAAGCCGTCGGTGACACGCTTCGCCCGGTGCGCCCAGCGCTCCAGGACAGCGGGGTGCGACAGCGCTCCCAGATTCGGGTCCGCGCGCCGGGCTAGTGCCGTGACCACGAACGTTCAGGGTGTTGGGGTCAGGCTGCGTGGGTGGTGGGTTGGCCCCATCGTCGTTGTCGTTCGCTGCGGATTCGGGCGCGTTCGCGGCGTTGGGCGGCGAGAACGTCGGGGTGGCGGGCGTTGGCGTTGCGCCACCGCAGGTAGGTCTGTAGCCGACGCGCCAGGACGGTGTGGTTGGGGTGGTTCGAGCCGGCGATGACGAAGGTGCGTAGCGGCCCGAACTGGGCTTCGATCGGGTTGGCCCAGGAGGCGTAGGTCGGGGTGAAGCAGAGTTCGACCTTGCTCCGGGCGGCCCACCTGCGGATCTTGAGTCCTTTGTGCGCGGACAGGTTGTCCAGGATCACGTAGATCGGTGCCCCGTCGGGTCGAGAGGCCCGGATCGACTTGAGCGCCGCCAGGGTGTTGCCGGCGCTCTTTCGCCGCCGGACGACACCCCAGAGCTGGTCGTCACCGACTGAGTAGCAGCCGTGGAACTGCCGGACGCCGTGCAGCTTGTGGTAGTTCGCGGGCAACCGGTGCGGGTGCCCCGCCGGTGCCCAACCTGCGCCGGCCTGCGGACGGATCACCAGGGGCCCGAACTCGTCGAACGCGAACACCCGCTGCGGGAAACAGGTACTCACGTACTCGATCCGGGCCAGTTTGGCGTCCCGGTGCGGATCGGTGGACTCCTTCCACGTCTTGGTCCGTTGGAAGGTGATCCGGTGTCGGTGCAGGATCTGCCGCAGCCGTTCCCGCTCGATCCGGACCCGTCGAGCGGAGTGGACGCGCAGGTGATCGGCGAGCTTGCGGATGCTCCAACGGGTGAACGGTCGCCCCAGCTTCTCGGGGCGGGTGTTGGCCGTCTCGACGATGAACTGCTCTTCGTCAGGACTGATCTGGCGGGGACGGCCACCCGCCCACTGAGGGTCCAGGCTGGCCATCCCCATCTCGTTGAACCGGTGGACGACCTGCCGGATCGTGTCCTCATCGGCTTGCACGAGACGGGCGATCGCCGGCACCGTGTTCCCACCAGCGGACGCGAGCACGACCATCGCTCGCCGCAGTCGGATCGGTGAACCGGTGCCCCGGCGGGTGATTCTGAGCAGCTGCTGACCCTCCAGGTCACTCAGCCGCCGCACGCGTACAGGATCTGCCACCGCCACAGCCTGACCCCCACGACGCCGCCCGACCAGCAGGCCGGACGGCGTGTCAACCAACACCGTGAACGTTCGTGGTCAAGGCACTAGCTCGGCGAGGTGCTCGACGAACGACGTCTCGCTCAAGCCGCGGAGTTCCTGTGTGTCAGCCGGTATGCGATGCGCGCTGGGCGGGTCCAGCACGACCATCCAGTCCCAGAGCGTCTCGGCCGGCATGTCCCGTCGTGTTCGAGTGAGGCCTTCCTCCTCCTCCATCACCTCAGTCAGCTTCGCCACGAACGCCGACCGGCGGAACCTCGACAACAGCAGAGCCGGGAGCGGATCCTGAACGGGTAGGGCGTTACCCGTACCCCGTACGAGGCGGTCCTTCGTCTGTTGCGCCCGACGTTGGTTCGCGATCGCCTGCTGCTCCCGGTGGAGTGACCGGCGAATGCCGGCACGAGCGTCGTCGGCCAGGCTGATGCCCTCCCAGCCCCTTCGTTCCAGGAGTGCGTCGGCGAAGGCTAGTGCGGCCGGATAGGCGTCCGCCGCCGCCAGTTCGGTGAAAGCCTGATTCTGTTCAGAAGTGAGAGTGCCTGCCGCGCGAGCGATCACGACCGTGGCGAGCTGACGAAACCCCGGCTTGGGTTGCTGAAGATCGATACGTTGCGGCGGTTCCATCGACGTGGCCGCGACGGCCGACGACTTCGACGGCAGTGCCGGGCACTCCTTGGCGACAGCAAGCTGGTAACAGTCGGAGCAGGTCGGCGCTGACCAATCGCCATCGGCCACCGCGACGAAGCGCGTGGTCTTGACGATGTCACAACCCGCACAGGTATACGCGTCCGCGGCTTTGAGCCGGAACTGTTGCCACTGGCCACGGGCGGGCAGCATCATCGCGATCTGCCAACCCGTCGCCACGTTCTTAGCCGTCACCACTACAAGTTACCGACCGAACACGAGCTCGGGCGTTGTGGCAAATCGCACTCCGTATCGCCCCAGGCAATGATCGACGTCGCCCGGGAACCGGGCGCCGTCGCGGTTGCCGGCGAGATCTTTTGGCAACTGAGCCTCAGCCCGCCCTCGACCTCCTGCGGAAAGTTCGCCGGCGGTCCAAGCAGGGTCGGATGCCAGCTGCCGCGCGACCGCTCAGTCGGCTCATCAGCCTCGGCCAGCCGGGATACCAGCCGTCGGTCCGGTGCCGTGTCATCCTCACCGCTGCGAATGCCGTACTCCTGGAGAGCAATGGCGTAGATGTTCGAGGGCAGGGTGCGGACCCCGACTCCGGCGCGCCTGCCGATCATGCCCTCCGTGTCTTCTCCGCGCAGCAGCGCGGCGATCACTTTCCGCTCGTTGCGGTTGACCCGCGCGGCGAGGCGGTCACCGCGTAGCCCACGTTTCTGCGCCTCCTGGTAGCACCAGGGCACGATCAACAGGTAACGTGCCCGGTTCTGCAGGACCGACGTGCCGGGGAACAGCAGGTCGCTGAACGCGTCGCGGACCTGGCCGACGCCCAGTTCGTCCCGGCTCTCCGTGTCGCTGAAGAGCTTGAGCAACTCGCGCATGCGTTGTTGATCCTCGCGCGAGGTGTCCAGCCAACTCAGCCCCGAGGTCATGAGCGCCTCCCGCCTGCTCCGGTGACGTCGACAAGGTCGCTGAGCGGCCCCGTGGGCAGGGCGATCCAGCCCTCGGCCCCTGCGACCTGCCGCTGCTCGTCGTCGGGTCGGGTCGCCCTGCCTGTCGCGGCGGCACGTGCGTTGAGGGCCGCGACGACCGCGTCGAAGGCGTCGTGGCTGCGGCGACACAGCGCCTCAAAGGCGCCCAGTTCCAGCCAGGGTGCGGCCGCGCAGAGCGCGGTCACGAGGTCGGCATGCTGCGTCTTCTGGCCCCGTCCCTTGTAACCGCGGTACGTCAGTCCCCAGCGGCACAGGGCCGCGGCCGGGTAGACCTCGACGAGTTTGCCGTCGCCGCAACGGTCGACGTCCTGGCCGGCGGCGGCCAGCATCGCCAACAGCCCGGCACCCCGGAAAGCGGCATGAGCGATACGGTCCGCAGCGACGCTGAGCGGAATGATGCCGGTCGTCTCGCGTACCACCTCGTCGGTCAACCGGTAGGCCAGACGACGCCGCCACCGTGCGGCATCGCCGGCGACGGTGACGTGGCCGGACCGGTGGGCCGTGACGAGTGCGACGAAGGGTTCCGGCCAGCCGAGTGGGCAGTCCAGCCCGACCTTGTCCGCGTCCTGGCTGGCCTTCACGATCTGGGCGTCGCCCACGTCGAGGACCAGGTTTCGCACCACTACGCGGTCCGACAGCCATTCGATGGTCGCCATCGCCGTACGCTTGTCCGCCGCTGCGAAGTCGACGCCGAGGGTCAGCACCGCAATACTCTAGGTGCCGCTCATGTGCCGAGAAATGGATCGACCGACTGTCGTTGTAGGACGTTCAGGTACGCATGACCCCCCGGATCGGCGAGTGAGAGTGGCCCGGTCCGTGTGAGTGATTCTGCGCGAGCATGGCCAGGGCCTACCGTGAGTCCGTGGCCAGCTGGCTGTTGATGATCCATGTGGTGTCTCCGTGGGTGCTCGCGCGCTATGGGACGAGGCCGGCGCGCGATGGGCTGGGCCGGACGCCGTCCCGTGAAGCTGGGGCCTGACCGTGAACAGGAGGACTCACGTCACCCCGTTGGACCAGACGACTCAACCAAGATCAACCTCGTCCGCACCACCCGACCCCGGAGGACACCGTGACCTACGACAGCCGCCCCGACACCCTTATCCACAGCCTCCGCGTCGGCACCCTCATGGGCGCCCCGATCAAGGAACTGATCGCCCGGTCCACCCAGCACGACCTGTCCAAGCTTGAGCCGCCCGAGGTGGAGACGTACGACGAGTACGTGCCGAAGCTCCAGGCGGCCGAGTACGGCAGCGACAAGTACCGAGCCTGTCTTGCGGCGATGGGCGACGGCCTCGCTCACCACTACGCGCACAACGCGCATCACCCGGAACACCACGGCCGTGGCATTAACGGGATGACCCTCGTGGACCTGATCGAGATGCTGGCCGACTGGCGAGCCGCGGCCGAACGGCGTGGCAGCGACCTCGCCGACAGCATGCCGAAGAGCTTCGAGCGGTTCGGCATCGACGCGCAACTCGCCGAGATCCTGACCAACACGGCCCGGCATTTCGGCTGGATCGCCGGCGAAACCACCCGCACCGACCGATAGGACCGCCGCGACCCACCCGCTGCATCTGCAGGCCACCCGCACCGCCTGGGCCCTCCACACCGGCCCGCCAAGCGCTCGACGCCCACGTCGGCCGGGAGGCCCACACCGCCGTCCGTAGCGGCGTCGCGGTCGCTGACAACTTCCGCTGCGTTTCGGACCTCGTGGCGGCCGGATGCCTGGTGGGACGCCCCGCTGTGACGAAGCCCTGCGTAGCGGGCCGATGCCCGGAATTGGCAGGCCCGGCCTTGGAACCTCGTCAGTGTGACGCGACCATTCCCGTCGATCAACGCCGCGCATCAGTGGGTGCTCACCGGGTGCTCCGGTGCCGGGGACAGGCTCGCAACGGACGGACTGAGTGGGACACCGTCTTGAGGAAGCAGGGCCACGAACACGAAAAGATGGAGTTCAGCGACCGGCATGGATTAAATGATTCAACCAATACCAATCTCTTAATCCGCGGGTTCGGGGTTCGAGTCCCTGGCGGCGCACCACAAAAAGGCCCTGACCAGCATGTAGCTGGACAGGGCCTTGATGTTTGTCTATGTAGTTTTGAACCGCCCCCCGTAAACCCCTCAGTAACGCCGTGGGGCGATCACATTCGACGGGGCGGGTGGTGCTGCCGGCCGCTGCCCGTCTATGCGGTCGGCTGCGGGCCAGGGCCGGGGTTCTCCGGATCGTCTGACGTTGGCCTTCCGCCGAGCTGTTCGAGGATGGCGGAGCTGTCCGGGGCGAGGGCGGCCTTGACGATGTAGTGCTTCTTGGTGATCTCGTTGCTTCCGTGTCCGAGTTGGGCGGCGGCGCTGTCGGTGTTGGCCTCCCTGTCGATCAGGGTGGCGACGGTCTTGCGGAAGGTGTGCGGGGTGACCCATTCGAGGCCGGTGTCGGCGCGGGCTGCACGCCACTGCCGGCGGACGTTCGGTGGGGAGAGCCAGGTGCCGCGTCGGGAGGCGAAGATCGCGTCGTGGGGGTTGTCGGCGGCGTCGAGCTTGCGGGCCATCAGCATTCCGACCGCGAAGCGGGGCAGGACTACTGACCGGAATCCCGCGTCGGTCTTCGTCCACTCCTGGCGGAAGAAGCCCTGGCCTTTGACGTAGATGATGGTGCCGCAGATCGTCAGGACGGGGTGTTCGACGGCGAGATCCAGGTCTTCCCACCGCAGCGCCAGGATCTCGCCGATGCGGGCGCCGGTGGCGAGCATGAGGTCAACGATGTCGGCCAAGTCGCTGGTGGGGCGAGGGCCTGACTTGCCGGGGGTCGGCCGTTGCCACCTCCGGATCGCTGAGCGGACATCGTCGAGTTGTTCCCGTTCAAGGGCGACTACGGTCTTGCGTGGCTTGCGTAGGCGGCTGGTGTCGCGAATGGGGTTGGTCGTGAGCGCGCCGCGACGTACGGCCAGGGCCAACATCTGGCCGAGGACGACCTTCGCGCTCTTGGCGGCCGACGGGCGGTCCTCGGCGATCTTGCGCAGGAACTTGTCGATGCGGCCCGCGCTGGCCTCTCGGATCCGTAGGTCACCCAGGGCGGGCACGATGGAGACCCGAACGCTGATCTCATATCTGCTGATGCTCTGCGGCGAGACGCGTTCCTCTGCGGTGATCTCTTCCAGCCACAGAGCAGCGAGCGTGCTGACGTGCGTCTCCCGGGTGATCTCGTCGTCGTTGGGGGCCACGCGGTCGCGCAGTTTGATCTTCAGCGCTCGGATGGCGGCGGGGCCGGTGGTGTCGGTGGCCTCGACGTCGCGGGTCCGGCCGTCATGATCGCGGTATCGGGTTCGGGCGCAGTACCGGTTGGGGCCGAGCTTCTCGGTGCGGATGTTGCCCCAGGTTCCGATGGGTAGTGGGGGTCGGGCCATGGCTCAGCGCTCCGGGTCGGTGTGGGCGTCGAGCCAGCGTTCGATCTCGCTGCGTCGGTAGCGCAGGGTGTTGCCGACGCGGATGGCGCGTGGTCCCTTGCCTCGGCTGTGCCAGGCGTAGAGGGTGTTCTTCGGCTTGCCCAGCCAGGCCGCGACGTCGTCGATGGTCAGGAGGGGGTCGGGTCGCCACTCGGCGGCCGGGGTGTTCACTGCGGGCCCGTCGTGGTGGGTGAGCCGGGCTGGGGGTGTGGCCTGGGGGGATCGTCGGACCACCGGCGGTCGATGGGGGCGCGTCGTACGTCCCCTGGCGTGGGGTGCAGATGGGGCGGGCACGGATCGGGTGTCCTTTCATCGTCCCGGTCCGGGCGGGACCGGGGATCGATGGCGCTGCCGCCGGGACTGGCGTTTCCGGCGGGCACCGCCTGTGCACGTCGATCCACGCGTTGCTGGGTGAAGTCATCAAGCTGGTTAGCGTGCGCCGTGTTGCGCACAAACCAGCTCGCGGCATCGTGTGGGGCGGAGTTCAGCGGCGCGCGAAGGACTGCCACGTCTTCGTGTTGCAGGAGCCATTGCGGGTCGCCGGTGGCGATGGCGTCGCGGATGTTCTTCTGCTGGAAGAACGAGGCGCGGGGGATGATCCGGCCGTCGCGGACGCCGCAGATGAGGGCGATGCACTCCTCGACGAGTTCGAGTCCGGCGTTGGTGCCGGCGGCGGCGACCATGCCGGGGATGTCGATGAGTTCGCCGTGGCGGCGGTAGGGGCGGGCGGTGACGATGACGTGTCCGCCGGGACGCAGGAGTTGGTGGCAGCCGGTGAGGATCGCGGTGAACCCGTCGGCGAGTTGGCCGGGGGTGCGGTAGGCGAGGTTGTCGCTGCTGCCGTACCGGTGGTTGATCTTGCGGACTTGTCCGCGTCTCGGGCCTGGTGTGCGGACGTGGCCGTGGGTGGACGGCCCGTAGGGCGGTGAGGTGATCACCAGGGAGACTTGTCCGTGCAGGCTGGCCGGCAGCAGGGCCGGTAGGGCGGTGGAGTCTCCGTGGTAGATCTCGCCCCGACCTCGCGCACCAGCTTTGAGGGCGTGATGGATGTTGTCGGCTGCTTTGGCGACCCATTCGGCTTCGTACTCGACGCCGACGCCGTGGCGGCCGAGGTGCATGGCTTCGATGACGGTGGTGCCGATGCCGGCCATGGGGTCGAGGACCACGTCGCCGGGGTTGGTGTAGGTGCGGATGGCGTACCGGGCGATGGTGGGCAGCATTTTGCCGGGGTGGGTCAGTGACTCGGGGGTGTACCGGCCGCGTCGTAGGTCGCGGGACGGGTGTTGGCCGGTGAGCCAGACCGTGCCGAGGTAGCCCTCGGCGAGCAGGGCCACCAGATCGGGCCCGTCAGGGTACGGCGGTTCGGAGTTGTGCAGGCCGGTGGCCCGTTGCGACGGACGAGGCTCAGGCATGGGCGTTCTCCTCACCGGTGGCGGTAGTCCCGAACACGACCAGGTCCCGGAACGTCGGAAGGTGCCGGCCAGCGAGCAGCCGCCGTCGGTCGTCGCCTTCGTCGGGGCGCTGCGGGGTGGTGCGCGGTTCGTGCTCGGGGAGCGGGACGAGGAGGGCGGGTATGTGCTGGTGGTAGAAGAGGCCGGCGGCGCGGGCTGCGGCGATGACCGTCGCGCGGTAGCTGAACCTGCCGGGCGGGGGTGGTGTGGTGGTGAGTCCGGCGATCAGGAACCCACCGGGGCGCAGCAGTAGCCGCCAGGTGCTCATCGCGGTCGTCGGGTCATCGGGGGAGTCCCCCTCGGTCGTCCGGGGTAGCACCGCCAGGATCAGGTCGACACCCCGATCGGCCGGGTGAGGAACGCCAGAGTTCGGACCTGCGGAAGGTGAAGGCCACAAGCGCAGACCGTGGGGGTCGGTGAGTAGTTGGGCTGGTATCCGGTGCAGGTAGGTGGTCGCGGCCAGGGCGGCGGGGTGCGCGTCGAGGTCGAGGACTACATCTCCGGCGTCGGTATACCGGCGGATGAGGTAGGCGAGATGGTTCGGGGATAGTCCGTGCCAGTCCGGCACTTCCGGGCTGTGCGTTCGCCCTGTGCGGGTGTGGGGGAGGAGCAACCCGACCGGGACCGGCTGAGGCTGGTCGTCGGGAGTGGTGGAGCTGGGTTTCGGCATGGCGTGTGGGCCACATCCGCCGACGAGCGCTGACACCAAGGGATTACAAATCCGGACCTCGGATTGGAAGTCAGACCCCACGCTGACGAGGAGGCGTTAGCCGATGTTGGCCTGAACCTCGTCCGATGCACGACCAAGGGTCTGCTGGACCGATAGGTGACAGTTTCAGTCACGCGGGCCTGACTGGCGGGTCCGCTGACAGCGATCTGACCACGGGCGTCGCACCGTCGGAGGACACGAACCGTACGACAACCGAGGCACCGATGCGGCCTGCAGCCTCGACTTCAGCTCGATTCTCCACAACGACGCGGGGGAAGCGGACCTCGACAGGACCGAGGTCTAGCTGCATGCCGGCGCCGCCGACGACGAGACTAGGCTGTGTCAGCACGAGCTCGCCGGGCTCGGCAGACCAGAGCGGGTGTTCCATGAAGGCGATGACGCCGTCGGCGGTCACAGTTCGTTCGAGGACCGCATTCGGCCAGCTTCCTTGACCTGTCGACAGAACCGACCAGGCCATCGCGAGCGTCAGAGCATCTACTTCTGTCAGATCATCTGGTATCGGCTCTGTCAGCCCTAAGTGCTCCTGGAGGTCGTCGAGCAGCAGGACGAGGTCAGCAACATTGGCCAAGTCGGCCATCATCGGAGTTGGTAGATGAACCAACCGCTGCCTGCCGGACCAGACGTGCAGCGATGCCCCGTCAACAACGCATGCCTTGACTATCTCGGCCATCGGGCGCAGCGTCGACGGTAATTGTCCGGCCGGACTCGCCCATCCAAGCTTCAACTGCCCAACCAGAGCCTGCCAGCCATCGTCTACCCTCTCGGCTGGTGGCATCTGGTAGCTCATCTGCAGGTGAGCGGTCACCGTGCGGGACACGTCGGTGCCGACGATTGTCGCGCCCATGGAGCCGGCGAGGTGAGTGGTAAAGCTGATTGGAAGGCGACTCACCTGGTTGCCGTTGCTGTCCTCGGCGACCAGGTGGAGCAGTACTGGGGTCGCCAGCTCGGCCTGCGGCGAGCTGAACTGAACCGTTCCCGGCCCGGAGTCGGGAGGAAATAAGGCCTGCAGGTCCTCCGGGAGCACCACCGTCACGTCTTCGACGAAACGCTCCTCAACGGTCACCGAGCCTCCGAATGCAACCGCGTCCAGCCAGCTTTGCTGGACGGCGGCAGCTGCGGTGTCGTCGGCTGTGAACGCGAACTTGCCGCGCACGGTGAAGGTTGCGTCGTTGCCGGGTCGGGGCGTGACCTCGACCCGTTCGTAGTTCTCACCAACTGAGATCTTCCAATCCCACCGTCGAGGTGCCAGCTCGGAGGCCCGCGTGTGAAGGATTCGCTGTCGGCGGAACAAGTCAGGTATGCCGTTGACCATCCCAGCCTGCTCCATACTGAGCTCAGCGAGACGCTGGCTGACTTGGTACTCCTCGCCTTCGAGGAAGCGGCGCAGGCCCTCGTCCTGGTTGAACTGATCGTCGAGCCAGTCGATGCACCGCCGGTCCAGTCTGACGTCCGGGTATTGGGCTTCCAGACTCTCCCACCAGACAATCTCCGCTGGCGAGAACTCAAGTGGGACGATGAGGACCCACTCCGATGGCGAGTGCCTCCTGACGGCATTGGCTAGCGACTTCTTGGTCTGCGACCGCCGTGACCCGGTCATTCGGCCCGTGAAGGACTTCACCTCGTAGACCCGCATGCCATCCCCGGAGAGATAGCGTGTGTGGGTGTAGCTGTCGCGGCCACCGTCGCCCCCGGTGCCATCGACGCCTTGCGCTTGAGGGTCGACCTTCTTGATGAGCATCTTCATCGCGCGCTCGAACCGTGCCGGGTCGCGCGTAGCCGACGGCCAGTGGATCATGAAAGCCCCTCATACCTCAGTCGGCGAATCATCGTAGCCCAGCGCTGATGTGCAGCCGCAACGACACTTGCCCCTGCGACGTAACAGCCATGGAAGCGAGCGTGGATGGCATCGGAGCGCGGCGATCAATAGCGGTAGCCACCCGGAAAGCCTGACGGATTCCGTTTGGCAACTTCGCCCCGTCCGGCCGCGATCGGTCGACGGTGAGACGTCACGTGGTGGAAGACCACTGGGAGGATCGGGGCTGTCGTCCTGGTCCTGGTCGTCTCCGGGACTCGTCGCCGGTTCCCTTCATGGAACCAGGGGATGACGCGCGGGGCGGGCGTGGGCTTCGGGCTGGCTGTCCGCGGTGAGGTAGGCGACCCTACGTGAGGCCAGGATTCTTCGGCGTTTTCGGGCCCCTGCTCAGTCCGGTCGGTGACGGGGATCGCTCAGGCTGCGAGGACATCACGAAAGTCCTTCAGCAAGTTCTCCAACTCGTCTACCTTGGCGGCGAGCTCGTCGAGCTTGGTCTCGTTCTTCCGGTCAACCTGGATGGTGTCCGAAGTGTTGACCTTCCGCAGCGCCCGTTCGGCCGCCTCGCTGCTAGACCCGTTTCGCACCGCATTGATGATCGCAGCTGCCTCGCTCGTCGCCCTATACACGACGACGTACTCGTTCTGATTGCGTGGCAGGTCAATGGGCAGGTGTGCAAGCCCCACATCGGTGAGCGCCTCACTGATGCGAGCCACGACGTGGACCTTGAGTCGGGTCAAGCCGGTTATCTCACGAAGGCTCCACATGCTCACGCGCAGCACGCCGCCATTGGCGTCCACGTCATCCCGAAGCTCCTGCCAGGAGCTGTAAGTCGTTTCGTATTCCTCGTACTCGTCATCCGCGACAGCCACTTGACCTCCCCGCCACTCGAACTCTCTACTAACCATGTTAGTTTAAAAACCTAGTCTTTGCAAGCTAAATTTTTAAACCTGGGGGCGCCTGGGTAGTGACTCGCTGCCTGGCCGAATAGCGTCGATGCGGCGGTCCAAGAGGACGCCCAGGTCGCGGTCGTGGGGCACCGCGATCCGCAGGCCGACCTCGGTCAACACCGTCTTGCCCCGCACCCCGTTGCGGGAGTTCCCACCGTTGTTCCCGGCCGGGTCGCCCTTGCCGTAGCAGGTGGTCGGTGATCTCACCGGTGAGAGCAGCTCCAGGACCCGCTTGGTCAGCTGCTACAGCAGCCCGCCCTTCGTCAGTGAGCTGCAGACCCGCCACCAGGGCAAGCCATCTCAGATGCCACCTATCGGTGCAGCAGGCCCGAGCGCGGATTGCCACCACTCGGCCGAAGACAAGGCGCGCCTGCGCGGCGTCTGCGTCGGCCTTCTCCTCTCGGCGAGTCCGAACCTCGTGTAGGTAGAGCAGAGCAGTGAACCACAGCGCCGGAACGGACACCACTAGCCTCGGTCTTTCATCTGGGCGGCATTTCATAGCTGTTGGTCGATGACCTTGGTTCGGGGCTGGTCGGCCGGTTCGGTGGCATGGTGATGGCCCGGCGCTGGGCCGGGTTCCTCCGTGCTGCGGGTCGGGGCGTGAGGCTTCCGGGTCAGCCGGCGGGTCGTGGCAGTGCGGCGAGGTGGTTGAATGCGCTGGTCAGAGCGTCGGTCCACGGCCAGTCGGCGGTGATGGCGAGGCGGGTCCGGCGGGCGGTGCGGGTGAGGCGGGCCGCGACGTGCAGGAGCCGGTAGCGCAGTTTCTTGGGTTCTGCGCGGGCGAGGTCACCGTGCAGGAGCAGGGTTTGGGTCCAGGCGATCAGGTCGATGCCGGTCAGCGCGAGGTGCAGCCAGGCCTGGTTGATCGCGAAGACCCGGGACGGGAATCGGCCGAAGCCGGTGTCCTTGCCGCAGCGGATGCGGTCCTCGACGCGGGCGTGAGCGCGGTGCCGGGCCTCGAGGTGCTGGATGCTGCCGTTGCCGGGTGGGGTGTCGGTGGCGATGACCTGGTGTCGCCATCCCTCGGCGGTGTCGAACAAGGTCAGTTGGGCACCGGGGTGCGGGCGTTCGCGACGGACCAGGAATCGGGTGTCCTCGGGCCAGCCGGCGGCGTCGAACAGGCCGGTGATCTCGCAGACCTCGGCCTGTTGGCGCAGGTCACCGTCGGTGTCGACGGCGGGGACCCAGCCGGTGGCGGCCTGGATCGAGGCCCGGACCGACTCGGTGATCGCGGCGCCGACGGAGAACCGGATGTCCAGGTGCTGCTCGCGTAGGGACCGGATGTGGGCGAGGAAGCCGTGACTGGAGCCGGCCGAATCGCTACGGAGCAGGATCGGGGTGCCGTGCCGAACGGCGTCGGGGATCTGTGCGAGGGCCTGGTCCAGGACGGTGATGTGGTCGACGGTGGTGTTCGACCCGGCTCGGCCTTCCCGCAGCAGGCCGGCGAGGGCTTCGCCGGTGTTGTCCAGGAAGCACAGCAGCGGGTGGTAGCCGAAGGTCTTCTTCCAGGTGCGGGTCGCTGCTTCCTTCTCGGAATGGCAGATCACGATCGTCGCGTCGATGTCCAGGATCAGACCTTCGACCTGCTGGCCGGCCACCATCGGCTGCGGCAGGTCACCGCGGACCTCGGCATGTTGGGCCCAGGCGACCTCGCGGGCTCGGGCCCGGGCGGCACGCAGCCCGGCCAGCATCGGCTCGTCCAACTGCGACAACAACCGCCACGCAGTCGGGTCAGAGGCGACCGGCCCGAACAAGCCGGGCTGGTCCCGCAGCACCGCCAGATCAGCGATGGCCTCGCAGCCGTCGGCGAGCATCACCGCTAGATCCACGGCGATCCGGCCAGGGGCGTGTCCGCCCTGCCTCTTCCGCAGCCCCGCCAATGCCTCACTGAACACGCCGGTCAGCCCGGTGGCGTCGGCCAGATCAGCGAGCAGACGGGCACCGACGTGCCCCACCACGCCTCGCCCGCCCCCGGTCACCATGATCTTCGGACGTGTTGCGGTAGCCTTCACCCAGCAAGTGCCTTCCGTGACAGGAACATGGGACTCTCGACAAGCCCTATTTTCCCAGATCAGAAGGCACTTCTTCGTTCTCAGCCCAGTCCGTGGACAGCCCTAACCGAAGGGCCGAGGCTAGGACCGCCACGCTTCCGAGGCCCTGCATCCAATCGGTGACCTTCGGCACTTCCTCAGCCAGCACCCCAACAGATTACTGTCGTCCGGTCATCGCCGCGACTCGCTGAGTCTATTCGAATCGATCCGCCGGGTGCGCCTCGCTTCTCTCCTTCAGCCGCCTACCCGTTGTGCTGCCCTGACCCGAGGCCCTCGTCCATGCCGAGCGGCTCCTCCACGCGTCGGCGTAGGTGCAGTTCGAGGTGCCGCTTGTGGCTGCTCTTGCCCTCGCGCCTTGTGGACCGTCCGAACGTCCCAACAGCGGTCACCAGTGCCCTCGTTTACCCCCCGAAAACCCACATCGGCCGGTGGCAAGCAGTGGCAGGAAGCGATCATTGCGTGGGCATGTCTGGGCAGCTCAGTGCTAATTCTCGACAGGCGGCGACAATGTTGGGATCGCTACTTTCGGTAACCGTTCAGTCGCGCGTGTGGTTGACGATGTATGCCGCGACCTGGGGCGGGCTGTCCGGGCGATCCTTGAGCTTCGACGCCCGCCCTCCGGGCTGACGGTGGTCGTGCACCAGAAAGGCCTCGGCGATGGCGAGCCGTACGCCTAACGTCGTGGTGTTCTCGCCGTACAGTCGCTCCATCCAGTCCAGCGCCTGCGCGTCGCGACCCTGGATTCCGACGAGCATCGAGGCGACGCTGCGGACGGTTCTGTTCGCAGCGTCCGCGGGGTCGAATCCGGCTAACAGGGTGCCGATGTGCTCACGTACTTCGTCCGCTGGCAGGCGCCTCGCCATCAGGGTGCCGCACAGCTTTGCGATGTTGTTGACCACCGCGGGCACGTTTTCGGCGCCAGCCGCTGCCAGCTCCACCTTAACCCGGTCGGCGAGCTGCGCGTACAAGTGGCGAACCAGTTCGGGTGCGACTGGACTTAGCTGGTCAGCTCGGATCAAGCAGTCGAGCAATGCCCGGACGAACTGCGGGGGGTCGCGGCGTATGACAGTTTCGTCGATGCGGCCGGCCACAGCGGGTACGACTTGCGGAGCAATCGCCGCGTACGTCGTGTTGTCGACCAAGCCTCGGTCTCCAATCAGGTTCAACACGCGCATGGCAGCGTCGATGTGCGGGGTAGCGATCAGGCCGGTGAGCCATCCGGCCAACTCACCGTCGACCGGGTGGCCCAGGGTTTTGACTGTGTCGGAGACCGTCTTGACGGCGGTCCCGGCGACACGTGAGCTGGCATGGTTCACCACGTGCGTGTTGATCCAGCCGCGGGCCTGTGGATCGGAGAGAACGAGACGACCTTCCAGGCGCGCCCGGTTCTGCAGGGTGTCAGGGTCAGCGGCTGCGAGCAGCAGCCGCAGGTCATCACGGAGCTCATCGATGACCTGCGGTGCGGACCGGAAGAGCCAGGCGTCGATTGCGCTGTCGAGCACTGGCTGCGATTCGCCAGCGGCGACGAGCTCATCGAAGATCTGACGATGGATGTTGACCGAGCGGCCTGCCAATACGATTTCGGCCGGCCAGACCTGCCGCGGATCGATAAGCCGTCGAGCGGACACCCATCGCATCAGCTCCAGCGCGGTCGACTGCGGAAGCGCCCGCACTAGAGCGTCCGCCACGCTGGTGACGGCGCCCAGCGAACGCGGTCGCGTGGGGGCGGGGCGGGATAGCAGGATCCTGGTTAACCAGGCGGGACTCCGGTCGGCGATCTGCTCGAAAGTGTTGATATGCGCAATCTCGCCGGTAAGCCGATCATCCAGTAGGTCCTGCACGATCTCCAAGCGTACCTCTTCGTTGGTGTCGGCCAGCTCGACCATGAATTTCACCTTGGCGTTATGCCAGCCGACGGCAGGGAGGTCTGCGGCCATCAGGTCCCGCCAGTCGTCCCAGGCTCGTTCCGTACGGACACTATCGGCGCTCCAGAAGAGACGTAGCAGCGAGGCGCTCTCCTCGTCGGATAGCGGCGGGCACTTAGACAGCAGAGCTTTTCCGGCGAACGCGGAGATCTGCTCCTCCGTCAGCTGCGATGCGACCCCGAGGTACACACGGGCGACGGCTTGCCGGCCGAGCGCGCCGAGCTCAACGTAGGAACTCGACAGCACAGCTAGCGTCGCAGGCGTGACGGACTGGCCGAGCTGAGTCCGCACTAGCTTCGCGACATGCTGGTCCAGCTCGGAGTTCTTGATCAGGGTCCGGACCTCGCTCAGCGCCCGGAGCGCCGAGGCCAGCGCCTGTGCGGTGTTGCCGTGATTGCGTGACAGCCAGGTGGCCAGCGCCACAGTTACTGGACCGACCAGAACGACTGGGCTCTGCCGCAGCGCGGCGATCATCGTCTCGGGAACCGTGTCGGCGTGTCGAGGGGCGCTGCCCAGCTCGGGCAGCACGGCCTTCCACAGGTGGGCGTTCCCAGCGATCTTCTCGACGACGTGCTTTAACGCCTCAGACGTGGACTGTCGCAGGGCAGCGACTGCGTGCCACTTCGCGCCCTCAGGACCGCGCAGGTCCAGCCGCTCGGCTAGATCAACGTAGTCGGAATATCGGTCCGCCTGCAGTAGCACCGAGCCAGCGACCGGCCAAAGATTGGTGTGACCGGCTCGCAGGTGCTCGGCAAGCTGGGACACCGGCGGACCGTCAGTGCCGAAGGTCAGCATCCAGCGGGCGACCGTGTACTCCGCGAAGGTCTGGTGGAAGAACTCCCATCCCGAGGCTAGCTCGGTAAGCACTCCCTCACTTGCGAGTAGACCCAGCCCTCGGACCGAGCTGGCCTCGAGTCTCGCGGTGGGCACCCGCAGACGCAACTGGCCGGTCTCGGTGACCGCCTCGGCGGCCACAGCCAGCGCGGCGTGCTCTTTCGCGTCACCCAACGGCGACCGCTGTCCGGCGTGCCGGGCGACCCGCGCCTGCCAGTACTGGTTGTACAAAGTGGTCACGGTGAGGTCCTCGGGCAGATCGCCCTCCTCCGCGAACACTTCGCAGACCAGAGCTAGGCGCACCGGGACGCTGCACACCTCCCAGATCGAACCCCGCCGCGAGACACCGGCCGCTAGCTTGCCCAGGAACGCGGAGTCCTCAGGGCGGCTCACCCGCCCACTCGCGCCGAGGTAACCGTTCGCCCATTGAAGAATCTCGTCCGGGTCGAGGGCTGGGACCATCGCAGTGACGATTCGGGCTGCCAGGCGCGGTGCGCTCTGGTCTGGCTGCCCCAGGTAGGCGCCGAACTCCTGCTTCCGGCAGGTGATCAGCACGTCGCCGATGTCCAGGGCGTCGGCGACGACGTCTGCCAACGCGGGCAGCGTCTCCGAGCCCAGCAGCAGATCCAGCGTGTCCACCAGAAGGGTTACCCGGCCGTGCTCGGCCTTCAAATTTGACAGGGTCGCCAGTAGCCCAGCGAACTTTCGTCCGAGCGCGCCAACGGCTCGGCCGATCGCCTGGTCCACGTCGTCACGGCCGGGCTTGCCATCGGGCAGAATCACCCCCGCGCAGGACACCAGGACGACGGCCCCGTCAAAGAACGGGTCGGGTCGATCGTCGAACGCAGTCAGCAGCTGACCAAGCAGGACGCTCTTTCCAACACCGCCATCCCCGATGACGACGATCGCCTGACGTGCCCCAGCATTCGCCTCACGCTGCGCCTTCTTCTTGAAGGCCGCGTCCAACAGCCTCAGCCGGGGCACCGGCGGGAGGGTGTGAGGACGCATTGCCTGACGGGCATCCGCGACCACACGGGCAAGCATGTCCGTCACTCTGCCGGCCCCCTCGTCAAGATCGCCCGTAGCTCGGCCGATCGGGCTGTCAGCTCGGCCCGGATCCGGTCGACGCCGGCGCTGCTAGGTGGCGCGCCAGCCGATACCAGCTCGTCCAGCGCGGGTGACGTGACGCCGGAGATGACCATCGATCGACGGACGAACGCACGAGCACGCTCGACGGCCGCCGGATCACGCGATAGGTCCACTCGGAGAGCTTCGATCAACCCGAACACATCGTCATGCAGCGCGGCGATGGCGTTGAGCTCCACACGTGCGTTGTCGAGCTGGCGCTGTTCCCGAGTCTCCCTCAACGCAACAACGCTGGCCTGGGCCGACTTTCGCGAGTTGACCGCGCTCACCGCTGCGATTGTCGCGGAGACCGCAGCGATCACCGCGGATGTCGATCCTGCGATCGCGCTCAGCGTGCTTGCCTCCACGGCTCCTCCACCCAGCTTTCGTCGAGCACTCCATCATGACGTACGGACGACGTGGCAGAGCAGCGGCCGGACACACGTTGTATTTCGTCCGTGTCGTCTTCAGCGCGGTTTGGCTACTGATATCGACGCCGCCTGGTGGGATGACATCCCGCCAGCCACCGACCCAGGTAGAGCCGAGCAGGTCAGGGCCAGGGTGACCCGATGCGATCCACGGCACGCACTAATTGGCCCAAGTCGGGTCAGGGCCCGACATGGATCGTCGCCGCCCAGGCCAGGGGTCGGTCGGGATGGCGGTCGCGCATCGCTCGGAGCGCGAGGTGCAGCGCACGGGCGGGGCTGTTAGGTCCACTGGTTAGGGCCGTGTAGAAGGCGTCGGCGATCTGCGGTGCGGTGTTGTCCAGGATCGGCCAGAGGCTGCCCAGCACGTTGCGGTAGCCGGCGATGAGGAAGGCTGCGGCGAGGTTTACCGATTCATCGGGCAGCGCTTCGCCGACCGCGGTCTTGCAGGCCGAGAGGAAGACGAACTGACCGGACACGTGCAGATCGACGAGGTCCCGGATGGTGAGCATGCGATCGCTTAGCAGCAGACCGCTTGTGGATGGCTCAGCGGTGTCGACCTGTCCGTGGCAGGCGAAGTGCAGCCAGTCGCTGACGGGCAGCGCCTTTAGGACGGCATCTGCGGTCGCCTGCGAGTCCGTCAGTACCGTGCTGTTGTCAGGAAAACGCTGTGCCAAGTTCCGAGCCTCGCTGGTGGCCTCGGGTAGCCGTGGAGCGCCCACCACCTCGGTGAGGCCGACTGCCAGCACCCGAGAATCGGCGAGTGGCCGAGGGCTTCGGCGGCGTGCGTCAATGAGCGCGCGGACCGTCGGGGTGTATGAGGACACCACCCGGTCGAGTACGGTCTGCTGCCGGTCGTGGTAGCCGGCCATGTGTAACGGCAGGAACGCCAACGGGCCGGACGGGCACCACCACAGACGCGGCCACTCCTGGTCGGCGCGGGGGCGGGTGTGAAGCCCGAGGCCTTCCAACACCGGCCCGGCGATCGTGTCCCAGAGCCAGCTGAGATGGTCTCCGGCCTCCCAGTCGGCATGCCGACTGACGGCGTGGTTGAGGGCGTAATGGCGCATGCGCACGTTGTCTGGATCGATTCCCGGTAGAGGGATGATCTTGATGTCGTTGGCGGTAAGGGCGATCGCGTCCGATCGGTACGCGCTAACGTTCACTAGGACGATCGGGCCCTCTGCGGCCGCTGCCGTCAGCTCGCGGGCCGATACGGGGCGCAGGAAATTCTCGAAGCCCGGAAGCATACGAATCTGGGCGACGAGCTCGGTCCACTCCTGGTAACGCGCGCTCAAGCGGGCTTCGGCATTCGGTTGGCGTAGTTCCGCGAGCCGTTGGGCCAGGGCCGGAGCGGCGGCGGCGAGAGCTGCCTCCACCTCGCTCCGCTGGTCGAGGGCATGCCGGATCAAGACGCCATGGCCGTACTCCCACAGCTCGGCAGCACGCTGAGGATCGCCGGCCTGGAGCGCGCTTGCAGTCGCGTCCGAGGCCAAGCCCGCAAATCGGGCCAGATGGAATTCGCTGTCGCTGCGGTGGCCGTGGCGGACGATCAGGTCAATCGCGCTGATTGCAGTTTCGAAGGAGTTGGACGCTAGATGCCAGTCGCGCCGGATTGCGGCTGCCCGGCCAAGGTGAGTGGCGGCCAGTGCGCGCAGCGTGGGAATGACCGCGGCGTGTCGCACGGCCTCCTGCAGCACCTCGACGGCTTCGATTAGCCGCAGGTCGTCTGCCCGGCTTTTGGCAGCGGCGAGCAGCGAGCCGCCGAGGTTGAGCATCACTCCGGCGCGGTCCGGATGCTCGTCCGGCAGGAGGACCACGGCCGCCCGGCCGGAGCGGATCGCCTCGTCCAGATCCTCGGGGGCCCCCTGGGATTCGTAGCGCTCCCGCAGAGCCACACCCAGGTTGGTGAGATAGCGGTACGAGTCAGGATCACCGGGTGGCGAGGACTCGATCGCTTGGCGCGTAACGGCGACTGCCTCACTGAGATCGGTAGGTTCTCCTCTGTGCTCGAACCGGAGGCGTAACGCGAGGCCGAGATTGGAGAGGTAGCGACTGCGCTCGGGGTCCGTCGCCGGTGTCAGTGCGACCGCCCGGCGGTGGACCGCGATGGACTCGTCCAGGTCGGCGGCCCGACCGGTGCGCTCGAAACGCGCCCGCAGCGCCAGACCGAGGTTGGAGAGCCGGCCCGTTAGGTTGACGCTCGTCCCGCCGCGTGACACCTTCCGGCCGTGGGCGATGACGATGTCCAGATCGGCAAGTCGGCCATGGATCTGGTACCGGACGAGGAGCAGGCCGGTGAGCACATCGACCGCGGCGGAACGCAACACGTCGCTCGTCTCCGGGTTCGACACGACCACGGATACCAGGGCGATGGACTCGTCCACGGCTTCCGGCTGCCCAGAGCCTATATACCGCGCGAAGCGAGTGACGACGTCACCCAACAGAGTCACCGAGGGCTCGGCCATACCCGCGGGCTCCAGTACCCGCAGTACCGCAGCTATCTGCTCCAGCCGCTGCGGATCGTCGGCCAACGATGGCTCCCGGTCCACCCGCAGTTCGTCCTCGATGGGATCATCTAGGGTTGGGCCCTCGCCGTCCGGATGTTCATCGGAGCCCATGAAGCCGAGGACCTCTGGCGGCACCAGGTCGGGTCGGGACGACGCCAGCTTGGTGAAGACCGCGAGCGCGGCCCGCAGGTCGTCGCGGTCGTCCGGCTCGGGCAGCAGCAGAGATCGCTGCCAGTGCACTGTGCCGAGGGCAGCCGCTGCTCCGGGGTCTTCAAGGAAACGGTCTTGCAGTGCGGCGCTGAGGGCGAGAAGGTCAGCGAGCGCGGCTGGATGCAGCAGGACGTCCGGGTCACGGTCCGTCGCATACCGCTCCAACCGCGCTCGCAGCGCGTTGAGCTCGTCGTTAGCCGGCAACCGGGTTCACCCGGAAGTTGTTGCCACGGTCGATGGGCTGCCGCCGGTCCAGCTCGGCCAGCACCTCATCACCAAGGGCGTCGATGTCATCAATGCCGGCCGGGTTGACCTTCTCGTGGAGCAGCGCGTCGAGCTTCAGCTCGGTGAGCCGTCGCTTCGCGGCGAGGATCCGCTCGACAACCGGGTCGTAGCACTCCGCCATCACGAATCCTCCTGTCCCGGCTCGAGGTACGGTCGAATTAGGTCGAGCGACTTCCTGATCTCGTAGTTGATCGTGCGTTTCGACAGGTTCATCCTCTCGGCAATCGACTGCAGCGGTTGGTCCTCCAGGTACCGATAGATGATGATCCGCCGCTGGCGGTCCGTGAGCACCCGGGTCAGCAGGTCGTTTAGGGCAGTGTCGAAGCCCGGCCACGGGTTTCCGGAGACACCAGCCGCCATCGTGCGGATCAGGTTCTCCTCTGCCTGCCGTCGCCTGAAGTACTTCGTCGCCGTGTTCCTAGCCACGGCATGCAGCCACGCCTCGTGGTTGGCCACCTCGGACAGCCGGTCACGCCGGCGGTAGGCGATGAGGAACGTCTGCTGCGTGATGTCCTCCGCCAGATCCCGGTCGTACCGGCAGCACCGGATCATCGCGCGGAGTAGACCCGGCCAGTGCCGCATGTAGAAGGAGTCGAAGTCGGCAGCGTCCGGTGCGGTACCCGGAGGCACCTGCCCAATCGTCGCGCCCTCAGCGTTCCACGTCGCCCGCAACGGCGCGGAAGCCGGTGGACTGAGGGTGATCTGCTCGACGACCCCCAAGTCGCGCAGCACGCCGCGCGTCTCAGCATCGGCGCCTGCCGGTGGCCCGATCTTGTCCGAGTCGTCGTGTTCCCTGTCGGTCACCGCGTCACCTCACGGATCGGGTCGGGGTCGGATCCGCAAGCCGCTGACCCCGTCTTGGCGGATGCCTGCCATAGTTGCAGGTCCTCGTCTGTACTCGGTCCTCTCAACTGTTCGAGGGCTGGAGGGGGGAGAATGCGCAACGGGTGCCCGACCTAGTTTGGCCGGGCATCCAGTCGCGGTTACCCGGTGGTCCGGCCCGGCAAGCCGGGCCTTGTTTCACGCGTTGCGGCTCCGGCTCGCCAGATAGAGACCACAGACGGCGACTTCGAGCGTCAGGCACGTGCCGAGGGTCGCGCCGGCCGCCGTGAAGACCTGCATCGCGTCGCCGCGCAGCACCACCGCGATCAAGGCTGCGAGTCCGGCGAGTAGCGCGGCTACGGCTATGCCACAGAGCACCGCGATGAGCCACCACACCAGCACCCGGACCTGCTCCGGCTGTTCCTCCCGTCGATGCGCAGTGGAGGTGTCCGTCATCGTGTCCCCTTCCCGAACCCGCGTGACCCGCGCTGTCATCCAGAGAGAGGTCGCAGGGAAGGGGGAAAGCGAAATCAGCGGGCAGACAGGGCAACGTGACGGCCACGGTGTCAGCGGATGCCTGCTTCGGTGAAGCTTGCGGGCGCGGGGGTGGTGGGGGCGCCGATGTCCCGGCGTCCCCCCGTTTACCCCAAAAACCCTGCTAAGGGTTGACTATCAGTGACGAGAGTCGACAGGCACATGGTTGCTTCTATGCAGCTCAGTGACGGGTTCTGATGGTTAACGACAAGCCCATGACCGTGACTTTCGGTAAGCGTAGGTTGACGGCTCGATTCCGTCAGGCGGCTCAGGGGGAGGCCCTGGCCAGCAGGTTGGCTGGTCAGGGCCTCATTTCATCGATGCGGTTTTGAATCGCCCCGACAACCTCTCGCATGGGAGCAGGGCGGGGCGGGGTCGCTGGGCTCGATGTGGAGTTCGCACTGGGCGCGGTGATCTCGACGGTCATCTCGTCCGGGGTCGGCTTGATCCCGCCGCACGCACGGGGGATCCGGTGCCGGCATGGCCGCAGCACTGCCTGTGTCGTTGCCGGCAACCCTGGCTGGCTGGCGAGCGTCCTCCGTCGATCAGCGCGGGTGCCAGGCAGGCCGCTCCCGTGATTCGGTTCTTGGCGCGCTCCGCGCTGTTGGTCGGCGCTGTGGCGGCGGCGCGGCGGCTTGCTCGGTCGCTGTAGGTATCTACAGTGCGGTTGTCGCCGATGTTCGTCTCATCCCCAGTGCTCCTCCTGGTACTTGATGAGGTCGTCGCCGTGGAGTTGCTTGGTCGCGTTGCCGACACGGACCCAGAAATCCGATGCGCCGGGGCCGCCCTTTGCCGTTTTGGCGAAGATTGGCCGTCCGGCTGCCGCGACGCTGACATGGCAGATCGTCTTGCCCGCGACGTCCGGGAACCGGATGCGGACGGTCTGCGCGGTCGAAGCTGACAGGTTGTCGTCGAGTAGCTGCCGGAGGAACAACTCGTAACCGTCGGTGTTCTGCTTCGTGCCGAGGGTGGTGAAGTCGTCCTCGATGCCTAGGACCTGGCCGTCGTCCTCGACGCCGATGAGTAGTATCCCGCCCTCCGCGTTGAGGAAGCCGCACACGGTCTTGACAAGGATCTGCCCAAGTTTCGGATCGTACTGGCTGGTGTGGGGGTTCCATCGGCCGCTGGACTTGAACTCCGTGGTCTGCGATTCACCCGCGGTGATTAGGTCCTCGGCGGTCGCCGGCACGTATCTCTTGCGCTCGCCGGCGAGGGTGTTGAAGGCGTCCCGGACCACCTGGGCGATGAGCTGGCGGCGTCGCTCGAGGAAGGTGGGGTAGTCCAGTTGCTCCCACCCGACTGGGAGTGCGTGCCAGCGGGACTGTCGGGTCAGGGTATCCGGATCGATCACCTCCGCGATGCGGGGTAGGTAGTCGCGCGGGGCGTCAGAGTTGTTGCGTTCAGCTGGCGGCCATTCGACGTAGGCCATGTTCGCGATCGCGTTGATCTGCCGCGTCCCCGAGATGCCCAGTGACTCAAGGTGCTTGCGGTGGAACAGGCGGTCGCGCTCGATGGAGCGGGGCGCCGCGCCTGAGGGATCTAGTAGATCTTTGACGCGTAGGTCACTGAAGAGCACTTCGGCGTCGAGGATGTTCAGCGCGGCGAGATAGGCGAAGAGAACCGGAGAGCGGGACGACGAGGTGTCCAGCCGGTTCGGAAGTGAAATGTCCCAGTAGTCCCCGGTAAAGTTCGCGGCGACGATGCGGTCCAGTTCTGCGACAAAGGCGGCGCCTTCGCTGGTTGAGAGGCCAGCGATTCGTCCCAGGTCGGATTCGAGCTGCGACTCCGGTGAGCTGGTGTAGCGGCCGGTGGTGTGCGCCATGAAGAACCACCGTGCGATGACCGGACGCAGGGCCGACACATCGAGGCCAAAGTCATGTCGGCCGATCAGCCAGAGCGTGTAGCTGAACAGAAGGGCGTTGTCCGACGTGATCATCTTGCGGCTGCGGAAGCCAGCATTAGCCATGCACTTGAGGAACTCGTGCCAGCTGGCCAGGTCGAGCGCCTTCTCCTGCGCTGCGGCCAGACGCTCGAACTGCTGCTGACGGCGTTCAGGGCTGACGCGGCCGGTCTCAAGATCTTTGCCCCGCAGGATGTTGTAGACGTGCTGTAGCCGGGCGCGGCGGAACGCGACCGCGACCGCAACCCGCAACAGCTGGTCTGGACTGGGGTCGAGGAACGGGTTGCGCGGGCTGGGGCCGCTCACGGTGGGATCGACGGCAGCCCGGCTGAAGTCCTCAAGCTGGCGGCGGCCCTTCTCCCAGTGCACTGACATCAAAGTAAGGATGAAGTCGGACTGGTTGAGCTTGACGCCCTCGGAGTTGATCCTGACAAAGATCTCAGCGACCTGCTCCTCGTCGGCCGACGCGCCCAGCTCGACAACCTGGAACCGGAACTCGCGCAGGTCACGCACGCGGTCGATGCGTTCCTCAAGATCGTCCTTGAACGCGTCTGACAGATCCTGGTCCGTCGCTTGGTCCAGCCGGTCGAAGAACTGACGCACGGTGGTCTTGTAACCGCTCGACCAGAGCGTCGTGATGTCCGGGATGAAGTGAGCGTCGCGCTCGATGGCCGCATCGGTCACCTCGAAGGTTTGATCTTCAGGGCGGAAGGCGATGCGGATGCGGCGCTGCTCGAACGACTTGGTGAGCACAGGGCGGCCGGTCAGCACGGCAAAGAGCGAGGTCAGCCGCTGCTGACCGTCAACGATGAGTAGCTGGGGCGCCCGATCGGCGGACTCCAGGCCGATCTGGCGGGTGCCGACCTCCGCACCGGTCTCCCAAAACATGAGCGTGCCAATGGGGTAGCCGCGGTACATCGAGTCAAACAGATCCCGCGTCTTGGCGGCCGACCAGACGAAGGGGCGCTGAATGTCGGGCAGGCCGATTCGTCCGACTTTGATGTCTTCGATCAGGTGGTTCAACGAGTAACCGGTGTCGCGGTACAGGGTGGGCGGCACAGCCGGTGCTCCTCGGGAAGACGGGCGGCGTGGACGAGCGGCGCTAGGCGTAGGTCACTACTTCTACCACGCTGTGCCGCTCTCGAAGCACCTCGAACTGTCAACACCGCAGGAGTCCTCGTAGGCGTGCTTACCATGCTCGTGAACGTGCCGATGGTGCCCGACCCTGAGCGGGGTCGGTGGATCATGGAAACGCGCTGTCGGCACCCCTCGTTTACCCCCCGAAAACCCACATCGGCGGGTGACAAGCAGTGACAGGAGGCGATCATTGCGCGGGCATGTCTGGGCAGCTCAGCGCCAATTTTCGACAGGCGGCGACAGTGTTGGGATCGCTACTATCGGTAACCGCGGGTTCGGGGTTCGAGTCCCTGGCGGCGCACCACCAAAAAGGCTCTGACCTGGGGTTTAATCCTGGGTCGGAGCTTTTTGGCGTTTCTGTTCATGGCACGGTGTCTCGGTGGGTGCTCGGGAGCCGTTGGACCGTTCCGTGCCCGCGTGGACCGGGGCCTACGTCGGTGCACCTGGCGTTCCGGCCGGGCGGGCGTTTTCGATTGCTGGCTTCGCACCAGGTGGGGCGGTCACCGGGGATGCTCGGCCAGCCGGTCGCGGAGCCGGGGGTGCCGGAACTGGTACGTGGCACCGACCCGCCGCAGCACGCCCCGGTCGACCGCGTCGTCGAGGAAGGCCATGGTCCGCCACGGCAGGTGCCCCCGGGTCGCGAGGACGGCCCGGGCGACCGTGTATCTGGCCCAGGCGCCAGCGCCGATCCAACCGATGATGAACGCGGTCGCGGCCAGCATCGGGCGGACGGTGCCGAGCAGGATCGCCGGCGTCGCGCCGAGCAGGATCGCCGGCGGCACGACCATCAGCCCCGCCGCCCGGTCGCCGCGCAACGTCGAGGTCGGACTGACGGCGCGGGACGGGTCGGCAGGTACCACGAGTTCCCGGGTCAGGTCGCGTTCTCTGCGCCGCCGGGTCTGCCGGACGAGTAGGGCGGCTGCCGTCAGCAGCAGGAGCACGCCCGCCGTGATGACCAGCGGACCGGCCCCCGGCACGGTCAGCAGGACCAGCCCCGCCAGCAGCGGCACGGCCAGCTTCGTGGTGGAGACGAGGACGTACCAGAGGGTGGCCCGGAGCCGGCGGAAGCTCATCTTCGTGCGGTACGGGGTCTCGCTGGCGACCCAGCCCAGCCTGGTGCGGGCCCGCCGGCTCGCCCCGATCAGGCCCAGGAGCGTCCCCATCGCCAGGCCGGCGGTCAGGCTGTGTCCGAGCCCGAAGAACAGTCCGTAGAGCGCGATGAGCAGCGGGGTCCACAGGGTTCGTTGGTGCTGGATCGCCCGGTCGAGTCGCCACCAGGCGATCTCGTGGGTGCCGTTCTGGCGCAGATGCCGGGCCAGGAAGACCAGCGCCCGTTCCACCTCCTGACGGTGCCACCGTTCGTCGGAGTCCCGGCGGCTGGTCGGGGTCGGCTCGGCCGGATAGACCGCCGGCAGCAGACCGTCGATGAGATGGTCGGCGATGGTGTCCCGGCCCGGAAAACGGGCCCGGTCGCCCAGCTCGTGCGGATCGGCGACGGTGGTGGCCGGGTCGGCGGTGACGGTCGTGGGTGTCGCTGTCGGGTAGCTGGTGCGGGCCAGCCAGGCCATCAGCGGCGTCCGCAGGGCCTGGGCGAGCGGGGCGTCCGGTTCGTTGGCCAACTCGGCGAAGGCCCGGTGCCACCGCCCGGTTCCGCCTGCGGGGGCGAGGTAGTCCCGGACCTCGGTCAGCCTGAGGGGCAGCACCTCCACCACCGCAGCCCCGGACAACCCGCAGCCGGCGATCCGGACCGCGCCCTCGTACGGCTCGATGCGGCTGGTCACCACCAGCGGTTCTCCCGTGCCGAGGCTGTTCAGCTCGCTGAGCGCTGTGCCGAGCAGCCCGTCGCCGATCATGTCCAACCCGTCAAGGACCGGCAGCACCAGCCGACTCTCGATCAGGTGGGTGGCCATCGTCCGACGGGTGCGCGAGCGGCCCGGGGCCGGTGTCCCCAGGTGGGGATGGTCCTGGGTCAGCCGCTGCGCCATCCACTCCCGCAGGTGCTGCTCGCCCGGGTGCCAGGTGTCGGCGGGCAGCAGCACCGGGACCGGCTGGCCGGCCAGGCGTTCCCGGAGCAGACCGCGCACGAGCCGGGTGGCCAGCACGGTCTTGCCCGCCCCGGCCGTACCCAGGATCACCAGCCGGCGGTGCGGTAGCCGCCGGGCGAGAAGACCGGCGAGGTCGTCCAACCCGCCAGCCGGGAGCTGGTCGTCGGTGACCCCGATGGACGACCAGTCGACGTCGGCCATCGCCGAGCCGGCGGCGGCGGTCACCGCCCAGCGGACGGGCAGCGGGCGTCGCAGCACCTGGCTGCGCTCCTCGTCCCGCCGTCGCTCGGTCTCCACCTGTCCCGCCAGGGCCTCCAGGGCCTTCGACACCAGCACGTCGTCGGCGTGCGTGGGCGGGGCGCTCCGGTAGCTGACCTGGTTGACGATGTTGTGGTCACCGAAGGCGGCCGGCCCGTGGGTGGTGATCCCGGAGTAGCTGGCCTGGTGGATGCCGGTGCCCGGCCCGGGTGACGGTGCCACCTGGTCGGTGCGGGGACGGTCCTGCGCCATCACCAGGGCCGGTGCGGGGTCGCGCTGCCGGTGGAACCGTACGTGGTGATCACGTTGCCGTTGCCGAACGCCGTCGGCCCGTGCGCCGTGATGTGCTGGAAGGTCTGACCGCCGGCGGAGGGCTGGACCGGGGTGGTGGCGGGGGAGGGCTGTTCTGCGGCGGCGTTCTCGCCAGGCAGGTGGATCCAGGCGACGGCGCCGAAGCTCTTTTCCGGCAGGCTGGCGGTCACCCGCAGGAAGTGCTCTGGCCGCAGGTCACCGTAGTGCCGGACGACATCCTGGTAGAGCCGGTCCGACACGATCAGTGCGACCTGCGCCTCGGGAAACCGTCGCAGGGTGGCCTTGAGCTGTGGAGAGTCGACCAGTCGGCAGGCCGTGACGACGGCCTCGCCGGGAAAGCCGTTGTCGCCGTCGAGGTGGACCAGGCCCTCGTGGACGCCGATCCGTAGTCGGATGCGGGCCTCGGGGGCCAGTCCATGGTTGTGCTCGCGGAGCAGCCGGTCCACGGTCGGTGCCAGTCGGGTCACGATCGTCCGCTCACTGGTGCCCTGCGGCAGGATCGCGAGCTGCCCGTCGCCGCTCGGCTGGACCAGCCAGCCATCCGGGCGTAGGCCCAGCTCCTCCCGGGCCCGCTGCATGATCCTCGGCAGGGCCTGCTGGACACGCCACTGGAGCACGTTGTCCCGCCCGCTGTACCGCTCCACGTCCACGGTGAGGACGAGATGCCGGCTCGGGTCCGCGATGTCAGACACCCATTCACCCTCCGCTGGCACACCGGTCGGTCGGTTCGTTTCTACCATCCCGAGGCGAAAGCGAATCCCCCAACAACGAGGCTTTCATCGTGCCGGGCCCGGTCACGATGGGCGCGGAGGAAAACTGGTGTCCACACAGGACTCGGGACTTGACGACAAGGACGGAGTCGACCGAGATCCGGTGCCCCCGTACGAGCCTCATCGGGTGCCCGTCGGCGTTCTGCGAACGATACGATCCTCCGCCCGGGCACGATCTGATCGACGATCGGAGTGGTGTTGCGACGGAGCGCGCAGGCCGCACAGGCAGAGGTTGTCAGGTTCTGGCGAACCGTGGAGATGTTCAGTCCGCAGAGCGTCGAGCGGGTCAGCCGGGACCGGTTGGTCTTCGCGGTCCAGCCGGGACAGCCGTTGCCGTGGGAGGCGGGTCACGAGCTCTCGCGGTGGAAGCTGCGCCCGAACCAGACGTGGCGACACGTCGTGTATCTGGGCATCCACCGTCTCGACGAACTGTTCGGGGTGCTGTCCCGGATATTCGAACCGGACCCGGACAGCTACGACGAAAGGCCGGCGGGGGAGAGCGCCGTCGTCGCTCTGACGGTCGACGAGCAGGGGCACGTGTTGCTCGACTCGCTGGTGCTGTCGAGCTGCGCCTGGGCGACCGGCCGGTTGGTGCGGGACAGGCGTGCCAGAGGCGACTGGCTCGCGCGGTTCGAGTCCGCCACCGCGGATCTCCACGAGTCGCTTCAGGAGTTGGTGACCGTGACCACCGACGGTACGGAGGACTGTGCGCCGCAGATGGTCCCGCGGGTGGTGGACCACGGCCTGCTCGCCGACTGCCTGCGTCTGGCCCTGGGGGTGGCCGGGATCGGCGCAGCCCTACCCTGTACCGACATCCGGATCAAGAGCCAGATCGTGGCCCGTCGCAACCCGGACAGCGCCGCGGGCCACGCGTTTCTCAACAGCTTCATCATGTACGACCTGGAGCGGGTCGCAGGAAAGATCGCCAAGGGTGAGGTCGGCGTCGCACTGCGCGACTATCTGCAGCCCGAGGCCGATCTCGCCACCGCCGGCCGGGTGGACGTGTGCGACCGTGTCGACGCCGTGTTGGCGGCGACGGCACCAGCGGTGGTGCCGGCGGGGCGGTGGCCCAGCCATCCCGAGCACGCGCTCGCGCTCAACCAGCAGGTGGCCGTCTGCACCGCGCTGGGCATGACCGCCGGGATTCTCGGCGTCAACGGCCCGCCGGGCACCGGCAAGACCACGATGCTGCGCGACCTCGTCGCGGCGCTCGTCGTCGAGCGGGCCCGGCGGCTGGCCGCGCTGACCGATCCGGCCCGGGCGTTCACCGGACGGCAGCTCCGCTGGAGCACAGGACAACGTACGCGGGTCGTCGACGTGTGGCAGCCCGACCTCACGGGCTTCGAGATGGTTGTCGCCTCGGCCAACAACGGTGCCGTGCAGAACGTCACCGACGAGATTCCCGCCGCTGACGCGATCGATGACTCGTGGCGGGAACGGGCGGCGGCGGCCGACTATTTTCCCGACATCGCCACGGCACTGTTGGCCGGTCAGCCGGATGCCGAGCAACCGCAGGTCGGCGAGCGGGCATGGGCCCTGGTCGCGGCGCGGCTGGGGAACAAGGCCAACCGGAGCCGGTTCGTCAACACGTTCTGGTACCACACCCCGGACGAGCCCCGGAAGGGCGCCAGCGACGAGGGCCACATCTGGTCCGGCCTGCTGTCGGTGCTGAAAGGGTACGAGCAGACGGGCCCGGAGGTCCCGTGGTCGACTGCGGTGTCGCGGTTCCGTGCCGCGCAGGCACGGGTCGAGGCGGTGCGTACGAAGCGGGCCGAGGTGTACCGCGACGTCGAGCGCCGGGAGCATCCCGAGCTCCACCTTGCCGAGCTGCGGCACGCCGTGAAGGTGGCGGCGGGTTCGGTCGAGTCGGCACGGCGTCGCCACGGGGTGGCGTTGGACACCGAGCGCGAGCGGGTGGCCGAGGCCGACCGGATCGCGTCGGCCCTCCAGGCCGAGGCCGAACGGGACGCCCGCCGTCGCGCGGCGGCTGCCGACCAGACCCTCGCGACGGCCGAGCGTCAGGTCGAGCACCTGAGCACCGGCCGCAGGGCCACCGCCGAGCGGGCCCTGTGGTCGAGTGAGGCGGAGCTGAGCCGGTGGTTGACCGCGCAGGCGGCGCACCAACGGGTGCGGCCCGGCCCGTGGGAGTGGTTGCGTACCCTCGGCGAGGCACGACGGCGCTGGTCGTACCACGACGGTCAGCTCCTGGCCGGGGTCCGGCAGGCCCAGGTCGCGCTGGACGCGGCCCGGGCGGAGCGGGCTGCCGTGCAGGTGGAGATCGACGTGGTGCAGCGGGCGGTGGACACCGCCCGGCGGCAGGCGGACGAGATCCGACGCATGCTGGCGGCGGGCATACCCAAGCCACGGGTCGATCACGCGCCGCTGACCGCGGCCAGGCGGACGGTGGCGTCGGCGGAACAGGAACTCTCCACGGCCGTCCAGGCCCACCGCGCGGCCGAGGACGCGATCCGGGCGGCCGAGGCCGACCTCTCCACCCTCCAGGCGCGGCTGAGGCGGGCTGCGGGCGCGCTCGGCCGGCACTTTCCCGACCCCGAATGGCACGCCGACCGCCAGCGCCGGGAGTTGGCGGCGCTCTGGACCGACCGGGAGTGGAACGAGGCGCGTAGCGACCTGTTCCTGGCGGCCCTGGCGCTGCACAAAGCGTTCCTGCGACACAACGCCACCCGGCTGCGACGCAACCTGCAGGCCGCGATGGATCTCGTAGGCGGCGACGCCCCCACCGATCTGGCCCCCGATGCGGCGCTGGCGGCCTGGCAGAGCCTCTTCTTCGTGGTGCCGGTGGTGTCCACCACCTTCGCCTCGTACGCCCGGGTGTTCGGTCACCTCGGCAGGGAAGCGCTCGGTTGGTTGCTCATCGACGAGGCCGGGCAGGCGACACCACAGAACGCGGTCGGGGCGCTCTGGCGCACCAGGCGTGCGGTGGTCGTCGGCGACCCGTTGCAACTGGAGCCGATCACCACCCTGCCGTTCCGCACCGAACAGGCGATCCGGACCGAGCAGGCGGTGGACGAGCAGTGGCTGACCAGCCGTACCTCCGTCCAGCGTCTCGCCGACCGGCTCACGCCGTTGGGCACCTGGCTGGACGGTGACGACGACCCGACCTGGGTGGGTGTGCCGCTGACCGTGCACCGGCGCTGCGACCAGCCGATGTTCAACATCGTCAACCAGGTCGCCTACGGCGGTCTGATGATCGATGGCACCGGCACCGGGGCAGCGGACCGCTTCCAGCTCGTCTACCCGACGCTGCCCCCGTCGAAGTGGATCGACGTCGCGGGTACCGGCGCGCAGGGCCACTGGATTCCCGACCAGGGCCGGCAGCTCGACCGTATCCTCGCCACCCTCGCCGAGCTGGACTTCGACATGTCCGAGGTCATGGTGATCGGGCCGTTCCGGGACGTCGCCCGCGAGGTCGGCAGGCGGGCCCGGCGCTATCCCGGTCTGGTCGCCGGCACCGTCCACACGGCACAGGGCAAGCAGGCCGACATCGTCGTGTTGGTGCTCGGCGGTGCGCCGGACCGGGTGGGTGCCCGCCGGTGGGCGTCGAGCAGGCCCAACCTGCTCAACGTCGCGGTGAGCCGGGCCAAGCGCCGGCTCTATGTCATCGGCGACCGGCAGGCATGGTCGCCGTTGCGCTACTTCAAGGTCCTGTCAGCCGAGCTGCCGCGCCAGGACCCGGTTCGGCCCTAGCTGCCCACAGCCGGCACCCGGACGGCCGAAATGCCGTTGCCCGGTGACCGGGGACGGAGCCGGGCACGGTAGCCGTCGGCCTTTTCCGCCTCCCTGATTGCCGTCCGCATGGCGATGGCGGCAGCAATTAAGATCGTCGCATGTCAATTGAATGAATCGATTGACTTGATCTGGACGACACGTAATGTGGGTGACGGTTCGGCCACTCTGGGCCGATCGGCGGCAGGAGACTCTGATGGGTGTGCGACGACGGCGCAGGCCACGACCGGCCACGGTGATCGGGGTGGCCGGCTCTCTCGTGGTGGGGTTGTTGACCACCCAGGCGGGCGTCGGCCCGGCGGCCGCCGCCGCTGATCTCACCCTGACCGTGGACGTGTCCGCCGCCCGGCACCGGATCAGCCCCGACATCTACGGCATGAACGGCGGAGACCCCGCCCTCGTCGCCGAGCTCGACACGCCGGTGGCCCGCTGGGGCGGTAACGCGAGCAGCCGCTACAACTTCAAGAACCACACCTACAACACGGGTAGCGACTGGTACTTCGAGAACATCGTCGCCGGGCCCGACAACACGGTCGAGGCGTTCGTCCAGCGCAACCGGGACCACGGGACGAAACAGGTGGTCGCCGTGCCGTTGATCGGCTGGGTGGCGAAGGACTCGCCCTCGTCGCACCCGTTCGCCTGCGGCTTCCCTGCCACCCGCTTCCCGGAGCAGGACTCGTTCGACCAGTGGGACCCCAACTGCGGCAACGGTCGGCGTGCCGACGCGAACCTGACCGGCGCGGTTCCCACGGACACCTCCATCCCGGCCGGCGCGTCGTTCGCCGGGGAGATGGTGTCCCATCTCGTGAGCCAGTTCGGCCCGGCGGCACGCGGGGGCGTGAAGATCTACGAACTCGACAACGAGCCGGTCCTGTGGAATTCCACCCACCGTGACGTGCATCCCGAGCCGGTGAGCTACGACGAGTTGGGTGGCAAGGGCACCGCGACCGCCGCTGCCATCAAGGCCGCCGACCCGCATGCGGCGGTGCTCGGCCCGTCCGGCTGGGGATACTGCGAGTGGGTGGCGTCCGGTGTGGACGGCTGCGCGCCGGGTGCGGACGCGGCGGCGCACGGCGGGCTCAACCTCTCCCAGTGGTACCTGAAGAACATGAAGGACTTCAGCGACGCCCATGGCGGGAAGCGCTTCCTCGACTACTTCGACCAGCACTACTACCCGCAGATCAGCGGCGGTAAGGACCCGGATGCCAACGCGCTGCGGCTGCGGTCCACCCGGTCGCTGTGGGACCCGACGTACGTCGACGAGTCGTGGATCGGGCCGGGCGGGGTCAACGCGCCGCCGTTGCAGTTCATCCGGCAGATGAAGGCGTGGGTCGCCCAGCACTACCCGGGCACGAAGGTCGCCATCACCGAATACAACTGGGGTGCGCTGGACGACATCAACGGCGCGCTCGCCCAGGCCGACGTCCTCGGCATCTTCGGCCGCGAGGGGCTGGACCTGGCCACGATCTGGGGCGAGCCGAAACCGACCGACCCCGGCGCGTACGCCTTCCGGATGTACCGGAACTACGACGGCGTCGGCAGCAGGTTCGGCGACGTGAGTGTCTCGGCGGTCAGCAGCGACCAGGGGCAGCTCGCGGTCTATGCCGCGCAGCGCTCGTCCGACCGGGCACTGACCGTGATGGTGGTCAACAAGACGGGCGGTGACCTGACGTCCCGGTTGGCGCTCCCCGGCCTCCGCGGCGGGGACCGGGCGCAGCGGTTCACCTACGGCCCGGCCGACCTCACCTCGATCGTCCGGGGTGCGGATCTCCGGGTGACCCGGGGCGGCGTCAGCGCGACATACCCGGCGAACTCCGTGACGCTGCTCGTCCTGCCGCAGCGCCGGCACTGAGCGCCCGCCGCCCTGCGCGGGCCGGCGGCTGACCGCCAGCACAGGACCACCGGGCCAGGCATGCCTATGATCAAGGCCGCAGGCATGTCTGCCCTGGTCCACCGCCCGGTGGAGCTGTCACCCGCGAACGAAGGACGCGCATGGCCCGCCCTTACGAGCCCGGACCGAAGCGGTTCGTCTTCACCGCCGGGGACGGCAGTGACGAACACGTCTCGGTGGGTGACCCGCAGGAGGCGTACCTGGCGTTCTCGGCATTCTTCCGGGGGCGGGACTGCGACACCTACACCATCGAGGACGAGGCGGCGGGGCAGCGCGTGGTGCTCATGCCCCGGGCGGGGGTGATCTCCCGGATCAGGCGCGGGGACCAGCCCCGGTCGGAACACCTTCGGACCGACCGGGCCAACCGCTACCTGCCGGGCGCGATGCTGTTCTTCGAGAACGGGTACGGCGGCCTCGACCGCTTCGGCCAGTGGTTCCCCGACCGCGCCGACCTCGACGCGTCACCGGAGGCCCGGGGCGTGGCCCGCGCCGCCACGTTCGCGACGGAAGCGGCGGCGATCGTGGAGGTCGCCCGGATCTGGGCGGACTCGGGCTGCGTCGACCCGAGCGGCGAGTACCACGTCTTCTTCGAATCGCACGGTGTCGACGACGACCGGGCCGAGCGGGCCGAACTGCTCCAGCTGATCGGGTTCCTCGGTCTCGAACGGGTCGACGCCCCGGCCGGGGCCGCCGGGGGCGAGGTCTGGGTGCGGACCGAACCACGCCTCGACGCCGAGTGCGCCAGGTGGTCGTGAGCACCGGGTGCCGGGTGGGTCGCCAGACGCTGGGGACCTCACCCGGTCGGGTCCAGCCGGTACGGTTCCGAGGGGGTGCGAGCGGTGCGTGAGGTCGTCTTCGCGCGCCGTGGCAGCGGCTGGCTTCCGCAGGTGATCCGTGCGAACGGTGCGCTGGAGCTGACGCTCGCCGCCGGGGCCGACGCCAACCACGAGCCGCGGACGTTCACGGTCCCGATCGGCGAGGCCCATCTCGCGGTGATCCGGGAGGACCTGGCCAGACACCTGCTGCTGTGGAGTGCGCTCCTTCCGCTGTGCGACGCCGCCGGAATCGGGGGCGGGCTCGACGAGGAGGCTGCCGTCGCGCTGCTCGACCCGGTCCTGCTGTCCGCGCCCACGGACGTCGACGCGCTCTTCCGGCGCATCCGGTGGGACCGGAGCCGACTCGTCGCCCATGGTGCCGACATCGACCTCCTGGAGCGCGGTCAGGTCTGCGCGGCGATGCGCGGGGCGTCGGAGCAGCCGGACGAGAGACGCGCCCAGGAGCATCAGGCGGCCCGCCGTCGCGCCGAGCGGGCGGTGGTCCTCGGGCCTCTCGATGCGGGGATCCTGCGGTTCACCGGCCAGTACCTGCACGGCGCGACGTTGCCCCGGCGGCTGCCAGATGCCGTCGACCCCGCCCTGCTGCCCCAGGTCATGGGCGTGATCGCCACTGCGGAGCAGGCGTGCGCCGGGATGCGGATCGGCCTCGATCCGCGTCGGGGGAACCGGGCGACGGACAAGCGCGACTGGGAGCGGATGACGGCGACGGTCGACGCGGCCGTACGCCGGGCGTACCCCGAACTCGTCGCTGACGCGGTGCGGTCGGTGAGTTTCCTGATGTGCTCGGAGGCTGCGGACCGCTCCCGGACCGCGCCGGCTGCCGACGACGAGGCTGCCGACGACCACCCCGGGGGCGACGACAGCGCGCGGAAGACCGCCCTGTCGTTCACCGACGACAAGGGCGGCGAGCAGACGTGGCTGCGGGGCGGCCCCGCACCGCCTCCGCCGCGTTCTGGGACTTCGTCGCCGATCGGTCCGCCGGGGACAACGAGGTGTTCACCATCGAGGACGAGGAGCGGGGCGAGGGGATCCAGCTGCTCTTCTATGCGGACTCCATCGCCCGGATCACGACGGTGCGGCCCGGGGAGGCGGGGTCGGCGCCGCAGTACCGGGTCGAGTACCGCCTGGTCGACGGGATCGGCGGGTACCGGACCCTGGTGGGTGCCTTCGTCCGTGGCGGCTGCGCCGCACTCGACCAGCACGGCCCGTGGACGTCGGATGTCGCCGAGTTCGAACGGTCGCGTCGTGGGCGCGACGACCGGTAGTTCCCGGGGACGTCCACTCCCGCGTCGACAGGGCCGCGACGCCTGGCCCGGCCAGCGGACCTGACGCGGTCGCGACCCGGCTGCCAGGTGGGCCACCGCTGGCGGGCCGACCCGCCGCCCGGTCTCTCGGCTGATCATTGCGGTCACGATTACGCATAGGTGGTTGACAATTGATGGTTGCGGCCTATGGGTCGGACGCATACGCTTCAGGGCAGAATTCCGTGACCACGGGCAAGAGCGGTCGGGTGGTCGGCGGGAGTTCCCTGTGGCGGGGGACTGTCGCCGGTTGATGCCGGTCGCTCACACGTGCACCTTGCCACTGCCGGTCACGGTGTCTCCCAGTAACCCGCCAACGGCCGAGCCCGCCCGGAGCGCCCCCGTCTCCCGGCGCGGCGGCCCATGTTCGCATGGCGGGTTCACTGTCGCACCCCCAGGACGACTGTCCAGCGGACATGTCTGTCGGTGGCCTGCGAAAGGAACGGTACGTGAAACCAGCCCTCTCCACCGCCCGAAGGTCGCTGCTGGCGGGCGTGTTGCTCGTCGCCGCCGCGTTCCCGGCCGTGATCGCGAATCAACTGCCGGCGTCGGCGGCAGTCCAGGAGACCTACTACGTCGCGCCGGACGGCAGCGATGCCAATCCCGGCACGATGCAGTCGCCGTTCCGGACGATGCAACGCGCCCGGGACGTCGTGCGGACAGTGAACGCGAACATGACCGGCGACATCCAGGTCTACCTGCGGGGTGGCCGGTATCCGGTGACCAGCACCATCGAGTTCGGCGCGGCCGACTCCGGCAGCAACGGCTACCGGGTCAGCTATTCCGCCTACCCCGGCGAGACCCCGGTGCTCGACGGCGGTGTGCCGGTGACCGGGTGGACCCAGCACAGCGGGAACATCTGGAAGGCCCCGCTGGACCGGGCCAACAAGCTGCGCGCGCTCTACGTCAACGACAAGCGGGCGTTCATGGCGTCGAAGACGGTCGGCTCGGCGGGCTGCTACGGGACTTACAACATCACGGCCGGGCAGGCGGCGTGGGCCTGGGAGTCGGGCTCGCAGTGCGACGGCGCGAAGTACAACCTCAACGACTTTCCGGCCGTCGCCCGCAACGCCGACGACATCGAGATCGAGACGGCGACCACCTGGACCACCGCCATCGTCGGGGTACGCCAGGTCACCTCCGACGGGGCGAACCGGGTGGCGCTGTTCCAGCAGCCGGGTGCCGCCATCGCCCAGGGCGCGTTCAACGGCAACGCCCAGGCCGGCGGCAGCCACAAACTGATGAACGCCTACGAGTTCCTGGACGCGCCGGGTGAGTTCTTCTTCGACAAGGGCAGCAGGACCCTCTACTACTACAAGAGCAGCGCCGAGAACATGACGACCGCGTCGGTGTTCGCGCCGAACAATGTGACCACCCTGCTGCGGGTCGCCGGCACGTCGACGAGCAACCACGCCCGCAACCTCACGTTCGCCGGGCTCACCGTGCAGCACTCCGACTGGAACCTGTTCACCGTCGCCGGCTCGTCGTACAAGCAGGCGCAGCAGGGCAACCTCGGCGCGCAGGCGTACGCGAAGCGGAACTTCCACGACTACTACTACCGCAACGTCGACGTCACCCCGGGCATGATCCAGGTGGAGAACGCCGACGGCATCCTGCTCAACCGTAACCGCATCCAGCACAGCGGCGCGGACGGCGTCAACATGGTCAACGACGTGCAGGGCACCCAGTTGACCGGGAACTTCACCAACGACATCGCGGGTTCCGCGATCACCGTCGGACATCCCCAGCACGTCTACATCGGCGACGGGACGTCGACCAACCGGGAGAAGTGGCTGCCGCAGGTCGAGGGGCTGCCGAAGAACATCGACATCAAGAACAACTACCTGTACGACAGCGCGGTGCTGTTCAACGGGCACAGCCCCATCTCGGCGTACTTCGTGGACACCCTGACGATCCAGCGCAACCGGATCGAGAAGTCGCCGTGGTCGGGTATCACGCTCGGCTGGGGCTGGTGGAACTTCGACGGGTCATCGGGCTCGATCGCGCCGAACCGGCCCACCACGACGGCCCGGAACAACACCATCAGCTACAACCACATCATCGACACGGTGCAGCGGCTCAGCGACACCGCACCCATCTACACGTTGGGCGCGCAGCCGGGGACGACGATCACCAACAACTATCTCCAGGGTGTGCCGTCCGGGCACAAGTACGGCCTGCACCCGGACGAGGGTTCGGCGTACATCACCTTCCGCGACAACGTGCTGAGCGTGGACAAGAACATCACCTGGATGATCAACTCAGACGACTTCGGGCGCAAGCACGACCTGAGCATCACCCAGATCTACGGCCCGATCAACAAGGTGTCCAACAAGAACCTGCCCAACAGCACGGTCAGCGACATCCTGGTCTCCTCCGACTATGTCTGGCCGGCGCAGGCGTACGGCATCGCCGCCGCCTCGGGGCTGGAGGACGCGTACCGTGACATCGTCCCGGCGGGCAACCTCTCCCTGCCGAACCACGTCCTGCCGGCCAGCACCTTCGTCACCAGCTCGACGGCGTCGATCCCGATCCGCAGCACCGGTGACGCCGCCAGGACGGTCTGGCTCGCCCCTGCCGGCACGACCACCTTCACCGCCGGTCCGACGATGACCCGGGCGACGGGCACCGCCACGTCCATCGCGGTGCCCGCCAACCAGGGTGAGTACCGGCTGTTCGTGGTGGACGCGCAGGGCAACCGGTCGGCCGAGTCCAGCTCGCTGGTCCGGCAGCAGGGCACCGGCAGTGGCCAGCAGGGTGGGCGTCTGGTGGGCGGCCAGTCCGGCCGCTGCGTGGACGTACCCAACGCCAGCACCACCAACGGCACGCAGGTGCAGTTGTGGGACTGCGCGGGTGGCGTCGGCCAGCAGTGGACCTACTCCGCCGGCAGGCAGCTGACCGTGTACGGCAACAAGTGCCTGGACGCGAGCGGTGCGGGCACGTCCAACGGCACCGCCGTCATCATCTGGGACTGCCACGGCGGGGCCAACCAGCAGTGGAACCTCAACGCCAACGGCACCCTGACCAACGGCCAGTCGGGGTTGTGCCTCGACGCGAACGGCGCGGCCACCGCCAACGGCACGAAGATCATCCTCTGGTCGTGCAACGGCGGCACCAACCAGCAGTGGAGCCTGCGCAACTGACCGGGCGTTCCCCGGGGCCGGGTGACGCCGGCCCCGGGGGCACCGGACCCGTCGTGGGCGTCGGGGAACTGTGCGTGTGGCCTGCGGTTCGTCGCCGTCGGGTGGACGTTCCCGGGTGGCAACCCGCTCGACACAGCATTGACATATTTCACTTTCCGACCTAGGGTCTTGCCGAATCGATTCGACGTCGAGCCCGGTGCTCCGGCACCGGCGGTCGACCGGGTGGCGTCCGGGCGGGCGCGATGTGGCCACCGATCGGTTCGACGACCAGTCGGTCCTGCCTGGGCAGCGGAACCAGCGGCTGGCAGCCGCGGCGATGAGCCAGCCGGCGCGGTGAGCGCATCGAGTGTCTTCCGGTGTTCCGTCCTTGGCGGGTGCGGTCAGCGGGATCGGTCGGGCGCGACACGTCGGGATCGCCGTCGACTACATACCTGAAGCAGTGCAGGCTGAGTGGCAGGAGCCCCATCATGACCAGGCGCAGACCCATCCTTGGTTCCCTAGCGGCGGCGGCGGCCCTCGTCGTGACCGTCGGCGCGACGGCACTCGCCGGTGGCCTCACCACCACGGCCGCCGCCGCCGACGTCTCGGCGGCGGCGGCGACCGCCGGGTGCGGCAAGGCCCCCACCCTGACCAGCGGCCAACGGTCGATCCAGAGCAGCGGCCAGAACCGCAGCTTCATCCTCCGGATCCCCGACAACTACGACCGCAACCACCAGTACCGGTTGATCTTCGGCTTCCACTGGAACGGCGGCACCGCCAACGACGTCGACGGGGGCGGGTCGGACGGGGCCGCCTGGTCCTACTACGGGCTGCGCCAGCAGGCGAACAACAGCACCATCTTCGTGGCCCCCCAGGGCAACGGCAACGGCTGGGCCAACCCCGGCGGCCAGGACGTCACCTTCGTCGACGACATGGTCCGGCTGATCGAGAACGACCTGTGCGTCGACACGACGCAGTTGTTCGCGCTGGGCTTCAGCTACGGCGGCGGGATGAGCTACTCGCTGGCCTGCTCCCGGGCGAACGTCTTCCGGGCCGTCGCGGTCTACTCCGGCGGGCAGCTCAGCGGGTGCAGCGGCGGCGGCCAGCCGATCGCCTACATGGGCATCCACGGCATCGGGGACCCGGTGCTCAACGTCTCGGCCGGCCGGTCCCTGCGGGACACCTTCGTGCGCAACAACGGGTGTACGGCGCAGAGCCCGCCCGAGCCGCGCGCCGGGAGCCTGACCCACATCACCACCACCTACTCGGGCTGCCGCTCCGGCTACCCGGTGGTGTGGGCGGCGTTCGACGGCGGGCACACCCCCGGCCCGGTCGACGGTGGCGGCGACAGCGGTGCCCGGACCTGGACCAAGGGTGAGGTGTGGCGGTTCTTCACCCAGTTCGACAGCACCACCCCGACGCCGACCCCGACGGTGACGCCGACCGGCAACCCGACCACCCCGCCGCCGTCCGGCACGGGCGCGGTGCGCAACTCGTCCTCCGGGCGCTGCCTGGACGTCAACGGTGGTACGCAGACCAACGGCGCGGCGGCGATCATCTGGGACTGCCACGGGCAGGCCAACCAGAGCTGGACCTCGACGGCCGCCCAGGAGCTGCGGGTCTTCGGCGGCAAGTGCCTGGACGTCAACGGCGCGGCCACCGCCAACGGCAGCTCGGTGATCATCTGGGACTGCAACGGCCAGGCCAACCAGCGCTGGCGGTTCAACGCCGACGGCACGATCACCGCCGTCGGCTCGGGCCGCTGCCTGGACGTGGTCGGCAACGGTACGGCCAACGGCACGCGTACCCAGATCTGGGACTGCAACGGCGCCGCCGGCCAGCGGTGGAGCCGGAGCTGAGCCCGGCGGACGTCGACGGAGGGCGGCGGTAGACCGAGCGTAACCCCGGTGGGATCTCGCATTGATCGCATTCAATGCATAGGGTCACTGCTGTACGCGGTGGGCCGATGGAGGCCCGCCGGGGCGACGCTGCCCTCATCGTGCACGAATCGACGTTTTTCTGGGGAGAACAGAGCATGGAGCAACGACAGAACAGTCGTCTGTGGGCCCGATGGCGGCGAGCGGCCCGCAGCACGGTCACCGCGGCGGCGGTGTCCCTCGGGGTGGCCGCGCTCGCGGTGGGATTCTCGGCGGGTGCCGCCGTCGCGGGCGTCGGGGGGTCGCGACGAACGCGGCGTTCGCCGCCGCGCCGGTCGCCCAGGTCACTGCGGGTGACCTGCACACCTGTGCGATCCGTACCGACGGGACGCTCTGGTGCTGGGGTGACAACTACGGTGGCAAGCTCGGTGACGGGACCACCACCAACCGGACCGGCCCGGTGCAGGTCGGCACCGCCACCACCTGGTCGCGGGTCGACGCGGGCACCAGCCACAACTGCGCGATCCGCACCGACGGCACGCTGTGGTGCTGGGGCGGCAACTACAGCGGGCAGCTCGGTGACGGGACCACCACGAGCCGGAGCACCCCGGTGCAGGTCGGCACCGCCACCACCTGGGCCGGCGTCAGCGCCGGTGCCAACCACACCTGTGCCGTCCAGACCACCGGCACCCTGTGGTGCTGGGGCCTGAACCGCAACGCGCAGCTGGGCGTCGGCACCTCCCCGTCGCGGGCCACCAGCCCGGTGCAGGTGGGTACGGGGACCACCTGGGCCAGCGTCACCACCGGCTACGCGCACAGCTGTGCCGTGCAGACCGGCGGCACGCTGTGGTGCTGGGGTGACAGCACGGACGGGCAGCTCGGTGTCGGCATCCTGGGTTACCGGGCGACCCCGGCGCAGGTGGGCACCGCGAGCACGTGGACCGGCGTGACGGCCGGCCACGCGCACACCTGCGCGGTGCAGTCCGGTGGCACGCTGTGGTGCTGGGGCGAGAACGGGTACGGCCAGGTGGGTGGCGGCACCGGTGTCCAGACCAGTCCGATCCAGGTCGGCACCGCCACCACCTGGACCGGGGTCGTGGCGAGCGTCGACTCGTCGTGCGCGCTGCGTACCGACGGTGGCCTGTGGTGCTGGGGCAACAACGGGTTCGGGCAGTTGGGTGACGGCACCACCACCCACCGGTCCGCCCCGGTCCGGGTCGGCACCGCGACCACCTGGACGCAGAACCTGGGCGTCAGCTACCACAGCTGCGGCGTCCGCACCGACGGTGGCCTGTGGTGCTGGGGCAACAACATGTCCGGGCAGTTGGGTGACGGCACCACCACCCACCGGTCGACCCCGGCGCAGCTGGTCCTGTAGGACCGGCTGAACCGGAAGCGCCGATGCCGCGCCGCCGACCCGTACCGCCGTCGATCCGGTGGCGTCCGGGTCGGCGGCGTGTCCCGTTTTCCCACCCGTCACAGCAGAGTCCATACATCTGATCTATTCGGGATTCCCAGGTGGGTGCGGTGCGGGTGAGTATGGACTATTTCCCTCCGAACAGGACGTTGACCGGTAAGCGCTGCGGTGCCTAACATACGACGTCTTTATCATTGATGTTCGCCGATTTCCGTGCTGCGCGGGGTGCGACAGTTCGACGTGTGCCGTACCGCTTCGAGGTCGGAGACCGGCTGGGGAGGCGAGTCACATGTTCAGTGCACGCAGCCGTCGACACGACGGCGAGCCACGCCGCAGACCGGGGCGCAGCGCGTGGCGTCCGCGTCGGTTGACCGCATCGGTGCTGGGAGTGGTGGTGACGGCGGCGGCGGTGCTGACCGGCTTCGCCGCACCCGCACAGGCGGCGACCGCCATCACGATCAACGGCGGGTCCGGCGGGCGGGCGCTGGACGGCATCGGCGCGGTCAGCGGCGGCGGTGGCAACAGCCGGCTGCTGGTCGACTACCCCGAGCCGCAGCGCAGCGACATCCTGGACTACCTGTTCAAGCCGGGCTACGGCGCGGCGATGCAGCTGATGAAGGTGGAGATCGGCGGCGACACCAACTCCACCTCCGGCGCCGAGCCCAGCCACGAGCACACCCGGGGCAGCATCAACTGCAACCGGGGCTACGAGTGGTGGCTGATGGAGCAGGCTCGTACCCGTAACCCCAACATCGCCCTGGTCGGCCTGGCCTGGGGTGCGCCGGGCTGGATCGGCAACGGCAACTTCTGGTCCACCGACTCCATCGACTACCTGGTGGCCTGGCTGGACTGCGCGGGCACCCACGGGCTGACCATCAACTACCTGGGCGGGTGGAACGAGAAGGGCTACAACACCACCTGGTACAAGAACCTGCGCTCCACCCTCAACGCCCGTGGCTACAGCAGCGTCAAGATCGTCGCCTCGGACGACTTCGGCTGGGGCGCGGCCGACGACTCGCTGCGCGACCCGGCCTTCGGCAACGCCGTGCAGGTCTTCGGCAGCCACTACGTCTGCGGCTACCGCAGCGCCCAGACCAACTGCCCCAGCTCCAACAACGCCGTGTCCACCGGCAAGTCCCTGTGGGCCAGCGAGAACGGCTCCGACGACTACAACGCGGGTGCGCAGGCGCTCGCCCGCGGCATCAACCGGGGCTACCTCGACGGCAAGATGACCGGCTACATCAACTGGCCGGTCATCGCCGCCATCACCCCCAACATCCCGTGGGCGACCACGGGCGTGGCGGTGGCCCAGCAGCCCTGGTCCGGCGCCTACTCGATCGGCAAGAACGCCTGGGTGATGGCGCAGACCACCCAGTTCACCGCACCGGGCTGGCGCTACCTCGACGCGTCGAGCGGGTACATCGGCGGCAACCGCAACAACGGCAGCTACGTCTCGCTGAAGTCCACCAACAACAGCGACTACAGCACCATCGTCGAGACGATGGACGCCGGTGGCGCGCAGACCCTCGACTTCACCGTCGCCGGCGGCCTGTCCACCGGCACGGTACGGGTCTGGTCGACGAACGTGCGCTCCAACAACACCGCCGACCACTTCGTGCGGGGCAGCGACATCACCCCGAACGGCGGGCGCTTCTCGCTCACCGTCCAGCCCGGCTACGTCTACAGCATCACCACCACCAACGGGCAGGGCAAGGGCACCGCGACCAGCCCGGCGCAGGGCAACCTGAAGCTGCCGTACGCCGACACCTTCGACTCGTACGCCACCGGCCGCGAGGCGCGGTACCTGATGGACCAGCAGGGCTCGTTCGAGGTCGTCGGGTGTGCCGCCGGCCGCACCGGGCAGTGCGTGCGCCAGATGTCCGAGCAGGCCCCGATCTACTGGACCTCCGGGCAGGCCGAGCCGTACACCCTGCTGGGCGACCTGACCTGGCGCAACTACACGGTCTCCTCCGACGTGCTGCTGGAGAAGTCCGGCTACGCGCAGCTCATCGGGCGCGGCAACACCTACAACCACCAGGGCCCGCAGAACATGAACGGGTACTACTTCCGGGTCACCGACGGCGGGGCCTGGTCGATCCGCAGCAACAACACCAGCGGCAACTGGCGCACCCTGGCCAGCGGAAACACCTCGGCGCTGGGCACCGGGCGGTGGCACAACCTGTCGTTCACGCTCAACGGCAGCACCCTGACCGCCGCCATCGACGGCACCACCGTCGGCACGGCCACCGACTCCACCTGGGTCGCCGGCCAGATCGGGTACGGCACCGGCCAGGGCGTCACCGCCCAGTTCGACAACCTCTCGGTGACCGCCGTCGGCAGCCCCGGAACCCCGACGGGTGAGATCCGGGGCGCGGGTTCGAACCGGTGCCTGGACGTCAACGGGGCCAGCCAGACCGACGGCGCGGTGGTGCAGATCTGGGACTGCAACGGCGGCGCCAACCAGCGCTGGTCGCTCAGCTCCACCAACCAGCTCACCATCTACGGCAACAAGTGCCTCGACGTGCCGAGCGCCGCATCCGGGACCCGGGCCCGGATCTGGAGCTGCACCGGTGGCACCAACCAGCAGTGGCGGCTCAACGCCGACGGCACCATCGTCGGGGTCGCCTCGGGGCTGTGCCTGGACATCAACGGCGGGGCCACCGCCAACGGCTCCGCCGTCCAGCTCTGGACCTGCAACGGCGGCACCAACCAGCAGTGGATACGCGGCTGACCAGCCACACCTGACGCACCAGGCGGGCGGCCCCGGTGGCACCGGGGCCGCCCGCCGTCGCGTGCGCTCAGGAACTGGTCGGGGTCAGGCCGTTCGACAGCTGACCGTGGGCCAGGTCCAGTTGCCGTTCGCCATGATGGTGATGCCGAAGTTGTTGCCGTTGCCGTTCGGCCTGGCGGTGACGGTGCCGGTGGTGCCGCTGACCGAGGCGTTCCAACTGTTCTGGATGCTCTGGCCGCCGTTCAGCCCGAGGCTGACCACCCAGTTGCTGGTGCCGCTGACCGCGACGTTGAGGTTGAACCGGTCACCCCACTGCTCGGCGGCCGAGAGCACCGCGGTGCAGTTGCCGCCGGCGGGCGGGGTGGTCGGGTTGCCGGTCGGCCCGCTGGTGGGGGTGGGGTTGCTGCCGCCACCCTCGCGGACGGTGATGTCGGAGCTGCCCTGGCTCTGGTAACCCTCGGTCGCCATGATCTGGTAGCTGTGGTTGGTGCCGAGGTTCAGGCCGGCGCGGGCCCAGGCGTCGAAGTGGTTGGCGGTGGTGATGGTGCCGCTGCTGCGCTTCTGCTGCCGGACGCTCCAGTACTGGTAGAACGTCTGGTTGCCGTCGATCGACGGGGCGTTGACCCGCAGGCTGCGCAGGATGTCGTAGGTGCCGCCGTCGGTGGTCACCGTGCCCATCCGGGTGGCGCCGCTGCTCGGGTTGTAGCTGCCGAAGTTCTCCACCACGTAGTACTCGATGAGCGGGTTGCGGGTCCAGCCGTACAGGGCCAGGTAGGTGTTGTTGTTGCCCGGGTTGTAGCTGCCCGAGTAGCTGACCGTCCGCCGGGTGCCGGTGGCCCAGCCCTTACCGCCGACCCAGTTGTTGGTGCTGCGGTCCCAACTGCTGCTGTAGCGGCCGTCGGCGCGCAGCGTCATGCTGGCGTTGCCGCTGTCCTTCCAGAACGAGAAGAAGTAGCCGTTGTGCGTGCCGGTGAGGTTGGAGGTGAGGGTCCGGTCGTTCTCCGCGTACGCGTTGGGCGAGGCGATGAACGTGCCGGTGACGGCGAGCGCCGCGGCGCACGCGGCGCTGAGCAGCAGCCGCAGGCGACCGCTCCTTCGCGGTCGGGTCGAGGTGTCGCTCATGTACGTGTTCCTCCTCGTGACAGCTGGCGGACGCCAGCGACGCGGTACGACCCGGTGGACTGTCCGTGGCCAGGTACGGCAGCCGGCCATGCGGTGGGTGTCACCACGCGGTGGTGGGCCGGTCGTCCAGCAGAACCGGGGGGACGGGTCGCGGTGGGTGGTGTCGACAGCATCGAGTGCCGTCGATGGCGACGGTAGGGTGTCGATGCTCCACCTGTCAACAAGTTTCGGAAATCTTCCCGAAACATCGTCCCGAGCGGCGGCCGGACGCGGGGCGGATTTCGACGGGTTGACGTCGGCTGTCACCGAGATGGGCCCGCGGAGGGCAGGTATTAATTCGACCTCAACGGGGCCACCTCCCCTGTATACCCGAAACTTTCGGGAACCACCAGCCGGGGCGAACGCGAGACCGCCCGCCCACCCGGCCCGGGGTCGCGGGCGGGTGGACGGGCGGTCGGTGACGCGGCCGGCGCCGGGCGGTCAGATCACCATCGACGGCAGGGGCCAGCGGCGCAGCCGGTGCGGCAGCCACACCAGCAGCTCGCCGATCTTCGTGACCAGGCCCTCCCCGCCGAAGTCCCGGGCGATGGAGAGGTCGACCCCGGTGACGGCGGCACCGTCCAGCAACTGGTCGAGCACCGTCAGGTAGGCCGGATCGTCGATGGTCAGCAGGTTCAACCGACCGGAGCGGCGGTCCCGCACCTGGACGAACCCCGGGCCCCGACGGTAGGTGCACTTGTCGAAGTAGAAACCCTTTACCCAGGCGTCGAGCTGTGCGACCGGGTCGCCCTCGCCCCCCGGCGCGGGGAGCAGCTCGACCGGCGCCCGCAGGTGGCTGTACGGGAGCCACTCGTCGGCCTCGACGCCGGGCAGCCGCAGCCGCCAGTCCACGGCGATACCGTGGCTGGTCAGCTCCCGGACCAGCACCAGCCGGCGGACCGTGTCGACGGCCGTCGCGTCGTCCCCGGTGACCGTCAGGTCCACCGCGTCGGGAAGGTCGACCCGACGGACCCCCGCAGAACGCCAGCGGGCGACCGCGTCGGCGGCCGGCTCACGCAGCTCGGCCGGACCGATGGTCATGCCGGGGATGGACAGGACGGCCGGGTCGTGGTCCCGGGCGAGACCGACCAGGATGGGCCGCAGACCGGCGTCGGTGGTGGACACGTTCCCTCCCCTCAGACCGCGCTGAGCGCGGCCGGCTCGCCCGCCTCGGCGGCGGCCCTGGTCTCGGCGGCTTCGCGTTCCAGGTGCAGGTGGTCGATGCGCAGCAGATCCTGGTTCATGGCCTGCGGGGCGATCTGGATGAACTGCCCGGCGTCCTCGTAGACCAGGCCGAGACCGCGCCAGCGCCACAGCAACGCCGAAAGGACCGGCTCGTCGACCGACAGCCGCCGGGCCAGCGCGCTGACGCTGTGCGGCTGGTCGAGCTGCCGGAACACGGCCACCTCCACCGGGTCGGTCAGCCGCAGGACGTGCCAGTCGAAGTGCCTGCGTCGGCTGACCAGCACGATCTCGTCGCCGAGGTCGTGGTGGGTGAGCCGGCTGCGGGCGTACTCGTGCTGCCACTGCGTGACCGCCCGGTCCAGCCGGTCGGCCGTCTCGCCGCCGATGCCCTGCGGCGGTACGTCGAACAGGTACGCCAGGTCCATCAGCTCCGACTCGGGCAGGTCGTAGATCAGCCGGTACTGCGCCGCCGGCCGCAGGTCGGTGAAGCCGAGTTCGGGGCGGACGAAGAAGGGGCTGAACCGCTCGATGGCGATGCGGGTGCTCCCGTCGGCCGGGCACAGGTGGTGCAGCGCCGGCATCTGCGCGATCACCGGCAGGTAGTCGTCCTCGGTCTCGCCGGGGAACCCGTACAGGTAGTTCCAGGCGATGGTGATCCCGCTGGTCTCGGCGTCACGCAGCATCCGGATGTTGAGGCAGCCGCTGACCCCCTTGTCCATCAGCTTGAGCACCCGGCTGTTGAGGCTCTCGATGCCGGGCTGCACGCTGACCAGACCGGCGTCGGCCAGCGCCTGCACCTGCGGGCCCTTCATGTTCGACTTGATCTCGTACTGCAACCGCAGGTCGTAGTCGGATTCGGTGAGCCGGGGCAGCAGCGAGGTCACGTAACTCATGTCGAGGATGTTGTCCACGACGAACATGTCCAGGACCTGGTGCCGCTCGACCAGTTCGATGATCTCGTCGTAGAACCTGCCCGGGTGCTTGCTGCGGAACTGCATGAACGATCCGTTGAGGCCGCAGAACGTGCAGTGGTGCTTCTCGCCCCACCAGCAGCCCCGGGCGCCCTCGACGACCAGCCGGGGCTCGACCCAGTGCTGCGCCCGGGACGCGGCCAACCGCTCGAAGTAGCCCGCGTAGTCCGGGGCGACGATCTCGGCCGGGGGCAGGGGTGTGGTGCTCATCGGATTCGCCACGGACCGGCCGTCCGGGCCGCCCCAGCACAGCCCTTCGATGTCGGCGAGCCCGCCCGCCGGCTCCGCCCCGCCGGCCGCCGGCCGGGCCGGGTCGAGCGCGGCGAGCAGCCGGGGGAACGCGGTCTCGCCCTCACCCCGGACCACGAAGTCGACGAACGAGAAGTTGCGGTGGATCGCGGCACCCTGCTCACCGTCGCAGTTCGCGCCGCCCATGACCGTACGGATGCCGGGTGACCGCTTCTTGATCGCCCGGGCGGTGGCGAGGGCGGCGGCGTTCTGCTGGAACGTGGAGGTGAAGCCGACGACGTCCGGTGCCTGGGCGACGATCCGGTCGGCCAGTTCCGCGACGAACTCCGGGGCCAGCCGGTGCAGCTCCAGGTTGAGCGCGAGTTCCCGCTCGGTCATCTGGGTCCGGACCCGGTCGGTGAACTCCTGCACCCGCCATTGGGGATCGTCGTACAGGGCCGAGGAGAAGACCCAGTCACCACAGCCCGCGAAATAGGTGAACAGCGAATAGTAGTAGTAGTCGCTCAATCCGAACTCGGTCCGGTCGACCACCCAGTCGACGAAGTCGAGATTCGCGTGGACGGCCTCCACTTCGGCGTCCGGCATTTTCTGCCGGACGCTGTTGGTGAGGATTCCAATCGCCAACGAAGGGACGTCGATGGAAGTCCATGGCATATTGACCAGCATGACCCGCACGTAACCTCTCCTCTCTCGTGAGCTGTTCGGACCGGATGACGGATACGGGGTGGGGCCACCTGCCCGGGCGGGTGGCCCCACCCCGTACGGCCGCTAGAAGCTGACCTTGACCGTGACCGTGACCGTGACGTTCGAGGCCCGGAGCTGGTCGCGGTTGCCGTTGATCGGGTCGTTCTCGACAACGTTCTTGCGCATGTCGTTCACCTCCTTTCCGTTATCGAGGGGATCGGGTCACGTGCCGGGGTCAGCCCGCCGGTCGCGCCATCGCGAGCGCCACCGGTGTGCCTTCGTCCCGCACGCCGTCGAAGTGCCGCTGCATGAACAGCAGCACGGTCTGCATCAGAGCCAGGTGGCTCTGCGCGTCGAAGTCCTCGTGACCGGCCCGCCGCCGGACCACCTGGTGGGGAATGCGGCGCTCGGCCAACAGCCGCGCGTAGCGCTCCACCGGTGCCGGCGGGCAGCGCACGTCACCCGTGGAGACGGCCAGCAGCACCGGGGCCCGGACTTGGTCGACGTAGGTGATCGGGGAGGACCGGGCGTACCGCTGCGGCACCTCGTCGGGGGTGCCGCCGAACAGCAGCACGTCCAGCGCCCGTACCGCCGGAGTGGCCGCCTCGAAGGCGGCGACGTAGTCGGCGACGGGGCTGATCGCGATCCCGAGCCGCCACAGCTCCGGTTGCCGGCCGAGCGCGAGCAGGGTCAGGTAGCCGCCCCACGACGTTCCCCACAGGGCGGTGCGCCGGTCCTCGACGACACCCTCGGCGACCAGGTGGGCCCGGACCGCGGCGAGATCCGCCAACTGGGTGAGGCCGACCCCGGCGGAGAAGTCGTTGCGCCAGGCCGCGCCGTACCCGCTGGAGCCCCGGTAGTTGACCCGGACCACCGCGCAGCCGGTGCTGACCAGGATCTCGACCAGCGGGTCGTAGGCGTCGCGGGCGTGCTGGAAGGGCCCGCCGTGGACCAGGAAGACGGCCGGTCTCGGTCCCTCCCGGTCGGCCGGCAGGGCGACCAGCGCGGGGATCGGCCCACCGGGGCCCGGCACCCGGATCTCCTCGCGGCGGTGCTCCACCGGCGTCGCGACGGGGTCCGGCCCGCCCACGTCGGGCTGACCGCCGGGGTGCTCCGGCAGCTGCACCCCACGCACGGAACGCAGCTGGGGTGGGGTCACCGAGTCGGTCCACACGTAGGCGACGTCCCCGTCGGGCCACACCGCGGCGTCCAGGATGCTGCCGGTGGGGGTGTCGACGACCGACCGGGTCCGCCCGGCGAGGTCCACCTCGTGCAGCAGGCTGCGGGCGTGCCGGTCCTGCCGGACGAGCAGCCGCCGCCCGTCCGGGAACCAGCCGGCGGTGACCTCGGTGTCGAAGCGGCACCAGTCGTGCCGGACCAGACCTTCCTCCTCGGTCCAGGTCGCCGGGAGGTAGCCGCCCTCGTCCTCGATCACCAGCAGCAGCCGGGCCGGGCCGGAGCCGGGGGCGAAACCGAGGGCCCACACCCGCCCGTCGGCGCAACCGGCGATGCCGGCCACCCGGACGCCGTCGGTGGTGACCACCGTGACCGCCGCGTCGGTGGCGGCATCGGCGCCGATCACGGCGAGCCGCCCGGCCGGATCGAGATCGACCAGGTAGGCGTAGCCGGTGACGTGGGTCCGTTCGCTCACCCGGCCGTCGCCGGTGCGCAGGAACAGGGTCATCCCGCCGTCGTCGGACAGGCCGATCGCGGTGGTGCCGTCGGTGGCCATGGCGATGCCGGCGTGGCGGGCCGGCGGCACCGACGGCAGCGCCGCGACGGACCGGTCGGGCTGGTCGAAGTCGCACGTCCGCCAGGTGCCGACGCCGCCGAGATCGTCGTCGAACCACCAGATGGTGGACCCGGTCGGGTCGAGCGCCGCCCGGATCGTGCCGGCCGCCCGGTCGGTCACCTGCCGGGCGGTGCCGGCGAGCCGGTCCCAGGCGAGGATCTCGCAGCGCCCCCCGGCGTCACCGACGTAGACCGCCCGGTGCGGTGCGTGCTCGGCGACGACCGGCAGCGCCGGATAGAACAGCCGGTGACCACGACTCATCGACGGGCCTCCTCGGGGTCGGGGGCGGCCCCGGCACCGACGGCCGGGCCGGGGTCGGTGTCGTCGGTCGGGCCGGGGTCGGTGCCGGCCGTCGCACCGGCGCCGGCGCGGAGCTGGCGCAGGCTGACGGTGGTGTACGTGGCCAGCAGCGCCAGCGCGGCGGCGAAGACCAGGGCGACGGTGCCCGGGCTGTACCAGGCCACCAGCACCCCGGCGAGCAGCGGCGCGGGCGTCTGGAGCGCCTCGCCGACGGTGCCCATCACGGTCGCCACCCGACCCTGGAGCTCGTCGGGCGTCAACGCGATCACCCGGGACTGGAAGATGACCCCGAGCAGCGGGCTGAGCAGGAAGACCAACCCGAACAACAGCCCGTAGCTCCAGGTCTGCCGGGCCTGGGACATCGCGACGACGAGGCCGACCATGGCCCACGAGGCGAACACGATGACGGTCGTCGGCCGTACCCGGCTGAAGATCATCGGAGCGGCCAGTGCGCCGCTCAGGCCACCGACGCTGGCGATGGTGAGGATCAGGCCGATCGACGCCGCGGGGGCACCCTGCCGACCGGCGGTCAGGATGGCGTAGTAGACGAGGGCGCCGAAGGTGAAGTTGATGCCGGCCGCCCAGATCGTGACGAACCGCAGGAACGGCTGCCGCCACACGAAGCGCAGCCCGACGCGCAGGTCGGTGCGGAACGAGGTGCGCTCGGCGCGTTCGGGTGTCAGGTCGGTCCGGATGGTGGCGACGAGAGCTGCCGCGAGCAGGTAGGACAGCGTGTCCGCCAGGAACGGCAGCCAGCGGGCGAGCTGGTAGAGCACCCCGCCCAACAACGGGCCGGTGAGCCGGGCGGCGTGGTTGCGGGCCTCCAACCGCGACAGTGCCTTCTGGTCGTCGGCCGGCAGCAGGCGGCGGATGGCACCGGAGCCGGCCGCCTCGTAGCCGCTCTGCGCGATCCCCTCGACGAACGCGGCGGCGGCCAGCAGGCCGAGGGTCGCCACGTCGGCCACCAGTACGACGAAGATCGTCGACATCGCGGCGGCGGCGACCAGCAGCGAGCTGACCATCATGCGTTTACGCGGCAGCCGGTCGGCCAGCACCCCCGCCACCGGAGCGGCGACGAGCCGCCCGGCGAGGGCGAGGGCGCCGACCAGTCCGGCCGCCGCCGGTGAGCCGGTCACGGCCAGGGTGACCAGTGGAAGAACGATCCCGGACGCCTGCGACCCGAGTTGGTCGATTGCGCCGGCGATCCAGTAGAGGCGGAAATCGCGGCCCCGGTGGGGGCTATTTGCGGGTTTTGTTTCCTGGCTGGGGGCAGCCGTCATTGCCCTGGCCGCATTGTGCTCATGATTTTCCCAAATATCGGTGCGAGGTCTGTTCGGTACGAGTTCGCGCGATCCGGGGCTGAATTCCTTTACCCCAATGTGGAGTGGGGTGCGTATGAGGCTAACAATGCCGTGTGCCGAACGCAAGGATTCAAATACGTCTAGTTGTTCGGTGGTTATTGTGTTGTGGGGATGATGAGAGACTTGTACGTCTCTGTTCGGATAATCCGCGCTACGCGCCGAACCTCCGAACAGTGCCCGGAGTCGATCGTTTCATTGACGACAATCTCCGCTGAATTCGTGATTTTCGACGGCGTCGCCGCAGTGGCGTCGACCGCCCGCGGTCCGGCCCCCGACGCCCGAACGCCTGACGCGCCACCGCGCCCGCCTGCCGGGTGGACGACGAGCGGCCGGGCCGGTGGACGACGAGCGGCCGGGCCGGTGGACGACGAACGGCGGGCCCGATGGACGACGAACGGCCGGGCCGGCGTGCTGGACGCACGCCGACCCGGCCGCCGGGTCGATCGACGGTTGCGGAGCCTGCCCCGCCGACCGACCCTCCTCCGCCAGCCCTCGTCGACCGAGGAGCAGGTCCGTCAGCCGAGGATCACACCCGAGGCGCCGACGCCCGCCATCCCGGAGATGATGTCCTCGTAGTACATCCGCCAGGCGCACTTGCGGTTGGCGGGAACGTAGCCGGTGCACGGCGTCAGCGTGTTGAGGTCGTCGATGGCGGTGTTGGTGCCGGTGGCCCAGACCTGGAGGGTGTTCGCCCCGTTGACGATCTGCACCGGGCCGCCGCTGTCGCCCTGGCCGACCGCGTTGGTACGGGTGGTGCTCTCCGCCTGCACCTGGCCGCAGACCGTGGCGAAGTCACGCACGTTGATGCACAGGTCCCGGGCCTTGACCTGGATCGAGCAGCGGGTCCCGGAGTACGCCCCGGAGGTGCAGACGAAGTTGCCGACCTGGCTGGCCAGCGCGCCGATCACCTGGTTGTTGAACTCGCTGACCACCGCGCCGTTGGCGTCGGTGCTGTTGTTGAAGACCCGGCCGCCCGCGCTGGCGGTCAACAGCAGGGTGTCGGTGCCGGTGTTGCGGATGCCGACCGCGCCGATGGTCTGACCGGTCGGGTCGGCCGCGACGACGTTGATGTTGGCGCAGTGCGCCGCGGTGAGCACCCGCGCGTTGCCGGTGCGGAACACGCCGAAGCCGGTCGAGCAGCCGCCACCGGTGGCGGTGTTGCGCCACGCGGCACCACCCCACCACGGCGCGGTGTCGTCCCACCGGGTGGCGGGCGCGGCGGAGACCCCGGTCTGCACGGTCACCGGGACGCCGGCCATGCTGGCCGCGCCGAGCAGGCCGCTCTGCGTACCGACGAGGAGGCCGGCGCCGTCGGCGCGCGGCCCGACCGTGGTGATCTTGTTGCCGGCCGAGCGGCGCAGCTTGGCCGCCGCGACGTCCAGCTCCCGTCGGGTGTACGCGGCGGGCAGCACCTCGGTCGGCACGGTGGCCCGGCTGGTCGCCACCAGGCTGGCCGGTGCCTCGCCCTTCCAGAAGACCTGCAGCTTGCGGGCGGTGGGGTCGGCGATCACACCGGCGAAACCGGACTTGGCGTCACGCTGTGCGATCTTCGTGATCCGGGCGGCAGCGGTGTTCATCCGCTGCTGCAACGTGAGCAGCTCCTTCCAGGAGGCGAAGCCCCCGGGCACCGGCGTGCTGTCGACGAACGATCCGGTGGTGGCCGCCTTGCCGCCCGGCGCGGCGGGAGCGGGTGCGGCGGTGGCCGGCGCGGTGGCCACCCCCGCGACGAGCATCGTGACGCCGAATGCGGCGACGGCGACGCGACGCAGCATCCCTGCCGACCGCAGCACGGTCGGGTGTGGACGAGTCATGAAGTGTTCCTTCCCCAGAGTGGTGCGGGCGCCAGCCCGCCCTGGGGACATTGGCAGGTATCGAGGGTGTCCGGCGGTCCATCCTGGACACCGTCGGACACCCCCGGACAGCGTCGGACGGGAAGCCGCCCGGACCGGTCGCACGCCGATGGTCGGCGGGGCACATCCCATCAGGCGAAACCAGCGCGACATGGAACTGTCATACATCGGCGGTGACCTACCGGCATCGGGTGACCGGTTCTACCCTGCCGGTGTCGGCATTCCGGGGCGACGGGATGACGGGGGTGGAGGGCGCATGTCCGACCAACGGGTACCTTCGGGCGCGCGACAGGGGGGCACCGGGACGAACCGTCCCGCAGCGGCGGTGACCCACCTGGACGCGGGGGCGCAGACCGTGCAGGAGCTGGCCGGGCTGCTGCGCCAGCTGCGCCGCCGGGAGGCCCGGCAGCAGGGTGAGACCCCACTGACCTACCGCCAACTGGCGGCGAAGACCGGCTGGTCGAGGGGAGTGATCGGGGAGTACTTCGCCGGCAACATCCTGCCCCCACCGGAGCGCTTCGACACGCTGATCCGGTTGCTCGGGGCCAGCCCCGCCGAGCAGGGGGCGCTGGCCACCGCACGGGACCGAGTCGAGGAACGCCGGCGGAACACCAACCCGGAACACCCACCCGCCGGCCGGGCCGGCCGCGCGACCGTCCGGGCCAGAGCCGGCGGCACCCGGGTCGGCACACCGGCGGCGCGGCTTCCGGTGCCCCGGCAACTGCCCCCGGCGCTGCCCGGTTTCGTCGGGCGGGCCGCGCAGCTCGCCCAGCTCGACGCCGGTTGCGCCGGCCACGGCACGCCCGGCTGCGCCGAGTCGACCACCACGATGACCCTGTCGGGCACGGCCGGGGTCGGCAAGACGACGTTGGCGCTGCACTGGGCCCACCGGGTCGCCGACCGCTTCCCGGACGGCCAGCTCTACGTCGACCTGCGTGGCTTCGACGCCACCGGGGCGGTGGTGACGGCCGCCGAGGCGGTCCGGGGATTCCTGGAAGCCCTCGAGGTGCCGCCCGAGCGCATCCCCACCCACCTGCCCGCGCAGGTGGGCCTCTACCGCAGTCTGCTCGCCGGCCGGCGGATGCTGGTGCTGCTGGACAACGCCCGCGACGTCGAGCAGGTCCGGCCGCTGCTGGCCGGCGGCCCGAGCTGCCTGTTCCTGGTCACCAGTCGCAACCGGCTGGCCGGGCTGATCGCCACCGAGGGGGCCCGGCAGATCGCCGTCGACCTGCTCAGCACCGCCGAGGCCTGGCAACTGCTGGCCCGCCGGCTCGGCGCGGCCCGGTTGACGGGCGAACCGCAGGCGGTGGAGGAAATGATCGAGCGGTGCGTACGGCTGCCGTTGGCGCTGGCCGTGCTCGCCGCGCGCGGGGCGGCGCACCCCACGTTCCCCCTGTCCACCATCGTCGCCGAGCTGCGGGAGGCGCCCCGCCTGCTGGACTCCTTCGACGGCGGGGACACCGGCACCGACGTGCAGTCGGTCTTCTCCTGGTCCTACCGGAACCTGACCCCACCGGCGGCGCGACTGTTCCGGCTGCTCGGCTCGCACCCGGGGCCGGACGTCGGGATCGCCGCGGCGGCCAGCCTGGCCGGACTGCCCCGCAGCCAGGTGTCCCGGCTGCTGGCCGAACTGGCCCACGCCCACCTGGTCACCGAACACGCGCCCAGCCGGTTCACCGCGCACGACCTGCTGCGGGCGTACGCGGGCGAGTTGGCCGAGAGCCTCGACCCCGCCGAGGAGCGGCAGGCCGCGGTCCGGCGAGGACTGGACCACTACCTGCACACCGCGCACACGGCGGCGCTGCTGCTGCAACCCGGTCGGGACCCGGTGGTGCTGGCGACCGCCCTGCCCGGGGTGACGCCCGAGGAGTTGACCGACCACGCTGCGGCCCTGGCCTGGTTCACCACCGAGTACCCGGTGCTGTTGGCGGCGGTCTCGCACGCGAGGCGTACCGGGTTCGACGGCCATGCCTGGCAACTGGCCTGGACCCTGGTGGATTTCCTCCAGCGCCGGGGGAACTGGCTGGACCTGGCCGCCGCCCAGCAGGCCGCCCTGGCCGGGGCGCAACGGGTGGGGGACCGGGCGGGGCAGGCGAACGCCCACCGTGACCTGGCCCGGGTGCTCTGCCGGTTGGGTCGGCTGGACGAGGCGGTCGCGCACTACCGGGAGGCGCTGATCCTGTTCGCCGCGTTGGGCGACCACACCGGGCAGGCGCGCACCCACCGGGCGTTCGGCGCGATGTTCGACGGGCTCGGCCGGTACGCCGAGGCGTTGGAGCACGGGCAGCGGGCGCTGGCGCTCTACCGGGCCGCCGGGCACCTGGCCGGGGAGGCCAGCGCCCGCAACGGGGTCGGCTGGGCGCACGCCCAACTCGGCCAGTACGGGCCGGCGCTGGAGCACTGTTCCCAGGCGTTGGCCCTGCTGCGCCCGACCGGCGACCGGCACGGCGAGGCGAACACCTGGGACAGCCTGGGCTTCATCCACGACCGGCTGGGCCAGCACCGGCGGGCGATCCGTTGCTACGGCCTGGCGCTGGCGCTCTACCGACGCATCGGTGACCGGTACGACGAGGCCGACACCCTGACCCGGCTCGGTGCGACCCGGCAGGCGGCGGGGGACGTACCCGGTGCCCTACGGACCTGGCGGCGGGCGCTGGACATCTTCGACGACCTCGGCCACCCGGACGCCGCCCGGGTCCGTGACCTGCTGACCCGGGTCACCGTCGGGACAGGTGCGGGCGGGACTCCTGGCCCGGGCGTGGAGGGGAGTGGTTGATCGGTGCTGTGCCCGACAGGCTGGCCGGGGTCAGGCTCACGAAACTCCTGATCCCCACCCCGGTGGGGCGGCCTGCCCGGCGCGACGCCCGGTGCGACGCCCGGTGCGACGCCCGACGGGGTGCGGGCGGCCTGATGCCCCGACGGCAGGTCGTACGGGTGTCAGAACAGGGTGAGCGGTCCGGTCGGGATCGGCTCGGGCAGCGCCGCCAGCGCGGGCACCCGGGCCCGTACCTCGTCGTGGAACCGGCGGGCGAGCAGGGGTGCGTCGGCATTGTCCGGGGTGTGCACGAACATGGTCGGTGACCGGCCCTCCCGCAACCAGCCGGCGGCGATCTCGACCCAGCGCTGCCAGCCCTGCACCGTCTCCGACTCGGCGTCGCGGCCGAGGTACCTGACGATCGGCCGGTCGGTCAGCGCCGCCGTCCGCAACGGCAGGCGGGGTTTCTTCGTCCACGCCTCCCGCTCCGCGTCACTGGTCGGCGGAGTACGGAAGAACGCGGTGGTGTCGAAGGGGACCCACTCGGCCGAGGCGTCGGCGAGCACCCCTTCCAGCAGTCGCGTCGCGCCGGGCTCCCGGAAGAAGGCGGGGTGCCGGACCTCCACGGCGTACCGGTGTTCGGTAGGCAGCCGACGGAGGAAGTCGGCGAGCACGGGGACGTCCGTCGGTGCGAACGACCCCGGCAGCTGGATCCACAGGGCGTGCGCCCGGCTGCCGAGCGGCGCGATCGCGTCGAAGTAGGCCCGCAGCGGCGCGTCGGCGTCGACGAGCCGGTGTTCGTGGGTGACGGCCTTCGGCAGTTTGAGGACGAACCGGAAGTCGGGCCCGGTCTGCCGGGCCCAGGACTCCACGGTCTCCCGGGTCGGGGTGGCGTAGAACGTGGTGTTCCCCTCGACCGCGTCGCACCAGCCGGCGTAGTGCCGCAGCCGTTCCTGGGCCGCAAGCGGGTGGGCGATCAGCCGCCCCTGCCACGACCGGTGGGTCCACATCGCGCAGCCGACGTGCAACCGCATGATCCCGATCCCCTCCCGCAGCGCCGTCCGATCCGGTCCGTGGGCGCACGGTATCGGAGCGCTGGCGACCCGCGTCGGGCGGACCGGTACCGGAACGGGTGCTGCCGGAAGGTGGACTGCGGGAGTGGTCGGGCACGGGCGTCTCCACCCTGCCGCCTGCTGGAAGTCGGGATGCCCTGCCGGCCGACGGGTGCCCTGCTGGAAGTCGGGTGCCCTGCTGGAAGAGACGGGTGCCCTGCTGGAATACGGGTGCGGCGGCCCACCCGGGTCGGGTGGGCCGCCGCACCGGTGGATCAGGCGATCGAGGCGAGGAGGAAAGTTGCGGAGCAGCTGACCGCGCCGTTGTTGGTGTAGTAGGCGAGGTACTGCCGCTGGACGGTGCCGTCGGAGTTCACCACCTGCTGGTAGTAGCTGCTGGTGACGCCGAACTGGCAGGTGCTGGTGGACACGGCGGGGTTGAGTCCGGGCAGGTAGACCAGCGTCGTCGGGTTGGCGTTGTACCACACCGATCCGCTGCTGGCCGACGGAGCGAGCGTGCCGGTGGACCAGGTGGTCGAGGTCGACGTGTTGCCCAGCAGCGCGGTGCCGGCGCAGGTGATGGAGCCGACGTTCTTGACGGTGAAGTAGAACTTGCGCTCACCGTTGGTCTGCCGGGCGTACCAGGAGCTGGTCACCTCCAACTGGCAGGGGGTCGCGCTGGTGGCGCCGCTGGGCGCCACCCCGGGCAGGAACGCCATGTTGGCCGGGTTGTTGTTCCAGACCGAGGTGACCGAGCCGCCGGGGGAGATGCCGCCGAGAGCCCAGCTGGCCCCGGAGTTCAGCGAGCTGAGCATGACCTGGGTGCCGCAGGCGATCGCGCCGGTGTTGCGGATGGTCCAGTTGAACCGGCGCTCACCACTGTAGAGCTGGGTGTACCAGCTCCGGGTCACCTGGAACTGGCACGGCTGGGTGGTGCTGGCCCCGGTGGGGGAGAGCCCGACCTGGTAGACGGCGCCGGCCGGGTTGTTGTTCCACTGCCAGTTCTGGGTGGCGCCCGCGGCGAGGGTGCCCGAGTACCAGGAGGCGACGAGGGTGGTCTTGGCGGCGCGGTCGGGGCGGACCGGGCGGCGTCGGGGGCGGCCGACGCGGCGGTCGCGCCGAGGGCGGTGGTGAGGAGCAGCGCTGTGGTGGTGAGGGCGGCGAGGCGTTTCATCGTTCCGAGCATGAGGGGACGGAACCTCCTCCGGTCTACAGAGACCGATATCGATTAGTGGCCCCACTGATGTTGCGGTACGAGACCACCGGATCACCGTGAGTGTCGGGATTTACTCACCGCGAAGTTCATCGTCAACCCATGGTTGACGATGAGGGGGCGTCAACCTATGGTTGACGCATGACGGAACCCACTCAACTCCCGCGCCCTGTCCGCCTCGACGAGCTGATCCAGGCCATCAAGAAGGCCCGTCCCGCAGCCCTCGACCAGCTCAGCGACGCGGTGCTCGTCGCCGACCACCTCGGCGACCTCGCCGACCACCTGATCGGCCACTTCGTCGACCAGGCCCGCCGCTCCGGTGCCTCCTGGACCGAGATCGGCAACAGCATGGGGGTGAGCAAGCAGGCTGCCCAGAAGCGTTCCGCCACGAAGGCCGACGCGGCGGCGGCCCTGGACCCCAACGCGGGTTTCAGCCGGTTCACCCCACGCGCCCGCAACGTGGTGATCGCCTCGCAGGAGGAGGCCCGGGGCGCCGGCAACGCCGAGATCCGACCGGAACACCTGGTGCTCGGCCTGCTCGCCGAACCGGACGGCCTCGCCGCCAAAGCCATGGTCGCCGAGGGGTTGAGCCCGGCGGCCGTCCGGGAGGCGGTCGCGGCGACACTGCCCGCCCCGACCGACCAGGTCCCCGACCTGATCCCGTACGACGGGCAGGGCAAGAAAGCCCTCGAACTCACCTTCCGGGAGGCGTTGCGGCTCGGGCACAACTACATCGGCACCGAGCACGTCCTGCTGGCCCTGTTGGAGCTGGAGGACGGTGCGGGCGTGCTGTCCGGCCTGGGCCTGACCAAGAACGGGGTCGAGGCACGGGTGGCCGCCGCGCTCTCCGGGCGGTAGCGCACCCCCGTCGGCGGCCGGGACGACGCACACCGGCCCGGCGGGACCGGGCGGTCCCACCGACGGCCGGGCGCGGGACCGGGATGCCCGGCCACCGGTGAGTCAGTCGGTGGCCGGGAAGCCGTAACGCAGGGCGTGCTCCGGGTCGGCCGGGTCGATCTGCCGGACCCCGGCGTCGGCGAGGCGCTTGTTGACCTCGTCGAGCTGCTCGCGCACCAGCCGGGCCTCCTCCTCGGTGACCCGGCCCCGGTGCGGCCTCCCGGCGTGGTCGAGGGTGCCGTAGTCGATCTTCTCGGTGCTCTTGCGGGCCTTCGGCGGACGGACCCGCTCCGCCGTCCGCAACAGCTGCGCCATCGGCGTGTCCGTCGCCATCGCGTCGAACTCGCTCGCGGTCAGCACCACCCGGCGCGGCTCCCCGCCCGCGTGCAGGTCGTGGATCTCGACCACCGCCACGTCGAGCGCGGCGTCGTCGATGCCCTCCACCTCGGTCACGGTGGCGTCCAACTGCACGGGCCCGGCCACCAGGTCGGGGTGCTCCAGCACGACGACCCGGACCACCTCGTCGTCGGGACGCAGCACGGTGCCGCTGAAGTCGGAGACGTGGATCGTCTTCTTGCCCATGCGCTGAGCTTCTCCTGTCGCTGGCCGGAATCGACCACAAGACGCTACCCGACAGGTGTGCGAACGCCCCGGCCGGACACCCCGGTAGGGGCGCCGGTCCGCATCTCAGTGGGCGGTGAGACCGCGTCGGGCGGAGGAGCCGGCGGGGAGGGTGTCGAGTTCGCTCCAGGAGAGTCGTCCCTCGACGCCGCGACCGCACCGGATCTCCCGGTACCGCGGTTGGGCGGGGAAGAGGCCGGTGGCCTCCGCCGTACCCCAGAAACACACGCCGTGCTGCTGGTATCGGTCATTCGGCTGCATGGGCATGACCATTACCGTCCCAAAGAAAGGTGTACATGTATGGAAATAGATATGACGCATCGTCGATGGACCGGGTTCCGGTGAGGCAGGTCACGGTCCATTCCTCTGCTACCCGCGCACCGCCATCGGTAACCGGACCGCCGCCGGTGGCGGTGCGGCGTACCGTGGATCATGGGATGGCCACCGGGTGAGAGGGGCGGGCGGTGCTGGAGCGGCGGTTGTACCTGCACCTGGCGACCTGGCTCGGGCAGTGGCCGGCCGGCCCCGGTCTGCACGTGGTCGGCTCCTGGCGGCGCACCCGCCCGGCCTGGGACGGCCGTCTCCGCCCGGCGATCGCCGTCCGGGTCGCCGGCAGCACGGTGCTCTCCGTGCCGCCACGACGGGTCGAAGCCGTCCGGGCGCTCGCCGCGAGGTCACGCTCCGCGCTGCACGAGGCCCTGCCGGCCATGGTCGGGCAGCCCGGCTGGGTGGTCCACGACGACGTGTTCCGGTGGTGTCTCACCCCGCCGGCACTGCCCGACGTCGGCGGGTGGACCGCTCCCACCGATCCGGCCCTGCCGCCCTGGCTGCACCTGTTCGACTCCGACGTGCTCGTGGTCCGCGACGACGACGGCGGCTATCTGGCCGGTGTCGGGATCAAACGCCACGACGCGTACGGGCATGAACTGGCGGTCGGCACGGTCCCGGCGGCGCGCGGCCGGGGGCTGGCCCGCAGACTCGTCGCGCAGGCCGCCCGGCGGGTGCTCGACGAGGGTGCGGTGCCGACCTACCGCCACGACCCCGCGAACCTCGGTTCCGCCCGGGTCGCCGAGGCGGCCGGTTTCCCCGACCGGGGCTGGTCGTCGTGCGGCGTCTACCCGCCCTGACCGGCGTCCGGGGGCGGTACGGGTGGCGTCCAGCCCGAGATGGGCACCCGGTCGCTCGCCGGCCACGTCGGTCGGATGGCGCGCGGACCGTGGATCCCGGGCCGGATCCACGGTCCGCAAACCGCCCCAGGCCCCGCCGTGACCGGCACCGCCGGCCGACCTACGGCGCTGGTTACGCTATGTGCTTGTCGGCGTGCCGGGCAAGGGGCGCCCGGCGCGTTGACATTGTCCGGTAGTGGACTTGAGCTGCCCAGACAGGTGGCCGGCACCCCGGCGCGCTCCGATGACGCACCGTGCTGTGCAGGCGGCCGGAGATGCTCCGGCGGCTGCCCGCCCAAACGATGTCAGGGGCCACCGGTATGGTCGGCCGTCGCGGCGAGGGTCGGCGCGCGGTCAGCGGTGGCCGGCGAAGCGGAAATGGGCGGGTATGCAGCTGCCGACGCCGGGCGAGGAGTCCGGCCGGGTGGTGCTGGCACCGGTGGGTGACCTGGACATCGCCACCGTTCCCGGGCTGGAACACGCTCTCGACGAGGCGCTCGGCCGGGCCGGCCTGTTGGAGATCGTCGTCGACCTCGCCGGCGTCACCTTCCTCGACTCCACGGCGGTGGCCGCACTGCTGCGCGGGGCGGCCGAGGCGGTCGGCCGGGGAGCCACCCTGCGGCTGGTCGACCCGCAACCGGTGGTGTCCCGGGTGCTACGGATCACCGCGGTCGGGCGGCTGCTCGGCCTCCCCGACGACCACGGCGACCGGCCCCCGGGCATCGCCGACCCGGCCCCCTGGCGTCGCTGACCGACCTCCCCGGGCGCCCACGGCAACTGTCCCTGCCGGGCCCCCGGGTGTCGTCGGCCGGCTGCCGGTGGGGGACCGGCGGGTGAGCGCCGGTCCGTGAAGTGCCGCGAGGCGGACTGCGGGCGCGTGACCCGGCGTCGTCGGTCGGGCCGGGCCCGGCAGGCAGGTCCTGACTCAGTCGGTCAGGCCGAGCACCTCCGCCGCCGCGCGACCGTTGGCATGACTCGCGCCGTAGGTGGTGACGAAGGCCCCCACCCCGCTCGGTCGCCACCGCCCCGGCCAGCCCATCTCGAGCACCGTCAGCGCGTGTGTCGCGGCCAGCGACCCGACGAGGGCCGGCCCGCCGGGCAGCCGGTGCAGGTGCCGGCCGACCAGTACGATCGGCCGCCCGGCGGCGAGACGCCGCAACGCTGCGGGGTCCGCCTCGGCGGCAACCACCCGGACCTGCTCGACCCGGGACAGGTGAGGGCCCAGTCCCCAGGGCACCCGCCCCTCGGCGATGGTGGCGGCGGCGTACACCTGCACCACGAGCGGCCGTTCCCCCCGGGGCAGCTCGCCCTCCACCCGGACGGCCCGGCGGGCAGCCCGGTAACCGATGCCGGGCGGGCCGGACCCGGGCGTGCGGTCAGCGCCGGCGGGGAGGGGGCGGGGTGGGCCGGCGGCCCGGGTCCAGGCGGCGAGCGCGGCGACCCGGCCGGCGGCCTGTTCCACCTGGGCCCGGTCCAGCCGGCCGTCGCCGATCGCTCCGACGATCTCGGCCACGACCCGCTCGACCAGCGCGGCGTCCACCCGTGCGCCCACGCAGAGCAGGTCCGCCCCGGCGGCCAGCGCCCGTACGGCGGCGGGGCCGACCCCACCGGCGGCGAGGGCCGCGCCCTTCATCTCCAACGCGTCGGTGATGACCGTGCCGGTGAAGCCGAGTTCGCCGCGCAGCAGGTCGACCAGGACAGCCCGGCTGAAGGTGGCCGGCCCGTCCCCGGTCAGCGCCGGCACCCGGATGTGCGCCGTCATGACCGCCTGTACGCCCGCGTCGACCGCCGCGGCGAAGGGCGGCAGGTCCCGGGCCCGCAGCAGCGCCGTGTCGGCGTCCACAGTGGGCAACTCGTGGTGCGAATCGGCGACGGTCGCGCCGTGGCCGGGGAAGTGCTTGGCGCAGGCCGCCACCCCGACCGACTGGAGACCCGCCACGGCGGCTGCCGTGTGGGCGGCGACCCGCCCCGGGTCGGCCCCGAACGAACGGGTGCCGATCACCGGGTTCTCGTCGGCGGTGTTCACGTCCACCGTGGGGGCCAGGTCGACGGTGACGCCGACGGCGGCGAGTTCGCCGCCGATGGCCGCATAGATCCGCCGGGTGAGTGCGGTGTCGTCGACCACGCCGAGCGCCGCGTTGCCCGGGTACGGGCTGCCGGTGGCGTGGGCGAGCCGCGTCACGTCGCCACCCTCCTCGTCGATGGCGACCAGCACGTCGGGCCGGGCGGTACGCAGCGCGGCGGTGCTCGCCGCCAGCTGGGCCGGGTCGTGCACGTTGGTGCCGAAGAGGGTGTGTCCGGCCAGTCCCTCGGCGACCAGGTCGACCGCCCAGTCCGGTGGCACCGGCCCCGGGTAGGCGGCCAGCAGTGTGCCCAGCGCCAGCCGGCGCAGCCCCGGATCCCCCACCTGAGTCTCCTTTCCGCCGGTGTGTCCCGTACGGCTGCCCGGATGTCCCGGGTCGCGGCCCTGTGCCGCCGGATGGCACGAGTGTCGGCGCGGCCGGCCGGGTCGTCCGAGTTTCCCGGCGTGGGTCGGCCGATACGCTACGGACATCCCTGACCAGCGCGATTCGTTAGCAGAGTTTACGAAAAACAGAGGACGTGGCATGAGTGCGACCCGGCTGCCCGGCACCCCCCGACTGTTGCGGGCGCTCAACGACCGTGCGGCGCTGGAACTCCTGCTCGAACGCGGCCCGCTCACCCGGGCCCGCCTCGGTGAGCTGACCGGCCTGTCCAAGGTCACCGCCTCGCAGCTGGTCGAGCGGTTGGAGGAGCGGGGGCTGGTCGCCCGGGTCGGCGAGCAGGCCGGTGGGCGGGGGCCGAACGCGCAGCTCTACGCCGTCCGACCGGGCAGCGCGTACGTGGTCGGGGTGGACGTGGGAGCGGAACGGGTGGTGGCCGCCTGCGCGGACATCACCGGTGCGGTGGTCAGTCAGGTCGAACAGTCCACCCGGGACACCGACGACCCGGTCGGCGTGGTGCACACCGCTGTGGTGCAGGCGGCCAGTCGGGCCGGCGCGCACCTGGACAGCGTGCGGCGGGTGGTGCTCGGCACCCCGGGTCTGGTCGACCCGACCAGCGGCGACATCACCTTCGCCTTCAACCTGCCCCGCTGGCACCGGGGGCTGCTCGCCGCGCTGCGGGAGGACCTGCACACCCCGGTCGTCTTCGAGAACGACGTCAACCTGGCCGCCGTGGCGGAGGCGCAGTCCGGGGCGGCGCAGGGGATGACGGATTTCGTGCTGGTCTGGGTGGGTGCCGGCGTCGGCCTGGCGATCATGCTGGGTGGCCGGCTGCACCACGGCAGCAGCGGTGCGGCCGGCGAGATCGGTTACCTGCCGGTGCCGGGGGTGCCGATCCCCCGGGACGTCTCGCGCCGGGCCAAGCCGGCGTTCCAGCAGCTCGCCGGGGCGGACGCGGTCCGGGCGGTGGCCCGTGAGCACGGCGTCGACGCGCCCGACGCGGCCGACGCGGTGCGCGCCGCCATCGCCGCCGGCACCGCCGGTGGCCCGCTCCTCGACGAACTCGCCCGCCGGCTCGCTCTCGGCGTGGCCAGCACCTGCGTGGTGCTGGACCCGCCGCTGGTGGTGTTGGCCGGTGAGGTCGGGCAGGCCGGTGGCGCGGCGCTGGCCGAGCGGGTGCAGCACGAGGTGGCCGCGATCACCCTGGTCCGGCCCCGGGTGGTGCCGACCGGGCTGACCGAGGAGCCGATCCTGCGGGGGGCGCTGCGCACCGCGCTGGACGCCGTCCGGGACGAGGTGTTCGGGTCGACCGTCGGTTAGTCGTTCACCCCGCCCATCCGCCGCCATGAAGGAATACTTCACCATTATCGCCGATCCTGGCAATATCCTGCCAGGATCGGGGGCGGTCAGTTCGGTCGGCAGGATGGGGCTGAACGGGATCAGGGCAAGCGCGGCAGCAGTCGTCTCAGGAGTTCCCCCGATGCCGGTGTGACGGGGGTGGGAGCGCCGCCGACGGCGAGGCGTGGTCCCGGCACCCCGGGGTCTGTGGTCAGTACAGCTAGAGCAGGTCGCGGCGGCGGAAGGCGGCGAACGCGGACCCGGTGACCGCCCCGGTCAGCGCCAACAGCACCAGCAGCGCCGGCCCCCAGGTGATCACGTAGGTGCCGCCGTCGCAGACGCCGCTGCCCGGCGGACAACCCCGGTCGTCCCAGAACTCCAACCGACCGGACAACCACGCGCCCAGGTAGTTGGAGAGCATCAGCAGGTCCGCCCGGGCCACGTCGAGGATCTGCAGCACCAGCCGGGCGCCCAGCTCCCAGACCACGGCGTACGCGGCGACCGCGCCGAGCGCCGCCGAGGTGTGCCGGCCCAACGTGGCGATCCCGAAGCCGAGCACCGTCGTCAGCAGCACCAGCACCAGACCCCGCCCGTAGATGGCGCCGAGCTGCCCCCAGAACTCCCCGCCCAGCGGGCCCGGCACACCGGCCGTCTGCCCGATCGTCCAGAAGGTGCCCAGGTAGAGCGCCGACGCCAGCACCGACAGCGCGGCCACCACCCCGACCAGGGTGCCCAGCTTCGTACCGAGCACGGTGAGCCGACCCGGCCGCCACAGCAGCAGGTTGACCACCCCGCCGGAGTTCAGGTCGGCCCCGATGTACGACGCGCCCACCAGGAAGCCGAACAGCACCAGGAACGCGATCAGGAAGTAGAGCAGCCCCCGCGCCTCCTGGGAGAAGACGAAGACCGAGGTGAGGTAGTCGGTGGCCAGCGGCAGCCGCTCCATCCGCGCCGGGTCCAGCTCCCCGCAGTCGGCCGGCACGTACCCGGCGTCCTCCATGATCGGGATCTCGCCCGCCCTGATCCGCAGGCAACGGGTGTGGTCCGCCTCCATCGCGGCCACCGCCTGCGCGGCCTGCGTCTGCGCGGCGTACATCTCCTGCGTCGTCGGCCGGTGCGAGCCGAGCAGGGTGGTCGCGGTGGTCACCGTGAAGGCCACCGCGAGCAGCAGGACCATCAGTTGGACGAAGCGTCGGGCGGCCAACCGCTCCACCTCGGCACGGACCAGGTTCACGCGTCCACCCTCCGACCTTCGGTCCGGTCAAGTTCGATCAGCGGCTCAGCGGCGGCACCGGTGTCGTCGGGCGGGGCGTCGTCCGGATCGGCACCGTCCGACTGCCGGGGTGGGGCCGCCCCGGCGGTGAGTTCGAGGAAGACGCTCTCCAGGTCCGGCCGGATCGGGGTCAGTTCGCGGACCCACAGGCCCTGGCCGCCGAGGGTGCTGCTGATCAGTTCCGACTCCGGTGCGCCCGCGACCACCAGCACGTCGTCGGGGTGGACGGTGACCGTCAGGCCGACTGTCCGCAGCAGCTCCGCGCCCCGCTCCGACTCGGCCACCCGGACCCGCCACTCGTGCGGGTCGTGCCCGGCCAGCACGTCGTCCACCCGGCCGGCGGCCACCCGACGACCCCGCGCGATGATCGTGACGTGGTCGCAGATCAGCTGGATCTCGGCCAGCAGGTGGCTCGACACCAGCACGGTCACCCCGGCCTCGGCGAGGGTGCGCATCAGCTCGCGCATCTCCCGCATACCGGCCGGGTCCAGCCCGTTCGCCGGCTCGTCCAGGATCAGCAGCTCCGGGTTCTTCAGCAACGCCGACGCGACGGCGAGACGCTGCTTCATGCCCAGCGAATAGCCCTTCACCCGGTCCTCGCCCCGGTCCCGCAGACCCACCTGGTCGAGCACCTCGTCCACCCGCGACGTCGGCACACCCCCGGCGACCGCCAGCAACCGCAACGTACGGTGCCCGGTGAAGTTGCCGAAGAACTGCGGGCTCTCCACGATCGCGCCGACCCGGCCGGCGACCCGACCCAGCTGCTCCGGGGCCGACGCGCCCAGAACCCGCAGCTCACCGGCGTCGGCGTTGACCAGCCCCAGCAGGGCGCGCAGCGTGGTGGTCTTGCCGGAGCCGTTGGGGCCGAGGAAGCCGTGCACCTGGCCCGCCTCGACGACCATGTCGAAACCGTCCACCGCCACCCGGCTGCCCCGGCGCAGGGTACGGAACGTCTTGCGCAGACCGGCTATCTCGATGACCGCGCTCATCCGCACCGCTCCTCGTCGCTCACGGGCATGGGCCGTCCTCCGGGTGTGGTGACCAACGACACGGTGCCCCACCCTATGGCCGGGCCACCGCCCGTGGGGGGCGGCCTCAGGCTGCGTGGTTGGATGGAGCGGTGACTGCTGACCCGTTCCCCGCCGCAGCCGCCCCCTCACCCGTGGACGCGGATGTGGTGGTCAGCCTGGACGGCGTCGCCGTCCGGCGATCCGGCACCGCCCTGCTGCACGACGTCGACTGGCAGGTCGAGCTGGACGAACGCTGGGTGGTGCTCGGCCCCAACGGCGCCGGCAAGACCACCCTGCTCAACCTCGCCTGCGGTCGGCTGCACCCGAGCGCGGGTGTGGCGCACGTGCTCGGCGAGCGGATCGGTCGGACCGACCTCACCGAGCTGCGGACCCGGATCGGGTTGACCACCGCCGCGGTGGCCGAGCGGATTCCCACCGAGGAACGGGTCAGCGACGTCGTGGTCACCGCCGCCTGGTCGGTGGTCGGCCGCTGGCGGGAGAACTACGACCCGGCCGACGAGGCCCGCGCCCGTGCCCTGCTCGGGCAGCTCGGCGTCGGGCACCTGGCGGACCGGACGTACGGCACCCTCTCCGAGGGCGAGCGCAAGCGGGTGCAGATCGCCCGCGCCCTGATGACCGATCCGGAGCTGCTGCTGCTCGACGAGCCGACCGCCGGGCTCGACCTGGGTGGGCGCGAGGACCTGGTCGGCCGGCTCGCCGAGCTGGCGTACGACCCGGACGCCCCGGCGATGGTGCTGGTCACCCACCACGTCGAGGAGATCCCGCCCGGCTTCACCCACGCGTTGCTGCTGCGGGACGGCGCGGTGGTCGCCCAGGGACTGCTCGCCGACACGCTGACCGGCGACAACCTCAGCAAGACCTTCGGTCTGCCCCTGCTGGTCGAACGCCACGGCCCCCGCTGGACCGCCCGCGCCGCCTAACCCCCCACCCCCCACCCCCCACCCCAACGTCGATCATGGAGTTGTGGTGGGAGAAACGCCCTCCCATGTCCCTTTTGCTACCACCGTAAGTCCATGATCGACGGGATGGGTGGGCGGGGGTGGGGATTTAGACTCGTCGTGGTCGTGTCCGGCGGGGCGGTGGGGAGGGTGTGGTGTCGGTGGGAGGTGGGGTGCGGCAGAGCCGGATCGTCGTGGTGGGCAGCGCGAACATGGACGTGGTCGGGGCCGGTCCGAGGCTGCCCCGGCCCGGCGAGACCGTGCTCGGCGACGACTTCGTGATGGTGCCCGGTGGTAAGGGCGCCAACCAGGCCGTCGGCGCCGTCCGGGCCGGGGCCGCCTGCACCTTCCTCGGCGCGCTCGGCTCCGACTCGTTCGGGGTCACCCTGCGGGCCCGGATCACCGCCGCGCAGGTGGACACCAGCCATCTGCGGGTGGTGTACGGGGCGTCCGGGGTGGCGCTGGTCATGGTCAACGCCGCCGGGGAGAACGCCATCCTGGTCACCCCCGGCGCGAACGCCGCCTTCACCGCGCTCACCGACGCCGAGCTGGACGTCGTACGCGGGGCGGACGTGCTGGTCGCCCAGTTGGAGATCCCGGTCGAGACGGTGACCGAGGCGGCGGTGGCCGCCCGTGCCGCCGGTACCCGGGTGATCCTCAACGCCGCGCCGGCCCGGCAGGTGCCCGCCGAGCTGCTCGCCGCAGTGGACCTGCTGGTGGTCAACGAGACCGAGGCGCAGCTGCTCACCGGCCGGGGGCGCGAGGAGCCGGCGGCGCTGCTGGCCCTGGTGCCGAGGGCGGTGCTCACCCTCGGCGGCGAGGGCGCCTGGTACGTCGAGCGGGACGGTCGGGCCGTGCACGTGCCACCCGTCGCCGTGGACGTGGTCGACACGACCGCTGCCGGAGACGCGTTCACCGCCGCCCTGGCCGTGGCCTGGGGTGAGGGTCGCGAGGTGGTCGACGCGGTGCGCTGGGCGGCGGCGGCCGGTGCGGCCTGCGTCCGCCGGCTCGGCGCGTCCGTGGCCCTGCCCCGCCGTGCCGAGATCGACGCCCTGTACGCCCCGTGACGAGCGGGGCGGGATCGGCCGGCACGGGAACGTCGGCGTACCGACCGCCGGCCCGCGAGCCCGGTCCACCACCCGCCCCGACGGTCGCGTCCCGGCCCGCCCTGTCGCGGACGCCGCGATCGCCCCGACGGTCGCCTCCCGTCGCGTCCCGGCCCGCCCTGTCGCCGACGTGGCGATCGCCCCGGCCGTCGGACCGACCGGGCGGCCCGGCCCGGCGTCATCCTGCTGACCGGTGGCTCAGCCGGCCGGGTCGTCGCTGAGCCGTTCGCCCCGGCGGCGCAACATGCCGAGGCCGGGGATGCCGGCGACGGCGAGCTTCAGGTCGCGGGTCACGTCGAGCAGGTCGTGCAGGTCCGGGCCGACCCGGTCAAGGGTGGCCAGGATCGGCAGCACGTCCGAGGTCAGGTGCTCCTTGAGCTTGGGCAGCTCGTCGACCAGCCGGATCGCCGCGACCACCTCCTCGTGGCTTAGCTCGGCGACGAACCGGTTCGCCATCGGCGCACCCCGACGCAAGGCCGGCTCGTATGCGGTCAGCAGCTCCGACGCGACGGCGGCGGCGCCCTCCGCGGTGGCCACCGTGCCGGCGGCCCGACCCGCCACCGCCCCGGCCTCGGCGACCACGGTGCCGGCGGCCCGGGACACCTGTCCGGCCTCGGCCACCAGGCCGGCTGCCGCCCCGGAGACCCGTTCGGCCTCGGCGACCACCACGGCCGCCGCCCCGGAGACCCGTTCGGCCTCGGCGACCACCACGGCCGCCGCCCCGGCGACCTCGGTGGCCTGCACGATGGCCGTGGTGGCCGCCGTGCTGATCACCGCCACCTCACGCACCGCCGTCTCGGCGTCGGTGAGCACCCGGTCGGTCCGGTCCAGGGTCTCCTCGATCCGGTCCACCACCCCGTTGATCCGGGTCAGGAGCGCCTCCACCCCGTCGAGCACGGCGAAGGCACGGGCCGGCACGGCGGCGAACGAGGCGGCCGACCCGACCGCCTGGTCGAGGGCGGCACGGGTGAGGCCGACGACGGCGGTCGGTCGGGGCAGGGAGAGGGCCATGTCACCCAGTGTGCGTCGGCTCGGCCAGTGCTGCCCGTCGGCACGGTCGGGCCCGGGCCGGCCCGGGGACGGGAGCAGATCCGGACCAAGGGCGGGACCAGATCCGGACCAGGGGTGGGGCCACGTCCGGACCGGGGGTGGGATCCCAGCCAGGGCCAGGTCCGGACCAGGGGTGGGGCCAGGTCTGGACCGGGGGTGGGATCCCAGCCAGGGCCAGGTCCGGACCAGGGGTGGGGCCAGGTCTGGACCGGGGGTGGGATCCCAGCCAGGGCCAGGTCCGGACCAGGGGTGGGGCCAGGTCTGGACCGGGGGTGGGATCCCAGCCAGGGCCAGGTCCGGACCAGGGGTGGGGCCAGGTCTGGACCGGGGGTGGGATCCCAGCCAGGGCCAGGTCCGGACCAGCGGCGGGGCCAGATCCGGACCAGGGGCCGAGACGGCGGGACCACGGTGGGACGGGAACGGGGGCGGGGCCAGGGGTGCGGTCAGGGCCGGGGCGCGGGTGTGGGCCGGCCGGAAAGCGGCCGTCGCGCCGGGCGGTAGGGTGCCGGCATGTCGGTCCGCCCCCGCGGCGTGACGCCGGCCGGTCGTGGTCTGGCGGGCCTCGCGATCCTCGCCGTGCTCGCCGTGTTCGCCGGCGGCTACGGGCTGTCCCGGGCGGACGCCGGGCTGACCACCCGGCAGGTGACCGTCGACGGGGTGCCGTTGACCGAGGTGCGGGCCGAAACACCGGGCGGGACGGAGGCCGGGCCGGCGCAGGGACGTCGGCCGGGGGTGGTGATCGCCCACGGTTTCGCCGGTTCGGCCCGGCTGATGCGTCCGTTCGCCGACACGCTCGCCCGGCAGGGGGTGGTCGCGTTGCTGGTCGACTTCGCCGGGCACGGCGGTAATCCGGCACCGCTGGTCGGGGCGGGGCGCGACGACGTCGACTCCCGTGCCGTCCTCGAACACGACCTGGCCGTCGCCGTCGCCCACCTGCGCGGCCGGCCCGGCGTCGACCCGGCGCGGATAGTGCTGCTCGGCGACTCGATGGGCGCGGGCGCGGTGACCCGGTACGCCGCCGGTCACCCCGACATCGCCCGGACCGTGGCGATCTCACTGCCCGACGGCAGCGAGCTGCCCGACGGCCGGCCGGAGGGGCTGCTGCTGATCGTCGGCGGTCTCGAATTCCCCGACTTCCGCGCCACCGCCGAGGCGACCGCCCGCCGGGGTGCCGGCCGACGACTGGTGGTGGTGCCGGGGACGGAACACGTCTCGGTGCTCTTCGCCGGCCGTACCCACGCGGAGGTCGCCGCCTGGGTCGGCGGTGGCGGCACCACGGCACCGCGGCCGGTCGCCCGGCTGGTCCCGGCTGGGCTGCTGTTGCTCGGGTTCGTGCTGGGCTTCGCCCCGTTGGCGGCGCTGCTGCTGGGCCCGCGGCGGGTGCCGCCGGCCGCCCGCCGCCGGCTCGGCCGACCGGTCACGGTCGCCCCGGTCGTGGTGGCGGTGGCGGCGTGCGCCATCGGCGTGGGCGTGCTGTCGGGTGCGGTGACGCCCACCGACCGGCTCCCCCTTGCGATGGGTGGTTACCTCACCGGTTTCCTGCTGGTCACCGGCGTCCTGCTGGCCGCCGCACGCTGGTGGCCGCTGCACACGTGGCCCCCCGCCCCGGATGCGGCCACCGCCCCGGCTGCAACCCCGGCCACCGCCCCGGCTCCGGCTGCAACCCCTGCCACCGCCCCGGCTGCAACCCCGGCCACCGTCCCGGCTCGGGCTGCAACCCTGGCCGCCGTCCCGGCTCCGGCTGCAACCCAGGTCGGCGCGGCCACGTCGGTCCCCGCCGCCCCGGCTCCTGCCGGCGGGCCCGTCCCGGCCGCCGTGCCACCCGGGGGCCGCACGCCGGTGCGGTCCGTGGTCGCCGTTCTGCTGCTGACCGGGTACGCCGCGATCGCCGTCGCCGTGCCGATCCACCTGGGCCTCACCTGGGCCGTGCCGGTGGGCCCCCGGTGGTGGCTGCTGCCCGTGGTGGCGGTCGCCTGTCTGGTCTTCCTGGCCGGTGCCGAGCTGGTGACGGACGGCCGGAGCTGGCGGTACGCGGCGGTCGGCGCGTTGGTCGTGCCGGCGCTGACCGGGGCGGCCGTGGTGGGGCTGGCCCCCGGGTTCGTACTGCTGGTGGTGCCGCTGCTCGCGGTGCTCCTCGGCTGGCAGGCCGCCTGGGCGGCGGTGCTGCGGCGGGCCGGTGCGCCCCGGTGGTCACCGGCGGTGGTGGGCGCGGTCCTGTTGGCCTGGCCGGTCGCCACCGCGTTGCCCCTGAGTTGACCCGCAGCCGGCGCAGCGGGGGGTCACGGCCGGGCGCGGGCCACCCGCAGCGCCCACCAGATCAGCGGCGCCTGTAGGGGCACCCGCCCGTAGGCGACCGCCCGGCGCAGCGGGGGTTGCCGTCGCCAGTCCACCGCCATCTGCACGTTGGCCGGGAACACCGCGGTGAACAGCGCCGCTGCGGCCAGACCGCCCCGGCGTCGGGTGGCCGGGTGCGCCAGCGCCGCCGCCACCAGCAGCTCGACCACCCCACTGGCGTACGTCCAGCGGCGGGCGGGTCCGGGCAGTGCCCGGGGCACGATCCGGTCGTACGGGCGGGGCTTCGCGAAGTGGGTGACGCCGGCCAGGGCGAGCAGACCGGCCAGGGCGACGGCCTCGCCGCGACGGGTGCTCATCGGTGTTCCCCCTGCTGTTCGACCGCGCGTTGGACGGCGCGGTAGATCTGTCCGAACCGTAGCGCGTCGGGGGTGCGCAGCAGCATCACTTCCTGACCGAGGTGCTGCACCCACAGCTCGTTGACCCGGTTGCCGCGTTCGTAGGAGCGGTCCAGCCAGCCCAGCGGCAGCTCCAGGAAGGGCAGCAGGGCGAGCACCCCGACGGCGCAGGCGGCCAGCACGAGCAGGGCCGGCTTCCATTCGCCGCGGTCCTGTGCCGACCAGAGCAGTGAGACCACGCAGACCAGGGCGACCAAGGGGGGCAGCGAGAGCAGCAGCACCAGTACGCCGCGTCCGAGGATGCGGGACCGGACGGCCATCGTGGTGGCCCCCCGGGCGTGCCAGACGTACGCCACGTCGGCGATCCGGACGATCTGCCCGCCGGCCGTGATCGACTCGGAGGTCACCTGCACCGTGTCGTCCCGGTAATAGAGGGTCATCACTAACCCTAACCGTTCGCAGCCGGCCGGTGCCGGGCCGTGTTCGGTCGATCGGGCCTTCCTGAGGGCCGGCTGCCGGTCGGCCGGTGCTTCGCGGGCCCGGTGACCTGGTGGTCCGTACCCGGGACGACGGGTGGTGCGGACGGCTACGAACTGCGGCGGGGCCCGGGGCCCTCGCCGGTCGAGCCGGTCGCGTGCTGCCGCCCGGGGCCGGCCGTCGACCCGCCGTGGCGCTCCGTGCGCACCGGCGGCCCGGGGTCGTGGCCGGCCCGGGGTGGTGGCGCGGTGTTCTCCATCGCCCGTTGCACCGCCCGGTAGATCCGGCCGAAGCGCAGCGCGTCGCCGGTGCGCAGCAGCAGCACCGGCCGCCCATGCCAGCGGACCCACAGCTCACGCTGCCGGCTGCCCTGGTCGTAGGAGCGGTCCAGGCGGTCGAAGAGGAAGTCGGCGACCGGCCCGACGGCCAGCCCGACCAGCACCGACGCGCCGACGATGGCGAGCGTGACGGTGGGGGAGCGGTGTAGCCAGACCGCCACCGCGATGCCGATCACCGCAGCCACCAGCGGGCCGGCCAGGGCGGCGCCGATCGCCCCCCGTCCGGCGAGCACCCGCCAGGAGCGGTCGCCCCGGCGGTGCCAGACCAGGCCGATCTCGGCCAGCGGAAAGGCGCGACCGTCGACCCGGATGGCGGTGGAGGTGACCTGCACCGACCGGTCGTCGTAATACGTGATCATGGCGGGACTCCCGGGCGCGGGTGGCGAACACCAGACTACGTACCCCAACGATCCGGGTCGTAAGGTTGGCACGACTTCGACGAGGAAGTAGGGGTGGCGTGAGCGAGTTCGTGCGGTTGGAGACCAGGGACGGCATCGGCACCATCCGGCTGGAGCGGCCGCCGATGAACGCGCTCAACAAGCAGGTCCAGGAGGAGTTGCGGGCCGCCGCGACGGCCGCCTCCGCCGACCCGGGCGTCCGCGCCGTCATCGTGTACGGCGGGGAGAAGGTCTTCGCCGCCGGCGCCGACATCAAGGAGATGGCCGACATGTCCTACGTGGACATGGCGGAGCGGGCCGCCGACCTGTCCAGCGCCGTCGGCGCGCTCGCCCGGATCCCCAAGCCGGTGGTCGCCGCGATCACCGGCTACGCCCTCGGTGGCGGCTGTGAGCTGGCGCTGGCCTGTGACTGGCGGGTGGTGGCCGAGGACGCCAAGCTCGGCCAGCCGGAGATCAAACTCGGCGTCATCCCCGGTGCGGGCGGCACCCAGCGGCTGGCCCGGCTGGTCGGCCCGGCCCGCGCCAAGGATCTGATCATGTCGGGCCGGATGGTGGACGCGGCGGAGGCGCTGCGGATCGGGCTGGCGGACCGGGTCGCCCCGGCCGCCGAGGTCTACGACACCGCCGTCGCGCTGGTGCGGCCGTACCTGACCGGGCCGGTGCAGGCGTTGCGGGCGGCGAAGCTGGCGGTCGACGCCGGCCTGGACATGGACCTGACCTCCGGGCTGGCGTGGGAGAGCCAGCTCTTCGCCGCGCTCTTCGCCACCGACGACCGGCGCGAGGGGATGGCCGCGTTCGTCGAGAAGCGCAAGCCGGACTTCACCGGCCGCTGACCCGTCCCGCCCCGGGCCGCGCTCCTGCTGGTCCGGGGCGGACGCCCGGCGCGATGGTGGTGCCGCCGACGCCGTGCCGGGAGGTGTTCACATCCCGCCTACCGGCCAGTAGCGTGTGACTCCGGTCAGCGGACGAGGGAGCGGCGATGACGGAACGGGTCGAGGGCCACGGCGGAGCGCTGGCGTTGGCGGCACTGCGGGCGCACGGCGTACGGGAGATGTTCACCCTCTCCGGCGGGCACGTCTTCCCGCTCTACGACGCCGCGCACACCACCGGCTTCCCGATCTACGACGTCCGGCACGAGCAGTCCGCCGTCTTCGCCGCCGAGGCGGTGGCCAAGCTTCAGCGCCGCCCCGGCCTCGCCGTACTCACCGCCGGCCCCGGCGTCACCAACGGCATCTCGGGCCTGACCAGCGCCTTCTTCAACGCCTCACCGGTGCTGGTGCTGGGCGGCCGGGCCCCGCAGTTCCGCTGGGGTTCCGGCAGCCTCCAGGAGATGGACCACCTGCCGCTGGTCGCCCCCGTCACCAAGCACGCCGAGACGGTGTTCACCGCCGACGACATCCCCCGCGCGGTCTCCGCCGCGTTGACCACCGCGCTCACCCCGCACCGGGGCCCGGTCTTCCTCGACTTCCCGCTGGAGGCGATCTTCTCCGTCGGCGACACCGAACTGGCCGCCCCGACCGCCGTCGCCCCGGTCGAACCCGACCCGGACGAGGTGACGAAGGCGGCCCGGTTGATCGCCGCCGCCGACCGTCCGGTGATCATCGCCGGTTCCGACGTGTACGCCGGGGACGCCGTCGCCGCGCTCCGCGAGGCCGCCGAGGCGTTGCAGGTGCCGGTCTTCACCAACGGCATGGGCCGCGGCGCGCTCCCGCCGCAGCACCCGCTCGCCTTCGCCAAGGCCCGCCGGGTCGCCCTCGGCGACGCGGACGTGGTGGTCGTCGTCGGCACCCCGCTGGACTTCCGGCTCAGTTTCGGCGACTTCGGCGACGCGGCGGTGGTGCACGTCGTCGACGCCCCCACCCAGCGGGCCGGGCACGTCCAGCCCGCCGCCAGCCCCGCCGGTGACCTGCGGCTGATCCTGTCCGCCTTCGCCGACCACACCGGCGACCGGGCCGACCACGCCGACTGGATCGCCCGGCTGCGCACCGCCGAGGACGCGGCACGGGCCCGTGACGCCGCCGAGATGGCCGCCGACACCGACCCGATCCGCCCGGCCCGGGTCTACGGCGAGCTGCGCCGGGCCCTCGCCCCGGACGCGATCACCATCGGCGACGGCGGCGACTTCGTCTCGTACGCCGGGCGCTACCTGGAGCCGTCGCAGCCCGGCACCTGGCTCGACCCCGGCCCGTACGGCTGCCTGGGCACCGGGATGGGCTACGCGATGGGGGCCCGGGTCAGCCACCCCGACCGGCAGGTCTGCGTGCTGATGGGCGACGGCGCGGCCGGTTTCTCGCTGATGGACGTCGAGTCGCTGGTCCGGCAGCGGCTGCCGGTGGTGATCGTGGTCGGCAACAACGGCATCTGGGGGCTGGAGAAGCACCCGATGCGGGCCATGTACGGCTACGACGTCGCCGCCGACCTGCAGCCCGAGCTGCGCTACGACAGGGTGGTCGAGGCGCTCGGCGGGGCCGGGGAGACGGTGGCGAAGGCCGCCGACCTCGGCCCGGCGCTGGGGCGGGCGTTCGACGCCGGGGTGCCGTACCTGGTCAACGTGCTCACCGACCCGGCCGACGCGTACCCGCGCTCGTCCAACCTGGCCTGACCACCCGGCGCGCGACCGTCGTCGGACCCGGCGGCGGTCGCGTTCTGCCGAGCGGATAAATCGGCGGAATGTCAGCGGCGACACACGTAACGTCAGACCCCTCGCTCATCGTTGGACGATCCAGCGATAACGACGGGAGTTCTGATGACATTCGCCATCCGCGCCGAGGGGCTGGTGCGCCGGTTCGGTGCCACCACCGCCCTGGCCGGGGTCGACCTTGAGGTGCCCACCGGGACGGTCTTCGGGCTGCTCGGCCCCAACGGCGCCGGCAAGACCACCGCGGTACGGGTGCTCGCCACCCTGCTCACCGCCGACGCGGGCCACGCCACGGTCGGCGGGTACGACGTCCGCCGCGACGCCCACCAGGTCCGCCAGCTGATCGGCCTCACCGGCCAGTACGCCTCGGTCGACGAGAACCTGACCGGCACCGAGAACATGCTGCTCATCGGCCGGCTGCTGGGCCTGTCCCGGCGCGACGCCCGGGACCGGGCCGCCGAGCTGCTGGCCGGGTTCCAGCTCACCGACGCCGCCGGCCGGGCCGCGAAGACCTACTCCGGCGGGATGCGCCGGCGGCTCGACCTGGCGGCCAGCCTGGTCGGTCGGCCGCAGGTGCTCTTCCTCGACGAGCCGACCACCGGTCTCGACCCGCGCAGCCGCAACGACCTGTGGGACATCGTCCGGGGCCTGGTCGCCGATGGGGTGACCGTGCTGCTGACCACGCAGTACCTGGAGGAGGCCGACCAGTTGGCCGACGAGATCGCCGTGGTCGACCACGGTCGGGTGATCGCCCAGGGCACCCCGGAGGAGCTGAAGGCCAAGACCGGCGGCCAGGTGCTGACGGTCCGGCCGGTCGAGGCCACCGACCTGGCCACCGTGCTCGCCGTCGTCGGCGAGGTGACCGGGGTCGACCCGGAGGTCGTCCAGACCACGGTCAGCGCGCCGGTCAACGGTCCGGGCGCGTTGCCCGCCGTGGTGCGCCGGCTCGACGACGCCGAGGTGCAGGTCGCCGAGCTGGCCCTGCGCGGGTCCAGCCTCGACGAGGTGTTCCTCTCCCTCACCGGCCACCGCGCCGAGGACACCGCCGACACCGCCGACCTCGCCGACACCGCTGACGCCCTGGAAGGGAGCCCGGCATGACCGCCGTGACCGTCGCCGCCCCGTCGGCCCGACCCGTACCGGCCCGCCGGCTCAGCCCGGCCGCCGGTCTGCGGCACACCGGCACGCTGGCCTGGCGCAGCCTGGTGCAGATCAAACACAACCCGATGGAGCTGCTCGACCTGAGCATCCAACCGGTGATGTTCGTGTTGCTCTTCACGTACGTCTTCGGTGGGGCGATCTCGGGCAGCCCGGGGGAATATCTCACCTTCGCGCTGCCCGGCATCATCGTGCAGAACGCCTTCTTCGCCACCATGACCACCGGTTTCGGGCTGAACCAGGATCTCACCAAGGGCGTCTTCGACCGGCTGCGGTCGCTGCCGGTGGCCCGGTGGTCCCCGCTCGCCGGCCGGATCGTCGCCGACACGGTCAAGCAGGCGTGGTCGTTGTCGCTGCTGCTCGGCGTCGGGATGATCCTCGGCTTCCGGCTCGGCAACGGCCTGCTCGGCCTGCTCGCCGCGTTCGCCCTGCTGCTGGTCTTCTCGCTGGCCGCCGCCTGGATGTCGGTGCTGGTCGGGGTGCTGGTCAGTGAGCCGGACAAGGTGCAGATCTTCGGCTTCACGGTGATCTTCCCGCTGAGCTTCACCAGCAACGCCTTCGTGCCGACCGAGACGATGCCGTCCTGGCTCCAGCACTGGGTCGAGGTGAACCCGGTGACCATCCTGGCGAACGCGCTGCGCGGCCTGCTGGTCGGCGGGCCGGTCGCCGGGCCGGTGCTCCAGTCGCTGCTCTGGGCGGTCGTCATCGCCGCCGTCTTCGCCCCGCTCGCGGTCAGGGGTCTACGCCGTCGGTTGTGACCGGGGTGGCGACGTTGGGGGTCACCCGGTGTGTTCGGGTGACCCCGGCGGGGGTCAGATCTCGGGCCGGTCGCCCTCGCGGGGTCGTTCGCCGTCGTGCGGTGCGGCGTCCTGTCGGGTCGGCGGGTGGTCGGCGGGCGGGGTGTCCTCCCGTGGCGGCGCACCGTCGCGGGGGCGCTTCCCGTCGTGCCGGCGCAGGTCGTCCTCCCGGCGGCGGAGGTCCTCCTCCCAGCGCTGGAAGAGGGCGTTGTCGTCCCGGCGGGCGCGTTCGTCGATCGACTTCAGGAACTCGGGGTCGTCGTCAGGCGCGACGGGTCGTCGGGAGCCGGTGCCGGACGGCCATCCGCCGCGTCGGTCACCCGTGGGGGCGGGTCGACCGGCGAGGAACCAGGCGATCGAGCCGACCAACGGGAAGACCAGGATGACCAGGACCCAGGCGAACCGGGGCAGCCCCCGGATCCCCTCGTCCTCCGCGGAGAGGCAACTGATCAGCGCACCGGCGGCGAGCACCACCTGGAGCAGGAACAACACCACATAGAGCCGGGCCATGCCCCCATCATGGCGCAGCCGTGCGCGTCACCACACCCCACGCAGCACCAGCGCCACGCACAGCAGTGCCAGACCGGTCGTGCCGAGGGCCATCAGCGGTACGGCGTGGGTGTCGATCCGGGCCTGCCGGCGGCCGGTGGCCCGCCCCCAGCCCACCACCAGCGTCGCCCACCAGGTCGCCACGGTGACCCCGGCCAGCAGGGCACCGGCGGTGTCGCCGGTCAGCGCCAACCGGACCGCCAGCACGGTCACCACCGTGTACGCCAGCCCCATGCGCCGCCAGGCCAGCCGGGTGCGCTCCGGTTGCAGGCCGGGATCGCGGGTGCCGTCCCCGCCCGCCGGCACCCCGGTCACCCGCTCACCCCGCGCGCCAGGACCGCCACCACCAGCAGCAGCGCGCCCACCGCCACGATCAGGGCGAGGACGGCCGGGAAGCGGGAGGCCGGCAGGCGTTCGCCGAGCCGGATGGCCCGTTCGGTGCGGGACCAGTGGTCCACCGCCCGGACGGCGACGGTCGCGCCGAGCAGCAGCAGCGCCACGGCGATCGCCTCCCGCAGGTGGCGCAGTGGCAGCGGCGGGAGGAACTGGGCGGCGGCCAGCCCGCCCGCGATCAGCGCCAGCCCGGTGCGCAGCCAGGCCAGGAAGGTCCGTTCGTTGGCCAGCGAGAAGCGGTAGTCGGGGGTGCTGCCCACGGAGTTGAGGTCCGACGGGTCGAACCACCGTCTGATCGCCTGCCACACGACGCCGATTATCCGCTTTACCGTCGACATAGCCTGGAGCGATGACCGATCTTGATGCCTCCACCCTGCGCGACACCTACGACCGGCAGCTCCGGCCGGAGATCCCCGACCCGGTCCCGGCCGGCGTGACCGTCGAACACGACGGCCCGCTGGTGCGCGTCCTGGGTCTGGACCATGGCGGTTTCCTCACCTACCGCACCCTGGACGGGCTGGTCGGGGAGGACCTGGATGCGCTGATCGCCCGGCAGGTCGAGCTGTTCCGGCAGCGCGGCGAGTCGGTGGAGTGGAAGCACAACACCCACGACGAGCCCGCCGACCTGCCGGACCGGCTGCGCGCCGCCGGCTTCGTGCCGGAGGATCGGGAGACCGTGCTGATCGGGCCGGTCGCGCCGCTGGCGGGTGCCGTGCCGGTGCTCCCCGAGGGGGTACGGCTGCGCGAGGTCACCGGTCTGGTCGACCTGGAGCGGATCGCCGCGATGGAGGAGGAGGTCTGGCGCAGCGACCGTTCCCACCTGGTCACCGGGCTGGCCCGGGAGATCGAGGCGGACCCGCAGTCGATCACGGTGGTGGTGGCCGAGGCGGGGGAGACGGTGGTCAGCGCCGGTTGGGTGCGCTACCTCAACGGCACCGGCTTCGCCAGCCTGTGGGGCGGTTCGACGCTCGAACAGTGGCGGCGGCGGGGCATCTACCGGGCGCTGGTGGCCTACCGGGCCCGGCTGGCCGACCAGCGGGGCAAGACGTTGTTGCAGGTGGACGCCTCGGAGGACAGCAGGCCGATCCTGGAGCGACTCGGCTTCGTACCGGTCACCACGACCACCCCCTACGTCTACACTCCGTGATGATGGAGCAGCGGCTGACGGACGACGAGCAGCAGGTTCTCAAGACGGGCGCCTTCGGGGCGGTCTTCCTGGTGTCGAACGCCGATCCGGGCGTGTTCGCGATGATCCGGGAGAGCTTCGCCGCGTCCGGGGCGTTCGCCGGGGCCAGTGGCCTGGTGAAGGAGGCGCTGACCGCGGGCGGGCTGCCCCGGCTGCCCCGGGACTCGGCGCTGGAGATCGAGTCGGTGGTGCTGCCGGCGTTGGGGCGTGCGGTGGACATCCTGCGGGAGAAGTCGCCGGCCGACCTGTCGGCGTACCGCGAGCTGGTGGTGACGGCGGCGGAGCAGGTGGCCAGTGCGCACCGGGGGGTGACGCCGGCCGAGGCGGACGCCATCGAGCGGATCAGGACCGCCCTGGCCGGGCCCGTCGAGCCGGCCTGATCGGGTCGCGTGTGCCCGGTCGCGCCGGGCTGGCCCGGGGCCGGGTCGGCGGCCCTGATCGACCCCGAGGTCGCCGGTCCGGGGTGGTCGGTCGTGCTGGTGCCGACCGGTTCCTGCGGTTCACCGCTGTCGACGTCCGCCGCCGCCCCGACGAGGTCGTGGCCCAACTCTCGGTGGGTGGTCAGGTTCGAGGGGTGGGCTGTCGGCTCTGCGTCAGGGTGCGCCTGTCGCGGTGAGCTGTGTCACCGCGGGTGACCCGGAGGGTTAACCTACTGGCAGGTAACATTGCGTTCGTGGGCAACTGCACAGCAGCCCGCGGTTGACCGGGTGTCAACGACGCGCAAAGCTCCGCCCTTAACCGGGCGAGCAGATCGCACACCACCAACAGGAGGGTTGTCGAATCGCGATGAACATCGTCGTACTCGTCAAGCAGGTGCCTGATTCGGGCGCGGACCGCAACCTGCGTGCTGACGACAACACCGTCGACCGCGGTTCGGCGAACAACGTCATCAACGAGATGGACGAGTACGCCATCGAGGAGGCGCTGAAGATCAAGGAGGCGCACGGTGGCGAGGTCACCATCCTGACCATGGGGCCCGACCGGGCCACCGAATCGATCCGCAAGGCGCTCTCCATGGGCCCCGACGCCGCCGTGCACGTCCTCGACGACGCCCTGCACGGGTCCTGCGCGGTGGCCACCTCGAAGGTGCTCGCCGCCGCCCTCGGGCAGCTGGGCGCCGACCTGGTGATCTGCGGCGCCGAGTCGACCGACGGCCGGGTCCAGGTCATGCCGCACATGCTCGCCGAGCGGTTGGGGGTCGCCGCGCTGACCGGTGCCCGCAAGCTCACCGTCGACGGCGGCACGCTGACCGTGGAGCGGCAGACCGAGGAGGGCTACGAGGTGGTCACCGCCTCGACCCCGGCCGTGGTCTCCGTCTGGGACACCATCAACGAGCCGCGCTACCCCTCCTTCAAGGGCATCATGGCCGCCAAGAAGAAGCCGGTGAAGACGCTGTCCCTGGCCGACCTGGGCGTCGCGCCGACCGAGGTGGGTTTCGAGGGCGCGACCAGCGCCGTCGTCGAGCACACCAGGCGTCCGCCGCGCTCCGGCGGCGCCAAGATCACCGACGAGGGCGAGGGCGGCGTCAAGCTGGTCGAGTTCCTCGCCACCGAGAAGTTCGTCTGAGGGGTCTGAACATGGCTGAGGTACTCGTCGTCGTCGAAGCCACCAGGGAGTTCGGCGTCAAGAAGGTCACCCTGGAAATGCTGACCCTCGCCCGCGGGCTGGGCACCCCGAGCGCCGTGGTGCTCGGCGGCGCCGGTGCCGCCGACGCGCTGAGCGCCAAGCTCGGCGAGTACGGCGCGGAGAAGATCTACGCCGCCGAGAGCGAGGAGATCGACGGTCACCTGGTCGCCCCCAAGGCGACCGTGCTGGCCGAACTGGTCAACCGGGTGCAGCCGGCCGCCGTCCTGCTGGCCTCGGCCCAGGAGGGCAAGGAGATCGCCGCCCGGCTGGCCGTCAAGCTGGACAACGGCATTCTGACCGACGTGGTCGGCCTCGACGCCGACGGCACCGCCACCCAGGTCGCCTTCGCCGGCTCCACCATCGTCAAGTCCAAGGTCACCAAGGGCCTGCCGCTGGTCACCGTACGGCCGAACTCGGTCACCCCGACGCCGGCGGCGGCCACCCCGGCCGTCGAGCAGCTCACCGTCGCGGTCACCGACACCGACAAGCTGGCGAAGGTCGTCGAGCGGGTCGCCGAGCAGAAGGGCTCCCGCCCCGAGCTGACCGAGGCCGGCATCGTCGTCTCCGGCGGTCGCGGCGTCGGCAACGCCGACAACTTCAAGCTGGTCGAGGAGCTGGCCGACCTGCTCGGCGGTGCCGTCGGGGCGTCCCGCGCGGCGGTCGACTCCGGTTACTACCCGCACCAGTTCCAGGTCGGGCAGACCGGCAAGACCGTCTCCCCGCAGCTCTACGTCGCGCTGGGCATCTCCGGTGCGATCCAGCACCGGGCCGGCATGCAGACCTCGAAGACGATCGTCGCCGTGAACAAGGACGGCGAGGCCCCGATCTTCGAGCTGGCCGACTACGGCGTGGTGGGCGACCTGTTCAAGATCGTGCCGCAGGCCGCCGAGGAGATCCGCAAGCGTAAGTGACCCGACCCGGGTCCGCACTGGAGCCGCCGTCCGGTCCGCCCGGGCGGCGGCTCCGTCGTGGTGCCGGGTCTGGCGTGGTGCCCGGTCCCGGCGTGGTGACGGGCGGGCGGCGGCGCTGCCCGGCGATCCGGCCGGCGCCGAATTGCGCAACGACCCGGAAGACGGGGGCACGACCCCGGTTCCGGCCGTGGTGAGGGGAGCTGATCGGCGGGCCGGGGAGCTGAACCGGCCCACCGATCAGCCCGTCAGGGTGCCCCTCAGCAGGCTGTCGCCGGAGTGGGCGGGCTTGTTGTCGTACTGCTCGGCGGAGACGTCGACCACCGAGTACGCCTGGAGATCCACATTCGGGGGCAGGGGCAGCAGCGCATCACCCGAGCTGCCCCGCAGCACACCCACCGAGAACATCTCCATGCTCGTCGGATTGATCAGCCAGACCTCGTAGTACCCCGCAACGTCCGGGAGATTCGCGACGTGCAGATGCAGTCGGCCGTCGGCGAAGACCCGGGCGTCACCGTTGGCGTCCTTCGGCGTGCTGCCGTACGCGGCCAGTGGTGCGCTGGCCAGCACCTCCTGCCGGGGTGTGGAGTCCCGGTCACCGAGGACGGCGACGGTGCCGAGCACCGCGATCGCCGCGGCGGCGGTCGCCGAGACGACCGTGGTCGCCCAGCGGGGCCACCGTCGGGACCGGCCCGCCGGTCGTGCGGCGGCCCGCCCGCTGCCCGGGGACGACTGCCGCCGCCGGGAACCCGGCCGGTCGCCGGTCACCGCCGACAGCTGCCGGTACGCCGGGTCGACGTCGTCACCGGTCGCCGGCTGTGCCGGCACGGGACGTACCCCCGTCGGGTCGGGCCCGAGATCCTGACGGTGGGCCTGCGCCGACGACGGCGCCTGCGCCACGGCGTCGAGTTCGGCCAGGATGCCCGCCCAGAGGTGGGCCGGCGGGTCGGGCAGGTCGTGCAGGCCCTGGGTCTGCGCGCCCAGCCCGGCGACGTGCCGGAGGGTGTCCAGCTCGCCCCGGCAGGTCACGCAGCCGCCGAGGTGGTCGGTCTCACCGTGGTCCGCTTCGCTCTCACCGAGCGCCAGAAAGACCAGCCGGTCGTGGTCCAGGTGCTGCACCGTCCACCTCCCATCTGCGTTTCAAGCTCGCCATGCCCCGTCTGATGTGGCTCTTGACCGTGCCCAACGGCACTCCGGTCACCGTCGCGATCTGCTGGTGGGTCAGGTCGTCGTAGAAGGCCAGCTCCAACATCCGCCGTTGGTCGTCCGGGAGCCGGGCCAGCTCGTCGGCGACCACCAGCCGGTCGACCACTGTGTCCGGGTCCCCGCCGGTGGCGACCGGCTCGGGCAGTTGCCGGACCGTCTCCACCACCCGCATCTCCCGGGCCGAGGCGCGCAGCCGGTCGATCACCTTGCGCCGGCCGATGCCGAGCAGCCAACCGATCAGTGAACCCTTGGCCGGGTCGAAGGTGTCCCGCCCCAACCAGGCGGCGACGAACGTCGCCTGGGTCACGTCCTCCGCGTCGCTGCGGTTGGCCAGCGTGCTGGTGGCCAGGTGGTGCACGGCCCGGCCGTACCGGTCGTACGCCTCCCGCAGCGCGCTCTCGTCACCCGCCCGGAAGCGCGCGGCCAACTCGTCGGGGGGTGGGGGTTCGGGTTCCTGGCCTGCTGTTCCCACCGCTGTCACCGGGCGGGTCGCCTTCCCTGGGGCATGCCCGACTGTAACGCCCACAGCCTCCGCCCCACTCTCCCGGTCCGTGTTCGCCTCCACTCGTCTCACCTGCTCTTCGTCGCCGGGGGCGGCCCCGGATGCACCCCGGACGAAGAAAAAGAAAGTGGTGTCCGGCTGCATCCGGCGGTGCGACGGGTGGCGTAACCCGTTCTGCAAGCCAGACCTGACGAACCAGCACCAATCACCAGGAGGCAGACATGCAGCTCGCTATCTTCCGTCGGGTCGCCGCAGGCGGCGCGGTGGCCGCCCTGGCCTTCGCGGGCGTCGGCGCCGCGACCACGACCCCGGCGTACGCCGCCTCGTCCAAGGTCTCCGTCGTGCACGGCATCCCGGACACCCCGGTCGACGTCTACGTCAACGGCGAGAAGACCCTCGACAACTTCAAGCCCGGTGACGTGGCCGGCCCGCTGACCCTGCCCGAGGGCGAGTACGACATCGCGCTGACCAAGCCGGGTGAGCCGGTCGGCAGCGCGATCCTCAAGGTCGACGACGCCAAGGTGCCCGGTGGCGCCAACATCAGCCTCGCCGCGCACCTCAGCGCGGACGGCAAGCCGCAGATCACCCCCTTCGTCAACGACACCGCCAAGCTGGCCGCCGGCAAGGCCCGACTGATCGTCCGGCACACCGCCGCCGCCCCGGCGGTCGACGTCCGGGCCGGTGGCAAGCCGGTCTTCGAGGACCTCACCAACCCGAAGGAGGCCAAGGCGGACGTCGACGCGGGCACGGTCAAGGCCGACGTGGTACTGGCCGGCACCGACACCGTGGCGATCGGCCCGGCGGACCTCAACCTCAAGGAGGGCACCGCCACCATCGTCTACGCGATCGGCTCGGCCGAGGCCAAGAACCTCGACGTGGTCGCCCAGACCATCACCGGTCTGCACTCCGCCCCGGGCGGGGTGCCCAGCGGCACCGGCGGGCAGGCCGGCACCGGCGTCGACACCTGGTGGTACGTGCTGGCGGGCGCCGGCGTGCTGCTGCTGGTCGGCGGTGGGGCGCGGGTGGCCACCACCCGGACCGGTCGCCGGTGACGGTGCGACACCGCGGGGCGCTGGCGGCGATGGCCGCCGGCGTCGCCGCGCTCACCATCGCCACCGTCGTGGCCTGCGGATCGCAACCGGCCGACGACGTCGGCACCGACGAGGCCGCGGCCCTGGCCAGCAGCAACCCGCCGAGTCCGACGACCGGCACCGGCGGCGGCCCCTCGGTGCCGGTGACCGCCGGGGGCCTGCCGACCGACGAGCGGACCGTGCCGCCGGTGAAGCTGCGCATCCCGGCGATCGACGTCACCGCCACGGTCAACCCGGTGGGCGTCGACACCCGGACCGACGAGTTCGACGTCCCGCCGAGCGTGGACCAGATCGGCTGGTACCGGTACGGCCCCGGGCTGGAGACCGACGCCGGCTCGGTGGTGATCGCCGGCCACGTCGACAGCTCCGAGCAGGGCAAGGGGGCGTTCTTCCGGCTCCGCGAACTCGACCGGGGCGACACCCTCACCGCCACCGGCGCGGACGGGAAACAGCGGGCCTACCGGGTCGTCGCCCGCGAGGAGTACGCCAAGACGAAGATCCCACTGGACCGGTACTTCGCCCGGGACGGCAAGCCGCGCCTCACGTTGATCACCTGCGGTGGCCCGTTCGACCCGAAGACCCGGCACTACCGGGACAACATCGTCGTCACGGCCGTACCGGCCTGAGGCGCTGCCGTGCCTGGGGCGCTGCCGTGTCGGCCTGATGCGCTGCCGTGTCGGCCTCCGGACGGCCGCCGCGCCGGCGTACCCGCGTGCCGCCGTCCGGACGGCCGGTGATGCGCCGGTGGGTCGGCCCGGCTTCCAGTCGGACCGGGACCGAACCGGTCCTGGTCCGACCGGGTCGGGCCGGGCCACGCTTCGGCCTGGTCCGACCGGGTCGGGCCGGGCCACGCTTCGGCCTGGTCCGACCGGGTCGGGCCGGGCCACACTTCGGTACGGGGCGATCCGGCATCCGACGGTCCGTGCCCCGGCCGTTACGCTGAACAGTGATGGCATACCTGGATCACGCGGCGACCACCCCGATGCTCGACGAGGCGTTGGCGGCGTACGTCGCCACCGCCCGCGAGGTCGGCAACGCGTCGTCGTTGCACGCGACGGGCCGGCGTGCCCGGCGGCGGGTGGAGGAGTCCCGCGAGCGGGTGGCCGCGGTGCTGGGCGCCCGCCCCTCCGAGGTCATCTTCACCGGCGGCGGCACGGAGAGCGACAACCTCGCCGTGAAGGGCATCTTCTGGGCCAGGCGGGCAGCCCGGCCCGACCGGGTCCGGGTGGTCTCCAGCGCCGTCGAGCACCACGCCGTCCTCGACGCGGTCGACTGGCTCGCCGACCACGAAGCCGCCGAGGTCGCCTGGCTGCCCACGGACGCCGCCGGCAAGCTCGACCCGGAACGACTGCGCACCGAGCTGGCCGAGCACGCCGAGCGGGTCGCCGTGGTGACCGCGATGTGGGCCAACAACGAGGTCGGCACCGTGCAGCCGGTGGCCGCGCTGGCCGCCGTGGCCGCCGAACACGGGGTGCCGTTGCACACCGACGCCGTGCAGGCGGTCGGCCAGGTCCCCGTCGACTTCGCGGCCAGCGGGGTCGCCGCGCTCACCGTGACCGGGCACAAGCTAGGCGGCCCGACCGGGGTCGGCGCGCTGCTGCTCGCCCGGGACGTCGCCGCCACCCCGCTGCTGCACGGCGGCGGGCAGGAACGCGACGTCCGCTCCGGCACCCTGGACACCGCCGGCATCGTCGCCTTCGCGGTCGCCGTCGAAACGGCGGTCAAGGGCCAGCAGGAGTACGCCGCCCGGGTAGCCGCGCTCCGCGACGACCTGGTCCGACGGGTCCGGGAGGCGGTGCCCGAAGTGGTGTTCAACGGCGACCCCGTCGACCGGCTGCCCGGCAACGCGCACTTCTCCTTCCCCGGTTGCGAGGGGGACGCCCTGCTGCTCCTGCTCGACGCCCAGGGCATCGCCTGCTCCACCGGCTCGGCCTGTTCGGCGGGGGTGGCCCAGCCCAGCCACGTACTCCTGGCGATGGGTGCCGACCACGACCGGGCCCGCTCCTCGTTGCGCTTCACCCTCGGCCACACCAGCACCTCCGCCGACGTCGACGCCCTCATCGCCGCCCTACCCGCCGCCGTCGACCGCGCCCGCCGAGCCGCCGCCCTCCGCACCCCCCGCTAACAGCGCTCGCTCCCGCTCCCGCCCCGCCCGCTCCCGCCCCGGCCCGCCCGCTCCCGCCCCGGCCCGCCCCGGTGATCAAGAGGTTTACGTCACCCGTCGGCCGGATTCTGACGCAAACCTCTTGATCACCCGCCCCTGCCGGCCCGGCCCCCTGCCGGCCCGGCCCCCTGCCGGCCCGGCCCCCTGCCGGCCCGGCCCCTGCCGGCCTCCACCCTCACCTGCCCGTGCAGGCCTTCCAGCCCGCCCCGTCGCGCGTGGGCGGTGGTGGTGTTCGGTGATCAAGAGGTTTAGGTCAGGAACGGGCGCTGGGATGACGCGAACCTCTTGATCACCGGGGCGAGGGCGAGGGCGGGGTGGGGCGAGGGTGGGGAGGGGAGGGCGGGACGGGGCGAGGGTGGGGGTGGGGTGGGTGGGTAGGGTTGGTGGGGGAGAAGGGGTGTGGCTGGTGAGGGTTCTGGCGGCGATGTCGGGCGGGGTGGACTCCGCTGTGGCGGCGGCGCGGGCGGTGGACGCCGGGCACGACGTGACCGGGGTGCACCTGGCGTTGTCCCGTAACCCGCAGACCTTCCGGACCGGGGCCCGGGGGTGCTGCACGCTGGAGGACTCCCGGGACGCGCGGCGGGCTGCCGACGTGATCGGCATCCCCTTCTACGTGTGGGACATGGCCGAGCGGTTCCACGCCGACGTGGTGGACGACTTCGTCGCGGAGTACGCGGCCGGGCGTACCCCGAATCCGTGTCTGCGCTGCAACGAGAAGATCAAGTTCGCGGCGGTGCTGGACCGGGCGGTGGCGCTGGGCTTCGACGCGGTGGTCACCGGTCACCATGCCCGGCTCGGCCCGGACGGGCTGCTGCGCCGCAGTGTCGACCTCGCCAAGGACCAGTCGTACGTGCTGGCGGTGTTGACCCGCGCGCAGCTCGACCGGTCGGTGTTCCCGCTCGGTGACGCCACCAAGGCGGAGGTCCGCGCCGAGGCGGCCCGGCGTGACCTGGCGGTCGCCGAGAAGCCCGACTCGCACGACATCTGCTTCATCGCCGACGGCGACACCCGGGGTTTCCTCGCCGGGCGGCTCGGCGAGGCGCCCGGCGAGGTGGTCGACGCGTCCACCGGCGAGGTGGTCGGCAGTCACACCGGCGCGTACGCCTACACGGTGGGCCAGCGGCGCGGCCTGCACCTGGACCGGCCCGCCCCGGACGGGCGGCCGCGTTACGTGCTCTCCATCACCCCCAAGACCAACACGGTCACCGTCGGACCCGCCGAGGCGCTGGAGGTTTCCGTGGTCCGCGCCAGCCGTCCGGTCTGGACCGGTGGTGCGCGGCCGACCGCGCCGATCGAGTGTGAGGTGCAGTTGCGGGCGCACGGCGACGTCGTACCGGCCACGGTGAGCGTTGACGGCGACACGCTCGTCGCCGAGCTGCGCCGTCCCGTGCGCGGGGTGGCCGCCGGGCAGGCCGTCGTGGCGTACCGGCCGGATCCGGCCGGTGACGTGGTGCTCGGCTCCGCCACCATCACCGGCTGATCCGCCCACGACGGGGTGCCGTCGGGCTGACCGTCGGTCGGGTGGGTCGCTGCTGAACTGACCGTCGGTCGGGTGGGTCGGCGGGGGCCGGTTACCCTTCGGCGGTGACTCGACAGCAGCTCTGGCCCTGGCCGGCGGGCGCGGCGACCGGCATCGGTTCGCTGCCCGGCACCGACATCGCCGAGGCGCAACGGATCGTCATCGGTGAACTGCCCGCCCTACCGCACCTGCCCGAGTTGCCCGCCCGGGGGCCGGGCGCCGACCTGATCGGGCGTACCGGCGGGTTGCTCGTGGAATTGCCGGTGGAGCTGTACGCCGCCCGTTGGCGGATCGCCCCCCGCCCCGGTCGGGACCTGCGCCGATCCCGGGACCTGCTGGAACGTGACCTCGACCAGCTCGCCGAGCAGGCCGAGGCGTACGCCGGGCCGGTGAAGGTGCAGGCGGCGGGACCGTTCACCCTGGCCACGGCGGTGGAGTTGCCGATCGGCGGGCGGCTGCTGCGCGACCCGGGTGCGGTGCGGGAGCTGACCGCGTCCCTGGCGGAGGGGCTGCGGCTGCACGTCGAGGCGGTGGCCCGCCGGCTGCCCCGGGCCTCGGTGCTGCTCCAACTCGACGAGCCGTCGCTGCCGGCGGCGCTCGCCGGCCGGGTCCGCACCGAGAGCGGTCTGGGCACCTACCGGCCGGTCGACACCACCGTCGCCCGTTCCCTGCTGAGCGAGGTGATCAAGGCGGCCGGGGTGCCGACGGTGGTGCACTGCTGCGCCCCGGACGTGCCGTTGGAGCTGCTGCGCACCGCCGGGGCGGTCGGGGTGGCGCTGGACCTCGCCCTGCTCACCGACCTGGACCCGTTGGGCGAGGCGATCGACGCCGGTCTCGGCCTGCTGGCCGGGGTGGCGCCGACGCAGCCGCCGTCGGCCGGCCGCGCGCCGACGTCGGCCCAGCTCGCCGATCGGGTACGCGGACTCTGGGACCGCCTCGGCTTTCCGCGCCGTCAGCTCGCCGAGCAGGTGGTGGTCACCCCGGCCTGCGGTCTCGCCGGAGCCGGCCCGGAGTACGCCCGCGCGGTGCTCACCGCCTGCCGGGACGCCGCCCGCCGGCTGCACGAGGAGTGAGGGTTTTCCGTCGTACCGGGTGGGCAGGATGACGGTCATGATTGGAAAACTGCGTACCGTCGCCATCGACTGTCCCGATCCGCGGGCCCTGGCCGGTTTCTACGCCGAGCTGCTCGGTCTGCCCCTGGTCGAGGCGGACTCCGACGGCAACGAGTGGGTCGTGCTGGGCGGTCCGCTCGGGCAGCAGCCCCGGCTCGCCTTCCAACAGGCAACCGACCTGATTCCCCCGGCCTGGCCTGATCCGGCGCGTCCGCAGCAGGTCCACCTCGACGTCACGGTCGACGACATCGAGGTGGCCGAGAAGGCGGCGCTCGCCCTGGGCGCCCGGCGGCTGCCCGGCGAGGGGGAGGGTTTCCGGGTGTACGCCGACCCGGTGGGCCACCCGTTCTGCCTCTGCTGGGACTGATGCCTTCCGCCGCCGGACGGGCAGCGGCGGGTGCCGCCGTGGCGCTGCCCGGCCGGCGGCGTCCGGGGTGCCGGGGTGGCCTGGGCGGGGCATGATCGGGTCGTGATCGACTCCTCGCTCCGTCGCGCCTCCGGTTCGCTGTTCGGGCTCGCCTACGGCGATGCGCTCGGCAAGCCGACCGAGTTCCTGTCCGTGCCCGAGATCCACCGCCGGTACGGCCCGGCGGGGCCACGGGAACTGGTCGGCGATCCGGTGCTGGTCACCGACGACACCCAGATGGCGCTCGCGGTGGCGTGGGCCCTGCACGACGCACCCGGGTACACCCCGGAGGCCGTCGAACCGTTGCTGCGTCGGCGCTTCCTGGACTGGGCCGCCAGCCCGGAGAACAACCGGGCACCGGGGATGACCTGCCTGCGGGCCTGCGGCGAGCTGGGTCGGGGGCTGCCCTGGCAGCAGGCGACGGTGGTCGACTCCAAGGGGTGCGGCGCGAACATGCGGGTCACCCCGGTCGGCCTGCTCGACATCGACCTGGACACCCTCGCCGGGCTGTCCCAGCTCCAGGCCGGCCTCACCCACGGCCACCCCACCGGCCTGGCCGCCAGTGAGCTGACCGCGTACGCGGTGCGGGTGCTGTGCGACGGCGCGGCGCTGACGGAGCTGCCCGGCCTGCTGACCGACCGGGCCCGCGACCAGCGCCACACGTACCGCGACGACTGGTTGGGTGACCTGTGGCGGCGGTGCGGGGCGGACTCCCCGGCGGAGTTCATCGCCACCGGCTGGGACGAGTGCCGGTCGGCGCTGGAGCGGCTCGACGCCGCGCTGCGCCGACCGGACGACGGGGGAGACCCGTGCCGGTACACGGGCGAGGGCTGGATCGCCGAGGAGGCGCTCGCCACCGCGCTGCTCTGCGTCCGGTGGCACCCCGACGACCCGGTGGCCGCGCTCGGCCGGGGCGCGACCACTGCGGGTGACTCGGATTCGATCGCCGCGTTGGCCGGCGCGTTCCTCGGCGCGGCCTACGGGCTGTCCGGCTGGCCGCCTGCCTGGTCCACCCGCATCGAGTACGCCGACCAGCTCGCCACCCTCGGCGCGGCCTGGGACTGACCCGCCCGCCCGGCCAGATGCCGCCAACCCGCCCGCCCGACCGCCGGGCCGGATGCCCGCCCGACCGCCGGGCCGGGATGCCGACCGCCGGGCCGGATGCCCGCCCGACCGCCGGGCCGGATGCCCGACCGCCCACCTGCCCGGCCGACCGCCCACCTGCCCGGCCGGCTGGATGCCGCCCGGCCGGCTGGATGCCGCGCCGTCGCGGTGTCGGTCACCACGACGGGAGCGCCGGGGGTGGTGCGGTGCTCAGGCCGGGCTGCGTCGCCCGTGCAGTCGCTTCACCCGCCGCCACAGGGCCGGGTCGCAGCTACCGGCCCGGCGGGAGAAGGCGTCGGCGGGGATACGCATCGGCTCGGCCAGATCCAGCCAGCTGTCGTGTTCGGCGTCCGGGTCCCAGTCCCGGGTCGGGATCGATACGTGGTCGTCCCGGTCGCTCTTGTCCTGGCTGGTGATCTTGAGGACCTCGATGCCCCGGTCGTCGGCGCGTACCACCAGGCAGGGGCGTACCTTCGAGCCGGTGCCGTCGTGGAACGGTACGTCCGCCCACCAGATGTCACCCGGGCGGGGCGTGCCGGTGGGGGTGCGGGGACGCGGTGGCGCGGTCGGTCGGGCCCGGTCCCGGGGCGGGGTGCCCCGCTCCGGTCGGGTGCGCCCGTCGCCACTCGACGGTCGCCCGCCCCGGCGTCGCCACTCGTTCCAGGCCCAGCCGGCGGCGACCGCCAGGACGATCAGCAGCCCCCACAGCAACCACTCCGGCATCGGTACCCCGCCTTCCTCCGGGCGGCCACCGCGCCGCCGACGTGCGGCGATCGTCGCACGCCCCGGGGCCGGCCGCCCGTCGGGCGGGGTGGGGCAGGCAGGGGGAATGTCCCACCGGCCGGTTACCGTGCTCCAGTAGCGTGATCACGGGGGAGGTTCGCACGGTGTCCGGAGGCGACAGGGTGTCGGAAGAAGAGATTCCCCAGCAGGTCAGCGCGGCCCAGGAGGCGGCGGCCGGCGGTGAGCCCACCCCCGAGGCCCGGGAGCGGCACGCCACGTTGGGTCAGGAGCTGACCGAACACCAGTACCGCTACTACGTCCTCGATGCGCCGACCATCACCGACGCCGAGTTCGACAGGCAGTTGCGCGAGCTGGAGGCGTTGGAGGCGGAGTACCCGGCACTGCGTACCCCCGACTCGCCGACACAGCGGGTCGGCGGCACCTTCTCCACCGATTTCACCCCGGTCACCCACGCCGAGCGGATGCTGTCGCTGGACAACGCCTTCGCCGACGAGGAGCTGGCCGCCTGGGCCGAGCGGGTCGAGCGGGACGCCGGTGGCCCGGTGCCCTACCTGTGCGAGCTGAAGGTCGACGGCCTGGCCATCAACCTGACCTACGAGAAGGGTCGGCTGGTCCGCGCCGCCACCCGGGGCGACGGGCGCACCGGTGAGGACGTCACCGCCAACGTGCGCAGCATCCGCAGCGTGCCGGCCCGGCTCACCCCGTCCGACGAGTTCCCCGACGTTCCGGAGCTGCTGGAGGTGCGGGGCGAGATCTACTTCCCGGTCGCCGGGTTCGCCGACCTCAACGCCAGCCTGGTCGAGCAGGGCAAGGCGCCGTTCGCCAACCCGCGAAACGCCGCCGCCGGCAGCCTGCGCCAGAAGGATCCCCGGATCACCGCGTCCCGGCCGCTGCGGCTGGTGGTGCACGGCACCGGCGCCCGCACCGGCTTCCGGCCGGCCACCCAGTCCGAGTCGTATGCGGCGCTGAAGGCGTGGGGGCTGCCGACCAGTGACCGCTGGCGGGTGGTGCCCGACCTGGCCGGCGTGGCCGAATACATCGCCCACTACGCCGAGCACCGGCACGACGTCGAGCACGAGATCGACGGGGTGGTCGTCAAGGTCGACCCGGTGCCCATCCAGGGTCGGCTCGGCTCGACCAGCCGGGCGCCCCGGTGGGCGATCGCCTTCAAGTATCCGCCGGAGGAGGTCAACACCACGCTGCTCGACATCGAGGTCGGCGTCGGGCGGACCGGCCGGATCACCCCGTACGCGGTGCTGGAGCCGGTGCACGTGGCCGGTTCGACGGTCGCCCAGGCCACCCTGCACAACGCCCGCGAGGTCGAACGCAAGGGGGTGCTGATCGGCGACACGGTGGTGCTGCGCAAGGCCGGCGACGTGATTCCCGAGGTGCTCGGCCCGGTCATCGAGCTGCGACCCGCCGACGCCCGCCCGTTCGTCATGCCCACCCACTGTCCGTCCTGTAACACGCCGCTCGCCCCGGCCAAGGAGAGCGACGTCGACATCCGCTGCCCCAACACCCGCAGCTGCCCGGCGCAGCTGCGGGAACGGGTCTTCCACCTCGCCGGGCGGGGCGGCTTCGACATCGAGGTGCTCGGCTACAAGGGCGCCGCCGCGCTGCTCGACGCCGAGATCATCGGCGACGAGGGTGACCTGTTCGCCCTCGACGCCGCGCAGCTCGCCCGCTCGCCGTTCTTCGTCAACAAGGACGGCAGCCTCGGCACCAACGCGACCAAGCTGCTCGACAACCTCGCCGTGGCCCGGGAACGCGACCTGTGGCGGGTGCTGGTGGCGCTCTCCATCCGGCACGTCGGGCCCACCGCCGCGCAGGCCCTGGCCCGGCACTTCCGTTCGGTGGCGGCGATCGAGGCGGCTGCCGAGGAGGAACTGTCCTCGGTCGACGGGGTCGGTCCGACCATCGCCGCCAGCATCAAGGAGTGGTTCGCCGTCGACTGGCACCGCGACGTGGTCCGCAAGTGGGCCGAGGCCGGGGTCCGGATGGCCGAGGAGGCGGTCGACGAGGGGCCGCGCCCGCTGGAGGGGATCACCGTGGTGGTGACCGGCACGCTCGCCGGGTTCAGCCGGGACCAGGCGGCCGAGGCGATCCAGAGCCGGGGCGGCAAGGTCACCGGTTCGGTCTCCAAGAAGACCGGCTTCGTGGTGGTCGGCGACAACCCCGGGTCCAAGGCCGACAAGGCGGCCGGGTTGAAGGTGCCGGTGCTCGACGAGGACGGCTTCCGGGTGCTGCTCGACGCCGGCCCGGAGGCGGCCCGCGAGGTGGCCCGGGTCGAGGAGAGCTGAGCGTCCGGCCGCTGACCTGACCGTCCGCCCGTCCTGCTCCGCCCATAGGTGAATCTTGGGGTCGTATACCAACTTAGTCACGACTACGACCGATTCGTGGCTGTCGTACGGGTCCACCGGCACCCAGGGCGTTTCATGGTGGCAGGTGTGCGACCGGCGTACACCCTGATGGGGCGTGCCCGGGAGGTGCGATGGAGACCGCCGACCCCCGCAACTCGTTCCCGGGCGGGCAGGAGGGGCCGTTCCTGGGCCTCGTCGTCGGGGTGATCGGCCTGGCCGTGCTGGCCTGCGTCGGGCCGCTGATCGACCTCGTCGGCCGGCTGGACCAGCTCCCGGTGGCGTTCTGGACGATGGCGGTGCTCGCGGTCGGCTGCGACGCCCGACCCTTCATCCCCTCGGGACGCCGGCAGACCTCAGCGGTCTTCCCGTCCACCTGTTTCACCTTCGCCATCCTGCTCGGCTGGGGGCTCGGGCCGGCGGTGCTGGTGCAGGCCGTCGCGGTCGCCGTCTCCGGCGTACGGCTGGGCCACGCCCCCTGGCGGACCACCTTCAACGCCGCCCAGTACGCCTGCGCGCTCACCGCCGCCCACCTGGTGCTCCGGCTCGGACCGGGCGGGCTGTTCGACGACGACCGGGTGGGCTGGACCGACGTCCTCACCGCCGGGGGTGCGACCGTCACCTGGTTCGTCGTCAACTACGGGCTGGTCAGCACCGCGTTGCGGCTGCGCTTCGGTGGCCGGTGGTGGCCGGCCGCCCGGCAGGGGCTGCCCTTCGAACTGCTCTCCACCGGTTCGCTGCTGCTGCTCGCCCCGGTCCTGGTCACCGCAGCGCGGGCCAACGCCGCGCTGATCCCGCTGGTGCTGGTGCCCCTGTTCGCGGTCTACCGGATGGCGCACCTCTCCGACGAACAGGTCCAGCTCGCCGCCCTCGACCCGCTCACCGGCCTGCCCAACCGCAAGGCGCTGCTCGCCGAGGTGGCCGAGCAGGTGCACCGGCATGCCGAGCGGGTCGCCCGGGGGGACCGCGGCGCACAGGTGGCGCTCCTGCTCATCGACCTGGACCGGTTCAAGAACGTCAACGACGCGCTCGGCCACGCGGTCGGTGACCGGCTGCTGGTCGAGGTGGGTGCCCGGCTCGCCGAGGTGATCGGGGAGCGCGACCTGCTGGCCCGGCTGGGCGGGGACGAGTTCGCGATCGTGGCCGGTGGGCTCGACGGGGTGGCCGAGGCCCGGGAGTTGGCGGACCGGGTGGTCGCCGCGTTGGCCGAACCGGTGTCGCTGGACGGGCTGCCACTGGACGTCGGCGGTTCGATCGGCATCGCGCTCTTCCCCGACCACGGCGAGGACTACGCCACCCTGATGCGCCACGCCGACGTCGCCATGTACGACGCGAAGCACCGCAACGACACCGTCGCCATGTACGCGGCCGAGTCCGACCACAACTCCGCCGAGCGGTTGGCGCTCCTGGCCGACCTGCGGCGCGTACTGGAGGCGGGGCCGACGGGCGGGCGGGCCGTGCGCGGCGGTGACGGCGCGACACTGCCGTCCCGGCTGGCCCCCGTCGACGGACCCGCCGGTGGCCCGGCCCCCCGCGTCGGCGGACCGGGCCGGTGGTGGCTGCCGCGCCGACGGCAGCGGCCCACACCGGTGCACCCCGACGAGTTGTTGAACCGGATCCTCACCGGTGCCGACCCGGTCCGCCGTCACGGTGGGGTCCCGGAGCACCGGCCGGCCGTGCCGACCCCGGCGGCGCAGGACGTCGCGCCCCCGGCCGGCCCGGCGGAGGTCGGCGAGATCACCATGTACTACCAACCGCAGGTCGCCATCGCCACCGGCGAGGTGGTCGGGGTGGAGGCGTTGCTGCGTTGGCGGCACCCGCGCCGGGGGATGGTCGACCCGGAGGAGCTGATCCGGGTCGCCGAGCAGAGCGCCGTGATGCGCCTGCTCACCTACCGGGTGATCGACGACGTGGTGGCGCAGCTCGCGACGTGGTCGGCGGCCGGGATCACCCTGCGGGCGGCGGTCAACGTCAGCGTGCGGGACCTGCACACCGGGGAGATCGTCGACCGGATCGCCGACCGGCTCGCCGGTGCCGGGGTACGCCCGGAACGGCTGCAGCTGGAGATCACCGAGGGGGCGCTGATGGCCGACCCCCGACGGGTGCTGGCCACCATCACCCGGCTGCACCAGCTGGGGGTCGCCATCTCGCTGGACGACTTCGGCACCGGCTACTCGTCGTTGCAGCACCTGCGCCGGCTGCCGCTGTCCGAGGTGAAGGTGGACCGGTCGTTCGTGCTGGGGATGGCCGAGGACGCCGACGACGCGGCGATCGTCAAGTCGACGATCGAGCTGGCCGGTGCGCTCGGCCTGCGGGTGGTCGCCGAGGGGGTCGAGGACGAACGGACCTGGCGGCTGCTGCACGCGGCCGGTTGCGACGCCGCGCAGGGCTGGTTCTACGCCCGCCCGATGCCCGCCGACGAGTTGACCGCCTGGCTGGCCCGCTACCGCCCGCTGAGCCCCGTCCCCAGCCCGGACGCCGAGATCCCCCGCCGGCACGCCCGCTGACGGTCGCCGGCACATCCACGGGGGTGGGCGGGCGGCCCCCGGACCGGCCGGCGGCCCGGACGCAGGGGGAGTCGGAGGTGTCGGGGTGAGCGCAGGACAATAGACTCGCTCCGGTCACCGCGCGTCAATCCCGTCGACGGCGCGGCCGGCACACCGAGACGCAGCAGCACAGCCACGAAGGGGGCACCGATGGCCGCCATCTCCCGCGAGGAGGTCGCGCACCTCGCGCGACTGTCGCGGCTCGCCGTCACCGAGGAGGAGCTGGACACCTTCGCCGGCCAACTGGACGTGATCCTCCAGTCGGTCGCGCAGGTCGGCGAGGTCACGGCGGCGGACATCCCGCCGACCTCCCACTCGGTGCCGCTGACCAACGTGCTCCGCGACGACGTGGTGGTGCCCGGGTTGACCCCGCAGGAGGCGCTGTCGGGTGCCCCCGACGTCGCCGAGCAGCGGTTCCGCGTCCCGCGCATCCTGGACGAGGACGTGGCGTCGTGAGCGGGTGTGAACGTGACACCGGGTGTGATCCGGTGAGCGGGCGGGGCGAGCGAACCATCGAGCACAGTGCGCCGGGTGTCCGGGGCGCCGGTGAGCGGAGCGAGGCGACGGCATGACCGACCTGACCAGAATGACCGCGACCGACCTGGCCGGCCTGGTGGCCTCGGGGGAGACCTCCGCGGTCGAGGTGACCCGGGCCCACCTGGACCGGATCGCCGCCGTCGACGACCGGGTGCACGCGTTCCTGCACGTCGACACCGAGGGGGCGCTGGCCGCCGCCCGCGCGGTCGACGAGCGGCGGGCCGCCGGTGAGCAGCTCGGACCGCTGGCCGGGGTGCCGGTGGCGGTGAAGGACGTGCTCACCACGAAGGGCGTACCGACCACCGTCGGCTCCAAGATCCTGGAAGGCTGGCGTCCGCCGTACGACGCGACGATCGTGCAGCGGCTGCGCGCGGCCGGCACGGTGATGCTCGGCAAGACCAACATGGACGAGTTCGCGATGGGTTCCTCCACCGAATACTCGGCGTACGGCCCGACGCACAACCCGTGGGACACCGACCGGATCCCGGGCGGCTCCGGCGGGGCAGCGCCGCCGCGCTGGCCGCGTACGAGGCCCCGCTGGCCATCGGCTCCGACACGGGTGGCTCGATCCGCCAGCCCGGCGCGGTCACCGGCACCGTCGGCGCGAAGCCCACCTACGGCGGCACCTCCCGGTACGGCCTCGTCGCGTTCTCCTCCTCGCTGGACACCCCGGGCCCGTGTGCCCGTACGGTGCTCGACGCGGCCCTGCTGCACCAGGTCATCGGCGGGCACGACCCGCGCGACTCCACCTCCATCCCGCAGCCGGTGCCGGACGTGGTCGCCGCCGCGAAGCTCGGTGCGACGGGCGACCTGACCGGGGTGAAGCTCGGCATCGTCAAGGAGTTCACCGGTGAGGGCGCGGAGCCGGGCGTGATGGCCGCGTTCCGCGAGTCGGTGGACACCCTGGCCAAGCTGGGCGCCGAGATCGTCGAGGTGTCCTGCCCGCACTTCCGGTACGCGCTGCCGGCGTACTACCTGATCGCGCCGAGCGAGTGCTCCTCCAACCTGGCCCGGTTCGACGGGGTCCGGTTCGGGTTGCGGGTCGGTGACGACGGCAACCGGTCGCTGGAGGAGGTCATGTCGCTGACCCGGGAGGCCGGGTTCGGCGCCGAGGTCAAGCGGCGGATCATGGTCGGCACGTACGCGCTGTCGTCGGGCTACTACGACGCCTACTACGGGCAGGCGCAGAAGGTCCGTACCCTGATCACCCGGGACTTCACCTCGGCGTTCGAGCAGGTCGACGCGCTGATCTCGCCCACCACGCCGTTCGTGGCGTTTCCGATCGGGGCGCGTACCGCCGACCCGTACCAGATGTACCTGGCGGACCTGTTCACCATCCCGACGAACCTGTACGGCGGGCCGGGCATCTCGGTGCCGTGCGGCCTGTCCGAGGGGCTGCCCGTCGGTCTGCAGGTGATGGCCCCGACGATGGCCGACGACCGGATGTACCGGGTCGCCGCCGCGCTGGAGTCCGTGGTCGGCACGTTCACCCCACCGGCACTGTGAGGCTGGAGTTCAGATGACGACGACACTGCCCGCGTACGACGAGGTCGTTGCGCGTTACGAGCCGGTGATCGGCCTGGAGACCCACGTCGAGCTGGGCACGAACACCAAGATGTTCTGCGGTTGCCCGACCGACTTCGGTGGGGAGCCCAACACCCGGGTCTGCCCGGTGTGCCTGGGCCTGCCCGGTTCGTTGCCGGTGGCCAACAAGGCGGCCATCGAGGCGACCATCCGGATCGGCCTGGCGCTGAACTGCTCCATCGCGCAATGGTGCCGGTTCGCCCGGAAGAACTACTTCTACCCGGACATGCCGAAGGACTTCCAGATCAGCCAGTACGACGAGCCGCTGTGCTCCGACGGCTACCTGGACGTCGAGGTGAACGGCGAGCTGGTGCGGATCGGCATCGAGCGGGTGCACCTGGAGGAGGACACCGGCAAGACGCTGCACGTCGGTGGGGCCACCGGCCGCATCCACGGGGCGACCGAGTCGCTCGTCGACTACAACCGGGCCGGCATCCCGCTGGTGGAGATCGTCACCAAGCCGGTCCCCGGCACCGGTGCGCTCGCCCCCGAGGTCGCCAAGGCGTACGTGACGGAGCTGCGCGACGTGCTGCGTTCGCTGGGCGTCTCCGACGTGCGGATGGAGGAGGGGTCGCTGCGCTGCGACGTCAACACCTCCCTCAACCTGCCGGGCGAGGAGTGGGGCACCCGCACCGAGACCAAGAACGTCAACTCGTTGCGGTCGGTGGAGCGGGCGGTCCGCTCGGAGATCCTGCGGCAGGCGTCGGTGCTGGACGCGGGCGGCCGGATCACCCAGGAGACCCGGCACTTCCACGAGGACACCGGGGACACCACGCCGGGCCGGTCCAAGGAGACCGCCACCGACTACCGCTACTTCCCGGAGCCGGATCTGGTGCCGCTCGCCCCGGACACCGCCTGGGTGGCCGAGCTGAAGGCGGCCCTGCCGGAGCTGCCCCGGCTGCACCGTCGCCGGCTCCAGGAGCAGTGGGGCCTGTCCGACCTCGACATGCAGTCGGTGCTCAACGCCGGTGCGGTCGAGCTGATCGAGGCGACCGTGGCGGCCGGCACCACCCCGGCGGCGGCCCGCAAGTGGTGGCTGGGTGAGCTGTCCCGCCGGGCCAACGAGACGGGTGTGGAGCTGGCCGACATCGGGGCCACCCCGGCGCAGGTCGCCGAGCTGCAGGGCCTGGTCGACGCGGGCAAGCTCAACGACAAGCTGGCCCGGACGGTGCTGGAGGGCGTGGTCGACGGCGAGGGTTCGCCCACCGAGATCATGACCAACCGGGGTCTGGAGGTGGTCTCCGACACCGGCGCGCTCACCGCCGCCGTGGACGAGGCGATCGCCGCCAACCCGGCCATCGCCGACAAGATCCGCAGCGGCAAGGTCGCCGCCGCCGGTGCGCTGGTCGGCGCGGTGATGAAGGCCACCCGTGGCCAGGCCGACGCCAAGACCCTCCGTGACCTGATCCTGGAGCGCCTCGGCGTCCAGGGCTGACCCGAGCGGGCCGGAGCCGAGGCTTCCCGCCCGCGACCGGCGAGGGCCGCCGTCGTGACCCGACGGTGGCCCTCACCCCTTCCCCCGGGGTACGCGCGCGACCCGCGCGACCCCCCACCGAGGGCGTCAACGGCGACGCCCGGATGGAGTTGCCGTGAACGAGCACGACCTCGACGTCCTCGACGAGATCCAGCGGCGGGTGCTGTGGCTCGCCACCCGGATCGTGGACGCGGCCAACCACGACCGGGACACCGGCGACGGGGTGAAGGTCGGTGGGCACCAGGCGTCGAGCGCCTCCCTGGTCACCGCGATGACCGCGCTGTGGTTCGCCCACCTGGACGCCGAGGACCGGGTGGCGGTCAAGCCGCACGCCTCCCCGGTGTTCCACGCGATTCAATACCTGCTCGGCAACCTGGACCGGTCGTACCTGACGCAGCTGCGGGCGCGGGGCGGGTTGCAGTCGTACCCGTCGCGGACGAAGGACCCGGACGAGGTGGACTTCTCCACCGGTTCGGTCGGGTTGGGCGCGGCGGCCCCACTGTTCGCCGCGGTGACCCGCCGCTACGTCGACGCCCACTTCGGGGCCCGCCCGCACTCCCGGTTCGTCGCGTTGATCGGCGACGCCGAGCTGGACGAGGGCAACATCTGGGAGGCGGTCGCCGACCCGGCCACCACCGGCCTCGGCAACGTGATGTGGCTTGTCGACTTCAACCGGCAGTCGCTGGACCGGGTGGTGCCCGGCATCCGGATCGACCAGTGGCGGGGGCAGTTCGAGGCCGCCGGTTGGCACGTCGTCGAGGTCAAGTACGGCCGTCGGCTGGCGCAGGCGTACGCCCGGCCGGGTGGGGCGGCGCTGCGCGACTGGATCGACCGGATGCCCAACGAGCAGTACCAGTCGCTGTTCGGGTTGGCCGGGCCGGCGCTGCGGCAGCAGTTCCTGGACGGGGCGCCCGACGGTATCGCCGGGTTCATCGCCGATCTGACCGACGAGGAGCTGGCCCCGCTCGTCACCGACCTGGGCGGGCACGACCTGGCGGCGATGCTCGACGCGTACGCCCAGTGCGACGCGGTCACCGACCGGCCCAGCGTCGTCTTCGCGTACACCGTCAAGGGGTGGGGGTTGCCGCTCGCCGGTAATCCGCGCAACCATTCGGCGTTGCTGTCCACCGGGCAGGTCGACGTGTTGCGGGCGGCGCATGGCCTGACCACCGCGACCGAGTGGGACCGGCTCGACCCGGCGAGTCCGGCCGGCATCCGGGCCGGCGCGCGCCGTGAGGCGCTGGCCCGCGCGCCCCGCCACCGCTCGCTGGGGGTCACCGTCCCGGAGTCCACCGGGGTACGCACGCAGAAGCCGATCTCCACCCAGGAGGCGTTCGGGCGGGTGCTGGTGGAGCTGGCCCGGGACCCCCAGGTCGCGCCCTACCTGGTCACCACCGCGCCGGACGTGGCGACCTCCACCAACCTGGCCGGGTTCATCAACCGGACCGGGGTGTTTGCCCCGACGGAGCGGCGGTCCTGGTCGCAGGACCGGATGCTGCGCTGGACGGAGAGCCCCGCCGGGCAGCACATCGAACTGGGCATCTCCGAGATGAACCTGTTCCTGCTGCTGGGTCAGCTCGGCCTGTCCTGGGACCTGTCCGGGCAGCCGCTGCTGCCGGTCGGCACCGTCTACGACCCGTTCGTGCTGCGCGGGCTGGACGCGTTCCTCTACGGCACCTACTCGGGTTCCCGGTTCGTGGTGGCCGGCACCCCGTCGGGCGTCACGCTGGCCCCGGAGGGTGGCGCCCACCAGTCGACCATCACCGCCTCCGTCGGCCTGGAACTGCCCGGGGTCACCTTCTGCGAACCGGCGTACGCGACCAGCCTCGACTGGTTGCTCTGTGACGCGTTCGGGCAGATCGCGCAGGGCGCTGCGCCGGCCGCTACCGCCGCGCCGGCCGAGGACGGGGCGTACTACTTCCGGTTGAGCACCCGCCCGCTGGACCAGACACCGTTCGAGGCGGCCCGGGTCCGCCTCGGCGACGCGGTGCTGCGCCGGCAGGTGGTCGCCGGGGCGTACCGGCTGGTGGACGCGCACCAGGCGTACCCGCAGCTGGCCGACGCGCCGGTGGTGACCCTGGCCGCCTCGGGGGCGGTGCTGCCGGAGGTGCTGGCCGCCGCCGCCGAACTGGCCGACGAGGGCATCGCCGCGCACGTGGTCGACGTGACGAGCCTGGACCGCCTCTACCGGGCGTGGCAGCGCACCCTGCGCCAGGGCGTGCGTACGGCGACCGTGCCGAGCGTGCCGGGCGCGTTGCGGGCCGCCTTCGGGGACCGTACCCCCCTGGTGACCGTGCACGACGCGGCCTCGCACGCGATGGCCTGGCTCGGCTCGGCGCTGGGTGTGCCGGCGGTGCCGCTCGGGGTGGACGAGTTCGGCCAGTCCGGCAGCGTCCGCGAGCTGTACGAGCTGCACGACCTGCTCCCCGGCAGCATCGTCAACGCCGCCCTGGCCGCCCTGTCCCTACGCTGACGGGTCAGCGGGTGCCGCGATGGTGCCTCGCGTGGCCCGGGCCATCTCCGGTTCGGGAAACCCACCCCTCAGCGCGGCAGGCCACCTGTCTGATTACCTTCTGTAATTGTTGTGGTTGGTGCCGCACGAGGTCACTCTGAGTGTTCTTCCTGGCGGTCCTCGTGATGTGGGTCTGCATCCTTTGCTCTGCTGCCATAGAGGCGACACGGCTTTGAGCAGGGAGAATGCAGAACACTGCGACTGGGGACGATTGGCAGCTTCCTGACGGAAGGTAACTGTCGCGGTGAGGGCAGCAGAGCAAAGGATGCGGGTGTGCATAGGTGGGTGCGGCCTGGAGGTGACGCTTGGTGACATTGGTGGAGGTGGTGGGTGGGGCGTTCGCGCATCAGAGGCCCTGGCGGTGGGCGTGCAGCCATCGGCAATGCGCCGGCAGCGGCGGTGGCGTGGCGGCGGTCCACCCGCTGACGTCGGCTGGGCGCCGGTCGCCTGGCGGACGTCGGCTGTGCGCCGCCGCCTGCCCCGGCCGCCGGCCCGTGCCCCGGCTGCCGGCTCCTGCCCCAGCCGCCTGCCCCAGCCGCCTGCCTGACCACGGTGTGTCGGCGGTCTGCCTGTCGGGGGTCAGCTGGTCGGGGTGGGGGCCGGCGAGGTGGGGGTCGGGGCGCTCCCGGAGGGGGACGCCGACTCCGACGCGCCCCGGGTCGGGGTCGGGGTGACCGGGACGTCGGCGCCCTTCGCCGGATCGCGGATCACGTGACGTTCCAGGTTCACCTGGGCCTGCCCGGTGCCGCCGACCGTGATGTCGTCGTAGGCCTGGAGCAGCTTCTGCTGGTCGAAGTAGAGCACCGACATCGACAGCGGGGTCGGCTTCTCGCCCTCCAGCCCGCGTAGGCCGGCACCGCCGGTGGAGCCCTCCACCATCAGCTGGGTCGGCTGCTGGCCGTTCACCTGCGGCAACTTCGACATCTGGCGGGCGTGGGTGTGCCCGGCCAGCACCAGGGGGCAGGTGCCGGAGAGCGGCCCGGCCGACGCCGGATCGTGCACCAGGGCGATGTTCACCGGTCGCGGCGAGCTGCGGATCGTGCCGGCGAGCGTCTCGCCGGCCCCGATGACCTGGTCGGCGACCTGGGCGGTGAGGCCGCTGCCGGCCGGCGAGGTCTCCTTGTCCGGGGTGAACCGGGGGTCCCCGATGCCGGCGATGGTCAGCCCGGCGACGGTGGTGGTCGAGTTGTTCAACACCACCGCGTTGGGTTGCCGGGCCACCGCCGCCGCCGTCCTGGGTGAGTCGTGGTTGCCCCGGATGTAGACGTACGGCTTCTTGAGCAGGCCGATCGACCCGACGTACGACGCCTCGGGTTCGCTGCCCCAGTCGGTCAGGTCACCGGTATCGATCACCACGTCGATGCCGAACTGCTCGACCACGGTGCGGATCAACTGCCAGCCGGTCGGGTTGAGGTGCATGTCGGAGACGTGCAGCACCCGGGTGGTGCCCGGTGCCGGCTCGTACACCGGCAGGGCCGAGACCGTGGTGTAGAGCTGGCTGACGTTGCCGACCAACCGTTGCAACTGCTCGGCGTAACGGCTGTAGTCGTTGGCGATCCGCCGGGCGTCACCGACGATCGCCGGGGCGTTGACCAGCAGCCCCTCGTACCGTGGCTCCTCGATGGCCTGCGGGCGCAGGGTGCCCGCCGCGAGCCCGAGGCTGCCGACGGTGACCACCAGGGCCACCCCACCGGCCCAGGCGGTCCGCCGGGTGTCCCGGAAGACCAGAGCCGCCAGGATCAGGGTGACCAGCACCGCCGCGCCGAGGGTACGCAGACCGAGCCGCAGCACCCCGTTACGGACGTCCGTCACCGCCGACTGGCTGGCCCGGCTGATGCTGGCCGGGTCGTCGATCAACGCCTCGGTCTTACGCTGGTCCAGCGCCCCCAGGCCCACCGTCAGGTGGGTCGGACCCTGGTGGCTGTCGAGCTGTAGCGCCCCCAGCGGGGGGATGTCGACGGTGGTGCCGCCCCGCACGGCCGGCGCGAGGGTCAGGTCGGCGCGGAACGGGCCGATGTCGGTGCTGACCCGACCACCGGCGAACACCCCGATGACCGTTCCGGTCAGCGCGACCAGCAGCACCGCCAGCACCACGCCGGCCCGGCGCGTCCCCCTTGACCGGCCGGTGGGCCACCGGGGCGACCAGCGCCGCTCACGCCGGGCGGGGGTGTCGTCGTCCCCGGGCCCGCGCTGCTCGTTCTCCTGACCGTCCATGCTGAGATTCTGACCTGCCCACTGAAAGATCTTGGCAAACCTGGCGGACGGGCAGCCGATCCGCCCGGTACCTGCCCTGCTGTCCGACCGTCGGCGTGTCGTCAGCTCCGGCCGGCACCACCGTCGGCGAAGACCAACCGCAGCAGCCGGTCGTCCTCCGGCACCGGCTGGCCCCGCCCGTCGTGGTTGGAGGTGGAGACCCAGAGCGAACCGTCCGGGGCGGCGGCGACCGCCCGCAGCCGACCGTACTTCCCGGTGAGCAGTTCCCGGGGTGCGCCCAGCACGGTGCCCGTGTCGGTCAACTCCACCAGCCAGAGCCGCTCGCCGCGCAGGCAGGCGGCGGCCAACAGCCGGCCCGTCGCGGCCAGCCCCGAGCAGGACGCCTCGTCGGTGCCCCACTGCACGATCGGGTCGACGAACCTGCCGTCACCCGCCTGACCCTCCACCGTCGGCCAGCCGTAGTTGGCGCCCTTGTCGATCCGGTTGATCTCGTCCCAGGTGTTCTGTCCGAACTCGGTGGCGTACATCCGCTTGCCCGCGTCCCAGGCCAGTCCCTGCACGTTGCGGTGCCCCAGCGACCAGACCGGCGAGCCGGGGAACGGGTTGCCCGGGGCCGGCTTGCCGTCCGGGGTGATCCGCAGGATCTTGCCGGCCAGGGTGTCCCGGTCCTGCGCGGCGGCCCGGTCACCGGCGTCGCCGGTGCTGACGTAGAGCTGCCCGTCCGGGCCGAAGGCGAGCCCACCGCCGTTGTGGTTGCCGGCCTTCGGGATGCCGGTCAGGATCGGCGTGGGTGCGCCACCCAGCGTCAACCGGGCTACCCGGTTGTCCTGCTCGGTGGTGTAGTAGACGAACACCGACCGGTCCTGCGCGTACGCCGGGGAGACGGCGATGCCGAGCAGCCCCGCCTCGCCGGACGCGGCCACCCCTGGCACGGTCTGCGCCGGGGTGACGGTCAACCCCTGCGGCCCCGACTCCGGCCCGACCTTGAGGATCCGGCCGCTGTCCCGTTCGGTGACCAGCGCCGCCCCGTCGGGCAGGAACGCCATCCCCCACGGCACCCGCAACCCCTTGGCCAGCACCGTGGCCACCACCTGCTGCTCGGGGGTGTTCGCCGACGCCGACGGGGTCGGCAGGTTGGGTGGTTCACCGGCCGGATCGGGATCCGGCGGGCCTAGACTGCACCCGGTCAGCAGCAGCGCGACACCGGACGTCGCCAGGGCCGCGCGGACCCGGGCGGTGCGGGGGTACGGGAGACGGGCGCTCACCCGGCCCAGCCTAGCCCGCGAATCGGGGCCCGCCGGGCCACCGGGAACGGCCCACCGGTCGGCGACCGCCTCAGCGGGCCCGTACGGCCAGCAACGCCACGTCGTCCTCACGCCGCTCCTCCGAACCGAGCAGCAGGTCGCACAGGTCGGCGGCGGGTCGGACCCCGGCGGCGGTGACCCGTTCGCACAACTGCGCCATGCCCTCGTCGATCGGCTGGTCCCGCCGCTCCACCAGCCCGTCGGTGTAGAGCAGCAGGGTGTCCCCGGGGGCGAGGAGCACCCGTGCCCCGGTGCGGGGGACCGGCCGGGTCAACCCCAGCAGCGGTTCCCGCCGACCGTCGAGCAGCCGTACCGTGCCGTCGGCGGTGACCAGCAGCGGCGCGGGATGGCCGGCGTTGCACCAGGTGACCGCCACCCCGTCGGGGACCGGCCGCAGTCGGGCCAGCACCGCCGTGGCGGCGGTCGGGATGCGCAGCCCGGAGATGGTGGCGTCCAACCGCCGCATCAGCTCGTCGACCGGATCGGTGCGCCCGTACGCGTTGCCCCGGACGAGGTTGCGCAGCTGACCCATGGTCGCGGCGGCCTCGATGTCGTGGCCGGCGACGTCCCCGATCGCCGCGACCAGATCGCCGTCGGGCTGCACGAAGGCGTCGTACCAGTCGCCGCCCACCTCCACCCGGTCGGCGGCCGGCTGGTAGCGGGCCACCAGCTCGACCCACGGGCTCTGCGGCAACTGCGGGAGCATGCTGTGCTGCAGCACCTCGGCGACGTGCCGTTGCTCGCCGTAGATCCAGCCGTTGCCGACCGCCTGCCCCGCACGCCGGCCGATCTCCAGCGCGGTGCCGAGGTCGTCGTCGTCGAAGGCCCGCCGGTCGGGCCCGGCGACCAGGGTGACCGCGCCCATCGCCGTACCCCGGCCGGGGGCCGGCACCGGCACGGTCAGGTGTGAGGCGAAGCCCAGCCGCTCGGCGAGGGTCACCAGCTCCGGCTCGTCGCTGGCCTGCCGGACGTCGTCCAGGTCGGCGACGTGGCGCAGCACCGGCTGGCCGGTCCGCAGCACCGTCCGGGTGATCGAGGCCGGGCCGAGCCGGCGCAGCGCCAGCTCGCCGAACCGGGCGGCCTCGGCGGCGCGGGCCGGATCGCGGTGCACGGTGTTCACCCACCGGGGGGTGCCAGCCTGGTCGACCAGGGTCACCATGGCCCAGTCGGCCAGCAGCGGCACCACCGCGTCGGCCAGCCGCGCCACGGCCGTCTCGACGTCGAGCGTGCCGGCCAGGGTTTCGCTCAGCGAGGCGAGCAGGTTGAGCCGGTCGTGCGCGTGTTCGACCAGCCGGCGGGCCTGCTGGGCGGCGTCCAGGGCGATCCGCAGCCGCAGCTCCGAGGAGCAGGCCGCCGCCAGGTCGGCAAGCGTCCGCAGCTGCGCCTTCGTCCACGCCCGGGGTTTGCTGTCGATCGCGCACAGCGAGCCGAGCACCCTGCCGTCCAGGTCGGTCAACGGCATCCCGGCGTACGCGACGACACCCAGTTCCGGCACGGCCAGGTTGTCCCGGACCCGGGGGTAGAGCCGGGCGTCCGGCAGCACCAGTGGGATCTCGGTGTCGATCACGTGTTGGCAGAACGAGTGGCTCAACGGGGTCTGCCGGCGGGCGGCCCACGGGTCGGGCAGCCCGACCGCGCCGGGAAAGAACTGCCGGGTCTCGGTGACCAGGGAGACCAGCGCCACCGGCACGTCGAGCAGGTCGCTGACCAGCCGGGCGAACCGGTCGAACGCCTCGTCCGGCGCGGCGTCCAGCCCGGTGTCGGTCAGTGACCGCAGTCGGGCCGGGTCGGCCAGCGCGGCGATCCCGACGGCTGGCCGTTCGCTGCGCTCGGTCATCGACCACCTGTCTGCCTGGATGGGGGACGCCGATCGACGTCCGACCCCCGGTTATACCCGCCCCGACCGTCGCGCGCCCGGGGAGGTGGGCGACATCGCCCGGTGCGGCGTCGGTGGGCCGGCCCCTCGGAACAGCCTGCCGACGGAGGGCTATCGTCGGCACGCGTGAAGGTATGGATTCCGCATCCTGTCGGTGTCGAGCTGCTCGGGGCGGTGCCGGCCGGTGTCACCGTACAGCCGTGGACCGATCCGGAGAATCCGCCCGGCGACCCGACCGGCGTCCGGTTCTGGGTGCCGCCGTTCCTGGCCGGGGTGGACACCACGGCGATGCTGGGCCGGCTGCCGGAGCTGGCGGTGGTGCAGCTGCTCTCCGCCGGGGCGGACGCCTGGTCCGGCCGGGTGCCCCCCGGGGTGACCCTGTGCGACGCCCGGGGGGTGCACGACGCCGGTACCGCCGAGTGGGTGGTCACGGCGATCCTGGCCCAGCTGCGGGGCTTCCCGGAGCTGGCCCGCGCCCAGTCGCGGCGGGAGTGGGCGTACGACCGGGTCGCGCCGACCGACGAGCTGACCGGCAAGCGGGTGCTGATCGTGGGGGCCGGTTCGATCGGTGCGGCGGTCCGGGCCCGGCTGGCCCCGTTCGACGTCACCTTCACCCTGGTCGCCCGGACCGCACGGCCGGCGGAGGGGGTGCACCCGGTGACCGAACTGCCCCGGCTGCTGCCCGAGGCCGACGTGGTGGTGCTGCTGGTGCCGTTGACCGAGGCCACCCGGGGGCTGGTCGACGCGGGTTTCCTGGCCGCCATGCCGGACGGGGCGCTGCTGGTCAACGCCGCCAGGGGCCCGGTGGCGGACACGTCGGCGCTGGTCGCGGAGCTGACCTCCGGCCGGTTGCGGGCGGCGTTGGACGTGACCGACCCGGAGCCGCTGCCCGCTGACCATCCGCTCTGGGAGTTGCCGAACGTGCTGCTCACCCCGCACGTCGCCGGCTCGGTACGGGGGCTGCTGCCCCGTGCGTACCGGCTGGTGGGGGAGCAGTTGCGGCGGTTCGTCGCCGGGGAACCGCTGGTCAACACGGTGGTCGACGGCTACTGACGCCGTCGGTCGCGACGGACCGGTGGTGGTCGCGGACCGGTGGTGGTCGCGGCGGACCGGTGGTGGTCGCGGGCCGGTGGTGGTCGCGGCCCGGTCGGGACCGGCCGGGCCGGCCGGCCCGGCGTGGACCCCGGGGTCAGTGGGCCTCGGGCAGGGACTGGCCGGTGATCGAGATCAGGCGGGGCAGGTCGACGCCCCGGACCGCCGGCAGGGGCAGGTGCTGCCCGTCGGCGAGCCGGACGACGGCCCGGCCGCGCGGGTCGGCGGCCAGCTCGACGACCTGCTCCCAGGGGATGCGTCGCCTCCCGGCCAGCGCCCGCAGGCGCAGCTCACGCGGGTCGGCGTCGGTGCCGGAACGCCAGGCCCAGATCGCGACGGTCAACGGGACCAGCAGCACCGGCAGCAGGTACCACCGGGCGGCGGCCAGGGGCAGCGCGCCGATGGTGGCGATGACGGCCGCGACCAGGATGGCCTGGTTGTGCCGGAAACGGATGGTGTCGGCGCGACTCACCCCCCGATGATCCCACCCCTGACCGGGATGGTTCCGGCCGGGCGGTCGACCAGCCGGGGACGACCGCGGCTGGTGACGCGGATCACGGTCGGCGGGCATAACCCGTGTGGTGGCGAATCGTTGAACCGCTAACCCCCGTCATACCGCCCCGTGTTTCCCCCTCACGAAGGCGACCGCCGTGACCGTCGCTCACCTCCTCCGTCGCTTCCCGTCCGCGCCGACCACGCTGTCGGTGCTGGTCGCGCTCCTGGCCGGTGCCAGCCTGGCCGGTCTCCTCCGGCCACTGGCGGCGACCACCATGGCCGGCGCGGTCGGTTGTGCCCTGGCCACCGTCCGGCTGTTCCGGTCGGCCGCCACCTCCCGGCGGTCCCGCCGGGCCGCCGCCCCGCTCAACGTCGCGGTGACGGTGGCCGGGCTGACCGTGGCGGTGTTGCCACTGGTGCCGACGTCCTGGCGGGCCGGGGTCGTGGCGACCGGGTTCGGCGCGGTCACCCTGGCCGGTGCGATCGGGCTGCTCCTGCTGCCCGGCCATGTCCGGTTGAGCTCCCGGGCCCGGCTGCGCCGTGGGGTGGACGTGCTCGGGTCCGGCACCGCCCTGCTCTTCGCCGGCTGGGTGCTGGTCCCGCCCGGCCCGGTGCCACCGGTGGTCCGGGTGGTCACCGTGGTCGGCGCGGTCGGACTGGCCGGGCTGCTGGTGAGCGCGCTGGCCGACCGCCGTCGTCGCCCGGGGGCGGCCCGCTGCCGGGTCGGGGTGGCGGCCGTCCTGCTCGGGCTGGCCGTCCTGGTGGGGCTGTTCGCCTACCGGGCGTCGGAGGTGTCGCTGCTGACGGTGGTGCCGCTGCTGGTCGGTGGGGCGTTGCTGACCGCGGCGGGGATGGCCCGGGTCGCGGCGGGCGACCCGGCCGACCCGGCGGGTCCGCCGCCGGCCTGGCCCCGGGTGACGGCACCGGCGGTGGTGGCCACCGTGGCGGCGGGCGGGCATCTGGCGTTCGCCGGCGGGTTCACCCCGACCGCTGTCCTGCTGGGGCTGGCGGTGATCCCGTCGCTGGTGGCCCGGGAGTTGATCTCCGTGACCGACAACCGCCGGTGGGCCGGGCGGCTGGCCGCCCGGGAGGCGTACTTCCGGACGTTGGTCTCCGGGGGCCGTGACCTGGTGGTGGTCCTCGACGACGGGCTGCGGGTGCAGTGGCTCTCGGCGGCCGGTGAGCGCTGGTTCGGGCTGCGCCAGGACGACGTGTGCGGGCTGCCGCTGGCCGGGTTGCTGCACCCCGACGACGCGCCGGGGGTCCTGGCCCGACTGGCCGCCCGGTCCGACGGCGGTGCGCCGCCGCTGCTGGTGGCCCGGATGCGTACCGGCGACGGCGGCTGGCGGGAGATCGAGTCGACGGTGAGCGACCAGCGTGCGGTGCCGGAGGGGGCCGCGGTGGTGCTGCACGTCCGCGACGTCGGGGACCGTCGCCGACTGGAGCGGGAGCTGCGGCGGGTCGCGGCCACCGACCCGCTCACCGGGTTGGCCGACCGGCAGGAGCTGCTGCGTGTGCTCGGCGCGCGGGGTGGCCCACCCGGTGCCCTGCTGCTGGTCGACGTGCACGTGCCCGTCCCGACGCAGGGTGGTCCGGCGCCGGTGGGCAGCGACGCCCTCCTGGTCACCACCGCCCGCCGGCTGCGCGACGTGGTCGGCCCCCGGGACCTGGTCGCCCGGTTGTCCGCGGAGGAGTTCGCGGTGGTCACCGACGCCGGGTCGGTGCCGGCGTACGCGTTGGGCGAACGGCTGCTGGCCGCATTGACCGAACCGTGCCTGGCACCGACCGGGATGGCCCGGTTGCGGGTCGGCGTGGGCCTGACCGAGCTGACCGGGGCGGCACCGCAGGACGTGCTGCGCCAGGCCGACCTGGCCCGTCGCCGGGCCGTGCAGCTGGGGCGCAACCGGATCGAGTGGTACGACGCCTGCCTGGAGGAACAGCTGGTCCGTCGGCTGGACCTGGAGCGGGAACTGCCCGGTGCGGCGGCCCGGGGTGAGCTGGACCTGGTCTACCAGCCGGTGTTGGCGTTGGCTGATCGGCGGCCGGCCGGCATCGAGGCGTTGCTGCGGTGGCGCAGCCCGGTGCTCGGCACGGTGCTGCCGGCCGAGTTGCTGCCGGTCGCCGAGGATCTGGGTCTGCTCGGTGAGTTGGGGCGGTGGGTGCTGGACCGGGCCTGTCGGCAGCTCGCCGACTGGTCGACCGGGGGGCGGGAGCTGTGGTTGGCGGTCAACCTGACGTTGGCCGAGCTGTTGGCCCCGGATCTGGTGCCCCGGGTGGAGGCGGTCCTGGCCGGGCACGGCTTGCCGGCGGAACGGCTGGTGCTGGAGATCGCCGAGTCGAGGCTGGGCGCGGACCTGCCGACGGTGGTGGCCCGGTTGGCCGGGCTCCGGTCGATGGGGGTGCGTGTCGCGTTGGACAGTTTCCGGGCGGAGCACGCCTCCCTGGCGCAGCTGCGTCGGCTGCCGATCGACCTGCTCAAGGTGCAGCCCCGGCCGGCCGGGCCGGATGCGGAGACCCGCCCGCTGATCGACGTGGTGGTGGGCCTGGGGGAGCGGTTGGGGGTGACCGTGGTGATGGCGGACCTGGAGTCGGAGCCGGAGGTCGACCGGGCGACCCGGGCCGGCTGCCGGTACGGCCAGGGCTTCGCGTTGGCCCGTCCGGCCACCGCCGAGCGGGTCGAGGCGTACTTCGAGGAGTTCCCCACGTCCTCCCGGTGACCTGCGCCGGTACGAGTTGACTTAACCGGTTCACCTGACCTGGGGCGGTGCGGTGCTGCCGCGCGGGGTCAGGTGCGCCGTCTCGTCCTGGAGCCCGCCCACCGACTCCCCGGCGATGACGGCGAGCAGTTGGCGGGCCGCGTGCGCGCCGTAGGCGGGAATGTCCCGGCCGAGCGCGGTCAGCGGCGGGTGCACCAGTTGGCACAGGGGCGAGTCGTCCCAGGCCACGATGGACAGATCGGCGGGTACGCCGAGGCCCATCTCCTGCGCCACGGAGAGCCCGGCGATCGCCATCACGTCGTTGTCGTAGATCACCGCGGTCGGGCGTCGGGCGGAGCTGAGTAGCCGCCGGGTGGCGCGGGCGCCCTCCTCGCCGGTGTAGTCGGACCACACGGTCGCCGCGTCGGTGAGGCCGAGCCGGCCGCACACCTCGGCGAAGGCGTCGGTGCGGATCTCGGTGTGCAGCAGCGAGGGCAGCCCACCGACCCGGGCGATCCGTCGGTGGCCGAGGGCGACCAGGTATTCCACCGCCTCGGCCAGCGCCGCCGCGTCGTCGGCCCAGACGTGGGCCAGGGTGCCGGTGTGCCCCGGCCCGCCGATCACCACGGCGGGTAGTTGCAACTCCTCCAGGGCGGGCACCCGGATGTCGTTGGTCCGCAGGTCGCAGACGAGGACGCCGTCGACGCGCCGCTCGGCCCACCAGCGTCGGTAGACCGCGATCTCCGCCTCCTGGTCGGCGACCACCTGGAGGGTCAGGGCGTACGACCGGGCGGAGAGTTCGGCCTCGACACCGCTGATCAGCTCCATGAAGAACGGTTCGATGCCGAGTATCCGGGCCGGTCGGCACAGGGCCAGGCCGACCGCGTCGGCGGTGGCGCCGGAGAGTGCACGGGCGGCGCTGCTGGGGCTGAAGCCGATCTCGGCGGCGATCGCCAGGATGCGTTGCCGGGTGGCCTCCGAGACCCCCGGTTGCCCGTTGAGCGCGTACGACACCGCGCCCTTGGACACTCCGGCGCGTCGGGCGACGTCGGCGATGGTCGGCCGCTTCACCGGTGTGTCTCCTCCACTTCTCACGGCCTGGGTGGGCCGTCGACGGGGGCCGGAATCACCGGCGGTGCCCACGCTACCGGTGCCTGGTCCGGTCGACGCTCCCGGCCGGGGTGCTCCGCCATTACCGCTGAGCGGGATTCGCTTGCCCGGTTAAGCGTACGCGGCGGGAGGTGCGTGGTGGCGGTATACCAGCGCGCCGAGCAGGGCGGAGAGGCACTCCGGCCCTGCCCTCGCGGTTCGATGGGCACGCCCAGGTTGCCGGTTCGAGGCGCTGTTGACCGGCCGTTGACACCGTGTGGGGTGGCCCGTACGGTGGCCTCACTTATCCGGTTCAGTCAACGCCTGTCGATGTCATGGGCGTCCCCGATGTGTGCGCGGAGGATGAGATGAGACGGTCCTGGACCCACTGGGCGCGCGCGGCGGCGGTCGGCGTCGTCAGCCTGACGATGATCGCCGCGTGCAGCGGCCGGAGCGCCACCGACTCGGGCGGCGGAGGCGGCCAGGTCACCCTGAAGATCAATTTCTGGGGCGACTTCGGTCTCCAGGACCTCAAGACCCGCTACGAGGCCGACCACCCCAACGTCAAGATCCAACTCAACTCGGGCGAGTACAACGCCCAGCACGAGGATCTCCAGAAGAAGCTCGTCGCCGGTTCCGGCGCGGCCGACATCGCCGCCATCGACGAAGGCTTCATGGTCCAGTTCCGTAGCCAGTCCGACAAGTTCGTCAACCTGCTCGACAAGGGCGCCGGCTCCTACGAGAGCAAGTACCTGCCGTGGAAGTGGAAGCAGTCGTTGTCGGCAGACGGCAAGACCCAGATCGGCCTCGGCACCGACGTCGGCGGCCTGGCCATGTGCTACCGCACCGACCTGTTCGCCGCCGCCGGGCTGCCCACCGGGCGGGACCAGGTCTCCGCCCTCTGGCCCACCTGGGACAGGTTCATCCAGGTCGGCCAGGACTACACCGGCCGGACGAAGAAGAAGTTCCTCGACTCCGGCACCAACCTGTTCAACCCGATCCTGGGGCAGCAGCCCGTCGGCTTCTACGACGAACAGGAACAGCTCCGGATGGAGCAGGGTCCCAAGGTCGCCTTCGACTACACGATCACGGCGGTCCAGGCCGGACTGTCGGCCAACCTGGCCAGCTTCCAGGCCGACTGGGACAAGGGCTTCACCGCCGGCTCGTTCGCCGTCCTCGCCTGCCCGGCGTGGATGCTCGGCCACATCAAGGACACCGCGCCCGGCACCCAGGGCAAGTGGGACATTGCCGCAGTGCCCGGTGGCGGCGGCAACTGGGGTGGCTCGTTCCTCACCATCCCCAAGCAGGGCAGGCACGTCGACGAGGCGTACCAGCTGCTGGAGTGGCTGGTCCAGCCGGAGCAGCAGATCGAGATCTTCAAGAAGGTCGGCAACCTGCCCTCGCAACCCGCGCTCTACGCCGACCCGGCGATCGCCGAGTTCAAGAACCCGTTCTTCAACGACGCGCCGGTCGGGCAGATCTTCCCCAGGATGGCGCAGGGGCTGACCCCGCAGTACCTGGGCAGGAAGAACGGCCCGACCCGGGTGGCCGTGGAGAACGTCATCAACCGCGTGCAGAACAAGACCCTGAAGCCGGATGCCGCCTGGGCCGAGGCGGTCAAGGAGGCCGAGAAGGCCGGCAGGTCCTGACCGTCCGCAGCCCCGTCCCGTCCCGGCCCCGGAGGTGTCCCGTGCCCACCACCCGAGCCGCGCCGCCGTCGAGTCACCGCCCCGGGTCGGCATCCGCCGCCGGGACGGGTCGCCCGTCCGGCTGGCGCGACCGGCTGTACCGCTTCGACATGCGCTACCTGCCGTACCTGATGATCGCGCCGTTCTTCCTGCTCTTCGGGGTGTTCGGGCTGTTCCCGTTGCTGTTCAACGGGGTCGTCGCGCTGCGCAACTACCGGCTCGACGACCCGACCCTGCCCTACTGGGCCGGCGTCGCGAACTTCACCCGGCTGCTCGGCGACGAGGACTTCTGGAACGCGCTCTACAACACCTTCGGCATCTTCCTGCTCTCCTCGGTGCCCCAGTTGCTGCTGGCGCTGGTGGTCGCGTCGCTGCTCAACCGCAAACTGCGGGCGCAGACCTGGTGGCGGGTCGGGGTGCTGCTGCCGTACGTCACCCCGATCGTCGCCTCGACGATGGTGTTCAGCGCGTTCTTCTCCCGCAGTTTCGGGATGGCGAACTGGCTGCTCGCCGAGGTGGGCATCGGCGCCACGGGGGACGCGGCGATCGACTGGCGGGCCGACAAGCCGCACGCCTGGATCGCCATCGCCACCATGGTCAACTGGAAGTGGATCGGCTACAACGCCCTGCTCTACCTGGCCGCCATGCAGTCCATCCCGCGTGACGTCTACGAGGCGTCGGCGATCGACGGGGCCGGCCCGTGGCGGCAGCTGTGGCGGATCACCGTACCGATGATCCAACCGGTGATCGTCTTCACGGTGGTGTTGTCCACCATCGGCGGGCTGCAACTGTTCACCGAGCCGATGCTGTTCGACCTGAACGCGCAGGCCGCCACCGGCGGACCGAACGGCGAGTGGCAGACCATCGCCCAGCTCATCTACAAGGTCGGCTGGAAGGACCTCAACCTCGGCTACGCCGCCGCGATGTCCTGGGCGCTCTTCCTGATCATCCTGCTGGTGACCGGCCTCAACACCCTGCTGACCAACCGCCTGTCGGGCGGTCGCCGGTGAGCGCGAGGAACGCAGCGCAGCGGAGTCCCGCAGTCGCGAACGGAAGGGGACACCGGTGAGCGCGAGGAACGCAGCGCAGCGGAGTCCCGCAGTCGCGAGCGGAAGGGGATCGGTGAGCGCGAGGAACGCAGTGCGCCGGCCCGCGCTGTCGGGGCGCGCGCCGCAGGACACCCCGGCCGGTCTCGGCACGTACCTGCTGCTGTCGTTGACCTTTCTGTTCGCCGCGTTCCCGCTGTACTGGATGTTCGTCATCGCCACCAGCGACGACGAGGCGCTGGCGAAGCTGCCCCCGGCGGTCGTCCCCGGCAACCGGTTCCTGGCCAACCTGGAGGAGGTCTTCTCGCTCCAGGACGTCTACTTCGCCGCCTCCCTGGTCAACAGCGTCATCGTGTCGACCGTGGTGACCGCCTCGGTGCTGTTCTTCTGCTCGCTGGCCGGGTTCGCCTTCGCCAAGCTGCGGTTCCGGGGCAGCGACACGCTGATGCTCCTGGTGGTGCTCACCCTCACCGTCCCCAACCAGCTCGGCATCGTCGCGCTCTACATCGTGATGGGCCGGCTCGGCTGGAACGGCACCCTGCTGGCGGTGATCGCGCCCGGTCTGGTCACCGCGTTCGGGGTGTTCTACATGCGGCAGTTCATCGTCAACGGCGTCCCGGACGAGCTGGTCGAGTCGGCCCGGGTCGACGGGGCTACCACCATGCGGATCTACCGCAGCATCGTGCTGCCGGCGATCCGCCCGGCCCTGGCCGTGCTGGGCCTGCTCACCTTCGTGGCGACCTGGAACGACTTCCAGTGGCCACTGATCACGCTCAGCGGCACCGACTACCCGACCTCGATGGTGGCCGTCTCCGATCTGGCGAGTGGCAACTACGTCATCTACCGTCGGGTGCTCGCGGGGGCGTTCATCGCCACGGTGCCGCTGCTGGTGATGCTCTTCGTCGGCGGCCGGCAGATCGTCCGGGGAATCATGGAAGGCGCGGTGAAATCGTGAACCGTCTGGCGTTGCACGAGGGTTGGCAGTTGCGCGCGGTGTCCGGGCCGCAGGTGCCCGACGCCGTCGCCGGGCGGTCGATACCCGCCACCGTGCCGGGGTGTGTGCACACCGACCTGCTCGCCGCCGGCCTGATCGACGACCCCTACCTCGACGACAACGAGACGGCGTCGGCCTGGATCGGCCGCACCGACTGGGAGTACGCGGCCACGTTCGTGCACCGGCCCGGCGACGACGACCGGGTCGATCTGGTCTGCGCCGGGTTGGACACGGTCGCCACGATCACCCTCAACGGCGTCGAGGTCGGCCGCACCGCGAACATGCACCGGTCGTACCGGTTCGACGTGGCCTCGGCGTTGCGGCCGGGGGAGAACACCCTCGCTGTCCGGTTCGACTCGGCGTACCGCTATGCCGGGGAGCAGCAGGAACGGCTCGGTGACCGGCCCAACGCCTACCCGGAGCCGTTCGCGTTCATCCGCAAGATGGCCTGCAACTTCGGCTGGGACTGGGGGCCGACGCTGGTGACCGCCGGGATCTGGCAGGAGATCGGGTTGCACGCCTGGTCCACCGCCCGGCTCGGCACCGTCCGTCCACTGGTGACGGTCGTCGACGGCTGGGGCCGGGTCGAGCTGCACGTCGAGGTCGAGCGGGTGGCCGACGTGCCACTGACCGTCCGCGCCGAGGTCGCCGGGGTGACCGGCGAGGCGACCGTCGCGGCCGGGCGGCGTACGGCCGCGCTGACCCTCACCGTCGCCGACCCCGAACTGTGGTGGCCCCGGGGGTACGGCGCACAGCCGCTGCACCCGCTGGTGGTGACCCTGGCGTCGCCCGACGGCACCCCGTTGGACACCTGGTCACAGCGGATCGGGTTCCGTTCGGTACGCCTGGACACCACCCCCGACGCCCACGGCACCCCGTTCACCCTGCACGTCAACGACGTGCCGGTGCTGGTGCGGGGGGTCAACTGGATCCCCGACGACGCGTTTCCCACCCGGGTCACCCGGGACCGGCTGGCGCACCGGTTCACCCAGGCCGCCGACGCCAACGTCAACCTGCTGCGGGTCTGGGGCGGCGGGCGTTACGAGTCGGGCGACTTCTATTCCCTCGCCGACGAGCGGGGCCTGCTGGTGCAGCAGGATTTCCTGTTCGCCTGCGCGGCGTACCCGGAGGAGGAGCCGTTCGGCACGGAGGTCGAGGCGGAGGCGCGGGAGCAGGTGACCCGGCTGGCCGGGCACCCGTCGCTGGTGCTGTGGACCGGCAACAACGAGAACATCTGGGGCTGGCACGACTGGGATTGGCAGGAGCCGCTGGCCGGGCGCACCTGGGGGCGGGGCTTCTATCTCGACCTGCTGCCCCGGGTGGTGGGCGAGCTGGACCCGACCCGCCCGTACTGGCCGGGCAGCCCGTGGTCGGGTGTCGAGGACATCCACCCCAACGACCCGGCGCACGGCACCACCCACATCTGGGACGTCTGGAACACCGACGACTACACGAAGTACCGCGAGTACGTCCCCCGGTTCGTCGCCGAGTTCGGCTACCAGGCGCCCCCGGCGTACGCGACGCTGCGCCGGGCGTTGTCCGACGAGCCGCTGGCGCACGACTCGCCGGGGATGGCCCACCACCAGAAGGCGGCCGACGGGGACGCCAAGCTGCGACGGGGTCTCGACGCGCACCTGCCCGCTCCGGCCGACTTCGACGACTGGCACTACCTGACCCAGCTCAACCAGGCGCGGGCCATCCAGCTGGGGGTGGAGCACTTCCGGTCGCACCGGGACGTCTGCTCCGGCACCATCGTCTGGCAGCTCAACGACTGCTGGCCGGTCACCTCGTGGTCGGCGGTCGACGGTGACGGTCGCCGCAAACCCCTGTGGTACGCGCTGCGCCGGGCGTACGCCGACCGGTTGCTCACCGTCCAGCCCCGCGACGGTGGGCTGGCCCTGATCGCGGTGAACGAGACCGGCACCCCGTGGCGGGCCCCGGTGACGGTGACCCGGTCGACGTTGACCGGCGAGCCGAGGGCGAAGACGTCGTACCCGCTCGACGTGCCGGCGTACGCGGCGGTGGCGGTGCCGTTGCCGGCGGACCTGGCGGTGGCGGAGGAGGAGCGCCGGGAACTGCTGATCGCCGAGGCCGGTGCCAGCGCCGAGCGGGCGTTGTGGTTCTTCGCCGAGGACCGGGACGCGCAGTGGCCGGCGGCCCGTTTCGACGCGACGGTGGAGCCGGTCGTCGGCGGGCAGCGGGTCCGGGTCACCGCGCGGACCGTGCTGCGTGACCTGACGCTCTTCCCGGACCGGCTCGACCCGGCCGCCGAGGTCGACGCGGCGCTGGTCACCCTGCTGCCGGGGGAGTCGGTGACGTTCACGGTGACCTGCGGTGCGCCGCTGGACCCGGCGGCGTTGACCGCCCGGCCGGTGCTGCGCTGCGTCAACGACCTGCTCGACGACGCGGCCCCGGCCCCGGAGGGCTGACGGGACGGCCCGGGGTGCCCGTGCCACGGGTCCGGCCCGGCCACCCCGACCCAGGCCGGTCGGCAGCCCGAGCCCTCCTTCCCGTCGGGTGTGGGGCAGGAGGGGCCCTTGACAGCTCTGACCTGATCAGCGAGGGTCGATGCGTTCCGGGTGCGGCGGCGCGCTCCTCCCCTCGTCTGCGAAGGGCAGCCGTGATGTCGCCTGCGTTCACCCGCCGTCAGCTGATCCGCCTCGGCGGGGCCACCCTCGTCGTCGTCGCCGGCACCGGTCCCGGGCTTCCCGCCCTGGCCGCCGGCACTGGCTTCGGCCTGCCGGCCCTGGCCGCCGGCACCGTCACCGCCGACCTGGTGGTCTACGGGGCCACCTCGGCCGGCATCGTCGCCGCCGTGCAGGCACACCGGTTGGGGCGCACCGCCGTGATCGTCGAACCGGGCAGCCACGTCGGCGGGCTCACCACCGGTGGGCTCGGCTACACCGACAGCGGCACCAGCGCCGCCATCGGCGGTCTCGCCGGGGAGTTCTACCGCCGGGTGTACGCCAGGTACCAGGGTGTCCCGGTCACCCCCGATTCGCCGATGCGGCTGGTCTTCGAGCCGCACGTGGCCGCCGGGGTCTTCGACGAGCTGCTCACCGAGCACGGGGTGCCGGTCTACCTGAACGCGCGGCTGACCACCGTGCAGCGCAGTGGGGACCGGATCACCGGCCTGGTCACCGACAACGGGCAGCTCTTCACCGGCCCGATGTTCGTCGACGCGACCTACGAGGGTGACCTGATGGCCGCCGCCGGGGTGGCGTACACGGTCGGGCGGGAGGCCAACACCGCGTACGGCGAGACGATCAACGGGGTGCAACTGCGCGGGGCACACCAGTTCACCCTGCCGGTCGACCCGTACGTGGTGCCGGGCAGCCCGGCCAGCGGGCTGCTCCCCGGCATCTCCGCCGCCCCGGTCGCGGGCAACGGCACCGGTGACGACCGGATCCAGGCGTACAACTTCCGGATGTGCCTGACCCAGGCCGCCGGTCGGGTCCCGTTCCCGCAGCCGGCCGGCTACGACCCGGCCGACTACGAACTGCTGCTGCGGTACGTGCAGGCCGGGTATACCGGGCCGTTCTTCACCACGCAGAGCGTCGGTGGCGGGAAGACCGACTCGAACAACACCGGGGCGTTCTCCACCGACTTCATCGGCGTGAACTACGCCTACCCGACGGCGACCCGGGCGCAGCGGGACAGCATGGTCGCCGACCACCTGACGTACCAGCAGGGGCTGATGTGGTTCCTGGCCAACGACCCCCGGCTGCCGGCGTCGGTCCGGGCGGGGGTGGCCCGCTGGGGCCTGGCCGCCGACGAGTTCACCGCCACCGGCGGGTGGCCCCCGCAGCTCTACGTCCGCGAGGCCCGCCGGATGGTGTCGGCGTACGTGATGACCGAGCGGGACTGCCGGGGCAGCGTGCGGGCCGCCGACTCGGTCGGGTTGGCCAGCTACACCATGGACTCGCACAACTGCCAGCGGGTGGTGGTCGACGGGTTGGTGAAGAACGAGGGCGACGTGCAGGTCGGGGTGCCCGGCCCGTACCCGATCAGCTACCGGTCGATCGTGCCGACCACCGGGCAGTGCGCCAACCTCCTCGTCCCGGTCTGCCTGTCGGCCAGCCACATCGCCTACGGCTCGATCCGGATGGAACCGGTCTTCATGATCCTCGCCCAGTCCGCGGCGACGGCGGCGCTGCTGGCGGTGGATGCCGGGGTGCCGGTGCAGCAGGTCGACGTCGCCGCCCTCCAGGCCCGGTTGCGCCGGGACGGGCAGATCCTGAGCTGGCCGCCCACCGCCGACGGCGAGATCGTGGTGGACAACCGGGCAGCCGGAGTCACCCGGGCCGGGGTCTGGGTGAGCAGCACCGCCATCGGCGGTTACTGGGGGTCGGACTACGAGCACGACGGCAACACCGGCAAGGGTGTCAACCGGCTGCGGTTCACCCCTGCCCTGCCGACGGCCGGGAGTTGGGCGGTCCAGTTGCGCTGGACGGCGGACCCGAACCGGGCCGGCAACGTCCCGGTCGACGTGGTGCACGGCGGTGGGGTGACCACCCGGGTGGTCGACCAGCGCGCGTCGGGCGGGCAGTGGGTGTCGCTGGGGACGTACCAGTTTCCGGCGGGGACGGCCGGCAGCGTGCTGATCCGCACCGAGGGCACCGACGGGTACGTCGTCGCCGACGCGGTCCGCTTCCTGCCGGCCTGACCCGTGCTCATTTCTCGAAGACGGCGAGGGCGTTGAGCCCCGGCCCGGACTTCAGGGTGCCGACGATCCGCAGCCCGTGCTGGTTGCCACGGCGGATCATGGAGTACGCGTAGAGTACGTTTTCGCGGCACGCCGTCGAGCCGGAAGGAGGTCAGAACAATGTCCGATGTTCTGCGCCCCCTCCGCGTCCCGGCGTCCACGCGGATCTGACCGGGGCGTTCGCTTTCCGGAGGATTCCCCATGACCGACCTGGTCATCCGCCCGCTCGTCGCGGGCGAGGAAGATCTGTTCGAGTCCATGCCCGACCCGCTGCCCCAACTGCGCAAGGTCGGTTACGCCGACGGTGTCGCCGGGGGTGGCTACCGGCCCGAGCGCACCTGGATCGCCCTGCGGGACGGCCGGGTGGTGGGCCGGGCCGCGTGGCTCCTGCCGCCCGGAGCTGTCGGTGCGCCCTGGCTGGACCGCTTCGACCTGGCCGCCGGGCCGGAGGTGGGTGCGGCACTGCTGCGCGCGGCCCACGAGGCGCTCGGTGGTCCGCACCGGTACTACGCCGGCCTGCCGGCGCACTGGCGGCGTCGACCGGAGGTGTTGGCCGTGGTCCGGGCACCGCTGGCGGCGGCCCGGCTCGCCGGGCTGGTCGAGCGGGGTGAGCGACTCCGGTGCTCGTGGGCGGGCACCCCGCTTCCGGCACCCTCCGGCCGTCGCGCCTTCCGCCCGGCCACCGACACCGGCGAGATCGACGCCCTGGTCGCCCGGATAGCCGACCCGGACGTGCTGACCGGCCGCGAGATCGCCCAGGCGGTGGCCGGGGTGGACCTGGCCAGGGATCCCCGGGCCTGGCTGGCCGGCCCGGCCACGACCTGGCGGGTCGCCCTGGCCGCCGGGGAGCCGGTGGGGTTGGCCGGGGCGGCCGGGGACGCCTGTTTCCCGATGCTCGGCTACGTCGGCGTGCTCGACCCGTCGGCGCGCGGCGACCTGCTGGCCGACTCGGTCGCGGCGTTGGCGGCCGACGGCGCCCGGGAGGTGGTGGCCGACGTGGACGCCCACCGGGTGGCGGTGGTCGCCGAGCTGGAACGTACCGGTTTCCGGCAGTTGCGCTCCCGGTTGATCTTCGCGCCGGCCGGCGGTGCGCTGTCGGCGTCGACCAGCGATCCGGGGCGGCCACGCTGACCACTGCGGCCGTGCTTGGTCGGCAGGGCGTCGACTGATCGTTGCGGTGTGCCCCCGGCAGGTACGCCGGGGGCGCGCCGCGCGATCCGGGCCCCGAAGCGGGAGTCACGAACCACGCGACAGGTGAATTGAAGAATTGTGCAAGTGCTAAAGTCTTCACGTCGTCGAACGGGAAGAAGGTCGCCGGTGTCGGTGCCGCTGTACCAGGCCAAGGCGGAGCTGTTCCGCACCCTCGGTCACCCCGTACGCATCCGGGTGCTCGAACTCCTCCAGGACGGGCCGAAGCCGGTCCGCGACCTGCTCGCCGTCATCGAGGTCGAGCCGTCCAACCTGTCCCAGCAGCTCGCCGTGCTGCGCCGGGCCGGCATGGTCACCTCCTACCGGGACGGCCCGCTGGTCATGTACTCGCTGAGCACCCCCGACGTGGCCGACCTGCTGGCCGCCGGCCGACGCATCCTCGGCACCGTCCTCACCGACCGCGACGCCCTCCTCGACGAACTCCGCGCCGGCACCGCCGACCCGGTCGCCGGCAGCACCGCAGCCGTACCCGCCGCCGGACCGTCCGATCCCGTCGTGGCCGGCGACGGGCCCCGTACCCCCGCCACGAACGGCCCACCGACCCGGCCCGGCCGGTGAGCGTCGCCGCCGTCGCCGACCGGGTCCTCGGCCTGCTGCCCGACCGCGCCGACTGGCAGGCGGTACGCCGGGCACCCCGCCGGGACCTGGTCGCCGGGCTGACCGTGGCCGTGGTGGCCCTGCCGCTCGCCCTCGCCTTCGGCGTCACCTCCGGGCTGGGGGCGCAGGCCGGGTTGGTCACCGCCGTCGTCGCCGGGGCGGTGGCGGCCGTGTTCGGCGGCTCCCACCTCCAGGTCTCCGGCCCCACCGGGGCGATGACCGTGGTGCTGGTGCCGGTGGTGCAGCAGTTCGGCCCGACCGGGGTGCTGATGGTCGGCGCACTGGCCGGGCTGCTGCTGATCGCCCTCGCCCTGGCCCGCCTCGGGCGGTACGTCCGCTACCTGCCCACCCCCGTCATCGAGGGCTTCACCGCCGGCATCGCCGTGGTCATCGCCCTGCAACAACTCCCCGCCGCGCTCGGGGTGACCGACGCGCACGGCGACCGGGTCTGGGCCGTCGCCGCCGACGCGGTCGCCCGGTTCGTCGTGCACCCCCGGCCGGTGGCGTTGGCCGTCGCGCTCGGGGTGGCGGCGCTGATGCTGCTCGGCGCACGCTGGCGGCCCGGCGTACCCTTCTCGCTGCTCGGGGTGGCCGCCGCCACGGTGCTCGCCGAGACCGCCCCGGTCGAGCTGGTCCGGATCGGTGCGCTGCCGCAGGGGTTGCCCGCGCCGTCGCTGGGCTTCCTCGACCCCGGCGCGGTCGGCGTGCTGCTGCCGTCGGCGCTGGCGGTGGCCGCGCTCGCCGCGCTGGAGAGCCTGCTGTCGGCCACCGTCGCCGACGGGATGACCGTCGGGCAACGGCACGACCCGGACCGGGAACTGTTCGGTCAGGGCCTGGCCAACCTCGCCTCGCCGCTGTTCGGCGGCATCCCGGCCACCGCCGCGATCGCCCGCACGGCGGTCAACGTCCGCGCCGGGGCGTCGTCGAAACTGGCCGCGTTCACCCACGCGGTGGCGCTCGCCGCGATCGTCCTGGCCGCCGCCCCGTTGGTCGGCCGGATTCCGCTCGCCGCGCTGGCCGGGGTGCTGCTCGCCACCACGGTACGCATGGTCGAGGCCGGGTCGCTGTGGGCGTTGGCCCGCGCCACCCGGGGCGACGCCCTGGTGCTGGTGCTCACCTTCGTCGTCACGGTCGCCTGGGACCTGGTCACCGCCGTCGCCGTCGGGGTGGCCGTGGCGGTGGTGATCGCGCTGCGCGCGGTGGCCCGCAGCGCCCGGCTGGAACAGGTCCCGCTCGACCGGGGGGAGCACAGCGCCGAGGAGCACGCCCTGCTGGCCGAGCACATCGTGGCCTACCGGCTGGACGGGCCGCTGTTCTTCGCCGCCGCGCACACCTTCCTGCTGGAGCTGTCCGAGGTGGCCGACGTCCGGGTGGTCATCCTGCGGATGTCGCGGGTGTCGGCGCTGGACGCCACCGGCGCGCACGTGCTCGGCGACGCCGTCCGGCGACTGCGGGGCCGGGGGATCACCGTGCTGCTCTCCGGGATCACCCCCGACCACGACCAGGTGTTGGCGACCCTCGGGGTGGCCGACGAGCTGCGCCGCGACGGGCTGGTCTTCGCCGACACCCCGGCGGCCATCGCCCACGCCCGGGACCTGCTGCGGGGCACCGTCACCACCTGACGGTGGTCGGCCGGCGCACGCGGCGGTGGGCGACCACCGTCACCCACCGCCGCCCGGTGGGCGGCGCGCACCTCGCCGCCCCGGCCGGCCCGCAGCCTCCCCGGTCAGGCCGGAGCCGTAGCGGTCAGGCGCAGAGCGGCGTGCTGGTGTACGTGGTGCCGTTGTAGACGACCTCGCCGACCGCGCAGATCGTCGAGTTCTGGCCGTCAAGCTGGTCGCCGTAGTACTGGGCACCGGTGCCGCCGTACCACGGCGTCGACTTGCGCGGGCTGTCCCGGTAGGCGGTGACCTGGACCCGGTTCGGGGTCACCCGGTTACTGATCTTGCCCCAGTTGGTGCCGCAGGTGGCGCTGTACCGCAACTCCACCACGGCCAGCGTGGTCGCGCCCTTCATGATGTACGCCGGCTGGCTGGTCGCGTTGCGGGCGTCGGCCGAGCACTGGGTGTTGATCGGGTCGGTGCCGTCGCAGCCGGTGGTGGGGCAGCCGGCGCTCGCCGGGCTCGCCACGAGCAGGCTCGCGGCGACCAGGGCGCTGGCGGCCAGGGTGGCCAACGTCCGGTGGACAGCCCTCGACGTTCGGGGTGCGGTGGTCATCGTTCCTCCGATGTGGATGGTCGACTTTCGGACCGGGTTGGGTCGACTCCCATCTCTACCTTCCGTCGACAGTCGTCTCTACGCTGTGTGGCGTTGGACAATCAATAGCCGGCGCTGGTCAATCAACCCGAGGAGTCACGGTGGCCCGGACGGAGCGCCCGCTCGATCCCGACGCCGACCCGGTGCAGGCGTTCGCCGCCGAGCTGCGCAGCCTGCGCGACCGGGCCGGCCGGCCGACGTACCAGGCGATGGCCCGCCGGGCCCACCGGTCGTCCAGCTCGCTGTCCGAGGCGGCCGGCGGCCGGAAGCTACCCACCCTGGACACCACCCTGGCGTACGTCCGGGCGCTCGGCGGCGACGAGACGGCCTGGGCCCGGCGCTGGCACCGGGTCGCCGCGAGCACCCCCGATCCGGCGGCCGACGACCGCGCACCCGGCACCGCCGAGTCCCCGCCCGCTGCCGATTCCCTGCCCGCCGTCGAGCCCTCGCCCGTCGCTGGTTCCCCGCCTACCGTCGAGCCTCGGCCCGCCGTCGGGTCCTCGCCTGCTACTGAGCCCCCGCCTGCTGCCGAGTCCTCGCCCGGCGGCCGACCGGCGCTTGCGGCGCCGGCCGGTCGGTCCGATCGTCGGCTGCTGCTCCCCGCTGCCGGGGCGGGCCTGCTCATGGTGCTCGCCGTCGGCCTGGCCTCGATCGGCTGGCGCTCCGTCGACCAACCGCCGGTCACCTCGGCCACGTCCGGCCCACCCGCCGGGGTGCCCGACCCGACACCCACCGGGTCCGCTTCCGCCCTGCGGGTGCACGACGGGGCGGACCCCAAGGACGCCGGGTGTGCCGCCGACCCCGCCGTCACCACCGTCGACAGCGCTGCGGTGCTGATCGACGAGCGGGTGATCGGCCTGGTGGAGCTGAGATACTCACCGGTCTGCGGGGCGAGCTGGCCCCGGTTCATGCCGGCCCCGGCGGGCACCCCGACCGTGCCCCGGCCGGCCCGGGTGGTGCTCGCCGTCACCGACGGGGACACCCCGGCCCGCAGCCACGACTTCACCATCGACTACGCCGGCATCTCCGCCTACGGCAACCTGCTCACCAGCACCCGGACCTGCGTCTGGGCCGAAGTGCGGATCACCGGCGCGGGCTGGACGTCACCGCCGGCCCGGACCGGCTGCTACCGGGGCGCCACCCAGGTCCGCCCGATCCCCTGAACCCGCCCCGGCAGCCGTCCCGGTCATTCCCCCGGCTGGCCGATGATGGGAACGCGGGAGCCGCCTGACAGAACGCAGAACTCGCTCGGGCGGGAACTCTCGCTGTGCATAGTTGCGACTACGGTGGGACCGGCGCGAGCGCCAGCACGCGGCCCGTGAGGAGACACCACCGAGTATGACCGTGAACGGGTACCTGTCATGATCGACCGATTCGCGCGACCCCCCGCGTCCGCCCGGGACACACTGGCCGTCCCGTTGAGCCTGTCTGAGCTGGAGCAATATCTGGCCAGGGCTGCTGATCTGCTGCGCGGCAGCATCGACCAGGCGGACTTCAAGGCGTACATCTTCCCGCTGGTGTTCTTCAAGCGGATCAGCGACGCCTACACCGAGGAGTATGAGCGGGCGCTCGCGGAGTCGGACGGTGACCACGAGTACGCGTCGTTCGCCGAGAACCACCGTTTCGGCATTCCGGAGGGCAGCCTGTGGGAGGACGTGCGTGCCCGCACCCAGAATGTGGGGCAGGCCCTGGTGACCGCCTTCCGGGCGATCGAGAAGGCCAACCCGGACGTGCTGTACGGCATCTTCGGCAGCGCTGCCTGGACGAACAAGGACAAGCTGCCCGACGCCAAGCTGCGTGACCTCATCGAGCACTTCTCGACCAGGACGTTGAGCAATGCGGTCGTCGCACCGGATGTGTTCGGGCAGGCGTACGAATATCTCATCAAGCGGTTCGCGGACCAGTCCAACAAGAAGGCCGGTGAGTACTACACCCCGCGCCCGGTGGTGAAGCTGCTCGTCGACATCCTGGATCCGCAGGAGGGTGAGACGGTCTACGACCCGGCGTGCGGCACGGGCGGCATGCTCATCGAGGTCATCGAGCACGTGAAGCGCCAGGGCGGTCGGCCGCAGACCCTCTGGGGCAGGCTGTTCGGCCAGGAGAAGGTGCTCGCCACCTCCGGCCTCGCCAAGATGAACCTGCTCCTGCACGGCGTCGAGGACTTCAAGATCGCCCAGGAGGACACCCTCCGGTCGCCGGCCTTCTACGACGGCTCGCGCCTCGCCCAGTTCGACTGTGTCATCGCCAACCCGCCGTTCTCCCTCAAGAACTGGGGCGACGTGGCCTGGGGCACCGACCCGTGGGGCCGCAACCGCCTGGGGGGAGTACCGCCCAAGGGTTACGCCGACTGGGCCTGGGTCCAGCACATGATCGACTCGGCATCGCCCGGGACCGGTCGGGTCGCCGTCGTGCTGCCGCAGGGCGCGTTGTTCCGCCAGGGTGCCGAGGGGCGCATCCGTGAGTTCGTCTTGAAGGCGGACCTGGTCGAGGCCGTGATCGGTCTCGCACCGAATCTCTTCTATGGCACCGGCCTCGCCGCCTGCGTGCTCATCCTGCGCCGCCGCAAGGCCGACGAGCGCAAAGGCCGGGTGCTGTTCGTCAACGGCGAGACGCTGTTCAAGCGCGGCCGTAACCAGAACGCCCTCGAACCCGAGCACGCCGACGCCCTGCTGCGCGCCTGCCGGGAGTTCGCCGAGGCGCCCGGCCTGGCGGCGGTCGCCACGCTCGACGACATCCGGGCACACGGCTTCAACCTCAACATCCCGCTGTACGTCGCCCCCGCCGACGGGGGCGACCAGCCGACCCTGGAGCAGGCCCTGACCGACCTCGAAGCGGCCCACGCCGCTGCCCGGGAGACCCGCGCCGCGTTGGAAGCCGAACTCGCCCGGTGGGGCCTCGCCCCGGCGGAGGTGACGGCGTGAACGCCCGCATCACCCAGCGCGAACTGGAGTCGTACCTGTGGGGCGCAGCCGTCGTGCTGCGCGGCCTCATCGATGCCGGCGACTACAAGCAGTACATCTTCCCGCTGGTCTTCCTCAAGCGGCTCTCCGACGTCTACGACGAGGAGCATGCAGCCGCGCTGAAGGTCTACGGTGACGACGAGTTGGCCGACCTGCCGGAGAACCACCGTTTCGCCATCCCCGACGGTGCCCACTGGCAGGACGTCCGCAAGGTCGCGAGCGACGTGGGCGCGGCGATCCTCACCGCCATGCGGGCGATCGAGTCGGCCAACCCGGACACCCTGGCCGGTGTCTTCGGCGACGGCGACTGGGGCAACAAGAATCTGCTCCCCGACGCGACCATCAAGCAGCTCGTCGAGCACTTCTCCACCAAGACGCTCACGGTGGCCAACCTGCCCGAGGACGAACTCGGTCAGGGGTACGAGTACCTCATCAAGAAGTTCGCCGACGACTCCGGCCACACCGCGCAGGAGTTCTACACCAACCGCACCCTCGTCCACCTGATGACGATGATGCTCAGGCCCGAGCCGGGGGAGTCGGTCTACGACCCGACCTGCGGCACCGGTGGCATGCTCATCTCCACCGCCGCCGAGCTGCGCCGCCAGGGCAAGGAGTGGCGCAACCTGCGCCTGTACGGGCAGGAACTCAACTACGGCACGTCGGCCATCGCCCGGATGAACCTGTTCCTGCACGGCATCGCCGACGGCCACGTCGCGCACGGCGACACGCTCACCAAGCCCGCCTTCCTCGATCGCGGTGGTCAGCTGAGAACCTTTGACGTGGTGTTGGCCAACCCGCCGTACTCCATCAAGGCGTGGAACCGCACCGCGTTCACCAACGACCCGTACGGCCGAAACATGTGGGGCGTCCCGCCGCAGGGCCGCGCCGACTATGCCTTCTTCCAGCACATCGCCGCCAGCCTCGACCAGAGGACCGGCCGCGCCGCGATCCTCTTCCCGCACGGCGTGCTGTTCCGCCGGGAAGAGGCGGCTCTGCGCGAGAAGTTGGTGCGGTCCGACCTGCTGGAAGCCGTCATCGGACTCGGGGCCGGGCTGTTCTACAACTCGCCCATGGAGGCCGTGGTGGTCACGCTGCGCGCCAGTAAGTCCGCCGAGCAACGCGGCAAAGTTCTCTTCATCAACGCGGTCAACGAGGTCGCCCGCGAGCAGGCACAGTCGTTCCTGCGTGAGCATCACCAGAAGAGGATCCTGGCGGCATACGAGGCGTTCGCCGATGATGACGGATTCGCTGCCGTCGCTACCCTCGACGAGATCGCCAATCAGCAGTACAGTCTAGCGATTCCGCTCCATGTAGCAGCTGACGCTGCCGCTGATGAGGCTGGTCAGATGAGCGTTCCCGCAGCGGCAACCCTGTGGCTAGCTGCGGCTACCGATGCCGACATCGCGATTGACGGTGTGCTCGCCTTCGTGCGAAAGGAGCTGTCTCGGTGACGCTCAGCCTTGACAAGAGTAGTTGGGGGCGTGTCGCCTTGGGGGACGTTGCGGCACCTTCGAGGGAAAAGGTGGATCCTGGCTCGGGCGTCGTTGATCGGTACGTTGCTGGCGAGCACATGGATACGGACGACCTGAAGATCCACCGTTGGGGTCAAGTGGGCGACGGATACCTCGGGCCTGCCTTCCATCGGCGGTTCCATCCGGGTCAGGTGCTCTATGGTTCCCGTAGGGCTTACCTGCGCAAAGTGGCGGTCGCTGATTTTAGCGGCATTACCGCCAACACGACATTTGTCGTTGAGACTAGGGACTCCGGCCAGCTTTTGCAGAGTTTTCTGCCCTTCGTGATGAAATCGGATGCGTTTCATGCTTTCGCTGTTCGTGAGTCGAAGGGGTCTGTGAATCCATACCTCAACTGGTCTGACATTGCGCGTTACGATTTCGAACTTCCGCCGCTTGACGAGCAGGGGCGTCTCGCCGAACTCCTCTGGAGTGTTGAGCGTGACCGCCGTGCGGCGACTCGTGTGGTCTCGACTGTTGGCCGAGTCGCAGAAGAAGTAGTTGATGCACTTCTCGCAGAGCCAGTCTTCCCTCAGCGTCGCATCTCTGAAGTCCTTGGGATATGTCAGTATGGACTATCCGTGCGGGCTGCCGAAAATGGCACCTATCCCATGCTCCGCATGACGAATCTGGATGCGGGTGTGGTGGTGGGTCGTGATCTCAAGTACTGCGAGCTTGGTGATGCCGAACTCGCCGCCTATCGCGTTGCCAAGGGTGACGTGCTATTCAATCGGACGAACAGCTTTGAGCACGTTGGGCGGTCGGGTCTTTTTGGGTTGGATGGCGATTTCGTTTTCGCATCGTATTTGGTGAGACTTCGGCCCGATCCAAGTGTTCTGGATTCGAGATTCCTCAACTATTTCATTAATTCGAGGCTCGGCCAGAAGCGCATTCGGATGCATATTTCAAAAGGTGTTCAGCAGGCGAATATCAGCGCGAGCAAGCTCAAGTTGGTCACCCTGCCGCTGCCCAATCTGGCGGAACAGCGCAAGATTGTCGATCGAATCGAGACCCTCAGTGAGCAGCGGGATGCGGCGGTGAGGCATGTCTCTGCCGCTGGCGCGCTTTATGCGACTCTCAGCCGGGCGATCTTCGGAGGTGAGCGGTGACCTTCACCGAGGCAAATACGGTGCGGGACTTGGTGCGGGATGTTGTCGCCTGCACCGCCGTTCAGTTCGTGGCTGGCAAGGATCTGCCGCGTCGGGTGGACGAGGTGTTGCTGGAGGGGCCGGTCACGGAGGCGCTGCGGCGGTTGAACCCGGCGATCGAGGCCGACCCCCGACGGGCGGACGAGGTCATCCATCACCTGCGGGCGATCATCCTGGCTGCCCGGCGTACGCCGAATCCGGTGGTGGCGAACGAGGAGTTCGCCGCGTGGCTGACCGGGCAGAAGTCGATGCCGTTCGGCCCGGCCGGGGAGCATGTCACGGTCCGGCTCGTCGACTTCGACAACCCGGAGCCGAGCGCCAACCAGTGGATGATCTCCACGGAGGTGACGTACAAGGTCGGGCGGGTGGAGCGCCGTTTCGACCTGGTGCTGTGGTGCAACGGCTTCCCGTTGGTCGTGGGTGAGGCGAAGTCCCCGGTCCGGCCGGCGTACACGTGGATCGACGCGGCGGCGCAGATCAACGAGGACTACGAGGTCAACGTCCCAGCCTTCTTCGTGCCGAACGTGTTCAACTTCGCCACCGAGGGCAAGGGCTTCCGCTACGGCTCGGTCGGCATGACGGTCGACCTGTGGGGCCCGTGGCGCGAGGAGACCGCCGATGACGCCCCGACGCCGAGCGGCCTGGCGGCGGTGCGCGCGGCCGTCGCGGGCGTGCTGTCACCAGCGGCGGTGCTGGACTTCCTGCGCTTCTTCACGGTCTTTGCCACGGACAAGAAGCATCGCAAGATCAAGATCATTGCCCGCTTCCAGCAGTTCCAGGCGACGAACCTCATCGTGGCGCGGGTGCTGACCGGCGAGATCAAGCAGGGCCTGATCTGGCACTTCCAGGGTTCGGGCAAGTCGCTGCTCATGGTGTTCACCGCGCAGAAGCTGCGTGCCACGGCCGGGCTGACGAACCCCACGGTGATCATCGTGGTCGACCGGATCGACCTGGACACCCAGATCACCGGCACGTTCAACGCCTCGGACGTGCCGAACCTGGTCTCCACCGACAGTCGCCGTGAGCTGCAAGCCCTCCTCGGTACGGGCGCGCGCAAGGTCATCATCACCACGGTGCACAAGTTCGGCGAGGCACCCGGGGTGCTGGACGACCGCGACAACATCATCGTCATGGTCGACGAGGCCCACCGTTCCCAGGAGGGCGACTATGGCCGCAAGATGCGCGAGGCCCTGCCGAACGCGTTCCTGTTCGGTCTGACCGGCACTCCCATCAACAGGCGCGACCGCAACACTTTCATGTGGTTTGGGTCCACTTTGGACGACGGTGGCTACCTGTCGCGGTACTCGTTCCAGGATTCGATCCGGGACGGGGCGACGCTGCCGCTGCACTTCGAGCCGCGCCTGTCGGAGATCCACCTCGACGCGGCGGCGATCGACGCCGCGTTCGCCGAGCTGGCCGAGCAGCATGGGCTGACCGAGGCCGACAAGAGCACGCTGTCACGGCGGGCCGCCTCGTTGGAGTCGCTGATCAAGGCCGACGGGCGGGTTCGCCGGATTGCCGCCGACATCGCCGGGCACTTCCGGGCGAAGGTCGAGCCGCAGGGCTTCAAGGCTCAGGTGGTGGTCTACGACAAGCCGACCTGCGTCGCCTACAAGGCGGAACTCGACAAGCTCCTCGGCCCCGACGCCTGCACCGTCGTCATGAGCCACAGCGCGCGGGACCCGAAGGGATGGAAGGAATACACCCCCGACCGGGTCGAGTTGGAGCGGATCACCGCCCGGTTCAACGACCCGGCCGACCCGCTGAAGATCAGCATCGTGACTGCCAAGCTGCTCACCGGGTTCGACGCGCCGATCCTCTACGCGCAGTACGTCGACAAGCCGCTCAAGGAGCACAACCTGCTCCAGGCGATCACCCGCACCAACCGGGTCTACCCGCCGGCCAAGACACACGGTCTGATCGTCGACTACCTGGGCATCTTCGACGACGTCGCCAAGGCGTTCGCCTTCGACGAGAAGAGCGTCCAGCAGGTCATCAGCAACATCGACGTGCTGCGCGGTCAGCTCGGCCCGGCCATCCAGGCCGCGCTGGCCTTCTTTCCCGGCGTCGACCGGACCGTGGGCGGCTACGAGGGGCTCATCGCCGCGCAGACCGCGATCAGCGGCGACGCGGCCCGCGACGCCTTCGGCCAGGCATTCAGCGTCGTCGCCCAACTCTGGGAGACCCTCAGCCCCGACCCGGTCCTCTCGACCCACCAGGCCGACTACCGGTGGCTCACCGACGTCTACGAGTCGGTGCGGCCGGCGGACGTCGCCGGCCGGCTGGTATGGCACACCCTCGGCGCGAAAACCCTGGAACTCATCAACGCGCACGTCACCGTGGAGGTGCCCCGCACCGACCTCGACACGATCGTCCTGGACGCCCAGGTGATCGAGGACCTGATGTCGGGCCGGCCAACGGACGTCGACCCCATCGAGGTCGAAAAGTGGATTACCGCCCGCATCGCCAGGCACCTGGGTAATCCTGTCTTCATCGAACTCGGCAAGCGGCTCACGGCACTGCGGGAGAAGTACGCGCACTCCCAGCAGGCCAGCCTGGAGTTTCTCAAGGAGCTGTTCCTCCTGGCCAAGGACACCGTGGCCGCAGAGAAGGAAGCCGCCGAGGTCCCCCGCGAGGAGCAGGGCAAGGCGGCCCTGACGGAGCTGTTCCAGTCCCTCAGGGGCAACGGAACCCCGATCATCGCCGAACGGATCGTCGCCGAGGTCGACGAGGTCGTGCGGGCGGTGCGCTTCACGGGCTGGCAGGACACCCGCGACGGCGACCGCCTGGTCCAGCAGGCCCTCCGCAAGACGCTCTACATCAAATTCAAGATCCGTGACCCCGACGTGTACGAGCGGGCCCTCGGCTACATCCGCGAGTACTACTGACGGCGGTTCACGGGTGTGCGGGCACCCTGGCAGTCACCTTGACTCGCGCACGGGCCGTTGCTGCCGGTCTCGGGATCGCTCGTGGCTGATTGATCGACTCGTTGGCGGCGACATAGCGGTGTCCTGATTGTGGGATACCGCTACATCGCCGCCATGGAGTGGATCAACCGGCCGGGGTCACACGTTTCGCTTGGTGGTGTGGGTGAAAGAAGTCCAGGCGGCTGGGGTGAAGGTGAGCACCGGCCCCGCCGGGTCCTTGCTGTCGCGTACGGCGACGATGCCGGGCAGGTTGTCGGCGACCTCGACGCACTCGCCGCCGTTTCCTGCGCTGCGGGTGCTCTTGCGCCAGCGCGCACCGCTCAGATCAACCATGGTGGACCTCCCCGATGATCTTGTTGATCAGTTGCCTCGATTGTTCCTCATCGAGGGTAAGAGTTAGCAGGCTCGACCAGACCTTCTCATAGGCGGCGAACTCACCTGGTCGGTCGAGGTAGAGAGCGCCGGTGATGGCCTCGCTGTAGACCACCGATGGATCTGGGGTGCTCCGGTTTCCGAGCGGGAAGTCGAGCAGGACGAACTCGCCAGCAACCGTGCCGTGGTGGGGGCCGGCGATCAGGGGCATGACGCGGATCGAGACGTTGGGTTGCTCGCTGAGCTGAAGCAGCCGCCGGAGTTGGTCCGCCATCGTGGCCGAGCTGTCGACCGGGCGGAGCAGGACCGACTCGCAGAGCACGACCTCGACCTGCGGGGCCTTCGGCAGACGGCGGGTGAGCAGCGATTGCCGCTGCGACCGCAGCTCGACCGCCAGCTCCCGATCTTCCTGGCTCATCTCCGGCTGGTCGATCCGATAGATGCCCAGCGCATAGTCCCGGCTTTGCAGAATGCCCGGCACGAGACTGTTCTTGTAGAAGCGTAGCCTCGACGCGGCGGATTCGAGGCCGACGTACAGCTCGAACCAGTCGGGAATGGCGTCGCCGTACGCGTGCCACCAGCCTTTCGCCCTCGTCTCGCCGGCCAGTGCGATCAGCGCCCGGGTCAGCTCGTTCTTCGCCCGGTACAGCTCGCACATGGCCCGGACGTCGACGCTGCGTGCCGAGCCGAGCCCGCTCTCGATGCGCCACACCTTCTGCCGGCTGCACTCCAGCGCCTCGGCGGCGGCGTCCAGCGTGATCCCGGCCTCGGTGCGCAGGTCACGCAGGGCCCTGCCGAGTCGGCGACGGGGGACCGTCGATCCCATGTCCTCGGCCATCCGGCCTCCTTTCCCCGTTGCGTTTTGCAACATCCCGACGTCCCGATATGGAACACCGAATGTTGCCGACGATTAGCGGAACAGTGTGTAGGGACATTCATTGAGATGGCGCCTCCGACCTTACAAGATGACGTTGTCCAAGGCGATGGTCGTGGAATTTCCACGGTTTACTAATTGCCGCATCGAATGGTCGTCGAGGAGGTGCGCCGTGTGCGCGATTCCCCATCAGGTCCGCCCCGCCGGCACCCACCCGGCGACCCGCCGGTGAGCGGGCGCTGGGTGGCGCACCTGCCGTTCACCGCCGCCGACCTGCCCGCCGCCCACCGGTTCGCGGCGGCGCTGGCCCGGTCGGTGACGTTCCTGTCGCAGGTGGACGCCGGTGAGGCGACCGTCTCGGCCGAGGACGAACAGGGCGTACGCCATCGGGTCTTCTGCGACCTGCCGCTGCCCGGCGGGCCGCGCTGCGTGCGCCGCGTCGACCACGACGGGCCCTGCACGGCCCGGCCGCCCCGGTGACCGGCGCACCTACCGTCGCCTGCCCGGACTGCGACGGCACCATCCCGGCCGGCTGCCACCGGTGCGCGCGGCGGGGCCTACGGCGGGCCCAACTCGTGCTGACCGTGGCCAACCTCGACACCGGCGCGGTCGCATCCCGCGAGGTGCTGCCGGGCACCCTCGAACCCCGTCCGCAGCCGGCGGGTGGCTGGGTGGTCGACCTGACTCCCCGGGTACGCGAACTGGCCGCCGAAGCCGGCGTCGCCGTCACCGTGGACCCGGTGGTCGTACCGGTGCCGACGGGCTGGCGGCCCGACCTGCCGGCGGCCGAGCGGCAGGAGCTTGCGGCGCGGGCCCTCGCCGGGGCGGCCCGGCCGGGGTGGCGGGTGTGGGTGGGCCGGTCGACTGCCCCGCCCCCGGTCGACCCGGCACAGCGGCTGGTCCGGCTCTGCGCGCTGGCCGACCTGCTCCTGCTCGACCTGGTCGTGGAGGCCCGCCGGTACGGCGACACCCTGCGCTGGGCCGTCCGCTACGAGATGCCCGGCTCCCCGGTGCCCGGCCTGCCACCGGAGCCGGGCTACGCCGACCTGACGGCGGCCCTGGCCGGCACCGACGTGGCCGACGCGCTGACCGGCCTCGGCGAGCGCGGCCGGAACGCCCCCGCGTGGCAGCTCCGCCCCGACCCGCTGCGGGCGTCGGCCCCGGCGGCGACCATCAGCGTGGCGCGGGTCGCCCGACGGGTGCGCGCCGACTGCGCCGGCCGGGTGGGCGGCGGCCGGCCGCCCGGCGCGCAGGCCGTGTGGCGGGACGGCCGCTGGTGGCACACCGCCCTGCGCCCCGACGCCCCGGCGCACGACGACCCGGTCGGCAGGCCCACCGGCCTGCGCCGCGACCGGCCGCAGCAGCCCGACGGCCCGGGCCGTGGCACGACGCCCCGGCCCGACGGCGTGAGCAGCGACCGGACGCGTCGGCCCGACGGCGCGCACCGTGGTGGGACGCCGCTGCACCGGGCCGCCGAACCACCGGACCCGCCCTGGCTCGGCGAGCCGGTGCCGTCACGGCCCTGCCCGACCTGCCGCCCCGCCCGCCGCCCGGTGGCATCGGTGCTGCCCTGCGCCACCTGCGCCGGCACCGGCCGGGTGCACCGGGCCGCCCTGATCACCCTGACCGACCTACGGCGCCGGGTGGTCCACCTCGCGTGGCGGGCCGGCACACCGGAACCCGTGTCGACGGCCAGCGTGAGACCGGGCGGCCGGTCGGTGGTCCGGCTCCCCGACCGCTACCGGCTGGGTGCCTGGGCGACCGTGTTCGGCGTACGCCCGGAGGATCTCGCCGAGGCCGACGGCGGCCACGCCCTCCCACCGGACGTGCGCGACGGCTACGTCGCCCTGCCCTGGGCCGGCGCGGACCCGGTGGGGGAGCAGGTGGCCGCCGTCGGCCCGGCGCTGCCCGCCGCGCGACTGCTGGTCACCGCCGTACGCCCCGAAGCGCCGCCGCTGGCCGAACTGCTCCGGCTCGCCTACGGTCTGGACCTGGCCCTGCTCGTGAACGTGCTGGACCTGCGACGGCACCCGGTCGCGCCGCTGCGGGCGCACGGGGTGCTCTGGTCGGTCGACCTGCGCCCACCGGCCACCCCGGTACGCCCCGACGACCTGCCCGACCGGCCCGGTCTCGCGGCGGCCGTGGCGCACTGCCTGGAATGTCTCGACGTCACCCTCCCGCAGACCGTGCCGGCCGACCCCCGGACGCCGGTCCCGGTGCCCCGGTCGATGCCCCGTCCGCTGCCGCCCGACCCGGTGCCGGGGCTGCGGCGGCTGGCCGCCCGGCATCACGGCCGCCCGCTCAGCGTCCGCTTCACCCGGGCCGGCCGCACCGTCCATGGTCATGACGACGACGGCCCCTGCCTGATCGCCGAGGACGACGACCTGCGCGTTCCCCGATTGACGTGACCTGCCGGGGAACATATGTTCGACGCGTGCCGGAGGGAGTCGGAGCCGACCGGGCCACCGCCGCGCCGCCGCGTGCCCGGCAGGCCGTGCGCGACCGGCGGTTGATCCACTCATCGGTGGCGATGTAGCGGTGTCCCGGTCGTCGGATACCGCTACATCGCTGACGTGGAGACGATCAAGCCGCCCGGCCGGTCACTCCGGGACGCGGCGGTACGCGCCGTCGCTGGCCGAGGTCGCCATCGAGGCGTACGCGCGCAGGGCGGCGGACACCGGGCGTTGCCGGTCGAGCGTGGTGTAGGGCCGGTCCCGCTTCTCCTGCGCCACCCGGCGGGCCTCCAGCACGTCGTCGGGCACGTTCAGCGCGATCGACCGGGCCGGGATGTCGATGACGATCTCGTCGCCGGGCTCGACAAGCGCGATCAGCCCACCGGAGGCGGCCTCGGGGGAGGCGTGCCCGATGGACAGCCCGGAGGTGCCGCCGGAGAACCGGCCGTCGGTGAGCAGCGCACACGACCGGCCCAGCCCGCGCCCCTTGAGGAACGAGGTGGGGTAGAGCATCTCCTGCATGCCGGGCCCGCCCTTCGGGCCCTCGTAGCGGATCACCACGACGTCCCCGGCGACGATCTCCTTGGCGAGGATCGCCGCGACCGCGTCGTCCTGCGACTCGTAGACCTTGGCCGGGCCCCGGAAGGTCAGGCACTCGTCGGGCACCCCGGCGGTCTTGACCACGCAACCGTCGGGCGCGAGATTGCCGTGCAGGATGGCCAGCCCACCGTCGGCGCTGTAGGCGTGCGCCCGGTCCCGCACGCACCCCTGCGCGGCGTCGGTGTCCAGGGTGGACCAGCGGTTGGTGGTGGAGAACGGCTCGACGGTGCGCACCCCGCCGGGCGCGGCGTGGAACAGCTCGACCGCCTCCGGGGTGGGGGAGCCGCTCCGGACGTCCCAGTCGGTGAGCCACTGGGCCAGCGAGGGGGAGTGCACGGCGTGCACGTCGCGGTGCAGCAGGCCGGCGCGGTCCAGCTCACCGAGGATGGCCGGGATGCCGCCCGCCCGGTGCACGTCCTCCATGTGGTAGTTCGGCGAGTTCGGGGCGACCTTGGCCAGGCAGGGCACCCGGCGGGAGACGGCGTCGATGTCGGCGACGGTGAAGTCGAGTTCGGCCTCACGGGCGGCGGCGAGCAGGTGCAGGATCGTGTTGGTCGATCCGCCCATCGCCACGTCGAGGGCGACCGCGTTGTCGAACGCCTTGCGGTTGGCGACGTTGCGGGGCAGCACGGAGGCGTCGTCGTGGTCGTACCACCGCTTGGCGATGTCGACGACGGTGCGGCCGGCCTCGACGAAGAGCGACCGGCGCGCGGCGTGGGTGGCCAGCGTCGAGCCGTTGCCGGGCAGGGCCAGGCCGATCGCCTCGGTGAGGCAGTTCATCGAGTTGGCGGTGAACATGCCGGAGCAGGAGCCGCAGGTCGGGCAGGCGGAGCGCTCGATCTCGCCGAGCTGGTCGTCGGTGACGGCCTCGTTGGAGGAGGCGATCATGGCGTCGATCAGGTCGATCTTGGAGTGCACCACGCCCTCGATCGCGACCGTCTTGCCGGCTTCCATCGGGCCGCCGGAGACGAAGACCGTCGGGATGTTGAGCCGCAGCGCGGCCAGCAGCATCCCCGGGGTGATCTTGTCGCAGTTGGAGATGCAGACCAGGGCGTCGGCGCAGTGCGCGTTGACCATGTATTCGACCGCGTCGGCGATCAGCTCCCGGCTGGGCAGCGAGTAGAGCATCCCGCCGTGGCCCATGGCGATGCCGTCGTCCACGGCGATGGTGTTGAACTCGCGCCCCACCCCGCCGGCCTCGGCCACCGCGTCCGCGACCAGGCCACCCATGTCCTTGAGGTGTACGTGGCCGGGGACGAACTGGGTGAAACTGTTCGCGATGGCGACGATCGGCTTACCGAAGTCGTCGTCGGTCATCCCGGTGGCCCGCCAGAGGGCCCGGGCGCCGGCCATCGTCCGACCGTGGGTGGAGGTCCTCGACCGCAGCTCAGGCATGGGTACCAGTCTTGCACCGTCCGGCGGGCGGCAACCACCGCGCGCGCCGTGTCCCAACAGTTGCACACCCGGTACCCCGTGGCCGACGCCGATCCGGCACAGTTGTGGTCGTGCGTTTACCCCCGGGCATGGTCGCCGTGGCGGTGTTGAGTGGCCTGCTGGCCGCCGCCGCCACCGCACTGCTGGCCGATTCGGCCCGGCGTCGCGGCGGGCCGCACCGCCAGGCCCACCTGCTGTTCGCCCTGGCCGCCGCCGTCGCCCTGGCCACCCTGGTCGCCGGCGGCGTCGCGCTGCTCGGCGCGACCGAGCACGGGGCGCACCAGCGCGGGCGGCACCCGGGCTGGGCGTCGGTGATCGCCGGCGGCACCGCGCTGACCGGGCTGGCGTTCTGCGCCGGGCTGCTCCGGCTGCCCGGCGCGATGGTGGCCCGGGCCGCCGCCGCCCGGCTGCTGCTCGACGGGCTGGTCGTGGCCACCTCGATCTGGTTCGTCGGCTGGGTGCTCCTGTCGGAGCCGACCCGCCTGCTCGGGCCGGCAACGCCGAGCGCCTGCCCGGCGATCCTGCTCGCCTCGGTGACCGCGGCGATCACCGCCGGCCTCACCGGCATGGTGGTGGCCCGCGCCGACGGCCCCCGGACCCGCCTGGCCGTGCTCGGCACCGGCATCACCGCGACCGCCACCGGTGGTCTCGTGGTGGCCGCCGGGGTCTGCCAGGGCGGCTCGGCGATGGCGGTGACCGGGATGGCGCTGCTCGCCGTGGGCCTGCTCGCCGGGGCGTTCGCCGTGCACCGGGTCGACGCCCCCGGCCAGGTCGACATCGACCTGATCCGCCGCGACGGGGAGTACGCCTTCATCCCGATGGTCGCGATGGCCGGCTCGGCGATGTACCACCTGATGCAGGGGGGCCGGTTCGACGCGCTGGGCATCGTCGCCGGCAGCCTGGAGGGGTTCGCGCTGGTCACCCGGCAGTACCTCACCCTCAACGACGTGCGCCGCTATGCCGGCCGGCTGGCCGAACGGGAGGCGCATTTTCGTGAACTGGCCCACACCGACCCGCTGACCACCCTCGCCAACCGGCGTGGCCTGCTGCGGGAGATGCAGCGCTGCGCCGCCGAGGGGGGCGACTGCGTGCTGCTCGGGCTCGACCTGGACGGTTTCAAGAACGTCAACGACATGCGCGGCCACGACGTCGGCGACATGGTGCTCGCCGAGGTGGGGCGGCGGCTGCGGAGCAACCTGCGCCCCGGTGACCTGGCCGCCCGGCTCGGTGGGGACGAGTTCGCGGTGCTGATGCGGGGCCGCCCGGCCGACGCGGACGTGGTGGCCGAGCGGTTGCTGGGGGTCCTCGGCCGGCCGTACGACCAGGCGGGCGGGGCGGTCTTCCTCTCGGTCAGCATCGGGGTGGCCGGCCAGGGCGGCGACCCGGACGTGGTCGGCCTGCTGCGCCACGCCGACCTGGCCCTGCGCTACGCCAAGCAACGCGGCAAGAACCGCATCGAGCGCTACGACGGCAGCTACGACCGGCTGCTGACCCGGCGAACCCGGCTGGAGCACGAGATGCGCGGCGCGATCGAGCGCGACGAGTTGCGGCTGGCCTTCCAGCCGGTGGCCTCGCTGCCCTCGGTCCGGCCGGTGGGCGCCGAGGCCCTGCTGCGCTGGCACCACCCCGAGCTGGGCAACATCCGGCCGGACGAGTTCATCCCGCTGGCCGAGGAGTGCGGGATGATCGCCAAGCTGGGAGCCTGGGTGCTGCACCAGGCGTGCTGGCAGCTGTCCCGGTGGCTCGCCGACGGCCACGACGTCTGGGTCTCGGTCAACGTCTCCCCGCGCGAGCTGCACGCCCCGGAGTACGTGGTGCAGGTCGCCGAGGCGCTGCGCGCCCACCACGTACCGCCGCAGCGACTGGTGCTGGAGGTCACCGAGCACGCCGTCGCCACCGACCTCGACGAGCTGATCCGTCGGCTGACCGCGCTGCGGCTGACCGGGGTACGCATCGCGCTGGACGACTTCGGGGCGGGCTACTCGTCGCTGGGGCAGCTACGCCGGTTGCCGATCGACATCCTCAAGATCGACCACAGTCTGGTCGCCGAACACGAGCCGGTCCGTCCGGTGGGGCGGGACGGGCCGGCCTTCGCCCCGATGGTCGACATCGTCATGCGGCTGGGGCACCAGCTGGGCATGGAGGTGATCGCCGAGGGGGTCACCACCCCGACGGAGCTGGCCGCGGTGGTCGCCGCCGGGTGCCGGTTCGGCCAGGGGGCGCTCTTCGGCTGGGGGGTGCCGGCCGAGCACCTGGAGGCGATGCTGGAGGCGGCCACCTCGCCGGGGCCCGCCCCGCGTCGGCCCCGTCGGCCCCGCCGCCCGCCCCGCGTCGACCCACCCCCTCGCCGCTGCTGCCCCGGCTGCGATCCCACCCACCGGCGACGCCGCCGGTGCCCGCACCACGCCCCGCGTACGAGGAGTCCGCGCAGGCCGGGCCGGTTGACGAGACCCCCACCGGGGACGGCGTCCCCCGTTCGTGAACCAACATGTGGGATCAGTTGACTCATCGCGTGAGATGCGTCAGGCTTGGCCCATGTCGTCGAACCGGTCGCTGCGAGTACTTACCTGAGCGCACTCTCCTGCTGTCGAGAGTGCGCTGGCCCCGTGCATCTGCACGAGGGCCGTTTTTATTGCCGTCGGAACCACCGGGGCGCGTAGTCGCCCCTGTCGCACCTGCCGTAGCAGCTCCACCCAACTCCAGCCGAAGGCCTGAACCGCCATGACGAGACCCACGCCAGAGACCCTCGCCCACTCCGCCCGGCGGGCCCGCACCGTCACCGAGCCGGCCGGCGACGCCGACCCCACCACCACGCCGCGAGGCACCGCCGCCGCGGCCACCCCGGCCGTACGGCCGTCCGGGCCGGTCCCGGTCTCCGGCGCCGGTTCACTGGTGCGGTCGCTGGAGGCCCTCGGCGTCGACGTCGTCTTCGGCATCCCCGGCGGCGCGATCCTGCCCGCCTACGACCCGCTCTACGACTCGTCGGTGCGGCACATCCTGGTCCGGCACGAGCAGGGCGCCGGGCACGCCGCCACCGGCTACGCGCAGGCCACCGGCCGGGTCGGCGTCTGCATCGCCACCTCCGGGCCGGGCGCGACGAACCTGGTCACCCCGATCGCCGACGCCTACATGGACTCCGTCCCGATCGTCGCGATCACCGGCCAGGTGGCCCGGCCGTCGATCGGCACCGACGCCTTCCAGGAGGCGGACATCCAGGGCATCACCCTGCCGATCACCAAGCACAACTTCCTGGTGCAGACCGCCGAGGAGATCCCGCAGGTCCTCGCCGAGGCGTTCCACCTGGCCGCCACCGGGCGTCCGGGGCCGGTGCTGGTGGACATCCCCAAGGACGTCCTCCAGGCGGCGACGACCTTCTCCTGGCCGCCGACGCTGGACCTGCCCGGTTACCGGCCGACCCTGCACCCGCACGGCAAGCAGATCCGCGAGGCGGCCCGGCTGATGAGCGGCGCCCGCCGGCCGGTGCTCTACGTCGGCGGCGGGGTGCTCAAGGCCGGCGCGACCGAGGCGCTGCGCCAGCTCGCCGAGCTGACCGGCATCCCGGTGGTGACCACGCTGATGGCGTTGGGCGCGTTCCCCGACTCGCACCGCCAGCACCTGGGGATGCCCGGCATGCACGGCACCGTCGCCGCGGTCTACGGCCTGCAGAAGGCCGACCTGATCGTGGCGCTGGGGGCCCGGTTCGACGACCGGGTGACCGGCCAGCTGGACTCGTTCGCCCCGGACGCGACGGTGGTGCACGCCGACATCGACCCGGCCGAGATCGGCAAGAACCGGCACGCCGACGTCCCGATCGTGGGCGACGCCAAGCACGTCATCGAGGAGCTGATCGCGGCGGTGACGACCGACCAGAAGGCCGGTCGCCGCACCGACCTCGGTGACTGGTGGCACCAGCTCGACGACCTGCGCGAGCGTTACCCGCTGGGCTACGACGAGCCCGCCGACGGCACCCTGTCCCCGCAGTACGTGATCAAGCGGCTGGGCGAGATCGCCGGTCCGGACGCGATCTACGTGGCGGGGGTCGGCCAGCACCAGATGTGGGCCAGCCAGTTCATCTCGTACGAGAAGCCGGGCACCTGGCTCAACTCCGGCGGCCTCGGCACCATGGGGTACGCCGTCCCGGCGGCGATGGGCGCCAAGGTCGGCCGGCCGGACACGGTGGTCTGGGCGGTGGACGGCGACGGCTGCTTCCAGATGACCAACCAGGAGCTGGCCACCTGTGCCCTGGAGGGCATCCCGGTCAAGATCGCCGTGATCAACAACGGCAACCTGGGCATGGTCCGGCAGTGGCAGACCCTGTTCTACGAGGGGCGCTACTCCAACACCGAGCTGGGCACCCACAAGCACCGCATCCCGGATTTCGTCAAGCTGGCCGAGGCGCTCGGCTGCATCGGCCTACGCTGCGAGAACGCCGCCGACGTCGACAAGACGATCGAGGCGGCGATGGCGATCACCGACGCCCCGGTGGTCATCGACTTCACGGTCGGCAAGGACGCGATGGTCTGGCCGATGGTCGCCGCCGGCACCAGCAACGACGAGATCATGTTCGCCCGGGGTGTCCGCCCGGCGTTCGACGAGGACGACATCTGAGATGAGTGCCCGAATCCCCGGGACCGTGCGGTGGCACGGCCCGACCGAGCGAAGCGAGACGGCGGCATGACCCTGCACACCCTGTCCGTGCTGGTGGAGAACAAGCCCGGTGTCCTGGCCCGGGTCTCCGGCCTGTTCTCCCGGCGCGGGTTCAACATCGACAGCCTGGCCGTCGGTGAGACCGAGAACCCCGACGTCTCCCGGATCACCATCGTGGTCAACGCCGACTCGTCGCCGCTGGAGCAGGTCACCAAGCAGCTCAACAAGCTGGTCAACGTACTCAAGATCGTCGAGTTGGACCCGCAGGTCTCGGTGGCCCGGGAACTGCTGCTGGTCAAGGTGCGCGCGGACCGCGCCGCCCGCGCGCAGGTGCTGGAGACGGTTGCCCTGTTCCGGGCCCGGGTGGTCGACGTGGCACCGGACACCCTCACCGTCGAGGCCACCGGCACCCCCGACAAGCTCGACGCGCTGCTGCGCGACCTGGAGCCGTTCGGGATCAAGGAGATGGTCCAGTCGGGCACGGTGGCGATCGGGCGCGGCTCGCGGTCGATCACCGCCGGCCCCTCGTTGCGCGCGGCCTGACCGCGCGCCCACCCGCCACCGCACACAGTCCACGACGGTCCGACGAGACCGCCGTACGAAAGGGAAGTCAATGAGCGTTGAGGTGTACTACGACGACGACGCCGACCTGGGCCTGATCCAGGGCCGCAAGGTCGCCGTGATCGGGTACGGCAGCCAGGGCCACGCCCACGCGTTGTCGCTGCGCGACTCCGGTGTCGACGTGGTGATCGGCCTGCCGGCGGGCTCCAAGAGCCGGCCCAAGGCCGAGGAGCAGGGCCTGCGGGTGCTCACCCCGGCCGAGGCGTCGGCCGAGGCCGACGTGATCATGATTCTGGCGCCGGACACCGCCCAGCGGTCCATCTACGCCGAGTCGATCGCCCCCAACCTCGCCCCCGGCAAGGCCGTCTTCTTCGGTCACGGCTTCAACATCCGCTACGGCCTGATCACCCCGCCGGCCGACGTGGACGTGGCGATGGTCGCCCCGAAGGGCCCCGGCCACCTGGTCCGCCGCCAGTACGTCGACGGCAAGGGCGTGCCCTGCCTGGTCGCCGTCGAGCAGGACGCCAGCGGCAACGCCTTCCCGCTCGCCCTGGCGTACGCCAAGGGCATCGGCGGCACCCGGGCCGGCGCCATCAAGACCACCTTCACCGAGGAGACCGAGACCGACCTCTTCGGCGAGCAGGCGGTCCTCTGCGGCGGCGCGGCGGCCCTGGTGCAGACCGGTTTCGAGGTGCTCACCGAGGCCGGCTACGCCCCCGAGGTGGCCTACTTCGAGTGCCTGCACGAGCTGAAGCTCATCGTCGACCTCATGTACGAGGGCGGCATCGCCAGGATGCGCTACAGCATCTCCGACACCGCCGAGTACGGCGACCTCTCCCGGGGCCCGCGTGTGGTCGACTCCCGGGTCAAGGAGGAGATGCGCAAGATCCTCGGCGAGATCCAGTCCGGCGAGTTCGCCCGCGAGTGGGTGGCCGAGGACGAGGCGGGCCGGCCGAACTTCGCCAAGTGGCGGGCCGAGGGCGCGGCGCACCCGATCGAGGAGACCGGGCAGAAGCTGCGTTCGATGATGAGCTGGGTGGACCGCCCGCTCACCGAGACCGCCTGACCCGCACCCGCCCCGCACCGGGGATCGTCCGGTCTCCGGGTGGTCCCCGGGCGGTCTCCGGGTGGTCCCGGGTGTCGCTGGCCGTCTCTGGCCGTCCCCGGCGGGCCGGCCGGCTGGGGTCGTCCCGGTCGCCGATCCGGCCGGTGCGGCCAGGGCCTCCAGCGGCGCTGAGCGGCCGGTGGGCTGAGGTGCCGTGGCTGAGGCTCCGACGGTGCGGGGTTTCCGGTGGGCTGAGCCTTCGACGGCGTCGAACTTGCGGTGGGGCCGCTGGGGGCCGTCGACTCCGCCGGGTGTGTCGCAGGCTGGCTATGTTGTCGAGTGAAGCGTTATGACTGGGTGGCATATTTATGCCGCCCAGTCATAACGCTTTCTGGGTAAACAGAGTCGAGTGGCCGCCGCCGCCACCGCCGCCGCCACCACCACTGTCGTTGCTGCCGCCGCGACCGTCGTTGCCACCCCGCCACCGACGCGTACCGCCCGGGTGACGTCGCCCGCGCCGCCGTGCGCCGTGTGTAGTGCCGGGTTCACCTGGCGGGATGGGGTGAGCGACGCCTCATCGGGCCGAATCGGGCGGCATTACGCGCTCCGGGCCGGATGAACGGGGGATGACAGGCGTGCGACAACGCTGTGTGAGGGCCCTCACCCCGCAGACCGGGACATGCCGACCGGGGTGCCCCCTACGATCCTTGGTGAGGTGCGTGACCGGCACCTGACGGCCATGGCACGGATCGGCGCAGGGCGCATCGCGGCGCCCGGTCGCCCCGGCCGACCTAAAATACGACGTCTACGAGGACCGATGAATCCTGTCGTACTGATCGCCGAAGAACTCGCCCCCGCCGCCATCGAGGTGCTCGCGCACGACTTCGACGTGCGCCACGTCGACGGCACCGACCGCCCGGCCCTGCTCTCCGCGCTGGCCGAGGCCGACGCGGTGATCGTGCGCAGTGCCACGCAGATCGACGCCGAGGCGATCTCCGCCGCGCCGCGCCTGAAGGTGGTCGCCCGGGCCGGCGTCGGGCTGGACAACGTCGAGGTTCCGGCCGCCACCGCGCGGGGCGTCATGGTCGTCAACGCTCCCACCTCCAACATCGTCTCCGCCGCCGAGCAGGCCGTCGCGTTGCTGCTCGCCGTCGCACGTAACACCGCGAGCGCCAGCGCCGCGCTCAAGGCCGGCGAGTGGAAGCGGTCGAAGTACACCGGCGTCGAGTTGCAGGGCAAGACCGTCGGCGTGGTCGGCCTCGGCCGCATCGGCGTGCTCTTCGCGTCCCGCATCGCCGCCTTCGGCACCCGGCTGATCGCGTACGACCCCTACATCCAGCCGGCCCGCGCCGCCCAGCTCGGCGTCCGCCTGGTGGGGCTGGAGGAGCTGCTGCGGGAGGCCGACTTCATCTCGATCCACCTGCCCAAGACCCCGGAGACGGTCGGCCTGATCGGCGAGAAGGAGCTGGCGATCGTCAAGCCGGGCGTCCGGATCGTCAACGCCGCCCGGGGCGGGCTGGTCGACGAGCAGGCGCTGGCCGACGCGATCGCCGAGGGCCGGGTCGCCGGCGCCGGCGTCGACGTGTACGCCAAGGAGCCGTGCACCTCGTCCCCGCTGTTCGCCTTCGACAACGTGGTGGCCACCCCGCACCTGGGCGCGTCCACCCACGAGGCGCAGGACAAGGCCGGCCTGGCCGTGGCCAAGAGCGTCAAGCTGGCGCTGCAGGGCGAGTTCGTGCCGGACGCGGTGAACGTGCAGGCCGGTGGCGTCGTCGCCGAGGACGTCCGGCCGCTGCTGCCGCTGGCCGAGAAGCTGGGCCGGGCGTTCACCGCCGTGGCCGGCGGGGTGGCCGCCAGCGTCACCGTCGAGGTGCGCGGCGAGATCGTCAACCACGACGTGTCGGTGCTCAAGCTCGCCGCCACCAAGGGGCTGTTCAGCTCGGTCGTCGAGGAGCAGGTCACCTACGTCAACGCGCCGCACCTGGCCGCCGAGCGGGGCGTCGAGGTGGCCCTGGTCACCCAGGCCGAGACGGCGGACCACCCGAACCTGGTCACCATCCGGGGTGCGCTGCCCGACGGCCGTACGGTCAGCGTCTCCGGCACGGTCGCCCACGCCGGTGCCCGGGACGTCCTCAAGCTGACCGAGGTCGACGGGTTCGACGTGGAGATCGGCGCCGAGGGCATCCTGCTCTTCCTGCGCTACGCCGACCGGCCGGGCGTGGTCGGCACCGTCGGCACGCTGCTCGGTGAGGCCGGCATCAACATCGCCGCGATGCAGGTGGCCCGCCGGGAGGCCGGCGGTGAGACCCTGATGACCCTCACCGTCGACCAGGCGCTCGGCGCGGACCTGCTCACCTCCGCGGCCGACTCGATCGGCGCGACCGCCGCCAGCGCGGCGGACCTGCGCGACGAGTAGTCGCACCCGCACGCAGGCGCAGGGCCCGGCCATCCGGCCGGGCCCTGCGCCGTCCACACCCGACGGACTGCCGCGCGGGACCGAGCCGGTGCGGGTGCGCCGGGTCGCGGCAGGAGCGGGCGTCGGGTCAGCGGGTGACGCGGGAGGGTGGCGGGTAGACCGAGCCGTCCTGCGGGTCGAAGAGCATCAGGTCGTACTCGCCGGCCAACCGCTCGATGTCGAGCAGCACCTGGTCGTCGCAGGTCGGGACGAGGTGCAACGCCACATGGTCGGACGCCGCGTGCAACGGCGAGACCTCCCACGGGGTGCCCTGGTGGGCGGGCCGGTCGGGGTAGGACGCGGTGAGGGCCCGGTAGAAGCCCACCACCCGGGGGTCCGGATACCGCTCGCCGTGCTGCCCTTCGCGGCACCGCCGCACCGCCGCCCGGACGTCCTCGGGCGTGGCCCCGTCGTGGAGGGCCCACACGCTCAGATCGAAACTCACGGCGGACAGCGTGCCATCACGCGCTCCTGCGGGCGACACTGACCCGCCGTGATTCCCGCAGGTGGTTCGAGTGTCCGGAGGACACGGTCCGCTGTGGAGACTCTTGCGTCGAGTTGCGTCGATTCGCTAGCGTATCGGAGCGGTCACCGGCAGCGTCGGACGTCGACCCGTCTTCGGGTGACGAGGCCGAACGTCCGGCCGGCCGGCCTGCACCCCTCGAATGCGCGAGCCACGCGCACTCGTCGCTGACCGGCCCCCACGGTCGTTGCCGAGACCGTGGGGGCCGATCGCCGGCCCGTCGACCGCGCCACCCCATGGACCCCCTCCACAGGTCGGCCGACGCGCCGCGGCACCGCTCAGCGGCGCCGGTGGGCGAAGAGAGCCTGATATGCCGAGTCGGTGCGGAACCACGCCAGCCCCACCGGCCCGGCCGCGTACAACGCGGTCGCGTAGGCGTCGGCGACGGCGAGGTCCGGCCCGACGACGGTCGCGGCGACCAACTGCCGGGCCGACTCACCGGTGTGCGGGTCGACGACGTGCCCCTGCCGGCCGGTCACCCCGGAGGTGCCCACCGCGCCGGCCGTCATCTCCAGCACCAGCGGGGCCCGTCGACCGTCGGTCGGGTGGTGCACCGCCACCCGCCACGGGCCGCCGTGCGCGGCGTGGCCGCGTACCGTCAGGTCGGCGCCGGAGAGCACCGCGTAGTCGGTGATGCCGGCGGCGCGCAACCGGGCCGCGGCCCGCTCCACCGCCCAACCGTTGAGCAGGCCGCCGGGGTCGAAGCCGCCGGGCACGGCCCAGGCGTCGAACCAGCCGTCGGTGGCGGCCCGCATGGCCGCACAGCGGTCCACCAGGTCGGTCAGCGGCGGGTACGACTCGGGGCTGATCTCGCCGCGCCGCAGCCGGGAGACCAGGCTCTCCGGCCGGTTCGGCCCGTAGGTGAGGTCGATGGCCCGTAGCTCGGCGACGGCGTCGCGCAGCGCGTCACCGACCACCCGCCGGCCCAGGTCCTCGGGGGCGTTGAGCAGGAGCGAGTATTCGGCGGTGCCGGTCCGGACGGCGTGCTGCACGGCGATCCGGCCGCCGGACGCTTCACCGGCCCGGTCGAGGCGGTGGCTGCGGGTGCCCAGGCGCAGGTCGGGGCGGCGGCGGGAGAATGTCGCCTGGTCCACCCAGCGGGTGCGCGGTTGCTCGTCCAGTCGGCCTGGCCCCCGCTGCTGCTCGGTCCGCATCACACTGCTCCTTCACCGACGGTGCCGCGGCGTCGCGACCGGTCCGTCCCGGGCCCCACGACCCGTCCTGCACCGACCCTAGGCAGTGGAGATGACCGCACCATGAATGCTGGCTGGGAGCCTGCTGAGCATTTCGCCCTCCCAGATAATGGAAGGCTCGTACCGGGAACCGGGACGGGGACGTACCGTTCACCCCAGCGGACGAGGTGAGGAGCGGCAGGTGGCACGGATCGCGGTGGTGGCCGGGGACGGGATCGGACCCGAGGTGGTCGCGCAGGCCCTCAAGGTCCTCGACGCCGTGCTCCCCGGGGTCGAGGCGACGCAGTACGACCTCGGCGCGGCGCGCTACCACCGCACGGGCGAGGTGCTGCCCGACTCGGTGCTGACCGAGTTGGCCGGCCACGACGCCATCCTGCTCGGCGCGGTGGGCGACCCCACCGTGCCGCCGGGCGTGCTGGAGCGCGGCCTGCTGCTGAAGCTCCGCTTCGCCTTCGACCAGTACGTCAACCTGCGCCCGTCCCGGCTCTGGCCCGGCGTGCCCGGCCCGCTGGTCAACGTCAAGCCGGGTGAGGTCGACCTGGTCGTCGTCCGGGAGGGCACCGAGGGCCTCTACGCCGGTGCCGGCGGCAGCCTGCACCGGGACACCCCGGCCGAGGTGGCCACGGAGGAGAGCCTGAACACCCGACACGGGGTGGAACGGGTCATCCGGGACGCCTTCGCCCGCGCCGCCCGCCGGGAGCGGCGCAAGGTCACCCTGGTGCACAAGACCAACGTGCTGACCCACGCCGGCTCGCTGTGGGCGCGGGCGTTCGCGGCCGTCGCCGCCGAGCACCCCGACGTCGCCACCGAGTACCAGCACGTCGACGCGGCCGCCATGTTCCTGGTCACCCAGCCCCAGCGCTACGACGTGGTGGTCACCGACAACCTGTTCGGCGACATCCTCACCGATATCGCCGCCGCGGTCACCGGGGGGATCGGCCTGGCGGCCAGTGGCTGCATCAACCCCACCGGGGCGTACCCGTCGATGTTCGAGCCGGTGCACGGCTCGGCGCCGGACATCGCCGGCAAGGGGGTCGCCGACCCGGTGGCCGCCGTGCTCTCCGCCGCGCTCCTGCTCGACCAGTTGGGTCACGCCGACGCCGCCGCCCGGGTGACCGACGCGGTCGCCGCCGAGCTGGTCGCCCGGACCCCGGGTGTGGCGTTGCGGACCGACGAGGTGGGGGACCGGCTCGCCGCGCACGCGGTGGCCTGATCCCGCCGGTAGCGGCCCTATCCACTGAACGACCGTTCGGGGTAGGTTTCTGGACAGCAGCTCGGTGCGTGGTTCCCGCGTGCCGTCAACCCGCAGGGAGGTCAGCGCGATGAGCGGTGGTGACATGCTCGATTTCGAGATCCGTCCGAATCCCGCGCCGGTATCCGCCGCCGAACGGGCCGCCCTGCTGGTCGACCCCGGCTTCGGCCGGGTCTTCACCGACCACATGGTCACCATCCGGTACGCCGACGGCAAGGGCTGGTACGACCCCCGGGTCGAGGCCCGCGCGCCGATCCCGATGGACCCGGCCACCGCCGTCCTGCACTACGCGCAGGAGATCTTCGAGGGGCTGAAGGCCTACCGGACGGCTGACGGCTCGATCACCATGTTCCGCCCGGAGGCCAACGCGGCCCGGTTCATCGCCTCCGCCCGACGGCTGGCCATGCCGGAGCTGCCGGCGGAGTTGTTCGTCGAGTCACTGCGCAAGCTGGTCGAGATCGACCGGGACTGGATCCCCGAGGGCGCCGACACCAGCCTCTACCTGCGGCCGTTCATGTTCGCCAGCGAGGCCTTCCTCGGTGTCCGCCCGGCCAACGAATACCTCTACTGCGTCATCGCCTCGCCGGCCGGCGGGTACTTCGCCGGTGGGGTCAAGCCGGTCACCCTCTGGGTCTCCCCGGACTACACCCGGGCGGCCCCCGGCGGCACCGGCGCGGCCAAGTGCGGCGGCAACTACGCCGCGTCGCTGTCCGCCCAGGCGGAGGCGATCGAGGCCGGGTGCGACCAGGTGGTCTTCCTGGACGCGGTGGAGCGCCGCTACGTCGAGGAACTCGGCGGCATGAACGTCTTCTTCGTCTATGACGACAACACCCTGGTCACCCCGCCGTTGACCGGCACGATCCTGCCGGGCATCACCCGGGACGCGCTGCTCGACCTGGCCGCCGCGTCCGGGCACCGGGTCGTCGAACGCCGGGTGAGCTTCGACGAGTGGCAGGCCGACGCCGAGAGCGGCCGGCTGAGTGAGGTCTTCGCCTGCGGCACCGCCGCGGTGATCACCCCGGTCGCCCGGGTGCGGCACCCCGGCGGCGAGTTCGTGATCGGCGGCGGTGAGCCGGGCCGGTCCACCTCGGCGCTGCGGGAGCAGTTGGTGGCGGTCCAGCGCGGCGACGCCCCCGACCCGCACGGCTGGGTGACGCACCTGAGCTGACCGGCGGCCCCCCGAGGGGGTCACTGCGGCGTGGGCGGCTCCAGCAGGTGGTCGCGCAGGGCGGCGAGCTGGGCGTCGGTGACGCCGGCGTGGCGCAGGTAGTCCTCGACCGAGCCGTGCCGTCGGCGCAGCTCGACGAGGAAGAGCGACATCGCTTCGGCGGGGGAGCCCAGGAAGGGCGCGGGCGGTGCTTCGGCCTCCGGCATGGACGCCGCCAGCCAGGCGCTGAACCGCTGGGACGCCTCGCTGCTCAGCGCGTAGTCCTCGGCGATGCGGTCGTCGTCGACGCCGAGCACCGCCAGGGTCAACGCGCAGACGATGCCGGTGCGGTCCTTGCCCGCCACACAGTGCACCAGGACGGGGGCGTTGGCGCTGTCGGCGATCAGGCCGACGGCTTCGGCCAGCCCGGCGGTGCCGGTCTCGGCGAGGTCGGCGTAGCGGTCGGCGAGGTAGCGGGCCAGGCTGGACTCCGGCTCGTGGCGGGTCAGCGCCCAGTCGGCGTGTTCGGGGTGGATGTGCCGGTAGGCCAGGCCGTCCAGGTCGGGCACCCGGCCGTCCCGGTCCACCTCGGTCGGGCGGCGCAGGTCGATCACGGTGCGGATGCCGAGGGCGCTGAACGCCTCCCGGTCGGTGCCGTCGATGCGGTGTGGGGAGTCCGACCGGTAGAGCCGCCCCCAGCGGACGGTCTGGGCGTCGTGGCCGGGATAGCCGCCGACGTCGCGGAAGTTGAACATCGCGGAGAACGGGATACGGCGGCTGTCCTCGGTGGGGTTCACCCGGACACGGTAACGGCCGGCGGGGCGTGGATGCCGCCCCGCCGGCCGTCGTCGTCGATCGACGGGTCTGGTGTCCGGGGTCTGCCGGTGCGTCGGAGCGCCCGCCTGTCGCCTACCGGGCGGTGCCCGGGGGGAGGTTGCCGTAGGTGTCGTCGTAGTAGCCGCCCAGCTTGTCCCGGTAGGCCGGGTCGCTGTGGCTGGTCTCGTCGTACTCGGGGGCGGCCTTGATCTGGTCCCTGGTGCGGTCGACGTGGACCTTGCGGTCGTCGTGGTCGACCTGGTTGATGGTGCCGGCGGGGAGCATCACCTTCTTGCCGAAGATCCACGGCCCGGTGTCGACGACCAGGTAGCTGCCGCCGACCTCGTGACTCGCCTCGTCGATCTTGCCGATGCCGCCGTCGGTCGCCTCGACCTTGTAGCCGACCAGGTCGGCGTCGGTGACCCCGGCCTCGTCGCGGTAGCTCCACGGGTTGAACGCCCCACCGGGGGCGCCGCCGGCGATCGCGCCCTGACCGTCGTCGACCATCGGGTCCGTGGTGCCGTGGGCGGTGTGCGGATCGAGCCTGTCCATCGGAACTCCTGCCTCGACTGTGGTAGTCGTTATCGGAGAAAAGCGCTTCGTGTCCGCATCTGGGGTACCCGAGGGGAGACGTCCCACACATCCCGTCCCGGGATGTGGATTCTGTCTCCCAGATTCGGGTGGGAGTGGCAGAGTGGCCACCGTGACCAGCTCCGCCCGCATTATTGGCAGCTAGCGCGCCGGCTTCCCCTCCGCCGAGCGCGCAGACCTCCCGCATCCGCGGGGGGTCTTTTTGTTGCCCCCCGCAAGGTTCGACGGTCCGAAGAAAGGGACTCGCGATGACGTTCCAGGTCTACGACACCACGCTGCGCGACGGCGCCCAGCGCGAGGGGCTCAGCTACTCGGTGATCGACAAGCTGGCGGTGGCCCGGCTGCTCGACGAGTTCGGCGTCGGTTTCATCGAGGGCGGGTGGCCGGGCGCGGTGCCGAAGGACACCGAGTTCTTCCGCCGCGCCCGCACCGAGCTGGACCTGCGGCACGCCCTGCTGGTCGCGTTCGGTGCCACCCGCAAGGCGGGGATCGCCGTCGCCGACGACCCGCAGGTGCGCGCGCTGCTCGACGCGCAGACCCCGGCCGTCGCCCTGGTCGCCAAGGCCGACATCCGGCACGTCGAACGCGCGCTGCGCACCACCGGCGCGGAGAACCTGGCGATGGTCCGGGACACGGTCGCCCACCTGGTCGCGCAGGGGCGGCGGGTCTTCGTCGACGGTGAGCACTTCTTCGACGGGTTCCGGCACGACCCGGCGTACACCGCCTCGGTGGTCGAGACCGCGCTCGCCGCCGGGGCCGAACGGTTCGTGCTCTGCGACACCAACGGCGGGATGCTCCCGTCCCGGGTGACCGCCGCGATCGCCGACCTGACCGCGCGGACCGGGATCGCCCCGGAGCTGTTCGGCATGCACGCCCAGAACGACACCGCCTGCGCGGTGGCCAACACGATCGCGGCCGTCGAGGCCGGGGTCCGGCACGTCCAGGGCACCGCCAACGGGTACGGCGAACGCCCCGGCAACGCCGACCTCTTCGCCGTCGTGGCGAACCTCCAACTCAAGCTCGGGCTGCCCGTCCTACCCGACGGCTGCCTGGAACAGATGGTGCGGGTCTCGCACGCCATCGCCGAGATCGCCAACATCGCCCCCGACACCCACCAGGCGTATGCCGGGGCCGCCGCCTTCGCCCACAAGGCGGGGCTGCACGCGAGCGCGATCAAGGTCGACCCGTTGCTCTACAACCACGTGGACCCGTCGGTGGTGGGCAACGACATGCGGATCCTGGTGACCGAGATGGCCGGCCGGGCCAGCATCGAGCTGAAGAGCCGCGAGCTGGGTCTTGACCTGGCCGGCCATCCGGACGCCGTGTCGAAGGTGACCACCCGGGTCAAGGAGCTGGAGGCGGGCGGCTGGTCGTTCGAGGCCGCCGACGCGTCGTTCGAGCTGCTGGTCCGTTCCGAGCTGCCGGACGCCGCCCCGGTGCGACCGTTCGCGCTGGAGTCGTACCGGGTGCTGGTGGAGCACCGGGAGGACGGTGCGGTGGTCTCCGAGGCGACCGTGAAGATCCGGGTACGCGGTGAGCGGGTGATCGCCACCGCCGAGGGCAACGGACCGGTCAACGCCCTCGACGAGGCGCTGCGGGTCGGGCTGTTGCGGTACTACCCGGAGCTGCGCCACTTCGAGCTGGCCGACTACAAGGTGCGCATCCTGGAGGGCACCCACGGCACCGGGGCGGTGACCCGGGTGCTGGTGGAGACCGCCGACGGGACCGGCCGCGACTGGACCACCGTCGGTGTGCACCCCAACGTGGTCGAAGCCTCCTGGCACGCCCTGGTCGACGCCCTCACCTACGGCCTGGACCGGGCCCGGGTCTGAGCCGCCGCCCCGGCCTCAGCGGGTGGGCAGCCGCAGGGTGGCCAGCACGGCACGGTGGTCGGTGGCGGGCACCCGGTGGACGGTGACCGCGCTGACGGCGATCCGGCGGTCGACCAGGACGTGGTCGATGGTCACCGGCGGGATCGGGGTGCCGTCGTACGGGCCCCAGGTGCCCACCAGGCCGGCCCCGACGGCGTCGGCGGCGTCCACGTAGCCGCTGGCCAGCAGGGCGCGCAGCGGGGCGTGGTCGAGGGTGGCGTTGAAGTCCCCGGCGAGGATGCCGAGCTGCCCGTCGGGGGTGGCGCGCGGCTGGCCGGCCAGGTCGGTGCGCCACTCGCCGACCACCTCGACCGACCAGGGTGCCGCCGGGTGGGCCGACTCCACTCGCAGCGGGGGTGCGTCCGGCACCGCCACCGTCGCGTACGCCTGGGTGAACGCGAAGCCGGCGTTGCGGCGGAAGCCGCCGTCGGAGAGCGGGAAACGGGCGTAGAGCCCGGAGCCGGTGGTGCCCACCTCCGGGTTGAGCTGGCGGTGGGGGAGCAGGCCGGCGAGGCCGGCCCGGTCGAGGGCGTCGCGCGCCGCCGGGGTGAACTCCTGCACGGTGAGCACGTCCACCCGGTGCCGGCGGACCAGCTCGACCAGGGTGGCCGCGTCGGCGCCGCCCTTGAGCAGGTTGGCGGTGAGTAGCCGCAGCTCGGGCCCGTCGACCGTCGGCTGCCCGGTGGGCAGGGCGCGGGGTGCCACCGCCCCGACCAGGGCCAGTGCCGCCACCGCCGCGGCCACCGCCGGCCACCGGCGTCGCAGGGCGAGGGTCAGCGTCAACACCAGCAGGCTCCACCCCGCCACGTACGGGGTAAACGCGAGCGCCTGCACCAGCGGGCCCCGGTCCAGCCCGGCGAGGCGGACCACCGCCCAGGCGAGGCCGGGGGCCACCGCCAGCCAGCAGAGCAGGGTGGCTGCGGGGCGACGGGTGGTGGGCGGCGTCAGGCTCGTGAGCACGGCGGTCAGCCTAGTGACCGACGCCGTCCGCAGCGCCCCGGCACCCATTCGTGAATGGTCGAGAGTTCATCTTTCGCAATTTTCAACATCGTTTTCGAGATGGCAAAACGGGTTGGTCCGCTATTGACGCTCCGCTTTTGTCGGTGTTAGGTTCCTCCTCGTTGAGGTGCCACAACAGAGCGTAGTAATCCCAGCTCAGGCCGGTCGGGAGTGTTGATCGGTCAACATTTCCGACGCGGATGGAGCTCTTCTGTCCGCGTCATTTCCGGCCCGTCCGCACCAGACCCATCCGGCTCTCCGAACGGTGGGCCGGCCGTATCGCCACGGTCACAAGAGGGAGACCTGTCATGGCCACATTCTTCAGGCGTAAGGCGGCGGCGGTGACGCTCGGCGTCCTGGCGCTCACCCTGGCCGGCGGCGGGATCGCCGCCGCCCAGCCCACGACCAAGGCCCCGGCCGAGGTGGCTCAGCCGGGGGCCCGGCTGGCCGGTGCCACCGGTCAGCCGCCGGTGACGGCAGCCGAAGCCAAGCAGGCCCGCGCCGCGCTGAAGGTTTCGCTCGCCCCGCCGGCTGCGGGTTCGGTCGCCTGGGCGGTCGTCACCAGCGGCGGCACCCTGCTCCAGCACTCGGCCAACGTCGTCTCGGCGACCAAGTACGGCACCGGCCAGTACCAGGTGCTGCTCGACTACAGCGTGGTCGGGAAGGCGTTCCAGGCCACCATCGGCACCAACGACCAGTTCAACGTGCCGCCGGCCGGTGAGATCTCGGTCGCGCCCCGCAACCAGACCCCGAACGGCGTCTTCATCCAGACGTACAGCTCCGGCGGATCGGCCTCGAACAAGCCGTTCCACCTGTTCGTCGCCAACTGACGCGCGGCCGCGTCGACGGTGCCGGCCCCCAGCCCGGGGGTCGGCACCGTCCGTTGTGGAGCAGGTTTCCCGCCGCCGGGCGGGGGTCGACGCGCGGCACCTGACGTACCGGTCCTGCCGTCCCACGGTGTTGCCGCCCCTACGGGCGGGTCGTCCCGGTCCGGCCGGGAAAGGGCCTGCCAGGGGCGGAAATTCCGACGTTTGCCTACCCACCGCCCCGGGAAGCAAGCACCGTGACGGACATCTCGGACACCCTGGCCAGCCTGCCCAGCCCGGTCGAAGCCGACGCGGCAGGCGCCGAGTTGGAACAGACCCTCTTCGAGGTCAGACGCGTGATCGTCGGGCAGGACCGGCTCGTCGAACGACTGCTCACCGCGCTGATCGCCGACGGGCACTGCCTCCTGGAAGGGGTGCCCGGGGTGGCGAAGACGCTGGCCGCGCAGACCCTCGCCACCGTCGTCGGCGGCACCTTCACCCGCATCCAGTTCACCCCCGACCTGGTCCCCTCCGACATCGTCGGCACCCGGATCTACCGCGCCTCGACCGAGAAGTTCGACGTCGAGCTGGGCCCGATCATGGCCAACCTGGTGCTCGCCGACGAGATCAACCGGGCCCCGGCCAAGGTGCAGTCCGCGCTGCTGGAGGCGATGGCCGAACGGCAGGTCACCATCGGCGGCCGGAGCTGGCCGGTGCCGGAGCCGTTCCTGGTGCTGGCCACCCAGAACCCGATCGAGTCCGAGGGGGTCTACCAGCTCCCCGAGGCACAACGCGACCGGTTCCTCATGAAGATCGTCGTCGACTACCCGGGCGACGCCGACGAGCTGGCCATCCTCTACCGGATGAGCAGCGACCGGCCCCGCCCCCGTCGGGTGCTCGACCCGGTCCGGTTGCGCGACTACCAGCGCCGGGCCGCCCACGTCTTCGTGCACCACGCGCTCGCCGAGTACGTGGTCCGGCTGATCCTGGCCACCCGCGACCCGGGCCGCTTCGGGCTGCCGGAGATCGCCCCGCTGCTGGCGTACGGGGCGAGCCCTCGGGCCACCCTCGGCCTGGTCGCCGCCGCCCGCGCCCAGGCGCTGCTGCGGGGCCGCGAGTACGTGCTCCCCGAGGACGTCCGCGAACTCGCCGTCGACGTGCTCGCCCACCGGCTGGTGCTCTCGTTCGACGCGGTCGCCGACGGGGTCAGCGCCGAGGCGGTGGTGCACCGGCTGGTCCAGGCGGTGCCGCCGCCGGTGCTCGCCACCGGCCACCCCGAGTACACGCCCGACCTGGCGGCGGCGTGAGACCCCGGACCGCCCCGGCACCCGCCGGCCCGACCCTGGCCGACCTCGCCCCCGAACAGCGGCTGCGCCGCCTCGAACTGACCGTCACCCGCCGACTGGACGGGCTGCTCCAGGGCCAGCTGCGTGGCCTGCTGCCCGGCCCCGGCAGCGAACTCGCCGGCAGCCGCGAGTACCGCCCCGGCGAGGACGAGGTACGCCGGATCGACTGGGCGGTCACCGCCCGCACCACCGTCCCGCACGTCCGCGAGGTCGACGCCGACCGGGAGTTGACCACCTGGCTGCTGGTCGACGCCAGCCCCAGCATGGAGTACGGCACCGCCGAGCTGGACAAACGGGAACTCTCCGTGGCGGCCGTCGCCGCGATCGGGTTCCTCACCGCAGGCACCGGCAACCGGCTCGGCGCACAGGTGCTCGACACCGACGGGCTGCGCCGGTTCCCCGCCCGCAGTGGGCGTACCCACCTGCTGAGCCTGCTCCGTGCGCTGCTGCACGCCCCCCGGGCGGACGCCGAGCCACCGGCCACCCCGCCGGTCGGCCCCGACCTGGCCGCAGCCCTCGCGGCGGTGCAACGGACCGCCGTACGGCGGGGGCTGGTGGTGGTGGTCTCCGACTTCCTCGACGGGCTCCCCGACGACCACGACACCCCGGCACCCTGGGAACCGGCGCTGCGCCGGCTCGCCGCCCGGCACCAGGTGCTCGCGGTCGAGGTGACCGACCCCCGCGAACTGGAGCTGCCCGACGTCGGCCTGATCACCCTGGTCGACCCGGAGACCGGCCGGCGGCGCGAGGTGTGGACCGGTGACCCGGGGCTACGCCGCCGGTACGCCGACGCCGCCACCGCGCAACGCGCCCAGGTGGCCCGCGCGCTGCGCCGCAGCGGAGCCGGTCACCTGGCGTTGCGCACCGACCGGGACTGGACCGCCGACATCGTGCGGCACGTGCACACCCAGCGTCGGCTGGCGGCCGCGCCCGCCGCCTCCCGGGGAGGTCTCGCGTGAACTGGCAGTCACCCGTCCGGCTCCTGCTGCTGCTGGGGGTGGTCGCGCTGGCCGCCGGCTACCTGCTGGCGCAGCGCCGACGCAGCCGGTACGCCGTCCGCTTCACCAACCTGCGACTGCTCGACCGGGTCGCCCCGCAGCGGCCCGCCTGGCGGCGGCACGTGCCCGCCGGGCTCTTCCTGGCCATGCTGGCGCTGCTGGTGGTCGGCTTCGCCCGGCCCACCGCCGAGGTACGGGTGCCCCGCGAGCGGGCCACCGTGATGGTCGCCGTGGACGTGTCCACGTCGATGCTCGCCACCGACGTCGAACCGGACCGGTTGACCGCCGCCAAGGAGGCCGCCCGGACCTTCGTCGACGGGCTGCCCGACGAATTCAACGTGGGACTTGTCGCCTTCGCCGGCAGCGCGGCGGTGCTGGTGCCGCCGAGCACCGACCGGGGCGCCCTGCACGACGGGATCGACCGGCTCGCCGAGGGGATCACCGGGGTGCAGGGCACCGCCATCGGCGAGGCGATCAGCGCCTGTCTCGGCGCGGTCAAGAGCCTCGACGACAAGGCGGCCAAGCAACCGCCGCCGGCCCGGGTCATCCTGCTCTCCGACGGGGCGAACACCTCCGGCGCGGACCCGATGGAGGCGGCCTCGGCGGCCGTCGAGGCGAAGGTGCCGGTGCACACCATCTCGTTCGGCACCCCGGGCGGGTTCGTCGACCGGGGTGGCCGCCCGATCCAGGTGCCGGTCGACGGGCAGACCCTGCGGGCGGTCGCCGACCAGACCGGGGGCGGATTCCACGAGGCGGGCAGCAGCGCCGAACTGCGCGACGTCTACGAGGACATCGGCTCGTCCGTCGGCTACCGCAAGGAACGTCAGGACATCTCCGCCCGGTTCATCGGGCTCGGGCTGGTCTTCGCCATGGGGGCGGCGGCCGGGTCGATGCGCTGGTTCTCCCGCCTGCCCTGAGGGGGACGACGCGGGCCCACCTGCCCCTGATCCGTCGCAACAGTGAGGAGCGGACGTATGGCAGTACAGACCGGTCTGGGGGAACCCCGGGGTCCCTGGTTCCTCTCACCCGACCTGGGGCCGGACGGCCGGCACCGGTGGGACGTACCGGATCCGGGGGAGGACCCGTCCCGGCGGCGCTGGCGTGGCCGGTTGTGGACCGCCGTGGCGGTGGTCGCCCTGTCCACCGTCTCCGGGGCGGCGGCCGGCGGTTGGGTGGCCGGCCAGGGCGGGGCGGGCCCGACGGCGGCCTCCGCCGCCCCGGTGCCGGCGGAACTGGTCACCGCCGCCCAGAAGACCGTCCCCGGGGTGGTGTCCGTGCTGGTCGGCGGGGGTGCCACCGGGCAGTCGGCGACCGGTTCCGGCTTCGCCATCGACAACGAGCAGCACATCGTCACCAACGACCACATCCTGGCCAAGGGGGGTGGTGGCGCGGTGACCGTGGAGATGCCCGACGGCCGCCGGTACGCCGCCGAGGTGGTCGGCCGGGAACCCGGCAGCGACCTGGCCGTGCTGAAGGTGCCGTCGGCCGCCGGGTTGGCCCCGTTGCCCCTGGCCAAGCCCCGGTCCACCCGCGTCGGTGAGCCGGTGCTCGCGGTCGGCTCGCCGCTCGGCCTGGCCGGCACGGTGACCGCCGGGATCGTCAGCGCCCTCAACCGGCAGGTACGACTGGGCACCAACCGGCGCAGCGCGGTGCAGACCGACGCGTCGATCAACCCGGGCAACTCCGGTGGCCCGTTGGTCAACGCCCGGGGCGAGGTGGTCGGGGTGAACACGGCGATCGCCACCATCGACGGCAGCGGCTCGATCGGCATCGGCTTCGCCATCCCCATCGACCAGGTGCAGCAGACCGCCGACACGATCATCGGCAAGGGCGGCTGAGCCTCCCGTGCGGGTCCGGCGGGCCGCGCCCCGGTGACCGCGCCGCACGGCGTCGGGCGGGGGCGTTAGCCTCGCGGGGTGGACGACGGACTGCGGGTGACCGATCGGTGGACCGTGCCCGCCGCCGAGCTGCGGGAACGGTTCTCCCGCTCGTCCGGGCCCGGCGGGCAGGGTGTCAACACCACCGACTCCCGGGTCGAGCTGAGCTTCGACCTGGCCGGCACCACCAGCCTGCCCCCGGTGCTGCGGGAACGGGCGCTGGAGCGGCTCGCCGGCCGGCTGGTCGACGGGGTGCTCACCATCGCCGCGAGCGAGCACCGGGCGCAACTGGCCAACCGGGAGGCGGCCCGGGAACGCCTCGCGGCGCTGCTGCGCGCCGCCGTCGCCCCACCGCCACCGCCCCGCCGTCCCACCCGGCCCTCGCGGGGTGCCAAGGAACGCCGTCTCGCCGACAAGAAGCGGCAGTCGCAGCGCAAGCGGGACCGCCGCGCCGACGGGGACTGAGCCGCCCCCACCGGAACCGGCCGTGCACGGCGAAACCCGGGCCGGTGTGGCCCGGCGCTGCCTAGGCTGGCGGGCATGTCCACCGACACCCTGGTCACCCTCGCCGGCACCACCGCGCTCGCCGGAGCCGCCGACGGGCCGAGGATCTGCGGCGGCGACGACGCCACCGGCGTGATCGGCGCGGCCCTGGGCCACGGGGTCGGCCTGGTGGTGCTGCCGGTACGCCGGCTCGCCGTCGAGTTCTTCACGCTGCGCACCGGGGTGGCGGGCGAGGTGGTGCAGAAGTTCGTCAACTACCGGCTGCGGCTGGCCGTGGTCGGTGACATCTCCGGGCACGTCACACGGAGTACCGCGCTGCGTGACTTCGTCGTCGAAGCCAACCGGGGTGGCCAGCTGTGGTTCGTCGACACCCTGGCCGCGCTGGAGGAGCGGCTGCGCGTCGAAGCGCTTCGCCAGGATGCGGGAGGGCGTTGAGTCGGGGCACCCGGTCTGCTGGGATGTCCGTGGGAGCAAACCGGGCCGTCACCGACCGCACGTCGTCACGTGACAGGAGTCCCCTCACCATGCTCCGAAGGCCGTTCCTCTCCGCCCTGCTCGCCGCGTTCGCGGCGGTCCCCCTCACCCTGCTCGTCGGGCTGGTCGCCGCCACCCCGGCCCGGCCCGCCGCCGCCACCCCGGTCCGTGTCATGCCGCTCGGCGACTCGATCACCGGCTCGCCCGGCTGCTGGCGGTCCATCCTCTGGAACCGTCTCCAGTCCACCGGTCACACCGACGTCGACTTCGTCGGCACCCTCGGCCCGCAGGGCTGCGGCCAGCCGTACGACGGGGACAACGAGGGCCACGGCGGTTACCTGGTGACGAACGTCGCCAACCAGAACCTGCTGCCCGGCTGGCTCGCCGCCACCCGCCCCGACGTCGTGCTGATGCACTTCGGCACCAACGACGTGTGGAGCAACATCGCACCGGCCACCATCCTGGCCGCGTACTCCAAGCTGGTGGACCAGATGCGGGCTAGCAACCCGGCGATGCGGATCATCGTCGCGAAGATCATCCCGATGGCCCCGTCGAGCTGCGCCGAGTGCGGGCAGCGGGCGGTGGCCCTGAACGCCGTGATCGACGGCTGGGCGGCGGGGAAGACCACCGCCGCGTCGCCGATCGTGGTGGTCGACCAGTGGACCGGATTCAGCACCAGCACCGACACCTACGACGGGGTGCACCCCAACGCGGCCGGCGACCAGAAGATGTCCGACCGGTGGTACCCGGCGCTGGTGGCCGCCCTCGGCGGCACCACCCCGACCGCCTCGCCCACCCCGACCGCCTCGCCCACCCCGACCGCCTCGCCCACCCCGACCGCCTCGCCCACCCCGACCGCCTCGCCCACCCCGACGGTCAGCCCCACCACCCCGCCCACCCCGACGGCGAGCCCCACGGTCAGCCCCACCGGGTCACCCACGGTGGACCCGCCGACCACCTCGCCGCCGGCGGGCGTCGCCTGCACCGCCAGCTACCGGATCACCAACCAGTGGCAGGGCGGGCACCAGGGTGAGGTGACCGTGCGCAGCACCGGCACCGTGCGGACCACCGGCTGGCGGGTCACCTTCACTCTGCCCGCCGGGCAACAGATCACCCAGACCTGGAACGCCGAGCTGACCCAGACCGGCAGCGCGGTCACCGCCCGCAACGTCAACTGGAACGGCGCGCTGGCCCCGGCAGCCGAGGCCACCTTCGGGTTCCTCGGCACCCACACCGGCACCGCCACCGCCCCCACGGCGACCTGCACCGCCAGTTGACCGGCCCACCCGTTCGCCGAAGAACATCCGCAACATCGTGCTGAACCCACGAAGTAGTGGCCTCCCGGACGACGGAGGCCACTACTTCGTGGTTCGAGCGTGATCACGCAGGAGACGGGCGGGCAGCCGGCAGTCGAGGCACGCGTCGGACGGTCAGCTGTGGACAGCCCCGACGAGGTCCAGGGCGGCCAGCAGCCGGGCGCGGAGCACGGCGGCCTGCTCGGCGAAACCCCGCTGCGCCGCCGCGTACTCGGCCCGGCCCTCGGGGGTCTCCACCCGGACCGGGGGATAGCCGAGGGCCGCCAGGTCGTAGGGGCTGGCCCGCATGTCCAGCGCCCGGATCTGCCGGGCCAGCGCGAAACAGTCCGCGACCAGCTCCGAGGCGACCAGCGGGGAGAGCTTGTACGCCCACTTGTAGAGATCCATGTTGGCGTGCAGGCAGCCCGGCTGCTCCAGCGCGTGCTGGGTCTCCCGGGTGGGCTGGAGCAGGTTCAGCGGCCGGGCCGGCGCGGTGAAGAACCGGAACGCGTCGAAGTGGCTGCACCGCACGCCCCGCTCGCGTACCACGGCGGCGGTGTCGTCCGGGCTGAGCCGCAACGGCCAGGCGTTGTGCCGTACCTCCTCCTGGGTCTGCCGGTAGACCATCGCCCACTCGTGCATCCCGAAGCAGCCCAGGTGCGCCGGCCGGCCGGCGGTCGCGGCCAGCAGACCCCTGATCCAGGCGATCGAGTCGGCGCGGCGGTCGCGTACCCCGTCGGTGTCGAGGGTGACCCCGGCGGGGCCGGCGCGGTAGTCCCGGCCGAACTCGGCCGGGTCCGCGTCGCGCAGCAGCACCCCCGCACCCGGATGCCAGCGGCGCAGCTGCGCCGGGCGGTGCGAGTAGTAGGTGAACAGGAAGTCCTCCACCGGGTGCCGGCCGCCGGTGCGACGCCGGGCCAGGTGCGGGTCCAGCCAGCCGGCCACCCGCGCCTCGTGGGCCGCCCGCCGGGCCCGCCAGTCGGCCGCGTCGAGAGCGGCGGGTGCGAGGGCGGCGGTCACACCCACCAGGGTACGACCGCCGCCCGCCCCCGGTCAGCGCACGTCGCTGCCGTCCGGCGTGTCCCGCCGGGTCAGGGCACGTCCACCCGGACACCGGCGGAGAACACCCCGCTGCGCAGCTCCAACTGCTCCGGCTTCTGCATCCCGTGCACGGTGAAGACCAGCGGCAGCACCACCCGGCTGCCCGCCGACACGGGTTGGGCGAAGACGTCCCGCCCCAGGTTCGCCAGCCGGGTGGCGTCCTCGTCGGTGCTGACCCAGGTGCCCCCCGGCAGGTACGCCCGCTGGAGCTGACCGTGCCAGCTCTGCTGCTCCGCTGTGACGTTGCGGACCCCGACCGTGGCCTGGCACTGCTGGCTCGCCGCGTTCGCGGTGCCGCAGGCCACCCGGTAGACGGTGAACTCGAACGCCTTCTCCCGCAGCGGGGTCCCCACGGCACCGGACATGGTGGTGCCCGTCCAGGCCCCGGCGGTCGGCTGCTTGGTGGTGTCGATCGCGGCGACCTCCCGGGTGGCCGTCCACGCGGCGGCGAAGACCACCCCGGCCAGCACGGTCGCGGCCACCCCCACCACCAGCCACACCGACGGGTTACGTCGTCGCGCGGGCTGTCCCGGGGCGGCGGGGCGCGGGTACACCGTCCCGCCACCCGGGGCCGCCGGCCCGCCGGCGTACGACGGGTGACCTGCGGCTACCGGCGCGGTGCCGGTCGGCTCGACACCGCTCACCCGTCGTCGGGCCCGCAGCCACCACCACGAACCGCCGGCCAGCAGCGCCAGCACCACCACGGCCGCCCCGAGCAGGATCGGCGGTTGCCGCCAGGCCGGCGTCGCGGGCACCGCCGCCTCCGGGACCGCTGCGCTGCGCCAGGTGGCGGTCGCGCAGTCGTACGGCTGGTCACCGTCGCTGGTGTACGCGCAGGCCGGTGCGGTCAGCGCCTGGCCCGGCGCGGTGGCGGCCAGGGCGGTGTCCAGGGTCCGGGTCGACCCGGCCGGCACGACGAGCCGCCAGGTGACCTCCCCGCCGCCGGTGGCCCCGCCCGGCCGGGTGGCCAGCCCACCCGCGCTGACCGCGGTGATCGAGGCGCCCGCCGGCACCTCCTGCCGGACCATGGTCTGCACCGTCGCGCTGCCGGTGTTGCGCACCATGATCCGGTAGCCCGGCACCGACGTCGCGGCGGGTGCCACGGCCACGGTGACCTGCGGAGCCGGTCGGGGTACGCCCGGGTTGCCGGCGGTGGTCATCCCCGGGGCGGGTGCCGTCGGGGTGACCGGCACGACCGCGCCGCTGGCCGCCACCCCGGGTGCGGCCGGGGCGGCCCGTGGGCGTACCGCCGGTGGTGGTGTCTCCCGGGCCGCCGCCACCGGCGTGGCCCAGGCGGCGAGACGGGCCGGTGCGGCGACCGCCGGGTCGAACTCACGGCCCCGGCGTGCCGCCGGGGCGCGGCCCGGATCCGCCGCGCCGGCCGGGTCTGCTGCCGGTGCCCGGCCCGGTGCCGTGGTACGTCCCGCCCCGGTGGCGGGCTCGGCGGCCGGTGCCCGGACCACGGGCGTGCCGGTCGTCGCCGGGGTGGCCGCGGCCGGGGTGGTCGTCGCCGGCGCGCGGGGCGCGGGGTCCGTGCCGGGCAGCGCCGGTACGGCGGCGAGAATGCCCAGGCAGTTCACGAAAACCGCGAGGGCCCTGTGGTGTCGTCTCGATGCAGGCATACCAACGAACCTCCGGAGCCGACGTTAGGAGCGGGGACCCTCCGGGCGGGTACGAAGCCCCGAACCCCGCCCGCAGCGCCGACCGATGGCCTACGCTGCGCCGACGTTTTCCGGTGGCCGACGGGCGACGCCGCCGTGGGGGATAGATTGGCCGGGTGCGTATCGCTCGTTTCGCTCATGCCAAGGGAATGTCGTTCGGGGTCGTCGAGGGCGAGTCGGAGGCCGGGCCGCAGGGCCTGACCATCGCCGAGATCGACGGCCACCCGTTCGGGCAGATCCAGTTCTCGGGCGCCCGCTGGGCGCTCTCCGACGTTCGGCTGCTCTCGCCGATCCTGCCGAGCAAGGTGGTCTGTGTCGGGCGTAACTACGCCGAGCACGCCGCCGAACACGGCAACGAGGTGCCGAAGGAGCCGTTGCTCTTCCTCAAGCCGTCCACCTCGGTGATCGGCCCCCGGGACGCGATCCGGCTGCCGATCTTCTCCAAGCACGTCGAGCACGAGGCGGAGCTGGCCGTGGTGATCGGTGCGCCGGGTGCCCGCCGGGCCGACCGGGCCGCCGCCGAGCGGGCCATCTTCGGCTACACCTGCGCCAACGACGTCACCGCGCGGGACCTGCAGCGTTCCGACTCGCAGTGGACCCGGGCCAAGGGCTTCGACTCGTTCTGCCCCATCGGCCCCTGGATCACCACCGGCCTGGACGTCTCCGACCTGGAGGTCCGCTGCGAGGTGGGGCGCAACCCCGACGAGATGGAGGTACGCCAGCTCGGTCGGACCAAGGACATGGTGTTCGACGTGCCGGCGCTGGTGTCGTACATCTCGCACGTGATGACGCTGCTGCCCGGGGACGTGGTGCTGACCGGCACCCCGGCCGGGGTTAGTCCGCTGACCGACGGGGATACGGTCACCGTGCGGATCGAGGGGATCGGCGAACTCACCAACTCGGTGGTCCCGGTCGCCTGAGCCGTACGACACCCCCTGTTTCCGCAGTTCAAGGGCGGTTTGGGGGATCGGATTTGGCCTGTTGGCGCGGGGAGGGTAAAGTTCCTTCCCGGCGCCACAAGGGGCCAATGGGGTATGGGGTAATTGGCAGCCCAACTGATTCTGGTTCAGTTAGTCTAGGTTCGAGTCCTGGTACCCCAGCGCAACCACAGGTTCACCCGAATCTGCGGACGCTGGATTCTGACGGTGATCGACACCGCTCCCGCCACGGGAGTCGAGTTGATCTCTGATAGAGTGCAGCTTCCCCGCCCGGCAGGGCAGGGAAGCACAAGCTATGTTCTGGCCCCGTCGTCTAGTGGCCCAGGACGCCGCCCTCTCAAGGCGGTAGCGCCGGTTCGAATCCGGTCGGGGCTACAACGCTGACAGCCCGTCCCACCTCGCTGGGGCGGGCTTCTTCGCATCCGTTCTGCCCGCCCGGCCGTTCTGCGCCGCCTGTCCGCCGGCCGTTCCGCGCCCGCCTGTCCGCCTGTCCGCCTGCCCCGCCTGCCCGCCCGGGCCGTCCTGCCCGCCCGGCCGGGCAGACCCGCACGTGGGGCGCTGTTGCGCCATCCCAGCCACCAGGCACCGCTACTTTGCCCCGGGGCGCTCACATCCCCGGGGCGCTTATGCCCCTGGGGTGCCCGCGTCCCCGATGCTGGCCGGCGATGGCCCGATCGGCGCACGACCGTAGGGCCCCGACCCCCGTCTTGGGGGCCGGACGTCGGTGCCGTTAGACTAATCCCGCGCCGCCCCCCGGGGCGGTGAAGCAGGAAAAGTGCCTGGCCCCGTCGTCTAGTGGCCCAGGACGCCGCCCTCTCAAGGCGGTAGCGCCGGTTCGAATCCGGTCGGGGCTACCACACGATCGGCCCGTCTCGCCCCGCGAGGCGGGCCGATCGTCATCTCTACCGCTCCCGCTCCCCGCCCCTGCCCCGCTCCCGGCCATCTCCCCTGCCCTCCCCGCTCCCGCCGGTCTCGCCTCGGTGATCAAGAGGTTTGCGTCAGTTGATCAAGAGGTTTGCGTCACTTTGATCTCTAAACATGACGCAAACTTCTTGATCACCGAGGCGGGGCGGGCGGGGGAGGGGTGGGGGTGGGTGGGGGTTAGAGGCCGGAGAGGCGTTGGCCGGCGCGGACGACGGCCATGGCGTGGCGTTCGCCGGGGCGGCGGCCGAGGCGTTCGATCGGGCCGGAGATGCTGATCGAGGCGATCACCCGGCCGGTGCGGTCCCGGATGGGGGCGGAGACGCTCGCCACACCGGCCTCCCGTTCGGCGACGCTCTGCGCCCAGCCCCGGCGGCGTACCTCGGCGAGGGTGCGGCCGGTGAACTTGGACCGGGGCAGCAGCGGCATGACCGCCTCGGGGGGCTCCCAGGCGAGCAGGATCTGCGCGGCGGAGCCGGCCGTCATGGGTAGCACCGAGCCGACCGGGACGGTGTCCCGTAGGCCGCTGGCCCGTTCGGCGGCGGCCACGCAGACCCGTTCGTCGGCCCGGCGCAGGTAGAGTTGGGCGCTCTCCCCGGTGGCGTCGCGCAGTGCGGCCAGGAGTGGCTCGGCGGCGGTCAGCAGGACGTCCGGGGCGGCGTTGGCCAACTCGCCGAGCCGGGGCCCGGGACGCCATCGTCCCTGGGTGTCCCGGACCAGCATCCGGTGGATCTCCAGTGCCTGGGCCAGCCGGTGTGCGGTGGCTCGGGGCAGCTTGGTGCGTTCGACTAGTTCGGCCAGGCTGGCGCCGTCGACACAGGCGGCCAGGATGACCACCGCCTTGTCGAGCACGCCGACACCGCTCATACTGTGTCCCACAAGCCGAAATTTACCTCCCAGAATTTAGGATGTCCAGATGGTGGGAGTCACTCAACCGAGGACCCTGGCCGAAAAGGTCTGGGACGCACACGTCGTACGGACCGCCCAGGGCGAACCGGACCTGCTCTACATCGACCTGCACCTGCTGCACGAGGTGACCAGCCCGCAGGCGTTCGACGGGCTGCGCCAGGCCGGCCGGCGGGTCCGCCGCCCCGATCTCACGCTCGCGACCGAGGATCACAACACCCCCACCGGGTACGACGATCCCGCGTTCCGCCTGCGCCGGGGCGACCTGTTGACGATCGCGGACCCGACCTCGCGTACCCAGATCGAGACGTTGCGCCGCAACTGCGCCGAGTTCGGCCTGCGGCTGCACCCCCTGGGCGACGAGAACCAGGGCATCGTGCACGTGATCGGCCCCCAGCTGGGCGTGACCCAGCCGGGGATGACGATCGTCTGTGGCGACTCCCACACCGCCACCCACGGCGCGTTCGGCGCGCTGGCCTTCGGCATCGGCACCAGTGAGGTCGAACACGTCCTGGCCACCCAGACCCTGCCGCAGGCCCGCCCGAAGACCATGGCGGTCAACGTCACCGGTCAGCTCGGCCCCGGCGTCACCGCCAAGGACCTGGTCCTCGCGCTGATCGCCCAGGTCGGCACGGGCGGCGGACGCGGTCACATCGTGGAGTACCGGGGCGAGGCGATCCGGGCGCTGTCGATGGAGGGCCGGATGACGGTGGCGAACATGTCCATCGAGTGGGGCGCCAAGGCGGGCCTGATCGCGCCGGACGAGACCACCTTCGCGTACCTCAAGGGCCGGCCGCACGCGCCGGCCGGGGCGGACTGGGACGCGGCGCTTGCCTACTGGCGGACGCTGCCCACCGACGACGACGCGACCTTCGACGCCGAGGTGACCCTCGACGCGAGCCGGATCACCCCGTTCGTCACCTGGGGCACCAACCCCGGTCAGGGCGTCCCGCTCGGCGCGGCCGTGCCGGACCCGGAGGAGTTCACCACCGACGCCGAGCGGACCGCCGCGCGCCGGGCCCTGGAGTACATGGACCTCACCCCGGGCACCCCGCTGCGCGACCTCGCCGTCGACGTGGTCTTCGTGGGTTCCTGCACCAACGGCCGGCTGGAGGACCTGCGGGCCGCCGCCGACGTGCTGCGTGGCCACCGGGTCGCCGACGGGGTACGCATGCTGGTGGTGCCCGGCTCCGCCGCCGTGCGGGAGGCCGCCGAGGCGGAGGGCCTGGACAAGGTCTTCGCCGACGCCGGAGCGGAGTGGCGGTTCGCCGGCTGCTCGATGTGCCTGGGCATGAACCCGGACACCCTGAAGCCGGGCGAGCGTTCGGCCTCGACCTCCAACCGCAACTTCGAGGGCCGGCAGGGCCGGGGCGGGCGTACCCACCTGGTGTCGCCGCCGGTCGCCGCCGCCACCGCCGTGACCGGCCGGCTCGCCGCCCCGGCCGATCTGTAGAAGGGCAGCCGAGAGATGGACAAGTTCACCACCCACACCGGCACCGCCGCGCCTTTGCGGCGTTCCAATGTGGATACCGATCAGATCATCCCGGCCGTGTATCTCAAGCGGGTGACCCGGACGGGCTTCGCCGACGGGCTCTTCCGGGCCTGGCGCGACGATCCCGCATTCGTGCTCAACAACCCGGCGTATTCCGGGGCCAGCATCCTCGTGGCGGGGCCCGAGTTCGGCACCGGGTCGTCCCGGGAGCACGCTGTGTGGGCGCTGCGCGACGGTGGTTTCCAGGCGGTCGTCTCGCCCCGGTTCGGTGACATCTTCCGGGGCAACGCGCTCAAGGAAGGGCTCCTCCCGGTCGAATTGGAACTGGCCGCGGTCGAGCAGATCTGGGACCTCGTGGAGGCCGATCCGACCACGCCGGTGACGGTCGACCTGACCACCCGTGAGGTCCGGGTCGGGGACTCCACCTGGCCGTTCCCGCTCGACGACCACAGCCGCTGGCGGCTGATGGAGGGCCTCGACGACATTGGACTCACCCTGCGGCACGTCGCCGACATTGAGGCGTACGAGGCCGGCCGACCGTCGTTCACCCCCGCCGTGGTCTAGCCGTACGCCGGGCCACGGCACCGTTTTCGCCCCCACCGGTTCATCCGGTGGGGGCGAATCCGTTACGACACAAGGGCTTTTTTCCACCGAATGTTTGTGTCCAGGCAGCACAGGGCATACGGTGCGCGCAGAATGGCTCGCGTCGAGTCAGTTGCACAATCGGGAGGAAGTCGTGAACAAGGCCGAGCTCATCGAGGCGCTCGCCGCTCGCCTGGGGGACCGGAAGTCGGCGACGGCGGCGCTCGACGCGGTCCTCGCCGAGGTCCAGGCGGCGGTCACCAAGGGCGACAAAGTGGCGATCACCGGATTCGGATCGTTCGAAAAGCGTGTCCGGGCGGCGCGAACAGCGCGCAACCCGCGTACCGGTGAGGCGGTGAAGGTCAAGAAGACATCCGTGCCGGCCTTCAAGCCGGGCGCCGGTTTCAAGGAGATGGTGGCCACCGGCAAGGTGCCGAAGAACGCCGCTCCGGCGAAGAAGACCACCACCACGGCGGCCGCCAAGGCCACCGGCACGAAGGCCACCGCCGCCAAGGCGGCCGGCGCCAAGGCCACCGGCGCGAAGGCGACCACGGCCAAGGCGACCACGGCCAAGAAGACGACCGCGGCCAGCAAGGCGACCGGGACGAAGGCGACCGGCGTCAAGGCCACCGCGGCCAAGAAGACGACCGCGGCCAGCAAGGCCACCGGTGCCGCCAAGACCACCGCGGCGAAGGCCACCAAGGCCGCCACCGCGACCAAGGCGGCCACGAAGAAGGCCGCTCCGGCGAAGAAGACCGCCACGGCGACCAAGTCGGCTCCCGCCCGGAGCACGGCGGCCAAGAAGACCGCTGCGGCCAAGAGCACCACCGCCAAGGCCACCACCGCCAAGGCCACCACCGCCAAGGCCACCACCGCCAAGGCCACCACCGCCAAGGCCACCACCGCCAAGGCCACCACCGCGAAGAAGGCGCCGGCGAAGCGGACCGCCGCCAAGCGCTGATTTCCCGGTACGACGAAACGGGCGCCCACCGTCACGGTGGGCGCCCGTTTCCGACCTCCAACCGGGGGCCGGCCTTGACTGTCCGGCGTCGGCCGGGTCGTGAGGGTCCTGCGTCTGGTCGGCCGCGAGGGCGCAGCGGCGTCCGGCCGCGACTGTCCGGCGTCGGCCGACCGTTAGGGTCCAGCGCCCGGTCGGCCGCGATGGTGCAGCGGCGAGTGTCCGGGGCCGGTCGGGGGTGGGTGTTCAGAGGCGGTCGGCGGCGAGTAGCCGGTCGGCGGTGAAGGCGAGCAGCCAACCGCCCCCCTTGGCGGTGCCGAAGTCGTCGTCGCGCCCGGCGAGCCGGGCCAACGCCCCCGGGATCACCTTGCCCTGGCTGCACACCCCGACCGGCTGCCCACGGGCGGCCAGCTCGGCCAACCGGCCGGCGGCGGCCAACGCGCACTCGTCGACCTGCTGACCCGGCTGCGGCTCGTCGAAGTCCCCGCACACCTCGATCGGCAGATCCAGCAGGTCGGCCACCGGGTCCAGGGTCTGCACGCAGCGGCGGGGCGAGGCCGACAGCAGCCGTACCGGGCGGACCAGGGCGACCAGCGGGGCCAACGCCCGCGCCTGGGTGACCCCCTCGGCGTCCAACGGCCGGCCGGTGTCCGGTCCGGACCAGGTCGCCCGCTTACCGGCGTGGGCGTGCCGGACCAGCGCCACCGTGCCGGTGACCCTGGGCAGGGCGGCGAACGCGGTCAGCACCTGCGCGTCGTGCGGGTAGCTGACCCGCCGGACGGCGGCGTCGACGTCGAGCCAGCACACGTCGTCGACCTCGGTGTCCGGCTGGAACCCGCCGGTGGCCACGGCCCGCATCGACCAGTAGTCGACCACCTTCGGCCGGCCCTCGCTGCGGTACCGCACGGTGGGCAGCCGGACCTGCGGCACCGCCCGCACGTCGGACTCCTCGGCCACCTCGCGGACGGCGGCCAGCAGCGGGTGCTCGCCGCGTTCCAGCTTGCCCTTGGGCAGCGACCAGTCGCCGTAGCGGGGTCGGTGCACCAGGCAGACCTCGACCCCGCCGTCACCGGCTGGCCGCCAGGCCACCCCACCGGCCGCCCGGATCCCGGCCGCCTCCTCGTCCACCATCTGGTCACCCTACGTCCGGAGAATCGGTCGTGCCGGTCGCCCGTCTGGCCCGCCGCCGCCCGCCTGGCCCGCCGCCCGCCCGGCCCGTCGGACGGGCGACCTGACGGTCAGCCGGCGGAGCTGCCCACCCGGCGCAGCAGCAGCTCCTGCAGGTCGTGCAGGGGCTGCTCGGCGCTGCCGGTACGCCGGGTCCAGTTGCCGTCGGCGGCCAGCTCGAACGCGTCCACGTCCGGGCTCATCGCGGTGGTCATCACCTGGTCCAGTTCGGCTCGGGCGACCGGGTCGCTGACCTGCACCAGCGCCTCGACCCGGCGGTCGAGGTTGCGGTGCATCAGGTCGGCGGAGCCCATCCAGAACTCGGCGTCGCCGTTGTTGCCGAACCGGAAGATCCGCGAGTGTTCCAGGAACCGGCCGAGGATCGAGCGGACCCGGATGTTCTCCGACAGCCCCGGCACCCCGGGCCGCAGCGTGCACATGCCCCGGATCAGCAGGTCCACGTGCACGCCGGCCCGCGACGCCCGGTAGAGCGCGTCGGTGATCTCCTCGTCGACCAGCGAGTTCACCTTGAACTGCACCAGCCCCGGCATGCCCAGCCGGACGTGCGCGATCTCCCGTTCGATCCGCTCGATCAGGCCGCTGCGGATGCCCTGCGGGGCGACCAGCAACCGCCGGTACGCGGTCTGCCGGCTGTAGCCGGTGAGCACGTTGAACAGGTCGGTCAGGTCGGCGCCGATCTCCGGGTCGGCGGTGAGCACGCCGAAGTCCTCGTACAGTCGGGCGGTCTTGGGGTGGTAGTTGCCGGTGCCGATGTGGCAGTACCGGCGGATCTGGTTGCCCTCCTGGCGTACCACCAGGGCGGTCTTGCAGTGCGTCTTGAGCCCGACCAGTCCGTAGACGACGTGGCAGCCGGCCCGTTCCAGGGTGCGCGCCCAGCCGATGTTGGCCACCTCGTCGAAGCGGGCCTTCAGCTCCACCAGCACCACCACCTGCTTGCCGGCGGCGGCGGCGTCGACCAGCGCGTCGACGATCGGGGAGTCGCCGCTGGTGCGGTAGAGGGTCTGCTTGATGGCCAGCACGTTCGGGTCGGCGGCGGCCTGCTCGACGAAGCGTTGCACGCTGGTGGCGAACGAGTGGTACGGGTGGTGCACCAGCACGTCGCCGTCGCGCAGGGTGGCGAAGACGCTGCGCGGCACCTCGCCCTCGGCCAGCCGGGGGTGGGTGGCCGGCACGAACGGCTTGTCCTTCAGGTCGGGGCGGTCCGCCTCGCCGTAGAGCTGCCACAGCGCCGACAGGTCCAGCAGGCCGGGCACCCGCAGCACGTCGTGCCCGTCCATGTCCAGCTCGCGGACGAGCAGCTCCAGCATGTGGTCGGAGATGGAGGCGGCCACCTCCAGCCGGACCGGGGGGCCGAAGCGTCGCCGGGCCAGTTCCCGTTCCAGGGCCTGGAGCAGGTCCTCGTCGCGGTCCTCGTCGACCTCCACCTCGGCGTTGCGGGTGACCCGGAACAGGTGGCACTCGACCACCTGCATGCCGGAGAAGAGCTGCCCAAGGTGCACCGAGATGAGTTCCTCGACGGGCAGCATCCGCAGCCCCGGCTGGTCGCGGGCCACCCGGACGAAGCGGGGCACGTTGTTGGGCACCTTGACCCGGGCGAACAGCTCCGAACCGCCGTCGGGGTCGCGCACCGCCACGGCGAGGTTCAACGACCGCCCGGAGATGTACGGGAACGGGTGCGCGGGGTCCACCGCGAGCGGGGTGAGCACCGGGAAGATGTGTTCCCGGAAGTAGGTGCGCAGCCGTTCCCGTTCCGGGTCGTCCAGCTCCGCCCAGCGCAGGATCCGGATGTCCTCCCGGGCCAGTTGCGGCAGCAGGTCGTCGACGAAGCAGGCGGCCTGCCGGGCGACCAGCCCGGCGGCGCACTCGGTGATCCGTTCCAGCTGGGTACGCAGCGGCAGCCGGTCCCCGCCGCGTACCGGCAGACCGGCGGAGAGGCGGCGCTTGAGCCCGGCCACCCGCACCATGTAGAACTCGTCGAGGTTGCTGGCGAAGATGGCCAGGAACTTCGCCCGTTCCAGCAGCGGCGTGCCGGGGTCCTCGGCCAGGGCCAGCACCCGGCCGTTGAAGTCGAGCCAGGACAGCTCCCGGTTGAGGAACCGGTCCGCCGGCAGCGGTTCGTCGGCGGGTGCCCCGTCGGCGGTGCTCGACCCCGTGGCGGTGGACGTGCCGTCGGCGGTGGGCCGGTCGCCGGTGTCGAGCACCTCGTCCAGGCCGGCGGAGGCCCCGGCGGCGCTGGCGGCGGGGGAGTCGGGTGCCGTGGCGGCGACGTCGGAGGGGGCGCGGCGGGTGCGGGAACCGCCCCGGCGGCGGGTGCCGTTGCGGGTCGGGTCGGTGGCGGCGGACGGGCTGGTGGGGTGCTCGCGAGGGGTGCTCACCCGCTCATAATCACCCGATTACGGTTAACGCAAAATGAACTTGGGCCGGGTTGTTCAGGCCATCGTCGGCAATGTCACCCGGACGACGCCGCCGTCCGGATCGGTTTCCACCCGGAGCCGCTGGCCGAGGCGGAGCAGGCGCAGCCCGGAGGCGTCGAAGGCGCGGGCCGGGAAGGGCAGCTCGGTGCCGTCGTCGAGGAGCAGCACGCCGGTGCGGGTCTGCGCGTCGAAGGTCGCCACGGTGCCCTGCATGTCAGCACCGTACACCTGTGGTGTCGCCGGGGTGGGTGGTCGGTCCGGGGCCGCCGGCCGGTTCAGCCGGGCCGGCCGGGACGACGCCGGTCAGCGCGCCGGTGGCCGGGCCGAGGCCGAGCCGGGCCGCGTCGGCCAGGTCGGCGGCGGTGTCGACGTCGCGCCGCAGGCTCGGCCAACCGCCCGGCAGCGGCACCGCCCCGGAGGCCAGGTGGGCGGCGGCCGAGTCGACCCCGAACCGGGGGTCCAGCGGCACCCCGGGAGGCGCGACGAGCAGCGTGGTGCCGGTGCCGGGGGCGTCGGAGACGAACCGGCGTACCCCCGCCGGGCCGGTGCCGACCGCGTGCAGTGCGGCGGCCAGTTCGGCCGGGCGCAACGCCGGCAGGTCCGCGGTGAGCGCCGCCACCCAGGTCCCGCACCCACCTCCGGCCGTATCGTCACCGTCGGTGACCGCCACTTCGACGCCGTGCCGTAGGGCGGCGTTCAGCCCGGAATCCGGGCGGTCCGGCACCACCCGGGCGCCCGCCGCGCCGACCGCCGCCGCCACCTGCGGGTCGGCGGTGACCACCAGCACCTCGGCGACCGCCGGGCAGGCCAGCGCCGCGCCGACCGTGTCGGCCGTCAACGCCAGCGCCAGCTCCTCGTGGGGTACGACCGGCAGCGCCCCCCGCAGTCGGCTCTTGGCCGCACGGAGCCGCTTCACCGGTACCACCACCACCCACCTCGCCTGGCCCACGTCGACAATCCTGCCAGCGCCGACGGCGGTACCCCTCACTGGCCGTACCGGGGACGAGCAGGCATGATTTCCGCTGCGGGCCGCAACGGTGGGGGTGCGGCGCGCGGGCGGGGTGACGAGGAGGCAGGGGTGACACGGCGCAGGCTGGGTTTCTGGCGACGGTTCGCCGTGGCGCTGGTCAAGCCCGTGATGCTGGCCTGGACCCGGCGCACCTGGCACGGGGCCGAGGAGCTGCGCCGTCCGGGGGGCGTCATCATCGTCCCCAACCACCTCTCGCACACCGATCCGCTGGTCTGCGCGCACTTCATCTACGACGCCGGCCGGTGGCCGCAGTTCCTCGGTAAGGCCAGCGTGTTCCGGGTCCCGGTGGTCGGCTGGATCCTGCACCGCTGCCGGCAGATCCCGGTGGAACGGGAGACGTCCGTCGCGGTCAAGTCGTTGGACCGGCTGGTCGCCGCGCTGGACGCGGGCGGCGCGGTGGTCATCTACCCGGAGGGCACCATCACCCGGGAGCCGCAGCTGTGGCCGATGCGAGGCAAGACCGGCGCGGCCCGGCTGGCCCTGGCCACCGGCGCACCGGTCATCCCGGTCGCGCTGTGGGGCCCGGAACGGCTCTTCGACCCGCGTACCCGCCGGGTGGGGTTGCGGCCCCGGACCCCGGTGACGGTGGTGGCCGGTCCGCCGGTCGACCTGAGCCGGTGGGCGGGGCCACCCCCGGCCGGGTGGTGCTGGAGGAGATGACCGACCAGATCATGTTGACCCTGCGTGACCTGCTCGCCGGCATCCGGGGCGGGACACCGCCGCCGCTGTGGGAACGTCCCGTCAGTCCGCGTACTCCCGAGGTGACCGAATGAGCGAGTGGATCGACCGGCACGACGCACGGACGGCAGGGGCATGAGCGGACGGACCGGGCGGACCGGCGCGTGGGCGTACGGCGTCACCGACGGTGGGGAGGCGACGGCGTGAGTGGCCACGTGGCGGTGCTGGGGGCCGGTTCCTGGGGGACGGCGTTCGCCAAGATCCTCGCCGACGCCGGCCGGGAGGTGACCATCCTGGCCCGGCGGGAACAGGTCGTCGAGGCGATCCGCACCCACCGGCGCAACCCCGACTACCTGCCGGAGCTGCGGCTGCCCGACCGGGTCACCGCGACCGGCGACGCGGCCAAGGCGATCTCCGGCGCGGAGCTGGTGGTGCTGTCGGTGCCGTCGCAGACGCTGCGCGGCAACCTCGCCGAGTGGGCCGGTCACCTCGCCCCGGACGCCACCCTCGTCTCCCTGATGAAGGGGATCGAGCTGGGCACCACCCGGCGGATGAGCGAGGTGATCGTGGAGACCGCCCGGGTCACCGCCGACCGGGTGGTGGTCGTCTCCGGCCCCAACCTGGCCCCCGAGATCGCCGTCGAGCAGCCGGCCGCGACGGTGGTCGCCGGCACCGACGCCCGCCGCACCGAACTGGTGCAGCAGTCGATCCGCACCCCGTACTTCCGGCCCTACACCAACGACGACGTGATCGGCTGCGAGCTGGGCGGGGCGGTCAAGAACGTGATCGCCCTGTCCTACGGGATCGCCACCGCGATGGGCTTCGGCGACAACACCCGGGCGATGCTGATGACCCGGGGGCTGGCCGAGACCGCCCGCCTGGGCGTGGCGCTCGGCGCCGACCCGATCACCTTCGCCGGCCTGGCCGGCATGGGTGACCTGGTAGCGTCCTGCTCGTCGCCGTTGGCCCGCAACCGCACCTTCGGCGAGCACCTGGGCCGGGGGGAGACCCTGGAGCAGGCGCAGGCGGCCACCCGACAGACCGCCGAGGGCGTGAAGAGCTGCCTGGCCATTCGGGACCTGGCCCGCGCGCACGGGGTGGAGATGCCGATCACCGAGCAGATCGAACGGATCTGCCACGAGGGGATGGACCCGAGGCTGGCAGTGGACACCCTGATGAGCCGTACCGCCAAGCCGGAGTCGTACGAGTGAGCGGCCAGCCGGTCCCACCGGGGGAGCACGGGCACTGGCACGACGGGACCCGGTGCGTGCACGCCGGGCTGCCGGAGCCGGCGCCGGGGCAGCCGTTCCTGCCCGGCCCGGTGTTCGCCGCGCCCTATCACCTCGACCCGTGGCAGGGGCCGGCCGGGGCGCCGAACGGCTACGGCCGCCCGGACAACCCGACCCGCCGGCTGCTGGAGACGGCCATCGGGGAACTGGAAGGGGGCGACTGCCGGGTCTTCGCCTCCGGGCAGGCCGCCATCACCGGAATGCTGCTGGCGGTGCTGCGCCCCGGCGACACCGTGCTGCTGCCCGCCGACGGCTACTTCCCCGTCCGGGCGTTCGCCACCGACACCCTCGCCGGGATGGGGGTACGGGTCAGCTTCGTGCCCACCGCCGGGCCGTACCCGTCGTTCGACGGGGTACGGCTGGTGCTGCTGGAGACCCCGGCGAACCCGGGCCTGGACGTGGCCGACATCGCCGCCGTGGCCGACGCGGCGCACGCGGCCGGCGCGCTGGTCGCGGTGGACAACACCACCGCCACCCCGCTCGGGCAGCGCCCGCTGGACCTGGGAGCCGACCTGGTGGTCGCCTCCGGCACCAAGGCGCTGACCGGCCACTCGGACCTGCTGCTGGGCTACGTGGCCTCCCGGTCGGCGCAACTGCTGGAGACGGTGACCGGGTGGCGGACCACCACCGGTGCGGTGCCCGGGGCGTTCGACGCCTGGCTGGCCCACCGGTCGCTGGCCACCCTCGACCTGCGGTTGGCCCGGCAGTCCGCCAACGCGGCGGCACTGGTCGAGCTGCTCGCCGGCCGGGCCGACGTGACCGGGCTGCGCTGGCCGGGCCGCCCGGAGGACCCGGCGTACCCGGTGGCGTCGCGGCAGCTGCGACGGATGCCCGGGGTGCTCTCGTTCGACCTCGGGGACGCCGACCGGGTGGCCCGGTTCATCGTCGCGTCCCGGCTGGTCACCGCCGCGACCTCGTTCGGTGGCCTGCACACCAGCGCCGACCGGCGGGCGCAGTGGGGCGACGACACGGCCCCCGGCTTCGTCCGGCTCTCCTGCGGGGTGGAGGACACCGCCGATCTGGTCGCCGACGTGGCCGCCGCACTGGACAGCGCGGGGGCGGCCGGTCCGCTATCGTGATGCCGGCCCGTACGGGCCCCGACCGGAGGAGGTGAGTCCGATCCACCAGACATCAGGACCGGCGCTCCCCGTCGAGTCCCCGTCGCTGCGGTAGCGACGGTGGGAGCGCCGACGTGCGCTCCCGAAAGGCATCACCATGGCATCCGACCTGTTTCCCCACGATCACGCCGCCCTCGTCGCCCGGCTGCGCGCCGCCGGCTGCGTCTATGCCGAGGACGAGGCGACGCTGCTCGTCTCCGCCGCCGACTCGCCGCAGGTGTTGACCGCCCTGACCGACCGGCGGGTCGCCGGTGAACCGTTGGAACACCTGCTCGGCTGGGCCGAGTTCTGTGGCCGTCGGGTCGCCGTCGACCCGGGGGTGTTCGTACCCCGGGCCCGGACCGCGCTGCTGGTGGAAGCCGCCGTGTCGGTCGCCGGGCCGGCCCCGGCGCTGGTCGACCTCTGTTGCGGCTCGGGCGCGATCAGCGTCGCGCTGGTCGACCGGCTCGCCCCCCGCTGGCTCGCCGCCGTCGACGTGGACCCGGCCGCCGTGGCCTGCGCCCGCCGTAACCTGGCCGGCCGGGACGTCACCGTCGTGCAGGGCGACCTGTACGACCCGCTGCCGCTTCAGTGGCGGGGCCGGTTGGACGTGGTGGTCGCCAACGCCCCCTACGTGCCCACCCCGGCGGTGGCTCTGATGCCGGCGGAGGCACGGCTGCACGAGGCGTCGGTGGCGTTGGACGGCGGCAGCGACGGGCTGGCCGTGTTGCGCCGGGTGGCGGCCGGTGCGGTCGACTGGCTGCGGCCCGGCGGTCACCTGGTGGTGGAGGTCAGCGCCGGGCAGGCCGGGGCGTTGTGCGAGGCGATGACCGGGCTGGGTCTGCTGCCGACGGTGCTGCGCGCCGAGGAGTGGGAGGCCACCGGGGTCCTCGCCCGCCGCCCGGACTGAGCGGCCCCGCCGCCGACCGGGTGCTCTTCGACGCCGACGACCGCTCCGAGGTCGAACGGCCGGTCGGGTCCGACCGGGGCGACCCGACGGCGGGTTCGCCCCGGTCGGGGGCGTGACGGGCGGCGGGAACGGGAACTAACCTCGCAGCAGACCCAGGTGGAGGTGGCGGATGGTCGGCGTGGACGTGCCGGTGGTGGTCGGCCTCGACAACGGTGGCACCAGCAACAATGCCACCGTGCTCCGCCTGGACGGCCGGTTCCTGGTCGATGGGCTGGTGGAGACCCCCAGCGAGGTGACCGCCGGGCCGCAGGTGGCGATCGAGGCGCTGGCCCACGCGTTCGACGGGGTGCTGGCCCACACCGGTGTGCCCCGCGAGCAGGTCCGGGCGGTGGGGTTGGACACCCCAGGGCCGGCCAGCGCCACCGGCGTCATCTCGTCCCGGGGGTCGACGAACTTCGCCCAGCCCGCCTGGCACGGGTTCGACGTGCGGGGCGCGCTGGAGCGACGTCTCGGCCTGCCGGTGATCTATCACAACGACGGCAACGCCGCCGCGCTCTACGCCCACCACGTCCACTTCGGAGCCGAGGCGGCGACCCGGTCGTCGGTCGCGGCGATCGTCGGCACCGGTCTCGGCGGCGGGCTGGTGATCGACGGCCGGGTGGTCACCGGCGCGGCCGGGATGGCCGGGGAGTTCGGCCACGTGCACATCCCGCTGGCCGGGCTGCTCGCCCCCGGTCAACCCGAACCGCGGTGCGCCTGCGGCTTCGTCGGGGACGCGGAGAGCGTCGCCTCGCTGACCGCGATCGGCCGCAACCTGCTGCCGTACCGGCTGTCCCGGCAGCCGGAGCATCCGTTGGCGCAGGAGCCGCCCGAGCGTGCCGCCAGGCTGCTACGGGGGTACGCCGAGCGCGGTGATCCGCTGGCCCGGGAGGTCTTCGCCCAGCAGGCGGCGGCACTCGGCCGGTTGTTCACCATCGCCGCGAACTTCGCCGACCCGCATGCGTACTTCGTCGGTGGTGGGGTGGTGGAGGCGACGCCGGAGTTCCGCGACTGGTTCCTCGACACCGTCCGGGCGCACACGGTGCTCCGGGCGGAGCAGGCCGCGCTGGTCACCTTCGCCCTGGTCCCGGACCGGGACATGGCCGGGGCGCGTGGGGTGGCCATCGCCGCGGCCGAGGCGGTCCGCCCTGCCGCCGCCCCGCCTGCTGCCCTGATCGACTGACCCGTCCGCCCCCGCACCGCTTCGGTGCGGGGGCGGTGCCGGGTCAGTGGCGCTGTGGGGCCGGCGGCGGGGCGGTGGCGAAGGCGGCCCAGGCCGTGGGTGGGAAGAGCAGCACCGGGCCGCCCGGGTCCTTGGAGTCGCGGATCGCGACCCGGCCCGGCAGTGACGCCAGCTCGACGCAGGCCCCCTCGTCCCCGCTGTGGCTGCTCTTGCGCCAGGCGGCCCCGGACAGGGCCACGCCGATCGTCGGTGTCATCGGTCTCCTACCGTCCCTTCATCAGTTGCAGCAGTCGGTCGCGGCTGTCCGCCGGGCTGAGCGCGACGGTCCGCAGATGTTCCATGATCTTGGTGCAGGTCCGCAGGTCACCCGGCCGGTCCAGGACCATCTGACCGGCCACGGTCTCCACCGAGGCGATCAGCGGGTCCTCGGGGTCGGCGAACTCCAGGATGTGCAGCGAGCCCCGGGTGCCCCGGTGGTAGCCGGCGGAGAGCGGGATCACCTGGACGGTGACGTTCGGCAGCTCCGCCGTCTTGAGCAGGTGGCTCAGCTGCGCCTCCATCACCGTGCGGTCGCCGACGGGACGCAGCAGCGCGCCCTCGTCGATGATCGCGTCGAAGATCGGGGGTTCGGCGGCGGTGATCCGTTGCTGCCGGTCCAGCCGGAGCTTGACCCGCTGCTCGACCTGGTCGTCGGTGAGGGTGTGCGGCCCGCCCCGCATCACGCCCCGGATGTAGTCGGCGGTCTGGAGCAGGCCGGGCACGATCGAGGGTTCGAAGTTGGCGATCGCGGTGGCTTCGGCCTCCAGCGCGATGAAGTCGATCGTGCGTTTGTCCAGTAGGTGTGAGTAGGGCACCCACCAGCCGGGTTTACGGGTGTCCTTGGCGAGCTGGACCGCTGCGGCGATCTCCTCGGGCCGTACCCCGTAGAGGCTGAGCAGCGCGCGGACGGTGGCCGGGTTGACCAGGGTCTGTGCGTTCTCGTAGCGGCTGAGGGTGCTGCGGGTGCTGTTGATCTCGTCGGCGGCGGCCTCCAGGGTGAGGCCGGCCGCTTCCCGGTGGGCGCGTAGGGCGATGCCCAGGCGGCGAGCCCGAGCGGTCTTGGGAGCCATACGTCGATGGTGGCATATGTCTTTGGGAACTTGTGCATGAGAGAACGTCGATGAGAGTTGCATTCACGCCTGTCCACCTGTCAATCTGTAACGGAGTCCTCACCAACGGTTGTCGTGGCGACGGCGGTGGTGAGTGACCGGAGGGGATGAGGCGCGTGGCGATCGGGTTTACTCCCCCGTTCCCGATCGCCACGTGCCGCCGCCGCCATCCATCGTCTGGAAAGGACTTCGGACTGTGAGGGGCCTGATGACGGCGATGACGCGGTTCCTGGTGGTGCTCAGTGACGTCCGGCCGGTGGAGGCGCAGGTGCGCGACGAACGGGCCTGCCCCGAGCGCCGTCGCCAGGTCGTCGGCGCGAACAGTCGGGAGGCGGCAGACCGGATCGCCGGGGCGTTCATGGCCCTGGGCATGGTCCGGGCCGGGCGGCAGCGGGTGAAGGTGATCGCCGTCGGGCGTCGCCGTCGCGTCCTGCCCGCCGACCCGGGCTGAGCGTCACGTACCGTATCGGGGTGGATGACCGTTTGCGAGGGCGGTTCGCGTCCTGCCGGGTATCACCATCGGGGTGTCGCCACCCACAGTAAGGTCAGTCGGGTGAGCGCAACTGACGGCTCCGCAGGCGCGTACCGAGAGGTGACCCGAGTGACCACCCCAGGCAAGACCCGCGTGGCGATCGTCTTCGGCGGCCGCAGCCCCGAACACGGCATCTCCTGCGTCAGCGCCGGCAGTGTGCTCGGCGCGCTCGACCCCGACGAGTACGACGTGGTGCCGGTCGGCATCACCCGGCAGGGCCAGTGGGTGCTGACCAGCGGGGACCCGGGCGAGTTGGCGATCCGGGCCCGCAAGCTCCCGGAGATCACCGCCGGGGCCGGGGCCGAGGTCGTGCTGCGGACCGACCCGACCGCAGGGGGCCTGCTGGTGCTCGACCCCACCGAGGGCCCCCGGGCACTCGCCGACGTCGACGTCGTCTTCCCGGTGCTGCACGGCGCATACGGCGAGGACGGCACCATCCAGGGCATGCTGGAGATGGCCGACATCCCGTACGTCGGCGCGAACGTCTTCGCCTCCGCCGCGGCGATGGACAAGGAGTTCACCAAGAAGCTCTGCGTCGCCGAGGGCATCCCGGTCGGCCCGTACGCGGTGCTGCGCAACGGGATGACCCTGAGCGAGACCGACAAGCAGCGGCTGGGGCTGCCGGTCTTCGTCAAGCCGTCCCGTGCCGGCTCGTCGTTCGGCATCACCAAGGTCGACGACTGGGCGCAGCTCGACGCCGCCGTGGCCACCGCCCGGGAGATCGACACCAAGGTGCTGGTCGAGGCCGCGATCGTCGGCCGGGAAATCGAGTGCGGCGTGCTGGAGGGCGAGGCCGGCGGGGCGCCGGAGGCGTCCGTGCTGGCCGAGGTGCGGATGGTCGGCGACCGCGAGTGGTACGACTTCGAGGCCAAGTACCTCTTCGCCGACGAGGTCTGCGAGTACGACGTCCCCGCCGGGCTGCCCGACCGGGTCACCCGTCAGGTCCAGGAGTACGCCACCCGCGCCTTCACCGCGCTGGACTGCGCCGGCCTGGCCCGGGTCGACTTCTTCGTCACCCCCGACCTGGACGTCTACCTCAACGAGATCAACACGATGCCCGGGTTCACCCCGACGTCGATGTTCCCCCGGATGTGGGCGGCCAGCGGCCTGGAGTACCCCAAGCTGGTCAACCGGCTGATCCGGACCGCCCTGCACCGGCACTGACCCCTGCACCGGCACTGACCCCTGCGCCGGCACTGACCTCCGTGCCGGCACTGACCTCCGCCGCCGGCCCTCCCGCAGACCGGCGTTCGGGCATCCTCCCGACGTCGGTCGACCATGTTGTCGGTCCCTGATTCGGGCGGTCCTGGCCGGGGCCATTCTGTCAATGGGCGAGAGTAATCCACCGGCATATCCCACGGGCAATAAATCCGATGGTGGTTATGGCAATTTTGGTGGGGTGGCACGGATTCCTGACAACCATTGTTCGGCGTTGTGATCAATAGTGAAAACTCAATATGCTGCCGGAGTTCGGATACCTGCAAGGGGCAAATTGGAGGTCCTCTTGAAATCCGCTCTGCGTTGGTCCGTGAGTGCCGGTGCGGCATTCACCCTGATCCTGACCGGTGCGCCGGCAGCCGAGGCGAATTCGACCACGGTCGACCAGAAGGGAAACATCACGGCAATTGCCCGTACCCTGGACGGCCGGGCGATCACCAATGAGAAGATCGCGCAGGAGGTCGCCGACTTCTGGACCCCGCAGCGCATGGCGTCCGCCGTCGACCTGGACTTCCCGAAGTCGGGCAGGGCCGCCGCGTCGTCGAGCCACGCGCCGAAGCCCACCGGACCGGCCGGTACGGTCGCGCCGGTGGCACCGAGCGTCGCCAGTGGCCCCAGGACGATGCTGAACGAGGCGGTGACCGTCGGCAAGGTCTACTTCACGGTCCCCGGCGGCGGCACCGCCTCCTGCTCGGCCAGCACCGTCGCCAGCGCCAAGCGGCGGCTCGTGGTGACCGCCGGCCACTGCGTGCACCAGGGCGGCGGTGGTCAGTGGTACACCAACTGGCAGTTCGTCCCCCGGTACCGCAACGGGGTGCGGCCGTTCGGCACCTTCGTGGCCTACAGCCTCTCCACCCGTGGCGCCTGGGCCAGCTCGTCGAGCTATGCCGAGGACATGGGCATCGCGGTGATGTCCAACGGCGGCATCTACAACGCGAAGGTCGTCGACACCGTCGGCGGCAACGGGCTCCGGTGGAACTGGGGCTACAGCGTCTCGGTCACCGCCCTCGGCTATCCGTCCAACCTCGGCGGCGGTGAGAGCCAGCAATACTGCCAGAGCACCACCTGGGACGCGGGCGGCCAGCAGATCCGGATGTACTGCAACATGACCTACGGTTCCAGTGGCGGGCCGTGGTTGCAGGAATACAACGACTCGATCGGTGCCGGCTACATCAACAGCACCGTCAGCCACGGCGACAATCCCGGCAACGGGCAATTCGACGGCCCGTACTACGACGACGACATCAAGAGCCTCTACGACTACGCAGAAGCCGGCTCTCCCGCGTAATTCCCTCCCCGGACAGCGCCCCGGCCACCGGCCGGGGCGCTGTCGTGCCGTGCGGCCCCCGGAATACGAATTGTCAGGGCCTCGGCGTAATCCGGGTGCGGGCCGTCGTGCGGGTGGGCTGACGCGGGGTGGCGCGCTGCGGCGGTTGCCGCCCCTGGTCCGCCGGCCGCACCCCGGCGCGCTGCACGAAGATGCTCCGCCGGGCCACCGCCCGGTCCCGGGCGTCGAGCTGGTAGACGTCCAGCCAGACCCACCCGTCGTACGTCGGCCGGTCGTCGATACGGATCAGCCGGCACCTGATCGGGCGGATGAACTGCACGCTGGCCGCCCGGGTGATCAGCAGCAGGTCACCGGGCTTCACGGCGCGGCCGGCCGCTGCTGCTCACCGGCATCGGGGCCGGCATCGGGGGCGGTGTGGTGGCGAGGTGGGTGGTCGGGCCGGTCGCGCCAGGCGCGGAGGGTCTCGGCGGCTGCGGTGAGGCGGCGGCAGGAGCCGTCGGGCTGGCAGCGGGGGCAGGCGTTGCGGTGGTGGAAGTCGACCACGTAGCCGGCCATCAGGACGCGGAACGGTGGTTCGGGTCGCCCCTCAAGCATGGCGGGTGCCCCGCTGGACGTGTCGTCCCTCGTCCCCGCTCGACCATGTGCGCCGGGGCGACGGCCTCATCGGCGGTGCTCCTCGACCGCGTGCCGGGCCCGCCACCGCGCGGCCAGGGTCATCAGTGGTCGGTCCCGCGCGAAGATCACCGTCGGGCTGTTCCGCGCCGGCCGTCCCGTCCCGCCTTTCCTGGGCTCCCCGCACCGTGTGCCGGGCAGGCCGTCCGGCGTGATCGACTCACGTGAGGCGATATTGCGGTTTCCTGGCGCGGCGATACCGCTGTTTCGCAGCAGCGTAGATCGCGGTCGGCCGGCTCCGGCCGAGGCGTCCACTCCGGTCGGTGGATCAGGCGGGTCTGTTCGTCGGGCAAGGGGCGGACGGCCCACGCCATCAATCGGATGATCTTTTCGCTGAAACCACTTCCATCGGGCCACGCGCCACCTCCACTGCTCGTCGACAGGCGCTCTATCAGCCACGATCCGAGAACAGCGGCGACCCGTGCAATGCTCCTGGTGAGACATTCACCTGTGAGGCACACCTTGCGGGTGACGAAGCGAAGGGCGTCGCACGGCGTGCCTGATGACGTGTCGTGGTGAGACGGGAAGGATGGTGTCCGTGACGGAGATCGGCTCGACCGTGCCGAGAAGGGAACTCGGCCGACTGTTACGACAGGCCCGGGAAGTGGCCGGCTTCGGCCTGGAGGCTGCCGCGTCCGACCTGGAGTGGTCACGCGCCAAGATGTACCGAATAGAGGCGGGGCAGACGCCGCTGCGCGCACTCGACGTCGACCAGATGTGCCGCCTCTACGGCACCCCGTCCGAGCTGACCGAAGTCCTCGTGAGCCTGGCCAAAGAGTCGAAGAGTAAGGGCTGGTACCACGCCTATGGCGAGGTCATCCCACGCTGGTTCCAGTTGTACGTCGGCTTGGAGGTGGCGGCCAGCCGCCTCCGCACCTACGAACACGCGCTGGTGCCGGGCCTGCTCCAGACCTCGGAGTACGTCGCCGAGGTGGCACGCACCAGACCCGGTATCGCGGATGAGGACGTGGTGAAGCTCGTCGAACTTCGACAGGAACGTCAACGCCTGCTCACCAGGAAGCGGCCGGCGGCTCCCGAGTTCGAGGCGATCATCGAGGAAGCGGTATTGCGCAAGCGGGTGCCCTGCATGGCTGGGCAGTTGGACAGGCTGATCGAAGCTAATCAGGCCCAGAACATCACGGTCAGGATCGTTCCGCTCGCCTCGGGGCTGAGTCGGGCAGCGATCGCAGGGAGCTTTGTCATCCTGGATTTTCCCACCAGGGGAGCCCGGTCCGCCGAACCGACGACGGTCTACAGCGAAGGGCTGTCCGGGGCGCTTTACCTTGATCGCATCGAAGAGGTCAAGGCTTACGCCCATGTGTGGAACACGCTCGATGTCCAGGCGCTGGGCGCGGAGGAGTCAGGCAAGCTGATGCAGGAGATCAAGGAGGAGTTCGGTGACTGAAATCAGCGGGCCGACCTGGCGTAAGAGTAGCCGCAGTAGTGACCAGGGCAACTGCGTGGAGGTCGCCGACAACCTGTCCGCTGCCGTGGGAGTGCGGGACAGCAAGGACGTCGCCGGCCCGGTGCTGGTGTTCTCCCCTCAGGCGTGGCGGAGCTTCCTCGCCACCATCGACCGCCACCACTGACCGACCCACCCGGCTCACCCGTCCGCGCCGGACCGGGCCTCCGGCCCGGTGGCCCGGGGCCCGCCAGAGGGTCCCCGGGCCGGTGGGCGTGGTGCGTTCAGTGGAACTGTCCGGGCTGGTAGGTGCCGGCCGGCTGCCGGGTGATGATGTTCATCCGGTTCGCCAGGTTCATGAACGAGACCAGGAGCACCAGCGCGACCAGTTGCTCGTCGTCGTAGTGCTTCGCGGCGTGCGCCCACACCTCGTCGCTGACCCCGCCGGCCGCGTCCGCCACCCGGGTCCCCTCCTCGGCCAGTGCCAACGCGGCCCGTTCGGCCTCGGTGAACACCGTGGCCTCCCGCCATGCCGCGACCAGGTTCAGCCGCACCGACGTCTCACCCGCCGCAGCGGCGTCCTTGGTGTGCATGTCGACGCAGAAGGCACAGCCGTTGATCTGGCTCACGCGCAGCGCCACCAGTTCCTGGGTGGGGGCCGGCAGCGCTGACTCCTTCAGCGCCCTGCCTGCCGACATCAGGTGCTTGAAGGCCTTGCCGGCGGTCGGGTCGGCGAGGAAGTTCAGTCGGGCGTCCATGGTGTGCTCCTCTGCGGTCGTTCGTGGCTGCACCTCCTCGGACGGGGTGGCCCGCCTCCCCGTGACACAGCTGAACGTGACCCGCGTCTCGCCGCTCGGCGGCTGACGTTGCCCGCTAACGGGGGCGGGAACCCCGGAGGAACTGGTCGACGGCGGTCCGGGTGATCCCGTCGAGCAGTTGCGGTGCGACCATGTTGCCGTTGACCAGCGTGGCGATGCCCTGCAACGTGGCGAACAGCACGATGCCGGCGAGTTCCGGCGGGCCGGGCGCCAACACGCCCTGGGCCTGCCCCTGGCTGATCAGATCGTGCATCAGACCGAACGGGCCGGCGGCGGCGACGACGAGATGGCCGGCCCCCTCGCGGTGCTTGGCGGCGAACATCAGCTCCAGCAGGGCGGCGTCCTCGGTGGCGAACCGCAGGTAGGCGGCGGCCATGGCGTGCAGGCGCGGCGCGAAGTCGTCCCCGGCGGCGACGAGCGCCGCGTGCAGTTCGGCGTGCAGCCGGGCGAATCCGGCCTCGGCGAGGGCGTCCAGCAGCGCCTGCCGGTCGGCGAAGTGCCGGCGCGGCGCGGCATGACTGACGCCGACCTCCCGGGCCAGTTCGCGCAGCGAGAGCTGGCCGGCGCCGTGCTGGCGCAGGCTGCGCTCGGCTGCGGCGAGCAGCGTCGAGCGCAGGTTTCCATGGTGGTACGCGGGCACGACGGTCATGGTAGTCGAAAAAATGTCGTCGTTGCCGACATTGTTGTCGCCGTATACATTGTTGGCCATGACAACATTCAGGAGTGCCCAGGTTCCCACCATGACCGGCCGTACCGTCATCGTCACCGGCGCGAACAGCGGCATCGGCCGGGTCGCCGCCGGGGTGCTCGCCGCCCGGGGTGCCCGCGTCGTCCTCGCCGTCCGCGACCTGGCCAAGGGGCAGTCCGCCGCCGCCGGCATGACCGGCGACGTCGAGGTGCGGCGGCTCGACCTGGCCGACCTAGCCTCGGTGCGGGAGTTCGCCGAGGGTCACACCGGGCCGATCGACCTGCTGATCAACAATGCCGGGCTGATGATCCCGCCGCTCGGCCGTACCGCCGACGGGTTCGAGCTCCAGTTCGGCACCAACCACCTCGGGCACTTCGCGCTCACCAACCTGCTGCTGCCGCAGATCCGGGGCCGGGTGGTCACCGTCGCCTCCTCCGCGCACCGGGGCGGAAAGATCGACTTCGCCGACCTGAACTGGGAGCGCCGGCCCTACCGGGCGTTCCCCGCGTACGCCCAGTCGAAGCTGGCGAACCTGCTGTTCACCGCCGAACTGCACCGCCGCCTCACCGAGGTCGGCTCGCCGGTGCTGGCGACCGCCGCCCACCCCGGTCTGGCCGCCACCAACCTGCTCGGGCACCTCGACGAGGATCGCTCCCTGTGGAACCGGCTCCAGACGACCCTGGTCCACCGCTTCGCGCAGAGCGGCGACGACGGCGCGCTGCCCACCCTCTACGCGGCGGTGGCCGACGTGCCGGGCGGCAGCTACGCCGGGCCGGACGGCCTCTTCGAGGGGCGTGGTGCGCCCAAGCTCGTCGGCCGGTCGAAGGCCGCCCGGGACGCGGCCGTCGCCCGTCGGCTGTGGACGGTCTCCGAGGAACTGACCGGCGTCAGCTTCCCGCTCGCCGCCCAGCCCACCCGGTAGGTGACCGTCGGCGGCACGGGCCGGACCCGCTGGTCGCCGACGGGGCGGTTCACCCTGCGGGGCAGCGGGCGTCGACACCGGGCAGGGTCAGGTCGACGAGGTACCTGTCGACCACGGCGACGGTGCACGCGTTGCGCAGGTAGGTCCCGTGGCCCGAGCCCTCGTAGGTGACCAGGCGTCCGTGCCGGCCCAGTTGCCGCGCGACGTGGGTGGCCCAGGCGTAGCCGGTGCGGGGATCGTGCCGGGCATTGAGCAGCAGCAACGGCGTGCGGGTCTGCACCCGTGGCTCGTGCGGTGGATTCCGGACCGGGGACTGCCAGCCCAGACAGGTGTGCACGGCCAGCAGGCCGGCACCGTAACGGACGTCCGGTGCGACGGCCCCGGCAGCCCGGACCAGGGCCGCGTACTCGCGGTGGTCGCGGACGGTGGCCGGCCAGTCCGCGCAGAAGACCGCCACGGCCACCGGGAGCTTCACCTCGGGCGGCGGCATGCCGGCGGCCATGTCCCGGACGGCCTCGGCCAGCTGCGGGAAGCGGGGGCCGGCGAGCATCCCGAGGGCCACGGCGGTGACGTCGAAGGCGGTGCGCGGGGCGTACCCGTCGTTGTCGGCGCGGGCCAGCACCGCAGCCCACACCGCCCGGACGTCCCGGCCGTGCAGCACGCACCCGGGCGAACTGTCGCACCAGGCCACGAATTCGTCGAAGGCGTCCTGGAGCGCCGCCGCCTGGGTACGGACGAAGGACCGCACGTCCAGGCTGTGGTCGAACACGCCCTCCAGCACCACGGCCCGTACCCGGTCGGGATACCGCTCGGCGTACTGCTGACCCAGCAGCGTGCCGTACGAGCTGCCGTGGAAGGTCAGCCGCCGCTCACCCAGCGCACGCCGCAGCGCCTCCAGGTCGTGCACGGTGCTGAGCGTGTCGGCGTACGCGAACACCGGGCTGGTCGGGCGACACCGGTTCCACAGCGCCCGGTTGTAGGCCACCGCTGCGTCGAAATCGGCCTGGCCGGTCAGCACGACGGGCGGCCTGCGCAGCTCCGGGTCGGGGGTGCAGACCGGGGCGGCGCTGCGGGCCACCGTACGTGGATCGAAGCTGACCAGGTCGAACCGGTCCAGCAGTTCGTCGCTGAACCGGTCCCCCCGGCGGATGCGTTCCACCCCCGAGTCCCCGGGGCCGCCCGGTCCGAACACCAGCGTGCCCACCCGCTGCTGCGCCACCCGGGCGGCCCGGCGGGCCACGACGAGCGTGAACGTGCGCCCGTCCGGCCTGGCCCAGTCCACCGGCAGGCGCAGCGGGGCGCACCGCACGCGCGGGTCGGGTGGGACGTCGGGCAGATCGTCGGGACACTCACCCCAGGTGAGGCCCGGCGGTGGCCCGGGACGCGCCTGGGCCACCGCCGGGAGAGCGGCGAGGACGGTGAGTACGGCGACGACGACGGTCACGGTACGACGGAACACGGCGGACCTCCCGGGCTGTGGCTATCCGTCCACCCTGGCCCCCCGGCCGACCCGAGTCATATGCGGAGGAACCCGGATCTCGTCCCTGAGGTTGCGCTCCGACCACCTCGACGGGGGGATGAGTCCTCTCGTCGTTTGTGGACGGTCCGACCGGGGAACAGGGCCGGTATGGCGAACGGACAGGTGAAGAACGTCGGTGGTCTGCTGCGGGTTCTCGGTGTGCTGCTGGTCGTGGTGGGTGTGCTGGGGGTGCTTGCCTCGCTGACCCAGGGCAACGTCGTCGGGATCGTCCTCGGTGTCGTCCTCGTCGTCGGGGGTGCGGTGCTGGTCAAGCGTTCCGGGCGGGCCGGCCGGTCGGGAGCGGTGGCGTCGACCCGGTGACCGCGCGGCGCGTGGTTAGGGTGGGGCCATGGTGTTCTGGCAACTGACTGTCGACGCGAACGACCCGGCCCGGCTGGCCCGGTTCTGGGCCCGGGCGTTGGGTTACCAGCCGACGCCGCCGGCCGAGCCGTCGACCACCTGGAACGCGCACTTCCGTGGCCGGTTGGGTGGGGCGGCGGCGTTCGAGGACCGGCTGTTCGACCCGGCCGGGCTGCGTCCGCCGCTGTGGTTCCAGCGGGTGCCGCAGGAGCATGCCGGGAAGAACCGGCTCCACCTGGACCTCTACCCCACCGGTCGGGACGATGCCCTGCCCCAGGCGCGGCGGATCGAGATCGTCGAGGCGAAGGTGGCCGAACTGGTCGCCCTGGGCGCGACCGTGCAGCGCCGGACCCGGGGCGACGACCCGGCGGACCTCTACTACTACGTCACTATGCACGACCCGGAGGGCAACGTGTTCTGCGTGAGCTGACCCCGGGCCGGTCGACCGGTGCGCGCGCCGACGCTCAGCGGCGGCGTAGCGCCGGGTCGAGCAGGGCCGGCGGGGTGTCGTGCTTCTCGCCGGGGGCGAGGTCGACGCCGGGGGCGACGATCGCGTCGATGGCGTCGAGCACGTCGGCGGTGAGCACGGTGTCGGCGGCGGCGAGTTGGCTGTGCAGGTGCTCCGGCGTACGGGGGCCGATGATCGCGCTGGTCACGGCGGGGTGTGCGGTGACGAAGCCGAGCGCGAGCTGGATCAGGGTGAGCCCGGCCTCCTCGGCGACCTTGGTCAGCTGCTCGACGGCGTCGAGCCGGGCCCGGTTGCCGGCGATGGTGAGATCGAAGCGCTCGGGCAGGACGTCGGCGCGGTGGGTGGTGATCTCCCGACCCGCCCGGACCGCGCCCGACAGCCACCCGGAGGCCAGTGGGCTCCAGGCGAGCACGCCCATGCCGTACTGCGCGGTGACGGGCAGGACGTGGGCCTCGATGCCGCGTTGCAGGATCGAATAGCTGGGCTGTTCGGTGACGTACCGACCCAGGTGGTGTTCCCGGGCGGCCCACTCGGCCTGCACGAGCCGGTACGCGGGGAACGTCGAGCAGCCGAAGTAGCGGATCTTGCCGGCCCGCTGGAGGTCGGTGAGCGCGGACAGCGTCTCCTCGTCGCTGGTCGTCGGGTCCCACCTGTGGATCTGGTAGAGGTCGATGTGGTCGACGCCGAGCCGACGCAGGCTGTCGTCGAGCGCGGTGACCAGCCAGCGTCGGGAGCTGCCCTGGTGGTTGCGCTCGTCGCCCATCGGCATGGTCGCCTTGGTGGCCAGCACGATGTCGTCGCGGCGGCCGGCGATGGCCAGGCCGACCATTTCCTCCGACTCGCCCTGGCTGTACCGGTCGGCGGTGTCGATCAGGTTGATCCCGCCCTCCAGGGCGGCGTCGATGATCGCGGTGGCCTCGGCCTGGCCGGTGCGGCCGATGGCGCCGAAGTTCATCGCGCCGAGCGCGAGGGTGCTGACCTGGACGCCGGTGCGGCCGAGGGTGCGGTACTGCATGATGGTTTCCTCCACGGGGTGACGGGGTGGCGGCCGGTCGGGTGGGCCGGTGCCGCCGGGAACCACGGCGCGTGCGGACGCGCCGTGGGCTGGTGGCGAGGGACGGGGCTGGTGGCCGGCCGTCCGGCTCTGGCATCATGGGGCAAGCGGAACGGTGTTCCGCTCTGAACTATACGGAACGCTGTTCCGTTTGCCAAGGGTGCCCGGAGGTGATGGCGCGATGGTCGACGGTGAACCGGGGCCGCCCACCCCACCCGGGCGCACCGGCGCACCCCGGAAACGGGCCGACGCCCGGCGCAACGAGGCGACCCTGCTGGAGGCCGCCGCCGCGGCCTTCCTCGCCGCCGGTGTCGACGTGCCGGTACGCGACATCGCCGCCCGGGCCGGCGTCGGCGTCGGCACCATCTACCGCCACTTCCCGACCCGGGCGGACCTGATCGTCGCCGTCTACCGGCACCAGGTGCAGGCGTGCGCCGCGGCCGCGCCGGCCCTGCTCGCCACCAGCGGCACCCCGCACGCCGCCCTGACCGCCTGGATCGACCTCTTCGTCGACTTCCTGGTCACCAAGCACGGCCTGGCCGGAGCGTTGAACTCCGACACCGCCGCCTTCGACACGCTGCACGGCTACTTCCTCGACCACCTGGTGCCCGCGTGCACCCGCCTGCTCGACGCCGCCGTCGCGGCCGACGAGATCCGTCCCGGCGTCGACGCCCGGGAGTTGTTGTTCGCCGTCGGCAACCTCTGCGCCGGCCGTGCCCCCTACTACGACGCCCGCCGCATGGTCGGGCTCCTCGTCGCGGGGCTGCGCCTGCGGTGAGGGGTGGCACGCGCCACCCCTCGGGCGACCGCGTCCGCTCAGCCGTGCCGCTCGGCGGTGGGCCGGCGCGCATGGTGCTCGGCGGCGGTGGGCCGGCGCGCGTAGTGCTCGGCGACGGCGGCGAACGCGGCCTTCGGCTCCCAGGGCAGCCCGGGGTAGGTCTCGCCGGTGCGGCCGTCGAGCACCTTGACGATCCCGGGGCTGGCGAGGTCGAGGTCGTACCGGGGATCGCCGTCGGGCCGGTGCGGCAGGCTGGGCAGCGCGAAGAGGTGGACGAAAGCGCTGTCGACCCCCTCGCTGTCAAAGATGTCGAGCAGTTCGCGCAGGTAGGCGGCCTGCCCCTCCTCGTCGCGCTCGTACCTGCCGTTCAGCCGGTGGGGGGCGCCGCTGGCGTCGTACTCGATGATCTCCATGCTGCGCGGCGCGACGTCCCCCGCGCCGCGCCAGGTCGCGGTGCCGAAGCCGGTGACGGCGACCGGCTTGTCCTGGTCGACCAGCCGGCGTACGCCGGCGCGGAACTGGTCGGCGACCTCGGCGGAGCGGATGAGTTCGAGGGTCACCACGTCGAACAGGTCCCAGTCGACGCCCTCGAACGGGATCGCGGCGTAGGTGACCCGCCCGTGGAAGCGTTCGCGGACCGCCGCCACGGTGGCGCGTAGGAACCGGTCGAGGCGGACGCCTGCCTCGGCGATGCGCTCGGCCCGGCCGTCCGGGTCGGCGAACAGGTGGTCGAGGCGGTCGGCGAGGCGGTCCCCGTCGACGAATCCACGGTTCATGAGGCTCAGCTCGGCGCCGGTGACGAAGACGACCTCCGCCCCGGCCGCGCGGAGCCGTTCGGCCCGCTCGGCGCAGTCGAGGAACAGGGCGCGGATCAGGTCGGGTTCCAGCTCCAGCGGGTACGGCGAGAACCAGACCTCCAGGCCGAGCGCGGCGGCGGTACGGCCAGCGGACTCCAGCCGCCCGGGATCCCCGCCGACCAGGTGGACGGCGGTGCAGTGCAGGTCGTCCCGGATGATCGTCAGCTCCCGCCGGACCACCTCGGGGTCCCAGTGTGGCACCGAGCTGACGCCGTCGGTGACGAAGCCGGTGTCGTAGGCCATGCCTCTGGCACGCATGTCGGTCCCTTTCCGTCGTGGTGCTGCGGAGGTTCGGGGGGACCGTAGCATAATTTTGCGTGCGCGCAATTTTGCGTGCACGAACCGTGTGTGCGACAGTGGCACCGTGACCGGTCCACCGACGTTGCGGGAACGGAAGAAACGGGCCACCCGGGAGGCGCTCCAGTCGGCGGCGCTGCGCCTCGCCCTGGAACGCGGACCGGACAACGTCCGCGTCGAGGAGATCGCCCAGGCCGCAGGCGTGTCGCCCCGGACCTACAACAACTACTTCGCCAGCCGGGAGCAGGCGATCGTCGCCGGGGTCGCCGCGGACCGCGCGGTCGCGGTCACGGCCGCCGTGCTCGCCCGGCCCACCGGGGTCAGCCTCGGCGACACGGTCGTCGACGCCGTCGTGGGTCTCTACACCGACCCCGGCGACCACCCGCCAGCCGCGCTGCTGATGATCGCCGCGAGCCCCGCGCTGCGAGCCTGCTACGTCGACGCCGTCACCACGATCGAGGAGCCGCTCGCCGAGGCGCTGACCGCCCGCTGCCCTGGCCTCGACCGGCTGACCGCCCAGGTGCTCGCCGCCGCCGTCGGCGCGGCGGTCAGAGTGGCGCTCCGGCAGTGGCTGCACGGCACGAACGAGGTGCCGGCGATGGTCGGTTTCGTGGTCCCGTCCCGGCCGCTGCCGGACCTCGTCCGGGCCGCCCTGGCGCCGCTCGCCCCCGCCCTCGACGCCGCGACGCCCTGACCACCCGCGACGCCCTGACCTGCCGCGACGTCGCGCCCCGCCGGGCCGCCGCCCGCTGTGCCCTCGGCGGTGGCTGGCAGCCACCTGCCGTGCCGTCGCCGGGGGCGGACCGCCACATCCGCCGTGCCGTCGCCGGGGGCGGACCGCCACATCCGCCGTGCCGTGGCGGTGGGCGGGCTGCCGTCCCGCGAGCCCGCCCCCGCCGGGCGGAGCGGGTCGCGCGTGGTGCCGACGCGCGACCCGGTCCCGGCCCGACGGGGGCGGGTGTTCGAGGTGGGACCGGACCGGCCCCGGACCGGCGGGGCAGACGCCCCCGCCGGATGATCAGGTACGGGACAGGGCGCGGTCGCTGACCGAGGACTGGAGCCCGAACTGGCGGGCCCGGCGCTCCGCGAAATCGGTCAGCCCCTGGCTGTCGGCGTAGTCGAGGCTGTAGAGGTCCAGCTCCAACTGGAGCAGCTGCTCGGCGATCTGGGCGTGGAACTCCAGCACGTCGGGCGGCCACGGCGCGTAACCCTGGTCGGTCCACCGGGCCGAGAACGACTCGAAGACGATCCCGTCGACGATCTCGGCCAGCCGGGGCAGCATCCCGAAGCCCCGGTTCGCCAGCAGGTACGCCGGTCGGGCCTCCTCCCGGATGGCGGCGACCAGGGTGAGCAGGTGCGGCACGTCCTCCGGGAAGGTCAGCTCGACGTTGAGCGTGTCCAGGAAGAGCCCCGCGAATCCCTGCGCGATCGCCTGCTTCGCCTGCCCGATCACGTGCGCCACCCAGAGCGGGTGGTCGACGTGGACGAACGCGCCACCCCAGTCCGGGTTGCGTTCCCGCCGCTGCCAGGGCGCGGGTGGCCCCTGGTCCTCCGACAACGACAGGTAGCCGAGGGTCTGCACGTCCTGCGCCGCGAGGTAGCGCAGTTCGGCCGGCCGGTAGAAGTCCGGTTGCAGGACCACCCGCACGTACCGGGACAGCTCGGGCAGTCGGCCGTCGCCGTAGTAGAAGCAGATGGGACGTCGGCTCATCACGCCCACCCGTGCTCCCGGTACCAGGCGAACGTGCTGCGGACGCCCTCCTCCAGGCTGACACCCGGCTCGTAACCGGTCAGCTCCCGCAGCCGGGACAGGTCCGGGCAGCGGCGGGCGACCGATCCCGGCGGCGCGCTCTCGGGTGCGATGGCGGGGCTCACCCCGGCCACCCGCAGGACCAGCTTGGCCAGGTCGCCGATGTTGGTCTCCTCCCGGTCGTTGCCGATGTGCACGATCTGACCGGCGGCGGCCGGTGCCCCCATCAGCCGCAGCATCGCCTCGACCGCGTCGTCGACGTGGCAGAACGCGCGGTACTGGTCGGCGCCGGGGACCGGGAACGGGTCGGCCCCCCGCAGGGCGCGCAGGGACATCTCCGGGATGACGTGGTCCGCGCCCATCCGGGGGCCGTACACGTTGTGGAACCGGCCCACCACCGTCTCGAAGCCCTTGGCGCGGGCCGTGTGCAGGAACGCGGCCTCACCGAGCAGCTTGCTGGCCGCGTACGCGAAGCGGGGGGCCGCGACGTCGGAGATCATCGCCGGCACCGTCTCGGCCGTCGGCACCGGCACCACCCCGGCCGTCACGCCCCCGGCGTAGACCTCGCTGGTGGAGGCGAAGAAGACCCGCTCACCCGGGGTCACCCAGTCGAGCAGGTGCAGCGCCGACAGGGTGTTGACCCGGATCACCCGGGCCGGGTCCTGCTCCACGTTGCGCACCCCGACCACGGCGGCGAGCAGGTAGATCTGGTCCCATCCGGTGGGCAGGGCGGCCCAGGTGTCCGGGCTGGTCAGATCGCCGGAGATCACCTGGACGGCCGGATCGGCGCGCAACCGGTCGAGGTCGGCGTCGTCGCGGCCCCGGGAGAAGTCGTCCACGATGGTGACCTGGTGACCGTCGGCGACGAGCCGGCGGGCGAGGTGCAGGCCGATGAAGCCGGCGCCGCCGAGCAGCAGGGCCCTCATGCCGACACCGCCCCGGCGGCCGACGTGCCCGCACCGGCGGCAGTGCCGGCCGCACCGCCGTCGCCCGGACCGGTCGGCGCGGGAGGCAGGTAGCCGAGTCCGGCGTAGCGGACCCCGGCAGCCCTGACCGCTTCGCCGTCGAGTACCCGCCACGAGTCGTAGACGAAGGCCGGCGGCGTCGCCCCGAGCACCTCCGGCACCCGCAGCGCCCGGTAGTCGGGGTGGTCGTTGATGATCAGCACGGCGTCCGCCTCGGTGAACGCCTTATCCAGGCTGACCGGCTCGCCGCCGTACTGCCTGATCACGTCGTCGGTGACCATCGGGTCGTGCCCCAGGACGGTGACCCCGGCGGCGGAGAAGACCCGCATCATCGGCTCGATCGGGGTGCCGCGCATGTCATCGGTGGCCGGCCAGCCCTTGTAGGCCCACCCCAGCACCGCCAGCCGGGCGCCGAGACTGCGCCCCCGCGCCTCGACCAGCATCCGGACCACGGTCTCGCCGACGTGGATCGGCAGGTACTCGTTGAGCTGGCGGGCCTTGCCGACGAGGAACGGCCGGCGGTCACCCGCACTGTCGATCATGATGTACGGGTCCTTGGAGAGGCAGCCACCGCCCACGTACCCGGGCTTGGCGAGATCCGGGCGCGGGTAGTCGACGTTCGTCGCCCGGATCACCTCCAGCGGGTCGAGGCCGTGCCGCTCGGCGATCAGCGCGATCTCGTTGCCGAACGCGTAGATCAGGTCGGTGTGGCAGTTGTTGGACAGCTTCACCAGCTCGGCGGTCTCCAACCCGGACACCGGGACGACGGTGCGCGCCAGCCCGTTGAAGAACGCGATCCCGGCGGCGAGGCTCTCCTCGTCCAGGCCACCGACGACCTGCGGCAGCTCGACGAGTTCCCGCAGCGCCTGCCCCTGGATGGTGCGCTCCGGGGCCATCACCAGCTTCACCCGCTCACCCCAGGCGGCCTGCAACTCGGGCAGCACCACCCGGCGGCTGGTGCCGACCGGCACGGTGCTGCGCACCACCACCAGGGTGTCCGGGCGGCAACTGCCGGCCACCACCCGGGCGGCGGCGGCGAGGTTCGCCAGGTTGGGCCGGTGGGTCATGTTGTCCACCGGCGTCGACACGCTGATCACCGCCACGTCGACGGTGTCCTTCGGCAGGTCGGCGGCGACGTGGATGTTCTTGCCCAGGTGGGCGGCGAAGACGTCGTCGATGCCGGGTTCGAAGATGTGTGGCCGACCGTGCGAGAGCGCGTCCAGCACCGCCGGTGAGACGTCCGCGCCGTACACCGTGAAGCCCTTGTCGGCGAGGGCGGCGGTGAGGGTGAGCCCCACGTAGCCCAGGCCCACGACCCCGATCTTCATGCTCATGCGTGTCCTCTCAGTTGTGCGGGTGTGTCGTGACGGGGGAGCGGTCGGCGCGGCTCACCGCGCCGCGCCCGCGGCCCAGATGTCCTTGATCGATGTCTCCAGGTCGCGTACCGGCGACCAGCCCAGCTCGCCGGCCCGGCCGATGCCGGCCTGGATCCAGTCGACCGCCTGCGAGCGCTGCGGTCCGACGCCCACCTCGCGGATCCGGCCGTCGTAGCCCGCCGCGCCGGCCAGCAACCCGACCGCCTCCCGGGCGGTGACCGCCCGGCCGCTGCCGGCGTTGACCACCCGGTGCGGCAGTTCGGGTGCGAGCGTCGCCGCGACGATCAGCGCGGCGAGGTCCCGCACGTCGACGAAGTCCCGGTACGCCGACAGCGGCCCCAGGGTGATCTCGGTGGCCCCGTCGGCCAGGGCGGCCCGCAACCGGTCCGCCGCCCGACCGAGCAGGTTCTCCTGCGACATGCCGGGGCCGATCGGGTTGAACACCCGCAACGAGACCGCGTCGACCTCGCCGGCCTCCCCGGCGAGCTGGAACAACCGGGTTCCGGCCAGGTGACTGACGCCGTACGCGCTGACCGGCCGGGCCGGGGCGTCCTCGGTGACCGGGAGCCGCTGCGGCACCGGCCCGTACTCCCCGGCCGAGCCGAGCCGGACCAGCCGGGCCTGCGGCACCGCGTCGGCGGTCGCCGCCAGCAGCTTCGCCGCGACCAGCGTGTTCGCCGTGACCAGTTGGGCGGCGGTGCCGGTGAGGGCGCCCACGCAGTTGACCACCGCGTCCGGGGCGACCTCGCGCAGCAATCCGGTGAGCGCGGCCGGCGTGCCGTCGAGCAGGTCGTGGGCGGCCCGCCCCGGGCAGATCACCTCGGTCACCCGGTGGTCCGCGGCCAACGCGTCGCGGGCGTGCCCGCCGATGAAGCCGGACGCCCCGAACAGCAGCACCCGGGTCACGTCAGCTCCCCGGCCCGCACGACGCCCGGCAGGTCCGCGACGCCCGACAGGTCGCCGACGGCCAGCGGCTCGGTCCCCTCGGCAACGGCCAGCGGTGTCGTCCCCTCGCCGATGGCGACCTCGACCGGCCCCGACCGGCTGGGTAGCAGGATCGGCTTGAGCTGGGGGAACGAACGGTTCGCCTCGTCGTAGTCCTCCGGCCGGCCGATGTCGAGCCAGAACCCGTCGAACGGGTACGTCATCGGCGGGTCACCGCCCGCGAGCAGGTCCAGCACCAGTTGGTCGAAGCCGAGGGCCAGCCCGGCCTGATAGGGCTCCAGGGTCCGCAGCGACATTCCGTAGACGCCCATGCTGACCGGGTAGCGCAGCGCCGGCTTCTCCCGGAACCCGACCACCCGGCCGGCGTCCACGTCGAGCACGCCGAAGTCGATCCGGTGCACCCGCTCGGAGGTCGCCAGGGTCAGGCCGGCGCCGGAGAGCTGGTGGCTGCGCAGCAGGTCGCCGTAGTCCAGATCGGTGAGGACGTCACCGTTCATCACCAGGAAGTCGTCGGGCAACCGGTCCTTCAGGCCGAACAGCGGGCCCACCGTGGACAGCGGCTTGTCCTCCTCGATGTAGTCGATGGTCAGGCCCCACCGGTTGCCGTCACCCACGAAGGCCCGGATCAGCGGGCCGAGATGGTTGATCGCCAGGGTCACCGAGGTGAACCCGCGCGAGGCGAGCTGGTCGAGCACGATCTGCAGGATCGAGTGGCTGTCCCCGATGGGCATCAGGGGTTTCGGCAGCGTCGTGGTGTACGGCTTCAGCCGCACCCCTTTGCCGCCGGCAAGGATCACCGCGTGCAACCGGACCTCCCCATAGGTCTCGAGTGGACTATCGGTAGTGCCGAACCTGCCCGATCACCGGAATCAGACCGAGCGCGAACAGTGCCTGGAGCAGCAGCACGCTGCCCAGGTACAGCGAGGTGTCGGTGACCGGGCTGCCGCCCTGCCCGAGCAGCGGGGCGACGCCGAGCAGCGCGCCGAGGCCGACGTGCAGCGCGACCACGACCGTCATGGACAGGCACAACCAGCCGTACCGGCCCTGCCCGGCCAGCAGGAAGGCCAGGTAGTACGCCCCGGCGAGGGCGACGTGCGCGGCCGTCATCACCACCCCGGCGGTGGAGAGCACGCCCAGCTGGGTCAGCCCGGCGAGCAGCAGCACCCCCAGTGCCGCCGGCACCGCGAGGCACGCCGCGACCTCCCGGCCGATCGCCCGCCAGATCCCCACGACGAAGCTGCGCGGGAGCCGGGCCCGCCGGGACAACGCCACCCCGGCCGCCCAGAACCGGCTGGTCCGCCACTCGACGAACCCCATCGACAGGATCAGCGGCACCGCCGACGCCGCGACGTCCCACTGCCCCAGCAGGTACGGCGCCTGCGCGTGGAAGAGCAACGCCGCCGAGCAGAACCCGTAACCGGCGACGCCGAGCAGGGTGGACACCGGTGGCCAGAGCGGGTCCCGGGGCGCCGGCTCCGTCGACCGGGCGGCGGAGCGGGTGGCCCAGAGCCCGGCGGCGAAGGCGACCAGCACGCCGAGGGCCGCCGCGCCCACCGCCCAGCGCCGCTCGGTCGCACCGCCGGTGCTCAGGAAGACCGCGCTGCCCAGCACGGCCGGGACCATCGCCCCGGCCAGCCAGCCCTCCCGCCGGTAGAAGATCAGCAACGTGCTGGCCAGCTGGTACGTCAGTTGACAGAGCATCATCGCGGCGAGCGGCAGGCCACCGTAGGGCAGCATCACCGCACCGGCGGTCAGGCCGAGCAGGGGAGCGGTCAACGCGGCGATCCGCAGCACCCGGCTGGCCGAGCGGGCCCGACCGAGGCCGAGCAGGCGGAACGCCGCGTAGGCGACCATCCCCGACCAGATCCAGCCGACCGTCCCGGCGAGGATCAGGCCGACCACCAGGCCCGGTCGTCCCACGACCGACAACACGGCGGGGAACGCGGCGCTCGGCAGCACGTACAGCAGGCCGTGCGAGATCGTCCGCAGGTCGGCCCACCGGTCGCGGTCGGTCGCCGACGTGGTGCGCGGCCCGTCCACCATCTCCGGGGTCGGCCCCAGCCGCCGGAACACCTCCAGGGCCAGGACGAAGACGTCCCGGTAGCCGTACTCGACCTGGGCGGCCCGGTCGGTGTGCCCGTCGGCCTCCAGGGCGGCGGCGACCTGGAGCGCGTCCACCGCCCGGGTCAGCTGGGGCCGGACCCGCTCGACCAGGTCGTCGACCGGGTCGGTGGAGATCCGGGGCAGCAGGATCGTGCGCTCGGGGTTGTCCGCCCGCCCGTCGGACGGCCCCGGCTCGGTGGTCATCGTGGCGGCGGGGCGGAACAACGGGTCGGTGACGTCCGGGTCGTTGGCTCCGGTCATCAGCGGCCACCGCGCAGGATGGCGATCGTCTGCTCGTCGTCCGGGCCCGGCGTGGTCGGTTGCGGCAGCTCCGGCCCGGACGAGTTCGGGTCGTGGTGGGTCCGGTATGCGGCCGACGAGTACTGCTCGGGTCCACGCTGGCGGGGCACCCGCCCGGCCACGGGAGACATCTCGGGCCGGACGGTGACCGGGGTCGGCTCGGGCCGGGCGGCGACGGGCGTCGGCTCGGGCCGGGCGACGGGGGCCACCTCGGGTGGGGCGGCGAACCCGGCGGCGGGGCGGGCGGTGACGGACGCCACCCCGGGGCGGGTCGGCCGGTTCGGGACGCGTACCCAGCCCTGGGCCTGACCGCGCAGCCGCTTCGGCGCGGGGGAGGTGGTCCGGGGCGCGGCGAGTCCCTCGTAGATGTCGCGGTACGCCTGCAACGAGCGTTGCAGGGTGAACCGCTCCAGCACCCGGCCCCGGGCGGCCACCCCGAGGCGCAGCCGCAGCTCCCGGTCGTTGAGCATCGTGACGCAGGCGGCGGCGATCGCGGGAACGTCACGCGGCGCGACGACGAACCCGGTGTCACCGACCGCCTCGGCGACCCCGCCGACGTTGGTGCACACCGTCGGCCGGCCGCACGCCATCGCCTCCACCACCGTGTAGGGAAAACCCTCGGAGATGCTGGTCAACGCCACCAGGCTGCCGGCGTGGTACGCCTCGACGGCGCTGCCGACCCGGCCCTCCAGGACCGCGTGCCCGGTGAGCCCGAGTTCGTCGATCAGCGCCTCGCAGCTCTCGTGGTAGACCTTGTTGGCGGCCGGCGTCCCGCCGAAGATGCGCAGCCGGGCCTCGGGGATCTCGGCCCGTACCAGCGCGAACGCCCGGATCAGGGTGTGCAGGTCCTTGAGCGGGTCGATCCGGCCCATGAACGAGATGGTCGGCACGTCCGGCTCGCCGGCCGCGGGTGGGAACTCGTCCGGGTCGACGCCGTTGTACATCGTCCACATCCGCTCGGGGTCGGCGCCGTTGTGTAGCTGCCACCGCCGGTTGTACTGCGAGTGCGGTGCGAGCGCGCCGGTGATCAGGTAGGCCGCGCCGGCCAGCGAGCGGAAGAAGCTCAGCACCAGCACCCGGACCGGGTGCGGTGCGTCGTCGTGCAGGTAGGAGATGTAGCGCTCGCGCAGGTAGATGCCGTGCTCCGAGAGCACCAGCGGGGTGCCGTACGTCCAGGTGGCCGCCATGCCGACGAGCGTGGCGAGACCGTTCATCGACGAGTGCACGATGTCGGCGCGTACCGGTGGCGCGCTCAACGGCCGCAGCATGTGCGAGATGAGCCAGGCCGCCTCCAGCGCGTCGGCGACGGTGGGCGCGGGCCCGGTCTCCTCGACCCGCAGGGTGTGCCAGGCCTCCAGCATCATCCGCAGCGCCTCGTTGGACAGCAGGGCCGCGCCCAGGTCGCCGCCACCGGAGGCGTACTCGAACATGCCGCGCAGGGCGAGCAGGAAGGTGCTGCGGTTGACCGCGCCGGCCTGGGAGCGGGTCGACTCCAGGGGGGTGACCAGCGCCCGCAGGAACACCTCGTAGGACTCGATGAACTCCGCGCCGGGCCGCCCGGAGGGGACCAGCACCCCCGCCGGGGGCGGCGGCCTGTCGGCCGGCCGCCCCACAACGGGATCGAGTGCACGCGGTCGAGGTTCGCCGGCCGGTCGAACACCGGCTCCTCGGTGCCGTCCACGGTGAGCGCCACGACCTCCCACCGGTAGTCCGGCATTCCTCGGATGAGCTGTTCGCACCAGATGCTCACCCCACCCATCGCGTACGGGTAGGTGCCCTCCGAGACCAGCGCGATCCGCACCGGTTCCCCCCGTTTCTCTGTGCTTGGCTGAGCCGTCCCGCGCTACGCGCGGGGAGCGGCGTTGAACGTCACGGCGGTGTTGGCCGCCAGCGTCACCGGGACGGTGACGTCGGTGCCGTACGAGCCGGCACCGGCGGTGGCCGCGGTCACGCCACCGAGTTGCAGCGAGCCGGCGGCCGGCGAGGTCACCGTGATCTCCCCGGTGGTCCGGTCGTAGATCGCGGACGCCCCGGCGCTCAGCGCCGCGAAGTGGGCCGTCCGGGTCCTGGTGTAGGCGGCGATGTCGGTCCACGCCGAGTTGAGCAGCGGCACCGAGTAGAACGAGTCGTACTTGGTCAGCACGGCGCCGACCCAGTCGGTGAGCAGCGTGTTGCCCGAGCCGTAGTCACGCACGTTGGCGATGTGGAACGTGTGCGAGTAGATCGAGCCGGACGACACGTGCTGCAGGCCCACCGTGGACTCGTAGTCCAGGACCTGGGCGTAGGTGCGGTCGGTGGGCCAGTACGGGAAGACGCCGGTCGGGCCGTAGAAGGAGTTGTAGAAGTGCGCCTCCTCCGCCTGGTTGGTGGTGTGGTAGGCGATGTTCGTCGGCCAGCACGGCACCACCACGATGCTCGGGTCCAGCGGGTGCGCGGTGGAGCCGTTGAAGTTCGCCGGCACGTGGCTGGCGAACGACATGTTGCCGGCCACCGTGGTGACGCCGAGATCCGCCGCCGCCTCGATCAGGTCCGGGTTGGACGCGGTGAGGCCGTGGTCGGTGAGCACGCCGCTGGAGTTGTTGTAGACCCCGAGACCGGAGTACTCGGGGGTCTTGAGCACGGTGGCCGGGGGGTTCAGCCCGATGGCGGTGCCCGCGGTCTGGTTCTCGCTGATCTCTTCGTGGTTGGTGGCGTAGTCCGTGGTGTTCAGCGCCGGGTGGCTCAACGTGTGGTTGATCCACCGGAAGTTGTTCTTCAGGCACTTCGTGGTGGCGGTGAGGGTGTTGGCATCCCCGTTGGGGCTGCACGTGTTGCCGGCGAACGGGTCGATCTGCGCGCCGTTGTAGGGGATGTTGAAGGTGAAGCCCGAGGCCAGCGGGTGCGCGGTGCGCAGCGCGGTCTGCTTCGCGTCGAGGTTGACCGCGTCGTGCCCGGTGACCCGGATCGCGGGGCCGTAGTCGACGGTGCCGTCGTCCATGTAGTGGGCCGAGGCGGCGAACCAGTCGTCGATGTCGACGTTGAGGTGGTGCTTCTGCTCACCGAGGAACAGGCCCTTGGTCGCCCACCGGAACAGGCCGTAGACCAGCAGGTCCGCGTGGAACAGGTACTGGTTGGCGGTGAAGGTCAGCGCGATCCGCTCCCGGCCGTCGGTCGAGGTGGTGCGCACGGCCAGCACGTCGGAGCCGTTGGTCATCAGGGCCTCGGCGTTGCAGCCGGCCCGGATCGAGGTGCGGTAGACGTACGACTGGGTGATCGGGATCTGGGCGGTGCTCTTGAGGTAGTCGAAGACCGCCGCGCCGCTGCTGGTCAGCGAGACGGGCAGCGGGGTCTCGCCGACCGCGCCCTCACTGACGGAGTTGAGGCAGTAGTCCTCCGGCCAGGTGCCGTAGCTGGTGTAGAGGGCGACCTGCCGCACCTCGAAGTTGCGCTCGTAGGACCAGAGGGTGTTCCACTCCGTGCTGGTCAGGCCGCTGAGGTAGTTACCGCCCGACTCGTAGAGCTGCATGCTGTTGGTGAGGATGACCGCGTTGTACTTGCCCACCCCGTTGCCGTCGACGAGCGTGCTCGCCGAGAGCGTCTGGGTGGTCGTGTAGAGGATGTCGTAGCTCGCGCCGACGCGGTTGAGGGTGGTGGTGAGCGTGGCCACGCCGAAGTCCGCCGGGTCGGTGGCCAGGATCAGCGTCCGGAGCGCGACCTTGTCGTTGATCGCCTGGGTGCCGACGCCGCCGCTGCGGGCACCCGACGACGACGGGGCGACCTTGACGGTGCCGGCCCGGGTGGGCAGCGGGCCGGGGCGGGACTCCTTCTTGCTCGCGACCTGGCCGAGGCCGGGTGCGCTCGGCGGCTGGGCCAGCGTGCGCGGCGCGGTCGGCGGCTGGGCGAGGCCCGGGGTCTGGGTGCCGAGCAGGACCGTGAGTGCGGTCAGCCCGGCGAGGGCGAATCGGTTCGCGCGACGACGGGTAGGTCCGGTGTGGACCATGTGGTGACCTCCGATGAGGAGATGTGAACAATGCCGCCGATCCTGTATGGATGACGGGGTTGCCATCGAAGGCTAGCAATTGTTGGTGCGGATTCCGTGCATGATCCTGTCGCATGTGGACCATTGACGCAAGCGGGGTCGGGTGTTAGTGCCGGGCACCCGGGCGTGACTTCCGGTAACGCGTTTTTTGCTGATCTTGACGGTGTTGCCGGTCGGTGCCAGCCATGCTGACGTGCTCTTTTCCAGAGGAGCCGAAACACCTCATTCACGTTCACTTCACACCGCTGTAGCCGGCGGTGGCCAGAATGTGGGCCGTGGTCGGGCGTGGAACCGGGCTTACCTCAGCCATTCGCTCGGGTTGCGGCAATTGAGGTGCGGCAAGAATGGCCGATCAGTCCATGCTGGCCCGCCGATCAGCCGATTACCCGACCATCCCTTCGGTTGACGGTGCACCGTGCGGCCGGTACGCGGCGGGCCGGGACCTGGAGTGATCGACGTTTTCCCAGCTCAAATCCCTGTTTCGGTGGTGCGGGTGGGGTCGGGCGTGCCTTTTGTCGGGCAATCGCTTGATCGGCGGCACATAGTGGAGAATGTTGAGTTTCCTCGACCCTGCGGGTGTGTGAACTCGACCGGAAATGGCGAATACCACGGCGCTGACCGCCGAATCAGCCAGTTTCGGCAGAAGCGGTTCCCAGCGTCAGGAGTTGCCCATTCCCATCCTTTGGAAGTCGTCCACTGTCTCCCCTATCAGCACCGTCCGGGCCAAATCGTTTTACTATCCGATCGGTTTCGTGGAACTTCCACGGGACGCAAATGCAGGAGTAGATGTGCGCGTCCTGAGCCGAAGGTGATGCCGGGACGAAACGGCAGACGCCGGATCGGCGCATCCCCGGCGCGGTCCCACTCGGCGACTCGGTGGACAGGGCCCGACACCATCGGCCGCGCAGTTTCTCCCGGGCCCGGCCGCCCGGCTGCCCGCCGGTGCCACCGCCGACGTGGGCCGACCGGCAGCTCCGGACGGCCCGACGCCTGTGGGTGACACCGGCGTCGACAGGTCAGGGCCGGTGCAGGTCGGGTGTCGTGGCCAGCAGGAGCGTCGAGCCGGCCGCCCAGCCGGCCGCCCCGGCGAGGACCAGGCCCGGCGACGCGTGGGACAGCGACCAGGCGAAGACCGCGCCGGCCAGGACCGGCACCACCGACTCGGCGGCGGCCCCGATCCCGGTCAACGCCCCCTGCACGGTGCCCTGCTCGTCGGCCCGCACGATCCGGGAGAGCCACGCCTGCGCGGCGACGCCGCCGACCGTGGCGAGCACACCCACCGCCTGGAGCACGTGGAGCAGCCAGGGCGTCGAGACGAACGCCGTACCCGCCAGGGTGGCGACGCCGAGCACGCCGCCGAACACCGCGGCCCGCTTGTCCCCGAGCCGGCGCACGATCGGCCCGACGGCCCTGGCCTGGAAGAGCGCGCCGGCCAGGGCCCCCGCCGCCAGCACCACGCCGACCCGCGCGGTGCCCCAGGCGAACTGGTGGGTGAGGAAGAACGTCCAGGTCGACTGGTGGGTCATCCGGGCGACGTCGGCGCAGAACCGGGCGTACGCGAGCCGCCCGAGCACCGGTCGACGCAGCACGACGACGATGGCGCTGACCGGGTTCGCCGTCCGCAGGGTCAACGGGGTGCTGCGGTCGCCGGGCCGCGACTCGGGCAGCACGAGCCAGCCGTACCCGACGTTGGCGAAGGACAGCGCGGCGGCGGCGAGGAACGGCAGGCGTACGTCGACGGTGCCGAGCAGGCCGCCGACGACCGGCCCGGCCACGAAACCCAGCCCGAACGCGGCACCCACCGCCCCGAACGCACCGGCCCGGTCCTCGGGCGCCGTGACGTCCGCCAGGTATGCGTTGACCACGGTGTAGGTGCCCGCGCAGGCGCCGGCGAGGCTGTGGAACACCAGCAGCGTCCACGGGCCGGGGGAGCTGGCGTGGGCCAGCCAGTCGACGCCGAGGCAACCCAGCGAGACGAGCAGGACCGGCCGCCGGCCGTACCGGTCGGAGAGTTGGCCGAGCAGCGGCGAGACGACGAACTGCAACAGGCCGTAGAGCGAGCCGAGCAGGCCGGACCAGCGGACCGCGGCGGCGGCGTCGGCGGTGACGGCGGTCAACAGGGCCGGCACCGTCGGCACGATCAGGCCGAGCCCGAGCATGTCCAGGAAGACGGTGACGAGCAGGAAGGAGAGGGCGGGCGTCCGACGCATGGCGGCTCCTGGGCGGTGAGGGGGCAGGGCCCCCTCGCCACCCACGGTCAGCCGCAGGTACGGAGGATCAGATTATCGGTGCCGTCAAACGATTTTCCGGACCGTCGCGTCGCCCTCACCCCGGTCCGGTCGACCGATGCGGGCACGGGCACACGGCCCGGTGCGGGCAAGGACACGTACCGGTCGGGCGGGCACGCAGGCCGGGACCGGACCTCAGCGTCGGCACCCGGACGGGCCGTCGCCGCCGGACGGCACGGAGGCGACCACCGCGTCGGAGACCGGGGTGAGCCACTGCAACGGCCCCTCGTACGCCCGGGGCACCGTCACCGTGACCGCCGTCTCCCGGTCGAGCGTGGTGAGCACCGTGGCATCCGACCGTTCGTCGGCATACCAGCAGACCCCGTTGACGGTCCACACGTCGGCGGTGGCGTCCACGGTCGGCTCGGGGCCACCGCAGGCGACGGTCAACGCCGGGTCACCGTAGGCGGCGTTCTGCTCGGCACCGGCGGTCACCGGGCGCTGGGCGAGTTCCCGGACGGTGGCCGGCAGCTGCGACACCAGCGCCCGGCACACCACCCCCGGGCGCTCGGCCAACGCCGGGGCGGCCATCTCGACCGGGGCGCTGGACTGGGGGCGCAGGGTGGTCGGCGAAGCGCTCGGCGCGGCGACCGGCGGGTCCGGGGACAGCTTGGCGAAGGTGAACCCCGCCACGGCCACCGTCACCGGCACGGCGACCAGGGTGGCCCACAACGCGGCCCGCCGGGTCGACCGGTCCGCAGCGGGCCGGTCGGTGCTGTCCCGGTCGCTGGTGGGTTGGCCGGTGCTGGGCCGGCCGGTGCTGCCCTGGTCGGTGCTGGGCCGGCCGGTGCTGCCCTGGTCGGTGCTGGGCCGGTCGGTGGTGGGTGCGCCGGTGGCGGGCCGGTCGGTGCCGGGCGCGGCGTCGGTCGGGATCTCGGGGGAGGGAGTCTTCTCGTCCACTTACAGGCGCACCACCGAACACGTGAGGGTGCGGGTGATGCCGGGCACCATCTGCACGTTGCTGACGATCAGTTTGCCGAGCTCGTCGACGGTGTTCGCCTCGGTGAGGACCACCACGTCGTACGGCCCGGTGACGGCGTCGACGCGTACCACGCCGGCAAGGTCCGCGATCAGACCGGCCACGTCCCGCGCCCGGCCCACCTCGGTCTGGATGAGGATGTACGCCTGTACCACGACTCGACCTCCGTCCGTCGCCGCCCAGGGGCGGCCCGAAGGGTGAAAATACCCTACGGAGCAGGCGCGATCCCTATCGGTGGTCGAGGTCAAGCAGCTAGCGAGCGTGTCGGAAGGAAGACATGGGTGTCGCGGACGTGGGCGAGTTCGGTCTCATCGACCGGGTGACCGCCCGGCTGACGTACGGAGCGTCATGCCTGCTCGGGCCGGGTGACGACGCCGCCGTGGTGGCCGCCCCCGACCGGCGGGTGGTCGCCTCCACCGACGTGCTGGTCGAGGGGCGGCACTTCCGGCGGGACTGGTCGAGCGCCCGCGACGTCGGGCACCGGGCGGCGGCGGCCAACCTCGCCGACGTCGCCGCGATGGGCGCGACCCCCACCGCCCTGCTGGTGGCCCTGTGCATCCCCGCCGACCTGGACACCGCCTGGGCGGAGGAGCTGGCCGACGGGCTGGCCGCCGAGGCTGCGCTGGTCGGCGCGGGCGTGGTCGGCGGCGACATGTCCGCCAGCCCCACCCTGACCATCGCGGTGACCGCCCTCGGCGACCTGGCCGGCCGGGCACCGGTGGTCCGCTCCGGTGCCCGGCCGGGTGACGTGGTGGCGCTGGCCGGCCGGACCGGGTGGGCCGCCGCCGGGCTGACCGTGCTCTCCCGGGGGTTCCGGACCCCGCGCCTGCTGGTCGAGGCGTACCGGCGGCCGGAGGTGCCGTACCCGGCCGGACCGGAGGCCGCCCGGCTCGGCGCCACCGCCATGATCGACGTGTCGGACGGGTTGCTGGCCGATCTGGGTCACCTGGCGAAGGCCAGCGGCGTCGGGGTCGACCTGCGCCGGGACGCCTTCGAGGTGCCCCCGCAGATGCGTGACGCCGCCCAGGCGCTCGGCGTCGACCCGTACACCTGGATCCTGGCCGGTGGCGACGATCACGCCCTGGTCGCCACCTTCCCCCCGGCGGTGACCCTGCCGTCGTCGTGGCGGACGGTGGGCCAGGTGGTCGAGGGCGTCGGGGTGACCGTCGACGGTGACGCGTACGACGGACCGGCCGGCTGGGAGCACTTCCGGTAAGGGGCAGTCGTACCCTTCACCCGTGAGTGAGATCGAGATCCGGCCGCTCGGCTTCGACTCGCCGGTGGCGCAGACGCTGATCCGGGCGACCATGGCCGACCTGGGCGTCCGGTACGGCGGCAGCGGCGACGACACCCCCATCGACCCGACCGAGTTCGTCCCACCGCACGGTGAGTTCCTCGTCGCCCACCTCGACGGTGCCCCGGTCGGCTGCGCGGGGTGGCGCAGCCACGGCGACGACGCCGCGGAGCTGAAGCGGATGTACACCGTGCCGGCCGTGCGGGGGCGCGGTGCGGCCCGCGCCCTGCTCGCCGCCGTCGAGGAGTCGGCCCGCCGGCACGGTCGCCGGCGGATCATCCTGGAGTGCGGCGACCGGCAGCCCGAGGCGGTCGCCCTCTACACCTCGGCGGGGTACGAGCGGATCGCCAACTTCGGCTACTACGCCGACGCTCCCGGCTGCCTGTCGTTCGGCCGGCCACTCTGACCCGCCCGCCGCAGGGCCGTGCCACCGGGTGAATCCCCGACCCACCCGGCCGGTGCGGCGGTGTCAGGCGACGGTGAAGCGGAACCGGTCGGCACCGGCGCGGGCCGTGGCGGTCGCCTCCGCCGGGTCGGCGCCCCAGGCCAGCACGTGCCCGCCGCGCCGCACCGACGAGGTGACGTCACCGACCCGGTCGCCGACCGCCACGTCGAGCTGCACGGCCAGCACACCGGGCACCCGCCGGGCGTCGCGCAGCCCGTCGATCGCGGTGAGCGTCCCCGGCGGTGGCAGCAGGAACTCCACCGCCGCCGCCCCGGACGGCCGGGCCGGGAGCCGGGGCCGCTCGCCGCGCAGCGTCCGCAGGTAGGCGTCGATGAAACCGCACTCGTACGCCACCGAGACCAACGCGGAGATCATGTCGCCGGGCAGCCGGGCGGCGCACTCCACAAGCGTCGGCACCCCGTCGGCGACGATCCACTCGCTGTGCAGCACTCCGGTGCGGAAACCGGCCGCCGTCGCCAGCCGGGTGGCTGCCTCGACCAGTTCCGCCCGGCCGGCCGCCGGCAGCGCCGAGGGGACCGTGTGCCCGGTCTCCACCGGGCGACGACCCGGCAACACCCGCTTGTCGGTGACGTTGCCGAAGCACACCTCGCCGTCGGCGACCAGCAGCTCGACGCTGTATTCCGGGCCGACCAGGGCCTGCTCGACCAGCACCTCGGTGGGCAGGTCGCTGGCCGCCTCCACCGGTTCCTCCGGGGTGGCGGTCGCCGACCAGGCCGCCGACACGTCGTCACCGGGGGCGATCAGTTGCACGCCGAGGCTGCCGGAGCGGCGGGTCGGCTTCAACACGCAGCGGCCACCGAACCGGGCCGCGAACGTCGCCGCCCGCTGCGGGGAGTCGACCAGCTCGTACGCCGGATTGGCCAGCCCGGCCCGGTCGGCGAGCAGGCGCATCCGGTGCTTGTCGGAGAAGACGTCGGCGGCCTGTGGGCCGGCCCCGGGCAGGCCCAGCCGGTCGGCGAGCCGGGCGGCGGCACCGACCGCGTACTCCAGGCCGGGCATCACCAGCCGGGCGGTGGTCAGCCCCGGCTCGCGGGCGAGCAACTCCTCGACGTCCAACCCGGTCTGGTAGCGGGCGGACACCACGCGCGAGATCACCGGCAGGCGGGTCACCGTCGTGGTGACGGCCCGCCGGGCGATGATCTCCGGCTCCTCGACGAGTACCACGCTGCCCGGCGGCAGCTCCTCGGCGAACCAGTGCATCATGCCGATCGAGGCGCCCACCACGATCATCTCGTCAGGGCCCAGGTCAAGGTCCAACGGTCGTCCTCCGTACGGGTCGGCCACCGGGTGCGGGGACACGACAGTACCGGCGGGCCAGGACGGCCCGCCGGTACTGTCGGAGCTGGAGCGGTGGTGGTGTTACCTGGTCAGGCGCGGGTGACCTTGCCGGCCTTGATGCACGAGGTGCAGACCTGGAGCTTCTTGGTGTTGCCGCCACCGGCCGGGGTACGCACCGACTGGATGTTCGGGTTCCAGCGGCGGTTGGTCCGCCGGTGCGAGTGGGACACGTTGTGGCCGAAGCCCGGCCCCTTGCCACAGACGTCGCACACGCTAGCCACGGGATACTCCTGAGATTGATACGTTCATGAGGTCGCCGGCAGGCGCTGCCCGGACAACCTGGCCAGGTTACCCGATGCACCCCCGCCCCGCCCAACCGGCCCGTCCCGGCCCCCTGCGGCGGGCAGCCGGCCACCGTCCCGGACGGCGGTGGCGGCCAGCCCACCACCGTCCCGCACGGCGCGCGGACCGGGCCGGCCACCGTCGGAAGGCGTCGCCGCCGGCCGGCCCAGGGACACGCCGGCCGACCCCGGCGGGTGTCGGCCGCCGCCAGTAGGCTTCTGGCCGTGCTGGACACCCTCGACGCCGCCGCGGTACGCCGCTGGTGCGCGAGCGGTCTCGCCGCGCTGCGCCGGCACCAGGGTGAGATCGACGACCTCAACGTCTATCCCGTGCCCGACGGGGACACCGGCACCAACCTCGTGCTCACCCTCACCTCGGCCCAGCAGGCGCTGTCGGTGGGCCTCGGCACCCTGCCGGAGGACGGCGACACCGCGCACGGGCACGCGCTGCGGCTGATGGCCAGGGGTGCGTTGCTCGGTGCCCGGGGCAACTCCGGGGTGATCCTCTCGCAGCTCCTGCGCGGGCTCGCCGAGGCACTCGGCGGTGTGCCCACCGTCGCCGGCCGGGCGTTGGCCGGTGCGCTGCGCGACGCCACCACCGCCGCCTACGCCGCGGTGGCCCAGCCGGTCGAGGGCACGGTGCTCAGCGTGGTCGCCGCCGCCGCGACCGCCGCCGAGCAGGCCGACAGCGACGACCTGCGCACGGTTGTCCGGGCCGCCGCCGGGGAGGCGGCCCGCGCGCTGGCCCGTACCCCCGACCAGTTGCCCGCGCTGGCCCGTGCCGGGGTGGTCGACGCCGGTGGCCGGGGACTCTGCCTGCTGCTCGACGCCCTGGTCGAGGTGGTCACGGGGGAGCCTGCGGCCGGGCCTGCGCCGGTGACCCGTCCGGCCCGTGGGCCGCTGACCGCCGTCCGGGAGACCGGCTCCTCCGACTACGCCTACGAGGTGCAGTTCCTGCTCGACGCGCCGCACGAGGCGGTGACCCGGATGCGCGCCGAGCTGGCCACGCTGGGCGACTCGCTGGTGGTGGTAGGTGACGCCGGTACGCCGGCGGAGTCCGGCACCTGGAACGTCCACGTCCACGTCAACGACGTCGGGGCGGCCGTCGAGGCCGGGGTGGCCGCCGGCCGGCCGTACCGGATATCGGTGACCCGGTTCGCCGACCAGGCCGCGCCGGCCCGGCGACCCGGCCCCGCCGCCGACGGCCGGGCGGCCGTGGTGGTCGCGCCCGGCGTCGGCATCGCCGAGCTGTTCGGCGGGGAGGGCGCGACGGTGGTGCCGGGCAACCCGTCCACCGGCGAGCTGCTGGACGCGATCCGGGCCACCGCCGCCGCCCGGGTGGTGGTGCTCCCCAACGACCCGAACACCCAGGCGGTGGCGAACGCCGCCGCCCGGGAGGCGCACCGGCTCGGGGTGGAGGTGAGCGTGGTGCCGACCCGCTCGCCGGTGCAGGCGCTCGCCGCGCTCGCCGTCCGCGACCCGCAGCGCCGGTTCGCCGACGACGTCATCGCGATGGCCGAGGCCGCCGGTGCCTGCCGGTACGCCGAGGTGTGCCACGCCAGCCGGGAGGCGCTCACCGTGGCCGGCCCGTGCCGCCCCGGTGACGTGCTGGCCCTGGTCGAGGGGGAGGTCCACCTGATCGGCAGCGACCTGGTCGACACCTGCGCCGCCGTGGTCGACCGGATGCTCGGCGGCGGCGGTGAACTGGTCACCCTGCTCACCGGCGCGGACGCCCCCGCCGGCCTCGCCGAGGCGGTCCGGGCGCACGTGACCCGGCGCTGGCCCTTCGTCGAGGTGCAGGCGTATTCGGGTGGGCAACCGCACTATCCGCTCCTGGTGGGGGTCGAATGACGACGTCCGAGCCGGCCACGGTGGACACCGCGCTCACCAAGCTGGTGGGGGAGAAGACCGCCAAGGCGCTCGCCGGTCACCTCGACCTGCACACCGCCGGTGACCTGATCTACCACTTCCCGCGCCGGTACGACGAGCGCGGCGAGCACACCGACATCCGTTCGTTGGACGTCGGTGAGCAGGTCACCGTCCTGGCCCAGGTGCAGCGCACGGCGGTCCGCCCGATGCGGCAGCGGCGGGGCAACCTGCTGGAGGTGACCGTCGGCGACAACTCCGGCGGGACGCTGACGCTCACCTTCTTCGGCAACCAGGCGTGGCGGGAGCGGGAACTGCGCCCCGGCCGGTGGGGGCTGTTCGCCGGCAAGGTCACCGAGTTCCGGGGCAAGCGGCAGCTCAACGGCCCGGAGTACGTCCTGCTCGGTGAGGGGGGCGAGGGTGAGGTGGCGGCCTCCGAGGAGGTCGAGGAGTTCGCCGGGGCGCTGATTCCGGTCTACCCGGCCGCCGCAGCCGTGCCGACCTGGGTGATCGCCCGCTGCGTCCGGGTGGTGCTGGACACCGTCACCCCGCCGGACGACCCGCTGCCCACGCCGATGCGGGTCGGCCGGAAGCTGGTCGGCATCGACACCGCGCTGCGCGAGATCCACCGGCCGTCCAGCAAGGAGGAGCTGTACCGGGCCCGCCGCCGGCTCAAGTGGGACGAGGCGTTCGCCGTGCAGCTGACCCTGGTGCAGCGCAAGCTGCGGTCGGCGTCCTCGCCGGCCACCCCGCGCCCGGCGAAGGCGGGTGGCCTGCTCGACGCGTTCGACGCCCGGCTGCCCTACGAGCTGACCCCCGGCCAGCGTGACGTCGGCGTCGAGATCGCCGCCGACCTGGCCACCCCGCACCCGATGCACCGGCTGTTGCAGGGCGAGGTCGGTTCCGGCAAGACGGTGGTGGCGTTGCGGGCGATGCTCCAGGTGGTCGACGCGGGAGGTCAGGCGGCACTGCTCGCCCCGACCGAGGTGCTCGCCGCCCAGCACCACCGGGGCATGCTCGACCTGCTCGGCCCGCTGGCACAGGCCGGTGAGCTGGGGGCGGCCGACGACGCGACCCGGGTGGAGCTGGTCACCGGCTCGCTGGGCGCGGCAGCCCGACGGCGGGCCCTGGCCGAGGTGGCGCAGGGGCGGGCCGGCATCGTGCTCGGCACCCACGCCCTGCTCTACGAGGGGGTCGACTTCGCCGACCTGGGCCTGGTGGTGGTCGACGAGCAGCACCGTTTCGGCGTGGAGCAGCGCGACGCCCTGCGCGCCAAGGCCGACCAGCCACCGCACGTGCTGGTGATGACCGCCACCCCGATCCCCCGCACGGTGGCGATGACCGTCTACGGCGACCTGGAGACCTCCACCCTGTCCCAGTTGCCGCAGGGACGCTCCCCGATCGCCTCGCACGTGGTGCCGGTGGCGGAGAAACCAGCCTTCCTGGACCGGGCCTGGCGGCGGGTGCGCGAGGAGGTCACCGCCGGCCACCAGGCGTACGTGGTGTGCCCGCGCATCGGCGAGGGGCCGGCGGCCGAGGAGGAGCCACCCCGCGAGGACGACAACGGACGACGTCCACCGCTGGCGGTGACCGAGGTGGCGCCGCTGCTCGCCGAGGGGCCGCTGCACGGGCTGCGGATCGGCGTCCTGCACGGGCGGCTGCCCGCCGACGAGAAGGACGCGGTGATGCGGTCCTTCGCCGACGGCGACCTGGACGTGCTGGTCGCGACCACGGTGGTGGAGGTCGGCGTGAACGTGCCCAACGCCACCGTGATGATCGTCCTGGACGCAGACCGGTTCGGTGTCTCCCAGCTGCACCAGCTGCGGGGGCGGGTCGGCCGGGGCGCGGCCCCCGGGCTCTGCCTGCTGGTGAGCGAGGCGGCCGAGGGTTCGTCGGCGCGGGAACGGTTGGACGCGGTCGCCTCCACCACCGACGGGTTCAAGCTGGCCGAGCTGGATCTGGAGCAGCGCCGGGAGGGTGACGTGCTGGGGGCGACCCAGTCCGGTCGTCGCTCGCACCTGCGGCTGCTGTCCCTGCTGCGCGACGCCGACCTGATCCGGGACGCCCGCGCCGAGGCGCTCACCCTGGTCGAGCAGGACCCGCAGTTGGCGCGGCACCCGGCGCTGGCCGCCTCGGTCGCCGCCCTGGTCGACGAGGAACGCGCGGAATACCTGGAGAAGGGCTGACCGCCGCCCCCGGGCGTGGGGGACGGCGGTCGGCCGTCGGGGTGCCGGTCGACCCGTCGGCCGGCGTCCCCGGGACGGGGGGCTACCGCCCGGCGGCGTCCCCCGGACGGAGGGCTACCGCCCGGCGGCTCAGGGGCGGCGTTTCTCGACGACGGTCCAGCCGGTCCAGCCCCGGTCGGCGACGAGTCTGCGCAGTCGCCTGACGACGGGATGGGCGGCGTCGGCGAACGAGTCCATCAACCGGACGAACGCGGGGTCCGGGGTGACCTCCTCCTGCATCTCCAGCTCCCCGGCGGCCTCCGCCTGCGCGAACAGGTCGGCCATCAGGTCGGCCGTCTCGCGCAGCAACTCCTCGTCCTGCCAGTTCTCGGCGACCCGGCCGATCAGCCGGTAGAGCTGGATGACCTGGGGGTTGTCCAGCTGGGCCACCTTGTCGGCCATCAGCCCCTTGATGGCGTCCGGCCACCGCGCCGCCATCAGGATCCACCCGTCGCGTTCGGCCTCGACGGCGACCGGTGGCACCCCGGCGGCGCGGAGCCGGTCCAGGTAGTCGACCACCTCCGCGGGGACGGCGAGGGTGTCACCGCCGCTGAGCCGGGCGATCCGCCGTCGGTGCTCCTGCAGCGCCCGGATCTGGGCCCGCAGCTGGCGGTCGATCTCGGCGGTGGCGGCGGTGAACGTCTCCGCGTCGGCGTCGAGCAGTTCGCGGACCCGGGCCAGCGGGACGCCGGCCTCGGCGAGGGTCCGGATCCTCACCAGCCGGACCACCGCAGCCGCGTCGTACGTCCGGTAGCCGGAGGCGTCGCGTTCCGGCTCCGGCAGCAACCCGATCTGGTGGTAGTGCCGTACGGCGCGGATGGTCACCCCGGCGTAGGACGCCAACCGTCCGATCGTCAACATGGCCTCAGCCTGCCCGACCCGGGAGCACCGTCAACCGACCTTGCGGTGGTGGACGGCCATCGCGCCGGCGTACGCGAGGACGAGGAGGCCGGCGCACCAGGCGAGCGCGGTCCAGATGTCGCCGCCCACCGGCTGGCCGGCGAACAGGGCGCGGATCGTGTTCACGATGGACGTCACCGGCTGGTGTTCGGCGAACGCGCGCACCGGGCCGGGCATGGTGTCGGTGGGCACGAAGGCCGAGCTGACGAACGGCAGCAGGATGAGCGGGTAGGAGAACGCGCTCGCACCGTCGACGGAGGTGGCGGTGAGGCCCGGGATGACCGCGAGCCAGGTCAGCGCCAGGGTGAACAGCAGCATGATGCCGGCGACCGCCAGCCAGCCCAGCACGCCGGCCCCCGAACGGAAGCCCATGGCCAGCGCCACCAGCACCACCACCACGAGTGAGATCAGGTTGGCCACCAGCGAGGTCAGCACGTGCGCCCAGAGCACGGCCGAGCGGGCGATCGGCATGGACTGGAACCGTTCGAAGATGCCGCCCTTGAGGTCCAGGAAGAGCCGGTAGGCGGTGTAGGAGATGCCGGAGACGACGGTGATGAGCAGGATGCCGGGCAGCAGGTAGTTGACGTACCGGTCGGACCCGGTTTCGATCGCGCCGCCGAACACGTAGACGAAGAGCAGCAGGAACGCGATCGGCATGATCGCGGTGGTGATGATGGTGTCCGGGCTGCGGCTGATGTGTCGCAGTGACCGCCCCAGCAGGGCGGCGGTGTCACCGAGGAAGTGTCTGGTCATCGGGGTTCCTCAACTGCTCGTGCCGTCGGGGCGACGGCGTCCACGGTGTCGTCGGTGCGGGTGCGGGTGCGGGTGCTGGTGCCGTCGTCGCCGCCGTCGCCGACGATGGCGAGGAACACGTCCTCCAGGGTGGGCTGCTTCTCGACGTACTCCACGGTGGCGGGCGGGAGCAGCCGGCGGAGTTCGGCGAGCGTGCCGTCGGCGATGATGCGCCCGTGGTGCAGGACGGCGATCCGGTCGGCGAGCTGCTCTGCCTCGTCGAGGTACTGCGTGGTGAGCAGCACCGTCGTGCCCTGCCGGGCGAGTTCCCGGACGGCCTGCCACACCTCCAGCCGGCCCTGCGGGTCGAGCCCGGTGGTCGGTTCGTCGAGGAAGATCACCGGCGGGTCGCCGATGAGGCTCATCGCGATGTCGAGGCGACGGCGCATCCCACCGGAGTACGTGCCCACCCGCCGGCCTCCCGCCTCGGTGAGCGCGAAGCGGCCGAGCAGGTCGTCGGCGACCCGACCGGGGTCGCGCAGGTGGCGCAGCCGGGCGACCAGCACCAGGTTCTCCCGGCCGGTGAGGATCTCGTCGACGGCGGCGAACTGGCCGGTGAGGCTGACGGACTCCCGTACCCTCGCCGCCCGGGTGGTGACGTCGAGACCGTGCACGTGGGCCGTCCCGCCGTCGGGTTTGAGCAGGGTGGCCAGGATGCGTACCAGGGTGGTCTTCCCCGCCCCGTTGGCGCCGAGCAGGGCGAGGATGCTGCCCGGTGCCACGTCGAGGTCCACCCCGCGCAGCACGCGCAGTTCCCGGTAGGACTTCGTCAGGCTCCGGACCTGGATGGCGGGCCCGCGGGCCGGCGACATTGTCGATTGATCGGCTGACATGGCGTCAGCATCCGGGGTTGACGCTGCGGCAGGGTCAACCCCGAAACGCGCGGGGCGCGTCGACCGGTCGGTCGACGCGCCCCGGGGGCGTGCTGCGGTCAGACGGTGAAGTGGATCCGTCGGCGTCGGGCGACGAGGAAGAGCACCGCGCCGGCCACCAGCAGGGTGGCCGCGCCGGCGGCGATGGCGCCGGCCGCCGCACCGGTCACCGGGAGGCCGCCGTCCTGGTCGCCGCCGCCACCGCCACCACCGGTGGACGGGCAGTCCTCCGGCTGCTCCCACTTCACCGGGCCGCCGGAGTCGAGGTCACCGGTGACGGTGACGGTGAGCCCCTTGGTGGCGGGGAAGCTGACCGTCCCGGTCCGTCCCGGTTCGACGGTGAGCTTCTTCGGCTCGCCCTTGTTGGGGGTGAAGACCGAGGTCAGCGGGGTGCCGTCCTCCGGGTTGCTGATCCGGAAGACCATCTTGTCGCAGCTGGACTCATAGCTGGCGTCGGGCGTGCCGACCTCGGGCTGCTGGCAGTCCTCGGGCTTCTGCCACCCACCGGTGAAGTCCTTCATGCCGGCGGCGGCCACGGTGATCTCCTGCGCCTCCCCGGCGCTGAGCTTGCGGGTCTCGATCTTGCGCAGGGGGACGGTCACCTTCTCGGTGAAGCCGCCGCTGCCGGTGATGGTGAACGTCGCCGCGGCGTTGCCGCTGCGGTTGACCAGGGTCAGTTCGACGTTGCCGTCGCAGTCGGACTCGGCGATCACCTCGGGGGCCGCCGAGCAGGTGCCCGAACCGCCGTTGAACCAGGCACGCGGGCCGGTGGAGCGGGCGCCGATGCCGGACGGGCTGCCGACCTTGCGGTCGCCGTACCGGTCACTGGTGTCGGTCAGCGGGTCGATCAGCTTGCTGCCGAAGACGAAGTCGACCTGGGTGTGGCAGTTCGGCACCTCGACGGCGAAGTCGAGGGTGGCCACCCCCAGCTCGCCCGGGGCGACCCCGGTGAACTTCTTGATCGACTTGTCGAGCACGTACTGCGGCACGGCGAACGTCGCCGACGGCGTCACGTACGACACCAGGGCCAGGTCCTGCTCCTCGCCCCGGCAGAGTGGGCCGTTGGTCAGGGTGATCGAGGCGCGGCCCGCCGGACCGTCGAAGGTGTGCGTGTAACGCGCGTCGGCGGCGGCGACACAGGACGACGTGGACTGCCCGCCCGCCGGGGTGGTGGCGGTCGCGCTCGCCGTCGTGGTGGGCGTGGGGGACGGCGAGGGTGAGCTGGCGCCCGCCGGGGTGGTGCAGGCGAGGACCGTGGCCAGGCCGGCCAGGGCGGCGGCGGTCACGGCGAGCGGTCGCCGGAGCGACAGCTGGGGACGGATCACGCGTACTCCCGGGGTGAGGGTGCGTCAGGGCGCGGCGGGGGTGGCGTTGCCTGGTCACGGCGCGTGTCGGGAGCGCCGTGACGACGCCGTGCGACGCCCTGGCCGGCGGAGCGGCACCGGCACCGGGCCGACCCTAGTGGGCCCGTCGATACGGACATAGTGCACGGCGGGCACCGGGAGTGTTGTTATGTATTTGAGATCATTGATTCACTGGGGGTGATGTTTCGGTCACCCGGACGGGGCGCACCGCGCCGCCGGCCCGCGTCGGTGGTCGCGTAGCGTCACAGGCATGCGCAGGGAAAGACGGTGACCCGGATCGTGGCCGGCACGCTCGGCGGTCGGCGGATCGCCGCACCCCCCGGCGCCGGCACCCGCCCCACCTCCGACCGGGTGCGCGAGGCCCTGTTCAGCGCCGTCGCCGCCGAGGTGGACCTGGTCGGCGCGCGCTTCGCCGACCTGTACGCCGGCTCCGGCGCGGTCGGGCTGGAGGCGCTGTCCCGGGGGGCCGAGCACGTGCTGCTGGTCGAGTCCGATCCCCGGGCCGCCCGGGTGATCCGGGAGAACGTCGCCGCGCTCCGGGCCGCCCCGGCCGCCCGGCTGGTCACCGGCAAGGTGGCCGGCGTGCTCGCGGCCGGCCCCGGCGACGCGTCGTACGACGTGGTCTTCGCCGACCCCCCCTACGCGGTGCCGGACACCGAGATCGCCGCCCTGCTGACCGCGCTGGTGGAGCACGACTGGCTCGCCCCCGACGCGCTGGTGGTGGTCGAGCGGTCCACCCGTACCGGCCCGGTCGACTGGGTGCGGGGCATCACCGCCGAACGCAGCCGGCGTTACGGCGAGACCACTCTTTGGTACGGTCGCCGATCATGAGACGTGCGGTGTGTCCCGGCTCGTTCGACCCGGTCACCAACGGACACCTCGACATCATCGGACGGGCCAGCCGGCTCTTCGACGAGGTGATCGTCGGTGTGCTGGTGAACCAGTCCAAGAGTGGCCTGTTCACCGTCGAGGAGCGGATCGACATGCTCCGCGAGGTGACCTCCTCGTACGGCAACGTGCGGGTGGCGTCCTTCCGTGGGCTGCTCGTCGACTTCTGCCGGGCGCAGGAGGCGAGTGTGCTGATCAAGGGCCTGCGGGCGGTCAGCGACTTCGACTACGAGTTGCAGATGGCCCAGATGAACATCGGCCTGGCCGGCGTGGAGACCCTGTTCATGCCGACCAACCCGCTCTACTCGTTCCTCTCCTCCAGCCTGGTCAAGGACGTGGCCAAGTGGGGCGGCGACATCTCCTCCCACGTCCCCGACACCGTCCGGCAGGCGCTCGCGGCCCGGCTCACCACCCCGCGCCCCTGACCGCCCGCCGCCGGCCCACCGACGCCGGGGCGGCGGATCGGAGCCGGGGCGGCGCGTCGTGGCGGGGTGGTGAGGGCGGTGGTGGCCCGGGCACGACATCATGTGGTGCAGCGCCGAAGTCGGGCGCAGGCCGCATCATGTAGGTCGGCAGACGAACGACAGGGGTGAGGTACCGGTGGACCCGCTCGATCGCATCGACGAACTGATCGGCGTGCTGGAGCAGGCGCGCTCCGTCCCGATGTCGCGCAACAACTGCATGGTCGACCGGGGCGAGATGATCGCGGCGCTCGACGAGATGCGCGCCGACCTCCCCGCCGACCTGCGTCGCGCCGCCGCCCTCCTGGAGGAGCGCGACAAGATCATGGATGCCGGTAAGCGGGAGGCCGACCGGATCATCAGCGAAGGTGAGGCGGAACACGCCCGCCTGGTCTCGGTGAACGAGATCACGGTCTCCGCCGAGCACGAGGGGGCCCGGATCATCGCCGAGGCCCGCGCCGAGGCGCAGCGGCTGCGGGAGGAGGTCGACGACTACGTCGACACCGCGCTGGCGAACTTCGAGCAGTTCCTCACCCGGGCGCTGGCGTCGATCGAGCGTGGGCGGGACAAGATGCACGCGCTGCGGGAGATCGGCACCTTCGGTGGGGACGAGGCGGAGCGCCCGCTACCCTTCTGAGCGGCACCTCATCGCACCGACGGACGGGTCGGGCGTCGCCCCCGGTTCGACGATCCGGCGGTCGCCCAGGTAACCTTTTTTGTCGGCCTCTCACCGGCCGGAGTCTGACTATGCCCAAACACTCGCCTTCATCACTCAACCCCAGGGCGCCGCTGGTCCTCGACACGAGGGACCTGCCGCGTCGCCCTGGTGCGTTGCGTACGCATCGGCGGGTCGTGCCGGCACCGGCGGACCTCGGCGGAGAGTTGATCAGCGTGCCGGAGGGTGCGGACCTCGACCTCGACCTGAGGTTGGAGTCGGTGTCCGAGGGCGTGCTCGTCTCCGGGACCATCACCGGTCCCGTCCAGGGCGAGTGCGGTCGTTGCCTGCGCGCGATCGACTACTCGTTGACCGTGAACGTCCAGGAGCTGTACGCGTACGAGAACAGCACCACGGACATCACGACCGACGAGGACGAGGTGGGCCGGATGCAGGACGATCTGATCGACCTGGAGCCGGCGCTGCGGGACGCGGTGGTGCTCACGCTGCCGACCAACCCGCTCTGCCGGGAGGACTGCCCAGGACTGTGCCCCGAGTGCGGGGTGCACTGGGACGATCTGCCGGCCGATCACAGCCACCAGCAGATCGACCCGCGTTGGGCGAGCCTGTCGCAACTGAACCGTACAGAGGAGTAGGAACCGTGGCCGTCCCGAAGCGCAAGATGTCGCGCAGCAACACCCGGTCCCGCCGGGCGAACTGGAAGGCGGCTGTGGTCGCGACCGTGGCCTGCCCGCAGTGCAAGTCCCCCAAGCTGCCGCACGCGGCGTGCTCCGTCTGCGGCACGTACAACGGCCGCCAGGTTCTCGAGGTCTGACCTGGACGCCGAGTGACACCCCCGACCACAGGTCGGGTGGCGCGCGCACCCCGGCGATCGCCCGGTGCCCCGGCTCCCTCCGACGTCGACCGGCCCGCTCCGGCCGGCGTGGCGATGGAGCCGGGCACCGCGCGGATCGCCGTTGACCTCCTCGGCGGGGACGATGCTCCCGCCGTCGTGGTTGACGGCGCTCTGCGGGCGGTGCGTGCCGACCCGGACCTGCACCTGCTGCTCGTCGGCCCGACCGAGGTCGCGGCCGGGGTGGTCGACGCCCTGACCCCGGAGCAACGGACCCGGATCACCATCCGCGCGACCCGTACCGCCGCCGGGCCGGCCGACCACGCGCCACGGGCCGACAGCACCGTCCGCGCGGCCGTGTCCGCCGTCCGCGACGGCGCCGCCGACGCCCTGGTCTCCGCCGGGTCCACCGGCGCCACCGTCTCCGCCGCCGCCCTCGGCTTCGGCCGTTGGGCCGACGTGCGCCGGCCCGCGCTGGTGGCGAGCCTGCCGGCCGTCTCCGGCCCGGTGATCCTGCTCGACGTCGGCGGCTCGCTGGAGCCCCGCCCCGCCACCCTGGCCCGGCACGCCGTGCTCGGCGCGGCCTACGCCGCCGTCGCGCACGCCATCGTCGCACCCCGGGTCGGCCTGCTCTCGGTGGGCACCGAGACCGGCAAGGGGGACCGCCCCCGCCGCACCGCCGACCCCCTCCTCGCCGCCGCCCCACTGCCCTGCGCCGCCCGCTACGTCGGGCTGGTCGAGGGCTACGACGTGACGCTCGGCCTGCGCGCCGACGTGGTGGTAACCGACGGTTTCACCGGTAACGTCCTGCTCAAGGCCATCGAGGGGGCGTACACGATGACCGGGGGCCCACCCGCAGGCGGTGACGCCCCGCGGGCGGCGGCCCTGCTCGGGGTGGCCGGCACCGTGGTGGTCTGCCACGGCGCGGCGACCCCCGACGACGTCGCCTCCGGCATCGCCCTGGCCGCCCACCTGTGGCGTCGCCGGGCCACCGACCGGGTCCGGGAACAGGTCGCCGGCCTGCCGACCGGCGGCGGCACCGACCAGGAGGACCCGCAGGCATCGGCCGGGTCCGATCCTCCCGGTGCGGATCGCCGCGAGCCGAGGAGACGGCCATGAGCACCAGGTGTGCGCCGGCCAGCCTCGCAGTCCTGAACGAACAGGTCACCGGCGTACGGGCCATGAGTCCGCGTACCCCGCCGGCGGGAACGGAGCAGAGGTAGGAGCATGACCAACGACAAGCGGCGGCGCGCGCCCGTCGCCCACCTGGAGACGGCGTTCGGGGTGACCCTCGACCCCGAGCTGCTGGAGCGGGCGTTGACCCACCGGTCGTACGCCTACGAGAACGGTGGGCTGCCCACCAACGAGCGGCTGGAGTTCCTCGGTGACTCGGTGCTCGGCGTGGTGATCACCACCGCGTTGTTCCGCAACCACCCGGACCTGCCCGAGGGGCAACTGGCGAAGCTGCGGGCCAGCGTGGTCAACATGCGTGCCCTGGCCGACGTCGCCCGGGGGCTCGGCCCCGACGGGCTCGGCGCCTACCTGCTGCTCGGCAAGGGGGAGGAGAGCACCGGCGGCCGGGACAAGGCGAGCATCCTCGCCGACACCCTGGAGGCGTTGCTCGGCGCGATCTACCTCCAGTACGGGCTGGACACCGCGGCGGAGGTCATCCACCGGCTGTTCGATCCGCTGATGGCCGAGTCGGCGGGCCGGGGCGCCGCCCTGGACTGGAAGACCAGCCTCCAGGAGCTGACCGCCGCGCTGGGGCTGGGCGTGCCCGAGTACCGGATCGAGGGCACCGGACCCGACCACCTGAAGACCTTCACCGCCTGGGTGGTGGTGGCCGGCAACCGCTACGGCGGATCCGAGGGGCGCAGTAAGAAGGAGGCCGAACAGCGGGCCGCCGACGCGGCCTGGCGGGAGCTGACCGCGCAGGCCGAGCGGGACCGCGCGGACGCCGCACCACCCGACGCGCAGGAGCCGGCGGCCGACGAGACCGCCGAGGCGGGTCTGGGTCGTGCCTGAACTGCCCGAGGTCGAGACGGTGCGGCAGGGGCTGGCCCAGTGGGTCACCGGTCGACGGATCTCGACGGTGGAGGTGCGCCACCCCCGGGCCGTGCGGCGACACGTCCCCGGCCCGGCGCACTTCGCCGACGTGCTCGCCGGCCGGACGGTGACCGACGTACGCCGGCGCGGCAAGTACCTCTGGCTGCCACTGGACAGCGGTGACGCGCTCGTCGGCCACCTGGGCATGTCGGGGCAGTTGCTGCTCCAGCCGGCCGAGGCGGCCGACGAGCTGCACCTGCGGGTCCGGTTCCGGTTCACCGACGACGGCCCGCAACTGCGCTTCGTCGACCAGCGGACGTTCGGTGGGCTCGCGGTCAGCGAGGGCGGCGCCGTTCTGCCCGCCGAGATCGCGCATATCGCCCGCGACCCGATGGACCCGGAATTCTCCGACACCGGATTCGTCACCGCCCTGCGCCGACGGCGTACGGAGGTCAAGCGGGCCCTGCTGGACCAGACGCTGATCTCCGGGGTGGGCAACATCTACGCCGACGAGGCGCTGTGGCGGGCCCGGCTGCACGGGGCCCGCCCCACCGACGCGGTGACCGCCCCCGCCGCGGGTCGGCTGCTCGGGCACGTACGGGACGTCCTGGCCGAGGCGATCAAGCAGGGCGGCACGAGCTTCGACGACCTGTACGTCAACGTCAACGGGGAGAGCGGCTACTTCGACAGGTCGCTCAACGCCTACGGCCGGGAAGGGGAACCCTGCCGGCGTTGCGGGGCGCCGATCCGCCGGGAGGCGTTCATGAACCGGTCGTCGTACAGCTGCCCGCGCTGTCAGCCCCGCCCCCGGGGTGCCCTCAGGGGGTGACCCCGACCCGGTTCGGGGTTGCACCGGTGTGCCGCGCCGACGGCACTCCGGGCCGCTGCCGGATTTACGCTGATCCACCCGGTCGGTCGTCCCGGGCGGCCCGGCCCGGCCGCCTCCGCGGCGTCCGGGGTGGGCCGGGGCCGATCCCCGATGTGCCCCGGCGTCGCCGTCCCTAGCGTCAGCACGGTCGGCAGGGCGCCGACGGGAAGGGGGCCCGACGGAGATGGGCGGCAGACCGGTGACGGTGCGGTTGGCGCGGTGGAGCGCCGAGCACCCGTGGCGCGCGATCGCGCTCTGGGTGGTCTTCGTGGCGGTGTGTTTCGTCGGTGGCAACGCCGCCGGCCTGAACGAGGCCACCCAGGCGGACCAGGCGATCGGCGAGTCCGGTCACGCCGACGTGATCGTCACCGAGGGGAAGTTCACCGATCCGGCGGTGGAGAACATCCTGATCACCCCGCGTACCGGCACCCTGGACCGGGCCGCCGCGCAGGCCGCGGCGACCGACGCGGCCGACCGGCTGCGGCAGATCACCGGGGTGGCGTCGGTGGGCGAGCCGGTGCCGTCGCGCGACGGTGCCGCGCTGCTGGTGCCGGTCACCATGGCCGGCGATCCGGAGACCGCCGCCGACCGGGTGCAGCCGCTGCGTGACGCCACCGCCGCCGCCCAGGCCGCCCACCCGCAGTTGCGGATCGAGCAGGTCGGCGGCCCGTCGATCAACCAGGCCCTGGACGACACCCTGGGCCGGGACTTCAAGCGGGCCGAGCTGCTCAGCCTGCCGGTCACCCTGGCCATCCTGATCGTCGCGTTCGGCGCGCTGATCGCCGCCGGGGTGCCGGTGCTGCTGGCGCTCTCCTCGGTGGCCGCCGCGATGGGGCTGTCCACCCTCGCCTCCCACCTGGTGCCCGCCACCGACACCACCTCCAGCGTGATCCTGCTGATCGGGATGGCCGTCGGGGTGGACTACTCGCTGTTCTACGTCCGACGGGAACGGGAGGAACGGGCCAAGGGTCGGTCCGGGCTGGACGCGGTGGAGATCGCCGCCGAGACCTCCGGGCACGCCGTGGTCGTCTCCGGCTTCGCGGTGATCATCTCGATGGCCGGCCTGATGCTCGCCGACGACGTGGTCTTCTCGTCCCTCGCCGTCGGCTCGATCCTGGTGGTCGCCGTCGCGGTGACCGGCTCGCTGACCGTGCTGCCGGCACTGCTGGCCAAGCTGGGCCGCTGGGTGGACCGCCCCCGGGTGCCGCTGCTGTGGCGGCTCACCGCGCCCCGCACCGGACGGCACGGGCAGCCGGCCCGGCCCCGGTTCTGGCCGGCGGTGCTGCGGCCCGCGCTGCGCGCGCCCCGGGCCACCCTGATCGTCTCGGTGGGGCTGCTGCTCGCCCTGGCCGCCCCGGCGCTCGGCATGAAGCTGAAGTTCCCCGGCATGGAGGACCTGCCCCGGACCACCCCGGCGATGCAGGCGTACGACCGGCTGACCGCCGCCTTCCCGAGCACCGGCACCAGCCACACGGTCGCCGTCCGGGCCCCCGCCGACCAGGCCGAACAGGTGCGCGCCGCGCTGACCGGGCTGGCCCGCACCGCCGCCGCCGACCCGCTGTTCGCCCCCCTGGAGGCGGACGGCCCGAAGATCGAGGTGTCGGCGGACCGCCGGGTGTCGGTGCTGGAGGTGGCCACCCCGTACGCCAGCCGGGACGACCGGTCGGTGAGCTCCCTGCACGAACTCCGCGACGACCTGCTGCCCGCCGCACTGCGTGGCATCCCCGGCGTCGAGTACGCCGTCGGTGGCGGGGTGGCCGCCAGCGAGGACTACGCCCGGCACATCCGGGAGAAGCTGCCGCTGGTGATGGCGTTCGTGCTGGCGCTGACCTTCCTCGTGATGACCTGGACGTTCCGGTCGGTGGTGGTCGCCCTCACCTCGATCCTGCTCAACCTGCTCTCCGCCGGGGCCGCCTACGGCCTGCTGGTGCTGGTCTTCCAGGGCGACTGGGCGCAGGACCTGCTCGGTTTCACCTCGATGGGGGCGATCGTCTCCTGGCTGCCGCTGTTCCTGTTCGTGGTGCTCTTCGGGCTCTCCATGGACTACCACGTCTTCGTGGTCAGCCGGATCCGGGAGGCGGTACGCGCCGGCCGGTCCAACGCCGACGCGGTCGCCTACGGCATCACCTCCTCGGCGGGGGTGGTGACCAGCGCGGCGATCGTGATGGTCGGGGTGTTCGCGATCTTCGCCTCGCTCAGCACGATCGACATGAAGCAGCTCGGCATCGGGCTGGCCGCGGCGATCCTGCTGGACGCCACGATCATCCGGGCGGTGGTGCTGCCGTCGGTGATGACCCTGCTCGGCGAGGCCAACTGGTGGGCGCCCCGCTTCCTGCGCGGGCGCAGCCGGCCCGCCGCCACCCCACCGGCCGACCCGACGCCGGAGCTGGTCGGGGCACACTGACCGGCCGTTCCACCAGCGCCGGGGCCGCCGCCCCGCCCACTCGCCGCCGGTGACCGCCCTTGCGGGTGGTGCAGCGCCGTGGCCGGCGGCGCGGGTGACCCGGACCGCAGCTCGCGGTCCGGGTCACCCCGGCGTGCCGGGGACCGGCCCGGGGACGGTGGGACAGGGCACGCGCCAGGCGTCCAGGGTGCGGTTCTTGCGGATCGAGGCGAAGCCGTAGCCGACGGTCGTCACGCAGAAACCCGCCGGGTCCCCGGCGTACTCGACCTGGAAGACCGGCTTGTCCGCGTCGGCGAAGGGGAGCAGCTTGGCGCAGCGGCGCAGCCGGACGCACTCCTCGTCGACCGCGAAGTCGAAGTCCGGGGCCAGCGCGGCCACCTGCGCGACGTCGCCGACCAGGCCGGGGGAGAGACCCAGGGCCCGGGCCAGCGCGGCGGACCGCCGGTTGAAAGCCAACTGGTCGTCGAAGTCGAGCGGGAAACCCGACCGGTGGGCGTACCCGTCGGCGTCGACGAGGGCCACCGCGCCGAAACCCTTGCCCCGGCAGAGCCGGAACCGGTCGGCCAGGACGGGACGCAGCAGGTCCCACCGCCGGATGTCGACCCACCGGCTCCCGGGCCGCCCGGCCGCACCGCCGCCGACCGCCGCCGGGTAGCGCGCGGCGTCCGGATCCGTCCCGGCGTACGTCCCGACCGGCACGTGACAGATCAGCCGCCGGTCGCGCCGACGCAACGCCCCGGTCTCGGCGGTGCTCACCCGGACCGGGTCGAGGAGGAAGACGTCGGCGTCGACGGTGGTGTCGACCGGGCCGGTGAGCTGCCACTGCCACCGCCACTGCCGGGCCGTACCGGGCGGCCACGGGGTCGGTGCGCCGGGCGGGCCGAGGTCGGGACGGCAGGCGTACACCGGGGTCAGCAGGGTGAGTGCCAGCGTGGCCGACAGCACCCGGCGGGCCGGGTGGCGCAGTGGTGGCCGGGTGGGCAGCGGCGACCCGCCGCGCGTCGCGGACGCTGACGGCCGGATGCGCATCGGCGGCTCCCGGGTCCCGTGCGGTACGTCGCACGCCTCACCCGGTCAAACGAGAAGCCCCCGGCGACGACGCGGTCACGTCGTCGCCGGGGGCCGGCCGTCCCCGGTCAGCGCGGGGCGGCGAAGTCCTGCGTCCAGTACGGCCCGTTGCTGTCGGCCACACCCACGCCGATCTCGGTGAACGCGCAGTTGAGGATGTTGGCCCGGTGGCCGGAGCTGTTCATCCAGGCGTCCATCACCGCAGCCGGGGTCTGCTGGTTCCAGGCGACGTTCTCGCCGTAGGTGCGCCAGGTGTAACCGGCCCGGTCCAGCCGCTGGCCGGCGTCGCTGCCGTCGCTGCCGGTGTGCGTCATGTTCTTGTGGTCGGCCTGGTCCTGGCTGTGCTGCTGGGCGGCGAGGGTCAGCTTGGCGTCCACCGTGACGGCGGCGCAGCCGGCCTTGGCCCGTTCGGCGTTGACCAGGTCGACGACCTGCTGGACCTGGCTGCCCCCGCCGCCGCTGACCGCGGCCCGGGTGGTGGTCGCCGCGGTGGGGATGTTGCCGCCCCGGGTGGTCTGCCGGGACGCCGGCTGGGTCCGGCTCGGGGCGGGCGTCGGCGTGACGCTGCGGCTCGGCGACGGGCTCGGCGACGCCGCTGACGGGCTCGGTGACGGGCTGGGGGAGGTCGGTGCGGTGGTGCTCGGTGCGGTGTCCGGGATGACCGGCGCGGTGGCCACCGGTTCGTCGAGGGCGGCCGGGTCGGTGCGCTCGTCGTCGTCGGGCAGCATCAGCGCGCCGATGCCCAGGCTCACCACCAGGGTCGCCGCGGCGGCGGCCCCGCCGATGAGCAGTGGACGCTTCAGCCGGCGACGCGGCCGGCCGGGGCCGGTGGGGGTCGGCCGGCCGTTGCCGGTGGGTGTCGTCGGTCCGCCGGCGGGCACGACCGCCGGGGCGAGCGCGGTGGCGTCCCGGTCGGTGGGCCCGCAACCGGCTCCGCTCAGGTACGCCGGCCGCCCGTCCGGTTCGCCCACCCAGGGCCCGTCCTGCCCGGTGGCCGGGTGCGTGTCCCCGCCCCACGTCCCGGCCGGTTCGCCCTGCCACCGCCCGGTCTGCTCGTCCTGCCACCGGTCGGCCGGCTCGCCGGGCGTGTCCTGCCAGCGGTCGGCGGCATCGCCGTGCCACGGCCCTGCCTGCTCGCCACCCCACGGCCCGGCCTGCTCGCCGTGCCACTGGTCGGTCTGCCCGCCCTGCGTGTCCGGCCACCGGTCGGCGTGCCCGCCCTGCCAGCCACCGGCCGGTTCGCCCTGCCACTGCCCGTCGGTTTCGCCCTGCCACTGCCCGTCGGTTTCGCCGTGCCACGGCCCGGTCGGCGTGTCCTGCCACGAACCGGCGGGCCCGCCCTGCGTGGGACCGGTCTGGTCAGCCTGCCAGCGGTCGGTCCGGTCGTCCTGCCAGGTCCCGGTCGGTCCGTCCTGCCAGGTCCCGGTCGGTTCGTCCTGCCGACGGTCGGTCCGGTCGGCGGTCGGCAACTGCCCGACGGCCGCTGCGGTCCACCGGCCGGTCGGCTCGTCGCGCCACCGGTCCGCCGGCTCGTTCCGCCACGTTCCGGTCGGTTCCGCCGGGTGCTGGCCGGGTGCCGCGTCGGGCCGGTGGTCACCGGCGGGTGGCGGTCCGGCGGCCCAGCGGTCGGGTCCACCCGCGAAGCGCCCGGCGGAGGTGCCGGCCGGGTCGGGGCCGGTCCGATCCGGGCCGTCCGGCGTCGGGTCGTCACCGAAGAGGTACGCCGAGCGGGGCTCGGGACGGTCGGTCAGCCAGGCCGGGTCGTCCGCCAACGGCTGCGGCCGTCGGTATGCGGCGTCCGGGTCGTTCGGATCGGTCGAGCCGTACACGCCTGTCGCCTCCACGGGTCGGTTGCGGGCCGGGGTGACGCTACGGCGGCAACGGGAACAGCGGCAACGCGGCTAAGGAAGAGTTAAGGCCGGGCAGACATCCAGGGTCACCGTAGCCGCCGGGGAAGGCGTAGAGTCAAGAAGTCCGGACAGAGAGTGTCCGAGCCTTACGGCCCCCGGCGCAGTCGTCAGGGTAGGCGTGTAGATGATCTACGGCCTGCGAGAACTTGACGAACGGCGGATTATCGCTCAATATGTAGGTGTCGCCAGTCGCGCCCAGCCACGCCCGGAACTCGGTGGCCCGGTAGTAGTCGCGAACACGAAATGGGCGCGCGTTGGCCGGCTTTTCCGGCAGCGCATATCAAGGAGTTAGCATGGCGAAGGCCCTGTACGGCCACGTAGGTGCAGCGCCCGACCGGCGTCTGCTCGACGAGGTCACCCGACTGCGTTCCAGGGTGCAGGCCCTGGAGTTCGAGATCACGCGCCTGCGCGCCGACAATGATCGGCTCGCGGCGGCTGCGGCGGAGGTGGACGACCTCCTCCGGCTGGCCGAGCCGGCGCTCACCTGATCTTCGGCACCGCAGAAAACTGAACAGCACCACCGCGAAATAGCGCGCCGACACTTTTTTGTGCCGGCGCGCAGTGCTGTCGCCGGCAATTCTCCCGGGCGTCAATTCGTGATCTTGTCACTCGATGTGGCGTAGCACACCCGATCATTTTCCGGACCGTACGGGGTGCGGCACCGGGGGCCGGGGCGGGTCGCGTGCCGGCCACCGCGTACCGACGGGTTAGTCTGCGGGTTCACCAGGTCCGCGCAGCCCGCGACGCCTGCGGTGGCCACCGGACGAGGATCGGACAGGTGCATCTCAAGAGTCTGACGGTGAAGGGGTTCAAGTCCTTCGCCTCCGCCACGACGTTGAAGCTGGAGCCCGGGATCACCTGCGTGGTCGGCCCGAACGGCTCCGGCAAGTCCAACGTCGTCGACGCGATCGCCTGGGTGCTGGGCGAGCAGGGCGCCAAGGCGCTGCGCGGCGGCAAGATGGAGGACGTCATCTTCGCCGGCACCGCCGGGCGGGCGCCGCTGGGCCGGGCCGAGGTCACCCTCACCATCGACAACACCGACGGCGCGCTGCCGATCGAGTACACCGAGGTCTCCATCACCCGCCGGATGTTCCGCTCCGGCGAGAGCGAGTACGAGATCAACGGCGACTCGTGCCGGCTGCTCGACATCCAGGAGCTGCTCAGCGACTCCGGCATCGGCCGGGAGATGCACATCATCGTCGGTCAGGGCCGGCTCGACGGCATGTTGCACGCCAAACCGGAGGACCGCCGCTCGTTCATCGAGGAGGCGGCCGGCGTGCTCAAGCACCGCAAGCGCAAGGAGAAAGCGCTGCGGAAGCTCGACGCGATGCAGGTCAACCTCAACCGGCTGACCGACCTCACCGCCGAGCTGCGCCGCCAGCTCAAGCCACTGGGCCGGCAGGCCGAGGTGGCCCGCCGGGCCGCCGCCATCCAGGCCAACCTGCGCGACGCCCGGCTCCGGCTGCTCGCCGACGACCTGCACACCCTGCGGGTCACCCTGGACAAGGAGATCGCCGACGAGACGGCGCTGCGGGAGCGGCGCGAACAGATCGAGGGCGAGCACACCGAGGTGCAGGGCCGTCTCGGTGAGCTGGAGGCGGCGCTCGCCGAGGACGCGCCGCTGCTCGCCGCCGCCCAGGACACCTGGTACAAGCTCTCCGCCCTCGCCGAACGGTTCCGCTCGGTGGAGCAGGTGGCCCGGGAACGGCTGCGCCACCTCAGCGCCACCGGCGACGACGAGCGACCCGGCCGGGACCCCGACCAGCTGGAGGCCGAGTCGCAGCGGGTCCGCGAGCAGGAGGAGGAGCTGCGCGCGGCGCTCACCGACGACCAGATCCGGCTCGCCGAGGCCGTCGAGCACCGGCAGGAGCTGGAACGCCAGCTCGCCGCCGCCGAACGGGAACTCGTCGCCGCCGCCAAGGCGATCGCCGACCGGCGGGAGGGCCTGGCCCGGCTGACCGGGCAGGTGAACTCGGCGCGGGCCCGCACCACCAGCGCCGGCGAGGAGATCGACCGGCTCGCCGCCGCGCATGCCGATGCCCTGGCCCGCGCCGACCAGGCCCAGGCCGAGCTGGACGCGGTCGCCGAACAGTCCACCGAGGCCGACCGGGACAACGCCGAACTCGACGACCGGCACGCCGAGGCGGTGGCCGCCCACGAACGGGCCCAGGCCATCGTCCGGGCGTTGACCGACACCGAGCGGGCCGCCGAGAAGGACGCCGCGACGTGGAAGGCCCGCGAGGAGGCGCTCGCCCTGGGCCTGCGCCGCAAGGACGGTGCCGGGGCGCTGCTGGCCCGCGCCGACGAGGTGCCCGGCCTGCTGGGCAGCCTGGCCGGGCTGCTCACCGTCGCCGCCGGCCATGAGGCGGCGCTCGCCGCCGCGCTCGGTGGGCTCGCCGACGCGGTGGCGGTCACCGGGGTGGACGAGGCCGTCGAGGCGATGCGGCTGCTGAAGATCTCCGACGCCGGCCGGGCCGGCCTGCTGGTCGGCGGCCCCGCCGGACCCGGCATGACCGGCTCCGCCGACGCGCTGCGCCCCGGCTTCCGGAGTCCGCCCGGTGGGCGCCGGACCTGGTGGAGTGCGCCCCCGAGCTGCGTCCCGCCGTACACCGGGCGCTGCGTGACGTGGCGCTGGTCGACGACCTCGCCGCCGCCGCCGAGCTGGTCGCCGACAACCCGGAGCTGCGCGCGGTCACCCCGGACGGTGACGTGGTCGGGGCGTACGCGGCGGCCGGCGGGTCGGCCAAGGCGGCCAGCTTCATCGAGGTGCAGGCCGCCGTGGAGGAGGCCCGCACCAACCGGCTCACCGCCGAACGGACCGGTGCGGAGCTGCGCGACCAGCTCGTCGACGCCCGCGCCGAGGTGGCCGCCGCGAAGGAGGCGGTGCAGCACGCCGCCGCCGCGAAACGGGAGGCGGAGAGCCACCGCAACGCCGCCGCCCGCCGGCTGGCCGAGCTGGGCGCGGCGGCCCGTTCGGCCAGGGCGGAGACCGACCGGCTCGGTGAGAGCCGGTCCCGCGCCGAGGCGGCCCGGGAACGTGACCTGACCGCCCTCGCCGAGCTGGCGGAGCGGCTGCGGCTCGCCGAGGACACCCCGATCGACGCGGAACCCTCCACCGAGGACCGGGACCAGCTCGCCGCGATGGTGCCCCGGGCCCGGCAGAACGAGATGGAGGTCCGGCTCGCGGTGCGTACCGCCGAGGAGCGCGTCGCCTCGATCGCCGGCCGGGCCGACTCGCTGGCCCGGCAGGCCACCGCCGAGCGGGCGGCCCGGGAGCGGGCGGCGGCCCGGCGGGCGGCCCGGACCCGGGGTGCGGCGATCGCCCGAGCCGTGGTCGGCGGGGCCCGCGAGGCACTCACCCGGCTGGGCACCTCCGTCGCGCGCGCCGAGGAGCACCGCGACGCGGTCGCCCGCGAACGCGCCGCCCGGGAAGCCGAACTCCAGGAGGTACGCGGGGCGGCGAAGCGGCTCGGCGCGGAGCTGGAGCGGTTGACCAGCCAGGTGCACCGCGACGAGGTGGCCCGCGCCGAGCAGCGGCTGCGCATCGAGCAGTTGGAAGCCAAGGCCGCCGAGGATTTCGGCCTGGACCTGGAGACCCTGCTCGCCGAGTACGGCCCGGCGCAGCCCGTCCCGCCGACCCCGGTGGACGTCGCGACCGCCGAACGCGACGGCCTGCCGGTGCCCGAGCCGGTCCGCTACGAGCGGCCGGTGCAGGAGAAGCGGGCCGCCAAGGCGGAACGGGAACTGGCCCTGCTCGGCAAGGTCAACCCGCTCGCGCTGGAGGAGTTCGCCGCCCTGGAGGAGCGCTTCAAGTTCCTCTCCGAGCAGCTGGAGGACCTCAAGGCCACCCGGCGTGACCTGCTCACCGTGGTCAAGGACGTCGACGAGCGGATCCTGGAGGTCTTCGCCAGCGCGTTCGCCGACACCGCCCGCGAGTTCGAGCAGGTCTTCACCGTGCTCTTCCCCGGCGGCGAGGGCCGGTTGATCCTCACCGAACCCGACGACCTGCTCACCACCGGCGTGGAGGTGGAGGCCCGGCCACCCGGCAAGAAGATCAAACGGTTGTCGCTGCTCTCCGGTGGTGAGCGGTCGCTGACGGCGGTGGCGATGCTGGTGGCGATCTTCCGGGCCCGGCCCAGCCCGTTCTACATCATGGACGAGGTGGAGGCGGCCCTCGACGACGTGAACCTGGGTCGGTTGATCACGCTGCTGGCCCAGTTGCGGGAGAAGAGCCAGCTGATCGTCATCACCCACCAGAAGCGGACCATGGAGATCGCCGACGCGCTCTACGGCGTGACCATGCGCAGCGGCGTCACCCAGGTGATCAGCCAACGGCTCAACCGGACCGACGACGAGCGGTCCGACCGAACTGAGGAGAATCAGTAGTGGCACGGGAACGGCCGACGGCGCTCCTGCTCGACTTCGACGGCGTGCTGCGCCACTGGGACCCGGCGGTGGCCGCCGGCATCGAGCGGGAGTACGGCCTCTCCGCCGGGGTGCTCGGCGAGATCGCCATGCACTGGGGGAGGCTGCAACCGGTGCTGACCGGTCAGGTCAGCCACGCCGACTGGGTGTCCAGCGTGGCTGACGCGCTGACCGAGTCGGTCGGCCCGGACCGGGCGCGGGCGGCGGTGCAGCAGTGGCAGCGCTACCGGGGTGAGCTCGACGCCGACGTGCTGGCGTTCGTCCGCGAGGTGCGGGCCGCCGGGGTCCGGGTGGGTCTCGGCACCAACGCCACCGACCTGCTCGACACCGACCTCGCCGAGCTGGGCCTGGTCGGCGAGCTGGACGTGGTGGTCAACTCCTCGGTCGTCGGGGTGCACAAGCCGGCGAAGGAGTACTTCCAGGCGGCCTGTGCGGCGCTGGAGACCCCGCCCGCGCGGGTGCTCTTCGTCGACGACGAGGACTGGGCGGTCCGGGGAGCGCGGGCGGCCGGGCTGTCGGCGTACCGGTGGAGTGGGCCGGAGGGGCTGCGCTACCTGCGGGCGGCGTTGGCCCACTGACCCGACCGGACCGGCCGGCGGCGGACGGGTGGGCCGCGCCGACCGGCGGCGGGGTCACTCGCCGGTGACCCCGTCGAGGCGTTCCCGGAGCAGGTCGGCGTGACCGTTGTGCCGGGCGTACTCCTCGATCAGGTGCAGGTAGACCCAGCGCAGGCTGAAGGTCCGCCCCTTGGTGCCGACCTCGGTGAACGTCTCGTCGAGCGAGCGGCCCACGGCGGCGGCCCGGGCCAGCTCGACCTGCTCGTGGTAGGTGGCGAAGTCGGCCTCGGCGTCGGCGTGGCTCACGTCGAGGTCGGCGTCCGGGTCGTCCACGGAACCGTACGGGTAGTCGACCTGCTGCCGGGCGAAGTTCTCCCGGAACCACCAGGCCTCCACCTCGCCCAGGTGCCGGACCAGGCCGAGCAGGGTGAGCTCGGACGGCGGCACGCTCGGGGTGCGCAACTGCTCGCCGGTGAGCCCGGCACACTTGAGCAGCAGGGTCTGCCGGTGGTAGTCGAGCCAGCTCTCCAGCATGGCCCGCTCGTCGCCGACGGGGAGTTCAGGGGTCCGGGTGATGTCCGGTGCTCGCCAGGTCATGCCCGGCATCCTCGTCGCCCGGTCCGACATTCCGCGACCGTTATTCGTCGCGTCGTCGGCGGCACCACCCGGCCCGGATGCCCGGCGACGACCCGGCGCAGGCGGCGGTCGCCGACCCTGCCCCGGTCAGGGGACGACGAGGACCGGCCAGCGGCCGGTGCGGACCAGGCGGGTGGCGACGGAACCGACCAGCCGGTGCCCGGCCTGCTCGGAGGAGCCGACCACCACCAGGTCCGCCCGGGACTCGTCGGCTGCCGCCCGCAACTCGGTGTACGCGTCGCCGCGCCGGCACAGGAACGTCACCGGCAGCCCCAGTTCCTCCGCGCCCCGGCGGCACTCCTGTCGCAGGTCGTCGGCGAGTTCGTCGTGGGTCTGCTGGACCGCCCCGGCCACCACCCCGGGCATCAGGCTGGTGTAGCCGGCCGGTGCGCTGACGAAGACCACCACCAGTCCGGCGCCCTGTCGACGGGCCAGCCCTGCCGCGTAGGAGGCGGCCCGTAGCGAGGTGCGGCTGCCGTCGACCCCGACCAGCACGACCCGGGGTCCGTCGGTGCCCCGCTCGAACTCCTGCGGGCGGGCCTGCGGGCCGTACTGCTCACGCTCGACGGGGACGCTCACCGGTCGGTCCCGGTGCGGACCACCGCCGCCCCGGCAGCCGCCGCGACGGTGGACTCCTGCGCGACGGTGTCGGTCCGGGCGTCCCCGGTGTGCTGGCGTAGCGGGATCTCCTTGATGAAGATCACCGCGATCAGGGAGATCAGCCCGAACGGGGCGGCAACCAGGAAGATGTCACCCGCGCCGTGGCCGTAGGCGCTCTCCACCACGGTCCGGATCGGCCCCGGCAGGGTGTGCACGTTGGGCAGCACGCCGCCGCTGCCCGAGCCGGTGGCCGGGATGCCCAGCGCGGTGAGTCCGTCGGCGATGTAGTCCTTGACCCGGTGGCTGAGGACCGCGCCGAGCACGGACACGCCGACCGCGCCGCCGAGGCTGCGGAAGAACGCCACCACCGAGCTGGCCGCGCCGAGTTCGTGGGCGTCGACGGTGTTCTGCACGGCGAGGACGAGGTTCTGCATGGTCATGCCGAGCCCGAGCCCGATCAGCGCCATGTAGATGGACAGGTGCCAGTAGGGGGTGTCGTAGCGGATCGTGCCCATCAGCGCGAAGCCGGCGGTGAGCAGCGCCGATCCGGCGACCAGGTAGCGCTTCCAGCGGCCGGTCCGGGTGATGATCCGGCCGACGACGACGGAGGAGATCAGCAGGCCGAGGATCATCGGCATGGTCATCAGACCGGACATGGTCGGGCTCTCGCCCCGGCTGATCTGGAAGTACTGGCCGAGGAAGACCGATGCGCCGAACATCCCGACGCCGACGGCGATGCTGGCGACGACGGCGAGGGTGATGGTCCGGTTGCGGAACAGCCTCGGCGGGATCATCGGCTCGCTGGCCCGGTTCTCGACGCGGACGGCGAGCACGCCGAGGGCGATCGCGCCGATCACCATGGCGGCGCTCTGCCCGGAGATCCAGTCGTACTTGTCGCCGGCCAGGGTGACCCAGATCAGCAGCAGCGACACGGCGGCGGTGATCAGGGTCGCGCCCCACCAGTCGATCTTCACCTGGCGCCTGACGACCGGCAGGTGCAGGGTCTTCTGGAGCACCACCAGGGCGGCGATGGCGAACGGCACGCCGACGTAGAAGCACCAGCGCCAGCCGAGCCAGGAGGTGTCGACGATGACGCCGCCGATCAGCGGGCCGCCGATGGTGCCGACGGCCAGCACCGCGCCGAGGTAGCCGCTGTACCGGCCGCGCTCGCGGGGCGCGATCATCGTCGCCATGATCACCTGGGCCAGGGCGGTGAGGCCGCCCGCGCCGACGCCCTGGAGCACCCGGCAGGCGATGAGCTGCTCGGTGGACTGGGACAGGCCGGCCAGCACGGAGCCCAGCACGAAGATGGCCAGGGAGAGCTGGACCAGCAGCTTCTTGCTGGTCAGGTCGGCGAGCTTGCCCCAGATCGGGGTGGTCGCGGTGGTCGCCAGCAGGGTCGAGGTGACCACCCACGTGTAGGCGGACTGGCCGCCCTTGAGTTCGGTGATGATCCGCGGCAGCGCGTTGGAGACGACCGTGGAGGAGAGGATCGCGACGAACATGCCCAGCAGCAGTCCGGAGAGGGCCTCCAGGATCTGCCGGTGGGTCATCTCGACGCCGGTCGCCCGGGTGGGCGCTGTCGCCTGGGTCATCGTCGTTGCCTCCGCTGGTGGTGAAAAGGGTGCCTCGGGCAACCGTAAGCGTTCGTTGCCCCAAGCAACAACCGGAGGTGACCTGGCTCTATTCCCTTGACCCCGGGCCGGGCCGGGCGGGGTCGGGCCGGGGCGCGGCGGGCCGGGGCGCGGCGGGGTCGGGCCGGGCCGGGGTGCGGCGGGGTCGGCGCGTCGCACCGCCGGGCCGCAACGGGGTCAGCAGGTGACGCCCGCCGGAGCCGGGGAGTGGCGCGACAGGGTCAGAAGGTCTCGTTGAACCGGTGCATCAGGCGGGCGAACTCCTCGACGTCCCGCTTCGGCCAGGTCTCCATCGACCGGTTGATCTGGTCCATCCGGGCGGACCGGGCGGCGTCGAACCGCCGGGTGCCCTCCTCGGTCAGCCGCAGCTGCGCCGCCCGCCGGTCGACCGGGTCCGGATCGCGGCGCACCAGGCCCAGCGCCTCCAGCCCCTGGATCTGCCGGCTCAGCGTGCCCTTGCCGATGCCCAGCTCAGCGGCCAGGTCGGTCAGTCGGGTCGACCCGGACCGGCGCAACCACAGCAGCAGGCCGTACGCGTTCGGCTCCAGGTTGGGGTGCACCTCCCGGGCGATCTCCCAGGACAGTGCCCGGCCCCGGCGGAGCAGCGCCGTGAGTTCGTGCTCCAACACGCGCAGCGTCTCGGGCAGATGATCGTCCACGGCACGAGGGTACGTGGCGGAGGTCACTTCGCCGAGGAGAGCCGCTGCCGGGCCACCTCACGCAGGTGCCCGTCGCTGGTGGTGCCCTCGATCAGCACCACCGCCTCCCGCCCGGTGTGCCGCAGCGTGCTCACCGCGTTGCCGAAGTACGGGCCGGCCAGCTTCTTCCAGCGCACCGTCGGGCGGCGTACCCCGGCGGAGCGGGCCAGCGCCCGGGTGGCCGCCGCCGGTCCGGCGCTCCAGCCCAGCTTCATCAGCGGGCGCATCGCCGCCGGCACCTGGTTGTGGATCGGGGAACAGGTGAGCTGGTGCACCGGGGTACGCACCGCCGGGTCGTCGAACCGGGCGCGGGCCACGTACGAGTGGTGCACGTCGCCGGAGAGCACGCTGATCGACGCCGGCGCCGGGTACGCGGGCCCCGCGCCGATCCGGTCCCCGGTGCTGGCCGGGGTGCCGCTGCCCAGCCGCACGAACAGCGCGCCGAGGGCGTCGAACGAACGGCGGAACGCGGCCCAGTGCTCCAGGTCGAGCGCCCGGCGCAGCTTCTCGGCCAGCCCGGCGACCCACGGCCGGCCGGAGTCGGCCAGTTTCTCGTTCCACGCCTCCACGTGGTGGATGCCCGGCGGCAGCAGCCAGGGCAGCGACGCGCCGATCACCAGGTGGTCGTAGACCCCGTGGGCCCGGTCCAGGAACCAGGACCACTCACCGGCGGGCAGCATCGACCGGACGCCCGGTTCGAGCACCCGGCTGCACCGGTTGTCCAGCATGACCAGCCGGGTCCGGCCCAGGTCCAGCGCGTAGCTCCACTGGTACTGCACGGCCCGCCAGCGTTCGGTGTCGTGCGCCTCGTCGGCCTCGGAGTCCACCCGCTCGCCGAACTCGCGCAGCACCGCGGTGGCGTCCTCGGCGGCGACCACCTTGGCATAGAGCGGGTCGGCGGCGATCTCGTCCGGGGCGAGGTTGCCCAGGTGCTGGTAGACCCAGTAGGAGGCCAGGCCGCTGCGGATCCGCTCGGCCCACCAGGCCTGCTCGCGCATGTCGGCCCGCCACGACTTCGAGGTGTTCCAGTCGTCGATCACCTCGTGGTCGTCGAAGATCATCACGCTCGGCACCGTGGACAGCAGCCAGCGGATCTCCGGGTCGCGCCACGACTCCAGATAGAGCTTGGTGTACTCGTCGAAGCTGACCACCTGGTCGGCCGGGGCGTCCTTCGGCCGCCGCCGACGCCGCTTGAGCAACCGTTTGACCGTGGGCGAGGTGACGTCGGCATAGACCTGGTCGCCGAGCAGCACCAGCAGGTCGGGCAGGTCGTCCGGGTCGGGCGCGGCCATCAACCGCCGGGCGTACGCGTCAAGCGCGTCCGGGGGCAGCTTGCGGGTGGTGTTGTGCTGGGTGGTCTCCCGGCACGACCCGAAGATCAGGCTGACCGGCTGGTCCCGGTCGTCGGCCGCCCTGGTCCGGATCACGCTGGGCGGGAACCCGTCCCGGGCCACCGGCCAGACCAGCTCGTCGTCGACCAGCACCTCGTAGCTGGTGGTGTGGTCCGGGGTGAGCCCCTCCACCACCACCAGCGCGTAGTGGTGCTCGTACGCGGAGAAGGTCGGCGCGGAGCCGGTGGCGTCGTCGGCCGTGCGGACGGTGACCACCGCGGGCCCGCTGGTCTCCACCCACACCGTCGCCCGGGTGCCGACGACCCGGCGCAGCAACGGGCCGATGAGCAGACGGGGCTCAGCCATGGGTGGCACCTCCGAGGAGAGGACGATTCATCTTTTCTGCCCCGTGGGCGGGTGGGTCACCCCCGGCAGCGGCGAGCGTACCCGCAGCTCGCTCAGCTCCGGAGGCGGTGAGTGGGACGCCGTCGCCGGCATCTGACAGGATTTCGGCATGACGGACTACCTCCTCGTCGCACTGGCCCTGCTCGGCGTGCTGATCCTCGGCGGCCTCGGCCTGGTCGTGCCCCGGCTGCGTCGGCGTGCCGCACCCCCGCTGCCGCAGACCGAGGTCGACACCCGGGCCGAGGAGGACCTCGCCGGGCCACCCGTCGAGGCGGCGGAGTCCGACCTGTCCACCGGTGTCCTGATCGAGCCGCCGGTGGTCACGGCCCCACCGCTGGAGGTCCCCGAGCCGACCGCGGGCCGGCTGGTCCGGCTGCGGTCGCGGCTGGCCCGCTCGCAGAACGCCTTCGGCAAGGGCCTGCTCGGCCTGCTCGCCCGCGACCACCTCGACGAGGACGCCTGGGAGGAGATCGAGGACAGCCTGATCACCGCCGACGTCGGCATCGACGCCACCCGGGACATCGTCGACCGGCTCCGCGAGCGGACCCGGGTGCTCGGCACCCGCTCCGCCGGTGAGCTGCGCGACCTGCTCGCCACCGAGCTGGTCACCGCCCTCGACCCGGGACTGGACCGCTCGTTGCGCACCACCGGCCGCGACGGCATGCCGGCGGTGCTGCTGGTGGTCGGGGTCAACGGCGCCGGCAAGACCACCACCTGCGGCAAGATCGCCCGGGTGCTGGTCGCCGACGGCCGCTCGGTCACCCTCGGCGCGGCCGACACCTTCCGCGCCGCCGCCGCCGACCAACTGGAGACCTGGGGCGGCCGGGTGGGCGCCGAGACGGTCCGGGGCGCCGAGGGCGCCGACCCGGCCAGCGTGGCCTTCGACGCGGTCCGCCGGGGCATCGACGCCGGCACCGACACCGTGCTCATCGACACCGCCGGCCGGTTGCAGAACAAGATCGGCCTGATGGACGAGCTGGGCAAGGTCAAGCGGGTGGTGGAGAAGCACGGCCCGATCGACGAGACGCTGCTGATCCTGGACGCCACCACCGGGCAGAACGGGCTGGAACAGGCCCGGGTCTTCACCGAGGTGGTGAACGTGACGGGCGTGGTGCTGACCAAGCTCGACGGGACGGCCAAGGGCGGCATCGTGATCGCCGTCCAGCGCAAGCTCGGCATCCCGGTCAAGCTGGTCGGTCTCGGCGAGGGCGCGGACGATCTGGCCCCGTTCGACCCGGCGCAGTTCGTCGACGCGCTGCTCGGCACCGAGCCGCTCGCCCGGGACGCGTAACCTCGCGGTGAGCAACGACGATCGCGCGTACGCCGGGTGGCGTGACCCCCGCCATGCGGCGCCGGGCCTGGGGAGACCGTACGTGACCTCGCAGGAGATCCCGCTGCACGGCGGGAACGTGAGCACCGTGGTCCGGGTCGGCGACACCGTCCGGCGCAACGCCGGCCCGTGGACGCCCTCGGTGCACGCCCTCCTGCGCCACCTGGAGTACGTCGGGTTCACCGGCGCTCCCCGGGCGCTGGGGATGGACGAGCGCAACCGGGAGGTGCTGTCCTACCTCGAAGGGGAGTGCGGGGAGTACCCGCTGGCCCCGCACTGGGTCACCGACGAGGCGCTGGTGACGGTGGCCACCATGCTGCGGATGTTCCACGACGCCCAGTACGGTTTCGCCCCGCCGCCCGGCGCGGTCTGGCGCTCGTTCGGGCCGCCGCCACCGGACACCGAGGTGATCTGCCACCACGACGCCGCCCCGCACAACGTGATCTGGCGGCCCGACGGCACTCTCGGCCTGATCGACTTCGACCTCGCCTCGCCCGGGGCCCGGATCTACGACGTGGCGTACGCGGCGTGGACCTGGGTGCCGATCTTCGCCGACCGGGACTCGATCACGCTCGGCTGGAAGCACCCGGACCGCCCCCGCCGGCTGCGGCTGTTCGCCGACGCGTACGGGCTGATCCCCCGGGACCGGCACCGGCTGATCCGGACCATCCGCAAGCGGATCGTCGACCACGTGGAGGGCATCCGGCGGATGGCCGCGGCGGGGGAGCCGGCGTTCGTCCGGATCGTGCACAAGGGTCACCTTCGGCGCCCGATGCGCGACCTGCGCCTGCTCGACTACGAACGGCACGCCCTGGAGCACGCCCTCCGCTGACCGTTCGGGCCGGTGCACGCCCGGCGCGTCCCGCGCGCGCGGCCCGGCGGGCCCACGCGAGCCGGGCCCGGTCACCCCACGCGCCCACCACCCGGACCACCCCGGCGATCAGCCGCCATCGGGGAAAGAGCGGCCGTTCGTCACCGGACGGCCACTCTTTCGTTTCCCGGTTTTCATGATCGAGGTTCTTCACACGCCGGAAACAACCCGTCACGTGTCGGAAATCGAGGGGTGTCGGTCCAGGAAACAGCCGCCGACCAAGCTTCCGCCCAACCGGCGTACGGGCGACGCTGCCCCGGAAGCCGCGAAGGAGGGAACTTCACCTTTAGGAGGCCAGCGTGCCTGAAGCACCGACGATCGACGGCGGCAACACCGTTTGGCTGCTGGTTTCGACCGCTCTCGTGCTGCTCATGACCCCGGGACTGGCGCTGTTCTACGGCGGCCTCAACCGGGCCAAGGGCGTGCTCAACATGATGATGATGAGCTTCTCCGCCATCGGGCTCATCTCTGTTCTGTGGTGGTTCTACGGTTTCAGCATCGCCTTCGGGACCGACGTCAACGGTTTCTGGGGCGACCCCGGTGCCTACCTGGGCACCAAGACCTTCCTCGCCGAGACCGACCTGTGGGGCGCCACGGCGGAGAACCCCAGCGGCATCGGCGTCCCGCTGTACGTGTTCATGGCGTTCCAGATGGTCTTCGCGGTGATCACCGTCGCGCTGATCAGCGGCGCGATCTCCGACCGGGCCAAGTTCGGCGGCTGGCTGCTGTTCGCCTTCGGCTGGGCCACCCTGGTCTACTTCCCGGTCGCCCACTGGGTGTGGGGCGGCGGCATCATCGGCGCCAAGATCCACGCGTTGGACTTCGCCGGTGGTACCGCGGTGCACATCAACGCCGGTGCGGCGGCTCTCGCCGTCGCCCTGGTGCTCGGCAAGCGGCTGGGCTGGCCGCGTGAGGGCATGAAGCCGCACAACATCCCGCTGGTCGCGCTCGGCGCCGGCCTGCTGTGGTTCGGCTGGTTCGGCTTCAACGCCGGGTCGGAGCTCACCGTCGACTCGGTCGCCGGGCTGGCCTTCATCAACACCCAGCTCGCCACCGCCGCTGCGGTGCTCGGCTGGATCGCGGTGGAGTGGATCAAGGACAAGAAGCCGACCATGGTCGGTGCCTCGTCCGGTGCCGTCGCCGGTCTGGTCGCCATCACCCCGGCCTGTGGGTTCATCGCCCCCTGGGCGGCGGTCCTGCTCGGCATCGTCGCCGGTGTGGTCTGCGCCCTGGCCATCAGCCTGAAGTACAAGCTCGGCTACGACGACTCGCTCGACGTGGTCGGCGTGCACTTCGTCGGTGGCTGGATCGGGTCGCTCTGGCTCGGCCTGTTCGCCACCAACTCGGTCAACGCCGCGATCAGCGACGTGGTCGGCGCCTCCGACGGCCTGTTCTACGGCGGCGGCGTCACCCAGTTCGGCCGCCAGGCCCTCGCCGGCCTGATCGTGACCGCCTGGTCGTTCGGTGTCGCCTGGGTGCTCGCCTTCGTCATCGACAAGACCCTCGGTTTCCGGGTCAAGGCCGACGACGAGGTCGAGGGCATCGACATCAGCGAGCACGCGGAGAGCGGTTACGACCTGTCCCCGAGCACCGGCGGTGCCGGTGGGGGTGCGTTCGCGATGGCCGGGATCACCCCCGGCGGCGCGAAGCCGGCCTCCCCGGGGCCCCGAACCGGCCACCGCACCCGTGGACGAGAAGGTCGCCGGTTAACGTTCGGAGAATGGAGGGCTTGGACATGAAGCTGGTGACCGCGGTCATCAAGCCGTACCAACTGGACGCGGTGAAGGAGGCCCTGCACGCCCTCGGCGTGGCCGGCCTGACCGTCAGCGAGGTCCAGGGGTACGGACGTCAGAAGGGGCACACCGAGGTCTACCGGGGTGCCGAGTACACGGTCGAGTTCCTGCCCAAGATCCGGGTCGAGGTGCTCACCGACGAGATGGACGTCGACAAGGTCGTCGACGCGATCGTGGCCGCCGCCCGGACCGGCAAGATCGGTGACGGCAAGGTCTGGGTGACCGGCGTGGAAGAGGTCGTCCGGGTCCGTACCGGCGAACGCGGCCTCGACGCCCTGTAGGAGGACCCCCCAGATGACCCCGTCGATCAAGAGGAACACGTCGGATGACACCGGAAACGGAGACGGGAACCTCTTGGTCGACGGGGTCGTCGGGGTCCCGGCGGGGATCGGGGAACCGGCCCGGGTGGGCCGGGCGGAGGCCTTCGACACCTGGCTGCGCGGGCTGCTGCCGAAGCGGGAGGGCATCGCGCTGATCGCCGTCGGTGGCCTCGGCCGTCGACAGTGCGCCCCGTACGGCGACCTCGACCTGGTGCTGCTGCACGCCGGGGTGGCCGGGGTGGACGAGCTGGCCGCCTCGCTGTGGTACCCGATCTGGGACGCCGGGGTCCGGCTCGACCACTCGGTGCGTACCCTCGCCGAGGCGCTGTCGGTGGCCCAGGACGACGTCAAGGTCGCCCTGGCCCTGCTCGACGCCCGCTTCGTCGCCGGTGACCCGGCGCTGGCCGACACCCTCACCCGCACCGCCACCGACCACTGGCGGCGGACTGCCGTCCGCCAGCTGCCCGCCCTGCGGGAGATCACCGAGGTGCGCTGGCGTACCCACGGTGAACTGGCCTTCCTGCTCGAAGGTGACCTGAAGGAGGCCGCCGGCGGGCTGCGCGACGTGGGCATCCTGCGGGCCATCGCCACCGCCGGGATCACCGACGCGCTGCGTCCCGCCGTCCGCGCCGCCCACCTGCGGCTGCTGGACACTCGCGACGCCCTGCACCGGCAGGTGGGCCGCCGGGTCGACCGGCTGGTCGCCCAGGAACGCGCCGGGGTGGCCGCGCTGCTCGGCCTGCGCCAGCCGACCCCGGAGGCCACCGACGCCGGGACGCGGGCGGAGACCGGCGACGGCGACGCCCTGCTGCGCCGGGTCGCCGGTGACGCCCGCACCGTCAGCCACGCCCTCGACGACGCCTGGCGGGCCGCCGACCGGCTCCGCTCCGGCCGCCGCCGGGGCGCCGACGGCCGGCCGCTGCGCCGCCCGGTGGCCCGGGACGTCGTCGAGCACGACGGGGAGCTGGTGCTCGCCCGGACCGCCATCGGGGCCCGCCCCGACCCGAGCCTGTCGCTGCGGATCGCCGCCGCCGCCGCCACCACCCGGCTGCCGATCGCGCGGGCCACCTGCGAGTGGCTGGCCGCGTACTGCCCGCCGCTGCCCGCGCCCTGGCCACCGGCCGCCCGGTCCGCGTTCGTCACCCTGCTCGGTGCCGGCCCCGGCCTGGTGCCCGCCTGGGAGACCTGCGACCGGTACGGCCTGATCGACGGCTGGCTGCCCGAGTGGACCCGGCTGCGCAGCCTGCCGCAGCACAACCCGGTGCACCGGTTCACCCTCGACCGGCACCTGGTGCAGGCCGCGTACGAGGCGAGCCGGCACACCCGTGACGTCGAGCGCCCCGACCTGCTGCTGATCGGCGCGTTCCTGCACGACATCGGCAAGGGGCTGGACGGCGACCACTCGACCGTCGGTGCCCCGCTCGCCCAGGCGGTGGCCACCCGGATCGGCCTGCCCGCCGGGGAGGCGGCGCTGATCGGCACGCTGGTCCGGCTGCACCTGCTGCTGCCCGACGTGGCCACCCGCCGCGACCTGTCCGACCCGAAGACGATCGCCGGGGTGGCCGAGCGGGTCGGTGACACCACCACCCTGGAGCTGCTGCACGCCCTGGTGCTGGCCGACGCCGCCGCCACCGGCCCGGCCGCCTGGTCCGGCTGGAAGGGGCGGCTGATCGCCGAGCTGGTCGCCCGGGTACGGACCACCCTGGACACCGGCGTGGTGCCCGCCCCGCCGGACCCCGACCCGGCGCTGGTCGCCGGGCCGCTGCCGGTCGTGCACCTGACCGACGACCGGGTGGCGGTGGCCGCAGCCGACCGGCGGGGACTGCTCGCCACGGTGGCCGGCTGCCTGGCCCTGCACCGGCTGGACGTGATCTCGGCGGACGCCGCCACGGTCGACGACCGGGCCCTGGTCGAGTGCCGGGTGCAGCCGCGCTACGGGATGGCCCCGGACCCGATCGCGCTCAGTGCCGACCTGCGCCGCGCGGTCACCGGCGACGTCTCGGTCACCCAGCGGCTGCGGGGCCGGGCGCTCGCCGCGCGCAGCCAGGGTGCCGCGCCGAGGGTGGTCTGGCACCGGGAGGCGGCCACCGACGCGGTCCTGCTGGAGCTGCGCGCCGCCGACGCGGCGGGCCTGCTCTACCGGGTCACCTGCGCGTTGGACGAGGCCGGGGCGCAGGTGCGCGCCGCCCGGATCTCCACCCTCGGCGGTGACGTGGTCGACGCGTTCTACCTGGTCGGTGGTTGGCCGTCGGACGAGCAGCGGGCCCACATCGAGGCCGCCGTCCTCGCCGCGGTGTAGGACCGCGCCGCCGTCTCCCCCGGCCTTGCCGGGCAACTTCCGGGCAGTGCGGTACGCCCGTCGACGTATGCCGGGAGCCGCCGCCGGGCCGACGCGCCGAAGGCCCGGCGACGCGATCCTCGGGGCATGAACCTGCCAGTGCAGACCGAAGCGCTCACCAAGCGGTACGGCGGACTGACCGCCGTGCGGGATCTCGACCTGACCGTCCGGGCCGGCGAGGTGTACGGCTTCCTCGGCCCCAACGGCGCCGGTAAGACCACCACCCTGCGCATGCTGCTGGGCCTGGTCCGTCCCAGCACCGGGGCGGTGCGGCTGTTCGGCCGTACGCCTGGTGCGGGGTGGCTCGCCGGTGTCGGCGCGCTGATCGAGGGGCCGGCCTTCTACCCGTACCTGTCCGGGCGGGAGAACCTGCGGGTGCTGGCCCGCCTCGCCGGGGTCGGGGCGGACCGGGTCGACGCGGTCCTCGGCCTGGTCGACCTCGCCGACCGGGCGGGCGACCGGTACGCCGGCTACTCGTTGGGCATGAAACAGCGGCTCGGGGTAGCCGCCGCCCTGCTCAAGGACCCGCCGCTGCTGATCCTGGACGAGCCGACGAACGGCCTGGACCCGGCCGGCATGGCGGACATGCGGACGTTGATCCGGCGGCTCGGCGCGGCCGGTCGCACCGTGCTGGTCTCCAGCCACCTGCTCGGCGAGGTCGAGCAGGTCTGCGACCGGGTCGGTGTGCTCGCCCGGGGTGCACTGGTGGCCGAGGGCAGCGTCGCGGAGTTGCGTGGCGCGGCCGGGCTGCGACTGCTCGCCGACCCGTTGGACGAGGCGGCGGCCCGGGCCCGGGAACTCGTCGGCGTCGACCGGGTCCGGATCGTCGACGGTGGACTGGAGCTTTCGGTCGAGCCGGAGCGGGCGGCGTGGCTGAACACCGAACTGGTCGGTGCCGGCCTGGCCGTACGCGAACTGCGGCCCCGGGAACGGGATCTGGAGGAGGTCTTCTTCGACCTGGTGGGAAAGGGGACGGCCGATGTCGCGTAGTTTCCGCGCCGAACTGGTCAAGCTGGTCCGACGCCCGGCCGGCTGGCTGCTGCTGGCCGTCGCGCTGGCGCTCTCGCTGATCTTCACCTACCTCTTCCCGTACGCCGGGGTGGCCGGCGACGCCGACGGACCGAACACCGACCGGGCGCTGCCCGCGATGCTCCCCGACCACCTGGTCGGCAACTCCCTCGGCGGGTTGCCGATCTTCCTCGGCGCGATCCTGCTGATCCTCGGCGTGCTCACGGTCGGCGGGGAGTACGGCTGGGGGACCTGGAAGACCCTGCTCACCCAGGGACCCACCCGGCTCCAGGTGTACGGCGGCAAGCTGCTCACCCTCGCGGTCGCCGCGCTGGCCGTGGTGCTGGCGGTGTTCGTGGTCGGCGCGGTGGCCGCCGCGCTCATCGCGTCCGTCGAGGGACAGCCGGTGCGTTGGCCGTCGACCGGTGACCTGGTGACCGGTATCGGCGCGGGCTGGCTCATCGCCACCATGTGGGCCATGCTCGGTGCCGTACTGGCGGTCGCGCTGCGTGCGGTGGCGCTGCCGGTCGGCCTGGGACTGGTGTGGATGCTCGTCGTGCAGAATCTGCTCGCCGCGATCGCCGCGCCGCTTGTCGACTGGGTGGCGACGGCTCAACTGGGGCTGCCCGGCCCGAACGCCGGGGCGCTGGTGGCCGCGTTGGGTGCGCCCGGCGACACCCCCGGCGTCGCGGCCACGGTCGGTGGTGGGCAGGCGGCGCTGGTGGTCACCGCGTACCTGGTGGGTTTCGCGGCGGTCGGCGCGGTGCTGCTGCGCCGGCGGGACATCGGCTGAGCCGGGACGGGGGAGGGACGTGGCGCGTGAGAGCGGGGACCGGGGACGGTGGCTCCTCGACGGCCTGCTCGCCCTGGTCCTGCTGGCGATCGGGTTGGTCGGCACCGCGCCGGCCGGCCTGAACCAGGGCGTGCCCGCAGGCCCGGGCGCCTACCCGCTGGTCGTGGTGGCGGCGCTCGTGGTGGCGGTGCGCCGGCGCTGGCCGGCGGCCACGCTGGCGGTGGCCGCCGCCGCGACCACCGGCTACCTGGTGCTCGGGCAGCCGTACGGGCCGATCCTGCTGTCGTTCCTGGTGGCGGTCTACACGGTGGCTGCGCACCGGCCGGTCCGCGTCGCGGCGACGGCCGGCGCGGTCGTGCTGGCGGCGCTGCTGGTCCAGGTGTTCGTCGGCGTGCGTCCACTCGGCCCGGTCGCGTTGATGCCGGTCGCCGCGTGGGTGGTGGTGCCGTTCGCGGTGGGGGCGGCGGTGCGGCTGAGCCGGGAGGGCGCCGCCCGGGGGCGGGCGGACGAGGCCCGCCGGCTGGCCGACGCGGAGCGGCTGCGGGTGGCCCGCGAGGTGCACGACGTGGTGGGCCATGGCCTCGCCGCGATCCACCTCCAGGCCGAGATCGCGCTGCACCTGCTCGCGCGCCGGCCGGAGCAGGCCGAGACGGCGCTCACCGCGATCAGCCGGACCAGCAAGGCGGCCCTGGACGAGCTGCGGGTCACCCTCACCGTGGTGCGCCGCGAGGAGGCGGTCGGCGGGCGCGGGCCGACACCCGGGCTGGCCCAGCTCACGCAGTTGCGCGAGCGGCTGGCCGGCACCGGCGTGTCGGTGGCCGTGGCGACGACCGGGACGCCGCGGCTACTGCCGGTGGCGGTGGACCTCGCCGTGTACCGGGTGGCGCAGGAGGCGCTGACCAATGTGCTGCGGCACGCCGGGCCGGCCACCGCCGAGGTCCGCATCGGCTATGCCGAGGACGAGGTCACGGTGGAGGTCACCGACACTGGCCGGGGCCGGCCCGCCGTGCCCGAGCCGTCCACCGGTTTCGGTCTGGCCGGCATGCGGGAGCGGGTCACCGCGCTGGGCGGTACCTTCAGCGCCGGGCCGGCCGCGTCCGGCGGTTTCCGGGTGTACGCCACGCTGCCGACGCGGGAGGTCGCATGATCCGGGTGCTGCTCGCCGACGACCAGGACCTGGTCCGGATCGGGTTGCGGACGCTGGTGGAGAGCGAGGACGACCTGACCGTCGTCGGGGAGGCCGCCGACGGGCTCGCCGCCGTGGAGGTGGCCCGTCGGGAACGCCCCGACGTGGTGTTGATGGACGTGCGGATGCCCGGCGTCGACGGCATCGAGGCCACCCGGCGCATCGTCGGGGATCCGACGCTGGCTGGTACCCGGGTGGTGGTGCTGACCACGTTCGAGCTGGACGAGTACGTCTTTGACGCCCTCCGGCACGGGGCCAGCGGTTTTCTCACCAAGGACACCCGCCCGGTCGAGCTGCTGCGGGCGATCCGCCTGGTCGCCGAGGGTGAGGCGCTGCTGTCGCCGTCGGTGACCAGGCGGGTGGTGCGGGAGTTCGCCACCCGCCCGGCCCGGGTCCCGCGTCCGCATCCCCGGCTGGGGTCGCTCACCCACCGGGAGCGCGAGGTGGTGGCCCTGGTCGGCGAGGGGTTGAGCAACGCCGAGATCGCCGACCGGCTGTGGGTCAGCCCGGCCACCGCGCGTACCCACGTCAGCCGGGCCATGGTCAAGCTGGGTACCCGGGACCGGGCCCAACTGGTGGTCTTCGCCTACCAGTCGGGACTGGTGGTGTCCTGACCCGGGTGGTGCCGGCGGGGGGTGGGGAAACGCGCGTCCGCTGCCTTCGGCGTGGCGCGGGGCGTGGCGTGCGGGGCCGGAGCGGGCGTGCGGCCGGCGGGCTACCCTAACGGTGGGCTGGACAGCCGGCCCGGCCGCACCTGTGCCCGCCGCTGACGACAAACGGGATGTTCGCGTGTTTGACACCTTGAGTGACCGCCTGTCCGGAATCTTCACCAAGCTCCGGGGCAAGGGCCGGCTCACCGATGCCGACATCGACGCCACCGCCCGTGAGATCCGGCTGGCGCTGCTGGAGGCGGACGTCGCGCTGCCGGTGGTCAAGGGCTTCATCACCAACGTCAAGGAGCGGGCCCGCAGCGCGGAGGTCTCCCAGGCGCTCAACCCGGCCCAGCAGATCGTCAAGATCGTCAACGAAGAGCTGATCAACGTGCTCGGCGGCGAGGGCCGCCGGCTCCAGTTCGCCAAGCAGCCGCCGACCGTGATCATGCTGGCCGGCCTCCAGGGTTCCGGTAAGACCACCCTCGCCGGCAAGCTGGCCCGCTGGCTCAAGGCGCAGGGGCACCAGCCGCTGCTGGTCGCCGCCGACCTCCAGCGTCCCAACGCCGTCGGGCAGCTCCAGGTGCTCGGTGGCCGCGCCGGCGTCGAGGTGTACGCCCCGGAGCCCGGCAACGGCACCGGTGACCCGGTGCAGGTCGCCCGCGCCTCGATCGAGCACGCCAAGCGGGCCGCCCGGGACATCGTCATCGTCGACACCGCCGGCCGGCTCGGCATCGACGCCGAGATGATGCAGCAGGCCGCCGACATCCGCGACGCGGTCGACCCCGACGAGGTCATCTTCGTCATCGACGCGATGGTCGGTCAGGACGCGGTCCGCACCGCCGAGGCGTTCCGCGACGGCGTCGGCATCACCGGCGTGGTGCTGTCCAAGCTCGACGGCGACGCCCGGGGTGGCGCCGCACTGTCGGTACGCGAGGTCACCGGCCAGCCGATCCTGTTCGCCTCCACCGGTGAAAAGTTGGAGGACTTCGACGTCTTCCACCCCGACCGGATGGCCAGCCGGATCCTCGGCATGGGCGACGTCCTCACTCTGATCGAGCAGGCCGAACAGGCCTTCGACACCGATCAGAAGGAGAAGATGACCGCCAAGCTGATGGGCGGTGAGCAGTTCACCCTGGAGGACTTCCTCGACCAGCTCATCGCGGTGCGGCGGATGGGCCCGATCGCCAACGTGCTGGCCATGATGCCCGGCATGGGGCAGATGAAGGACCAGCTCGCCGAGCTGGACGACAAGCACTTCGACCGGGTCACCGCGATCATCCGGTCGATGACCCCGGCCGAGCGGACCAACCCGAAGATCATCAACGGGTCCCGGCGGGCCCGTATCGCCGGTGGTTCCGGGGTGACCGTCATGGACGTCAACCAGCTGCTCAACCGCTTCGCCGACGCGCAGAAGATGATGAAGCAGATGGGCGGCATGATGGGTCTGCCCGGCGGGGGCCGGCGCAAGGCCACCAAGTCGCCGAAGAACAAGCGCAAGGGCACCAAGGGCGGCAACCGGCCGCGTAGCGGCGCGGGCGCCGGGCTGCCGGGCGGCTTCCCGGGTGGCATGCCGCAGCTCCCGCCGGGGATGGACCCGAACGACCTGGCGGGCGGCCAGGGCCTGCCGCCGGGCTTCAAGCTTCCGAAGATCGACTTCAACAAGCTCGGCAGGGGCGACAACCGGCCCCGCTGACGCGTGTCGGTTACGGTGGGCGACGGGGCGGGCGCTTAGGGTGGTTCCGCCCCCTGGAAGGAGATGTCATGACCGCAGCCCCGATCCTGCCCGAACGGCACGAGTGGACGGTCGACGACCTCGGCGACCTGCCGAAGGACCTTCCGTACGAACTGATCAACGGAAGGTTGATCGTGCCGTCGCCGACTCTGCTGCACCAAGACATGTGCGTCGAGCTGCTGCTCGCTCTTCGAGTGAACTGCCCGAGGGAATACCAGGTCGGAATCGATCTCTCGATGCGGGTGGACCGACGCAACGAGCCCCGGCCGGACGTCGTCGTGGTCCGGCGGGGGAACGCTACTCGTAGCCCGCTGCCCGTCGAGGACGCTCTGCTCGCCGTGGAGATGGTGTCACCCACCTCCACCTTCCGCGACATGTACGACAAGGCGAAGGTCTACGCGCACGCCGGAGTGCGTTCGTACTGGGTGGTCGACCCGCTCCAGGACCGGATCACGCTGACCGAGTACGCGCTCGGTCCCGGCGGCCGCGACTACGAGCAGCTCACCCACACCGAGGACCTGTTCGTCACCGAGCAGCCGTGGAAGGTCTCGGTCGACCTGCCGGCGTTGACCGCCCGGAAGAACGACCTGCTCGCCCCCGAGGGGCCGTGATCGGGTAGGACTGTGCGCATGGCTCTGCATGTGCGCGGTGTGCTCCTGCCCGACGACGAGGTCCGGGACGTCTGGCTCGACGGCGACCGGGTCACCTTCGACCCGGTGCCCGATGCCGAGACGGTCGCCGACTCCGGATTCGTGCTGCCCGGACTGGTCGACGCCCACTGCCACCTCGGCATCGCCCGGGGTGCCACCCCGGTCACCTCCCTCGACCAGGCCCGTACGTTGGCCCGTACCGACCGGGACGCCGGGGTGCTCGCGCTGCGCGACGCCGGCTCGCCGTACCCGTACCCCGAACTCGACGACGAACCGGACCTGCCGCGACTGGCCCGCGCCGGGCGGCACGTCGCCCCACCGAGGCGCTACCTGCGCGACATCGGCCTGGAGGTCGACGCGGCGGAGGTGGCCGCGACGGTCACCGCGCAGGCCGCCGCCGGCAACGGCTGGGTCAAGCTGGTCGGCGACTGGATCGACCGGGGCGTCGGCGACCTCGCCCCGGCCTGGGACGCCGACACGATGGCCGCCGCCGTGGCCGCCGCACACGCCGCCGGGGTACGCGCCGCGGTGCACACGTTCAGCGAGTCGGCCGTGGAGATCATGGTGCGCGCCGGGGTGGACTCGGTGGAGCACGGCACCGGGCTGAGCCTCGACCTGATCGACCTGATGGCCCGGCAGGGCACCGCGCTGGTCCCCACGATGATCAACATTCGGACCTTCGGAGGCATTGCCGCCGCGGCCCGCCCCAAGTTCCCCGGCTACGCCGACCACATGCTCGCCCTGCGCGACCGCTTCCCCGAGGTGGTGCGCGCCGCCCACGAGGCCGGGGTGCCGATCTACGTGGGCACCGACGCGGGCGGCGGCATCGACCACGGGCTGGCCGCAGAGGAGATGCTGCTGCTGCACGAGCAGGCCCGCATGCCCGCCGTGGACGTCCTCGCCGCCGCCTCCTGGCGGGCCCGACAGTGGCTCGGCTTCCCCGGCCTGGTCGAGGGCGGCCTGGCGGACCTGGTCGTCTACCCCGAGGATCCGCGCCGCGACCTGCGGGTGGTCCGGGCGCCCAGCCGGATCGTCCTGCGCGGCCGGGTGGTCCGCTGACCGGCCGGGTGGTCCGCTGACTGTGAGCATGGCGGGGTCGGTTCATCAGTGGTGAGCTGATGGTCGGCAGTAGCAGGTGTGACCCTTCGCCTGACTGGTTTCGTGCCTTCGGCCGGACTTGTCCGTCTGCTACTGCCGGCGTCCGACCCGGCGGGAGACGTTTGGCCTGATCAGGAGCTTGACCGCCAGTTAGCGGCTGGCGTGTCTCATCACAGTCCTGCCATCTCCGCACCGGACCGGACCCTTGCGTCCCCACGGTTTGGAGAGAACGCATGTCCATGCTGGCAGATCTGGTCGAGGTCGTCATCGGCGTCGACACCCACAAAGACACCCACACCGCCGCCGTGCTCGACACCCGCACCGGCGGGGTCCTGGCCAGGGTCACGGTGAGCACCGATCCCGACGGCTACGCTGAGCTGGTGGCCCTGGCCGATGGGCAGTCGGGGTTGCGGGCCTGGGCACTCGAAGGCACCGGCGGCTACGGCGCCGGCCTTCACCGCCACCTGGCCGATGCCGGTGAGCTGGTCATCGAGCTGGACCGCCCGAAGCGGCCCGCCCGCCGGGCCGGGGCGAAGTCCGACCCGATCGACGCCGAACGCGCCGCCCGCGACGCCCTGGCCCGCACCACACTGGCGCAGCCCAAAACCGGGCCTCAGCGGGCCGCGTTACAGATGCGACTGACCGCCCGCAGAGCGGCTGTCGAAGCCGCCACCGCCGCACAACGGCAGCTACACGCGATGGTCATCACCGCCCCGGAGGCAGTACGCACCCGCTTCCGCGGGCAGAGCACCCGCGCGATGATCACCACCGCCAGCCGGCTGCGACCCACCACCACCAGCGGTGACATTGAGGCCACCACCGCGCTGACAGTGCTGCGTGACCTCGCCCGACGCATCCGGACACTGGAAGCAGAAGCCGCCGGCCACGAAACGGCGATCCGCGCGATCGTGCGTTCCTGGCGGCCCGACCTGCTCGACCTCACCGGCGTCGGACCAATCGTCGCCGCTACCGTACTCACCGCCTGGTCCCACCCCAGACGCTGCCGCAACGACGCCGCGTTCGCCATGCTCGCCGGCACCGCCCCGATCCCCGCCTCCTCCGGCAAGACCACCCGTTACCGCCTCAACCGCTCAGGCGACCGGCAACTCAACCGCGCACTACACACCGTCGCACTGTCCCGACTGCGCTACGACGAACGCACCCGCGCCTACGCCGACCGCCGCCGAGCCCAAGGCAAAACCGACCGAGAGATCAAACGCTGCCTCAAGCGCTACATCGCCCGAGACCTCTACCGACGCCTCGAAAACCCACCCCACCCACTTGACACGCCATAGGAGCGTCCGGCCGGGTCGCCCGCGGCCGGCCCGCCCGCCGACGACGGTGGTCGACGGCCACGGATGCTGCTCAGCGCACGTCGAGTTCGTACTCGGCCTCGACCCAGAACCGCGCGCCGTCGTGCCCGGCGAAGGTCAGCCGGTGCGTGCCCGGCGTCGGCGGCGGCACCAGCCCCCACAGGCCCCAGCAGGAGACCTGCACCGGCCACGGCCAGGTGGTGACGACGTTGTTGAAGAACCCCCGGACCGGGAACGAGGCGGCGGAGCCGGCCGGCCGTACCGGCACCGCGGCCCCGTCCAGTTCGGCGTGCCCGCTGGCGTCGGGCATCGGCTCGGCCGGCTCGTCGCGGCGGCCGGGCTGCCAGTAGCTGAACGCCGGGAAGAACAGGGGACGGCCCGCCGGCACCACGCAGCGCCGGCTGACCCCACCGCCGAACGTGCCCGCGAGGAACCACACGTCGTCCGGCTGGTGACGTCCGCCGTGCCGGCCGGTGTCGTCCTTGACCGGGTTGACCGGCTGACGGTGCGCGGCCACCCAGGCCACCCAGCGGGCGGCGAGCGGGGCCAGGGCAGGTGCCGGGTCGCAGAGCATGACGGCAGATGGTAGTGCGGGCACGCCCGGCTGCGCCGACCCGTCGGGGGGCGCATAGGATGTGCGGTCATGGCTCGCGTGCTCACTCCCCGTGCGGAGGACTTTCCCCGCTGGTACCAGGACCTGATCGCCAAGGCGAAGCTGGCCGACAACGGCCCGGTCCGGGGGACCATGGTCATCCGACCGGCCGGCTACGCCATCTGGGAGCGGATGCAGGCCGAGATGGACGCCCGGATCAAGGCGGCCGGCGCGGAGAACGCGTACTTCCCGCTGTTCATCCCGGAGAGCTACCTCAAGCGGGAGGCCGAGCACGTCGAGGGCTTCTCACCGGAGCTGGCGGTGGTCACCCACGGTGGCGGCAAGCAGCTCGCCGAGCCGGTGGTGGTGCGTCCCACCAGCGAGACGGTGATCGGCGAGTTCATGGCCAAGTGGATCGACTCGTACCGGGACCTGCCGCTGCTGCTCAACCAGTGGGCCAACGTGGTCCGCTGGGAGTTGCGCCCCCGGATCTTCCTGCGCACCAGCGAGTTCCTCTGGCAGGAGGGGCACACCGCGCACGCCACCCGTGCCGACGCCCGCGCCTACGCCCGCAAGATCCTGCACGAGGCGTACGAGGACCTGATGGTCAACGTGCTGGGCATCCCGGTGGTGGTCGGGCTGAAGACCGCCCGGGAGCGCTTCGCCGGGGCGACCGCCACCTACACCTGCGAAGGCATGATGGGCGACGGCAAGGCGCTGCAGCTCGGCACCAGTCACGAGCTGGGGCAGAACTTCGCCAAGGCGTTCGACATCAGCTACTCCTCGGCCGAGGGTGGCCGGGAGCACGCCTGGACCACCTCCTGGGGCACCTCGACCCGGATGCTCGGCGGGCTGATCATGGCGCACGGTGACGACAACGGGCTGCGGGTGCCGCCGAGGCTGGCCCCGATCCAGGCGTACGTCATGATCGTCAAGGCGGGCGACGGCGTGGGCGAGGCGGCGGCCAAGCTGCGCGACGCGCTGCGCGACGCCGGGGTCCGGGTCGCGCTCGACGACCGCACCGACACCGCGTTCGGCCGTCGGGCCGTCGACGCCGAGCTGCGCGGCTATCCGGTACGCGTCGAGGTCGGCCCCCGCGACCTGGCCGCCGGCAACGCGGTCGTGGTCCGGCGGACGGACGGCTCGAAGGCCCCCACCCCGGTCGCGGACGTCGTCGGCGCGGTCCTGGCCGCTCTGGAGGCCGACCAGCAGGCGTTGCACGACGAGGCGCTGGCCCACCGGCGGTCTCGCACCGTCGAGGTGTCCACCCTCGCCGAGGCGATCGAGGCGGCTGCCACCGGCTGGGCCATGGTGCCGTGGTCGGCCGTCGGCGTGCCGGGCGAGGCTGAGGCCAACGGCCAGGGCGTCACCGTCCGGTGCCTGCTGCGCGCCGACGGTTCCGTCCCGGACAGCGAGGACGAGCCGGACCTGACCGCCATCCTGGCCCGCGCCTACTGAGGCGGCCCACCGCAGCCCGGGGCCCGCAGGTCCGGCTCCCGGGTCGCCGACCGGCCTGGGCGCGGCGACCGCGTCGCCGCGCAACCGGCCCCGGACCCGGCTGCCCCGTTCGTCGCGGGTACGCCGAAAGCCGGCCCGCACTGTTCGTCCCGGGTGCGGCGGTGGGCCGGGGCGCAGGAAGCCCGTCCAGACCTGTGGAGGTGTGATGCGTTTCGCGCCAGGTCAGTTGATCATGCACCGCAACGTGCGGCGGGGCCGGATCGGGTGGGTCCGGCCGGCCCGGGTGGTCGGCGACGACGACCGGGGTCTGCTGCTCTGGGTGGCCCGGGACACGCCGGTGGCGCACGAGGTGTCCGAGGCGGGCCTGGGCATGCGGGCGATGCCGTTCACCGAGTGGATCGCCTCGTCCTACCGGCTGGCCCGGGGCCGGTGGGACGGCCCTGCGCTGCTGGAGTTCCTGCCCACGGGGGCGGCGCACTCGGTCTGGTTCTTCCGCGACGAGCAGGACCGCTTCGTCGCCTGGTACGTCAACCTGGAGGAGCCCGGTGTCCGGTGGGACGACGGGTCGGTGGCCGGGGTGGACGTGGTCGACCAGGACCTGGACGTGGTGGTCCGTCCCGATCTCAGTTGGCAGTGGAAGGACGAGGGCGAGTTCACCGAGCGGCTGGCCTTTCCCGACCACTACTGGGTGACCGACGAGCAGGCGGTCCGTGCCGAGGGGGAGCGGGTGATCGCCCTCGCCGAGGCGGGGAAGTTCCCGTTCGACGGCACCTGGTGCGACTTCGTCCCGCCGGCCGACTGGACGTCCCCGACGGAGCTGCCGCCGGGTTGGGACCGACCGCCCGCGCGGTGAATGTGTCGTAGCTCACCTGGCTGGGCCGTCGTCGGGGCGCGTGGCGGCGGTGGTCGGATGGCCCCGCCGGGACCGACGCCTGCCGTCGGGCCGGCCCGATGTGAGCATCCGGTGCGCGATCTGGCAGAATGGGTCGCTGGTATCCGGCGCGCGTCCGGCGCCCTCTAACCCGGGCGCGTCGCCAGTCCACCGAGCAGTCTCCGGCCCAACCCCACTGTGCCGGTCGACGCTCACCCGTGCACCGCCCGTAGCCGGGTCGGTGAAATCGCAACAGGAGCGAAACAACTGTGGCCGTAAAGATCCGGCTCCTGCGGATGGGCAAGATCCGCAACCCGCAGTACCGCATCGTCATCGCGGACTCGCGCACCAAGCGCGACGGTCGCGCGATCGAGTTCGTGGGCATCTACCAGCCGAAGGAAGACCCCTCGATCATCGAGGTCAAGTCGGAGCGGGTCCAGTACTGGCTCTCGGTCGGCGCGCAGCCGAGCGAGGCCGTCCAGCGGCTGCTGGAGCTGACCGGCGACTGGCAGAAGTTCAAGGGCCTGCCGGCCCCGCCGCCGCTCAAGGTCGCCGCCGAGCGCGCCGACCGCAAGGCGGCGTACGAGGCCGAGGCGAAGGCCGCTGCCGGCCTGGCTCCGGAGACCCCGGCCAAGCCGGCCCGCAAGGCCGCCAAGGCGGAGTCCCCGGCCGAGCCCGAGGCGCCGAAGACCGAAGCGCCGAAGACCGAGGCTCCGGCCGAGGCCCCGGCCGCTGCTGCCGACTCCGGTGAGCAGGCCTGACATGCCGCTGCGTCCCGCCCTGGAGCACCTGGTCAAGGGGATCGTCGACCACCCGGACGACGTGCGCGTCCGCATGGTCGACTCCCGTCGGGGCAAGCGGCTGGAAGTCCGCGTGCACCCGGAGGATCTCGGCACGGTGATCGGGCGGTCCGGTCGGACCGCCAAGGCGCTGCGTCAGGTGATCGGCTCCATCGGAGGACGCGGGGTACGCGTCGACATCGTCGACTCGTACTGATGCTGCTCATCGTCGGCAGGATCGGCAAGCCGCACGGCATCCGCGGTGAGGTCACCGTGGAGGTGCGGACCGACGAGCCCGAGGCGCGGTTCGCCCCCGGCGCGGTGCTGAGCACCGAGCCGGGGGTGCCGCCCCGGGTGGAGACCCCCCGTCGGGGCGGGGCCGAGCCGGCCGCGACCGCCGACCCGGGGGTGGCGTACCTGGTCCCCGACGAGCTGACCATCGAGGCGGCCCGTTGGCACCAGGGCCGGATGCTGGTGGCCTTCGAGGGGGTCCTCGACCGGGAGACCGCCGAGGCGCTGCGCGGCACCCTGCTCGGAGTGGACAGCGCCTCCGTCGCCCCACCGGAGGACCCGGAGGAGTTCCACGACCACCAGTTGGTCGGCCTGGCCGTGGTGACCCCGGCCGGTGAGCACCTCGGCGAGGTGGTCAAGATCGACCATGCGCCCGCCTCCGACCTGCTCGTCCTGCGCCGCCCGCAGGGGGGCAGCGCGCTGATCCCGTTCGTCAAGGCGATCGTCCCGGAGGTCGATCTCGCCGGCGGACGCGTCGTCGTCGACCCGCCGGCCGGTCTGCTCGACCTCTAGACCGGAAGCCACCCTCATGCGCGTCGACATCGTGTCGATCTTCCCGGACTACTTCGCCCCACTGGATCTGTCCCTGATCGGGCGGGCCCGGGAACAGGGCCTGCTCCGGTTGGCCGTGCACGACCTGCGGACCTGGACCCGCGACGTGCACCGCACGGTCGACGACACGCCCTACGGTGGCGGGCCGGGCATGGTGATGCGGCCGGAGCCGTGGGGCGAGGCGCTTGACGCGTTGGCCCCCGACGAGTTGGCTCCGGACGGCCTGACCCTGCCCCGGCTGCTGGTGCCCTCCCCGGCCGGCGTGCCGTTCACCCAGGCGATGGCGCACGAGTTGGCCACCGAGTCGCACCTGCTCTTCGCCTGCGGCCGGTACGAGGGCATCGACCAGCGGGTGCTCGACCACGCCTCGACCCGGCTGCGGGTCACCGAGGTGTCACTCGGCGACTACGTGCTCTTCGGTGGCGAGGTGGCGGTGCTGGTGATCCTGGAGGCGGTCACCCGGCTGTTGCCCGGGGTGCTCGGCAACGCCGGTTCGCTGGACGACGAGTCGCACGCGCACGGCCTGCTGGAAGCCCCGATGTACACCAAACCGGCGAGTTGGCGGGGGCACGAGGTGCCCGAGGTGCTCCGCTCGGGCGACCACGGCCGGATCGCCCGCTGGCGACGGGACGAGGCGTTGACCCGTACCGGCACCCGGCGACCGGACATGCTCGCCGCGTTGCCCCCGGAGATCCTTGACAAACGGGACGTGGCGACGCTGGAGCGGGGTGGGTTTCCGCTGCCCCCGGGGGATGTGGCAAAGTAGGGGGGTTGCCGCATCCGTCCGCGCCCGTGGGCGGCTGCGAGGATCCCCGGACAGGGTCGGCCCGCCGACCGGCACCGGGGATCAGAATCACCCATCCGCGCACCGACTGACGGTGCGCCGTGAGCATCACGAGGACGCAGCGATGAACATCCTGGACGCCCTTGACGCCCAGTCGAAGCGCACCGACCTCCCCGACTTCCGTGCCGGTGACACCGTCAAGGTGCACGCGCGGGTCGTCGAGGGCAACCGGTCCCGGGTCCAGATCTTCCAGGGCGTCGTCATCCGCCGCCAGGGTGACGGTCTGCGCGAGACCTTCTCGGTCCGCAAGGTCAGCTTCGGGGTGGGCGTGGAGCGGACCTACCCGCTCAACGGCCCGGGCATCGACCGGATCGAGATCGTGACCCGTGGCGACGTCCGCCGGGCCAAGCTCTACTACCTGCGCGAGCTGCGCGGCAAGAAGGCCAAGATCAAGGAGAAGCGGGAGAAGCAGCCCAGCTGACTTCCCGCTCGCCAGGCCGCCTGACCTGCGCGGATGTCGTATCGACCAGAGCGCACTACGCTGATCGGTACGGGCGCAGTCCGGCAGGTGGTGTCGCGACCCAGATCGCGGCACTCCGATCGTCCGCTGCCGCCCGTGGGGCCTCGACGAGGCTCCCGGGCGGTAGTGTCGTTTCTGCGGACCGGGGAGTGGCGTGGTGCAGGTGCTCGACTCGAACGGCACAGCCGACCCGTGGCGTCGGCGGACCCGACCCACCCGTCGGCAGATGCCCCTCTGGCAGGAGCTGCCGCTCCTGCTGATCGTGGCCTTCTGTCTGGCGGTGCTGATCCGCACCTTCCTGCTCCAGGCCTTCTTCATCCCGTCCAGTTCGATGGAGGACACCCTCCTCATCGGCGACCGGGTGCTGGTCAACAAGGTCGTCTACGACGTACGTGACCCGCTGCGCGGTGAGGTGGTGGTGTTCCGGGGCACCGACAAGTGGGTCGCCCTGGAGAGTCCCGTGCCGCCGACCGGTGCCGTCGGCAAGATCGGGCGAACCCTCGGCGACCTGGTCGGCGTGGGTCGCCCCGGCGAGAAGGACTTCATCAAGCGGGTGATCGGGTTGCCCGGCGACCGGGTCAAGTGCTGCGACGACCAGGGTCGGGTGCTGGTCAACGGCATCCCGCTGGACGAGCCGTACGTGGTGCGTGACTCACCGCTGGACGTGCCGCCGAACCCCAAGGAGTGCCGGTCCCGCCGGTTCGACGAGGTGGTCGTACCCCCTGGTCAGATCTTCGTGATGGGCGACCACCGGCTGGTCTCCCAGGACGCCCGCTGCCAGGGGCCGGTTCCGATCGACAACGTGATCGGCCGGGCGTTCATGGTGGTGTGGCCGTCGTCGCGGTGGGCGTCGCTGCCCGTGCCGGCCACCTTCGAACGGCTGTCGGACTCCGCTGCCGCGCCCAACGCCCCGGCGCCGGTCCGGCCGACCCCCACCGGTGACGTGGTCCTGCTCCTGCCGGTCGCCGCGCTGCTCGCGGCCGTCGTGCGCTCCGGGCGACGGGTGTGGCCCCCCGGCCCCGGGCGGCCCCACGCCTGCGCCGGGAACGGCTGCGGCGCTCCGGGTGGCCGGGACGCCTCCGGCGTTCCGGGCGGCCCGGGCGGCTCCGGCGACGTAGGCTCCACCCGTGATTGACGAGCAGACCGACAAGCCGCGCAGCTCCTTCTGGAAGGAGCTGCCCATTCTCCTGGGCGTCGCGATTCTGGTGGCGGTGCTGGTCCGCGCATTCGTGCTGCAGACCTTCTTCATCCCGTCGCCGTCCATGGAGAACACTCTCAAGATCGACGATCGGGTGCTGGTCAACAAGCTGGTCTACGACTTCCGCTCACCGCACCGGGGTGAGGTGGTGGTGTTCAAGGCACCGACCGAGTGGAGTGGCAACCCCGACGGCGAGGACTTCATCAAGCGGGTGATCGGGGTCGGCGGCGACCACGTGGTCTGCTGCGACGCGCAGGACCGGCTGACGATCAACGGCAAGTCCCTCGACGAGCCCTACATCTACTCCGCCAACGGCCAGCAGGACAAGCCCGCCGACCAGGAGTTCGACATCACCGTCCCGGCGGGGCGGCTCTGGGTGATGGGTGACCACCGCTCGGCCTCCGGGGACTCCCTGGAGCACTGGCAGCAGTCCGGTCGCAACATCGACAGCGCCACCATCCCCGAGGGTGAGGTCGTGGGCCGGGCCTTCACCGTGTTCTGGCCGTTCGACCGGGCCACCTGGCTCACCGTGCCCAAGTCGTTCGACGGGATTCCCAACCCCTGACTGGTTCGCGACCACCCGGGCGTGGCCGAGCGTCGACACCGTCTGGCAGGCTGATGCGGTGACCGTCTTCCACCCCCGTCGTGCGGCCCGGGTGCTGCTCGTCGACGCGTCCGGCCGGGTGCTCCTCTTCGCGGGCGTCGACCCGGCCCGCCCGGGTCACCGGTACTGGTTCACCCCCGGTGGTGGGCTCACCCCGGGGGAGTCCCCGGCGGCCGGGGCGGCCCGCGAGCTGGCCGAGGAGACCGGGCTGCGGCTGACCCCGGCCGAGCTGGGCGGGTCGGTCCGCTCCGAGACGGTGGAGTTTCCCTTCGACGGCGTGTGGTACCGCCAGGAACAGGAGTTCTTCGTGGTCCGGGTGCCCACCTGGGAGGTCGACACGGCCGGGTTCGACGAGATCGAACGGGCCAGCGTCACCGGACACCGCTGGTGGTCGGCGGCCGAGCTGGCCGACACCGCCGAGCGGTGCTACCCGGCCGACCTGGCCGCCCTGCTCACCCAGGTGCTGGCCGCCGCCCCGGCCCCGGAGGCGTCGTGCTGACCCCGCCGCGCACGGTGGTGCGCCGCGACGGAGGGCTCTACGCGCTGGAACGGGCCCTGCAACGGCGCGGCTTCCGGCACGTCGCGGGCGCGGACGAGGCCGGCCGGGGCGCCTGCGCCGGCCCGCTGGTGGCCGCCGCCGCGGTGCTCCCCGAGGGACGACGCGGCGAGATCGAGGGGCTGGCCGACTCCAAACTGCTCACCCCGGCCAGCCGGGAGCGGGTCTACGCCGAGGTCGTCGCCCGTGCCCTGGCGTACGCGGTGGTGGTCATCCCGGCCGAGGAGGTCGACGCCCGGGGGCTGCACGTGTGCAACCTCGCCGCGATGCGCCGGGCCCTGGCCTCACTGACCACCCGACCGGAGTACGTGCTCACCGACGGCTTCGGGGTGGACGGGCTGGACGTGCCGGGGCTGGCGGTCTGGAAGGGTGACCGGGTGGCGGCCTGCGTGGCGGCGGCGAGCGTACTGGCCAAGGTCACCCGGGACCGGATCATGGTGGAGCTGGACGGACACCACCCGGGCTACGGCTTCGCCGAGCACAAGGGGTACATCACGGCCGAGCACACCGAGGCGCTGCGCGAGCGTGGGCCCTGCGTGGAGCACCGGTTCTCGTACGTCAATGTGGCCGCCGTGTCGGGCCGGGAGGGTGCCCCGCCCCGGGCCCGTCGGCCGCTCGGCGCAGCCGCTCCCGAGCCGATGGAGCGCTCGGGCACGGCAGGGGGTACCGTCGGCGTGGCGTTGGGCGAGCAGCCTCGGCCTCCGGCACCGGTGGGGGAAGATGTGGTCATGGAAGGCGGAGTGCGATGAGCGCGGAAGATCTCGAAAAGTACGAGACCGAGATGGAGCTGCAGCTCTACCGGGAGTACCGCGACATTGTCCGTCAGTTCTCCTACGTGGTGGAGACGGAACGCCGCTTCTACCTGGCCAACCAGGTGGACCTGCACGTGCGCAACTCCGACGGCGAGGTGTACTTCGAGGTCGAGATGCACGACGCCTGGGTCTGGGACATGTACCGTCCGGCCCGCTTCGTCAAGAACGTCCGGGTGATGACGTTCAAGGACGTCAACGTCGAGGAGCTGGAGAAGCCCGACATCTCGCTGCCCGCCGACTCGGGTTTCGGTAGCTGACCCCCCGCCCCGCGTCGGCCCCCACCCGCCGACACCGGGGCCCCGCCGGGCCAGGGTTGTTCACCCCGCCGCCGACCTCACTCCTCGACGACGAGCACGTCGACCCGTTGGACCAGGTTGTTGGCGAAACCACCCCGGTTCCACGGCTGCTCCACCGGCTGGGTACGCCCCGACGCGTCGGTCGCCCGCGCGGCCAGCGCGTACCGGCCGGGCTGCGGCGTCCACTCGTACCGCCAGCGCCGCCAGGACCACTCGCCACCGCTGGGCGGGTCCAGGACGGCCGGCGTCCAGGTCACCCCGCCGTCCGTGGTCACCTCCACCGCGACCACCGGGGCGTGCCCCGACCAGGCACGTCCGTCCACCGTGCACGGCCCCGGACGCAGCACCCTGCTGCGGGACATGAAGTCCGGGAAGCCCGGCGGCCGGACCAGCGCCCGGGGCTCGATCCGGGTCACCGGCACACCCGGGTCGTCGGCGTCGCGCCGCAGCCGGTAGGCCACCGCGTTCTGGTAGCCGTCGAACTCCCCGGTCAGCACGTTGATCGACCGTAGCCACTTGACGTGCGCCATGCCGTACCAGCCGGGGACGATCAGCCGCAGCGGTGCGCCGTGCTGGGGCAGCAGCGGAGCGCCGTTCATCTCGTACGCCAGCAGCACCTCGTCGCGCAGCGCGTCGGCGACCGGCAGGGCCCGCTGGTAGTCCTGCTCCACCCCGCGTTCCACACCGTGGTCGGCGCCGGTGAACACCACGTCCACCGCGTCGGGCGCGATCCCGGCCTCACGCAGTAACGGCGCCAACGGGGTGCCGGTCCACTCGGCGTTGCCCACCGCCTCCACCAACCACGGCTGGCTGACCGGGCGGGGGTGCAGCAGCGCCCGCCCGTTGCCGGCGCACTCCAGCGTGACCCGTCGCGTCACCCGGGGGCGTTCGCGCAGCTCGGTCAGCCCGAGCCGGAGCGGCTGACGTACCGCGCCGTCCACGGTCAGCGTGTGGGTCACCGCGTCGAGGTCGGGGATGTCGTAGTGGATGAGCAGGTAGTGCAGGCCGGCCGGGGTGACGTCGTAGCGCAACGCTTCGAGTGGGATGCCGTGGTTGCGGGCAGCCAGTTGCAGCTCCTCCGCGCTGATCGCCTCGTCCGGCCCGGCGACCCGCGACGGTCGGCTCACCTCGTTGATGGTGGTCATCGGTGGCCTCCCGGTCTGCGCCCGCCTGCGATGCCGCCAGCCTAGCCCCGCTGCGGGGCCGACACCGCCGGACCACGGCCGTCCCCCTGCGCTCTCCCCGACCGCCGCCCGCACGCCGGCACAGGGGCATAGCAGAGCGACAGGCCGGGTGGGCGTTTTCCACAGCCGGTCCCGTCATCCACAGCGGACAGCCGGTCCGTGGCGTCGGTCCGCCGGCCCCGACATGCTGCGGTGATGCGCACAACACTGCGGCAGGTGGTGGCCCTCGGGGCCGCCGTGCTCATGTTCGGCCCCCACTGGGTTCCCGGGCGGTCCACCCCACCCCGGTCCACCCCACCCCCGTCCGCCCCGGTCCGGGCCGGGCCGGCCCCGGTGTTCCGGTGGCCACTCGACGGGCCACCCCGGCCGGTGCGCCGGTTCGACCCGCCTCCGCTGCCCTGGCTGGCGGGTCACCGGGGCGTGGACCTCGCCGCCGTACCCGGGGCCGCCGTCCGGGCCGCCGCAGCCGGCACCGTGCTGTTCGCCGGCATGGTCGCCGGCCGCCCGGTGGTCACCGTCGGCCACTCCGGCGGGCTGCGGACCACCTACGAACCGGTCCGCCCCGAGGTGCTCCCCGGCGACGTCGTGGCGGGCGGCGCACCGCTGGGTGTGCTGCTGGGCGGGCATCCGGGCTGCCCCGTGGCGGGGGTGTCCACCCCGACCGGCGGGTGCCTGCACTGGGGGGTCCGGCGGGGCCAGGAATACCTCGACCCGCTGGCCCTGCTGGGGCTCGGCCCGGTCCGGCTGCTCCCGGTGGCGACACCCGCCGAGGTGGGTCTCCTCCGGGTCGACGGGCCCGGCGACTCCGCCGACCGGTTCACCCCGGATGCCGCCCCCGGCGCTGACCACCTGCTGGTCCGGCGCGGCGGCCCCCTGCTGGTCCGGATTGGCGCCCTCGACACCGGTCAGCGGTGGGACCAGGGGCCGGACGGGATCGCCCGGCGGGACGAACGGCCACCCTGCCGGTGCGGTCAGCGCCCGGCAGGAGCCCCGTCACCCCTGGGCCAGCAACGCCGGCAGCCGGGAGGCCAACCGCTCGTACTCGTCGGGGGCGTTGTAGACCTGACCGCAGAGCCGGAGCCACCCCCGCCCGTTCCAGGCCATCACCGAGACCTCGGCGGCGAGCCGGTCGGCGATCCGGGCCCGCAACGCACCGGCGGCCTCCAACGTGCCGGCGACGCCCGGTGGCAACGGCACGATCCGCATCGCCACCCCCGGCCCGCCCGGGTCGGGCAGGTCGGTCGGCGGCACCCCGAGCGCGTCGGCGACCACCCGCTGCCCGTACCCCGCCAGTGCCGCGTTGTGCGCGCGGACCCGCTCCAGCCCGAGGCTACGCAATGTGTAGAGCCCGGCCGGGGCGCTCAGCCAACCCGTGTAGTCGAGTGTGGCCTGCCACTCGACGTTGCCCGGGAAGCCGCTCGCCTGCTGCCAGGACACCACCAGCGGCTCGATCCGGTCCCGCCACCGTGGGGCGACCACCAGGACGGCCGTGCCACGGGGCGCGAACCCCCACTTGTGCAGGTTGCCCACCCAGAAGTCGGCCCCGATCGCGTCGACCTGGACGGGCAGCATCCCGGGCACGTGCGCGGCGTCCACCAGCACGGCGACGCCGTGTTCACGGGCCACGGCCACCAGCGCGGCGACCGGCAGCAACCGGGCGGTGGCCGAGGTGAGCTGGTCGACCAGCAGCAACCGGGTCCGTCCCGGGCGCAGCCCGGCCCGCACGATCTCCACGAGCTGCGCGTCGCTGGCCGACAGGGGCAGGTGCAGGCTACGGGCGGTCGCACCCGTCCGGCGGCATTCCCGGGCGACGGAGAGGTGCACCGCGCCGTACCCGTGGTCGGTGCTGAGTACCTCGTCGTCGGGGCGCAGACCGAGTGACTGGAGGGCGACGGCCACCCCCGTGGTGGTGTTGCCGACCAGGGCGGTGCCCTCCGGATCGGCACCGAGGAAAGCGGCCAGGTGCCGCCGGGTGTGGGCGAGCCGGTCGGTCAGTGACTGGCCGAAGAAGCGCTGCGGGTTGGCTTCCATCTCGTCGCGCAACCGCTGCTGGGTCCGCTGCACCCCGACCGGCACCGCGCCGAACGCCCCGTGGTTGAGATAACTGACCGAGGGGTCGAGGGTGAAGAGCAGTCGGGCCCCGGGAATCGACTCGGGCGGCGGCGGGACGCTCATCCGGTGATCGTAGCCCGCACGCCGGGGCCCGCAGGACCGATCGTCGCCGGCCACTGTGGTCCGACGCCCCCTCGCTGCGGCGGTCGGTCCTGCGGGCCGGCCAGTTACCCGCGGTGGTCTACGCCGACCTGACGCGCCGGGGCCGGCGGGACTGGCCGGGCCGGGGCTGGTCGGCTGGCAGGTCAGGCCCGGGGGTGGGCCTGGCGGTAGGCGGCACGCAACCGCTCCACCGACACGTGGGTGTAGATCTGGGTGCTCGCCAGGGACGAGTGCCCCAGCAGCTCCTGCACCGCCCGCAGGTCCGCGCCGCCGTCGAGCAGGTGGGTTGCCGCCGAGTGGCGCAGCCCGTGGGGGCTGGTCGGAGGCAGCCCGGCGGCTCTGGCCCAGCCGGCGACGATCCGCCGGGCCATCGTCGGGTGCAGCCGGCCGCCCCGGGCACCGAGGAACAGTGCCCGGTCGGAGTCCGGGCCGGCCAGTGCGGGCCGGCCGACCGCCAGCCACCTGTCGACGGCCCGCTGGGCCGGCAGCCCGTACGGGACCGTGCGCTCCCGGTTGCCCTTGCCGAGGACCCGGACCACCCGACGGTCGTGGTCGACGTCCGTGCTGTCCAACCCGCACACCTCGCTGATCCGCGCGCCGGTCGCGTAGAGCAGTTCCAGCAACGCCCGGTCGCGCAACAGCAGCGGCTCGTCCGCCCCGGCCACCGACCCGACGGCTCCGCCCCCGCCCCCGCCCGGGGACGTAGGTCCGCCCTCGCCCGAAGCGGTAGGTCCGCTACCGCCCGAAGCGGGAGAGGTGCTGTCGTCCGAGGCGGGAGAGGTGCTGTCGTCCGAGGCGGGAGAGGTGCTGTCGCCCGGGGTGGGAGGCCCCTCGTCGGGGGTGTCGCCGCGGCCCGGGACGGCGGGCCCGCCGCTGCCCGGGGTGGGAGGCCGACCCCGACCCGGAGCCTCGACCAGGGTGGCGGCCTGGTCGGCCCGGAGCACCACCGGCAACTCCCGACGCGTCTTCGGGGTGGCCAACGGGGCGGCCACATCCGTGACCAGCAGACCGCAGCGGTGGGCCCACCCGCTGAAGGTCCGCACCGCAGCGGCTCGACGGGCCGCCGAACTGGCGGCCGTGCCGGTCGTCCGCTGCTTCGCCAGCCAACTGCGTAGCACGCCCAGGTCCAGGTCGCCGGGTGCGGCACAGCCCATCCGGACGGCATGGTCGAGCAGTGACACCAGGTCGGCGACGTACGCCCGGACGGTGTGCGGGGACCGGTTGCGCACCTGGGCCAGGTGCGCGGCGAACTCGTCCACGGCGTCCCGCATGGCCGGTGGCAGGGCCTGGTGGGTGACCCGGGTGCCCGGACCGCGCCGGCTCATCGCCACGCCCGTGCCGAGACCGGCCGGTGGACGCTGCCGGGGTGCGGCGGTCGCCGACCTGCCATCGGGTCCGGATCCACCGGCCCAGCTTACGGGCACCGACGCCAGCGGCAGGAGCGAGCGCGACGGCGGCAGGGATGGGCCGGCGGCAGGGCTGGCGGGGGAGCGCGCTGGTGGGGGAGAGGGCCGGCGGGAGCAGCATGCCGGCGGGCGGAGGGCGACTGGCAGCCCCGACGGGCCCGGCGAAGCTGACCGCAGGGATGACCGGCGGGTGGGGAGGTGGGTGGTCCCCCGGGGTCAGGCGAACGTGTCGGCCACGGCGACCCGGGCCGGGTCCGGGTCGGCCCAGCTCCAGTTCGGATGGGCACGGTTGGTGAGCAGCACCAGCACCCGGCGGCGGTCGGGTTGGACCAGGAACGAGGTGCCGGTGAACCCGGTGTGTCCGAAGGTGGTGGGTCGGGCGAGCCTGCCCATGAACCAGGGCTGGTTGAGCACCACGCCGAGGCCGTGGTCGGAGGTGCGGCCCGGCCGGTCCGGGTCGACGGCCGGCAGCCCGGTGTTGGCGTTGCGCAGCATCCGGGCGACGGTGCTCTCGGCGAGGATCCGTTTCCCGCCGTAGCTGCCGCCGTCGAGCAGCAGTTGCCCGATGACCGCCACCTCCTCGGCGGGGGCGAAGATGCCGGCGTGGCCGGCGATGCCGCCGAGATGGTTGGCGACGTCGTCGTGCACCACGCCCCGCAACAACCCCCGGGAGGAGCGGGCGTCGGTGGCGACCAGCCGGTTGGCCCGGTCGGCCGTGCCGAGCCAGGTGTTGGGGTTGAACCCGGTGTGGCGCAGCCCCAACGGGGTGGTCAGGTTGGTTTTCAGGGCCCGGTCGAGGCTGAGCCCGGTGACCTTCTCGACGATCTTCCCGGCCACCATCAGGCCGACGCTGGAGTAGCGGAACTTGGTGCCCGGGATGGCGCCGCTGACCAGTGGCGTGGCCAGCACCGCACGCCACCGCTGCGCCATCGTCGCGTAACCGGTGACCTTCGCACCGACCGGCAGGCCGCTGGTGTGGGCCAGCAGCATCGCCACGGTGACGGTGGACTTGCCGGTGCCGGTGAACTCGGGCAGGTAGCGGACCACGGGCGCGTCCAGGTCGATCCGGCCGCTGTCGACCTGTTGCAGGGTGAGGATCGCGGTGTAGACCTTGGTGAGCGAGGCCAGGTCGAAGATCGAGTCGGGACGCATGGCGACCCGCTTCGCCGCGGGCAGCAGCACCGGGCCGGCCCCGTAACGCAGCGCCTCACCGACCGCCAGGTGGTCGGTCGGCTCACCGTCGGTCACCGCCAGCACCACCGCCCCGGCGTACGTCGGGTGTTTGGGGTTCTCCGGGGTCGGCTGGAGGTGCCGCTGGAGTGCCGCGGCGAGCGTGCGCGGCTTCGCGGCTGCGGTCGGGGCGGAACGCCGGGCTGTGGCTCCCGGTCGGCCGGTCGCCGCCGCGCCCTGGCCGCCCTGTGCCCCGTCGCCCGGTGCGGGAGTGGCCCAGGCTCCCGCAGTCCGGGCAGGTGGGTTCGGTGCGCAACCGGCCAACCCGAGGGCGGCGGCGAATCCTAGACCGAGCGCGGAACGGCGGGGTATCGACACGGCAGCGATCATCGCATTCGTACTGCTCTCGGGCCAGCGCGATCGATGGCCGGAGCGCCCGGTGGTCGTCTGCGCGGTCCTGGCCTGACCGGTGCGTGCGCAGCGGCGTGGCCGGAGAGCCGCCGTGTCGACCGCCTACCGTCGGACCAGGGTGTAGCCGTCGTCGTGCCGGCTCACCAGGCCCAGCTCCGTCAGCAGGGCGAGCTTGCGCAACGCCGTGCGGATCGGCACGCCGGCCCGGGCGGCGAGCGCGTCCGCGCCGATCGCACCGCGCCGGGGCATCGACTCGCGCAGCATGGCCGCCTCGTCGTCGAGGACGTCCGTCGGACGGTCCGCGCCCCGGGCGGGTGGTGCCAGGTCCGCTCCGATCCGGCCCACCTCCTCCAGCACGTGCGCCAGCCCGGTCACGAGTCGGGTGCGCTCGTATTCACGGAGCAGTTCGTGCGCGCCGACGGACAGCGCCGAGGTGACCGGGCCGGGCACCACCATCGCCGGTCGTCGCAGGGCGATCGCCCGGTGCATGGTCTGGGCTGCGCCGCTGCGGGCCGCCGCCTCCACCAGCACGCTGCCCCGGGTGCCGGCGGCGATCACCCGGTTACGGATCAGGAAGCGGGGACGCAGCGGCTCCGCACCGGGCAGCCACTCGCTGATCAACAACCCGGTCTCGGCGATCCGGTCGAACAGGGCGGAGTTGCCCATCGGATAGGGGCGGTCCACCCCACATGCCAGCACCGCCACCGTCACCCCACCGGCGTTCAACGCGCCCCGGTGGGCGGCGGCGTCGATGCCGAACGCGCCGCCGGAGACCACCGTCCACTCCCGGTCGGCCAGGCCGTAACCGAGTTCCGTGGCGACGTGTACGCCGTACCCGGTGGCGGCCCGCGCGCCGACCACCGCCACCGAGCGGTCCAGCACCTGGGCCAACGGCCACCCGCCGCGTACCCAGACGCAGAGCGGTGGGGCGGTCTCCCGGTCGACCTTCCGGCTCGCCCCGGGCAGCACCAGCCCTTCCAGGTCGCCCAGCGGGGCGGGCCACTCGTCGTCGTGCGGGGAGACGATCCGCGCGCCGAGCCGGTCGGTGAGCGCCACCGCCTCGGCGGCTGCCGCCCGGGGGTCACCCGCGTGCAGCCGGGCCGCCACCGCCGCCCGCAACGTCTCGTCGGGTGCCCCACCGTCGAGCAGGAGGTCCAGCGTGGCGACCGGACCGAGCCGGCCCACCAGCCGGTGCACCAACCGGGTGCCCGGCTCGGTCAGCCAGGTCAGTGCCACCCGGGCGTGCAGATCCTCGGTGCTGTTCACACTTCCTCCCCCGTTCTCAGGCCGGTGGCCTCCCGGACGTCCTCAAGATCGGGCCGTGGCCGGCCGTCAAGATCGGCGATCGTCCAGGCGAGCCGGATGATGCGATCGAAGCCCCGGGCCGACAGCGAGCCCCGGTCGAGCCGCCCCCGTAGTTCGGCAGTGGCCTGGGCGGCGAGCCGCCACGGTGGTCGGCGCAGCAGCGGGCCCGGCACCTCCGCGTTGAGCCGGTGCCCGACCGGGGCCCACCGTTCGGCGGCAGCCGCGCGCGCCACCGCCACCCGGGCGGCGACCACCGCCGACGGTTCGCCGTCCGGGTCGACGCCCATCAGTTCGGCCGCCCGTACCGGCAGCACCCTGACCTGTACGTCGATCCGGTCGAGCAGGGGACCGGAGAGCCGGCCGAGGTAGCGCCGTCGCACCAGCGGACTGCACTCGCAGAGCGAGTCGCCACCGGGCTTCGCACAGGGGCAGGGATTGGCCGCCATGATCAACTGAACCCGGGCCGGGTAACGGGTGCTGCCCCGGGCCCGGGTGAGATGGACCTGCCCACTTTCCAACGGCTGGCGCAGCGCCTCCAGGGCTCCTTTGCTGAACTCGGCTGCCTCGTCGAGAAAGAGCACCCCCCGGTGGGCCAGCGACACCGCGCCCGGCCGGGCCAGCCCCGAGCCGCCGCCGACCAGCGACGGCACGGTCGCCGAGTGGTGGGGTGCCTGGAAGGGCGGCCGACGCAGCAACCGGCCGTCAGGTGGCAGTGTGCCGGCGATCGAGTGCAGTGCGGTGACCTCCAACGCGGCCTCGTCGTCGAGCTCCGGCAGGATCGACGGCAGGCGCTCGGCGAGCATCGTCTTGCCGGCGCCGGGCGGCCCCAGCAGACAGAGGTGGTGCCCGCCGGCCGCCGCCACCTCCAACGCCCGCCGACCCAGCCCCTGCCCGGCGACGTCGGCGAGATCCGGCCCGGACGGCGTCCCGGCGGGAGCAGCCGGCGGCGGCTCCAGCAGGGGAGCGCCGTCCCGGACGAAGGCGACGAGCCGGTGCAGGGTGTCGACGGCGCGCACCTTCACCCCCGGGATCACCGCCGCCTCCGCCGCGTTTCCCACCGGCACGACCACCCGGCCCAGCCCGGCGCGTACCGCCGCGGTGACCATCGGCAGCACGCCGCGGACCGGGCGGACGGTGCCGTCGAGCCCCAACTCGCCCAGGACCACCACCCCCTCCATCGGCAGCAGCGGCAGCTCACCGGCGGCACCGAGCAGGGCGACCGCGATGGCCAAGTCGAACGCCGAGCCGTACTTGGGGAGCGTGGCGGGAAGCAGGTTGAGGGTGATCCGGCGGTTGGGCCAGCGCTGGCCGGAGTTGACCACGGCGGCGCGGACCCGGTCCCGGGCCTCGTGCAGGGCGGTGTCCGGCAGCCCCGAGATGACCACGGCCGGTAGCCCGGGGGAGAGGTCCGCCTCCACCTCGACCAGGTGGCCGGTGACCCCCACCAGGCCGACCGCGTGCACCTTGGCGTAGCTCACCGTGCCACCCCCGCCCCCGGCCGCCCGGCGTGGTGCCGGATGACCCGACGGGCGCGGTGACGGGCCAGGGCCGGCCGGACGCGGTGGCCAGTCGGGGCCGGCCGGGCGCGGTGGCGGGCCAGAGCCGGCCGGGCGCGGTGGCGGGTCGGGATCATCAGAAGGCCCCCTTGAGGTGCTCGACCTGTGCCGGGCCGGCCGGCGGCAACCGGACCGACAGGACGTCGAAACGCACCTCGTCGGTGGTCGTCCCGGTCTCGGCCAGCCAGCGGGCGGCGAGCCCCCGCAGCCGTCGGGCCTTGGCCGGGACGACCGCCTCTGCGGGGCTGCCGTAGGCGTCGCCGCGTCGGGTCTTCACCTCGCAGAAGGCGAGGACCGGGCCGTCCCACGCGATGACGTCGATCTCACCTTCGCGGCAGCGCCAGTTGCGGGCCACCGGGCGCAGCCCGGCCCCGATCAGATGCCGTACGGCGCACCTCTCGCCGTACGCGCCGATCGCCTGGTTCCGCTTCGTCATGCCCGTCAGGCTGCGGGTGGGGCGGGGGTGGGCGCGACATCCGAGGCCGCACCTGTGGACAACTCGACGCCCTGTGGACGAGCGGACGATCAAGGCCCAGACCTGCTATGTGATCTGCTGATGCCCTGCTCCCGGGGGGTGGCCGGCGATCGTCCGTCGACCCGTCCGATCGGTCCCGTGCGCCGGTACGACCTGCGAATGGCGCCGGGCGGGTCGGTCGCATACGGTGCCGGACGTGGACGCACGACGGAGCTACCCCGAAGATCAGGAGTCACGCTGGTACCCGGCCGGCCGGGAACGCGCGTACGACGACTCCGACTGGCGGACGGCGAGCGGGGTGCGCCGGCGCGACGACGAGGCCCGCACCCCCGACCAACGAGCTGCCGAGGAAGGCCGGTACGGGGACGCCAGCCGTTTCGACTCGGGACGCCTCGACACGGCTGATCCCTTGGGTGCCGCCGGGGGCGAGAGCACCGGATACCGGCCGACCCGGTCCCGCCGGGACGACCCGGATGTCTCCGGCGAACTGCCCGGTGACCGGGTGGGTCGACGCGCCGCCCGCGAGGCCGCAGTCAGTGGCGTCGGCCCGCTCGGGGACACCGGTGCGGGCCCGCTCGGCGGTATCCCGGTGCGGGGCGTGGGCGACACCGGCACCGGCCGCCTGTCCGACACCGGCACCGGCCGCCTGTCCGACACCGGTATTGGCCGGGGCGTGGGCGACACCGGCACCGGCCGCCTGTCCGACACCGGTATTGGCGGGGGCGTTGGCGACACCGGTACCGGCCGCCTGGCCGACACCGGCACCGGCCGCTTGTCCGACACCGGCACCGGGCGGCGTGTCGGCGATACCGGTACGGGTCGGTTGGGTGGTACCGGGGGTGGTCGGCTCGGCAGCGGTGACAGTGGCACCGGCCGGTTCACCGCCGATTCCGGACTGTTGGGGGTCAGCGGGGTCGGCCCGCTGGCGGGGACCGATCCGGTCCGGCCGGCGGCGCTGGGCAACTACCCGATCGTCGAACCCACCCGACCGGCGGAGCCCTCCCCCCTGGAGGTGCCGACCGGCCCGATGGTGCCGGTCACGCCGCGGGCGGATGACCTGGCCAGCCCGGACGGGGCGTACCGCACGGGTGGCCCGACCTCCGACGGCGTGTACCGCACCCGGCGGCCGGCGCTGGCGGTGCTGCTGGGGTTGTCGGCCCTGGTCTTCGAGGTTCCCGCGCTGCGGGTGCTGCTGCACGGACTCACCGGTGACCCGGTCTCGGCGTCGCACGTCGTCGTGGGCACCTTCCTGGTGATCGGGTTGCCGGTCTTCGCCGGCGGCCTGTACGGGCTGCGCACCGGTGGCCTGGCGATGGCCGACGGGGCCCGGGGCTGGCTGCGCCCGCCGACCGCCTACCTCACCGTCGGGCTGGTCCTCTTCCTCGCCGCCGCCCTCGCCGCCCGCTGAACCGCCCCCGGACCGCCCCGGACCGCCCCTGAACCGCCCCCGGACCGCCCGTCGAACGGCGGCCTGCGGAGAACCGTCACCGTCCCCGACCCGCTGGACCCCCGTCGCCTGCCGACACCTCGGCACCCACCCGATCCAACCCGAGACCCGAGACCGGGAGCCGGGAGCGAGAGCCGAGAGCTGGGGGCGGGAACCGGATGCGCGGCTGGATGGTGGGGCGGGGGTCGGGTGGCAGGGCGGGGGCGTACACTGGCCTCTTGGCGACCGCCTCGGCGGTCGACCTCGCGTGCCCTCTCCACGTCTCGTCGTGGGGCGACGGCCTCCCTGGTCCCGATCTCCTTCGGGCCCACCATGGGCCGGCGACCAGGCACCAGGACGCCCGGCCACCGGCCGGGCGTGACAACCAGGGATCTTGAGGAGTACCCCACCATGGCCGTCGTGACCATGCGTCAGCTGCTGGAGAGCGGTGTCCACTTCGGGCACCAGACCCGGCGCTGGAACCCGAAGATGAAGCGCTTCATCATGACCGAGCGCAACGGCATCTACATCATCGACCTGCGCCAGACCCTCGACTACATCGAGAAGGCGTACGACTTCGTGCGCAACACGGTGGCCGAGGGCGGCAGCATCCTGTTCGTCGGCACCAAGAAGCAGGCTCAGGAGGCCATCTCCGAGCAGGCCACCCGGGTCGGCCAGCCGTACGTCAACCACCGCTGGCTCGGTGGCATGCTGACCAACTTCCAGACGGTGTACAAGCGGCTCCAGCGGATGAAGGAGCTTGAGGCGCTCGGTGACCTGACCGGCACCGCCGCCGGCTACACCAAGAAGGAGACCCTGCAGCTGTTCCGCGAGAAGACCAAGCTCACCAAGACCCTTGGTGGCCTGCGGGACATGCAGAAGCTCCCGGCCGCGGTCTGGATCGTCGACACCAAGAAGGAGCACATCGCCGTCGACGAGGCCCGCAAGCTGGGCATCCCGGTGATCGCGGTGCTGGACACCAACTGCGACCCGGACGAGGTCGACTTCCCGATCCCGGGCAACGACGACGCGATCCGCTCCGCCGAGCTGCTGACCCGGGTGGTGGCCGCCGCCGTCGCCGACGGTCTGATCGCCCGGTCCGGCCGTCGTCGTGGTGGCGACGAGAAGCCGGAGGCGGGTCAGGTCGGCAGCGACGAGCCGCTGACCGAGTGGGAGCGTGAGCTGCTGGAGCCGAAGAAGGCCGACGAGCAGCCCGCCGCTGCCGAGCAGCCGGCCGCCGAGCCTGCCGCCGCCGCCGAGCAGCCTGCCGCCGAGCAGAAGCCGGCCGAGCAGCCGGCGGCCGCCGCCGCCGAGTGACCCGTACCGCCGGATCCTCGCCGCTCGTCCGGGCGGCGGGGTCCGGCGGTCACCGCCGGGCGCATCCGGCCTGTTCCGGGTAGCCGGCATCCCAGACCACCCACCGCAGACTCAACACCCGAAGAGAGAGTCATGTCCAACTTCACCGCCGCGGACGTCAAGAAGCTCCGCGACCTCACCGGCGCCGGCATGATGGACTGCAAGAAGGCGCTCACCGAGGCTGAGGGCGACTTCGACAAGGCCGTCGAGATCCTGCGCGTCAAGGGCGCCAAGGACGTCGGCAAGCGGGCCGGCCGGACCGCCGCCAACGGCCTCGTCGCGCACTCCGGCAAGGCGCTGCTGGAGCTCAACTGCGAGACCGACTTCGTGGCCAAGACCGACGCGTTCGTCGCGCTGGCCCAGCAGCTGGTCGAGCACGGTGAGCGCAGCGGCGTCGGCACCGCCGAGGAGCTGCTCGCCACCGAGCTGGACGGCAAGACCGTCGCCGACCTGATCCAGGAGCAGTCCGCCAAGATCGGCGAGAAGCTGGTGCTCAACCGCTTCGCCAAGCTCGACGGCACCGTCGCGGTCTACCTGCACCGCAAGAGCCAGGACCTGCCGCCGGCCGTCGGTGTGCTGGTGGAGTACAGCGGCAAGACCGACGAGGCCGGCGACGCCGACGCCCGGGGCACCGCCATGCAGATCGCCGCGATGCGGCCGAAGTACGTCACCCGTGACGAGGTGCCGGCCGAGGTCGTCGAGTCCGAGCGGCGCATCGCCGAGCAGACCGCCCGCGAGGAGAACAAGCCCGAAGCGGCCCTGCCGAAGATCGTCGAGGGTCGGGTGAACGCCTTCTTCAAGGACTACGTCCTGATCGAGCAGGCGTCGGTCTCCGACAACAAGAAGACCGTCAAGCAGGTGCTGGCCGAGGCCGGCATCGAGGTGACCCGCTTCGTCCGGTTCGAGGTCGGCCAGGCCTGAGCCGCCACCGTCCGGGCGCGCGTGCCGCGCCCGGACGGGCACGCAACGTCGACGAGGAGGCCGCAGGTGTACGCGACAGGCACCGCGGCCTCCTCGTCGCATAGGGTCGGCAACGGGCAGGTACGCGGTGACGCGGCGCGGTCGACGCGCACGCGGGAGGGGCGGGGCGGATGACACAGGTTGTGAACGACCGGAGCCTGGAGGCGGACGACCCGACGGCGCCGCCGGCCGGCCGCGCCCGCCGGGTGGTGCTGAAGCTCTCGGGTGAGGTCTTCGGCGGTGGGGCGATCGGTGTCGACCCGGACGTCGTGCAGGCCATCGCCCGGCAGATCGCCACCGTGGTCCGCCGTGGTGTGCAGGTCTCCGTGGTGGTCGGCGGCGGCAACTTCTTCCGTGGGGCGGAGTTGCAGAAGCGCGGCATGGACCGGGCCCGCGCCGACTACATGGGCATGCTGGGCACGGTGATGAACTGCCTGGCGTTGCAGGACTTCCTGGAGAAGGAGGGCATCGAGACGCGGGTGCAGAGCGCGATCACGATGGCCCAGGTCGCCGAGCCGTACATTCCGCTGCGGGCGATCCGGCACCTGGAGAAGGGACGTGTGGTGATCTTCGGTGCGGGCGCCGGGATGCCGTACTTCTCCACCGACACGGTGGCCGCCCAGCGGGCGCTGGAGATCCGCGCCGACGTGGTGCTGATGAGCAAGAACGGCGTGGACGGCGTCTACAGCGCCGACCCGCGGATCGACCCGGCCGCCAGCAAGTTCGACTCGATCACCTTTTCCGAGGTGTTGCAACGCAACCTGCGGGTGGCGGACGCGGCGGCGTTCAGCCTCTGCATGGAGAACGGGCTGCCGATGCTGGTCTTCGGCGCCCAGGGCGAGGACACGATCATCCGGGCCGTCGGCGGCGACACGATCGGTACGCTGATCACCGCCTGACCGGTCCCGGCGACCCGAGCGGTCCTCCGCACCAGAGCAGCAGCTTCAGCCCACGACGAGCAACAGAAGGAGGCGAGGAGACCGGTGATCGACGACACCCTCCTCGAGGCCGAGGAGAAGATGGAGCGTGCGGTCGAGCACGCCAAGGAGGAGTTCGGCGCCATCCGTACCGGTCGCGCCAACGCCGCCATGTTCTCCAAGGTCATCATCGACTACTACGGCACGCCGACCCCGCTGCCCCAGATGGCGTCCATCGGGGTGCCGGAGCCGCGCATGGCCATCATCAAGCCGTACGACAACTCGCAGATCAACGCCATGGAGAAGGCGATCCGCGACTCCGACCTGGGGTTGAACCCGAACAACGAGGGCAACCAGCTGCGCATCCTGCTCCCGCAGATGACCGAGGAACGTCGCCGCGAGATGATCAAGGTGGCTCGGCACAAGGGCGAGGAAGCCAAGGTGGCGGTCCGCAACGTCCGCCGCAAGGGCAAGGAAGAGCTGGACCGCCTGGTCAAGGACGGTGAGGTCGGCGAGGACGACGGCCGCCGCGCCGAGAAGGAACTCGACGACATGACCCAGCGTTACGTCGCCACGGTCGACGAGCTGGTCAAGCACAAGGAGTCGGAGCTGCTCGAAGTCTGAGCCCGGCCCACGGCACCGGCGCGTCACCGCTCTGCGGAGGCAGCGCCGGTGCCGTCGTCGTCCGTCGGCCGGACGGCCGGGCCGACGTCCACCGTGCCCGGCTGGCCGGTGCAGTAGGCTCGGCAGGATTCCTGGCCACCGGGCGGTGAACGGCGGGGATCGATCGGTCGTCGGGCCGGTCAACCGGAAGTAGTCACGCGGGTAGGGGATGGTTGTGGTCTTGCGTCATGTGGTGGCACTCGTACCCTCGTCCGGTGCGTGATGTCCCCCCTCGACCCCTACAGCGGCACCGAGCCCCGTGGCTGGGAGCGGTCCGACCGTCCCCCGGCCCTGCCCTGGCCGGAACGGGAGGTCGAACCGTGGTCGCCCCGGCAGTCCGGCCCCGGATTGTCGGCCGGGCCGCAGGCCCCGCTCCGGCCACCGGTGCGTGGCCACGACGAGCCGAACGGCGGGCCGTACGACGAACCGGTCGGTGACCTCTTCGGTGCCGATCACCCGGGCGGGCCGCTCGCCGACGACGCCTCGACCGCGCAGTTCGCCGCGGTGCGCGACGACGACGCCCCGACCGCGCACCTGACGCCGGTGCGCGACGGCGACCTGCCGACCCCCCAGTTCGTCCCGGTCGGTGACGACGGCGGTACCGGGTCGCGCTTGCCGTCGCCCGATGCCGAGGCGGATCCGGAGCCACCGGCCGGTCGACGGTTCCGGGGCCGACGGCGGGCCAGTGCCGACCGGCCGGCCACCCCACTGCCGGCGACCGGGCGGGCCGGTCGTAACCTGCCGGCCGCCATCGGCGTCGGGCTGGGGCTCGGCGCGTTGGTCCTGGTGCCGCTCTTCTTCTTCCTGCCCGGCTTCCTGGCCGTGCTGGCCGGCGCGATCGGGGTGGGCATCTGGGAGATGACCCGCGCGGTCCGGCGCAGCGGCGCGCACCCGCCGCTGGTGCCGCTGCTCGCCGGTGGCGTGCTCACCATCGGGTTGGCCTGGTTCGCCGGGCCGGACGCGCTGAGCCTGGGGCTGCTGGTCACCGTGCTGGGCGCGATGGTCTGGCGGCTGGGTGACGGCCCGGCCGGCTTCCAACGGGACATCACCGCGGCCACCCTGATCGCGGTCTACGTGCCGTTCCTGGGTGGTTTCGCGGCGATGCTCGCGGCGGCTCCGGGCGACGGCCACCTGCGGGTGCTGGTCACCGTGGTCGGCGTGGTGCTCTCCGACACCGGCGGGTACGCCGCCGGGGTGTCCTTCGGTAGGCACCCGATGGCACCCAGGATCAGCCCGAAGAAATCCTGGGAGGGGTTCGCCGGCTCGGTCGCCGCCGCAGCGCTCGGCAGTGCCCTGCTGATCTGGCTGCTCTTCGACGTGGCGCCCTGGTGGGGTGCGGTGTTCGGGATGGCGGTCTCCGTCGCGGCGGTGCTGGGCGACCTCGCCGAGTCGATGATCAAACGGGACCTCGGCGTGAAAGACATGAGCACCCTGCTGCCGGGGCACGGTGGCCTGATGGACCGGCTGGACTCGATCCTGTTCGCCGTACCCACCGCCTACCTGCTGCTGGCGATCCTCGTGCCGGTGGTGGGCTGAGGGATGAATCACGCCGCGCCACCCGGGTGGTCCCCCTGGTGGGGGCCGATTCGGCACCTCCGGACGGGTGGGTCCGGCGACCGGCGTGACAGACTGGACCAGCCATGACGATCCTGCCTGTGATCCCCGTTGACCCGGACGCCCCCGGCCGCCGCCCGGCGATGCCACCCCGACACCTCGCCGACCTGGACCTGCCGGGCCGGCGGGCGCTCGTCACCGAGCTGGGTGAACCAGCCTTCCGGGCAAAGCAGGTCTCCCACCACTACTTCGGGCGACTGGTGCGCGACCCGGCCGAGATGACCGACCTGCCGGCGGCCACCCGGGACCGGTTGGCCGGGGCGCTGCTGCCCCGGCTGCTCACCCCGGTCCGCGAGCTGGCCTGCGACGACGGGGCCACCCGTAAGGCGCTGTGGCGGTTGCACGACGGGTCGCTGGTGGAGAGCGTGCTGATGGGTTACCCGGACCGGGTCACCGTCTGTATCTCCAGCCAGGCGGGCTGCGGCATGGCCTGCCCGTTCTGCGCCACCGGCCAAGCCGGGTTGACCCGCAACCTGTCCGCCGCCGAGATCGTCGACCAGGCGGTCTATCTCGCCGGGGTCGCCGCCTCGGGCGCGGTGGCCGGGTCGCCACCCCGGTTGTCGCACGTCGTGTTCATGGGCATGGGTGAGCCGCTGGCCAACTACTCCCGGGTCGTCACGGCGATCCGGCGGCTGGTCGCGCCGGCCCCGGAGGGGCTGGGTCTGTCGCAGCGGCACATCACCGTCTCCACGGTCGGTCTGGTGCCGGCCATCCGCCGACTGGCCAGCGAAGACCTCGCGGTGACCCTTGCGTTGTCGCTGCATGCGCCCGATGATGAGCTGCGCGACGAACTCGTGCCGGTCAACCAGCGCTGGAAGGTAGCCGAGGTGCTGGACGCAGCGTGGGACTACGCGGCGACGACGGGGCGCCGGGTGTCGATCGAGTACGCGATGATCAAAGACGTGAACGATCAGCCGTGGCGGGCCGACCTGCTCGGGCGGTTGTTGGCCGGTAGGTCGGCGCACGTCAACCTCATCCCGCTCAATCCGACACCGGGTAGCCGGTGGGACGCCAGCGCCAAGCCGGTGGAGCGGGAGTTCGTCCGACGGTTGCGGGAGTCCGGCGTCTCCACCACGGTGCGTGACACCCGGGGGCGTGAGATCGACGGTGCGTGCGGGCAGTTGGCTGCCGCGGTGGACAGTGACATCGAAGCGCCGCGCGGGCGCGACCGGGCGTAGCGGTACGAGACCAGGAGACATAGTGGCGAGTCAGGGTCAGCGTTTCCGGCGTAAGGCGCTCCGCCGGGGCTACAAGGTCGACGAGGTCGACGCCTTCCTGGACCGGGTGGAGGCCACCCTCGCCGGTCAGCCGGTCGGTGCCCCCGTGGCCTCCCAGGAGGTCCACGACGTCGTCTTCCGGGTCCGCTTCAACGGCTATGACGAGTGGCAGGTCGACCTGCACCTGGATCGGGTGGAGCGGCAGTTGGCCGAGCTGGAGGAGCGCGCCGCCCCCGGTGGCCGGGTCGCCGACCCGCGTGGCGCGGACCGGCTCGCCCCGCCGATGCGCGACGACCACCGGGGTATGTCGCCGGTGCCGCAGCCGATGCCGCCCCGCGCGATGCCGGCCCAGCCTGGTCCGCCGGACCGTTACGGCAGCCGCTACGACGAGCCGAGTGGCGCCTTCGCCGTCGGACGTGACGCGCCTCGCGGTGGGTACGACGAGCCGAGTGGCACCTTCGCCGTCGGACGTGACGCGCCGCGCGGTGGGTACGACGAGCCGAGCGGCGCCTTCGCCGTCGGACACGACGCGCCGCGCGGTGGGTACGACCCGCCTCGTGGTGGGTACGACGCGCCGCGCGGCCAGTTGGGCCCGGGCCCCGGCGGGCCGATGGGCCCCGGTCCGAGCGGGCCGATGGGGCACGGTGGCCCACCGCCGCGGGGTCTGCCGGCCGGCCCGGGTAGTGGCTACGGCCCCCCGGACGAGCAGCGCTTCGACGGTTTCGAGGCGGGCCGGCACGGTCGTACCGACATGACTGCCGAGATCCGGATGCCCGAGCGCGACCGGATGCCGGAACGCGACCGGATGCCCGAGCGGGACCGGATGCCCGAGCGCGACCCGCGGGAGATGCGTGGTCGTGGTCCGGGAGGCCCGCCGCCGATGGGTGGCCCGTCGATGGGCGGGCCCGCGCCGATGGGTCCGCCGGCTGGTGGCCCGCCGATGGTGGGTCCGCCGATGGCCGGCCCGCCCGGCAGCGAGCTGTACCGGGTCGACCAGATCCGGCGCAGCTTCCAGGTGCGCCGCTTCGGCAGCGGGTACGACCCCGACCAGGTGGACCGGTTCTTCGAGAGCCTGCTCGGTGGGATGCAGGGCCGTAACCAGATGCCGGTGAACCCCAAGGACCTGGACACGCTGCGGTTCGGGCTGGTGCCCGGTGGTTACTTCGAGGCGGAGGTCGACGCCGCGCTCAAGGACGTCCAGGACATCCTCTTCGGCCGTTGATCCAGCAGATGTGACGAGGGCCCATCCCCGACCGGGGTGGGCCCTCGTACGTCTGTGGGGCGGTGCGTCAGGAGCGCAGCCCGCTGCGGCGCAGCACGGCGTCGCCGATGACGATCGCCAGCAACAGCACGGCCAGGCCGACCAGCCAGATGTCCTCGACCTTGCCCTCGTGGTTGCCGCACAGCATCGCCAGCAGCGCCAACGCGGAGAGCACCGCGCCGATCCGTCCGGCCTTGCGGTGCCCGGGCCTGTGCTGATCTGGCGCGGTTACCGGCTCGCTTCCTGCCACTGTCGGTCCTTCCCTCGCGATCGGATCTCCGGCTAGTCTGGCACGCCCTGCCCCGGCCCCGGTGCGGGGTCCGCCCTGCCGAAGCCCGGCGGACCGGGAAACTCGTGGCGCGCGGCCGGCTGTTGACCAGCAGCGCCCGGGCCGCCGGGGGCCGGGCCGGCAGGATCGGGGTGCCGGGTGGCCGGGCCGGGCAGGAGTGGGCAGGGCTGGCCGGGGACCGGGCCGAAAGACCCCGGCCCGGTGGGGCGGGTCGGCTCTACCGGCGTCGCGGGCCGTCGACCACACTGCCTCCGGTAGCGTTCGGGCGTACACCTTGATTGTCTGTTTGAGGGGGACTGCGGTGCGAGTGACCGGTACGGGACATGCCAGCATGCGGATCGACACGGCTGCGGGCAGCATCCTGTGCGACCCGTGGGTCAATCCGGCCTACTTCGCCTCCTGGTTCCCGTTCCCCGACAACTCCCTGCTCGACTGGGAGGCCCTGGGCCAGGTCGACTACCTGTACGTGTCGCACCTGCACCGGGACCACTTCGACGCCAAGCACCTGCGGGAGTTCGTCTCGAAGGACGCCACCGTCCTGCTGCCCGAGTTCCCCACCTCGGAGATGGCCGACGAGCTGCGGGCGCTGGGCTTCACGAAGTTCCTGCGGGCCCCCAACGAGCAGGTGGTGGAGCTGCCCGGCGGCCTGAAGATCATGATCCAGGCGCTGACCAGCCCGACCGACGGCCCGATCGGCGACTCGTCGCTCTGGGTGGAGTACGACGGGGTCCGGCTGCTCAACCAGAACGACGCCCGCCCCACCGACCTGACCGTCTTCGCCGAGCTGGGCCACGTGCACGCGCACCTGCTCCAGTTCTCCGGCGCGATCTGGTACCCGATGGTCTACGAGCTGCCGCAGTCGGCGAAGACCGCGTTCGGCAAGCAGAAGCGGGAGCGGCAGTTCGACCGGACCTGGCGCTACATCGACGACCTGAAGGCCGACCACGTCTTCCCGATCGCCGGCCCGCCGTGTTTCCTCGACGACGCGTTGTGGCAGTTCAACGACATTCACGGCGACGAGGGCAACATCTTCCCGGACCAGTCGGTGTTCCTGTCGGAGTACGCGAAGGTCGGCGGCACCAACGGCATCGTGCTGCTGCCGGGCAGCGTCGCCGAGGTGACCACCTCCGGCGCGACCACCACCCACCCGCAGCCGGTCGAGGAGTTCTTCGCGAACAAGACCGCGCACCTGGAGGAGATGCGGGAGCGCAAGCGCCCGGTCATCGAGGCCGAGAAGGCGTCCTGGCGGCACCCCGAGATCGACGTGCTGGCCGGGATGAAACGCCGGATCGAGCCGCTGCTCGACGAGTCGATCTACCTGGCCAAGGGGGTCGGCGGCCCGGTCCGCTTCGACCTGGTCGGCTACGACGGGGACAGCGTCGAATCCATCGTGGTGGACTTCCCCGGCAAGCAGGTCCGGCCGTACGCCGACGAGAAGGTCAGGTACCGGTTCCGTACCGAGCGGGCGCTCATCGAGCACCTGCTCCATATCGACGAGGTTGACTGGGTCAACTCGCTCTTCCTGTCCTGCCGGTTCTCGGCGGCCCGGATCGGCCAGTACAACGAGTTCGTCTACGCCTTCTTCAAGTGCCTGTCCACCGAGCGCCTCCAGTACGCCGAGGGCTGGTACGACGAGCACGAGCGGGCCGTCGACGCCGAGGACATCACCCTGGGTGACTGGGTGGTGCAGCGCCGCTGCCCCCACCTCAAGGCGGACCTGACCCGGTTCGGTATCGTCGACGGCGACCAGCTCACCTGCCAGCTGCACGGCTGGAAGTTCGACCTGCCGTCGGGCCGCTGCCTGACCAGCGTCGGCCACAAGATCCGCGCCGCCCGGGTGGACGCGGAAGCTCCCGCCCCGGCGAACTGACCGGCCGCGCCCGACCGCTCCCGTCCTCGCTGCCGCCCGATGGGGTGGCGGCAACTGACCCCGTTCCCACCCCGCCATCCCCCGTTTCCGGCGACCATGACGTGGTGCCGGCCCGGCTGACCGGTGCACTCCGGGCACGGTGACGTCAGGACCGACAGGGCGGGTGGGGCGGGGTGGTGGACGAGGAGGAGTACGAGTTCGGGCACCGGCGGGAGAAGGAGCGGGACGCCTCCCGGGTGGAGGCGTTCAGCGACGCGGTGATCGCGATCGTGCTGACCCTGATGGCGGTGGAGCTGCTCCAACTCAGCCCGCAGCGGCCCGAGGGGCAGGATCTGCCCGGGGCGCTGTTCCACGAGTGGCCCGCCTACCTGGCGTACGTGATCACGTTCGTGATCGTCGGTCAGGTCTGGTTGACCCACCACAACATGTGGCGGTACGTCGTCAAGGTCGACCAGTTGCTGCTCGTCCTCAACCTGCTGTTGTTGCTGTTCGTGGCGGCCATTCCGTTCGCGGCCAGCCTGCTCGCCGACAACCTGCGGGGCACCGTCGCCGACCAGCGGTTGACCGCCGCCCTCTATGTCGGCACGGTGCTCGGTGAGGCGCTGTTCTTCAACCTGAGCTGGTGGTGGGCCCGCCGCCGACGGCTGCTCGACCCGGGATTGGATCCCCGGCTGGCCCGCGCCGTGGCCCGCCGCTTCCTGCTCGGCCCGGTCCTGTACCTGGTGGCGTTCGGCATCTCCTTCGTCGACCCGGTGCTCAGCCTCGCGGCGTACTTCCTGCTCACCGGGCTCTATCTGATCCGGGGCCCCGGCGACCTGCCGTCCTCCCGTCCAGCTCCCGCCTGAGCCGGGCAGGCCCGTCTCCGCCCGTCCGGACGGCGACGGTGTCACCCGGCCCGCCCGCCCGGCGGCGGTCTCACCCGGCCCGGCCGGACGGCGACGGTGTCACCCGGTCCGCCTGCCGGGACGGGCCGGTGGGCGTCAGCGGCCCAGGTCGGCGAGGATGCGTCGGGCGGCGTTGTGGCCGGCCGCGCCGATCACGCTGCCCGCCGGGTGGCAGCCGGCGCTACCCGCGTACACCCCGTCGATGCCGGTGGCGTACGGCATCCGGTCGGTGAACGAGACGGTGTTGTCGACGTGGTGGATGTGCCCGCCGGTGATGCCGAAGTGCGCCTCGATGCCGGGCGGGGGCAGCGGCACCGCGTCGGCGATCAGGTCACCGGTGCCCGGGGCGTACCGTTCGCAGATCTCCACCAGTCGGGTGACGTAGCCGGGTAGCGCGCTGTCCCAGTCGGTGCCGGCCAGCGTGTAGGGCACCGACTGGACGAACAACGCCGACGAGTGGTGCCCGGCCGGGTCGGACAGCGACGGGTCGACCGTGGTGTGCAGGTACCACTCGATGGTCGGTTCGGCGGGCAGCCGCCCGGCCTGCACGTCGGCCCACATCGCCCGCAGCGCCGCCATCGGTGACTCGCCGCCGGCCCCGACCAGCGACGCCGACCCGGGCAGCAGGTGGATGGTGGACCCGAACGGGCTGGGCGCGTCGGCCGGCAGGCAGGAGAACCGGGGCAGCCCGGTCAGCGCCAGGTTGAGCTTGAGGGTGGTGCCGGGCCGGCGGACCGCCGCCATCCGCGCGCCCAGCTCCGCCGGGAGCGCGCCGTCGGGCACCAGCTCCATCAGCCGGTACGGGTCACACGCGCCGAGCACCACCTCGGCGGCGACCTCCCGCCCGTCGGCGAGCCGGACGCCCGACGCCGCGCCCCCGGTCAGGGTGACGGCGTCGACCCGGGCACCGGTCAGGATGGTCGCCCCGGCGGCGCGGGCGGCCTCGGCGAAGGTGCGCGAGACGGTGCCCATCCCGCCCTCGGCGATCATCCAGGTGCCGTCCGCGCCGGGCAGCCGGCACATGTTGTGCACCAGGAAGTTGTGGCCGGTGCCGGGGTCGTCCGGGCCGGCGTTGAGGCCGGACAGCCCGTCGGTGACCGCGTACATGCTGACCAGCAGTTCGGAGCGGAAGTCGAAGCGGGCCAGGTAGTCGGCGACGGAACCACGGACCAGGTCGACGAAGACCTGCCGCAGCTCGGGGCGGACGTAGCGTTCGGCGGTCTGCTCCACCGGCAGCGGCTCGGCCAGCCACGCCGGGGCCAGGTCGGCGCGCAGCTGCGCCAGCTCGGCCTGGAGCGCGTCGTCGGCGGCCACGTCGGCGGGGGAGAAGAACTCGGTGAGCTGCCGCCGGGTCGCGGCGGTGTCGCTGCCGAACAGCAGGTACGGCGCTCCGGGCCCGCCCGGGGTGGGCAGGAAGTAGTGCGGGTCGCGGCGCAGCACCGGGATGCGCACGTCGAGGGTGGCGAGCAGCTCCGGCGGCATCAGCCCCAGCAGGTACGACCCGGTGGAGTGGCGCAGCGCGGGCACCTTCGGGAACGGGTTCTCGGTGCGGGTGGCCCCGCCGATCACCTCCGCCGCCTCCAGCACCAGCACGTCCAGCCCGGCGCGGGCCAGCAGGACGGCGGAGACCAGCCCGTTGTGCCCCGATCCGATGATCACGACGTCGGCGCGGGACGGCAGCTCACTCGCATCGCTCATGCCTGGGCAGCCTAGTGCGGCGGGCGGCGTCCGTCTGCCGGCTGGACCGGCGGGGCCGGTTGGTCCGGGCCGGCCCGTCGAACGTGAACGGTTGTTGCGATAGTGGACGGCGATCGCTGCGGGGCCGACACCGGTCTCCGCCGGTCGACGGCCCGGGTGTGGGTGACGGCGGGTCGGTGGGGGTCGACGAGGGGAGAGGTGGATGTTCGCCTGGTGGGGGCGGGTGGTGGTGCGTGCCCGGTGGGTGGTGCTGGCCACCGCCGGGGTGCTGGTGGCCGTCGGGGCCACCTGGGGCGCCGGGGTGTTCGGGGAGCTGACCGGGGGCGGGTTCGACGACCCGTCGAGCGAGTCCAGCCGTACCGTGCAGCGGGTCACCGCCGAACTCGGCCGGCAGGGTGCCGACGTGATCGTGCTCTGGTCCAGCGGCACCGCGTCCGTCGACGACCCGGAGTTCCGCGACCCGGTCACCTCCACCGTGGCCGGGCTGCGCCAGCGCGCCGAGGTGGCCGAGGTGACCACCTGGTACGACACGCCCGCGCCCGCGTTTGTCGCCGAGGACCGGCGGGCCACCTACGCGCTGGTCAAGCTGACCGGCGGTGACGAGGACGCCCGCTCGGCGCAGTTCACGGCGCTGCGCCCCGCGCTGGATGCACCCGGGCTGCGTACCGACGTCGGCGGGCTGGTGGCGTTCCAGGCGGAGGCCACCACCCAGAGCACCGAGGACATCACCCGGGCCGAGTTGCTGTCCATGCCGGTGCTACTGGTGCTGCTCGTGCTGATCTTCGGCGGGTTGGTCGCCGCCGGCACCCCGCTGCTCGTCGGCGGCCTGGCCATCCTCGGCGCATTCGTGGCGGTACGCCTGGTCAACCTGGTCACCGACGTGTCGATCTTCGCGATCAACGTGATCACCCTGATCGGGCTCGGGATGGCGGTGGACTACGCGCTGTTCGTCATCAGCCGATTCCGGGAGGAGCTGGCCGCCGGGCACGGCACCGCCGAGGCGATCCGGCGCACCATCCTCACCGCCGGCCGTACCGTGTTCGTCTCCGGGCTGACCGTCGCGCTCGCCATGGCCAGCCTGCTGATCTTCCCGCAGCCGTTCCTGCGGTCGATGGGCTTCGGCGGGATGGCCGCCGTCCTGATCGCCATGCTGGCGGCGCTCACCGTGCTGCCGGCCCTGCTGGTGGTGCTCGGCCACCGGGTGGACGCGGTGCGCGTACCGCTGCCGTGGCGGCGGGGGACGCGGGGTGACCGGCGGGCGACGGGTGACGAGGGTGGTGCCTGGGCCCGGATCGCGCGCAGCGTGATGCGCCGGCCGGTGCTCTACCTGGTGGGGGTCGCGGTGCTGCTCGCCGTGCTGGCCACCCCGTTCGCGCGGATCACCTTCGGCGGGGTCGACGAGCGGGTGCTGCCGGCCGACGCCGCACCCCGGGTGGTCTCCGAGCGGATCTCCGCCGAGTTCCCCGGCGGCACGATCGCCCCGATCGAGGTGCTGGTCTCCGGGGCTGCGGCCGACGCGGTGCGACCGTTCGCCGACCGGATCGCGGCGCTGCCCGGGGTGACCGGGGTCCAGGTCACGGCGGCGAAGGGGGAGTCGACCCTGCTGTCGGTGAGCTACCCGGGGGAGCCGACCGGCGACGACGCCCGCGACCTGGTCCGGACGCTGCGCGACCTGCCCGGCCCGGCCGGGGCGCAGGTGCTGGTCGGCGGGCGGCCCGCCGCCGACGTGGACCTGCTGGACAGCCTCGGCGACCGGTTGCCGTGGATGGCGCTGCTGATGGCCGGCGCGACCCTGCTGCTGCTGTTCCTCGCCTTCGGCTCGGTGGTGCTGCCGGTCAAGGCGGTGCTGATGAACCTGCTGTCGATCGGCGCGTCGTTCGGCGTGGTGGTCTGGATCTTCCAGGACGGCCACCTGGCCGGTCTGCTCGGTTTCACCTCCACCGGGTTCATCGAGCCGAGCAACCTCATTCTCATGCTCGCGGTGTTGTTCGGGCTGGCCACCGACTACGAGGTGTTCCTGCTCAGCCGGGTACGCGAGGAGTGGGACCGCACCGGCGACAACACCGCCTCGGTCGCCACCGGCCTGCAACGCACCGGCCGGATCATCACCGCCGCCGCGCTGCTGCTGATCATCGTGGTGGCCGGCTTCACCACCGGCGGGATGGCCTACATCAAGCTGATCGGTGTCGGCATGATCGTGGCGATCGTGGTGGACGCGACCCTGGTCCGGGCGCTGCTCGTGCCGGCGACCATGCGGCTGCTGGGGCGGTGGAACTGGTGGGCCCCGGCACCCCTGGCCCGGCTCTGGGCCCGTTACGGCCTGCGCGAGACCGACGACCCGGCGGATCCGCCGACGACCCCGGACACGTCGGCGTCGGCGTCGCCCGTGTCGTCGCCGCCGCCCGCTCCGCCGGTGCCGCCCGCCCCGGCGGCGGGCACCCGGGGTGGGTCGGCGGATGCCTCGGGCTGGTTCGCCGTGGCCGCTGCGGCATCGACGCCTGCGGACGCGCTCCCGGAGCCGGACGTCGACCCCGAGCCGGCGGTCGACCCCGAGCCGGACGTCGACCCGGAGGCGGCGACGCGGCGGGCCCGCCAGCGGGACAACGCGAGGGTGGCCGAGTAGCCGGCCAGCACGATCACGTGGAACAGGTAGAGCCAGAGCAGCACCGCGACGCCGGCCCCCACCGGGTCGAAGCCGCCGAACGGGACACCGAGGTCCAGCGGGAGCGAACAGAACAGCACGAAGCCGTGCAGGAAGCCGGAGAGGTTGGCGGCGGTGAACGAGCCGACCGCCAGCGTCGACAACCAGTCCGGTGAGGCCGGCCCGACCACCCGGAACACCCACATCAGCACCGGGGTGAGCACCAGCCACACCGCCAGGAACGACAGCACGATGCCGAGGGCGGCGACCCAGCCACCCTGCCGGATCAGCCGGGTGGTGGTGGGCAGCGCGATGAGGATCGACAGCAGCAGGGCGGGGGCGGGGGCGAGCAGCGGCAGCAGCAGCAACCGCCCCCGCCAGCCGACCAGCGACTCGTCCGGGTTGGGGGCGACGGCCACCGAGACGAACGCCCGGCGCAGCCCCTCACCGTAGAGCGAGGCGGGCAGCAGGGAGGCCAGCGCCAGCAGCGGGGTCAACTGCACCCCGGCGTTGACCAGCGCGTCCACCGCCTCGGGCGCACCGATCGCGTCCGGCAGCGTCTCCACGGCGTACGCGGTGAGCCGGCGTACCCGGTCCGCGCCGGCCAGCAGCGAGGTCAGCCAGATCGCCAGCAGGGCCACCGGCACCACGGCGATCGCCCCGTAGAAGGTGATCGCGGCGGCGTGCAGGGAGAGGTCCCGCCCGCGTACCGGCCGGAACGCGGCACTGGTGATCCGCTTCGTACGCTGCCATGCGCCCATCGTGGTGTTCTTCCCCCTCACGTCCGTCGGCACGCATTACGATTCCGCGACATGACCGTGCTCACCACCGACCGGCTGATCCTGCGGAACTGGACCGACTCGCCGGCCGACCTGGCCCGGATCTTCGACATCTACTCCCGCAACGAGGTGGTGCGCTGGCTGGGCGCGGCCCCGGTCTGCCGTTGGCCGACCCGGCGCAGGCGGCCGACCGGTTGGCGCTCTGGCGGGCCCGGCACGCCGACCATGGCGACCGGTACGGCACCTGGGCGGTGCAGGTGCGCGACACCGGCCTGGTGGTCGGCACGATCCTGCTCAAGCCGTTGCCCGGCCGGGACGAGCAGGTGCCCACCGCCGACATCGAGGTGGGTTGGCACCTGCACCCCGACTCGTGGGGCCACGGCTATGCCACCGAGGCGGCCCGCGTCCTGGTCGACCGGGAACTCGCCACCGGCACCGGGCAGGTGTACGCGGTGGTGGCCCCCGGCAACGGGGCGTCGATGGCGGTGGCCCGCCGGCTCGGGATGACCCACCTGGGTCGGCGCACCGACTGGTACGGCGGTGAGGAACTGGAGACCTTCGTGCGCCGGGCGCTCCCGGGCTCCCCAGGTGGCCGATAGCCACCTCAGGCGGTCATTAGCCCGCAATCCGGACGACATCTTGCGGTATCGATCGACGTCGTCCTATCCTCGCTTGTGGAAAGCGCTTTCCAGATGCTCAGTGCGGGTGTCCCGGCGAGTTCTGCTGCCGCCGGAGGCACCAGTTCGCCGTGCGCGGCAGCACGGTGAGCGGGTCGATCCGGTACCCGGCGCAACCACCCTGGCCGACCGGCGACTCCGCCCGACGGCCGCGAAGGCCCGGCCCGTCCCCGGCGCGCAGAGGTTCGCAGGATCACCACCATCACCGCCGCCCGGCCGGGCACCACACCAGGCACCACACCCCCCGGCGGCGGCACCACCACCAGGTACTGAGAAAGGTGACGCGAGGATGAGACGACCAGTTGCACGACGAGTCCAGGCGGGGCTGGCCACGGCCGCCGTCGGTGCCGCGATCTGCGTGGCCCTGCCGGTGCACCAGGCGTCGGCGGCGGCCGGCAGCGCCAGCGGCTACGCCACCCAGAACGGCGGCACCACCGGCGGCGCGGGCGGCCAGACGGTACGAGCCAGCACGGGCACCGCGATCCACGCGGCCCTGTGCAACCGGGCCAGCAGCAGCACCCCGATCGTCATCGAGGTGCAGGGCACGATCAACCACGGCAACACCACGAAGGTCTCCGGCAACAGCTGCAACACCGCAGCCGACAAGATCGAGCTGAAGGAGATCAGCAACGTCACCATCGTCGGGGTCGGCAGCGGTGCGGTCTTCGACCAGCTCGGCATCCACATCCGCGACTCCCGCAACATCATCATTCAGAACGTGACGGTGCGGAACGTCAAGAAGTCGGGCTCGCCCATCTCCAACGGCGGTGACGCCATCGGCATGGAGAGCAGCGTGCGCAACGTCTGGGTCGACCACACCACGCTGGAGGCGTCCGGCGGCGAGTCGGCCGGTTACGACGGGCTGTTCGACATGAAGGACGACGTCCAGTACGTGACGCTGTCGTACAGCATCCTGCGCAACTCCGGCCGGGGCGGCCTGATCGGCTCCAGCGAGAGCGACCGGGGCAACGGCTTCGTCACCTTCCACCACAACCTCTACCAGAACATCGACTCCCGTACGCCGTTGCTGCGGGGCGGGATCGCGCACATCTACAACAACTCGTACGTGCAGCTCAACGAGTCGGGGATCAACTCCCGGGCCGGTGCGCGGGCCAAGGTGGAGAACAACTACTTCAAGAACTCCCGGGACGTCCTGGGCACCTTCTACACCAGCGAGGCCGGCTACTGGCAGGCCAGCGGCAACATCCTGGACAACGTGACCTGGTCCAGCCCCGGCAGCGAGACCAACCCCGCCGGGCCGGGCATGCCGTCCAACACCAGCGTCAGCATCCCGTACTCCTACCGGCTGGACGGGGCGAGCTGCGTGCCGGACATCGTCCGGCAGACGGCCGGCGCGAACACCGGCCTCAAGGAGTCCAACGGAAGCTGCTCGCCGACCACGCCGACCCCGACCACCCCGGGACCGACCACGCCCGCGCCGACCACGCCGGCCCCCACCACCCCCGCCCCGACCACCCCGCCGCCCACCAGCAACCCCGGCGGGACCAACCTCAGCATCGGCGCCGGCTCCGACGGCTCCAGCAAGGCCAGCGGTACGAGCTACGGCGACGTCCGCGACGGCAACATGGGCACCTTCTGGTCGCCGGCCGGGTCGACCGGTGACATCTCGATCAAGTGGGGCTCGGCGACCGGCATCTCCTCGATCAACATCCGGGAGGCGTCGGGCTCGGCCGGCAGCATCACCTCCTGGCAGGTCCTCAACGGCGACACCGGCGCGGTGCTGGCCTCCGGCAGCCGGGCCGGCGTGATCACCTTCGCCCGGACCTCGCTGAAGAAGGTCACCTTCCGGATCAACAGCTCTGCTGCCACCCCGAAGGTCGCCGAGTTCGAGACCTACGCCTGACGGCCTACCCCAGCGGTCCCGGGGCGGTGATCGCCTTCCTCCAGCCGTCCCCGGGTCGCTGACCGTCTTCCCCGGCCGGCGCGGGTCCGAGCCCGACCCGTCGAAGCGGTGATCAACTCAATGGGGCCGATGTAGGGGTGTCCGATCGGCGTGGACACCCCCACATCGGCCCCGTTGTGATGATCAACCCTCTCCCGAGGTCGCGGGCGACGCCCCGGGCTGTGGCCGGTCGTGGCGGGTCCAGGCGAGGAAGCGGGCGAAGTAGGCGGCCGGGTCGACCGTGCCGGTGCCGACCCGCAGCGCGTCGGTGATCGCGTCGTGCATGAGCAGGCAGAGGTAGATGGCCAGCGCCGGCCGGTCGTGGGCGTACTCCCGCCGCAGGCTCAGCTTGGCCGGCTGGCAGGGCCACGGGGCGGCGCAGGCCCGGCACCGCCAGGCCGGCCGGGCGGCGACGTGCCGACCGGCACCTTCCGGCCGGACCGCCGCCGGTTGCCCCCGCCGCGTGTCGTCCGTCAGCGGGGTCGCCGCCGATTGCCTTCGTTGCGCGTCGTCCACCAATGGGGTGGCTGTCGGTCGCCTTTGCCGCGCGCGGTGCTCCGGCGGGGTCACCGGTGGCGGCCGTTCGCCCGGCGGGCCTGACCCCGGGTGACCAGGCCCGCCGCGCCCACCCAGTAGACGGCGGTGGGGCCGTTCCACCGGGGGTGTCGGGGCGCGGGCAACGGGGGCGGTGGCGGTTCCCGCAGCGGTACGGCGGCCAGCCGGTCCGGGCACGGCCAGCGCAGCCCGCAGGTGCAGTGCCGACCCCACCGGGACCAGTCCCGCCGGTGCCGGGGCGTCGTCGGTACGGGCCTGTCGCGCTTCCTCATCCGCCTATTCCTTCCGCCTGCGCTGCCGCGCCCCGGACGCCTTGCCGGGGCCACCAGCGACCTGCCGCCTGTTCACACTCTGCTGTGGACGCGACTACTGTCGGAAGACGGCGCGGGACCTCAGCGTCGGTTGTGCCGACCGGGTCCGGGCAGGTGGCCGGCGCTGGCAGCGAGTGGCAGACGTGTGGTGGAGGTGTGATGACCGGCGGACCGATGTCGACCCTGGAATTCCTCGGCGCGGAGTTGCGCCGGGCGCGCAGGGAACGCGGGCTGAGCCAGGAGGATCTGGCCCAGCAGATCACCTACTCGTCGTCGCTAGTGGGCATGGTGGAGATCGGCCACCGGACGCCGTCGCAGGACTTCGTCACCCGCGCGGACGCCGCCCTGGAGGCCGGCGGCCTCTTCGAGCGGCTGCTCGCCCTGGTCCGCGCCGACTCCGCACCCCCGTGGCTGCGCGAGTGGATCAGCGTGGAGCGGGAGGCGACCTTGATCCGCTGGTTCGAGCCGTCTCTCATCCCCGGCCTCCTGCAAACCGAGGCGTACGCCCGCGCGGTGCTGCACGGCGGTGGAATGCTCCGGGAGAGTGAGGTCGAGCAGCGTGTCTCCTCCCGAATGGAACGGCAGACCGTGCTGACCCGGGAGCACCCGCCCGAGGTGGTGGCAGTGATCGACGAAACGGTGTTGCGCCGGGCGATCGGTGAGCCCGCGGTGATGGTCGAGCAGTTCGAGCATCTGTTGCGGCTGACCGAGCACTCGCACATCAGCCTGCACGTGGTGCCGGCGGATGCGGGGATGCACGCCGGGCTGGCCGGCCCGTTCATCCTGGTCCGCGTGCCCGACGGCGGAGAGGTGGCGCATCTGGACAGCGCGCTGCGCGCTCACATCACGGACCGGCCGGATGACGTTGATAGCCTTCAGCGCAGATGGGAGAGCCTTCGCGGCGAAGCACTGCCACGCAGGGCGTCCCGGGATCTCATACGGGAGTTGGCGAAGTCATGGACTTGAGCGGCGCAGTCTGGCGCAAGTCGACCCGCAGCGACAACGGTGGCTCCACCTGTGTGGAGGTGGCGACGAATCTGCCGCAGGTGGTCGGGGTGCGGGACAGCAAGGACCGGGGCGGCCCGGTGTTGACCTTCGCCCCCGCCGCCTGGGCCGGCTTCGTCGCCGTGACCCGCTCGGGTGACCTGAACTCCGCCCGCACCTGAGCCGTACCGCTGCCGAAGCGCCCACCGTCGGCGGCTCGGCGGTGTCGTCGGCGCACCGACGCCGGGGTGGTCACCCGTCACCGCGACGAGGCCGCCGCGCCCGCCCCGACGTGGTGATCGACTCAGTTGGGCCGATGTGGGGGCGTCCACGCTGCCCGGACACCCCCACATCGGCCCCGTCGTGTTGATCAACGCGGGCGGGCAGGTGTAGGGAGACGCACTGGCGGTGCGACGGGCGGCTCCGGGGGCTGCGGCGATTAGGCTGGGACCAGCAGGATGTTCCGCTGAGGGGGTGAGCCCGGATGGCCCAGGCCGCATTCGTGCCCGAGCCCGCGCCGCAGTCGCCCGACCCGACGTCCCAGAGGCCCGAGTCCGGCGGTCAGTCGCAAGGGTCGACCGACCGGCCGACCGGGCCGTCGTTCGACGTGCTGCGCTGGCACGACGAGCCGTGGACCGCCCAGCTCGCCCTCGACCTGTTGCCGGAGACCAACGGCCCCAAGGTTGAGGTCCTGAGCGGAAGCGTGATCGTGACACCACATGCCGGATACGACCATCAGAATGCCGAGCTGGATCTGGCCTACCTGCTCAAGCAGGCGGCCCGCCGAGAAAAGCTGTGGCTCTACGCCGAAGCCAACATCATTTCTGGTGCCGACCTCTTCATTCCTGACATCGTGATCCTCGACGTTCCCGGTGGTGGGCGGACGACGATGGACATCGGCCACGCCGTGCTGCTCGGTGAGGTCGTCTCGCCGGGTAACCGGCGCAAGGACGTGATCGACCGGCCCCGCGAGTATGCCGCCGCCGGTGTCCCGTTCTTCCTCCGCGTCGACCTGCGCAACCGGGTGCCCACCATCGCGCTCTTCGAGTTGACCGACGGGGAGTACCGGCCGGTCGCGGCCGCTGCCGCCGGGACGACGTTCGTCATGCGGCAGCCCTTCGCGTTCAGTATCGATCCGGCCGACCTGCTCGGCGAGGAGGCACCGGTCGAGGAGGCGGAACCGCTCGGCGAGGAGGCACCGGTCGAGGAGGCGGAACCGCTCGGCGAGGAGGCACCGGTCGAGGAGGCGGAACCGCCCGGCGGGGAGAAGTCGGGCGGGGAGGCGGACGTTCAGGGGTGAGGCTCCCAGCGGGAGTACAGCGGGGCCGGGGCAGAATGGCCGCGTGACAACTCCCCGGGATCTCGTACTGCTCGGCTCCACCGGCTCGATCGGCACCCAGGCGATCGACATCGTCAGGCGCAACCCGGACCGGTTCCGGGTGGTGGCGCTCGGTGCCGGTGGCGGCAACGTCGAGTTGCTCGCCACCCAGGCCCTCGAGCTGGGCGTGGACGCGGTCGGGGTGGCCAAGGCGTCCGCCGCGCAGGATCTCCAGCTCGCCTTCTATGCCGAGGCGAGTCGGCGCGGCTGGGCCACCGGGGACTTCAGGCTGCCGAAGATCATCGCCGGTCCGGACGCCATGACCGAGCTGGCGCAGTGGCCCGGCGACGTGGTCCTCAACGGGGTGGTCGGGTCGCTCGGGCTCGCGCCGACGCTGGCCGCGCTGCGCTGTGGTCGTACCCTCGCGTTGGCCAACAAGGAGTCGTTGGTGGCCGGCGGCCCGCTGGTGAAGGCCGCGGTGACGCGGCCGGGGCAGATCGTGCCGGTCGACTCGGAGCATTCGGCGCTGGCCCAGTGTCTGCGCGGCGGCACCCGCGGCGAGGTACGGCGGCTGGTCGTCACGGCCAGCGGTGGACCGTTCCGGGGGCGGCGGCGCGACGAGCTGACCGCTGTCACCCCGGAGCAGGCGCTCGCCCACCCGACGTGGAACATGGGCCCGGTCGTCACGATCAACTCGGCCACCATGGTCAACAAGGCGTTGGAGGTGATCGAGGCGCACGAGCTGTTCGACGTGCCCTACGCCGACATCACCGTGATGGTGCACCCGCAGTCGGTGATCCACTCGATGGTCGAGTTCGTTGACGGTTCCACCCTGGCCCAGGCGAGCCCGCCGGACATGCGGCTGCCCATCGCGCTCGGCATCGGCTGGCCCGACCGGGTGCCCGACGCGACCGCCGCCGTGGACTGGACCACCGCCCACACCTGGGAGTTCGCCCCCCTCGACGACGAGGCGTTCCCGGCGGTGGCGCTGGCCAAGGCGGCCGGCGAGGCGGGTCGCAGCCGACCGGCGGTCTACAACGCGGCCAACGAGGAGTGCGTGGCGGCGTTCGTCGCCGGCCGGTTACCGTTCCTCGGCATCGTCGACACCCTGGAACGGGTGCTGGAGGAGGCCCCCGATTTCGGCGAACCGGGTACGGTCGAGGACGTACTCGCCGCCGAATCGTGGGCGCGCGCGCACGCGCAGGAGATCATCGCGGGGTCGGGGAAGGAAGCCTGATGCTTTATCTGCTCGGGGTGGTGGTGATCGCCCTGGCGATCCTCATCTCGGTGAGCCTGCACGAGGCCGGTCACATGCTGACCGCCAAGGCGTTCGGCATGAAGGTCACCCGCTACTTCGTCGGCTTCGGGCCGACCATCTGGTCGTTCCGCCGGGGTGAGACGGAGTACGGCCTCAAGGCCATCCCGCTCGGTGGCTTCTGCAAGATCGTCGGTATGACGCCGCAGGACGACGACGTCGAACCCGGTGACGAGAAGCGGGCCATGTGGCGTTACCCGGTCTGGAAGCGGACGATCGTGATGTCCGCCGGCTCGGTCACCCACTTCGCGCTGGCGATCATCGCGATCTGGCTGGCCGCCATGTTCATGGGCCTGCCCAACAAGGACCTGCCCAACCCGCTGCCGGCGCACGTCAAGGTCGTCGACTGCGTCATCCCCACCGACGCCGCCCGCGAGTGCGCCCCCGGTGACCCGGTCAGCCCCGCCAAACAGGCCGGGCTGCGCGACGACGACAAGATCGTCGCGGTGAACGGGGTCGCCGTCGCCGACTACACCGCGCTGGTCAAGACCGTCCGCGACCTCCCGCCGGGCCAGCCCGCGACCATCAGGTACGAGCGCGACGGCGTGGCCGGTGAGGTCCGCGCCGATCTCGCCGCCGTGCAACGCAAGCCGCTCGACGACCCCAACGGCGCCCCGGTCACCGTCTCCGCCCTCGGCGTCGCCGGCCCGATGCTCCCGCCCGGCGTCCCGGCGAACGTCACGTACGGCCCGGTCGAGGCCATCCCGGCCACCGCCGGCTACACCAAGGACCTGGCCGTCGGCACCTACGAGGCGCTCAAGCGGATCCCCGACAAGATCCCCGCCCTGTGGACCGCCGTCACCGGCGGCGAACGCGACAAGGACACCCCGATCAGCGTCGTCGGGGCCAGCCGGCTCGGCGGCGAAGCGCTGGAGAACGGCGTCTGGCAGCTGCTGGTCCTGCTGTTCATCTCGCTGAACTTCTTCGTCGGCGTGTTCAACCTGCTGCCGCTGCTGCCGCTGGACGGCGGCCACATCGCCATCGCCTGGTTCGAACGGGCCCGCTCCTGGCTCTACGCCCGGATCGGCCGGCGCGACCCGGGCCGGGTCGACTACCTCAAGCTGATGCCCATCACGTACGCGGTGATCCTCATCGGTGGGGCGTTCACGCTGCTCACCGCCACCGCGGACATCGTCAACCCGATCACGCTCTTCACGAGGTGAGTGCCCAAGTGACCGCTGTCAGTCTCGGTATGCCCGCCGTACCGCCCCCGCCGCTCGCCCCGCGCCGGGTCAGTCGCCAGATCATGGTCGGTTCGGTGCCGGTCGGTGGGGGTGCCCCCGTCTCGGTGCAGTCGATGACGACGACCCTCACCTCCGACGTCAACGCCACGCTCCAGCAGATCGCGGAGTTGACCGCGTCCGGTTGTCAGATCGTCCGGGTGGCCGTACCCAGTCAGGATGACGTGGAGGCGTTGCCGGCGATCGCCCGCAAGTCGCAGATCCCGGTGATCGCCGACATCCACTTCCAGCCGAAGTACGTCTTCGCCGCGATCGACGCCGGTTGTGCGGCCGTCCGGGTCAACCCGGGCAACATCCGCCAGTTCGACGACAAGGTCAAGGAGATCGCCGCAGCGGCCTCCGCCGCCGGTACGCCGATCCGGATCGGCGTCAACGCCGGCTCGTTGGACAAGCGGCTGCTCGCGAAGTACGGCAAGGCCACCGCCGAGGCGCTCGTCGAGTCGGCGCTGTGGGAGTGTTCGCTGTTCGAGGAGCACGGCTTCCGGGACATCAAGATCTCGGTCAAGCACAACGACCCGGTGGTGATGATCCGGGCGTACCGGCAGCTCGCCGAGCAGTGCGACTACCCGCTGCACCTGGGGGTGACCGAGGCGGGCCCGGCGTTCCAGGGCACCATCAAGTCGGCCGTCGCCTTCGGCGCGCTGCTCGCCGAGGGCATCGGCGACACGATCCGGGTGTCGCTGTCCGCCCCGCCGGTCGAGGAGATCAAGGTCGGCAACCAGATCCTGGAGTCGCTGGGCCTGCGCGAACGCGGCCTGGAGATCGTCTCCTGCCCGTCCTGCGGCCGGGCCCAGGTGGACGTCTACAAGCTCGCCGAGGAGGTCACCGCCGGCCTGGAGGGGCTGCCCGTCCCGCTGCGGGTCGCCGTGATGGGCTGTGTGGTGAACGGGCCCGGCGAGGCCCGCGAGGCCGACCTGGGTGTCGCCTCCGGCAACGGCAAGGGGCAGATCTTCGTCAAGGGGCAGGTCGTCAAGACCGTCCCCGAGGGGCAGATCGTCGAGACGCTGATCGAGGAGGCGCTGCGGATCGCCGACGAGATGGGCGCGGAGATCCCCGAGGAGCTGCGCGACCTCGTCCCCGGCCCCACCGTCACCGTGCACTGATCCACCGTCGACGAAGGCGGCCCTCCCGGTGGGAGGGCCGCCTTCGTCGGTACGAGGTGATCGTCGCCGGGATGCCCGGTGACCCGGCTCGGGGTCGTGGTGGTCCGGTCTGGCCTGATGGTGGCGAGGGCCGGGCTGATGGTGGCGGCGGTCCGGGCTGATGGCGGCGGTCCGGGCTGATGGTGGCGAGGGCCGGGCTGATGGGTGGCGGCGGTCCGGGCCGGCCGGCGGGGTTCGCCGTGCCGGGCCCGGACGTCGCGGGTGGCCGTTGGCCGGGTCGCCGGGTCGTGCCCGGCGGTCACTCGGATTCGGCGAGGATCGCGTACAGCTTGCGTCTGGTCTCGTCGAGCACCTGGGCGGCGCGTTCCCGCTGGTCGTCGGTGCCGGTCATCATCACCTGGCGCAGCGCGTGCATGGCCTGCGCGCCCGCGTCGCGGATGTCGTGCCAGCTGTTGACGGTGTCCTCGGCGAACTCGGCCCAGGGCGGGGTCTGCGCGGCCGTGGTGGCCTCGTCCCGACCGGCGTCGGTGAGGCCGAACCGCTTGCGCCCGCCGCCGGCCGGGTCGGTGCTGGCGGCGATGACGCCCTCGTCCTCCAGCAGTTGCAGGGTCGGGTAGATCGATCCGGGGCTGGGCCGCCAGGCCCCGCCGGTGCGGGAGTCGATCTCCTGGATCATCTCGTAGCCGTGCATCGGCCGCTCGGTGAGCAGGGCCAGCACGGCGGCCCGGACGTTGGGCCGGCGTCCCCGGCCGCGCCCGCGACCACCCCGGCCGCCGCCCCAACCCCCGTGCCCGTGCGGGCCGGGTGGCATGGGCGGGAAGCCGAAGCCGCGTTGCCGTGCCTCTTGCAGGGCCTGCATCCGTCGGTGGAATCCCATCGTGTCGTTCCTTCCGTGGAGTGTCGCTGATGCATCAACGATATATCGCCAAAGTGTCGTCGACAAGAGTGTTCACGATGAGGCCCGGTCCGGGTCGACTGTCGCGCGGCTGCGCCGGTCGCCCGGCGGACCACCACCCGCATCTGGCAGGCTGGAACCGTGCTGACGGTGCCCGTACGCCAACTGGGAGAATCGGAGCGCCGCGCGGTCGAGCGGTTGCTCGACCTCGACCCGTTCGCGGGCGCGCAGGTCGCCGAGCGGGTCTCCGCCCGAGGGCTGGCCTGGTGGCGGGCCGAGGGGCGCATTCTCGGCTACGGCACCCGTCGCAACCTGGAGTCGATCTGCTGGCTCGGCGGCAACCTCACCCCGATCCTCGCCACGGAGTCGGCGGTCGCCGCCTTCGCCGAGCAGCTCTCCGGCGAGGAGCGGCTCTGCTCGTCCATCGTCGGGCGGGCCGACGCGGTGCTCGGACTCTGGGACCGGCTCGCCGACCACTGGGGGCCGGCCCGTGACGTACGCCCCAACCAGCCGTTACTGGCCACCGACACTGCGCCCCGCATCCCGGTCGACCCCGAGGTGCGCCGGGTCCGGCCCGACGAGGTGCCCCGCCTCTTCCCGGCGGCGGTCGCCATGTACGCCGAGGAGGTCGGCGTGTCACCGCTGGCCGACGACGGCGGCCGGGCCTACCGCCGACGGGTCGAGGACCTGGTCCGAGCCGGTCGGGCGTACGCCCGCATGATCGACGGGGAGGTCGTGTTCAAGGCCGAGCTGGCGGTGGTGACCCGCCGGACCGCCCAGATCCAGGGGGTCTGGGTGGCACCGCAGTGGCGGGGCCGTGGCATCGCCACCGCCGCGATGGCCGCCGTGGTACGCGACGCGCTGCTCCGGGTCGCCCCGACGGTCAGCCTCTACGTCAACGACTTCAACCTCCCCGCGCGCCGGGTCTACCAACACTGCGGCTTCCGCCCCGTAGGCACCCTCGCCACCATCCTCTTCTGACCCGCCCCGGCCCTCCCACCTCACCGAACACCCCACCCCCAACCCTCTAGCCCCCACCCCGCCCCGCCCCTGCCCCCGCCCCCTGCCCCCGCCGCTCACCGGCTCGTCCCAGTGATCAAGAGCTTTAGGTCAGTTGATCAAGAGGTTTACGTCATTTTGAAGATCAACTTTGACGTAAACCTCTTGATCACCGGGGAGGGGAGGGGTGGGGCGGGGTGGGGAGGGGTGGGGGAGAGGGGTAAGGCGGGGAGGGGTGGGGGAGAGGGGAGGGGGAGGGTGGGTGGTAAATGCGTTGAGGGGAGGGGGGCGGGGGTCAGGCTGGGGGGTACCGCCACCCCGAGTTCCGGAGGGAATCTCCATGCGCCTGCTCCGTGATCTCTGGGCGTCCGCGCCACGTCGCATGACGGTCGTGATCGTGCTCGTCGTGTTGGGGGCAGCCGGTCAGGCCGCCGCCTCGGCGGTCGCCGGCCCGGTGCTGGTGCACCGCTCGGCCGGCTGGTTCGTCGCGTTGGTCGTCGCGTTGGTCGTGGCAGTCTTCGGCGAGTTGGTGATCGCGCTGCTGATGGCGGGCATCACCGCCGACTGGTCCGCCGACGTGCGTCGCCGGCTCTGCCGGGTCGCCCTCGGGCAAGACCTGCCGACCCTGGAGGGCACCCCGGTCGGCGAGCTGCTCGACCGGATCGACAACGACGTCTACCAGGTCGCCTCCGAGCTGCGCAACACCGGCGTACGGCTGGTGCAGGGTCTGGTGCTCTGCCTGCTCGCCACGCTCAGCGCGCTGTTCGTCTGGTGGCCGGCCGGGGTGGCGATGCTGCTGCTCACCGTGCTGCTCATCGTGCTGCTGCGCCGTCCCACCGCCGCCATCGCCCCGGCCCGGATGTTCGAGGAGGAAGCCTGGTCCGACCTGGCCGCCGTGATGGAGGAGGCGGTGCACGGCCAGGACGACGTCCGCACCAGCCTCGCCCAGCCGTACGTGCTGCGGTTGTACGCCCGGCGGGCGGCCGAGGTGCTGAACCGCTGCCGCCGGGTCTTCCTGATGTCGGCGCGGGTCACCGCCGTCGCCGCCGGTGCCATCCGGGTCGGGATCGCCGGGGTGGTGCTCGCCGGGGCGTGGGCGTTGACCACCGGCCGGGTCGACGGGGCCCGGTTGACCGCGATCTGGCTGCTCGCGTTGAGCTTCGGCGCGACCGTCGAACATCTCGCCCGCTGGGTGCCGCACCTGCAGTACGCCCTCGGCGCCTGGGCCCGGGTGCTGCTGCTCTCCGACGCCCCGCAGGAACCCTCCGGCGGGGTCACCCCCACCGACGGCGACCTGACCCTGCGCGGGCTCACCTTCCGCTACCCGGCCACCGGCGAGGACGAGCGGGCGCCCGCGCTGCGCGACGTCCGGCTCAGCTTCGTCCGGGGACGGTCGTACGCGCTGGTCGGGCGGACCGGTTCGGGCAAGTCGACCCTGACCAAGGTGCTCACCCGGGCGGTCGAGGTGCCGCGCGGCACGGTACTGCTCGGCGACACCGACCTGTGTGACCTGGACGTCGAGGAACTGCGTCGGTGGATCGCGGTGGTGCCGCAGCGTACCGAGATCCTTGCCGGCACCCTCGCCGAGAACGTCGCCCTGTTCGACCCGGACCTGCTCGACGCCGCCCCCCGGGCGCTGGCCGAGCTGGGGCTCACCGGCTGGGTAGCGGAGCTGCCCGACGGTATCCGCACCCGGCTGGGTGAGGGCGGGTATGTGCTCTCCGCCGGTCAGGAGCAGCTGGTGGCGTTCGCCCGGATCCTGGTCCGCGATCCGCACGTGGTGGTCCTCGACGAGGCCACCGCGCGACTCGACCCGGTCACCGAGATCCGGGTACGCGAGGCCACCGAACGCCTGCTCACCGACCGGATCGGCATCATCATCGCGCACCGGCTCTCCTCCGTGCGGCGCTGCGACGAGGTGGTGGTGATGGCCGACGGGGCGGTCCTGGAGGCGGGGCCGCTGCACTCCTCGGCCCGCTTCGCCGAGCTGCTCGCCAGCAGCCGCGCCGCCGCGTACACCCCGGTGGGTGCGGCCCCGACGGGCACCGCCCGGGGCGGGGTGGACCTGCTCGACGGCCCGGGCCCCGCCTGGCCGCAGGCCGACGCACCCGGCCCCGCCCGGCCGCAGGCCGACGCCTCCGGCGGCACCTGGCCGCAGGCCGACGCCTCCGGCCCCGCCCGGTCGCAGGCCGACGCCTCCGGCGGCACCTGGCCGCAGGCCGACGCCTCCGGCCCCGCCCGGTCGCAGGCCGACGCCTCCGGCGGCACCTGGCCGCAGGCCGACGCCTCCGGCCCCGCCTGGCCGCAGGCCGGCCGGCCGGGCGACCTGTACCCGGACGGGCCCGACACCCCCTGGGCGGACGCCGCCGCGCCGAACCGGGCCGCGCCGAACCGGGCCGAGACGGACGGCATCACGGCGGACGCCACCGGGCCGGACGGCACCGGGCCGGATGGCGGCATCACGGCGGACGGCACCGGGACGGGTGGCGTCGGGCCGGGGCGGGCCGGTGTCGAGGGGGCCGGGGTGTCCGGGCGGGCGGCGGTCGCCGTACCCAAGGGGGACCCGCCGCCGCTGCCACCCCTGCCGCCCACCCGGACGATGCGGGAGATCCTGCGGCTGGGCCTGAACGACCCGCGCTTCGGCCTGCTCTCGGTCGCGCTGTTCATGGTGATCACCGTGCTCGGCCTGGACGGCACCGTGCTGCCCTGGCTCTGGGCGGACGTCGTCGACGGCGGCGACCCGTGGCTGCCGGCGATCGGCATCGCCGCCGCGCTGGTGATCGTGCTGCCGCTGCCCTACTGGACCAACCTGCGGTTCCCCCAGTGGTGGGTACGGCAGATGCTGCGGATGAGTCTGCGGCTGGTGCACGGGCAGACCGGCCCGCGCCGGTCCAGCCGGCACACCCCGGCCGAGGTGGTGGCCCAGAGCGGCGACACCGAACGGGTCGTGCAGCTCGCCGACAACCTGATGGACCAGCTCATCGCCCTGGTGACCCTGGTGACCATGACGCTGGTCACGGGCAGCCTGGTGCCGGCGTTGTTCTTCGTCGGCACGATGGCCGTCTCGGGGCTGGCTGCCACCCTGTTCGGCCCCCGGTTGGAGCGTTCCGCCCGGGACACCGTGGCCGCCCGTGCCGCCTTCGCCACCGCGCTGGTCTCCTCGCTGTCGGCGGCCCGTACGGTCAAACTGGCCGGGGCGACCCGCCCGGTGCTCGACCACCTCTCCGCCCTGGACCTGGTCCGCAGCGACCGGCAGCGGCGGGAGATCGCCGCGCAGGTGTGGGCCCGCTCCACCCCGTCGGTGGCCAGTGGCCTGCTGCCGATCGCCGCCTGGGCGCTCTACCTGACCGGCGGGCTCTCCGCCGGTGCCACCCTGGTCGCCGTCTCCACCCTCGGGGCGGCCCGCTGGTTCGCCTGGACCACGGCGTCCCTGGTCTCGCAGTACCCGTCGGCTCGGGTGTGGACCCGGCGGACGGTGGCGATGACCGGGATCGGGGCGTACTCGGCGGAGGTGCCCGGGGTGGACATCGCCGCCGGCACCGCCCCCGCGCCGGAGCCGCCGCCGCGCCGGCCACTGCGCCGGCTGGAGCTGACCGGCTACGGGGCACTGCACTCCGACGGCACCCTCGCCGTGCGGGACGTCGACCTGACCGTCGACCGGGGCCAGTTGGTGCTGGTGGTCGGGCCGGTCGGGTCCGGCAAGTCGTCGCTGCTGCGGGCGCTGGCCGGGATCGTGCACCACGTCGGCGAACTGCGCTGGAACGGCGACCCGGTGACCGAACCGGAGCTGTTCCTGCGCCCCCAGCAGGTCGGTTACGTCGGGCAGCTGCCCCGGGTGCTCTCCGGCACCGTCGCCGACAACATCGCCCTCGGGCACGACGTGGACGCGGCCGGGGCGGTGAGCACCGCCCAACTGGAGCACGACCTGGCGGGTGGGGGTGGGCTGGGGCTGCTCATCGGGCACAAGGGCACCCGGCTGTCCGGCGGGCAGTTGCAGCGGCTGGCGCTGGCCCGGGCGCTCGCCCCGCGTACCGAACTGCTGGTCGCCGACGACGTGTCGTCCGCTCTGGACGTCACCACCGAGCTGGCCCTGTGGGCGGCGCTGCGCGAGCACGGGGTGACGGTGGTCGGCTCCACCTCGAAACGGGCGGCGCTGGTCCGCGCCGACCACGTGGTGGTGCTCATCGACGGCACGGCCGTCGCCCAGGGTCCGTGGCGTGACCTGGAGGACGACTGGGGTCACCTGGCCGGCTGACCAGGTCACCCGCGTCCTGCGTCCCGCGCCCGCCCGCTCGCGCCACCCGGGATCGGGGAGAGTTGTTGCCGCTCCAGCGACAACAACTCTCCCCGCAGTGGTCGACGCAGGCCGGTCGGCAGACGGTCAGAAGGCGCGGGCGTACGGGTCGGGCCAGTCGGGGGTGGCGCCGAGCTTCGCGGCGGCGCGGCGCGGCCAGTACGGGTCGCGCAGCAGTTCCCGACCGAGCAGCACCAGATCGGCCTCACCGGCTGCGACGACCTGCTCGGCCTGCTCCGGCTCGACGATGAGGCCGACCGCACCCGTCGGTACGCCCGCCTCGCGGCGGATCTGGGCGGCCAGCGGCACCTGGTAGCCGGGACCGACCGGGATGGCCGCCCGGGCCGACGCCCCGCCGGAGGAGACGTCCACCAGGTCCACCCCGGTCGCGGCCAGCTCGGCGGCGAGCGCGACGCTGTCGTCCGCCGTCCAACCGCCGTCGACCCAGTCGGTGGCGGAGATCCGGGTGAGCACCGGCACCTGTTCGCCGACGGTGGCGCGGACCGCGCGGGCCACCTCCAGGGTGAGCCGCATCCGGGCGGCCCGGTCGCCGCCGTACCCGTCGGTGCGGTGGTTGGTCAGCGGGGACAGGAACTCGTGCAGCAGGTAGCCGTGCGCGGCGTGGATCTCCACGACGGCGAAGCCGGCGTCGACGGCCCGGCTGGCGGCGGTGGCGAAGGCCGACACCACCCCGGCGATCCCGGCCTCGTCGAGCGCCGTCGGCTGCCGGTAGTCGGGCAGGAACGGTTCGGTCCCGGGCCCGACCGGCGTCCAACCGCCCTCGGCGTCGGGCACCCCGCCGCGTTCGGCCGCCCACGGCCGCCAGGTGCTGGCCTTGAACCCGGCGTGGGCGAGCTGCACGGCGGGCACCGCCCCCTGGCCGGCGACGAACGCGGTGACCGGACGCCACGCGTCGACGTGCGCGTCGGACCAGATGCCGGTGTCCTGGGGGCTGATCCGCCCCTCGGGGACGACCGCGGTGGCCTCGGTGACGATCAGTCCGGCACCGCCGACCGCCCGGGCGCCGAGGTGCACCAGGTGCCAGTCGGTGGGCAGGCCGTCCGGGCCGGCGCTGTACTGGCACATCGGGGCCAGGGCGATCCGGTTGGGCAGGGTGACGCCGCGCAGGGCGAGCGGGGTGAACAGGGCACTCATGCGAGTGATCCTCCGGTAGGGGCTGATGGCGGTGCAGGACGGGGGAGGGATCGCAGCCGTCGAGGTCAGGCGGGTGCCGGCGTCAGGTCGTCGCGGCGGGCCGGCCGGTCGGCGGTCCCGTCGGCGTCGGTCCCGTCGGCGTCGGTCAGGTCGCGCCGGCCGGCGTTGGCGTAGGCGTCGCGGTCCAGGATGCCCTCGCGGGCGGCCACGATGGTCGGCACGACCGCCTGCCCGGCCACGTTGGTGGCGGTGCGGATCATGTCCAGGATCGGGTCGATGGCCAGCAGCAGACCGGCTCCGGCCAGCGGCAGGCCCAACGTGCTCAGGGTCAGGGTGAGCATGACGATGGCACCGGTCAGGCCGGCGGTGGCGGCCGAACCGACCACCGAGACGAAGGCGATCAGCAGGTAGTCGCCGACGCCGAGGTCCACTCCGAAGACCTGGGCCACGAAGATCGCGGCGAGCGCCGGGTAGATCGCGGCGCAGCCGTCCATCTTGGTGGTGGCACCGAACGGCACCGCGAAGGAGGCGTACTCGCGGGGGACGCCGAGCCGCTCGACGGAACGCTGGGTCACCGGCATGGTGCCCACCGAGGAGCGGGACACGAAGGCCAACTCGATCGCCGGCCAGGCACCGGCGAAGAACCGCAGCGGGTTGAGCCGGCCGGCGGTGACCAGCAGCAACGGGTAGACCACGAACAGGACGACGGCGCAGCCGACGTAGACGGCGGTGGTGAACTTCGCCAGCGGGGCCAGCAGGTCCCAGCCGTACGCGGCGACGGCGTGGCCGATCAGCCCGAGGGTGCCGATCGGGGCGAGCCGGATCACCCACCACAGCGCCTTCTGCACGATGGCCAGCACCGCGCGGTTGAGCTCGACGAACGGTTCGGCAGCCGCACCGACCAGCAGCGCGGCGGCACCGACGACCAGGGCGAGGAAGACGATCTGGAGGACGTTGCCCTCGACGAACGCGCCCACCGGGTTGGTCGGCACGATGCCGGTGAGGAAGTCGGTCCACGAGCCGGTGGTCTTCGGGGCGGTCGCGCCGCCGACGTCCAGGCTCACCCCCCGGCCCGGGTTGGTGAGCAGACCGATGCCGATGCCGAGGCTCACCGCGATCAGCGCGGTGACGCCGAACCAGAGCAGCGTCCTCAGCGCCAGCCGGGCGGCGTTGGCCACCCCGCGCAGGCTGACCACGCTGACCACGATCGCGGTGAAGACCAGCGGCGGGACGGCCAGCTTGAGCAACTGGACGAAGAGCCCGCCGACGGTGTCGAGGGTGCCGGCAAGCCAGCTCAGGTCGCCCTCGCGGGCGAGGAAGCCCAGCGCCGCGCCGAGCACGAGGCCGAGCAGGATCTGGGCGGAGAAGGGGAACTTGCGCAGGGTGGAAGCCATCAGGATGCGTCCAAGGTCGGTAGGGGTCGGTCGGCGGGCGGCGTCAGGAGCGCGGCTGCGCCGGACAGACTCCACTGGCCTGGCGTCGGAGGTCGACGTACAGGCGCACGGTGAGGTGCCAGACATTGGTCATCGCCTGTCGACGCTACTCCCGGCCGGCCGACAGGTGGAAGGAGCGATCCCCGTGAGGCTCCTTACACGGAGGTTCTCGACCTGGTGATCCGTTCGTTACGTACGGCGTGCTCCCGCGCGCCGGGCACAGCCGGGTCGTCCGGTCCGGGGGCGGCCGGCCGGTGCCGGGCCAGCAGCAGAGCGGTGCCCAGGCCCCAGCCGGCACAGACCACCAGCAACACCCGTTCCAGCCCGGCCACCAGGTCGCCCCGGCCCACCGTCAGCAGGCCCAGCGCGACCACCCCGGCCACCGGCAACGCCACCACCCCGGCGACCCGGGCCACCCGGCGCAGCCCCGGCGTCGCCGGCCGGAGGAACCCGACCACCAGCATGGCGAGCACCGTCACCCCGGCCGCCACGATGCTCGCCCCGGCGTGCACCAGGTCGGCCGGCGTCGCCGCCTCGAACGGCGGCAGCGGGCACCCGGCGCTGCACGTCACCGCGCCGGAGACCACCGTGCCGGCCGCGCCGGCCAGCAGCAGGCCGGCCGCGAGCCGCAACGTCACCGGCAGCGCCGCGGCCAGCGACAACAGCGCCGCCGCCAGGGCGAACACCCCCATCCGGTACGTCGAGGCGAAGGCGCTGTCGCTGACGCCGGCCTCGCTGACGTACCCGCGCCACGGGCCACCCGGACCGGCCCCGACGGCGACGGTCACCGCGACCGCGCCGAGCAGCACACAGCCGGCGGCGACCCGGCCGGCGACCGCACGGGCGGCCTCAGGCACGGCCGTGCGGGGTGAGCCAGCCGGACGTGTCCGGGCCCACCGGCACCACCCCGGTGGGATTGATCTCACGGTGCGTGGCGTAGTAGTGCCGCTTGATGTGGTCGAAGTCCACCGTCTCGCCGAACCCCGGGGTCTGGAACAGATCCCGGGCGTACGCCCAGAGCACCGGCATCTCGGTCAGCTTCTGCCGGTTGCACTTGAAGTGCCCGTGGTAGGCCACGTCGAAGCGGACCAGGGTGGTGAACAGCCGCACGTCCGCCTCGGTGATCGCGTCACCCATCAGGTAACGCCGGTCGGCCAACCGCCGCGACAGCACGTCCAACCGGGCGAACAGCGCCGCGTACGCCTCGTCGTACGCCTGCTGGGAGGTGGCGAAGCCGCACCGGTACACGCCGTTGTTGACGTCGGCGTGGATCTCGGCCATCAACGCGTCCAGCTCGGGACGCAGCGCCACCGGGTACAGGTCGGGGGCGTCCGGGGCGTGCAGGCGTCGCCACTCGGTGGAGAGGTCGAGGGTGAGCTGCGGATAGTCGTTGGTGACCACCCGGCCGGTGAGTGTGTCCACCAGTGCCGGCACGGTCACCCGGCCCGTGTAGTCCGGGTCGGTGGTGAGGTAGGCCTCGGACAGCAAGCCGATGCCCAACGCCGGGTCGAAGCCGTCCGGGTCGAGGGTGAACCGCCAGCCGCGTTCGTCGCGGATCGGGTCGACCGTGCCCAGCGAGATCACCCCGTCCAGGCCGAGCAGACCGCGCACGATCATGGCCCGGTGCGCCCAGGGGCAGGCCCGGCACCAGATCAGCCGGTACCGGCCGGCCTCCAACGGCCAGCGCCCCTGGTCGTCCGGCCCACCGCCCTCGGGCGAGGTGGAGTGCGGGGTGACCCGGCCGGTGAACCGGTTGGGCTGGCGGACGAACGCCCCACCACCGGAGGTCTCTGCGCTGAACTGGGCCCGGGTCATGACGCCAACCTATCCGGCGTCCGCCCGCCGGGCCGGCGTCACGGGCCGTCCCGGCCGCCATCCGGCTCGGGAGGGTCGGCGCAACCCCCGGCCGGGGGCCGTTCGGCACGGGCGTGGATATCCTGACGGCCGGCGTCCCTGTGATCCGGGCGACGCCGGCACCGCCAGCCCCTTCCCACCCCCGAAGGACGTGCGTCGATGACCGTGGCCTACCTCGTGTCCGGAGTCCGTACCCCGATCGGCCGGTACGCCGGCGCCCTCGCCGGGGTACGCCCCGACGACCTGGCCGCCCACGTGCTGCGCGAACTGGTCGCCCGGCACCCGGCGGTGGACTGGTCCCGGGTCGACGACGTGGTGCTGGGCTGCGCCAACCAGGCCGGTGAGGACAACCGCAACGTGGCCCGGATGGCGGCGTTGCTGGCCGGCCTGCCACAGGAGGTGCCGGGCAGCACCGTCAACCGGCTCTGCGGCTCGGGCCTGGACGCGCTGGCCATCGCCGCCCGCGCCGTGGTGGCCGGAGAGGCCGACCTGGTGCTCGCCGGTGGCGTGGAGAGCATGAGCCGGGCCCCGTTCGTCATGCCGAAGGCGACCACCCCCTACTCCCGCGCCGCCGAGGTGTACGACACCACCCTCGGCTGGCGGCTGGTCAACCCGCTGATGGCGGCCGGCTGGGGCACCGACTCGATGCCGGAGACCGCCGAGAACGTGGCCGCCGAGTTCGGCGTCGACCGGCGGGCCCAGGACGAGTTCGCCCTGCGCTCCCAGCAGCGGGCCGCGAAGGCGCAGGCCGACGGCCGGTTCGCCGAGGAGATCGTGCCGGTGACCGTGCCCGCCGGCCGGCGGGAGACGAAGCTGGTCGAGGTCGACGAGCACCCCCGGGAGACCTCGCTTGCGAAGCTGGCCGCGCTGCCCACCCCGTTCCGGTCCGGCGGCACCGTCACCGCCGGCAACTCCTCAGGCCTCAACGATGGCGCGGTGGCCCTGCTGGTCGCGTCCGAGGCGGCGGTGGCCCGGTACGACCTCACCCCGCTCGCAAGGATCGGCGGCGCGGCGGTGGCCGGCGTACCGCCCAGGATCATGGGGATCGGTCCGGTGCCGGCCACCCGTCGGCTGCTCGGCCGGCTCGGCGTCGCCCTGGCAGACGTGGACGTGGTCGAGCTGAACGAGGCGTTCGCCGCGCAGGGGATCGCGGTGCTGCGCGAGTTGGGCCTGCCGGAGGACGCCGAGCACGTCAACCCGAACGGCGGCGCGATCGCCCTGGGGCATCCACTGGGGGCCAGCGGGGCCCGGCTGGCGTTGACCGCCGCCCTGGAGCTGCGTCGCCGGGGTGGCCGGCGGGCCCTGGCGACCATGTGCGTCGGGGTCGGCCAGGGCATCTCGCTGCTGCTGGAATCCGTGGACTGAGCCCGGCGGGTCGACCGGCGTCGAGTGGGCCCGGCGGGTCGACCGGCGTCGAGTGGGCCCGGCCGGTGGGGAATGCCCGGGGACCGACCGACCGGCCGACGCCGGGTGCCCGGCCGGCCGGCCGAGCCGGGAGGTGGAGGTGTCACCGTCGGGTGTGCGGGTGGCAGCCCAGGGTGACGGCGGGGCGTCCGGGTTGTTCGCGCCGCCCGGCCGGCCACAGATCGGGGTCAGCTGATCTCCCGCACCTGGGCGGACGGGCCTAGAGTGGTCAGCACCACACGATCCGCGGGTCGGCCGGTGCGGCTCCGCGTGCCCGCGCACGCCGTCGACACCGGTGCCCTCCCGCACCGCGGCGACGAACTGGGGGCCAGACAGCGATGCAGACGCCGGACGGACTTCCCGCCGAGATCGACCTGAGCCGGCCCAGCGCCGCCCGGGTCTACGACTACTTCCTCGGCGGCGCGCACAACTTCGAGATCGACCGGCGGCTCGCCGAGCAGATCGCCAGCATGACCCCGAACCTCGCCGACACCATGCGGTCCGGTCGGGAGTTCCTGCGCCGTGCGGTCCGGGTGCTGCTCGACGCCGGCATCGACCAGTTCCTCGACATCGGCTCGGGCATCCCCACCGTGGGCAACGTCCACGAGGTCGCCCAGGCCGCCGACCCGCAGGCCCGGATCGTCTACGTCGACATCGACCCGGTCGCCGTGGCGCACAGCCGGGAACTGCTCGCCGGCAACGACCGGGCCGTCGCCGTGCACGCCGACCTGCGGGAACCGAAGCTGATCCTGGACGAGGCACGCGCCAGCGGCCTGATCGACTTCGACCGTCCACTGGGCATCCTGCTCGCCGGGGTCGTGCACTTCGTCCCCGACGCCGACCGGCCGGCCGACATTCTCGCCACCCTCCGGGCCGCCGCCGCACCCGGCAGCTTCCTGGTCGTCTCGCACTCCACCTTCGAGGACCAGCCCCAGGAGATGCTCGACGCACAGCGCCTCTCGGCGCGTACCGACACCGAGATCACGCTGCGGTCCCGCGCCGAGATCACCGGCTTCTTCGGGGACTGGACGCTGCTCGAGCCCGGCGTGGTGCACATGCCGCTGTGGCGGCCCGACTCTCCGTCCGACGTGGACGAGCACCCCGAGCGGTTCGGGGCGTTCGGCGGCGTCGCCCGGTACGACCGCACAGCCGGCTGAGTCGACCATGTCCGCCGTTCCGGACCCCGGCGGCACCGACGCGGCCCGTCCGGGTGCCCAGGGCTACGCCGCCGACTGGGCCCGGGCGGTACGCCGGCTCGGGTTCGTGCCGATGAGCGCGGACGAGACCGAGCGGCTGCTGCTCGTGCACACCGTACGGCTGGCGCAGGCCCTGCTCGCCGAGGAGTTCTCCGCCACCCCGGCGGAGGAGGTGGGCCGGGCGCTGGTGGAGGCGCACCTGACCGAACCGCGCATCCTCGACTGGTCGGTGCGGGCGCTCGGCGAGCAGTTGCCGCAGCGGGTGCTGCCTCCGGTGGACCTGCCGCCCGATCTGCCCGCCCGGGTGGCGGCGGTGCAGGGTGGGCTGGCCGCCGGATTCGGTCGGGCCCTACGCGACCGTACCTTCAGTCAGCAGGAGCGGATCGCCCGATCGGCCTGGCAGGCCCGGGACGCGGTTGAGCGGGCGCTACGTGACAGCGAGGCCCGGTTCCGGGCGGTCTTCACCGGCGCGGCCATCGGCATCGGCATCGCCGGCATCGACGGCCAGATCATCGACGTCAACCAGTCGTTCGCCGACATGCTCGGTTACAGCCGGGAGGAGCTGCGGCAGACCAACGTGTCGTCGCTGTTCCACGCCGAGGACGCGGCCGGCATGTGGGAGCTGTACCAGGAGCTGATCGAGGGCAAGCACGACACCGCCCGGGTGGAGAAGCGCTACTACCGCAAGGACGGCACCGTCGTGTGGACGGACCTGGCCGTCTCGCTGATCCGGCACGACGACGGCCGCCCCCGGTTCACGGTCGCGATGATCGAGGACATCACCCAGCGGTACGAACTCCAGCAGCGGCTGCGTTTCCAGGCGCTGCACGACCCGCTGACCGGCCTGCCCAACCGGACGTTGTTCTTCGAGACCCTCGGTCAGGTCTTCGCCGACGCCGGGCCGGAGCAGCGGATCGGCGTGTGTTTCCTGGACCTCGACGGCTTCAAGGCGGTCAACGACAGCCTCGGCCACGACCTCGGTGACCGGCTGCTGATCACCATCGCCCGACGGCTCTCCGACTGTGTCATCGGTCAGGGGCACCTGGTGGCCCGGATGGGCGGCGACGAGTTCGTCATCCTGGTCAACGAGGGCGAGGGCATCGACGACGCGGTCGGTGTCGCCGAGTTGGCGCTGGCCGCGGTGGCCGCCCCGGTGCTCGTCGGCGACCACCAGCTCGCCGTCTCGGCCAGCATCGGGGTGGTCGAGTGCCCGGCCAGCGAGACCAGCGTCTCCGAGCTGATGAAGGCCGCCGACACCACGCTGTACTGGGCCAAGGCCGAGGGCCGGGGCCGCTGGGCGGTGTACGACCCGGAGCGCAGCGCCGCCGACATCGCCCGGTCCGCGTTGGCCGCCGGCCTGCCGGCGGCCCTGGACCGGGGCGAGTTCGTGGTCCACTACCAGCCGATCGTCTCCCTGCTGGACGGCTCGATGATCGCGGTGGAGGCCCTGGTCCGGTGGGCCCATCCGGAGCTGGGCCTGGTCGGCCCGGACCGCTTCATCGGGCTGGCCGAGGAGACCGGGCTGATCGTCCGGCTCGGCGAGTGGGTGCTGCGCCAGGCGTGCCGCGACGCCCGAGCCTGGCACCGCGAGTTCCCCGAGGCGAAACTGGTGGTCAGCGTCAACCTGGCCGCCCGGCAGGCCGACGACCCGGCCATCGTGGACACCGTCGCCAGCGCGCTGAGCCGCACGGGCCTGCCGGCGGAGCTGTTGCAGCTGGAGCTGACGGAGAGCGCCGTGATGGGCACCGCCGGGGAGCCGTTACGGTCGCTGCACCGGCTGGCGGACCTGGGCGTACGACTGGCCATCGACGACTTCGGCACCGGCTACTCCAACCTGGTCTACCTGCGGCGGCTGCCGATCCACTGCCTGAAGCTGGCCGGCCCGTTCGTCGAGGGCATCCGGGGCGGCGACGACTCCCCGCCCGACCACCGCGACGAACGGATCGTCGACGCCCTGGTCCGGTTGGCGCACGCGCTGGAGCTGTGGGTGACCGCCGAGGCGGTGGAGACCGGGGAGCAGGCGGAGCGGTTGCGGGCGTTGCGCTGCGACACCGGGCAGGGCCGCTGGTTCGGCCCACCCGCCCCGGCGGACCAGATCACCGCCCGCCTGCGCGGGGCGACGACGGAGTGACCTGCTCCCCGGCCGGTTCGGGGGCGTCGTCGGCGCGCGGTGGTGCCGGGCGAGGTGTGGTCGTTCGGGGTGGGGCGTGGTCGTTCGGGGTGGGGCGGCCGGAAGCGGCCGGTCGGGTACGGGTGGCCGGCGGGGAGCCGGGTGCTCTGGCATGGTGACGAGGTGACCGGGGCGGAACCGGGCGGGGGAGAGGTGGCGGGGTGAGCCTGACCGATGGTGGGGCGGCGGTCTCGGTGGTCGCGGCGATCGCGATCGTGGCCGGACTGGCCGGGGTGGTGGTGCCCGGCCTGCCGGCGCTGCCGCTGTGCTGGGGCGGGGTGCTGCTCTGGGCGGTCTTCGGCGACGCCGGGCCGGGCCGCTGGGCGGTGCTCGGCGCGGCCACCGTGGTCGCCGCCGCCGGTGCCGTGATCAAGTACGCCTGGCCGGGGCGCAACCTCAAGCGCACCGGGGTGCCGACGTCGTCGCTGCTCGTCGGGGGCCTGCTCGGGCTGGTCGGGTTCTTCGTCATCCCGGTGATCGGCCTGGTGATCGGCTTCGTCGGCGGGGTGTGGGGGGCCGAGCGGCTGCGGTTGGGCAGCAACCAGCTCGCCTGGCCGGCCACGGTGCAGGCGCTGAAGGCGGCCGGCCTGTCGATGATGGTGGAGTTCCTGGCTGGCCTGGTGATTGCCGCCCTCTGGGTCGCCGGCCTCCTCTTCACCTGACCACCCACGTGGGCGGGGCGGTGGTGGTCGGGCGGCAGGTCAGGCAGCCGGGTCGATCTGCTTGGCCAGGTCGACGAACGCCTGCCAGCTGTCCGGCGCGAAGGTCAGGGTCCCGCCGTCGCGGTCCTTGGTGTCCCGCACCAGGACGACGCCGGTCAGGTTGTCGGCCACCTCGACACACGAGCCGCCGTTGCTGCCGCTCCTGGTGCTCTTGCGCCATTGTGCGCCGGTCAGGTCCATGTGCTCGCCGCTTCCTTGAGGAGGTTGAGTGACTGCCTGCGGGAGAAGGCTTCGCCTCTGATCATCTCCCAGGTCTGCTGGAGGGTAACAAGGTCATCGGCCTCATTCACCACCTGCGCTCGCACTTGATGATCGAGATGTGCCACTACTGAGCCGTCACCAAGGGTGGCAAGAATGAAGCCGCCCTGTAGTCCAGGATAGAGCCCAGTGTCCTCACTCACCACGAGGATCTGTATGTGCGGTAGCTCAGCCACATCGGCCAGGTGGGTGAGCTGTTCCTTCATTGCGGCGGGGTGACTCTTCATCGGGCGACGTAACGCCGCCATGTCGATGACGGCGACGAGTTGCGGGGGTCTGCCGCTGGTGAGAATGGAGCCGCGCTCAAGCCGGGACGCCACGCGCTCCTCGATCTCGTCCGCAGGCAGCAGGTTGTGTGCCAGAGTGGCCCGCGCATACGCCTCGGTTTGGAGTAGGCCAGGTATCCAGCAGTGTTCAAACCAGCGCAGGGCCAAGGCTTCACGCTCCCAGTCGACCCATTTTCTCAGCCACTGTGGCTCGCGGCGCTTGAGGACATCGGGCCATAGGTCACCAACGTCCCGGCCGAGGATCGCGGCCACGGTCACCCGTCGACGCGGTTGCGGCACACGTCCCGGAGATATCCACCGCGCTGCCGTCTTGGGGTCGACTCCTGTTTGAGCGGCAAGACTCTCTGCTGTCTCGCCGGCCTCGGCCATGGCCTCCTGAAGCGCGTGGTTCATCCCGCCTCCATCGTGGATGTCACGAACGTCCCTGAGCATAGATTAACGTCGTGTACTGATCCCGTCGCTCTGGGCAAGGTTGCCCCAGGTGGGTCGGCTCTGACGGAACGGTGTCGGGGCCGACTTCGCGGGGGCCGCTCCCTTTCTGGCCAGTGGGAGCGGCCCCTTCCCAGGCACGCGAGGAGGTCGACATGAAGGGTTCGGTCATGTGGTGGAGGATCATGAGGACGCCGCCCTGCCGGGTGCTCGGGAGCGTCAAGCGGTTCCTGTGGTCGCCTGACCTGATCGACGACGAGGCGCAGGCCGCTGCGCTGTGGGGGCGGTGATGGTGGTGGTCCGTCCGCCCGTCCCGCACGTCGCGATGCGTCCGCTGTGGCGCTGCCGCAACTGCGGCCGGCAGTGGCCCTGCCAGCCGGCCAAGCTCGCGCTGCTCACCGAGTACCGCAACGACCGGATGTCCCTGCTGATCTATCTCGGCACCCTGATGCACGAGGCCACCAACCAGCTCACCCAACTCCACCCGGCCCACCCGCCCACCGGCATGACCGAACGCTTCCTCTCCTGGGCCAGGGCCCGAGGCTGAGGGATCTACCAGGGGCGGTCGGCGGCAAGATCGACTCGTCTGGGCCGAAGTTGTGCCGTCCATGCCCGGCGGATTCCGCAACATCTACCCAGGCGGGTGGATCGGGGCGGGAGTGGGTGGCGGAGCGGGACGCCCGTCGGGTACGGCACGACGCCGTACGTGAGAGAGAGGTGGACGCCCCGCGCCGCCGTGGTGCCGGGCTCCTGCCGAGCGCCCGGCGTCGGCCCGTCGCGATCGGGCCTGGTCACGGGCTCAAGCATCCGTCGGTGCCGGCCCCGGGGCAACCCGATTACCGCCCCCGGGCGACCTGACCACCGCCCGCCAGGGATGACGCGAATTAACGAGTTCGGCACCGGCGACGGATTGACCGTGGTGATCGGCGGGACGAGACTCGGGCGCACTCGCACCGGGACCACCCGGGCAGTACCGGGTACCACCTCAGGGAGGTGTGCTGTGGCCACAACGCCCCCGCCGACCACCGGGCAACCGCCGACCGCCGGGAACGGGCAACGGCCGACCGTCGGGCAACCGCACGCGCCGGACGACGACGCCCGACGACTCGCCGAACTCGGCTACCAGCAGGAGTTGCACCGCACGTGGAGCGGCTTCTCCAACTTCGCCATCTCGTTCTCGATCATCTCGATCCTGGCCGGCTGTTTCACCACCTTCGGGCAGGCGTGGAACAACGGCGGACCGGTCGCCATCTCCTGGGGCTGGCCGCTGATCTCGCTGTTCATCCTGATCATCGGGTTCTGCCTGGCCGAGCTGGTGTCGGCGTACCCGACGGCCGGGGGGATCTACTGGTGGGCGGCGAAGATGGGCCGGCCGGTGCACGGCTGGTTCACCGGCTGGCTCAACCTGATCGGCCTGGTCGCGGTCACCGCGTCGGTGGACTACGGCTGCGCCACCTTCCTCAACCTGACCCTGTCGGCGCTCTTCGACGGGTGGGAGGGGACGCTGCGGCAGGCATTCGTCCTGTTCGTGATCATCCTGGCCCTGCACGGGCTGATCAACATCTTCGGGCACCGGATCATCGACGTACTCCAGAACGTGTCGGTCTGGTGGCACGTGGCCGGCGCCGCCGCCGTGGTGGCCATCCTGCTGCTGGTGCCCGACCGGCACCAGAGTTTCCAGTTCGTCTTCACCGAGCGGTTCAACAACTCCGGGTTCGGTGACGGCGACACCGGCGGGTTGACGTTCTGGTTCTACGTGCTGCCGCTGGGATTCCTGCTCACCCAGTACACGATCACCGGATTCGACGCCTGCGCGCACGTGTCCGAGGAGACCCGGGGCGCGTCGCAGGCCGCGGCCAAGGGGCTGTGGCGGTCGATCTTCTATTCGGCGGTGGGCGGGTGGATCCTGCTGCTGGCGTTTTTGTTCGCCGCCACCGACGTGGACGCGATCAACGCGGCCAACGGGTTCTCCGGCGCCATCTTCGAATCCGCGTTGACCCCGTTCTTCTTCAAGACGGTCATCATCATCTCCACCATCGGGCAGTTCTTCTGCGGGATGAGCTGCGTGACCTCGATGAGCCGGATGACGTACGCCTTCAGCCGCGACCGCGCGGTGCCCGGCTGGCGGCTGTGGTCGAAGGTCGACCGCAACGGCACCCCGGCCAACGCGATCATCGGGGCGACGCTGGCCGGCCTGGTGCTCACCCTGCCGGCGCTCTACCAGCGTGACGGCGTCCCGGTCGCCTTCTACGCGGTGGTGTCGGTGGCGGTGATCGGGCTCTACCTGTCCTTCGTCATCCCGATCGCGCTGCGGCTGCGCCTCGGCGACCGGTTCGAGCCAGGGCCGTGGACGCTCGGGCGCAAGTACAAGGTGTTCGGCTGGATCGCGGTGGTCGAGATCGTGATCATCTCGGTCTACTTCGTGCTGCCGATCGTGCCGGCCGGGGTGCCCGGCAACCCGGAGTTCAGCTGGTCGGCGGTGAACTACGCGCCGCTGGCCGTCGGCGGGGTGCTGCTCGGGGTCGGCATCTGGTGGTACGCCTCGGCCCGCACGTGGTTCACCGGCCCGCGCCGCACCGTCGACGTACCCGGGCCGGGGTCGCCTGCGGCGGTGGACGCCGCGCGGGCCGACGAGCCGGCCTGACCGCGACCGTCCGGGTCTTACGGTGGGCAGCCCCGGGCGGGGACCTCCTCCGAGGAGGGTCCCGCCCGGGGCTGCCCGGTCGCCTGCGGGCGTTTCCGCCGGTGCGGGGCAGGTCAGAGGTTGATGCTGTTGCTGAAGGTGAGCGGAATGAAGCTGGTCGGCCCGCCGTAGGTCCAGGTGATGTAGGCGTCCGCGCCCGTCTGGTACTGGCCGCTGGACCGAGGGTATTCGGTGTCGGCGGTCGTGGTGGTGGTGCTGTAGTTCGTGTGGGTGCCGTACGTGATCTGGGTGCCGTAGCGGAACAGGGCGACCTCGACCTGGGCCGCGTAGACGGGGTAGGTGCACCGGACCGTCGCGAGGCCCTCCTCGCCGCCACCGTACAGGCCGCCGTAGTAGATGAACGGGGTGCTCGGCGTCAGCGTGCAGGTGACGGTTATGGAACCGACGGTTCCCGTTATCGAGGTCGAGGCGAGCGTGCCGTAGGAATTCGCCGACCGGCCGGCGGATCCGCTGGAAAGGGGAATCAGGTGGCCGGTCGACTCGGCACCGGAGGCGGGTGCTGCCTGGGCCGGGGCGGCCACCGCGAGCATTACGGTGGACAGGGCGATCGCCACCAGGGCGGCGAAGGAGCGGGGCGTGCCACGCAGACGTACTCTCGTCATTACGCGTCCTTTGTGCGTCGTGATGGAGCAGTTCGGGCGGTGCGGAATTACCGTCGGGTGTCACCGGTGCGCCGACCAGCCGTTTTCCCGACGAACGCACCTGCGCATCGCGCGCACCCGCGCAGGTGGTCGACGGAAAAGACGGACGGGCCATTCGGGAAAGTGCCGAGCGTCGCACCCGATCGGTCAGATTCTGGCAACGCGGCGACTCTCCCGCAAGGTCACTGCGTGATTACGGATAGTTGTGTCGATGGTTTGTCCGAACGGATGAACGGCTTGTCGCCGCAGTTCTTTCCCGCGCGCGGAATAATTGTTTCCGGTGTGCCGCGCTTCTGCAATTCCCGTCCGGGTCGCCTGGCGTCGGGGCGCGGCGGGGAACACGAGGGCCGGCAGGAACGTCCTCACCGGACCGGTGCGTCCAGGTGCGGCCCCGGCCACCCGCCGGTGCGGCCGGCGACGTGACCCGGACCGGGTCGGCGGAACCCCGGGCGGGGGTTTGCCGGGACGCCCGAACGGGGCATTGACGGTGATCCGCTAGGCCCGGTAGACCTTGGTGATGGAGGCGCACGGATGAGGAAAGCCCCGCTCACGCTGGAACAGCTCCGGGTCGCCGTCGCCGATGGCGAGATCGACACGGTGGTGCTCGCCCTGACCGACATGCAGGGCCGCCTGCAGGGCAAACGGTTCCACGCCCCGTTCTTCCTCGACCAGGTGGTCGCCAACGGCAGCGAGGGCTGCAACTACCTGCTCGCCGTGGACGTCGACATGAACACCGTCGACGGGTACGCAATGTCGAGCTGGGAACGCGGCTACGGTGACTTCGCCATGCGCCCAGACCTGTCCACCCTGCGCCGGATGCCGTGGCAGCCGGGCAGCGTGCTGCTCCTGGCCGACCTGGAGTGGCTCGACGGTTCCGGCCCGGTGGTCGCCTCGCCCCGGCAGATCCTGCGCCGGCAGCTCGACCGGCTGGCCGACCACGGGCTGACCGCGTACGCCGGCACCGAGCTGGAGTTCGTCCTCTACCGCGACTCGTACGAGGAGGCGTGGCGGCGCGGTTACCGCGACCTCACCCCGGCCAACCAGTACAACGTCGACTACTCGCTGCTGGGCACCGCCCGGGTGGAGCCGCTGCTGCGGCGCATCCGCACCGAGATGGCCGGCGCGGGGCTGACCCCGGAGAGCGCCAAGGGCGAGTGCAACCTCGGCCAGCACGAGATCGCCTTCCGTTACGACGAGGCGGTGGCCTGCGCCGACCACCACGTGATCTACAAGAACGGGGCGAAGGAGATCGCCGCCCAGGAGGGCGTGTCGATCACGTTCATGGCCAAGCCCAACGCCCGGGAGGGCAACTCCTGCCACATCCACTTCTCGCTGCGTGACGTCGACGGCCGCTCGGCGATGCTCGGCGACGGGCCGGCGCAGCTCAGCGTCACCGGGCAGCGGGTGCTGGCGGGGCTGCTCGCCACCATGCGGGAGATGAGCGTGCTGTTCGCCCCCAACATCAACTCCTACAAGCGTTACCAGCCCGGCTCGTTCGCGCCGACCGCGCTGCGCTGGGGCACCGACAACCGCACCTGCGCGCTGCGGCTGGTCGGGCACGGGCAGGGGATGCGGGTGGAGAACCGGGTGCCCGGCGCGGACGTGAACCCGTACCTGGCGATCGCCGCCCTGGTCGCGGGGGCGGTGCACGGCATCGAGCAGGAGCTGGAGCTGGCCGACGAGTGCACCGGCAACGCCTACGACGACCCGGCCGCCGAACGCGTCCCACCCACCCTCCGCGACGCCCTGACCCTCTGGCAGAACTCCGACATCGCCCGCACCGCCTTCGGTGACGAGGTGCACGCCCACTACGCCAACCAGGCCCAGGTCGAGCTGGCCGCCTTCGACGCCGCCGTAACCGACTGGGAACTGACCCGTGGCTTCGAACGCCTCTGACCTCCACCCCCTGTCTGCGTCGATCTTGGAGTTGTGGTGGACGATGTGTGGCGGTATGTGGTCTGTGCGGGGCACCACAACTCCATGATCGACGGGGAAAGGGGTGGGGCGTGACGCAGGTGGTCGATCCGGCTAGTGGGGATGTGGTGGGGGAGGTGGCGGCCACCGGGCAGGGGGAGGTGGATGCGGCTATCTCGCGGGCGGCTGTTGCGTTCGAGGCGTGGCGTCAGGTTGCGCCGGGGGAGCGGGGGCGGGTTCTGCGGCGGTTCGCCGGGCTGGTGGACGCGCACCTGGAGGAGTTGGCCCAGCTGGAGGTGCGTAACTCCGGGCACACCATCGGTAATGCGCGGTGGGAGGCGGGCAACGTCCGTGACGTGCTCGACTACTACGCGGGGGCGCCGGAGCGGCTGACCGGGCAGCAGATCCCGGTGCCCGGCGGCTGGGACGTCACCTTCCACGAACCGCTCGGCGTGGTCGGGGTGATCGTGCCGTGGAACTTCCCGATGCCGATCGCCGCCTGGGGTTTCGCCCCCGCGCTGGCCGCCGGCAACACGGTCGTGCTCAAGCCCGCCGAGCTGACCCCGCTGACCGCGCTGCGGCTGGCGGAGTTGGGGCGCGAAGCCGGCCTGCCGGAGGGCGTGTTCACCGTGCTGCCCGGTCGCGGCGACGTGGTCGGCGAACGGTTCGTCACCCACCCGGCCGTGCGGAAGGTCTGCTTCACCGGCTCGACCGAGGTGGGCACCCGGATCATGGCCGGCTGCGCCGCCCAGGTGAAGCGGGTCACCCTGGAGCTGGGCGGCAAGAGCGCCAACCTGGTCTTCGCCGACGCCGACCTGGAGAAGGCGGCGGCCACCGCACCGTACGCCGTGTTCGACAACGCCGGGCAGGACTGCTGCGCCCGCTCCCGGATCCTGGTCCAGCGCCCGGTCTACGACCGGTTCCTGGAGTTGCTCGAACCAGCGGTGCAGGCGCTGCGGGTGGAGGACCCGGCCGCCGAGACCGCCGAGATGGGCCCGCTGATCTCCGCAGCCCACCGGGACCGGGTCGCCGGCTACGTCGACGGCGCGACTGTCGCGTTCACCGGCACCCGCCCCGACGGCCCCGGCTTCTGGCACGCGCCGACGGTGCTGCTCGCCGACTCCCCGGCCGACCGGCACTGGCGGGAGGAGATCTTCGGGCCGGTCGTCTCGGTGCTCCCCTTCGACGACGAGGCCGACGCGGTCCGGCTCGCCAACGACACCGAGTACGGCCTGTCCGGCTCGATCTGGACCCGGGACGTCGGGCGGGCGCTGCGGCTGGCCCGCGCGGTGCAGGCCGGCAACCTGAGCGTCAACTCGCACTCCTCGGTGCGCTACTGGACCCCGTTCGGTGGGATGAAGCGTTCCGGGCTCGGCCGTGAGCTGGGACCGGACGCGCTGCACGCCTTCACCGACGTCAAGAACGTCTTCATCAGCACAGAGGAGTGAGGCGCGTGCAGGGTCGGCTACAGGACCGGGTCGCCGTGGTGACCGGGGCGGGCAGCGGGATCGGGTTGGCCACCGTGCGGCGGTTCGCCGCCGAGGGGGCCCGGGTGGTCTGCGTCGACATCGACGACGAGGCCGGCGGGCGGGCCGCCGAGGAGGTCGGCGGCGAGTACGTGCACACCGACGTCGCCGACGAGGCGGCCGTCCGGGACCTCTTCGACGGGGTCGTGCAGCGGCACGGCCGCCTCGACGTGGCGTTCAACAACGCCGGCATCTCCCCGCCCGACGACGACTCCATCCTCGACACCGGCCTGGACGCCTGGGAACGGGTGCTGCGGGTCAACACCACGAGCGTCTACCTGTGCTGCAAGTACGCGATTGCGCACATGCGCCGGCAGGGCAAGGGCTCGATCATCAACACCGCCTCGTTCGTGGCGCTGATGGGGGCGGCCACCTCGCAGATCGCGTACACCGCGAGCAAGGGCGGGGTGCTGGCGATGACCCGGGAGCTGGGCGTGCAGTTCGCCCGGGAGGGCATCCGGGTCAACGCGCTCTGCCCCGGCCCGGTCGCGACCCCGCTGCTGATGGAGCTGTTCGCCGCCGACCCGGAGCGGGCCGCCCGTCGGCTGGTGCACGTGCCGATGGGCCGGTTCGGCGCACCGGAGGAGATCGCCGCCGCGGTGGCGTTCCTGGCCAGCGACGACGCGTCGTTCATGACCGCCGCGCAGTTCGTGGTCGACGGCGGCATCACCGGCGCGTACGTCACCCCGCTGTGAGCGGGCCGGCGGGTGGCGGCGCCGGGCCGTCCGGCCGGCGGGCGCGTCCGCTGATCGGCATCACCGGGTACGTCGAGCCGGCGAGCTGGGCCGTCTGGCGGGACGTGCCGGCGTCGTTGGTCCCGCAGGCGTACGTCCGCTCGGTGACCGCCGCCGGGGGTCGGGCCGTGGTGCTGCCCCCGGACGAGCTGGACGCCGACGTGGTGGACGTGCTCGACGGGTTGCTGCTGGCCGGCGGCGCGGACGTCGGCCCGCAGCGCTACGGCCAGCCGGTGGACCCGCGTACCGAGCCCCGCCCCGACCGGGACGCCGGGGAGTCGGCCCTGCTGGCTGCCGCCCTCGCCGTGGATCTGCCGGTGCTGGGGGTGTGCCGGGGCATGCAGTTGCTGGCCGTCGCGTACGGCGGGTCGTTGCACCAGCACCTGCCGGACGTGGTGGGTCACGACCGGCACCGCCCCGCCCCGGGGGTGTACGGGGCGCATCCGGTGCGGTTCGCGTCGGGGACCCGGACGGCGTCGGTGCTGGCCGGGGTGGACCGGGTCAACTCGTACCACCACCAGGCGGTGGCCGATCCGGGGCGGCTCACGGTCACCGGCTGGGCCGACGACGAGGTGGTGGAGGCGGTGGAGGACCCGGCGCGACGGTTTCTGCTCGGGGTGCAGTGGCATCCGGAGAACGACGACGACCCGCGCCCGGTTACCGCCCTGGTGAGGGCGGCCCGGGACCGCTGACGCTTCCTGCCAGGCGGGAAATCTGTCTCGAAATGCGGTCGGCGGCGGGAGGATGGCAGCATGGGGACCGTATATCCGGCGCTGGACGGGCGACTGCGGGAGTTCGTCGAGGCGCAGCCGATGTTCTTCGTCGCCACCGCGCCCACCGGCGGTGACGGGCACGTCAACCTCTCCCCCAAGGGCATGCGGGGCACCTTCGTCGTGCTCGGCCCGCACCGGGTGGCCTGGCTCGACTACCACGGCAGCGGCGCGGAGACGATCGCCCACCTGCGGGAAAACGGCCGGATCACGCTGATGTTCTGCGCCTTCGACGGCCCACCGAAGATCGTCCGACTGCACGGGCGGGGCGTCGCCACCCCGGTCACCGACCCCGACTTCGCGGCCCGGCTGGCCGACTTCCCCGAGCCGCCCGACGTGCACGCCGTCCGCGCGGTGATCGGGGTCACGGTGCAACGGGTCAGCGACTCCTGCGGCTACGCGGTGCCCCTGATGGACTATCGCGGCGACCGCGACCTGTTGCTCACGTCACACTCCCGACGGACCACCGAGGATCTGGTCACCTACCGCGCGACCAAGAACGCAGCCAGCATCGACGGACTCCCGGTCTTCTGAGCCCACCCCCTCACCGTGCGCTGTCGGGCAGATGACGGCAGGATGAGGCGAGAGTTACCAGCGTCCGTCCGAACCCGTGCGTTACGTTCCTGATCCGTCGGGGTAAAAGACGGACGCGACCGGCGTCAGCCGAGGCGTTCTGGGGGGCACGACCGGCCGAAGCAGGGGGCGCGGATGAGCTCGGCCCGTGGGGGCGAGGACGGACGAGGGCTGTCCGCCCTGTCCGCCGACCGCACACTCCCGCCCTGGCTGGCCGGGGCGTTCACGGCGGGCGGCGAGATGGGTCGCCGGCTGCGCGGGCACGACTGGGCGGACAACCCGATCGGCCCTCCGGACACCTGGCCGGCGGCGCTGAGCCACGCCATCGGCATGATGCTCTCCTCGCGGGCCCAGATCGTGCTGTTCTGGGGCCCCGACCAGCTGGCCTTCTACAACGACACCTACCGGCCCACCATCGGCGTCAAGCACCCGCAGGCGCTCGGCCGGCCGGCCCGGGAGCACTGGGCGGAGACCTGGGACGTGCTCGGCCCCCTGCTCGACGGGGTACGCCGCACCGGCGAGTCCTACCGGGGGGAGAACCACCCGTTCCTGCTCGACCGGCACGGCTTCGTCGAGCAGGTCTACTTCGACATCTCCTACGACCCGATCCGGGACGACGACGGCAGCGTCAACGGTGTCTTCTGCTTCGTCAACGAGACCACCGGGCGGGTCATCGGGGAACGCCGGCTGCGGGCCCTGGCCGAACTCGGCTCCCGGCTCGGCGCGGCGAGCAGCATGACCGAGCTGGGGCAGGCCACCGCCGCCGTGCTCGACGGGCACCGGGCCGACGTCCCGTTCGCCCTGATCTATCTCACCGACGAGACCGGTCGGCCGGTACCGGCCGGGGTCAGCGGCGTCGACCCGGACCAGGTGCCGGCCGAGTTGCCGACGGTGCTGTCCCGGGTCGCCGCCGGTGGGGCCGGCACCGAGATCGAGGTGGCCGACCTGTTCGGCGCGGTACCGGACGGCGTCTCCGACCGGGCCCTGGTGCTGCCGCTGACGGCCACCAGCGAGCCCGCCGGGGCACTGGTCGTCGGCCGTAGCTCCCGCCTGCCGTGCAACGACGAGTACCGCGACTTCGTCGGCCTGATCGCCGCGCAGGTGTCCCGGGTGGTCGGCCAGCAGCGGGCGTACGAGCAGGAGCGGGCGCGCGCCGCCGAACTGGCCGCGCTGGACCGCGCCAAGACCAACTTCTTCGCCAACGTCAGCCACGAGTTCCGTACCCCGCTGACCCTGGTCCTCGGCCCGCTGGAGGACATGCTGGCCGATCCGACGCTGCCCACGGCGCACCTCGACCGGCTGACCGTCATGCACCGCAACGCGCTGCGCCTGCTCAAGCTGGTCAACACGGTGCTCGACTTCTCCCGGCTGGAGTCCGGCCGGCTGGCCGCCCACTACCAGCCCACCGACCTCGCCGAATACACCTCCCGGCTGGCCAGCACCTTCCGCTCCGCGACCCAGCGGGCCGGGCTGCGGCTCGTGGTCGACTGCCCGCCGCTGCCCGCGCCGGTCTTCCTGGACCGTGACATGTGGGAAAAGATCGTCTTCAACCTGCTCTCCAACGCGCTGAAGTTCACCTTCGACGGCGAGATCCGGGTCCGGGTGGTCGCCGTCGCCGGCGCGGCGCGGCTGGAGGTGACCGACACCGGGGTCGGCATCGCCGCCGGGGAGGTCCCGCACGTCTTCGAGCGGTTCCACCGGGTGCCGGGGGTGCGCTCGCGTACCCACGAGGGCACCGGGATCGGCCTGGCCCTGGTGCGTGAACTGGTCGACATGCACGGCGGCGCGGTGGCCGCCACCAGCCGGGTCGACCACGGCACCACCTTCACCGTGACCGTCCCGTTCGGTTCGGCGCACCTGCCGCCCGACCGGGTCGCCTCCGCCGCGCCGCTGCCCACCACCGAGTCGTCACAGGCGTCGCTCTACGTCGCGGAGACCGCCCTGTGGACCGACGGGTCCGACCCGGCCGGCGACGGGCGGTCCGCCCCGGTCACCGGCGACCCGGGCCGGGCGGGCCGGGTCCTGCTCGCCGACGACAACGCCGACCTGCGCGAACACGTCACCCGGCTGCTCAGCCCCGAGTACGAGGTGGTGGCCGTACCGGACGGCGTGGTGGCCCTCCAGGAAGCCACCGGGAGCCCGTTCGACCTGGTGCTCACCGACGTGATGATGCCCCGGCTGGACGGTTTCGGCCTGGTCACCGCGTTGCGGGCCGACCCGCGCACCCGGCACGTGCCGATCGTGCTGCTCTCCGCGCGGGCCGGGTCCGCCGAAGCGGTCGCCGGCCTGTCGGTCGGGGCCGACGACTACCTCACCAAGCCGTTCTCCGGGGCGGAGCTGATCGCCCGGGTCCGGGCCAACGTCCAGCTGGGTCAGCTGCGGGGGCAGATCATCCGCCGGCTGCGGGCGCTCGCCGACGCCGCCGTGGCGGTCAACACCGCGAAGTCGACCGCCGAGGTGGTCCAGGTCGCCGCCCGGCATGCCCTGCGCCTGGCGGAGGCGGCCCGGGTGTCGGTCACCACGGTCACCGGCGCGCGGCACGAGGCCGACGGCGGCGGCACCGCGCCTGACCAGCCGTCCCAGGTGCTGCCGTTGACCGGCACCACCGGTGGGCAGCTCGGCGAGCTGCGGGTCTGGCGTCGCGAGGGCGACGGCACCGACCAGGCGGCCGTCGCGGAACTGGCCCGGCTGGTCGGGGTACGACTGGAGAACGCCCAGCTCTACGAGGCCGAACACCGGATCGCCACCACCCTGCAGCACAGCCTGCTGCCCCGCTCGCTGCCCCAACTGCCCGGAGCCGTGGTGGCCAGCCGCTACCTGCCCGGCAGCACCGACGTCGAGGTCGGCGGCGACTGGTACGACGTGATCGGCATCGGCGACGACGAGGTGGTGCTGGTCATCGGCGACGTGGTCGGCAAGGGGGTCGGGGCCGCCGCGGCGATGGGTCAGCTGCGCAACGGCCTGCGGGCGTACCTGCTGGAGGGCTACGACCCGGGGCAGTCGTTGACCCGGCTCAACCGGCTGGTCGGCTCGACCGAACGGCAGTCGTTCGCCACCGTGTTCTGCCTCTCCTTCTCTCCCCGCACCGGCCGGCTGCGGTACGCCAGCGCCGGTCATCCGTCCCCCCTGCTGATCCGAGGAGACGACGTGGCATTTCTGCACGAGCGGGCCCTGGGGCCGCCGATCGGTGCGATCGCCGGCACCGACTTCCGCACCGTCGAGGGTGAACTCGCCCCCGGCGGTCGGCTGTTGCTCTATACCGACGGGCTGATCGAGGACCGGCAGGCCGGCATCGACGCGGCGCTGGCCCAGCTGCGGGCGGACGCCGGCACCGGCGGTGAGCACGTCACCGACCTGGTGGACGCGGTGGTGCAACGGGTCGACGGGCGCAACCGGCACGACGACGTGGCGGTGCTGGCGCTGGAGGCCGCCGAGCTGAACCGCTTCACCCTGCGGCTGCCCGCCGACCCGACCCGGCTCAGCGTGCTGCGCAAGCGGCTGGAGGACTTCCTGGTGGCGCACGGCGTGGGGGAGAACGACCTGTTCGACCTGATCGTCGCCGTCTCCGAGGCCGCCGCCAACGCCATCGAGCACCCGGTCGCGCCGGTGGAGCCGACGATCGGGGTCGAGGTGTCGATCGTCGACCACACGGTGGTGGCGACGGTGCGGGACAGCGGTCGCTGGCGCGAGTCGACCGGGGCCGGGTTCCGGGGCCGGGGCCTCGCGTTGATCGAGGCGCTGGGCGAGCTGACGGTACGTCGTACCGCGGAGGGGACCGAGGTGTCGCTGCGCCGCCGGCTGGCCGACTGAGCCGGCCCGGCGCGGCCCCGGGTCAGACCGGGCGCAGCCACTCCTGGTCGCCGAGGCCGGAGATCTCCAACACCCGGTTGACCTGCCGGGACGGGAACACCGTCAGGGCACCGGGAAACCGGCGGGCGAGCTGGACCACCGCGTGGATGGCGGCGGAGTCGAAGAAGGTCACCGCGCGCAGATCCAGGGTGACCTGCCGGGCCGGCTCCCGCAGCGCGGTCTGCACCATCGTGTCGGCGGTGGCCATGTCGACCTCACCGGTCACCGTGACGTGGACGTGGTCACCTGCCAGCTCCGCGCTCGCGGAGAAAACGGGAGATACGCCCCCTAGATCCACGAAGCCACAATGGCACAGCCCGGTGGGCACGGCAACAACCGACGGGCCGGCCACGCCACGGCCCGCCGACCGCCCGGAGATAGGCTGTCGTCATGACCGTTCGTGCCCCGCTCACCCCAGGCACGCTCTCCCCCTGGCGAGCGGTCCCTGGCCACATCGCCCGACCGGAGTACGTGGGCAAGAAGCAACCCCGGCAGTGGCGCGGCTCGCACGTGCAGACCCCGCAGACCATCGAGAAGATGCGGGTCGCCGGCCGGTTGGCGGCGCAGGCCACCCAGCTCGCCGGTGAACACTGCAAGCCGGGGGTGACCACCGACGAGATCGACCGGGTGGTGCACGAGTTCCTCGTCGACCACGACGCCTACCCCTCGACGCTGGGCTACAAGGGCTTCCCCAAGTCCTGCTGCACCAGTGTCAACGAGGTCATCTGCCACGGCATCCCCGACTCCACCGTGCTCGCCGACGGCGACATCGTCAACGTCGACGTCACCGCCTACCTCGACGGGGTGCACGGCGACACCGACGCCACCTTCTGCGTCGGCGAGGTCAGCGAGGAGGCCCGGCTGCTTGTCGAACGCACCCACGAGGCGATGATGCGGGGCATCCGGGCGGTCCGCCCCGGCCGGCAGATCAACGTGATCGGCCGGGTCATCGAGTCGTACGCCAAGCGGTTCGGCTACGGGGTGGTGCGCGACTTCACCGGCCACGGCATCGGCGAGGCGTTCCACAGCGGCCTCTACGTGCCGCACTACGACAGCCCCCGGCCCACCGACATCATGGAGCCGGGGATGACCTTCACCGTCGAGCCGATGATCACCCTCGGCACCTACCAGTACGACATGTGGGACGACGGGTGGACTGTCGTCACCAAGGACCGGAAGTGGACGGCCCAGTTCGAACACACCATCGTCGTCACCGACGACGGTCACGAGATCCTCACCCTGCCGTGACCGACACCCCGGCCGCCCTGCGGGAGGCCCACCACGCGGACGTGTCCGGCGGGTGGCTGCGGCCTGCCGTCTTCGGTGCGATGGACGGGCTGGTCACCAACATCGCGCTGATCGCCGGCGTCGGCGGCGGCGGCGTCTCCGCGCACAGCATCGTGCTCACCGGCACCGCCGGCCTGGTCGCCGGCGCCATCTCGATGGGCCTGGGCGAATACACCAGCGTCCGCTCGGCCAACGAACAGGTCGCCGCCGAGGTGGCCAAGGAGCGCCGCGAGCTGGAACGCCACCCGGAGGCGGAGGCCCGCGAGCTGTCCGACGCCTGGGTGGCCCGGGGCCTGCCCCGCGACCTGGCGAACCAGGTCGCCGAGGCGGTACGCCGCAACCCGGAGGAGGCGCTGCGGGTGCACGTCCGGGAGGAGTTGGGCGTCGACCCCGACGAACAACCCAGCCCCTGGGCGGCGGCGATCTCGTCGTTCCTCTGCTTCTCCGTCGGCGCGCTGATCCCGCTGCTGAGCTACCTGCTCGGCTCCACCAGCCTCGCGTTGGCGCTCGCCGTCGGCGGGGTGGGGCTCTTCGTGGCCGGTGCGGTCGTGGCCCGGTTCACCCACCGCCCTTGGTGGGCGGGTGGGCTGCGGCAGCTGCTGCTGGGTGCGGCGGCGGCCGGCGCGACCTACCTGATCGGGATGCTCATCGGGGTCCAGGGCGGTCTCGGCTAGACCGTCGCCGCCGGCAGGGTCGCTCGTCGTGGCCGACCCGTTGATCCGCCGGTGCCCGGTGCCCGGTGCCCGGCCCGGTGCCCGGTGCCTGGCCCGGTGCCCGGTGCCCGGCCCGGTGCCCGGTGCCCGGCTCAGCGGGTGAGCAGGTCGTCCACCGTGCCGTCGACCGGGCGGCCCCGGGCGGCCAACTCCTCGGCCTGCCCGGTGAGCACCCGACCCACCTCGGTCATGTCCGCGCCGGCCAACCCGGTACGCCGCACCGCGTCACCCGGGTCCCGGAAGTAGGTGCGGCCGAGCAGGCCGCTGACCGTGGCCGCCGCCAACCGGGCCTCGCCCAGCATCACCAGCGCCTGATCGGTCTCGTACCACTCGGCGAGCCGGGCCGCCCGGGCGTGCGCCGCCCAACCCCGGAACCAGGCGTCCCGCGCGGCGGTGCTGAACTCCGCCGGCCGGGCCCGCGCCAACCGGCCCAGGTGCTCGTCGCGCAGGGTGCGCAGCCAGCCGGTCGGGTCGTACAGCGCGACGGTGGTGACGTAGCGGTCGGCGGTCAGCGGCCAGGCCGGGGTCAGCGTCCGGGCCCGCCGCAGGTGCTCGTCGGCGTCGGTGACGGTCAACTCGACCAGCACCCCGTCGATCCGTCGGGTCGACGTCGGCGGCCCACCGCCCACCCGGTAGGTGACCAGCAGCAGCCCGACCTCGGCGTCCCCACCGCCGTCGTCGTCGCCGTGCGCCAACGGCCCGTGCACGGCCACCGCGAGGACGTCCGCCGGGAAACGTCGCCGCGCCGCGTCGGCCGTCCGCCCGGCGACCTGCCAGCGCGGATCGTCCAGGTCCACCCCGGTCGCCGGCTCCGGCCCGGTCACGGCAGGTCGGCACCGGTCGGGACCAGCCGGAAGATGTGGATCTCCCGGCCACCGGCCCGCTGCACGTACGTGCGGTACGCCGGCCACTCGGTGACCAGCAACTGCCAGAGCCGCTCCCGCTCGGCCCCGGTGGCCAGATCGGCCCGCACGGTGAGCCGACGACCCTTGACGGCCACCTCCGCCCGGGGCCGGGCACGCAGGTTGAGCACCCAGCCCGGCTGGCGCGGCTGGCCCCAGTTGGAACCGATCACCACGAACCCCTCGCCGTCCGGCACATACAGCAGGGGGTTGCTGCGCGGCAGGCCGGAGCGGTGCCCGGTGGTCGTGATGATCAGCGAAGGGACCAGGCCCAGCGCCACCACCCGACCCCGGGTGAGCCGCCCGACCATCCGGTCGACGGGGACCAGCAGGCGCATGGTGGCACCGAACCACTCGTGGTGACCGAGCCGGCGGGTGAGGGTTCCGATGACGGGCACCCGGACAGTCTGCCTGGTCGACGCGGTGTCCGCACCCACCGACCCGGCCACCGGCTCCCGGCGGGCCGCTCAGTCCAACCGGCGTTCGACCGCGAGGCGGGACCGGGTCAACAGACCGGCACCGAGCATCGCCACCAGCGGCACCACCACCAGCACACCGAGGGTCTGCCAGGGCACCACCACCGGGTACGGCGACTGGGCCGGCCAGGTCTGCGCATACTGGCGGTTCATCGAGGTCAGGATGATCAGGGCGGAGCCCAGCCCGGCCGCGATGCCGAGCACCGAGCCGACCACGGCGATCACCCCGGCCTGGCAGAGGGACAGCACCCGGCGTACCCGGGGACTGGCCCCCACCGCGGCGAGCGTGGACAGGTCCCGGCGGCCCTCCGCCGCGGCGAGACCGGTTGCCACCCCGGCCGCGCCCAGGGTGATCATCCCGGCACCGGCGGCCAGCAACAGCAGCACCGGCCGCTGCTGCGAGCGGGGCGGACCCTGTTCGGTCTGCACCGACACCGGCAGCAACGGCCGCAGGGCGGTGACCACCCGGTCGAGCTGTGCGGTGGTCGGCGTGGTCCGGGTGTCGACGGCGAAACCGGCCGGCTCCGTGCGCAGGCCGACCCGGGCGGCGGCGGCGGGGGAGAGCACCATCCGGTCGACCGGCAGCCCGTCGCGCAGCAGGTGACCGGGGAGGGTGACGCTGGTCGCCACCGACGGGCGGGAGTCGCCGACCCACCGTTCGACCCGGACCGTCACCTGACCGTCGACCAGGTAACGGGGATCGGTCACCACCACGCCACCGGCGTGCAGCACGACGGCCGCCGCCGCCACCTCGGCCGCCGGCGCACCGCTGAGCACCCGCAGGACGGCGCCGTCGTCCACCATGGCGGGCAGGTAGAAGCCGCTGACGATGCGGACCGGCGGGACGCAGCGCGGGTCGGCCAGCGCCGCACGGCGGACCTCGGCCGTACCGTAGGACTCCGCGTCGTACGGGCAGGCCCGGTCCTCGGGCAGCACCGCCGTGACCGTGCAGTAGTCCTCCGGGCGTTGCGGGTCGACGCAGCTGGGCACCGCCACCGGCAGCACCGCGTCGGTGCCCAGCTCGGCCCGGACCCGCTCGGTGATCAGCGGTAACGGGGGCAGCGGGCCGGTGCCGTCCCGGTCGGCGCGCAGCAGCAACACCTGGCCCGGCGGCATCCCCGGTTGCCAGTCGGCCCGGTCGCGGGCGTCGTTGCTGGCCACGTAGACGCCCAGGGCGACGCTGCCGGCGACGGCGGCCATCACCGCGGAGATGGCCGGAGCGGCCGACGAGCGGTTGCGGCTGGCGTCGCGCAGCGCGATACGGGGCGCGGGCGGCAGCAGCGGACCGAGCCGGGCCAGCAGACCGATCAGTGCGGGCGTGCAGAAGACCAGGCCCAGCTCACCCAGGACCAACCCGGCGAGGATCACCGGGCTGTCGCCCCTCGCGGCACCCAGCGCGGCGGCCCCGCTGCCCAGCGCGGTCAGCGCCACCCCGAGGAGCAGCCAGCGGCGGCGGTGCGGGGGTGCGGTCCGGCGACCGGCCAACCCGGCCGCCACGTCCTGCCGGGCCGCGGCCAGCGCCGGGGCGAGCGCGGCCAACACCCCGGCCAGCACCGCGACCGCCGCGATCGCGACGAGCGCCGCCGGGAAGACCCGGTAGCCCCCGCTGCGCGCCCCCAGCAGGTGCTCCTCGACCAGCGACCGACCGGCGAGCGCGGCGGTGACCCCGAGCAGCAGCCCGCACGCCGCCCCGAGCCCACCGAGGACCACCCCGTCGGCGAGCACGATCCGCCGCAGGTGCACCGGGTCACCGCCGGCCACCGCGACCAGCGCCAGGTCCCGCCGCCGCCGCCGGACCCCCACCGCGAAGGCCGGGCCGACCAGCAGGACGACCTCCAGCAGACCGAGGCCGCCGACCAACACCGTGTTGCTCGCCAGCACCGGATCGGGCAGGTTGAGCGTCGACCCGTCGGGGGACCGGGCACCCGGCACCGGGTCCCGGGCGCTGACCAGGATGCCGTGCGCGTTGAGCCGGTCCACCAGCGCGGCGTCCAACGGGCCGGGAAGGTCGACCAGCCAGCTCTCGTCGTAGCTCCGCCCGTCCCGGGACGACCCGGTCGGCGTCAGGGCGGCGATCTCCCCGAGCTGGTCGGGAAACTCCACCACACCGACCACCCGCCACCGGCGGGTGCCGTCGGCCGCGTCGACCGACCCGCCCACCCGTACGCCCATCCGGGCGGCGGCCTGCGCGCTGACCGCGACCTCGTCGGGTGCGGTGGGGACCCGCCCGGACCGCAGGCGCACCATCGAGCGGGCCAGCGGGTCCGTCAGGTCCAACGCCCGCCCGTCGATGGTCCTGGTCCGGTCGCCGATCCGCACCTCGAACGGCACCCACCAGGTGACCCGGCTGGCCCGGCTGCCGGCCGGCAGGAGCGCCTCGACCTCCGCCCGACCCACCGGCCGTTCCCGGGCCACCAGGTCACCCGTGCGGGCCCAGTTCGTGTCCCCCCGGGAGTCCTGGTGGAGCGGGTTCTCCGCCACCCAGTGCAGCTCGACGTCGGCGGCACCGACCCGCTGGACGAAACTCTCCTCCGGGGTGAGCTCGGCCATGTCGTAGGTGACCGCGACGAAGCTCAGCACCAGTACCGGCAGCGCGATCATCGTCAGCACCAGCGCGGTGCGCCCCCGTGCCCGCCAGGCCTCCCGCCGGGCGATCCGCAGCGCGGCCCGCCAGGACCCGAGCGTCCCGGCGAGCCGACCGGGCAGTCCCACCGGGCCCCCCGCGTCGGGGTGGGCCGGCCGGGTCGCTCTGCCGGCTCCTGCCGGCCGGGCCGGGTCGTCGGGGTGAGCCGGGTTCTCGGGGTGAGCGGGCCCGGCCGGGTGAGCGGGGCGGGCCGGGCTGTCGGGGCGGGCCGGGTGAGTGGGGCGGGCCGGGTCGTCGGGCCGGGCCGGTGGGGTGCGGGCGGACAGGCCGTCGGGGCCGGAGGGTCCGTCCGGATGGGGCGGGGCGCTCACCGGCCGATTCCGGAGAGCAGGTGCTCGACCCCGGCCAACGGCGCGGTGGAGTCGACCATGACACCGTCGCGGAGGAAGACCACCCGGTCGGCCCAGCCCGCGTGCCGGGCCTCGTGGGTCACCAACACCCCGGCCGCCCCCGCGTCGACCCGGCGGCGCAGCAGGTGCAGCACGGCCTCCCCGGTCTGCGAGTCCAGGGCCCCGGTCGGCTCGTCGGCCAGCACCAACCGCCGCTCACCGACCAGCGCCCGCGCGATCGCCACCCGCTGCTGCTGCCCCCCGGACATCTGGTCGGGGAAGCGCGCACCGAGCCCGCCCAGGCCGACCTCCTCCAGTGCCGCCAGGGCCGCCCGCCGGGCCTGCCGTACGCCGACCCCGTCGAGTTCCAACGGGAGGGCCACGTTCTCCGCGGCGGTGAGGCTGCCGAGCAGGTTCAGATCCTGGAAGACGTAGCCGATCCGGCGACGGCGCAGCCGGGCCAGCCCCCGCCCGTCGAGCGTGCCGAGGGCCTCCCCCTCGACCAGTACCTCCCCGCCGGTCGGCCGGTCGAGCCCACCGGCCAGGGTGAGCAGGGTCGACTTGCCCGAGCCGGAGGGACCCATCACGGCCACCAGCTCGCCCGGTCGTACGGTGAGGCTCACCCCGCGCAGCGCGTGCACGGCGGCCTCCCCGCCCCCGTGGGTGCGGTGGACGTCGCGCAGTTCGAGCACCGCGCCGTCGTCCGGGCCGGTCACCGGTGTGCCTCCTCGTCGGCCCGCTCCACCACCTCCGGCGGTGACCCGCTGCGGGCTGTGGGGGCCGCCGGCCGATGCCGGACCAGGCTGGTCTCGCAGTGGTCGAGCCAGCGGATCTCCGCCTCGGCCTGGAACATCATCGCGTCCAGCACCAGTCGCCAGGGCAGGTCCTCCGGCCGGTCGCTGGTGTACTTGAGCCGGGTCAGCTCCTGCAACGTGCGCATGGTCGCGCCACGCTGGGTCTGCACCACCGCCCGCACGTCCACCCCGGGGGTGGTCAACGCCAGGGCCAGCTTGATGGACAGCTCGTCGCGGGGGCGGTCGTTGCGGCTGATCGGGGTGACGAACCACAGCGCCAGGTCCGCCCGCCCGGCGTCGGTGATCTCGTACGGCCGCTGCCCGCCCTCGTGCTCGGGCAGCGAGCGGACCAGGCCGTCGCGTTCCAGCCGGTTGAGGGTGGTGTAGACCTGACCGATGTTCAGCGGCCAGGTGGAGCCGGTCGACTCCTCGAACGCGGCCCGGAGCTGGTAGCCGTACATCTGGCCGCGCTCCAGCAGGGCGAGCAGGCCGTGACGGATGGACATGCGACGGAGTATGCATACCCCGTATGCGGACCGCAACCGCAGGGTACGGGCGGTGGGTCAGGTGGGACTGCCGGGGAACGGGACGGTCAGTGGGGTGAGGCCCGCGCTGCGCCGCCAGCGGGTGGCCCGTACCGCGCAGTCGGTCAGCGCGTTGAGCGCCCGGGTGCGGTCCGCGCCGGTGGTGACCGGCAGCGCCGCCCGCCAGAACGCCGCGGTGCGCTCCTCCACCTGCACCGCCAGCCGCAACGCGGCGGCCCGGTCGGTGACCGGGAACGGCAGGGCGTAGCCGGCCTGGTCGGGGGGGACGGTGCCGCCGGTGGCGCTGAGCTGGAGCACCAGCGCGTCGCGTCGGGACCGGTGGGCCGCCTCGGCGGTGCGGGCCGCCCGCCGGTCGGCGTCGGTGAGTCGTACCCCGATCGGGCCGTAGGCGTAGATCGCGGCGTACTCGGCGGCCAACGCCCCGGCGAGCGCGTCGCCGGGGGTGGCGGGGGCGGTGCGGCGGTTCACTTCAGTGCCTCCAGGTGGGTGGCCCGGGCGGCGGCGATCGAGCCGAGCAGTGCGGCCCGGTCACCCGGCGCGGCGGCGCATGCCTTGGCCGCGTTGTCCCGGCCGTTCTGCTCGGCGGTCCGCAACCCGGCCAGGAGGGCGCTGCGGGTGCCTTCCCCGGCGCTCGGAGCCGGTGTCGCCGGACCGGACGGCCCGGGGCGGCCGATCAGCCGGCGCAGCTCGTCGGCGTGCGCCGTGTGCGCGTCGGCGATCGGGGTGAGCCGGTCGGCGAGCCCCGGGTCGGCGGCGATCGCGGCCCGGTGCCGGGCGGCCAGTGCCCGGGCCTCGTCCGCCAGGGGTTCCAGCGGGTCGGGCGGCGGGCTGGGCTCGTCCCGGTCGAACAGCGCACAACCGGTCAGCGGCACCGTGGCGGCACCGACCGCCAGAAGTGCGCCGGAGCGCAGCACCGTACGTCGGGATTGCCCCGTTCCGTCGGGGTGTGTCGTCGTTCTGCCCGTGGCCACCGGACAAGTCAACACCATCCGCGCCGACCGCCGGGCGACCGCCGTCGGTGCGCCGCCGGGGCCGCCGTCCCGGCGGCGCGTTACGCTCTGCGCAGCCACCGGCGCTTCCGCCCCGGTGGCGTCCCGGCGTGCCGGTCCGACGACCGCAGCCGACCAGCAGAAGGGTGCCCAGATGACGCAGCGTGGCCGTGCCACCCGGCCGACGGCGCCGGCGGGACGATCCCGTCGCACCGACGGCGCCCGGGGCGGGGACCGTGCGGGCGCATCCCGGGGCGACCTGGCCGCCCGGCGTACCAGATTGCGCGACGTGATCGCGCCGGTGGTCACGGAGGCGGGCTACGACCTGGAGGACGTCTCCGTGTCCCGGGCCGGCCGGCGGCACGTGGTCCGGGTGATCGTGGACGCCGACGGCGGGATCAACCTGGACGCCGTCGCGGACGTCTCCCGGGTGGTCTCGGCGGCGTTGGACGCGGCCGAGGAGTCCGGCGGGGACATCGTGGCGGGGGAGTACCAGCTGGAGGTCAGCTCCCCCGGGGTGGACCGCCCGTTGACCCTGCCCCGGCACTGGCGACGCAACGCCGGCCGGCTGGTGAAGGTGACCGTCCGGGTCGAGCGGCCCGACGCGCAGCCCACGGTGGACCGTCAGGTCACCGGCCGGGTGGTGGCGGCCGACGACGAGCGTGTGGTGCTGGAGACCGAAGCCGGCCGGGCGGAACACCGCTACGCCGAGCTCGGCCCCGGCCGGGTGCAGGTCGAGTTCAACCGCCTCGACGAGATCGACGAGGCGGACGAGTTCGACGGCGCCGACGAAGACGACGAGATCGGCGACGACGAACACGCCGCCGACGATGACGACGATGATGTGGAGGACGAGGAGAGGTGAACATCGACCTCGCGGCGCTGCGCGCACTGGAGCGCGAGCGGGAGATCCCGTTCGACACGATCCTCGCGGCGATCGAGACCGCGTTGCTGACCGCCTACCGGCACACCGACGGCGCCGAGTCGCACGCCCGGGTGGAGATCGACCGTAAGAACGGGGCCGCCCAGGTCTACGCCCAGGAGCTGGACGACGACGGCAGCGTGGTGCGGGAGTGGGACGACACCCCGCACGACTTCGGCCGGATCGCGGCGATGACCGCCAAGCAGGTGATCCTCCAGCGGTTGCGGGAGGCCACCGACGAGGTGCACTTCGGTGAGTACGTCGGCCGCGACGGTGACCTGGTCACCGGAGTGGTGCAGGCGCACGAGGCGCGCAGCGAGAAGGGCATCGTCAGCGTCGACCTCGGCAAGCTGGAGGGTGTGCTGCCGCAGTCCGAGCAGGTGCCCGGCGAGCGTTACCACCACGGCGAGCGGATCCGCTGCGTGGTGGTGCACGTGACCAAGGGGATGCGTGGGCCGCAGATCACCCTGTCGCGGTCCCATCCGGCGCTGGTGAAGAAGCTCTTCGCGTTGGAGGTGCCGGAGATCGCCGACGGCACGGTGGAGATCGGGGCGATCGCCCGTGAGGCAGGTCACCGCACCAAGATCGCCGTGCGCTCCACCGTGCAGGGCGTGAACGCCAAGGGGGCCTGCATCGGCCCGATGGGCCAGCGGGTCCGCGCCGTGATGAGCGAGCTGCACGGCGAAAAGATCGACATCATCGACTGGTCGGACGACCCGGCGGCGTTCGTCGGCAACGCGCTCTCGCCGGCCAAGGCGCTGCGGGTCGAGGTGGTCGACCTGGCCACCCGGACGGCCCGGGTGACCGTCCCGGACTTCCAGCTCTCCCTCGCCATCGGGCGGGAGGGGCAGAACGCCCGGCTTGCTGCGCGTTTGACCGGTTGGCGGATCGACATCCGGTCGGACGCGGAGCAGGCGGGGCCCGGCGGTCGGGGCGGTGCCGAGTCCGTCTCGGAGCCGGGCGGAGCGATCTCGGGCGGCTAGGGGTAGACTTCTTCCAGTGGTACGACGCGCGCATCCGGAACGCACTTGTGTGGGTTGCCGGAAACGTGCGCCGGCCAGCGAACTGCTGCGGATCGTCGCGGTCGGTGACGAGGATGGTCACAGTCTCCGACCTGATCCGAGCCGCAGTCTGCCGGGTCGGGGAGCGAACATGCACCCGGATCCGGCCTGCTTCGCGCTGGCGGTGCGGCGTCGCGTCTTCGGGCGGGCGCTGCGACTCACCGAGGTCCCTGACCACGGTGCCGTCGCGGAGCACGTCGATGCGTCAACCACTACGTCCGGTCAACCCGACCGGGCGAGGGTCGCTAGCAAGGTAGGACGACCGACATGAGCACACGATGAAGTCCCTGAAATGACCAGGCTTCAAGTGCACGAGTGAGGTCGCTGCGGGTGCTGCCCGCACGACCTCGGAGTGAGGAGTGCAGTGGCAGGTAAGGCCCGCGTACACGAGCTTGCTAAGGAGCTCGGGGTCGAAAGCAAGACAGTGCTCGCCAAGCTGAAGGAAATGGGCGAGTTCGTGAAGTCCGCGTCCAGCACCGTCGAGGCGCCCGTCGCCCGACGTCTGCGTGGCGCATTCGTCGCGTCCGCCGGTGGTTCGTCGGCACCGTCCGCTCCGGCGGCGGCCCGAGCCCGGCACCGACCCCGACGCCGTCCCCGACCCCGGGCGCCCCCGGGTCTCGGCCCGGCCGATGCCGCCCCGGCGGCCGACCGCGCCGACCCCTGGACCGAAGCCCAAGGGCCCGGTCCCCGGCCCGCCGCAGCCGGTGACTCCGGTCGCCAAGCCGGCGAGCGCACACGACATCGAGGTGGCGGCCGCTGAAGCGCGCGCCGCCGCGCTGAAGGCCGAGCAGGAGGCGGCGGTCAAGGCCGCCCAGGCCGCCCGGCAGCAGCAGCGGGACAACGTCCGACGGGAGCCCCCGACCGAGGGTGGTCCCCGTCCGGGTCCGCGTCCCGGTCCGAACGCCGTACCGCCGCGTCCGGGTACCCCGGCCGCCGGTCGTCCGGGTGGCCCTCCGGCCGGCCCGGGTGCCCGTCCCGGCGGTCGTCCGCCGGCGCGCGGTGCCGGTAACAACCCGTTCGGCATCCAGGGTGGCCAGCAGCAGCGGCCCCCGGCCGCCGGTGGTGGCGGTCCCCGGCCGAGTCCGGCCGGCATGCCGCCGCGTCCGAGCCCGGCCTCGATGCCGCCGCGTCCGAGCCCGGCCTCGATGCCGAGCCAGCGGCCCACCACGGGTCGCCCCGGCGGCCCCGGTGGCGGTCGTGGTGGCCCCGGCGGCGGCGCCGGTCGTCCCGGTGGCGGTGGCGGTGGCTTCCGCCCCGGTGGCGGTGGCGGTGGCGGCGGCGGTGGCGGCTTCCGTGGCGGTCCCGGTGGCGGCGCTGGTGCCGGCGGCGGTGGCTACCGTGGTGGCCCCGGTGGCGGCGGTGGCGCTCCCGGCGGCGGTTTCCGCCCGGGTGCCCGGCCGGTGGCGGTGGTCGTCCCGGTGGCGGCGGTCGTGGCCGTGGCGGCGGCGCCGCGGGTGCCTTCGGGCGTCCGGGTGGTCGGCCGACCCGTGGTCGCAAGTCCAAGAAGCAGCGCAGACAGGAGTTCGACAACCTGTCGGCTCCGACCATGAGCTCGGGTGCCCCCCGGGGTCAGGGTCAGGTCGTCCGGCTCTCCCGTGGCGCCTCGTTGTCGGACTTCGCCGACAAGATCAACGCCAACCCGGGTTCGCTGGTCCAGGAGATGTTCAACCTGGGCGAGATGGTCACCGCGACCCAGTCCTGCTCGGACGAGACCCTGTTGCTGATCGGTGAGCACCTCGGTTTCGACGTGCAGATCGTCAGCCCGGAGGACGAGGACCGCGAGCTGCTCGCGCAGTTCAACATCGACCTCGACGCCGAGGTCGCGGAGGACCGGCTGGTCAGCCGTGCGCCGGTGGTGACCGTCATGGGTCACGTCGACCACGGTAAGACCAAGCTGCTCGACGCGATCCGCAAGGCGAACGTGGTGGCCGGCGAGGCGGGTGGCATCACCCAGCACATCGGCGCATACCAGGTCCACGTTCCGCACGAGGGCATCGACCGCGCGGTGACCTTCATCGACACCCCGGGCCACGAGGCGTTCACCGCCATGCGTGCCCGTGGTGCCCAGGTCACCGACATCGTGGTGCTGGTGGTGGCGGCCGACGACGGCGTCATGCCGCAGACGATCGAGGCGCTCAACCACGCCAAGGCGGCCGACGTGCCGATCGTGGTCGCGGTCAACAAGGTCGACAAGCCGGAGGCCAACCCGGACAAGGTCCGCCAGCAGCTGACCGAGTACGGTCTCGTCGCCGAGGAGTACGGCGGCGACACCATGTTCGTCAACGTGGCGGCCAAGCCGGGCATCGGCATCGACGAGCTGCTGGAGGCGGTCCTGCTGACCGCCGACGCGTCGCTGGAGCTGACCGCTCCGATCGACGGGCCGGCGCAGGGTGTGGCCATCGAGGCGCACCTGGACAAGGGTCGCGGTGCGGTGGCGACGGTGCTGGTGCAGAAGGGCACCCTGCGGGCGGGCGACTCGATCGTCGCCGGTGGGGCCCACGGCCGGGTCCGCGCCATGCTCGACGAGAACGGCAACCAGGTCGCCGAGGCCGGTCCGGCCCGTCCGGTCCTGGTGCTCGGTCTGACCGCGGTGCCGGGTGCGGGTGACACCTTCCTGGCCGCCGAGGACGACCGCACGGTGCGGCAGATCGCCGAGCAGCGGCAGGCACGACGGCGGGCGGCGTCCTTCGCCAACTCCCGCGGCCGGGCCACCCTCGAGACGCTCATGGAGCAGCTCAAGGAGGGCGAGAAGACCTCGCTCAACCTGGTGCTCAAGGGCGACGTCTCCGGTTCCGTGGAGGCCCTCGAGGACGCGCTGTTCAACCTCGACATCCCCGAGGAGGTCCAGCTCAGGATCATCCACCGGGGTGTGGGTGCGATCACCGAGAGCGACGTCATGCTCGCGAGCGCCTCGTCCGAGGCGGTCACGATCATCGGCTTCAACGTGCGGGCCGCCAACAAGGTCCGTGAGATCGCCGACCGCGAGGGCGTGGAGATCCGGTACTACACGGTCATCTACCAGGCCATCGAGGAGATCGACGCCGCGCTCAAGGGGCTGCTCAAGCCGGAGTACGAAGAGGTCGAGCTGGGCAGCGCGGAGATCCGCGACGTCTTCCGCTCGTCCAAGATCGGCAACATCTCCGGTTGTATCGTCCGGTCCGGCATCATCCGCCGCAACGCCAAGGCGCGGCTGCTGCGGGACGGGGCGGTCGTGGCGGACAACCTCACGATCAGCTCGCTCAAGCGGTTCAAGGACGACGCGACGGAGGTCCGCGAGGGCTTCGAGTGTGGTCTGACGCTGGCCGGTTTCAACAACGTCCAGGTCGGCGACACCATCGAAACCTTCGAGATGCGGGAGAAGCCGCGCGCCTGATCCGAGGCTGACAACAGTGCTCAAGGGGTTTACGCCACCCGGCGTAAACCCCTTGAGCATGTCCAGGGGGCTTCCGTAACGTCCTGGACGATGTATACCGGAACCGCACTCTTCGACCTGCTCCTGCCCGGCGACTCCCGTTCGCTCAAGGCCAAGCGCTCCTACGTCCGGCCCATCGTGGCCGCGCTGCGCCGCTTCGACGTGTCGGCGGCCGAGGTGGGCGCGCTCGACCTGCACGGTCGGGCCGAGATCGGGGTGGCCGTGGTGGCTGCCGAGGCGGCCCATGTCCGCGAGGTGCTCGATTCCTGCGAACGCCTCGTCGCCGGCCGCCCCGAACTGGACCTCCTCTCCGTCCGCCGCACCCTCCACACCCCCGAAGACTGACCCACCCCTCCCTCCCGCCCGGGCTCCCCACCCCCACCCGGGCTCCCTCCAGGCCCGCCTGTCCCCGGTGATCAAGAGGTTTGCGTCAGCTTTGATCTCCAGGCTGACGCAAACCTCTTGATCACCGGGGCGGGGCGGGGTGGGGCGGGGACGGGGTGGGGCGGGACGGGGTGGGGACGGGGCGGGGGTGGGGGCGGGGTGGGGCGGGCGGGTGGGGGTGGGGCGCGGGTAGTGTTCGAGATGTTGGGGTGGTTGGGTTCGGTGGGCTTCGGCGTCGCCGTTCCGGCTGCGGTGGGAACGCCCTGGAGGTGGGGGACATGTCTGATCCGGCCAAGGTTCGCCGGCACGCCGAGCGGATTCGCGAGCTGGTCGCTTCGGTGGTGCGGAGCCAGATCAAGGACCCCCGGCTCGGGATGATCACCATCACCGACGCCCGGATCACCGCCGACCTGCGCGACGCCACCGTCTTCTACACCGTGCTCGGCGACGCGACGGCCCAGGCCAGCACCGCCGCCGCGCTGGAGAGCGCGAAGGGGATGTTGCGCAGCACCGTCGGGAAGGCCCTGGGGCTGCGTCACTCGCCCTCGCTGACCTTCGTCCTCGACGACGTGCAGGACCAGGTCAAGCAGATCGACGACCTGCTCGCCCAGGCCCGGCACGCCGACGCCGAGGTGCAGCGGTTGGCCGCCCAGGCGAAGTACGCCGGTGACGCCCAGCCCTACCGGGTCGACGACGACGAGGACGATGACGTCGACGACGAAGCCGCCGACGCCGACGCCTCGACGACGGACCGGCGGTGACGGCCGCCCCGGACACGGCCGGTGAGCTCCGCGTCGGGTCGCCGTCCGCCGGCCCCGGCGAGGACGACTGGGCTGCCGCCGTCGCTGCGGTACGCGGCCTGCCGGCCGACGCCCGGGTGCTGCTGATCTGTCACGTCAACCCGGACGGCGACGCGCTGGGCAGCATGCTCGGCTTCGGGCTGGGACTGCGCCGGCTCGGCGTACGCCGGTTGCAGGCCACCTTCCCGGGGCCGCCCGAGGTGCCGGAGCCGTTCCGCTGGCTGCCCGGGATCGACCTGTTGGTGCCGGCCACCGAGGCGTACCCGGATCCGGATCTGGTGGTCTGTTTCGACGCCGCGAGTGAGTCGCGGCTCGGTGACCTGGTGGACCGGCTCGACACCGCCGGCACCTCGGTGGTCCTCGACCATCACGCCTCGAACACCGGCTTCGGTGCGGTGCACCTGGTGGACCCGACGGCTGCGGCCACCTCGGTCGTGGCCGAGCAGTTGCTCACCCGGCTCGACGTGCCGTTGGACGCGGAGATCGCGGCCGGCCTCTACGTCGCGTTGACCACCGACACCGGCTCGTTCCGGTACGCGGCGACGACGCCGGAGGTGCACCGGCTCGCCGCCCGGCTGCTCGCCACCGGCCTGCGCCCCGGTGACATCTCCCGCGAGGTCTTCGACACCCGGCCGTTCGGCGCGGTCCGGCTCTTCGGTGAGGTGCTGGGCCGGTCCCGGCTCGAACCGGAGGCCGCCGCCGGGCACGGTCTGGTCTGGACCCACGCCACCCTCGACGACCTGGACCGCCACGACCAGCGGCCGTACGTGCTGGAGTCGCTGATCGACTCGGTGCGCTGCACCGCCGAGGCGGACGTCGCGTGTGTGCTCAAGCAGGTCGGGCCGCACGCGTGGGCGGTGTCGATGCGCAGCAAGGGTGCGGTCGACGTCAGCGCGGTGGCGGTGGCGCTGGGTGGCGGAGGTCACCTGTTCGCCGCCGGATTCACCGGGCAGGGCGACGTCGACCAGGTCATCGCCCTGATCAGGGCGGAGTTGGGCGGGGCGTTGACCGCAGGTCACGGCGACGCCGACGGGTGTCGGTCTTCCCGCACGGGGTGAGCCCGGGGAGAATCGGACGATGGAGCAGCCGCACGAGATCGCCGTGGACGTCTCCCGCACCTGGGACCGGCCGGTGGTCACCGTGCCGGTGCTGGCCTGCCTCTCCCTGGTCGGCGGGCAGTTCCCGTCGTTTTCCGCCCAGGCCAACCTCTGGACGTTGGGCACCGGCGGCGCGCTGATCTGGCTCGGCCTCGGCAACCGGGTGCAGCGTCGGCCGGCACCACGCCGGTTGGGCCGGGGCACCGCCTGGTGGCTGCTCCCGGCGGCGCTGTTCGGGGTGCTGGAAGGCGCCACCTTCGTCATGGCGGTCGGGGACGAGTTCCCCACCCTGTCCCGGCTGGCCGACCCGCTGCTGGAGGACGAACTGGTCCGTTCGGCGGCCTGGTTCGCCTGGCTGGCCGCCTTCTGGGGGCTGGTGCGCCGGTGATGCGTACCCTCGCCATCAGTGGCTTCCTGACCTCCCTGGTGCTCTTCGCGGTGGTCGAGTGGGCCTCCCGCCGGGAGGGCTCCCGGATTCCGTCCCTGGGCGACGTCTGCGCCTACGTGATGCGGTACGAGGTGGGCCCGGTGCCGGTCGGCCGGATCGGGTTGTTCGGATTCTGGTGGTGGCTGGGCTGGCACTTCCTGGCCCGCTGAGCACCACCGTCCGCCGCCCGCCCGCCCTCCGCACATCTGTCGATGGGTCTCTTCGCCGGCACCCGCGCGACGTGTGTCCCTGCCGGCACGACGTGCGTCGCTGTCCGCGCGCGGCGGACCGTCCGTTTCCGGCCGCCCGGGGTGGCTGCCGTGGCGTCCAGATGACGGGAAGAGTGGACACCATGTGGAAAGTAAACGTTAACTTGGGAAAGGCCGACGTCGCGTCGCGACGCAGGTCGTGGGCGGTGGTGCCACACCCGGTGCCGCCTCCCTCCAGGGTCTGACCGACCCGGGCTCAACGCTGCCAGGCGAGCCGCTCCGGTGATCCCGGGCCGCCTTCCCGGCGCTCAGCAGGACCGCCCGTAGGGCCACCTGTTCCGGTGGTCCGCACCCTGGAAGGACACCGCCATGGCGACCAAGCCCAAGACCGAGACGACCGACGAGGCCCGCGAGCAGATGCGCCGCGCGCTGCAGACCTCGATGGACACCCGTCAGTGACGCTGCCGCCCCGGCGGTGACCCCACCGCCGGGCGGACTCTTCGCCCGCCCGGGCCCGCCCGGTCGAGTGGCACCGCCGTCCGTTGCCCGGGCCCGCCCGGCGCGGTGCCGGGGTGTCCGCCGGGCGGGTCCGAGGGGACGGGTGCCGGGGGCGGGTGCCGGGCCACCTCCGCCGGCCAGCCTTCGGTAAGTGTTGGCGGGGATTGCGTTCCTTACCGGCGGCGTGTCAGGATCGGCGGCGATGAGCCAGTCCACTCCTACCGCCACCGCGCTCGCCTCACCGCGCCGGATCGCCACCCTCGCCCTGCCCGCCCTGGTGGTGCTCGCGGCCGAGCCGCTCTACGTGCTGGTCGACACCGCCGTGGTGGGGCACCTGGGTCGGGTTCCGCTGGCCGCGCTCGCCGTCGGCGGCACGGTGCTGACCCTCACCGCCTGGCTCGGCACCGTGCTGGCGTACGGCATCACCGGGCGGGTGGCCCGACGGTTCGGTTCCGGTGACCGGGCCGCGGCGCTGGCCGAGGGCGTCCAGGCTTCCTGGCTGGCGCTCGGGGTGGGCGTCCTGCTGGCCGTCGGCATGCAGTTCGGCGGGGACGCGCTGGCGCGTACCCTCGCCGGTGGTGGTGGCGAGGTGGCCGACGCCGCCGGGCAGTGGCTGCGGATCGCGGCCCTCGGCGCACCCGGCCTGCTGCTGGCCGCCGCCGGCAACGGCTGGCTGCGCGGCATCCAGGACATCCGGCGGCCGCTGCTGTTCGTGCTCGGGCCCAACCTGCTCTCCGCGCTGCTCTGCCCGCTGCTGGTCTACCCCGCCGGGCTGGGCCTGCCCGGTTCGGCGGTGGCCAACGTGATCGCCCAGACCGTCTCGGGTGGCCTCTTCGTCGGCGCGCTGCTGCGGGAGCGGGCCGACCTGCGGCCCCGCCCGGCCCTGATCCGCCAGCAGCTGGTGCTCAGCCGGGACCTGCTCATCCGGGGGGTCGCCTTCCAGGCCAGCTTCCTGTCCGCCACCGCGGTCGCCGCCCGGTTCGGCGCCGCCGCCGTGGGTGCCCACCAGATCGCCCTGCAACTGTGGTTCTTCACCGCCCTGCTGCTCGACGCGCTGGCGATCGCCGCGCAGGCGTTGATCGGCGCCGCCCTGGGCGCGGGCGACGCCGCCGGGGCGCGCGCCCTGGCCCGGCGGTTCGCGCTGCTCGGTGGGGTGTGCGGGGTGGGCTTCGCGGTGCTCATCGCGGCCGGGGCCGGCGTCGTGCCGTCGCTGTTCAGTTCCGATCCCCAGGTGCGCGGCCAGGCGATGGTGGCCTGGCCGTGGTTCGCGGCGATGCAGCCGTTCGCCGGGGTGGTGTTCGCCCTCGACGGCGTGCTGATCGGTGCCGGCGACGTCCGCTACCTGCGCGACCTGACCGTCGTCGCGGCGCTCGGCGGTTTCCTGCCGTCGATCTGGTTCTCCTTCGCTTTCGACCTCGGGTTGGGGGGCATCTGGGCCGGCCTCACCCTGTTCGTGATCATCCGGCTCGTCGGGGTCCTGCTGCGGCTGCGTTCCGGCCGGTGGGCGGTGGTCGGCGCGGTGCGCTGACCCGCCACGGCCGGCTGGCCGTCCGGCATTGTGCCGTGCGGTGGCGGGCGGGGTGGACCCGTCTGGCAGGCTTGGCGGTCGTGAACGGTGACGGTCTGATCGTGGTCGACAAGCCCGGCGGCATGACGTCGCACGACGTGGTGGCACGCATCCGCCGGTTGGCCCGCACCCGCCGGGTCGGGCACGGCGGCACCCTCGACCCGATGGCCACCGGGGTGCTGGTGATCGGGGTGGGCCGGGCCACCCGGCTGCTGACGTACGTGATCGGGGCGGGCAAGAGCTACACCGCGACGGTCCGGCTCGGCCAGGCCACCGTCACCGACGACGCCGAGGGCGACGTGCTCACCGCCACGCCCGCCGGGGAGCTGACCGACGCCGCGATCCGGGCCGCGTTCGGGCCGTTGACCGGTGAGATCGACCAGGTGCCCAGCGCGGTCAGCGCCATCAAGATCAACGGGGAGCGGGCGTACAAGCGGGTCCGGGACGGCGAGAGCGTCGAGCTGCCCGCCCGCCGGGTCACCGTCTCCCGGCTGGACGTGTCGGCGATCCGGCGGGACACCCCGGACGTGGTCGACGTCGACGTCGACGTCGACTGCTCGTCCGGGACGTACATCCGGGCGCTGGCCCGCGACGCCGGCCGGTCACTCGGCGTCGGCGGGCACCTCACCGCGCTGCGGCGCACCGCTGTGGGCAGTTTCACCCTCGCCGAGTCGGCCACCCTCGAGACCCTGGAACAGCGCGCGCCCGAGGTGGTCAACCTGCCCCTCGACACCGCCGCCGACAGGTACTTCTCCCGTCGGGAGGCCACCGCCGACGAGGCGAAGGTGCTCTCCCACGGTGGGCCGCTCGACCCGGTCGGCATCGCCGGGCCGTACGCCGTCTTCGGACCGGACGGTGGCGTGATCGCTATCGTCAGCGAGCGGGACGGCCGGGCCCGCGCGGAGATCGTGCTCGCCCCGGCCTGACCGGGCCGCCGGCCGGTCCGGTCGGACGGTGCGGCGGGAGCGGGCGCGACAACGACGGCCGGGACGACCGGCGGGTGGGTACGGGTGGGAGCCGGTCAGTGGCGGAGCAGGGAAGGAGCGGCATGCAGCGGTGGCGGGGGTACGAGGCGGCACCCGGTGACTGGGGGCGGTCGGTCGTCACCATCGGCGTCTTCGACGGCGTGCACCAGGGACACCAGGCGACCATCGGACACGCCGTGGCGCGGGCCCGGGAACTGGGCGTCCGGTCGGTGGTGGTGACCTTCGACCCGCACCCGGCCGAGGTGGTCCGACCCGGATCGCATCCGGCCGTGCTCACCGAGCCCACCCGCAAGGCGGAGCTGATCGAGGCGCTCGGGGTCGACGTGCTCTGTGTGGTGCCGTTCACCGCCGAGCTGTCCCGGCTGCCGGCCGAGGCGTTCGTGCACGACATCCTGGTCGAACACCTGCACGCCATGCTGGTCGTGGTGGGGGACAACTTCCGCTTCGGGCACCGGGCCGCCGGGAACGTGGCGCTGCTCGAACAGCTCGGCGGGACCTTCGGCTTCGGGGTGGAGAACGCCCCGCTGGTCACCGCCGACGGCACGGTCTTCTCCTCGACGTACATCCGGGCCCGGATCGAGGCCGGGGACGTGGCGGCGGCGGCGGCCGTGCTCGGCCGGCCGCACCGGCTCGAAGGGGTCGTGGTGCTGGGTGACCAGCGTGGCCGGGAGCTGGGCTTCCCCACCGCCAACCTGCTCTGCCCGCCGCACACGGCGGTGCCCGCCGACGGGGTCTACGCCGGCTGGCTGGTGCGCCGGGGGACCGAGCGGCTGCCGGCGGCCATCTCGATCGGCACCAACCCGACGTTCGCCGGCCGGGAGCGCCGGGTCGAGGCGCACGTGTTGGACTTCGCCGGCGACCTGTACGGCGAGCGGGTCGCCCTCGACTTCGCCGCCCACCTGCGCGGCCAGATCCGGTACGACGCGATCGAACCGCTGCTCGTGCAGATGGCCGAGGACGTCGCGCGGACCCGGCTGGCGGTCGCCTGACCGGCCCGGCGGGCGGGGTGGGCGGGCCGCCGACGCCCGCCGCGTGGGCCTTGACCGGGCGCTTCCGCGACGGGCTGGTAGTGTGGCGGTGACGTCGGATGACCGACGCGGGGCCTCGCGTGCCTGCACGACGCCGCGGGTGCGAGGTTCGTCCGTCCCGGTCCGTTCGGACCCGAACGACGGACATCAGTTGTCAACCCACCGAAACAGGGAGAACATGGCGCTCGACCAGGAAGCCAAGGCCAAGATCCGCACGGAGTACGCGACCGCCGAGGGCGACACCGGTTCGCCGGAGGTCCAGGTCGCGGTCCTCACCAAGCGGATCGCGGAGCTGACCGAGCACCTGAAGGTGCACAAGCACGACCACCACAGCCGCCGGGGGCTGCTGCTGCTGGTCGGTCGGCGCCGTCGGCTGCTCAACTACGTCCAGAAGAAGGACATCAGTCGCTACCGGTCGCTGATCGAGCGGCTCGGCCTGCGCCGATGACGTGACGGGGGAGTGGCCACCGGGCCGCTCCCCCGCTCGGCACCACCAGAAGAAGAGGGCCGCGCGACCACCCGAGAGGGAGCCGGTCAGCGTACCGGTCTCCGGTAGTGGCCCCCGGGCATCCCGGCATCATGCCGGCCACCCGGGCGCTTCGATCGAAGACCGGCCGTCTGAGCAGCTCCGGTGTCGTGCGCCCACGACGCGAAGGAGTACCGCCGCACATGACCGAGACCAACCTCGGCACCGAATCCCGCACCGCCGTGATCGACAACGGGTCCTTCGGTACCCGCGAGATCACTTTCTCCACCGGTCGGCTGGCCCGCCAGGCCGCCGGTTCCGTCATCGCCCAGCTGGGCGAGACGGTCGTCCTCTCCGCCACTACCGCCGGTAAGCACCCGAAGGAGCAGTTCGACTTCTTCCCGCTGACCGTCGACGTCGAGGAGCGGATGTACGCCGCGGGCCGCATCCCCGGCTCGTTCTTCCGCCGTGAGGGTCGGCCCAGCGAGGACGCGATCCTCACCTGCCGGCTGATCGACCGGCCGCTGCGCCCGTCGTTCGTCAAGGGCCTGCGCAACGAGGTCCAGGTCGTCGAGACCGTCCTCGCGCTCGACCCGCAGCACCCGTACGACGTGGTGGCCATCAACGCGGCCTCGATGTCGACGAAGCTGTCCGGCCTGCCGTTCTCCGGCCCGATCGGGGCGACCCGGGTCGCGCACGTCGACGGCCAGTGGGTGGCCTTCCCGACCCTGGAGGAGCTGGCCCGCGCCACCTTCGACATGGTGGTGGCCGGCCGCACGCTCGACGACGGCGACGTCGCGATCATGATGGTCGAGGCCGAGGCGACGCCGAACGCCGTCGCCCTCATCGCGGGCGGCGCGACCGCCCCGACCGAGGAGATCGTCGCCAGCGGCCTGGAGGCCGCCAAGCCGGCGATCCGCGAGCTGTGCCGGGCGCAGAGCGAGCTGGCCGAGGTCGCCGCCAAGCCGGTCACCGAGTTCCCGGTCTTCCTGGACTACCAGGACGACATTTACCAGGCGGTGGCCGAGCTGGTCCGCGCCGAGGTGGCCGAGGCGCTCCAGATCGCCGGCAAGGCCGACCGCGAGGAGGCCCTGGACCGGATCAAGGCCAAGGTCGCCGAGGAGCTGGGCAGCCGGTTCGAGGGCCGGGAGAAGGAGCTGTCCGCGGCGTTCCGGTCGCTGACCAAGTCCGAGGTCCGCAACCGGGTGCTGCGCGAGCAGGTCCGCATCGACGGCCGGGGTCCGCGTGACATCCGGGCGCTCACCGCCGAGGTCGGCGTGCTGCCCCGGGTACACGGCTCCGCGCTGTTCGAGCGGGGCGAGACCCAGATCCTCGGGGTCACCACGCTGAACATGCTCCGGATGGAGCAGATGGTGGACACCCTCTCCCCGGAGAACCGCAAGCGTTACATGCACAACTACAACTTCCCGCCGTACTCGACCGGGGAGACCGGCCGGGTCGGCTCGCCGAAGCGGCGGGAGATCGGCCACGGCGCGCTGGCCGAGCGGGCCCTGCTGCCGGTGCTGCCGTCGCGCGAGGAGTTCCCGTACGCGATCCGCCAGGTGTCCGAGGCGCTCGGCTCCAACGGCTCGACGTCGATGGGTTCGGTCTGCGCCTCGACGTTGGCGCTGCTGTCGGCCGGTGTGCCGCTCAAGGCGCCGGTGGCCGGCATCGCGATGGGCCTCATCTCCGACGAGGTCGACGGCAAGACCCAGTACGTGACGCTGACCGACATCCTCGGTGCCGAGGACGCGTTCGGTGACATGGACTTCAAGGTCGCCGGCACGCCGGAGTTCGTCACCGCGCTCCAGCTCGACACCAAGCTCAACGGCATCCCGTCGGATGTGCTCGCCGCCGCGCTCCAGCAGGCGAACGAGGCCCGGCAGACCATCCTCGGCGTGATGCAGGCGGCGATCGAGGCCCCGGCCGAGATGTCGGACTACGCGCCGCGGGTCACCACCGTCAAGATCCCGGTGGACAAGATCGGCATGGTGATCGGCCCGAAGGGGCAGACCATCAACGCCATCCAGGACGAGACCGGCGCCGAGATCTCCATCGAGGACGACGGCACGATCTACGTCGGCGCGACCAACGGCCCGTCGGCGCAGGCCGCCGTGGACCGGATCAACGGGATCGCCAACCCGACCCTGCCCAAGGCCGGCGAGCGGTTCCTCGGCACGGTGGTCAAGACCGCCGCGTTCGGCGCGTTCATCTCGCTGCTGCCCGGCCGCGACGGCCTGCTGCACATCTCCAAGGTGGGCGACGGCAAGCGGGTCGAGCGGGTCGAGGACTTCCTCAACGTCGGCGACAGGGTCGAGGTGGAGATCGCGGACATCGACGCCCGCGGCAAGATCTACCTGGACAAGGTCCGGCCGGAGGGCGCCGAGGCGCCGGCCGCCGGTGAGGCCGGCGAGGCCGCCGGTGGCGACCGGCCGGCGGGTCGGGGCGGTGACCGGGGTCCGCGTGACCGTGGTGACCGTGGTGGCGACCGGGGCGGTCGTGCCCCGGAGCGTGGCGAGCGCGGCCCGGGTGGCGGCGAGGGTGGCGACGGCGGCGAGCGTCCGCGTCGGCGTACCCGGCACAGCTGAGCAGTGACCGGCCGGGTGACGACGACGTCGTCACCCGGCCGGTGTGTCTCCCTCCACCCCTCGTCGCACGGAGAGCAGGTTTGCGTGAGCCGTTCGCCGTTCCCCCCGGCTCGACGGCCGGTGGCCCCGCCTGACGTCCGCCGGCACGCCACCACCGGCCAGCCCGGCCGCGCCGATACGGCGTCCCGGGCGGTCACCCGCACGATCAGTGACGACCCGTTGGGTGGCACGGTGCGGCGGACCGTCATGCCGAGCGGGCTGCGGGTGCTCACCGAGGCGATCCCGACGATGCGCAGCGTCTCGTTCGGCATCTGGGTCACCGTCGGTTCGCGGGACGAGACCGGTCCGCAGGCCGGTGCGGCGCACTTCCTGGAGCACCTGCTGTTCAAGGGCACCCACAAGCGCACCGCCCTGGAGATCTCCTCCGAGATCGAGGCGGTGGGTGGCGAGACCAACGCCTTCACCACCAAGGAATACACCTGCTACTACGCGCGGGTCCTCGACGAGGACCTGCCGTTGGCCATCGACGTGATGTGCGACGCGGTCGCCGACTCGCTGCTGGAACCGGCCGACGTGGAGACCGAACGCGGGGTCATCCTCGAAGAGATCGCCATGCACGACGACGAGCCCGGCGACGAGGTGCACGACCTGTTCGCCCGCGCCGTCTACGGCGACCACCCCCTCGGCCGGTTGATCTCCGGCACCGAGGAGACGGTCACCCCGATGACCCGTAGGCAGATCCAGAGCTTCTACCGCCGCCGCTACACCGCGCCGCAGATCGTGATCGCCGCCGCCGGCAACCTCGACCACGCCGCCGTGGTCCGGCTGGTCCGCCAGGCGCTGCACGGCACCCCGCTGGACACCGACCCGGCCGAGCCGGGCACCCCCCGGCCGACCACCCCGACGGTACGCACGAAGCCGGCCACCGTCCTGGTCGAGCCGAAGGAGACCGAGCAGGCGCACGTCATCCTCGGCTGCCCCGGCATCGACCGGGTCGACGAGCGGCGATTCGCCCTCGGGGTGCTCAACAACGTCCTCGGCGGCGGGATGTCCAGCCGGCTGTTCCAGGAGATCCGGGAACGCCGTGGCCTGGCCTACTCGGTCTACTCCTACGCCAGCCAGTACGCCGACAGCGGCCTGTTCGCCGTCTACGCCGGCTGCGCGCCGGGCAAGGTCGACGAGGTGCTCCAGCTGACCCGCGCCGAGCTGGCCCGGGTGGCCGCCGACGGGCTCACCGAGGCGGAGGTGGCCCGGGGCAAGGGGATGAGCAAGGGTTCGTTCGTGCTGGGCCTGGAGGACACCGGTTCCCGGATGAGCCGGCTGGCCAAGGGCGAGCTGCTCTACGGCGATCTGATGCCGGTGGACGAGCTGCTGGCCCGGGTCGACGCGGTGACCGTGGCCGACGTGAACACCCTGGCCGCCGAGCTGCTGAGCCGGCCGATGTCGCTGGCGGTGGTCGGCCCGTTCGGGGAGCACGACTTCGCCGGCTGAGCCCGCCGCCGGCCGACCCGTTCCCGGCCGCGCGGTGCCGTGGGCGACGTCGGCCCGACCGGCCGGGCGTCCGGACGGGCACCGGCTCGCGGTCGGGTCCCGGCCGGGACCGGCCGGTGGGACGGTGGTGGTCCGACGGTGGCCCGCGTCCCGATTGGGATAGGTTGTGCCGCGTGACTGACGAGCAGGAGCAGGGCCGCGACGGGTCGATCCGGGTCGGTGTGCTGGGTGCCCGGGGCCGGATGGGCGCCGAGGTGTGCCGGGCGGTCGACGGGGCCGACGACCTGGCGCTGGTGGCGGCGGTCGACCAGGGCGACGAGTTGGCCGGGGCCGAGGCCGCCGAGGTGGTCGTCGACTTCACCACCCCGGACGTGGTCATGGACAACCTGCGCTGGTGCGTCGACCGGGGTGTGCACGCGGTGGTCGGCACCACCGGCTTCACCCGGGCGCGGCTGGAGCAGGTGCGCGGCTGGCTGGCCGACCGGCCCGACGTCGGGGTGGTGATCGCCCCCAACTTCGGCATCGGCGCGGTCCTGATGATGCAGTTCGCCGCCCGCGCGGCCCGGCACTTCGAGTCCGTGGAGATCATCGAGCAGCACCACCCACGCAAGCTCGACGCGCCGAGCGGCACCGCCACCCACACCGCCCGGCTGGTCGCGCAGGCCCGCGCCGAGGCCGGTCTCGGCCCGATGCCGGACGCCACCAAGGACGAGGTGCCGGGGGCGCGGGGCGCCGACATCGACGGGGTACGCGTGCACGCGGTCCGCGCCACCGGCCTGCTCGCCCACCAGGAGGTGCTGTTCGGCACTCTCGGCGAGACGCTGACCATCCGGCACGACTCGTACGACCGGGTGTCGTTCATGCCCGGGGTGCTGCTGGCAGTGCGGGCGGTCCGGCAGCGGCCCGGGCTGACCGTCGGCCTGGACGCCCTGCTCGACTAGCCTCACGTCACTCACTGCCCAGCCCAGCCCGCGTAGCTCAGCCGCGCAGCCCGCGTCTCGGCCGGCGTGTCCGGGCCTGATGTGGAGCGGCGGGGCACGCCGGGTGGGGGGCACGGACCGCGGGCGGAGCCGGGTGCCGTGGGTGGTGTCGGCCAATTCGTTTGGCGGTGCGCCGGGCCGGCCCTAGGCTGCCCCGGTGCTGGATTCCGGATTCACCGATCGGACCGGGCGGCGGGTCACCCTGCGTCCCGTGGACGACGACAACTGGCGGGCGGTGGCCGACCTGGCCCCCCGTGACGACCAACGCGACTGGGTGCCGGCACTGGCGGCCCGCTACCTGCTGCTGACCATGCGTTCCGACGTCTGGACGTCGTTGGCCGTGTACGCCGACGACGCCGTGGCCGGTCACGTCATGTGGGGCGTGGACGACGACGGGTCGCGGTGGATCGGTGGGATGGTGGTCGACGCCGCCGAGCAGGGCCGGGGGGTGGGCCGGGCCGCCGTGCGCACCCTCGCCGACTGGCTGGCCGGGCCGGACGCCACCCACCCCGTCCGGTTGTCGTACCACCCCGGCAACACGGCTGCCGCCGGGCTCTACACCTCGCTGGGTTTCGCCCCCACCGGCGTGATGGAGGACGACGAACTGGTCGCCGAGCTGCGCCGCTGACCCCGGCGGCGTCACTCCTGCTCGATCACCGACAGGATGTTGCCGGCCGGGTCGGTGAACCAGGCGATCGTCGGCCCGTTGTCACGCATGATCCCCCGGTCGTCCTGCGGCAACCCCGGGTAGCGCGCGAACCGCACCCCCCGGGCGGTCAGCTCGTCGACCGCCCGGTCGACGTCGGCCACCGGGAAGTTGAGCACCGTGAACGTGGCCGGCACGTGGTCGGCCTTGGGATAGACCACCACGTCCCGGTCGCCGGCCAGGTGCAGCATCAGCAGCCCACCGGGGCCGCCGAGCTGCGACACCCGCAGGTCGAGGGTGCCGGCGTAGAACTCCCGGGCCCGGTCGGTGTCGTCGGCCGAGAACCCGCTGAACGCCTTCGTGTCCCGGAACATGCCCGTCTCCCTCACCGTCGGTGGCACCCCGCCGCCTCCGGTCTACCAGGGTGGACCGACAGATTCGGCCGGTTCAGGGCGGGCCGACAGATTCGGCCGGTTCAGGGCGGGCCGACAGATTCGGCCGGTTCAGGGCGTGTCGGTCGACTCCGGCGCGGGTGTGTCGTCCGGTTCGGTGGGGACCGCGACGTGCAGCCGTACCTGGGGGACGAGCATGTCGTCGACGTCCAGCGCGCGGGCCGCGCCGTCCGGCTCCCACCCGGTGCTGGTGAGGAACTTACGGGTCGCCTCGTCGCCGTCGAACGCCCAGGCCACCGCGTGGGTGAACCCGTCGGCCCGCCAGCCGTCCACGGCGGCGGAGAGCAGCCGGCTGCCGTGCCCACGCCGCCCCCAGCGCGGCTCCACCAGCAGGTCGGTCACCGCGACCACCCCGGCGCCCAGCGCCGTGGCCGGCTCGCCCGGGGCGAGCGCCTCGGCGTCCGCCGGCCCGGAAGCCGCGAACCCCACCAGATAGGATTGCTCGGCCTGTTCCACGGCGACGAGCACCCGGTGCGCGGCCGAGGGCGGCTCCTGCACCGCCGCGCTCCACCGCCGGGCGAGCCACGCCTCGTCCAGGTTGTCGAGCACGTGCCGGGGCAGCAGCCGACGGTACGCGACCCGCCAGGTCGCGAGCTGCACACGGGCGATCTCGGCGGCGTCCTCCGGACGCGCCGGGCGGACGAACCCCAGAGCCATGGCACGAAAGCCTAGGCCACAGCGAGGGAGACGACGGTGGCGCAGGGGGCCAGGCGGACGACCGGGCAGGTCGTCGCGGTGGTGGTGCTCGCCGTCGCGGTGGCCGCCTTCCTCTCCGTGGCGGCCGTCCGGCACGGCTTCTTCGACCTGAAGGTCTACTACGGCGCGCTGACCTTCTGGGTGCACGACCACGGCGAGATCTACGACTACCTCAAGCCCGGCACCCAGTACGGTTTCACCTACCCGCCGTTCGCCGCGCTGGTGATGCTGCCGATGGCGTACCTGCCGTGGCCGGTGGCGATCACCGTCAGCGTGGCCGCCACGGTGGTGGTCAGCGCGGTGCTGGTCTGGTGGCTGCTCGACCCGGTCGCCAGGCGGGCCGGCTGGACCCGCTGGTTCGTCCTGGCGGTGGCGCTCTGTCTGGCCGCCGCGTTCGAGCCGATGCGCGAGACGGTCAACTTCGGCCAGGTCAACATGCTGCTGCTCTTCCTGGTGGCGGTGGACCTGCTGCGGCTGCTGCCGGCCGGCAACCGGTGGGCCGGGGTGGGCATCGGGCTGGCCACCGCGATCAAGCTGACCCCGGGCGTCTTCATCGTCTACCTGCTGATCACCAGGCGCTTCCGGGCCGCCGCCACCGCCGTCGCCGCCTCGGCCGCCGCCACGCTGCTCGCCGCCGCCCTCTTTCCCGACGCCACCCGGGAGTTCTGGACGTCGGCGCTGTGGAACACCGACCGGGTGGGCGAGCTGGCGTTCGTGTCCAACCAGTCGCTGCGCGGGGTGGTGGCCCGGCTGAACCCGGAGCATCCGAGCACCCTGGCCTGGTTGGCGCTGGTGCTGGTCACCCTGGCCGTCTGGGCCTGGCGCTGCCGGGCCGCCGTGGCGCTCGGCGACGAGGCCACCGGGCTGGCGTTGACCGGCGCGCTGATGTGCCTGGTCAGCCCGGTCACCTGGGTGCACCACCTGGTCTGGTTGATCCCGGCGCTGATCCTGCTGGTCGACAACGCCGTCGCCGCGCGTGCCGGCAGCCTGCGACGGCGGGCGCTGCTGGCCCTCGCGGTGGTCTGCTACCTGCTGCTGTGCAGCCGGATCGTCTGGGCCTGGGAGAAGGACTTCACCGGGGTCACCGGCTTCCTGGGCAGCAACACCTACGTCTGGATCAGCCTCGCGCTGCTGGCGCTGCTGCCGATCCGCACCTGGGCCGCCCCGGTCGGCGGCCGGCCGGGCGGCCCGTCGGGGCCGACCGGCCGGGATGGGACGACCCGGCCCGTCGGCCCGCCCGGTGCGGTGGTCCGGCCGGCCGGGTCAGCCGGGGAGCCGGCCGGTGTAACGCAGTTCGTCGAGGTGGACCGGGGGTCCGCCGCCGGCCAGCGGCACCCGGTAGCGGGACCGCTCACCGTCGGCTGACAGGCCGGCCCGCTCGTAGAACCGGCGGGCCCGGACGTTGTCGGCCAGCACCCACACCCGGTACTCCCGCCAGCCGTTGGCCGCCAGCCCGTCCCGGGCGGCGGCGAACAGCGCCTGCGCGGTGCCGTCACCCCAGCGCGCCGGCTCCACGTAGATCGCCAGAACCTCGCCGTACGTCGGGTCCAGGTCGCCCCGGTCCTGGTTGTTGCGGTACGGGCCGAAGGTGGTGAACCCGGACGGCACCCCGTCGACCTCGGCGAGCAGGGTGGTGAACGGGTGCTCCGGGTCGGCGGTGCCCACGTCCCGTCGGCGCTGCGCCCAGGCCACCGGGTTGAGCCGGACCAGCACCTCGGCCGGCATGATGCCGGCGTAACCGGCCTGCCAGCCGTGGATGTGCACCCGGGCGATCGCCTCGGCGTCGTCCGGCTCCTCGCGACGGATGGTGAGCATGTGTCCGTTCTATGCCTCGACGGGCGGTCGGTCCAGCGTCCGCTCCGGTGTCGTACCGTTGGTCTAGGGTCGTCGGCGATGGTCGCACCGGAATCGCTCTCGCTCGCCCAGGCCCGGCGGCTGACGCTCGCCGCCCAGGGGTTCGCCGACCCGACGCCCACCGGGGCACCCACCCGCCGGCACCTGCGCCGGGTGCTCGACCGGGTCGGGTTGATCCAGATGGATTCGGTCAACGTGCTGCAACGCGCGCACTACCTGCCGCTCTACAGCCGGCTCGGGCCCTATCCGACCGCCCTGCTCGACACCGCCGCCTACCGCCGCCCCCGGGAGCTGTTCGAATACTGGGGGCACGAGGCGTCCCTGGTGCCGGTGGGGCTGCACCCCGCGCTGCGCTGGCGGATGGCCAAGGCCCGCGACGACGCCTGGGGCGGGATGCGGCGGATCGCCGAGGAGCAGCCCGACCTGGTCGCCTGGGTCCGTGACGAGGTCGCCGCGCGGGGGCCGCTGACCGCCGCCGAGATCGAGCACGACGCGCCCCGGGAGACCGGCCACTGGGGCTGGAACTGGTCGGCGGTGAAGCGGGCCCTGGAGTTCCTCTTCTGGGCCGGCGAGGTCACCGCCGCCGACCGGACGCCCTCCTTCGCCCGCCGCTACGACCTGCCCGAACGGGTGCTGCCGACGGCCGTGCTCGACGCGCCCACGCCGACCGACGCCGAGGCGTACCGGACCCTGGTCGCGGTGGCCGCCCGGTCGCTGGGGGTGGCCGCCGAGCCGGAGCTGCGGGACTACTTCCGGCTCCCGCTGGCCGGTGCCCGGCAGGCCGTCGCCGAGCTGGTCGAGGCCGGTGAGCTGGTGCCGGTGACGGTGCAGGGGTGGCGGCAGCCGGCCTGGCGGCACGTCGACGCCCGGCTGCCCCGCTGGGTCCGGGGCAACACCCTGGTCAGCCCGTTCGACCCGCTGGTCTGGGAGCGGGCCCGCACCGAACGGCTGTTCGGCTTCGCCTACCGGATCGAGATCTACGTGCCGGCCGCGCAGCGGGTGCACGGCTACTACGTGCTGCCGTTCCTGCAGGGGGAGCGGTTCACCGCCCGGGTCGACCTCAAGGCCGACCGCAAGGCCGGGGTGCTGCTGGTGCCGGCGGCCTGGCAGGAGCCCGGCGTCGACCCGGGGGAGACCGCCGTCGCGCTCGCCGCCGAGCTGCGTCGGCTCGCCGGTTGGCTCGGCCTGGACGCGGTCGCCCCACCTGCGGCGGGTGACCTGGCCGCCCCGCTGGCCGCCGCGTTGCGCAGCCTCACCGGTGTACCGTGAGGCCGTGACGAGCGTTGACGGGCCGACCGGGCCGAGCCGGTCGGGGCAGGGCACCGATCCGACGTCGACCGGTTCCGCGCCGGCCGGCACCACCCACACGCTGAGCGACCCGTACCCCGTGGGCACGCCAACCGGTCCGTACCCCGTCGGCACGCCGACCGACCCGGCCGCCGTCCACGGGCACCCGCACCCGGGGGTGGGCGGAAACGTCGAGGGGCTGCCCCCCGGCTCCTGGTCGGCGGGGCCGCCGGTGGCGTGGCAGCAGCCCGAGCCGGACCGGCTCACCCGCTTCGTGCTCCGGCTGCACGCCCGTTCGCCGCGCTGGGCGGCCCCGCTGGCCGCCCTGGGCTGCGTCGGCGCCGGGATGGCGTACGCGCTGGTCAGTGACCCGACCACCAGTGACCCGGACGCCCCGCCGAGCTGCCTGCTCAAGCTGACCACCGGGCTGGACTGTCCGGGTTGCGGGGGCACCCGCGCGCTGTGGTACCTCCTGCACGCCGACCTGCCCGCCGCCGCCCGGCACCACGTCGTCTTCGTCTTCGCGGTGCCCTTCCTGGCCTACCTCTTCGTCGCCTGGGCCGGTAAGCAGGCGTTCGGGTGGCGGCTGCCCGAGCTGCGGCTCAGCTCCCCGGTGATCGGCGGGTTCCTCGCCGTCTGGCTGGCCTTCTCGGTGCTGCGCAACCTGCCCTGGCCCCCGTTCACCGCCCTCTACGTCTGACCCGGCCGCGCCGGGCAGCCCCCGTCGCCAGCCCGACCGTGACACACCGGGGCGGGCGGTCGGCTGCGACGACGTCACCCGGTGGCCCCGGTGCGAGACCTTGGCCACCCGCCGGCCGCCCGGAACCCGCACCATCGGTGATCGCGCTGGTCAGGGGCGGCGGCCCGGGTTTCCCCGCAGCCCACCCGGCCACTACAGTCGCAGGAATGCCGGAGATGGTGCAGCCCCAGGTGCAGCTGATCGCGTGGACCCAGTTCCAGGCCCCCGACGACGTGCCGTGGTCGACCGACGCCGAGGGCGGCCAGGCGCTCGCCGAGTTCGCCGGCCGGGCCTGCTACCAGAGCTGGAAGAAGCCGAACCCGGCGACCGCCACCAACGCCGGCTACCTGGCGCACATCCTGGAGGTCGGGCACCTGTCGGTGCTGGAGCACGGCAGCGTGACCTTCTACTTCACCGGGGTGTCCCGCTCGTTCACCCACGAGCTGATCCGGCACCGGCACTTCTCCTACTCCCAGCTCTCCCAGCGCTACGTCCCGGAGCGGGACGCGGCGATGGTCGAGCCGGCGGTGATCGCCGACGACCCGGAGCTGCACAAGCGGTTCGTCGAGGCGGCCGAGGCGAGCGTCCGGGCGTACACCGAGCTGCTGGAGGGGCTGGAGCAGCGGTTCGCCGACGAACCCAACCCGACGCTGCGCCGCAAGCAGGCCCGGCAGGCGGCCCGGGCGGTGCTGCCCAACGCCACCGAGACCCGGATCGTGGTCACCGGCAACTACCGCGCCTGGCGGCACTTCATCGGGATGCGGGCCACCGAACACGCCGACGTGGAGATCCGTGAGCTCGCCGTGGAGTGCCTGCGGCAGCTCCAGCGGGTGGCCCCGAACGTGTTCGCCGACTTCGCCGTCACCACCCTGCCCGACGGCACCGAGGTGGCGACGAGCCCGCACGCACAGCTGTCCTGAGCCCTTCCCCACCGGACGTCCGGTGCTCGTCCGCTAGGTTGTGAGCATGACGCACGACCACCCTGCCACCCCCGACCGGGGCCTGTCGCGCCCGTTCGGGCGACTGCTCACCGCGATGGTGACCCCGTTCACCGCCGATGGCTCCCTGTATCTCGACGGCGCCGTCCAGCTGGCGACGTACCTCGTCGACGAGCAGGGCAACGACGCGCTGGTGATCAACGGCACCACCGGCGAGTCACCGACCACCACGGACGCGGAGAAGGACGCCCTGCTCCGGGCGGTGGTGGAGGCGGTCGGCGACCGGGCCCAGGTGGTGGCCGGCGTCGGCACCAACGACACCCGACACACCATCGAGCTGGCCGCCGCGGCGGAGAAGGCCGGCGCGCACGGCCTGCTGGTGGTGACGCCGTACTACAACAAGCCGCCGCAGCGGGGCCTGCTGCGGCACTTCACCGCGGTCGCCGACGGCACCAGCCTGCCGATCATGCTCTACGACGTGCCACACCGCACCGGGTTGGCCGTCGAGACCGAGACGCTGGTGCGGCTGGCCGAACACGAACGGATCGTCGCGGTCAAGGACGCCAAGGGTGACCTGACCGCCACCAGTTGGGTGACCAGCCGCACCGACCTCGCCTTCTACAGCGGCGAGGACTCGCTCACCCTGCCTACCCTGGCGATCGGCGGGGTCGGCCTGGTCGGCACCTCGACCCACTTCACCGGCGCGCTCGTCAAGCAGATGATCGAGGCGTACGACGCGGGCGACTCCGGCACGGCACTGACCCTGCACCGGCGGCTGATGCCGCTGCTCACCGGGATCTTCCGCAGCCCGGGCACCATCCTGGTGAAGGCGGGCCTGAACGTGTCGGGCCTGCCCGCCGGGCCGGTGCGGCCGCCGCTGGCGGACGCCACCGACGACGAACTGGCCCTGCTGCGCGCGGACTGCGCGGCGGCGGGCCTGGACCTGCCCGAATGACCGAACGACACGACGGACGCCGGGTTACGGCGTCGCAGAATGAGGTGGACGCGTGACCGAGGCGCAATTCGAGGGTGAACTGCCCCCGCCGCTGCCCGAGGGCGGGCTGCGGATCATCCCGCTCGGCGGACTCGGTGCCATCGGTCGGAACATGACCGTCTTCGAGTACGACGGCAAGCTGCTCATCGTCGACTGTGGGGTGCTCTTCCCCGACGTCGAGCAGCCCGGCGTGGACCTGATCCTGCCCGACTTCGGGCCGATCCTGGACCGGCTGGCCGACGTGCAGGCGATCGTGCTGACCCATGGCCACGAGGACCACATCGGCGCGGTGCCGTACCTGCTCGCCCACAAGCCGGACATCCCCCTGGTCGGCTCCCAGTTCACCCTCGCCCTGGTCGAGGCGAAGCTGGCCGAGCGGCGGATCCAGCCCTACACGCTCACCGTCCGGGAGGGCGGCCGGGAGCGGCTGGGCCCGTTCGAGTGCGAATTCTTCGCAGTCAACCACTCGATCCCGGACGCGCTCGCGGTGGCCGTGCGTACCCCGGCGGGCCTGGTGCTGCACACCGGTGACTTCAAGATGGACCAGCTCCCGCTGGACGGCCGGATCACCGACCTGGCCGGCTTCGCCCGGCTCGGTGCGGAGGGTGTCGACCTGCTCCTGTCGGACTCCACCAACGCCGAGATCCCCGGTTTCGTCACCCCGGAACGGGAGATCGGGCCGGTGCTCGACTCGATCTTCGCGAAGGCGAAGGGGCGGATCATCGTCGCCTCGTTCGCCTCGCACGTGCACCGGGTGCAGCAGGTCTTCGACTCGGCGCTGGAGCACGGCCGCAAGGTGGCGCTGATCGGCCGGTCGATGGTCCGCAACATGGGCATCGCCCGCGACCTCGGCCTGCTCAACATCCCGGCCGGCCTGGTCATCGGGATCGAGGAGGCCACCACGCTGCCGCCCGACCAGATCGTGCTGATGTCCACCGGTTCGCAGGGTGAGCCGATGAGCGCCCTGGGCCGGATGGCCAGCGGCGACCACCGGCACATCACCATCGCCCCCGGCGACACCGTCGTGCTCGCCTCGTCGCTGGTCCCCGGCAACGAGACCTCGGTCTACCGGGTGATCAACCGGCTGGCCCGGGCCGGCGCGGTGGTGGTGCACAAGGACGTCGCCAAGGTGCACGTCTCCGGGCACGCCCCCGCCGGTGAACTGCTCTACCTGCTCAACGTGGTGCGGCCGAGCAACCTGATGCCGGTGCACGGCGAGTGGCGGCACCTGCGGGCGCACGCGCGGCTCGGCATCGAGTCCGGCGTCGCCCCGGACCGGGTGGTGATCTGCGAGGACGGCGACGTCGTCGACCTGGTCGAGGGCCGGGCCAGTGTGGTCGGGCACGTGAAGAGCCGTTACGTCTACGTCGACGGTCTGGCCGTGGGCGACGTCAGCGAGTCGCTGCTCACCGAGCGGCGGATCCTCGGCGACGGCGGTTTCATCGCCACCACAGTGGTGGTCGACTCGGTCACCGGCAAGGTGGTCGCCGGCCCGACCCTGTCGGCGAAGGGCTTCTCCGAGGACCCGGCCGCGTTCAACCCGGTGATCCCGCTGGTCACCGAGGCGCTGAACCGGGCCGCCGCGGACGGCATCACCGATCCGCACCAGCTTCAGCAGATCGTCCGACGCACCGTGGGGCGGTGGGTCAACGACGCGTACCGCCGCCGTCCGATGATCGTCCCGACCGTGGTCGAGGTCTGAGCGGGTTCCCCACCCGGACGCCGTGGGCCGGCCACCGTCGTGACGACGGTGGCCGGCCCGTTTGCCGGTGGGCTCAGCGGTGGCGCAGGGTGGCCACGATCAGGTTGGGGTCGGTCGCGGTGACGTAGGCGGCGCTGGCCACCAGGACCGTGTGCCCGCGTACGGCCACCGAGGTCGGGTTCTGGAGCCCGTCTGCACCGGTCAGCAGGGTCCGGGTCCGCCCGTCGTGGTCGATGCCGACCACCGTGTTGGGCCCGTTGAGGGCGGCGACGACCCGGCCGTCGGGGGCGAAGGCGAAGTCGTCGATGCCGACCAGCCCGGTCGCCCTGACCTCGACGGCACCCGGCCGGCCCGCCCGCAGCGGAATCCGCAGCAGGGTGCCCTGGTCCAGGTTGGTCGCCCAGACCGCGCCACCCCGGACCTTGACGCCGTTGACGCCGAGGAAACCGGTCGGGGCGAGCGCGGACGCCGACGACCAGACCCGGGCGGGACCACCGGCCAGCGGGACGGTCGAGATGGTGCCGCGCACCGAGTCGGTGACGTAGAACGTCCGGCTCGTCGGGTCGAGCGCCAGCCCGTTCGGCAGCCCGTCGGCCGGTAGCGCGGCGATCCGCCGGGGCGTCTGACCCGGCGGAATCCGGTACAGACCCGTGCTGGCGGCGTCGCCGCTGGCGTACAGGACATAGATCGTGCCGTCGTCGGTGCGGACGATGCCGCTGGTCAGGGCGAAACCGAGCACGGGGGTGGCGACGCCGCCGTCGGCCGGCGCGGCCAGGGTGGCCAGCACCCGGGTCCGGCCGGCCGGGTCGACGGCGGCGACCTGCCGGGCCGCCGCGAACGTGAGGTAGGCCGTGCCGTCGGGGCCCAGGGTGATGTTCTCCGGCAGTTGCCCCCGCGTCAGGTCGAAGTGGACCGCGATCCGTGCCGCCGGGGCCGACCGGGCCGGGGTGACGGCGGAGGCCGGGACGCCCGCCGACGCCGGGACCGCCGACGGTACGGCCAGGGCGCCGGCCGCCGCGGCGGCCACCGCGAGGGTGAGGATTCTTCTGCGCATGGTTCGTCCTTCTGGTGAGGGGCCCGGGAGTGGGCCCGGTTTCGGGCGCGGACGGTCCGGCACCTGGTCAGGTGCCCTCGTCTCGCGGTGTCGGCGCAGCGTCGACCGGCCGGCTCACGCCGGCCCGCCGGTGCGGGTGGGGCAGCAGAGCCGCTCTGCTGCCCGGGTGGGGCGCGGGGTCAGCCGGGCGCGGGCAACGGCTGCCGGTCGGCGGCCCGGCCGGTGACCGCCGTGTGCACGAGCAGCGTCATCGCCGCCTGGGACGGGGAGCCCGGCGCGGTGGTGGCGACGACCAGCACCTGGTCGTCCTCGGTCCGCAGGGTCTGCTGGGTGACGGCCAGCACGCCCACCACCGGGTGTCGCATCTCGTAGCCGGCGTGGCCGCCGGCCTTGACCCGGTGGTCGGCCCACGCGGCGGCGAACTCGGGGCTGCGTACCGCCAGCTCGCCGACCAGCGCGGCGAGCAACGGGTCCGCCGGGTGCTGCCCGGAGGTCGCCCGCAGGGTCGCCACCACGGCTCGTGCCTTGGCCGGCCAGTCGACGTACAGGTCACGGGTGTGCGCGTCGAGGAAGATCAGCCGCGCCATGTTCGGCCGCCGGTCCGGCCGGTCCACCGCCGCCGGCTCCAGGTGCCCGGCGAAGAGGGCGTGCCCGGCGACGTTCCAGGCCAGCACGTCGAGGCGACGGCCGAGCACCAGCACGGGTACGTCGCCGAGTGCGGCGACCAGTTGCCGCACGGTCGGATCGACCCGCTCCGGCGGCGGCCGGCGGGTGACCGGGCGGCGGCCACCGGCGGCCAGCCCGGACAGGTGGCGGCGTTCGGCGTCGTCGAGGCGCAGGGCCCGGCTGAGCGCGTCCAGCACCTCGGGGGAGGCGTTGGTGGCCAGGCCCTGCTCCAACCGGGCGTAGTAGGAGGCGCTGACCCCGGCCAGCAGGGCGAGCTCCTCCCGGCGCAGCCCCGGGACCCGTCGCCGTCCGCCGTAGGTGACCACCCCGGCTTCCTCGGGGCTGAGCCGGGAGCGGCGCGAGCGGAGGAACTCGCCGAGCTGTCCTGATGCCTGCATGACTCCCAGTATTGGCGGCGGCCACCCGGCCAACCACACCCTGTCAGGGGTAGCCAGGACGCCCGACTGCGTGACGGAATGGACACGTTCCGTCGATAAGTGTGGATCGGCTCATCCGGGCGGTACCCGTTTCCGTACCCCATCGCGGCGGGCGTACCCCGCGTCGGCCGGGAGGAGCATGACGGATGGACCGCAGACGGATGACAGCGATCGGCGTCGTGCTGGCGGCAGCGGGACTGACGGCGGCGGTCACCCTGCCGTCGTTCGCCGGGGACCAGGGCACGCCGAACGCCGGTGGGACCGGCCCGAAGGCCACCGGCGGGGTGGCTCCGGAGGTGGTGGACGCGCTCAGCCGTGACCTGCGGATCAGCCGGGACCAGGCGGTCCGGCGGTTGACCGCCGAGCAGCAGGCCACCGGGCGGTTGGCCCGGCTGCGGGCCGCCCTCGGCAACGACTACGGCGGGGCGTGGCTCAGCGACGACGGCTCCACCCTCAACGTGGCGGTCGCCGACCCGGCGCAGGCGCAGCGGGTCCGGGCCGCCGGTGCGGTGCCCAAGCCGGTGGACCGCGCGGTCACCGAGCTGGACGCGGCCAAGAGCCGGCTCGACTCGGTGGGTCGGCAGGCGTCCCCGGCGATCACCGGCTGGTACGTCGACGTCGCCACCAACTCCGTGGTGGTGCTCGCCCAGCCGGGTGCCGAGTCGCGGGCCCGCCGGTGGGCGGCGGGCAGCGGGGCCCCGGCCGGGGCGGTCCGGATCACCACCTCACGGGAGCAGCCGCGTCCACTGTTCGACCTGGTCGGCGGGGACCCGTTCTTCATCAACGACGTGGGCCGATGCTCGATCGGTTTCTCGGTGGTGGGCGGCTTCGTCACCGCCGGGCACTGTGGGCGGGTCGGCGACCGGACGACCGGCTTCAACCAGGCCCAGCAGGGCGTCTTCGCGGCGTCGTCGTTCCCCGGGGACGACTGGGCGGTCGTGCGCACGAACGGCCAGTGGACCCCGCAGGGGGTGGTCAACGACTTCAACGGCGGCGTGGTGCCGGTCAACGGTTCCACCGAGATGCCGGCCGGCGCGTCGATCTGCCGTTCCGGCTCCACCACGGGGGCCCGCTGCGGTGTCGTCCAGGCCCGCAACGCCACCGTGAACTATCCGGAGGGGACGGTCACCGGGCTGACCCGCACCGACGTGTGCGCCGAACCGGGTGACTCCGGCGGTTCGTGGATCTCCGGCGACCAGGCGCAGGGCGTCACCTCCGGCGGTTCCGGTGACTGCACCGTCGGCGGGGTCACCTTCTTCCAGCCGGTCAACGAGATCCTGGAGCGCAACAACCTGACCCTGGTGACCGCCGACGGCCGGCAGGACGCGCAGCCGCAGACCACCACCCGGATGCGGGCGCGGACCGCCGGGTCGGCGCGCTGACCGCACCACCCGCCGCGCCCCGCCCCCTGCCGCTGTCGACAGGCTGCGCCGGGGCCTCCGGTACCGCGACCCCCGACCCCCACCGCCCGGTGGTCGGGGGTCGCGCCGCGTCCGGGCCGCCCGGGCGGCGGCACGGCGCTGGGCTGTTCGGGGGCTGGGCTGTTCGGCGCCGGGCGGGTCAGGGCAGGGCGGCGACGGCCCTGGCGTACGCGACGCCGGTGCTCACCGCCGCGTCGACCAGGATGCCGAGCTGCGTCGGGGCCACCCCGTGCGCCAGGTCGGTGGTGACGTCGCCGGCCAGCACCAGCTCACCGCCGGGCAGCTCGTGCACGTACGCCTTCGGCAGCAGCCGGTCGTGGTTCCAGGCGTTGCAGAACTCGTACGCCTCGGCGAGCCGTCCCGCCGCCAGCCGCCGGGCCGCCACCACCCGGGCGTGCAGGATCTCCCCGTGCCCGCCCAACAGGCGGAACTGCACCACCGCCTCGTCCCAGCGGCCCACCACCACGCCTGCGGCGTCCACCGCGTACACGTCGCCCCGGACGTCCAGCACGGCGGTGAGCTGCGTCAGGCTCAGCGGGGCGGGCTCCTCGGCCGAGGGCAGGAACGGTTCGTCGTCGGGTTCGTCGACGCCGTCCGGCTCGGGCAGGGGCACCGGGTCACCGGTCGGTCGTCCGGCCAGCCAGGCGGCGATCCGGCCGGCGTGGTGGCCGGTGCCGTTGCGGGCGTCGAAGCTGCCCGCCAACCGGGTCGCCTCGGCGGACAGGTCGGTGCCGAGGGTCGCCACGTCCAGCTCGGCGGCGGGCCGGTCGCCGTGGCCGGGACGGCGTACCCGTCGACCGTCCCGGCCGGCCTCGACGGCGAGCGCGCAGACCAGCGCCCCGGCGGCGGCGAACTCCATCGCCGACAGGTCGTCGTAGGGGTGGTCCAGCCGGGGCAACTGCTCGGCGAGGATGTCCAGGGCCCGGTCCGGGTGCCCGGCCAACGCGCAGAACCGCAACTGCGCGGCCAGGTACGGCAACGCCGCCCGCTCCCGCCGGTGCCGCCGGTACGCCCGCAGGTGCGCCGTCGCGGCCCGTGCGGTCGCCCCGGTGCGCAGCCACGGCAGCAGCCCCACCGCGAGGGCCCGTTCCGGCTGGTCGGTGCAGTCGACCCCACCGTCGAGCGCGGGGCGCAGCGTGTCCAGTGCGGCCCGGTCGTCGCCCCAACCGGCGAGCAGGTCGGCGCGGCGTACCAGCAGGCAGCCGGGGCAACCGGCCTCCGGGTCCGCCTCGGCGGCCGTCCACCGCTCGTACCACTGGCGGGCGGTCGGCTCGTCGCCGCGGTGGTCGGCGAGCCGGCAGCGCAGCTGGGCGACCACACCCGCGTCCTCGCCGACCCGCCGGGCCAGCGCGTCGAGGAACGACTGCGCCTGGTCCAGCCCGATCCGGGGGGTGCCGATCGCCGCCTCCACCGCCTGCCGCAGGTGCCGCCGCAGCAGCTCCGCGTCGCCGGGCCGGCCGTCGAGCAGGTCGGGGGAGCCGTCGACGGCGGCCAGCAGGCGGCGTACCGGCTCGATGATCCGCCACCGCCCGCCGTGCCGCAGGTAGGCCGCCACCAGCGCGAACCGGGCGTCCAGGGCGGAGTGCGGGTCGCCGAGCGCGTCGGCGCGGGCGGCGATCCGGTCGAGTTCGGCCAGCCGGGCCTCGCCGTCGGGCAGATCCGCGGCCCCGGCGAGCGCGGACGCCAGGGCGGGATCGCGGCGGGCGGGTGGCCGGTCCGCCCCGGGGCGGAACCCGGCGGTCATCCGGGCGTCCCCCCGGGCAGCAGGCCGACGGCGGCGGCGAGCCGGCAGCCGGCGGTGATGCCGCAGTCGAGCAACTGGTCGAGCTGGTGCGGGGTGACCCCCCGTTCCAGGTCGGTGACCACCTCACCGCAGACCTGGGCCCGGCCGTCGTCGCCGACGTGCACGAACGCCTTGGGCCAGAACTGGTCGTGGTTCCACGTGTTGCAGAACGTGTAGAGCGCCGGCACGTGGTCGATGCCGAAGGTAGGTGCCGTCACGGTGCGGATCTGGAGCAGTTCGTCGAGGGTGCCCCGGCGCAGGAACCAGATCAGGCTGTCGTCCCAGCGGCCCACCAGCTCCCCGTCGTCGTCGGTGACCACGGCGTACCCCCGGTGGGCCAGCACGGCGGCGACCAGGTCGGCGGTCAGCGGACGCAGGGCCTGCGGGTGACCCGCCAGCGGGTCCGGACGGTCCGCGAAAGCAGGCGACGCCATCGGGCATCCCTTCTGAGGCGAATAACACGTCTGCGGGCGTGGTACGCGCTGCGACGCGCGGACACGACCCGGAAAAGCGGCGGTCTGCCGGGTAACGCCGTTACGGTGACTCTATGGCGGGCCGTACCTCTCAGGCGAGTCGGCGACGCGGCGCGTCGCCGCGCGGTACCACGAACAGTCGTGCCCGTCAGCCGGCGAAGAAGACCACCCGGGCGACGGCGCGACGGCGCCCGGCCCCCGGCCCGCTCCGGCGGCCTACCTGGGTCGTGCCGTCGGGGCACTGTGGATGGGTCTGGCGCACGGGGTCGGGTGGGGGTTCCGGGCCGCCGGTCGGCAGGCGGCCTCGGCCCGGGAGCTGGACCCGGAGCACCGCCGTGACGGTGCCGGGCTGCTGCTGTTCGGCCTGGCCATCCTCAGCGCGGTGGCGATCTGGTTTTCCGGCGCAGGCCCGTTCGGTGCGCGCCTGGCCGACACCGTGCGCCTGTTCCTGGGCGCGATCGCGGTGGTGGTGCCGGTGCTGCTGATGATCGGCGCGTGGCGGCTGATGCGTACCCCGGTGGACCCGGAGCACCGGGGGCGTGGCCTGATCGGCTGGGGTTCCATGCTGGTCGCCACGGCGGCGATGCTGCACATCGGACAGAATCCGGTCGACCCGGTGCAGCGCGACTACGCCGGTGGCCTGGTCGGCGCCGGGGTCGGCGACCTGCTGGAGCGGGGGGTCACCGCGTGGGTGGCCATGCCGCTGCTGATCCTGCTGCTCGTCTTCGGCCTGCTGGTGGTCACCGCCACCCCGATCAACAAGATCCCGGAGCGGCTCGGTCTGCTCGCCGGCACGCTGGTCGCCCCGCCCGACGCCCCGGCGGAGGACGAGGAGCAGGAGACGGCGGTCGCCCCGAAGCCGGCCCGCCGCCGGCCGGCCCGCAAGGCCGCCCCACCGCCGGTAGACCCGGACGACTTCGCCGACGTCGGCCCGGAGGTGGACCTCCAGGAGACGATCGTGCTGCCCCGCCGGCCGGCGAGCCGGGTGCCGGCCAGCCGCAAGCCGGTGGAGCCGCCGGAGCACTCCGCCCCGCCCACCCGGGCCGAGCAGCTCGCGCTGACCGGGCTGGCCGGCGACTATGTGCTGCCGCCGGCCAACATGCTCACCGGTGGCGCGGCCCCGAAGACCCGCAGCAAGGCCAACGACGAGGTGATCGCCGCGCTGACCGGCGTCTTCGACCAGTTCGGGGTGGACGCCGAGGTCACCGGCTTCACCCGGGGCCCGACCGTCACCCGTTACGAGGTCGAGCTGGGCCACGGGGTCAAGGTCGAGCGGATCACCCAGCTTTCCCGCAACATCGCGTACGCGGTGAAGTCGCCCGACGTGCGGATCCTCAGCCCCATCCCGGGCAAGAGCGCGGTCGGGGTGGAGATCCCCAACACCGACCCGGAGAACGTCGCCCTCGGTGACGTGCTGCGCTCCCGGGCCGCCACCAGCGACCACCACCCGATGGTGGTCGCCCTCGGCAAGGACATCGAGGGTGGCTTCGTGGTGGCCAACCTCGCGAAGATGCCGCACATCCTGATCGCGGGGGCCACCGGAGCCGGGAAATCCAGTTGTCTTAATACATTGTTGGTGTCCATTCTGACCCGGGCCACGCCGGACGAGGTGCGGCTGCTGCTGATCGACCCGAAGCGGGTCGAGATGACCGGGTACGAGGGCATCCCGCACCTGGTCACCCCGATCGTGACCAACCCCAAGAAGGCTGCCGACTCGCTGGAGTGGGTCGTCCGCGAGATGGACATGCGCTACGACGACCTGGCCGCCAACGGGGTCCGGCACGTCGACGACTTCAACCGCAAGGTACGCAACGGCGAGATCAAGGCCCCGCCGGGCAGCGAGCGGGAGATGCGGCCGTACCCGTACCTGCTGGTGATCGTGGACGAGCTGGCCGACCTGATGATGGTCGCCCCGCGCGACGTGGAGGACTCGGTCGTCCGGATCACCCAGCTGGCCCGCGCCGCCGGCATCCACCTGGTGCTGGCCACCCAGCGGCCGAGCGTCGACGTGGTGACCGGTCTGATCAAGGCGAACGTGCCGTCCCGGCTGGCGTTCGCCACCTCGTCGCTTGCCGACTCCCGGGTCATCCTCGACCAGCCGGGCGCGGAGAAGCTGCTCGGCCGGGGCGACGGGCTGTTCCTGCCGATGGGCGCGTCCAAGCCGGTCCGCATCCAGGGCGCCTGGGTGACCGAGCGCGAGATCGCCGACGTGGTGAAGTTCTGCAAGGACCAGCGGGAGCCGGAGTTCCGCTCCGACGTGCTGGCCCCGGCGCAGGAGAGCAAGAAGAAGATCGACGAGGACATCGGCGACGACCTGGACCTGCTGGTGCAGGCGGTCGAGCTGGTGGTGACCTCGCAGTTCGGCTCGACCTCGATGCTCCAGCGCAAGCTGCGGGTGGGCTTCGCCAAGGCGGGTCGGCTGATGGACCTGATGGAGACCCGGGGGGTGGTCGGCCCGTCCGAGGGCTCCAAGGCCCGCGACGTGCTGGTCAAGCCGGACGAGTTGGAAGAGGTCCTCGACGGCCTGCGCGGCGACGTGGACTGACCTGCGCGGGGCCGGTCGGTGCGACGGTCCCACCGGTCGGGTCCGCAACGGACCGTGACCGTGAGCGTGCGACGGTTCGTGGGCGTGGACGGACCGTCGCCGTGCGATGGACCGTGGACGTGCGACGGGCCCGCCGGGATGCCGGCGGGCCCGTTCGCGGGAAGGCGTCAGTCAGCTGTTCATCATGGCGCTGACGATCACCAGGCTGAGGATGATGGCCACCACGTTAGCGGCGGCGGCGTACCAGCCCAGCGGCTTGTCGCCGAGCACCGCACCGACGATGCCGAGCACCAGGCCGATGACACCGAAGATGACCGGGGCGATCAGCAACGCGACGACGGCGAAGACGAACGCCAGGATGGTGCAGATGCGGGCGGCGTTGGTACGCGGGCGGGCGGGTGCGTGGGTGTCGGCCATGACGTCCTCCGTGGTCGGGAACATGAGTGCTGTGGTGATCGATCACTACCCACACCGGACGGAAACTACGCACCCGGCGGCGATATCCCACCCGGCCCGCTGTGGTGCCGGCGCGGAAATTCCGGTCGATCCGGCCGGCCGGTGTGGCAGCATCACCCGGTGCCGGCATCCCGTCGTGACCTGTTGCGGTCGCAGTTCGATCTGACCTGGTCCCTGTTCGAGTACCACCTGGAGCGCCTGGAGGCGGCGGACCTGCTCTGGGAACCCGTGCCGTACTGCTGGACGATGCGCCCGGATGCCGACGGCGGATGGACGCCGGACTGGGCGGACGTCGAGCCCGACCCGGTCCCGGTCCCGACGATCGGGTGGATCACCTGGCACATCGGCTGGTGGTGGACGGTCGCTGCCGACCATGCGCGGGGGCGCAGGCCGCGGGAACGTGACGAGATCGGTTGGCCCGGTGACCGGGACCGGACGGTGGCGTGGCTGGGTGACCTCCGTACCGCATGGTTGGCGGTGTTCGACCAGCTCAGCGACGTCGACCTCGATGCGACCGCGTCGTTCCCGTGGCGGGACGACCCCGCGTACACCGTGGCCCACATGATTGCCTGGGTGAACGCCGAGCTGATGAAGAACGTCGCCGAGGTCGGCCAACTCCGGTTGTTGCGGCACGCGAGCCGGCCCTGACCCGTCGGCCGGTCCCGGGGAGCGGGCTCGGCAGCCGGGACCGGCCGTCCACCGGCAGCCGGCCCGGCCGCGGGCGTGGGGCGGCTCAGTGGAAGAGCTTGAGGCCGACCACGCCGGCCACCACCAGCAGCAGGCTGAGCAGTCGGGGCAGGCTCGTCGACTCGCCGAGGGCCACCATGCCGACCAGTGCGGTGCCGACGGCCCCGATGCCGACCCAGACCGCGTAGCCGGTGCCGACGGGGATGTCGCGCAGCGCGTACGCCAGGCCGGCCATGCTGGCGACCAGGGTGACCGCGAAGACGGCCGAGGGGAGCGGTCGGGTGAATCCGGCGCTGCGGTCGAGGGAGACCGCCCACGCGGTCTCCAGGAGTCCGGAGAGCACCAGCACGATCCAGGCCATCGGGCATCACCTCGGGGGTGCGGGTCCCGGACCGGCCGGGACGAGTCGGTTGGTCACGGGGCGTCTTGGCCTGACCGGGTACGCCCACGACTCGTCCGGGGTGGCTGCGGGCCGGTAGGAGCCGCGGCACCGACCTGCCCACGCGGCCACCACGACCGACGCTAGCACCGCCGGCCGACGGGGTGGGGTGATCCTCCCCACCACACCTTGAGTTGAAGTCAGCTTGAGGTTGCAGCATGGGAACATGACGCTGCTCTTCGACGACCGGCAGGTCGCCGCCACCCTGGACGCGCCGACCACCGTCGCGGCGATGCGGGACGCCCTGCTGGCCGCCCACGCCGGCCGGCTCGTCGCCCCACCCCGGGCGTCCGCACCGCTGGCCGGCGGGCGGATGGTGCTCACCGCCGGGCAGCTCACCGACGAGTGGTACGGCTTCCGCTCCTACGACACCCTCGGCCACCCGGCCGGCGAGCAGCTGGTGGTGCTGCACGACGCCCGGACGGGGGCGGTCCGGGCCATCGCCGTCGGCGCGGAACTCGGCTCCCGGCGTACCGGCGGGCTGGGCGCGGTGGCGGTCGACGCCCTGGCCCGCCCGGACGCCACCACCCTGGGCGTGATCGGCTCCGGCGGGCAGGCGTGGACGCAGGTGTGGGCGACCGCCGCCGTCCGGCCCCTGCGCGAGGTGACCGTGCACAGCCGCTCGGCGGCCCGCCGCGAGGCGTTCGCCGCCCGGGTCCGCGCCGAACTGGGGATCCCCGCCCGCGCCGTCGGCTCGGCCGCCGAGGCGGTCCGCGACCGGGACGTGGTGGTGCTCGCCACCACCAGCGTCACCCCGGTGCTGGCGGCCATCGACCTCGCCCCGGGCACCCACGTCAACACCGTCGGCTTCAAGCAGGTGCACCGGCACGAGTTCGGCACCGACCTGCTCGACGCCGCCGACGTGCTGGTCACCGACTCGCCAGCCCAGGCGGCGGCGTACGACCCGCCGATGTTGACCGCCGTCGGGCCGTACCCGGGACGGTTGCGTGACCTGGGGGCGGTGCTGGCCGGGGCGGTCCCCGGCCGGACCGGCGCGGACCAGGTGTCGGTGTTCTGCTCCACCGGCCTGGCCGGCACCGAGGTCGCCCTGCTGGACCGGCTGGTCCGGGTGAGCGCGACGACGGTCTGACCGCCGGTGTGTCGGCTGCGGCGGGCGGGTGCACCATGATCGGATTGCAATTTTGGCGAGTGTTCCCGGCGTGTCGTGCGCATTTTCGTCATTTGATCAACGATGGGCCGGGCGGCGGGGTGAACCGGCCTACACCGCACGCCGCCGTCGGTCGGGCCCGCTCCCGCGCCCGGTACCCTCGGATGGTGTCTGCCACCCCCACGCCTGACAACGCCGGCCCGACGCCCCGCCGCGACCTGGCGCAGCCGTCCGCCGACGGCCGACGGGTCGCGCTGCTGACCCTGGGCTGCGCCCGCAACGAGGTCGACTCGGAGGAGCTGGCCGCCCGGCTGCACGCCGACGGCTGGCAGGTCACCACCGACGGCGAGGGTGCCGACGTGGTGGTCGTCAACACCTGCGGGTTCGTGGAGAAGGCCAAGCAGGACTCGATCCAGACCCTGCTCGCCGCCGCCGACACCGGGGCCAAGGTGGTCGCCGCCGGCTGCATGGCCGAGCGGTACGGCCGGGAGTTGGCCGACAGCCTCCCCGAGGCGCAGGCGGTGCTCAGCTTCGACGACTACCCGGACATCGCCGCCCGGCTCGACTCGGTGCTCGCCGGCGAGGCGATCGGCGCGCACACCCCCCGGGACCGGCGCGAACTGCTGCCGCTCACCCCGGTCGCCCGGCGGGAGTCGGCGGTGTCGCTGCCCGGCCACGGCACCCCCACCCGGGTCGCGCCGGAGACCGACGCGCACACCCCCGCGCACCTGCGGCAGGTGCTGCGCCGCCGGCTCGACACCGGCCCGGTGGCCTCGCTGAAGCTGGCCAGCGGCTGCGACCGGCGGTGCGCGTTCTGCGCGATCCCCGCGTTCCGGGGCGCGTTCGTCTCGCGTACCCCCGACGAGCTGCTCGCCGAGGCGGAGTGGCTGGCCAAGACCGGCGTCCGTGAGCTGGTGCTGGTCAGCGAGAACTCGACGTCGTACGGCAAGGACCTGGGTGACCCGCGGGCGCTGGAGAAGCTGCTGCCGCAGCTCGCCGCGATCGACGGCATCGTCCGGGTGCGGGCCAGCTACCTCCAGCCCGCCGAGACCCGTCCCGGCCTGGTCGAGGCGATCGCCACCACCCCCGGCGTGGCCCCCTACTTCGACCTGTCGTTCCAGCACTCCAGCGAGCCGGTGCTGCGCCGGATGCGCCGGTTCGGCTCCACCGACCGGTTCCTGGAGCTGCTGGCCGGCGCCCGTGCCCTCGCCCCCGAGGCGGGTGCGCGGAGCAACTTCATCGTCGGGTTCCCCGGCGAGACCAAGCAGGACGTGGCCGAGCTGGTCCGGTTCCTGACCGACGCGCGGCTCGACGCGATCGGCGTGTTCGACTACAGCGACGAGGACGGCACCGAGGCCGCCGGGCTGCCCGGCAAGCTCTCCGCCGCCACCGTCAAGCGCCGCTACGACCGGCTGGCCGCGCTCGCCGACGAGCTGTGCTCGCAGCGGGCCGAGGAGCGGCTCGGCAGCACGGTCGAGGTGCTTGTCGACACCGTCGACGACGGCGTGGTGGAGGGGCGGGCGGCGCACCAGGCCCCCGAGGTCGACGGCTCGACCACCCTGGTCGCCCCGGTCGGTGGCGGCGTCGACCTGGCCGCGTTGCGCCCCGGTGACCTGGTGCGGGCCACGGTCACCGCGACCGAGGGCGTCGACCTGGTGGCCGTACCGGATGAGATGATCTCGGCGGCGCCCGGCGCGGAACGGTGACGGTGGGCCCGGACGGAGCGGGGGAGCCAGGTGGGGCGGTGCCAGGTGGGCCTCGACGGCCGGAGCGGGGCGCGGCGGTGACCGGGGCGGCGGAGTCCGCGCCGCCGGTGGCCCGGGTGCCGGTGCTCAACGCGGCCAACGGGCTGACCCTGCTGCGGTTGGTGCTGGTGCCCGTCTTCGCCGCGTCGGTGGTCGCCGCCGGGATGACCCACACCGGGTGGCGGATCGCCGCCTGCCTGATCTTCGCGTTCGCCTCGATGACCGACCTGGTGGACGGCTGGATCGCCCGCCGGTTCGGTCTGGTCACCTCGGTCGGCAAGGTGGCCGATCCGATCGCCGACAAGGCGCTCACCGGCGCGGCCCTGGTGCTGCTGTCCGTCTACGACCGGTTGCCCTGGTGGGTGACGGTGCTGATCCTCGTCCGTGAGTTGGGCATCACCGGGCTGCGGTTCTGGGTGATCCGGCACGGCGTGATCGCCGCCAGCCGGGGCGGCAAGCTCAAGACGGCGCTGCAGATCCTGGCCATCGCCTGGTACCTGTGGCCGATGCCGGCCGCCCTGGTCGCCGTCGGCCCCTGGATCATGGCCGCCGCCGTGCTGGTCACCGTGGTCACCGGCTTCGACTACGTCGCCCAGGCCCTGCGCCTGCGCCGTCCCCGCCCCTGACCGGGACTTCCCGGCCCCGCAGCCCGCACCGCGCAGCCCGCGCGTAGCCGGCGTCGATCCCGGGCGGCCCTCCGCGTCGGCTCCCGGCCCCGCGCCGCAATCCCGGGGCGGCGGGACGGCTGTCCCTGCCGCCCGGGACGCCCCGCCCAGCAGAGTCGGCACCGCACCGGCCTCAGTGGCCCGGTGCGGCGTCGGCCCGACCGGGTCGACGCCCGGCGACGGCGGGCGGGGTTGCGCCCGGTGGCGGGAGGAGCAGCGGTGCGGACAGCGACGAGACATGCCCGGGGACGGTCCCCGGGCGGCGGGTGGCGCAGCCGCCGGCTGTGGGCGGCCGGCCTGACGGCGGTGCTGGCGGTCACCATGCACCAGAGTCCGGCCCGCGCCGCCGACCCGGTGCCGTTCGACGAGCAGGCGGTGCACGGGGCGCTGTTCGGGGCCGTCGTGCAACTACGCGACGCCGGGGCCGTCGGCCTGAAGGACGCGCTGCTCACCGCTGAGCTACTCGACTGGCGTACCGGCCAGCCGGGTGCCGACGCGACGCAGGTGGCCGGGCACGTGGCCGCCATTCGGGCGGTCGCCGACGCGGCGGTCAGCGACGCGCGGGCCGAGGACCGGTCCCGGTTCGCGGTGGCGATGGCGGTGCTGGCCCGGCTCGGCGAGTCCACCGGCGCGGTGACCACCGGCCCGGCGGTGCGGGCCTTCCTGGCCAGCACGGTCGGCGCGGAAGGCGCGAACGTGGTGCCGGACGCGTTGAACCTGGTCCGGGGCGGCTACCAGGACGCGGCGTGGAACGCCCGCTCCCGGGACCTGGTCCAGGACACCTGGCGGGAGCTGCACCGGCGGGCCGCCACCGACGACGCGCTGGCCACCGGCTGGGACAGCGCCTTCGCGGGACGGACCGGCACCGGGGTGCGTACCCCGGTCGACGGGTTGCTGGCCGCCCGGATCCACGAGCCGCGCGCCGACGGCAACACCGGCACCCTCGGCTACTACGTGCCGCTGTCCGCGATCCGCGACGTCCGCGGTGACCCGACCGCCTTCAAGGCGCTGGTGCAGGAGCGGGCGTACGCGACGCTGAAGGTGCTCGACGCCGACGGCAACAACCGGATCACCGAGGTGGTCGGCTACGCCAACACGTACCCGCTCAACCAGGACCCGAAGCCGAGCCAGGCGGTGGTCGACGCGGAGAAGGCGAAGACCGAGTCGAACCGCAAGATCTTCGAAGGGCTCGGGTCCACCGTCACGGTGCTGTCCACCCTGGTCGGCTTCGTCGACAAGAAGTTCGGCAAGCAGCTGGAGACCATCGGCAAGGCCGTGGTGACCTCGGTGACCGCGATCAACACGTACGTGACGACGGTGCTCGGGCAGGGGCTGACCATGGCCGCGACGGCGATGGGCACGGCGGTGCTGACCGGCAACCTGCTCGGCGCGGCGGTGAGCCTGATCGGCCTGTTCGCCGGGGGCGGTGACCCGAACGCCGCGATCCAGGCGGAGATCGGCAAGCTGCGCCAGCAGATCGACCGGCTCGCCAAGGGCATCGACAAGCGGTTCGACCGGATCGAGTCGGCGCTCAAGGAGATGTACGCCGGGCTGGTCGCCCAGCTCGACGCGCTCACCAAGGGCCTCGACGAGGTACGCGCCAACCTGGGCCGGATCGCCACCCAGTTGCAGACCATCGAACGCAAGGTCGACTCGATGGCGCTCGCCACCCACGTGGCCCTGGAGAACATCGCCAAGAGCCAGCTCAACCAGGTGATCACCACGTACGTGCACCACAAGGAGATCACCGGGCAGCCGATCCCGGACTACCTGGGCACCTACTACCCGAAGGCCGAGTCGCCGACCTTCACCTTCGCCACCGTCAACGCCTCCGACGAGGGCACCTTCACCGCGCCGGCCGGGACCAGCCTCGCCGACCCGGTCAGCGTGCTCGACACCCACCTGCCCGCCGGTTCGATCAACTACCTCGGCCAGTGGGCGCGTAACCGGGTCGGTGGCACCTGGACCGTCGGCCCGGTCGCCAACGCCGCCGCCTGGACCACCGCCGCCCGGGTCTACAACATCCTGCAACTGGAGAACCCGCAGTTCGCCGCCCAGGTGGCCGCCGGGCGGGGCGACGCCGTCGCCGAGACCGGCCGGACCATCAACGAGCGGGTGCGGCAGTTCAGCCAGCCGACCGCCGACGGCGGCACCAACCCGTTGTTCACCGCGCTGATGGCCGACTACCGCACCGCGGTCGCCGGCTGGAACGCCCAGGTGGAGAACGTGCGCAAGGCGGTGGTCTGGAACGGCAGCGACACCCTGCCGGTGCACGACATGTGGGGCAGCCCGGACCAGGAAATCCCGGCCGCGAACCGGATTCCCGAGGCCGAGTCGATCGGCGGGTGCAGCGCGAGCCGGGTCGGCCGGCCGATCCCGTCGACGGTACGCCGCAGCAACCTGCCCAACGCGTTCCACCTGGCCCGCCACGCCATGCCGCCGGGGCACGCCCCGGAGTTCTCCACCTGCTACGACGCGAACTTCGTCAACGTGGAGGAGCACGAGGGGCCCCGGTTCCAGACCACCACCGGCGACCTCCAGATCACCCTGCGGTCGCGGGTGAAGTGGGCCGGCGGGGACTGGCAGGAGGTGCAGACCGCCACCCGCGTGTTCCCCATCGGCACGTTCTGCTCGTGGGACGTCCGGTCCCCGATCCCGCAGGGCTACTGCTACGACGAGAACAAGTACCTCACCGACCGGTGGGCGGGGACGTACAAGCCGGCGTTCGAGTCGGCGGCGATCCCGGTCGTCGCCACCCAGGCGACGTCCGCCCGCAGCAAGGCCGCCGCGATGCTGTCCGGCCGACAGAAGTACTTCTACCGGGTGATGCGGGCCGGCACCGGGCCGAACCCGCCGAGCAGCGACACCTGGGAGGTGTCCCGGGTGCTCTGGCAGAAGGGCAAGGCGGTCGCGGACGCGCTGCGGCTGTTGCAGGCGTACACCGAGCTGGGCTGGGGCACCGCGCTGGAACTCGACGACAGCCTCGCCGGCTTGCTCTTCGGGGGCAACGGGTTGCCCGCCGACTACAGCCGTCCGCGTAGTGACGCCGACCAGTCGGCCCACCAGCACCTGCGCAACGCGATGGCGCAGGCGGTGGCCAACTACGCCGACTGCGTCCAGACGTTCGACTGGAACCCGTGCGACGGGGAGCGGTCGGGCTTCGACCCGCTGCGTGACCAGGGCCAGTACGGTGCCGGCTGCGTCCAGGCCAGCGTGCCGGACAAGCCGCGTGACCCGCTGAGCGCCTGCCTGGCCAGCGCGGCGTTCGTCCGGGTCGGCCAGCTCGGCCAGCGGTACGACCACTGGTCGTCCCGGGTGCGTTCCGGCGGGCACACCGAGGGGCTGCCGGAGGTGACCGCGGCGACCGACATGACCCGGGCGACCACGGTGAGCATGCATCCGGCGGGCTGACCGCCCACGGACGCCCGACCGGGGAGGGTCCCGCCGGGACCGGGACCCTCCCCGGTCGGGACACCGCCGTGGCCCGATCGCCTCCGCGTCCGCGGCCCACAGATCGTCGGCGACCTTCTGACGACGGGTCGCAGTGCCGGCCCGTCGGGTGCGACGTGGTCGGGTGCCGCCGATCGGTCCCGCCGGCCCGGGACATTCGTCCCGGGCCGGCGGGACGACCCCTGGATGACGATGGTTCGACCGTTCACCGACGACCGCCGGTCCACCCGGCGGTGCCACTGTGGACGGTCGACCACCTACGCTGCGGCGGGGCGGGTGCCGGGAGACCCGCCCCGCCGTCCACGCACCGGCATCCAAGGAGTGATCATGACGCTGAGCGCTGGCGACGACCGACGGATCCTGTTGATCGCCACCAACGACACGTTCTGCCACGTCTACCAGAACCTGGCCGACCTGCTGTCGACCGCCGACCTCGGCGAGAAGCTCGCCGGGGCGGTCGAGTTCTTCGACGTCACCGGCCGACGGCTGCACCCGGTCTTCTCCGCCGACTGGCGGCTGGAGGAGTTGCAGGCCGGCACCGGCCCGGCGGAGCCGGAGGCCGTCCGGAACCGGTTGGCCACGGTGGTCGCGCACGTGACGCAGTACGTCCACGACCACCCGGACGTGCTCGTCCGCTCCCGGATCTCGCTGGAGCGGGCGCTGTCCGAGCTGCCCCGCCTCGACGACCCGGACCTGTCCGAGATCATCGGGGCCCTGCCGGAACACCTCGAACACGACTCCGGCAACTGGCTGCACAACGCCATGCACGCCGCCGGTTGGGCCGACTGACCCACCCGATCCCACCACCGACGACCAACCCCCGGAGGGCCTGCCGTGCCGTCGCCGATCGCCGCGCTGTCCCCGTCCCGCCGGGTCCTGGCCGGGGCGGGCCTGGTCGTCGCCGGGCTCGTCCTGGCCGGGCAGTGGTGGTATCCGCAGCCGGCGGCGCTCGGGCCGGCGGCGCTGACCGGCACGATCGCGGTCGCGTTCACCGCGCTCGGCGGGTTGGTGCTCGCCGGGCTGCCCGGTCACCCGGTGGGCCGGCTGATGCTTGCCGCCGGACTCGTCGCCGGGGCGGCGGTGCTGGCGTTGAGCTGGCCCGCTGTCACCCCGCTGGCCTGGCTGGGGCAGTGGCTCTGGTGGCCGCCGTACGGCCTGATCTTCCTGGCCCTGCTGGTCTTCCCGGACGGCCGGCTGCCGGGCCGGGGATTCCGGCCGGTCGCGGTCGGGCTGGTGGTCACCACGGTGGTGGTGGCTGTGGCGCTGGCGGTGGCCGCCACCAGCGACCCCCGGGGCCTGCTGTTGTCCGCCACGACGGCCGCCGACCCGACCGCGCGGCTGCTGGTCCGGGTCGCCCTGCTGACCGTCGCGGTCGAGTTGCTGCTGGTGGCCGCCGTGCTGGTGGGGCTCGCCCGGCGCTGGCGGCGGGCCGTCGGCGAGGCCCGTCAGCAGTTGGCCTGCCTGCTGGCCGCCGGTGCGCTGTTCCTGCTCGGCTTCCTGCTGGACTGGCTCAACCTCTCCGGCGCGTGGGTGCTGATGGTGATCGCGATCCCGGGCGCGATGACCCTGGCGGTGCTGCGTCACCGGCTCTACGGGCTGGAACAGGTGATCAACCGGACCCTGGTCTGGCTGGTGATGAGCCTGCTGGTGATCGCCGCCTTCGTCGGGGTCGTCGCGCTGCTGCGGGACCTCGTGCTGCGCGGGGACACCTCGAACGCGTCCCTGGTGGCCACCGGCCTGATCGCGGTGACCTTCGAGCCGCTGCGGCACCGGGTGCAGCGTGGGGTGAACCGGCTGCTCTACGGCGACCGCGACGAGCCGTACGCGGTGCTGGCCCGCCTCGGTGACCTGCTGGAGCGGACGGTCCAGCCGGAGGCGGTGCTGCCGCTGCTGACCGGCACCATCGCCCGTTCGCTCCAGGTGCCGTACGTGGCGGTGGAACTCGGCGGGGAGCACGCCGACGACGGGCGGCCCGGCCGGGTGCACGCCGCGCACGGCCAGGCCACCACCGCCCTGGAACGCTTCGACATGGTGACCCACGGGGAGTGGGTGGGGCGGCTGGTGGTGGCCCGCCGGGCAGCCGGTACCCGGTTCACCCCGGTCGAGCGGCGGCTGCTCAGTGACGTCGCGATGCACGCCTCGGTGGCCGCCGCGACCGCCCGGCTGATCCGTGACCTGCGGGACTCCCGGGAGCGCCTGGTGACGGCCCGGGAGGAGGAACGCCGTCGGCTGCGTCGGGACCTGCACGACGGCCTCGGTCCGACCTTCGCCGGCATGTCCATGCAGGTACGCGCGGCCCGCAAACTCGCCACCGCCGACCAGGACCGGCTGACCCGCATCCTCGACGGGCTCGCCGACGACCTGCTCACCTGCACCAGCGAGGTACGCCAACTGGTCGACCAGCTCCGTCCGGCCGCCCTGGACCGGGGGTTGGAGTCGGCGCTGCGGGCCGAGTGCCAGCGCTTCGACGGTCCGACGCTGACGGTCCGGCTGAGTGTCGCCGACGCCCTGCACCGGTTGCCGGCCGCCGTCGAGGTGGCGGCGTACCGGATCGTCGGTGAGGCGCTGGCCAACACGGCCCGGCACGCCGGGGCGACCTGCTGCGACGTGGTGGTGCGCCGGGGCCGGGGGCTGGTCGTCGAGGTGTCCGACGACGGCACCGGTATCGTCGCCCGCCGCCCCGGCGGGGTGGGCCTGGACTCGATCCGGGAACGGGCCGCCGAACTGGGCGGCGACTGCGAGTTCGTCGACCGGTCCCCGCACGGCACCCTGGTCCGGGTCCGCCTCCCCCTCCCACCCCCCGCCCCACCCGCCCCGCCCCCACCCCACCCGCCCCCGCCCCGCCCACCCCCACCCCGCCTGCCCCCGGTGATCAAGAGGTTTGCGTCAGAATTCGCCCGGAGGATGACGCGAACCTCTTGATCACCGCGAGCGGGCCGGATCCGGAGCGGGGCGGGGCGGGTGGGGGTCGGGGGGAGGAAGGCTCGGCGGGAGGGGGAGGGCAGTGACGGGAGACGGGGCTCGTGGCGGGGCGGTGCGGGTGCTGGTCGTGGACGACCACCCGGTGGTCCGCCGTGGCCTGCGCACCATGCTGGAGGGCGAGACCTGGGTCGACGGCGTCGTGGAGGCGGCCACCTGTGCCGAGGCGGTCAGCATCGCGCTGACCGAGCCGGTGGGGGTGGTCGCGATGGACGTGGCGCTGCCCGACGGCGACGGCGTGGAGGCGACCCGCCGGATCGTGCAGGCCCGACCGGAGACCCGGGTGCTGATGGTGACCATGTCCGACGACGAGGACGTGGTCAGCCGGTCGCTGCGGGCCGGTGCCCGGGGTTACGTGCTCAAGGACACCGACCCGGACGTGATCGTCGACGCGCTGCGTACGGTGGCCGGCGGCGGGCTCGTCCTCGGCCCCCGGATCGGCCCACAGGTGCTGACCAGCCTGCGCCGCCAGCCGGTCGAGCTGCCGCCCCCGTTCGACCGGCTCACCCCCCGGGAACGGGACATCCTGCGCCGGCTGGCCGCCGGTGACACCAACGCCCGGATCGCCCGGCACTTCGGGCTGAGCGAGAAGACGGTCCGCAACCAGCTCTCGGCGGTCTTCGCCAAGCTCGGCGTCGCCGACCGGGTCCAGGCCGCCCTGCTGGCCCGGGACGCCGGCCTCACCGGCTGACCTGCCCGGTCCCGGGTGGCCCGCCGGCCTCACCGGCTGACCTGCCCGATCCCGGGTGGCCCGCCGGCCTCACCGGGTGGCCCGCCGGCCTCACCGGGTGACCCGCCCGGTTCCGGCTGACCCGCCGGCCCCGGCTGGCCTGCCCACCCCGGCGGACCTGCCCACCCCGGCGGACCCGCCAGCCTCGGCGGACCTGCCCGTCCGGCTGCCCCGCCAGCCCCGGCCGACCCGCCCACCCAGGCGGGCCGTCGGCACGGGCACCGGCACCGGCACCGGCAGCGATGATCAGGCGGGAGAGCATGAGTAGCGGGATGACCTCGGGGAAGGAGGACGGCATGGGGACCGATGCGAAGCACGAGCAACCGGTGGGCAGCCCTGCGGCGGGTGTGGTGCACAGCCTGCGTGAGCGGCAGCAGACCCTGGCCACCGTCGAGTCCCTGACCGGCGGGCTGCTGGCCGCCGCGATCGTGGACGTCGCCGGAGCCAGCGCCGTCTACCGGGGTGGACTGGTGACGTACGCCACGCAGTTGAAGGCGGAGTTGGCCGACGTACCCGAGGAGTTGCTGGCCGAACGCGGGCCGGTCGATCCGGACGTGGCCATCGCCCTGGCCGAGGGGGGTCGGCGGCGCTGCGCCACCGACTGGGGGTTGGCCACCACCGGGGTGGCCGGTCCCGAGCCGCAGGACGGCAGACCGGTCGGCCTGGTCTATGTCGCGGTGGCCGGCCCGGGTGGCCCGGTGGTCCGTCGGCTGGACCTCGACGGGGGGCGGGAGCACATCCGGGCGGCCACGGTGATCGAGGCGTTACGCCTGGTGGCGGCGCGGATCCACCGGGCCTTCCCGGAAGCCGGGCCGGGCCCGCGCACCGGGCCGACGGCCACCGTCCCCCCGGCCGGCGCGGGTCGTCGCTGACCAGCCTTGTCCAGATCCGACAGCCGGGGTGGGATGTCGCCGGGCCCACCAACGGGTACGGTTGCGGGAAGGCTCCGGCGTACGGCGTCGGCGGCGGCGCGGTCCACCGCGTCCGGCGCGGGCGACCATCCGCCCGGAGAGTGAATCCCGTCAGGGGGAGGTGCGATGGTCCTGCTACGCCGGGTGATCGGTGACGCACTTCGGGCGCGCCGCCAGGGTCAGCACCGCACCCTGCGCGAGGTCTCCACCGCCGCCAACGTCAGCCTCGGTTACCTGTCCGAGATCGAGCGCGGCCAGAAGGAACCCTCAAGCGAGCTGCTCGCCGCCATCTGTGACGCGCTCGGTGCCCGCCTGTCCGAGTTGTTGCGCGAGGTGAGCGACACCGTCGCGCTCGCCGAGCAGTTGCCGGGCGTGCTCATGCCGGTGCAGGACGACCCGGCCGCCGCCGGGAGTGTGCGCAAGGCCACCGGCCGGGGCGTGCGTCAGGTGACCACCGACGGCGCGGTCGCCGTCTCGGTCCGCCAGGACTCCCCGCTGAAGGCCACCCTGCGTAGCTCCCGGGTCCGTCCCAGCGACCGTGACGTGGTCTGCGCCGCCTGACCCCCGTCCGGTCCCGTGGCCGGGGTGGCCGACGCCGCGTAGTGTTGATCGCAGGTCGCCGGAGCACTCCCGCAGCCCGAACGACCCTGTTGGCGTCGGGCTGCGACGATGGGGCGCTCCGTGCGGCCCGTCCGGCCCCGGTGTGGCCGGGGCGCAGCGACGCTACTGAGGGGATACCGCGGAGATGGCGAACCCGTTCGTCAAGGGCTGGAAGTACCTGATGGCGCTCTTCGGTGCCAAGATCGACGAGCACGCCGATCCCAAGGTGCAGATCCAGCAGGCCATCGAGGACGCGCAGCGTCAACACCAGGCGCTGGTCCAGCAGGCGGCGGCGGTGATCGGCAACCAGCGGCAGCTGGAGATGAAGCTCTCCCGGCAGATGACCGAGGTCGAGCGGCTCCAGGGCAACGCCCGGCAGGCACTGGTCCTCGCCGACCAGTCCCGGGCCAAGGGCGACGAGGTCGAGGCCGGTCGCTACGAGCAGTCCGCCCAGGTGCTCGCCACCCAGCTGGTCTCGGCCGAGCAGGCCACCGAGGACCTCAAGACCCTGCACGACCAGGCGCTCGGTGCCGCCGCCCAGGCCCGGCGCGCGGTCGAGAACAACTCCATGATCCTCCAGCAGAAGCTCGCCGAACGGACCAAGCTGCTCAGCCAGCTCGAACAGGCCAAGATGCAGGAGAGCGTGGCCCGTTCGCTGGAGTCGATGTCCTCGATGACCGCGCCGACCAACACCCCCTCGCTGGACGAGGTGCGCGACCGCATCGAGCGCCGCTACGCCAACGCGATGGGCCGTGCCGAGCTGGCCGGCAACTCCGTCGAGGGGCGGATGTTGGAGATCCAGAAGTCGACCCTGGACAGCGCCGGTTCTTCCCGGCTGGAGCAGATCCGGGCCAGCATGGCCGGTGACCAGCTCGGTGGCCGGCAGGAGCAGCCGGCGGTGCAGCAGCTGGCCCAGCCGGCCGCCCCGACGGCCGACCCGGCCGCCGCTGCCCGGCTGGACGAGATCCGGGCCAGCATGGGCCGCGACCGCGGCGTGGGGGACACCACCGCCGGCTGAGCGGCCGGCACGAGGAGGTACGGGTGGCCGACGAGCGAACGCGACACTTCCGTCGACTGGGCCGGCTGCGGCGCTCCGCCCGCCGGTGGAGCGTCCTGGCCGGTGGGCTCACCGGCACGGCGGCGGTGCTGACCCCGTACGCCGGACTGGGGTTGCCCGATGCGGCCTGGGCTGGTGCCGCGGGTAGCGCCGTCGCGCTGGCCGCCTGGCGCTGGATCGACCTGCGGGCGTTCGCCGCCCGCCCGGTCCCACCCGCCCTCGACCCGGCCGAGGCCGCCGCCCGGTCCCGGGCCCGACTGGTCGCCGCCGTCGAACGCCTCCCGGTCGGCCCCGGTGTGCTGGCCGAGGCCCGCCGGTTCCGCTCCCGGTTCGCGTTGCGCGGCACCTCCGCCGCCGAGTCCTGGGCGCGGCTGGACCGGGCCGCGCTCGCCCTGGCCGGGATCGCGCCCCGGCTCACCGGCCTGGCGGAGCCGGCGGTGCTGGAGGCGGCAGCCGCCGACCGGTCGCTGCGGGACCTGGCCGACCGGACGGCCGGCGTGGAACGCGCCCTGCGGCTGGCCCCGCCCGAGGCCCGGCCCCGGCTCGCCGAGGCCCACCGGGCCCTGCGGGACCAGTTGGTCGACGGGGTGACCGCCTACGAGGGGCTGGTCGCCGCCGCCGCCGGCTACGTCGCCGAGGACGCCCAACCGGAGGTCGTCGCCGACCCGGCCGCCGCCCGGCTGATGGAGGCGACCGATCTGTTGCACGGCGTCGCCGCCGCCCTGGCCGAACTACGCACCGTCGGCGAACCCCTGCGCACCCCCACCCGCTGAACCGACCACCGGCTGGGCCGGGGCGTCCGCTGGCCGACCACCGGCTGGGCCCGGCTGCCCGCCCGGGCGGGCAGCCGACCGCAGCGTCCGACCGGCCGGGTCGCCCTGCCCACCCGGCCGGTCCGTCGGGTCGCCCGCCGGAGTCGGCGGTCGTTCTCAGCGGGGGGTGTGGACGGACACCGGGCCGGTCCAGGGGGAGTTGCCCACCACGGTGAACGAGCGGACCCGGTAGTGGTAGGTGACGCCCCGGGCCAGACCGGTGTTGGTGAAGCTCCGGCCGGTGACGGTGAAGCTGGCCACCTCCCGGGCGAACTGCGGATCCACCGCGCGCTGCACCACGAACCCCGCCCCCGGCCCCGTCGGCAGGCTCGCCGACCAGGTCAACGACACCGTCGCCGTGTCCGGCGCGGGGACGCCGACCGTCGCGGCGACCCTGGTCGGGGTCTCCGGCACCGCCGGGGTGGTCACCGTCGCCACCGTCGACCACGGTGACGCCGCACCGAGGTAGGTGGTCCGGACCCGGTAGTAATAGGTGGTGTCCGGGGCGACCGCCGGATCGAGGTGGCGGTCGGTCACCGGCACGGCGGTGGTGCCCGGACCGCTGGTGAAGGTCGGGTTGGTGGCCCGCTGCACGTCGAGGCCGGTGGCGAAGGAACGGTTCACCCACCGCAGCGCCACCCGCAGGGGCGCGGCCGGCGGCACCGTCGCGGCCAGTCCGCTCGGGGCGGGCAGGCGTACCGACGCGGGGCTGCTGTTCGACCAGGCCGAGCAGCCGGCGGCGTTCTCGGCCCGGATCCGGTAGTGGTACGTGACCCCCGGGGTGATGGTGGCGTCGGTGTAGCGGGTCGCCGTACCCGCCACGGTGATGGTGGTCAGCCCGGTGCCGAAGGTGGCGTCGGTGGCCCGTTGCAGCAGGTGGCTGGTGGCGGCCGGCCGGCTGCCGTTGCCCGTCCAGGCCAGCGCGATCGCCGGGAGCGCGGTCGCCGAACCGGGCAACGGCGTCGCGGTCAACCCGGTCGGCGCACGGGGCGAGACCCGCAGCACCAGGGGTCGGCTCATGCCCAGGTCCCGCAACCCCGCTGCGGCGCTGGCCCAGCGGAACTCCCACCCCAGGTCCACCGGATGGTTGACCACCGTCGCCGGACGACCGTCGAACGGGCTGACACCGACGGCGTCGAGGCGTACCCCGGTCGGTCGGGTCGGGTCGAGCAGCCGCCGGCTGTCGGCGACCTTGAACGGCAGCGGCGGCACCTCGGGCCGGAGGGCCACCACCAGGTCCTCGGCCGGGTTGATCCGGACGATCTGTTTCCAGCCCAGCTCACCGCCGTCCGGGGCGCGGACCGTGCCGTCGCCGCCGATGCGGTGGACCACCTGCACGTCGCAGCCGTCGAAGCGGACCGGATGGGTCTGCCGGCCGGTGCCGCTGATCCGCCACAGCTGGATGCCGTCGGCGGGTTCGTCCGCGCCGGCCGTCGGGTCGGCCGCGACGAGGATCTCGGTGGCCGGTTCGGTCGGGCCGAGCGGGAGGGTCACCGGGCCGAGCGGGCTGGCTTTCGGGTGGGGCACCCCGAGCCGGCCGGCGCGTCGGCCGTACTCCGACTCGAAGACCGTCCCGACGGTCTTCATCTGGATCGGCAGGGTGACCGCTGCGGCGGCGCCGGGTGGGGTGAAGGTGGCCGAGGTGGCGTGTGCGGGGGCGACGACCCCTGGGGTCGTGGTGGTGCCGAACGCCCGGTCGTACTCCCGTTGCGGCACGATCGGGGGGCGCTGGCTGGCCGCGTACGCGGCGGGCAGCCGGGCGGCGAGCCGGTCCAGGTCGTACCGGCGGGTCGGGGTGCCGGTCACCCGGAACTGGAGCACGGTACGGGTGTTCGGGCCGTACCCGGGCAGGGTGGTGGGGCCGCCGCCCTCGGCGCGGTGGTCCCCGGCGGCGGTGTGCCGGTCGTAGCGGGGGTCGGCGTCGGGTAGTGGGGCCGGGCAGTCGTTGTAGAGCAGCACCGTCGCCCCGGGCGGCAGGGTGGAGAAGTCGACCAGCACGTCGGCCCGTTCACCGGGGGCGAGCAGCAGCGCGGCCGAGTCCACGTTGAGCACCGTCGGGTCGCGGCGGTCGTAGCGGTAGCCGACCGGGCGGTTGGGCACCACCACCGGGGCGGGGAGCAGCCCGCACTCGTTGCCGATCTGGATCATCGGTGGGCCGGCGGCGGCCGGGTCGGGCACCCCGCCGTCGCGGCCGTCGGTGGGCCAGTCCGCCGGCCGGCCGGGGGTACGCACGGCGTCCACCATCGGCACCTCACCGGCGTCGGCGTCGGCCAGGCTCCCGTCGGCCCGCCACATCGGCCCGTCGGAGCGGGCCCGGTAGAGCTGGAGGTTGAGGGCCCGGTCGGCGCAGCCGTTGACGATCCGGAACCGGTACGCCGTCGGCCGTACCCGCAGGTAGGGGTAGGCGACGCCGTTGACCAGCATGGTGTCCCCGTAGGCCGCGGGCACGGCGCTGGGGTGCGGCACCCCGGGGGCCTGCGGGGGTTCCTGCGGGGCGGCCACCGGATCGTGGTGCGGGTTGTCCACCGGGCCGACCCGGGGCGCGTCCCGGTCGTCGGCGCCGGGCAGCCACGGGCCGTAGTCCCAGCGCCCGGTGGGGTTGCGCCCGCAGTCCCGGTACGGGTCCTGCCGGGGCTGGTAGACGTGCGGGTGCCACAGGTTGCCCCGGGTACCCCAGCGGTCCCGGTCCCAGGTGGGGTCCTCGGCGGCGAGCTGGGCGTCGTCGGGGACGAAGGTGCGGTCCTGGATCACCAGGGGGAGCTGGTCGGCGGGGAGCACCCCGTCGGCGACCAGCTCGTCCTCGACCGGGTCGGTGAGCAGATAGAGGGCGAACTGGCCGGACAGGACGGTCAACCGGGACAACCCGAGGGTGTTGTCCTGCAGGCACATCAGCCGGCCGCTCTGCGCGTTCGGGTAGTAGAGCGTGGTGGCCCCCGCCCCGGGGGGCGGCATGTCCGGCACGTGGGTCAGGCCCGGCCCGGTCGGGTACGGGGTGATCTCCCCGGCCGGGGTCACCCACTGCCACGGGTTGCCGGCGCTGATCCAGCCGGTGTGCGCGCCGGACAACTGCAACACGGCCCGGTTCTGCGGGTAGGGCGCCGGCCCCTCCAGCGGCCCCGCCCCGGCCCCCGGGAGGCTGGTGTCCACCGGCAGGAACAGGTCCCCGGCCGGGCCGGTGGGGAGTTGGTTGATGAACTTGATCCGTACCGGGCGGTCCCGCCGCGCCATGATCAACGGCCCGAGGTGGTAGGGCCGTTCCGGCGGGGCGACGGTGTTGTGCCCGTCCGGGTCGGTGCCCAGGTTGAGCTGCCGGTAGCCGCGCAGCCGGGTGGTGGGCAGGTCCCGGTGCAACCGTTGGGTGTACTCGGACAGCCCGATCTCGTAGTAGTCGCAGCCCGGCCAGCTGACCGTGTCCGGGGTGGCGACGGGCAGGTGAGCACCCAACTCGGTGTGTCCGGCGGGGCCGGGCACCGGAAGTGCGTCGACGAACTTGCGCAGCCCGGTGCCGGTGACCGCCCGGCCCTGCGGGTCGGGTACCGGCAGCGGGCTGCCGGCGAAGTTCGGCACCGGCCCGAAGCAGTGCGGCACGGCGGCCGGGTCGAGGCTCGCCGGGGTGGGACCGGCTGCGCCGGTGCGGGCCGCCGGCACGGTGGGCCGTTCGGTGTGGACGACCCGGGTCGTCCAGGGTGGTCGCAGTCTGCGGAACAGGGCCATGGCTCTCCCCGGGCACGGGGACCCGCCGCCCCACACCCCGGCGTGGTGGGCGGTCGCGTCCGGTGGTTACGAACGGTGAGCGCTCCACCGCAGCATGCGACGTCGGCGGCCGGATAGGAATTACCCATTCGTCCGTGTCTGCGGGTCGTCCCGCCAGGCGGGAGGTGACCCGGCGTCGGTCGCGCCCGCTCAGCCGGCCGCCGGGGTCGGGGCGGGTGGCGGCTGGCAGGTCGGGCACCAGTAGGTGACCCTTTCGCCCAGCTCCTCCTTGGCGATGGCGGTGCCGCAGCGGCGGCACGGCTGGGCCCGCCGGCCATAGACGTAGCTGGTCTGCCCCCGGCGCAGCGAGCCGGTGGTGCTCTGGGTCCACCGGCCCCGGTTGGCGGCGAGCAACCGCTGGGCCAGGGTCACCGTGCCGGCCAGGTCGGGCACCGCGCCGACCGGCGTCCAGGGGGAGATCCCGCGCAGGAACAGCAGCTCACACTTGTAGAGGTTGCCCACCCCGGCCAGGTTGCGTTGGTCCAGCAGCGCCTCCCCGATGGTCACCTCCGGCGCGGCGGCGAGCCGACGGGCCGCCTCGGCCGGGTCCCAGTCGTCGCCGAGCAGGTCGGGGCCGAGGTGCCCGAGCAGGCGCTCCTCGTCGGCGGTGGGCAGCAGGGCCAGCTCGTGCAGGTGGTAACCGACCGCTACCGCCTTCGGGCTGTGCAGCACCACCCGGATCAGGTGCGCAGGCCGGCCCGTCCACCGTTCCCCCGGGGCGTACGCCCGCCAGGCGCCGTCCATCCGCAGGTGGGAGTGGAGCGTCCAGGCGGTGGTCGGGGCCGCCTGTGGGGGTGCGGTCAGCCGGAGCAGCAGGTGTTTGCCCCGGCTGGCCGACTCGCGCACCGTCCAGCCGGACAGGTTGGTGGTGGCGAGGGTCGGCACCCGGAAGTCGCTGCTGGTGAGCCGGGTGTCGGCGAGCGCCCGGTGCAGGACGCGGGCGGTGTTCCAGACGGTGTCTCCTTCGGGCACCCCAGCATTCTCCCTCGTCCGAGCAGAATTCGCATGTATCGCTATTTGTAGCGTGCTTCCTGTCGATCTACGAAAAAATGCACTATTGGAGAGTTCTGAGGAGAATATTATGGCTTTCGGCCCTCGTGGTGCCTCATCGTCCCTGTTGGTCGGTCTGCTGACCGTGACCCTGGTCGGCGCGCTCGCCCCGGCCACCGCGTACGCCGCACCACACGTCCCCGGCCGCTCCGCGCCCGACCGGTCAGGCCTGGACCGGTCCGCGCCCGATCCGTCGCGGTCCGGGCGGCAGAGCGGCACGACGACCACCGGTGAGCGATGGTCCGTCGACCTCGCCGTCGTCGGCGGCGACGACGTGAACGTCCGGTTCGGTGCCGGCCGGCTGCGCCTGGCCGACCCCCGCCCGACCCGACACAACCGGCCCGCCGCCCTCGGTGCGCCGGTCGCCGAGGGGGTGCTGCTCGCCCCCGCGTATACCCTCGCCGGCCCGGCCAACCGGGTCCACGCCGCGCTCACCGCCGAGGCCCCCACCGGCACCGCCGTCGGTGTCCAGGTGCGCGGCTGGCAGCCCACCGGCTGGACCGAGTGGCGGGAGGCCGGCACCGCCCCCGCCACCTTCGACCGGCCGGTCAGTCGGGTCCAGGCCCGGGTGCTGCTCACCACCCGCGACGCGAAGGCCGCCGCCTCGGTACGCGCGGTCCAGCTCACCGCCGACACCGCCGCCGTCCAGAAACCCGCCCCCACCGCCGTACGCAGCTACCGGGTCTTCGCCACCCGGGAGGGCGAGGTCGGCGGGGTGACCGCCAACGGTCGCACCATCCAACCCCGGGACCACTTCGTTGCCCTGCCGTCCCGGCGCGGGCTCTCCCCGCTCGACACCGGCGACTACACCGTGCGGGTCTGCACCACCAGCGGCAGCCGCTGCGAGTACGCGCCGGTGTGGGACGTCGGCCCGTGGAACACCCGGGACGACTACTGGAACCCCGCCGCCGTCCGGGAGAACTGGAAGGACCTGCCGCAGGGCCGCCCCGAGGCACAGGCCGCCTACCAGTACGGCTACCACGGCGGCAAGGACCAGTTCGGCCGTACCGTGCTCAACCCGGCCGGCATCGACCTCGCCGACGGCACCTTCTGGGACGGCCTGCTGCTCACCGACAACGCCTGGGTGGACGTCACCTACCTGTGGACCGGCTCCGGCCCGCGCGGCGTGATCGGCTCCGGGCCGCTGAACGTCCGTACCGGCCCCGGCACCTCGTACCCGACCCGGGGGCTGGCTGCCACGCACGCCAACGTGCCGATCCAGTGCTACGTCAAGGGGCAGACGGTCGCCGGGACGTACCGGACCACCAACCGGTGGAACCGGCTGGCCGGCGGTCAGTACGTCAGCCACGCCTACGTGTCCACCGTGTACGGCGGCACCGTGTCACCCTGCTGACCGGTGCACCGCTGACGGGACCCTCCCCGACCCGGCGGGTCAGGGGGCGGATCGGGTCAGGGCCGCTCGTCCGGGCGGGGCGGGCGGACCATGTCCTGGTAACGGGGGTGACTCGCGCCGTACACCGCGAAGTTCAGCCGGGCGTGGGTGAGACTCAGCTCACCGTTCGCCCCGCCCCGCACCACGTCGGCATCGGCGTCACCCTGGCCGTCATCGGTCCAGAAGCAGACTGGACAGGTGCCCCCACCCGTCCGGGACGCACAACAGGGACAGCCCACCGGAACCCACACTTCACCCACCGCAGCAGCATTCCACACCGGACGTCGGCCAGGGAGCGCAGCTCACCCCCTGATACGCCCCCGCACCGTGACCGTGGCGCCCGGGGCCACCCCGAGCAGGTCCACCGCCCGACCCCCGTTGCGGGCCACCGCCACCAGGCCGGCGGAGTCGACGAGCACGACCAGCGAACCGGGTGCCACGTCCCCGAACGTCCGCCCCCGGACCGCCGGTCGACCGTCGACCTGCACCGCCGCGGGCAACGACGCCAGCAGGTCCGCCCCGGCGGCGAGCTGCACGTTGCCGAAGTGGTCCACGCTGAGCACCTCGGCGGTGAACCCGTCGGCCTCCCGGCGCAGCACCGGCGGGGGCAGGATCACCAGGGACGCCGGGTCGACCTGCGGCCCGGCGTCGGCCGGCGGGTCACCGAGAGCCAACCGGGCCGCCACCGGGGCGAAGACGTCCCGGCCGTGGAAGGTGTCCGACACCTCCGCCGCCAGCCACCCCGGCGCGGTCAACTGCACCGCCGAGGTGATCCCACCCAACGCCTGCGCCGCCGCCGGCAGCACCCCGTTGTCCGGCCCGACCAGCAACCCGCCCGGTGTGACCAGGGCCACCGCCCGCCGGGACGTCCCGACCCCCGGGTCCACCACCGCCACGTGCACCCCGTACGGCAGGTGCGGCACGGCCTGGGCGAGCACCGCGGCACCCCGCCGGACGTCCCCCGGCGGCACCAGGTGGGTCACGTCGATCACCCGGGCGGTCGGGGCGATCCGGCCGATCACCCCGTGGCAGACGGCCACGAACCCGTCGGTGAGCCCGTAGTCGGTGGTCAGTGAGATCCAGGGGGACGGGGCCATGCCCGGCAGGCTAGTGCGGCGGGCCGACTATCACTGACCGGACACCCCGATCGGCCGACCGGCCGGTGCCGTCCCCGCAGCGGGTTCGGCAGACTGCCGGGGTGACGAAACGCCTTCGTATCCTGTCCACGACCGCCACCGTCCTCGTCGCCCTGGCCCTGGCCGGCTGCGGCGACGACCCCGCCGACGAGCGGGACGGCGGGGCGTGGGCCGACGGCCGGTCGAAAGCCCCGGCCACCACCGAGGCCGCCCCGGCGGACGGACCGCCGAAGACCGCGAAGCCGGGCACCACCCCCCGGGAGAGCCCCTCCACCCCGCCGTTCGTGCTGCCGACGAAGAAGACCAGCGCCCCTGCCGCCCGCAAGGTGGTCGACGCGTTCACGGCCGCCGGCCTGAAGGCGCCCGACCCGCGCGACCGGTCCAAGGACTGCGGACCCAACGGTGCGGGGGTCGGCTGCGCCCAGCTGCTCGTCACCGACGCCGTCTCCGTCTACGTCTTCCCCGACGAGGCGAGCGCCACCAACCAGACCGACGTGTGGGGGACCAAGGCGTACCGGTCGGGTGCGGTGGTGCTCAACTACCTGGGCACCCGGACCAGCGCCGCCGAGCAGAAGCGCTACAACGACGTACTGGCCAAACTCGGCTGACTGCCGCAGCCCGGGCCGGTCGACGCCGGTGGGGTCACCCCGACCGGTGTCGCCCGGCCCGGACGACTGCGGCGGGGGCGGCGCGGGCGCGGGGTGACCTGCCCGGTCAGCCACGCAGGCGCAGGCCACGGGGGGTGGCCCGGAAACCGGCTGCGGCGAGCGCGTCGCGCAGCGGGGACGAGTGCACCGCCCCACCGTCGGCCCGCTCCACCGACATCGCCCCCAACGCCCCGGAGTGCACCGCGTCGGCGAGCGCCTTGCCGGCGGCGGCCAACGCGTCGGGCTCGGCGGTGAACGAGAGGATGGTCCGCCCACCCCGTTCGACGTAGAGGGCCAGGTCACCGCCGACCAGCACCACCACCGACCCGGCCTTGCGGCCGGCCCGGTGCCCGGTGCCCGGTGCGGCGTCGTCGCCCGAGTCGACGGCCCGTTCCGGCCAGGGCAGTGCCGCGCCGTACGGGTTGGCCGGGTCGGTGGCGGCGAGCACCACGGTCGGCCCGTCGCCGCGCCCCCGTCCCCGGTCGGTCGGCTCGGCGAGCGCCCGCAGCCGGTCCACCGCACCGGGCACCGCGAACTGCGCCGCGCCCAGCCCCTCGACGAAGTAGCCCCGCCGGGCAGCGCCGCGCTCCTCCAACGCGGCGAGCACCGGATAGACGGCGGCGAACCCGCCGACGACCTGCTCGGCCACCACCGCGCCCCGGGTCACCACCCCGTGCCGGTCGAGCAGCAGATCGGCCAGGGCGGCGGCCCGTCGGGTCGGATCGGTGTCCCGCTCCGGCAGCCGCGACCAGCGCCCGGCCACCGTGGGCGGGCCACCCCGGCTGGGCAGCGCCACCCGACCCGGGCGACGGTAGCGGGCACGCGGGGCGGCCGGGCGGGACCGGTGCGCGCCGCCCGCGCCGAGCGCCGCCCGCAGCGGGGCGAGGGTGTCGTTGGTGAGCTGCCCCGCCCAGACCAGATCCCAGATCACCGCGGTCAGGGCGGTGTCGTCGTCGGAGCCCACCCGGTCGGACAGCGGGCGGAAGAACAGCGCCTGCCCGTCGGCGAGCGCGTCCAGCACGGCAGCGTGCAACGGGGTGCCGGCGAACGTGTCGTCCGGCGGGGGGAGCAGCAGCGGTGCGACGTCCGCGTACGCCAGGGTGATCCAGCCGTCGCCACCGGAGATCGCCCCCGAGCCGGCCCAGACCACCTCACCCCCGGCGCACAGCTCGTCGAGCTGGGCGGGGGAGTAGTCGGCGACCCGGGCGGGCAGCACCAGCCGCTCCCACGCCGACGCCGGCACCGCCGTGCCCTGCAACTGCTCGATCGTGGCGGCCACCGCCTCCACCCCGCGCGCCGACGAGCCGATCTGCTGCCAGCGGGGCAGGAAGCCGGCCAGTACCCGGGGCGGCACCGGTTCGATCTCCCGGCGCAGCGCGGCGAGCGACCGGCGGCGCAGCAGCCGCAGCACCTCGGCGTCGCACCACTGGGTGCCCACGCTGTCCGGGGCGAACTCGCCGGAGACCACCCGCCCGGTCGCGGCGAGCCGACGCAACGTCTGCTCCACCACGAACACCCCGAGCCCGAAGCGGGCGGCGCAGGTCGCGGCGGCGAACGGCCCGTGGGTGCGGGCGTACCGGGCGACCAGGTCGCCGAGCGGGTCGGCCACCGGCGTCAGGTACGCCTCGGCCACCCCCACCGGCAGTGCCACCCCGAGCGCGTCGCGCAGCCGGGCCGCGTCCTCGATGCCCACCCAGCGGTCCTCGCCGGCGATCCGGACCCGCAGCGCCCGGCGGGCCGCCGCCAACTCCACCGGCCACTCCACCGGCACGCCCCGCTCGGCCAGCTCCGCCTCGGTCAGGTCGCCGAGGACCCGCAGCAGTTCGGCGACGTCCTCGGCGTCGCGGGGTCGACGCTGGTCGGTGCGCCAGCGCAGCTGCCGTTCGGTCTCGGCGAGCACCGCCGGGTCGAGCAGCTCGCGCAGGTCCACCCGGCCGAGCAGCTCCCCGAGCAGGGCCGAGTCCAGCGCCAACGCGGCGGCCCGCCGCTCGGCCAGCGGCGCGTCCCCCTCATAGAGGAACGCGCCGACATAGCCGAAGAGCAGCGACCGGGCGAACGGCGAGGGGCGTTCGCTCTCCACCTCGACCAGGCGGACCTTGCGGCTGGCCAGGTCGCGCATCAGACCGGCCAGGGCGGGCTGGTCGAAGACGTCCTGGAGGCACTCCCGGGCGGCCTCCAGGGTGACCGGGAAGTCGGCGTACTCGCGGGCCACGTCGAGCAGTTGGGCGGCGCGCTGGCGTTGCTGCCACAGCGGCTGCCGGCGGCGCGGGTCACGCCGGGGCAGCAGCAGCGACCGGGCGGCGCACTCGCGGAACCGGGCGGCGAACAGCGCGGAGGTGCCCACCGACTCCTCGACCAGTTGGGCGATCTCGTCGGGCTCGAACACCACCACGTCGGCGCCGGGCGGCTCGTCGGCGGTGTCCGGCAGCCGCACCACGATCCCGTCGTCGGAGGGCATCGCCTGGGCGTCCACGCCGTAGCGTTCGGCCAGCCGGCGGCCGATCGCCAGCGCCCACGGCCCGTTGACCCGGGCCCCGAGCACGCTGTGCACGGCGAGCCGCCAGTCACCCAGCTCGTCGCGGAACCGTTCGACCAGCACCGTGCGGTCGTCGGGCAGCGAGCGGGTGGCGGCCTGCTGCTCACGCAGGTAGGCCATCAGGTTGCCGGCCGCCCAGTCGTCGAGGCCACCGGCCCGCAGGGCGGTCAGGGCGGTGGCGTCGTCCTGGCGCAGCAACGCCCGGATCCGGCTGCCGATGGCCCGGCCCAGCTCGACCGGCCGGCCCAGCTGGTCGCCCTTCCAGAACGGCATCCGGGCCGCCTGGCCGGGTGCGGGGGAGACGAGCACCCGGTCGGGGGTGATCTCCTCGATCCGCCAGGACGAGGAGCCGAGCAGGAAGACGTCGCCGACCCGGGACTCGTAGACCATCTCCTCGTCCAGCTCACCGACCCGGGCGGCGCGCTGCGCACCGGCCAGGAACACCCCGAACAGGCCCCGGTCGGGGATGGTGCCGCCGCTGGTGACGGCGAGGCGCTGGGCCCCCGGCCGCCCGGTGAGCACGTCGGTGGCCCGGTCCCAGACCAGTCGGGGCCGCAGCTCCGCGAAGGCGGTCGACGGGTAGCGGCCGGAGAGCATGTCGAGCACCGCGTGCAGCGCCGAGTCGGGCAGCTCGGCGAAGGGCGCGGCCCGGCGGACCAGCACCGCCAGGTCGCCGAGCGACCAGGGTTCGAGGGCGACCATGGCCACGATCTGCTGGGCGAGCACGTCGAGCGGGTTGCGCGGGTAGTGCAGCTCCTCGATGGCGCCGGTCGCCATCCGCTCCGCGACCACCGTGCACGAGAGCAGGTCGCCCCGGTGTTTGGGGAAGACCACCCCCCGGGACACCGCCCCCACCTGGTGTCCGGCCCGGCCGACCCGTTGCAGGCCGGCCGCGACGCTCGGTGGGGCCTCGATCTGCACCACCAGGTCGACCGCGCCCATGTCGATGCCCAGTTCCAGGCTGGAGGTGGCCACCACGGCGGGCAGCCGGCCGGACTTGAGGGCCTCCTCGATCTGCTTGCGTTCCTCCCGGGAGACGCTGCCGTGGTGGGCCCGGGCGATCACCGCATCGGCCCCGGTCGCCGTGCCCGACTGGGCCATCACCTCGGCCGGCGGTCCGGCGGCGGCGTCGGCCGGCTTCCCGGCGGCCCGGTCATCGGCGGCCGGCGCTCCGACGGTCTGTTCCTCGGCGGCCAGCTCGTTGAGTCGGGCGCAGAGCCGTTCGGCGCTGCGCCGGGAGTTGGTGAACACGATGGTCGAGCGGTGTGCCCGGATCAACGCGAGGACCCGTTCCTCCACGGCGGGCCAGATCGACGCCCGGCGCGGGCCGGGCCCACCCAGGTCGTCCTGGAGGGGTTGCTCGGTCTCGTCGAGCCGGGTCATGTCCTCCACCGGGACCTGGACGCTCACCTCGATCGTCTTGGGGGTGGCCGGCTGCACCACGTCCACCGGGTGGGCACCGCCGAGGAACCGGGCGCACCCGTCGATCGGCCGGACGGTGGCGGACAGGCCGATCCGCTGGGCGGGTCTTTCCAGCAACCCGTCGAGACGCTCCAGGGAGAGCGCCAGGTGGGCGCCGCGTTTGGTGCCGGCGACGGCGTGCACCTCGTCGAGGATGACGGTCTCGACGCCGCGCAACGAATCCCGGGCCGCCGAGGTGAGCAGCAGGAACAGCGACTCGGGGGTGGTGATGAGGATGTCCGGCGGGGTGCGGGCGAAGGCCCGGCGTTCGTCGGCGGGAGTGTCGCCGGTGCGCATCCCGACGGTGATGTCCGGCGGGGTCACACCGAGCCGGGTGGCCGCCTGCCGGATGCCGGCGAGCGGAGCGCGCAGATTGCGCTCGACGTCGACGGCGAGCGCCTTGAGCGGGCTGACGTAGAGCACCCGGCAGCGTCGCCGGGCGTCGGCCGGCGGCGGTGCGTCGGCCAGCCGGTCGAGCGACCAGAGGAACGCCGCGAGCGTCTTACCCGAGCCGGTGGGTGCCACCACCAGGGCGTTGCGGCCGGCGGCCACCGAGGTCCAGGCACCGAGCTGGGCGGCGGTGGGGGCGGCGAAGGCGGCGCTGAACCACTCCCGGGTGGCCGGGGCGAAGCCGGCCGGCACTTCCCGGCCGTCGCCCGCGCCGGCCGGGCCCGCCGGGTTCGCCCTGCCCGCCGTGCCGTCCGGGTCCGCCGTGCCCTCCCTGCCCCGCCTCGTCACGTCCCCATCCTGCCTCGGCGGTGTGACATCTGGCCGGCGCGGATGCTGGACTGTCCGACGCCGCGAGAGAATAGCGAATTGGCCGATTAGTACGTTAAGTCTTACTTAACTGCTTGCTTGCGACCCACAACATAAAGTAACTTCACTCGGACTGCCGCAACGGGTGAGAGGAATCGGATGTTCGTCGAGGAGCGTGGCCCGACGCCCGGCACCGACGTGCTCATCCGCAAGGTCGAAGGGCATCTCACCGCCCTGCGGACCAGCCTGCGCGGCCCCGAGCTGGAGCTGGCCGAGCGCCTCGCCGACAGCCTGCGGGAGCTGGTCGTCTCCACCGCCCAGGCCAGCGCGGCCGACCGGGGTCAGGTGCGCGTCGCCGTGCACTACTTCGTGCTCCGCCGGGAGAGCCGCGGCAAGCTGCTCCCGGTGCGTTCGCTCGCCGTCGCCCAGCGGGTGGTCGACAAGGTCGCCCTCCAGCTCGGTCGCCCCGACCTGCTGGTCGAGCCCCGGCGGGCGCTGACGCCCGCGCTCCCCGGCGGCGAGACTCCGCCCGGCTGACGGGCGATTTCCCGAAAAGCCCCCACCGGGGGCTGAACTGGCGTGTGATCGGTGCGGAACGGGACAATTCGCCCGGTATGCGCCGCCAGTTCGACGGGAGGACGCGTGCTCGTACTGCTGCTCCTGCACCTGGTGGCGGCGCTCCTCGCGCCACTGCTGGTCCGGTGGTGGGGTCCGCGCGCCTGCTATCCGCTCGCGCTGGTGCCCGCCGCCGCGTTCGGCTGGGCGCTGACCCGCACCTCGACGGTCCGCGACGGGGGCGCGGTCGTCGAGACGTACCAGTGGATCGGGCAGCTGGACCTCGACGTGGCGTTGCGGATGACGACGCTGTCCTGGCTGATGACCCTGCTGGTCGGCGCGATCGGCGCGCTGGTGCTGGTCTACTGCGGCCGGTACTTCGCGCCCGGCGCGGTGGGCCTGCCCCGGTTCGTCGCGGTGCTGGTCGCCTTCGCCGGCGCGATGCTCGGCTTGGTCCTCGCCGACGACCTGCTGCTGCTCTACGTCTTCTGGGAACTCACCACCGTCTTCTCCTACCTGCTCATCGGGCACAGCACCGAGCGACGCTCCAGCCGCTGGGCGGCGGCCCAGGCGCTGACCGTCACCACGCTGGGCGGGCTGGCCATGCTGCTCGGCTTCCTGATCCTCGGCGGGCACGCCGGCACCTACCGCTGGTCGGAGATCGCCGCCGCCCCCCTGCCCGGCGGTGCGACGCTGGTCGCCGCCGTGCTGCTGATCCTGACCGGCGCGCTGGCCAAATCGGCGATCGTGCCGTTCAACGGCTGGCTGCCGGTGGCGATGGCCGCGCCCACCCCGGTCAGCGCCTACCTGCACGCGGCGGCGATGGTCAAAGCCGGCGTCTACCTGATCGGCCTGCTTGCCCCCGTGCTCGCCGACACCGGCCCGTGGCGGCCGGTGCTGCTCACCCTCGGCCTGGTCACCATGCTCGCCGGCGGCTGGGCGGCGCTGCGCCAGTGCGACCTGAAACTGCTGCTGGCCTACGGCACGGTCAGCCAGCTCGGCCTGCTGACCGTGACGATCGGCACGGGCAGTGCGGACGCCGCGCTCGCCGGGGTGGCGATGCTGCTCGCCCACGCCCTGTTCAAGGCCGCCCTGTTCCTCGTCGTCGGCATCATCGACCACGACGTCGGCACCCGCGACCTGCGGGAACTCTCCGGCCTCGGCCGTCGGGCCCCGGGGTTGGCGGTGGTCGCCACGCTCGCCGCCGCCTCGATGGCGGGCGTGCCGCCGCTGCTCGGCTTCGTCGCCAAGGAGGCTGTCTTCACCGCGCTGGCCACCCGCCCGGTGGTGCTCGCCGGGCTGGTCCTGGGCACCGTGCTCACCGTCGCCTACAGCATCCGCTTCCTCTGGGGTGCCTTCGCCACCCGCCCCGGCACCGCCGAGACCGCACCGGAACCGATCCCGCTGCCGATGCTCGTCCCACCCGCCCTGCTCGCGATCGCCGGGCTGGTCGCCGGCCCGACCGCCGCCGGGCTCGACGGACTGCTCGGCCCGTACGCGGAACTCTTCGGCCCGCCGCACGTCACGCTCGCCCTCTGGCACGGCCTGACCCCCGCCCTCGGCCTGTCCGCGCTGGCGCTGGCCGGCGGGGCCGTGCTGCACGCGGTACGCGGCCCGCTCGCCCCGGCGCTGGCCCGCTGGAAGCTGCCGTTCACCGGCAACCAGGGGTACGAATGGGCCACCCACCAATTCGACCGGCTGGCCATCGAGGTCACCGGCGCCACCCAGCGCGGCTCACTGCCGCTGTATCTCGGCACCGTCCTGCTGGCCCTGGTGCTGGTGCCCGGCACCGCCCTGGTCAGCACGAGCCCGTGGCACACCCGGATCGCGCTCTGGGACAGCCCGCTGCAACTGGTGGTCGGGCTGGTGATCGGGGTCGCGGCGGTCTTCGCGGTGAACGCCCGACGACGGCTGACCGCGATGCTGCTGGTCGGGGTGACCGGCTACGGCACCGCGATGCTGTTCGTGCTGCACGGGGCACCCGACCTGGCGCTGACCCAGTTCCTGGTGGAGACCTCCACCATCGCCGTCTTCGTGCTGGTGCTGCGGCGGCTGCCGGAGCGGTTCTCCGCCCGGCCGCTGCGCCGCAGCCGGTGGGCCCGCCGGGTGCTCGGCGTCGCGGTGGGCGTGGTGCTGGCCGGGCTGGCGCTGATCGCCTCCGGGGCCCGCACCGCGGTGCCCATCTCCACCGCGTTCCCGGCGCTCTCCGTCGCCGAGGGGTACGGGCGCAACGTGGTCAACGTGACCCTGGTGGACATCCGGGCCTGGGACACCATGGGTGAGATCTCGGTGCTGGTGGTGACCGCCACCGGGGTGGCCAGCCTGATCTTCGAGCGGTCCCGCACCGGACCGCGCCCCCGCCGGGTCGAACCCGCCTCGCCCCGACACGACGACCGGCCGGTCTGGTTACGTGGCGGGGCGACCCTGCACGCGCGACGCCGGTCCATCGTCTTCGAGGTGGTGACCCGGCTGCTGTTCCACACCATCGTGCTCTTCTCGCTGTTCCTGCTCTTCTCCGGTCACAACGCACCCGGCGGCGGCTTCGCCGGTGGCCTGGTGGCGAGCCTGGCGCTGGCCGTGCGCTACCTGGCCGGCGGCCGGTACGAACTGGCCGAGGCCGCCCCGATCGGGGCGGGCACGGTACTCGGGGCCGGCCTGGCGATCTCCGTCGGTGGTGGCGTGCTGTCCCTGCTGACCACCGGGACCGTGCTGGAGAGCGCCAAGGTCGACCTGCCGCTGCCCGGCCTCGGTGGGCCGTACCTGGTCACCTCGCTCTTCTTCGACATCGGCGTCTATCTGATCGTGGTGGGGCTGATGCTGGACATCCTGCGCAGCCTCGGAGCGGAGATCGACCGGCACGTCGAGGCGGCCGGCAAGTCCGACCGGGGGCTCGTCGTCGACCACGAGGGGGACCGACGGTGAGGGGCGGCGGGGCGGGACCCACGCTGGTGCTGGTGATCGCCGTGGGCCTGCTCACCGCCACCGGGGTGACGCTGCTGCTGGAGCGCAGCCTGACCCGGATCTTGCTCGGGGTGATCCTGTTCGGCAACGGGGTGAACCTGCTCATCCTGGTCGGTGGCCGTTCCGGGGTGGCTCCGGTGGTCGGCACCGGCCCGGAGGACGAGATGAGCGACCCGCTGCCGCAGGCGATGGTGCTCACCGCCATCGTGATCACCTTCGGGCTGACCGCCTTCCTCGCCGCCGTGGCGTACCGCAGCTGGTATCTCGGCGGCAACGACGAGGTGCAGGACGACGTGGAGGACCAGCAGATCGTCGCGCTCGCCGCCCGCAACGAGGTGGCCAACGCCGACCTCGGCGGCGAGGGACCCGGCGACGACCCGGAACAGGTCGACCCCGAGCCGCCCCAGCGGGGGCCACGCCGACCCGGGGGTACGCGATGACCGCGCTCCTACCGTTCCCGGTGGTGGTGCCGCTGCTCGGTGCCGCCCTCACCCTGATCCTGGTCAACCGACCCCGGTTGCAGCGCACCGTCAGCGTGGTCGCGCTCGGCACCAACCTGGTCGTCGCGGTGCTGCTGCTGGTGCGGGCCCACCGGGACGGGCCGGTGGTGACCGAGGTGGGGGGCTGGCCCGCCCCGGTCGGCATCGTGCTGGTCGCCGACCAGCTCGCCGCGCTGATGCTGGTGGTCTCCTCGGCGGTCACGCTCTGCGTGCTGCTCTACTCCATCGGCCAGGGCCGCGCCGAGACCAGCGAGTCGGCGCCGGTGAGCATCTACCACCCGACGTACCTGGTGCTGACCGCCGGGATCACCAACGCGTTCCTCGCCGGTGACCTGTTCAACCTCTTCGTCGGGTTCGAGATCCTGCTCGCGGCGAGCTTCGTGCTGATCACCCTGGGCGGCACCGAGGCCCGGATCCGCACCGGCTCGACGTACGTGGTGGTCAGCATCCTCTCCTCGATGATCTTCCTGGCCGCGGTGGGCCTGGTGTACGCGGCCACCGGCACCCTCAACCTGGCGCAGCTCGCCGGTCGACTCGACGCGCTGCCCGACGGCGTACGGCTGGCGTTGCAGTTGATGCTGCTGCTCGCGTTCGGCATCAAGGCGGCGATGTTCCCGCTCTCCGCGTGGCTGCCGGACAGCTACCCGACCGCCCCGGCACCGGTCACCGCCGTCTTCGCCGGCCTGCTCACCAAGGTCGGCGTCTATGCGATCATCCGGACCGAGACGCTGCTCTTCCCCGGCGGTCAGGTGGCCAACGTGCTGATGGTGGGGGCCGGGCTGACCATGGTGGTCGGCGTGCTCGGCGCGGTGGCCCAGTCGGACATGAAGCGGCTCTTCTCGTTCACGCTGGTCAGCCACATCGGCTACATGATCTTCGGGGTGGCGCTGAGCACCACCGCCGCGCTCTCCGGCGCGATCTTCTATGTGGTGCACCACATCACCATCCAGACCACCCTGTTCCTGGTCGCCGGCCTGGTCGAGGAGCGGGCCGGCAGCACCGACCTGCGCCGGCTCGGCGGCCTGGCCCGGGTCACCCCGCTGCTGGCGGTGCTCTTCTTCGTCCCCGCGATGAATCTGGCCGGCATCCCACCGTTCTCCGGTTTCCTCGGCAAGGTCGGTCTGCTCCAGGCCGGGGTGGCCCAGGGCGGCCCACTGCCCTGGGTGCTGGTCGTCGCCGGCACGGTGACCAGCCTGCTCACCCTCTACGCCACCTCCCGGGTGTGGAACATCGCGTTCTGGCGGGCCCCGCAACTGGCCACCGCCGAGCCGGTCGTCCGGCTCCCCGGGTTGATGGTCGGGGCCACCACCGCCCTGGTGGTGCTGGGGCTGGCCCTGACCGTCGCCGCCGGCCCGCTGTTCCAGGTCACCGCCGACGCCGCCGTCGACCTGCGGCTGCGCACCCCGTACGTGCGGGCCGTCCTGCCCGGCGGTCCACCGTGAGCGGCGCGTCGTCACGACCCACCGGACGACGTCGGGACCAGCTCATCGCCCTCGGTTGGCTGGTCGTGGTCTGGAACCTGCTCTGGGGCCACTTCTCCCCGGCGAACGTCCTCACCGGTCTGCTGGTCGGCGGGTCGGTGCTGCTGTTCTTCCCGCTCCCGCCGGTCTCCTTCGGCGGCCGGTTGCGACCCCGGGCGCTGCTGGTGCTGGCCGGCACCTTCGTCGTGGAACTGGTCAGCGCCAGCATCCACGTCGCCGCCATCGCCGTGCGTCCCGGCTTCCGCCCGCGCGGCGCGATCATCGGGGTGCCGCTGCGGGTACGCACCGACCTGAACCTGGCGCTCACCGCCGAACTGCTCTCCCTGGTGCCGGGCACCCTGATCGTCGAGGTGGACCGGGAGTCCGGCGTCCTCTACGTGCACGTGCTCGACGTGCGCTCACCGGCCGACATCAGCGGCAGCCGGGAGCGGATCCTCGCCGTCGAGGAACGCATCGTCCGTGCCGTCGGCTCCGAGGCGGAGTTGCGACAGCTCCTCACCGAACCCACGGAGGCACCGTGACCGTCGTCCTCGCCGTCGTCCTGACCGTGCTGCTGTCGACCACCGCGCTGCTGGCGTTGGCCCGGATCTACCGGGGGCCGTCGCTGCTGGACCGGGTCATCGCCGCGGACCTGCTGCTCGCCGCGATGCTCAGCGCGGTCGGCGCGGAGGCGGCGGTGAACCGGCACGCCACCACGTTGCCGGTGCTGGTGGTGCTCTCCCTGCTCGGTTTCGTCGGCTCGGTCGCCCTGGTCCGCTTCGCCGCCCGGGAGGAGTCGTGAGCGTGGGTACGGTGGTCGACTGGTTGGCCGCCGTCGCCCTGGTGTCCGGGGCACTGCTCAGTCTCGCCGCCGGGATCGGTGTGCTGCGCTTCCCGGACGTGCTGGACCGGATGCACGCCGCCACCAAACCCCAGGTGCTCGGGGTGCTGCTGTTGCTGGTCGGGCTGGCGCTGCGGCTGCGTACCGCCGCCGACCTGGGCATGATCATGCTGGTCGGGGTCTTCCAGTTGGCCACCGCCCCGGTCGCCGCCCAGATGATCGGCCGGGCCGCCTACCGGTCGGGTCGGGTGGACCGCAGCCTGCTCGACGTCGACGAGCTGGCCGGACACCAGCCCGAGCCGGCTGGCCCCCGGCCGGAGCGTGCCGACTTCCGGTCCGGGGACGACGGTTCCCGTTCCGGGGACGGTGACTCCCGGTCCGGGGACGACGGTTCCCGGTCCGGGGACGGTGACTCCCAGGCCGAAGGCGGTGACCCCCGGTCCGGGCCCGGTGGACAGCGGGAGTGACGCCGCGGACAACGGGGAGGAGCAGGCACTTTGTGCCCACCCTCAGCGGGCTTCCAGCGAGCGCCGATAGAATTGCCGGATGATCGACTCTTCTGCCCAGGAGGGCAGCAGTAGCCAGCCGGGTCGTGCCCGGCAATCCCCCGCCCCGACGTCCACGGGAGCCCTGAGCGACCCGTGTTGATCGTCGTCGGCCTCGCACTCATCATCGTTCTCACCGCCGCCACCGGCTACTTCGTGGCCCAGGAGTTCGGCTACGTCGCCGTGGACCGGGGCAAACTCAAGCAACTCGCCGACGACGGCGACGCCAAGGCCGCCCGCGCCCTGGAGGTCACCGGGCGGCTGTCGTTCATGCTCTCCGGGGCACAGCTCGGCATCACCGTGACCGCCCTGCTGGTCGGCTACGCCGCCGAGCCCTACCTCGGTGCCGGGCTGGCCGAACTGTTCGGCGGCGTCGGCGTCTCCACCGGGGTCAGCCTGCCGCTGTCGGTGGCGTTGGCGCTGGTCATCGCCACCGTCGTGCAGATGGTCCTGGGTGAGCTGGCCCCGAAGAACCTGGCCATCGCCCGGCCCGAGACGCTGGCGCGGGCGCTGAGCCGGTCCACCCTGATCTACCTGAAGATCGCCGGGCCGCTGATCACGCTCTTCGACCGGGCCGCCGTCCGGTTGCTGCGCCGCCTCGGCATCGAGCCGATCGAGGAGCTGCCCAGCGGCGCCACCCCGGCCGACCTGGAGCAGATCATCGCCGAGTCCCGGGAGGAGGGGCACCTCGACGCCGAGATGTCCGACCTGCTCGACCGGGGCCTCGACTTCCGGGAGCTGACCGCCGGGGAGGCCATGGTCCCCCGGGTCGACGTGCACACCATCCGGGCACACGAGCCGGTCAGCCGGGTGGTCGAGCTGCTCGACACCGGTCACTCCCGTTTCCCGGTACGTGGTGCCGAAGGCGTCGACGACCTGGTGGGCGTGGTCGGCATCGCCGACGTGCTCGGGGTGCCGCCGGCCGAGCGCGCCACCACCCCGGTCAGCGCGGTGGCCGTACCGCCGCTGCTGGTGCCGGAGACGTTGCCGCTGCCCACGGTGCTGGACCGGCTGCGGTCCGGGCACCGGCAGCTCGCCTGCGTGGTCGACGAGTACGGCGGCTTCGCCGGCGTGATCACCCTGGAGGACATCGCCGAGGAACTGGTCGGGCCGATCCGCGACGAGGACGACCCGCCCGACCGGGCCCCGGCCCGGCAGGAGGACGGTTCCTGGGTGGTGCCGGCCCGCTGGCGCATCGACGAGGTCGCCGACAGCACCGGCATCTCGCTGCCCGAGGCCCCCGAGTACGACACCCTCTCCGGGCTGGTCATGCGGGAGTTGGGCCGGGTGCCCGAGGTCGGTGACCGACTGGAGGTCGTCCTGCCGGCCGACGGCGACGAGCCCACGGAACGCCCGAAAGCCCTGATCGAGGTGCTCGCGGTGGACCGGCACGTGGCCGACTCGGTGCGGCTCACGATGGCCGCCGACCCGGGTACGGGCACGCAGCCCCGGACCGCCCGCAGCGGAAGCGACCGACGCCGTGGTGCGAACGTCCGCGCCACCGGCGGCGGGGGCGACCGTGCCGGGGGCACGAATGCCCGCGCCACCGGCAACGGCCCGGACGTGCACGTCGCCCGGGGTCGGGAGGAGCGCTCATGAGCCCCGTTGTCGCACTGCTGGTCTCGGTGCTGCTGCTCGCCCTCAACGGCTTCTTCGTGGCCGCCGAGTTCGCCCTGGTGGCGGCCAAGCGCTACCGGCTGGAACAGACCGCCGCCGGTGGCGGCCGGGCGGCCCGCGCCGCCCTGGACGGGGTACGTGAGCTGTCCCTGATGCTGGCCGGCGCGCAGCTCGGCATCACGCTGTGCACGCTGGGCCTGGGCGCGTTGGCCGAGCCGGCGATCGAGCACCTGCTCAGCCCGTTGCTGCACGCCGTCGGGCTACCGGCGGCAGCCAGCCACATCATCGCGTTGATCTTCGCGCTGGGGCTGGTGACGTTCCTGCACCTGGTGGTCGGCGAGATGGCCCCGAAGTCGTGGGCGATCACCGACGCGGAGCGCTCGGCGACGCTGCTGGCGCTGCCGTTCCGGGCCTTCGCCCGGGTCGCCCGGCCGGTGCTGTCCCTGCTCAACGCCCTGGCCAACGCGATGCTGCGACTGGTCGGGGTGCAGCAGCAGGACCAGCTCGCCCAGGTACACGGCCCGGACGAGCTGCGCATCCTGCTGGAGCAGTCCCGCGAGCACGGGCTGCTCGGTGCCGAGCAGCACCAGATGCTGACCAGCATGCTGGAATTGCAGGGCACCACCGTCGCCCAGGTGATGGAACCCTTCGACCAGATCGTCACGGTCCACCGGGACGACACCGCCGAGCGGATCGAACAGGTCAGCCGGGACAGCGGCCGGTCCCGGCTCGCCGTCCTCGACGGCGGCGGCGAGGTGTGCGGGCTGGTGCACGTCCGGGAGGCGGTCCGGGCGGTCACCACCGGCCGGGCGGCCACCGCCGCCGAGCTGATGAGCCGCTCGTTCACCCTGCCGGCCACCTCCTCGGTCACCGAGGCGGTCGCCGCGATGCGCGCCGACCAGGCCCAGTTGGCGCTGGTCCGTAACGGCGGCGGGCCGACCCGGCCGATCGGATTCGTGGCTCTGGAGGACCTGCTCGAAGAGGTCATCGGCGAGTTCGACGACGAGACCGACCCGATCCCCCGGGGCCGCCGCCTGCGCTGACTGTCGGCCCGGCCGGGCCGACGCGGTTGAGGCTCCGGCGAGCAGTGGTGGTGCACCGGCTGCCCCCGAGGTAGCGGCATCGAGGTGCGGTGGACCCGTTACCTCGGCCCAACTGAGTCGATCAACGACCCCGCCCCGCCCCGGGGCGGGGTCGTTCCGTCGGGGTGGTCGAGGAGTGCCCGGCCGATCGGGGGGAAACCGCCACCCGCCGGGTAGGTCAGGGCCGGCTCCTGCCTGGTCGGTCGGGGGACACCTCGCCTGCCTGGTCGGGGGCGGCGGGCGGAGGACGGGGGAGTGGCGGGGATGCGGTTGACCGGGGTGTCCCACGAGTCCGGTGCGACCGGGTTGGCGGTGAGCACCACCCTGACCAACCCGAGCACCCGCCCGGGGCTGCGGCTGCCGGGGCAGGTGATGCTCAGCGCCGGGGCGCAGGACGTGCCGGTGCGGCACGTACGGCTCGGGTTGGTGGCGACTGCCGAACCTGACGACCCCCGCTCACCCCGTCACCTCGTGCAGTACCACCAGGTGACGGTGGGGGGTCGGTTCGTCGTACCGGCCGGGCGGCGGCGGGCCATCGACTTCGCCGTACCCCTGCCGTGGGAGACGCCGGTGACGATCTTCGGTGGGGTGCCGTTGATGAGCCTACGCACCGGGCTGCGTACCGAGGTGTCGGTGGACCCGGAGCTGGAGCAGGGCGCGATGGTGCCGATCTTCGTCCACCCGTTGCCCACCCAGCAGCACGTGCTGGCGGCCCTGGACACGCTCGGCTTCGTCCTGCGGCAGGCGGGCCTGGTGTCGAGCCGACTGCCGGGGGTCGAGCAGAGCCTGCCGGTGCACGAACGCCTCGGTTACTGGGTCGCCCCGCTGTACGCCGGGCCGATCACCGAGCTGGAGCTGATCTTCGTGACCAATTCCGCCGGCCTGGAGGTGCTGCTCTGGATGGACCGGCGGCTCTCGCTGACCGGAATCAGCCATCAGAGCATCAGCCGGTTCCGGACCTGGCACACCGGTGCCGATCAACGCGACTGGGTCTCCGTCGTGGACGGCTGGTTGCGGGCGGCGATCAACCGGCACGCGGCAGCGGCCTCGAACGCGCACTGGTCGGCCCGGATCACCGAGTCGGCGCACGTCAGCCGCCGACCTGACACGCCGGTGCGACCCGGTTACGGGTTGGGCGGCACCGGCGGTGGAGGTGGCATCGGTGGTGGCGGTGGTGGCGGTGACGGCACCTGAATCCGCCCGCGCCCCCGGCGGTGGTGGTGGCACCTGAATCCGCCCGCGCCCACCGCATCGCCCCCGGTGGTGGTGGCTGAATCCGTCGGGGGTCGCCGCCCGGTCGTGCGTCCGGGGAGGGTCAGACCGAGGCGGTGGCGAGCTTGATGCCGAAGCCCAGGAAGAGCATCGCGACACCGGTGGTGGCCCCGGCGGCCAGCCGGCGGCGCTGCCGGAACTGGGCGGCCAGGAAGGTGCCCGCGAAGATCAGCGCGGTCAGGTAGAGCACGCTGGTCACCTGGGCGATCAGCCCGAGCAGCAGGAACGACAGGGCCGGCCAGGCATAGCCGGGGTCGACGAACTGGATGAAGAACGAGATGAAGAAGAGGATGGCCTTGGGGTTGAGCAGGCTGATCACCAGTGCCTTGCGGAACGGGCTGCGCAGCGCCGCCGGCTCGGCCGCGTCGATCAGCCGGGGCGCCGCCGGATCGTGGCGGTCGCGCCACCGCTGCCAGGCCGCGCGCAGCATGGTCAGCCCCACGTACCCGAGGTAGGCCGCGCCCGCGTACTTGATCACGAGGAAGAGCGGCGGGTACGCCTTGAGCAGCGACGCCACCCCGGCGGCCGACAGGAACATCAGCACCGCGTCGCCGAGGAACACCCCACCAGCCGCCCGGTAGCCGACGGCCACGCCCCGCTTGGCGGCGGTGGAGAGCACGAAGAGGGAGTTGGGCCCCGGCAGCAGGACGATCGCCACGGTGCCCAACACGTAAGTCCAGATGTCGGTGATGCCCAGCACGCCCGTCATCCTCGCCCCACCGGGGTGGTGCCGCGAAGTCTTTCCCGCAGCCTGGCCTGTGCGTTCGGCCACTCATCGACGGTCATCGCGTACTGGACGGTGTCGCGCCAGGAGCCGTCCGGACGCTGCCGGTGCATGCGCAGCACGCCCTCCCGGGTCGCGCCGAGCCGGGCGATCGCCGCCTGCGACCGGGTGTTGCGGATGTCGGTGTGCCAGACCACGCGCACCGCCCCCAGCGTGTCGAACGCCCGCCCGAGCAGCAGCAGTTTGGCCTCGGTGTTGATGCCGCTGCGCCACCAGGGGCGGCCGAGCCAGGTGTAACCGATCGCGACGCTGTGCCGCTGCGGGTCGATCTCGTAGAAGGAGGTGGTGCCCACGACCGCTCCCGTCCGGGCGCAGCGCTGCACCCAGGGCACCCGCTCGCCGTCCTGTCGGGCGGCCAACGCGGCGGCGACGACCGTCCGCATCGCGGCCGGGTCGGCGGGCAGCGGGTGGCCCAGGTGGGCCCAGACCTCCGGCTCGGCGGTGGCGGCGAACAACTCGTCGGCGTGCGCGGGGGTCAACGGCTCCAGCAGCACGTGCGCGCCGTGCAGCGGCACCGGCTCCCACCACGGTGCAGCGCCGGAATCCGGCCCCGGCAGACTGACGACAGGTGCCGGTGACCCGGTGGAGCCCGGCGTCGGCGAGCCGGTGGTGGGCAGGTAGCCCGGGACCGGCGCGACCACCCCGGCGTCCGGCTCGGGCGGGCCGGCGGTCAGCCGGAGCGGCACCACCCCGGCCCAGTGCGGCAGGTCGAGATCGGCCGGTTCGTCGCGGACCCCGCCGGTGCGGGCCCGCACCGACACCTCGCGCAGCGGCAGCGCCAGGACCGCCGTCTCGGCCAGCTCCCGACGGGTCGGCGGACGGCTGTCGGCGGCCCGCCCCGCCCCGACCTTTTCCACCAGGGCGGTCATCGCGGCACGCTTGTCGTCTTCGCTGGTGACCAGGTGGGCGGTGCCGTGTGCGACGACCGACCGGTAGTTGGCGCTGTGGTGGAACTGCGAGCGGGCGTAGATCAGCCCGTCGAGCAGGGTCACCGTGACGCAGACGGGCAGCCCGGCCTCGCCCCGGGCGGCGAGCAGCGGCCGGCTGCCGGTGGACCCGTGCAGGTAGAGGGTGTCACCGACCCGGACGTGCAGGGTGGGCAGCAGACGCGGCTCACCGTCGACCACGAACCCCAGCACGCAGTGGTAGGCCTCGTCGAGCACGGCATGGGCGGCGGCCCGGTCGTAGCTCATCCTGTCCCGGGTGCGGCTGGCGGTGGTGCGTGCGGTCGGCGGGTACATGTGACATCCAGACTTTGTTCTAGTACGATCCTGAAACTGTGGCAGCACATTATCAGATCCTCGGGTCCACGTCCGCCGCGATTTCGGCGAGTGTGGAAACGGGCATCCGCACCGGGGTGCTGGCGGCGGGCGACGCGTTGCCGCCGGTCCGCTCCCTGGCCACGACGCTGGCGGTCAGCCCGGCCACCGTCGCCCGCGCCTACCAGGAGCTACGCCAGCGGGGTCTGGTCGTCACAGCCGGCCGGCACGGCACCCGGGTCCGGCCCCGGCCGCCGGTCGCCCCCGTCGGGCCGCCCGGCACCCGGCCCCGCCCCCGGCACCCGTGACCTGTCCCTGGGCCAGCCCGACCCCCGGCTGCTGCCGCCGCTCGGCCCGCACCTGGCCGCGCTCGCCACCGGGATCGGTCCCCCCGTGGGGTACGCCACGACCGGTGTGCACCCCGCCCTGGCCGAGGCCGCCCGCTCCCGGCTCGCCGCCGACGGGGTGCCCGCCGACGAGCTGACCGTCACCGGGGGAGCGCTCGACGGCATCGAGCGGCTGCTCGCCTCCCACCTGCGCCCGGGTGACGCGGTCGCGGTGGAGGACCCCGGCTGGGCCAACCTGCTCGACCTGGTCGCCGCCCTCGGCCTGCGGCCGGTCGGCGTGCCGGTCGACGACGAGGGGCCCACCGTCACCGGGGTGCGCGACGCGTTGACCCTCGGGGCGCGGGCGCTGGTGGTCACCAGCCGGGCGCAGAATCCGACCGGTGCCGCCGTCTCCGCCGGCCGTGCCGAGGCCCTGCGGGCGCTGCTCGCCGGCCGGGCCGACCTGCTGCTGATCGAGGACGACCACGCCGCCGAGCTGTCCCGGCTGCCGCTGCACCCGCTGGCCGGGGCCACGGCGACCTGGGCGTTCGTCCGTTCGGTCAGCAAGCCCTACGGGCCCGACCTGCGGCTGGCGGTGCTGGCCGGTGACGAGGTGACGGTGTCCCGGGTGGCCGGCCGGGCCCGGGTGGGCGCGGGATGGGTCTCCACCGTCCTGCAACGACTCGTCCTGTCGCTCTGGCGCGACCCGGCCACCACCACCCTGATCCACCAGGCCGCCGACGCCTACGAACGCCGCCGGTCCGGCCTGCTCGCCGCGCTCGCCGACCGGGGCGTGGTGGCGCACGGCCGCAGCGGCATCAACGTCTGGCTGCCGGTGCCCGACGAGACCATCACGGTCACCGCCCTGCGGGACGCCGGCTGGTCGGTTGCGCCCGGTGGCCTCTCCCGGCTCGGTGCCCCGCCCGCCGTGCGGATCACGGTCAGTTCGCTCGACGACGCCGACCTCACGCCGCTGGCCGACGCGGTCGCGGCGGCGGTCCGCCCCGCCGACCCGATCGGCTTCACCGCCTGACCCGTGTCGTCGGTCTGCTCCTACGGGGCTGCGCGGGGGTGGGGGCGGGTGGCGCGGTCAGCCCCGCCGGCTGGACGAAGATCCGCCGCCGGGAGACCGCGTCCCCGGCCGCGTCCAGCTGGTATCCCTCCAGCCAGACCCAGCCGTCGTACGTCGGCCAGTCGAGCACCCGGATGACCCGGAACCGGATGGGGCGGAGAAACTGCACGCTGGCGGCCCTGGTCACGTACACCAGGTCACCGGCCTTCATCGGCGCTCCTGGTCCCGCGCGCGCAACGCCCGCTGCACGCGTCGCTCGCGCCAGACGCGCAGCGTCTCGCCCGCGTCGGCCAGGCGGTCGCAGGAGCCGTCCGGCTGGCAGCGGGAGCAGACGTTGCGATGGTGGAAGTCGACGACGTAGCCGGCCATGATCACGACGAACGGCGGCTCAGCGGGTCGCTGCTCATACATGTGGCCAGGCCCCCCGGTTGAGCCTGCGCGGGTGGCGCGTGCCCCACCCGGCCTCGGGATCCGGTCGTCGAGGCGCGGCTCGATGGTCGGCGGTGGCGTCCCGCTCGCAGGTCGCCGCCGGGGGCAGCGACCTGCCCTGCTGTACGACATCGACAGGTTCAGCAGGGCGATGGAACCACTTGCAACGAGTCATGCCGGACGCTCCTTGACCGGGGCTAAGGGTTGACAGTTGTCCAACTATAACCAGAGCCTATTGAGCTTGTCTAAGCAATAGAGTATTACTCATAACAATGCAAATCGGACCTACGCTCACCGCTATGGCACTGCTCAAAGGCACGCGGCTGGAGGTGTGGGGAGCTGCCGAGATCCAGGAACGTCTGGGGATCTCACGGCAGCGCACCTACATCCTGATCAGCCGTCGGGATTTCCCGGCTCCGGCAGCTGTCCTCAAGATGGGTCAGATCTGGTTGAAGTCCGATGTGGAGTCGTGGATCGCCGAGAAACGCCCTCACCTGCTCGAAAGCGACGAGGAAGCTTAGGCGAGTCCTCGCCTGACGGGTTGCCTCCGAGGAGCCCGGCGGGTCCTTCGTGGACCCCCCGTGCGACCGGGTAGAACAGTCGCCATGGCCGAGCAGACCGCCCCACCCGGTGCCCGACAGTTCATCCCGCCGCAGGCCGGCACACTGGCCGAGTTGCGTACCGCCGCTGCCGGCTGCCGGGGCTGCGAGCTGCACCGGGACGCCACCCAGACCGTCTTCGGCCGGGGCGACGAGAGCGCCCGGGTGGTCTTCGTCGGGGAGCAGCCCGGCGACCTGGAGGACCAGCACGGGCTGCCCTTCGTCGGTCCCGCCGGACGGCTGCTGCGCCGGGCGGTCGACGACGCCGGTCTCGACCCGGCCCACCTCTACATCACCAACGCGGTGAAGCACTTCCGGCACGAGCTTCGTGGCCGGCGGCGCATCCACCAGACCCCGGACCAGGTGCACATCGTCGCCTGCCGGCCGTGGCTGGTCGCCGAGTTCGCCCGACTCCGCCCCGAACTGGTGGTGGTGCTCGGCGCGACGGCGGCGAAGGCCCTGCTCGGCCCGGCGTTCCGGGTCACCCGGCAGCGCGGCGCGCTGCTGCCCTGGCCGGCCGCCGCCGAGCACCCGCAGGACTTCACCCGGGCGCCGGTGGACGACACCGGTACGGATGCGCCCGCCGCCCGTCTGCTGGCCACCATCCACCCGTCGGCGGTGCTGCGCGCCGACAATCAGGAGATCGCCTACCGGGGGCTGGTCGACGACCTCACGGTGGCCGCCCGCGCCCTGACCGGTTGACCGGGTACGACGGCACAGGCCGGGCCCCGTCCCGCGCCGCCGCGCGTCGACCGGTAACCCCGGTGCGGGCGGCGGGCCGGCTGCGCGACGATGGGCTCCCCGAACCAGGAGCGTGTGATGACCGCCGACCTGCGCGCACCCATCCGGCCCGACGTCGCCCCGATCCAGCGGCGCACGCTGCGGCTGCTCTTCGTCACGCAGATCATCGGTGGGGTCGGGGTGGCCATCGGGATCTCGGTCGGGGCGCTGCTGGCGGCCCGGGTCGCCGGCACCGCCGTGGCCGGGCTGGCGCAGAGCTGCGGGGTGGTCGGCGCGGCGCTGCTCGCCGTACCGGTCACCCGGATCATGAACGGTCACGGGCGTCGCCCGGGACTGGTGGTGGCGTACCTGGTCGGGGCGGTCGGGGCGCTGCTGGTGGTGCTCGCCACGGCCACCGGTGCGGTACCGCTGCTCTTCCTGGGGATGCTGCTGTTCGGCGGGGGCACGGCGGCCAACCTCCAGGCCCGCTACACGGCCGTGGACCTCGCCGAGCCGGCCCGCCGGGGCCGGCAACTCTCCCTGGTCGTCTGGGCCACCACCATCGGCTCGGTGGCGGCACCCAACTTCGCCGCGCTCGCCGACGGGGTCACCCGGGGATGGGGCCTGCCGTCGCTGTCCGGCCCGTTCGCGTTCAGCGCCGTCGCGTTCGGCGTGGCTGCGGTCGTACTGCTGCTGCTGTTGCGGCCCGATCCGCTGTTGACCGCGCGGCGGCTCGCGGCGGCCGACGCCGGGACACCGGCCGGGGCCGCCCCACCGGCGGCGACCACCGCGCCGGACGCGCGGCGGGCCGGTATGCGGGTGGCCTGGCGGGTGGTGCGCGGCCGGCCGGCGGCCCGGCTGGGCATCGCCGCCGTCGCCATCGGCCACCTGGTGATGGTCGCGGTGATGGCGATGACCCCGGTACGCCTCGGCGAGTCGCACTCCGACGCGGACGTGCTGCGCGTCGTCGGCATCGTGCTGAGCGTGCACATCGCCGGCATGTACGCCCTCTCCCCGGTGGTGGGCTGGCTCACCGACCGGTTGGGTCGGCGTGCGGTGATCCTCGGTGGGGTCGGCACGCTGCTGGCCGCGTGCGCGGTGGCCGGCACCGCCGGGCACCACACGCCGCGTCTCTCGGTCGGCCTGGCCCTGCTCGGGCTGGGCTGGTCGGCGACGATGGTGGCCGGTTCGACGCTGCTGTCCGAGGCGGTGCCGTCCGGGGTACGCCCCAGCGTGCAGGGGCTGTCCGACCTGACGATGGGGCTGGCCGGGGCGGGCGCGGCGGCGGCCAGCGGGTTTGTCATGCGGGTGGCGGGTTATCCGACCCTGACCCTGCTGGCGGCGATCGCGGTGGTGCCGTTGGTGGCGCTAGCGTTGCGTCGGGTGCCGCCGACGGCACCCGACGAGGAGGAGTGATCACGTGCGGCTGACCGACTTCTGGACCCGGCTGGACGAGGCCTTCGGGCCGGGTTACGCGGCCAGCATCGCCAGCGACCAGGTGCTCTCCCAGCTCGACGGGCGGACCATCACCCAGGCCCTCGCCGCTGGTGAGCAGACCCACGTCGTGTGGCGGGCGGTGGTCGCCGCATACCCCGACCGGGTGCCCGCACGGCTACGTTGAGCTGCCGTTCCGCCACTTCCGCGTGTCACTTGCCGGCTCGTACACCTGTTCGGCTATTGTCCACAGCGGGGTGCTCGTCCACAGCTCACGGCCCGTCGGCTGGTTTTCTGTCGGACCCAGCGCCTAGCGTGTCCGCGTGACGCGAAGCTCAGGAAAGACGCCGGCGAAGGCAGGAGTGGCAAACATGGCCGCAGGGCCCGACCGGGAGAAGGCACTCGACCTTGCTCTCGCTCAGATCGACAAGCAGTTCGGTAAGGGGTCGGTGATGCGGCTGGGCGAGCGCCCGGTCGTCCAGACCTCGGTCATCCCGACCGGCTCCATCGCGCTCGACGTGGCGCTCGGCGTCGGTGGTCTGCCCCGGGGCCGGGTCGTCGAGGTCTACGGTCCCGAGTCCAGCGGTAAGACCACGGTCGCCCTGCACGCGGTGGCCAACGCCCAGCGGGCCGGCGGCATCGCCGCGTTCGTCGACGCCGAGCACGCGCTCGACCCCGACTACGCCAAGGCGCTCGGCGTCGACACCGACGCCCTGCTGGTCTCCCAGCCGGACACCGGCGAGCAGGCGCTGGAGATCGTCGACATGCTGGTGCGCTCCGGCGCGATCGACATCATCGTGATCGACTCGGTGGCGGCCCTGGTGCCGCGCGCCGAGATCGAGGGCGAGATGGGCGACAGCCACGTCGGTCTCCAGGCCCGGCTGATGAGCCAGGCGCTCCGGAAGATCACCGGCGTGCTCAACAACACCGGCACCACGGCGATCTTCATCAACCAGCTCCGCGAGAAGATCGGCGTCATGTTCGGCTCGCCCGAGACGACCACCGGTGGTCGGGCGCTGAAGTTCTACGCCTCGGTCCGGCTCGACGTGCGCCGCATCGAGAGCCTCAAGGACGGCACCGACGTGGTCGGCAACCGCACCCGGGTCAAGGTCGTCAAGAACAAGGTCGCCGCGCCGTTCAAGCAGGCCGAGTTCGACATCATGTACGGCAAGGGCATCTCCCGCGAGGGCTCGCTGATCGACGTCGGCGTGGAGCAGGCGATCATCCGTAAGTCCGGTGCCTGGTACACCTACGACGGCGACCAGCTCGGGCAGGGTAAGGAAAAGGCCCGGGAGTTCCTCAAGGAGAACCCGGACGTGGCGGCCGAGATCGAGAAGAAGATCCTGGAGAAGCTCGGCGTCGGGGTCGGCGCGGGTGACGCCGCCGGTGGCCCTGAGCTGCCGCCTGTCGACTTCTGACCGGTCGCGGTCGAATGGCAGGACGACGCGCCCGCACGGGGCGGGGCTGGGATGCCGCCCCTCCCCGTGCAGGAGCTGACGACGCGACGCCCCGCCCCCGGCGGGGTCGCCGGGGGGCGGCCGACGGGACCGAGCCGACCCCCGGTGAGTCGACGCCCCGCGACGAGGCCGAGGTGGCCCGGGAGATCTGCCTACGGCAGCTCGCGGTGCGGCCGCGTACCCGGGCCGAGCTGGCCGGGGCACTGGCGAAGAAGGGCATCTCCGACGAGGTGTCCGCTCAGGTCCTCGACCGCTACGACGAGGTCGGCATCATCGACGACGCGGCGTTCGCGCGGGCCTGGGTCTCCAGCCGGCACAACGGTCGTGGGTTGGCCCGCCGGGCACTCGCCAACGAGCTGCGTCAGCGTGGCGTGGACGGTGAGGTGGCCAGCGAGGCCCTCGGTGAGCTGGACGAGGAGACCGAGGCGGAGACCGCCCGTGCCCTGGTCGACCGCAAGCTGCGCAGCGCCCGGGGTGAGCCCGACGCGGTGTTCCGCCGGCTGGTCGGCATGCTCGCCCGCAAGGGCTACCCACCCGGGGTGGCGATCCGGGCGGTGAAGGATGCCCTCGCCGCCCAGAGCGCCGAGGCCGCCGAGTTCGCCGACCAGATCGACGCCGACGCCCTGGCCGATGCCGAGGGCGAGCGGGGCTGACCGGTGCAGATCGACGCCGGTGCCGGGGGCGAGCGGGGCTGACCGGCGCAGATCGACGCCGACGTGCTGGCCGGTACCTCCCGGACGGTGCGCCCGCCGTCCGACACTGCCACCCTGGCGTCACACGCCCGTGCCCTGGGGCGTCACCTGGCCCCTGCGTACCGCCACCCGTCTGGACCTGCGCCCCGGGCGTCACCTGACTGACCCCGCGCGCATCCTCACCCGCGTAGCCTCCCTGGCCGGTGCCACCGGTTCCGCCACTCCCACACCCCGCAAGATCGTGCTCGAACCTGGTTGTAGTGGTATCCGTCGTTTCGGAGGCCACTACAACCAGGAAACAGTGCGATCTTGCGGCGCGGGTGTGGGCGCTGGTCCGGAGGGCGGCCCCGGTCCGGACGGCAAGCGGAGTGGAGAGACGCCGGGGCGCGGTGGGCCGCCAGGTGCTGAAGGTGAATAGCGGTCGGAGGGTGGCCGACGGGCGGCTGAAACGGGAGTTTTATGGCTTCGTGTCCGGATTTGGATCACCAATGGGTGACGTTGCCAACTCTCTCCGTTCGGGGGGTTTGATCATGAGTTCTTGACCGATCGGCCTTCCGAGACCTAGCCTCGCCATACAGGCTCACTTTGCCCGACCAGCGCAGGCTAAGCGCACAACATAGATCTCGTAACAGAACAGCATCACTTTGGCCAGCTCCACCGGCCTTGACGGTCGTTCCGGACAGCCGGTCCGGAGCCGACCCGACAACTGCACCCGGCTGTCGGCGATGCCGCATGGGCACCGCCGACGGAGAGCTATCCCCACGGCCAGCCGCTCGGTCGGGCGTCCAGAGCCGCAGAGGTGCGTGCCCGTTGGCACGGTTCCCCTGCGGCGTAGACGTTTGGGGAGGCACGACCATGGCGGGTCGGCACAGGGACCGGGGGTCCCCAGCAGGCGGTGGCGAGAGCGGGTGCGCCGACGCGGTGTGGCGGCCCACCGGCCCCGGTGACGGGACACCGGCATGAACACCTTCGACGTGGTGCTCCTGATCGTCGTCGGGGTCCTCGCCCTGGTCGTGGTCGGCGCCGTCCTGATCGGCGTACGGGCGCTGCGTCGCATCGGTGCCGCTCCCGCCCCGGAGGACCCCGCCTTCATCGCCGAGAAGGACCGCCAGGAACAGTCCCTGGCCGCCCTGCGGACCGCCGCCGACGAGGTGAACAGCACCATCGACGTGGCGAAGTCCGCCGCCTCCGCAGCCCGTGCCGAGGCGGCCGGGGCCAAAGCGGAGGCGAAGTCGGCCCGGGCGGAGGCCCGCCGGGTCCTCGACGACGCCCGTGCCGAGGCGGACACCGTCCTGGAGCGCGCCCACAAACAGGCCGAGGCGGACGCGGAGCAGCTGCGGGCCAGCGCCCGGCGCAGCGGTGAGCGTGAGGTGGCGGTGCTCGCCGCGACGACACGGGAGCAGGCGGCCGAGGTGGAACGCCGGGCCGCCCGGATGGACGAGCGGGAGCGGCTGCACACCGAGGAGGTGGAGCGGCTGGCCGAACGCGAGCGGCAGCTCACCGCCGCCAGCGCCGCGCTGGCCGAGCGGGAGGCGGCGATCAGTGCCCGGGAGGCCGCGCTGACCGTGGCCGAGGAACAGCGCCGGCGGGAACTGGAACGCGTCGCCGGGCTGACCGCCGAGTCGGCCCGCACGGAGCTGATCGAGGTGATCGAGACCCAGGCGAAGCGGGAGGCGGCGCTGCTGGTGCGGGACATCGAGTCCGACGCCCGCAACACCGCCGAGCAACGCGCCCGGCACATCGTGGTGGACGCCATCCAGCGGGTGGCCAGCGAGCAGACCGCCGAGAGCGTGGTCAGCGTCCTGCACCTGCCGGGGGACGAGATGAAGGGGCGGATCATCGGCCGGGAGGGGCGCAACATCCGTGCCTTCGAGTCGGTGACCGGAGTCAACCTGATCATCGACGACACCCCCGAGGCGGTGCTGCTGTCCTGCTTCGACCCGGTACGCCGGGAGGTCGGTCGGCTCACCCTGGAGAAGCTGATCCTCGACGGGCGGATCCACCCGCACCGGATCGAGGAGGTGCACGACCTCGCCCGGCAGGAGGTGGAGGAGCTGTGCCACCGGGCCGCCGAGGACGCCCTGGTGGAGGTGGGCATCACCGAGATCCACCCCGAGCTGGTCACCCTGCTCGGCCGGCTGCGCTACCGCACGTCGTACGGGCAGAACGTGCTCAAGCACCTGGTGGAGACCGCGCACATCGCCGGGATCATGGCCGCCGAACTACGGCTGGACGTGCCGACGATCAAACGGTCGGCGTTCCTGCACGACATCGGCAAGGCGCTCACCCACGAGGTGGAGGGCAGCCACGCCATCATCGGCGCCGACCTGGCCCGCAAGTACGGCGAGAGCGAGGACGTGGTGCACGCCATCGAGGCGCACCACAACGAGGTGCCGCCGCAGACCATCGAGGCGGTCCTCACCCAGGCTTCCGACGCCTGCTCGGGCGGGCGGCCCGGGGCCCGGCGGGAGAGCCTGGAGGCGTACGTCAAGCGGCTGGAACGGATCGAGGAGATCGCCGCCGGCAAGCTCGGCGTGGAGAAGGTCTTCGCGATGCAGGCGGGCCGGGAGATCCGGGTGATGGTCAAGCCGGACGACGTCGACGACATCGGCGCGGCGGTCCTCGCCCGGGACGTGGCCAAGCAGATCGAGGAGGAGCTGACCTACCCGGGGCAGATCCGGGTGACCGTGGTCCGCGAGTCCCGGGTCACCGAGATCGCCCGCTGACCGGCCACCGGACGGCGGCACCGGCCGTACCGGGCGACGAGGGGAACCCGCGACCACGGTGACCACCGAACGACACGGCACGAGGGCCGGCCCGGAGATCCGGGCCGGCCCTCGTCGCGTGCGGGGTGGTTCAGATGCCGCCCGCGCCATCCGCCTGGGAGGTGAGCGCGGCGGCCGGGGGCGGTGGGGCCGCCTTCCCGACGGACTTGCGGCCCCGGGACAGCCGCCGCTGGACGAACTGGGCCAGCTTGGACAGCGAGTAGTTGGCCAGGATGAACAGCGCGGCGATCACCACGTAGACCTGGATCGGGTTGTCCAGCACGCCGATGAGCTGCTTGCCGATGTTGAGGGTTTCCTCGTAGCTGATGATGAAGCCCAGCGAGGTGTCCTTGAGCACCACGACGAGCTGGCTGATCAGCGCCGGCAGCATGATCCGGAACGCCTGCGGGAGCAGGATCATCCGGGTGGTCTGGGCGGGGGAGAGGCCGATCGCGGCGGCGGCCTCGGCCTGCCCGCCGGGCAGCCCCTCCATGCCGGAGCGGAGGATCTCGGCGATGACCACGGAGTTGTAGACGGTCAGGCCGATGACCAGGTACCACAGGGCGTCGAAGGAGATGCCGAACTCGGGGAAGCCGCGGGCCACGAAGAAGATGGTGAGCACCACCGGCAGGCCCCGGAACACCTCGACGCAGACCCGGGTGACCGCCGAGAGGGTGACGCTGAGCCCGCGCAGCAGGTAGGCCACCGGGGTGGCCATCCCGGTGAAGCGTCGCCGGGTGAGGCTCTTGAGCTGGATGCGGAGGATCGCGAGCAGGGTGCCGACCACCAGCGACGCGACGATGGCCAGCACGGCGGCGGTCAGGGTGTTCTTCAGCCCGAAGCCGATCCGGTCCCACACCTGGGAGAAGTTCTCGTGGGAGGGGTCGACCAGCGGACCCCACAGCTCCATCGAGAACTGGCCCTTGTCGTCCAGCGGACGGTAGATCAGGAAGTACGCGCCGACGGCCAGCAGCACGGTGGCGACGATGCTGCCGATCAGGGTGATCCGACGTTGGCGCGGGCCGGGGACGTCGTACAGGACGCTGGTCTGCTGACTCATCGGGCCACCGCCTGTCGCTTCTCCAGCCGGTCGAGCAGTGCGCCGAGCGGCACGGTCATGATCAGGTAGCCGATCGAGATGCCGATGGCGACCGGGATGAAGGCGTAGCCCTCGGCGGAGGTGAGCTGGTCGGCGCTCTGGGACAGGTCGCCCACCACGCCGAAGAAGCCGATCAGCGCCGAGTTCTTGATCATCGCGATGATCACCGAGCCGAGCGGCACCACCGACGCCTTCCAGGACTGCGGCAGCACTACGTGCCGCAGGTTCTGGCCGAAGGTCAGGCCGAGCGACCGGGCCGCCTCGGCCTGACCCGGCGGCACCGCGTTGACCCCGGAGCGCAGCGCCTCACAGACGAACGCGGCGGTGTAGAGCACCAGGGCGATCAGCGCGAACCGGAAGTACGGCAGGTCGGTGCCGAGCCGGGTGAACAGCGAATCCAGCACGGGGACCCGCAGGAAGTCGGCGTTGGAGCCGAGCGCCGGCAGGCCGAATGCGGCGAAGAACATCACCACGGTCAGCGGCATGTTCCGGAAGATGTTCACGTACGCGGTGCCGACGGCGCGCAGCGGCGGCACCGGCGAGATGCGCAGCACCGCCAGGACGGCACCCAGGATCAGGGCGCCGACCGCGGCGAGGACGCAGATCTGGAGGGTGAGCCAGAAACCACCCGCGAAGACGTCGAACTTGTCGATGAGCACACTCACGGGCCGGTGTTCCTCCCCACCCTCCAGATCGAGGTCAGATCAGTAACGGTTGACGGTGGGCGCGGTGCCCAGCTCCGCGCCGAACTTGCCGGCGGTGTCGTCCCACGCCTTCTTCCAGCTGCCGTCGTTGAACGCCTTCTCCAGCGTGTCGTTGACGAAGTTGCGGAAGTCGTTGTCCTCCTTCTTCACCCCGATGCCGTACGGCTCCTTGGTGAAGTTCTCGCCGGCCAGCTTGAACGACGCCTCGTCCTTGGCGATGTAGCCGAGCAGGATCACGTTGTCGGTGGTGACGGCGTCGACCTGGCCGCCCTTGAGGGCGTCGCGGCACTTGTCGTACGTGTCGAAGAGCACCAGCTGGGTGCCGACGTCCTTGACGTACTTCTTGATCTCCTCGGCCGGGGTGGACCCGGTCACCGAGCAGACCTTCTTGGTGCCGTCCTTGAAGGAGTCCGGCCCGGTGATGGTGGCGTCGTCCTTCTTGACCAGGATGTTCTGGCCGGCCTCGTAGTACGGGCCCGCGAAGGCGATCCGCTCCTTGCGCTTGTCGTTGATCGTGTAGGTCGCCGCGACCAGGTCGACGGTGCCGTTGACGATGACGTCCTCGCGGACCTTCGACGGCGTCTCGACGTACTCGATCTTGTCGGCGGGGATGCCCAGCTCCTTGACGATGAGCTTGGCGACCTCGACGTCGAAGCCCTCCGGCTTGCCCGACAGGCCCTTCTGGCCGAAGCCGGGCTGGTCGAACTTGGTGCCGATCTTGATCTTCTGCGCCTTGTTGAGCTTCTCCATGGTGCTGCCGGCGGCGAAGGACTTGCTGCCGGAACCGGTGCCCTCGTCGGCGTCGTCGCCGCCGCAGGCGGCCAGGCCGAGCGCCAGAGTAGCCGCCGCGGCGACTGCCGCCACGCGCTTCATACGCATACTGATCTCCTTCTTCGTCGGAATGCACCGGTGACCGGCACGCTCCACTACGGACGCCTAGTGCGTGAGGATCTTGGAGAGGAAGTCCCGGGCCCGCTCGCTGCGCGGGTTGGCGAAGAACTCCGTCGGCGGGGCGTCCTCGACGAGCTGCCCGTCGGCCATGAAGATCACCCGGTTGGCGGCGTGCCGGGCGAAGCCCATCTCGTGGGTCACCACCACCATGGTCATGCCCTCGCTCGCCAGCGAGGTCATCACGTCCAGCACCTCGCCGACCATCTCCGGGTCGAGGGCGCTGGTCGGCTCGTCGAAGAGCATCGCCTTGGGCTGCATGGCCAGTGCGCGGGCGATCGCCGCCCGCTGCTGCTGGCCGCCGGAGAGCTGGGCCGGGTACTTGTCGGCCTGGTTGGCGATGCCGACCCGGTCGAGCAGGGCCAGGCCGCGCTCGCGGGCGGCGGCCGGCTTCTCCTTGCGGACCTTGACCGGCCCGAGGGTGACGTTCTCCAGGATGGTCTTGTGGGCGAAGAGGTTGAACGACTGGAAGACCATGCCGACCTCGCTGCGCAGCTTCGCCAGCGCCCGCCCCTCGGCCGGCAGCGGCTGGCCGTCGAAGGTGATCGTCCCGTCGTTGATCGGCTCCAACCGGTTGATCGTCCGGCAGAGTGTCGACTTGCCGGAGCCGGACGGCCCGATCACCACCACGACCTCGCCCTTGCCGACGGAGAGTGACACGTCGTCGAGCACGTGCAGGGGGCCGAACCACTTGTTGACCTTGTCCAGCACGATCAGCGGTTCGCCGGTCGTCACGTCGTCCACCGTCCCTGTCGTCGTACCGGAAAGCGGGGTCGGTCGACCCCCGGTTGGGCCACTGTAGGCGGGGCGACGTGGCGGATCGCAACCCAACGGGTCACGGAGAGGTAACACCGGTGTCGGGTGTGCTCCGGCGTCCGAATTTCGGCACCCGACGGGCCGGTCGGGTGGCGGGTGGACCGGGTGACGGAGATCATGGGGCGATGACCGAGCGGATCCGGCTGACCGAGTACGCGCGTGGCGGCGGCTGCGCCTGCAAGATCCCACCGGGGGAACTGGAGGCGATGGTCGCCGGCCTCGGGCCGGCCACCGGCACCGCCGAACTGCTGGTCGGTCTCGACCACGGCGACGACGCCGCGGTGGTCCGGCTGGACGAGCGGACCGGCCTGGTCACCACCGCCGACTTCTTCACCCCGGTCGTCGACGACGCCTACGACTGGGGGCGGATCGCCGCCGCCAACGCCCTCTCCGACGTGTACGCCATGGGCGGCACCCCGCTGGTCGCCATCAACCTGCTCTGCTGGCCCCGGGACACCCTCCCGCTGGAGCTGGCCCGGGAGGTGCTGCGCGGCGGGCAGGACGTGGCCCGGGAGGCCGGCTGCCACCTGGCCGGCGGGCACAGCGTCGACGACGACGGCCCCAAGTACGGGCTGGCCGTGACCGGGCTGGTCCGCCCCGAGGAGCTGATCACCCTGGACGCCGGGCGGGCCGGGCTGCCGCTGTCGCTGACCAAGCCGCTCGGCGTCGGTGTGCTGAACACCCGGCACAAGGCCACCGGTGAGGTGTCCGCCGAGGCGGTGGCGTCGATGACCACGCTCAACCGGGACGCGGCCCGCGCCGCCGTCGCGGCGGGCATCCGCTGCGGCACCGACGTGACCGGTTTCGGGCTGCTCGGGCACGCCTCGAAGCTGGCCCGGGCGAGCGGCCTGACGGTGGCCATCGACGCCGCCCGGGTGCCCTACCTGCCCGGTGCCCGGGAGGCGGTGCGCGACGGGCACGTCAGCGGCGGCACCCGACGCAACCTGGACTGGGTGGGCCCGTGGACCGGGTTCGGGTCGACCGGGGAGGCGGACCGGCTGCTGCTGGCCGATGCGCAGACCTCCGGAGGGCTGTTGCTGGCCGGCGAGGTGCCCGGCGGCACGGTGATCGGCGAGCTGCTGCCCCGGGGCGAGTCGATGGTCGTCATCCGCTGACGCGTGCCGCCGCCCCTGACCGCCGACGCCTGACCGCCGACCGCCGCCCCCTGACCCCTGACCGCCGTCTCCTGACCCCGGGTGGCGGGCCCGGACTTCCGACGCCGCGCCGGGTGGGCTGGGCTGTCGGTCGGCCGGTTCGGCGGGGCACCGTACCCGATAAACTGTCATCTTCCCGCTACTCCGGGCAATGCGGCGCTAGGAAATTTTGCCCGGAATGGTCACAGACCGGTAACTTGCCCCCGGCCGGGGGCAAATGCCCCCCACCATCGTGAGTAAGGCCCGATCCGGAGGCCGGTGGGACTAACGCAGCGAGGAGGCGGCATGACCGAGCTGTGGAACTGGAGAATCGACCGGGCCGCACCCGTGGAGGTGTACCCGGCCCTGGCCGAGGCGCTCGGACGGGTGGTGATGCCCCTGGCCGTGGCCGACCCGGCCCGGCTGCCCACGTACGCGGTGATCTGCGACGTGTGGGAGGCCCCGGGGGAGTTCGGGACGATCGTCGACTGCTACGGCGTACCCGAGTCGCTGCACCAGCTGAGCGCGGTCGCCGCGCTGGCCCGGCTGCTCGACCGGGACTGCCTGCTGGCCGACGACACCCTCGACGCCGGCCGGCACCTGCTGGTCGCCCCGGGCGGCACGATCCGCCCGGTGCACTTCGAGGTCACCGAGACCGACGACGGTGAGGTGCTCTCCGCGCGCCGGCTCTGCACCCTGGCGCACCCGGGCTGTCGGGGCTGGTCGCGGTGCTGCCGTTCGCGCTGGGCACCCGACTCGGTCAACCCGGCCCTGGCCGCCGCCTGACCGACCCCCCGCCCGACGGCCCGTGCACCCAGGGCCACCGCCCGGTCCGTGGCGGTGCGGCCGACGCCCGGCGGGTCAGGGGGGCGACGGCCCGGGGCCCGGCGGGTCAGGGGGGCGACGGCCCGGGGCCGGTGGGTCAGAGGGCGACGGCCCGGGGCCGGTGGTCAGGGGGCGACGGTGGGGCGGGTGCCCCGGACCTGCAACTGGTCCAGCAGGGTCGCGGTGGCGGCGGTCACCGCGCTCACCGCCGCCTCGAACGCCGCCGCGTTGTGCGCGGCCGGGGCCCGGAAACCGGACACCTTACGGACGTACTGCAACGCCGCCGCCTCGATGTCGGCCGGCGTGACCGTCGGGACGTACGGCTCACGCAGGGTCTTGATGCTCCGGCACATGGTTCCTCCTCGTCGGGGTCTTCCCGGTCGGCCCCGGTCGGGCGGCCCGGATACGCTGTGCGTGTCATGACTACCGCAGCCGTGGGCAGCCCGCGCACCTACCAGGTGCGCACGTACGGCTGCCAGATGAACGTGCACGACTCCGAGCGCATCTCCGGCCTGCTCGAACAGGCCGGTTACGTGCGGGTCGCCGACGCCGACGACAACCCGGACGTGGTGGTGTTCAACACCTGCGCCGTCCGGGAGAACGCCGACAACCGGCTCTACGGCAACCTCGGTCACCTGCGCCCCGTCAAGGCCCGGCACCCGGGGATGCAGATCGCCGTCGGCGGCTGCCTGGCCCAGAAGGACCGGGGCGACATCGTCCGCAAGGCACCCTGGGTGGACGTGGTGTTCGGCACCCACAACATCGGCTCGCTGCCGGTGCTGCTGGAACGGGCCCGGCACAACACCGCCGCCGAGGTGGAGATCCTCGAATCCCTCGACGTCTTCCCGTCCACCCTGCCGACCCGGCGCGAGTCGACGTACGCCGGCTGGGTGTCGATCTCGGTGGGCTGCAACAACACCTGCACGTTCTGCATCGTGCCCGCCCTGCGCGGCAAGGAGAAGGACCGCCGCCCCGGCGACGTCCTCGCCGAGGTGCGCGCCCTGGTCGCCGAGGGCGTGCTGGAGGTGACCCTGCTCGGGCAGAACGTCAACTCCTACGGCGTCGAGTTCGGTGACCGGTACGCCTTCGGCAAGCTGCTGCGCGCGACCGGTGAGATCGACGGGTTGGAACGGGTCCGGTTCACCAGCCCGCACCCGAAGGACTTCACCGACGACGTGATCGCCGCGATGGCCGAGACCCCCAACGTCTGCCACTCGCTGCACATGCCGTTGCAGTCCGGCTCGGACGACGTGCTGAAGGCGATGCGCCGGTCGTACCGGTCGGAGCGCTACCTCGGCATCATCGAGAAGGTCCGGGCGGCGATGCCCGACGCGGCGATCACCACCGACATCATCGTCGGCTTCCCCGGCGAGACCGAAGCCGACTTCGAGCAGACCCTCGACGTGGTCCGCGCGGCCCGCTTCTCGTCGGCGTTCACCTTCCAGTACTCCAAGCGCCCCGGCACCCCGGCCGCGACCATGCCCGACCAGCTGCCCAAGCAGGTCGTGCAGGAACGCTACGAACGGCTGGTCGCCTGCGTCGAGGAGATCACCTGGGCGGAGAACAAGCGTCTGGTCGGCGAGACCGTCGAGGTGCTGGTCGCCGTCGGTGAGGGCCGCAAGGACGACCGCACCGGCCGGCTCTCCGGCCGGGCCCGCGACGGCCGACTGGTGCACTTCGCCACCGGTGCGGCCGGTGAGCCGGGCGCGGCCGGCACGATCCGACCGGGCGACATCGTGCACACCACCATCACCTACGCCGCCCCGCACCACCTCAACGCCGACGGTGCCCCGCTGGCACACCGCCGCACCCGGGCCGGTGACGCCGCCGAGGCCGGCCGCGCCCCGCGTACCCCCGGGGTGCTGCTCGGGTTGCCCACGGTCGGTGCGCCGGCCGCGACGCCCGCGCCGACGACCGGCTGCGCCGCGCACTGACCTCCCGGTCGGGGCCCGCCGCCGGCGGACCCCGACCGGTGCGCGGTCAGACCGAGATCCGGCCCGCGCCGGCACCCGCCGTCACGATGGACTTCACGCTGCTCGCGCTGTCCAGGGTGTACTGGTACGGGATGCCGGCGACGCTGCCGCCGGTCTGCCCGGCGGGCGAGTTGACGAAGTGGTTGTTGCGGGCCACCAGGCTGCCCGGCCCGGAGTCGGCCTCGCCGAGGTGGTAGGTGTCCTTGACGTTCTCGAAGTAGTTGCCCTCGACGAGCACCCCGGCGCTCATCGTGGACGCCACGCCGTAGCCGGCGTTGTTGTAGTAGTAGTTGTTGTAGACGTGCACCGGGTTGCCGAAGCGGACCCGGGGGTTGCGCTGCTTGCTGCCGTCGTACCAGTTGTGGTGGTAGGTCACCCGCAGGTGCCCGATGTCCTGGCTGCCGTTGTCGTCGCTGTGCCCGAGCAGCATCGTCTTGTCGTGGCTGTAGACCCGGTTCCAGGAGACGGTGACGAAGTCCGAGCCGCGCTTGATGTCGACGGTGCCGTCGTAGCCGTTGCTGAAGGTGTTGTGGTCGATCCAGATGTTGGTGGCGGAACTCTCCACGTTGATCGCGTCGTCGCTCCAGTTGCGGAACGTCAGGTTCCGGATGATCACGTTGCGGTCGCCGTTGACGGTGAACCCGCAGCCGACGATCGTCGCCCCGGCGTTGCCGAGCACGGTCTTGTTGGAGCGGACCCGCAGCATGCCCGAGCAGTTGATGGTGCCGGAGACCCGGATCACCGCCGCGCCGGTGGCGTTCAACGCGCTGGTCAGCGCCGAGGCGGTGGAGACGGTCGTCGCGCCCGCGCTGCCGCCGCCGGTGGTGCCGCCGTTCTGGGTGGCCCAGCCGACCAGGCCGGTCTGCGGCACGCTGGGCGGCGGGGTGGTCGCCGGGGGCGTCGTCGGCGGGGTGTGGCCGACGGCGGGGTGGTCGGCGCATTGGTCGGGGCGGTGCTCCCGGTGCAGGTCACCCCGTTGACGGTGAAGCTGGTCGGGACCGGGTTGCTGGAGTTGTTCCAGGTGCCGTTGAAGCCGAACGAGACGCTGCCGCCGGTCGGCACGCTCCCGTTGTAGCCCACGTTGGTGGCGGTCACCGTGCTGCCGCTCTGGGCCACGGTGGCGTTCCAGGCGTCACTGACCGTCTGGCCGGCCGAGTACGACCAGCGCAGGCTCCAGCCCGACAGCGGGTCGCCGAGGTTGCTGATGGTGATGTTGCCGGTGAATCCGCCCTGCCACTGCCCACCGACGGTGTAGCTGACCGCGCAGCCGGGGGCGGCGTGGGCGGCGACGGCGGTGAGCGTACCGGTGGCGAGCAGGGCGACGGTGGTGGCGGCGATCAGCGTCGTACGACGCCGGGGTGTGCGCATGCTGCGTCCCTTTCGGGTGGGACAGGCTGCCGTCGACGGGAGAGCCACCGGTGGATGCCGGTGACCCGGGACGTCGCCGATCGGCCCCTGCCGAGGGGGTCAGGTCGGTACGAGGTGGATCCCGTGTGGTGCGCCCGCAGCCCGGACAAGCGCTTTCCCGAGCAAAGCATAGACAGTGGCAGATGTAAATCGGCGTGCCGGACGCGCGGCGGCGGTGATCCGGCAGGTGGGTCGCCGGTCGACGTTGCCCGTCGACCGGCGACCCACCGGTGGCCACTACGGACGGTCCCGGCTCAGCAGGCGGTGCCCTTGAGCTTCACCGTGGCCGGGGCGGCGGCCGTACCGTTGGCGGTGAAGCCCACGGTGACCGACGCGCCCGCCGCCAGCGACGGCGCGTAGGCCGGCCCGGCGGCGGTCACCGTCGTGCCGGCCTGGGTGACGGTGGCGTTCCAACCGCTGACCAGGGTGACCCCGGCCGGCCAGGCCCAGGTCACCGACCACGGGTTGACCGCCGACGAACTGGTGTTCTTCACCGTCAGCTCACCCTGGAAACCACCCTGCCACGCGCTGACCTGCTTGTAGGTGGCGGTGCAGCCACCGGTCGGCGGCGGGGTGGTGGTCGGCGGGGGCGTGGTGGTCGGCGGCGGCGTCGTCGGGCCGGTGGTGGTCGGCGTCGGCGTCGGGGTGCCGGTCGGGTCGGTCCCGCCACCCACCGGCGGGATCAGGTACGGCTGGAGGATCGCCTGCTTGGCGGTGTTGACGTTGGTCCAGTCGTCCAGCGCGATGCCTCCCGTGTCACCCGAGTTCGGGTTCCACGACCAGTAGGTGAAGGACATCCCGTTGACCCCGGTGCCGGTGTAGGCCATCAACTTCTCCAGCCACACCTTGTCCCGGGGATCGGCCAGGGTGCTGCCGAACTCGCCCATCATGATCGGGGCGATGTTCTGCTTGTAGAGGTAACCCCAGTACCTGTCCCAGATCGCCGGCAGGTTCGCCGGGAAGTCGGCGGCCTTGAACCAGTTCTGCTCGTAGACGCTGGTGGCGTACTCGTGTGGCGAGTAGACCAGCCGGTTCGCCACGTTCAGCCGGACCGGGAACTGCCCGGCCTTGGACAGGTTGCCACCCCACCAGCCGCAGTCCTCGTCGTTGCTGGTGTCGTTGTCCCAGACGTTCGACAGGCCACCGCTGGGGCAGCTCACCCCCTCCACGAAGATCAGCCAGTTCGGCTGCACCGCGAGGATGGCGTTACCGGCCCGCTCGGCGGCCAGCCGCCAGTCCCGGGTGGTGTCGCCGCAGCCCCAGCAGGCGCCGGTCGCGGCCGGGTTGGTGCCTTCGGCGTGCGGCTCGTTGTGCAGGTCCGCGCCGATCACCGTGGTGTTGCCGGCGTACCGCTGGGCCAGCATCTTCCAGTCGGCGAGCCAGGTCGCCTCGGAGACCGTCGGGGTGTACCAGAGCGGCGACTGCCCGGCCGCCGTCGGCCGGTGCCGGTCCAGGATGACCCGCATGCCCTTGCTGCCGGCGTAGGCGATCACCTTGTCCAGGATCTGCAACGGCGAGAGCCCGACCAGGTCCGGGTTGACGAAGTCGTTGATCCCGCTGGCCGTCGCGCCCGGCTTCACCGAGTCGTTCGAGTACGGGACGCGCAGCGTGTTGTAGCCCAGGCTGGCCATCTTGTCGAGCTGCCCGCGCCACGGGTTGTTCGACCACAGGCCGTGGAACGTCCGGTTGTCGGTCTCCATGCCGAACCAGTTGATGCCGGTCAGCCGGACCGTCGCGCCGGTGGCGTCGACGATCTTGTTGCCGTTCGTGTGCAGGTAACCGGTGCCGGTGCCGCCGACTGCGGCGGCGGCCGGCGTGGTGCTGACGGCCGTGGCGACGAGCACGCCGGCCGCGGCGGTGGCGAGCGCGGTGAGCGCGGCGCCGATGATGCGGGGTCGGTACATACGGGCTCCACTTCGAATGCCCGGCGTCGCGACGGCGACGCGGGCGGAAAACCAGGGATTCGCCGGCCGCCGCCCGTCCGTCCCGCTCCTGCGGGGGTACGCGGACAGTGCGCGGCACGCCGGGTCACGTGGACGCGGCCACTCGCTGCGGTGCACCGGCGACTCCCGACGACGGTGTCCGTCGTCGGTGCCCTCGCGCCGGCGGGGTCGACCTGGCTCTGCCGCCCATTCTGATCAGCAGGCCTCGATGCGTCAACCGCAGCCCCTGCGCCCACCGCCGGGCGGGCGTGCCGGTACCGGCGGGGGTGCCCGGCTGGGTGGGCTCGGGTGGGGTGGGTTTTCGGGGTGGGACATGGGGAAGCCCCCGGTCCCGAGGGGGAGCGGGGGCTTCCGGGGCGTTCGGGGTCAGCCGGCCTGCTCGGCGAGCTGGAGGAACTGCCGCTTGGAGGCGAGCGCCTGCTCGGCCTCCTTGACCCGACGGGCGTCCCCGGCGGCTTGGGCGCGGGCGAGCCGCTCCTCGGCCTCGGCGACCTGCGCCCGCATCTGCGCGAGCAGCGGGTTGTCCTCCTTGGTGGTCCGCCGCCAGGCCGAATCCATCACCTCGCGGACCTTGTCGTCGATGGCCCGCAGCCGCCGCTCCAGGCCGGCAGCGGCCTCCCGGGGCACCCGGCCGGCCTCGTGCCACTGGGCCTGGATCTCCCGCAGCTTGGCCTGGGCACCCTTCGGGTCGCCGTCGACGTCCAGCGCCTCGGCCTCGACCAGCAGCGCCTGCTTGCGCTCCAGGTTGGCCCGCTGCTCGTTGTCCCGGGCCGAGAAGACCTCACTGCGCCGGCTGAAGAAGGCGTCCTGGGCGGCGCGGAACCGTTCCCAGAGCTTCTGCTCCGACTCCTTGGAGGCGCGCGGGGCGGCCTTCCACTGGTTCATCAGCTCCTTGAGCTGGTTGGCGGTGGCCGCCCAGTCGGTGGAGTCGGAGAGCTTCTCAGCCTCGGCGACCAGCTCCTCCTTGGCCGTGTGCGCCTGCTTGCGCTGCTGGTCGAGGGAGGCGAAGTGGGCGCCCCGACGCCGGGTGAAGCCGTCCCGGGCGGCGGCGAACCGCTTCCACAGCTCACCGTCGGCCTTCTTGTCGACCCCCCGGATGGTCTTCCACTCGTCGAGGATCTCCTTGAGCCGGTCACCCGCGGTCTTCCAGCCGGTCGACTCGGCGGCCAGCTGTTCGGCCTCCTCGACCAGGGCGGTCTTGCGGGCGAGCGCCTCACCCCGGGCGGCCTCCCGGGCGGCACGCGCCTCAGCGGCCTTCTCCTCGGCCACGACGGCGAGCTTGTCCAGGCGCGCGGCGAGGGCGTCGATGTCCCCGACGACGTGCGCCTCGGCCAGCGAGCCACGGATCCGCCGGACCGTGCTCAGCGAACCACCCGCGTCGGCGGCACCCGAGTTGAGCCGGGCCTCGGTCAGGTCCACCTCGGTGACCAGGTCGGCGAAGCGACGGGCGAAGTGTGCCAACCCCTCCTCGGGGGCGCCCGCCTGCCAGGATCCGACCACCCGCTCGCCCTCGCTGGTCTTCACGTACACGGTGCCGTCCGCGTCCACCCGTCCGAAGGCAGTCCAGTCGCTCATGTGCACATCCTCGTTCTCCCGGCGTCGACGGGAAACCCCGCACGATCGCCGCCACGGCGCAGCCAACTTGCTCCCGGCATTGTCACAGGTCCGCCCCCGTCCGCGTCGAGCGCCTGTCTCTGACCGTGACCATACGGTGTCCTAGCACCCACACACAGACTCCGTGGGGGGAGTGTCGCATTCCGGCGTACGCTGTACGGTAGGGCGTACGAGACACTGCCGCCCTATCGACGGGCGGACGAGGAGGAGCAGGATGACCCAGTCCCACACCCGGATGACGCCCCCGGCCGACCCCGGTTTCGTGCCCGACGAGGCCGATCTCGCCGAGCTGGACGCGTGGTTCCGCCACTACGACGCCCTGGCCGAGGCGGGTGACGTCGCCGGCACCGCCGAGCTGGCGATGTTCCCGCTGAACACCGTCACCGACGACGCCTCGGGGGAGGGCTCCGCCCGCCAGCTCGACCGGGCGGCCTACCTGGAGATGATGGGCGGCGTGCTCGGCGGCGGTGGCGACCTGCGGATGGAGAGCCGCCGCACGCCCTACTTCCTCACCCGGAGCCTGGCCGTGGTGCTCACCGAGGCCGAGTTCACCCTCGACGGCGAACGCCAACGGGTGCGCTACGCCGACCTGATGGTCCGCACCGGCGGGCGGTGGCGGTTCCAGACCATGGTCCAGGGCGGCTGGGGCGGCCAACCGGCCTGATCCCGCCGCGGCCTGCCGAACCGGCTGGTTCCGGCGTCGGACGCCGGGCGGGTCCCTCCAGGTGTCGGGCCGTCGGCCGGGTCGCTCCTGGTGTCGGGCCGTCGGCCGGGTCGCTCCTGGTGTCGGGCCGTCGGCCGGGTCGTCCCCGGGCTGCCGACCGACTCGGTTCGGTGGTCGGGCTGCCGCAGCGGTGGGGCAGGCGGGGCGGGCGGTGCCGGGCCGCTAACGTTGCCTGGTGCCTCTGGTCGCCGCCGCCGTCTGCCCGCACCCGCCGCTGATCGTGCCCGAGCTGGCCGGGGCCGCCGCGCCCGAGCTGGCGGAGCTGCGCGCCGCCTGTACCGCCGCCGTCACCGCCCTCCACACCGCCGGGGCGGGCACCGTCGTGCTGGTCGGCGCCGGAGAGCGCACGGTCGAACTGGACCTGCCCCGCCAGGGCAGCTTCGCCCCCTGGGGCCTGCCCCTGGCGGTACGCCTCGGCGGGGGACCGGCCCCCACCGACCCCGGCAGCGGCGACGATCGGCTGCCGCTGAGCCTGCTGGTCGGGGCCTGGCTGGTCGACCGGGTCGCCCCCCCGACATCGGTGGCCTGGCGGATGGTGAGCATCGGGTCCGACGAACCGGTCGACCGGTGTGCCGCCCTCGGGGCCGGCCTACGGGTGGACGGGCCGTGGGCCCTGCTGGTGCTGGGCGACGGCTCGTCCTGCCACGGGCCGAAGGCACCCGGCTACGACGACCCGCGCGCCGGGGCGTACGACGAAGGGGTTGCCCGGGCCCTGGCCGACGCGGACACCGACGCGCTGCTCGACCTGGACCCGGTGGTCTCGGCGCAGCTGGGGGCCGCCGGCCGGCCCGCCTGGCAGGTGCTGGCCGGCGCGGTGAGGGCGGCCGGCGGCGACTGGCGCGGCGAGCTGCGCCACCACTCGCATCCCTACGGGGTGGGCTACCTGGTGGCCTCCTGGTCCCCGCCGGCCGGGACGGACGGGGCGGGCACGGGCGGGGCGGCGCGGTGAGCGGCACGGTCGTCGCCGTGGTCGGGCCGACTGCGGCGGGCAAGTCGGCGCTGAGCATCGCCCTCGCGCACGCCCTCGGCGGGGAGGTGGTCAACGCCGACTCGATGCAGCTCTACCAGGGGATGGACATCGGCACCGCCAAGCTCACCACGGCGGAGCGGGACGGGGTGCCGCACCACCTGCTGGACATCTGGCCGGTCACCGAACCGGCCAGCGTCGCCGAGTACCAGCGGCTGGCCCGCGCGGCGGTCGACGACATCCTGGCCCGGGGGCGGGTGCCGCTGCTCGTCGGCGGCTCCGGCCTGTACGTGCGGGCGGTGCTCGAACAGTTCGAGTTCCCCGGCACCGACCCGGCGGTACGCGGACGGCTGGAGGCGGAACTGGCGCAGCTCGGCCCGGCCCGCTGCACGCCCGGCTGGCCGGGGCGGACCCGGTCGCGGCGGCCGGCATCCTGCCCGGCAACGGTCGACGCATCGTCCGGGCCCTGGAGGTGATCGAGCTGACCGGGGCGCCGTTCACCGCCTCGCTGCCCGACCCGACCCCGTACTACCCGGCGGTGCAGCTCGGCGTCGACCTCGACACCGCGCTGCTCGACGAGCGGATCGCGGCGCGGGTCGACCGGATGTGGGCCGACGGGCTGGTCGCCGAGGTCCGTACGCTGTGCGGGCACGGCCTGGCCGACGGCCGGACGGCCAGCCGGGCCCTCGGCTACCAGCAGGTGCTGCGGTTCCTGGCCGGGGAGACCGACGAGGCGCAGGCCCGCGACGAGACGGTCCGGGCCACCCGGCGGTTCGTCCGACGGCAACGCTCCTGGTTCCGCCGTGACCAGCGCATCCACTGGCTGGACCCGACCGCGCCGACGTTTGTCGACACTGCGCTGCGGGTCGTCTCCGGGCATCGGCCATGATGGGGGCGTGGAGTTCACCAAGGGGCACGGCACCGGCAACGACTTCGTCATCCTGCCCGACCCGGACGGCACCCTCGACCTGACCCCCGACCTGGTCGCCGGGCTCTGCGACCGACGGCGCGGCCTCGGCGGCGACGGCGTGTTACGGGTGGTGCGCGCCGCGAAACACCCCGACGGGGTGGCCCTCGCCGATGAGGCCGAGTGGTTCATGGACTACTGGAACGCCGACGGCTCGTTCGCCGAAATGTGTGGCAACGGGGCCCGGGTCTTCGTCCGCTACCTGCTCGCGACCGGCCTGGCCACCGCGACCGACGGAACCCTGCCGGTGGCCACCCGCGCCGGCCTCGTGCGGGCCCGGGTCGACGGCGACACCATCGCCGTCGAGATGCGCCGCCCCCGGTTGTACGACGCGTCGCATGCCGCCCTGAGCGGGCTCACCCTGCCCGGCACGGCGGTGGACGTCGGCAACCCGCACCTGGTCTGTGCCCTGCCGGCCGGCATCGACCTGACCGACCTGGACCTGACCCGCGCGCCCGAATTCGACCCCCGGGTCTTCCCACACGGGGTGAACGTCGAGTTCACCACCCCCGGTGCCCCGCTGGACGGCACCGACGGCCACGTGCTGATGCGGGTCTACGAACGTGGCTCGGCGGAAACCCTCTCCTGCGGCACCGGCGCCTGCGCGGTCGCCGCCGTGGCGCTACGCGACGCCGCCCGGGACACCGGCGTCGTGGCGGTCGACGTCCCCGGTGGCCGCCTCACGGTCACGGTGACCACCGACTCGTGCTGGCTCGCCGGCCCCGCCATCCTCGTGGCCACCGGCACCCTCACCCTCCCCTGACCCCCCGCCGCCCTCCCCACCCCGCTCTGCCCCGTCTCACCCCGTCTCGTCTCGTTGATCAAGAGGTTTGCGTCAGAATCGGCGTGACGGATGACGTAAACCTCTTGATCACCCGGTCCCGACGAGGTGACGCGCGGTGATCAAGAGGTTCGGGTCAAAGATGGCGGGCGGAATGACGCAAACTTCTTGATCACCGGGGCCGGGCGGGGAGGGTGCGTGGTGATCAAGAGGTTTACGTCATGGGTGCCGGGCGGAGTGACGCAAACCTCTTGATCACCGGGGCGAGCCGAGCCTGGGGCGAGCCGAGCCTGGGCGAGCCGGGGCCAGTCGAGTCGGGCTGGCCGGTGGGGAGTGGGGCTCGCGGGGGAGGGGAGGGGAGGGGGTCAGGGGGTGGCGCTGGCGGTGGCGGCGACTTCGGGGAGGTCGGCGGGGCCGGGGTCGGCGGCCGGGGTGGCGTCGCAGCCGGGTTCTGGGCGGCGGCGCGGACTGCGGCGGCGACCGCCGGGGCGACCCGGGAGTCGAAGACGCTCGGCACGATCACCGTCGGGTTGATCTTGTCTTCGCCGACCACGTCGGCGATGGCCCGGGCCGCCGCGATCGCCATCTCCTCGGTGAACTCCTCGGCGTGCGCGTCGAGCATGCCCCGGAACACGCCCGGGAAGGCGAGCACGTTGTTGATCTGGTTCGGCTGGTCGGAGCGGCCGGTCGCGACGATCGCGGCGTGCTTGCGGGCCTCCCGGGGGTCGACCTCCGGATCGGGGTTGGCCAGCGCGAAGACGATCGCGTCCTTGGCCATGGTGGCGACGTCGTCGCCGGTGAGCAGGTTGGGGGCGCTCACCCCGATGAAGACGTCTGCGCCCCGGACCGCACCGGCCAGGTCGCCGGCGTAGTTGTCCCGGTTGGTGTTCTCGGCCAGCCACTGCCAGGCCGGGTTGAGGCCGGTCAGCCCACGGTGCAGGGCGCCCTGCCGGTCGTACGCGATGATGTCGCCGACGCCCTGGCGCAGCAGCAGTTTCATGATCGCGGTGCCGGCCGCGCCGGCCCCGGAGACGACCACCCGGACGTCCGCGAGCTGCTTGCCCACGACGCGCAGTGCGTTGGTCAGCGCGGCCAGCACGCAGATCGCGGTGCCGTGCTGGTCGTCGTGGAAGACCGGGATGTCCAGCAGCTCCCGCAGCCGGGCCTCGATCTCGAAGCAGCGCGGCGCGGCGATGTCCTCCAGGTTGATCCCGCCGTACGCGGGGGCGATGGCCTTGACGATCGCCACGATCTCGTCGGTGTCCTGGGTGTCCAGCACCACCGGCCAGGCGTCCACCCCGCCGAAGCGCTTGAACAGCGCCGCCTTGCCCTCCATCACCGGCAGCGACGCCGCCGGGCCGAGGTTGCCCAGGCCGAGCACGGCCGAGCCGTCGCTGACCACGGCGACCGTGTTGCGCTTGATGGTCAACCGCCGGGCGTCCGCCGGGTTCTCCGCGATCGCCATGCAGACCCGGGCCACCCCCGGGGTGTACGCCCGGGACAGCTCGTCGCGGGTCCGCAGCCCGACCTTCGAGTGCACCTCGATCTTGCCGCCGAGGTGCAGCAGGAACGTCCGGTCGGACACCTTGCGCACGTCCACCCCGTCGAGCGCGGTGAGCGCCTCGACGACCTGGTCGGCGTGGCCGGCGTCGGCGGTGTCGCAGGTGAGGTCGACGATCACGTGGGTCGGGTCGGAGTCGACCACGTCGAGTGCGGTGACGATCGCGCCGGCCTCGCCGACCGACGTGGTCAGCCGGCCGATCGAGGAGGCGTCCGCGGGGACCGCGATCCGGATCGTGATCGAGAATCCGGCACTCGGCAGTCTGGTGATGGCCACGGAAATACCTCCGTCGTCGCTGGCGGCTCGTCGCCATTTCTACTCGCCCACCGGGCCGCGGCGGCAGCCGCCCCCGCGTTCGGCGACCTCCACCACGGGCATATAGCAGTCGCGTTCCGCGTTGACCCGTGTCAGGATTACTCGGTACATGCACAGAACGGACAGGAGACGCAGCTTGCGCGACCAGGAGACCCACACCCCCTTCTCGGACGACGACCTCGACGCCACGACCGGTGAGTACGAGCTGTCGGAGCGGCAGGCGTTGCGGCGGGTCCCCGGCCTCTCCACCGAGCTGACCGACGTCACCGAGGTCGAATACCGCCAGCTCCGGCTGGAGCGGGTCGTCCTCGTCGGCGTCTGGACCGAGGGCACCCAGCGCGACGCCGACAATTCGCTGACCGAGCTGGCCGCCCTGGCCGAGACCGCCGGTTCGCAGGTGCTCGAAGGGCTGATCCAGCGCCGCAGCCGCCCCGACCCGGCCACCTACGTCGGCCGGGGCAAGGTCGACGACCTCAGCGCGGCGGTGCTCTCCACCGGGGCCGACACGGTGATCTGCGACGGTGAGCTGTCCCCGTCCCAGCTGCGCAACCTGGAGCAGCGCACCAAGGTCAAGGTGGTCGACCGCACCGCGCTGATCCTCGACATCTTCGCCCAGCACGCCAAGAGCAAGGAGGGCAAGGCGCAGGTCGAGCTGGCCCAGCTCGAATACCTGCTGCCCCGGTTGCGTGGTTGGGGTGAGTCGCTGTCCCGGCAGAGCGGTGGCTCCGGGCGCGGCGGTGGTGCCGGTGGCGGCGTGGGTCTGCGTGGCCCCGGTGAGACCAAGCTGGAGACCGACCGGCGGCGCATCCGCCACCGCATCGCCCGGTTGCGCCGGGAGATCAAGGCAATGAAGACGGTACGCCAGACCAAGCGCGCCCGTCGGTCCCGTAACGCCGTTCCCGCGGTCGCCATCGCCGGTTACACCAACGCCGGCAAGTCGAGCCTGCTCAACCGGCTCACCGGCGCGGGCGTGCTGGTGGAGAACGCGCTCTTCGCCACCCTGGACCCGACCACCCGCCGGGCCACCACCTCGGACGGGCGGCTCTACACGCTGTCCGACACGGTGGGTTTCGTCCGGCACCTGCCCCACCAGATCGTCGAGGCGTTCCGTTCGACGCTGGAGGAGGTCGCCGAGGCCGACCTGGTGGTGCACGTGGTCGACGGCACCCACCCCGACCCGGAGGAGCAGGTCCGCGCGGTGCGGGAGGTGCTCTCCGAGGTCGGTGCCGACCGGCTGCCCGAGCTGCTGGTGGTCAACAAGACCGACGCCGCCGACGAGGAGACCCTGCTGCGGCTCAAGCGGCTCTGGCCGGACGCGGTCTTCGTCTCCGCGCACAGTGGGCGTGGCCTTGAGGGGCTGCGTGAGGTGATCGAACAGCGGCTGCCGCGTCCGGCCGTGGAGGTCCGCGCGGTCCTGCCGTACGACCGGGGTGACCTGGTTGCCCGGCTGCACCGGCAGGGTGAGGTGCTGAGCACCTCCCACCTCCCGGAGGGCACCCTGCTGCACGTGCGGGTGGGGGAGGCGCTCGCCGCCGAGTTGACTCCGTTCGTGGCGGCGGGTGACCCTGCGGTGGCCGGCAGTCGGTGAGCGCTGCGGTGTGACCTGAGGTTCATGGCGGCATGCGACACTGACGCCATGCGCCGCGCTGTCTCCTCGGTCACGGTTGCCCTCGCCCTGTTCGGCGTGGCCGTGGCACCCGCTGCTGCCGCAGCGGCACCGGTCTCCGCTGCCACCTCCGGGGCGGCGTCGGTCCTGGCCACCCCCGTCGGGACGGTGCCGCTGGCCGGTGCGGTGCCGTTGACCGGTGCGGTGCCGTTGGTCGGGGTGGCGCCGTTGGCCGTCGCCGGCAAGAAGAAGTGCACCATCACGGACGAGCGGCTGCGGGAGCTGTCCGGCCTGGTCGCCACGAAGACCGGCTATGTCGTGATCAACGACGGCACCCTCCAGGAGAGCCGCAAGCGGGTCTTCTTCCTCGACACCAAGTGCAAGATCGCCAGGGAGCCGGTCAAGTTCTCCGGCGACGGCCCGTTCGACACGGAGGACCTGGCCCTCTCCCCGGACGGCAAGACGCTCTGGATCGCCGACACCGGTGACAACGTGACCAGCAGGGAACGGCGTACCCGGGTCGCGGTCTGGACGATGCCGGTGACCGGGTCGAAGCAGCCGGTGCTGCACCGGCTGTCGTACCCGGAGCGCAAGCCGCACGACGCCGAGGCGCTGCTGATCGGCGCGGACGGGTCGCCCCTGGTGATCACCAAGGTGCCCAGTGGCAAGGCGGAGATCTTCACCCCGGAGACGAAGCTCGACAGCGGCGGCAACGCCGATCCGGTGCCGATGAAGAAGGTCGGCGAGATCACCCTGCCCAAGACCACCACCGACAACCCGCTCAACATCATCGGTCGGGTGGCCATCACCGGGGCGGCCCGCTCGCCCGACGGCAGCCGGGTGGTGCTGCGCACCTACGCCGACGCCTTCGAGTACGACGTCAAGGGCGATGACATCGTGGCCGCGTTGACCACCGGCAAGCCCCGGGTCACCCCGTTGGCGGACCCGTTCGGCGAGGCCATCTCGTACACCCCGGACGGCACCGGGTTCGTGACCGTCTCCGACGGCGGGGAACTCTCCCCGGAGGACCCGATCGACATCCTCGGCTACACCCCGTCCACCAAGGGCGCGGAACCAGTCGAGGGCGCGGCGGGAGCCAAGCCGGCAGCCGACAGGTCCTGGTACGACAACCTGAGCCTGGACCAGATCACCTACCTGATCGGTGCGGTCGGGGTGGTCGGCGCGGTGCTGGTCGGGGCCGGCATCGTCGGGATCGTGCGGTCGCGCAGGCGGGCCGCGGCGGCCGGCGAGATGCCTGACGATCCCGACGACGAGGTCTTCACCTCCGGCGCGGTGTCCCGGGCCGAGGGCTTCCCGGCCGGTGAGTCTCCCCCTGCCGCCGAACCGGCCCCGGACCGGCCGCGTACCGGCGGTGTCTACGGTGCTGCGGCAGGTGGTGGCCCCGCCCGGCCGGCCGGCGGCGCGGTCTACGGCGGAGGTCGGCCCCCAGCGGCAGCCGCAGCGGTTCCCTCCGGCGGTCCGGGAGGTAGCAGCCCTGCGGGCGGCGGACGTCCGGCGGGTGGTGGTGTCTACGGCGGAGGTCGCCCTGCCGGCGGTGGTGTCTACGGTGCCACCCCGGCCGGCGGTGCCGGTCCACGCGGTGCCACCCCGGCCGGCGGTGCCGGTCCACGCGGTGCCACCCCGGCCGGCGGTGCCGGTCCACGCGGTGCCACCCCGGCCGGCGGTGCCGGTCCACGCGGCGGTGCCGACGGTGCTGGTCCGCGCGGTGGCGCCCCGGGTATCGGCCCGCGCGGTGGTGCTTCGGGCGGTGGTGCCCGGGGTGGTGCGCCGGCCGCCGCCGACCCGCGCGGTGGTGCGCCGGCTGGTGGACGCGGCGGTATGCCGGCGGGTGGGCGTGGTGGTGCGCCGGCCGGTGGACGCGGCGGTGTGCCGGCCGATGGGCGTGGTGGGCCGCCGGGGATCCGTGGTGGTGCCCCGGTGGCCGGGCGTGGCACCCCGCCGGGTGGCCGTGGCGGTCCGCCACCGGAGGGGCGCGGTGGTGCGCCGGTCGGTGCCCGTGGCGGTCCTCCGCCGGGTGGACGTGGTGGCCCTCCGCCGGGTGGTCGTGCTGCGCCGCCGGCCGGTGGGCGTGGCGGTGCTCCGGTGGGTGGTCCCGGTGCTCCTCCCGCCGGTGGGCGTGGCGGTGCTCCCGCTGGTGGGCGTGGTGCCGGCCCGGCGGGCGGGCGGGGTGGCGCTGCGGGTGGTGGGGACGGTGTCTACGGTGCCGGGCGGGCCGAACCGCCACGGCGTGAGGGTGGGCCCCGGGAGCCGCGTTCCGGTCCACGCCGGGACGACGACCACGACGACCGGCGGGGCGGCCAGTACGGCCCACCGCCCGGCCGCAGCGGCGAGCGTTACTGACCTCTCCCCAGGTCGCGGGCGTGCGCGGTCGACCAGGCACGTGCCGCGGCCGTTGCGGGGCGGGGCACGGTCACCGGGGACGGCACCGGCAGCCTCCGCCGGAGGCTGCCGGGCGGGACGAGGTCAGATCCGGCGGAGCACGGCCACGACCCGGCCCATGATGGTGGCGTCGTCACCGGGGATCGGGTCGAAGGCCGGGTTCTGCGGCATCAGCCATACGTGACCGTCGCGTCGCCGGTAGGTCTTGACGGTCGCCTCACCGTCGAGCATCGCGGCCACGATGTCACCGGCCTCGGCGATCGGCTGCTGCCGCACCACCACCCAGTCGCCGTCGCAGATCGCCGCGTCGAGCATCGAGTCGCCCTTGACCTGGAGCATGAAGACCTCGCCCTCGCCGACCAGTTCGCGGGGGAGCGGGAACACGTCCTCGACCGCCTGCTCGGCCAGGATCGGCCCACCGGCCGCGATCCGGCCCAGCATCGGCACGTACGCCGGGGTGGGGCGCTGGGCTCGGCTCAGCTCGTCGTCGGCGTCGACGGGGGCGCGGACGTCAACCGCGCGGGGGCGGTTGGGGTCGCGGCGCAGGAAGCCCTTCTTTTCCAGCTCCTTGAGCTGGTAGGCGACGCTGGACGGGGAGACCAGGCCGACCGCCTCGCCGATCTCGCGGACGCTCGGCGGGTAGCCGTGCCGCTCCACCCAGCTGCGGATGAATTCGAGGATGCGGCGCTGGCGGGCGGTGAGGTCGACGGCGGCCGGGTCGGGGAAGCCGCTGACCACCGGCGTGACCTGGCGGACGGCCGGTTGGCCGGTCCGGCTGCGGGCGGCGCGGGGACGCCGAGTGGCCGGGGGACCCGCCTCGGCGATCGGCTGCGGGTTCTTCTGCCGGTTGGCCCGGTCCTCGGTCACGTCCGTCCTCCCTGGTCGGCGCTGGGTGCCTTGGCGGCTCGTGGTGCGCGCGGGGTGTCGCGGTGCCGGACCGACGTGGTGCGCCGTGCCCGGTCGTTCATGACCGTATAGGTGAGATCGGTCATTTTCAAACATCTGTACGACGCGTCTCGGCGTGTCGGGTGGAAAACCTGGTAACTCGTACGCCTGTTCTGGTAGATGGTACGTCCTCCTCGAACCCGTGTTCGAGGGGTTCGGTGGTCTGCCGGGTCGGTCAACCGTCCGGGTCGGGCTGGCCGGACGGCCGGTAACCTCCCCGGCGTCCGGTCGGTTGGAGCTGTCGACCCCCGGGAGCGGCGACGGGCCCGGGGTGGTGGGCCCGGGGTGGTGGGCCCGGGGTGGTGAGGCGGTTCGGGCGTGACGCGCCGGACAGTCGGGCAACTTGACCCGACCCGGCCGGCGGCCTACGGTCGACCCCTAGATGTAGTAGTCACACGGGCGTAAGTTGCCCACAGGTTGGGTTCGACTACCCACCGCACTCCAGTATCGTCGACCACGGCGAGACCGGCGACACCGGTTGCGCCGGGTCGACGCGTGCCCGGGGGCGGGCGGGCAGGCGGCCCCACAGTCGATCAAGGAGGTCGGGCGATGCGGTGTCCGTACTGCCGGCACGCCGACTCCCGGGTGGTCGACTCGCGCGAGGCCGACGACGGCCAGCTGATCCGGCGGCGGCGCTCCTGCCCGGAATGCGGCAAGCGGTTCACCACGGTCGAGGAGGCCGTCCTCGCGGTGGTCAAGCGCAGCGGGGTGACCGAGCCGTTCAGCCGGACGAAGATCATCGGCGGGGTACGCAAGGCGTGCCAGGGCCGGCCGGTCGACGAGGACTCCATCGCGCTGCTGGCGCAGAAGGTCGAGGAGACCGTCCGGGCCAAGGGAGCTGCCGAGCTGCCGAGCCACGACGTGGGACTGGCGATCCTGGGCCCACTGCGCGACCTGGACGAGGTGGCCTACCTGCGCTTCGCCAGCGTCTACCGCTCGTTCGACTCGCTGGCCGACTTCGAACGGGAGATCGAGACCCTCCGTTCCGCCGCACAGGCCCGCGTCGACGCGGCCGGGGCCGCCGACCGTACCGACTGAGTCTTTTACCAAGTGACGACCTGGATTTCGACAGTGACGACGCGTGGCGGGTGGCCGCGCAGACGAGGGGGCCGATGAGATGGCGGGGGACGGCGTGACAACAAGCCGGACGCGGGCGGCGAAGAACGGCGCGGCGACGGGGCTGAAGGTGCAGCGGGTCTGGACGACCGAGGGCGTGCACCCGTACGACGAGGTGGCGTGGGAGCGCCGCGACGTCGTCATGACCAACTGGCGGGACGGCTCGATCAACTTCGAGCAGCGCGGGGTGGAGTTCCCCGAGTCGTGGAGCGTCAACGCGGCGAACATCGTCACCACCAAGTACTTCCGGGGCGCGGTGGGGACCCCGGAACGGGAGTGGTCGCTCAAGCAGCTCATCGACCGGGTGGTCAGCACCTACCGGGCCGCCGGTGAGCAGCACGGCTACTTCGCCAACCCGGCCGACGCGGAGATCTTCGCGCACGAGCTGACCTGGATGCTGCTGCACCAGGTGTTCAGCTTCAACTCGCCGGTCTGGTTCAACGTCGGCACCCCGTCGCCGCAGCAGGTCAGCGCCTGTTTCATCCTGGCGGTCGACGACTCGATGGACTCCATCCTGGACTGGTACAAGGAGGAGGGGCTGATCTTCAAGGGCGGCTCCGGCTCCGGGGTCAACCTGTCGCGCATCCGGTCGTCGCGTGAGCTGCTCTCCTCCGGTGGCACCGCCTCCGGCCCGGTCAGCTTCATGCGCGGCGCGGACGCCAGCGCCGGGACGATCAAGTCCGGCGGTGCCACCCGGCGCGCGGCCAAGATGGTCATCCTCGACGTGGACCACCCGGACATCGAGGAGTTCGTCACCACCAAGGCGCGCGAGGAGGACAAGATCCGCGCGCTGCGGGACGCCGGCTTCGACATGGACCTCGGCGGCAACGACATCGTCAGCGTCCAGTACCAGAACGCCAACAACTCGGTGCGGGTCTCCGACGAGTTCATGGCGGCGGTGGAGAACGGCGGCGGCTTCGACCTGCGGGGCCGCCTCGACGGGCAGACCATCGAGACCATCGACGCGCAGAAGCTGTTCCGTACCATCGCCCAGGCCGCCTGGGAGTGCGCCGACCCGGGCCTGCAGTACGACGACACCATCAACGACTGGCACACCTGCCCGGAGACCGGCCGGATCACCGCGTCGAACCCGTGCTCGGAGTACCTGCACCTGGACAACTCCTCGTGCAACCTGGCCTCGCTCAACCTGATGAAGTTCCTCCGCGCCGACGGCGGCTTCGAGGTGGAGAAGTTCGTCCGTTCGGTCGAGTTCGTCATCACCGCGATGGACATCTCGATCTGCTTCGCCGACTTCCCCACCGACAAGATCGGCGAGACCACCCGCGCCTACCGGCAGCTCGGCATCGGCTACGCCAACCTCGGCGCGCTGCTGATGGCCTCCGGCCTGCCGTACGACTCGGAGCAGGGCCGGTCGGTGGCTGCGGCGATCACCTCGCTGATGACCGGCACCGCGTACCGCCGTTCGGCCGAGCTGGCCGCGATCGTCGGCGCGTACGACGGCTACGCCCGCAACGCCGAGCCGCACAAGCGGGTGATGCGCAAGCACGCCGCCGCCAACGACGCCATCAAGCCGGCCGGCACCGTCGCCACCGCCATCGCGCGGGAGGCCACCAAGCAGTGGACCGAGGGCAACAAGGTCGGCGACCGGTACGGCTGGCGCAACTCGCAGGCCGCCGTGCTGGCGCCGACCGGCTGCCTCACCGCCGACACGATGGTCACCACCGACCGGGGCCTGACGCGGCTCGGCGAGATCGGTGACGTGTACGGCGACCGCTGGCAGGACCTGGACATGAAGGTCTCCACCGACGAGGGTGCCCGCCAGGCCACGAAGTTCTTCGTCAACGGCGAGGAGCCGACCCGGCGGGTGGTCACGGAGGGCGGTTACCGGATCCAGGGCACCCTGGCCCACCGGATCAAGGCCGTCGACCCGGAGTCCGGTGAGTGGGTCTGGAAGCGGATGGCGGACGTCGTCGTGGGTGACCTCGTGCCGGTCCAGCTCGGCACCCTGGTGGGCGAGCCGAGGCGGGTGCCGCTTCCGGTGCTCGACCAGGCGTACTACACCGACGACCGGCGGTTGCACGTGCCCGACTCGGTCGACGCGGACCTGGCCGAGCTGGTCGGTTACTTCATGGGCGACGGCAGCCTGCACGCCAAGGGCATCCGGTTCTGTGTGCCCGACACCGACCTGGACGTCGTCGAGCGGCTCCGGGTGCTCGGCAAGGGGCTCTTCGGTCTGGAGCCGGTGGTGGCGGCCCAGGCCGGTTACCAGGAGGTCACCCTTCAGTCGGTGCGGCTCGCCAGGTGGTGGCAGGCGGCCGGGTTCGCCAAGACCCTGCCGCACGGCGACCACAGCGGCAAGGGCTGGGTACCACGGGTGCCGTCGGCGCTGTTGGAGACCAACGACGTCACCGTGTACGCGGCGTTCCTTCGCGGCCTCTTCGAAGCCGACGGGACGGTGGTAGCCGGCGTGCCGTCGCTGTCGACGTCCGCCGAGGCGTTCGCCGCCGAGGTGCGTACCATGCTGCTGACGCTGGGGATGGCCACGACCACCCGACGTACCACAAGCGGCCTCGGTTCAGACGTGTGGCAGGTCCGGCTGCGCAACATGGAGCACGCGGTCGGGTTCGAGGAGATCGTCGGTTTCCTCGGTGACCGTAAGACCCGACAGTTGGTCGTCGAGCCGACCCAGACCGGCAACCGGGACCGGATCCACCTGCCCGGCGCAGTGTGGGACCTGCTGGCGCCGGTGGGGCACGAGTTGCGGAACACGGTCGTCCAGTCGTTGCGTAAGACCGGGGGCGTCCCCCGGGCGGTGGCGATGCGGCTGTTCGCCGAGACCGGCGACGACCGGCTCGGTCACGCGCTCGGATACCTCTTCGAGCCGGTGGCGGCGAACGAGGACGGCGGTATCCAGCCGACCTACGACCTCTCGGTGCCGGCGAACGTCACGTACGTGGCGTCCGGCTTCGTGAGCCACAACACCATCGGCCTGATGATGGACTGCGACACCACCGGGGTCGAGCCCGACCTGGCGCTGGTGAAGTTCAAGAAGCTGGTCGGCGGCGGCTCGATGCAGATCGTCAACCAGACCGTGCCGCGCGCCCTGCGCAGCCTCGGCTACCCCGAGGAGCAGGTCGAGGCGATCGTCGAGCACATCGCCGACCACGGTCACGTGGTGGACGCCCCCGGCCTCAAGCCGGAGCACTACCCGGTCTTCGACTGCGCGATGGGCGAGCGGTCCATCGCCCCGATGGGTCACGTGCGGATGATGGCGGCCGTCCAGCCGTTCATCTCGGGTGCCATCTCCAAGACGGTCAACATGCCGGAGCAGGCCACCGTCGCCGACGTCGAGAAGATCTACTTCGAGGGCTGGAAGCTCGGCCTGAAGGCGCTGGCGATCTACCGGGACAACTGCAAGGTCGGCCAGCCCCTCTCGGTGGCCAAGCCGAACAAGACCGCCGCCCCGGCCGCCGTCGAGACGCCGGCCCCGGCCGCCGTGGAGAAGGTCGTCGAGTACCGGCCGGTGCGTAAGCGGCTGCCGAAGAAGCGCCCGTCGGAGACGGTCTCCTTCTCCGTCGGCGGCGCGGAGGGCTACCTCACCGCCTCGTCCTACCCGGACGACGGGCTGGGCGAGGTCTTCCTCAAGATGTCCAAGCAGGGCTCGACCCTGGCCGGGGTGATGGACGCCTTCTCGGTGGCCATCTCCATCGGCCTGCAGTACGGCGTCCCGCTGGAGACGTACGTCAGCAAGTTCACCAACATGCGCTTCGAGCCGGCCGGCATGACCGACGACCCGGACGTGCGGATGGCCGCCTCGGTGATGGACTACATCTTCCGGCGGCTGGCGTTGGACTTCCTGCCCTACGAGCGTCGTGCCGAGCTGGGCATCTTCACCGCCAAGGAGCGGGCCGCGCAGCTGCGGGCCGAGGCCGACGCGGAGATGAGCGGCACGGACCTGACCGCGATGGCGTCCTCGGCCCCGGTCGAGGTGACCGAACCGAAGACCGGCCCGCTGGCCCAGCCGGCCCAGGAGCTGGCCGAGGTGGCCGCCGCCAAGCCGGCGCCCGCCGTGGGCTCCTCCACCGAACTGCTGGAGGCCGTGATCGGCAAGGCCGCCGACGCGCCGCTCTGCTTCACCTGCGGCACGAAGATGCGCCCCGCCGGCAGCTGCTACGTCTGTGAGGGCTGCGGCTCCACCAGCGGTTGCAGCTGACGTACGCGTCGAACGGGAGGGCCGGCACCCGACGGGTGCCGGCCCTCCCGCGTCCCGTCCCCATGATCGACCCCAGTGGGGCGAGGTAGCGGCACCGGTCCTACCCGGACGCCGCTACCTCGCTCCCGTCGCGCAGATCACGCCGACGGCGGCGCACCGGGGGCCGCGCCGGACGGGGATGATCGGGGCATGACCACAGCCGACCGGTACGTCGAGTTCGCCACCAGGGAGGCGCACGGCGTCTCACCGTCGTACGAGCGACTGGCCCACGCGGTCGCCCGGGACAGCAGCCTGCTGGCGCTTCTCGATACCCTGCCGCCGGGCAAACGCCAGCCGAATCTGCTGTTCGCCGTGGTCCGACTGTGCGGCGGTACGGTCGAGGACCCGGCCGCGTTCGGCGAATTCGTCAGGGCCAACTGGCCGGCTGTCGCGGCGGAGATCCGGGCCAGGGCGACGCAGACGAACGAGGCCGGGCGCTGTGCCGTCCTCCTGCCGGTGCTGGCCTCGTTGCCGCAGCCACTCGCCCTGCTGGAGGTGGGCGCGTCGGCAGGCATGTGCCTCTACCCCGACCGGTACGCGTACCGTTACGGCGACCGTCTGCTCGGTACAGGTACGCCGACGCTCGACTGTGCGATCACCGGCACGACGCCACCGGCTCGCCTGCCCGAGGTGGTGTGGCGGGCCGGCCTCGACCTCAACCCGCTCGACGTCACCGATCCGGACGACATCGCCTGGCTGGACGCCCTCATCTGGCCGGAGAACGGGCACCGCCGCGAGCGGCTGCAGGCTGCTGCGGCTGTCGTCGCGGCCGACCCGCCGCTGCTCGTCCGCGGTGATCTGGTCGACGACCTGCCGGAGGTGGCGGCACTGGCCCCGTCCGACGCGACCCTCGTGGTGTTCCACAGCTCGGTGCTGTATCTGGTGCCACCGCCGCGCCGCGCCGCGTTCGTCGAGGTGGTGAGCGGTCTTTCCGGCCACTGGATCGCCAACGAGGACCCGGCGGTGCTGCCCTACCCGGGTCTGCCGGGGCAGCAGGACGACACGCTGCACAACGTGCTCGCGCTCGACGGCAGGCCGCTTGCCTGGACCCGCGGCCACGGCCAGGCGCTCACCTGGTTCGCGTAGCCGGTGGGCTGAGCAAACCGCACCGCTGCGACGATCCCTGACTCTGCGCGACTCGACCAGCGGGGCCTGCCGGCCGGGCGCGGGGATCCGCAGACCCGCACCAGGGGTGGGGGAGCGAGCCCTCCTTACACTCACCGGGTGAGTGGGCAACGACGTCCGTTGGCGGGCCGGCCGCTGACCGAGCCGCACCCGTCCCGGCTGTCGCCGGAGCACCCCGACCGGGCGCGGATCCTGGCCGCGCACGCCGCCGCGCTCGCCGCCGGGGACGCCGGTTATCCCGACCCGGCCACCGGGCTGTTCGTCCTCAGCGCCGGTTTCCTGGCCCGGCGGGGCACCTGCTGCGGGCGTGGCTGCCGGCACTGCCCGTACGTCGACGACTAATTCGGCTGTCCCGGCGGCCCGCCCCACCTAGGTTGGGGCGGACCGACGGGGGATCGATGACGGCGCAGGTGACCGACGGTCGGGCGGTACGCCGGCCACTGTGGCGGGACCGGAACTTCGCCCTGTTCTGGGCCGGCCAGACGGTCGGTGAGCTGGGCACCCGGATGTCCGGGGTGACGGTGCCGCTGCTGGCCGCCGGCCCGATGCGGGCCAGCGTGTTCCAGGTCTCCCTGCTGACCGTGCTGGCCTGGCTGCCGTACCTGCTCTTCTCGCTGCCGGCCGGGCTGTTGGCCGACCGGGTCGACCTGCGCCGACTGATGATCGGCTGCGACCTGGGCCGGGCCGTGTTGCTGTCGTCGCTGCCGGCGGTCGCCCTGGTCGGCCGGCTCACCCTGGCCGTCCTGTACGTCGTCGTCGGGCTGTGCGGGGTGCTCACCGTGCTCTTCACCGTGGCCTACAAGAGCATCGTGCCGGCGCTGGCACCGGCGGACCGGCTGGTCGAGGCGAACGCCCGGCTGACCGTCACCGCGGACACCGCCGCGCTGGTCGGGCCGACCGTCGGCGGGGCACTGGCCGGGCTGGTCGGTGCCGCCCGGACGTTCCTCGGCACCGCGCTGGCGTTCCTGCTCAGCGCGGCGACCCTGGCGGCGGTCCGCCTTCCGGTACGGGACCGTCGGGCCGCCGACCGGGTGCCGGTGCGGTCCGCCCTCACCGAAGGGCTGCGTTTCGTCGGCCAGCGTCCGATCCTGCGCAGCATCCTGGCCTGCACCGCCACCTCGAACTTCTTCGCCATCGGCACCAACGCGCTGGAGGTCAGCTACCTGGTATGGGAGCTGCGGGCCGGGCCGGCGACGATCGGGCTGGTCTTCTCCCTGGGGGCGGTCGGCGGCCTGGTCACCGGCGCGTTCGCCGCCCCGCTGTCCCGCCGGATCGGCACGGCCCGGGTGATCTGGATGGCGATGGCGGTCCCCGGGCCGCTCTACCTGCTGGTGCCGTTGGCCCGATCCGGCTGGGGACTGGCGCTCTACGTCGTCGGGCTGGCCGCGTTCTCCGCCAACGCGGTGCTCTACAACGTGTCGATCCTGTCGTACCGGCAGCGGATCACTCCGCCGGAGCTGCTCGGTCGGGTGAACGCCGCGTTCCTGTGGGTCTGCTTCGGGGTGGTGCCGCTGGGGGCGCTGGCCGGCGGCCTGCTCGGCAGCCAGTGGGGGTTGCGGCCGGCGCTGGTGGTCTGCGCGCTCGGCACCTGGAGCGCCGCCCTGTTCGTGCTGCTGTCTCCACTGCGGACCATGCGCGATCTTCCGGCCACCTGACGGCGGCAACGGCGGACGGTCGGGGTCTTCCGTCCGGCAGTGCCAACCCGTACGGTTTCCGACGGACATCGGCGGATCTCCCGCCGACGATCACGGAGGTGTGCCCGTGCACGGGCGGATCTGGCTCGCCGGGGCGGGCGTGCTGCTGACCACGGGCTGCGGGGCGTCGGAGCCCGACCCGGTACGGCTGCCGGCGGGGGAACCGGTCGTCGTCGAGGTGGGTGCCGCCTCGTCCGGTGGGGCGTGCCGGCTGCTCGACTTCGCGGTGATCGAGGAGCACACCGGCGTCCGCTTCGACGTGGCGGCGGCCAGCGAGCGGGGTGATACCCGTACCTGCGTGGTGCGGGCCACGGACACCACCTGGCCGGAGCTGACCCTGACCGTGACCGACACCTCGATCGACGTGCCGACCTTCACCGCTGACGTGCTGCCCGAGGGGGCGACGAAGGTGTCGAAGCTGGGCCAGGCCGGCTACCGGCGGACCGGCGCGAAGACCGCGAAGCACGGGCCGACGGCCGAGGTGGGCTGGTTGGCCGCGGAGGACCGGCTGGCCATGCTCCGCTGGACCTGCCCACCGGCCGAGGACCGGGCGACCGCCGGTGCGGTGGCCGGCCACCTGGTCGACCTGGCCAGGAAGCTCGACACCCGGTCCCTGTAACCCCCGTCCGGGCCGACGGCGACCCGAGCCGAGTCCGATCCCAGCCCGGACCGGCGGCGACGGGGTCCACCCCGGCCCGGCGCACGCCGGTGGCGGCCCGGGGTCAGTGGGCGGCGACGAACACCCGGGAGGCGACCTCGCGGGGCAGCCGGACCCGTTCGCCGGAGCGGTCGATGAACACCCCGTCGCGTTCCTGGGCGACGGTGACCGTGGCACCCGGGTCGACCCCGGCGGCGTGCAGTTGCCGCAGCACGTCGGCGTCGGTCTGCACGCTTTCGCAGATCCGCCGGACCACCACCGGGCCGGTCAGCCCGGGGAAGGCGAGGTTGCGTTCACCCTCGGCGTGGTCGGTGGCCTCGGTCTCCGGCGAGCCCAGCTCCTCCAGGCCGGGGATCGGGTTGCCGTACGGCGAGCGGGTGGGTCGGTTGAGCAGGTCGTAGACCCGCTTCTCCACCGCGTCGCTCATCACGTGCTCCCACCGGCAGGCCTCCTCGTGGGCCTCCTCGTAGGGCATCCCGATCACGTTGACCAGCAGCAGCTCGGCGAGCCGGTGCTTGCGCATCACCGACACGGCGGTGCCCCGGCCCAGGTCGGTGAGCGCCAGGTGCCGGTCGCCCTCGACGGTGAGCAGCCCGTCGCGTTCCATCCGGGCCACGGTCTGGCTGACGGTGGGCCCGCTCTGCCGCAACCGCTCGGCGATCCGGGCACGCAGCGGCGGCACCCCTTCCTCTTCGAGTTCGAGGATGGTGCGCAGGTACATCTCGGTCGTGTCCACTAAGTCATGGCTTTTCACATTCGCCCCTTTTGTCCGAAGGCGGCGAAGGTAGCTTCGCGCTCAGTGGTGTCGACCCGGTCATGCTTCACGTCAGCGGCCTCCCGGTGGTCGATGCTACCCCGGTGTACGAAGATCGACCTGCGCCGAATCGCGAGGTCGGTGCCCCGATGGTGTTGACTGGACGTCATGTCCGGTACCGCTACCCCCCTGATCGAGCCGGACCGGCTCGCCACCGAGCTGGCCCGCCCCGACCCGCCGACCCTGCTGGACGTCCGCTGGCGGCTGGTCGGCCCTCCGGGCCGCGACGACTACACCGCCGGCCACCTGCCCGGGGCGGTCTTCGTGGACCTGGACACCGTCCTGTGCGGTCCGCCCGGCCCGGCGGGCCGGCACCCGCTGCCCGAACCGGCCGCGCTCCAGGCCGCGCTGCGGGCCGCCGGTGTCCGCGCCGGTCATCCCGTGGTGGTGTACGACGACGGCGACGGCCTGGCCGCCGCCCGCGCCTGGTGGACGCTGCGCTGGGCCGGCCACCGGTCGGTACGGGTGCTGTCCGGCGGCTGGCCCGGCTGGCTCGCCGCCGGCCTGCCCGGCACCGTCGAGGTGCCCACCCCGCAACCCGGCGACGTCACCGTCACACCGGGTGGGCTGCCGGTGCTGGACGCCGACGACGCGGCCCGGCTCGGCGCGGCCGACGACGGTGTGCTGCTGGACGTCCGGGCCGCCCCCCGCTACCGGGGCGAGACCGAGCCGATCGACCCGGTCGCCGGACACGTGCCGGGCGCGGTCAACCTGCCCGCCCCCGAGTACGTCACCGAGGGCCGCTACCTGACCGCCGAGGCGCTGCGGGACCGGTTCGCCGCCGCCGGGGTGCGCGCCGACCAGCCGGTGGGGGCGTACTGCGGATCAGGGGTGACCGCCGCGCAGACGGTGCTGGCGTTGCACCTGGCCGGTCGGCCGGACGCCGCGCTCTACGTCGGATCGTGGAGCGGCTGGGTCGCCGACCCGTCCCGCCCGGTGGCCACCGGCCCGACACCAGCCGGTTGACCAGCACGCCTGGTGGGCGACCGGTGACCCGCGTGCGACGATGACCCCATGTCGGACGACACGCTGGTGGTGTGGGACGAGTCCCTGCTCGACTACGACATGGGGGAGCACCCGCTCGACCCGGTCCGGGTCGAGCTGACCGTCGCGCTGGCCCGGGAGCTGGGCGTCCTGGACCGGCCGGGCGTACGGCTGATCCGGCCCGAGCCGGCCGACGACGCGACGCTGACCCGGGTGCACCTGCCCGACTACCTGGCGGCGGTCCGGACCGCCCCCCGCGATCCGCTCTTCGCCGGCTACGGACTGGGCACCTCGGACAATCCGGTCTTCGACGGGATGCACGAGTCCAGCGCGCTGATCGCCGGGGCGACGGTGGCCGCCGCCGAGGCGGTCTGGCGGGGCGAGGCCCGCCGTGCGGTCAACGTGGCCGGTGGGCTGCACCACGCCATGCCCGACCGGGCCGCCGGGTTCTGCGTCTACAACGACCCGGCGGTGGCCATCGCCCGCCTGCTCGACCTGGGCGCCGAGCGGGTCGCCTACGTCGACGTGGACGTGCACCACGGCGACGGTGTGCAGGAGGTCTTCTACCACGACCCCCGGGTGCTCACGGTGAGCCTGCACGAGACCCCGCTCGCGCTCTTCCCCGGCACCGGGTTCCCCGACGAGACCGGTGGCCCGGGGGCGCAGGGCAGCGCGGTCAACGTGCCGCTGCCACCGGGCACCGACGACGCCGGCTGGCAACGCGCCTTCCACGCGATCGTGCCGTCGGTGCTGCGGGCGTTCCGACCGCAGATCCTGCTCACCCAGTGCGGTGCCGACGGGCACCGGCTCGACCCCCTGGCCGACCTGCACCTGTCGGTGGACGGGCAACGGGCCACCTACCTGACGTTGCGGGCGCTCGCCGACGAGTTGTGCGACGGCCGCTGGGTGGCCACCGGCGGCGGCGGTTACGCCCTGGTGGAGGTGGTGCCCCGGGCCTGGACGCACCTGCTCGCGGTGGCCACCGGCGACCCGCTCGACCCGGCCACCCTCACCCCGCCCGACTGGCGTGCGCTGGCCGCCCACCGGCTGCCCGGCCGGGACGTCCCGCTGCGGATGACCGACGACGTCGACCCGTCACACCAGCCGTGGCAGCCGACCGGTGAGCCGAACTCGGTGGACCGGGCGGTGGCGGCCACCCGCAAGGCGGTGTTCCCGCTGCTCGGGCTGGACCCGTACGACCCGCGCGACTGAGCCGGGGACCTGGGGAGGGACCGGACGTGGTGACCACTGTCGACCAACCGGTGGACGTGCTGCTCAGCGACGGCAGCACCGTCGGCCTGCGACCGATCCGGCCGCAGGACGCCCCGGAGATCGTCGCCATGCACGGGCGGTTCTCGGAACGCACCCGCTACCTGCGCTACTTCTCGCCGTACCCGCGTATCCCGGAACGGGACCTGCGCCGCTTCGTCACCGTCGACCACCGGGACCGGGAGGCGTTCGTGGTGCTGGTCGGCGACCGGATCGTCGCCGTCGGCCGGTACGAGCGGCTGGGTCCGGCGGCCCCCGAAGCCGAGGTGGCGTTCGTGGTGGAGGACGCCCACCAGGGCCGGGGGATCGGTTCGGTGCTGCTGGAGCACCTGGCCGACGCGGCCGGCCGGGCCGGCATCGGGCACTTCGTCGCCGAGGTGCTCCCCACCAACGGGGCGATGCTGCGGGTCTTCGCCGACTTCGGCTACCAGGTGCAACGGCAGTTCGCCGACGGGGTGGTGCACCTGACGTTCCCGATCGCCCCGACCGAGGCGACCCTGGCTGTGCAGCGGGGTCGGGAGCACCGCACCGAGGCGCGGTCCATCGCCCGGCTGCTCACCCCGCGCGGCGTGGCCGTCTACGGGGCCAGCGCCACCGGTCAGGGGGTCGGCGCGGCCGTCCTCGGGCACCTGCGCGACGGCGGCTACCCGGGGGCGATCGTGCCGGTGCATCCGAGCGCGCGCACGGTGGCGGGGCTGCCCGCGTACCCGTCGGCAGCCGACGCCGGAGTGGACGTCGACCTGGCGGTCGTCGCGGTGCCCCCGGACGCGGCGGCGGGGGTGGTGGCCGACGCCGCCGCTGCCGGCGCGCACGGCCTGGTGGTCATCTCCGCCGGTTTCGCCGAGGCCGGACCGGCCGGCGCGGCGGCCCAACGGGCCCTGGTCCGGGCGGCGCACGCCGCCGGCATGCGGGTCGTCGGCCCGAACTGCCTGGGCGTGGCCAACACCGACGGGCGGGTACGCCTCAACGCCACCCTGGCCCCGGTGCTGCCCGCCCCGGACGGGTGGGTTTCTTCAGCCAGTCCGGCGTGTTCGGGGTGGCGCTGCTGGCCGAGGCGCAGCGCCGGGGGCTGGGCCTCTCGAGTTTCGTGTCGGCCGGCAACCGGGCCGACGTGTCCGGCAACGACCTGCTCCAGTTCTGGCAGGACGACCCGGGCACCGACGTGATCCTGCTGTACCTGGAGACCTTCGGCAATCCGCGCAAGTTCGCCCGGTTGGTGCGCCGGATCGGCCGGGACAAGCCGGTGGTGGCGTTGGCCTCGCTGGCCCGCCCGGTCGGGTCCGGCGTCGCACCCACGCTCGACGAGGCCGCCGTCGGTGCCCTCTTCGCGCAGTCCGGGGTGATCCGGGTGGACACCGTCGCCGAACTGCTCGACGTCGGGACGCTGCTGGCCAACCAGCCGCTGCCCGCCGGTGGCCGGGTCGGCGTGGTCGGCAACTCGTCGGCGCTGACCGGCTTGGCGGCCACCGCCTGCGCGGGGCAGGGTCTCACGGTCGCCGCCGGCTACCCCCACGACGTCGGCCCGCACGCCGGTGCCGCCGCGTTCACCGCTGCGCTGGCCGGTGCCGCCGCCGACGACGGCGTGGATGCGCTGGTGGCGGTCTTCGCCCCACCCCTGCCGGGGCAGCTCACCGTCGAGGAGGCGGACTTCACCGCCGCCGTGGCGGCGGCGGTGACCGGCGGCAAGCCGACCGTGGTGACGTTCCTCGCCGGCCGGGTGCCGGTCGGGCTGCCCGCGTACCCGAGCGTGGAGGAGGCGGTGCGGGCGCTGGGCCGGGTCGGCCGGTACGCCGACTGGCTGCGCCGGGACCCGGGCACGCCACCGGAACTGACCGGGGTGGACCGGGCCGCCGGGCAGGCCGCGCTGCGCGGTGACGCCGCCGACGCGGCGGCGCTGCTCGCCGCGTACGGCATCGAGGTGGTCGGCTCGGCCCCGGCCGGCACCGTCGACGAGGCGCTCGCCGCCGCCGGGCGGCTGGGCTGGCCGGTGGCGTTGAAAGCCGCCGCGCCCGGCCTGCGGCACCGCCTCGACCTGGGCGCCGTCCGCCTCGACCTGGCCGACCCGGTCGCGCTACGCCGGGCGTACGCGGACCTGGCGGCGGCCTTCGGCGCGGACGTCCTGGTCCAACCGATGGTGCCGCCGGGGGTGGCCTGCGTGGTGGAGCTGCGCGAGGACCCGGCGTTCGGGCCGGTCGTCGGCTTCGGGCTCGGTGGGGTCGCCACCGAACTGCTCGGGGACCGGGCCTGGCGGGCGGTGCCGTTGACCGACCGGGACGCCGCCGAACTCGTCGACGAGCCCCGGGCGTCGCCGCTGCTGCACGGGCACCGGGGTGCCGACGCGGTGGACCGGGCGGCCCTGGCCGACCTGCTGCTGCGGGTGGGCCGGCTCGCCGACGAGCAGCCCCGGGTGCGGTCGCTCACCCTCAACCCGGTGCTGGCCCGCCCGGACGGCGTGTCGGTGCTGCACGCGGCGGTGGGGGTCGGCACGGCCGGGGCCCGCCCCGACACCGGCCCGCGCCGGCTCTGACCGTGCCCGCTGCCGGCTCCGGCGGTGACCGTGCCCGCTGCCGGGGGCGCTGACCGTGCCCGCTGCCGGCTCCGGCGGTGACCGTGCCCGCTGCCGGCGGCGCTGACCGTGCCCGCCGGCGGCTCCGGCGGTGACGAGACCCCGGACAGCGGGCAGGCCCCCGGCGAACCGCCGGGGGCCTGCGCCGAACCGTCCCGCTCAGCAGGCGTACGCCTCCAGCCGCTGCGCCCGCTCCGGGTCGCGCAACTTGAGCAGGGTGACCTTCTCGATCTGCCGGATCCGCTCCCGAGACAGGCCGAACTCCTTGCCGACCTCGTCGAGGGTGCGCTGCCGGCCGTCGTCCAGGCCGAACCGGAGCCGGATCACCGCCTGCTCCCGCTGAGAGAGGGTGGCGAGCACGATGCGTACCTCGTTGCGCAGTTCGCCGTTGGCGGCCGCGTCACCCGGCTCGGTGCGCTGGTCCACCGAGGCGACGAAGTCACCCAGGGCGCTCTCGCCGTCCTCGCCGACGGCCTGGTCGAGGCTGACCGGCTCCCGGTCGTACGAGATCAGCTCGATGACCTGGAACTCGGGGATCTCCATCGCCCGCGCCACCTCGGAGACGATGGGCTCGCGACCCAGCGTGACCGACAGCTCCCGGCGGACCCGGACCATCCGGTTGACCTGCTCGACCATGTGCACCGGGATGCGGATGGTGCGGGCCTGGTCGGCCATCGCCCGGGTGATCGCCTGCCGGATCCACCAGGTGGCGTACGTGGAGAACTTGTAACCCTTGGCGTAGTCGAACTTCTCGACCGCGCGGATCAGGCCGAGGTTGCCCTCCTGGATCAGGTCGAGGAAGGCCATCCCCCGCCCGGTGTAGCGCTTGGCGATGCTGACCACCAGCCGCAGGTTGGCCTCCAGCAGGTGGTCCTTGGCGGCGCGGCCCTCCCGGGCGATCAGGGCGAGGTCGGCGCGCAGGTCACCGGAGACAGGGGTGCAGGTGGACAGCTTCTCCTCGGCGAACAGCCCGGCCTCGATCCGTCTGGCCAGCTCCACCTCCTGGGCCGCGGTGAGCAGCTTGGTCCGGCCGATGCCGTTGAGGTAGGCCCGGACCAGGTCGGTGGAGACCCCGCGCTCGTCGGTGGCGTCGAGGTCGGTGAGGGCTTCGGTGCCGTGCTCGGCGTCGATGGTGGTGGCCGGGCGCGTCTTGTTATCGATCATCTGCAGGGCCATCTCTGTGTCTCCCCGTGTCTGCTTTCGGTGTCGCCTACCGGCGCCATCGGCTCCGGTGATGGACAGCTTTCCAACCGGGACGTGAAACGGGGGTGAGGCGATCGGGGACCCGACAGCAATCTGGTCGGATGCGGGGTGGGTCGTCGGCGGTCTTGCCAGGTCCGGCTACCGTGCCAGCGTCGGCCATCGGGGTCGGCGATGCGACAGGCAATGGAGGACGTGGTGGTCTTCAAACGGCTCATGCAGTCGATGGGGGTGGGCGGTCCGTCGGTGGAGACCGTGCTCGCCAATCCGAACTGCCGTCCCGGCGGGGTGCTGGAGGGGCGGGTCCACGTGGCCGGCGGCGACCACGCCGCCGACATCGAGTACGTGGCGCTCGGCCTGGTCACCCGGGTCGAGGTGGAGAGTGCCGACTCCGACTACGAGACCACCCAGGAGTTCGCCCGCCAGCAGGTCACCGGCCCGTTCCGGCTGGAGGCGGGGCAGCGCTACGACATCCCGTTCCGGTTCGCCGTGCCGTGGGAGACCCCGCTGACCGACCTGTACGGCCACCGGCTGCACGGGATGACGATGGGGCTGCGTACCGAGCTGGAGGTGGCCCGCGCAGTCGACAAGGGTGACCTGGACGCGGTGTCGGTGCACCCACTGCCGGCTCAGGAGCGGCTGCTGGAGGCGCTGCTGCGGCTGGGCTTCCGGTTCGCCCGCGCCGACGTCGAGCGCGGCCACATCTATGGCGTACGGCAGAGCCTGCCGTTCTACCAGGAGATCGAGTTCTACCCCGCCCCGCAGTACGCCGGAGCGATCAACCAGCTGGAGGTCACCTTCGTCACCGACCCGCACCAGGTGCAGGTGGTGCTGGAGATGGACAAGCGGGGTGGCCTGTTCACCGAGGGTCGGGACGCCTTCGGCCGGTTCACCGTCGACCACGCCACCGCCGATCGCACCGACTGGGCCGCCCAACTCGACGGCTGGCTCCGCCAGTCCCTCCAACGCCGAGGCCTCTTCTCCTAACCCACCCCACACCACCCCGCTCACCCCAACCCCCACCCACCCCCACCCAACCCGCCCCACCCCGCCCTGCTCGCCCCGCTCCGCCCCGCCCTGCTCGCCCAGCCCCGGCTCGCCCAGCCCCGGCTCGCCCAGCCCCGGTGATCAAGAAGTTTGCGTCACTTTGAAGATCGAACTTGACGCAAACTTCTTGATCACCGGGGCTGGGGGCTGGGGGCTGGGGTGGGGTGGGGGAGGGGGATGGGAGGGAGGGAGGGGCAGGGTCAGAGGTCCAGGAGGAGGGTGCGGGGGCCGGTGTTGGTGCTCTCGACGAGCATGTGGGTGCGGAAGCGGCCCGTCTCGACCGTCGCGCCCCGGGCGCGGAGCGCCTCGACCACGGCGGTGACCAGCGGTTCGGCCACCTCGGCGGGGGCGGCGGCGAGCCAGCTCGGGCGGCGGCCCTTGCGGGTGTCGCCGTAGAGGGTGAACTGGCTGACCAGCAGGATCGGGGCACCGGTGTCGGCGGCGCTGCGTTCGTCGTCGAGGATGCGCAGCTCGTGCACCTTGCGGGCCATCGTCCGGGCCATCTCGGGGGTGTCGGTGTGGGTGATGCCCAGCAGCACCAGCAGGCCGTCGGTGATCGCGCCGACCACCTCGCCGTCGACGGTGACGCTGGCCCGTTCGACCGTCTGCACCACCGCCCGCATCAGCCGGTCACCGCTTTGACGATGCCCCGTTCGACCGGGCGCATCAGTTGGTCACCGCTTTGACGATGCCCCGTTCGACCGCCCGCATCGGGATGCCCCGTTCGACCGCCCGCATCGGGATGCCTCGCTCGACCGGGCGCATCAGTTGGTCACCGGTTCGACGAGGCCCCGCTCGATCAGCCGCGCCACGATCGGGCCGGCCGCCTCGGCCAGCTCGTCGGGGGTGACGTCGTGCGCGGCGGCGAGCAGGGCGAGCTGGTCGCGCAGCGGCAGCCGGCCGTCGCAGCCGCCGACCAGGGCCAGCACCAGCGGATCGATCTCCTCGCTCCAGCGCAGCCCGTGCGGCATCGTCAGGACCTGCCGGTCCACCGCCCAGCCCTCGTCGCCGATCGTCGCCTCCTGGCGCAGTTGCAGCCCCGGTGCCGCCCGGTAGCGAAGGTCGAGCAGGCCGTCGGCACCGTGGGCACGTAGGAGGTCCTGCCGGTCGAACCAGCCGGCGACCTGGTCGCCCAGGGGTGGCTCGACCCGCTGCCGCAGGTCCTCCACCCGGACGACCGGGTCCTCGTGACCGTTGCGGCGCAGCGAGACGATGCCGAATCCGATCGACTCGACCTTGTGCGCGTCGAACCAGTCCAGCCAGGCTGCCGCCCGGTGCGGGTCGGTCGCCTCGCCGACGTCGGTCAGCCACAGGTGGACGTACGCCATCGGGTCGGCCACCTCGCGCTGGATCACCCAGGCGTCCAGGCCGGTGCCGGCGAACCAGCCGGTCACCCGTTCCGCCCAGTCCTCCCCGGCGACGTGCACCCAGTTGGCGAGGTACTGCATGGTGCCGCCCTCGGTGAGCAGGCCCGGCGCGGCGGCGGCCAGTTCAGCGCCGATCGCGTCGCCGACCCGGCCGGAGTCCCGGTAGACGTGGGTGGTGGTGCCCGGCCCGACCACGAACGGCGGGTTGCTGACCACCAGGTCGAACCGCCGGCCGGCCACCGGGGCGACCAGGTCACCGCGCAGCAGTTCCCAGTCCTGCCCGTTGAGGGCGGCGGTGGTGGCGGCGAAGCGCAGCGCCCGTTGCGACACGTCGGTGGCGGTGACCCGCCGGGCGTGGGTGGCCAGGTGCAGGGCCTGCACCCCGGACCCGGTGCCCAGGTCCAGTGCGGTGTCCACCGGGTGGCGGACGGTCGCGCCGATCAGGGTCTGGGTGGCCCCGCCGATGCCGAGCACGTGTTCGCTGTGCAGCGGTCGACCCGGGCGGGCGCTGGCCGGTACGTCGGCGAGCACCCACCAGGCGTCCCCGTAGGGTTCCAGGTCGACCCCGGCGCGCAGCCCGTCACCGTACGGCTCGACGAGGCCGGCGGCGACGGCGTCGGCGAGGTCGAGCGGGGCGAGCGCGGCGGCGACCGCCGGTTCCGGTTCGGTCTGGTCGCAGATGAACACCCGGATCAGGGTGCCCAGCGGGTCGCGGTCCTCGGTGGCGCGCAGCGCGGCCCGGAAGTCGTTGCGGGCCACCCCGCCGGTGGCCTGCGGGCCGAGTCGGCCGGCGATGCCGTTGGCGGTGAAGTCGGCGCTGGTGAGCGCGGCGCGTAGCGCCTCGACGCCGGCGGGGGAGAGCAGCATGTCGTCACGGTCCACCACGTCATCCTGCCTGGCGTGGGGGCACCGGTGGCGGGCACCCGCTGACTTCCATAACGCCACCTCAATCCCCCGGCCGTTATCTCTGTTACGTACGTCGATGTCTCGTTAGCATTCCCTCCAACATCCGTCGATGGGACGTTCGGGCGGCCCCTGCCTGCCCGGTCGTACCCGGTAGGGAGTTCAGACGATGTCCGACGTGTCCGTCCCCCGGCGTCACGCGCTCCGCGCGGTCGCCGTCGCGGCCACCGCCGCGGCCCTCTCCGTCGCCGCTGGCGCCCCGCCCTCGCCGCCCCCACCGGACAGATCCGCTACGCCTCCTCCCCGGACGCGATCAGCGGCAGCTACCTGGTCGTGTTGAAGGGCGACGCCGTCGGCACCGCCAACAGCCGGGCCGCCCGGACCGCCGTGCCGGACCGCGCCGCCAGCCTCACCAAGCGGTACGGCGGGAACGTCGCCGACGTCTACAGCGCCGCCCTCACCGGGTTCAGCGCGAAGATGAGCGCCAGCCAGGCCCGCCGGCTCGCCGCCGACCCGTCGGTGGCCTACGTCGAGCAGGACCGGGTGGTGACCGTCCAGGCGACCCAGACCAACCCGCCGTCCTGGGGTCTGGACCGCATCGACCAGCGCAACCTGCCGCTGAACTCCAGCTACACCTACCCGAACACGGCCACCAACGTGCGGGCGTACATCATCGACACCGGCATCCGGACCACCCACACCGACTTCGGCGGCCGGGCCACCTGGGGCACCAACGCGGTCGACTCCAACAACACCGACTGCAACGGCCACGGCACCCACGTCGCGGGCACCGTCGGCGGCACCAAGTACGGTGTGGCCAAGGGCGTGCAGCTGGTCGCGGTGAAGGTGCTCAACTGCCGGGGTCGCGGCAGCACCACCGCTGTGGTCAACGGCATCAACTGGGTGACCGCCAACGCGGTCAAGCCGGCGGTGGCCAACATGAGCCTCGGCGGCGGGGCCAGCACCGCCATCGACAACGCGGTGGCCAGCTCGATCAGCTCGGGCATCACGTACGCGCTGGCGGCCGGCAACTCCAGCGCCGACGCCTGCACCTCCTCCCCGGCACGGGTCGCCTCGGCGATCACCGTCGGCGCCACCACCAACACCGACGCGCGGGCCTCCTACTCCAACTTCGGCACCTGCGTCGACCTGTTCGCGCCGGGCTCGAACATCACCTCGTCCTGGAACACCAACGACACCGCCACCAACTCGATCAGTGGCACCTCGATGGCGTCCCCGCACGTCGCCGGTGCCGCCGCCCTGGTCCTGTCGGCCAACCCCTCGTACACCCCGGCGCAGGTCGCCAGCTCGCTGACCGGCAGCGCCACCCCGAACGTGGTGACCAGCCCCGGCTCGGGCTCGCCGAACCGGCTGCTCTTCGTCGTGAACTGACGCCCCACGGCACCGACGGCCCGGTGGACACCCGTGTCCACCGGGCCGCGCCGCGTCCGGACGCCTCCCGGCGCGGCGGACCGCACCGGATGTCGGCCGGGCGGGCGGCCGGGGCGGGCAGGATGGGGGCATGACGCTCTCGCTGCCCATCGACGGCGAGGCCAACCGGCTGCTGGAGCGCAGCCCACTGGCCCTGCTGACCGGGATGCTGCTCGACCAACAGGTGCCGATGGAGAAGGCGTTCTCCTCGCCGTACGTGCTCGCCCAACGGCTGGGGCACGACCCGGACGCCCGGGAGCTGGCCGGCTACGACCCGCAGGAACTGGTCGAGGTCTTCGCCCGGCCGCCTGCGCTGCACCGGTTCCCGAAGGCGATGGCCGGCCGGGTGCAGCAGCTGTGCCGGATCCTGGTCGACCGGTACGCCGGCGACGCCGGCCGGCTCTGGGCGGACGTCGACGACGGACGGGAACTGCTGCGCCGCATCGCCGACCTGCCCGGCTTTGGCACCCAGAAGGCGCAGATCTTCGTCGCCCTGCTCGGCAAGCGGTACGACGTGCGCCCCGACGGCTGGCGGGAGGCCGCCGGCGGCTACGGCGACCCGGACACCTACCGGTCGGTCGCTGACGTCACCGATGCGGAGTCGCTGCGTCGGGTCCGCGAGTACAAGCAGCAGGTGAAGGCGGCGGCGAAGGCGGACAAGGGCTGACGCAACCGGAGCCGGGTCGGCTCGTTGAGATCCGCGACAGCGGCGACGGGTGGACGATGGCGGACGAGCGGGGGGCGGCGCTGCTGCGCGGCGGGCTGAGCTCACCCCGGACCACCTTCCTGGAGCTCTTCTTCGACCTGGTGTTCGTCTTCGCGTTGACCCGGGTCTCCCAGCGGATCATCGACGACCTGAGCGTCGTCCGTCAGGATCTGCTGGCCGAGATCACCCAGACCCTGGTGATCTTTCTGGCCTTCTGGGCGGTCTGGACGTTCACCGCCTGGGTCACCAGCCGGTACGAACCGGAGCGCCCGGAGATCCAGTTCGTGGTGGTCTACTCGATGCTGGGCAGCATGGTGATGGCGGTCGCCACCCCACGGGCCTTCGACAGCCGGGGGCTGGCCTTCGCCCTCGCGTTCGTGGCGGTGCAGGTGGGGCGACCGCTCTTCCTCACGCTGGCGTTGCGGGGGCACCCACGACGCCTGGTCACCATGCGGGTGGTGGCCTGGGCGGTGATGAGCGCGGTGCCCTGGGTGCTCGGCGCGGTGTTCACCGGGTCGTGGCGGCTGGCCTGCTGGTCGTTGGCCGTCCTCGTCGACTACGCGGGGTTGATGTTCGGTTGGCCGGTGCCCAGGCTCGGCGCGACCCGCACCTCCACCTGGGGGGTGCTGGGGGAACACCTGGCCGAGCGTTACCAGCAGTTCTTCCTGATCGCCCTCGGCGAGAACATCCTCATCATCGGGTTGTCCTTCAGCGGGTACAGCTTTTCCGGGGCCAGCTCGGGGGCCTTCCTGCTGTCCTTCGTGACCACCGTGCTGCTCTGGCGGATCTACTTCCACCGGGCGGGTCACCTGCTCTCCGAGGCGATCCGGGTGGCCGACCGGCCCGGCCGGCTGGGGGAGTCGGTGAGCTGGACCCACCTGGTGATCGTCGCCGGAGTGCTGGCCACGGCCGTCGGCTACGAGCTGGCGATCGTGCACCCTTACCAGCCCACCGAACCGTCCTGGGCGGTCTTCATGATGGGCGGCCCGGCGATCTTCCTGGTCGCCCGCGCCCGCTTCGAGTACGAGATTTTCGGGCGGGTCTCCCGGTCCCGGGTCGTCGGGGTGCTCGCCCTGGCCGCGCTGGTGCCCGTCGTGACCCGGACGGTCACCGTGCTGGCACTGGCTGCGGCGGCCGCCGTGCTGGCGGCGATCACCGTCGCCGACTACCGCCGGGCGCTCGGGCACGCCCCGGAGCGGCCCCGGCCGGCCCTGTGAACCAGCTGCGTCAGTCGGCGCGGGGTCGACCGGCGGTGGGGCGGGGGCGTCCGCCGCAGGTCAGGCGGCGGTGGGGCGGGACAGCGAGGCGAGCGCCCGGCGTACGTCGGCCAGCGAGACGGTGGCCGAGTCGTCCAGGTCGGCCAGGCCGGCCTCGATCCACTGCCGCATCAGCGTGGTGACCCCGATGCCCCGGGCCTCGGCCGCCGCCCGGACCCGCTCGTAGGTGTCCGTCGGCAGGCGTACCGAGCGGCTGACCATCGGCACGTCCGTGTCGGGGGTGGGCAGCTCGACCGGCGGGCTGTCGTCGATCAGGTCGGCGAACGCGTCGTCGCCGTGGAATCGCTTGATGGCCTCGTTACGGTTCATCGCCGTCGCCTCCTCATCGGCGCGTTCTCCGCACGGCCTCGTCGTAGCGCTTGGCCTCGACGTCGCTCAGGTCACGGGCGGAGAGGACGTCCCAGTCGTGGTCGGTGCCGTCGGCCTCGGCGAGCAGGATGGCCAGCCGTCGGCCGCGAGCGCCCGCCGCGTAGACGACCGTCAGGTCCTCACCGAGATGCCGGATCACCCGGCGGGTGCTGTGCAGCGCCTCCCAGACTTCCCCGGGGGTGACGTCGTAGACCCGCAGGTTGGCCAACGCCTCGTCGGTGAAGCTGAACCGGCTGCCCACCGCCGGAGCGTACCACGCACGTAACACGATCCCGGTATGCGTCGATTTTCGCTGATCAAGGTGGTGCGGTGACAGGATGGGGGCAATCCCCTCAGGAGGTCCATGGTGAAGCGTCAGGCGTACCAGCCGATTCTGATCACCGACGCCTCGCGCAGCCAGGACGACCAACTCACCAGCCGGCAGAAGCGGTACGTGCTGATGATGGGCATCCGGGTGGCCTGCGTGATCGCCGGAGCGGTCCTGGTCGGCACCAAGGCCCCGCTGCTCTGGCTCTGGCTGCCCCTGGTGGCGCTGGGCATGATCCTCATCCCCTGGCTGGCGGTGCTGCTCGCCAACGACCGGCCGCCCAAGGAGCAACACCGCCTCGCCACCAGGTTCCAGCCCCGCCACCGCGACGAGACCCCGCCGATGAGCCTCACCGCCGAGGAACGCCCGCACCGGATCATCGACGCCGAACCCTGACGGGGCCAGCCGGTGCGGGCGTAGCCGGCACTGTCACCCGCCGGTCGCCTCCGGCCGGGCACCCACCATCGAGACCGCCAGGGCACCCAGGTCGGCGGCCCGGGTCAACGCGGCCCTCGGGGTCGCGCCGGTGATCCAGGCGGTGAGCAGGCCGGCCGCGAAGGCGTCCCCGGCCCCGGTGACGTCCACCACGGCGACCCGCAGCGACGGGGTCACCCCGACGGTGGCCCGCCGGTCCACCCAGATCGCCCCCGCGCCGCCGCGTTTGACCACCACCCGACGGGCCGCCGCCGACAACGCGCGCGCCTGGGCCGCCGGATCCAGCCCGCCGGCCAGCACCCCCGCCTCGTCCGCGTTGACCAACAGCAGGTCGACGTCGCGTACCCAGGACAGGAAAGCCGCCGCGCCGATCCGCCGCAGCGGCGCGGCGGAGGCGGCGTCGACGCTGGTGGTCAGCCCACGCTCGCGGGCGGCGGCCAACGCGCGCAGCCCGGCCGGTCGCGACCCGGCATCCAGCAGGCAGTACGCGGACAGGTGCAGGTGGGTCGCGTCGGGCACCGCCGCCAGGGCCCGGTCGACGTGCTCGGGGCTCAGCCGCAGGTTCGCCCCCCGCTCGGTGACCATGGTCCGCTCGTCGGCGGTGGCCAGCACGATCACCGTCCCGGTGGTGGCCTGCGGATGCACCTCGACCGCGCAGTCCACCCCGGCCCGTTCCAGCTCGGCCACCCGGTCCCGACCGGCGCCGTCGTCGCCGACCGCGCCGACAAGCGTCACCGGTGCGTGCTGGGCGGCGATCCAGGCGGCGGTGTTGGCCGCCTGACCACCCCCGGTGACCTTGATGGTCGCCGGGGTGTCCGAGCCGGTGGCCAGTGCTCCGGCCAGCACGGCGACCACGTCGGTGATCAGGTCGCCGACCACCACGATCCGACCGGGAGCGGTCATGCGGCGGGGTGTCCGGCCGCCGCGACCGCGATCCGCGCCGCCAGGTCGGCGTTGCGCAGGATGATCCGGACGTTGACCGCCAGGCTGGCGCCCTCGGTGGCCGAGTGGAAGTGGGCCAGCAGGAACGGGGTGACCGCCTTGCCGGTGACGCCGTCGCGGCCCAGCCGTGCCAGCCCCTCGGTGAGGGTGCGGTCGTGCAGCGCCGGGTCGAGCTGCTCGTCGACCGGGAGCGGGTTGGCCACGATCAGGCCGCCACCGTGCACCCCGTGCTGCTCCCGGGCGGCGAGCACCGCGGCGACCTGCTCGGGGGAGTCCACCGACCAGTCCAGGTCGAACCCGGAGTCGGTCAGGTAGAAGCCGGGGAAACGCCGGGTGCGGTAGCCGACCACCCCGACGCCGAGGGTCTCCAACCGCTCCAGGGTGGCCCCGACGTCGAGGATCGACTTGACCCCGGCGCAGACCACCGCGATCGGGGTACGGGCCAGGGTGACCAGGTCGGCCGACTCGTCGAAGGTCTGCGCGGCCTCCCGGTGCACCCCGCCCAGGCCGCCGGTGGCGAAGACCCCGATCCCCGCGGCGGCGGCCACCGCGCTGGTGGCGGCCACGGTGGTGGCGCCGTCCGCGCCGGTGGCCGCGGCCACGGCGAGGTCGCGGACGGAGAGCTTGGCCACACCGTCGACGGTGGCGAGGCGGGTCAGTTGGGCGTCGTCGAGGCCGACGACGAGTTCGCCGCCGACCATTCCGATGGTGGCGGGCACGGCGCCGGCGGCGCGGACGGTCTGCTCGATCTCCCGGGCGACCCGCAGGTTGTCCGGTCGGGGCAGACCGTGCGAGACGATGGTGCTCTCCAGGGCGACGACGGGACGGCCGTCACGCAGGGCTTCGGCGACCTCGGTTCCGGGTCGGAGGTGAAAGGTGGTCACGTCAGCTACCGTAACTGGCCGCCGACGGGGTGGGCTGCGGTGGACCGGACCCGGTCGACCTGCCAAACTTGTGCAGTTGGAGGTGTGACTGTGAGTACAGAGGTTCTTGAGCGTCCCGAGTTGAAGGACGCCGACACCGGTCCCGAGATGTTCCATTACGTGCGCAAGGAGAAGATCGCCGAGAGTGCCGTGATGGGCACCTACGTGGTGGCGCTCTGCGGCGAGACGTTCCCGGTGACCAAGGCCGCCAAGCCCGGCTCGCCGGTCTGCCCCAAGTGCAAGGAGATCTACGACTCGTACCGTGAGTGATCCGGGGCGGTCCGGCGGGCCGCACCCGTACCCTTCGGCGGTGTGACCACCTCCACCGCGCTGCTCCTGGCCGACCTGACCGGGGTGGCCGTCTTCGCCGCCTCCGGCGCCTCCGCGGCGGTGGCCAAGCGGCTCGACCTGTTCGGCGTCGTCTTCGTCGGGTTCGTCGCCGCGCTGGGCGGTGGGATCTTCCGTGACCTGGTCATCGACGAGGTCCCGCCGCTGGCCTTCGCCGACTGGCGCTACGCCGCCACCGCCGCGGTCAGCGCCACCGCCGTGTTCTGGCTGCACCCGCAGTTCGCCCGGCTGCGCACCAGCGTGCTGGTGCTCGACGCCGCCGGTCTGGGCCTGTTCACCGTCACCGGCACACTCAAGGCGCTCGACGCCCGGGTCCCGGCGGTCGGCGCGGTGGTGATCGGCATGCTCACCGCGATCGGCGGAGGGCTGGGCCGGGACCTGCTCACCGCCGAGATCCCGGTGGTGCTGCGCCGGGAGATCTACGCCGTCGCCGCGCTCGCCGGATCGATCATGGTGGTGCTGCTGGCGGCGCTCGGGTACGCCGGGGTGGGCGGGCTGACCGCGGCGGCACTGCTGGTCTTCGTCCTGCGCCTGGTGGCGCTGCGGCGGCGGTGGTCGGCCCCGGTTGCCACGCTGCGCCCCCCGCAGACCGGGCCCGGCCATCCCGGCTTCTGATCCACCTCGCCCACCTCGCCCCGTGCCCCACATCTCGCGACGGCGCTGGTCGGGGCGGCGGGCGTGGTGTCGGCTGGGGTTGCCGGGCGCGGCTGGTTATGCTGGGCCGGCCTTCGCGGCAGGCCCTGCGCGGAGGCGTTTTCATGGGCGGCGGAACCGTGGCCCTCGGCCCGGATCCGCCTCGTGCGGTCGGAGAGGAGCCTCGGGTGGCACCCCGGTTGCCGGCGTTGGAGACGTTCCCACCCCTGCGTGCCTGGCAGCGCAAGGCGATGGTGGAATACCTGCGCCGTCGTACCGACGACTTCACCGCGGTCGCCACCCCCGGCGCCGGCAAGACCACCTTCGCCCTGCGGATCGCCGCCGAGCTGCTGGTCGACGGCACCGTCGAGGCGGTCACCGTGGTCGCCCCGACCGAGCACCTCAAGACCCAGTGGGCGCAGGCCGCCGCCCGGGTCGGCATCCAGCTCGACTCCGCGTTCCGCAACGCCGACCTGCACTCCGCCGCCGACTTCCACGGCGCGGTCGTCACCTACGCCCAGGTCGGGATGGCCCCGCAGGTGCACCGGCGGCGCACCATGACCCGCCGCACCCTGGTCATCCTCGACGAGATCCACCACGCCGGGGACTCCCGCTCCTGGGGCGACGGGGTCAAGAACGCCTTCGAACCCGCCGTACGCCGGCTGATGCTCACCGGCACGCCGTTCCGCTCCGACGACAACCCGATCCCGTTCGTCAGCTACGAGCGCGGCGGTGACGGGCTGCTGCGGTCCCGCGCCGACTCGGTCTACGGCTACGCCGACGCGCTGCGCGACGGCGTCGTACGCCCGGTGCTGTTCCTGGCGTACTCGGGGGAGACCCGGTGGCGTACCAACGCCGGGGACGAGTTGGCGGCGCGGCTCGGTGAGCCGATGACCCAGGACCTGATCGCCCAGGCCTGGCGGACCGCCCTCGACCCGGCCGGGGACTGGATGCCGCAGGTGCTGCGGGCGGCCGACGCCCGGCTGACCGTGCTGCGTAACGCCGGGATGGCCGACGCCGGTGGCCTGATCATCGCCAGCGACCAGCAGACCGCCCGTTCGTACGCCAAGCTGATCGAGCAGGTGACCGGGGAGAAGGCCACCGTGGTCCTCTCCGACGACCAGGGGGCGTCCGCGCGGATCGCGTCGTTCGCGGCGTCCACCCAACGGTGGCTGGTGGCGGTCCGGATGGTCTCCGAGGGCGTCGACATCCCCCGGCTGGCCGTCGGGGTGTACGCCACCAGCGCCAGCACCCCGCTCTACTTCGCCCAGGCCATCGGCCGGTTCGTCCGGGCCCGTCGCTCCGGTGAGACGGCCTCGGTGTTCGTGCCGAGCGTGCCGCACCTGCTGGGCCTGGCCAGCGAGATGGAGGCCGAGCGGGACCACGTGCTGGGCAAGCCCAAGGACCGGGAGGGCTTCGACGACGAGCTGCTGGAGCGCGCCCAGCGCGACGACCAGGCCAGCGGCGAGCTGGAAAAGCGGTTCACCGCGCTGTCCGCGACCGCCGAGCTGGACCAGGTGATCTTCGACGGGGCGTCCTTCGGTACCGCCGCCCAGGCCGGCACCCCCGAGGAGGAGGAATATCTGGGGCTGCCCGGCCTGCTCACCGCCGCCCAGGTGTCGCAGCTGCTGACCAAACGCCAGGCCGACCAGCTCGCCGCGCAGCGCCGCCGGGCAGCCACCCGGGCCGCTGAGCCGGCCGCTGCGCCCCCCGCTGCCCCCGTGGTACCCCTGAGTGCCGCCCAGCGCCGCGTGGCGCTACGGCGTCAACTGAACGCCCTGGTGGCCGCCCGGCACCACCGCACCGGCCTGCCCCACGGCAAGATCCACGCGGAACTCCGCCGACTCTGCGGCGGCCCCCCCAGCGCCCAGGCCACCATCGAACAACTCGAAGAACGCATAGCCACCCTCCAAACCCTCTGACCGCCCCGCTGCCCCCGTCCCCGGGTCTCCCCGGCTCTCCCCGGCGGTCCCGTCCCGCTCCCTCGTCCCGTGGTCTCCCCGGCGGTCCCGTCCCGTGGTCTCCCCGGTGATCAAGAGGTTTGGGTCAGAAACAGGCGCTTCGGTGACCGAAACCTCTTGATCACCGGGGGCGGCGGCCGGGACGGGGAGCGGGACTGGTGGCGGGAGGGGACGGGGCGGGTAGTGGGGTGGGGTGGGTAGCGAAAAGCTGGGCGGGGGCACCCTCAGGGTGCCCCCGCCCAGCTATGTCGTCGTAGGGGTTGCCGGGTCAGTTCGCCATCAGATCGGCGCCTCGCCAGCTGAACTCCGGGTCCGTCGCGAACTTCACCGTGATCTTCACGAGATCCTCGGCGTACTTGTTCGCGTGGTGCCCACAGAACACCAACTCGCTCCCACCCGCCAGAGTGATACGGAGCTTGCCGGCAGCATTGCAGCGGTCGCACCGTTCATCGGCGGCTGGGGGAGCCACCGTTTCGGGCGGCGGCGTGAGGGTCGGGGTCATCGCCTTCCTCCTCTGGTCGTCACCGATGAACACTCTCTTCGGTCGTTGCTCACTCATCGTGCAACACCCTTACCGGGCCCCGCCTTCCCAGTGTGCCCGCGGGGGACCGAGGTCACACCTGACGGGAAGGACAGTGTGCCGTGCTACCAGGGTGCCACGTCAACGATCACAAACGCGTGTTGGACCGGTCACCTTCGCATGTTCTACGCCTGGTGATCAATCCGACACGACGGGTTGACGTGAACGGCTCAGTCCAGGTAGTCCCGGAGCACCTGGGAGCGCGACGGGTGCCGGAGCTTGGACATCGTCTTGGACTCGATCTGCCGGATCCGTTCCCGGGTCACCCCGTAGACCTGGCCGATCTCGTCGAGGGTACGCGGCTGGCCGTCGGTCAGGCCGAAGCGCAGCCGTACCACCCCCGCCTCGCGCTCGGAAAGCGTCTGCAGGACCTGCTGGAGCTGGTCCTGCAACAGCGAGAACGAGACGGCGTCGACGGCGACCACGGCCTCCGAGTCCTCGATGAAGTCGCCGAGCTGGCTGTCGCCCTCGTCACCGATGGTCTGGTCGAGCGAGATGGGCTCCCGAGCGTACTGCTGGATCTCGAGGACCTTCTCGGGTGTGATGTCCATCTCCTTGGCGAGCTCCTCCGGGGTGGGCTCGCGACCCAGGTCCTGGAGCAGCTCGCGTTGGATCCGGCCGAGCTTGTTGATCACCTCGACCATGTGCACCGGGATGCGGATGGTGCGGGCCTGGTCGGCCATCGCCCGGGTGATCGCCTGCCGGATCCACCAGGTGGCGTACGTGGAGAACTTGTAACCCTTGGTGTAGTCGAACTTCTCGACCGCGCGGATCAGGCCGAGGTTGCCCTCCTGGATCAGGTCGAGGAAGGCCATCCCCCGCCCGGTGTAGCGCTTGGCCAGCGAGACGACCAGCCGGAGGTTCGCCTCCAGCAGGTGGTTCTTGGCGCGCTCGCCGTCCCGGGAGATCCACAGCAGGTCGCGCTGCATGTCGCGGGTGAGCTTCTCCTCGCCGTCGTCGGCGGCGCGCAGCCGCTCGGCGGCGTAGAGCCCGGCCTCGATCCGCTTGGCCAGCTCGACCTCCTGCTCGGCGTTGAGCAGCGGAACCTTGCCGATCTGCTTGAGGTACGCCCGGACGGAGTCGGCGGAGGCGGTGAGTTCCGCGTCCCGCCGCGCCTGCTTGAGCGCCTCGGACTCCTCGTCGTCCCACTCGAAGTCGTTGTCGGTGGCGGAGGCGGCGGCATCGGTCTCGGCGGCCCGGGTCAGCTCGGCCGGCTCCTCGACCACCACGTCCTCGATCTCGGCGGCCAACTGCTCGGGATCGATCTCGCCCTCGGCGCCCTCGCCCTTGGTGGCGACCTTGCCGGCACCGGCGGCGGCCACCGTGGCCTTGGTGGCCCGGGTGGACTTGGTCGCCTTGGCGGCCGGCGCGGCGGCCTTGGCGGCCACCCCCGCCGTGGTGGCCGCCTTGCGGGGGGCCACCTTGCGCGGGGTGGGCGCGGTGGCCTCGTCGGCGGCGGGCGCCTGCTTCGGAGCCGGTGCGACGGCCTTCTTGGTGGTCTTGGCGGTGGTGGCGCGCGAGGCCGGGGTGGCCGACCGGGCGGCGGCCACCCGACGGGGGCGGGTGCTGGCGGAGCCGTCGACCACCACGGTCACGCCCGCCTCGGAGAGCGCCCGCAGGATCTTCTTGGCCTGGGCCGGGGTCACCTCGGCGGACTCGACGGTGCGCGCGAGCTGGGCCGACGTCAGCTGACCACCGGCGCTCTGGGCGTGGGCGATCAGGGTGTCGGTGAGCGAGCGAACGTCGGCGCCGGGCTGGCGGGGTTCTGTCACGAATGACCTTCCGGAGGCGAAGAGCGAGCACGGCCGGGGTCGTCCGGCGCAGCGTGGCGTGCCGTGCCGTGCGATGTCGTTGAGTGACCCCCGTGTCCCGGGCCGGCTGTGCGGCTGCGGTCCGTGGCGCGTGGGCAGGGTGAATTGTAACCCCGGTTGCCGCGATCATCCTGCGGCGCACGGCAACCGGCCGTCTGTACCGCCGGTTCGGCCCGGATGTCGACTTTGTGGCCACCCGCTCGGACCGGGTCGGACGGGCCGTCGATCGGGGCCCGGACCTGCTGCCACACCGGCGGGGTCCGGGCGTGACGCGGGCTGCCTATGCTGTCCGGAGGAGATCGACGATGCGCGGTGGGGCGCGCGTGTCGCACCGGACGGCAGGCGCGGCGGCCGGTGGGTCCCCGGCCGTGGGGGCCCGGTTGGTGCGTCCGGTGCCGCAGGGCGGCGCGAGAGGGGCAGTTTCGATGACCGGTTCGACACCGACACCGCAGGATCTGCTTGAGATCGCGATCCCGGTGGCCCGGGACGCCGCCACGACCGCCGCCCGGATGCGGGTCGAGGGGGTCTCGGTCGCGGCCACCAAGAGCACCGTCACCGACGTGGTCACCGCCGCCGACCGGGCTGTGGAGCGGCAGGTCCGCGACGCCCTGCGCGCGGCCCGGCCGGACGACGCGGTGCTCGGCGAGGAGTACGGCGGGGTGCAGGCCGGTGCGGTCGGGGCGGGTGGGGTGCGCTGGATCGTCGACCCGATCGACGGCACGGTGAACTACCTCTACGGGTTGCCGTACTGCGCGGTGTCGCTCGCCGCCGAGGTGGACGGCGAGGTCGTCGCCGGGGTGGTCCGCAACGTGTCGACCGGCGAGGAGTGGACCGCCACCGCGGGGGGCGGCGCCTGGCGGGACGGCACCCGGCTGCGTTGCTCCACCGAAACCGACCTGGGGCAGGCGCTGGTCGCCACCGGGTTCGGCTACGACGCCGGTCGCCGCGGGCACCAGGCCCGGGTGGTCGCCGCGCTGATCGGGGAGGTCCGGGACATCCGGCGGATGGGGGCGGCGGCACTGGATCTCTGCCTGGCCGCCGAGGGGCGGGTGGACGCCTACTTCGAGAAGGGGCTGGCCGCCTGGGACCTGGCCGCCGGGGGACTGGTCGCCGCAGAGGCCGGGCTGCGGGTGACCGGGCTGAACGGCCGGCCCGCCGGCCCCGACCTCGTCATCGCGGCCCCACCGGCGCTGTTCGCGCCCCTGCACACCCGGTTGGCCGCCCTGGACGCCTCCGGCGGCCCCTGACCCCGCCGGCCCGGCGTTCGGTCGTCCCCGACCCCGTTCGGTCGTCCCCGACCGGGGTCGGTCGTCCCCGACCGGGGTCGGTCGTCCCCGACCGGGGTCGGTTACTCGTTCTCGACCGGTGGTCGGTTACTTGTCCCCGACCGCCGGTCGGCACCGACCGCCGGGTGGTCACCTGTCGCTGACCGGTGGTCGGTTACTTGTTCTCGACCGGCATCGGGCAGGAGCCCTCCGGCGCGGTCGGCGCGCCCAGGTCGCCGAGGGACTGGTTGACCTCGGTGGTGGTGGCCAGCTGCTGGAAGCCGTCGCCCAGCACCACGTCGACCGTGTCGTCCTGGCGCTTCGCGTCGTAGTCGCGTTCGGCGTTGTCGAGGAAGAAGGCGCGCAGCAGGTGCGCGGAGCCGACGCCCTTGGGGCCGAAGCGCAGCAGCGCGACGCCGTCGAAGTGCGCGGCGTTGCCCTCCTTCTTGACCTGGAACTTCCGATTCCGGAAGTCGTCGCCCACGCTGCTGGCCAGGCCCGGCTCGCCGGTGCCGTTCAGGATATTGATCTTGACATCCTGGTAGGTGCGCAGGGACAGGTCGGCCAACGGCCAGCCCTCGGGGCATCCCCTGGCGTTGGCCCCGCTGCCCTGGGTGTCGCGGACCACGGCGACGACGACGAAGACCAGGGCGACGGCCGCCAGCAGTCCGACGACAACGAGTGCTCGCACTCGCGCAAAACTCATCTGGGCGCTCCCCGGACAGTGAGGTGGTGGCGGCGGACGTCGTCGGCGGGCGGTGTCGTCGGCCGTCGAGTACGCCGCTGAGGTTAACGGTTGTCCGGCAGTCGCGTGGAAACAGTCCGACATGCCGGCGCGCCAACCGGGAACGGGGTACTACTACCCCTATCTTCGTGTCGCCTGAGTCACATTGGGAACATCTTGGGTCCCGGGGGCGTACATCTCTGCCGCGAGGGCGGTATACATGCCTCGCCTGGGAGGGGGTAAGGTACCGCGCTCGTCGGTGCTTGCCCCGGAGACCTCGATCCAGAGGCCGTCGGGTGGGGCGACCGACACACATTGGTGGCCGGCCAGTGGGAACCGAAACAGCGTCGCCCGGCGTTACAACCGGAAGCGACAACATCGATATGGGAGAGTGAAACCGATGGCCACCGACTACGACGCCCCGCGTCGCGACGAGGTCGACCTCGGCGAGGACAGCCTGGAAGAGCTCAAGGCCCGGCGGGTCGACTCACAGTCGGGTGCCGTGGACGTCGACGAGGCCGAGGTGGCCGAGAGCTTTGAGCTGCCCGGCGCCGACCTGGCCGACGAGGAGCTGACCGTGAAGGTCCTCCCGATGCAGCAGGACGAGTTCCGATGTGGGCGCTGCTTCCTGGTGCATCACCGCAGCCAGTTGGCAGTCGAGCGCAACGGCGACCTGATCTGCCGTGAGTGCGTCTGAGTACCCACCCCACCGGCGGCGGCCTCCTCGCGGGGCCGCCGCTGCCCGAGCCGCCGTGCGCACACGGCGGGTTGCTGCTTGACTCGTACCGGCGTCCACCAGAACCGGTGGGACCTCGGGAGGGCAGGCAGATGAACGAGCACGGCGAGCGGCATGGCGAGTCCGACCCGGACGGGTCGCTGTCCGACGCCGGGCCGCCCGCCGCCGTACCCGAGGACCGGACCGCCGGGGCTGACCCGGCTGCCCGGCCCGGCGACGAGTTGGGCGCGACGGTGGCGGCGCTGACCGCCGACGACATCGCGCCCGCCCGCCGCCGGCAACTGCTCACCCGACTGGTCGGGCAGGCCCGTGGTCGAGGGCTGGGCGATCTGTTCAAGCCGCGGTCGGCGCTGCGTTGGATGGCCGACACGGTCGCCGACGTCGCGCCGCACGTCCCGGTCCGGGACCTGGCCACCCTGCGGCTGCACTTCCCCGGTCTGGACGACGAGGCGCTCGCCGACCGGCTCGTCCGCAACGCCGCCCGGGCCACCGCCGGGGTGGGTGCGGCCGGCGGCGGCGTCGCCGCGGTGGAGTGGGCCGTCGCGCCGACCCTGCTCTCCGCGCCGGTGCTGCTCGCCGCCGAGACGGTGGCCGTGGTGTCGATCGAGCTGAAGCTGATCGGCGAGCTGCACGAGATCTACGGGGCGCCGCTGCCCACCGGCACGACCCCCAGGACCGTAGCCCTGCTCCAGTCCTGGGCCAGCCAGCGCGGAATCAACCCGATGGTGCCGGGCGCCGGGGTGGGTGCCGTGCTCGGTACCGCCGCCCGCAAGGAACTACGGGACACCCTGCTCAAGCGTTTCGGCCGCAACCTGACCACGCTGGGCCCGTTCCTCACCGGGGCCGCCGTCGCCAGCTACCTCAACCGTCGGGCCACCCGCTCGCTGGCCGACCAGCTCCGGCGGGACCTGCGCAAGCAGCGCCGGGAGCTGCCCCCGGCGGGCGCCCCGCCCTGCCTTGACCTGCCCTGCCTTGACCCGCCCGCTGCACCCGCTCCGAACTGCCCTGCCCCGGGTGAGCCGGTCGGCCCTGCCCGCGAAGGAGCGGTCGACCCTGACCACGGGCGGGAAGGTCTGCCGGGAGCGGCGCAGTGGCGGGGCCGGCGGCGGCGTTCAGGCCGCGTCGCGGGCGGCCAGCAGGGCGGCGGCCAGCTCGGTCGGCCGGCGGGAACTCACCACCCAGAACGGGGTCGGGTCGGCCGGATCGTCGAGCACCACCTGCACCGCGCCGCCGATCCACGGTCGCTGCACCACGAAGGCCAGCGGGTCCGCGCCCACCCCGAGCACCTCGCGCCGGCCCTCGGCGTCGAGCGCGACGGCGTCGGCGACGTACCGCACGGGCAGGTGGGCGTCGTCGACCCACAGCTCACCGCCGTCGACCGCGACCCGGACCCGGCCCAGCCACCACAGCCCGGCCAGGACTGCCGGCAGCAGCAGCACGAACGGCAGCCAGGACCGCACCCCACCGGCACCCATCCACAGCTCGGCGGCGGCGAACCCGGCCAGGGCGAGCCCGGCCAGCCAGCACCACCACGGCAGGCCGAGCCGCTCGGAGTACGTCGGGGCGGCCGCGGCGCGCGGCGTCGACGACGACGGGGAAGGCGACAGGCTCACACTCGCAGGGTACGGAACACGACGGCCGGTCGACCCGGCAGGATGGCAGGGGCACCCCGTGAACGCCGACGGAAGAGGCAGAACGTGACCCACGTCGTACCCGTGCCCGTACGGCAGCTCGACCCGGAGCTGCCGCTGCCCGCGTACGCCCATCCCGGTGACGCCGGCGCCGACCTAGTGGCCGCCGCGGACGTCGAGCTGCCCCCGGGTGGCCGGGCCCTGGTCCCCACCGGTGTGGCGCTGGCCCTGCCGGAGGGCTACGTCGGCCTGGTCCACCCGCGCTCCGGGCTGGCCGCCAGGCTCGGCGTGACGGTGCTCAACGCGCCCGGTACGGTCGACGCCGGCTACCGGGGTGAGATCCTGGTCAACCTGATCAACCACGATCGGGACGCACCGGCGAAGATCTCCCGTGGCGATCGCATCGCGCAACTCGTTGTCCAGCGGGTGGAGCGGGCCGATTTCCAGCCGGTGGCGGTGCTGCCCGGGTCCCGACGGGGGACCGGCGGGCACGGGTCGACCGGCGGCCATGCCGGGCTCGTGCCCCCGCCCGGTGGCCCGGCCGGGCCCGAGGGTGCCGACCGGGCGGGCGAACGGACGGAAGAGGTGGCAGGGTGAGTGCGAACAGCGGAGGGTGGGCGCAGTGATCTTCTCCCGAAAGCGGGCCGACGGTGGGCGGCACGCCCGTGACCAGCGGGCCGACGTCCTCGACTCGTACGAGGCGGCGGGCCCGGCCCGTGGCCCGTACGACCTCGCCGAGGCACCGGACGACGTGCAGCGGCTCGACCTGGGCAGCCTGCACATCCCGGCGGTGCCCGGAGTCGAGGTGCGGGTGCAGGCCGACCCGCAGGGCGTCGTCCAGCAGGTCGTGCTGGTGAACGGCGACAACGCCCTCCAGCTCGGTGTCTTCGCCGCGCCCCGCTCCGAGGGCATCTGGGACGAGGTGCGCGAGGAGATCCGGCAGTCGCTGGTCGGCGACGGCGCCACCGTCCAGGAGACCCGGGGCGAGTACGGCGTCGAGTTGCACGCCCGGGTGCGTACCCCGGACGGGCCGACCGACCTGCGTTTCGTCGGCATCGACGGGCCGCGCTGGATGGTCCGGGGTGTCTACCAGGGCGCGGTCGCCACCGACCCGGCCGCGGCCGGCCCGCTCGCCACCTGCCTGGACGGCCTGGTGGTGGACCGGGGGCAGGAGGCGAAGCCGGTCCGTGAGCCGCTGCCGCTTCGGTTGCCCCGGGAGATGGCCGACCAGGCCGCCGAGGCCCCGAGCGAGAGCTGAGCGACCCCGTCCGGGCCGGAGGCCGTCACCCGAGGGTGGCCGCACCCGGCCCGGACCGCTGTCCGGCGTCGGACCGGGCCGTCGTCGACCGGGTGGTCGTCGGTCGGTCGGGTGGGCCTCGGTCGGGTGGTCGTCGGTCGGGTGGGCCCCGGGCTTCGGGCCGGGACCGGCACACCGCACCGACGCCGTCGGGGCCCGATCGGCGTACGCTGGCGGCACGGTCCCGCCCGGGGTCGGGGCAGCGCCGGTGCCGACCGGTCCACCTGGAGAGGGTGACGCGGAGGTCATGTCGACCGACGAGAGCAGGAAGTCACTGCGGGACATCCTGCGCCGGTTCACCGCCAGCGAGGCCGAGATCGAGGCGCAGGAGCTGCGCCGGGAGAGCGCCGAATCCGGTGGCGTGCTGGCCCGGCAGTGCATGCGGGGGCAGGTGGTCTCGGTCGCCGGGCGGCTCCGCACGGTGGTCTACACGCCGCGTACCAACCTGCCCACCCTGGAGGCGGACCTCTACGACGGCAGTGACGTGGTCACCCTGGTCTGGCTGGGTCGGCGGCACATCGCCGGCATCGAGCCGGGCCGGCACCTCACCGCCCGGGGCCGGGTGGCCGTCCGGGACGACCGCAAGGTCATCTACAACCCGTACTACGAGCTGGAGTCGCCGAAGTGACGACAGGACAGCCCCCGGCCACCGAGCCGCAGACCACCCCGACGGACGACGAACGGCTGCCCAGCCTCGCCGAGCAGATGGCCGACCAGTTGGGCGGCTGGCGCGGGCTGGTCGAGTCCAGCATCCCGGTGGTGGTCTTCGTGCTGGCCAACGTGGTCGGGGAGCTGCGGCCGGCGGTGATCGCCTCGGTCGGGGTGGCGCTGCTGATCGCGGTGGTCCGGCTGGTCCAACGCCGTCCGGTCCGGCACGCCGTCAACGGGCTCTTCGGCGTGGGCATCGGGGCGGCCATCGCCTGGCGTACCGGGGACGAACGGGACTTCTACCTCCCGGGCATCCTCTACGGCATCGGCTACGGCATCGCCCTGCTGCTCTCCGCGGTGATCCGGCAACCCCTGGTGGGGTGGATCTGGTCGGTGCTGGTCGCCAAGGGGCGCTCCGAGTGGCGCGACGACCCCCGGCTGGTGCGCACCTTCACCCAGCTCACCGTGCTCTGGGGAGTGGTGTGGCTGGCCAAGGTCGGGGTGCAGGCCGGGCTCTACCTGGCCCACCAGGACACCGCGCTGGGGGTGGCCCGGCTCGCCCTGGGCTACCCGCCGTACGCGCTGCTGCTGCTGATCACGGTCTGGACGGTGCGCCGGGTGACCCGGGAGAACGCCCCGACGCCGCTGCCGGGCGGCTGACTGGCAGCGCTCAGGTCGCGCCCCGGGTCCGTTCCACGCTGTCCGGGCCGAGGATCACCCCGCGCACGTCGTCCTCCACCTGGGCGGTGCACACGAAGATCAGCTCGTCGCCGGCCTCGATCGGGTCGTCGGGGCTGGGCACCAGCACCCGCTTGCCGCGCAGGATCGCCACCAGCGCGGCGTCCCGGGGGAGCGGCACGGCGTGGATCGGCTGGCCGACGTAGGGCGCGGTCGGCGGCAGGGTGATCTCCACCAGGTTCGCCTCGCCCTGCCGGAACGTCATCAACCGGACCAGGTCGCCGACGGTGACCGCCTCCTCGACCAGCGCGGCCATCACCCGGGGCTTGCTGACCGCCACGTCGACGCCCCACTGCTCGGTGAACAACCACTCGTTCTCGGCCCGGTTGACCCGGGCCACCACCCGGGGCACCGCGAACTCGGTCTTGGCCAGCAGGGACACCACCAGGTTGACCTTGTCGTCACCGGTGGCGGCGACCACCACGTCGCAGCCCGCGACGTTCGCCTCCTCCAGGCTGGCCAGCTCGCAGGCGTCAGCCAGCACCCAGTCGGCGGTGGGCACCCGGTCCGGGCGCAGCATCCGCGGCTGCCGTTCGATCAGCATCACCTGGTGGCCGTTGTCGATCAGCTCCTGGGCGATCGACCGGCCCACGTTGCCGGCGCCCGCGATGGCGATCCGCATGGCTCAGTGCCCTCCTTCGGGCGGCGTCGCGGCCACCGCGGTGACCGAGGCGGCGATGTCGTCGGTGACCAGCACGTAGAGCTGGTCACCCTCCTGTACGACGCTGGAGGCGGTGGGCAGCATGCCGATGCCGAACCGGGTCAGGTACGCCACCCTGGTCCCCGCCGTCTGCTCCAGTTGGCTCAGCGGTCGACCGATCCAGTCCTTGTGCACCGGCACCTCGATGATCGACACGGTGCTGGTCGGGTCCCGGAAGATCTCCACGTTGCCCTCGGGGACCAGGTGGCGCAGCATCCGGTCGGCCGTCCAGCGGACGGTGGCGACGGTGGGGATGCCGAGCCGCTCGTAGACCTGGGCCCGGCGCTGGTCGTAGATCCGGGCCGCGACCCGGGAGACGCCGAACGTCTCGCGGGCCAGCCGGGCCGAGATGATGTTGGAGTTGTCGCCGCTGGAGACGGCGGCGAAGGCGTCCGCCCGCTCGATGCCGGCCTGACGCAGCACCTCGCCGTCGAAGCCGGCACCGGTGACGGTGATCCCGGCGAAGTCGGGGCCGAGGCGGCGGAACGCGTCGGCGTCGTGGTCGATCACCGCCACCGAGTGCCCCCGGGACTCCAGGCTCTGGGCCAGCGTCGAGCCGACCCGCCCACAGCCCATGATCACGACGTGCACGGTGTCCCTCCCAAGGTGCGCCTGCGTCCGGCGACTGTCGTCTGCGAGCCTGCCACGTCCACCCCGCCGACGGGGGACCGAACCGTACCGCGCCGGGGCGTGGGAGCGGGATCAGGCACCCCCCGGCGACCACCATCCGGTGGTCGTACCCTTAGCGCTTGTGGCCAGTCCCACCTCGCTGCTGAAGCGACTCCTCGTCGGTCGACCGTTCCGGTCCGACCGGCTCCAGCACACACTCCTGCCCAAGCGCATCGCCCTGCCGGTCTTCGCCTCCGACGCGCTGTCCAGCGTCGCGTACGCCCCCGACGAGATCCTGCTGACCCTCTCCATCGCCGGGGCGTCGGCGTTCCTGTTCTCCCCGTGGATCGCCCTCGCGGTGGTCGTGGTCATGCTGACCGTGGTGGCCAGCTACCGGCAGAACGTGCACGCCTACCCCTCCGGCGGCGGCGACTACGAGGTGGCGACGGTCAACCTGGGTCCCCGGGCCGGGCTGGCGGTGGGCAGCGCGCTGCTTGTCGACTACGTGCTGACCGTCGCCGTGTCGGTCTCCTCCGGGGTGGCCAACCTCGGTTCGGTGGTGCCCTTCGTGGCCACCCACAAGGTGCTGATCGCGGTGACCGCGGTGGTGCTGTTGACCGCGATGAACCTGCGCGGGCTGCGTGAGTCCGGCACCGCGTTCGCCATCCCGACGTACGGCTTCGTGATCGTCATCGGCGGCATGATCCTCACCGGGCTGGTCCGGTACTTCATCCTCGGCGACGACCTGCGCGCCCCCAGCGCCGGGCTGGAGATCCAGGCCGAGCACAGCGTGACCGGCTTCGCGCTGATCTTCCTGCTGCTGCGGACCTTCTCCTCCGGCTGCGCCGCGCTGACCGGGGTCGAGGCGATCTCCAACGGGGTGCCGGCGTTCAAGGCCCCGAAGAGCCGCAACGCGGCCACCACCCTGCTGCTGCTCGGCACGATCTCGGTGTCCATGCTGGTCGGCATCATCTGGCTGGCCCGGCTGACCGGCCTGCAGTTCGTCGAGGACCCGAACACGCAGATCCTCTCCGGCCCCGACGGGTACGTGCAGAAGACCGTCACCGCCCAGCTCGGCGAGACCGTCTTCGGCGGCGGGTCGGTGCTGCTCTACGTGGTCGCCGGGATGACCGCGCTGATCCTCTTCCTGGCCGCGAACACCGCGTTCAACGGCTTCCCGGTGCTCGGTTCGATCCTCGCCCAGGACCGCTACCTGCCCCGGCAACTGCACACCCGGGGCGACCGGCTGGCGTTCTCCAACGGCATCGTCTTCCTCGCCGTCTTCGCGATCGTGCTGATCGTCGGTTTCCAGGCCGAGGTGACCCGGCTGATCCAGCTCTACATCGTCGGCGTCTTCGTCTCGTTCACGCTCTCCCAGGCCGGCATGATCCGGCACTGGAACCGGCACCTGCGCACCGAGCGTGACCCGCAGGCCCGCCGCCGGATGTTCCGCTCCCGGGCGATCAACGCGTTCGGCATGGCGATGACCGGCACCGTCCTGGTCATCGTGCTGATCACCAAGTTCCTGCTCGGCGCGTGGATCGCCATCGCCGCGATGGCGGTGATCTACGTGCTGATGCTGGCCATCCGCCGGCACTACGACCGGATCGCCGCCGAGCTGGAACCGACCGAGGTGCGCGGGGTGCTGCCCGCCCGCAACCACGCCATCGTGCTGGTCAGCAAGCTGCACCAGCCGACCCTGCGGGCCATCGCGTACGCCCGCGCCACCCGGCCGGACACGCTGACCGCGGTCACCGTCAACGTGGACGAGAAGGACACCCGGCAGCTCCAGCAGGAGTGGGAGCGGCGGGAAGTGCCGGTGCCGCTGACCGTGGTCGACTCGCCGTACCGGGAGATCACCAGGCCGATCCTGAACTTCGTGGCGAACACCCGCCGGGAGTCGCCCCGCGACGTGGTCACCGTCTTCATCCCCGAGTACGTCGTGGGCCACTGGTGGGAGAACCTGCTGCACAACCAGAGCGCGCTGCGGCTCAAGGGCCGGCTGCTCTTCGAGCCGGGCGTGATGGTGACCAGTGTGCCCTGGCAGTTGGCGTCCACCGCGACCAAGAACCTCGACCGGCTGGACGAGACGTTGAGCCGTACCCCCGCCCGGGGTCCCCGGGTCGCGCCGCGCAGCACCCTGCCGCCGCCCGCCCCGCCGGTGACCGCCGTCCCGTCGGGCGAGCCCGACCCGTCGACCGGAGACCGCCCGTGACCGCCCGATCCCGCCCCACCCGTTCCGCGACCACCGCCCGTTCCGGCCCGGCCGGATCCGAGGCAGCCGGGTCCGAGGCGGGACGGTCCGAGGCAGCCGGGTCCGAGGCGGGACGGTCCGAGGGGGCCGGGTCCGAGGTGGGACGGTCGGCGGTCGGGGCCGGTGGGTCCGGGGCGGAGCGGCGGCCCGGGTTGGAGGAGGCCGAGCGGGTCGAGTTGACAGTCGACGCGGTCGCCCCCGGTGGGCACTGCGTGGCCCGGGTCGACGGCCAGGTGGTCTTCGTCCGGCACGCGTTGCCCGGTGAGCGGGTGATCGCCGAGGTGACCGAGCTGCACCGGGGCTTCGCCCGGGCCGACGCCGTCGAGATCGTCGCGGCGGCACCGGAGCGGGTCACCCCGCCCTGCCCGTACGCCCGGCCGGGCGGTTGTGGTGGTTGCGACCTGCAACACGTGGCCCCGACCGCCCAGCTCGGCTGGAAGGCGGCTGTGGTCCGTGAGCAGCTCACCCGGCTGGGCGGGCTCACCGACGCCGAGATCGACGGGCTGCGGGTCACCGTGGAGCCGCTGCCCGGTGGGCAACTGGGCTGGCGCTCCCGGGTCCGCTACGCGGTCGACGCCGCCGGCCGGGCCGGGCTGCTCAAGCACCGCTCGCACGAGGTGGTGCCGATCGACCGCTGCCTGATCGCCCACCCGGCGATCCAGGAACTGCCGCTGCTCGGTCGGCCCTGGCCGACGGCCGAGTCGGTGGAGGTCGTCGCCTCGACCGGCGGCGACGTCGTGGTCACCGCCCTGACCGACGGGGTGCCCACCCTGGTCGACCTGCCCGGCCCGCCGGCTACGACCGTCGACGTCCCGGATGGGCCGGCGGCCGAGGTCGACGGACCGGCGACGGTACTGGAGGTCGACGGGCCGGCGACGGTACGGGAGGTCGCCGCCGGTCGGAACTGGACGCTGCCGGCCGGCGGGTTCTGGCAGGTGCACCCGGCCGCCGCCGACACCCTGGTCGACGCGGTCCTCGACCTGCTCGCCCCGCAGCCCGGCGAGTCCGTCTGGGACCTGTACGGCGGGGCGGGCCTGTTCGCCGGCGCGCTCGCCGCCCGGGTCGGCCCGGACGCCCGGGTCACCGTGGTCGAGTCCGCCGCCGAGGGGGTCGCCGCCGCCCGGCGCAACCTGGCCGACCTGTCCCGGGTCGAGGTGGTCGCCGCCCGGGTGGAGACCGCGTTGGCCCGCCGCCGGATCACCGGCCCGGTCGACCTGGTGGTGCTCGATCCGCCGCGTACCGGTGCGGGTGCGGCGGTGGTCCGGGACATGATCGCCGCCGACCCCCGGGCGATCGCCTACGTGGCCTGCGACCCGGCCGCCTTCGCCCGGGACGTGCGCACCTTCACCCGGGCCGGCTGGCGGCTCGCCGCCCTGCGCGGCTACGACCTGTTCCCGATGACCCAGCACGTCGAACTGGTCGGCCTGTTCCTGCCGCCGCCCGCTGACTAACCTGGCCCGATGAGGATCGTCGGGCTGATGTCGGGCACCTCCTACGACGGGGTGGACGTGGTCGCCGCCGAGTTCACCGCCGTCGGGCAGACCCTGCGGATGCGGGCGTTGGGGCACCGGGAGTTGGGCTACGACGCGGAGTTGCGGGAGCGGATCGGGGCGGTGCTGCCGCCGAACCCGACCACGGTCGAGGCGGTCTGCCGGCTCGACAACGCCCTCGGTGCGGTGTTCGCCGACGCCGCCGCACTCGGCGTCGCGCTGGCCGGCGGGCGGGCCGACGCCGTCGTCTCCCCCGGGCAGACGGTCTTCCACTGGGTCGCCGGCGGCACCGTGCACGGCACCCTCCAGCTCGGTGCGCCGGCCCGGGTCGCCGCCCGGGTGGGCGTACCCGTGCTGTCGGACCTGCGGTCGGCGGACGTCGCCGCCGGTGGCCAGGGCGCCCCGCTGGTCCCCGCCTTCGACGCCCTGCTGCTCGCCCCCGACGACCCGGCCGGGGCGCGCGGTGACCTGGGCGGGCGACCCGGCGGCGGGGTACGGGCGGCGCTCAACCTGGGCGGCATCGCCAACCTCACCGTGGTCGCCCCGGACGCACCCGTGCTCGGGTACGACGTGGGCCCGGCCAACGCCCTGCTCGACGCGGCGGCCCGCCGGTTCCTCGACCGGCCCTGCGACGTCGACGGGGTACGGGCGGCGGCCGGCCGGGTACACCCCGGGTTGCTGGCGCTGCTGCTCGCCGAGCCCTACTACGCGGCACCACCGCCCAAGTCCACCGGCAAGGAGCTGTTCCACCCCGGCTACCTCGACGAACGGCTGGCGGCGCTGGGGGAGCCGGTCGCCCCGGACGACGTGTTCGCCACGCTGACCGAGTTGACCGCCCGGACGGTCGCCGCCGCCTGCGCGCGGCACCGGGTGACCGAGGTGGTGGCGGCCGGTGGTGGGGTACGCAATCCGACCCTGTGGGGTCGGCTGGCCGCCCTCGGTATCGGCCGCTGGACGCTGCGGACCACCGACGAGCTGGGGGTGCCCGCCCAGGCCCGGGAGGCGTACGCGTTCGCTCTGCTGGGCTGGCTGTCCTGGCACGGCCTGCCGGGGGCGCTGCCCTCGGTGACCGGGGCCCGCCGGGCGGCCGTGCTGGGGTCCTGGACCCCGTCCGGGCCGCCGGCCGGGGTGACCGGGACGCTCCCGCCGCGTCGACTGGTCGTGCTGCGCTGATCGGGGCCCCCACCAGCGATGATCCACGGCCGCACTGCGGAGTGTGCGGCGGCCGATAGACTCTCTCGTCATGAGTGTTGACGAGGACACGGCCCACCACGGCCGGCTGCTGGGCACCGTGCGTGGTCCGCAGGACGTGAAGCGGATGACCGGCGAACAGCTGGACATCCTCGCCGCCGAGATCCGTGACTTTCTGATCGCCAAGGTCTCCCGCACGGGTGGGCACGTCGGCCCCAACCTGGGGGTGGTGGAGCTGACCCTGGCCATGCACCGGGTCTTCGACTCCCCGCGCGACCGGCTCCTGTTCGACACCGGCCACCAGTCGTACGTGCACAAGATCCTCACCGGCCGGCAGGACGGCTTCGACAAGCTCCGCCAGCGCGGTGGCCTGTCCGGCTACCCCAGCCAGGCCGAGAGCGAGCACGACCTGATCGAGAACTCGCACGCCTCCACCGCCCTGTCCTACGCCGACGGGCTGGCCAAGGCGTACGCCCTGCGTGGCGAGCAGCGCAGCGTGGTCGCCGTGGTCGGCGACGGCGCACTCACCGGCGGCATGTGCTGGGAGGCGCTGAACAACATCGCCACCGCCGGCAACCGGCTGGTGATCGTGGTCAACGACAACGGCCGCTCCTACTCGCCGACCATCGGCGGCCTGGCCGACCACCTGTCGTCGCTGCGGCTCAACCCCGGCTACGAAAAGGTCCTCGACACGGTCAAGGACGCCCTCGGCAACACCCCGTTCGTCGGCAAGCCGATGTACGAGGTGCTGCACGCGGTCAAGAAGGGCATCAAGGACGCGGTCGCCCCGCAGGCGATGTTCGAGGACCTCGGCATCAAGTACGTCGGCCCGGTCGACGGGCACGACATCGCCGCCGTCGAGTCGGCGCTGCGCGCGGCCAAGAACTTCGGCGGCCCGGTGATCGTGCACGCGGTGACCCGCAAGGGCTACGGCTACCGCCCGGCCGAGGAGGACGAGGCGGACTGCCTGCACGGTCCGGGCGCGTTCGACGCCGAGACCGGCAAGCTGCTCGCCGCCCCGTCGGTGAAGTGGACCCAGGTCTTCGCCGACGAGCTGGTCGCCATCGCCGACGAACGGCCCGACGTGGTGGGCATCACCGCCGCGATGGCCGAGCCGACCGGCATCGCCACCCTGGCCCGCAAGCACCCCGACCGGGTGTACGACGTGGGCATCGCCGAGCAGCACGCGGCCACCTCGGCGGCCGGCCTGGCGATGGGCGGGCTGCACCCGGTGGTGGCGGTCTACGCGACCTTCCTGAACCGCGCGTTCGACCAGGTGTTGCTGGACGTGGCGATGCACCGGCTGCCGGTGACCTTCGTGCTGGACCGGGCCGGCATCACCGGGCCGGACGGGCCGAGCCACTACGGCATCTGGGACATGTCGGTCTTCGGGGTGGTGCCGGGCCTGCGGATCGCCGCCCCCCGCGACTCCGCCAGCCTCCGCGAGGAGCTGCGCGAGGCGATCGCCGTCGACGACGGTCCCACCATCGTCCGGTTCCCCACCGGCACCGTCGCCGCCGACCTGCCGGCCGTCCGCCGGGTCGGCCCGGTCGACGTGCTGGCCGAGTCGGCCCGTACCGACGTGCTGCTGGTGGCGGTCGGCTCGTTCGGGCTGCTCGGGATGGAGGTGGCGTCCCGGCTGGCCGAGCAGGGCTACGGCGTCACCGTGGTCGACCCGCGCTGGGTGCGTCCGGTGCCGGCCGAGCTGGTCGAGCTGGCCGCCGGACACCGCCTCGTGGTCAGTGTCGAGGACGGCGTACGCATCGGTGGTGTCGGTGACGCGCTGGGCCAGGCGCTGCGCGACGCCGACGTCCGGGTGCCGCTGCGCGACCTGGGCGTACCGGCCGACTGGCACCCGCACGGCACCCGGGCGCAGATCCTGGCCGACCTGCGGCTGACCGCGCAGGACGTGGCCCGCGACGTCACCGGCTGGATCTCCGGCCTGGACGGCGACGCCCCCACTGTGGAAACCGTCCGCCTCCCCGCCCGCGACACCACCCCCAACTGACCCACCGGCGACCCCGCAGGGGCGGTCACGGCACTGCCGTGACCGCCCCTACCCCGTCTCCCGTCTCCCGCCCCGCCGTCCGCCGCCCGTCGCCGCCGTCGCTGACCCCGGTGATCAAGAAGTTTGCGTCAATCCCTCCCGTGATCAAGAGGTTTGCGTCAATCCAGTGATCAACTTTGACGCAAACCTCTTGATCACCGGGGCGGGGACGGGGGCGAGCCGGGGCGGGGAGGGGGGGGTCAGCGGCCGCCGGCGGAGCGGTAGTAGGTTTTTTCGGCGGTGGCCAGGCTGAAGGTCTGGCGGGCGGCGGGCAGCGGGACGACCACCAGGCCGGGGCGGTCCACCAGGCGGGGGGTGCCGGGCGGCACCGACAGGGACGCATCCCGGTTGCCCCGCCAGGTCAGCACCACCAGCGGCTGCCCCGGCACCGGCAGGACGTACGTCTGGAGCGGGTTGGACCGGTCGGCGGGGGAGACCACCGGCGTGCCGTCGCCGGCCGGGCGGTAGACCACCGCGGTCATCGTCCCCGCGTCGGTCTCCCAGGTCAGCTGCTCCAGGTCACCGGGGTCGGCTCCGCCGCCCAGCATCATCTCGCCGATCGCCCGGACGGCAACCTTCTCCATCGGCCACGACTCGGGCACCGAGCGGGGGGCGTCCCGGTCGCCGATGCGGCGCGGGATGCTCCCGAACGGCCCCTGCTCGTCGGCGAGCATGCAGGTGTCCAACCCGTCGAGGGCCCGCCGGCCGGAGCCGGTGTCGTCGCGGACCAGGGGGTACCTCGGGTCGGCGGTGGCGACGCCCAGGTCGAGCAGGCGGTCGGCGGCCCGCCCCCGGGGCAGCGACTCGGTGGCCCGCAGGGTGGCCGTCACCGGCACCGCCCGGCACTCGGGCACCTTGACCGCGCCGGTCAGCCCGTCGGTCAGCAGCAGCGCCCGACCGTCCGGGCCGAGCAGGCGTTCCACCCGGCCGGAGGTCAGGTAACGCCGGCCGTCGGGCAGGTGCAGCGGGAGCACGTCGGCGTAGACCAGGTAACCCGGGTCGGTGTACTCGCTGGCCCGGGTCACCTCGTACCGGCCGTCGCGACCGGTGAGCTGAAGCAGCCAGGAGGCGCTCTCCCCGGGCACGTCGGCGGCGACCAGGGCCAGCGGGACGCCGTCGACCGCACCCGACCACAGGATGCCCGACGACGGCAGGTGGGCGCGGTCGTCGATCGGGGATCGCCAGGCACGGACCGCCTCGGTCACCGCCGACGTCGCCGTGGCGTCCCCGGCGAGCGACCCGCGGGGCGGCCACACCGCGCGGGTGCCGTCCAGGCTGTCGTAGCCGACCCGCAGCTCGCGGGCCTGACGCCCGGCGACCGGGCCGCACGCCGGGACGGTCAGCAGCAGACCGAGCAACACGGCGACAGTCATGCCACGACGGCGAACCGAAGCCATCCCTACGCCCCCGATCGCGTCGCCGTCGTTGTCGGAAGCCCACATGGTACGCAACGCCCGGTGACGCCCCGCAGCCGTGTCCCCGATGACCACAAGGGACACCAGAGTGAATTTCGGGCTTTTTCCCGGCTCCGGTAGACTCCGCCGACTGTGACGTCTGCCGAGCCCCGTGGCGCCTCCGCACCGGCCCCCGACGACTCCGAGGGCCCTGCCCGCGGCACGACGGCCACCGCGACAGCGCCCCCACCCGTGACCCGTACCACCCCCGCCGACCTGCGTATCACCGGAGTGCCGGCACCCGTGGACCGGACCGTCGAGGCGACGCCGGTCGACGCGCCACCGGTGGAGGCCGCGCCCGTCGGGGCAGCCGACGGGTCGGAAGTCGACGGCGACGGCACGGCGGCGGTGGGCGTACCGGAGCGGGGGGCGGCGGACACGGACGGTGACGGCGCGACGCCGGCCGCGTGGTGGCGGCGCTGGCGCTGGACCGCCCGCCGCAAGGACCTGGTGGTGTACGGCATCTTCCTGCTCGTCGCGCTCTGGGTGACCAGCCGGATCTGGGCCGACCCGGCCGGCCGGGTGGCCTCGCTCTACAGCAGCGACCCGGCGCAGGTGCAGTTCTTCCTGGCCCACTCGGTGCGGGTGGTGCTGCACGGGGAGTTCCCGTTCTACACCGACCAGTTCAACTTCCCCGACGGCGTCAACCTGATGGCCAACACGGCGGTGCTGGCGCTGGGCATCCCGATGGTGCCGGTCACCCTGCTGTTCGGGCCGGCGGTGTCCTTCGTGGTGCTGGTCACCCTCGGCCTCGCCGGCACCGCCGCCGCCTGGTACCACGTGTTGTCCCGGCACCTGGTGCGGCGGCGGCTCGCCGCGGCGGTCGGCGGCTGGTTCTGCGGGTTCTCCCCGGCGATGCTCTCGCACGCCAACTGGCACCCCAACATCATCAGCCAGTTCCTGCTGCCGTTCATCGTGTGGCGGGTGATGGTGCTGACCCGTTCCACCCGGCCGCTGCGCGACGGCCTGCTGCTCGCCGTGCTGGTCACCGGGCAGGCGTTCATCAACGAGGAGATCCTGCTCTTCACCGCCCTGGCCTGCGGCATCTTCCTGATCGCCATGGTGGCCCAGCGGCCGGCGCTCTGGTCGGCGGCGTGGCGGCCCCTGGCCAAGGGGGTGGCCGCCTGCGCGGTGCTGGCCGGGGCGCTGCTGGCGTACCCGCTCTACATCCAGTTCGCCGGGCCGATGGCCTACCACGGGCTCAGCGACGCGGTGCAGGACTACGGCAACGACATCGCCGCCTTCTTCGCCCCCGGCTCGCCGACCTTCGGCGGCAACGAACGGGCCAACGTCAACCTGGCCCCGAACTACTCCGAGGAGAACGCCTTCTTCGGCTGGAGCCTGTCGCTGATCGCCGTCGGCATCGTGCTCTGGCTGCGCCGCGAACGCCTCGTCCGGGCGCTCGCCGTCACCGGCGCGTTCTTCGCGCTGCTCTCCCTCGGCGAGCGGATCTCCTGGTGGGGGCGGGACCTGGTCACCGGGCCGTGGGAGCTGCTGGTGCGGCTGCCGCTGCTGGACGCGGTGGTGCCCACCCGGTTCGCGCTGATCACCTCCGTGGTGATCGGCATGCTGCTGGCGCTGGCGGTGCAGCGGGCCTGGACGTTGCGCGGCGCACAGTGGCGGCACGCCAAGACCGTCACGGTGGCCGCCCTGGTGCTGGCCCTGCTGCCGATCGTGCCGATGCCGCTGAAGGTGACCTCCCGCCCGCCGGTGCCGGACTTCATCACCGCCGACCGCTGGCGGGAGTACGTCGGCCCCGGGCAGACCCTGGTGCCGGTGCCCGTGCCCAGCATGGGCAACACCCACGGGATGCGCTGGGCGGCGGCCACCAACCTGGACTTCAAGATCCCCGGTGGCTACTTCCTCGCCCCGCGCAACGGCAACACCGGTGACCCGGGGCGGTTCGGCGGGCGGCCCAGCGGCATCGGGCAGCTCCTCGACGAGGTCGCCACCACCGGGCGTACCACCAAACTGGACGACCGGCAGCGCCGCCGCAGCCTGGACGAGCTGCGGCACTGGAACGCCGCCGTGCTGGTGCTGCCGTTGCGCCAGCACAACGCGGAGCCGCTGCGCCGGACCGTCGAGCAGTTGGTCGGCCCCGCCCGCCGGGAACTCGACGTGTGGGTGTGGGACGTCCGGCCGCTGTCCGCCCGCACCGCCTGACTGTTCCGGTCCAGCCCGGCCGGACCACGGTCCGGCCGGGCTGGACTGCGCGACGGGCCGGGCGGGTCAGCCGACCAGCGGGCGGACGTCCCAGAGCCAGACGTCGTCGACCCGCTGCGCCGGGCCGAGCAGGCCGGTCATCAGGTCCCGCAGCACCGCCTCGCGCGGATGGGCCCCCAGCACCACCACCGAGGCCCGCCAGAACCGCAGGTCCGCCACCGCCTGCCGACGGTTCTCCTCGGTCAGGGCGGGCACCGTGCCGGCGTCCATGGTGGCGTAGACCAGGGTGCTGGTCGGCCGGTTCGGGGCACCGAAGACACCCTGACCCAGCTCGTTGGGGCCGATGAAGTAACCGCCGGGCACCGGGAACTCGTGCCCGGTCAGCGCGCTCCACCGCAGCGTGGACAGGCCGTGCACGTTGCTCGGGATCGGCACCGGGACCAGGGTGCGCCCGTCCGGGACGTACGGCCGCCAGCCGCCCGCGGTGATGAAGTGCGGTGGCAGGTCGATGTGCTGCGCGGGCAGCGGACGGGGGAACAGCGGCAGCACCGCCAGCGCGATCGCCGCGTACCCGACCGGGCGGACCCAGCGGCGGCGGGCCGGTGGCCCCGACGGGTCGGTCGCGGCGGTGTCCCCGGCGACGGTGTCGTCGGCGGCGGCGCGCGGCGCGGGCACCCGGGGCCGGCCTCGGCCGCCCACCGCGTCCCAGGCCAGCGCGAGCAGGACGCCGACCGCGCCGGTCACCACCAGGGTCAGCCGGGTCGGCATCATCATCTCGACCAACGGCAGATCGTCGGAGATGTACGCCCACGGGCCGTCGATGGTGGTCTCCACCCCGTTGAACCGCACCTTGGGGCCGATCGCCGCGACGGTGAAGACCACCACCAGCACACCGGCGATCCGGGCGGCCAGCGACCGCCGCCAGAGCAGCACCAGGGCGGCCACCGCGACCAGCACCAGCGGCCAGCCGAACCAGGTGTTCTGCTCGGTCAGTCCGATGGTCTTCTCGACCGCCTCGTCCCCGGCCACCGTGTCCCGGGCGAAGGTGACGAAGGCCATCAGGTCCTCGCCCCAGTTGTGGAACACCCCGCCCTGCAACCCCCGGTAGGACTGCGGCCCGTTGAACTGGTACCAGATCGGGTACGCGGTGAGCAGCAGCGCCAGCCCGCCGCCGACCCCGAGCGCGGCCAGGAAGCCACCGGCCCGGGCGCGGGCCTCGCGGGGCCGCTGCACCACGTACGCCACCACCGCCACCAGGCAGGCCAGCGCGGTCAGCAGCAGCATCTCCTCGTTGATGAAGACCTGGTACGCCACCAGCAGCCCCAGCACCAGCCCGTCGCGGCGCCACCGGCCGGGCCGGCCCAGCAGCAGCACCCGGGTCACGATCACCGGCAGCAGGAAGTTGGAGACGAAGTTGGGCTGCCCGTTGGCGTGGTGCACGATGCCCGGGGCGAAACCGAGGAACGCGCCGCCGACGAACGCGCCGGCCCGCGAGCGCACCAGGTGCCGGGAGAGCATCCAGTACGAGGTGGCCGCCGTCGCGGCGAGCGCCCCGCCCAGATAGAGCGCGTAGGTCACCTGCGGGCCGAACAGCAGCGTGACCGGGGCCAGCGGGATGGTCATCCCCAGCAGCGAGGTGTTCGCCATCATGTTCACCCCGTCCGGGGCGTTCTGCCGGGCGCTGAACAGCGGGTTCTCCAGGTGCCGCACCGAGTACGCGCCGTGGGTGAACAGCCACTCGAACCAGCTGTGGTCGGTCGGCAGGTGGGACGACACCCGGTGCTGCACGTCCACCCAGTAGTTCAGGCACACCAGAACGCCGATCAGCACATAGGCTCCGATGGCGAGCACGTCGGCCCGGCCCGGCCGACGGCGGGGCCGCCGGTGCGGGTCTGTCGCGTCCGGCTCGACGGCGTCGGGCACGGACGTCGGGTTCAACGAGGGATCTACCACCGGCACGGCCACGACGGGCCATCGTACAGGCGACGGTCGGCCGGTCCGGTGACCCGGTGCACGGCGGTCCCCGTCCACCAGCGGGCGGTGCGGTCGACGGGGTGCGACGGTCGAAAGAGGGTGCGCGTGACGGTCATCGATCTGGGTGAACTCCGCGACGCCGGGTCACCGCCGCCCGGTCCCGTGCCCCGGCCCGTCGGCCGACCGCTGCGGCTGGCTGTGGTGCTGGTGTTCGCCCTGCTGGCGTTGGCCGCCGCCACACCGGTGGCGAAGCGGGCGACGTTCGTGGTGCCCGCCCCGCTCGGCGCGGTGGCGCTGCTGCACGACGGGGACGTCTTCCTGCTCGAGCCGGGTGACGCCTCGATCGCTTCCGGCCGGTTGAGCGCGTGGCGCATCCCCGACTCCCCGAGGGCGCGGCCGGTGCGGCGCTGGCAGGTGCCGGTGCCGGTGGTCAGCGGTTCCGCCGAGCTGCGCTGGCACGCCGACCTGGTGCTGGTCACCGGCTCCTCCGGCCGACCGGACGGGGCGTACCGGACGTTCGCCCACGCGCGGGACACCGGTCGGGTGCGGTGGCAGCGGTCCGGGGAGGGCCTGGCCGCCGGCCCCGACCTGCTCTTCGAAGACGGTGGGGACGGCCCACCGACGGTTCACTCGGTCGACCCGGTGACGGGAAAGGACCGCTGGTCGGCGTCGATGCTGTCGGCGGTCACCCTGTACCGCAACCGGGCCGACGGCGTGGACCGGATCGTGACGGTACGCCCCGACGGCCCGGCCGAGGTCTGGGACGCCCGCCGTGGGGTACGCCTGCACACCGCACCGCTGGTGGCCTCGCCGTCGGGCACCTACGGGGTCGTCGGCGATCTGCTGCTTGTCGTCGAGCCGAACGCCGACCGGCTGACCGGGTACGACGTCGACGGGCTGACGCGCCGGTGGGACGTACCGTGGCGGGTCCCGTCGTTCTTCGTCCCGTGCGGGTCGTTGATCTGCGCGCAGGGTGAGGCCGGTGGGGTGCGGGCGTTGGATCCGGCGACCGGCCGGACGGTGTGGCGCGACAACCGGTGGGAGCTGGCCGGCGCCGAACGCGGCGGCCGGATGCTGGCGAGCAGCCTGGGGCGGGGCGTCTGGCACCCCCTGGTGGTGCTGGACGTCGCCTCCGGGCAGGTCGCCGCCGAGCTGGACGTCTGGAACCTCGCCCCCTCGGACACGTCGGACGGGCCGGTGTTCGGGGTGCGTCCGGCCGGCGGGGACCGGATGCTGGTCGCCGAGTTGGATGTCGCCGCCGCGCGGGTCCACGCGCGCGACGTGCTGCCCGCCGTGTCCGGTGACTGCCGGGCCGACGCTCAGCTCCTGCTGTGCCGGCTGATGGACGGCAGGTACGGGGTGTGGCGGGTGTCCCGGTGACGGTGATCGATCTGGGTGAGGTCGGTCACCACGATGAGCCGACGCCGCCGCCGGCACGCCGGCCCCGGGCGCGGCGGTCGGCCGGCCACCCGGTGTTCGTCGCCCTGACCGTCCTGCTCCTGCTGCTCACCATGGCCGGCGCGGCACCCGGGCCGCCCCGGTTGATCCCGGTGCCCCTGCCGGACGTGCCGGAGCCCAGTCACCTGATCGTCGGGGACCTGCTGGTGCTCGCCTACCCGTCGGCGCTGTCACCGGCCGGCAGCCGGCAGCTCACCGCGATCGACCTGACCGACGGGCGGGTGCGCTGGGAGACGTCGCTGTCGCCCCGGCACCAGCTGGTGGTGCTGGAGGGGGTCGACGACGACGTGGTGGTCACCACCGATCCCGGCGGCGAACCCGTCTCCATGGTGCTCGACCACGTCGACGGGCGGACCCGGTGGCGGCAGCCCGGGGCGGCGGTGGTGACCGGCGACGGCGGGTTGCTGCTGGAGGATCTCCACGTCGACCGGGTGGCGGTGCGCGGCGTCGACCCGGCGACCGGCGCGGTCCGCTGGACGGCCACGGCCGGACCGGCCACCGTCGGGTACCGGACGGGCCCCCGGGGCATCGAGGACCTCGTCCTGGTCACCAGCGCCGGTCAGGCCGAGGTGTACGACGTCGGCACCGGCGCGCGTCGGTCCACCTTCCCGGTGCCGCCCGCCCGGGGCGACCACCACCACCTGGCCCAGCCGGTCGGTGGCCTGCTGCTCGTCAGCGAGGACCCGGGCCGGGTCGCCGCGTACGACCTGGGGTCCGGTCGGCGTCGCTGGGACACGACGGATCCGGTCCCCGGCGGCGGGAGCGCCTACGCCTGCGGCGATGCCGTCTGTCTCGGTGGCTCCTCCACCGCCCGGGTGCTCGATCCGGTGACCGGCCGGGAGCGCTGGTCCAGCGACCGGTGGGCCCCGGTCGAGGCGGTCGGCAACCGGATGCTCGGCGTCAGTTTCGGCGACGGGCCGCAGCGGCTGGCCCTGCTCGACTCGGCGACCGGCCGACTGGAGGCCGAGCTGGGCGAATGGAGGACGGTCTACCAGCGGCCGTTCACCGCGCCGATCCTCGCCCTCCGACCGGCGGCGGGCGGCCGGCAGTTGCTGGCCGAACTGGACCCCACCGACGGCACCGCCCGGGTACGCGACGTGCTGTCCGGGCGGTGGGACGTCTGCTGGCACAGTCAGGGTGTGTTGGTCTGCTGGCGGCAGAGCAACAGTCTCGGGGTGTGGCGGATGCCGGCTGACCGTGCCGGGTGACCTGCCTGCGGCGGTCGTTTGGCCGGCGGCGCTAGGTTGTCGGACAGGTCGGCGAGGAGGTCGGGATGCGGGTGCTGGTGGTCGAGGACGAACGGAACCTCGCCGACGCGATCGTGCGTGGGCTACGCAAGCGGGGGATGGCGGTCGACGTGGCGTACGACGGGGACGCCGGCCACGAGGCCGCCTTCGTCACCCGGTACGACGTGGTGGTCCTCGACCGGGACCTGCCCGGGATGCACGGCGACCAGATCTGCGCCGAGCTGGCCGCCTCCGGCACCCTCACCCGGGTGCTGATGCTGACCGCCAGCGACAGCGTGGCCGACCGGGTGGCGGGGTTGGGGCTCGGCGCGGACGACTACCTGCCCAAGCCGTTCGCCTTCGACGAGTTGGTGGCCCGGGTGCAGGCGCTGGCCCGTCGGGCCACCCCGGCCGCCCCGCCGGTGCTCCAGGTGGGCGACGTGGTGCTCGACCCGGCCCGCCGGGTGGTGACCCGGGCGGGTGCCCCGGTCGACCTGACGAACAAGGAGTTCGGTGTGCTCAGCGAGCTGGTCAAGGCGCGCGGCGCGGTGGTCTCCAGCGAGGAGCTGCTGGAACGGGTCTGGGACGCGAACACCGACCCGTTCACCACCATCGTCCGGGTCACCGTGCGGACCCTGCGCAAGAAGCTCGGCGACCCCCCGTTGATCGAGACGGTGGTCGGTGCCGGCTACCGGACGGTCAGCCCGTGAGCGCGAGGAGTGAGTGGGGTGTGCGAGCCCCGCAGTCGCGAGCTGAGGTCGTTTCGGTGAGCGCGAGGAGCGGGCGGGTCGTGTGGGTCGGGGTGGGTTCGTGACCCGGCGGTTGCGGCCCACCCTGCGGCTGCGGCTGACGCTGCTCAACGGGGTACTGCTGGTCGGGGCCGGGGCGATCCTGGTGACGCTGGCCTGGCTGCTGGTGCGCGACGCGCTGCGGCCCACCGACGAGCTGCGGCCGGGCACCACCGTGCTGCTGGCCGACGGGCGGTCGCTGGACGCGGCGGTGTGGCAGCGGCAACTGGTCGACGCCGCCTCCGACGAGTTGCTGGTCAAGGGCCTGCTGGCGCTGCTGGCGATCAGCGTGGTCGGGGTGGCCGGGGCGTACTGGGTGGCTGGCCGGACACTGCGCCCGCTGCACCAGGTCACCGCGACCGCGCGTCGGCTCGGCGAGACCACGCTCGACCAGCGGATCGGCTGGTCGGGGCCGGACGACGAGGTGGCGGAGCTGGCCCGGACGTTCGACGCGATGCTGGACCGGATCACCGCCGCCTTCGAGGCGCAGAAGCGGTTCGTCGCCAACGCCTCGCACGAGCTACGGACCCCGCTGGCGGTGATGCGTACCGAAATCGACGTGACCCTCAGCGACGACGAGGCGGACGCCGCCGAGTACCGCCGGATGGCCACCGTGGTCCGGGACGCCTCGGAACGCGCCAACGGTCTGGTGGACGCGTTGCTGGTGCTGGCCCGCAGCGAGGCTCAGACCGGCCGCCGGTTGGCCCGGCGGACGGAGTGTGACCTGGCGACCGGGACCGCCAACGCGTTGTCGGCGATGTCCCGGGAGGTGGAGCGGATCGGGCTGCGGGTGCAGTCCTCGCTGCGGCCGGCTCCGGTGACCGGCGACCCGGGCCTGCTGGACCGGCTGGCCGGGAACCTGATCGAGAACGCGGTGCGTTACAACCACCTGCACGGTCGACTCTGGGTGCGTACCGGCACCGACGGGCGCTCCTCGTGGCTGGTGGTGCGCAACACCGGCTTCGAGGTGGACCAGGCCGACGTGCCGGGGCTGTTCGAACCCTTCCGTCGGGGTGGGCGGGAACGGACCGGGGCCCGGGGGTCCGGGCTGGGCCTGTCCATCGTCCGGGCGGTCTGCGACGCCCACGGCGGGACCGTCCAGGTCACCGCACAGAAGGGCGGCGGGCTGGAGGTGACCGTCACGTTGCCGTCGGTCGACCAGGTGCCGACCGGCTCCGGTCGGGTCGAGCCGCACCGGTAGCACCCGGTCCACCGGGCGGATCAAACGGATTGCCGGCCGGCCGGGCCGCCTGCGAGGATCATGCGGTCGGCCCGAGCCGGAGAGAGGGGGTGCGGTTGATGTCCACCATGACCTGTCCCGCGCCCCACCCCGCCCACCGCTGACATCGCACGTCGCGGGGCGCGTACCACTGCTTCGGAGGCAGACCCGTGAGCGCACGAATCCACAACCTGAGCATCGACTGTCATGACACCTACGCCCTGTCCGGCTTCTGGGCGCAGGTCTTCGAGTGCCCCCGCCAGCCCGACGACCTCCCCGGCGACCCGGAGGCGATGCTCCTGCCCGAGGGTGGGCCGGAGGTGCTCTTCCTGGCCGTGCCGGAGGGTAAGTCGGTGAAGAACCGCCTGCACCTCGACCTGGAGCCGGTCGACCGGACCCGGGACGAGGAGGTCGAGCGGCTGCTGGCTGTCGGCGCCGTCCATGTCGACGACAAGCGTCGGCCGGACGGCACGGGCTGGGTGGTGCTGGCCGATCCGGAGGGCAACGAGTTCTGCGTCCTGCGCAGCGCCGCCGAGCGGGCCGCCACCGCCGGCTGACGTTCGCGTCCCGTCGTCGACGGCGACAGGCCCCGCCCACCCTGAGGTGGACGGGGCCTGTCGGGCCGACCGGTGGGTCAGCCCTTCTTCTCGATCTGCCCGCGCATCGTGACGAACTCGGACTTCAGGTCGGCGGCCGACTTGTAGTACTGCACGATCAGACCGACGCTGCCCCGGTCGGCCCAGATGCAGACGCCCAGCGGGACACCCTCGCTCTTGCCGTCGCCGCACTTGGCGTCGCCGCCGAGCGGGCCGGCGTCGACAGCCGCCATGTTGGTGACGTTCAGCTGGGTGGCGATGCCGGTGACGGCGTCGTTCAGCTCCTTCTTCGGGTCGGCCATCACGCCGGACGCGGCGGCGATCATCAGCAGGTCCCGCTTGGCCGGGTCACCGTAGAAGGCACCTGCGGTGCTCGTCTCGTTTTGCACGGACTTCTTCATCTCGGTGACCAGCCCGTCGGCGACCGCCTTCAGCGCCGGCTCGGTGACCTGCGGCCGGCCGGCCAGGGTGGCCGGGGCGGTGACCGTCGTGTTGACGGCGTCCACGGCCTCCTTGACGTCGTCCTTGAGGGCGAAGGCGGCGATGGCGGCACCACCGAGGCAGAGCACCAGCAGTACGGCCAGCACGATCAGGACGATCTTGACAGGGGACCGCTTCTTGGCCGGTGGCGCGGGCGGCCCGGCGTACGGCGGCGTGCCGACGGTGTCCGGCTGCGGCGGTGGCGGGTAGCCGCCCTGGGGCGTACCGCCGTCCGGCTGGGAGGCGTGCGGACCGGTCGGGGGCTGGGACATGAGGTGGACTCCAGAACGTCGTGGGTAAGGCCGGATGATCTTAGCCAGAGGGTCGGACAACCCTGGCCCCGCTCCACCGGCCCGTTCCGACCCGGCCCGTCGGGCGGTCGGCGGTTTCGGGACAGGTCGATGCGGGCGGAGGGGTACGGTCGCCGGGCGGCACGCGGGGTGGACCCGGGCGCGCGGAGTCACCGGTCCCACGTGGGACCGGTGACCGTGACCGTCGTCGCGCGGATCAGTCCCGCTTCTCGATCTGCCCCCGGATGGAGACGAACTCGGACTTCGCCTTGCTCGCCGAGGAGAAGTACATGACGATCATGCCGACGCTGCCGTGGTCGGCCCAGACGCAGACGCCGAGCGCGATGCCGGACGCCTTGCCGTCCCCGCACTTCGCGACCCCACCCAGCGGACCCGGTTCGATGGTCGACATCTTGGTGACCGCAAGCGAGCTGCCCAGGCCCTTGACCGCGTCGTCCAGCTCCTGCTCGGGGAGGATGACCGGGCCCGACGCGCCGGCCATCATCACCATGTTCCTGCTGGCCGCGCTGCCGTAGAACGCGCTCACCGCCCCGGTCTCGTTGCGGACCTCGGACTTCATGTCGCGGACCATCTGGTCGGCGATCCGGCGCAGCTCCGGGTCGGTGCTCTTGGACCGGCCACCGAGGGTCGTCGGGGTCACCAGCCGGATCGGGCCCGGGTCGTCGGCGCTCTCGGTGGGGGTCGGCTCGGGAGTCGGGCTGTCGGTCTCGACGGGGGTGGGGCTCGGGGTGGGCGACGTGACCGCGGTGGGCGTCGGCGACGGGGTCGGCGTCTTCGGGTCGTCGTCGCTGAGGGCGACCCAGGTGAGACCGCCGCCGCCGAGGCAGAGCACCAGTAGGCCGGCGAGCCCGAGCGTGAGCAGCAGCGGCAGCTTCGACCGCTGCGGCGCGGGTCCGTGCGGCAACCCCGGCGGAGCGCTGTACGGCGCACCGCCGAAGCCGGCGTACTGCGGCGCGGCGGGCTCCGGGTAGCCGCCGGGCCGGGGCGCACCCGGGTACCCCGGCTGCGGGCCGGGGTACCCGGGCTGCGGGGTGCCCTGGTAGCCGGGCTGCGGGGCCGCCGGGTAGCCGGACTGCGGCGCACCGGGATAGCTGGCGGGCGGGCCGGACTGCGGCGCACCGGGGTAGCCGGCGGGCGGGCCGGACTGCGGCATGCCGGGGTAGCCGGCGGGCGGGCCGGACTGCGGGGTGGCGGGGTAGCCGGACGAGGGGGTGCCGGGCGGGCCGGACTGTGGGGGCGTGGGGTAGCCGCCCTGCGCCGGGTCGGGCTGCGACCAGCCGCCGTACTGCGGACCGGGATAGGAGTCGGCCGGGGGAGCTGACTGCGGGTCGGGCCAGCCGCCGGACTGCGGGGTCGCTGCTCCCGGGTACGGCGTGGTGGGCCAGCCGCCACCCGGTGGCGGGGTGTGCGGACCCTCGGGCGGGGCGGGCGGGCCGTCGGACGCAGGCGGGTAGTGACCGGTGGGCGAGCCGTGCTCCGGCTGTCCGGACCAGGGATCGACCGGCGGTGTGGTCATCAGATCAGCTCCAGGCGAGGGTGAGAACGCGTGATCGTAGCCAGACGGAGCCCGGCCCCGCAGCCCCCCGAGTCTGACGAGGGTACGCAAATGACGATCGCGGTGGCCACGATAGCCCGGGGGGAGGACATCGTCGGCCACCGCGATCGCGGGGGAGCGGGGATGGTTCAGGCGCGCAGGCTGGCGACTCCGCGCGGCAGGAAACGCTGCCCGGTGACCCGCTCGGAGGTGCCGGTCCGGTCCAGGTACGGGGTGACCCCGCCCAGGTGGAACGGCCAGCCCGCACCGAGGATCATGCACAGGTCGATGTCCTGCGCCTCGGCGACGACACCCTCGTCGAGCATCAGCCGGATCTCCTGCGCCAGCGCGTCGAGCGCGTTCTGCCGGACCTGCTCGCCGCTGAGCGGCTGGTCGCCGACGACGAGCAGCTTGGCCACCTCGTCGTTGATCCGGTCCTCGACGACGATCGGCTGACCCGACTCGGCGATCCGGCGGAGGTTCTCGCTGACGTCGAACCGGTCCGGGTACGCCGCGTGCAGGGTGCCGCCCACGTGGTACGCCACGGCCGGCCCGACCAGCTGGAGCAGGGCGAGCGGACGCATGGGCAGCCCCAGCGGGTCCAGGGCGCTGTCCGCCACGTCGAGCGGGGTGCCCGCGTCGACGGCGGCGAACACGGTGCCCAGGAAACGGGTGAGCAGCCGGTTGACCACGAACGCCGGGGCGTCGGAGACCAGCACCGACGACTTCTTCAACTGCTTGCCCACGGCGAAGGCGGTGGCCAGGGTGGCGTCGTCGGTCCGTTCACCCCGGACGATCTCCAGCAGCGGCAGCACCGCGACCGGGTTGAAGAAGTGGAAGCCGACCACCCGCTGCGGGTGCTCCAGCTCGGCCGCCATCGCGGTGATCGACAGCGACGAGGTGTTGGTGGCGAGCACCGCCTCCGGCGAGACGATCTTCTCCAGCTCGGCCCAGACCTGCTTCTTGACGTCCAGGTCCTCGAAGACGGCCTCGATGACGAAGTCGGCGTCGGCGAAGACGGACTTGTCGACCGAGCCGGAGACCAGGCCGTACAGCTTGGCGGCGGTGCCCTTGTCCATCCGGCCCTTGCTGACGGCCTTCTCGATCTGGGTGTGTACGTAGCCGACGCCCTTGTCGACCCGCGACTGGTCCAGGTCGGTCAGCACGACCGGCACCTGGAGGCGGCGGGCGAACAGCAGCGCGAGCTGGCTGGCCATCAGGCCGGCGCCGACGATGCCGACCTTGGTGACCGGCCGGGCAAGGGCCTTGTCCGGTGCGCCGGCCGGCCGCTTGGCCCGCCGCTGCACCAGGTCGAAGGCGTACAGACCGCTGTGCAGTTCCTCGGAGAAGATCAGGTCGGCCAGTGCCTCGTCCTCGGCGGCGGTGCCGGTGGCGAAGTCGGCGTCCTTGGCCGTCTCCAGCAGGTCCAGCGCCTTGTACGCGGCCGGGACCGCGCCGTGCAACCGCTGGTCGAGGGTTTGCCGGGCGAAGTACAGCACACCCGCCCACATGTCCTTGTCGACCTCGGGTCGGGTGACGGTGACCGCGCCCCGGACCACCCCGGCGGCCCATTCCAGCGACCGTTCGAGGAAGTCGGCCGGCTCCAGCAGCACGTCCGCGATGCCCATCTCGGCGGCCTGCTTCGGCTTGAGCATCTTGTTCTGCATCAGCGGGTTCTGCAGGATCACCTGGGTGGCGGCGGGGATGCCGATCAGGTTGGGTAGCAGTTGGGTGCCGCCCCAACCGGGGATCAGGCCGAGGGAGACCTCGGGCAGGGCCAACGCCGCCGCGCCGCCGGACAGCGTCCGGTAGTGGCAGTGCAGGGCCAGTTCCAGGCCGCCGCCCATCGCCGCGCCGTTGACGAAGGCGAAGGTCGGCACCGCGCTGTCCTTGAGCCGGGCGAAGACCCGGTGGCCGAGCCGGCCGATCTCCAGCGCCTGCTCCCGGTCCGCCAAGGCCGGCAGGCTGGTGATGTCCGCGCCGACGCAGAAGATGTACGGCTTGCCGGTGACCGCGATGAACGCCGGGTCGGCGGCCAGCGCGGCGCTGATCGCCTCGTCGAGGCTGGCCAGTCCGGCCGGGCCGAAGGTGTTCGGCTTGGTGTGGTCGAGACCGTTGTCCAGGGTGATCAGGGCGGCCGGCCGGTCCAGCCCCGGCACGGTCACCTGACGCAGCAGCGCCCGGGTGACGACCTCGTTCGGTGCGTTGAGGCTCATTTGTCTGCACCTTCCCAGTTCGGGTTCTCCCAGATGACCGTGCCGCCCATGCCGATGCCGATGCACATCGCGGTGACGCCGTAGCGGACCTCGGGGTGCTCGGCGAACTGCCGGGCGAGCTGCGTCATCAGCCGTACGCCGGAGGAGGCGAGCGGGTGGCCGATGGCGATCGCGCCGCCCCACGGGTTGACCCGGGGGTCGTCGTCGGCGATGCCGAAGTGGTCGAGGAAGGCGAGCACCTGCACGGCGAACGCCTCGTTCAGTTCGAACAGGCCGATGTCGTCGATGGTCAGGCCGGCGATGCGCAGCGCCTTCTCGGTCGACGGGATCGGGCCGACGCCCATCACCTCGGGCTCGACGCCGACGTAGCCGTACGACACCAGCCGCATGGCGACCGGCAGGCCCAGCTCACGGGCGGTGGCCTCGTCGGCGAGCAGGCTGGCGGTGGCGCCGTCGTTGAGGCCGGCCGCGTTGCCGGCGGTGACCTTGCCGTGCGGGCGGAACGGGGTCTTCAGGGTGGCCAGTTTCGCAAGCGAGGTCTCCCGGGGCGCCTCGTCGGCGGTGGCCAGGCCCCAGCCGCCGTCGGCGTCGCGGATCGCGACCGGCACCAGGTCGTCGGAGAGCTTGCCGTCGGCGTACGCCTTGGCGGTCTTGAGCTGCGAGGCGAGCGCGAACGTGTCGGTGCGCTCCTTGGTGATGTGCGGGACCCGGTCGTGCAGGTTCTCGGCGGTGGCCCCCATCACCAGGGCGGACGGGTCGACCAGCTTCTCGGCGATGATCCGCGGGTTGGGGTCGACGCCCTCGCCCATCGGGTGCCGGCCCATGTGCTCGACGCCACCGGCGATGGCGATGTCGTAGGCGCCCATCGCGATGCCACCGGCTACGGCGGTCACGGCGGTCATCGCGCCGGCGCACATCCGGTCGACGGAGAAGCCGGGGACGGTCTTGGGTAGGCCGGACAGCAGGGCGGCGGTGCGGCCGATGGTGAGGCCCTGGTCACCGATCTGGGTGGTGGCGGCGACGGCCACCTCCTCGACCCGCTCCGGGGGCAGCTGCGGGTTGCGGCGCAGCAGTTCGCGGATGCAGCGGATCACCAGGTCGTCGGCGCGGGTGTTGGCGTACATGCCACCCGCCTTGCCGAACGGGGTGCGGACACCGTCGACAAAGACGACATCCCGAACTTCTCGGGGCACTTGGAGCCTCCTCTTCGACCACGATCCGGCGTCGTGCCGCCGGACGGCGGCACGCGCCGAACGAGGGTCGGCCGGCACTGGCGTTTGCCCCGAATGCTACTAGCCAGTAACCATGGGCGTCACCACCCCGGGTGTGGCCCACCCCACACCCCGACCGGTCGGTCAGGGGGTGGGCAGGAGGGCCTCGGCGAGCGCGGGGAGCAGGAGGTCGAGCTGCCACTGCCGGGCACCGTAACCACGCAGGGTCTCCGTGACGGTGTCCACCGTGATCTCGCCGGGCGGCTGCCAGGCCAGCCGGCGGACCGAGTCGGGGGTGATCAGGTTCTCCGGCGGGAGCCGGTGCTCACCGGCGACCCGTACCACCAGCTCCCGGCACCGGGCCAGCCGGCCGGCGGCCACCGGGTCCCGCTCCGCCCACCGGTGCGGCGGGGGTGGCCCCTCCACCGTCGGGGTGACCGGCAGCGCGTCCTCCGCCAGCTGACGGGCCTCGTCGAGGGCGACCAGCCAGGTGCGGGCCAGCCGGCGTACCGACCGGCCCCCGAAGCCGGGCAGGGTCAGCAGGGTCTTCTCGTCCTTCGGGTCCAGCTCGGCGGCGGCGATGATCGCCGAGTCGGGCAGCACCCGACCGGGCGCGGCGTCGCGTCGGACGGCGATCTGGTCCCGGGCGTACCACAGGGCCCGGACCCGGGCCTGCGCCCGCGACCCGCGCACCCGGTGGATGCCGGAGGTCCGCCGCCACGGCTCCGCCCGCACCCGGGGCGGCCGGGTGGCCCAGGTGATCAGCGCGGCGAACTCCTCCGCCGCCCACGGCGACTTGCCCTGCGCGTGCAGCTCGGCGTCCAGCGCGTCGCGCAGGTCGACGAGCATCTCGACGTCCAGCGCGGCGTACGTCAGCCACGACTCGGGCAGCGGCCGGGTGGACCAGTCCGCCGCCGAGTGGTGCTTCTCCAGCGTGTAGCCGAGCAGCTGCTCGGTCAGCGCGGCCAGGCCGACCCGTTCGAAACCGGCCAGCCGGGCGGCCAGTTCGGTGTCGAACAGCCGGCGCGGACGCAACCCCACCTCGGCCAGGCAGGCGAGGTCCTGGCTGGCGGCGTGCAGCACCCACTCGGTGTCACCGATGGCCTCGTCGAGGGTGGACAGGTCGGGCAGCGGCAGCGGGTCGATCAGCGTGGTGCCGGCACCCTCGCGGCGCAGCTGCACCAGGTAGGCCCGCTGGCTGTAGCGGTAGCCGGAGGCGCGTTCGGCGTCCAGGGCCACCGGGCCGGTGCCCGCCGCGAAGCGGGCCACGACCTCGTCCAGCTCAGCCGGGGTCGCCACCGGTTGGGGGGTGCCGTCGCGGGGTGCGGTCAGCGGAACGGGCCCGCCGGTGGGCTGCTCGGTGCCCGGGTCCGCCGGCTCCGCGACGGCCGGGGGCGGAACGTCTGCCGTGCGGCTTTCGGCGGCCCGACGGCGCAGGGGTGGTTCGTCGGTCACCTGACAACCCTAGTGCGCCCGGCGATGTGGTGTGCGCAGCCGGTCCGGTGTGTGTCGTCCCGGTGTCCGGCAGAGGTCCGGACGGTACGGACACCGACCTCGCGCCGGGGACGTTCCCGGCCGCCCGGGACGTCCCTGTCGTGTCCAGGACATCTACTTGCGGCTCGGGCGTGTCGCGCGGTCCTACGGTCAGGCCGCGCCGGCCGGCCGGCGCTCGGAGAGCGCGGTGACCCCGGGCGGCGGCAACCCCGCGGTGGAGGCGAGCAGGGCGCACCAGGCCGACAGATGCGCGGCGAGGTCCTCACCCAGCGGCGTCCAGGACGCCCGGATCTCGACGTCCCCGGCGGCGGGCGGGCCGGCCAGCTCGCCGAACCGGGTCGAGACGGTCTGGGTGACCGTGCCGCCGGCCGCCCGGTGCCGCGCCTCGTGCGCCTCCAGGGCGTCGGTGAGCCAGGTCCAGCCCACCCCCGGCAGCAGCGGATCGGCCGCCAGGTCCACCTCCAGCTCGGCGGTCACGTAGGTGACCAGCCGCAGGGTGCCCTGCCAGGCGTCGTGCCCGGCCGGGTCGTGCAGCAGGATCAACCGGCCGTCGGCCACCTCGTCGTCGTCGCGCAGCACGGTGGCGGAGAGGGCGAACGCGTACGGCGCGAGCCGCTGCGGCGCACCGACCTCCTCCAGGACGATCTCCGCCCGGGGCGTGACCGACCGCAGGCCGGCGACCGCGCGGGCGAACGTCTCCGGGAGCGCGATCGGGGGGGCCATGACCGGAGCTTATGCCGACGCGCCGCCGCCCGCTGGGACGGCACGCCGAAGCAGCCACCGACGGCGGTGTCCCGTCGCCGACCGGGGCGTCCGGGGGTCAGCCGGCACCGTCGGCCGGGGGCGGGCCGGGCCCCGGATCACCGCCGCCGGGCCCGACCGGGGGCGCGGGTCACAAAAGGCGGCGCTGCCCGCCGCGTCCCCACGGGTGCGTGGCACGATTGCCCCGATGACCACCGACACCACGGGCACCGCCGCCCGAGACGGAGAATCCCGCCGCAGCGGGCCGGCCGACTCGCCCTTCGTCCGGGCCTGCCGCCGGGAGCCCGTCGGGCACACTCCGGTCTGGTTCATGCGCCAGGCCGGCCGGTCCCTGCCGGAATACCGGAAGATCCGGGCCAACGTGGGGATGCTCGACTCCTGCCGCCGGCCGGACCTGGTCGCCGAGATCACCCTCCAGCCGGTCCGCCGGCACGGCGTCGACGCGGCCATCCTGTTCAGCGACATCGTCGTCCCGGTCGCCGCGGCCGGCGTGGACCTGGACATCGTCGCCGGCACCGGGCCGGTGGTGGCCGAGCCGGTCCGCACCGCGGCCGACGTCGAGCGGGTCCGCCGCATCGACCGGGCCGACGTGTCCTACGTGGACGAAGCCGTCCGGCTGCTCGTCGCCGAGCTGGGCGACACCCCGCTGATCGGCTTCGCGGGCGCCCCGTTCACCCTGGCCAGCTACCTGGTCGAGGGCGGGCCGTCGCGTACCCACGCCAAAACCAAGGCGATGATGTACGGCCAGCCCGAGCTGTGGCACGCGCTCTGCGCCCGGCTCGCCGAGGTCACCCTGGCGTTCCTGCGGGTGCAGGTCGACGCCGGGGTCTCCGCCGTGCAGCTCTTCGACTCCTGGGCCGGCGCGCTGTCGGAGGCCGACTACCGCCGCTTCGTCCTGCCGCACTCCACCACCGTGCTGTCCGGCCTGGCCGACGCGGGGGTCCCCCGGATCCACTTCGGGGTGGGCACCGCCGAACTGCTCGGCGCGATGGGGGAGGCCGGGGCCGACGTGGTCGGCGTCGACTGGCGTACCCCGCTGGACGTGGCGACCCACCGGATCGGTCCGGAGCGCGCCGTGCAGGGCAACCTCGACCCGACCGTGCTGTTCGCCCCCTGGCCGGTGATCGAGGCCGAGGTGCGGCGGATCGTCGAGCAGGGCCGGGCCGCCCCCGGCCACGTGTTCAACCTCGGTCACGGCGTGTTGCCGGAGACCGACCCCGAGGTGCTGACCCGGGTGGTCGCGCTGGTGCACGAGGTGTCCGCGCGCCGGGCCGAGCAGGGCTGACCCGTGGGCGCGCGACCGTGGCGGGTGGCGGTGGTCGGTGGCGGCATCACCGGCCTGGCCGCCGCGCTGCGGCTGCGCGACCGCGCCCCCGCCGACACCGAGATCACCGTGTACGAGCAGTCCGGCGCGCTCGGTGGCAAGCTGCGCACCGGTGAGCTGGCCGGCCGCCCGGTGGAGTTCGGCGCGGAGTCGTTCCTGATGCGGGACCCGGCCGGGGGCGAGTCCGCAGCGGTGGCCCTGGCCCGCCGGCTCGGCCTGGCCGGGCGGATCGTGCACCCCACCGTCGGGCAGGCGGCGCTCGTCGTCGACGGCGGGCTGCGCCCGATCCCGGGCGGCACGCTGGTCGGCGTACCCGGGGATCTGGCGGCGGTGGTGGCGGTCGCCGAGCCCACGGCGGACGCCGACCGCGACGGCGGCCGGCCGCTGCTCGACGCGGACCAGGACGTCTCGGTCGGCGCGCTGGTCCGGGCCCGGTTCGGTGCGCAGGTGGTGCAGCGGCTGGTCGACCCGATGCTCGGCGGCGTCTACGCCGGCCGGGCCGACGACCTGTCCCTGGTCACCACCATGCCGGCGCTGGCCCGCGCGGCGCGGGTGGAACACACCCTGGTCGGGGCGGTCCGGGCCGCGCAGGCCGCCGCGCCCCGCGCGCCCGGTGCGCCGGTCTTCGGCACCCTGGACGGCGGGCTGAGCACCCTGGTCGAGGCGGCGGCCACGGCCAGCGGGGCGACGATCCGCCGGCACGCGGCGGTCCGTGAGCTGACCCCGGTCGGCGACGGCTGGCGGCTCACCGTCGGCCCGACCCGCGACCCGGAACTGGTCGAGGCGGACGCGGTGCTGCTCACCGTCCCGGCCCGGCCGGCCGCCCGGCTGCTCGCCGGGTTCGCCGAGGCGCAGGCGGCGACCGTCGGCGGGCTGAACTACGCCAGCGTCGCGCTGGTCACCCTGGCCCTGCCCCGGCCGGCGCTGCCCCCGCTCTCCGGCTTCCTGGTGCCGGCCACCGAAGGGCTGTTGATCAAGGCGTCGACCTTCTTCACCACCAAGTGGGGGCACCTGGCCGCGCCGGACGGGTTGGCCCTGGTCCGCGCCTCCGTCGGCCGGTACGGCGAGGAGACCTCCCTCCAGCTCACCGACGACGACCTGCTCGCCACCGTGCACCGGGAGCTGACCCGGGTGCTCGGGGTGGCGTTGCCCGCGCCGGTCGCCGGTCACGTGCAGCGCTGGGGTGGCGCGCTGCCCCAGTACCCGCCCGGCCACACCGGGCGGGTGGCCGCCGTCCGGGCGGCGCTGCGCGCGTCGCACCCCACCCTGGCGGTGGCCGGGGCGGGTTTCGACGGGGTCGGCATCCCGGTCTGTGTGCGCTCCGGCGAGGACGCGGCCGGGGAGATCATCGAAGCACTGGAAGGATCGGGGCCATGACCGAGCAGACGACCGAGCAGACCAACGCGGCCCGACTCAAGGAACTCAACGCCACCGTCCGTTACACCATGTGGTCGGTCTACCGGGCCACCGGCACGCTGCCGGCGCTGCGGGAGAACGTCACCGGTGAGGTGGAGTCCCTCTTCGAGGAGCTGGCCGGCAAGGACGTGGTGGTCCGGGGCATGTACGACGTGGCCGGGCTGCGCGCCGACGCGGACGTGATGATCTGGTGGCACTCGTCGTCCAGCGACGCCCTCCAGGACGCCTACCTGCGGCTGCGTCGGACCACCCTGGGGCGGGCGTTGACCCCGGTGTGGTCGCAGTTGGCGCTGCACCGGCCGGCGGAGTTCAACAAGAGCCACATCCCGGCGTTCCTCGCCGACGAGGCGCCCCGCCCCTACCTGTGCGTCTACCCGTTCGTCCGGTCCTACGAGTGGTACCTGCTGCCGGACGCCGAGCGGCGGGAGTTGCTGGCCGAGCACGGCAAGATGGCGCGCGGCTACCCGGACGTACGGGCCAACACGGTGGCGTCGTTCGCCCTCGGTGACTACGAGTGGATGCTCGCCTTCGAGGCCGACGAGCTGCACCGGATCGTCGACCTGATGCGCGACCTGCGGGCCTCCGGGGCCCGTCGGCACGTCCGCGAGGAGGTCCCGTTCTACACCGGCCGCCGTCGCTCCGTCGCCGACATCGTCAACTGCCTGGTCTGACACCCGCCCCGCCCCGCCTTGCCCTGCCCGGTGGTCGGGCCGCGGTGCCCCGGCGGTCATGATCGTGCCCGATCATGGAAATAGTGGCCTCCCGCCCGCGCGGGAGGCCACTATTTCCTTGTTGTTGCGTGTGCTGTGCTGTGCCGACCGGTCAGACGGTCGCGGTGCAGACCGGGGTGGGGCTGGCGCCGCTGCCGGAGGCGAGGAAGCCGAAGGTGGTCTTCCCCCCGGCGGCCAACGCGCCGTTGTAGTTGACGTTGCGGGCCGTCACCGTCGAACCGCTGCTGGCCAACGTGGCGTTCCACGCCTGGCTGACCTGCTGGCCCCCGGAGTACGTCCAGTTCACCGTCCAACCCTTGATCGCCGAGGACCCGGCGGTCACGTCCACCTCACCCTGGAACCCGCCGTTCCAGGTGGAGGTCACCCGGTAGGTGGCGGTGCAGCCACCGGTCGCCGGCGGCGGGGTGGTCGGCGGGGCCGTGGTGGGCGGCGGCGTGGTCGGCGGGGCCGTGGTGGGCGGCGGGGTGGTCGGCGGCGCGGTGGTGGGCGGCGGGGTGGTCGGGTTGTTGCCGCCACCGAAGTCGACGTCACTGCACAGGTAGTACGACTGGTCCAGGTGGCTGGCCTGCCACACGGTGTAGACGATGTGCCGGCCGGTACGGCCGGCCGCGTTCACCGGGATCTGGATCGACACGCCACCGGTGTCCTTGTCCCACTGGGAGGCCGGCGTGTTGCCGATCTGCCCGGCCAGCTCCAGGTTGCTCCAGCCCAGTGGCGTGGTCAACGCGTTGAAGCCCTGCTTGGTCACGTAGACCCGGATGTAGTCGGCCCCGTGGCTGGCCTGGTCGAAGAACTTCAGCCGGAAGCTGTTCGCGACCGACGTGGTCTTCCAGGCGCCGACGGTGTCCAGGGCGTTGTAGCGGCCGTTCTGGGTGCGTCCGCCGCTGCACAGCTGGCCGTTCGGGATGGCACCCTGGTGGTTGCCGGCGACACCCTCCCGGAACAGGCCGTTCCAGTTCCACATGGCCTGCGGGTCGGCCTGCCAGGCCTGCCAGCACATCGGGTCCTCGGTGGCCATTCTCGGGTTCTGGAACTCGGCGCCCCAGCGCTCCCAGCAGCTGTAGGCGCGGAACCCGGGGTTCACCACCGCGCCGTGCGCGGAAGCCGAGTTGGCCAGGGCGGTGGTGAGCAACAGCGCGATGATCGCGCCGATGGTGAGCAGCGACCCCGCGAGCGCGGTGGGTCGTCTGCGTAGGACGGTGGACATGGAGCCTCCGAGGTGAAGGGGTCGGTCGAACGACGCCCGGACGGCCGGGAGTTGCCCCTCCCATGCCTGCTGTGCGGCTCCCACGACGGCTCTATCCCGCAGGCTTGCACAGGAAAGCGGAATCCGTCAATGTTTCGGACGGCTCGACCAGGCGGCACCCCGGGTGGGCCGGTCAGCTCTCCCGCCGCATCGGCAGGTGCGGGATGCCGTCCTCGACGTACTGCGCTCCGGTCACCGTGAAGCCGTGCCCGGCGTAGAACCCCGCCAGGTGGGCCTGCGCCTCCAGCACGCACGGCCGGTCACCGACCAGCCGCAGGGCCTCGGTCATCAGCCGGCCGGCGAGCCCGCCGCCCCGGGCCGCCGGGTCCACCACCACCCGACCGATCCGCGTCACGTCACCCGGGTCGACCAGCATCCGCAGATACGCCAGGGCGACGCCGTCGTGGGCCAGCCAGAGGTGCCGGGTGCCGGGTTCGACGTCGCGACCGTCCAGCTCCGGGTACGGGCAGCGCTGCTCCACCACGAACACGTCGATGCGCAGCCGCAGCAGGTCGTGGAAGGTGCGCGCGTCCAACTCGGCGAACGTGGCGACGTGGACGTCGACGGTCTGAGGGGCCATCCCGCGATGCTAGGCGACCCCGCCCGCCGGCCCGGCACGCCCCGTGACGTCGGGGCCGGGTCAGGCCGGGCGGGCACCGACCGCGTCGCGGATCTCGGCGCCCAGGGCCTCCACCGCGCGGGCGCAGTGCGCGCAGCAGAAGAACCGGCCGCCGACCTCCACGCCGTGCCCGATGATCTTCACCTGGCAGTGCTCGCAGATCGGCGCGAGCTTGTGTGCCGCGCACTCGAAGCTGTCGAAGATGTGCACGTCACCGCTGACCGTACGCACCTCGAACGCCATCCAGTAGTCGTTGCCGCAGACCTCGCAGGTAGCCATCTGTCGTACCCCCCGAATCGGACATCTGCCCCAAGCGTGCCTCGCGGGAACGCCCAAAGGAGGCAAATGCCCTGAATTCGGTCGGGTTGGACGGCGTGTCGGGGTCAGCTCTGCGTCGGCTCCAGCCGGATCGAGACCGAGTTCACGCAGTGCCGGGTGTCCTTCGGGGTGAAACCCTCGCCGTGGAAGACGTGCCCCAGGTGGCTGTCGCAGCGGGCACAGCGGATCTCGGTGCGGACCATGCCGAGGCTGCGGTCCTGGATCTCCTTGACCCGGCCCGGGATGGCGTCGTCGAAGCTCGGCCAGCCGCAGTGCGAATCGAACTTGGTGTCACTGGAGAACAACTCCAGCCCGCAGGCCCGGCAGTGGTAGACGCCTGCGGTCTTGGTGTCGACGTACTCGCCCGTGAAGGGGCGCTCGGTGCCGGCCTCGCGCAACACCCGGAACTCCTCCGGGGTCAACCGGACCCGCCACTCGTCCTCGGTGCGGGGCAGCTCTTTCTCGTCAGGACTCACCGGTCAACCGTACGTCGGATGTCGGGGGCATCGCATATGGTCGCGCCATGGCGGGCAGCGCGAAGGCGACCGAGGTCGAGGTGGCCGGGCACACCGTCCGGCTGAGCAGTCCGGATCGGGTGATCTTCCCGGGGCGTGGGTTCACCAAGGCCGACGTCTTCCACTACTACGTCGCGGTGGGCGACGGCATCATGCGCGCCCTGCGGGACCGGCCGACCACCCTGCAACGCTTCCCCGACGGGGTCGAGGGGGAGGCGTTCTACTCCAAGCGGGTGCCCACCCGGGGGGTGCCGCCGTGGGTGCAGACCGTCGGGATCACCTTTCCCAGCGGGCGCGGGGCCGACGAGTTGCGCCCCACCGACCTCGCCCACGTCGCCTGGGCCGCGCAGATGGGCACCGTGGTGTTCCACCCCTGGCCGGTCCGGGCCGCCGCCGTCGACCACCCCGACGAGCTGCGGGTGGATCTCGACCCGCAGCCCGGCACCGACTTCGCCGACGCGGCCACTGCCGCCGCCGAGCTGCGCGGCATTCTCGGCGAGTTGGGCATCACCGGCTGGCCGAAGACCTCCGGCGGTCGAGGGCTGCACGTCTACCTGCGCATCGCCCCGCGTTGGACGTTCACCGAGGTCCGCCGGGCCACCATCGCGCTGGCCCGGGAGCTGGAACGGCGTCGTCCCGACCTCGTCACCACCGCCTGGTGGAAGGAGGAGCGCGGGCACCGGGTCTTCGTCGACTACAACCAGATGGCCCGGGACCGCACCATCGCCTGCGCGTACTCGCTGCGGGCCAACGCGCGGGCCACCGTCTCGACCCCGGTCACCTGGGACGAGTTGCCCGACATCGACCCGGACGACTTCGACCTGAAAACGGTGCCGGTCCGGTTGGCCGAGCGGGGCGACCCGCACGCGGGCATCGACGACGACCCGGTCGACATCACGCCCCTGCTCGACTGGGCCGAGCGGGACGCCGGGCACGGACTGGGCGACCTGCCCTACCCGCCCGACCATCCGAAGATGCCGGGCGAACCGAAACGGGTGCAGCCGAGCCGGGCGAAGCGCCCGGCCGACGACACCGCCGAGTCAAAGCCGCCGACCCCCGCCGACGGAAATCGGAATGCCGGCGGCGACGGTGGGTACGGGCTGTCCGCCGGTAATCCGAAATCAGTTGCGCAGCATGCCACTCCCACGCGTGAAAATGGCATTCCTCCGCACTCTTTCCGGTACTGATGATTGCGCTCGGCTGGTCGTCGCGCCTACGGTCGAATATGAAAGGTAGGATGCGCGGAAGTCGGCTGCACTCGTGTGAACAGGGATTATGCCCTCGCTGTGGAGTGTCCGGTCGGCTGCTGCCCGGCGGCGACAGTCGATTCGCCGGTCAGCGGCTCCGATTCATCCGACCGGACGCGGGCACCGGACAGGGGAATCACCATGGCGGCCACGACGAGAAGAACGCAGCGGATCGGTGGGACGCCGCACCGGCATTCCGTGATCCTGGAATACCTCAAGATCTTGCCGGCCGTGCTCACCGGGGTGGCGGCGGTCCTCGTCGCCCTCACCGGACTACTGACCCTGCTCGTCAGATAGTTTCCGGCAGGCGGTCGGCCGGGCGGTCCGTAGCCGGTTCCGGTTCCGGGGTCGCGGCCCCGGCTCGACGCCCGTCGCCCGGCCGGGACGTGTTCGCGGCCCGGGTGGACGGTCGGGCCGTCCAGGCGAGGAAACGGTCGAACAGTTCCGCCGGGGACGGGGCCGGGTGCGGATTGAGTCGCACCAGATCGGCGGTGGCCTCGAACAACTGGCTGGCCATGTAGATCGACAGTGCCACCCGGTCCCGCCGGTACTCCCTGGTCAGGAGCAGGCGGGCGGGTTGGCACGGCCAGGGTGCGGCGCACGTGCGGCACCGCCACAGCGGGCGCATCGGCGGATGCCCGCCCACGGGCCGCCGCTGCCGATCATGAACAGGCGAAACGTTCGACTCGGTCACGCCACTATCGTGGCCCTGTCCGTTGTCTCCGTCAATAGCCTCCGTAGTTGTCGGCGTCGAGATCGGTGGGTGCTGTCATTGTCAACCCGTGGACCTCGTCGGCGTGTCGGAGATCAGGACGATGCTCGGGAACGTCTCCCGGCAGCGCGCGTCCGTGATCGCCAACCAGAGGAACTTCCCGGAACCCGTGGCGGTGCTGGCGATGGGCAAGGTGTGGCGGAAGGTCGACGTCGAGGCGTGGATCCGCGAGCACCGGCCGGAGCTGACCAAGGACTGACTAGGCTCGGGCCGATGACCAGCCACATCCGCCGGGCCACCGCCCTCGACCTGCCCCGCGCCGCACGTACGCTCGCCGCCGCCTTCCACGACTACCCGTGGACGCGATGGTCGATCCCGGCCGACGACCACCCGCGTCGACTCGAAGAGCTACAGGCCCTCTACCTGGGCCACGCCCTCGCGCACGGCCTGGTCCTCGTCACTGACGACGCTCAGGCGGTCGCCGCGTTCCTGCCGGGCGACGCGCCCGCGCCGGGGGAGGGCCTCCAGGCGCGGATCGCGGAGCTGCACGGTGACCGGCTGGCGGCGCTCATGGCCGTCGAGCTGCCGGCGCGGCCACCCGGCGCGTGGGAATTCGCGACGTTGGGCGTCCACCCGGAGCGGCGCGGCATCGGTCTCGGCTCCGCCGTCGCCGCCGCGGGGGTGACCCTCATCGACGAGTCCGGCGACCCGAACGGCATCGCGCTGGAAACCTCCGACGAGCGCAACGTCCGCCGCTACGAACGTCTCGGCTTCACGGTCACGGCGCGCACCACGATCGAGGGCGGCCCCCTGGTCTGCTCCATGTACCGACCGGCCCGGCGGACGCCGGTCCAGGGCTGACCCTGGCCGGGTCGGGAGGCGTCCCGGCCGGCCCAGTCGGCTCAGCGTCCGGCGGCGATCGCCTCGACCGCCTCCTTGGCGGTGCGCAGGTCCGTCCCGGTCGCCTCCCGGTAAGCCTTGATCGCCTTGATCTTCTCGCCCCGGGCCAGGTGCTCCCGCACCCCGGGCAGAGCCGGGCCCCGGTCCACGATGCCCAGATGCTCCATGATCAGCCGCTGGCGACGCTCGATCTCCACCAGTCGAAACGAGCCGTCGCCCCGGCCGTCCCGGCGGGGGAGCTGCAACAGCAGCGCCAGCACGAGGGCGGTGCTCGACAGGATGAGGGCGATTTCCATGCCGCCGATCCCACCAGATCGACGCCGAACGGCCAACCCCGGCCCGGCCGCACGGTGACCGGAGTAACGATCAAGTAACGGGTGCGAACCTTTACCGCCGGGTCGCCACTCTTGCTCTCCGTCGGCCCGACCCCGGGCCCCCGGGGAGGCAACGGATGAAGCTGGTGTGGAGGCGGGCCCGCGAGGCGCGGGGGCTGCTGCTCGCGGCGGTGGCCGCCGCACTGGTCGCGATCGCACTGGTCACCGGGCTGGCCGACTACAACCGGCGGGCCGTCGACGCCGGTCAACGCGCGCTGATCGCCGCCGCCCCCGTCGAGGAACGCAGCCTGCTGGTCAGCGGCTCCGGCGGGCGCGACCACACCGAGTTCACCAGCCGGGACCGGGCCGTGCGGGACGGCTTCCGGACCGCCCTCGGGGACGTCCCGGTGCGGGTCGCCGCCGCCCGCTACGGCACGGGGCGGGAACTCACCGGCGACCTCGGGCCGGGCACCCGTACCGGCAAGGAACCGGTCTTCGCCAGCCTGGCCACCCTGGACGACCTGGTCGACCACGCCGACCTCGTCGACGGCGGCTGGCCCACCCCCGGGGCCGGCCCGCTCCAGGCCACCCTGCCGGAGAAGGTCGCCGGTGCGCTGGGACTGCGGACCGGCGACCGGGTGCCGATGCGCGACCGCAGCGCCGACCGGCGTACCGAGGTGGTGCTCTCCGGGACCTGGCGACCGCGCGACCCGGCCGACCCGTACTGGCGGCTCGCCCCCGGGCTCGGCGTCGACCCGGACGCCGACGCCACGCACGGGCCGTTCGTGCTCGACCCGGCCGACTTCGCCGCCACCTTCTCGGGCTCGGTCTCCGCATCCTGGGTGGTCGCGCCCGACCTGGCCGCCGTCGGGGCGGACCGGTTGCCGGCGCTGCGTCGGGCCGTCGCCACCGCCGCGACGGAGGTGCCCGAGGCGGCCGGGCTCGGCTCGTCGGCACAGGCGGTCACCACCCTCGACCGGCTGATCGACCGGATCAGCCGGGCCGACCTGGCCGGTCGCTCCGCGCTGGCCACCCCCCTGCTGCTGATCGTGGTCCTCGGCGGGTACGCGCTGGTGCTGATCGCCGCCCTGCTGAACGAGGACCGCCGGGCGCAGACCGCCCTGCTACGGGCCCGGGGCGCGGCCCGCCGGCAGCTCGCCGGCCTGGCCGCCCGGGAGGCGACCCTGGTGGTCGTCCCGGCGGCCCTGCTCGGGCCGCTGCTCGCCGGTGGGGTGCTGCGCCGGGTCGCCGCCGACGGCCCGGTCGACCTGGGCGGCGCCGTCGGCGGCGGCCGGTGGGTGTGGGTGGCGGCCGTCGCCACCGCCGTCGGTTGTCTCGTCGCCATGGTCGCCCCCACCCTGCGGGGCGCGGGCACCTACGTGGCCGACCTGGCCGCCCGGTCCCGCCCCGACCGGGTCGCCACGGTCAGCCGGGCCGGGCTCGACCTGGCCCTGGTGGCCTTCGCCGTGCTGGCCTGGGTGCAGCTGCGCCGCTACTCCTCACCCCTGGCCGGCGCGGGCAACGACCTCGGCGTCGACCCGCTGCTGGTGGCCGCGCCGACCCTGGGGGTGCTGGCCGGTGCGGTGGTGGCGTTGCGGCTGCTCCCCCCGGCCACCCGGTTCGCCGAACGGTTCGTCGACCGGCGGCTGTGGACCGCGACCATCTTCGGCATGTGGCAGGCCGGCCGGCGTCCGCACGCCGGACCGGTGCTGCTGCTCGCCCTCGCCGTCGGTGGCAGCACCCTGGCCTGGTCGCTGGTCGCCACCGGGGAACGGTCCCAGGTCGACCAGGCCGACCACACCGTCGGCGCGGACCTGCGGCTGGTCGAGCGGAGCGGGGTCGCCCCCGTCGACCGGGTCGCGACGCTCGCCGCCCTGCCCGGGGTCGACCGGGCGTTGCCGGTCTGGCGGGACGACATCCGGGTCGGCCGCGACGACCGGCAGGCCACCGTGCTGGGCCTGGACACCGCACACGCCGCCGAGGTGGGCAAGTTCAGCGACCGACTCGCCGACCGGCCCGCGCGGGAGCTGTTCGCACCGCTGACCGCCGCCCGGGGACCGGCCCTCGGGGTGCCGCTGCCGGCCGACGCCCGCAGCCTCACCGGCACCGTCCAGACCCCCGTCGACCAAGCCGTCGTTCCGCACCGGATCGCCGTGTCGGTGCTGCTCACCCGGGCCGACGGGGTGGCGTACCGGCTGCCCGTGGCGCGCACCGGCAGCGACGGGCAGGCCGTCGGGTTCCGCGTCACCCTGCCGGCCGTGGACGGGCTACGACTGGCCGGATTCGAGGCCGACGGCGGGGACGTGGCCGGCACCGAATACGCGCTCCAGGTGCGTGACCTGCGTACCGTCGGCCCGGACGCCCGGTCGACCGCCGTCGCCCTCACCGGCCGGTGGCGGGTGGCTGCCGCAGAGCCCACCGGGCAGAGCAGCGCCAGGGTCGTCGACGCCGGGCTGACCGCCACCCACCCCGTCGGGTTCCTCGACGGCGGCCGGTACGCCTACCAGCCGTCGTCCCGCTTCACGGTGGTGCCGGACGGCCCGGACACCCCCGCACCGGCGCTGATGACCCCCGCCGTGCGGGCCGCGCTCAACGTTCGGCCCGGGGAGACGGTCGTGCTGACACTGTCCGGGGTTTCCCTGCCGGTGCGCCTGGTCGGGGAGGTGACCGCGCTGCCCGCCACCGCCGGTGACGGGGTGCTGCTCGACCTGCCGGCGGCCACCGACTGGCTGATCCGCAACTCCGGGACCGTCCGGACGGTGCCCGAGTGGTGGTTACGGGTCGACCCCGCCGCGCACGCCGAGGCGACCCGGGCCGCCGCCGCCCTGCCCGGGACGACGCTGCTGGACCGCCGGCAGGCCGCCGCCGTGGCCGCCGACGACCCGTACTGGCAGGGTGCCCGGACGGGGTTGCTGGCCGCCGCCCTCGGTTCGGTGCTGCTCGCCCTCGTCGGTCTGGTGGTGGACGTCTGGGCCACCGCCCGACACCGGACCGGTGAGTTCGCGGTGCTGCACACCCTCGGCGCGTCGCCCCGGCTGCTGGCCCGGGCGCTGCTCGCCGAGCAGACCTTCCTGGCCGGGATCGGCGTCGGTGTCGGGCTGCTGCTCGGCGCGGTGGTCGGGGCCACCATGGCGCCGCTGGTGGTGCTCACCCCGGCCGCCGGGCGTCCGGTGCCCGCACCGGTGTTCGCCCTGGCCTGGACCCCGATCGGGTGGACCGTGGCGGGGTTGCTGCTGGCCGCGCTGGCCGGCAGCGCGGCGATGGCCGCCGGGCTGCGGCGGCGGGTCGCCATCGCCCGGCTGCACACCGGGGGAGACCGGTGAGGGCGTCGACGACCGGACCGTCGCACCAGGGGGAGGACCAGCGATGAACATCGGTGCCGTGATCCGTCGGGTGCGCGCCCACAGCGGGCAGTTCCTGCTGCTGGCCGCGCTGACCCTGGTGATCGCCCTGCTCGTCGGCGGGGTGCCCCGGGTGGTCAACCGGCTGGCCGACCAGGGCCTGCGGGAACACCTCGCCGCTGAGCCCGCCGCCCGCCGCGACCTGACGTACGCCACCCGCCCCGGCGTCGACGCCCCGTCGGTGAGCAGCCAGGCGGTCGAGCTGGACACGCTCCAGCAGCGGATGCCCGCCGACGTACGGGCCGCCGTGGCGCAGCGGTGGTATGCCGCGCAGACCCCCGAGGACCGGGTCACCGGCCCCGACCTGGCCCGGGGCAACTACCTGGTGCACCTCGGCCTGCGGGCCATGCCCGGGGTCGAGACGGCGGGCACCCTGGTCGAGGGACGCTGGCCGGACGGGACGGCCGCCGCCGACGCCCCGGTGCAGGTGGCCCTGGCCGCCGACATCGCCGGCCGGTTCGGGCTACGGGTCGGCAGCCGGCTCACCCTCGCCCCGCCCGACGAGGAACACCCGCCGACCCCGCTGACCGTGGTCGGGTTGTTCCGGCCCGTCGACCCCGCCGACGGCAACTGGGACACCCTGCCCTCGGTGCTGGAGGTGGCCGAGCCGGAGGGGGACGGCCAACCGTTCATCCTGGTCGGGCTGGTCTCCGTCGCCGCGCTGGACCGGCTGGCCGTCGAGGACCATCCGGTGTCGTTCACCTGGCGGTACCGGCTCGGCGCGGACGGCATGGACGTCCGGCGCATCGACCACCTCGTCGACGGGGTGCAGCGGCTGGTGCGGGCCAGCACCGGCACCGGCAAGGAGCTGACCCAGGGGGTCGACGTCCCGCTGCGTGAGTTCGGGCGGGCGGTCACCTCGGCCCGTACCCTGCTCGCCGTCATCGCCGCCGGGGTGTTGGCGACACTCGCCGGGCTGGTGGTGCTGGCCGCCGCGTCGACCGTGCGCCGACGCCGCACCGAGTTCGCGCTGATCCGGGCCCGGGGTGGCGGGGTCACCACCGGCGTGCGGCGCAGCCTCGCCGAGTCGCTGCTGGTCGTACCGCCGGCCGCCGGATTGGGCTGGCTGCTCGGCGGCCTGCTGCCCGGTGCGCCCGGCGACACCGGCCCGCTCGCCGTCGGCGCGACCGCCCTGGTCACCCTGGCCCTGCCGGTGGCGACGCTGGCCGTACCGTCCGGGGTGGTCGGGCGGCGGGACCTGGGCCGGCTACGGCCGTCCGCGCGGCGGGCCACCACCGAGGCCGCCCTGGTGCTGCTGGCCGGGGTGGCGGTGGTGCTGCTGCGGCGGCGCGGGCTCACCCCCGGCACGGTGGACCCGCTGCTGGTGTCGGTGCCGGCGCTGGTCGCGGTCGCCGCGTCGGTGCTGGCGCTGCGGCTCTACCCGTGGCCGGTGCGGCTGGCCGGGCGGCTCGCCGCGCGTACCCGGGGAAGTGTCGCCTTCCTGGGCACGGCCCGCGCCGGCCGGGCGGCGGCGGCCACCCCGCTGGTCGTGGTGGTGCTCGCGGTCGCCACCGCCGCCTTCTGCGCGGTGATCGCCACCGGCATCGAGGACACCCGCGACGACGTCGCCACCCGGGCGGTGCCGGCGGACGCGCTGATCCGAGGCGACCGGCTCGCCCCGGACACCGGCCCGGCACTGGAACGCCTGGCCGGGGTGCGGGCCGCCACCGCGCTGGCCGACGAGTCGGCGCAACGCCTGGCGACCGACGCCGACGGCACCGACGCCCGGCTGCGCGACACCAGCGTGCTGCTGGTCGACGGCCCCGGGCTGGCTCGCACGGCACGGGCCGCCGGCCGGGACGTCCGGGTGCCCGGCCCGCTGCGCGACGCCCGGCCGGGCGGCGGACCGCTGCCGGCGGTGGTCTCCCCGGCGGTCGCCGCCGACCTGGCCGACGCCGGGCTGCGGTCCGCCTTCATCACCGTGCAGGGCCAGCGGTACGAGTTCACGCCCGTCGACACCGTCGTCGACTTCCCGCTGGCCCGACCCAACACCAGCCGGTACGTGGTGCTGCCCTGGCAGGCGCTGCCCCCGCGGGACAGCCCGCCCGTTCCCACCGCGTTCCTGGTCGCCGGTGACCGGCTCGACGCCGGGGTGCTGCGGCAGGTCGGGGACGAGGGACAGCAGCGCTACCAGACCGGCGGCGCGGTGACCGGCCGGGAACGACCCCGGGGCGTGGTGGTGCAGACCTGGTCGCAGACCCGGCTGCGGCTGGGCGGCGGTGGCGCGAACGGGCTGCTGGCGTTCGGGTTCGTCGCCGGGGCGGTGGCCGGTGGGGTGCTGGCCCTGCTCGCCGTCGCCTTCACCGTCCTCGCCGGGGCCCGCGCCCGGGGTGAGGTGCTGTCCCGGCTGCGCACCCTGGGGCTGTCCCGCCGGCAGTGGCGGGGGCTGCTGCTGGTGGAGCTGGCCCCGCTGGTGGGGGTGGCGGTGCTGACCGGAGCGCTGGTCGGGGTGCTGCTGCCGGTGCTGCTCACCCCGCTGCTCGGGCTCGCCGCGTTCACCAACGGCACACCGGTACGGGTGGGTTTCGCGCCCGGTCTGGTCGCCGCCACGGTCGGGCTCGGCGCGGTCGCGCTGGGCTTCGCCATGGCGGTGGAGGCTTTGAACAACCGTCGGATGCGCCTCGGCGAGGTGCTCCGGCTCGGAGAGGAGAGCTGAGATGACCACGACCGCCCAGAACCCCGTCGTACCCGACCTGGCGGACCTGCAACGCCGGGCGGCGCAGCGGGCGGCCGAACGGGCCGGCGGGCAGGACCGGCTGCGCGGGCACATCGTCTGCGACGGCCTGGTCCGGATCTTCAAGACCGAAGGGGTCGAGGTGGTCGCCCTCCAGGGGCTCGACCTGGTGATCGACCGGGGTGAGCTGGTGGCGATCGTCGGGGCCTCCGGCTCGGGCAAGTCGACCCTGCTCAACATCCTCTCCGGGCTGGACACGCCGACGGCGGGGATCGCCCGGGTGGCCGACTACGACCTGCTGGCGCTGTCGGCCCGCCGCCGGTTGCGCTACCGGCGGCACACCGTCGGGTTCGTCTGGCAGCAGACCGGCCGCAACCTGCTGCCGTACCTGACCGCCCGGGAGAACGTGGAGCTGCCGATGCGGCTGGCCCGGCGCGGTGGTGGCGGCCGGGCCCGCCGACGACGGGCCGACGAGCTGCTGGACCTGGTCGGGGTGGGCTACTGCGCGGACCGGCGTCCCGGGCAGCTCAGCGGCGGCGAGCAGCAGCGCTGCGCGGTCGCGGTGGCGGTCGCCAACGACCCGGAGGTGCTCTTCGCCGACGAACCGACCGGCGAGCTGGACGAGGCGACCGGCGCGGAGGTCTTCGCGGCGCTGCGCACCATCAACGCCGAACTGGGGGTGACCGTGGTGGTGGTCACCCACGACCACGCCGTCGCCGACCAGGTCCGCCGCACCGTCGCGATCCGCGACGGCCGGACCGCCTCCGAGGTACGCCGGACCGCGCGGATCGGCGCCGACGGCAGCACCGAACTGGTCAGCGAGGAGTACGCGGTGCTGGACCGGACCGGCCGGATGCAGCTCCCGGCGCCCTTCGTGGCGGCCCTGGCGTTGCGGGACCGGGTCCGCCTCGATCTCGCCCCCGACCACGTGCAGGTCCGCCCCGGCGACCAGACGCCGGACCAGAACGGGAGTGACGCATGAGCGAGCAGGTTCCCGCCGTCCGGGCCGACGGGGCGGTCGTCCGGGCCGCCGACGCGGTCACCGACGAGGTGGTCCGGGTCGAGGGGGTGAGCCGGACGTTCGGCCGGGGGCGGCACGCCGTGCACGCCGTCCGTGAGGTCTCCTTCACCGCCGCCCGGGGTGAGCTGGTGGCGGTGCGGGGCCGCTCCGGCGCGGGCAAGACCACCCTGCTGAACCTGGTCGGCGGGCTGGACCGACCGGACACCGGCCGGGTCCGGGTGGCCGGGCACGACGTCACCGGTGCCGGCGAGGCCGAGCTGCTGCGGCTGCGCCGGGGCACGGTCGGGTTCGTGTTCCAGACCTTCGGGCTGGTGCCGATCCTGTCGGCGGCGGAGAACGTCGGGGTGCCGCTGCGGCTGGCCCGGGTCCCGGCGGCGGAGCGTGAGCAGCGGGTGGCGGTGCTGCTGGAGCTGGTCGGCCTGGGTGGCCACGCCGGTCAGCGCCCGTACGAGCTGTCCGGTGGGCAGCAGCAGCGGGTCGCCGTGGCCCGCGCCCTGGCCAACGAACCCGACCTGCTGATCGCCGACGAGCCGACCGGTCAGCTCGACTCCGAGACCGGCCGGGCGATCATGGACCTGCTCCGCGCGGTGGTGCACGCGCGGGGGATGACCGCCCTGGTCGCCACCCACGACCCGGCTCTGATCGAGGTGGCCGACCGGGCGCTGACCCTGCGCGACGGCCGCCTGGTCGACGACTGACCGGCAGAGGGTGGGTCAGGCCGCCGGGTGACCCGCTCCCACATCCTCACGGTCAGAGGGGGAGTTTCATGCCCTCGTGGCTGGCGACGAAGCCGAGGCGCTGATAGAAGCGGTGCGCGTCGGTGCGGGACTTGTCGGTGGTGAGCTGCACCAACCCGCAGCCCCGCCGTCGAGCCTCGTCGATCGCCCAGGTCATCATCGCCTGGCCCACCCCGTGCCCGCGCAGGTCGGAGCGGACCCGGACCGCCTCCACGAGCGCCCGTTCCGCGCCGTGCCGGCCCAGCCCCGGAATGTAGGTGAGCTGGAAGCAGCCGACGACCTCCCCGGCGCGTTCGGCCACCAGCTGCTGGTTGCGTGGGTCGGCGGTGATGGCGGCGAACGCCCGCTCGTACGCCTCGTCCACCCCGGTGTGCTCGCGTGTCCGGCCGAGCACGTCGTCGGCGAGCAGGGCCAGGATGGCGGGCAGGTCGTCCCGGACCGCCTCGCGGAGGATCACGTCGGTCATGACCGGCAGCCTGTCACAGCACCCCGCCCGGTCGCCGGGCACAGGTGGGTGTCCCGGCCTGCGGTCGGTCGTCGGACGCCCGGCGGGCGGCGGTGGCGTCCGGGAGGCAGCATGGTGCGGCATGAAGCTGTTGTTGCCGTTCCGGTGGGTCTACCGAGGCCTGGTGTACTTCGCCAACTCGCCCCGGACGCTGATCACGTCGTACCTGCTGATGATCGTGGTGGCCGGGGTGATCTACGGCCAGGTGGAGCACCGCAGCGCCGCCGACGCCGTGTGGTGGGCGGTGGTCACCGCCTCCACCGTCGGCTACGGCGACATCTCCCCGACCAGCTGGCAGGGACGCGTCCTGGCCGCGCTGCTGATCTCCACCATGGTGCTGCTGGTCATTCCCCTGATCACCGCGCACTTCGCCAGCCGGCTCATCGTCGACGACGACGCCTTCGAGCACGTCGAGCAGGAGGAGCTGAAGAACGACGTGCGCCGGATGCGGGCGCTGCTGGAGGAGTTGGCCGCCCGGCAGGGCATCGAGCTGCCGGAGCTGCCACCGCCGCCGGCCCCACCGGACCACGCGACCCTGGTCAGGCAGCGGCTGCGCGGACGCCGCAACCGCCGCTGACCACCGGCAGCGACCCCGAAACCCGGTCGGAGCAGCGACCGTGACGTGGTGGGTCGGTGACCGTCTCGCCCGGCGGGAGCGTCCGTCGCACGGAGGAGCGTCCGTCGCCCGGTGGCGGCGTCGCCGGGTCAGCGGGCGGGGCAGCGCAACCCCTCCCGGGGGACGGTGAGCGAGATCAGGTAGGCGTCCACCGCCTCGGTGATGCAGGCGGTCTGCGGGTAGGCGGTGTGCCCCTCGCCCTCCCAGGTGAGCACCCGGCCGACCCCCAGCATCGCGGCCAGCCGGGCCGTCTGCTCGTACGGCGTGGCCGGGTCACCGGTGGTGCCCACCACCACGATCGGTGGCGCCCCGTCGGCCGGGCCGGTCGGGTACGGGTCCCGCCCGCCCGGCCACTCGACGCAACCGAACATCCCCACCGCCAGGGCCGGCCCGAACAGCGGGTACTGCTGCCGCCACTGCGACTGCAACTGGCGGATCTGCGCCACGCTGGGCTTCTCGGTCTCGTCGGCGCAGTTGACCGCGAGGTTGGCGTCGAAGAGGTTGGAGTAGTGCCCGTCCTCGCCCCGCCCGGCGTACGCGTCGGCGAGCTTGAACACGTCGGTCGGGTCGCCCTCGTCGAGCCGGTCGATCGCGCGGGCCAACTCCTCCCAACCCGACTCGGTGTAGAGCGAGGAGATCACCGCGTAGAAGACCCACCCGGAGGTGGCCTCCCGCCCGTCGGCACCGCGTACCGGGGAGACCTTCGCCTTGTCGATCGCCGCGGTCACCGCAGCCCGGGCGTCCGGGGCGATCGGGCAGCGGCCGGCATTCGCCGCGCACCACCGGTCGAAGTTGTCGAATGCCCGCTCGAAGCCCCGGGCCTGGCTCTCCGACCCGGCCACCAACTGCTGTCGGGGGTCGACCGCACCGTCGAGCACCAGCGCCCGGACCCGCTGCGGGTAGAGCTGGGCGTAGGTCGCGCCGAGCAGGGTGCCGTAGGAGTAGCCGAGGTAGGTGAGCTTGTCGTCGCCGACGGCGGCCCGCACCGCGTCCATGTCCCGGGCGGCCTGCTCGGTGCCGTAGAGGGGGAGCTGGTCGCCGTACCGGTTGCCGCAGCCCTGGCCGATCCGCCGGTTGAGCGCCTGGTAGGCGTCGAACGACTGCTGGCTGCGCGGGTCGGGGTCGTAGCCGAAGCTGGCGTCCAGGTCGGCGTCGGAGATGCACTTGACCGGGCTGGACCGGGACACCCCGCGTGGGTCGAAGCCGACGATGTCGAACCGGTCGGTGACCGCGGCGGGCAGCCCCCCGAAGGACGGCCCGAAGGACAGGTAGACGGCGGTGTCCACGCCGGAACCGCCCGGCCCACCCGGGTTGATCACCAGGGAACCGATCCGGTCCCGTTGTTTCGAGGACCGGGCCCGCAGCAGCGCGATCTCGAAGGTCTCGCCGCTGCCCGGTCCGGTGGTCGCTCCCGTCCCGGCACCCCAGTTGCGGGGCACCGCGATCCGGGCGCACTCGTAGCGCATGCCCGGGGCACCCCGGCCCACCAGCTCGTCGGCCACCTCCGGGCAGGCCCGCCAGGCGGGCGTGTCGCCCGGTGCCGCCGCCGACGAGTCCTCCGTCCGCGGGGCGAACGCCGGCAGGGTGCACCCGGTGACGAGCAACGCGCCCGCGACGAACCCGGCCAGGGCGAGCCGGAACCGGCGGCTGCGGCGGGCGGTGCTGGTCACCGGCGAACCTCCATGATCGGGTAGCAGTCAGGCTACGCCCGGGTGCCGGCGTCCGGCGGCACGGTCGCCGCCGGATCGCCCCGGAGCACCTGGTCGACGTCGAAGCGCACCGGGCGGTCGAGCTGGTCGTAGCGGCAGGACCGGGGATCGCGGTCGGGCCGCCAGCGGACGAACCGGGCGGTGTGCCGGAACCGGTCGCCCTCCATCGCGTCGTAGCCGACCTCCATCACCAGCGCGGGGCGCAGCGGCACCCAGTCGAGGTTCTTGCCGCCCGTCCAGCGGCTGACCCCGCCGGGGATCCGCTGGCCGCGCTCGTGGTCGCCGTGCACCCACGGGTGCTCCGCGTCGCCCTCCCGGTAGGGGGCCAGCTCGTCGAGCAGCTCCTGCCGGCGGGCCATGGTGAACGAGGCGCTCACCCCGACGTGGTGCAGCACCCCGGCGTCGTCGTAGAGGCCCAGCAGCAACGAGCCGACCACCGGCCCGGACTTGTGCCAGCGGAACCCGGCGACCACCACGTCGGCCGTCCGGGCATGTTTGACCTTGGCCATCAGCCGCTTGCCCGGCTGGTAGGTCAGGTCGGCCGGCTTGACGATCAACCCGTCCAGCCCGGCACCCTCGAACACCTCGAACCAGCGCCGGGCGGTCTCCGGATCGGTGGTGACCTGGGTGACGTGCACCGGCGGCCGGACCCCGGCCAGCGCCCGCACCAGACGCTCCCGCCGGGTCGGGTAGGGCTGGTCGACCAGCAGCTCGTCGTCGAGGGCGAGCAGGTCGAAGGCGACGAAGTCGGCCGGGGTCGTCTCGGCGAGCAGGGCGACCCGGGAGGCGGCCGGGTGGATCCGCTGGGCGAGCTGCTCGAAGTCGAGCCGGGGCTGGCCGCCCGGACCGTCGCGCCGGATCACGATCAGCTCGCCGTCGACCGCGCACCGCTCGGGCAGCTGCGCCCGCACCTGCGCGACCACCTCGGGGAAGTAGCGGGTCATCGACTTGCCGCCCCGGCTGGCCAGCTCGACCTCGTCGCCGTCGCGGAACACGATGCAGCGGAAGCCGTCCCACTTGGGCTCGTAGGTCAGGCCGGGATCGGTGGGCAGGCGGGCCACGCTCTTGGCCAGCATCGGCTCGACCGGCGGGTTGATCGGCAGGTCCACGGCGACAGTCAACCAGACGCCACCGACAGTGGTGAGGCAGATCACCGTCGGTCCCGGTCCGGCGTGTCCCCGTGGGTACCGGCCGTCCCTCGGGGGCGGATTCGTCTGCGCAGCTCGGAGCTACCGTCGCGGGGTGGAGTGGCGGTGTGGTTGCTGTGGGCGCTGGCAGGTCAGCGTCGAGCTGGTGCGGGGCCGGCACCGCTACCGCCTGGTGCACCGCTATCCGGCCCGCTTCGGCGGCGGCAGGAACGTGCTCGGCGAGGCGGGCACCGTCGCCGAACTGACCGAGCTGCTCCACCGGCACACCCCGCTGGACCTGGCCGACCTGCGCGAGGCCGGCTGACCCGCGCACCGGTCGAGGCCCCACCCGGCTGACCCGCGCCCCGGCCGAGGCTGCGTCCGGTCGAGGCCCCGTCCGGTCGAGGCTACGTCCGATCCCCGCGTCCGGCCGGGCCGCGTCCCGGCGGGCGCACGGTCGGGAGGTCGCACGGTCGGGAGGGCGACCGGAGGGTGGCCCGGTCACGATCGCTGCGGCAGGCTCGTCGGGGAACCGGGCGGCACGCGGGTGCCGCCGGTGGAGCCACGGAGGCGGCATGCGGTTCGAGACGGCGACCGAGATCGACGCGGACATCGACACGGTCTGGGCGGTGCAGAGCGACATCGACCGCTGGCCCGAGTGGACCGAATCGGTGCGGACCGCCCGCCGGGGTGAGGCCGGACCGTTGGTCCTCGGGGCCACCGCCCGGCTGGAGCAGCCCTGGCTCCGTCCGACGTCCTGGCGGGTCACCGAGATCGACCCGCCCCGCTGCTTCGTCTGGGAGTCCAGCACCCCGGGGGTGCACAGCCGGGGCGAGCACCGGATCGTGCCGCTGCCCGACGGTCGGGTCCGGGTGGAGCTGGCCCTGGTGCTCACCGGACCCCTCGCCGGACCCACCGGCCGGCTCGGCGGCCGGCTGGTGCGCCGTTACCTGCGGTTGGAGGCCGACGGGCTCCGGCGACGCTGCGAGGCCGGCTGAGCCGGGTGGGCGGCACCGCCGGTCGGGTCGCCGGTCGACGACATCGGCCATAGGCTGGGGATGACCCTGGGGAGGCACGGTGTCCGAGTTGACGTACCCCGAGGTGGGTGCGACCCGACGGGGGCCGCTACCGGCGGGCTACCACCACCTGCGGCACACCGCCCCGATGCCGCCCGGCAGTTTCCTGGTCGCCGCCGAGGCGGTGCTGAGCTGGCGGCTGCACCGGGCGGCCGGGGTGCGGATGCGCACCGACGCGCCCCGGGCCGCGCCCGGGGCGCGGGTCACCCCGGGGCTCGGGCTGGGACCACTGCGGGTGTGGGGGCCGTGCGAGGTGGTCTGGGTGGCCGAGGGCGACCGGGAGGCCGGCTTCGGCTACGGCACCCTGCCCGGCCATCCGGAACGCGGGGAGGAAGCGTTCCTGGTCCGCTGCGACGCTGAAGGCAGGGTCAGCTTCGAGGTCACCGCGTTCAGCCGGCCGGACCGCTGGTTCATGACCGCCGCCGGGCCCGCCGGTCGCGCCGTCCAGCACGGGTACGCCCGTTGGCTGGCCCACACCCTGCGCCGGCTCTCCCACCAGCCGACGTCATGAGCGACCCGGGGTCGCCTCGGTAACGGCAGCCACCCGCCCCGGTAGCCCCCTGCATCGGCGACACGGCGCACCGGGTCCCCGCCCGGCGGGGCGACGGTGGCTGGTGGGGAGGGGTCAGAAGCGGGCGAAGGAGCGGATCGGCATCCGGGGACCGAACCGGGGCGCCTGGATGCCGGCGACGGCCAGCAGCAGGCAGACCCGACCCCGGTGACCCCGGAACGGGGCGAGCAGGTCGAGCATCCGGGCGTCGTCACCGCGCGCCTCACCGGCGAGCGCCCAGGCCACCGTGTTCGGCACGTGGTAGTCGCCGACGCTTACCGCGTCCGGGTCGCCGTACCCGATCCGGACCACCTCGGCGGCGGTCCACGGGCCGATGCCGGGGATCGCGGTGAGCCGTCGGGTCGCCTCGGCGCTGTCGACGCAGCGTTCCAGCCGGTCGGCCAGGGCGGCGGCCCGCCGTAGCGTGTCGGCCCGGCGCTGCTCCACGCCGAACGGGTGGAACACCCAGTACGGCGTCGCCGCCACGGTGGCCGCGTCGGGTGGCAGCAGCAGCGGCTGGAACGGGCCGGGCGCGGGCTCGGCGAAGTGCCGTACGGTCGCCGCGTACGCCCGGTACGCCTCCGTGCCGGTGACCTTCTGTTCGAAGACGGCGCGCAGCACCCGGGGGAAGAGTTGGCCGGTGGCGGGCATCCGCAGCCCCCGGTGCCGGGCGGCCAGTTCGGCCACCACCGGATGGGCGGCGGCCAGCTCGGCGAAGCCGGTCAGGTCGTCGCGCAGGCCGGCGACCGCGTCGGCCCGCTCGACCACCCAGTCGGCACCCGGCCCGTGGCCCTCGGCGACCAGTTCCCCCTGCCCAGGGCGCAGGGCGAGGGTGGCCGGACCGGCCGGGGTGCGGGTGGCCCACCAGAAGGTGCCGGCGGCGATCCGCGCACACGGGTCGTACGGGCTGAAGGTGAGGGGCCGGACGGAGGCGGTGAACCGGTAGTCGGCCGGCGGTCGCAGCACCCGGCGTGCTGCCGGCTCGTCCCAGGTCACCCCGTCACTGTGCCATGCCCGGGCGGCCGGGTCACCCGGCCCCGCCCCGGCGTCCGGCCCCGCCCCGGCGAGGGGCCGGGGCCGGAAATGGACGACACCGCCGACGCCCTGCGCGTCGGCGGTGTCTCCATCCCGGAGTGGACCGGCCGCCCGAGCGGCCGTGGGTGCGGGGTTGGGGGGACCTTCGATGGCGCGCGCCCGCTGGCGTGTGGCGCGTCCACCGCCCTCGTCCGCTCCGGGGGTTCGTGGGGGGAGGGTCCGGCGGGTGGTACCGCGACGCCGGCCCGGTGAGGGCCGGCGTCGCGGCCGGGACCGTGCGACGCTGCCGGTACGTCGAGGCCCTGGTGTGCCGGTGGCCGGCCGCGCCCTCCCCGGCTGCGACCGGCCACCGTGTCCCGGCTGATGCTGGATCAGTAGGTGTAGTCGCCGCCGCTGCTGGAGCCGCCCGAGTCGCCGGCCGCCGGCGGGGCGACCGCCTTCGGGGTGCCGGTGGGCAGGCAGGTCAGGTTCTTCTTGCCGTTCGGGTCGACCACGAACCAGGTGCCGCCGACGCCCTGGCCCTTCCATTGGCCGGCCTTCTTGTCGCCGATGTAGCGGTAGACCGGCCAACCACCGATGGTGATCTGGCGGGTGCCGTCCTGGCGGGTGACGGTGCCGACCTTGTCGTCGGAGACGCCCTGGAGCTGCGGGTTGCCGTCGGTCAGCGCGGGCGGCCAGACCTGGGCGCACTTGTCGACGCAGTTCGACGACGGCGGATCGTCGGAGTCCTTGTCGAAGCGGTAGAGGATGAAGCCCTCCTGGTCCACCACGACCTTGCCCATCCGGGCGATCTTCTTACCGACGAGCTGGTCGGTGAGCTGAACGTTGGCCGGGGGCGGCGCCTGGTCGGCGGCGGGGGCGCCCGAGGCGCCGGGCGCACCGGGGGAGGCCGAGGTATCCGGCTCGACCGACGCGGTGGGCTCGGCCGCGGCGACGGCGACCGGCTCGGCTGCGCTGGAGTTCGCTCCGTTGTAACCTGCGGGTGCGCAGGCCGTGAGTGCGACCACCGCGCTCGCGACGATGACGGTCGTCCGCTTGATCTTTGCCACGTGCCCTCCTCATTCTTGGCGGTTCACCGAGTAGTACGGAGCGTCCACTGTCAAGGTTGAACGATCTACAGTGGGCCATTTCACATCTGATTCGTTGAACCGTTCCGGCCGGCCGTACGTGTGCGCCAGCAGAGGCACCCTCCGGGCCCGGAAAGCCGAAACGGCGTCGACCCGGACCGGGTCGACGCCGTTTCGACGGTTGGTTCAGGGAACCAGGGTCACCAGCGGACTCGCCACCCCGTTGGCGTCCACCGACTGCACCTGCAACTTCGCGATCTCACCGCGCGGCGCCGAGGTGGACGCCTCCAACTGGAGATTCTGCGGGTTGGCGGTGGTGCCGTAACCCGTTCCCGGCACCGCCCAGGTGGAGATCACCTCGGTGGTGTCGTTCTTGCGGATGACCACCAGCCGGCAGGTGCGCGGGCCGGGCAGCCGGGTCAGGTTGAACCCGATCCAGGTGCCGTACTCCTTGCTGGCGAGCCACATGGTGGTCTTCACCCCGGTGCTGCCGTCGGTCGCGTCGAACTGGTCGCCCTCGATCTCGGTGCCACCCACCGACGGCCCCGACCGGGTCGGCTGCGGGCTCGCCGGCCCGTCCACCGGCGCGGACCGGCTCGGCTCGGCGATCACCGGGCCGGAACCGCCGCCCGGGTTGCCGAAGGTGGCCACACCGACGCCGCTGAGCGCGCCGACCGCCACCACCGCGGCGGCCATCGACAGCACCTGCCGGAACCGGGCCTTGCGCCGGTGGGTACGGACCGCGACCAGGGTACGGTCCAACAGCCGCGGGTCCGTCGCGGTCTGCTCCATCGCCATCATCGTCTCGCCGTCGATGTCGGAGAGCAGCCCCACCACCGGGACCATGGTCTCCAACTCGGCGGCACACGCCCAGCAGGTCGCGAGGTGTTCCTCGAACCGTTCGGTGTCCTGCACGTCCAGGACGCCGAGCGCGTAGGCGGCTACGTCCATATGGTCTGCCCGGCTCATTCCGTCACCCCCCTCTCCTGTAGGGCCGTGCGCAGCGCGCGCAGCGCGTAGTAGACCCGCGACTTCGCGGTGCCCAGCGGCAGGCCCAACTCCTCGGCCGCCTCCGGCACCGTCCGGCCACGGAAGTACGTCGCCACCAGGATCTCCCGGTGCGACTGGCTCAACGTACGCAGCGCGTCCGCCACCGTCATGGTGCGCAGCACCCGGTCGGTGCTGTCCGCCTCGGCGAACGCCGTCAGATCCCGGTCGTACGTCTCCGGCGGGCGGGCCTGCTCGCTGCGGTGCTCGTCGATGGCGATCCGCCGGGCCACCGTGACCAGCCAGGGCCGCAGCGAACCCTGCCCCTGCACGCCCAGCCGGTGCGCGTTGCGCCAGGCCCGCAGCAGCGTCTCCTGGACGATGTCCTCGGCGCGCTGCCGGTCACCACCGGTCAACCGCATCACGAACATCAGCAGCGGGCCGGCGTGCTCGGCGTAGAGCAGCCGGACCAACTGGTCGGAGTGGCTCGCCTCCGGGGTCGTCGCCGGGGCCTGGTGCCGCCCGGGCGCCGACCGCGGAGTCACCGGGCCATTCTGGCGATCGGTGGGGCCGGCGTCGACCCCCCGGCTTGACCTCGACGCACGCGACTGCGGCTGGGCCCGGGCGAACATCCACCCTGGCCTGGCCAATTCGCCGTGCAAGCCGGCCGCGACCGCACTCATCCAGACCTCCTGCTGTCCACCGACATCAGCGGGCCCACGGGGAGGGCGCCGACCCTTGATACGGAACGCCCATCCCGGCGGATCAACGGCGGACCGAAAAAATTCCTGGCGGCGGCGGAACGGAGCCCGTGGCGTCCGCGTCGGTGACCACCGCCGCGCCGGCCACGAACCGGTCCAACTGGTCGCCGGCCAGCACCCGACCGGGGAACCAGTCCCCGGCCGCGCGGCGGGTCAACTCCGGCACCGGCGGCTCGACCCGCCCCGCCACCAGCACCAGGTTGCCGTGCCGCCGCCCCCGCAGCACGGCCGCGTCACCGACCAGGGCGGCCCGGGGCAGCACCGAACGCACCGTCGCCACCTGGGCGCGGGCGTGCCGCAACGGTGGACCGTCGGCCAGGTTGGCCAGGTACCAGCCGCCCGGCGCGAGCACCCGGGCCACCTGCCCCGCGTACTCCGCGCTGGTCAGGTGGGCGGGGGTACGCGCACCGGCGAAGACGTCGGCGACCACCACGTCGTACCCGCCGTCGCGGCTGGCCTCCAGGGTGGCCCGGGCGTCGGCGACCCGCACCTTCAGCCGGGAGTCGGCCGGCCAGGGCAGCTCCCGGCGGACCAGCTCCACCAGCGCGCCGTCGACCTCGGCGACCCGCTGCGTCGACCCGGGCCGGGTGACCTGCACGTACCGGGGCAGGGTCAGCGCGCCGCCGCCCAGGTGCAGCACCCGCAGCGGGGCCCCCGGCGGGGCGAGCAGGTCCAGCGCCGCGCCGAACCGGCGGACGTACTCGAACTCCAGGTGCGTCGGGTCGGCCAGGTCCACGTGCGACTGCGGGGCGTCGTCGAGCAGCAGCGTCCACGAGCGCGGCCGGTCCGGGTCCGGCACCAGCTCGGCCCGACCGGTGTCCACGTCCACGACGATCCGGTCGTCGCCCCGACGGCGGCCCATCAGCGGCACCTCCCATGGTCGTGGCCCATCAGCGACGCATCCCGCTGCGGCTGGCCATGGTCAGCGCGCGGTGCAGCAACCGGGCGTCGCCCAGCAGCCCGCGCAGCCGCCGCTCCAACCCGGCGATCGGCACCAGGTTCTGCGGGGCCCGGGGGTCCTTGTACGGCGAGGAGGCGAACCGGGGCAGGGTGACCAGCGACAGGTCGGCCAGCGCGATCGCGTCCTGCGGTTCGAGGTCGGGCGAGCACTCCAGCCGGACGATCCCGGCCCACGGCGCACCCACCGTCACCGGCAGCCGCAGGTACCACGACCAGCCACCCCAGGCGGTGCCGAGCCGGAACACCGGGGACCGCTGGCCGGAGCCCAGCCCGGTGACCACGGCGGTGAGCCGGGCGTCGAGATACTGGCTGTGCTGGGTCTTGATGTAGCCCAGGGTGCGCGGCAGCTGCCGACGCGCCCGCAGCGGGCCGTCCACCACCAGCAGGTCCCCGTCGGTGCGGGCCGCGTCGGACACGGCCACCTCCAGGGCGGTCAGCGGGGCCTGCACCGCCGCGGGCAGCTTGCTCAGCTCCCCGGTGCCGCCGACCCGGTGCACCGGGTAGCGCACCTGCCCGCAGGCCACCTCCTGCGCCGACGGGCTGGCCGTGAACAGGCCCCGACCCACCCGTGCCCCGGCCAGCTCGGCCGCGCCGCGCTCCAGGTCACAACGGACCACCCCGGCCGCGTACGAGGCGGCGATCCCCGGGTACGAGGCACCGTCCTCCTCGGCCGTCCACACGCTGGCGTCGATCCGGCGTACCCCGTCGACGAGCAGCACCACGTCCGGGGCGGCCACCCCCGGGCGCGGCCCGATCGCCCGCCAGTCCACCGCCGGCAGTTCCACGTCGGTGTCGACCTGGGTGCTGCTCGGCGTCACCGGCCCACCCGGCGTCGCCTCGAACGACGCCCCGTAGGACGGGTCCCAGGCGTCCACGAACAGCTGCGGCCCGGTCACGTCACCGCCCCACGAACCGACCTCGCGCTCACCGGGCCCGCCTTCCGTTCGCGACTGCGGGGCTCCGCTGCGCTGCACTCCTCGCGCTCACCGGGCCCGCCTTTCGTTCGCGACTGCGGGGCTCCGCTGCGCTGCGCTCCTCGCGCTCACCGGCCGGTCCGTTCGACGTGGGCCGTGCGGGCGTCCTTGCGGACCTCGAAACGCACCGGGATGCGCTCGGCCAGCGCCGGCACGTGGGTGACCACGCCGACCATCCGGTCACCCCGGGCGGCCAGGCTCTCCAGGGTGGCGGCGACGATGTCCAGGGTGGCCGCGTCGAGGGTGCCGAACCCCTCGTCCAACACGATCGACTCCAGGCTGGCGGCGGTGGTGGACATCCCGGCGAGCTGCTCGGACAGGGCCAGCGCCAGCGCCAGCGACGCCTGGAACGTCTCCCCGCCGGACAGCGTCCGCACCCCCCGGCGCAGCCCCGCGTCGTGGTGGTCGACCACGAAGAACTCACCCTTGTCGTGGACCAGGTCGTACTGCCCCTGGGACAGCTCCCGCAGGATCCGGGAGGCCCCGTCGACCAGCAGGTCCAACGCCTCGGCCAACAGCCACCGCTCGAAGTTGTTGGCCCGCAGGTGCCCGGCCAGCGCCCGCGCCGTACGCGCCTGCCGTTCGTGCTCGGCGCGCTGTTCCCGCAGCTGGAGGGCCTGCGCGCGGCGTTCGGTGATCCGCCGCAGGTCGGCCTCGGCCCGCTCGGCGGCCACCGTGACCGCCTGCGCCGGGTCGTCGGCGGGGGGCAGCCCGGCGGCGTCGAGCAGGCCGCCGAGGCGTTCCTCGACCGACTCGGCGGCCGACCGCGCCATGTGCACCGCCTCGACCAGAGCGTCCCGCTCGGCCCGTCGTCGCCCGGCCTGCGCGCCGGCCCACCCGACCAGGGCCGTCCAGGCGGCGGCGACGTCGTCCCGGTCGGCGGCCGGCGGCCCGAACCGGGCCAGCCCGTCCCGGGTGGTGTCGAAGTCCCGCCAGGCGGCCCGCAGCCGCTCCTCGGCGGTGTCGGCCGCCCCCGGGCCCGCCGGGCGGCGTCCCGGCCGGACCGTACCGCCGCCGCCGCCTCGTCGAGTGCCTGCCGCAGCCGGGCGTGCTCGGCGAGCTGGTCGCGCAGCGCCGCCGGGGTGGCCGCCCCGGCGAGCTGCCCGGCCAGCTCGGTCAGCCGGCCGTGCAGCTGGTCGTGCTGGGCCCGCAGCCGGACCAGTGTCCGGTCCCGCTCCCGGGCGGCGGTGTCCCGCTCGTCGACCAGCGCCTGCGCGGCCTTGCTGGCCGCCCGGGCCGCCTTGCCGGCGGCGGTCGCCGCAGCCACCGCCGAACCGGCCGGCAACGCCGGCACCCGGGGCACCGGCTGCACGCAGACCGGGCAGGTCGCGCCGTCGACCAGGTGCGCCCGGAGCGCGACCGCCTGGTCGGTGGCCTTGGCCTCCTCGTGCGCCCGGAACGCCGCCTCCAGCTCGGCCTCGGCCCGTGCCGCCGCCTCCCGGGCCGCGTCGAGCGCCGCCACCGCCGTGTCGTGCGCGGCCCGCGCCGCGTCCAGCGCCGCCCGGACCGTGTCCGCCTCGCCGGCCAGCCGCTCCGCGTCGGCGTGCGCGCGCAGCAGCAGCCGCAGGGCGCTCTCGTCGCCCGCGCCCGCCAACTCGCCGCGCAGCTTCTCCTCCCGCTCCTCGGCCAACGCCACGGTGCGGGCCGCCGCGTCGACCGCCGCCCGCGCGGTGCTCACCGCGTGGGCCACCTCGGCCACCCCGGCGGGGGCGCGCACCCCCGCCAGCCCGGCCAGATCGGCGTCGAGCGCCGCCAGCGCCGCCGTGGCCTCCCGCGCCGCCGCCCACGCCCGCTCCCGCTCCGGTACGGCCGCCGCCACCGCCACCGACAGCTCCCGGATCCGGTCGACCTGCGCGGACGCGGTGGCCAGCGTCGCGTCGTCGACGTCGGTCAACCCGCCGAGCACCCGGGCGACCGCCTCCAGCTTCGCCTCGGCCTGCCCGGCGCGTTCGGTGGCCCGTTTCTGCACGTTCTCGTAGACGCCGAGGCCGAGCAGGTTGACCAGGATCTGCTGCCGGGTGGCCGGCTTGGCGTGCAGGAAGTCGGCGAACTGCCCCTGCGGCAGCACCACGCAGGAGGTGAACTGCTCGTACGGCAGCCCGACCGCGTCCAGCACGGCCTGTTCCATCTCGGCCGGGGTGCCGGCCAGCACCTCGCCCAGGTCCTCCGGGCTGAGCCCGGTGTCGAGCTTGGTGATGTCGAACCCGGGCGGCATCAGCTGCAACCCGGCGTTGGCGGTCTTGACCGTGCCCCGGCCGTCGCGGCGGACCACCCGGGTCGCCACGTACCGGTCGCCGGCCGACTCGAAGACCAACCGGACCCGGGCCTCCACCGCCGACGGGGCGAGCGCGTTTGCCAGCCCTCGGGCGCCACCCCAGCGGGGCACCGAGCCGTAGAGGACGAAGCAGATCGCGTCCAGCACCGTCGACTTGCCCGAGCCGGTCGGCCCGACCAGGGCGAAGAAGTCGGCGTCGGTGAAGTCGACGGTGGTCTCGTCGCGGAAGACGGTGAAACCGGCCAGGTCCAGCCGCATCGGTCGCATCAGCGCTCCACCTCCTCCAGCAACTCGTCGAAGAGGTCCCGGACCCCGTCGTCGTCGTGCCCCCGGCTGCCCAGGTAGTCGGCGAACAGCTCGCGGGGGAGCGGCCGGCCCGCTGGGCGACCCGGGTGCCGCTGCCCGGGGTGGGCAGCAGCTCGGGGTCGATCCGGATCTCCAACGCGCGGGGAAACAGCTCCTGCACCTCCTCCCGCAGGCCGGCCCGGGGCTGCTCCCGGACGAACACCCGCAGCCAGCCCTCGGGCGGGTCGGCCTCGGCCAGTTGGGCGAGGGTGCCGCGCACCGTACGCAGCGGCACCGCCGCCGACACCGGCACCTCCCGGATCCGGGCGGCGGAGTGCGCGCCCACCTCGACCAGGGTCACCGAGCAGACGTTCTCCTGCTCGCCGAAGTCGACCGCGAGCGGGCTGCCGCTGTAGCGGATCGGGCACGGGCCGATCACCCGCTGCGACCGGTGCAGGTGCCCCAGGGCCACGTAGTGCGCGGTGCCCGGGAAGACCGACGTCGGCACCGCGTAGCCGAGGACGGTGTGCGCGTCCCGCTCGCCGCCACCGGTGCTCGCCCCGACCACGGTGAGGTGGGCGGTGACCAGGTGCACCCGGTCCGGCTCGGTGAAACCCTCGGTCAGCTTCGCCAGCACCCGGCCGAGGTGGTCGGCGTAGGTCTGGGTGGCCTCGGCGGCGGTCAGCTCGTACATCTCCACCGCGCGGACCGCGTACCGCTGGGACAGGAAGGGCAGCGCGGCGAGCTGCCACCGCTCACCGTCGGCGGTGACGCCGTCGATGACGTGCTCGGCCGGGTTGTCGCGGACCCCGCCGCGCAGGGTGATGCCGGCCGCCTCCGCCCAGGGGCGCAACGCGTCGAGGGCGTGGCCGTTGTCGTGGTTGCCGCCGATCGCCACCACGTCGGCCCCGGTCCGGCGCAGCGCGGTCAACGCCCGGGTGACCAGCCGGGTCGCCTCCGGGCTCGGCGCGGCCGTGTCGTAGAGGTCACCAGCGACGATGACGAGGTCGGGGCGCTCGGCGTGGGCGATCTCCATGACCCCGGCCAGCACCTGCTTGTGCTCCTCGGCCCGGGACTGCCCCTTGAGCACCTTGCCGACGTGCCAGTCGGAGGTGTGCAGGATCTTCATGGCGGCCAGCCCCCTAGAACGGAATGTCGTCGTCGGCGCCGCCCGAGCCGACCACGGCGAACGGGTCGATCGAGCCGGTGATCGAACGCAGCGTCTCCGACGGGGCCCGGCCCGCCTCGGACACCCGGGTCGCCCAGGCCGGGAAGGGGAACTCCAGGCACAGCGGGACCGGGATGTCCGGCTGGTTGACGAACATGGTGCCCGGCTTGGCCAGCAGGGCGCGTTGCCGCTGGGCCGGCGGGAGGAAGCCGTACTCCGGGCGGGACGCCTCGGCCGGGTCGAGCCGGCCGACCACCCGGATCGCCGAGTTGGTGACGATCCGCCGCTCGACCTCGCTGGCCGTCTGCTGCGCGCCGACCAGGATCACCCCGAGCGACCGGCCCCGCTCGGCGATGTCGAGCAGCACCTCCTTGATCGGGGAGGAGCCCTCGCGGGGGGCGTACTTGTTGAGCTCGTCGAGGACGACGAAGAGCAGCGGCTTGGCGGTGCCGGACTTCTCCTTGCGTTCGAACTCGCCGCGCAGCGTCACGCCGACCACGAAGCGCTGCGCGCGGTCCGGGAGGTTGTGCAGGTCGACCACGGTGACCTGGGCGCTCTCGGCGGTGTTGATCGCGTGCGGGCGGCGGGTGGCCAGGTCGCCCCGGATCAGTCGACCCAGGTCCTTCTTGCTGCCGATCAGCCGGCGGGCGAACGCGTTGACGGTGCCCAGGCCGACCGCGCTGCCCGCCCAGTCGCCCCGGGTCTCGTCGTCGTTGAGCTGCTCGACGACGTGGTCGACGAGGTCGGCGTAGGAGCCGAGGCGCACCCCGTCGACGCTGACCCCACCGTCGGCGGGCTGGGCGTAGCGGGCCAGGTGGGCGGTGACCGAGTGCACCACCATCGTGTACTGCTGGCGTTCGTCGTCGGCGTCGGCGAAGACGTACGGCAGGAGGCGTTCGGCGCAGAACTCGCTCAGCGTCCAGTAGAAGGCGTCGACGCCGGTGAGCCGGCTGCTCACGTCGGGGGTGCCGGAGGCGTCGCCGACCCGGGGCGGGGCGTACACCCGCACGTCGGGGAACGCCCCTGCGGCCAGCCCCAGCTTGGCGTACGCGGCCCGGGTGGGATCGTCGAGACGGGCGTTGGGGTGGTCGAGGAAGAGCAGGTCCTCGCCCTTGACGTTGAAGATCAGCGCCTTGGCGTTGACCGCGTCGCCGCCCAGCACCCCGGAACGGAACACCGAGTAGAGCAGGAAGGTGGCGAAGCTGGTCTTGGTGGCCACCCCGGAGATGCCGGAGATCGACACGTGTGCGCCCCGGCTGCCGTCGAGGAAGTCGGCGTTGAGGTAGACCGGGACGCCGTCGCGGCCCATCCCCATCGGGATGCGCCGTTCCATCCGGTCGAAGTGCAGCGCGCGGGCGCGGGCGTCGCCCTCGGCCCGGTAGACCGTCGCGCCCGGCGCGGGCGGCACGTACAGCTCCGGGTCGACCCGGGTGGTGGTGATCTCGGCGGCCTCCTGCACCTGGGCCGGGAGGGTGCCGTCGGCGATGGCGAAGACGTCCGACTCGAACTGGGCGCCCTCGTGCCGGGCGCGGACCTGGGTGACCACCCCGGCGATGGTGACCGGTTCCCGGTCGGGCAGGTCGCGCCGGGTGACCACCACGTCGTCGAGCTGGAGGTAGCTGCCCGGGGAGACGGCCGTCCAGAACTGCAACGGGGTGGCGTCGGCGGTGCCGAGCACCCGGCCGACGGGCTCGCCGGGGCTGTCGATCCGGCCGTCGATCCGGTCGTCGGTCATCCGCGGGCTCCGGTCAGCTGGTCGTCTCGGTCAGGGCGCACGACCTGCATCCTGCCCGAGGAGTGCGACAGGTTGCCACGCGACGCGGCGGACGCCACCGGCGGGCGGCCGTGGCGGCGACCCCGGGGAGGCGTACGACCGCCGATTCGGTGACCCGGGGGGAGTGTGCGGTCACCGACGGTCGAGATGTCGGGTGCGGGTGACCGCGTTTCGGCAGGTGGCGCGGGGTGACGGAAATACTCCGAAAAAATCTCGGTCCAGGGCGTGACAGAAACCGGCCGGTTGGGCTGAGAATAGCCACAGCCGACATCGAGGATCTTCTTCCTTCGGTGCCGGTTGTCACGCCCGTAACCTGCGGACACGTGACCGGCCCACGGTCCACCACCGGCGGGCCATCGTCAGTCGGCACCCCCCCGACTGTCCCTGTGGAGGCAGAACCCCGATGCGCCGAACCCCCCTGATGAGCGGCCTCGCCACGGCCGCTCTCCTGGCCACCGTCGTCACGGTGCCCACGGCGGCCACCGCCGCACCCACCGGTACCGCCGACCCGTTCACCCGCGCGGTCGCCCAGCTCAAGGCCCACTCCGGTGCCGGCCTCGCCGCCGACGGCCAGACGTTCACCCCCCGCAACGTGGTGACCGACGCCGACGGCACCGAGCACGTCCGGCTCAACCGCTACTCCGACGGTCTGCCCGTCCTCGGCGGCGACCTGGTCGTCCACCTCGGCAAGGGTGACTCCTGGCGCGGCGCCACCCACCGCCTCGCCAACGCCCCGCAACGCGCCCCGAAGGCCAAGCTCAGCGAGGCCGCCGCCAGCAAGATCGCGTACGCCGCATCGACCGCCACCGGCCGCTCCGTGGCCGGCGCGCAGCTCGTCTTCGACGCCGGTGACACCGCGACCACCCTCGCCTACGAGGTGGTGGTCGGCGGCACCCACGCCGACGGCACCCCGAGCGAGCTGCACGTGCTGGTCGACGCCACCACCGGCGCGGTCCGCGACTCGTGGGAGGGCGTGCAGCGGGAGGGCACCGGCAACACCTTCCACTCGGGCACGGTCTCGGTCGGCAGCAACCTGTCCGGCAGCACCTACCAGCTCGCCGACCCGGCCCGGGGCAACCACCGCACCTACGACCTTAACGGCAGGACCAGCGGCACCGGCACCCTGGTCACCAGCACCAACAACGTGTTCGGCAACGGCACCCTGACCAACCGGCAGACCGCCGCCGCCGACGCCGCCTTCGGCGCGCAGAAGACCTGGGACTACTACAAGAGCGCGCACGGCCGCAACGGCATCCGCAACGACGGCGTCGGCGCGTACAGCCGGGTGCACTACAGCAGCAACTACGCCAACGCGTTCTGGCAGGACGCCTGCTTCTGCATGACCTACGGCGACGGCGGTTCCGGCTGGTACCCGCTGACCTCGCTCGACGTGGCCGGGCACGAGATGACCCACGGGGTCACCAGCAACACCGCCGGGCTGCGCTACAGCGGCGAGTCCGGTGGCCTCAACGAGGCCACCAGCGACATCTTCGGCACCCTGGTCGAGTTCTACGCGGCCAGCGCCAAGGACCCGGGCGACTACCTGATCGGGGAGAAGCTGCGCAGCACCGGCACCCCGCTGCGCTACATGGACAAGCCCTCCAAGGACGGCAAGTCGGCGGACTGCTGGAGCAGCTCGGTCGGCGGCCTGGACGTGCACTACTCCTCGGGTGTGGCGAACCACTTCTTCTACCTGCTCGCCGTGGGCAGCGGCACCTCCTCCTACGGCACCAGCACGACCTGCAACGGCACCACCATCACCGGCATCGGCAACACCAAGGCCGGAGCGATCTGGTACCGGGCGCTGACCCGCTACATGACCACCACCACCAACTACAAGGGCGCCCGCACCGCGACCCTGTCGGCCGCCACCGACCTGTACGGCGCGACCAGCACCGAGTACAAGACGGTCGCCGCCGCCTGGGCGGCCGTGAGCGTCAGCTGATCCCGGTCCGGCGGCGGCGGCTCTCCGTCGCCGCCGGACCGTCGCGTTCATCCGCGGGGCGTGGCCACACCGGGCGGTGTGGCCACGCCCCGTGTCGTGCGGGTCCCGCCCCGCCGGTCGACCGGCCGGGCCGTCGCACCCGGGCCGGACTCGGCGGCGTACCCCCGGCTGCCTGTGGTGTCGGGCGGCGCGCGCCCGGCGGACCGCCGCGGGGTGCCGGCCTCAGCCGGCGGGTGCGGCCCGGCGGACGGCGTGTCCGCCGGGTCGCGGGCGTAGCGCAGCATGAGCACGCCGTCCCCGGCGGCCAGCGTGTGCCGCAGCGGCAGCGGTCGGGGCGGGCTGTGCGGTCCGGCGGTGATCCGCCCCGGGCCGGCCCCGGCCAACAGCGGGGCGACGGTCAGGCAGAGTTCGTCGACGAGGTCGGCCGCGGTGAGCGCGCCGAACAGGTGCGGACCACCCTCGCAGAGCAGTTGCCCCAGTCCGCGTCGACGCAGCGTGGCCAGGCCGGCGGCGAGATCGACGGTGTCCCGGCCGACCCGCACCAGGTCGACGGCGTCGGTGAGGCCGGGCGGTGCGACGGCCGTCTCGGTGGTCAGCACCACCGGGCGCACCGGGGCGTCGGCGAAGGCGGCCTGCGCCGGGTCGAGCCGCAGCGACCCGGAGACGACCGCCAGCGTGGGGTACTCGGCCAGGCCGTGCGCGCGTCGCCAGGCCCGCCGTGGCGCACTCAGCCGGATCGCCCGGTAGCCCTCGTGCCGCAGCGTGCCGGCAGCCACCAGCAGCCCGTCGCAGAGCATCCGGAGCAGACCGAAGACCCGCTTGTCCGGGGCGCCGGACAGCCCGGCGGAGTAACCGTCCAGGGTGACCGCGCCGTCGGCGCTGGCGACGAAGTTGACCCGGAGCCGGGGGGTGTCGGCGCGGGCGTAGAGCGCGGTCAGCGCGGCGTCGTCCAGCGGACCGGTGGCCGGCGCGGGCCAGATCCGCCGGATCGGGATCTCGTCGCTCATTCGCCGGCCGGACCGGTGACCACGGGGGTGGGCGCGGGGGTACGGTGCTGGCAGTCGCACCACGTCCGGCCGGGGCAGTCGTCGTGCCTGCGCTGCCGGCACGCTCGGCAGATCATGCGGGCAGCCTATGCGGTGGGGCGGGCGGCTGCCGGCCACCCTCGGCTCTTGCCGCCGAAGGTGTCCGCGCCGGGTCAGCACACCGATCGGGCGGCCGGTGCGGGCCCCCGGTGGCTGCTCTTCCGGCCGGCCCCGTCGTCGCCCGAGCGGGTCGGGGCGACCAGCCCGCTGCGCCACGTCCGGCGACCTGCGTCCCGGTGGTGGAGGGGCATAAACGCGATACCTGGTAACGATCTGGGAACGCTCCCAACGGTCTATTGACACCCCCGACACCTCCCGGCAATCTCATGGGAGCGTTCCCAAGGGCGTGGTGCGGATCACCCGCGGCCACCTCCGACGGACCGGCGGCAGACGTCGGACCGGCCCGGGACATGCAACGGCACCCCCACCACACCAACCCAGCCTCACCATCGAAAAGGGGTCAGGATGAGCGTCACCACGCGGCGTAACCGTTTCGCGGTCGCCGCCCTGGCCGCGGTCACCGCCATCGGCGGTCTCGCGGCCTGCGGCAAGGACGATGAGGCCAAGGAATCCGGCGGCAAGCCCAGCAAGCTGGTCGTCGACACCTTCGGCGAGTTCGGATACGACGAGATCATCAAGCAGTACGAGAAGGACACCGGCATCAAGGTCGAGCTGCGCAAGACCGCGCAGCTCAACGAGTACCGGCCGAAGGTGGTCCGGGCGCTCGCCACCGGCAAGGGCGCCGCGGACGTCACCGCGCTCGAAGAGGGCATCCTCAACGAGTTCAAGACCAACCCGGCCAACTGGGCCGACCTGGCGCCGCTGATTGCCGACCACAGCAAGGAATACCTGCCGTGGAAGTGGGAGCTGGGCAAGGCGGCGGACGGGCGGCTGATCGGCCTGCCCACCGACGTCGGCAGCCTCGCGGTCTGCTACCGCAAGGACCTGTTCGCCGCGGCCAAGCTGCCGACCGAGCGGGACCAGGTGGCCGCGCTCTGGCCGGACTGGAACGCCTTCATCGAGACCGGCAAGAAGTACCGCGCGGCCACCAACAAGGGCCTGATCGACTCGGTCACCACCGCGGCCAGCGCGGTCATGGTGCAGCAGGGCGGTGACCTCTTCTACGACAAGGAAGACAACGTCGTCGCCGACAAGAGCGCGGCCGTGAAGACCGCCTGGGAGACCTCGGTCGCGATGGCCGACGCGAAGATCTCCTCGAAGAGCGCCACCTGGTCGCCCGAGTGGTCGGCCGGCTTCAAGCAGGGCACCTTCGCGGCCACCTTCTGCCCGTCGTGGATGCTCGGTATCGTCGCCGACAACTCCGGCCCGGAGAACAAGGGCAAGTGGGACGTGGCGCCGGTTCCCGGCGGCGCGGGCAACTGGGGCGGCTCGTGGCTGGCCGTGCCGGCCCAGAGCAAGTTCCCGAAGGAGGCGGCGAAGCTCGCCGAGTACCTGACCAACGCCAAGAGCCAGGTCGAGGCGTTCAAGCTCAAGGGCCCGCTGCCGACCAACCTCGAGGCGCTGAAGAACCCGGACTTCACCAGCTACACCAACGAGTACTTCAGCGGTGCCCCGACCGGCAAGATCTTCGGTGAGAGCGTCGAGAAGATCCAGCCGCTGCACCTCGGCCCGAAGCACCAGGCGATCAAGGAGAACGCGTTCGAGCCGGCCCTGCGCTCGTACGAGAACGGGCAGTCCCCCAAGGACAAGGCCTGGGAGCAGTTCCTCAAGGACGCCAAGACCCAGGGCGCCTTCTGATCACTGCACCACCACCGGCGGTGGCGTCCGGGCATGTCCCGGGCGCCACCAATGGCGTCCCGTTCCACGTACCGCCCGCCTCACCGGCCCCGCCGGAGCCGGGAAAGGACCCCGCATGAGCCTCTCGGCCACGACGGCGCCGCCGTCGCCCAGCGCACCACCCCCCACACCTCCCCGGCGGCGCAGCCGGGCGATCACCCTGAACCGCCTCGACCTGAAGCTCTCGCCCTACCTCTACATCGCGCCGTTCTTCGTGATCTTCGGCATCTTCGGGTTCTACCCGATGCTGCGGACCGCGTGGATGTCGCTGCACGACTGGGACCTCATCGGTGACCACAGCTTCATCGGGTTCGACAACTACACCCGGCTGTTCACCGACGAATACTTCTGGAACGCCACGATCAACACGTTCGGCATCTTCATCCTGTCGACGATCCCGCAGTTGCTCCTGGCACTCTTCCTGGCCACCATGCTCAACCGCACCTTCCTGCGGGCCCGGACGCTGTTCCGGATGGCCATCTTCATGCCCAACGTGGTCTCCGTCGCCGCGGTGGCGATCGTCTTCGGGATGCTCTTCCAGCGCGACTTCGGTCTGATCAACTGGGTGCTCAGCCTGGTCGGCGTCGACGCGGTCGACTGGGACGCCCAGAAGTGGAGCTCCTGGACGGCCATCGCCTCCATGGTCAACTGGCGGTGGACCGGCTACAACACGCTGATCCTGCTGGCCGGCATGCAGGCCATCCCGAAGGACCTCTACGAGGCCGCCGCGATCGACGGCGCCAACCAGTGGAAGCAGTTCTGGCGGATCACCCTGCCGATGCTGACCCCCACCTTCGTCTTCGTGGTCACCCTGTCCACCATCGGTGGGCTCCAGCTCTTCACCGAGCCGCTGGTCTTCGGCAACGGCAACATCATCGGTGGCGACCAGCGCGAGTTCCAGACCCTGGCGATGTACATGTACGAACTCGGCATCGAGAACCTCAGCTCCGCCGGCTACGGCGCAGCGGTGGCCTGGGCCATGTTCGTCATGATCGCCCTGGTCTCGCTGGTGAACTTCCTGCTCGTCCGCCGTTCGGTGAAGTGAGGACCGCGCCGTGAACAAGGCATCCCAGCGCCTCTGGCGCACCAGTCCGCTGCTCTACATCGCGCTCGTCGTCGCGGTGCTCTTCTCGGTGTACCCCTTCTACTACATGGTGGTCATCGCCACCCGTAGCCTCGACCAGATCAACGACGTGCCGCCGCCGTTCACCCCGGCCGGCGAGTTCGGCGCGAACTTCGGCCGGGTGCTCGACAACGACGCGGCGAACTTCCTCACCGGCCTGCTCAACTCGGTGATCGTCTCCGCCGTGGTCACCGTCTCGGTGGTGATCACCGGGTCGCTGGCCGGGTTCGCCTTCGCCAAGCTGCGGTTCCGGGGCCGCAACGCCCTGCTGCTGACGATCATCGTGACCATGATGATCCCGACCCAGCTCGGCCTGATCCCGCTCTGGGGCATGATCCAGGACCTCGGCTGGTACGACACCCTCTACGCGGTGACCGTGCCCTTCCTGGTCAGCGCATTCGGCGTGTTCATGATGCGGCAGTACGCCATCCAGGCCATCTCCGACGAGCTGATCGAGGCCGGCCGGGTCGACGGCGCCAGCACCTTCCGGATCTTCTGGAACATCGTGCTGCCGGCGCTGCGCCCCGCCGCCGCCGTGCTCGGCCTGCTCACCTTCATGGAGACCTGGAACTCCTACCTCTGGCCGTACGCCGTGCTCACCCCCGAGAACCCGACCCTGCAGGTGTCGCTGGCGTTCCTGTCCTACGCCTACTACACCGACTACTCGCAGGTGTTCGCCGCGACCGCCATCGGCACCGTGCCCCTGGTGATCGTGTTCATCGTGTTCGGCCGCCAGATCATCGGCGGCATCATGGAAGGCGCCGTCAAGTCGTGAGCAACCCGACCCACCCGCCCGCTGTCGGCGTACTCGACCAGGGGCCGGAACTGACCTTCCCGCCCGGCTTCCTGTGGGGCGCGGCGACCGCCGCGTACCAGATCGAGGGGGCCGCCGCCGAGGGCGGCCGGACCCCGTCGATCTGGGACACGTTCAGTCACACCGAAGGGCGGGTGGTTTCCGGGCACACCGGGGACGTGGCCTGCGACCATTACCACCGGATGCCCGACGACGTCCGGATGATGGCCGAGCTGGGCCTCAAGTCGTACCGGTTCTCGGTCTCCTGGCCGCGGGTGCAGCCCGGCGGCACCGGCGGCGCCAACCAGCAGGGTCTGGACTTCTACCGGCGGCTGATCGACGAGCTGCTGGCCAACGGCATCGAGCCGTGGCTCACCCTCTACCACTGGGACCTGCCCCAGCCGCTGGAGGACGCGGGCGGCTGGCCGGCCCGGGACACCGCCGGTCGGTTCGCCGACTACGCGTCCCTGGTCGCGGACGCCGTCGGTGACCGGGTGACGTACTGGACCACCCTCAACGAGCCGTGGTGCTCGGCGTTCCTCGGCTACGGCTCCGGGGCGCACGCCCCCGGGCGTTCCGACGGGGCGGACTCGGTCCGGGCCGGGCACCACCTCATGCTCGGTCACGGGCTCGCCGTGCAGGCCCTGCGGGCCAAGCTGCCGCAGGCCCAGCTCGGCGTCACGGTCAACCTCTACCCGGTGACCCCGGCCAGCGACGCGCCCGCCGACGTCGACGCCGCCCGCCGGATCGACGGGTTGGCCAACCGGTTCTTCCTCGACCCGCTGCTGCGCGGGTCGTACCCGGCGGACCTGACCGCCGACCTGGCCGAGGTGACCGACTTCGGACACGTCCGGGACGGCGATCTGGAGATCATCTCCACCCCGTTGGACCTGGTCGGCGTCAACTACTACAGCCGGCACGTGGTGGCCGCCCCGGTCGCCGGTGAGGAGCCGGAGAAGTACTGGCGGGCACCGTCCTGCTGGCCGGGCAGCGAGGACGTCCGGTTCGTCACCCGGGGTGTCCCGGTCACCGACATGGACTGGGAGATCGACGCCCCGGGCCTCGTGGAGACGCTGCGGCGGGTCCACGAGGAGTACACCGACCTGCCGCTCTACGTCACCGAGAACGGCTCGGCGTTCGTCGACACCGTGCAGGACGGTCGGGTCGACGACGTCGACCGGTTGGCCTACTTCGACGCACACCTGCGGGCATCCCACGAGGCGATCGGCGCGGGAGTGCCCCTGCGGGGCTACTTCGCGTGGTCGCTGATGGATAATTTCGAGTGGGCCTGGGGTTACACCAAGCGCTTCGGGATGGTCTGGATCGACTACGACACCCAGGCCCGTATCCCCAAGTCCAGCGCCAGGTGGTACGCCGAGGTGATCCGACGCAACGGTCTGGCCGCACAATAGGCAGAGGCCAGCCAGCATTCCGGACGGCCCCGCCGCGCCGCCCGCCCCCGGGGGCGGACGGCGGGGACCGTCCGACGTCGGAGGAGAGACGATGACAACGCAACGCACCCGGTCACTCGGGCGCCCGACCCTCGACGCGGTCGCCGCCCGCGCGGGTGTCGGGCGGGGCACGGTCTCCCGGGTGGTCAACGGTTCACCCCAGGTCAGTCCGGAGGCCCGGGCCGCCGTCCAACAGGCCATCGCCGAGCTGGGGTACGTCCCGAACCGGGCGGCACGGGCACTGGTCACCCAGCGCACCGACTCGGTGGCCCTGGTGGTCTCCGAGTCGGGGGAGCGGGTCTTCACCGAACCGTTCTTCGCCGGCATCGTCCGGGGCGTCAGCTCCGGCCTGCTGGAGACACCGCTGCAACTCTGGCTCGCCATGGTGCAGTCCCCGATCGAACGGGAACGGGTCGAGAACCACCTGACCAACCAGCACGTCGACGGGGTGCTGCTGCTGTCGCTGCACGACTCCGACCCGCTGCCCACCCTGCTGGAGGAGCGCGACCTGCCCACCGTGCTCGGCGGTCGGCCGGCCCGGATGCTGCGCCCCGGGGCACGGCCGTCCTGGTTCGTCGACGTCGACAACGTCGGTGGGGCCCGCAACGCGGTGCAGCACCTGGCCCGGCGGGGCCGACGCCGGATCGCCACCATCGCCGGCCCGCAGGACATGGGCGCCGGCCTGGCCCGCCTGGTGGGCTACCGGGAGGCGGTGGAGTCCACCATCGGCGGGCTCGACCCGCGCATGATCGCCTACGGGGACTTCAGCGAGGGCAGCGGCGCGGCGTGCATGCGCCGGCTGCTGGACGCCTGCCCCGAGTTGGACGCGGTCTTCGTCGCCTCCGACCTGATGGCGTTCGGCGCGCTGCGGACCCTGCGTGAGTCGGGTCGCCGGGTGCCCGAGGACGTCGCGATCATCGGTTTCGACGACTCCCCGGTCGCCCAGCAGGCCGACCCGCCGCTGACCACGGTCTTCCAGCCGGTGGAGGAGATGGGCCGGCAGATGGCCCGGCTGCTGGTGGCCCGCATCCGGGGTGACGAGATCCCCACCCCGCACATCCTGCTGGACACCGAACTCATCCAGCGTGCCTCCACCTGAAGCGCTTCGACAGTTCCGGCCTCCACCCCGGGGCCGTGCCTGACCGGCGATGGCCCGGTTCGCCGCAGGCGGCACCCGCCGTGCGGCACGGGCAGCCGCGCTGTGCGGCTGGTGGCCCGCTCCCGATCCGGGCCGACGGCCGGCGGCGCAGGCTCAGGCTCAGGCTCAGGACCAGCGGCGCAGCTCCCGCTTGGCCAGGGACGAGCGGTGCACCTCGTCGGGGCCGTCGGCGAGCCGCAGGGTGCGGGCCTGGGCCCAGAGCCCGGCGAGCGGGGTGTCCTGGCTGACCCCGGCGCCGCCGTACCCCTGGATCGCCTTGTCGATCACCCACTCGGCCATCGCCGGCGTGGCGATCTTGATGGCCTGGATCTCGGTGTGTGCGCCCCGGTTGCCGACGGTGTCCATCAGCCAGGCGGTCTTGAGCACCAGCAGCCGGGCCTGCTCGATCCGCACCCGGGACTCGGCGATCCACTCCCGGACCACCCCCTGCTCGGCCAGCGGCCGGCCGAACGCGATCCGCTCGTTGGCCCGCCGGCAGAGCAGCTCCAGGGCCCGCTCGGCCATCCCGACCAGCCGCATGCAGTGGTGGATGCGGCCCGGACCGAGCCGGGCCTGGGCGATGGCGAACCCGGCCCCCTCGCCACCGACCAGGTTCTCCGCCGGCACCCGGACGTCGACGAAGTCGATCTCCGCGTGCCCGCCGTGCGGGGCGTCGGAGTAACCGAAGACGGTCATGCCCCGGCGGACGTGCACCCCCGGGGTGTCCCGGGGCACCAGCACCATGCTCTGCTGACGGTGCCGGTCGGCGGTGGGGTCGGTCTTGCCCATCACGATGAACAACCCACACCGGGGGTCCATCGCCCCGGACGACCACCACTTGCGCCCGTTGACCACGTAGTGGTCGCCGTCCCGGACGATCCGGGTGGCGATGTTGGTGGCGTCGGACGAGGCCACCTCCGGCTCGGTCATGCAGAACGCCGAACGGATCTCGCCGGCCAGCAGCGGGGCGAGCCACCTGTCGCGGTGCGCCTCGGAGCCGAACTCGGCCAGCAGCTCCATGTTGCCGGTGTCCGGGGCGGCGCAGTTGACCGCCTCGGGGGCCAGGTGCGGGCTGCGCCCGGTCAGCTCGGCGAGCGGGGCGTACTGCAGGTTGGTCAGCCCGGCGCCGTAGCGCGGATCGGGCAGGAAGAGGTTCCACAGGCCGCGACGGCGGGCCTCGGCCTTCAGCTCGTCGAGCACCGGGGGCCGGGCCCACGGGTCGCCCGCCGCCGCGACCTGTGCGGCGTGCACCGGCTCGGCCGGCAGGACGCACTCGTCCAGGAACGCGCCGAGCCGCTCCCGCAGCTCGACGGTGCGCTCGTCGTACCCGAAGTCCATCAGTTCCCCCCGACCGCGCGCAGACCGTGCTCGACCAGCGGCGGCACCATCTCGCCGATCCGGTCGAACCCACCGCCGAGGGTCTGCCCCAGGGTGTGCCGGTAGTGGATGCCCTCGCAGATCACCGCGAGCTTGAAACAGCCGAGGGCCAGGTGCCAGTGCAGCGGCCCCACGTCGACGTCGCTGCGCCCGGCGTACCGGTCGATCAGCTCGCCGCCGGTGGGGAAACCCGCGCGCGGGCCGAGCCCGTCGGCGACCGGGTTGCCCTCGGCGAGATCACTGTCGCCGAGCACGTCCCAGTACGTCAGCAGCAGCCCCAGGTCGGCCAGCGGGTCACCCAGGGTGGCCATCTCCCAGTCCAGCACCGCCCGCACCGACACCGGGTCGACCGCGGTGAGCAGATTGTCCAGCCGGTAGTCGCCGTGCACGATCCGACCGGCGTTGACGCCCTCGGGCACCGAGGCGGCCAGCGCGTCGCGTAACTCGTCCACCCCGGGCAACTCCCGGCTGCGGGACCGGTCGAGCTGGCCGGCCCAGCGCCGCACCTGCCGGCCCAGGTAGCCCTCGGGACGACCGAAGTCGGCCAGCCCCACCTCGGCCGGGTCGACGGTGTGCAGCGCGGCGAGGGTGTCCATCATCGCCCAGGCCAGGTCGCGGCGCTGGCCGCCGGTGAGCGGATCGGTCTGCGCCCGGGTGCGCAGCACCTCGCCCGGCACCCGCTGCATCAGATAGAACGGTGCGCCGATCACCGCCGGGTCGGCGCAGAGCAGCAGCGCCTCGGGCACCGGCACGGTGGTCGGTGCGAGCGCGGCGATCACGCGGTGCTCGCGGGCCATGTCGTGCGCGGTGGCCAGCACGTGCCCCAGCGGGGGGCGGCGCAGCACCACCTCGCGTCCGCCGCAGTGCAGCAGGTAGGTCAGGTTGGACTTGCCGCCGGTGATCAGGGTGGCCCGCAGCGGCCCGTCGGCCACCAGCTCCGGCCGGTGCGCGACCAGCCAGCCGTGCAACCGGTCGAGGTCCAGCCCCGGTGGTGCGGCGTACGGCGGCCCGGGTCGGCTGCCGGGGGACGCGTCGACGGCCGGCTCGGTCATCCGAATAGTTGAGGGCAGGTCAGCCGGGTTGTCAAGGTCAGCCATTTTCCGCCGGGGACATGCCACGGCAACAGGGGCGAAATGGTCAACCGGCAGGCTGGCAACAGCCTGCCGGCCCTGTGTGGCCGGCCCGCCGAGCGGAGGGACTGACATGTTGCTGAGAGTTCGGGTGACCCTGCCGGACCGCCCCGGGACACTCGGCCAGGTGGCCCGTACGCTCGGCGTCTCCGGTGCCGACATCGTCCAGGTCGTGGTGCTGGAGCGGCTCGGTGGCCGCGCGGTCGACGACTTCACCGTGGTCTGGCCGGGTGCCGCCCGGGTCGAGGGCCTGCTCGCCGGTCTCGCCGCCATCCCCGGGGTGCGCGTCGACGGGGTGTGGCGGGCGATCGGGGCACCGACCACCACCGGTCAGGACGCCGAACTACTCGCCCAGGTGGCGGCGAACCCCACCGACGGGGTGGCCACCCTGGTCGACGCGGTACCGGGGCTGCTCGCCGCAGACTGGGCGGTGGCGGCCGTCGTACCGCTGGACTGGGCCTCGCGGGCCGGCGCGGGGACGGCCACCGTCGGGCACGCCAGCTGGCGTGCCCCGGAGCCGCCCCGGCTGCCCGAGGTGACCCCGCTGCGGGCCCGCACCCTGACCATGGCCGACGGCACGCACTACGCGATCGCGCCGTTCGGCCGGGCCGGGCTGGTGCTGGTGGTGGCCCGGGACCACACCGAGCCGTTGACCGCCGCCGGGTTCCACGCCACCGAGGTCGACCGGCTCGCCCAGTTGGTCCGGGCCAGCGCGGTGATCCTCGGGGACCGGCTCGACCTGGTCGGCCCGCGGTCGGTGACCACCGTCACCTGACCTGGGCGAACGGTTGCCGGTGCGACACCACCGGGCAACGCCACGGCAACAGGCCCCGGGCAGGCTTCGTGGTGGGGAAGGGAGTGGGCATGGCGCTGTGGCGAGTCAGGGCGACCGTGGACGACCGGCCGGGTTACCTGTCGGTCCTCACCGCGAGTCTCGCGCTGCGAGGAGTCAACATCCTCACCGTGCAGGTGCACACCACCGAGGTCGGTGCGGTGGACGACTTCCTCGTCGACGCGCCGGACGCGCTCGACGAGGCGGACCTGATCGCCGCCGTCGAGCGGGGCCGGGGTCGCAACTGCTGGGTGGCGCGCAGCGAGGCGCGTGGCCTGGCCGACCAGCCGACCCGGGTGCTCGGCCTGGCCACCCGGTTGGTCGGCGACCCGGAACAGGCCGGTGAGGTGCTCCGAGCCACCCTCGGCGCGGACGAGGTGACCTGGCGACCGACGTCCGCCACCGGGCACGACGCGGTGGGCACCACGACCATGCTGCTGACCGACCCGACCGGCGGCTCCTACGAACTGCGCCGGCAGGCACCCAGCTTCACCCCGGCGGAATACGCGCGGGCGCAGGCGCTGGTGGAGTTGGCGGCGGCGGTGGCCCGGCGGGAAGCCGACCGGGTGACCCTGGTGCTGCCCGACGGGGCGGAACTGTCCCTCCGGCCAGCGACCGCCGACGACCTGGCCGGGGTGCTGGAGCTGCACGAGGGCTGCTCGGCGCGGAGCCGGCAACGGCGGTATCTGAGCGGCGCGGCGCTGCCCTCGCCGACCCGGCTGCGCCGCCTGCTGGAACCAGCCCGGGGGCTGACCCTGGTGGCCACGACGACCGGCTCCGACGGGGCGGCGGAGTCGGTCGTCGCGCTGGCCAACCTGCTCGCCGAGGGCGACGAGGCGGAGGTGGCGCTGCTGGTCCGCGACGACTGGCAGCGACGTGGTCTGGGCACCGCGCTGCTGCGTCGGCTGCTGACCCACGGCGAGCGGGCCGGCTACGCGGCGCTGGTCCTGCACACCCAGGCCGAAAACACGCCGATGGTGCGGACACTGGCCCGGCTGGGCCGGCCCGCGACGGTCGAGCGGGACGGCACCGTGCTCACCGTCACCGTCCCGCTGGCCGGCGTACCGGCGACCGGCGTCCCGCTGGCCGGCGTTCCAGCGACCGGCGTCCCGGTCACCGGCGGAATCCCGCGCCCCAGCACGAGCGTGGGCGGCACCCGGCCGACCAGCACGAACGGTGGGATCTGCTGACCCCACCGACCATCGAGACGACCCGTACGGCACCGGGCGGGGGCATTCCTCCCGGTGCAAGGCCGAACTCCGATGCGGGGGACGGTGCACAGGCAGGGCCCCCGGTGCGGGGGCCCTGCCCATGTCCGGCGCGATGCCCCGGATCAGCCGAAGAAGGTGCCCGCCCGGCGGTGCCCCGAGACGCAGAACCGGTTCCCCTCGGTGTCGGCGAGCACGACGTACGGTAGCTGGCCGGGTTCCGGTACGGCAGGATAGTGCGGCCAGTCGACCCGGTCGGCACCCAGCCCGAGCAGCCGGTCCACCTCGTCGTCGAGGTCCCGGTCACCCGCGTGCAGGTCGAGGTGGATACGGGGAAACTCCGCCACCGGGCTCTCGCTGACGTCCATGGCCAGCGCCACCCCCGTGGTACCCGGCGGCGGCTCCAGGACGATCCACTCGTCTGCCGGGTAGCGGGGTGGGCGACGGACGTAACCCAGCGCCTCGGCCCAGAACCGGCCGGCGCGACGGTCGTCGGTCACCCCCAACGACACCTGTTCGATCATCGACATCGATCCAGGCTAGTCACGTCGACGCCCAGCCCCGGTACGAACATCCCCCGCCCCCAACTCCGCACCCCCGCCCCGTCCCTCCGCGCCCTGCGTGTTTTCCGCGGGCTCTTCCGGGTGTCGTGGGGGTTGGCCCCTTCACAAACCGATGACCGAACGATTACATTGGCGCACATCCATGGGAGCGCTCCCGCGACTCCTTCGGTTCTCTCACCACCACCCGCCTCCGGCGGCGCTCACCACCCGCGACGCCCCCGTCCCCGCGTCCGGTGGGCGCCGCCGGAGGCACCACCGACAGGAGTTTCGCCATGCAGCACCCGAACCGGCCGGGCCGGTCGGGCGGGGGCCGACCTCGGCTCCGCCGCCTGTTCGCCACCGGTGTCGCCCTGACCAGCGGGCTGGCCCTCGCCGTCAGCGCCCTCCCGCTCACCGCCGGCGCCGCTCCCGCTGGGGCCGAGCGCGCCGCTGCCGCCGGGGCCGCTCCCGCCGCTGCCGAGCGCGCGGCTGCCGAGCGCACCACGGCTGCCGAGGCCGCCGGCACCGGCATGTTCAACTACCCCGAGGCGCTGCAGAAGTCGTTGCTGTTCTACGAGGCGCAGCAGTCCGGCAAGAAGCCGTCCTGGAACCGGGTCTCCTGGCGGGGCGACTCCGCGCTGACCGACGGGGCGGACGTCGGGGTGGACCTCACCGGCGGCTGGTACGACGCCGGTGACCACGTGAAGTTCGGCTTTCCGATGGCGTTCAGCGCCACCATGCTCGCCTGGGGTGCGGTCGAGTACCGCGACGGGTACGTCGCCTCAGGGCAGCTCGCCCCGCTGTTGAACAACCTGCGCTTCGTCAACGACTACTTCATCAAGGCGCACCCCTCGGCCAACGTGCTCTACGGGCAGGTCGGCAAGGGCGACGACGACCACAAGTGGTGGGGTCCGGCCGAGGTGCTGCCGATGGCGCGGCCCGCGTACAAGATCGATGCGAGCTGTGGGGGTGCGGACCTGGCGGGGGAGACGGCGGCGGCGATGGCCGCGTCGTCGATGGTGTTCCGGCCCACCGACGCCGCCTACGCCGACAAGCTGCTCACCCATGCCAAGCAGCTCTACACGTTCGCCGACACGGTGCGTAAGAGCTACCACGAGTGCATCACCGACGCGACGAGCTTCTACAAGTCGTGGAGCGGCTACACCGACGAACTGGTCTGGGGGGCGATCTGGCTGCACCGGGCCACCGGCGACGCGACCTACCTGGCCAAGGCCGAGAGCGAGTACGACAAGCTCGGCACCGAGCCGCAGTCCACCACCCGGTCCTACAAGTGGACCCTCGCCTGGGACAACAAGCAGTTCGGGGCGTACGTGCTGCTGGCCAACCTGACCGGCAAGCAGAAGTACGTCGACGACGCCAACCGGTGGCTCGACTACTGGACGGTCGGCGTCAACGGCCAGAAGGTGCCCTATTCGCCGGGCGGGATGGCCGTCCTCGACTCCTGGGGTGCGCTGCGGTACGCGGCGAACACGAGCTTCGCGGCGCTGGTCTACAGCGACAAGACCACCGACGCCACCCGCAAGGCCCGGTTCCACGACTTCGCCGTCCGGCAGGTCAACTACGCGCTCGGCGACAACCCGCGCAAGTCCAGCTACATGATCGGGTTCGGTGCCAACGCGCCGAAGAACCCGCACCACCGCACCGCGCACGGTTCCTGGTGGGACAGCCAGACGGTGCCGGTGGAGACCCGGCACGTGCTCTACGGCGCGCTGGTCGGCGGCCCGTCCTCGGCCAACGACGCCTACTCCGACAGCCGGTCGGACTACGTGATGAACGAGGTGGCCACCGACTACAACGCCGGTTTCACCTCCGCGCTGGCCCGGCTCTCCCAGGAGTACGGCGGCACCCCGCTCGCCAACTTCCCCACCGCTGAGACCCCGGACATCCCCGAGCTGACCGTGGAGACCACGGTGATGCAGGCCGAGCCCCGGGCGACCGGGCTCAAGGCGGTCGTCTACAACAAGTCGGCGTTCCCGGCGCGGGCGCTGACCAACGGGAAGTTCCGCTACTACTTCCGGCCCGAGGGCAGCACCGCCGTGCAGGTCACCCCCGGCTACACCCAGGGGTGCCCGTCGCCGTCGACCGCCAAGCAGCTCTCCGGCGACATCTGGTACGTCGAGGTGGACTGCACCGGCTACACGATCGCCCCGGCCGGGCAGTCGCAGCACCGGATGGAGGTGCAGTTCAAGATCGGCGTACCGGAGGGCGGCACCTGGGATCCGACCAACGACCCGTCGTACCAGGCCACCGCCGGCCCGAACCCGAAGGTGCCGCTGTACGCCGGGACCACCCGGGTCTGGGGTGACGAGCCGACCTCGACGCCGACCGACACCACCCCGCCCACCGTCCCCGGCACCCCGGTCGCCTCCGCGATCACGCCCACCGGCCTGACGTTGACCTGGCCCGCGTCCACCGACACCGGTGGCAGCGGCGTGGCCGGCTACGACGTCGCCATGGAGCCGGTCGGCAGCGACGTGCGCTCCTCCTTCCGCACCACCACCAACAGCCTGACCCTGACCACGCTCTCGCCCGCCAGCAACTACCGGTTCTCGGTCCTGGCGCGCGACGGTGCCGGCAACAGCTCGTTGTGGTCGTCGGCGCTCGCGGTGGCCACCCCGGCGGGCACCGGTTCGGACACCAGCGGGCCGACCCCGCCGGGCACCCCGACCGCGTCGAACATCGGCGCGAACGGGGTCACCCTGAGCTGGACGCCGTCCACCGACAACGTCGGGGTCACCGGCTACCGGGTCTACAAGACGTCCTGGCCGGCCCATCTCGTCGTCGCCACGAGCACCGGCACCACCGCCCAGGTGACCGGGCTGACGCCGGACACGTCGTACGGGTTCTACGTGGTGGCGGTGGACGCCGCCGGCAACCCGTCCACCCCGTCGAAGACGCTCACCGTGCAGACCCTGCCGGGCACCTCGACGCCGACCCCGACGCCGACCTCCACCCCGACGCCCACCCCGACCCCGACCACGCCCGCCTCGTCGTGCAAGGTCGGCTACACCACCACCGACTGGACCAACGGCTTCACCGCCAGCATCAGCATCACCAACACCGGTACGACCGCGCTCAACGGTTGGAGCCTGGCCTTCACCTTCCCGACCAGCGGTCAGAAGGTCAGCCAGGGCTGGTCGGCGACGTTCGCCCAGACGGGGGCGGCGGTGACGGCGACCAGCATGAGCTACAACGGGGCGTTGGCCCCGGGCGCGTCCACCAGCATCGGGTTCAACGGCACCCACACCGGCAGCAACCCGAAGCCGACCACCTTCACCCTCAACGGGGCGGCCTGCACGGTCTCCTGATCATCGACGTGACGTGGCCGGCACCGCACCCTGGGTGACCGGCCACGTCTCGTCGGGCCGGGCGCGGCCAAAAATGTTCCGATACTTTTCCGAAACATCTTTGTTCCGGCCGGCACATGATGGAAACATCGACGGCACTAGATGTGACAACCGATACGTCCGGCCGTCCCGTCCCGACGGCCCGGCTGTTGGCCAGCAAGGAGGCCACGATGGCAACAAGCCCATCCGTTCACCACGGCGGGAGCCGGCGACGGCGACCACCCGCCGTCCGGGCGCTGCTCGCCGGCGCGGTCAGCGTCGTGACGGTGGCAGCAGTCGCGGTGATGATGCCGTCGGCGAACGCCGCCGCGACCACGCTGGGCGCGGCCGCCGCGCAGTCGGGCCGGTACTTCGGCACGGCTATCGCGGCCGGCCGGCTCGGCGACTCGACGTACAGCACGATCGCCGGCCGCGAATTCAACATGATCACGGCCGAGAACGAGATGAAGCCGGACGCGACGCAGCCCCAGCGCGGCCAGTTCAACTTCAACTCCGGTGACCAGATCTACAACTGGGCGACCCAGCGCGGCCTGAAGGTCCGTGGGCACACCCTGGCCTGGCACGCGCAGCAGCCGGACTGGATGAAGAACCTGAGCGGCAGCACGCTGCGCCAGGCGATGATCGACCACATCAACGGCGTGATGGGCCACTACAAGGGCAAGCTCGCCGCGTGGGACGTGGTCAACGAGGCGTTCAACGAGGACGGCAGCCGCCGGTCGTCGAACCTCCAGGGCACCGGCAACGACTGGATCGAGGTGGCGTTCCGCACCGCGCGGGCCGCCGACCCGTCGGTGAAGCTCTGCTACAACGACTACAACATCGAGAACTGGTCGTACGGCAAGACGCAGGGCGTCTACCGCATGATCCAGGACTTCAAGTCCCGGGGCGTGCCGATCGACTGCGTCGGTCTGCAGACCCACTTCACCGGCGGCAGCTCGCTGCCGAGCAACTTCCAGACCACGCTGTCCAGCTTCGCCGCCCTCGGGGTGGACGTGGCGCTGACCGAGGTCGACGTCACGAACTCCTCCACCACCCAGTACGCCGGGCTGACCCAGGCGTGCCTGAACGTGCCGCGCTGCATCGGCATCACCGTGTGGGGCGTGCGCGACAGCGACTCCTGGCGCTCCAACGAGAACCCGCTGCTGTTCGACGGCGGCGGCAACAAGAAGGCCGCGTACAACTCGGTCCTCAACGCGCTCAACGCGGCCCCGCCGACCTCCGGGCCGACCACGGGCCCGCCCACCACGCCCCCGCCCACCACGACCCCGCCGCCGAGCGGCGGCGCCGGACGGATCGTCGGCGTGGCGTCGAACCGGTGCATCGACGTGCCGAACTCCACCCAGACCAACGGCACCCGGGTGCAGCTCTACGACTGCAACAGCCAGTCCAACCAGCAGTGGACGTACACCAGCAACAAGCAGCTGCGGGTCTACGGCACCAAGTGCCTGGACGCGAACGGCGCGGCCACCGCCAACGGCACCGGGATCATCATCTGGGACTGCAACAGCGGGGCCAACCAGCAGTGGAACATCAACTCCAACGGGACCATCAGCGGCGTGCAGTCCGGCCGCTGCCTGGACGTCTGGGGCACCGGCAACGGCCAGCAGGTCCAGCTGTACGACTGCCACGGGCAGACCAACCAGCAGTGGCGCACCGACTTCGGTGGCAGCAACCCGCCCACCACCGCGCCGCCGACCACGCCGCCGCCGACCACCACGCCGCCCCCGGGTGGTGGCTGCGCGCTCCCGTCGACCTACCGGTGGTCGTCGACCGGCGCGCTGACCAGCCCGAAGAACGGCTGGGTCTCGCTCAAGGACTTCACCAACGTCGTCTACAACGGCAAGCACCTGGTCTACGGCTCGTACGTCAACAGCAGCGGCCAGTACAGCTCGATGAACTTCAGCACGTTCACCAACTGGTCCGACATGGCCTCGGCCAGCCAGAACGGCATGAGCCAGGGGACCGTGGCGCCCACGCTGCTCTACTTCGCCCCGAAGAACATCTGGGTGTTGGCGTACCAGTGGGGGCCGACCTCGTTCAGCTACAAGACGTCGAGCGACCCGACCAACGCCAACGGCTGGTCCTCGGCGCAGACGCTGTCCACCGCCACCCTCCCGGACGCCCCGTACGGTGTGATCGACCAGACCCTCATCGGTGACGACCAGAACATGTACCTGTTCTTCGCCGGTGACAACGGCAAGATCTACCGGTCGAGCATGCCGCTGGGGAACTTTCCGGGCAGCTTCGGTTCGAGCTACACGACGATCATGACGGACTCGACCAACAACCTGTTCGAGGGCGTCGAGGTCTACAAGGTGCAGGGCCAGAACCAGTACCTGATGATCGTCGAGGCGATCGGGAGCCAGGGGCGCTACTTCCGGTCGTTCACGTCCAACAGCCTGGGCGGCTCGTGGACCCCGCAGGCGGCCAGCGAGAGCAACCCCTTCGCCGGCAAGGCCAACAGCGGCGCCACGTGGACCAACGACATCAGCCACGGTGACCTGGTCCGCACCAACCCCGACCAGACCAAGACCATCGACGCCTGCAACCTGCAACTGCTCTACCAGGGCAAGGACCCCAACGCGAACACCGACTACAACCTGCTGCCGTGGCGGCCGGGTGTCCTCACCCTCCAGCGCTAGGCGCACCTGCGCCCGCGCAACGACCGGGGCGTGTCCGGCACCTGAGGGTGCCGGGCACGCCCCGCCCGGTTTCAGTCGGCCAGCTCCTCCGCGAGCAGGTCCATCAGCAGCGCGTCGTGCCAGTGCCCGTCCGCGCCCCGCTCGTACCGCCGCATCACGCCCACCGGGCGGAACCCCACCTTCGCGTACGCCCGGATCGCCGCCGTGTTCGCCGCCGCCGGATCGATGGTGAACCGGTGGTGGCCGTACTCGTCGACCAGGTGCCGGACCAGGGTGCGGACCGCGTCCCCGCCCAGCCCGTTGCCGCGTACCGCCGGATCGAGGAAGACGTCCAGGCTGGCGTGCCGGTAGTCCGGGTCGGTCTCGGCGTACCACTGGATCGCCCCGACCAGCCGGCCCGCGTGCTCGACGACGTAGACCGTCACCGTGTCGTCGGCCAGGTCGGCCCGCACCGACGCGGCCAGGTCGTCACCGCCGCGCCACCAGCGGCGTACCTCCGGGGTGGCCCGGATCGTGGCCAGGGCGGGCACGTCCGCCTCCGTCACCGGCCGCAGCGTGACCGCCCGCCCGCGCAGCACGCCTCAGCCCCGCCGCTCGCCGTGCTCGACGCAGACCGCCGACCAGCCGACCGGCAGCACCTGCACCTTCATCCGCCGTCGACAGTGCCCGCAGTAGCGGGGCGGTTCCAGCACCCGGGCCGTCGCGCACCCCGGGTGCGGGCCCGCCGTGGCGTCCGCACCACAGCGGTCGCACCAGGTCGCGTCCGACGTCAGCACGGCGGACTCCGCCGTACGGCCGTCGGTGGTCGGGTCACCCGCGTCGGTCATCATCACCTCACAGGGTGGCGGAGAGGGCCTTGACCGGCATCTTCAGGTCGTCGAGCAGCTTCAGGTCGTCGGTCGCCGGCCGACCCAGCGTGGTCAGGTAGTTGCCGACGATCACCGCGTTGATCCCGCCCAGCAGGCCGTCGCGGGTGCCCAGGTCACCGAGGGTGATCTCCCGGCCGCCCGCGTACCGCAGGATGGTGCGCGGCATGGCCAGCCGGAACGCGGCGATGGCCCGCAGCGCGTCCTTGCCCTCCACCACCGGCCGGTCGCCGAGCGGGGTGCCCGGACGCGGGTTGAGGAAGTTCAGCGGCACCTCGTGCGGGTCCAGCTCGGCCAGCTGCGCGGCGAACTCGGCGCGCTGCTCCACGGTCTCGCCGAGGCCGAGGATGCCACCGCAGCAAACCTCCATGCCGGATTCGCGGACCATCCGCAGGGTCTCCCAGCGCTCCTCCCAGGAATGCGTGGTGACCACGTTCGGGAAGTAGGAACGGCAGGTCTCCAGGTTGTGGTTGTAGCGGTGCACGCCCATCTCGACCAGGTCGTCGACCTGCTCCTGGCTGAGCATGCCCAGCGACGCGGCGACCTGGATGTCGACCTCCGCGCGGATCGCGGCGACCCCCTCGCGCATCTGCTTCATCAACCGGTCGTCCGGCCCGCGTACGGCGGCCACGATGCAGAACTCGCTCGCCCCGGTCGCGGCCGTCTGCTTCGCCGCCTCCACCAGCGACGGGATGTCCAGCCAGACCGAGCGCACGGGGGAGGTGAACAGGCCGGACTGCGAACAGAAATGGCAGTCCTCCGGGCAGCCGCCGGTCTTGAGCGAGACGATCCCCTCGACCTCGACCTCCGGGCCGCACCACCGCATCCGCACCTCGTGGGCGAGCTGGAGGGCGGCGGGGACGTGCTCGTCGGGCAGGGTCAACACCGCGAGGACACCAGCCTGGTCGAGGCCGACGCCGTCGCCCAGCACCTGGGTCCGGGCCTGGTCGAGGATCTCTGGCATGGGTCGTACCCTACAAGGCCGCCCCGGGCCGGGAAACGCCCGAGCCGCCGCCCACCCACCGCCCCGGACCGGGCCCCGCCGACCCCGAGCCGCTGCCCCGGACCGGGCCCCGCCGACCCCGAGCCGCTGCCCCGGACCGGGCTCCGCCGACCCCGAGCCGCTGCCCGCCGGCCGCCCCGGTCCCGGCCCCGCCGACCCCCTCGACCGGCTCCGTCCCCACCCCCGCACGTCGGTGCGGCGGGCCCGCCGCCACGCCGGTGCCGGCCCGGCGGATGGTAATTTCGCCCGGCGGCGACAGCGCCGCCCACCCGCCCGGCGGTACGAGCCGGGCGGGGTCGGTCGTCCGGCAACAGGCGTCGGGCGGGACGGCACGCCGGGCGGTACGGGCCGGGCGGAGCGGGTCGAACGGCGGACGGAGGCGATGACCGGTGGCGGACTGGCTGGCGGCCCTGGACCGCCGCGCCGCACTGCGGGCGAAGGCGGGACTCACCCGCACCCTGCGCCCCCGCGCCGCCGGCGACCGGGTGATCGACCTGGCCGGCAACGACTACCTGGGGCTGGCCACCCACCCGGAGGTGGTCGCCGCCGCCGGCCGGGCCCTCGCCGGGTACGGGCTGGGCGCCACCGGTTCCCGGCTGGTGCGTGGGTCCACCGACGTGCACCACGCGTTGGAGGACGACCTGGCCGACTGGCTCGGCGTCGACCGGGCACTCGTCTTCTCCTCCGGATACCTGGCCAACCTCGCCGCCGTCCGGGGCCTGGTCCAGCCGCGTACCCTGCTCGTCTCGGACGCCCACAACCATGCCTCGCTGATCGACGGCTGCCGGATCTCCGGCGCGGAGACGGTGGTCACCGCGCACGTCGACGTCGACGCCGTGGCCGCCGCACTCGCCGCCGCGCCGGGCCGCCCGGCGGTGGTGGTCACCGAGTCGGTCTTCTCCGTCGACGGTGACCTCGCCCCGCTGGCCGCGTTGCACGCCGTGGCCCGGCAGCACGGTGCGTTGCTGCTGGTCGACGACGCGCACGCGCTCGGTGTCACCGGTCCGGCCGGGGCCGGCGCGGTGGCCGCCGCCGGGCTCGCCGGTGCGTCGGACGTGGTGGTCACCGCGACCCTGTCCAAGGCGCTCGGTGGGGCCGGTGGGGTGGTCGCCGGTCCGGCCGAGTTCGTCCGGCACCTGGTGGAGACCGGGCGTACCTTCATCTTCGACACCGCGCCGCCGCCGTCGGTCGCCGCCGGGGTGCGGGCCGCCGTGGCGGTGGCCCGGGCCGCCGACGACCTGCGGGCCGAGCTGGCCGACCGGGCCCGGCACGCGGTACGCCGCCTCGGCGCGGCCGGGCTGACCGTGTCCGCCCCCGACGGCGCGGTGGTCTCGGTGACCGCCCCCGGCCCGGAGGCCGCCACCGCCTGGGCGGCCGACTGCCGGGACCGGGGCGTCGCCGTCGGCTGCTTCCGCCCGCCGTCCACCCCGGACCACCGCTCCCGGTTGCGCCTGACCCTCTCGGCCGGGGTCACCCGAGCTGACTTCGAACACGCCCTGGAGGCCATCGTGGAGTGCGCCCCGCAGTCGCGAGCTGAGGTGGTGCCCGTGAGCGCGAGGAGTGAGCCGGGTTTGCGAGCCCCGCAGTCGCGAGCTGAGGTGGTTCCCGTGAGTGCGAGGAGTGAGCCGGGTTTGCGAGCCCCGCAGTCGCGAACCGAGATTCTGCCGTGAGCGGGTGGAAGGGTGCGGTGCTGGTCACCGGGACCGACACCGAGGTCGGCAAGACGGTGGTGACGGCGGCGATCACCGCTGCCGCGCAGGCCGCCGGCCTGCGGGTCGCGGTGGTCAAGCCGGGCCAGACGGGTACGGCCACCGGCGAGCCCGGCGACATCGACTCGGTGACCCGGCTGGCCGCCCCGCTGACCGGTCGCACCCTGTCGAGTTACCCGGACCCGCTCGCCCCGCTGGCGGCGGCCCGGGTCGCCGAGTTGGAGCCGCTGGAGCTGTACACGGCCGTCGATGCGATCCGCGCGGAGGTCGACAAGCACGACCTGGTGCTCGTCGAGGGAGCCGGTGGGCTGCTGGTGCCGATGGGGCTGCGCCCGTCGGGCGAGGCGTGGACGGTCGCCGACCTGGCGGTGTCGCTGGGCGCTCCGGCGGTGGTGGTGGCCCGGGCCGGGCTCGGCACCCTCAACCACACCGCGCTCACCCTGGAGGCGTTGGAGCGTCGGGCCGTGCCCGCCGGGGTGGTGATCGGTGCCTGGCCGGCGGAGCCGCAACTGGTGCACTGGGCGAACCTGACCGAGTTGGTGCCGAACCTGCTCGGCGCGCTACCGACCGGTGCCGGGTCGATGGACCCGGGGGTGTTCCGCCGGTCCGCCCCGGGTTGGCTCACCCCCGACCTGTACGGGGTGCTCGACGACTGGCGCACCTGGGCCGAGGACGCCGGCTGAGCGGTCCGCCGCCGGTGCCCTCACTCGGTGGCGGGGACGGGCCGGGGCTGGTCGTCCTGCGCCGGCCGTGGGGCGACGACCTGCACGCTGACGGCGGCGTCGCGGTTCTGCGCCTCGACCCAGGAATCCAGGGCGGTACGGCAGGCGTGGTCGACGTGCCGCAGGCCGCCGAGGTCCAGCCGTACCCGCCGGTCGTCGGGCAGCCCGTCGAGGGTGGTCAGGATGGTGGGCAGCCGCAGGAAGGTGGCGTTGCCGCTGATCGTCACGTGCACCGGGTCGACGTCGTCGTGCACGGTGACCCGGACGTGGGACGTCTCCCAGGCGGTCTTGACCACGGCCAGGCCGAGGCCGACGAGCACGCCGGTGAACAGGTCGGTGCCGAGGATCGCGACGGCGGTCACCACCAGCACCACAGCTTCGCCCCGGTGCTCCCGCCACAGCTCGGGCAGGGCCCGCCACGGCAGCAGCTTGCATCCGGCGTGCACGAGCACGGCGGCGAGCGCGGGCATCGGAATCAGCCCCACCAGGCCGGGCACGGCGGCGACGAAGAGCAGCAGCCACACCCCGTGCAGCACCCGGGACGCCTTGGTCCGCGCCCCGGCCCGGACGTTGGCGGAGCTGCGTACGATGACGGCGGTCATCGGCAACGCGCCGAGCAGGCCGCAGACGGTGTTGCCGGTGCCCTGGGCGACGAGTTCCCGGTCGAAGTCGGTGCGCGGCCCCTGGTGCAGCCGGTCGACGGCCGCCGCGCTGAACAGGCTCTCCGCCGAGGCGACCAGGGTGAACGTGACGACGGTGGCGAGCAGCCCCGGGTCGGTGAGGGCCGTCCAGTGCCCGAACGACGGTTGGATCGCCGCGAGCAGGCCCTCCACCTCGATGGTGGCGACCGGTAGCCGCAGGACGGCGCTCACCCCGGCGACCGCGACGACGGCGACCAGCGCCCCGGGGACCAGGCCCGGCCGGCCGGGCAGGGTGTCCCAGAGCAGCATGACCACGATCGTGGCCACTCCGACGGCGAGCGACACCTGTGCCGTGCCGGAGCCGGTGAGGTCCCCGACCAGGTGGGGCAACCCGGTGAAGCCGGCGAGGCCGGTCGGTGGGGTGTCGGCGCCGGCCAGGACGTGGAGCTGACCGGCGATCAGCAGCAGGCCGATACCGGTGAGCATGCCGTGCACCACGGCCACCGAGATGGCCCGGAACCACCGGCCGAGTCGTAGCAGCCCCAACCCGATCTGGAGCAGGCCGGCGACCAGCACGATGGTGCCGAGGCCGGCCAGCCCGTACCGGTCCACGGCCTCGGCGACGAGGACGGTCAGCCCGGCGGCCGGTCCGCTCACCTGGAGACTGCTGCCCGGCATCACCCCCACCACCAGCCCACCCACCACCCCCGTGACCAGTCCGAGCTCGACCGGTACGCCGGAGGCGACCGCGATCCCCACACACAGCGGCAACGCCACCAGGAACACCACCAGCGACGCCGGCAGGTCTCCGCGGACCGCCGCCCACCTCACCTGACCCCACCCCTCCACGCGCCTTGCCCACCCCACCCCACCCACCCCACCCACCCCACCCACCCCACCCACCCCACCCGCCTCGCCCCGGTGATCAAGAGCTTTGCGTCACCGTTGATCTCCGTTTTGACCAAAACTTCTTGATCAACCCAGGAGGGCGGGGGTTTGGGTGGGGTGGGGGAGTGGTGGGGGTTGGGGTGGGGTGCACGCTGACCTCCCGGGTTGGTGTGGCGCTGGGCGTCACGTGGGTTCAACCCGTTGTGGTGAGTGACGGTTACGCCTGTTTGGGCAGGTCGGCAGGATGATGCGTGGACGTCATCAGCTCGAAAGGGGCCGACTGGGACACCGGTGCCGGCGAATCCGTGCCGGCGAATCCGTGCCGGGCGGGGGTCGGTCCGGGCCGGAGGTGTCTTGGACCGGAGGTGCTCCACCCCGGAGATGTTCCAGGTCGGGGCCGCCCCGGGCGGAGCTGCTGCGTGGAGCGGGAGCCGGGCCGAGGCGGGTCGGGTGGGGCGGGAGGCCGTGACTGCTCATCCGCACAGCAGGGTCGGCGAATCCGTACAGCGGGGCCGGGCGTACCTGCCCCGTTCACCCGTACAGCGGGGCCGGCGTACCTGCACCGGCGGCGGGCCCGGGCGGGGCTCAGGTCGGGCGGGTGTGGGCGCGGCGGACCACGAAGGCGTCGGGCATCCGGAAGGTGAGGTTGTCCGGGCACCACGGTGGACGGACCACCGTCACCGCGTCCAGCAGCGGTGCGGCCTCGGCGACCACCACCGCCGCTTCCAGCCGGGCCAGCTGCGCGCCGACGCAGCGGTGCGCCCCCGCCCCGAAGGCCAGGTGCCGGCGTGACCCGCGCTGCCCGGGACGGAACCCGGCCGGCTCGGCCACCACCTCCGGGTCGCGGCCGGCGCGGGCCAGCCACAGCAGCATCGAGCTGCCCGCCGGCACCGGTGTGCCGCCCAGCGTGGTGTCCGTCGCGGCCACCCGTCGCCAGGTGACGATCGGCGGCTCCAGCCGCAGGCCCTCCTCCACCACGTCGGCGACCGCGACGGTGCCGGCCCGCAACCCGGCGCGCACCCCGGGTTCGCCGGTGAGCCGGTGCAGCAGCAGGGTCAGGAACTGGCTGGTGGTCTCCTGCCCGGCGACCAGCAGGAAGAACAGCGCCCCCACCACCACGTCGGGGGAGTGCCCGGCGGCACGCAGCCGGGCCGCCAACCCGCCACCGACGGCGGCGAACTCCCGTAGTACGGCGTGGAAGCGGCCCACCTCGACGGCGAGGGTCTGCTGCCGGTCGACGTCCAGCGGGGCCCAGAACAGCTCCAGGGCCGCCCGCGCGAAGTCCTTCACCGCGCCCACCGGGGCGTCCGGCAGCTCGACCAGCCGGGCCAGTGCCAGCAGGGGCAGGTCGGCGGCGAGCCGGGCGTGCAGGTCGACCGGCCGACCGGCGGCCAGGTCGGCGGCGATCCCGACCACCCGGTCCCGTACCAGGGCCGTCAACCACGGCCGTTGGGCGGCCACCCGGTCCGGGTGCAGCGCCTCGGCGACGATCGCCCGGATCTCCGGGTGGCTGGGGCCGGCGTTGTTCGCCAGCGTCGGCGGCAACCGGAACCGGTGCGCGGTGAGCACCCGCAGCGCGGCCACCGGGATCGGCGTCACCGCGTCCAGGGCGTTGTCGGGTCGCCAGGTCACCGCGTCGGCGAGCACCTGCCGGACCAGCGCGTGCCGGGTCACCACCAGATGGCTGCCGCCGACCCGGTCGACGACCGTGGCCACGTCCGGCCAGGGCCCGTCGACGGCCCCCTCCCACCCCCGGAACAGCACCCGGTCACGCTAGCGGGCGGCCCCGGCGGGGCGGGATCCAGCTCCCACACCGTGGTGTGCTTCACCCGTACGCTCTCCAGCGCCTCCGGCACCGGCACGTCGTAGCCGGCCAGCTCGTGGAAACGTTCCCGGGGCAGGAACGCCCGGCCCGGGTCGCCGACCAGCACCCGGGCGCCGGAGCGGGCGGCCCGCAGCAGGAAGCGCAGCACCCGACGGGCCATCGCCTCGCTGTAGAAGACGTCCCCGGCGAGCAGCACCTGCGCGTCCCCGGCGTTGCCGTCGAGGACGTCGGCCAGTTCGGCGTCGACGCGTACCCCGTTGGCGGCGGCGTTGAGGGCGACGGCGGCGACGGCCCGCTCGTCGATCTCCACCGCCCGCACGGTCGCCGCGCCGGCCCGCGCGGCGGCGATGGCGACCAGGCCGGAGCCGGAGGCGAGGTCGAGCACCCGGCGGCCGGCGACCACCTCCGGGTGGTCGGTGACGTACCGGGCCAACCCCTGCCCACCGGCCCAGGCGAACGCCCAGAACGGCGGCGGCTGGGCGCTGCGGAACTCGCCCTCGGTCAGCTCCCACAGGCCGATCGGCTCGTCGGCCTGGTGCAACAGCACCTCGGGTACGAAGGCGACCGGGGCGAGCCGGGCGTGCAGCCGGACGAAGGCGGCGGAGAGTTCGGACACCCGCCCAGGATGTCAGCCGCACGTCGGCCGGCCCGGCGCACCCTCACCGCCGGCCGATGGTGCTCCCCACACCCATTTTCGGCGTGTCGTGGGGTGCGGGTGACCGGTTCACCACTGTCGGTGTTAACCCGACCCGCACTTGCCGCTCGGCGCGAACACGCCCGTCTACCGGCTTCCCCATCCTGCTCATAGCGTGGCGAGTGGACAAGACCGACGGGAGGACGAGGCGGTGGTGATGGTGTGGCGGAACGCGCTACGGGTCGGGGCGGTGCTGGCCTGCCTCACGGGGACAGGGCTCGCCGGGCCGGCACCGGCATCGGCGGCGGACCGCTTCGCCACCGAGCTGAGCGGCCTGCCCGACGAGTTCACCGCCGGTGACCAGGTACGAACGGTCTCGGCGGTGGTGTCCCGCAAGGGCAACGGCGGATGTGTGAAGGTCCGCTGGTCGATGGTGCTCTCGGTGCAGGGGCTACGACTGGACCAGGTCAAGATGGACCGGATCGAGGAGACCGGCTCGTTCCCGCTCGACATCCGGGCCGAGGGGGCGGTGGCCCGGCTGACCGACCGGCAACTCGACCCGGGCACCCTCTGCCCGGACCGCACGGTCACCGCCACCTACCGGGTGGCCTTCGCCGAGGACGTCACCCGGGGCCGGATCACCCTGGCCGCCGAGGCGTACGACCCGAACCTGCGGCTGCTCGCCCGGCAGAGCGCCACCCGGCAGGTCGTCGGCACGGCACCTGCGCCCACCACGGCGGCACCCGAGCCGACCACCGCGTCGCCGGAGCCGACCGAGGAGGTGCTGGAGCCGACCGCGGAGGAGACCGAGCCGACCGAGGAGGCGCTCGCCGAGGTGCCGCCACCGCCCGCGGCGAACCGTTCGGCCAACCAGAGCGGCGGTTTCGGTCTGGTGCAGGCGGCCTTCCTGCTCGGTGGGCTGCTGCTCTTCCTCGGCGTCGGCCTGCTGATGCGGCTGCGGCAGCTGACCCGGACCGCCGCCGACGGGGTGGAGGGCGATGCCCGCCCGGTCCGTCGACCGGTCCGGTGGACCACCGTCCGACGGTGATCGGGGGCCGCCGGGGCCGGGTGGCGCCACCACCCGGCCCCGGCGGGTTTCACTTCCCGAACACCTGGAACTCGGCGACGCGTATCTGGTCGCGCGCCGGGCTGGCGGTGGCGCAGTCGGTCTGGGTGGCCGGGTCGTCGTCCTGCTCACCGGCGTACGCCGGGCCGCCGGTGCACTGGCTGGCCAGCACCTCCAGCCGTACGTGGGTGGCGACGGTGGTCGGCACCCGGAACGACCGCAGGATGATGTCCCGGCTGTAGGCCCGGTACTTCCCGCCGGGGAACGCGTCGTCGGCGCTGGTGTAGACCCGGGTCCAGCGGGCCGGGTCGGCACAGTCGGTGGTGCTCGCGTCGCAGGTCGACACCGCGAACGACCGCAGCGCGCTCAGGGCGTTCTGCGCGCCGGGGTCGGCGTCGCCGGTGATCGCCGGGCGGAGCATGGCGCTGACGTTGACCCGCTGCACCGGCTGCGGCGTGCCGCCGGGCAGTGTGACGGTGACCCCCTTACCGGCGACCCCGGTCAACGACGCCCAGTTGGTGGCCTCGGTGTCGTCGCCGATCCGGTCCAGGTTCACCCCGTCGCCGGTGATCGTCGCCCCGGACGTGGTGGACGCCAGGTTTCGGCTCAGCCGCAGGTCGACGTACCCCTGCTGGCCGGCCTTGGCGACCACCTCCAACCGCTGGTGGCCGAACCCGGGGGCGACCGCCAGCACCTGGTACGTCCCGGCGACGGCCTCGAAGGTGGCCGGCAGCGGGGTGGCCGGGTCGGTGTCGGCGACCGGGGTGGCCCGCGCCTCGTAGTCGCCGACGTAGAGCCGGATCGGCGCGTCGGTGCTGTCGCCCCGGGGGCGCAGGGTCAGCGTGGCGTTGCCGCCGGTCGGGCTGGCGAAGCTCGGCGTCGGGTCGGTGTCGGCGGCGCCGACGGTGGCGGCGTCGCGGCCCATCCCGGAACGGGCGAACTCGGCCCAGATCAGCTCCTGGTTGGCCCCGCCGAAGCGCAGCCGGTCGGCGGTGAGCAGGTTGTCCCGCATGTCGAGCATGCTGACCTGGCTGGCCGCCTGGAGCAGGAACGAGTCGAAGACCAGCTGCACCCAGCGCCGGTTGCCGGGGCAGTTCTCGGCGGCCACCCGGCCCTGGGCGCAGTCGAGCTGCCGCTGCGGGGTGCCCAGGCCGTACTTCTTGACCAGGGCGGCGCGGATGCGGAAGTTGGTCGCGCCCCAGATCTCCCCGTCGGCGTGTACCGCCGGTCCGGCGGTGTTGTAGCCGACGTCGGAGTAGTTGAGCGGGCTGCGGCTAAGGTCGTAGTTGCGGATGCCGCTGACCAGGTTGCCGGTGACGTAGCCGCCGGTGACGAAGGGCGTCTCACCGGGGGCGCGCAGACCGTGCTCGTAGAGGTACTCGGCGGCGAGCAGGTCACTCCACGACTCACCCATCGCCCCGCCCTGGTGCCCGCTGATCCCGCTGTCCGGGCCGGCGATCATCCGGTTGGTGATGGCGTGGGTGTACTCGTGGCCGATCACCGTCATGTCGTAGTCGCCGTCCACGCACGGCGGGTACGGCCCACCGGCCTGCGGCTGCCACAGGTACATGTTGGTGGTGGGCGGCAGCCCGTCGCGCGGGGTGGACTGGTTGGCGTTGTTGCGGTTGCCGCTCAGCGCGCCCTGCTGGGCCCGCCCCTGCTCGGCGTCACCGCCCAGGCCGGCACCGCTGACGTTGACCGCCTGGAGGTTCCAGGTGGACTCGGTGAAGCCGAGGTGCCAGGCCCAGTCGTGCATCCGGTTGTGCATGGCGAACAGGTTGGCGGTGGCCGCGTCGGCGTCGTTGCGCTGGGCGGAGGTGAACGCCGCCGGGTTGCAGCGGGACTGGTGCCACTGGTCGGTGAACGGGTACTCGTAGCGCCGGTCCGGGCGGGCGGGTGCGTTGACCAGCGGGCTGCCGGCGCCCCAGGAGACCACCGTGTTGGCGGAGTTGCCCCGGGTGGTGCCGGTGGGGGCTCCGGTGGCCAGGTCGACGTCCCAGGGCTGCCCGCTCGCCGGGTCGCGGAAGGCGGCGACACAGTCGGGTGCGGGGCTGGCGCACCAGCGGACCCGGGGGTCCTGCCCGGGGGCGAGGTCCTGCGGCGGGGTGGCCGGGTAGACCGCCCAGCTCGGGTTGTCGGAGTCGAAGTCGACGAGGTCCTCGCGGAGCAGCACCTTTGCGCTGATCGCGTCGACGTAGGTGGTGAAGGCCGCCGGGTGGTCGCTGTCGCGGCCGATCAGGGTCACCTCGTAGGCGGTCCGGTTGCCGTCGAGCGGGGTGGGCACGGCGACCGGCCGCACCTGGTGGCTGGCCACCCCGGCGGCGTCCAGGCCGGCGTCGGCGAGCGCGGCGTCGTACGCCTGCGCGGCGGTGCGGGTGGCCGGGGCGGGGGCGGAGGTGTCCCGGGACAGCGAGGAGCTGACCGAGAGCACGGTGCCGTCGGCGACCGCCACGGTGACCAGGCCGTCGTGGCCGGCGGGCAGGTCGCCGAAGCGCTGCCGCAGGGTGACCACCGCGCCGTCGCCGACCGGGCGGACCAGGAGGCGGTCGAGGGCGGCGACCGCGTCGGCGTCCAGCCCGAACAGGTCCCGCTGCTGGGTGAGGTAACGCCGGGCGGCGGCCTCCGGGTCGGGGGGCAGGCCGGTGGCGAGCCGGGCCGGGCCGAGGGCGTGCGGGGTGCCGAGCCGGTTCCACCGCACCGGGACGCCGGTGGCCCGGGCCAGGCTGCGCTGGCGGGCGTCGGGTGCGGCCGTACCGGTGCGGTTGTCGACGTCGGCGCCCTGGTGGCGGTCGTCGGCGAACGAGCCGGAGCGGCCCGGGGCCGGGGCCGCGGTGTCGCCCGGTGCGGCCGTGGCGGTGCCTCCGCCGGGCAGCAGGGCGGCGACCACGGCGGCGGTCGCCAGTACGGGAACGAGCCGGCGTCGGTGCCGGCTCGTTCGGGGTGTCCACTCCGGTCTGGGCACGGAACCTCCTTGTGGGAGCGGGGACCGGCGCGACGCCGGCCCGGCGCAGGCGTGGTTACGCATGCGCATTCGTGGATACCAGGCGGATCGGGTGGGGGCAATGGCGCGCGGTGCGCGGATCAGACGAGTTGGGCGGGCTCGAGGCCCAGCTCCCGGGCGGTGACCAGCCGGATCCACTCACCGAACTGTCGCCGGGAGATCACCCGCTCGTGCACGGCGAGCTGGACGGCAAGCCCGTCCATCACCGCGTTGATCCGCCAGGCGGCCCCGGCCGGGTCGGCGCACTGGAAGGTGCCGTCGGTCACCCCGGCCGAGATCACCGCCGCCAGGTCCTGCCGCCAGCGCAGGTCCAGCCGGCGGCAGACCTTTTCCAACTCGGGGGTACGCAGCGACTCCGCCCAGCCGTCGATCCACATCGCCCAGGGGCGGCCGGTGGGGGTGTAGAGGCGCAGGATGCGCCGGAGCTTGGTCAGCGGCGGGGTGGCGGAGCGCAGCACCGCGTCCAGTCGGGACAGTTCCTGCTCGACGGCGTACGCGAAGGCCTGGGCGAGCAGCCGTTCCTTGGTGGCGAAGTGGTAGAAGACCAAGGCCTGGCTGACCCCGGCGGCGGCGGCCACGTCGGCGGTGCGGGTGTTGGCGAGTCCACGCTCGACGATCACGTCGCAGGCTGTGCGCAGCAGGGAATCCAGGCGGACATCGGCGGCGGCACGTCTCGTCACGCCGCTACGGTAACCCATCGACACGACCACAGGGAGTTACCGACCCGACCGATCGGGCAGGTGGCAGTCGGAAGCCGGACAGCGTCCCTCCGGCGCGTCGGATGGCTTCCCGACCTGTTCGGTGACGGTGCGACAGATCGGGGCACCGCCACCAGTCGAATTTCCTAGGACGCTCTGGCGGTGGTGGTGGCGCTCACCCCACCGCCCCGGACGCGCCGTCCGTCGACCCGATTTGGCATCGGTCCGACCGCTCGGCTAGAGTTTCCATCCGTCACCGGGTGTGTCCCGGAGACAAGCGGACGTAGCGCAGCTGGTAGCGCATCACCTTGCCAAGGTGAGGGTCGCGGGTTCGAATCCCGTCGTCCGCTCGGAGCTGCCGCCACGCACGACGGGGGCAACCTCGGTGGGGTGGCCGAGAGGCGAGGCAACGGCCTGCAAAGCCGTGTACGCGGGTTCAAATCCCGTCCCCACCTCGGTAACAAGCACGGGCGATTGGCGCAGTGGGAGCGCGCTTCCTTGACACGGAAGAGGTCACTGGTTCAAACCCAGTATCGCCCACACGGTCAGTAGGACCACCTTCCGCGTCCGGAAGGTGGTCCTACTGCTTTTCCCCGCCGGCCCTGCCGCCGGCCGGGACGTACCGCACCCCGCCGGATGCCGGGGAAGCCGACACCCGGTCCGGGCGGCCTCCCGGCTCGTGGGAGGTCAGCGCTCAGCGTCGATGCGATGTCTATCCTTGCTCCGACTCTGCCAAGGGACGTCGCGACGCCGGGTGGGTGTGGTGTGGGGGAGACCGGTCGGGAGGCGCTGCTCGCGTTCGCCGAGGAGTTGCGACGGCTACGCCAGCTCGCCGGCGGGCCGTCATTGAACACCCTGGTGGCGGTCGCCGCCCGGCGGGGCAGGCCACTGGCCCGCTCCACCCTCAGCGACAAGCTCAACGCCAAGTCGTTGCCCGACTGGGACTTCGTCACCGGCTACCTGGGCGCCTGCGTCGCGTACGCCGAACAGGCCGGCACCCGGTTGCCCGCCGACCTGACCGACCCGGCCAGGTGGGAGACGGCCTACTGGCGGTTGCGGGGCGCGGCGGACGCGGCACGGGCCGACGGCCGGCGGGCCGTCGCCCCCACCGACCGGGACCGACCGGCACCCGCCGGGACCCCGCCACCGCAACCGGGCGGGCGGACCCCTGAATTCGTCCCCCGGCAGCTCCCCGCGACGGTCCGGCACTTCGCGGGTCGGTCCGCGGCGCTGGCCACCCTGACCGCGCTGCTCGCCGAGCCGGCCGGCCCGCCGGGCACCGTGCCCATCTCGACCATCTGCGGCACGGCCGGGGTGGGCAAGACGACCCTCGCCGTGCACTGGGCGCACCAGGTCACCGACCGTTTCCCCGACGGGCAGCTCTACGTCAACCTGCGCGGGTACGACCCCGACGCGCCCGCACTGGCCCCGGCGGAGGCGGTGGCCGGGTTCCTGGAGGCGCTCGCGGTGCCCCCGGAGCGCATCCCGGTGGGGCTGGCGTCGCAGGCCGCGCTGTACCGCAGCCTGCTCGCCGACCGGCGGATGCTGGTGCTGCTGGACAATGCCCGTGACGCCGACCAGGTGCGTCCGCTGTTGCCCAGCTCCCCGGGCTGCCTGGTCCTGGTGACCAGCCGTAACCAGCTGCCGGGGCTGGTCACGGCCGAGGGCGCCCGTCCACTGTTGCTGGACCTGCTGTCCCCGGCGCAGGGACGCGAGTTGCTGTCCCGGCGGCTGGGTGCGGTGCGGGTCGCGGCCGAGCCGCAGGCGGTGGACCGGATCGTCGCCGCAGCGGCCGGCCTGCCGTTGGCGCTGGCCATCGTGGCTGCGCGGGCCGCCACCCACCCGGACTTCCCGCTCGCCCGACTCGCCGCCGAGCTGACCGCCACCCGGGGCGCCCTGGACGCGTTCAGCGGCGGCGAGGCCGGCAGTGACGTGCGGGCGGTGCTGTCCTGGTCGTACCGGGGTCTGGACCCGGTGGCGGCCGGCCTGTTCCGGGCGCTCGGGACGCACCCCGGCCCCGACGTGTCGGTGGCGGCAGCCGCCAGCCTCGCCGCCCTGTCGACGGCCGAGGTACGCCGGCCACTGGCGGTGCTGACCCGGGCGAACCTGCTCACCGAGCACACCCCCGGCCGGTACACCCTGCACGACCTGCTCCGGGCGTACGCGGTCGAGTCGGCCCTGCAGACCGACTCCGCCGGTCTGCGCCGGGCGGCGCTCGGCCGGCTGCTCGACCACTACCTGCACACCGCCTACGCGGCAGCTCGGCTGCTGCACCGGCATCGCGACGACATCGACCTGCCGGCGGCGCTACCCGGGGCGACGGTGGTCGAGCCGGCCGACCGGGACGAGGCATGGGCGTGGCTCGCCGCCGAACACCGGGCGCTGCTCGCCGCGATCGATCTGGCGGCCGAACACGGCTGGCCGACCCACGCCTGGCAGTTGGCGTGGAGCGTCAACACCTATCTCGACCGGGTGGGGGCCTGGCCCGACCAGTCCCGCGTCCAGGAGGTGGCGCTACGGGCCGCCACCGCAGCGGTCGACCGCGACGGTCAGGCCCGCGCCCACCGCAACCGGGCCGTCGCCTGCCTGCGCCTCGGCGCGTACGACGAGGCCCACGACCACCTGGAACGCTCCCGGCACCTGTACGCCGAGCTCGGTGACCGGGTCGGCGGCGGCCGGACCGAGCTGAACCTCGGCATCCTCGCGGAACGGCAGGGCGACCACCGGCGGGCACTCGAACACGCGCAGCGGGCGCACCGGCTCTTCGAGGCCGCCGGGCACGCGCAGGGGCAGGCCAACGCGCTCAACAACATCGGCTGGTACCACATCCAACTCGGTGACCATGCCCGCGCCCTGGACTACTGCGGGCGGGCCCTGGCGCAGCAGCAACAGACCGGGAACCGGTACTGGGAGGCGCACGCCTGGGACAGCCTCGGCTACGCGCACCACCACCTCGGCCGGCACCGTGAGGCCATCGACTGCTACCGGCACGCGCTCGCGCTGTGGCGGGAGGCCGGCGAGCGGTACTTCGAGGCCGTCACGCTGATGCACCTCGGCGACAGCCGGCAGGCCGCCGCCGAGCCCGACGTCGCCCGGGTCGCCTGGCGGCACGCCCTCGAGGTGCTCGACCGGCTCGGTCACCCCGACGCCGCCCAGGTGCGGGAACGGCTCGCCGGTCCACCGGCCCCGCAGTAGGGGCCGTCGGCGCAGGACACCCGCGGGACGCGGGGTGGCGTCGGGTGACATGGCCGGAGCGTGCGGCATGCCGGGGCGGGGTCGGCGGGGCGGGCGATCTTGCCATCGGGTAGAGTTCACCCCGTCGCCGGGGAAACCGGGCGGCACGCGGACGTAGCGCAGCTGGTAGCGCATCACCTTGCCAAGGTGAGGGTCGCGGGTTCGAATCCCGTCGTCCGCTCTCGACCACGGGCGATTGGCGCAGTGGGAGCGCGCTTCCTTGACACGGAAGAGGTCACTGGTTCAAACCCAGTATCGCCCACCAGAGAATCACGAAAGCCCCGGCTCCACTGAGCCGGGGCTTTCGCGTTGGTCAGCTGTTCGGGTGCGGGTCAGCTGTTCCAGTGCTGGGCGACGAGGTCGGCGGCCTGGGTTTCCCACTGGGCGTAGTGGTCGGGGTACGCCGACACCTGGACGGTCTGGGCGGCCTTGGTCAGGGGCATGTCGTGCCAGCCGTCGACCTGCTTGAGGCCCTTGAGGAACGCCAGGGTGGCGTACTCGGGGTCGGTGATCTGCTCCACCGTGCCCCAGCCGGAGGACGGGCGCTGCTGGAACAGGCCCTGGGAGTCGTGGTCGTTGCGGTCGCCGAGGTGGCCGAGGTTCTCCAGCTTCGACTCCTGTAGGGCGGTGGCGATGGAGACCACGGCGGCGCGTTCGTCCATGCCGGCCTTCTTCGTCGCGGCGATTATCGCCTTGACGTTGCCGGTTTGCTCGTCGTTCAGGTCGATGCGGGACTGCTCGCCCTGCACACCGTGCGGGATCAGCTTGCCCTTGTCCACGGCCGGCTTGTCGGCCTGGACGACGGCGACGGGGCTGGTGTCGATGGTGGGGGTGTCGCCGAGGTGCAGCGGGCCGGCGGCGAGGCCACCGGCGAAGGCGAGACCGGCGATACCGAGGACACTCTTACGCAGGATCGTGGTCATGGGGAAGCTCCTTCGGGGGGTTGACACCCACCGGGCGCCCGTGGGGACAGGCGGCTGGGGATGCGGGCACCACGTCGGGGCGCTCATGGGGGAAAGTCCGAGGGGTTCCGGTCGGGGCCTGCCGCTGACGCGGTGGCCGCACGGGCCGGAGTCAGATACAACGACCGGGGTCCCGGGGTCATTCCCGGCGGGTGGCCGGGCCGGGTGGGTGCGGTCGTGCACCGGGTGTAACGACCGGCAGTGGTCGGTCATTCCGCGTCGCGGTGGTGGGTCATTCTGCCGGAGGTGGCTGCATCGGGCCCGGTGGCGGGGCTGCCGCTGCGGCCGTCCACCGGGTGTAACGCATCCGGGCCGGCCGGGATTCCGTCAGGCGGCTCACGGCCGTCACCTCCGTCCGCTTTCCGGACCGCCAGATTCGGACATTCTTCGCCGGGCTGGCGGGCTGGCGGGCTGCCGGGCTGCCCTTATGCCTGTGCTGGGTGCGGCGTCCCCTGCATCACTGTTGCGCGGAAAGCTATATGCCTGTGCGTCATAAATATGCCTGACAGGCATAACGGAGCCCGAGGAGTTGCCCGTCCCGTGGACCATTTTCAGCCGCTCACCGGTCCGACCGGCCGGATGGCCCGGTGACCGGCGGGATGCCCTCGCCACTCGGTCAGCGGGGACGAGCCCGCCGCCACCGCACTTGCACCGTCGTGACGCCAGTCGACACGCCACCGCCCCTGCCCACCCACACCGGGTGCACCGGGCCGCGCGTGACGTGGACGGAACCGACCCGTATGTCGGTCGACGACGGACCGGCGGGGGAAGTCGAGCAGTGCGCTGGCCCGGGTTCTGCCGACGGCAGATCCGCTGCCGGTGAACAGGGTGCCGCATCGGTGCCCCCGACCGGCAGGGTGGGACGGATGAGACTGCTGATGCTGGGCGGCACCGGGTTCGTCGGGTCCGCCATCGTGACCGAAGGGGTACGCCGGGGCTGGACGGTGACGGTGTTCAACCGGGGGATACACGGTGGCACCCCGCGGGGCGTACACCGGTTGCGGGGTGATCGGACCGCGCCGGGCGGGCTGGCCGAACTGGCCGGCGGCGGGTGGGACGTGGTGGTCGACACCTGGGACGGCGCACCCCGCGCGGTACGCGACGCCGCCACGCTGCTGCGCTGCGCCGGGCACTACGCCTACGTCTCCAGCGGCTCCGTCTACGCCCCGCCTGTGCGCCCCGGGGTCGGTGAGGAATCGGCGGTGGTGGCGTCGGCGGCCGACGACACCGGCGACGACGACTACGCCCGGTGCAAGGCCGGTGGGGAACTGGCCGCGACCGAGGTGTTCGGGGAACGCGCCCTGCTGGTGCGGGCCGGGCTGATCCTCGGGCCGGGGGAGGACATCGGGCGGCTGCCGTGGTGGCTGCGCCGGGTGGCCCGGGGCGGTGACGTCCTCGCACCCGGCCCGGCCGACCTGCCGGTGCAGTACGTCGACGTCCGGGACCTGGCGGCCTTCACGCTCGACCGGGCCGCCGAGGGCGTGGGCGGCGCGTTCAACGTGATCAGCCGCCCGGGGCACACCACCATGGGCGAACTGCTCACCGAGGCGGTGGCGACGACCGGGGCCGGCGCCCGACTGCGGTGGACCGACCCCGAGGTGCTCCTCGCCGCCGGGATCGAACCGTGGAACGACCTGCCGATCTGGATTCCGCCGGGCCACGAGTACCGCTGGTTGCAGGAGCGTGGCGTCGAGAAGGCGTACGCGGCGGGGCTGACCTGCCGTCCGGTGGCCGAGACGGTCGGTGACACCTGGCGCTGGCTGGGCCGGGTGGGGTCGGTCCCGCCCCGCGCGGGGCGGCCGGCGCGGGCGACCGTCGGCCTCGACCCGGCCCGGGAAGCCGCCCTGCTCACCGCGCACCGCCCCGGATGACCCGGACCGCGCAAGTCGAGCGTGGTACAGGCCGGGCGGCGGGGGTTCAGCCGGGTGCCACCGCCACGTCCAACACCTCGTCCACGCTCCGCCTCGGTGTCGCCACCCCCGGCTGGCCGTACCCGATCCGCATCACCATCTGCGGCGTGCCGAAACGTCCCAGCGACAGCCGTAGTGCCTCCCGCGCCCCCGACACCTCGATCGGCTGCGACAGCAGCGACACCGCGAGCCCCGCGTCGGTCGCGGTCAGCAGCACCCGCTGCAACGCCTGCCCGGCGAGCACCTGGTCGACGACCGTGTTGCCGGCCGCGCCGAGCACCGCCACCAGCGGTTCCGGTTCGAAGTCGCGGCCGGGGGCCCGGTCGAGGCCGCCGAAGCCCCGCGACGGCAGCAGGTCCTGCGGCTCGGTCTGCGGACCACCGGCGCGGGCCGGCACCCCGTCGGGGGCGGGCTCGGTGCGGACCCAGTCGGCGCGTTCGGCCCGGTAGGCGGGGTCGCGTTCGAGTACCCGGTGGGCGCTGCGGGCGACCTCGGCGAAGGCGTTGACGGGGCCCACCCCGATCACCAGTTCCAGCCAGCACTGTTCGGCGCGGGCCGCCTCGCCGAGCCGCCAGCGGGCGTCGGCGGGCACCGGGTCGGGCCAGAACGGCGCCCGGTTGCTGAACCGGCGGCCGATGGCCGCGTAGAGGCTCTGCTCGGTCGGGGTGGGGCGGCGCGGCAGTTCCGGGACCAGTCGGGCCAGCACGTCCGGGTCGGCCGGGTACGGTCGCAGCCGTACGGTCGCCGGGGTGCCCGCCACGGCCAGGGACAACCGCAGGTTGAACAGGGCCGCCCCGCCGGAGATCCGGGTGCCCCAACCGCTCGGGTCGGTGGCCGGCAGCCGGCGGGTCTGGTCGACCGACACCTCGATTCCGCCGTCGCGCAGTCGGAACCGCCACGGCTGGGTGTTGTGCAGGGAGGGCGCGCGGACGGCGTCCGCGACGGCGGCCCGCAGTTGCGTCTCGGTGTACCCGGTGCCCATGGTCGTGCTCCTTCCGTGGCGGTTCGTGCCGCTCCACCCCGAGCGGGGAACGTGTCGCCCCCGGCCGGCCGACGCCGCCCCCGGTTCCCGGTGGTGGTTCCCCTCCACGGTCCGTCACCGGCAGGTGGGCCGGGCAGGGCCGGACGTCCCGACCCACCGGGCCGCCCTTCCCACTGGCGGAGCGCCCCGTGCCCGACCCGCCAGGCCGGCCCAGTCGGCGTGACACGCGAGGGAGGATGGTGCGACGTGCCAGGTTAGGGACCTTCGGCCCGTGCACGAGCGCGTCCGGGCGGGTAGAAACGAGGGATGATCCGGGTGTTCCTCCTCGACGACCACGAAGTCGTCCGCCGTGGCCTGGCCGACCTGTTGCAGAGCAGCGGCGACATCGAAGTGGTCGGCGAGTCCGGCTCCGCCCAGGAGGCGTCCCGGCGGATTCCCGCCCTCCGCCCCGACGTGGCGATCCTCGACGCCCGGCTGCCCGACGGCAACGGCATCGACGTGTGCCGGGACGTCCGGGCGGTCGACTCGTCGATCAAGGGACTGATCCTCACCTCGTACGAGGACGACGAGGCGTTGTTCGCCGCGATCATGGCGGGTGCGGCGGGTTACGTCCTCAAGCAGATCCGGGGCACCGACCTGGTGGACGCGGTCCGTCGGGTCGCGGCCGGGCAGTCGCTGCTCGACCCGGCGATCACCACCCGGGTGCTGGAGCGCATCCGCAGCGGCGTCGAGCAGCCGCGCGAGCTGAAGAGCCTCACCGAGCAGGAACGCCGCATCCTGGAGTACGTCGCCGAGGGGCTGACCAACCGGGAGATCGCCGGCAAGATGTTCCTCGCCGAGAAGACCGTGAAGAACTACGTCTCCAGTGTGCTGGCCAAGCTGGGCCTGGAGCGCCGCACCCAGGCCGCCGTGCTCGCCACCCGCCTGCTCGGCCAACGCCTCTGACCCACCGACCCCGGCCGCCCGGGGGTCAGTCGCGCAGCGGGACCGACCAGTAGAGCTGGGTGCCGTGCGGCTCGATCCGGCGTACCTCGAACTCGCCGCCGTGCCGTTCGGCGCGTTCGCGCAGGTTGACCAGGCCACCCCGCGCGGCGGCCGGGTCACAGCCCACCCCGTCGTCGGTGACCGTCACGGTGACCCGGCCGGCGTCGACCCGGACGGCGACGGCGACCCGGTTGGCCTCGGCGTGGCGTACCGCGTTGGACAGCGCCTCACGGAGCACGGCGGTGAGGTCGGGGCGGACCGGTTCCGGCACGGCGCTGTCGATGGGCCCGTCCAACTCGACGGCGGGGCGGAAGCCGAGCGACCCGGCGGCCACGTCGACCGCCTCCCGGATCTCGGTACGCAGCGCCGCGCTCATCGGGGTACGCAGCTCGAAGATGGTGCGGCGGATGTCCCGGATGGTGGCGTCGAGGTCGTCGACGGCCGCGTTGATCCGCTTGGCGACGTCGGGGCGGGCGTGCATCGCGCCGCTCTGCAGTTGCAGGCCGGTGGCGAACAGCCGCTGGATCACCACGTCGTGCAGGTCCCGGGCGATGCGTTCGCGGTCCTCCAGGACCACCAGCAGTTCCCGTTCCTCCTGGCCCCGGGCCCGTTCCATGGCCAGGGCGGCCTGGCCGGCGAAGCTGGCCAGCAGGGTGACGTCGGCGTCGGCGGCCCGGCCGGCGTCGGGCCGGTGGGCCACCACCAGCACCCCGTGCAGGGTGTCGGCGGCGGCGAGCGGGGAGACCACCGCCGGGCCGGCGACCACCGGCACCGGCCAGGGTGCCGCCTCGGCCAGGTTGTCGAGCAGTTCCCGGCGACGCTCGGTGACCGAGCCGGCGAAGCTGGTCTCGCTGGCCGGCAGCAGCGCGCCGACCAGCCCGTCGGCGTCACCGTCGGCGGAGTCGACCACCTCGACGGTGAACTGCCCGGCGTCGTCGTCGTAGAGCAGCACCAGCGCCAGCTCCGCCTCGGCGACCTCCCGGGCCCGGCGGGCCACCAGGGTCAACGCGTCGGTCCGGCGTACCTCGCCGAGCAGCACCGAGGTGATCTCGGCGGTCGCGGCCAGCCAGCGTTCCCGACGGTGGGCCAGCGCGTAGAGCCGGGCGTTCTCGATGGCCACCCCGGCGGCGGCGGCCAACGCCACGACGATCTCCTCGTCGTCCTCGGTGAACTCCGCCGCGCCCTGCTTCTCGGCCAGGTAGAGGTTGCCGAAGACCTGGTCGCGGATGCGCACCGGCACGCCGAGGAAGCTGTGCATCGGCGGGTGGTTCGGCGGGAAGCCGTACGACTGGGGGTGCTGGGTGATGTCGGGCATGCGGACCGGGCGGGGCTCGTCGATGAGCAGGCCGAGCACCCCCCGCCCGTGCGGCAGGTCACCGATCTTCGCGTGCAGCTCGGCGTCGATGCCGTGGGTGATGAAGTCGTGCAACAGCCGGTCGGGACCGATCACGCCGAGCGCGCCGTAACGCGCACCGACCAGCTCGCAGGCCGCCTGCACGATCCGTCGCAGGGTGCTGCGCAGGTCGAGGTCGGTGCCGATGCCGACCACCGCGTCGAGCAGCGCCCGCAGCCGCTCCCGGCTGGTCACCACGTCGCCGACCCGGTCGAGCATCTCCTGGAGCAGCTCGTCGAGGCGGACCCGGGACAACGGGCTCAGCCCCAACGAGGGGACCGGATGGTCATTGCGGGAAGCAGGGGTGCTGGCGGCCACGCGGGCGAGTTTAGCGCCCGGTGACCGCCCGGCACGAGATCGTCAGGACCGCTGGTCGCGTACCGCGGAGGTGTCGACCACCTGCGCGGCCGGCAGCCGCGGGGTGTGCGGCGGGCCGGCGTGCGCCGGGTCCGCGAGCCCGATCCGCAGCACCAGGTACGGGTAGCCGAGCCCACTGAGCAGTTGCCGCAGCTTCTGCCGGGTGCCGGGCACCTCGACCACGCCGGACAGCGGCACCACCGACACCCCGTGCCGGGTGGCGGTCAGCCACAGTGCGGAGAGTGCCTCACCGGCCTCCAGCCAGCTGTCCGGTTCGTCCTCGTCGCCGTAGAGCAGCCCGTAGACGGCGGCCTTGTCGTGCCCCGGCCCCACCGGGAGGTTGCCGGGGCTGCCGAAGTCGCGGGCCGGGACGGTGGTCTGCGGCTGGTCCTGCGGCAGCACCTCCGGCGGCAGTCCGGTGCCGGTGTCGGCCCGGTGGGTCCAGTACTGCAACTCCTCGCGCGTCTGCGGGTCCTCCGCCTCCACGGTGCCGGCGTGCGAGGCGGTGGCGGCCAGCTCCATCACCTGGTCGGCGTCGAGGATCTGCAACCGGGCGCCCTCGTCGTCCGCCGCGCGGGTGATGTCGTCGACCACCTCGGCGGGCACCGGCTCGTCGCTGACCGGCCGGCGGTCGGTGTGCCGGACCTGCATGCACTGCACCAGCCGCATCGCGTCCGGGTCGGCCCCGGCAGGGGTCAGGCCGGTCAACCGGGCCAGCAGGTCCGGTTGCTGCGGGTCGGGCAGCCGCTCGACCACCGCCGTCCAGCCTTCGGCCGCCAACGCCACCCGGGCGTGGTGCAGGGCCGCGCCGCAGCTGAGCGCCAGCAGGCGGCCCTCCGGGTCGGCGGCGGTGAGCTGCCGGTCCCGGACCACCCGCAGTTCCAGGGCGTCCGGCAGGACCCGCCAGCGCCACGGCTGGGTGTTGTGCACCGACGGGGCGTGGCCGGCCGTCGCGGCTGCCTCCGCGAGCGCGGTGGTCAGCGGGCGGTCCGTCGCGGGCGTCTGGTGGCTCATCGGCACGACCTTTCCGTTTCTCCCATCGTGCCCCACCCGGTCGGTCCACGGGCGGGGATACCGTCCCATCCTGCCCCGTCCGCCCCGGTACGGACACGGCGGCAGGTCCCACCCGGACGGGCACTTCGGCCTGTCGTTTTCCCGTTCGGCGCCACTGACGCGGTGCCGTTGGGACGATCCGCAGGTGGGCACGGAACAGCGGGAGTGCGTTCCGGGGCGACCGGTCGGCCGGCGTCGGGCGCGTTGGCGTGAGTGGACGCCGCTGACCCTGCTCGCCGGGGCGGTGCTGGTCGGGGCGGTCCTGTGGGCGGCCGGTCGGCGGGGAACGGCCGACGTGGTCTGGGCGGCGTCGACCCTGGTGGCGTTGGTGCCGGCGGTCTGGGCGGTGCTGCGTCAGCTGTGGCGGCGGCGGTTCGGGGTGGACGTGATCGCGGTGCTGGCGTTGGCCGGTGCGCTGCTCGTCGGGGAGTACCTGGCCGGTGCGGTGATCGCGGTGATGGTGGCGACGGGGCGGGCACTGGAGGCGTACGCGCAGGGGCGGGCGACCCGCGACCTGCGTGCCCTGCTGGAGCGGGCACCCCGGCGGGCACGGCGGCGTACCCCCGACGGGGGCGTCGAGGTGATCGGACTGGACCGGGTCGCGGTGGGTGACCAGCTGCTGGTCGGGCCGGGGGACGTGGTGCCGGTGGACGGTGTGTTGACGGCCCCGGCGATGCTGGACGAGTCGGTGGTGACCGGGGAGTCGCAACTGGTGGGCCGGGCCGCCGGGGAACAGGTGCCCAGCGGGGTCGTCAACGCCGGTGCCGCCGTGGGTCTGCGGGCCACCCGGGACGCGGCGGGCAGCACCTACGCGGGGATCGTCCGGCTGGCGCGGGAGGCGACCGCCCACCGGGCCCCGACGGTACGGCTCGCCGACCGGTACGCGGCGGCGTTCGTCCCGTTCACCCTGGTGCTGGCCGCGGTGGCCGGGGTGTGGTCGGGGGAGTTCGTCCGGGCGGTCGCGGTGCTGGTGGTGGCGACGCCGTGTCCGCTGCTGCTGGCCACCCCGATCGCGATCGTCTCCGGGTTGTCGCGGGTGGCCCGGCGGGGTGTCCTGGTGCGCGACGGTGGTTCGCTGGAGCTGCTCGGCCGGGCCCGTACCCTGCTGCTCGACAAGACGGGCACGCTGACGGCGGGCCGGCCCTGGGCGGCGGAGACGGTGGTCGCTCCCGGCGGCGACCGGGACGAGGTGCTGCGGCTGGCCGCGTCGGTGGAGCAGCTCTCCCCGCACGTGCTGGCCGTGGCGCTGGTGCGGCAGGCCCGCCAGCGGGGGCTGGCGTTGGCCACGCCGACGGAGGTGACCGAGGAGCCGGGGCGCGGGGTGAGCGGCCGGGTCGACGGCCGGCTGGTGCGGGTCGGGCAGCTCGGTGGTGACCTGCCCGGCTGGGCGGAGCTGGCCCGGGACCGGGCCGAGTTGGCCGGCTGGTCGACGGTGTGGGTGAGCGGCGACCAGGGCCCGCTCGGCGCGATCCTGCTGGCGGACCCGGTCCGTCCCGATGCCCGCCGGACGGTACGCCGGCTGCGGGAGGCCGGGTTGTCCCGGTTGCTGCTGCTCACCGGGGACCGGCCGCGTACCGCCGAGCAGGTGGCCCGGCTGGTGGGGGTGGACGAGGTGCTGGCCCGCTGTTCGCCGCAGGAGAAGGTGGACCGGGTCCGGCGGGAGTCGCGGCGGGCGGTCACCGTGATGGTGGGTGACGGGGTGAACGACGCGCCCGCGTTGGCGGCGGCGCACGTCGGGGTGGCGATGGGGGCGACCGGGGCGACCGCGTCGGCGGACGTCGCCGACGCGGTGATCACCGTGGACCGGCTGGACCGGCTCGCCGACGCCGTCGAGATCGCCCGCCACGCCCGCCGGATCGCGGTGCAGAGCGCCGCCGTCGGGATGGGGTTGGCGGTGCTCGCGATGCTGGTCGCCGCCGCCGGTCGGCTGCCGCCGGTGGCGGGCGCCTTCCTCCAGGAGGGCATCGACGTGCTGGTCATCCTCAACGCGTTGCGGGCGTTGCGTGGTGGGCTGCGCCGTCGGGACGTGCCGCCGACCACCCGCGCCCTGCTCGACCGGTACGCCGGCCAGCATGCCGGCGTACGCGACGTGCTCGCCCGGGTACGTGACACCGCCGACCTGGTGGCGACCCGGCCGACCGCCGAGGGGTGCCTGCCGGCGCTGCGCGACACGCACCGGCGGCTGACCGACGAGGTGCTGCCGCACGCCGACGCCGAGGAGCGGCAGCTCTATCCGGCGTTGGCCGGCCCGCTGGGCGGCGACGAGGCGACGGCCACGATGAGTCGGGAACACGTGGAGATCCACGGGCTGGTGGACCGGATCGGCGGTCACCTGGCCCGGGCCGACGGGCGGTTGCGCCCCGACCAGGTGCCCGACCTGCTCGCCAGCCTCTACGGACTGGACGCCGTGCTGCGCCTGCACCTGGCCGGGGAAGAGGAGGACTACCTTTCCCTCGATCCCGCCCCGCCCACCCCAGGGTCCTGATCCACTCGCCGGCTCAAACCGTCGGTACCCAGGCGGCGTCCCGCCGCTCGCGGAACGCCGCCACGCCCTCGCGGCCCTCGGCCGCCGATGTCGCGGTGTCAGGTCGTTCGGGACACCGCGACATCGGCCCGCAAGTTGATCACGCAAAGCCGCCCCGGTCGGGGTGGTCAGCGTTCGCGGACGACCGCTACCGGGCAGTGCGCGTGCTGGATGAGCTGCTGGCCGACCGAGCCGAGCAGCATCCCGCGCAGCCCGCCCCGTCCCCGGCTGCCGACCACCACGAGCTGTGCGTCCCGGCTCGCCTCGACGAGCGCGGCGGCCGGCCGGGCCGGTGCGATCTCCACCGTGACCGGCACCTGCGGGAAGGTCTCCCGCCACCCGGCGAGGGCCTGGTCGATCTCGGCCCGGTCCGCCGCGAGCCGGGCCTCGGCGTCCGGGTCGGAGGGCCGCCAGCGGTCGTCCGGCGGTTCGAAGGCCCGCAGCACCCGCAGCGGGGCGTCGCGTTGCGCGGCCCGTTCCACGGCGAACCCGAGCGCGGTGACGGCCTGATCGGAGCCGTCGTAGCCGACCACCACCGGCCCGTCGACCTTGGCCTGCGCCTCCCGCACCACCACCACGGGGCAGTGCGCGTGGGCGGCCACCGACACCGCCGTGGAGCCGGCGAGCAGACCGGTGAAGCCGCCGTGGCCCCGGCTGCCGAGCACCAGCAGCCCGGCCTCGGCGGAGCGTTCCTCCAGCACCAGCGCGGGCGGGCCGTCGAAGACCTCGCCGTGCACGGTGACGCCGGGCCAGGCGGCGGTGGCGTCCGCGGCGGCCTTGTGCACCAGTTCCTCGACCTGCCGTCGGGCGTCGTCGTCCGGCCAGACCCCGGGGGCCACCCCCGGGCCGACCCAGCCGGCGACGGTCATCCACTCGAAGACGTACGCCAGCCGGACCGGGCGTCCGCTGCGCCGCGCCTCGGCCAGCGCCCAGTCCACGGCGACGCCCGCGTCGGCGGAACCGTCGTAGCCGACCAGGATCTCGTCGGAGTTCATCGTCTCGTCCTTTCCTGGCTGGTGGGGCGTGGTGGGCCGGCCGGTGACCGGCCCACCACGGACCCCGGAGGTGTCACTGCCCGTCGAGCTGCTGCGGCTGGGTCTCCCGGATCCAGCGCCACTCGGCGACCCGGGGGTCGTCCTCACCGTGGCGGCGGGTGTGGTCGCGGCAGGCCTGCCGGGTGTCGACCATCTCCTGCCGCAGGTGGGCGGCGCGGGCGGCCAGGCCGGGCACCCGGTCGATGACGTCGATGACCAGGTGGAAGCGGTCCAGGTCGTTGAGCATCACCATGTCGAACGGCGTGGTGGTGGTGCCCTCCTCCTTGTAGCCGCGCACGTGCAGGTTGTCGTGGTTGGCCCGGCGGTAGGTGAGCCGGTGGATCAGCCACGGGTAGCCGTGGTAGGCGAAGATGATCGGCTTGTCGCGGGTGAAGATGGTGTCGAACTCGTTGTCCGGCAGGCCGTGCGGGTGCTCCGACGACGGCTGGAGCCGCATCAGGTCGACCACGTTGACGACCCGCACCTTCAGCTCGGGCAGGTGCTGGTGGAGCAGGTCGGCGGCGGCGAGGGTCTCCAGGGTCGGCACGTCACCGGCGCAGGCGAGCACCACGTCCGGCTCCTGACCGTCGTCGGTGCTGGCCCAGTCCCAGATGCCCAGGCCGCGCCGGCAGTGCTGGACCGCCTCGTCCATGGTCAGCCAGTTCGGGGCGGGCTGCTTGCCGGCCACCACCACGTTGATGTAGTGCCGGCTGCGCAGGCAGTGGTCCATGGTGGAGAGCAGGGTGTTGCCGTCCGGCGGCAGATAGACCCGGACGACCTCGGCCTTCTTGTTGACCACGTGGTCGATGAAGCCCGGGTCCTGGTGCGAGAAACCGTTGTGGTCCTGTCGCCACACGTGGCTGGACAGCAGGTAGTTCAGCGAGGCGATCGGCTCCCGCCAGGGGATGCCCCGGGTCACCTTCAACCACTTGGCGTGCTGGTTGACCATCGAGTCGACGATGTGGATGAACGCCTCGTAGCTGGTGAAGATGCCGTGCCGGCCGGTCAGCAGGTAACCCTCCAACCAGCCCTCGCAGAGGTGCTCGGAGAGCACCTCCATCACCCGGCCGTCGGGGGAGAGGTGGTCGTCGGTGGCCTCGATCCGGCCGTCGAAGGCCCGGTCGGTGACCTCGAACGCGGCACCGAGCCGGTTGGAGGCGACCTCGTCCGGGCCGAACAGCCGGAAGGTCTGCGGGTTGGCGGTGATCACGTCGCGGACCCAGGTGCCGAGCACCCCGGCCGCGCCGACCACCGGCTCACCCGGCTGCTTGACGTCGACGGCGTAGTCGCGGAAGTCCGGCAGGGTCAGGTCCCGCAGCACCCGCCCGCCGTTGGTGACCGGGTTGGCGCTCATCCGGTGCTCGCCCTTGGGCGGCAGCGCGGTCAGCTCGGCGACCGGGGCGCCGGTGGCGTCGAAGAGCTCCTCCGGACGGTAGCTGCGCAGCCAGCGCTCCAGCTCGGCCCGGTGCTCCGGGTTGTCGCGCACCTCGGCGATGGGCACCTGGTGGGCGCGGAAGGTCCCCTCGACCTGCTTGCCGTCGACCTGGGCCGGGCCGGTCCAGCCCTTCGGGGTCCGCAGGATGATCATCGGCCAGCGGGGGCGCTCGACGTGGCCGCCGGAGCGGGCCACCCGCTGGATCTCGGCGATCTCGTCGCAGGCCCGGTCCAGGGTGGCCGCGAGGAGCTGGTGCACCTGCGTCGGGTCGTCCCCGGCGACCAGGTACGGCTGGTAGCCGTGGCCGCGCATCTGGTTGAGCAGGTCCTCGGTGGGGATCCGGTCCATGACCGTCGGGTTGGCGATCTTGTAGCCGTTGAGGTGCAGGATGGGCAGCACCGCGCCGTCGCGGGCCGGGTTGAGGAAGACGCTGGACTGCCAGCTGCCCGCCAACGGGCCGGTCTCCGCCTCACCGTCGCCGATGACGCAGGCCACCAGCAGGTCCGGGTTGTCGAAGGCGGCGCCGTAGGCGTGGCTCAGGGCGTACCCCAGCTCGCCGCCCTCGTGGATCGAGCCCGGCACCTCCGGTGCGACGTGGCTCGGGATGCCGCCGGGGAAGGAGAACTGGCGGAACAGCCGCTGCATGCCGGTCTCGTCACGGCTCACCGAGTGGTACAGCTCGCTGTAGGTGCCCTCCAGCCAGGTGTTGGCGACCAGCGCCGGGCCGCCGTGGCCGGGGCCGGTGACGAAGATCGCCGACAGGTCCCGGTTGACGATGACCCGGTTGAGGTGGGCGTAGAGCAGGTTCAGGCCGGGGCTGGTGCCCCAGTGGCCGAGCAGCCGGGGCTTGACGTGCTCGGGGGCGAGCGGCTCGCGCAGCAGCGGGTTGTCGAGCAGGTAGATCTGCCCGACGGTGAGGTAGTTCGCCGCCCGCCAGTAGGCGTCCAGCCGGCGCAGCTCGTCGTCGGTCAGGGGGCTGTGCAGGTCGAGAGCGGTGTCCATGCTGCCAAAGCCTCTCGCGGGTCGGGGAGTTCTGCACCCGGAAGCGCCGATTCGCCCCGGGCAGACCCAGTCTTCGTGATTGCCCGGTCACCGGTCAGGGCCGTTGGTCCCGCCCTCGCCGGGTCGTCATGCCCCGCCCGCCCCGGCGGAAACCAACCCACGGACGACGATGACCGGCGCGGGCGCGTGGTAGAGCAGGGTCTGGCTCACCTCGCCGAGCATCCCCCGCCCCGGCTGGTCGCCCCGGGCGCCGACCAGCGCCACCTGCACCGACCGGGACTGCTCCACCAGGACGGTCCCCGGATCGCCGCGTACGGTGTGGCACTCCGCCGGCACGTCCGGATGGTGCCGGCGGGCCTGGCCGACCAGCGTGCCGAGCACGTCGTCGCCGTCGTCGGGTCGTCCCGGCTCGATCACCCGTACCGCGATGACCCGGGCCCGGCGGCGGGCGGCACAGCCGAAGGCGAAGGCGAGCGCGGCCCGGGAGCTGGGCGAGCCGTCCACGCCGACCAGCACCGGGCCCGGGGGCGGTGGGTCGCGGCGGACCACCAGCACCGGGCAGCCGGCACGGGCGGCGAGCTGCACGGCGGGCGCGTCGGCGGGTACGCAGCCGCCGCGGCCGGCCATCCCGCCGTCCCCGATGGCCACGAGGAACGCCGTCCCGGAACGGCGGATCAGGGCCTCGACCGGTGCCCCCTCGACGATCTCCCCACTGACCGGCAGCCCTGGTTCGACATCGTTCGCGGCCGTGGCGGCCCGGGCGACCAGTTCCTCGGCGGCGTCGCGGCTGCCGGCGACCGACGGGCCGGCCAACGCGGCCTCCCAGTCGAAGGCGTGCAGCAGGGCCAGGTCCCGGCCGTGCGCGGCGGCCTCCCGGGCGGCCAGCCGGACCGTCGTGAGGTCCGTCGGCGCCGGCCCGACACCGACCACCACCGGCCCGCCCGTGGACCCGGTCATCCGGTTCACCTCCCGGGCGCCCGCACCTACGCCCCGCGCCGTCCCCACCGACGCTAGTCGCGCCGGGGGGGCGGTGGAGCCCGATCAGCCGGACGGGTCGGTCCGGTCCCCGGGTGTACGCGCAGCACGACGGCGGTGGCGTTGTCGCTGCCGCCCTCGGCCAGGCTCGCGGCGAGCAGGGCGCGTACCGCCCGGGTCGGGTCCGGCTCGGCGAGCAGTTCGCGTAGCCGGTGGTAGTCGAGCTGGTCGCTGACCCCGTCGGTGCAGAGCAGCCAGGTGTCGCCGGGGCGCAGCGGCACCCCGAGCAGGTCCGGGTCGGGCCGGTCGGGGTGGCCGAGGTAACGCAGCAGTTGGTAGCGGGCGCGGGACGCCTCCCGGGAGTTCGCCGGCCACCAGCCGTGCAGCACCCCGAGCCAGGCCATCGTGTGGTCCACGGTCACCAGTTCCAGCAGCCCGTCGCGCAGCCGGTAGGCCCGGGAGTCGCCGAGCTGGACGATCCAGGCCAGTTCGCCGTCGGGCGCGGCGAGCAGCGCGGTCAGCGTGCAGCCGGCCAGCTCGTCGACGGCGGCGCCGGCCCGGCGTACCCGGATCTGGGCCTCGGTGACGGCGGCGCGCAGCTCGCGGGGGCCGACGGCCGGCCAGCCGGCGTGGACCAGTTCGCGCAGCGTGTCCCGCGCGGTGCTGCCGGCGACCCGGCTGCCCTCGCCCTCGCCCATGCCGTCGACGACCACCGCGAACGGTAGTTCCGGGTCGACGTGCAGGACGTCGAAGTTGGCCGAGTAGCGGTGACCGGCCACGGTGCCGCCGGCGATCTCCCACTCGATCCGGCCGACGGGCAGCCGGCGGGCCGCCTCGATGGGCTGGTCGGTGGTGCGGCGACGGAACACCAGCGGACGGTAGCACCGTCGCGGGCCTGGACCGGGGCGTCCGGCGTCGTGTCGGCGCAGGTCGGGTGCGTCAACTATGGTTGACAAGGCCGAATTGTCAACGTAAGTTGACAGCATGAGTCGGGCAACGGAACTCGCGGCAGCCGCCGGCAGCACCGACCCCCGGGTCGGCCTGCGCGCGGTGCTCGCCCTGCGTCGGCTCCTCGAACGGCTGGAGGTGGTCCAGGTGGACAACGCCCGACGGCAGGGCTGGTCCTGGCAGGAGATCGCCGACGCGCTCGAGGTGAGCCGGCAGGCGGTCCACAAGAAGCACGCCGGGCGACCGGCGGTCCGAGGAACCTGGGAGGAATGATGTTCGAGCGGTTCACCGATCGGGCCCGCGCCGTCGTCCGGAGCGCGGTCGAACAGGCCCAGCGCGACGGGCGACGTCCCGTCGGCACCGAACACCTGCTGCTCGCCGTCCTGGCCGACACCGATGCGCTCGCCAGCCGGGTGCTCACCTCCGCCGGCGTCGACGCCGACGACCTGCGCGCCCGGATCCGGCGGCACGTCGGTGATGGCGGGCTCGGGCTCGGCGAGGCGGACGCGGCCGCGCTGCGCGAGATCGGCATCGACCTCGCGGCCATCGTCGCCCGGATCGAGGACAACTTCGGCCCGGACGCCCTGCGCGAGGCGGTCCCGGCCCCACGTCGACGGTGGCGGCTGCGCCGGCCGGTCGGCGGGCCCTTCTCGCCCCGTTCCCGCAAGGTGCTGGAGTTGGCGCTACGCGAGGCGCTCCGGCTGCGGCACCGGCACATCGGCACCGAACACCTACTGCTCGGCGTGCTCCGCGAGGGTGGCGGCCTGGGGGCGGTGGTGCTGACCGAGGCGGGCGTGGACCTCGACGACCTGCGCCGACGGGTCGAGTTGGCGCTGCGGACGGCGGCCTGACCGGTCGGGTAGGTCCCAACCCGGATCAAACCTGTTTGCGGTCAATGCAACGTCGGTCGTCGTCGGGTCGCTGACCCGGCCGGGGTGCTGCACACTGACGCCGTGGACGGTGCAGAGCAGAAGCGTACGGTGACCGACGGCGACCGCGCCCCGCGCTCGGCGGTGGTGGTCAACCCGACGAAGGTGACTGATCTCGACGAGTTCCGCGCGACCGTGGAGGAGGCGCTCGCCGCCGCCGGTTGGCCGGCCCCGACCTGGTACGAGACCACCGCCGAGGACCCCGGCCGGGGCCAGACCGAGCAGGCCGTCGCCGCCGGGGCCGAGCTGGTCTTCGCCTGCGGCGGCGACGGCACCGTGATGGCCTGCGTCACCGCGCTCGCCGGCACCGACGTCGAACTCGCCGTGCTGCCCCAGGGCACCGGCAACCTGCTCGCCGCCAACCTCGGGCTCTCCAACGACCTGGCCGCCGGCCTCCAGGTGGCCGTCGAGCGCGGACGACGCCGACTCGACGTCGGCGTCGTCGACGACCGGTGCTTCGCGGTGATGGCCGGGATGGGCTTCGACGCGCAGATGCTGGCGGACACCTCCGAGACCACCAAGGCCCGGATCGGCTGGCCCGCGTACGTGGTGGGGGCCGCGAAACACCTGCGGGACCGGCCGATGCGGGTCACCATCCGCATCGACGACCGGCCGCCGATGCGTCGCCGGGCCCGCTCCGTGCTGATCGCCAACGTCGGGCGGCTCCAGGGTGGGGTGCGCCTGCTCACCGAGGCCGAGCCCGACGACGGCTGGCTCGACGTCGCCGTGCTCACCCCGCGTACGCTGCGGCACTGGCTCACCATGGGCTGGGCACTGGTCCGCCGGCAGGGCAGCGTCCCGCAGATGGAGGTCCAGCGGGCCCGCAAGGTCGTCATCACCAGCAACCGGGCCCAGCCCCGGCAGCTCGACGGCGACCTGATCGCACCGGGGCGGACCCTGACCGCCGAGATCAGACCCGGGTCGCTCTGGCTCTGCGTGCCGCGCCCGGCCCAGGACCCGGATCTGGCGTACGACGCCGACGCGGCGGCGCAGCGCGGCGAGAAGCTGATCGAGGAAGCCCGCCGTGAGTAGCACCAAGCTCGTCCCCGAGACCCGGTTGATGGCGTCGGACGCACTCTCCGCCGACGACGCCTGGCGTACGCTGCGCCGGCTCGGTGGCTGGCAACTGCTGCGGGACGCGTTCATCCGGTTCCGCTACGGCGACGGGTTCAGCCACTCCCGCGCGTTCGCCCTGCAACTCTGCCTCGCCGTGGTCCCGTTCCTGATCGCGCTCACCGGCCTGATCAGCGACCTGGGTGTCGAGGAGGGCGGCCGGGTGGTCGCCGACACCGTGCTGGCGCTGACCCCCGGGCAGAGCGAGCAGGTGGTGCAGGATCTCCTCGGCGACGGGGACCGCACCGAGAGCACCGGCGAGTTGGCGTTGACCCTCGGCCTGATCACCGGCCTGGTGGCGCTGACCACCACCATGGCCCAGATCGAGCGCGGCGCCAACCGGATCTACGGCGTCGAACGGGACCGCCCCGCGCTGTGGAAGTACCTGCGCGCGGCGGTGCTCGCCGTGGTCGCCGGCCTGCCCGCGCTGGCCGGGTTCCTGATCCTGGTCGGCGGCGGGGCGATGGGCGAGTCGGTGCAGCGCCACTACGAGTGGGGTGATCTCGCCGCCGGCCTCTGGGAGGTGGTGCGCTGGCCGCTGAGCCTCGTGCTGACCGTGGTCGCGGTGGCGGTGATCTTCCGGCACGCGCCCCGACGCAAGCAGCCCGGCCTGTCCTGGCTCTACTTCGGCGCCGGCATCGCCACCGCCCTGTGGTGGCTGGCCAGCCTGCTGCTCGCCGCGTACGTCAAGTTCAGCGGCGGCTTCGGCCAGACGTACGGGGCGTTGACCGGGATGATGGCGTTGCTGCTGTGGGCCAACCTCACCGGCATGGCGCTGTTCGGCGGGTTGTCGTTCGCCGCCCAGTTGGAGGCGATGCGGATCGGCGCTCCGGAGCCGGCCCAGCCGGACCTGTGGGAGCCCGAGGCCGAGCGGGAGGAACTGCTCGACACCGGTGACATGACCGCACTCTGAGCCCGCCACACCGGACGGGCGTGTACGGGACGGCAGAATCGGGTACAGCGCGCCTCGCCACGTTGACGCAGGGAGGTGCGGGGTGACCGCGGTCAAGGACACGACGGCCCGACGGCCGCTCGGCCATTTCGCCGAACGGAGCGTCGCCGGCCTGCTGGCCGTGGCCGGCGCGGGCGTGGCCTTCGGGCTGCTGCTGATGCTCGTCCGGTTCAAGTGGAGCCCGATGTACCACGCCGACCACGAGGCGGCCGAATGGTTCAACGGGCTCGTCGCGCCGCACCACGCGTTGGTCACCGTGCTCCAGGCGGTCACCGACCTGGGTGGCCGACCGGTGCTGATCTGGCTGGTCACGATCGCCGTGGTCACCCTGCTGATCCGTCGCCAGTCCCGGCTGGCGGTCTACCTGATCGTGACCGGGGTGGGCGGGCTGATCCTCGACCCGTCGCTCAAGGCCCTGGTCGGCCGGCTCCGCCCGGTGGTCGACGTCCCGGTGGCCAGCGCACCCGGCAACAGCTTCCCCAGCGGGCACGCGCTCGGCTCGTTCGTCGCGTACGGGGCGTTGCTGCTGGTCTTCCTGCCCGCCATGGCGCCCCGTTGGCGTAAGCCGGCGATCGCCATCGTCGCCGTGCTGGTGGCGCTGATCGGGTTGACCCGGATCGCGCTCGGCGTGCACTTCGTCTCCGACGTGATCGGCGGCTGGCTGCTCGGCGCGGCCTGGCTCGGTGTCACCGCGTACGCCTTCCGGCTGTGGCGGCGCGAGCGTGGCCGGCCGGTGTCGTCGCTGAGCGAGGGGCTGGAACCGGAGGCCGGTGACAAGATCACCCCCGCCCCGGCCGAGGAGCACGTGCTGGAGCACCCGCGCTCCGCCGTAGCCGAGCTGCTGGTCGGCTGGGTGATCGTCTTCGGCGCGCTCTACGCCTTCGGCAGCTACGTCAGTTACCACGCCAAGGGCACCATCTTCGAGACCCTGGACACCGACGTCCCGCGCTGGTTCGCCGCCCGGCACACCGACTTCCTCACCGAGCTGAGCTGGTGGTGGAGCAAGTTCGGCGACACCCACGCCATCCTGATCGTCTCGCTGGTCTTCTGCCCGCTGGTGCTGGCCATCTGGAAGCGGTGGCGGCCGGTGCTCTTCGTGGTGCTGGCGCTCTTCGGCGAGCTGAGCCTGTTCCTCGCCTCGGCCCGGGTGGTGGACCGGCCCCGCCCGGCGGTGGAGAACCTCGACGGGCAGATGCCCACCTCGTCCTTCCCGTCCGGGCACATCGCCGCGACCACCTGCCTCTGGCTGGTCATCGCGATCATCGTGTTCGTCCGTACCGACCGCTGGTGGCGGTGGCTCTTCGTGGCGATGGCCGTGATCATGCCGGTCGGGGTGGCGGTCTCCCGGATGTACCGGGGCATGCACCACCCGACCGACTTCATGGGCGCGCTCATCCTCAGCGGCCTGTGGATCGGCCTGCTCTACTGGGTGATCCGACCCAACGCCGACGTCTACGAGGGCAACCGGCCCGAGATCGAGTCGGAACAGGTCGACGAGCTGGACGACGAGCTGGCCAAGGCCGGCCGTCCCGGGTGAGCCGGCCACCGTGCTGCGGATGATGACCTGGAACATCAGGACCGGCGGTCGGGACCGGGCCGGCCCCGACCGGCGGGACCTGGTGTGCCGGGTCGTCACCGCGCAGGCCCCCGACGTGCTGGCCGTGCAGGAGCTGCGCGGCTTCGACCGGCCGGGGGTGCTGGCCGGGTTCGCCGACCGGGTGGGGATGCGCCCCCACCTGGCCCGCAGCTGCTTCGGTCAGCCGGTGGCGGTGCTGGTCCGCCCGCCGTGGCGCATCCGCTCCGCCGGGCCGGTCCGTCGGCCGTTGCACCACGCGGCGCAGCGGGTCGAGCTGGCCACCACCGCCGGCCCGCTGACCGTGTTCGGCACCCACCTCGACCCGTACACCGGGCTGCGGCGGCGCATCGAGGCCGGCTGGCTCGCCCGTGCGGTAGGCCGCGTGCCGGGGGAGTTGGCGCTGCTCGCCGGTGACCTGAACACCCTGGACCCGGGCACCGACCACGCCGACCGGGTGGCCCGGCTGCCGGCGGCGTACCGGCGGCGGCACCTGCGCCGCGACGGGCGGACCGTGGACACCCGGGCGGTGGCCCGGCTGCTCGCCGCCGGCCTGGTCGACCTCTGGACCCACGCCGCCGGGCCGCCTGAGCTGCCCCGCGTCGGCGGGCCTGCCGATCCGACCCACGTCGCCGGCCCGGCCGAGGTCGGATTGACCGCGCCGACCCGGCACGGCGGTGGCGTCGAGTTCTCCGGCATGCGGCTGGACTACCTCCTCGGCACCCCGGCGCTCGCCGCCCGGTTGCGCGACGTCCACGTGGTACGCGGCGGCGACACCGAGTACGCCTCCGACCACTACCCGGTCGTCGCCGAGCTGGACCTCGATCCGGCCTGACGGGCTCGTCGCGGATGCCTGGCGGCTGCACGCCGCCGTGCTGTTCATCGCACCGAGCCGTGCTGTTCTTTGCGGCGAGCCGCGCTGGTCACCGCCCTGGCCGCGCTCGTCCCGGTGCCGTTGCGGCTGGGTGGCCCGCCCGGTCGGCGACGCGGGCACTCTGTCCGGTCGGCGACGCGGCACCCTGTCCGGTGGGGGAGCGGAGCCACCACCTCGGCATGCCCTTATGCCGCTGGGGCATAAATATGACAAGCAGGCATGTCTACTCCGGGCAAGTGGTACCCACCATGCCGCATGTGCGGCAGCCGCCGCTCGGCGGTCCTCCTGTCGTTCGGCGCGGTGGGGCACTACGTCGGGGTGCGGCACCCGAGCCGGTTCCGCCATCGTCAGAGGAGCAGGTTGACCAGGACGGTCAGGGCGATGGAGGCGAGCACCGAAAAGAGAATCATCAGGAGGCAGCCGAAGCCGCCGCCGAGGGGTCGGATCTGTGTGTTACCGAAGCGCATGGCTCACCCTCCCGGGTTCGGGTCGAGCAGGTCGCGGATTGCCCCGGCCACCGGCCCGGGGCGGTGGTGAGCACGTTGTGGGCGGCATCGGGCACGGTGACCAGTCGGGCGTCGGGCACCAGCCGGGTGACCTGGGCACGCCACCGGGGCGGCACGATCGGGTCGCGTTCCCCGGCGAGCACGAGGGTGGGCGCGGTGATCCGGGCCAGGTCCGCCTCCACCGCGTGGCGTACCGAGTGCGAGACGGTGGTGGCGACCCGCCACGGCCGGGCGTCGAGGACGTCGCGGCACAGGATCGGCACCTGCCAGGGCGGCTCCCGCAGGGTGTCCACCAGCCACCGCCCGACCAGCCCCCGGCGGGACCGCGCGGTCGGATCGCTGGTCGGCCCGGCCAGCACCAGTGCCCGGACCGCTCCGGGGCGGGCCACGGTGAGCGCGGCGGCGACCTCCGCGCCGAACGAGTGCCCGACCAGGCAGACGGGCGGCATCCGGTACGCGTCGAGCCAGGCCAGCAGGTGGGCGACGTGCTGCCGCAGGTCGTAGGCGTGGCCGGGGTGGGCGCTCAGCCCGAAGCCGGGCAGGTCCGGCGCGTACACGGGGTGGGTGGTGCCGAGCGTCTCGGCCAGCGGGGTGAGATAGCGGTGCGACACGGCCAGCCCGTGCACCAGCAGCACGGGGGGTGTGTCGGGGTCCACCGGGTCGGCGGAGCGCCGGGTGTGCGTGCGGAGCCGGTCGACGAGACGGAACTCGCTTGTCAACGCCGCCCGCACCCGGGGCCCGGCAACCTCCGGGCCCGGCGCGGTGACAGGGTAGGACGTGTGGGCGGGGCCGGGAGTGTGGGCGGGGTGCCGATCCAGGCCGGCCGTCGGGCGCGGCGCGGCGAGGGCGCGCCGCAACGCGCCGGGGCCGACGCCGGTCGGGTGCGGATTGGGACGGGTACGCGACCCGTCCCGACCCGCCACGGAGGTCACAGGTCGCGCAGTCGGGGCAGCAACTTCTCCTGCGCCCAGTCCAGGAACATCGGCTGGCTGTCCCCGCCGACCTGCACGATCGCCACGTGCGTGAAACCGGCGTCGACGAAGGCGCGGAACGCCTCGACGTGCCGTTCGACGTCCGGACCGCAGGGGATACCGTCGGCGACGTCCTCCTCCCGGACGAACTGGGTGGCGGCGGCGAAGGCATCCGGGTCTGGCAGGTCGGCGTTGACCTTCCAACCGTTGCCGAACCAGCGGAACTGGTCGTGCACGATCTTGCGGCACTCGGCCTCGTCGGGGCCGTAGCAGATGGCCACCTGGCCGTAGCGGGGCTGCCCGGCGCCGCCCGCGTCGTCATAGAGCTGGATGATCCGGGAGTCGGGTTCGGTGGCGACGATGCCGTCGGCGTACTCGGCGGCGAGGGCGGCAGACGACGGTCCGGATGCGGCGACGGCCATCGGTACGGGGCGTCCTGGCCGGTCCCAGACGTAGGCGTCGGGGACGTCGAAGTGGTTGCCGGAGAAGGTCAGCGTCTCGCCGTTGAGTAGCGGACGGATGATCTGGAGCGCCTCGGAGAACATCTCGTGCCGCTGCTGCACGTGCGGCCAGCCGCCGACCACGTGTTCGTTGAGGTTCTCCCCGGCGCCGAGGCCGAGGGTGAACCGCCCGTCGGAGAGCACCCCGATGGTGCTGGCCTTCTGCGCCACCACCGCCGGGTGGTAGCGGCGGATCGGGCAGGTCACGAAGGACATCAGCTCGGCCCGGCTGGTGGCGTGGGCGACCGCGCCCAGCACCGACCAGGCGTACGGGGAGTGGCCCTGCGCGTCGAGCCACGGGTAGTAGTGGTCGGACATGACCAGCTGGTCGAAGCCGGCTGCCTCCGCCCGTACCGCGTGGTCGACCAACTGCTTGGGGCCGGTCTGTTCGCACATCAGGGTGTAGCCGACGCGGACCATCCTGGTTTCTCCTCCCGGGCGACGATCGTCACCGGATACCCCTGCGCGACGCCGGTCAACCTCGCCGGTGCGGCCGGCTCGCCCGACCGGGTGACCCTTGACGGTCCCGGGAGGGGGGTCTGGGGTCCGACTTAACCGGTTCAGGCTGGTGGTGTCACATCCTGTGGTGGGGATGACTGCCCCCTGTGGCGGCCCATGGTCGGTGTGGGTCGCCACAGGCCCGGCGGGAAACGCGTCAGCAACTTAACCGGTTGCCTTCCCGGCTCCATCGGCATACGCTGATCCGCACGCGGCCAGGGAGTTCCGGCGGCGGCTGTCGGGCTGCAGCCGAGCGCCACCCACCAGCATCGCCACCCCGCCAGGGCAACGGGGTCGACCCTTCCTGAGGAAACCCATGAAGAAGCGACTTTCCGTCGCCGGTGTCGCCCTGCTCACCGTCCTCGCCGCCGTGTTCGCCTTCGGTCAGCCGGCCCAGGCCGCAGCCGGTTTCACGGTCTCCGGTGGCAAGCTCTACGACGCGAACGGCAACGAGTTCATCATGCGTGGTGTCAACCACGCCCACACCTGGTACCCGCAGCAGACCACCTCCTTCGCCAACATCAAGGCGCTCGGTGCGAACACCGTGCGGGTGGTCCTGGCCAGCGGTGACCGCTGGACCAAGAACACCGCCGCCGACGTCAGCAACGTCATCTCGCTCTGCAAGGCCAACAAGCTGATCTGCGTGCTGGAGGTGCACGACACCACCGGCTACGGCGAGCAGGCCGGGGCGATCACCCTGGACCGGGCGGTCGACTACTGGCTGAGCATCGCCAGCGCCCTGCAGGGCCAGGAGCGGTACGTCATCGTCAACATCGGCAACGAGCCGTACGGCAACCAGGGCTACGCCACCTGGGCCACCGACAACGCCAACGCGATCAAGCGGCTGCGGGCCGGCGGCATCACCCACACGATCATGGTGGACGCCCCGAACTGGGGTCAGGACTGGTCGTTCACCATGCGCGACAACGCGGCCGGGGTGTTCGCCGCCGACCCGCAGAAGAACACCGTCTTCTCGATCCACATGTACGGCGTCTTCGACACCGCCGCCGAGATCAGCGACTACCTGGGCCGGTTCCGCACCGCCAAGCTGCCCATCGTGGTCGGCGAGTTCGGTTTCGACCACTCCGACGGCAACCCCGACGAGGACACCATCCTGTCGTACACCCAGGCCAACGGGATCGGTTACCTCGGCTGGTCGTGGAGCGGCAACGGCGGTGGCGTGGAGTACCTCGACATGACCACCAACTTCAACCCGGCCGCCCTGACCACCTGGGGGCAGCGGATCTTCAACGGCGTCAACGGCATCAAGTCGACCGCGAAGGAGGCGTCGGTCTACTCCGGCACCACCCCGACGACGCCGCCCACCACGCCGCCGACCACCCCGCCCACGACCCCGCCGACCAGCCCGCCGCCCACCACCCCGCCGGTCACGACCCCGCCGGCGACCGGTGGCTGCACCGCGACGTACACGATCATCGGTTCGTGGCAGGGCGGGTTCCAGGGTGAGGTCAAGGTGACCGCCGGCAGCGCGGCCATCAACGGCTGGACGACGAAGTGGACCTACGCCAACGGCCAGACCGTCAGCCAGGCCTGGAACGCGACGCTGAGCAGCAGCGGCAGCACGGTGACCGCGCGCAACGTCGACTACAACGGCCGGCTCGGTGCCGGGGCCAGCGCGGCCTTCGGTTTCATCGGCAGTTGGACCGGCAGCAACCCGGCCCCCACGGTGACCTGCACCGCGAGCTGACCGCCTCCGCAGCACCGGTGGCCGGGTCCCCTGGGGCCCGGCCACCACCGTCCTCGCCGGGGTGGCGCCCTGCCTCCGGCGGCCGGTCAGTCGACCGCGTCGACCTCCAGCAGCAGGGCCTGTTCCGGGTGCAGGGCCGGCAGGTGCAGACCCACCGTCGCCAGCACCGCGCCGCCCAGCGTCACGCCGGGCAGCCAGCGGGGTTCGGTGATCTGCATCGCCGCCGGCTGCGGCACCCCATCGGCGGGCCGGACGGCGTAGCGGCGGGTCGGGTCGAGGCCGGGCAGGCGGACCGGGCCGGGGGTCTGCGTGCCGGAGGTGGCCACCCGGGACACCGCGTACACGGCGCGGGAGCGGTCGTGGGCGACCACGCCGTGCGCCTGTACGGCCGGGTCCGGATGATCGAACCGCACCACCCGCCCGGTGTGCAGCAGCGGCCGGAGCCGCTTGTGCAGGGCCACCCAGGCGGTCAGCTCGGCCCGCTCCTCGGCGTCGATCGCGACGATGTCCCATTCGATGCCGTGGTGGCCGAAGAGCGCGGTGACCGCCCGGAAGCCCAGGGTGTGCACCCGGCCGGTGGTGTGCGAACGCCCCGGGCCGATGTGTGTGCCGACCAGTTCCGGGGGCAGCAGCAGGCCGGTCCAGCGTTGGATGGACAGCCGTTCCAGGGCGTCGTTGGTGTCGCTGGCCCAGACCCGGTCGGTGCGCCGCAGGATCTCCAGGTCGACCCGGGCCCCGCCGGACGAGCAGCTCTCGATCTCCAGGTGCGGGTGCCGGGCGCGTAGCTCGTCGAAGAGCCGGTAGGCCGCCAGGGTCTGCGCGTGCACCCCGGGCCGGCCGGCGTGCCCGGCCTCGGTGAGGTCCCGGTTGTGGTCCCACTTGAGGTAACTGATCCCCGGGTTCCCGGTGAGCAGCGCGTCGAGCCGACCGAGCAGGTGCGCGTACGCCGCCGGGTTGGCCAGGTCCAGCACCTGCTGGTGCCGCCACGGCAGGGGTAGCCGGCCGGGGGCGGCGAGCACCCAGTCGGGGTGGGCGCGGTACAGCTCCGAGTCGGGGTTGACCATCTCCGGTTCGACCCAGAGCCCGAACTGCATGCCGTGCCCGCGAACATGCTCGATGAGCGGCCCCAGGCCGGCGGGCCAGACGTCGGCGTCGACCTGCCAGTCGCCCAGGCCGGCCCGGTCGTGCCGGCGGCCGGTGAACCAGCCGTCGTCGAGGACGAACCGCTCGACCCCCACCTCGGCGGCCCGGTCGGCGAGGGTCCGCAACCGGTCCAGGTCGTGGTCGAAGTAGACCGCCTCCCAGACGTTGAGGGTGACCGGGCGCGGCGTGCGGGGGTGGCCGGGTCGGGCCCGCAGGTGGGTGTGCAGCAGGTCGCTGAGCCCGTCCAGCCCGGCGGGGGAGTGCACCGCGTAGAGCAGCGGGGTGGCGTACTCGTCGCCGGGGCCGAGGACGATCTCGCCGGGGGCGAGCAGCTCCCCGCCGCCCAGGGTGGACTCCCCGGTCGGGCGGCGTTCGGCGACGGTCACGTGGTCGCCGCTCCACGCGGTGTGCACCGCCCACACCTCGCCGTGGCCGAAGCCGAACCCGGCGGTGCCGGCGACCAGCAGCAGGGTGGCGTCGTGCCCGGTGCGGCCGTGCCGCCCCTCGCGGACCCACGCGCCCTGCGACCATGTGTGCCGTTGCGGTGCGCGTTCGCGGCACCAGCGCCCGGTGAGGTCGAGCAGTTCGGTGGCGACCGGCGGCACGGGCAGCACCGGCGTCAGCTCGCGTACCTCGTAGGGTTGGTCGGCGTCGTTGCGCAGCCGGTGCCGCACGGTCAGCACCCCGACCGGGTCGAGGGTGATCTCGACGGTCAGGGTCAACCCGACGCCCGGGTCCGTCGCCCGCACGCTCACCCGCGCCGCCCCACCCGGGTCGTCGACGTCGAGGCTGTCGAGCCGGAATGCGGTGGACCAGTCGTGGCCGGCGCGGTGGCCGGCGAGGCCGGGCCGGCCGCTCCAGCCGGCGCTCGCCTCGGGCAGCAGGGACAGCACGGTCGGCGCGTCGAAGCTGCTCGGCACCACCGGCGGCACGGTGGCGTCGACCAGGGCCGGCAGGTCGTCGGCGGGCACCGGACCGAGGTCGGCCCCCAGTGCACGATCCGGGGCAGTCCCGGGCCGCGCGCGTCGAGCACCAGGCTGGTGCGGCCCCGGCGCAGGTGAAGCACGGTGGGAAGGGTCATGGCGCTCATCTCCGGATCCGGGCACGTCGGCGGTACGGGCACGTCGGCGGCGTCGTCACTGTCGTTGCGGCGGCCAGGGGGACATCATTCGCGTGAGAGCGATATGCCTGGCGGTCATATTTATGCCTGACAGGCATATCGCTCTCATGTAAATCCATGTCCCCCCGCGCAGTCGGATACCCCAGCGCCGGGCCAGTGCCGGTGGGGGCGGGACGGTCGGGTCAGCCTTTGGACGCGCCCAGGGTCAGGCCCTTGACGAACTGCTTCTGCAACAGGAAGAAGATCACCAGGGTGGGGATGGCGACCAGCACCGAGCCGGCCGACACCAGGTTGTTGTCGGTGAAGAACTCGCCGCGCAGGTTGTTCAGCGAGCTGGTGACCGGGAACTTGTCGCCGGTGCGCATCAGCACGGTGGCCCAGAAGAACTCGTTGTAGATCCAGGTCACCTCCAGGGTGGCCAGCGCCGCCAGCGCCGGCCGGCACAGCGGCATGGTCACCTGCCAGTACTGCCGCCAGATGCTCGCCCCGTCCACCATGGCCGCCTCGTAGAGGTCGCGGGGCAGCGCCTTCATGTAGTTGCTCAGCACGAAGACGCAGAAGCCGCACTGGAAGGCCACGTTGACCAGGATCAGCCCCCAGTAGCTGTCGTAGAGCAGCTCGGAGTCGCTCATGAACTCCGGCAGCGGCACCTCGGTGAAGATCCGGAACAGCGGGATCAGCAACGCCTGCTGGGGCAGCAGGTTGGCGGCGGTGAACAGACCGAGCAGGACGATGTTGAGTTTCCAGCTGAACCGGGCGATCACGAACGCCACGCACGAGGCGAGGAACAGGGTCAGCAGCACCGCCGGGACGGTGATGTAGACCGAGTTGAGGAAGTGCTTGCCGAACTCGGCGGTCCGCCAGGCGGTGACGTAGTTGTCGAGCGTCCAGCCGCCGAACGAGACGTACCCGTTGGCGGCGGTGTACTCGTAGGAGCGCAGTGAGGTCAGCACCGCCCAGAGGATCGGGAAGAGCCAACCGACGGCGACCGCGCCGAGGAACAGGTGCAGCGCCACCCGGGCGGGGCGCAGCGGCCGACGGCGCGGGGCGGCCTCGGACGCCGGCTCCGAGGTCGGCGGACGGGTCGTGGTCGACGCGCTCATCGCCGGTTCTCCCTCATGACGACGGCCAGGTAGACGGTGATGAAGACCAGCGAGACGGCCAGCATGATCGTCGCCAGGGCGGAGCCGAAGCCGATCCGGCTGGCCTCGCCGACGACGTTCTGGGTGACCAGGGCGGAGATCAGCTCCAGGCCGTTGCGCCCCTTGTTGATCACCCAGACCAGGTCGAACGCGCGCAGCGACTCGATCACCGTCACCACCAGCACGATGATGTTGATGGGCCGCAGCACCGGGAAGATCACCCGGAAGAAGGTGCTGGTCTCCGATGCCCCGTCGACCGAGGCGGCCTCCCGCAGTGACGGGTCGACGCCCTTGAGTCCGGCCAGGTAGAGCAGCATGATGTAGCCGACGTGCCGCCAGCCGGCCGCGACCAGCACCGCCCAGATGTTGACGTTCGGGTCGCCGTACCAGTCGGTCTGGCTGCCCAGGACGGCGTTGAGCAGACCCTGGTCCCGGGAGTAGATGAGCTGCCAGACGAAACCGATCAGCGCCAGCGACAGCACCACCGGCAGGTAGAGCGCGGTCTGGTAGAACCGGCTGCCGCGGATCTCCTTGTCGAGGAGCACGGCGAGGAACATCCCGAACGGGGTGGCGACCACGAACAGTGCGGCCAGCCAGAGCAGGTTGTTCTGCATCGCCGGCACGAACGGCGGGTAGATGTTGACCACGTCGGAGTAGTTCCGGCCACCGACCCAGTCGATCTCGCTCAGCGGGCCGATGCCGTCCCAGTCGGTGCCGGAGAGCGCCACGGTGGCCAGCGCGGGAAACCAGACCAGGGCGACCACCAGCAGCAGCGGTACGAGCACCATCAGCGTGATCACCACGCGGTCGGTGCGGGACAGGAGCCGTAGCCGCCGACCACGACCACCCCGGGTGGGGGTGGCCGGGGTCGGTGCCGGTACGGCGTGATCCGCTTGGATCAGGGGCAGGTCGGACACGACGGTCCTCCCCCTCTCGCCGTCAGCTGGTGAAGATCGACTTTTTCTGGTTCTCGATGCTGTTGACCAGCCCGTCGATGTCCTTGGGGTTCTTGATGAACTGCTGGAGCGCCGGGATGATCACCGTGGAGGCGAAGTCCGGCCGGGTGTCGCGGTCGAGGAACTGGGCGATCTCGGTGGCCGAGCCGACCAGCTCGGCGGCCTTCTTCTGCAGGGCGGTGTAGCCGCTGGTGTCCGCGCCGCTGTTGGCGACGAGGGTGGTCGGGTCGTTCTTCACCGTGATGTCGGCGGCCTCCTTGGAGCCGACGAACTCCAGCAGTTTCTTGGCGTTGGCCTCGGACTTCGGCTTGCGGGCCAGCATGTAGCCGTCGATCGGCGCGTCCAGCGCCTTGGCCCCGATGGCCGGGTCGATCTCGGGGAAGGTGAAGAAGTCGATGTCGTCCTGCTCGTCGTTGCCGAACTGCTGGGCGACGAAGAGACCGAGCAGGTACATGCCGCTCTTCTTCTGCTGCAACGACTGGGCGGCCTCCTGCCAGGTGCGGCCCAGGCTGTCCGGCTGGTGCAGCGGCAGCAGCCCGGCCCAGGTGTCGAAGACCTTCTTGACCTTGTCGGAGGTCCACGCCTCCTTGCCGGCCATCAGGTCGATGTGGAACTGGTAGCCGTTGATGCGCAGGTTGAGGATGTCGAAGGTGCCCATCGCCGGCCAGCCGTCCTTGTCGGCGAAGGCGATCGGGGTGAGCCCGTCCCGCTTCATCTGCGCGCTGAGGGCGGTGAGCTGGTCGAGTGTGGTCGGCACCTGGTAGCCGTGCTGCTTCCAGACCGACTTGCGGTAGAACATCGCCCACGGGTAGTACGACGACGGCACGAAGTACTGCTTGCCGTCGTCCCCGGTGGACGCCTTCTTGAACGCGTCGGAGTAGCCGGAGAGCTTGCCCCACAGGTCGCTGATGTCGCCGGCCAGGCCCTTCGCGGCGAAGAAGCGCATCCGGTAGCCGGCGAACCACATGAACACGTCGTCCGGCTTGCCCTGGAGGTAGTTGTTGATGTTCTCCTGGTAGGTGTTGTGGTCGACGGTGTTGATGCTGGCCGTGATGCCGGACGAGGTCTTGAACCCGTCCATCACCTTGGCGATGACCCCCTTGGGCTGCGGGTCGGACTGGTTGGAGCCGAGCGACACCTCCTTGCTGTCGCTGCCCGACCCGGAGTCGGAGCCACAGCCGGCGAGCAGCCCGGTGCCGAGCAGCGCGCCCGCGCCGACCCCGGTGAGCAGGGAGCGTCGTCCGATGCCGGCGACGGAGGACGGTACGAGCCGGGAGAGGTACTCGGCTTCGGTGCGGGGACGGGACATGGTGCCTCCTGCGGATGAAGAGGTGCGCTGCGCCCGAGGGCCGTCAGTGGTGGGGGAGGGAGTGGGGAATGCCAACATAGATCCACCGAGAATGAACATTGGCCAACACAAACTCCCGGTGGCGCTTGAAGCTACCCGTCCGTGCGGCCCTGTCAAGAGGGCAGCTCCGGATCGGTATCGGAGCGTTGGCAGGTGGCCTGGGAGGTAAACGTTGGAAAATCCGCTCGTGTTGGAAAGTGTTGACTTGATCGACCGCTAGGGGCACGCTCTGCTCTCATGCGGCAACACGGCAGCTGGCAGGGCGACGGGATCTACTTCGGCGCCGACTACAACCCCGAGCAGTGGCCCGAGCAGGTCTGGGCCGACGACGTCGCGCTCATGCGCCGGGCCGGCGTCAACCTCGTCTCGGTCGGAATCTTCTCCTGGGCCCTGCTCGAACCGTCCCCCGGCCGGTACGAGTTCGACTGGCTCGACCGCGCCCTCGACGTCCTGCACGCCGGCGGCATCCACGTCGACCTGGCCACCGCCACCGCCAGTCCGCCCCCGTGGCTGGCGCACCGGCACCCCGAGACGCTGCCGCGTACCGCCGACGGCACCGTGCTGTGGCCCGGCGGCCGGCAGGGCTACTGCCCCAGCTCGCCGATCTTCCGCCAGCGTTCGCTGGCCCTAGTCGAGGCGGTCGCCGACCGGTACGCCGAGCACCCCGCCGTCGTCATGTGGCACGTCTCCAACGAGCTGGGCTGCCACAACGTGCACTGCTATTGCGACGTCAGCGCCGATGCGTTCCGGGAGTGGCTGCGGGAGCGCTACGGCGACCTCGACCGGCTCAACGACGCCTGGGGCACCACCTTCTGGAGCCAGCGCTACCACGACTGGGCCGAGATCAACCCGCCGCGCGCCGCGCTCACCTTCGCCAACCCCACCCAGCAGCTCGACTTCCTGCGCTTCTCCTCCGACGCCCAGCGCGCCCAGCTGCGCGCCGAACGGGAGGTGCTCAAGCGGCGGGTCCGCCAGCCGGTCACCACCAACTTCATGATCGGCATGGGCATCAAACACATGGACTACCACTCCTGGGCGTCCGACGTGGACCTGGTCGCCAACGACCACTACCTGACCGTCACCGACCCGTACGCCCACCTGGGCCTGGCGTTCGCCGCCGACCACACCCGGGGCGTGGCCGGCGGTGACCCGTGGCTGCTCATGGAACACTCCACCAGCGCGGTCAACTGGCAACCCCGCAACGTCGCCAAGACCCCCGGCCAGCTGCGCCGCAACAGCCTCACCCACGTGGCGCGCGGCGCCGACGGGGTGCTGTTCTTCCAGTGGCGGGCCTCCCGGGCCGGCGCGGAGAAGTTCCACTCCGCCCTGGTCCCGCACGCCGGCCCGGACACCAAGGTCTTCGACGAGGTCTGCCGGCTCGGCGCCGACCTCAGGGCCCTGGCCGAGGTACGCGGCAGCCGGGTCGACGCCGAGGTGGCGATCCTGTTCGACTGGGAGGCGTGGTGGGGTGTCGAGCTGGACTCCCACCCCAGCGTCGACGTCACCTACGCCGACCGGATGCGGGCGCTCTACGACGCGCTGTGGCGGGCCGGCGTCACCGCCGACGTGGTGCACCCGTCGACCGACCTGTCCGGCTACCGGCTGGTCCTCGTCCCCACCCTCTACCTGGTGCGCGACGCCGACGCCGAGGCGCTGAGCCGGTACGTCGCCGGGGGCGGCACGGCGCTGGTGACGTACTTCAGTGGGATCGTCGACGAGCACGACCACATCCGGCTCGGCGGCTACCCGGGGGCGTTCCGGGAGCTGCTCGGGGTGCGTACCGAGGAGTTCTTCCCGCTGTTGGCCGGCGACCGGGTCGTCCTCGACGACGGGTCCACCGCCGACGTGTGGACCGAGTGGCTGCACCCGGCCGGCGCCGAGGTGATGGCGTCCTACGAGGACGGTCCGCTGCCGGGTGTGCCCGCGCTGACCCGGCACCGGGTCGGCGACGGCACCGCCTGGTACCTGGCCACCCGGCTCGACGAGGCGGCCACCGACGCCCTGGTGGGCCGGCTGCTCACCGAAGCCGGGGTACGCCCACCGGTCGTCGCCCCGACGGGCGTCGAGGTGGTCCGCCGCCGGGCCGACGACCGGTCCTGGCTGTTCGTGGTCAACCACACCGACGCCGAGGTGACCCTCGACGCGACCGGCACCGACCTGCTCACCGGTCAGCCCTGCGGCGGGACGCTGCGGGTGCCCGCCGGGGAGGTGGCCGTGGTCCGGGAGGAGCAGGCGGTGACGGAGGCGGTCCCAGCGGTTGAACCGCCCCCGGCCGCAGCGGCCTGACCTGCGTACCGTTCCCTCGTCCGCGCGGTTGGGAGGTTCGATGCTCGCTCAGCAACGGCAGAACGCCATCCTGGAGCTGATCCGGCAGCGCGGCGGGGTGCGGGTCAGCCACCTGGTCGCCCGGTTCGGCGTCTCCGACATGACGATCCGCCGCGACCTGGAGGTGTTGGCCGAGCGGGGGCTGGTCGACAAGGTGCACGGCGGGGCGACCCTGGCCGGCCCCGGGTCGGCCGAGGAACCCGGCTTCGCCGCGAAGTCGATCCGCCAGCAGGACGAGAAACGGGCCATCGCCGGCCGGGCCGCCCGGATGGTCGAGCCCGGCATGGCCGTCGCGCTGTCCGCCGGCACCACCACCGCCGCGTTGGCCACCCTGCTCGGCGACGTGCCCGGGCTGACCGTGGTGACCAACTCGATCCCGGTCGCCGATGCGCTCTACCAGAATCCGCGCGTCGACCAGACGGTCGTGTTGACCGGCGGCATGCGTACCCCGTCGGACGCGCTGACCGGGCCGGTGGCCGAGGCGGCGATCCGTACCCTGAATGTGGATCTGCTCTTTCTCGGCGTGCACGGGATGAGCCCGCGCACCGGGTTCACCACCCCCAACCTGCTGGAGGCGGCGGTCAACAAGCGGTTGATCGGGGCGGCCCGGCACCTGGTGGTGCTGGCCGACCACACCAAGTGGGAGACGATCGGCATCGCCACCATCGCCCCGCTGGCCGAGGCCGATCTGTTGATCACCGACGCCGGGCTGCCGGCGGACGGCCGCCAGCAGATCGGCGAACAGGTCGGTGAGCTGGTCGTCGTCGAGGTCGACTGACCGCCGTCGCGTCCCCGCCGACCTCGGTCACCGTTCGGGGTCGCACGGCCCGTCGTGGTCGGCCCGCGCCCGGCAGCGCCGCCGGCCAGCCATGATCCGGTCACAGAACACCCACCGTCGTACGTGCTGGGCGTCCTCGGCGGAGACGGTGGCCCCGGCCACCTCGACCCCCGGCACCAAGGCCAACGACCGCGCCAGCGTGTATGCGAAACGCAACGCCTGCTCCTCGGTCGTGACCCTCACGGGCAGGTGCACCACGTAGCGGTGACCGTCGTCCCGGCGGGTCGTCGGCCCGTGGCTCAGCACGGGGGACGGTTGGCCTGGGCGCTGCGGCGGTCCCGCAGCAGCCGCTTGAGCCTCGTGTTCTCCCCGGTCAGCCGGGTCACCTCCTGATGCAGGCTGGCCAGCTCCAGGGCGAGCCGGATCAGGAACCGGCGCACCTCCCGGGGATCGAGGCCCCGCCGGCCGAAGCCGGCGGTGGGGAACTGGTGGTCGCGGACCAAGACCGGATGCAGCCGGGCCGGCAGGGTGCCGTCGTCGCGGATCATTCGTCGCCTCCTGACGGGTACGGGGTCGCGGGAACCCACGCTGCCGTGATAGGTATTCAGCAAGTCGGTCGGAGCCGGAATTCGGCTTCATGTTGAGACCCGACGAGATCCGGTATGCGGCTGCCACCCGCGAGGCCGTCTCTCGTCACCTTCTCGGCTGTTGGCACAGCCGCGGTTACTGCGCTTGCACCGGGCGTCCCCGGGGGCCGGTGATCACCCTCACCCGAAGGCCACATTTCCAGTGGGCTGGAACTGGAGCAATGGTTCCTTCGCGGGCCTCGTCAACTTTTTCGAGAGGTGGATCATGCCGCACAAGCCGTTCATACGGACCCTGCGCGCGCAGTGGCTCGGCCAACAACTCCGCGCCCTCCGGGAAGAACGCGGAATGACCTTGAAACTCGTCTCGGAGCACCTGCAACGCGACATGTCGGCGCTCGGGCGCTACGAGCGGGCGGACTGGCCGATCCGCAAGGGTGACGTCGTCGCACTGCTCGACCTCTACGGTTTCCACCATGCCGCCGAGCGGGCCCGCCTGCTGGCGCTGGCCGAGGACGTGTGGCGCACCGACCGGTGGGACGAGGACTACGGCGACGTCGTCGACTCGTCCTTCATCGAGTACCCGTGGCTGGAGGGCCGGGCCGACAAGGTGTGCTGCTTTCACATGACCCTCGTGCCGGGGCTGCTCCAGACCCGGGCCTACGCCGAGGCGGTGATCCGGAACGCGGCCGAGCCGGAGGCGTCCGAGTCGATGATCAACCGCTGGGTCGAGCTGCGGCTCTCCCGCCAGGAAGTGCTCTCCAAGGAACGCCCGATCACGATTCATACCGTCATCGACGAATCCGTCATGCGTCGCCGGGTCGGTGGTGCCCAGGTTCTTCGGGACCAGCTCGCACACCTGGTGAAACTCCAGGCCCTACCGCAGGTTCGTATCCAGATCATGCCGTCGTCGGTCGCTCTCCACCAGGGACTCGACGGCACGTTCTGGATCTTCCATCTTCCTGAACCGTACCCTGCGGTTGCTTACGTCGAATCACTCGGCGGCCGGCTCTACATGGAGTCGCCGAAGGCCGAGCGCTTTCTTCGTGCGTACGATCGATTGTCGAAGTCCGCACTCGGCAAGGACGAGTCCACCGCCCTGATGGGGGCCATTGCAGAGGAGTTGGCATGAACGAGGCTTTGCCTGCGGTTGCCTGGCACATCAGCACCAAGAGCGACAGCAACGGCGGGAGTTGTGTGGAGGCGGGGCCGTTGCTTGACGGCTCGGGTCGGGTGGCCGTGCGACACAGCAAGGCGCGTGACGCGGCGACGATCGTCTACACGGCTGACGAGTGGGCGGCCTTCGTCGGTGGAGTCAAGGACGGCGAGTTCGATTTCGCCAACGCCTCCCACTGAACATCGGTTCCGGGAGGATCTTGGTGATTTCGGCCCTCCAGGGGGCCATCTGCCGCCAAGATCCTCCGCGGCCGCGGCATCGCGGTGCGCCTGTCCGTAGTGAGGTTCGCCAGCACCGCGTAGCACATGTGCTACGTTGGTCGTATGCATGAGGTGGGGCTTCGGGAGATGCGGCAGAACGCCAGCGACCTGGTGCGTCGTGCGCAGGCGGGTGAACGTTTGACGATCACCGTCGCCGGCCGTCCGGCAGCCGTGCTCGGCCCGGTCAGCCCCCGGACCTGGCGGGAGTGGGACGACCTCGCCGGCGTGTTCGACCAACCTACGGACCCCGCCTGGGCAGACGATCGGGATCTCCTGGACGGTGTCGTCACCGACCCATGGGCCGAGCGGTGAGTCGGGGCATCCTCGACACCAGCGTCCTCATCGCCAACGACGTAACGCCGATCCCGGGTGAGCTGGCCATCAGCGTTGCCAGCCTTGCCGAACTCCAGTTCGGTGTCCTGGTCGCCAAGACCGCCGAGGCGAGGGCACTCCGGTTGGCGCGGTTGAGCGCCATCCAGCGCCGATTTGATCCACTGCCCATCGACGACGTGATCGCCGACAGCTACGCACGACTGGCTGCCCGCGTCGTCGAGACCGGCCGTCAGCCGCGCGCCAGAGTGATGGATCTGCTCATCGCCGCGACCGCACACGCCCACGACGCCGCCGTCTACACCCGCAACGCCAGCGATCTCGCAGGACTCGAAGACCTGATCACGATCCGCACAATTTGACGTGACCCGTTCCGGGAACTCGTCGTCCTGGGATCTGCCATTCCCGACACCCGCCGGCCATGTCATTGGGGCCGGCCACCACCCGAGCTGCCTGGTCCCGCACCTCGGAGGGCGTCGAAAACCGCCCCTACGGATCGCGCTCCCCTCGCTACGATGACGCCCTCGGCGTCGACAGAGACGCCGCCACGGGGGAGGGTACAAGTCCATATGAGACGCCTCAGAGCGGCCATACCGCTGACGGTTCTTGCGGTTGTGGCAGCCATGGTGACCACCGGTTCTCCAGCCTCGGCCGCCGACTCGTTCGATGTGACGCTGAAGAGCTGGGCCTATCTTGACTCGCAGAACCCGGACGCGAAGGTCGTCGATGCGACGGTGGCGCCGCCGGTCGGAACCTCCCGCGACGAGGCCGACCGTACGCACATCTACCGCTCCTACTTCACCTACGACCTGACCACGCTGAAGGGCACGGTCGTCCACAGCTCATACCTGTGGACGAACGAGAAGTCGGTCGTCGACTGCTCCGCCCCGGCAACCATCGAGGTGTGGCGGACCCGCCCGGTCAAGAGCAACACCACCTGGCTGCGTCCGCCGGCCGAGATCGAGAAGCTGTTGACCGCCAAGCGGGGTGCCGGCGCCGCCTATTGCCCCAGCTACCTGGGCCTCGACATGGTTGCCACGCTCAACGCGGCGCTCAGCCGAGGTGAAAAGAGCATCACCCTGGAGTACCGGGTCGCCGCCGATCAGGAAGGCGTCGGGTGGACCGGTCGTACCTTCGACAAGCCGGTGCTCAGTGCGACGGCGAACCACCCGCCCACGGTCACGAACCTCAAACTGAAGTACCCGGACCGGCCGTGCGGCACGCTGGCCAAGCCGTCGCCGGCGGCGCGGAACACGGTCTTCTCAGCCACCCCCAGTGATGCGGACGAGGGCGACCACCCGACCGTGCTGTACGCGCTCTGGCCGGTCGACCACCCCGACCAGCGTCGCGAATTCCACGACTACTACGGCACCGACCTGAGCCAGTACGCCGACGGTACGGTCCTCGCCTGGCAGGCACAGGCCAGCGACTACTACGACCAGGGCCCATGGAGCAGGATCTGCTACCTGGTCATGGACGTGACCGCACCGGCCGATCCGCCGAAGGTGTCGTCGCGGACCTATCCCGAGGGTGACTCCCCGGGCGGTGGCACCGGCATCGAGGGAACGTTCCGTTTCGACGGGGCTGGCGACCGTGACGTGGTCGCGTTCACCTGGCGTGACTCCATGGGGTATTCCGGCCAGATTCCGGCCCGGCACCCGGGCGGCAGGGCGACCCTGAAGTACACCCCGAAGCTGCGGATCGTCACCGACCTCTATGTCGCGTCCGTGGACGCGGCGGGTAACCGGGGGCCCGAGAAGACCTACCGGTTCCGGGTCGCCGAGACGGCACCCCGCGTCGATGTCGTCGTGCAGGGTGTCGGCCTGCCGAGCACGATCACGTTCATCGCGTCGAAGCCCGAGACCACCGCGTTCGGGTACCAGCTCAAGGACAGCGCGGAGGTCCGCCTCCCGGCGGTCGATGGCAAGGCCACCGGCCCTGTCACGTTCACCGCCACCGGCCTGATCGAGGTGGCTGTCCGGAGCTACGCCAACAACAAGCTGATCGGGCAGGAAACCCTGCAGGTCTGGGTCACCGATGCTCCCGGCATCGAGTCGGCGGAGTTCAACCTGGACACCGACCAGGTCGCGGGCAAGGTGGGCTCGTTCCGGTTCACCCCGCACAGCAACGATGTCGTCGCCTACGAGTACAACCTCGACGACGAGTGGAAGACCATTCCGGCAGCCGACGACGACACCGCCGTACTGCCGTGGACGGCGACGCCGGGCTGGCACTCGATGGTCGTCAGGTCGGTGCGGGCGGACGGTTCCACGTCGATGGAAGCGGACCACCAGTTCAACATCATCGACACCCGCCCGACCGCCTACGCCAACGAGCTGAGCAGCTGGCCGCGCCGGGACGGCGTCGGCGTGCCGCTGAGCGTCGAGTTGCAGAGCCAACTGCCGAACCTGACCGGATTCGTCTACCGGTTCGACGGCGGCAGCGAGCAGACCGTGCTCACCGAGGGCAATCCGTACGCTCTCATCACGGTCACGCCGACGCACGCCGGCGACAACACCGTGGTCGTTCAGGCGCTGCTGTCGGACGGTACGCGCTCGCCCGCCACCACCTACACGTTCGGCATCTGGTCCGGCCCCGTGGTCACGCAGACGCCGGAGGGCGACGGCACCGTCGGTCGGACCGTGACGTTCACTTTCCATCCGGGGCTGCCGGACGTCGGCTCCTACCGCTACTCGTTGAACGGCGCCGACGAGGCGACCGTCGCGGCCGGTCCCGACGGCACCGCGACGGTCACGTACACGCCGGGCTCGTGGGGCTACAACGACGTGCGGGTCACGAGCATCGGCGCGGACGGCACCGAATCGGACCTGCGGATCGCGCCGTTCAGCGTTCGGGACAACAAGGTCGCTGTCTACAGCACCTACGACTGGTCCCGGGCGGGGATCGGCTGGACCGGATACTTCTACTTCAGCACCCAACTGTTCGGCGAGGTGACCGAGTACCACTATCGGGTCAACGACGGCCCGGAGCAGATCCTGCCGGCGAGCGCCGACGGTACGGCGACGCGCGTCGCGGTGCCGTTCGAACGCAACGGTACGAACACGCTGCACGTGCGGAGCCTGACGGCGGGCGGTGAACTCTCGCCCGTGACGGATTACGACTTCACGGTCGGCAATGCGCCCTACGTCGTGAGCGCCCAGTATCCGGACGGCGTCTGGTCTGGCGGTGCCGGTGTCCCCGGCACCTTCGAGTTCAGCGGCGGCACTGCGGGAATCGTGTCCTTCTCCTGGCAGGTCGACGACGGCCCCTCGACCGACGTGCCGGCTGACAGCCAAGGGAGGGCGTCGATCACCTACACGCCGACGCAGAACTTCGAGACGTACACCCTGTCGGTGACCGGCCACAAGGCGGACGGCACGGACACCGACACCACCCGCTACTCCATCCACGTCTCCAACGGCACCTGACGACCGCGATGCGGCACGGCCGGCCCTCCGACAGCAGAGGGTCGGCCGTTGGCCGGACGGGCTTCGTCGGCGGCGTCAAGGACGGCGAGCGCCGAACTTTGCGAGCGCCGGGGCCTGACCGGCCATCCGGCATTCAACCCGGCGACGGGAAGGCCGACTACCTCGTCGTCTACCGCGAAGGCGTAGTCCGCGCCTGGCTCAACCGCAGCGGCAACCTCTGATCCACAGGTAGCGTGGGCTGCCCACTGCCTCAACGGTGGTGGGCAGCTCCGCTGTCGAGACAACCACATCGCCGACGCGGACCTACCCGAGCAGTGCGGCTGCCGTGGCCAGGGTGGCCAGCGACAGTGTCGTGGTCAGCACCACCGCCCGGTTGGCCACCGCCTCACCGACGCCGTACTCCTGGGCGAAAATGAACGTGTTCTGCGCCGTCGGCAGGCCCGCGCACACCACCACGGCCAGCACCTGCGGCGCGGACAGGTGCAGGGCCAGCCCGGCCGCGTACGCGATGACCGGTTGCGCGACGAGCTTCAGCGCGGTGATCACGGCCAGGGCGGCGGGCTCGGCCGGCTCTGCCGGTGAGGGCGCGGTGCGGTGCAGCGACGCGCCGAGCGCGACCAGGGCGGCGGGAACCGCGGCGCCCGACAGCAGGGTGAGCGACGCGCCGGCCGCCGACGGCAGGTGCAGGTCGGCGGCCGAGCACGCGACACCGAGCAGCGACGCCAGGATCACCGGGTTGCGTACCGGCAGGGAGGCGATCCGGCGGACCCGTACCCGCCCGGCCGGGTCGCGGCGCCGGTCCAGGGCGATCAGGATCACGGGTGCCACCACGAGCACCTGCAGCAGCACGACCTGCGCCAGGAACGACACGTCGCCGAGGACCTGCGTGGCGATCGGGATGCCGAGGTTCGCCGAGTTCACGTAGCCGGCGGCCATGCCCCAGACGGGCCGTTCGCCGGGCTCGCGACCGAACAGCCGGCCCGCGCCGACCCACCCGAACCCGACGACCGCGGCCGTGCTCACCCCGAAGGCGAGCAGCGGGCGGCCGGCGAGCCCGGAGAACGGCATCCGGGACAGGGCCAGGAACAGGGCGGCCGGCATCGCCAGATGGAACACGAAGCGGCCGAGCACCGACGCTCCCGCCGCGCCCAGCAGGCCCCCACGACAGGCCGCGTAGCCGATCACGGTGAGGACCCAGATCGGTACGAACGCCGACACCAGGCTCATCCGGGCGTTACCGGCGGGTGGCGTCGCGTCGGCCCGGGGACTGGCGGGGGTCGGTCATTCCGGCGGGGTCTGGTGGAGGGCTCGGCTCTCCTCGATGTGGGGGACGTGTTCGATGGCCCAGCCGGCGAGGGCCAGCGCGGGTGGGATGAGGCTCTTGCCGGTGGGGGTCAGCGCGTACTCCACCCGGGGCGGGACCTCCGCGTACGCCGTGCGGGACACCAGGCCGTCCCGGATGGTCCGGCCGCCGTCGCCCCGGATCATGCAGGTGTGTTCGTACTGCGACATGACCACCCCCTGTGCCTTACGCGCACCCGTGTGCCTTTTGTAAGCCCTCCATCCACGTCTTCAACGGCACCTGACGCCGGTACGAGGACAGATCTCGCAGGCGTAGGCGGCCTGGCGATCATCCACCGGACAGGCCAGGGTGGCCGGTGAACGACCGGCCATCCTGGCGTCCCCCACCGTCATCTGGTCGCCGGGCGAGCGGGCCGACCCGACGGCCGAGCGCCACCGCCACCCCGACGGACACGGCGAGGGCGGCGAGGACGTAGGCGTTGCCGACGACGTGCTCCACCGGGGTCCATTCGTACTCGCGGCGCCAACCCCACGGTGGCCACAGGAACGGGCGGGCCACGAAGACCGCGATCCACGCGAGGCCCGCCCATCGGTTGTGCTGCCACAGCGCCAGCCCGACCGGAACGGCCCACACCCAGTGGTGGGACCATGAGATCGGCGAAGCGAGCAACATGGCCAACGCTCCCAGGCCGGTGCCCAGCACCCGATCGCCGCGTCGCCAACACACGGCGCCGATGACCACGACCGCGGCAGCGAGCGGCCCGGCGACCGCAAGCCACAGCAGGTTCGGCGGCGGAGCGTCGAGTAGCCGGGTGAGCACGCCGAACACCGACTGGTTGTGGGCAAGTTGCGGGGGACCCACCCGGCCCGCCGAGAAGAGATTCTCGGTCCAGTACGCCCTTGCCGAGCCCGGGATGACCGCGACCCCGATCGCCACGGTACCGGCGAAAGCCAGGAGCGCCCGCCCTGCCGTCGTGCGGCGACCGACCATCACCAACAGCACGACGAACACGAGCGGGGTCAGCTTCACCCCGGCTGCGATGCCCACGAGGACGCCGGACCAGCGTCGTTCCGGATGGACCAGATCGATGAGCACCGCCAGCATCAGTAGCAGGTTGATCTGGCCGAACGTGAGGTTCTGCCACACCGGCTCCAGAGCGAGCGCACCCACGGTCGGCAGCGCGACATGCCACCCTGCCACGGGGCGGCCGAGCGCGCGGCCCACCAGCGCGACGGCCCCGGCCAACGCGGCCACCGAGGCCGCAGTCCACAACGCCGTAGCGAGCCAGAACGGCAGCGGACCCAGCGGCACCATCGCCAGGGCCGCGAACGGCGGATAGGTGAACCGCAGGTTGGTCGCCGGGTCACGGGACCCGTAGAGCGGCATACCGTCGAGGACCAGCCGGCCGCCATACTGGTAGACCGAGAGATCCACGAATTCTCCGTGGACGCTCAGCTTGGCAGGTACCGCCGCCCAGGCCGCTGCCCCTGCCAGGGCGGCAGCGGCGACGACCACGGCCAGGACCGGGCCGACCCCTCGCAGCGCGGGAGGCTTCCCGCTGGGGGCGCTTCCCGGCGAGCAGCGGCTGTCTGACATTCGCCGACCATAGCGCCACGCGAACCCCATCCACACTCGACCGCCCTCGCTCGGGTCTCCCACAGAGAACGCCGCGCTCCCGGCAGGAGCCCGTGCTGCGGTCTGTCAGCCTCTCTCTCCACTGTGCAGCCCCGACGACGATGACGTGCAGTAGCTCGTGACGGTCGTGACGAGTGTCTGCGGCGGAGCGCCACCGGCGAGGCGCGCGCCTGCGTCAACTACCAGCGTCACCGGCGGGTGGCGTCGCGTCGGCCCGGGGACTGGCGGGGGTCGGTCATTCCGGCGGGGTCTGGTGGAGGGCCCGGCTCGCCTCGATGTGGGGGACGTGTTCGATGGCCCAGCCGGCGAGGGCCAGCGCGGGCGGGATGAGGCTCTTGCCGGTGGGGGTCAGCGCGTACTCCACCCGGGGCGGGACCTCCGCGTACGCCGTGCGGGACACCAGGCCGTCGTGCTCCAGGTGGCGCAGGGTGAGCGTCAACATGCGCTGGGAGATGCCGGGGATCTGCTGGTGCAGCTCGGTGAAGCGCAGTGCGCCCGCGTCGAGCGTCGCCACGATGAGCAGCGTCCATTTGTTGCAGATCCGGTCCAGGATCGCCCGGATGGTCCGGCCGCCGTCGCCCCGGATCATGCAGGTGTGTTCGTACTGCGACATGACCACCCCCTGTGCCTTACGCACACCCGTGTGCCTTTTGTAAGCCCTCCGATACTGACACATGATGTGGCTAGTTCCTTCTCGTAACCATCGTGTTCAGAGCTGGAGGATCTGTCATGACACTCGCCTACTGGATCATCGCCGCCCTGCTGGCCGTCTTCTATCTCTACGCCGGGGGCAAGAAGGCCACCCAGAGCCGGGAGCAGTTGCAACCGATGATGGGCTGGGTCGACCGCGTACCCATGCCGCTGGTCCGGACCATCGGGGTGCTGGAGGTGCTCGGCGCGGCCGGCCTGGTCCTGCCGCCGCTGACCGGGATCGCACCCTGGCTCGCCGTCGCGGCGGCCGTCGGGTTCATCCTGATCCAGGTCGGCGGCATCGCGGTGCACCTGTCCCGGGGCGAGATCCGCCAGCTCGGGCTCAACGTCGTCCTGCTGGTGACCGCCGCCGTCGCCACCTGGCTGGCCACCACCTGGGTATGAGCCGCACGAGGGTCGTCCGGCTCGCCGACGCACCGCCCGCACCAGGCAGAATGCCGGGATGGCACTCGACAGGTCCGGGAAGTTGTGGCGCGGGGAGAACGTCGACGACCTCGCCGACTACCTCCGCTACTTCGCGGCGGGCGGTTACCCGGTCGCCACGGTGGTGGAGTCCCGGTGCGCCGGGTGCGACGGCCGTGCCTTCCGCGTCGACATCGACGAGGAGGAGGCGACCCGGCGGACCTGCCTCGCCTGCGGTGCGGTCGCCTTCATCGGCGACAGCGCCGACTACTGGGACGAGACCGGTCACGAGTCCTGCTCCTGCCCCTGCGGGGGTGAGGAGTTCGCCGTCGCGGTCGGCTACGCGCTCGGTGCCGACGGCGAGGTGCGCTGGCTCAGCGTCGGCCTGAGGTGCCTCGACGACGGCACGCTCGGCGTCTACGCCGATACGAAGATCGACTACCTGCCGTCACGCCACCTCCTCGATCAGGCGTGAGGCGGGCGGCCGGTCCAGGGCGCGGAGCAGCGCCGGTAGGCCGCTGTGCACGAGGGGAAGCCCGCCCAGCTCGCTGAGCCCGACCCAGGCGAGGTCGTCATGCTCGTCGGGCGCACGGTTGGTGGGCGAGCCGAGCCAGGCTCCGACGTGCCACACACCCACGTGTACGGCGTCCCCGCCGCTGCCGGACCGCAGCTCGCCCAGCCGGGAGCAGGACTCCGCGACGATCTCGACGCCGACCTCCTCGCGCAGCTCACGGGCGAGGGCCTGGCGTTCGGACTCGCCCGCCTCGACGTGACCCCCGGGTAGATCCCACAGATCCGGGTACGCCAGGCGGGCCGGACTGCGGTGTACCAGCAGAGCCGCGTGGTTCACCACGAGTGCGCCGCAGACGACGATGTGCATGCCGGGATTCGAACACAGGGGTGGGACAGTCGGGCCGTGGCCGGGTCCGGTCGGACGAAATTCGGTGTCGTCAGCGTCGTGACGCACGGTATACCCGGCAGATGCGTGAAGAGGTGCTTCCCGGCGGCAACACCACGGGTGCCGTGTTGATCGACGGTGTCGTACACAAGCGGGCGTCGCGGTGGACGACCACCGTGCACGCGGTGCTGCGGCATCTGGAGGACGCCGGGTTCGACGCCGCCCCCCGCGCGCTCGGCTTCGACGACCAGGGCCGCGAGATGCTCAGCTATCTGCCGGGGGAGACGATCGGCGGCCGGGAGCCCTGGCCCGACTGGGCGTCGGCCGACGTGATGCTGGTGCAGGTCGGCCGGTGGCTGCGCCGGGTCCACGACCTGACCGCCGGTTTCACGCCGCCGCCGGACGAGTGCTGGTTCGTCGGCCGCGCGATGGGCCCCGGGCTGGTCGTCGGGCACCAGGACGCGTCCCCCTACAACGCGGTGGTGGACGGTGACCGGCTGGTCGGGTTCTGCGACTGGGACACCGCCGGCCCGTCGTCGCGGGAGTGGGACCTGGCGTTCTCCGCGCTGACCTGGGTGCCGCTGGCATTACCGCGCGACGGCAGCCCGTTGACCGACGGCGACCTGCGCGAGCGGGCCCGCCGGTTGCGTCTGCTGCTCGACGCGTACGGCTACGGGGGCGACCGGGGTGGGTTCGCCGCCGCCGTGCCGCAGCGGGCCCGGCGGCAGGCGGACGTGATCCGTCACCTGGCCGACGCCGGGGATGCTGCGGCGACCGCGCTGCTGCCCATCGCGGCACTGCTCGAACAGTCCGCGACCGACGTCGAAGCCCTCCCGGCGACCTTCTGGACGCATTGACCGCTTCGGGGGCGGGTGTCACCGGCACCGTCAGTCCCGGGGGTGGGCGGCGGCTGCGGCGACGGTGGCCAGCTCTTCGCCGGAGAAGCCGGCGCGGCTCACGACTGTTCTTCGGCTACCAGTTCGCCACGAAGGCCGCCACCCCGACCACCATCCCCGCGTACGCCGTCGACGTCTACGTCGAGGCGATCGTCGCTGACCCGCGCGGGCTGCGGGCCAGCTTCGGCTACTACCGGGCGCTGGACGAGACGATCGCGCAGAACGAACGGCGGGCGAAGACCCGGCTGACGCTGCCGGTGCTCGCCATCGGCGGTGCGCTCTACAGTGGCGCACTGGTCGCCGGGACGATGCGACTGGCCGCCGACGACGTCACCGAGGCGATCATCGACGACTGTGGCCACTACGCCGCCGAGGAGCAGCCGGCGCGGTTCACCGAAGCCCTGGAGGGCTTCCTCGGCGGCGGGTCGGCGTCGGCCGCGTCGCAGGGTTGAGGCCGGCCCGCCGCCGGGTCACGAGTGGGCCCGCTCCGAGGTGACCGGGGTGGTGAAGAAGTCGGCGAGCGCGTCGACCAGGTGTCGCGGGGCGCGGTTGAGCGCGTCGTGGCCGGCGCGGGGCACCGCCAGCGTGCGGGCGTGCGGCATGACCCGGGCCAGTGCCTCGTTGATCGGCCGGTAGTACGGCGGCCCGCTGCCGCCGTAGGCCAGCAGCACCTCGGCGGTGATGCCGGCCCACCGCTGCGGCGAGCTGTCGTGCTGCTGGATCAGCGCGCTCTCGTCCAGGGTGGTCGGCAACAGCTCGCCCATGCCGCGCCCGATCGTCGTATGCAGGAACAGCCGGCAGATGGCCACCTGGACGGCCAGTGGCAGGCGCGACGTGGCCGACTGGGTGTTGAGGCCGGCCCCGGTGAGCGCCAGGGCGCGGGCGATGTCGCCCGCGTGTGCCGCCGCGCGGGCGGCGGGCACCCAGTCGAGGGGGAACAGGCTGTTGACCTGGACCGCCGGGTCGTAGAGGGCGAGGCGGTCGATCGGCAGTCCACGGGCGGCGGCGCGCAGGGCCACGAAGCCGCCGCCGCTGTGGCCGAGCACGTTGCCGACTCCGGTGGCGGTCAGCAGTGCGGCGAGGTCGTCGACGTCCTGCTCGCCGTCGTAGGGCTCGGCGCGGGCCGCCGCGTCGGCCCGGCCGCGACGGTTGTAGAGGTGCACGGTGAACCGGTCGGCCAGCCGCACCGCCAGTCGGCGGTAGACCTCGATGGTGACGCCACCGCCGTGCACCACGATGATGCCCGGCCCGCTGCCGGTGGAGTGGAGCACGATCTCGGCGTCGTCGGCCGCCGGTACCCGTTGCTCGGTCCAGTGCTGTTGCATGTCGTCCTCCCCAACAAAACTGCGAACACCGTTTGCAGTTTTAGAGTGTAGCGGTGACCTCACCCGACGAGCCAGCGCGTACCCCGATCTGGTCCCGGCCGGCCCGTGGGCAGCGCGGGCCCGCGCCGACACACACCCGGGACGAGATCGTCGCCGCCGCGATCGCGACCGCCGACGCCGACGGCATCGGCGCGGTCTCCATGCGGGCGGTCGCCGCCGCGCTGCACACCGGCGCCGGCTCGCTCTACCGCTACCTGTCCTCCCGCGACGACCTGCTCGACCTGATGGTCGACCGGGCGGCGGGGGAGTTGCGCCCCTACCCGGAGGCCGGCGACGACTGGCTCGACACCATGCTGCGCCTCGCCCGGCGGCAACTCGACCTCTACCGCCGGCACCCCTGGCTGGTGGAGGTTCTGCCCCGGCCGACCGCCCCCGGCCCGCAGAGCCTGGCCTGGTTCGACCACTGCCTGGCCGTCCTGCGGCCGGTGCCGGCCGCGACCACCACCAAGTTCGAGGCGATCGCCATGATGACCGGGGTGACGTCGCTGTTCGCCCGGCAGGAGTCCGCCGCCCCGCCGGTCGGCTTCGCCGGCACCGACCTGGCGGCCTACCCGAACCTGGTCGCCGCCGTCACCGACCCGTCACCGTCCGCGCCCCGCGACCTCTTCGCGACGACGGTACGCAGCGTCCTGCGCGGCCTGCTCGTCGACGACGCCGACTGAGTCGGCGGGAGGACCCTCGCCCCAGGACGCCGACAGCCACGCCACCCCGGCGAAGATGGTCGTCAAGGCAATTGACACTCGACAGGCTCCTGGTCGCGAAGCCCGACCCGCACGGTCACCGGCACTCCACCCGTGGCTCGTCTACGGTCCATGGGTGACACCTCCGCCGGTCGAGACGCCGTCCACGTCGTACCGGCCCGACCGGGCGGCGGGCAAGCCCTCCATGATCGCGCTGGTGCTGCTGACCGGGGTGGGACCGTTCGCCACCGACGCGTACATCGCCGCCCTACCCGAACTGCGGCGCTCCCTGGACACCAGCGCCACCATGGCGCAGCTGACCCTGACCGCGTTCATCATCGGCGTGGCCGCCGGTCAGCTCCTGCTCGGCCCGGTCAGCGACGTACGGGGCCGGCGCGGCATCGTCCTGGTGAGCACCGTGAGTTTCGTGCTGCTGTCGCTGCTCTGCGCCGCCGCCCCGACCGCCGGGGTGCTGGTGCTCGCCCGGCTCGGGCAGGGGATCGCGGCCGGCACCGGGGTGGCGCTCGGCCGGGCGATGGTGACCGACGCGTGGCAGGGCGACCAGGCCGCCGCCCGGTTCGGCAGCATCGCCTCGGTGACGTTCCTCGGCCCCGTGCTGGCACCGGCCGTCGGCGGGGTGATCCTCGACCACGGCACCTGGCGTACCGTCTTCGTCGCCCTCACCGGGCTGGGGGCGGCGATGGCGGTGGCCGCGCTGGTCGGCCTGCCGGAGACGCTGCCCGCGCACCGCCGGCACGACGGCGGCCCACGCCCGGCGCTGGCGCGGATGGCCGGCCTGCTGCGCGACCGGACGGTGCTCACCAACCTGATCGTGCTCTGCCTGGCCATCGCCGGGTTCTTCACCTACATCGGCGGCTCGGCGTTCGTCTTCCAGACCGCCTACCGGGTGGACGAGTCCCGATACACCCTCATCTTCGCCACCAACGCCGCCGGCATGGCCGCCGCCGGGCTGCTGTTCCGGGTGCTGGTCAGGCGGGTCGGAGCCGGCCGGTTGCGGGCCGCCGGGCTCGCCGCGTCCACCGTGGCCACCCTCGTGCTGCTCGTCGTCGCCCTGGCCGACCGGGAGGCCGGGTGGCCGCTGGCCGTGCCGTGGACGCTGCTCGCCGTGGTGGTCGCCGGCATGGGTCTGACCCTGCCGGCCAGCACCGCCCTGACGCAGGAGGCCGGCCGGCGTTCCGCCGGCACCACCGCCGCGCTCCAGGGTGGTCTGGGTTTCCTCGCGGGCGCGCTGGTCACACCCCTCACCGGCCTCCTCGGGTACGCGAGCCTGCTGCCGATGGCGGCGGCCATGGCGGTCTTCTTCGTGGCGGCCTGCGTGATGCTGGTGCTGCTGGCCCGCCCCGGTGCGTCCTTTCAGGCACTTCACAGTCCTGGCAATTAGGGTGCGGCGGGTAACCGTGCGTGCTCCACGGTGGAGTACGCGCCGACCGTGAAGCGGGAGTTCCGATGGTCTTCAAAAAGATGCTGAGCGCGTTCGGGGTCGGTGGGCCCAGCGTCGACACCGTCCTGGCCAACCCGAACACCCGGCCCGGCCTGACCCTCGACGGCAACGTGGACCTGGTCGGCGGGGACGCCGCCGCCAACATCGAGCAGGTCGTCATCGGCCTGGTCACCCGGGTCGAGATCGAGGGCGGCGACAGCGAGTACGCCGGCGTCATGGAGTTCCACCGGATGGTGGTCAGCGGCCCGCTCCAGCTCGCGCCGAAGCAGCAGCTCGCCATCCCGTTCCAGCTGCCGGTGCCGTGGGAGACCCCGATCACCGACGTCTACGGTCAGCGCCTGCACGGCATGACCATGGGGCTGCGTACCGAGCTGGCGATCGCCCGCGCGGTCGACAAGAGCGACCTCGACCAGGTCAACGTCCACCCGCTGCCGGTGCACGAGCACATCCTCGGCGCGTTCCAGCAGCTCGGTTTCCGGTTCAAGCACGCCGACCTGGAGCGGGGTCACATCCGGGGCTCCCAGCAGACGTTGCCGTTCTACCAGGAGATCGAGTTCTTCGCCGCACCCCAGTACGCGCAGGCCATCACCGAGCTGGAGCTGACCTTCGTGACCGGCCAGCACGGGGTCGAGGTGGTGCTGGAGTGCGACAAGCGGGGTGGTTTCCTCAGCTCCGGGCACGACGTCTTCGGCCGCTACACCGTCTCCCACACCGACGTCGACCGGGTCGACTGGGTCCAGGTCGTCGACGGCTGGCTGCGCGAGACCACCTCCACGTACGGCAACCTGCGCGCCTCCTCCGGATACGGTGCCCCCACCCACGGCTACCCGATGCACGGCCACGGCCACCACGGCCGGGGCCCGGGGATGGGCGGCGTGGTGGCCGGTGCGGCGCTCGGTGTCGCCGGTGGCCTGGTCGCCGGTGAACTGATCGAGGACGCCTTCGAGGGCGACGACGACGGCGGTGACTTCGGCGGCGACGAGTGAACTGAGGTCACGTCCGGCGGACGGGCCGTCGCCGGGCGGGCCCCTGGTCCGGTGTGGACACAACGGGACGGCCGGACCCTGCTCGGCGGTCCCCCAGAGCAGCGATGGCCCCCGGGAGCAATCCCGGGGGCCATCGTCCCGCGCAGCTCGCGCTGCTCGGGTCAGCTACGGTCAGCGACGACCCTTGCGCTCCGCGCCGGAACGCCGTGCCGAACCCGCCTTCGCCAGGCCCCGGCTCACCAGGTAGGCGCCGGTCAGGGCGGTCAGGAACCACCACGCCTGCGTCGGGTTGTTGATGTTCAGGCCGTTCGTGGCGGTACCACGCCAGAAGGCGGAGATCACCACGACCGCGACTGCGGCGGCGTACACCCAGAACTCGGTCGTCAGGAACGACTGCTTGGTCTCCGTACCCGGAGACGGCATCGCTTCCCGCTGCCCGTCGTGCATCATCGGCATCTGCCGGGTCTGCTCGTTCATCATGGCGTTGCGCTGGGCGGTGTCCATCGGCCGGTTCATGGGCCTGGTGGATGCAGCCTGCGTGCTCATCTGGTCCTCCTCAGGATTTGATGAGTACCTGCGCTCCCTCACCCCGCTACCGCGGTCGGCCACGGCACGGTTCGCCTGCTGTGGCGGGGGCACCCTGGGTCTACCCCCCGACGGCGAGCAGGTAACACCGGCTCCGGCCGAAATTCCGCCGCCGCCGGGCCAGCCCTCCGGTGCCCCGACCGTGGTACGCGGCGACGCTGCGCCGACCCAGCTCCGGTCCGCCCGGGCCGAAGCGGGGTGCGGCCCACGCGTGGTCGGGCCGAGGTGCGGTCTGCCCGGGGTCGGGCCTGGGGTGCGGCCTTTGCGTGGTCGGGGCGGGTGCGGTCCGCCCGAGGGCGGGGCGGGGTGCGGTCGCTGTCTCGACCGCCTGCTGCTGACCTGGTCCCCGGGGCTGGATGCGGTGTTTGGTCGTGCGGGCCACGGGCACGCAGCGGGTTCCGCTGAGACTCTGCGAGGTGATGGACGTGCGCGACGACGACATGATGCGGAACTCCACCCGTAAGGCCGAGGAGCGGCTCACCGCCGGGGTGTACGGCCCCGGGGCGCTCGACGAGGTGACCGTGCCCCGGGTCGACGTGACCAGAGCCCTCCAGGAGGACGACCCGGACGACGTGGCCGACGTGCCGATCGACCCGGAGGTATTGCGCGACGGTGGCCCGACCCGGGGCCAGGGGGCGGTGACCACCACCGGCGGCACCGCCGGCCCGGCCAGTGTTCGGCGGGTGGCCCGGCAGCCCGGACGACACCCGGGCACGGTCGCACCGACGACCACCGGCGACGCCACCACCGGCGGGCTGAGCACTCCGACCGGCGGCCCCGTCAGTGACCAGTCGGCCAGCGCCGTCGAGATCGGCGACTTCTCCGACGACTGACCGCGCTGCTGGAGGGGCACCCGCCCCATGATCACGCTCGAACATGGATGTAGTGGCCTCCTCTCGCCGGGAGGCCACTACATCCATGTTGCAGCACGATCTTGCCGATCACGGGCCCGGTGCGTCGGGGCCGGGGTCGGGCGTCGAAGGGGTCGGGCGTCGAGGGATCGGGCGGACCCCACGGCGGTCGCCCGGTGAACGCGGTGGCCCTCTTCGAGAGGTGGGGGTCAAGGGGTCGGGCGGAGCACCCCCAGGCGTTGGGTGGCGCGGGTCAGCGCGACATAGAGGTCGTTGCGACCCCGGGGGACTCGGCGACGATCCCGTCCGGGTCGACCACCAGCACCGAGTCGAACTCCAACCCCTTGGCCTGGCCGACGGTGAGCAGCACCACCCGGCTCTCCAGCTCGGGCTGCTCGCCGACCGCCGCCTCGGGCAGCGCGGCCAGCAGTACACCCGCCAGCTCGTCGGCCCGCCCGACCGGCACGATCACCCCGAGTCGCCCCTCCCGGTCACCCGGGCGGGCATCCGCACCGCCACCGTCCAGCCCGGCGGCCTCCCGACGGGCCGCCTCGACCAGTTCCACGCCGAGCCGGCCCGGCTCGACGGTCCGGTCCCACGGCGGCACCCCGCTGTGGCGTACCGAGCGGGGTGGGCGCAGCTGCGGGTCGATCCCGGCGAGCACCTCGGCGGCGACCGCCATGACCTCCGCCGGGGTGCGGTAGCTGACGGTCAGCTCCTCCAGCCGCCAGCGCCGCGCCACGTACGGTTCCAACGCCTCGGCCCAGGACGGGGTGCCGGCCAGCGCACCGGTCTGCGCCACGTCCCCCACGATCGTCATCGACCGGCTCGGACAGCGGCGCATCAGCAGCCGCCAGGCCATCGGGGTCAACTCCTGCGCCTCGTCCACGATGATGTGCCCGAACGCCCAGCTCCGGTCGGCGGCGGCCCGCTGCGCGGTGGTCAGCCGGTCGGTCTCCTCCTGCCGTTCCAGCAGCCGGTCGGCGTCGATCAGGTCGGTGACACCGAGGATCTCACCGCCTTCGGCCTCGTCCTCCACGTCGATCGAGCGGGAGCCCCGGGCGATCTCCAGCACACCCTCGGCGTACTCGCGTTGGAAGGAGCGGATGCGTTCCCGGCGGGCGGCTGCGGCCCGCTCGTCCTCGCCGAGCAGTTCGGCGGCCTCGTCCAGCAGCGGCACGTCGGCCGGCGTCCAGCCGTCGCCCGGCGGCCGGTGCAGCAGGGCACGTTCGTCGTCGGTGAGCATCGGCGCGGCGGCGGCGATCCGCTCCGGCGAGGCGTACAGGTCGGCGAGTAGCCGCTGCGGGGTGAGCACCGGCCAGAGCTGGTCCAGCGCGGCGGTGACCTCCGGTTCCTCGCGCAGTTCCCGGCGGATCTCGGCGCGGTCCGCCTCCTCCAGCAGGTTGTCCCCGCCGAGCGGATCGGCCCCGATCCGCTCGGCGACCTGCTCGGCGAGGGCGTGTACGACCTCGATGTCGAACAGGGCACGGGCCAGGTTGTGCGGGCGGTCGGTGCGCCGGACCCGGTCCCGGGCCAGGCGTACCGTCTCCGGGTCCAGCCGCAGCACCTCCCGCTGGGGCAACTCGATCTCCAGCGGCGCGTCGGGCACCCACTGCCTGTCCCGGACGGCGGCGGCGAGCACCTCGGCCAGCACCGACCGACCCTTGAGTGCGGCGGTGCGGGCCGGTTCGGCGCGGCGGGCGCTGACCCCGGGGAAGAGGTCGCCGGGGGTGCTGAGCAGCACCCCCGTCTCGGCCAGGGCCGGCAGCACCTGGGAGATGTAGCGCAGGAAGGTGGCGTTCGGCCCGACCAGCAGCACGCCCCGGGTGGAGAGCTGCTGGCGGTGGGTATAGAGCAGGTACGCGGCGCGGTGCAGCGCGACGGCCGTCTTGCCGGTGCCGGGGCCGCCCTGCACGACCAGCACCCCGGGCAGGTCGGCCCGGATGATGCGGTCCTGCTCGACCTGGATGGTCTCGACGATGTCCCGCATCCGGCCGGTCCGGCCGGCGTTGAGCGCGGCGAGCAGGGACGCCTCACCGGTCAGCTCCTCGTGCCCGGTGGGGGAGGCGGTCTCGATGTCGAGCACCTCGTCGTTGAGGCCGGTGACCTTCCGTTCCCGGGTACGCAGGTGCCGCCGCAACCGGACACCCTGCGGGTTGGCGGCGGTGGCGAGATAGAACGGCCGGGCGGCGGGAGCGCGCCAGTCCATCAGCAGCGGTTCGTAGTCGCCGTCGGTGTCGAAGATGCCGATCCGGCCGACGTAGTGCCGGCTGCCGTCGGCCCCGTCGAGCCGACCGAAGGCCAGCCCCTGTTCGACCGCCGAGAACTGCTCTACCTGGTCGGCGTACATCCGCACGGCGCTGTCACGTTGCGAGCGGTCCTGCAGGGTGCCGCCGCCGGTGCGCAGCTCGTCGGTGAGCCGTCGGGTGGCCTGCTCACGCAGGTCGTCCAGCCGGCCGTAGAGCATCGAGACGTACTCCTGCTCGCGGCCGATCTCGTCGTCGGGTTGCCGCAGCTCGTCCGGGTGCGTTGACAAGCCGTCTCCTCGTCGATTAAAATCGCTTCTGGAATGGCTTTGTGCCATTCCTTTTTGTATTTCGGGAACTGTTCAAGATACCGCCTGCGTCGGCACTCCACCAAGCCTTCACCCGGCCCCGGCCGACGCCACCTTCCCGTGGCACACCGCAGGGCGTCCCACCCGGTGTGTTGCCACCCTCCCGGCAGGCGAGGTCGGCGCTGCCGGGGTCGGACACGCCGACGGGGGCCCGTACCGGCTCGCGCCGGCCCGGACCCCGAGGGTCGTAGCGTGCAGGATTCAGCCCCGCGCGGCCTGGTACAGCCGCTCCGGGGTCACCGCCCCGGCGAGCACCCGCCCGTCGTCGGTGAGTAGCACGCTGAACAGCTTCCCGGCGAACAGCCGGCCGCTGCCCCAGTCCCCGCTGACCTTCGGCAACCCGTTGAGCATGTCGAGGGCCTGCGCCGCGCCGGGTCCGTCGGCCGGTCCCGGCTTCGCCGCGTCACCGACCGGGGTGCGCGCCGCGTCCGCCGCGTCCGTCCGCGCCACCAGCACGGTGGTCCAGCCGGTCCCGACCGTACGCAGACCGGCGTCGTCGCCCGCCCCGGGCTTCGCCGCGGCCCCGGCCTTCCGGTGCGCGTCGGCCTTCGACCCGGCCCTGTCCTTCGACCTGGCCCCGTCCTTCGACCCGGCCTCCGCACCTGGGAGGTCGCCGGTCGCCTCGGTCACCTTCACCCCGGGCGGCGGGTTGAAGGTGAACTGGTCGGCGTCCGGCCGGCGGTAGTCGACCTGGGTGAAGGCCATCTCGAAGGCCGGCTGGTCGGCACCGTTGGCGAGCACCTCGAACCGCAGCGGCACGTGCTCGGTCGCGTCGATGGCGATCCGCACCTGGTGCACCAGGGACGCCTGGTCACGCGGGGTCAGCACCAGCTCGTACGCGTCCCGACCGGCGACGGTGGCCGACCGGCCGGTGGTGACCAGCGTGCTCGGGTCGACGGCGGCCAGCGCCCGCTCGGCGGCCTCCTTCGGGGTGACCGGCAACGCGCCCTCCGCCGCCCGCCCGGTCGACTCCGGCAGGGTCCGGTGGGTCGCGGTGTTGGCCTTGCTGTCCCAGGTCCACACGTCCCGGCCGGAACGGATGACGTCCCGCTCACCGAGGGTGTCGAGCAACGCGACCCGCTGCCGGTCCGGACCCGAATACCAGACCCGCAGGGTGTGCGTGCCGCTGAGCAGCGCGGCATCCCCACCGGCCAGGCCGACCAGTTTCGGCAGCCCGAGATCGGCGCGCTGCACCACCGTGCCGGAGAGCCCGTCCAACCGGGCGGTCTGCAGGTCGACGAGCAACTGGGCGGCGCTGCGCGGCGGCAGCGCGGGTTCGGCGTTCGCGGCGAACGTGCCGATCGCGGCACCTCCGCCCACGACGGTGACCGCGGCGGCCAGTGGCACCAGCCACCGCAGGGTGGAACGGTTCTTCAGTACGGACATGGGGCACCTCCTGGGACCATCCTGCCCGTCGGGTGCTGTGAGCCGGCTGAGGACGGCGTCCCGGTCGGTCGCGTCGGGGTGGCACGCTGGGATGATGCGGGTGCTGGTGGTGGAGGACGAGACGCGGCTGGCGGCGGCGTTGCAGCGCGGCCTGACCGCCGAGGGGTTCGTGGTGGACACGGCGGGCACCGGGCCGGCCGGGCTGGACGCCGCCCGGCACGGCGGATACGACGCCATGATCCTCGACGTGATGCTCCCCGGCCTGTCCGGCTACGAGGTGGTCCGCCGGTTGCGCGCCGACGAGTGTTGGCTGCCGGTGCTGATGCTCTCCGCCAAGGACGGCGAGTACGACCAGGCCGACGGGTTGGACTGCGGGGCCGACGACTACCTGACCAAACCCTTCTCGTACGTGGTGCTGGTGGCCCGGCTGCGGGCGTTACTGCGCCGGGGCGCCCCGGAACGGCCGACCGTCCTCGCCATCGGGGACCTGAGACTGGACCCGGCCCGCCGCCGGGTCACCCGCGCCGACACCGAGGTGGTGCTCACCGCCCGGGAGTTCGCACTGCTGGAGTACCTGATCCGCCGCCCCGGCGAGGTGATCTCCAAGACCGAACTGCTCGACCACGTCTGGGACGCCAGTCTGCGTACCGCACCCAACGCGGTCGAGGTGTACGTCGGCTACCTCCGCCGCAAGATCGGCCGGGACCGGTTGGAGACCGTCCGGGGTGCCGGCTACCGGTTGACCTCGTGAGACGCCCCCGCTGGCCGGTGCTCGGCCTGCGCGCCCGACTGATGGTGCTCGGCGTGGCCGGCCTCTCCGTGGGGCTGGCCCTCGGCGGGGTGGTGCTGCTGGTCGCGCTCGGCTGGACGCTGCAACGCACCGTCGACGAGGAGGCGTTCCGCACCGCCGACGCGGTCGCCCGGCTGGCCGGCGAGAACGCCCTGCCCGACCCGCTGCCGGTGGCCGGCGGGCAGCTCCGGGTACAGGTGGTCGACTCCGCCGGGCGGATCCGGGCCGCCTCCATCGACGCCGACCGGCTGGTGCCGATGGTCCGTCCCGACCAGCTCACCGGCACCGGCCGGCAACGCACCGTGGTGCCCGGCCAACGCCTCGGCTGGGAGGGGCCGGTGCGGGTGGTGGCGGTGCCCGCCCAGTCCGCGGGGGAACCGTTGACCGTCCTGGTGGGCCGCTCCACCGTCGACATCCGACACGCCACCCAGGCCGCCCGGACCGTGCTGCTGGTCGCCTTCCCGCTGCTGGTGGGGCTGCTCGCGGTGGTCGCCTGGCGGGTGGTCGGGGCGACCCTGCGGCCGGTCGAGGCGCTGCGCAGCGGGGCAGCCGAGATCACCGGCCGGGACGCGGCCGACCGGCTGCCGGTGCCCGCCTCCCAGGACGAGATCCACCGGCTGGCGGTCACCCTCAACGACATGCTGGACCGGCTGGAGGCGGCCCGTGCCCGGCAACGGTCGTTCCTCGCCGACGCGGCACACGAGCTGCGCAGCCCGCTGACGAACATGCGTACCGAGCTGGAGGTGGCCCAGCGCCTCGGCGACCGCACCGACTGGCCGGTCGTCGCCACCGACCTGCTCGCCGACACCGAACGGCTGGGTCGGCTCGTCGACGACCTGCTGCTGCTGGCCCGACTCGACGAGCAGCCGACACCGGGGGCCGGTCACGCCCGCGAGGCGGGGCCGGTGGAGCTGGGCGGGTTGCTCGCCGAGGTCGCCGCCCGCTGGCCGGGCCCACCGCCCTCCCCCGCGACGGAGCCACCGGACGGGGACGACCCGTCCACCCCACCCGGGGCCGGCCCTTCGTCTGTCCCGTCGGATGTGGTCAGCCGGTGCGTCCCGGCTGGTGTCGGCGTTCCGCCTGTTCCGTCGGGTGGGGGCAGCTCATCGGTGCTGTCGGGTGGGGGCAGCGCGACCGTCCCGCCGGGTGTCGGGGATCCGTCCGGGCCGCCGGTCGTGCTCGTCGCTGCGGCGTCGGGGCCGGTATGGACGGTTGGCGTCCCCGACGAACTGCGCCGGGTGCTGGGCAACCTGGTCGACAACGCCGTCCGGCACGCGCGTACCCGGGTCGTGCTGGCCGTCGAGTCGACGACGGACGGGGCGTACCACCTGGTGACGGTGACCGACGACGGGCCGGGCATCCCGGTGGCGGACCGGGACCGGGTGTTCCGCCGGTTCACCCGGCTGGACGAGGGCCGGGCCCGGGACGCGGGCGGCGCCGGGCTCGGCCTGGCCATCGTCCGGGAACTGGTCCGCCGGGGTGGCGGCACGGTCGACCTCACCGACGCGAAACCCGGCCTGACAGTCCGGCTCCACCTCCCGACCCTCCCAGACCCCGACTAACCACCCCCACCCACCCCCACCCCCACCCCCACCCCCACCCGAGTTGATCAAGAGGTTTGCGTCAGGATTTTCGTTGTGGGTGACGCAAACCTCTTGATCACCGCCGCGTCCAACCGATTGCCTGGGTGATCAAGAGGTTTGCGTCAAAGATCGAGGGTGGGGTGACGTAAAGCTCTTGATCAACTCCGGCGGGGGCGGGGGCGGGGGCGGGGGCGGGGAGGGGGAGGCGGGAGGGGGGAGGGGGTTAGCGGCGGGTGGTGCAGATGCGTTTGGCTCGGGCCACGACGTCGGTGGACCAGACCACGGCGACGGTGAAGCAGTAGTTGGTGGTGCGGTCCAGGCCGTGTACGACGAAGTTGTCGGTGCCGGGCGGCAGGGTCTGGAACGGGCGGGGATCCTGCCCGGCCTTGGCGGCGGAGAGGATCACCGGCCCCTCGCTCCCGGCCGGGTACGTCCAGGTCAGGGTGATGCCGTCGGGTCGGTCGCGCAGCGTCACCTTGCCTGGTGGGGTCCCCGGTGAGGCGGGTGGGACGGCGTTCGGCGTCGCGGCGGTCGGCGTTGCCCCGCTCGGTGCGACGGGCGGCGGGTCGTCGGAACTGCCCACCTGGGACACCCCGGCGATCACCGCGACCGCGCCCAGCAGCACCACCGCGACCCCGACCGCCACCAGCGGTACGGCACCCGGGCGGCGTGGGGGCGGGGCGTGCCGGCGCGGCACCAGCACGGGCAGCAGCCGGGACGGGTCCACCGGCGGCTCCGCCGGCACCACCCGGCGTACCCCGGCGGCCTCCTGCCCGGGGTGGCCCGGCGGCGGGGCGTAGGGGAATTCCCGCCGGTCGCCGGTCACCCCGGACCCGGCCGTCGTGGTGGCCGACTCGGGCGGCCAGTGACCGTCGTCCCCGCCCCAGCCTGACCTGGCCGAATAGCCAGAGCCAGCCGAATGGTCCGACGTGGCCGAATAGCCCGACCCGGCCGAGGTTTCCGATGTCGCCGGATAGTCGGACGTCGAGGGATGGCCGGATGCCGCCTGATGGTCGGACGTCGTCGGATAGCCCGACGCCGCCGGATAGTCGGACGTCGAGGGATGGCCGGATGCCGCCTGATGGTCGGACGTCGTCGGATAGCCCGACGCCGCCGGATGGTCGGACGTCGAGGGATGGCCGGATGCCGCCGGATAGCCAGGCGTCGTCGGATAACCCGATGCCGCCCGATGGTCCGACGTGGCCGGATAGCCGGTGCCGCCGGGGTGTCCGGTGCCGTCACGGGTGGGGTAGCCGGCGCCGGTCGGCTGGTCGGGGGGGCCGAAGCCCGCCGGGTGACCGAAAGCGGTGGGCCGCCCGGTGCCCTGCGGGTAGCCGGTGTCGTCGGGGGGTAGCCGCTGGCCGGGCACCGTCGGCGGGTACGCCTCGTCGGCGGGCACCACCCCGGCCGACCAGGCCGACAGGTCGGGGGGCCCTTCGGCGGGTGGTGGGGTACGGGCGGCCGGCACCACCGGCGCGTCGCGTTCCGGGGTGGGCTCGTCGTCGCAGACGTGATCCGGGTCGGCAGCCGCCCGGGCCAGCGCGGCGACCTGCCGGGCCAGCGGGTCGTCGGCGGCCAGGTGCTGGCGGGCCAGCTCGCGGGCGAGAGCGAGGTTGTCGTGCGCCTCGTCGAAACGGCCGCAGTCGCGTTGCATCGCACCGAGCCGGGCGAGCATCTTGATCCCGCTGGCGTGCCCGTCGCCGTAGACCTCGCGGTGCAGCTCCCACGCGTCCTGGAGGCGTTCGCGGGCCTGGGCGCACTGGCCCCGGGCGTACTCCACGGTGGCCAGGTCGGCGTGCGCGGCGAGCACCCGCAGCGACTCGGGGCCGTCCCAGGCGGTCAGCTCCAGGATCACCTCGGAATAGAGCCGGGCGGCGCGGGCGTCGCTGCCGACCCGGTGCAGCACCGCCGCCAGGGTGGCCGCCGTGGAGATGGTCCGCTGGTCGGAGATGCCGTACAACCGGCTCGACGCCGCGTACGCGAAGGCGGCCCAGCCGCGTGCCGAGTGTGGTTCGCCGAGGGTGACCAGCAGTCGGGCCTGGAGGCCGGCGGCCTCGGCCAGCTCGGGGGAGGCGTGGTCGGGACGGGGGTCCGCGTCGGTCAGCGCGTCGGCCAGCAGACGCTGGGCGCCGGCCAGGTCGCCGGCGGACACCAGGTGCTGCGCCTGGAGGGTCAGTTCACCGAAGCCGGAAGACACGCCCCATCGTGCTTGGCCGGCAACCGTTAGTACAACCCTTGCCGGTCGGCAACTTGGTCAAGAACCGGTCAGGTGGGCGACCAACGTCTCGCTGATCCGGCGCAGCTGGTCCACCTGGGCGGGGCTGAGCGCGTCGAACAGGTGCCGGCGTACCCCCTCGACGTGGCCGGGCGCGGCGGCGGCGAGGGCCGCGAAACCGTCGTCGGTGAGGACGGCGATCTGGCCGCGCCGGTCGGTGGGGCACTCGTCGCGGCGGACCCAGCCGGCGGTCTCCAACCGGGCGACGGCGTGCGAGAGTCGGCTGCGTGACGAGCCGGTGAGGTCGGCCAGCTCGCTCATCCGCAGCCGTCGGTCGGGCACCTCGGAGAGCCGGACCAGGATCTCGTAGTAGGCGTGCGGCATCCCGGCGTCGCGTTGCAGCTCGCGGTCGAGGGTGTCGCTCAGCGCCCGGGAGGCGGTCAGGAAGGCACGCCAGGTCTGCTGCTCGTCGTGGTCCAGCCAGCGGGTCATGACCGTCATCATAGCCGCAATAGTTGAACGCTCAACCAAAACGCGCTACCGTGGGCGGCATGGGAATCCACCGCCTCAACCACGCCGTGCTCTACGTCTCCGACCTGCGTCGCAGCATCGACTTCTACCGCGACGTGCTGGGCTTCCGCCCGGTGCCGATGACCCCGGACGGGTTCCGGGGCGCGGCCTTCCTCCAGGCCCCCGACTCGACCAACGACCACGACCTCGGCCTGTTCGAGATCGGCGCGAACGCCGGCCGCTCGCAGGCCGGCCGGGCCACCGTCGGCCTCTACCACCTGGCCTGGGAGCTGGACACCCTCGACGAGCTGGCCGCGACCGCGCAGCGGCTGGCCGCCGCCGACGCCCTGGTCGGCACCTCCGACCACGGCACCACCAAGAGCCTCTACGGCCGCGACCCCGACGGGTTGGAGTTCGAGATCGTCTGGATCGTCCCGGCCGACCAGCTCGACGAGGACACCCTCGCCGCCCGCAAGCGGATCGGCCGGCTCGACCTCGACCGCGAACGGGCCCGCTACGGCGGCCAGACCCGGGGCGGGGTGGGGATCTCCGTCCCGGTCTGAACGGCCGTAGGGTAGAACGACAGCATGTCGATCGACGCCGTCCTGCCGGAGCTGCTCGTCCGCCAGCTCGACCACTGGCTGCCGGGGGCGCTGCACCGCTCCCGGCGGGCCACCCTCGCGCTGGCGTACGCCGGTGATCCGGGCAGCGCCGAGGCGGCCCTGCGGGTGGTGGCCGGCCACGCCGACCGGCTCCGGGGCCGGCGGCTCACCGTGCTGGTGCTCGCCGACGGCGGCCCCGAACTGCCCGCCCGGCTCGGCGTCGTCGGGGCCGGCCTGCCCGGTGACGTGGCCGTACACGTGGTGCCCGGCGACCCGGCCCGGCTGCCGGTGGCACTCAAGGCGGCCGGCGCGGCGGGCGCACCGCTGCTCACCCTGGTCGACGGTGTGCCGCCGGACCGGGCGCTGCTGGCCGCCACGACCACCGGCCGACCGGCCGAGGTGCTGCTCACCGCCGCCACGACCACCGCCCTGCGGCCGGCCCTGACCGCCGCCGGGTTTCCGCTGGTCGCCGAGGTCGAGCTGGTGCCCGTCGACGGGTCACCGGCCAGCAGGGTGGCCTTCGGCACCGGGCTGGACAGGAGCCTGGAGGCGTTCAAGGACGCCCTCTGGGCCGCCGCCGGGTCCGGCGCCGCCGACAGGTCCAGGGTCACCCACGGGCCCGGGGCGGGCGACGAGTCCAGGGTCACCGACGGGTCCGGGGCCGCCGACGGGTCCATGGTGACCGGCGGGGGCGCTGCGATCCGCTACCGCGACCCGGCCGGCGGGCTGCTCGACGTCGCCGGGCCACCGGCGGCCGGTCCGTTGTGCGGCGAACTGCTCGCCGAGTTGACCCGGCACGGCCCGCGTACGGTGACCGAGCTGCGGCGGCACGCGCTGACCGCGACGGCGTACCGGGCGGTGGACGCCGGGCGCGCGCTCACCGAGCTGCTCGACACCGGTGCGGTCAGCCGGGACCCGGAGCACGGGCGGCTCGGCGGGGACGTGCTGATCAGCGCGGTCCCCGCCCCGGCCGCCCGGTCAACTGCCTGACCACGATGGACGCCCCGGTGGCGATCACCCCGATGCTGAACACCATCTGCACGCAGACGATCGCCTTGGCGAGCTGCCCCTGGGCGTGTACGTCGCCGTAGCCGACGGTGGTGAGGGTGGTCAGGGCGAAGTAGAGCGCGTCCAGCCGGGTGTGCAGCCCGGAGAACTGGTCCGGCCCGCTGCCCGCCACCACGTAGTCGGCCACCGCGAAGGCGAGCAGCCCGGCGACCAGCGCCACCACCAGGCGGCTCAACGACCGGACCTCGTCCTCGCCGACCGGGGCACCGGCACCGAGTTGACGGCCCACCTGGCGGGTCACCAGAAAGGTGACCACGGCGATCAACAGCAGGGTGCCCACCGCGCGCAGGGTCAGCCGCAGGCCGTTCGGATCAGGCTCCAACGGGATCAGGAAGTAGCTGACCAACAGCAGGGCGCAGGCCGCCAGGGTGTGCCGGCGTGCCCGCGCGTAGCTCCCGTCGTCGCGTGCCATGCGGCGATTCTGCTCCGTAGGGGCGGGGCCGACCCGGCGAATCCGGAACCCGACCGGTGCCCTACCGGGGCACAGACGTCGAACGGGACACCGGTGAACCACCGGTGCCCCGTTCGACGAAGGACGTCACGCCCGGGATTTGTCCTGCTTCCAGGACAGCGGCCCCGGCAGGTCGACGCGGTGCGCCTTGGCCTTGGAGTTCCAGGACCAGCGGCCGATCTTGATGCTCCACGACGAGAAGCCGTTCTCGGTGAAGTTCAGGATGATCGGCCCGTACTTCTTGCGCTTACGAAACATCAGGCCCATCGTGGCGCTCCCTTCGCGTTTCCTGTCGTCGTTGCCGTCTCGACCCGGTAGATGCCCGCATCCACCAAATCCGAAACCTGCTCCGGTCCGAGCTGGACGGACGCGGTGACTCAGCGCGGCTCCCACGCGTCGGGCAGGGTGGTCAGCCGCCGCACGTGCGTCGGGAGCCGGCCGCTGACCACCTCGGCGAGGCTCACCTCGTCGAGCACCTGTCGGACGGCGGCGCGGACGGCCACCCAGAGCCGGGGAAGGTTCTCCGCCGAGCCCTCGTACCGGGTCTCCTCGGGGCGCAGCCCGCGTACCCCGGCCAACGGGCCCTCGACGGCGCGCAGGATCGCCCCGACGGTGACCTCGCGCGGCGGTCGGGCCAGGGTGTAACCGCCCTCGGCGCCGCGCTGCGCGCGGACCACGCCGGCCCGACGCAGGTCGGCCAGGACCGCTTCGAGAAACTTGCGCGGCATGTCCTGCTCGCTGGCGATCGCCTGGGTGGAGAGCAGGGAGGGGTAGGCGGTGGCCAGGCTCAGGGCCGCTCGAACCGCATAGTCGCCGCGCGCGGAGATCTGCACCCTGCCATCATGCCCGTCCGGCGGGGGTGCAGGGGTCGCCGGGTCGACGTGGCGCGACGATCCGCTGCGGTGACCGCCCCCGGGCGGCCCGGAACGCACCCGGGCTCACCCCCACCTCCCGGGTGAAGAACCGGCCGAAGTTCGTCGGCTCGGGGAAGCCGAGCTGGCGACCGATCCGGGCCACCGGCTCGTCGGTGGCGGCGAGCAGCCGGCGGGCCTGGAGCGCGACCCGCTCGTCGACCACCTGCTTGGCGCTGCGCCCGGTCACCGCCAGACAGGCCCTGGTCAGGGTACGCACCGAGCAGCCCAGGCGGGCCGCATAGTCCTCCACCCGGCGGGTGTACGGGTAACCCGCCTCCACCTCCCGGCAGAACCGGCGGAACGTGGCCGCCTCGGTCCGCTGCGGATCGGTGTCGTCGGTTGCCCGTTCGGAGTCGCGGGCACCGGGCAGCAGGGCCAGCCGGATGAGCAGGACGGCGAGCTGGTGCCGGAGCAGGGCGCGGGCGGCCGGGTCGTCCCGGTGCCGCCGGTGGTCCACCACGAGTTGGGAGACCTCGTTGATGACGGCGTCCTCGTCCTCACCGGTCAGCTGGTGGTGGTGCGGCACCGCGGCGGGGTCGACGTCCAGCCCGTGCAGGGCGTCGGCGTGCCAGCGCAGCACGATCGCGTCGAGCCGCGCGGGACAGCGCAACACCTGGCCGGGCGTGGCCCGCAGCAGGGTGCCGGGCCGGCAGGGCAGCGCGTGGAAGTCCAGCTCGACGATGCCGTGCCCACCGGTGACCAGGATGAGCAGATCGTTGTCGAGCAGGACCGGCCGGGGTTGGCCGGCGCCGGGGGTGAGGTCGCCCAGCTCCAAGATGTCGATCTCGGGGCTGGGCAGGTCGGGACGGGTTGCCGGGGGGAGCTGACCGGAAGGGACCATCGTCTTCGACCGTAACCGGGGACGGCCGGGGTCGCATCCCGGCGACGGGACCCGGTCGCGCTCCCGGGTGGCCCGGTCGACCGTCGCGGGGTTGTCCGCCCGCCGGGGCCGGGCTACGTTACCGATCGGTAAGGACCGCGACGTGCGATGGGGTGCTCATGACGGATCTGTTCTCGGTCGACGGCAAGACGGTCCTGGTCACCGGCGGCTCCCGGGGGATCGGGCTGATGATCGCCCGGGGCTTCGTCCGGGCCGGGGCCACCGTGGTCATCTCGTCCCGCAAGGCAGACGTGTGCGAGGCGGTGGCCAAGGAACTGTCCGCCGAGGGGCGCTGCGCGGCGATCCCCGCCGATCTCAGCGACGACGCGGGCGCCGAGGCCCTCGCCACCGCCGTCGGCGAACGGTACGACCGGCTCGACGTGCTGGTCAACAACGCGGGCGCGACCTGGGGTGCGCCGCTGGAGTCGTACCCGGACGCCGCGTTCGACAAGCTCTGGTCGGTCAACGTGAAGGCGGTTTTCCGGCTCACCACCGCACTGCTGCCGCTGCTGCGCGCGGCAGCCGACGACGACGACCCGGCCCGCGTGATCAACATCGGCTCCATCGACGGCCTCCGGGTGCCGGCCATGGAGGTGTACGCGTACTCCGCGACGAAAGCAGCCGTGCACATGCTCACCCGCAGCCTGGCCCACCAGCTCGCCGCTGAGCGGATCACGGTCAACGCGATCGCCCCGGGCCCGTTCGACAGCAAGATGATGGCCTTCGCCCTGGACGACCCGGCGTCGCGGGCGGCAATCGCCCAGCAGGTGCCGCTCGGTCGGATCGGCCGCCCCGAGGACATGGCCGGCACGGCGATCTACCTGTCGTCGCGGGCCGGGGCGTACCTGACCGGCGCGGTGATCCCGGTGGACGGCGGCATCACCACCCACGGCTGACCGGCGTACCCGACGGGTGGCCGGCCGGGCCCGGGGGCCGGCGGTCGGGCCGCGTACCGGCGGGCCAGGTCGCGTACCGGCGGTGGGGGTCGCAATGGTGCGGACTGGAAGTGGACGGCCGGAGCCGCGCGGACTCGGCAGATCCGCGCGGCTCCGGTACGGGTCGGTCAGCGGCCGGCGAGCAGCCGGGTCACCGCCGTGTCGACGTCCAGGTGCTCGGCCTCCCGGCCGCGCGGGACGACGACGTAGGTCCGGCGTAGGAAGCGCACCAGCACGCTGCGCGGGACCTCGAACAGGGCGTTACCGTCGGGCGACGACAGGGCCAGCGCGACGAAGTCGCCGCGCGGGGTGGCCCAGGGCCAGACCCGGACGTCGCCGATGCCGGCCGGCTCGTCGAGGCCGGTGACCAGCAGTTCGCGGGCGAAGGACCAGCTCACCGCCTCGCCCCCGGCCGATTCGGCGTGGAACAGGACATGGACCGCATACGGGTCAGCAGGGTCGTAACGCAGGCTGGCACGCACCGGCAATGCGGTGGCGTCAGGCGCGACGAGCCTTAGCGACGTCTCGACCTCTACGGTCGTCGGTCGGATGACACTCATGGACGTTCTCCCCCCGGCACCGCTGCGGAACGCGCGTGTCCCGCTTTTCCCATACTCAGGTGCTACTGCTGGCTACGCTCCGCCATACGCTGACTTCACCCAGTGGTGGGAAGGGGGTCCGAATCGCCGTGAGAATGTGAGAATTCTTGTAGGATTTCCGGTTCTGCCCAGTCGGGAGCCCGTCCGAAGTCGGGTGGTTCAGTCGTCGACTTACTCCGGTAACGTCCAGTGGTCTGCGCAAGTGACGGTCCAGGACGACACTGAGGGGTGAAATGGCCACGAAACGTTCCTCAGTGGATGCGGTGAGTACGGCCGAGTCGCCGAAAGTAGGGGCCCGAGCAGCCAAAAGGCGGGGTGACAGGGTGCCGATCACACCATCGGACCGGGACGGTCGGACGACCTCCGACACCGGTCGCACCGCCGGTGCCTCCCGCGCCGCCCGAGGCCGGCCCCGACCGGCCGCCAACGGTCGGGCCCGGGGCGGCGCGGGCCGGTCGGGCCGTACCGCCCTGGCCGCCCGTCCCACCGGCTGGCGCTGGCGGCTGCGCACCACCCTTGAGCTGATCCGGGCCAACCCCACCGGCCGGGTCGCCCTCAAGATATTCATCGCCGTCGCCGGGGCGCTCGTGGTGACCGTCGGCATCGCCCTCATCCCGCTGCCCGGCCCCGGCTGGCTGATCGTCATCGCCGGCCTCGCCATCTGGGCCGTCGAGTTCCACTGGGCCCGCCGACTGCTCGGCTTCACCCGCCGCCACGTCCACGCCTGGACCCGCTGGGCCACCACCAGGTCGCTGCCGGTGCGGTTCCTGCTCGGCTCCGTCGGCCTGGTCTTCGTCGCCGTGGTGCTCTGGCTCTCGCTCAAGTACAGCCTCGGCATCGATTTGGTCGCCCAACTGCTCCGCTACCTCGCCACGACCTGAACGGGCACCCCGGGTTTTTGGCTCCGCCCCACGATCGGGTAGAGTCAACGGCGCTGAGGGCGATTAGCTCAGTGGGAGAGCGCTTCGTTCACACCGAAGAGGTCGCTGGTTCGATACCAGCATCGCCCACCCTCGATATGCAAAGCTCAAGGCCCCTCGATCGAGGGGCCTTGAGTCGTTTCTGTCGATCAATACCGGTCGAGAGGCAGCGAGAAGGCAGGTGCCGGCGGCAGGCCGGTGACGCCCTTCTGTGCAACGGCAGTGGCTCAGCTCGCTGTCAGCGGGTCTGAGGCGTACCCCTGCTCCACGCACAGTGTCGCCTCGGGGTAGTGGGCGAGCACCTTCGCGCCGTCGCGCTGCGGGTCGGCCAGGCCCACCGTGACGCACCGGCCGAAGTCGGTGCCGCAGGCGGCGAGCGCGGGGAGTAGCGCGGCCAGGCGGCGGTGCATGGTCGGACCTCCAGTGGTACGGCGGGCTGCGCCCTTCGGGCACGACGGGTACAACGAACCGGCCGGTGGTCGGGGTACCGTCCGACGAGGTGGCGACCGGGTGTCGCCTGGCCCGGTGAGCTTGGAGCGGCGCTATGGTCTCGTCTGCCGACCCGCGCTTCGGTGTAGCTCTGCGTGAGTTTCGGGAGCAGCGTGGTCTGTCGCTTCGTTCCCTGGGGCAGCGTGCTCATCGGAGTAAGAGCCATCTGCACGAGTTGGAGACGGGACTCAAGGCTCCGACAGTCGACACGGCTTGTCACCTGGATCGGGTTCTCGACGCGGGAGGTGCACTCGCGCGGTTGGTGGATGCGCCGACCGACCATGCGGCCGAGGCCGGCGAGCTGAGGGCCAGAGTCGCCGCCAGCGATGTCAGCGCGGACGTGCTCGACCGGATCGAGCAGGGCGTTGACGATCTCGCCAGTGCCTACCCGACGATGACACCGACGGGTCTCCTGCCGTTGGTGCGGCGGCATCTCTCCTACGTCGGGCGGTTGTTGGAGGGGAGGGTGACGCTCGCGCAACGGAGGCGGTTGTTGGTTGCCGGTGGCTGGTTGGCGGTGCTGCGGGCGACGGTTCACATCGACCTGCGGCAACGGACTGCTGCGGTCGCCCACCTGCGAGCCGCTCGTGACCTTGCCGAACATGCTGAGCACGGCGAGATCCAGGCGTGGTGCCTCGAAACCCGGGCCTGGGATGTGCTGACTCAAGGTGACTACCAGGGAGCACTCGATCTCTCCCGTCAAGCGCAGCGGGTCGCTCCGAAGGGGAGTTCCGCCCGCATTCAGGCGACTGCTCAGGAGGCTCGCGCCTGGGCGCGGATCGGCGATGTCGGTGCGACTCGCCGAGCGTTGGACCGGGTGGAGCGGCTGACGGCGAATCTGCCCGTTCCTGAGCGGGCCGAGCACCACTATCGCTATGACCCGGCCAAGGCTGCCGCGTACGCGGCCACGACTTTGGCGTGGGCGGGTGACCCCGGTGCCGAGCAGGTGGCGCGGGCGGTGTTGGCCGAGCTGGACCCGTACGGCGATGGGGGAGCGCGGCCCCGCCGGTCCGCGTCGGCCCGCCTCGACCTCGGTCTTGCCCTGGTCGCCGCCGGTCAGCCGGACGAGGCGGTTGCCCTGGGGGCGCAGGCGGTGGCGTCCGGACGGGTGGTGCCGTCGAACTGGTGGCGTGCTGCGGAACTGCTGGCGAAGGTGGAGCAGTCGGGAGTGCCGGAGGCAGTGACACTGCGCGATGTGTGCACCGAGTTCGCACCGGGACGGCGACTATCAGCGGACAGCACACCCGGTTAGCGGACGCTCACCCTCTGGATCGGTGGCCTGCGGAGCATGAGGCTGGACCTCGCTGAAGCCGGGCACGGAACGAGGAACACCAGTGGGGTGCTGCCCTCCATGCCCTGAAGACGGAGGGCCAGCCACATGGCGGTGAACAGCGGACTCCTGCGGCGAATTGTTGGCCGGTGCTTTCCGTCGTCGCCGGTTGTTTCCGGGGTCGGAGAACGCGTCCAGGCAGTGGAGCAGGACGCCGCCCGGCGACGGTTGTTGGACCTCGCGCGCGGCGTACCACCGCGCCCGGCAACGGGTGGGAATGCCATCTCGTCGAAGCAGCGCGTTCCGTACGACGGGTATCTGTCGGCCACGGCGCTGACCCTCGCGCGCCGGCATCGACCGGTCTGGTGTTGGCGGCGATGGCGGTGGGTCTGTCGGTGCGGGGCCGAGCTGCCCTGCCACGTCCGACACCGGATTCCGATCAGCCGTGGGCACTGGCCGACCGAGGAGGAGCAGTGACCAGTCACGGCCCGGTGCCGCCGGTCTGGAGTTGCGGCGGCTGCGACCGGCCCTGGCCGTGCCCCACCCGGCGGCAGGAACTGCGCGCGGAGTACGCCGACGCGCCGGTGTCGTTGGCCCTCCACCTCGGGGCCTGCTTCGTCCGGGCGGCCGGGGACATGCCCTGGGCACCGGCCGGCCCCCTGTACCGCCGCTTCGTCGGCTGGACCAGGCAGCCGCCGGAGGTGCAGCACCGAAGTGCGGTGACCGTGCCAGCCGCACCCGACCGGCACCAGCGCCACCAGGCCGGATGACACCCGATCCGACGGGCCGGGAGTCCACTGTCTGCTGGCCGGGCAACGGTCCGGCCGGGGACCGTAGTGGCCGTCCGGCCTCGTGACACGTTCACGTCGGTGGCTGCGGGTGCGCCTGCGGGTGCGTAGGGTCGGCGACGTGAACGCCTCCCTCGACACCCTGCCGACGATCGGTGCGCCGGCAACGCGTGCGCTGACCGCAGCCGGCTACCCGACGTTGCGCGACCTCGCGGGTGTGCCGCGCGCCGAGTTGGCCGCACTGCACGGGGTGGGGCCGAAAGCGCTCGGGATCCTTCAGAGCGCACTGGAGCAGCACGATCTCAGTCTCGGGTAGGGGTGCGGCCGGGGAAGTGCGCGACGCTGCCGCCAGCCGGTTCGGTTCGGGAACCTCCGGCCGGGCCGGACCGATCGCCTCGCTTTACGCCCTGCGATGGTCATGGCACGCTTCGTAGGCGTGCGGATGCGTGCGGTTTCAGTATGGTGGGAAGGGTAGGTCGACGGGGTTCGATGGCGAACATATGGCGGCGTAGGGCGGCGTATCCACTACTCCTCTGGCTGGTGTTGGGCGCCGTCATCGCGGGCGCGTGGAAAGTGTTCGGTAGCTCCACCCTGCTGACGGTGCTGACGATCCTGTCCACGGCGGCCGCGCTACTGCCGTTGTTCAAGGAAATCCGGTCTGAACGCGACGTCGTGAGCACCCCGGAGCAGGTCGACCAGGCCGTGCGGGTGCTCGCCATCGAGGTGCGCAAGCAGTGGGACGAGGAGTCTCGTCGGCGTCAGCTCCAGGAGACGCGGCAGATGCCGGTCCGCTGGGAGGTGGCGGAACGGCCGAAAGCCCAGTCACCGCTGCCGTCCACCGGGGAGCTGCCGCGGCTGATCGACGAGTTCGTGGGGCAGCCCCGCGCCATGGTGGTCATCGGCGAACCAGGTTCGGGTAAGACGGGCCTGTGCGTCATTCTTGCCCTCGACCTGCTGAAGGAAGCAGCCGAACGAGTTCCGCTGCTGTTGCAGATCGCCTCCTGGGATCCGGCAGAGAACCTCGACAACTGGATGGTCCGGAGACTGGTGGAGGATTATCCGTTCCTGGGTAGCGAGGCGCGGTTCGGCTCCACCGCCGGCAGTGAGATCGTCACCCAGCGCCTGGTGTTGCCGATCCTGGACGGCCTGGACGAGATGGCACCGGCGCTGCGGTCCGTCGCGCTGCGGGCGCTACACAGCGACTGGTCCGACCAGCCTTTCGTGTTGACCTGCCGTACGGAGGAGTTCCTGACGGCCAACGAACAGAACCTGCTCACGGGTCTGCTGGTCGTCCGTCTTCGGCCGCTGGAACCCCAGGCCGCGGCGAACTTCCTGCTCGACGCCAGCGCCGACGCGCGGTTGGAGGAGTGGGAGCCGGTCCTGGCCGACCTGGTCGCCCATCCGTCGAACGACCTGGCACGGACCCTGACCAATCCGCTGATGCTCGCGCTCGCACGTACCGTCTACGAGGCTGAGGACGTGTCGCCGGGTGAGCTGCTCGACAGGGAGCGGTTTCCCCGGCAGCACGACGTCGAGGAGTATCTCCTGGACCGGTTCGTTCCCACGGTGTTCCGTATCCGCCCGTACCGTGGGGTGCCGAATCCGGCCCGGGTTTCCCGTCGGTGGGATCCTGCGGTCGCCCAGCAGGCGTTGGTCTTCCTGGCCATGCATCTCCAGACCCTGGGGACTCGTGACCTCGCCTGGTGGCAGCTCACCCGTGCGGTGCCCCGTCCGGTCCCGCAGGTCGTACGGGTCACGGTGGGCACGCTGGGGTGCGGTCTGCTGGGTTGGGTGATGTTCGGGTTGTTCGGCCGGCCCTTCCTGGGAGCGGCCTTCGGCCTGGGGGTGGGCTTCCTCGCCGCGCTTCCGTTGGGAAGGTTGCGGGACAAGCGGCCGCGTCGGTTCGTACCTCGGATGCTCCGCCGCGCGGATCTGGCTCCGGAGTTTCTGGTTCGGGACATCGGCTTCGGTGTGGTGGGCGCGCTGGTCGGCGGTCTGATCGTCGGTCTGCTGTTCAGCGCCGGATACGGGGTGTTGATCGGTCTGTTCTTCGGCCTGGTGTTCGGAATGGTGCGACGGTTCACCGAGCCGACCGAGACGAAGGAACCGGCCAGTCCGGGCAACGTGTTGCGCGGCGACCGCAGCACCGTGCTGTACGGGACCGTCCTGGGGGCGACGGCGGGTGGGTTGGTCGGCGGCTTCATGGGGGGCATCGTCGGGGCCGAACAGTACGGGCTGATCTATCACCTGACCCCGGTGATGGAGGGACTCCTCGGCGCCTCGGTGGGGCTGCTGCTCGGGGCTGCCGGCCTCGGGATGATGGTCTACGCCACCAGCGCGTGGGCTCAGCTCGTGTTGGCGCGGATCTGGCTGGCGTGGCGTGGCCGAACGCCGCTACGGCTGATGACGTTTCTTGCCGACGCGCACAAGCTCGGCGTGCTGCGCCAGGTGGGGCCGCTCTACCAGTTCCGGCACGGGCTGCTCCAGGACCGTCTGGGGCGGCCGGTACCGGGGCCGGTGGAAACGCCGGAGGCGGAGCCGGCGGTTCGCGGATGACGGTCGGGTGGGGCGGGGATCACGTCGCCCGCGCCGTGGTGAGTTGCACCGGCCCGCTGAGGGACCAGTGCGCCACCCGGCCGGGCCACCGGTCGCCCGACCCGGTGTCGCCCACGCCCGCGACGTAACGGGCCTGCGGAAACCGGATGCGCGCCCAGGTGATGGGTATGTCCACCGGGCGGATCTGCAGGTCGGCCAGACGTCTCCGCACGCTGTCGCTGCCGCGACCGGCACCGTCGCTGCCCCAGTAGCCGAACTCGATTCGCGCCTGCGGCGAGACGTCGGCACCGAGGTCGGTCTGCTGGTGAAGCAACCAGGCCACGTCGGCGGGGTCGGTCAGATCCACCGTGCGGACGGCGGACCGGGTTTCTTCGACGGTCACCTGTACCCGGAGCGCGACCACCTCGAAGGGGTGTCGCCGTAGCAGCTGTGACAGGGCCTCGAGCCAACTCCGTTCGAAGGCCTGTTGTCGCCGTTCGAAGATCACCAGTGCGACGGCACGCGCGAGCGTGTAGCCGATCATCGCGACAGCGGTCCAGGTCGCCAGAACGTGGTCGACCAGCAGACGATCGGCGATCACGGCGAGCGCGGCGGCCACCAGCCAGCCCAGGGTGACGTTACGGGCGTGGGCGAAGGACGACCGGTGGGAGCCGACGGTGAACCGCCGCACGAGCGCGGCCGGCCAGCCCAGTGGTGCCGGGGGTATCGGGACACCCGGCTGTACGCTGCCCGACTCGGCCAGCATCCCCTCTGCTGTCCTCACCGCCTGCCGCCTCTCGCCGGCACCCCTGCCCGCGCTGCCGTCGTGCTCCTCGGCCGCGATGACCACGCGGGCCGCTCGCCTCCCGGGTCCACCGTCCGGGAGCGATCGGCTCTCTCCGGTTCACTCTACCGGCCGCGACCACGCCCCCACCGAACGTGAAGACAAAAAGCTAAATTGTACCCGCGCGTCAGCCGCTGTCATCGGCATGGGGATTCTCCGCCACGGGACCGATGTTCCCTGCCGGCCAGAAGAGCAACCGGTGGGGCCGGCGATCGGTGGGGTCGGGTTCCGCTGCGGGGAGACGCGGGCGGGCGAGGGTGCCGGCTCGCTGCCGGTGCCGGTCGATCAGGTGATGGACCAGCCCACCCGCCAGCATCATGAACAGCATTCCGAACAGTCGGTCACGGCTGCCCCCGGGGTACCGGTGGCGGAACTCCCGGCGTAGGTGCCCGATTCGTCGGCCGGTCTCGAACAGGGTGATCGATCCCAGCGTCACCTCGGTGGTCACGCCGGTGGCGCGGTCCAGCGCCACATCGTGGTAGTCGTCCAACACCTGGAGGACGTCGCCGAGTTCCACGAGTAGCCGCTGGTCGAGCGGTGGCAGCGCCGGCCGGAGCAGCCCGAAGAGCGCTGTCGTGCCGAGCCCGCCCTTGCCGCGGGTGATGCGCCGCAGGGCCTGCCCCGAGACGACGGACCCACGCTGCTGCCGCGACTGGATCTGGAACCGGTGCATCCGGCGAAGCGCCGCATGGACCGGTGCGGAATCCTCGTGCCGCAGCACCGTCTCGATGGCGCGGTAGAGCCCCAACAGCATCGTCTCGGCATCCGACTGTGGCTGGAAGGAACCGCCGTCGAACAGGACCGTCAACCGCTCGTCCAGGTCAGGGGCGCGGAAGTTGTCGAACAGGTCATCGTACACCCGGGTGAAGGAGCTTCCCAGCACGGCCCGGTCGGCCCGGAAGGCGATGCCCGTGGCCTGCGCGTAGCCGGACATGGCCAGACACACCTTGACACTGGTGCCCAGCAGGATCCGCGAGATCTGCCGTCGTCGGCCCACACCGGTGATGCTCGCGTCGATGATCGGCCCCACCGTCCGGTCGAAGACCTCGATGATCCCGTCGACGTCGCGTCTGACGAACCGATACACGCCCGGCCAACCCAGCGCCAGTGGCGCGAGACGCAGTACCGCGACGACCTCAGTGGACACGGCCGGTGCACTCGGGCCGAGCCGACCGGGACGGCCCTGATGATTCTGGACCCGTCACCGCCGGCCACCGTGCCTGCCGGGCGGCCGGTGCGAGTGCGTTGCGGGGATCGATCGTTGCCTAGGGGCTGTTTCACGACTGTGGGGCATGTGTCGACACTATCGAAGAACATCACCGGGTGTGTTCGGCTGATGACGCGCCGGTTCGCAGTGGTGACCTCGGCGCGGGCCGGAGGGGGTCAGCACACGGCCCGGTCGTGAGCTGGGGGACGCCACGACCACTCTCGGCTTCTCCGTCACCGATTGTGCCGGGTGGTCCGGTGGTGCGGCGTACTGAATCGGGGATTCACTGTCTGTCCACTGGGGCGACCTACCCTGCCTGGCATGACATCGAAGCGTTTCGAGTTCCGTCGTGCGGTGGCGACGGTCGTCGCGTCGGTCGGCGCGGTCGCGCTGGTCGTGGCGCCGACGACGCCCGCCTCGGCCTCCACCATCCGCGACGGGTGGGTGCAGCTCTGCCCCTGGGGCAACTACCGGGTGCACCTCGAATACCTGACCCTCAACAACCAGACCGTGCAGCTGGGCCCGGTCCTCGACCCGGGGGCCGACTGCTGGTGGGGGCCGGTGCCGACCGGCAGCGAGGCCACCCTGATCTCGGTCGTCGGGCACTTCAACACCAGCACCGACACCTTCCTGGTGATCGGCCCGAACCGGAAGTACGAGACGTTCTACAACGGCGTCACCGGGATCGGCATCGCCGCCGAGGGCACGACCGCCTCCGGTGGCCGTAAGGACGCGCACTACTACCGGTACTGACCCGCCCGGAACAGGGGAGACGTTCATGGTCCGCGCTGCCCGCGTACTGCTGGGGCTGTTGCTCATCTCGACGGTCGCAGTGCCCCCGCCGTCGTCGGCGCAGGCAGCGGCCCGGCCGGCGGGGGTGCCGCCGTCGACAGGCGGGGCGGCGTCGCTGGTGGCGGGCGTCGCGGGGGATGCCGAGCTGACCGCCGGCAACCGGATCGGCGGGGTCGCCGGGATGCCCGACTGGTCCCGGGTCGGCTATCTCGGCGGCCAGTCGTTGCCGACCGACGGTGATCTGGCCGGCGGCGCCTGCACGATCGACCCGGCCCGGCTGGCCGGTGAGTTCGGGGTCCGCGCGGACGATTCGGTGGACGACAGCGTGGGCCTCCAGTCGGCCATCGACCGGATCAAGGCCAACTGCTCGCCGTCGGGCAACGCCCGCCGGCTCTCGCTGATCGCGCTGCCGGCCGGGCGGATCGACATCTCCCGGCAGATCTACGTCGACGCGAACTTCCTGGTGCTGCGGGGCCAGGGCGCGGGCAGCGGCGGGACCCGGGTGGTGTTCCGGCCGGACGTCAACACCCGGTACGACACGCTGACCGCCGACGGCAGCCGGTGGAACCAGGACACCATGACGTTCGGCTCGGCACCGGACACCGGCACCGGGGGCTGGATCTGGCCGGGCCGGGCGTTGTTCAAGGTGCAGACCCGCGAGGTCGCCGAACGGTACGCCGACGAGTGGTCCGCCGCCCCCGCCAACCGTAAGGACCTGTTCGAGGGCTCGATCAACCAGCACTGGGCCTCCGGCCAGAAACTGGGATCGGCCTCCACCGACCCGGGGTTCTCGGCCCGCGCCGGGCAGAACGTGATCCGGCTCGACGCCAAGGCGAAGATGGACGGCTTCCGGGTCGGCGGCTACGTCTGGGTCGGGGTGGCCAACAGCCTGCGCTTCTACGAGCAGCAGGGGCTCGCGCCGGACGACCCGGGCACCCGGGAGAACCTGCACATGCGCCAGCAGATGTTCCGGGCGACCGCCGTGAACACGTCGGCGAAGACCGTCACCCTGGACCGCCCGCTGGAGTACGACGCGCCGGTCGACTCCACCTCGGACGGCTCCGCGCCGATCGCCGGCAACGTCTACACCAGCAAGATCACCCCGCTGCGTGCGGTGGAGGGCGTCGGCTTCGAGAACTTCGCGTTCTCCCAGGAGATGTCCGGCCTGCCCAAGCTGCTCGGTGGCGTCTACCAGCCGAGCCCGACCGACGCCGTGCACAACTACGGCAACCTGGCCCCCGAGTACGCCATGCACGGCATCGCCTTCAAGTGGGCCGCGAACAGTTGGGCGCGTGGGCTGGCCGGGTCGATGACCGGCTCGCACCCGATCGTCACCGAGGTCGCCCGCAACCTCCAGATCGAGCACAACACGTTCGACGGGGCGTGGAACAAGGGCAAGGGCGGCAACGGCTACCTGCGCGGCAGCCGGGTCTGGGACTCGCTGTGGGCCTACAACACCAGCCGGAACCTGCGGCACTTCACGTTCCAGTGGTCGGCCAGCGGCAACGTGGCGTTCGGCAACGACCTGGATTCCGACCTCAACCTGCACGGCGGCTGGGAACGCTACAACCTGTTCGAGGGCAACACCGTCCGCGTCCCGTACGAGCACCGGTCCGGCAGTTGCACCGCCAACTGCGGCGGCGAGGGCGGCGAACTGGAGGACGGCACCTGGTTCCCGATCTGGTGGGCGGCGGCGGCGAAGGCGATCAAGTGGTCCGGCGCGTCCGGCCCGCAGAACGTCTTCCACCGCAACACGATGATCAAACAGTCCGTCGCCGGTGGTCCCTACCTGCCCTACGAGCCGTATTCCAGCGACGGCGCCGATGCGGAGGCGATCTACCAGTTCGGGTCCGACCAGGCGAATCCGCGCGCGTTCACCCCGCTGAGCCAGGGCGGTACGGCGATCAAGGACTGGTCCGGCCGGGAGACCGTGAACTACGCCGGCCAGGGTGTCGCGGTACGCACCGGCGAACGGTGGCCGTCGCTGTTCCTGCGCGACGTCGGCCAACTCGAACCACGCGACGGCAACCGCCGGACGGTCGTGACCTGGAACATGCAGGGCGCGGGTTCCAGCGCGGGCGGCACCTACGAGAACAAGTACGCGACCGTGACGGGTTTCCTCAGCGCGGGGGCGCTGGCGGTGGCGCTCCAGGAGGCCGGGTCGCCACCGGCCGGCAGCGCGCACGAGCGGGGCCAGTACACCCAGAACGTGTTCCAGAACAACGGTGTCTTCCCTCCGGTGTACGAGTACTACCTGGGCACCCTGCTCGGTGAACCCACCCGTCACCTGTACTGGTTGAACACGGACACCTCGACGCAGGGCCCGAACCGGGTCAACCTGGCCATCGCCACCGCCCAGCGGGCCGACCAGATCGCCCTGGTCCCCGGTCAGGCGGGCGCCCGGCCGGCACTCGGCGTGCGGATCGGTGAGACGTTCTTCTTCACCGTGCACGGCTGGTCGGGCAACGGCGCCGGCAACGACATCCCGACCACGCTAGCGAACATCCGCACGTACATCCAGAACAACCCCGGCCCGAACGGCCCGTACGAGTGGATCGTGCTCGGTGACTTCAACCGTGAGCCCCAGGATCTGCGCAACGCCCTGCCGGCCAACCAGTACGGCGTGATGGCCCCGGACGGCAACACCCACCCGACCCTCGGGCCGGTACGCACGCTTGACTACGCCGTCACCGCCTTCGGCAACGGTGCGCCGCGGCTCTTCCAGGCCCACACGGAGACGACGATCACCAACTCCGACCACCACCCGGTGACCTACGGCTTCGAGCTGCGCGCCGCCGCGCAGGTGCCGCCGCTGTCCACGCCGACGAGGCCCGGCCAGGCCCTGCTGCGCAACGCCGCCACCACCCGGGTGGCCGACGCCGAACCTAACGGCGGGTCGCTGGTCGTGGACACCGCGTACGACCCGTCGCGGGCGCAACAGTGGCGGCTGGAAGGGGACAACGAGTTCCCCGGTCACCTGCGCCTGCAACGGGTACGGGAGGGCAACTCGACCGACGACCGCTACCTGGGCCTGGCCGACGCCGCCCCGGACGCCCGCGCGGCACTGGGCTGGTCACCGTCGCTGGCCCAGCTGTGGCGGCCGGTGAGCAACGGCGACGGCACGTACACCCTGCTCAACTACCTGACCGGCCAGGCGCTCACCGCGCTGCCGGGCGACTTCCTGCTGGCCGCCCGGGACGCGACCGACTCGCCGTACCAACGGTGGTTCCTCTCCTCCTCGACGGACCTCGAACTGCGCCGCGACATCCTGCCCGTTCCCGCGCCGGTCGGCACGGAGGCCGAGCTGGGGGTGGCCGGCCCGGACGGCGTCGAGGGCCGGCCGGTGCAACTGCTGCCCACCACGACCGGCACCAGGGAGTGGCAGCCGGTGCCGGCCGGGCAGCGCGGTGCCGACCGGTGCTTCTATCTGCTCCACGGCGACGAGTACCTGACGTCCACCCCCGACGGGGGCCTGCCCCGGCCCGGCGCCCACGTCGTGCTCGACGACTACGACCCGCACAGCGAGGGACAGCTCTGGTGCGTCCACCAGGACAGCACCTCGATGAGCATCTACAACAACACGGTCGTGCAGGGCCAACTCGTCCAGACCTACCTGACCGGCCACGGCCTGAACGCGCACCTGAGCGTGGAGTCCGTGCCGGACAACGGGCGCGACGGCTGGCGTTGGTGAGTGACGCCCGGTCAGCCGGCCACCGCCTCGGGCGCGCCCTGCTCTCCGGTCGGCATTGCGGCCTTTCGCGTAAGCTGAAGGCCGTCGATGTCGTCGACGGCCGGGGGTACCGAGGTGTGGCGGGGCTGATGTCGGGACAGGGCGTCGGGGGCGAGCACCGGATCCGGTCGCCAGGCGCACTGCGACTGCAGATCCTCGGCCCGCTCCGGGCCTGGCGGGACGGCGTCGAGCTGGACCCCGGCCCCCGCCAGCGGGCCTACCTGCTCGCCCTGCTCCTGGCCCGCGCCGGTGGGCCGGTCAGCGCCGCCGAGCTGATCGACCTCGTCTGGGGAGACGACGCCCCCGCGACCGCGCTCAACGTCATCCACAAGTATGTCGGTGCGCTGCGCCGCCTGCTGGAGCCCGAGCTACCACCCCGCGCGGTCGGCTCCTACCTGCACCGGCACCCGACCGGCTACCGGCTGTCCGCCACGGCGCAGATGCTCGACCTGATCGCCTTCCGCGAGCACGTCGTGGCCGCCGACGCCCACCGGGTCGGAGGGTGGGGCGGGGCCGCCCTCGACGCATACCTGCGGGCGCTCGCGTTGTGGCGGGGGCCGGCCGGTGACGGGCACGTGCACCGGCCGGGTGCCGTCGCCCTCTTCGCGGCGCTGGACGGGGAGTTCCTCGCCGCCGCCGTCGTCGCCGCCGATCTGGCCGTCTCGCTGGGGCAGCCGCACCACGTGCTGGCCCCCCTGCGCCTGGCGGCGACGATGGCACCTCTGCACGAGCCGGTGCAGGCGAGCCTGGTCACCGCGTTGGCCGCCGCCGGTCAGCAGGAGCAGGCACTGGCCGTGTTCCGGGCCGTCCGCACCGACCTCGCCGAGCAACTGGGGGTCGACCCCGGCCCGGCCCTGGGGCAGGCCTACCACCGGGCGTTCGGCCCGGCGTCGACGCGGTCGGTACCGCCCGTGGCACCCCCGCCGCAGGCCCCGACCGGTGGCGGCCTGGTCGGCCGGGCCGGCGAACTTGCGGCACTGCGCCACGCGACCACGGCGGCCCTCGCCGGGGGCACCGCGCTCGTGGTCGTCCAGGGCGAGCCCGGGGTCGGCAAGACCCGGCTGCTCCGGGAGGCCACCGCAGAGGCGGAGCAGCGCGGCGCGTTCGTCGTCCGGGGGCAGTGCCCCGAGGGCGGCGGCGCCCCCTCGATGTGGCCGTGGGTGCAGGCCATCCGCGCCGTCCTCGACGGGCTGCCCGCCGGGCAACGACACACCTCGGTCGGCCGGGAACTGGGCAGCCTCCTGGAACCGCGCCGGGACGTCCTCGCCGCGCCGGTGCTGCCCGACAACGGCTTCCCGTTCCGGCTCTTCGAGCAGGTCGTCGCGATCATCGCGGCGGCCTCGGCGCAGCGGACGATGGTGCTCGTGCTCGACGACCTGCAATGGGCTGACAGTGCGTCACTCCAACTGGTCAGCCACCTCGCGGCCCGCCTGCCCGACCGCACCACGCTGATCGGTGCGCTACGCGACCGCGCCCCCACCCCTGGCTCCGCACTGTCCCGGATGCTCGCCACGGTCAGCCGGCTCCCCGGCCACCAGCGGATCATCCTCGGCAACCTCAACGAAGCCGAGGTGGCCGAACTCATCCGCCGGGAGACCGGTGCCGTGCCCACCCCCGATGCGACCCGCGGCATCCTCGCCCGCACCGCCGGGAACCCGTTCTTCGTCCGGGAGCTGTCCCGCCTGCTCAACGACCGGCCCCGGGGGCGGGCCGGCGTGCCGGCCACCGTACGGGACGTGGTCATCGACCGGTTGGCCGGGCTGGACGCCGACGCCCGCGACCTGCTCCGGATCGCCGCGTTGATCGGCCGGGACGTGGAACTCGGACTGCTCGCCCGCGCCGCCGGCCTCGACCTCGACGGCTGCCTCGAACGGTTGGAACCGGTGCAGGCGCTCGGCATGCTGGAGAGCCGGCCGGCCGATCCGTTCTCGCTGAGGTTCGCCCACGACCTGGTGCGCGAGGCGGTGGCCGCGACGACCCGACCGGCACAGGTCGGGCAGCTGCACCTGCGCATCGCGGACGCGCTGGAACGGGGCGGGCCGGACGCCGAGACGGTGGCCGAGCGCCTCGCGCACCACCTGTGGTCCGCCGGTCTGCTCGCCGAGCCGGCCCGGACGGCCCGGGCGCTGATCCGCGCGGGCCGGCACGCGGCGGGCAAGTCGGCGCTCGACGTCGCCGAGCGACACCTGCGCGCGGCGGTGCAGGTGGCCCGCGGCGCGGGCCTCGCCGAGTGGGAGCTGGCCGCGCTGGCCCAGCTCACCGCGGTCCTCGGGATGCGGTCGATGTACGGCTTCTCGGTGACCGACCTGCTGGAGCGGGCCGAACACCTGGCCTGTGGCCTCGGCCTGGAACGGGAGGCGGCCAGCTTCCTCTACTCCCGCTGGGCCGCCCTGGTCCAGGCGATCGAGCTCGACCGCAGCGCCCCGTTGGCCCGCCGGCTGCTGCGCCGGGGCGAGGAGTCCGGCGATCCGTGGGTGCTCGCCTGCGGTCTGCACGCCTGGGGCCTGCAACAGTGGGACTACGGGGAGATCGGCGAGGCGATCCGCTGGCTCGACCGGTCCCGGGACATGATCTTCGACATCCCGCGCAGGGACGGGGACCCAGTGCGGCACGACCTCCAGCTGCTGATGGCCGCGATGCTGGCCGAGGTCACCACGTTGCACGGTGCGGTGGCGGACGGGCGGGCCCTGCTCGACGGGCTCGAAGACCTGGCCGGCGAGGACCCGTACATGGTCACGGTGTGGGCGTGCGCCGCCACCCGCATCGCGGTGATCGTCGGCGATCCGGTGCTGGCGCTGCGCGCCTCCGGGCGGGGGATCGCGGTCGATCCCGGGTTCTCCTTCGTCTTCCTCGGCACCTACCAGCGGCTGGCCCGCTACTGGGCGCTGGCGGTCACCGGCCGGGACCCGATCGGCAACGCGGACCGGGCGCGACAGCTCATCGCCTCGCACCTGCTCGACCCGCCCCGCTCGGACGTCGCCGCCTGGCACGGGCTGCTCGGCGAGATGCTCATCGCCGGTGGGGCGGTCGACGCCGCCGCGACGGCGCTCGACCAGGCCGACTTCTATCTGGAGTCCTGCGGTCAGCGCCATCCGGAAGGGCTGCTGCTCCTGCTGCGGGCCCGGCTCCTGCGGGCCCAGGGTGAGCCGGTCGAGGTCGTGATCGCCGCCGCAGAGCAGGCACGGGCGGTGTCCGCCGAGCGGGGTGCGTTCCTGCACACCCGTCGCGCCGAACGGCTCCTCGCCGAACTGGCGACCCTGCCCACGCGATAGCGAGCATCCTGCCGTACGGCCTCTGGCACGTCCTCGGTGACCGCTACGTGCCGTTCGGTTTCGGCACCTGACAGCACCTCGCGGCGTTGCACCGCTTGACAAGCCGCCCCGTCCGGAGTGGACGATGGGACGTGAGAATTCTCGTGGTGGGCGGCAGCGGCCTGATCGGCACCCACGTGGTCGGGGTGCTGCGCGGGCGGGGCCACACGGTCACCACGGTGGCCCGTACCGCCCAGCCGGGCGTCGACCACCTGCTCGATCTGGGGTCCGCCGCGATCGACGACCTCCGGCCGTTGCTCGCCGGCCACGACGGGGTCGTCCTCGCCACCCGGGCGGACGAGCAGCGGGTGCTGCCCCGGCCGATCCACCCGCTCCTGCGTCGGGAACTCGTCGACCCGGTGGTGCGCCTGTTCACCGCCGCCCGCGAGGAGGGGCTCACCCGGGGGGTCGTCATGGGCTCCTACTACACCCACTTCGACCGGTTGCATCCACAGTGGCGTCTCACGACCCGCCACTCGTACATTCGGTGTCGGTGGGAACAGGCCCGGGAGGGCCGGGCCGCCGCCGGCCCGGATCTGCCGGTCACCGTGCTGGAGTTGCCGTTCGTGTTCGGACGGACCGGCGACCGGCTGCCCAACTGGGCCGGTCCGCTCGACCGGTGGGCACGGTCCCGGGCACCGCTGGCGGTTCCCGTCGGTGGAACGGCCGCCGCTTCGGCGCGCAGCGTGGCCGAGGTCGCCGTCGACGCGCTCGAACAGGCCCGGGGCGAGGACGTCCCGGTCGCCGACGAGAATCTCATCTGGGCGGCGATGATGGGCCGCATCGCCGACGCGGTCGGCCGTCCCCGTCGGGTCGGCCGCCTGCCCGCCCCCGTCGTCCGCGCCTCGCTGGGCTGCGGTGGCCTGCTGCACGGTCTCGCGCGCCGGGAGGCGGGCCTCAACCCGACCCACCTCGGCGACCTGCTGCTGGCCGACCTGTTCATCACGCCCACCACCGGCCGGTCGCTGGAACCGGCGCTGCGCGCCACCTTCGCCCCCACCGCCTAGACACGCCGCCGCCCGGCGGCGCCGGGGTCAGGCACGCCACCGCCGGGTGCGCTGCCGGTGGGCATGCCCGCGCATCGGACGTTGCCGCCGCCGCCCAGGCACGCCGCAGGATGGCCCGCGTCGGGCGGGTGGGGTGCTACAGCCACACGCAAGGTTCGCGTTAGGTCCGCCCGCGACGATCGGGCGTATGAGTGAGATCGGTCGCACGCTTCGGGTTCCGGACGCCAACCTGTACTACCAGATCTGTGGTTCCGGGCCGGTGCTGCTGATACTCCAGGGCGGGGACGGGGACGCCGACCGGGCGGCCGGTCTGGTCGAGCAGCTCGCCGACGCGTACACGGTGGTCACCTACGACCGGCGTGGCCTGTCGCGCAGCGTCATCGACCCCGACGACGGCCGTCCGGTGCCCGTGGAGACCCACGCCGACGACGTGCACCGGCTGTTGGCCGAGGTGACCTCGGAGCCGGCGGCGGTGTTCGGTTCGAGCATCGGCGGCCTCACCGGGCTGCACCTGGCCACCCGGCACCCGGAACAGGTCCGGGTGCTGGTCACGCACGAGCCGCCGATCCTCGACCTGCTGGCCGACGACATGTGCCGCACGGTCAACGCCGGTCTGGACGAGGCGGAGGAGCTGCACCGGGGCACCGGTGGCCTGCCGGCCCTGCTACGTCTGGGCGCGCTCAACGGCGTGGACTTCCGCCGGTTGGAGACCGAGCCGGGGGTGACCATGTCCCCACCCGACGAGCGGCGCACCGCGAACATCGAGTTCTTCCTGGCCCGGGACCTGCCCGCGTTCCGGGACTACCGGCTCGACATGGACGATCTCGACGCGATGAAGACTTCGCCGACCCGGGTCGTCCCGGCCGGCGGGCAGGACTCGCACGGCGTGTGGGGCTACGTCGCCGCCGAGCGCCTCGCGGCCCACCTCGGGGTGGCGACCACGGATTTCCCCGGTGGGCACGCCGGCCTGACCACCCACCCCCGCGCCTTCGCCGCCCGGCTGCGCGAGGTGCTCTCCAGTTTCGGCGTCTGACGATCGGGAGGCGAGACCATGACGACGATGGTGCACGACACGACGACGACCGGCGCGGCGACGGGACAGGCTCCGGTCCGGCAGCTCGACCGGGTGGTCATCCGCTTCGCGGGTGACTCGGGCGACGGGATGCAGCTCACCGGGGACCGGTTCACCTCGGAGACCGCCCAACTCGGCAACGACATCGCGACGCTGCCCAACTTCCCGGCCGAGATCCGGGCGCCCGCCGGCACCCTGCCGGGCGTGTCGAGCTTCCAGCTCCACTTCTCCGCCTCCGACGCCCTCACCCCCGGCGACGCACCCGACGTCCTGGTCGCGATGAACCCGGCCGCGCTCCGGGCGAACCTTGCCGACCTGCGGCGCGGCGCGGCGATCATCGTCGACACCGACGAGTTCACCGGACGCCAACTGACGAAGGTCGGTTACCGGGCCAACCCGCTGGAGGACGGTTCGCTCGACGGGTACGAGGTCCATCCGGTGCCGCTGACCACACTGACCATCGGCGCGCTCGCCGACACGGGGGTGTCGAAGCGGGACGCCGAACGGGCCAAGAACATGTTCGCGCTCGGCCTGCTGAGCTGGATCTACGCCCGTCCGTCTTCGTCGACCCTGCGGTTCCTGGAACGCAAGTTCGCCACCCGCCCGGAGTTGGCCGCCGCGAACGTCACCGCCTTCCGGGCCGGCTGGAACTACGGCGAGACCACCGAGGACTTCACCGTCCGGTACGAGGTCGCGCCGGCCCCGATGCCGCCCGGCCGGTACCGCAACATCACCGGCAACGCGGCGTTGGCGCTGGGCCTGGTGGCGGCCGGCGTCCGGTCGGAGCTGCCGGTGTTCCTCGGCGCGTACCCGATCACGCCCGCCTCGGACATCCTGCACGAGCTGTCGAAGCACAAGCGGTTCGGCATCACCACCATGCAGGCCGAGGACGAGATCGCGGCGATCGGCGCAGCTCTGGGCGCCTCCTACGGCGGGGCGCTGGGGGTGACCACCACCTCGGGGCCGGGGGTGGCGCTCAAGGGTGAGACGATCTCCCTGGCGGTCGCGCTGGAGTTGCCGCTGGTCGTCATCGACGTGCAGCGCGCCGGCCCGTCGACCGGGATGCCGACCAAGACCGAACAGGCCGACCTGGACATCGCGCTGTTCGGCCGCCACGGCGAGGCGCCACTGGCGGTGATCGCCCCGGCGACACCGGCGGACTGCTTCGCCGCGGCGATCGAGGCGGCCCGGATCGCGCTGACCTACCGCACCCCCGTCATCCTGCTGTCGGACAACTACGTGGCGAACGGCTCCGAGCCGTGGCTGCTGCCCGACGTGTCCCGGCTGCCCGACCTCCGGGTCAGCTTCGCCCGGGAACCCAACGGCCCGGACGGCCGGTTCCTGCCGTACCTGCGGGACCCGCAGACGATGGCCCGGCCGTGGGCGGTCCCGGGCACCCCGGGGTTGGCGCACCGGATCGGCGGCCTGGAGAAGGCGGACGGCACCGGCGACATCTCGTACGACCCGGCCAACCACGACCTCATGGTCCGCACCCGGGCGGCCCGCATCGCGTCGATCCCGGTGCCCGACCTGGAGGTGGAGGACCCGGACCCGGACACCCGGGTGCTGGTGCTCGGCTGGGGCTCGACGTACGGGCCGATCACGGCGGCTTGCCGGGCGCTGCGCCGACGGGGACTTGCCGTGGCGCAGGTCCACCTGCGGCACCTGAACCCCCTGCCGGCGAACCTCGGCGACGTCCTGGCCCGCTACGACCGGGTGGTCGTCCCCGAGATGAACCTGGGTCAACTCGCCCGGGTGCTGCGCGCCCGGTACCTGGTCGACGTGGTGTCCCACACCAAGGTCGAGGGTTCGCCGTTCACCACCGGCGAACTGGCGAACGTCTTCGAGAGGGTGATCGGTGATGCCTGAGGTCGCCCTGTCGTTGACCGCCCGGGACTTCCGCTCCGACCAGGAGGTCCGCTGGTGCCCCGGGTGCGGTGACTACGCCATCCTCGCCGCGGTGCAGGGGTTCCTGCCCGAGTTGGGCATCCCGCGCGAGAACATCGTCTTCATCTCCGGTATCGGCTGCTCGTCGCGCTTCCCGTACTACCTGGACACCTACGGGATGCACTCGATCCACGGGCGTGCCCCCGCCATCGCCACCGGCCTGTCCGTCAGCCGGCCCGACCTGTCGGTCTGGGTGGTCACCGGTGACGGCGACGCGCTGTCGATCGGGGGCAACCACCTGATCCATGCCCTGCGCCGCAACGTCAACCTCAAGATCCTGATGTTCAACAACCGGATCTACGGCCTGACCAAGGGGCAGTACTCGCCGACGTCCGAGCTGGGCAAGACCACCAAGTCGACGCCGGTCGGCTCGCCCGACACACCCTTCAACCCGCTCTCGCTGGCGCTCGGCGCCGAGGCGAGCTTCGTCGCCCGTACCCTGGACGCCGACCGTCAGCACCTGCAGTCGGTGCTGCGGGCCGCCGCGGCCCACCGCGGCTCGGCGTTCGTCGAGATCTACCAGAACTGCAACATCTTCAACGACGGTGCCTTCGCGCCGCTCAAGGACCCGGACGTCCGCGACGACCACCTGATCCGGCTCACCCACGGCGAGCCGATCCGGTTCGGTGCGGACGGCCGGTTCTGCGTCACGCATCCGCCGGGCGGCTTCGGGCTCGTCGTACGCCGCACCGCGGAGGTGCCGGCCGGCGAGATCGTGGTGCACGACGAGTCGGTCACCGACCCGGCGTACGCGTTCGCGCTGACCCGGCTCTCCGGCTCCGACCTGGGCACCACCCCGGTCGGCGTGTTCCGCGCCATCGACCGGCCCTGCTACGACGACACCGTACGCACGCAGCTCGCGCACGCCACCGCGACCATGCCGCACGATCCGACGGGGATGCTCGCCGAACTGCTCGACAGCGGCGACACCTGGACGATCGGCTGATCGCCGTGCACCGGAGACGAGACGGGCGGGGCCGAGGACGTCCCCGGACCGTGCGGGCCGGGGACCGGCCCGACATCGTCACCGACCGGGACGTCGGCACCGGCGCTTCCCGACCCCACCGTCGGGCACAGCCCGTCGACCGCACAGAGCCGGAGGTATGGCCATGACCACGTCGCAGGTGAAGGTTCGTCTCGAGGGCGGCCCGAACGGTTTTCCCGACGACTTTCGGGCCCGACTGGTGAGCAGCCTGGAGCCGAAGATCAAAGTCCGGTACGGCTGCGGCTACGAGCACTTCGAGCGCACCGAAGAGTCGCTGACGGCAGTCGACGGTGACGTCGTCATCTACCGCTGGACGGCGCAGACCCGCGTCGCCGAGTGACATTTCCCCCCACCCGCGGTGGCCGCCATCATCCCCCCGATGGCGGCCACCGCGCTGTTCGCACCTGATCCTTGCCCGGTAGTCGGGTCGGGCAGGTAGCGGTCGGCGCGGCCGGCGGACCTGTGCAGGGACCGGGCTCCGGGTGGACCGGGCGGGTGTGGACGGCGGTTTCGCTTTCGCGCGGCCCGGGGTTTCGCGCGGCCCGGGGTTTCGCGCGGCCCGGGGTTTCGCGCGGTCCGGGGTTTCGCGGGGACCGGCCCATGTGCGCCGGGGCATCCCGTGGGGCCGGGTCCGGGTATGCCGGAAGGGTGGTGGCGGGCACGGCACTGGCACCGCCGGCGGGACGTGGCCGGCGGTGCCAGTTGGTTCCGCGAACTCAGCTCACCAGGTGACGGGAAGGGAGGTTACGCCACCGGTGAGGGTGAAGTCGCGGAACTCCAGCTCGGCTGGGGGGACAGCGAGCTGGAGGTTGGGGAAGCGGACGAGCAGCGTCGCGAACAGGCACTGCAACTCGGCCCGCGCGAGGCTCGACCCGATGCAGAACCGGGGCCCGTGCCCGAACGCGATGTGCCGGTCCGAGTCGCGGGTGATGTCGAAGCGGTCCGGGTCGACGAAGACGTCCGGGTCCCGGTTGGTCGCGGTGAAGGCCAGCAGGACCAGGTCACCGGCCGGTACGTCGGTGCCGCAGACCGTGATGTCCTGGTGGGCGTAGCGGGGCAGGACGTCCTGGGTGGACGGGGCGACCATGCGCAGCATCTCCTCGACCGCGGACGGCACCAGGCTCAGGTCGTTCTGCAGCTTCTCCCGCTGGTCGGGGTGGGTGAGCAGCAGCAGGGTGCCGAGGTCCAGCCGGGTGACCGTGGTCTCGTGGCCGGCGAAGAGCAGGCCGGCACCCATCCGGGCGATCTCGTCGTCGGTGAGGTTCTCCTGCTCGGCGACCGCGAGCAGGTCGGAGAAGACGTCCTCGCCCGGCTCGGCCCGCTTGATGTCGATCAGCCGGTACATGTAGGCGACGAGCCGTTCCCAGGCGGCCTTCGCCGCGGCGGGGTCGTCGAGCGCGGTGGCGCCGGCCGAGTAGTGCCGGAACTCGGTGCGGTCCTCCGTCGGCACGCCCAGCAGCTGGCAGATGACCAGGACCGGCAGCGGGAAGGAGAGGGCCTCGTGGAAGTCGGCCGGCTGCGGGCTCGCCGCGAGATCGTCAAGCAGCTGGTCGACGATCTCCTGCACCTGCCCGCGCAGCTTCTCCACCCGGCGGGCGGCGAACGACGGCCCGATCAGCCGCCGGAACCGCTGCCGGGCGGCGACCTCCTTGTCCGGGGTGCCCAGCGGCCCGGTCAGCACGGCCGCGTTCGCGACCCGGGCCGCCTTGGCCGGCTCCGGGTGCGATCGGCCCAGACGCGGGTCGTTGAGCAGCGTCTTGACCTCCTCGTACCGGGTGACCAGCCACGCCTCGTCACCGGCCGAGGTGCGCACCCGGACGATCGGTTGGGTGTCCCGCAGCTCGCGGAACAGGGGTGCGATGCCGTTGACGTCGAACTGGTCGCGCTCGAACGGCAGCGCGGGCAGGTCGACGACGGGCAGGTCGCTGGTGATTGTCATGGTGGATGCTCCTTAGTTGAGTGAGATCCGGTCGAGGCGCTGCCGCTGGGCCGCCCGTACGCCCTCGGCGAGTGCGATCGGCGTGGGGTTGGCGAAGATGTCGGCCAGCGCGAGCCGGACCCGCAGCCGGGCCTCGACCTGCTGGACGAGCCGGGCGGCGAGCAACGAGTGCCCCCCGGCGGTGAAGAAGTTGGACGCGGCGTGCACGTCGGCGTGGCCGAGCAGGTCCTGCCACAGGGTGATCAGCTCGTCGACCACCGGGTCGCCGCTGGCCGCCGCCGGGCGTACGGCCTCGCGTGCCCGGCGTTGCCGCTCCTCGGCGAGCCGACCCAGCGCGGGATAGTCGACCTTGTCGTTGCCGGTGGTCGGGAAGCCCGCCACGACGATGAACTCCTGCGGCACCGCGGCGTGCGGCAGCACCCCGATGGCGTGCCGCCAGAGGTCGTCGTGGACGGCGTCGTCCGGGTCGGGGCCGACGACGAACGCGACGAGTGTGCCGTCCGCGCCACCGTGCACCAGCACCGCCGCCGCGTCGACCGCCGGATGCTCACCGAGCACCGACTCGACCTCGCCCAGCTCGATCCGGTTGCCCCGCAGTTTCACCTGGCGGTCCATCCGGCCGAGCACCTCGATGGTGCCGTCCGGCCGCCAGCGGGCCAGGTCCCCGGTGCGGTAGAACCGCCCGTACCGCTCGTGCCCGCCGAACCGTTCGGCGGTCAGTTCCGGGCGGCGGTGGTAGCCGATCGCCACGCCCGCGCCGGCGATGCAGAGTTCCCCGTGCAGGCCCACCGGCAGCTCGCGACCCTCCGGGTCGACGACGAGGACCTGGGTGTTCGCGATCGGCGTACCGACGTGGACGGGCCCGCTGAACGGGGCGTCGAGCAGCGCCGCGGTGGACCAGATGGTCGTCTCCGTGGGGCCGTAGACGTTGTGCAGCTCCCGGCCGGCCCCGGCGAGTTGCCGGGCCAGCCCGGCGGGCAGCGCCTCGCCGCCGCTGAGCAGCTGGACGTCGCGTAGGACGTCCCCCGCCTGTTCGGCCACCAGCCGCCAGGTCGTCGGTGTCGCCTGCACGATGTCGACCGGATGCTGCCGCAGCACGTCCAGCAGCACCGACCCGTCGGTGCGGGCGGCGTCCGGGGCGACCACGGTCGAGCCGCCGGCCGCCAGGGGCAGGAAGAGCTCCAGGGCGGAGATGTCGAAGCTGAACGTGGTCAGCCAGAGGGTCGCGGTGCGCGCGTCGGCGTGGAGCAGGTCGACGAAGTGCTCGATCAGGTTGGCCAGCGCCCGGTGGGTGATCCAGGTGCCCTTCGGGCGTCCGGTCGACCCGGAGGTGTAGATGAGGTAGGCCGGGTCCGCACCGGCGGCGAACTCGTCGGTGGCCGGGTCGACCGGGGTCGGCTCGGCGGTGGTGACCTCCACCGGGTGCAGCACCACCCGGCCGGGCACCTCCGGCACCGGGGTGCCCGGATCGGCGATCACCACCCCCGCGCCCGAGTCGTCGAGCTGGTAGACGATCCGTTGGTACGGGTGGGCCGGGTCGATCGGCAGGTAGGCGGCCCCGGCCAGCCAGGTGCCCAGGACCGCGCCGACCAGTTCCGGACCCCGCCGGCCCAGCACGGCGACCACCCCGCCCGGGCCCACCCCGGCCGCGCGTAGGGCCGTCCGGGTGCGCTCCGCCGCCGCCCAGATCTGGGCGTACGACACCTCGCGGTCGCCGTCGCGGACCGCCACCGCCGTCGGTGCCGCCGCGACCCGGGCGGCGATGGCCGTCAGCACCGAGGGGCTCCGCGCCGGACGGGTGGTCGCGTTCGCCGCGCCGATGGTGGCGAGGTCCGCCGGGGCGTGCAGGGGTAGCGCGTCGACCGGCTCCCCGCTGCGCTGGCCGAGCGTCACCAGCAGCGCGTCGAAGCGCGCCAGCATGGCGGTCACGTCCGCCCGCCCGAGGACCTCGGTGTAGAAGACCGCCCGTACGTCCAGCGCGCCGGCCGTCGAGATGACGAAGAACTCCAGGTCGAACTTGCTGAAACCGTTCTCCACGATGCGTCGTTGGGCCCGCAGCCCACCGAGGTCGTAGCTGGCCTGCCCCTCGTCCGGGACGTAGTTGAACAGGTGCTTGAAGACCGGGTTGCGCCAGGAACCGGTGGCCGGTCGGAACTGCGCCATCAGCGCCTCGACGGGCACCTCGCGGTGGATGATCGAGGCGAGGAACACCCCACGGGCCTCCCCGACCAGGCTGGCGAAGGTGACGCCCGGCGGGATGCGCAGCCGCAGCGGCAGCGTGTTGATGTGGTAGCCGACGGCCCGGCTGCTCTCGGCGGTCCGCAGCGAGGCGGGTGCGCCCACGACGACGTCCCGGCCCGCGCCGTGGCGGGACAGCAGCAGGCTGTACGCCGCGTAGAGGATGACCGCCTCCGGTGCCCGCAGCTGCCGGGCGAGGGTACGCACCGCGTCGTACGCCGCCGCCGACAGGCGGGCGCTGACCCGGTCGCCGGTGAGGGTCGGTTGGGCCACGTCCGGGGCCTCGCACCACAGGGCGAGCCCGGACGGGTCGAACCCGGCCAGCTGGTCCCGCCAGTAGGTGAGGCTGCGTTGGCTCGGTGCCGTCTCCAGGCAGAGCGGGGCCGGCTGCGCCAGTTCGGCGGGCGGCTCGGCGTCCTCCGAGATCGCGGTGTAGTGGGCGACCAGTTCCTCGGTCAGCACCACCGAGGAGAGGGCGTCGAAGTTGAGGTGGTGCACGGCGAGGCAGAGCACGTCCCCCTCGGGGGTGCGGAACCGTCCGGCGCGCAGCAGCGGGCTGCCGTCCATCGCGAACGGGCGACCCACGTAGTCGGTGAGCAGTTCCTCCAGGTCGGCCCGGGTGACCTCGTACTGGTCCAGCGTGATGGTGATCTCGGTCGGGCCGAGGACGTGCCGCAACAGCCCCGCCGGGGTGTCGCGGAAGACCGTACGCAGCGTGGCGTGCCGCTCCAGCAGTCGGGCGAGGGTCTCCTCCAGCTCCCAGTCCCCGAGTTCACCCTCGACGTCGAGGGCCACCGCCAGGTTGTTGACGCCGGAGCCCGGGACGAGTTGGTCGAGCATCCACAGCGCCTCCTCTTTGCGGGTGGCGGCGGCCGGCCCGGTCACGACCGTGCCCCGCCGTGGACCCGTACCCGGCCGAGCAGCTCGCGGGTGGCTGCGGCGACCGCCGGGTCGGCGAGCATCCCGGCGTGCTCGACCGGGAAGGTGATCTCGTTGCCGGCGAGGTTCGTCGGGGCCTGCGGGTTGATCGTCCGGTACCCGTTGAGGCCGCTGGTGGGGCTCGCCGAGGTGAGCACCGTCGCCCGCGACCACGCCGGCAGCGGGTCGAACTGGCCGGCGGCGCAGAGGTAGCTGATGAAGGAGCGGAAGAGGGTGACCACCTCGGCGCCGCTCGTGGCGTCCAGGCCGAGCCGGGGGAAGGCCACCGCGCCGACCTGTCCGAAGATCTCGCTGAGCCGGTCCGCCAGCGGCTCCAGGCCGGCGAGGTCGCGTTGGGCCTGCCGGCCCGCCTCCCGCGCCTCGTCCAGCTCGGTCGGCGTCAGCGAGGAGGTGGCCACCTCGATGATCTTGGCGAACTGCCAGTACATGGTCAGCGGCGTGACGGTCTCGGGGTCGAACAGGATCAGCTGGGGCTCCGGCTGCCACTGACCCACCTGCGCGGCCAGGGCCGGGGCCAGTGCGCCCCCGGCGCAGAATCCCATGACCGCCGTCACCGTACGGCCGCTGTCGCGGACCTCGTCGGCCCAGCGCTTCACGTATCCCTCGCCGCTGGGCCCGACCAACGCGTCCATGCCGAGCGGAACGGTCTCCCACACGCTCGAATCCGGTCCCAGGTGCGGTGCCAGGTCGGCGAACCGCGCCTCCGGGCGGCCGGTGGCGTCGAAGTCGATGGCCAACGCGACCTCGTCGGTGCTGCCTGTCGTCAATGCTCGCCAGGTGGTCGATTCATTCATCGTGTTTCGGTCCCCTCGCTCCACTGTCCGTCTGGGGAACGCTATGGCCGGTCACTGAAACCGTTCTAAAGCCGGACCCCGCGTCGATCGACGCCGATCTTCGCCACTGCGGACGGCAATGGGGGACGCCATCCGACCGACCCCGCTGCCTGTGCGCACCGGGGCCGGTCCGTGTCGATGGGGCTCAGCTCAGCCGCAGATCCGCCTGGATCGCCCGGGCCACCGGGGCCCAGTGCCGCAGCAGGAAGAAATGGTCGCCGGCGAACGGTTGCAGGCGGAATCCGCCGTCGGTGTGGCCCGCCCAGGCCCGCGCGTCGGCGAGCTCGACCCGGGGGTCGGAACTGCCGTGCAGCGCCGTCACCGGGCACCGCAGCCGGGGCACCCCGGCCCGGGGGGCGTACGTCTCGATCGCCCGGTAGTCGGCCCGGATGGCCGGCAACACCATCGCCGTCAGTTCCTCGTCGGCGAAGACGTCGTCGTCGGTGCCGCTGAGTTCCGCGACGTCGGCGAGCAGCCCCCGGTCGTCGCGCAGGTGGACCGTCTCGTGCCGGGACACCCCGGGCGCCCGGCGACCGGAGGCGAACAGCCACAGCGGGGCGACCCCGAGCTGTTCCAGGCGCAACGCCACCTCGAAGCCGAGGATCGCGCCCATGCTGTGCCCGAAGAGCGCCACCGGTCCGGGCACGGCCGCCCGGATCACCTCGGTCAGCAGGTCGGCCAGGGCGTCGATGGTGCCGACCGGCGGCTCATTGCGGCGGTCCTGCCGGCCGGGGTACTGCACGCACGTCACGTCCGCCTCGGCGGCGAGCAGTTCGACGAGCGGCCGGAAGAACGTCGCCGCGCCGCCGGCGTGCGGCAGGCAGATCAGGGTGGGTCCGCCGCTGCTGCGGGTGCCGAACCGGCGTAGCCAGAGGTCGGGCTCGTCGGTGCGGTACGGCGCGTTCGCCGTGGTCGTGGTCACGACGCCGCCGCCAGCGGGCTGACCAGCATCGACGGCCCGAGGTCGCGGTCCTGGAGGATGTCCTGGTGCAGATCGCGCAGGGCCTGGCAGGGCTCGATGCCGATCTCCATGTCGAGCCGCTGGCGGGCGGTGTGGAAGACGGCCAACGCCTCGGCCCGGCGGTCCGAACGGTGCAGGGCGAGCATCAGGTACTGGTAGAGCTTCTCGCGTAGGGGCTGCTCGGTGATGAGGGCGGAGAGCTGGCCGACGATCTCACGGTGGCCGCCGAGGGTCAGCTCGATCTCCATCAGCTGCTCCAGGCACTCGATGCGCAGCTCGTTGAGCAGGGTGGCGTACGCGTACACGACCGGGCTGTCGATCAGTCCGCTGAACGCGGGTCCGCCCCAGAGCAGGAGGGCCCTGCGCAGGGTCTGGGCAGCCGGGAAGAACTGGCCGGCCCGGCGTAGCTGCTGGCCGAGGTGGGCCAGCCGGCGGAACTCGTCGGCGTCCAGGTCGCCCTCGGCGGTCAGGATGGTGTACCCCCGGGGCCGGGTCATGATGGCGGCGTCGTGGCCGCTGGCGCGCAGCACCTTGCGGAGCTGGGAGATGTAGACGTAGAGCGCGTCGTTGGCCCGGCTGGGCGTGTCCTCGCCCCAGATCTCGCTGAGCAACTGGTCGGAGGTGACCATCTGGTTCGTCTTCGCCAGCAGCACCGCCAGCAGGGTCTCGGTCTTGCGGGTACGTGGTGTGACGACACCGCCGACGCCATGGACCCGTATCTCGCCAAGGATCTCGTACTTCACGGATGTTCCCCCCGTCGAGTGGGCCCGCCGGCGCGGTGTCGGCGGTGCGTGGCATCGGGTGGAGTGCCGGCGCTGTCGTGGCGAGTCAGTCCGCCGTCTGGTCAACCCAAGTCACTACGCCACTGTGGCGCAGGTCGATACCGAATCAGTCCCGATCCGTTCCCGCCGGCCGCATCGCCGCAGTTCGCGGTGGGGAGGGCGGGCCGCCGGGATCCGGGAACGACGGCGGCGTGACGCCGGACGGGTGTCGTCGGTCGGTGGCGGAGGCGGCACCCGGGTGCGGCGACGGCGGTCCACGCCGGCACACCATGTCTACCCGATAGACCGAAGTCGCCACAACCGTTGGTTTTGAATGCGTTTTGCGTCATGCGCCCATAAGTGCCGCACTGTCGTCGTCCTCGCCATCTGGGACCGCAATGGTATTCATGGGTAGCGATGTGGGATCGTTCCGGTAGCGACGGTTGTGACAGTGGCATTGTCAAAACGACCGACGAACATCGGGGGAACGTCATGTTCAAGATTCGCATCCTGGGTCGGGCCGCTGTCGTATTGTGCCTGGCCGTTGGGGCCTCCGCGGTTACCGGGCTCGGCGCAGATCGCGGTCAGGTGGCTGCCGGTCAGGAGGGTCACACCGTTGTCACGGTGGTCGCCGACGGGCCGTTGCTCGACAATGGTGGACCACGCTGAGGCGCCCGCCAGCCGAATAACGTCATCGATCCGTAGCGGATTTTACGACGCCCCACCATGGCAGCGCATTGATCGATGTCGTCGGGCGGTGCTGTTTCGAGGTGCGGATGCCGTGCCCCGTGACGGTGGCCGCCCGGCACCGGGCCGGCGGTCAGTGCGCGACGGCCGACCGGGACTGCTCCAGCCGCCCGAGGTGCTGCTCCAGATCGTCGCCGGTGACGCCCATGGCACGGTAGAGGCTCAGCGCGGCCTGCCAGTCCGTCATCGCCTGATCCAGGTCCCCGAGACCCGCGTGGGCGCGTCCCATGCCGTCCAACGCGCGCGCCTGTTCGAGACGCAGACCGATCCGGTCTGCGTTCTCGTGGGCCGTCCGGTGCCGGGTCAGGGCACCGGTGAAGTCGCTGCGTTCCGTGCTGACCCGACCGAGGACGTTCTCCACCTCCGCACGCAGCGCCGGGTTCTCCAGGCCACCCAGCAGGCTCAGCGCGCTCAGTCCGTGCCGTTCGGCCTCGGCGAGCCGACCCAGCCGCATCAGGACCTCGGCGTACCGCGTCTCGAGCATGGCCCGGGCCCGGCGGCTGTTCGTGGTCTGCACCGGAACGGCCGCCAGGGTCAGCGTGGCCAGCGCGGCGGTCCCCTCGCCCAGGCTGCTCTGCGCCGAGGCGAGCCGGGTCAGGGCCGAGGCGAGGTCGGCCGGCTGGTCACGGCCGTCGAGCAGGCGTACCGCCTCACGGGCGCTCGTCACCGCCTCGGCGTGCATGCCGAGGACGTTCTGTAGCTGGCTGATGTTGCTCAGCGCATTGCCCTGCTCGGCCAGGCCGCCCATCGTACGGTGGATGGCCAGCGCCCGTTGCTGGTAGCTGAGCGCCTCCTCGAACCGGCCCATGCTGGCGCAGACGATGCCGATCCGGCCCAGGCAGGTGCCCTCCCCGACGGTGTCGTTGGTGTCCTGGGCGATGGCCAGCGCGTCGGCGTAACACTCCAGCGCCTCGGTGAACTCGCCGAGATACCAGTGCGCGATCGCCACGTTGATCAGATTCAGTCCCTCGTGGACCGGCTCGTCGATGCGGCGGGCGGCGGCTGCGGCGTTGCGGAAGGTGGCGACGTGCTCGTGCATCTCGCCCCGGACGTAGAGGAAGAAGGCCATCGTGCGGGGCAGGTGGCACAGGTGGAAGTCGTGCCCCCGGTCGGTCGCCAGGTCGATCGCGGCGAGCAGGTTGCGTCGTTCGGCCTCGAACCACTCCAGCGCCTCCGCCTGGTCGTCCAGCGGCGGAACGTCCTGCGGCGGATTCCGTACCCGGGCTTCGGTCACGAACCGACCGGGCTGGACCCGGTTCGCCGCGGTCTCCGCCGTGACGACGTAGTAGTCGAGCAACCGGTGCAGGGCGGTGGCGTTCTCGTCGTCGTCCTGGGCGAGGACGGTGCGGACGAAGTTGCGGACCAGGTCGTGCATCTCGTACCGGTCGAGCTGCCGCTGGATGAGCAACTGCGAGTCGAGCAGGTCCTCCAGGATCTGCTCGGCCCGCTCCTGCGGGACGCCCGCGAGCGCCGCGGCGGTGTAGGCGTCGCAGCTCTCCCCGGGGAACATCCCGATCAGGCGGAACATCTGCTGATGGTCGGGACCGACCCCGTGGTAGGACAGGCCGATGCTGGCCGCGACGCTGCGGTCGTCGAGGACCAGCTCCCGCATGAGCCGCCCCTCGCGGCGCAGCCGGCCGATCAGATAGCCGAGCGTCCACTTCGGGCGGTTGTGCAGCCGGGCCACGGCGATGCGCAGGGCCAGCGGCAGCCGTCCGCACGCCTCGACCAGGGCCTGCACCTCGGCCTCGGTCGCCCGGTGCCGGTCACCGAGCAGCCGGTGGACGATCGCGCTGGCCTCGTCGTCGAGCGGGGGGTCGAGGGTGATCGAGTGGGTCCCGTCCAGCCCGTTGAGCCGTGACCGGGTGGTGATCAGCACCAGACTGGTGGCCGAGCTGGGCAGCAACGGGAGGACCTGCTGGGCACTGCTGGCGTTGTCCAGCAGGATCAGCAGCGACCGGTCGGCGGTCTTGGCCCGCCACAGCGCCGACCTGCCGACCTGGTCGGTGGGGAGCTGCTCGCCCGGGGTGCCCACCGCCCGCAGCAGGATGCCCAGCGCCTCGACCGGGTCGACCGGCTCCCGGCCGTAGGTGAAGCCGTGCAGGTCCAGGAAGAGCTGACCGTCAGGGAAGCCCTTGCCCAGGCGGTGTGCGGCGTGGATCGCCAGGGTGGTCTTGCCGACGCCGCCCATTCCGTTGATCGACACGAGGGTCAGCGCCGTGGCGTCCGGTCGGGCGTAACCGACGAGCGACTCCAGGGTGTCGACGTGTCCGGTGAAGTCGACCAGGTCCCGGGGGATCGTCATCGGACGGTTCGACGACGTCACGACCCGGGCCGCGGGTGCCGACGCCCGGGTGGCGGAGCGCGGATCGAGGACCGGGTCGTTGCGCAGGATCTGCTCGTGCCGCCGGTTCAGCTCCGGCCCGGGGTCGATGCCCAACTGGTCGGCGAGCGACTGCCGGGCGTCGGCATAGACCTGGAGGGCCTCGGCCTGCCGACCGGCCTGGTAGAGCGCGGTCATCAGCAGGACCAGCAGCCGCTCCCGCATCGGGTGCTCGGCCGCCAGCGCCCGGAGCTGGCCGACCAGGTCACCCTCCTCGCCGATCTCCAGTTGCAGGGTGATCAGACGTTCGACGGTCATCAGGCGTCGTTCGTCGGCGCGGGCCGCAGCGGTGCGTACGGTGAGGCCGTTCATGCCGCTCAGCGCGTCGCCGCGCCAGAGGGACAGGCCGGTGGACAGGGCGTCGATGGCCTCGTCGGGACGGCCGCCGTCCTCGGCGGCCCGGGCCCGGACGAGTTGTCTCTCGAAGATCTTCAGGTCGACCGCAGTGTCGTGGACGTCCATCCGGTAGCCCGGCCCGTCCGTGACGATCAGCCCGGGGGGCAGCCGCCGACGCAGGTCCGCCACGATCTTCCGGATCTGGTGCGCCGCCGTCGAGGGTGGTTGCGTCTCCCAGACGACCTGCACGAGTTGTTGCAGGGTGACGACGCATCCGGTGGCCAGCAGCAGGGCCGCGAGCACCAGTTCCTGCCGGGTGCCGCCGAGGGGTACGCGGACGCTGTCCACCCACACTTCCAGGGGACCGAGGAGTTTGAAGACAATTGGTTGATCGGCGGTGATCAACGCCTCTCGATCATCCCCGGATGGCAACGTGTCCCTCCCCAAGAGATGTGACGAATCGCAATTAATCATGTTTCGGCGAGAGTGTCAACCTGCTTTATTTCATGCTGTCGATATGGCCGTTAAGACCGTTCCGAGAATTTTGCCGAAGGTGTTTGTGTGGGCGGGCCCGGGCCGGCGGTGTCGGGCGCCGGGAACGACATGCACGGGAGCGTTTCGAATAGAGGTCTCTTGTCGGCGATGCGACTCGCCCGCGCTGTGACTCTCCCTCATGAAAAGCCGCCCCGCAAGCACCGACACCTGCTCGTTCGTCGCGAGCGGGCGAGCTCGGACCGGCGGTCGGGGCGGTGATGGCGGCTGCGCCGACCGGATCCGTCCCGCCGGGTGGGGGCGCCGGACGGGCGGGTGCGCCACCACCGGCCCGTACCAAGATCCTCTTTAGGTCGCCGTTAGGCGGGCCGAGGACCGTTGGGGATGTTGGCCGCACCATTTCCCGAAAGCGGGTGGCAATGAAAGTCCAGAACGTCTTTGTCGCTGGTGTCGGCACGTATCTGCCGGACCGCATCACCACCGAAGAAGCCGTGAAACGCGGTTGGTACGACGAGGCGAACCGCACCCACAGCGATCTTCATTCGATCGCGGTCGCAGCGGACATGCCCGCCCCCGACATGGCGTTCCAGGCCGCCTCGGAGGCGATGAAGCGGTCCGCCCACCGCCCCGAGGACGTGGCGGCGTTGATGCACTGCCCGGTCCACTACCAGGGGCCCGACACCTGGTCCGCCCCGCACTACATCCTGCACGAGACGCTCGGCGGGCGGGGGGTGCCGGCGCTGGAGATCCACCACGGCTGCAACGGGATGCTGTCGGGGCTGCGGCTGGCTGCGGCGCAACTGATGGCCGACCCGGAGTCGACCGCCGTCCTGCTCACCGCCGCCGACAACTTCTCCACCCCGGTCGTCGACCGCTGGCGGATCAGCTCGCACTACGTGCTGGCCGACGGCGCGAGCGCCGCCCTGCTGTCCACCCGGGGCGGCTTCGCCGAACTCCTCGCGGTCGGCTCGGCGTCCAACCCGGCGGCCGAGGTCCTGCACCGGGGCGGCGAACCACTGTTCCCGCCGAGCATCACCACCGGGCAGCGGGTCGACCTCGAGGCGCGCTCCCGCTACTGGGCCGAGCAGTGGGCCAACGGGGTCACCCCACCGGTGTTCCACCTCGGCGACCTGGTCACCGAGACCGTCGACCGGGTGCTCGACGAGGCCGGGGTGACGATGGCCGGCATCGCCCGGGTCGCCCACAGCGGGGTGGCCCTCGACCAACTCCAGAACGGGATCTTCGACCCGCTGGGGATCACCGCCGAGCAGACCGTGTGGGACTTCAGCCGCACGGTCGGGCACTGCGGCGCCAGCGACCAGATTCTCGCCCTGGACCACCTGGTGACCACCGGCGCCGTCGGCCCGGGCGACCACGTCCTGCTGCTCGCGGTCGGCGTCGGCATCGAGGTCGGCTGCGCGGTAGTCAAGATCATCGAAGAGCACCGTTGAGTCGACCGGAAGGACCCAAAGTGCAGCAGGAAACCACGGCAACCACACGTGAGGAGATCCGGCAGGCGATCGCCGTCGTGATCGGCCTCGACGCCGCAGCCATCGGCGACGACGCCAACCTGGTCCAGCTCGGCCTCACCTCCCTGCAACTGATGCGGCTGGTCAACGGCTGGCGTCGCGCCGGGATGCGCGTGCGCTTCGGTGACCTCGCCGCCGCACCCACCGTGACCGCCTGGTCGCAGCAGCTCGCCGACGCCGTCACCGCACCCTGACCCGACCGCCCCGACCCGACCGCCCCGAACCGGTCCGACCCGACCGCCCTGACGGCCAGCGCCCCCGACCACCGGTCGGGGGCGCTGGCCGTGCCACCGGTCACCCGGCCGGCTCACCGAACCACGACTTGAGCGCGCCGGACAACCCCTCGGCATCCGCGACCGGATCCCCGGCCCAGGCGACGTGACCGTCCGGACGTACCAGGACGGCGTCCACCGGGATCTCCCCGGTCGGGTCCGCGTGAACCGCGTCCACCCGGTCACCCAGTGCCGCCAGGGTGCGTCCGGCCGGCTCGGGCGTCCGGCCGGCCAGGTCCAGGTAGACCCCGCGCCCGCCCTGGTGCAGGTCGGCCACGCCGCCCGACGTCGTCGCCCCCGTCGCCGTGGCGGCCAGGGGCCGTACGCCGGTCAGCGGCACATGCGGCAGCCGGCGACCCGCCGGCACCGGACCGGTCGGCTCCACCCCGACGTCGTAGCGGACGTCGAGCCCGGTGGACAGCTCCAACAGGTAGGTGTTGACCTGCGGCAGGCGCAGGAGATCGGCGAAGAGGCCACGCAGCGGGGTCACCCGGTCGATCGGATGGATCAGCGCGAGCTGCGCATCGGTGGCCGCTGCCGCCCGGACCGCCTGCGGATGGCGCTCCTCGTGGTAGGTGTCCAGCAGGTCGGGGCGGCCCCACCCGGACAGCTCCGCGGCGAGCTTCCAGCCCAGGTTCACGGCGTCCTGCAGGCACAGGTTGAGGCGCAGGCCGGCCAACGGATAGAAGGTGTGCGCCGAGTCGCCGGCCAGGAAGACCCGGCCGCTGCGCATCCGGTCCACGGTCCGGGTCTGGCCGCCGTAGCGACGGACCCAGCGCACCGGCGCGTCCGGGAACTCCGCCCCGGTGAGCCGGGCGATCGCCGCACGCAGCTCGGCGGTCGTCGGCGCGGTGTCGGCGGGAGGCGCGACGTCGAACTCCGCCGTGATCACCCGCAGCAGCCCCGGCCCGACCGGCACCGCCGAGTAGACGCCCCGCCGGGGCAGAACTTCGACCCCCGGTGCTCCGGGGGCAGGTCCGCGACCGCTATCTCCACGTCGGCCACCAGGCCGCAGTTCGCCGGGCCGGCCCCCGGGAAGTCGATGCCGGCCGCCGCGCGCACCGTGCTGTCCTCGCCGTCGGCCGCCACCAGGAAGCTGCCGTGCAGGTGGTACTCGCCGCTGGGGGTGGCGACCCGGACCCGTACGCCGTCGTCGTCCTGGTGGAAGGCCGTCACCCGGTGGCCATGGCGCACGTCGGCCCCCCGGGCCACGGCGGCGTCGCCGAGCCGCCGTGCGATGAACTGGTGCCCGAGCAGCATGGCCGGCTGGTGCCGGCCGTCGAGCGGCGACATGTCCAACCACATCAGCGAGAAGTGGGTGCCCTGCACGGGGGAGACGTGCCCGCGCAGGCCGGCGAGCAGACCCCGCTGGTCGAGCAGCTCGGCGGTGGTGGTGTTGATCGCCTGTCCGGGCGACTCGTCGGTCAGGCCGGGGCTGCGCTCCAGCACGACGACGTCGATCCCCCACAGGGTCAGCTCGTGCGCGAGCATGAGCCCGGTCAGGCTCCCCCCGGCGATGATCACTGGTGCGGTCATGTGCGACTCCTTCAGCCGATGCCGAGTTCGTTGTCGATCAGGTCGAAGATCTCGTCGTCGGTCGCCGTCGAGATCGCGGTCACCTCGTCACCGGTCTCCGCCACCACGGCGGACCGCTGCTCCTCCACCCGGTCCTGGAAGCCGGCCAGCCGGGCGGCCAGCCGGCCCATCGCCGCGGCGTTGGGTGCCGCCACCGTCAGGTCGGCGGTCAGCCGGTCCAACTCGGCGAACAACACCGCGAACGGGTCCTGCTCCCGGGGCGTCAACCGTTCACCGAGGTGCCTCGCCAGCTGTGCCGGGCTCGGGTGGTCGAAGATCAGACTGGCCGAGAGCCGCAGCTGGGTCGCCGTGGCGAGCCGGTTGCGCAGCTCCACCGCCGTGAGCGAGTCGATGCCGAGGTCCTTGAACTGCCGCTCCGGGGGGATGCCCGCCGTCCCGGCATGGCCCAGGGTGATCGCCGCGTTCTCGCAGACCAGGGTCAGCAGCAGGGCGTGCCGGTCGCCGTCGGTGAGCCCGGCGAGTCGTTCGGGCAGCGGCCTGAGCGTCGCCGGACCGTCCGGCTCCGACGAGGCTGCGTCGACCGGCCCGGTCAACGCCCGGAAGAGCGGCGCGAGCAGCCCGTCACGCGCACGGGCGGCGAGGGTGGGCAGGTGCAGCCCCATCGCGACGGTCACCGGCTGCCCCAGGTCGACGGCCGCGTCGAGGGCGGTCAGGCCGTCCGCGACGTCCATCGGCCGTACGCCGATCCGGCCGAGCCGCTGGAGATCCTGCTGCTGGAGGCCGGCGCCCATCCCCGACTCGGTGTGCCACAGCCCCCACGCGATCGTGGTGCCGGCGAGCCCCAGGGTGTGGCGGTGGTGGGTCAGGGCGTCCTGGAAGGTGTTGGCCGCGGCGTAGTTGGCCTGACCGGCGTTGCCGAGGGTGCCTGTGGCGCTGCCGAAGACGATGAGATTCACGTCGGGGTGGTGTTGGAGTGCGGTGTGGAGGGTGTGGGTGGTGTCGATTTTGGCGGTGAGGGTGGTGTGGAGGGTGTGGGGGGTTTGGGTGGTGAGGGGGGTGTCGTGGAGGGTGCCGGCGGTGTGGATGACGGTGGTGAGGGGGTGGGTGGTGGGGATGGTGGTGAGGAGTTGGTGGAGTTGGTGGGGTTGGGTGAGGTCGATTTGGGCGGTGTGGGTGGTGGTGCCGTGGGTGTGGAGTTCGGTGGTGAGGGGGGTGAGGGTGTCGGGGTTGCCTCGGGTGGTGAGGAGGAGGTGGTGGTGGGGGTGGGTGGTGGCGAGGTGTCGTGCGGTGTGGGTGGCGAGGGCGCCGGTGGCGCCGGTGATGAGGATGGTGCCCCGCGCGGGCTGCGGTGCGGGGACGACCAGCGCGATCTTGCCGGTGTGCCTGGCCTGACTGAGGTGCCGCAGGGCGTCGGGGGCGTTGGTCACGTGCCAGCCCGTGACGGGCAGGGCGGGCAGGGCGTCGGTGGTGAGCAGGTGGGTGAGGGTGGTGAGGAGTTGGTGGATGCGGGTGGGTCCGGCGTCGAGGAGGTCGTAGGGCTGGTAGGTGAGGTGGGGGTGGGTGGTGGTGACGGTGTGCGGGTCGCGGATGTCGGTCTTGCCGATCTCGAGGAAGGTGCCCCCCTCGGCCAGCAGCGCGAGGCTGGTGTCGACGTGCGCGTGGGTCAGGGTGTTCAGCACGACGTCGACACCGGCGGGATCGGTCTCGCGGATGCGCTCGCCGTACGCCGTCGTCCGGGAGTCGTGGATGTGGGTGGCGGGGACCCCGAGGGCCGCCAGGGTGGCCTGCTTGGGTGCGCTCGCGGTGGTGTGCACGGTGGCCCCGAGGTGCCGGGCGTAGTGCAGGGCGGCCATCCCGACCCCGCCGGTGGCGGTGTGCAGGAGGAGCCGCTGACCGACCCGCAGGTCGGCCAGGTCGGTCAGGCCGTACATGGCGGTCAGGTAGACGATCGGCAGGACCGCCGCCTCGACGTCGCTGAGCCGGGCCGGGGTCCGCACCAGATGACGGTGGTCGGAGACCGCCACCGGGCCGGCACAGCCCTCGGGGAACAACCCCATCACCCGGTCCCCGACCGCCAGCCCGGTGACCTCGGAGCCGACCTCGACCACGACGCCGGCGCCCTCGCCACCGATCTGCGCGTCGTCGCCCGGGTAGAGCCCCAACGCGATCATGACGTCCCGGAAGTTCAGACCCGCCGCGCGCATCGAGACCCGTACCTCGCCGGCGGCCAACGGGCGGTCCCCCGCAGGCGACGGCACCAGCGCCAGGTTCGCCAACGTGCCGCGGCTCGTCACGTCCAGCCGCCAGTTCCCGCCGCCGGTCGGGGGCCGTAGCACGGCCGCGGAGTCGGCGACCGGGACCAGCCGGGGGACCAGTGTGGTGTCGTCCCGCACCGCCGCCTCCGGCTCCGGCCCGGCCAACGCCGACGACAACGTCGCATCGGCCGGACCCGGCAGGTCCAGCAGCGCGAACCGGTCGGGGAACTCGGCGCGCGCCGACCGGATCAACCCCCACACCGTGGACGCCGGCAGATCCTGGATCTCCGGCCCGGTCCGGGTGGCGACCGCCCCCCGGGTGACCGTCACCAGCCGGTGGTCACCGAAGGCGGGTTCGCCGATCCACCGCTGCGCCAACCCCAGCGCCCGTTCGGCGACCTCGTGGGCGAGGGCGACGACCTCGTCGCAAGGGCGCGCGGCGGCCCGGTCGATCGCCGGCCCGGGCCACCGTCGGTCACGCAGGTCACCAGGGTGTCGGCGGCGACCGCCGTGCCGGCGTCGATCGCCGCCGCGAGAGCGTCCAGGTCGGCGTGGACGGCGACGTCGCGGCCGGCTGAGCGGAGCGCGTCGGCCAACTTCAGCGGGTCCACGCCGACCACGTGCACGGCGGTCGACCCGGCGGCCGGATCGGCCTCCTGCGGCACCCACTCGACCCGCAGCGGCGTGACCGGGGCCGACGGGGCGGCCAACTGGTCTACCGCGAGCGGCCTCGTGGTCAGCTCCTCCACGGTGATCACCTCGGCGTCGTCGAGGTCGGTGGCGACCAGCCGTACCGCGTGCTCGGAGAGCCGGGTCAACCGCACCCGCAGGGCGGCGGTGCTGCGGCCGGTCGCGCGCACCCCACCCCAGGAGAACGGCACCCGCAGCGGACCGTCGAGGTCGGCCGGCGTCGCGATCAGCGCGTGCAGCGCCGCGTCCAGCAACGCCGGGTGTACGACGTGCCCGTCGATCTCGGTCCCGTCGGGGAGGCTGACCTCCGCGTACAGCTCGTCGCCGTGCCGCCAGAGCGCCCGCAGGTTACGGAAGGTCGGGCCGTAGGCGTAGCCGTGGTCGGTCAGTCGCGCGTACAGGCCGGAGAGGTCGACGGGCTGCGCCCCCGGCGGCGGCCAGACGCCGGGCGCCGCGGGCGTGGAGTCGGGTGCCGGTTCGGGGCTGAGTGTGGCGGTGGCGTGGGTGGTCCAGGTGGTGGTGGTGCGGGTGTGGATGGTGAGGGTTTGGTGGCCGGTGGGGGTGGGGGTGGTGAGGTGGAGGTGGAGGTGGGTGGGGGTGGTGGGGTGGAGGGTGATGGGGGTGTGGAGGGTGAGGTCGGTGATGGTGGGGGTGTGGGGGGTGGTGGTGTGGAGGGTGAGGTCGAGTAGGGCGGTGGCGGGCAGGAGGGTGGTGGTGTTGATGGTGTGGTGGTGGAGCCAGGGGTGGGTGGTGGTGGTGAGGGTGCCGGTGTGGTGGGTGGTGTGGTCGGGGGTGGTGATGGTGGTGGTGAGGAGGGGGTGGGGGTGGGTGGTGTGGGTGTGGGGTTGGGGGTGGAGCCAGTAGTGGTGGTGTTGGAAGGCGTGGGTGGGGAGGGTGGTGTGGGTGGGGTTGGTGGTGGTGGGTGTGGGTGGGGTGGTGTGGGTGGTGTGGTGGGTGGCGATGGCGGTGGTGAGGGTGTGGTGTTCGGGGTGTTTGGGGTGGAGGGTGGGGGTGAAGGTGTGGCCGGTGGTGTGGGTGTGGGGTGCGGTGGTGGTGAGGGTGGTGTCGGGGCCGAGTTCGATGTGGTGGGTGGGGGTGTTGGTGAGGTGGGTGAGGGCGTGGTGGTAGCGGACGGGTTGGCGGATGTGTTGGGTCCAGTATTCGGGGGTGGTGATGTGGTGGGGGTCGGCGGGTTGGCCGGTGAGGGTGGAGAGGATGGGGGTGTGGGGTTGGTGGTAGGTGAGGGTGGTGGCGGTGGTGTGGAAGGGGGTGAGGATGGGGTCCATGTGGTGGGAGTGGAAGGCGTGGCTGACGTTGAGGCGGGTGGTTTTGTGGTGGTGGGTGTTGAGTTGGTGGGTGAGGTGTTCGATGGCGTCGTGGTCGCCGGAGATGACGAGGTGGTGGGGGCTGTTGATGGCGGCGATGGTGAGTTGGTGGGGGTATTGGGTGAGCCATTGGGTGGCTTGGGTTTCGGTGAGGTTGGTGGCGATCATGGCGCCGCCGGGGGTGGCGTTTTGCATGTGGTGGCCGCGGGCGGCGACGAGGGTGCAGGCGTCGGGGAGGGTGAGGATGCCGGCGGCGTGGGCGGCGGCGATTTCGCCGACGGAGTGGCCGATGAGGTAGTCGGGGTGGATGTTGTGGTGGGTGAGGAGGGCGTGGAGGGCGGTTTGGAGGGCGAAGAGGGCGGGTTGGGCGTATTGGGTTTGGTGGAGTGCGGGGTGGTTGGTGAAGACGAGGTCGTGTAGGGGGATGTCGAGGTGGGGGTTGAGGTGGGTGGCGCAGGCGTCGAAGGTTTCGGCGAAGGCGGGGTGTCGGGTGTGGAGTTCGGCGCCCATGTGGGGGCGTTGGGAGCCTTGGCCGGTGAATTGGAAGAGGGTTTTGGTGGTGGTGGCGTGGCCGGTGGTGGTGCCGGGGTGGGGGGTGTTGGTGGTGATGGCGTTGAGGCCGGTGAGGAGGTCGTGGAGGGTGTGGCCGGTGATGGTGGCGCGGTGGGGGTGGCGGGTGCGGGTGGTGGCGAGGGCGTGGCTGACGTGGTGGGGTGGTTGGGGGTGGTGGGTGAGGTGGTCGTGGAGGCGTTGGGCTTGGTCGTGGAGGGCGTCGGGGGTGTGGGCGGTGATGGTCCAGGTGAGGAGGGTGTTGGTGGGGGTGGGTTCGTCGGGGTGGTGGGTTGGGGTTCGGGTTGTTCGAGGATGAGGTGGGCGTTGGTGCCGCTGATGCCGAAGGAGGAGATGGCGGTGCGGCGGGGGCGGTCGTGGTGGGGCCAGGGTTGGGTAGTGGTGAGGAGGGCGACGTTGCCGGTGGTCCAGTCGACGTGGGGGGTGGGTTCGTCGATGTGGAGGGTGGCGGGGAGGAGTCCGTGGTGCATGGCGTGGGTCATTTTGATGACGCTGGCGATGCCGGCGGCGGCTTGGGTGTGGCCGATGTTGGATTTGATGGAGCCGAGCCAGAGTGGGGTGTCGGGGTGGTGTTCCTGGCCGTAGGTGGCTAGGAGGGCGTGGGCTTCGATGGGGTCGCCGAGGGTGGTGCCGGTGCCGTGGGCGTCGACGGCGTCGATGTCGGCGGCGGTGAGGCGGGCGTTGGCCAGGGCGGCGCGGATGACGCGTTCCTGGGCGGGTCCGTTGGGTGCGGTCAGTCCGTTGGACGCGCCGTCCTGGTTGACCGCGCTGCCCCGGATGACCGCGAGGACGGGTCGTCCGGCCCGGCGGGCGTCGGACAACCGCTGCACCACCACCACACCCACACCCTCGCCCCAACCGGTGCCGTCCGCGGACGAGGAGAACGCCTTGCACCGGCCGTCGGGCGCCAGGCCACGCTGGCGGCTGAACTCCACGAAGGTGGTCGGGGTGGCCATCACCGCGACCCCACCCACGAGCGCCGTCGAGCACTCCCGCTTACGCAGCGACTGGGCGGCCAGGTGCAACGCGACCAGCGACGACGAGCAGGCGGTGTCCACCGACAGGGCCGGCCCCTCCAGGCCGAGCGTGTAGGCGATCCGGCCCGAGGCGAGGCTCGCGAGGCTGCCGTTGGCGACGTAACCCTCGAAGCTCTTCGGCGCCGGTCGTAACCGGGAGCCGTAGTCGTTGTACATCACCCCGACGAAGACGCCGGTGTCGGTGCCGCGCAACGCGTCCGGCGCGATACCCGCCCGCTCCACCGCCTCCCACGACGTCTCCAACAACAACCGCTGCTGCGGATCCATCGCCAACGCCTCACGCGGCGAGATCCCGAAGAACTCCGCGTCGAACCCACCCGCCTCGTGCAGGAAACCACCCTGCCGCGTGTACGACCGACCCACCGCGTCCGGATCAGGATCGTAGAGACCCTCCAGATCCCAACCCCGACCCTGCGGAAAATCACCCACCGCGTCGCGACCCTCGACCACCAGATCCCACAACTGCTCCGGCGAGACCACCCCACCAGGAAAACGACACGCCATACCCACGATCGCGATCGGCTCCCGATCCTGCTCCTCCACCTCGGCGAGGCGGGCGCGGGTCTGCCGCAGATCGACGGTGGCGCGCTTGAGGTACTCACGGAACTTGTCTTCGGAGTTCGACACGGGACAGGCCTTTCCGGGTGCCAGGGATGCGGGAACCCGGCCCACGCGCCCGGTGGGCGGGCTGTCGAGCGAAGCGGGAATCAGTCCCGCTCGTGCACGGAGATGGCGTTGCTCGGGCAGTGCCGGGCGGCGGTCCGGGCCTCCTCGTACCGGTCCGCCGTCGGCTCGACGACCAGCACCACGGCGATGCCGTCCTCCTCGCGCTGGTCGAACAGGTCGGGGGCGGCGAGCACACACTGGCCCGAGCAGCAGCACTGCTCCTCGTCCACGGTCAGGCGCAGGAAACTCACCAGGTCACCTCCAGGGAGTGCAGGCCGTAGACGGTGGCCTCCTTGAACGGCTGCTCCTCGGGGGAGGTCAGCAGCTTCATGGCGGGCAGCCGGGCCAGCACCGTGTCGTAGACGATCTCGAGTTCGGCGCGGGCCAGGTTCTGCCCGAGGCACTGGTGCACGCCGTAACCGAAGGCGACGTGGCCGCGGACGCCGCGCCGGAAGTCGATGGTGCCCGGGTCGGCGAAGACGTCGCCGTCGTGGTTGGCAGCGGCGGCGGAGGCGACGAAGCCCTCACCGGCGCGCACCCGGTCCGCGCCGAGGTCGATGTCGGCCAGCGCGACCCGGGCGGTGGGGTAGTCGACGATGCTGAAGTAACGCAGCAGCTCCTCGACGGCGTTCGGGGTCAGGGTGGGATCGTCGGTCAGCTGCGTCGCGAGCCGCTCGTCCCGCAGCAGCGCGAGCAGGCCGAGCGAGATCATGCTCGCGGTGGTCTCGTGCCCGGCGAGCAGCAGCAGCATCGCGAACCCGGTGAGCAGCTCGTGGTCGTAGCAGTCCGCCGCCCGGTACTTCACCGACAGGCGACCCAGCAGGTCGTCGTCCGGATTGCCGTCCTTGCTGCTGACCAGGTCCCCGAGGAAGGCGCGGAGCGCACCGAACGACTCCTGCCGCTGCTGCGGGGTGCTGGCCCGGGCCAGCAACACCTCCGTGTGCCCCTGGAAGACCTCGCGGGAGCCGTACGGGACGCCGAGCAGCTCGCAGATGACCAGGGAGGGGACCGGCAGGGCCAGCTCCCGTACCAGGTCCACCGGGCGGGTCCCGATCGCCAGCAGCGCGTCGATCCGGTCGTCGACGATCTGCTGGATGCGCGGCCGCAGCTGCCGGATCCGGTGCACGGTGAACTCCGCGGCCACCATCCGCCGGTGCAGCGAGTGCTCCGGCTGGTCCATCGAGAGCAGGAAGCCCTTCTGCGCGAAGGCCTGCACGTTGGCGACGGTCGCCGGGAAGCCGGGGTGGGCCCGGTTGGCACTGGTGGCGGGGTGGCCGAGCAGCGTGCGGACGTACTCGTGGCTGGTGGCCAGCCACGCCGTGTTGCCGTCCTGGAGGGTCACCCGGGACAGCGGCCGGGCGGCCCGCAGCTCGGCGTACTCGCGTGGTGGGGAGAACGGGCAGGTACGGGGCATGGGGAATGCCGGTGCGCCCGGAACGCCGTCTTCGGTCATGCCGGGAACCTAGGGACGGACTCTAAATTCACCCTTACCCGCGCCCGTCAGCCCCCGGTTTCCCCGCTCCGAGCAGGCGATTTAGAGCCCTGATAGGGCGATCTAAGTACGTACGCGGACAGTCCTGTGTAGTCCGATGGGTCTGCTCTCTTCAGACCCGCGACCCCCAGGGGGATGGCCCGCGATGGCAAACGAAGACAAGCTCCGTGAGTACCTCAGGCGGGTCACCACCGACCTGCAGCAGACCCGACGCCGACTGGCCGAGGTCGAGGGTGCCGACCGGGAGCCGATCGCGATCGTGGGTATGGCGTGTCGTTTTCCTGGTGGGGTGGTCTCGCCGGAGCAGTTGTGGGATCTGGTGGTCGAGGGTCGCGACGCGGTGGGTGATTTTCCGCAGGGTCGGGGGTGGGATCTGGAGGGTCTCTACGATCCTGATCCGGACGCGGTGGGTCGGTCGTACACGCGGCAGGGTGGTTTCCTGCACGAGGCGGGTGGGTTCGACGCGGAGTTCTTCGGGATCTCGCCGCGTGAGGCGTTGGCGATGGATCCGCAGCAGCGGTTGTTGTTGGAGACGTCGTGGGAGGCGGTGGAGCGGGCGGGTATCGCGCCGGACGCGTTGCGCGGCACCGACACCGGCGTCTTCGTCGGCGCGATCCCGCAGGACTACGCGCCCGACGTCCGTGCCGTGCCGGCCGAGGCCGAGGGGTACGTCGGCTCCGGCGTGCTGACCAGCGTGGCCTCCGGCCGGATCTCCTACACCCTCGGATTGGAGGGGCCGGCGTTGTCGGTGGACACCGCCTGCTCGTCGTCGCTGGTGGCGTTGCACCTGGCGGTCCAGTCCCTGCGCCGGGGGGAGTGCTCGATGGCACTGGCCGCCGGCGTGACGGTGATGTCCGCGCCGCGGTTGTTCATCGAGTTCAGCCGGCAGCGCGGGCTGTCCCGCGACGGCCGCTGCCGGGCCTTCGCCGCCGGGGCCGACGGGACCGGGTTCTCCGAGGGTGTGGGTGTGGTGGTGGTGCAGCGGTTGTCCGACGCCCGCCGGGCCGGACGACCCGTCCTCGCGGTCATCCGGGGCAGCGCGGTCAACCAGGACGGCGCGTCCAACGGACTGACCGCACCCAACGGACCCGCCCAGGAACGCGTCATCCGCGCCGCCCTGGCCAACGCCCGCCTCACCGCCGCCGACATCGACGCCGTCGACGCCCACGGCACCGGCACCACCCTCGGCGACCCCATCGAAGCCCACGCCCTCCTAGCCACCTACGGCCAGGAACACCACCCCGACACCCCACTCTGGCTCGGCTCCATCAAATCCAACATCGGCCACACCCAAGCCGCCGCCGGCATCGCCAGCGTCATCAAAATGACCCACGCCATGCACCACGGACTCCTCCCCGCCACCCTCCACATCGACGAACCCACCCCCCACGTCGACTGGACCACCGGCAACGTCGCCCTCCTCACCACCACCCAACCCTGGCCCCACCACGACCGCCCCCGCCGCACCGCCATCTCCTCCTTCGGCATCAGCGGCACCAACGCCCACCTCATCCTCGAACAACCCGAACCCCAACCCACCACCCCCGACGAACCCACCCCCACCAACACCCTCCTCACCTGGACCATCACCGCCCACACCCCCGACGCCCTCCACGACCAAGCCCAACGCCTCCACGACCACCTCACCCACCACCCCCAACCACCCCACCACGTCAGCCACGCCCTCGCCACCACCCGCACCCGCCACCCCCACCGCGCCACCATCACCGGCCACACCCTCCACGACCTCCTCACCGGCCTCAACGCCATCACCACCAACACCCCCCACCCCGGCACCACCACCGGCCACGCCACCACCACCAAAACCCTCTTCCAATTCACCGGCCAAGGCTCCCAACGCCCCCACATGGGCGCCGAACTCCACACCCGACACCCCGCCTTCGCCGAAACCTTCGACGCCTGCGCCACCCACCTCAACCCCCACCTCGACATCCCCCTACACGACCTCGTCTTCACCAACCACCCCGCACTCCACCAAACCCAATACGCCCAACCCGCCCTCTTCGCCCTCCAAACCGCCCTCCACGCCCTCCTCACCCACCACAACATCCACCCCGACTACCTCATCGGCCACTCCGTCGGCGAAATCGCCGCCGCCCACGCCGCCGGCATCCTCACCCTCCCCGACGCCTGCACCCTCGTCGCCGCCCGCGGCCACCACATGCAAAACGCCACCCCCGGCGGCGCCATGATCGCCACCAACCTCACCGAAACCCAAGCCACCCAATGGCTCACCCAATACCCCCACCAACTCACCATCGCCGCCATCAACAGCCCCCACCACCTCGTCATCTCCGGCGACCACGACGCCATCGAACACCTCACCCACCAACTCAACACCCACCACCACAAAACCACCCGCCTCAACGTCAGCCACGCCTTCCACTCCCACCACATGGACCCCATCCTCACCCCCTTCCACACCACCGCCACCACCCTCACCTACCACCAACCCCACACCCCCATCCTCTCCACCCTCACCGGCCAACCCGCCGACCCCCACCACATCACCACCCCCGAATACTGGACCCAACACATCCGCCAACCCGTCCGCTACCACCACGCCCTCACCCACCTCACCAACACCCCCACCCACCACATCGAACTCGGCCCCGACACCACCCTCACCACCACCGCACCCCACACCCACACCACCGGCCACACCTTCACCCCCACCCTCCACCCCAAACACCCCGAACACCACACCCTCACCACCGCCATCGCCACCCACCACACCACCCACACCACCCCACCCACACCCACCACCACCAACCCCACCCACACCACCCTCCCCACCCACGCCTTCCAACACCACCACTACTGGCTCCACCCCCAACCCCACACCCACACCACCCACCCCCACCCCCTCCTCACCACCACCATCACCACCCCCGACCACACCACCCACCACACCGGCACCCTCACCACCACCACCCACCCCTGGCTCCACCACCACACCATCAACACCACCACCCTCCTGCCCGCCACCGCCCTACTCGACCTCACCCTCCACACCACCACCCCCACACCCCCACCATCACCGACCTCACCCTCCACACCCCCATCACCCTCCACCCCACCACCCCCACCCACCTCCACCTCCACCTCACCACCCCCACCCCCACCGGCCACCAAACCCTCACCATCCACACCCGCACCACCACCACCTGGACCACCCACGCCACCGCCACACTCAGCCCCGACGAGCCCACCGTCCCGGCAGAGATCGGCGTCTGGCCCCCGGCCGGTGAACCGGTCGACATCGACGCGCTCTACCCGCTGCTCGCCGCGAAGGGCTACCACTACGGGCCCTCGTTCCAGAACCTGCGCCGTGCCTGGCGTGCCGGTTCCGACGTCTACGCCGAGGTCGAGCTGCCCGACGACCTGCGCCCCGACGGTCACGCCGTGCACCCGGCGCTCGCCGACGCGGCCCTGCACGCGCTGATCGCCGTCGCCGTCGACGACCTCGGCACCGCGCCCCGCGTGCCGTACAGCTTCTCCGGCGTCGCCGTGCACGCCAACCTGGCCACGTCGGTGCGGGCCCGGCTCACCGCGATCGGCGACGGTGCGTACCAGGTGCTGCTGGCGGACCCGGCCGGGCACCCCGTGCTCTCCATCGACCGCCTCGACCTGCGCGACCTGGACCCCGCCACGCTGCCCGTCGCCGCCGCGCCCGGCACCGAGCTGCTGCACCGCCTCGACTGGCAGGAACTACGCGCGGACGCCGCGCCGCCGGCCGACCCGGCGGGCTGGGCCGTCCTCGGTACGCCCGGACCGGCGCTGCACGGCGCGCTGCCCGGCCTGCGCCAGGTGCCGGACCTCGCCGCCCTGCTCGCCGGTGAGCTGCCCGACGTGGTCTTCCTGCCCTGCCGCACCCCACGCCCGGACGAGACGCCCGCCGACGCCCCGGCCGCCACCACCGACGATCCGGTCGCCGCCGCACACGAGTTGACCGAGGCGCTGCTGCACAGCCTCCAGCAGTGGCTCGCCGAGGAACGGTTGGCCGGCACCCGACTGGTGGTCACCACCGAAGGTGGGGTCGCCGCGCACCTCGCCGACCAGATCGCCGACCTGGCCGCCGCCGCGTGCTGGGGCCTCACCCGCTCCGCGCAGGCCGAACACCCCGACCGGTTCGTGCTGCTCGACCTGGACGGACGCCCGACCGACCCGTCGGTGCTGGCCGCCGCGCTCGCAGCCGCCGAACCGCACCTCGCGGTGCGCTTCGGCGTGGCGTACGTCGACCGGCTGGTCCGCTGCGCCGACGACCCGGCGCGGCTGACGCCCCCGGACGAGAACTGGCGGTTCGGCACCACCTCCGCCGGCACCCTGGCCAACGTCGCCATGGTCCCGGCACCCGAGGCGCTGCGCCCGCTACGCGACGGCGAGGTGCGGGTACGCACCCACGCCACCGGCCTGAACTTCCGCGACGTGCTCATCGCGCTGGGCAGCTACCCCGGTGAGGCGCCACTGGGCAGCGAGGGCGCGGGCGTGGTCGTGGAGACCGGTCCCGGCGTGACCGGACTCGACCCGGGCGACCGGGTGATGGGCCTCTTCTCCGAGGGCACCGGCCCGCTCGCGGTCTGCGACCACCACCTGCTCACCCGTACCCCCGACCACCTCAGCGACAGCCAGGCCGCGGTGCTGCCGATCGCCTACCTCACCGCCATGTACGGCCTCGGCGACCTCGCCGGCCTGCGGGCCGGGCAGTCCGTCCTGATCCACACCGCCACCGGCGGGGTCGGGATGGCCGCCCTGCACTACGCCCGGCACCTCGGGGCCACCGTGCACACCACGGCCAGCATCGGCAAGCAACCCACCCTCAGCGCGCTCGGTGTGCCCGACTCCCACATCCACGACTCCCGCACCACCGCGTACCGGGAGGGGATAGCGGCGGTGGCCCCGCAGGGGGTCGACGTCGTGCTCAACAGCCTGACCCAGGCGCACGTCGACGCGGGACTGGCACTGCTGGCCGAGGGGGGCACCTTCCTGGAGATCGGCAAGACCGACATCCGCGACCCGCACACCGTCACCACCACCCACCCCCACCTCACCTACCAGCCCTACGACCTCCTCGACGCCGGACCCACCCGCATCCACCAACTCCTCACCACCCTCACCCACCTGCTCACCACCGACGCCCTGCCCGCCCTGCCGGTGGCCGTCTGGCCCGCCAGCGACCTTCCCGACGTGCTCCGGCACCTCAGCCTCGGCCGGCACACCGGCAAACTGGCCGTCACGGTGCCCGCCCCCAGACCCGCCCAGGGCACCATCCTCATCACCGGCGCCACCGGCGCCCTCGCCACCCACACCGCACGACACCTCGCCACCACCCACCCCACCACCACCTCCTCCTCACCACCCGAGGCAACCCCGACACCCTCACCCCCCTCACCACCGAACTCCACACCCACGGCACCACCACCCACACCGCCCAAATCGACCTCACCCAACCCCACCAACTCCACCAACTCCTCACCACCATCCCCACCACCCACCCCCTCACCACCGTCATCCACACCGCCGGCACCCTCCACGACACCCCCTCACCACCCAAACCCCCCACACCCTCCACACCACCCTCACCGCCAAAATCGACACCACCCACACCCTCCACACCGCACTCCAACACCACCCCGACGTCACCCTCGTCACCTACAGCAGCGCCGCCGCGACCATGGGGAACCCGGGCCAGGCCAACTACGGCGCGGCCAACGCCTTCCAGGACGCCCTCGCCCACCACCGCCACCGCAACGGCCTGCGCGCCACCGCCATCGGGTGGGGGCTCTGGGACACCACCAGCGGAATGGCCGGCGGTCTCGGGCGGGCCGAACTCGATCGGATCGCCGCTGCCGGCGTCCTGCCGATCGAGGTGGAGCAGGGACTCGCCGCCCTCGACGCCGCCCTCGACATCGACCGCCCGACGGTCCTGCCGGTACGACTGAACCTGGGCGCGTTCGCCGCCCGGGACGCCGTACCGCCGATGCTGAGCAGGCTGGTCCGGCCCGCCCGGCGGCGGGCGGCGGCGGCGACCGACGCCACCGGCCACCTGGCCCAGCGGCTGGCCGGGCAGACCCCGCAGGAGCAGACCGCGTTCCTGTCCGACCTGGTACGTGCCGAGGTGGACGTGGTCCTCGGTCGCACCGACGGTGAACCGGTCGACCCGCAGCGGCCCTTCCGGGAGCTGGGTGTGGACTCGCTGACGGCCGTCGAACTGCGCAACCGGCTCGTCGCCGCGACCGGCATCACGCTCGCCGCGACCGCGGTCTTCGACCACCCCACCCCGGCCGCGCTGGCGGAACACCTGCGTACCGTCGTCGCCGGGCCGGACGGCGCGGCACCGGTGACGCCGACGACCCGCACCGCCGTCGCGGTAGCCGACGACCCGGTCGCCATCATCGCCATGTCCTGCCGGTTCCCGGGCGGCGTCGCCAGCCCGGAACACCTGTGGCGGGTGGTCGCCGACGGCGTCGACACCATCGGCGACTTCCCCACCGACCGGGGCTGGAACGTGGACGACCTCTACGACCCCGACCCGGCCGCCGTCGGCCGGACCTACACCCGGCAGGGCGGGTTCCTGCGCGACGCCGACACGTTCGACGCGGACTTCTTCGAGATCAGCCCCCGTGAGGCGGCGGCGATGGACCCGCAGCAGCGGCTGCTGCTGGAGACCTCGTGGGAGGCCATCGAGGCGGCTGGCGTCGACCCGGCGGAACTGCGCGGCAGCGACACCGGCGTATTCGTCGGCGTCATCACCAGCGACTACGTCACCCGGCTGGGCCACACCCCGGCCGGCGTCGAAGGGCACGTCTCCACCGGCACCACCACGAGCGTCGCCTCCGGCCGCATCGCCTACACCCTCGGCCTGGAGGGGCCGGCCATCACGGTCGACACCGCCTGCTCGTCGTCGCTGGTCGCCCTGCACCTCGCCGCCGGGTCACTGCGTACCGGCGAGTGCTCGCTGGCCCTGGTCGGCGGGGCCACCGTGATGGCCGGGCCGGTCAACTTCGTCGAGTTCAGCCGGCAGCGGGCGCTGTCGGTGGACGGCCGCTGCAAGGCGTTCTCATCCTCCGCCGACGGCACGGGCTGGGGCGAGGGCGTCGGCGTGATCATGTTGGAGCGGTTGTCGGACGCCCGGCGGAACGGGCACCCCGTCCTGGCTCTGGTGCGGGGTAGTGCGGTGAATCAGGACGGTGCGTCGAATGGTCTGACGGCTCCGCATGGTCCGTCGCAGGAGCGGGTGATTCGTCAGGCGTTGGCGAGTGCGGGGTTGTCGGCGGGTGAGGTGGATGTGGTGGAGGCGCATGGTACGGGGACGAGGTTGGGTGATCCGATCGAGGCGCAGGCGTTGTTGGCGACGTATGGTCGGGAGCATTCGGCGGAGCGTCCGCTGTTCCTCGGCTCCCTGAAGTCGAACGTCGGCCACACCCTCGCCGCCGCCGGAGTGGCCGGCGTGATCAAGATGGTGCTGGCGATGCGGGCCGGGGTGATGCCGAAGACGCTGCACGTCGACGAGCCGACCACGCACGTGGACTGGTCGTCGGGTGCGGTGGAGCTGCTCACCGAGGCGCGGCCGTGGGAGGGCGGGCGTCCCCGCCGGTCGGCCGTCTCCTCGTTCGGTATGAGCGGCACCAACGCGCACGTGATCCTGGAGTCGGTGCCGGAGCCGGTCGTGGTTACGGGCGACGAGCCGGTGGGGCCGGTGCCGTTGGTGTTGTCGGCGCGGTCGGTGGAGTCGTTGCGGGCGCAGGCGGTGCGGTTGGCGGGTTTTCTGGGTGGTGTTGGTGGTGGGGTGTCGTTGTCGGATGTGGCGTGGACGTTGGCGGGTCGTGCTGGGTTTGCGCATCGTGCGGTGGTGGTGGGTAATTCTCGGGCGGAGTTGGTTGCGGGTTTGACGGCGTTGGGTTCTGGTGCGGATTACGTGTCGTCTCCGATTCCGACTTCGACCACGTCTCCGGTTCCGACTGCGAATGCGACTGCGTCTCCGTCTCCGAATGCGGCTCCGACTGCAACTTTGGCTTCGACTGCGGATTCGGTTCCTGCTTCGGTATCGGTTCCTGCTTCGGTTTCGGGTTCGTCTTTGGTTCCGGTTCCGGTTTCTGTTCCGGGTTCGGGTTTGGTTCCGGGTTCGGGTGTGGTGTCGTCGGGTGTGGTGTCGGGTGGTGTGGTGTCGGGTGGGACGGTGTTTGTGTTTCCGGGTCAGGGGTCTCAGTGGTGGGGTATGGGTCGGGAGTTGTGGGAGTGTGATGCTGTTTTTCGGGGTCGGTTTGAGGAGTGTGTGGGGGTGTTGGGTGGGTTGGTGGATTGGGATGTTCGTGGGGTGTTGTTGGAGGGTGGGGAGGAGTGGTTGGGGCGGGTTGATGTGGTGCAGCCGGCGTTGTTTGTGTTGATGGTGTGTTTGGCGGAGGTGTGGCGGGCTGCGGGTGTGGTGCCGGATGCGGTGGTGGGGCATTCGCAGGGTGAGTTGGCGGCGGCGTGTGTGGCGGGGGTGTTGTCGTTGGAGGTGGCGTTGGGTGTGGTGGTGGGTCGGTCGCGGTTGGTGGGGGAGCGGTTGGCGGGGTTGGGGGGGATGGTGTCGGTGGGGTTGTCGGTGGGGGAGGTGGGTTCGTGGTTGGTGGGTTTTGGTGGTGAGTTGGTGGTGTGTGTGGTGAATGGGCCGGGGTCGTGTGTGGTGGGTGGTCCGGTGGGTTTGTTGGGTGAGTTGGTGGGGTTGTTGGAGGGTGGGGGTGTGTGGTGTCGGTGGGTGCCGGTGGATTATGCGTCGCATCATCCGGTGGTGGATGTGGTGCGGGATGAGTTGTTGGGTTTGGTGGGTGGTGTGGTTGGTGGTGTGGGGGATGTGGTGGTGTATTCGTCGGTGCGGGGTGGTGTGGTGTCGGGGGTGGAGTTGGGGGGTGGTTATTGGTTTGAGAATTTGCGGTCGGTGGTGCGGTTTGATGAGGTGGTTGGGGTGTTGTTGGGGGATGGGTTTACGCGGTTTGTGGAGTGTTCTCCGCATCCGGTGTTGTCGGTGGGTTTGCGGGAGTCGTTGGGTGTGGTGGGTTCGGGTGGTGTGGTGGTGCCGACGTTGCGTCGGGGTGAGGGTGGTGTGGGTCGGGTGTTGTTGTCGTTGGGTGAGGCGTTTGTTGCGGGGGTGGAGGTTGATTGGCGTCGGGTGGTGGGTGCGGGTCGGTTGGTGGATGTGCCGACGTATGCGTTCCAGGGGGAGCGGTACTGGTTGGAGGCACCCCGCAACACCGGCGACCTGAGCGCCGCCGGTCTGGACCAGGCCGGCCACCCGATGCTCGGCGCCGCGGTCGTGCTCGCCGGTGACGCCGGGACCCTCTTCACCGGCCGGGTCTCGCTCACCACCCACCCGTGGCTCGCCGACCACCTGGTCGGCGGCACCGTCCTCCTGCCCGGCGCGGCCTTCGTCGACCTGGCCCTGCACTGCGCCGCGTACGCCGGACTGGCCATGGTCGACGACCTGACCCTGCACGCGCCGCTCGCACTGCCCGCGCACGGCGTCGTGGACCTCCAGGTCGTCGCGTCCGCCCCGGACGACACCGGCCGCCGCCGGGTGACGATCCACGGCCGGTCGGCCGACACCGACTCCGGTCAGGACTGGACCCTGCACGCCAGCGGGGTGCTGACCCCGGTTGCCGACCCGGCCGGCACGGCGCTGACCAGTTGGCCGCCCGCCGACGTGGTGCCCGTCGACCTCACCGGCCTGTACGACCGGCTCGCCGAGCACGGCTACGGCTACGGCACCGCCTTCCGGGGCCTGACCGGGCTGTGGCGGGACCCGGACCACTGCTACGCCGAGATCACCCTGCCGGAGGGGACCGACCCCACCGGCCACCGGCTGCATCCGGCGCTGCTCGACGCGGCCCTGCACCCCCTGCTGGCGCTCGCGCTCGCCGACAACGACGGCCCGCTGCCGCTGCGGATCCCGTTCTCCTGGCAGGGGGTGACGGCCGCCGACGTGACGCCCGCCCGACTGCGGGTGCGGTGGGACGCCTCCGGCGGCGAGACCGTCCGGATGGACATCGCCGACGACACCGGCACCCCGGTCGGATCGGTACGCGCGCTGACCCTCCGCGAGATCGACCCGGCCCGGCTCGCCGCGCTGCGTACCGACCGGCTGCCGCTCTACGAGATCCGCTGGAACCCCGTCGAGACCCCGGCCGGGGCGGACGCCACCCAGGACCATGTCCTCGTCGGTGCGGACGGCCACCACCTGCGTGACCTGCCGGGTGTCGATCCGGCGGACTACCCGGACGTCGAGTCGCTGCGGGCGGCGGTCGCCGACGGCCGGCCGGCACCGTCCACCGTGCTGGTCTCCTGCGTGGGCTCGGCACCCGGTGCCGGGGTCGATCCGACCGCCACCGGGCTGCCCACCCGGCAGGTGCTCGACACGGTGCAGGGCTGGCTCGCCTGCGGTGAACTGGCGCAGTCGAAGCTGGTCGTCGTGACCAGCGGCGCGTTGCCGCTGCCCGGTGACACCGACGTCGACCTGGCCATGGCACCGGTCGCCGGCCTGCTGCGTACCGCGCGGGCGGAGAACCCCGGCGCGGTGGTGCACATCGACGTCGACGCCGATTCGGGCCCGGCCCTGCCCGGCGCGTTGGCCACCGGGGAGTCGGAGATCGCGCTGCGAAACGGCGTCGGCCTCGTACCACGGTTGGTGGTACGCCGCTCGGCGGAGCCTGCCGCGCCGCCGAGGCTCGACCCGGACGGCACCGTTTTGATCACCGGGGCCACCGGGGCGCTCGGCGCACTCGTCGCCCGGCACCTGGTGGCGACCTACGGCGTGCGGCACCTGCTGTTGCTGAGCCGGCGCGGCGCGGACGCCCCCGGCGCCGGTGACCTGCTCGCCGACCTCACCGCGCAGGGGGCGACGGCCCGGCTGGTCGCCTGCGACGTCGGGGACCGCGAATCCGTCGCCGCGGCGCTCGCCACGGTGCCGGCCGACCACCCGCTCACCGCGGTCGTGCACGCCGCCGGGGTCATCGACGACGGGGTGCTGCCCAGCCTCACCCCGCACCGCCTCGACGTCGTCTGGCGGCCGAAGGTGCAGGCCGCTCTGCACCTGCACGAGCTGACCGCGGACGCCGACCTGGCCGCGTTCGTGCTGTTCTCCTCGGTGGCGGGTCAACTCGGCAACCTCGGTCAGGGCAACTATGCGGCGGCCAACGTCGCCCTCGACGCGCTCGCCGAACACCGCCGGGCCGCCGGCCTGGCCGGCACCTCCCTGGTCTGGGGGTTGTGGGGCGAGACCGACGGCACCGGGGCCGGCGCGGCGGCGAAACTCGACCGGGCGGCGCTGGACCGGGTCAGCCGGGGCGGCCTGCTGCCGCTGTCGCTCGACGAGGGGCTAGCCCTCTTCGACGACGCGCTGGCCGCCGGCCCGGCGGTGCTGGTCACCGCCCGCTTCGACATCGCCGGCCTCAGCGCCCGCACCGAGACCGACAACGTGCCACCCCGGCTGTCCGGGCTGACCCGCACGGCCCGCCGCCCCGCCGGTGGCCAACAGGCGTCCCGACCGCTGGTCACCCGGCTCGCCGGGCTGCCGGTCGGCGAACAACAGAAGATCGTGCTGGACCTGGTACGCAGGAACGTCGTCGCCGTCCTCGGCGGCGACCGGGTGGCGCGCGTCGACGACGACCGGTCCTTCAAGGAACTCGGCTTCGAGTCGCTGTCCGCGGTCGAGTTGCGCAACCGGCTCAGCGCCGCCACCGGTCTGCAACTGCCCGCCACGATGGTCTTCGACCATCCACGGCCCACCTCGCTGGCCGAGTTCATCCGGGAGACCGCCGCGCCGGCCGACGCCGAGGGCCCGGTCCTCGCCGAACTCGACCGGCTGTCCGCCGCCATGGCGGCGGCCTCCTCCGACCGGGGCTGCGCCGGCTGGTCGCCGCCCGGCTGGAGAGCATGCTCGCCGACTGGAAGACCACCCCGGCGGACCGGTCGGCCGGCCCGGAAGCCAACGCGCGCATCGAGTCCGCGTCCGTGGACGAGATCTTCGACCTGATCGACCAGGAGTTCGGCACGGTGCCGCAGTGAGCGGCCACCGGCCGCAGGAGTCAACGAGAGCGGGTGTCCAGCGCATGTCAGGTGACGAGGCGAAGCTCCTCAACTACCTCAAGCGGATGACCATTGAGCTGCGCGACGCCCAGGAACGCATCCGGGATCTCGAAGAGAGCCGCCACGAGCCGATCGCGCTCGTCGGGATGAGCTGCCAGTACCCCGGCGGGGTGCAGACCCCGGACGAGTTGTGGGACCTGGTCGCCGGTGAGGTCGACGCCGTGGCCGGGTTCCCCACCGACCGGGGGTGGGACCTCGACGGGCTCTACGACCCGGACCCGGACACCGTCGGCACCAGCTACGCCCGCGAGGGTGGTTTCCTCTACGACGCGGCCGAGTTCGACGCCGGGCTGTTCGCCATCACCCCCCGCGAGGCGCTGTCCATCGACCCCCAGCAGCGCCTACTGCTCGAACACGCCTGGCAGTCGATCGAGCGGGGCGGCGTCGACCCCCGGTCGCTGCGCGGCAGCGACACCGGCGTGTTCGTCGGGGTGATGTACAACGACTACGGGTCGCGGCTGATGCCGGCACCGGAGGGCTTCGAGGGGTACGTCGGCAACGGCAGCGCGGCGAGCATCGCCTCCGGCCGGATCGCCTACTCGTTGGGCTTCGAAGGGCCGGCGATCACCGTCGACACCGCCTGCTCGTCGTCGCTGGTGGCGATCCACCTGGCCTGCCAGTCGCTGCGCTGGGGCGAGTGCTCCCTGGCCCTGGCCGGAGGCGTCACGGTGATGGCGACACCGGGGGTGTTCATCGAGTTCTCCCGGCAGCGCGGCCTGTCGCCCGGCGGCCGGTGCCGGTCCTTCTCCGCCGGGGCCGACGGCGCCGGCTGGGCCGAGGGCGTCGGAGTGGTCATGTTGGAGCGGTACTCCGACGCGCTGCGCAACGGGCACCCGGTGCTCGGTCTGATCCGGGGCAGCGCGGTCAACCAGGACGGCGCCAGCAACGGCCTCACCGCCCCGAGCGGGCCCGCCCAGGAACGTGTCATCTTCAACGCCCTCGCCGACGCCCGGCTCACCCCCGCCGACCTCGACGCGGTGGAGGGGCACGGCACCGGCACCACCCTCGGCGACCCGATCGAGGTACGCGCCCTGCAAGCCGTGTACGGCGCCGGCCGGGACGCGCAACGCCCCCTCTGGCTGGGCTCGCTCAAGTCCAACATCGGGCACAGCCAGGCCGCGGCCGGAGTCGGCGGCCTGATCAAGATGGTGCAGGCGATGCGGAACGAGGTGCTGCCCCGGTCCCTGCACGCCGACCCACCGACCCCCCACGTGGACTGGTCGTCGGGCGCGGTACGCCTGCTGCGTGAGGCCGTGGCCTGGCCGGTCGCCGATCGGCCACGTCGCGTCGGCATCTCCTCCTTCGGGATCAGCGGCACGAACGCCCACCTGATCCTGGAGGAGTCGCCACCCCCGCCCGCCGGGGAACACGGGTCCGCGCCGGTGGTGACACCCGACCGCCCGACCGCCTGGCCACTGTCGGGTAACTCGCCCAAGGCACTGCGGGACCAGGCACGACGGCTCGCCGCCCACCTGCGGCGTCGACCGCTGCGGCCGGTCGACGTGGCGTACACCCTGAATCGTCGTCCGCTGTTCGCCCACCGTGCCGTTCTGCTCGGCACCGACCCGGCCGAGCTGCTCACCGGTCTGGACCGGTTGGCCGGCGGCTCGGGCTCCGCCCAGGTGGTGCGGGGCCGCCCCGCCCCGCCCGGCGGTCGTACCCTCGCCATGATCTTCTCGGGTCAGGGTTCGCAGCACGCGGGCATGGGCCGCGACCTCTACCCGGCGTTCCCGGCCTTCGCCGCGGCCCTCGACGCGGCGTGCGCGGCCCTCGACGCGCACCTGCCGGTGGTGCTGCGCGACGTGCTCTTCGCCCCGGCGGGTACCGACCTCGCCGCGCTGCTCGACCAGACCCGGTTCGCCCAACCTGCCATCTTCGCCGTGGAGGTGGCGCTGTTCCGGCTCCTCGAACGGTTCGGCATCCGGCCCCAACGGCTCGTCGGGCACTCGGTCGGCGAGTTCGCCGCCGCCCACGTCGCCGGAGTGCTCACGCTGGCCGACGCGGCGACCCTGGTCACCGCACGCGGACGACTCATGCAGGAACTGCCGGCCGGCGGCGCGATGGTGGCGGTGCAGGCCACCGAGGCCGAGGTGACACCGATGCTGGTGGACCGGGCCGCCGAGGTCGCCGTCGCCGCCGTGAACGGACCGTCCTCCGTCGTGGTCGCCGGTGACGAGCCGGCGGTCGCCGAGATCGAGGCGGCCTGGGCCGCCCAGGGCCGGCGGACCAGCCGACTGCGGGTCAGCCACGCCTTCCACTCCCCCCGGATGGAGCCCATGCTCGACGAGTTCCGGCGGGTGGCGGCGGGCCTGACCTACCGGCCGCCGACCGTCGAGCTGGTGTCCACCGTGACCGGTCGACCGGTCGGCCCGGGTGAACTGGAGGACCCGGAATACTGGGTGGCGCACGCCCGCCGGCCGGTCCGCTTCGCCGACGCCGTCCGGGCGCTGGCCGCCGCCGAGGTCACCGAGTACCTCGAAGTCGGCCCGGACAGTGTGCTGAGCGCGGTGGTCACCGAGAACCTCGGCGTCGCCGGCACGACCGGTGCGGTGCTGCCGCTGCTGCGCCGCGACGTCGACGAGCCGGTGGCGTTCCTGACCGGGGTCGCGAACTGGTACTGCCGGGGTGGCGGCGTCGACTGGGACGCGCTGACCGACGGGCTGGCCCCGACCACCGTCGACCTGCCCACCTACGCGTTTCAGCGCAAGCACTACTGGCTGGACGCGGTCGCACCGATGGTGGCCACCCGCCGGGCACCCACGCCGCCCGACTCGCTCACCGACGGCAGTGACGAGGCGGAGCCGTCGCTGGCCGTCACCCTGCTGCGGCTACCGGCCGCCGAACGCCGGGCGACCCTGCTGATGGCCCTGCGCGGGCTGGCCGCCGAGGTGATGCGGCTCGACCGGGCCGACGACGTCGCCGCCGACGTCCCCCTGCTCGAACTCGGGTTCACCTCGCTGATGGCGATCGACCTGCGCAACCGGGCCGCCGCCGCCACCGGAGTGGACCTGCCCGCCGCGCTGGTCTACGAGCACCCGACGTTCGAGGCGATCGTCGACTACGTCGACACCCTGATCACCGTCTAGACCCTCCGCCCCACCCCCTGATGGCCCGCGATCGACGCAGAATGAGGTCAGTTGTCATGCCGCAGACCCGTGACTTTTCCGAGGACGCGATCGCTGTCGTCGGCATGTCCTGCCGCCTGCCCGGCGCGGCGAACCCGGCCGCGTTCTGGGCCCTGCTCGCCAGCGGGGGCAACGCGATCGGCGCGGCACCCACCGACCGGTCGGGGCCGACCGCCCCACCCGGCGGCTTCCTCGACGACGTCGCCGGGTTCGACGCCGCCTTCTTCGGCATCTCCCCGCGCGAGGCCACCGCGATGGACCCGCAGCAGCGGCTGATGCTGGAGCTGGCGTGGGAGGCGTTCGAGGACGCCCGGCTGGCACCCGACCAGCTGGCCGGGCGGCCTGCGGCGGTCTACGTCGGCGCCATCCAGGACGACTACGCCCAACTGGCCGGCCGGGTGCCCGCCACCGTCCACACCCTCACCGGGCTGCACCGCAGCGTCGTGGCCAACCGGATCTCCTACACACTCGGCCTGACCGGGCCCAGCGTGGTCGTCGACTCCGGGCAGTCGTCGGCGCTGGTCGCCGTGCACCAGGCCTGCGAGAGCCTGCGCGCCGGGACCGTCTCGCTGGCCCTGGCCGGCGGCGTGAACCTCATCCTGGAACCGGGGAGCACCGCCCGGGTCGGCGAGTTCGGCGGTCTCTCCCCGGACGGCACGGCCTGGGTCTTCGACGCGCGCGCCAACGGCTACGTACGCGGTGAGGGCGGCGGCCTGGTCGTGCTCAAGCGGCTCGCCGACGCGGTGGCCGACGGCGACGACATCTCCTGCGTGATCCTCGGCGGGGCCGTCAACAACGACGGTGGCGGTGCCGGCCTGACCGTCCCGGACGGCGACGGGCAGGCCGACGTGATCCGGCGGGCGCACCGGCAGGCGGGCACCGACCCGGCCCACGTCGGCTACGTCGAGCTGCACGGCACGGGCACGCCCGTCGGCGACCCGGTCGAGGCAGGCGCGCTGGGTGCGACGATCGGCGTGCACCGGCCGGCGGACGCTCCGCTGGCCGTCGGTTCGGCCAAGACCAACGTCGGGCACCTCGAAGGGGCCGCCGGTCTGGTCGGTCTGCTCAAGCTCGCGTTGAGCGCCCGGCACGGGCAGATCCCGGCGAGTCTGAACTTCAGCACCGTCAACCCGCGCATCGACCTGGCCGCGCTGAACCTGCAGGTGCAGTGCGCGCTCGGGCCGTGGCCGGCGGACGCCGCCGGTGACGGCGACGCCCTGGCCGGCATCTCGTCGTTCGGAATGGGCGGCACCAACGCCCACCTCGTCGTCGGGCGGGCGCCCCGGCCCACCGGCGACCGGACCGACGCGCCGACGCCCCCGCACACCGCCCCCTGGGTGGTGTCCGCTCAGAACCCCGCCGCACTGCGCGCCCAGGCGGCCACGCTGCACCGGTTCCTCACCACCGGTGGCGACGTCGCGGGCGTCGACCTCGGCTACTCGCTCGCGACGACCCGGGCCGCCCTGCGGCACCGGGCGGCGATCCGCGCCGGTGACCGCGCCGACATGCTCGCCGCGCTCGCCGCGCTCGCCGCCGGTGACGACCGACCCGACCTGGTCGTCGGCCGCGCCCAGCCCGGCCGGGTGGTCTTCGTCTTCCCCGGCCAGGGCTCGCAGTGGGAGGCGATGGCCCGTGGCCTGTACGCCGACTCCGCGGTGTTCCGCGACCGCCTCGACGAATGTGCCGACGCGCTGGCCGCGTACACCGACTGGGACCTGCGCGACGTCCTGCTCGGCGGGGACGCCGACCAGTTGGCGCGGGTCGACGTGGTCCAGCCGGTGTTGTTCGCCGTGATGGTGTCGTTGGCGGCACTGTGGCGGGCGCACGGGGTGGAACCCGACGCGGTGGTGGGGCACTCCCAGGGTGAGATCGCCGCCGCGTGCGTGGCCGGCGCGCTGACCCTGCCGGACGCGGCCCGGGTGGTGGCCCTGCGCAGTCGGGCGATCCGGGCCCTGGCCGGCACGGGCGCGATGGCGTCGGTGGCGGCGTCGGCCGAGCGGCTGCTGCCGGTGCTGGAGCAGTGGAGCGACCAGGTGGCGATCGGGGCGATCAACGGCCCCGACTCGACCGTCCTGTCCGGAGCGGTGGACGTGCTGCCGCAGGTGCTCGCCGAGCTGACCGCGCAGGGGGTGCGGTGCCGGGCCATCCCGGTGGACTACGCGTCCCACTCCCCGCAGGTCGAGACGGTCCGCGACGAGGTGCTCGCCCAGCTCACCCCGATCACGCCCACCAGTGCCCCGGTCACCTTCTACTCGTCGGTGACCGGAACGCCCGTCGACACGGCCGGTCTGGACGCCGCCTACTGGTACCGCAACCTACGGCAGACCGTCCGGTTCGAGCCGGCCGCCACGGCGTTGCTCGACGACGGGTACACCACGTTCATCGAGTGCAGCCCGCACCCGGTGCTGGCCGTCGGCCTGCGGGAGACCTTCGCCGCAGCCGGGCAGCCGGCGTCCGTCGTGCCCACCCTGCGGCGCGACGAGGGCGGCCTCGACCGCTTCCGGCAGGCCGTCGGCCATGCGTACGTCGTGGGTGTCCCGGTCGACTGGACCACGTCCTTCCCGGGCGCACAGCGGATCTCCCTGCCCACCTACGCGTTCCAGCGCAGGCCCTTCTGGATCGACGCGCCCGCAACGGACCCGGGCACGACGACCGTACGGCCCGACGCCGACGCGCCGGTGGCCGAGGAGCCCGTCGGCGACGGGGCCTGGGCGACTGACCTGCGGGAGCTGCCGGCGGAGCGTCGCCTCGACGTCGCCCTGGAGTTGGTCCGGCGGCGGGCCGCCGGCATCCTCGGTCATTCGAACGCCACCGACGTGGACCCGGAGACGACGTTCAAGGAACTCGGCTTCTCCTCGCTCACCGTCGTGGAACTACGCGACCGGCTGGTCGCCGACACCGCCCTGCCGCTGCCGTCCTCGCTCGCCTACGACTTTCCGACTCCGGTGTTGGTGGCGGAGCGGTTGGTGGGTTTGGTGGTGGGTGGGGTTTCGGGTGTGGGTGTTGCGGGTGTGGGTGTGGGTGTGGGTGAGGCGGTGGCGATTGTGGGGATGGGGTGTCGTTTTGGTGGTGGGGTGGGTTCGCCGGGGGATTTGTGGGATGTGGTGTTGGGTGGGGTTGATGTGGTGGGTGGGTGGCCGGTGGATCGTGGGTGGGATGTGGAGGGTTTGGTGGGTGGTGGGGTGCCGGGGTGGGGTGGGTTTTTGGAGGGTGCGGGGGTTTTTGATGCGGAGTTTTTTGGGGTGTCTCCGCGTGAGGCTGTGGTGATGGATCCGCAGCAGCGGTTGGTGTTGGAGGTGGTGTGGGAGGCGTTGGAGGGTGCGGGTTTGGGTGTTGGTTTGGATGGTGTTGGGGTGGGGGTGTTTTTGGGGGTGATGGGTTTGGAGTATGGGCCGCGGTTGTGGGAGGCGGGGGAGGGTGTTGGTGGGTATGTGTTGACGGGTTCGGCGGGGAGTGTGGTGTCGGGTCGGGTGGCGTATGTGTTGGGTTTGGGTGGTCCGGCGGTGTCGGTGGATACGGCGTGTTCGTCGTCGTTGGTGGCGGTGCATCAGGCGGTGGGGGCGTTGCGGTCGGGTGAGGTGTCGTTGGCGGTGGCGGGTGGGGTTGCGGTGATGGGGTCGCCGGGGATGTTTGTGGAGTTTGCGCGTCAGGGTGGGTTGTCGGGGGATGGTCGGTGTAAGGCGTTTTCGTCGTCGGCGGATGGTACGGGGTGGGGTGAGGGTGTTGGTGTGGTGGTGTTGGAGCGGTTGTCGGATGCGCGGCGTAATGGGCATCGGGTGTTGGCGGTGGTGCGGGGTAGTGCGGTTAATTCGGATGGTGCGTCGAATGGTTTGACGGCTCCGCATGGTCCGTCGCAGGAGCGGGTGATTCGTCAGGCGTTGGCGAATGGGGGGTTGTCGGCGGGTGAGGTGGATGTGGTGGAGGCGCATGGTACGGGGACGAGGTTGGGTGATCCGATTGAGGCGCAGGCGTTGTTGGCGACGTATGGTCGGGAGCATTCGGCGGAGCGTCCGTTGTTTTTGGGTTCGTTGAAGTCGAATGTTGGTCATACGATGGCGGCGGCGGGTGTTGCTGGTGTGATCAAGATGGTGTTGGCGATGCGTGCTGGGGTGATGCCGAAGACGTTGCATGTTGATGAGCCGACTCCGCATGTTGATTGGTCGTCGGGTGCGGTGGAGTTGTTGACTGAGGCGCGGGTGTGGGGGGGTGTGGGGCCGCGTCGGGCGGGGGTGTCGTCGTTTGGGATCAGTGGGACGAATGCGCATGTGGTTCTGGAGTATGCGCCGGAATTCGAGCCGGAGCCGGTGGCGGTGTCGGGTGACGATGAGCCGGTGGGGCCGGTGCCGTTGGTGTTGTCGGCGCGGTCGGTGGAGGCCCTGCGGGCGCAGGCGTCGCGACTGGTCCCGGTCGTCGAGCGCGGCGAGTCGCTGGCCGGAATCGCGTCGGTGCTGGTACGTGAGCGTGCCGTGTGGGAACACCGGGCGGTGGTCGTGGGCAATTCCCGCGCTGAGTTGGTCGCCGGTTTGACGGCATTGGCTTCCGGTTCGGACCACGTGTCGACGCTGGCTTCGTCTTCGTCTTCGTCTTCGTCTTTGGTTCCGGTTCCGGTTCCGGTTTCTGTTCCGGGTTCGGGTTCGGGTTCTGTTCCCGGTTCGGGTGTGGTGTTGTCGTCGGGTGTGGTGTCGTCGGGTGTGGTGTCGGGTGGTGTGGTGTCGGGTGGGACGGTGTTTGTGTTTCCGGGTCAGGGGTCTCAGTGGTGGGGTATGGGTCGGGAGTTGTGGGAGTGTGATGCTGTTTTTCGGGGTCGGTTTGAGGAGTGTGTGGGGGTGTTGGGTGGGTTGGTGGATTGGGATGTTCGTGGGGTGTTGTTGGAGGGTGGGGAGGAGTGGTTGGGGCGGGTTGATGTGGTGCAGCCGGCGTTGTTTGTGTTGATGGTGTGTTTGGCGGAGGTGTGGCGGGCTGCGGGTGTGGTGCCGGATGCGGTGGTGGGGCATTCGCAGGGTGAGTTGGCGGCGGCGTGTGTAGCGGGGGTGTTGTCGTTGGAGGTGGCGTTGGGTGTGGTGGTGGGTCGGTCGCGGTTGGTGGGGGAGCGGTTGGCGGGGTTGGGGGGGATGGTGTCGGTGGGGTTGTCGGTGGGGGAGGTGGGTTCGTGGTTGGTGGGTTTTGGTGGTGAGTTGGTGGTGTGTGTGGTGAATGGGCCGGGGTCGTGTGTGGTGGGTGGTCCGGTGGGTTTGTTGGGTGAGTTGGTGGGGTTGTTGGAGGGTGGGGGTGTGTGGTGTCGGTGGGTGCCGGTGGATTATGCGTCGCATCATCCGGTGGTGGATGTGGTGCGGGATGAGTTGTTGGGTTTGGTGGGTGGTGTGGTTGGTGGTGTGGGGGATGTGGTGGTGTATTCGTCGGTGCGGGGTGGTGTGGTGTCGGGGGTGGAGTTGGGGGGTGGTTATTGGTTTGAGAATTTGCGGTCGGTGGTGCGGTTTGATGAGGTGGTTGGGGTGTTGTTGGGGGATGGGTTTACGCGGTTTGTGGAGTGTTCTCCGCATCCGGTGTTGTCGGTGGGTTTGCGGGAGTCGTTGGGTGTGGTGGGTTCGGGTGGTGTGGTGGTGCCGACGCTGCGTCGGGGTGAGGGTGGTGTGGGTCGGGTGTTGTTGTCGTTGGGTGAGGCGTTCGTTGCGGGGGTGGAGGTTGATTGGGGTCGGGTCGTTCCGGAGGCTGTCCGGGTCGACCTGCCCACCTACCCCTTCCAGGGCCGCCACTACTGGCTGAACCCGACCGCACCCGGCGGGGCCGACGTCTCGCACGCCGGTCTGACCGCCGTCACCCACCCGCTGCTCGGCGCGGTCGTCGAGCTGGCCGGCAGCGCCGTCACCGGGCTCACCGGCACCCTCTCCCTCGCCGCCCAGCCCTGGCTGGCCGAGCACGCCGTCGGCGACACCGTGCTGCTGCCCGGCACCGCGTTCGTCGAGATGGCGCTGCGTGCGGGCGACGAGGTCGGCTGCGACCACGTCGACGAGCTGACCCTCCAGGCGCCCCTGGTGCTGACCGACCGCACGCCGGTGCACGTCCGGGTGGAGATCGACGAGCCGGCCGGGGACGGTCGCCGCGAGATGAGCATCCACTCCCGGGCCGCCGACGTCGATCTTGGTACCGCCTGGACCTGCCACGCCACCGGCACGCTGGCCCCCGAATCCCCCGACCCCGACGCCCCGGCGCACCCTGCGGTGTGGCCGCCCCAGGGAGCCACCGCCGTGGACGTGCGCGACGCGTACGACGAACTGGCCGACGGCGGCTACCGCTACGGTCCCACCTTCCAGGGGCTGACCGCGATGTGGCAGCGCGGTGACGAGGTGTTCGCCGACGTGCTGCTCCCGGAGGCGGCCCACGCCGACGCCGCCTGCTTCGGCCTGCACCCGGCGCTGCTGGACGCGGCGCTGCACGCGGTGCTCATCCGTGACCGGCTGGCCGGCAGGGACGACCTGCGGTTGCCGTTCGCCTGGCAGGGCGTCACGCTCGCCGCCGCCGGGGCCTCGATGCTGCGGCTGTCGCTGCGTCCCACCGCGACCGGGGCGATCACCCTGACCGCCGCCGACGGCGCCGGCCAGCCGGTGCTCACCGTCGAGTCGTTGACCTTCCGCGAGGTCGACCCGGCCCGACTCGGCACGGCCGCCCGGCCCGACGCGCCCCCGTTGTACGGCCTCGACTGGGTCACCGAGCCCACCGGTGGCACCGTCGACCCGTCGCCGCTGCGGTGCGCCCTGCTCGGGCCGGACCCGTTCGGTCTGGGCGCGGTGCTGACCGACGCCGACCACTACGCCGATCTGCCCGCCCTGGTGGCCGCCGGACGGCAGGTCGACGTCGTCGTGGTGACCCGGCCCGACGCCCCGCAGGGCCCGGCCGTCGACGCGGCGCACGGTGCCGCCAGCTGGGCGCTCACCCTGGCCCAGGAGTGGCTCGCCACCGAGGACCTGGCCGACGCCCGGCTCGCCGTGGTGAGCCGGTACGCGGTCACCACCGACGCGGGCACGACCGCGTCCCCGCCGGCCCAGGCCACCGCCTGGGGGCTGCTGCGCTCGGCGCGGACCGAGAACCCGGGCCGGTTCCTCCTGCTCGACCTGGACGACGACCCCCGTTCGCTGGCCGCGCTGCCGGCCGCCCTCGCCACCGACCGGTCCGAACTGGCCGTCCGCGGCGGGGAGCTGCGGGTGCCCCGGCTGGCCCCGGTGCGCCCCGGCGTGCTGCCGGTGTCCGGGGGCGACTGGCGACTGGACGGCACCGGGTCGGGCAGCGTGGACGGTCTCACCATCGTGGCGGGGCAGACCCCGGTCACCGGGTCGGCCGCCCTCGCCCCGCACGAGGTCCGGATCGCGGTACGGGCCGCCGGCCTGAACTTCCGTGACGTCCTGATCACCCTCGGCGTCTACCCCGGCGAGGCCCGGATGGGCATCGAGGGTGCCGGTGTGGTGACCGAGACCGGCACGGCGGTCACCGACCTGCGGCCCGGGGACCGGGTGATGGGCATGGTGGCGGAGTCGTTCGCCGGCACCGCCACCGTGGACCACCGGCTGCTCGTGCCGATCCCGGCCGGTTGGTCGTACGCCCAGGCCGCCGCGGTACCGATCGTCTTCGCGACCGCCTACTACGGACTCGTCCACCTGGGCGGCCTAAGCGCCGGGGAGTCGGTGCTGATCCACGCCGCAGCCGGTGGCGTCGGGATGGCCGCCGTGCAGTTGGCCCACCAGCTCGGCGCAACGGTGTACGCCACGGCCAGCCCCGCCAAATGGGCGGCGGTACGGGCCCTCGGCGTCCCCGCCGACCGGATCGCCTCGTCGCGTACCGACGGGTTCGAGGCGACCTTCCGGGCCGCTGCCCCGGGTGGCGTCGACGTCGTGTTGAACAGCCTGGCCGGCGACCTGCTCGACGCGTCGTTGCGCCTGCTCGCCGACGGCGGCCGGTTCGTCGAGATGGGCAAGACCGACCTGCGTGACCCGGACCGGGTCGCCGTGGACCACCCCGGCCGCCGTTACCAGGCGTTCGACCTGATCGAGGTCGGTCGCCAGGACCCGGACCTGATCCAGCACATCCTGACCGAGATCGTCGACCGCTTCGCCCGGGGGACGCTGACCCACCTGCCGTCGAGGTGCTGGGACGTCCGGTCGGCCGCCGACGCGTTCCGCCAGCTCAGCCAGGCCCGCCAGATCGGCAAGGCGGTGCTGACCGTACCGGCCGCCTGGGACCCCGACGGCACCGTCCTGATCACCGGGGGCACCGGTACGCTCGGCGGCCTGCTCGCCCGCCACCTGGTCACCCGCCACGGCATGCGGCACCTGCTGCTGGCCAGCCGCCGTGGCCCGGCGGCCCCCGGTGCCGCCGAGCTGGTCGGCGAACTCACCGGACTCGGGGCGACGGTCGAGGTCGCCGCCGTCGACGTGGCCGACCGGGACGCCCTGGACGCCCTGCTGGCCGGTGTCCCGGCGGCGCACCCGTTGACGGCCGTGGTGCACACCGCCGGGGTGCTCGACGACGCCCTGGTCCCCGCGTTGACCGACGAGCGGGTCGCGGCGGTGCTGCGTGCCAAGGCCGACGCCGCGTGGCACCTGCACGAGGCCACCCGCCACCGTGACCTTGCCGGGTTCGTCCTCTTCTCCTCCATCATGGGTCTGCTCGGCAACGCCAGCCAGGCCAACTACGCCGCGGCGAACGTGTTCCTGGACGAGCTGGCCCACGCCCGCCGTGCCGAGGGCCTCCCGGCGATGGCCCTGGCCTGGGGCTTCTGGGACCAGCGCAGTGAGATGACCGGGCAGCTCGGTGACATCGACGTGGCCCGGATCGCCCGCCTCGGCCTGGCCCCGCTGACCGTCGAGGACGGCCTGGCCCTGTTCGACGCCGCGCTCACCGCCGACCGGCCGACGGCCGTCCCGGCCCGGCTCGCCCTCGACGCCCTGCGCTCGCCGGCGGCCGGTGCCGTCCCGGAGCTGCTCACCAGCCTGGTGGGTCGGCGTGAGCGTCGGGTCGCGGCGGCCCGGGTGACGGGCAACGCCCTGGCCGAACAGCTCATCGCGCTGCCCACCGCGGAAGGCGACCAGTTGCTGGTCGAGCTGGTCCGGCAGACCGCCGCCGCGGTGCTCGGTCACGCCTCCGCCGCCCAGGTCCCGGCCCCGGCGAAGTTCAAGGACCTCGGCTTCGACTCGCTCTCCTCGGTGGAGCTGCGTAACCGGCTGAGCGCGGCCACCGGCAGCCGGCTCTCCGCAACCATGGTGTTCGACCACCCCACCCCGACCGCAGTGGCGGCGTACCTCAGGGACGAACTGCTGGGCGGCCGGCCGGCGGTGACGGACGCGCCGCTGCCCACCCGGACCGCGACCGACGACGACCACGTCGCGATCGTCGGCATGGCCTGCCGGCTGCCCGGCGGCGTGGGTTCACCGGACGAGCTGTGGGAGTTGCTGACCAGCGGCGGCGACGCGATCGGCGAACCGCCCAACGACCGCGGCTGGGACCTCGTCGACCTCTTCGACGCCGACCCGGACCGCCCTGGCAAGACCTACGTGCTCGACGGCGGGTTCCTGCCGGAGGCGGGGGAGTTCGACGCCGGCTTCTTCGGCATCTCGCCCCGCGAGGCGCTGGCGATGGACCCGCAGCAGCGGCTGCTGCTGGAGACCTCGTGGGAGGCGCTCGAGCGGGCCGGGATCGTGCCGGAGGCCCTGAGTGGCTCGGCCACGGGGGTCTTCGTCGGCGCGCTCGCCCAGGACTACGGCTCACCGCTGCACGAGGTGTCCGAGGGCCTGGACGGGCTGCGGCTCACCGGGAGGTCCACGAGCGTCATCTCCGGGCGCGTCGCCTACGCGCTGGGCCTGCAGGGCCCGGCGGTGACTGTGGACACGGCGTGTTCGTCGTCGTTGGTGGCGTTGCACCAGGCGGTGGGGGCGTTGCGGTCGGGTGAGGTGTCGTTGGCGCTGGCCGGTGGGGTGTCGGTGATGGCGACCCCCGGCATGTTCGTCGAGTTCTCGCGGCAGCGCGGTCTGTCGGTGGACGGCCGCTGCAAGGCGTTCTCGTCGTCGGCGGACGGCACGGGCTGGGGTGAGGGTGTCGGGGTCGTCGTGTTGGAGCGGTTGTCGGACGCGCGTCGGAACGGGCACCGGGTGTTGGCTCTGGTGCGGGGTAGTGCGGTGAATCAGGACGGTGCGTCGAATGGTCTGACGGCTCCGCATGGTCCGTCGCAGGAGCGGGTGATTCGTCAGGCGTTGGCGAGTGCGGGGTTGTCGGCGGGTGAGGTGGATGTGGTGGAGGCGCATGGTACGGGGACGAGGTTGGGTGATCCGATCGAGGCGCAGGCGTTGTTGGCGACGTATGGTCGGGAGCATTCCGCGGAGCGTCCGCTGTTCCTCGGCTCCCTGAAGTCGAACATCGGTCACACGATGGCGGCGGCGGGGATCACCGGCGTCATCAAGACCGTCCTGGCGATGCGGGCCGGGGTGATGCCGAAGACGCTGCACGTCGACGAGCCGACCACGCACGTGGACTGGTCGTCGGGTGCGGTGGAGCTGCTCACCGAGGCGCGGATGTGGGACGGTGACGGGCCGCGTCGGGCGGGCGTGTCGTCGTTCGGGATCAGCGGCACCAACGCGCACGTGATCCTGGAGTCGGTGCCGGAGCCGGTCGTGGTTACGGGCGACGAGCCGGTGGGGCCGGTGCCGTTGGTGTTGTCGGCGCGGTCGGCGGAGGCGTTGCGGGCACAGGCGGTGCGGTTGGCCGGGCTCGTCGAGCGCGGCGAGTCGCTGGCCGGAATTGCTTCCGGACTGGTGCGGGAACGTTCCCGGTGGGAGCACCGAGCAGTGGTCGTCGGCAATTCGCGCGCCGAGTTGGTCTCCGGTCTGGCGGCCGTGGGATCGGGTTCCGGCGCGGCGTTGGCCGCTGCGGGGAGTTCCGTTTCCGGTCGGGTGGTGTCGGGTGGGACGGTGTTTGTGTTTCCGGGTCAGGGGTCTCAGTGGTGGGGTATGGGTCGGGAGTTGTGGGAGTGTGATGCTGTTTTTCGGGGTCGGTTTGAGGAGTGTGTGGGGGTGTTGGGTGGGTTGGTGGATTGGGATGTTCGTGGGGTGTTGTTGGAGGGTGGGGAGGAGTGGTTGGGGCGGGTTGATGTGGTGCAGCCGGCGTTGTTTGTGTTGATGGTGTGTTTGGCGGAGGTGTGGCGGGCTGCGGGTGTGGTGCCGGATGCGGTGGTGGGGCATTCGCAGGGTGAGTTGGCGGCGGCGTGTGTGGCGGGGGTGTTGTCGTTGGAGGTGGCGTTGGGTGTGGTGGTGGGTCGGTCGCGGTTGGTGGGGGAGCGGTTGGCGGGGTTGGGGGGGATGGTGTCGGTGGGGTTGTCGGTGGGGGAGGTGGGTTCGTGGTTGGTGGGTTTTGGTGGTGAGTTGGTGGTGTGTGTGGTGAATGGGCCGGGGTCGTGTGTGGTGGGTGGTCCGGTGGGTTTGTTGGGTGAGTTGGTGGGGTTGTTGGAGGGTGGGGGTGTGTGGTGTCGGTGGGTGCCGGTGGATTATGCGTCGCATCATCCGGTGGTGGATGTGGTGCGGGATGAGTTGTTGGGTTTGGTGGGTGGTGTGGTTGGTGGTGTGGGGGATGTGGTGGTGTATTCGTCGGTGCGGGGTGGTGTGGTGTCGGGGGTGGAGTTGGGGGGTGGTTATTGGTTTGAGAATTTGCGGTCGGTGGTGCGGTTTGATGAGGTGGTTGGGGTGTTGTTGGGGGATGGGTTTACGCGGTTTGTGGAGTGTTCTCCGCATCCGGTGTTGTCGGTGGGTTTGCGGGAGTCGTTGGGTGTGGTGGGTTCGGGTGGTGTGGTGGTGCCGACGTTGCGTCGGGGTGAGGGTGGTGTGGGTCGGGTGTTGTTGTCGTTGGGTGAGGCGTTCGTTGCGGGGGTGGAGGTTGATTGGGGTCGGGTCGTTCCGGAGGCTGTCCGGGTCGACCTGCCCACCTACCCCTTCCAGCACGAGCACTACTGGCTCAAGACCACCCCGTCCGGCGTCACCACCGATCGTGGCGACCATGCGCTGCTCGGCGCCCCGGTGGAGTTGCCCGGCTCCGGCGGGGTGGTGCTGACCGGCACCGTCTCCCTGGCCGGCCTGCCCTGGCTGGCCGCCCACACCGTCGGGGACACCGTCGTACTGCCCGGCACCGCCCTGCTCGACCTGGCGCTGAAGGCCGGCGACGACGTCGGGCTCGACCACGTCGACGCCCTGACCCTGCACGAGCCGTTGACCGTGCCGGCCCGGGCGGCTGTCCACCTGCGGGTGGAGATCGGCGCACCGGGGGACGACGCCCGCCGGCCGCTGAGCATCCACGCCCGACGGGCGGACACCCCGGCCGGAGCGCCCTGGCGCTGCCACGCCTCCGGCACGCTCGCCGCCGGCGTACCGTCGCCGGGTGTCGACCTGACGGTGTGGCCGCCGCCGGCCGCGACCGGAGAGCCCGCCGCCGACGGTGTCGCGCGCTGGCGGCGCGACGGTGAGGTCTTCGCCGAGGTCCGGCTGCCCGACCGGCAGCGCGCCGAGGCGGACCAATTCGGACTGCACCCGGTCCTGCTGGACGCCGCACTGCGGGCCGTCGACGACCCGGCCGACGCGCCGTCCCGGCTGGCCGAGTTGCGCGGCGTGACCCTGCGGGCGGTGGGCGCGACCGTGCTGCGGGTGCACCGTGCCGCGTCGGGGCAGGTCACCGTCGCCGACACGACCGGTTCCCCGGTGGCGACGATCGCCGCCGTCACCACCCGCCCCTGCCCGACCGGTGAGGTCCGGACCGCGAGCGCCGCCGCCCAGGACGGCCTGTTCCGGGTGGAGTGGGTCCCGGTGTCCACGCCGGCCACCCCGCCGTCGCCGCCGACGATGGTCGTCGTCGGCGCCGATCCCCTGCGGGCCCGCGCCGGGCTGATGTCGGCGGACACCTACGCCGAGGCGTACCCCGACCTGGCCGCGCTCACCGCCGCGGTCGAAGCCGGCGCGGCCCGTCCGGACGTCATCCTGCTCAGCGACACCGACCCCGCGCCGTCGGCCGACAGCCCCTGGGAGACCAGTCGCCTCGTCACCCTGCGCCCGGACCCGACCGCCGCGGCCCCCGCCGCCGTGGCCGGGCGGGCACCACCGGAACCGCCGCGGTGCCGGCCACCGCGGTGCCGGCCACCGCGGTGCCGGCCACCGCGGTGCCGGCCACCGCCGTGCCGGCCACCGCCGTGCCGGCCGGTGCCGTGCCGGCCGGTGCGACGCCCGCCCATGGCGACACCGTCGTGGTGGACGGCGTCAAGGCGTCCTGGCGGGCACTGACGACGGCGCTCGCCCTGGCCGAACCGCACCTGGTCGTCCGTCGCGGGACGGTGCTGACGCCCCGCCTGGCCCGGGTCACCGTCCCGGTGGACGACGCGACGCCGCCCGACGTCACCGGGCCGGTGCTGGTCACCGGCGGCGCGTCGGCGGCGCGCGGGGCGACCGTGGCCTTCCTGCGCGGGTGCGGGATCGAGGCCGGCGACGGCAGCGGGGACGCAGCCACCACCGTGGTCCGGCTGGACCACCCCGACGCGACGGTCACCAGCGCCACCCCGACCGTCGCGCTGCTGCGGGAACGGCCCGCCGGGGACCTGTCACCCGACGAGCTCGTCCTCGTCGAGGCGGCCTGCCGCGTCGGCGGGTCACTGGTCGTCGCGGCCGGGGCCGGCGCCTGGTCGCGGTCCCCCGACGCCCCGGCGCTGCTGCGGTCGTTGGCCCCGGCCGGCACCCGCCGCACCGCACGGGCCGTCGCCGACGCCCCGGCCGGCCTCAAGCAGCGGCTGGTGCTCGCCCCCGAGGGCGACCGGGACCAGATCCTGCTGGAGCTGGTACGCCGCAACGTCGCGGCGGTGCTCGGCCTGGCGTCGGCCGAAACCGTCGAACGGGACCGGCGGTTCCGGGACGCCGGGTTCGACTCGCTCTCCGCCCTGACGGTCCGCAACCTGATCAGCACGGAGACCGACCTGCGGCTCGCGCCCACGGTGGTCTTCGACCACTCCACGCCCGACGCCCTGGTGCGTCACCTCAGGCAGGAACTGCTCGGCTACTGACGATCCGCCGGCCTGCGGCGGAACACAGCTGAAGAATGGAGGGACCCCGTGCGAGTCGAAGGTGTCTATCTCGACGGGATCGGCCACCACCTACCCGACTGGGTGAGCGCCGAGGACGCGGTCGCGGACGGCCGGTACCGGGCGGAGGTCTTCGAGGCGAGCGGCCTGACCGGCACGCACATCTCGACGAAACTGCCCGCCCTCGACATGGCGGTGCTGGCCGCCCGGACCGCGCTGGAACGGTCCTCGGCCGGGACCGCCGACGTCGAGTCGCACATCCACGCGAGCGTCTACTACCAGGGGCCCGAGGGGTCCTACCCACCCGGCTACATCCTGCGTGAGCTGGGAGTCGCCGGTGCCGGCTCCCTGGAGATCCGGCAGGGGTGCAACGGGCTGCTCGCCGCGCTGGAGATCGCCGTCGGGCAGCTCACCGGCGTGGCCGAACTCGCCGTGGCTCTGCTGACCACCGCCCAGAACTTCGAGACACCGCTGGTCGACAGGTGGCACGGCTTCGGCGACTCGTACATCCTCGCCGACGGTGCGGCGGCGGCCGTCGTCACCACCGAACCCGGCTTCGCCGAGGTCCGGTCGATCTGCTCCGGCACCCTGCCCGGGCTGGAACGGTGGCACCGCGGCGACGGCCCGTTGACCCCGCCGGTCGAGCAGAGCGCCGAACAGGTGTCGATGACCGCGCGGGCGGCCGCCTTCACCGACGACGAGATGCCGCTGGCCCGGGCCGTGGAGAGCCTCAGCGAGTTCGACGTCGGCATCATCCGCCGGGCGCTGGTCGACGCGGACCTCAACGTCGCCGACCTGGCCCGGGTGATCACCATCAACGAGGACGCCCGGATGACCGAGTTCACCACCCTCGGCCCGCTCGGCATCGACGTGTCTCTATCGACATGGGACTATGGTCGGTCGGTCGGCCACGTCGGCGCCGCCGACCTGGTCATCTCACTGGACCACCTGCTCGACACCGGGCAGGTCCACCCCGGCGACCACCTCCTGCTGGTCTCCCAGGGCCCGGGATGGCTCTGCTCCGCCGCCGTCCTCACCCTGCTGGAGAAGCCGTCCTGGCTGGAGTGAAGTGCCGTTTTAGATGCGTTCTAGGCCCTCTGTCTAGCGTCGAACCGTCACACGTTCCGAGTGCGCAACGGAGGGGATTCAGTGGACGCGATCGTGGCCGACGATGTCGATGCCGGGACCTTTGGCGTACCCGGAGCACGTCTGTATTACGAGGTCCAGGGCCAGGGGCCGGTGTTGCTGGTCCTCCAGGCCGGTGAGGGTGACGCCGGCCGGACCAGCTATCTCGTACAGCAACTCGCCGACCGGTACACGGTGGTGACCTACGACCGGCGCGGCCTGTCCCGCAGCAAACTCGACGGGCCACCCGCAGCGCTGACCATGGAGACCCACGCCGACGACGCGGGCGCCCTGCTCGCCCACCTCACCGACCAGCCGGCCCACGTGCTCGGCTCCGGCTACGGTGCGGCGATCGGGCTCTATCTCTCGCTGCGCCACCCGGAGCAGGTCCGCACCCTGGTCGCACACGAGGCCCCCACCCTGCGACTGCTGCCGGCGGCCACCCGCGAGCGGGTCGTACGGGGGGTGGCCGCGGCCGAACGCGCCTACCACAACGACGGTTGGGGCCCCGCCATGAAGCAGATGGCGGCACTCAGCGGCATCGACCTGACCACGCTGGAGATGGAACCGGGCGTCGACTTCCAACCGATGACGGTCGACCGGGCCGCGAACATCGAGTTCTTCGTCAAGTACGACGGCCCGGCCTTCCGCAACTGCCAGCTCGACGCCGACGACATCTCCCGGCTCAAGCAGACCGGCATCCGGGTGGTCCCGGCCGGCGGCTGCATCTCACAGGACATCTGGGCGTACGTCTGCGCGGAGGCACTCGCCGACGAACTCGGCACGGCGGTGGTGGAGTTCCCCGGTGGCCGCAACGGCCACACCACCCACCCCCGCGCCTTCTCGGCACGCCTGCACGAGGTGCTCGCCGCCGTCGCCTGACTTCCGCGCCCGACACCCAACCTCGAACAGGGACGGCCATCCATGGGAAGCACTGCCCCCGCGTACCAGGACGCCATCGCGGTCATCGGAATGTCCTGCCGATTCCCCGGCGCCGCCTCTCCGGACGAGTTCTGGGACCTGTTGGTACGCGGGGAGGAGGCGATCCGGGAAGCGCCGGCCGACCGCTGGTCCGGCGACCCGGGCACGGTCCGTCGTGGCGGCTTCCTCGACGACGTGGCCGGCTTCGACGCCCCGTTCTTCGGGGTGTCGCCCCGCGAGGCCGCCGCGATGGACCCGCAGCAGCGGCTGATGCTGGAACTGGCCTGGGAGGCGCTGGAGCACGCCGGCGCCGACCCGACGCCGCTGCGCGGCTCGTCGACCGGGGTGTTCATCGGCACGATCCAGGACGACTACGCCACCCTGACCCGGCGCGGAGGCGGCGACCCCGGCCCGCACACGCTGACCGGGCTGCACCGCAGCGTCATCGCCAACCGGGTCTCCTACCGGCTGGGCCTGGCCGGGCCGAGCATGGTGGTCGACACCGGCCAGTCGTCGGCCCTGGTGGCGGTGCACCGGGCGATCGAGTCGCTGCACGCCGGCGAGTGCACGATGGTGCTCGCCGGCGGAGTCAACCTGATCCTCACCGGGGAGAGCACCGATGCCGTACGCGGCTTCGGTGGCCTGTCACCCACCGGGCGTACCCACCTGTTCGACGCCCACGCCGACGGCTACGTCCGCGGTGAGGGCGGTGGCCTGGTCGTGCTGAAGCGGCTCGCCGACGCGGTCGCCGACGGCGACCGGATCTTCTGCCTGATCCACGGCGGTGCCGTCAACAACGACGGTGGCGGCGACGGCCTGACCACGCCCAGCCAGGCCGGCCAGGAGCAGGTCGTCCAGCTCGCGCACACCCGGGCCGGCACCGACCCGGCCGACACCGGGTACGTGGAACTGCACGGCACCGGAACCCCGGTGGGTGACCCGATCGAGGCCGCCGCACTCGGTGCGGTGGTCGGCGCGGCACTGGCACCCGGTGACCGGTTGCTGGTCGGCTCGGCCAAGACCAATGTGGGCCACCTGGAGGGCGCCGCCGGGGTGGTGGGGCTGATCAAGACGGCGCTCGCCCTGCGGCACGGGCTGATTCCCGCCTCCCTGCACCATGAGACGCCCAACCCGGCGATCGACTTCGCGGCCACCCGACTGACCGTGCAGACCACCCTCGCGGTCTGGCCCGTCACCCGGCCCTTGGCCGGCGTCTCGTCGTTCGGCATGGGCGGCACCAACTGCCACCTGGTCCTCGGCCCGTGGCCCGCGCCGCCCGCCGCCGTTGACGCCCCGACGTCCGTCGACGGGCCCGGGACGCCGTCGGGCACCCCGGTGGCCGCACCCGCCGTCGCCCGGGTCGTCTGGCCGCTGTCCGGTCGTACCCCGGCGGCGCTGCGCGCCCAGGCGCACCGCCTGCACCACCATCTCACCGACCGGCCCACGGTGCCGATCGGCGATGTCGGCCGTTCGCTGGCCGGCCGCAGCGGCTTCGACCACCGGGCCGTCGTGGTCGGCCGCGACCGTGCGGAACTGCTCGCCGGGTTGGCCGACCTCGCCGACGGCCGTCGCCGGGCGGGACTGGTCACCGGTCGGGCCGACACCGGCACCCTGGGCTTCCTGTTCACCGGGCAGGGCGCGCAACGCCCCGGGATGGGACGCGACCTGTACGACGCCTCGCCGGTCTTCGCCGAGGCGTTCGACGAGGTGTGCGCGGAACTCGACAGGCACCTGGACCGGCCGCTACGCGAGGTCGTCTGGGACGATCCGACCGCGCTGGACCAGACCGGCTACACGCAACCCGCGCTCTTCGCCCTCCAGACGGCGCTCCACCAGCTCACCGTCTCCTTCGGGGTACGCCCCGACTACCTGCTCGGTCACTCGATCGGTGAACTGTCCGCCGGGTACGCCGCCGGGGTCTGGTCCCTGCCCGACGCCTGTCTGCTCGTCGCCGCCCGTGGTCGACTGATGCAGGCCGCGCCGGCCGGCGGCGCGATGCTGGCGATCGCCGCGCCGGAGGACGTGGTGACCGCCCACCTCGCCGACTTCGCCGCACGGCTGGACCTCGCCGCCGTGAACGGCCCGAACGCGGTCGTCGTCTCCGGCGACGCCGACGCCGTCACCGACCTCGCCGCCCGCTTCGACCAACTCGCCGTCAAGACCCGACGGCTCCGGGTCAGCCACGCCTTCCACTCCGCCCACATGGACCCGGCGCTGGACGAGTTCACCCGCGTCGCGGCCGGCATACCCGCCCGGACGCCCCAGGTGCCGGTGGTGTCGAACGTGTCCGGGAAGCTGGTGCAGGCCGAATACACCGACCCGACGTACTGGGCGGCGCAGATCCGTCGACCCGTCCGTTTCCTCGACGGCCTGCGTACGCTGCGGTCGGCCGGGGTCACCGCGTTCCTGGAACTCGGCCCGGACCCGGTGCTGACCGGGCTGGCCGAGGCGGAGCACGACGCCGGCTCCGGCAGCTCCGACGACACGGCGTACGCCGTCCTGCTGCGGCGGGACCGCGACGAGCCGACGACGGCGTTGACCGCGCTGGCCCGGCTGCACTCCCACGGTGTGCCGGTGAACTGGTCCCCACTGTGGCCGGACGCGGACCGCGCCGACCTGCCGACCTACGCGTTCCAGCGGCGACCGTACTGGATCGACACCGCCGCCTCCTCCGCCGGCACCGCCTCCACCGCCACCGCCACCGCCTCCACCGCCGGCTCCGCCGTGCCGGTCGACGTGCCTCCGTCGACCGCGCCGGAGGCACCCGCGACCGGGGCGGCGGAGGTCGACCCGGCCAGCTGGGCTGGGCGGCTGTTGGCGCTGCCCGAGCACGAGCGCCGGCCCGCCGCCGAACTGCTCGTACGTCGCCTGGTGGCCGAGACGCTCGACTATGCCGACCTGGCCGACGTCGACGGCAGTCTCACCTTCAAGGAACTCGGCATCACGTCGCTCACCGCCGTGGAACTACGCAACCTCGTGACCGCCGAAACCGGCCAGTCGTTCTCCGCCTCCATGGTCTTCGACTTTCCGACTCCGGTGTTGGTGGCGGAGCGGTTGGTGGGTTTGGTGGTGGGTGGGGTTTCGGGTGTGGGTGTTTCGGGTGTGGGTGTGGGTGAGGCGGTGGCGATTGTGGGGATGGGGTGTCGTTTTGGTGGTGGGGTGGGTTCGCCGGGGGATTTGTGGGATGTGGTGTTGGGTGGGGTTGATGTGGTGGGTGGGTGGCCGGTGGATCGTGGGTGGGATGTGGAGGGTTTGGTGGGTGGTGGGGTGCCGGGGTGGGGTGGGTTTTTGGAGGGTGCGGGGGTTTTTGATGCGGAGTTTTTTGGGGTGTCTCCGCGTGAGGCTGTGGTGATGGATCCGCAGCAGCGGTTGGTGTTGGAGGTGGTGTGGGAGGCGTTGGAGGGTGCGGGTTTGGGTGTTGGTTTGGATGGTGTTGGGGTGGGGGTGTTTTTGGGGGTGATGGGTTTGGAGTATGGGCCGCGGTTGTGGGAGGCGGGGGAGGGTGTTGGTGGGTATGTGTTGACGGGTTCGGCGGGGAGTGTGGTGTCGGGTCGGGTGGCGTATGTGTTGGGTTTGGGTGGTCCGGCGGTGTCGGTGGATACGGCGTGTTCGTCGTCGTTGGTGGCGGTGCATCAGGCGGTGGGGGCGTTGCGGTCGGGTGAGGTGTCGTTGGCGGTGGCGGGTGGGGTTGCGGTGATGGGGTCGCCGGGGATGTTTGTGGAGTTTGCGCGTCAGGGTGGGTTGTCGGGGGATGGTCGGTGTAAGGCGTTTTCGTCGTCGGCGGATGGTACGGGGTGGGGTGAGGGTGTTGGTGTGGTGGTGTTGGAGCGGTTGTCGGATGCGCGGCGTAATGGGCATCGGGTGTTGGCGGTGGTGCGGGGTAGTGCGGTTAATTCGGATGGTGCGTCGAATGGTTTGACGGCTCCGCATGGTCCGTCGCAGGAGCGGGTGATTCGTCAGGCGTTGGCGAATGGGGGGTTGTCGGCGGGTGAGGTGGATGTGGTGGAGGCGCATGGTACGGGGACGAGGTTGGGTGATCCGATTGAGGCGCAGGCGTTGTTGGCGACGTATGGTCGGGAGCATTCGGCGGAGCGTCCGTTGTTTTTGGGTTCGTTGAAGTCGAATGTTGGTCATACGATGGCGGCGGCGGGTGTTGCTGGTGTGATCAAGATGGTGTTGGCGATGCGTGCTGGGGTGATGCCGAAGACGTTGCATGTTGATGTGCCGACTCCGCATGTTGATTGGTCGTCGGGTGGGGTGGAGTTGTTGACTGAGGCGCGGGTGTGGGGGGGTGTGGGGCCGCGTCGGGCGGGGGTGTCGTCGTTTGGGATCAGTGGGACGAATGCGCATGTGGTTCTGGAGTATGCGCCGGAGTTCGAGCCGGAGCCGGTGGCGGTGTCGGGTGACGATGAGCCGGTGGGGCCGGTGCCGTTGGTGTTGTCGGCGCGGTCGGTGGAGTCGTTGCGGGCGCAGGCGGTGCGGTTGGCGGGTTTTCTGGGTGGTGTTGGTGGTGGGGTGTCGTTGTCGGATGTGGCGTGGACGTTGGCGGGTCGTGCTGGGTTTGCGCATCGTGCGGTGGTGGTGGGTAATTCTCGGGCGGAGTTGGTTGCGGGTTTGACGGCGTTGGGTTCTGGTGCGGATTACGTGTCGTCTCTGGCTCCGACTTCGACCACGTCTCCGGTTCCGACTGCGAATGCGACTGCGTCTCCGTCTCCGAATGCGGCTCCGACTGCAACTTTGGCTTCGACTGCGGATTCGGTTCCTGCTTCGGTATCGGTTCCTGCTTCGGTTTCGGGTTCGTCTTTGGTTCCGGTTCCGGTTTCTGTTCCGGGTTCGGGTTTGGTTCCGGGTTCGGGTGTGGTGTCGTCGGGTGTGGTGTCGGGTGGTGTGGTGTCGGGTGGGACGGTGTTTGTGTTTCCGGGTCAGGGGTCTCAGTGGTGGGGTATGGGTCGGGAGTTGTGGGAGTGTGATGCTGTTTTTCGGGGTCGGTTTGAGGAGTGTGTGGGGGTGTTGGGTGGGTTGGTGGATTGGGATGTTCGTGGGGTGTTGTTGGAGGGTGGGGAGGAGTGGTTGGGGCGGGTTGATGTGGTGCAGCCGGCGTTGTTTGTGTTGATGGTGTGTTTGGCGGAGGTGTGGCGGGCTGCGGGTGTGGTGCCGGATGCGGTGGTGGGGCATTCGCAGGGTGAGTTGGCGGCGGCGTGTGTGGCGGGGGTGTTGTCGTTGGAGGTGGCGTTGGGTGTGGTGGTGGGTCGGTCGCGGTTGGTGGGGGAGCGGTTGGCGGGGTTGGGGGGGATGGTGTCGGTGGGGTTGTCGGTGGGGGAGGTGGGTTCGTGGTTGGTGGGTTTTGGTGGTGAGTTGGTGGTGTGTGTGGTGAATGGGCCGGGGTCGTGTGTGGTGGGTGGTCCGGTGGGTTTGTTGGGTGAGTTGGTGGGGTTGTTGGAGGGTGGGGGTGTGTGGTGTCGGTGGGTGCCGGTGGATTATGCGTCGCATCATCCGGTGGTGGATGTGGTGCGGGATGAGTTGTTGGGTTTGGTGGGTGGTGTGGTTGGTGGTGTGGGGGATGTGGTGGTGTATTCGTCGGTGCGGGGTGGTGTGGTGTCGGGGGTGGAGTTGGGGGGTGGTTATTGGTTTGAGAATTTGCGGTCGGTGGTGCGGTTTGATGAGGTGGTTGGGGTGTTGTTGGGGGATGGGTTTACGCGGTTTGTGGAGTGTTCTCCGCATCCGGTGTTGTCGGTGGGTTTGCGGGAGTCGTTGGGTGTGGTGGGTTCGGGTGGTGTGGTGGTGCCGACGTTGCGTCGGGGTGAGGGTGGTGTGGGTCGGGTGTTGTTGTCGTTGGGTGAGGCGTTTGTTGCGGGGGTGGAGGTTGATTGGCGTGGGGTGGTGGGTGCGGGTCGGTTGGTGGATGTGCCGACGTATGCGTTCCAGGGGGAGCGGTACTGGTTGGAGGCACCCCGCAACACCGGCGACGACACGACCGCCACCGGCCATGCGCTGCTCAGTGCCGCGGTGGAGTTGCCCGGCTCCGGCGGGGTGGTACTGACCGGCAGGGTGTCCCTGACCGACCAGCTGTGGCTGCGTGACCACGCGGTCGGCGACACGGTCGTCCTGCCCGGCACGGCCTTTCTCGACATGGCACTGCGCGCCGGTGACGAGGTCGGCTGTGGCCACGTCGACGAGTTGACCCTGCACCAGCCGCTCGTCCTGACCACCGGTTCCGTGCAACTGCGCGCCGTGGTCGACGCCGCTGACGACGCCGGTCGCCGGCCGGTGTCCATCTTCGCCCGGAGCGGCTCCGGCGAGACGGACTGGACGACGTGCGCCGCCGGTGTCCTCTCCGACAGTGACGACCGGGCACCGGCCGAGGGCCTGGCCGACACCTGGCCGCCGGCCGACGCGGAACCCCTCGACTGCGTCGAGCTCTACTCCGACCTGGCTACCCGGGGCTACCACTACGGCCCGGCCTTCCAGGGCGTACAGGCCGCCTGGCGGCGCGGAAACCAGGTCTTCGCGGAGGTGACGCTCGCCGCCGAGCAGCACGCCGAGGTGACCGCCTTCGCCATCCACCCGGCGCTGCTCGACGCGGCCCTGCACGCCGGCCTGACCGACCCGGAGGCACCCGCCGCACCGGTGGAGCTGCCCTTCGCCTGGTCCGGCGTCGCGCTGCACCGCACGGCGGCGACCACGGCCCGGGTCCAGCTCACCCGGACCGCACCCGGTGTCCTGCACCTGGTCGTCACCGACCCGACCGGCGCGGCGCTGGCCACCGTGGACACGCTCGTGATGCGGCCCATCCCCGGCGGCCTGCGGGGACCCGCCACCGACGGCGGCCTGTACGCCATCACCTGGTCACCCTCCGGTGACCGGGAGCCCGCTGCGGCGGACCCGGCGGATGCACCCGACCGGCAGGTGCTGGACCTGACCGACCGGGGGGTCGGCACCACCACCGACGGCGACGCCGCCGAGGCCGCCCGGTTGCTCGTGCACGAGGTCCACACCGAGGTCACCCACTGGCTGACCGGGGCCGGCACCGACGGGTCCCCGGGCGGGGCCCACCCGTCGAAGCTGGTCGTGGTGACCCGTGGCGGGGTCGCGGTCGGGCCCGACGAGGACGTCGACCCGGCTGCCGCCGCCGTGTGGGGGTTGCTGCGTACCGCCCAGATCGAGCACCCGGACCGGATCGTGCTGATCGACCTGGACGCCGACGAGCGCTCCCGGGCCGCCGTCACCGTCGCCGGGTTCGGCACCGAGCCGCAGCTCGCCATCCGCTGCGGCGTCGAGCACCGGGCCCGGCTCACCCGGCTCGCCCCACCCGGCGACGCCTCGCGGGCCACCGCCGGGACGCGCAACGACGGCACCGTCCTGATCACCGGTGCCTCCGGGGTGCTCGGTGGGGTCTTCGCCCGTCACCTGGCCACCCGGTATCCCACCCAGCGGCTGCTGCTCGTCGCCCGGCGCGGTGCCGCCGCACCCGGGATGGCCGAGTTGACCGCCGCGCTGGGCGACCTCGACGCCCGGGTGGAGGTGGCGGCCTGCGACGTGACCGACCGGACGCAGCTCGCCCGGCTGCTCGACGCGATCCCCGCCGCGTACCCGCTCACCGCCGTGGTGCACGCCGCCGGGGTGCTGGACGACGGACTGCTCACCTCCCTGCGCCCCGAGCAGCTCGACGCCGTCCTGCGGCCGAAGACCGCGGCGTGGCACCTGCACGAGTTGACCCGCGACCTCGACCTGGCCGAGTTCGTGCTCTTCTCGTCGGTGACCGCGACCCTGGGCAACGCCGGTCAGGCCAACTACACGGCGGCGAACGGCTTCCTGGACGGCCTGGCCGCTCACCGACGCGCCCACGGCCTGCCGGCCACCAGCATCGCCTGGGGCCTGTGGGCCACGGCCTCCGGCATGACCGCCCACCTGAGCCGGACCGACCTGAACCGGCTGGGCCGCGACGGGATCGGCGCGTTGGACGAGGCGGCGGGCCTGGCGCTGTTCGAGGCGGTCCGGGCGGGCCACCCGACCGGCCCGGACCCGTTGCCGGCGACCGTGGTCGCCGCCCGGCTGGACGAGGCCGCGCTCCGCGCGAAGGCCACCGCCGGGCTGCTGCCCGCCCTGTTCGGGGACCTGGTCCGGGTCGCCCCACGCCGGGTGCGGGCGACCGCCGGTGTCGACGCCGGTCAGTCCTGGGAGCGGCGGATGGCGGCGCTCCCTGCGGCCCGGCGTCGGGAGGCGGTCACCGAGCTCCTGCGCGGCGCGGTGCTCACCGTCCTCGGACACGACCCGGCCGGGACGATGGAGGCCGACCGCACCTTCAAGGACTTCGGCTTCGACTCGCTCAGCGCGGTCGAGCTGCGCAACCGGATCGGGGCCGCCACCGGGATCACCCTGCCGGTCACCCTGGTCTTCGACCACCCCACCCCGGCCGCGCTCGCCGAACACCTCGACCAGCGGGTCTCCGGCGGCACCGGTCCCGCCCCGACGCCGGTCGCCCCGACGGTCGGGCCGGCCGACGAACCCATCGCGATCGTGGCGATGGGCTGCCGCTACCCGGGTGGTGTCGAGTCCCCGGAACAGCTGTGGCGGCTCGTCGCCGACGGTGTGGACGCGGTGGGCGGGTTCCCCCGCAACCGGGGCTGGGACATGTCCGGTCTGCTCGACTCCGGCTCGGACGGGCCCGGCACCAGCCACGCCGACCAGGGTGGTTTCCTCTACGACGCCGACCGGTTCGACGCCGACTTCTTCGGCATCAACCCCCGCGAGGCCGCCGCGATGGACCCCCAGCAACGGCTGCTGCTCCAGACCGCCTGGGAGACGTTCGAACGGGCCGGCCTGCCGTCGGCCACCCTGCGCGGCAGCCGTACCGGCGTGTTCGTCGGGGTGATGTACGGCGACTACGGGGCCCGGCTCGCCACCGCTCCCGAGTCCTCCGAGGGCTACCTCTACAACGGCAGTGCCGGCAGTGTCGCCTCGGGACGCATCGCGTACACCTTCGGGTTGGAGGGGCCGGCCGTCACCGTCGACACGGCCTGCTCCTCGTCGCTGGTGTCGGTGCACCTGGCGGCGCAGGCCCTGCGTCGGGGCGAGTGCACGATGGCCCTCGCCGGTGGTGTCACCGTGATGGCCACCCCCAAGACGTTCATCGAGTTCAGCAGGCAGGGCGCGCTCTCCACCGACGGCCGGTGCCGGGCCTTCTCGTCGTCGGCGACGGGCACCGGATGGGCCGAGGGGGTCGGTCTGCTGCTGCTCGAACGGCTCTCCGACGCCGAACGCAACGGGCACGAGGTGCTCGCCGTGTTGAGCGGCTCCGCCGTCAACCAGGACGGGGCCAGCAACGGGATGACCGCGCCGAACGGGGCGGCCCAGCGTGCGGTGATCCGGCAGGCGCTCGCCTCGGCCGGGCTCACCGGCGTCGACGTCGACGCGGTGGAGGCCCACGGCACCGGCACCCGGCTCGGCGACCCGATCGAAGCCGAGGCCCTCATCGCGACGTACGGCGTCGGACGCTCCCCGCAGACGCCGCTGTGGCTCGGCTCGCTCAAGTCCAACATCGGCCACGCGCAGGCCGCCGCCGGGGTGGGTGGTGTGATCAAGATGGTGCTCGCGATGCGCCACGGCACCCTCCCGCGCACCCTGCACGTGCAGGAGCCGACGCCGCACGTGGACTGGTCGGCCGGCGCGGTCCGCCTGCTCGACGAGGCCCGGGACTGGGTCGCGGTGGCCGACCGTCCCCGCCGGGCGGGCATCTCGTCGTTCGGCATCAGCGGCACCAACGCCCACGTCATCGTCGAAGCTCCCGCGCCGGCCGGACGCCCCGGCGACGACGTCCCGGACAGCCCGTCCGCCGACGCGGGGAAGGAACCGGCCGGGGTAGCGCCGGGCACGGACGACGGCGGTGCCGGGGCGTCGGCCCTCCCGGTCCTCGTTCCCCTCTCGGCGCGTACCGCCGAGGCACTGCGCGGTCAGGCCCGCCGGTTCGCCGCCGCCCTGGCCGACCTGCCGCCCGGCTCCGACGGGCAGCGGGCGCTGGTCGCGGACACGGCGTACACCCTGGGTCGGCGGGCGGTGTTCGCGCACCGCGCGGTGCTGGTCTGCCGGGACCACGACGGCCTGCTCGCCGGCCTGTCCGCGCTCGCCGACGGCGGCGTGGCCGGCGGCGTCGTCACCGGGCGCGGCACACCCGGCGGGTTGGCCCTGATGTTCACCGGGCAGGGCAGCCAGCGTCCCGGCATGGGCGCCGAGTTGTACGCCACCGAACCCGTCTTCGCAGCGGCCTTCGACGCGGTCTGCGCCCACCTCGACCCCTACCTGGACCGTCCCCTGCGCGCAGTGGTCTTCGCCGCCCCCGACTCGGCCGACGCCGCGCTGCTGGACCGGACCCGCTACACCCAGGCGGCCCTGTTCGCCGTGCAGACGGCGCTCTACCGGCTGGTCGAGCGGGCCGGCATCGTCGCGGACCGGCTGATCGGCCACTCGATCGGTGAGGTCGTCGCCGCGCACGTGGCCGGGGTGCTCACCCTGCCCGACGCGTGCCGGCTGGTGGCGGCCCGCGGCCGGCTGATGGAGTCGGCCCCCGAGGGCGGCGCGATGATCTCGATCCGGGCCGACGAGGCCACCGTGACCGCCCTGCTCGGGCCGGACGCGCACCGGTTGAGCATCGCCGGGATCAACGGCCCGGAGTCGGTGGTCGTCTCCGGCGACGCCGACGCGGCGCAGCGGGTCGCCGAGCGGTGCCGGGCCGACGGCCTCGGCACCCGGCAGCTGCGCGTCAGCCACGCCTTCCACTCCGCACACATGGACGGTGTGCTGGCGGAGTTCGTCCGCCTCGCCGGCGAGTTGACCTTCCACGAACCCGAGATCCCGATCGTCTCCAACGTCACCGGTCGCACGGCCACCACCGAGGAACTGACCTCACCCGACTACTGGGCCCGTCACCTGCGCGGCACGGTCCGGTTCCACGACGGGGTCCGCACCCTGCACGCCGACGGGGTCCGGATCTTCGTCGAGCTGGGACCGGACCCGGTGCTCGCCGCGATGGTGCAGGGCAGCATCGGCGGTGCGGAGCCGGCACCGGTGACCGTGGCCGCGTTGCGGACCACCCAGCCGGAGCAGGACACCTTCGCGGCGGCCGTGGCGACGGTACTGGCCAACGTCGAACACCCCGACCCGGTGGCGGTGCTGGCCGCGCGCAATCCGGCCGGCCGGCTGGTCGCGTTGCCCACCTACCCGTTCCAGGCCACGCGGCACTGGCTCGACGCCCCGGCCCCGGTCGGGGACACCCGCGCCGCCGGCCAGGACACCGCGGGTCACCCCCTGCTCGGTGCCGTGGTCGAGTTGGCCGACGGGGCGGGTGAGCTGCTCACCGGTCGACTCTCGGTGGCCGACCAGCCGTGGCTGGCCGACCACGCGGTCGGCGGGGTGGTCACGCTGCCCGGCGCGGCGATCGCCGACCTGGCCGTCCGGGCTGGCGACCAGGTCGGGTGCGGGCGGGTCGACGAGCTCACCTTCCGGACGCCGATCGTGCTGCCGGCGCAGGAGGCCGTCCGGCTCCAGGTCACCGTCCGGCCGGCCGACGGGTCGGGGCGTCGGGCCTTCACCGTGCACACCCAGCCGCAGGACCGCTCCACGCCGTGGCGGCTCAACGCCGACGGAGTGCTCGGCACCGAGGCGGCCACGCCCGCCGGGTGGCCCGAGGGCGACGCGCCGTGGCCGCCGCACGGGGCGTCGCCGGTGGACCCGGACGCCCTGCACGCCGACCTGGTGGCCGCCGGCCTGGCGGTCGGCCCGGCCTTCGCGGGCGTACGGGCGCTGTGGCGGGCCGGTGACGTCCACTACGCCGAGGTGGCCCTGCCCGACGAGGTGTCGTCCGACGCCGCCGGTTTCGGCCTGCACCCGGCGCTGCTCGATGCGGCACTGCGCGCCGTCGCGTTCGGCGTCCCACCGACCGACCGGCTGCACCTGCCGTTCACCGTCGCCGGTTTCGCCCTGCACGCCGGCGGCGCGACCACCGCCCGGGTACGGCTCGCGCCGGGCTCCGGGGCCGGCACCGTCTCCGTGTCGTTGGTGGACCCCGCCGGTGCGCCGATCGCCGACATCGACGAGTTGACCCTGCGGCCGTACCAGCCGGACAGCGGGCCGACTGGTGGCCTCTACCGTCTCGACTGGCACCCCGTGGCGCTGCCGGCCGTCGACCCGAGCCCGCACCCCCGGTGGGCGGTGCTCGACGACGGTCGCGTCCTGGCCGACTCGGCGGCGGAGCTGCTCGGCCCGGCAGCCCTCTTCGTCGACATGACGGCCGTCCACGAGGCGGTGACGAACGGGGCCCCGCCGCCGTCGGTGATCGTGGTCGACGCGGTCTCCTCGATCGCCACGAGCCGGGCGATGGCCGCGCTCGCACCGCCGTTGGCCGCCGAACGGGCCGTCGCCGACACGCTGGAGTTGTTGCAGCAGTGGCTGGCCGACGACCTGCTCGCGGACGTCGGTCTGGTGGTGCTCACCGAGCTGGCGGTCGCCGCGCGCCCGGGTGAGACGCCCGATCCGGCGATGGCCGCGGTGTGGGCGATGCTCGGTAGCGCGCAGAGCGAGCACCCGGGCCGGATCACGGTGGTCGACGTGGACGGCACGCCGGCCTCGATCACCGCACTGCCGATGGCGCTGGCCGCCCGGGATCCCCGGCTGGCCCTGCGTGACGGCGTCGCCCTCGCTCCCCGGCTCGCCCCGCTTCCCGCCCCGGCCCGGACCGCCGGGGACCGGCCGGACCCGACGGCCACGACGGGTGACCGGCTCGACGCCGACGGCCCCGTGCTGATCACGGGTGCGACCGGCGCGGTGGGGGCCGTGCTCGCCCGGCACCTCGTCGCACAGGGTGTCCGTCGGCTGGTGTTGACCGCCCGGCGCGGCCCGCAGGCGCCCGGCGCGGCGGAACTGCTCGCCGACCTGACCGCCGCCGGTGCCACCGCCACCGTCGTCGCCTGTGACGTCGCCGACCGGGACCGGTTGGCCGAGGTGCTCGACGCGTACCAGCCGGGTGCGGTCTTCCACGCCGCCGGTGTGCTCGACGACGGGGTGCTCACCGGGCTGACCGCGCAACGCTGTGCCGCCGTGCTGCGCCCCAAGGCCCGGGGCGCGTGGAACCTGCACGAACTCACCCGGGGTCGACGCCTCTCGGCTTTCGTGCTGTTCTCGTCGGTGGCCGCCACCGTCGGGACCGCCGGTCAGGCCAACTACGCGGCGGCCAACGGTTTCCTGGAGGCGCTGGCCGGGCAGCGTCGCGCCGAGGGACTTCCCGGCCTGGCCGTCGGGTGGGGGCTGTGGGGCACCGGCGGTATGGCCGGCGAGCTGGGCGCGGCGGACCGGGCCCGGCTGGCCCGCATCGGCATCTCCCCGATGGCCGCGGCCGATGCGCTGGGCCTGCTCGACGAGGCGCTCGCCGGGGTCGACCCGTACCTCCCGCCGGTCGTGGTGGCTGCGGCGTTCGCGCCGGCGGCACTACGCGCGGCGGCCGGGGCCGGTGGGCTGCCGGACGTCCTCACCGCACTGGCTCCCGTGGTGCCCGTGCCGGCCCGCCGGGCGGCGGCCGTGAGCTCCGCCCCCGGGAACGACCCGGGCAGTCTCACCGACAGCCTGGCCGCCCTGTCGACCCAGCAGCGTGGCGAGCGGCTGCTGGACCTGGTCCGCACGGAGATCCGCGGCGTCCTGGGTTACACCGACGCGGAGGTCGTGGACGACGAGCGCAGCCTGCGCGACATGGGTTTCGACTCGCTCACGGCGGTGGAGCTGCGCAACCGGCTGAACACCGTCACGGGACTGCGGCTGCCGACCACGCTCGTCTTCGACTTTCCGACCGCGGTGGCGCTGTCGGAGCAGATCGGCACCCGTCTGGTGCCGGAGACCGGTGAACCCGCCGGAGCGGTGCTGGCCGTGCTGGACCGGCTGGACGCTCTGCTGGCCACCCGCGACATCCCCGACGGGGAGGAGGACGACATCGGTGAGCGACTGAGGAATCTGCTGTGGAACTGGCAGGGCCGGCAGGGCGGCGACGAAGCCGCCGGGGGCGCCGACGAACTCGACACGATCGACGACGACGACCTGTTTCACACATTGGACCGGGAGCTCAGCGGTCCGCATCCGGATCGGCTCCCCTGACCGGCACGCGACCGTGTGGTCGGCACCGGCAACCGCATCATGAGGCATGGAAGGGAAATATCTTGAATAGGCTGCGCGGAAACCCGTGGGCGGTGCTGGCGACACTGTCGATCGGTTTCTTCATGACCCTGTTGGATCTCACGATCGTCAACATCGCCATCCCGGACGTGATGTCCGACCTGGGCGCCTCGTTCAACCAGGTGCTCTGGGTGATCAGCGCGTACTCGCTGGTCCTCGCCGTCCTGTTGATCACGACCGGGCGGCTCGGTGACCTGAAGGGACCACGGCTGCTGTTCCTCACCGGTACGGCGCTCTTCACCCTGGCGAGCGTCTTCTGCGGTGCGGCACAGAACCCCGGCCAGCTCATCGGGGCGCGGGCCGTGCAGGGCATCGGCGCGGCGATGATGGTGCCGCAGACCCTCGCGATGATCATCGGTATCTTCCCGCCGCAGCGGCGGGGCACGGCCATGGGCGTCTGGGGTGCGGTCGCCGGTGTCGCCACCATTTCCGGTCCGACCCTCGGCGGTCTGCTGGTGTCGACCTTCGGCTGGCGGTCGATCTTCTTCGTCAACGTGCCGTTGGGCATCGCCGTGCTGGTGCTGACCCCACTGCTCATCCCCAACATGAAGCCGGACCGCAAGCACCGCTTCGACGTGGTCGGCGTGCTGATCGCCACCGCGGCGCTGTTCTGCGTGGTGTTCGCCCTCAACGAGGGGGAGCGTTACGACTGGAGCGCGAAGATCTGGGCGTTGCTCGCGGTCGGGGTGGTGTTGATCGGCGTCTTCATCGCCCACCAGCGCACCAAGCAGGACGACGAACCGCTGGTGCCGTTCGCGTTGTTCCGGGACCGCAACTACACGATCATGAGCATCAACGCGGCCGTCGTCTCGATGGCGATGCTCGGACTGGTCCTGCCGATGAACCTCTACCTCCAGCAGGTCCTGGGGATGGACGCGTTGCACGCCGGCCTGACGCTGGCACCCTCGCCGCTGGTCGCGATCATCGTGTCCCCGTTCGCGGGTCGGCTGTCGGACCGTATCGGCGGCAAGTTCGTCCTGCTCTTCGGTCTGACCATGTACGCCATCGGCATGGTCATCCTGGTCAGCCTGGCCCAGTTGGACAGCAAGTGGTACACCTTCCTGCCCGGTCTGCTCGTCGCCGGCGCCGGCACCGGGTCGTTGCTGGCGCCGATGGCGACCGAGGCGATGCGCGGGGTCAACCCGCGGCTGGCCGGAGCGGCGTCCGGGCTGAACAACACGGTGCGGCAGCTCGGTTCGGTGCTCGGTCTGGCGATCGTCGGCGCGCTGATCCAGAGCCGGCTCGCCACCACGGTCCGGGAGGAGGCGACCGCGCAGGCCGGGCAGTTGCCGGCGGACGTGCGTGACCGGTTCGTCGACGCCGGGGTGCAGGCCGGGGCCGGTGGTCCCGGTGGCATCTTCGGCCACCTGCCGGGCGACCTGCCGGACCAGCTCCGGGCCCAGATCGCGACGGTCTTCACCAACGTGTACGACCATGCCTTCCTGTCCATGTTGAAGACCAACTTCCTCTTCCCGATCGCCATCGTCGTGGTCGCGGCGGTGCTCACCACGTTCGTCCGGCGGCGGCCCCCGGCCCCGACCCCGCCGGGCACCGCGGTGCCCGCACCGGCGCCGGCCGCTGCGGCTGCGGTGGCCCCGACCGAGGCAAGCCGTACGTAGCACGGCTGACACCCGAGACGACGTGTCCCCGGTCCGCAGTCGCGGCCGGGGACACGTCGTTTCGGGTCGGGCGGGGTTCAGAAGACCAGCACCCGGTTGTCGTACTGGAGCAGCCGGTCGGCGCAGTGCCACTCGACGGCTCTGGCCAGGACGGTCCGTTCCACGTCCGCGCCGAGCCGGACCAGGGTGGCGGTGGTGTCCCGGTGCGAGGTGCGGATCACGTCCTGCTCGATGATCGGCCCTTCGTCCAGCGCGGCGGTGACGTAGTGCGCGGTGGCGCCGATGAGCTTCACGCCGCGCTGCCGGGCCCGCTCGTACGGGCCGGCGCCGGGGAACGCTGGTAGGAACGAGTGGTGGATGTTGATCACGGGGACGCCGACCTTCTCCAGGAACCCGCCGCTGAGGATCTGCATGTAGCGGGCCAGCACGATCAGGTCGCACTGCCCGGCCAGCAGGTCGGCGAGGGCACCCTCGGCGGCGTCCCGGGCGCCGGGCCGGACCGGGACCTCGTGGAAGGGCACGCCGAATCCGGTGACGGTGTCGCGCAGGACGGGGTGGTTCGAGGCGACCAGGGTGACGTCCGCGGCCAGCTCTCCGCGCCGCCACCGCCAGAGCAGGTCGACCAGGCAGTGGTCGGCCCGCGAGGCCAGGATCGCGATCCGCTTGACCTGTCGGGCGTCGCTGAACCGCCACCGCATGCCGAACGGCTCGGCGATGGCGGTGGCGAACTGGTCGCTCAGGCCCGCCCGTCGCTCGGGTGCGATGGTGAACTCGGTACGCAGGTAGAACTGACCGCCGCTGGGTTCGCTGGTGTACTGGTCCAGCTCCACGATGCTGGCTCCCCGCAGGTGCAGGAACCTGGCCACGGCGGCGATGATCCCCGGCTGGTCGGGGCTGGACACGATGAGACGAAGGGTGTCGACCGACATCTGCTCTCCTCGACGATCTCGGGGTGCCCGGGAAGGTGACACCCCGACGCCGAGCCTGCCCTGCGGACCTAACGCGGATCCTGCGTCGTGCCGTCGTGCCGTCGTGCCGTCGTTCACCCGTCCGTCGGGCTCATCCGTCGCTCGCCTCGGTGCCACCGCGGAGCCGCAGGAGCGCCTGCGGGGTGAGGCTGCGGGCGAGGGTCTCCAGGGCGGCGGTGATCTCGGCGATCCGCTGCGGGTCGTCGGTGCCGAGTGCCGTGGCCAGCGCGCCGTCGATCGAGGCGGCCCTGATCTGGACGACCCGGTCGGAGACCTGCTGTGCGGTGTGCAGCAGCAGCCGTCGCCGGTCGTGGGGGTCGGCCACCGCGTCGATGGCACCGGCCTTGCGCAGGCGTGCGGCGCAGACCGACACCTTGCTCTGCGGGAAGCCCGTCCGCTCGGCGATCTCGCTGACCGAGGTGCCCGGATGGGCCCGGATGTCGCTCGCCACGATGAGCACCGAGCGGTGCAGCGCCGGGTGGGGGTCTACCCCCTCGGTGGGGATCGCCTCTTCGCCGATCTTCATGAGGGTGCGCCCCAGGAGGAACAACTCGATGCCGTTCACCCGTTCAGAGTACATCAGAAACGATCCATCATTCGAGATGCATCTGATACGATGCTTTTATCGGCGCGGGGCCCGCCCGTCCGTCAAGCGCATGGAGATGCACATGTCCGCAACCGACACCCTCCGGACCGGTACGCTCGCCGTCGCCGGCGCCCGCCTCTACCACGAGGTCCGGGGCAGCGGCCCGGTCCTGCTGATCGGCCAGAGCGGTGAGGGTGACGCCCGCCGGACCGCCGACCTGGTCGCACAGCTCGCCGACGCGTACACCGTGGTGACCTACGACCGGCGCGGGCTGTCCCGCAGCGCGCTCACCGACCCCGACCGGCCGGTGACCCTGGCCGACCACGCGGACGACGCCGCCCGTCTGCTGGCCGCCCTCACCGACGAGCCGGCCGCGATGCTCGGGTGCAGCCTCGGTGCCTCGATCGGGCTCCGCCTGGCCGTCCACCATCCCGGTCGGCTGCACACGCTGGTCGCCCACGAACCGGTCTCGCCCCGGCTGCTGCCCACCGGCGAGCGGACCCGCCACGAACGCGAACTGCTCGACGTCCAACGCCTCTACGCCGCCCGTGGACTGACCGAGGCCATGCGCGAGATCGCCCGGGTGCTCGGCATCGATCCGACCTGCCAGCAGGCCGAGCCCGACCTCACCCCGCAACCGTTCACGCCGCGCCGGGTCGCCAACTTCGACACGTTCATCCGCCGGGACTTCACCGCGATCGTCGGCGACGACCTGCGCCCGGCCGACCTGCCCGGCTGCGGCACCCGGATCGTCCCGGCCGTCGGTGCCCGCACCGCACCGGAGGTCTTCGACCGCCGGTGCGCCGACCGGCTGGCCGAGCTGCTCGGGACCGCACCGGTGGTCTTCCCCGGCGGCCACAACGGCAACACCACCCACCCCCGGGGGTACGCGGCCACGCTGCGCCGGGTCCTCACCGCCGCGCAGCGCTGACCGGCGGAGCCGACCACCCACCGTGCGGCGTGGCACCGGGGCGCCGACCACCCGCGGTGCGGTCCCGCGTGCCGGTGGCGCATCGGCGGCCGGTGCCGGGGTGGGACGGTTCAGCCGCGACTCCACCGCTGGCTGGTCGCGCCGTTGCAGTCCCAGATCTGGGTACGGGTGCCGTTGGCCGTGCCGTTGCCCACCAGGTCCAGGCACCGGCCCGAGCCGACCGCCGTGACGGTGCCGTCGGCGTTGAAACGCCACTTCTGGTTCGACTGGCCGTTGCAGTCCCAGATGATCACCGACGTGCCGTTGGCGGTGCCGGCGTTGTTGACGTCCAGGCACTTGGTGCCGTAGACCCGCAGCTCCTGGCTGCCGGTCGAGGTCCACGACTGGTTGGTCTGGCCGTGGCAGTCCCAGACGATGGCGGTCGCGCCGTTGGTCTGCGTCGCGCCGTTGACGTCGAGGCACCGGCCGGCGGAGACGCTGCGTACGGCCGACGTCGTGCCCGGCGGGGGCGTCGTCGGTGGGGGAGTGGTCGGCGGCGGGGTGGTCGGGGTGGCGTCGTGGGCGGCGGGGTGGTGGGCGGGGGCGTGCCGCCGCCGGTGACCAGGAACATCGCCGCGCCGTGCGCCGGCACCGAGGCGCTGATCGTGCCGGTCGACGTCGAGCTGCTGTGCGCCCACAGGTCCCGCACCGCGTAGGACGACGCGCTGCCGAGGCCGAGCGCGCTGGCCGTGGTGGTGACCGTGGCCGTGCCGCCGCCCCGGTTGAGCAGCACCGTGGCCACCCCGCCGGAGGACATCGGCTTGCGCCAGACCTCCAGGTCACCGCTGTCACTGATCTTGTAGCCCTGCCGGCCGCCCCAGTCCTGGTTGACCGCGATGACGTCGGTGTTGGTCAGGATGGTCCGGGTGGCCGCCGACATGGTGCGCAGGTCGTTGCCGGCCAGCAGTGGGGCGTTCAGCAGCGCCCACAGGCTGAAGTGGGCCCGCGACTCGGTCTCGGTGGGGCCGTTGCCGACCTCCAGCATGTCCGGGTCGTTCCACGCGCCGGGACGGGCGTACGAGTCCTTGCCGACCTGCTGGTCGAGGATGCCCATGATCGAGTTCCAGTTGCCGCCGATGTCGCCGGTGTTGCGCCAGGAGTTGCCCACCGACGCGCCCCAGGTCCAGACGCTGTCCTGGCCCCAGTTGCACAGGCTGTAGAGGATCTGCCGGCCGGTCGCCGCCAGCGCGTCCCGCATCGCCGTGTAGCGCTGCTGTCCGCTGCGACCGAGGTGGTCGCCGCAGTTGTCGTACTTGAGGTAGTCGACGCCCCAGGACGCCCAGAGGTTGGCGTCGCGCTGCTCGTAGTTGATGCTCGCCGGGTAGCCGGCGCAGGTGGTGGTCCCGGCCGAGGAGTAGATGCCCAGCTTGAGGCCCTTGCCGTGGACGTAGTCGGCGAGCGCCTTCATGCCGCTGGGGAACTTCGCCGGGTCGGCGACCAGGTCGCCGCTGGCGTTGCGCTGTCTGGTCGACCAGCAGTCGTCGATGTTGACGTACTCGTAGCCGGCCGCCGCCATGCCGCTTGTCACCAGCGTGTCGGCGGTCTGCCGGATGAGCGTCTCGTTGACGTTGCAGCCGAACGAGTTCCAGTCGTTCCAGCCCATCTGCGGGGTGCGGGCCAGGCCGTTCTCCAGCGCCTGCGCGGGCGGGGCGCTGCCGAGCACCGCCGCGCCGGTGACCACCGCCGTGCCCAGGGTCGCCGCCAGCAGTACGGGGGACAGCAGGGCGACTCGTCGTCTGAACATGCGCACGCTCCTTGCCGGGGTGCAGGCCACGATTCGTAATACATCGACGTTCGCCAACGTAATTCGTCTGACATCTGACGTCAATACGCGCCCGTCGACCGTACCCGGGGCCGGCCTGCGCCGCCCTCGCCCGGGCCGCACCGCCCGCCGCCCGCCGTCCGGGGGTCGGTCACCGGACGTCCGGGCTGCACACCTTCCAGTCGCCGTCCTGCCGCTCGACGTTCAGCCCCACCGTCCGGGGTGCCTGGTCCGAATAGGTGACCTCGGCGGTCACCCACCGCAGGGTCGGTCCCTCGCTCAGGCGCTTGACCGTCACGTCGGTGATCCGGAACCCGGTCACCCCGTACCCGGCCGCAGGACGGTCCAGCCAGTCCGCCCGCGACTCGCGGCGTCGGTCGGCCGCACACAACATGTCGTACGCGCCGTTGTCGTCATGCCTGACCACTGCGGACAGGTAGGCGTCGGCGGCGGCGCGGATGCCGGGCTCCTCCCTCGCGTCCTTGTGGGACAGGTAGAAGCCGGCGGCCGGTGTGCCACAGCAGAGCAGCACGCCGACGCCGACGATAGCGATGACGAAACCCCGGTCGGAGAGGTCCTTCTCGGCCACCGCACCGACGGTACGGGCCGGCGGCAAGGTGCCCACCGGCCCGGCCGCGACGGGTGTCCACCGTGCACCACGGCGGACACCCGTCGACAGCCCCCGTCAGGAGACCGAGGCGGGGAACCGGTCCCACACCCGGTGCGCGGCCAGCAGGGGCTGCGCGTCGGCGAGCACGCCGCTCGGCGAATCACCGGCCACCACGCCCGCCGCGCCGGCCACCCCGGCCAGCTCCAGCACCCGCACGCCGTCACCCCACGCGCCGATCACCTTGGCGTGCCGCCAGCACTCCTGCACCAGCAGCAGCACCCGGGGGTCGACCACGGTGGCGTCCGCCGCGCCCGCCTTGGCGTCCCGGGCCGGCAGCGCGTCGGGGGCCGGCGCGGGGGCCCCGGCCAGCAGCAGCGCGTCCAGCTCGACCGAGCGGCCGGTGGCGAAGGTCCGCTGCACCGTCAGGCCGCCCACCGTGCCGCCGTGCGCGGCGATCACCAGCGGCACCATGCCGGCGGCGGACACCTCCCGGCGTACCTGCTCGACGTCGTCGGTGTCGGCGTCCGCGTCGACCACGATGCCGACCGTCCGGCCGTCGGCCGGCCAGACGCGGCCGAGCTGGGACAGCGCCGGGCTGGGCGTGACGTCGGCCAGCGGCACGGTCGGCTCCGGTGCCGGCAGGCCCAGGCCGGTGGCCACCTGCGCGCAGAGCACCGGGTCGATGTTGGCCAGGCACTGCAACTGCCGTTCCCGAATCGCCTGGTGGTAGCACTTGCCCAACTCGAAGGTGTAGGCCCGGACGATGTGCTCCCGCTCCACCGGCGACATGCTCAGCCAGAACAGCCGGGCCTGGCTGAAGTGGTCGTCGAAGGAGGCCGGGTTGGCGCGGACCTTCGGGGCCTCGGCCACGGTGACCGGCACGTCGACGAACGCGTTCTCGGCGTCCCCGGCCGGGAACGGGTTGCCCCCGTCGAGCGAGTTCGGCCGGTACGGCGCGACCCCGGCGTGCACGGCCTGCTGGTGGAACCCGTCGCGGAGCATGTCGTTGACCGGCGCGTGCGGCCGGTTGATCGGGAGCTGCGAGAAGTTCGGCCCGCCCAGCCGGGTGAGCTGGGTGTCGACGTACGAGAAGAGCCGCCCCTGCAACAGCGGGTCGTTGGTGACGTCGATGCCCGGCACCAGGTGGCCGAGGTGGAAGGCGACCTGCTCGGTCTCGGCGAAGAAGTTCGTCGGCGTCCGGTTGAGCACCAGCTTCCCGACCGGCTGCACCGGTGCCAGCTCCTCCGGCACGATCTTGGTGGGGTCGAGCAGGTCGATGCCGGCGAAGGTCTCCTCCGGGGTGTCCGGGAAGACCTGGAGGCCGAGTTCCCACTCCGGGTACGCGCCGGCCTCGATGGCGTCGTAGAGGTCACGCCGGTGGAAGTCGGGGTCCATGCCGCTGAGCAGCTGTGCCTCCTCCCAGTCCAGCGAGTGCACGCCCAGCTTCGGCTTCCAGTGGAACTTCGCCAGCACCGTCGCCCCGGCGGCGTCGACCAGCCGGAAGGTGTGCACCCCGAAGCCCTCCATGGTCCGGTACGAGCGCGGGATGCCCCGGTCGGACATGTTCCACAGGGTGTGGTGCTGCGCCTCGGTGTGCAGCGAGACGAAGTCCCAGAAGGTGTCGTGGGCGCTCTGCGCCTGCGGGATCTCCCGGTCCGGGTGCGGCTTGCCGGCGTGGATGATGTCGGGGAACTTGATCGCGTCCTGGATGAAGAAGACCGGCATGTTGTTGCCGACCAGGTCGAAGGTGCCCTCGTCGGTGTAGAACTTGGTGGCGAATCCCCGGGTGTCCCGGACGGTGTCGGCCGAGCCCCGGGACCCCAGGACGGTGGAGAACCGGACGAACACCGGCGTTTCCTTACCCTTGCGCAGGAAGCCGGCCCGGGTGACCTCTTCGGCGCCGTACCCGGTGAAGACGCCGTGCGCGCCCGCGCCCCGGGCGTGCACCACCCGCTCCGGGATGCGTTCGTGGTCGAAATGGGTGATCTTCTCGCGGAGGTGGTGGTCCTGGAGCAGCGTCGGCCCGCGCGGACCGGCCTTGAGTGAGTGGTCGGTGTCGCGCAGCCGGGCCCCCTGCGCGGTGGTGAGGAACTCGCCCTGCTGGCCGTTGGCGACGGCCGGTGCGCCGGTGGCCGCGCCGGTCGGGGTACGGGTCTGCGGTGCGCCCTGTTCCTTCTTGGGTGGCAGCGGACCGTGCGGGGTGGTGGGCTCCTCGACGGTCGGCGGGGCGGTGCCCGGTGCGCCGGGCACCTCGGGGGTGATCAGGTGGGACACCTTCTCGGCTGCGGCGTCCACCACGTCCTTGACGACTTCGGTCGGCTTGCGGGATTCCATCTGGGTGGCACCTCTTTGTGCGGAGCGGGGAACGGGTCTTCTTCCCCTACCCGGGCATCCCACCGCAAAACACACAGGGCCGTCCGGTACGCCGCCGCCCGCCGCCCGCCGCCCGCCGCCCGCCGCCCGCCCGCCGCCCGCCGCCCGCCGGTGGCCCGGGCACCGCGCTGCCGCCGTGGGGTCAGCGCAACGCGCGGAGGGTGACGGCGGTGACCGCGCCGTACGCCAGGTGCGGGACCAGGTCGGCTACCCAGTCGGTGGCCGACCAGGTCCGCGGGTCGGTGACCCGTAACAGGGTCAGCGGGCCGTTGGAACCGATCATCGCCAGGCCGGTCAGCGCGAGGGTGGACACGCCCAGCGGCAACCGGCGACCACCGGCCGCCATGTAGCCGACGGCGGCGGCCACCGAGGTGACGTAGCCGAGCAACGGCCCGAGCCCGGACCGCCGGTTGGTGGCGGTCCGGGCGTCCCCGAGGTCGACGTGGGCCAGTTCGGCCAACCGGCCGGCGCTGTCCTCGGCGGTGCTGCTGGCCTGCCGGGCCCGGACCACCATGTCGAGGTAGGTGACGGCGTTGAGGGCGGACGCGCCGGCCGCACCGGCGATCAGGGCTCTGCTGGTCGGCATCATCCCTGCCGCGTACCCGCCTGAGCGGCGGTGACACCCCGGACCACCGCCCGCCAGCCGGGACACCGGCCGCCGCCGGTCAGGAGACCGCTGCCGTCACCAGTTCCCGGACCCGCTTCTCCACGGTAGGGCTCCAGGTACGCAACGCGTACGACACCGGCCAGAGGTCACCGTCGTCGAGGTGCGCCGCCTCCTGGAAACCCAGGGTCGAGTACCGGTAGTTGAACTTGCCGGCGTCCTGGAAGAAGACGACGATCTTGCCGTCCTCGTTCGCGTACGCGGGCATCCCGTACCAGGTCTTCGGGGACAGCTGCGGAGCCGCCGTGACCACCGTCAGGTGCACCCGCTCGGCCAGCGCCCGGTCCGCCGGGGCCATCTGGGCGATCCGGTCCAGTACCGCCTGCATCCCGTCGGCCTTCTTGGCGCCCTTCTTCCCCTCGGCACGCAACTCGGCGGCGCGTTCCTGCATCGCGGCGCGCTCCTCGGCGCTGAACCCGCCGGCATCGGCCCCGGCGGCCTCCCCGGCGCTGTCGCCGCCGGACGCGGTGGTCGGTTTCTTCGTGGACACGCTGTCTCCCTCACTGGGTGGACGAGGCGCGGCGTCCTGCCGGCCACCTGGGAAAAGGCTATGGTCCGGTGCCGCCGCCCGCTTCTCGATTCCTGACCAACGGCAGGCGGCCGGATGATCCCACCGTGGGGCAGGACCGGGCTGCGCCGGTCCACCCGGGTTGGCGGCCGGCCGGCGGACCCGTCGTCGGGGGTGCCGGTCGTGGACACGTCGCCGTCGATGCGTCTATGGTCACCGCATCCTCCGCCCGTGCCCGTCGTCCGAGGAGCGCCATGGGTTTCCCGGTATCCCTCGACGACCTGCTCGGCGACGAGGTACGCCGCGACCCGTACCCGTACTACGCCCGGCTGCACGAGCTGGGGGAGGCCGTCGCGCTCGCCCCGACGGCCCCGTACGCCGCGGTGGTCCACGGGTACGACGCCGCCCACCGGGTCCTGCGTGATCCGGTGTTCCGGGTGCTCGACGCGGACCACCTGGACCGGGCCGGCCTGCGCTGGCGGGACCACGCGGTGATCCGGACCCTGCAGGCCAGCATGTTCAACGCCCCGCCCGACGACCACGCCCGGATACGCCAGTTGTTCGGCCAGGCGCTGACCGCCCGCCGGGTCACCGCGTTGGAACCGGCGATCCTGCGCATCGCCGACCGGCTGCTCGACGGGCTCGCCCGGGAGGGCGCGGACGGCCGACCGGTGGACTTCATGGCCGCGTTCGCGTTGCCCCTGCCCAGTGCCGTCGTCGGCGAGCTGCTGGGGGTGCCCGAGCGGGACCGGGGGTGGTTCCCGGCGCGGGTGCGGGCGTTCGACGCGGTGCTGGAGATCGGACCGCGTTCGTTCCGGGAGATCCGGGCCGCCAACGTCGCCGCCGACGAACTGACCGCCTACTTTACCGACCTGCTGGCCGTACGCCGGGCGGAGCCCCGCGACGACCTCGTCTCGGCGCTGGCGGCGATCCGGGACGGACGCCCCGACCAGCTGTCGGAGGCCGAGCTGCTGGCCAACCTGATCGTCATGTACAACGCGGGGTTCCGGACCACGGCCAACCTCTTCGGCACCGGGCTGACCCTGCTGTTGGCGCGGCCGGCGGCGTTGGCCGCGTTGCGCGCCGACCACAGCCTCGCCCCGGCCTACGTGGAGGAGATCCTGCGGTACGAGCCACCGGTGCACTTCGCCGTGCGCTACGCCGCCGAGGACACCGACATCGCCGGAGTCGCCGTCCCCCGTGGACGGTCGGTGCTGGTGCTGACCGGTGCGGCCAACCGCGACCCCCGACGGTTCCCCGACCCGGACTCCTTCGACCCGTCCCGCCCGGACAACCGGCACCTGGCCTTCAGCGCCGGGCCGCACTACTGCGTCGGCGCGGCGCTCGGCCGGGCGGAGGGGCGGCTCGTCCTGCCCCGGCTGCTGGACCGGTTCCCGGCGCTGGCGCTCGCGGCGGAGCCCGGCGAACGGCGGCAACTCATGCTGCGGGGTCACGACCGGCTCCCGGTGCGGCTCGTCGCTGCGGACACCGATCGGTCCGCCGGCACCGTCCGGGTGGACCTTGCGAATCGGTCTTGATTGAGTAAGGTCGATTCACACGGAGCGGCTGCTCCGGTGACCAGAACGGCGACGGTCACGCCGACGTCGTACCCGGTCTCCGGCCGCGTCCCCGGCCACCTGTCACGCCTCCCGCGCCCCACCGGCTGCCGGGCCCGCCGACGCCGACCTCCGGAAAGGAAACAACGGCCATGACCGACGAGATCCGCGCGTTCCTCTTCGCCGCGCTGACCGAGATGAAATACGACATCGAGGGCGCCGACGACGACACGGTGTTCGGTCCGGCCGGCCTCGACGTGGACTCGCTCGGCCTCGCCGAGCTGGCCGTCCGGGTGGAGGACCGGTTCGGGGTGGCGTTCGACGACGACGAGGCCGAGGCCCTGGCGATGATGACGGTCGGCGAGTTCTGCGGCGCGGTGTCCCGGCGCATCCAGCCCGCCTCGGCGCACTGACCGTGCCCGCCGCGCCACCCGCCCGGACGCCCGTCGACCGGTCGGCTGACCGGGCCCGGTGCGGTCGGGCCCACGGTTGTCGTCGGTGCGGCCGGGGTGTCGCCGGGACCGGGCGGGAGGGACGCGCGTGCGTGCGGGTGTGACGGTTACCGGGATCGGGCTGGTGAGCCCCGTCGGCAGCACCGTCGCCGAGGTGTTCGACGCGGTCTGCGAGGGCCGCTCCGGCCTACGCCGACCACCCGGGGGGCACCCGGTCGACGGGGTCGTCGACGTCGCGGCGTTCAGCCCGGACATCGACCCGGCCAGTGTGCTGCCCGGCCCCGAGTCCCGGGTGGTGGACCGCTCGATCGTGATGGTCCTGCGGGCCGCCGAGGACGCGTTGGCCGACGCCGGTGTCGAGGTGGGCCGGGACGTCGACCCGTACCGCGTCGCCGTCATCGTCTCCGGCGTCGGCGGCCTGTCGACCCTGGCGAGCCAGGTGCTCGCGCGGGCCGAGCGGGGCCGGTTCGGGGTCAGCCCGTACCTGCTGCCCGGGACGCTGCCGAACATGGGCGCGGCACGGATCGCCATCCGGTTCGGCATCCGGGGCTACACCTCGTCGATCGGCACGGCGTGCGCGTCAGGTGCCCAGTCCCTCGGCGAGGCGCTGCGGATCCTGCGCGCCGACGAGGCCGACATGGTGGTCTGCGGGTCCAGCGAGGCGCCGCTCTTCCCGGCCTTCGTCGACGCGTTCGGCAACGCCCGCGCGCTCGCCCACGGCTGGTCCGACCCGACGGCCGCGAGCCGTCCGTTCGACCGTCGCCGCAACGGTCTCGTCCTCGGCGAGGGGGCCGGGGTGTTCGTCCTGGAGCGCACCGCGCACGCCGTGGCGCGCGGCGTCCCCCGGTACGCCGACCTGCTCGGGTGGGGGGCGAACAACGACGCCTACCATCCCACCACCCCGCGCCCCGACGGGTCCGGGGCCGCGCACTGCATGCGGGCGGCGCTGCGCGACGCCGGTCTGCACGCCGACGAGATCGGCTACCTCAACGCCCACGGCACCAGCACCAAGGCCGGTGACACGGCCGAGATCGCCGCCCTGCGTGACGTCTACGGCACGGCCACCCCGCCGGTGAGTTCCACCAAGGGCGTCACCGGGCACCTGCTCGGCGTCTCCGGGGTGGTCGAGGCGGCCATCGGCATCGAGGCGCTGCGCCGCGGTCTGCTGCCGCCGACGCACAACCTCGACGACCCGGACCCGGCCGACGAGGTCGACCACATCCGCAAGCAGCCCCGGGCCGTCCCGGTGACCACCGTGATGTCCAACTCGTTCGGCTTCGGCGGCCACAACGTCAGCCTGGTGTTCGGCCCCGCCGGGGGCTGACCGGCCGGGGCCGCCCGAGCGGGCACCGGCCGGCCGCACCGGGCGGTTCAGCGGATCGTGAGCACCGTCGCGGTGTCGTGTACGCCGACCGTGACGTCGAAGTGCTGGTGCAGCATGTCGGTCAGGTAGTCGAGGTCCGCCACGAGGGGCACCGGCAGCATCGCCCGCTGGTCCGGGACGGCGTGGGTGGCGACCAGCTCGATCCGGTCGGCCTTGAGCAGCCCCCGGGTCAGGAAGGCCGGCAGGTCCTCGGGGAGGAGACAGCGCCACAGGTCGACGTTGACGATCAGATCGAGCGCACCGGCCTTGAACTGCTGGAGCACGGTGCCGAGCAGGTGCGCGTTGGTCGGGCCGGGCGGCGCGTCGTGGTCGAAGGTCTGCGAGTCGGGGCCCAGCTCCAGGGTGGACACCCCGTTGCCGATGACCAGGGCCGCGCGGGTGGCCAGCTCCGCGCGCAGCGCGGCGGGCAGCACCGCCGGCCGCCCCAACCCCGCCCGCCGGTACGCGTCGATGGCCTGGCCGTAGAGCCGGATCCGGCCCAGGTGCCGCCCGAACGTGTTGATCGAATACAGCACCTCGACGTCGTAGCGCAGGTGCTTGCGCAGCAGGTACTTCATGTTGTCCATCGAGGCGAGCCCGTTGGACGTCTTGCGGAAGTGCGGCAGATGGTAGGACGTCGCCTCGACGTCCAGTTCGAACAGGTCGGGCCGGGCCCCGTGCAGGTGGAAGATCCGGTAGAAGAACTCCAGATCCTCGAACCCCCACTTGACGATCGTCTCGTCGAAGCCACCCACCCGCAGGAACGACTCCCGGTCCACCGACGCGTTGTGGGTCAGCCCGAGCACCCAGGGCGCGCTGGGGAAGTCGTGGATCCGTTGCGGGTGGGAGATGTCCTCCAGCCGGGGGTCGCCGCGCTCGGCGTCGAGCAGCTCCGCCCCGATCGGCTCACCCCGGCGCAGCGCGTCCGCACCGGCCCAGTCGAGGTCGTACCGCTGACCCAGCAGCACCCCGGGCCGGCCGTCGAGGGCGTCGTGGTGGGCCCGGTGCCGGGCCAGCAGGGTCGGGTGGGCCACCGTGTCGGCGTCCAGGAACAGCAGGGTGTCGGCGTGGGCGCGGGCCGCCGCCGCGTTGCGGTTGGCACTGCGGCCCCGGTTGGCTTCGCTGCGTACGCAGTCGATCCGCAGCCGGTCGGCATAGCTCCCCACGAGAGCGGTGAGCGGTTCGGCCGAACCGTCGTCACCGACGATGACCTCGAATTCCTGTGGCGGCAGGGTTTGCCGGGTCAGGGACGTCAGCGTCGTGTCGAGCGCCGTGCCGTTGTTGTGGGCGGGGATCACCACGCTCAGCCGGGGCTGGTCCATGGTCGGCATGTGACTCCTTCGCGAAACGCCGGCCAGGCCCCGTCGCGGGCCGTCAGCGGGGGGTGCAGTGCGCGGTGATGTAGTCGGCCAGGTCGGCGACCGTGGTCATCTGGTCCTCGTCCAGATCCTCCACGTCGATCTGGATCTCCAGCTCGTCCTCGATCTCGAGCAGCAGCTCCAACGCGAGGGAGGAGCTGAGGCCCAGCTCGTCCATCAGCTGGGTCCGTTCGGTGACCGGGGCCGGCGGCCTGAGCATCCGGGTCAGCAGCGTGGTCATGCTGTCGACGACCTGCGCACGCAGCTGCGGCGCAGTGGCCGTGTCGGACTCTGTCACGGGACCCTACGCTCCACCATGGAGCCATCAGAGCAAACGTGATCGTCGGGTGTCAACGGGTGCGACGATCTTCAGCCGGGGTGCCGGCGGGACGATCCGTCCACCCGGTCGGACCGTACGACGTCGCGACGTCGAACGGCGGCTCGCCGGCGAGCGCCACCGCGACCCGGTACCCGCCCGGGGTGGCGACGTCGGTGACCCGGTGCACCCCCACCGGGTCGCCGCAGCGCACCACGTCGTCGCGGTGCACCGGCAGCGCCAGCTGGGGCCAGAGCCGACCCCCGGCGGCCTTGACCACCGCCTCCTTACGGGCCCACAGCCGGGCGAACTGGTCGGCCCGGGCGGCGGCGTCGGGCCCCGAGCGGACCAGCCGCGCCTCCTCGGCGGCGAAGAACCGGTCGGCCAGCGCCACCGGGTCCAGCCCCGGCGTCGGATGCTGGATGTCCACCCCGACCGCCCGGTCGCCGGCCACGGCGATCGCGACGAGTTCGTCGGAGTAGGACAGGCTCGTCTGCGGGCCACCCCGGGGGTGGGTCAGCGTCGGTTTGCCGTGCCGGCCCCGCCGCCAGCTGAGCCGCTCGGGTGACAGGTCCATCGCCCGGCCCACCAGGACGCGCAGCGCGCCGTGCGCCACGGTGAACCGGTCCCGGGTGGCCGCCTGGGCGAGCGTCGCCGCGCGGGCCCGCTCGTCGGCGTCGAGCAGCGCCCGGTACCGGGCCAGCTCGTCCGGGGACACCCGGGCCGACACGATCCAGATCCGGACGGCGTCGGGCATGGCCGTACCCTAACGCCACCGCGGCGGCGGCGATTTGTGACGTTGACACGTGCCGATTCGCGTTGCTCTGATGGACCGATGTTCGCGCAGACCGCCGAGGCGCAGGTGCTCGTCCCGTTCGCCGGCCCGGGGGCGGGCACCGCGCCGCTGACCTGGGGTCAGCTCGCGATCATGCAGGACATGCGGGAGACCGGGTGGACGCACAACGTCAGTGGCGCGCACCCGGTGCCGGCCGGGGTCACCGTGGCGGAGGTGGCGGCGCAACTCGGCGACCTGATGAGCCGGCACCCGGCGCTGCGGATGCGGCTGGGCGCCGACGAGCACGGCGAACCCTGCCAGGTGGTGTCCGCCGCCGGGGAGGTCGCCCTCGACGTGCTGGACGTCCCGGACGACGCCGACCCGGCCGACGTGGCGAAGTTCGCCTACGAACTGGGCCACGCCCGGCTGCTGGCCCACTACGACCTCTACCGGGACTGGTCGGTGCGGATGGCGGTGGTCCGGCACCGGGGTGCCCTGGTGCACCGGGTGCTGACCCTCGACCACCTGGTGGTCGACGGCACCGCGACCGCCCTGCTGATGGCCGATCTCGGGCTGGTCGACCTGACGGCCCGGCGGGCGCCCGACCCGCGTACCGTGCAGCTGCTCGATCTTGGCCGGCGGGAGCGCACACCGCCACTGCGCCGGGTCAGCGACCGGGCGGTCCGGCACTGGGAGTCGCACCTGCGCGACATCGCGCCGTCGACCTTCGGTGCGGTCACCAACCCGGCCGGGCGACACGGCCGGCGGTTCTGGCACGGCCGGTTCAGCTCACCCGCGGCCTACCTGGCGGTGCAGGCCATCGCCCGACGGACCAGGACGGACACCTCCCGGGTGCTGCTCGCGGTGATCGCCGTGGCGGTCGGCCGGGCCACCGGGGTCAGCCCGCTGACCGCCAAACTCATCGTCGGCAACCGGTTCCGGCCGGGGTTCGCCGAGGCCATCGCCCCGCTGAGCCAGAACGGCGTGCTCACCGTGGACGCCACCGACACCACCGTGGACGAGGTGGTGGCCCGGGCCCGCAAGGCCTCCGTCGCCGCCGGGATGTACGCCTACTACGACCCGGTGCAGCTCGCCGAGGCCAGCGCCCGGCTCGACGACGAACGCGGGTACCCGGCCCGGGTCACCTGCCGGATCAACGACCGTCGGGTGGTGACCCGGCAGGCGGCGGACGACGGCGCGCGTACCGAGGAGGTGACCCCCGAGCAGATCCGGCGGAAGGCGGCCGAGACGTTCCTGGTCTGGGACGGCACCCTGGACCACCTGCCAGAACAGGCGTTCATCACCGTCGAGGACCAGCCGGAGACCATCTTTCTCCAGGTCATCTTCGACCTGGGCTGTTTCACCGAGACCCAGGCCGAGGCGCTGCTGCGCGGGGTGGAGGAGGTGGCCGTCGAGGCGGCGTTCGACCCGACGGCCCCCACCCGGATCACCGGCTGAGCGCCGGGTCGACGGTCACCCGTCGACCCGGTCCCAGGTCACCGGCAGTGTCTCCAGGCTGCGTACCACCAGGCCGGGCTTGAAGCGCAACTCCTCCTCGGGTACGGCCAGCCGCAGGCCGGGCAGCCGGCGCAGCAGCGCGCCGAGGGCCTCCTGCAACTCCATCCGGGCCAGCGCCGCGCCGAGGCAGTGGTGCGGGCCGGCCCCGAACGCCAGGTGCGGGTTGTCGACCCGGCTCAGGTCGAGGGTGTCGGCCCCGGCGAACACCGAGGCGTCCCGGTTGGCCGACGCGATCGCCGGGAGCACCGGGGTGCCCGCCGGCAGGCACACCCCGCCGAGTTCCACCTCCTCGGTGGTCACCCGGGGCAGCAGCACCCCGTTGTCCCCGAGCTGGATGAACCGGGACAGCTCCTCCACCGCGCGGGCCACCGCGACCGGGTCGTCACCGCGCAGGCCGGCGAGCTGCTCGGGGTGCCGGGCCAGCACCAGCAGGAACAGGTTGAGCTGGTTGGTGGTGGTCTCGTGGCCGCCGACGAAGATGCCGGCGGTCACCGAGACGAGTTCCCGTTCGGTGAGGTCGTCGTGTTCGTCCCAGGCGTTGATCAGGGCGCTCATCAGGTCGTCGCCGGGCTCGCGGTGACGTTCGACGATCATCTCGCCGAACGCGTCCAGGGCGGCCTGCGGGGCGGCCGGGTCGGCGTCCCAGTCACCGACGAGCGCGTCGGACCACTCGCGTACCCGGTCCTGGTCCTGCTCGGGGATGCCGAACAGCTTGCTGATCACATAGATCGGCAGCGGCGCGGACAGGTGCGGGATCAGGTCCGCCGGTGGTCCCGCCGCCACCATCCCGTCGATCATCCGGTCGATCAGCGCGGCCACCGTCGGGCGCAGAGCCTCCACCCGGCGGACGGTGAACGCGTGCGACACCGCCCGGCGCATTTTGGTGTGCCGGGGCGGGTCCATCCCGATCAGCGAGTCCTCGGCCAGCGAACCCAGCTCCCGGGTCGGACGGTCGGGCCCGGCCGCGGCGGCCCGGCTGAACCGCTGGTCGGTGAAGACCCGGCGGACGTCCGCGTGCCGGGTGGCCAGGTAGGCCGACGCCCCGTCGGGCAGCGCGACGGGCGCCACCGGGCAGGTCTCCCGCAGCCGGGTGTAGTCCGGTGACGGGTGGTAGATGGTGGGAGCCGGGGCGAGCGGGTACGGAATGGGCTCTTGCGTCATCGACGACTCCTAGGGTGGTCCGACAGGCCGGTGGGCTCAGCTGCGGGGGTGCGCGGCGAGGGCCACCAGCGCCGGCACCACCTCGGCGGGGGTGGGCATCGCGCTGACCCGCTCGCGCATCGACGTCGCGGCGTCGCGCCAGGGGCCGTCGCCGATCAGCTGGCCGACCAGCTCGCGCAGCGTGTCGTCGTCGGCCCGCGCGGGCGCCAACCAGGTCCCGGCGCCGGTGAGCGCCAACCGCTCGCCGTTGAAGTGCTGGTCGCTGACCTGCGGCAGGATCAGTTGCGGCACCCCGAGGCTGAGCGCCGTCATCGTGGTCCCCGCGCCGCCCTGCTGCACCAGCGCGGCGCAGGTCGGCAGCACCAGCCGCAGCGCCAGCGGGCCGTCGACCAGTCGGACGTTGCCCGGCAACGGGCCCAACCCGGCCTGCTGGGCCCGTTCGACAAGCACGACGACCTCGACGTCCAGCCCGGCGACCGCGCGGATGACCCGGGGGAGGCCCAGCCGGTCGCTGAGCCCGGCACCGGCCATCATGGTGCCCGCCGTGACGCAGACCCGGGGCCGCTGCGGCGGGTGGTGCAGCCAGGACGGCAACACGGCCGGGCCGTTGTACGGCACGTACCGGATCGGTCGTCCCGGGCGGGTCATCGGCACCTGCATCGGTGGTGGCACCGGGTCGAGGGTCAGCCCGCCGGTGAGGTCCACGTCGGTGGCGGCGAGCCCGAACCGGCCGGCGAGCGGGCCGAGGACCTCCTCCGGGTCGAGCCGGAGGGTGACCGAGGAGTCCGGCCCCCACAGGTGCTGCACACCGGGCACGCCGAGCGCGGCGGCGGCCACCGCGGCGGCGAGGTTGAACGGCTCCCAGACCATCAGGTCGGGCTGCCAGTCCCGGCCGAAGGTGACCAGGTCGTCGAGGAGGGCGTCGGCGAACCGGACCACGCCGCCGTCGGCGGTGATCGCCGGCTCGACCGCGTCGACCGGCTCGGCGGTGCGGGTGGCCCCGTCCAGCGCGCCCACCGCGCCGATCCGGCCCGCGAACGCCTCGGCGAAGTCGAGGTCCGCACCCAGCGGCACCGCCGCCAGGCCGGCCGCGGTGATCGCCGGCACCAGCGTGGGATGGCTGGCCACCCGCACCTCGTGGCCGGCCGCCTGGAGGGCCCAGCCGAGCGGGACGAGGCCGTAGAAATGCGACCGCCAGCCCCACGTCGACATCAGAATCCGCAAAGCCGCAGTCAAGTCCGACCCATCCGCGCGCGTCACCGGGCAGTCCTGGTGCACAGATGCTAGGCGATGGATGTCGGTACCCGGAAGATCGTCGGTCGACCCAATGGATATTGACGACGACGCACCGATGGCCGAGTCTTACCGGTGCCCGATGTGGACCGCCGACCGACAGGTGGGTAGCTCGTCATGACCGTCGTCTCCGAGCTGCGGGACTATCCGTTCGAGCCGTTCACCGGTGACCTGCCGGCCGAGCTGCTCGACATGGTGGTGTCCGACCCGGTCAGCCGGGTGCGACTGCCCGACGGTCGGCCGGCCTGGCTGGTGCTCGGCTACCAGGACTGCTGCACCGTCCTGGCCGATCCCCGGTTCTCCCGGCTTCCGCCGGGCGCGACCGCGACCCCCGACGGCGTCGGCCCGCGCGAGCTGAACATGGACGGTCCGGCGCACGCCGTGGTCCGCCGGGTGGCCAGCCGGGCGTTCACCGCCCGCCGCATCGACACCTTCCGCCCCCGGGTGCGTCGGCTGGTGGACGCGCTGCTCGACGACCTGCTCGCCGGCCCCCGGCCCGCCGACCTGGTGGCGGCCCTGGTGGCGCCGCTGCCCGTGTACGTGGTCTGCGACGTGCTGGGGGTCCCGGTCGCCGACCGGCCCCGGTTCTACGGGTGGATCGAGGGCCTCAACTCGGTCACCGCGTACGGTTCGGCCGATGCCGCCACCGCGCAGGCCCAGCTGCGGGACTACCTGGCCGGGCAGTTGGCCGACAAGCGGGTGAGCCCCGGCGACGACCTGCTCTCGGCCTGGGTGCTCGGCAGGGACGCGCACGAGCTGGTCGACGCCGAGCTGGTGGAGCTGGCGATGGGGGTGCTGCTCGGCGGGCTGGAGATCAACTCCACCAGCGCCGGGCTGCGCGCGCTGTTCCAGCACCCCGAGCAGTTGGCGAAGCTGCGGGCCGACCCGGGCAAGCTGTCCTCGGCGACCGACGAGATCCTGCGCTACACGTCGGTGAGCAGCATGTTCCGGGTCCAGGTGGTGCAGGAGGACCTGACCCTCGGCGGGGTGGCGATGCGCGCCGGGGACTGCGTGATGGCGATCCCGTGGGCGGGCAACCGCGATCCCCGGGTCTTCCCCGACCCCAACGTCTTCGACATCGACCGGGTGCCGACCGCGCCGCACCTCACCTTCGGCTTCGGGCCGCACTTCTGCCTGGGCACCGCGCTGGGCCGGATGCAGGTGGAGCTGTCGATCGGCGAGCTGCTGCGGCGGCTGCCGGGGCTGACGCCGGCGGTGCCGATCGAGCAGATCCCGTGGCGGCACGACCGGATGAACGGCGGCATCGCGTCGTTCCCGGTCACCTGGTGAGCCGCCGGGGTGGCCCGGCGGTCAGTAGTTGTCCACCGCGTTGACCCGGTCCGGCCAGTAACGCTGGCCGGGTGCGGCGACGTAGTGGTCCCACCGGGGCGCGTCACCGGTCGGGTGGTCACCGAGCACCGTGATCCGCTGACCGCGCCGCAGGCCGTCGTAGTCGTTGATCGCATAGTGCTGGGTGACCCGGTTGTCCCAGATCGCCACGTCGCCGACGCGCCAGCGGTACCGGCAGGTGAACTGCGGGCCCTCGGAGAACGCGAACAGGTACTCCAGCAGCGCGTCGCTCTCGTTGCGGCTCAGCTGCGGGATGTGCGAGGTGAACAGCCGGTTGACGTACAACGAGCGGCGGCCGGTCTCGGGGTGCACCCGGACCACCGGGTGCTCGGCCCGGCTGGTGAACTCGGTGCCGATCCGGATGACGTGGATGGCGGTCAACCCGTCGAGCAGGTCGCGCATGGGCGCGGACAACGCCTCGTACACCTTGCACTGGTTGGTCCACATGGTGTCGCCGCCGGTCTCGGGCAGCTCGACCAGGTGCAGGATGGAGGCGATCGGTGGGCTCTGGTGGAAGGTCATGTCGGTGTGCCAGACGTCGACCTTCCCACCGTGCTCGGAGTCGATGAGGACGATCTCCGGATGCCCCTGGAGCCGGGGCAGGTACGGGTGCAGCTCGACCTCGCCGAAGCGCCGACCGAAGGCGATGTGCGCCTGCGGGGTCAACCCGGTCTGCCCGGCGACGAAGACCACCTGGTGCGCCAGCAGCAGCCGGTGCAGGTGGGCGAAGCCCTCGTCGGTCAGGGTGTTCAGGTCGATGCCGTGGACCTCGGCGCCCAGGGCGCCCGCGACGAGCCGTACCTGCGGCACGAGGGAAGTGGTCATCGGTGCTTCCTCCGGTCTGGGCCCCGGGCCCGTCGGCGCATTGTTCCACGACGGTGAATGGGATCTCCACCGTCGATGTTGACGCCGTCACGCCGCCCTTGGGAACATTCGGGCCGCCGGACGACGGCCACGGCCATCGTGGACGCGTGGCGCGACAGGAGGCTGTCCGGGTGACGATCGAGACCCCGACCGATGACGACGCGGCGGCCCGGCTGGGCCGGCTGACCGACCTGGCGACCCCGTTCGCGGTCCGCACGGCGGTGACGCTGCGGGTCCCGGAGCGGATCGCGGCCGGTACGACCCGCCTCACCGAGCTGGCCGACGGGTGCGACGCCGACCCGGACGCCCTGGGCCGGTTGCTGCGCTACCTGGTCCACCGGGGCGTCTTCGTCGAGCCGGCGCCCGACGAGTTCGCGCTGACCGACGTCGGTGAGCTGCTCTGCGACCGTGACGGCGGCGGGCACGGCGGCTACCTGGATCTCGACGGTCTCGGGGCCCGGATGGACCTCGCCTACACCGGGCTGCCGACGGCGATCCGCACCGGCGGGCCCGGCTACCAGGCGGTGCACGGGCGGGACTTCTGGGCCGACCTGGACGCCCACCCGTCCTACCGGGCCTACTTCGACGCGTTGATGCTCAGTCAGCAGCGGTTCACCGCACCCCAGGTGGCGGCGCTCTACCCGTGGGAGCGGGTGGGTCACGTCGTCGACGTCGCCGGGGGTGCCGGCGGGCTGCTGCGGGAGCTGCTGACGACCCACCCGCACCTGCGGGGCACCCTGGTCGACCGGGCCGAGCCGGTGGCCACGGCGGCGGGCACGTTCGCCGAGCACGGGCTGACCGGGCGGGTCGACACGGTGGTCGGGGACTTCTTCGCCGAGTTGCCGGCCGGCGCCGACGTCTACGTGGTGTCCCGGGCGTTGACCGACTGGAGCGACACGCACGCCACGGCGATCCTGCGCCGGTGCGCCGAGGCGGCCGGCAAGACCGGACGGGTACTGGTGGTGGAGGTGCTGCCGACCGACCCGTACGTGCCGCACCGGTCCCCGTACGACCTGCAGATGCTGGTGTTGGTGGGTGGCCGGGAGCGGGGCGTGGCCGACCACACGGCGTTGGCCTCGGCGGCCGGTCTGGCACCGGTCGGGACCTATCGCGGCACCGACGGACTGACCCTGTTGGAGTTCGCGGCGGACGCCTGATCCGGCGGCGGGTGATCTGACTTTCGTACCTGATTCCGGCTATCGGTGTGACACACGGTGAGCAGGTCAGCGGATTTCTCTGGGCATCAACCGATTTGATGGTGAATTGGTTCGTGACATTCGTGTTTCTCCATCGCCGGGGCGGTTTTCCGATGGTTGTTCAGGGCGGGACCGGCAGGTAACGTCTCGCGTGGCGGCTGGGCCGAGCCTTTGCGAAAGGGTCGACACGCTATGACGGTTACTGGCTTTACGCGTTTTCCGCCCTTCATCGACGACCTTGCCCGCAGTGAATCCGGGCGGCTGCTGCACGCGGAGTTCGAGCGTCGGTGGCCCGAGACGACCGACCAGTTGGTGGGGATCGCCCGGTACGCCCTGTTGCCGGCGGGCAAGCTGCTGCGTCCGATGATGACGCTGCACGCCGCCGAGGCGGTGGGCGGGTCGCCGTCCCGGGTGCTGCCGGCCGCGCTGGGGATGGAGTACCTGCACGTCGCGACGCTCGTGCACGACGACATCATCGACGCCGACACGCTGCGGCGGGGTCGCCCGGCGGTGCCGGTGGCCTTCGGGATTCCCAGCGCCATCGTGGTGGGTGACCACCTCATCTTCACGGCCTTTCAGTCCATTGTGGAATCAGGGGTGACCGCACCCCCGGGGCACGTCGCCGCCGCCGTCGCGGCCCTGGCCGAGGCGGGCCGGGACCTGTGCCGGGGCCAGATGCTCGAGACGCAGCTCGTCGGTGACCTGGACGCGGGCGCCCGGTGGTACCCGGAGATGATCCGGCTCAAGACCGGCGCGCTGTTCCGCGCGGTCTGCCACGTCGGCGCGCTGCTCGGCGGAGCCGACCCGCAACTCGCCGCCGGGCTGGCCCGCTACGGCGAGCACCTCGGCATCGCCTTCCAGATCCGCGACGACCTGCTGTCCTACGTGGCCACTCCCGAACAGACCGGCAAACCGGCCACCAGCGACCTCAACAACGGCCGGCCGACCCTGCCGCTGCTGCTCGCCTACGACGCGGCCACCGACACCGCCCGGGTCGAGCTGATGGCGGTGCTGCACCGGCGCGGCGCCGGCCCGGGGGACGTCGAGTGGGTCGCCGCCCTGCTCGACGAGGTCGACGCGGTGCAGGCGGCCCGGCGGCAGATGGCGGAGCACGCCGAGCAGGCCCTGGCGGAGCTGACCGCGCTCACCCCCTCCGCCAGCGCCGACGTGCTCACCGGCATCGCGCACTGGATGACGAGCGAGACGGCGTGAGCACAGCCGGTGCCGTACGCGCGCTGCGCGCCCACATCGAAACCTGGCGGCCGTACACCCTGTGGTATGTCGGGCTGGTCGGGCTCGCCGGCGCGGCCCTGGCCGACGGCCCGCACCACCCGTGGCTGCTGGTGTCGGCCTGGGCCGCCCCGACCGCCGGCTGGCTGGGCGGCCACTACCTCGGCGACTACTTCGACCGGGACCTCGACGCCGGCAGCAAGCCGCACCGGCCGATCCCGTCCGGCCGGCTGGCCGCCCGCACGGCGCTGTGGTGCGGCGGGGTCTGCTTCGCGGTCCTCGCGCTGCTGGCGGTGCTCGGCGGCTGGGGCACCACCTCGGCCGCCGTGCTCGCCGCGTTCGGCATCGTCGCCTACAGCCGCTGGTGCAAGGCGCGCGGCGTCGCCGGGAACCTGGTCCGGGGCGCACTCGGCGCGATCGCGCTGCTCTACGGGGCGCTGGCCGTCGGACTCTCCCCGGACCCCCCGTCGGCGGTGCCGGTGCTGCTCGCCGCGATGGTCGCGTTCTGGTCGCACGACACGATGTCCAACCTGGTCGGTGCGTTGCGCGACATCGACGGTGACCGGGCCGGCGGCTACCACACGCTGCCGGTACGCCGGGGTTCGCCGTTCGCGGTACGCACCGTGCTGGCCCTCTACGCGGTGACCGTCGTCGCCGCGCTCACCGCCGGGCTGCTGGCCGGGCCGGACGGCCGGACCGGCTACCTGGCCACGCTGATCGTGGTCCTGGTGCTGGGGGTCGTCGCCCTCGCCCCACTGGTCGCGCACCGCGCCGACATGCCCGTCGTGGTGGCGCTGCGGGCGCACTCCGTCCTGGTCGTCGAGCGGGTGGTGCTGGCCTCGGCCCTGGTCGGGCTGCGGCTGGGTATCGGCCTGCAACTGCTGCTGGTGCTGCCGATGGTCGGGTTGACCTGGTGGGCCCAGCACCTGATGCGTGCCCGGCACGAACTCGGCACCGGCCGACCGGCACTGGCCCTGGCCACCCCCCGCCGAGCCGCCATGGAGGACGTGTCATGACCGTTGTGCCCACCGAGGCCCTCGACCGGGCCATCAGCGACGGCGCGGAGGCGCTGCTGCGCCGGCAGCGCCCCGACGGGGTCTTCGGCGACGACCCACCGGCCTCGGTGCTGGGCACCGCGGGTACGGTCGCCGCCCTGCACGCCGCCGACCCGGGGGGCAGCGCCGACCTGGTCGACGCCGGCACCTCATGGCTGCGCCGGCAACAGCACGACGACGGCGGTTGGGGCGGCGTGGTGGGGGCCGACAGCGAGGTCGTCGCCACCGCCGTCGCGGTCGCCGCCCTGGCCCTGACCGCACCGGAGGCCAGCGCCGAGGCGATCACGGCCGGCCGCGCCCGGCTGGCCGCGATGGGGGGTGTCGACACGGTCACCGACCCGGCCATCTCGCTGCTCTGCCGGCAACTGCTCACCCTGGCCGGGATGACCGTCGAGGCGGGCCCGCTGCGCCGGCTGCCGTTGGAGATCGTGCTGTTCGACCGGGTCCGCCGGCAACGGCTGTCGTTCCGTACCTCGCCGTTCATCGGGCTGGCCCTGATGCAGGCCGACCTGCTGCCCACCGGCCGACTGCGCCGGGCCACCCTGCGCCGGGCCCGCCCGGCGGCCCTGCGGCTGCTGCGCGCGATCTACGACCACGAAGGCCGGACCGGCGCGCTGAGCGAGGACCCGTGGCCCGCCGCCCTGGTGCTGCTCGGCCTGGCCCGCTCCGGCGAGGCCCCGGACATCGCCACGGCCGTCGTCGGCTGGCTGCGTCGCGCGGTCCGCCCCGACGGCGCCTGGGACGCGGTGACCAACCTCGACCTGACCCGCTCCGGCTACGCGGTGACCGGGCTGGCCGCCGCCGGCTACGCCGCCGACCCCCGGTTGGCCCCGACCCGGGACTTCTTCCACGCCACCCAGAAACCGACCGCGTTCACGGTGCTCGACGTGCCGCCGGGCGGATGGAGCTACTCCAACGTGGGCGGCTGGCCGGTGACCCTGGAGTCCGCCGAGATCCTCTCGGCGCTCGCCGGCTACCCCGACGCCGACACCGACCCGGTGCTGCGCAGCGGCCTGACCTGGCTCATCGGCCGGCAGGACACCCGGGGCTCGTGGAGCCTGTGGGTGCGCGACACCAAGCTCGCCAACGACGGGCCCTGCCCCGCCATCACCAGCCAGGCCGTCCTCGCCCTGCACGACACCGGCCACCCCGACGACCACCCGGCGGTCGCCGCCGGGGCGGCCTGGCTGCTGACCGCCGGACGCCCCAACGGCAGCTACGAGAACCTCTGGTACCGCGACCACACCTCCGGCACGGCGGTCGTGGTGACGGCGCTGTCCCGGGTCGGCCACGCCCGGCACGACGTGGTCCGCCGGGCGGCCGGCTGGCTGCGCGACACCCAACTGCCGGACGGGTCGTGGGGGCCGGGCGACGGCACCGCCGGGTCGGTCGAGGAGACCGGCTGGGCCGTCCAGGGGCTGCTGGCCACCGGCGACCCCGCGCACGCCGACGCGGTCGACCGGGGGTCCGCTGGCTGCTCGCCGCCGCCGGGCCCGACGGCGGCTGGCCGGCCACCCGGGTCTGCAACTACATCCGCCACCACCTGCGCTACCCCAACGCCGTGATCACCCAGGCGGTCGCGCTGCGGGCGCTCGGCGAATACCGGCGTACCGTCGCCGGGCGGGCGGGCGTCACACCCGGCGCGGTGGCCCGATGAGCGCCGACGTCGTCGTGGTCGTGGTCGGGGCCGGGGCCGGCGGCCTGGCCGCAGCCCGCGCGCTCGGCGCCCGCGGGCTGCGGGTGGTCGTGCTCGACCGGCAACGCACCCCCGCGTCGATCGCCAAGGGCGAGATCCTCCAACCCGAGACGGTACGCATCCTCGACGGCTGGGGCGTGCTCGACGCCCTGCGGGCCACCGGCGCGCGTCCGGTCGACCAGCTGGCCATCCGCGACCCGCAGGGCCGGGCACTGCTCGCCCTCGACTACGGCACCCTGCCGGGCAGCCACCGGCAGATCCTCTGCGCCGACTACGGCGACCTGCGCGGCGTCCTCGCCGACGGGCTGCCCGGCACCGTCGAGCTCCGCTGGGGGCAGCGGGTCACCGGCCCACTGCGCGCCGCCGACGGCCGGGTCACCGGGGTCCGGGTCACCGGCGGCGACGGCGAGCAGGACATCCCGGCGGCGCTGGTGGTCGCCGCCGACGGGATGTCCTCACCGCTGCGCAAGGCCGTCGGCATCGACGTCGAGCGGCGGGAGTACCCGCACGGCCTGGTCGCCTTCGACGTGCCCGGGGTGGAGGTGGCCGACGAGGTGTCGGCCTACCGCACCGACCGGGGGCTGTGCCTGGTCTACCCGCTGCCCGGCGGGCGCTGCCGGGTCTACGTCCAGGTGACGCCGGGCGAGTTCCGCGGCCACAGCACCGCCGACCTGGCCGCCTGGTGCGACCGGCTGCTCGTCGGGGTGCCCGCCATCCGGCCGCTGGGGTCGGCGTTGCGGGCCAGCCTGCACCGGCGGCAGCTCCTCGCCGTCTACCGACTGCGCGCGGCGCAGCTGACCGTGCCCGGCCTCGCCCTCGTCGGCGAGGCCGCCCACGCGGTGCACCCGATGGCGGCGCAGGGCGTCAACAGCTCACTCGCCGACGCCGAGACCCTCGCCGCCACCCTCACCGCCGACGGGGACCGCCCGGACGCCGCCGGGGTGGACCGGGCACTGCGGAACTACGACACGGCCCGCCGACCCCAGCTCGACCACATCGCCACGGTCAGCCACAACGCCGCCCGCATGATCACCAGCGTGTCGGGGCTGCCCCGGCTGCTCGGGGCGCGGATGATGCGGCGCACCGCGGCCAACCCCCGGCTGCTCGGGCTCACCGCCGGCAACCTGTCCGGCACGAACGTCCGACCGCTGTCCCTGGTCGACCGGATCTACCAGCTCGGGCTGCTCACCGACCGGCACGCCCACCCGCCCGTCCCGCCGGCCCCGCAACGAAGTGAGCGACGATGACCACTGCCACCACCGTCGGCACCCAGCCGCCGGCCGACCTGTCGATGAACGAGACGCCGTACCCGCCGCTGCCGAGCATCCGACGGATCGTCGAGGACGGGGCCGCCGCCCTCCAGCGGTACCCGGACCGCACCGCCGCCGCACTGCGGGGCACCCTGGCCGCACGGTTGGGCGTGGGACCGGAGGCGATCCTCGTCGGGCCCGGCTCGGCCGGGCTGTGCCAACACCTCGTCCAGGCGCTCGGGCCGCGCCCCGAGGTGGTCCACCCGGCACTGTCCTTCGAGGGCTACCCGCTGATCATCAGCAACGTCGGGGCCCGGGGCGTGCCGGTGCCGATGGACGGCTACCGCCACGACCTGCCCGCCATGGCCGCCGCCGTGACCGACCAGACCCGGTGCGTGCTGCTGTGCAACCCCAACAACCCGACCGGGGCGGTGCTGCACCGCGACGAGATCGACGACTTCCTGGCCCGGATCCCGGCCGACGTACCGGTGATCATCGACGAGGCGTACCGGGAGTTCGTCACCGACCCGCAGGTGCCCGACGGGATGGACCTCTACCGCGCCCACGACAACGTCTGCGTCCTGCGCACCTTCTCCAAGGCGTACGGGCTGGCCGCGCTGCGCGTCGGCTACGCGGTGGTGCCACCCAGGGTGACGCCGCTGGCCGGCATGGTGGGCGCGGTGTTCTTCCCGAACAGCCTGGCCCAGGCCGCGGCGGTGGCGAGCCTCGACGAGGCGGTCACCCCCGAACTGACCCGACGCTGCGCCGAACTGGCGGCGTCGCGTACCCGGCTGATCGACGAGCTGCGCGGACTCGGCCTCACCGTGGCGGACAGCGAGGCGAACTTCGTCTGGCTGCCGCTGGGGGAGCGGGCGGTGCCGTTCGCCGAACGGGCCCGCGAGGCCGGCATCCTGGTGATGGCCCTGCCCGGCGCGGGGGTGCGGATCACCGTCGGCACGGACGAGGCGAACGACCGGCTGTGCGCGTTCGCCCGGACCGCCCTGGCCGCCGGGCTCTGACCGGCCGGTGCGGCGTGCCCACCGTCCGGGCCGCCGCCGGCCCGTCGGGCCGGAGTAGTCACCGGTCGGGCCGTCCCTCGCCGGTCGGATCGGCGTCGTCCCAGCTGACCAGGCAGAGGTAGCGCAGGTCGGGGTCGTAGTCGGCGGCCACCACCGGCCGGGACCGGTCCGGGTCGGCGAGCCGGTCCAGCAGGGTCCACCACAGGCCGGTGACCGGCTGCCCCGGCGGCGTGACGTGCACCCCCTCGACGGGGTGCGCCGGCCAGGCAGTGGCGAGGTCGGCGCTCAGCACCACCCGGCCGTCGGTGCGGCCGGCCGACAGCGCGGCCAGTTCGGACCCGGCCAGCGCGGCGACCTCGTCGGCGGCCACGTCCGGGTGCTGGCGTACGACGTCCACCCGGGCCGTGACGTCCAGGACGTCACCGGTGGAGCCCGCCGGGCCGGTGGTGCCGGGTCCACCTCGTACCCCGGCGGCCACCGGCTCCTCCGCTGCGGCGGGAGCCGCGGGCGGCACCGGGCCCGGTGTGGGGACCGGCCCGTTGGCGCGGTAGAGCAGGGCGACCCCCTGGTGCCGGGCCGGAGCGAGGGCGGACGTGTCGTAGGGCACAACGGTCTGTTCGACGACGATCAGCAGGACCCGTCGGCACCCGCCCGACGACGCGTACGCCCGGGCGAGCCGCAGCGCGCTGAAGGCCGCCGCCGAGCCCTGGTCGCAGACGGCGAACGACAGCGGGGTCCCCGGGCAGACGTGGCTCAGGTAGGTGGCGGTGGCCCGGCCGGGCAGCATGTCGTGTCGGGAGAACGCCAGGACGAGCAGGTCCACCGGTTCGTCCGGCGTGACGAGCGCCCGGATCAACGCCTCGGCCATCTCCGCGTAGGACTGCCCCAGCGACCCGGACGCCGTGTCGAACAGGCCGACCGGCACCTCCCGCCCGTCCTGGCGGGCCAGGTCCGTCAGGTAGCGCCGGGACTGCTCCCGGTGGGCCGGGTCGTGCAGCAGCGCGGCCGGCCCGGGGAAGGCCCGCCGGGCGGCCCGGATCAGGTGCAGGTCGGTCGGCGGGGCTGCCGGCACGGTTCTCCTTCCTCACACCGGTCGGCACGCACCGATCGGCTTCACACCGGTCGGCACGCACCGACCGGTTCCTGCGGCGCGGTCAGTGGGCGAAGACCATGGCGGCGAAGGTGGCGCCGTCCCCGGCCCCGACGGCGGCGACCAGGTAGCGGTCACCGGGGTCCAGCAGCCCCCGCTCGCGCGCCGTCAGGTAGTTGGCGAACGCGTCCGCGCAGAAGACGTGACCGGTGTCCCGGACGTTGTCCAGCAGCACCCGGTCGCGGGGGAGCCCGATCAGCCGGCACAGCCGGTGCCACGTCACGACGTTGACGTTGTGCGGCAGCACCAGCCGGATGTCGTCCAGGGTGACCCCGGCCACCGCCAGGGCACGCCCGATCACCTCCGCCAGCGCCGGCCGGTACTCGCGCTGGAACTGGGCCCCGGAGGCGCCACCGGCGACGTCGAACTCGCCCCGCTGCGCGCACGCGTAGCCGAGCAGCCGGTCCCGGGGCCCGTCGGCGCTGACCAGGCACGCGGACGCCCCCTCACTGAAGACCGAGGTCTCCGGGATGAACTGGGCGTCCCGGGTGAACGCCTTCTCCCCGGTGAGGACCAGCGCCAACGGACCGTCGCCCGGCCCGTGCCGGCCGGGTGGTTCGGCGGCCAGCAGCCGGCCGGCCATCTCGATCGCGAGCAACGCGCTGGCACACGACTGCTGGGTCAGGGTGAAGGCGACCGCGTGGCCGAGCCCCAGCGCGCGGCAGACGTCGTGCAGCGGGTTGACCGGGTACGGCGTGACGACGGGAAACGCCCGCCCGTACAGGACGAACCGGACCCGGTGTTCCTGCCCGCGCAGGGCGGTGAGCCCGGTCGCGGCGTGCAGCAGCAGGTCGTGCAGCGACAGGTCGGGGTCGCGGCGCACCTGGTCCAGGCCGTGGAACCGGCGGAACAACCGGACCTGCATGTCGGTCAGCTCCAGCGGGCCGGCCAGGCTCTCGATCGGGACCCGGCGCTGGGGGAGGTGGACCGCGACCGCGTCGAGGGCCGTCATGCCGACGGTGCCGACCGTGGCCGGTCGGCGGCCGGCGCCCGGCGTCGGCCGGCCACCACGACGGTCGGCCCGTCACCGAACACAGTGGACGACGCCGCCCGGTGTCGTTGCTCGTCGACCGCCACGCGTCGAATCCCATCAGCGGCGTCCGTCGCTGTCAACGCGTGCCACAATATCGACGTGGCCCGCTTCCTGTTCGTCGTCCTGCCGGTGGCGTCCCATCTCAACGCCCCGCTCGCCATCGGCCAGGCGCTCCAGGCGGCGGGGCACGAGGTGGCCTGGTGCGGGCCCCGCAGCGACCTGCGACCGCTGATCGGCCCCGACGCGACCCTCTACCCGACCGGCAAGCGGTACTTCCGCCTCGACGGCGAGACCGGCATGGCCTCGGTGCGCAGCCTCTGGGAGGGGCACGTGTTGCCGGTCAACCGGTTCATCCGCGACGCCGCCGACCAGGCCGTCGCACACCACCGGCCGGACGTCGTCGTCGTCGACCAGTACGCGCTGGCCGGCGCGCTGGCCGCGTACCGGCACGGGGTGCCGTGGGCCACCTTCTGCGTCGGCACCCTGGAACTCACCCCGCCGGACCTGCCCGAGTTCGACGAGTGGGTACGCGGCCAGCTCACCCGGGTCTGGGCGATGACCGACCTGCCGGTCGACGAGACGATCGACCTGCGCTTCTCGCCGTACCTGGTGCTCGGGTTGACCAGCACGGCGTTGACGGGCGCGACGCCGCTGCCGGCGCGGTGCGTGCTGACCGGCCCGGCGCTGGGCCACCGGCCCGACGCGCCGGCCTTCGACTGGGACGCCTGGGACCGGTCCCGCCGGCACGTGCTGGTCACCGTCGGGACGATGGCCGAGCACCTGGCCCGGGAGTTCTTCCAGCGGATGCTGGCGGCCACGGCACCGCTCGCCGACCGGGTGCAGGTGGTGCTCACCGCCTCGACCGACCTGCTGCCCGACCCGCCCGCGCACGTGCTGGTGGCCCCCGGGTGCCGGTGCTGGAGCTGATGCCCCACCTCGACGCGCTGGTCTCCCACGGTGGGCTGGGCACGGTGACCGAGGCGCTGGCGCACGGCGTCCCGGTGGTCGTCGCGCCGATCCGGCACGACCATCCGATGGTCGCCCGGCAGGTGACCGACGCGGGCGCCGGCATCGAGGTCTCGTTCGGGTCGGCCACCCCGGCGGAGCTCACCACCGCGCTCGCCGCCGTCCTCGACGGGCCGGGCTACCGGGCGCAGGCCCGCCGGGTCGGTGAGTCGTTCGCCGCGGCCGGTGGCGCGACGGCCGCCGCCCGGCACCTCGCCGCCCTGGCCGGTCGACCCATCGACCATTGTCCTACGGGTACGCCCACACTAGCCTGACCTGACGCACCCGCACGGGTGTCGCCGTCCATGGTCGACACTCCCGTGGCCCGGCGTCGTCCCGCCCGAGGAGGCTCGATGATCGAGGCCACCGGCCTGCGCAAGTCCTACCGGGTCGGGCGTGGCCGCAGCGCCGGTACGGTCGAGGCGGTGCGCGGGGTCGACTTCGCGGTGGCCCGCGGCGAGATCGTCGGCTTTCTCGGCCCCAACGGCGCGGGCAAGTCCACCACCATGCGGATGCTGGCCACCCTGATCCGCCCCGACGGGGGTCGGGCGACGATCGCGGGGGTCGACCTGCTGCGGGCACCCGCCCAGGTCCGCCGGCAGATCGGCTTCGTGGCCCAGGCCAGTGGCACCTACGACGACTCGACCGCCCGCCGCGACCTGGTGCTCCAGGCCCGGCTGTACGGCTTCGGCAAGGCCGAGGCGCAGCGCCGGGCCGAGGCGGCGATCGGGGCGTTCCAGCTCGGCGACTTCGCCGACCGCCGGATCAGGACCTACTCGGGTGGGCAGCGGCGGCGGCTCGACGTGGCGCTCGGGGTGATCCACTCGCCGCAGGTCATCTTCCTCGACGAGCCGACCGCCGGGCTGGACCCGCCCAGCCGGGTGCGGATGTGGCAGGAGGTCCGGCGGCTGCGGGCGGAGGGGATGACCGTCTTCCTCACCACGCACTACCTCGACGAGGCCGACACCCTGTGCGACCGGGTGTCCATCATCGACGGCGGCCTGATCGTCGCCGAGGGCACCCCCTCGGATCTCAAGCGGGAGATCTCCGGGGACGTGGTCGCGGTCGACCTCAACCGGGCCGGTGTGGTCGACGACGTCACCGACAATGACCTGCCGGTCGCCACGAAGCTGCTGACCGAGCAGCCCTACGTGCACTCGTCCGAGGTGGTCGACGGCACCCTGCGGCTCTATGTGGACAGTGCCGCCACCGCCATCCCGCAGATCATGCGCACCCTGCTGGGCCGGGGGATCGAGCCCGGGGCGATCGAGGCCCGCCGACCCAGCCTCGACGACGTCTTCCTGGCCAAGACCGGCCGCTCGCTCGAGGAGTGACCACCGGTGCGAGAGGAGCCGCAGTGAAACTGGTCCGCGACACCTGGCTGATCTTCCAGCAGGAGGTCGGCCTGATGGTGCGCAACCCGGTGATGGTGGCGTTCAGCCTGGCCCAGCCGATCACCTATCTGGTGCTGTTCGCCCCGTTCCTCAAGGTGGTGATGGTCGACCGGGGCGCCTCCTCGTACGCGGACGCGTACCGCATCTACGTGCCCGGACTGTTCGTGGCGATGGGCCTGTTCGGTGGGCTGTTCGCCGGCTACGGGCTGCTCAGTGCCCTGCGTGCCGGCATCATCGACCGGTGCCGGGTGACCCCGGTCAGCCGCACGGCGCTGCTGCTGGGGCGGGCCCTGATGCACGTCTGCCTGAACGTGGTGCAGGCGGTGATCATCACGCTGGTGGCGTTGCCGTTCGGGTTGCGGGTGCACCTGGGCAACCTGCTCATCTCCTACGCGTTGCTGTCGGTGATGGTGCTGCTGAGCACCTCGATCTCGTACGACATCGCGCTGCTGGTGCGCAACGAGAACAGCCTCGGTGTGCTGGTGAACACCGTCGGCCAGCCGATCTCGCTGCTCGCCGGGGTGCTCATCCCGCTGGTGCTGGCCCCGCTGTGGATCCAGCAGGTCGCGGTCTGGAACCCGTTCGCCTGGGCCACCAACGGCATGCGGGCGCTGTTCAACGGTCAGATCGGCCAACCCGTGGTCTGGCAGGGTGCGCTCATCATGATCGGGTTGGCGGCGGTCAGCCTGGTCTGGTCGTCGCACCTGTTCAACCGTGAGGTCTCCTGACAGGCCGCCGCAAACCGGCCGGGCGGCACGGGCGGTCACCGCCGTGGTCGTACCCGAAATTGATGTTGGCCATTGTCTGCCGGTGGTCCGCGCTCTAGCCTGAGCGTGTCCCAGATCGGCCGTCGCGCCGAGGTGCGGTGACCGTGAGCGTGTCAGGTGAGGAGACAACTCGTTGGGTGCCGACAACTTCCGGGCGACCCTGGCGGCCGACATGGAGCTGGGGGCCGGAAACGTCCTGCTCCGGCTGGCCGAACACGGTGCCGACCCGGACCTGCCCCGGGTGACCTTCGACGTCGACGTGGACGGGATCCCCGCCTGGACGCCGCTGTCGCTGGCCACCCTGACCGAGCGGGTCGCCGCCCGCGCCGACTGGTTCCGGCGGCGCGGCATCGGCCGGCGTGACCCGGTCGCGGTCTACGTGACGTCCGCGCCCGACGTGTTCCTCAACTTCCTGGCCCTCAACCGGCTCGGTGCGATCCCGGCCCTGATGAACGGCAACATGCCGATCGAGTTGGCGGCCGAGTTCATCAGGCGGCTACGCGGCGTCGGGGTCGTCGTCGACGCCGACCATGCCGCGCTGCGTGAGCACGACCTCGGGGTGCCGATCCTCGGCGACGCCGCGGAGACCGGCACCGGCGACCCCGACCAGGCCCCGCCGCACTACCGCCACCACCCCGAGGACCCGGTCGCCATCACCCACTCGTCGGGGACCACCCGGGTGCCGGCCGCGATCGTCCACTCGCACCACGGGCTGTTCGCCGCCATCCGGGCGGTCCGGCTCACCGAGTCCCGCCCCTACGGTGAGGTACGGGAGCTGTCCGTCCTGCCGGCCGCGCACACCGCCGGCATCATCACCGTCAACCAGGCGCTCTGCAACGGCTACCAGCTGCTCTACCTGTCGGCGCAGGGTGGCCCGTTCGCGCGCAGCGCCGAGACGATCCTCGACGCCATCGAACGCTGGCGGCCGACCGGCGTCTTCGGTTTCGCGGTGACCTGGTCGGAGCTGGCCCGCCACGACCTGACCGCCCGCGACCTGAGTTCGGTGCGCAACTGGTTCAACACCGGCGACTGCGCCCACGAGTCGCACATCCGGCGGCTGGTGGCCGTCGGCAGCCACCCGGCGTACACCCGGCAGGGCATGGTGGACGTGCCCGGTTCGAAGTTCGTCGACATGCTCGGCTCCACCGAGATGGGCCACGGCGCGTTCCGGATCAGCCACCGCCTCGGCAGTGACCGCTACGACCGTTGCGTCGGCAAGCCGTACCCGTTCGCGCAGATCGCCCTGCTCGACGTGGTGACGGGCGAGGAGGTCGCCGAGGGGGAGGTGGGCCACGTCGGGCTCAAGTCGCCGACGCTGGCGATCGGGTACTGGAACGACTCGGTCAACACCTTCCGTACCCGGCTCAACGGCTACTACCTGACCGGTGACCTGATGTACCGCGACCCGGAGGGCAACTACCACCACGTCGACCGGGCCAGCGACGCGGTCGACCTGGGCGACGGCAACTGGCTCTACACGGCGCTGTCCGAGGAGCGCGTCCTGAAGCACTGCCCGGACGTGCGCGACTGCACTGTCATCGCGGTCCGGGAGGACGACGACCGCATCGTCACCGAGGTGCTGCTCCTGCTCGCCGACGACGCCGATCCGGCGCTCGACCGCGCCGACCAGGTCCGCACCGCGCTCGGCCCGGTGGTCGGCGGGACGCTGCGGCGGGTGGTCACCGTGCCCGACGACGGTGTGGTGATGGGCCCGACGGGCAAGGTCCGCAAGTTCCTGATGCGTCAGCGGCTGCTGGCCGACGCCGGGGCACCCGCCACGCGTTGACGCCTGCGCACCGGTCGCTCGGCGGCCGGCTGCGCTCTGGTCGGTCCTGCCGGGCTGCGCTCCGACCGGTCCCGACGGGCTGTCTGGGTGCCGGCGCCCGGCGTCCGGTCCGGGCGCTGCCTCCGCCGCCAGGTGTCCCCGGCGGCCGGCTGCTCTGCTGCCTGCCGCTCCTCACTGCGGCGGCGTCCCCGTCCCGTCCCGACGTCAGGATGCGCAGACAGCGTTATGCCGCAGCGTCATGAATATGACGCTGCGGCATAACGCTGTCCACGACAACCACTCCCAGGCCGGTCGGCTCCGGCAGTTCGGGCCGCAGCTGCGGCCCGTCGGTAGGCCCGCCCGGACCGGCGACCGCCACCGCCGGGTCGACCAGCGACCGCCACCCCGGACTGGCGACGTCACCCCGCCGGATCGACCAGCGACCGCCATACCGGACCTGACGACGTCACCCGGGCGGGTCGGTCAGCGACCGCCACACCGCCGGCTCGGCCGACCGGTCAGCCGACCGGCGGGGCCCACCGGACCCCGCCGGTCGGCGTCACCGCAGTCGGGACTCGATCGCCTCGATGATGCGGGGGCGCAGTTCGGCGGCCCGGATCACCGCGTCGACCGAGCCGACCTCCACCGCCCGCTGGATGTTGTGCACCCGGTCGAACTCCGCCGCCACCTCGCCGAGCTTCTCCGCGCGGACCGCCGCGCGGGTCTCGTCGAGTTCCGCGGTCAGCGCCGCCCGCTCGGTGCCGGTGGCCGCCGCGACCCGCGCCTCCAGGTCGCGCACCCGCAGGTCGGCAGCGGTACGGGCGTTGACGTCGCCGGAGAACACCACCGCCGCCGCCGGGGCGCCGCCGAGCACCGAGGCGAACGAGCCCTCCAGTGCCAGCACCGTCATGTTCGGGTTCAGCGCCTTGGAGAAGACCACGAACGCCCCGCCGTGATAGCGGGAGATCACGCAGAACACGATCGGACCGCGGAAGTTGACGATCGCCCGGCCGATCTCGGCCCCGTACTCCAGTTGCAGTTTGCGCATCGACTCGGGTGAGCCGTCGAAGCCCGACAGGTTCGCCAGCACCACCAGCGGCCGGTTGCCGCTGGCCGCGTTGATCGCCCGCGCGGCCTTCTTGGACGAGCGCGGGAACAGGGTGCCCGCGGTGTAGGTGTCCGGGCCGTCGGTGGGCGGGAAGCCCCGGCGGGGCACCGACCGCGACTCGATGCCGAGCAGGCAGACCGGGATGCCACCGAGGTGGACGTCCTGCACCACCGCGGTCTCCGCGTCGGCCATGCCCGCCCACCGCTCCAGCACCGGGTGGTCCTGGTCGGACAGCGCCCGCATCACCGTACGGATGTCGAACGGCTTCTTGCGGTCCGGGTTCGCCGTGGCGGAGAAGATCTCGCCGACGGTGGTGAAGTCGCTGCCCGCCACGGTGTGCGGGAAGGCGGAGACGTCCCGGTCGGCCGGGTCGGCGGTGGTCGCCCGACGCGGGGCGTCCTCCCCGGGCGCGACGTACGTGTGGTCGTAGTACGACATCAGCACGTCCCGGGCCGCCGTCAGGTTGGGCGCCCAGTACTGCGCCTGCCCGTTGGGGCCCATCACCCGGTCGTAGCCGCCGATGCCGAAGTTGTCCTCGGCGGAGACCCCACCGGAGAAGTCCAGCGACTGCTTGCCGGTGAGCACCATCGCGGCCTCCGGCGTCATCACCAGGATGCCCCGGGTGTGCATGAGCATCGTCGCCTCGGCGTTCCAGTACGGCTGGGCGCCCACGTTGATCCCCGCGACCACGATGTTGATCTCGCCGCCGTCCTGGGTGAACTCGACGATCCGCTTGAGCGCCGCCGCCACCCAGTCCATGTTCTCGGTGCCGGAGCTCATCGAGATCCGCGCGCCGGCCGACAGGGCGTACCACTCCAGCGGCACCTGGAGCCGCTCGGCCAGGTCCAGGGCGGCGATCACCCGCCGGCACTCGGCCTCGGAGAGTGCGCCGAGCGACTTGGTCGGGTCGCCGAGCAGCACCACCCGGGTGACGCCCTGCGGGTGCCGCGGGGTCGGCGTGGTGACCACCCCCGCGACGATCGCCGCCGTGTTGCGGCCCCGGGGCCGGTCCACCGGCACCAGCGCGTGCTCGTCGTCGAGGTCGTGCTCGACGAACTGGCCGAGCATCCCGGTCAACTCGTACGGGTAGACCGTGTTGCGGCTGCTGGCCCGCAGCACCTTCAGCCGGTAGTCGTCGAGCGGCTCGACCGGGTCGGCCGGCGGCTCACCCATGCTCAGCTCGGCCCCGCCGGTGGCGTCGAACGAGATCCGTACCGCGATCTTGGTCAGCTCACCGGTGCGGCGGTCGCGCTGGCGCGCGATGAACAGGATCTCCTCCAGCCCCGCGCCGACGGTCGTCGGGCGGACCCGCCCGGCGATCATCTCCATCTCCTCACGGGTCAGGTCGCTCGGCGGCCAGACGTAGATGACGATCCGGTTGGTGTTGAAGCGGGTCTTGGACGGGCGGCGGGTTTGCGCCCGACGGATCGAGTCCAGGCAGGTGGCGACGATGTCCTCGGCCGTGGGCAGGGCGACCAGCCGACCGTCGTGCTCGCGCAGCGCCGTCAGGTCACGCACCTGGGCGAACGCGACGAGCCGCTCGTCGGACGGGTTCTCCCGGGCGACGGCCTGGAAGAGGTAGACCTCCTCGTCCGACGACGGCAGCCGGGTCAGGTCGAACTTGCGCAGCCGCTCCAACTGCATCCGCTGCGCGATGTACGGGTGCAGGCCCCGGATCAGCCGCTCCTCGCTCATCCCCGTGCTCGACGGGCGGAACGTGAAGTGGTGGTGCATCACCGCGCCGCCACGCCCGGCGACGGTGGTGGTGAGCCGACGGACCTGGGCCGGCAGCGGGTGCGCGTTGACGACCTCCAGCAGCGCGGCGGCCATCGCGTCGAAGTCCTCCGGCTGGTTCTCCCAGCCGAGGTAGATGTCGGCGTCGACGGCGGAGCCGTCCCCGGCCAGCTCGGCGAGCCCGCGCAGCGCGTCGCCCAACGCGTCGAAGCGTACGGCGGCGGAGAGCAGGCTGGAGTCGGCCCGCTCGGCCACCACGAACGTGCAGTCGGCGACCTGGCGGGTGCGGACGTCGGCGAGACCCTTGTTGCCGTAGTACCGCCGGGTCAGCACCTCCAGCATCACCGCGTTGTCGAGGTGGTCCCGGACGAGCCGCTGGCCGAGCACCCGGACCAGGGGTTCGGTGCTGCGGACCATCTCCGCGACCCGCTCGGCTCGGTCCGCCGCGTCCGGGTGCGCGTCCAGGTGACGCAGGTGGCGGCGGACCGAGGCGTACAGCCGGGCGCGGTTGCGCAGCAGCAGCGGCTGGGCGAACCAGGCGAACACCACGCCGCGCGCCAGGTCGGCGACGACCGGGAAACGCACCTGCGTCGCCGCCACCAGCCGCTCCAACGCGAGACCGGCGGGCTCACGCAGCACCGCGTCCGGCGGGGGCTCGCGCAGCCAGGAGCGCAGCAGCGTCGCGACGACCGTGGCGTCGGCGGAGGCCCGCTGCTGGGCCAGGAAGATGCGGAACACGGCGGCTTCGAGAGCGGGGGAGCGGTCCAGCTCGGTGACGCCGTAGTGGCCGAGGGCCTTGGCCAGCTTGGCCTGGAAGGGCGCCGGCAGCCCGGCCCGCTCGACGTCGAGGCTCTGCAGGTAGGTGTGGAAATACTCGCGGGCGCTGGGGACGTGGTTGTCCCCGCTGACGTCCTCACCGGTCAGCCGGTTGCGGGTCAGCTCGGCGAGGTCGGCGAAGACGTCGACGAGGTCGATCTCCTCGGCCAGCGGACGGTGGCCGTCCTCGATGGCGGCCCGCCGTGCGGCGAGGTACTCGTCGAGCACCCGGCCGTCGTCGTGCGGGTCCACGTCGAAACCCAGCAGCAGACCACGGAGGTCCTCTTGGCCGCGCCGGGACCGCTCGACCGCCGGGGCCTGGTCGGGCGCGACGGGAAGGTCCAGGGCGACGGGAGCGGCGGTGGGGGTGTCCGGGGTGTCGTCGGAGTCGTCGGCGAGGGGCTCCAGCCGCAGCAGCGCCGCGCCGGCCTCCACCTGGCTGCCGACGGAGACGCCGCACTCCCTGAGCCGGGCCCGGAACGGTGCCCGCAGCACCGTCTCCATCTTCATCGCCTCCAGCACCAGCACCGGTGCGCCCGCCTCGACCTCGGCACCCACCTCCACCGGCGTCGCGACGACCAGCGCCGGCATCGGGGAGCGGACCACGCCGCCCTCGTCGCGGCCGACCCGGTGGGTCACGCCGTCGACCTCGACCAGGTGGATCGCGCCGTGGGTGCCGGTGAGCAGCCGGTACCGGGCACCGTTGACGGCGATCTGCCCGGTGTGCCGGTCGAACCGGTCCAGCTCGACGTCGGCGGTGTGCACGTCGCCACCGGCCTCGATACCGACCCGGAACCGGTGCGCGCCGACCCGGGCCACCCGCATCCGGTAGCCCACGCCGCGCAGTTTGAGGTCCAACGGCCGGCCGCTGACGTGCTGAACCTGGGGACGCCCGCCGAACGCCGTCGACAGCAGCCGCTGCTGCTCGGCGCGTTCCTGCTCCTCGTACGCCTCGATCGCGGCGGCGGCGAGCGCGACGGCGGAGTGCCGGTGCGAGACGAGCCGGCCCTCGGCGCGTACCCGGTCGATCCAGCCGGTGTCGGCGCTGGCGTCGATCACCTCGGGCTGGTCGAGCAGGTCGAGCACGAAGCTCTTGTTGGTCGCGCCGCCCTCGATGATCACGGTGGTGTTGGCCATCGCCCGCCGCAGCCGGCCGAGCGCCTCGTCGCGGTCCCGCCCGTAGGCGATGATCTTCGCGATCATCGAGTCGAAGTCGGCCGGGATGGTGTCGCCCTCGCTGACCCCGGTGTCCACCCGGATGCCGGGCCCGGCGGGCAGGTCCAGCCGGGCGATCCGGCCGGGGGCGGGCGCGAAGTCGCGGTCCGGGTCCTCGGCGTTGAGCCGGGCCTCGATGGCGTGCCCGCGCTCCAGCGGCGGCACCCCGTCGAGCCGGCCGCCCGCCGCGACGTGCAGCTGCGCCTTGACCAGGTCGAAACCGGTGGTCAGCTCGGTGATCGGGTGCTCCACCTGGAGCCGGGTGTTGACCTCCAGGAAGGCGAACAACCGGTCACCCGGGTGGTAGAGGAACTCGACGGTCGCCGCGCCCCGGTAGCCGACCGCGACGGCCAGCCGTTCGGCTGACGTCTTGAGCTCGACGGCCTGCTCCGGGCTGAGCACCGGGGAGGCGGACTCCTCGATGACCTTCTGGTTGCGCCGCTGCACCGAGCAGTCGCGTACGCCGAGCGCCCAGGCGGTGCCCTGACCGTCCGCGATCACCTGGACCTCGACGTGCCGGGCGCCGGTGACCAGGCGCTCCAGGAACACGATGCCGCTGCCGAAGGCGCGGGCCGCCTCCTGGCTGGTGCGCTGGTAGGCGTCGGCCAGCTCGGCGTCGCTGGTGACGACGCGGATGCCCCGCCCGCCACCACCGGCGGTCGCCTTGAGCATCAGCGGGTAGCCGATCTCGGCGGCGGCGGTGATCGCCGCCTCCAGGGTCTCCACCGCGCCCCGGCTCCACGGCGCGACCGGCACGCCGACCTCCTCGGCGATCAGCTTCGCGCCGATCTTGTCGCCGAGCTTGCGCATCGCGTCCGGGCTCGGCCCGACGAAGGTCACCCCGATCTTCTCGCACAGCTCCGCGAAGGCCGGGTCCTCGGCGACGAAACCCCACCCGACCCAGGCGGCGTCGGCCCCGGTCTCGACCAGGGCGTGCTCCAGCTTCTTGAGGTCGAGGTACGGCCGGGCGGAGGCGGGACCGAGGTCGTAGGCGACGTCGGCCTCGCGGACGAATGTCGCGGTACGGTCGACGTCGGTATAGAGGGCCACGGTTTCGATCCGCGTGTCGGTCTGCGCGGCCAGCTCTCGGACCGCGTGAATGAGGCGCATCGCGGCCTCACCCCGGTTGACGATGGCGACACGGCTGAACACCCGACCGACTCCTCCGGTAGATCCACGAGTACGCGCCGCAAGGCATCGACCCCCGACAGCGATCACCCTTCCGGCTGCCGGCCGGTAGCGCCATGTCGTAATCACCGAACCCTGAGCGGTGACCGTTGTAGGAACCCCACAAAAGTTTTTGGTCCTCCCCGCCCGCGCCGGTGGTGGCGCGGCACCCGCCGCAGGTCGCGGGGGTCAGGCGTCGACAGTCGCCGTCGCGGCCACCTCGCGGCGGCGGATCACCGCGATCAGCGCCGTGCCGACGGTCAACAACGCCCCGGCCACGACCAGCGCCACCGCCCCGTTCACCCGCAACGTCAGCACCGCGGAGACGAACGCGCCCAGCCCCATCGTGGTGATCGCCCCGAACCGGCGCAGCCAGGCCGTACCCGGACCGCCGGCGGCCCGGCTGTCGGTGGAGAGGTTCACCATGGTCATGGTCACCACGACCGTGGAGAGGTCCCGGATACCGATGTGCTTGACCGCTGCGGCCTGCGCGCCGAGCACCAGGGCGAGCAGCCCGGTGACGGTCAGCATCACCCCGTGCGTCGGTGGGCCGGTGGCGAGCCAGAGCCCGGCCAGGGCGAGGGTCAGCACACTGCCGCCGACCAGGATGGCCAGCCCGGCGGCGGGCAGCGCCGCCGGCCCCGACGAGCGCCGGGTCAACCGGGCGGCGAGCACCGCGCCGAGCATGAACGCCAGCAGCGCCACCAGGTTGTTGAGCACCGGCAGGCCGGACACCCCGGCCAGCCCGAAACCGATGAAGAGCACGTTGCCGGTCATGTTGCCGGTGAAGACCCGGTCCAGCGCGAGATAGCTCACGCCGTCGACCGCCCCGGTCGCCGCGGTCAACACCAGCAGCGGCAGCTCGTAGCTTTTCGTCATGGGCCCTTCCGATGATCGTTTCCGGCCGGAGTCTACCCATGACCTGCGGGAACGTCCCGGGCGACCGGGACGGCGGTCCCTGGTGGCCGGGACGTGGCGGCCCGTTGACTGGGCCCATGACCAACGTTCCGGACCACTTCCCCGCCCACGTCAAGGGTTCCTACGTCAACTGCGAGGAGTACGCCCGCGAGGCGCGGCTCACCCCGCCACCGGACCACATCCCCGCCCACGTCAAGAACTCCTACGTCAACTGCCAGGAGTACGCCCGCGAACTGCAGCTCACCCCGCCACCGGACCACATCCCCGCCCACGTGAAGAACTCGTACCCGACCTGCCAGGAGGCGGTCCGCCCGCCCCGGCTCACCCTCGTCCCGGCGGCCGGGGCATGACCACGCTCGTCCCGCCCCGACTCGACCCCGCCTGGCGGGAGTGGCTCGTCGAGAACCTCGCCATGGGCGCGTCGGTGCCGCAGGTGCGGGCCGCCGCCGTCGCCGGGTCCGCCGACCCCGAAGCCGTCGACGCCGAGCTGCGGGACCTGGCCGACCACCCGTACCTCGCGGTGTGCCGCCGGCTCGCGCTGCGCTACGACTGGCTGGAGTCGGTGCTCGACACGTACCGGACGCTGCGCGACAGCGACGGAGGTCGGACCCTGGAACGGCGTGCGGACCTCGACCCCGCCGAGTTCTTCTCCCGCTACTACTTCGGCAACCGGCCGGTCGTGCTCGATGGCCTGATGGCCGACTGGCCCGCCCTCGGCTGGACGCTTTCCGGCCTGGCGGCGGCCTGCGGCGATGCCGTGGTCGAGGTGATGACCGGGCGGGAGGCCAACCCCGACCACGCCTGGCAGTACGACCGGCACCGCACCAGCATGCCGTTCCGCGACTACCTGGCGCTGCTCGGCTCCGGCCGGCGCACCAACGACTACTACATGGTGCCGCGCAACGAGAACTGGTCCGGGGCGCTGCGCCCGCTCGCCGCCGACATCCGGGCGCCGGAGGGGATCGTGGACCCGTCCGGGCTCGGGCACCTGCTGCTCGGGCCGGCCGGCACGGTGACCCCGCTGCACGTGGACAACAGTTCGGTGCTGCTCGGCCAGGTGCTCGGCCGCAAGCACGTCCGGCTGGTCCCGTCGTACGAGCGGCACCTGGTCTATCCGCGCGGCGGCACGTTCAGCGCGGTCGACGCGGCGGACCCGGACCTCACCCGGCATCCCCGGTTCGCCGAGGCGACGGTGCTCGACGTGGTGCTGGAACCGGGGCAGCTGTTGTTCGTGCCGGTGGGCTGGTGGCACTGGGTGCAGGCGCTGGAGGTCAGCGCCACCGTCAGCTTCCACCACTTCCGGGTCCCGGGGCAGAACCACAAGATGGCCACCCCGCCGGCAGCCGGTGTCGACCGGTGACGCCGGGGCGGCCCCGCTCGACCGGAGCGGGGCCGCCCGCTGCCGCCGGTGACCACCTGAGCGTCGGCCACCCCTGCCACCCCTTGCTCACATGCATTATCGTCGATCGGACTGTGGGGTGATCCGGCGAGCCGGATCTTCGATCGTGAAGGTGGCCGTTTTGCGTTATGCCGATGGACCGGGCGTGACCTACGAGGTCTACGTCGAGGCGATTCCGTCCCGGGTCTGGGAACTGGTGACCGACATCCACCTGCCGGCCCGGCTGAGCCCGGAGTTGCAGCGGGTGGAGTGGCTCGACGACACCAACGGCCTGGCCAAGGGGGCCAGCTTCCTCGGCTACAACAGCCATCCACGCATCGGTGAGTGGCGGACCGCGTCGTACGTCACCGAGCTGGACCAGGAGCGGGTCTTCGGGTGGGTCGTCACGGACGTGGACGGCGCGTTCGCCGGCCCGGACGGCGCCGGCCGGGCCGACGTGTCGTCCCCGGCGGCCACCTGGCGTTTCGAGCTGGAACCGGAGGGCGCCGGCACCCGGCTGCGGCAGACCGCCCAGGTCGGTCCGGGCCGGTCCGGCCTCAGCCTGGTGATCGACCAGGCCCCCGAGCACGAGGAGCAGATCGTCGAGTCCCGCCTCGGCCAACTCCGCTCCCACATCGAGTCCGTCCTCGACGGCATCAAGGCCCTAGCCGAAAACCGAACCCCCTAACCCCCCTCCCTCCCCCTCCCCCCGGGGGGCCTCCGGCCCCGCCCGGAGCCTCCCACCCCGCCCGGAGCGTCCCGGTGATCAAGAGGAATGCGTCAGGAACCGCTCGTCGGGTGACGTTTTCCTCTTGATCACCGGGAGTTGGCGGGGTGCTGCGACGTGGCGGGCGTGGTGGGGGGAGGGGGCGGGATTAGGGTGGTGGCGTGGATCAAGAGGATCGGATCGCGCTGTTTCTCGACTACGAGAACCTCGCGCTGGGCGCGCGGGACCACCATGGCGGGCGGGCCTTCGACTTCCGCCCGATCGCCGACGCCCTGGCGGAGCGGGGTCGGGTGGTGGTGCGGCGGGCGTACGCCGACTGGTCGTACTTCGACGAGGACCGTCGGATGCTCACCCGCTCGCACGTCGAGCTGATCGAGATCCCCCAGCGGATGGGTGCGTCCCGCAAGAACGCCGCCGACATCAAGATGGCGGTCGACGCGGTGGAGCTGGCCTTCGAGCGCGGCTACATCTCCACCTTCGTGATCTGCACGGGGGACAGTGATTTCACCCCGCTGGTGCACAAACTTCGCGAACTCAACAAACGGGTCATCGGGGTCGGGGTGGAGAAGTCCACCTCGGCGCTGCTCCCGCCCGCCTGCGACGAGTTCCTCTACTACGACCGGCTGGAGGGCGTCGACGTCCTGCCCGTCCGGGCCCGGCGGGGCCGGCCGGCCCGTGCGGCGGAGCCGCAGCAGGTCGAGACGGTGGAGCAGGAGCAGGCCGAGCCGGAACGCCCGCCGGCCGCCGAGGAGCCGGTCCGCGACGCGGACGCGCTCGCCGTGCTGGTCGCGCAGACCGTGGCCGGCCTCCAGGGCAGTTCCGACGGCGAGGTGACCGCCTCCCGGCTCAAGCGCACCCTGCTGCGCAAGGACCCGACCTTCAGCGAGTCCGACTACGGGTTCCGCACCTTCGGCGAGCTGCTGCGTCACCTCGCCGGGCACAACGTCGTCGAGTTGGCGGAGGGGCCGGCCAAGGGCGACCCCGAGGTGTCCCTGCCCGAGCACGGCGACCAGGAGGTGGCCTTCGCGTTGCTCCGCAGCGTGGTGGCGGAGCTGGCCGGGTCCGGCGGCCCGGTGGCGCTCTCCGGCCTCAAGAACCAGCTCCGCCGGGCCCGCCCCGAGTTCAGTGAGAAGAAGCTCGGCTACCGCAGTTTCCTCCAGTTCTGCAAGGCCGCCGCCACCGCCGGCGAGGTCGCGTTGGCCTGGAGCGCGGAGGCCGACGACTACCTGCTCACTCCCCGGCAGGGGTGACCGGGGCCGGGTCCGTGAGGGATCTCGACGAATTCGTGACTCACGTCCTGAGGCCGATTTGCTATACGGTCGGCAAATGATGGTCGAGGAGCACTGGTGGAACGGTGACCCGAGCCCGCGCGGGCGGCGGGACGTGTACATCCGTACCGACGGGGAGGCCTGGGAGGTCCAGGCGCAGATCGGCGGGGCGTCGGGTCGCTCCCGCGTGCAGCAGTGCCCGAGCCGGGCGGCGGCGGTAATCCTCGCCGACGCCTGGCGCGGCAGCAACCCCTCCTGGCGCGGGCTGCATCACTGATCGGCCGGGCCGGTCGGCGGGCGGTCCGCACCGCGTCCCGCCCGCATCCGGCCCCCGGTGGAGTTTCCCGGGCCCGGTCGAAAGTCATCCGCGCCCGGCTGAGGGCCCCTTCGGGTCGGCCCCCCGACGTTCCCACCGCGCGGAAACGCTGATTACTGAGAGTGAAATTCTCGTTACGAAGGTGTCCTGAGCTGCCCGTGGTCACCCGAGTTAATTGGCAACATTCTTGACAGAAGCGCGGCATATCGACATCCTTCGTGGAGAGCGCTCTCCCCCGGTGCGCGCAACCCACCCGCCCCCGATGTCGTCCCCGAGGAGCCTCCCGTGCTCGCAACCCGACCCCTCACCCGCGCGGCGGTCGCCCTGGTCACCCTTGCCGCCGCCCTCGTCCTGCCGGCCCAGGCCGAGCCCGCCTCGGCCGCCATCGGCGGCATCAGCTGGCAGGACGAGTTCAACGCCGCCGCCGGCACCCCCGTCGACCAGAACAGGTGGCGCTTCGACATCGGCGGCGGTGGCTGGGGCAACAACGAGCGGCAGTACTACACCAACAGCACCAGCAACGCCGTCCACGACGGACAGGGCAACCTGGTGATCACCGCCCGCAAGGAGAACCCGGCCAACTACCAGTGCCACTATGGCCGGTGCGAGTACACCTCGGCCCGGCTGCTCACCGCCGCCACCTTCAACCAGGCGTACGGCCGGTTCGAGGCCCGCATCAAGATCCCGCGCGGGCAGGGCATCTGGCCGGCGTTCTGGATGCTCGGCAACGACATGGGCAGCGCCGGCTGGCCCGCCGCCGGTGAGATCGACATCATGGAGAACATCGGCCGGGAGCCGAACACCGTCTACGGCACCGTGCACGGCCCCGGCTACTCCGGCGGAGGCGGCATCACCGGCAGCCGTACCATCGGCCAGCCCCTCGCCGACACCTTCCACACCTACCGGGTGGACTGGGAGCCGAACCTCATCGTCTGGTACCTCGACGGCGTCGAGTACCACCGCGTCGACCCGTCCCGGCTCGGCGGCAACCGCTGGGTCTACGACCACCCGTTCTTCATGATCCTCAACGTGGCGGTGGGCGGCAACTGGCCCGGCTACCCCGACGGCTCCACCCAGTTCCCCCAGCAGATGCTCGTGGACTACGTGCGGGTCTCCAGCTACGTCCCCGGCGGCGGCAACCCGCAGCCCGGCACCACCCGGCTGCGGGGCGCGCAGAGCGGCCGATGCGTCGACATCCCGAGCGCCAACCCGGTCGACGGCGCGAAACTCCAGATCTGGGACTGCAACACCACCGCCGCGCAGGCCTGGACCTTCGCCACCGACGGCACCGTACGCGCGATGGGCAAGTGCATGGACCCCGCCTGGGCCGGCACCGCCAACGGCACTGAGGTCAACCTGGTCACCTGCAACGGCAACCCGGCCCAACGGTTCACCCTCAACGGCGCCGGGGACCTGGTCAACCTCAGCGCCAACCGGTGCGTCGACGTCCGCGACCAGAACCCCAACAACGGCGGCAAACTGCACCTGTGGGACTGCCTCGGCGTGAGTAGCCAGAAATGGTCCCGCTTCTGACCGCACCCCGGCGGTAGCCCCGCGACGGATGGCCCCTCAGCGTGTGCTGGGGGGCCATCCGTCGTTCCGCCACGATGCCCGCGGTCGGAGTCGCCCGGCCCGCAACCCCAGCCGCCGCGCGGGTGGCCCGGCCGACGGTGACCCACGGTCGAGGTCGGAGCGTCGCGGGCTAGGGGGCGCTCTGGGGGCGGTAGGGGGTTAGTGGTGCGCCGGGCCGCCGTAGGGTCATCGCGAACAACCAACAATCCCCGAAGAAGCTCTCTGTTTCGACAATTGCCGCCGCGCTGACCCGTGAGTCGATATTGACCCGGGTCTGCCCGGCTGGGGCTAGTGGCGGGAGACGTAGATGGAGAACGAGGAGAAGCTTCTCGGGTACCTGAAGCGGGCCACCACGGATCTGCGTGAGGCCCGTCGGCAGTTGCGTCAGGCCGAGCGCCGGGAGTACGACCCGATCGCGATCGTCGGTATGAGCTGCCGCTTCCCGGGTGGTGTGGATGGCCCGGCCGCGTTGTGGCGGCTCCTGGCAGACGGGACCGACGCGGTCTCCGACTTTCCCGACGACCGGGGCTGGAACGTCGAGGACATCTACGATCCCGACGATTCCAAGGCCGGTAAGACGTACGCGAAGACCGGCGGTTTCCTTTCCGACGCCGCCCTTTTCGATCCGGAGTTCTTCGGCATTTCCCCGCGTGAGGCGATCGCCATGGACCCGCAGCAGCGGCTGCTGCTGGAGGCGTCCTGGGAGGCGTTCGAATCGGCCGGTATCGCCCCCGCCTCGGTGCGCGGCAGCCGTACCGGCGTGTTCGCCGGGCTGATGTACCACGACTATTCCAGCCGGCTGCCGGTGGTGCCCGCCGAGCTGGAGGGTTTCATCGGCAACGGCAACACCGGCAGCATCTTCTCCGGCCGGGTCGCCTACGTGCTGGGCCTCGAAGGCCCGGCGATCACCGTCGACACCGCCTGCTCCTCGTCACTGGTCGCGCTGCACCTGGCGATCCAGTCGCTGCGCCGCGAGGAGTGCACGCTGGCGTTGGCCGGCGGCGTGACGGTGATGGCCACGCCTGAGACGTTCGTCGACTTCAGCCGCCAGCGGGGCCTGGCCGCCGACGGCCGGTGCAAGCCGTTCGCCGCCGCCGCCGACGGCACCGGCTGGGCCGAGGGCGTCGGGGTGCTGCTGGTCGAGCGGCTCAGCGACGCCCAACGCCACGGGCACCGGGTGCTGGCCGTGGTCCGCGGCACCGCGGTCAACCAGGACGGTGCCAGCAGCGGTCTCACCGCCCCCAACGGTCCGTCGCAGCGCCGGGTCATCGCCGACGCGTTGGCCAACGCCCGGCTCACCGCCGACCAGGTGGACGCCGTCGAGGCGCACGGCACCGGCACCCGGCTCGGTGACCCGATCGAGGCGCAGGCGATCCTCGCCACCTACGGCCAGGACCGGGAGCAGCCGCTCTGGCTGGGCTCGGTGAAGTCGAACCTGGGCCACACCCAGGCCGCCGCCGGGGTCGCCGGGGTGATCAAGATGGTGCTGGCGATGCGGTACGGCGTACTGCCCCGCACCCTGCACGTCGACCGGCCCACCCCGCACGTCGACTGGACGGCCGGCGACGTACGGCTGCTCACCGACGCCGTCGAGTGGCCGGACACCGGGCGACCCCGACGGGCGGCCGTGTCGTCGTTCGGCCTCAGTGGCACCAACGCCCACGTGGTGCTGGAACAGGCACCCCCGGTCGAGCCCACCGACCCGGCCGAACCCCCCGCCCCGACCGCGGCCACCGGCTCGGCCGTGCCCGTCGCCACCGAGCCGCCGGTGCTGCTCTGGCCACTGTCCGGGCGGTCGACGGACGCACTGGCCGCGCAGGCCGACCGGTTGCGCGGCTTCCTCACTGACGAACGCCCGGTGGACGTCGGGTTCACCCTCGGTGCCGGCCGGTCCGCGATGGAGTGCCGTGGCGTGGCCGTCGGCGCGGACGTGGCTGAACTGGTGTCGGGTCTCGACGCCCTCGCTGCCGGCACCGGCCTGACCGGTCGGGCCGACCACGGCCGCACCGCCGTGCTGTTCACCGGTCAGGGTGCGCAGCGGGTGGGGATGGGTCGTGAGTTGGCGGCGGCTTTCCCGGTGTTCGCGCAGGCTCTGGATGAGGTGTGTGTGGCGTTCGGGCCGTTGCTGGGTGGTGATCTGCGGGAGGTGATGTTCACCGACCCGGACGGTCTCCTGGACCAGACCGGCTGGACGCAGCCGGCGTTGTTCGCGGTTGAGGTGGCGTTGTTCCGTCTGGCGGAGTCGTGGGGGTTGAAGCCGGACTTCGTGGCGGGTCATTCGATCGGTGAACTTGCCGCCGCGCATGTCGCGGGGGTGTGGTCGCTGGCGGATGCGTGTCGGGTGGTGGCGGCGCGTGGTGGTCTGATGCAGGCCCTTCCGGCGGGTGGGGCGATGTTGGCGATCGCCGCCCCGTTGGCGGAGTTGGATCTGGGTGACGTGGACGTGGCGGCGGTGAACGGTCCTCGTGCGGTGGTCGTGTCCGGCACGGAGGAGCAGATCGCCGCGTTGGAAGCCTCCCTTGAGGTGAAGACGCGTCGGCTTCGGGTGTCGCATGCGTTCCATTCGCATTTGATGGACCCGATGCTCGCCGAGTACGGGCAGGTCCTCGACGGGGTCACCGCCAACCCGGCGACCGTTCCGCTGGTGTCGACCGCGACCGGTGATCTCGCCACCGACGAGGAGTTGGGTTCGGTCGGGTACTGGCAGGGTCAGGTGCGGGGGACCGTGCGGTTCGCTGACGCGGTGGCCGCTCTGGCGGCCCGGGGTGTGACCCGGTTCGTGGAGATCGGGCCGGACAGTGTGCTGACCGCGATGGTCGCCGACTGCGTCGAGGACGCCACCGCCATCGCGCTCCAGCGCCGTCGACGCACCCAGGCCGGTCCGGCACAGCAGCCCGACGACAGCGCGCAACAGCACGACGACGGCCAGGTGCCGGCGTACGCGGCCGGGATGGCGCAGGCATGGGCTAGTGGGATCGAGCTGGACTGGTCGGCCGTCGACCCGGGTGGCCGACAGATCGACCTGCCCACCTACGCGTTCCGACACCAGCGCTACTGGCTCGACGCGCCACCCGGGGCCGGCGACACCGCCGGGCTCGGCCAGTTCCCCGCCGACCACCCGATGCTCGGTGCCGTCGTCGACCTGCCCGACACCGGCGGTGTGGTGCTCACCGGCCGGCTCGCCCGCACCGCCCAGCCGTGGCTCGCCGACCACGCGGTCTTCGACACCGTCCTCGTCCCCGGCACCGGGCTGGTCGAACTCGCCCTGCGCGCCGGTGACCAGGTCGGCTGCCCGGTACTCGACGAGTTGACCATCAACGCGCCGCTGGTGCTGCCCACCGACGGCGGTCTGGCCCTGCGGGTCACCGTCGACGCCGCCGACGACAGCGGCGCTCGTACCCTCGGCATCTGGAGCCGGCCCGACGACGCGACCGACTGGACCCGGCACGCCGAAGGGGTCCTGGTCCGGCAGGCCGGGGCCGACCCGGCCGCCGCCGACCTCACCGAATGGCCGCCCGCCGGTGCCGAACCCGTCGACCTCGACGGCCTCTACGACCGGCTGCGTGACCACGGCTACGGCTACGGGCCGGTGTTCCAGGGGCTGCGCGCGGTGTGGCGGCGCGGCGACGGCGACGCCGCCGAGGTGTGGGCCGAGGCGGCGCTGCCCGAGGTGGCCGCCGCCGACGCGCCCCGGTTCCTGCTGCACCCGGCGCTGCTCGACGCGGCCCTGCACGCCAACCTGGTCGACGAGGGCGCGGGCGACACCCCACTGCCGTTCTCCTGGCGCGGCGTCACCCTGCACGCCGCGCACGCCGCCGCCCTGCGCATCCGGATCTCCCCGGCCACCGGCGACAAGCTGGCCGTCACCGTCGCCGACGGGCACGGCAACCCGGTCGCCACCATCGACCAGGTGGTGGCCCGGCCGGTCGCCGCCGACGCGCTCGGCGCCGCCGCCCGCAGCCGGCACCGCCACCTCTACGAGGTGACCTGGCAGCCCGTCCCCACCCCGGCCGCCGCCACCGACGACTGGACCGCCCTCGACATCGACGCGGAACTGCCCGAACCCGCGCCCGACACCGTCGTGGTCACCCTGGACCCGCCCGGCACCCCGCCGGCCGCCGTGCACGAGGCCACCGAACGCCTGCTGGGGCTGCTGCACCGCTGGCTCACCCACCCGGGGTACGCGCACAGCACGCTGGCACTGCTCACCCGGGACGCGGTCGGAGCCGGTGACACCCCGGTCGACCCCGCCGCAGCGGCCCTGTGGGGGCTGGTCCGGGCCGCCGAAGCCGAACACCCCGGCCGGTTCGTGCTCGTCGACACCGACGCACCCGGCACCACCCACCTCGCGGCGGCCCTGGCCACCGGTGAACCCGAGGTGGCCGTCCGGGACGGGCAACTGCTGGTGCCCCGGCTGGCCCGGCTGCCCGTCGACACCACCGCCGACAGCCCGTGGCCCGTCGACGGCACCGTCCTGATCACCGGTGGCCTCGGTGGGTTGGGCAGCCTCGTCGCCCGGCACCTGGTCACCCGGCACGGCGTACGCCGGCTGCTGTTGACCGGGCGCAGCGGCGCGGCCACGCCCGGCGCGGCGGAACTGGTCGCGGACCTCACCGCCGCCGGCGCCGACGTGACGGTCGCCGCCTGCGACGTCGCCGACCGGGACGCGGTCGCCGCCCTGCTCGCCGGGCATCCGCTCGGCGCGGTGGTGCACGCCGCCGGCACCGCCGAGAACGCCCTGGTCGACGCGCTCACCCCCGCACAACTGCACCGGGTGCTGCGGCCCAAGGTGGACGCCGCCTGGCACCTGCACGACCTCACCCGCGACCACGACCTGACCGCCTTCGTGCTGTTCTCCTCGTCGGCCGGCTGGGTGGCCGGGGCGGGGCAGGGCAACTACGCCGCCGCGAACCTCTTCCTCGACGCGCTCGCCCAACGCCGCCGCGCCGACGGACTGCCCGCGACCTCGCTGGCCTTCGGCCTGTGGGCCACCGGCACCGGGATGGGCGGTCACCTCGACGACGCCGACCTGCACCGGATGCGCCGGCTCGGGATGCCCGCGATGACCACCGACGAGGGACTGGAGCTGTTCGACGCGGCCGTCGCCGCCGGCCGGGCCACCGCCGTACCGGTGCGGGTCGACCTGGACGCGCTGCGGCGGCGCACCGACGCGCTGCCGGCCGTGCTGCGCGGCCTGGTCCGCACCCCGGCCCGGCCCACCGCCGGTGCCGCGCCGGCCGGCGGCCCCCGCTGGCGCAGCGGCTCGCCGGGCTCTCCGACACCGACCGGGAGACCCTGCTGCTCGACCTGGTCCGCACGCACGCCGCCGCCGTGCTGGGTTTCCCCGGCCCGGCGTCGGTGGAACCCGGGCGGGCGTTCAAGGACCTCGGGTTCGACTCCCTCGCCGCCGTCGAGTTCCGCAACGTGCTCAGCACCGTCACCGGGCTGCGGCTGCCCGCCACCCTCGTCTTCGACCACCCCGAGCCCACCGCCCTGGCCCGCGCGCTCAAGGCCGAACTGGTGGTGCCCGACGCCGACCCGGCCGGTGCGGTCCTCGCCGACCTCGACCGGCTGGAGAAGGCCCTGGCCGAGGTGCCCGGCGACGAGCACGCCCGGCTGACCGCCCGGCTGGAGGCGGTGCTGCGCGGCTGGCAGGACCGGGCCGGCCGCCCCGACGACGACACCCCGCACGACTACGAGTCCGCCACCGACGAGGAACTGTTCGACGTGCTGGAGAACGAGCTCGGCATCTCCTGACGGCAGTCTCGACGAACCTCCGGCGCGGGAAAGATTGGTGTGAACGATGGCGAACGACGACAAGCTCCGGACCTTCCTCAAGCGCGCCACCGCCGAACTGCAACAGGCCAACCGGCGGCTGCGTGAGGTGGAGAGCCGGGACCAGGAGCCGATCGCGATCGTCGGCATGGGCTGCCGCTACCCCGGTGGGGTCCGGTCGCCGGAGGACCTGTGGCGGCTCGTCGCCGACGGCACCGACGCCATCTCCGGCTTCCCCACCGACCGGGGCTGGGACGTCGACGGCGTCTACGACCCGGAGCCCGGCAAACCCGGCAGGAGCTACACCCGGCACGGCGGTTTCCTCTACGACGCCGCCGACTTCGACCCGGGCTTCTTCGGGATGAGCCCCCGGGAGGCGGTGGAGACGGACCCGCAGCAGCGGTTGCTGCTGGAGGCGGCCTGGGAGGCCTTCGAGTACGGCGGGATCGACCCGACCGCCATGAAGGGCAGCGCCACCGGCGTCTTCGTCGGCGTGATGCACCACGACTACGTCGACAGCACCACCTCCGGCAGCCTCGTCTCCGGTCGGGTCGCCTACAACCTGGGCCTGGAGGGCCCGGCGATCACCGTCGACACCGCCTGCTCGTCGTCGTCGGTGGCCGTGCACCTGGCCTGCCAGTCGCTGCGCAAGGAGGAGTGCGGGCTGGCCCTGGCCGGTGGGGTCGCGGTGATGGCCACCCCACAACTGTTCGTCGAGTTCAGCAGGCAACGTGCCCTGTCCCCGGACGGCCGCTGCCGCTCCTTCGGCGACGGTGCGGACGGCGCGGCCTGGGCCGAGGGCGTCGGGGTGCTGGTGCTGGAGCGGTTGTCCGACGCGCAGCGCAACGGGCACCGCGTCTATGGGCTGATCCGGGGTTCGGCGGTGAACCAGGACGGTGCGTCGAACGGGTTGACCGCGCCGAACGGGCCGGCCCAGCAGCGGGTGATCCGGGCGGCGCTGGCCAACGCCCGGCTCTCCGTCGCCGACGTGGACGTGGTCGAGGCGCACGGCACCGGTACCACCCTGGGTGACCCGATCGAGGCGCAGGCGGTGCTGGCCACCTACGGCCGGGACCGGGAGCGGTCGCTCTACCTCGGCTCGATCAAGTCGAACATCGGGCACGCCCAGGCCGCCGCCGGGGTCGCCGGGGTGATCAAGATGGTGATGGCGATGCGGCACGGCACCCTGCCGCGCACCCTGCACGCCGAGACGCCGTCCCGGCAGGTCGACTGGGGCGCCGGGGACGTGCGGCTGCTCACCGAACAGGTCGACTGGCCGGCGGTGGACCGGCCCCGTCGGGCCGGGGTGTCGTCGTTCGGGATCAGCGGTACCAACGTGCACCTCATCGTCGAGCAGGCACCCCCCGTGGAGGCCGTCGCGGCGGGACCGACGCCACCGGTCACCCTCTGGCCGGTGTCGGGACGCTCCCCCGAGGGGCTGACCCGCCAGGCCGCCCGGATCGCGGAGTTCGCCGCCGGCACCGATGCGCGTCCGGTGGACGTCGGGTTCTCGCTCGGCGCGGGCCGGGCCGGGTTGGAGTTCCGGGGGGTGGCGGTCGGCCGGGAGGGGGCCGAGCTGTCCGCCGGCCTCGACGCCCTGGTCGCCGGCACCGGCCTGTCGGGTCGGGTGACCGGCGGTCGTACGGCGGTGTTGTTCACCGGTCAGGGTGCGCAGCGGGTGGGGATGGGTCGCGAGTTGGCGGAAGCCTTCCCGGTGTTCGCTGCTGCGTTGGATGAGGTGTGTGTGGCGTTCGGGTCGTTGCTGGGTGGTGATCTGCGGGAGGTGATGTTCACCGACCCGGACGGTCTCCTGGACCAGACCGGCTGGACGCAGCCGGCGTTGTTCGCGGTTGAGGTGGCGTTGTTCCGTCTGGCGGAGTCGTGGGGGTTGAAGCCGGATTTCGTGGCGGGTCACTCGATCGGTGAGTTGGCTGCCGCGCACGTGTCCGGTGTCTGGTCGCTGGCGGACGCCTGCCAGGTGGTGGCGGCCCGGGGTGGTCTGATGCAGGCCCTGCCGGCCGGTGGGGCGATGTTGGCGATCGCCGCCCCGTTGGCGGAGTTGGATCTGGGTGACGTGGACGTGGCGGCGGTGAACGGTCCTCGTGCGGTGGTCGTGTCCGGCACGGAGGAGCAGATCGCCGCGTTGGAGGCGTCGCTTGAGGTGAAGACGCGTCGGCTTCGGGTGTCGCATGCGTTCCATTCGCATCTGATGGACCCGATGCTGGCCGACTACGGGCAGGTCCTCCGTGGAGTGACCGCCAATCCGGCGGCGATCCCGCTGGTGTCGACCGCGACCGGTGACCTCGTCACCGACGAGGAACTCGGCTCGGTCGGGTACTGGCAGGGTCAGGTGCGGGGGACCGTGCGGTTCGCCGACGCGGTGGCCGCTCTGGCGGCCCGGGGTGTGACGCGGTTCGTGGAGATCGGGCCGGACAGTGTGCTGACCGCGATGGTCGCCGACTGCGTGGAGGACACCGCAGCGATCGCGTTGCAGCGCCGGGACCGGGACCAGGTCACCGCGTACGCGACCGGGATGGCGCAGGCGTGGACCACCGGCGTCGACCTCGACTGGACGGCCGTGCACCCCGGCGCGCGACAGGTCGACCTGCCCAGCTACGCCTTCGCCCGGCAGCGGTACTGGCTGGCCGCCCCCACCGCCGCCCCGGCCACCGTCACCGACGACTGGCGGTACCGGGTCGTGTGGCGGGGCACCGACCTGCCCACCGGGCCGGAACTCACCGGCGACTGGTGGCTCGTCACCCCGGACCCGCTCACCGACGACCCCCGGATCACCGCCATCGCCGACGCGCTCGCCACCCGGGGCGCCACCGTCACCAAGCTCACCGGCACCGACCTGCTCCCCGGCACCGACCCGCTCGCCGGCCGGGGCACCCCGAGCGGGATCGTCTCGCTGCTCGGCCTCGACGACACCCCGGACCCGTACGACGCCGGGCTGTCCGCCGGGGTCACCGGCACCGTACGCCTGGTGCAGGCCCTCGCCGCCGCTGACATCACCGGCCGGCTGTGGTGCCTGACCACCGGCGGGGTAGCCGTCGACCGGTACGAGGACCTGCCGCACGCCGCACAGGCCGGCCTCTGGGGTCTCGGCACGGTGCTCTCCCTCGACTACCCCGGCTGGTGGGGTGGCCTGGTCGACCTGCCCGCCGACTGGACGCCCGACATCCTCACCCGGCTCGTCGACGTGCTCGCCGACGGCAGCGAGGACCAGGTCGCCCTGCGTACCGCCGGGGTGCTGGCCCGGCGGATGGTGCGCTGGCCCGTCGCCGGCAGCCCCGACCGGCGCTACACGCCCACCGGCACCGTGCTCGTCACCGGCGGCACCGGCGGCATCGGCGCGCACCTCACCGAATGGCTCCTCGACCAGGGCGCCGAGCGGGTGGTGCTGGCCAGCCGGCGTGGCCCCGCCGCCCCCGGCGCCGCCGACCTGGCCGCCCGCCTGCCCGGCGTGCAGGTCGTCGCCTGCGACGTGGCCGATCGGGACGCGGTCGCCGCGCTGCTCGACGGGATCGGCGTCGACCTGACCGCCGTCTTCCACGCCGCCGGGGTGCTCTACGACCCGGCCCCCCTCGGCGAGACCGACCTCGACGACTTCGCCGCCGTGTGCCGGGCCAAGGTCCTCGGCGCGACCCACCTCGACGCCCTGCTCGGCGACCGGCCGCTCGACGCGTTCGTGCTGTTCGCCTCCGGCGCGGCCGTCTGGGGCAGCGCCGGGCAGGCCGCCTACGGCACCGGCAACGCCTGGCTCGATGCGTTGGCCCACCAGCGCCGCCGCCGGGGCCTGGCCGCCACCTCGGTGGCCTGGGGCACCTGGGGCGGCGGCGGCATGGTCGACGACAAGGCCACCGCGCAACTCCTGCGGCAGGGCACCCCACCGATGGAGCCGCGCCTCGCCCTCGGGGCGTTGCGGCAGGTCCTCGACCACGACGAGAGCCACCTCGTGGTCACCGACATCGACTGGGCCCGGTTCACCCCGATCTACACCCTGGCCCGGCCCCGGCCGCTGCTCGCCGCGCTCCCCGAGGCCCAGCAGACCCCGGCCACCGCCGCCCCGACCGCGCCCACCGACACCTCCGTGCTGGCCGGGCTGCCCGACGCCGAGCGGCTGCCGTACCTGCTGGACACCGTCCGCGCCCAGGTCGCCGCCGTCCTCGGGTACGACGCGGCGACCACCGTGGACGTCCAGCGGCCGTTCCGGGAACTCGGGTTCGACTCGCTGACCGCGGTCGAACTGCGCAACGCCCTCGGCGCGGCCGTCGGGCTGCGCCTGCCGGCCACCATGGTCTACGACCACCCGACCCCCGCCGTGCTGGCCCGCCACCTGTACGACGAACTCGTCGGCACCGCTGCCCCGACCCCCGTCGCGTCCGGCGTCGGCGGGTCCGACCCCGACGAGCCGATCGCCATCATCGGAATGAGCTGCCGTTACCCCGGCGGCGTCCGGTCCCCGGAGGACCTGTGGCGGCTCGTCGACAGCGGCACCGACGCGATCAGCGCGTTCCCCGTAGACCGGGGCTGGGACTCCGACGCCCTCTTCGACGCCGACCCGGACCAGCCGGGCACCAGCTACGTCCGCTCCGGCGGTTTCGTCTACGAGGCGGGCGCGTTCGACGCCGAGTTCTTCGGTATCTCGCCCCGCGAGGCGATCGCCATGGACCCGCAGCAGCGGCTGATGCTGGAGGTCACCTGGGAGGCGGTCGAGCGGGCCGGGATGGACCCGGAGGCGTTGCGTGGCAGCCCCGTCGGGGTGTTCGTCGGCTCCGGCGCCCAGGACTACGGTGACCTGCTCGGTCTCGCCCCCGCCGAGTCGGAGGCGTACCTGAGCACCGGCAGTTCCGCGTCGGTGATCTCCGGCCGGGTGTCGTACGCGTTCGGGTTCGAGGGGCCGTCGATGACCATCGACACGGCGTGTTCCTCGTCGCTCGTCGCACTGCACCTCGCCAGCCAGGCGCTGCGGGCCGGGGAGTGCGCGACCGCCGTCGCCGGTGGGGTGCTGGTGATGTCGAACCCCACCCCGTTCGTGGCGTTCAGCCGGCAACGGGGGCTCGCCCCGGACGGCCGGTGCAAGTCGTTCTCCGACGACGCCGACGGCACCGGCTGGGCCGAGGGCGTCGGGGTGCTGATGCTGGAACGGCTCTCCGACGCGCAGCGCAACGGGCACCGCGTCTATGGGCTGATCCGGGGTTCGGCGGTGAACCAGGACGGTGCGTCGAACGGGTTGACCGCGCCGAACGGGCCGGCCCAGCAGCGGGTGATCCGGGCGGCGCTGGCCAACGCCCGGCTCTCCGTCGCCGACGTGGACGTGGTCGAGGCGCACGGCACCGGTACCACCCTGGGTGACCCGATCGAGGCGCAGGCGCTGCTCGCCACCTACGGTCGGGACCGGGACCGCCCTCTGTGGCTCGGCTCGATCAAGTCCAACATGGGTCACGCCCAGGCCGCCGCCGGCATGGCCGGTGTGATCAAGATGGTGATGGCGATGCGGCACGGCACCCTGCCGCGCACCCTGCACGCCGAGACGCCGTCCCGGCAGGTCGACTGGGCGGCCGGCGACGTACGGCTGCTCACCGAGCCGGTCGACTGGCCGGCCGGGGACCGCCCCCGCCGCGCCGGGGTGTCGTCGTTCGGCATCAGCGGCACCAACGCGCACGTGATCGTCGAGGAGGCTCCGCCAGCCGGGCCCACCGCACCGGCCGCGATCCCCGAGCCGCCGGTGGTGCTCTGGCCGCTGTCCGCCCGGTCCGCCGGTGCGCTGGCCGAGCAGGCCGCCCGCCTGCGGGACTTCCGCACCGAGGAACGGCCGGTCGACGTGGGGCACTCGTTGTCCGCCGGTCGGGCGGCCCTGGACCACCGGGCCGTCGCCGTCGGCGGTACGGCCGCCGAGCTGGCCGCCTCCCTGGAGGCCCTGACCTCGGGCAGCGGCCTGTCAGGTCGGGTGACCGGCGGTCGTACGGCGGTGTTGTTCACCGGTCAGGGTGCGCAGCGGGTGGGGATGGGTCGTGAGTTGGCGGCGGCTTTCCCGGTGTTCGCGCGGGCTCTGGATGAGGTGTGTGTGGCGTTCGGGTCGTTGCTGGGTGGTGATCTGCGGGAGGTGATGTTCACCGATCCGGGTGGTGTGTTGGATCAGACGGGGTGGACGCAGCCGGCGTTGTTCGCGGTTGAGGTGGCGTTGTTCCGTCTGGCGGAGTCGTGGGGGTTGAAGCCTGATTTCGTGGTGGGTCATTCGATCGGTGAGTTGGCTGCCGCGTATGTCGCGGGGGTGTGGTCGCTGGCGGATGCGTGTCGGGTGGTGGCGGCGCGTGGTGGGTTGATGCAGGCTCTGCCGTCGGGTGGGGCCATGTTGGCGATCGCTGCGCCGTTGGCGGAGTTGGATCTGGGTGACGTGGACGTGGCGGCGGTGAACGGTCCTCGTGCGGTGGTCGTGTCGGGGACGGAGGAGCAGGTCGCGGCGTTGGAGGCTCGTCTTGAGGTGAAGACGCGTCGGTTGCGGGTGTCGCATGCGTTCCATTCGCATTTGATGGACCCGATGCTGGCCGACTACGGGCAGGTCCTCCGTGGAGTGACCGCCAATCCGGCGGGTGTTCCGTTGGTGTCGACCGCGACCGGTGATCTTGTCACCGACGATGAGTTGGGTTCGGTCGGGTACTGGCAGGGTCAGGTGCGGGGGACCGTGCGGTTCGCTGACGCGGTGGCCGCTCTGGCGGCCCGTGGGGTGACGCGGTTCGTGGAGATCGGGCCGGACAGTGTGCTGACCGCGATGGTCGCCGACTGCGTCGAGGACGCCACCGCGATCCCGCTCCAGCGCCGCAAGCGTGAGCAGGTCGAGGCGTACGCCGCCGGGATGGCGCAGGCGTGGATCAGCGGTGTCGACCTCGACTGGGCGGCCGTCAACCCGGGCGGCCGGACCGTCGACCTGCCCACCTACGCCTTCCAGCACCAGCGGTACTGGATCGAGCCCGACACCACCGCCGGCACCGGCACCGACGAGGCCGACGGCGGGTTCTGGGACGCCGTCGACCGGGGCGACACCGACCTGCTCGCCGACGGTCTCGGCGTCACCCCCGGTGTCGTCACCGAGGTACTCCCCGGCCTCGCCGCCTGGCGCGACCGGCAACGGGACGCGGCCACCGTGGACGACTGGCGCTACCGGGTGGTGTGGCGCTCCACCGAGCTTCCCGACGGCGGCGAACTCACCGGCACCTGGTGGCTCGTCGTACCGGCCGCGTCGACCGGTGACGAGCGGTTGACCGCCCTCGCCGCCGGACTGGCCGACCGGGGCGCCGACGTCGTCACCGTCACCGGCACCGACCTGCCCGCCGGGGACACCCCCGCCGGGGTGCTGTCCCTGCTCGCCCTCGACGACACCCCCGACCCCACCGACGCCGGGCTCTCCGTCGGCGTCACCGACACCGTCGCGCTGATCCAGGCCCTCACCGCCACCGACTTCGCCGGCCGGATCTGGTGCCTCACCGCAGGCGGCATCGCCGTCGACCGGTTCGAGGACCTGCCGCACCCCGCGCAGGGCGCGCTCTGGGGCCTCGGCACCGTGCTGTCCCTGGAGTACCCGCACTCCTGGGGTGGCCTGGTCGACCTGCCCACCGACTGGACCGACGAGCACGTCGCGCGGCTCGCCGACGTCCTCGCCTCCGGTGCGGAGGACCAGGTGGCCGTCCGTACCGCAGGGGTGCTGGCCCGACGGCTGGTCCGCTGGCCCGCCGCCGGCAACGCCGAACGCCACTACACGCCCACCGGCACCGTGCTGGTCACCGGCGGCACCGGTGGCATCGGCGCGCACCTCACCGGATGGCTGCTCGACCAGGGTGCCGACCGGGTGGTGCTGGCCAGCCGGCGCGGCCCGGCCGCCCCCGGCGCGGCCGACCTGACGGCCCGGCATCCGGGTGTCGAGGTCGTCGCCCTCGACGTGGCCGACCGGGACGCGGTCGCCGCGCTCCTGGCCGACCTCGGTGACGAGCTGACCGCCGTCTTCCACGCCGCCGGGGTGCTGCACCAGGAGAGGTCGCTGCCGGAGACCAGCGTGGCGGAGTTCGCCGACGTGTGCCGGGCGAAGGTGCTCGGCGCGGTGCACCTCGACGCGTTGCTGGCCGACCGGCCGCTGGACGCGTTCGTGCTGTTCTCCTCCGGTGCCGCGGTGTGGGGCAGCGCCGGCCAGGCCGGGTACGCCACGGCCAACGCGTACCTCGATGCGCTGGCGCACCGGCGGCGGACCCGGGGTGCGGTCGCCACCTCGGTCGCCTGGGGCAGCTGGGCCGGCGGCGGGATGGCCGACGGGGAGGCCACCGCGCACCTGCGCCGGCAGGGCACCCCGCCGATGGAACCCCGGCTCGCCGTCCGGGCGCTGCGGGAGGCCCTCGACCACGACGAGAGCCACCTCGTCGTCGCCGACATCGACTGGACCCGGTTCACCCCGGTCTACACCCTGGCCCGGCCCCGGCCGCTGCTGGCCGCGCTGCCCGACGCCCAACCCGAGGCCGAACCGGCCGCCCCGGTCGCCGCGACCGCCGACCTCGCCGGCCGGCTCGCCGCGATGCCGTCACCGGACCGCCTGGACACCGTCCTGGCGCTGGTCCGCGACCAGGTCGCCGCCGTCCTCGGGTACGTCTCCGGCGCGGACGTCGACCCGGAGCGGGCGTTCAAGGAGGCCGGGTTCGACTCGCTGACCGCCGTGGAGCTGCGCAACCGGCTCACCACCGAGACGGCGCTGCGGCTGCCCGCCACCCTGGTCTTCGACTACCCGACCCCGACCGAGCTGGCCCAGCAACTGCTCACCGAGCTGGTGCCCGCCGACGCCGGGGGCGTCACCCTGCTCGACGACCTCGACCGGCTCCAGGCGGCGCTGTCCACTCTGGACGCCGACGCGGTCGCCGCGCTCGACGAGAGCACCCGGGCCGGGGTGGGGGAGCGGCTGCGCACCATGCTCGCCGCGTGGACCGCCGGTCAACGCCCGGCCGAGGTCGCCAGCGTCACCGAGGATCTCGACACCGCCTCCGACGACGACCTCTTCGACTTCATCGACAGCAAGTTCGGCACCTCATGATCCGTCCGCTCCGTCGGCGCCGTCCGGGAATGGGTTCCTGATGTCCAACGAACAGAAGCTTCGTGACTACCTGCGGCGGGTCACGGCCGACCTGCACGAGACCAGTGAGCGGCTCCGCGACATCGAGGAGCGCGCCGCCGAACCGATCGCCATCGTCGGCATGGGCTGCCGCTACCCCGGCGGCGTCGACTCGCCCGAGGCCCTGTGGGACCTCGTCGCGGCCGGCACCGACGCGATCTCCGGCATGCCCACCGACCGGGGCTGGGACCTCGACCGGCTCTACGACCCTGACCCGGACCACCCCGGCACCAGCTACACCCGCGACGGCGGATTCCTCTATGGGGCCGCCGACTTCGACCCGACCTTCTTCGGCATCTCGCCCCGCGAGGCCGCCGAGATGGACCCGCAGCAGCGGCTGTTCCTGGAGACGTCCTGGGAGGCGTTGGAACGGGCCGGCATCGACCCGCTGTCGCTCAAGGGCAGCCCCACCGCCGTGTTCACCGGCGTCGTCTACCACGACTACCCGAACAGCTGGGGCGCCGGCAGCATCGTCTCCGGTCGGCTGTCGTACACCCTCGGGCTGGAGGGGCCGGCGGTCACCGTCGACACCGGCTGCTCGTCGTCGCTGGTCGCCCTGCACTGGGCCTGCCAGTCGCTGCGCTCCGGGGAGTCGTCGCTCGCCGTCGCCGGTGGGGTCACCGTGATCGGCACCCCCGACGCGTTCGTCGAGTTCTCCCGGCAGCGGGCGCTGTCCTTCGACGGCCGGTGCAAGTCGTTCGCCGCCGCCGCCGACGGCACCGGCTGGGCCGAGGGCGCCGGGTCGCTGGTGCTGGAACGGCTCTCCGACGCCCGCCGCAACGGACACCCGGTGCTCGCCGTCATCCGGGGCTCCGCGATCAACCAGGACGGCGCGTCCAACGGCCTCACCGCCCCCAACGGTCCCTCCCAGCGTCGGGTCATCCGCGCCGCGCTGGCCAACGCCCGGCTCGCCGGTCAGGAGATCGACGCGGTCGAGGCGCACGGCACCGGCACCCGGCTCGGCGACCCGATCGAGGCGCAGGCGCTGTTCGCCACGTACGGCCGGGACCGGCCCGCCGACCGGCCACTGTGGCTCGGCTCGCTGAAGTCCAACATCGGCCACTCGCAGGCCGCCGCCGGTGTCGGCGGGGTGATCAAAATGGTGCAGGCGATGCGGCACGGGGTGCTGCCCCGCACCCTGCACGTCGACGAGCCCAGCGGTGAGATCGACTGGTCGCCCGGGACCGTCAAGCTGCTCACCGAGCCGGTGGAGTGGCCGCAGACCGGCCACGCCCGCCGCTGCGCGGTCTCCTCGTTCGGCATCAGCGGCACCAACGCCCACGTCGTGCTCGAAGAGGTGGCCCCGGCCGAGGAGGACGAGCAGCCCGCCACCCCGGCGGTGCTGCCGTGGGTGCTGTCCGGGCACACCGACCGGGCGCTGCGGGCCCAGGCGCAGCGGTTGCTGTCGCACCTGGACGCCGTACCGGCCGACCCGGCTGCCGTGGGGCGGACGCTGGCCGGTCGGGCCCGGCTCGACCACCGGGCCGTGGTGCTCGGCGGTGACCTGCCGCAGCTGCGGACCGCGCTCGGCGCGGTCGTCGACGGGCTGCCCGCCGCGACCGCGGTCACCGGCACCGCCGACGCCGCAGGTCGGGTCGTGTTCGTCTTCCCCGGCCAGGGCGCCCAGTGGGTCGGCATGGCCGCCGCGCTGCTGGACTCCTCGCCGGTCTTCGCCGAGCAGATGGGCCGCTGCGCCGCCGAGCTGCGCGCGTACGTCGACTGGGACCTGCTGGACGTGGTCCGGGGGGTGCCCGGCGCACCCTCCCTGGAGTGGGTGGACGTGGTCCAGCCCGCCCTGTGGGCGATGATGGTCTCCCTCGCCGCCACCTGGCGCAGCTACGGCGTCGAACCCGACGCGGTGGTCGGCCACTCGCAGGGTGAGATCGCCGCCGCCTGCGTGGCCGGCGGACTCTCCCTGGCCGACGGGGCGCGGGTGGTGACCCTGCGCAGCCGGGCCATCGGCGAGAAGCTGGCCGGCCGGGGCGGCATGGTCTCGGTCGGGCTGCCCGCCGACCGGGCGCAGGAGCGGATCGCCCGGTGGGCGGGCGACATCTCCCTCGCCGTGGTCAACGGCGCGGGTTCGGTGGTGGTCTCCGGCACCCCGGAGGCGCTGCGGGAACTCATCGCCGAGCTCACCGGGGAGGGGATCCGGGCCAAGCAGGTCGCCGTCGACTACGCCTCGCACTCCGCGCAGGTGGAGCTGCTGGAACACCGGCTGCTGGAGGACCTGGCCCCGATCAACCCGAAGACCGGGACGATCCGGATGCTCTCCACCGTCACCGGCGACTGGGTGGACACCGCCACCCTCGACGCCCGCTACTGGTATGACAACCTCCGCAACACGGTTCGGTTCGACCCGGCGATCCGCTCTCTCGCCGGGCAGGGCTGGACCGGGTTCGTGGAGGTCAGCCCGCACCCGGTGCTCGGCATGGGGATGCAGGAGACGCTGGAGTCGGCGGACCGCCCGACGGTGGTCACCGGCACCCTGCGCCGCGACGACGGCGGCCTGGACCGGCTGCTCACCTCCCTGGCCGAGCTGCACGTGCGGGGCGTCGACGTGGACTGGGCCGTCGCCCTGCCCGGCACCCGCCGGGCGGACCTGCCCACCTACGCCTTCCAGCACGAGCGTTACTGGATCGCGCCGACCGTCACCGCCCCGGCCGCAGGCGGCACCGACGCCGGATTCTGGGACGCGGTGGAACGCGCCGACGTCGACCTGCTCGCCGACGGCCTCGGCGTCGACACCGCACTCGTCGGGGAGGTGCTGCCCGGCCTGACGTCGTGGCGGTCCCGGCAGCGCGACGTCGCCACCGTGGACGGCTGGCGGTACCGGGTGGTGTGGCGGCCGACCGAGGTGCCCACCGGCGGGCAGCTCACCGGCGTGTGGTGGGTGGTCGCCCCGGCGACGCTGGCCGACGACGAGCGGCTGCGTACGCTCGCCGACGGCCTGACCGCCCGGGGCGCCGAGGTGGTCACCGTCACCGGCACCGACCACGCCGGCCGGGAGGCCCCCGCCGGGGTGCTCTCCCTGCTCGCCCTGGACGACGGCCCCGACCCGCTGGGCGTCGGCCTGTCCGCCGGGATCACCGCCACCGTGTCGCTGGTGCACGCGCTGGCCGCGTCCGACTTCAGCGGTCGGCTCTGGTGCGTCACCGCCGGTGGGGTCGGGGTGGACCGGTTCGAGCCGGTCGCCGACCCGGCCCAGGGCGCCCTGTGGGGCCTGGGCACGGTGCTCTCCCTCGACTACCCCGGCTGGTGGGGCGGCCTGGTCGACCTGCCCGCCGAGTGGACGCCGCAGACCGTCGACCGGCTCGCCGACGTGCTGACCGGCGGCGGCGAGGACCAGGTGGCGCTGCGGGCGGCCGGCACGCTGGCCCGCCGGATGATCCGCCACCCGGCGACCCGGGCGCCCGAACGGCGCTACACGCCCACCGGCACCGTCCTGGTCACCGGCGGCACCGGCGGGGTCGGCGGGCACGTCACCGAATGGCTGGTCGGCAACGGCGCGCAGCGGGTGGTGCTGGCCAGCCGACGCGGCCCGGACGCCCCCGGCGCGGCCGACCTGACGGCCCGGCACCCGGGAGTCGAGGTCGTCGCCCTCGACGTGGCCGACCGGGACGCGGTCGCCGCGCTCCTGGCCGACCTCGGTGACGAGCTGACCGCCGTGTTCCACGCCGCCGGGGTGCTGCACCCCGAGGTGCCGTTGGGGCAGACCGGCCTCGACGACTTCGCCGACGTGTGCCGGGCGAAGGTGCTCGGCGCGGTGCACCTCGACGCGTTGCTGGCCGACCGGCCGCTGGACGCGTTCGTGCTGTTCTCCTCCGGTGCCGCGGTGTGGGGCAGCGCCGGCCAGGCCGGGTACGCCACGGCCAACGCGTACCTCGACGCGCTGGCGCACCGGCGGCGGACCCGGGGTGCGGTCGCCACCTCGGTCGCCTGGGGCAGCTGGGGCGGCGGCGGTGGCATGGCCGGCGGCGAGGTCGGGGCACACCTCGACCGGCTCGGCGTCGGCGTGATGGACCCCCGGCTCGCCGTCGACGCGCTCGGGCAGGCCCTCGACCACGACGAGAGCCACCTCGTCGTCGCCGACGTCGACTGGGCCCGGTTCGGCCCCATCTATACGCTGGCCCGGCCCCGGCCGCTGCTGGCCGAACTCCCCGACGCCGCCCCCGAGGCCGCCGAGACCACCGAAACGGGGGCGTCTTCGGCGCTCGCCGACCGGCTCGGCACCCTGCCCGAGGCCGAGCAGCGCGCCCTGCTGCTGGAGACCGTCCGCACCAACGTGGCGGCCGTCCTCGGCTACGGCGACGCCGACCTGGTCGAGCCGCAGCGCGCGTTCAAGGAACTCGGCATGGACTCGGTGACCGCCGTCGAGCTGCGCAACCGGCTCAGCGCCGCCACCGGCGTACGGCTCTCCGCCACCCTGGTGTTCGACCACCCCAACCCGACCGCCCTGGCCGACCAGCTCCGGGCCGAACTCGGCTACACCGGTGACACGGCCGGCGGCCTGCTCGCCGAGCTGGACCGGCTGGAGGTCACCGTGGCCGGCCTGACGCCGGAGGAGATCGAACGCAACCGGGTCACCGCCCGGCTCCAGTCGCTGCTGGCGAAGCTCAACGAAACCCTCAGCACCACCACCGGCGCCACCCTCGTCGACCGGCTCGAAACGGCCTCCGCCGACGACGTGTTCGACCTGATCGACAAGGAACTCGGCATGACCTGAGCCGCCACCGCGCTCCCGGAGCAACGTGTCCCGCTGGCAACGAGTTTGGTGAGGTTCGGATGGCGAACGAAGAGAAGCTCCTCGAGTACCTGAAGCGGGTCACCGCCGATCTGCACCGCACCCGGGAGCGGCTGCGCGAGGTCGAGTCACAGGAGCAGGACCCGATCGCGATCGTCGGCATGGCCTGCCGCTACCCGGGTGGGGTCAACTCGCCCGAGGACCTGTGGCGGCTGGTCGCCGACGGCGTCGACGCCATCGGCGAGTTCCCCACCGACCGGGGCTGGGACACCGCCGCCCTCTACGACGCCGACCCGGACACCGCCGGCAGCAGCTACGTCCAGCAGGGTGGGTTCGTCCACGACGCCGACGAGTTCGACGCCGAGTTCTTCGGCATCTCGCCCCGCGAGGCGCTGGCGATGGACCCGCAGCAGCGGCTGGTGCTGGAGGCGAGCTGGGAGGCGTGCGAACGGGCCGGTATCAACCCCGACACGTTGCGCGGCGGTCCGGTCGGTGTCTTCGTCGGCTGCGGTGGCCAGGACTACTGGGACCGGCTCACCGTGCTGCCCGAACCGGTCGAGGCGTACATGAGCACCGGCAGCTCCGGGGCGGTCATCTCCGGTCGGGTCGCGTACAGCCTGGGGTTGGAGGGGCCGGCCGTCACCGTCAACACCGCCTGCTCGTCGTCGCTTGTCGCGCTGCACCTCGCCGCGCACGCGCTGCGGCAACGGGAGTGCGGGCTGGCCCTGGCCGGTGGCGTCACCGTCATGTCGACGCCCGGCGCGTTCGTCGCGTTCAGCCGGCAGCGGGGGCTCGCCTCCGACGGCCGCTGCAAGCCGTTCTCCGACGACGCCGACGGCACCGGCTGGGGTGAGGGCGTCGGCATGCTGCTGCTGGAACGACTCTCCGACGCCCAACGCAACGGCCACCGGGTGCTCGCGGTCATCCGGGGTTCCGCGATCAACCAGGACGGCGCGTCCAACGGTCTGACCGCCCCCAACGGGGTGGCGCAGCAGCGGGTCATCCTCCAGGCGCTCGCCAACGCCGGCCTCACCTCCAGCGACGTCGACCTGATCGAGGCGCACGGCACCGGCACCACCCTCGGTGACCCGATCGAGGCGGAGGCGCTGATCGCCACGTACGGGCGCGACCGGCCGGCCGACCGGCCGCTCTGGCTCGGCTCGGTCAAGTCGAACATCGGCCACGCCCAGGCCGCCGCCGCCGTCAGCGGTGTGATCAAGATGGTGATGGCGCTGCACAACGGCGTCCTGCCCAAGAGCCTGCACGTGGGGGAGCCGTCCACCCACGTCGACTGGTCCGCCGGCACCGTGCAGCTGCTGACCGAGGCTCGGCAGTGGCCCGACCACGGCCAGCCGCGCCGGGGCGGGGTGTCGTCGTTCGGGGTGAGCGGCACCAACGGGCACGTGATCCTGGAGCAGGCACCCCCGGCGGAGACCGTCGCGTCGGACGAGACCGCCGAGCCGCCGGTGGTGCTCTGGCCGCTGTCCGGGCGGTCGGCGGCGGCGCTCGCCGGGCAGGCCGACCGGCTGCGGGAGTTCCTCACCGACGAGCGGCCGGTGGACGTCGGGTACGCGCTGGGCACCACCCGGGCCGCCGCCGCGTACCGGGGTGTGGTGCTCGGTGACGACGTGGCCGGCCTGGAGACCCTGGCCGCCGGCGGTGGCCTGTCCGGTCGGACCGTCGCCGGTCGTACGGCGGTGTTGTTCACCGGTCAGGGTGCGCAGCGGGTGGGGATGGGTCGTGAGTTGGCGGCGGCTTTCCCGGTGTTCGCGCGGGCTCTGGATGAGGTGTGTGTGGCGTTCGGGTCGTTGCTGGGTGGTGATCTGCGGGAGGTGATGTTCACCGATCCGGGTGGTGTGTTGGATCAGACGGGGTGGACGCAGCCGGCGTTGTTCGCGGTTGAGGTGGCGTTGTTCCGTCTGGCGGAGTCGTGGGGGTTGAAGCCTGATTTCGTGGTGGGTCATTCGATCGGTGAGTTGGCTGCCGCGTATGTCGCGGGGGTGTGGTCGCTGGCGGATGCGTGTCGGGTGGTGGCGGCGCGTGGTGGTCTGATGCAGGCTCTGCCGTCGGGTGGGGCGATGTTGGCGATCGCCGCGCCGCTGGCGGAGTTGGATCTGGGTGACATCGACGTCGCGGCGGTGAACGGCCCCCGGGCGGTGGTCGTGTCGGGGACGGAGGAGCAGGTCGCGGCGTTGGAGGCTCGTCTTGAGGTGAAGACGCGTCGGTTGCGGGTGTCGCATGCGTTCCATTCGCATCTGATGGACCCGATGCTGGCCGACTACGGGCAGGTCCTCCGTGGAGTGACCGCCAATCCGGCGGCGATCCCGTTGGTGTCGACCGCGACCGGTGATCTCGTCACCGACGAGGAGTTGGGTTCGGTCGGGTACTGGCAGGGTCAGGTGCGGGGGACCGTGCGGTTCGCTGACGCGGTGGCCGCTCTGGCGGCCCGTGGGGTGACGCGGTTCGTGGAGATCGGGCCGGACAGTGTGCTGACCGCGATGGTCGCCGACTGCGTCGAGGACGCCACCGCGATCCCGCTCCAGCGCCGCAAGCGTGAGCAGGTCGAGGCGTACGCCGCCGGGATGGCGCAGGCGTGGATCAGCGGCGTCGACCTCGACTGGGCGGCCGTCAACCCGGGCGGCCGGACCGTCGACCTGCCCACCTACGCCTTCCAACACCAACGCTTCTGGCTGGATGCCCCGGCCGACCCCGGTGACGCCACCGCGATGGGTCTGGACTCCGCCGACCACCCGCTGCTCGGCGCGGCCGTCACCCTCGCCAACGCCGACGGGGCCGTCCTCACCGGCCGGCTCTCCCTAGACCGGCACCCGTGGCTCGCCGACCACGCCGTGGCCGGCGCGGTGGTCTTCCCCGGCACCGGCTACGTCGACCTCGCCCTGCACGCCGGCGCGCAGGTCGGCGCCGAAACCGTCGACGAACTCACCATCGAAGCCCCGCTGGTGCTGCCCGAACGCGGCGGCGTGCAGCTCCAGGTCGTCGTCGGCCCCGCCGACACCGGCCACACCCGCACCCTCCAGGTGTACGCCCGCAGCGCCGACACCGACGCCCCGTGGACCCGGCACGCCAGCGGGGTGCTCGCCGCCGGTCGGCGTACCACCGGGACCGCCCTCACCGAGTGGCCGCCCGCCGGTGCGGAAGCGGTGCCCACCGACGACCTCTACCACCACCTGGCGACCGGCGGCCTGGTCTACGGCCCGGTGTTCCGGGGCCTGCGCCGGGTCTGGCGGCGCGGCGACGAGTTCTTTGCCGAGGTCGCCCTGCCGGAGGGGGTGGACGCCGACGGGTTCGGCCTGCACCCCGCCGTGCTCGACGCCGGCCTGCACGCCCTCGGCTTCGCCGACGGTGACACCTTCCGGGGGTTGCCGTTCGCCTGGTCCGGTCTCACCCTGCACGCCACCGGCGCGGCCGGCGTCCGGGTCCGGCTCACCCCGGTCGGCTCCGGGGTACGGGTGGCGGTCGCCGACGCCGTCGGTGCCCCCGTCGCCACCGTCGACTCGCTGGTGCTGCGGCCCGTCCAGGTCACCCGCCCCGGCGGGGTCGCCGACGCGCTGTTCGACCTGACCTGGCAGGAGATCGGCACCCCCACGGCCACGCCCACCCCGCACTGGGCCTACCACCCGGCTGTCCCGGCCACCGGCACCGCACCGGTCCCCGCCGACCCGGCGGCCCCGGCGGGCCGGGTAGCCCCTGCCGCCGACGCCGGCGCCCAGGGGCCGGCGACGTCCACCCCCGAGCTGCTCGTGCTGACCGCCGGCGGTGCCGGGGACGTCACCGGCCCGGAGGCGGTGCACGACGAGGTGAACCGCGTGCTCGGCCTGGTGCAGGAGTGGCTGGCCGGCCCCGACACCCACCGGCTGGCGGTGCTCACCCGCCGCGCCGTCGGCGACGACGGGACCGACCCGACCGGGGCGGCCGTGTGGGGGTTGCTCCGCTCCGCGCAGGCCGAGAACCCCGACCGGCTGCTGCTGGTCGACACCGACCCGGATGCGGACGTGTCCGGCTCCCTCACCGTGGCGGTGGCGACCGGTGAGCCGCAGGTACGGGTCCGCGACGGTGTCGTCTCGGTGCCCCGGCTCACCCGGCAGATCATCGAACCGTCCATCCCGGACGCCCCGCTCTACGGCACCGGCACGGTGCTGGTCACCGGTGCGACAGGTGCGCTCGGCGCGGCGGTGGCCCGGCACCTGGTGACGACGCACGGGGTGACCCGGCTGCTGCTGGTGTCCCGCCGGGGCCCCGCCGCGCAGGGCGCCGACGACCTGGTCGCGGAGCTGACCGGGGCCGGTGCGCAGGTCGAGCTGGTCGCCGCCGACGTGGCCGACCGGGCCCAGGTCACCGCCCTGGTCGACGGCCACCCCGACCTGTCGGCGGTGGTGCACACCGCCGGGGTGCTGGACGACGGCGTGGTGTCGTCGCTGTCCGCCGCCCGACTCTCCGCGGTGCTGCGCCCCAAGGTGGACGCGGCATGGCTGCTCGACGAGCTGACCCGGGGTCGGGACCTGTCGGCGTTCGTGCTGTTCTCCTCGCTGTCCGGGGTGCTGGGTGCGCCGGGGCAGGGCAACTACGCGGCGGCGAACGCGTTCCTGGACGCATTGGCGGTGTCCCGTCGGATGGCCGGGTTGCCGGCGGTGTCGTTGGCGTGGGGGTTGTGGGGTGAGGGTTCGGCGATGACCGACCGGCTCGCCGACGCCGACCGGGAGCGGATGTCCCGGGGTGGGGTGCTGCCGTTGACCACCGCCGACGGGTTGGCCCTGCTCGACGCGGGCGTCGCCAACCCGTACCCGACTGCGGTGCCGGCCCGGCTCGACCTGGCCGCCCTGCGTGCCCTCGGCGACGACCTGCCGTTGCCGTTCCACGGTATGGTCCGCCCGGCCCGGCGCACGGCCGCCCGCGCCGCCACGGGGAGCGCCGCGACCGGGTGGGCGGCGGACCTCGCCGTGCTCTCCACCGAGGAGCGTGAGCGCGCCGCGACCGCCCTGGTCCTCAGCCAGGTGGCCACGGTGCTCGGGCACGCCTCCGCCGAGCGGATCGACGCCGGCCGCGCGTTCCAGGAGCTGGGCTTCGACTCGCTCACCGCCGTGGAACTGCGCAACGGGCTCGCCGTCAGCACCGGCCTGCGGCTGCCCGCCACCCTGATCTTCGACTACCCGTCCCCGCGTGACCTGGCCCGGCACCTGCTCAGCGAGATCGCCGGCCCGGACGACACCGACGCCGTGCGGCAGACCGCCACGACCGTCGCCGACGAGCCGGTGGCGATCGTCGGGATGGCCTGCCGCTACCCCGGCGGTATCACCTCGCCGGAGGACCTGTGGCGGCTCGTCGCCGAGGGCACCGACGCCGTCGACGGCTTCCCGACCGATCGGGGTTGGGACCTGGCCCGGCTCTACGACCCGACGAGCACCCGCCCCGACACCACCTACGTGGACAAGGGTGGATTCCTCACCGATGCCGCCCAGTTCGACCCGGTCTTCTTCGGCATCTCCCCCCGCGAAGCGGTGATCATGGACCCGCAGCAACGGTTGCTGCTGGAGACGTCCTGGGAGGCGTTCGAGCGGGCCGGCATCGACCCGGGAACCCTGCGCGGCTCGTCCACCGGTGTGTTCGCCGGGGTGATGTACCACGACTACGTCTCCGGGCACAGCTCCGGCAGCATCGTCACCGGCCGGGTGGCGTACACGTTCGGCTTGGAGGGGCCGGCGGTGTCGGTCGACACGGCGTGTTCGTCGTCGTTGGTGGCGATGCATCTGGCGGGTCAGGCGTTGCGGTCGGGTGAGTGTGATCTGGCGTTGGCTGGTGGGGTGACGGTGATGGCGACGCCGGAGACGTTTGTGGAGTTTTCGCGGCAGCGGGGGTTGGCGCCTGATGGTCGGTGTAAGCCGTTCGCGGCGGCGGCCGACGGGACGGGTTGGTCCGAGGGTGTCGGTGTGTTGGTGTTGGAACGTCTCTCGGATGCGGTGCGTAACGGGCACATGGTGTTGGGTCTCGTGCGGGGTTCGGCGGTGAATCAGGATGGTGCGTCGAACGGGTTGACCGCGCCGAATGGTCCTTCTCAGCAGCGGGTGATCCGGCAGGCTCTGGCGAATGCCCGGGTGTCGGCGGCTGAGGTGGATGTGGTGGAGGCGCACGGTACGGGCACCACCCTTGGTGATCCGATTGAGGCGCAGGCGATTCTGGCGACGTACGGTCGGGATCGGGAGCGGCCGTTGTGGTTGGGTTCGGTGAAGTCGAATCTGGGTCATACGCAGGCTGCTGCTGGTGTGGCGGGTGTGATGAAGATGGTGTTGGCGATGCGGTACGGGGTGGTGCCGCGGACGTTGCACGTGGATGCGCCGAGTCCGCACGTGGACTGGTCGGCGGGTGAGGTGCGGTTGGCGACTGAGGCGGTCGAGTGGCCTGCCGATGGTCGTCCGCGTCGGGCGGCGGTGTCGTCGTTCGGCATCAGCGGCACCAACGCCCACCTGATCCTGGAGCAGGCCCCCGCCGCCGCGCCGGCGGCCGTACCGTCCGCCACGACGGTGACCGCCCTGGCGGACGCTCCGGTGTCGCTCTGGCCGGTCTCCGGCCGTTCCGCCACCGGCCTCGCCGCCCAGGCGGCCCGCCTCGCCGACTTCCTCACCACCGCCGACCTGCACCCCGCCGACGTCGCGTTGACCCTCGGCACCGGCCGGGCGGCGCTGGAACACCGGGGCGTGGCCGTCGCGGACGGTGTCGCCGGTCTCCGCGCGCTCGCCGCAGGCCAGGGCGTGCACGGCCACCTCACCACCGGACGCACCGCCGTGCTGTTCACCGGTCAGGGTGCGCAGCGGGTGGGGATGGGTCGTGACCTGGCGGCGGCTTTCCCGGTGTTCGCGCAGGCTCTGGATGAGGTGTGTGCGGCGTTCGGGTCGTTGCTGGGTGGTGATCTGCGGGAGGTGATGTTCACCGACCCGGACGGTCTCCTGGACCAGACCGGCTGGACGCAGCCGGCGTTGTTCGCGGTTGAGGTGGCGTTGTTCCGTCTGGCGGAGTCGTGGGGTCTCAAGCCGGACTTCGTGGCGGGTCATTCGATCGGTGAACTTGCCGCCGCGCATGTCGCGGGGGTGTGGTCGCTGGCGGATGCGTGTCGGGTGGTGGCGGCGCGTGGTGGTCTGATGCAGGCCCTTCCGGCGGGTGGGGCGATGTTGGCGATCGCCGCCCCGTTGGCGGAGTTGGATCTGGGTGACGTGGACGTGGCGGCGGTGAACGGTCCTCGTGCGGTGGTCGTGTCCGGCACGGAGGAGCAGGTCGCCGCGTTGGAAGCCTCCCTTGAGGTGAAGACGCGTCGGCTTCGGGTCTCGCATGCGTTCCACTCGCACCTGATGGACCCGATGCTCGCCGACTACGGGCAGGTCCTCGACGGGGTCACCGCCAGTCCGGCGACCGTTCCGTTGGTGTCGACCGCGACCGGTGATCTTGTCACCGACGAGGAGTTGGGTTCGGTCGGGTACTGGCAGGGTCAGGTGCGGGGGACCGTGCGGTTCGCTGACGCGGTGGCCGCTCTGGCGGCCCGTGGGGTGACGCGGTTCGTGGAGATCGGGCCGGACAGTGTGCTGACCGCGATGGTCGCCGACTGCGTCGAGGACGCCACCGCGATCCCGCTCCAGCGCCGCAAGCGTGAGCAGGTCGAGGCGTACGCGGCCGGGATGGCGCAGGCGTGGACCACCGGCGTCGACCTCGACTGGGCGGCCATCCACCCCACCGCCCGGCAGGTCGACCTGCCCACCTACGCCTTCCAACGCCAGCACTACTGGCTCTACGACCCGGCCCTGGTCGGTGCCGGCCTGCTCGCCGCCACCCACCCGCTGCTCGACGCCGCCGTGCCGCTGGCCAACACCGACGGTGTCGTCTTCACCGGCCGCTGGTCGCTGCACACCCACCCGTGGCTGGCCGACCACGCCGTCGGCGGCACCGTCGTGTTCCCCGGCACCGGCCTGGTCGAACTCGCCATCCACGCCGGTGACCAGGTCGGCGTCGGCCTGCTCGACGAGTTGACCCTGCACGCGCCGCTCGTCGTCCCCGCCGCCGGCAGCGTCGAGGTACAGGTAGCCGTGGAGACGCCCGACCCGACCGGCCGCCGCGCCGTCCTGGTGCACTCCCGGGACCGCGACGACGCCCCCTGGACCCGGCACGCCACCGGCGTCCTCACCACCGGGGACACCCCCGGCGTCGCGCTCACCGCGTGGCCCCCGCCGATGCCGAACCGCTGCCGCTGGCCGGCCTCTACGACGACCTCGCCAGTGGCGGGCTCGACTACGGCCCGGTCTTCCAGGGTCTGCGCCGCGCCTGGCGGGCCGGCGACGAACTCTTCGCCGAGGTCGACCTCCCCGACGGTACGCAGACCGACGGCTACGGCCTGCACCCGGCCCTCTTCGACGCCGGCCTGCACGTCCTCACCCGCGCCGACGGCGACACCCCCCGGGGACTGCCGTTCGCCTGGTCGGGAGTGGCACTGCACGCCACCGGCGCGACCAGCCTCCGGGTCCGGCTCACCCCCGCCGGCACCGGGGTACGGATCGCGGTCGCCGACGCGGTCGGCGCACCCGTGGCCACCGTACGGTCGCTGGTGCTCCGCCCGGTGCAGGTCACCGCCGGGACCGGCGTCGCCGACGCGCTGTTCGGCCTCGACTGGCAGCCCGTCGCCGTCACCCCGACGGACACCGCCCCCGCCTGGGCGTGGCACCCCGACACCGCCCGTGCCGGCGACGCCACCTCCGCGACCGCCGCCGGGGGAACCGGTGACAGGCACACCCCGACCGCCCTACCGGGTGGTGGCACGGCGACCGCCGACGGCGCGGCCGAGCTGGTGGTGCTGCGCGCCGGAGGCACCGACGACGTACACGCCGAGGTGCACCGGGTGCTGGGGATCGCCCAGCGCTGGCTGGCCGGGGAGGACCGCGCCCCGCTCGTCGTCCTTACCCGGCACGCCGTCGGTGACGACGTGACCGACCTGGCGGGCGCGGCGGTCTGGGGGTTGCTGCGCTCCGCGCAGGCGGAGAACCCCGACCGCATCCTCCTCGTCGACGCGGACACCGACCGGCTCGACGACATCCTCCCGGCGGCCCTGGCTGCCGGCGACCCGCAGGTGTCGATCCGCGACGGCATCGTCCGGGTGCCCCGGATCGTCAGGCGTCCCTTGCCGGTGACGCCGTCGGACGCCCCGCTCTACGGCACCGGCACGGTGCTGGTCACCGGTGCGACAGGTGCGCTCGGCGCGGCGGTGGCCCGGCACCTGGTCACGGCACACGGGGTGTCCCGGTTGTTGCTGCTGTCGCGCAGCGGTACGGCGGCGGCCGGCGCCGACGACCTCGTCGCCGAACTGACTGGTTCCGGTGCCCGGGTCGACCTGGTCGCCTGCGACGTGGCCGACCGTGACCAGCTGACCGCCGCCCTGGCCGACGTGCCGGACCTGTCGGCGGTGGTGCACACCGCCGGGGTGCTCGACGACGGCGTGGTGTCGTCGTTGACCCCGGACCGGGTCTCGGCGGTGCTGCGGCCCAAGGTGGACGCCGCGACGCTGCTCGACGAGCTGACCCGGGGTCGGGACCTGTCGGCGTTCGTGCTGTTCTCCTCGCTGTCCGGGGTGCTGGGTGCGCCGGGGCAGGGCAACTACGCGGCGGCGAACGCCCACCTCGACGCGCTCGCGGTCACCCGGCGGGCCGCCGGGCTGCCAGGGGTGTCGTTGGCCTGGGGACTGTGGGGCGAAGGCTCCACGATGACCGAAGGACTCGCCGACACCGACCGGGAGCGGATGTCCCGGGGTGGGGTGCTGCCGTTGTCCACCGCCGACGGGTTGGCCCTGCTCGACGCCGCGGTAGCCGGCGGGTCGGCCACCCTCGTCCCGGCCCGGCTCGACGTGCCGACGCTGCGTACCCTCGGCGACCGGTTGCCCCCGGTGCTGCGCGCCCTGACCGGGCCGACCCGGCGCACGGCCACCGCCGCCAGCACCGTCGACCGGTCGGGCAGCGACTGGTTGACCGGCCTGCCGGAGCAGGAGCGCGCCGGTGCCGTCCGGCACCTGGTGCACACCCACGTCGCCGCCGTGCTCGGTCTCGCCGGGCCGGACGCGGTCGAGGCGGACCGCACCTTCCAGAGCCTCGGCTTCGACTCGCTCACCGCCGTCGAGCTGCGCAACGCGCTCTCCACTGCGGCGGGCCTGCGGCTCCCGGCCACCCTGATCTTCGACTACCCGACGCCCGTCGCCCTCGCCGAGTTCCTGCACGGTGAGCTGAGCGGCGCACTCGACGTACCGCAGGCCCGGCAGACCGCCACCACCACGATCGGTGACGACCCGGTGGCGATCGTCGGGATGGCCTGCCGCTACCCCGGCGGGGTGTCCTCCCCGGAGGACCTGTGGCGGCTAGTCGCGGACGGCGTCGACGCCATCGACGGCTTCCCGACCGACCGGGGTTGGGACCTGGCCCGGCTCTACGACCCGACCGGCGTCCGCCCCGACACCAGCTACGCCGACCAGGGTGGGTTCCTGCCCGGCGCGGCCGGCTTCGACCCGGCCTTCTTCGGCATCTCACCCCGCGAGGCCGTGCTGATGGACCCGCAGCAGCGGCAACTGCTGGAGGTCTCCTGGGAGGCGTTCGAGCGGGCCGGCATCGACCCCTCCTCGGTACGCGGCTCCGCCACCGGCGTCTTCGCCGGCCTGATGTACCACGACTATGTGACCGGGCACAGCGCCGGCAGCGTCGTCTCCGGGCGGATCGCCTACACCCTCGGCCTCGAAGGCCCCGCCGTCACCGTGGACACCGCGTGTTCGTCGTCGTTGGTGGCGATGCATCTGGCGGGTCAGGCGTTGCGGTCGGGTGAGTGTGATCTGGCGTTGGCTGGTGGGGTGACGGTGATGGCGACGCCGGAGACGTTTGTGGAGTTTTCGCGGCAGCGGGGGTTGGCGCCTGATGGTCGGTGTAAGCCGTTCGCGGCGGCGGCCGACGGGACGGGTTGGTCCGAGGGTGTCGGTGTGTTGGTGCTCGAACGACTCTCCGACGCCCGTCGGCACGGACACACGATCCTCGGTCTCGTGCGGGGTTCGGCGGTCAACCAGGACGGCGCGTCGAACGGGCTGACCGCCCCCAACGGGCCGGCGCAGCAGCGGGTGATCCGGCAGGCTCTGGCGAATGCCCGGGTGTCGGCGGCTGAGGTGGATGTGGTGGAGGCGCACGGTACGGGTACGACGTTGGGTGATCCGATTGAGGCGCAGGCGATTCTGGCGACGTACGGTCGGGATCGGGAGCGGCCGTTGTGGTTGGGTTCGGTGAAGTCGAATCTGGGTCATACGCAGGCTGCTGCTGGTGTGGCGGGTGTGATGAAGATGGTGTTGGCGATGCGGTACGGGGTGGTGCCGCGGACGTTGCACGTGGATGCGCCGAGTCCGCACGTGGACTGGTCGGCGGGTGAGGTGCGGTTGGCGACTGAGGCGGTCGAGTGGCCTGCCGATGGTCGTCCGCGTCGGGCGGCGGTGTCGTCGTTCGGCATCAGCGGCACCAACGCCCACGTCATCGTCGAGGAGTACCCGCAGCCCGTCGCGGCACCCGAGTCGACGCCGGCACCCGCCGTGGTGCTCTGGCCGCTGGGCAGCCGCTCCACCGCCGGCCTCACCGCCCAGGCGGCCCGGCTGCGCGACTTCCTCACCGACGAACGACCTGTCGACATCGGACACTCCCTGGCCGCCGCTCGGGCCGCCCTGGACCACCGGGGTGTCGTCCTCGGCAGCTCCGCCGACGACCTCGCCACCGGCCTGGAGGCCCTGACCACCGGGGCCGGCCTGTCCGGCCGTATCACCACCGGTCGCACCGCCGTGCTGTTCACCGGTCAGGGTGCGCAGCGGGTGGGGATGGGTCGCGAGTTGGCGGCGGCTTTCCCGGTGTTCGCGCAGGCTCTGGATGAGGTGTGTGCGGCGTTCGGGTCGTTGCTGGGTGGTGATCTGCGGGAGGTGATGTTCACCGACCCGGACGGTCTCCTGGATCAGACGGGGTGGACGCAGCCGGCGTTGTTCGCGGTTGAGGTGGCGTTGTTCCGTCTGGCGGAGTCGTGGGGGTTGAAGCCGGACTTCGTGGCGGGTCACTCGATCGGTGAGTTGGCTGCCGCGCACGTGGCCGGTGTCTGGTCGCTGGCGGACGCCTGCCAGGTGGTGGCGGCCCGTGGTGGTCTGATGCAGGCCCTTCCGGCCGGTGGGGCGATGCTGGCGATCGCCGCGCCGCTGGCCGAGTTGGATCTGGGTGACGTGGACGTGGCGGCGGTGAACGGTCCTCGTGCGGTGGTCGTCTCGGGTACCGAGGAGCAGGTCGCGGCGTTGGAGGCGTCGCTTGAGGTGAAGACGCGTCGGTTGCGGGTGTCGCATGCGTTCCATTCGCATTTGATGGACCCGATGCTGGCCGAGTACGGGCAGGTCCTCGACGGGGTCACCGCCAACCCGGCGGGTATCCCGCTGGTGTCGACCGCGACCGGTGATCTTGTCACCGACGAGGAGTTGGGTTCGGTCGGGTACTGGCAGGGTCAGGTGCGGGGCACGGTCCGGTTCGCTGACGCGGTGGCCGCTCTCGCGGCCCGTGGGGTGACCCGGTTCGTGGAGATCGGGCCGGCCAGTGTGCTGACCGCGATGGTGGCCGACAGCGTCGACGACGCGGTGACCATCGCGTTGCAGCGCCGTGACCGGGACCAGGTCACCGCGTACGCCACCGGGATGGCGCAGGCGTGGATCAGCGGTGTCGACCTCGACTGGGCGGCCGTCAACCCCGGCGGCCGGACCGTCGACCTGCCCACCTACGCCTTCCAACACCAGCACTACTGGATGCAGGACACCGGGGCGGAGCGGGACGTCACCGCCGCCGGGCTGCTCGACGCCGAGCACCCGCTGCTGTCGGCCGTCACCACCCTGCCCGACACCGACGGGCTGATCGCCACCGGACTGCTGTCCCGGCGTACCCAGCCGTGGCTGGCCGAGCACATGTTGGGCGACACGATCGTGCTGCCCGGCACCGGGCTGGTCGAACTCGCCCTCCGGGCCGGGGCCCAGGTCGGCTGTGGCCGGCTTGCCGAACTCACCCTCCAGGCCCCGCTGGTCGTCCCCGACGACGACGGCGTGCAGGTGCAGGTGGCCGTCGGCGGGCCCGGCGACGACGGCGGCCGACAGGTCACCGTCTACTCCCGGCACCGGGACGCACCGTGGACCCGGCACGCCACCGGCCTGCTCACCCCGGCCCCGCCGACCCACCGGCCGACCCGGCGACCGCCTGGCCGCCGGCCGCCGCCACCCCCGTCGACGTCGACGGGCTCTACGAGCGGATGGCCGACGCCGGACTGGTCTACGGACCGGTCTTCCAGGGCCTGCGGGCCGCCTGGCGGCACGGTGACGAGGTGTACGCCGAGATCGCGCTCCCCGCCGACGTGCTCGACGCCGACCGGTTCCACCTGCATCCGGCCCTGTTCGACGCGGCGCTGCACACCATCGGGCTGAGCCGGGGCGAGGGGCGGCCCGGCGTCCCGTTCTCCTGGAGCGGGATCACCGTCCACGCCACCGGTGCCGCCGCGCTGCGGCTCACCGTCACCCCGGCCGGCCCCGACGAGGTCGCCCTCACCCTCACCGACGAGACCGGCGCACCCGTCGCCCGGGTCGACTCGCTGGTGCTGCGGGAGATCGACGCGGGTCAGCTCGCCGCCGCCCGCACCGGCCGGCAGGAACACCTCTACCGGATCGACTGGACCCCGGTGCCGCTGCCCACCACCCCGGCCGACGGCCGCTGGGCACTGGTCGGCGTCGACGAGTTCAAGGTGGCCGCCGCGCTCGACACCGTCGGCCTGCTCGCCGAGACCCACCCCGACCTGACCGCCCTCACCGTCACCCTCGACGCGGGCGGGACCGTACCGGACGTGGTGCTGGTCGCCAGCGTGCAACCCGACTCCCGGGACCTCGCGGCCGGTGCCCGGCACACCACCGGTCAACTGCTCACCCTGCTCCAGGGCTGGCTCGCCGACGAACGGCTGGCGTCGTCCCGGCTGCTGGTGCTCACCCACGGCGCGCAGGGTGACCGGGTCACCGAGCCCGCCGCCGCGGCGGCCTGGGGTCTGGTCCGGTCCGCCCAGTCGGAGAACCCGGGTCGGATCGTCCTGGTCGACCTCGACGACCACGACGGGTCCGCCCAGCTCCTCCCGGCGGTGCTGGCCGGTGGCGAACCGCAGCTGGTGGTCCGCGAGGGCGTCGCGCACGCCGCCCGGCTGGTGCCCGCCGCCGGGCCCGACGGCACCCCCGGCAGCGCCTTCACCGACGGTGGCACCGTGCTGCTCACCGGTGCCGGCGGCACCCTCGGCCGGCTCGTCGCCCGACACCTGGTCGACGCGTACGGGGTGCGGCACCTGCTGCTGGCCAGCCGGCGCGGCCCCGACGCCGACGGGATGGCCGCGCTGCGCGACGACCTCACCGCCCGCGGGGCGGAGGTCACCGTGGCCGCCTGCGACCTGGCCGACCGGGACGCGGTCGCCAGGTTGCTCGCCGCAGTGCCCGCCGGGCACCCGCTGACCGGGGTGGTGCACGCCGCCGGGGTGCTCGACGACGGGATCATCCCGGCGCTGACCCGGGACCGCCTCGACGCGGTGCTGCGCCCCAAGGTCGACGCGGCCACCCACCTGCACGAGCTGACCCGGGACGCGGGGCTCACCGCGTTCGTGTTGTTCTCCTCGGCGGCCGGCGTGCTCGGCGGGCCGGGGCAGGGCAACTACGCGGCGGCGAACGCGTTCCTCGACGCGCTGGCGAGCGCCCGCCGGGCCGCCGGGCTGCCCGCCCAGTCCCTGGCCTGGGGGCCGTGGGCCGGCGGCGGGATGGCCGACGACCTCGGCGGCACCGACCGGGCCCGGATGTCGCGGGGCGGGGTGCAACCGGTGTCCGCCGCGGAGGGACTGGCGCTGCTCGACGCGGCGCTGGCCCGTACCGAGGCGGTGCTCGTCCCGGTCAAGGCCGACCTGCGCACCCCGGCGGGGGACGAGGTGCCGCCGATCCTGCGCGCCCTGGTCACCCCGGCCCGGCGTAGCACCCCGGGGACGAACCGACCCGACCCGGCGGCGCTGCGGCGTACCCTCGGCGGGCTGGACGGCGACGGCCAGCAGGCGCTGCTGGCCGACCTGGTGCGCTCGCGCGCCGCGACCGTGCTCGGGCACGGCCGCCCCGACGACCTCGACCCGGCGCTGCGCTTCGTCGAGCTGGGCTTCGACTCGCTCACCGCGATGGAGCTGCGCAACGCCCTCAACGAGGCGACCGGGCTGCGGCTGGCCACCGGGGTGGTCTTCGACCACGGCAGCGTCGACGAACTCGCCGCGCTGCTGCGCACCGAACTGGCCGCGCCACCGGCCGAGGAACGGGCCGGCACGCCCGACGCCGCCGCCGACACGATGAGCGCGCTGTTCCGCACCGCCGTCAAGAGCGGCCGGGTACAGCAGGGCCTGTCCCTGCTGTACGCGGTGGCCGACATCCGGCCCACCTTCGACGGGCCGGCCGACCTGCCGCAGGTCCCCGCCCCGCGCCGGCTCGCCCGGGGCGACCAGGGGCCGGCGATCATCTGCTTCCCGTCGCCGATGGCGCTCGGCGGCGACCAGCAGTACGCCCGGTTCACCGCCGAGTTCGGTGGCACCCGGGACGTGTGGACCCTGCCGGTGCCCGGTTTCGGCCGGGACGAGAGCCTGCCCGCCTCCGCCGACGCGGCGGTACGGGTCTTCGCCGAGATGGTCCGCCCGATCGCCGAGCAGGGGCCGTACGTCATCGTCGGATACTCCTCCGGCGGCCTGTTCGCCCACGCCACCGCCGGTGAGCTGGAGCGGCAGGGGCACGGCCCGGCCGGGGTGGTGCTGCTCGACACCTACCTCACCACCGGCAGCACCACGGCGACGTTCTTCACCCACATGCTCGACTCGCTGCTGGACCGGGAGGCCACCTTCGGCGAGTTCAGCAGCGCCCGGCTGTCGGCGATGGGCCGCTACGTCCGGCTGCTGCAGAGCTGCCCGGTGGAGGCGATCGACACGCCGGTGCTCTTCGTCCGGCCGCAGGAGTCCATCGTGGCCGGCGGCGACGACGACGGGTGGCGGGCCACCTGGGAAACCCCGCACACGCTCCGGGAGGTGCCCGGCGACCACTTCACCATGATGGAGGGTCGGGTCGGCACGACCGCCGAGGTGGTACGGGACTGGATCGCGCAGTGACGCGCGCCGTGACGACAGCGGGAGTGGACGACATGACACTGGCACCGACCACCAAGGGCACCGTCGAGTTCGGCGAGCACCGGACCTGGTACCGGGTGACCGGCGAGCTGCACGGCGACCGGCCACCGCTGGTGGTGCTGCACGGCGGCCCCGGCAGCACCCACGACTACCTGCTCAACCTGGCCGAGCTGAGCCGCTCCGGCCGGCCGGTGGTGCACTACGACCAGCTCGGCAACGGCGGCTCCACCCACCTGCGGGGCCGGGGCGCCGACTTCTGGACCGTGGAGCTGTTCCTCGCCGAACTGGACAACCTGCTGCGCCGGCTCGGCATCGCCGAGGAGTACGTGCTGTTCGGGCAGTCCTGGGGCGGGGTGCTGGCGGCGGCCCACGCCGCCGACCGGCCCGCCGGGCTGCGCGGCGTGGTGATCGCCAACGCGCCCGCGTCGTACCCGCTGTGGCTGCCGGAACTGGACGTGCTGCGGGCCGCGCTGCCGCCCGGCGTGGACGCGACGCTGCGCCGGCACGAGGCCGCCGGCACCACCGGCAGCCAGGCGTACACGGCCGCGATGATGGTCTTCTACCAGCGGCACGTGTGTCGGCGTAAGCCGCTGCCGCCGGAGCTGATGGCCACCTTCATGGAGATCAACGGCGATCCGACCGTCTACCACGCGATGAACGGGCCCAGCGAGTTCCACATCACCGGTACGCTGCGCGACTACTCGCTGCTCGACCGGCTGCCGCAGATCGACACCCCGACCCTGGTCATCAGCGGCGAGTACGACGAGGTCACCCCGGCCGCGGTGCGCCCCTTCCACGACCTCGTCCCCGGCGCCCACTGGGAGATCATCGAGGGGGCCAGCCACCTGCCCCACCTGGAGACCCCGGAGCGGTTCACCGAGGTCCTCACCCAGTTCCTCGACAAGCTCTGAACCGGCCCGGGACGACCGGCGGCGCATGCTCGACGACGCCCGGCCCACCCGGGGCGACCCGGGCCGATCCGACCCGGGCCGGGCCGCCGGTCCGGTCGGGGCGGCGTCCGGCTCAGGCGGGCCGGGCGTCGTACGTCGCGCGGTGGGCGTGCACCTCGTCCAGATGCGTTTCGGCCCAGCTCTTGAGGGCCCGCATCGTCTCGTGCAGGGAGAAGCCGAGGTCGGTCAGCTCGTAGGTGACCGTGACCGGCACGGTCGCCGTCGCGGTACGGCTGACCAGGCCGTCGCGTTCCAGGGTGCGCAGCGTCTGGGTGAGCATCTTCTGGCTGACCCCGGCCAGCAGGCGGGACAGCTCCGAGTAGCGCATCGGCCGGGGAGTGCCGGCGCAGTCCGCGCCGAACCGGTGCGACCCGTCGGTGCGCAGCGCGGCCAGCACCAGCGCGACCCACTTGTCGGAGATCCGGGCGAGCAGCTCCCGGCTGGGACACTGCGCCACGAACGCGTCGTACGCCACCGCCGTCTCCGCCCGGCGCTCGGCCGCCGTCCTCGTGGTCATCGCCGGTCCTCCCGCAGTCGGTTTGCTACGCACTTTCAGGTGCCTACTTCCCTCCAGAAAGCTACCTCACCGATAGTGGTCGGGTACCACTCCGTTGACCATGAAGGCCGAGGTAACCACATGCTCACCCGCTCTCTGCCCGGCGGCACCTGGACGCTGGGCGACCTGACCGTCACCCGGTCCGGCTACGGCGCCATGCAACTCGCCGGCCCGGGGTGATGGGACCGCCCGCCGACCCGGACGCGGCGCTGGCCGTCCTGCGGGAGGTCGTCGCCCTCGGCATCACGCACATCGACACCAGCGACGCCTACGGGCCGCACGTGACCAACCGGCTGATCCGCGAGGCCCTGCACCCGTACCCCGAAGGGCTGCACCTGGTGACCAAGGTCGGCGCGACCCGGGACGCGCAGGGCGGCTGGCCTGCCGCGCGGGAGCCGGAGCAACTGCGCCGGGCCGTCGAGGAGAACCTGGACAACCTCGGCGTCGAGGCCCTGGACCTGGTCAACCTCCGGCTCGGTGACGCCACGGGGCCCCGGGCCGGCTCCCTCGCCGAGCCGCTCGAGGCGCTCGTCGCACTCCAGCACAAGGGCCTGATCCGGCACCTGGGGGTGAGCAACGTGACGCCCGAGCAGGTCACCGAGGCACAGTCGATCGCCCCGATCGTGTGCGTGCAGAACCTCTACAACCTGGCCTACCGGCAGGACGACGCGCTGATCGACCGGCTCGCCGGGCAGGGGGTGGCCTACGTGCCGTACTTCCCGCTGGGTGGGTTCAGCCCGTTGCAGTCCGCGGCGCTGTCGGCCGTGGCCGCCCGCCGGGACGCGACGCCGATGGCCGTCGCCCTGGCCTGGCTGTTGCAGCGCTCACCCAACATCCTGCTCATCCCCGGCACCTCGTCGGTGGCGCACCTGCGGGAGAACGTCGCCGGGGCGGGGCTGACGCTCACCGCCGACGACCTCGCCGCACTGGACGCGATCGGACGCTGACCGGAGAACCACGAAAAGTGCCCGTGACCAGACCGGTCACGGGCACTGTCCGGAACGGGTGCCGCTCACACGGGAGCGGGCACGCCACGCATGTCGGTCAGCACACTCCACAGCGTCTGCGGGGTGGCGAACGTCTCCATCGACATCGCCTCGTCGACGAAGCGCACGTCGTACTCGCTCTCCAGGGTGGCCAGCAGTTCGACCATGGCGAGGGAGTCCAGGCCGGAGTCGCGCAGGCTGGTGCCGGCCAGCAGCGTCTCCTCGGGGTCGAGGAAGGGCAGGTGCTGGCGCAGGATGGCCTCGAACCGTTGATCCCACATGTCCGCGATTCCTTCCGGTGCAGGGTGAGAAGACGCTAACAACGCCCCACGGGGGCTGACGACCCGGCAATTCCCCAGCCGCCGGCCGGCCCGGGTAAGGGGTCGTTAGGGGGGTCGATGCGGGTGGGGGCCGGCAGGGCCGCCGATACGCTCCGGCCATGAGTCGAGAGAACTTCGCGCGCACGCACGCCTCCGTGGAGACGCTGCACGAGTTCCTGTTGGCGGGTGCCCGGCTGACGCCCGACAAGCCGGCCGTCATCCAGGCCGTCGGCGGCGAGGTCGGCTCCATCTCGTACCGTCAGCTCGCCCAGCGGGTGGACGGCTACGCCGCCGCCCTCGACGAACTCGGCCTCGACATCGGCGACCGGGTGATCCTGGAGTCGGACACCACCCCGACCGCCATCGCGGCCTTCCTGGCCTGCTCCTCGCTGGGCCTGACGTTCATCCCGGTCAGCCCGGAGACCCCCGCCCAGCGGCTCGCGCTGATCGCCGAGAGCACCGCCGCCGCGCTGCACCTGCAACCCGTCGACGGCCGCCGCGACGGCGTACCCGCGTCGCTGGGCACCGCCCGGTTCGGCCCGGACGGCATCCAGGTCGAGCGGACGCCCGCGCCGCGCACCCGGCACCGCCGGGAACTGGTGCCCACCGACCCGGCCTACATGATCTTCACGTCGGGCACCACCGGACGACCCAAGGGCGTGGTGATGAGCCACCGGGGCGTGCTCGCCTTCTTCCGGGGGATGCTGCGGCACGGCATCGTCTCCGCCGAGGACCGGGTCGCCACCACCTCGCCGTTGCAGTTCGACTTCTCGCTGCTCGACATCGGCCTGGCGCTGGGCAGTGGCGCGGCCGTGGTGCCGGTGCCCCGCTCGCTGCTGCGCTGGCCGCGCCGCTTCGTGCAGTTCCTCGCCGACAGCGGCGCCACCCAGGTCAACGGGGTGCCGTCGATCTGGCGGGGGGTGCTGCGGCACGAGTTCGCCGGGCTGGCCGCGCTCGGCGAGCAGATCCGCGGGGTGCTCTACTCAGGCGAGAACTTCCCCCTGCCCGAGATGCGGGAGCTGCAACGTGCCCTGCCGCACGCCCGCGTGGTCAACTGCTTCGGCAGCAGCGAGTCCATCGCCGCGTCCTTCACCGACGTGCCGAACCCGCTGCCCGACGACGCCGACCGGATCTCCATCGGCCACGCCCACCCGGGCGCGGAGATGCTGCTGATCGACGAGGACGGCCGGCCGGTCGACTCCCCGGGTGTCATCGGCCAGATCCACCTGCGCAGCGCCGCCCTGTTCCACGGCTACTGGAACGACCCGGAGGCGACCGCCGCCGCGCTGGTGCCCGACCCGCTCAACCCGGCCACCGGGCAGGTGGTCTTCCGCACCGGCGACCTGGCCTACCGGGGCGAGGGTGGCGAACTCTACTTCACCGGCCGGGCCGACTCCCTGGTCAAGGTGCGCGGCAACCGGGTCGAGCTGGGCGAGGTGGAGCGCCGGGTCCGGGAGTTCCCGGGCATCACCGGGGCCGCCGCGCTGATGCTGCCGCAGGAGGGCAAGGACCCGGTGCTGGCCGCGTTCGTGGTGCTCGACGAGGGCGTCACCGGCGTGGAGGAGATGGAGCTGGGCGCGTTCTGCCTGGAGGCGCTGCCCGACTACATGGTGCCGCAACAGGTCCGGGTCATCGACGAGCTGCCGGTCAACGCCAACGGCAAGGTCGACCGGCGGGCCCTGGCCGACCGCGCGGGACAGCCCGCACAGGGCTGACCCGCCCCGAACGACCCCTGGCCGGTCCCTTCAGGAGGGGGACCGGCCAGGGGTTTTCTGCGCCGCCGCCAGGTCGCTGAAGTGGCGGCATCCGGTCCGTCGGATGCCGCCACCTCGGCGCAACAGCGTCGATCAACCGGGTCAGCTCTCCGCGGCCTCGCGGGCCAGCCGGGCCCGGTCCACCTTGCGGTTGGAGTTCAACGGGAACTCCGGCACGTGCCGATACGAACGCGGCAGCATCCCCTTGGGCAGGATCTGCCGCAGCTGCCGGGACAGCTCGGCCGGGGCGGTCCGCTCCCCGGTGTAGAAGACCACCAGCTCGGTGCCGCCGGCCCCGGAACGGGCCACGGTCACCGCGTCCTCGATGCCGGGGCAGCCGCGCAGGGCGTGCTCGATCTCGGCCAGCTCCACCCGCCACCCGTGCACCTGCACCTGCGAGTCGAGCCGCCCCAGATAGATCAGCTCCTTGTTCTCCAACCGCCGGACCCGGTCCCCGGTGCGGTACCAGCGCCGCCCGTCACGGACCAGGAACCGGCCCTCGTCGTCGGCCGGATCGAGGTAACCGGGGGTGAGCTGCGGGCCGGTGATGCAGAGTTCCCCCTCCACCTCACTGGCCGCGCCGTCGGCGTCGAGCAGCACCCCGTCGTGCCCGTCGTGCAGGGCGCCGATCGGGACCAGGCCGTTGACGCAGAGCCCCGGCGAGGTCTCCGGTGACCAGCGGTGCCCGGTGATCGTCACGGTCAGCTCGGTCGGGCCGTAGATGTTCTCCAACGTCGACCCGGGGGCCGCCGCCTGCCAGTCCACCGCGTCGGCGGCGTGCAGCGCCTCCCCGGCGAAGAAGCTCCACCGCAGCGACGGCATCGCCGCCGCACCGAGGCGACCGGTCCGCCGGACCAGGGTGATCGCGCTCGGGGTGGAGAACCACACGGTCAGGCCCCGCTCGGCGACGAACGCCGGCACGTCCCGGTAGGCCGCCGGCGGCACCGGGTGCACGCTCGCCCCCGCGCCCCAGGCGCAGAACAGGTCGAACATCGCGCAGTCGAAGTTCAGGTCGAACGACTGGGAGAACCGGTCGTCCGGCCCGAAGTCGTACCGGTCGTCCAGCACGGAGAAGTAGTGCCGCAGGTTGCCGTGGGTGATCGGCACCCCCTTGGGCCGCCCCGTCGAGCCGGAGGTGAACAGCACGTAGGCCACGTTGTCCGGGCGGGCGGGGCGGGGCGCGGCCAGTGGCGTCGCCCCGACCACCGGCAGCCGCAGCCCGGTGCCGCTGCCGCGCGGGTCCACCACCGGCGCGAACACCGGCACCCCGGCGACCGCGTCACCCATCTCCGCCCGGACCGCCAGCCCGGCGTCGTCGAGCAGCAGGACGGAGACCCCGCACGCGGTGAGCATCCCCGCCGTCCGGGCCGCCGGGAACTCCGGGTGCAGCGGCACGGCGGTCGCGCCGAGGTACAGGGTGGCGAGCAGCCCGGCGTACGACTCCAGGGTCTTGCCGGCGAGGATGCCGACCACCCGGGGCGGCCCGTCCGGGCCGGCGGCCAACGCCCCGGCCCAGCGCAGCGCGGTGGTGTGCAGCTCCTCGTAGCTGACCGGACCGGTCGGCAGGTGCAGGGCGGTGGCCCGGGGTGCGGCGGCCAGCCCCTGGAGGAACCGGCCGTGCAGGGCGTAGTCGGTGTGCTGGGTCATCTCGTCCTCCGTGCTCTGCCGGCGCTCAGGCGGCCACGGCGCGACGGATCGGCCGCATCGCCCGCCGCGGGTCCACGATGGTGGTCCGGAAGTTGCGGACGGTCGCGCCAACCCGGCCCCAGAGCCGGTCCGGCCCGCAGACGTGCACCGTCTGCACCCCGGACTGCTGGAACGTGGCGACCACCGCCGGCCAGCGCACCGGGGTGACGATCCCGTCGAGCAGCATGGTCCGTACGCCGTCGGCGGTGGTGCGTACCGTGCCGTCCTGGTCGGCGACGACCGGGATCTGCGGATCGGTGAAGTGCAGCGACCCGAACAGCTCCGCCTCCACCCGGTCGCGCAGCGGTTGGAACGCGGCGGCGTGCAGCGGCGGGTCCATCACGTACAACGGCAGCCCGCCGCCGGCCCGCAGCCGCTGCGCCAACCAGTCGGTGCGCCCCTCGTGCAGGGTCACCATCCAGAAGTCGGTGTCGACGTAGCAGGAGATCTCGTACCACTCGCCGGCCTCGTCCAGCTCGGCGAGGATCTCCCGCAGCCGCTCGGCCGGGGTACGGACGAACGACATCGTCACCACGCCCCGCTGCTCGGCGGTGAAGTACTCCGTCTCGATCCGGGACAGCCGCGCCGTCATCCGGACCGCCTCGGCGAAGTCCAGCGCGCCGCTGAACACGGCGGCGGCCTTGCCACCGAAGCTGGGCCCGGCGATCAGGTCCGGCCGTAGGTCCATGGTCCGTTCCGCCCAGCGGGCCAGCGCCACGCAGTTGACCAGGAAGGCCACCTGGGCGTACTCGGAGTAGTCGCTGTCGCTGTCGCGGTAGCTGGCGAACAGGTCGTAGTCCAGGGCGTCGCTGGCTGCGGCGAGCAACTCGCGGGCGTCCCGGTCGATGAGCATGAACTTCGCGACGTCGGCGAAGTCGCACGGGCCCATCCCGGGAAAGACGATGGCGCTGGTCATCTGGGGCGTCCTTGTCGTCGGGGGCCGACCGGCGCGGGCACGGTCGGCGGGGGAGCCGGGCGGGCAGGTCACCGGGGGAGCTTGGCCAAAGCCTGCTCGATGCGGACCAGCGCGTCGGCGACGTGCGGCACCGTCAGCGGGTCGGCGGCGGTCTGGGTCTGCCGCTGCTGCTCCGGGGTGTCGCCGTAGAGCATGCTGGTGGCGGCGCGGAACCGCAGCGCCTCCGGCCGGTCGCCGAAGTGGTGGCCGGACAGCACCGCCACGCCCAGTTCCTCCAGCAGGTGGCGCTGCAACCCGGCGCCGTCGGTGATGCCCTGCTCGGCCAGCGGCTCGCGCAGCGGCGCGAAGTCCGGGTAGACGTAGAACGCGCCGGTCGGCGGCCGGCAGGTGGCGCCCGCCTCCACCATGATCCGGTGCACCGCGCCGGCCACCGCGCCGTGCAGTGCGGCGTCCTCGGTGAGCCGCTCGCGGATCTCCGGCGGCTCGGCGAAGGCGTACCGGGTCACCGACTGCATCGGCCCGGCGAGGGTGGACCAGATCTCACTGGCCACCGCCGCCACGTCGGCGCGGATCCGCTCACCCCACCCGCCGGCCGGGAACCGGGCCGCGCCGATCCGCCAACCGCCGAGCGCCAGGTTCTTGCTCAGCCCGGTGAGCACCACGGTCCGCCTCGGGGCGACCTCGGCGGGGGAGAGCAGGTCCGTGCCCGGGGTGTGCAGGATGTCCCGGTAGATCTCGTCCGAGACGATCAGCAGGTCCTCCTCCTCGGCGATCGCGCACAACTCCCGGACCAGGTCGTCCGGGGCGTGCGTGCCGGTCGGGTTGTCCGGCGAGGTGAGCACCAGGATGCGCGGGTCGTGGCCGAGCACCCGGGCGGCGTGGATCGTCTCCCGCAGCGCCGCCGGGTCGGGCACCCCACCGCACGACTCCGGGATCGGCACCCCCAGTACGGTCTTGCCGGCCAGCCGGGCCTGCGGGGCGTAGGTGACCCAGCTCGGCGCGGCGACGATGGTGTCCCCGCCGACGACCAGTTGCAGGGCCATCAGCAGCGGCTTGCTGCCCGGCGCGATGATCACCTGGTCCGCCTCGGTGGGCAGCCGGCGACGGGAGAAGTACCCGGCCACCGCGTCCCGGGTGTCCGGGTCACCCACCACCGGCCCGTACGCGTTGCGGTCGGCGCCCTCGGTCAGCGCCCGCCGCAGCGGCGCGAACACCGGCAGCCGGGACTCGCCGAAGCCCAGGTGCACGATGGACTCGCCTGCGGCGATGCGCTGCGCGACCAACTGGTCGAGTGCGAGGTTGGGCGAGATCTTCCGGCCGGCCATCGCCAGCTCCCTTCGGGTCGGTGGGTGTTCAGGCGGTGACGGCCGCGCCGGGGCGGGCCGCGCTGGGGCTGACGGCGGCGAGGATGTCCGCCGGGGCAGCCGGGTCGATCTCCAGGTCGCTCAGCCAGGCCGCGTCGGCCGACCAGCGGGCCCGGAACGGCCGGCCGACCAGCCGCCGGTCGCGGGCCTGGATCAACCGGAGCTGGAAGAAGTCGCCGTCCGGGGTCCGTTCGACGCCGTCGACCAGCACCTTGCCGGGGGTGGCCGACATGACCGGCCCGCGCACCGTCCGGGCCAGCCCGGGCAGATCCTGGTACGCGGTGCGGAAGATGTCGGCGGCCCGGGTCAGCGGCACCTGGAAGTAGTCGCGGGGACCGGTGTCCCGCTCGACGAACATGTAGTAGGGCACCGCGCCGACGGCCAGTTCGGCCCGCCACATCTCGCTCCAGGCGCGGGCGTCGTCGTTGACGTAGCGGATCAGCGGGGCCTGGCAGTAGACCACCGCCCCGGTCGACCGGATCCGGGCGATGGCCCGGGTGGCGACCTCGGTGGCCAACTCCCGGGGGTGGCTGAAGTGCGCCATCACCGCGACGTTGCGACCCGACGCGACGACCTGCTCGAACAGCCGCAGCAGGTCGTCGGCGTCGCTGTCGGAGACGAACCGGTACGGCCAGTAGGCGACCGCCTTGGTGCCGAACCGGATGGTGCGCACCGTGTCCACCGCCAGCAGCGGCTCCACGTGGCTGCGCAGCCGCTCCGTCGACATGATCATCGGGTCGCCGCCGGTGACCAGCACGTCGGTCACCGCCGGGTGCCGGTGCAGGTAGCGCACCAACTGCTCCGGGCCGGGCGCGGCGAACCGCAGGTCGGCGTCCCCGACGAACTGCGCCCACCGGAAGCAGTAGGTGCAGTACGCGTGGCAGGTCTGCCCCTGCTGCGGGAAGTACAGCACCGTCTCCCGGTACTTGTGCTGCATGCCCGGCAACTCCTGACCGTCCAGGCTGGGCACGTTGTGCTGCTGCTGCCCGGACGGGTGCGGGTTGAGCCCGGCCCGGATCCGGGCCACCTCACCGCGCAGCCCCTTGCGGTCACCGGCGCGCAGCAGGTCGCCGACGACCCGCTCGTCGTCGGCGGCGAGCATGCCGCGCTGCGGGAACACCAGCCGGAAGATCGGGTCGTCCGGGATGCGGTCCCAGTCGATCAGGTGCGACAGGACGTACTCGTTGACCCGGAAGGGCAGCACCTGGGAAATGGTGCGGACCGCGTGCAGATTGTCGGCCGACAATCCGTACCGGGCGCCCAGCTCATCGATGTGGTGCGGCCCGAAGGAGTGGAACCGCCCCGGATCGGCGGTCGTGGAAACGAGCAGGGACATCAACCATCCTCCATGGGGGGTTGCGCCCACCGACGTGGCGTGACTCAATCACCGGTGCGCGCCCGCGAGAATCGCTCGACGGTCAACAGCGCGTTGCCTCGCCCCCACGCTAGTGGCGGCCCGTCCGCCGGGACCCCTAGCGGAACCCCAGAGCCGCCCCTTAGCGCCGCTGGTAGGGGGAGGCTAGGGGCGTCGCGGGGGTGTAGGTGGATTTCCTTTCCTGATTACGTATCCCTCGCCTGGTCCGGCCGGCGCCCGGCGTGTCGCCCGGATACGCCGTACCGCACCGAGCGGCCGTGCAGACATCGATGCCGGCGCCGGATCACGTGCGCCCGGTGCGACCCGAGGGAGTGCTCCGTGACGATCGATCAGGAGATCCGTAAATATCCGTTCAGCGAGGCGCCCGGGATCGACATCGACCCCGTCTACGGGCTGCTGCGCAGCACCGAGCCGCTGGCCCGGGTGCAACTGCCGTACGGCGAGGTGTCCTGGCTCGCCACCCGGTACGAGGACGTCAAGACCGTGCTGACCGACCCGCGGTTCAGCCGGGCCGCGGCGCAGGGCAAGGACCAGCCCCGTACCCGCGAGGAGATGACCTACGAGGGCATCATCGGCCTCGACCCGCCGGACCACACCCGGCTGCGCAAGCTCGCCGGCAAGGCGCTGACCGCGCGCCGGGTCAACGAGATGCGCGAGGGCGCCCAGCGCATCGCCAACGAGTACGTCGACGAGATGATCGCCAAGGGTTCCCCGGGTGACCTGGTCGAGCTGTTCGCCCTGCCGTACCCGATCACCGTCATCTGCGAGCTGCTCGGGGTGCCGTTCGAGGACCGGGCCCAGTTCCGGATCTGGACCGAGGGGCTGACCAGCACCAGCGAGCAGCTGATGGTCTATGCCGAGCAGCTGTTCGGCTACATGGGCAAGCTGGTCGCCCAGCGCCGTGAGCAGCCCACCGACGATCTGCTCGGCGCGCTGGTCAAGGCCCGCGACGAGGGCGACCGGCTGACCGAGCAGGAGCTGCTCTCGATCGCCGGGGTCGGGCTGCTGCTCACCGGCGTCGAGACGGTCTCCACCCACATCCCCAACTTCGTCTACGCGCTGCTCACCAACCCGGAGCTGATGGCGCAGCTGCGCGCCGACCGGAGCCTGGTGCCGGCGGCCGTGGAGGAACTGCTGCGGATGATCCCGCTGAACCCGGCCGCGATGTTCCCCCGCTACGCGGTGGAGGACATCGAGCTGAGCGGGATCACCGTCCGCGCCGGGGAGCCGGTGCTGGTCTCGCTGCCCGGCGCCAACCGGGACCCGGAGATCTTCGACAACCCGGAGACCTTCGACTTCACCCGCGAGCAGAACCCGCACGTCGCGTTCGGCCACGGCCCGCACCACTGCCTCGGCGCGCAGCTCGCCCGGATGGAACTCCAGGTGGCCCTGCACACGGTCCTGGACCGGTTCCCCGAGCTGAGCCTGGCCGACGGCGACGCGGGCGTGTCGTGGAAGTCCGGCCAGCTGGTCCGGGGCCCGAACAAGCTGCTGGTGGCCTGGTGACCACCGTGGACACCCGCTGGACGGTCACCGTCGACCGGGACGCCTGCATCGGTACCGGGGTCTGCGCCGGCGCGGCCCCCCGCCAGATCGAGATCCGGGCCGGCAAGGCGTCCGCCCTGGCCCCGGAGACCGCGCCCGACGAGGCGGTCATCGACGCCGCCGACATGTGCCCGATGTCGGCGATCACCGTGCGCGACGCCGCCTCCGGCGCGCTGCTCGCGCCCGAGGAGTAACCACCGCCCCGACCGGTGAACTCACCGGTCGCCGCGAGGCCGCCGCGACCGGTCCCCCCTACCGGTCGCGGCGGCCTTGCCGTGATCGGGCGCCGCAAGCCGACACACCGAGCCGGGCGTCGAACCCGGAGACCTAGTGGAGCGTGCCATGAGCGAGTCCGTGAACCCCACCGGTGCCGAGCCCGACGCGCTGTCGGCACTGCGGCGACGGCTGGAGGGCCGCACGGCCGAGGAGCAGGGCCGGGCGCTCACCGCCCTGGTCCGGGAGCAGGCCCGTGACGTGCTGCGGACCGTGCTGCCGGACGGCCCGGACGCCGTCGAGCCGGGCCGCCCGTTCCGCGACCTGGGCTTCGACTCGCTCGCCGCGGTGGAGCTGCACCGTCGCCTCACCGTCGCCACCGGCCTGGACCTGCCGGTCACCCTGGTCTTCGACCACCCGACGCCGCAGGCGGTCGGGCGGTTGCTGCGCACGCTGCTCGGTGGGGACGCCGCGCCCGCGCCGGTCGCCGCGCCGCTGCGCCGGCCCGCCGACGACGACGAGCCGATCGCCGTGGTCGGCATCGGCTGCCGCTACCCGGGGCACAGCACCTCCGCCGACGACCTGTGGCGGCTGGTCTTCGAGGGCCGGCACGTGATCTCCGACTTCCCGACCGACCGGGGCTGGGACACCGACGGGCTCTACGACCCGGACCCGGGCAAGCCCGGCAAGACCTACGTGCGCCAGGGCGGTTTCCTGGAGGGCGCGGCCGAGTTCGACGCGGACTTCTTCGGCATCAGCCCCCGCGAGGCGATGACGATGGACCCGCAGCAGCGGCTGGTGCTGGAGACCGCCTGGGAGGCGTTGGAGGACGCCGGCATCGACTCGGCGTCGCTGCGTGGCAGCCAGACCGGTGTCTTCATCGGCGCCGAACCGCAGGAGTACGGCCCCCGGCTGCACGAGGCCCCGGAGGGCCTGGACGGCTACCTGCTCACCGGCAACGCGCCGAGCGTGGTGTCCGGCCGGCTCGCCTACACGTTCGGCTTCGAGGGCCCGACGCTGACCGTGGACACCGCCTGCTCGGGTTCGCTGGTCGCCCTGCACCTGGCCTGCCAGGCGGTGCAGCGTGGGGAGTGCACCACCGCGTTGGCCGGTGGCGTCGCGGTGATGGTGCACCCGGGCGCGTTCACCGCGTTCAGCCGGCAGCGTGGCCTCGCCCCGGACGGGCTGTGCAAGCCGTTCGCGGCGGCGGCCGATGGCACCGGCTGGGCCGAGGGCGTCGGCATCCTGGTGCTGGAGCGGCTCTCCGACGCCCGCCGCAACGGCCACCGGGTGCTCGGGGTGATCCGGGGCTCGGCGATCAACCAGGACGGCGCGTCCAACGGGTTGACCGCCCCGAACGGGCCGTCCCAGCAGCGGGTGATCATGTCCGCGCTGGCGTCGGCCGGCCTGGCCCCCGCCGACGTCGACCTGGTCGAGGCGCACGGCACCGGCACCCGGCTCGGCGACCCCATCGAGGCGCAGGCGATCATCGCCACCTACGGCCGGGAACGCCCCGCCGACCGGCCGCTGTGGCTCGGCTCGCTGAAGTCCAACATCGGTCACTCGCAGGCCGCCGCCGGGGTCGCCGGGGTGATCAAGGTGCTGATGGCGATGCGGCACCGGGTGCTGCCGCGTACCCTGCACGTCGACGCGCCCACCCCCAACGTGGACTGGTCCGCCGGCACCGTCGCGCTGCTCACCGAGGCCCGCGAGTGGGACGCCGCGGGCCGGCCGCGCCGCGCCGGGGTCTCCTCGTTCGGGGTCAGCGGCACCAACGCGCACGTCATCGTCGAGGAACCCCCCGCGGTCGACGACGAGACCGTCACCGACGTACCGCAGCTGCCCAGCGAGGTGCTGCCGGTGGTGTTCTCCGCCCGGAGCGGGACGGCGCTGCGCGACCAGGCCGCCGCGCTGCTGGCGGTCGTGGACACCGACGGGGACGCCCCGGAGCTGCTCGACGTCGCCTATTCGCTGGCCACCACCCGGACCGCCCTGGAGCACCGGGCGGTGCTGGTGGCCCGGGACCGGGCGGGTGTCGTCCGGGACCTGGCCGCCCTCGCCGCCGGCGGCAGCGTGCCCGGCGTACACCTGGGGCAGGCCGACGGCGGTGGACTCGGTTTCCTCTTCACCGGTCAGGGCAGTCAGCGGCTCGGCGCCGGACGGCAGTTGTACCGCAGCTACCCGGTCTACGCCGCCGCGTTCGACGACGCCTGCGGCTGGCTCGACCTGCAACTGGACGTGCCGCTGGCCGACGTGCTGTTCGCCGAGCCCGGCACCGCCGAGGCGGCCCTGCTCGACCAGACCGCCTACACCCAGTGCGCGCTGTTCGCGGTGGAGGTCGCCCAGTTCCGGCTGCTGGAGTCGTGGGGGGTCCGGCCCGACCTGCTCGCCGGGCACTCGATCGGTGAGCTGGCCGCCGCCCACGTCGCCGGGGTGCTCTCCCTGGAGGACGCCGCCCTGCTGGTCGCCGCCCGGGGCCGGCTCATGCAGCAACTCCCCGCCGAGGGCGCGATGATCTCGGTGCAGGCCACCGAGGAGCAGGTCCGTCCGCTGCTGGCCGGCCGGGAGGCGCAGGTGGGCCTCGCCGCGGTGAACGGCCCCACCTCGATGGTGGTCTCCGGCGACGAGGACGCCGTGCTGGAGGTGGTCGCCGCCCTCGCCGCCGCCGGGCACAAGACCAAGCGGCTGAAGGTCAGTCACGCCTTCCACTCGCCGCTGATGACGCCGATGCTCGCCGAGTTCGGCCGGTTGGCGCACGTGCTCACGTACCGCCCGCCGACCATCCCGGTCGTCTCCACGGTCACCGGCCGGCCGGTGCTCGCCGGTGAACTGTGCGACCCCGACTACTGGGTGCGGCACGTGCGCGACAGCGTCCGGTTCGCCGACGCGGTCCGGGCGATGGCCGACGAGGGGGTCACCACCTTCCTCGAACTCGGTCCGGCCGGGGTGCTCTCCGCGATGGGTCCGGCCTGCCTCGACGACGACGCCGATGCGGTCTTCGCCCCGCTGCTGCGCGCCGACCACGACGAGGAGACCGACGTCGTCGCCGCCGTCGCCCGCGCCCACGTGCGGGGGGTGCCGGTGGACTGGACGGGCTTCTTCGCCGCGCGCGGGGCCCGCCGGGTCGCGCTGCCCACGTACCCGTTCCAGCGTCGCCGGTTCTGGATGGAATCCGGCGGTGGCAGCGCCGACGCGACCGGCTTCGGTCAGCTCGCCGCCGGGCACCCGCTGGTCAGCGCGGTCGTCGGTCTGGCCGGCGGCGACGGGGTGGTGCTCACCGGGCGGGTGTCGCTGCGCAGCCACCCGTGGCTGGCCGACCACACCATCTCCGGGGTGGCCCTGCTGCCCGGCACCGCCTTCGTGGAGCTGGCGATCCGCGCCGGCGACCAGGTCGGCTGCCCCACCGTGGAGGAGCTGACCCTGGAGGCTCCGCTGGCGCTCGACGAGCACGGCGTCGCCCTCCAGGTCGTCGTCGGCGCCGCCGACCCGGCCGGCCGCTGCCCGGTGGCCGTCTACTCGCGGCCCGACGGGTCCGACCCGGACGACCAGCTCTGGACCCGGCACGTCAGCGGTTTCCTCGCCCCGCAGGCCGCCGACGCCGGGCAGCCGCTGACCGAGTGGCCGCCGCGCGACGCCCGCCCGGTCGACCTGACCGGCGGTTACGCCGAGCTGGCCGGCCAGGGCTACGGCTACGGCCCGGTCTTCCAGGGCCTCAAGGCCGTCTGGCGACGCGGCCCCGAGGTGTACGCCGAGGTCGCGCTCCCCGCCGACAGCCGGGCCGACGCGGCCCGGTTCGGTCTGCACCCGGCGGTGCTGGACGCCGCCCTGCACGCCATCGACGCCGCCCGTCGCGGCGAGCCCACCGACGACGAGGTACGCATCCCGTTCGCGTGGAGCGACGTCACCCTGCACGCCGCCGGCGCGGCCGAGGTGCGGGTCCGGATCGCCCCCGCGGCCGGGGACAGCGTGTCGGTGGTCCTCGCCGACCCGACCGGCGCACCGGTCGCCACGGTACGGTCGTTCGTCTCCCGGCCGGTCTCCACCGCCCAGCTCACCGCCGCCCGGGGCGGCTACCACGAGCGGCTGTTCCGCCTGGAGTGGACGAAGCTGGGTCACCGGCCCGCCCCGGCCGGCACCCCCCGCTGGGTGGTGCTCGGCGACGAGCGGATCGGCGCGGCCACCCGGCACGCCGACCCGGCCGCGCTGGGTGCCGCGATCGACGCCGGTGCCACCGCCCCCGAGTTCGCGTTCGTCGGCGTCGGCACCGGTGACGTCCGGGCCGCCACCGCCGGGGCGTTGACGCTGCTGCAGCAGTGGCTGGCCGACGCCCGGCTGGGCGGCACCCGGTTGGTCTTCGTCAGCCGGGTCGACGACCTCGCCACCGAGGCGGTCTGGGGTCTGCTGCGGGCCGCCCAGACGGAGAACCCGGACCGGTTCGTCACCGTTCGGCTCGCCGACGCCCCCACGTCACTGCTGGCCGCCGCCCTGGCCACCGGCGAACCGGAGCTGCGGCTGCGCGACGGGGAGATCAGTGTGCCCCGGCTGGCCCGGGTCGCCACCGCCCCGGCCGGCACCGACACCGACACCACCACCGGCAGCCGTTGGCCGACCGACGGCACGGTGCTGGTCACCGGTGGCACCGGTGGGCTCGGCGCGCACGTGGCCCGGCACCTGGCCGGCAACCACGGCGTACGCCATCTGCTGTTGACCAGTCGTCGTGGCCCGGCGGCGGCCGGTGTGGCGGAGCTGCGCGCGGAGCTGGAAGCGGCAGGCGCGAGCGTCGAGGTGGCCGCCTGTGACGCGGCCGACGCCGACGCCCTGGCCGCGCTGCTCGCCGCCGTCCCGGCCGACCGGCCGCTGCGGGCGGTGGTGCACGCCGCCGGCATCGTCGACGACGCGACGATCGGCTCGCTCACCCCGCAGCGCCTCGACGCGGTGCTCAAGGCCAAGCTGGACGGCGCGGTCAACCTCGACGCGTTGACCCGCGACGCCGACCTGACCGCGTTCGTGCTCTTCTCCTCCCTGGCGAGCCTGCTCGACTGCGCCGGGCAGGGCAACTACGCCGCCGCGAACGCCACCCTCAACGCGCTGGCCACCTCCCGCCGGGCCGAGGGCCGGCCCGTGGTCGCCCTCACCTGGGGGCTGTGGACCGGTGACAGCGGCATGGGCGGCCAGTTGGACGCCGCCGCGTTGCAGCGCATCGAACGTTCCGGCATGCCCGGCCTCAGCCCGGCCGAGAACCTGGCCCTGCTCGACGCCGCGCTCGGGGTCGACGAACCGGTCCTCGCCCCGATCCGGGTCGACCTGACCGCGCTGCGCAACCGGCCCGACGGGGTGCCGGCGCTGCTGCGCGGCCTGGTGCCGCTGCCGGCCCGCCGGTCCGCGCAGGCGGCCGGCGCGGCGGACGCCGCCCAGGGGCTGGCCCGGCAGTTCGCCGGCCTCACCCCCGCCGAACGGGACCGGGTCACCCTCGACCTGGTCCGCGCGCACGTCGCCGCCGTGCTCGGCCACGACGGCGCGGAGGCGATCGAGCCCCGCCGCGCCTTCAACGAGCTGGGCTTCGACTCGCTGGCCGCGGTGGAGCTGCGTAACCGGCTCAACGCCGCCACCGGGCTGCGACTGCCGGCGACCCTCGTCTTCGACTACCCGACCCCGGTGGCGCTCGCCGAGTTCGTGGTGTCCACCGTGCTCGGCACCGACGTGGACGTGGCGGTGCCCGAGCTGGCGTCGGCCTCGTTCACCCAGGAGCCGATCGCCATCGTGTCGATGAGCTGCCGCTTCCCCGGCGGGGTGGCTACCCCGGAGCAGCTGTGGGAGCTGCTGGAGGGCGGCGTCGACGCGGTCTCCCCGTTCCCCACCGACCGGGGCTGGGACCTGGTCGGCATGTACGACCCGGAGCCCGGCAAGCCCGGCAAGACGTACTCGATGGAGGGTGGTTTCCTCTACGACGCGGCCGACTTCGACGCGGACTTCTTCGGGATCAGCCCGCGTGAGGCGATCGCGATGGACCCGCAGCAGCGGTTGCTGCTGGAGACGTCGTGGGAGGTGCTGGAGCGGGCCGGCATCGACCCGACCTCGCTCAAGGGCAGCCCGACCGGTGTCTTCGCCGGCGTCATGTACCACGACTACGCGCTGCGCCTGCACCAGGTGCCCGACGAGCTGGCCGGCTACCTGGGCAACGGCAGCCTGGCCAGCATCGTCTCCGGCCGGGTCGCCTACACCCTCGGCCTGGAGGGGCCGGCCGTGTCGATCGACACCGCCTGTTCGTCGTCGCTGGTGGCGATCCACCTGGCCGTGCAGGCGCTGCGGGCCGGCGAGTGCTCGCTCGCGCTGGCCGGTGGCGTCACCGTGATGTCCACCCCCGATACGTTCATCGACTTCAGCCGTCAGCGTGGCCTGGCCAAGGACGGCCGGTCCAAGTCGTTCGCGGCCGGGGCCGACGGCACCGGCTGGGGTGAGGGCGCCGGCATGCTGCTGCTGGAACGCCTCTCCGACGCCCGCGCCAACGGCCACCAGGTGCTCGCGGTGATCCGGGGCTCGGCCACCAACCAGGACGGCGCGTCCAACGGGTTGACCGCCCCGAACGGCCCGTCGCAGCAGCGGGTGATCCGGCAGGCCCTGGCCTCCGCCGGTGGTATCCCGGCGACCGAGGTCGACGCGGTCGAGGCGCACGGCACCGGCACCGCCCTCGGTGACCCGATCGAGGCGCAGGCGCTGCTCGCCACGTACGGGCAGGGCCGGCCGGGTGAGCGTCCGCTCTGGCTCGGCTCGATCAAGTCGAACATCGGCCACACCCAGGGCGCGGCCGGCGTCGCCGGTGTGATCAAGATGGTGTTGGCGATGCGCAACGGGCTGCTGCCCCGCACCCTGCACGCCGACGAGCCGTCCCCGCAGATCGACTGGTCGGCCGGCGAGGTGCGGCTGCTCACCGAGGCGCAGCCGTGGCCGGCGCTGGACCGGCCGCGCCGGGCGGGCGTGTCGTCGTTCGGCATCAGCGGCACCAACGCCCACGTCATCGTCGAGGAGGCCCCGCCGGTCGAGCTGGAGGGCGAGATCGTCCCGCCGCCGGCCGTGCTGCCGTGGGTGCTCTCGGCCAAGACCGAGGAGGCGCTGCGCGCCCAGGCCGGCCAGCTCCGGGCGGCCGTCGCCGCCGCCACCACCGACCCGGGCGACCTCGCGTACGCCCTGGCGAAGGGGCGGGCGGCACTGGACCGGCGGGCCGTCGTCGTCGGTGACGTCACCGACTTCCTGACCGGCGCGGACGCCCTGGTCGCCGGGGCGGCGGTGCCGACCCTGTTGCAGGGCGGTTCCGGGGTGGTCTTCGTGTTCCCGGGGCAGGGTTCGCAGTGGGTGGGGATGGCGGTGGAGTTGTTGGATTCGTCTCCGGTGTTTGCGGAGCGGGTTGGTGAGTGTGGGGTGGCGTTGTCGGAGTTTGTGGGTTGGCGGTTGGTGGATGTGTTGCGGGGTGTGGAGGGTGCTCCGTCGTTGGATCGGGTTGATGTGGTGCAGCCGGTGTTGTGGGCGGTGATGGTGTCGTTGGCGGGGTTGTGGCGGTCGTTTGGGGTGGTGCCGGATGCGGTGATTGGGCATTCGCAGGGTGAGATTGCGGCGGCGGTGGTGTCGGGTGGTTTGTCGTTGCGGGATGGGGCGTTGGTGGTGGCGTTGCGGAGTTTGGCGATTGCGGAGGTGTTGGCGGGTCGGGGTGCGATGGCCTCCATTGGCCTGCCCGCCGAGCGGGTCCGCGAGCGCCTCGACGCGTACGACGGTCGGGTGTCGATCGCCACGGTCAACGGGGTGTCGTCGGTGGTGGTCTCGGGTGACCCGGACGCCGTCGACGACCTGGTCGCCACGCTCAGCGCCGAGGACGTGCGGGCCAAGCGGGTGAACGTGGACTACGCGTCGCACTCGGCGCAGGTGGAGCTGATCGAGCAGCGGCTGCGCGCCGACCTCGCCGAGGTGTCGCCCCGGTCGTCGACCGTGCCGTTCTACTCCACGGTGACCGCCGGGGTGCTCGACACCGCCGGGCTGGACGCCGGCTACTGGTACACCAACCTGCGGCAGACCGTCCGGTTCGAGGAGACCACCCGGGTGCTGCTGCGGGCGGGGATGCGGGTGTTCCTGGAGTGCAGTGCGCACCCGGTGCTGACCATGGGGGTGGAGGAGACCGCCGCCGACGCGGGTGTCGAGGTGGCCGCCGTCGGGTCGCTGCGCCGGGGTGAGGGTGGGCTGCGTCGTTGGCTCACCTCGCTCGGTGAGGCGTTCGTCCGTGGGGTGCCGGTGGACTGGTCGTCGGCGCTGCCGGCGCGTCCGCGCGTCGAGGTGCCGCTGCCGACGTACCCGTTCCAGCGCCGCCGCTACTGGATCGACGCGACCAGCGGGGCGGCCGACGTGGCGTCGGTCGGCCTCGGTGCGGCCGGGCACCCGCTGTGGGGGGCGTCGGTGTCGATGGCCGAGTCGGGTGAGGTGTTGTTCACCGGCCGGATCTCGCTGGACACCCACCCGTGGCTGGCCGACCACGCCGTCAACGGCACCGTCCTGCTGCCCGGGGCGGCCTTCGTCGAGCTGGTGCTGCACGCCGGTGACCACGTCGGCCTCGCCCACCTGGAGGAGCTGACCCTGCACGCCCCGCTGCTGCTCGCCGAGCGCGCGGCCGTGCAGGTGCAGCTGCTGATGACCGCCGCCGACGAGTCCACCCGGCGTACCGTCAGCGTGCACTCCCGGGCCGAGCACGCCGAGGTGGACCTGCCGTGGACCCGGCACGCCACCGGCGTGCTCGCCGACACCCCGGCCGCCGCCGACTTCGACCTGGTGGCGTGGCCGCCGTCGGGTGCGGTGCCGGTGCCGACGTCGGGGTTGTATGACGAGCTGGTGGTGCAGGGGTACGAGTATGGTCCGGTGTTCCAGGGGGTGCAGGCTGCCTGGCGGGTTGGTGAGGTGGTGTTTGCTGAGGTTGCGCTTCCGGAGGAGGCGCATGGTGAGGCGTCGCGGTTCGGGGTGCATCCGGCGTTGTTGGATGCGGCGTTGCAGGTGGTGGGGATCGGTGAGGCGGTGCCGGTGGGTCGTCCGCCGTATCTGCCGTTTGCCTGGACGGATGTGACGCTGCACGCGACGGGTGCCACCGCCCTGCGGGTGAAGGTCACCCCGACCGGCCCGGATGCGGTCACCCTGCACCTGGCCGACCCGACCGGTGCGCCGGTCGCCGAGATCGGTTCCCTGGTGTCCCGGCCGGTGCAGCTCACCACCGCCCCCACCGAGGGCAACCTCTACCGGATCGACTGGACCGCCGTGCCGGTGGCCGCGGCCCCGGCCCCTTCCTGGGCCCACCTGGAGGACCTCGCCGACGACGTACCGGAGCTGGTGCTCGCCCGACTCACCCACCAGGACGCCGCCCTCGACCCGGCCACCACGGCGGGGCCGGTAGGGGACGTCGAGGTGGCCGGGCGGGCTGCGGTCGGTGCGGCGCTCGCGCTGCTCCAGCGCTGGCTGGCCGACCCCCGGTTGGCCGAGTCCCGGCTGGTGGTGCTCACCGACGGTGCGGCCGACCAGGTCACCGACCTGGCCCACGCCCCGGTCTGGGGCCTGGTCCGCGCCGCGCAGGCGGAGAACCCCGGTCAGTTCGTGCTGGTGGATGCCGACCCGGAGACTCCGGTGGAGGAGATTCTGGCGGCGGTGGGGACTGGTGAGCCGGAGTTGTCGCTGCGCGACGGTCAGGTGCGGGTGCCGCGTCTGGCGCGCGCGAGCACCACGGCGCAGCCGTGGCGGGCCGACGGCACCGTGCTGGTGACCGGTGGCACCGGTGTGCTGGGCGCGCTGGTGGCCCGGCACCTGGTGGAGGTGCACGGGGTGCGGGACCTGGTGCTGACCTCGCGGCGTGGGTTGACCGCGCCGGGCGCGGTGGAGTTGCGGGACGAGTTGGTGGCGTTGGGTGCCTCCGTGGAGGTGGTGGCCGCCGACCTGGCCGACCGGGACGCCGTCGCCGCCCTGCTGGACGGCATCCCGGCGTTGACCGCCGTCGTGCACACCACCGGCGCGTTGGACGACGGCACCGTCGCGGCGTTCACCGACGCGCAGCTCGACACCGTGTGGCGGGCCAAGGCCACCCCGGCCTGGCACCTGCACGACCTCACCCGGGACCGCGAGCTGTCCGCGTTCGTGCTGTTCTCCTCGGCCGCCGGCGTGGTCGACGGCTCCGGGCAGGGCAACTATGCCGCCGCGAACGTCTTCGTCGACGCCCTGGCCGCGCACCGGCGGGCGCTCGGCCTGCCGGCGGTCTCCCTGGCCTGGGGTTTCTGGGAGGAACGCAGCGGGATGACCGCGCACCTCGGCGACGCCGACGTGGCCCGGATGGCCCGTTCCGGCGTGCTCGGGATCAGCACCGACCAGGGTCTCGCCCTGCTCGACGCGGCGGTCGCCACCGACGAGCCGCTGCTGGTGCCGATCCGGCTGGACACCGCCGCGCTGCGCGCCCAGGGCCAGCAGCTCCCGGCCCTGTTGCGGGGCCTGGTCCGGCTCCCGGCCCGCCGCGCCGCCGGCACCGGCCCGACGCCGGTCGGCGGTTCGGCACTGCACCGGCAACTGCTCGGCCTCGCCGACGCCGACCAGCGGCGGCTCCTGCTCGACCTGGTCCGGGGCAACGTGGCCGGGGTGCTCGGCCACGACAGCCCGGCCACCGTCGAGCCGTCCCGGGCGTTCCGGGAACTCGGCTTCGACTCGCTGGCCGCCGTGGAGCTGCGCAACAAGCTCAACACCGCCACCGGGCTGCGGCTGCCGGCGACCCTGGTCTTCGACTACCCCAACCCGACCGCGCTCGCCGACTACCTGCACACCAGGATCCTCGGCGCGGCCACCCCGCAGGCCCCGACCGTGGCCACCCCCGTCGCCGACGACGAACCCGTCGCCATCGTGGCGATGAGCTGCCGCTTCCCCGGCGGGGTCCGCACCCCCGAGGACCTGTGGCGACTGCTTGCCGACGGCACCGACGCGATCACCCCGTTCCCCACCGACCGGGGCTGGGACCTCGCCGGCATGTACGACCCGGAGCCCGGCCGGACCGGCAAGACGTACGCCATGGAGGGTGGTTTCCTCTACGACGCGGCCGACTTCGACCCCGACTTCTTCGGGATCAGCCCGCGTGAGGCGGTCGCGATGGACCCGCAGCAGCGGTTGCTGCTGGAAACCTCGTGGGAGGCGCTGGAGCGGGCCGGCATCGACCCGAACTCGCTGCGCGGCAGCCTCACCGGTGTCTTCGCCGGGGTCATGTACCACGACTACGCCAGCCGGCTGCCCGAGGTGCCCGAGGAACTCGCCGGTTACCTGGGCAACGGCAGCATGGCAAGCGTCGCGTCCGGCCGCATCGCCTACACCCTCGGCCTGGAGGGGCCGGCGGTCAGCGTCGACACCGCGTGCTCGTCGTCGCTGGTCGCGATCCACCTGGCCGTGCAGGCGCTGCGCTCCGGCGAGTGCACGCTCGCACTGGCCGGTGGCGTCACCGTCATGTCCACCCCGGACACGTTCATCGAGTTCAGCCTCCAGCGGGGCCTGGCCACCGACCACCGGTGCAAGTCCTTCGCAGCCGGCGCGGACGGCACGGCGATGTCCGAGGGTGTCGGCATGCTGCTGCTGGAGCGCCTCTCCGACGCCGAACGCAACGGTCACCACGTCCTCGCCGTGGTACGGGGTTCGGCGATCAACCAGGACGGCGCGTCCAACGGGTTGACCGCGCCGAACGGCCCCTCGCAGCAGCGGGTGATCCGGCAGGCCCTGGCGGCGGCCGGTGGCATCCCGGCGACCGAGGTGGACGCGGTCGAGGCGCACGGCACCGGCACCACCCTCGGTGACCCGATCGAGGCGCAGGCGCTGCTGGCCACCTACGGGCAGGAACGGCCCGGGGACCGGCCGCTCTGGCTCGGCTCGGTGAAGTCGAACATCGGTCACACCCAGGGCGCGGCCGGCGTCGCCGGTGTGATCAAGATGGTGCTGGCGATGCGCAACGGGGTGCTGCCCCGCACCCTGCACGTGGACGAGCCCACCCCGCAGGTGGACTGGTCGGCCGGGGCGGTCCGGCTGCTCACCGAGACGCAGCCGTGGCCGGCACTGGAGCGGCCCCGTCGGGCGGGCGTGTCGTCGTTCGGCATCAGCGGCACCAACGCCCACGTCATCCTCGAACAGGCGCCCCCGGCCGACGAGCCACCGGTCGACGCTCCCGAGCCGGAGCTGCTGCCCTGGGTGCTGTCGGCCCGCACCGACCAGGCCCTGCGGGAGCAGGCCGCCCGGGTGGCCGACGTCGCGGGCGACGAGTCCGGCAAGGCCGGTGACCTCGCGTACGCGCTGGCGACCGGGCGGGCGCTGCTCGACCGGCGCACGGTGATCGTCGGCGACCGGCGCGACTTCGTCGCCGGGGCGCGGGCGTTCGCCGGCAACGGCACCGCCCCCGGTGTGCTCCAGGGCGGCACGGTGTTCGTGTTCCCGGGGCAGGGTTCGCAGTGGGTGGGGATGGCGGTGGAGTTGTTGGATTCGTCTCCGGTGTTTGCGGAGCGGGTCAATGAGTGTGGGGTGGCGTTGTCGGAGTTTGTGGGTTGGCGGTTGGTGGATGTGTTGCGGGGTGTGGAGGGTGCTCCGTCGTTGGATCGGGTTGATGTGGTGCAGCCGGTGTTGTGGGCGGTGATGGTGTCGTTGGCGGGGTTGTGGCGGTCGTTTGGGGTGGTGCCGGATGCGGTGATTGGGCATTCGCAGGGTGAGATTGCGGCGGCGGTGGTGTCGGGTGGTTTGTCGTTGCGGGATGGGGCGTTGGTGGTGGCGTTGCGGAGTTTGGCGATTGCGGAGGTGTTGGCGGGTCGGGGTGCGATGGCCTCCATCGGCCTGCCCGAGCGGGCGGCGGCCGAACGGCTGACCGGCTATGCCGGCCGCATCTCGATCGCCACCGTCAACGGCACCTCCTCCGTCGTCGTCTCCGGTGACCCGGACGCCGTCGACGACCTGGTCGCCACGCTCAGCGCCGAGGACGTGCGGGCCAAGCGGGTGAACGTGGACTACGCGTCGCACTCGGCGCAGGTGGAGCTGATCGAGCAGCGGCTGCGCGCCGACCTCGCCGAGGTGTCGCCCCGGTCGTCGACCGTGCCGTTCTACTCCACGGTGACCGCCGGGGTGCTCGACACCGCCGGGCTGGACGCCGGCTACTGGTACACCAATCTGCGGCAGACCGTCCGGTTCGAGGAGACCACCCGGGTGCTGCTGCGGGCGGGGATGCGGGTGTTCCTGGAGTGCAGTGCGCACCCGGTGCTGACCATGGGGGTGGAGGAGACCGCCGCCGACGCGGGGGTCGAGGTGGCCGCCGTCGGGTCGCTGCGCCGGGGTGAGGGTGGGCTGCGTCGTTGGCTCACCTCGCTCGGTGAGGCGTTCGCCCGGGGCGTCACCGTCGACTGGTCGCCGGTGCTGCCGGCGCGTCCGCGTGGTGAGGTGCCGCTGCCGACGTACCCGTTCCAGCGCCGCCGCTACTGGCTCAACGCCACCGGAGGCCGCGCCGACCTCACCTCCGCCGGTCTCGGCTCCGCCGGGCACCCGCTGTGGGGGGCGTCGGTGTCGATGGCCGAGTCGGGTGAGGTGCTGTTCACCGGCCGGATCTCGCTGGACACCCACCCGTGGCTGGCCGACCACGCCGTCAACGGCACCGTCCTGCTGCCCGGCACCGGCTTCGTCGAACTCGTCCTGCACGCCGGGGACGACGTCGGCCTCGGCCACCTCGACGAGTTGACCCTGCACGCCCCGCTGATCCTGCCCGAGCAGGGTGCCGTACAGGTGCAGTTGCTGCTCGCCGCCGCCGACGACACCGGCCGCCGGACGGTCACCGTGCACTCCCGGCCGGAACACACCGGCAGCTGGGTCCGGCACGCCACCGGCGTGCTCTCCGCCGACGTCACCGACCCCGACTTCGACCTGCGGGTCTGGCCGCCGTCGGGTGCGGTGCCGGTGCCGACGGCGGGGTTGTATGACGAGCTGGTGGTGCAGGGGTACGAGTATGGTCCGGTGTTCCAGGGGGTGCAGGCTGCCTGGCGGGTTGGTGAGGTGGTGTTTGCTGAGGTTGCGCTTCCGGAGGAGGCGCATGGTGAGGCGTCGCGGTTCGGGGTGCATCCGGCGTTGTTGGATGCGGCGTTGCAGGTGGTGGGGATCGGTGAGGCGGTGCCGGTGGGTCGTCCGCCGTATCTGCCGTTCGCCTGGACGGATGTGACGCTGCACGCGACGGGCGCCACCGCCCTGCGGGTGAAGGTCACCGCCAGTGGGCCGGAGTCCGCCACCCTGCACCTGGCCGACCCGGACGGCGAACCGGTCGCCGTGGTCGGCGCGCTGGTGTCCCGCCCGGTCCAGCTCACCGCTGCCGCCCCGACCGACGGGGACCTCTACCACGTCGACTGGGTGAGCGTGCCCACCGGCACCGCGGCCGAGTCGTGGGGCTACCTGGAGGGGCTCGGCCTCGGCGTGCCCGACGTCGTGCTCGCCCCGCTGACCCCGCCCGCTGCCGACCTCGACCCGGCCACCGCCGCCCGGACGGCGGTGGGGGAGACCCTCACCCTGCTCCAGTCCTGGCTGGCCGACCCGACCCAGGCCGCCGCCCGGCTGGTCGTGATCACCGACGGTGCCGTCGACGGCGGCACCGACCTGGCCCACGCCCCGGTCTGGGGTCTGGTGCGGGCCGCGCAGGCGGAGAATCCGGGTCAGTTCGTGCTGGTGGATGCCGTTCCGGAGACTCCGGTGGAGGAGATTCTGGCGGCGGTGGGGACTGGTGAGCCGGAGTTGTCGCTGCGGGACGGTCAGGTGCGGGTGCCGCGTCTGGCGCGTGCGAGCACCACGGCGCAGCCGTGGCGGGCCGACGGCACCGTGCTGGTGACCGGTGGCACCGGTGTGCTGGGCGCGCTGGTGGCCCGGCACCTGGTGGAGGTGCACGGGGTGCGGGACCTGGTGCTGACCTCGCGGCGTGGGTTGACCGCGCCGGGCGCGGTGGAGCTGCGCGACGAGCTGACCGGCCTCGGGGCCACCGTCGAGGTGACGGCCGCCGACCTGGCCGACCGGGACGCCGTCGCCGCCCTGCTGGACGGCATCCCGGCGTTGACCGCCGTCGTGCACACCACCGGGGTTCTCGACGACGGCCTGCTCGCCGGGCTGACCCCGGCGCAGCTCGACACGGTGTGGCGGGCCAAGGCCGACCCGGCCTGGCACCTGCACGACCTGACCCGCGACCGTGACCTGTCGGCGTTCGTGCTGTTCTCCTCCGCCGCCGGGGTCCTCGACGGGGCGGGGCAGGCCAACTACGCCGCCGCGAACGTCTTCCTCGACGCCCTGGCCGCGCACCGGCGGGCCCTGGACCTGCCGGCCACGTCGCTGGCCTGGGGTTTCTGGGAGCAGCGCAGCGGGATGACCGCGCACCTCGGCGACGCCGACGTGGCCCGGATGGCCCGCTCCGGCGTGCTGCCGCTGGACTCCGACCGGGGGCTGGCGCTGCTGGACGCGGCGGTCGCCGCCGACCAGCCGCTGCTGGTGCCGGTCCGGCTGGACACCGCCGCGCTGCGCGCCCAGGGTCAGCAGCTCCCGGCCCTGTTCCGGGGCCTGGTCCGGCTCCCGGCCCGGCGGGCGGCGGGTGGTCCGGCGACCCCGGCCACCGGCTCCGGCCTGCACCGGCAGCTCGTCACCCTTGACGCGGACGACCAGCACCGGGTGCTGCTCGACCTGGTCCGGGCCAACGTCGCGGCCGTCCTCGGACACGACAGCGGCACCGCCGTCGAACCGGCGCGGGCGTTCAAGGAACTCGGCTTCGACTCGCTGGCCGCCGTGGAGCTGCGCAACCGGCTCAACACCGCCACCGGGCTGCGGCTGCCGGCGACCCTGGTCTTCGACTACCCCAACCCGACCGCGCTGGCCGGCTACTTGCACGGCACGATCCTCGGCGGGCCGGCGCAGGCGCAGCCGACCACGGTGGTCCGGCCGATGGTCGACGAACCCGTCGCCATCGTGGCGATGAGCTGCCGCTTCCCCGGCGGGGTCCGCACCCCCGAGGACCTGTGGCAGCTGCTGGTCGACGGCGCGGACGCTATCTCGCCGTTCCCCACCGACCGGGGCTGGGACCTCGACCACCTCTACGACCCGGAACCCGGCAAGCCCGGCCGGACGTCCTCGCTGGAGGGTGGTTTCCTCTACGACGCGGCCGACTTCGACCCCGACTTCTTCGGCATCGGCCCGCGTGAGGCGATCGCGATGGACCCGCAGCAGCGGTTGCTGCTGGAAACGTCGTGGGAGGTGCTGGAGCGGGCCGGGATCGATCCGACCTCGCTCAAGGGCAGCCCGACCGGGGTGTTCACCGGCGTGATGTACCACGACTACGGCAGCCGGCTGTCCGAGGTGCCCGAGGAGTTGGCGGGTTACCTGGGCAACGGCAGCATGGCAAGCGTCGCGTCCGGGCGGATCTCGTACACCCTGGGGTTGGAGGGGCCGGCGGTCAGCGTCGACACCGCGTGCTCGTCGTCGCTGGTGGCGATCCACCTGGCCGTGCAGGCGCTGCGTTCCGGGGAGTGCTCCCTGGCTCTGGCCGGCGGGGTCACGGTGATGTCCAAGCCGGACACCTTCCTGGACTTCAGCCTCCAGCGGGGGCTGGCCTCCGACGGCCGGTGCAAGTCCTTCTCCGCCGACGCCGACGGCACCGGCATGTCCGAGGGTGCGGGCATGCTGCTGCTGGAGCGGCTCTCCGACGCCGAACGGCACGGCCATCACGTCCTGGCGGTGGTGCGGGGTTCGGCGATCAACCAGGACGGCGCGTCCAACGGGCTGACCGCCCCCAACGGTCCCGCCCAGCAACGGGTGATCCGGCAGGCGCTGGCCGCCGCCGACGTCCGTCCCGACCAGGTCGACCTGGTCGAGGCGCACGGCACCGGCACCACCCTCGGTGACCCGATCGAGGCGCAGGCGGTCCTCGCCACCTACGGGCAGGACCGCCCGGACGACCGGCCGCTCTGGCTCGGCTCGATCAAGTCGAACATCGGCCACACCCAGGGCGCGGCCGGCGTCGCCGGTGTGATCAAGATGGTGCTGGCGATGCGCAACGGGCTGCTGCCCCGCACCCTGCACGCCGACCGGCCGTCACCGCAGGTGGACTGGTCGGCCGGGGCGGTGCGGCTGCTCACCGAGGCGCAGCAGTGGCCGGCCCTGGACCGGCCCCGCCGCGCCGGGGTGTCGTCGTTCGGCATCAGCGGCACCAACGCCCACGTCATCGTCGAGCAGGCGCCGGCGGTCGAGGCGGCGCCGGCCGACGGGGACGCCCCGGCCACCCCGCCGGTGCTGCCCTGGCTGCTCTCCGCCCGCTCGGCGGAGGCGCTGCACGCCCAGGCCGGGCTGGTCGCCGACACCGGGGCCACCCTGGACGTGGCGTACTCGCTGGCCACCACCCGGGCGGTGCTGGAGCGTCGGGCCGTGGTGGTCGCCCCCGTCGGGGACGACGCGGTCCGCGCCCTACGTGCCGCCGCCGAAGGCACCGACCCCGCCGAGTGGGTGCAGGGGACCCCGTCGGCCGGGAAGCTCGCCATGCTCTTCACCGGCCAGGGCGCGCAGCGCCTCGGCATGGGCCGTGAGCTGGCGGCGGCGTACCCGGCCTTCGCGGCGGCGTTCGCCGAGGTGTGCGCCCACCTGGACGCGCAGCTCGACCGGCCGCTGCGGGAGGTGCTCTACACCGAACCCGACGTCGCCGACGCCGCGCTGCTCGACCAGACCGTCTACAGCCAGAGCGCGCTGTTCGCCATCGAGGTGGCGCTCTACCGGCTGCTCGAATCCTGGGGCATCCGACCCGACCTGGTCGCCGGGCACTCCATCGGCGAGATCAGCGCCGCGCACGTCGCCGGGGTGCTGTCGCTGCCCGATGCGGCGGCCCTGGTCACCGCGCGTGGCCGGCTGATGCAGGCGATGCGGGAGGACGGCGCGATGGTCGCCGTCGAGGCGTCCGAGGAGGAGGTACGCCGGGAACTGGCCGGGCGGGAGACCGAAGTGGGCATCGCCGCGGTCAACGGGCCACGCGCGGTGGTGCTCTCCGGTGACCACGACGCCGTCGGTGCGCTTGCCGACGACTGGCGGGCCCGGGGACGCCGGATCAAGCGGCTGCGGGTCAGCCACGCGTTCCACTCCCCGCACATGGAGCCGATGCTGGCCGAGTTCCACCAGGTCGCCGCCGGGTTGACCTTCGCCCCGCCGAGGGTGCCGGTGGTGTCCAACCTGACCGGTCGGCTCGCCGACCCCGACGAGATCACCACCCCCGGCTACTGGGTGCGCCACGTCCGGGAGGCGGTCCGGTTCCACGACGGGATCGCCACCCTGGAAGCGGCCGGCGTCACCACGTTCCTGGAGGTCGGCCCGGACGCGGTGCTCACCGCGATGGGCCGGGACTGCGTCTCCGACACCGGCGGCCTCGCCCTGGTGCCGGTGCTGCGCGGCGGCCGGGACGAGGCGGCGAGCCTGCTGACCGCCGTCGCCACCCTGCACACCCGGGGTGTCCCGGTGGACTGGCGGGCCTGGTTCGCGCCCACCGGCGCCCGGGTCACCGACCTGCCGACCTACCCGTTCCAGCGGCGTCGGCTCTGGCTGGACGCCCCGGCGGGCGGCGGTGACGTGCCGGGTCTGGGTCAGCGCCCGGCCGCCCACCCGCTGCTCGGCGCGGTCGTCGGGTTGGCCGGGGCCGACGGCACCGTGCTGACCGGCCGGCTGTCGCTGCGGACCCACCCGTGGCTGGCCGAGCACGACCTCGCCGGCACGGTGCTGCTACCCGGGACGGCCTTCGTCGAGCTGGCCTTCCGCGCCGGTGACCAGGTCGGCTGCGCCCTGGTCGAGGAGTTGACGTTGGAGGCTCCGCTGGTCGTACCGCCCCGGGGCGGCGTCGACCTCCAGGTGGTGGTCGGGGCACCGGACGGGACGGGACGCTGCCCGGTCACCGTGCACTCCCGGCCGGAGGACGGTGTCGACGGTTGGACCCGGCACGCCACCGGCGTACTGGCCCCGGCGGCGTCCACCGCACCGGCCTGGTCGGCGGGCGACGCCTGGCCACCGGCCGGGTCCACCCCGGTCGACCTGACCGGCCGGTACGACCGGCTGGCCGACGCCGGCTACCACTACGGCCCGCTGTTCCAGGGGCTGCGGGCCGCCTGGCGACACGGCGACGAGGTGTACGCCGAGGTGGCGCTCCCCGCGGAGGCGGTCGCCCCGGCGGACCGGTTCGGCCTGCACCCGGCGCTGTTCGACGCGGTGCTGCACACCCTCGACCTGACCGGTGCCGACGAGGACGACGACCGGCTGCGGTTGCCGTTCGCCTGGCGGGGGGTGGCCCTGCACGCCACCGGCGCGACCGCGCTGCGGGTACGGCTGCGCCCGACCGGCCCGCAGGAGGTCTCCTTCGACCTGGCCGACACCTCCGGTGCGCCGGTCGCCTCGGTGGCCTCGCTGGCGGTCCGGCCGCTCGCCGCCGACCAGCTGGGTGGGGCCCGGGCGGCTCACCGCACGTCGCTCTTCCAGGTCACCTGGGCTGCGGTGCCGACCCCGGCCACCGGCGGCGGCACGACCGTGGTCCTCGGCGACGACGACCTCGGCCTCGGGGTGCCCCGGTACGCCGACGTCGGCACGCTCGCGGCGGAGGTCGCCCGCACCGGTGACGCCCCGGGCACCGTCGCGGTGGCCTGGCGTACCACGTCGGACTCGCCCTCGGCGGCGACCACCGCGGCGCTGGCCCTGGTGCAGGGGTGGCTCGCCGACGAGCGGTTCACCGACACCCGGCTGGCGCTGGTGACGACCCGGGCGGTCGCCACCACCGACGGCGAGGACGTGCCCCGGCCGGTGGACGCCACCGTCTGGGGCCTGGTCCGGGCCGCTCAGGAGGAGAACCCGGGCCGGCTGGTCCTGATCGACGTCGACGACCCGGACCCGACCGGGCTGCGGTCGGCGCTGGCCGTCGACGCCGAACCGCAACTGGCGGTCCGGCGGGGTGGGCTGCTCGCGCCCCGGCTCGCGGCGCTGCCGGTGCCGGACGGTGAGCTGCCGGCCGGCCCGGACCCGACGGGCACGGTGCTGGTCACCGGCGGCACCGGCGGGCTGGGCCGGTTGGTCGCCGAGCACCTGGTGACCCGGCACGGCGTACGGCGGCTGCTGCTGGCCAGTCGACGCGGCCCGGCGGCCCCGGGGGTGGACGACCTGGTCGCGCGCCTGACGGCGGCCGGCGCGGAGGTGACCGTGGCGTCCTGCGACCTGGCCGACCGGGCGGCGGTGGCGGCCCTGCTCGACGGGGTGCCCGCCGGGCATCCGCTGACCGGGGTGGTGCACGCCGCCGGGGTGCTCGACGACGGGTTGCTGCCCACGCTGACGCCCGACCGGGTGGCGGCGGTGCTGGGTGCCAAGGCAGAGTCCGCGCGTCACCTGCACGAACTCACCCTGCACCGGCCGTTGCACTGGTTCGTGCTGTTCTCCTCGGCGGCGGCCACCCTCGGCGGCGCCGGTCAGGCCAGCTACACCGCGGCGAACGCCTACCTGGACGCCCTGGCCCAGCACCGGCGGGCGCACGGCCTGGCCGGCACCGCCCTGGCCTGGGGCCTGTGGGCGGAGTCGGGCAGCGGGATGACCGGCCACCTCGGCGAGGCCGACCTGCGCCGGATGGCCCGTTCCGGGGTCGCCGCGCTGTCCACCGGGGACGCGTTGGCGTTGTTCGACGCGACCCTGCACCCGGTGCCGGCACTGGCCCTGCCGGTCCGGCTGGACCTGGCCGCGATCCGGTCCCGGGCCGACGGGGTGCCGCCGCTGCTGCGGGGCCTGGTCCGTACGCCGACCCGCCGGTCGGCCGCCGGCACGCCGGGCCCGGTGGCGGGGGAGCGGCCGCTGGCCGAACGGTTGGCCGGGTTGCCGTCGGACGAGGCCGACCGGGCCGTGACCGAGCTGGTCCGGGCCCGGACGGCCGAGGTGCTGGGCCACGACCGGCCACAGTCGCTGGACGTGGAGCGGGGCTTCCTGGAGCTCGGCTTCGACTCCCTGGCGGCGGTGGAGTTCCGCAACAGCCTCGGTGCGGCGACCGGGCTCCGACTCCCGGCGACGCTCATCTACGACCACCCCAGCCCGGCGGCGGTGGCCCGGTTCGTCCGGTCGGAGCTGGCCGGTGACGCGCCGGCCGCTCCGTCGCTGGAGGCCGAGCTGGCCCGGTGGGAGACGCTGCTGGACGGCACCGTGCCGGACGAGGCGGAGCGGGGCCGGATCACCGTCCGGCTCCAGGCGCTGATGTCCCGGTGGAACGCGGCGTACGGGGGTGCCGCGGTGGAGCCGGCCGCCCGGGACCTGGCGTCGGTCACCGCGGACGAGCTGTTCGACATCCTCGACGACGAATTGGAGGCGTCGGACTGACCATCCGTCCGGGGACCCGCGGTCCGTCGATGCCCACGGGCGGTCGGCGGACCTCGGGCTTCCTCCCGGCGGACGGGTGGGCTTTTGTCCACCTTCGGCGTGGGTCCATGACCGTATCGCGTCACCACCCGACCGCATAACGTAGTGGCCGGGTCTGGTGGACGTTCACGGTTCGCCGGTAGGTGCCACCAGGGGTGGACACGGGAGAGGCAGGGAGAGTGCGGGTGCGACTCGAACAGGGAATCGTCGCCAAGGTCACCCGGAACGGGCAGCTTGAGCTGACCGCCGAGCGGAGCGGACTGCGATACCGGTTCGGGGCGACCGCCGCCGCGATGTGGATCGCGTTGCAGCAGCAGGGCGGTTCGCTGGAACGGGCGGCCGCTGTCCTGGCCCGGCAGTGGTCGGCTGATCCGGCGGCCACCCGACGGGACTTCGACGTCTGGCTGGAGGACATGCTCCGCGCCGGTCTGGTACGGGTGGAGTGACCGGTGAGGAGGGTCTGTCCGCCGCGTCCGACGGCTGTGCCGGACCGACCCCTATCCGGCCCCCCTGCACGCGGGCGGCGTCCCGGTCGACGGTGCGTCGAACCCCTGTCCGGTGGGCCGGTGGGCGGGGGTCAGGCGTCGGCGGGCGGGTGGGTGGTGTCGGTGGAGTCGTTGACCGCGCCGACGATCACCCGCAGCGCCTCGGCCAGTTCCTTACCGGACGGGGCGGCCTCGGGGTCGAGCAACCGCTGCACCGTCAGTCCCGTCATCAACGCCAGCAGGAACGAGCCGACGGCCCTGCGGGTCTCCTCGGTGACGTGCTCACCGCCGTTGCGGATCACGAAGGTGGCCAGCGCCGGGCGGGCCCGGGTGTAGGTCTCGGCGAGTTGCTCCCGCAGCACTGGCAGGTGCTCGGCCAGCGCGAACGCCTCGATCCCGGCGACCCAGAGCGGCCGGTGGGTGCCGAACGACTCGACCAGGCCGGTCCACATCGACTCCAGCCGGTCCATCAGGTCGGGCTGGGTGCCGTCGCGCAGCACCCGGTCGATCTCGACGCCCCACTCCTCGAACGCCTGCACCAGGGCGGCGGTCAGCAGCGCCTCCTTGGAGCCGAAGTGGTACCCGATCGACGCCAGATTCGTGTCCGACGCGGCGACGATGTCGCGGGCGGTGGTGCGTGTGTAGCCGCGCTCGTAGAGGCAGACCCTGGCCCCTGCCAGCAGGCGTTCCCGATGACCCACGGCGTCACCCTACTCGGAACCACCCCCTAATTCATCCACCGGATGTATACGTGCGTATAAATTCGGTGGTAGCTTTCGGCCATGGCTACAGCGCAGGCAAAGGCCGGCCGCCGCGAGTGGATCGGTCTCGCGGTACTCGTCATGGTGACACTGATCATCAGCATGGACATGACCGTGCTGTCGTACGCTCTGCCGTTCATCACGGCGGACCTTGAGCCGACCAGCAGTCAGCTCCTCTGGATCACGGACGTCTACGCCTTCGTGCTGGCCGGCCTGCTGATTCCGATGGGGACCCTGGGGGACCGGATCGGGCGCCGCCGGTTGCTGATGATCGGTGCGGCGGTGTTCGGTGTGGCATCCGTGGCCACGGCCCTCTCCAACAGTCCCGGCATGCTGATCGGGACCCGGGCGGTGATGGGTGCCGCCGGCGCGACGCTCATGCCGTCGACCATGTCGTTGATCCGCAACATGTTCCACGACGAGAACGAACGCCGGGCCGCGATCGGGCTCTGGGCGGCCGGCTTCTCCGCCGGTGGCGTCATCGGCCTGGTGGCCGGCGGCGCGCTGCTCCAGTACTTCTCCTGGGGCACCGTCTTCGAGATCAACGTGCCGATCATGCTGCTGCTGCTGATCCTGGCCCCGTTGCTGCTGCCCGAGTTCCGCAACGCCGCAGCCGGCCGGCTCGACCTGATCAGTACGGTGCTGGCCTTCGTCGCCGTGCTGCCGATGATCTGGGGCATCAAGCAGTTCGCCGAGGACGGCGTGGACTGGCCGCCGGTGGCCGGTGTGGTCGGCGGGCTGGTCTTCCTGGCGGTGTTCGTGCTGCGTCAGCGGCGACTCGCCGACCCGGTGATCGACGTACGGCTGTTCCGTGCTCCCGCGTTCAGCGCGGCGGTGGTGATGAACGTGCTCGCCAACTTCGCGCTGGTCGGGTTCATGTTCTTCATCAGCCAGTACCTCCAGCTGGTGCTCGGGCTACGCCCGTTCAGCGCCGGGCTGTGGTCGCTGCCCGCAGCGGGTGCGGCGGGTGTCGGCGCGGCGGTGCTGGCTCCGATGCTGGCGCAGCGCTTCCGGCGGGCCTACGTCGCCGCCGGTGGCCTGCTGGTGGGTGCCGCCGGTTGTCTGGTGCTCGCCCAGGTCGGCGACGAGTCGGGGCTGGCCCTGGTGGTGGTCGGCCAGGCGTTGATGACCGGCGGCATCGCGATGGTGCTGACGCTCAGCGCCGAGCTGATCGTGTCCACCGCGCCGCCCGAGCGGGCCGGTGCCGCCGCCGGGCTCTCCGAGACCGGCAGCCAGTTCGGTGCGGCGCTCGGTGTCGCGATCCTCGGCAGCATCGGCACGTTCGTCTACCGGCGGCAGCTGTCCGGCGACGCGCCCGACGGCGTGCCGGCGGACTCCTGGGCGACCGCCCGGGAGACCCTGGGCGGCGCGGTGCAGGAGAGCCGGACGCTCTCCGCCACCGCAGCGGACACGCTGGTCACGCTGGCCCGGGCCGCCTTCGCCACCGAGCTGCGGGCCGCCGCGCTCGCCTCGGCCGGCATCCTGGTGGTGACGGCGGTGCTGGCCGCGGTGCTGCTGCGCAACGTGGGGGCCTCGGTGCCCGGCCAGGGCCCGGCGGACGGTCCGGCCGACCCCACCGCCGATGCCCCCGGTGCCCCGACGGGTCACGTCGACCCGGAGCGGACGGTCGACCCCCCGTCGTCCGACGCGGGTGCCGAGGACGCCGACCGTGGCGACACCGACCCGGGGCCGGCGGTCCGGATCGGACCCGGGTCCACCGGGCAACCCGTCCGGCCGGCGCACCCGGTGGCCTGACCACGTTCGACCACCCGGAGGTGGCGTTCCCGCTCGTCGGGAGCGCCACCTCCGGGCATTCGGCCTCCTGGCCCCCACCCGTCCCGGCGGGCTAGGGGGCCACCGCTGTGCTTAGGGGTTGTCCCGGCGTTTCGGGCGTTCCTACGCTCGCTTCGACAGCGGGCACCGGCGTCGCAGGGAGGGCGTCAGCACCACGCGTGACGGCGGATCCGGGCACCGGCCGAGACGGCGGTCCGGCCCGGCCGGCCGGGTGCGCCCGTTGGAGACGTCCCACTGCGGGGCGCACCCGCAGTGTCGACCCGTAGAGGACCAGTGATGACGGCAACGCTCGAGAACGACCTCTGGGTGCGGCGGTTCCATCCGGCGCCGTCCAGCGCGATCCGGTTGGTGGCGATGCCGCACGCCGGGGGCTCGGCCAGCTACCTGTTTCCGGTGTCCCGGGCCCTCTCGCCCGCAGTGGACGTGCTGGCGATCCAGTACCCGGGTCGACAGGACCGCCGGCACGAGCCGGTCCTGGACTCCATCGCCGACCTGGCCGACGGGGTGTTCGAGGCGCTCACCCCGTGGCTGGACCGCCCGGTGGCGCTCTTCGGCCACAGCATGGGTGCGGTGCTCGGCTACGAGGTCGGGTTGCGCCTGCAACGGCACACGGGTCGGCCGCCGGTGCGGCTGTTCGCCTCGGGCCGCCGGGCCCCGTCCCGGGTCCGGGACGAGCGGTACGTGCACACCCGCGACGACGCCGGGGTGCTGCGGGAGCTGGCCCGGCTCAGCGGCTCGGACCCACGGGTGCTGGGCGATCCCGAGCTGCTGCCGATGATCCTGCCCGCCGTGCGGGGGGACTACAAGGCGGTGGAGACCTACCGGGCCGACCCGGATCAGCTGCTGGACGCCCCGATCACCGTGCTGACCGGTGACGCGGACCCGATGACCACCCTGGACGAGGCGCGGGACTGGGCCCGGCACACCACCGGCGAGTGCGACGTGCGGGTGTATCCGGGTGGGCACTTCTATCTCAACGACCACGCAGCCGACGTGATCCGGCTGATCGGTGCCGAGCTGGCGCAGGCGCAGCAGGGCGGACCGACCGGCTGACCCGACCGGGACCCGGTCACGTCCGACCGCGCCGGCGCGGTGGTGACGTCCGACCAGGACACTGGACCTGCGGGGGTGGTGACGTCCGACCGGGGCACCGTGCCGGCGGGGTGGTCACGGGCACCGGTACGACGACGGGCGGGTCACCGGCGCACCGGTGACCCGCCCGTCGTACCCGTCATTCGGCGATCTTGGTCCGCATGGTCCACTGGAAGACCACCACCCGCGAGGCGTCGTCATTGAGGCCGTCGTGGTCGCCCGAGCGTTCGAAGTGTTCGTAGCCGCCCAGATAGGGCACCTTGATCCGGCCGGTGCCGACCGGTGCGCTGTGGGCGCGATCGGTGGCCGGCAGGCCGACCGGTCCGCCCTCGAGCACGACGTCGAAGTGGTCACCGCCGCGAACGTCGCTGAACCGCCGCGCGCTGCTCACCCGGGTGAGATCGTCCACGCTTTCCTCCTCGGCTGGGGGCAGGGGCGCGGCGGACACCGTGTTCCGCGTCACTGCCCTCGGATGTCTCCAGCGTGGCGGCACCACTGGCCCGCGCATACCCGGAAGCGACCCCTAACCCGCCGGCCGACGCCCAGATTTCGGCGGCCGGCCAACCTGCGGTTACTTTGCGGCCCGGTGGGTCGCATTTGTGATAGCCCCGGCGATGTCGCAAGGGCGACAGCATTGACCAGAGCTTATGAATTGCATCCGTAATAGTGTCGTCTTCTCGCTGAAACTCAATTTTTGCTCAAGAGTAGATTGCCCGATTCGCTGCTTCTCGTCCGGTCGGTGGTGGTGTGCCGACGTGGGCGGGATCGGTGCGGGCCGGGAGAGTTGGCCCGAAAAATTCCGGTACGAACCCTCTGCCGGAGTCATTTCGCAGGTCAACGCGCTGTCCGACGGGCCGAATCTGCGGCTATCCGTGCAGGTCGGAGGGGGCGGGACGGTTGTTCGATCATGTAATTGCTACCGAGTGGTAATTTTTCGGCCGAGGCCAACAATCCGACATAACGCCATGGCCGTGCGTAATATCGATGACGAAGTATCACCACCCCACTACCGTCTTGTACGGGTGTCTATGTATGCTGTGCTCGCCGTCGGGACGCGGTGAAAGTCATCAATCAATTGGCAGTCATCATTGTATGACCTGGTTTGCCGGCTGACGTGGTCAGTGGCCGGGTGGGTCCCGGCGGCCCGCGTGGCATCGAGCCGAAGGGTCTCGCCGGGGGGCCCGTCCGTAGTCGGCGGCACCCTCGTTCGATGCGTCATCGCTGACCTGGGGGGAGACGGGTGGAATTTGTGGAGAGAAGCCGCGAGCTTGACATCTTGCGGGACCTTTACTCCGGAAGCGTCACGGGCAGGGGGCGGGTCGCGCTGATCAGCGGCCCCGGTGCCACGGGCAAGACCGAGTTGTTGCGGGCCTTCGCCGACCACGTCGGCGCAGCGGGCGGGCTGGTGCTGCGGGCCGCCTGCTCCCGGGCGGAACGCCTGCTGCCCGCCGCCGTGATGGGGCAACTGTTCCACAGCGTGCCGCTGCCGGACGAGGTGATGCGGCGCATCGGCGCGTTCGTCGACATCGAGGGCGTCACGACCGGAGGGGACGCCGAGATCAGGGCCGTGCACGCGATGTGTGTCGAGCTGATCGACATCGCCCGCGCCCGCCCCCTCGTCCTGCTCGTCGACGACGTCGAGTTCGCCGACGAGACGACCCTGCACACCCTGCTCTACCTGCAACGGCGCCTCACCGCCGCGCAGATCCTGGTGGTGCTCACCGAGTCGCCGCAGCCGCAGCCGTTCCACCCGGAGTTCCGGGCCGAGATCAGCCGGCAGGCGAGCTTCTGCAACATCCAGCTGTCGCCGTTGTCCGAGGCGGGCGTCGCCGAGCTGCTGCGCGGTTGGGTCGACGACGAGACGGCGGCGGCGCTCGCCCCGGCGTACCACGGGGTCAGCGGCGGCAATCCGCTGCTGCTGCACGCGCTCGGCCAGGACCGGCGGGTCGCCGGCTCGACGGAGGTCGCCGAGGTGGTCGTCGGCGACCAGTTCCGCCAGGCGGTCCTGGCCTGCCTGCGACGCTGGGACCCGACGATCCTGGAGACGGCCCACGGGCTCGCCCTGCTCGGTGACCTCGCCACCCCGGCGCTGCTGGCCCGGCTGCTGGACACCAAGCCGGCCCGGGTCCAGTGGGTACTCAACGCGCTGACGATGTCCGGCCTGCTGCACGCCGGGCGGTTCCGGCACCCGGCGGCACGGGCGGCGGTCCTGCACGACCTGACCCCGGAGGCGCTGGCCGAGATGCACGCCCGGGCGGCGGAACTGCTGCACGCCGAAGGTGCCCCGGCCCCGGCGATCGGTGGGCACCTGCTCGCCGCGGGCGGCCTGGCCGAGCCGTGGGCGATCACGGTGCTCCAGGACTCGGCGACCCACGCGCTGGCCGAGGACCGGGTCGACGACGCGGTGGAGTCACTGAAGCTGGCCCACGACATGTGCGACGACGTCCCCCGCCGGGCGGCGCTCACCGCGACGTTGGCCGCCTGCCAGTGGCGGATCAACCCGGCGGCGGTGAGCCAGCACCTCCAGTCCCAGCGTGACGCCCTGCGGGCCGGGCACCTCTCCGAGCGCCACGCCGCCGCGCTGCTGCGCTACCAGCTCTGGCACGGTCACCGGGCGGACGCCCAGGAGACCCTGCGGCACCTGCGGGACACCCGCCAGCAGCTCGACGCCACCACCGCCGCCGAGCTGGAGGGGTGCGCCGAGTGGCTGCGGCTGCACTTCCCGGTGGCGTTCGCCGAGCTCGACGCCGACGCCGGCCCGGCGGTCACGCCGGCCGGGACCCCGGCCCGTTCCGACGGCTCACTCGGGTCGGCCACCCCCTCCCTGACCGCCGTGCTCACCGACGGGGTGACCGACGAGGTGATCGCCCGCGCCGAACAGGTGCTCGGCAGCCATCTGCTCGTCGACGTCGGGCTGGAGTCGGCGCTGTGCGCGTTGCAGACGTTGGTCTACGCCGACCGGATGGACCGTGCCGTGCACTGGTGCGACGTGCTGGGCGCCGAGGCGGGCGCCCGGGGGCCACCACCTGGCATGCCATCCTGTCCGACGTCCGGTCGCACATCGCGCTGCGCCAGGGTGACCTGCCGCTCAGCGAGCGGTTCGCCCGCGAGGCGCTGGATGCGATGTCGCCGCACAACTGGGGGGTGGCGATCGGCTCGCCGTTGTCCAACATGCTGCTCGCCATGATCGGCATGGACAAGCTCGACGAGGCCGAGGCGCAGCTCAAACACGTCATCCCGGACGCCATGCGGGACACCTGGTTCTGGCCGTTGTATCTGCGGGCCCGTGGCCACCTGCACCTGGCCGGGGGGCGGGTGCACGCGGCGTTGGCCGACTTCGAGACCTGCGGGCAGTTGGCCACCCAGTGGGGGATGGACCTGCCGGCCCTGCTGCCCTGGCGGGGCGACCTGGCCCAGGTCTACCTGCGTTCGGGCCGGCCCGAACGGGCCCGCGCCATGGTGACCGAGCAACTGTCCCGGCCCGGTGCCGAGAACGCCCGGACCAGGGGGGTCTCCCTGCGGCTGCTCGGTTCCGCGCTCGACGTCAAGCAACGGGTCAACACCCTGCGCCAGGCGGCCAACCTGCTCCAGGAATCCGGCGACCGCTACCAGCTCTTCCTCGCCCTGGCCGCGCTGAGCAGCGCCCACTACGGGCGGGGCGAGTTCAACACCTCACGGGTGGTGGCCCGCAGCGCGTTGCAGCTCGCCAAGGACATCCAGGCGCAGGCGCTGTGCCGGCGGCTGCTGCCCGGCGGCGACGCGGCCGGCGGCGACGACCCGGACGCCCCCCCGGAGCACGAGGAGATGTCCCGGCTCAGCGACGCCGAGCAGCGGGTCGCCACCCTGGCCGCGCTCGGCCACACCAACCGGGAGATCGGCAAGAAGCTCTACATCACGGTGAGCACGGTCGAACAGCACCTCACCCGGGTCTACCGGAAGCTGAACGTCCGGCGTCGCACCGAGCTGTCACTGGGACTGCCGATGGACGCGGCCGGGGCCGGGCTGCTGGCCGTCGGATCTGGCGGCAGCGAGCGGTCCTGGCCGCAGTGGGAGTCGGCGGTCCAGGCGAGCTGAGCCGCCGCAGGTGCCGATTCCGGGGTGGGCCTAGGCCCACCCCTTCGGGTCATTAGCTCCATTGAGCCGTATCGGCCCGATCCATACCGTGAACATGTACCCACCGCCGTTCGGCGACGTTCTTTTGCGGGGAGCATGAGGTGGACAGAAACAAGGACCGGCGCACGCCGACCAGCGGTGCCGATGCGGTGCGGCTGGACGATGTACGCAAGACGTACGGCCGCGGTGAGAACCGGGTCGACGCGCTGCGGGGCGTGACGATGAGCTTCCCCCGGGGCAGCTTCACCGCCGTGATGGGGCCCTCGGGCTCCGGCAAGAGCACGTTCCTGCACTGCGCGGCGGGGCTCGACGTGCCCTCGTCCGGCTCGGTGGTGCTGGACGGCAAGGAACTCAGTGGCATGAACGAGAACCAGCTGACCCGGCTGCGCCGGGAGCGGGTCGGCTTCATCTTCCAGGCGTTCAACCTGATGCCGGCGTTGAACGTGGAGCAGAACGTGGGCCTGCCGTTCCGGCTGGCCGGCCGCCGGCCCGACCGCCACTCCGTGGTGGAGGTGCTGGGTCGGGTGGGGCTGGCCGAGCGGCGCAAGCACCTGCCGAGCGAGCTGTCCGGCGGTCAGCAGCAGCGGGTCGCGATCGCGCGGGCGCTGATCATGCGACCGGCCGTGATCTTCGCCGACGAGCCGACCGGCGCGCTGGACACCCAGACCACCATCGAGGTGCTGCAACTGCTCCGTGAGACGGTGTCCAGCGGGGGACAGACCATCATCATGGTGACCCACGACCCGGTCGCCGCAGCCGCTGCGCACCGGGTGCTGTTCCTCGCCGACGGCCAGTTCATCGGGGAGCTGGAGGCGCCGACCGCCGACGTGGTGGCCGAGCGGATGACCCACCTGACCGCGTGGCAGCAGAACCGGGCGGCGCAGTCCACCGGCAGGGGTGGCTTCTGATGACGTACCTCGCGTGGCGCACCCTGCGCTACCGCAAGCTCGCGTTCATCGCGACGTTCATCGCGGTCTTCTTCGGTGTGGCGCTGATCGTCGCCTGCGGTGGTCTGATGGAGACCGGCATCCGGATGGCGGTCCCGCCGCAGCGGCTGGCGGCGGCCGACGTGGTGGTCAGCGGCAAGCAGACCTACGGCGTGCCCAAGAAGGACCCGCAGGACACCAAGAACATCAAGTCGGTGCCGCTGGCCGAGCGGTACTGGATCGATCCGGGCCTGGTCAGCAAGATCCAGGGGGTGCCCGGGGTCGAGCGGGCGGTGGCCGAGTCGTCCTTCGCCGCCACCGTCGTGCGCAACGGCGCACCCGTGATCGTCGGCACCCAGTCGCTGGGGCACGGGTGGGAGTCGGCGCAGCTCGGGCCGTACCGGCTCGACGGGCAGCCCCCCGCGCAGGCCGGGCAGGTCGTGTTGGACCGGGCGGTGGCCAAGCTCGCCCGGGTCAAGGTCGGTGACCGGGTCGACGTCGTGGTCGGTGGGGTGACCTCCGCCTTCCAGGTCAGCGGCATCGCCACCCCACCGGGTGAGGTGAGCCAGTCGGCGTTGTTCTTCTCCGGCGACGACGAGCGGCGGCTCAACCCGCACACCGGCACCTCCGACGCGATCGGGGTGCTGGCCAAGCCCGGCACCGACGTGGAGGCGCTGCGCGAGCGGATCGAGCGGACCCTCGCCGACCGTAAGCTCGTCGTGCTCACCGGCGACGACCGGGGCGCGGCCGAGTTCCCCGAGGCGGTGGGCGGCCAGGCGCAGCTCATCCCGCTCTCCGGTGTCTTCGCCGGCATGACGGTCTTCGTGGCGATCTTCGTGGTCGCCAGCACCCTGGGCCTGTCGGTGCAGCAGCGGCAGAAGGAGATCGCGCTGCTGCGCTCGATCGGTGCGACGCCCCGGCAGATCCGGACGATGGTGCGCCGTGAGGCGCTGGTGGTGGCCGTCGGCGCGGCGATTCTCGGCTGCGCCCCCGGGGTGTTCCTCGGGCCGCTGCTCTATCACATCGTCTCCGACGCGGGGGTCATCTCGCCGGTGGTCGAGTTCCACCAGGGCTTCGTCCCCTACCTGGCGGCCCCCGCCATCGGGATCTTCGCCGCGATGGTGGCCGCCTACGTGGCCGGGCGACGCCCCTCCAAGATCCGGCCCACCGCCGGTATCGCCGAGGCCGCCGTCCAGCGCAAGTGGGTGAGCTGGCCCCGGGTGGTGTTCTCCATCCTGTTCTTCGCCGCCGGGTTCGCGCTGATCCTGGTGACGGCGATCGTCATGCAGGGCGCGGTGGCCTCCGCGACCGCCGGGCCGGCGGTGATGTGCTGGGCGATCTCGATCGCGTTGATCAGTCCGGGGCTGACCCGGCTGTTCGCCGCCGTGCTCAGCGTGCCGGTGCGGGCGTTCTTCGGGCTGGCCGGCTACCTCGGCACGGTCAACGTCCGGACCCGCGCCGTCCGGGTGGCCTCCGCGGTCACCCCGATCATGCTGGCGGTGGCGCTGGCGGTGGCCAACTTCTACCTCCAGACCACCCAGAACGAGGCCGCCGAGCGGTACTACTCCGACAACCTGCGGGCCGACCTGGTGCTCAGCTCCACCACCGGCGGTTTCCCCGCCGAGACGGTGGAGGCGCTGCGGTCCGCGCCGGGCGTCGAGGACGCTTCCGCGTACGTGACCAGCGCCGGGTGGATCAACAAGCCGTACGACGGGTCGCATGTGGAGTCGCCCTGGCCGTTGCAGGGGGTGAGCGGGGCCAGCGCCGCCAGCATCACCGGTGTGCGCACGAGCGCCGGCAACCTGGGTGACCTCAGGGGTGACACCGTCGCGCTGCCCGAGGTCGCCGGCAAGAACGTCGGCGTCGGCGTCGGCGACCAGATCACCCTGCGACTCGGTGACCGGTCGGCAGTCGACCTGCGGGTGGTGGCGCTCTACCCGGCCAAGAAGGGGTTCGAGACGATCCTGCTCCCGGCCGACCTGCTCGCCGCGCACAGCACCACCGGGCTGTCCCGGCAGATCCTGGTCACCGCCGAGCCCGGCACCAGCCGGGACGCGCTGACGGCCAGCCTGCGGGAGAAGGTCGCCGGTCACCCGGGCACCATGATCGAGGGCCGCGATGCGATCACCACGTTCGCCGAGCGCACCAAGACCCAGGCGTGGGTCAACTACCTGCTCGTGGCGCTGGTCGCCGGCTACACCATGATCTCGGTGGCGAACACCCTGATCGTGGCGACCGCCGGCCGACGCCGGGAGCTGGGCATGCAACGGCTCATCGGCGCCACCCGCAAGCAGGCACTCCAGATGCTCAGCGTGGAGGCGGGCATGGTCGCCGTCATCGGTGTGGTGCTCGGCACCATCGCCTCCGTCGCCACACTGCTGCCGTTCAGCATCGTGGTGCTCGGGCGACCGGTGCCCTCCGGGCCGATCTGGATCTACCTGGCCGTGGTGGCGGGTGCGGCGGTGCTGGCCTTCGCCGCCACCGTGCTGCCCGGTCGTCGGGTGATGCTCACCCGACCGGCGGAAGCAGCGGTCGCCGTCGAGTAGGAACGCGCCCCACAGCGCCGTTGGTGCCCCCGGTCGGGTGACCGGGGGCACCACCGTGTGTCCGGGTCCCCGGGGCGACCTACCGCTGGGACGATCGGCCGGTGGCGGTCCGGGACAGACGCGGCCGGCTGTCCGAAACGGACGGCCGGTGACGGCTCGGAACGGGCGGCCGGTGACGGCCCGGAACGGACGGCGCGGCGTCAGGAGACGTCGGCGCGGGTGCCGTTGAGGTACGCCAGCACGGCCAACACCCGACGGTTGCTGTCGTCGGCCGGGGTCAGGTCGAGTTTGGTGAAGATGCTGGTGGTGTACTTGGCGACCGCGCCCTGGCTGACGATGAGGCGCTGCGCGATGGCCGTATTTGAACATCCTTCGGCCATCAGCTTCAACACCTCCCGCTCGCGGGGGGTGAGGGTCGACAGCGGCTCCCGGCGGGACCGGCCGGCCAGCAACTGCGAGATGACCTGCGGGTCCATCGCGGTGCCCCCGTCGGCGACCCGGCGGATGGCGTCCACGAACTGGTCGCTGTTGAGCACCCGGTCCTTGAGCAGGTAGCCGATGCCGCCGCTGGCGTCGGCGAGCAGCTCCTTGGCGTACAGCTGCTCGACGTGCTGGGAGAGCACCAGGATGGGCAGGCCGGGGCAGCGTCGCCGGGCCTCCAGAGCAGCCTGGAGGCCCTCGTCGGTGAACGTGGGCGGCAGTCGCACGTCGACCACCGCGACCTCCGGGCGGAGGGTCACCAGGGCGTCGAGCAGTGCCGGTCCGTTGTCGACGGCCGCGACGATCTCGAAGTCGTACGATTCGAGGAGCTGGACCATTCCCTGTCTCAGAAGGAAGAGGTCCTCGGCGAGTACAACGCGCACGGCAGCTCCAGGATCGCGACGGTCGGCCCACCTTCGGGACTGCTGAGGACGAGCGTCCCGTCGAACGTAGCACAGCGCCGTTCGATGCCCCGGAGTCCGGTGCCGAGCGAGGCGTCGGCCCCGCCCTGACCGTTGTCGATCACCACGGCCCGCAGCGCGCCGTCCTCGTGGCGCAGGTCGATGCTGGCCCGGTCGGCGTTGGCGTGCTTGACGATGTTGGTCAGCAACTCGGACAGGGCGAAGTAGACGGCGGACTCCGCCGGGGCGGCCAACCGGCCGGGCACGTCGGCGGTGACGTCGACGTCGATCGGGCTCTCCAGCGCGATGGCCCGGATGGCGTCCTCCAATCCCCGCTCGGCGAGCACCGGGGGGTGGATGCCCCGGATCAGGCAACGCAGCTCCTCCAGCGCGGAGGCGGTGGCGTTGCGCGCGTCGACCAGCAGGGTCTCCGCGACGTCCGGATTGGTCCGCAGCTGCCGGGTGGCCGCGCCGAGTTTCATGCCGATCGCGACCAGCCGTGCCTGTGCCCCGTCGTGCAGGTCCCGTTCGATCCGGCGCAGCTCGGTGGCCTGGATGTTGATCACATCCGAGCGGGTCTCGGAGAGGTGCCGCATCCGGGAGGCGATCTCCGCCCGTTCGCTCGGGCCGAGCAGCGTACGGGCGAAGTAGGCGTGCCCGGCCACCACACCCGGGGAGGCGGCCACCCAGATCGCGAACACCACGAGGCTGACCAGCGCCCCGAGCACCGCGTGCGGCCAGGTGTCCATCGGGGTGAAGCCGTACCAGAAGTCCACCCCGGACTCGCGCATCAGCATCCAGAACCCGGCGGAGAGCACCAACCCCTCCACCGAGTAGACCAGCAGGGTCACCGGCAGCAGGCCGAGCACGAAGCCGACGAACACGTTGAGCAGGAGGAACAGCAGGTCACGCCAGGTCGCCGGGTCGGTGAGGATGGACCGGCAGCGCTGCACCCAGCCGACCACGCCCCGCTCGGTGGGCGGCGCGGGGAGGTAGGGCGTGGGGATCGGCACCCCGGCCCGGCCGGCGAGATCCCGGCACAGCCCGGTGACCCGGCGGACCAGCGGGGTGACCAGGGGCAGCAGCAGCACTCCGACGCCGAGCGAGATGAACGCCGTGGCGAGCACGGTGGCGACGAGCAGGGCCAGGCTGAGCGCGGCGCTGGCGACGAGCAGCACACCGCGCCCGGTGGCGTACAGCGCCCGCGACAGGGCCCGCCCGGTGAGTCCCGTGGTGGTGGCGACGTCCATGTCCTGCGGCTCCCCGGTCACGGCAGATCGATGGTGGTGCCCGCACTCAGTGGTGTGTCGTGGACGACCAGTTGGCGCAGCTCGGTGCCGACCGGCGTGTCGTAGACCAGTGATCCGCTGACCGTCGCGCCGGGCTTGATGTTCTTCGTCAACCGCTGCGTGTCCGGATAGTAGAGCAGCGACCGGGTGTCCGGTGTGTAACCACGCCCGTCGACGTCGACCAGCCGTTGGCTGAGCGGCCAGACAATGGTGCCCTTGGACCCCTTGTTGACCACGTCGACGTCGACCATGCAGAACACGCCGTCCGCCTTCTGGGTCAGCGGCCAGAACCCGATCTCCCGCGACCCGCAGTGCACCCCCCGTACGGTGAATTCCAACGACCCGTCCTGACCGCTCGCGGTGGCGGGGGTGGGGCTCGGGGTGGGCGACGGGCTCGGGGTGGGGCTCGGCGTGACGCTGACCGGCGCGGACGGGTCCGGCCCGGCGGCCGGTGCGCCCCGCTGGTCGGCCTGGCGCAGCGCGACCACGCCCAGCACGACGGCGGCCACCACCGCCACCACCCCGGTCAACACCGCCGGCCAGGACGGCGGCGACCGGTGCGGCGGCGGCGGAGCGACCAGGGTGGCCGGCTGACCGACGACCGGATACCACCGGGTGCCGTCGAGCTGCTCGGTGGTCGCGGCGACCGGCTCCACCGCCGACCGGATGCTCGCCGTGTCGGCGCTGCCGACCAGGATCAGCATCGCCTCCCGGGCGGTGGGCCGCTGTCGGGGGTCGGTATGCAGCGCCCGGGCGACCACCGCGGCCAGGCCGGCGGGCAGTCCACTCAGGTCGGGCCCGCCGGCCTGGTGGACCCGGGGGTCGACCGGCAGCCGACCGGTGGCGGCCCAACCGACGAGGATGCCCCAGGCGTAGACGTCGGCGGGCTGGGCCGGGGGGAAGCCGGCGAGCCGTTCCGGGGCCAACCAGCCCGGGGTGCCGTACGAGGGACCGGTGGTCGGGTCGAGGACCTCGATCAGGCTCGCCAACCCGAAGTCGATGACCTTCGGCCCGAACGGGGACAGCAGCACGTTGCGGGGGGTCAGGTCACCGTGGGCCAGCCCGGCGGCGTGGATCGCGGTGAGCCCGGCGGCCACGCCGACGGCCAGCGCCTCGGCCTGGGGCCCGGAGAGCGAGCCGTGCCGGGTCACGTGCTCGTGCAGGGACGACCCGGTCACGTACTCCGTGACGAGGTAGGGGACCGGCCCCTGCGGGTCGGCGTCGAGCACCCGGGCGGTGCAGAAGTCGGCCACCCGGCCGGCGGCGGCGACCTCCCGGGTGAACCGTCGCCGGAACTCCGGCCGGGACCGCAGTTCGTCGTGGACGACCTTGACCGCCACCCGGCTCCCGCCCGGCGCCTCGGCCAGGAAGACCACCCCCATGCCGCCGGACCCGAGCAGGCGGCGTAGCCGGTAGGGTCCGACATGGTCCGGATCACCCGGCCGAAGCGGCGACCCCGGCTCGGCCACTGCGCCGCTGGTCAGCTCGCCCATGTAGACAAGTGTCCCATGGCGGGTCGAGGCCCGCGCCCCCTCAGCCGTCCCCGCTGGACGCCCCGCGGGGACGCCGTGCGGGCCTGCGCTGGGGACGCCTGGTAGGGGATCGCTAAGGGTTGGCAGGGTCGGGGGCGGACCCTAGCGTGTGGTCGCACGCGCTCGCCGGCGCTTGATGCGGTCGGCGACCCCGCCGGCTGACGACGGGGTCGCCGATCCCGGTGGTAGGGGCTGCCGCCGATGCGGCACCGACAACCGATGGTCGCGCCGGCGTCGCCGGGGACCACCGCGCCGGCCACCGCGCCGTCGTCGTGGTGCGCGCCGCCCGGACTAGAGAGGGACGTGAGCACCCATGACCCCGACGACACGGTACGACGATGTGCAGCCGCCGGGCGGCGGGACCCCCGGCCCCAAGCAGATCCGTCAGTTGGACCGGGTGGTGATCCGGTTTGCGGGTGACTCGGGTGATGGGATGCAGTTGACGGGGGACAGGTTCACCTCGGAGACGGCGCAGTTGGGGAATGATATTTCGACGTTGCCGAATTTCCCGGCGGAGATTCGGGCGCCGGCGGGGACGTTGCCGGGGGTGTCGAGTTTCCAGGTGCATTTCGCTGACTATGACATCCTGACGCCGGGTGACGCGCCGAACGTTCTCGTCGCGATGAATCCGGCGGCGTTGAAGGCGAATCTGGGTGATCTTCGTCGGGGTGCGGACATCATCGTGAACACCGACGAGTTCACCCGCCGGAACCTGGTCAAGGTCGGTTACGCGGTCAGCCCCCTCGACGATGACACCCTGGACGGGTTCGTGGTGCATCCGGTGGCGTTGACGTCGATGACCGTCGGGGCGTTGGCGGAGTTGTCGGTGTCGAAGAAAGACGCCGAGCGGGCGAAGAACATGTTCGCGTTGGGGTTGTTGTCGTGGATGTACTCCCGCCCGTACGACTCGACGCTACGGTTCCTGGAACGGAAGTTCGCCAAGCGTCCGGATCTCGTCGCGGCGAACATCGCCGCGTTCCGGGCGGGCTGGAACTACGGCGAGACCACCGACAGTTTCTCGGTGCGGTACGAGGTGAAACCCGCGAAGATGCTGCCGGGCACCTACCGCAACATCACCGGCAACGCCGCCCTGTCCCTCGGTCTGGTCGCGGCCGGGGTCCGGTCCGGTCTGCCGGTGTTCCTCGGCGCGTACCCGATCACCCCGGCGTCGGACATCCTGCACGAGTTGTCGAAACACAAGAAACTCGGTGTGGTCACCATGCAGGCCGAAGACGAGATCGCCGCGGTCGGCGCCGCCCTCGGCGCCTCCTACGGCGGCGCGTTGGGAGTGACCACGACCAGCGGCCCCGGTGTCGCCCTGAAATCCGAGACGATCTCCCTGGCCGTCGCCCTGGAACTACCCCTGGTCATCGTCGACGTCCAACGCGCCGGCCCCTCCACCGGGCTACCCACGAAAACCGAACAGGCCGACCTGAACATGGCCCTACACGGCCGCCACGGTGAAGCCCCCGTCGCGGTGATCGCCGCGAAGTCACCCTCGGACTGCTTCCACGCCGCCCTCGAAGCCGCCCGCATCGCGGTCACCTACCGCACCCCGGTGATCCTGCTGTCGGACAACTACGTCGCCAACGGCTCCGAACCCTGGCTCCTACCCGACGTGCAGGACCTACCCGACCTACGCGTCGACTTCGCGGCCGCACCCAACCACGACGACGGCGTCACGTTCCTGCCCTACCTACGCGACCCCGACACCCTCGCCCGCCCCTGGGCGATCCCCGGCACCCCCGGCCTCGAACACCGCATCGGTGGACTGGAGAAAGCCGACAAGACCGGCGACATCTCCTACGACCCCGCCAACCACGACTACATGGTCCGCACCCGCGCCGCCCGCATCCAGGCCATCCCCGTGCCCGACCTCGACGTCGACGACCCCGACGGCACCGCCCGAACCCTCGTGCTCGGCTGGGGCTCCACCTACGGACCCATCGGCGCCGCCTGCCGCACCCTGCGCCACCACGGCCAACCCATCGCCCAAGCCCACCTGCGCCACCTCAACCCCCTACCGGCCAACCTCGGCGACGTCCTGGCCACCTACGACCGCGTCGTCATCCCCGAGATGAACCTCGGCCAACTCGCCCAGATCATCCGCGCCCGATACCTGATCGACGCGATCGCCTACAACCAGGTCCGCGGCCTACCCTTCACCGCCGCCGAACTGGAGACGATGCTGGAAGAGGTCTGCAAAAATGCCTGAACCCGTCGCCGTGAAACTCACCACCAAAGACTTCAAATCCGACCAGGAAGTCCGCTGGTGCCCCGGCTGCGGCGACTACGCCATCCTCGCCGCCATCCAACAATTCATGCCCGAACTCAACATCCCCCGCGAAAACACCGTCTTCATCTCCGGCATCGGCTGCTCATCCCGCTTCCCCTACTACATGAACACCTACGGGATGCACTCCATCCACGGCCGCGCCCCCGCCATCGCCACCGGACTGTCCGTCACCCGCCCCGACCTGAACGTCTGGGTCGTCACCGGCGACGGCGACGCCCTCTCCATCGGCGGCAACCACCTCATCCACGCCCTACGCCGCAACGTCAACATCACCATCCTGCTATTCAACAACCGCATCTACGGCCTCACCAAAGGCCAATACTCCCCCACCAGCGAAACCGGCAAAATCACCAAATCCACCCCCGCCGGATCCGCCGACGCCCCCTTCAACCCCCTCTCCCTCGCCCTCGGAGCCGAAGCCACCTTCGTCGCCCGCACCATCGACTCCGACCGCAAACACCTCCAAACCGTCCTCCGCGCCGCCGCCCAACACCACGGCGCCGCCTTCGTCGAGATCTACCAAAACTGCAACATCTTCAACGACGGCGCCTTCGACCAACTCAAACAACCCGACACCCGCGACGACCACCTCATCCCCCTCGAACACGGCCAACCCATCACCTTCGGCCGCAACAACCAACACTGCGTCGTCCACCCACCCCACGGATTCGGCCTCGAAATCCGCGACACCGCCACCACCCCACCCGAAAACATCGTCATCCACGACACCACCATCACCGACCCCGCCTACGCCTTCGCCCTCACCCGCCTCCCCGAACACAACCACCGCAACACCCCCATCGGCGTCCTCCGCCAAATCAACCGCCCCTCCTACGACACCCTCGTCCAACACCAAATCACCACCGCCAAAAACACCACCACCGACACCCCCGAACAACAACTCACCAACCTCCTCCACACCGGCGACACCTGGACGATCCCGGCGGCATAGCTGCGCGACCACGGGCCGGAACCTCACCGGCCGCCACCCGCCGAGGCCGACCCGACGCCGTACCGCACCGAGCCGGCAGCGGCGTCGAGCCGCGCACCCGCAGCACTGGATGAACGAGGGGACCACACCGATGAACGCCGGCATCTACGCCGTCAGTGACCTGCACGTGGCGTACCCGGAGAACCGGAAGATCGTGGAGAGCCTCTGGCCCCGCGCGGCCGGCGACTGGCTGATCGTCGCCGGTGACGTCGCCGAACTCTTCGCCGACGTCACCTGGGCGCTGACGCTGCTCAGCGAACGGTTCGGCAAGGTCATCTGGGCCCCCGGAAACCACGAGCTGTGGACCCACTCCCAGGACCCCGTCCGGCTGCGCGGGGAGGAGCGCTACCAGGCCATCGTGCGGCACTGCCGGAGCCTGGGCGTGAGCACCCCGGAGGACGAGTACCCGATGTGGACCGGAGCCGACGGCCCGCTGCTGGTGGCACCGCTGTTCGTCGGTTACGACTACTCGTTCCGCGAACCGGGCGTCACCAGTAAGGAACAGGCGCTGGCCCGCGCCCACGCCGCCGGGGTGGTCTGCGCCGACGAGGTGTTCCTGCACCCCGATCCGCACCCGAGCCGGGACGCCTGGTGCCGGGCCCGGGTGGCGCTGACCGAGACCCGGCTCGCCGGCTGCGACCCGACCGTACCGAAGGTCCTGGTCAACCACTACCCGCTGGTCCGGATGCCCACCGACATCCTGCGCTACCCCGAGTTCGCCCAGTGGTGCGGCACCGAACTCACCGCCGACTGGCACCGCCGGTTCCACGCCCGGACGGTGATCTACGGACACCTGCACATCCCTCGGGTGACCTGGCACGACGGGGTGCGGTTCGAGGAGGTCTCCGTCGGCTACCCCCGGGAGTGGCGCCCCCGCCCCCGCCCCGACTCGTGGCTGCGGCGGGTGCTGCCGGCACCCATCCAGGTCTGACGCCTCAGCCGTCCAGCAGGCGCTTCTTCTGCACCTTGCCCAGCGCGTTGCGGGGCAGGGCGTCGACCAGCCGGACCTCCCGGGGCCGCTTGTGCACCGACAGTTGCCGGGCGACGAAGTCCACCAGCTCCGGCCCGGTCACCCCGTCGCCGACCACGTACGCGGTGACCTGCTGCCCCAGATCCGGGTGCGGCAGGCCCACCACCGCAGCCTCGCGTACCCCCGGGTGGGCCAGCAGCGCCTCCTCCACCTCACCCGCCCCGATCCGGTACCCGCCGCTCTTGATCAGGTCGGTGCTCGCCCGCCCGACGATGCGGTGCCAGCCGTCGGGGCCGACGGTGGCGACGTCACCGGTGCGGAACCAGCCGTCGGCGGTACGGCTCGCCGCGTCGGCGTCCGGCCGGTTCAGGTAGCCGTCGAACAGGGTCGGGCCGGCGACCAGCAGCTCACCCATCGCCGTACCGTCGCTCGGCAGGTCGTGGCCCTGCTCGTCGACGATCCGGGTGCGTACCCCGGGCAGCGGCACCCCGACCGCACCCGGCCGGCGCGGCCCGTCGGCCCGGGCGCTCACCGTGATCAGGGTCTCCGTCATGCCGTACCGCTCGACGACCCGGTGCCCGGTCAACCCGGCGAGGCCGTCGAAGACCGCCGTGGGTAGCGCCGCGCTGCCCGACACCAGCAGCCGCGCGCGGCGCAACGCCCGCGCGGCGGCCGGTGCCGCGGCGATCCGCCCCCAGATCGTCGGTACGCCGAAACACAGCGTCCCACCGGCCGCCGCGTACCGCTCGGGGCGTGGCCGGCCGACGTGGTGCAACCGGCCGCCGATCCGCAACGGCCCGAGCACCCCGAGTACCAGCCCGTGCACGTGGAACAGCGGCAGCCCGTGCACCAGCAGGTCGTCCGGCGTCCACGCCCAGGCGTCGGCCAGCCCGTCCAGGCAGGTGGCGATGGCGGCCCGGGAGAGCAGCGCGCCCTTCGGCGCACCGGTCGTCCCGCTGGTGTAGAGGATCAGGGCGGTCCGCTCCGGGGCGGGCTCCGGATGCGTACCCGCCGACTCCCGGCGCAGGTCGACCGGGACGACCGGCAACCCGGCACCGGCCCCCGGGGAACCGTCGACCGCCGCGCCCACCGGCGCGAGCAGGGCCTGGGCCGCCGAATCGCGCAGGATGTGCTCCCGCTCCCGGGGTCCCGCGTCCGGCGGCACGGGCACCACCGCCGCACCGGCCCGCAGCGCGCCCACCACCCCCACCACGGTCTCCATCGTCGGGGTGGCCTCGACCGCCACCCGGTCCAGGCCGCGCAGGTCGTCGGCGACCGCGGTGGCCAGCCCCTGCAACCGGGACCGGGACAGCACCCGGTCATCCACCCGCACCAGGTCCGGGCGGTCGTCCATCGACGATGACATCGCGGCCAGCAGCGACACGGTCCCGCCCTCTCCGGCAGTTCGGCAGGGCGCGGTGCGGCCCCGTGCCGCCGACGCTAGTGCGGCGGCCGGCCCGTCACCACCCCCGACCGCCGGGGTGTCGGCGCGTCGACCCCGCCGCCGGGCACCACCGGCGGCCGGCACGGTTCAGGGGTCGGTTAAGGGTGCCGGTGCGCCAGCCGCGCCACCTACGGTCGATCCAGACGGATCCGTCGCCGGTCGACGGGGAAGGCGGCACCGACGTCATGACTTCCGAGCACCCACCAGCCGCGCCGTACCTCATGGTCACCGACGCGTCCGACGCCATCGCGTTCTACGCCCACGTCTTCGGCGCGGTCCCGCACCCACGGGAGTGCCTCGCCGACGGGCGGGTGCTCACCGCCGACCTCGTCGTGGCCGGTCACCGGTTCACCGTCAGCGAGTGGGCCGACCTGCCCGCGACGACCCCCCGGCTGCCGGTGCTGACCGTGGAGTCCACCGACCCCGATGCCGTGCTGCGCCGCGCCGTCGCGGTCGGCGCGCAGGTCAGTGCCGCCAACGGCACCCCCCGTGAGGTGCTGCTACGCGACCCGGACGGCCGCAGTTGGGCCATCACCCGGCCCGAACGCCCCGCCTGAGCCGCCCCCGCGCCCACACGGGCCCGCCGAGGCGGTTTGTCGGGGTCCGTCAGCGGTATCCGGGTCGGGTGTACGCCCAGCGCGGAGGAGGCACCGGTGAACGTCGACGACCTGCTGACCGAGACCTACGACCAACTGCCCGACCTGGTGGACGCCGCCGTGGACGGGCTCGGCCCCGACGAGCTGCGCCGGGCTCCCCGCCCCGGGGCCAACCCGGTCGGCTGGCTGGTCTGGCACCTCACCCGGATCCAGGACCAGCAGATCGCCGAGCTGCTGGGCGTCGACCAACTCTGGGTCGCCGGTGACCGGGCGGCCCGGTTCGGACTTCCCGCCGACCCCGCCGACATCGGCTACGGCCACACCGCGGAGCAGGTCGCGGCGGTCCGACCGGAAAGCGCCCAGGTGCTCGTCGACTACCACCGGGCGGTGGCGGAGCGGACCCGCACGTTCCTGGCCGGCCTGCGCCCGACGGACCTGGACCGGGTGGTCGACGAGAGCTGGGACCCGCCGGTGACCCTCGGGGTCCGGCTGGTCAGCATCGTCGCCGACGCTCTCCAGCACGTCGGCCAGGCCGCCTACCTGCGGGGTCTGCTCCGCCCCTGAGCCGGTCCCACCCGCTCCTGGTGCGCCGACCTCACCCGGTGGGGGCGCATCTGGGTGCCGTGTGGCCGTCGGACAACTCCCTGATCCGGGCCGGCCCGCGCCGTTACCACCACGACGAGGAGGCCCCACGGGGCCGTCGCCCCCGGCTACGCTGACCGCCCGACCGGTGGCGGTGGTGTCGGTTCCGCCGGGGCGTCCCGGTCGGGTGTCGGGGTGTCCGGGTCGGGTGCCGGGGCGTCCGGGTCGGGTGTCAGGGCGTCCCGGTCGGGTGTCGAGGTCGCGCCCCACCGGGCCAGGGCCCGGTCGACGCCGACGAAGAGCAGGCCGAGCAGCCAGAAGGCGACGGCGAAGAAGACCGCGCTGACCGTGACACCGGCGTAGCCGAGTTGTCCGGCGTCGACGAACGGGTACGGGTAGCGGTGCACGATCAGCCCGCGTACCAGGGCGAAACCCAGGTACGCCAGCGGGAAGGTCAGCCACCAGGCGGCGTACCGCAGGCGCAGCCGGCCACGCTCGTCGAACAGCGTCCAGTCGGCGAGGGCGAGCAACGGCACGACGGTGTGCAGGAACTGGTTGCCCACCGCCTCGGCGGGTCCCCGGTCCGGCTGGGCCATCGCGAACGGGCTGGCCGGGTTGGCCAGCACCAGGTGGTAGACCACGCCGGTGATGGTGATGTAGAGGGTCACCGCGCCCTTGAGCGCGGAGGGCGGTTCGGGTCGGGACTGCCCGGCCCGCCAGGCGGCGTACCCGGCGAAGAGCCCGACCGCCAGGTTGCTCTGGATGGTGAAGTACGGCAGCAGACCGGTGACGGTGGCGGGGCCGAGGGCGGTGAGCACGATCCCGGCGAGCACACTGATCACGATCGCCAGCCGGAAGGCCACCGCCAGGCGTCGACGCCGCAGATTCATCGGCGCAAGCTACCAGCCGGTGGCACCGCTGGCGGCCGTGCCCCGTCCCTGGTCGCCAGCGGTGCCACCGGGCCGTCTGCCCGGTCGTCCCAGTCCTGCCCGGTTGTCCGGCCGGCTGCCAGGTTGCCCGATTGGTCCGTCCGGCTGCCAGGTTGCGAGGTCGTCCCGGCCGGTTGCCCGGTTGTCGCGTTCGGCTGCCGGTTGTCCGCTGGCTGGCTGGTCGTCCCGCCGACCGCGCGGCTGACTACTCGCTTTGTCCGCCTCATTGGCGGGTCGTCCCCGCCAACCAGGCGGTTGACTACCCGCTCTGCTGGTCGGACGGGTCTGCGGAGGTGGGGCCGCCGGGCGGTGCCGACCGCGACATGCCGGCCCGGTAAGCGGACATCGCCGCCGGCTCCCCGCGCAGCTCAGCCGGGTTCGCAGCGGCGCGGATCGCGATCAGCAGCGCCACGAGCGGCGCGGGGCCCGGCACCGGCCCATCGCCCGGCCCGCTGAGCAGCCGCTCAGCGGTTTCCTGATCGAGGCGGTGTCCGGTCATCTCGTGTCGCTCAGCGCCACCCCGGTGCGGGGCGTCACATCGGGCGGGGCGCAGGTGGCCCCCGTCACACGGCACCGGACGGCGACGACGGGCCCGCCGCGCCAGGCTCAGCCCATCGTCTTGGCGCCGTCGATCGACTCCCGGATGATGTCGGCGTGCCCGGCGTGCTGGGCGGTCTCCCCGATCACGTGCAGCAGGGTGCGCCGCACCGACCAGGCGGCACCCGGCTCGAACCAGGGCGCCACCGGCAGTGGATGGCTCGCGTCCAGGTCGAGGGTGGTGATCAGCTCGTCGGTGCGGGCCGCCGTCTCGGCGTACCGGGCGAGCAGATCGACCAGGGTGTCGTCGTCGGTCATCTGGAACATGCCGACCCAGTCGACCGGCTCGCTCTCCATCGCCTCGGCCCCGCCGACCATGAACCGTGCCCACCGGTCCTCCACCATGGTCACGTGCTTGATCAGGCCGCCCAGGCACAACTCGCTGGCGGTGCTGCGGGTCGCCGCCTGCGCGTCGGTCAGCCCGCGCACGGTGTGCCGCAGGAAGCCGCGGTGCATGCCGACAGCCTGCAACAGGTCGGCCCGTTCACCGGTGAGCACCCGCTCCGAAGTGGTCATCCCCGTCACCCTCCGTGGTCGATGTCGTCGAGGTGACCCTAGGGCCACCCTCCGACAACTTTCCGGCCCGCCATCCCGCGGCGTCACCACCACCGGGCGGTCGACGGGCGGCCACGCGGCGGAACCCAGCGGTTGCCGATCCGGTCGGCGGGCGGTCCACTGGACCACATGGGAACGATCAGGGTGGGCACCTCGTCCTGGGCGGATCAGACGCTGCTGCGCTCCGGCTGGTATCCCCGGGCGGCGCGTACCCCGGCACAGCGGCTGGGCTGGTACGCCGGGCAGTTCGGACTGGTCGAGGTGGACACCTCGTACTACGCCGTCCCGGTGCCGGAGACCACCAGCGGCTGGGCGGCGGCCACACCACCCGGTTTCACCTTCGACGTCAAGGCGTTCAGCCTCTTCACCGGACACCCGACCCCGGTGCAGGTGCTACCGAGGGACCTGCGACCGGCCACCGGGCCGTCCCGGGTCCGCCGCCGGGACCTGCCCGAGGCGACGTACGACGCGTTGTGGGACCGGTTCCGGGCGGCGCTGGAGCCGCTCGCGGCGGCCGACCGGCTCGGCGCGGTGCTGTTGCAGTTCCCGCCGTGGCTGCTGCGGGGGGAGGGTGCCCGGCGGCGGATCGTCGAGCTGGCCGACCGGTGCCGGCCGTGGCGGGTCGCGGTGGAGCTGCGTCACGGGTCCTGGTTCGACGGCCTCGCGGCGGCCGAGACGGTGACCTTCCTGCGTGACCACGACCTCAGCCTGGTCTGCGTCGACATGCCGCAGGGGCACCCCTCCTCGGTGCCGCCGATCATGGTGGGTACGGCCGAGCCGGTGCTGGTCCGGATGCACGGCCACAGCGCGCACTGGGCGCACGGCAGCAAGGAGGACCGGTTCCGGTACGCCTACGCCGACGACGAACTACGTCGCTGGGCCGACCTGCTCACCGACCTGGCCGCCCGGTCCGGGGAGCTGCACGTGCTGTTCAACAACTGCTGCGCGGGGCAGGCCCAGCGGGACGCCGCCCGGCTGGCGGAGCTGCTCGGGGTGACCCCCACGACGGCCGTCGCCGGCCACTGACCCCGGTCACCGACCCTCGGGTGTGTCCCGGGCCGTCCACCACGCGACGTGCCGTCAGGCCGGGCGACCGGGCCGGCACGTTCGGCGACCGGGCCGGCACGTTCGGCGGGCGGGTCGGGTCGCCGACCCGCCGGTGCGGGGCCCGCCGTCGACAGCACGACGGCGGGCCCCGCACCGGCCGGTCCCGGCCCGACGCTCAGCTGGCCATCGCCATCCGGCGGCGGGCCCCCGTCGCGGCCAACCGGCCCATCGTCATCGGGGCGCCCATCAGCCCACCGGCGCGACCGAGCACCCCCCGGAACACCTGGCCGGGCTTCTGCTGCTCACCCATGTACGCGGTGACCACCACCAGTGCCCCGGTCAACGCCGGAATGGTCCACTGGAGGACCTTCATCTGCCGCTGCCGGTGCGCCACCTCGGCGGGTGTCTGGTAGTTGGGCTCGGTGGTCCCCGAGACCGGCGGATTGCCGGCGTTCTGCAACTTCATCCCGATCAACCGGCTGTAGCCGGTCACCGCGAGCGCGCTGACGGTCAGCGCCGTCTTCACCGCGCTCATCCGTCCCACCCCGGACTGGGCCATCATCCGGGGGCTCTCGGTGGCCAGTTCGCCCACCGCGCCGGCCAGGTGCGCGCCGATCGCCGCCGCGTTGACCGGGGTCCACCGCGACCAACCGGCCGAGGCCACCGGGAGCCGTTGGGTCGAATCGCTGATCCGTGCCGCCGCTCCGTTGACGCCCAGCGCTCCCATCAGGGAGCCACCGAACCAGGCCGCCAGGCCCAGGTCGTGCATCGAGCGTAGTGCGGTGTGTCGTTCAGACATCTGATCCCCCTCCACCGTGTGCGGGCGCAGCGGCATACCCGCCCCGGCGGCGGCTACGCGCCCGGCTCGCGGCCCGGCGGGGGATCAGCGGCGCGGCAGCCCGGCGGCGAAGTCGGCGACCCGCCGGGTCAGCGGCAACCCGGCCCGCACCCAGCGGAAGTGGTCCAGCGCAGCCCCCGCCTCGGCCACCGTGTACCGGTGCCGGGTGACCGGTGCGGCGGTGAGCTTGGCGCAGAGGTGGTCGACGACCGGGTGTGGGGTGTACTGGTCGTCGTCCACGCTGACCGCCAGCACCGGCAGGGACAACCGGCCCACGGCCGCCTCGCCGTCCACCCCGTCGAGGGTGGGGAAGCGGCCGGTCCGGGCGGTGCGTGCCCAGTCCCGGATCACCCCCCGCGCCTGCCGGCCGCCGAACCCCCAGCCCGGCCAGACCCCGAGGGCCCCGGCCACCGCCGAGATCCCCTGGGAGTACGGCAGCACGCCGTAGCGCCGCAGACCCGGATAGCTGCGCCAGTACGGGACACCGACGGCGAGCAGGGCGAGCCCGTCGACCCGGGCCGTGCCGTGCAGTGCCAGGTGCAGCAGGGCGGCCTGCCCGCCGAGGGAGTACCCGAGCAGCAGCGTGGGACGGCCGTCCAGCCGGGGCTTCAGCGCGTCGAGGACCGCGCCGACGTCGGTGGCCAGCTCGCGGTAGCCGTACCGGCAGGTCCGGGACGGCGGGGGCGTGCTGACGCCGGTGCCGCGCAGGTCGGCGACGGTCACGGCCAGGCCGGCGTCGTGCAGCGCGGTGGCGAACGGGCGGTAGTACCGGGCCCGGACCCCCATCGCCGGCCAGATCACCACCGCCGGGCCGCCGGGCGTCCCCACGGGCTCCGGGTAGACCTGGATGCCGATCCGGGCCCCGTCGACGTCGACGAACTCCTGCGTGTATGCCACGTCCCCGCTCACCGACTCATCCTACCCGCCGGTAATAACGGGTCGGTGCTCCGCCCCGACCGCTCCCGGCGCCCCGGGGGTGGTCGGGGCGGAGGCGGTCAGGCGGCTGCCGTGGCGACCTGACCGACCCCGCTGACCGAGGCGTAGACGGCGGTGAGCTGCTCCGCCCAGTGCCGGAAGGAGTAGCGGACGCGGATCCGGTCCAGGGCCGCCGTGGCGTACGCGAAGCGGCGTACCCGGTCGGCGAGCAGCCGGCGGATCGTGCCGCCCAGCGCCCGGGGGTCGCGCGGCGGCACCAGGTCCCCGGTCAACCCGTCGACGACGCTCTCCGCGATCCCACCGACCTCCGTGCCGACCACGGGCACGCCGCACGCCATCGCCTCCAACGGGGTACGACCGAACGGCTCGTACCAGGGGGCGGCGACCAGCAGGTCGGCGGAGCGGTACCAGGCGGCCAACTCGGCGCGGGGCACCGACCCGACCAGTCGGACCCGGTCGGCGACCCCGCAGGACTCGGCGAGCGCGGTCAACCGGCGGGCGACCGGGTCGGCCGACAGCAGGTCGGCGGGGGGCCCACCGACCACCACGCACTCGGCCCCCGGCACCGCGGGCAACGCCCGGATGACGTCCTGGAAGCCGCTGCGTTCGCGCAGCGACCCGACGGTGAGCAGCCGGGGCCGGGCCGGGTCGCGGGGAACGACCGACCCCGCCGGCCCGAACACCGTCTCGTCCACCCCGGCCGGCACCAGGGTCAGCTTCGACCGGGGCACCCCGAGGCGGACCAGTTCCCCCAACTCGTCGTGCGACTGGACGACGACCCGGTCGGCGGCCCGCCCGAGGGCGCGTTCGTAGCCGATCCGACCCCGGGGTCCGGGGTCCCGGCCGGCCGAGCGGCGTCGGTGCGCGCTGCCCAGGTCGTGGTAGGTCAGCACCACCGGGGTGTTGGTACGGCGTCCGGCGTGCAGGGTGGCCAGGCCGCTCAGCCAGAAGTGGGCGTGCGCCACGTCCGGCCGCCAGCCGCCGTGCTGCCAGTGCTCGGCCAACCAGCGGCCGAACTCGCCCAGGTGCGGCAGGAGTTCGTCGGTCGGCACCTCCCGGGCGGGGCCGGCCGGCACGTGCCACACCTGGTACCCGGTGTCGGTCGACACGGTGTCGGGTGGGGTGGGGGAGTCCCGCCGGGTGTAGACCCGCACCTCGTGGCCCTCGGCGGCCAGCGCCGCCGCCTGCTCGGCGACGTGCAGGTGCTGCGCACCGGTGTGCTGTCCGGTGGCGGCGAGCGGGCTGGCGTGCCCCGAGACCATCGCGATGCGCATGCTTCCTCCTCCGTGGGCCGGTCGCCGGCGAGGCGGCCCCGGTCACGCCGGGCCCCGGTCGTCGTCACCGGGTCCCGCGCACCGGGCGATCGGCGGGCACCCGGCCGCCGGTCAGGAGCCGATGCCCGGACGTCGCGCACCGCCCTGCATGCCCGAACCAGTTGCCCAGCGCGGAGGCGATAAACATCAACTTTCCGTACCGGCCCGACCGCCCTGCGTGTGTCGGTGGTCGGGCGGGGCCCGGTCCACCGGACGGCCGTGGTGGGGAGGACCGTTCACCTCGGCTCGGGCAGCATCCCCGGGCCGAACACCTCGTAGCCGATCCGCTCCGCCGGTACGCCCCGGCGCAGCAGGTCGCCCCGGACCTGGTTCATGAACGGCAGCGGTCCGCAGAGGTGCACGTGCGCGTCCGGGGAGAGGGGGATCAGTTCCGGCTCGATCCGGCCCCGGGACACCTCGGCGACCAGCGGCGGGGTGTCGTCCCCGGCGGTGCCCTGCTCGTACCAGAGCCGCAGGCGCAGCCGGGGCAGCCGGGCGTGCAGCGCGAGCAGGTCGGCCCGGTGGGCGTGGGCGGCGGCGTCCCGGTCGGCGTGGGCCAGCACCACCGGCCGGTCCGGTGCGGTGGCCGCCAGGTGCTCCAGGGCCGACATCGCCGGGGTGAGGCCGATCCCGGCGCTGACCAGCAGCAGCGGCCCGTCCCCGGCGACCGCGCTGACCTCACCGAAGGGTGGGCTCAGTCGCAGGATGTCGCCGGGGGCGACGCGTTCGTGCAGGAAGCTGGAGACCAGACCGTCCGGGGCGTCCCCGGTGCCCCGGACCCGTTTCACGGTGATCCGCCAGTGGTCGTCGGCGGGGCGGCCGGAGAGGCTGTACTGACGGATCTGCTGGCCGAGCCCGCCGCCGAGGTCCACCGCGACCGAGACGTACTGCCCGGGGACGAAGCCCGGCACCGGGCCGCCGTCGGCCGGGACGAGGGCGATCGAGACGACGTCGGTGGCTTCCGGGGTCACCCCGCCGACCCGCCAGTCGCGCCACACCGCGCCGTCCCCGGCCAACCCGGAGACCGTGTAGAGGCGGGCCTCCCGGGCGACGAGTTCGCAGGCCATCAGCCAGTACACCTCGTCCCAGGCGGCGGCGACCTGCGGGGTGACCGCCGCGCCGAGCACCTCGCCGACGGCGGCCAGCAGGTGCCGACCCACCAGCGGGTACTGGTCGGGGGTGATGCCGAGCGAGGCGTGTTTGTGCGCGATCCGGTCCAGGATCGCCGTCCACCCCGTCGTGTCGGCACCGGTGAGGTGCCCGGCGTACGCGACGACGGAGGCGGCCAGGGCCGCCTGCTGACGTCCGGTCGCCTGGTTTCCCCGGTTGAACAGGTTCAGCAGTTCCGGGTGGGCGGTGAACATCCGGGCGTAGAAGCGGCCGGTGATCTGGTCGGCATGGGCCCGGACCACGGGCAGGGTGGCGGTGACGACGGCGGCTGACGACTCCGAGAGCACGGCTCCTCCTTGCTGTTCGGCTACAGAGGACACCTAAACAGGAATCTCAGAGTCTTCTTAAGGGCCGAAGGTCCCGGGTCCGTGGACGCGGCGGTTCCGGCCGTCCGCCCCTGTCCGCCGCCGACGGCCCTGGTTAGGGTCGGGCGGTGAAGCTCAACCGGTCGACCGACATGGCCCTGCGGATCGCCATGCTCACCGCCCCCGCGTCGACCCGGACCACCGTCGACGAGCTGGCCGACCGGCTGGACCTGCCCCGCAGCCACGTGGCCAAGGTGGTGCAACGGTTGCAGCGCGCGGGCGTGCTGGTCACCGTGCGGGGCCGCTCCGGTGGGGTGGCCTTCGCCGAGGGGGCCGAGCGGATCACCGTCGGCCGGGTCGTACGCGCCTTCGAGGGGGAGGGTGAGGTGGTCTCCTGCGAGGAGTCCGGCTGCGCCCTGCGCGCCGGCTGCCGCCTGCGGGTCCAGCTCCGCCGCGCCCAGGCGGCCTTCCTCGCCGTCCTCGACGAGGTGCCGCTGGGCGACCTGGTCGACGCCTCGCCGACCGCCCTGCTGCTCAGCCTCGCCCCGCCCGCTCCGACGGCGACCTGAACCCGCGTCGCGCTCCCCGTGCCCCCGCACCCGGCCGGCGCGAGGCGAGCTGAGCGGCCCGGTCGGTGGGGCGAGCCGAGCGGTGCGGGCGGTGTGGCCGGTGGGAGCGGCTCGACCGCCCGCTCCCACCGGCCGCCGGTTCAGCTGACCTGGACCGTGCCGTCCGTCGACCGGACGCAGGCGACCGTACGGGCCGCCGTCGCCGCCGCGCCGGTCAGGCACCGACCCAGCACCTGGTGCCCGGCCGCGCTCGGGTGCCAGGACTCCTGGCAGGTCTGGAAGTACGTCCCGCAGGTGTTCGCGATCCGCTGGATGTCCAGCTTGTCGTAGCCGGACAGGCTGGTCACGAAGACTCCCGAGGTGCCGTCCTGGAGCCGGATCGGGGTGGCCAGCGCGTTGCCGGGGCTGCCCGCCGACTCGCACAGCCGAGCCCCGTCAAAGGCCCGCTGTACGTTGAGGTAGACCAGGTCGGCGGAGGGGAACTCGGCGGACAGCGTGCTGCGCACCGAGCTGACCAGGGTGCCCAGGCCCTGCGAGAAACGCTGGCCGGGGGCGAGGCTGGCCCGGTGGATCGGGCAACCGGCGGCGTACCGCTCGGCACCCAGGTCGCGGAACTTGTCCCGGGTGTCGTCCCGGCTGTCCTCCTCCCAGTAGGTCGAGGCCAGCTCCGGCGGCAGCGGGTTGGTGTAGTCCTGGAAGACGATCCGGTGCTGGCCGTCGGCGTCGATCTGGTCCAGCGTGGTGAGGATCTGCCGGACCGCCGCCGTCGTCTCCGCCGTCGCGGCGGCGACCTGGGCGGAGGTGGCCAGGTCGGCGTCCGAGCACGGCTCCTGCTCCACCGGTCCGCCCAGGTACGCCCAGAACTCCCACCACCCGGTCCAGGCGTCGGCGATGAACCGGTTCGCGCACTTCTCGGCGACGCTGCCGAACGTGAACGAGCTGTTGTTGGAGCCGAGGCCGACCAGCACCAGGTCGATGTCGTGGGTCTGCCCGACCGCGCGCAACTGGTCGAGCTGGGCGGCGACCTGCCGGCCCTTGGTCCGGCTGGCCGAGGCGTTGGCGATGTCGTACGGCTGGCCGCCGGAGCAGGCCAGGTTGAACCGGTCGGTGATCCCCGGCAGGTCCGCCTTGAACAGTGAGGCGTTGGGTGATCGGTGGCAGAAGTAGGCGTTGTTGTTCGGTGCCGACCAGCCCGGGAAGGGCTGGGCCACCCCGTTGAGGTCGGTCACCGGCGCGTACGCCCCGGCACCCTCGCCACTGATGAAGCTGTCGCCGAGGGCGACGGCGGCGGTGGGCAGGGCGGCGGCGGCCGGTGCGGCGGAGCCGACGGCGACCGGCAGGGCGGCCGTGGCGACGGTGAGGAGCGCCGCGAGGGCGCTCCGACGGAACCTGGACATGACGTCCCCCATCTGTCCATGCAAATGTGAAAGATCCTGCTGGGCCGGATCAGATCACTTGGCGAGATGGGCGTCAATGCCTCTTAACATGATCGTCGAATCACGGAAATGGTCGTTTCCGGGTCCCGCCCACCCGGCCGGGGAAGGCCCCGACGGTCGGCGGCGTTGTGCCCGGCAGACGCGCGACGCCGTCCGACGTGGGGCTGCACGCCGCTGTCGGGGCGTACGGCTACGCTCGCTGCGGCACGCCGCGCGTGGAGAGATCGAGACGGTGAGCGGCACCACACCGCCGAGACCGGGGAGTACGACCAGTTGACCGCACAGCCTGAGACCCTCTACGGGGCAGACGACCTCACCCACCTGGAGGGCCTGGACGCCGTCCGCAAGCGTCCCGGCATGTACATCGGCTCCACCGACAGTCGTGGCGTGGGTCACCTCGTCAACGAGATCCTCGACAACTCCACCGACGAGGGTGTCGCCGGTCATGCCCGTACCGTCGAGGTGATCCTGCACGCCGACGGCTCGGTGCAGGTCGACGACGACGGCCGGGGCATCCCCACCGACGTGCACGCCAAGTCCGGCATCTCCGGGGTCGAGCTGGTGCTCACCCGGCTGCACGCCGGTGGCAAGTTCGGCGGCTCCGGTTACAAGACCTCAGGTGGCCTGCACGGCGTGGGTGCCTCCGCGGTCAACGCGCTGTCCCGCCGGTTCGACGTGACCGTCCGACGCGGCGGCAAGGTGCACGCGATGTCGTTCCGGCACGGCGTGCCCGGGGTCTTCGCCGGTGACGGCCCGGACGCCCCGTTCACCGCCGGGCCCGGCCTCCAGGTCGTCGGGTCGATGAAGCGCGGCCAGCGCACCGGCACCTCGATCCGCTACTGGCACGACGCCCGCTACTTCGAGACCGGCGCCCGCCTCGACGTCGAGGCCGTCCGGATGAAGCTGCGCAACACCGCCTTCCTGGTCCCCGGGGTCGACTACCGGCTGCGCGACGAGACCGCCGAGGAGCCGGTCGAGGAGCGCTTCCACTTCCCCAACGGGCTCACCGACATGGTGGAGTTCCTGGCCCCGGCCGGCGACCGCCCGGTCTCCGGCACCCTGCTGGTCACCGGCGAGGGGAGCTACCGGGAGAACGCCGCCGACGCCAACGGCGTGATGCAGTCCAACGTGCAGCGCCGGGCCGAGGTGGAGATCGCCTTCCGGTGGGGCACCGGCTACGAGCGCACCGTCGAGTGCTTCACCAACACCATCCGCAACGCCCACGGCGGCACCCACCGCAAGGGGTTCGAGCGGGCGCTGACCCGGGCCCTGGCCGATGCCGTCCGCAACACCCGGGGGCTGCTCAAGCCCAAGGAGGACCCGCCCACCCTGGACGACGTCCTGGAGGGGATGACGGCGGTGCTGCACGTCCGCATCCCCGAGCCGCAGTTCACCTCGCAGACCAAGGACGAGCTCTCCACCGCCGGCATCACCAAGGTCCTCCAGACCCTGGTCGAGCAGCACGTCAAGGCGTGGCTGGAGGACAAGCGCAGCAAGGCCGAGGCGCGCACGGTGCTCCAGAAGATCGTCGACGCGGCCCGGGTGCGGCTGACCCAGAAGCAGCAGAAGGACGCCGCCCGGCGCAAGACCGCCCTGGAGGGCGCGTCGATGCCCGCCAAACTGGTCGACTGCCGCGCGACCGGGGTGGACCGCAGCGAGCTGTTCATCGTGGAGGGGGACAGCGCCCTGGGGTGTTTTACCGGCGACACCATGGTCGCGCTCGCCTCCGGCGAGGCTCGGTCCTTTGCCGATCTGGCGGCGGACTGGCAGCGGGGAGTGACCCATTTCGGCTACACCACCAACAAGGCGGGGCGCGTGGTGGTTGCTCCGCTGGTGGAGCCACGTCTCACCAAGAGAGCTGCCCGGCTGGTCCAGGTGCAGCTCGACAACGGCGCGTCGGTGCGTTGCACTCCGGATCACCTTTTCCGGCTGCGCGACGGTTCCTACCGACGGGCCGATGCCCTGACCCCCGGTGACTCACTGATGCCTCTGTACCGGAGCATTTCCAGTAAGGCCGAGGGGCACAAGCTGAACGGGTACGAGCGGATCTGGATGAACGACCGGGAGGAGTGGGTCTACACCCACTACCTCGCGGACGCCTGGAATCTTCGTCACGGTCGCGACAGCGCCACCAGCGGCAACGTCCGTCACCACATCGACATCAACAAGCGCAACAACGATCCGCGAAACATCCGACGGATGACCTGGGCCGACCACTCGGCACTGCACGCCGCGATGATGGGCGAACACGTCCACGCGGGCTGGCGGGAGTGGTTTGCCAACGGCGGCCGGGAGTTCAAGTCGGCCATGCTCAGCGCGCAGTGGCGCGATCCCGCATTCCGTGAGGCGTGCCTCGCCCGGCTGTTCGCGCTCAACGAGTCACCCGAATTCCGAGCCAAGCTGAACAAGGGCTTTCAGGACTGGTACGACGCGCTCAGTGACGAGGAAAAGGCCGCCTACGCCGACCGGATGCGGGACCGGCAGGCCCAGTACTGGTCACAGCCCGAGCACCGTGAGGCCGCTGCGGAGCGCGTCCGGAACTATTTCGCGGACCCTGCTCGTCGTTCCGCCTGGCGGGAGCGTTCGGTACGGCAGTGGGACAACTCCGAACTGCGTGCCTGGCGGTCGCGAAAGACCGTCGAACAGTTCAGTGATCCTGCCGAGCGGGAGCGCCAGCGCAACGCGGTGCGGGCGTGGCACGAGGAGAACCCCGAATTCGGGGCCCGTCACTCACGCTTGATGAAGCAGCGGTTGGCAGACCCGGACACCGGTCACCTTGCCCAGGCGCAGGCCGGTCGGGCTGCCTACGTGGCCAACGTGCCGAAGAGCGAGCGGGTCGGTCGCCAACAGGAGGGCAGGCGGCGGGCCGCGCTCAAGCGGCTCGCTCCGCTGCTGGTGCTACCGGATACGGAGCTTGCTGCGGCGTACGAAGCCGACCGTCTGACGTCCGCACGCACGGGACTCCGGTTCGATCGACTCCTGGCGTTCTACGACGGCGACTACGCCCGCCTCCGGGAGGCGGTCAATCTGGTGAACCACCGTGTCGTGTCGGTCGAGCCGCTTGACGAGACAGCGGACGTCTACGACCTGACCGTCGACGGTTACCACAATTTCGCCCTCGAAGCTGGGATCTTCGTCCACAACAGCGCACGGGTCGCTCGTACCTCGGAATACCAGGCGCTGCTGCCGATTCGCGGCAAGATCCTCAACGTGCAGAAGGCCAACCTCCAGCAGGTGCTCGACAACGCCGAGTGCGCGGCGATCGTGCAGGTGCTCGGGGCCGGCTCGGGGCGTACCTTCGACCTGTCCTCGTTGCGCTACGGCCGAGTGCTGATCATGGCGGACGCCGACGTGGACGGCGCGCACATCCGGACCCTGCTGATCACCCTCTTCGCCCGCTACATGCGACCGCTGATCGAGGCCGGCCGGCTCTACGCCGCGATGCCACCGCTACACAAGATCACCACCAAGGGGCGCACCCCGCAGACCACCTACACCTACACCCAGGCCGAGATGGAGGCGACGGTCCGCAAGCTGGAGAAGGCCGGCAAGCAGATCGTCACCCCGATCCCGCGCTTCAAGGGCCTCGGTGAGATGGACGCCGACGAGTTGTGGGACACCACGATGAATCCGGCCACCCGGGCGGTCCGCCGGATCACCCTCGACGACGTCGACGCCGCCGAGCGCATCCTCGAACTGCTGATGGGCGAGAAGGTCGAGCCGCGCCGCAACTGGCTCATCGACTCCTCCGACCGGGTCGACCGGGACGCGATCGACGCATGACCAGCACCGTGGCCGCCGTACCCCCGGAAGAGAGCTGAACGATGGCACGCCGTAAGGACGACCGCGCCAAGGTGGACCTGTCCGCCTTCGACCAGGCCGGCGCGCGGGTCTTCGACAACCCGCTGGTCACCGAGGTCTCCGACTCCTACCTGGAGTACGCCTTCTCGGTCATCCACTCCCGCGCCCTGCCCGACGCCCGCGACGGCCTCAAGCCGGTGCACCGCCGCATCCTGTGGTCGATGCACGAGCAGGGCCACCGCCCCGACCGGGGGCACGTGAAGTCCGCCCGGATTGTCGGGGATGTGATGGGCAAGTACCATCCGCACGGCGACACGGCGATCTACGATGCCATGGTCCGGCTCGCCCAGGACTTCTCCCTGAACACCCCGCTGATCGACGGGCACGGCAACTTCGGTTCCCCGGACGACGGTCCGGCCGCCGCGCGCTACACCGAGGCCCGCCTCTCCCGGGAGGCGATGCTGCTCGTCGGTGAGCTGGGCGAGGACACCGTCGACGTCGAACCCAACTATGACGGCTCGCTGACCCAGCCGACCGTGCTGCCCGCCGCCTTCCCCAATCTGCTGGTCAACGGCGCGTCCGGGATCGCGGTCGGGATGGCGACCAACATGATCCCGCACCACCTGGGCGAGGTGGTCTCCGCCGCCCGCTGGCTGATCAACCACCCGGACGCCGACCTCGACCGGTTGATGGAGTTCGTCCCCGGCCCCGACCTGCCCACCGGTGGCCTGCTGCTCGGCCTGGACGAGGTGCGCCGGGCGTACGAGACCGGGCGCGGCGTGGTGCGGATGCGCGGCCGGGTCGAGATCGGCCCGCTGGAGGGCAGCCGGGGGCGGCAGGCGATCACCGTGGTCGAGTTGCCCTACGGCGTCGGCGCGGAGAAGGTCATCGCGGCGATCACCAACGAGGTGAACAAGACCAAGCGGCTCACCGGCATCGCCGACGTCAAGGACCTCACCGACCGGGAGAGCGGCACCCGGCTGGTCGTCGAGTGCAAGGTCGGGGTCAACCCGCAGGCGTTGCTGGCCGACCTCTACCGGCTCACCCCGCTGGAGCAGTCCTTCGGCATCAACAACCTGGTGCTGGTCGACGGCCAGCCGCGCACCCTGGGGTTGAAGGCGCTGCTGGAGGTGTTCCTGGCCCACCGCTACGAGGTGGTGACCCGGCGCAGCGCATACCGGCGGCGTAAGCGCCAGGAGCGGCTGCACCTGGTCGACGGACTGCTGGTCGCACTGCTCGACATCGACCGGGTGGTCAAGCTGATCCGGGCCAGCGAGGACGCCCAGGCCGCCAAGGACGGCCTGATGCAGAAGTTCAAGCTCTCCGAGATCCAGGCGACCTACATCCTCGACACCCCGCTGCGCCGGTTGACCAAGTACGACCGGATCGAGCTGGAGGCCGAACAGGACAAGCTGCGCGGGGAGATCGCCGAGCTGTCCAAGATCCTCGACGACCCGAAGGTGCTGCGCAAGGTCGTCTCCGACGAGTTGGCCGCCGTGGTGAAGCAGTTCTCCGGGTCGCGGCGGACCACCCTGGTCGACGGGGACCTCAAGGAGGTGCTCGCCGCGTCGGTGCCTGCCGGGCCGCTGGAGGTGGCCGACGACCCGTGTCAGGTGATCCTCTCGGCGACCGGGCTGGTCGCCCGCACGGCCGCCGAGTCGGAGGAGGCGTCCGAGGGGCGTCGCCGCAACGGCCGGGTCAAACACGACACCGTACGCGCCGTCGTGCACACCACGGCCCGGGGGCGGGTGCTCCTGGTCACCAGCGCCGGCCGGGCCTTCAAGGTCGACGTGTTGCCGCTGCCGGTGCTGCCCGAGCAGGCCGGCACGGTGTCGCTGCGCGGTGGCATGGCCGCCGCCGAGATCGTCCCGCTGGCGGCAGGGGAGACGGTGATCGGTCTGGCCCCGCTCGGCCCCACCGCGCAGGGCTCCCCGGGGCTGGCGCTGGGCACCCGGCAGGGCGTGGTCAAGGTCTGCGCCCCGGAGTGGCCGGTCCGCTCGGACGAGTTCGAGGTGATCTCGTTGCGCACGGGCGACGAGGTGGTGGGGGCGACCTGGCTGGCCGACGACACCGAGACCTTGGCCTTCGTCACCAGCGAGGCGGCCCTGCTGCGGTTCGCCGCCACGCTGATCCGCCCGCAGGGGCCCAAGGGCGGCGGGATGGCGGGGATCAACCTGCCGGCGGGTGCCCGGGTGGTGTTCTTCGGCGCGATCCGCACCGACGACGCCGCGCACGGGGAGCCGATGGTGGTCACCTCCACCGGGGCCACGGTCAAGGTGACGCCGTTCGCGTCGTACCCGGCGAAGGGCAGGGCGACCGCCGGGGTGCGGGCGCAGCGCTTCCTCAAGGGGGAGACGGACCTGGTGGTGGCCTGGATCGGGGCGCGGCCGGTGGGCGCGACGGCGACCGGTGACCCGGTGGAGCTGCCGCCGGCCGATCCGCGCCGCGACGGGTCCGGCTTCGCCGTCATGCTCGGCCCGACCGTCGTCGGTCACCTCATCGAACGCGACTGACGGTCGTCCCGGCGGCTGGCGGCCGGCCGCCCGGTCGGCGTCAGGCGACGTCGACCGGGCGGAACTGGACGCTGACCCGGGGGCCGACCGGGCGGGTGGTCTTGGGCACGGCGTGCTCCCAGGTGCGCTGGCAGGAACCGCCCATCACCACCAGGTCGCCGTGGCCGAGCGGGAAACGTAGCGTGTCGCCGCCGCCCCGGGGGCGCAGCAGCAGCGGGCGGGGCGAGCCGAAGGACACGATCGCCACCATCGTGTCGGTGTGCGCGGAGCGGCCGATGGTGTCGCCGTGCCAGGCGACGCTGTCCCGCCCGTCGCGGTAGAGGCACATGCCGGCGGTGACGAACGGCTCGCCCAGCTCGGCGGCGTAGTGCCGGCTCAGCGCCGTGCGGGCCGCGGTGAGCAGCGGGTGCGGCAGCGGGCGGTCGGGGCCGTACCAGCAGAGCAGGCGGGGGACGTCGACCTCGGTGTCGTACATGGTGCGGCGTTCGGCCCGCCAGGGGACCCCGGTGCGCAGGGCGTCGAGGACCGTGTCGGAGCCGTGCACCCAGCCTGGCAGGTGGTCGACCCAGGCGCCCCGGGTGAGCACCCGGCGGCGCAGCCCGGCCAGCGGGGTCAGTGTCGGGCCGGCGTCGGTGAGGTCGAGCATCGACGGTTGGTAGGCGGCCTGCGACATACCCGGCACCCTATCAGGGGTTTAGTACACCCGTACGATCGGCGATCCGGGTGAGGACGGCGTCGGCCACCCGGGCCCGGCCGCGCCCGTCGACGGTGGCCCAGGCGCGGGCCGCGAGCGCCGCCCGACGCTGCGGGGACGCCAGCAGGGCGCGCAGCGTGCGGCCCGCGTCGGCCCGTGCGGCCCGACCGGCCAGCCCCGGCGCGACCAGGTCCGGCAGTTCACCGAGGCCGGCGGCGAGCCGGTGCGCCACCACCCGGCGGTACGCCTCACGCTGGTTGTCCACCACGCAGACCAGCGCGGCGGGCGCACCCAGACAGCAGAGTTCCCAGGTGGAGGTGCCGGCGGCGCTGACCACCAGGTCGGCCGCGCCGATCAGCGCGGGCAACGTGTCGGTGGGCGCGAGGAGGTGCAGCGACTGCCCCCGCCCGGTGGCGACCCGCGTCAGCTCGGCCTCGATCTCCGGCCGCCCGACCACCACGGTCAGCTCCATCGGGTGGCCGGTGTCGAGCAGCACCCGGGCCAGCACCGGGGCCGCCCCGACGGCGTCGGTGCCGCCGAAGAAGGCCAGCACCCGGGGTCGGTCCGTCGGGGTGGCCGGCGGTGGGGCCGGCGGCCGGACGGCGGTCACCGCGTCGCGCAGCAGCGCGTACCGCACCCCGGCCAGCAACCGGCCGCCGCCGGTGCCCGTGCCGCCGGTGCCGTGCGTGCCGGCGGTGTCCGCGCCGAAGTTCTGGTCCAGGTAGAGGTCGGCGTCCTGGCCCCGGGTGTCGCCGTCGACGATGGCCAGGGTGACCACGCCGGCCGCCCGCAGCGCCCCGGCCCCCGCCGGGTCCAGCTCGTACGAGTCGAGCACCAGCGCGTCCAGGGCGTGCGCGCGGGCCGCCTCGACCAGCCCGGCGGGGGTGCCCGGACCGGGGTGGACCGGGATGCCGCGCGCGGTCAGTCGGTCGGCGGCCCAACCGACCCGCTCGACGGTCCCGAACAGCTCGACCCGGGCACCCCGGGCCAGGAACTCCTCGCCGAGGGCCAGGCAGCGCACCAGGTGCCCGACGCCGGTACGCGGGCCGGCGTCGCAGCGCAACCCGATCCGTGGTGGCTTCAGGACTCCTCCAGCCGCTTCTGGCGTACCGAGGAGTTGAGGGTACGCAGGTCGGGCCGCCCGTCCAACCAGTCGGCGAGTTTCGCCAGCGGCACGCTGACGTCGCCGAAGTGGTCGACGACCGCGCTGACCAGCGCCCAGTCCTGGTCGGTGTCGAGGGTGAGCCGCAGCGTCGACCGGTCCGGGGTGAGGGTCACCCCGAGCACCCGGAACAGCTCCGGATGGGCGTACGCCCAGGAGGTGACGTGCACCCGGTGGTGCTCGACGGCGAGCCGGTCCAGGGTACGCAGCGCGTCCGCCCGGATGATCTCCACGTCCAACCCCCGGGGCAGGGTACGGGCGATCGAGGTGCTGGCGTAGTCGAGCCCGGGGACGGCCCGGTAGACCGCCGCCACCAGGGAGACGATCTCCGGGTCGAGCAGCGGGCAGTCCGCGGTGAACCGCATGACGGCGTCGCCGGGGTGGGCGTCGAGCGCGCCGACGAACCGGCTCAGCACGTCGTCCACCGGTCCCCGGTGCACCGGCACGTCGAGCCGCGCGCACTCGGCGACCACCGCGTCGTCGACCGGGTCGACACTGGTGGCGACCACCAGGTCGGCGAGGACCCCGCTGTCCCGGGCGGCCCGGACCACCCGGCCGAGGACGCTGCGCCCGGCCAGCGGACGCAGCACCTTGCCGGGTAGCCGCGACGAGCCCATCCGGGCCTGCACGATCCCGACGATCCGCAGGTCGGAGCCGACCGGTGCGACCGCGTCGGGTCCGACGAGGTCGGCGTGGCCGGGCCGGCCCGTCGTCGGGACGCCGGCGCCGCCGGGCCGGCATCCCGGTGGGGTGTGCGGGGCGGTCACTGCTGCTCCTCCGGCGGCTTGGGGCCGAGCGCCTCACGGGCCCGCCGTTTCGCCGCCCGGGCACCCCGCTTGGCCAGCCGGGCGGGGGTGATGGCCAGCCGGCCCACCCGGTAGCTGAGCGAGCCACTGAGCAGGTTGATCGTGGCGTCGGCGCGACGTAGCGCCCGTTCCCGCGAGGTGAGCAGCTCCTCGGTCCACTTCAGCAGGGCCGCCAGCCGGGTCAGCTCCTCCCGCTGGCGTACCCAGGCTTCCCGCATCTGCTGGTAGCTGCGCGGCCCGGCGGGCGGGTCGGTGGGGGTGACCGCACGCAGTTCGGTGGCGAGCGCCCCGCGCCCGTCGGTGTCCAGGCCGCGCAGGGCGGCGGTGACCGCCGCCTCGGTCTGCACGGCCGCGTCCACGGTGGCCCGGTCCAGGTCGTGCCCGGCGACTCCACCGAGCACCACGGTCAGCCCGGCGACGTCCACGGTGGACGGCCACGGGTGGGCGTAGCCGCCGGTGAGCAGGGTGACCGCGAACCGCCACAGCCCCCGGGCCAGCACCACCTCGAGGGGCAGCGGCTCGCTGGCCTGCCAGCTCGGGTCGAGCACCGCGAAGGTGTCCCCGTCGACGACCACGGTGTCGGGGTCGGCCAGCGCCGCCGCGCCGGTCAGCCGTCCGTCCGGGTCGGCCTGCCCGGCGAGCCACCCGGCGTAGCCGCGCAGCAACCGGCGTAGGGCGTCCAGGTCGCGCCGCAGGCAGCCGTCGAGCAGCAGGGTCCGCAGCAGCCGTCCCGGCGGCACCGGCCCGGTGAGCGCGGCCGGGTCCCGGTGGGCGGCCTCCCGGCTGGCGAAGGGCGCCGGCCGGGTCCGGCCGGCCCCGCCGCCGGTGACGGCCCAGCGCCAGCCGGCGACCCCGTCGTGCACCTCGACCACCCCGATCCCCGGCGGGCCGGTCTGCACCAGCACCACCGGCAGCGCCGCGCGGGTGGACCGGTCGTCGTCGGCGGGCCGGTGGGCCACGACCAGCCAGCCCGGGGCCAGTGTCGCGCCGAGCCCGGCGTGCAGCGCGTCGACCGCCAGCCGGGCCGGGTCCTGGAGCACCGCGCCGCCGGCGAACCCACCGGCGCAGGCACCATGCAGCACCGCGTCGAGCAACCCCGAGGTGGGTGACCGGTCCAGCGCGTCGGTGCCGACCAGCGCCGTCGCGGCACCCGGATCGGGGTACGCGGCGTAGCTCGCGTCGGCGGTCAGGCCCACCTCGGCGAGCCTGTCCCGCAGCTGCTCCCGGTTGGCCGGGCGGCCGGCGTCCAGCACCCCGCCGATGCTCCACGCCGCGTCGGCCCGGTCGGCGTACCAGGGGGAGGTGGCGACCAGCCGGGACACCCCCAGCGGGTTGTCCAGGCGTAGCAGCAGCGTGCCGCCGGGCCGCAGTGCGGCGGTCAACCGGGCCAGCACCCCCGCCCAGCCCAGCCGGACGCCCTCCACCGACTCGACGGCGTCCAGGCCGGCCCCGGCCAGCACCACGTCGAACGTGTCGGCCGGGTCGAGTCCGGCCGGCCCGCCGACGATCACCCGGGCCGCCCGGTCGGTCAACACCACCGCGTCGGGGTGGCTGCGCAGCAGGCAGGTGACCTCCGCGTGGGCGAGCCGGTCCAGCAACGCCGGATCGTGCGGCCCGGCCACCAGGACCCGGGCCCCGGCCGGTACGACCCGCGCGGCCAACGCGCCCAGCGGACCGCCGTCGGCCAGCCGCTGCTCCGGCAGGTCGGACCAGGCCAGCATCTCCCCACCGGGCAGGACGACGGGGGCGGTGGTTCCAGTGGTCAACTCGTGCCTCCTGCGGGATGCGCCCAGCCGAGCAGCTCACGCAGCTCGGCGGGGGTGCAGCGGTGGTCGGTGCCCAGCTCGGCGCGGGCGATGTCGACGGCGGTCGGCAGGTCCACCGTCTCGCCGTGCAGCTGCGGCCACTGCCGGCGGATGCGGGCGGTGCCGCCGAAGGTGGGGTCCTCCTTGGCCAGGATCATCGGGTCGCCGTAGACGGCCGGTTCACAACCGGCGGCGATGCCGTAGAAGATGGCGCTGGTCAGCCGGTTGGATGCCACCCGGGCGTGCCGGCGCAGCTCGGTGAGCTGCTTGTCGAGGAAGAGCGGGTCGGTGTCGCGCCACCAGTGGCCCCGGTAGCCGTGGCAGATCACCCGGAAGCCGGCGTTCTCGTAGAGCCGGCGGACCCGGCGCATGCCGTACTCGTGCCAGTAGAGGCAGACGGTGACCGGGCCGGGTTCGGTGTCCCTGATCCGGGCGATCAGCTCCTTGTGGTCGCCCTTGACGTGCTGGCCCTCCCAACCGTGGAACGGGTACCAGATGGTGCCTTCCCGGGCGGCCGGCGGCGGGTCGTCGCGGCGCAGGTCGAGCAGGTACGCGAAGGGCGCACCGGTGACCACCACGTTGCGCCGCCCGACCGACCAGGCCCGCCGCCGGGTCTGCTCCGACCAGAGCAGGCTCGGGGTGCGCTCGGCGTACGGGTGGCCGGGAGCGAGGCCGTCGCCGATGTTCCAGCCGTGCTGGACGTACCCGTTGATCCGGGGCGGGTGGCCGTCGCCCAGCCCGCAGTAGCGGGCCAGCACGTGGGCGTGCCCGTAGAAGTGGTTCGCGTGGTGCATCGGTTCCCCCGGTCAGGCGGCGGTGGGCGCGGTGACGCCGCGCAGCGCCGCGCCGAGCGCGTCGATCACCCGGTCCTGGTCGGTGTCGGTGAGACCCGGGTACAACGGCAGCGAGAGCTGCTGTGCGTAGAACGACTCGGCCACCGGGCAGGACCCGCGCCGGTAGCCGAGGTCGGCGAAGGCCGGGTGCCAGTGCACCGGCAGGTAGTTGACCTGGACGCCGATGCCGGCGGCGCGCATCCGGTCGTAAACCTCGCGGCGGCGGCCGTCGAGGACCCGGACCGGGTAGAGGTGCCAGGCGGGGGCGGCCCACGGCCGGCGGGTCGGGGTGAGCACCCCGTCCAGGTCGGCCAGCGCCTCGTCGTAGCGGGCCACCAGCCGGGCGCGGGCGGCGAGGAAGTCGCCGAGCCGGCGCAGTTGGCTGCGGCCCAGCGCGCAGAGCACGTCCGGCAGCCGGTAGTTCAACCCGAAGGAGTGCACCTCCTGGTGCCAGCCGCCCTCGTCCGGCGCGCGCAGCTCGGCGCGTTCCCGGACCAGCCCGATGTTGCGGAACCGGCGGGCCCGCTTCAGCAGCTCAGCGTCGAGGCTGGCGACCGCGCCGCCCTCGGCGGTGGTGAGGTTCTTGGTGGGGAAGAACGAGAAGGTGGTCAGGTCGGCCAGTGAACCGACCGGCCGGCCCCGGTAGGTGGCCCCGATGGAGTGCGCCGCATCGGCCAGCAGCAGCGCGTCGGAGCCGGTCAGGGCGGTGCGCAGGGCGTCGTAGTCGGCCGGGTGGCCGGCGTAGTCGACGGCGGCGACGACCTTCGTCCGGGCGGTGGTCGCCGCGGCTGCCGCCGCCGGGTCCAGGGTGAACGTCTCCTCCTCGACGTCGGCGAAGACGATCCGCGCGCCGAGGGCGACCGCGCTGCTGGCCGTCGCCACGAACGTCATCGGCGGCACCACCACCTCGTCGCCGGGTCCCACCCCGGCCGCCGCGTAGGCGACGTGCAGGGCGGCCGTGCCGTTGGCGACCGCCGCGCAGCCGGCCCCGCCGGTCCAGCCCGCGAGGTCCGCCTCGAACGCGTCGACCTGCGGGCCGGTGGTCAGCCAGTCGCTGCGCAGGGTGGCGACCACGGCGGCGACGTCGTCGTCGGTGATCGACTGCCGGCCGTACGGGAGCATCGCCGTCACGCCGTGATGCCCAGCATGTCGCGCAGCTGCCGGACGCTCAACCACTCGTCGTTGCCGTCGGACTGGTAGGCGAACCCGTCCGGCACCGGCTCACAGTCGACGGGCGGCCGGTAACCCCAGGTGGCGATCGTCGGTTGGACGATGAACCGGTCCTTCGCGCGCAGCGTCCGGCGGCTGTCGTCCGGGGCGATCATCTCCTCGTGCAGCTTCTCGCCGGGCCGGATGCCGATCTCATGGGTGGTGGCGTCCGGGGCGACCGCCTCGACCAGGTCGAGGATGCGCATGCTGGGGATACGCGGCACGAACAGCTCCCCGCCCTGCATCTGGTCGAAGCTGTCCAGCACGAACTGCACGGCCTGGTCCAGGGTGATCCAGAACCTGGTCATCCGCTTGTCGGTGATCGGCAGGCTCTTGCCTTCGGCGGCGAGCCGGCGGAACAGCGGCACCACCGAACCCCGGCTGCCCACCACGTTGCCGTAGCGGACCACGGCGAACCGGGTGGGGTGCTGGGCGGCGTAGTGGTTGGCCGAGACGAAGAGCTTGTCGCCGACGAGCTTGGTCGCGCCGTACAGGTTGATCGGGCTGGACGCCTTGTCGGTGGAGAGCGCGATGACCTTCTTGACGCCGGCCTCGATGGCCGCGTCGACCACGTGCTGCGAACCGGTGATGTTGGTAGCGATGAACTCCGACGGGTTGTACTCGGCGGTGTCCACCTGCTTGAGGGCGGCGGCGTGCACCACGTGGTCCACCCCGTGCATGGCCCGGGTGAGCCGGTGCCGGTCCCGGATGTCACCGATGAACCAGCGCAGCCGGGGGTCGTCGCCGAGTTGCTGGCGCAGCTCGTACTGCTTGAGTTCGTCGCGGGAGAACACCACCACCCGGGCCGGGTCGGCCACGTCGAGGACGTGCCGGAGGAACGTCTTCCCGAAGGACCCCGTCCCGCCGGTGACCAGAATGGAGGACCCATTCAACTCACTCAATTTGGTGCTCCCCAGCTCGTGGTTGGTGCGCCACCGGCTCGGGCCAGGCGACCGGACGGACGCTAACCAGGTCGGGTTAACACCCCGACGCCCCCGGGTGAACCCACCGCGCTGCTCCCGTGAATGCCGGACCCCCGGCAGACGAACACTTGCCGACCCGGCTGCTGCCGGCTGACCAGCGGCTACGTCGCTGACTACAGTGGCCCGGCGCGGCCGGTGGGCACCCCGCCGCAGGCGCATCCGACACCCACGGTCGGGCACCCGCCCCGCCCGGCCCGGCCTGCGGGCCGGGACCGTCGCGCGTCCCGGGCGGGCCGACGGGGGTGCCCCGACGAGGCAGGAGGCGACGATGGTGGCCGTCACCGAGGTAGGACCCCGGGTCGCCGACCCGCCCGGGCAACCGGCCGGTCGAGGCCGTCGGCTGGTGCCGGTGCTGCTGGTGGTCGGCTGGCTGGTGGGTGTCGGCTGGCGGATGTGGTCGTCCCGGCACGTGCCGCTGCCCATCGCCCACACCGACGAGGACAGCTACCTGCACACCGCCCGCGCGTTGGCCGGTGGGCCGGGCGGCTTCAGCAGCGAGAACGGGCCGTTGCGGCGGGTCGGCTACCCGCTGTTGATCTCCCCGGCGTTCCTCGGGGAGCGGGACTTCACCGACAGCTACCGGCTGGTGCAGTTGATCAACGCGGTGCTGAACGCGACGGTGCTGCCGCTGGCGTACCTGCTGGTGCGTCGGCTGGTGCCGGTGAGCCGCGCGGTCGCCCTGGCCGCCGCCGCCGTCGCGGCCACCCTCCCGGCGACCGTCTTCTACGCAGGCGTGGCGATGATCGACGCCGTGCTGGCGCCGCTGGTGCTGGCCTGGCTGCTCGCCGTGCACCACTGGGTACGCCGACCCGGCCCGCTGGCCGCCACCGGGGTCGGTGCCCTGGTCGGGGTGTTCCACCTGCTGCACTCGCGGGGCCTGGTGATCGTGGGGGTGCACGCCGGTCTGGTGCTGCTGCTGTTGCTGCGGCGACGGATCAGCCCGGCGCAGGTGCTCGCCGCCGTCCTGCCGGTACTGGCGTTGGCCCTGCTCAACGAGGCGGTCATCCGGCTGCTCGGCGACCGGGTCTACCTGCTCGGGGACCCGCCCGGCGGCGGCACCGTCCGGGCGGTCGCCTCCGGGCCGGGGCTGCTGCGGGTCGGCGCGGCGGTCGCCACCCAGCTCTGGTACCTGGTGGTCATCACCTTCGGCCTGGCCGGTGTCGCCTGGGCCGGCGCCGTCCGCCTCCTGCTCCGCCGTCCCGCCGCGTTGTCCTCCACCCCGGCCTCGGCACTGTCCTCCGCGCCGGCTCCGGCTCCGGCTCCGGCTCCGGCTCCGGCCCCGGTCCCGGTCTCCGCGCCGGCTCCGGCCCCGGTCCTGGCCTCCGCGCCGGCCGCGACCACGGTCGGCACCTCCGTCGCAGCAGGGTCGGCGGCGGACGATGCGGCGACCCGGTGGACGGTCGGGGTGGCGGTGGTGACCAGCGTCGGGGTGGCCGCCGGAGCGTCGGTGATCCTGGCCGGCATCACCGGTAAACCGCTGGACGCCATCTACGGCCGCTACGTGCAGATGCTCGCCCCGTTCTGGCTGCTGGTCGGGGTGGTGATGCTGGTGACCGCGACGCCCCGGGTGCGGTGGCGGCGGGCGGCGGTCGCGGCGGCGGTGCTGCTGGCCGGGGCGACGCTGATCGCCGCCCGGCTCGCCTGGGTGGCCGGCCGGGGACACGAACTGCGCTACGGCGGCTTCGGCGCACCCGACCTGATGGCCCTGACCGGGGGCTGGCGCGAGTTCCGGCCGTTCACCGGCGCGGCCGTCGGACTGGCCGGCTGCCTGCTGCTGGTCGCCGCCGTGCGGTCGCCCCGGCTGCGCGTGCCGGTGCTCGCCGCGCTGGTGGTGGTGAACATCGGCACCATGCAGGTGATCACCGACCGGCTGGTCCGGCCGATGGTCGCGGCGACCGCCCCGACCCCCCGGGTGGCCGACCTGGGGGTACGCCCCGGCGACCGGGTCTGGGCGTCGCTCGGCGTGCAGTGGGTGCTCCGGTTCAACCTCAGCCACCAGGTCACCTGGGCCGACGTGCGGTGGTTCGTGGACAACCCGCCGGCCGACGCGGACGTCGTCCTCGTCCGGTGGGCACCCGGCGAGCCGGACGACTGGGACGGCACCCGGTACGGCTTCGTCCGGTTGGGGGGTAACCCGGCGCAGCACTGGGCCGCCTGGCGTCGCCACTGATCCGGGTGGTCCCCGCACGTCACCGCCACCCGGTGCCGGGTCGCGGTGGCGCACGCTTTCGCCATCCGGTGCCGCCCCGGTCGTGTGCGTTTCCCGCCGTCGCCCGGTGCGCGCCATTCGGTTAACGGGGGATGGCCGGTCGATGAATCGTCACCGGACACCTGTCGACATCAGCGTCGGCGACGATTTTCCCGGGTCAGGGAAATGGGGACGACGGTGATTTCCCGGCCGTCGACCGTCTCGGGCCGCCCGGTGCCCTCGACGAACCCGAAACGACGGTTCATCTGTCGTACGACGGTGTTGTGCGCCAACACCTCGCCGTCGAGCCGGTCCAGCGCGAGCACGTCGAAGGCGTGGTCCACCGCCGCCCGCATCACCCCCAGCCAGGCGGGCAGGGTGGCCCCCCGTTCGGCCAGCCCGTCGGCATCCAGATAGAAACCCCAGGTACCGGACCGGGTCGGCCCGTCCAAGCACAGGTCGAAGAAGGTCACCACGCCCGCCGGCAGGTCGTCGTGGAGATAGACCAGCACGCGGCGGGCCGGGTCGGTGCGGACCCGCGACCACCACGCGGCGTGCTCGGCGGGGGTGATCTCGTGACTGGTCTTGCTGACCTGCCGGTTGGTTTCCTGATTACGCCAGGAAAACATCAGGTTAACGTCTTCCGTGGTGGCCTCGCGCAACACTCGTACCCCTTTTATTCACCTGGTGGACCCGGGTCGACCCTACCCGGGTAAATGGGCGAGGTAATTGTCGGGCTGTACACTCCGGCGCATGAACGAATTGAGTCGCGCGCAGATCCGCGACCTCATGGCGCAGGTGGTGCGGAACCAGGGCAGGGTGTTGCCCGACGACGACTCCGCCGACCTGCGGGAGATCGGCTTCCGGTCCCTGGACTTTTCCGAGCTGGCGCTGCGGGTGGAGGACGAGACCGGGGAGGAGCTGAACTTCGACGCCCCCGGGCTGCGTCGGATCGCCACTGTCGGGGACGTCCTCGACTTCCTCGCCGAACTCCAACGGCAGTGACCGTCGCGACCTCGCCGGCCGGGCTGGACAACCGCATCGTCGTCGCCGGGGTGCCCCGGAGCTGGCGCGACCTGCCCGCCCCGGCGCTGCCGTCACCCGGTGCGGTCCTCACCGCCGGAGCCGCCGACGCCCTCGCCGTCGCCCGACACCACGCCGGCTACGGCACCGAGCTGCTGCTCGCGGGCCCTACCCGGGTCGACGCGACGATGCGGGACGAACTGCGCGCCGCCGGGTTCGCCGTCACCCTGCTCGTCGACGGGGTGCCGCAGACCACGCCGCCGGCCACCCCCCGGTCGCCGGAGCCGGGCCGGCTCTGGCTGCTCACCTCCGGCTCGACCGGGCGGCCCAAGCGGGTCGGGCACACCCTGGACTCGTTGACCACCGTGCGGGCGGCCCAGCCGGAGCGGACCTGGCTCTGCCCGTACGCTCCCGGCAGCTATGCCTGGTGGCAGGTGGTCACCCTGTCGCTGACCCAGCCCGGTCAGCACCTGGTGGTGGTCGACCCGGACGAGCTGGACGACTGGCCGGCGCTGGCCGCCGCGCACGGGGTGGACGCCGTCTCCGGCACCCCGACCTTCTGGCGGCGCACCCTGCACCGCGACCCGGAGGCGCTGGCCCGGGTGCCGCTGCGGCAACTCACCCTCGGCGGGGAACCCGTCGACCAGACCGTCCTGGACCGGCTCCGGGTGCTCTTCCCGACCGCCCGGATCTCCTGGATCTACGCCTCCTCGGAGGTGGGCGCGTCGATCGTGGTGCACGACGGCCGGGCCGGCTTCCCGGTCGACTGGCTCGACCAGGCCGTACCCGGTAGGCCCACCCTCTCGCTGCGCGACGGCGAACTGGTGGTCGCCTCACCGCACCACGGCGTCGGGCACGACGGCCCGGTCCGCACCGGCGACCGGGCGCAGATCGTCGAGGGCCGGGTCCTGATCACCGGTCGGTTGGACTCCGACGAGATCAACGTCGGCGGCAGCAAGGTCTCCGCCGGGCTGGTCCGCGACGTGCTCACCGCCCACCCTCAGGTGGCCTGGGCCCGGGTGACCGGCCGCCGCGCGCCGGTGCTCGGCCGGATGGTGGTCGCCGAGGTCGTCCCCACCACCGCGCCGGGCGACGCCGGCCAACCGGACGGGGCATCCCTGCTCGACGAGGGTGCGCTGGTGCACTGGTGCGCCGAGCGGCTCCCGGAGTACGCGGTGCCCCGCCGCATCCGCCTACTGACCGAGATTCCCGTCAAGGAGACCCTGAAGAGCGATGTCTGATTCCGCGCTCGTCCCACCCAGCACCGTCGTCCTCGTCTCCGGGGGGTCCCGGGGGCTGGGCCTGGCCATCGTCACCGACCTGCTCGACGCCGGGCTCACCGTTGCCGCGTTCGCCCGCAGCGTCACCCCCGAGCTGGAGAAGCTGGCCGACGCGCACCCCGACCGGGTGCACGTCGGCGCGGTGGACGTCACCGACCTCGCGGCGGCGCAGGGCTTCGTCCGGGCGGTCGAGGCGCGGTTCGGTCCGATCGACGGACTGGTCAACAACGCCGCCGTCGGGCAGGACTCGATGCACACGCACACCGCCACCGCCGACATCGCCCGGATCGTCGAGACCAACCTGACCGCGCCGTTGCAGCTCACCCGCCTGGTGATCCGGCGGATGCTCGGGCAGGGCCGGCGCGGCCGGGTCGTGAACGTCACCTCGATCTGCGCGCAGCGCGGCTTCCCCGGCCTGGTGGCGTACTCGGCCACCAAGGGCGGCATGGACGCGGCGACCCGGTCGCTGGCCCGCGAGCTGGGCGGGCGGATGCTGGTCAACGCCGTCGCGCCGGGCTTCTTCGCCTCGGAGATGTCCGCCGTGCTGGGCAGCACCCAGCTCGACCAGATCGTCCGCCGCACCCCGACCGGGCACCTGACCGAGCCCGCCGAGGTGGTACCGGTGGTGCGGATGCTGCTGCGCGAGCACACCAACATCAACGGCCAGGTCATCGTGGTCGACGGTGCTGCCTCGATCTGACCGTGCCTGCCCCGACCACCGGCCCGGCGGCGGTCGGGGCGACGGTGTCGTGACGGCCCGGTCCGGGTCGGCCGGTGGGGGTGCGGTCGGGTCGGTGGGCACCCGGCCGGGCGGGCAGGCGGGGCGCGCGGTCGGCCCGCCGGTCCGGGCGGCGGGAAACGTCGGGCTGCGACCGGTGCCGGCGCTGCTGGGCGCCGCCGAACGGCACCTGCGCGTCGGCACCCCCACCGAGCTGCGGTACGCGGTGACCCGCAGCCATCTCGACGACGGGCGCTGCGTCGGCTGGTACGGGCCGGTCACCCCAGGTTGGCGGGTGGCGATCGACGCCGAACGGGCCACCGCCGAGGTCCCGCCCGCGTTGGCCGCCCGCTTCGGCCCGGTCGACTTCTGGGCCCGCTGGACCCGGGCGGAGAGCCTGTGCAAACTGGCCGAGATACCGGTGGCCGCCTGGTGGCGGCGGCACGGTCTGGCCGTACCCCCGCACACGCGTGCGGTGTGGCGCACCCTGCACCTGGCCGACCTGGTGGTCACGGTGGCCTTCGCCCCCTGAACGCGCCCCCGCCCCGCGCGGTGGCGCGGGGCGGAGGCGGGCGGTGTCAGACGAGGTCCCAGCTCAGCGGGGTACCGCGGGGGACGTCGGTGGTGAAGGTGCGGCCGAGGACCCGGGCGATCTCCACCGGAGGCAGGCCGCCGGCCGGGCGGATCGAGCGGACGTTGGCTGCGGTCACCTCGTCGCCGGCCCGGACGTCGGCCACCACGAACAAGGAACGGCGGAACCGCAGCCCCTCCCGCTCGGCCGGGGTCGGGCCGATGGCGGTGCCGCCGAGCGCCGCGTGTGCCCGCGCCGACTCGACCACCAGGGCGGCCAGCTCGTCGGGGTGCAGCGAGAAGTCGGAGTCGACCCCGCCGTCGCCCCGGTCGAGGGTGACGTGCTTCTCGATGAAGCACGCGCCCAGCGCCACCGAGGCCACCGGCACCCCGATGCCGGGGGTGTGGTCGGACAGGCCGACCGGCACCCCGAAGGCGTCGGCCAGCACCGGGATCCGGCGCAGGTTGCTGTCGGCCGGTGGGGCCGGGTAGGCGGCGGTGCAGGCCAACAGCACGATGCCACCGGCCCCGCCGTCGCGGGCGGTGCCCACCGCAGCGTCGATCTCGGCGACGGTGGCCATCCCGGTGGAGATGACCAGCGGCTTGCCGGTGCCCGCGACCAGCCGGATCAGCGGCAGGTCGACCAGCTCCGACGAGGCGATCTTGTACGCCGGGACGTCCAGCCCCTCCAGCAGCTCCACCGCCGACGGGTCGAACGGGGACGAGAACACGGTCAGCCCCCGCTCCCGGGCCCGTTCGAAGATCGGCCCGTGCCACTCGTACGGGGTGTGGGCCCGCTCGTAGAGCCGGTAGAGGTTCTGCCCGCCCCACAACTCGTGCCCGCCGGAGATGCGGAACGCCGGGGTGTCCACGTCGATGGTGATGGTGTCCGGCCGGTACGTCTGCAACTTCAGCGCGTGCGCCCCGCTGGCCGCCACCGCGTCCACGATCGCCAGGGCCCGCCCCAGGTCACCGTTGTGGTTGCCGGACATCTCCGCCACCACGAACGGCTGCTCGCCGGCCCCCACCAGGTGCGGCCCGATCTTCACTGTCGTCGTCATCTGAGACCCCTGTTCCTGTGCTCGTTGCTCGTGTCCCGGCGGGCACCCCGACGCCGGCCGGTCACCGGCTGCCGCGACCCGCGAGCGCGTCCCGGTCGGCGGGGGAGTCGTGGGACGGCCCGACGACCGGCGGCACCGGTTGCGGCACGGCGGCCGGGCGGCACAACCACCCCGCCAGCCGGTGCGCCTGGCGCAGCACCGCGTACGCGAGGTAGGCGTCCCGGCCGACCAGCCGGTGCTTGAGCCCCGCCACGCCGCCCGGCCGGGGGTAGCCGCCCGGCGGCAGGTGCCGGCGGTGGTGCGCGGCGATGCGGTGGAAGAACTCGCGGCGCAGGTGCGGGTGCAGCCGGCCGTCGTTGCCGACCACCACCAGCATGTGGTTGATCATCAGAGTGAACAGCTCGCCGCGCAGCCGCTCGTCGGGATACCGGCGGGCGACCCAGTCGAACAGCCTGTCGTACTGGGCGAAGGCGTCGAAGTGGCGACCGCTGCGGGTGGAGGTGATCGCGCCCTGCCGACCCTGCCGGTAGAGGTAGCAGACCCGGTCCAGCACGGAGATCCGTTCCGCGCCGATGAGCAGCGGGTTGCTGAACGGGATGTCCTCGTACCAGCCGGGGTGGAAGCGCAGTTCCAGGTCGACCATGAACTCCCGGCGGACCACCTTGTTCCACGCGGTGTGCTGCACCCGCAGCAGCCCGGGTCGGTCGGCCAGCCGGACCACCCCGGGGATGCCGCGTAGCAGGTGACTGCTCGCGTCCACCTCCCGCCGGCCGTCCTCGCTCACCCGCAGGTGGTCGAGCATCAGCACGTCGGGGCGGTGCGCCCGGAGCCGGTCCAGCACCGCCGCGATGGTGCCCGGCGGCAACCAGTCGTCGCTGTCGACGAACCAGACGTACTCCCCGGTGGCCACGTCCAGGCCGGCGTTGCGGGCGGGACCCAACCCGACGTTGCGGGTCAGGTGCATCGTGCGTACGCCCGGATGCTCGGCCGCGTACGCGCGCAGCAGCTCACCGCACCGGTCCGGCGAGGCGTCGTCGACCGCGACGATCTCGACCGCGCCCGCCGCGTCGGCCGGCACGTCCGTGCGCACCGAGTCGAGGCACTGGTGCAGGTACGCCTCCACCCCGTGGACGGGGACGACGACGCTGAGCAGCGGGGTGGGCGCGGGCTGGTTGACCACCCCGCCACCCTGGTGCACGGGTATGGACGGCCACGGAACGTGACGTATCCGGCGGAGATGGAGCTGCTGAACAGCGGCCGAGCGGCAGGTTAACGGTTCAGCATCCGCCGTACCGGTGCGCCGACCGCCCGCTTGACCCGGGCCCGCAGCCGCTGTTCCCGCAGCTCCCGCACGTCGTCGCCGAGCGCCGCGTTACGGTCGCGCAGCCACTGGATGCGGGCCAGCAGTTCCTCGGGCGAGGTGGCCCCGGCGGGCCGGACCGCCGGGGGGAACACCGTCTCGCGGACCTGCGCGTCGAACCGGGCCGCGCTGTCGCCGTCGTCGAACGCGTTGCCCAGGTCGTGCCGGGCGAGGAACGCGCGCAGCACCTCGTAGCGGGCCCGGTGCCCGGTGTTGAGGGCGGTGTAGTCGGCCTCGGCATAGAGCTGTGCGGCGTCCACGTCGGCCGGCACGTCCTTCATCAGCCGGTGCGGGATGTCGAAGTACCTGGCCAGTTCCAGGGTGCGCGAGTCGTGCGCGAACAGGTAGCCGGGGGTGCCGGAGACCAGCGCGGTGATGGTGCCGTGGATGCGGGTGCCGAACGCGAAGTCGAAACCGGCGAGATAGTCCATCCAGGTCCACGGGTCGAGGAACATCCGCACCTTGTCCTCGGTGAACAGCGGGTGCGAGGTGTGCACCGGGATGGCGCTGGTCTTGCCCCGGTCCTCGGGGGCGTCGCCGTAGAGCAGGGTGCCCAGCGTCTTGAGGTCCTGCGGGAGGTAGCGCAGGTTGGGGTAGCGGGCCTGGTGCGAGGTGATGATCTTCGCCATCGACTTGACGTACGGGGAGACGGTCAGCGCCACCCGGGCGTCGGGCGGCAGGGCCGGCGCGGACTTCTCCACCCGGAACCGGTCCCCGTGCAGGAACATCGACGGGCAGCCGATCACGTCGACGGCGGAGAAGCCCAGCGTGTTCAGGTACCGCGCGGTGATCTCCCCCCGCACACCGATGCTCGGCCCCCGCTCCAGCGCCGCCCGGACGAACCGGCTGACCACGTCGTCGATCGGACGCAGGTACTCCCGGTCTCCGGTGACGTCGGTCTGCACGCCGACCCCGAACACCACCACCGGGATCCGCAGCCGCTCGACCAGCTTCGTCATCAGCTCGATGCGGTGGGCGTAGCTGCGCCGGAACGCGTTGGCCAGCGGGATGACGTACACGTCGTACTGCTCGTTGATCCGGTCGGCGTCGCGCAGGTCGACCTTGAACTCGGTCGACGTGATCCGCGCGGTGGAGGTGCGCAGCAACTTGTGCGCGGCGTGACTGAAGACCAGGTTGCCGTTGTTCTCCCCGATCCAGTTCCCCTCGTACGCCTCCTCCGGGCCGCGTACGTCGAACGGGTCCTTCTTGGCCCGCATCAGGATCCGCTGGTGCACACTCTGCTCCGTTCCTCGTTCGCCGGGCGTGCCTGCGACGGGCCGCGCCGGTCCGCCCCATGGGCGCGCGCCGACACCGACGGGTCCCGCGATGTTAGGGCAGTGGAGGGATTTCGTACACCTTCCGCACATCCGCACCACCCCGGCGCGTCACCCGCGGTGGGGTGTGCCGGTAGGGTGCCCCGGGTGACCAGCGTGCCCACCCCCGCGTCCCCGGCGCTGAACCGGCTGCCGTCGCTGACCGGGCTGCGGTGGATCGCCGCCATGCTGGTCTTCGGCTACCACGTCGGCACCATGCGGATCGTCACCCAGCCCGACGCCAGGGCGGTGGTCGACTGGCTGTTCACCCTGGGCCTGTCCGGGGTGCAGTTCTTCTTCATCCTCAGTGGCTTCGTGCTGGTCTGGTCGACCCGCGACGGCGATCGGCGGCGGGACTTCTGGCGTCGGCGGCTCGCCAAGATCTATCCCAACCACGTGCTGACCTGGGCGGCGGCGCTGCTGGTGATGTGGTGGTTCGCCGACCCGGTGGTGCCGCGCGCCGCCCTGGAGAATCTCTTCCTCGTCCAGGCGTGGGACCCCACCCCCGGCTACTTCTACAGCATCAACAACGTGAGCTGGTCGCTGTCCTGCGAGCTGTTCTTCTATCTCTGCCTGCCGCTGGTGCTGCCGGCGATCCGGCGGGCCCACTCCGGCGTGCTCTGGGCCGTGGTGGTGGCGGTGCCGCTGGTCATCCTGGCGCTCTGGCCCGGTCAGCAACTGCTCCCCGAGGGCAGCAACTGGTGGTTCACCCAGGTCTTCCCGCTGGTCCGCTCCACCGAGTTCTGGCTGGGCGTCGCCGCCGCCGAGCTGCTGCGCCGGGGCCACTGGCGGGGGCCCGGCCTGCCGCTGGCCAGCCTGCTGTTCGTGGTCGTCTGGGTGGCGGCGCACTGGATTCCGGCCGAGATGTGGGCGGCGCTGCTGTCGGTGGCGTACATCCTGGTCATCCCGGCGGCGGCCCGCGCGGACGTGCAGGGCCGCTGGTCACCGTGGCGGCACCGCACCCTCATCTGGCTCGGTGAGGTGTCGTTCGCCTTCTACCTGGTGCACGTGCTGGTGATGATGACGGTGCTGCGGCTCACCGGGCACTGGGGTGTGGGGCTGCCCGGCTGGTCGGGGCCACTGGCCGTGCTCGGTTTCCTGGTGCTGAACCTGGCGTTGGCCGCCGCCCTGCACCGCTTCGTGGAGACGCCGATGATGCGCCGGCTCGCTCCCCGCCGCCGTACCCCACCCGTGCCGGCCGCCCCCGACGCCGCCCGCGGTGCCGCTGTCCCCGACGCCGCTGTTCCCGACGCCGTTGTCGGTGGTGGGGCGCCGGCCGGCGTCGCCGCCGCCGGTGGGGTTCGGCCGGACGACGCGGCCGGCAGCGGCGGTGTCACCGTGCCGGGGCCGCGGGCTGCCGGCGACGGGCGGCGTGCCGGACTCCCCGTCGAGTACGTCGGACCGCGCGACCCGCACTGACCACCCCGCCCGGCCGTCCGGACCAGGTCCACGGTGGTGGGCGCGGCGACACGCCCGGCGGTGCTGCGGGTCGGTCACCCCGGCGGTAACGTGGACATATGCTCCCGGCCGCACTCACCAGTCCGCTGTGGTGGGTCGCCCGCTGGTGGTCCCGGCTGCTGACCGGCCTGGCCGTCGCGATCGCGTTCGCCGTCGCCGGCCCGTCGCTGCCCGGCCCGGCGTCGTTCGACCCGGGGCCGGCGGCAGCCGCCCTGCCGGTCGACGCGTCGCTGTCCTTGCACGCGGCCGGAGCCCCGGCCACCCCGACCGGCATCCGCAGCGGTGGGCAGGAGGCCGACCCGGCCGGCGTCGCCGCAGATCGGGCCGTCGCCGTGGTGCTCGCCGTGCCGGCAGCGGACCGGGCCGCCGTGGTGCTGGCCGTGCCGACGGCAGACCGGGTCGACGCCGTCGTGCCGGCCGGCGTCGCACGGAGCGCCCCGCCCCCGGCGCTGCCGGCCGGTCGAACACCCGTCGCCACCGCCCCCCGGGCACCCCCGGCGGGCTGACCGCCCACGCGGGGGCCGACCCACCCGCGACCGCCTCCGCCACGCACCACACCCGCACCGTCCGGCCGGATGTTCCCGCCGCCGGTACGGCCTCCTCTTCCGCATCCCGCCTGCGAGGTGTCGACCGTGAACACCGTGCTCTCCCAGTTCCTGATCGAGGTCCCGACCGCCACCGTGATCTGGTCCGCGCTGCTCGTCCTGGCGCTGACCGGGATCACCATCCTGGTGGCCCGGCCCGAGCGGGACCAACCGGCCGCCGCAGCCACTGCCGCCGCGCCGGCATCCGACGCCCCACCCCCCGTCGCCGACCTGCGTCGCTACGCGGAGGAGGTGGCCGTCGCCGCCTCCGGAGCCGCCCGGAGGGCCCGCCACCACCGCGTGGCCTGGCTGGCGGCCCACGACGCCCTGGAACGGGCCTGGCAGGCGTACGACGAGGCGGAGACGCTGGCCCGCCGGTTCACCGGTGCCCGGGCGCTGCCCAGCCCGCGTACTCCCCGCACGCCCGCCGAGTACGCCGGTCGGGAGCGGTGGCTGCACCAGGAGGCCGTGGCGGCGCACTGGCGGGGAGAGTTGTCGGTGGAGCGGCTGCGGGACGTCTTCGCGCACCGCGACGGTTGGGACCCGCGTCGGCACCCGGTCGAGCACGAGGTGATGCTGGCCCGCGCGGTCCGCGAGGACCGGCGTACGGCGTACCGGGCTGCGGTCGGGCGGGAACGGGCGGCGTGGCGGAACGCCGAACTGGCCGCCGAGGCGGCCCGGTCGCTGGCTGCCGAGGCACACGCGGCGGCGCAACGGTGGCGGCCGACCCGGGTCCCACTGCCCCGTCCGGCGACGTCCGCCACCCGCCCGGCCCCCGCCACCCGCTGGCGTCCGGCCCGGGTCGGCTGACCCGGCCGTCAGGTCGGCCGGCCGCTGGTTGGCGAAGCCGGACCGGTCGGCGGGTCGGCGGGTCGGCGGGACTGAATTGTTATCTGCGGGTTGTGGGTGCCGTCACTGCGGGTGGAAACCGGACACCTGGTCACAGTCGGTCACATCGACTGCGACGATCATCGGTGGTCGGTGCCCCGCCGTCCGGGTTTTCGCCTGGACGGGCCCGGGCGCTCCGACCGTCCCACGCGTGGCGGGTCAGTGCCCGAGTGCCCCGAAACTGACTCGTCCAGCCCATGTTTGTGCAGCTCAACGGGCTTGGCGAGGGGGGAAACCGGCCAGTAGTGTCGCTGCGGTCCGGTGCGGTTTCCGATCGCAAGAGGCGACGCCGTGCCGACCCGCTCAATCGTGCCAGTCACGAACCGGGGACCCACACGCACCACCTGGGGTGAATCTCCGGGCCACGGCCCGGGGTAGGGCGATCTTCCCGCCCGAATCCGTCAGCTAACCCGGTCGGCGGCAAAGGAAGGAGTTCCCTCCTCGTGCAGCATGACCCCACCCCCTCGGTAGTTCCTCCACCTCGGTGCCGGGGCACCGCCGGACCGTCGCGCCCGACGCGCTGACCCGGCTCTGTGCCCCGCCGCCCGGCCCCTGCCGGGCGAGCCGCCGATCCGCCCGGCCCCCCGTCGGGCGGTCCCTGCCGAACGAGCGGCGCAACACCCGATCCGCGCGTGGCGTGTCCGCCGCGTGCCGATGGGTTGTGCCCGCCGCCTCGCCCCGTGGAGGAACACCCTGTGAAGCACCACATGAAACGACAGCTCCGCCTACTGGGCACCCGACGCCCGTACCGGATGGTCGTCGGCTCGGCGGCGGTCCTCGTCCTGGCCGCCGGTGGCACCGCCCTGGCCGCCGGGGTCGACGACGCCCCGACCGACCAGCAGCGCGCCACCGCCGTGGCCGAGACCGCCCCCGCCTCGACGACGTCGCCAGCCGCGCCCAGGCCCGGGTCGCCGTCCCCGCCCCGACCAGCCCGTCGGCCACCCCCTCGGCCAGCCCGTCGGCGAGCGACGCCCCGTCGCCGCGCGTCACCCGGGCGAAGGCCAGGGCCACCGCCGACCCGGACCTGACCCGCAAGGCGGCCCCGAAGCCGCCGTCGTCGAAGGTCCTGCGCTACGACTACCAGGCCCAGACCACCTACTACTACTGCGGCCCGGCGGCGGTCCGCAACGCGCTCAGCGCGGCCGGCATCGAGCGCGGCCAGGACGACCTCGCCGCCCTGTTGGGCACCACCGAGATGGGCACCAACTCGGCCGAGGACACCACCCGGGTGCTCAACGCCGTGGTCAAGGGTGACCCGTACCGGACCAGGATGTTCGCCGGCACGCCGAGCGACGCGCAGATCGACCGGCTGCGGGCCGACGTGGTCACGGCGGTCGCCGACAAGCGGGCCGTGGTCGCGAACGTGGCCGGGGACGCCACCGACCTCGACGGCGGCTGGCACTCCTTCCCCGGCGGCCACTACATCGCCGCCGTGGGCTACCGGGACAACGGTCGTACCGTGCGGATCGCCGACTCGGCCGACCCGTCGCTGCCGGCCTACTGGGTCAGCGTGACCACCCTGGCGAACTGGATCGCCACCCGGGGCTACTCCGCCTGACCGAGCCACCCCACCCGCCCCGGCCGCCCGACCACGGGTGGCCGGGGCGGTTCGCTGTCCCCGGGTCGACCCGGCCGGCCGGACGAAGATCGTGCTCGAACATGGTTGTAGTGGCCTCCTGCGAGAAGGCCACTACAACATGGATCGAGCACGATCTTGCCGACGGAGGCGGGTGCGGGCGGAGGCGGGTGCGGGCGCGAGCGGGTGTGGGCGGAGGCGGGTGCGGGTCAGGCGTGGGGGGAGAGGGGGCGGCGGGGGCACGGGGGGTCGGCGGGGCCCAGCCCGGTTCCAGCTCGCGGCGGGCCGCGGCCAGAAAACCCTCGGCGTACGCGTCGGCGGGGAAGTCGCCCAGGTAACGGCGGCGGGTCTGCCAGCGGGCCGCCGCCAACGGGTCGGTGTCCAGCAGCCCGGTCAGCACCTCGTCCAGGTTGGCCATGTCCCGGCGCAGCACGTAACCGGAGCGGGCCAGCGGGAACCGGTCCAGGAACTCGTCGCCGTCGACGCCCAGGTCGGTCACCGCGTACGGCTTGCCGGAGTAGAGGTAGTCGGAGATGACCCCGGAGACGTCGGAGACCAGCGCGTCGGAGCGGTTGACGCACTCGGTCAGGCTCAGCTCGCGGCTGGCCGCCGCCCCCCACAGGTGCTGCCGGCCGGTGCGGGTCCGGTCGGCGGCGAGCAGTTCGGTGAGCCGGGCCAACTGCCGGGCCGAGGCCGGATTCTGCCCGGTGTACGGGTGGGCGCGCAGGATCACCGTGGCCCCCCGGTCGAGCAGCCGGCGCAGCAGCGGCTCGGCCACCGGCAGCGAGCAGTAGTTGGCGTCGGCGTGGTGGCCGGTCCAGGTGGGGGTGTAGAGCACGGTCGGGGCGGTCAGCGGGCGGGCCTCCCGGCGTACCTCGATGGCCTCGACCTGCGGGCGGCCGACCACGACGAACTTCTCGGCGGGGATCTCCACCCCGGCCCGCGCGTACCGCTCGATCGCCGCCGGACCGGCCACGAAGATCTTGTCGAAGATGGCCGAGACCGGGTTGGCGCTGGGGGCCTTGTCGCTGTCGCCGTGGTGCAGCTGCACGTGGGTGAGCTGGGTGAACCGGATGCAGTGACTGTTCTTCGCCCCGTGGTTGACATAGAACGCCACCCGCAGGCTGGGCACCAGCGCCTCGTCCATCGCCTTGAGGGTGGGGCAGTAGACCACCGGGGCGCTCGTCGCGGCGGCGATCGTGGGCAGGAACTCCGGCTCCCGCAGCAGCACCAGGAACGGCCGGCCGAGCCGCTCCAGGTAGGGCAGCCACATGGTGACCTGGTATTCCGAGCCGGGTGGGGCGGAGAAGTAGAGCAGGAACTCCGGCTGGTGCGCGCGCAGCGCCCGGGTCACCGGGCCGCCCCCGCCCGACGGCCGGAACCGCCGCCGGGCCAGGTCCAGGCCGACCGCACCGCAGCCGGCCGCGACCACCAGCACGACGACCAGCGCCAGCACGGCAGGCAGGGCGAACGCGGCGGCCACCGCCACCACGGCGAGCAGCCCCAGCAGTACGCCGCCGAGCCGGGCGGCGACCAGCGGGGTCCACGCCCGCACCGGCAGGTTCGCCGCCCGGATCTCCAGGTTGCCGGCATCGCGCAGCGGTCCCACCAGCAGCACCAGGCCCAGCAGCAGCAGCGCGGTGAGCGCCAGCACCGGGTCGAACCCGTCGTCGAGCCGGCGGGCGTAGCCGACCAGGATGCCGGCGGCCAGCAGCACCGTCTCGGCGACGATGTCGGCGTCGGGGCGGACCCGACGTTCGTAGCCGGCGGCGGCCAGCGCGGCCACCGCCAGGGCCAGGCCCCAACCGGTGGCCCCGGTGAACGCCACCACCAGGAAGGCGACCACGGCCAGGCCGGTGGTCAGGCACCGTGCGATCAGTTTCCTGACCAGCTCACCACGCATGTCGTACCGTCTCCGGGGGTCGGGTCAGCCGGCGTCGACGCCGCTGGGCAGCCGGTCCTGCTCGGCCGCGGTCGGCTGCGCCGGCACCGGGGCCGCCTCGCCGGGGGCCCGCCGGACGTCGATCACCTGACCGGTGAGGTCGGAGATCAGCACGTCGAGCGAGGACTGGGCGACCGTTTCGGCGGCCAGCAGGGTGTGCTCCGGCTCCTCACCGAACGCCTTGGTACGCATCGGGGTGGCGGTGCGCTCCGGGTTGATGCAGTTGACCCGGACGCCGTACTCGGCCCACTCGTCGGACAGCGCCTGGGTCAGGTTGACCAGCGCCGCCTTCGTCGAGGAGTAGAGCGCGTACTGGGCCCGGCCCCGGGTGTAGGAGCTGGACGTGTAGAGCAGCAGCTGACCCTTGGTCTGCTGGAGGTACGGCAGGGACTGCCGGGCGGCGATCACCGGGCCGACGAAGTTGACCTGGAGCACCCGGTCCATGGTCTCCTCGTCCATCTCGGCCAGCGCGCCCTTCTCCAGGATGCCGGCGGTGACCACCACGTGGTCGATCCGGCCGGTGGCCTCGAACGCGGTCTTCAGCGCGGCCTCGACGTCGCCGGTCTGCTCGACGTGGGTGCCGGTGCTGGAGCGGCTGAACGCGAAGACCTGCGCGCCGTAGCCCCGGGCCAGCTCGGCCAGGTCGTGCCCGATGCCGTAGCTGCCGCCGAAGATGACGATCGTGCGCCCGGCCAGCTCCTCGGTGTAGCTGCGGTGCGACAGCCGGGGGGCCTGGGCGGCGGCGAGCTGGAACAGCTTGTCGGCGAGGTGCACGTCGACCGGGTGGGTGACCTTGATGTTCTCGTCCGACCCGTCGATCACCTTGATCGGGGTGCCGGGCAGGTAACGCAGCACCACACCGCAGTCGTCGGTGGCGGCGAAGTCCGGGTCGCCCTCGGCCCGCCGGTACGCCTCCCGGATGGTGCCCGAGCGGAACGCCTGCGGGGTCTGCCCCCGGCGCAGCCGGGACCGGACCGGGATGTCGGTGATGCACTCGTCCTCGTCGACCTGGATGATCGTGTCGGCGGAGGGGATCGCCACGTCGACGGCGGAGTAACTCCACAGCGCGTTCACGCACTCGCGGACGATCCGGGCGCTGACCAGTGGGCGGACCGCGTCGTGGAAGAGGATGTTGACGTCGCCGTCGCCGACCGCGTCCAGGGCGGCCCGGGTGGTGGCGTTACGGGTCTCGCCGCCCTCGATGACCTTGCTGACCTTGCGGAAGCCGGCCTTGTCGACGATCTGCTGGGCGTCGGCGACGTGCCCGGTGGCCATCAGCACGATGATCTCGTCGATCTCCGGGGCGGCCTCGAAGACGGCCAGGGTGTGTTCGATGATCGGCTTGCCGGCGATCTTCAGCAACTGCTTCGGGATGCCCAGGCCGAGCCGGGTCCCGGTGCCTCCGGCCAGCACCACCGCCACCGTCCGCGAGGGCCGCCACGGTGCCGGGGTCTCCGGTGTGGCGTCCGGGCCAGTGGTGTGGTCCTGCGTCATTGCCGATCCTCACTCTCGGGGGATGTCTGCACGCGTCCCGGGGGTCACCCTGAACGAAGGATTGCGCCAGCGTGGCGACGGGATGAACCTTAACGCGCGGACCGCGCCGCCCCAACGGGACGACGCGGTCCGTGGAGCATCGGATCGATGCCGTACGTGCGCCCGGAATACTACTTGCCGTTGGCGAATGCCTCGTACGCCCGGATCACCTCGTCGGTGGGCCCGTCCATCCGGATCAGCCCCGACTCCAACCAGATCGTCCGTTCACAGGTGTCCCGTACCGAGGAGAGCTGGTGGCTGACCAGGAAGACCGTGCCGGCCCCCTCGCGTAGTTCCCGGACCCGCTGCTCGCTGCGCTTACGGAAGCCCTTGTCGCCGGTGGCGAGCGCCTCGTCGATCAGCAGCACGTCGTGCTTCTTGGCGGCGGCGATGGAGAACCGCAGCCGGGCCGCCATGCCCGAGGAGTACGTCCGCATCGGCAGGCTGGCGAAGTCGCCCCGCTGGTTGATCCCGGAGAACTCGATGATCTCCGGCGTCATCCGGGCCACGTCGTCGGGCTGCATCCCCATCGCCAGGCAGCCCAACGTGACGTTGCGCTCACCCGACAGGTCGTTGAGCAGGGCGGCGTTCACCCCCAGCAGGGACGGCTGGCCCTGGGTGTAGACCGCGCCCCGGTTGACCGGGAGCAGCCCGGCGATGGTCCGCAGCAGGGTCGACTTGCCGGAGCCGTTGCTGCCGATCAATCCGATCGCCTCACCCCGGTACGCGGTGAAGGACACCCCCTTGACCGCGTGCACCTCCTGGATGTTGGGCGCGGAGGAGCGCTTGACCAGCCGGCGCAGCGCGGCCACCGGTGTGCTCCCGCCCCCGGCGCCCTTGTGCACCCGGTAGATCACGTGTGCGTCGTCCACCACCACGGTGGGGATCCGCTCGACGACCCGGGGCAGGGTCACGGTGACGTCGTTGGACGTCTCGTACCGGTCATCCACGGCCGTACTCCTGTTCGCCGCGCCAGAAGTAGACGTACCCGGCGATCCCGCCCAGAATCGCCCAGCCGGCCGCCACCAGCCAGAGCTGGGTCAGCGACTCGTTGAGCAGTGGCGCCTGCTCCAGCAGGGCGTACCGGGCCAGCTCGATGTAGACCAGGATCGGGTTGAACTGGATGAGCGTCGAGGCCCACTCGGGCAGCCGGTCGAACAGCTTGACGTTGTAGAGCACCCCGGAGCCGTACATCCAGGTGCGCAGGATGAACGGCATGACCTGCTTGAGGTCGCTGGCCTTGGAACCCATCCGGGCGACCACCATCACGACCCCGGCGTTGAAGGCCGCCTGGAGCAGCAGTGCCGGCGGCAGCATCAGCCAGGCCAGGGTGAGCGGCTCGCCGGTCACCAGCACGATGCCGACCAGCACGATCATCGAGGCCAGCAGCTGCTGGAACTGGGTCAACGTGGCGGCCAGCGGCAGGCAGGCCCGGGGGAAGTGCAGCGCCCGGATCAGCCCCAGGTTGCCGCTGATCGACTGGGTGCCGGCCAGCACGGCGCTCTGGGTGAAGTTGAAGATGAACAACCCGGTGGTCAGGTACGCGATGAAGTTCGGGATGGTGTTCTGCCCGAGCACCACGCCGAAGATCAGGTAGTAGACGGCGGCGTTGGTCAGCGGGGTGAGCACCTGCCAGATCTGGCCCAGCTTGGCGTTGCTGTACGAAGCGACCAGTTTGGCGTTGGCGTACGCGGCGGTGAAGTGCCGGTAGGCCCACAGTCTGCGGCTGTACTCGGTCAGAGAGGGGCGCTCACCGGCGACCCGTAGTCCGTGCCGAGCGGCCAGCTGCGCCTGGGTCAGGCCCGTTTCGGGGTCGACCAGCGCGGTGGTGGCCATGGGAAGGGCGCTCCGATCTTTCGTACCAACGGGATGCGCGCGACGATGGGAACTGTGGGTCGGCGCGGTGCCGGGGCAGCCTCGTCGCTGCGTGGACGGTAGTCCATAACACGTCGGGACGCAACCGTACCGTCGTTGCGCTACATTGGCCCACGTGACAGGTGCGAAGAGTCCCCGATGACCAGCGACAAGAGGCGTGCGCCGGCCGGTGCCGCAGTGCTGAGAGGCGACATCACCAGGGCCATCCGCCGCGCGTTGATGCAGGAACTCGCCGCCGTCGGATACGGGCGGCTCTCCATCGAGGCGGTGGCCCGCCGGGCCGGCGTCAGCAAGACCGCGATCTACCGGCGGTGGAGCTCGAAGCTCGACCTGGTGATCGAGACCGTGGTCGCCGCCGCCGGCAGCAAACTGCCGGCGCTGGACACCGGCAGCCTGCGCGGCGACCTGACGCTGCTGTTCCAGGTGGTCGCCCACGCGCTGAGCCACCCGCTGGCCTCGCAGATCATCCCCGACCTGCTCGCCGAGGCGGCCCGCAACCCGACCATCGACGAGACCCTGCAGCAGTTGCTGCGGGCCAAGCAGCAGGAGATCGGCGGCCGGCTGATCGGCCTGGCGGTGGAGCGCGGCGAGCTGCCCGCCGACACCGACGCCGACGCGGCGGTCGACCTGATCGTCGGGCCGCTGTACTGGCGACTGGCCATCGCCCGTACCCCGCTGACCCCGACCTACCTGGACCTGCTGGTGGAGTCGGTGGCCATCGGGCTCACCGCGAACGGCACCGTGCCCCGGCCGCGGGCGGCCCCGGTGTCCGGTTGACCCGGCATCCACCCCACCCGGCCAACTCCGGGACACCGCCACGCCGCCCACCGGCCATCGACGGACGATGGTTGCGGTTACCCTGCTTTCCGGACCGGAGCCGGGCGACCGTCCGCCGCCCGCCGGCCGTACGACTCTCGCGTACCGTGCCCGCACGACGACAAGGACGATCCGTGCCGAACGCCGACCCCGTTGCCGTCGCGCCTCCGCCCGTCGCACCACCCCCCGCCGCACGGCCGCAGCCCGCGCACCGGCTGCGGTCGGCGCTCGCCGCCGCCCCGGCCGTCGTCACCGACGCGGCAGTGCTGGGCTTCGCGCTGTGGACGGTGCTCTACCACGCGTCCTTCCTGTTCGGGCTGCGCCCGTCGGTGACGTTCCTGATCTGGCTGGTCGGCTGCGCCCTGATCACCGCCCTGGTGGCGGTGCGTGCCCTGCGCCGGGCCCGGGTCCCCGCCCCGGCGGGTGCGGCTTCCGACGCCGCCGGAGCGCCGACGGCTACCGAAGCCGTCCCGGCGGGCGGCACGGGCCAGCCGCGCCGCTGGCTGCTGCCCGTGGTCGCCGCCGGGGTGGTCGCCGCCGTCACCGCCGGCCTCGCCGGCACCCCGGCCGGCGACGTGCTCTCCTGGTGGGTCCCGGCCGCCGCCGGCGCGGTCGCGGGCGTCGGTGCCATGCTGCTCACCCGGCGGGCGTGGCGGGCTGACGACGCGGCGCCGCCCGCGTCACCGGTCCCCACCGCCCTCCAGTCCGGGTACGCGCTGCTGATCTCGGCCGGGGTGGCGATCTCCTCGCTCTACCTGGCCCGCAACACCCCGGACGACGTCTACTACGTCGGCAAGACCGTCTGGGTGGCCGACCGTGACCTGGTGCCCACCAACGACTTCCTGTTCACCGAGAACGTCGCCCCGGCGATGGGTTCGCTGCCACCGACCCCGTCGATCGAGGTGTTCGACGGCGCGCTCGCGCACGTGCTCGGCATCCACGGCGCGTCCGCCACCTGGTACCTGGCGCTGCCGGTGATGGCGGTGCTGGCCGTCCTGGCGTTGTGGCGGCTCACCCACCGGTGGGCCCCACGCCGGCCGGTGCTCGCGTTCAGCGTCGCGGTCACCTACCTCTACCTGGTGGCCGGCTCGGACGCCGCGCTCGGCACCTTCCACCTGCCCCGCCTCTACGAGGGCAAGGGGATGTTCGTCTCGGCGGTCATCCCGCTGATGTGGCTCTACCTCACCGAGTGGTTCGACACCCGGTCGCGCCGCTCGCTGCTGCTCGTCTTCGCCCTCTCCGTCACCGCGGCCGGCCTCACCACCACCTCGGCGATCATCCTGCCGATGCTGGTCGGCGCGGCCGGGCTGGCGATGCTGCTGGTCGGCCGCTGGAAGGACGCGGTGGTCGGCGGGCTGGCCGCCGTGGCGTACCCGGTGGGGGCGATCGTGGTGTCCCGGCTGGTGCTGGGCGGTATGGACGCGGCCGGCGCGGACGACGCCTTCTTCGACGCCGAGTACACCTACCGGCGGACGCTGCTGGTCGGGATCGTCGGCGTGATCAGTGGCCTGGCGCTGTGGTGCGGGCCGCTGCTGGCCCGTCGGCGCACCCCGGCCCTGCTGGCCGCCGGTGCCGCCCTGGTGATGAGCGTGCTGCTGGTGCCCGGCGTGCTGGAGACGCTCGGCGCGCTGACCGGCATCTCCGTGGTGCTCTGGCGGGTGCCGTGGCTGCTCGCCCTGCCGACCCTGATCGGCCTGCTCTGCACGGTGCGCGTCCCGTCGCCGTCGCGGCTGCTGCGCGGTGCGGTCGGCGGGCTGGTCGCCGCCGCGATGGTCACCTCGTTCGCCGTCTGGGCCACCCCGATGTGGTCGAAGGACAGTTGGGTCGAGACGCACACCCGCCCCACCTGGAAGCTGCCCCAGCAGCGGCAGGAGATCGCCTTCTGGATCTCCCGGCAGGACCGGCCGGCCGGGTTGCTCCTCGCCCCGTCGACGATCATGCGGACCTCACTGATCGTCACCAGCCGGGTCCGGGTCGTCCTGCCCCGCGACTTCTACCTGGTGGAGTACGACCTCAACTCCGACTTCGCCAAGGACCGGCTGTTGCTGGCGCACTTCGCCGACGGGCGGGAAAAACCCGCCCGGGACCAGGTCGACGCCGCCGTCGACCGGCTCGGGGTGGGCACCATCTGCGTCTACAACGGCAACCGGTACGCCCGGGACATGGCCGTCGAGCTGGGCTTCAAGGAGTTCGCGACCCGACCGGGACCGGGCGCGACGACCTGCTACGGCCGGGCGGGCTGAGCGGCGGACGTCAGGTGTCGCCCGAGGGGTATCGTCGCGTCTGACCGAAATGGACCTGGATACCCGAGCGACACCGGGACGCCCTCTCGCGTTAAAGTCGCAATCACCCGCAGACCGGCACGTTCGGTCGCGGTGCTGCGGTCACGCCCGTCGCACGACGAGGCCGTCGACCGCCGGGCCCCGCCCGTCAACGACCTCGTAGGGAGCGTCCTCCTTTGTTCGGCACGTTACTGGAACGCACCGGCACCGCCGCCCGAGGCGCACTGCTGGTGCTGTTCTACCTGGTCATGCTCGTCGCGGGCGTCTTTGGATGGGTGGTCCTGTTCGCCGTGGCCGGGCTGGCCGCGGTGGTCGGTGAGTTCGCCGTCACCCGCTGGTCGCCGCCCTCGGACACGCTGCTGGAAAAGGTCGGTCTCAACCGGGGCTACCGGCAACTGAGCCGGGACCTGGCGTCCGTGCTCCTGGTCGCCGCCACGGTCCCGCTCACCGGGGTCGAGCTGACCTGGCTGCTGGTGCTCCCGGCGGCGGTCTGGGTGATCGCCGTCTTCGCGGGTGCCCTGAACACGATGATCGACCGGCGCAACCCCGTCTCCGCCCTGGTCCGCAACATCGAGCTGGGGCCGATCCGCTCGGCGCCCCGCCCGCCGGACTGGATCGCCAACCTGGCCGGTGTGCCGCTCGCGGTGCTCAACGTGCTGCTGGTCCCGGCCGCCGTGGTCGCCGCGGTCCGCGTCGACGCCACCCCCGTGCTGGCGGTCGCCGCGGTGGCCGCCGGGCTCGCCGCGCTGATCGGCGCGGTGGTCGCGGTGACCTGGCTGCGCGGTCGGGGCACCGGCAAGAGTCCGGTGCTGCCGGTGTTGCAGCGCTGGCTCGACAACCACCGGCCCGAGGTCGCGCTCTACTTCGCCGGCCCGGCCAAGGACGTCTACCAGGCCAACATGTGGCTGGCCCCGACCGAGGCGCTGCACCAGCGGGCGGTCGTGCTGATGCGCAGCAAGGAAGCGTTCTTCGAGCTGGCCGACACCCGGCTGCCGGTGATCTGCGTGCCCACCGGGCCCGACTTCATGAACCTCGAACTGGGCACCGTCCGGGCCGCCCTCTACGCGGCGAACGTCGGCGCCAACATCCACATGTTGCGCGAGCCGGGCATGAAGCACGTCTTCGTCGGTCACGGCGACAGCGACAAGCAGGCCAGCGTCAACCCCTACAGCAAGGTGTACGACGAGGTGTGGGTCGCCGGCCTGGCCGGCCGGGAGCGGTACGCGCGGGCCGCGGTCGGCGTCCGGGACGACGACATCGTGGAGATCGGCCGGCCGCAGCTCGCCGGGGTGCACACCTTCGGCTCGACGGCCCCCGACCGGCCGTTCACCGTCCTCTACGCCCCCACCTGGGAGGGCTGGCTCGACGACGACCCCTACCACACCTCGCTGGTGCTGATGGGGGAGCGGATCGTCCGGGGGGTGCTCGCCTCGCCGCAGGTGCGCCTGGTCTACAAGCCGCACCCGCTGACCGGTTCCCGGTCCAAGGAGGCCAAGGCGGTGCACGAGCGCCTGGTGTCGCTGATCCGGGCCGCCGGTGGTGACCCGGACGCCGGTTCGCTGGACGGCCCCGGGCACCGGGTGGTCACCGGCCGGGTCCCCGCGCTGTTCGACTGCTTCAACCAGACCGACCTGCTGGTCAGTGACATCTCCAGCGTGGTCTCCGACTTCGTGCAGAGCCAGCGGCCGTACGTGGTGGCCAACCCGAGCGGGCTGCCGGAGGACGAGTTCCGGCGCGAGTTCCCCACCTCCCGGGGGGCGTACCTGCTCTCCCGCGACTGCGGTGAGCTGCCGAAGATCCTGGCGCTGACCCGGGCCGGCGACGACCCGATGACCGACGCCCGGCGGGAACTGAAGACCTACCTGCTCGGCCCGGCCGAGGCCAACCCGATGGACCGGTTCCAGGAGGAGATCGGCCGGCTCTGCCGCTGACCGGACGGGGTACGGGGCCCGGGGCGAACACCCGTCCCGGGCCCGGTCCCGTTCGCTGGCCGGCCCGGCACCGGCCGACCCGTGTTCCCCGTGGTTTCCGGCGGGCCGGTGCTTCTGCCACCATTCGCTCGTCATCCGTACGACGAATGGGGGTCACCGGTGCGCATCCTGCTGGTCGAGGACGACCGACGGGTGGCCGCCGCCCTCGCGTCGGCGCTGACCCGCCGCGGCTACGAGGTGGAGCACGCGGCCACCGTCGCTGCCGCGCTCTCGGCCGCCCCCTGTGACCTGGTGCTGCTCGACCTCACCCTGCCCGACGGGGACGGCACCGAGGTGTGCCGGGAGTTGCGGCGGCGCAGCAGCCAGCTCGGCATCATCGCGGTGACCGCTCGCGGTGAGGAACGGGACCGGGTGCTCGGGTTGCGGCTCGGTGCCGACGACTACGTGGTGAAGCCGTTCTCCATGGTGGAGTTGCAGGCCCGGATCGAGGCGGTGCTGCGGCGGGCGGCCCACGCCGCGCCGGCGCGGGACCTGATCGAGGTCGGGTCGGTCCGTATCGACGTCGCCGCCCGGACGGTCGCCGTCGACGGTCGGCAGGTGGCGTTGACCCGCAAGGAGTTCGACATTCTGCTCTCGCTGGCCCGCCAGCCCGGGACGGCGGTGTCCCGGGACCGGATCCTGCTCGACGTCTGGGGCACCACCTGGGCCGACCGGCACACCGTCGAGGTGCACGTCGGTTCGCTGCGGGGCAAGCTCGGCGACCCCCGGCTGGTGGAGACCGTACGCGGGGTCGGCTACCGGCTCCGGGGCGAGTGAGGGGCAGCCGGTGCGGCGTCGACTGGTGATCAGCTACCTGCTGCTGATGGTGCTGGTGCTCCTGGCGTTGGAGACGCCCCTCGCGGCGACGCTGGCGTCCCGGGAGACCGACCGGGTCCGGGCCGACCGGCTCGCGGACGCGACCCGGTTCGCCTCGCTGGCCGGGCCGGCGCTGCGGGGCGGCGGCGCCGGGCCGTTGACCGGCGAACTCGTCAGCTACGACCAGCTGTACGGCATCGGAGCCGCGGTCGTCGACCGGGACGGCCGGGCGCTGGTGGTGTCGACGAGTTGGCGTACGGGCCGGGACACCCGGGCGGCGCTGGACAGCGCGTTGGCCGGGCAGCAGTTCAACGGGCCGGACTCGGTCTGGCCGTGGGTGGACGGCCCGCTGGTGGTGGCGGTGCCGATCAACGACGGTGGTGAGGTGCTCGGCGCGGTGGTCACCAGCACCCCGGTGGCGAAGGTCCGGCGCACGGTCACCGCCTGGTGGCTGCTACTCGCCGGGATCGGCCTGCTTGCCGTGCTGGCCTGTGTCTCCACCGCGTTCGGGCTGGCCGGTTGGGTGTTGCGCCCGGTGACCGAGCTGGACGCGGTGACCCACGAGATCGCCGAGGGGGACCGGGGCGCCCGGGTGCAGGACCGGTGGGGGCCGCCCGAGCTGCGCCGGTTGGCAGCCAGCTTCAACCACATGGCGGTGGTGGTGTCCGACGTGATGGACCGGCAACGGGCCTTCGTCGCGCACGCCAGCCACCAGCTGCGCAACCCGCTGACCGCGCTGCGGCTGCGGGTCGAGGAGCTGGGGCCCAGCGTCACCGACCAGGCCGGCCAGGTCGAGCACCGGTTGGCCCTGGAGGAGACCGACCGGTTGGCGCTGGTCCTCGACGGGCTGCTCACCCTGGCCCGCGCGGAGCGGGAGCAGAACGAACGGGTCACCGTGGACGCGGCGGCGGTGGCCGCGTCCCGGGTCGCCGCGTGGGAGCCGCTGGCCCGGCACCGGTCGGTCACCCTGCTCCTGGCGGCGTCCGGCCCGGCGTACGCGCGGACCGTGCCGACCGCCGTCGACCAGGCGCTGGACGCGCTGATCGACAACGCGATCAAGTTCAGCGGGGAGGGCGGCGAGGTGACGGTGGCGGTCCGGCACGTCGACGGGGGCACCGCGCTGGAGGTGCGCGACACCGGCCCGGGGATGACCTCGGAGCAGCTCCACCAGGCCACCGAGCGGTTCTGGCGGGCCCCGGACGCACAGAACATCGAGGGTGCCGGCCTCGGCCTGACCATCGTGGCGGTGCTGGTGGACGCCTCCGATGGTCGGCTCACCATGCATCCGGGTCAACCGCGCGGTCTGGTCGCCGAGCTGTGGTTCCCCGGCCCGTCCGACATCGCCCCCCCGTCGGACACCGGCTCCCCGTCCGACGCCGACTCCCCGCCGGACGCCGTCGTCCCCGCCCTGCCCGGCGGGGCGGGCTGAGTCAGGGTTTGGCGGACCGGTACCAGGCGGCTGCGCCCGGGTGCAGCGGTAGCGGGGTGGTGGCGATCGCCGAGCGGGGACTCATCCGGCCGGCTGCCGGGTGGGCGGCGGCCAGCTCCGACCGACGTTCCATCAGCAGCCGGGTCACCTCGCGCACCAGGGGCTCCGGCAGGTCCGCCCGGACGATCAGGTAGTTGGGGTTGGCGACCGTGGTGACCGGGTCCACCCCGTACACCGAGCGGGGGATGTCCCGGGAGACGTACACCTCCCGGTAGGCGCGACGTAGCGGCTCGGTCCACTCGCCCAGGTTCACCAGCCGGATCGAGGTGGCGTCGGCGAGCGCCTTCACCCCGCGTACCGGCAGGCCACCGGAGAAGAAGAAGGCGTCGATCCGGCCGGCCCGCAGCGCGGCCACCGAGTCGTCCAGCCCGAGGTGTTCCTGCCGGACCTGGTCGCCGCCGAGCCGGGCCACCTCCAAAAGCCGGGTCACCGTGACCTCGGTGCCGGACCCGGCCGCGCCCACCGAGACCCGCCGTCCGCGCAGGTCGGCGAGGTCGCGGATCGGTCCGCCGGCGGTGGTGACCAGGTGCAGCAGGTCGTCGTAGACGCGCGCCACCGCGAGCACCTTCGGTGGGCCGTTCGGGTGGGTGTCGAGCACGTCGGCCTGGGTGAAGCCCAGCTCGGCGGCACCGGAACCGACCAGCCGGACGTTCTCGGCGGAGGCGGCGGTGACCACCACGCCGGCCCGGACACCGGGCATCTCGCGGTTGAGGACGGTGGCCAGCGACTGGCCGAAGGCGTGGTAGACGGCGGTCGGGCTGCCGGTGGCGATCCGGATCCGGACCGGTTCGTCGGGGGAGTCCTGGCAGGCGACCAGCCCGCCGAGCACCACGACCAGCAGCATCAGCAGCGCTGTGCCGGCGGAGGCGGACCGCCGGCCGCGCCCGGTCCGGCGACGGCTCACGCGGTGCACTCTGCGCCGTCACCGCCCTCGGCGCAAGCTCAGACGGCCGGTGCCGGGCCTGACCGCCGGGTCAGCCCGCTGCGGGGTGGACGCCTCGACGTCCGCCGCGCTCAGGCCGGGGCGGGCTGCCGGGCGGGGGCCAACGCGGCCCGCTCCATGATCCGCAGCCGGTCCGGCCCGTCGGCGACGCTGACCACCAGGCAGCCGGTTCCCGGTCGCAGCAGCGCCGGCACCTCCAACTGGGCCGCCGACCGGACCAGCACGGCGGCCAGTTCCCGGTCGGCCAGCCGGATGCCGAGGATGTGCCGCCGGACGTGCCGGCCGCCGGCCAGCAACGCCGAGCGCCAGGCCGCCGAGGCGAGCCGGGTCCGCCAGGCGGCCCGGGGGGTGGACGAGCCGACGGCGGGGCCGAGCAGTTCCCGCCGTCCCTGCCGCCAGCCGGCCTCGCGTAACGCCGTGTACCCGGGCACCTGCGCCGTCGGCACGTGCAACCGGTGCAGCTCGTAGCGGCGACGCAGGCCACCGGTGGCCACCTCGTGCTCGACGGGGACGCCGAGCCGGACGAGCAGTTGCCGCATCCGCAGCGCGGCGTCCTCCCGGTTGAACTCCACCACCGCCCGTGGTGGGGGTGGTGTCGGGCGGTGCGTGGCGACGGCCGGCGTCGGCGTGCAGCGCACCAGGCAGGCCACCTCGAACGCGTCGGCCAGGGTCAACCAGTCCAGCGGTGGTGGGGACGCCGGGGGGCGCGGCCGGTCGAGCAGGCGGGGTTCGGAGGTCATCGGACCGCTCCTTCTCGACGGGGGTTCCCCTACGGTCGCCTGCCGGTCCGCCCGCCTCCAGCCATCGGCACCGGATTTGAGGAAATCTTGCGTTCCTAGAGTTCGGTCACCACCACGTCGACCTGACGGGGGCGGCCCGCCGTCACCGGCTGCTCCTCGACCGGGTACTTCAGGTCACGCAACGCGCCGATCAGGGCGGTCGCGGTGCGCGGCCGGGCCCCCGCAAGCAGCAGGTCGCGGACCAGCCGGCCCTTGGTGGCCTTGTTGAAGTGGCTCACCACCGTGCGTTCCCCCGGCCGGCGTTCGTGCAGCACCCGCACGGTGACCGTCCGGGCGGCCAGCTCCGCCGGCGGCGTCCAGGTCGCCGCATAGGCGGCGGACCGCAGGTCCAGCACCGGGCCGCCGCCGGCCGCCGCCGTCAGCACCGGCGACAACACCCGCCGCCAGTACGCCGACAGCGCCCCCACCCCCGGCAGCCGCGCCCCGATCGGGCACCGGTACGGCGGGATCCGGTCGGTGAGGCGTACCGCGCCCCACAGGCCCGAGCTGACCAGCACCGAACGGCGGGCCGCCCGCAGCGCCCCGGGCGGCAGGGTGGCCAGGCCGAGCGCCTCGTAGAGCACCCCGGTGTAGACCTGCCCGGCCGGTGCGGTGGCGGCCCGGTCCAGCCGGGCGTTGCGGGCCAGCTCGCCCCGCTGACCGGCGGTCAACCCCAGGGCGGCCAGGGCGGCGTCGGCGGCACCGGGCCCGTCCGACCGGCCGGCGGCACCGAGGGCCATCAGCGCGGTCAGCACCTCCTCGCGGGCCGGGGTCAACTCGGGCAGGGAGAGCCGGGTCAGGTCGAGCCGACGACCGGTGCCGGCGTCGGCCTTGCCCTCGGAGGGCGGCAGCAGGATGAGCACCCGGAAAGCGTACGGGCCGAGGTCAGCGCCACGGCCGGACGGCACTCGCCGGTTGGTACACCCGGTATCCGGCGACCTCGACCAGCCGGGCGGGGTCGGCCCCGTCCCCGAGCAGCCCCCGCAGCCGGCGCTCCGCCGGGGAGTCCACCGGCAGCACGTACCCGGGTCGTTGCGCCCCCTCCACCCGCCGCCAGTACGGTCGGTAGCGGTTCTGCCCGGGGGTGAGTTGCCCGTCGAGCACCGCGCAGACCACCCGCTCACCGGTGTCGAAGGTCAACCGGTGGCAGGTCCAGTAGTCGCCGTAGACCTCCCGCAGGCCGGTCCGGCGCACCGCGTCGGCCAGCTCCCGGGCCCGCCGCTGGTCGGCCCGGGGCGCGTCCAGCGCCGTCAGGAACAGCCCGGTCGCCACCACGGCGGTGGTGGTCAACCCGGCCAGCACCGCCGTGGCGCTCGCCCCGACCAGCCGACCGACCACCCCGACGGTGCCCCGCCAGCAGGCCGCCGCCGCCAGCCACAGCGGCCACAGCACCGCCGGCAGGGAGATCTGCACCACCGCCAGGTAGCGGGCGTTGGCCAGCGGGTCGGTCGCGGCGGGCGGACTGCGGACGTACGACAGCAGGGTCAGGGCGGCACCGGCGATCAGGGCGAGTTGGGCGACGGGCCGGACCCGCACGGCGGTCGGCCGGCCCGTGGTCCGGCGGTAGCCGACCAGGGCGAGCCCGGCGGCGGCGACCAGCAGCACCGGGTAGAGCGCCCCGAACCACTCCTGCCGGCGGGCGCACCCGGTGACCTGGCAGAGGCCGGTGGCCAGCGGCACCCCGGTCAGCAGCCCACCGCGCACCCGGTCGACCAGCGGCGGCGTCGGCCCGGTGCCGGCGCTGAGCTGGCGCAGCACCGACCACGAGTCCGCGCCCGGCGGGGCGACCAGGTTGTCCCCGACCAGCGGGGCCACCCCGACCGCGAACCCGGCCACCAGCAGCAGCCCCGACCAGCCGAGCAACTCCCGGCGGGTGGCGTAGACCAGCAGCACCCCGGCGACCGCCAGGTAGGGGGCGAGCAGCCAGTCGGACCAGAGCGCCGCTCCGGCGCACACCCCGGCCAACCCCACCGCCGCCCGTCGCCACCCGGGCCGCCGCCACCGGCCCCGTCGCCCCGCCAGCCCCACCGCGATCAGCAGGATCGCCAGCACCATCGGTTTGCCCTCGGGCCGCCCGCCGACCACGGTGAGCTGGTCGCGGACCACCCGTTCGGTGCCGAGCGCCAGCAACCCGACGGTGAAGGTGGCGAACCACGGCCCGTAGAGCCGCCGGCTCAGCCGGTGCGACAACCAGAGGAAGAGCGCGTACAACGCGACGAGCGGCAGCCGTAGCACCGGCCAGGACGGTCCGGCCAGCGCCACCAGCGGGGCGGCCAGGTAGGACTCGATCATGCCCATGTAATGCTGCCCGTAGAGGAAGACCGGGTGTTCCCGGCCGGCGGCGATGTGCAGCGCGGCCAGCCCGAAGGTCGCCTCGTCGCTGTTCGCGGCGGGCACCGTCAGCAGGGTCAGAACCAGCCGGTAACCCACCCCGGCCACCCCGAGCAGCAGCGCGACCCGCGCCGGACGGTCCAGCCGTGCGCGGTCGGGCGGTACACGTGTCGACACGACCAACGCCCCCGTCGTCGTCCCGACCGGAGTGTGTCACGCCTGCCGGGCCTCCCGGGCCGGATCGGTCCAGCCGACCCGCTGCCGGTCCGCGCCCGCCCGACGCGCCCGCCCGACTGGTCTCCCGTCCGGACTGACTCGTTTCCCGTCCGGCCCGACCCGTCTCCCGTCCGGCCAGGCCCGGCTCGTTTCCGCCCGGCCCGGGGCGTCGGACGTCTGGTGCGTGCGCCGCCGTCCACCTGGGCGCTCGACCCGCTGTGCTCCTGGTCGCTCGCCTGGCCGCTGCCGGACTCCTGTGGCAGGGTTGCAACGTGCCCTCCACCACCGCGAGCCAGCTGGCCGTACCCACCCTGCACCGGGCCGCGCGGATCGAGGACGCCCTGCACCAACTGGTCGAGCGCCGGTTGCGCCGCACCGGCTGGCAGCCCAACATCGTCGCGTACGCCGGTTACGGCGCACCCGGTTGGGCCCGGGTGATGTGCCGGGTGCTGCTCAGCCGCCCCGACCGGCGGCAGGGCCGGCTGGAGAAGGTACGCGGCTGGCGCAGCTTCGCCACCCTGCCCGCCAAACATGTCGAGGTCACCATCGAGGCCGGCGACGGCGTACACACCGCCCGCGCCGACCGCAGCGGCTTCGTCGACACCATGGTCAAGGCCAACTTCGCCCCCGGCTGGGCCTCGGTGCGGCTGCGGGTCGCCGACGCCGAACCGGTCGAGGCGCTGGTCCGGGTGATCGACCCGGAGGTGCGCCTCGGCATCCTCTCCGACATCGACGACACGGTCATGGTCACCGCGCTGCCCCGGCCCATGCTGGCCGCGTGGAACACCTTCGTCCTCGACGAGCACGCCCGCACGGCGGTGCCGGGCATGGCGGTGCTCTATGAACGCCTGGTCACCGCCCACCCCGGCAGCCCGGTGTTCTACCTGTCCACCGGCGCGTGGAACGTCGCGCCGACGCTGACCCGGTTCCTGTCCCGGCACCTCTACCCGGCCGGTCCGCTGCTGCTCACCGACTGGGGGCCGACGGCCGACCGCTGGTTCCGCAGCGGCCGGGAGCACAAGCGGGCCACCCTGGCCCGGTTGGCCGCCGAGTTCCCCGACGTGCGCTGGCTGCTGATCGGCGACGACGGGCAGCACGACCAGGAGATCTACCGGGAGTTCGCCGCCGCCCACCCGGAGAACGTCGCCGGGGTGGCGATCCGCAGGCTCTCCCCGACCCAGTCGGTGCTCGCCGGTAGCCTGCCCGTGCCGAACGACCGGCCGTCGTCGGCGGGGCCGGTGGGGCAGAAGTGGCTCTCCGCCCCCGACGGCGCCGGCCTGTGGAAGCTGCTCCGCGACGCCGGCCTGGTCTGAGCTGCCCGACCGGCGTGCAGCGCGGGTGGGTCAGTCGCGGCGCAGCCAGAGTACGCCGAGCGGGGGGACCCGCAGTGCCACCGAGGCGGGCAGGCCGTGCCAGGGGACGTCCTGGGCGTGCACCGCGCCGAGGTTGCCCACGCCGGAGCCGCCGTAGTGGTGGGCGTCGGTGTTGATCACCTCGGTCCAGGTGCCGCCGGCCGGCAGGCCGACCCGGTAGTCCTCCAGCGGGCCCGCGGAGAAGTTCGCCACGCAGACCAGGGTCGCGCCGTCCGGGGCGATCCGGACGAAGGAGACCGCGTTGTTGGCGACGTCGTCCCCGGCGATCCAGCGGAACCCGGCCGGGTCGGTGTCCTGCGCCCACAGCGCCGGGGTGTCCCGGTAGGCGGCGTTGAGGTCGGCGACCAGCCGCTGCACCCCGGCCCGCGCCGGATCGTGCAGGAGGTACCAGTCGAGGCCGCGTTCCTCGCTCCACTCCCGGTCGTCGCCCAGCTCACAGCCCATGAAGAGCAGTTGCTTGCCCGGGTGCGCCCACATGTACGCCAGCAGCGCCCGTACGTTGGCCAGCCGTTGCCAGGTGTCGCCGGGCATCTTGCCGGCCAGCGAACCCTTGCCGTGCACCACCTCGTCGTGGCTGATCGGCAGCACGTAGTTCTCGCTCCAGGCGTACGCCAGGGAGAAGGTGAGCTGATGGTGGTGGTGCTGCCGGTAGATCGGGTCCTTGGCGGTGTAGAGCAGGGTGTCGTGCATCCAGCCCATGTTCCACTTGAAGCCGAAGCCGAGCCCGCCGTCGGCGGTGGGCCGGGTCACCCCGGGCCAGGCGGTGGACTCCTCGGCGATCATCACCACCCCGGCGTGGTGCTTGTAGACGGTGGCGTTGACCTCCTGCATGAAGGCGATCGCCTCCAGGTTCTCCCGGCCGCCGTGCTGGTTGGGCAGCCACTGTCCCTCGGGGCGGGAGTAGTCCAGGTAGAGCATCGAGGCGACCGCGTCGACCCGCAGGCCGTCGATGTGGAACTCGTCGCACCAGTAGAGGGCGTTGGCGACCAGGAAGTTGCGCACCTCGCGGCGACCGAAGTCGAAGACGTACGTGCCCCAGTCGGGGTGTTCGCCGCGGCGCGGGTCGGGGTGTTCGTAGAGCGGGGTGCCGTCGAAGCGTGCGAGGGCCCACTCGTCCTTGGGGAAGTGCGCGGGCACCCAGTCGAGCAGCACCCCGATGCCGGCGGCGTGCAGCCGGTCGACCAGGTGCCGGAAGTCGTCCGGGTCACCGAACCGGGAGGTGGGCGCGAAGTAGCCGGTGACCTGGTAGCCCCAGGAACCGCCGAACGGGTGCTCCATCACCGGCAGGAACTCCACGTGCGTGAAGCCCATCTCGGTGACGTACGTGGTGAGCTGGTCGGCCAGCTCCCGGTAGCTGAGGCCGGGCCGCCACGAGCCGAGGTGCACCTCGTACACGCTCATCGGTTCCCGGTGCGGCTGCCGGCGGGCCCGCTGCTCCAGCCACCGCGCGTCGGTCCACTCGTAGCGGGACCGGTGCACCACCGAGGCGGTGGCCGGCGGCACCTCCGCGTACGCGGCCATCGGGTCGGCCTTGTCCCGCCACCGCCCGTCGGCACCGAGGACGCGGTACTTGTAGCGGGCCCCCTCCGGGGCGCCGGGCACGAAGATCTCCCAGACGCCGCTGGATCCGAGGCTGCGCATCGGCCAGCCGTCGTCGGGACCCCAGCCGGTGAAGTCGCCGACCACGCGCACCCCACCGGCGTTCGGGGCCCACACCGCGAAGGCGACACCGCCGTCGCGGACCTGCGCGCCGAGCGCCTCCCAGAGCCGTTCGTGCCGGCCCTCGCCGATCAGGTGCAGGTCCAGCTCGCCGAGGGTCGGCGGGTGGCGGTAGGGATCGTCGGTGACCCAGCCGTCGACGTCGACCCGGTAGTCGAGCACGCTGCCTTCGACGCGGGCCTCGAAGACGCCGACGTCGTGCACCCGCTTCATCGGGTGCCGGTCGTCGCCGACGAGCAGCGTCACGTCGCCGGCGCCCCGCCGCAGGGTGCGGATCGTGGTCCACCCGTCGGCGGGGTGCGCGCCGAGCAGGGCGTGCGGGTCGTGCGTCGCGCCGGCGATCAGCTGGTCCATCGGTCGTCCTTCGGGGCGGGGTTGGTCGGGGTGCTGCCGTGCGGGGCACGGCCGGTCCTGGAGCCACCGGTCCGGGCGCGGCGGGCCCTGGCGGGGCGGGGCGCGGCGGTGCCGGTCGGCTGGTCGGCCTCCGGGGCGGGGGTGGTGGGCGCGGTGCCGCCGGAGAGTTCGGCGGGCACCTCCGTCACGGTCAACTCGGCTGGTTCCGCGCCGGCCGGCAACTCGGCCGGTTCCGCGCCGGCCGGGATCTCGGCCGGCGGGGTCGGCGGGCGGCGGACCGTCAGCACGTGCGCCGGTTGCAGGTACGGGTCGAGCCGCACCGCGTTGCGCTGCCCCCACTCGTAGCTGGCCCCGGTCAGCTCGTCGTGCACGGTGAACCGTTCGTGCCAGTCGAAGCCGAGCGCCGGCATGTCCAGGGTGGTGTTGCCCCACTGGACGGTCTGGGAGTCGAACGAGCAGACCACGATGACCGTGTCGCCGGTGTCCGGGTCGTGCTTGGACCAGCACAGCAGCGTCGGGTTGTCGATGTCGTGGAAGACCAGGTTGCGCAGCCGGTGCAGGGCCGGGTGCTCGCGGCGTACCCGGTTGAGGGTGGCGACGAACGGGGCGAGCGAGCGGCCGTGTGCCTGCGCGCCGGCCCAGTCCCGGGGGCGCAGCTCGTACTTCTCGTTGTCGAGGTACTCCTCCGCGCCGGGGCGGGCGACGTGCTCGAACAGTTCGAACCCTGCGTAGATGCCCCAGGAGGGGCTGAGCAGGGCGGCCAGCACCGCGCGGATCTTGAACATCGGCGGTCCGCCGTGTTGCAGGGACTCGTGCAGGATGTCCGGGGTGTTGGGCCAGAAGTTCGGCCGCATCCAGTCGGCTGAGGCGACCAGCTCCTCGCAGTATTCGCGCATCTCGGCAGCCGTCGTGCGCCAGGTGAAGTAGGTGTACGACTGGGTGAAGCCGACCTTGCCGAGCCCGTGCATGATCGCCGGCCGGGTGAACGCCTCGGCCAGGAAGAGCACGTCCGGGTCGGTGCGCTTGACCTCGGCGATCAGCCAGTGCCAGAAGTCGAACGGCTTGGTGTGCGGGTTGTCCACCCGGAAGATCCGCACGCCCTCGCCGATCCAGTGCCGCACCACCCGCAGCACCTCGGCCCGGATGCCCTCGGGGTCGTTGTCGAAGTTGACCGGGTAGATGTCCTGGTATTTCTTGGGCGGGTTCTCCGCGTACGCGATGCTGCCGTCGGCGCGGGTGGTGAACCACTCCGGGTGCTCGGTCACCCAGGGGTGGTCGGGGGCGCACTGCAACGCCAGGTCCATCGCCACCTCCAGGCCCTGCTCGGCGGCGGCGGCGACGAAGTCGCGGAAGTCGGCCGGCGTACCCAGGTCGGGGTGGATGGCGTCGTGGCCGCCCTCGGCCGCGCCGATCGCCCACGGCGAGCCGACGTCGTCGGGGCCGGCGGTCAGCGCGTTGTTGCGGCCCTTGCGGTTGACCCGGCCGATCGGGTGGATCGGCGGCAGGTAGAGCACGTCGAAGCCCATCGCCGCGACCCCGGGCAGCCGGTCCGTCGCGGTGACGAAGGTGCCCGAGCGGGCCGGGGCGTCGACGGTGGCCGGGACCGCGCCCTCGGAGCGGGGGAAGAACTCGTACCAGGCGGAGAAGAGCGCCCGGGGGCGGTCCACCCAGAGCAGGTGCGGGGTGCCGGTGGTGACCAGTTCCCGCACCGGGTGGGCCCAGAGCAGGTCGGCCAGGTCCAGTGCCGGGGCGACCCGGCGGGCCAGCTCGGCCTCCTTGTCGCCCAGCGCGGCCACCGCCGCCTCGACCCGCCCGACGTCGCCGGCCGGTACGAGCTCCAGGGCGGCGGTCAGCACCCGCACGCCCTCGGCCAGGTCGTTGGCCAGCTCGGCCGCGCCCTGCCCGGCGGCGACCTTCTTGGTCACCGCGTTCTGCCAGGTCAGGTACGGGTCCTGGAACGCCTCGACGGTGAAGGTCCACTCGCCGACGGCGTCCGGCCGGATGGTGGCGTGCCACCGGTCCTGCCCCGGCTCGCCGGGCCGCATCCGGGTGAACGGGCGGGTCACACCGTCGGGGCCGTGCCAGACCACGTTGCAGCCGAGGGCGTCGTGCCCCTCCCGGTAGGCGCGCGCCGACACCGGCACCAGCTCGTCGACCACCGCCTTGGCCGGGTAGCGACCGCAGGCGACGACAGGGGAGACGTCTTCGATCGGGAACCGTCCGCTCACCCGCTCAACCTACTGTGCGAGATCCCTTCGCGCTCAATCAAGCGTCCCCTTCTCCCGCCGACGCCCCGTCGGACGTTCGCCCAGCTCCGGACACGTGGCGTTGCGGGCCGATCACCGCGTGTGTATGGTCGGCCGGGTCAATCGACAGATCATGATCTGGAGGTAGGATGAAACGGCTCAAATCCCGCGCAGTGACCCTCCTGGCAAGCGCCATGATCGTCGGCCTCGCGGTGGTCGCGGTTCCCGGTGGGGCCGCCCAGGCCGGCTACTACCAGTACCGGAAGTGCTCCGACGCGGTCTCGCTCTCCTTCTTCGTCGACAGCACCTCGTCGACCACGCGGTGGCCGCACTCGATCGGCTGGAACAACGTCATGTACGCGGCACAGGAAGCCAATGGCCGCTACCACGTCTCGCTCTGGGACACCTCGGGTGACACCAACGGCTGGGTCAGCACCGCCTGGGTCCGGCCCTGCTGAGCCCGGCCGCCGTACGGCGCCGACCGTGACGCCGACCCGGCTCCGCGCCCACCACACCTGACGACCCGGAGGTACCCCGTGAGAACGACCAGTAAGCGCGTGTTCGCCCTCCTGGCGGTGACCGCCCTGACCAGCCTCGGCACGGCCGTGGCCACCGGTGGTGCCGCCCAGGCGGCCTACTACCAGTACAGCAAGTGCTCCACCGCCGTCAGCCTGTCCGTGTTCGTCGACAGCACCTCGTCGACCACGAAGTGGCCCCACTCGGTCGGCTACAACACCCGGATGTTCGCCGCGCAGGAAGCCAACGGCCGCTACCACGTCTCGCTGTGGAACGACAGCGGCGACACCAACGGCTGGGTCAGCACCGCCTGGGTCCGACCCTGCTCGTAGCCCTCCCCGCTGCGGCGGGCATCCGTCCCGCCTGTAGCTCTCCGGCGGTGCTGCACGCGGCCCAGCCGTGCGGTAGGTCCCTGCCCCCTCTCAGGCGCCTGCCCCGCGTCGGATCCCCTCCCCGCGTCACCTGTCCGGAGACACGTGTGCCCGGCTGGCATGTCCCTGCCAGCCGGGCAAACGGTCTTCGTGAGCGCGGATCTCCCCTGCCGGGGGCCAGCGGCGTTCGCCGGGCTAAGCGGGTGGTTTCGGTACGACGAACGACCCCTTGCCCTGGTGTACCTCGATCCAGCCCCGCTCCTCCAGGATTCGCAGGGCGAAGCGGACCGGCCAGGCACTCGACTGGTACTGCTCGCATAGTTCGGCGATGGACGGCAGTTTGTCGTCGGGGTGAAGCATGCGGCTGCGGATCGACGCGGTGACATCGTCGATGATCTGCTCATAGACGGGTTTGCGGGGCACCGGTGACCACCTTTCGTCAGGCTGACCAAAATCTCACTGACTGCGACTCGACGTGGACCCTGGGTGAGTCGTGTGGCTGGTGCCTCGGTGGCCGTCTTCCGTTGCCCGTCGGGGTGTTCATGGACCCGACTCCGTCTGACCATGTTCTTGTTGGAGGGGCGTATGACTGTCCGGCATAAATATGCCGGACAGTCATACGCCCTTCTGGAGAGTGATACTCCCGCCGAGGCGTCGCAGCGTCCGGGCCGACAAATCCCCGGGGTTCCGGTATCCAACAACGCTCGCCGCCCTAGGCGGGGGGCTTGGGCGCCACGAACGATCCCTTGCCCTGGTGTACCTCGATCCAGCCCCGCTCATCCAGAATCCAGAGGGCTCGCCTGATCGGGTAGTCGGAAGAGCTGTACTGCTGGGCGAACTGAGCGATCGTGGGTAGCCTGTCGCCGGGCTTGAGCATGCCGCTGCGGACCGATGCGACGATGTCGTCAATAACCTGCTCGTACACGGGCTTGCGGGGCACGGGGACCGCCTTTCGGGAGACTGAACATGATCTCACCGAATGCGACCTGGTGTGGACCCTGGGTGACTCAGGTGGGTGGAGCCTCGGCTACGTACAGGCCGGCCCCTTGGACGCCAACGATGATCCCCTGGACTTGCAGGAGCATCACGGCTCGTTGGACGGTGGAGACGCTTGCCGAGTAGAGCTGGGCCAGCTCGGCGTAAGAGGGCAGCCGGCTCTCTGGTGGGTACTCGCCCTGCTTGATGCGGGCGTGAAGATCGGCGGCTATCTTCCGATAGCCCATCGGGATGGTCATGGACTTGTCTCCGTTCGGCAGCCCCGATTCGACCACGCCACCTCACCCCGTTCAACCTCATCGTTGACTTAGGTATCAATGAGACTTAGCGTGATGGGTGTGACGCTCTCCGTTCGGCGACGGGGCGCACGCTGCCGGGCAAGGCAGATGGCTACTTCTGGTCGATCGCCTTGCCCGGCATCCAGATACCACTGATCCCAAGGGAGCTTCGATGCGAGAACGGCCCGTTGACCGACCGCCCTGGACCGCGCACCACGTCCCGGGTGGCCCTGCTCCGCTGCCCGACGGCGACCGGGTGCCGGTGCCGGTCCGGCCGCGCCGCGCGGCGGTGCGTCGGCGGCGGTTCGCCTACGGCGTGGCGGTCGCGGTGTGCGTACTCGTGCTGCTCGTGGTGGGGGTCTTGCGGTGAGCGGGACGGGTCGGCGGTGAACGAGCTGCCGGTGGGCCGCCGGGTCGCCCAGTGGCGGGTGCGGCGCAACATGACGCAACAGCAGTTCGCCGACCATCTCGGCAAGTCGAAGAGCTGGGTCGACAAGGTCGAGCGCGGGGTGCGCCGGCTGGAACAGGTGTCCAACCTCCGGATGGTCGCCGAGACGCTCCGCATCGACCTGGAGGTGCTGCTCGCCGGGTCGGCGGGGGAGTCGGCACGACCGGAGACCGCCACCACCGGTGTCGACGCGGTGCTGGCCGCGCTGGCCCGCTACCACGTCGAGCCGCCGGCCCGGCCGCCCGACGTCGCGGAGGTGCGCGCCCGCCTGGCCCACGCGGAGCAGAGCTACCGGCACGCCCGCTACCCGGAACTGCTCGTCGTGCTGCCCGGCCTGGTCGATGCGGTCCGCGCGGCGCGGGCACTCCGGCCCGGTCGGGCCACCGACGGGCTGCTCGCCCGGGGGTACGGCCTGGTCGCGCTGGTGCTGCTCAAGGTCGACCGGCCGGAGGTGGCCTGGCTGGCCGCCGACCGGGCGGTGGCCGCCGCGCAGGTCACGAAGGACCCGTGGGTGGCCGCCGCCGCCACGGTGCCGCTGGCCCAGGCCCTGCGCCACGGCGGCCGGCGGCGGGCCGCGATGGAGGCCGCCGCCGTCGCGGCCCACCGCCTCCTGCCGGGGCGTTCCCCGGGCGCGCCACGGGCGACCTCGTCGACGCCCGGTGACGACCGGTCGGCCGACCCCGCGCTGCTCGTCACGCTGCTGCTCCAGGCCGGCCTGGCTGCCGCCGGGCGGGGTGACGGGCGGGCCTCCCGGGATCTGCTCGACCGGGCCGGTCGGGCCGCCCGGGAGGCCGGGGCCGAGGGCGGCGGCGCGGCGGTCGAGGCCGCGCGGGTGGTCGCCGAGGCCGCCCTCGGCGAGGTCACGGCGGCGACGGTACGCCACGAGCGGCTGGTGGCCGGCGACGAGTGGCGGTGGCTGCCCCCTGAGCACCGGGCCGCGTACCTGCTCGATACCGCCCGGGCCTACGTGCTCGACGGCAACCTGCTCCGCGCCGGCCGGGCGGTGCTCGAAGCGGAGCGCACCGCCCACGGCGAGGTGCACCACCGCCCGGCGGTACGCCCCCTGGTCGCCGTGGTGGCCCGTTCCCCCGCCGCCCCGCCCGCCCTGACCCGCCTCGCCGCCACCCTCCACGTCACCTGACCCTGGTGGCTACCTGTCGCCGTAGTGGTACCGGCAGGCGATGATCTCGACGTCGTCCTTCGTGATGCGGTACACCAGCCGATGTTCGCGATCGATCCGGCGGGACCAGAAGCCGGACAGCTCACCCCGCAGGGGCTCCGGCTTGCCGATGCCCTCGTATTCGTTGCGCATGACGTCGGCGATGAGATCGTTGATGCGTTTGACCAGCTTGCGGTCCGTGTGGCTGAGGTACTGGCTCCACGCCGTCGCGGTGAAGACCAGCCTCACGCGACGTCCCGTACGGTCGTCGGGTCGACCAGTTCCCGCTCGGTGGCGTCACCCTCGTCGAGTTCCGCGATCGATCGGCGCAGGGCCGCCGCGTTGCCCGGACTGCGCAGCAGGTACTCGGTCTCCTTCATCGACTCGTACTCCGCCAGCGGCACGATGACCACCGGCTCGTGACCCGACCGGGTCACCACCACTTCCTCCGCGTCGTTGATGACGCTGTCGAGTTCGGCGGCCAGGTTCTGCCGTAGCTGGGTGAAGTTCACGGTCCGCATGACCACCTCCGAGGTAGGTACAGAAAACTGTACCTGACCCTGGTTATTCCAGGAGTGAGCGGTACAGCTCCAGGGTCTGGACGGCGATGGCGTCCCAGGAGAAGTGCTCCACGGCCCGCCGCCGGCCGGCGAGACCGAACGCCTCGGTGCGCTTCGGGTCGGCCAGCAACTCGTTGATCGTCGCGCCGAGGTCGGCGACGAAGCGGTCCGGGTCCAGCGGGTTGCCGGAACCGTCGCCGGCCTGCTCGATGGGCACCAGCAACCCGGTCTCGCCGTCGGCGACCACCTCGGGGATGCCCCCGGTGGCGGTCGCCACCACCGCCGTCTCGCAGGCCATCGCCTCCAGGTTGACGATGCCCATCGGCTCGTAGACCGACGGGCAGACGAAGACGGTGGCGTGGGTGAGCACCTGGATCACCTCGGGCTTGGGCAGCATCTCGGCCACCCAGACCACCCCGGACCGGTTGGCCCGCAGCTCGCTGACCAGCCCCTGCACCTCGGCGGCGATCTCCGGGGTGTCCGGGGCACCGGCGAGCAGCACCAGCTGGGTGTCGGCGGGCAGCTCCCGGGCGGCGCGCAGCAGGTAGGGCAGGCCCTTCTGCCTGGTGATCCGCCCGACGTACACCACGCTGGGGCGGGCGGGGTCGATGCCGAGCCGGTCCAGCACGTCGGTGCCGTGGTCGGGGGCGTACTGGGCGGTGTCGATGCCGTTGTAGACCACCCGGACCCGGTCCGGGTTCACCGCCGGATAGGCGGTCAGCACGTCCCGCCGCATCCCCGCACTCACCGCGACGATCGCGTCGGCGGACTCCATCGCCGTCCGCTCGCACCAGGAGGAGAGCGCGTAGCCGCCGCCGAGCTGCTCGGCCTTCCACGGGCGCAGCGGCTCCAGGCTGTGCGCGGTCACCACGTGCGGCACCCCGTACAGCAGCTTGGCGGTGTGCCCGGCCAGGTTGGCGTACCAGGTGTGGCTGTGCACCACGTCGGTGCCGGCGCACCCGGCGGCCATCGCCAGGTCGACGCCCATGGTCCGTAGCGCCGCGTTCGCGCCGCCCAGGCCGGCCGGCTCGGGGTACGCGGTGACGCCCGGCTCGACGCGCTCCGCGCCGAAGCAGTGCACCCGGACGTCGGCGAGCCGGCGCAGCTCCCGGGCCAGGTACTCGACGTGCACCCCGGCCCCGCCGTAGACCTCCGGCGGGTACTCGCGGGTGAGCAGGTCCACGCGCAGCGGGGCGGAGTCGGTCATGCCCGGCACCCTAGTGCAGAAACCGGCCGCGCACCGGTCACGGAACTGTGCCCGTACGAGTGGTGAAGTCGCAGCGGTATGGATAGCGTCTGGTCATGGCTGCCAAGGTGCTCGCGATCGTCCTGGCCGGCGGAGAGGGCAAGCGCCTCATGCCGCTCACCGCGGACCGGGCCAAGCCGGCCGTCCCGTTCGGCGGGATGTACCGCATGGTCGATTTCGTCCTGTCCAATCTGGCGAACGCCGGCTTTCTCAAGATCGTCGTTTTGACCCAGTACAAGTCCCACTCTCTGGACCGGCACATCACCAAGACGTGGCGGATGTCGACACTGCTCGGCAACTACGTCACGCCGGTGCCGGCCCAGCAGCGCCGGGGCCCCTGGTGGTTCGCCGGTTCCGCCGACGCGATCTACCAGAGCTTCAACCTGATCAACGACGAGCAGCCGGACTACGTGATCGTCTTCGGTGCCGACCACATCTACCGGATGGACCCCCGGCAGATGGTCGACGACCACATCGCCTCCGGGGCGGCGGTCACCGTCGCCGGCATCCGCCAACCGCTGTCGATGGCCGACCAGTTCGGCGTGATCGAGGTCGGCGAGGACGGCAAGCGGATCCGGGCGTTCCGGGAGAAGCCCACCGACGCGGTCGGCCTGCCCGACGCCCCCGACCAGATCTACGCCTCGATGGGCAACTACGTCTTCTCCACCCGGGCGCTCTGCGAGGCCGTCGAACGGGACGCCGCCGACAAGACCAGCAAGCACGACATGGGCGGCAGCATCATCCCGATGCTTGTCGAGCGGGGCGAGGCGAACGTCTACGACTTCAAGGACAACGAGGTGCCCGGCAGCACCGACCGGGACCGGGGCTACTGGCGGGACGTGGGGACGCTCGACTCGTTCTACGACGCGCACATGGATCTGATCAACGTGCACCCGGTGTTCAACCTCTACAACTTCGACTGGCCCATCTACACCGACCAGCCGCCGTACCCGCCGGCGAAGTTCGTCCACCAGTGGGGTGAGCGGGTCGGCCGGGCCGTCGGCTCGATGATCTCGCCCGGCGCGGTGGTCTCCGGCTCGCTGGTGGAGAACTCGGTCGTCTCGCCCAAGGTCAAGGTGCACTCCTGGGCGCAGGTCGACGGCGCGGTGCTGATGGAGGGCGTCGAGGTGGGCCGGCACGCCGTGATCCGCCGGGCCATCCTCGACAAGAACGTCTTCGTGCCCGAGGGCGCCGAGATCGGCGTCGACCTGGAGAAGGACCGGCAGCGCTACACCGTCTCCGACAACGGCGTCGTCGTCATCGGCAAGGGTCAGCGCGTCGAGCCCTGAGCCGGGTGTGACCCGGCCGACGCCGGGGAAGACAGCGCACCGACCCGTACCCTCAAGGAGGTTTCCGCAGTGGCCCACCCCCGTGCCGGACAGCCCGCCGAGCCCGCCGACCTGGTCGACGTGCCCCGGCTGGTGACCGCCTACTACGCCGAGCACCCGGACCCGGACGACCCGGCGCAGCAGGTCTCCTTCGGCACCTCCGGCCACCGGGGGTCCAGCCTGCGCAACGCCTTCAACTCCGACCACATTCTGGCGGTCACCCAGGCGTTGTGCGACTACCGCCGCCAGGAGGGCCTCACCGGACCGCTCTTCCTGGCCCGGGACACCCATGCGCTCTCCGCCCCCGCCGAGGCCGACGCGCTGGAGGTGCTCGCCGCCAACGGGGTGACCGTGCTGCGGGACAGCCGCGACGGCTACACCCCCACCCCGGCGCTGTCGCACGCCGTGCTCACCCACAACCGGGGTCGCACCGACGGGCTCGCCGACGGCATCGTGATCACCCCGTCGCACAACCCGCCCGACGACGGCGGCTTCAAGTACAACCCGACCAACGGCGGGCCCGCCGACACCGACGTCACGAAGTGGATCCAGGACCGGGCCAACGCGATCCTGGCCGCCGGGCTCAAGGAGGTCAGACGCATCCCGTACGCGCGGGCGCGCGCCGCCGACACCACCGGCACGTACGACTTCCTCGCCGGCTACGTCGACGACCTGCCGTCGGTGCTCGACATCGACGCGATCCGCGACGCCGGGGTGCGGATCGGGGCCGACCCGCTCGGCGGGGCCAGCGTCGCCTACTGGGGTGAGATCGCCGAGCGGCACCGGCTCGACCTCACCGTGATCAACCCACTGGTCGACCCGACCTGGCGGTTCATGACCCTCGACGGCGACGGCAAGATCCGGATGGACTGCTCGTCGCCCAACGCGATGGCGTCGCTGATCGCCGCCCGGGACCGGTTCCAGGTCTCCACCGGCAACGACGCCGACGCCGACCGGCACGGGATCGTCACCCCCGACGGGGGCCTGATGAACCCCAACCACTACCTGGCGGTGGCGATCGGCCACCTGTTCCGTACCCGGTCGCGGTGGAGTCCGGCGGCGGCCGTCGGCAAGACCCTGGTCTCCTCCTCGATGATCGACCGGATCGCCGCCGACCTGGGCCGACCGCTGCTGGAGGTGCCGGTCGGCTTCAAGTGGTTCGTCCCCGGGCTGCTCGACGGCACGGTCGGCTTCGGCGGCGAGGAGAGCGCCGGGGCGTCGTTCCTGCGCCGCGACGGCAGCACCTGGACCACCGACAAGGACGGCATCCTGCTCTGCCTGCTCGCCGCCGAGATCATCGCCAGCACCGGCCGGACCCCGAGCGAGCACTACGCCACGCTGACCGAACGCTTCGGCGCACCCGCGTACGCCCGGATCGACGCCCCGGCCAGCCGGGAGCAGAAGGCGGTGCTGGGCCGGCTCTCCCCGGAGCAGGTCACCGCCACCGAGCTGGCCGGTGAGCCGATCACCGCCACCCTGACCAGCGCCCCGGGCAACGGGGCGGCCATCGGCGGGCTGAAGGTGACCACCGAGTCGGGTTGGTTCGCGGCCAGGCCGTCCGGCACCGAGGACGTCTACAAGATCTACGCCGAGTCGTTCCACGGGCCGGCGCACCTGGCCCAGCTCCAACAGGAGGCGAAGGCCCTGGTCGACGCCGTGCTGGAGTAGTTTCGGCGGCTGCCCTGCGCCCCGTCCGGCTAACGGACGGGGCGCACGCCGTGCTGCCCCCGGTGCCCGGAGTTTCCGCTCCGGAGCGTTTCGTGGACCTCGACTCGCTCGTTGCGCATGAGGCGACCGAAAACGGGTGAGGGGGCGGACGATGACCTGTTCCAGGGCGGTCTCCGACCCTGGCTCCGAAATCGATGTCGTCGACTCCCGGGCAGCGTCGTCGGGACGCCATCGGGAACTGGTCGGTCGGCTGCTGCGCTGCTATCCCGTGAGCTTCCTGGTGCTCGCCCCGTATGCGCTGTTGATCTTGCCGATGGCGTTGGTCAATCACAACCCGCGTACCGGTTTCATCGTGTTCCTGGTGGGCCTGGCGTTGCTGGGCAGTGTCTCCGTGGAGACGTTCTGTCTGCTCCTCGGGCGACCCGATCCGCAGTGGCGGCGCGGCATGCGCCAGGCGACCGCCCGGTACCCGGGGATCTATCCGGTGGCCCGCCTGGTCGTGTTGATCAGCATCGCGGCCGAACTGCTGGGGGCGCACCTCGGGGAGGGGAACCTCGTCGCGCAGATCTCCGGGGAGACGTCCGACACGCCGATGGTGGCGCTGACCAAGTTGTTCTCCGGTTGGGCGGCGCTCGGGTTCGCGCTGCTGGTCGCCAGCCACCTCGGCGGCCACCTGTCCAAGGCGAAGCTGTACGGCTGGTTGGGCGCGCTCGTCGTCACCAAGGCCTTCGTCACCGTGCTGACCGCCCTCACGGCGCCCCTGATCGCCTTCGTCTTCTTCGCGGTCACCGCCGGGGTGGTCTGCGGCGTGTTCCGGTTGCGGTACCTGGTGTTCGGCACACTGGTGCTGGTCCTGTTGTGGCCGGCCATGTTCGACTACCGCAACGGGATACGGGAGGACCAGGGCGTCGCGGTGGACGACGCGGTGACCGCGACGGACCGGATGCGCCTGGACCGGCAGCTGACGGTCGTCGCCCCCACGGAGGTCCCCGTCGACCTCGGTCAGCCCGAGGGCGTCGACTACCTCAGGTACGGGCTGGTACCGCGGCTCCTGGACCCCGACCGGCCGGCTCTGACGACCGGGCAACGGATCAACCGGTACCTCGGCGGTAGCCGGACGTCGGCCTCCAACTTCCTGCTGCTGGGCAACATGTGGTTCTTCGACGGTCCCGTCGGGGTGGTGGCCGTGCACGCCTTCTGGGCCGGGTTCGTGGCGCTGTTGCTGCGCTGGCGGGGCCGGCCCGGCCCGGCCCGGTTGAGTCTGGTCTGTCTGGTGTTCTCCGACGCGTTGCTGTGGTCCGGCACCTACCCCGACTCGATGATCGGGTTCCTGCAACACGCGGTGTCGGCGATGGCGGTCTTCTTTCTACTGTGGTTGGCCCGCAGCTTCCCGGGCCGGGCGCCCGCATGACCCGAGCGGGGCGGGGTCCGGGTGAAACGTCAGCGGGAGTTGGTCGGCGGGCTGCTGCGGTGCTATCCCGTCAGCTTCCTGGTGCTCGCCCCGTACGCGGTGTTCATCGTTCCGATGGCGGTGCTCCACCACAACCCGCGTACCGGCTTCCTCGTGTTCCTGGTGGGCCTGGCGTTGCTGGGCAGCGCCAGTGTGGAGACGGCCAGCCTGTCCTTCGGGCGTCCCGATCCGCAGTGGCGGCAGGGCATGCGGCAGGCGACCGCCCGGTTCCCCCAGATATATCCGGTGGCCCGGCTGGTGACCCTGACCGGCATCGCGGCGAACATCGTCGGTGCCCACCTCGGTCGGGGGACCGTCGTCGCCCAGGTGTCCGGCGAACTGGCCGACACACCTCTGGGAATGGTGTGCGCGCTCTTCTCCGGGTGGGGCACGCTGGGCTTCGCACTGCTGGTGGGCAGCCAACTCAGCGGTCGGCTCTCGCGGCCGAAGCTGTACTGCTGGCTGACCGCTCTCGTCGGCGTGGAGGCGTACGTCGCAGCGCTGACCGCCCGTTCCGCGCCACTGGTCGCACTGGTGTTCTTCGTGGCTGCCGCCGGAGCCGTCTGCGGCGTCTTCCGGCTGCGTCATCTCCTGCTCTGGACGGTGGTGCTCCTCCTCGCCTGGCCCACCATGTTCGCCCAGCGCAACGCCATCCGGGAGGAGTCCGGGGTCATGGTGGACACTCAGGTCACCGCCGCCGACCGGCTCCGTCTGGACAGTCAACTCACGGCGGTGGCGGGCTTCGAGGTGCCGGTCGAGATCGGCCAGCCCGGTGTCGTGGACTACTTCCGGTACGGGCTGGTGCCCCGGGTGATCGATCCGGACCGGCCGGCGCTGTCCACCGGGCAACGGATCAACCAGTTCCTCGGCGGCGGGCCGACGTCGGCCTTCAACTTCCTGTTGCTGGGCAACATCTGGTTGTTCGACGGCCCCGTCGGAGTGGTGGCCGTGCACGCCTTCTGGGCCGGGTTCGTGGCGCTGCTGCTGCGCTGGCGGGGCGACCGGGGCCGGCCCGCTTGACGTTGTGCTGCCTGGTCTTCTCCGATGTGCTGCTCTGGTCCGGGACCTACCCCGACTCCACCATCGGCTTCCTGCAACACCTGATGTCGGCGGTACCGGTCTTTCTCCTGCTGTGGCTGACCCGTCGCTCCCCCGTCGGGCGGGACGACCGGGTGCCGCTGTTGCGGGGTGCCGCCCGGTGACCGTCCGGGTCCGTGCTCGCGCGGCCCGGCACCGGGCCGTTCCGGGCCCGCCCCGGACCGGTCGCCGTGCCCTGCTCGCCCTGGTCGTCGGGGGTCTGTCCAGCGGCGGCAACCTGCTGGTGGCGATCACCGTCACCCGGCTGGAGCCGATCGGTGGGGTGGGTCAGTTCGCGCTGGCCTTCTCGTTCTACATCCTCGGCTCCGGGCTGGTACGCAGCATGGTGACCGACTCGACCCTGGCGGCCGGTACGGGGGCCGCGTCCGCCGCCCGGCGGGCCATCCTGCTCGGCACGGTCAGCGGGGTGGCGCTCGGCGCGGCGGGGATCGCGTATGGCTCGTCCTATCTGGTGTTCGTGGGCCTCGCCCTGCCCGGTCTGGTGCTCTACGACTACACCAAGGCGATCGCCGTCGGCGTCGGGACACCGTCCGGGGCCCTGGCCCAGGAGACCGCCTGGGCGGCGGTCACCGGCTGCGCCGCGCTTGCCGGCCTGTTCCGGCTGCTCGACGCGCCGTACGTGTTCGCCCTCTGGGCGTTCGGTGGCGGGCTCATCGGCGTGGTCGTCGCGCTCCGCCGCCGGTACGCGTTGCGGCCCGGCTGGCGCATCGGTCGGGCGGAGAGCCGCGTCGCGTTGGGGTTCGGCACGCAGTTCCTGCTGACCACCGGATCGGCGCAGTTGGCGCTGACCGCCCTGGCCGCCTTCGCGGGCACCGCGGTGGTCGGCGCGTTGAGCGCCGGCAGGACGCTGCTGGGGCCGGTGAACCTGGTCCTGTCCACCGCCGCCACGCTGATCCTGCCGCACCTGGCCCGCAGCCGTGCCGAGTCCCGCGCGGTGCGGACCCGGGTGGCCGTACGACTCGCGATGCTGGTGTCCGCCGGTGTCCTGCCGATGACGACGGCGGTCGCCCTGCTGCCCGACGCGGTCGGGACGACGCTACTCGGCGCCAACTGGGACCTGGCCCGCAGCCTGTTGGTGTTGCTCGCGCTGGAGAGCCTGTTCGCGGCGCCGGCTGCCGTCGGCTTCGCCGGGCTGCGGGTGGAGCAGGCGAGCCGGCTGGCGATCCTGCTCGGCGTCCTGCTCGGCGGAATCCGGGTGCCCGTGGTCGTTGCCGCAGCGGTCCTGTCCGGTGCGACCGGTGCGGCCGGCGCACTCGCGGTGCTGGCCCTGGCCAGCGCGGTCGCCTGGGGCGGCAGCTATCTCCTGCTGCTGCGCAGACGCGAGGCGGACCGCGCGCGGGGTGTCCGGCGAGACCCCACCGACGAACTGGCCGACGTTGTCCGCCCGACGTGAGCCGCCCCCGCCCTGCGGCACCGGGCGGGGGCGGCACCCGCGTCAGGCGACGGTCGACAGGGCGGCGCGGACGCGCTCCACCACCGTCTTGACCGCCGGCTCGGTCAGCTCGGGGTACGTGGGCAGGTTGATGCCGCGCCGGCTCAGGTCGACGGTCACCGGGCAGTCCGCGTCCGGATCACGGTGCGCCGGCAGATCGGGGATCGGCACGAAGAAGGGCCGGGTCTCCACGCCGAGCCGGTCGAGCGCTCGGGCCACCGTGTCCCGGGAGGTGGCGTCCCCTTCGGGCCCGACCAGGAAGGCGGCCATCCACGGTGCCCGGCGGACGCCGGCGAGCACCGGCTGGGCCGACAGCGCCGGCTGGTCGGCCAACTGCGTCTCGTAGCCGGCGATCACCGCGTCCCGCCGGGCGATGATGTCGTCGGCCCGCTCCAGCTGGGCGCAGAGCAGCGCGGCGGCCAGGTTGGTCATCCGGTAGTTGTAGCCCAGCACCGGGAAGTAGTACCGCCGCTGCGGATCCATGCCCTGGTTGCGCAGCAGGCGCATCCGGTCGGCCAGCGCCTCGTCGGAGGTGGTGACACAGCCGCCCTCACCCGCGGTGATCACCTTGTTGCCGAAGAAGGAGAAGGTGGTGGCGTCGGCCAGGGAACCGGTCGGGTGCCCGTCGACCGTGGCCCCGAAGGACTCTGCGGCGTCGGCCACCAGGAGCAGTCCGTGCCGCTGGCACAGCGCGCGCAGGGCGGGATAGTCGGCGGGGTGGCCGTACAGGTCGACGGCGATGACCGCCCGGGTGCGTGGCCCGATCGCGGCCCGGACGGCGGCGGGGTCGACACACCAGCTCTGCGGCAGCACGTCCACACAGACGGCGCGCGCCCCGCAGTACGCGACGGCGTTCGCGGTCGCCACGTAGGTGAGCGCGGGAACGATGACCTCGTCGCCCGGACCGATACCGGCGGCGGCGAGGACCAGGTGCAGGGCGACCGTGCCGTTGGCGGTGGCCACCGCCGTGCCGGCGGCGCACCGCCGGGCGAAGCGGTCCTCGAAGGCGTTGAGGTAGGGGCCCCGGGAGGAGACCCAGCCGCTCCTCAGGGCGTCGACCACGTACCGCTCCTCCAGGTCGGACAGGCTCGGTCGGGCCACCGGATAGCGGTCGTCCGTCATGCTCACGACGCTTCCTCCCCGCTGAGTTCGGCGGCGAACGCGGATCTCGGTATCGGTCCCGGTCGTCCCTGCGCCACCCAGCGCAGCACGTCGAGGTAGTCGGCACCGGTCGCCGCCCAGGTGCGGGCGGCCAACCGGCCGTTGGCGTGCCGGGCGGCGGTGGCGTAGCGCGCCCGGTCGGCCAGCAGCCGCTGGACCGCCTCGGCGAGGGACGCCGGGTCGGTGGCCCGGAAGACCGTCGCCTCGGCACCGGTGAACTCCAGTTGGGCCAGCAGCGGCTCGGCGTCCGCGCAGGCGACGGGCAGCCCCCAGCTGAACGCCTCCAGCATGGCACCGCTGGCCGCCTCCCAGAGCGAGGGGATCACCACCGCGTCGGCCCGGGCGTAGAGGGCGTTCAGCTCGTCGAGGGTGACGAACCCGGGGAAGGACACCCGGCCCCGCAGGTCGGGCTGCGCGGCGCGGGCGAGCAGGCGGCTGGCGTCGGGCTCGACCAGCGGGCCGGGGCAGACCAGCCGGCACTGCGGCAGCAACGCCATCGCCTCCAGCAGGGTCGCGTGGTTCTTGTGGGTCGCGGTGGAGGACGGGTAGACCAGCAGGCCCGGTTCGGGCCGGGCGGCAGCCCGTTCGGGTGCGGGCTGGAACGTCGGGGTCGGGATGAGCGCGGTCCGCTCCGCCGCCTCGGGAAACAACCGCAGGGTCTCCCGGTACGGGTGCGGCCAGGTGACCACGAGGGCGGCCGCGCGGGCCACGTTCTCCCGGACCACCGCGGCGAAGCCGGGGGAGTGGAAGGCGGCCCGCAGGTGCCGCAGGTCGTGCACGACGACGACCGACGGGCCGGGCCCGATCGGGGCGCTGTGGAACGGGTACAACGTCACGTCCGATCCCCGCTGCCGAGGGACCGAGCGCTGCCGGACCGCGTTGACCGCCCTGCGGACGGCGAGCGAGTCGCGGACCCGGGTCGGCGTCCAGCGGCGCAACAGCTGCCCGGGAGGAGTGTCCGAGCGCAGCGGCTGGGCGACCTCGGTCCAACCGAGCTGATCGGCGGGCACCTGGTCACGCCACTGGTCGAGGGTGCCCCGCAGGATGTTCACCCGCAGGTCGTGGGAGGTGTCGGCGGCCATGCCGGTCAGCAGGCCGTAGGTGAAGGCCTCGACCCCGGCGGCGTGTCCGGGGCGGATCGGGGTGGCGTCGACGGTGATCCTCATCGGTCCACCCGCACGAGACGTCCCATCCGCTCGTCTTCCAGGAGTTGTCGGTCGGCGTCCACCATCACCCGTACCAGGTCGCCGAACAGGGTCTTCGGCGCCCAGCCCAGGTGCCGCCGGGCCTTGCTGTAGTCGCCGATGAGCGCGTCGACCTCGGCGGGCCGGAAGTAGGCGGGGTCGATCTCCACGTACCGCTGCCAGTCAAGACCGACCCGGTCGAAGGCGGCCTGGACGAACTCGCGTACGGAGTGCCCCTCGCCGGTGGCCACCACGTAGTCCTGTGGGGTGTCCTGCTGAAGGGCCAGCCACATCGCCTCGACGTACTCCGGGGCGTAGCCCCAGTCCCGGACCGCGTCGAGGTTGCCCAGGTAGAGCTTGTCCTGGATGCCGGCCTCGATCCGGGCCACCGCGCGGGTGATCTTGCGGGTGACGAAGTTCTCGCCGCGCCGGGGGCTCTCGTGGTTGAACAGGATGCCGTTGACGCAGAACATGTCCCACGACTCGCGGTAGTTGACCGTCGACCAGTAGGCGTAGACCTTGGCGCACGCGTACGGGCTGCGCGGGTGGAACGGGGTCTCCTCCCGTTGCGGAGGCGGGGCGGAGCCGAACATCTCCGAGGACGAAGCCTGGTAGAAGCGGCAGTCGATGTCGGCCGCCCGCGCCGCCTCCAGCATCCGCAGGGCGCCGAGCCCGGTGATGTCGGCGGTGTAGCCGGGGACGTCGAAGGAGACGCGGACGTGGCTCTGCGCGCCGAGGTTGTAGATCTCGTCCGGCCGGATGTCGCGGATCAGCGCGGTCAGTGAGGCCGGGTCGGAAAGGTCGCTGTAGTGGAGGAACAGACGCGCCTCGCCGTTGCGGGGATGGACGTCGACGCGGTCGATCCGTTCGGTGTTGAACGAGGACGACCTTCGCTTTATCCCGTGCACCGTGTATCCCCGGTCGAGGAGGAACTCGGACAGATAGCTACCGTCCTGACCGGTGGTGCCGGATATGAGTGCCACTCGCGACATGGGGGTCCTCTCGTGTCGGTTGGGATTTGTTGCGCGACTCCCTTATACCGTTTGCCGGACCGGTGATCATGATTTTTCGGGTGGCGTTCGACGAATTTGCGCGAAGCGCGGTACGCAGTCACCGAAGTGACGCTCGCTCGTTGTTCAACCCAGTTCCCAGATTTCAGCGAGGAGCGAGGATGGCCGGTGACACCAGCCCCGCAACGAACGTTGACGAACGGTTGGCGAGTGCCGGGGGGACCACATTCCGGGTCCTCGTCACGGCGGGCTACTTCAGCCCCGGATGGCGTGCCGGAGGGCCGGTCCGTTCCATTTCGCACGTGCTCGAAACGGCCAGCGGCGCGGTTTCCGCCACCCTGCTCACCCGGGATCGCGACCTCGGTTCCCGGGCGGCCTATCCCGGGCTCTCCGGCACCTGGGTGCGACGCGGCCGGACGAAGGTCTTCTACCTCGGGGTACGGCACCCGGCGCACTGGCTGACGCTCTGGCGTTCGTTGCGGTCGGCACGTTTCGATCTGCTCTACGTCAACAGCGTCTGGTCGGTCTTCTCCATTCTTCCGATCGCCGCCACCCGGCTCGGCCTGCTGCGGGCGGATCGCATTCTGGTGGCCCCGAGGGGTGAATTCGGCTCGGCCGCCCTCGCCCTGCACCGGGCCCGCAAACGGATGTTCCTGGCCGGCTGGCGGTGGATGCTGCGGGGGCCCCGGGTGCTGTGGCACGCCACCGGGCCGCAGGAGGTCGCCGACATCCGGGGGGTGCTGCCCCGGGCCAGGATCGGCGTCGTTGCGATCGGCGTCGGCCCCGAACCGCGCCCCGCCCCGGCCGACCCGCCGCCGGCCGACCCGCCCCGGCTGGTCTTCATCGGTCGGATCTCACCGATGAAGAACCTCGACCTGGTGCTCGCCGCGCTCGCCCACGTCCGGGCCCGGGTGCGGCTCGACATCTACGGCCCGGTGGAGGACGCCCGGTACTGGCAGCGCTGCGAGCAGTTGCGGTCCGCCCTGCCGGACCCGTCCGTCGTCAGCTACCGGGGAGAGTTGCGCCCCGACCAGGTCGGCGAGACCTTCGCCCGGTACGACGCCTCCGTCCAGCCGACCCGGGGGGAGAACTTCGGCAACGCGATCGCGGAGAGCCTGGCGGCGTGCTGCCCGGTGATCTGTTCGGACCGGACACCGTGGACGGCCGTGCTGCGTGACGGCGGCGGGCAGGTGCTCACCGAGCTGACCCCGGTGGCGTTGGGCGCGCTGTTCACCCGGCTCGCCGCCACCTCGCCCGAGCAGCGGCAGGCGGCCCGGGCGGCGGCGGGGGAGGCTTACCGCCGCTGGTGGCTCGACCGGCCCCGGATCAGCGTCCTCGACCAGGCATGGCAGGCGGTCAGTGCCCCGGCGTGCCGGGTCCCCCCACAGGGACGGCCGTCGTGACACCGGCCGACCCGCGTACCGCCGACCCGGACCCCGCACCGCACCGCCGGGCGGACCGCGCCCACCGGTGCCGGGCGGTCCCCGCCACACCGCGACCGACCATGAGGAGACATCCATGACCCGGGTGATGACCGTCGTCGGGACCAGACCGGAGATCATCCGGCTGGCCCGGGTGATCGACGCGCTGGATCGGACCGTGGAGCACACGGTGGTGCACACGGGCCAGAACTGGGACCCCGCGCTGTCGGACATCTTCTTCACCGAGCTGGGTGTCCGGTCCCCGGACCGCTTCCTGCGGGCCGACACCCGGTCGCTGGGTAGCCTGCTCGGGGCCGTGCTGGTCGGCACCGAACAGGCGATCGGTGAGCTGCGCCCGGACGCGCTGCTGGTGCTCGGCGACACCAACAGCGCCATCGCCGCGTTGATGGCCCGGCGGATGAAGGTCCCCGTCTACCACATGGAGGCCGGCAACCGCTGCTTCGACCTCAACGTGCCGGAGGAGACCAACCGCCGGCTGGTCGACCACGTCGCCGACTTCAACCTCGTCTATTCCGAACACGCCCGGCGCAACCTGCTCGCCGAGGGCCTGCACCCCCGCCGGATCCTGCACACCGGCTCACCCATGCGGGAGGTGCTCGACCACTACCGGCCGCAGATCGACCGGTCCACCATCCTGGCGCAGCTCGCCCTCGAACCGGGCGGCTACTTCGTCGTCAGCGCCCACCGCGAGGAGAACGTCGACCACCCGGACCGGCTCCGGCGGCTGCTGGACTGCCTCTGCGCCGTACGCGACGAGTGGCGGCTGCCGCTGCTGGTCTCCACCCACCCGCGTACCCGCAAGCGCCTGGAGTCCCTCGCCGTCGACGGCACGCTGCTGGACGGCATCACCTTCCACGAGCCGTTCGGGTTCTTCGACTACGTGACCCTGCAACGGCACGCCCGGTGCACGCTGTCCGACAGCGGCACCGTCAGCGAGGAGGCGGCGATCCTCGGGTTCCCGGCGGTGACCCTGCGGGAGTCCATCGAGCGCCCCGAGGCACTGGACTGCGGGGCGATCGTGATGACCGGGCTGGACCCGGCCGGGGTGGTGGAGGCGGTACGGGTCGTGGTGGCCCAGGTGGCCGCCGGTCCGGTCGCCTGCCCGCTCGACTACCAGGTGCCGGACACATCACGCCGGGTGGTCGACTTCATCCTGTCGACCGTGCGCCGGCACCACGCCTGGGCGGGCATCCGCCGCTGACCGGTCCACCGGCCGGGCGGGCACCCCGGTGACCACCGCGCCGGCCGGGACGTCCCGGGTCACACACGCGCCCGCACCCACCACGGCGTCCCGACCGACCCGTAGCCCCGGCAGGACGGCGGCGGTGGTGCCCACCATGACCCCGTCGTCGAGCCGGCAGTAGCCGGAGACCGCGGCGAGTGGATTGACCGAGACGTGGTCGCCGAGCACGCTGTCGTGCCCCACCGTGCAGTTCTGGTTGAGGTGCACCTGACGGCCCAGCACCACGTTCGTCGTGACCCGGGCGCCACCGGCCGCGAACAGCCCTTCCTGGAAGACGCAGTCCGGGCCGATCTCGGCGGCCGGGTGCACCACCGTGGCGGCGGGCAACCCGTAGCGGGCCAGGGCCCGGTCGGTCTCGCGGCGCAGCCGGGGGTGCCCGACACCCAGCGCCACCTGCAGGCCCGCCGGTGCTCCGGCGAGCCACCGGGTGGGGCCGAGGAAGGGCACCCCGAGCCGCCGCACCCGCTCCACGTTCGGCGCGGTCGGATAGTCGTCGACGAAGCCGAGGACCCGCCACCGGGCGTCGTCGACCGGGTAGGCGTTCAACAGCCGAATTACCCCGAATATCTCCCGGCCCATCCCGCCCACACCTACGATCACTACGTCGGTGGTCAACCGTTGCCCCCTCGGCCACGCAGAGCACCGGTCGCGCTCCGCCATCCGCCCCCGGGCGGCACCGCCGGGGTCCGCCCGGCGCGGGCACCGGCAAGGGTCGAGTTCCCGGCCCGCGGACGCGTCCCCCTCCACGACTGCGGCATCCGGTACGGGCTGCGCCCCCCGGCAGCCCCGGTCGTTGCCTGTGCAAGCCAGACACCCCTGCGTGATGCCGATCTGCGGACGGCACGGTGAAGGTGGGCCGATGGTGGACAAGTTGACAAGGCTGCCCTCCCTGGACGACGCCGCCGTCGTGCGCCGGACCGGTGACGCGGTGGGCGGCTACCGGGTGGTCGCGACCGCAGGGGTGTTCGAGCCGGGCTTCCGAGGTGGCGGCCCGATTCGCTCGCTGCGGTTCATCCTGGACACCCTGCCGGGGCATCTCGACGTCACCCTGGTCACCCGGGACCGGGATCTCGGCTCGTCTGCACCGTACCCCGGTCTGTCCGGGCGGCTGCTGCGGCGCGACGAGCGGTCCGCCGTTTTCTACCTGGACCCGTGGGCGCCGCGACACTGGGCCCGGCTGATCCGCCACGTCCGCGCCCGCCCGGTCGACCTGCTCTATGTCAACAGCATCTGGTCGCTGTTCTCGGTGGTGGCGATCCTGGCGGCGGCGCTGCGCCTGGTGCGCGTGGGGGCCGTCCTGGTCGCCCCGCGCGGTGAGCTGTCGCCCGGCGCCCTCGCGATCCGGTCCGCCAAGAAGCGGCTCTTCCTGGCGGTGTGGGCGCCGCTGCTGCGCCGGCTGGGGGTGCGCTGGCAGGCGTGCAGCTGGCTGGAGGAACAGCAGATCCGGGCGACCATGCCGTGGGCGCAGGTGATGGTGAACGGCAACGAGAGCCCGATCCCGGCGCACCCGGCCCCGCCGGCCCGACCGCACGACGGGCCGCTGCGGTTGGTCTTCGTCGGCCGGATCTCGCCGATGAAGAACCTCGCCACCGCCCTGGAGGCGGTGGCCGGCACCACCCGGCCGATGGAGTTCGACATCTTCGGGCCGCCGGAGGACCCGCACTACTGGTCGCGCTGCCAGCGGATCATCGCGGCCATGCCGGGCCACGTCCGGGTCCGCTACCTCGGCGAACTCGTGGCGGCGGACGTCATGCCGACGTTCAGCCGGTACGACGCCTTTCTCTTCCCCACCCTCGGCGAGAACTTCGGTCACGTGATCCTGGAGAGCCTGGCGTCGGGCTGCCCGGTCGTCTGTTCGGACAACACGCCGTTCAGCGAGCTGATCGCCGACACCGGCGGGACGGTGGTGCGGCCGGCGACGGCGGCGGGTCTCAGCCGGGTGCTCGACCTGCTCGCCGACCGGTCACCCGAGGAACGGGCCGAGGCGAAGGCGACGGCCGGCCAGCGGTACCGGCGTTGGCGGCAGCGCCGCCGGGAACCGAACGTGCTGGAGCACGCCCGCCAGTTCTGCCGCTGAGCCCGTTCCGGGCCGCGCCCGGCGTCACCGTGGCCGGGCCCGGCTCGTTCACCCCAGTGACCGGGACCACCTGCCCCGGTCCGGTGCTCTCCCAGCCGTACCCTGCGATCGAGGATAGTCAGTGCCCAGTCGTGTTCGTACGATGGTCCGGCGGGTGCGGGACCATCTGGCCGCGTCCCGCGACCCCGAGGCGTTCGTCCGGTCCCTCGGGGTCAACCTGACCGGCCGGGTCAGGTTCTACGGGGTCAACCGGGCGATGTTCGGCTCGGAGCCCTGGCTGATCACCATCGGGGACAACGTCTACGTCACCTCCGAGGTGCAGTTCGTCACCCACGACGGTGGCACCCTGATCCTGCGCAAGGACTATCCCGACCTCGACTGGACCGCGCCGATCAGGATCGGCGACGACGTCTACATCGGCATGCGGGCGATGATCCTGGCCGGGGTCACCATCGGCAACCGGTGCGTCATCGGGGCGGGCTCGATCGTCACCCGGGACATCCCGGACAACACCGTGGCGGCGGGGGTGCCGGCGCGGCCGGTGCGCACCACCGACGAGTACCTCGAACGGCTGCGGGCCAAGTCGCTGGGCATCGGACACCTGCCCGTCCCGGCCAAACACGAGGCGATGAAGCGGATCTACGGCGTCCCCACCGGTTGAGGCCCGCCGGGACCCGACGCCCGCCGGTGCGGTCCCGCCGGGGGCACGGGGCACCGGGGTCAGGCCCGCCGGTACGCCACCTGCGGCGGCGCGAACTGGTGGACTCCGGTGATCGTGATCGCGCCCAGCGCACCGGTCACCCCGGTCACCTCGTAGCCGAACCGGTCCCCGGTCATCGCCGCCGCGCCGGCACCGAGGTTCAGCGTGGTGGCGGCGCCGACGCCACTGACCCGTACGGCGGGCGGCGTGGTGCCGCTGGCCTGCCAGACGTGCGCGTACCAGTGCCAACCGGCGGGCAGCACCACGGGAGCGACCAGCACGGACTCCCGCACCCCGACCGAGGTGACGGCGACGGTGCCGAAGTCGGCGATCGGGCCGAGGACGGCGGGACGCCCGGTGGACGGATCGTGGGCGTACACGCCGTGCCGCAGGACGCCGGTGCCGGCCACGGTGACCTCCACACAGACCCGGTCGACCGGGGTCGGTTCGGCCAGGAAGACCGGGTGCAGCAGGAGCCGCTGGTAGGTGCCGGTGCAGGTGCGGCTCAGCGTCGGGCCGGACCGGACGAGGAAGTAACTGCCCCGGGGTCCGGTCGCCCCCGGTAGCGGTCCCGATGCGACCTGGTCGGGTTCCGCGCGCCACGTCCCGTACCCGGGGGAGACCGGCACGGTGTACGGGATGCCGTCGACGGTGACCCGGTCCGGCACGTCGAGGTTCGTCGGGCCGACCGGGACCAGCAGCCGGTGGAACAGTTGCGGCGCCGTCATCTCGGCCTGCGCCACGGTGCCGACCCGTTCGATCACCACGAAATCCGCGCCGTCGGCGGACACCACGATCTCGGTGGCGGTCGACGGGGGCGCCAGGTAGCGGCGGTAGGCGGTGCCGGTCACCGACTCACCGGCGGCCAGGGTGCGGCCCCAGACCAGTTGCGGGTAGTTCTTCTTGAGGCTGGAGCTGATGAACCAGCCCTTGGCCGTGGTGTAACGGACCCGGATCTCGGGCTTCCCGTCCGCGACCGGCAGCAGCCCGACGGCGATGCCCCACTGTTGGACGCCCCCGCCGCTGACCACCCACTGGGTCATGCTGCTCGCCGGCATCAGCCGGTTCCGCAGCGTCGCCGGGGTGAAGTCGGTGAGCGCCGTCAGGGTGTCGATGTTCGCCCAGACGGACCAGTTCAGGCCGCCGGCCACCCCCACGTTCGGCATGAACTGCCGACGGGTGCCGCCGGCCACCGGGGTCAACGGCCCGCACTGGGTGACCCCCGCGTTGAGGGTGAACCGGCTCAGGGCGGTGACCGTCTGCGCGACGATCAGGCTGCCACCGGGCGACCAGCGGTATTCGTTCGAGATCCGGCACAGGGACGGGATCCTCGGCATGATCGTGGCGATCGGGGTGCCGATGTTCGCCCGTGCCGTGTCGATCATCCCCTGGTAGGAGGGGATGACGTACGACTCCCGGATCACCAGCTCCTGGCCCGTGGACCGACCGTCGGGCACCGGCCGGCCGTCGAGTTCGACGGCCACTGTGTGGGAGTGGGTGGCCGGGCGGATCTGCACGTCGGGGGTGAGGCCGGTGATCGGCACGGTGGTCCGGTTGGTCGCCCCCGAGACGTGGGTGAGCGGTGCGGCCGGTTTCACCCGCGCGCCCTGGGCGATGCCGTCCACGATCGTGTACGGGTTGCCGAACAGCAGGCTGTTGGCGTTGGTCACCGCCAGCAGGGTGAAGATGCGGGTCCCGTCGCTCCACTGCGAACCCACGTCGGCGGTCGTCTTGCCGTGGTTGGCCACCGCGATCTGGTTGCCGACGTTGTAGCCGTGGTTGCCGCCGACGTACGACCAGCCGGTGTTGATCGGGCAGTTGTCGTCCGAGGTGTCGTGGATGCGGGTGCCGACGGCGGACAGGACCGGCCACACCTGGGCGTCGGTGGCGGTCGAGGGCACCAGGCTCACCTGGGGCAGGCCGGAGTGCCACATGCCGACCATGCTCTCCGCGTACGCCAGGTTGACGGGCATGATCACGTCCCGGGTGGCGTCGATCCGCGACCTGACGGACATCAGGGCGTTGGACCGGTAGACGATCAGCTCGGCCATCCTCCACACCTCCACCGTTGAACTGCGACGATGCTGTCACTGTGCGCGTTTGCCCAGCTGGCGGTTGGTGTCGGTCGGCTCCCGGACAGCACCACCGGCCGTTCGGTGGACCCCGGCCGGGCTGCTGCAGGCCGACGGCCGAGATTTGTCCTAATTGTGATGAAGATTCCGTCTGTGCCGTAATGTGCTGCATGCCTGCTTCGACGAACAGGTGAGGTGTGTACCGGGGGGTTGTCCATGCGCATTCTGATCACCGGTGGGGCCGGCTTCATCGGCGCCAACCTGGCCCGCGCCGCCCTGGACGAGCCGGCCGTCAAGGAGGTCAGCGTCCTCGATGATCTCTCGGTCGGGCTCCGGGGCAACCTCGACGGGCTGGACGTCGAATTCGTCGAGGGGTCGATCCTGGACCCGGCCGCCCTGGACGCGGCGATGGCGGGTCGGGAGGCGGTGGTCCACCTGGCCGCCCTGCCCAGCGTGCCCCGCTCGCTACGCGACCCGCTGGCCTCCCACCACGCGAACGCCACCGGCACGTTGATGGTGCTGGAGGCGGCCCGCCGGCACGACGTGGGACACGTGCTCGTCGCCTCCTCCTCGTCGGTGTACGGCATGAACCCGGCGTTGCCCAAGGCGGAGCAGACCTGGACCCGCCCGATGAGCCCCTACGCGGCCAGCAAGCTCGCCACCGAGGCGTACGCCCTGGCGCACCAGGCGTCGTTCGGGCTGCCCACCCTGGCCTTCCGGTTCTTCAACGTCTACGGCCCCGGGCAGCGGCACGACCACGCGTACGCGGCCGTCATTCCCCGGTTCACCCACGCCGCCCTGCGCGGCGAACCAGTCGTGGTGCACGGCGACGGCACCCAGTCCCGTGACTTCACCTACGTCGGTACGGTCTGCGACGTCATCCTCGACGCGCTGCGCCGCCGGGTGCACCACCCGCATCCGGTCAACCTCGCCTTCGGGGCGCGGGCCAGCCTGCTCCAGGTGCTCGACGAGTTGGAGGAGCTGCTCGGACGGCCGATCGCCCGGGAGCACGCGCCGCCGCGTACCGGCGACGTCCCCCACTCGCTGGCGGACGACAGCACCCTGCGGCAACTGTTCCCGGACGTCACGCCGGTCCCCCGGGCGCAGGGGTTGCGGGCGACCGGCGCGTGGCTGGCCGCGCGGCTGGGGGTCGCCCCCGCCCCCCTCCGGTGACCCGGGCCGTGGGCCGGCCCGCCGCCGAGGCGGTCGCCGCCGGACCGCCGGCTCCCGCGCCGACGCCGGCCCCCGCGCCGACGCCGGCTGCGGCGCTGACCGGCACGGCGGTCGTCGCCCCGGTGGCGACGTCCGGCCCACCGTCGGGGCCCGGTCGCGACCGCGCCGTCACAGTGGGCATCGCCACCGCGATGGTGGCCAAGGGGATCGGCCTGGCCGCTCCGCTGGTCATCACGCCCGCCTGCTTCCGGTATCTCGGCGACCAGCGGTACGGCCTCTGGATGGCGATCACCGCGCTCACCGGGATGGCCTGGTTCGCCGATCTGGGGCTGGGCAACGGGCTGCTCACCCGGCTCGGTCAGCTGGCCGACGACCCCCGGCAACAGGCCCGGGAGATCTCCGGGGCCTTCGCCACCCTCGGTGTGGTCGCGGTGCTGCTGCTGGCGACACTCGCGGTGGTCACGCCGGTGGTCCCCTGGGTGGACCTGTTCGCCGTCCGCGACCCGGCCGTCGCCGCGCAGACCACCACCATGGTGCTGATCTGCTTCGGCGCGTTCGCGGTCAACATCCCGCTGTCGGTGATCCAGCGGATCCAGTACGCCCGCGGCCAGATGGTGCAGAGCAACGCCTGGCAGTCGGCCGGGGCCCTGGCCGCCCTGGCCGTCGTGCTGGTCGCCATCGCCGCCGACTGGGGACCGCTGGTGGTCGTCGGCGGCGCGGTGCTGGCCGTGCCGGTGACGAACCTGCTCAACACGGTCACCTACTTCTGGTCCGCCGACCCCGCCAGCCGGCCGGGACCCCGGCTCGTGCACCGGGCCACCGTCGTCGGCCTGCTCCGGCTGGGTCTGCAGTTCTTCGCGCTCACCACGATGTCGTCGATCGCGCTCAACGTGGACAACCCCCTGGTCGCGAACGTCCTGGGGCTGACGGTGGCGGCGCACTACGCGGTCGTCGGAAAGCTGTTCGGGGTCCTGTGGATCTTCGTCGGGCTAGTGGGCATGACGGTCTGGCCGGTCAACGGCGCCGCCCTGGCGCGCGGCGAGGTGGCCTGGGTACGCCGCAACACCCGTCGCATGATGGTGCTCTACGGCGTGATCGTCGGGGCAGTCGGGCTGCTGCTGGTCGGCTACGGCCACCGGCTGATCGAACTCTGGGTCGGCCAGGTCGACCGGTCGACGATCCGGCTCCCCGTCCTCGTCGGGCTGGCCGGCTGGTCCCTGCTGGTCGCGGTCACCTCCCCGCTGATCCTGGTGCAGAACAGCATCGGGCTGCTCCGGCCGCAGTTCGTCGGCTGGGCGTCGTTCCTGGTGCTGGCGACCGGGCTCAAGGTCTGGGGACTGCGACAGTTCGGCCTGGCCGGGCTGCCCGCGGCAGCCTGCGCCGGGTACCTGCTCACCATGGTTCCGGCGGCGCTGGTGGGATACCGGCGGGCCCTCGCCCGGTGCGGACCGTCGTGACCGGCCGGGTCCGGGTGCTGCGGGTCGTGGGTGAGCTGAACTTCGGCGGCACCGAGATGCGTACGGCCGAACTGCTGCCCCGGCTCGCCGCCGCCGGCACCGAGCTGCACCTGGTGACCCTCAGCGACACGGTGGGGCCCGGACCCCTGGCCGACATGGTCACCCGGCACGGCGGCACCGTCACGGCGATCCCGCTCGACCTGCGCTTCCCCGCCCGGTTCCTGCGCCTGGTCGGGAGGCTGCGCCCGGACGTGGTGCACGCGGACTGCGCCAACTTCTCCGGGGTGCCGCTCGCGCTCGGCGCGCTGCGGGGCGTACCCGGACGGGTCGCGCACTTCCGGGGGGACGACAACCGGCCGCGTACCCTGCGCCGCCGGGTCTACCGGTGGATCTGCGGTCGGCTGCTGGGCAGCTGCGCCACCGACATCCTGGGTGTCTCACCCAGTTCGCTGACGTTCGGCTACCACCCGGGTTGGCGTGCCGACCCCCGCTGCCGGGTGGTGCTCAACGGGCTCGACCTCGACCGGCTCCGCCGCCCCAGCCCCGACGACCTGCGGGCCCTGATCGGCGCGGGGCCGGCCGACCTGGTCTGCGTGACCGTGGGCCGGGCCTCGCCCGAGAAACGCCGCTGGCTGTTGCCGCCGATCCTGGTCGCGCTGCGGGAACTGGGCGTGTCCGCGCACGCGGTGCTCGTCGGGCCGGGTGACCCGGCCGACGACGACCGGGTCCGGGCGGCGGCGCACGCCGTCGGGCTCGGCGACCGGGTGCACCTGCTGGGCCCCCGCGACGACGTCGGCGGGCTGCTGCGGCAGGCCGACGTCGTCGTCCACCCGTCCTGCCTGGAGGGGTTGCCCGGGGGAGTGCTGGAACCCGTTGCGGTGGGCGTGGGCACGGTCGCCGCCGACCTGCCGGGCGTGCGCTTCATCGGCGACCGGCTACCCGGGGTGAGCATCGTCGGTGTCGACGCCCCGCCGCACGTGTGGGCGCGGGCGGTGGGCCGGGCGGCGGCGTACACCGCGTCGACCGCCCCGGCGGTGGCCGCCGACCGGTTCGAGCACAGCGTCTTCGCCATCGACACGGCGGCCAGCATCCACCTGGAGATCTACCGACGGTGGGCCTCGGCCCACCCCGGGCGGGACCGGGTGCCACGAGAGAGCAGCCGACCCCCGGTCGGCTCGGGACGGTGAGAGAGATGACCGATCAGAGCATGCTCGTCGGCCGGGAGCCACGGCCGGCCGGCGGATCGACTGCACGGGCCGACCAGCCCCGCCCGCTGCTCGTCGGCGCCTACGCCTTTCCGCACGGGGACGCCACCTCGAACCGCCTGCTGCAACTCGCCCGGTCCGCCGCCCCCGAGGGCAGCCGCACGCTCGTCGTCAACGACTGGCCCTGCGAGCTGGCCTTCCCGGCCCGACCACCCGAGGCGGCCGGCGTCGACCTGGTCACCCTGCGCGTGCGTGGCCGGCACCGGCTCACCCGGCTGCCGGCCCGGCTGGCCCGCCCGGTCCGGGTGCTGCGGGCCGCCCGCCGGCAGGGGGTACGCCGTGGCGACGTGAACGTGGTGCTGCTCCCGATGGCGTTGATGACCCTCGGCAACTGGACGGTGCTGCGTCTGGTGCTGCGCTGCCCGATCGTGGTCGACGCCAGCGAGCGGCACGACCGGCGGCAGTTCCGGCACGGCTGGCTGACCCCGTACTTCGTCCGGCACCGCTGGTCGACGTTCCTGGCCACCCGGCTCGTCGGCCGGGCCACGGCGGTGTCCACCACGTTGGCCGGATACCTCGCGGCGCACGGGCTGGCGGTGCTGGTGGTGCCGCCGCAGGTGGACTGCGACGACTTCCCGACCGGCCGGCCGCCCGCCCTCTCCACCGGCCTGCGGCTGCTCTACGCCGGCACCCCCGCCCGCAAGGACATGCTGGACGTGATCCTGCGCGGCATCGGCCGACTCACGCCGGAACAGCAGCGACGGGTCAGCCTCACCATCGCCGGGGTCACCCGGGAGGCTGCCGCCGCCCACTCCGACCTGGACGTCTCGGTCCTCGACGGGCTCCACGCCGAGGTGCGGTTCCTGGGTCGGGTGCCCCGCGCCACCGTGCTGACGCTGCTCGCGGAGTCGCACTTCTCGATGCTGGTCCGCCCCACCGGGGGATACGCCGCCAACGGCTTCCCGTCCAAGGTGCCGGAGAGTCTCGCCGCCGGCTGCCCGGTGCTGCTCAACCACACCAGCGACCTGGCCACCTACGTGCACGACGGTGTCGAGGGGCTGGTGCTCGCCGGCAACGGGCCGGACGACGTGCGGTGGGCGGTCGAGCGTGCGTTGCGGCTGACCGACGACGACTGGACGGCGATGAGCCGGGCCGCCCGGTCGAGGGCCCGTGAGTCGTTCGACCACCGGGCCTGGCGGGACCGGGTCAGCGCCTTCCTGGCGGCCGACGACCGGAGCTGACCCGGGCGTTCCGACGAGGCGGTGGGCGTCCCGACCGGACGCCCACCGTCGTGCGATCCCAGGCCCGGTACCGAAGCCGGGTCTCAGTTTCTCCGCCGTCGGGTGATCGTTGCGCAGCGCCGTCGGGTGAGCTCAGTGCAGCACCGTCGGGTGAGGTGAGCTCAGCGCAGCGCCGTCGGGTGAGGTGAGCTCGGGGCAGCGCCGTCAGGTCGACGTCAGCGCAGCACCGGCACCGGCACCGGCCGGCGCGGCACGGCGTCCACCGGGGCGTTGACCTGGTGCGGGTGTGCCGGCGCGGGGGAGGGCTCGACGCCGTCGTCCGCGTCGGCCCGGCGGTCGGGCAGGTGCCGCAGCACACCGGCGGCCACCAGCCAGAACACGTACGGGTAGGTCTGCCCGGTGCCGAAGATGGCCGACTCGGTGATCTGGATCAGCACCCCGGTGACGACGAGCCAGACCAGACCCGAGTCGGCCCGGCGCACCGGTGCCCGCAGCGCGACCCGCCCGACGGCCAGCAGCAGCAGCGCCAGCGGCGCCACGGCGGCGAGCCCCAGCTCCAGCAGCAGTTGCAGGTAGCTGTTGTGCACCACGCTCACCCCGGTCCCGAAGGACTCGTCGAGGCTGGCGAGGGCGAACAGGTGGTTGCGGGACGCGTACCCGAAGCCCAGGGTGGGGCGGTTCTGCCACCACAGGTCGACCGTCGCCTGCCACATCTCGGTGCGGCCGTTGGACAGGTCGCCGCCGGTGGGGGCGGTGAAGCGCAGCACGAGCTGCCGCATCCAGGGGCCGGCGAACAGGATCGGCAGCAGGTTGAACAGGTACGCCACCAACAGCCCGGCGGCCAGCCCGGCGGCGATGCGGACCATCCGGCCCAGCCCGTGCCGCAGCACGACCCAGAGGGCGCCGACGAGCACGGCGATCAGCCCGGTGCGGGACTGGGAGAGCAGCAGACAGGCGACGGCCGGCACCATGCCGAGCAGTTCCGCCCGTCGCCGGGACGCCCGGTAGACCGCCCAGCCCAGCGGGGTGGTCAGGGCACAGACGATGCTGAGCATGTTGGGGTTGTTGTAGAGGCCCTCGAAGCGGTCGGTCTGCGACAGCGCGGCGACGAGGGTGCCGTCGGCGAGCCCGAGGCCGAGGCTGAGCAGGGCGGAACCGCTGAGGACCAGGTAGACCACGCGCAGGTCGGCCAGCATGACCGCCCGGTCCGCCCACCGGCAGCGGATCAGGACGTGCACCAGCGCGGCCAGCAAAAGCAGCGCCACGCCGCGTTGGAGAGTCTCCAGCGGCACCACCGACCAGGTGAAGCTCAGCGTGGCGAGTCCCGCCATCGCCCAGAGCGCGCCGATGAGCAGGCGGGTCCACCGATCGAGCCGGGCCACCGTGCGTCCCGGGGTGCGCAGCGCCCAGACGATCAGGGCGGCGACCGCCGCGTACCGGGGATAGAAGCTGGCCTCCACCAGGGACGGCAGCTTGGACGAGGCGCAGACCAGGAGCACCATGGTCAGGCCCAGCAGCCACCGCCAGCCGTCCATCTGCCGCGCGAGGGCGAACAGCGCGAGCAGCAGCAGAGCCACCGCCCCGACCGCCACCATCGGAACGTTGACACTGGCGACGGTGGTGACCACCGCGACGACGAACGCCCCGACGATCAGGCACAGTTGACCGACTCGGTTCCCCACGTGATGTCCTTTGACTCCAGCAGGCCGGCGGTGCCGGCGGTGGTCGTTTGGTCCGTCAGCGCGGGACGCCCGCCAGGCCCGGCCGGGCCCGGTCGAGCGCCCAGCGGGACCGGGCCGCGTGCATCGCCGCGATCATGTCCGGCCAGCTCGGCGGACGGTAGCCGGTGACCTGGGCGAGGGCGTCCGCGCACATCGACCGGTCGCAGACGAACTCGTCGTCCGGCACCAGTTCGCCGGGCCATCCGTACACCTCGGCGACCAGGCGGAGCAGGTCATACTTGGCGATCGGTGCGGCGGCGACGTGGTAGAGGCCGGTCAGCTCCGCCCGGGGCAGGACCACGGTGCGCAGCAGCCGGGCGAACTCCACGGTCGTCACCCCGCTGTAGATGGCCCGGGTGAACCCCCGTACCTGGCTGCGTCGGGAGAGGAACCAGTCGACCAGGGAACGGTTCGTGCCCAGCTCGTGCCCGACGATCGAGGTACGCAGGGTGAGGGCCGACGCTCCCGACGCCTCGCCCAGCAGTTTGGACCGGCCGTAGAGGTCGGGCGGGTCGGGCAGGTCGTCCTCACGGTAGCCGCCCCGGCGGCCGGAGAAGACGCAGTCGGTGCTGACGTGCACGAGCCGGCTGCCGACCTGCGCGCAGGCGTCGGCCAGCAGGTGGGGCAGGAGAGCGTTGAGGGTGACCGTGGGCACCGCGTCCTGCACGTCCGGTCGCTGCTTGATGACGCCGACGCAGTTGACGACGACGTCCGGTCGCAGCTCGTCCACGAGCCGCCGGACGTCGTCGAACCGGGTCACGTCCACGGCCGCGACGATGCGGGCGAGCAGGTGCGCGGGGAACCACCCCGCCCGGTCGTCGATGATGCGGGCGAGGCCGCGGACGTCGAGATCCGGGTCGTCGGCGAGTTCGCGCAGCACGGCGTGGCCGAGCATGCCGGTGACGCCGACGACGAGGACCCGACGGGCCGGGCGGTCGGCCTGGTGGTCGCTGCGCCGCCGGGGCACCCGGTCGGGCCGGCCGGTGTCGGCGGCCGCGCTCATGTCGTCACCACGGCCGCTGCGTGGGCCTGCACCTGCGCGCGCACCTCGGGCAACGTCATCAACAACGACTCGATCTCCGGTACGGACAGCCGGCGGGCGTTGTGCGAGTGGAAGTCGGCCAGGCCACCGTGCTCGACGTCACCCTCCTCGAAATAGAGGGAGTAGTTGAGGTCGCGGCTGTCCACCGGCACCCGGAGGAAGTCGCCGAGGTCCTCGGCGAACGCGAGTTCCTCCCGGCTGGCCAGGGTCTCGTAGAGCTTCTCCCCGTGCCGGATGCCGAGCACGGTGAACTTCGCCGGCACCCCGAACAGGTTGCACAGGGCGGTGGCGAGGTCGCCGATGGTGCAGGCGTCGGCCTTGCGGATGAAGACGTCCCCCGGCTGGCCGAAGGTGAACGCGTGCTCCACCAGATCGACCGATTCGGGCAACGACATCAGGAAACGGGTCATCGTCGGGTCGGTGACCGTCGGCAGTCCGCCGCGCAGGATCTGGTCGATGAACAGTGGAATCACCGATCCGCGCGAGTACATGACATTGCCGTACCGCACGCAGCAGACCCGGGTCCGGGCCGCCGCGTTGTTGCGGGAATGGGCCTGGGCGACCTTCTCCATCAGCGCCTTGGTCATGCCCATCGCGTTGACCGGATAGACGGCCTTGTCGGTGCTCAACAGGACCAGCGTCTCCACACCGACCCGCTCACAGGCGTCCACCACGTTGGCGCTGCCGAGCACGTTGGTGCGGACCGCCTCGAGGGGGAAGAACTCGCAGGAGGGCACCTGCTTGAGAGCCGCGGCGTGGAAGACGAACTCCATCCCCCGGGCGGCCTTGAGCACACTGTCGTAGTCGCGGACGTCGCCGACGTAGTAGCGCACCCGGTCGTTGCCGAGGCGGTGCCGCATCGCGTCCTGTTTCGACTCGTCCCGGCTGAGCACCCGCACCTCGGCGGCACCGGCGTCGAGCAGTCGGGAGACCATTGTCTGGCCGAACGACCCCGTGCCCCCGGTGATCAGGAAACGCCTGTCCGAAAGCGAGGGAAGCATATCTCCTCCTGCCTGTTTCCCGGCGGACCATCCTCGGGAATCGCGATCTCGTCAAAGGTGACCATACTGTTGCAATAACGAGACCGGGCGGGCTTCCGGTAAAGGGAGGAACAATCATGTTTCACCTTTACCGGGGATGCTGCGCACTCCATTGTCGACCTGTCCGGGGTGGCGAATGTGAAAGCGCGGATCGTCCACCGTAAAGGTGGTAGGTGTGTTTCATGCCCAAAGTTGCTGTCCACACGGCACCGCCGCGAGCCGGGGCCGACGGGCGGGGAGCCACCCCGACACCCCGGCGGCCGTACGACCGCTGGAAGCGGTTGTTCGACGTGCTCGGCGCGCTCGTCGTGCTGACCGTCGGCGCACCCCTGCTGGCCCTCGTCGCCCTGGTGGTGCTCGTGACGCACGGGCGGCCGGTGCTGTTCCGGCACACCCGGCCCGGCCTGCACGGCGAACTGTTCGAGGTGGTGAAGTTCCGCACCATGCTCCACCCCGACCCGGACCGGGGGCTGGTGACCGACGCCCAACGCCTCACCCGGGTGGGTCGTTGGCTGCGGGCGAGCAGCCTCGACGAGTTGCCCGAGTTCTGGAACGTGCTGCGCGGCGAGATGAGTGTGGTCGGTCCCCGTCCACACCTGGTGCGCTACCTCGACCTCTACAACGCCGAGCAGGCCCGCCGGCACGAGGTGCGGCCCGGCATCACCGGGCTCGCCCAGGTGCGCGGGCGCAACGCCCTGAGCTGGGAGGCGAAGTTCGGCTACGACGTCGAGTACGTCGACCGACGCTCCTTCCTGCTGGACCTGAAGATCCTGCTGACCACCGTCCGGGTGGTGCTCACCCGGGAAGGTATCTCGGCTCCCGGTGCCGCCACCTGGCACGAGTTCACCGGCAACGCCCCTGCGCCCGCGTCGGCGCCGGCCGACGCCCGGCCGGACGCGTCGGCACCGGCCGACGCCCGGCCGGACGCGTCGGCACCGATCTACGCCCGGCCGGACGCGTCGGCACCGACCGACATCCGGACGGGCGCGTCGTCGCCGGCCTACGTTCAGCCGGTCGACGGCCCGAGGCCCGTGTCGTCGCCGGTCGACGACCGGGACGCCGCGTACCGCCGATGAGCCGGGTGCTGCTGCTGGGCGCGGGTGGTTTCCTGGGCCGGCACATCGGTGCCGCACTGGCCGGGCACACCGACCTGCGGTCGCCCACCCGGGCACAGTGCGACCTGGTCCGGATGGACCTGCCGGAGCTGACCGCGCTGGTCGCCCGGGAACGACCGGACGTGGTGGTGAGCGCGGCCGGCCAGATCGTCGGTTCCGGGCTCGACTTCGTGCGGGCGCACGTCGTGACCACGGCGAAACTGGTCGAGGCGGTGGCCGTCGCCGCCCCCCGGGCCCGGCTGGTCCGGATCGGCTCGGCCGCCGAGTACGGCGTCGTGCCGCACGGCCTCGCCGTCGCGGAGGACCACCCGGCCGCCCCCGTGAGCGAGTACGGGCTCAGCCACCTGGCCGCGACCCGCCTGGCCGAGCTGGCAGGCGACACCGGCCGCCTCGACACGATCGTGCTGCGGGTCTTCAACCCGGTCGGGCCGGGGATGCCGGCGGGAAACATGCTGGCCCGGGTGACCGCGATGGTCCGCGCGGCGGCGGCCGACGGGGCGGGTGACCTCGCTCTGGGGCTGCACGACACCTACCGGGATCTCGTCGACGTGCGGGACGTGGCGGCGGCGGTGCTGGCCGCGACGCGGTGCGCCGCGCCCACGCAGCGGGTCGTCAACGTGGGCAGCGGACGTGCGGTCGCGACGCGCGATGTCGTGCGGCTGCTGGCCGACGTGGCCGGTTTCCCCGGGGAGATCCGGCCGGGCGGCTTCCCGCCCGACGCCACCCGCTCGGCCGCGGTGCCGTGGATGTGCGCCGACCTGGACCGCGCCCGCCGGGTGCTCGGCTGGACCCCGGTCCACGACCTGACCGAATCACTGCGCGCCCTGTGGGCGGCCGACGGCGTGCGGCCGACCGATCCGGCAGCTGACGGCGTGCGGCCGACCGGCCCGGCGGCCGACGGCGTGCGGCCGACCCGCCCGGCGACCGACGGCGTGTGGCCGACCGGCCCGGCGGCTGACGGCGCGCGACCGACCCGCCCGGTGGCCGGCGTGGCGGCGGGGTGACAACGATGCGGATCGGCCTGCTCACCCAGTGGTTCGACCCGGAACCGGGCCCGGCGGCCCTGCCCGGGATGCTCGCCCGCGCTCTCGCCGACCGGGGACACGAGGTCCAGGTGCTGACCGGTTTCCCGAACTACCCGAGCGGCCGGCTGGCCCCCGGCTACCGGCTGGCCCGCCGGGTCGACGAGACCGACGGCCCGGCCCGGGTCCGCCGGGTCGCCCTCTATCCCAGCCACGACCGTTCCGCGCCACGTCGGTTGGCCAACTACGGGTCCTTCGCCGTCTCCGCGCTGGTCTCCGGCACCCCGGTGCTGCGGGGTCTGGATGCCCTCTGGGTCGGCAACTCGCCGATCAGCGTCGCCCTGCCGATGTGGTTCACCCGCTACGTGCACCGGGTGCCGGTGCTGCTGCACGTGCTGGACCTGTGGCCCGACAGTGTGCTGGCCAGCGGCTTCCTCGGCACCGGTCGGGTGTCACGGACCGTCGAGCGGGGGATGGCCGCCTGGTGCGGTGCGATGTACCGCAGCGCCGCCCGGGTCGCCCACGTCTCCCCGGGCGCCGCCGAGCTGCTCGCCGGCCGGGGGGTGCCCCGGGAGAAGCTGGTGCACATCCCGATGTGGGCGGACGAGACCCTGGGCGTCCGCGCCACCGACCTGCGCGCCGACCTCGGACTCCAACCCGACCAGGTGGTGCTGGTGTACGCGGGCGCGCTCGGCGAGGCGCAGGGGCTCGACTCGCTGATCGACGCCTGCGCCCGCACCGGCGACCCCCGCCTGGTCTGCCTGATCGCCGGTTCCGGCACCACCGAGGAGCGGCTGCGTCGGCGGGCCGCGGCGGTGGGGGCGGCGAACGTCCGCTTCCTCGGGCAGCTGCCCCGGGACCGGATGCCCGCGTTGATGGCCACCGGTGACGTCCACTACGTGAGCCTGCGGCCCGGTGGCATGTCCGCATACACGATGCCGAGCAAGGTGCAGTCGACCCTCGCCGCCGGGCGGGCGCTGCTGGTCGCTGCGGAAGGCGACGCCGCCGCGGTGGCCCGGGACAGCGGCGCGGGCATCACCGCCCGCCCCGGTGACCCCGACTCGATCGCCGACGCCCTGCGGGAGGTCTGCGACCTGGGCCGGGAGAAACTGGACCTGCTCGGGCAGGCCGGCCGGGCGCACTACGACCGGATGTTCTCCGTCGCGACGGGTGCCGACCGGGTCGAGCGGACCCTGCACGAGATGGTGGCCGCCGGGCCGGTCAGGGCCAGTCGTCGCCGGCGGCCAGCCGACGGGTGAGCAGGTCGGCCAGCGGGACCGACTCACCGTCGCGTCCGCCCCGGCCGACGACCAGGGGCGGCCGGGCCGGTGGCACGTCCACGCCGAACAGTCTGGCGCGTACGCCCGGCGGCACGGTGAGCAGGAAGAACCGGCCGTCGACGGCGACCGCGCGCAGGCCGGCCCGGTCGACGTACCAGCCGGTCAGGCCGGTCCGGTAGCGGCCCCGTCCGTCGTAGCCCTGAGCCACCAGCCGGGTGGTCCGCAGCCCCCGCCGGGTCGCCTCGGCCGTGAACCGGGCGACCAGTGCCTCGGCCTGCGCGTGCTCACCGTCGCGTTGGCGGGCGTCGGCCGCCGCGTGCGCCCGCGCCGCCCGCTGCTGCTGCTCCCGCCACCCCGAACCGCCGTCACCACCCATGCCGCGACGGTACGCCCACCCCCTCGACCGCTCAGGCCAGGCCCGCCCGGCGCAACGCTTCGGCCATCGCGTCGTTGGCGGGTGCCGGTGCGGAGCCGCCCCGGCCCTGCCGTTGCTGCGACCCGCCCCGGGACCCGCCCCGTTGCTCCCGCTGGCCGCCGGACCCGCCTGCCCCGCTGGACCTGCCTGCGCCGCCTGCCCCGCCGGACCCGCCCGCGCCGCTTCGCCGGCCGCCCGGCGCGTCACCGCGCCCGCCCTGGGGGGCACCGCGTTCGCGACGCTGCCCGTCGGCCGCCGGCCGGTCACCGCCGGTCGGCACCTCGTCGTCCAACCGCAGCGTCAACGAGATCCGCTTGCGCGGCACGTCGACGTCGAGCACCTTGACCCGCACCACGTCACCGGACTTCACCACGTCGCGCGGGTCCTTGACGAAGGTGTGCGACATCGCCGAGACGTGCACCAGGCCGTCCTGGTGCACGCCCACGTCGACGAACGCGCCGAACGCGGCCACGTTGGTGACCACACCCTCCAGCAGCATCCCGGGGGTCAGGTCGCCGATCTTCTCCACCCCCTCGACGAAGGTGGCGGTGCGGAACTCCGGTCGCGGGTCCCGGCCGGGCTTCTCCAGCTCGGCGAGGATGTCGGTGACGGTGGGCAGGCCGAAGGTGTCGTCGACGAAGTCGGTGGCCCGCAGCCCGCGCAGGAGGGCCGACTTCCCGATCAGCGAGCGCAGGTCCTGCCCGGTGCTGGCCAGGATGCGGCGCACCACCGGGTACGCCTCCGGGTGCACGCTGGACGAGTCGAGCGGGTCGGTGCCGCCGGGGATGCGCAGGAAGCCGGCGCACTGCTCGAAGGCCTTCGGGCCGAGCCGGGCCACCTTCTTCAGCTCGGCGCGGGTGCGGAACGGCCCGTTGGCGTCCCGGTGCAGCACGATGTTCTCCGCCAGACCCGCGCCGATGCCGGAGACCCGGGTCAGCAGGGGAGCGGAGGCGGTGTTGACGTCCACCCCGACCCCGTTGACGCAGTCCTCCACCACCGCGTCCAGCGAGCGGGACAGCTTCACCTCGGACAGGTCGTGCTGGTACTGGCCGACGCCGATCGAGCGCGGGTCGATCTTGACCAGTTCGGCCAGCGGGTCCTGGAGCCGCCGGGCGATGGAGACCGCGCCACGCAGCGACACGTCCAGGGTGGGCAGCTCCTGCGAGGCGTACGCGGAGGCCGAGTAGACCGACGCGCCGGCCTCGGAGACCATCACCCTGGTCAGGCCGAGCTGCGGATACCGCGAGATCAGGTCGGCGGCGAGCTTGTCGGTCTCCCGGCTGGCGGTGCCGTTGCCGATCGCGACCAGCTCCACCTGGTGCGCCCCGGCCAGCTTCGCCAGCGTCTCGATCGAGGCGTCCCACTGCCGGCGCGGCTCGTGCGGATAGATCGTGTCGGTGGCGACCACCTTGCCGGTGGCGTCCACCACCGCCACCTTCACCCCGGTGCGCAGGCCCGGGTCGAGACCCATGGTGGCCCGGCTGCCGGCGGGGGCGGCGAGCAGCAGGTCGCGCAGGTTGGTGGCGAAGACCCGGACGGCCTCCTCCTCGGCCGCCTGCCACAGCCGGGTGCGCAGGTCGGCCCCGAGGTGGATCAGGATCCGGGTACGCCACGCCCAGCGCACCGTGTCGGCCAGCCACCGGTCGGCGGGCCGCCCCGCGTCGGTGACACCGAACCGGCCGGCGATGGCCGCCTCGTAGCGGGTCGGGCCGGTCGGGTCCTCCTCGGCGTCGGGGGCCATGGTGAGGTCGAGCACGCCCTCCTTCTCCCCCCGGAACATCGCCAGGATGCGGTGCGAGGGAAGCTTCGGGTACGGCTCGGCGAAGTCGAAGTAGTCGGCGAACTTCGCGCCGGCGGTCTGCTGCCCGTCGCGTACCCGGGAGACCAGCCGGCCCCGCGACCACATCTGCTCACGCAGGGTGCCGATCAGGTCGGCGTCCTCGGCGAACCGCTCGATGAGGATGGCCCGCGCCCCGTCCAATGCGGCGGCGACGTCGGCGACCCCACGCCCGGCGTCGACGAACCCGGCGGCCGTCTCCTTCGGGTCCCGGGTGGGGTCGCCGAGCAGCGTGTCGGCCAGCGGCTCCAGCCCGGCCTCCCGGGCGATCTGTGCCCGGGTCCGCCGCTTCGGCTTGTAGGGCAGGTAGATGTCCTCCAGGCGGGACTTGGAGTCGGCCGCCATGATCTGCGCTTCCAGCGCCTCGTCCAGCTTGCCCTGGCTGCGGATCGACTCCAGCACCGCGGCCCGCCGTTCGTCCAGCTCCCGCAGGTAGCGCAGCCGCTCCTCCAGGGTGCGCAGCTGGGCGTCGTCGAGCAGGCCGGTGGCCTCCTTGCGGTAGCGGGCGATGAACGGCACGGTCGCGCCGCCGTCGAGCAGCTCCACGGCCGCCCGCACCTGGCGCTCGGCGACGCCGAGCTCGTCGGCGATCCGCTGATGGACTGACTGGGTCACGATGTTGATCCGCCTTCGTTTCGGGTTCCCTGCTGCATTCTGCCGCCCACCCCCGACGCCGTGCGCCACCCCCGCCGCCCACCCCCGTCGCCGGGCCGGCCGCACTGCCGTCGCAGCCCCACCGTTCCCGGCCCCGGGCCGGCCTGCCGCGCCCCGGTGACCCGTCGGCCCGGTGACCCGTCGGCCCGGTGGCTAGTCGGCCCGGGAACCCGTCGCGTGCCGCCGTGCCGGTCGGCCCGCTGCGCTAGCGTGGCGATCATGGAGCAACCTGCGGATCCGCGTGCCCGTCGCCTCTTCGGCGGCAGTGCCCGAGCCCTCGGTGACCTCGCCGCGAGCCCGTTCCGGGCCGACCGGGACCGGATCGTGGCCTCGCCCTTCTTCGCCCGCCTCGGTGGGGTGACCCAGGTGATCAGCCCGGTCGGCTCCGGACTGCTGGTGCACAACCGGCTCACCCACAGTCTCAAGGTGGCGCAGGTGGCCCGGGCGATCGCCGAGCGGTTGACCGCCGACCCGACCCAGCGGGACCTGCTGGAGAAACTGGGCGGCTGCGACCCGGACGTGGTGGAGGCCGCCGCCCTCGCCCACGACCTCGGTCACCCGCCGTTCGGGCACCTGGGGGAGCGGGTGCTGGACCGGTTGGCCCGGCAGCGGCTCGGGCTGGCCGACGGATTCGAGGGCAACGCCCAGTCGTACCGGATCGTCACCAGCACCGAGATCCGGGGGGCCGCCACCACCGGTCTCGACCTGACCGCCGCCGTGCGGGCGGCGATGCTGAAATACCCGTGGACCCGGCTGGACCACCCCGACCCGCACCCCCGGCACCTGCGTCCCGCACCCCGGGGCGCCGCCGCCCCACCGGACGACCCGGACAGCGGCTCGGCGAAGTTCGGCGCGTACGGCACGGAACTGGCCGACCTGCGACAGGCCCGCGCCCCGTTCACCGGGCGGATCGCGCAGTGGCAGCAGACCGTCGAGGCGTCGGTGATGGACACCGCCGACGACATCGCGTACGCCATCCACGACGTGGAGGACTTCTACCGGGTGGGGGTGCTCCAGCAGGGCACCGTCGCCGCCGAGCTGATGGCCTGGCAGCGCGAGGGCGGGCACCTGCGCGCGGTCACCGACCCGGCGCTGGCCGGTGCCGCCCGCCGACCCGGCACGGCGATCGAGGCGCTGCGCCGGCAACTGCACCGCAAGGACGCCTGGATCGCCGACGACGACGCATTCGCCGCCGCCGTCGAGCACGTCCGCGAGGAACTGGTGGACGGGCTGCTGGCGTTGCCCTTCGACGGGTCGATCGAGGCGGAACAGTACGTGGCCCGGTTCTCCGCCAGGTGGACCACCCGGCTGGTCGACGCGATCACGGTGACCGCCACCCCGGACGTGCGCTCCGGCCACGTGCAGCTGGCCCCGGCGCAGTGGCACGAGGTGCAGGTGCTCAAGTTCGTCCACCACCGCTTCGTGCTGGCCCGCCCCGACCTGGCCCTGCACCAGCGGGGCCAGGCCCGCCTGCTGGACACCCTGGTCGACGCGCTCTGGCAGTGGCTGCTCGACCCCGAGGAGGAGTCCCGGCTGCCCCGCCGGCTGCCCGACCTGGTCGAGCTGGCCGAGGCGGAGCTGCACCCGCGTACCCCCGACCGGATCGGCCGGGCCCGCGGCCGGGCCATCATCGACTTCGTCGCCCAACTCACCGACGGTCAGGCCGTGGCGATGCTGGACGTCCTGTCGGGTCGCTCCGGGGCGCTGTGGACCGACGCCTTCGTGCTCTGAGCGGCGGGCGGTGGGCGCGCGGTCAGGCGATCGTCTGCCACCAGCCGTCGACCGGCGGCGGGTCGGCCACCACCACCCGCTCGCCGGGCCGGGGCACCGCCAGCCGCACGCCGTGCGCCTTGGCCTCGGCCCAGAGCCGGTCCACCGGCTCGGACCAGTCGTGCAGGGCCAGGTTGAAGGTGGCCCAGTGCACCGGGACGAGCAGGTCGCCGCGCAGGTCGAGGTGGGCGGTGACGGCCTCCTCGGGAAACATGTGGATGCCCGGCCAGGCCCGGTCGTACGCGCCGATCTGCATCAGCGTCACGTCGAACGGCCCGTGCTCCGCGCCGATCTCGGCGTACCCGTCGAAGTAGCCCGAGTCGCCGGTGTAGAAGACCTTCCGGTGCGCCCCGGCGACCACCCACGAACTCCACAGCGTGCCGTCACGCCGCAGCCCCCGGCCGGAGAAGTGCTGGGCGGCGGTCGCGGTGATCTCCAGGCCGCCGACCCGGTGCCCCTGCGACCAGTCCAGCTCGACGATCCGGTCCTCCGGCACCCCCCACCGGTCGAGGTGCGCGCCGACGCCCAGCGGCACCAGGAACGGCGCCGACTGCCGGCGCACCAGCTCCCGGACGGTGGCCATGTCGAGGTGGTCGTAGTGGTCGTGGGAGATCAGGATCGCGTCGACGGTGGGCACCTCGTCGAGGCGTACCGGGGGCTCGTGCAGCCGCTTCGGCCCCACTGCGGCCGACGGCGAGCAGCGGTCGCTCCACACCGGGTCGATCAGCACCCGGTGCCCTCGATCTCGACCAGGGTCGAGGCGTGGCCGTACCAGACGATGCCCAGCTCACGGTCGACGTCGGTGGTCGGGGCCGGGGCGGGCCGCACCAGCGGGACCGGGGCGGTGGGGCGGCGACGCTGCTGGCCGAAGAGCAGCTCCCGGAGCAGGTTGCGACCGGGATCACCGCCGGGCACGGTGCGGGTGGCCACCCGGTTGTGGAAGGTCCCGTCGCGGAACTGCGCCGACCGGGCGGCCCGTTGCGCGCGTGCGCCGGTCAGTCGGCCGCCCAGCGCCGCCGGTACGTCCCGCGCCGTCCAGGCCAGGCCGGCGACCGCCGCCAGCCCCGCCACCTGCCACAGCCGACCGCCGAGCCTCCGCTCGACCGCGCGTTGCGCTGGTTGCCCCATGTGTCGTCCCCCTCGCCGGTGTCCCCGCACTACACGGTAGTCACCACCGGCGGCTCCCGCCCACGCCGACCCTCGGACCGCCCCGCTTCCCCGGGCCGGCCGGCGGGGGCCGGGGCGGCCCGGACGCCGGGCCGTGGGAGGTCCGGGTGGCGGGACGGACGGCAGGGCCGGTCAGCCGCCGTTGCTGGGTCGTTGCCGGGCCACCCGGTGCCGGGGCGCGTCCGCGGTGCCCCTCAGCTGTGCGGTGGCGTCCAGGAGGAACCGGCCGAGCCGGGCCCGGGCCTGCACCACCGGGTGGGTGGCGCCGAAGTTGTCCCGGTCGGCTTGGCCGTCGGCGAAGAGGACGTAGGTCAGCACGGCCGCCCCGGTGGTGTCGAAGACCACACCGGCCTCGTGCCGGGCGTCGACGAACCAGCCCGCCTTGGTGGCCACCCGGGCCCGCTCCGCCGAGGACATGGTGCGCCGGATGCCGTCGGTGAAGGCGACCGGGGCGCGCAGCAGCTTGAGTACGAGGGCGGTCGACGACGGCGACAGCAGGGTGCCGGCGACCAGGGCGCGCAGCAGCGCGTGCGTCTCCCGGGCGGTGCTGGTGCCCAGATAGAACCGGTGCGGGTCGGACAGCGGCTGCACCTGGGTGTTGGGGAAACCCTTTGCGGCGAGGGTGCGGTTGATCTCGGCGGCCGGGCAGACCAGACCGCACAGCCGCGACGCGGTGTCGTCGGAGACGGTGAGCAGGTTGGCCAGCACGTGCCCGACCGTCACCGAACTGGGGTAGGCGGTGTCCAGGACGAAGATGCCGTCACCGCCGGGCACCACGGTCGAGGCGGCCACCTCGACCCGCTGGTCGAGGGTGAGCAGCCCCCGGTCGATCTTGTCGAGCACTGCGACGGCCACCGCGATCTTGTTGACGCTGTACGCCTCGACCCGCCGGTCGGCGGACTCGGAGACCGCGACCAGCGGGGTGACCCCGTTCTCCAGGCTGAGGTGGACCTGCCAGTTCCCGCCGGTCAGCGACTTCTCCCGCTGGAAGGCCGCAGCGATCCTCGGGGCGACGAGCTCGGGGCTCGCCGCGGGGGCAGCGGACTTGCCGGGGCGGCCGGCGGCCGATGCCGGTGTGCCGACGAGTACCGCCCCGGCCGTGGCGGCCGTGCCGAGACCCAGCGCCGTCCTGCGGTTCACCCTGCTGGTCACGTCTCTCCCGTCGAGCGGTGCCCGGAGCTGTCTCCGGGCCACCACTCTAGGTGGGCGGACCGGCCCGTGGGGGGCTGCTCACCGCCGCCGACGCCGGGCCGCCCCACCCGCCGCGAGTGCCGTCCCGACCGCCAGCGCCGTCCCGGCCGCGACCGCCGCCCCCGCCGCGACCGCCGTCGCCGCCCGGCCGGTCGGGGCACCGGCCCGGCGCAGCAGATCGGACAGCTCCGGCAGCCACCCGCCGCGGACGGCCGCGCCCGCCGGGTCCGGGGAGAAGACGACACCGTCGTGCGGGGCGACCGGCTGCCCGGTCAGCCCGCCGCGCCGCATCAACGGCCCGACGAGCGCGTCGTAGACGCCCGGCAGGAGGGTGAAGCCACCCCGCATGAGCAGGTTGACCCGGCCCACCGACACCTCCCGGCGGCGGGGCCGGTCGGCCAGGCGCGCGACGGCCCGGGCCACCCGCTGCGGGGTGGTGATCGGCAGCGGTGGCCGGCCGGCCCGCCCCAGGTAGTTCGCCGCCCGTTGGTAGACCGGGGTGTCCACGCTGCCCGGGGTGACCAGGCAGACGTGCACCCCGGGCAGGTCCCGGGCCTCCTGCTGCACCGAACGGACCAACCCCTGAAGGCCCCACTTGCTGGTCACGTAGCCGCTCATGTAGGGGGCGGTGACGTGCCCGAGGACCGAACCGGTGAGGATCAGGGTGCCCCCGCTGGCCGCCCGGAAGCAGCGCAGCGCCACCCGGACGACGCCGGCCGCGCCGAGCAGGTCGGTGCGGACCACCTGGTCGAAGACCTCCGCCGGGATCTCCTCGAACCGGCCGTACGCCATCACCGCCGCGGTGTGCACCCACACGTCGATCCGACCGAACTCGCGTACCGCCGTGTCGGCCAGGGCGTCGAGCGCGTCGGGGTCGGTCACGTCGGTGGGCACCGTGCGTACCCGGTCCGCGCCGGCCGTGCGGCACTCCCGGCGTACCTCGGCCAGGCTGGTGGGGGAGCGGGCGGCGAGGACCAGCCGGTCCCCGCGCCCGGCGAACTCCCGGGCCGCCGCGCGGCCGATGCCGCTGGTGGCCCCGGTGACCACCACCACCCGACTCACGGAGCCAACACGACCTTGACGCAGCCGTCCTCCTTCTTCTGGAACATCTCGTACGCCTTCGGCGCGTCCACCAGCGGCACCCGGTGGGTCCGCAGGTCCTCCACGCCCAGCGGGTCGTCGTCGCCGGACAGCAGCGGCAGGATCTCGTCGGTCCACCGGCGTACGTGGCACTGACCCATCCGCAGTTGGATGCCCCGGTCGAACATCTCCATCAGCGGCATCGGGTCCACCTCGCCGCCGTACACCCCGGAGATCGAGACGGTGCCGCCGCGCCGCACCGCCTTGAGGGCGGCCTTGAGCACGGTCAACCGGTCCACACCGACCTTGTCGATCATCTTCTCGGCCAGCTTGTCCGGTAGCAGCCCGGCGGCGTGCTGGGCCAGCTTGCCGCTGGTGGAGCCGTGCGACTCCATCCCGACCGCGTCGATCACCGCGTCCGGGCCGCGCCCGTCGACCAGGTCGACCAGCGCGCCGGGCACGTCGTCGAGCTGGCTGACGTCGAGCGTCTCGATGCCGTGCCGGCGGGCCATCTCCAGCCGCTCGGGCACCAGGTCCAGCCCGATCACCCGGCCCGCGCCGAGGTGCCGGCCGATCCGGGCGCAGAACTGCCCGACCGGGCCGAGGCCGAACACGGCCAGGGTGCCACCGGGCGGGGTGTCGGCGTACCTCACCGCCTGCCAGGCGGTGGGCAGGATGTCGCTGAGGTACAGGTAGCGCTCGTCGGCCCCGGTCTGCGGGATGACGATCGGGCCGAACTGCGCCTGCGGGACCCGCAGGTACTCGGCCTGCCCACCGGGGACCGAACCGTAGAGGGAGGTGTAGCCGAACAGCGACGCGCCCTTGCCCTCGGCGGTCACCTGGGTCGTCTCGCACTGGGCGAAAAGCTGCCGCTCGCACATCCAGCAGTGCCCGCAGGCGATGTTGAACGGGACGACCACCCGGTCGCCGGGCTTGAGTCGGGTCACCCCGGAGCCGACCTCCTCGACGACGCCCATCGGCTCGTGCCCGAGGATGTCACCGGGCTTCAGGTACGGCCCGAGCACCTCGTACAGGTGCAGGTCGGAGCCGCAGATCGCGGTCGAGGTGATCCGGACGATCGCGTCCGTCGGCTCCTCGATCCGGGGGTCCGGGACCTCGTCCACCCGGACGTCGCGCTTGCCGTGCCAGGTCAGTGCCTTCATCGCTGAGTCCCCTCGCCGTGCCGTCGAGGGGTCTGCTACCCGAGCGGGGACGCTTGAACCGGCCACCGGCCAGCCAAGGTCGGCGGCCCACCGAGCCGTGATCGTCCCCTGCCCCGGCCCCTGCCCTGATCGTCCCCTGCCCCGGCCCCTGCCGTGATCGTCCCCTGCCCCGGCCCCTGCCGTGATCGTCCCCTGCCCCGGCCCCTGCCGTGATCGTCCTGGACCACCGCCGTGATCGTGCTCGGTCCTTGCCCGTGGTCGTCCCCGGTCTCCGTCGTGATCGCGCTCGATCCTGGATGTAGTGGCCTCATGGCGTGCGGAGGCCACTACATCCAGGATCGAGCCCGCAGCCCGCAGCCCGCAGCCCGCAGCCCGCAGCGCGGGGCGTGGGGCCCGGAGCGCGGGGCACGCTGGGTGTGGGGCGTGGGGCGTGGGGCGGAGGCGTGGGGGCGGGACGGAGCGACCGCCGCACCCCTCGGTCGGGGGTGCGGCGGTCGGAGGGTCCGGAGGCGGCCGGTCGGACCGTCGGTGGGGTCAGGAACCGGGGGTGTCGCCGCGCTTGGCGGTGGCGGTGAGGTAGTCCCGGTTGAGCCGGCCGATGGTGTTCAGCGGGATGCCCTTGGGGCAGACCGCGGTGCACTCGCCGGCGTTGGTGCAGCCGCCGAAGCCGGCCTCGTCGTGCGCGTCGACCATGCCGATCACCCGGGTGTAGCGCTCCGGTTGGCCCTGCGGCAGCAGCGACAGCTGGGTGACCTTGGCGGCGGTGAAGAGCATGCCGGAGCCGTTGGGGCAGGCCGCCACACAGGCCCCGCAGCCGATGCAGGCGGCGGATTCGAAAGCCGCGTCGGCGTTGGCCTTGGCCACCGGGGCGGCGTGCGCCTCGGGGGCGCTGCCGGTCGGCGCGGTGATGTAGCCACCGGCCGCGATGATCTTGTCGAAGGCGTTCCGGTTGACCACCAGGTCCTTGATCACCGGGAACGCGCGGGCCCGCCACGGCTCGATGTCGATCGTCTCGCCGTCTTTGAACTGCCGCATGTGCAGTTGGCAGGCGGTGGTGCCGCGCTGCGGGCCGTGCGCGTCCCCGTTGATCATCAGGCCGCACATGCCGCAGATGCCCTCGCGGCAGTCGTGGTCGAACGCGACCGGCTCCTCCCCGGAGAGGATCAGCCGCTCGTTGAGCACGTCGAGCATCTCCAGGAACGACATGTCGGGGGAGACGTCGTCGACCGGGTAGGTCACCATCCGCCCCTTGTCCTGGGGGCCGGACTGACGCCAGATGCGCAGGGTCAGGTTCACTTGTAGCTCCGCTGCGTGGGGTGGACGTACTCGAACTTCAGGTCTTCCTTGTGCAGCACGGCCGGCTCACCGGTGCCGGTGAACTCCCAGGCCGCCACGTAGGCGAACCGGTCGTCGTCGCGCTGCGCCTCACCGTCGGGGGTCTGGTGCTCGGCCCGGAAGTGGCCGCCGCAGGACTCCTCGCGGTGCAGGGCGTCGATGCACATCAGCTCGGCCAGCTCGAAGAAGTCGGCCACCCGACCGGCCTTCTCCAGCGACTGGTTGAGCCCTTCGCCGTCGCCCGGCACCCGGACCCGCTGCCAGAACTGCTCCCGCAGTGCCCGGATCTCGTCGATGGCCTTGCGCAGCCCGGCCTCGGAGCGCTCCATGCCGCAGTGCTCCCACATGATCTGACCCAGCTCCCGGTGGAACGAGTCCACCGTCCGGTCGCCGTTCACGGCCAGCAGCCGGGCGATCCGGTCTTCCACCTCGCGCCGGGCCTGCACCGCCGCCGGGTGGCTGGCGTCGACCTTCTCCCGGGGCCCGGACGCCAGGTAGTGGGCGATCGTGGTGGGCAGCACGAAGTACCCGTCGGCCAGGCCCTGCATCAGTGCCGACGCGCCGAGCCGGTTCGCGCCGTGGTCGGAGAAGTTGGCTTCACCGATGACGAACAGGCCGGGGATGGTCGACTGGAGGTCGTAGTCGACCCACAGCCCGCCCATCGTGTAGTGCACGGCCGGGTAGATCCGCATCGGCACCTGGTACGGGTCCTCGCCGGTGATCCGCTCGTACATCTCGAACAGGTTGCCGTACTTGGCCTCGATGGCCTTGCGGCCGAGCCGGTCGATCGCGTCGGAGAAGTCGAGGTAGACCCCGAGCTTGGTCGGCCCGACGCCCCGGCCCTCGTCGCAGACGTTCTTGGCGGCCCGGGAAGCGATGTCCCGGGGGACCAGGTTGCCGAACGACGGGTAGATCCGCTCCAGGTAGTAGTCCCGCTCGTTCTCGGGAATGTCCCGGGGGGCGCGGTCGTCGTCCTTGTTCTGCGGCACCCAGACCCGGCCGTCGTTGCGCAGCGACTCGCTCATCAGGGTCAGCTTGGACTGGTGGTCGCCGGAGACCGGGATGCAGGTCGGGTGGATCTGGGTGTAGCAGGGGTTGGCGAAGTACGCGCCTTTGCGGTGTGCCCGCCAGGAGGCGGTGACGTTGCAGCCCTTGGCGTTGGTGGAGAGGTAGAAGACGTTGCCGTAGCCGCCGGAGGCGAGCACCACCGCGTCGGCCATCTCGGTGCTGATCTCACCGGTGACCATGTCCCGCACCACGATGCCCCGGGCCCGGCCGTCCACGACGACCAGTTCCAGCATCTCGTGGCGGGTGTGCATCTCCACGTTGCCCAGGCCGATCTGCCGCTCCAGCGCCTGGTACGCGCCGAGCAGCAGCTGCTGGCCCGTCTGGCCCCGGGCGTAGAAGGTGCGCTGCACCTGCGCGCCGCCGAAGGAGCGGGTGTCCAGCAGCCCGCCGTACTCGCGGGCGAACGGGACGCCCTGGGCGACGCACTGGTCGATGATGTTGACCGACACCTCGGCGAGCCGGTGCACGTTCGACTCGCGGGAGCGGAAGTCGCCGCCCTTGACCGTGTCGTAGAAGAGCCGGTGCACCGAGTCGCCGTCGTTGCGGTAGTTCTTGGCCGCGTTGATGCCGCCCTGGGCGGCGATCGAGTGTGCCCGGCGCGGGCTGTCCTGGTAGCAGTAGCTGCGGACCCGGTAGCCCTGCTCGGCGAGGGTGGCGGCGGCGGAGCCACCGGCCAGGCCGGTGCCGACCACGATCACCGTCATCTTGCGCCGGTTCGCCGGGTTGACCAGCTTGGCCTCGAAGCGGCGGGTCTCCCAGCGCTTTTCGACCGGGCCGTCGGGAGCCAACGTGTCGGCGATCGGCTCGCCCTCGGTGAAGAGTTCCATGTCAGGACACCAATCCGGTGAGTACGGCGAACGGGACCACCAGGTAGCCGACGGTCAACGCGACGGCGAGGACCAGGGCCAGGGCGCGTGCCCGGCGCTCGCCCGCCGGGGTCTGCTGGCCGAGGCTGCGCAGGGCGCTGAACAGCCCGTGCCGCAGGTGGAAGCCGAGGGCGACCACCGCGAGGGTGTAGAAGAGCGTCACGTACCAGCGGTCCGGCGCGAAGTCGGCCACCACGTTGGCCTGCGGCCGGGCCGGATCGCCGACCGGGTTCAGGTGTCCGGTGGTCAGGTCCAGGATGTGGTAGACCACAAAGAGCGCGATGATCACCCCGCCCCAGCGCATGGTGCGGGCCGCGTAGCTGCCCTGGACCTTCTTGCGGTGGGCGTAGCGGACCGGGCGGGCGGCGCGGGCGCGCAGCGCCAGCACGGTGGCCGCCCAGATGTGGCCGACCAGGGCGAGCAGCAGCACGCCGCGTTGCAGCCACAGGTACCAGCCGGGGGCCAGCAGCGGGGTGCCCAGGTCGCGCAGCCAGTGCGCGTAGTGGTTGAACGACTCGGCGCCGGTGAAGATCTTGAGGTTGCCGAGCATGTGGGCGACGAGGAACAGCACGAGCATGATGCCCGTCACCGCCATGACGGCCTTGAGGCCGACGTTCGAGCGGATGGGCGACCGAGTTTTCGTGATTACCACCTGACCGACGCTAGGAGCCCTGCAATCAGTCGTCCAATGCATCGACCTCGCAGTCTCGATAGCCATAAGCTATGAAGATGCAGCTCCATCAGCTGAGGTACTTCGTCGCGGTGGCTGAAGTACGACATTTCACCCAAGCCGCCGACCTCGTCGGCATAACCCAGCCGTCGTTGAGTAAGCAAGTTCACGCTCTGGAGACCGCCCTCGGCGCCCCCCTGTTCGAGCGGGTACGCGGCAACATCGCCCTCACCGCCGCCGGTGAGGTGCTGCTGCCGTTGGCCAAGCGCATCCTCGCCGACGTCGACACCGCCACCCGGGAGGTGCAGGAACTGGTCGGCCTGCGCCGGGGCCGGGTCCGGCTCGGGGCCACCCCCAGCCTGGCCACCTCGCTCGCCCCACCGGTGCTGCGCCGGTTCCGCGACGCCCACCCCGCCGTCGACCTGCGGGTCGAGGAGGGCGGCTCGCAGGACCTGGTCCGCGACCTGCTGCGCGGCGACCTCGACCTCGCCCTGATCATCATGCCCGCGCAGGGGGCCGACCCCGGGCTGCGGGTCGACCCGATCCTGCGGGAGAGCCTGGTGATCGCCTCGGTGGAGCCGCTGCCCGCCGCCCTGGTCAGCGGCGAGTTGCGGATCACCGACCTGCGCGACCAACCGCTGGTGATGTTCCGCGAGGGCTACGACCTGCGCGACGCCACCATCCAGGCGTGCCGGGAGGCCGGCTTCGAGCCCACCTTCTCGGTCGACGGCGGCGAGATGGACGCCGTGCTCAGCTTCGTCGAGGCCGGCCTGGGCATCGCCCTGGTGCCGGGCATCGTGGTCAGCCGCCGCCCCGGCATCCGGGTCACCCGGCTCGCCCCGCCCGGGGTGCGCCGGACCATCGCGGTGGCCCGCCGCCGCGACGTGGTGCCCACCCACGCCGGGCGGGAGCTGCGCCGCATCCTGCTCGACTACGTGCACGCGGCCACCAGCACCAGCGACCTGCCGCCGGGCGTGGAACCGCTGCCCTGATCAGCGCCCCTCGGCGTCGTCCATCGCGCGGTAGATGCGCTGCTCGGAGACCGGATAGGGGGTGCCGAGGGCCTGCGCGAAGACGTTCACCCGCAACTCCTCGATCATCCAGCGGATCTGCCGCACCGGGGCCGAGGCGCGGCGGGCCGGGGGCAGCCCGGCCACCAGGTCCCGGTACTCCTTCTGCACCGTGGCGATCCGGTCCTGCTGGGACTTGTCCCGCTGCGGGTTGGCGGTCAGCCGGTCCAGCCGGCGCTCCATCGCGGTCAGGTAGCGCAGCAGGTCGGGCAGGCGCGCGTAGCCGGTCTCGGTGATGAAGTCCTTGTGCACCAGGCCGGTGAGCTGCTGGCGCAGGTCGGCCAGGGCGGCCACCACGGCCAGGTTGCGGGTCGCGCCGAGGCGCTGCTCCACCGCGTACGCGGCGGCGAGCACCTGGCGGACCCGGCCCATCACCTCCACCACCGTGTCGACCAGGTCGGCGCGGACCCGGTCACGCAGCGCGGCGAAGCCGTCGGCGTCCCAGGCCGGCCCGCCCGCGTCGGCGATCAGCTTGTCGATGGCGGCCCCGGCGGCGTCGGCGATGAGCTGCTGCACCCCACCGTGCGGGTTGCGGCTCAGCGCCAGCTTCGCCTCGTTGCTCAGCCGCCCCTGGAGGAACTGCGCCGGTGACGGCACGGTCAGCCGCAACAACCGCCGGGTGCCCGCCCAGTGCGCGGCGGCCTGCTCCGCCTCGGAGTCGAAGACCTTCACCCCGACCGTCGTACCCTCGTCGACCAGCGCCGGGTAGGCGGTCACCGCGTAGCCGGCCCGGACCTGCTCGATGGTGCGGGGCAGGGTGCCGATGGTCCACCCGGTCAGCCCGGTCCGGGCCACCTCCGGTGCGGCGGCGGCCACCACCTGGCGTACCTCCTGGCGGAGCTGGCGTTGCAGGGCCGGCAGGTCCTTGCCCTCGGCGACCGGCTTGTCGGCGTCACCGATCACCCGGAACGTCACCCGCAGGTGCGGCGGCAGCTTCGCCGGCTCCCACGCCTCCCGGGGCACGGTCACCCCGGTCATCCGGCGCAGCTGCCGGCTGAGCGCGTCCAGCAGCGGCTCCGCACCGGGGGTGATCGCGGCGAGCGCCGCGCGGGCGTGGTCCGGCACCGGGACGAAGTTGCGTCGGATCGGCTTGGGCAGCGACCGGATCAACGCGATCACCAGCTCCTCGCGCAGCCCCGGCACCTGCCAGTCGAAACTCTCCGCCGGCACCTGGTTGAGCAGCGGCAGCGGGATGTCGACGGTGACGCCGTCGGTGGCGACCGTCGGGTCGAAGGTGTACGTCAGCGGCAGGGTCACCCCGTCGGCCTGCCACTCGTCCGGAAAGTCGGCCTCGTCGACCCCGCCACGCCCGGCATTGACCAGCACCTCCCGGGTGAGGGTGAGCAGGTCGGGCTGCTCGTGCCGGGCCTTCTTCCACCAGGCGTCGAAGTGTCGCCCGGAGACCACGTCGGCGGGGATGCGCTGGTCGTAGAAGGCGAAGATGCTCTCGTCGTCGACCAGGATGTCCCGGCGGCGGGCCCGGTTCTCCAGCTCCTCGATCTCGGTGCGGAGCTTCTCGTTGTCCCGCCAGAACGGGTGGTGGGTCTGCCAGTCCCCCTCGACCAGGGCGTGCCTGATGAACAGCTCCCGGCTCAGCGCCGGATCGATCCGCCCAAAGTTGACCTTGCGGGAGGTGACCAGCGGGACGCCGTACAGGGTGACCTTCTCGTAGGCCATCACGGCGGCCTGCTTCTTCTCCCAGTGCGGCTCGCTGTAGCTGCGCTTGACCAGGTGCTGGGCCAGCGGCTCCACCCACTCCGGCTCGACCCGCCCGGCGACCCGGCCCCACAGCCGGGAGGTCTCCACCAGCTCGGCGGCCATCACCCAGCGCGGCGGCTTCTTGAACAGCGCCGAGCCGGGGAAGACCGCGAACTTCGCCCCCCGGGCGCCCAGGTACTCGTGCTTCTGGGCGTCCTTGAGCCCGATGTGCGACAGCAGGCCGGGCAACAGCGACTGGTGCACCTTCGGGGTGTCGATCTCCTCCGGCAGGTCGGCGGCCGGACCGCGCCGGCCCCCGTCGGGCGGGCCTGCGTCGCGCCCCGCCGCCCCCGACGCCCGTCACCCTGTTCCGGGGTACGCAGCACCTGGCGCAACTGGGCGACGATGTCCTGCCACTCGCGTACCCGCAGGTAGTTGAGGTACTCCGCCCGGCACATCCGGCGGAACGCGCTGGACGACAGCTCCCGCTGCTGCTCCCGCAGGTAACGCCACAGGTTGAGGAACGACACGAAGTCCGATTCCTTGTCGGCGAACCGGGCGTGCGCCTGGTCGGCCTGGGCCTGCTTCTCCGCCGGCCGCTCCCGCGGGTCCTGGATCGACAGCGCGGCGGCGATCACCAGCACCTCGGTGGCGCAGCCGTTACGCTCGCCCTCGATCACCATCCGGGCCAGCCGGGGGTCGACCGGGAGCTGGGCCAGCCGACGGCCCAACGGGGTGAGCCGCCTGGCCGGGTCGGCCTCGGTCGGGTCCAACGCGCCCAGCTCGTGCAGCAGGTTGACCCCGTCGGTGACGTTGCGCCGGTCCGGTGGGTCGATGAACGGGAACGCGGCGAGGTCACCGAGACCGATCGCGGTCATCTGGAGGATCACCGAGGCCAGGTTGGTGCGCAGGATCTCCGGGTCGGTGAACTCCGGCCGGGAGGCGAAGTCCTGCTCGTCGTAGAGCCGGATGCAGATACCGTCGGAGGTCCGGCCGCAGCGGCCCTTGCGCTGGTTGGCCGACGCCTGGGAAACCGGCTCGATGGGCAGCCGCTGCACCTTCAACCGGCTGGAGTAGCGGGAGATCCGGGCCGAACCCGGGTCCACCACGTACTTGATGCCGGGCACGGTCAGCGAGGTCTCCGCGACGTTCGTGGCGAGCACCACCCGGCGACCGGGGTGGGCGGCGAAGACCCGATGCTGCTCGGCCGCCGACAGCCGGGCGTACAGCGGCAGGATCTCGGTGCCCAGCAGCGAGCGTTTCGACTGGGTCAGCTTGCCCAACGCCTCGGCGGTGTCCCGGATCTCCCGCTCCCCACTGAGGAAGACCAGGATGTCGCCCGGCCCCTCGGCGGCCAGCTCCTGCACCGCGTCGCCGATCGCCTGGATCTGGTCGCGGACGTTCTCCTCGTCGTCGGCCCCGTCCTCGTCGCCCTCGGCGACCTCGACCAACGGCCGGTAGCGCACCTCCACCGGGTACGTCCGCCCGGACACCTCGACGATCGGCGCGGGCCGGCCGTCGGCGTCGGCGAAGTGCTCGGCGAACCGGGCGGTCTCGATCGTCGCCGAGGTGATGACCACCTTGAGGTCGGGCCGCTGGGGGAGCAGTTGCCGCAGGTAGCCGAGGATGAAGTCGATGTTGAGGCTGCGCTCGTGCGCCTCGTCGATGATCAGGGTGTCGTACTGGCGCAGCATCCGGTCGGTCTGCAACTCGGCCAGCAGGATGCCGTCGGTCATCAGCTTGACCAGGCTGCGGTCGCTCACCTGGTCGGTGAAACGGACCTTGTAGCCGACCACGTCCCCCAGCTCGGTGCCGAGTTCCTCGGCGATCCGGTCGGCGACCGTCCGGGCGGCCAACCGGCGGGGCTGGGTGTGCCCGATCAGCCCGGTGATCCCACGCCCCAACTCCAGGCAGATCTTGGGCAGCTGGGTGGTCTTGCCGGAGCCGGTCTCACCGGCCACGATCACCACCTGGTGGTCACGGATCGCGGCGGCGATGTCGTCGCGGCGCTCGCTGACCGGCAACTGCGCCGGATAGGTGATGCTCGGCACGGCGGCCCGCCGGGTGGCCAGCCGGGCCTCCGCCCGGGACACCTCCCCGGCGATCTCGACCAGCGCCTCGTCGCGCCGCTGCGGGTCACGCAGCTTGCGTACCCCGTCCAGCCGACGCTGGAGGCGGCGCTGGTCGCGGAACATCAGCGGGGTGAGACGGCGGTGCAGCTCACGGGCGGACACGGCATCGGCGGGCGCGGCGGGGCCGGAGGCGGTTGGATTCTGCATGTCGTCGCCAAGGATAGGCAGCCCGCCGCCGGACCGCCCCCGGGTTACGCCTCCCGGGCTACGCGCCGCCTCCGCCGTGTGGATGTGGTCCGGGTGGCGGTCTGTTGCGGGGCGGCCCCCGGGTAGCGGCTTTCGGGCGCGGCGCCGCGCCCACCGTCGGGTGCCTCCGGTCCGGGCAGGTCACGGTGTCAGCGCGCCGACGGGTCACGGCGTTGCGGGCCGAGGGGGTCGAGACGCAGGTCACGGTGCTGCGGGCCGGGCGGTCCAGGTGTCGCCGCGTCCGTCGGAGCGCTGCCCGGGAAACCGGCCGTCGCCGGGCTACGCTGACCGCCGGACGACGCGACACGGGGGGCTGCCGGATGACGACGACGATGCTGGACACCGACCGCGCACTGGTCCAGGCGGCCACTGCGGTCGCCAAGCTGCGCTGCCGCAGCGACAACCACTCCGTCGCGGCGGCCGCCCGGACCGCCGACGGCCGGGTGTTCACCGGGGTGAACCTCGCCCACTTCACCGGCGGCCCCTGCGCCGAGCTGGTGGCCCTCGGCGCCGCCGCCACCCAGGGGGAGACGGAACTGGAGACCATCGTCGCCGTGGGCGACCGGGGGCGCGGGGTGCTCCCGCCGTGCGGACGATGCCGGCAGGTACTGCTCGACTACCACCCGGGCATCCAGGTCATCGTCGGGCCGATCGACGCGCTGCGGAAACTGCCGGTGACCGACCTGCTGCCGGACAGCTACGTCTGGGCCGACCAGCAGCTGGATGCGTCGGCGATCGTGCGGACCGGGCAGTGGCCGATGCCGACGGTCCCGGCCAGCCGGCCCGCCTCGGAGGACTGACCCGGCGTCGAGCCCCGATCCCTCCCGGTCCCGGCTTCTCGGTGTGGAGCCCCTGTTCTCTACTCCTCGGTCCTTGGCGTCAACCCGTGGGCCGATTCTTGGTGTCGAACCGTGGGCCGATCCTTGGCGTCGCTGGACTCGGTGGAGGCGTTCCTGCGCGGTCTTCTCGGCTGGCGCGAGTTCCTCCGGCAGCTACCCGTCGGCCGCTCCTTGGTGTCGAACCGTGGGTCCTCGGTGTCGACGTCGGGGTCTCGATCCGTCAGGGCAAGCGTGACGCATGACGTCTCCGGCGATGTCTGGAAGATCCGCGTCGGCATCGCCAACAAGATCCTCGATGCCCTGGCCAGCACCTGACGGACTGATCCACCTCGCCCGCCCTCCGAAGTAGGACGGGCCTCCTCCCCGGACCCGGGTCTCCTTCCTTGGCACCAGGGGCCCTGCCCCGAACCCTGGGGGTCCTTGCTCGGCACCGTGGCCCCTTCCCTGACACCTGGGCCCCTTCCCCGGCACCGGGTGCGTCTTTTCCGACCGCAGTTGGAGGCCACTACATCCTGGTTCGAGCACGATCTTGCGCCGCGCGGACCCGCATCCTCGGCCTCGCTACGCCGGTCCCCGTGGTACCGAGTCCAGGGGCGTCCGCGCGGCGGGATGGGCGGGGTGGTGAAAGCCAGCAGCGTCCGAGCCTCGACGCTGCTGGCGGGTGCGCTGCTGGGTGGGCCGGGGGAGGGTGGTCGCGGTGGGTCGGTGGGCTGCCGGTGGGGGCTGGCCGGTCCGGGTGGGCTCTGCTCCTCCCGGACCGGCCGTTGCCCGGGATCAGGCGGCGGTGGACCAGATGGCGCGGAAGGCGGCGGCCTCGCCGGCCAACCACTGCTCCACCTGTGCCGACTTGACGTGCTCGCGTGTCCGGTGCGCCACCCCCCGCCGCACGTCGACCAGGACCGGCTCGGCGTGCGGCAGCACCGCGTCCATGTGCCGGGCCATCAGGTGCAGGGTGGCCAACGCCGCCTCCTCGCTCGGCGGGGTCTCGTCGAAGTGCAGCCGGACCGCCTCGGCGTGACCGTCGGCGTACCGGATGCCGAAGTGGGGGTTGATCTTGACGGGTAGGTCGCCGAGCATCGCGAGGGCGTCGCGGGTCTGCGCCAGGTCGATGCCGGCCGGCTCGCCCAGCGACTCCAGCCAGGCCGTCGCGCCGGGCACCAGTGCCTGGTAGAGCGGACGCCAGCGCGGCTTGACCACGTCGGCCACGCCGGCCAGGTGGGTGCCGCCGGTGTGGAAGGCGATGTCGGCCTTGAGCGCCTTGACGAACTGGCCGTGCGGGTTGAAGCCGTGCCGGCTGGCTCGCTGCTTGCGCAGCCCGCCGACGAAGCTTGCCTTGGTGGGCCCGGTGCGGTCGACGTACCGGGTGAAGCCGAGGAGGGTGGCGTACGGCGTGAGGGGGGCGTTGACGGGCGCGGTCACGAGCGTCCTCCCAGGTCAGGAACTCGATTAGTACATACATTCTAATCGACGGGTGTGACATCTCCCAGGGTCTGGAGGGGGGTTCTCTTGTCCTGTCCAGTCGAGCCTTGCGGTGTCCAGATCCACCTGGCGGGGGTTGACATGGAACGGTCCGTTCGTGGCGTACACGATGCAGGTCTGACGGACTCCGCGATGACCGTCCAGACCTACTTTCGGGGCGCTGGCCAGCGACCAGCCGACCGAGATCTTCGGCTGGACCGGCCAGCAGCCGTGTCCGCGCTGCTCAGGAGCCCTGGAACGCCCGCCAGAACGGCGGCTCGCCTTGACCGGCCGGTGCGGTGACGCCCGACTCCGGCAATCCCGGCGCCGGGTCCAACACCAGCGGCCGCAGCAGCCGCGCCACCACCAGGCCGACCACCACCGCGATCAGCGCTCCGATGGTGTCCTGGTCGGCGCTGTTGACCGGCGGGCTGCCGGCCATCGCGGTGAATAGGCTGCCGACCGGCAGGAGGATCGAGAGGTAGGTCAGCGGCACGATCAGCGCAGGGATGGCGACTGCAGCGACGGCGAGGGCCACCATGGGGCGCAGCCACTGCCGGGCCGTGCGCGGGCGGGGCCCGGCCAGCATCACCACGGCGAACAGGGCCAGCGCGAGGGCCAGCAGGACCCCGTGGAACCGGCCGTCGACGGGCTGCGGATACCGCAGGCGCACCAGCCACGGGCCGGCGGCGGCGAGCAGGACGGCCGCAACCGTGGCGGCGGCCCGCCAGCGGCTGACCGTCCCGGCCGCGCGGACCGCGGCGAGCACGGCGACCGCCGCAAGCAGCGAACCAGCAGCCGCACTGCCCAGGTTCAATCCGGGCTCCCCGTCGGTCGGTGACTCGGTCTGGGTCGTGATGGCCGACAGCACGGCGGCGACGATCGCCACGGTCAGCAGCACCGGCGGGCGGGGCACGACCGCTGCGGCGCCGATGACTGCACAGGCCACCACGGCGACCGAGACCGCCGCGACAGCCAGCCCGGTGGTGGCCGAGGACGTCAGGTCCAGCTGGTCGAGCACGATGTCGGCGGCCAGCCCGGCGACCCCGCCGAACAGCACGCCGCGGGTGGCCCGGCGGTCCCCGCGTACCTGCACGACCAGGCTCAGGACGATCGCGATCAACGCGCTCCAGCGCAGTTCCCGGGCCCAGTACGTGTTGTTCTCGCCGATCGCGCCGTCGGTCGGCTCGCTCAACGGTTGCCACACCGTCATGCCGATCGCCCACACCAGCGCCGCGGCGGCGGCCAGCACCGTCAGCACAACCCGGACCACGGTGACCCGGGGACCGGCGGCCGGAACCGCAACGGCGGGTACGGCAGCCGAGGCCCGCGACGCGAGCCCGTCCTCGGCCGGTGCCGACCAGCGGCGCACCACGGCCCGGCCGAAGACGACCGCACACACCGTCCATGGCAGCAGGAACAGTCCGACGCCGGCCAGCTGGTCTGGTAGGAGGAACATCGGCACGCCCGGGACGCCCTGCGACAACAGCACGCCGACGACGGGCGGCAGGACCACGGCGACCGGCACGGCGACCACCGGCCAGATCCGGGCGCCGCGGATGCCGGTGACCACCAGCAACCCGGTGGTCACCGCCCACACCGCGGCCATCGCCACGGACACCACCAGCGGTTCGTAGGTCAGCTCGGCCAGAACGTACGGCATCGGCACGGCCAGCGGCACGACCACCGAGGCGGCGGCGCCCAGACTGCCTGCCGGGCCCGGCTCCGGCGCCACACGCCGACCGGCCCACCGACCCACCAGGACGGCGTAGACCATCACCACGGCGGCGGTCACGCCGGCATGGAACAGGCGGCCGATCAGGAACCCGGTGTCGTCGGCCGGCACGAGTTCCGGCAGTGACGTGACCATCTCCCGGACGACCAGGGCCAGCCCGTAGCCGAAAGCGCCGGCCATCGCTACCCGCGCCATGGTCCGCAGCGTCGCCCCAGCCCGCATCCACTCCCAGCTGCCGCGTGGCGCCCCACTCTCGTCGAAGGTCAGCGGCGTGACGGCGAGACTGGCCGCGAAGGCCATCCGGCGCCATCCGGTGCCGCGGCGCTGCCGCAGCATGGCGACCTCGGCGACCCATTCGCGGGCCATGTCGTCGCGCTGGCTGACCGGCCAACGCCGGGCGGCCGTCCGCAGGCAGGCCGCGATCAGCCGGTCTACGAAGCCCACGTCGGCTCCACCCGGACGGCCGCGCCGGGCGTGGCGGTGCGCTGCCGGTAGGCGGCGAGCCCGGCCCGGGCGGCCACGAGGCCGTCGGCGCTGAGCCGGTACCAGCGACGGGCCGGCCGGCCCGCCGCGGAGGGATCGATGTCCTCCCAGTGCGCGTCGAGCCAGCCGGCGTGCTGCAGCCGGCTGAGGATCGGGTAGACGGTACCGCTGGGATAGCCGGTCACCTGCATGATGTCGAGGCCGTACCGTTCGGCTGCCGGGTCGGTGAGAAACGCCGCCAGCACGCCGGCCACGGCGGCCGTCATACGAGGGGATGACGCCATGGGCCGTACGCTACATAGGGTCGGCGAGTTTGGCTACATAGGGTCTCAGAGATGGCCGGCGCCGCATCGTTGCGGTCCGAACATCACCGGGTCCCGGAGATCGTCGGCCCGGCGCGTCCGGTGGACGCGGCCCGCCCGCCGGAAGCTCCGGGGCGGGGGCGCGTGGCCCAGCCCCGTGTGGTCGACCCCCGGGCGGGGCTGTCACCTGGCACAACGTACGTGCCCGGTTCCGTTGCACCGTTTTCTCGAATGCCTACTCCCGACAGTCGCCCACAATTTCGGTGCTTTCGCTTGACCCGTCGTGCCGCCGGTGGCAACCATTGATTGTCGACATCCAATCCAGGATCGGGGCGTCGAATCGCCGACGTCTCCGCAGCTCAGATCCGGCGAGAATTGCACCCAACGGCATTGTTCCCGCAATGCGCGTCAAATTCTGGCCGCCCATCCGAATACGGTACGGGTGTCGAGAAACTGTCTGTCCACCACACCTCGGGGGAGCATCGTGGACCCAATCATGTACTGGAACGAGGTCGCTCTGGAAGCGGACCGGGTCACCCACACGACGGGTGATCCGACCGAGGCGGGGGCGCGGGGCCCGCTCGGCAGTTCGCGGGCGCTGGCCATCACCCACCTCGCCATGCACGACGCGTTCTTCGGCATCGTCGGCGGGCAGGAGCCGTACCTCGGCAACCGGCTGCCGACGCCGCCGACCGGGGGCGACGTGGCCGCCGCCGTCGCGGGCGCGGCCCGGACGACGCTGAGCGCGCTCTACCCGGCGCAGCGGGACCACTTCGCGGCCCGGCACCTCGCGGCCGGGCTGGTCGACGGCAAACACGCCGCCGAGAGCCACGACTACGGGCGGCGGGTGGCCGGGAAGCTGCTGGCGCTGCGCCGGGGCGACCCTGGTCACGGCGACGAGGGCTACGTGCCCTCGCTCGCCCCGGAACACCACCGGGAGGACCCGGACAACCCCGGGCAGGGTTTCTACGCGCCCTTCCACGGTGCCCGCTCAGCCTGCTTCGCGGTCAGCGTCCGCCACCGTCTGGACGGCCCGCCGCGTCCCGGCGACCGGGCCTACCGGCGGGCCCTGCGGCAGATCCGCGGCAAGGGCATCGCTGCGCACCTCACCGGTACGCTGCCCGACCGGTTCCCGCAGCGGACGCCCACCGAAACCGGCATCGGGCTGTTCTGGGCCTACGACGGTGCCAAGGGCCTCGGCACGCCACCACGACTGTTCAACCAGATCGTCCGGCGGGTCGCCCGGGCGCGGGACAACGACCCGGCCGCCAACGCCAGGCTGTTCGCACTGGTCAACACCGCGATGGCGGACGGTGGGATTCTCTGCTGGACCGAGAAGTACCGCCACGACCTGTGGCGTCCGGTGGTCGGGATCCGGGAGCACGACAGTGCGCTGGGGCCGACCGGACAGGGCGGTACGGAACTGGACCCGGACACTGACATCGGGTGGCTGCCGTCGGGTGCGCCGAACACCAACAACGTCGGGCAGAAGAACCGCACCCCGAACTTCCCCGCCTACCCGTCGGGTCACGCGACGTTCGGTGCGGCGGCACTGCAGACGGTGCGCCAGTTCTATGGCCGGGGCGGCCACGGCCCGGACGACCTCGCCGACGGGCTGGAGTTCGTGTCCGACGAACTGAACGGCATCAGCGTGGACAACACCGGCACGGTACGTCCACGCCTGGCACGCCGGTTCCCCGGCGGGCTGTGGCAGATGATCGAGGAGAACGGTCGTAGCCGGGTCTACCTCGGGGTGCACTGGGTGTTCGACGCGTTCGCCGTGGACGACGAGGACCGGATCGATCTCGGCCCCAACGTCGGCGGTGTGCGGCTCGGGCTGGCCGTGGCCGACGATCTCGCGACGCACGGTCTGCACGCCGCCACGGCGGCGGGACCGGCCGAGGAACCCGCCGGTTCCTGACCGATCCGGTCACCCGGGCGGTGCGGGCGCACCGTGGGCGAGGTGGCGGTGTCACCAACAGGTGATGCCGCCGCCTCGCCGGGGCCGGGTCGAGCACCGTGGCGGAGCGGGGCCGAGCACCGTGGCGGGGCCGGGTCGAGCACGGTCGGCGGGGCCGGGTCGACCACCGTCAGGTCGATCCGGCAGCCGACCGCACCCCGACCTCCGCGCTAGAGCTGCCCGACGTCCGTCACCCGGACGACGGCGGCCCCCACCTCGTCCGAGGCGGCCAGGTCGACCTCGGCGCTGATCCCCCAGTCGTGGTCGCCCTCCGGGTCGTCCAGGATCTGCCGGACGGCCCACTTCTCCCGCCCCTGTTCGATCATGAGCAGCGCCGGGCCGCGCGCGTCCGGCCCCACCCCGATCCCGTCGTACGCCTCGAAGTACGGCTCCAGCGCCTCCGCCCAGGCGTCGGCGTCCCAGCCCGATGCGCCGTCCAGCTCGCCGAGGTCCCACCAGCGGCGCAGGGCGGCCAGCTCGACCCGACGGAACAACGCGTTGCGGACCAGCACCCGGAAGGCGCGGGCGTTGCGGGTGACCGCCGGCACCCGCTCCTCAAGCGACGCGTGCGCCAATGCGGCGTCGGCGACGTCGGAGGGGTTGCGCAGCCGCTCCCACTCGTCGATCAGGCTGGAGTCGACCTGGCGGACCAGCTCGCCCAGCCACTCGATGAGGTCGATCAGCTCCTCGGTCTTGGCGTCCTCGGGGACGGTCTGCCGCAGCGTCTTGTACGCGTCGGCGAGGTAGCGCAGGACGAGGCCCTCGGAGCGGGTCAGCCCGTAGAACTGCACGTACTCGCCGAAGGTCATCGCGCGTTCGTACATGTCCCGCACGACGGACTTGGGGGAGAGCTGGTGGTCGGCCACCCAGGGGTGCCCCTGCCGGTACATCTCGTACGCGGCGTGCAGCAGCTCCGCCAGCGGCTTCGGCCAGGTCACCTCGTCGAGCAGCTCCATGCGGGCCTCGTACTCGATGCCGTCGGCCTTCATCGCGGCGACCGCCTCGCCGCGCGCCTTGAACTGCTGCGCGGAGAGCACCTGGCGTGGGTCGTCGAGGATCGACTCGATCACGCTCAACACGTCCAGGGCGTACGACGGGGATTCGACGTCGAGCAGTTCGATGGCGGCCAGCGCCAGCGGCGACAGCGGCTGGTTGAGCGCGAAGTCGAGCTGGAGGTCGACGGTGAGCCGGACCCGCCGGCCGGTCTCGTCGGGCGTGTCGAGCTGCTCGACCACCCCACCGGCGCGCAACGCCCGGTAGATGGCGATCGCCCGACGGATGTGTCGGCGCTGGGCGGCGGCGTCCTCGTGGTTGTCGGTGAGCAGGTGCCGCATCGAGGCGAACGCGTCACCCGGCCGGCCGATCACGTTGAGCAGCATCGAGTGGCTGACCTGGAAGCTGGAGGTGAGCGGCTCCGGCTCGGCCTCGACCAGGCGCTGGAAGGTCGGCTCGCCCCAGCCGATCGAGCCCTCCGGTGGTTTCTTCTTCACCACCTTGCGGCGTTTCTTGGGGTCGTCGCCGGCCTTGGCCAGCGCTTTCTCGTTGTCGATGACGTGTTCGGGGGCCTGCACCACGACCCGCCCGATGGTGTCGAAGCCGGCCCGTCCGGCCCGACCCGCGATCTGGTGGAACTCGCGGGCCTTGAGCAGCCGGGTGCGTACCCCGTCGTACTTGCTCAGGCCGGTGAACAGCACGGTGCGGATCGGCACGTTGATGCCCACGCCCAACGTGTCGGTGCCGCAGATGACCTTCAGCAGGCCGGCCTGGGCCAGGGTCTCCACGAGCCGGCGGTACTTGGGCAGCATCCCGGCGTGGTGCACGCCGATGCCGTGGCGCACCAGCCTCGACAGCGTCTTGCCGAAGCCGGAGGTGAACCGGAAGTTCCCGATCGCGGTGGCGATCATGTCCTTCTCGGCCCGGGAGCAGACGTTGACGCTCATCAGCGCCTGGGCGCGTTCCAGCGCCGCGGCCTGGGTGAAGTGCACCACGTACACCGGGGCCTGCTTGGTCTCCAGCAGCTCTTCGAGCGTTTCGTGCAGCGGCGTCATCGCGTACGAGAAGATCAGCGGTACCGGCCGCTCGGCCGACCGGACGACGGCGGTGGACCGGCCGGTACGCCGGGTCAGGTCGTCGACGAACCGGGTGGTGTCCCCCAGGGTGGCCGACATCAGCACGAACTGCGCCTGCGGCAGCTCGATGATCGGCACCTGCCAGGCCCAACCCCGGTCGGGCTCGGCATAGAAGTGGAACTCGTCCATCACCACCTGGCCGACGTCGGCCCGTGCCCCCTCGCGTAGCGCCAGGTTGGCCAGGATCTCGGCGGTGCAGCAGATGATCGGGGCGTCGGCGTTGACGCTGGCGTCGCCGGTGAGCATGCCGACGTTCTCCGCGCCGAACACCTCGCACAGCGCGAAGAACTTCTCCGACACCAGGGCCTTGATCGGGGCGGTGTAGAAGCTCGTCCGGTCGTCGGCCAGGGCGGTGAAGTGCGCCGCGATCGCAACCAGGCTCTTGCCCGAACCGGTCGGCGTATTCATGATCACGTTGGCGCCGGAGACGATCTCGATGACCGCCTCCTCCTGGTGGGGGTAGAGGTTCAGCCCACGCTCGGACGCCCAGCCGGCGAACGCGTCGAAGAGGGTGTCGGGGTCGGCGCTTCGAGGCAGCGCGGCAGTCAGCGTCATAGCGTCCCCATCGTGCCCGCACCACCACCCCGCCCGCCAACCGGGCCACCCGCCCGCCCCGATCGGTCCCCGCCGCCCGCCCGGTTTCCCGGATGGCCGAGGAGGCGGTGTCGCCGGCGGTCGGATGCCGCCGGGCGGGCGGTCCGACGGGCTCAGGGGCGGCGGCGGTGGATCAGGTCGAAGACGGGACGCCCGGCGGTCAGCGCGCGGCGTTCGAACTTGGTCACCGGGCGGTGGTCGGGGCGGGGCGCAAAGCCTGCGTACCCGTCGACCAGCTCCGGGTCGGCGGTCAGCGTCGAGCGCATCGACTCGGCGTACTCGGCCCAGTCGGTGGCGCAGTGCAGCGTCCCGCCGCCGGCCAGCCGGGACCGCAGCAACGCCACGTGCTCCGGCTGGATGATGCGCCGCTTGTGGTGCCGCGACTTGGGCCACGGGTCGGGAAAGAACACGTGCACCGCGTCCAGACAGCGCTCCGGCATGGCCCGGACCAGGTCCAGCGCGTCACCCTGGGCGACCCGGACGTTGCCCAGGCCGTCCCGCTGCACCAGGTCGAGCAGGTGGGCGATGCCCGGGGTGTGCACCTCGACCGCGAGGTAGTCCCGGTCCGGGTCGGCGGCGGCCATCGCCGCGGTGGCGTCACCCATCCCGGAGCCGATCTCCAGCACCACCGGCGCACCGCGACCGAAGAACCCGGCCGGATCGACCGGCCCGTCGAGGTCGGCGATCTCGATCCCGTACGCCGGCCAGAGCCGGGCCAGCGCGTCGGTCTGCCGGCTGCTCATCCGGCCCCGACGGGGATGGAAGGTGCGGATCCGGGTGGCCGACGGGGCCACCGGGACGGCGGGGTTCTGGTCGATGGAGGTCACAGCGACCCGAGCGTACGCGACGGTTCCGCCGTATCGGATGTGCCGTCGGTCGGGGGGTGAGACGATTCATCCCGTACGGCAGGTCGGCGTCCGGGTCGTCCGGCGCTGCCCTGGGCGCCGGGAGGGGGACATGGTGGCGATCGCGCTGTACCGCACCGCGCTGGCGGTCGCCGTCGGTGCCCTCGCCCCCGCGCTCTGGCACGCCGCCCCGGTCTCCGCTGCTCCGCCCATCTCGGCCGTCCCGGTCTCCGCTGTCCCGGTTGCGGCTGTCCCGCCGGCTGTGCCGTTGCCCGCTGGTCCGCCCCTGCTGTTCGCCGGGCCGGTCGTCGGCCCGGCGGTCGCTGCTGCGGCCCCCGGCCCGGGGCAACCCGCGCCGGACCAGGGCGGAGATCCGCAACCACCGCCCGGCGTGGTCTTCGTCGAGGTGACCCCGGGCACCGTCGAGCCTGGCTATCTGGTCGGCATCGAGGCGAGCTGTCACGACAACTCGATCCCGGCGACAGTCGTCTCGGACGCCTTCGGCCGGGTCCAGGTGCAGCCGCAGCACGGACGGCTCACCGCCGCCCCGATGGTCAGGGACCGGGTCCGGCCCGGCAACTACCGGATCAAGCTGGAATGTCCCGACGGGGCGACCGCCTCGACGGCGCTCCAGGTGGTCAAGAAGGTCAAGCCCAGCCCTGGTCCGCACACCGGCTTCGGCGGTGCGGCGGACGGCGGGTTGCCCGGCGGACTGCTGGTGCCCGGCGGGTTGGCGCTGACCATCGCCGGGGCCGTCGTCGGGATCGTGGCGGCCCGCCGGCCGCGTGGCGTCGCCGGGAGCTGACCATGCCCCCACCGCCCGTCCCCTCAGGTCCCCGTAGCGGCCCGTTCCGACCGTCCCCCGGCCCGAACCCGCAGCACCACGACCCGGTCCGGCTACCCGGTGGCCAGGCGTCGCCGGGCGGCCCGATGCCACCCCGCAGCGGTCCGTTCCCGCCACCCGGTGGGCTGATCCCGCCGGGTGTCTCTGCGTTCCCGCCGCGTGGTGGCCCGTTCCCACCGCCCGGTGGGCCGACGGCGCAGCCGGGCGTCCCCGGGCCGGCGGCGTCGCGCGGGGCCCGGCGTCGACCCGCAGTCCCTGGTCGGTGCCGCTGGCCGTGCTGCTGGTGCTGCTGGGTGTCTTCGCCACCGGGGCCGGGCTGGGTCGTACGGTCGGGCCACTGGACCGGACCGACACGACGGCGCAGCGTCCGGCGGCCGGTGCCCGGCAGAGCCCCACGCCGGGCGGCCTGCCGGCCAGCCGACCGGTCCGGCTCACCGTTCCGACGATCAAGGTGGCCGCCCCGGTGGCCCCGGTCGGTCAGGCCCGGGACGGGTCGATCGACGTCCCGCCGCTGGACCGGCACCAGGAGACCGGCTGGTACGACCGGGGTCCGACCCCCGGCGAGCCGGGCCGGGCGATCATCGTCGGCCACGTCGACTCGAAGGACGGGCCGTCGGTCTTCTATGACCTGCGCAAACTCAAGCCAGGTGATCGGATCGAGGTGACCCGCGACGACCGCCGGGTGGTGGTGTTCCGGGTCGACTCGGTGGAGTTCTTCGACAAGTCGGCCCTGCCCGCCGACCGGGTCTACGGCGACAGCGGAGCGCCGGCCCTGCGGTTGATCACCTGTGGTGGCCAGTGGATCGGCGGGCGTACCGGCTACGCCGACAACGTCATCGCCTTCGCCTCGCTGGCCGAGACCCGCTCACCCTGACCCCCCGCTCACCCTGCCCCCGCGCCCCACCGCGCCGGCCGGGTCCGCCGCCTGACCGGGGCACGGCCGGGACCGCCCACCCTGACCGGTCGTGGCCGGGGTGTGCGCCCGATATTGCGGGGACGCCGTCGGGCGGCGGTGGCAGGATCGGCGCGGTGACGGCGGACGTGGTGCGGCAGGCGTTCAGGTGGATCGAGTCGGTGGCGGTGCCCGCCGAGGGTGGTCTGGGGTGGCAGGAGGCGGGTGAACGCTTCGACGACCTCTATGCCGGGACCGCCGGGGTGCTGCTCGGCTGTGCCGAGGCCACGGCCACCGGCCGCCACCCGGCCGATGGGCCCGTCGTCACCACGACCGACGGCGGCGTCGCCACCGCAGCGGGGTCGGCGCTCGGCCGGGTCGCGGCCGGGGCCCGGGGTCGGCTGGTGCATCTTGCCCGGCACGAGCCGGACGCCGCGACGATGCCCGACGACGGGCTGTTCGGCGGCTGGGCCGGGGTGGCGGTCGCGTTGCGCGCCTGGGGCCGGGTCTCCGGCGACCGGGTGGCCCTCGACACCGCCGCGTCGGTGACGGTACGGATAGCCGAGCGGCTGCTGCGCCGTCCGGTGGACCCGGGCCGGTGTTCCGATGTCATCTCCGGCGACGCCGGCATCCTGCTGGCCCTCCTCGACGCCCTCGACGATGATGCCGATCCGGTGGTGGCGCAGGCGGCCCACGTCCTGGCCGACGGGCTGGTGGGGTTGGCCGAGGACCGGCCCGACGGCCTGCACTGGCGGATGCGGGCGGGCGACGAGCGCCTCATGCCCGGCTTCTCCCACGGCACGGCCGGCGTCGCCTACGTCCTGGCCACAGCCGGCGACTCCCTGCGTCGCGACGATCTGCGCGATATCGCCGTGCGCGCCGCCGACGGACTGTTGGCCCTGGGGCGCCGCCCCGGCGGGTGGGCGCTGCCGCTGCTGGTTCCGCCCCGCCCGGACCGTCCGGCGGTCACCTTCGGCTGGTGCCACGGCCCGACCGGCACGGTACGACTCTTCGCCCTCCTCGACGCCGTCGACCCGCAGCCCCGCTGGCGGCTGGCCGTCGAGGAATGCCTGGGGGCGCTGCGCGACAGCCGTCTTCCGCAGCGGCTCTACCCGGGGTACTGGGACAATCTCGCCCGCTGCTGCGGCACCGCCGGGGTCGGGCAGATGCTGGTCGACCGCTTCCGGGACGCCGGCGACCCCGCCCTGCTCACCTGGGCCGACACGCTCGCCGAGGACGTTCTCGCCCGTACCGTGTCCACCTCGGCGGGCGTCACCTGGTCGAACACCGAGCACACCAGGACCCCGCCGCAGCTGCCGCCGGAGCCCGGCTTCATGCAGGGTGCCGCCGGCATCGCCGGCTGGCTCGCCCGGCTGGCCGCCCCCGCCACCGCCCCCGTCCTGCCCTGGATCTGAGCCGCCCGCCGGCGACCGCCGTGGGCGGTATCGCCGGTCAGCCCTTGCCGGTCACCTGCTGGACCACCTCGAACTCCAGCAGCGTCGCGCCGGAGGCGACCGGCCGCCGCTGCTCGCCGCCCTCGCCGGCATGTGCGGCCCGGGACGACCCGGCGGCCCATGCCTGGTACGCCTCCTCCGTCTCCCACCGGGTGTAGACGAAGTAGCGGCTCTCCCCGGCGACCGGGCGCAGCAGCTCGAAGCCGAGGAAACCCGGGGAATTCTCCACCGCGCCGGCCCGAGCGGCGAACCGCTTCTCCAACTCCTCGCCGGCACCGGGCGGGACGTCGATCGCGTTGATCTTCACGACTGCCATCCCACCACCCTAACCCCGCCCCTGCGGCCGGACCGTCCGGCGGCCAGCCTGGCCGTACGCCGTCGGTGGTGCCCGCGCGACGCGGAGTTGCCGTGCAGGATGCGGCGGGCGGACCCGGGGCGGCGCGTGGCGCGCGGGCTGCGGGGCGTGGGCGCATGCCGAGCGCGGGGAGACGCGCCTCCGGCGGGGGGAGCGCGGAGCGCACGCGGCTTTGTGGAGAGTTGTTGTCGCCAGGGGCGCAACAACTCTCCACAATCCGCCTGCGTCGCCCGGTCGCCGGCCGGCCGGATGGCGGGCGGGGGCGGGCAGCCGCCGGCAGAGTGGTGGGGGAGAGGCGCGGCCGGCGCGGGACGGTCAGTCGGCGGGCGGGCGGGCCCAGGTCAGGAAGCAGTCGGTCAGGTCGGCCTGGCGACCGCTGTCGAGTCGCGTCAGGTGGTCGGTCGCCTCCACCGACAACCGGGACAGCAGGATCAACAGGCCCGGCCGGTCGCCGTCGTACCTCGCGAGGAGCGCGAGTTTCGCCTCGCCGCACGGCCAGGGCCGTGCGGCGACCCGGCGCCGGTGATCCGGCCCGGCCCCCGGTAGGCCTGGAGCGTGGCGTGGCTTCGTCGACCGCGCCAAGACGTCCCACCCCCGATAGGCGGCAGCGGCACGCAGGGACGCCCCGGGCGGGGCACGCCCTGACAGGAGGGGGCGCCCCCATAGGCGGGAGCCGGAACCGTTGGCGGCGCTGTCCCGGGGCGGGTCAGGGTGCGTCGACAGCTGGTTGGTCGGTGTCGACCACGATCGGGGCATGGTCGGAGGGGCCTTTGCCCTTGCGGGCCTCCCGGTCGACGTACGCGGCGCGGACCGTCGCGGCCAGCGGCGCGGACGCGTACACCAGATCGATGCGCATGCCCTTGTTCTGGTGGAACATGCCGGCCCGGTAGTCCCAGTAGGTGTACGGGTGCGGGCCCTTCATCGGGGTGGGCACCACGTCGCTGAGCCCGAGGTCGCGCAGGGCGGCCAGGGCGGCCCGCTCGGCGGGGGTGACATGCGTGGAGGTGACGAAGAGCGCCGGGTCCCAGACGTCGGCGTCGGTCGGGGCGACGTTGAAGTCCCCGCAGACGGCGACCGGCCCACCGGCGGCCACCTCCGGTTCCAGGGCGTCCCGCAGCGCCGCGAACCAGGCCAGCTTGTACGCGTAGTGCGGGTCGTCGACCGCCCGGCCGTTCGGGACGTACACCGACCAGATCCGGACCCCGGCGCAGGTGGCGGAGATGGCGCGGGCCTCGGGCTGCGGAAAGCCCGGTTCGCCGGGGAAGCCGACGGTGACGTCGGTCAGGCCGACGCGGGACAGGATCGCCACCCCGTTCCACCGGCCGTCGCTGTGGCTGGCCACCTCGTAGCCCAGCTCACCGACCTCGGCGACCGGGAAGGCCCCGTCCGGGCACTTGGTCTCCTGGAGGCAGACCACGTCGGGGGTGGTGCCGGCGAGCCAGTCCAGCAGCCGGGGGAGGCGGGCCTTCACCGAGTTCACGTTCCAGGTCGCCAGGCGCATGTGCCCAGCCTGCCGCATCCCGGCCCGCCCCGCCGGGCAGCCCGCCGGCGTGGTCACCGACCCCGCCCGCCGCGGGCTCCGCGCACCGCCGATCCTCGCGGCGCGAGGGCTCGCCGGGCCTGGCGGCGCACCAGCTCGCCGGGCCTGGCGGCGCACCGGTGTGCCGGGCCGCCCCGGCGTGCCGGTGCGTCGGGGATGACCGGGCGGCGGCGTCCCGGGTCGGGTCGCCGCCGCCGTGGTACGGGTGGGTCAGGTGCCCGGGGTGTCGCCCGGTCGGGTCTGCTCGGCGAGGAAGCGTTCCAGCTCGGCGCCCAGCTCGTCGGCGGTGGGCAGCGGGCCGGTCTCGGCGGCCAGCAGGTTCTTCTCGCCCCGTCCCCGGGCGAACGCGTCGTACTGCTCCTCCAGGGCGGTGACCAGCGCGGCGGCCTCGTCGGTCTGGGCGACCTGCCGGTCGATCTCGACCCGGACCACCTCGGCGGCGGAGCGGAGGCTGTCGTTGGGCAGCAGCAGGCCGGTGCTGCGGGACACCGAGGAGAGCAGCACCTCGGCGGCGGCCGGGTACTCGGTCTGCGCGACGTAGTGCGGCACGTGGGCGGAGAACCCGAGGGCGTCCCGGCCGGCCTGGCCGAGCCGGTATTCGAGCAGGTGCCCGACGCTGCCCGGGACCTGCACCCGCTGCAACCACGGCTCGTAGCCGGAGATCAGTTCCCGGCGGGTGGCGTGTGCGGTGACCCCGGTGGGCCGGGTGTGCGGCACGGCCATCGGGATCGAGTTGAGCCCGACGGTGAGCCGGACGTCGAGTCGGGCGGCCACCGCGCTGACCGCCGCCACGAAACGCTCCCACTGCAGGTCCGGTTCCGGGCCGGTGAGCAGGAGGAACGGCGTCTCGTCGTCGTCGTGCAGCAGGTGCAGGGCAAGCTCGGGGGCGTCGTAGTCCTCCCAGTGGTCCTCGACGAAGGTCATCACCGGGCGGCGGGACCGGTAGTCGAAGAGCTGGTCGACGTCGAAGGTGGCGATCGTGCGGGCGTCCAGCGAGGTGAGCAGCTGCTCGCGGGCCAGCCGACTGGCGTTGCCGGCGTCGACGAAGCCGGTGAGCGCCTGGATCAGCACCGGCTGGCCGAGGTCGGGCAGATCGTCGGTGAGCTCGTAGAGCTCGTGTGGGTCGAGCACCGGTCGGACCTCCTGAAGAAACACGCGCGTACGGGCGACCGTGCGCGGACGGCACCCGGTTCGGGGAACGTACCTGTCGGCGTCATCCATTCCAGCACTGGGCGTGTCGTGACCGATCCGGCTATCAAACCCGGAGGAAGCCACCAATTCGCCGATAGTGCCGGGGCGACTCGGTCGGATGGTTCCGGCCTGTCACCCGAAAGGCGGACATAGTGGATCATGCGGCCGGCCGCGGCGCTCTGGGCGGTTGACCACGCGGGACGACGTGGCCCGGATTTCCTGACCGTAATGCCTGTTGCGGGAGGTCTGTCACCCTGGCCGCGCGTCCACGACGGGTGTCCCACCCGTAGGTGCGCGATTGTGATGAGGGCCACCCTGTGACGGTGGGTCACCGGATGGGAGCGTGTCTAGCCTCGGCGGATGCGTGACGACGACACCATCGACGACCAGGTCGCCCCCAAGGGCATGACTGGCCGTTCGGACGACACCCCCTCGTCCGTTCAGGTCGGCGTTCTCGATGAACCCCGCTCCTTCCGTACCCGCCTCGGCGGGCTCCTTAACCTCCGCCGCCGCCCGGTGCGTACCCGGGTGGCCCTCGCCGCCGGGGTGCTCTGCTGCCTCGGCGCGACCGCCGTCGCCGGCGCACAGGCCCTGCCGGACGAGCCGACCGCCGACCGGGCCGGCACCGAGGCGGCGCTCGCCGAGCGCAGCCGGCAGGCCGCCTCCCGCGCCGAGATCCGTACCCCGGTCACCATCGTTCCCGGCACCCCCACCGCCAGCCCGACCGTCGCCAGCCCGACGGCCGCCGCCCCGACGCCGACCGCGACCAGGACCACCAGGCCCAAGCCCCGCCCCAAGCCCACGCCGAAGCCGAAACCGAAGCGGATCGTCCCGGTGGCCGGTCTCGACCAGGCCCAGATGGACAACGCCAAGGAGATCGTCAAGGCCGGGCGGGCGATGGGTGTGCCCCGCCGGGCCCTGATCATCGCGGTGGCCACCGCGATGCAGGAGAGCAACCTCTACAACTACGCCAGCGGCGTGCTGCCCGAGTCGCAGAACTACCCGCACCAGGCGATCGGCTGGGACCACGACTCGGTCGGGCTGTTCCAGCAGCGGCCCAGCAGCGGCTGGGGCGAGGTCGGTCAGCTGATGGACCCGGCGTTCGCCACCCGGGCGTTCCTCACCGCGCTGCTGGCGATTCCCGGCTGGGAGGACCTGCCGTTGACCGTCGCCGCGCAGGCCGTGCAGATCTCGGCCTACCCGGACCTCTACGCCCAGCACGAGTGGCGGGCCACCGAGGTGGTGGGCGCCATCCTGGTCTGAGTCACCGCCTGTCCGGCCGGAGCGGCATCCGCCCCGGTGACCCGGCCCGCCCGAGCCCGGCTTGGGCGGGCCGGTCCCGTTCGTCCCGTTCTGCTGGCCCGGGCCGTGCGGGGCGGTCGGGTCCGTTCGGGGCGAAACCGGTCGGTGGTTATCCTCGACCGGACACAGTGGACGGTTGGCGGTTGCTCGAATCGGGTACACATGACGCAGGACACCCGATCGGAGGACGACATGTCAGCACTGATGCAGCGGATCAGCGCCTTCCTGCGCTCCCCCAAGGGGCAGCAGTTGGTCGACCGGGGTCGGCGCGAGCTGGCCAAGCCGGAGAACCAGGCGCGGCTCAAGCAGGCAGCCAGCAAGCTGTCGGGCCGCCGCCGCTGACCGCCCCTGAACCGATTCCACCCCCGGGAGCCTTTGTGACCGACGCCGTGCCTGTCGACGACGAACCGACCGTCCCCACGCCGCCGGTCCGGGCCGACACACCGGCGGTCCCCGCGCCGCCGCCGCCCGCCGCCCCGACGGCCGCGCCACCACCGGCGGCCCCGGGAACGGCTGTCGCAGCGGTGCCGGGGGTGGCTGTCACGGCGGTGCCGGGAGCACCGGCTGGTGACCCGGGTGACGCCCCCGAGGCGCCGCCGGCCCGGCTCTGGGACCGGATGCGGGAAGATCCGCAGTACGCCCCGGAGCACCTGGCCCTGGAGGCGGTCCGCCGGCTCGGCCCGGAGGCGGCCCAGTGGCTCGCCAGGGCGCGGGCGGAACGACCCGACGCGACCGCCGACCAGTTGGCCGAGCAGGCGATCCGGCGCTTCGTCAACCGGGCCCGGCTCTCCGGGGCGGTCTCCGGCGCGGCGGGGCTACCGGGTGCCGTCATCGACGTCGGGGTGCTGGCCTGGACCCAGGCCCGCCTGGTGTTGCACGTCGCCGCCGCGTACGGGGCGGACCCGGAGCACCCGGACCGGGCCACCGACCTGCTCGTCCTGCAGAAGGTGCACAAGGCGGCCGAGACGGCCCGGCTGGCGCTGGGCGTCGCGGCCGGTCGGGAGCGGGCCGGTGCGCTGTTCGGCCACGCGGCCCAGAACCCGCTGGGGCGGGTGATGCTGCAACTGGGCGTCCGGCTGGCCCGGATGGCCGGGGTGCGGGCGGCGAAGCGGGTGTTCGCCAAGGTCGTCCCCGGGGCCGCGATCATCCTCGGCACCTGGGCCAACTCGTCGGCCACCAAGGATCTCGCCGAGCGCGCCCAGACGCTCTACCGGGAACACCGGGACGGGGTGCCCCAACCGCGTCGCCCCTGATCAGTGGGCACGCCGGGCCCGGCCCGGCGGCTGCCCGGGTGGCTCACAGCCGCCAGCCGGCCGCCGGGAAGGTCGCGTCGGCGAGCCGGTTCTGCCCGGCGACGTTGGGGTGGAACCAGTCCAGCGCGTTGACCTCGTCCAGGCTGAACCGCACCCGGTGCACCGCGCCGCCGTCGTAGCGGCACCGCGACCCGTACGCCCGGCAGGCCGCCTTGAGCTGGCCGTTGTACGCGTCGATCCGCTCGGCGAAGCGGGCCCGGCGGTCCCGGTCGACCTTGGCGTCCGAGGTGGGGTTGGCCAGCAGGGCCGGGCAGATGCCGGTCTTCCAGATCCGCACCGCGCGGGACTCGGTGTGCCCGATCTCCCAGAGCCGGTTGAGGTCGGGGACGCTGGCCACCAGGACCCGGGCCTTGGGGCGGCCCTCGCGCAGCACCCGCAGCGCCCGGTCGACCTGGCTGCGGAAGGTGGCCGTCGAGGTCATCGCGTCGATGTCGGCGCGGCAGGCGTCGTTGGCGCCGATCAGCACCGTGACGTAGTCGGCCTTGTCCTTGACGGCGGCACCGGCCTGCCCGGCGAGGGCCTCGGCGCGGGCCCCCGGCACGGCGTGGTTGCGGGCCCGGTTGCGGATCGGCGCGTCGGCGTCGAGCAGCCGCCGGTAGTGACTCTCCACCCGGATGCCGTCCCCGGTGGACCAGGAGTTGCGTTGGCACGAGGTGAGCACCAGGCAGGAGCCGAAACCGGTGGTGATCGAGTCGCCGAGGGCGGCCATCGTGGTGGGCAGGCCGGTCGGTGTCGACCCGCTCTTCGTCGGGCGGGGCGACGCCCCGCCGCCCTCCTCGCAGGCGAGCGCGACCAGCGCGAACAGGCAGGCCACGGCGGCGACCCAGCGTCGAGGCATGCGTCTTCCCCCGGTCAGACGGCGCAGAGCGACAGCCCGGTCACTCTACGGGCCAGGTGCGGTGTTACGGCCCGGTCGTGTCGACTTCCGGGCAGATTAAATACCTGGAAACATGAATCTGGTACGAGTGTGTAAGACACCCGTCGTGATCCGGGCGTCGGGGCCGGTTAACGGTGTCCGTGCCGGGGTAGCCCCAGACGATGACGAGATCGCAGCCCCGGCGTGCCCGTGGCACGGTCGGCCACGCCTACAGCGCGTTGAACCTCCGCCTGACGCTTGCCCTGTTCGGCCTGGTGAGCATGGCCGTCTTCGCGGTCGGCGCGTTCTGGGCCGGGCTGGCCTGGCTGGGTGTGCTCTGCGCGCTGTTCGCCGTCGTGGCGGTCGTCGACCTGGTCGTCATCCAGCGCCGCCGTGCCGCCCGCCGCCATGAGCAGCCGGGCGCGCGGCACTCACTCTTCGAGTGACAGGAGTACGAGATGCCCATCGCCACCACCAACCCCGCCACCGGTCAGGTGCTCAAATCGTACGAGCCGATGTCGGCCGAGCAGATCGACGCCGCCATCGACCGGGCCGATCTGGCGTTCCGGGACCTGCACCGGACCACGGTCGCCCAGCGGGCGCAGTGGATGAACACCGCCGCGGACCTGCTCGACGCCGAACGCGACGACACCGCCCGGCTGATGACCACCGAGATGGGCAAGACCTACACGGCGGCGAAGGCCGAGGTCACCAAGTGCGCGACCGCCTGCCGGTTCTATGCCGCGCACGCGGAACGGATGCTCGCCGACGAGCCCGCCGACGCCGCCGCGGTGAAGGCCAAGCGGGCCTTCGTGCGCTACCAGCCGATCGGGGCGGTGCTCGCGGTGATGCCGTGGAACTTCCCGCTCTGGCAGGTGCTGCGGTTCGCCGCGCCGGCCCTGATGGCCGGGAACACCGGCCTGCTCAAACACGCCTCCAACGTGCCGCAGACCGCGCTCTACCTGGAGGACGTGTTCCGCCGGGCCGGCTTCCCCGAGGGCGCGTTCACCACCCTGCTGGTCGGCTCCGACGCGGTCGACCGGATCCTCGCCGACCCCCGGGTCCGGGCCGCCACGCTGACCGGCAGTGAGGGCGCGGGCCGCTCGATCGCCCAGATCGCCGGCCGGGAGCTGAAGAAGACGGTGCTGGAGCTGGGCGGCAGCGACCCGTTCGTGGTGATGCCCTCGGCCGACCTGGACCGGGCCGCCGAGGTGGCCACCACCGCCCGCTGCCAGAACAACGGGCAGTCCTGCATCGCCGCCAAGCGGTTCATCGTGCACACCGACGTCTTCGACGCGTTCGCACAGAAGTTCGCCGCGAACATGGCCGCGCTGCGGGTCGGCGACCCGATGGACGCCGACACCGACGTCGGCCCGCTGGCCAGCGAGAGCGGCCGGGACGAGATCCACGCCCAGGTGCAGGACGCGGTGGCGCACGGCGCGACGGTACTCTGCGGCGGCGAGAAGCCGACCGGCGACGGTTGGTTCTATCCGCCGACCGTGGTCACCGACCTGAACCCGCAGATGCGGATGTGGGCCGAGGAGGTCTTCGGGCCGGTCGCCGGGCTCTACCGGGTGTCGTCGTACGACGAGGCGGTCGAGGTGGCCAACGGCACGCCCTTCGGGTTGGGCGCGAACGCCTGGACCACCGACCCGGCCGAGCAGGAGCGGTTCGCCACCGACCTGGACGCCGGCAACGTCTTCGTCAACGGCATGACCACCTCGTACCCGGAGCTGCCCTTCGGCGGGGTGAAGAACTCCGGCTACGGCCGGGAGCTGTCGGCGCTGGGGATGCGGGAGTTCTGCAACACCAAGACCGTCTGGGTGGGGGAGGGTGCCGCCACCGCCGGGGCCGGCGCGCACGCCGAGTGACCCCGCGTCGCCGCCACCCGGGCCGGGCGGCGGACGCCCGCGCCGGCCAAGTCGGCGCGGGTGAGCTTTAACCGGGCACCGTCATGGGTACGGAAGGACGCCATGACGGTGTTCGGCTTCCACGCCTCCCACGAGCAGATCCATCCGAGTCGCCTGCTGGAGGCGGTGGTGCACGCCGAACGCGCCGGCTTCGACGCCGCGATGTCGTCGGACCACTTCTCGCCGTGGAGCACCCGGCAGGGCCAGTCCGGGTTCGCCTGGTCCTGGCTGGGGGCCGCGCTGCAGGCCACCGGGCTGCCGTTCGGGGTGGTAAACGCCCCCGGCCAGCGCTACCACCCGGCGATCATCGCGCAGGCCATCGGCACCCTCGGCGCGATGTACCCGGGCCGGTTCTGGGCGGCGCTGGGCACCGGCGAGGCGAGCAACGAGCACATCACCGGCGACGGCTGGCCGCGTAAGGACGTGCGTACCGCCCGGCTGCGGGAGTGCGTCGAGGTGATCCGGGCGCTGCTGGCCGGCGAGGAGGTCAGCCACGACGGCCTGGTCCGGGTGGACCGGGCGAAGCTGTGGACCCGGCCCGAGGAACCCCCGGCGCTGATCGGGGCGGCGGTCAGCGTGGCCACCGCCCGGTGGTGCGCCGAGTGGGCGGACGGGCTGATCACCGTGAACGCGCCGACCGCGCACCTGCGCGAGATGATCGACGCCTACCGGGACGCCGGTGGGCGGGGACCGGTGCACCTGCAGGTGCACGTGAGCTGGGCGCCGGAGCAGGCCGAGGCGGAGGCGATCGCGTACGAGCAGTGGCGCAGCAACATCTTCCCGCCGCCGGTCTGCTGGGACCTGGACACCGCCGAGCACTTCGACGCGGTCAGTGAGCGGGTGCCGCTGGAGCAGGTCACCGAGGTGGTGAACGTGTCGTCGGATCTGGGCCGGCACGTGGGCTGGCTCGAGGAGTACCTGTCGCTGGGCGTCGACCAGATCGCCCTGCACCACGTCGGGCAGGAGCAGCGCGCCTTCATCGACACGTTCGGCGCGGAGGTGCTGCCGAAGCTGCGCGCCGCCGGGTGATCACCCCGGCCGGGTCGTACCCCTAGGCTCGTACCCCATGGAAGCTCTGTTCGAGGTCGTGGTCTTCCTGGCCATCGCGACCTTCGGTGCCGCGCTGGCCCGCAAGCTGGGCCTGCTCGCGCCGATCCTGCTGGTGGTGCTGGGCCTCGGGCTGTCCTTCCTGCCGGGGTTCCCGCACGTCCGGCTCGACCCCGACCTGGTGCTGGTGGGCATCCTGCCGCCGCTGCTCTACGTGGCGGCGTTGGGCACGTCGGTGCCGGCGTTCCGGCTCAACCTGCGGCCGATCCTGCTGCTCGCGGTGGGTCTGGTCATCTTCACCGCCTTCGTGGTGGGCACGGTGGTGCACCTGTTCCTGCCCGACCTGCCGTACGCGATCTGTGTGGCGTTGGGTGCGGTGGTGGCCCCGCCGGACGCGATCGCCGCGACCGCGGTGGCCCGGCGGGTGGGTCTGCCCCGGCGGGTGGTGACCATCCTGGAGGGGGAGAGCCTGGTCAACGACGCCACCGCGCTGGTGCTGCTGCGGGTGGCGATCGTCGCGGCCACCGCCAGCGCCGGCTCGGTGAGCTTCGGGTACGTCGCGCAGGAGGTGGTGGTCGCCACCGGCGGCGGGGTGCTGGTCGGGTTGCTGGGCGTGGTGGTCTTCGGCTACCTGCACAAGCGGACCACCGACCCGCTGCTGGACAACGCGCTGTCGCTGATCGTGCCGTTCGCGGTGGTCTTCGCCGCCGAGGAGATCCACGCCTCCGGGGTGGTGGCGGTGGTGGTCACCGGGTTGGGGATCGGCCACAAGATGCCGCTGCTGCTGTCGGCCGCCTCCCGGTTGCAGACCGGCGCGTTCTGGCGGCTGGTGCAGTTCCTGCTGGAAGGGCTGGTCTTCCTGCTGGTCGGCCTGCAACTGCCCGAGGTGCTGCGGGATCTCGACGAGCCGACCGGGCGGCTGGTGGGGATCACCGCGGCGGTGCTGGCGGCGGTCTTCCTGACCCGGTTCGTCTGGGTCTTCCCCGCCACCTACCTGGCCCGGCTGGTGCCCCGGGTCCGGCAGCGCGACCCGGGCCCGCCGGTGCAGTTTCCGATCGTCATCGGCTGGGCCGGGATGCGCGGGGTGGTGACCCTGGCCGCCGCGCTGGGTCTGCCGCTGACCCTGGCCGGGGAACAGCCCTACCAGCGGGCGCTGTTCATCTGGCTGGCCTTCGCGGTGATCATGGCGACCCTGCTCGGCCAGGGCGCGACCCTGCCGTGGCTGGCCCGCCGGTTGAAACTGCCCCCGGACGACCCGGTGGCCGACGCGCTCTCCGCCGCGACGGTGCAGCAGCAGGCCGGGCGGGCGGCCCGGGAGAAGCTGGACGCGTTGGCCGACGGTGCGCCGCCGGCCGTGGTGGAGCGGTTGCGCGGGCTGGTGCAGAGCCGCACCAACCTGGCCTGGGAACGGCTCGGTGGCAGCGACCGGGAGACCCCGTCGCAGGCGTACGGTCGGTTGCGGCAGGAGATGATCGACGCCGAGCGGGAGGTCTTCCGGGCCGCCCGCGACGAGGGACGGATTCCCGAGGAGGTGCTGGTGCGGGCCTACCGTGACCTTGACCTGGAGGAGTCGTTGTTGCGACGGGAGAGCGACTGATGAGCTGTGCGCACCTGACCGGGGCGGGGACCGCCGAGCCGACCGTCACCGACGCCTGCCCGGAGTGCGTGGCCGTCGGCAACGACGACTGGGTGCACCTGCGGTCGTGTGTGGAGTGTGGGCAGGTGGGGTGCTGTGACTCGTCGCCGTACCAGCACGCGACGAAGCACTTCGAGTCGAGCGGGCACCCGGTGATGCGCTCGATCCAGCCGGGGGAGTCCTGGCGCTGGTGCTTCCTCGACGAGGAGATCGGCTGACCGGGTGGCTGAGGCGGGAGCGGCCGGGCGGGCGGTCGCGGCGGTATGACGTAACCGCTATTCGACCCGGGTCCGACCAACCACATAACATCGGTAAACTTCTATCGATGGAGGTCGGATGATTCGACGACGACAGTTCTCGCGTACCGCCGGGACCCTGCTGGCGTTGGTGCTCGCGGCGACCGGCGCGGTCACCTCGGCCGGCACCACCGCGTCGGCGGCCGCCCGGACGGTCTACTACGACGCGAGCCGGGCCGGCGAGTTCCGCACCAACTTCGACCAGGCCGCGACGATCTGGAACAGCTCGGTGGGCAACGTCCGGCTGGTCGCCCGCACGCCCGGCAACATCACCATCTACGTCGACACGGGCTGGCCCCGGGCGCAGACCACCAGCCTCGGCAACGGTCGGGTCTGGATGGGCACCCAGGCCGTCGACCAGGGCTACGACCGGACCCGGATCGCCACCCACGAGATCGGCCACATCCTCGGCCTGCCGGACAACCGGACCGGCCTGTGCACCGACCTCATGTCGGGCAGCAGCGCCCCGGTCTCCTGCCGCAACGCCAAGCCCAGCGCCGCCGAGGCGTCCCGGGTCAACTCGCTGTTCGCCGGAGGGTTCGCCGCACCGGACGTGGACGCCAGCTACGTCTGGACCGGCGGCGACGTCGCCGTGCCCGCCGCCGTCAGCGGCCTGCCCGGCTGAGTCCGGCCGGGTTCGAGCGCCCGCCTGTCGTGCCGTGACAGCGGGCGCTCGGCCCTGCGCTGCTCGGCCCCTTCGGCCCCGCTGGTTTCATGTGCTCGCGCCAGGCGGGCATCGGCCGACGTCGCCGCGCTGCTCAAGCGGGACCTCCCTAGATCTCTGGTCCGCTCTCCACGCCACCGACTGGCACTGCTGGTGGCGGTCAACGACAAGGCGGCTGCCCACCCGATGTGTTGTCGATGATCGCCCTGCGTGAGCGGCAGGGGTGTATGACTGCCCTGGAACACGTATGACTGTCCGTCATATTTATGCCAGACAGGCATACAGGTCTCGGGCAATAGTGTGGGTCGGCGCCCGACCCCGACCCCGACCCGGCCCCGCGGTCGTCGGGCCTCGGTGACCGCGCTGCCTGTGCTGTTGGCTGTCCCTGGGCCGCCGCCGGTTCCGCTCGCGCCGCCACTGCCGCGCCGCTGCCACCGGCCCCGCCCGCACCGTCCGTGCTGCTGGCATCGCCCGCACCGTCCGTGCTGCTGGCATCGCCCGCACCGTCCGTGCTGCTGGCATCGCCCGCACCGTCCGTGCTGCTGGCATCGCCCGCGCCACTCCACTGTTGATCAGGCGGGAGCGCGGAGGGCGGGGTCCGGGTCGGCGGTGGGGCGCGAAGGGCGGTCAGGGGGCGGGATGGTGACGCAGGGCGGCGATGAACCAGTCCAGGACGGGGGCGAGGGTCGGGGGTGGGGTCCAGCCGTTGACCGTGGCGAGGAGTTGGAAGTAGCGCTCGGTCCGGGGGTCGTTCGCGACCTCCAGGCGGGCCAGTAGCGCGCTGCGGTAACCGGCGTCGTCGACCCGGTCGAAGACCTCGCCGTACGCGGCGACCAGCGCGGCCACCACGTGGCCGGCGCGGGGCGACTCGGGGGTGATGCCGGCGGCGCGGGCCAGCTCGACGGTGTCGCGGACCCGGAAGGTGAGGTCACGGACCATCGCCACGACCTCGGGGTGGGCGTCGCCGACGGTCTCGTCGACGAATTCGTGGACGATGCGCCGACGTTCGGCGTCGGAGATCGTGGTCAGCTCGGGCATGGAACTCGTCTCCACTACTGGGCCGGAGGGACGTCACGGGTGGGGCGTGGTGAGGGGCTTGAGGGGGAGCGCCGGGCGGTCGGGGGACGACCGCCCGGCGCGCTCGGGCCCCGGGTGGCAGCCCGGGGCCCGAGGGTGGGAGTGCCGGTCAGGACACCGTGCAGGCGACGCCGTTGACGGTGATCAGGTCCGGCGACGGGTTGGCCAGCGTGCCGGTCTTGGCGAGCAGACCGAAGGTGATGCTGGCGCCCGGCGCGATCTTCGCGTTGTACGACTCGTTCTTAGCCGTCACGGTGGCCCCGGACTGGGTCACCTTGGCCGTCCACGCCTGGGTGACCTTCTGGTCGCCGTTGTAGGCGTACCGCAGGGTCCAGCCGTTGATCGCGGTGTCACCGGTGTTGCGCAGGACGACCTGGGTGTTGGAGCCGTCCGGCCAGGTGCCGTGCACCTGGTAGCTGACCGCGCAGGTGCGCGGGGCCACGGCCTTGGCCTCCCCCTGGTCGGCGAGGAACGACGCGAGCCAGGCCAGCGCCGAGTTCCAGTTGACCGCCACCTCGTTGGTCGAGTACGAGTTGATGTCGTCGACATAGCAGAACATCGGCGCGCAGTCCTTGAGCAGCTGGGCGACGAACGGGTCCTGCAGGGCGGCGTTCGGGCCACCGGCGAGCGAGCCGACCGGCGGGTTCGGCATGGCCGGGTTGAGCTGGTTGCCGAAGATCCGGCTGTGCTGGTTGCGCGCGTTCTGCTCGCCCCAGCCGGTCACGTACGACATGTTCAGCGCGTTGCGGCCGAGCAGGTAGTCGGTCGCCTGCACGGCGCCGTCCCGGTACTTCGCGTCCCGGGTCAGGTCGAACGCGGTGGCCAGCACGACCATGTTGTTGATGATGTTGCTGTTGCTCCCCCAGACGTAGCTTGCCGCCTCGCCCGGCACCGGCAGGCCGTACGCCTGGGCGTGCAGGGTGGTCAGGTAGTTGTCGGCGGCGGCGGTCACCGAGTCGCGGACCCGGGTCTTGTCGGCGGCCGGCAGGCCGTTCGGCACGGTGGCCAGGTCGAGCCGGCCGACCGCGCCCACGCTCTGCCAGCTGAACGCGCCGCCCGTGGCGAACACGTCGCCGTTGTGCTGGGGCGAGGCGGTCAGGTCGTCCAGGTACGCCTTCTTGCCGGTGGTCAGGTACAGCTCCACGGCCGCCCAGTAGAACTCGTCGGTGACGTTGGTGTCGTCGTACGCGCCGCCGCCGATGCCGTCGTTCGGGTCGGCGTAGACCGCCGGGTGCGCCTTCGCGGCGGCGTACGCGCTCGACGCGGCGGTGCCGCAGCGGGCGGCGAACGCCGCGTCGTACGGGGCGAACAGGCGCTGGCACTGCGCGGCGACGGCAGCCAGGTTCAGGGTGGCGGCGGTCGTCGGCGGGTGCAGCTCACGCGGCTGGGCGTCGTCCTGCGGGGCGAGCGGCAGGCCGGTCCACGCCTTGTCGTGGATCTTGTGGTGGACCATCCCGGACAGCGGCTTGCCGTCCGGCACCTGCATCCGGAGCAGGAACTCGATCTCCCAGCGGGCCTCGTCGAGGATGTCCGGCACCGCGTTGCCCCGCTCGGGCACCCGCAGCGTCGAGTCACCCAGTGCGGCGCCACCGGCGGCGGTCTCCGCCGTCTTGGTCCGCTCGAAGGCGCTCAGCAGCTGGTAGGCGGCGATACCGCCGTTGACCACGTACTTGCCGTGGTCGCCCGCGTCGTACCAGCCACCGCGCACGTCCAGCGAGTAGTCGCAGACGCCGGGCTGGCAGGGCACCTGCGTGTCGCCCTGGTTGGGGGCCACGCCGAGGTGGCCGGCCGGGCGGGCGTACTCCTCGCCGATCAGGTCACCGTCGATCTCGATGCCGCTGCGCTGGGCGTAGAAGAACTGCATCGCGTCGGCCCGCAGCCGGTCGTAGAGGTCGCCGGAGATGTCGAACGGGTGACTGGTCTCGCCGTCGGCGACCAGCGTGTAGCCGGTGCCGGGCGTGCGGAAGGACGAGAAGTCGACGGTCTGCACGTTCTGCCCGGAAGCGGCGTCGACCCCGCGCGGGGTGCTCTGGCCGCTGGCGACGACCGTGCCGGCGGCCGACTTGAGCTGCCAGGGCAGCGCCCCGGTCGACTCGGTCACCACGGTGGCGTTCTTCGGGCCGCCGGGCAGGTAGCCGACCTGGTTGACCCGGACCCGGGGGCCGGTGTCCGGCACGTACGGCGGGGCGGCCTCGCCACCGCGCAGCGAGACGTTGTCCAGGCAGATCCGCTGCTCGGCGGCGGCCCCGCCGACCTGGAAGATGAGCTGGGCGTTGGGGTTGTCGTCCGGGACGGTGAACGTCTGCTCGACCCGCTTGCTCGTCGGGGCGGCCACCGCCGGCACGCTCGCGTACGACGTGTAGGGGGCGCTGCCGAGCTGGAGCACGGCGTTGACGCTCAACCCGGGGGTGGCGGAGATGTCGAAGCTGAGCTTGTATTCGGCCCCGGCGTTGAGCCGGACCCCGTCGTGGCCGATGCCGGCGTCCCACGGGTTGGCCAGGCCGGCGGGGACGGTGACGCAGAGCCGGCCGTCGACGACGTCGAGCGGGCCGGTGCCGTAGGAGAACCAGGGCGAGACGCCCTCGCTGAAGTCGCCGTTGCTGATCTGCTCGGGCGCGTCCGGCGGGACTTCGGCGTGGGCCACGCCGGTGCCGGCGCCGGTGAGGATCAGGGTCGTCGCTGCCAATACCGCGAGATGCCGCCGACGTCGTCGGGTCAGGATCACGGGATTCCTTTCCGGGCGGAAGGACAGTGGTGGGGTGTGCCGTAGATGGTCATCACTGGGAGCGCTCCCAGCTATCAGCCAGATGTTTCCAGCGCGTCTCGTCCCTGTCAATCGATTCGACTGGATGACCTTCGGGCTGGTCGCAGCCGTCCGGATCGACGCCTGCGGTAGTGAGATTCGCCGCGCCACGCGCAGTCGTCCTGATCTCCTAGAGACAACAACGCCCTCCGCCTGGCAGGCTGCCACCCATGACCCTGAAGCTTCGTTCCGTCGGGACGAGCGACCGTGGGCTGATCCGCAGCGGAAACCAGGACGCCCTGCACTCCGGTGCCTGGCTCGTCGCCGTCGCCGACGGCATGGGCGGGATGGCGGCCGGCGACCTGGCCAGCCGGATCGCCATCGACGCGGTCGCCCCACTGGACGTGGAGACCCCCGAGGACGCCCTGGTGGCGGCGTTGCAGACCGGCATCGAGCTGGCCACCGCGCGGATCCACCAGGCGGTCGAGGAGGACCGGGAGCGGCAGGGCATGGGCACCACACTGACCGCCCTGCTCTTCTCCCGCACGGGCAGCTGCCTGGCGCTCGCGCACGTCGGTGACTCCCGGGCCTACCTGTTCCGCGAGGGCACCCTCAAGCAGGTCACCCGGGACGACACCTTCGTCCAGATGCTGGTCGACCAGGGCGTGATCAGCCCCGAGGAGGCGTCCAGCCACCCCCGGCGGGCCGTGGTCACCCAGGCGTTGCAGGGCGAGCAGGTCTCCCCGTCGTACGCGACGATGGTGCCCCGGGCCGGTGACCGCTGGCTGCTGTGCAGCGACGGCCTCTCCAACGTCGTCCGCCTGGAGACCCTCACCGAGGTGCTCCGGGAGACCCCCGACCGGGAGGCGTGCGCCCGCCGCCTGATCGACCTGGCGCTGCGGGCCGGCGGCCCCGACAACATCACCGTGCTCATCGCCGACGTCGTCGACGAGTGACAGCTCCGCCGCCCTGCGGCGTCGGCTCGGCGTCGTCCGGCGGTGCGTCGGCCCGGCGTCGTCCGGCGGTGCGTCGGCTCAGCGTCGGCGGTGCGTGGTGTGCCGGGTCGGGGTGGCCGTGGTCGGGTCCTCCGGCCAGGGATGGCGCGGATAGCGCCCGCGTAGTTCCCCGCGCACCTGCGGGTAGCCGGTGCGCCAGAACGACGCCAGGTCGGCGGTGACCGCGACCGGCCGGCCCGCAGGGGAGAGCAGGTGCAGCAGCACCGGCACCCGACCGTCGGCCAGCCGGGGCGCGTCCGCCCAGCCGAACGTCTCCTGGAGTTTCACCGCCAGCACCGGCGCCGCCGGATCGGCGTAGTCGACCCGGACCCGGGAGCCGCTGGGCACCTCGATGCGTTCCGGGGCCAGCTCGTCCAGCCGGCCCGCCTGCGGCCAGGGCAGCAGCCGACGCAGCGCCCCGGTCACGTCGATCCGGGCCAGGTCGGCACGGCGACGGGCGGCGGCCAGCTCCGGCCCGAGCCACCGGTCGGCGGCGGCGAGCAGCGCGGCGTCGGAGACCTCCGGCCAGTCCGCCCCCAACGCCTGCCGGCAGAACGCCAGCCGCTGGCGCAGCGTCCGGGCCGCCGGGGTCCAGGTCAGCAGGTCCAGGCCCACCTGGCGCAGCCCGTCGGCGAGGGCGGCGGCCAGCAGCTCCGACGCCGGCCGGGCCAGTGGGCGGCTGACCAGCTCGATCGCCCCGAGCCGGGCCACCTGCCGGGCCAGCACGTCGCCGTCGACCCAGCCGACCTCGCGTACCTCGGTCAGCAGCGGACCGCCGACCTCCCGGGCGGTCGCCTCGTCGACCGGGGCGGCCAACCGGACCCGGGCGGTCGGTGCGCCCGGCGACCGGTCGGCGACGGCGACGGCCAGCCAGCCCGTCCCGGCCAGCGCCGACCCGGCCGCCAGCTCCGCCCCGGTCCCACCCGCCATCAGGTACGACGTCCCGCCGGCCCGGCGCAGCCGGGCCAGCCGCTCCGGATAGGCCAGCCCCACCAGCAGCCCCGCCGCCAGGTCGTCCGGCAGCCGTGCGCCGACGTCGCCCCGCTCGGTGGTGGCGGGCAGGGCGGCGCGCAGCCGGCGTACCTCCGCACGCCAGCGGGCGGTGGCACCGGGATCGGTGTCGTCGCGCAGCCGCCGCCACCCGGCGGTGAGGTCGTCGTGCCGCCCGGCCAGTCCGTCCTCGGCGAGCAGGGCGACCAGTTCGGCGGCCCGGTCCCGGCCGACCCGGGCGGCGCCGTCGAGCAGGGCGCGACCCAGCCGGGGGTGGGTGCCGGTGGCGGCGATGGCCCGTCCCCGGGCGGTCACCCGACCGTCGGCGTCGATCGCGCCGAGGCTGGTCAACGTCTCCCGGGCGACGGTCAGCGCGGCGGGCGGCGGTGCGTCGGGCAGTGCCAGGCCGACGCCGTCGGGGCTGCCCCAGGCGGCCAGGTCCAGGGCGAAGCCGGTCAGGTCGGCGGTGGCGATCTCCGGCTCGGGCTGGGCGGCGAGCCGGCCGTGGGCGGCCTCGGACCAGCAACGGTAGACCACCCCCGGGGCCTGCCTGCCGGCCCGCCCGGCCCGCTGGGTCGCCGCGGCCCGGGACACCGCCACGGTGACCAGTGCGCCCAGCCCCCGGGACAGGTCGGTGCGGGCCACCCGGGCCAGGCCCGCGTCGACCACCACCCGGACCCCGGGCACGGTCAGGCTGCTCTCCGCGACGGAGGTGGCGAGCACCACCCGACGTCGTGCGGCCGGGCGCAACGCGGCGTCCTGTGCGGCGGCGGGCAGCCGCCCGTGTAGTGGCAGGACGGCCACCCGGTCGGTCAGGTCGGCCAACCGGCGGGCCACCGCCCCGATCTCGCCCGCCCCGGGCAGGAAGACCAGCAGGTCGCCGTCCTGCTCGTGCAGGGCCCGCCGGACGGTGGCGGCGACGTGGTCGAGCAGCAGCGGATCGACCCGTCCCGCGCCCGGCGGCGCGACCGGGCGCGGCGGCGGCGTCCAGACCCGGGCGACCGGGTGCAGGGCGGCGTCGGCGCGGACCACCGGGGCCGGCGTGTCGCCGCCGAGCAACGCGGCGAACCGGTCCGCCTCCGGGGTCGCCGACATGGCCACCAGCCACAGCTCGGGCCGCAGCGCCGCGCGGGCCTCCACGGTGAAGGCCAACGCGAGATCCGCGTCGAGCTGCCGCTCGTGACACTCGTCGAGCAGCACCGCGTCCACCCCGGGCAGCTCGGGGTCGCGCAGCAACCGGCGGACCAGCAGGCCGGTGGTGACCACCTCGATCCGGGTGGCCGGGCCGACCCGGCGGTCGCCGCGCACGGCGTACCCGACCCGGTCGCCGACCCGCTCGCCGAGCAGGTCGGCGATCCGTCGGGCCGCCGCGCGGGCGGCCACCCGGCGGGGCTGGGCGACCAGCACCCGACCGGGCACCCCGTCGGCCACCGCGAGCGGCGCGAGGGTGGTCTTGCCGGTGCCGGGCGGGGCCACCAGGACCGCGCTGCCGGTGCCGGTCAGCGCCCGCAGCAGCGGTGGCAGCGCCGGCCGGACCGGCAGGTCGAGTGGTACGTCACGGAGCACGGCTGCCACTGTGGCACGCCGGGGGTCAGCCCGGTCGTACCGCCTCCATGCCGGTGACGAAGGCTGTCCAGGCGTGGGCGGAGAAGACCAGCGCGGGACCGCACCGGTCCTTGCTGTCGCGCACCGCGATCCGGTCGTCGGTGGTGGCGATCTCCACACAGTTACCGTTGCCGCTGCTGCGGCTGCTGGTCCGCCAGTCCATCATGGACAGAGGCAGCGCCTGCATTCCCATACCTTCCGTTCCCCCCGGGCGTGCCGCAATGCGATCACGCAAAGTGACGAGCAGCCTCCTCCAGGCGGGCCAAAGACGCCGCCGGATCCAGTGCCATCCGGCACAGCTCCTCGTGCACAAGGGTATACCCGCGCACGTGTCCCGCTTCCTCCAGCGCCAGACCCAGCGTGAGATTGTCCAGGTAAACCACGGAATTGTCGGCCGCGTCGGCAAACGTGATGATCACGTACGGAGTGCTCATCGCCGGGTGCCCGCCGGACGCGAACGGAAGTACGTGGCATGTCACGTTCGGTGACTGGGCGATCCGGGCCATGTGGGTCAGCTGCTCCGCCATGACGGCCGGTCCGCCCACCGGGCGCAACAGCACCGCCTCGTTGAGCACCACCGACAGCTCGACCGGGGGAGACTCCCGGTGCAGCACCTCCTGCCGGCGCAGCCGGGCGGCCACCTTGCGTTCCAACCCCTCCTCGCCGGCCGTACGGCGGAACATCTCCCGGGCGTACGCCTCGGTCTGCAACAGGCCGGGGACGGACTCCGCCTCGTAGGTGCGCAGGCTCTCCGCCTCCGCCTCGAGGCCGACGTAGAACTCGAACCACTCCGGCAGCACGTCGCTGTAGTTCTGCCACCAGCCGCGCTGCTGCGCGCCCCGGGCGATCTCGATGAGCGCCTCGGCATCGACGCCGGTCACCTCGTAGAGGGCCAGGGCGGCGCGGACGTCACGGGGTTTGATCCCGATCTGCGCGTTCTCGATCCGGGACAGGTTGCTCTTGGACATGTCGAGTTGGCGGGCGGCCACGTCGAGCGTCATGCCCGCGCGTTCCCGCAGTTGGCGGAGTTCACGGGCGATGCGGCGGCGGCGAACGGTGGGGCTGGCAGTCACCCTCCGAGTCTGTCACGACAAGATCCGCAGGTCGCATGAGTACGGAGTGCAACCATCGAATCTGGGAGTTGCAAAGCTGGAGGTCTGGGGGCATCCTGTCACCCGGCGTGGATCACCTGTGGACAATGCGTTGGAGGCTCGTTTGCTGATCGCCGACGAGTTTTTTCTGATTGCGCACAACGACAGCCGGGGCAAGGCCAAGCTGCATCCGAGCGCCACCGGCCTCGGTCTCGCCGCCGGTCTGCTGGCCGAGTTGATCCTCTTCGGACAGATCACCGTCTCGGGTGGACTGGTCAGCGTGATCGACCGGCGTCCCCCGGCCGACGCGCTGGCCCACACCGTGCTCGACCAACTGATCGGTGAGTCGCAGCACCAGGCGGTGCGCACCTGGCTCGCCTTCCTGGCCCAGTCGTCCACCACCTCGGTGGGGGAGCGGCTGGCCCGTGCCGGGGTGCTGCGCCGGCAGGAGAACCGCCGGCTGCTGCGGACCACGGTCAGCTACCTGCCGATCGACCTCAACGCCGCAGCCTGGCCGGCGACCCGGCTGCGGGCCCTGGTCGAGCGGCCGGAGCAGCCCCTGGTGTCGGACACCACGCTGCTCGGGCTGGTGGCCGCCGCCGGGCTGACCCGCGAGGTGCTGTGGAGCGCCGGCCCGCGCGCCCACCACCGACTGGCCACCCTCGTCCAGTCGCTGCCTCCGCCGCTGAAGGAACTCGTCGTGCACACCGAGGCCGCGGTCGGCGCCGCGGTGCTGCGCGGCATCCCCTGATCTCGCCGCGCCACCACCTTCCCCCTCATCTCCCCCTCTTCCGGAGCAGCCCCATGCCCCCCCATCCGACAGTCGTACGACCAAGCAACGTCAGTGACGCCCTGGCCCGTGGCCGCCTCGGCGTGCCGTCGGTCATCTTCTTCGTGCTCTCCGCCGCCGCCCCGCTGACCGTGGTGGCCGGCGTGGTCACCACCGGTTACGCGGTCACCGGCATCACCGGGATGCCGCTGGCCTTCCTCGCCGTCGGCGCCGTGCTGGCGCTCTTCTCCGTCGGCTACGTGGCGATGGCCCGCCGGGTGGAGAACGCCGGCGCGTTCTACGCCTACGTCGCGCGTGGCATCGGCCGGCCGGCCGGCGTCGGCGCGGCCTGGGTCGCCCTCATCGCGTACAACGCGCTCCAGGTCGGTCTGTACGGCGCCATCGGCGCCGCCGCCGCGCCGGTGCTCGGCACCCTCTTCGGCGTCGAGCCGCACTGGGCCGTGGTGGCCCTGGTGGCCTGGGCGCTGGTCGCCTTCCTCGGCCTGCTGCGGGTGGACGTCAACGGCAAGGTCCTGGCGGTGCTGCTGATCGCCGAGATCGTGGTGATCGTCGTGTTCGACCTGGGTCAGCTCAGCAACCCGGCGGGCGGCACGACCAGCTTCGCCGCGCTGGCCCCGTCCAACCTGCTGGTGCCGGGGGCGGGTGCGCTGCTGGTGCTCGCCATGACCGGCTTCGTGGGGTTCGAGTCCTCGGTGGTGTTCAGCGAGGAGAGCAAGGACCCCAAGCGGACGGTGCCGCTGGCGACGTACCTCTCGGTGGCGATCATCGCTGGGCTCTACGCCCTCTCCTCCTGGTCGATGACCGTGGCCGTGGGGCCGGAGAACATCTCCGCCGCCGCCGGTGAGCAGAGCATCGAACTGATCTTCAACCTGGCTGCCGCGCACCTCGGCGACACCGCCGTCACCATCGGCCAGGCGCTCTTCATGACCTCGGTGCTGGCCGCGATGATCTCGTTCCACAACACCACCGCCCGGTACGCCTTCGCGCTGGGCCGGGAGCGGGTGCTGCCGGCCGCCTTCGGGCAGACCTCGCCCCGAACCGGGGCACCCCGGGTGGCGTCGCTGGCGCAGAGCCTGCTCGGCCTGCTGGTGATCGTGCTGTACGCGGTCAACGGCTGGGACCCGGTGGTGCAGCTCTTCTACTACGCCGGCACCGGCGGTGGCTTCGGCGTACTGCTGCTGATCGCCACCACCAGCGTCGCCGTGATCGTCTACTTCGCCCGGTCCGACACCTCGGAGTCGCTCTGGCGGCGGGCGATCGCCCCGGCACTGGCCACCGTCGCGCTGGCGGCCGTCGTCGCGGTGGCGGTGACGAACTTCGCCACCCTGCTCGGCGTCGCGCCGGACTCGCCGCTGCGCTGGATCATCCCGGGGGTCTACCCGGTGGCCGCGCTGATCGGCTTCCTCTGGGGCATGGTGCTGCGGTCCAACCGTCCCGATGTCTACGCCCGGATCGGGCGCGGCGCGGAGAGCGCGGCGACCTCACTGTTCGACCCGCCGGTGGACGGCCCGGTGCCGGTGGAGGCCCGGCGGTGAACACGGTCACCGTCGAGCGACTCGACGCCGCCGACACCCGGCTCGTCGCCGAGCGGATCGCCGAGGCGTTCCTGGTGCTCCCGGCGACCCGGTGGCTGGTGCCGGACGAGGCGAAGCGGGAGGCCGTCTTCGCCGACAACTTCGAGATCCTGGTCGACCACGCGATGCGGCACGGCCTGGTCTTCGGCACCGCGGACCGGGACGGGGTGGCGGTCTGGCTGCCGCAGGTCGGTGGCGATTCGCCGGCCCCGGTGGACTACGACGACCGGCTGGCCGCCGCCTGTGGTGAGTGGACCCCCCGGTTCCAGCACCTCGACGAGCTGTTCGCGGCCAACCATCCGCATCCCGACCACCACCACCTGGCGCTGCTGGCCGTCCGGCCGGGGCGGCAGGGCCAGGGGCTGGGTACCGCGCTGCTGCGGCACCACCACGCCTGGCTGGACGACCATGGGGTGCCCGGCTACCTGGAGGCGAGCAGTGAGGCCGGGCGGGACCTCTACGCCCGGCACGGCTACCGGTTGCGGGAGGTCTTCCGACTGCCGGACGGCACGCCGTTCTATCCGATGTGGCGGGACCCGGCGGCCGGCTGACCGGACCGACGAGACCGTGGCCCCGACGCACGCGCGTCGGGGCCACGGCTTTTCCGCTTCGGAGCCACGCCGCGCGGAGTCGGGCGCGGCACTTCCTACGTCGGGTACGGCGGTTGCGGAGCCGGGCACGGCGCTTCCTACGTCGGGTACGGCGGTTGCGGAGCCGGGCACGGCGCTTCCTACGTCGGGTACGGCGGTTGCGGGTCGGGCCACGGGGTTGCGGGGTCGGGCACGGCGGCTCCGGACATGGGGAAGGCCCGGCCGGCGAACCGCCGGCCGGGCCTCGTGGTCGTGGCCGTCACCGACCCGCCGGGTCGGTGACCGCCGCCACCCCCTAGTAGGTGCCGTCGAGCTGACCGCGCAGCTTGGTCAGGGCCCGGGCGAGCAGCCGCGACACGTGCATCTGCGAGACGCCGATCTGGTCGGCGATCTGCGACTGGGTCAGGTTGCCGTAGAAGCGCAGGGTGAGGATCTTCTGCTCGCGCTCGTCGAGGGTGGCCAGCGCGGGGCCGAGGGCGACCCGCAGCTCGGCCAGCTCGAACTCGTTGTCCTCGCCGCCGAGCATGTCGCCCAGTTCGGTGGCCCGGTCGCCGTCGCCGGTCGGGGTGGACAGCGACACCGCGTTGTAGGCGCGGGCACCCTCCAGGCCCTCCAGGACCTCCTCCTCGGTGATCTTGAGGTGGGCGGCGATGTCGGCGACCGTCGGCGAGCGGCCGAGGGTCTGCAGCAGCGAGCTGTTGGCGTCGGAGATGGCCAGCCGCAGCTCCTGGAGCCGACGGGGCACCCGGATGTCCCAGGTGCGGTCGCGGAAGTGCCGCTTCAGCTCACCGATGATGGTCGGGATGGCGTAGCCGGCGAAGTCGACACCGCGCGTCGGGTCGAACTTGTCGATCGCCTTGATCAGGCCGACGGCGGCGGTCTGGGCCAGGTCGTCGGTGGGCTCGCCCCGGCCGCTGTAGCGGTGGGCCAGGTGGTTGGCCAGCGGCAGCCAGGCCTCGATCGCCCGGTCCCGCAGCGCGGCCCGCGACGGGTGGTTGGCGGGCAGTGCGGCCATCGCGTTCAGCAGGTCGGCGGCGCTGTCGGTGAGGGCGCGCGGGTCGAGCTTCTCGGTGGTGGTCGGCGTGGTGGTCGCCTGCTCGCTCATGGTTGACGCGGTCATTGGTGGTCCTCCCTGCACCTCGTCCGCGGAAAAAGGCGTGACGCTTTGGTTTAGCTTCAGATGGGCCGTTCGGAAGCCACCATAGCCTGATCGGTGAAGGGAAATCTAGCCGAAAGGCTGATGTACTTAAGTGATTTTGCTTCACCAAAGCCCCGAAACGGTCATAGATTACCGATGACGGTGATCCCCACCACGCAACGTCGTCCGATCCGGGGACCGGAGCCGGCACGGCCCCGCCGGGTCGCCCCGCCCGGCCCACCGGTGGACCGGTCCGTCGACCGGGAGCCCGACACCACGGTGCCGTGTCGGGTTTCCGTCCTTGTCCCGCCGCCGAGCCCGCCCGTACCGTCGCGGGGACCACCCCGTACGGAGGAAACACCGTGCTCGACCCCGCGGACCCGCAACTCGTCGTCGACAGCCGGACGCTGCACTTCAGCTGGCTGCCGGCCGACCCGGACGCGGTCGCCGCCCTGGTCCCCCCGGGCCTGCGCCCCCGGCCCGACCGCCAGGTCTTCATGAACCAACAGGTCGTCGAGGACGCCGCCCAGACCTCCGGCTTCGGCGCTTACACGCTCACCTACCTCGGGGTGGCCCTCGCCGGGGTCGACGCGCCCGACGGGGTGACCCCCGGCGGCTGGTGGACCCACTACGTCACCTGCAGCCCCCGGGTGCGTGACTACGCCGCCGCCCGGGGCGCCCCCGCCGTGCTGGGGCGCACCACCCTGCGGGTACGCGGTGACGTGCTGGTCGCCGACACCGAGATCGGCGGCGCCCCGTTGATCCGGACCCGGGCCCGGGTCGGCCAGACCGGCCACGAGATACGCGCCGGACACCACCGCTACTTCACCCTCCGCGACGGCGACCTGGTCAGCGGCGTCTACCCGTACGTGTCGGAGCCGGTCAGCCCCTTCGAGATCGAGTCGGTCGAGTTCTTCGACCCGGTGCACCCGAGCTACGCGCTGCGCCCGGAGAACCCCCTGCTCATCGTCGGTGGCTGCTACGCCCCGCGTACCTCGTTCGCCTACCCGGGCGGACTGACCCGGTATTCCCCGCCGCCCCCGGCGACGTCAGCCACCGCACCCGCCCGGCCCGCGTCCAGCGGGCCGACCGCCTCGGAGGCTCACCAGGTGCCCTTGCGCCGGGCGTGCAGCGGCCTGCCGTCGGGGTCGTAGACCAGCCGGTAGGCCGGCAACGCCCAGAGCCGGGTGTACCAGGGCAACCGCTCGGGCCGGTGCGGACGCAACCGGCCCGGTGGCCGGGGACCCTGCCGACCGGTGTCGTACCACCGTTGCAGGGCGTCGGCGGTCGAGGTGATCGCCGCCACCGCGTCGGCCGGATCCAGCAGGTCGACGTCGTCGGCCCCGTCCGGATCGCGGTCCAGGTGCTCACGCCACAACCGCAGCCGCAGGTCCCGGGCGAACACCCGGGCACCGTCACCCTGACCCGCCGGGTCGGCGGGGGCCCTCGGGTCGCGGGTGTCGTCGAGCACCGCGCAGGACAGCTCGCTGTCGTGCGTCCAGGACCGGCGGTTGAAGTTGTCGCTGCCCACGCTCGCCCAGACGTCGTCGACCACGCAGATCTTGGCGTGTACGTAGACCGGCTCGCCCGCCCGGTTCTCCACGTCGAAGACGTGCACCCGTTCCGGGGCGGCCCGCTCACACAGCGACAGCGCCTGCTCCCGGCCCACCATGTTCGGCGGCAGCGCCAACGCGCCGTCGACGTCCGGATGACGCGGCACCACGGCGACCAGGTGCAGGTCCGGATTGGCCCGCAGCGCCTCGGCGAACAGCTCCGCCACCTCGGTCGACCAGAGGTACTGGTCCTCCAGGTAGATCAGCCGGCGGGCCCGGCGTACCGCCTTGGTGTAGCCGCGGGCCACCGTGCGCTCGCCGTCCGGCGCGAACGCGTAGCGGGGGCGGACCGCAGGATAGGTACGCAGCACCTGGATGCGGTGCGGCCCGCAGGGCGGCGGGTCGGCCGGCTGGGCGGGCAACGGATCGGGGCGGAGGTCGGAGCCGCGCAGCCGGTCCCGCAGGTAGGCCAGCGGGTTCTCCGAGTCCAACGGCATCGGGTCGGTCCACCGCTCGCGGAACGTGGTGTCCAACGCACCGACCACCGGCCCCCGGACGGCGAGCTGCACGTCGTGCCAGGGCGGGCGCGGGCCGTACCGGGGCGACATGGCCAACGGCTGCGGGTCGCCGTGGTGGTCGGCGTCGTCGCGGCGGCTGTGGCACAGGTCGATCCCGCCGGCGAAGGCGACGTCCCGTTCCGGCGCGTCGGGGTGGCGCAGCACCACCAGCTTCTGGTGGTGCGACCCGCCCCGCCTCACCCGCTGGTCGAGCAGCACCTCACCGCCGGCGGCGTTGACCGTCTCGCTCAGGTCCCGGTTCTCCGCCTCGCTGTAGGACAGCGCGTCGAGGTGGGAGCGCCAGAGCAGCCCCTTGACCACCACGCCACGTTGGGCGGCCTGCGCGAAGAGTTGGGCCACCGTCGGGCCGTCCGGGCGCATCCGTTCGTCCGGGTCGCCCCGCCAGTCGGTGAAGAAGAGGTGGTCACCCGCGCCGAGGGCCTCCACCGCGCTGACCAGGCGGTCGAAGTACGCCGCACCGTGAATCAGTGGCTCGGCGAGGTTTCCGGTCGTCCAGACGGGTATCCCCGACACCGGGTTGGCGCGTTCCTCAGCGGTCAGGAACCAGTCCTCGATCGCCACGCTCCACCTCCCGAGGTCGACGACGTCCTCACGGTAGGACCCCCGCCGCGAATGCGCATTCCGGGTAGCACGACAGACGCCCGGACGGTGGCCTACCGCACCCCGTAGAGCCGCGAACGCCGAGGAGGCACCGCAATGCCCGCCGAGACGACGAATTCCGCGACCGAGGACCGTACGCAGGCGGTCGAGAGCGAACGCGGCGCAATCCTGGCGGTGCTGCTCATGGTGATTCTCGGGGTGGCCGGGATCTTCGCGGTCTCCTGACGGCCGCCACCCACCTGCCACCACCGCCCGCCCCGGTCCACCGGAACGGACACCGGGAAAAGGACACCTCGGCGCACGAGGGCCTCCCCTTCGCGCCGGTCACCGCGCCCGAAACGGGCGTCCCGGGATGTCCCGGGACGCCCGTGGACGGGTCACCGGCTTCAGACCGGCGTGCGCCCGGTCAGGGGCGGTCGCCCTGGCCGCCGGTGTGCGGCAGCCGCTGGGCGGGCACGACGCCCAGCTTGCCGGCCTGGAAGTCCTCGAAGGCCTGCATCAGCTCGGCGCGGGTGTTCATCACGAACGGCCCGTAGTGCGCCACCGGCTCCCGGATGGGCTTTCCGCCCATGATGTAGAGGTCCAGGCCCGGGGTGTTGCCATCCTGCTTGCCGGCGGCGGTCACCCGCAGCGCGTCGCCCGGACCGTGCACGGCCAACTGGCCGCCCTGCAACGGTCGCCGGTCGGTGCCGACCGTGCCGCGACCGGAGAGCGCGTAGACCAGCGCGTTGAAGTCGGCCCGCCAGGGCAGGTCCAACTCGGCACCGGGCTCCAGCGTGACGTGGGCGATGGTGATCGGCGTGTGGGTCGACCCCGGCCCCTGGTGCCCGGCGATCTCACCGGCGATGATCCGGATCAGCGCGCCGCCGTCCGGCGTGGTCAGCAGGGCCGCCTCCCGACCCCGGATGTCCTGGTAGCGCGGCGGCATCATCTTGGCCACCCGAGGCAGGTTGACCCAGAGCTGGAGGCCGTGGAAGAGGCCACCGCTGGCGACCAGGTGCTCCGGTGGGGCCTCGATGTGGAGCAGGCCGCTGCCGGCGGTCATCCACTGGGTGTCGCCGTCGGTGATGGTGCCGCCGCCACCCTGCGAGTCCTGGTGGTCCATGATCCCGTCGATCATGTAGGTGACCGTCTCGAAGCCCCGGTGCGGGTGCCACTGGGTGCCCTTCGGCTCGCCCGGCGCGTAGTCCACCTCGCCCATCTGGTCGAGGTGGATGAACGGGTCGAGATCCTGCATCGGCACCCCGGCGAAGGCCCGGCGGACCGGGAAACCCTCACCCTCGTAGCCGCTCGGGGCGGTGGTCAGCCGGCGGACCGGCCGGTAGCTGGTGGTCTCGTCGAGCCGGGGCAGGCGGGGCAGGACGAGGACGTCGTCGACGGTGATCGCGGGCATCTCGGCTCTCCTCAGGTGTCGCGGTGGGTGGACGACGCGTCCCGGTCGGCGCGCAGCCGCCGGCCGAGCCGATCGAAGACCCGGGTCAGGGTGGTGACCTCGGCGTCGTCGAGGTCGTCCATCAAATGCCGGCGGACCGAGGCGAGGTGCCCCGGCGCGGCCTCGCGCAGGGTCAGCAACCCGGCGGCGGTGAGCACCGCCTCACTGCCCCGACGGTCCCCGGGGCAGGACTGCCTGGAGACCAGGCCCCGCCGCTGCATGGTGGAGATCTGGTAGGTGAGCCGGCTGGGGGAGAAGACCAGCCGGCCGGCCAGCTCACCCATCCGGAGCCGCTGGCCCGGCGCCTCGGAGAGCAGGACCAGCACGTGGTAGTCGGCGAAGCTCAGCTCCCCGTCGGCACGCAGGTCGTCCTCCAGCTGGGTGAACAGCCGCTGGCTGGCCTCGATGTAGGCACGCCAGCAAGCCATCCGCTCGCTGTCCAGGCTCTCCGTCATGCCCGAACAGTAGCACTCCTTCAAATTTAAACAAGCTCTCTAATGTGCCTGTGAGCAGCGAGACACTTCTCCTTGACGGGAGGAAATTCAGGATTTGAAAGGAAAGGGTGGCCGGTGAGCTGGCAGACTGCCCCGGTGGAACCCGTACAGATCACCGCACCCGGCCTGGTGCTGCGTCCCTGGCGGGCGGCGGACGCGCCGGCCGTGTTGGCCGCCCTCGTCGACCCCGACATCGTCCGGTGGAACGGGCAGGGGGTGACCGACCTGGCGCAGGCCGCCGCGTGGATCACCCGGCGGTCCGACCGCAGCGACGGCAGCCACGTCTCCGTCGCGGTCACCGACGCCACCGACGGGACGCTGCTCGGCGCGGTCTCCGTGCACCAGATCCGGGACGGCAACGCCGCCGTCGGCTACTGGACCGCCGGGCCGGCGCGCGGACGCGGGGTCGCCTCCGGCGCGCTGCGGGCGCTCACCGGCTGGGCCTTCACCCACCTCGACCTGCACCGGATCGAACTGTGCCACGCGGTCGACAACCCCGCCTCCTGCCGGGTCGCCACCCGTGCCGGCTACCGCTGGGAGGGCACGCTGCGTGAGTCGCACCGCTACGGCGACGGCCACCGGCACGACGAACACCTGCACGCCCGCCTCGCCACCGACGACTGACCCGCTCCGCTCCCGCTCACCCGTCGCGGCCCTGCCCTGTCCCGGGTGATCAAGAGCTTTGCGTCACCGTTGAGCTCGATTTCCGCCTCAAACTTCTTGATCACCGCCGCTCGGCGCGGTGTCCCGGTGGAGCGTCCCGTGATCAAGAGGTTTGCGTCATCGATGAGCTCGATTTCCGCCTCAAACTTCTTGATCACCGCCCCTTCGGCGCGGTGTCCCGGCGGTGTCCCCGGTGATCAAGAGGTTTGCGTCATCGTTCAGCCCGATACTGACGCGAACCTCTTGATCACCGGGGACGGCGGCTCGGGGGAGGGTGCGGGGGTCGGGGGAGAGCGGCTCAGGGTGGGGGAGGGGAGAGCGGCTGGGGTGGCGGGAGAGGGGTGGGTCGGGTTCGGCGGCTGGTTAGGGTCGGTGGGTGGACGATCTCGACGTGCTCGACTGGCGGGAACGCACCGCCGCGCTCTACCTGTCCGACACCGACCTGGCCGGCTTCCGGGCCGCCCGGGACGAGTTGTTCCGCAGCCACCCGGCCAGCCCGCTGCCGGCCGCCGACCGGGCCGCTTTCCCCGGGCTGGGCTGGTTCCCGGCGGATCCGGCGGCGGTGGTCGAGGCCCCGCTGCGTCCCGCCTCCGGCACCGAGACCATCGACACCGGCGGCCCGGACGGGGTGGTGCGCTACCGGCGGGTGGCGGTCGCCGAGACCCCGTGGGGGCCGCTGACCCTGTGGTGGATCGAGGCGTACGGCGGGGGACTGTTCGTGCCGGTCCGCGACGGCACCAGCGGCCGGGAGACGTACGGCGGCGGTCGGTACCTCACCGACACGGTCAAGGGCACCTTCGGGCGGGGACTCACCGTGCTCCCCGGGCACCGGGTCCGCCTCGACGCCAACTATCTCTACAACCCCAGCTGCGCGTACGACGACACCTGGGCCTGCCCGCTGGCACCCCCGGAGAACCGGGTCAAGGTGCCGATTCGGGCCGGTGAACTGGTCTATCCTCGCCGCGACCGCTGACCCTGCCACGTCCCCGCCCCACCCACCTCGCCGCTCGGAGAGAGGTGAGGTCAGCGGCCGGCCTGGTATGTCCAGGTCAGGAAGCGGTCGGTGGCGTCCACGGGCCTGCCGCCGTCGAGCTGCGTGAGATGGTCTTCGGCTTCCTCCTTGAGCGTCGACAGCAGGGTCAGCAGGCCCGGCCGGTCGTCGGCGTACGCCGCGATGAGCGCGAGTTTCGCTTCCCCGCAGGGCCACGGGTGGGCGTCGATCCGGCAGAGCCAGGTGGGTGGTAGCGGCGTGTGCCGGCCGGGAAGCAGCTCGGTCACGCCACCACGACCTTTCCCGGGATCGGCCTGCGTGGAGCCGGTCGACGGGGGCCGGGCTCCAGACGTGTCGCTCCGGCCGGCATCAGGAACAGGGTCCGCCGCCGGACCGCGTCGCCGGCTGCGTCCAGCTCGTAGGCGTCGATCCACAACCAACAGTCGTACGTGTGCCGGTCGGTGAGCACCCGGATGACCCGTACCGTGGTCGGCCGGATGAACTGCACGCTCGCGGCGCGCGTCAGGTGGAGCACGTCACCGGGGCGGATCGTGTGCGGGGTCACCGGGCCAGCTCCCGTTCCAGCCGGGGGGCCCGGCGGTGGCAGTGGGCCCGGCGGTGGCAGGGGACGGCGTTCCCCAGCCGGCCGGGGCCCCGCCATGGTGGGATGAACGGCCCGATCGGGCCGGGCACCGACGGGCGTGCCGGTGGTGGGTCGTCGTCAGGCTTGCGGTGCGGCTCGGGCGGCGGTGGGCTGTCGGGCTCCGGCGTGTCCGGCACGGTGTTCCCCCTTGGTAGCGGTGGATGGAACGGGGGCCGCCTCCTGCCCCTCCACAGGAGACGGCCCCCGCAGCAGGCGCGGCCGGCGGATCTCCCCTCCGACCGGCGGCGCCGCTCTGGCTCCACCTTGCCGAGGGTTGTGGAGCGAACACACCGCGTAGCAATATGGAGGCAGACGTTCGGAACGTTCGGTCGGAACGGGGGAGGGAGCGGGATGAATCTGGCAGTCAAGGAGGCCATGGCGCAGACCGGGGAGACCGCCGAGAGCCTGGCAGCTCAGGTCGGGGTCGACCCGAAAACCGCAGCCAGGTGGGCACGCCACGGCAGCATCCCGCAGACCCGGCATCGCGCCAAGGTCGCGGCGGTCCTGGGCCGCGACGTCCTGGACCTCTGGCCGGACGCGCTGAAGCGCCACGAGCCGGTCTGGTTCCGACGATGGGCGGACATCGAGCGCGAAGCGGTCGAGCTGCGATGGTTCGAACTCGCGTGGGTGCCGGGGCTCCTGCAAACGGAGGCGTACGCGCGGGCGACGCTGGCGCTGGCTACACCCACCCCCGAAGAGGTCGACGAACTGGTGACGGCACGGATGCAGCGGCAGGCGATCCTCCACCGGCCGCAGCCTCCGCTCGTCGTCGCGGTGATCGATGAAGCGGTCCTCCGGCGGCGCGCAGGCCGCGACGGCAAGCTGATGCGCGAGCAGTGCGAACACCTCGCGGCCTGCGCCGAACTGCCGTGCGTGCAGGTGCACGTCGTACCGCTCGACACGCCCATCTACCTGGGCATGGGCGGTCCGTTCATCCTGGCCGAGCTGCCGGACGGTGCGCGGATGGCGCACCAGGACGGTCCGGCCAGCGCACACGTCACCGACGACGCGGCAGAGATCGCTAGCCTTGAACGTAGGTGGGCTCGCATAGTCGGCGAGGCCCTACCCCGGTCGCAGTCTCTCGACCTCATCAGGAAAGCGGTGGCAGCATGGACCTGACCGGCGCGCGGTGGCGCAAGAGCACGAAGAGCGGGGACAACGGCGGCGCGTGCGTCGAGGTCGCCGACAACCTGCCCGGCGTCGTCCTGGTGCGGGACACGAAGGACCGTGACGGCGGGACGCTGGCGTTCGCGCCGGGCGCGTGGCGGGGGTTCGTGGACTTCGCGAGGACGTCCCGCTAGTCAGACAACATTCAAGGCCCCGATCGGCCGGGGCCTTTTCGTCCTGATCGTCACCTCCGGTTCGCCGTCGCCGTGGCCGTGGCCGTGGCCGTGGCCGTGGCCGTGGCCGTGGCCGTGGCCGTCGCCGTCGACCGGAGCGGCGGGTGCTCCCCGGGCCTGTCGTGGTCGGGCCGCCCGCCCCGGTCAGGGGCCGACGACGCGACCGCCGCCCCGGCGCTGGGCGCGTCGGGGCGGCGGCTGGGTCGGACGGGTCAGCGGGCGGTGGCCCCGGTCGGGGTCAGGTGCATCCGGCCGAGCATCTGCCGCGCCTGGTCGGCCAAGCCGGCGTCCACGGTCACCGCGTACTGGCCGGCCCGCAACGAACTGGCCGAGGTGAAGTCACGCTGGCCGCCGGACATGGCGTGCGCCACCGCGCCGAACACGGCACCCCAGATCGCGCCGATCACCAGCCCGACCAGGATCACCGCGAGCCAGTTGCCGACCGTGAAGATGCCGAACAACAGGCCGATGAACAGCCCGAACCACGCGCCGGTGCCGGCACCCAGCAGGGCGGCGCGTCCCGTGGTGAGCCGGCCGAGGACCGTCTCCACCAGGGTGAGGTTGGTCCCTACGATCGCGCTGTGCTCCACCGGGAACCGGTTGTCCGCCAGGTAGTCCACCACCCGTTGCGCGGACGGATAGTCCGGGTACGCGCCGATCGTCACCGCCGGCGCTCCGGCCTGCGGGCCGTGCCCGTCCCCCGGGGGCGTCGCCGGCCGGCCGGCCGGACCGGACGGGAGGTTGTCGCCGCCCGGCATCCCGGGTCGCCAAGTGGCGGTCGGGTTCGCTGCTCTGGTCATGGCATCCTCCTTCGTCAACGACCGGCGTTCCCGCCGGCCCGCCGAGGTAACGCCGGCAGCTCCGGCAATCCGCGCCGGGCGGCCGGGGTGACGGTCACGGGCGGACAGACAGAAGACGGTGTGGTCGAGGAATGCGCTCCGGGGTGCCCGGGTAACCCGGCCCGTGGACAGCGGACGGATCAGCGAGCACGGGTTCCTTGCCGACGGTCGCAGCGCCGCGCTGGTGGACCGGCACGGCTCGGTCAACTGGTGGTGCCCTGCCCGGTTCGACAGCCCGTCGGTGTTCGGGCGGCTCCTCGACGACCGGGCCGGGCACTGGTCGATCGCCCCGGAGGGCGACGACGTGCGGGTGACCCGCTCCTATCTGGACGACTCGCTGGTGCTGCGTACCGTCTTCCACACCGGGGCCGGGTCGGTGGCCGTCACCGACGCGTTGGCGCTGGAACCGGACGCACGCGGGCACGACATCGGCCTGCGCTCGCCCCGGGTGCTCGCCCGGCTGGTCGAGGGGATCTCCGGCGAGGTGCCGGTACGCGTCGAGTTCGCTCCCCGGTTCGAGTACGGCCGGGTCACCGCGTACCTGACCCACGCCGCCGGGGTGATCGACGCGCGTGCCGGCGCGTGCCGGCTCAGCCTGCGCTCCGACGTGCCGTTGGCCTGCCGCCGTGGCGACGCCGTCGGCCGGGCGACCGTCCGGGCCGGGGACACCCTGCGGTTCACCCTCGGGTACGCCCCGACCTACGGCGGCGGCGAGCCGGCCCTGCCCGCCGCCGACCGGGTGGTGGCCGACGCGGTGGCCGGCTGGCGCTCCTGGGCCGACCTGCACGACTACCAGGGTCTCTACCGCGACCAGGTACGCCTCAGCGCGATGGTGGTGCAGGGCATGACCTACCAGCCCAGTGGCGCGATCGTCGCGGCGGCCACCACCTCGCTGCCCGAACAGCTGGGTGGCGACCGCAACTACGACTACCGCTACGTCTGGGTCCGCGACTTCAGCCTCACCCTCCAGGCGCTGTGGCGGTCGGCCTGCCCCGACGAGGCCGACCGGCAGTTCTCCTGGGTGGCGCGGGCGATGGGCCGCATCGACGACGGCCGGGTGCCGATCATGTACGGCGTGGAGGGCGAGCGGGACCTCACCGAACACTCCCTGGACCACCTGCGCGGCTACGCCGACAGCCGGCCGGTGCTGGTCGGCAACGACGCCTGGACCCAGCGGCAGAACGACGTGCTCGGCGAGATCCTCGACGCCGCCTGGCTGATGCGGCACTACCTGGACCCGATGTCACCCGACGTACGGCACCTGCTGCGGGCCCTGGCCGACCAGGCGGTCCGGGCCTGGCACCTGCCGGACTCCGGCATGTGGGAGTCCCGCGACGCCGAACGGCACTACGTGTCGTCGAAGGTCCAGTGCTGGACGGCGTTGGACCGGGCGGTGCGCTTCGGTCCTCGCCTCGGCGATCCGGCCGACATCGGGCGGTGGGCGCGGGCCCGCGACGAGGTCCGCGCGGCGGTGCTGCGGCGGGGATGGAACGACCGGCTCGGCGCGTACACCGGGGCCTTCGACTCCGACCGGTTGGACGCCTCGGTGCTGCTCATGCCGCTTGTCGGGTTCCTGCCCGCCGCCGACCCGAGGATGCGCTCCACCATCGACGTGGTGGAGCGGCGGCTGTCGCGCAACGGGCTGCTGCGCCGCTGGGACGGCGACCCGGCCGGTTTCGTCATCTGCTCGTTCTGGCTGGCCGGTTGCCTGGCCCTGGCCGGCGAGCAGGAGCGGGCCACCCGGCTGTTCGAGCAACTCGCCGGCCGGGTCAACGACCTCGGCCTCTACGCCGAGCAGATCGACCAGGCCACCGGCGAGCAGGTGGGCAACTTCCCGCAGGCCTTCTCGCACATCGGCCTGATCAACGCGGCCGGCTTGCTCACCGACGTCGCCGAACGACGACGCGACCTCGCCACGGAGCGACCGCATTTCGTGACGACCGGCACCGACATCGTGCCGACGTCGACCTGAGCCGTGCCGACCGGTACGGGACCGACGAAGGGAACACGCTGATGAGTGGACGACTGACCGGCCGCACCGCCCTGATCACCGGCTCGGACTCGGGCATCGGGCAGGCCACCGCGATCGAGTTCGGTCGGGAGGGCGCCGACGTGGTGGTGCACTACCTGCACGACCACGCCGGCGCGGACCACACCCGGGCCGAGATCGAGAAGGCCGGCCGGCGGGCGGTGGTCGTGCAGGGCGACATCAGCGTCGAGCACCAGGTCGAGGCGATGTTCGACGAGGCGCTGACGGCGTTCGGCACGGTGGACGTGCTGATGAACGACGCCGGGGTGGACGCCTCCGGCATCGGCGTGGCCGACCTGGACACCGAAACCTGGGACCGGTGCATCCGTACCAACCTGTACGGGATGTTCTTCTGCTGCCGGCGGTTCGTCCGGCACCGCCGCGACCAGGGCGGCGGCGGGAAGATCATCAACATCACCTCGATCCACCAGGAGGTCGCCCGGGCCGGCGGGGCGGACTACGACGCCAGCAAGGGCGGCATGCTCGAACTGGCCAAGAGCCTCGCCCTGGAGGTCGCCCCGATGCGGATGAACGTCAACAACATCGGACCCGGGATGGTGCTCACCCCGTTCAACCAGGAGGCCATCGACGACCCGAAGTACCTGGCGGAGCAGGTGCAGAGCATCCCGTGGAAGCGGGCCGCCGAGCCGGTCGAGATCGCCCGGCTGGCCGTCTTCCTCGCCAGCGACGACGCCGACTACGTGACCGGGTCGACGTACTTCATGGACGGCGGCCTGATGCAGAATCAGGGCCAGGGCGCCTGAGCCGGCCGGCCGCGCCCGGCCCCGCCCGGAAGGTCCGCCTGATGCGGCTGCTCATGATCGCCGACACCCACCTGCCCCGCCGCGCCCGGGACCTGCCCGACGAGGTCTGGGCGGCGGTGGACGCCGCCGACGTGGTGCTGCACGCCGGGGACTGGGTCGAGGTGGGACTGCTCGACCGGCTGGTCGGCCGGGCCCGTCGGCTGGTCGGCGTGTACGGCAACAACGACGGCCCCGACCTGCGGGCCCGGCTGCCCGAGGTGGCCGAGGTGGAGCTGGCGGGCCTGCGGGTGGCCGTGGTGCACGAGACCGGGCCGAAGACCGGCCGGGAACAGCGATGCGCGGCCCGGTTCCCCGATCGGGACCTGCTCGTCTTCGGCCACTCGCACATCCCGTGGGACAGCGTCGCACCGGGCGGCCTGCGGTTGCTCAACCCCGGCTCGCCCACCGACCGGCGGTCCCAGCCGTACGCCACGTACCTGACCGCCGAGGTGGTGGCGGGGCAACTCGACCGGGTCGTGCTGCACCGCCTGCCACCCCGTTGAGGTCACCGGCCCCGGCCGGTCTCCTCCTGCAACTCGTCGATCCGCTGGGACGCCTCCGCCTTCGTCAGGTCGTCCGGCACCTCCTCGCCGGCCTCCCGGGCCAGGGTGTGCAGGTACGACTCCTGGGCGGCGGTCGGCGGTTCGTCGCCGGTCACCCACTCCTGCGGATCCTTGATCGCCCCACGCGGGTCGGGCTGCTGGTCGTTGCGGTCGGTCATCAGGTTCACCTCTCCTCGAACAGCCGTGCCAATACCCCGCCGGTCGCCCGGTCATGCCGGTCGCGGCGCATACGATCACCGGGTGGACGCGGATGTGATCGTGGTGGGTGCCGGCATCTCCGGGGTGGCGTGCGCCGCAGAACTGGTGCGGGCGGGTGTGCCGGTGCAGATCCGGGAACGCGGTCGGGTGGCCGGGGGCCGGATGGCCAGCCGACGCTTCGACGGCCGCCCCGCCGACCTGGGTGCGGCGTACCTGACCGCCGACGACCCGGACTTCGTCGAGGTGGTCGGGCGCTGGCAGGCCGCCGGGCTGGTGCGGGAGTGGACCGACACCTTCGTCGCGTACGGCCCGGACGGCCGGCGGGAGGTGCCCGGACCGGTCCGCTGGGCCGCCCCGCGCGGCCTGCGTTCCCTGGTCGAGGAGCTGGCCCGGGAGTTGCCGGTGACCGTGGACCGGTTCGTGTCGGGCGTCGCACCGGGCCCGGTGGTGGACGGGGAGTCCGCCGCCGCCGTGGCGCTGTGCACCCCGGGTCCGCAGGCCGCCCTGCTGCTCGACCCGGCGCTGACCGGGGCCACCGGGGCCGCCGTACGGCAGGGGTGGTCGCCGGTGCTCGCGGCGGTGCTGCGCTTCCCCGGCCGGCGGTGGGCCGACTTCCGGGGCGCGTTCGTCAACGGGCACCCGGTGCTCGCCCTGGTCTGCGACGACGGCGACCGGCGCGGCGACGCCGCCCCGGTGCTGGTCGCCCACACCACGCCGGAGTTCGCCGCCGGGCGCCTGGCCCAGCCCGGGGCGGCCGGCCCGGCGATCGAGGAGGCCGTCCGCGACCTGCTCGGCCTGCCGGACCCGGCCGAACTGGTCCACGTGCACCGCTGGACGTACGCCCGGCCGGTCGAGCCGGACCCCGACGGGACGTTCTTCCTGGACGACGACCTGGTCGGGCTGGCCGGGGACGCTTTCGGCAAGCCCCGGGTGCAGAGCGCCTGGCGCTCCGGCCGGGACCTGGGCCGGGAGTTGGCCCGCCGACTGACCTGACCGGCCACCGGTCAACCCCGCGCGCCGTCCAGGGCCGGCTCGTCGCGTCGACCCTGCTCCGACGGGTCGCCGGTGCGTTCACCGGCCCGGTCCAGCAACTGCATGACCGGGGTCGCGGCCATCCCGTGCACCACCACCGACACGACCACCACCAGGCCGACCGTCGCCCAGATCAGGTCCGCCTGGGCGAAGTCCGCCTTGGTGGTGGCGTACGCCAGGTAGTAGAACGAGCCGACGCCCCGGATGCCGAACGACGAGATCACCCAGTGCTCGGCCGGCCGACCCGGTGCGCCGCGCAGCGACAGCCACCCCACCAGCGGCCGGATGACGAACACCAGGGCCAGCCCGACCGTCGCCGCCTGCCAGGTGAGCGGGGCGAGCAGACCGGTGATCACCGCGCCACCGAAGAGCAGCAGCAGCAGGACGGTCAACAGCCGCTCGGTCTGCTCGGCGAAGTCGTGCAGCACGGCGTGGAACTCGTGGGTCCGCTCGGCGGCCCGGATCGCCCGCGCGGCGACGAAGACGGCCAGGAACCCGTACCCGCCGACCACCTCCACCAGCCCGTACGCCAGGAAGGTGGCGGCCAGCGCGAGGAACCCCTCGGCGTGCCGGGCCAGCCGCAACTCGCTCGGGGCGCGGAAGAAGAGCTTGCCGAGCAGCCAGCCGATCAGCAGGCCACCACCGACGCCGACGGCCAGCTTGTAGAGCACGTCGACGGCGAACCACTCGGCGAACCAGCCCGACGGGGCCAGCCCGACGCTGGCGATCGCGATGGCCGCGTAGACGAACGGGAACGCCAGGCCGTCGTTGAGGCCCGCCTCGGAGGTCAGCGCGAAGCGCACCTCGTCCTCGGAGTCCTCGGCGTCGGTGGGTTCGCCGACCTGGACGTCCGAGGCGAGCACCGGGTCGGTCGGGGCCAGGGCCGCACCGAGCAGCAGCGCGGCGGCCGGCACCAGACCCGCCCACCACCAGCCGAGCAGCGCCACCGCCGCGATGCAGATCGGCATCGCGATCGCCAGCAACCGCCAGGTCGACGACCAGCGTTTCCAGCTCAACGGTCGGTCGATCTTCAACCCGGCGCCCATCAGCGCCACGATCACGCCGATCTCGGTCAGGTGGGTGGCGACCTGCGGGTAGCGCAGCGGGTCCGGGGAGGGCAGGCCGATGGGCAGCGCGAAAACCAGCATCCCGAGGCCGAGGAACGCTATCGGCATGGACAGCGGGCGGCGCTCCAGCAGTCGGGGGAGCACCCCGGCCAGCAGGGCTCCCGCGCCCACCAGCGCGAACTCGACATCGACCAGTTCCACCCCGACCACCTCTCACCCCCGGCCACGGATGTGGGCGGGGGTGGGACTGTGCCCCGTCGATGGCCGGGCTAAGCCTGGGTGTCCGGCTTGTCTCCGGACCCGTACCCAGGTAGGCAAGATCGCGCTACTTCCAGGTTGTAGTGGTCTACGACCGTAGCGAGGCCACTACAACATGGTTCGAGCGTGACCTTGAAGCGTGGCCCCCAGCGGGACTCCGGTCAGGTCGGGGGAAGGAGGATCTCGAACCAGACGGTCGAGCCCCGCACCGTCGGGTCGGTGCCCCAGGCGTCGGAGAGCTGTTCGATCAACCCGAGGCCCCGGCCCCGGCTGCTCAGCGTGTCGGTCTGGGCCCGGGTCACCGTGCCTCGGGTGCCCGAGTCGGCCACCGACACCAGCAGGCGCTCGGGGCTGAGGTCGATCTCCACCCGGGCGGCGGTGCCGGCGTGCAGCAACGCGTTGGTGGTCAGCTCGCTGGTGCACAGCACCGCCGCGCCGATCACCGCGTCGGGCACCTGCCACTCGCCCAGTTGTGCCGTCATCCAGTGGCGTACCCGGCTGGGTGCGGTCGGCTCGGCGGGCATCTCCATCCCGGCGGAGCGGCTCGGCTTGAGCGCGTGCTCCACCGCGAGCACCGCCACGTCGTCCTCGGTGGCGCCGGGGACCGCGCCGGTGGCGACGGCGCAGAGCGCCCGGGGGTCACCGCTGGCCGCCCCGGCCACCGCCGCCGCCAACCCGGCCAGGCCGGCGGTGAGGCTCTGCCGTCGCCGCTCGACCACCCCGTCGCTGTAGAGCAGCAGGGTGTCGCCGGGGGCGAGCGGCACGGTGGCGGTCGGGGGTCGGCAGCCCAACCCGAGGGGTGCGCCGGTCGGCAGTTCGACGAAGGTGGCGGTGGCGACGCCGTCCGGCCCGCCGCGCCGGATCAGCGGCGGGGGGTGCCCGGCGCTGGCCAGGGTGATCTCACTCCGGTCGGCGTCGACCACCCCGAAGACCACGGTGACGAAGAGTTCGTGGGTGCCCGTCTCGGTGCCCAGGCTCGCCACCAGCCGGTCCAGCCCGGCCAGGACAGCGTCCGGTCGCGGGTCGGTCAGCGCCAGCGCCCGCAGCGCCGCCCGGACCTGCCCCATCCGGGCCGCCGCTTGCACGTCGTGCCCGGCGACGTCGCCGAGCACCACACCCAGGTCGCCGGAGGGCAGCAGGAACGCGTCGTAGAAGTCACCACCGGCGGCGTTGCCGTCGACACCCGGGTCGTAGCGGGCGGCGATGCGCAGCCGGGGCAGGGCCGGTAACTGCTCCGGGAGCATGCTGCGTTGCAGCAGTTGCGCCGTGCCGTGCTGGGTCTCGAACCGGCGGGCCCGCTCCGCCGCCTGGCCGACCAGCTCGGCCGAGGCGGCCAGCAGTGCCCGTTCCGCCGCCGACCAGCCGTGCGGGGTCTGGTAGCCCACGGCGATCCCGCCCCGGATCACCGACGAGCGCAGCGGCAGTGCGGCCAGCGAGCGAATCTTCTGGTCGTGCCGGTCGACGGCGGTGTCCCGCAGCGGCTGGCCGTCCCCGGCGAAGAAGGGCACCCCGCTGTGTGCACCGACCACCACCGGCGCGGTGGTGTCGGCCGGGACCGGCCGCCACAGCGGGGGCAGCCGCTCGTCGGCCTCGTCGAGCAGTTCGCCCCGGATCCGGCGGACCAGCCGCCAGGCCGGGCCGTCGTCGACCGCGAAGGAGACCTGGTCGGCGTCGAAGGAGTGCAGCGCGTAGCGCAACGTCACCCGGGCCACGTCGTCCAGGGTGAGGGTGCCCGACAGTGCCGCGGCGAAGTCGGACAGGCTCTGCAACTGCTGGGTGAGCTGGCTGGTCTGGGCGGCGACGGTGAGCACGCCGACGATCCGTCCGGTGCTGTCGCGCACCGGGGAGTGCCCCCGGGTGAAGACCGCGTGTTCGCCGGTGGCGTGCTGGTGGACCGGGAGCACCGACTCCTTCTGCAGGAACGACTCCCCGTGCCGGTAGGCCCGCTCGATCACCTCACCGACGTCGGGGGCGTGCCACAGGTCGGCGTACACCTCGGGGGCCGGCCGGCCCAGCGCGCCGGGGTGCCGGTCGCCGATCACCTCGGCGTACGCCTGGTTGTAGAGCAGCACGAAGTCGTCGCCGTAGTGCAGCGCCATCGGTACGGGGGAGGACAGGATCACGTCGACCAGCACGCGGACCGTCACGTCCCAGCCCTGTTGCGGGCCCAGCGGGGTGTCGGCCCACGGGTGGGCCCGCACGGCAGCCACCGCCGGTGAGACCCCGTCCGGTCCCGGTACGGGGGCTGGTGACGTCGGGACCCGCCCGACCGTGCCTGGCATGTCCGCAGCCTATCCGGCGGCGTCCCGGGGCGAACCGATCGTGCCCCGTGCCGCCTGCCCGACGCCGCTGCCGGAGATGTTCGTGCAGGTCAGGGGCTTTTCTAAAAACATGTCGGAAAAATCCGTACGGATTCTGCGGCGTGCTGGTGCGACGGACGGGTAACCGGGCGGCGCAGTCCATTGGACAGGAGGGACATCATGCCGGAAACCCTTGCGGTCAGGCAGGTCGACATCGGTAGCGCCTTGACCGACATGTGGCGGTCGGTGCTGCTCTTTGTGCCGAGGGCCATCGCGTTCATCGTCATCCTCGTGGTGGGCTGGCTCATCGCCCGCGCGGTACTCAAGATCGTGGACGCGGCGCTGGAACGGGTGGGCTTCGACCGGGCGGTCGAACGGGGCGGGATCAGACGGGCGCTGGAACGCACCAAGTACGACGCCAGTGACATCCTGGCCCGACTGGCGTACTACGCGGTGCTGCTGTTCACCCTGCAGTTCGCCTTCGGGGTGTGGGGGCCCAACGCGATCAGCGACCTCATCCGGGGGGTGGTGGCCTGGCTGCCACGGGCGTTCATCGCGATCGTCATCGTGGTGGTGGCCGCCGCTATCGCCAACGCCGTCCGGGACCTGGTCTCCGGTGCGCTCGGCGGCCTGTCGTACGGCAAGGTGCTCGCCGACCTGGTGGCGGTCTTCATCCTGGCGCTGGGCGTCATCGCCGCGCTGAACCAGGTCGGTATCGCCACCACGGTCACCACGCCGGTCCTGATCGCGGTGCTCGCCACCGTGGCCGGCATCCTGATCGTCGGCGTCGGCGGTGGTCTGGTGAAGCCGATGCAGTCCCGCTGGGACGGCTGGCTGGACCGGGCGGCCGAGGAGTCGCGGGCGGTCCAGGAGCACCGGCGGGCCCGCGCGGCCGGGCAGGGCGACATGAGCCGGCAGATGGCCGACCGGGGCGGCGAGCGGACGCAGACCATGCCGCGCGTCGACGAGGCCCGGACGATGGCCGGTGGCCGGGGCACCTACCAGTCGGGTCAGTCCGGCGACGAGACCCAGCAGTTCGGTCGTCCGGGCAGCTGAGTCGGCACGTACCACCGGGAGGGTGTCCGCGCGACGCGGACGCCCTCCCGTTCGCGCTGCGCCGGGCCGTCCCCGCCGCGGTCGGTCAGGCCGGGTCGAGGTGCCGGGGTCGAGGGTGCGGGCCAGGGCGCAGACCGCGAGCAGCCGGGTCAGCACCCAGTCCGGCGCGGCGAAGTCGGCCGCGCCGACGGGCAGCAGGCCGTGCGCGCCGGCGGTGTCCCGGATCCCCTCGGCATAGCCGGCCAGGGCCGCCGGGGTGAGCGGCCGGCGGTCACCGTCGAGGCTGTCCCGGACGGCTGCGGCGTGCTGGTCGACCAGCGCCAGCAGGCCCGGCCGGGCCCGCGCGGCGGCGAGGCCGGGAGCACCGACCGAGGCGGTGAGCAGGGCCAGCCGGGAGCGTGCCGCGCGCACGGCGGTCCCGGTCGCTCCCTGGGGGTACGGCACTCGCATGAGGACCGAGGTTAGCCACCGGCTGACCGGGGCGGGGTCGGCCGCCCGGCCGGTCCCGGCGCACCCTTGCGGCCGGCCGGCCTCCGCCACGCGGACCGACCCGGTCCCCGGCGGGCAGAGGGAACACCGCGCTCACCGGCCACCTGCGCGGCCGGGACGGGCGGCAACGGGACGACCCGGACACCCGATCCGGGTCCCCCGGCCCGTCCCAGGGCTGGCCCGGGGCGTGTCCCAGGGCTGGCCCCGGGCCCGTCCCAGGCTGGCCCGGGGCCGCGCCTCAGGGGGTCAGCGAGCCGAGCAGGACGGTGCCGGCGCAGGGCAGTTGCCCGACGTTGCCGACGGTCAGGAGGTACTGCCGTTGGCTGGTGCCGTCCGGGTTGATCCGCTGCGCATACCGGCTCCGGGTCACCTCCAACTGGCAGGCGGTGCCGCCGCCGGCACCCGTCGGGGACGCCCCGGGCAGGTAGACCGCGCTCAGCGGGTTGGCGTTGGTCCAGGTCCAGCTGGCCGAGGCGCCGACGGCCAGGGTGCCGGTCGACCAGGAGGCCGCCGGGCTGGTCTGGGCGAGCTGGAACTGCCCGGAGCAGGTGATCGTGCCGATGTTGCGCAGCACGAAGTAGAACTTCCGGACCCCGTCGGGCTCCTGCCGGTACCAGGTGCGGGTGATCTCCAGCTGGCAGGCGGCCGTCGCGGTCGCCCCGGTCGGCGTCAGCCCCAGCAGGTACGACACCGTCGGCGCGATCTGCTCCACCCAGCCGTAGTTGCCGCTCGCCCCGGGGGCCAACGCCCCGGTCGACCAGTCGTGGGTCGGGGTCAGCCAGGACAGCAGGACGGTGGCCCCACAGCTGGTCGTACCGCTGTTGCGGATCACGAAGTGGAAGCGCCGCTCGCCGCTGGGCTGCCGGGAGTACCAGCTGCGGGTCACCTCGAACTCGCACGGGGTCGTGGAGTTCGCCCCGGTCGGGGAGAAGCCCACCTGGTAGGCGGCGTTGAGCGGGTTGGCGTTGTTCCACACCCAGCCCTGGGTGGCGCCGGCGGCGACCGGGCCGGTGGACCACGACGCCTGCTGCGCGGCGCTGCGGGTGGTGGCCCGGTCGCGGGCGTCCCGTTCAGCGCCGGCCGGGGCGGCCGGGGCGGGCGTCGGGGCGAGCAGCACGGCTGCCAGCAGGCTCAGCAACCAGGTCCACACCGTCGGTCGTCTCGTCACGGTCGGTGCTCCTCAGCGGTCGGGTCGGCGGTGGTCCGGGTGCCGCCGGTGGGCGCACGGTGGTCCGGTTGCCCGGGAGCGGCAGTCGACCTGCGTCGGTCGCTGCCCGGGGCGGCAGCCGACGTGGCTGGTCGTGGTGCCGGGTGCGGCTGGGGACAAGGTCGCACAGGGACGGCCGGCGCGGTGGGGCCGATATCCGACAGCGCGGTAGCGCCCCGTGGCGCCCCGACGTCGCTACAGTCCAGATCCCGCCTGGAAGGAATCCCACCGATGGCAATGTCCCGAACCGGCCGCCGGTGGTGCGGCGCGCACCTCGCCGCCCTCCTCGCGGTGACCCTCGTCGCACCGCTGCCGTACCCCGGCGCGGCGGTCGCCGGCACCGGACTCGGCGACGGCGACGTGCTGGTCGCCCGCACCGCGCAGGACTACGTCTACCGCACCTACCAGCGGCGCTGGTCGGTGGTCGCCGTCCAGCCCGGCGCGACCGCCGACTGGGACCTGACCCTGCGCGACGCCGCCGGCACCACCCTGGCCACCAGCTGGTACGGCGTCGGGCGCACCGACTTCGTGGTGGTCGACTCCACGGCCGGGCACCGGCCGTTCGGCGCGTACACGGCCGCCGTGAGCGCGTACACGGCCGGTCCGTACTGGGTGCAGCAGCGCACGGACACCACCACGATCACCCTGCCGCCGGTGACCCACTCCGGCACCACCGGAGCGGCCGACCCCGACCTGACCTTCTCCAGCCTGGTCGACCACGACGTGATCACCGTCGCCGACCTCTACCTGACGGCGGGGGAGTCGTTCTGGGCGAACACCACGACCGCCGCGTCGTCGCTGCTGCTGGCGGAGAGCGACCCGGCCGACCCGGCGACCTTCGCCCAGGGCCGGGCCACCGTGGCCGCCCGGCAGCACACCCAGGTCCTCGACGGCTGCACGCTCTATACCGCCCAGCGCACCGGCTGGCACGCCCTGGTCCAGCTCGGCGACCGGGCACCCAGCACGCACGTCCCGACCCAGGGGACCGGGTACGCCCTGCACCGGGTCGACCCGGCCCGTCCGCTCAGCTGCCCGCAGCGGGAGTTCCCCGGCCCGACTCCCTGATCAGCGGTGCGGCCGGGCGGGTGTCATTCCGCGGGGGTGGCGTCGGCCGGGCGACGACGGCCGGCGTCGTCGGCGATGATCACGGTGGCCACCATCAGCGCGACGCAGAGGCTGAACAGCCACGAGTCGTCGGAGGAGAATTTGGCGGAGACCGGAGCCTGGAGCGCGGCGAGCAGGAAGCCGAGCCAGGCCAGGCGACGCTGACGAGGGGTGAGGAAACCGGAGCCCTGTTGCATCCCGAAAGTCTTGCGCGCCCCCTGCGGATTACCGTCAGCCGAACGGTGGATTCTGGACTACCTGTCCGCTTTCCTGCCCGTCCGGGCGTTCCAAACCACCGGTTCGGGGGAGGCGACAATCACGTCGACCCGTTCTCGATGATGCGGCAGGATGAGCCTCCGTGCCCGTCGCCCCGCCCCGTACCTCCCTGCTCCTGCTCGCCTACCTCGCCTTCGTCAGCCTCGGCCTGCCCGACGGCCTGCTCGGCGTCGGCTGGCCCTCGATCAGCACCGAGTTCGGCGTACCCACCGCAGCGGTCGGCCTGGTGCTCACCGCCGGCACGATCGGCTACCTCACCTCCAGCGTCCTGGCCGGGTTCACCCTCGCCCGGCTCGGCGTGGGCCGGCTGCTCGCCGGCAGCACCCTGCTGGCCAGCCTGGCGCTGACCGGGTACGCCAGCGCACCCGGGCTGACCGTGCTGATCTGCTGTGCGCTGGTGCTCGGCCTCGGCTCCGGAGCCATCGACTCCGGCCTCAACGCGTACGCGGCCGGGGCGTTCGGCCCCCGGCACATGAACTGGATGCACGCCTTCTTCGGCCTCGGCGTGGCGATCGGCCCCCTGGTGATGACCGCCATGCTGAGCACCGGCGCGGGCTGGCGCTGGGGGTACGCGGTCACCGCCGCCGCCCAGCTCGCGCTGGCCACCGCGTTCGCGCTCACCGTCGGCGCGTGGCGGGACCGGGCGGGCGGCCCGGGGTCGCCGAAGCGCGCCGGGCCGGCCGGGGAGACCGCCGCCAGTGCACCGGTCGACGCCGTCGCCGCCACGCCGGTCGGGCCCCCGCAGCGTGGTCCGGTCGACGACGTTGTGCCGGGCGGGGTGGCGACGCCGGGCGGGGCGGCGGAGCCGGCCGTGGTGCGGATCGCCGAGACCCTGCGGCTGCCCGCCGTCTGGTTCGGCGCGCTCGCCTTCGCCATCTACGTGGCCATCGAGGTGTCCGCCGGGCTCTACGCGTTCCTGCTGCTCACCGAGGGGCGAGGGCTGTCCGCCGCGGTCGCCGGGCTGAGCGTCTCCGCCTACTGGGGGAGCCTGTTCGTCGGCCGGGTGGTGCAGGGGCTGGTCGCCGAACGGCTCGGCACCGCCCGGGTGCTGCGGGGCAGCCTGCTGGGGATGGCCGTCGGGGCGGTGCTGATCGCGCTGCCGGCCCCGGGCTGGGTGACGGTGGCCGGCCTGGTCGTGCTCGGCTTCGCCGCCGCGCCGGTGTTCCCGCTGCTCACCCTGAGCACGGCGGAGCGGGTCGGCCGGCAGCACACGGACCGGGTGATCGGCGTGCAGATCGGCGCAGCCGGGATCGGGGCCGCCCTCATCCCGGCCGGGCTCGGGGTGCTGCTCGGTGACACGTCGGTGCGGTTGCTCGGCCCGGTGCTGACGGTGCTGGCGGTGGCCCTGCTGGTGGCGCATGCGGCAGCCGCCCGCCGCACCGCCGCACCGGCCGACTGAGCGGGCCGTTGGGTCACATGGTGTCCGGGCCGGTACGTCCCGTCGTGGAGGGGCGGTAGGCACGCTCGGTGTCGGTCATCTCCCGACGCTCGGCGGCCGGGCCGGCACCCCGGTCCACCGGTTCGGGGCCGTGCCCGAAGGCCGCCTCCTCACCCGCGTCGTTGCCGGTCGGATCGTCGGCCTGCCCGTCGATGGTGGACCGCGCGATCGCCCGGTCCAACTCCTCCAGCGGTGTCTTCTCCTCGTCCCGCCAGACCCTGCCGTCGTTGTCCGTCATCCCTTCGCGGTACCCCGACCAGATGATCGCAAACGGCCAACCCGGGGGCGGACCGCAACACCCCGGCACCGCGGACGGCCGCCGGGGAGCCGGCGGCCGTCGGTGGAGCGCCTGACGTACGTGCGGGGGGTGGATCAGGGCTGCGGGCGGTCGACCGACCCGCGCCACGCGCCGGTCTCCTGACCGCGACGCTCGATGAACTGCTTGAACCGCTCCAGGTCACCCTTGGTGCGCCGGTCCACCACGCCGAGCTTGTCGCCGGCCTGCTCGACCACGCCGTGCGGCTCGAAGTCCATCTGCAGGGTCACCCGGGTGTTGTCCTCGTCGAGGCGGTGGAACGTCACCACGCCGGCCTGCTGGGTGCCGCCTGTCGACTTCCAGGCCACCCGCTCGTCGGGCAGCTGCTCGGTGATCTCGGCGTCGAACTCGCGCTTGACCCCGGCGATCTCCACCGTCCAGTGGGTCATCGTGTCCGACAGCTGCCGGACCTCCTGCACCCCCTCCATGAAGTGGGGGAACTCCTCGAACTGGGTCCACTGGTCGTAGGCGGTCCGTACCGGTACGGACACGTCCACATGTTCGATAACGCCGCTCATTGGAAGTCCTCCTCTGCCCGCTGGTGGTCGTCCGGATCGTGGGCCGATCCAGTCACCAGCGCGTCGTCTCGTTTCGGTGCCCGAGGGCGGCCCACACCTCGGAAATCGTCTGGTAACGGGTGCCCTCCGGCAGCCGCTCCAGGGCGGCCACGAGGTCGTCGGGCGCCTGGTTCTCCCGCGCGTTGGCGATCAGGGCCAGGCGGTCCCCCGGCAGGGCCGCCATCGTGATGAACCGGCCCAACCGGCTGCGCGCCTCCACGTCCTCCGAGGTCATCCCCTGGGGGGTGCCGGTCCGCAGGTCGCCCGCCGGGGCCGTGGTGGCGCCCGGCTGGTCCTCGCCGGCCGGCTCCGCCTCGCGGAACTCCTCGACCCGCGAGCCCGCGGTGCCCGGCCCCTGGACGAGGCCGCTGACCTCCTGACTCATCTGGTCGTCGACCCTCGGTGCGTGCTTGCTGCTGCCACGTTCCATGTCTGGTGTGCTACCCGCAGTCGGTGCGGGGAAACGCCGGGCCGGACACGGGTACCCGACCGGTCACGAACCGGCGGTGGCCTTCGGCGGCAACGCCGGCTCAGCCGCGGCGTCCCGGCCCGCCTGCAACCGGCGTCCCCGCTGCAACTCGGCGTTGATCTGCACCCCGAACATCAGCGCCGAGTTCGACAGGTACAGCCACACCAGGAAGGCGATGACCGCGCCCAGGCTGCCGTAGGTGACGTCGTACGAGCCGAAGTTGGCCACGTAGAGGCCGAAACCGAAGGAGACGACGATCCAGGACAGCAGGGCCACCGCCCCGCCCGGGGTGAGCCAGCGGAACCGGGGCTGCCGGACGTTCGGTGCTATCCAGAACATCAGCGACAAAAGTGTCATCATCACCATGGCCAGCACCGGCCACTTCGCGACGCTCCACACCGTGCGGGCCAGTCCACCCGCCCCCACCAGGTCGCCCACCGCGTCGGTCACCGGCCCGCTGACGATCAGGCCCAGCGCCACCACCGCGAGCAGCACCAGCGACAACGCGGCCATCGCGATCTGCAACGGGCGCAGCCGGTAGAACGGGCGGCCCTCCTCGACCCCGTAGATCGCGTTGGAGGCCCGGGTGAACGCGCCGATGAACCCGGACGCCGACCACAACGCGCCCGCCAACCCGAAGCTGAGCAGCACCTTCGTGCCGCTCTGCTGGTCGACCACCGTGCGGACCACCGAGACGAAACCCTCGTTGCCGACCACCGAGCCGGCCCCGATGTCGCGGGCCAGATCCAACACCGTGTCCACGGTGCGCTCGCCGTCGGAGACCAGACCGACCAGGGCGACCACCACGACCGTGGACGGAAAGAGGGCGAGCACCCCGTAGTAGGTCAACGCCGCCGCCCAGTCGGCGCAGTTGTCCTTCACGAAACCCTGCCCGCTGCGGATCAGCACCCCCCGCCAGGTGGACCAGCTCAACTGGCGCATCCGCCGGGGAATCCGCAGCTGCGGTCCGTCCTCGGCGACCGCGGTCGGCTCCGTCGTCGCTGCCATGCTCGGCTCCTCGTCGCCCGGCGACCCGCGGACCCGACGTCCGGTGCGCGCCTGGGCCGGGCGGTACCCGACGGCGGAAATCGACAAACCCGACGCCCGTGTTTGCCGGTGCGGGCGCAGGGAACCGTGCAGACAGCCAGACAGTCGACGCGGAGGAGGACGAGATGCCCGGGCGCGAGGTACTGCCCAGCACGCTGCGACGCTCCCCGGACAAGGCGCAACGCACCTGGGAGAAGACACACGACTCGGCGGTGCAGACCTACGGCGAGGGGGAACGGGCGCACCGCGCCGCCTTCGCCGCCGTCAAGCACAGCTTCGAGAAGGTCGGCGACCACTGGGAACCCAAGGGACGCAAGGGACCCAGCGACCGGCAGGCCACCGGCGGTGGCCCCGCCCGCCGGGCACCCACCGCCGGTGGAGTGGACGCCAACGCCACCAAGGACCACCTGATGCAGGTGGCGAAGAAACTCGACGTGCCGGGCCGCAGTCGGATGACCAAGCCGGAACTGGTCAAGGCCATCGAGAAGGCCAACGACCGGGCCACCCGCAAGGCCCGGGGCGACTGACCGCCGGATCCGGTGAGGTACGCGGGCCGCTCCGGTTCGGGGCGGCCCGGCTCACCAGTGCCCGCCGGCCGGCGGTTCCAGGTGGACCGCCTTGACCGCGCTGAACTCGTCCAGCAGTTCCGGGCCGTACCCGAAGCCCTGGCCGCTGCCCCGGCGTGGCTGCGCGGCACCACCCGGAGCGCCCCCGAACACCGCGTTGACCTTCACGGTGCCCACCGGCAGCTCCCGCCAGGCCCGCTGGGCGTGGCTCATCGACCCGGTCAGCACCGTCGCCGCCAGCCCGTACGGCGAGTCGGCGGCACACCGCAGCGCCTCGCTGAACGAATCCACCGAAACCACCGCCGCCACCGGCCCGAACGTCTCCTCCCGGACCAGCGTCATCTCGTGCCGGCAGTCGGTGACCACCGTCGCCGGATAGAACGCCCCCGGCCCGTCCGGCAGCACCCCACCGGCGCGCAGCGTCGCCCCCTGCGCCACCGCCGCCGTGACCTGCCCGTGCACCTGGTCACGGTGCCGCCGGTCGACCAGCGGGCCCAGCTCGGTGGCCGGGTCGCGCCCCGGCCCGACGACCAGCGCCCCGGCCCGCTGCACCAGCGCGTCGACGAAGTCCTCCGCGACGTCCCGGTGCGCGTAGATCCGCTCCACCGCCACGCAGAGCTGCCCGGCGTTGGCGAACGCGCCCAGGGCCGCCTGTTCGGCCGCCCAGCCCGGGTCCACCCCGGCGTCGACCACCAGCGGGTCGCTGCCGCCGTTCTCCAGCAGGGCCTTGGCCCCGGTCCGGGCGCAGGCCGCCGCGATCGCCCGGCCGGTCGCGGTGGCACCGACGTGCGCCACCACGTCCACCGGCTGCGCGGCCAACGCCGCACCCACCTCCGCGCCCCGGTCAGCAGGGACAGCACCCCCGCCGGGAACACCCCGTCGAGCAGCCGGGCCAGCAGCCAACCGGTCACCGGGGTCCGTTCGCTGGGCTTGAACAGCACCACGTTGCCGGTGACCAGGGCGGCACCGAGCAGGCCGCAGGAGACCGCCACCGGGTCGTTCCACGGGGTGATCGCGGCGACCACCCCCCGAGGCTGCGGCGTCATGAAGTCGATCGCGTCGACGCCGCCGTGCAGCGTCCGGCCGCCCCGCAGCGGGCCCAGTTCGGCGTACTGGCGCAGGGTGCCCACGCCGGCCGCCACCCCGCCCCGGGCGTCACCCAGCGGCTTGCCCATCTCCGCCGTGGTCGCCGCGGCCAACTCCTCCGCGTCCGCCGCCACCGCGTCCGCTGCCTGGAGCAGCAGCTCCGCACGCTGCGCCGTCGCGGTGGCCGCCCACTCGGCGGCCACCTCCCGGGCCGCCTCGACCGCCTTGGCCACCTCGTCCGCCGTCGCCACCGGCACGGTGCCGACGGGGGAGCCGTCGGCCGGATCGTGGACCGTCAGCTCACCACCCTCGCCGCCCGCGCCCCACACCCCGCCGATCAGCTGCTCCACCCGGTACATGCGGCGGGATGCCCCGCTCCCGGCGAAGCAAACGCGTTTCGCCCGGTTGCCGGCCGGGTAGCCGGATCTGATGACCGCGACCGGCACGGACAGCGCGGACGCCGTCGTCATCGGCGCCGGACACAACGGCCTGGTGGCCGCCAACCTGCTCGCCGACGCCGGCTGGGACGTCCTGGTGCTCGAGGCGACCGACGCGCCCGGTGGGGCGGTGCGCTCCGCCGAGGTCACCGCCCCCGGCTACCTCAGTGACCTCTACAGCTCCTTCTACCCCCTCGGGTACGCCTCCCCGGTGCTGGCCGGCCTCGACCTGCCCCGCTACGGGCTGACCTGGACGCACGCCCCCGACGTGCTGGCCCACCTGCTGCCCGACGGGCGGGCCGCCGTGATCAACCGGGACCTGGACACCACGGCCGCCTCGCTGGAGACGTTCGCCCCCGGCGACGGGGACCGCTGGCGGCACGCGTACGCCGACTGGGCGCAGGTGTCCGGGCCGATGCTCGACGCCATCACCACCCCCTTCCCCCCGGTACGCGGCGGGCTGGGTCTGCTACGCCAACTGCGGGTCGGCGGCGCGCTGCGCCTGGCCCGCCGGCTGGTCCTGCCGGTACGCAAACTCGGCGGTGAACTGTTCACCGGCGAGGGCGGCCCCGCGCTGCTGGCCGGCTGCGCCCTGCACACCGACCTGTCCCCCGAGGAGGCCGGCTCCGGCGTGTACGGCTGGCTGCTGGCCATGCTGGGTCAGCAGGTCGGCTGGCCGGTGCCGGTGGGCGGCGCGCAGCGGATCACCGACGCGCTGGTCGCCCGGCTCACCGAACGCGGCGGCCGGATCTCCTACCGGGCGCAGGTCGACCGGGTGCTCACCGCCCGGGGCCGGGCGATGGGGGTGCGCACCGTCGGCGGGGCCACCTTTCGGGCCCGCCGGGCGGTGCTCGCCGACGTGCCCGCTCCCGCCCTCTACCTGGACCTGGTGGGTGCCGCTCTGCTGCCACCCCGGCTGGTGGAGGACCTGGCCCACTTCCGCTGGGACGGCTCCACCCTCAAGGTCGACTGGGCGTTGTCCGCCCCGCTGCCGTGGACCAACCCGGCGGTGGCCGGCGCCGGCACCGTGCACCTGGGCGCCGATCTCGACGGGCTCACCACGTACTCCGCCGAACTGGCCCGGGGCGAGATCCCGGCGCAGCCGTTTCTGCTGGTGGGGCAGATGAGCACCGCCGACCCGACGCACTCGCCGGCCGGCACCGAGTCGCTCTGGGCGTACACCCACCTGCCGTTCCGGCGGCACTGGCGGGCCGAGGACATCGCCCGCCAGGTGGACCGGATGGAGGACGTGCTGGAGGCCGCCGCCCCCGGGTTCCGCAGCCGGATCGTCGGCCGGCACGTCGCCGGGCCGGCCGAGCTGGAGCAGGGCGACCCGAGCCTGGTCGGCGGGGCGCTGGGCGGTGGCACCGCGGCGGCGTACCAGCAGCTGTTCCTGCGCCCGATCCCCGGCCTGGGCCGGGCCGACACCCCCATCGACCGGCTCTACCTGGCCAGCGCGTCGGCGCACCCCGGCGGCGGGGTGCACGGCGCACCCGGCGCGAACGCCGCCCGCGCCGCGCTGGCCCGCGACCGTGCCGTCACCGGCGGCCTGTACGCCGGGATGATCGACGCCGCGCACCGGACGCTCTACCGCGCCGACCACTGAACCGGGCGGAACCGGCCCTGCGGCGGGCACCGGCGACCCCGGTCACCGGCGCCCGCGTCAGGAGTCCAGGTTGCGGTGCCGGGTACGCAGCTTGAACGGCATCAGCGCGCTCTCCACCTTGGTCGCGGTCGTCATCTTGGACAGGCCGTCGCGACGCTCCTCGAACCGGATCGGCACCTCCAGGATGGTGTGCCCCAGCTTGGTGGCCAGGTAGTGCATCTCCACCTGGAAGCTGTAACCGTTCGACTGCACCCGGTGCAGGCCGATGTCGCGCAACGCGTCGGCCCGCCAGATCTTGAAGCCGGCGGTCAGGTCACGGATGCGCACCCGCAGCAGCGTGTGCACGTACAGGTTGGCCCAGCCGCTGAGCGCCCGCCGGTAGAGCGGCCACGCCTCGTCGAGCTGGCCGCCGGGCACGTACCGGGACCCGATCACCACGCCGGCCTGGGTGGACAGCAACGCCCCCAGCATCCCGGGCAGCGCCTCCGGCGGGTGCGACAGGTCGGCGTCCATCTGCGCCACGTACTCCGCGCCGCCGTCCAGGGCCCGGCCGATGCCGTCGACGTACGCCCGGCCCAGGCCCTCCTTGCCGGCCCGGTGCACCACCTGCACCTTGTCCGGGTGCTCGATGGCCAGCTTGTCGGCCACCTCGCCGGTGCCGTCCGGCGAGTTGTCGTCGGCGACGAGCACCTTCAACCCCGGCAGCGGAAGGGCCAGCAGCCGGTCGACCAACACCGGGAGGTTGCCCGCCTCGTTGTAGGTGGGGACCACGACGGTCAGGCGTGCGTCCCGCCACGGTGACGGCAGCTCCACGGGTTCGATCATGTCGGACATCCTCAGTCGGCGGACGGCATTCCCCCACAGGGTAGCCAAAAGCCCGGCGGGACCCCGCCGAGGCTCCCCGCGACCGCCCGGTCACCGATCGGCGTGCGTGTCGGCCTTCTGCCGTACGGCGATGTCGGAGAGCCGACGCAGGGTCTCCTTGTTGCGCTGGTGCAGCACCAGGTCGTTGAGCTTGGTGCGGAACCAGCGCAACGGGCCGGCGGCGAAGTCCTCGCCGATGCGGACCCGGGTCGCACCGTCACCGGTCGGGGTCAGGGTGAACACCACGATCGCCTCCCCGGCCGGCCACAGGCCGGCCCGCAGCACCAGCCGGTGCGGTGGGTCGCAGGCCAGCACCGTCGAGGCGTCCTCCAGCGAGAACGGCCACGGCCCGGCCCGGTGGTGCAGCCGGGTGCCCACCCGGGGCCACTGCGCGTCGACGTCGCGCACGTGCACCGTGCCGACCACCCAGTCGCTGTACGTCCACCCGTCGGCCAGCACGTCGAAGACCTGCTGCGGGGGTGCATCGACCACTCTCTCCACGATCGCCATCGCTGCCCTGTACCCGGGTCGTCCCGGCCTAACCCGGCGCGTTAGCTTCTCCGGGCCGACGGGTAACGCTGCACCGCTGACCCGACCCACCTGCCGACAGGGTCAGGTTTACTCCCCGGGGCCTCGGGAACCCGCCGCCCGTGCCACGGGACGCGGAGCCATATCAGTGCAGGTCAGGCCGGGTTGACCCGGGCGTTGACCGGGGCCGTCCCGCGCTGTACGACGCGGTGCTGCTCGACCGGGACGGCACCCTGATCGAGGACGTCCCCTACAACGGCGACCCGGACAAGGTCCGGCCGGTGCCGGGGGCCCGGGCGGCACTGGACCGGCTGCGCGCCGCGGGCCTGCGCCTCGGGGTGGTCACCAACCAGTCGGGGCTGGCCCGGGGGCTGTTCACCGCCGCCCAGCTGCGCGCCGTCAACGCCCGGGTGGAGGAGCTGCTCGGCCCGTTCGACACCTGGCAGCACTGCCCGCACGACGAGCGCGCCGGCTGCGGCTGCCGCAAGCCCGCCCCGGGCATGGTGCACGCCGCCGCGCGGGCGCTCGGCACCACGGCGGACCGCTGCGTGCTGGTCGGGGACATCGACGCCGACCAGGCCGCCGCCGCTGCGGCCGGTGCCGCCGCGATCCTGGTGCCCACCCCCACCACCCGGGCCGCCGAGGTGGCCGCCGCCGGACACGTCGCCGCCGACCTGCCCGCCGCCGTGGACCTGATCCTGCGCCGGGCCGCCCTGGTCGCCGCCCCGTCGCCGCGCCGCACCGGCACCGTGCTGGTGGTGCGCAGCGACTCCGCCGGGGACGTCCTGGTCACCGGTCCCGCCATCCGCGCCGTCGCCGGTCACGCCGGGCGCGTCGTGCTGCTCTGCGGCCCCGGGGCCGGGACGCCGCCGCTCTGCTGCCGGGTGTCGACGAGATCGTCGAGTGGCCGCTGCCCTGGATCGACGGTGCACCCGCCCCGGTCGACCCGCAGGACATCGACCGGCTCACCGCCCGGCTGCGGGCGGTACGCGCCGACGAGGCGGTCGTCTTCACCTCCTTCCACCAGTCACCGCTGCCGCTGGCCCTGCTGCTGCGGATGGCCGGTGTCCCGAGGGTCAGCGCGATCAGTGACGACTACCCCGGCTCCCTGCTCGACGTCCGGCACCGGGTCCCCGCCGGGCTGCCCGAGCCGGAACGGGCGTTGTCGCTGGCCGTCGCCGCCGGCTTCGCCCTGCCCGACGGCGACGACCTGCGGCTGCGGGTGCGCACCGACCGGCTGCCGCCCGCACCGGCCGGGCTCGGCGGCCCCGGCTACCTGGTGCTGCATCCCGGTTCGGCGGTGCCGAGCCGGGCCGTGCCACCCGACCTGGCCGCCCGGATCGTCCGGGTGCTCACCGCCGCCGGGCACCGGGTGGCGGTCACCGGTGGACCCGACGAGGCCGCGCTGACCGCCCGGGTGGCCGGCGACACCGGCATCGACCTGGGCGGCCGGACCGGGCTGGCCGAGCTGGCCGGGGTGCTCGCCGACGCCGGTGCGCTGGTGGTGGGCAACACCGGGCCGGCGCACCTGGCCGCCGCGCTGGGCGTGCCGGTGGTCAGCCTGTTCGCCCCGACCGTCCCCTACGGACAGTGGGGTCCGTACCGGGTGCCGACGGTCCGGCTGGGCGACGCCGCCGCGTCCTGCCGGGACACCCGGGCCACGGTCTGCCCGGTGCCCGGCCACCCCTGCCTGGCCGCCGTCGAACCGGGCCGGGTCCTCGACGCGGTACGCCTGCTGGGCGTTCCCGCCGACGCCCCGACCGGCCCGGTCGGCGTGCCGCTCCTCGGCCCCGCCGGACCGTCGCCGGCCGGACCCTCGCCGGCCGGGGCGTCGCCGGTGACCGTGGGGCGGGGGAGTCACCGATGAACATCCTGCTCTGGCACGTACACGGGTCGTGGACCACGTCCTTCGTGCACGGCAAGCATCGCTACCTGGTGCCGGTCACCCCCGACCGGGGCGCGTACGGGCTGGGCCGGGCGCGCACCTACCCGTGGCCGGACAGCGCCGTCGAGGTGACCCCGCAGCAGTTGCGCCACGCCGACGTCGACGTGGTGCTGCTGCAACGCCCCGAGGAGTACGACCTGGCCGGCGAGTGGCTCGGCCGGCCGGTGGGCCGGGCGGTGCCGGCGGTCTACGTCGAACACAACACCCCGAAGGGCGACGTGCCGAACACCCGGCACCCGATGGCCGACCGGGACGACCTGCTGCTCACCCACGTCACCCACTTCAACGAGCTGTTCTGGGACAACGGGAGCACCCGCACCGCAGTCGTCGAGCACGGGGTGGTGCCCCCGCCGTCACCTGGACCGGCGAGCTGGACCGGCTCGCCGTCGTGATCAACGAGCCGGTACGCCGGGGCCGGATCACCGGCACCGACCTGCTGGCCCGGTTCGCCGAGATCGCCCCGCTGGACGTCTTCGGGATGAAGGTCGCCGGGCTCGCCGACCACCTGGGCCTGCCGGCCGACCGGCTGACCAGCCACGACGACGTCCCGCAGCACCGGATGCACGCCGAGTTGGCCCGGCGGCGGGCCTACCTGCACCTGTGCCGGTGGACCTCGCTGGGGCTGAGCCTGATCGAGGCGATGACCATCGGCATGCCCGTGGTCGCGCTGGCCACCACCGAGGCCGTACAGGCGGTGCCACCGGGGGCGGGGGCGCTGTCCACCCGGGTCGACACCCTGCTCGCCGCCGCCGCCGGGTTCGTCGCCGACCCCGCCGAGGCCCGCCGGGTGGGTGCGCAGGCGCGTACCGCCGCGCTGGGCCGTTACGGCCTCGACCGTTTCCTCGCCGACTGGGACCGCCTGCTGGAGGAGGAAGTATGCGCATCGCGATGATCTCCGAGCACGCCAGCCCGCTCGCCGTGCTGGGCGGTGAGGACGCCGGTGGGCAGAACACGCATGTCGCGGAACTCTCCGCCGCGCTGGTGGCGGCCGGCCACGACGTCCGGGTCTACACCCGGCGCGACGCCGTCGACCTGCCGGTCACCGTCCGGGCCCCGGACGGGTACGAGGTGGTGCACGTGCCCGCCGGTCCGGCCGAGCCGGTCGCCAAGGACGCCCTGCTGCCGCACATGAAGGAGTTCAGCCACTGGCTCACCGCCCGGTGGCGGGGCGGGGACTGGACACCCGAGGTGGTGCACGCGCACTTCTGGATGAGCGGGCTGGCCGCGCTCGCCGCCAGCCGGCAGACCGGGGTGCCGGTGGTGCAGACCTACCACGCGTTGGGCACCGTCAAGAAGCGCTACCAGGGGGTGCAGGACACCAGCCCGGCCCGGCGGATCGGCTACGAACGGGAACTGGGCCGCGCCGTCGACCGGGTCGTCGCCCAGTGCCGCGACGAGGTCGGGGAGCTGGTCCGCCTCGGTGTCCCCCGGTCCCGGATGACCGTCGTGCCGTCCGGGGTGAACCTGGACACCTTCGCCCCGCTCGGCCCGGCCGTCGAGCGGGAACCCGACCGTCCCCGGGTGCTCACCGTCGGCCGGCTGGTCGAGCGTAAGGGCTTCCAGACGGTGATCCGGGCGATGGCACTGGTGCCCGACGCCGAGTGCCTGGTGGTCGGGGGGCCGCCCGCCGGGCTGCTGGAGACCGACCCGTACGCCCGGCGGCTGCGGGCGCTCGCCGGCACCTGCGGGGTCGCCGACCGGGTCCGGCTGGTCGGGGCGGTGCCCCGGGAGGAGATGGGCCGCTGGTACCGGTCGGCCGACGTGCTGGTCGCCGCGCCCTGGTACGAACCGTTCGGGCTGACCCCGCTGGAGGCGATGGCCTGCGGGGTGCCCGTCGTCGGTACCGCGGTCGGCGGCATCCGCGACACCGTGGTCGACGGGGTGACCGGCGACCTGGTCCCGGCCCGTGACCCGCAGGCGTTGGCCGCCGCGCTGGGCAGCCTGCTCGGCGACCGGATCCGCCGCTTCGGGTACGCCACCGCCGCGTTGCAGCGGGCCCGCCACAGCTACTCCTGGGCGACCGCCGCCGACCGGCTGGCCGAGGTGTACGCCGAGGTCGCCGCCGTGCACCGGCCGAGCCGGGTGGTCGCCTGATGACGACGTCGACCCGGGCGGCGCGGGCCGGCCTACTGGACGCGCACCTCGACCTGCTGGTCGAGGCGATGCTGCCGTACCGCGCGGCGGAGCCGTTGCTGGCCCGCTGGGGCACCGAGCTGGCCGGCATCCTGGCCGGCGGCGGGCGGTTGCTGGTCGCCGGCAACGGGGGCAGCGCCGCCGAGGCCCAGCACCTCACCGCCGAGCTGGTCGGCCGGCTGCGTGACGACCGGCAGCCGCTGTCGGCGATCGCCCTGCACGCCGAGACCTCGGCATTGACCGCGATCGGCAACGACTACGGCTACGACGAGGTCTTCGCCCGCCAGGTGCGGGCCCACGGCCGGCAGGGTGACGTGCTGCTGCTGATGTCGACCAGCGGGGCCAGCGGCAACCTGCTCGCCGCCGTCGACGCCGCCCGGGAGACCGGGTTGCGCTGCTGGGCGTTCACCGGCCCCGCGCCGAACCCGCTCGCCGGGGCCTGCCACGAGGCGCTGACCGTCGCCTCCCCGGACAGCCAGGTGGTGCAGGAGCTGCACCTGGTCTCCACCCACGTGCTCTGCGAGTACGTCGACCGGGCGCTGCCCACGGCGCTGGCGGCCCTGGCCGGGCAGTCGGCCGCCGTGGCCGCCGACCGTGGCGTCGCCCCGACCGGGCAGCCGCCCGCCCCCCCGGGCGGCGTCCCGGACCTGCCGGTCGACGGCCCGCCGGCCGACGAACTGCCCGATCCGCTGGTGGACGCCGTGCCCGACCCGTCGGTGGACGCCCTGCCCGACCCGTCGGTGGACGCCCTGCCGGTGGACGGTCCGTTGGTGGATGGTCCGGCGGGGGATCGTCGGCCCGTGCCGCCGCTGGCGGATCCCGGTCCGGTGCGGGCCGGGGTGGAGGTGGTCGTCGACGGGATCGACCCGGCGGCCGACGGGCACCGGGAGGATCCGGCGTGAGGGGCCCACTGGTGGTGGTCGGGGACACCCTGCTCGACCGGGACGTCGAGGGGGTGGTGAACCGGCTCTGCCCCGACTCACCCGTGCCGGTGCTGGACGAGACGGCGTACGCCGACCGGCCCGGCGGGGCGGGCCTGGCCGCCGTCTTCGCCGCCGCCGCAGGTGCCGAGGTGGCGTTGGTGACCGCCCTCGCCGACGACGCCGGGGCGGCCCGGCTCAGTTGCCTGCTGACCGCCGCCGGGGTGCAGGTGTACGGCCTGCCGCTGGCCGGGACCACGCCGGAGAAGATCCGGCTGCGGGCCCGGGGCCGGGTGCTGCTGCGCCACGACCGGGGCGGCGCGGCGGGCGAACCGGGGCCACCCTCCGAGGCGGTCCTCCGGCTGCTCGCGGGGGCGTCCGCAGTGCTGGTCAGCGACTACGGCCGGGGGGTGGCCCGGCAGCCGGCGCTGCGGGCGGCGCTGGCCGCGACCCGGGCCCCGGTGGTGTGGGACCCGCATCCGCGTGGCCCGGTCGCCGTGCCCGGGGTGCAGTTGGTCACGCCGAACGAGGCGGAGGCCCGGGACCTGGCCAAGGTGCCGCCGGGCGGGTCACGGCTGGCGGTCGCGGCCCGTGCCGGGCAGGGGCTGCGGGACCGGTGGCGGGCCGGGGCGGTGGTGGTCACCCTCGGCGGTGACGGCGCGCTGCTCTGCTCCGCCGGGTCGACCCCGCTGATGGTCTCCGCGCCGCTGTCCGCGGAGGGGGACACCTGCGGGGCGGGGGACCGGTTCGCCGCGGCGGCCGGGCTGGCGCTGGCCCAGGGTGCGCTGGTCTCCGAGGCGGTCCAGGCGGCGGTCGGCGCGGCATCGGCGTACGTGGCGGACGGGGGAGTGGCCACCGCGCTGCCCGCACCGGTGCGGGCCTGCCCGCCGGTGCTGGTCGGCGGCGGGGAGCGGATCGGGGCCGCCGCCGCCGGTGCGGTGGTGGCCGAGGTCCGGGCGGCCGGCGGGACGGTGGTGGCCACCGGCGGTTGCTTCGACCTGCTGCACGCCGGGCACGTGGCGACCCTCCAGGCCGCCCGGCAGCTCGGCGACTGCCTGGTGGTGTGCGTGAACTCCGACGCCAGCGTCACCGCGCTCAAGGGCCCGGACCGGCCGGTGATCCCGCAGGGGGACCGGGCCCGGCTGCTCGCCGCGCTGGGCTGCGTCGACGCGGTGGTGGTCTTCGACGAGACCACCCCGCACGCGGCGCTGGGCTGGCTGCGGCCCGACATCTGGGTCAAGGGCGGGGACTACGCCACCGGCGTCGGTGACGGACCGGCCCTGCCGGAGGCCGAGCTGTTGCGCCGGTGGGGTGGGGACAGCGTGGTGGTGCCGTACCTCGCCGGGCGTTCCACCACCGAGATGATCGCGGCGGCCCGCGGTGGACGCCGGACCGCCGCCCCGCAGCCGGGGCCGGCGGGTACCCCGGCGGGCCCGGCGCCTTCGACGGTGGGCCCGGCACGTACGACAGCGGAGGGAGCACGATGAGCAGCAGTCCACCCGGTGCCGGTCCGGCCGTCCTGGTCACCGGCGGGTCGAGCGGGCTCGGCGCGGCGGTGGTCGCCGCCGTGGCCGGCTCCGGCGGACGACCACTCGTGCTGGACCGACGCCGCCCCGGCGACGGGGTGCCGTGGGTCGAGTGCGACCTGGCCGACACCCGGGCCGCCGAGGAGGCCACCCGGGAGCTGGCCGAGCAGGCCGGCGGGTTGGACGCGGTGGTGACCGCCGCCGGGATGGACGTGCCGGGCCGGCTGGCCGACGTCCCCCGCGACACCTGGGAGCGGATCGTCGTGGTGGACCTGCTCGCCACGGTGGCGGTGATCCGGGCCGCGCTGCCCTACCTGGCGGAGTCCCGGGGCAACGTCGTCACGGTCGCCTCCACCCTGGGCGTCAAGGCGGTCGGGGACGCCACCGCGTACTGCGCGGCGAAGTTCGGGGTGGTCGGGTTCACCCGGTCGCTCGCCGCCGAGCTGGCCGGCAGCGTCGGGGTGACCCTGGTGATCCCGGGCGGGATGCGGACCGCCTTCTTCGACGACCGCGACCCGCAGTACCGACCGGGGCCGGACGCGAAGCTCAACGACCCGGCCGACACCGCCGCCGCGATCATGTTCGCGCTGTCCCAACCACCCGGCTGTGCCGTGCGGGAACTGGTGGTCTGCGCCGAACAGGAGACCTCGTACCCGTGATCCTGGTGCTGCGGGCGCTCGGCGTCGGTGACCTGGCCACCGCGGTGCCCGCGCTGCGGGCGCTGCGGGCCGGATACCCGGACGAGGAGCTGGTGCTGGCCGCGCCGGCCTGGCTGGGCCCGCTGGTCGACCTGGTCGGCGGGATCGACCGGTTACTGCCCACCGACGACCTCGGCCGGCCACCCTGGCCCGATACGACCGGGTGGCCCGACCGGTCGTCCGGTGGTGCGCCGCCCTGGCTCGGGTCGTCGCCGTCGGGTGCGCCGGGGTGGTCCGGGCCGCCGCCGGAGGTGGCGGTCAACCTGCACGGGCGGGGACCGGGCTCGCACCGGATGCTGGCCGGGGCGGGCCGGCTGTGGGCCTTCCGGTGTCCGCCGGCCGGGCACTGCGCCGGCCCCGGCTGGCGCGACGACGAACACGAGGTGGACCGGTGGTGCCGGTTGCTCGCCTGGTACGGCGTCACGGCCGACCGCACCGACCTGGCGTTGCGGCGGCCGGCAGCGGGGCGGATGCCGACCGGGGCGACAGTCGTGCATCCCGGCAGCAAGGTCGAGGCGAAGCGGTGGCCGGCGGACCGGTTCGCCGCGCTGGCCCGGCAGCTGACCGACCGGGGGCACCGGGTGGTGGTGACCGGTTCGGCCGGCGAGCGGGAGCTGGCCGGCCTGGTGGCGGCCGAGGCGGGCCTGCCGGGGTCGGCGGTGCTGGCCGGCCGGACCGACCTGGGCGAGTTGGCCGCGTTGGTGGCCGCCGCCCGGCTGGTGGTCAGCGGGGACACCGGGGTCGGCCACCTCGCGACCGCCTACCGGGTGCCGTCGGTGCTGCTGTTCGGCCCGGTGCCTCCGGCCCGGTGGGGGCCGCCGCCGGACCGGCCGTGGCACCGGGTGCTCTGGGCGTCGGGCGAGGATTGCGACGGTTCGTCCGGGGTACCACCGGCGTCGAGATGGGCGGCGCTCCCGGTCGACCGGGTGTTGGCCGCCGTGGACGAGGCCGAGGAAACGGTACGGGTCTGAGGTGCGACTGCGGCGTAGTGATCCGGGTCGGGCGGGGTACGGGCGTCGCCGACGTGGCAAGGGCTGGACCTTCCTGGACCGGCACGGTGCCCGGGTCCGGGACCCCGACACCCTGGCCTGGCTGGGCGACCTGGTGATCCCACCGGCCTGGTCGGACGTGTGGATCGCGCCGTACCCCAACGGGCACATCCTGGCCACCGGGACCGACGCCGCCGGGCGCCGGCAGTACCTCTACCACCCCGAGTGGCGGCGTCGGCGGGACGAGGCGAAGTTCGACCACGTGCTGGAGGTGGCCCGGCGGCTGCCGAGCCTGCGGGAGCGTATCGCCGGTGACCTGGCCGGCCGGGGGCTGAACCGGGACCGGGTGCTCGCCACCGTCGCCCGCCTGCTCGACATGGGCACCTTCCGGGTCGGCAACGAGCAGTACGCCGTCGGGGAGGACGCCACCTTCGGCGTGTCCACCCTGCGCCCGGAGCACGCCCGGTCCCGGGGCGGCTGCGTGGTCTTCGAGTTCCCGGCCAAGGGCGGCATCGAACAGGTCCGCCGGATCGAGGACCCGCAACTGTGCCGGGTGCTGACCCACCTGCGTCGGCGGCGGCGGACCGAGGAACGGCTCTTCGGCTACTGGGACGGGCGGACCTGGCGGGACGTGCGCAGCGACGAGGTCAACGGCTACCTGCGCGACGCCAGTGGCGGCGAGATGACCGCCAAGGACTTCCGCACCTGGCACGCCACCGTGCGGGCGGCCACGGAACTGGCGACCGTGGGGGCGCAGCGTTCCGTGACGGCCCGTCGCCGGGCGGTGGCCGGGGTGATGCGGGCGGTCGCCGAACTGCTCGGCAACACCCCCACGGTGGCCCGTACGTCGTACGTGGACCCCCGGGTGGTCGACCTCTACCACGACGGGGTGGTGCTGCCCGTGGCCGCAGGCTCCCCGCAGGAGCAGGTCGAGCGGCTGGTGCTGGAGTTGCTGGAGGAGGCCTGACCGGCCCCGCCGCGAGTCCTGGGGGGAAGGGCGACGGGGCCGGGGTCGGTGCGGCCGGGGAGCCCACCGCGTGATGTCGGTCGCGCCGGGTGGATGCGGCACCGGGGCGGTCGTCCGTGACCGTGGGTCACGGACGCCACCGCGGTCCCCCGTTACCGTCGGGCCGCACGGTCGGGTGACCGTCGGCCCACGGTCAGTATGTCGGCCCCGGGTTGACTTCGGACGCCGGGCTGTTGACTATCCGTGCCTGTTGCAGGTGGAGCGTCCGGTACGCCTGGGGGGTCAGCTGATGGGCGGCCCGGAAGGCGCGACTGAAGTGCGCCTTGTCCCGGAAACCCCAGCGGGCGGCGATGGCCTGGACCGGCCGGTGCGCCAGCGCGGGATCGGCCAGGTCCCGCCGGCAGCGCTCCAACCGCAGCTCCCGGATGTACGCCGCCACCGTGGTCTGTTCCGCCTCGAAGAGCCGGTGCAGGCTCCGTACGGAGACGTGGTGCGCCTCGGCGATGGTGGCGGGGGTCAGCCCGTCGCCCAGCCGACGTTGGGCGTACGCCCGCACCTGGGCGAGCAGCGCCTGACGGCGTACCTCGCGGGGCAGCTCGTCCTCGGCGACCAGGTACCGGCCCAACATGGTGGAGACCAGGTCCAGCGCCACCCCGCCCAGCCGTTCGGCGTCGGCCTGCTGGTACTGCTCGGGGTACGAGGTGATCCGGGTCAGGTACTGGGCGACCAGCGCGCCGATCCCCTCGCTGGCCGACATCCGGCCGGCCAGCAGCGGCGTGAGCCGATCCGGGGTCAGCGGGATCGACCCGTACGGGATCAGGGCGACGATCGAGGCGGCGTGCTCCGCGCCGTTGCCGTCGCCGAGGTGGCTCACCTCGTGCGGCCGGGAGCCGTCGTAGAAGGTGAACTCGCCCGCGCCCAGGCGGCTCTCCCGCCCGGCCTGCCCGGCGATGCCGGTGCCGTTGGTGGTGAGGGCGAGCATGTGGAAGTCCACCTCGGTGCGGCGGACCAGCTTCGCGGTGCGGACCGCCTCCAACGACGGGTAGCGGTACCGCACCAACCGGAGCGGACCCAGTTCGACGAACTCGGCGCGGGCCCGGAAGTCGTGCTGGTGCGCGGAGCGGATCCGCAACGGCGCGGCGGTCCGGGCGACCAGGTCCAGCCACATCCCGAACCGTTCCGCGGGTGGTAGTTGTTCGGTGTCGATCACTGTGCGGTGCACCATGTCCGGCCTCCCCGTCGGCGGGCACTTCCCCTCCATTCTGGACGAAGACCCCACACCCGGGGTATCGCATGTGGTCGCGGGGGTGTCGATGCCGCTATTTCGCCGAAATAGCGGCATTGGAGCGCCGGCGATACCACTCCGTCGGCGACATTGAGTCGATCAACTGGCTCACGCTCGCTCGGCATCGTTCTTGAGCGCCGGCCGGCGACCAGCGCAGGGTGTCACGCATCCGGTGGTGCGGGTGTACTTTCCGTGGTGGCAGCCTGTCGGTTCCGGCCGGTGGGGATCTCGTGTCACCGGGGGAGTGTGCTGATGCCTCGTCGCTCTATTCCTGCTGATCCGTCGATCGGTGATCGTATTCGTGCTCGCCGGGAGTTGCGTGGTTGGAGCGTGCGGTATGCGGCCAGCCGGGCGGGCATTTCCCACACGTCGTGGTCGCGCATCGAGCGGGGACTACAGCGCACCGACCGGTACATGGTGGTGGATCTGGCGGCGGCGCTGGAGTGTTCGGTGGTCGACCTGACGGGTCAGGCGTACACGCCTGCTGATCGGCAGCTCGATGCGGCCCGGATCGACGCCGAGCGGGTGTGGCGGGTCATGATGGACACGCCGATGGCCCGGCGTTCCGAGGCGACGGCGACGGTCGAGCAGGTGCGTCGCGAGGCGGCGTTGGTGTGTGGTCTGTATGGGCGGTGTGATTACGCGGGTGCGTTGCGGCGGCTGGTGGATCTCGTGCCGGCGATGCACGGCCTGACGGACCGGCGGGCTGCGTTGTCGGAGATGGTGCCGGTGTACGGCGTGGCCATGGGGTCGTTGCTGAACGTCAGCTATCCGGCCCATGCCTGGCTGGCGGCCGAGCGTTGCGCCGAGGCTGCCGGGTTACTCGACGACCGGGTGGCGGTCGGGGTGGCGGCGGCCAACCGGGCGCGGGTGTCGGCCCACTCCGGGGCCTACGGGCCGGCCCGCGCGTGGTGTGACGCGGCGGCGGCCGATCTTGCGGGTAGCGCTGCCGATGGCGCGTTGGACGTGCTGGGGTTCCTGCACCTGGCGCGGGCGCACCATCTCGCCGGTCTGCGGGACCGGGTCGGTGCCGAGGATCATCTCGCCGAGGCGGCGCGGATCGCCGTGCACACCGGGGAGACCGAGAGCTGGGATCTCGTCTGGGGTCCACGGAACGTGGCCCTGTGGACGATGGCGTTCCAGCTCGACACGGGTCGCCCGGAACTGGCGATGCGGACGGCAACGGGTGTGGAGCTGACGGGTCTGCCGGCGGTCCGGCAGGTGTATTTCTGGCTCGACATGAGCCGGGCGGCCGAGGGTACCGGTCGGGATCGTGACGCCGTGCGGATGCTGCTCGCTGCGGAGCGGATCGGGCCGCAACATGCCCGCTCGTCGGTCGCCGCCCGGGAGACGGCGCGGTCATTGCTGCGTAAGGGGGCGACCTCCCCCGAGCTGCGGGGCCTCTGCGAACGGATGAGCCTGACCATGGGTGGTGCGTAAGCGTTCCAGCCTTCCCGTGTGCTCTCCGTAGCGTTGTGATCACGGTGCGGTGACGCCTCGTCGGTCTGGTGACCGGCCGTCGCCGCGCCGCTGATCGTGCGCGGCGGTGGTGACCTCCAGGTACACCGTCGCGCCCTTGCGAAGGGGACGCCGGTGGGCGACGAAGAACGTGATCCGGGTGAGAGCCGGGGTGAGCGGATTCAGGCGGTCGAGCGGGAGGCGGCGCGGCGGCGGTTGCTCGCGCAGGCCGAGGCGGAGCGGATTCCGGTGGAGGAGACGACGCGGGCGGTGCCGGATCGGCGGTGGCGTCGTGGAGGGCGGTGAGTTGTTGCCGGTGGGTCGGCGGGTGGCGCACTGGCGGGGGCGGCGTGGGTTGTCGCAGCAGGTGTTCGCCGATCGGTTGGGTAGGTCGAAGAGTTGGGTGGACAAGGTCGAGCGGGGTGTCCGGACGCTGGACAAGGTGTCCACGCTCCAGGACATCGCCGCTGTCCTGCGGATCGACCCGGGTGTGCTGCTCGGCCGGGACCTCCGGCCGGCCGACGTGTCCGGTCCGGTCGAGGCGGTGGAACGGGTCCGCGAGGCGTTGTCGACGTACGACATCGCGGTGGGTCGTTCGACAGTGCGGGGTCAGGTGCTGTCGGCCGATCGGCTGGCACGAGACGTCGCCCACGCCTGGGGCATGTTCCAGCACGCCCGCTACCCGCAGGCGACCGGGCTGCTCCCGGGTCTGGTGATCGCCGCGCAGCGTGCGTACGCGGATGATCCGGTGGCGGGGCGGTCGATGCTGGTGGAGGCGTATCGGGTCACCGCGTCACTGCTGGTCAAGCTGGGTGAGGTAGAACTGGCATGGTTGGCTGCCGATCGGGCGATGACCATCGCGGCCGGTGATGCGGTGCTGGTGGCCACCGCTGCCGTGCAACTTGGCCGGGTGCTCCGCGCTTCGGGGCGGGCACGGGCGGCGAGGTCCACGGCGCTGGCCGCCGCGTACCGGATCGCTCCACCCGACCTCGACGACGGGCGCGCCCCGGTGTTGTCGCTGTGCGGTGCCCTGGTCATTGAGGCCGCGTTGGCCGCAGCCCGAGACGGCGACGATCACGCCACGGCCGACCTGCTCGACGAGGCCGCCGAGATGGCGGCCCGGGTCGGCGACGGCCACGACCACTATCGGACCGCCTTCGGGCCGGTCGCGGTGGACCTGGCCCGGGTCGTCGCCGCCCTGGATCTGGGCGATGCCGGTGCAGCGGTGGCCTGGCATGAGCAGGCCATCGCCCGCGACGGCTGGCGGTGGCTACCGGCGGAACACCGCGCCGGGCACCTGCTCGACGCCGCCCGCGCCTATCTGCATACCGGCGACTCGGTCAACGCCAGCCGCGCCCTCATAGCCGCCGAGCACGCTGCCCCGCCGAGGTGCGCCACCGGCCTGCCGTCCGATCGGTGCTCGCCCAGTTGGCCCACGACCCACGGGCTTCAGCCGCGATCATCCAGCTCGCCGCCACCCTCCGGGTGACCTGAGCATGACCGCGCCGTTCCTGTCCCTGGCCCAGATCCGCAACCGACTGATCCTCGCCGCCCGCCGCGCCGAACGATCCGCGCCCGACGGTCGCTGTCCCCTCTGCGGTGCCGTGGCGACCGCCCCAGGTCCGCCACGCCGCTGAAGAAGGGCGACGGTTCCCGGCCTGCTCTCGGGAGGCGTTATTGGCCTTTTGGGTGGTCTTCGATGTCGGTCTCCCGACTCCGGGGTGGCGTCCGCCCGTCCAGGGTGTCTGGCGTCGACAGGTTGCGATATTCCTATGGGTTGGGCATGTGGGCGACCGATCAGGGGGCTGTGATGGCGGCGGAGGAACTGCTCGCGCTGGCGGGAGCCGGTGGTACGGCACTGGTGGGCGCGGTAGCCCAGGACGCGTGGGGGCTGGCGAAGACCGGCTTCGTGCGGTTGCTCGGCCGGGGTGACCGGGCGAGAGAGGACGCGGTGACGCAACAGTTGGAGCGGACCCGTGGCGCGGTGGAGACGGCGGGCGCGGACGGCGACCGGGTGCGTGCACAGCACGAGGCGCTGTGGGCGGGCCGGCTAGAGGACCTGCTGATCGAGCAACCGGCTGCCGCTGCCGAACTGGAGACGCTGGTACGGCAGGTCGCCGCGAGCGCCGGGGTCCGCTCTGCCGGTCACGTCGTACAGCATGTCACCGCCTCCGGCAACGCGCGGCAGGCTGTGCTGGGTCACGGCAGCCAGGTAAACACGTTTGGTACTGCAGAGCAGCGCGCCGATGGCTGAGCCGTCCAGCGGTCCCGTGGCCGAGCCGTCACGCAGTCACGGGACAGGTGGCGAGCCGGCGGACGGGCCCCCGCTGGTGACTCAGCGGATGCAGACCGAGGGGCACGGCACGAGTGCCGGGGTGGGCAGCGGTCTCCAGATCAACAACTTCATCAACACCAGCGGCGTACCCGATCCCCGGCCCGCCACCGATCGGCCCGCCGCCGCAGCGGATCGGCCGTTGTCGGTGTGGAATCTCCGGACCCGGGATCCGAACTTCGCCGGTCGGGGGAGCGAGCTGGCCGAGCTGCGGGCACGGCTGTCATCCGGTGGTGCTGCGGCCGTGCAGGCGGTGCACGGCCTCGGCGGGGTCGGCAAGACCCAGTTGGCCCTGGAGTACGCGTACCGGCACCGGGCCGACTACGACGTCGTGTGGTGGATCTCGGCGGAACAGTCGGGGGCCATCGGTGAGCAGTTCAGCGCGCTCGGGATCGCGCTGGGCGTGCTCGACGCTCAGGTGGACAGCGTGATCGCCCAGAGCAAGGTCAAGGAGTACCTTCGGAGCCGGGACCGCTGGTTGTTGATTTTCGACAACGCGGAGCGACCCGACGACCTCCGCCCCTGGCTGCCGGACGGTGCCGGGCACGTGCTCGTCACGTCCCGCACCACGGCCTGGGGACAGCTCGCCCGGACCTTGGAGCTGGACGTCCTCCCCCGCACCGAGGCGGTGGAACTGCTGACGTTGCGCCTGACCAGGATCAGCGCGACCGAGGCCGCCCGGCTCGCCGAGGATCTTGGCGACCTACCCCTGGCGCTGGCGCAGTCAGCGAGTTACCTGGCCGAGTTCGGTATGTCCGTCGCCGACTACCGGCAGGTGCTCCGGGAGGAGACGCGTGCGGTGCTCGACGAGGGGCAGCCCGCAGGCTATCCGCATTCCCTAGCGGCAGCGGCCACCCTGAGCATCACTGCGTTGGGGGCCAAGGATCCCGCCGCGCTCGCCGTCCTCCACCTGTGTGCGTTCCTGGCACCCGAGCCGGTGTCGACCGATCTCGTCGTTACCATCGCCCGGCACGCCGACTTGCACCTAGAGAATCTCGCGCCGCTGGCGCAGATCATCGACAAGCCGCTCCAGCGCCAGCGTTCAATCAGTGCAGTCGGTGCCTCCGGACTGGCTCGGGTCGAACTCGGGACGATCACAGTCCACCGGCTGGTCCAAGCGATCGTCCGGGACCAGATCGAATCGGCCGTCGCCGCCGAGCTAAGGACGCGCATCGAGGCAGCGCTCGGCACCGTCGACCCGGGCGATCCCCGCGACGCCGCGACCTGGCCCCAGTGGAGCATGGTCCTGCCCCATCTGCTGGCGGCGGACCCCGCGTACACCGACAACCCCGATCTCCGCCTGCGGGCACGGAACGCCATCGTCTACCTGATCTGCCGGGGCGACAGCCGTGCCGCCCAGCAACTCGCCGACAACCTCTACCAGGAGTGGAAGAAGCGACACGGCCCGGACGACGTGGACACCTTGCGCGCTGCCACCGAACTAGTCTGGGCCTACCGCGACCTGGGCCAGCTCGACCGGCTCCGCCCCCTGATCGACGACACCCTCACCCGCCAGATCGATATTCTCGGCCATGACCATCCCGACACCCTCCGGACCGCTTCCGACCTCGCGGTGGTTCACAGCGAGTTAGGGAACTACCAGCGGGCACGCGAAATCAACGAGGATGTTTATGGTCGGCGTGTGCGGTTGTTGGGTGAGGATCATCCCGACACCCTCCAGACCGGTTCCAATCTCGCGGTAAGTCACAGTAGGTTGGGGAATTATCGGTGGGCACGCGAAATCAACGAGGATGTTTATGGTCGGCGTGTGCGGTTGTTGGGTGAGGATCATCCCGACACGCTGGCTTCTGCGACGAATTTTGCCACTACCTTAGCTGATGCTGGGGAGCTTCGGCGAGCGTCGGAAGTCGCGGGGGATGTGTATCGGCGGGCAGTGAGAGTGCTGGGCGTAGATCACCCGGACACATTAAGCATTGCGAGCAATCTGTCGAACGTGTTGGATCGGGTCGGGAAGTCCAAGCGGGCGTTCGAGGTTGGGGAAGACGTGTATCGGAGGCGGCTGCGGGTGCTCGGCGAGGATCATCCGGATACGCTTCTCAGTGTGGTAAATTTCGCACGTTTGATGGCTCAACGGGGGCAGTTGCTACCAGCTCGGCGATTGGCTGAATCAGCCCATCGGAAGCTGCGAACCAATCTCGGTGGGGAGCATCCCTACACAAGGGAAGCCCGCACCGTCCTCGACCGGATAGCCGCTGCGATGGGTGGACGCCAGTCGACGGGCAAGGCCCGCCGCCGTCGTTGAGCCCGGCTCAGGCGTCGGTGCCGTCGTCGCAGAACCTGCCGCCAGGCCGTCTGAACGTACGCGCTGCACCAAGACGACAGCGCGGGCCGGGCCGCCGTCAGGCTGGCCCGGCCCGTCGCCGTGGTCGACGTCAGTCGTTGAGCACCTGGGAGAGGCGGTCGCGGAACTTCCGCTCCGAGTCGCTGACCTGGTCGCCGCCGATGCCGAGCAGCCCTCCGCTGGACGCCGCCCCGACCACCTGCTCGGCGATCTCCACCAGCCAGTGCCGGTAGGCCCCGCCCTCGCCCTCGTCGACCTTGGCGGCCAGCAGGGCGGCCGCCTCCCCGGCCCGGACCAGCACGTCGTCGATGAGCGCCTGCGGGTCGGCCGGCGAGATCACCGGCAACTCCTCGCCGGCCTCCGGGTCGCCCACCCGGGACACGATCTCCCCGGCGACGGCGGCGACCAGCGGGCTGGCCGACTCCCGACCGGTGGCGATGGTCTCCAACCCGGCCGCGTTCTCGGCCCGGGTCCGCCGGGCGCCGTCCGACTCGGCGGCGCTCGCCGCGGTCAGGACCGACTGCGGCAGGCCGACCAGCAGCCCCCACTCCTCGTCGGAGAACCCGAACCCGGTGTACGCCGGCTGTTCGATCACGACTGAGCCCCTCTCGGTTCGTTTCACTGCGGGCACCGCACCCGGGCGGTCGCCCGGGTCAGGCTAGTCCAGCGTCAGCAGACCCTGTTCGGACACCACGCGCACGGAGAGCGTCTTGTAGCCCACCTCGTCGAAGAGCACCGTCATCCGGTCGTCCTCGTAGTTGAGGACCAGGCCGGAGCCCCACTCGGGGTGCCGGACCTGGCTGTGCACCGGGAAGGGGCCGACCGCGCCGTCGTTGGCGGCGCTGGTGCCGGCGTGGCAGTTGTCGCAGTGCCCGCAGATGTGCGACATCTGCTCACCGAAGTACGCCAGCAGCACCTGCCCCCGGCAGCCCGTGGTCTCGGCGAACGCCCGCATCATGTCGGTACGGGACCGGGTCACGGTCTGCTGCCGTTCCGCCTCGGCCAGGGCCGCCGCGCCGGCCTCCGCCGGGGTGGGGGCGTAGCGCGGGGCACCGATCTTCTGCCCGGCCCGGGGTTCGGCCGCGCCGATCTGCTCCAGCAGGGCCAGGTACTGGCCGAGCTTGCGCGGCCCGAGGCCGGTCGACTCGCGCAGCGCCTTCTTGGTGGCCGGTCGACGACGCAGCAGCGCGGCGAGGTCCCGCAGCTCGGTCTCGTCGGGCAGGCCGCCGGAGAAGTAGCGTTGCAGGCCGACGTCCTCGGCCCGCCACAGCAGCAGCACCCGGGCCGGCGCACCGTCGCGCCCGGCCCGGCCGATCTCCTGGAAGTAGCTGTCCGGCGAGTCGGGCAGCGCCATGTGCACCACCCAGGCGATGTTGGGCTTGTCGATGCCCATGCCGAACGCCGAGGTCGCCACCATGATCGGCACCTGGTCGGCGAGGAACGCCTCGTGCAGCCGGTGCCGGGCGGCGGTGGGCATCCCGCCGTGGTAGAACTCCGCCGGGTATCCGGCGGTGGTCAGTCGCTCGGCCAACTCCTCGGCGGCCCGCCGGGTCGGCACGTAGATGATGCCGGGCCGTACGTCGTCGCGCAGCAGTGCGATCAGCCGTCGCCAGCGGTAGTCGTCGGTCGGGCAGTGGGCGACCTCGACGAACAGGTTCGGCCGGTCCAGCCCGGAGACCACCACCTCGGGGTCACGCAGCCGCAGCCGGGCGATGATGTCGTCGCGTACCGGCGGGGAGGCGGTGGCGGTCAACGCCACTACCGGCGGGCGGCCGAGACCGTCGATCAGGTGGCCCAACGCCAGGTAGTCGGGGCGGAAGTCGTGCCCCCACGCCGAGATGCAGTGCGCCTCGTCGATCGCCACCAGGGCCGGCTCCAGCGACCGCACCTCGGCCATCCGGTCGGGGTTGGCCAGCGCCTCCGGGGTGATGAAGAGGAACTCCGCCCGCCCCTGCCGGATCTCGGTGATCGCCTCGGCCTGCTGGGCCGCGCTCTCGTCGGAGCTGATCCGCACCGCGCGCAGCTCGGGCCGCTGGCGTTCGTTGAGCGCGGCGATCTGGTCCTGCTGGAGGGCCAGCAGGGGGGAGATCACCACCGTCGGCCCGGGGATCAGGCTGGCCGGGATCTGGTAGATCGCCGACTTGCCGGCTCCGGTGGGGAGTACCACCAGGGCGTCGCGTCGTTTCATCACCGCGCGCATGGCGGCGAGCTGGTTGGGCCGCAGCGCTTTCCAGCCGAACAGGCTGCGCGCCGCGCGGCGCAACGTCGTCGAGTGCATGGACAGCTTCATCGAGGGCCGGAGGTACCCGGGGGCATCAATGCCGAAACCGCTCCCACCGGATCGGACCCACCGCCCACGGGGGCCGGTACGTCGCAGGTCAGGCGTCGTGACCGGGCGCGCACGCGCGATCGACCACGGGTCACCGACGGCGGTGTGCGTCGGTGACCCGTGGTCGATCGTGGTCGGTGGGGGAGGGGTCAGCGGAGGTGGGGGAGCACCTCACGCTGGTAGAGGTCGAACAGGCCCTGCCAGTGCGGGCCGGCGTTGCCCACGTAGACCTCGTCGAAGCCGGCCTTGGCGTACCGGTCGATCATCTCGAGGTGGGCGTCGGCGCTGTTGCCGCAGACGAAGCCCTGCCGCACCTGCTCCGGGGTGACCAGTTGGGCCGCCTGCTCGAAGTGCCGGGGGGAGGGCAGCACCTGGGACAACTCGCCCGGCACCCCGGCGTTGGGCCACGTCTCGTACGCGATCCGGGCGCCCTCGTCCTCGGTGTCGGCGTACGCGGCCTTGAAGCCGGCCTGGCACGGCTTGTCGCCGCCGCCGTTGTCCCGGAACCGGCTCACCAGGTCGCCGTCGGGCATCATGCTCACGTAGCCGTCGCCGATCCGGGCGGCCAGGTCGACGGCCTTGGGCCCGAAGCCGGAGACGTACACCGGCGGGGGTGTGTCGGGCAGCGTGTAGATACGGGCGTGCTCCACCGTGTAGTGCCGGCCGTGGTGGTTGACGAAGTCGCCCCGCCACAGCTCCCGCAGCACGGCGACGGCCTCCTCCAGCATCTCCAGCCGGACGTCGGTCTGCGGCCAGGCGTCGCCGAGGATGTGCTCGTTGAGCGCCTCGCCGGTGCCGACGCCGAGGACGAACCGGCCGGAGTGCATGACGGCGCTGGTCGCCGCGGCCTGCGCCAGCACCGCCGGGTGGATGCGGACCGTGGGGCAGGTCACCGCCGTGCTCACCGGCAACGAGGTGACCTGGCTCAGCGCCCCGATGACGGACCAGACGAAGGGGCTCTGCCCCTGGGCGTCCGTCCACGGATGGTAGTGGTCGGAGATCCACAGTGCCTGGAAACCGGCCCGCTCGGCACCCCGGGCCTGCTCCAGCAGTTGCGCCGGGGTGAACTCCTCACTGGACAGGAAGTAACCGATCTTCATGGTGTCCCCTCGCCGGGACGCCGCCGGGTGCGGCGCGACCTCCGCTAGCGGTACCCCGGGTGGTGGGGGATCAGTCGGTCAGCGGCGGCCGAACATGGCGCGGATCGCGGCCAGCAGCAGCAACCCGCCGACCACCAGGCCGAGCAGGCGTACGCCGGGGATGTCGGCCGGTGAGGTGGCGTCGGCGAGCGGCGGCAGGTCCATCCCCGCACTGTCGCACGCCTCCCCGACCGACGCCAGACAGTAACAGTAAGGTTTATTGACTATTACGTCGCCCGGTGTGACCATGGCAGCACCGCGACGGCACCGGGCCGTCGACACGCGACGGGGGTACCGGGGCCGGATGAACGAGCGCAACCTGGCGGGGCTGGCCGCCACCGTCCTGCAACCCGGCTTCGTCGGCACCACCCCGCCCGACTGGGTCTGCCGGTGGCTCGCCGACGGGCTCGGCGCGGTGGTGCTGTTCGCCCGCAACGTCGTCGACCCCGAGCAGGTGGCCGCGCTCACCGCGACGCTGCGCGCCGAGCGCCCCGACGTGCTGGTGGCCATCGACGAGGAGGCCGGCGACGTCACCCGGATCGAGTCCGGCCGGGGCAGCTCCCGGCCCGGCAACCTCGCCCTCGGCGCCGTCGACGACCCCGCCCTCACCGAGGAGGTGGCCCGCGACCTCGGCGTCGAACTCGCCGACCTCGGCATCACCCTCAACTACGCGCCGGACGCCGACGTCAACATCAACCCGGCCAACCCGGTGATCGGGGTGCGTTCCTTTGGCGCCGACCCGCAGCTGGTGGCCCGGCACACCGCCGCCTGGGTACGCGGCCTCCAGTCCGCCGCGGTGGCTGCCTGCGCCAAGCACTTCCCCGGCCACGGCGACACCCGGGTCGACTCCCACCACGACCTGCCCCGGATCGCCGCCAGCCGGGCCCGGCTCGACGCCGGCGAGCTGGTCCCCTTCCGGGCCGCCGTCGCCGCCGGGGTGCAGGCGGTGATGACCGGGCACCTGCTGGTCCCCGCCCTCGACCCCGACCTGCCGGCCACCCTCAGCCCCCGCATCCTCGGTGACCTGCTCCGCGAGGAGCTGGGCTTCTCCGGCGTGGTGGTCACCGACGCGGTGGAGATGCGCGCCGTCGCCGACCGGTACGGCTTCGCCGGCACCGCCGTACGGGCCCTCGCCGCCGGGGCGGACGCGGTCTGCGTCGGCGGCGAACGCGCCGACGAGGCCACCGCCCGCTACCTGCGCGACGCGATCGTGGCCGCGGTCCTCGCCGGTGAGCTGCCCGAGGAGCGCCTCGCCGAGGCCGCCAAGCGGGTCGGTCAGCTCGCCGAGTGGAGCACCGCCGCCCGCGCCGGCCGGCCCGCCCACGCCCCACGCCCCGCTGACGGCTCACCGGTCGGCCTGACCGCCGCCCGGCGGGCGGTACGGGTCAGCGGCGACGCGGTCGGCCGGCTGCCGTTGACCGCCGCCGCGCACGTGGTCGAGTTCGCCGCGCCACACAACATCGCGATCGGCGCGGAGACCCCGTGGGGGCTCGGGGCACCCCTGGCCGACCTGATTCCCGGCACCACCACCGTCCGGCTCACCGAGGCCGACCTGCCCGCCGACCCGACCGCCGCGGCGGCCGGCCGACCGCTGGTGCTGGTGGTACGGGACCTGCACCGGCACCCCTGGATGCGGGCCGCGGTCGACCGGGCGTTGGACACCCGGCCGGACGCCGTCGTGGTCGAACTGGGCCTGCCCGAGCTGGTCACCGGCGGGCTGCACCTGGCCACCCACGGCGCGACCCGGGCCGCCGCCCGGGCCGCCGCCGAACTGCTCACCGGAGCCCGCTGACCCGGCCCCGCCGGCCCGCCCCGCCCCGCCGGCCCGCCCCGCTGACCCGCTCCGCCGAACCACCCGGCCGAACCGCCGGTTCAGCGGCCAGGCCGGTCGGCCCCTGGCGGTTCAGCGGCCAGGCCGGCGGCCCCCGGCGGTTCAGCGGGCCGCCGGTTCCCCCTGGTCGGTGAGCCGGTCCAGCTCGGCCAGCAACCGGTCCACCTCGTCGAGGGTGTTGTAGTGGTAGACGCTCGCCCGGACGGCACCGCCGCTGTCGCGCCACCCGAGCGCCTGGAAGTACTCGTAGGCGTAGTAGTCGCCGCTGGACAGGCAGAGCCCGGCGGCGCCGAGTGCGGCGGCCAGCCCGGCCGGCGTCCACCCGGCCAGCCGGAACGACACGGTCGGGCAGCGGCGTGCCCCGGCCGGCAGGACGGTCACCGCCGGGCGGGCGGCCAGCCCGGCGGCCAGTCGGGCGAAGACCGACCCCTCGTGCGCCTGGGCGGCGGCCAGGCCGGCCCGGATCCGCGACCGGCGGTCCCCGGTCGCCGTCGGGTCCAGCCCGGCCAGGTGGTCGACGGCGGCGGCCACCCCGGCGAGCAGCGGGAAGCTCGGGGTGCCGGCCTCGAACCGGTCGGGCACCGCGTCGGAGGAGGGGATCAGCTTGGCCGGGTGCAGCCCCGCCCAGCGGGCCGGGTCGGCCACCATAGCCCCCAGGTGCGGCCCGGACCACTTGTAGGCGCTGGTGACCAGGAAGTCGGCACCCGAGGCGGCCAGGTCGGTCGGACCGTGCGGCACCGAGTGCACCCCGTCCACACAGACCAGCGCGCCGACCGCGTGTGCCGCCGCGGCGATCGCCGCCACGTCCGGCATCGTGCCGGTGGCGTTGCTGCCGGCGGTCACCGCGACCAGCCGGGTCCGCGCGCCGACCAGGTCGGCGAACTGCCCGGCGGGCAGTTCACCGGTGCCCGGGTCGAACTCCGCCCAGCGGACGGTCGCCCCCGCCGCCTCGGCCGCCTGCACCCAGGGCCGCACGTTGGCGTCGTGGTCGAGCCGGGAGACCACCACCTCGTCCCCGGGGCCCCAGTCCGCACCCAGCGTCCGGGCCAGGGTGTACGTCAGCGTGGTCGCGCTCGACCCCAGCACCACCCCCTCCGGTGCGCCGCCGAGCAGATCGGCCACCGCCGTGCGGGCCTGCGTCACCAGCTCCAGCGAACGCCGGCCGGGCACGGAGGCGGTGCTGCGGTTGCCCACCGCGAGGCGCATGGCGTCGGCCACCGCGTCGATCACCGGTTGCGGGGTCTGGGTGCCACCGGCACCGTCGAAGTGGGCGAAGCCCTCGGCGAGCGCGGGGTACGCGGCCCGGGTCCGGGTGATGTCGATCGGCATGCCGGGACCCTAGCCCGCCCGCCACCAGGCCGGAGATCCACCCGGGTGGTGGGCTGGGCAACGTCTCGTACCCTTGGTGGGGTGACGAAGCGAAGCGCCACCGCCCCCACCCCCCTCCGTCGGACCGCCGGCCTGCTGGCCGGCCTGGCGCTCGGCGTGGCCGTGCTGGCCGGATGCAGCTCGGACGGCGCCGACACCGACTGCGGGCTGGACGCCTGCACGGTCACCTTCGACCGGGGTGTCGACGCCCGCGCCTCCATCCTCGGGGTCGAGGCGAAGCTGATCGGCGCGCAGGGTGACCAGGTCACCGTCGAGGTGGCCGGCGAGCAGCTCTCGTTGACCATCGGCCAGCAGGCCACCGAGGTGGGCGGTTTCGCGGTCACCCTGGACAGCGTCACCGACCAGCAGGTGCAGATCCGGGTGTCGCGCAACGCCGGCAGCTGACCTGCCCCGGGCCGGCGGCACCACGTTTGGGGATCTTCCCGAACGGAGATTGTGGGCCCATGTCTCTCACCCGGAACGCCCAAGCCACCGCTAGCCGCACCGCGGACAGCCGCTGGCTGGAACTCCTCGCCCGGGCCGGTTTCATCGGCTACGGGATCGTCCACCTGCTCTTCGCCTGGGTCATCCTCCAGATCGCCTTCGCCGGCTCCGGCGAGGAGGGCAACCAGAACGGGGCGCTGCGCGCCCTGGGCGCCCAGCCGATGGGCAAGTTCCTGCTGATCGCGATCGCCGTCGGCCTGATCGCGATGGCCATCTGGCAGGCCCTGGAGGCGGCCGTCGGCCACCACGCCAAGCGCGGCAAGGAACGCCTCTTCGAGCGGATCGCCTCGGTCGTGCGTACCGTCGTCTTCCTCTGGCTCGCCTGGACCTCGATCAAGGTGGTGCAGGACGCCAGCTCCAACAGCGCCGACCAGCAGGAGCAGTTCAGCGAGAAGCTGATGGCCTCCAGCGGCGGCCGTGGTCTGGTCGGGTTCGCCGGCCTGGTGCTCGCCGCCGTCGGCATCGGCATGGTGATCTACGGCTACAAGAAGAAGTTCGAGCGGAACCTCAAGACCAACGAGATGAACGGCAAGACCCGGCAGACGGTCCGCCGGCTGGGCATGGCCGGTTACATCGCCCGGGGTGCGGTGTTCGCCGTCGCCGGCCTGCTGATCGTGGTCGCGGCGATCAACTACGACCCGGAGAAGGCCCGTGGCCTGGACGCCGCGCTGCGCACCCTGCGGGACCAGCCGTACGGGCCGTTCATCCTGGCGCTGATGGCGCTCGGCATCGCCGCCTTCGGGGTCTACTGCTTCTTCCAGTCCCGGTTCCGCAAGATCTGAGCCTGGTCGATACCGGAAACGCCGGGCACCATTGGGCCTTTGCCCGATTGCGATCAGCCCGGCCGGAGGGAGACAACCACGTGCAGGACTACCTCGAGACGATCGCCGCCGCGGCCACCGCGGCGGCGATCGCGCTGTTGCTCGTCGAGGTGGTACACCGGGTGATCCGGCGGCTGGGCCGCCGGTCCCACCTGATGACCGAGTTGACCGCACACGTGCACCGGCCGTTGCAGGTCGCCGGCACGGTGGTGGCCGTCCAGTTCGCGGTCCGCTGGACCACCGGCTACGCGGTGGGCACCGGGTGGCGGCAGGCCGTGCTGCACATCCTGGTGCTGGGGGTGGTCGCCGCGGTGGCCTGGCTGGTCGCCTCGTTGCTGGTGGTGGCGGAGGACACCGCGTTGGCCCGGTTCCTGCGGGTCGACGTGCCCGACAACCGGCACGTCCGGCGGGTACGCACCCAGGTGGTGCTGCTGCGCCGGTTGACGATCGTGGTGATCGTCGTGCTCGCCGTCGGTGTGATGCTGATGACCTTCCCCGCGGTACGGGGCATCGGCGCGGGCGTGCTCACCAGCGCCGGCCTGGTCGGTGTGGTCGCCGCGCTGGCCGCGCAGAGCCTGCTCGGCAACGTCATCGCCGGCCTCCAGCTCGCCTTCAGCGACGCGGTCCGCCTCGACGACGTGGTGGTGGTCGAGGGGGAGTGGGGCCGGATCGAGGAGTTGACGCTCAGCTACGTGGTGGTCCAGATCTGGGACGACCGGCGGCTGATCCTGCCCACCTCCTACTTCACCAGCACCCCGTTCCAGAACTGGACCCGGACCGAGGCGGCGGTGCTCGGCACCGCCGAGTTCCACCTCGACTGGTCGGTGCCGGTGCAGTCGATGCGGGAGGAGCTGCGTCGGCTGGTGGAGAGCACCGACCTGTGGGACGGCCGGGTCTGCGTGCTCCAGGTCACCGACGCCACCGGCGGCGCGATCAAGGTGCGCGCCCTGGTCAGCGCCGCCGACGCCGGCAGCCTGTGGGACCTGCGCTGCCTGGTGCGCGAGCACCTGGTCGGCTGGGTCCGCGACCACCGCCCCACCGCGCTGCCCCGGACCCGTACCGAGCTGGGGGACTCCTCGGGCAGCCTGCCCTGGCAGTGGGTGCAGCCGCGCCGGCCGGTCCGCCGCCGGTCCGAGGGCGAGGTGCCCGACGACGCCCGGGTCTTCGGTGGCAGCGACGACGGCGACGCCCGCAGCGAGGCGTTCGTGGGTCCCGACGGCGACGCCCGTGGCGACGGCGTCGCCGTCGGTGCCGACCATGGTGTCGACGGCCGGCGCTGAGCCGATCCGCCGTCCGGCGCTGAGCCGATCCGCCGTCCGGCGCTGAGCCGATCCGCCGTCCGGCGCTGAGCCGATCCGCCGTCCGGCGCTGAGCCGATCCGCCGTCCGGCGCCGGGCCGGGTGGAAGTGCCGCCGGCCGCCGCCGGGTCGTCACACAGCCCTCGTGACAGTTGGTCTCGGGGGCTGTGTCGGTCCCGCTTCCGCGTTTCGCCGGACGATCCGGGCCGACCTGGGGTCAGATGTGGTTGGTCACCGTGTGCAGGATTGACGGACGGCGGCTCCGGGCATACAGCGCGGTGATGACGAAAGGAGGACAGCATGGCTGACGTCGCGAACCACCGTACGTCCCGGACCGGGAGCGAGCCGTCCACTGCCGAACTGGTGCAGCGGGCCACCGAGCAGGTCTCCCGACTGGTCCGGGACGAGCTGGCCCTGGCCCGGGCGGAGCTGACCCAGAAGGGCAGGCACGCCGGGATCGGGATCGGCCTCTTCGGCGGGGGCGGGGCGCTGGCCCTGTACGGGCTCGGCGCACTGGTCGCCGCCGCGATCCTGCTGCTGGCTCTGGTGCTACCCGCCTGGGCGGCGGCGTTGATCGTGGCGGTGGTGCTCTTCCTCATCGCCGGGGTGCTCGCCCTGGTCGGGAAGAAGCAGGTCAGCCAGGCGGTCCCCCCGATGCCGGAGGCGACCGTGCGTAGCGTCCGCGCGGACGTGGACACCGTCACCGCCGCGGTGAAGGACAGGGGACGGGCATGACCGGCACGACAGGAAGCAACGGCAACGGGACCGGAGACACCGAGGCGCTGCGCGAGGAGATCCGGCGGACCCGGGTGGAGTTGGGCGAGACGATGGAGATGCTGGCCGCCAAGGCCGACGTCAAGGCCCGGTTGAAGGACTCGGCGGAGCAGGCGAAGGAGCGGGTGCGTGAGCAGGCCGCGCTGACCGTGGCCCGGGTGCGGGGCCAGGCGGCGCAGGGTGTCGACCTCGCGCGGGCCCAGGCGTACGACACCTCGGTGGCGGTGCGGCGCGATCCGGTGCCGTGGGCGACGATAGCGGCCGGTGCGGTGGCCGCGGTGGTGGTGTTGTTGATCATTCGGGGGAGGCGCAGGTGAGCAAGGGCATCAGCAGGACCGCGTACAAGCCGGTCGGGGTGTTGCTGGGACTGGCGGCCGGCGCGCTGGCCGGAACGATCTTCCGGCAGGTGTGGAAGGCGACCGCCGGGGACGGTGAGGCGCCCGACCCGACCGACGAGGACCGCCGCTGGGGCGAGATCCTCGCGGCGGCGGCGTTGCAGGGGGCGATCTTCTCCGTCGTCCGGGCGGCGGTGGACCGGGGCGGCGCGGTCGGCGTACGACGGTTGACCGGGCGCTGGCCCGACTGACCCGTCCCGGCGCGCGCCACCGGGGCCGGCGCGGCGACCGCGCCGGCCACGACGGCGGCCCTCCGGTCCGGTGACGACGACCTGTGGCCCCCCGACCCATCGATGGGCGGGGGGCCCTTTTGCCTGGCTTTGCCGAGCCGGTCAGCAATCGTCGGGCATCCGTCAGGTCACATGTCGAAGAATTTCGTCGATTAGGCTGTGCAGAGTTTTTGGGTACGTGGTTTGCTGATCCCCGCTGTTGCGAGACGGCGTCGGCACGGAGCGGTCTTCCCCTCGTGGGTGGCTGCCCGGGTCACCGCTGCTCGAAACGGCCAATCGGCCGCACGGCGTGCTCGGCCGCCAGTTTTAGAAGGAGATACACATGGCGCAGGGAACCGTGAAGTGGTTCAACGCTGACAAGGGCTTCGGCTTCATCACCGTCGATGGCGGGGGTGCTGACGTGTTCGTCCACTTCTCGGCGATCCAGTCCAGCGGCTACCGCTCGCTGGAGGAGAACCAGCGGGTGGAGTTCGAGATCGCCCAGGGTCAGAAGGGTCCGCAGGCCGAGCAGGTCCGCCCCCTCTGAGCGAAGCCGGTCGGCTAACGCCAGCCCGGGTGATCCGGCCAGCCGGATCAACGAGAAGCCCCGTGTCCACCTCAGGACGCGGGGCTTTCCGCATCGCGCGGCTGCCCGGATCAGGGCAGCCGGCGGGCGCGCAGGCCGCGCCGCAGCAGCACCAGCCCGGCCAGCACCAGCAGCACTCCGGCGACGGCCCAGAACCGTTGGTCGCTCATCAGGCTGCCGTCGAGATAGCCGAGGCCCTGGACGGTCCAGACGGCACCGACCACCACGGCCAGCAGGCCCAGGGTGAGCGTGAGCCACCCTCTCACCGGTCCCCCCTCCCCGGGTCGGAGCCGACCCGGTCACCAGGATGCGGGCCGGGCCGGGCCGATGCGACGACCCGGCCGGCGTGGCTCACCACCGGTCGTGCACCCGGGGGCGGACCAGCTCGTCGTAGACCGACCGGACGGTGTCGAGTTCGGTCGCCGTCAGCGCGGGGGCGCCGGCCGCGGCGGCGTTGCCGCGGGCCTGCTCCGGGTTGCGGGCACCGGGGATTACCACGGTCACCCCGGGCTGGTCGATGATCCAGCGCAGGGCGAACTGGGCCATCGTGCGTCCGTCGCCGACCAGCGGGGCGAGCCGACGCACCACGGTCAGGCCGAGGTCGAAGTCGACGCCGGAGAAGGTCTCGCCGACGTCGAAGCTCTCCCCGTGCCGGTTGTAGGTGCGGTGGTCGTCGGCGGCGAAGGTGGTGTGCTCGTCGTAGCGGCCGGAGAGCAGGCCGCTGGCCAGTGGCACCCGGGCGATGATCCCGACGCCGGCCGCGGCGGCGGCCGGCAGCACCTCGTCGAGGGGCTTGAGCCGGACCGCGTTCAGGATGATCTGGACGCTGGCCACCCCCGGCCGGGCGATCGCGGTGAGCGCCTGGTCGCAGGTCTCGACGCTGACGCCGTACCCGGCGATGCGCTTCTCGGCGACCAGGGTGTCGAGACCGTCGAAGACCCGGTCGTCGGCGAAGACCTCGGTCGGCGGGCAGTGCAGCTGCACCAGGTCGAGGGTGTCCACGTCGAGGTTGGCCCGGGACCGGTCGGTCCAGGCCCGGAAGTTGTCCAGGGTGTACGCCTGCGGCGTCTGCTCGACCCGGCGGCCCATCTTGGTGGCGACGGTCAGCCCGTGCCCGGGGTTGTCCCGCAGGAACCGCCCGATCAGCTGTTCGCTGCGGCCGTCGCCGTAGACGTCGGCGGTGTCGAGGAAGGTGACGCCGGACTCCACGGCGGCGTCGAGGACGGCCAGGGCGTCGCTCTCGCTGACCTGTCCCCAGTCCGCGCCGAGCTGCCAGGCCCCGAGACCGACCACACCCACCTGCCGGCCGAGCCGGTCGAAGCTGCGCTGTTCCATGTGGTGAAGCCTAGTGACCAGGTTGCCGGGGCGCAGCGTGGGCCGTACCGTCGCAACAAAACGTACGTACGGTATGGGGGTAGTCATGTGGGACCCGACCAGCTATCTACGCTACGGCGACGAACGGTCCCGGCCGTTCCACGACCTGCTCGCCCGGGTCGGGGCGGAGCACCCACGGGCCGTCGTCGACCTCGGGTGCGGGCCGGGCACCCTGACCGCGACCCTCGCCCGCCGCTGGCCGGCCGCCCGGATCGCCGGCCTCGACTCGTCCCCCGAGATGATCGACCGGGCCCGCACGCTCGACACCACCGTCGACTTCACCGTCGGTGACGTCGCCGACTGGCGGCCCGCCCCCGACGTGGACGTGCTGGTCGCCAACGCGGTGCTCCAGTGGGTGCCCGACCACCCGGCCCTGCTACGCCGCTGGGCCGGCGCACTGCCGCCCGGTGGGTGGCTCGCCGTCCAGGTCCCCGGCAACTTCGCCGGTCCCGCACACCGGGCGCTGCGGGAGGTCGCCGCAGACCCCCGCTGGGCGGCCACCGTCCGGCCGTTGCTGCGCGAGGACCCCGTCGACGACCCGATCGGGTACGCCGCCGCGCTGACCGCCGCCGGCTGCGCCGTCGACGCCTGGGAAACCACCTACCTGCACCTGCTGCCCGCCGGTGCCGACGCCGAACACCCCGTGCTGAGCTGGCTGGACGGCACCGCCCTGCGCCCCGTGCGGGCGGTGCTCGACGACACCGCCCTGGCCGACTTCCGCGCCACGCTGGCAGCCCGGTTGGCCCACGCGTACCCGGTACGGCAGGGTCAGGTGTACTTCCCGTTCCGTCGGATCTTCGTGGTCGCCCGTACGGGTGCCCGTCAAGAGGAGCAGCAGTGACCGACCTGTCCGCCTTCATCGCCGAACTGCCCAAGGTGGAGCTGCACGTGCACCACGTGGGCTCCGCGTCCCCCCGGATCGTCGCCGAACTGGCCGCCCGGCACGAGGGACGCAGCCCCGTCCCGGCGGACCCGGACGCCCTCGCCGACTACTTCGCGTTCCGCGACTTCGCCCACTTCATCGAGGTCTACCTCAGCGTCGTCGACCTCATCCGCGACCCCGACGACGTCTGGCTGCTCACCCACGAGGTGGCCCGCGAGCTGGCCCGCCAGCAGGTCCGTTACGCCGAGCTGACCGTCACCCCCTACTCGCACGTGCGCCGGGGCATCCCCGCACCGGCGTTCTGCGAGGCCATCGAGGACGCCCGCCGCCGCGCCGAGGCCGACTTCGGCATCGCGCTGCGCTGGTGCTTCGACATCCCCGGCGAGGCCGGCCTACCGGCAGCCGAGGAGACCCTGCGGATCAGCCTCGACGAGCGCCCCGACGGGCTGGTCGCCTTCGGCCTCGGCGGCCCTGAGATCGGCGTACCCCGGCCGCAGTTCAAGCCGTACTTCGACCAGGCGCGGGCGGTCGGGCTGCACTCGGTCCCGCACGCCGGGGAGACCACCGGCCCGCAGACCGTCTGGGACGCCCTGCGCGAGTTGGGTGCCGAGCGGATCGGCCACGGCATCTCCGCCGCGCAGGACCCGGAGCTGCTCGCCCACCTGGCCGAGCGGCGCATCCCGCTGGAGGTCTGCCCGACCTCCAACGTGCGCACCCGGGCCGTCGCCCGGATCGAGGAGCACCCGTTGCGGCAACTGGTCGACGCGGGGGTGCGGGTCACCATCAACTCCGACGACCCGCCGATGTTCGGCACCACCCTCAACGACGAGTACGCGGTCGCCGCCCGACTGCTCGACACCGGCCCCGACGGGCTCGCCGCGCTGGCCCGCCAGGCGGTGTCCGCCTCGTTCCTCGACCCGGCCGGCCAAGCCCGCATCATCGCCGAGATCGACGCCTTCGTGGCGGCCCACTGACCCACCACGGGGTCGGGAGAAGTGGTGTACACGCGGCGGGAGCTGGTGTGGGGGACCGTGCCCCCGCCGCGCGTACCGATCCACCGGCCGGTGGGTGTCAGGGGCGACAGGCCGGTGGAACTGATGGGTTCGGACAGATCCTGTCAGCCGGCACGTCCCGCGTCGCCGTCGTTAATCCGGATCTAAGGAAACCTTGCGCCGCAGCACAGTCACGGCCGGCGCGACCCGGCCCGCAGGCGGCGCTCAGTCGTCGGTCGGACGCGGCCGGGGCCAGCGGCGGCCACCCTTCTGCTCGCGTGCCTCGCGTGCCATCCGGCCCACCAGACCGAACCGGTTGACCTGCCGGGGCGTCGCCTGCGGATCGGCCAGCAGCATCACCACACTCGCCCCGCCCAGCCGGGCCCGGTCGAGGCTCACCGAGCCGTTGGCCTGCAACGCCACCCGCCGGGCGATGTCCAGCCCCAGCCCGGTCGAGCCCTGGCCGCTGGCACCACGCCGCAACGCCCGGTCCGGGTTGGCGATGCCCGGCCCCGCGTCGTCGATCCGGATCGCCACGTAACCGTCCCGACGGGAGACGGCCACCTCGAACGCGGTGCCCTGCGGGGTGTAGCGGAAGACGTTGCCGATCACCGCGTCCAGGGCGGCGGCCAGCTCGGCCCGGGGCACCAGCACCGGAATCCGGAACTGGGCGCCGCTGACCCGGTGCGGGCGGTTCTGGTCGCCGGCCAGCGCCGCCCAGAACACCATCCGGTCCCGGACCACCTCGCTGACGTCACACTCGGCCGGCCCGGCCTCGTGCGCGACGGACTTACGGGTCGTCTTGATCAGGACGTCGATCTCGCCCTCCAGGGTGACGATCGCCTGCCGGATACGCCGGATCGTGCGCCGCCGGTCCAGCTCCGCCGGGCTGAACGAGCCGACACTGGTGTCGTCGGAGTCCAGCCCCTCGGCGTCCAACCGCAACACCGTCAACGGGGTACGCAGCCGGTGCGACAGGTCCGCCACCAGTTCCCGCTCGTCGGTGCGGGCCGCCACCAGCCGGTCGGCCATCCGGTTGAACGCGTACCCGGCCTCGGCCAGCTCACGGGGACCGCTCGGCTCGACCCGTACCCCCAGGTCACCGTCGCCGACGGCGAGCGCGGCGCGGACCAGCCCCCTGGTGGAGTCGACGGCGCGCGCGGCGACCCGGTCCACCACGACCACCGCCGCGCCGACCAGTGCCACGGCCACCCCGGTGAGCAGCAGCCAGGTGCCACCCGCCCCCTCGTCGAGGACGGCGGCGGGCACGAAGACCTCGACCACGGCGACCCGGCCGTCGAGCACCACCGGGTCGAGCCGCACCAGCCCACCGTCGACGTCGACGACCCGCGACTGCTCCCCGGCGCGGGCCCGCTCCACATCCTCGGCGGAGGCCCGGCCGGCGGGCTGCTCCCCGGCCAGGCCGTGCACCACCGGGCGGGTCGCCGGGTCGTCACCGGTGGCCTCGACCGCGCGGCGGACCGTCGCCGGGGCGGTGCTGACGGCGAGCGCGCCCGTGACCATCGCGCCGCGTCGCGCCGCGTCGGCCAGCGCCTCCTCCCGGACCTCACCGCGCAGGGTCAGCCCGAGCGGAACGAGGAACGCCGACGCGACCAGCGCGCACATGCCGGCCGTCAGGGCGGCCAGCGCCGTCCTCAGTCGGGGGCCACCAGCCGGAACCCCACCCCCCGCACGGTGCGCAGGTAGCGCGGCTTCGCCGCGGACTCGCCCATCTTTCGCCGCAGCCAGTACAGGTGCACGTCGATGGTCTGGTCCTCGCCGACCGACGGCTGGCGCCATACCTCCTCCAAGAGCTCCCGCCGGGACACCACCCGGCCAGGTCGTGCGGCCAGGTACGCCAGCAGGTCGAATTCCTTGCGGGTGAGCGCCAGTGGCTCCCCGTCGAGCACCGCACTGCGTTCGCCCACGTCCACCCGCAGGCCGCTGACGGTGTGCACGGCCGGGGCCACCGTCCGGCTGGCCCGGCCGACCCGGCGCAGCACGGTGGTGATCCGGGCGTCCAGGTGGGCGCCGGTGAACGGCTTGACCATGTAGTCGTCCGCGCCGGCCCGCAGCAACCGGACCACCGACTGCTCGTCGTCGCGGGCGGTGGCGATGATGATCGGTACGTCGGTGATGCCGCGCAGCATCCGCAACGCGTCCGAACCGTCCAGGTCGGGCAGGCCCAGGTCGAGCACGACCAGATCGGGGGTCTCGGCGGCGACCCGGCGCAACGCGTCCAGGGCTGTCCCGACCGCGTGCACCGCATGCCCCCGTTCGCTGAGCGAGCGCAGCATCGCGCCGCGGACGACGTGGTCGTCTTCGACCAGGAGCACGGTGGCCACGTCAGCACCGTACTGCCCGTGGCAAGTCGGGTGCGTTGCGACGGACCCGTGAACCGGGCAAACTGGTACGACGATGCCGTTCACCCTCTTTCCCGACGCACGGCTGGCGCTGGCCCGGGACAGCCTGGCCGGGCTGTCCGTCGGCGACGCCCTCGGTTCCCAGTTCTTCGTCCCGGGCCAGCGGCCCGACGACCTCGCGGCCGGCCGGTTGCCCCCGCCGCCCTGGCAGTGGACCGACGACACCGAGATGGCCTGTTCGGTACTTGCCGAACTCGCCACCCACGGCGACGTCGACCCCGACCGGTTGGCGCTGGCCTTCGCCACCCGGGCCGAGCCCTACCGGGGCTACGGCCCGGGTGCGGTGACGATCCTGCGGTTGATCCGCACCGGCACCCCGTGGCCGGTGGCCGCCGCGTCGGCCTTCGACGGTCAGGGTTCCTGCGGCAACGGCGCCGCGATGCGGGTCGCCCCGCTCGGCGCGTGGTACGCCGACTCGACCACCCGGGCGGCGACCCGGGCCCGCGCCAGCGCCGAGGTCACCCACGCCCATCCGGAGGGGGTCGCGGGCGCGGTGGCGGTGGCCGTCGCCGCCTCACTCGCCGCCCGGACCCGACTTGAGGGGGAGCACCGTCCCGACGTCACCCGGCTGCTCGCCACCGTCGCCGGGGCCCTCGACCCGAGTACCGAGGTGCACCGGGGGACACGCCGGGCGGCCGGTCTGCTCGGCCGCCCCCTCGACGAAGCGGTCGCGGCCCTGGGTAACGGCTCCCGGGTCACCGCCCAGGACACCGTCGCCTTCACCCTCTGGGTGGTCGCCACCCACCTGGCCGACTACCCGGCCGCCATCCGTGCCTGCGTCGAGGCGGGCGGGGACGTCGACACCACCGCAGCGATCGTCGGCGGGATCATCGGCGGCCACACCGGGGTCGGCACGCCCGGCGGGGTGCCGACCGACTGGGTGGCCGCCCGGGAGGCGCTCCCCACCTGGCTGGACTGAGACCGCCCGCTCCGCGTTCGGCCTGCGGCGGGTCCCTCGGCTCTCCGCGTGCTGCCACCCGGTCGGTGCTCAGCGCGCCGCCAGCTGCTGCCACCAGCTCGGCGCTGGCATCTGCTCAGCGTGCTGCCACCTGCTCGGCGTCGGTGTCGGCGTGGTCGGTCGGGACGTGCTCGTCGAGCCGCCAGCCCTGGTCGGAAGGGGTGCGCCCGACCGGGGCGCGGTCGGTGTCCGACGTCGGGTCGTCGGCCCCGGCGGGCTCCGTGTCCCCGGCGGGCTCCGTGTCCCCGGTGGGCTCCGTGTCGGCGGCGGCCCGACGGCGGGAGCGGCTCGCCACCCAGCCGATCGCCGCGCCGCCGCCCAACCCGACCAGCAGGCCACCGCCGAGCAGCAGGTCGGCGCTGGGGCCGCCGTCGCCCTCCGTCGGTGCGGCGGCGTCCGGGGCGGACTGGGCGTCCGTCGCGTCGGCCGCCCCGCCGTGGTGCCCGGGGGCGGCACCGGGGGCGGGTGGCACCAGTGCCAGCGTCGGGGCGGGATGCCCACCCCCCACCGGGTCGGCCCAGCGCACCACCGTGCCGTCGGAGTAGGTCTGCACCACCTCGAAGGTCATCCGGTCGAGCTGCGGCAGCGGGCCCATGGCCACCGAGAGTCGCGCCGGACCCGACACCGCCGGTCCGGCACCCCGGGTCCAGACCACCGCCGAGGTCACCGTGCTGACCGACGGGGCGTGGATCCCGGCGACCGGCGCGTCCAGGTCGCGGGAGGTGATCAGTGGTGCCCAGCCGTCCACCGACAGCGGGTAGACCTCGCCGATCGGGGCATCCGGCGGGAGCCTGAACTCGATCTTCTCGGTGCGCGCGCCAGGCCGCTCCTCGGGCACCACGAAGGTCAACTCCACCGCGTCGCCCTGCACCGCCTGACCCGGGCTGGACGTCACCCCGTCCGCCGACGCCGCGGTCGGGGCGCCGAACACCCCGGCCGCCACCGCCGCCAGCACCAGTACGGTCCGACGCCGCCGGGCGCCACCACGGGTCGTCGCCATCTTCCGCCCCCATCCGTCTCGCCGCGGCCGACACCGGCTCCGGCCACACCTGGTAGTTCGGACGGCGGGCCGGAAAGGTTCAACGCCGGTGCGGGTCGATACCGCGACCGGGCTTCCTTTCCCGGCGACCGGGGGCGACGGCGGGACCGATAGCATCGAAGCAGCCGGCGCGTCCGGCCCATCCGTGCCGCCTGCCGTTGAGGAGTTCACCGTGTCCGCACCCCGTACCCCCGTCGTGGCCGACCCCGTCGTCGTGGCCGCCGGGACGACGGCGGCCGACGCGGTGGCCGCGGCCGGGCTGCCCGCCGCCGGCCCGAAGGCGGTCGTGGTGGTCCGCGACCCGCAGGGCCAGCTGCGTGACCTGGACTGGGCACCCGCCGAGGAGACCACCGTCGAGCCGGTCAGCCTCGACTCGCCGGACGGGCTCAACGTGCTGCGGCACTCCACCGCCCACGTGCTCGCCCAGGCCGTGCAGGACGTCTTCCCCGAGGCCAAGCTGGGCATCGGCCCGCCGATCGAGAACGGCTTCTACTACGACTTCGCGGTCGACAAGCCGTTCCAGCCCGACGACCTGGCCAAGCTGGAAAAGCGGATGCAGGAGATCGTCAAGTCCGGCCAGCGGTTCCGCCGCCGCCGCTTCGACAGCCTGGACGAGGCCCGCACCGAGCTGGCCGCCGAGCCGTTCAAGCTCGAACTGATCGAGGTCAAGGGCGAAGGGCTGGACACCAGCGAGGTGATGGAGGTGGGCGGCGGCGAGCTGACCATCTACGACAACCTCGCCGCCGGTGAGGACAAGGTCTGCTGGTCGGACCTGTGCCGGGGCCCGCACCTGCCGAACACCCGGCTGATCGGCGCGTTCAAGCTGATGCGTTCGGCCGCCGCGTACTGGCGGGGGTCGGAGAAGAACCCGCAGCTCCAGCGGGTGTACGGGACCGCCTGGCCGACCCGCGACGAGCTGAAGGCGTACCTGAAGCTGCTGGAGGAGGCCGCCCGGCGCGACCACCGCAAGCTCGGCGTCGACCTCGACCTGTTCAGCTTCCCCGACGAGCTGGGCTCCGGCCTGGCGGTCTTCCACCCCAAGGGCGGCATCATCCGCCGGGAGATGGAGAACTACTCCCGGATCAAGCACGAGCAGGCCGGCTACTCGTTCGTCAACACCCCGCACATCACCAAGGGCCACCTGTACGAGGTCTCCGGGCACCTCGACTGGTACGCCGACGGGATGTTCCCCCCCATGGAGGTCGAGGGGGCGAACTACTACCTCAAGCCGATGAACTGCCCGATGCACGACCTGATCTTCCGGTCCCGGGGCCGCTCCTACCGGGAGTTGCCGCTGCGGATGTTCGAGTTCGGCACGGTCTACCGGTACGAGAAGTCCGGCGTGGTGCACGGCCTGACCCGGGTCCGGGGCATGACCCAGGACGACGCGCACATCTTCTGCACCGAGGAGCAGATGGCCGGCGAGCTGAAGTCGCTGCTCGCCTTCGTCCTGGAGCTGCTGCGCGACTACGGCCTGGACGACTTCTACCTCGAACTGTCCACCCGTAACCCGGACAAGTCGGTCGGCACCGACGAGAACTGGGTGCGGGCCACCGAGGCGCTGCGCTCGGCCGCCGAGGAATCCGGCCTCACCCTGGTGCCCGACCCGGGCGGCGCGGCGTTCTACGGCCCCAAGATCTCCGTCCAGGCCAAGGACGCCATCGGCCGGACCTGGCAGATGTCCACCATCCAGGTCGACTTCAACCTGCCCGAGCGGTTCGGCCTGGAATACCAGGCGGCCGACGGCAGCCGGCAGCGGCCGGTGATGATCCACCGGGCCCTGTTCGGGTCGATCGAACGGTTCTTCGGGGTGCTCACCGAGCACTACGCCGGAGCCTTCCCGGCCTGGCTGGCGCCGGTGCAGGTGGTCGGCATCCCGATCCGCGAAGACCACACCGAGTACCTGCACGGCTTCGTCGCGGCGCTGCGCGCCGAAGGCATCCGGGCCCAGGTCGACGCGGGTGACGACCGGATGCAGAAGAAGATCCGCACCGCCCAGCAGCAGAAGATCCCGTTCATGGTGATCGCCGGGGACGACGACGTGGCCGCCGGCACCGTGTCGTTCCGCTACCGCGACGGTTCGCAGCGCAACGGGGTGCCGGTCGCCGAGGCGGTCGCCCACGTGCTCGACGTGGTCTCCTCGCGTACCAACTCGGGGCCGTCCGCCGGCAGCTGACCCCGGCCCGTCACCGGCCGCGTACCCACGGCCGGTGGCGGTCGGCGCGGGAGATCGTAGGATCGGCGGTGTGACTGGGGCGGAGCGGCACCTCGACGGCGACACGGACCACGGCCCGGCGGACGACGGACTGGCGGACGGGCTCGACCGGCTCTGGACGCCGCACCGGATGACCTACATCTCGGGGGAGGACCGGCCGGAGGGCGGCTACGAGAAGCCCGCCGGCTGCCCGTTCTGCCTGGCCCCGGCCTGCCGCCGGAGCGGAGCCTGGTGGTGGCCCGGGGCGAGCACGTCTTCGCGGTGCTCAACCTCTACCCGTACAACCCGGGGCACCTGCTGGTCTGCCCCTACCGGCACGTGGCCGACTACACCGCCCTCGACCAGGCCGAGACGGTGGAGCTGGCGGCGTTCACCCAGACCGCGATGCGGGTGGTCCGGCAGGTCAGCAGCGCGCACGGGTTCAACCTGGGGATGAACCAGGGCGGGGTGGCCGGCGCCGGCATCGCCGCCCACCTGCACCAGCACGTGGTGCCCCGGTGGGGTGGGGACATCAACTTCATGCCGGTGATCGGCCGGACGAAGGTGCTCCCGCAACTGCTCTCCGACACCCGCGAGTTGCTCGCCCGCGCCTGGCCGTCCTGAGCGGCGGCCCGGGCTATCCGCCACGGCACCCCCGGGTCCGGCGCGGGCCGGTGTGCCGGGGCCGCGTGACGGCACGTCCGGGTCGGGCGCGGGTCGGTGGGCCGGGCCTGCGTGACGGGTGCGGCGGTCGGTGTGGCGACTCCTAGGATGTGATCATGGCGTTGTTGCACCAGGCGGAGATCCGCCCCACGAAACTCGAACTCCTGGCCGGTTGGCTGCCGGGCCGGCGCTGGTATTCCGGGCCGGCGGCCGGCGAGCCGGTCCGGGTGGCCGCCTACCGGTTCGACGACCCCGCCGGTGCCGTCGGTATCGAGACGATCCTGGTACGGGTCGACGCCGGCCCGGTCTACCAGGTCCCGCTGACCTACCGGGACGCGCCGTTGGCCGACGCCGACGAGTGGCTGGTCGGCACCACCCACCACTCGGTGCTCGGCCCCCGCTGGGTCTACGACGGGTGCGGCGACCCGGTCTACGCCGCCGCCCTGGCCGCCGCCATCCTCACCGGCACCGGTCAGGCGCAGGAGTACTTTGAGATCGACGGAGTGCGGGAAGTCCGCGAGCCGTCCATGACGGTGGCCGGCACCGGCAACGTCGGGGCCCCCGTCGTCGGCGCGGTACGCCAGGTGGGCGACGACGACCCGACCAGCATCGGCACCGACACCGTCGACCTGCTCGTCGCCCGCCGGCTGCCCGGTGCCGGACTGCCCGACGACGGGCCGGCCGCCGCCACCCTGACCGGCCGTTGGCCTGGGCAGTCGACCCCGGTGCCGCTGGCCCGAGCCCTGCCCCGCTGATCACCCGGCGGGCCCCGGCACCACCGGGCGGGCCGGGTGGGTCGCCGTCGTCCGTTGTCCGTGCCGCCACCGGGTGGGTCGCCGTCGTCCGGTGTCCGCGTCGCCACCGGTGGGCCGGGTGGGTCGCCGTCGTCCGGTGCCACCCTGCCCGCCTTCACCGCCCGCGACGGCGTGTGCCGACCGGCGGGGTCGGCGAAGTCCGCGCCGCCATCCGCCGTGCCGTGCCGGCGGTGTCGCTTGTGGTCGATCGGGCACGATGCGTCAGCTTCGTCTCCCCACGCGTCCCGAAGGTGACACGATGCGGCGATGGCAGTGACGACACGGATGTTGGGTCGCAGCGGCATCGAGGTCAGCGCCCTCGGCATGGGCTGCTGGGCGATCGGCGGCCCCTGGGCCGAGGGCACCCAACCGCTGGGCTGGGGCGCGGTCGACGACGAGGAGTCGGTGCGGGCCGTCCGCCGCGCGCTCGACCTCGGGGTGACCTTCTTCGACACCGCCGACACGTACGGCGCGGGGCACAGTGAGCGGGTCCTCGGCCGGGCGCTGGCCGGCCGCCGCGACGAGGCGGTGATCGCCACCAAATGGGGGTACACCTTCGACGAACGGTCCCGGCAGGCCACCGGCGAGGACGCCTCCCCGGTGTACCTGCGGCGGGCGGTCGTCGACTCGCTGCGCCGCCTCGACACCGACCGGATCGACCTCTACCAGCTGCACCTGGGTGACCTCCCGCTGCCGCGGGTGGAGGCGCTGGTCGGCACCTGCGAGGAACTGGTCGCCGACGGACTCGTCCGGGCGTACGGCTGGAGCACCGACCGGGCCGACCGGGCCGCCGGGTTCGCCCAGGCGGCTCCGCACGCCACCGCCATCCAGCACAGCCTGTCGGTGCTGCGCGACGCCCCGGTGATGCTGGCCGCCTGCGACAAGCACGACCTGGCCAGCGTCAACCGGGGGCCGCTCGCGATGGGGTTGCTCACCGGCAAGTACACCAACGGCTCCACGCTGCCCCGCGACGACGTGCGGGGAGTGGCGCCGGGTTGGCTGGAGTGGTTCCGCAGCGGTCGACCCGCACCGGAGTGGCTGCGTCGGGTCACCGCCGTGCGGGGCGCGCTCACCGCCGACGGGCGGACCCTGGTCCAGGGCGCGCTGGGTTGGCTCTGGGCGCGCAGCGACCGGACGGTGCCGATCCCCGGTTGCCGTACCGTCGCCCAGGTCGAGGAGAACGCCGCCGCGTTGCGCCTCGGCCCGCTCACCCCGGACCACTTCGCCGAGGTGGAACGGCAACTCGCCGCCCTGCGTACAGCCGCCCTCCGGGACGCCGACCGCCCCCACTGGCCACTACCCCCGTCCCCGCCGCCCGCCCCTGACCCCCGCCCACCCGTCCCCCACCCCCGCCACCTCCCACCCCCGTCGATCATGGAGTTGTGGGGCCCCGCGTAAGCGACATATGGGGCTCAACACCCACCACAACTCCATGATCGACGCGGTGGGGTGGTGGGGCGGTGGGGGTGGTGGGGCGGTGGGGGTGGTGGGGTGGGGTGGGTGGTAAGGGTGGGGTTGGGTTATTTCGGGGTGGGGGTGGGGGTGTAGTGGGCGAAGGTGCGGCGGAAGGTGCCGGTGCCGGCGGTCAGGGCCCGCAACTGCACGGCGTAGCGCAGCAGTTCCTGGGCGGGGACCTCGGCCCGGACCAGGGTGCGGCCCTCGACGTCCGGGTCGACCTCGGTGCCGAGCACCCGGCCCCGCCGGCCGGACAGGTCACCCAGCACCGCACCGACCGAGGAGTCGGCGACCCGGACCACCACCTCGTCGACCGGCTCCAACAGGGTCGGAGCGCCCCGCTCGGCGGCGTCGCGCAGGGCGAGCGCGCCGGCCGCCTGGAACGCGGCATCGGAGGAGTCGACGCTGTGCGCCTTGCCGTCGACCAGGGTCACCCGCACGTCCACCACCGGATGCCCGGCGACCACCCCGCGGGCCAGCTGCGCCCGGACACCCTTCTCCACCGCCGGTACGTAGTGGTGCGGCACCGCCCCGCCGACCACCCGGTCGACGAACTCGACACCCGCCCCCCGGGGCAGCGGCTCCACCTCGATGTCGCAGACGGCGTACTGACCGTGCCCGCCGGACTGCTTGACGTGCCGGCCGTGTCCGGTGGCGGCGGCCGTGAACGTCTCCCGCAACGGCACCCGCACCGGCTCGGTGTCCAGCTCCACCCCGCCGGCCCGGAGCCGGTCGAGCACCACGTCGGCGTGTGCCTCGCCCATGCACCAGAGCACCAGTTGGTGGGTGTCCGGGTTGCGCTCCAGCCGTAGCGTCGGGTCGCCGACGATCAACCGGCCCAGGTTGCGGGCCAGGGCGTCCTCGTCGGTCCGGCTCCGGGCGGCCACCGCCACCGGCAGCAGCGGCTCCGGCATCTCCCAGGGCGCGATCAGCAGCGGCTCCCCCTTCGCCGAGACGGTGTCGCCGGTCTCCGCGCTGCCCGCCTTGGTGATCGCGCAGATGTCGCCCGCGACGCACGCGTCCACCTCGCGCAGGGCCGCCCCGAGCGGGCGGTAGACGTGCCCGACCCGCTCGTCGGCGTCGTGGTCGGGGTGGCCGCGCTCGACCAGCCCGTGCCCCGACACGTGCACCGTCTGGTCGGGGCGCAGCGTGCCGGAGAAGACCCGGACCAGGCAGACCCGGCCGACGTGCCGGTCGACGGTGGTCCGGACCACCTCGGCGACCAACGGGCCGTCCGGGTCGCAGTCCAGCGGCGGGCGGGGGGAGCCGTCCACCCCGGTCACCGCCGGGACCTCGCGTTCCAGCGGCGACGGGAAGGCCGACACCAGGGCGTCGAGCAGCACGTCCAGCCCGACGCCGGTGGCCGCGCAGACCGGCGTCACCGGGTGGAAGTGGCCCCGGGCGACCGCCCGCTCCAGGTCGGTGACCAGCACGTCGGTGTCGATCTCCTCGCCGTCGAGGTAGCGGTCCATCAGGGTCTCGTCCTCGCTCTCGGCGATGATCCCCTCGATCAGCTCACCCCGGGACTCGGTGATCGCCGGCAGGTGCTGCGGGTCCGGCTCCCGGACGTCGGCGGGCAGCCCGGCCGAGTAGTCGTGCACCCGCCGGGTGATCAACGCGAGCAGCCCGACGACCGCCTCGCCGTCGTCGCCGAGCATCGGCAGGTGCAGCGGGAGCACGTTGTCTCCGAAGACCCGCTGGCACAGCGCCACCGCCTCGTCGAAGTCGGCGCGCGGGTGGTCCAGCCGGGTGACCGCCACGGCGCGCGGCAGGTCCACGGCGGCGCACTCCTCCCAGAGGGCGGCGGTGGCGGCGTCCATCCCGTCGACGGCGGACACCACGAACAGTGCCGCGTCGGCGGCCCGCAGCCCGGCCCGCAGCTCGCCGACGAAGTCGCCGTACCCGGGGGTGTCCAAGAGGTTGACCGTCACCCCGGCGTGCACCAGCGGGGCGCAGGCGAGGCTTACCGAGCGCTGCTGGCGTACCGCGGCGGGGTCGTGGTCGCAGACGGTGGTGCCGGCGGCGACGGTGCCGGCCCGGTCGATCGTGCCGGTGGCCGCGAGCAGCGCCTCGACCAGGGTCGTCTTGCCGGCGCCGGAGTGTCCGACGAGCACCACGTTGCGTACCCGGTCGGGCGTGGTCACCACCGGCGTGTCACCGGTGGCGCCCTGGTCCTGGTTCTTCTGCGCCATCGCGGCGCACCTCCCTGAGCCGGTGGTGGGTGGCGACCGCCGCGCACGACGGGGAGCGGCCCGGTCGGGTGCCGCGGCGATATCCTCCGGTGGCCCGGCGACCGGCGAACGGTCAACGGGCGAGGTGGTGAGCTGGCTCACCTTCCGCCCCGATCCCACACCCGTCGACGGACCCCGCACAAGTCTCGTCGGGCGGGTCGGGCGACCGGCCGTATCGCGCGGCACTGCCGGCCGTTATCGTGGGACCGCCATGGCGAAGATCTTCCAAGTGACGGCCCGCGCGGGGATGACCCGCGTCGTGGAGCCGGTCGCGCGCGGTCTGCTCCGCGCCGGTGTGTCCCCCAACGCGGTCACCGTGGCCGGCACCGTCGGCGTGCTCGTCGGCGCGCTCGGGTTCGGTGCCCGCGGCCAGCTGGTGGCCGGAGCGCTGATCGTGACCTTCTTCGCGCTGACCGACATGCTCGACGGGACGATGGCCCGGATGAGCGGCGGCTCGACCCGGTTCGGCGCGTTCCTCGACTCGTCGATGGACCGGGTCTCCGACAGTGCGGTGTTCGGCGCGGTCGCCTACTGGCTGGCCACCGAGGGCAACCACTCCGGGGTGGCCGCCGCGTTGATCTGCCTGGCCGCCGGAGGGCTGGTCTCCTATGTCAAGGCCCGCGCCGAGGGGTTGGGGATGAGCGGGAACGTGGGCGTCGCGGAACGCACCGAACGGCTGCTGATCGTCGGGGTCGGTGGGCTGCTCACCGGCCTCGGGGTCGGCCCGGCCCTGGAGATCTCGCTCTGGCTGCTCGCCGCCGTGTCGATCTTCACGGTCGGCCAGCGGGTGGCCCACGTTTACCGGCAGGCGCAACTGGCCGGCCCCGAGTGAACCTCACCGAACTCGGCTACGTCGCCGGCTGGCGGCTGGCCCGCGCGCTGCCCCGGCCCGTGGTCGCCGCGGCCTTCCAGGCGGGCGCCGACCGCGCCCACCGCGCCCGGGGCAAGGGCGCCACCCGACTGCGCGCCAACCTGCGCCGGGTGGTCGGCCCCGATCTGCCCGAGGCGGAGCTGGACGCACTGGTCAAGCAGGGTCTGCGGTCGTACGCCAGGTACTGGATGGAGGCGTTCCGGCTGCCCTCGCTGAGCCGCCAGCAGATCCTCGACGGGTTCGACCTCGGCGGGTCGGAGCTGCTCGTCGCCGACGTGGCGGCCGGCCGGGGCGCGGTGGTGGCGTTGCCGCACGCCGGCAACTGGGACGCCGCCGGCGCCTGGGTGGCCGCCGCCGGCCTGCCGATCACCACGGTCGCCGAGCGGCTCAAGCCGGAGGGCGTCTACCGGCGCTTCCTCGCCTTCCGCGAGGGTCTCGGCATGGAGATCCTGCCCACCCACGGCGGTGCCCGGCCCGCCTTCGACGTGCTGGTGGACCGGCTCGGCGCGGGCACCGTGGTGCCGCTGCTGGCCGACCGGGACCTGTCCGCCCGGGGCATCGAGGTGGACTTCTTCGGCGGCCGTACCCGGATGCCGGCCGGGCCCGCCCTGCTGACCATCCGCACCGGCGCCCCGCTCTACGTGGCGTCGCTGTGGTACGAACCGGAGATGCCGCGCGCGCAGTTGGAGGGCCCGCTGCCGGTGCCCGACCCGGACAGCGCACCGTTGGACGAGCGGGTCCGGGTGCTGACCCAGCGGATTGCCGACTGTCTGGCGGCGGGCATCGCCCGTCATCCGCAAGACTGGCACATGTTGCAGCGGATGTGGCTGGACCAGCGGGGCTCCACCGACGGCGGGTCCACCGCGGCGCCGCCCCCGGCCAGCGCCGGTTCGGTCTGAGGGGAGGGGGCGCCAGTGCGGATCGGCATCGTGTGCCCGTACTCCTTCGACGTCCCGGGCGGGGTGCAGAACCACGTCATGGACCTGGCCGAGGCGCTGCTCGGACTGGGGCACGAGGTGAGTGTCCTGGCCCCCGCCGACGAGGAGTCGACGCTGCCGCCGTACGTGGTCTCCGCCGGGCGGGCGGTGCCGCTGCCGTACAACGGTTCGGTGGCCCGGATCGCGTTCGGGCCGGTCTCCACCGCCCGGGTGCGGCGCTGGCTCACCCGGGGCGAGTTCGACGTGCTGCACGTGCACGAGCCGCTCACCCCGAGCCTGTCGATGCTGGCGGTGCTCTCCGCCCGGGGGCCGGTGGTGGCGACCTTCCACACCGCGATGACCCGGTCCCGGGTGCTCGCCGCCGCCCAGGGGGTGCTCCAGATCCTGCTGGAGCGGATCACCGCCCGGATCGCGGTCAGCGCGTTGGCCCGCAAGGTGCAGGTCGAGCACATGGACGGCGGGGCGGTGGAGATCCCCAACGGGGTGGCGGTGGCGAAGTTCGCCGGGGTCGAGCCGTTGCCCGGCTGGCCGGGGGAGTGCGCCACCGGCAGCGGCGGGACGCTGGGTTTCCTCGGCCGGTTCACCGAGGCCCGCAAGGGTTTCCCGATCCTGCGCGACGCCTTCGTCGCGTTGGCCGCGCACCGGCCGGGGCTGCGCCTGCTGGTGGCCGGACCGGGTGACCCGGACGACCTGTTCGGGCGGTTCCCGGCGGAGCTACGCGACCGGGTGACGTTCCTCGGTCTGGTCTCCGAGGTCGACAAGGCCCGGATGCTGCGCAGCGTCGACCTCTACGTCGCCCCGAACACCGGCGGCGAATCGTTCGGCATGATCCTCACCGAGGCGCTGGCGGCCGGCGCGACCGTGGTCGCCAGCGACCTGGACGCGTTCCGGCGGGTGCTCGACGGCGGGCGGGCCGGTCGGCTCTTCCCGACCGGTGACCCGGCCGGCCTGCGGACCGTCCTGGCGGAGCTGCTCGACGACCCGGCGCAGCGGGCCGCGTTGAGCGCCTGCGGCGATCAGGTGGTGGCCCACTACGACTGGCCGGTGGTGGCCCGTCGGGTGGTGGAGGTCTACGCGGCGGCCATCGAGGCCACCGACGGTCGGGTCATCGACCAGGAGTGGGCGGGGCTGGGTGGTCCGCGGTGACCCCGACGGTGCCGCAGCTGTGGGCGGTGTCGGTCGCCGTGGTCGTCGTCGCCCTGGTCGTGGTCTACCTGGTCTGGACGGCGGGCCGGGTCGAGCGGTTGCAGACCCGGGCGGAGTCGGCGGCCCGCGCGCTCGACGCCCATCTGCTGCGCCGGGCCGCCGCCGCCGCGGTGCTGGCCGAGCAGCGCCACGGCGTGGAGCTGTACGCGGCGGCGCGGATCGCCCTGGACGCCGTCCCCGAGGAGCGGGAGGCGGCGGAGAACGACCTCACCCGGCAACTGCGGGCGGCCCGGCTGGACCCGGCCGATCCCTCCTGCGGGGCGGTGATCGCGGCGAGCCGGCGGCTGGCGCTGTCCCGGCAGGTGCACACCGACCTGGTGCGGGACGCGCGTAGCGCGCGGAGCCGACCGCTGGTGCGGGTGTGCCGGATGGGCCGCCGCCACCCCTGGCCGCGGTATTTCGACATCGACGACCCCACCCTGGCCCTGCCCGCCGACGTCCCGGCGGGCTGACCGGGGCTGCCGACCGGTTGCTGCCCGACGGTGCGGCCCCTTTCGCGGTGGCGGCCCCGGGTCGCGGTGGCGGCTCGGGTCGCGGTGGCGGGCGGGTCGCCGGGGCGGGCGGCACCGGCCCGGGTCGAGCCGGGGTGACGGGGGCCACAGGGCAGGCCACCGTGGGGCCGATTGGCTGTCGGAGCGGCGTCCGGGGCGTCATAGCATCAGCCGGAGCCAGCCCCCGAGCACGTCCGAGGAGTGATGGACCATGTCCGAAACGACGTCCCCGAGCGCCGATGCCCCCCAGGTCCGGGGCACCGCCCGCGTCAAGCGCGGCATGGCCGAGATGCTCAAGGGCGGCGTGATCATGGATGTGGTCACCGCCGAGCAGGCCAGGATCGCCGAGGACGCCGGTGCGGTCGCCGTCATGGCGCTGGAGCGGGTGCCGGCCGACATCCGCGCCCAGGGTGGCGTGTCCCGGATGAGCGACCCGGACATGATCGACGGCATCATCGCGGCCGTGTCCATCCCGGTGATGGCCAAGGCCCGGATCGGTCACTTCGTCGAGGCGCAGGTCCTGCAGTCCCTCGGCGTCGACTACGTCGACGAGTCCGAGGTGCTCACCCCGGCCGACTACGCCAACCACATCGACAAGTGGGCGTTCACCGTCCCGTTCGTGTGCGGCGCGACCAACCTGGGTGAGGCGTTGCGCCGGATCACCGAGGGCGCGGCCATGATCCGCTCCAAGGGCGAGGCGGGCACCGGGGACGTCTCCAACGCCACCATGCACATGCGGAGGATCCGGCAGGAGATCGCCCGGCTCAGCTCCCTGCCGGCCGACGAGCTGTTCGTCGCGGCCAAGGAGTTGCAGGCCCCGTACGACCTGGTCAAGGAGGTCGCCGAGACGGGCAAGCTGCCGGTGGTGCTGTTCACCGCCGGGGGCATCGCCACCCCGGCCGACGCCGCGATGATGATGCAGCTCGGCGCGGAGGGCGTCTTCGTCGGCTCCGGCATCTTCAAGTCCGGCAACCCGGCGCAGCGGGCCGCCGCGATCGTCAAGGCGACCACCTTCCACGACGACCCGGACGTGCTGGCGAAGGTGTCCCGGGGCCTGGGTGAGGCGATGGTCGGCATCAACGTCGACGAGATCCCCCAGCCGCACCGGTTGGCCGAGCGCGGTTGGTGAGGCTTGGGTCGGGGCTGCTGCCGGTGGCGCGGGAGGAGGGGACGTGGGTGGACCGGTGATCGGGGTGCTCGCCCTCCAGGGTGACGTCCGTGAGCATGTTTCCGCCCTCGCCGGGGTCGGCGCGGACGCCCGTGCGGTGCGTCGGCCAGCCGAGCTGGACGCGGTCGACGGGCTGGTGATCCCGGGTGGGGAGTCCACCACCATGAGCCGGCTGGTGGACATCTTCGGGCTGCGCGCGCCGATCGACGAGCGGATCGCCGCCGGGATGCCGGTCTACGGGTCCTGCGCCGGGATGATCATGTTGGCCACCGAGGTGCTGGACGGCCGTCCCGACCAGCGGGGCTTCGCCGGCATCGCGATGACGGTGCGACGCAACGCGTTCGGTCGGCAGGTCGACTCGTTCGAGGCTCCGGTGGAGATCACCGGGATCGACGGCGGGCCGTTCCACGCCGTGTTCATCCGCGCCCCCTGGGTCGAGCGGGTCGATGCCGACGTCGAGGTGCTGGGCCGGGTCACCGGGGGTCCGGCCGTCGACCGCATCGTCGCCGTCCGCCGGGGCAACCTGGTGGCGACGTCGTTCCATCCGGAGTTGACCGGGGACCTGCGTCTGCACCGTTACTTCGCCGACCTGGTCGGGGCCGCCCGCTGAGCCGCCCATCTCCCGGCGAAAGGGGCGATTTCCGCGCGGGTTGGTGGCGGTGCCGCGCCGGGTGTGACGGCGGGGTGGGTGCTCTCGGTAGGATTGCCGCGGTTCGGCGCGGGCACTGCCCGTCGCAGCCCTCCAACGCGGCCGGTGCTGGCCCGGAGTCGGCGCGGCCAGCCGACGCGAGGCGTGAGTCAACAGACGGAGGTACGAGATGTCCGGCCACTCTAAATGGGCGACCACCAAGCACAAGAAGGCCGTCATCGACGCCAAGCGCGGCAAGATGTTCGCCAAGCTGATCAAGAACGTCGAGGTGGCGGCCCGCACCGGCGGCGGTGACCCGGCCGGTAACCCCACCCTCTTCGACGCCATCCAGAAGGCCAAGAAGAGTTCGGTCCCGAACGACAACATCGACCGCGCGGTCAAGCGCGGCTCCGGCCTGGAGGCCGGCGGCGCCGACTGGCAGACCATCATGTACGAGGGGTACGGCCCGAGCGGCGTGGCCATGCTGATCGAGTGCCTGACCGACAACCGCAACCGGGCCGCCACCGAGGTCCGCACGGCGTTGACCCGTAACGGTGGTTCGCTCGCCGACGCCGGCTCGGTGTCGTACATGTTCTCCCGCAAGGGCGTGGTGATCGTCCCCAAGGCCGACACCACCGAGGACGACGTGATGATGGCGGTCCTCGACGCCGGGGCCGAGGAGGTCAACGACCTCGGTGAGGCGTACGAGGTGGTCTCCGAGCCGACCGATCTGATCGCGGTCCGCACCGCCCTGCAGGAGTCCGGGATCGAGTACGAGTCGGCCGAGTCCGCCCTGATCCCCAGCGTCAACGTGCCGTTGGACGAGGACGGCGCACGCAAGATCTTCAAGCTGATCGACGTGCTGGAGGACTGCGACGACGTGCAGAACGTCTACGCCAACTTCGACGTCTCGGACGACGTGATGGCGGCGGTGGACGCCTGACGGTCGTGCCGGCACACCGGTTCCCGCCGGGCGACGTGGTCGTCCGGCGGGAGATCCTGCGTGGTGAGGTCTGGTTCGGCTGCCCCACCATCTGCGTGGCGGACACCGACGACCTGTTGGCGCTCTATCTGCCGCCGGGTGCCGAGTTCGGCTTCCCGGAGCACGGCGAATTCCCCTGCGGCCGGCACCCGTGGCAGACGGCGGGGCACACCGCGTGGTCCGGGCACGGCAAGCTGATGCTGCACCGCCCGGGCGAGGCGCACTCGGTCGACGTCTTCTGGACCGGGCCGGACCGCACCTTCGCCGGCTGGTACTTCAACCTCCAGGACCCGCTGCGGCGTACCCCGATCGGGGTGGACACCCTCGACCACGAGCTGGACCTGTGGTGGGCGGCGGACGCCGACCGGTACGTCTTCAAGGACGTGGAGCTGTTCGCCCAGCGCCTCGTCGAGGGGCGTTACCCGGGCATGGCACAGGCGATCCGGGCCGAGGGGGACCGGATCGCCGCGCTGCTCGACGCGGGGCAGCGGTGGTGGGACGAGGGCTGGGCGCACTGGCGGCCGGAGCCGTCCTGGCCGGTGCCGCAGCTGCCGCCCGGCTGGGCTGCCGTGCCGTGTTGACCTGACCCGCCCCCGCGCGGGCCGGGGGTTCCCGGACCGTGCGACGGGCTCGGCGTGGGTACGCCGGGCCCGTCGGGTGCTGGTTCTTTCAGCGCGTCTGGCGGCGTGTCTTCACGGCGCTGTCGATCAGCCCCCAGACCACCACCCCGGCGGCGCTCAGCGCGATGACGACTCCGAGGGTGTCCCGGTTGTCCTGGTCGGCGAGCCAGCTCAGCCGGTCGGCCAGGGCCGGGTTGAGCAGCCGGTCGGAGAGCGCCAGCCAGGCCACCGGCACCGCGAACGCCACGTCGAGCAGGCCCTTCACCCCGAACAGCGGCCAGGTCCAGCGTCCGGTCCGGTACTTGACGATCTCGAACCCGATGCTGGCGGCCAGCACCACGATCAGCGCCGGCAGCCAGAACGACCACAGCGCCGGGTCGAGGATCGGGATGTTGCCGCCGTCGGTGTCGTGCACCCACGACTGGTAGTGCTGGAAGGGCAGGTATCCGATGGTCAGCGCCAGCATGGCCACCGAGGCGACGGTGTCGGCGAGGGAGACGTCCCGGTGGGTGGGTACGTCGGGGAGCTGGTCGACGGTCCAGCCGGGCATCGTGGTGCCCGGCTGGCAGCGTTCGATGAGGGCGAACGTCAGGGTGAGCCAGAAGGTGATCTGCACGCCCACCTGCATGGCGACGACGATCCCCCGGCCGATGGCGCCGAAGCCGTTGCCCTGTGCCACCTCGACGACCACGACGACCGTGCCGACGATCGCCGGGATGAAGCTGAGCAGCAGTTTGAGCAGCCGGAGCCAGACGAGGTAGTAGGTCGGGCCGATGAGCTGGAGCCGGCGGTCGGCGTACCGGGAGGCCAGCAGGTCCGGGTTGCCCAGCTCGGTGAGCACCTCCCGCTCGGCGGTGGCGGTGTGCTGGCCGCCGCCGCTCCGGTCCTCGATCATGTCCTCGATCGAGGCGCGCAACTCGGTGGCGATCTCGTCCCGACGCTCGGCGGGCACCGAGCGGAGCGTCGCCGCGAGGTAGCGGTCGGTCAGGGTGTTCATCGGTCGGCTCCTTCGATCAGCCCGGTCACGGAGGTCTGTACGGCGGCGAGGTCGTCGAGCAGGCGGGCCAGGACCGTCTCTCCGTCGGCGCTGGTGCGGTAGAACTTGCGCGGTCGGCTCTCCTGGGTGTTCCACTCGCTGGTCAGCAGCCCCTGCTCCTCGAGTCGTCGGAGCAGGGGATAGAGGGTGTTGGCGTCGACCGGGAAGCCGTGCCGGGTGAGGCGTTGCAGCAGCGCGTAGCCGTAGCCGGGTTGGCGCAGGGCCAGCAGGCTGGCCACCACCACCGTGCCGCGACGCAGCTCCTGGAGATGGGTCCGCAGGACCTCCTCGCTAATCATGTGTCACACCATACTGTGTGACACACACTAATGTCGAGGACGACAGCAATGTTGGCGATGCCACCATGCGAACCGGGGCGTCGGGGAGAACCCCCGACGCCCCGGCCCGGACCGGCGGTCAGCAGGAGTGGCCCTGGCGGAAGGCCCGCTCGACGTGATCCGCCAGCCCGACCTGGAAGTAGCCGACACCCGGCCGGATCGGGTGCCCGGTGAACAGCTCGACCCGGTTGCCGAACCGCACCAGGTAGGCCGTGGCGTCCCCGGCGTCGTTGTGGATCAGCGCGCCCCGCGGACCGTAGATCTGCTCCAGTTCGGCCCAGGACATGCCCACGCTCGCCCCGGCCGGCGAGCGGGGCGGTGCGGTGGCGGTGCCCACCTCGACCAGCCGCCCGTTGCGGAAGGCCACCATGATCACACCTGCCCACTCACCGGTGACGCCGGCCGTGACCACGCCCTCGCAGTCGAGGGCCGTCCAGTCGATCAGTCCGGCCGAGGTGAGCCGGGTCAGTGACGCGCCGATCCGGAACGGTCCCGCCCCCCGGACGCTGAGCAGGTCGGTGCTGCCGGCCGGGCGGTCCGGCGAGAGGGCCACGGTGGCGCCGGGCCGGACCCCGGGCCCGGCCCGGCGGCCCGGCCGGGCCGGCCGGGACGACGGCGGCGGCCACGGCCAGCACGCCGGTGAGCAGGATGGTGGGAAGACGACGCATGACGGCACTCCTTCGCAGGTACGGGTCTGTCGTGCTGTTGGTCTCCGCCCGGCCGGATTCCGTTCGTCGTTTTCCTGACAGGTCCCGGATGCCCCGGACGCCGACAGCGGTCGATGCCGGTTACCGTGCGGTGGGGGTGGGGCGATGAGCACTCCGGCGTGGATCGGCTCCTACCGGATCGAGCGGCTGCTCGGCGCGGGCTCCTTCGCGACCGTCTGGCTCGGCCACGACCCGGTCCTCGACTCCCGGGTGGCGATCAAGGTGCTCGCCGAGAACTGGAGCCACGACCTGCGGGTACGGGAACGATTCCGGGACGAGGCCCGGCTGCTGCGGCGACTCGACCACCCCCGGCTGGCGCGGGTGCACGCGGTCGGTGAACTGCCCGACGGCCGACCGTACGCGGTGCTGGCCCTGGCCGACGGCGGCAGTCTGCGGGACCGGCTGGCCGCCGGACCGCTGCCGGTGCCGGTGGCCCTGGCCCTGCTCGACGAGATCGCCGCCGGGGTCGCCGTGCTGCACCGCCAGCGGGTGGTGCACCGCGACCTCACCCCGGGCAACGTGCTCTTCACCTCGACCGCCGACGGCGAGCGGGTGGTCATCGCCGATCTGGGGCTGGCCAAGGCGCTCGCCGCCGCCTCCGGGCTGACCGCCCGTGCCGGCACCCCCGGCTACATGGCGCCCGAGCAGGACGATCCCCTCGCCGTGGTGGACACCCGCAGCGACGTGTTCGGGCTGGGCCGGCTCGGCCTGCGGCTGCTCGGCGGCCCCGACCAGCGCGTGGCCGGGGTGCCCGCGCCGGTGGCGGCGGTGCTGCGGCGGGCCACCGCACCCCGCCCCGCCGACCGTCACTGCGACGCGGACGCCTTCCGGGCGGCGCTGCGCCAAGCCATCCGCCGGCCCGGCGACCCGGGCCCGGCGGGAGCACTGCCACCGGGGACCGGGTCCGCCGACGACGCTCCCCGCCCCGGCCGGGCCGGCCGCGCTCTCCACCGTGACCGCGCCGACCGCGCCGACCGCGCGGGTCGCGCGGGTCGCGCGGACCATGCGGATCGGGCGGGTCGGGCGGATCGGGTGGTGGCGGGGCCGTCGGGGTTCCGGCGGGGAGCCGCCCACCGGCTCCGCCTGGTCGGGGCCGCTGCCCTGGTGCTCGTCGCGGTGGGGGTGACCGCCGGCGACGCGGGCGCCCCCGCGCCGGATGCCGGGCGGGGTCGCAGCGGCCCGGTGAGCGTCACCCTGCCGGCCGGCTGGCGGGCCGCCGGGACGGGCTGGGCCGGCCGGTACGACGAGCGGGGGCGGCTCGAACCGGCGCTGGTCGTCTCGCCCGACCCCGGCCGGTGGGCGACCGACCCGACGGTGCCCGGGGCCTTCGTCGGGCTCTCCGCCGGCCTGGCCCGGCAGACCACCCCGGCGGACTTCGTCGCGCAACGCCCGCACGCCGACTGCGTGGCCGGGCCCGTGCGGCGCACCCGGCGGGGCGGCGTGGAGTGGGTGGTCGCCGGGTTCAGCTGCCCGGCGGGGCGTCCGGTGCTGGTCGAGGCGGCGGCCCGCGCCGGCCGCGACGGCCTGCTCTATGCGCAGATCGTCCCGCCCCCGGGCGGCGGGCCGGAGTTCGTCGACACGCTGCTGGCCGGGGTGCGGGTCCGCCCGGCCGACGGTTAGACCACCACCACCGTGACCGGATATGTCTTGCCGCCCTGCGGGATGGTCACCTGCACCGTGCCGGAGTGGACGAAGCGGATGTCCACCACCCCGGCCTCGTAGTGGCTGGAGACCAGGTCCTCCCGGTCCACCTCGACCTCGCCGGGCCCGATCCCCTGGATGCGGAGCACCCCACCGACGCTCAGGCAGAGCGACTTCAACAGGGCCAACTCGGTGTCGGAGACCACCAGGTCGTAGCGGACCGGGCCGAGGCAGGCCTGCGGCCGGGGGCTCGTCGACGGCGGGCGGGTGCCGGCGGTCGGGGTCCGGCGTGGCGGCGAGGGGGTGTGCCGGGCCGACGGCGCGCTGACGGCGCTGACGACCGGGCCGGCCGAGGTGGGTACCGCCGTGGCCGGGGCGGTCGGGGCGGTCGGGGTCGCGGGGGCGACCGTCGGGGTCGCCGACCGGACCGGCAGCGGCGCGACCGGGGTCGGTCCGCAGGCCGTCACGGGTACGAGCGCCAGCAGGGTGATCAGCAGCCGGCCCGGCCAGGGGCGCTCACTCACCGGTCAGCCGTTGCCGGACCTGCCGGCGGGCCAGGTGGACCCGGGACTTCACGGTGCCCTCCGGCACGTCGAGCAGGGTGGCGATCTCCCGGTAGGGCAGGCCGAGCACGTCGCGCAGGGTCAGCGCCTCGGCGACCTCGGGGCGGACCGCGTCCAACGCGTCGAGCAGGTCGAGCCGGGTGCCGGCGACCACGCTGGTGCGCCGGGGGTCGGGTGGGTCGGGCAGCGGCACCCCATCGGCCTCGACCTGCCAGCGTCGACGCAGTGCCCGGTAGGTGGAGCGGGCCCGGTTGGCGGTGAGCTGGTAGAGCCAGGTGTGGAACGACGACCGGCCCTCGAACCGGTCGATGCCCCGGGCCACCGCGAGCAGGGCGTCCTGGCAGGCCTCCTCGGCGTCCTCCCGGTGCGGCAGCAGCCGGCCGCAGAGCCGCAGCACCTCGGGGCGCACCGCTGTCAGCAGCGCGTCGAGGGCACCCGGCTCGCCCCGGGCGGCGGCGCCGGCCAGGTCGTCTATGTCGTTCGCGAGGAGCATTCCGGTCCCTGTCCGCCGTGATGTGGTGCCGTAGAGGCTATGTCGCGGCACCGGCCCGGCGGGTTCCCGAGTCGGCCAGCCGACCGATGCGGCCGACCGCCGGACCGCCGGACGGGGAAGCTCACCTGCGGCCGGCCGAGTTTCATGTCACACCATGCAAGTTTGCAGTGGCTGCATCTTTGTTCCTAGGCTCCAGCACATGACCATCGACGAAGGGCTCGGGCGGCGGGACCGCAAGAAGCGTCAGACCCGCGCCGCGTTGGCCGCCGCCGCGCTGCGCCTGGTCGCCGAGCGGGGGCTCGACCAGGTCACGGTCGAGGAGATCAGCGAGGCGGCGGACGTCTCCGCCCGGACCTTCTTCAACTACTTCGCCACCAAGGACGACGCGCTGGTCGGCGACACCGAGGGGGACCGGGAACGGGTGCTGCGGGCGCTGGCCACCGTACCGGCGCAGGTGCCGGCGCTGACGGCGACCCGGTCGGCCCTGTCCGGCGTGATCGACGAGGTGGAGGGTGACGCCGCGTTGTGGCTGCTGCGGATGCAGGTGGTGATGCAGCACCCGGTGCTGCTGGCCCGGCTGGTCTCCGGCAACGCGGCGACCGAGCAGGCCATGGTCGAGGCGCTCGCGGCGCGCACCGGCCATTCGCCGGACGACGGCTATCCCGCCCTGGTGGTGGCGGTCACCGGAGCCGCGTTGCGGACCGCGATGGTCCGCTGGGCCACCGGCGGCGGGTCCCGCTCCCTGGCCGAACTGCTCGACGAGGCGTTCGCCGCCGTCGCCGCCGGGCTGCCCGACCCCCGTACCACCGACCAGCCCGGCGCGACCGCGCCGGGCGTGCACCGCACCCCGTGAGGAAACGTGTCATGACCGCAACTGCCGAGCCGATCCCGCCGACCGGGGCGGGTGCCGGCCGGATGTCCCGCCGGGAGATCCTCCAGGCACTCTCCGGCCTGATGGTGGGCATGTTCGTGGCGATCCTCGCCTCGACGGTGGTGGCGAACGCGCTGCCACGCATCATCGCCGAACTCCACGGCAGCCAGACCGTCTACACCTGGATCGTCACCACCGAGCTGCTGGCGATGACCGCCACCGTGCCGCTGTGGGGCAAGATGGCCGACCTCTACAGCAAGAAGCTGCTCATCCAGCTGTCGCTCGGCCTGTTCGTGCTCGGCTCGCTGATCGCCGGGCTCGCCCGCAACGTGGAGACCCTGCTCGCCAGCCGGATCGTGCAGGGCGTCGGCGCCGGCGGGATGACCGCCCTGGCGCTGATCGTGATGGCCGCCATGATCCCGCCCCGCGAGCTGGGCCGGTACGCCGGCATCTTCGGCGCCGTGTTCGGCGTCGGCACGATCGCCGGCCCGCTGATCGGCGGCGTCATGGTCGACACCTCCTGGCTGGGCTGGCGGTGGTGCTTCCTGATCGGCGTGCCGTTCAGCCTCATCTCGATCGTCCTGCTGCAACGCACCCTGCACCTGCCGGTGGTCCGCCGCAAGGCGCGCATCGACTGGTGGGGCGCCCTGCTGATCACCGCGGGCGTGTCCACCCTGCTGGTCTGGTCGTCGCTGGCCGGGCACCGGTTCGCCTGGGCCTCCGGCTGGACCGCGCTGATGGTCGTCGGTGGGCTGGTGCTGCTGGCCCTGGCGGTCTGGGTCGAGTCGAGGGTGCCCGAGCCGATCATCCCGCTGCGCATCTTCCGCAGCCGTACCGTCACGTTGACCACGGTCGCCAGCGTGCTGGTCGGGGTGGCCCTCTTCGGCGGCACGGTCTTCCTGTCGCAGTACTTCCAGACCTCGCTGGGCAAGTCGCCTACCGTCGCCGGCCTGATGAGCCTGCCGATGATCCTCGGCCTGCTGGTCTCCTCCACCGTCGCCGGTCAGCTCATCACCCGGTTCGGCCGGTGGAAGGTCTACCTGGTGGTCGGGGCGGCCGTGATGACCGTCGGGATGCTGCTGCTGAGCACCATCGACGCCGACACCGGCGTACCGCTGCTCTCGCTCTACATGGCGGTGCTCGGCACCGGCGTGGGCATGCTCATGCAGAACCTGGTCCTCGCCGCGCAGAACGACGTGCCCGCCCACGAGCTGGGCGCGGCCACCTCGGTGCTGACCTTCTTCCGCAGCATGGGCGGGGCGATCGGGGTCAGCGCCCTGGGCGCGGTGCTGGCCAACCGGGTCACCGGCCTGATGATCGAGCGGCTCGGCCCGGCCGCCGGCGCCACCGGCGGTGGCACCACCGAGGTGCCCGACCTGTCCGCGTTGCCCGCCCCGGTCCTGGCGATCGTGCGGGACGCGTACGCCACCGCCACCTCGGAGTTGTTCCTCATCGGTGCCCCGATCGCCCTGCTCGCCCTGATCGCGGTCCTGTTCATCCGGGAGAAGCCGCTGCACGAGGTCAGTGGCGACGAACGGGCCGAGCAGGAGGCGGCGGCCCTGACCGCGATGCACTGACGTCGTCGACGACGGTCCCGCGCCCAGTCTCCGGCCCGGGACCGTCGTCGACGACCAGCGGGGGACCATCGGGTCCGGGGAGCCACCCGTAGTCGATCGTGACCGAACTCGGCGGCCCCGTGCTGCGGTGTCGTCGGGAGTGGATCTCCGGCGCAGGGGACTAGGTGGTTTCTGCCGATGCGAGCCGGCTGAGCACCTTGGCAGGATCGGCTCCATGAGCGAACCAGCGAACGACAAGAAGTCCGGTAGGAGGAGGTGGGTGTCGCTGAGTGTTCGAGCCAGGGCGGCCCTCGCGGTGCTGGTGGCCGGCGTGCTGCTCGCCCCGGCGGTGCCGGCGACGGCAGCGCCACCGGCCGAAGGGCCGCCGACAGCGGGGGCGGCGGCGGGGCCCGCCCGGTCGACACTGGTCAGCCCCTGCCAGTTGCCCACGCCGGTGACCGGGTGGCAGCACGAGGGGCCGACCAACTACACCACCTGGCTGCCGCCGACCGGCACCGTCCGGGGCATCGTGCTGTTCGTGGACTTCATCAACGCGGCCCCGGTCAGCGGGGAGCGGGCCGGCCGGACCAGCACGTTCGGCGCCGCCCCGAACGTCTTCACCCAGTCCTCGTACGGTGCGCTGAACCTCCAGTTGACCTTCGACACCACGTGGCGGCACATCCCGCAGACCCACGGCAGCTTCGCCGGCTACAAATCGAACTTTTCCATCCAGCGGTCGTACCTGGCCGCCGCGGTGGCCGCCGCGGACTCCGCGATCGACTTCAGCCTCTACCAGATCGTCTACGTGGTGCCGCCGAAGTCCGCGACGACCTTCGACATATCGCCGGCCTGGGTCGCGGCCCCCGGTGACGGAGTGACCGCCGACGGGGTCGAACTGCGCCATGCCGTCACCTTCGGTCAGGACGTCGACTACTGGGGCTACAAGATCCTCAACCACGAGACCGGGCACCTCTTCGGGCTGCCGGACCTCTACTCGTACAACTCGGCCGACAGCATCCACCGGGCGGTGGGCGGCTGGGACCTGATGGGCCTCATCTCCGCCCGGGCTCCCGACCTGTTCGCCTGGCACAAGTGGAAGGCGGGCTGGCTCACCGACTCCCAGATCGACTGCCGGACCACGACGGGGAGCGCGTCGGCGGTCCTGACCCCCCTGGGTACGACCGGTGGCACCAAGGCGGTGGTCGTCCACACCGGCGGGAACACCGCCGTGGTGGTGGAGAACCGGCAGATCAGCGCGCTCGACGTGTCGTCGGGTTGCTTCCAGCCCGGAGTGCTGGTCTACCGGGTGACCACCTCGGTGTTCAGCGGGGGTGCCTCGCCCGGCGGGAGCGTTCCCCCCATCGGCGGGCCCTTCCCGGTCGAGGTGGTCGACCGCACCCCGGGCTCGGATGTCACCAGTTGTGGCACGGACGAGAAGGCGCTGGTCAACGCCACCCTCACCGCGATCGGCCACACCGTCACCTACGGCGGGGTGACCGTGCAACTGACCGCCACCCCCGGGAACAACCGTCAGGTCTCCGTCACCGTCGTCTGATCCGCGGGTGACGCCGGTGGGCGTCGTGGGGGTGCCCCCGCCCGACCGGGCGGGGGCAGCCCTGTCCGCGTCGGCGTCGGGCTTTGCGGGGCCGCGCGGTGACTGTCGGTGTACGGCGTGCGGGACCGCACGACCTCCGCGCGGAGGTCTCCGCGCGGCGGGTTCAGTGGCTTCTCCGGGCGGCGCTATCGTGGACCGGCCTGATCTCGTGACCCATGATCCGATCCGGGGGGATTCCACGCATGGGCGATTCGTTCGCGCATCTGCACGTGCACACCGAGTACTCGATGCTCGACGGGGCGGCCCGGTTGAAGGACCTCTTCGCCGAGGCCAACCGGCTGGGGATGCCGGCGGTGGCGATCACCGACCACGGCAACATGCACGGCGCGAACGACTTCTACAAGCAGGCCATGGCGGCCGGGATCACCCCCATCCTGGGCGTCGAGGCGTACGTGGCGCCGGAGTCGCGCTATCACAAGGCGCGGGTCAAGTGGGGCCGGCCGGAGCAGAAGAGCGACGACATCTCCGGTAACGGCGCGATCACCCACAAGACCATGTGGGCGCGCAACGCGCAGGGCCTGAAGAACCTGTTCACCCTCAACTCCCGGGCCTCCATGGAGGGCCACTACGTCAAGTGGCCCCGGATGGACATGGAGCTGATCGCCGAGCACGCCGAGGGGATCATGGCGACCACCGGCTGCCCGTCCGGCGCGGTGCAGACCCGGCTGCGGCTCGGCCAGTTCGACGAGGCGCTCAAGGTCGCCGCCGCCTACCAGGACATCTTCGGCAAGGAGAACTACTTCCTGGAGATCATGGACCACGGGCTCTCCATCGAGCAGCGGGTCCGTGAGGATCTGATCACCATCGCCCGCAAGCTGGACATCCCGCCGGTGGTCACCAACGACTCGCACTACACCCACGAGGCGCAGGCCGAGGCGCACGACGTGCTGCTCTGCGTGCAGACCGGCAGCAACGTCGCCGACCCCAACCGGTTCCGGTTCGAGGGCGGCGGCTACTTCGTCAAGTCCGCCGACCAGATGCGCGCGGTCGACTCCTCGGAGTTCTGGCAGCAGGGCTGCCGCAACACCCTGCTGGTGGCCGAGAAGGTCGACCCGAGCGGGATGTTCGAGTTCCACAACCTGATGCCGCGCTTCCCGGTGCCCGAGGGGGAGACCGAGGAGTCCTGGTTCCGCAAGGAGACGTTCAAGGGGTTGGCCCGCCGCTACCCCGGGGGCATCCCCGAGGGCCACGTGGTGCAGGCCGAGTACGAGCTGGGCGTCATCAACCAGATGGGCTTCCCGTCGTACTTCCTGGTGGTCGCCGACTTCATCCAGTGGGCCAAGAACCAGGGCATCGCGGTCGGCCCGGGGCGTGGCTCGGCAGCCGGTTCGCTGGTCGCGTACGCGTTGGGCATCACCGACCTGGACCCGATCCCGCACGGCCTGATCTTCGAGCGGTTCCTCAACCCCGAGCGGGTCTCGATGCCGGACGTCGACATCGACTTCGACGAGCGTCGGCGCGGCGAGGTGATCAAGTACGTCACCGACAAGTGGGGCGAGGACAAGGTCGCGCAGATCGCCACCTTCGGCACGATCAAAGCGAAGGCCGCGATCAAGGACTCGGCCCGGGTCCTCGGCTTCCCCTACGCGGTCGGCGACCGGATCACCAAGGCGATGCCCCCGGCGGTGATGGGCAAGGACATCCCGCTCACCGGCATCTTCGACCCCAAGCACCCCCGGTACGCCGAGGCCGGCGAGATCCGGGGCCTCTACGAGTCCGACCCGGACGTCCGCAAGGTGATCGACACCGCCAAGGGCATCGAGGGGCTGATCCGGCAGACCGGGGTGCACGCCGCCGGGGTGATCATGTCGGCCGAGCCGATCATCGAGCACATCCCGCTGACCCGCCGGGACGCCGACGGGGCGATCATCACCCAGTTCGACTACCCGACCTGCGAGTCGCTCGGGTTGTTGAAGATGGACTTCCTCGGCCTGCGCAACCTGACGATCATCGACGACGCGGTCAAGAACATCCAGCTCAACCACGGTCGGGAACTCGACCTGCTGGGCCTGGAGCTGGACGACAAGCCCGCCTACGAGCTGCTCGCCCGGGGCGACACCCTGGGCGTGTTCCAGCTCGACGGCGGGCCGATGCGTTCGCTGCTGCGGCTGATGAAGCCGGACAACTTCGAGGACATCTCCGCCGTGCTGGCGCTCTACCGGCCGGGCCCGATGGGTGTCGACTCGCACACCAACTACGCGCTGCGCAAGAACGGCCTCCAGGAGATCACCCCGATCCACCCGGAGCTGGAGGAGCCGCTGCGGGAGATCCTGGCGCCCACCCACGGCCTGATCGTCTACCAGGAGCAGGTGCAGCGCGCCGCGCAGATCCTCGCCGGCTACACCCTCGGCCAGGCGGACCTGCTGCGCCGGGCGATGGGCAAGAAAAAGAAGGAGATCCTCGACAAGGAGTTCATCCCGTTCCGGGACGGCTGCCGCGAACGCGGCTACTCCGACCAGGCCATCCAGGCGGTCTGGGACGTCCTGGTGCCGTTCGCCGGGTACGCCTTCAACAAGGCGCACTCCGCGGCGTACGGCCTGGTGTCGTACTGGACGGCGTACCTCAAGGCGCACTACCCGGCCGAGTACATGGCGGCGCTGCTGACCTCAGTCGGTGACGACAAGGACAAGATGGCGCTCTACCTGTCGGAGTGCCGCCGGATGCGCATCCAGGTGCTGCCGCCGGACGTGAACACCTCGGCCGGCCCGTTCACCCCGGTCGGCAAGGACATCCGCTTCGGCCTGGCCGCGGTCCGCAACGTCGGGGCGAACGTGGTCGCGGCGATCATGCGATGCCGCGAGGAGAAGGGCGAGTACGCCGACTTCTACGACTTCCTGTCCAAGGTCGACGCGGTGGTCTGCAACAAGAAGACCATCGAATCACTGATCAAGGCGGGTGCGTTCGACTCGCTGGGGCACACCCGCAAGGGCCTGCTCGCCGTGCACGCCGACGCCATCGACGCCTTCGCCGACGTCAAGCGCAAGGAGGCCGTCGGCCAGTACGACCTGTTCGGGGCGGGCTTCGGTGACGCCGACACCGGCAGCACCACCGTGATGCCGACCATCGGCGACGCGGAGTGGGACAAGCGGGACAAGCTCGCCTTCGAACGCGAGATGCTCGGCCTCTACGTCTCCGACCATCCGCTGTTCGGGCTGGAACACGTCCTCGGCGCGGCGGCCGACACCACCATCGCCGCGCTGTCGGAGGAGGGCACCGTCCCGGACGGGGCGGTGGTCACCCTGGCGGGCATCCTCTCCGGCGTGCAGCGCCGGGTCACCAAGCAGGGGCGGGCCTGGGCGTCGGCGGCCCTGGAGGACCTGGCCGGCGGGGTGGAGACGCTGTTCTTCCCGAACACCTACGAGGTGATCGGCCAGTACATCGCCGAGGACGCGATCGTGGTGGTCAAGGGCCGGGTGGACCGGCGTGACGACACCCCCCGGATCATGGCGATGGACATGTCCATGCCGGACGTCAGCAGCACCCCCGGCAGTAAACCGGTGACGCTGACCATCCCGGTGCACCGCTGCACGCCACCGCTGGTGGAACGGCTCAAGGAGACCCTGGTGCTGCACCCGGGCGACACCGAGGTGCACGTCAAGCTGCTCAACGGCGGCAAGGTGACCACCCTGCGGCTCGGACCGTTCCGGGTGGCCGCCACCACCGCGCTGATGGGCGACCTCAAGAGCGTCCTCGGCCCCGCCAACGTCAGCTGACCCGCTGGCAGGTCAGCTCCACGTCGGTCGGCGGCAAGATCGTGCTCGATCCTTGTTCCGGTGGTTTCCCCCTGCGCGGATGCCACTACAACAAGGATCGAGCGGCCAGCGCGTCGTCCCCGCACGACAGCGCGGCGCTCGTCGCACAGACCGGCCGGTCGTCACTTGCCGCCGGTGACGATGCCCGGGTTGATGCACAGCCCGGGGGTGGAGCCGTTCTTCTCGGCGATCTCCAGGCAGCGGGACACCTTGTCGACCTTGGCGTTGGTCTCGGTGATCTGTTTCTGGATCTCGGCGTTCTTGCGGTCCTGTTCGAGGTTGCGGGTCTGGGCGAGCTTGTCCTGGAAGGCCTTGATGTTGCCCTCGGTCTTGTCGTCGTGGTTGACCCGGGTGATGGTGACGGACAGGATGTCGACGTCGCCGGAGAGCCGGCCCTCGGCGTTGCCCCGGATGCCCTCGGCGAACGGCTTCAGGTCGACGTTCAGGTTGCCCGTCCGGGCGTCGATCTTCTCCAGCGGGTTGTAGGTGGCGAAGGCGTCGTTGACCGCGCTGTCCAGCTGCACCCCCACCCGCTGGCCCCGGAAGCTCTCGAAGTCGCCCTTGTAGTCCATGAACTGCTTCGGCGCGTTCTCGGGCTTGACCTGCCACTCGATCAGCACTTCCACGCAGGCGTCGGCGAGGGTGCCGGTGCGGACCCGGACACACTGGTCGCCGCCGATGTGGTCGTACTTCTGCCGGCCGGCGTCCCACTCGCCGACCTTCTGCCAGGGGGCGACCCACTTCAGACCGGAGCCGGTGACCTCGCCGGTCGGCTTGTTGAAGCTGGTGACGATGCCGACCGAGCGGATCGGCACGGAGTGCGCGCTCGCTCCCACGCCGAAGAGCACTGTTCCGGCCAGGCAGCCGAGCGCGACCAGCGCGGCGATGCGCTTGACGCCCGGGTTGCGGGCGATGAGCAGCACCGCACCGGCGATCGCCAGCCCGATGGCGAGAATGACGGCGAACGTGAAGCCGACCGGCATGGAGGATCACCCTTCCGGGTTGGTCACAATGTTGATCTTCAACCTAGGGCACCCTGTCAAGCCCGGACCAGCACTGTGGCCTGCCGAGGCTCCCGCCACTGCCGTCCCGCCCGACCCAGGACCACGGCCAGGACCAGCGCCCGACCCAGGACCACGGCCAGGACCAGCGCCCGACCCAGGACCACGGCCAGGAGCAGGGCCCGACCCAGGGCCAGGGCGGACCAGGACCAGGACCAGGGCCCGGTCCGGGCCACCCGGCCCGGATTGGCGCTGACGCGCGGGCGGGGGGAGTGGCTAGCGTCGGTGGCATGGAGCTGGAACAGGCACGCGAGCTGTGGCAGCCGGAGCCGGGCTGGTTGAACACCGCCAGCTACGGGCTCCCACCCGAGCCGGTCTGGACGGCGGTGCAGGGCGCGCTGGCCGACTGGCGGGTGGGGCGTACCTCGTGGGAGGGGTGGGGAGAGGCGACCGGGCGGTCCCGGGAGGCCTTCGCCGGGCTGATCGGGGTGCCGGTGGCGGACGTCGCGGTGGCCAGCACCGTGTCGCAACTGCTCGCGCCGATCGCCGCCGCCCTGCCCGCCGGTGCCACCGTGGTCGTCCCGGAGGTCGAGTTCACCTCCAACCTGTTCCCCTGGCTGGTGCAGCAGGAGCGCGGGGTGCGGGTGCGTACCGTGCCGTTGGCTGGTCTGCGGGACGCGATCGACGCCGGCACCGACCTGGTGGCGTTCAGTCTGGTGCAGTCCGCCGACGGGGCCGTCGCCCCGTACGCCGAGATCGTGGCCGCCGCCCGCGTGCACGACGCGTTGGTGGTGGTGGACGCCACCCAGGCGTGCGGGTGGCTGCCGTTCGACGGGTCGCTGGCCGACGCGGTCGCGGTGGGGACGTACAAGTGGCTGATGTCGCCGCGCGGCTCGGCGTTGGCCTATCTGGCTCCGGCGCTGCGGGAGCGGATGCGGCCGGACGCCGCCGGCTGGTATGCGGGTAAGGACCCGCACTCCACCTACTACGGTCCGCCGCTGCGGTTGGCCGACGACGCCCGCCGGTTCGACATCTCCCCGGCCTGGTTCAGCTGGGTGGGCACCGCGCCGGCCCTGGAACTGGTCGCCGCGCTCGGCCCGGCGGTGATCGGCGCGTACGACGTGGGGTTGGCTAACCGCTTCCTGGCCGGGCTGGGTAGACCACCGGGGCGCAGCGCGATCGTCGCGGTGGAGGTGCCCGACGCGCGGCAGCGGCTGGCGCGGGCCGGGGTCCGGGCGGCGGTGCGCGCCGGGCAGGTCCGGGTCGCGTTCCACCTCTACACCACCGAGGCGGACGTGGACCTGGCGTTGACGGCGTTGACGGACTGAGCCGCCGCAGATAATCCACCGACGGCGCATCCAGACCGTGCCGTCCGGGCGAATCCCCTGGTAATGGTGAGCTACCCGGGGGTGCGTCTGGTGTTGACAGATCCGATGCCGGTGGAGGCCGTCGAGACGACCCGCAGGCGGCTCGCGGCAGCCGCCGAGGACCTCGACGCCAACCTGGTCGCCGCGCTGGTGCTGGAGTTCGCCGCCGACGCCGGGGTGGGGGCGGCCTGGGAACGGCTCTGCGTGCCGATGCTGGCCGGGCTGCGGGGGCGCGACGCCGCCGAGATCGCCGTCGAGCACGCCCTGTCCGAGGGCATCCGGATCGGGCTGGACGTGCACCGCCGTGCTCCCGTCCGGCGGTTGCGCGCCGACGGTGTGCTGCTCGCCGGTGCCGAGCACGAGGCGCACTGCCTGGGCCTGCACGCGGTGGCCGCCGCGCTGCGCGAGCAGGGTCGGGGCTGCCTGCACCTGGGGCCGGACCTGCCCTGGGCGGCGCTGCGTTCCGCCGTGCTGCGGGCCCGTCCGCGGGTCGTGGTGGTCTGGTCGCAGACGCCGGTCACCGGCCGCGCGTACCGTCTGGTCCGCTTCGGCCGCGATGTCCCGGGGGTACGCGTGTACGCCGCCGGGCCGGGCTGGATCGGGCCCCTGCCACCCCCGGCGACCCGGTTGACCAGCTTCTCCGCTGCCCTGGCCGCGTGCGGTGTGCCGGCCTGAGTCGCGCTTCGACCGTCCAGGGTGGCGTGACCCGCACCACATCCGATACGAACCGGTGCCGTATCGAAACATCCCCCTCGTAAGGTGAGTGTCGTTACGAGTCTGCCCCGTATCGTATTGCCGGTACGGGTGAACCGGGGGGAGCACCGGAGCGTATGCAACCGCACGAGAACACCGGACATCCGAGACGATGGGCGATCCTCGGCGTGCTGGTGGTCAGCCTGCTCGTCGTCGTCCTCGACAACACCATCCTCAACGTCGCGCTGCGTACCCTGGCCGACCCGGTGCACGGTCTCGGGGCCAGCCAGGGCGAGCTGGAATGGGCGATCAACTCCTACACCCTCGTCTTCGCCGGCCTGCTGTTCACCTTCGGGGTGCTCGGGGACCGGGCCGGCCGCCGCCGGTTCCTGCTCATCGGCCTGGTCCTGTTCGGCCTGTCGTCCCTGCTGTCGGCGTACGCGCAGAGCCCCGGCCAGCTGATCGCGGCCCGCGCCCTGATGGGCATCGGTGGCGCGGCGATCATGCCGGTCACCCTGTCGATCATCTCCAACGTGTTCGACCCCCGGGAACGGGGCCGCGCGATCGGCGTCTGGGCCGGCGCGGTCGGCCTGGCGGTGGCGATCGGCCCGATCCTCGGCGGCGCGCTGCTGGAGCACTTCTGGTGGGGCTCGGTCTTCCTGATCAACGTGCCGGTGGTGGTACTCGGCGTGCTGCTGGTCGCCCTGCTGGTGCCCGAGTCCCGCGACCCCCGGCCCGGCCGGGTCGACATCCTCGGCGTGCTGCTGTCGGTCGTCGGACTGGTCGCGCTGACCTACGGCATCATCGACGGCGGCGAGCACGGCTTCGGCCGGCCCACGGTCTGGGCCGCCATCCTGGGCGGAGTGGCGGTGCTGGCCTGGTTCGTCGAGCACGAGCGGCGCAGCGACCACCCGTCGCTGGACGTCCGGCTGTTCCGGGTGCCCCGGTTCGCCGCGCCGGTGGCGATCGTCGGCCTGGTCTTCTTCGCCGCGATGGGCGTGATGTTCTTCAGCTCGTTCTACATGCAGCTGGTCCGGGGCTACAGCCCGTTGGAGACCGGCCTGTTCTTCCTGCCGTTCGCCGGGGCCCAGCTGGTCTTCGCGCCGCGCAGCGCCGCGATGGTGCGCCGGTACGGCGGCCGGGCGGTCGCCACGGTCGGCCTGGTGCTGACCTCCGTGGCGCTGGCAGCCTTCGCCTTCATCGACGTCGACACGCCGATCTGGGTGGTGCTGGTGGCCTTCTTCCTCCAGGGCGTCGGGATGGCGAACATCATGCCCCCGGCCACCGAGTCGATCATGTCGGCGCTGCCCCGCGAGAAGGCCGGCGTCGGCTCGGCGGTCAGCAACACCGTCCGCCAGGTCGCCGGCGCGCTGGGCGTCGCGGTCCTCGGCTCGGTGCTGTCCGCCGTCTACCGGCAGGACATCGCCGCGACCGTCGACAGCCTGCCCGCCCCCGCCCGGGAGGCGGCCACCGAGTCGGTCTCCGGGGCGTACGCGGCGGCGGCGCAGGTCGGCCCGGCGGCACCGAAGCTGATCGCGGCGGCCAACGACGCGTTCGTCTCGGCCATGCACTGGGCGGCGGCGATCTCCGCGGTGGTGGCCGCCCTCGGCATCCTCATCGTGCTGCGCTGGATGCCGGGCCGCACCGCCACGGCCACCGACGCGACGCCGGTGGCGGAGCGGGAACTGGCCGCAACCACATAGGGCCGGGAACAATGTCTGACATGAACCCCACCGCCGATGCTCCGCGGTCGCCCGGGCGACCGCGGAGCGTCCGCGCGGACGAGGCCATCATCGAGGCCACCCTGGACCTGCTCGCCGAGGGCAGCACCCTCGAGGCACTGTCGATCGAGGCGATCGCGGCCCGCGCCGGGGTGGGCAAGGCCACCATCTACCGCCGCTGGCCCGGCAAGGACGCCCTGCTGCTCGACGCCCTGCGCCGGCTCAAGGGGGTGGTCCCCCAGCCGGCCGGGCACTCCGTGCGCGACGACCTGGTGCTGCTGGTCGGTGCGGTCGGGCACAACATCGACCCCCGGGCCGAGCGGATCATGCCGTGCCTGGTGCCCGAGGTGAACCGCAGCCCGGACCACTTCCAGCTCTACCAGAACATCATCGAGCCCCGCCGCAAGATCATGCGGGAGGTGCTCCGCCGGGGCGTGGCCACCGGCGAACTGCGCGCCGATCTCGACATCGAGGTGGCCATGGCGCTGCTCACCGGGCCGATGCTGGTCCAGCGGCTGCTGCGCTGGCATCCGGAGCTGGACGACCGGTTGCTCCCCGAACGGGTCGTCGACGGCGTGCTCGACGGCCTGCGTACCCGCTGAGCCCCACCGGCGGGCGGCGTGTCCGCCCACCGGCGTGTCGGGGTGGACCAGTAGGGTGTCGAACACCCGTACTGTCGAGGGGCCTGGAGGAGACGGCGTGCGTGTGCTGGGCGTCGACCCGGGGCTGACCCGGTGCGGGGTCGGCGTGGTCGAGGGCGTGCCGGGCCGCCCCTGCTCGCTGGTCGCCTACTACGTCGTCTACACCGATCCCGCCGACGACCTGTCGCTGCGCCTGCTGCACCTGGACCGGTCGTTGACCGACCTGGTGGCCGAGCACCGGCCCGACGCGGTCGCCGTGGAGCGGGTGTTCAGCCAGCACAACGTGCGCACCGTGATGGGCACCGCCCAGGCCAGCGGGATCGCCGTGCTGGCCGGGGCGCGGGCCGGGCTGCCGGTGCAGACCTACACGCCGAGCGAGGTCAAGGCCGCGGTGACCGGGTCCGGTCAGGCCGACAAGAAGCAGATGACCGCCATGGTCACCCGGCTGCTGCGGCTGGCCGAGCCGCCCAAGCCGGCCGACGCGGCGGACGCCCTGGCCCTGGCCATCTGCCACGTGTGGCGGGGCGGCACCCGGTCCAAGCTGGCCGAGGCCGCCGACCGGGTACGACGAGGAGGAGCACGATGATCGCCAGCGTGCGCGGCACGGTGACCGCGACCGGTCCGGACCATGCCGTGGTGGAGGTCGGGGGGATCGGCCTGGCGGTGCAGTGCGCCCCCGGCACCCTGGCCGAGCTGCGGGTCGGCCAGCCGGCCCGGCTCGCCACCAGCCTGGTGGTCCGGGAGGACTCGCTCACCCTCTACGGCTTCGCCGACGACGACGCCAAGCAGCTGTTCGAGCTGCTCCAGACGGCCAGCGGGGTCGGCCCGCGGCTGGCCCAGGCGGTGCTGGCCGTGCACACCCCGGACGCGGTGCGCAAGGCCATCGCCAACGCCGACACCGCCGCCCTGACCCGGGTCCCGGGGATCGGCAAGAAGGGCGCCGAGCGGCTGGTCCTGGAGCTGCGTGACCGGATCGGCCCGGTGCCGGTGGGGCCCGACGGCGCGGCCGGGGTGACCGCCGGGGCCTGGCCGGACCAGGTCCGCCAGGCGCTGGTCGGGCTCGGCTGGACGGCCGGGCAGGCCGACCAGGCGGTGGCTGCGGTGGCGGAGACCGTCGACGGCCCCACCCCGCCGGTGCCGGTCCTGCTCAAGCAGGCCATCCGACTGCTCGGTCGGACCCGGTGACCGCCGTGGCGCGGTCGGGGTCGGGGTGGCCGGCATGACCGGCGACGGCCTCGTCTCGGCGTACGCCGACGACGCGGAGCGGGACGCCGAGGTCAGCGTCCGGCCGAAGCGGCTCGACGAGTTCATCGCCCAGCACCGGGTCCGCGACCAGCTCGACCTGCTGTTGCAGGGCGCGATGCGGCGCGGCGCCCCACCCGACCACATCCTCCTGTCGGGGCCTCCTGGCCTCGGGAAAACGACGTTGGCCAATATCGTGGCCGCCGAGCTGGGTTCCGGTATCCGGGTGACCAGCGGGCCGGTGATCGAGCGCTCCGGCGACCTGGCCGCCATCCTGACCAGCCTCGCCGAGGGCGACGTGCTGTTCATCGACGAGATCCACCGGATCGCCAAGCCGGCCGAGGAGCTGCTCTACAGCGCGATGGAGGACTTCCGGGTCGACGTGATCGTCGGCAAGGGGCCGGGGGCCACCGCGATCCCGCTGGACGTGGAGCCGTTCACCCTGGTCGGTGCCACCACCCGGTCCGGCCTGCTGACCGGTCCGATGCGGGACCGGTTCGGTTTCGTCGCGCACCTCGACTTCTACTCCCCGGCCGACCTGGAGGCGTTGCTGCACCGGTCGGCGCGCATCCTGGGCGTGCCGATCACCCCGGAGGGGGCGGTGGAGATCTCCGGCCGGTCCCGGGGCACGCCCCGGATCGCCAACCGGCTGCTGCGCCGGGTGCGCGACTACGCCGAGGTCCGGGCCGAGGGGGTGGTCACCCTGGAGACCGCGCGCGCTGCCCTGACCGTCTACGACGTGGACGCCCTGGGGCTGGACCGGCTGGACCGGGCGGTGCTGACCGCGCTGGTCGACTCGTTCCGGGGCGGGCCGGTGGGCCTGTCCACCCTGGCGGTGGCGGTGGGGGAGCAGCCGGACACGGTGGAGGAGGTCTGCGAGCCGTTCCTCGTCCGCGCTGGACTGCTGGCCCGTACGCCCCGGGGGCGGGTGGCCACCGAGGCGGCCTGGCGGCACCTCGGCCGGACACCACCAAATGGTACATTTGGCATGGAAGCCCCCGCTGTGCCTGATCTGTTCTCGAACGCGCCCGATCCACCGTGATCTGAACGTGATCTGCGCCGCATTCGGCGTTCCCAGGTGCAGGGATTAGACTCGCCGCGGTCTGTACAGGATGTGAATATCCGCCTCCGCTCCGGCGCGCACCGCGCCGAACGGGGGCCAATGGGAAGGTCGCACACCGTGCTTTACGCAGCACAGTCCGGCGGAGGCGCCGGCAGTCTGACGCCGATCATCATGATCGCCCTGCTCTTCGGGGTCATGTACTTCATGATGATCCGGCCGCAGCAGAAGCGCCGCCGCGAGGCCGAGGCCATGCAGTCCGCGCTCGGCCCCGGTGACGAGGTCGTCACCATCGGCGGGCTCTACGGCACGGTCGTGGGCGTCGAGGACGACACCGTGCTGCTGGAGGTGGCCCCCGGCGTGCAGTCCCGTTACGCCCGGCCGGCCATCGCCCGGGTGGTCACCCGGGCGGAGCGTCCGGAGGCCGACGAGCCGGTCATCGAGGACGCGGAAGCCGTCAAGGAGTGAGTGTCCGCCCGCCCCGCCGGGGTGGGCGTGACAGGACAACTGGATAGGTGGGCCGGTCCCCGGGGCCGGCACGCGCGCCCCGCCGTCCGACGCCCCCACGTCGGCGGTGGTACGCCGTGCCGCACGGTCGGGAGCGGTCCGCGCAGAGCACGTCGGGGCGGGAACCCCGCTCCGACCTCGTCGCCGCTGCGCCGGCGGCGCGACCGTTACAGGGAGACAGACAGCCGTGGCACCACCTCAGGGACAGATGCGCCCCGGGCGGCAGCTCGCCGTGCTCGGGATCATCTTCGTCGTCCTCTATTCCTTGGTGTTCTTCTCGGGCGGCGCCAGCGGTAGCTGGAAGGACCGGTTGGAGCCACGGCTCGGCCTGGACCTCATCGGTGGCACCCGGCTGACGCTGGAGGCGACCAACAGCATCGACGGCAAGCCCCCGACGTCGGCCAACCTGGAGGAGGCCCGGCAGATCATCGAGAGCCGGGTCAACGCCTACGGGGTGGCCGAGGCCGAGGTGGTCACCGAGGGCAACCGGAACATCGTCATCTCCCTGCCCGGTGAGAACCGGGAGCTGACCGACGTCGGCAGCGCCGCGGAGCTGCGCTTCCGCAAGGTGCTCAAGGCCGCCGACGGCAGCGGTACGGTCGCCGCTCCGGCTCCGTCCGGCAGTGCGTCGCCGGCCCCGTCGGGTAGCGCCTCCCCGGCTCCGTCGGGCAGCGCGTCGCCGAAGGCCTCCGGCAGTGCGGCGCCGAAGGTGACCGGTTCGCCGAGCGCCGGTGGGCAGGGTGGTGGCGCCCCCGCGCCGAGCGCCAGCCCGAGCGCCTCCCCGTCCGGGTCGGCCTCGCCGAGCGCCCCGGCCGCCTCGCCCAGCGCCACCGAGGCGCCGGTGTCGCAGAGCATCGAGGAGCAGCGCAAGGCCGTCGAGAAGAAGGTCGGTGCACCGGCCTGGGCCGCCGCGAGCGGGCTCCAGGCTCCGGCCGACCTGGCCACCAACCCGGCCCTGGCGGAGACGCTCAAGCCGTTCGGCACGCTCTCCCCGCAGGAGATCGCGGTGCTGAGCCCGCAGATGCAGTTCAACGTGCCGACCATCACCTGCGCCCAGCTCGACAAGCGGCCCCCCGCGTCGATCAAGGACGAGAAGCAGCAGGCGGTCGCCTGTGAGGGTGGTGCGGCGAAGTACCTGCTCGACCAGGCCAAGGTGCTCGGCACCGACGTCAAGGACGCCAACGCCGTCCTCGACCAGGCCAGCACCTGGGTGGTCAGCCTGAACTTCACCGGCGACGGCCAGTCCAAGTGGACCGAGCTGACCCGGGAGGCGTTCAACAACACCGGCGGCGGCTGCGACCAGACGGCTCTGGGCCAGGACGGCAAGTGCCGGGTGGCCGTGGTGCTGGACAACGAGATCGTCTCCTCGCCCGAGATCCAGGGCGTGCTGACCGGCGACTCGCAGATCACCGGCAGCTTCGACAACACGTCGGCCAACGCGCTGGCCAGCCAGCTGCGCTACGGCGCGCTGCCGGTCACCTTCGTGCCGCAGGAGCAGCAGAACGTCACCGCGACGCTGGGCGACAGCCACCTGCGGGCCGGTCTGCTGGCCGCCGGCATCGGCATGCTGCTGGTCATCATCTACTCGTTCTTCTACTACCGGCTGCTCGGCTCGGTCATCTTCCTGAGCCTGGTGCTCTCCGCGTTGCTGGTCTTCGGCGCGCTGGTGGTGCTCGGCCGGTCGATCGGCTTCACTCTCACCCTCGCCGGCATCGCCGGCATGATCGTCTCGCTCGGTGTGGCGGCGGACTCGTTCGTCATCTACTTCGAGCGGCTCAAGGACGAGATCCGGGAGGGGCGCAGCCCGCGTAGCGCGGTGGGCCGGGCCTGGATCCGGGCCCGCCGGACGATCATCTCGGCCAACGCGATCACCCTGATGTCCGCCGTGGTCCTCTACATCGTCTCGGTCGGCACGGTGAAGGGCTTCGCCTTCGCCCTCGGCCTGGCGACCGTCCTCGACCTGGTGGTCGTCTTCCTCTTCCGGCACCCGATCATGACGATGTTCGCCCGGACCCCGGCGTTCCTGTCGCCCCGGGTCAGCGGCCTCGGTCGGGCCCTGCCAGCCCGTTCGGCCGACCCGGCCACCGCCCGCAACTCGCGCGTCAAGGAGGCCTGAGATGGCTAAGAGTGGTCTGGCGTCCCGGCTCTACCGGGGCGAGGCCGGTCTCAACATCGTCGGCCGGCGCAAGTTGTGGTTCACCGTCGCCGGCGTGCTGGTGCTGATCGCCGTGCTCAGCTTCGCGGTGCGCGGCTTCAGCCTGGGCATCGAGTTCGCCGGCGGCAACTCGTTCCAGGTGCCGGCCAGCGTCGGCACCCTAGACCAGGCCGAGGGCAAGGTCAACGACGCGCTGGCGGCCGAGGGCGGCGGCGCCGAGGTGGTGACCGCGCAGAAGGTCGGCAGCACCAGCGGCGAGTACTACGAGCTGCGCACCTCGCAGCTCAGCGCCGACCAGGCCAACGCGGTCAAGGCCGAGATGGCGCAGGAGTTCGGCATCAACGCCGACCAGATCAGCGGCAGCCAGGTCAGCGAGGCCTGGGGCAGCCAGGTGACCTCCCGGGCGCTGCTCGGCCTGATCATCTTCGTCCTGGTGGTGGCGGCCTACCTGGTGCTGCGCTTCGAGTGGCGGATGGCGGTCGCGGCGATCATCTCGCTGTTCATGAACCTGATCCTCACCGCCGGCATCTACTCGCTGGTCGGCTTCGAGGTGACCCCGTCGACGATCATCGGGTTCCTCACCATTCTGGGCTTCGCGCTCTACGACGTGGTGGTGGTCTTCGACAAGGTCCAGGAGAACACCCGGGGCATCACGGCCAACAACAACCAGACCTACGGCGAGGCGGCCAACCTGGCGCTCAACCAGAGCCTGATGCGGTCGTTGAACACCTCGGTGGTCGCCCTGCTCCCGGTCGGCGGTCTGCTCTTCATCGGTGCCGGCCTGCTCGGCGCGGGCACCCTGAAGGACCTGGGCCTGGTGCTCTTCGTCGGTATGGCGATGGCGTTCCTGACCTCGATCCTGCTGTCCACCCCGTTGCTGGTGCTGCTCAAGAACTATGACCCGCGCATCGAGGCGCACACCAAGCGGGTGCTGGCCCGGCGGGGCGCGATCGCCCGGGGCGAGGTCGTCCCGCGTGGCGCGGCCCGGCAGGCGGCCGGCGACGACGCTGCCGACGAGCCGATCGACCCCGAGGCGGCGGCCCTGGCCGGCAGCGCGCCGAAGGTCGGTTCCCGGCCGGCGGCCAAGCGGGCGACCGGTGCCCGGGGTGGTCGTCCCAGCGGCGGCGGGGGCAACCGCCCCGGTGGCGCGAAGCGGCGCTGACCGACGGGCGACCCGCCACACGTCGAGTCGACGGCGTCCGCCATGCTGTGCGAGCAGCATGGCGGACGCCGTCGTCGTAGCGAAGGAGAATCGACCATCGTGACGGAGACCCACAGCACCGCGGTACGGGGAGACAGCGGCCCGCAGGTCGCCCGGCTGGTCGCCAGCCGGGTGCTGGACGTGCCGGACTTCCCCAAGCCCGGTGTCCTGTTCAAGGACCTGATGCCGTTGTTCGCCGACGGCGACGTGTTCCGCGAGGTGATCGACGGCATCATCGACCACCACGGGCGGGACAGCTTCGACATCGTGGTCGGCATCGAGGCCCGGGGCTTCGTGATCGCCGCCGCGATCGCGTACGCGACCGGGATGGGGGTGGTGCCGGTGCGCAAGGCGGGCAAGCTGCCCCGGCCGGCGTACTCGGCCTCCTATGCCCTGGAGTACGGCGAGGCGACGCTCGAGGTGCACCAGGACGCCTTCACCGCCGGGCACCGGGTGCTGGTGGTCGACGACGTGCTGGCCACCGGTGGCACCGCCGAGGCGACCCTCGATCTGGTCGAGCGGGCCGGTGGCACGGTGGCCGGGTTCACCGTACTGCTGGAGTTGGGTTTCCTGGGTGGGCGGGAGCGGCTCGCCGGGCGTCCGGTCCATGCCCTGCTGACCGTGTGACGCCCGGTCGTCCCGCCGACCTGGGACGGACCGTCCGGCGGAGCGGCACGGCACCTACCGTGCGGGTAGCATTGCCCATTGCTGACCGGGCGATCACCCGTCCGGGCGGCGGGCAGGGCGTCGGCCGGGGGCCGGCGGGTAACGCCATCGGCCCCGACGGCGGCCGATGGGAACATGCCGGCGCGACGGCCGGTTGGAAGACAGGCGTCGGCCGCACGGCCGGCGTGGTCCCGGCGATCGGTGAGGAGGCCGGTGTCCCACGATGTCGTCCCTCCGGTGGAGGGCACGGTGCACCCGACAGGCGACGCTGACGGCGCGGTGACCGCTCGGAAGAACGACCCACCGGTCGGCCCGGCGGGGGTCGGCGACGACGTCGGTGCCACGCTCGACGGCATGGCAGCCGGGGCGGCGCTCGACGACGACCCGTCCCCGAGCGCCGGTTTCGCGTTGTCCAACGCGCCGACCGGGCGTCGGGTGCGGGCGCGGCTGGCCCGGTTCAACGCCCCCTGGCAGAGTTCCCAGGTCAGCGAGGTGCTCGAACCGCTGATCGCCAGCCACCGGGAAAACCACCCCAAGGCGGATGCCCGGCTGCTCCAGCGTGCCTTCGACACCGCCGCGCGGTGGCACTCCGGTCAGTACCGCAAGTCCGGTGACCCGTACATCACCCACCCGCTGGCGGTGGCGACCATCCTGGGCAACCTGGGAATGGACACCACCACGCTGGTGGCGGCGCTGCTGCACGACACGATCGAGGACACCGAGTACACCCTCGACCAGATGCGCACCGACTTCGGTCCCGAGGTCACCCTGCTCGTCGACGGCGTGACGAAGCTGGACAAGGTCAAGCTGGGCGACGCGGCCAAGGCGGAGACGATCCGCAAGATGGTCGTGGCGATGGCGAAGGACCCCCGGGTCCTGGTGATCAAGCTGGCCGACCGGCTGCACAACATGCGGACGCTGTCCTTCCTGCCGGCGCCCAAGCGGGAGCAGAAGGCCAAGGAGACGCTGGAGATCCTGGCTCCGCTGGCCCACCGCCTCGGTATGAACACGATCAAGTGGGAGCTGGAGGACCTGGCCTTCGGCACCCTGTTCCCCAAGCGCTACGAGGAGATCCTCCGGCTGATCGGGGAGCACCAGCCGCAGCGGGAGTCGCTGCTCAAGCAGGTCACCCAGAAGGTCGGCACCGACCTCAAGGCCGCGAAGATCAAGGCGGAGACGACCGGCCGGCCGAAGCACCTCTACTCGATCTACCAGAAGATGATCGTGCGGGGGCGGGACTTCAACGACATCTACGACCTGGTCGGGGTGCGCATCCTGGTCGACACGGTGCGGGACTGCTACGCGGCGTTGGGGGTCATCCACGCCAACTGGCAGCCGGTGCCGGGCCGGTTCAAGGACTACATCGCGATGCCCAAGTTCAACATGTACCAGTCGCTGCACACGACGGTCATCGGGCCCACCGGCAAGCCGGTGGAGATGCAGATCCGCACCTACGCGATGCACCGCACCGCCGAGTTCGGTATCGCCGCGCACTGGAAGTACAAGGAGCACAAGGGCACCCAGATCGTCGGCCCGCCCGCGCACATCGACGAGATGACCTGGCTGCGGCAGCTGCTGGACTGGCAGCGGGAGGCCGCCGACCCGTCGGAGTTCCTCGACGCGTTGCGCTTCGACCTGTCCAGCCAGGAGGTGTACGTCTTCACCCCCAAGGGGGACGTCATCCCGCTGCCGACCGGGTCGACGCCTGTGGACTTCGCGTACGCGGTGCACACCGAGGTCGGGCACAAGTGCATCGGGGCACGGGTCAACGGCAAGCTGGTGCCGTTGGAGTCGGCGCTGTCCAACGGCGACGTGATCGAGATCTTCACCTCGAAGTCCGACACGGCCGGTCCGACGCAGGACTGGCTGAGCTTCGTCAAGAGCCCCCGGGCGCGTACCAAGATCCGCCAGTATTTCAACAAGGAGCGGCGTGAGGAGGCGATCGAGGCCGGTAAGGACTCGATCGTCAAGGCGATGCGCAAGCAGGGCATGCCGTTGCAGCGGATGCTCACCTCCGACGCGTTGATGGCGATCGCCCGGGACCTGCACCTCGCCGACGTCGCGTCGCTCTACGCGGCGGTCGGCGACAGCCAGGTGTCGGCGCAGTCGGTGGTGCAGAAGCTGATGGCCGCGTACGGCGGCGAGGAGGGCGCGGCGGAGGACATCGCCGAGACCGCCGTCGCCACCCGTCCGCCGCACAGCCGGCAGAACAGCAGCGATCCCGGGGTGGTGGTGCGGGGCGTCAGCGACGTCTGGATCAAGCTGGCCCGGTGCTGCACGCCGGTGCCCCCGGACTCGGTCTTCGGGTTCGTCACCCGCTCCGGCGGGGTCAGCGTGCACCGCGACGACTGCGCCAACGCCGAGGACCTGCGGGCCCAGGCCGAGCGGGTGGTGGAGGTCAGCTGGAAGCTCACCTCCGCCTCCACGTTCCTGGTGGCCATCCAGGTGGAGGCACTCGACCGGCACAAGCTGCTGGCCGACGTCACCCGGGTGCTCTCCGAGGAGCGGGTCAACATCCTGTCGGCGACGGTCACCACCACCCGGGACCGGGTGGCGGTGAGCCGGTTCAGCTTCGAGATGGCCGACCCGAAGCACCTGGGGCACCTGCTGGCCGCCGTCCGCAAGGTCGACGGGGTCTTCGACGCCTACCGGGTCACCTCCGGCGCCTGACGGGCCTGGGACCCCACCGGGCGGACCACCCGACCGCCTCCGGATCCGTGGGTCCGTAGGGTCCCCGGGAGTGTTGCGGACACCGAGGTAACGAAAGCGCCCGCCGGCTCAGCCGGCGGGCGCTTCGTCGTACCCGAGGGGTCAGCCCTCGATGTCGCTCATGGTCAGCTTGGTGATGGTGACCTCCTTCTTGGGGTGGCCACCCCCGGCCTGCTGCGCGTACGCCTTGTCGTCACCGGCCGCCCCGACCTGCTTGACCAGGTCCATGCCGGAGGTGACGGTGCCCAGCACTGTGTATTTCGCATCGAGCTGCGAGTCGCCGTAGACGATGAAGAACTGACTGCCGGTGCTGCCCGGCTGCCCGGAGTTGGCCATCGCGATGACGCCCTCCGGGTAGGGGGGCCGCTTGTCGGTCGGCAGGTTCTCCTCGGCGAGGCCGTAGCTCGGCCCGCCGGTGCCGTCGGTCTGCCGCCAGCCGGCGCCGGTCGCGCTCGGGTCACCGCACTGGAGCACCTTGATGCCCTCGGTCACCAGCCGGTGGCACTTGGTGTTGTCGAAGAAGCCCTTGCTGGCCAGGTGGGTGAAGCTGCCGGCGGTGCAGGGCACCTTCGTCCGGTCGAGCTTGGCGACGATCGGGCCCAGGTTGGTCTCCAGGGTCAACGTCTGGGTGCCCTTGTTGGCCTGCTGGTTGGGGGGCAGCCCGACATCCTTGATCTGGGCGGGCCGGCCCTCCTTGGGCGCCTCGGTATAGGTGCACTGCGAGAAGCCCTCGGTGCTGGCGGTCTGCTGCTTGTTGTCGTCGTCATCACCGCCGAGGCTGGTCGCCAACCAGACGGTGCCGGCGACCACGAGCACCAGGATCGCGGCGGCCCCGACGATCGCCTGCGTCTGCCGGCGCTTGCGGGCCTTGGCCGAACGTTCGGCCATCTCCCGCTCAAGTCGGGCCCGCGCCGCCGCGCGCTGCCGCTCTCTCGTGGACGTCACGGTCACTCCTCCTGGGCTTTCTCTGGCGCGGCGTGGCCGCAGGTACGGGTGGTGGGCCGGCTCAGCCGGCGCTGGGGCTGGCCGCCGGGGACGCGGCCGGGGAACCGGTCGCCGGAGCCGGCGCGGCCTGCGCCTCGCCGACGGTCAGCTTGCGGATCAGCACGTCGGTCTTGGGCTTGACCTTGGCGCCCGCCCCGTTGTCCACGGTCGGCTGGGCGCCGATCTTCTCGACCACGTCGAGGCCGCCGGTGATCCGGCCGATGATCGGGTACGCCGGCTGGGCCGGGCTGGAGTCCTTGAAGAAGAGCAGGAACTGGCTGCCGTTGGCGCCCGGCGGGTTGCTGATCATCGCGACCGTGCCCTTGGGGTAGGTCGGCGGCTGCCCGGGCGGTGGGCTGGCCGAGGGGCTCGCCTCGGGCGCGGTCGGCACGTTCTCGTTGTAGAACGAGTAGCTGGGGCCGCCCAGGCCGGTGCCGCTCGGGTCGCCGCAACGCAACGCACCCTCGGTGGTGATCTCGTGGCACTTGGTGTTGTCGTAGAACGACTTGCCGGCCAGGTGGGCGATGCTCGCCCCGGCGCACGGCGCCGCGGCGAGGTCAAGCTCGGCGGTGACCGGGCCGCCCTGGTCGGTGTCGATCGTCATGGTGCGTACCCCGGTGGTGGGCAGACCGGTGGTGGCCGGGGTGCCGACGTCCTTGAGGTTGGTGTTGGCGGCCGCGTCCTGCGGCGTCCAGAGGCAGACGTCCTCGGCGGCCTTCTGCTCGGGGTCGCTGTCGAAGGCACCCAGCCCCCAGGCCGCGCCGGCCACGATCAGCACCAGCACCACGGCCGCACCGACCCCGGCCTGGATCTGCCGACGCCGTCGGGCGGCGGCGGCCCGCCGGGCCAACTGCCGGTCGAGCTTCTCCCGCGCGAGCTTGCGCTGCCGGTCCCTGCTGGAAGCCACCCGTGCTCCCCTCCTCTACCCTGGTCGTCACCGGCGGTCGGGCCGTACGCGCCACGATGTCCGCAGGTGCGCCACGCCACACGCCCGCCAGAGTGTACGGGTACCCGCTGTGAAAGTGGTGTACGAGGGCCGGCCTGGGTTTATCAAAGTGCGTCACTGTGCCGTACGGGGCCCGTGGTGCGGGTGGGCGCGGATGTCGGCTCGCGCCGACGACTAGGCTGCCCAGGAGACGGACGACTCGAACGAAAGGGGAGCGGACGTGCTCGTGGCCGGCTTTCCCGCGGACGCCTTCGGCACCAACTGCTACGTGGTGGCGACCGCGCCGGGGGAGCAGTGCGTGGTGGTCGACCCCGGTATCGGGGTGCTCGACCGGCTCGACGCCGTGCTCGCCGAGCACCGCCTGCACCCGGCCGCCGTGCTGCTCACCCACGGCCATCTCGACCACACCTTCTCCGTCGCCCCGGTCTGCGGCGCGCGCGGCATCCCGGCGTACGTCCACCCGGAGGACCGGGAGCTGCTGGCCGACCCGACCAAGGCGCTGTCGATGGACCTCACCGCGCTGTTCGGCGGCCGGCTGCCGTACACCGAGCCGGACGACGTCGCGGAGCTGACCGACGGTGCGACGTTGGCGCTGGCCGGCCTGGAGATCACCGTCGACCACGCGCCGGGCCATACCGGCGGGTCGGTGCTGTTCCGGCTGCCCGGCACCGGCTCGCCCTGGGAGGCCGACCAGCTCTGCCTCTCCGGTGACGTGCTCTTCGCCGGCTCGATCGGTCGCACCGACCTGCCCGGCGGCAGCATGCCCCGGATGCTGGCCAGCCTGCGGGAGAAGGTCCTCCCGTTGGCCGACGACACGGTCGTGCTGCCCGGCCACGGCCCGAGGACCACCATCGGCCGCGAGCGGGTGCGCAACCCGTACCTGGTCGACGTGGCGGGCCCCGGTGGCGCACGTCCGGCCGCGCCCACCCGCGGCCTCTAGCTTCTCCTCCGCGCCGCGCGCGGACCTTTCGCTCTCACCGCGCCCGGCGCGGACCCGCAAGGAGTACGCCATGAGCAAGCCCACGCCCCTGTCCGGCTTCCCGGAGTGGACCACGTCGCAGCGGATGATCGAGCAGTTCGTCCTCGACCGGATCCGGCACACCTTCGAGCTGTACGGGTTCGCGCCGCTGGAGACCCGGTCGGTGGAGCCACTGGACCAGTTGCTGCGTAAGGGGGAGACCTCGAAGGAGGTCTACCTGCTGCGCCGGTTGCAGGCCGACGCGGATGGTCCGGCCGGTGACGATGCGCTCGGCCTGCACTTCGACCTGACCGTGCCGTTCGCCCGGTACGTGCTGGAGAACGCCGGCAAGCTCCAGTTCCCGTTCCGCCGCTACCAGATCCAGAAGGTGTGGCGGGGTGAGCGCCCGCAGGAGGGGCGCTACCGGGAGTTCCTCCAGGCCGACATCGACATCGTCGACCGGGACACCCTGCCGGCGCACTTCGAGGCGGAGATGCCGCTGGTGATCGGGGACGCGCTGCGGTCGCTGCCGATCCCGCCGGTGCTGATCCAGGTGAACAACCGCAAGATCTGTGAGGGGTTCTACCGGGGCATCGGGCTGACCGATCCGGAGGCGGCGCTGCGCGCGGTCGACAAGCTCGACAAGATCGGCCCGGACAAGGTGGCCGACCTGCTGGCCGAGACGGCGGGGGCGAGCGCGGCCCAGGCGAAGGCGTGCCTGGCGCTGGCCGGGATCTCCGCCCCGGATGCCTCCTTCGCCGACGCGGTGCGCGCCCTCGGGGTGAGCGACCCGCTGCTCGACGAGGGCATCGCCGAGCTGGTCGCGGTGGTGGAGACCGCCGCCGCGCACGCGCCGGGGCTCTGCGTCGCCGACCTGCGCATCGCCCGGGGCCTGGACTACTACACGGGCACCGTCTACGAGACCCAGCTGCTCGGCTACGAGCGGTTCGGTTCGATCTGCTCCGGTGGCCGGTACGACAACCTGGCCAGCGCCGGTGCCGTGTCGTACCCGGGGGTCGGCATCTCGATCGGGGTGACCCGGCTGCTCGGTCTGCTCTTCGGCGCCGGGGCGCTGTCGGTCTCGCGCAGCGTGCCGACCTGTGTGCTGGTCGCGGTCGGTGCCGAGGAGGAGCGGGCGGGCAGCAACGCGGTCGCCGCGGTGCTGCGGTCGCGGGGGATCCCGACCGAGGTGTCGCCGAACGCGGCGAAGTTCGGCAAGCAGATCCGCTACGCCGAGCGGCGTGGTATCCCGTACGTGTGGTTCCGGGGTGCCGAGGGTGACCAGGTCAAGGACATCCGTTCGGGCGAGCAGGTGAACGCCGTGCCGGCCGAGTGGACGCCGCCCCACGCGGACCTGAAGCCGCTGGTCGGCTGAGTCTCAGTTACTGGCGCGTACGCCGACGGGGACCTACGGTGGCGTAAGTTACGCCACCGTAGGGAGGGGCCCTGTGACCGAGCTGAGCCAGACCGCGCTGCTGCACGAACTCGAACCCGTGGTCGCCAAGAACCTCGACCGTCACCTCTCGGTGGCCAAGGAGTGGTTTCCGCACGAGTACGTGCCGTGGAGCGAAGGGCGGACCTTCGACGGCCCGCTCGGCGGCGAGGCGTGGTCGGAGGGGGACTCTACCCTGCCCGAGGTGGCCCGGACGGCGTTGATCGTCAACCTGCTCACCGAGGACAACCTGCCGTCGTACCACCATCAGATCGCCACCCTGTTCGGTCCGGACGGGGCGTGGGGGACGTGGGTGGGTCGGTGGACCGCCGAGGAGGGTCGGCACGGTACCGCCATCCGGGACTACCTCACGGTGTCCCGGGCGGTCGACCCGGTGGCCCTGGAGCGGGCCCGGATGGTGCACATGACCGCCGGCTACAGCAACTCGCACGACACGTCGATGCTGCGCTCGCTGGCGTACGTGTCGTTCCAGGAGCTGGCGACCCGCATCTCGCACCGCAACACCGGCCGGATCACCGGTGACCCGGTCTGCGAGGCGTTGCTGGGTCGCGTCGCGGCCGACGAGAACCTGCACATGATCTTTTATCGCAATCTGCTCGGCGCGGCCCTCGAGGTGGACCCGAACCAGACCATGCGAGCCATCGACGAGGTGCTGGCAGACTTCCAGATGCCCGGGGTGGGTATCGAGGGGTTCGCCCGCAAGTCGGTGACGATCGCCCTCGCCGGCATCTACGACCTGCGTCAGCACCGCGACGACGTGGTGGCCCCGGTGCTGCGCCAGTGGGACGTGTTCAACGTCGTCGGTCTGGACGCCGAGGGCGAGGCCGCCCGCGACCGGATCGCCGCCCACCTGGACGGCCTGGAGCAGGCCGCGTCCCGGTTCGAGGAGAAGCGCGACGCGCGCGCCGCCAAGCTGGCCGCCCGCGCCTGACCTGACCGTCCCCTCCGGCGTTTCACCACCCCCGTGCCTGCCCGCAGGCACGGGGGTGTGCTGCAACCACGTCGCCACCCCCTGCGGCGGGCGCGTCGGGTGTGCCGCGCGGGTGGGGACGGCTCTTCCGGCCCCCGCCGCTTCGCCCGGGGTCGTGCCGACGTCATGCGTCACCCGGTTGCCCCGTCCGTCCCTCGAAGTCGGTGACTTTCGGTGACAGGTCGGCGGGTGTGACGCGCCGTGACAACGGCTCCTCCCTCGTGCTCCTACCCTTCCGCGCTTTGCTCTGCTGCCCTAGGAGCACCACCGACCTGAGCTGCCCTTCCTTGCGGCGTGTGATTCGCTTGTCTTCACATGCATGGCTACCTGAGGTAACTGTCGCGGTGAGGGCGGCAGAGCAAAGGGGACGACCGTCAGGCGGCGGGGTCGACTGATGATGACTCCCGGTGACGGGTGCCGAGTGTTGCCGTTCTCGCCGCCATCGGGCCTGCCGGCACGGGACGTCCTGGTCGGCGGCCCGGTCGTGTCGTGCCGTCCCGGCTGTGGCCGGACCGCCCCGGTGCCACCGGTCTCGTCGGACGGTGCGGGGGGCGGGTCGGCTCCGGTCGGTGCGTCCACGGGATCGGCTGCGGTGCCTGCGGGACCGGGTGCGGCGCGCAACCGGGCCGCCTGCGAACCACTCAACGCCGGGTCGGGACCGCGGCGTCGGACCCCCGGCGGGGCCGCTTCGGGCTGTCGGCGGTGGCCGCTTCGGGCCCGGCCCGCTGTGGGGGCGGGGCAGGTTGGCGGAGGGTCTGACATGGATGTGTCCACGATGTTGCCTGACCGTCATAACCGCTGGTGGGGTGAATCCGGGCAAACGCATGTCTTGATAACGATCTTAAATATGTGAATACTTCAGTCTCTCGGCCGGTTTCCCCAGGTCGGCCGGTTGTCCCCGGGCGCGTCTTCATGACGCCGCCCGTCACCCCCTTCCGGAGGTTGTTGCATGCGACCCACGAGGTCCTCACTCCGACACGCCGCCGCCGTCGCCATGGCCGGCACCCTGGTCACCGGCGCGCTCATGGGTGCCCCCGCCCAGGCGGCCCCCGCCTCACCCGCATCCCCCGACGCCGCCGCCAGCCTGGCCGAGCGTCTCGGTGACCGCGCCGCCGGCACCTACGCCGACGCCGCCGGCAAGATGGTCGTCACCGTCACCGACACCGCCGCCGCCAAGCAGGTCCGCGCCGCCGGTGCCGTCCCGAAGCTGGTCACCCGGGGCGCGGCCCAGCTCCGCTCCGCCACCGCCGAGCTGGAGCGGTCGGCCAAGATCCCCGGCACCGCGTGGTGGACCGACACCGCCACCAACCAGGTCGTCGTGTCGGTCGACAGCACCGTCACCGGCGCCAAGCTGGAGCGGGTCAAGGCCGCCGCCGCGCGCACCGGTGGCACCGTCCGGGTCGAGGCCGAGACCGGCGTGCTCAGCACCAAGATCTCCGGCGGCCAGGCCATCTACACCGGCGGCGGTCGCTGCTCGCTCGGCTTCAACGTCCGCAACAGCGCCGGTCAGACCTTCTTCCTGACCGCCGGGCACTGCACCAACATCGGCTCGACCTGGTACTCGAACTCCGGCCAGACCAGCGTGCTCGGTACCCGTACCGGCACCAGCTTCCCGGGCAACGACTACGGCATCGTCCGGCACAGCAACGCCGCCAACGCGACCGGCAACGTCTCCCTCTACAACGGCAGCTTCCGGGACGTCACCGGTGCCGCCAACGCGTACGTCGGCCAGAGCGTGCAGCGCTCCGGCAGCACCACCGGCCTCAAGAGCGGCTCGGTGAGCGCCATCAACGCCACCGTGAACTACGCCGAGGGCTCGGTCTCCGGCCTGATCCGGACCAACGTCTGCGCCGAGCCGGGCGACAGCGGCGGTTCGCTGTTCAGCGGCAGCAGCGCGGTCGGCCTCACCTCCGGCGGCAGCGGCAACTGCACCCGCGGTGGCACCACCTACTTCCAGCCGGTCACCGAGCCGCTGAGCGTCTACGGCGTCAGCATCATCTGACCGATCTGCCGCATCCTCTGATGCACCACCGGATCCGCTGATCCACCTTGCGTGAACGGGCCGTCGGGAACACCGGCGGCCCGTTCCGCGCGTCCGGTGGGCGGGCCGGCCTTGCTCACCCCGCAACCGGGCGGACCGGGCGGCTGACACAATGCGGGGGAACAGCCGTACCGCAGATGAGGAGACGCAAGTCGTGATCCGTACCCATGACGCCGGCAGCCTGCGCGCGACGGACGCCGGCACCACGGTGACGCTCGCCGGGTGGGTGGCCCGCCGGCGCGACCACGGCGGTGTCATCTTCGTCGACCTGCGCGACGGCTCCGGCGTGGTCCAGGTGGTGTTCCGCGAAGAGGACGCGCACGCGCTGCGCAACGAGTTCTGCGTCAAGGTCACCGGCGAGGTGACCCGCCGCCCCGAGGGCAACGAGAACCCGGAGCTGCCCACCGGTGAGATCGAGGTGACCGCCAGCGCGCTGGAGGTGCTCTCCGAGGCCGCGCCGCTGCCGCTGCCGGTCGACGACCAGGTCGAGGCGGGCGACGACATCCGGCTGCGCTACCGCTACCTGGACCTGCGCCGCAGTGGCCCGGCCAACGCGATGCGGCTGCGCTCCCGGGCCAACCAGCTCGCCCGCACCGTGCTGCACGAGCGGGACTTCCTGGAGATCGAGACCCCGACGCTGACCCGGTCCACCCCCGAGGGCGCCCGCGACTTCCTGGTCCCGGTCCGGCTCCAGCCCGGCAGCTGGTACGCGCTGCCGCAGTCGCCGCAGCTGTTCAAGCAGCTGCTCATGGTCGGCGGCATGGAGCGGTACTACCAGATCGCCCGCTGCTACCGCGACGAGGACTTCCGCGCCGACCGGCAGCCGGAGTTCACCCAGCTCGACATCGAGATGTCCTTCGTCACCGAGGACGACGTGATCGACCTCGGCGAGGCGATCGTCGCGGCACTCTGGAAGGACCTGGCCGGGCACGAGATCTCCCGGCCGATCCCCCGGATCACCTGGCACGACGCGATGGCCCGGTACGGCTCCGACAAGCCCGACCTGCGTTACGGCCTGGAGCTGACCGAGCTGACCGAGTACCTGCGCGGCACCGAGTTCCGGGTGTTCGCCGGTGCGATCGACGCGGGCGGCTACGTCGGCGCGGTGGTCATGCCCGGCGGTGCGGCGCAGACCCGCAAGGAGCTGGACGGCTGGCAGGACTGGGCCAAGGCGCGTGGCGCGCGCGGCCTGGCGTACGTGGTGCTGGACGCCGAGACCGGCGAGGCGCGTGGGCCGGTGGCCAAGAACCTCTCCGCCGAGCACCTGGGTGGCCTGGCCGACGCGGTCGGGGCCAAGCCGGGCGACGCGGTCTTCTTCGCCGCCGGCACGAACACCCGGGAGGCGCAGGAACTGCTCGGCGCGGCCCGGATCGAGATCGCCAAGCGGGCCAAGCTGATCGACGAGAGCGCCTGGGCGTTCTGCTGGGTGGTCGACGCGCCGATGTTCGAGCGCACGGACGAGGGCGGCTGGACGGCCGTGCACCACCCGTTCACCTCGCCGAACGCCGACTGGGTCGGCCGGTTCGAGGAGGCCCCGGACCGGGCCCTGGCCTACGCGTACGACATCGTCTGCAACGGCAACGAGATCGGCGGCGGCTCGATCCGTATCCACCGGGGCGACGTGCAGCAGCGGGTCTTCGACCTGCTCGGCATCACCCCCGCCGAGGCGCAGGACAAGTTCGGCTTCCTGCTGGAGGCGTTCAAGTACGGCGCCCCGCCGCACGGCGGCATCGCGTTCGGCTGGGACCGGGTCTGCATGCTGCTGGCCGGGGCCGACTCGATCCGCGAGGTGATCGCCTTCCCCAAGACCCGGGGCGGCTTCGACCCGCTGACCGGCGCCCCGACCCCGATCACCACCCAGCAGCGCACCGAGGCCGGCATCGACGCCAAGCCCAAGCCCCCGGCCGCGTCCCCCGGCACCGCCGGCCCCGCCGCCCCGGTAGCCGACCCGGCCTAACTCCCACCCCACCCCACCCCGGCCGGCCCGCCCGGCCGCCCTACCCCGGATCGTTGATCAAGAGGTTTACGTCATCATCACGCCGTGAGGTGACGTGAACCTCTTGATCGCTGTAAGGGGAGTGGTGGGATGCGGGCGTTGGTGGTGGGGGGTAGTGGGTTTCTCGGGGGTGAGGTGTGTCGGCGGGGGGTTGCTGCCGGGTGGTCGGTGGTGGGGACGTGCTGGTCGGGTGCGGTCGGGGTGCCCGGGGTGGCGGCGCGTCGGCTCGACGTGACCGATCGGGAGGCGGTGCGCCGGCTGGTCGCCGAGGTACGCCCGGACGTCGTCGTCGCGACCGCGTACCGCACCGACGACTGGACGGTCACCGCCGACGGGGCGGCGCACGTCGCGTATGCGGCGGCCGAGGTCGGGGCGCGGTTGGTGCACCTGTCCAGTGACGCGCTGCACGCCGGCCGTCCGACCCCCTATCTCGACGACGACGTGCCGACCCCGGTGCATCCCTACGGTGCGGCGAAGGCGGCGGCGGAGACCGCCGTACGGGTGGTCGACCCGGGAGCGGTGCTGGTGCGGACCTCGCTGATCCTGGGGGAGGGCAGCAAGCAGATACAGCTCTGCCGGGATGCGTTGGCGGGTCGGGCCACCCTGTTCACCGACGAGTTGCGCTGCCCGGTCGACGTCGGCGACCTGGCCGACGCGGTGCTGGAACTGGCCGACTCGACAGTCGCCGGCCCGCTCAACGTGGCCGGCCCGGAGCCGGTCAGCCGGGCCGGGCTGGGACTGCTGGTGGCCCGTCGGCACGGGATCGATCCGGCCGGGATGACGACCGCCACGACCACGGCGGCCGGGCTGCGGCGCCCCACCGACGTGCGGCTGGACTCGTCCCGCGCCGTCACCCTGCTGCGGACCCGGCTGCGCGGCGCGACCGAGTTGCTCGCCGACTGACGGGAGACCGTCGGGTCGGCCGTGTCGGGCCCCACAGGAGATCTTGCACAGAATCTATGCACAAATATTGTGCATAGATTCTGTGCACAGTTATTGTGCATGCATGGAGAACGACGACACCGGCGGGCGACCCGCGACCAGCTCCGTCCGGATCGACCACCGGCAGGTCCGCGTCCTGGCCCACCCGCTGCGGCTGCGGCTGCTCGGCGCGCTGCGGGTGCAGGGACCGGCCACCGCCACCACCCTCGCCGGCCTGCTCGCCACCAACACCGGCGCCACCAGCTACCACCTGCGCCAGCTCGCCGACGTGGGGCTGGTGGTCGAGGACCCGGACCGCAGCGCCGGGCGGCAGCGCTGGTGGCGGGCCGCGCACGAGGTGACCGACTGGGAGCCGAGCGACTTCGACGACGACCCCGACGCCCGGGCCGCGATCGAGTGGATCCAGGGCGACCAGGTGCGCCTCCTGGCTGAGCGGGCCGAACGCTGGTTCGCCGTCCAGCAGGACTGGTCACCGGCCTGGCGGGACGCGTTCGGGATGAGCGACGCCTTCCTCAGCCTCCCCGCCGACCGGCTCCAGGCCCTGGAGGACGAGCTGTGGCAGGTGCTGGAGCGCTACCGCACCGAGGCGGACCCGGCGCAGCCGGACGCCGAGCGGGTGCACGTCTTCGTGGCCGCGTTCCCGATGATCGAGCAGCAGTGATGGCCGCGCTGACCGTACGCCAGGTCCGGTTCCGTTATCTCACCCTCTACGGCCTGCGGTGGCTGCCCACCGGCCTGACCATTCCGGTGCTGATCCTGCTGATGCAGGAACGCGGCCTGTCGCTGTCCCAGATCGGTCTGGTCGCCACCGCCCAGGGCCTGGTCGTGCTGGTGCTGGAGCTGCCGACCGGTGGCCTGGCCGACGCGCTCGGCAGCCGGGTGGTCCTGGTCACCGCCTGGTCGGTGAGCCTGCTGTCGCTCGGGCTGTTCGCGGTGGCGGACTCGTTCGCCCTGTTCTTCCTGGTCTGGGCCCTACAGGGGGTCTACCGGGCGCTCGACAGCGGCCCGCTCGACTCCTGGTACGTCGAGTCCACGCTCGCCGCCGACCGGGACGCCGACTACGAGCCCGGCCTCGGCTTCGCCGGCACCGTCGCGGGCGTCACCATCGCCGGCGGTGCGCTGCTCAGCGGCGGTCTCATCGCGCTCGGCCCGGTCGGGCCGGTGAGCGCCCTGACGGTGCCGGTGCTGGTCGCCGCCGCCCTCCAGGCCGTCGCCCTGGTCGTCCTGCTGATCCTGCTGGTCGAGACCGGCCCGGCCCGGGGCCCCGGCACGCTGCGTGCCTCGGTCGTGGCGGCACCCCGGATGGTGGGTCGGGCCGTCGGCCTGTTGCGCCGCTCCCGGGTGCTGCTCGCCCTGGTCTCGGTGGAGCTGTTCTGGGGTTTCGGCATGGTCACCTTCGAGTCGCTGCTGCCGATCCGGCTCGCCGACGTGGTCGGCGACCCCGAGCGGGCGGCGGCACTGCTCGGCCCGGCCAACTCGGCGGCCTGGCTGGTCTCGGCGGCCGGTGCGGCGGCCACCCCGCTGCTGCTGCGCTGGCTCGGTGCCGCCCCCGCCGCCGGGCTGCTGCGCATCCTCCAGGGTGTCACCGTGCTCGGTATGGGGCTGTTCGCCGGGCCGGTCGGGGTGCTGGTCGCCTACCTGGCCTGCTACGCGGTGCACGGCGCATCCAACCCGCTGCACCTGGGGCTGCTGCACCGGCAGGTCGACGGGCCCTACCGGACCAGCGTCATCTCGCTCAACTCGATGATGGGGCAACCGGGGTTCGCCCTCGGCGCGGTGCTGCTCACCGCGCTGGCCGACCGTAACGGGGTCGGCCCGGCGATGGTGGTCGGCGCGGTCGCGCTGGCGGTGGCCGCCCCGCTCTACCTGCCCGCCTGGTGGGCCGGCCGGCGGGCCGCCCCGGCCGCAGCCCCACCCGGCGATGTCCCGGTCGAAGCCGAGCCGGGGAACGTCCCGCTCGAAGCCGGACCCGGGAACGTTCCGGCCACACCGGCCGGGGCCGGACTTCCGGCTGTGCCCGCCGGGGCCGGACTTCCCGCTGTGCCCGCCGGGGCCGGACTTCCGGCTGTGCCCGCCGGGGCCGACCACCGGGGCGCCCAGTCGGCCGGGTCGGCGGCCTCAGCCGAGCCACACCGAGCTGCGCCGTAGGGTGCCGGTGAAGCCGAGCCGGCGGTAGAGCCGCAGTGCGGCGAGGTTGTCGGCGTAGACGCCGAGCCCGACCTGGTCGTACCGGGTGAGCAGGGCCCGGGTCATCCCGACGGTCAGCGCCGCGCCCAGCCCCCGCCCCCGTCGGTCGCGGGCCACGGTCAGCCCGGCGAGGAAGCCGATGTCGCCGCGACTACGGTCCGCCCCACAGGCGACCAGTCGCTTGGCCTCCCACCTGCCGTACCAGTCGACGACTGTCGGGTCCTCGGGGCGCGACGAGGAGGTGGGGAAGGCGTCGTCGATCAGCGCGGACAGTGCCGGGTGGTCCGCCGGGCCGAGGCGGACCACCCGCTCCTGCCCGGGTTGCCGTGGCGGGGCGGCGGTGGTCCAGAGGAAATCCCAGTCGTCGACCCGGGTCGCGCCGAACCGGTCGACCAGCAGCCTCCGGTCGGCCCGGGGCAGCTGCAGGTACTGCCCCGGGCGCACGAACCCGTCGGTGACCAGCGCCGCGACCAGCTCCACCGCCGCGTCGACCGGACCGACCACACCACCCGCCCGGTCGTTCTCCGCCGCCGGGAGCACCCAGGCCACCGCGCCGTCGCGGACCCAGCCGCGGGGCCGGTCGTCGCGCCGCAACGCGTGCCGTACGTACGGATGGTTGTCGGTGGCGGCGAGGACTGCCGCCCGGCCGGCAAGTTCCCGGTCGGTGTCGATCATGCCAGCAGCCTAGAACCCGGCCGGTCGAGACGCCCCGGCGACGACGATCTCCACGGTGGAGATTGACGAGTCGACCGATTGGGTACATCGGGGCCGACCTACTGGGACCCCCTACCGGAGGACATACACATGCTCGCCATCCTCGCGGCCGTCGTCTTCGGCTTCGCGCTCCTGCTGGACCTGCTCAACACCAACTTCGGCGCCCCCGACCTGTTCAACTGGAACACCCTGGTCCTGATCGGCCTGCTGCTGCTCTCGCTCTACCTGGCCGGCGTCGGCAGCGGCCCGCGCGGCGGTGGCGGCGGCCGGTGGTACCGGGGCCGTCGGCCGGGTCGCGGCTGACCGCACCTGACCGCATCGGATCAGAACGGGCGGGGCCGACGGCGCGATTCCGGCGTCGTCGGCCCCGCCCGGTACTGTCTTCCTGATGGATTCCGACGCCCTCTTCTCCCTCGGTGCACCCGCCGCGGCGCCCAGCGCCCCCGCGGGCACCGTCGGCGTCGACGACTTCGCCTCGGTGGGGCAGGACGCCCCCCTTCCGGTGCGGATGCGGCCCGCGAGCATCGACGAGCTGGTCGGGCAGGAACACCTCCTCGCGCCCGGCGCCCCGCTGCGTCAGCTCGTCGGCGGCGGCGCGGCGCTGTCGGTCATCCTCTGGGGCCCGCCGGGCAGCGGCAAGACCACCATCGCCCACCTGGTGGCCCGGGCCACCGACCGTCGCTTCGTGGCGATGTCGGCGCTGACCGCCGGGGTCAAGGATGTCCGGGCCGTCATCGAGGCCGCCCGTCGGCAGCGCCGCTCCGGCGGCCCGCAGACCGTGCTCTTCATCGACGAGGTGCACCGGTTCAGCAAGACCCAACAGGATTCGCTGCTCGCCGCCGTCGAGGACCGTACGGTCACCCTGCTCGCGGCGACCACCGAGAATCCGTACTTCTCCGTCATCTCGCCGCTGCTGTCCCGGTGCGTGCTGCTCACCCTCCAGCCGCTGGACGACGCGGCCGTGCGGGCGCTGCTACGGCGCGCGGTGACCGACCCGCGCGGCCTCGCCGGCGCGCTGACCCTGGCCACCGACGCCGAGGACCACCTGGTGCGCCTGGCCGGCGGTGACGTCCGCAAGGCGCTCACCGCGCTGGAGGCGGCGGCGGCCTCGGCGACCGCGCTCGACGTCGACCGGATCGACCTGGCCACCACCGAACAGGCGGTGGACGTGGCGGCCGTGCGTTACGACCGCGACGGCGACGCGCACTACGACGTCACCAGCGCCTTCATCAAGAGCATGCGCGGCTCGGACGTCGACGCCGCGTTGCACTGGCTGGCCCGGATGCTGGTCGCCGGGGAGGACGCCCGGTTCATCGCCCGCCGCATGGTCATCTTCGCCAGCGAGGACGTCGGCCTGGCCGACCCGTCCGCCCTGTCGGTGGCCACCGCCGCCGCGCACGCGGTGGAGTACGTCGGCCTGCCCGAGGCCCAGCTCAACCTCGCCCAGGCGGTCATCCACCTGGCGACCGCGCCGAAGTCCAACTCGGCCACCACGGCCCTCGGCGCGGCGATGGCCGACGTACGGGCCGGTCGGGGCGGCGCGGTGCCGCGTGGGCTGCGCGACGCGCACTACTCCGGCGCCCGGGGGCTCGGGCACGGCACGGGCTACCGCTACCCGCACGACGACCAACGCGGAGTGGTCACCCAGCAGTACGCTCCCGACGACCTCGTCGGGACCGACTACTACCGGCCCAGCGGGCACGGTGCCGAGCGGTCGGTGGCCGCCCGGCTGCCCCTGCTGCGCCGGATCGTCCGGGGGCTGTCCACCCCGGTGTCACGACCCGACGGGCCGGTGCCGGTGGTCAACGGCCGTCACCCGTCGGGCCCGGGACACGCCGGTGGGGCGGATGAGGACGGCGGCGACGCCGGGGAGGTTCAGCAGTGACATCGCGAGGTGGGGAGCAACCGCAGGACGGTCCCGACGAGCGGCGTGAACCTCGCGCCAAGGGACGTCGGTGGGGTCGGGGGCGGGGCGGCGACGACACCCCGCCCGAGCCGGCCGGCGAAGAGTTCGGTTGGATCGACGACCTGCGTACGGCGAAACAGCAGCGCACCGAACTCGGCCCGGACGGTGGTCCCGTGCCGCCGGTCCGCCCGGTGCCGCCGGTTGCCGGACGGGGACCGGTCGCCCCGCAGGACGCCCCGGGGGGGCCGGTCGCGCCGCGCGTCGGTCAGCCGGTGTCCCGTCCCGACGGGCCCCCCTCGGCCGGCGTCCGCCCACCGCAGCCGGACCCCCGGCCGCAGCAGGCGCCGCCGGCTCTCCGGCCGCAGCCGGCCCCGCCGGAGCCTCGGCCGCAGCAGCAGCCGGGCGCCCGACCGGAGTCCGGACCTCCGACAGGTCCGCCGGCCGGTTCACCGGGTCCGCGGCGGGAGACGCCGACATCCGGTGGCCCCCGCCCGCCGCAGCCGGGTGGGCCGTCCCCGCTGCCGCCGGTCGGCCCCGCCCGGCCCGGGTCGGCGTCAGCCGGCACCGATTCGCCCCGTCCCGCCCGCCCCGACGGACCTCCACCGGGGCCGGCACACCCCGCTACCCAGGCTGCCCCACCGGTGCGCGGGCCGGGCTGGTCCGCACCCTCCGGGCAGCATCCGCGTCCGGGTGCCGGGCCCTGGCCGGGCCAGGCGTCCGCCGATCACCCCGGCCCGCAGCGGCCCGGACAGGCATCCCACCCGGACGCCACCGCCGGTGGTTCCGGTCCGGGCCGGGCTGCGGTCCCGGCCCCCGGCCGGGCGACGGTCCCCGGCGCCGCTCCCGGCCGGCCGGTGCCACCCGGTCAGGCACCACCTGTCGGATGGGTCGGTCCCGGTGCCCCGACGCCTGCCGGGCCTTCGCACGGTGCCCCGACACCCGCCGGGCCACCCCTGGGCCGTCGGGCGGTACCCGACGACCGGTCGGGGGCGGCAGCAGCGGATGGTCCTTCCCTGCGGGGTCGCCGGGCCGTGCCGGACGACCGGCCGAGAGAGCGACGTCCCGGTCCGGTCGAACCGGCGAACCGGCCCGGCCCCGGGCCCGGTGGTCCCGCGCCCGCTGCGGCGCAGCCGGCGGGCACACCCCGCGCCGGGGTGGGTGCCCCGACCGGCGCCGGAGTACTACCGGACCCGACTGCCGGCGGCCCCCGTACCGCCCCGACGGCCCCGCCGGGCGGTAACCCTCCGCCCGAGAGGGCCGGGGGGTCCGCCGCGCCGAGGCGCCGCCCACCCCAGTGCGCGATCCCGGTGGCCGGCCGGCCGGCGAGCGGGCAGGCCGTCGTCGTGCCGCCGAACCGGACCAACCGGTGGTGCCGCTGACCGGCAACGCGCCACCGCTACCCGGGGCCGCGCCGACCCCACCCGATGTTCCGTCGTCGCCGTCCGTTCCCGGCACCGGCCGGTCCGGTCCGGCTGCCCACGACGACAACGGGCGTCGCCGCCCGCCCACCGACATCGCCCCCCACCGGGCCGACGGTCCGGTCCGGACGGCGGGCCGGCGGCCCACCGTCCCGGGTCGGACGGCGACGGGCCCGGGGGCGGCGGAACCGCCCGGACGGTGAGGAGCCGTCAGGGCAGTGGCATGTCCGGACCGGGAACGAGTCCGATCCCCAGGGTCGCCCGCCCCTCGACGAGTCGCGCGGCCGGCGGAGTCGGCCGGACGAGGGTACGGCGGCTGGTCGACCGGTCCCGACCGGTCCCGCCCAGGACGAGCGGCCCCGTGGCGACCGGCCGGATCGGCCGGCGGACTGGCTGCGGCAGGCCGGTCGCACCTCACACACCGACCCCGCCCTGCGGGTGCTCAACCGATCGACCCCACCGGGTGGTCGGCCGACCCCGCCGGGCGGCGTTGGTCCGGCCGACCCGGCTGGTCGGGGGCGACCGGGTGACCCGCACCGGCCGGAGCAGGCTGGCCCACGCCGGCCGGAGCACGGTGACCCGCATCGGCCGGAGCAGGCTGGCCCACGCCGGCCGGAGCACGGTGACCCGCATCGGCCGGAGCAGGCTGGGCCGGCTCGGGGGACGGCACGGCCGGTCCCGCCCGAGCGGCCGGCCGGTCCCGGGCCGGTGGGCGATGACCCCGGTCCGGTCCGTGCAGCCCGCCCCGGGCCCGACCCGGCTCGGGGTCCGCGTCCCGGTGGCTCCGATCCCGGGTCCGGCGGCCCCCGGGCCGGTGGTACCGCTTCCGTACCGGTTCCTGGCACCCCGCCGGTTGCGGGGGCTGCGCGCCCCGCCGGTCCCGGTCCGGTGTCCGGTGGCCCCCGGGTCGGCGGCTCGGCCCCGGTGCCCGGCACCGCGCCGGTCCCGGGCGGGTCGCGCCCGGCAGGCCCGCCGCCGGTGGCCCGACCGTCCCGCGACGCCGGTCCGGACGGTGCCGCGACGGCACCGACCTCCGGCGCTCCCCGCTTCGGCGCACCGGGTCCGAACGCTGCCGCCGCGCCCCGCAACGAGGTACGCGCCGGGGGCGGGCCACGTCCGGACGCCCCCGCCCCGCCGGCCCCGCAGCCGGGGGCACCCGAACCGGGCGCACGCCGACCGGGCGCGTCCGACCCGAGGACGACCCGACCGGGCGCGTCCGACCCGAGGGCGGCGCAGCCTGACCCGAGGGCGGCCAAGCCCGGCGCGTCCGACCAGGTCGCACCCCGTCCCGGCACGTCGTCGCGGGGCACCGCCCGTGCGGAGGGGTCGGCCACCGGCACCGCCCGCCCGGACGATCCCGCCACCGGCCCGGTCACCGGCGTCGCCCGACCGCCCGCCATCACCGACGATCCGCATCGGGCGGCTGGCGCGGACGGCGGCCGGCCCGCCGGGCCACGGTCCGCTGCCCGACCCGCCGGTACGGGTGGGGCCGTCGCGGCGGCGGCTGTCGCCCGGGCCACCGCGCCGGGCGGACGACCGGTCGCCGGCCCGCAGGACGCCGTGGGCCGGGCAGCACCTCCGGTGCGCCCCCCCGATCGGACGGAGCCGGCAGGTGCTCCGGCCGGCCCGTCCTCCGGTCGGGTCGACGGCCCCGGGGTGGCCCGGGTGACGCCACCGCAGGGGGCCCGGTCTGATCCGGACGGGTCGGCCGGGGCGCCGTTGCGTTCGCCCACGCAGGACGAGCCCGACGGCGCCGACGACACCGGTGGCGAACCGCGTCGCCGGACCGGGCACCGGCGTCGCCTGCGGCTGGGAATCCTGGTGCTGGCCAGCGCGTTGCTCCTCGGGGCGCTCCCGGCCTTCTTCGGGATGCGGACCTTGAGCCGGGACCCGGTCTTCGGCACCCTCGACGAGTTGGGCGTGCCGGGTTGGGCGACGGTGGAGACGGTGGACAACGTCAGTGGCAGCCGCTGGTGCCTGCAGGACTGCCGGCTGCGGGAGCGCACCGTGGAGTCCGACCGCGCGCCGCAGGAGACCACCCAGGTCTACGAACAGGCCCTGCGCGCGCAGGGCTGGCGGCCGTGGAAGGTGACCCGGTGCCCGGAACAGCCGGCCAAGGGCAGCTACACCTGCTGGCGGCGCGACGAGTTGACCCTCGACCTGTGGGTGCGGGAGCCGACCTGTGCGGCACCGCAGGCCAGCGGTGACCCGGCGGTACCGCCGGCCACCCCGGTCCCGCCCGCGGCGGGGGAGTGCACCGGCTCGTTGGTGTCGGTGAAGATCCGCAACGCGATCGACGACGAGCGGACCCGGCCACAGCCGAGCACCGACCCGTCACTGACCGGTGAGGACCCGTTCCCGACGATCACCGACGATCCGCTCGGCAGCCCGACACCTTCACCATCCTGAGCCGGCTTCCATCACGGACGGTAGGGTCTGGGGCTGGCAGGCCCGCCTGCTCCCGATCGACCCGGTGCGGGTCACGCCGCGACCCGGGTCGCGTGTTCCGGGGCGTCGGGCCCCGGAACCCTGCTTGAGGAGGACATGCGTGGATGGTGGACAGATCGCTGCGCTGATCGCGGCCGGCGCGTTCCTGATGCTGGTGCTCGTGCTGGCGGTACCGATCCTGCGGCTGCGGCACACCGTGGACGCGACGACCCGGATGATCAACGACCTCAACGAGCAGACCGCCCCGTTGCTGGGGGACGTGAACACCACGGTCAAGAACGTCAACGTCGCCCTGGAGCAGGTGCAGACCTCCCTCGACGGGGTGAACCTGCAACTCGCCAAGGTCGACACGATGACCAACCACGCGCAGAACGTCACCGCCAACGTGGCGAACCTGGCCACCGTCGTCTCCGCCGCCGCGGCGAACCCGCTGGTGAAGGTGGCGGCGTTCGGGTACGGCGTCCGCCGGGCCGCCTCGGCGCGGCGTACCGCGGAGACCGAGCGTGAGGTGCGCGACACCATCAAGCAGCAGCGTCGGGCCGCCCGGCGCGGCAACAGCTGACCCGGCCGGCGTCGCACAGGAGGAATGAGACATGAGGCGACTTTTCTGGCTCGGCATCGGGCTGGCCGTGGGCGTGGTGGTGGTCCGCAAGGCCACCCGGACCGCGCAGGCGTACACCCCGGCGGGGATCGCCAGTGGGCTGTCCGAATCCGCTGGCGGTCTGGTCGAGTCGCTGCGTAGCTTCGTGGAGGACGTACGGATCGGGATGGCCGAGCGCGAGCAGGAGATCCACGAGGCGTTCGCCCGGGGTGAGGCGTTCGACGACCAGTTCGCCGAGCTGCGGGAGGACCCGCGTATCGGTGACCGAGAGATCTTTCCGGAGGAGCACCAGCGATGAAGACGGCGGAGATCAAGCGGCGGTACCTCGCCCATTTCGAGGCGAACGGGCACACCGTGGTGCCGTCCGCTCCGCTGCCCGCCATCAGTGATCCGAACCTGCTGTTCGTCAACGCCGGCATGGTGCAGTTCGTTCCGTACTTCCTGGGGCAGCAGACCCCGGCGTACCGGCGGGCGGTGAGTGTGCAGAAGTGTCTGCGTACGCCGGACATCGACGAGGTCGGCAAGACCAGCCGGCACGGCACGTTCTTCCAGATGAACGGCAACTTCTCCTTCGGTGACTACTTCAAGTCCGGGGCGATCCCGCTGGCCTGGGACCTGGTCACCAAGCCGGTCGCCGAGGGCGGTTACGGGCTGGACGGGGAGCGGGTCTGGCCGACGGTCTACCTCGACGACGACGAGGCGTTCGAGATCTGGCGGTCGGTGGGGGTGCCGGCCGAGCGGATCGTGCGCCGGGGCAAGGCGGACAACTTCTGGTCGATGGGCATTCCGGGGCCGTGCGGCCCGTGCTCGGAGCTGTTCTACGACCGGGGTCCGGAGTACGGCCGCGAGGGCGGCCCGGCGGTCGACGAGGACCGCTACATGGAGTTCTGGAACCTGGTCTTCATGCAGTACGAGCGGGGTCCGGGCAGCGGGAAGGAGGACTTCCCGATCCTGGGTGACCTGCCGGCGCAGAACATCGACACCGGCATGGGCCTGGAGCGGATGGCCTCGATCCTGCAGGGCGTCGACAACCTCTACGAGATCGACGAGGTGCGGCCGATCCTGGACCGGGCGGCGGAGCTGACCGGCAAGCGGTACGGCGCGCACTCGGGTCACGTGGCGAGCGAGTCGCACCCGGACGACGTACGGCTGAGGGTGGTCGCCGACCACGTGCGGACCGCGTTGATGCTGATCGGTGACGGGGTGACCCCGAGCAACGAGGGGCGCGGCTACGTGCTGCGCCGGATCATGCGGCGGGCGATCCGGGCGGTGCGCCTGCTGGGCTGGCAGGAGCGGGCGTTGCCGGAGCTGCTGCCGGTGGCCCGGGACTGCATGTCCCCGTCGTACCCGGAGCTGGCGGCCGAGTTCGACCGGATCTCGCAGTACGCGTACGCGGAGGAGGACGCGTTCCTGTCGACGTTGCGGGCGGGGACGACGATCCTGGACACGGCGATCGCGCAGACCCGGTCGGCGGGCAAGCCGGCCCTGTCGGGTGAGCAGGCGTTCCAGCTGCACGACACGTACGGTTTCCCGATCGACCTGACGTTGGAGATCGCCGCCGAGCAGGGCCTCCAGGTCGATGCGGAGGGTTTCCGCCGGTTGATGGCCGACCAGCGCAACCGGGCCAAGGCCGACGCGCAGGCCCGCAAGACCGGGCACACCGACGTGTCGGCATACCGGTCGGTGCGTGACGACGGTGGTGCGGTGGAGTTCACCGGCTACAGCGAGCTGAGCCGGGAGTCCCGGGTGCGGGCGCTGCTCAGCGGTGGCGTCACTGTCGGCGCGGCGGTCGAGGGTGACACCGTCGAGCTGGTGCTCGACACCACCCCGTTCTATGCCGAGGGTGGCGGTCAGCAGCCCGACCAGGGGCTGATCACGGTCGGTGCCGGTCAGGTCGAGGTCTTCGACGTGCAGCAGCCGGTGCCGGGTCTGATCGTGCACCGGGCGAAGGTGGTCCGGGGTGAGGTGCGGGCCGGCGAGACCGGCTACGCGGAGATCGACGTGACCCGGCGGCGGGCGATCTCGCGGTCGCACACCGCCACCCACCTGGTGCACCAGACGATGCGCAACTTCCTCGGCGAGTCGGCGACCCAGGCGGGCTCGCTGAACGCCCCGGGGCGGCTGCGGTTCGACTTCAACACCCCGACCGGGGTGTCGCCGAGCGTGCTGCACGACGTGGAGCAGCAGGTCAACGAGGTGCTGTTGGCGGATCTGGAGGTCAACGCCTTCATCACCACCCAGGAGGAGGCGCGGCGGATCGGCGCGATGGCGCTGTTCGGCGAGAAGTACGGCGAGCGGGTCCGGGTCGTCGAGGTCGGCGACTACGCCCGGGAGCTGTGCGGCGGCACCCACGTGGCCCGTTCGGCCCAGCTCGGCCTGGTGAAGATCCTCTCCGAGGCGTCGGTGGGTTCGGGCGTGCGCCGGATCGAGGCGCTGGTCGGGATGGACGCGTTCGGTTTCCTGGCCCGTGAGCACCTGCTGGTGTCCCGCCTCGCCGAGTTGTTCCGGGTGCCCGGTGAGCAGGTCGCCGACCGGGTCGAGCAGACCGTGACGCAGCTGCGTGACGCCGAGAAGGAGCTGGAGAAGCTCCGCGCCCAGCTGGTGCTGGGCGGGGCGGCGGCGCTGGCCGGGCAGGCGAAGGACGTCGGCGGGGTGGCGTACGTCGGCACCGAGGCGCCGGAGGGCGCGGCCGGTAACGACGTGCGGACCCTGGCCCAGGAGATCCGCGGCAAGATCGATCCGGCGCGGCCGGCGGTGGTGGCGGTGGCGGCCCGATCGAACGGCAAGGCGTCCCTGGTGGTGGCCGTGAACGCGGCGGCCCGTGGCCGTGGTCTGGCGGCGAACGACCTGGTGAAGGCGGCCTTCTCCGGTCGGGGTGGCGGCAGCCAGGACGTCGCGCAGGGTGGTGGCCTGCCCGCCGCCGAGGCGCCGAAGCTGCTGCTCACGGTCGAGAAGGCGATCGCCGACGCGTGACGGATCAGCGCACGAGCCAGGGCGGACCAGAGCTGGTCCGCCCTGGCTCGTCACCGGGGAGGGTGACCGACGGTGAGTGAGTTGTCCCGGGGGGTCCGGTTGGGTGTCGACGTCGGGCAGGTCCGGGTGGGGGTGGCCCGCTCCGATCCGCACGGGATCCTGGCCACTCCGCTGGTCACTCTGGCCCGGGATCTGACCACCGGCCCGGACGCGGTGCCCGGTGACCTTGCGCAGCTCGCGCAGCTGGTGGCCGAGCACGAGGCCGTCGAGGTCGTCGTCGGGCTGCCGGTCAATCTGGCGGGCCGGCAGGGGCCGGCGGCCCAGCACGTGTTGGCGTACGTGCGCCGGTTGACCGAGGTGATAGCGCCGGTTCCGGTGACGCTCACCGACGAGAGGATGTCAACCGTCGTCGCGTCTCGTAGGCTTGCCGAGCGTGGCGTCCGGGGAAAGCGCCAACGTGCGGTGGTGGATCAGGCCGCCGCGGTCGAGATCCTGCAGAGCTGGCTGGAAGCGCAGCGGAGGCGGACGGAATGATCGACGATCTGGACCTCGGGTTCGACGAGCAGGAGAGGGGGGAGAAGGGCCGGCACCGGCGTGGCTTCGTCAGCCGACGCAACGGCGCGTCGGGTGGCGGCAAGTCGGGCGGCGGGCACCTGAAGACGATCTTCGCTCTGTTCATGGCCCTGGTGCTGCTGGGTGGCATCGGGGGCGGGGCCTTCTACGGCTTCGACCGGATCCGTAACCACTTCATCACGCCGGACTTCGACGGCCCGGGCACCGGTGAGGCGCTGGTCGACGTCAAGCAGGGCGACACGGCCACCGACATCGGCAACTCCCTCTATGACGCCGGTGTGGTCAAGAGCACCAAGGCCTTCGTCGAGGCGGCCGACGACAACGCGCTCAGCAAGAACATCCAGGTCGGCCGGTACAAGGTCAAGAAGGAGATGCGCGCCTCCGACGCGCTCGCCCTGTTGCTGGATCCGAAGAGCCGGGTGGTCAACGGGATCACCATCCCCGAGGGCATGATCACCCTGGCGATCTACGACCTGCTGGCCAAGGAGACCAAGATCCCGGTCGCCGAGTTCAAGGCCGCCGCGAAGGACCCGGTCAAGTTGGGCGTGCCGGAGTTCTGGTTCAACCGCAAGGACGGCAAGAAGGGGCCACGGAGCCTGGAGGGCTTCCTCTACCCGGCCACCTACGAGCTGCCGCCGAAGGCGACCGCCCCGCAGATCCTGTCGCTGATGGTGGACAAGTTCCTCGACGTGACCGGGGAGATGAAGTTCGTCGAGACGGTCGAGGCCGACCGGGGCATCTCCCCGTACGAGGCGTTGATCACGGCGTCGATCGCGCAGGCCGAGTCGGTCAACCACGTGGACATGCCGAAGGTGGCCCGGGTGATCTACAACCGGGTCTACACCGACCGCTACCACTGCAAGTGTCTGGAGATCGACAGCGCGATCAACTACTGGCTGCGGTTGCAGGGCAAGAACCCGAAGGATTCCGACATCCTCAAGCAGTCCGAGCTGAACGACCCGAAGAACCCGTACCGGACGCACGGCGCGGACGGGCTGACCATCACCCCGATCAGCAACCCCGGCGAGGACGCCCTCAAGGGGGCGATGAGCCCGCCCAACGGCACCTGGGTCTATTTCATGACCGTCGACAAGAAGGGCACCATGGGCTACGGGACGACCGACGCCGACTTCCGTGACCTGCAACGCCAGATGTGCACCAACGGCGTGCTGAGCGGAGAGAACTGCCGGTGAGGGCTGCGGTGCTCGGCCGGCCGATCGCGCACTCCCTCTCCCCGGTGATCCACAACGCCGGTTACGCCGCGGCCGGGCTCGACGGCTGGTCGTACACCCGGATCGAGTGCGGGGCGCAGGAGCTGCCGGCCCTGGTCGCCGGCCTGGGACCGGAGTGGGCCGGGTTGTCGGTGACCATGCCGGGCAAGGAGGCCGCGCTCGCGGTGGCCGACCGGGCGTCGCCGGTCGCCACCGCCGTCGGCGCGGCCAACACGCTGGTACGGCGTCCCGACGGCTCCTGGTACGCCGACAACACCGACGTCTCCGGCATGGTGACCGTGCTGACCTCGGCCGGGGTGCCGGCCGGGGCCGCCGTCACGGTGCTCGGCGCCGGGGGCACCGCCCGGGCCGCCCTGGCCGCCGCCGGTGGGCTCGGCGTGACCACGGTGACCGTGGTGGCCCGCCGCCCGGCGGCGGTGGCGCAGCTGCGGCCGGTGGCGGCGGCCGTCGGGGTGGACCTGGTCCCCGTGGCCTGGGCCGACGCCGCCGCGTACCTGCGCGCCGACCTGGTCGTCTCCACCGTGCCGAAGGGGGTCGCCGACCCGTTGGCGGACGGGGTCGACTGGGGACCGTCCACGGTGTTCTTCGACGCGTTGTACGACCCGTGGCCGACCCCGCTGGCCGCCTCGGCGCTGGCCGCCGGCCGTCAGGTGCTCTCCGGGCTGGATCTGCTGCTGGCCCAGGCCGTCGGCCAGTTCACCCAGTTCACCGGGGTGCCGGCACCGGTCGAGGCGATGCGCGCGGCGCTGGCGGCGGCCCGCCGCTGACCCGCCCTCCCGTCGGGCCGGCCGGTCCGGCCGGCGTTCCCCGCGACCCTGCCCGGCCGGTCAGGAGCGGCCAGGATGACGGCGAACCGCATCGCCGACTTTCCGGTCAATCAGGCGTAACCTCGGGAAGCCGGCATTCGTTTGCTCGCCCGCCGAAAAGCAACCCCGGCTGCCTTATTCTTTGGTTAAGTCCTGTCGCCACCTTGATTTCACCCCTGCCACAGCCGCCCGTGGTGGTTACGCTGCTGCCGGTAATCGTCGCCCACCCGGGGAGAGTTCCTTGAGCAGGCACGGAATCCACCGCGCCCTTCCGGCCATCACCGGCCGACGCAAGGCGGTCGTCCTCAGTGTCCTGAGCGTCACCGCAGTCGGCGGCATCGTGGCCACGATGATGCCGCTGATCGCCGCCGAGGTGCCGCCGATCGTGCTCTCCGCCGTCGCGGACACCACGGCCACCCAGGTCCCGCAGGACGGCGACAACGGGGTCAAGACCACCCTGGCCAGCTGCCCGCAACTCTGCGACGGCAACCGGGTCGGCCAGCGCGACGCCGTCCTGGAATTCCAGGTGCGTGGCCTGCCCGCCGACGCGGTGAAGGTCAAGGCGTCCCTGCGGGTGTACGCCTGGCAGCAGTTCACCTCCCGGGTCCGGGCGCACGCCGCCGAGGGCACCGCGGTCGGTACCGGCGCGTGGCACGAACGGCCCGTCCTCGGCCCGGCGCTGGCCACCGTCGACCGGGTCGCCCAGGGCTACAACGAGTGGGACGTCTCCGGCGCGGTCAGCGGCAACGGCCAGGTCACCTTCGCCCTGACCCAGGAGAACTGGAACACCCGCATCTACTGGGCGTCCCGGGAGAACACGAAGGCCACCATCCGGCCCAGCCTGGTGGTGACCTACCAGCGGGGCGGCCGGCCGCCGACCCGGCCACCGGCCACCACGGCCCCGCCGACCACCGCCGCCCCGAAGCCCACGCCGACGCGTACGGTGGCGCCGTCGCCGACCCGGACGGTCGGCCCGCCCGCGCCGACCACGGCCGCCCCCGCCCCACGCCGACGGTCCGCCCCGGCACGGACGTGCCCGGCTGGCGGCTGGTCTGGTCCGACGAGTTCACCGGGCCCACCGTCGACCTGAAACGGTGGAACCTGCGCGACAACGAGGGCCGCGACATCGACAAGGGCTGCAACGTCGACGACGCGGACAACACCTTCGTCGCCGACGGGGTGCTGACCCTGCGCGCCCAGCGGGAGACCGCGGTGTGCAGCTCGCAGACCCGGCAGTACACCCAGAGTTACCTGGACACCATCGGCAAGGCGTCGTTCACCTACGGCCGGTTCGAGATGCGGGCCAAGTCGCCCAACGGGCCGACCGACTCCAAGGGCCTCTGGCCGGCGTTCTGGCTGCGCCCTGACGACGGCGGCAAGGGCGAGATCGACGTGGTGGAGCTGCCCGGCGGGTCGTCCCTGCACGGGGCCGCCACCCAGGCGATCTTCTACGACTACACACCGGTCAAGCAGGACCAGCGGTGGGACTTCCCGACCGGCTACCCGGGTGACGGCTTCCACACGTACACCACGGAGTGGGAGCCGGGGGTGATCCGCTGGTACATCGACGGCCGGCAGGTCTGGCAGCGCGACCGCAGCACCACCCCGTGGTTCGACGAGGCGTTCAACAAGCCGTTCAACCTGCGGCTGAACTTCCAGGTCGGCGGCTGGCTGGGCGACCCCGACGCGGCCACCCGCTTCCCGGCCGACTTCCGGGTCGACTACGTCCGCGTCTGGCAGCGCTGACCCGGACCGGGCACCGTACGCCGCCCGGTGGGCCTCGGCCCGCCGGGCGGCTGCTTGCCCGCTGCCCCTATCGTGTCCGCCAGCGCGCGGCGCTCGGGCGAGGACGGGAGAGGGCATGACGGCGGTGGCGGACCCACGGACCCGGCAGGACGGCCTGGGCTGGGTGACCCGGGCCATCTTCGGTGACCCCCGGCTCTGGCTCGGCGGTCCGGCCGACCCGGTGCCCACCACCCACCGCCCGGCCGTCCGGTACGCCGTGGTGCCCTCGGTGGAGCGGGCCAGGTTCCTGCTCCCGCTCGTCTCCCGCCGGGTCGGCGCGGCGTCGACCCTGGCGTACAACGCGCTGCGCCCGCCCCGGGTGCGGGCCAACCGGTTGGCCGTCGGGATGCTGGCCGGGCTCGGGGCGACCGGGCTGGCCCGGATGCCGGTGCTGACCGTCGCGGTGCCCACCGACGCCGATCCGGCCGAGTTGCTGCTCGCCGAGCACCTGGGCCGGCTGGCTGGCCGACCGCTGCACGCCGCGATCGGCATCCGGCCGCCGGACCCGCACCACAAGCCGACGTTGCAGCTCTTCGACGACCGGGGCGCCGCGCGGGCGTACGCGAAGATCGGGTGGAACGACGCGACCCGGGCGATGGTCCGCGCGGAGGCCGCCGCGCTGCGGGATCTGCCCCGCGACGGCGGTGACTTCCCGGACGTGCCCCGGCTGCTGGACGAGGTGAGCTGGGGTGACCTGGCGGTGACCCTGGTCGAGCCGATGCCGGCTCGGATCCGCCGGCCGCGTCACCCGCTGCGCCCGGAGGTGGCCGCGATGCTGGCGGTGGCCCGCCGCGGTGGCCCGGCGGCGGCCCGCCGCCCATTGCGCGGCTCGGCGTTCCTGGCCGATGTGACCGCGCGGGCCGCGACCGCCGGTGGTCCGGTGGTCGGGGCGCTGGCCGCCCTCGTCGACCGTGACGGCGACCGGCCGGTGGAGTTCGGGCACTGGCACGGCGACTGGGTGCCGTGGAACCTCGGCCGGCACCGGGGCCGGTTGGTCGTCTGGGACTGGGAGAACAGCGGTGCCGACCGGCCCCTCGGGCTCGACCTCGCCCACCAGGGTTTCCAGAGCGCGTTGTCGCTGGCCGGCCGGGACGTGGCGGGGGCGACCGGCGAGATGGTCGAGCTGTTGGACCGGCACGGCCCGGCGTTCGGCCTGGACCCGGCGGGGCGTCAATTCGTCGCCGACGCATATCTCGTCGAGCTGTGGTTGCGGACGGCGGAACTGGCAGCCGGCGGGGGCGGCTGGAGTGCGAAGTTGCATCCCGCACTGCTGCACACGCTCGCCGACCGGCTGGGCTCACCCGGCCCCTGACCGGCGGTTTCTCCCGGTGAATGGGACAAGTGTCGGGGTCCCGACCGGAAAAACGGCGAAAAGCCCACACTGCCGTCACCGCCGCTACCGAAGCCGGCTCACGTTCCATTAGGGTGGCCCCACTCGATGACCACTGGCCGGCGACGGCGTGGTCGGTGCGGCCCGGGACGGCGTGGGGACCTCGTCCGGGGTGTGGGGAGGCCCGGCCGATGGCCGGCACAATCAGGGAGCACGATGGGATCGTCACGCGTCAATCAGTTCGGGGTCACCTGCGCCCCGGCCGCCGGCCGTTCGGGCGGCGGTGACCCCAGGTGACCATCGTCTACGTGTTGGCCGTGTTGGCCGTGCTGGTGCCCCTGCTGACAGTTCCGGTGCTGGCGGCCCGGTGGGCGTCGGCCGTCGACACCGGCCGGACGGCCGAACGCTTCCGGATCGCCCTCGCCGGGCTGACCGCCGCGTTCGGTCGGACCGGAGCGGCGCTGGTGGTGCTGCTGGCCGGTGCAGCGGCGGTCGTCGCCGTCTGCTGGCCGCTCGGTGAGGCGATCTCCCGGCTCGAACCCCACGTCGACCACCCCGTCTTCGACTACGTGCACGCCCACCGGGTCGGCTTCTGGGAAGACGTCAACCTGTTCATCTCCCCGATCGGCGACCGCTACCCGCTCAAGTGGGTGACCGTGGTGGCCGCGATCGGCTTCGCCATCGCCTGGCGTCGCCGCCGCTGGTGGATTCCGCTGGTGGCGATGCCGTTGCAGTTCGTCGTCGAGCAGTACACCCAGACGATCCTCGCGAAGGTCGTCGACCGGGGCCACCCGCCGACCGACCTGGGCACCTACCCCTCCGGCGGCTGCGCCCGGGTGCTGATGACCTTCGGCACCATCCTGGTGCTGGCCGCGCTGACCTGGCGGATTCCGCGTAGGGTGCTGATCGGCCTGGTCACCGCCCTGGCGGTGCTGGTCACGGTGGAGGGCTACACCCGCATCTACGCCGAGAAGCACTGGCTCACCGACGTCTTCGGCGGCTGGTTCTTCGGCACCCTGCTGACCGGCGTGATGGTGCTCGCCGTGCTGGTCGCCGACGGCCGGGTCCGCCCGCCGGGGACGCCTGCCGACCCGGCACCGCGCAACGCCGACCGGCTGACCACCGGTACCTGACCCCCTCCCCGTCCGGACCGGCGCTACCCCTCCCCGCGCCGCGACGGACCCGGCCCCCACCACTCCTCGAACGGAAGTTGGGCCACCACCGTGACCACCCTCCTCGTCGCCTCCACCGGTGGGCACCTCGCCGAGCTGCACGATCTGCTGCCCCGGCTCGGGGTGCAGGACGACTGCGTCTGGGCGACGTTCGACTCCCCGCAGAGCCGCTCGCTGCTCCACGGACACGAGGTCATCCACGTGCCGCCGGCCGCCACCCGGGACCCGGTCGGTGCGCTGCGCGATCTGCTGGCCGCCCGCCGGGTGCTCTGCGGCGGACGGTTCCGCCGGGTGGTCAGCACCGGTGCCAGCGTCGCCATGTCGTTCTTCCTGCCCGCCGTGCGGCACGGCCTCGACTGCCACTACATCGAGAGCGCCACCCGCACCGAGGGCCCGTCGCTGACCGGTCGGCTGGTCGCCCGGGTGCCCCGGACCCGGCTCTACACCCAGTACCCGGGTTGGGCGGACGGCCGGTGGCGCTACGGCGGTTCCATCTTCGACGGCTACCTGCCCGCACCCGCCGCCCCGCGCCCGGTCTCCCGGATCGTGGTGACCCTCGGCACCCAGTCCCGCTTCGGCTTTCCGCGCCTGCTGCAACGCCTGGTCGACGTGGTGCCCCCCGAGGCGGAGGTGCTCTGGCAGGTGGGGTCGACCCGGATCCCCCGGATGCCGGCCGGGGCCCGCCGGCAGGTGCCGCACGCCGAGATGCAGCAGGCCATGCGGGAGGCCGACGTGATCGTCACCCACGCCGGGGTCGGTTCGGCGCTGGCCGCGATGCGGGCCGGACGCCGTGCCGTCTACGTGCCGCGCCGGGCCCGGCACGGCGAACACGTCGACGACCACCAGGTCGAGATGGCCCGGGAACTCGACCGGCGGGGCCTGGTGCTGGCCCGGGAGGCCGACGCCGTCACGGGCGACGACCTGGCCAGCGCGGCATCCTGGACGGTCACCACCACCGGCACGGTCCCGCCGTTCCGGTGGGCGGAGCCGGCGTGAGGCCGGCCGGGACCGGGCAGGCCGGTGACGGGTCCCGCCGGTCGATGCGCAATCCTCGTCCTCCGTGGGTCGCCCGGACGCGACCCGTACGGCAGGACCGGACCGAGCCGGTGGTCGAGTGGACCGGTCGGTTGATGGTGCGAAATGTCCGGGCAGAGCAAGCTACGCGTGATCTCACTTCATTTTGGGGGCGCCAGTGCTTCACAGAACGTCTCGACCGGTGTGGCGGCGGTGGTTCGCCGCTCTCGCCGTACCGGTGCTCGCGGTCAGCCTGCTGGCCGCGCCCGCCCACGCGGCGGACCTCACCCCGGTGACCAGCACTCTCACGTCGGCGAACCCGGCGGACAACATTCCGCACGCGCAGGACGGCGACACCAAGGCGTTCGCCGAGATCGGTAACACGATCTACGTGGGTGGCTCGTTCACCTCGGTCAAGGCCGCCGGGGGCACGAGCTGGACCTCCCGCAACTACCTGTTCGCCTACGACCGCAGCAGCGGGGCGTTGAAGGCCGACTTCGCCCCGACCCTGGACGGTGCGGTGCACGCCCTCGCGGTGAGCCCGGACGGCAAGCTGATCGTCGGCGGCGCGTTCAAGAACGTCAACGGGGTCAGCCGCAAGAACCTCGTCCAGCTGGACCCGGCCACCGGCGCGACGATCACCGGCTGGGTCGGCCGCAGTGACGGCGGACTGGTCCGCCGGACCGTCGTGGTCGGCAACAAGCTCTACATCGCGGGCGCGTTCCACTGGGTCAACGGCACCGAGCACTCGCTGCTGGCCCGGCTCGACGCGACCACCGGTGCGATCGACCCGAGCTTCCAGATCGACGCCAGCGTCGCCCGGGCCAGCAGTGAGCTGGTCTGGGGTCTCGCCGTCGCACCCGACAACAAGACCCTGGTCGCGGTGGGCAACTTCACCGAGGTCAACGGCCAGCCCCGCAACCAGGTGGTGGTCGTCGACCTGGACGGCACCCCGGCGGTCGCCAACTGGAGCACCCAGCGCTACGTGGCGCCCTGCTACAGCGGCTCGTTCCCGTTCTACGCCCGGGACGTCGACTTCTCCGACGACGGCTCATACTTCGTGATCATCGCCGATGGTGGCCGGGGCGACGGGGCGTACTGCGACGCCATCGCCCGGTTCGAGACCGCTGACCGGGGTACGGCCCTGGACGCCACCTGGGTCAACTACACCGGCACCGACTCGGTGACCTCCCTCGAGGTGGCCGACAACGTGGTCTACGTCGGCGGTCACTTCCGCTGGCTGAGCAACGCCAACGGCAACGACTCGGCCGGCAGTGGCGCGGTCAACCGGTTCGGCCTGGGCGCGCTGGACCCGATCAACGGCCTGCCGCTGGTCTGGAACCCGACCCGGTCGGGCGCCCCGGCGGGCACCACCACCTGGGGCCCGATCATGTGGGAGCTGTGGCGGGGCAGCACCGGCCTGTACGCCGGCTTCGACTCCGACGGGCTGGGCAACGAGTACCACGGGCGGATGGGCCTGTTCCCGCTCGCCGGTGGGCGTACGGTCGCGGCGACCAACGCGCCGACGGCGTCGTCGGGTTACCTGTACGTCGGCACCGGCAACGGGCAGACCACCCGGGTGCCGTTCGACGGCAGCACGCTGGGCACGCCGGCGGGCAGCGCGCAGGCGAACCTCACCGCGGCCGGCGCGGCCTTCTCGGTCGGCAACAAGCTCTACTGGTCCAAGACCGACGCGACCGCCGCCGGTGGCAGCTACCTGGGTGTGTCGATGTTCACCGGCGGTTCGGTGGGCGCACCCTGGGTCAGCAGCGGCTACAACGACTGGTTCAACCCGGCGACCATGGCCGGCGCGTTCTACCTCGACGGCCGGATGTACTACACCAAGGCCGGCACCAACAAGTTGTTCTACCGCTACCTGGAGCCGGACGGCTACGTGGTGGGCTGCACCGAGTTCACCCTGCCGAGCGTGGGCCTGAACTGGGGCTCCGTGCGGGGGATGGCCTGGGTCAACGGCAAGATCGTCTATGGCAACACCAACGGCTCGCTGCGCGCCGTGCCGTTCGACGAGGTCGCCGTCGACGGCGCCGCCTCGGTGGAGATCGCGCCGGCCGGTGCCGGCGTGGACTGGTCGAGCAAGACGCTGTTCTTCGCCACCTCCTGACCCACCTTTGGTACGGGCGGTCCGCCGGTGTCCCCGAGGCACCGGCGGGCCGCCCGTCGCGCAGGGGACCGGTCGGCTGTCGACCATAAGTGAACGGTCGGCGACAATAGGACGACCGGCGGCTCGCACCGGGGCCGACGTCCGGCCCACGCCGACCTGCCCACCCCCCTCATCGCTAGAGGACCTGACTGATGGACGTGACCGACGTCACTCCCGCCCGGCAGCGCCCGGTCGGCCTGGCCGAGTTGGCCCGTATCCCGGTGCGGCGGTGGCGCACGGTGCTCGCCGCCACCGGGTTGGTGCTGTTACTGGTGGCCGCCTACCTGCTGGTCTTTCCCGCCACCTACACCGCCACCACGGCCGTGGTGGTCCGCCCGGTGGTCACCGACCCGTTCTCGGTGCCCTCCGGTGGTGCCGACCGGGCGGTCAACATGACCGCGGAGAGCGGGATCGCCACCAGCAACGGGGTCATCGACAAGGTCGCCTCGATCACCGGCCGGGACACCACCGGCGTGGCCGACGCGCTCACCGTGGAAACCCCGGTCGGTGGACAGGTGATGCGGTTCAGCTACTCCGGGCACAGCGAGGCCGAGGCGGTGGACGGCGCGAACGGCGCCGCCGAGGCGTACCTCGAACTGCGCAAGGGGATGTACGAGAACCAGCGCGCCGCCGTGCTCAAGTCGTACGACGACACGATCGCCCTGGTCACCAGCCAGCGCACCACCACCCAACGGTCGTTGCCGGCCAACCAGAACTCCTCCACCCCGTCGCCGCGCACCAGCGCCCTGCTGGACCAGCTGCGGGCGCTCAACGACCAGCTGGCGACCCTCGCCGAGCAGCGTTCCAAGATCGGCTCGGCGGATCTGAGCCCCGGATCGGTCACCAGCGCCGCCCGCGCCCCCGTCCCGTCGAGCCGGGACGCCGCCCCGCTGATCCTGGTCGCCGGGCTGCTCGGCGGGCTGCTGGTCGGCGGTCTGGTCGCCTTCGTCCGGGAGTCCATGGACCGCCGGGTGCGTACCGCCGACGAGGCGTCCGCGCTGGTCGGTGCCCCGCTGCTGGGGACCGTCGGGCGGGACCGCTCCGGGCGGCTCTCCGACACCGACCTGCGCTACCTGGTGCTGGCCCTGAGCCGCTGGGTGGACGGGCCGAGACCGCTGCCGCTGGTACTGCTGTCCAGCGCCGCCGACGAGCGACGCGAACAGGTCACCGCCGGGATCGCCGCGGCGCTCGCCCAGGGCGGGCACGAGGTGCGGCTCGGGGTGGCCCCAGAGAGCCGGGACCGGATCCGGCCGTTGCTCCAGGACGCCCAGCGCCGCCACCCGGCCACCGAACCGACCCGCCCCCGGGTGCCCCGCCCGCGCCCGGCGCCCAGCGCCGTCCCGGCACCGGCGGCCACCGCCCCGATGGGCAGCCCGGAAGACACCATGATCATCCAGCCGGTCCGCAAGCCCCGGCCGTTCCCCACCGAGGACCCGAAGAACGGCGGGGTCTACCGCTCCACCACCACCTCGGCGGACAAGACCGAGATCATCCCCCGGGTGCTGCCCAAGGAGACCCCCACGGTCGACGGTGAGGAGCTGCGCATCGGGTCCGGCGCGGTGCACCTGGTCCCGCTGGACGCCCCGACCGGCGGTGGCGTCACCGTGATCGACGCGCCTCCCGCCCTGCACGACGAGCGGGGCGTGCGAGCCGCCCGGGAGGGCCGGGCCGTGCTGGTCGCCGCCCGGGACAAGACCCGCACCGGCCGGCTGAGCCAACTGGTGGAACGGCTGCGCGCGGTGGGCGTCGAGCCGGTCGGATTCGTGGTGACGGGAGAGAAACGTGACTGAGTCGACGGCCGTCGGGCAGCACCCGCCGGTGACCGTGGTGATCGCCACCCGGGACCGGCCCGGCCTGCTGGAACGGGCCGTGGGTGCCGTGCTCGGCCAGGACTACCCCGGCCCGGTGGAGTGCATCGTCGTCTACGACCACACCGACCTGCGCGAGCTGGCCGTGGACGTCCCGGCCGGCCGTAGCCTCCGCTATGTCAACAACGCCCACCGGCAGGGCCTGCCCGGCGGTCGCAACACCGGCGCCGACGAGGCCACCGCCGACCTGGTCGCGTTCTGCGACGACGACGACTTCTGGCTGCCGGCGAAGCTGCGCCGGCAGGTCGAGCTGCTGGCGCAGCGCCCCGACGCCGCCGCCGCGAGCTGCGGCATCCGGCTGGAGGGCCCCGGCATCGCCAAGGAACGCCAACTCGACCGGGCCGAGGTCACCCTCCCCGACTTCGTCGAGGACCGGATCATGGAGGTGCACTCCAGCACCATCCTGATCCGCCGCTCGACCTGGGACGCCATCGGCCCGGTCGACGAGGAGCTGCCCGGCGGCTACGGCGAGGACTACGAGTGGCTGCTGCGGATCGCCGCGCACGGCCCGGTGGTGATCGTGCCCGAGGTGCTGGTGGTGGTCGACTGGCACGGCGGATCGTTCTTCTTCGGCCGCTGGGCGACCATCGTCGAGGCCACCCGCTACCTGCTGGACAAGCACCCCGAGCTGGCGGGCAGCCGGACCGGCCTGGCCCGGCTGCACGGCCAGATCGCCTTCGCGCTCGCCTCCGGCCGACGGCGGCGGGAGGCGGTCCGGGAACTCGGCCGGGTGGTCCGGCTCAACCCCCGGGAGAAGCGGGTGCTGGTGACCGTCCCGGTGGTGCTCGGGCTGCTCTCCGGGGAACGGGTGCTCCGACTGGCCCAGCGTCGGGGTCGAGGTGTCTGACCGGCGGCGTCGGGCCGGCACGTCGCCGACCGGACTGCCGCCGCTGCCCACCTGGCCGCTGTTGGCCATGTTCGGGTTGATGCCGCTGTGGTGGGCGCTCGGCGGCTTCTACCTCGGCTGGTCGGCGTTCGGACTGGTGCTGCTGGGCCTGATGGTCACCCGGGGCCGGGTGGCGTTGCCCGCCGGCACGGCCTGCTGGATGGTGCTGCTGGCGCTGGTGCTGCTCAGCTTCACCCGGCTGGACCGGGCCACCGCCTACCTCACCTCCGGGTTGCGGCTCGGCTTCATGGTCACCGCCCTGATCGTCTGCGTGTACGTCTACAACCTGGTCCGCGACGGCGTCCCCTGGGCCCAGGTGCTCCGCCCCCTCGGCTGGTACTGGCTGGGCGTGGTCGCCCTGGGCTGGCTGGCGGTGCTGGCCCCCCGCTTCCAGCTCACCACCCCGATGGAACTGCTGCTGCCGGGCAGCATGTCGGGGGAGCGGTTCATCCAGGCGCTGACCCACGTGCGGGCCAACGAGTTCAACCCGGTCTCGCGCGCCCCGATCTACCGGACCGCTGCGCCCTACCCGTACACCAACAACTGGGGCACGGCGTACGCGCTGCTGGTGCCGTGTGTGCTGGCGTACCTGACGTCGGTGCGTACCGGCAAGTTCCGGGTGGCGCTGCTGGTGTCGTTGCCGCTGTCGATGGTGCCGGCGTTCATGACCCTCAACCGGGGCATGTTCCTCGGCCTCGGCGCGGGACTGACCTACCTGGGCCTGCGGGCGCTGGTACGGGGCAACGCCAAGCTGATCGCCTCGATCGGCGGGCTGGTGCTGCTGGTCTGGGTGGTCAGCCTGGTGGTGCCCGTGCAGGAGCTGATCGACAACCGGGTCAGCAGCACCGACACCAACGTCGACCGGATGGACCTCTACGTGCGTACCCTCCAGGCCGTCGAACGCTCGCCGCTGCTCGGGTACGGCGCACCCAACAGCGTCGACACCACGCTCGCCGAGGAGCCGCCGGGCACCCAGGGCATGATCTGGCAGGTGCTCTACAGCCACGGCATCCCGGCCCTGGTCGCCTTCCTGGCCTGGCTGGTGCTGATCGCCAAGCGGCTCGCCGGCGCGGTCTCCCCGGCCGGGCAGTGGCTGAGCACCATCCCGGTGATCGCCCTGGTGGTGATCCCCGTGTACGCCTACATCGACCCCAACATGTCGGTGATCTTCTATGCGGTCGGGGTCGGGTTGGCGGCGGTCAGCGGGCCGGTGAACCGCCCGGTGACCCTCGCGCCCGGAGTCGTCGAGCCCCGCGCACCCCGCCCCACCGCGGCGGCCTCCGGCCCGCCGACGGCGGCGCTCACCGGCCCGCCGACGGCGGCGACCGGAACGGCATCCGTGCCGACCAGGGCATCGGCCACCGTCCCGCCCCCCAGCGCCACCGGCACCGCCCCGGCCACGCGTGGCCGAGCCACCGCCAGCGTCCCGTCCCCGCCCACCAGGGTCACGGCCAGCGCTTCCCCGTCCGCCCCCCGGGGCGCGACCCCACCCCCGACCCCGGTCCCGCCCCGCCCCGCGGCCCCGGCCCCAGCCCCAGCCCCAGCCCCAGTGCTGGCCCCGGCCCCGAGCCGAGTTCCAACCCCGGGCCCGAGTCCGGTGCCGAATCCGGCCCCAGGTCCGGCTTCGGCACCCGCTGCGGACCCGGCTCCCGCTCCCGCCGGCCGGAGCGCGTCGCCGTCGGCCCCGGCCCCGGCCTGGCCCCCGCTCCCGGCTTCCGCTCCGGCTCCGGCTCCCGCTTCCGCTTCCGCTTCCGCTCCGGCTCCGGCTCCGGTTTCCGCTCCGGCTCCGGCTCCGGCTCCCGCTCCGGCTTCCGCCGCTGCGCCGCACCCGGTGCCGGCCGCCACCCAGGCTTCGGTCCGGCCGTCGGTCCCACCGTCGGTGCCGGCCGCTACCCAGGCTTCGCCCCGGCCGCTTTCACCGCCGCTGCCCGCTGCCGCCCAGGCTTCGGCCCGGCCGTCGGTCCCATCGCCGACCTCGGCCCCGGCTCCGGGCGGCGGGTCCCGGCCGGGTGGCGGGGTGGACGCACCCACCGTGGTGCAACCGGCCCGGCCCGACGGGCCCACCCCACCGGTCCGGACCGCCACCCGGACCGCAGACCAGACCGGCACCGAGGACGGCAGGGAGCGGACATGAGCCATCCGGGCACCGGGACCGGGACCACACCCGCGGCTCCTCGGCAGGTCGACCGCCGTGCCACGGCGGCCGACGCACCGGCCGGGCCGGTGGCGGACACCTCCGACGCGGCGAGCGGCGCCGGGGAGGTCCGCCGCAGCGCCCGCAGCGGCGCGGTGGGGCTGGTCGGCGCGGCGGTCAACGGCGCGCTGGGTTTCCTGCTCACCGTGGTCATCGTGCGCGGTTTCGGCACCGACGGATCGGGTGCGCTGTTCACCGCCATCGGTGTGGTCTCCATTCTGGGCGCGATCTGCTGCGCCGGTGCGGACACCGCGCTGGTCTGGGCGCTGCCCCGACGCCGCACCGGTGTCGACGGTGACGCCGCCCGGCTGCTGCCGGTGGCGTTGCTGCCGGTGCTGCTGCTCACCGGGGTCGTCGCGACGGTGGGCGCGTTCACCGCCGACCGGCTCGCCCCGGTCTTCTTCGAGCGGTCGGACGGGCCGACACTGCTGCGGCTGGCGTTCCTCGCCCTGCCGGTCACCGTGGCGATGACCGTGCTGCTCGCCGCCGTCCGGGCGGTCCGCCCGGTGACCGCCGTGATCGGCATCCAGTACGTGCTGGTGCCGCTGGCCCGACCCGTACTGCTGCTGGCGACGGTCGCCACCGGGGCCGGGGTGGCCGTCGGGTTCGGCGGTTGGCTGCTGCCGGTGGCGTTGGCCGTGGTCGCCGCCGCCGTCCTGCTGCTGCGTCCGCTCGGGGTGCTGGCGGGGGCGCGGCTGCGGCCGGACGGCGCGGACTGGCGTACCCTCTGGGGCTTCGCGCTGCCCCGGGCGGTGTCGGCGGCGATCGACGCGAGCAGCATGTGGGTCGGGGTGTTGCTCACCGCGGCGCTGGCCGGTGCGGACGAGTCAGGTGTCTTCGGCGCGGTCGGCCGGTACGCCCTGGCCGGGCTGCTGATCATGCAGGGGTTGCGGGTGGCCGTCGCGCCCCAGCTCTCCCGGCTGCTCGGGCAGGGGCGCACCGCCGACGCGGCGCTGGTCTACCGGCGGGTCACCGTCGTGATCATCCTGCTGTCCTGGCCGGCGTACCTGCTGCTGGCGGTGTTCGCGCCCGGGTTCCTCAGCCTCTTCGGTGACGGGTTCACCGTCGGGGCCGCCCCGCTGGCGGTGCTCGCCTTCGCGATGCTCGTCAACTCCGGGGTGGGGATCGTGCAGACCATGCTGCTGATGAGCGGCAACAGCACCCGGCACCTCCAGGCCACCGTGGTGGGGCTGGCGCTCACCGTCGGCCTGGGTTTCCTGCTCATCCCCGACCACGGGGCGCTCGGCGCGGCGTACGCCTGGACGGCCGGCGTGGTCGCCGAGAACGTGCTGGCCGCGATCGCCGCCCGGGTGGCGATCGGCGAGCCGCTGCTCACCCGGTCGGTGGGTTGGGCGGCGCTCGGGGCCGGCGGCGGTGCGGCCGTGGTGGCGGTGCTCAGCGCGCTGGTCGCCGGCCGGGGCGTGGCCGGTCTGGCGCTGGCCCTGGCGGTGCTGGCGGTCGTCGCCGCCGGGCTGCTGCTGGACCGGCGGGTCCGGGGTACGGTCCGGGCCGCCGTGACGATGCTCAGGCCGAAACCGGCATGAGGCGTTCGGGCCGAGGCCGCCGTGACGATGCTCAGGCCGAAACCGGCGTGACGAGAGGGAGACGATGACGATCCGCGACCGCCTCAAGGGTGTGGTCCCGCACCAGGTCACCCACCAGGTACGCAGCTCGCTGGTCCGGTACGGCGAACGCACCAGCGACCGTCGGCCGCTGCCCGACTTCCTGATCACCGGCACCAAGCGGGGCGGCACCACCTCGCTGTGGCGCTACCTGCTGGCGCACCCCCTGGTGCCCCGGCTCTTCCCGGCCTGGAACACCAAGACCTCGCACTACTTCGAGGAGAACTGGGGTCGGGGCGAGGCGTGGTACCGCTCGCACTTCCCGACCGTGCGGCACCGGCAGGCCCTGGAACGTCGGCACGGCGGGCCGGTCCGCGTCGGTGAGGCCGCCCCGCTGTACATGTTCCACCCGCTCGCCGCGCAGCGGGTAGCCGAGCTGATGCCCGACGTCCGGTTGATCTTCCTGCTCCGGGACCCCGTGGAGCGGGCGTACTCGCACTGGAAGGAGCGGCGCACGGAGGGCAAGGAGCCGTTGGACTTCGTCGAGGCGCTGGCCCGGGAGGAGGAGCGGACGGCGGGGGAGCGGGAGAAGCTGATCGCCGACCCGACGTACTTCAGCGAGGCGTACGACTGGTACACCTACCGGGCCCGGGGCCGCTACCTGGAGCACCTGACGCCGTGGCTGGACCGGTTCGACCGTTCCCAGCTGCTGATCCTGCCCAGCGAGACGCTGTACGCCGAGCCGGCCGCCACGTACGCCCGGGTGTTGGACTTCCTCGGTCTGCCCCCGCACCAGCTCGCCGCGTACGAGGCGCACAACCACCGCCGCAGCAGCGCCATGCCCGAGCAGGTACGGGAAGAGTTGAGCGTGCACTTCGCCCCGCACAACGCGGCGTTGGAACAACGACTGGGTATGCGCTTCGACTGGTCGTGAACCCGGTCGGCGGCCCGCCCGGCGCAGCTCGGCGTCCGCAGGGCGGGACGGACCGGACAGGGTGCCGACGCCGGCACCGGGCGTGACAGACTGACCGTCGTGTTGCGTTGGCTGACTGCAGGTGAATCGCATGGTCCGGCTCTGGTGGCGTTGTTGGAGGGGGTTCCCGCCGGGGTGGCGGTGACTTCTGGTGACATCGTGGGTGAGTTGGCGCGGCGTCGGTTGGGTTATGGCCGGGGTGCGCGGATGGCGTTCGAGCAGGATGAGGTCGAGGTCGTCGGTGGTCTGCGGCACGGCGTCACGCTGGGCAGTCCGGTCGCGATCCGGGTGGGGAACTCGGAGTGGCCGAAGTGGCAGACGGTGATGGCCGCCGACCCGGTGGATGCGGACGAGTTGGCGAGTCAGGCCCGGAACGCTCCGCTGACCCGTCCCCGGCCCGGCCACGCCGACCTGGCCGGCATGCAGAAGTACGGTCACACGGATGCGCGGCCGATCCTGGAGCGGGCCAGCGCCCGGGAGACGGCTGCGCGGGTGGCCGTGGGCACCGTGGCGAAGGCCCTGGTGAAGCAGGCCCTCGGCATCGAGATCGTGTCGCACGTGGTGGAGTTGGGTTCGGTGGCCGCGAAGCCCGGTTTGCGGCCGGTGCCGGAGGATGCTGAGCGGATCGACGCGGACCCGTTGCGGTGTCTCGATCCGGACGCGAGTGTCCGGATGGTCGCTGAGGTGGATGCTGCGAAGAAGGCTGCTGACACGCTGGGTGGGGTGGTGGAGGTGTTGGCGTATGGGGTGCCGCCGGGTCTGGGTAGTCATGTGCAGTGGGATCGGAAGCTTGATGCCCGGTTGGCGACGGCGTTGATGTCGATCCAGGCGATCAAGGGCGTCGAGATCGGGGACGGGTGGCAACAGGCCCGGTCCCGAGGCTCGGAGGCGCACGACGAGATCATGCCCACCGCGACCGGGGTGCGTCGGGTCACCGACCGGGCGGGTGGTCTGGAGGGTGGGATCACCACGGGTGAGCCGGTGCGGGTGCGGGCGGCGATGAAGCCGATCTCGTCGTTGAACCGGGCGTTGGCCACGGTGGATGTGACCACGGGTGAGCCGGCGACGGCGATCAACCAACGGTCGGATGTGTGTGCGGTTCCTGCTGCGGCGGTGGTCGCGGAGGCGATGGTGGCGTTGGTCCTCGCCGAGGCCACCATGGAGAAGTTCGGCGGTGACTCGGTGGCCGAGATCCGCCGCAACCTTGCCGGCTACCTCGACGCGCTGATCATCCGGTGAGCGCCGGCTGCCAAGAAGGGCTGGCTTCGGTGAGGGCGAGGAGTGCAGCGCAGCGGAGCCCCGCAGTCGCGAACGAAAGGCTGGACCAGTGACGAAGCCTGTCTGCGTGCTGGTCGGGGCGCCCGGCTCCGGCAAGAGCACCGTCGGCGCGGAGCTGGCCACCCTGCTCGGGGTGGCGTTCCGGGACACCGACACCGACATCGAGCAGATGGCCGGCAAGCCGATCCCGGAGATCTTCATCGACGAGGGCGAGGCGCACTTCCGGGCCCTGGAACGGGCCGCGGTGCTGGCGGCGCTGACGTCGCACGCCGGGGTGCTCGCCCTCGGCGGTGGGGCGATCCTCGCCGAGGATAACCGGGCCGCGTTGGTCGGGCACACCGTGGTGCACCTGTCGGTGGAGTTGCCCGACGCGGTGAAGCGGGTCGGGCTCGGTGCCGGCCGGCCGTTGCTGTCGGTGAATCCGCGCGCCACCCTCAAGCACCTGATGGACCAGCGTCGGCCGCTCTACGCGGAGGTCGCGACGGCGACGGTGGTGACCGACGGCCGCGCGCCGGAGGACCTCGCCGCCGAGATCGTCGCCCTGCTCAAGCCCTGACCGGGCCCACCCGGCGACGCCGGTGCGGCCGGACGGCCGTCGACCCGTTCCGGCGGGGTTCGGGCCGCCAGGTCACCAGCAGGGCCAGCGCGAGCAGGATCTCGGCCAGGTCGCCGACGTAGTACATCAGGGTCGCCGCCGTCCGTAGTTGGTCGGCGGGGGCGTCGGCGTCGACCAGGCCGGCGTACATCAGCTGGGCCAGGGTGGCGTGGGCGGCGACGGACAGGCCCAGCACCACCAGGCGCACCGGCACGCCGGGGCGGTGCGGCCCGGGGTCGGGGCCGGCGATCGCCCAGGTGAAGGCGTACCCGCTGAGCAGGAAGTGCAGCAGGAGCAGCGGGTGCAGGCCGGGGTGGGTCAGGGTGGCCCGGTACAGCGGCGTCAGGTGCAACAGGTACAGGCCCCCGGCGGTGAGCAGCAGGCCGGTGACCGGGTGGGTGGCCACCGCCACGGCGGGATGCCGCAGCAGCCGCAGCGCGGCCCGGCCGGCCCGGGGGCGTACCGTCCGCAGGGCCAGCGTGCCTGGTGCGCCGAGCACCAGCCCGAGCGGCGCGAGCATCCCGACCAGCAGGTGCTGCCACATGTGCCCGACCAGGTCGTGGGCGGGCAGCAGCAGGGCCACCGCGAGCAGCGCAGCGCCCGCGCCGAAACTGGCGGTCCGCCAGTGGCTCCAACCGGCCCGCCCCGGGTCACCCTGGCGCAGGGCGGCGGCCAGATAACCCCAGAACACCATCGCCGGTACGAGCAGCAGCGGTCCGACCCCGCCGTCGTGCGCCCCGGTCATCGCGGCCCGGCGCAGGTGTCCACGGCCGTGGCGCGACGCTGGACCGCCCAGCCGAGGGCCACCAGTGCCGCCCCGAGCAGCAGGAAGCCGACGTCCCAGGCGGTCTGGTGCGGACCACCGTGTACGTGGTGGATGCCGAGCAGATGGTGGTCGATCACCCCTTCGACCAGGTTGAACAGTCCCCACCCGACCAGTGCCCAGCCCCAGAGCACCCCGGAGCGCCACAGTCGGCCCCGGGACCGGGTGACCCGGGAGTGGAGCAGGGCCAGCCCGGTGAGCACCGCCACCCAGGTCACCACGTGGAACAGTCCGTCCCACAGGGTGTTCATCTGCAACCCGGGCACGGTGTCCACCGGATACGCCCTGATCCCGACGTTGTCGCTGCCGGTGCTGCTGAGCATGTGGTGCCACTGGAGCACCTGGTGCAGGACGATGCCGTCGACGAACCCGCCGAGGCCGACGCCGAGGATGACGGCCGGCAGCCGGATGTCCGCGCCGTCGATGGTGGTGCCGGCCATGGGTTCCTCCGCGTTCGGGTCGATCCCGTCCCCGGTGCCCGGGTTCTGTCGGGCTAAACGCCGGCCCTGCCGTGCGGTCACGCGGTGGGTCCGGCACGCGGTGGGCCCGGCATCCGGCGGGTCCGGCATGCGACGAGGGTCCGGCATCCGGCGGGTCCGGCACCCGATGAGGGTCCGGTCGGGCGGCCGATGGTCCGATCTCCGGGCCGTGGTCGGTCGGCCACCTCCTCTCCCGGACCGCCACCAGGTGGACACCCGCCGTGTCGAAGCCGACGCTGGACTAGGCTCCCGGCGATGGACGAGGTGACCCGGATTCCGGTCGGCGGCGAACGGCCGTACGACGTACTGGTCGGGCGGGGCCTGCTGGCCGAGCTGCCCGCGTTGCTGCCCGACGCGACCCGGGCGGCGGTGCTGTACGCGCCGCCCCTACGGGCGTTGGCCGAGGAGATCGGCGAGCGGTTGGCCGGGGCGGGGGTCACCCCGCTGGCGATCGAGGTGCCCGACGCCGAGGCGGGCAAGCGGGTCGAGGTGGCCGCCGACTGCTGGGAGCAGCTCGGTGCGGCCGGCTTCACCCGTACCGACGCGGTGGTCGGGGTGGGCGGCGGTGCCGTGACCGACCTGGCCGGCTTCGTCGCGGCCTGCTGGCTGCGCGGGGTGCAATGGGTGCCGGTGGCGACGTCGCTGCTCGGCATGGTCGACGCCGCCGTCGGCGGTAAGACCGGAGTCAACACGGGGGCCGGCAAGAACCTGGTGGGGGCCTTCCACCCGCCGGTCGGGGTGCTGGCCGACCTGGGCACGTTGGACAGCCTCCCGGCGGCCGACCTGGCCGCCGGGCTGGCCGAGGTGGTCAAGTGTGGCTTCATCGCCGACCCGGCGATCCTGGACCTGGTCGAGGGGGACCCGGCCGCCGCCGTCGACCCGACCGGCCCGGTGGCCCGGGAGCTGATCGAGCGGGCGATCCGGGTCAAGGCCGACGTGGTCTCCGGTGACCTGCGCGAGTCGGGTGTCCGGGAGGTGCTCAACTACGGGCACACCCTGGCCCACGCGATCGAGAAGGTCGAGGGGTACCGCTGGCGGCACGGGCACGCGGTCTCCGTCGGCACCGTCTATGCCGGCAGCCTGGCCCGGTTGGCCGGTCGGCTCGACGCGGCGACCGCCGAGCGGCACCGCAGCGTGCTGACCGCGCTGGATCTGCCGACCAGCTACCCGGCGGACGCCTGGCCGGACCTGCTGGCGGCGATGCGGGTGGACAAGAAGGCCCGGGGCAGTCGACTGCGGTTCGTGGTGCTCGACGGGCTGGCCAGGCCGGCAATCCTGGACGGCCCGGACGACGAGCTGCTGCACGCCGCCTACCGGGAGGTCAGCCGGTGACCACCGCCACCCCCCGGGTGTACGTGCTCAACGGGCCCAACCTGGGCCGGCTGGGCACCCGTCAGGTCGACGTGTACGGCGTTACCAGCTATGCCGACCTGGTGACGCTCTGCGTCGAGACGGGCCGCGAACTGGGGCTGGACGTGGTGGTCCGGCAGACCGACGCCGAGCACGAGCTGCTGGGCTGGCTGCACGGGGCGGCGGACGAGGGTGCGGCGGTGGTGCTCAACCCGGCGGCCTGGTCGCACTACTCGATCGCGGTGCGGGACGCCTGCGCGTTGCTGCGTGCGCCCCTGGTCGAGGTGCACATCTCCAACATCCACGCCCGGGAGGAGTTCCGGCACCACTCGGTGGTGTCGGCGGTGGCCACCGGCGTCATCTGTGGGCTCGGCGTGGACGGTTACCGGCTCGCGCTGCGGCACCTCGCCACCCGGCTCGGCGGGGCCGACTGACCCCCGCTTCCGTCACTGTGCGTGACGGTCGGGGTGGTCGGTGGCGGCGGGGCGGTCCCCGGCCGCCGGAACCGCCGCCGATTAGACGCAGCTAGTAGACTTGCCAGGTCTGTCCGCCAATTGATGATCAAGGCAGGAAATGGCATCCACCAACGACCTCAAGAACGGCCTGGTACTCAACCTCGACGGGGAGCTCTGGGCCGTCGTCGAGTTCCAGCACGTCAAGCCCGGTAAGGGTGGGGCGTTCGTCCGCACGACGCTGAAGAACGTGCTGTCCGGCAAGGTCGTCGACAAGACCTTCAACGCGGGCACCAAGGTCGAGACCGCCACCGTCGACAAGCGCACCATGCAATACCTCTACGCCGACGGCGAGGACTACGTCTTCATGGATCTGGAGACGTTCGACCAGATCACCGTCCCCGGCGGCACCGTCGGCGAGGCCGCCAACTACCTCCTCCCGGAGGCCGAGGCGACCGTCGCCACCCACGAGGGTGTGCCGCTCTACATCGAGCTGCCGACCAGCGTGGTGCTCCAGGTCACCTACACCGAGCCGGGTCTGCAGGGCGACCGGTCGACCGGCGGCAACAAGCCGGCCACCGTGGAGACCGGCGCGACCGTGCAGGTGCCGCTCTTCATCACCACCGACGAGAAGATCAAGGTCGACACCCGCGACGGCCGTTACCTCGGCCGGGCCTGATGGCCGAGGGCGCCAAGCAGCAGATGCCGGCGCGTCGCAAGGCGCGTAAGCGGGCGCTGGACGTGCTCTTCGAGGCGGACCTGCGGGACCGGCCTCCGGTCGAGGTGCTCGCCGGCTACGTCGAGCGGATCGAGAAACCGCGTCCCGAGCACCTGGACTACGCGGTCGGTCTGGTCGAGGGGGTCGCCGCGCACCTCGACCGGATCGACGAGGTGATCGCCAGCTACGCCGAGGGCTGGACCCTGGACCGGATGCCGGCGGTCGACCGCAACCTGGCCCGGATCGCCGTCTACGAGCTGCTCTACGTCGACGAGATCGACGACGCGGTGGCGATCAGCGAGGCGGTGGAGCTGGCCCGGCAGATGTCGACCGACGATTCGCCGCGCTTCCTCAACGGCATCCTCGGCCGGATCGCCGAGTACGCCACCCGCTGACCGGGTCGCGCGCGTGCCGCCCCACCAGGGCCGGTCCGCGCCGCCGGGGGCGGGAGACGGTGTGACAGAAGGGCCCGTGCCGGACGGCACGGGCCCTTCGACGTCAGCGACCGCGGATCAGGAGGCGAAGAACGCCCGCGGGTCGGCGACCAGCACACCGTGCTCGGTGAGCCGCTCGATCAGCCCGGACGGCGAGGCGTCGTAGACGATCGCCAGGGCGCGCAGGTCGTCGGCGCGGATGGAGAGCACCCGGCCGTTGTAGTCGCCCCGTTGCTGCTGGATCGCCCGGGCGTACCGGGCGACGTAGGCGAGGTCCTCGGAGGCCTCGTCGTAGAGCCGCTCCAGGTCCAGGACGATCTTGCTGGTGGGCTCGTGCCGTACGCCGCTGCCGTCGGGCAGCAGCTCCGAGACGGGTACGCGGTAGAAGTCGGCCAGCTCCGCCAGCCGGGACACGGTGACGGCCCGGTCGCCGCGCTCGTACGAGCCGACCACCACCGCCTTCCAGCGTCCGTTTGACTTCTCCTCCACCCCCTGCAGGGACAGGCCCTGCTGCTGGCGGATGGAGCGCAGGCGGGCGCCCAGCGACTTGGCGTATTCAGAGGGCATTCGGACACTCCCAGTGCTGTGCTTTGGGGTTCTCCCAGCGATCGCTACGGAGCGTGACGGTACGGGGATTGCGACACGTGGTCAAGTGCTCGTGACATTCCCATCGGAGATAGCGGGGGAGTTGTCCGGATTTCACCGTCCTGATCCAGGGATCAGTGGGTCGCGGTGAACCGCGAGGTGACCGCTGGTAACGTGGCCGCCAGCCCCGGTCGGGCCACCCTGACCCGACCGGACACCCCCGACATCCTTTAACGACCCGTCCCGTGAGGCGGGGAAGGAGGTCCGCCGTGGCCTGCCCACCGGCTGCCCATCCGTCGCCCGAGCGACAACCCTCGGTGAAGGTGATCCTCGCCAGCGCCGACGTCCAGCGCGTCGTCGACCGGATCGCCCACCAGATCCTGGAGAAGACCCAGGGCGCCGCCGACACCGTCCTGCTGGGAATCCCCACCCGGGGCGCCCCGCTCGCCCGACGGCTCGCCGCCCGGATCAGCACCTTCGAGGACGTCGACGTCCCGGTCGGGGTGCTCGACATCACTCTCTACCGCGACGACCTGCGTCGGCACGCCACCCGTGCGGTCGGCCCGACCCAACTGCCCCCGGGCGGCATCGACGGCAAGCGGGTCGTCCTCGTCGACGACGTGCTCTTCTCCGGCCGTACCGTCCGGGCCGCCCTCGACGCCCTCAACGACGTCGGCCGACCCGCCTCGGTGCAGCTCGCCGTGCTGGTCGACCGGGGCCACCGGGAACTGCCGATCCGCGCCGACTACGTCGGCAAGAACATCCCGACCGCGCTCGCCGAGAGCGTCAAGGTCACCCTCGTCGAGACCGACGGCGCCGACGAGGTCCGACTCTGCGGGGGGACCCGGTGAGCGCGCCGCGACGGCATCCGGCAGACGCGAACGAGAGGCGGCCCCGCCCGTGATCAGACACCTGCTCTCCGGGGCCGACCTGGACGCCGACACCGCGACCCAGATCCTCGACACCGCCGCCGAGATGGCCACCGTCGCCGGCCGCGAGGTCAAGAAGCTCCCGGCGCTGCGCGGCCGGACCGTGGTGAACCTCTTCTACGAGGACTCCACCCGGACCAGGATCTCGTTCGAGGCCGCCGCCAAGCGACTCAGCGCCGACGTGATCAACTTTTCCGCCAAGGGCTCCAGCGTCACCAAGGGCGAGAGCCTGAAGGACACCGCGCTGACCCTCCAGGCGATGGGGGCCGACGCGGTGGTCGTCCGGCACCCCGCCTCCGGGGCCCCGCACCGCCTGGCCAACTGGGTGGACGGGTCGGTGGTCAACGCCGGCGACGGCACCCACGAGCACCCCACCCAGGCGCTGCTCGACGCGTACACCATGCGGGCCCGGCTGGGTCGGCTCGCCGGCCTGCACGTGGCGATCGTCGGCGACGTCCTGCACTCCCGGGTGGCCCGCTCCAACGTCCTGCTGCTGAGCACCCTCGGCGCCAAGGTCACCCTGGTCGGTCCGCCGACGCTGATCCCGGTCGACTGGGCCGCCCGCGCCGGCGTCGGGTCCGTGGCGACCGACGCCGACCCCGGCACCGACGTCTGCTACGACCTCGACGCGGTGCTGCCCGGGGTGGACGTGGTGATGATGCTGCGGGTGCAGCGGGAGCGGATGAACGACTCCTACTTCCCGTCCGCCCGCGAGTACGCCCGCCGCTACGGGCTGGACGGGCCACGGATGCGCCGGCTGCCCGAACACGCGATCGTCATGCACCCCGGGCCGATGAACCGGGGGATGGAGATCACCCCCGAGGTCGCCGACTCACCCCGCTCCACCATCGTCGAACAGGTCGCCAACGGGGTCTCCGTGCGGATGGCCGTGCTCTACCTGCTGCTCGGAGGAAACAACCGGTGACCGCGTACCTGATCACGAACGTGAGCGTCGTCGGCGGCCCGCCGACCGACCTGCTGATCCGCGACGGCGTCGTCGCCGAGACCGGAGCCGGGCTGACCGACCCGGAGGCCGCCGTCATCGACGGCACCGGCCTGGTCGCCCTGCCCGGCCTGGTCGACCTGCACACCCACCTGCGCGAGCCCGGCCGGGAGGACGCCGAGACGGTCGACTCCGGCTCCCGGGCGGCGGCGCTGGGCGGCTACACCGCGGTCTGCGCGATGGCGAACACTTCGCCGGTCGCCGACACCGCGGGCGTGGTCGAGCAGGTCTGGCGGCTCGGCCGGCAGGCCGGGCTGGTCGACGTGCAGCCGATCGGCGCGGTCACCGTCGGGCTGGCCGGCGAGCGGCTCGCCGAACTGGGCGCGATGGCCGACTCGGCGGCCCGGGTGCGGATCTTCTCCGACGACGGGCACTGCGTCGCCGACCCCAAGCTGATGCGCCGGGCCCTGGAGTACGTCAAGGCGTTCGACGGGATCATCGCCCAGCACGCCGAGGAACCCCGGCTCACCGAGGGCGCGCAGATGCACGAGGGGGAGGTCTCCACCCGGCTCGGGCTGACCGGCTGGCCGGCCGTCGCCGAGGAGGCGATCATCGCCCGCGACGTGCTGCTCGCCGAGCATGTCGGCAGCCGGCTGCACGTCTGCCACGTCTCCACCGCCGGCAGCGTCGAGGTGCTGCGCCAGGCCAAGGCCCGGGGGGTACGGGTCACCGCCGAGGTCACCCCGCACCACCTGCTGCTCACCGACGAGGTGGTGGCCGGCCGGGGTGAGCAGGCCAGCCCCGGGCTCTCGCCCGACTGGAGCCCGACGGCCAGCTACGACCCGGTCTTCAAGGTCAACCCGCCGTTGCGGACGGGCACCGACGTCGCCGCGCTGCGCACCGCGCTCGCCGAGGGCGTCATCGACGTCGTCGCCACCGACCACGCCCCGCACGCGGTGGAGGACAAGGAGTGCGAGTGGACGTACGCCCGGCCGGGCATGCTCGGTCTGGAGACGGCGCTGTCCATCGCCCTCGACGTGCTCGGCCCGCAGTGGGACCTGATCGCCGACCGGATGTCACGGACCCCGGCCCGGATCGCCGGACTCGACGGCCACGGCCTCGACCCGGCACCCGGGGTACCGGCCAACCTGACCCTGGTCGACCCGGCCGCCCGACGCGTGATCGAGCCCGCGGAGCTGGCCAGCCGCAGTCGCAACACCCCGTACGCCCGCATGACGCTGCCGGGTCGCATCGTGGCGACCTTCCTGCGCGGCGAGCCGACGGTCCTGGACGGAAAGGCTGTCAAGTGATCCGAGCGAGGAACGTAGCGAAGCGGAGTCCCGCAGTCCGGATCGGAGGTGGGCGCGTGATCCGAGCGAGGAACGTAGCGGAGCGGAGTCCCGCAGTCCGGATCGGAGGTGGGCGCGTGATCCGAGCGAGGAACGTAGCGGAGCGGAGTCCCGCAGTCCGGATCGGAGGTGACGTGTGATGGGTAGGCGCAGATCGGCGATCCTGGTCCTGGAGGACGGGCGCACCTTCCACGGTGAGGCGTACGGCAGTGTCGGGGAGACCTTCGGCGAGGCGGTCTTCAACACCGGGATGACCGGCTACCAGGAGACCCTGACCGACCCGTCCTACCACCGGCAGGTGGTGGTGCAGACCGCCCCGCACATCGGCAACACCGGCGTCAACGGCGAGGACGACGAGTCCGACCGGATCTGGGTCGCCGGGTACGTGGTGCGCGACCCGGCCAGGATCGGTTCCAACTGGCGGTCCACCGGCGGCCTGGAGGACCGGCTCGGCGTCGAAGGTGTGGTCGGCATCGCCGGGGTGGACACCCGGGCGCTCACCCGGCACCTGCGCGAACGTGGTGCGATGCGGGTCGGCATCTCCAGCGTCGAGGACGACCCGCGCGCCCTGCTGGAGCGGGTCCGGCAGTCCCCGCAGATGGTCGGCGCGGACCTCTCCGCCGAGGTGAGCACCGCCACCCCGTACGTGGTCGAGGCCGAGGGCGAGCACCGCTACACCGTCGCCGCGCTGGACCTGGGCATCAAGCGCAACGTGCCGCGGCGGCTGGCCGCCCGGGGGGTCACCACCCACGTGCTGCCCGCCAACTCCAGCATCGACGACCTGCTGGCCACCGGCGCGGACGCGGTCTTCTTCTCGCCCGGCCCGGGTGACCCGGCGACCGCCGACGGGCCGGTGACGCTGGCCCGGGAGGTGCTGAGCCGGCGGATCCCGCTGTTCGGCATCTGCTTCGGCAGCCAGATCCTCGGCCGGGCGCTCGGCTTCGGCACCTACAAGCTGGGCTACGGCCACCGGGGCATCAACCAGCCGGTGCTCGACCGGGCCACCGGCAAGGTCGAGGTGACCAGCCACAACCACGGCTTCGCGGTGGCCTGGCCGGGCCGCGAGCCCGGGGCGGCGGCCGGCGCGGTCGTCCCCGACGAGGTCATCGAGACCGAGTTCGGTGGCGTGCAGGTGTCGCACGTCTGCCTCAACGACAACGTCGTCGAGGGGCTGCGGGCCGTGGACGTGCCCGCCTTCACCGTCCAGTACCACCCGGAGGCGGCAGCCGGCCCGCACGACGCCGACTACCTCTTCGACCGCTTCGCCGAGCTGATCGAGGGCCGTGGCCCCGACGGGCAGCCCGGTGCGGGTCGGAACCACAGCGAGGGGCGCACGAATGCCTAAGCGCGACGATCTCAAGCACATCCTGGTGATCGGCTCCGGGCCGATCGTGATCGGTCAGGCCTGCGAGTTCGACTACTCCGGCACCCAGGCCTGCCGGGTGCTGCGCAGCGAGGGGATCCGGGTCAGCCTGGTCAACTCCAACCCGGCGACCATCATGACCGACCCTGAGTTCGCCGACGCCACCTACGTCGAGCCGATCACCCCGGAGTTCGTGGAGCTGGTCATCGCCAAGGAGCGCCCCGACGCGCTGCTGCCGACCCTGGGCGGGCAGACGGCGTTGAACACGGCGGTCGCCCTGCACGCGGCGGGCGTCCTCGACAAGTACGGCGTCGAGCTGATCGGCGCGAACATCGAGGCGATCAACCGGGGTGAGGACCGCCAGCTGTTCAAGGAGATCGTCGCCAAGGCCGGCGTACGGCTGGGGCTGGCCGACCCGGCCGGCCTGGTGCCCCGGTCGCGGGTCTGCCACTCGATGGACGAGGTCCGGGAGACCGTCGCGGAGCTGGGCCTGCCGGTGGTGATCCGGCCGTCGTTCACCATGGGCGGACTGGGTTCCGGCATGGCGCACACCGACGAGGACCTGACCCGCATCGCCGGGTCCGGCCTGGCCGCCAGCCCGGTGCACGAGGTGCTCATCGAGGAGAGCGTGCTCGGCTGGAAGGAGTACGAACTCGAGCTGATGCGCGACCGGCACGACAACGTGGTGGTGGTCTGCTCGATCGAGAACATCGACCCGATGGGCGTGCACACCGGCGACAGCGTCACCGTCGCCCCGGCGATGACGCTCACCGACCGGGAGTACCAGAACCTGCGTGACCTGGGCATCGCGGTGCTGCGCGAGGTCGGGGTGGACACCGGCGGCTGCAACATCCAGTTCGCGGTCAACCCGGCCGACGGCCGGATCGTGGTGATCGAGATGAACCCCCGGGTGTCCCGGTCGTCGGCGCTGGCGTCGAAGGCCACCGGCTTCCCGATCGCCAAGATCGCCGCGAAGCTGGCCATCGGCTACACCCTCGACGAGATCCCCAACGACATCACGTTGAAGACGCCGGCGGCGTTCGAGCCGACGCTGGACTACGTGGTGGTGAAGATCCCCCGGTTCGCGTTCGAGAAGTTCCCCGGCGCGGACCCGGAGCTGACCACCACGATGAAGTCGGTCGGCGAGGCGATGAGCCTGGGCCGTAACTTCACCGAGGCGCTCAACAAGGCGATGCGCTCGATGGAAACCAAGGCGTCGGGTTTCTGGACCACCCCGGACCCGCAGGGGGCGACGCGGGAGAACACCCTCGCCGCGCTGGGGACGCCGCACGACGGGCGGCTCTACACCGTCGAGCGGGCGCTGCGGCTGGGCGCGTCGGTCGCCGAGGTCGCGGCGGCGTCCGGCGGTATCGACCCGTGGTTCCTGGACCAGATCGTCAGCCTGGTCGAGCTGCGGACCGAGATCGTGGCCGCCCCGGTGCTCGACGCCGACCTGCTGCGCCGGGCCAAGCGGGCCGGGTTGTCCGACCGGCAGCTCGCCGCGCTGCGCCCGGAGCTGGCCGCCGAGGACGGCGTGCGCACCCTGCGGCACCGGCTCGACGTGCGCCCGGTCTACAAGACGGTGGACACCTGCGCCGCCGAGTTCGAGGCGACCACCCCCTACCACTACTCGACGTACGACGAGGAGACCGAGGTCGCCCCGTCGGACCGGCCGAAGGTGCTGATCCTCGGGTCGGGGCCGAACCGGATCGGGCAGGGCATCGAGTTCGACTACTCCTGCGTGCACGCCGTCCAGGCGCTGCGTGCCGCCCCGCTGCCCGACCCGGACGGGTCCGGTGCCGGATCGGGTTCCGGCGGTGGGTCCGGCTCCGGCGGTGGGTCCGGTGCCGGCGGCTACGAGACCGTCATGGTCAACTGCAACCCGGAGACGGTGTCCACCGACTACGACACCGCCGACCGGCTCTACTTCGAGCCGCTGACCTTCGAGGACGTGCTGGAGGTGTGGCACGCCGAGGACTCCTCCGGGAAGGCGGCCGGCGGCCCCGGCGTGGTCGGGGTGGTCGTGCAGCTCGGCGGGCAGACCCCGCTGGGGCTGGCGCAGCGGCTCAAGGACGCCGGGGTGCCGGTGGTCGGCACCTCCCCGGAGTCGATCCACCTGGCCGAGGAGCGCGGCGCGTTCGGTCTGGTGCTGGCCCGGGCCGGCCTGCGTGCCCCGGCACACGGCATGGCCACCTCGTACGACGAGGCGAAGGCGATCGCCGACGAGATCGGCTACCCGGTGCTGGTGCGCCCGTCGTACGTGCTCGGCGGGCGGGGCATGGAGATCGTCTACGACGATGCCACGCTGCGCGACTACATCGGGCGGGCCACCGACATCTCCCCGGACCACCCGGTGCTGGTCGACCGGTTCCTCGACGACGCCATCGAGATCGACGTGGACGCGCTCTGCGACGCCGACGGTGAGGTCTACCTGGGCGGCGTGATGGAGCACATCGAGGAGGCCGGCATCCACTCCGGCGACTCGTCGTGCGCGCTGCCGCCGATCACGCTGGCCGGTTCGCACCTGACCGAGGTACGCCGCTACACCGAGGCGATCGCCCGGGGGGTGGGGGTCCGCGGCCTGCTCAACGTCCAGTACGCCCTCAAGGACGACATGCTCTACGTGTTGGAGGCGAACCCGCGGGCCTCGCGTACCGTCCCGTTCGTCTCCAAGGCCACCGCCGTGCCGTTGGCGAAGGCGGCGGCCCGGATCGCCCTCGGCGCGACCATCGCCGAGCTGCGCGCCGAGGGGCTGCTCCCGGCGACCGGCGACGGTGGGGTGCTGCCGCCCGACGCCCCGATCGCGGTCAAGGAGGCGGTGCTGCCGTTCAAGCGGTTCCGCACCCCGGCCGGCAAGGGTGTCGACTCGTTGCTCGGCCCGGAGATGAAGTCCACCGGCGAGGTGATGGGCATCGACACCAGCTTCGGGCACGCCTTCGCCAAGAGCCAGTCCGCCGCGTACGGCTCGCTGCCGACCACCGGGAGGATCTTCGTCTCGGTGGCCAACCGGGACAAGCGGGCCATGATCTTCCCGGTCAAGCGGCTGGCCGACCTGGGCTTCGAGATCGTCGCCACCACGGGTACCGCCGAGCTGCTGCGCCGGCACGGCATCGCCTGTGAGCAGATCCGCAAGCACTACCAGGCGGGCGAGGGCGCGGACGCGGTGTCGATGATCCTCGCCGGTGACGTGGCCCTGGTGGTGAACACCCCGCAGGGCTCCGGCGCGAGCGCCCGCTCGGACGGCTACGAGATCCGTAGCGCCGCCGTCACGGCCGACATCCCGTGCATCACCACCGTGCCGGGGGTGGCGGCGGCGGTGATGGGCATCGAGGCCCGCATCCGGGGCGACATGCGGGTACGCCCCCTCCAGGAACTCCACGCCGCCCTCCGGGCCGCCCAATGACCCCCACCCCCCGCTCGGTCCGCGCTCCCCGCTCGGTCCGCGCTCCCCGCTCAGGCCGGTGATCAAGAGGTTTCGGTCACCGGACGGCGGTTGTGGTGACGCAAACCTCTTGATCACCGACGAGGGCGTCACCGACGAGGGCGTCACCCATGAGGGCTCCGGCCGAGGGGGCGTCACCGACGAGGGTGCCGGCCGGGGGAGTGTCGGTTGGGGGGCCGGGGCGTGGTGATGTTCGAGAAGGGGGTCCGGAGGGCGCTGTTCCGGATCGGGGGCGGGGACGCCGAGGCGGCGCACGAGTGGACGTTGCGGCGGTTGGCGACCCTGTCGCGGCGGCCGGCGGCGCTGGCCCTGCTGCGGGCCCGCAACCTGCACCGGGCGCCCCGGACGGTGTTCGGGGTGGAGTTCCCCAACCCGGTGGGCCTGGCGGCGGGGATGGACAAGAACGGGGTGGCCCTGCCGGCCTGGCCGGCGCTGGGGTTCGGCTTCGTCGAGGTGGGCACGGTCACCGCGCACGCCCAGCCGGGCAATCCCCGGCCCCGGCTGTTCCGGCTGCCCGACAGCGCGGCGGTGATCAACCGGATGGGCTTCAACAACGCCGGCGCGCAGGCTCTGGCCGACCGGCTGGCCGCGCTGCCCCGCCCGCTCGGGGTGCCGCTGGGCATTTCGCTCGGCAAGTCCAAGGTGACCCCGCTGGACGAGGCGGTCGAGGACTACCTCGCCTCCTACCGGGCGTTGCGGGGGCACGGTGACTACTTCGCGGTCAACGTCTCCTCCCCGAACACCCCGGGTTTGCGGTCGTTGCAGGACAAGGCACACCTGGATGCCCTGCTGACCGCCCTGGTGGGGGAGAAGCCCGTCCTGGTGAAGATCGCCCCGGACCTCACCGAGCCGGCCGTGGCCGAGCTGTTGGAGGTCTGCCTGGCCCGGGGTGCGGCCGGCGTGATCGCCACCAACACCACCCTGGGCCGGGCCGGTCTCGCCCCCGCCGACGCGGAACGTGGCGCGCAGGCCGGCGGCCTGTCCGGTCGTCCGCTGACCGGACGGGCCCGGGAGATGGTCGCCTTCGTCCACCGGGAGACCGGCGGTCGGCTCCCGGTGATCGGCGTCGGTGGCATCCTCGACCCGGACGACGCGGCCCGGATGTTCGACGCCGGTGCCAGTCTGGTCCAGCTCTACACCGGTTTCATCTACCGGGGCCCGGCTCTGGTCCGGGCCGCCGCCCGCGTCTCGACCGGGTCCGGGATGCCGACGGGTGATCCGGCGGTGAGCGGCCGGTGATCCGGCGGGCGCGTCCGGTGTATCCGGTCGTGCCCGCCGTGGTGCCGCCCGGGAGCCGATCCGACCCCGGCCGGGCCGCCGCGCACCGCCACGGGCGCGGCGCGTGACACCCGCGCGGGTCGCCGCCGCCGCAGCCCTGCGGCGGTCCGGGGGCGTCGCTGTCCCTGTCGCCGCGCAGCCGGGGCGGGGCGTGGCCGTCGGGGCCACCGTGCGGCAGGTCCAGACCCGCCGCCGTCGCCGTCAGGGCAGCAGAGCAGCGCAGGCCGCCGGTGGTGCGGCGGCTGACGAGGGTACGGAGGAACGCGCGTGACGCCCGAGCAGATCCTGGCCGTCGACCGGGCCCGTGTCTGGCACCCGTACGCGGCGCTGCCGCCGGCTCACCCGCCCTATGTGGTGCACAGCGCCGAGGGTGTCCGGCTGCGGCTGGCCGACGGCCGGGAACTGGTCGACGGGATGTCGTCGTGGTGGGCGGCGATCCACGGTTACCGGCATCCGGTGCTGGACGCGGCGGTCACCGACCAGCTCGGCCGGATGAGTCACGTGATGTTCGGCGGGCTCACCCACGAGCCGGCGGTCCGGCTGGCCGAGACGCTCGTCGAGTTGGCCCCGGACGGCCTGGAACACGTCTTCCTGGCCGACTCGGGCTCGGTGTCGGTCGAGGTGGCGATCAAGATGTGCCTGCAGTACCAGCGGGCCACCGGCCGGCCGCAGCGCCGTCGGCTGGCCACCTGGCGGGGCGGTTATCACGGGGACACCTTCCACCCGATGAGTGTGTGCGACCCCGAGGGCGGGATGCACCACCTGTGGGGCGACGTGCTGCCCCGGCAGGTCTTCGCCTCGGTGCCGCCCGGTGGCTTCGCCGACCCGCCCGACCCGGCGTACGTGACGGCGCTGACCGACGCGGTCGCCCGGCACGCCGACGAGTTGGCTGCGGTGATCGTCGAGCCGGTGGTGCAGGGGGCCGGCGGGATGCGCTTCCACCACCCGGGGTACCTGCGGGTGTTGCGCGAGGTGACCCGGGCGCACGGGGTGCTGCTGATCTTCGACGAGATCGCCACCGGGTTCGGCCGGACCGGGCGGATGTTCGCCGCCGACCACGCCGGGGTGACCCCGGACGTGCTCTGCGTGGGCAAGGCGCTCACCGGGGGCTACCTGACCCTCGCGGCGGCGCTGTGCACGCCGGAGGTGGCCTGGGGGATCTCCGCCGACGGGGTGTTGGCACACGGCCCCACGTTCATGGGCAACCCGTTGGCGTGTGCGGTCGCCAACGCCTCCCTGGGGCTGTTGCGGGCCGGTGACTGGGTCGCCGGGGTCGCCCGGGTGGGTGCGGGGCTGCGGGCCGGCCTGGAGCCGTTGCGCGGGACGCCAGGGGTGGTGGACGTGCGGGTGTTGGGTGCGATCGGCGTGGTGCAGTTGGACCACGAGGTGGACGTGGCGGCGGCGACGGCCGCTGCGGTGGCCCGGGGCGTGTGGCTGCGCCCCTTCCGCGACCTGGTCTACGCCATGCCGCCGTATGTGACCGGGGAGGACGACGTGGCCCGGATCGCGGCCGGGATGACCGCTGCGGTGGCGGCCGGCTGACCGGCCGCCCGGGGCCGACGCCGCGGTGGCGACCGCCGCTCGCGGTGAACGCAGGAGCAGACGAGAGGAGCATCGATGGAGACCTTCGGATTTCGATTGCACCGGGCGGTGGCGGAGCGTGGGCCGCTGTGCGTGGGCATCGACCCGCATCCCGGGCTGCTGGCCCGCTGGGGGCTGCCGGACGACGTCGACGGCTTGGAGCGGTTCGCCCGGACCGTCGCGGAAGCGCTCGGTGACCGGGTTGCGGTGATCAAGCCTCAGTCGGCCTTCTTCGAGCGATTCGGGAGCCGCGGAGTGGCGATTCTTGAGTCAACTATCCGACAGTTGCGCGAAGCTGGCGCGCTCGTTCTCCTCGACGTCAAGCGTGGCGACATCGGTTCGACCGTCGCCGCGTACGCCTCCGCGTACCTTGATCCATCCAGCCCGCTGTATGTCGACGCGGTCACCGCGAGCCCCTACCTGGGAGTAGGTTCGCTGGCCCCGATGTTCGAGTCGGCCGTCGCGCACGGTGGCGGAGTGTTCGTGTTAGCGCTCACCTCCAACCCCGAGGGGGCTCAGGTGCAGCGTGCCGTCACGGCCGGTGGGCGGACGGTCGCGCAGCTTGTTATCGATGAGATTTCGCAGCTCAACAGGGGTGCGGAACCGCTCGGCAGCATCGGGTTGGTGGTCGGCGCGACCATCGGCGACACCGGTCACGACCTGTCCCGGGTCAATGGCCCACTGCTCGCGCCGGGGCTCGGCGCCCAGGGTGCGACGGCCGCCGACCTACCCACCGTGTTCGGTTCGAACCTGTCCGCAGTGCTGCCGTCGTACTCCCGGGAGGTGCTCAACGCGGGCCCGGACGCCGACGCGTTGCGGGCCGCCGCGGACCGGGCGGTGGCCGACTGCCGGCACATCCTGGCTGCCCGACACTGACTGACGGCTCGGTCACTTTACGTTGATCATCGCGCGTCCACGTTGCCGAAAGCTCCGCCGAACGCTAGTTTTCCCCGCGCTGGGAACCACGGACCCCTTTGGTTTTCAGCGACACCACGTTTCACAGAGCGACGGTGCGTTCCGCCCGTCGCGATAGGGACCTGAGGAGAACTGGTGCCGCTCCCGTCACTGACCCCCGAGCAGCGCGCTGCCGCGCTGGAAAAGGCCGCGGAGATCCGCAAGGCCCGTGCTGAGCTGAAGGAGCAGCTCAAGCAGGGCAAGACCACCCTGGCCGCCGTCCTTGCGCGAGCCGAGTCCGACGACGTCGTCGGCAAGCTCAAGGTGTCGGCCGTGCTGCAGGCGATGCCGGGTATCGGAAAGATCCGGGCCACCCAGATCATGGAGAAGCTCAAGATCGCCGACAGCCGCCGTCTGCGTGGTCTGGGCGAGCAGCAGCGTAAGGCGCTGCTTGGAGAGTTCGCCGCCAACTGATCGCCGCAGCAGGTAGAAACAAGCGGTGAGCACGGTTGACGAGGCGTGCCCGGCGGCGCGGCTCACCGTCCTGACCGGACCTTCGGGTGCCGGTCGGGGCGGTGTGGTCGGAGCGGTCCGGGCACGTTCTCCCGCCGTGTGGGTGCCGGTCCCGGTGACCACCCGGGCACGTCGCCCCGGCGAGTCCGACGGCGTCGACCGGCTCTTCCGGGAGCCGGCCGAGTTCGATCGGATGATCGCCGCGGGCGAATTGCTGGAGTGGTCCCGGGCCGGGCCGTACCGGCGGGGCACCCCGCGTGCCCCGCTGATCGACCGACTGACCCGGGGGTGGCCGGTGCTGCTCCCGTTGGACCCGCCCGGGGCGCTCGTGGTGACCGAAGCCCTGCCATCGGCCCGGCTGGTGCTGCTGCTCCCGCCCGGACACCGCGCGGACCCGGCCCTGGCGGCCCTCGTCGAGCGCACCGTCCACCACGACCACACCGAGCGTGCTGCCGCTGAGCTGGTAAGCTTGCTCGGTTCGTCCTAATCTGGCTCCCGTCCGACCGCAGACCGTGTTCGAGCGACCAGCAGTGTTCGAGTGACCAGCCGCGGTCGAGCGACCAGCCGCGTCCGCGCGGCGAGCGACCAGCCGCGTCCGCGCGGACACCTTTCAGACGCAGAGGTATTTCGTGGGATCCATCGCCAACCCCGAGGGCATCACCAACCCGCCGATCGACGAGCTGCTCGAGAAGACCACCTCGAAGTACGCGCTGGTGATCTTCGCTGCCAAGCGTGCGCGTCAGGTCAACGCCTACTACAGCCAGCTCGGTGAGGGCCTGCTCGAGTACGTCGGCCCGCTCGTGGAGACCACCCCGCAGGAGAAGCCGCTCTCCATCGCCATGCGCGAGATCAACGCGGGCCTGCTCACCGCCGAGCCGACCGACCAGCCGTAACCCCCGTACCCCCGATGTCCGCCGAGATCGTGCTCGGAGTCGGCGGTGGCATCGCCGCCTACAAGGCGTGTGAGCTGCTGCGGCTCTTCATGGAGTCGGGTCACCGGGTCCGGGTCGTGCCGACCGCGTCGGCGCTCCGCTTCGTCGGGGCGCCGACCTGGGCGGCGCTGTCCGGCCAGCCGGTCGCCGACGACGTCTGGGCCGAGGTGCACGAGGTGCCGCACGTCCGGCTCGGCCAGCGGGCCGACCTGGTGGTGGTCGCGCCGGCCACGGCGGACCTGCTCGCCCGGGCCGCCCACGGCCTCGCCGACGACCTGCTCACCAACACCCTGCTCACCGCCCGCTGCCCGGTGGTGCTCGCCCCGGCGATGCACACCGAGATGTGGGAACACCCGGCCACCGTCGCCAACGTGGCCACCCTGCGGTCCCGGGGGGTGCGGGTGATCGAGCCCGCCGTGGGCCGGCTCACCGGGGCGGACAGCGGCAAGGGCCGGCTGCCCGACCCGGCCGAGATCTTCGCGGTCGCCCGCCGGGCCCTCGCCCGGGGCGTCGACGCCCCCGCCGACCTGGCCGGTCGACACCTGGTGGTCACCGCCGGCGGCACCCGGGAGCCCCTCGACCCGGTCCGCTTCCTCGGCAACCGTTCCTCCGGCAAGCAGGGGTACGCCTTCGCCCGCGCGGCCGTCGCCCGGGGCGCCCGGGTCACCCTGATCGCCGCCAACGTCGCCCTGCCCGATCCGGCCGGGGTCGACCTGGTCCGGGTGGGCACCACCGAGGAGTTGCGCACGGCGACGCTGGCCGCCGCCGTCGACGCCGACGCGGTGGTGATGGCGGCGGCGCCGGCCGACTTCCGCCCGGCGACGTACGCGCCCGGCAAGATCAAGAAGTCGGACGACGGCAGCACGCCGACCATCGCCCTCGTCACCAACCCGGACATCGCCGCGGAGCTGGGTCGAACCCGTCGTCGGGAGCAGGTGCTGGTGGTGTTCGCCGCCGAGACCGGTGACGCCGAGGCCAACGGCCGGGCCAAACTCGCCCGCAAACGCGCCGACCTCGTCGTCGTCAACGAGGTCGGCGTCGACAAGGTCTTCGGGGCCGAGACCAACGCGGCCACCGTGATCGGTGCCGACGGCGCCGTGCACCGCCTGCCTGAGCAGGCCAAGGAGGATCTGGCCGACCGCGTCTGGGACCTCGTGCTCGCCCGGTGGCCCGCCCGGTCCTGAACGGTGGATGCCGACTCGCCGGGTCGTGAGCGGTACGTGAGGGTGACTAGACTGCTGCGCAACGATTATCTAAAGAGCTTAGGAGTGCCGTGACACGCCGCCTCTTCACGTCCGAATCGGTCACGGAAGGCCACCCGGACAAGATCGCCGACCAGATCAGCGACGGGATCCTCGACGCCCTGCTGACCCAGGACCCGCACAGCCGGGTGGCGGTCGAGACCCTGATCACCACCGGTCAGGTCCACGTCGCCGGTGAGGTGACCACCAAGGCCTACGCCGACATCCCGACCATCGTCCGCGAGACGATCCTCGGTATCGGCTACGACTCGTCGAAGAAGGGCTTCGACGGCGCCTCCTGCGGCGTCAGCGTCTCCATCGGCGCCCAGTCGCCCGACATCGCGCAGGGCGTCGACAACGCCTTCGAGCTGCGCACCGGGGCCTCGGAAAGCGCGCTGGACGCGCAGGGCGCCGGCGACCAGGGCATGATGTTCGGCTTCGCCTGCTCCGAGACGCCGGAGCTGATGCCCCTGCCGATCGCGCTGGCACACCGGCTGGCCCAGCGGCTGTCCGCGGTGCGCAAGGACGGGACCATCCCCTACCTGCGGCCGGACGGCAAGACCCAGGTCACCATCGAGTACGAGGGGCTGCGTCCGGTCCGGCTGAACACCGTCGTGGTGTCCAGCCAGCACGCCGCCGACATCTCGCTGGACTCGCTGCTCACCCCGGACGTGCGCGACCACGTCATCGCCCCGGAGCTGCAGAACCTGGGCCTGGACACCGAGGGCTACCGGCTGCTGGTCAACCCGACCGGCCGGTTCGAGATCGGTGGCCCGATGGGTGACGCCGGCCTGACCGGTCGGAAGATCATCGTCGACACCTACGGCGGGTACGCCCGGCACGGTGGTGGCGCGTTCTCCGGCAAGGACCCGTCCAAGGTGGACCGCTCGGCCGCGTACGCGATGCGTTGGGTGGCCAAGAACGTCGTCGCCGCCGGCCTGGCCGAGCGCTGTGAGGCGCAGGTCGCGTACGCGATCGGCAAGGCCCACCCGGTCAGCCTCTTCATCGAGACCTTCGGCACCGAGACGGTGCCGGTGGCCGCGATCGAGAAGGCGGTCGGTGAGGTCTTCGACCTGCGGCCGGCCGCCATCATCCGGGACCTCAACCTGCTCCGCCCGATCTACCGGCAGACCGCCGCCTACGGCCACTTCGGCCGGGAGCTGCCGGAGCTGAGCTGGGAGAGCACCGACCGGGCCGCCGACCTGAAGTCGGTAGCGGGCGCCTGACCGGCACCACGCCCAGCGACCGGCGACCCGCGGACGGGTCGCCGGTCGCGCGGGTTTGCGTGGACGTCCCGCTGCCGCACCTCGACCGGCCCTTCGACTATCTGGTCCCCGCCGGCCTGGCCGCCGACGCGGTCCCCGGGGTGCGGGTCAAGGTGCGCTTCGCCGGTCAGCTGGTCGACGGGTGGCTGCTGGAGCGGGTCGACGCCTCGGCGCACGGCGGCAGGTTGGCCTACCTGGAGAAGGTGGTCTCCGCGGAGCCGGTGCTGGCCGCCGAGGTGGCCCGGCTGGCCCGGGCGGTCGCCGACCGGTACGCCGGCAACCTCGCCGACGTGCTCCGGCTGGCCGTGCCGCCCCGGCACGCCCGGGTCGAGAAGGAACCCCACACCGCCCCCGAGCCGCCTGTCTCCGATCCGACAGTCGCCGATCCGACAGTTCCCGTTCCGGGCGGCGGCCCGGCGGCGCGGCGGCGGGCGGTACCCGACCCGCGCGGGTGGCGGGAATACCCGGCCGGCCCGGCCTACCTGACGGCGCTCGCCGACGGGCGGGCCCCCCGGGCCGTGTGGTCGGCGCTGGCCGGGGAGGACTGGGCGGCCCGGTACGCCGACGCGGTCGCCGCCACCCTCGCCGGTGGCCGGGGCGCCCTGGTGGTGGTCGCCGACGCCCGGGACCTCGACCGGCTCGACGCGGCGTTGACCGCGCTGCTCGGCCCGGGGCGGCACGTGACCCTCTCCGCCGCGCTCGGCCCGGCCCGCCGCTACCGGGCCTTCCTGGCCGTCCGGCGGGGCGACGTGCCGGTGGTGATCGGCACCCGGGCCGCCATGTTCGCCCCCGTCGACCGGCTGGGTCTGGTGGCGATCTGGGACGACGGCGACGACCTGCACGCCGAGCCGCGCGCCCCCTACCCGCATGCCCGGGAGGTGCTGCTCACCCGGGCCCGGCTCGGCGAGGCCGCCGCTCTGGTCGGTGGCTGGACCCGGACCGCCGAGGGGCAGCTGCTGGTGGAGACCGGGTGGGCCCGTGAGGTGGTGGCGGACCGGGCGACCCTGCGGGCGCGTACCCCGGCGATCGCCCCGACCGGGGACGACCCGCAGCTGGCCCGCGACCCGGGCGCGGCGACGGCCCGGCTGCCCAGCCTGGCCTGGACCACCGCCCGGGACACCCTGCGCGCGGACGCGCCGGTGCTGGTCCAGGTGCCCCGCCGGGGCTACCTGCCGTCGGTCTCCTGCGCCGACTGCCGGACCCCGGCGCGCTGCCCGCACTGCGCCGGTCCGCTGGCGTTGCGCGCCGCCGACGCCCCGCCGGCCTGCCGGTGGTGCGGCCGGGTCGCCGCCGCGTACGCCTGCCCGCAGTGCGGGGGGCGGCGGCTGCGGGCGGCGGTCACCGGGGCCCGGCGGACCGCCGAGGAGCTGGGCCGGGCCTTTCCCGGGGTGCCGGTGCGCACCTCGGGCCGCGACGAGGTGCTGACCGACGTCCCGGCCGGCGCGAGCCTGGTCGTCGCCACCCCCGGCGCCGAGCCGGTGGCCGAGGGTGGGTACGGCGCGGTCCTGCTGCTGGACTCCTGGGCCCTGCTCACCCGGGCCGATCTGCGGGCCGGCGAGGAGACGCTGCGCCGGTGGCTGTCCGCCGCCGCCCTGGCCCGGCCCGCCCCGGCCGGTGGCAAGGTGGTGGTGGTCGCCGACGGCGCGCTCGCCCCGGTGCAGGCGTTGCTGCGGTGGGACCCGGGCTGGTTCGCCGCCCGGGAGCTGGCCGAGCGTCGGGAGCTGGGTTTCCCCCCGGCGGTGAAGATGGCCAGCGTCACCGGCGGCGCGGAGGCGGTGGCCGACCTGCTGGCGCAGGCCCGGCTGCCCGACGGGGCGGAGGTGCTCGGCCCGGTCCCGGCCGATCAGGACCGGGAGCGGATGCTGGTCCGGGTGCCCCGGTCCCGGGCCGCCGCGCTGGCCGAGGCGCTGCACACCGCCGCCGGGGTACGCAGCGCCCGCCGGGCCGCCGACCCGGTCCGCCTCCAGGTCGACCCGCTCAGCCTTTTCTGAGTCACCAGTCAGCTTTGGAGTGCACCTGGCCAGTCGTCCGTCGCACACCGCGTGCGGCGGGAGGCGATGGGCCGCGTGATAGCATCGCCCGTCATACCCGGGCGCACGATGGCGCGACGAAGGCGCAAACGCGTCGGGCCGACGCCGGATCGATGAAGTCAAGCAGCCGGTGAGCAGGGGTGGGTCAGTCGTGACCGTTCGTCAGTCGATCGTCTTCAACGGTGACCTCGGCAGCGGCAAGAGCACCGTCTCCGTCGAGATCGCCCAGCGGTTGGGCCTGCGCCGGGTCAGCGTCGGTGACCTCTACCGGCAGATGGCGCAGGAGCGGCAGATGACCGCCCTCCAGCTCAACCTGCACGCCGAGCTGGACCAGGCCGTCGACGGCTACGTCGACCAGCTCCAACGCGACATCGCCGCCTCCGGCGAGTCGCTGGTGATGGACTCCCGGCTGGCCTGGCACTTCTTCACCCACGCGCTCAAGGTCCACATGATCACCGAGCCGGCCGAGGCGGCCCGCCGGGTGCTGCTGCGCCCCTCCGGCCCGGCGGAGAGCTACACCTCGCTGGACGAGGCGGAGGCCAAGCTGCGCGAACGCAGCGAGAGCGAGCGCAACCGGTTCATCCTGCGTTACGGCGTCGACAAGGCCCGGCTGCGCAACTACGACCTGGTCTGCGACACGACCCGCGCCTCCGCCGAGGAGGTCATCACCCACATCGTCGACGTGTACGAGGGCCGCCTCGGTGCCGACGTGCTGCGTGACGCCCCGCCGCTGCTGCTGCTGGACCCGGCCCGGGTCTACCCGACCGAGGACGTCGCCACCCTGCGCGGGCTCGACGGGTCCGAGTTCGTCGGCGGGCTGGCGGCGGCCGGCGACGAGGCGCTCGAACCGCTGCGGATCGGCTTCACCGGCGAGTACTTCTTCGTCGTCGACGGGCACCGCCGGCTCAGCGCCGCCCTGCGCAACGGGTTCTCCCTGGTGCCGGCGCAACTGGTCGCCGAGGTGGACGAGCCGGTCGTCGGGCAGACCAGCGCCGTCGACTACTTCGCCGCCCACGTGCGCCCGAGCCTCGTGCACGACTGGGAGGCCGCCCACGGCACCCGGCTCCCGCTGCCCGCGCACGCCCTGCTCGGCGACCACGCGGTGCTGGCCGGCGAACCGGGCGCCAACGCCTGACGCCGGCGTCAGCGGCACCATCCCGACCCGTCGCGGTACGCCGGCCGACACCACCTCGGCACTCCGTAGACTGGTACGGCACCACGCCGTCCAACGAAGGAGCCACCCCGCGTGACCGTCCAGCCCATCCGTCTGTTCGGGGACCCGGTGCTGCGCACGCCGGCCGATCCGGTCGTCGACTTCGACGTCGAGCTGCGTAGGCTCATCGCCGACCTCACCGACACGATGCGTGACCGTGGCGGCGCCGGGCTGGCCGCCCCCCAGCTCGGGGTGGGCCTGCGGGTCTTCACCTTCGAGGTGGACGACGTGCTCGGCCACCTGGTCAACCCGGTGCTGGAGTTCCCCGACACCGAGGAGCAGGACGGCCCGGAGGGCTGTCTGTCCATCCCCGGGCTCTACTTCGACACCAAGCGCCGGCAGAACGTCGTCGCCAAGGGCTACAACGGCTACGGCGACCCGTTGCAGATCGTCGGCACCGGGCTGATGGCGCGCTGTGTCCAGCACGAGACCGACCACCTCGACGGGGTGCTCTTCCTCGACCGGTTGGACCCCGCCGGGCGCAAGGAGGCGATGAAGGCGATCCGCCAGGCCGACTGGTACGACGACGCCGCCCCACCCACCGTCAAGGTCAGCCCGCACGCCGCCGGTGGCCCCTTCGGTCTGGGCCGGTGACCCGCCGATGCGTCTGATCTTCGCCGGCACCCCGGCGGTCGCCGTCCCCGCCCTGGCCGCCGTGCACGCCTCCGGGCACGACCTGGTGGCCGTGGTGACCCGCCCCGACGCCCCCGCCGGACGGGGCCGGGGGTGCTCCGCTCACCCGTCGGCGCCTGGGCCGACGAGCACGGCGTCGAGGTGCTCACCCCCGCCCGGCCCCGGGAGCCCGAGTTCCTCGACCGGCTCGGCGCGCTGGCACCCGACTGCGTGCCGGTCGTCGCGTACGGCGCGCTGGTGCCCCCGGCGGCGCTGGAGATCCCCCGGTTCGGCTGGATCAACCTGCACTTCTCACTGCTGCCCGCGTGGCGGGGCGCGGCACCCGTGCAGCACGCGGTGCTGCACGGCGACGAGCTGACCGGGGCCAGCGTCTTCCAGCTGGAACAGGGGCTGGACACCGGCCCGGTCTACGGCACCCTCACCGACGAGATCCGCCCCACCGACACCTCCGGCGACCTGCTGGAGCGGCTCGCCCACTCCGGCGCCGGGCTGCTGGTGGCCGTCCTGGACGCGATCGAGGCGGGCACCGCCCGGGCCGAACCGCAGCCCGCCGACGGGGTGTCGCTGGCCCCGAAACTGACCGTGGACGACGCCCGGGTGCGCTGGACCGACCCCGCCTTCGCGGTGGACCGTCGGATCCGCGCCTGCACCCCGGCCCCCGGCCCGTGGACGACCTTCCGGGGCGAGCGGGTCAAGCTCGGCCCGGTCACCCCGGTCGGCAACGGCCCCGAACTGAAGCCTGGAGAACTGCTGGTGGAGAAGTCCCGCGTGCTGGCCGGCACGGCGACCGTACCCGTTCAACTCGGTGAGGTGCGCGCAGCCGGCAAGCGGGCGATGCCGGCGGCCGACTGGGCGCGCGGCGTGCGGGCCGGTGCCGGGGAGGAACTCGCGTGACCGGGCCGACGCAACGACCCGAGCGCCCTGTCGACGGCGGGCGACGTGAGCAACGCGGCGACGACCGGCGACCTGATCGGCCGAGTGGCGGCTTCCGGGGGGACCGCACCGCCCGTACCGGCGGCTGGGGTGGCCGGGACGACACGCGGGGCGGGCGGCCGGGCCGCCCGGTCCGCCCGGCCGTGGACCTGCCCCGGTACGCGGCGTACCAGGCGGTCGCGGCGGTGCACCGCGACGACGCGTACGCCAACCTGGTGTTGCCGGTGATCCTGCGCGAGCAGGGACTGACCGGTCGGGACGCCGCCTTCGCCACCGAGCTGACCTACGGCACGCTGCGTCAGCTCGGCACCCTGGACACCATCCTCACCGCCGCGGCCGGCCGGGACGTCGAGCGGATCGACCCGCCGGTGCGTGACGCGCTGCGGCTCGGGGCCTACCAGCTGCTGCACACCCGGGTACCGGCGCACGCCGCCGTGTCGTCCACGGTCGACCTGGTCCGCACCGTGGGGGAGGGGGCCACCGGGTTCGCCAACGCGGTGCTGCGCGAGGTGGCCGGCCAGGACCTCGACGCCTGGGTGACCAAGCTCGCTCCGTCCCCGACGGCCGACCCGATCGGCCACCTGGCCGTGACCTACAGCCACCCGCAGTGGATCGTGCGGGCCTTCGCCGACGCCCTCGACGGTGACCTGGGTGAGGTCACCCGGCTGCTGATCGAGGACAACGAGCGCCCGCCGGTGCACCTGTGTGCCCGTCCCGGCCGGGCCGACCCGGTCGAGCTGGCCGACGAGGTCGGCGGCGCTCCGGGCGCGTTCTCCCCGTACGCGGTCTACCTGGCCGGTGGGGCCCCCGGTGACCTGCCGGCGCTGGCCGACGGTCGGGCCCACGTGCAGGACGAGGGTTCCCAGTTGGTGGCGAACGCGCTGGCGGCGGGCCCGCTGGACGGCCCCGACGGGCGCTGGCTGGATCTGTGCGCCGGCCCCGGCGGCAAGGCCGGGCTGCTCGGTGCGCTCGCCGCGCAGCGGGGCGCCCGGGTGACCGCGGTCGAGGTGTCCGAGCACCGGGCCCGGCTGGTCGAACAGGCCACCCGGGGGTTGCCGGTGAACGTGCTGCACACCGACGGGCGCACCGTCGGGGCGGACCCGAAACTGCCGGAGGGGCACTTCGACCGGGTGCTGGTCGACGCCCCGTGCACCGGGTTGGGTTCGCTGCGTCGTCGGCCGGAGTCGCGCTGGCGGCGGCAGCCGTCGGACCTGCCTCCGTTGACCCGGTTGCAGCGGGAGCTGCTCGCCGCCGCGCTGCGGGCGACCCGCCCGGGTGGTCTGGTCGCCTACGTGACCTGTTCCCCGCACACCGTGGAGACGCACGTGACGGTCACCGAGGCCGCCCGTCGCGCCGGGGTGCCGGCGGACTTCGTGGACGCCCGTACCCTGCTCCCGTCCGGCATGCCCGGCCTGGGCGACGGCCCCACCGTCCAACTCTGGCCCCACCGCCACGGCACCGACGCCATGTTCCTGGCCGTCCTCCGCCGCAACTAACCCACCCCAAACCCCACCCCCACCCACCCTCACCCACCCCCGCCTGACCTCGGTGATCAAGAGGTTTACGTCACCCGCCAGCGCGATCCTGACGTAAACCTCTTGATCAACTCGGGTGGGGGTGGGGGGTGGGGTTGGGGTTAGGTGATGGGGAGGCCTTTGGGGCCGGCGCCGCGCATCGAGCGGGTCAGTTTGCGGTCGTCGCTCCAGAGGAAGCAGCGGATGCCGCGGTCGCCCTCCTCCCACTCCCGCTGCGACGGCGGATAGAAGATCGACCCGGCCCGGTACGGCAACTCGCTGTTGTTGGGGACCTCGGCGAAACCGGCGATCAGCGCCATGCACCGCCGGTGCACCCGCTGGTTGGCGCGACTGAAATCGGCCCAGCTCAGGTCGCTGCGTTCCAGGTAGACGCCGACGAACTCGGCGCGGTGCGGCTCGGAGCACAGCACCGGGGCCATGTAGTTGAGGTTGTTGCCGATCAGCTTGGGATCGAAGCAGCGGTGGCTGAGCGGGTTGTCACCGACCATCGCCCCGCGCAGGCTGCCGACCCGGTTGACCGGCCGGGTGTTGTCGATGCTGTCGGTCTCGCTGAGGTCGCACCGGAACCAGCGGGCCCCGCTGTTCCACGCCGAGTTGGACGGCAGCGCGATGTTCATCGTGAGCCGGGCCGAGTGCCAGTCACCGCCGAGCACGGCCCGGGCCCGCTGGTCGCACTCGGTGCGGGCGGGACGCAGCGCGGCGGAGCCCGGCTCGGGCCGCTCACCCCGGGTCACCGCGCCGGTGAAGGTACCGACGTGGACGGCCTCGGCCAGGTGGCTGCGCGCACAGTCCACCGTCTCGTAGGTGCCGGCCTGCACGACGGGGGTGATCCGGGGCAGGCAGGCGTCGGTGGCGGGCACGAACGACTGGGCCACCGGGAGCACCGGCCAGTCGTCGAGCAGGTCGCCGTCGGCGCTGTGCTGCGACACGCAGCCGCTGAGTGACACCGTCACCGCGCCGGCCACCGCCACCGCCACGAACCACCGTCGCATCGTTCGCCCTTCCCGCGCCATGACGGTCCGTCGCCGTGCCCCATGTGGCGTCACCCGTCGACGGGCGAGCAGCATACGTGACCATCCCTGATGGAGTGTCGTCATTTCGGTGCCGTTCGGCCAGTCGCCACCGGCCATTCGTCCCGCACTCCCGCCGAAGGGAGCCGATGCTGCACCGTGGGTCACGCCTGGATCACAGGGCGTCGCTCATGGTGCCGTGCTGTCCGCGGCGGATGGCCGCGTTCGTACACTTGCCCTGTGACCGTACCGCCGTCGATCATCGCGCCCAGCATCCTCGCCGCCGATTTCGCCCGCCTCGCCGATGAAGTCCGCGCCGTCGAGGACGCCGCGGACTGGCTGCACGTCGACGTGATGGACAACCACTTCGTGCCCAACCTGACCATCGGCCTGCCCGTGGTGCAGAGCCTGCGGGCGGTGACCCGGCTCCCCTTCGACGTGCACCTCATGATCACCGACCCGCGGCGGTGGGCCCCCGGGTACGCCGACGCCGGCGCGTACAACGTCACCTTCCACGCCGAGGCGTGCGACGACCCGGTGGCCCTGGCCAAGGACCTGCGCTCGGCCGGCGCCAGGGCCGGGCTGGCCATCGACCGGGACACCCCAATCGAGCCGTACCTCGACCTGCTGCCCAGCTTCGACACCCTGCTGATCATGACGATCAAGGCCGGTTTCGGCGGGCAACGGTTCATCCCGCAGCTGCTCGACAAGGTGCGGGTGGCCCGGCGGCACGTCGACAGCGGCCACCTGGAGCTGCGCATCGAGGTCGACGGCGGGATCGCCGCCGACACCATCGAGCAGGCCGCGGCGGCCGGCGCGGACGCCTTCGTGGCCGGCACCGCCGTGTACGGGGCGGCCGACCCGGCCGAGGCGGTCCGCCGCCTGCGCGGGCTCGCGGAGCGCGCTGCCCCCGGGGCCTGAGGTGGAACCCGCAGGCGACCGTCCCGACGTGATCCTGGTCGTCGACGACGACGAGGACATCGCCCGCTTCGTCGAGTTCAACCTGCGGCTGCACGGCTTCGAGGTGCTGCATGCCGGTGACGGTCAGGAGGCCCTCGACATGGTCGAGCGGCACCGGCCGGACCTGGCCGTGGTGGACCTGATGATGCCGCGCATCGACGGCCTGGAACTGACCCGGAGACTGCGGGCCAACCCGATCACCTCGGCGCTGCCGGTGATCATGTTGACCGCCAAGGGCATGACCGTGGACAAGGTGCACGGGCTCAGCGCCGGTGCCGACGACTATCTGGTGAAACCGTTCGACACCGCCGAGCTGGTGGCCCGGGTCAGTTCCACGCTGCGCCGCAACAAGGAGTTCCGCGAGGTCTCCCCGCTGACCGGCCTGCCCGGCAACAGCCGCATCCGCCGGGAGATCAGCGACCGGGTCCGCAGCGGCGTCGACTACGCCGTCGGCTACATCGACATCGACCGGTTCAAGAGCGTCAACGACCGGTACGGCTTCGTCCGGGGCGACGAGTTCATCTCCGCGCTGGCCCGCAGCCTGCACCGGGCGGTGGTGGCGATCGGGCTGCCGCCGGCCTTCCTCGGTCACGTCGGCGGCGACGACTTCGTGATCGTCTGCGCCCCCGAGCAGATCCGCCCGCTGACCTCCCGGGCCGTGGTCGACTTCGAGAAGTCCGCCGACACCCTCTACGACCCGACGGACCGGGAGCGCGGCTTCGTCGAGCTGAAGGACCGCCGGGGCAACATCCGGCGGGCCGCCCTGGTCACGCTGTCGATCGGCGTTTCGCTCTCGGACGCCCGCAAACGCTTCACCGACCCCCTGGACGCGATCGCCGTGGCCAGTGAGATGAAAACGGTCGCCAAGAGCCAACCGGGGTCATACGTCGCGGTGGACCGCCGCCGCGCCGACGGGGTGTGAAGTAGCACGCTGGAGGTGGCGGACCTCCCGGGGTGACGTGTAAGACTTCGCATGTACCCACCACGCGCTGGCGGGGCTCGGTGAAATTCCGAACCGGCGGTGATCCACGTAACAGTGGTAAGCCCGCGACCCGGACGGCTGTGCCGCCCGGTGGACCTGGTGAGAATCCGGGGCCGACGGTGGGGGAGCGGTCCGTCCGCACCCCCGACAGTCCGGATGGGAGACAGCGCGCGGGCGGGGCGGGCCTGCGCGGGCGTCATCCGGCCGCGCGTGGGCTCCCCCGGGGGCGGCCCTGCCGTTCCCGGTTCCGCCGCCGCCTGCCCGTTCCTCCCGTACCGCCCGCGCGCGGACCGGCGAGGGAGAGGGCAGGGCATGGGCGGCGTCTCCGTGGACGAGGCGATGCGTCGTGCCATCGAGCTGGGTGCCCGGGGCCTCGGCACCACCAGCCCCAACCCGGTCGTCGGCTGTGTGCTGCTCGACGCGGACGGCACGGTCGTCGGGGAGGGCTTCCATGCCTACACCGGCGGGCCGCACGCCGAGATCGTCGCACTCGCCCAGGCCGGTGAGCGGGCCCGGGGCGGCACCGCCGTGGTCACCCTGGAACCCTGCGACCACACCGGTCGTACCGGCCCGTGCAGTCACGCGCTGATCCGCGCCGGCATCGCCCGGGTCGTCGTCGCCGTGCCCGACCCCAACCCGGTCGCCTCGGGTGGTGCCGCCACCCTGCGCGCCGCCGGGGTGCGGGTCGAGTTCGGGGTACGCGCCGACGAGGCCGAGGCCGGCAACGTCGCCTGGCTGACCTCGATGCGGCGCGGCTGGCCGTACCTCATCTGGAAGTACGCCGCCACCCTCGACGGCCGGTCGGCGGCGGTCGACGGCAGCAGCATGTGGATCACCTCCGAGGCCGCCCGGATGGACGTGCACGCGCTGCGCGGCACCGTGGACGCGGTGATCGCCGGGGTCGGCACCGTGCTCACCGACGATCCCCGGCTGACCGCCCGTAACCTGCGCGACGGCACCCTGGCCATCCGGCAGCCGCTGCGGGTGGTGGTGGACAGCGCGGGGCGTACCCCGGCCGACGCCCGGGTCCGCGACGGTGCCGCCCGCACCTGGATCGCCACCGTCGCGGAGGTCGGGGCCGGCCCGGACGGCCGGGTCGACCTGCCGGCCCTGCTGGCCGAACTGCACCACCGGGGGGTACGCGCCGCGCTGCTGGAGGGCGGCCCCCGGCTGGCCGGGGCGTTCCTCGCCGCCGGCCTGGTCGACCGGGTCGTCGGTTACGTCGCGCCGAAGCTGCTCGGGGGTGGCCCCACCGCATTGATCGACGCCGGTGTGACGACCATCGCCGACGCCATCGATCTGGAACTCACCGACGTTACCCGGGTCGGATCCGACCTGCGGATCACCGCGCTGCCCCGGAAGAGGGAGGCCTGACATGTTCACCGGCATCGTCGAGGAGTTGGGCGAGGTCGTCCGGATCGCCGACACGGGGGGTGACTCGGCGCTGGTCGCGATCCGCGGCCCGCTGGTCACCTCCGACGCCCGGCACGGCGACTCCATCGCGGTCAACGGGGTCTGCCTGACCGTGGTCGAGGTCGACGGCGGGGTGTTCACCGCCGACGTGATGGGGGAGACCCTGCGGCGTTCGGCGCTCGGCGGGCTGCACCCCGGTGACCCGGTCAACCTGGAGCGGGCCGCCGCGTTGAACAGTCGGCTCGGCGGACACCTGGTGCAGGGCCACGTCGACGGGGTCGGCGAGGTGCTCTCCCGGGAGCCGGCCGCGCAGTGGGAGACCCTGCGGTTCCGGCTCCCCGCCGCCCTGGCCCGGTACGTGGTGGAGAAGGGCTCGATCACCGTCGACGGGGTGTCGCTGACCGTGGCGGCGGTGGGCGACGACTGGTTCACCGTCGGGCTGATCCCCACCACCCTCAAGCTCACCACGCTCGGCGGTCGGGGCGTCGGTGCCCCGGTCAACCTGGAGGTGGACGTGTTGGCCAAGTACGTCGAACGTCTCCTCGGCACCCGCCTGCCCGGCGACGGCGCACCGCCGTCCGCAGGCCCCCACGGGCCGGTGGCCGGGAACGCCGGTGGCCCGGTGCTCCCGTCGGTCGGCGGGGGTGCGCGGTGACCGGCCCGATAGGTTGGCTGCTCGACGCCCAGGTGCAGGTCGTCGGTTCCCCGGTGCTCGTCCGGGAGATCGTCGGCAACGCCTTCGGGCTGGTCTCGGCGCTGCTCGGGTTGCGCCGGCTGGTCTGGGCCTGGCCGGTCGGCATGATCGGCAACGGGTTGCTGTTCACGGTCTTCCTCGGCGGCGTGTTCGCCACCCCGCAGGCGCACGACCTCTACGGCCAGGCCGGCCGGCAGGTCTTCTTCTTCGCGGTCAGCGTCTACGGCTGGTGGCGCTGGTCGAGCAACCGCCGCCAGGGTGGGGACGCCCCGGCGGTCACCCCCCGCTGGGCCACCGGCCGGGAACGGCTGGGCCTGCTGCTCGCCGCCGTCGTCGGCACCGCGCTGGGCTATCCGCTGCTGGCCGCGCTCGGCTCCTGGGGGCCGCTGCCGGACGCCTGGATCCTCACCGGCAGCCTGCTGGCCACCTACGGGATGGCCCGGGGCTGGGTGGAGTTCTGGCTGGTCTGGATCGCCGTGGACGCGGTCGGCGTACCGCTGCTGCTGCGCGGCGGTTTCTATCCCTCGGCGGCGATGTACCTGGTCTACGGCGCACTCTGCGGCTGGGGCTTCGCCGCCTGGTGGCGCACCTCGCGGGCCGCCCGTACGGCGTCCGCGCCGATCCCGCCCACCTACTCGGAGGTCGTGGCATGAGCACGCACGGTGTCACCTTTGCCCGCATCGAGGAGGCGGTGGCCGACATCGCCGCCGGCCGGCCCGTCGTGGTGGTCGACGACGAGGACCGGGAGAACGAGGGCGACCTGATCTTCGCCGCCGAGCTGGCCACCCCGGAGCTGCTCGCCTTCATGGTCCGCTGGACCTCCGGTTACGTCTGCGTACCGCTGACCGAGGCGGAGTGCGACCGGTTGGACCTGCCGCCGATGCACCACACCAACCAGGACCGGCGCGGCACCGCGTACACGGTGACCGTGGACGCCCGGGAGGGGGTCAGCACCGGCATCTCCGCAGCCGACCGGGCGCACACCATCCGGCTGCTCGCCGACCCCGGCACCGACCCGACGGATTTGGCCCGCCCCGGCCACGTGGTGCCGCTGCGCGCCCGTGCCGGCGGGGTGCTGCGCCGACCAGGGCACACCGAGGCGGCGGTCGACCTGACCCGGCTGGCCGGGCTGCGGCCCGCCGGGGTGCTCTGCGAGCTGGTCAACGACGACGGCACCATGATGCGGCTGCCGGATCTGGAAAAGTTCTGCGTCGAGCACTCGCTCACCCTGGTCACCATCGCCGACCTGGTCGCCTACCGGCGGCGGCACGAGAAGCAGGTCGAGCAGGTCGCCGAGGCCCGGATGCCCACCCCGTACGGGGTGTTCCGGGCGCTGGGCTACCGGGCCGAACACGACCCGGCCGAACACGTCGCGCTGGTCTTCGGCGAGTTGGGCGAGGGCGACGACGTGCTGGTCCGGGTGCACTCCGAGTGTCTCACCGGGGACGTCTTCGGGTCGCTGCGCTGCGACTGCGGGCCGCAGTTGCAGGCGTCGCTGGCCCGGGTCGCCCGGGAGGGGCGGGGCGTGGTGCTCTATGTGCGCGGCCACGAGGGGCGGGGCATCGGTCTGCTGCACAAACTCCAGGCGTACCAGCTCCAGGACCAGGGCCGCGACACCGTGGACGCGAACCTCGACCTGGGGTTGCCCGCCGACGCCCGGGACTACGGCACCGGCGCGCAGATCCTCTACGACCTGGGCGTGCGGTCGATGCGGCTGCTCACCAACAACCCGGCCAAGCGTGCCGGCCTGGAGGGGTACGGGCTGACCGTCACCGGCCGGGAGGGGCTGCCGGTCCGGCCGCACCCGGAGAACGTCCGCTACCTGCGGACCAAGCGGGACCGGATGGGCCATCTGTTGGACGAGCTGGACGAGGTGACCGAGGCCCCGATGGGCCGGCCGGTCCCCGGCGACGAGATCGGAGCATGACCATGGCGGGTTTCGGTGAACCGGGAGTGACCCCGGTGGACGCCACCGGGTTGACGGTCGGGGTGGTGGCCGCGCGTTGGCACGGCGAGCTGACCGACCACATGCTCGACCGGGCGGTGGCCGCCGCGCAGGCGTGCGGTGCGCGGGCCGTGACGGCCCGGGTGGCCGGCTCGGTGGAGCTGCCGGTGGTGGCGCAGGCCCTGGCCCGGCGCTGCGACGTGGTGGTGGCCCTGGGCGTGGTGGTGCGCGGTGCGACCGCCCACTTCGACTACGTCTGCCGGTCGGTGACCGACGGGCTGACCCGGGTCGCCCTGGACGAGGGCAAGCCGGTGGCGCACGGGGTGCTGACCGTGGAGACCCTCGACCAGGCCCGGGACCGGGCCGGGCTGCCCGGCTCGGCCGAGGACAAGGGCTGGTCGGCCACCGTCGCCGCCCTCGACGCCGCCCTGGCGATTCGTACCGCCACCACCAACCCCCACCGCGTCGGCTTCGCCCACTGACCACCCGCTGCCCGCCGGTGAGTTGCTCACCATTGACGCGGGACACGCCCCGCACATCCATCGACCGGCCGAGTTCCACGCCGCAGTACGGGCGTTCCTGGACCGCACCCTCGGCTGATCCCGGGTCCCGCTGTCGCGCTGGTCGGGAAGGGCCCCTTCCTATACGGAAGGCGCTGGTGAGGGGCCCTTCCTTACAGGCGGCCGGCGTCGATGATCCGCTTGAGGAACTGGCGGGTCCTCGGGTGGGTCGGCTCACCGAGCACCTGGGCGGGTGGCCCGGCCTCGACCACCCGACCGGCGTCGAGGAAACAGACCTGGTCGGCGACCTCCCGGGCGAAGCCCATCTCGTGGGTGGCCAGCACCATGGTCATCCCGGCGGACTTCAGGTCCCGGATCATCGCCAGCACCTCCCCGACCAGCTCCGGGTCGAGCGCCGAGGTGACCTCGTCGAGCAGCATCAGCCGGGGCGAGTTGGCCAGCGCCCGGACGATCGCCACCCGCTGCTGCTGGCCGCCGGAGAGCCGGTCCGGGTAGGCGTCGGCCTTCCCGCCCAGGCCCACCCGGTCGAGCAGTTCCCGGGCCTGCGCCTCGGCCTCGGCCCGCTCCCGCCGATGCACCCGGCGCGGCGCGAGGGTGACGTTGTCCAGCACGCTCAGGTGCGGAAACAGGTTGTACGACTGGAAGACCATGCCGATGCGCCGGCGGACCCGGTCGGGGTCGACCCGGGGGTCGGAGATCTCCACGCCGTCCAGCTCGATGGTCCCGTCGTCCAGCTCCTCCAGCAGGTTGACGCAGCGCAGCAGGGTCGACTTGCCCGACCCGGACGCGCCGATCAGGGCGACCACCTGGTGTTCCTCGACGGTCAGGTCGAGCCCGTCGAGGACCACCTGACCGCCGAACTCCTTGCGCAGCCCCCGGCAGGTCAGCACGGCCATCTCAGCCTCCGGACTGGCGTCGGGCCGAGCGCAGCGTCACCCAGTCGGTGACCGCGATCAGCGGGATGGCGAGCAGCACGAACAGCACCCCGGCCAGGATGTAGGGGGTGTAGTTGAAGGTCTGCGCGGTGGCGATCTGCGCCGCCCGGACGGCGTCGATCGGGCCGGCCAGGGAGACCAGGCCGACGTCCTTCTGCAACGCCACCACGTCGTTGAGCAGCGGCGGCGCGACCCGTCGGACGGCCTGCGGCAGCACCACGTGCCGCATGGTCTGCCGGTAGGTCAGCCCCAGCGAGCGGGCCGCCGCGAGCTGGCTCGGGTGGACCGACTCGATGCCGGCCCGGAACACCTCCGCCAGGTAACCGCCGTAGGTGAGCACCAGCGCCAGCCCGCCGAGCACCAGCACCGGGGGCATCCCCTGCAACCGCAGGCCGGGCACGCCGAGGGTGAGCACGTACAGCACGATGATCAGCGGCAGACCCCGGAAGGTGTACGTGTAGCCCGCCGCGAGCGCGCGGACCGGGAAGAAGACCGGCCCGCGCAGGGTCCGCAGCAGCGCGATCAGCAGGCCGAGCAGCAGCGCCCCGACGGCGCAGCAGGCCAGCAGCCGGACGTTGAGCCACAGCCCGGCGAGCACGTCCGGCAGGGCTTCCAGGGCGATCTGCCGGTCGAGGAACGACCGGCGGACCCGGTCCCAGCCGGGCGCGCCGGTGACCGCGACGACCAGCAGCGTGCCGAGCACCGCCGTGGAGGCGGCGGCGACCAGCACGCTGCGGGTCGTCTGCCGACGCCGGTACGCGGCCCGCCGCCGCTGCGCCGTCGACGGGACGTGTCGCCGGGGCGCGGCCGGGCTGTCGTGGTGTGGTGACACCCGGCTCACTGGAGTTCGGTCGCCCCCGCCACCTGGGCGAGCCACTTCTGCTCCAGTTGCTTGAGCGTGCCGTCCCCGGAGAGTTCACCGACGGTCTTGCTGACGCACAGGGTGATCGGTGAGTCCTTGTCCAGCAGCAGCCCGAACGCCTCCGGCGCACCCACCTGCGGCAGTTGGCCGACGATGGTGGCTTCGGGCAGCTCCGACCCGGTGATGTAGAACGCGGTCGGCAGGTCGACCACCAGACCGTCGAGCTGACCGTTCTGCAGGGCCTTCTTGGCGTCGTCGTTGCTGTTGTAGACCTGCGGCTTCACCGTCGGCTTGATCAGCGCGGTGATCGCCTGGTAGCTGGTGGTGCCCACCTGGGCGCCGAGCTTGGCGTTCTTGAGGTCCGCCACCGACTTCTTCCCGGCGATCTTCGAGGACTTGAGCGCGATGACCGTCTGCCGCACCAGGTAGTACGGGGCGGAGAAGTCGACCGCCTGCTTGCGCTCCTCGGTGATGGAGAACTGGTTGATGTCGAAGTCGAAGGTCTTCGGGCCGGGGGCGATGGCGGTGTCGAACTTGACCCGGGTCCAGGTGACGTCCCCCCGGGCGTAGCCGAGCTTCTCCGCCACCGCGTACGCGACGGCGGCCTCGAAGCCCTCGCCGGTGTCCGGTTTGTTGCCCTTGAACCATGGTTCGTACGCGGGTTCGTCGGTGGCGACGGTGAGCTTGCCCGGCGTCCGGGTCTTCAGGCTGTCCTTGGCGCAGGTGGCCGCCGTGGGGACGGCGTCGGGGGTGGGGGTCACTTCCTGGGGTGCGCATCCGGCCACCGCGACGAGGAGAACGGCGGCGGTGGCGGCGGCGCGGGCACGTGAGCTGCTGCTGACCATGGCCGCCAGGATAGAGAAGAGCGCCGATCCCTCGAAGGGTGTCCCATCAGGTAGATGAGAGATCGATGTCCAAACGTGTCCGGTCCGTTGCCGGCGTGCCGTCCGGTCGTCCCGGCTGGGCCGGCACGCCACCGGGCTGGCGGGCGCGTCCCAGCCTGCGGGAACCCGGCGTGGCCGGACGACTCGGCCGGACCCCGGAGCGCACGGCGTCGGGGGGCGGCTGGAAGAATCCGGTCCCGTGAAGACGTTCGAGGAGTTGTTCGCCGAGCTCCAGGCCAAGGCCGCCGCCGGCACGCCGGGCTCGGGCACGGTCGCCGCCCTGTCCAAGGGGGTGCACTTCGTCGGCAAGAAGGTCGTCGAGGAGGCGGCCGAGTCGTGGATGGCCGCCGAGCACGAGGGGCCGGAACGCACCGCCGAGGAGATCTCGCAACTGCTCTACCAGGTGCAGGTGCTGATGCTGGCCAGCGGTCTGGAGCTGAAGGACGTCTACCGACATCTGTGAGTGCGCCCGCGTCGTTGATCTGATCCGATCGAAGGAGCACTCCGTCATGCTGCGTGTCGCCGTACCCAACAAGGGCGCCCTGGCCGAGAAGGCCGCCCAGATGCTGCGCGAGGCGGGCTACCGCCAGCGCACCGACCCCAAGGACCTGGTCTGCCCGGACGAGGCCAACGACATCGAGTTCTTCTACCTGCGCCCGAAGGACATCGCCACCTACGTCGGCTCGGGTGACCTCGACGTCGGGATCACCGGCCGGGACCTGCTGATCGACTCCGGCGCCCCCGCCGAGGAGGTGGTCGACCTGGCGTTCGGCCGGGCCACCTTCCGCTTCGCCGCCCGCCCCCAGGACGTCGGTGACGTGCAGGAGTTGGGCGGGCACCGGATCGCCACCGCGTACCCGGGGCTGGTCGAGCGCTACCTGGCCGACCTGGGCGTCAAGGCCGACGTGATCCGGCTCGACGGCGCGGTGGAGAACGCCATCCGGCTCGGGGTCGCCGACGTCGTCGCCGACGTGGTGGAGACCGGCGCGACGCTGCGCCAGGCCGGGCTGGTGGTCTTCGGGGACCCGCTGCTGCGCTCCTCGGCGGTGCTGGTCCGCCGGGCCGGTGCGCCGGCGCACCCGCAGGCGGAGCAGTTGCTGCGTCGCCTGCACGGGGTGCTGGTGGCCCGCCGGTACGTGATGCTCGCCTACGACGTGCCGGCCGGCCTGCTCGACCGGGCCAGCGCCCTCACCCCGGGCATCGAGTCGCCGACGGTCTCCCCGCTGCACCGGGAGGGCTGGGTCGCCGTGCAGGCGATGGTGCTCCGCGACGACGTGCACCGGATCATGGACGAGCTGTACGAGTTGGGCGCCCGCGCCATCCTGGTCACCAACATCCACGCCTGCCGCCTCTGATCCCGCCACCGGGTGGCGGCGCGGGGGTGGGCTGCGGCGGGTGGCAGACTGGAGCGGTGAGCGACACCGAGTTGATCCGCCTGAAGCCGCGCCGTATCCGGGTCGTCTGTTGGGCCTCGGCGATCGCCCTGCTGGTGGTCTTCAGCCTGGTGGCCACCTCGTTGACCGGGGCGACCGGCGAGGGCTACGGCACCTTCCAGCGGGGTGACCAGTTCGCCATGATCGGCCTCGGGGTGTTCGGCGCGCTGGGCATCCTGCTGTTCACCCGGCCCCGGGTCGAGGCGGACGCCCGGGGGGTGCGGGTGCGCAACATCCTCGGCTCGTACGAGCTGCCCTGGGAGGTGGTCCGGGGGGTGCGCTTCGACCGGGGTGCGCCGTGGGCCAGCCTGGAGCTGCACGACGACGACCTGCTGCCGATGGTGGCGCTCCAGGCCGCCGACAAGGAGATCGCGGTCGACGGGGTGCGCGCGTTGCGCCGGTTGCACCAGGCCCACCTGGCCCGCCTGGGCGGCGCCTCCACCATCCGCTGACCGCGCCGACCGACCGGCGACGGGGGTAGCCGACCGGCAGCCGGTCGGCTACCAGGCTGGCCGTGCCGGCCGGTCCGGGCCCGCCGCCGGGCTTCTCGGGCCGTGTTGACCTGCGGGCCCGGTTTGGGGATGGCTGGGGCGGGGGTGTAGTGTTTCGGAGTCGACCAGACTGCCTCCGCCTCCGGCGGTCAGGCGGTCCCGAAGCGGAGCGCCTGCTCCCACCCGAGTCGCCCCAGTCGGTGGCCGGGTCCGGTCACCGGTTCCGGGCATGTCCCGGTGCCGGATGCGCGATCATGTGATCGTGCCGACCGGTCGAGCGGGCCCTGGCATGTGCCGGGGCCTTCTGCTTTCCGAGTCGTCCCCACCCGGGGGCCGCGCGGAGTCGGCCACACAGCAGACTCGACTCGAGGAGGCCCCATCAGCGTCGAACCACGCGTGAACGAGCAGATCCGGGCACGTGAGGTCCGACTGGTCGGCCCTGAGGGTGAGCAGGTGGGCATCGTCCCGCTGGAGCGCGCCCTGCAGCTGGCCGCGGACGTCGACCTGGACCTGGTCGAGGTTGCGCCGATGGCGCGCCCGCCGGTGTGCAAGCTCATGGACTTCGGCAAGTTCAAGTACGAGAGCGCACTCAAGGCGCGCGAAGCGCGGCGTAACCAGCAGCAGACCGTCATCAAGGAGATGAAGCTCCGGCCGAAGATCGACCCGCACGACTACGAGACCAAGAAGGGTCACGTGGTGCGGTTCCTCAAGGCGGGCGACAAGGTCAAGGTGACGATCATGTTCCGTGGTCGGGAGCAGAGCCGCCCGGAGCTGGGTTACCGGCTCCTGCGCCGGCTCGAGTCCGAGATCACGGACCTGGGATACGTCGAGGCCGCTCCGAAGCAGGACGGTCGGAACATGATCATGGTCCTCGCGCCGCACCGGGCCGTGAAGGCCTCCGCGGTCGCCGCCACGGCGTCCCGCACCGGCCCCCGGGACCGGACCGCGGACGAGTCCGCGCCGCCGGCAGACGGCGAGGCCCCGGTGGCCGGCGAGACCGCAGCAGCCGGCGAGACCGGCCCGACCGCTGACACCAGCGGCCAGTAACAGGGAGAAGACGTTCCACATGCCGAAGATGAAGAGCCACACGGGTATGGGCAAGCGGGTCAAGGTGACCGGCAAGGGCAAGATCGTCGCCCAGCAGGCCGGCCTTCGCCACAACCTGGAGAAGAAGCCGTCCACCCAGACCCGGCGGCTGACCGGCACGGTCGAGCTGGCCAAGTCCGACGTCAAGCGCATCAAGAAGCTGCTCGGCCGCTGACGCGCGCCACCTTTACCTAACAAGGAGTTGAGATGGCACGCGTCAAGCGGGCTGTGAACGCCCAGAAGAAGCGTCGTACCCTGCTGGAGACCGCGAGTGGTTACCGCGGTCAGCGCTCCCGGCTGTACCGCAAGGCCAAGGAGCAGGTGCTGCACTCGATGCAGTACGCCTACCGGGACCGTCGTGACCGCAAGGGCGACTTCCGGCAGCTCTGGATCCAGCGCATCAACGCTGGCGCCCGGGCCAACGGCATGACCTACAACCGGCTCATCCAGGGCCTGCGCCTGGCCGGCATCGAGGTCGACCGCAAGATCCTCGCCGACATGGCCGTCCACGACGCCGCGTCGTTCGCCGCGATCGTCGAGCTGGCCCGCGCCGCCGTGACGGCCGAGGGCACCGGTGGCGCCGCAGCCCAGGCTGCCTGACCACCCGCAACAACGGATCGAGGCGTCTCCCATGCAGTCACCAGCGCACGGGAGACGCCTCGACGCCGTCACCGGCCCGTTCACCCCGCGTACCCCCAGGGTGGTCGCCGCCCGCCGGCTGCACCGGCGTCGGGACCGCGACACGGCCGGCCGGTTCCTCGCCGAGGGCCCGCAGGCGGTCCGCGAGGCCCTCGACCGCACCGACACGGTGGTGGAACTCTTCGGCACCCCGACCGCCCTGGACCGGCACGCCGACCTGGCGGCCCGCGCCGCCCGCGCCGACCTGCCGGTCTCCGAGATCACCGACGAGGCCCTGGCCGCGTTGACCGAGACCGTCGCCCCGCAGGGGCTGGTCGCCGTCTGCCGGCACCTCGACGTGCCGTTGCGGACCGCCCTGGCGCGCGGACCGCGCCTGGTCGCGGTGCTCGCCGGCATCCGTGACCCGGGCAACGCCGGCACCGTGCTGCGCACCGCCGACGCGGCCGGCGCGGGCGTGGTGGTCTTCGCCGGTGACACCGTCGATCCCTACAACGGCAAGTGCGTGCGGGCCTCCGCCGGCAGCCTCTTCCACGTCGACGTGGTCCGCGCCGCCGACCCCGGCGCGGCGGTCGCCGGGCTCCGCGCCGCCGGGCTCACGATTCTCGCCACCACCGGGTACGGCGACAGCGACCTCGACGACCTCGTCGACCACGGCCGGCTCGCCGCCCCCACCGCCTGGCTGTTCGGGGCCGAGGCGCACGGTCTGCCCGAGGAGTTGACCGCCGTCGCCGACGCCCGGGTCCGGGTGCCGCTGCACGGGCGGGCCGAGAGCCTGAACCTGGCTGCGGCTGCCGCCGTCTGCCTGTACGCTTCAGCCCGAGCACTGCGCTGACCCCGGTCGGCGCACACCCAGCAGGGGAGTCGGTCACGTGCGGAACGCGCCACGGCGTTCGTTTACCCAGCCCGCCGGTGTCGGCGGGCGGCGGGCCTGACCCTTCCCCGCGCGCAACTCCCACCGGCGGGCTGCGGCGAAGCCGCGCGTCCGTAGACTCGCCTAGCCGCCCGGGAGGGTCGGCGCCGCCGTGAGGGAGTGCCCGTACGCCATGAGCTACCGCAACGATCCGTACGACCCGAAGCAGGTCGCCCTGCTCGACCCGGCCGCCCTGGCCGAGGCGGTGGCCACCGCCGAGCAGGCGTTCACCGCCGCCACCGACCCCGACGCGTTGACCGCGCTGCGCCCCGCGCACCTCGGTGACCGGTCCCCGGTGTCGCTGGCCCGCCGGGAGATCGGCGCGCTGCCGCCGGCCGCGAAGTCCGACGCCGGCAAGCGGGTCAACGAGGCCCGCCGGGCGATCGAGTCCGCGTACGCGGCCCGCGCCGAGGTGCTCGACCGGGAGCAGGCCGCCCGGGTGCTGGTCGAGGAGCGGGTCGACGTGACCCTGCCGTACGACCGGCGGCCCCGGGGTGCACGCCACCCGCTGTCGACCCTGATGGAGCAGATCAGCGACCTGTTCGTCGGGATGGGCTACGAGGTGGCCGAGGGTCCCGAGGTCGAGTTGGAGTGGACCAACTTCGACGCGTTGAACATCCCCGCCGACCATCCGGCACGCGGGCTGATGGACACCTTCCACATCGCACCGCCGGCCGGCGCGGACACCTCCGGCCTGGTGCTGCGCACCCACACCTCGCCGGTGCAGGCGCGCACCATGCTCACCCGCAAGCCCCCCATCTACGTGGTGGTGCCCGGCCGGGTCTACCGCACCGACGAGTTGGACGCCACCCACGCGCCCGTCTTCCACCAGGTCGAGGGCCTGGTGGTGGACCGGGGCATCACGATGGCGCACCTGCGCGGCACCCTCGACCACTTCGCCCGGGCCATGTTCGGCGCGGGGGCGAAGACCCGGTGGCGTCCGCACTACTTCCCGTTCACCGAGCCGTCGGGGGAGTTCGACGTGTGGTTCCCCGAGCACCGCGACGGCCCGCGCTGGGTCGAGTGGGGCGGCTGCGGCATGGTCAACCCGAGGGTGCTGCGGGCCTGCGGCATCGACCCGGAGGTCTACTCCGGGTTCGCGTTCGGCATGGGCATCGACCGGACGGTGATGTTCCGGCACGGGGTCAGCGACATGCGGGACATGGCCGAGGGCGACGTGCGGTTCACCCGCGCGTTCGGGGCCGGGGCGTAGGGCGATGCGGGTACGAGTCACGGAGACGGTGGTCTGAGTCATGCGAGTTTCTGTCAGTTGGCTGCGGGAGTATGTCGATCTCCCCGTCGACCTGCCCACCGAGGATCTGGAACAGGCCCTGGTGGACCTCGGCATCGAGGTCGAGTCAGTGGTGGACCTGCGCCGCACGGTCACCGGTCCGCTGGTCGTCGGTGAGGTCCGCGAGATCGAGGAGCTGACCGGGTTCAAGAAGCCGATCCGGCACTGCCTGGTCGACGTCGGCGCCGCCAACGGCACCGGCGAACTCCAGCAGATCGTCTGCGGGGCGCGGAACTTCGCCCCCGGCGACCGGGTCGTGGTGATCCTGCCCGGCGGGGTCCTGCCCGGCGACTTCACCATCGGCGCGCGCAAGACGTACGGCCGGATGTCGGCCGGCATGATCTGCTCGGCGCAGGAGTTGGGCCTGGGTGACGACCACTCCGGCATCATCGTGCTGCCGCCGGACACCGCCGCCCGACCCGGCGACGACGCCCGCCCGGTGGTGGGCCTCGACGACGTCGTGGTCGAGCTGGAGATCACCCCCGACCGGGGGTACGCGTTGAGCGTGCGCGGCATCGCCCGGGAGCTGGCGTACGCCCTGGGGTTGTCCTTCCGTGACCCGGGCCTGGTGCCCGCGCCGGCCGGGACGGCCGAGCCGGCGTACCCGGTGCAGCTGCGCGACACGGTGGGCTGTGACCGGTTCACCGCCCGGATGGTCCGGGGTGTCGACCCGACGGCGGCCACGCCCGGCTGGATGCGGCAGCGGCTGACCGTGGCCGGCATCCGCAGCATCTCGCTGCCGGTCGACATCACCAACTACGTGATGCTCGAGTTGGGTCAGCCGATGCACGCCTTCGACGCCGACCGGATCACCGGTCCGCTGGTGGTGCGCCGGGCCGAGGCGGGCGAGAAGGTGACCACCCTGGACGGTGTGGTCCGCGCGCTCACCACCGAGGACATGGTGATCTGCGATGCCGGGCTGCCCAACTCCCTCGCGGGCGAGGGCGACGGCGTCCCGATCTCGCTGGCCGCGGTGATGGGCGGCGAGACCAGTGAGGTGGTCGGCGGCACCACCGACGTGCTGCTGGAGGCAGCCCACTGGGACCCGGTGATGGTGGGCCGTACCGCCCGCCGGCACAAGCTGTTCAGCGAGGCGGCCAAGCGGTGGGAGCGGGGGGTCGACCCGGCGCTGCCGCTGGTGGCCCTCCAGCGCGCCGTCGAGCTGCTCACCACGCACGGCGGTGGCGAGGCCGGCGCGGAGGTCCTCGACCTCGACCACGTCCGGCCGATGCGCCCGGTCACCCTCCCGGCCGACCTGCCGTCGCGCCGGATCGGGGTGGACTACTCCCCGCAGCGGGTGGTCGACCTGCTGGAGCAGGTGGGTTGCACGGTGATCCGGGGCGGCGACCGGCTGGCCGAGGACCCGGGGACGGTCGGGACGGCCGCCGATGCCGGCGACGTGCTCACCGTCACCCCGCCGACCTGGCGGCCCGACCTCACCGACCCGGCGGACCTGGTCGAGGAGGTGGTCCGCCTCGACGGTTACGACCGGGTGCCGTCGGTGCTGCCGACCGCGCCGCCCGGCCGGGGTCTGACCTGGCAGCAGCGTCGCCGCCGGGCGGTGGCCCGCTCACTGGCCGAACGCGGCTACGTCGAGGTGCTGGGCCTGCCGTTCGTCGCCCCGGAGCTGGCCGACCAGCTGGGGCTGCCCGCCGACGATCCGCGTCGGCCGGCGGTGCGGCTGGCCAACCCGCTGTCGGAGGAGGAGCCGCTGCTGCGCACCACGCTGCTCGGCCCGCTGCTGGGCATCCTCAAGCGCAACCTGGGCCGGGGCCACCGTGACCTCGCGCTCTATGAGATCGGCACGGTGTTCCACCCGCGGGCCGGGGTGGGTGCGCCGCCGGTCATGGGGGTGGACCGTCGCCCCACCGACGCCGAGTTCGCCGCCGCCGACGCGGTGGTGCCGGCCCAGCCCCGGCACGTCGCGGTGGTGCTCACCGGTGACGTGGAACCGGCCGGCTGGTGGGGCGCTGGCCGCGCCGCCGGCTGGGCCGACGCCGTGGAGGCCGGCCGGGCGGTGCTCGCCGCCGCCGACCTGCCGGCGGACCGGATAGAGGTACGGGCCGCCGAGCACGCCCCCTGGCACCCGGGTCGCTGTGCCGCGCTGCTGGTCGACGGGGTGGTGGTCGGCCACGCCGGTGAGCTGCACCCGACGGTGGTGGCGGCGTTGGAGCTGCCCCGCCGCACCAGCGCCATGGAACTGGACCTGGACGCCCTGCCGGCCGCCCCGGTGGTGTCCGCGCCGACCGTGTCGGGGTTCCCCCCCGCGTTGATCGACGTGGCGTTGGTGCTGGACGAGTCGGTGCCGGCCGCCGACGTCCGGGCCGCACTGGTCGAGGGGGCCGGTGAGCTGCTGGAGCACGTCCGGCTCTTCGACGTGTACGCCTCGGAGTCGCTCGGCGCGGGTCGCCGGTCGCTGGCGTACAAGCTCACCTTCCGGGCGCCGGACCGGACGCTGACCGTGGAGGAGGCGGTGGCCGCCCGGGACGCCGCCGTGGCCGTCGCCGCCCGGCGGTTCGGGGCGACCCTGCGCGGCGCCTGAGGCGCACCGGCCTGACGACGGCCCCGATCCGTTCACCGGGTCGGGGCCGTCGCCGTCACGTCTCGTCGGTGATCTCCCCGCAGGCCCGCAGGGCGGCCAGGTCGCGCACGGTGATCCGCCGGTAGTCGGTCTCCACCAGCCCGTCGGCGCGCAGCTCCCGTAGCGCCTTCTGGATCGAGGTCTCGGCGGCCCCGCAGATGGTGGCGAGTTCCGGTTGGGTCAGCCGGACGTCGATGACCACCGCGTCGCGGTCCTGTCGACCGTGTGAGCGGCACAGGTCCGCCACCACCCGGGCCACCCGGATCTTCACCGAGTACGAGGAGAAGTCGATCCGGCGGCGGTTGGACCAGCGCAGCCGGTCGGAGACCATGGCGGCCAGTTCCAGGGCGGCGTTGGGGTGGCCCCGCAGGAAGGTCTTGAACTGCTCGGGCTGGATGACGCTGTAGCTGGTGGGCCCGCAGGTGGTCACGGTCGCCGATCGGGGGCGGTCGTTAAGGGCCGACATCTCGCCCACCAGGTCGCCGCCGACCCGCAGTGCCAGCAGGGCGGTCCGCCCGTCGGGCAGGGACGCCGTGACCTTTGTCAGGCCGTCCTCCAGTAGCACCAGGTGCGCCTCCCGGTGACCCTCGTGGATGAGGATCTGCCCGGCCGGCACCTGACGCCGGACTCCGGACGCCAGCAACGCGGTCCGCACCGGGTCGTCGAGCCGTTGCAGGAAGGTCCCGTACGGCCAGTCGCCGTCGGGCCGGTCGTGTGGTAGCCGCATCAGCATCAGCACCTTCCTCAGCAGACGAGAAGTGTCGAAGCGTATCCGTGTGGACACGCGTCGCACCGCCCCGCTGCGGACCGCGAGGGCCTCGACGACCAGCAGGGCGAGGATCGCGGCGGGGGACACCCCGAGCGCCAGGAGCAGTTCGGTCAGGTTCGTCCACATGCTGGCAGCAGACCGGATACCGGCTACCACGACATCTGTCCACGGTGGGATGACCGGATGCCGACAGTCCCGCCGATGCCGTACTTCTGAGGGGTCTGCGGGCATCGGGCCGGGTTCGATGTGCCCGGTGGTGCCCGCTCGCCGAGCGGGCCGGCGACGAAGGGTGTGCCGGATGCGACATCCCGAACGGCGTCTGCTGGTTTCCGTGGACATGGAGCGGTACAGCCGACGCAGCAATCTTCAGCAGTACGAGGCACAGGAGAACTTCCACACCCTGCTGCACGCGGCGGCGACCGAGGTGGGCCTGGACCGGGTCGCCTGGACCACCCAGCAGGCCGGTGACGGCGAGCTGGCGATCCTGCCCCGCGACGTCCCGGAGTCCCGGGTCATCGGCCGGTTCGTACCGGAACTCAACCGGCGACTGCGGGCGTTCAACAGCAGCCGGACCGCTCCCGCGCAGATCCGGTTGCGGGTGGCCGTACACCAGGGTCTGGTGCACCTGGACGGGGCCAACGGTTTCCCCGGCCACGCGGTCGTGCACGTCTGCCGGCTCTGCGACGCCACCCCGGTGCGGCAGGCGCTCGCCGCGTTCCCCGACGCGGGGGTCGCGCTGGTCGTCTCGACGGAGATGTACCGCGACGTGGTCTGCGAGTATCCGGAGGAGATGCGGCCGGAACGGTTTCGCCGGATCGAGGTCGAGCACCCGGCGAAGGAGTTCCGGGAGCCCGCCTGGCTCTACGTGGTCGACGAGGACATGTCGTCGTGGCCACCGCCGCAGGAGCCGTCGTCGCCCACCGGGGGACCGCCACCTCCCCGGCCGGACACCGGGGCCGGCACGGCCGGGAAGGATACCGGGGCCGGCGCGGCCGGGTCGGGCATCCGCACCGGCGACATCTGGGTGCAGGGGCAGAACGCGATCGGCCCGAACGCGACGGCCATCGGATCGGTCGGCCGCGACGCCGTCTTCGGCGGCGATGGCGGCGGCCGATGAACGGGACGGCGGATTCGTGGGACCCGCCGGCCCCGGACGACGTCGGAGCCCCCGCACCGGTCGACGCCGCGCCGGACTCCGCCCGCTCCGACGAACGGGGGTCGGGCGAGACCGTGGCCGGGCGGCCCGCGCCGACGGATGCGCCCCCGCCGGGGTCGGCCGCCGAGGACGAACCGCAGGACGAACCGGAGGAGGCACCGGACCCGGCTGCCGTCCTCGCCCGGCTCACCGCACTGCTCGGTGCCCCGTCGAGCATCGGGGTCGGTGACGTACGGGTCCGCGGCCAGAACGCGACCGGTCCGGGGGCTACCGCGATCGGCACCGTGAACATCACCACGGCGACCGTGGGGGCGGGCGGCCGGACCTGGTCGGAGACGCTCAGCGGCACCTGGGTGCGGCAGTTGGCCGACGGCTACGCCCCCGCGCCGAGCGACCAGCGGCTGGACCGGCAGCTCAAACTGCGCCACCTGGTCTGTCTGACCGGCCCCGACGGAACGGGGCGACACACCGCCGGCTGCCTGGCCTCGGCCCGCCGCTACGGCTACGACCGGGTCGGCGTGCTCGACGCGGAACACCTGTCGGACCTGTTGGGCGCCGACGCACCCGTTCGGCCCGGCCACGGCTACACCCTGGCGCTCGGCGACGAGGCGGTCCGGGAGTTGGACGGCCTGACCCTGGTGGGACTCGCGGCGAGGTTGGAGACCCTCGGGAGCAGCCTGGTGCTGGTCGGGGACTTCGCGCACCGGGAGCAGGAGTTCACCGGGCAGCTGGTGCCCCACCGCCCGGCGGCCTCGGTGGAGGTGTTCCGGGCGCAACTGCGCCGGCTGCTGCGTGGGCAGTGCGTCGGCTGGTGCGCCGACCACTGCACCGGTGACTGCGTCGACGCGTACGTCGAGGAGGAGTGCGTCCCGCATCCGCTGCTCGCCGCCCACCTGGCCGGCGGTCCGCGCGCCGGTGAGGTCGTCCGGCTGGCGGAGCTGATCGCCCAGGCGCCGCCGCGCGGCGGCGACCTCACCGAACGGCTGGAGCGACTGCTGCCCCGGCAGTTGCGCGAGCGTGCCCGACGGGTGCTCTGCGCCGAGGAAGACGGTGTCGACGGGTCGTCCCGGTGGGACGTCGACCAGCGACGGGCGTTCCGGCTGTCCTGCGCGGTGCTGGCGGGACAGTCGGTGGTGGAGGTCCAGGCGGCGGCCGGACGGTTGCTCACGGGGCCGGCACCGGACACCGACGGCGCGACCACGCCACCGGTGGGGTTCCTCGGTGGGGTGGTCGACCTGCTGCTCGGACCGGTGCTGCGGCAGGCCGTCGTCCTGGTCGACGACGACCGGCTCAGCGGTGGGCGGCGGATCGAGTTCTCGCCCGGCAACGACCAGTTGCGGACCAGCCTCCTGGAGGTCGCCTGGTCGGACTGGTGGCTGCCGGAGCATCTGCTCGGTTGGCTCGCCACCCTGGTGCGCACGGGGTCGCCCGGGGTCCGGGAGGCCGCTGCGGGAGCGGTGGGCTGGTCCGCCCGGCACGGGGTGCGGGTCGCCCTGGAGACCGTGGACCAGTTGGCCCGGGAACGCCGGGCCGGCGTCCGGCAGGCCGCCGCCATCGCGTTGGTCGCCATGGCCATGCAACCGGAGCTACGCCAGCGCGTACGCACGGAACTGGACCGGTGGGCGTCCGTAGGGCCGGCCCACCTGCGGGACACGGTTGCCCGCGCCTACGCGTTGGGGCTCGCCCGGCTCTGGCCCGACACCGCCCTGCTGCATCTGCGCCAGATCGCCGGGGCGCGGATGCAACGCTGGCACCACTCGGTGGTGCGGGGCCTGGTCGAGGTGCACACGGCCGGTCACCAGGCGACCGTGTTGCCGGCCCTCGCGCAGTGGACGCGGTCGCCGGACCCGGAGGTGTGGCTGCACGCCGGACGGGCGTTGCGGGTGCTCGCCGACCGGTGGGCGCCCGCCCCTCGGGAGCACTGGCCGGAGCTGCTCGATCTGGCGCGGGTCGGCACCGTGTCGACGACCGACCTGGCCGACTGCTGGGCGAACGCGCTCAGCCTTCCCACGACCGCCTACCGCGCGTGGCGCACGCTCGGTTTCTGGCTCAACCGGGCCGACGGGCACCCCGAGGTCGCCGCCCACTGCCTGGAACTGCTCGCTCTGGTGGTGGCGGGCCGGGCACCCCTGCGGCACCGGCTGGACCACCAGCTGAGCCACGTCTGGGGACCCCTGATGCCCCACAACTCCCTGCTCGCCGCCGTACGCCGACTCACCGACGAGGATCACCGATGAACCCGCACCCCAGCACCGCCATGGGCAGCCAACTTCCGATGCCGCAGCGCCGCCACTGGTGGCAGGGCCTGTTCGGCTCGCCGGCTCCGCTGGAGCCGGTGCCGCCGCTGCCACCGCCGCCGCCCGTCACGGTGTCGTTCCGCCAGGACGTCCCGCATCCGCTGCTGGTGCCGGCGAAGGGGGACGCGTTCGATTTCCGGGTGCACCCCGTGTATCTGTGGACCGGCCGGCGGATGACGTTCGACGAGTTGAAGTTCCGTGCCGAGCGGTATCTCGACTGGGCCGGTGGGATCGTCCGGGAGCGGATCGTGGACGTGTCCCGGGAGTTCGAGCCGCACCGCTCCCACGAGCTGGAGCGGGTGCTCAACGAACGGCTCGCCGGGCAGCGGTGGCCGGCGAACGAGTCGCTGCCGCAGTTCACCGCCCACGTGCGGGTCAGCCCCGACGAGCGGGTGCGTGACCGGCTGCGGCCGTACTGGGAGGAGCGGATCCGGCTGGAGTGTGACCACGAGTTGCAGAAGATCCGGGCCCGGCACGTCGACGACCTGACCCGCCGGTGGTGTGCGGTGCTCCAGGCGTTGGAGGCCGATCCGGTGACCGCGCACGCGGCCCGGTTGACCGGGGAGCAGTTCGCCGACGTCTTCCGCCGTTATGTCGACGAGCGTCGGGGAACGGTGCCGGAGCTGGTGGCCCTGCTGCGGGAGGCGGTCCGGGGACACCACGACCTCAACCTGGGCCCGTCGGAGTACACCGAGGCCTGGGACGTGGCGCTGCGGACCTACCAGCGGCAGCACGGGTTGGCCGAGCGGGCGAACTGAGCCGGTGGTCGGGTCCCGGGCCGGCAAGCCGGGACCCGGCCACCTCTGGGTCGGTCGACGTAGCCAGGGCAGCGGGTTCGCCCAGGGTGGTCGGGGCGTGACCGGTGGTCAGGCTTATCATTTACATGCGGACAGGTGTATTAACTTGCATCCGGCGCAGGCGCGGACTAGCCTTCTCTGCATAGTCATGCGGAGGTAGGAATGGGTATCCGAGTTGCGGTCGCCGGGGCGAGTGGTTACGCCGGGGGCGAGCTGCTGCGCCTGATCGCCGGTCATCCCGAGTTCGACCTGGTCACCGCCACCGCCCACCGCCAGGCCGGAGCGCCGGTCACCGCCGTACACCCGCAGCTCGTGGGGTTGGACCTGGTGTTCGCGGCGACCGATGCGGCCACGCTGGCCGACGCGGACCTGGTCTTCCTGGCCCTGCCGCACGGCGAGTCAGCGGCGCTCGCCGCCGAACTGCCCGAGTCGGTGCGGGTGGTCGACCTCGGTGCCGACCACCGGCTGCGCGACGCCGACGCCTGGTCCCGCTACTACGGCGGCCCGCACGCCGGGGCGTGGACGTACGGCCTGCCGGAGCTGCCCGGCCAGCGGGCCGCGATCGCCGGGGCGACCCGGGTCGCCAACACCGGCTGCTACGCCGTGGCCATCACCCTGGCCCTCGCGCCGCTGGTCGCCGCCGGTGCGGTCTCGCCGGCCGACGTGGTCGTGGTCGCCGCCTCCGGCACCTCCGGGGCCGGGCGGGCCGCCAAGACACACCTGCTCGGCAGCGAGGTGATGGGGGACCTGTCGCCCTACAAGGTGGGTGCCCACCAGCACGTCCCGGAGATCAAACAGGCCACCGGCGCGACCGGGCTGTCGCTGACCCCGGTGCTGGCCCCGATGCCGCGCGGCATCCTCGCCACCGTCACCGCCGTGCCCACCGGCGACGCCGACCCGCGCGCGGTGCTGGCCGAGGCGTACGCCGACGCGCCGTTCGTGCACCTGCTGCCCGAGGGGGCGTGGCCGCACACCGCCGCCACCGCCGGGGCGAACTCCTGCCACCTCCAGGCCACCGTCGACGTCGACTCCGGTCGGGTGATCGTGGTCAGCGCCATCGACAACCTCGGCAAGGGCGCCGCCGGTCAGGCGGTGCAGAACGCCAACCTGATGCTCGGCCTGCCCGAAACCACCGGCCTGCCCCTCTTTGGAGTTGCACCGTGAGCGCGAGGAGCGCAGCGCAGCGGAGCCCCGCAGTCGCGAACGAAAGGCCTGCACCGTGAGCGCGAGGAGCGCAGCGCAGCGGAGCCCCGCAGTCGCGAACGAAAGGCCTGCACCGTGAGCGCGAGGAGCGCAGCGCAGCGGAGCCCCGCAGTCGCGAACGAAAGGCCTGCACCGTGAGTGTCACCGCCCCTCGGGGGTTTCGTGCGGCCGGAGTCGCGGCCGGGTTGAAGAGCGGCGGGGCCACCGACGTGGCCCTGGTCGTCAACGACGGCCCGGACGCCGGCGTCGCCGGCGTCTTCACCACCAACCGGGTCAGGGCCGCGCCGGTGCGGTGGACCCAGCAGGTCGTCCGGGGCGGTGTGGTCCGCGCCGTGGTGCTCAACTCCGGCGGGGCGAACGCCTGCACCGGTCCGGCGGGCTTCCAGGACACCCACGCCACGGCCGAGCACACCGCCGCCGCGCTCACCGCGTCCAGCCCTCGGCTGCGGCTCGGTGCCGGTGACGTGGCGGTCTGCTCGACCGGCCTGATCGGTGAGCGGCTGCCGATGGACCGGCTGCTGCCCGGGGTGCGTGCCGCGATCCGGGCGCTGGCCCGCGACGGCGGCCCGGCCGCCGCCGAGGCGATCATGACGACGGACACCCGGCCGAAGACCACCGTCGTGCGGGGGGCCGGCTGGACGGTGGGCGGGATGGCCAAGGGCGCCGGGATGCTCGCCCCCGGCATGGCCACCATGCTGTGCGTGCTGACCACCGACGCGGTGGCCGGGCCGGAGCTGCTGGACGCCGCGTTGCGGGCCGCCACCCGGGTCACCTTCGACCGGGTCGACTCCGACGGGTGCATGTCCACCAACGACACGGTGCTGCTGCTGTCCAGCGGGGCGTCCGGGGTGGAGCCCGACGAGGCCGAGCTGACCGCCGCCGTCACCGCCGCCTGCCACGACCTGGCCCAGCAGTTGGTCGCCGACGCCGAGGGGGCGACCAAGCAGGTCGCCATCGAGGTGGTCGGTGCCGCCGACGAGGACGACGCGGTCGAGGTGGGCCGGTCGGTGGCCCGCAACAACCTGGTCAAGACCGCGCTGTTCGGCAACGACCCGAACTGGGGTCGGATTCTCGCGGCGGTCGGCACCACCGCCGCCGCGTTCGACCCGGACGCGGTGGACGTGGCGGTCAACGGGATCTGGGTGTGCCGTGGCGGTGCCGCCGCCGAGGACCGGTCCAAGGTCGACCTGACCGGGCGGGACGTCACCATCCGCATCGACCTGCACGCGGGTGCGGCGGCGGCGACGATCTGGACCAACGACCTGTCGCACGCGTACGTGCACGAGAACTCGGCGTACTCGACATGAGCCTGTCCGCGGATCTCACCCGGGCCCAGGTGAAGGCCGAGACGCTGATCGAGGCGCTGCCCTGGCTGGCCCGGTTCTCCGGGGCCACCGTGGTGGTCAAGTACGGCGGCAACGCGATGGTCGACCCGGCCCTGCAACGGGCCTTCGCCGCCGACATGGTCTTCCTGCGCTATGCCGGGCTCAAGCCGGTCGTGGTGCACGGCGGCGGGCCGCAGATCTCGGCGATGCTGGGGCGGCTCGGCATCGCCAGCGAGTTCAAGGGTGGCCTGCGGGTCACCACCCCCGAGGCGATGGACGTCGTCCGGATGGTGCTGGTCGGCCAGGTCGGCCGGGAACTGGTCGGCCTGATCAACGCGCACGGTCCGTTCGCCGTCGGCCTGTCCGGGGAGGACGCCGGCCTGTTCACCGCCGTGCGGCGGCCCGCCTGGGTCGACGGTGAGGCGGTCGACGTCGGTCAGGTCGGTGACGTGGAGTCGGTGGACGGGTCGGCGGTGACCGACCTGATCGCGGCCGGTCGGATCCCGGTCATCTCCACCGTCGCCCCGGACGCCGACGGCGTGCTGCACAACCTCAACGCCGACACCGCCGCCGCCGCGTTGGCGATCGCCCTGCACGCCCGCAAGCTGGTCGTCCTCACCGACGTCGCCGGTTTGTACGCCGACTGGCCGGACACCACCAGCCTGGTCAGCGAGATCGACGCCGAGGCGTTGGCGGCGCTGTTGCCGTCCCTGGAATCGGGGATGGTGCCCAAAATGGAGGCCTGCCTGCGGGCGGTGCGCGGGGGAGTGCCCGCCGCGCACGTCGTCGACGGTCGGGTCGCGCACTCCACCCTGCTGGAGGTCTTCACCTCGGAGGGGTTCGGCACGATGGTCGTCGACACCCCGTCCGGGTCCACCCATGAGGAAGGCACGGTCGGCGCATGAGCACGCTGGTGCAACGCTGGGGCGAGTCCATGATGGACAACTACGGCACCCCGCCGCTGGCGCTGGTCTCCGGCTCCGGCGCGGTCGTCGTCGACGAGGCCGGCCGGGAGTACGTCGACCTGCTCGGCGGTATCGCGGTCAACGCGCTCGGGCACGCCCACCCCGCCGTGGTGGCCGCCGTCTCCAAACAGATCGCCACCCTCGGCCACGTCTCCAACCTGTTCGTCGCGGAACCCCCGGTGGCCCTCGCGGAGTTGCTGCTGGCGTTGGCCGGCCGGCCCGGTCGGGTGTTCTTCGCCAACTCCGGCGCCGAGGTCAACGAGGCCGCGTTCAAGCTGTCCCGGCTCACCGGCCGGTCGCACGTCGTGGCCACCGTCGGCGGTTTCCACGGCCGCACCATGGGGGCGCTGGCGTTGACCGGCCAACCGGCGAAGGCCGACCCGTTCCGCCCGCTGCCCGGCGACGTCGACCACGTCCCGTACGGCGACGTGGCGGCGCTGGCGGCGGCCGTCACCGACGCCACCGCGATGGTGATCCTGGAGCCGGTCCAGGGCGAGAACGGGGTGGTCGTCCCGCCGCCCGGCTACCTGGCCGAGGCGCGGCGGATCACCGCCCGGCACGGGGCCCTGCTGGTGCTCGACGAGGTGCAGACCGGCATCGGGCGCACCGGTCACTGGTTCGCCCACCAGGCCGACGGGGTGGAGCCGGACGTCATCACCCTGGCCAAGGGGCTGGGCGGCGGGTTGCCCATCGGCGCGTGCCTGGCCTTCGGTCGGGCCGCCGAGCTGCTCCGGGCCGGTTCGCACGGCACCACCTTCGGCGGCAACCCGGTCAGCTGCGCCGCCGCCCTCGCGGTGGTCTCCACCATCGCCGGCGAGGGCCTGCTCGACCACGTCAAGCGCACCGGTGAACGGCTGCGTCGGGGCGTCGAGGCGCTGGGCCACCCGCTCGTCGCCGAGGTACGCGGAGCCGGTCTGCTGCTCGGCATCGTGCTCGCCGCACCGGTCGCCGGCCCGGTGGCCGGCGCGCTGCGCACGGCGGGGTTCCTGGTCAACCCGGTCCAGCCGGGGGTGATCCGGCTCGCCCCGCCGCTGATCCTCACCGGCGAGCAGGTCGACGCGTTCCTGGCCGCCCTCCCCGCCGCCCTCGACACGGCCGTCGACCTTCCGGCCGCTGACAGCACGCCGGCCACCCACGGCACGCCGGCTGCGCAGACCCGCACCGCGCCGCCGTCCATCCCCACCCCGACCCCGACGGAGACCCGCACATGATCCGGCACCTGCTGGCCGACGACGACCTCACCCCGGCCGAACAGTCGGCCGTGCTCGACCTGGCCGCCCGGATGAAGGCCGACCGGTTCGGGTTCACCCCGCTGGCCGGGCCGCGTTCGGTGGCGGTGCTGTTCGACAAGCAGAGCCTGCGGACCCGGATCTCCTTCGACGCCGGCATCGCCGAACTCGGCGGTCACCCGCTCGTGGTGGACACCCAGGTCACCCACTTCGGTCGGGGCGAGACACTCGCCGACGCCGGCCGGGTGCTGTCCCGCTACGTCGCCGCGATCGTGCTGCGTACCCACGGCGACGACCGGATCGCCGAGGTCGCCTCGCACGCTGGCGTGCCGGTGATCAACGCGCTCACCGACGGCTACCACCCGTGCCAGCTCCTCGCCGACCTGCTCACCGTCCGCGAGCACTGCGGCGGCACCGCCGGGCGGACCCTGGCGTACGTGGGGGACGCGGCGAACAACCTGTCGCACTCGTACCTGCTGGCCGGGGCTACCGCCGGGATGCACGTACGGGTCGCCGGCCGGCCGGGTTCCAACCCGATCCGGGGGTGCTGGACCGGGCCGGGAAGATCGCCAAGGGCACCGACGGGTCGGTACGGGCACTTATCGACCCGGTCGAGGCGGTCCGGGACGCCGACGTGGTCGCCACCGACACCTGGACCTCGATGGGCCAGGAGGACGACGGGCTGGACCGGATCACCCCGTTCCTGCCCTACCAGGTCAACGCCGCGCTGCTCGGTCACGCCGGGCCGGACGTGAAGGTGCTGCACTGCCTGCCCGCCCACCGGGACGAGGAGATCACCAGCGAGGTGCTCGACGGCCCGCACAGCGTGGTCTTCGACCAGGCGGAGAATCGGCTGCACGCCCAGAAGGCGCTGCTGACCTTTCTCCTGGAGGCATCCTCATCATGACCGCCCCGACCCGCGCCGCCCGGCACGCCCGCATCGTCGAGTTGATCCGGGCCAGGGCGATCCGTTCCCAGACCGAGCTGGCCGACCTGCTCGCCGCCGACGGGGTGCAGGTCACCCAGGCCACCCTCTCCCGGGATCTGGAGGAGTTGGGCGCGGTGAAGGCCCGGGGCGGGGACGGGCGGGCCGGCTACCTGATCCCCGAGGACGGCCACCGGCCGCTGCGCGACGCCGAGGCGGCCCCCGCCCGGCTGATCCGGCTGCTGCGCGAGCTGCTCAACGGGGTCGACTCCAGCGGCAACATCGCCGTGCTGCGTACCCCGCCGGGTGCGGCGCACTACCTGGCCAGCGCCGTGGACCGGGCGGGTCTGACCGAGGTCGTCGGCACCATCGCCGGTGACGACACCATCCTGGTGGTGGCCCGCGAGGCCGACGGTGGGGCCGCGCTCGGCGACAAGCTCGCCGGGTGGGCCCGCCGCGACGAGGCCGGGGAAGGAAACACCCCGTGACCGGGTCGGTCACGGGTTTGCGTACGACGGACGAGCCGGCGCCGGGAGTGAACCCCGCAGTCGGTGAGCGAAAGGTGAGCACTGCCAGAATGAGCGGCGTGGACGACAAGAGCCTGACCGAGAACAGCGCCGCGACGAACCGGACGAGCCTGTGGGGTGGCCGGTTCGCCGGTGGCCCCGCCGAGGCCCTGGCGCGGCTGTCGGTGAGCGTCCAGTTCGACTGGCGTCTCGCCCCGTACGACATCGCGGGTTCCCGCGCGCACGCCCGGGTGCTGGCGGGCGCGGGGTTGCTCGACCCCGACGAGCTGGGGCGGATCCTGGCGGCGTTGGACGACCTGGAGGCGGCCTGCGCGTCCGGGCAGTTCCGTCCGACGATCGACGACGAGGACGTGCACACCGCGCTGGAGCGGGGCCTGCTGGAGCGGCTCGGCAGCCTCGGCGGCAAGCTGCGCGCCGGCCGGTCCCGCAACGACCAGGTCGCCACCGACCTTCGGCTCTATCTGCGCGACCACGCCCGGGGGGTGGCCGCCCGGCTGGTGGAGCTGGCCGAGGCTCTGGTGGAGCAGGCGGAACGGCACGTCGACACGGCCGCGCCGGGGATGACCCACCTCCAGCACGCCCAGCCGGTCACCTTCGGGCACTGGCTGCTGGCCCACGTCCAGCCGCTGCTGCGGGACCTGGAGCGGCTGCGCGACTGGGACCACCGTACGGCGATCAGCCCGCTCGGCGCGGGCGCGCTGGCCGGCTCGGGCCTGCCCCTGGACCCGGTGGCCGTCTCCAAGGAGTTGGGTTTCCGGACATCCTTCGCCAACTCCATGGACGCGGTCGCCGACCGGGATTTCGTCGCCGAGTTCCTCTTCGTCACCGCGCTCGTCGGGGTGCACCTGTCCCGCCTCGGCGAGGAGGTGGTGCTCTGGACGTCGCACGAGTTCGGTTGGGTCGAGCTGGACGACGCGTTCGCCACCGGGTCGTCGATCATGCCGCAGAAGAAGAACGCTGACATCGCCGAGCTGGCCCGGGGCAAGTCCGGTCGGCTGGTCGGCGGTCTGATGAGCGTGCTCACGATGCTCAAGGGCCTGCCGTTGGCCTACGACCGGGACATGCAGGAGGACAAGGAGCCCGCGTTCGACGCGGTCGACACCCTGGAGCTGCTGCTCCCGGCGCTGGCCGGGATGATCTCCACGATGACCGTCCGGGTGGACCGCCTGGTCGCCGCCGCGCCGGTGGGCTTCTCGCTCGCCACCGAGGTCGCCGACTGGCTGGTCCGGCGCAACGTGCCGTTCCGCGACGCGCACGAGATCACCGGCAAACTGGTGGCGCTCTGCGCGGCCCGCGACTGTGCCCTCGACGAGGTCTCCGACGCCGACCTGGCGGCGGTCAGCGAGCACCTCGACCCGTCGGTGCGTGACGTGCTGTCGGTCCGTTCGGCGCTGGCCGCCCGGATCACCCCCGGCTCGACCGGCCCCGGCCCGGTCGCCGACCAGCTCGCCGCCGCGTCCGACCAGCTCACCGGCTGGCGGGAGTGGGCCGCCGAGCGGGTCGTACCCCGCTGATCTGACGCGTGCCGGTCGTCCGCGCCCCGCAACTCGGAAGGCGGACGACCGGACCTGGGCCGGCTGGCCGCCGCCCAGGTCCAGCGCGTTCCACCCGGGCCGGTCGACGTACCGCCCGGGCCATAGTTGCGGCCGGTCGTCGCGGGCGGGCTGCCCGCGACGCTGGCTCGCCGTCGTCGCTGGGCTCGCCGTCGTCGCTGGGCTCGCCGTCGTCGTGGCGGCTGTGGCCGTCGTGCCGTGCCGTCTTCGTCGCGCTGTCGGTTGCGGTGCGTGAGCGGGCAACTCCCGCTACGGAGAGCGACTTTTCTCCGGCGAACACCATGACACCTTCTCGCCCTTTGCTCTGCTGCCCATTCCGCGCCACGCCGCTGACCAGGTGAATTGTTGGAGCTGGCTGACGGTTCGGCGCGGGAGGCTGTGACGCTAAGTGTCTGTCGCGTCGAGGTCAGCAGAGCAAAGGGGCGACAGCAGGGTAGTGGGTGGTTGCGCCTTCACTACTCTCAGTATCGATCGGCGAGCCTGGGGGTGGTGGGGCCGCAGACGATCAGGCGGTTCCAGCGGGTCAGGCGGTGCGGGCGGCCAGGCGTTCGTGGCGTTGCTTGGCCGCCTGTGCGCTGCCCAGTCCGAGCCCGAACGCGATCGCCTGCCAGGTCAGTCCGCGGGCCCGGGCCATCGTCAGCAGGCCCACCTCCAGCGCGTCGAGTTCGGCGCGCAGGTGTGGCAACAGGGTCAGCGCGGCGGTGAGGTCCGCGTCGTCGACGGGCTCCTCGTCGGCCTCCCGGGTCGCCCCGCCGGCGGCAAGCGCGGTGACCACCGAGACGGCCTCCCATGGGTCGGCCAGGTACGGGTTGGTGTGCCGGCGTCGTCGTGCGTCGGTGTCGGCGTGCCGGGTGCTGATCCGGTGCAGCGCGGCGTAGGTCCGCTCGGCTCGGGCGCGGGCCGCGTCAGGTGCGCTGAAGGTGTCGGTCATGGCACCCATTCCATGTTGACAACGATCCGTTGTCAACACAATGTTTAAGCAATCCGTCGGGCTGCCCACCGTGACGACCGGCCGGCTGACGACGTCTGCCTGCCCCGGATGCCGACGGGAATACGGTCCTCGGTTTGCCGATCTTCCGCAGGTGCCGTTACCTGGAGCGGTGAACTACCCGTGGCTGCACGCCCCCGCCGCCGAGGTGGCCGAGACGGCGCGCACGCTGCTCGGCTGGGAACTCGCCGCCGGTGGCGTCCGGATCAGGCTGACCGAGGTCGAGGCGTACGCCGGCACCGGCGAGGACCCGGCGTCGCACGCCCACCGGGGACCCACCCCCCGGACCAGGGTGATGTTCGGGCCGGCCGGGCACGCCTACACGTACTTCGTGTTCGGCATGCACTGGTGTCTCAACATCGTCTGCGGTCGCGACGGTGAGGCGGCGGCCGTACTACTGCGGGCCGGGGAGGTGGTCGACGGGCTACCCGCGGCCCGCACCCGCCGGGGGGACGTCGCCGACCGGGACCTGGCCCGGGGGCCGGCCCGGCTGGCCGTCGCGCTCGACGTCACCGCGTCTGCCAACGGCACCTGCGTGCTCGACGGGAGCGGTCCCCTGCTGCTGAGCCCGCCGACCTGCCCGGTCGCCCGCGCCGAGGTCACCGCCGGTCCCCGGGTCGGGGTGGCCGCCGCCCACGACGTGCCGTGGCGTTTCTGGATCACCGGCGACCCGACGGTCAGCGCCTACCGCCGGCACGTGCCCCGCCGGCGCGGCTGACCCGGACCACCATGCCGACCGCCGACGGTGGGCCGACCGCCGACGGTGGGCCGGGGACCGACGGGGCGTCCGTCTCCGGCGAAGTTCGCTAGCATTCGCGCGCAATCGTGACCGGAGGTGGTTCGGATGGACGCAAACGACGCCGGAGTGCTGGTCGGCAGGCTGGCCTGCGTGGCCGTCCCGCTGGTGCTGATGATGGTGCTGGCGGTCGTCGTCGTGGTGGCGGTGCAGCTCGGCCGCCGCCGCCCGCCGCCACCAGGGCCGCCGCCGTCGTGGCCCCCGACCGGCTCGACCGGGTACGCCCCACCCGCCGGCCCGCCCCACCCCGCGCCACATCCCGCCCACCCGCATGCCGGCCAGCCCTCGACCACCGGCCAGCCCTCGACTGCCGGCCAGCCCTCGACTGCCGGCCAGTCCTGGACCGCCGGCCAGTCCACGACCGCCGGCCCGCCCGACGGTTCGCCGTCGGACGTCCGACCGGCCGATCGGGCGCCGTCGGCCGCCAGTGCCCCCGGCGACCCGTCGTCGGACGCGTCGGACCAGGGCGATCCGGGTACCCCGAGGCAGGGGGAGGAGCCGGCGGGACCGTCGTCGGCGGGGTGACCGGTGCCACCCCGGGAGTGGCCGACGCCGGAATAGTTGACGCGTCAAATAGGTTGTGCGCGACGTCCGGGTACCACGAACGGCCCGGTATCTCAGACGCGAGGAGCTGGTCATGCAGTTCGGAGTCTTCACCGTCGGCGACGTCACGGTCGACCCGACCACCGGACGGGAGCCGACCGAGCACGAGCGGATCAAGGCGATGGTGACCATCGCCCTCAAGGCCGAAGAGGTCGGTCTCGACGTCTTCGCCACCGGCGAGCACCACAACCGCCCGTTCGTCCCTTCCTCGCCCACCACCATGCTGGGGCACATCGCCGCCCGCACCGAGCGGCTGCTGCTGTCCACCGCGACCACGCTGATCACCACCAACGACCCGGTGAAGATCGCCGAGGACTACGCCATGCTCCAGCACCTGGCCGACGGCCGGGTGGACCTGATGATGGGGCGCGGCAACACCGGGCCGGTCTACCCGTGGTTCGGGCAGGACATCCGCAACGGCATCCGGCTCGCCGTCGAGAACTACGAGCTGCTGCACCGGCTGTGGCGCGAGGACGTCGTCGACTGGCAGGGCAAGTTCCGCACCCCGTTGCAGTCGTTCACCTCGACCCCGCGCCCGCTCGACGACGTCCCGCCGTTCGTCTGGCACGGCTCGATCCGCAGCCCCGAGATCGCCGAGCAGGCCGCCTACTACGGTGACGGTTTCTTCGCCAACCACATCTTCTGGCCCAAGGAGCACACCCAGCGGATGGTCGGCCTCTACCGGCAGCGCTTCGCCCACTACGGCCACGGCTCGCCCGAGCAGGCCATCGTCGGGCTCGGCGGCCAGGTGTTCATGCGACGTAACTCGCAGGACGCCGTGCGCGAGTTCCGGCCGTACTTCGACAACGCGCCGGTCTACGGGCACGGGCCGTCGCTGGAGGAGTTCACCCGCCAGACCCCGCTGACCGTGGGCAGCCCGCAGCAGGTCATCGACCGCACCCTCGGCTTCCGGGAGTACGTCGGCGACTACCAGCGGCAGCTGTTCCTGCTCGACCACGCGGGGCTGCCCCTGAAGACGGTGCTGGAGCAGCTCGATCTGCTCGGCGAGGAGGTCGTACCCGTGCTGCGCAAGGAGTTCGACGCGCTGCGCCCGGCGCACGTGCCGGTCGCGCCCACCCACGCCTCGTTGGTCGCCGCCCGCGACGCCGCACTGGCCGGGACGGGTGACGCCGGTGACCCGGCCGGTGCGGGTGACGCCGGTGACCTGGCTGCCGCCGGGGCGGAGGGGGTCCGATGACCCGCCGCACCCTGGCCGTGGTGTCGGCGGGGCTGAGCCAGCCGTCGTCGACCCGGCTGCTCGCCGACCAGCTCGCCGCCGCCGCCCGCGACGAGCTGGTCCGGCGCGGCGACGAGGTGGAGCTGCGGGTGGTGGAGCTGCGCGACCACGCCCACGACGTGGTGAACAACCTGCTCACCGGCTTCCCGTCGACGGAGCTGCGGGCCGCCCTCGACGCGGTCACCGGAGCCGACGGCATCGTGGCCGTCACGCCGATCTTCAACGCCTCGTACAACGGGCTGTTCAAGTCCTTCTTCGACGTGGTGGACGCCCAGGCGCTGGTCGACCGACCGGTGCTGATCGGCGCGACCGGCGGCACCGCCCGGCACTCGCTGGCCCTGGAGCACGCCGTCCGGCCGATGTTCGGCTACCTGCGCGCGGTGGTGCTGCCGACGTCGGTCTTCGCCGCCCCGGAGGACTGGTCCGGCGGCACCGCCGAGGGGGCGTTGCGGACCCGCATCGACCGTGCCGGCCGGGAGCTGGCCGACCAGGTCGACCGGCGGCCACCGGCGACCGGCCCGGCCGACCCGTTCGCCCTCACCACCGACTTCGCCCAGCTCCTGGGCAGCCGGGAGGGCTGACCCGCAGCAGCGGCTGTCGGGCTGGCCCGCGCCGGCTCGGCGGTCCTGCGGCGGCCGGCCGGGCGAGCTCACCGGTACGGGTGGGCCACCAGCACCGGGCAGTGGGCATGCTGTACCACCGCCTGGCTGACCGAGCCCAGCAGCATACCGGTGAAACCGCCCCGGCCCCGGGTGCCGACGGCCAGCACCGACGCCGTGCCGCTGGCCTCGATCAGACCCTGCGCCACCCCGACCGCCCGGACCGGATGCTCCCGCAGCACCACGTCCGGGTGGTCGGCGCGGACCGCAGCGGACGCTTCGGCGAGCAACCGGACCGCGTGCGCCTGGTACGCCGCCTCGGACTCGGCGACCTCGTCGGGCACCTCCTGGTCCTGCGGGGCGGGGCCGACGTGCACCAGCACCAGCGGCACCCCCCGCCGGACCGCCTCGGCGGCGGCCTGGTCGGCGGCGACCCCGGCGGCCGGCGACCCGTCCACGCCCACCAGCACCGGCCCGTCCACGCCGATCGGCAACGTCTCCGGCCGGACGACCAGCACCGGGCAGTGCGCGTGCGCGGCGACCTGAGCGCCGACCGAGCCGAGCAGCAGCCCGGCGAAACCACCCAGCCCCCGGCTGCCCACCACCACCAGGTCGGCGCGGCGGGACTCCTCGACCAGTGTCGCGCCCGCCCCACCGGCGACCTGACGCACCTGCACCGTCAGCCCCGACCACCGGTCGGCCAGCTCGGCGGCGGTCCGCTCCAACATCTGCTGCGCCTCGTCCGACGGCGCCGGCACCCCCAGGTCGTACGGGTTGAGCGGCACGCCGTAGCCGAGCGGGTGCAGGTAACCGTGCACCAGGTGCAGCGGCGCGGAACGCAGCACCGCCGCGTGCGCGGCCTGCTCCGCGGCGGCCAGGCTGGTCGGCGAGCCGTCCACGCCCACCACTACCGGTCGGTTCATCAGCTCTCCCAGGGTCGGTTGCGCCCATTGTCGACGTGCCGGCCCGTCAAACGCCGGCAGCTGACCAGGCCGGGCGTGCCGCCGCCACCTGCTCCGGCCGGGTGGGCGGTCCCCATCTGCTCCGGCCGGGGTGCCGCCCATCCGTCGCGGACCGGCGATGCCGGCCACCTGCTCCGGCCGGGCGTGCCGCCGCCTGCGGCGGTCAGACGGCGTGGTTGCGGACGATCACCAGTGGGCTGTGCGCGTGGTGCAGCACCGCGTGGCTGACCGAGCCGAGCAGCATCCCGCCCAGCGCGCTGCGGCCGTGCGCGCCGACGACGGTGAGCTGGGCCGCCGCCGACTCCTCGACCAGCACCCGGGCCGCCGCGCCGGGCACCAGCCGTCGGGTCACCGGGACGTCCGGATAGCGGTCCGACCAGCCGGCCAGCGCCTCGGCGAGCATCCGCTCCTCCTCGGCGGCGAGCGCCTCCACGTCATAGACCAGCGGCAGCACGTCGCCCGGGCCGAGCGGCGCGGGGGTCAGCCAGGCGTGTACGGCCAGCAACCCGGTGTCGCGCTGGGCCGCTGCGGCGAAGGCGAACCCGAGCGCCTCGGTGGACAGCGCGGAGCCGTCCACCCCGACCAGCACCGGGCCGTCCGCCCTGGCCTCACCGCGTACCACCAGCACCGGGCAGTCGGCGCGGGCGGAGACCTGCACCGCCGTCGAGCCGATCAGCAGCCCGGCGAAACCGCCAAGCCCCCGGGTGCCGAGCACCAGCAGCGCCGCGTCCTGGGCCTCGCGTAGCAGCACCGGGGTCGGTGCGCCGTCGGACAACCAGCCGGTGACGACCAGGTCGGGGGCGACCTTGCGAGCTTCGGTGACGGCGTCGGCGATGATCCGTTCGGCCTCGTGCCGCAGCCCCGCCTGGGGCGGTCCAGCGGGCCCGGGGCCCAACGGGATGCCGAACAGCGGCCAGATGAACGCGTGCACCACCCGCAGCGGGCGGTGCCGGTCGGCGGCCTCCCGGGCGGCGACCCGGACCGCGTCCAGCGCCGAGCGGGAACCGTCCACACCGACCACGACGGGGGCGCCGGATCTGTTCGTCATCATGTCCTCCTTCATCCGTCTCCAGCCTGGTCGTGCGCGGCCCGCCCGGTCAGGGGCGTCCGGCCCGACCGGTGGGCCCTTGGTCCCGCACCGGACGTTCCCGGCCCGTACCGTCGACCGCCGGATCGGTGACCGCGTCCCGGCTGGGGTCGGTGACCGCGTCCCGGCCGGGGTCGGTGACGGCGGCCGTCGGGACGTCGGTCACCGCGTCGGCGACGGCCCCGGCCGGCAGCCGAAGGTCGGGCGGGATCGGGGTGCCGGTGGCGGTGGCGGGGCGGCGGTGGGCCAGCCGCAGCACCAGGCCGGGCAGGACGCTGACCGCCAGGCAGGCCAGCAGGACGGTGGGGCCGAGGGGTTCGGTGCCGAGCAGCGTCCGCAGCGGTGGCAGCAGCACGCCACCGACCTGGAGCAGCGCCGACCCGGCCACGGCGACGAGCAGCCCCGGGTTGGCCTGACCCGCCCCGGCTGTTCGGGGCGCCCGGACGGCGAGTGCCACCCCGAGCTGGGCCAGGCCCAGCACCACGAAGACCACCGACTGCCAGGGCAGCCCGGCGTGGGCGGCGGTCACCCCGGCGGCCAGCACCACCGTCGAGATCAGCGCCCCGGTCACCAGCACGTCGCGGCCCAGCCCTGCGCCGAGCACCGACTCGCGGGGCGAGCGGGGGGCCCGCCGCAGGGTGCCCGGTTCGGCGGGTTCCGCGCCGAGCGCCACCCCCGGCAGGCCGTGGGTGAGCAGGTTGATCCAGAGGATCTGTGCCGGCAGCAGCGGTACGGGCAGGCCGAACAGCGGGCCCAGCAGCATCACCACGATCTCGGCCACCCCGCCGGAGAGGGCGTAGCGCAGGAACCGGCGGATGTTGTCGTAGATCCGCCGGCCCTCGCCGATCGCCACGGCGACGGTGGCCAGGTCGTCGTCGACCAGCACCAGGTCGGCGGCCTGCCGGGCGACCTCGGTGCCGCCGCCCATCGCCACCCCGATGTCGGCGCGGCGCAGCGCCGGGGCGTCGTTCACCCCGTCCCCGGTCATCGCGACCACGTGCCCCCGGGCCTGGAGCCCGGCGATGATGTCCAGCTTCTGCTCCGGCTGGGTCCGGGCGAACACCCGGGCGTGCGGTTCCGCCTGGGTGGCGTCGTCGGTGTCGCCCCGGACCACCGGGTCACCGGCCCGCCACAGGCCGAGCTGTCCACCGATCGCGGCGGCGGTGGCCGGGTGGTCGCCGGTGACCAGCAGCAGTCGTACCCCGGCGGTGTCGAGACCGGCGGCGATCCCGGCCGCGCCGGCCCGCAGCGGGTCGCCGACGCCGACCAGCCCCACCGGGCGCAGGCCGACCGGTGCGGCCAGGTCGGGCACCGTGTCGACAGGTGCGGACGCCACCGCGAGCACCCGCAGCCCCTCGGCGGCCAACTGGCGGGCGGCGGCGGTCAGCGCCTCGATCTCCTCGGCGGTGGCGTCGAGCAGGGTGCTGGTCAGCACGTTCTCCGGTGCGCCCTTGCAGACCACCAACTGCCGCCCGTCGCAGCCCCGGTGCACGGTGACCATCCGGCGGGTGGCCTGCTCGAAGGGGCGTTCGGCGATCCGGGGCCAGGCGCGGCGGGTGGCCTCGGGCTCCAGTCCGCACCGGCCGGCGAAGGCGGTCAGGGCGGCCTCCAGCGGATCGCCGACCGGGGTCCAGTCGGGCTGGTCGTCCTGTGGTGGCGACACGGTGGCGTCGTTGCAGAGCAGCCCGGCGCGTGCCAGCCGGCGCAGTTCCTGCGGCGCGGTCACCGTCGTGCCGTCGCGACTGACCTGCCCGTGCGGGGCGTACCCGACGCCGTCGACGGTGTACCGGACGCCGTCGGGGGTGACCGCCGTCCGCACCACCATCCGTCCTTCGGTGAGGGTGCCGGTCTTGTCGGAGGCGATGACCGTCACCGAGCCGAGGGTCTCCACCGCGTGCAGCCGGCGGGGGATGGCGCGGGCCCCGGCCATCCGGCGCGCGCCCAGCGCCAGCGCCAGGGTCACCACCGCAGGCAACGACTCCGGGACGGCCGCCACCACCAGGCTCACCGCCGTCACGGCCATCTCCACCACCGGCCGGCCACCGGCCACCCCGATGGCGAAGACCAGGCCGGACAGGGCCACCACGGCCAGGGCGAGGATCCGGCCGAGACCGGCCAGCCGGCGCTGCAACGGCGTCGGGGCCGGTCGGGTGCCGGCGACCAGGGCGCTGATCCGGCCCAGCGCCGACGCGGCCCCGGTGCGCAGCACCATGCCGGTGGCCCGGCCGGTGGTCACCACCGTCCCGGCCCGCACCTCCTCGTCGTCGTCGCGGGCCACCGGCACCGACTCGCCGGTCAGCGCCGACTCGTCCACCTGGAACCGGCTCGCCTCGACCAGCCGCAGGTCCGCCGGGACGACGTCACCGGCCTCCACCCGGACCAGGTCGTCGCGGACCAGGTCGGCGGCCGGCAACACCACGTCGCGGCCGTCGCGTACCACCCGGGCGGTGGGGGCGGAGAGCTGGTCCAGCGCGGCGATGGCCCGGTCGGCGCGGACCTCCTGCACCACCCCGATGATCGTGTTCACCGCCACCACCAGCACGATCACCGCCGTGTCCGGCCAGTCGCCGAGCAGGGTGGTGACCGTCGCGGCGGCGAGCAGCAGGGCGACGAGCGGGTCGGTGAGCTGGCGCAGCACCCGGCCGGGGAGCCGCCGCCGGGTCGGCGCGGCGACGCTGTTCGGGCCGTCGGTACGCAGTCGCGCCGCCGCCTCGGCGGTGGTCAGGCCGCCGGTGGCCCGTCCCGGGTCGAGGTCGTCGTCCACCAGCACCGCTCCCGCACCGGATGTCGTCACCGGTGACCTCCCCGCCTCGTGCGGCGTGTCCCGGGCACGCCGTCCCGTTCCACCCTCGCGCGGCGGCGGCCGGTCGGGCAGAGGCGATCTTCCCGCAGGTCACGGGACCATTGGCCCTGCCGCGTCGGCGTCTTCGGGGGTGCCATGGAGGGGACGACATCACGGCGAAGGGCACCCCGATGACCCCTCTGGAGATGCTCACCGAGCACCCCTTCCTCGCCGGCCTGCCGCCGCAGTGGTTGCCCCGGTTGACCGGGTACGCCCGGCCGGTGGTCTGGCACCCCGGTCACCGGCTGTTCTACGCCGGCCAGCCGGCGGAGCGGTTCTGGCTGGTCAGGGGCGGGGAGGTGGCGCTGGACTTCCCGGTGCCGGGGCGCGGGGACGTGGGCATCGAGTCGATCGGGCCGGGTGGGGTGCTGGGCTGGTCGTGGCTGTTCCCGCCCTACCGCTGGCAGTTCGGCGCGGTCGCCGTCCGGCGGACCACCACCGTGGAGTTCACCGCGGAGGGGGTACGCCGGCTGATGGAGTCCGACGACGCCCTGGGTCGGCAGCTCACCACCCGGTTCATGAGCGTGGTCGTGGACCGGCTCCAGGCGTCCCGGGGGCGGCTGCTCGACCTGTACGGCTACCCGACCTCGGCGGCGAGCTGACCCGGACGGGCGGCGACACCCGTGCCCGCGTCGACACCCCCGGCGGCGTCGGCCCGGACCGTTGCGTCGGCGTCGGGGCGGTGCGCGCAGTGACGACCAGTCCGGCGGGCTGGACGAAGACCGTCCGGCGGGACACCGCCTCGTCCCGGTCGTCGAGCCGGTAGCCGTCGAGCCAGATCCACCCGTCGTAGGTGGGCCAGTCGAGCACCCGGATCACCCGGAACCGGACCGGCCGGAGGAACTGGACGCTGGCCGCCCGGGTCAGCAGGAGCAGGTCACCCGCCCTCGGCAGGGGCGCGTTCATCGCCGACCGAACACACTGCGGTACCTGCGCCACGCCCTGATCCGGGTGCGGGCGGCCTCCACCACCGGGCAGAAGCCGCTGCCGGTGCACTTGTCGCACCGCCGGTCGCGGTGCTGGTCCAGGCAGCGCCACGCCGATTCGATCAGATACGGCACCGCGCGGTGTCCATACATCCCGCCTCCCGGGGGTGTCGGGGTCGTCGCGGCACCCCGCCCCGCTGAGCCCCGCTCCACCAGGGCGGGGGCACCGCGTCACCGATTCCACACCGTGAGCGGCACCCCTGTCAACTAGGGCAGGCCCTACAAAATAGTGCCTTGTAGGCCGGGCCGTGTAAGGCAGGCCCTGAGGGGTAGGACCCACTGTGCATACCTTCGGGGGCATGGGCGAGGAGGAAGTTCCGGGTCCGCTCGTCGGAGCCGCTGAGATCCAGCAGATGCTGGGCGTGAGCAGGTCCCGGTTTCGGCAGCTCATCCTGCTGCCCAAGTTCCCCGCGCCGTTTCAGAAGCTGATCGGCGGCTCGGTGTGGCTGCGGTCCGACGTGGAGGCGTACATCAGGGACCACCGTCGGCCCAAGCCGTCAGCCGACGAGGACGAGCAGGGCTGAGCAGCCCCGCCCGTCTGATGGCCGGCGTCTGACCGGCCCTGCCCGTCCGGTGGCCGGCGTCAGGTGACGGTCAGGCCGCGTGCGGCGAACTGGGCCCGGACCCGGGCCACCAGCTCCGGGGACGGCGGTTCCGTCCGGGCGAGTGGAAAGGTGAGCCCCAGCTCGGCGTACTTGTGCGCGCCGAGGCGGTGGAACGGCAGCACCTCGACCCGCTGCACGGTGTCCAGCCCGGCGGCGAAGTCCGCGACCCCGGCCACGTTCTCCTCGGCGTCGGTGAGACCGGGCACCAGCACGAACCTGATCCAGATCGGGGTGCCCCGGTCGGCGAGCCGCCGGCCGAAGCGCAGCGTCGGGGTGACGCACCCGGTGCGGGTGACCCGCCGGTAGGTCGCCGGGTCCCACGACTTGACGTCCAGCAGCACCAGGTCGGTGGCGTCGAGCAGGGCGTCGTCGGCGCGGACGCCGAGGAAACCCGAGGTGTCCAGCGCGGTGTGCAGGCCCAGGTCGTGGCAGCGGCGCAGCACCTCACCGGTGAACCGGGGTTGCATCAGCGGCTCGCCGCCGCTGATCGTCACCCCGCCCCCGGCCACCGCGATGAACCGGCGGTACGGCTCGATCTCCGCCATCAGCTCGTCGACAGTGCGGTGCCGGCCGCTGCGCCGGTACCAGGTGTCCGGGCTGTGGCAGTACCGGCAGCGCAGCGGACAACCGGCGAGGAAGGCCACGAACCGGGTCCCCGGCCCGTCCACCCCCACCGACACGTCCCACGAGTGCACCGCCCCGGTCGGCACGCCGTCGCCCCGCCCGGTGGCGGTGGCGACGGCGTCGCGCGGCCGGACGTTCACAGCGACCCGTGGAAGGTCCGGGACACCACGTCCTCCTGCTGCTCCCGGGTGAGCCGGACGAAGTTCACCGCGTACCCGGAGACCCGCACGGTCAACTGCGGGTAGCGCTCCGGGTGCGCCATCGCGTCGACCAGGGTGGCCCGGTCCAGCACGTTGACGTTGAGGTGGAACCCACCGGCGTCGGTGTAGCCGTCCAGCACCCCGGCCAGGTTGTCGATCCGCTCGTCGCGGGTGTGACCCAACCCGTCCGGGGTCACCGTCGAGGTCAGCGAGATGCCGTCGCGGGCCGCGTCGTACGGCAGCTTCGCCACCGACAGCGCGGCGGCCACCAGCCCGTGGGTGTCCCGGCCGTTCATCGGGTTCGCGCCCGGGGCGAACGGCTCACCGGCCCGCCGGCCGTCCGGGGTGTTGCCGGTGTGCTTGCCGTAGACCACGTTCGAGGTGATGGTCAGCACCGACATGGTCAGCTCCGCGTCGCGGTAGGTGCGCTGCCGGCGCAGCTTCGCCGCGAACGTCTCGGTCAGCCACACCGCGATCGCGTCGGCCCGCTCGTCGTTGTTGCCGTACGTCGGCGGTTCCCCCTCGACCACGTAGTCGATCGCGAGCCCGGTGTCGTCGCGCAGCACCTTCACCTTGCCGTAGCGGATCGCGGCGAGGCTGTCCACCGCCACCGACAGCCCGGCGATGCCGGTGGCCATGAACCGGCGCACCGGGTGGTCGTGCAGGGCCATCTCCAGCCGCTCGTAGGCGTACCGGTCGTGCTGGTGGTGGATCACGTTCAACGCGTCCACGTACGTCTCGGCCAGCCAGTCCAGGGTGCGCTCGTAGGCGGCCAGCACCTCCGCGTAGTCGAGGGTCTCCCCGCCGACCGGGGCGCTGGCCGGGGCGACCTGCTCACCGGTGATCTCGTCGCGCCCGCCGTTGATCGCGTACAGCAGGGCCTTGGCGAGGTTGGCGCGGGCACCGAAGAACTGCATGTCCCGGCCCACCCGCATCGCCGACACGCAGCAGGCGATCGCCGTGTCGTCGTCGTACGCGGGCCGGATCAGGTCGTCGTTCTCGTACTGGATGGCGCTGGTGTCCAGCGACACCTGGGCGCAGAACCGCTTGAACCCGACCGGCAGCCGGGGCGACCAGAGCACCGTCAGGTTCGGTTCCGGCGCGGGGCCGAGGTTGTAGAGGGTCTGCAGGTAGCGGAAGCTGGTCCGGGTGACCAACGGCCGGCCGTCGGCACCCATCCCGCCGAGCGCCTCGGTGACCCAGGTCGGGTCGCCCGAGAAGAGCTGGTCGTACTCGGGGGTGCGCAGGAACCGGACGATCCGCAGCTTGATCACGAAGTCGTCGACCAGCTCCTGGGCGTCGATCTCGGTCAGCCGCCCCTCGGCGAGGTCCCGCCGCAGGTAGACGTCGACGAACCCGGCGGTACGCCCCAGCGACATCGCCGCGCCGTTCTGCTCCTTGGTGGCGGCCAGGTAGGCGAAGTAGAGCCACTGGATCGCCTCCCGGCCGGTGGTCGCCGGCCCGGAAATGTCGTAGCCGTAGCCCGCCGCCATCTGTGCCAGCTCACCCAGGGCCCGGATCTGCTCGGCCAGCTCCTCCCGGTCCCGGATCACCTCGTCGGTCGACGGCCGGTCGTCCAGCGCCGCCTTGAGCGCCTTGCGCTCGGCGACCAGCCGGTCCACCCCGTACAGCGCCACCCGGCGGTAGTCGCCGATGATCCGTCCCCGCCCGTACGCGTCGGGCAGCCCGGTGATGACGTGCGAGCGGCGCGCGGCGAGCACGTCGGCCGGGTACGCGTCGAACACCGCGTCGTTGTGCGTCTTGCGGTAGGTGGTGAAGATCCGGTGCACCTGCGGGTCGGCGGGGTAGCCGTACGCCTTCAACGCGGTCTCCACCATCCGCAGCCCGCCGGCGGGCATGATGGCCCGGCGCAGCGGCGCGTCGGTCTGCAACCCGACGATCAGCTCCCGCTCCCGGTCGATGTACCCGGGGGCGTGCGCGGTGATGGTGGACGGGGTGGCCGCGTCGATGTCGTACACGCCGCGTTGGCGTTCCTGCACGAACATCGCCCGCAGCGTCCCCCAGACCTCCAGGGTGCGGCAGGTGGGCCCGGTGAGGAACGACGCGTCCCCGGTGTACGGCTCGTGGTTGTCCCGGACGAAGGCGGCCACGTCGATGGTGTCGCGCCAGGCGTCGCCGGTGAAGCCACGCCACGGGTGCAGAGGTGCGGTGCCGGTCATGATCGGTCCTTCCGCGGTGGTCGGGTCCGGCGGCCTGGGTCGCCGGGGTGTTTCGCCTGTACCCTCAGCCTCGCCGGAGCGGGCCGCCCCGGGCAGAGGCGCAGGACCACCCCCGCCCGGGACCAAAGACCCCTGGCGGCCGGTCAGCGCCGCACGACGAGCCGCTGGGCGCGCAGCAGCCGCGCCCACCACGGCCGGGGCGTCGCCGCGCGCAGCGCGGGCCCCGCACGCCGCGCAGGCTGACCCAGCCGCCCGGCCCCATGGTCACCGTGCCGATCGCCGGTGGCCGCCGCCGGGCCACCACCGCCACCCCGGCAGTGAGCAGGGCGACGGCGGCGGCCCCGGCCGCGGCGGCGAGCACCCGGTCCGGGTCGGGCAGCGCCCGGTACCGGACCCGCCCGTCGGCGAGCACGAACGCGCCGACGGCCCGCCCGTCGCGGGTCACCGGCACCAGCGCGGCGGCCGGCGAGCCGGGCAGGGCCAGCACCGGCCCCACCGGCCCGACCGCCGTCACCGTCGGTGTCACCGCCGGTTCGGGGGTACGGGGCACCGGCGGCCCCAGCGGGGCGGGCCCGGTCGGATTGAAGATCGCGGTCATGACGCTGCCTCCTAGCGGCTGTCGGACGTGTCGGTGGCGGTCTCGACGGCGGCCCGGCCCGCCGCCAGCCGGGCGATCGGCACCCGGTACGGGGAGCAGGAGACGTAGTCCAGGCCGGCGTCGGCGAAGAACGCCACCGAGTCGGGGTCGCCGCCGTGCTCACCACAGACCCCGACGGTCAGGTCCGGGCGGGTGGCCCGCCCCTCCGCCACGGCCAGCCGGACCAGCCGACCCACCCCGGCGGCGTCGATGCTCTCGAACGGCGACACCCCGAAGATCCCCCGCTCCAGGTAGGTGCCGAAGAACGAGCCCTCCACGTCGTCCCGGGAGAACGCCCAGGTCAGCTGGGTCAGGTCGTTGGTGCCGAAGGAGAAGAAGCGGGCCTGCGCGGCGATGTCACCGGCGGTCAGCGCGGCCCGGGGCACCTCGATCATCGTGCCGACCGGCATGGCCGGCGCGTCGGGCACCCCGGCGAGGACCAGGTCGGTCTCCGCCCGCACGGCCGCCAACTCCCGCACGTCACCCACCAGCGGCACCATGATCTCCGGCCGGGGGTCACCCCCGTCGCGCACCCGCTGCGCCGCCGCCTCGGCCACCGCCCGCACCTGCATGGCGAACAGCCCCGGGATCACCAGCCCGAGCCGCACCCCGCGCAGCCCCAGCATCGGGTTCGCCTCGTGCATCCGGCGGACCGCCGCCAGCAGCCGCCCGTCGCGTCCCGGGTCCCGCCCGGTCGCCTCGGCACGGGCGACCCGTGCGGTCAACTCGTGCAACGGGGGCAGGAACTCGTGCAACGGCGGGTCGAGCAGCCGGATCGTCACCGGCAGGCCGTCCATCGCGGCGAGAAGTTCGGTGAAGTCGGCCCGCTGCAACGGCAGCAACGCCTCCAGGGCGGCGGTCACCTCGTCCGGACCGTCGGCCAGGATCAGCCGTTCCACCAGTTCCCGGCGTTCACCGAGGAACATGTGCTCGGTACGGCACAGGCCGATGCCGGTGGCCCCCAGCGCGCGGGCCCGGCGGGCGTCCGGACCGGTGTCCGCATTGGCCCGCACGCCGAGCCGGCGCACCGCGTCGGCGTGCCCGAGCAGCCGGTGCACCGCCGCGACCAGCGGATCGGCCTGCGGGGCCAGCTCACCGGCGAGGTAACGGGCCACCGGGGAGGGCTGCACCGGCACCGCCCCGGGTAGACCCGGCCGGAGGTCCCGTCGATCGAGATCACCTCGCCGGCCCGGACCACCCGGTCGCCGACGGTGAGCTCGCCGCGCTCCGGGTCGATCCGCAGCGCGTCCGCGCCACAGACGCAGGTCCGGCCCATGCCCCGGGCCACCACGGCGGCGTGCGAGGTCTTCCCGCCCCGGGAGGTGAGCACCCCGGCGGCGGCGATCATGCCGGGCAGGTCGTCCGGGGTGGTCTCCCGGCGGACCAGGATCACCGGCCCGTCGGCGGCGGTCGCCGCGGCCGAGTCGAACACCACCCGGCCCACCGCCGCACCCGGCGACGCGCCCACCCCGACGGTGAGCGGCGGTGGCGCGTCGGCCAGGTCGAACGCGGGGAACATCAGCCGGCCCAACTGCGCCCCGGTCACCCGGCACAGCGCCTCGTCCAGGGTGATCAGCCCCTCGTCGACCAGTTGCGCGGCGATCACGAAAGCGGCGGCGGCGGTCCGCTTGCCGACCCGGGTCTGCAACATCCACAGCTTGCCGCGTTCGATGGTGAACTCGACGTCGCACAGGTCCCGGTAGTGCCGTTCCAGCGTCGCCATGATGCCGGTCAACTGCCGGAAGCTGGCCGGGTCGATCCGCTCCAACTCGGGCAGGGCGACGGTGTTGCGGATGCCCGCCACCACGTCCTCGCCCTGCGCGTCGGGCAGGTAGTCGCCGTACACGCCGGGCGCGCCGGTGGCCGGGTCGCGGGTGAAGGCCACCCCGGTGCCGGAGTCCGGGCCGAGGTTGCCGAAGACCATCGCCATCACGTTGACCGCGGTCCCCAGGTCGTCGGGGATGTGTTCCTGCCGCCGGTAGAGCCGGGCCCGCTCGGAGTTCCACGACGCGAACACCGACCGTACGGCCAGGTACAACTGCTCGTGCGGCGCCTGGGGGAACTGGTGCCCCGTCTGCCGCAGGAAGATCTTCTGGTACGTCTCGACGAGGTCGCGCAACTGCTCGGCGGTCGGTCCGTCCGGGCCTGCGGTGGCGCGCAGCGCTGCCAGCTCCCGGTCGAACTCGTCCGCCGGCACCCCGTGCACGGTGCGGGCGAACATCTGGATCAACCGCCGGTAGGAGTCCCAGGCGAAGCGGGCGTCATCGGCACGGGCGGCCAGGCCCGCCACGGTGGCGTCGTTGAGCCCGATGTCCAGGATCGTCTCCATCATCCCCGGCATCGAGTACCGGCCGCCGGAGCGCACGGCGAGCAGCAGCGGGTCGTGCCGGTCGCCGAGCCGCCGGCCCAGCCGGGCCTCGACCTCCCGCAGATGGGCGTTGATCTCCTCGAACAGGCCGTCCGGCGGCGACCCGGTGTTCAGGTACGCCCGGCAGGCGTCGGTGCTGACCGTGAAGCCCGGCGGCACCGGCAACCCGAGCCGGGTCATCTCGCCGAGGTTGGCACCCTTACCGCCGAGCAGGTCGGCTCTGCTGCGATCACCCTCGATGAAGTCGTAGACGTACCTGGTCATGGCCCCGGCCCTCCACTCCACTCGCCGGTCGGACCTGTCCCTTCGTTGGTAGCAACGGTCGGGGGGCGGCCGGCAGGGCCGGACGGTACGCCGACCGGGCCACAGGTCCCGAGGTTGTCGGTGCCGGTGCGTATCCTCCGGCGATGACCGACGAGCTGTCCCTGCGGCCCGTGTGCGACGACGACCTCCCGCACTTCTTCGCCCACGAGCAGGACCCGGAGGCGGCCTGGATGGCGGCGTTCGGCCCGGCCGACCCGACCGATCGGGCGGTGTTCGACGCGCACTGGGCCCGCATCCGCGCCGACCCCCGGGTCGTCAACCGCACCGTGGTCGTCGACGGCGCGGTGGTCGGGCACGTGGCGGCCTTCCCGGTGGACGAGCACACCGAGGTCAGCTACTGGATCGACCCGCGCCGGTGGGGGCGCGGCCACGCCACCGCCGCGCTGTCCGCCCTGCTGCGCGAGGTGCCGCAGCGGCCGGTGCGGGCCCGCGCCGCGAAGGACAACCGGGCCTCCCTGGCGGTGCTGCGCAAGTGCGGCTTCGTGGTCGTCGGCGAGGACTCGGGGTACGCCGACGGCCGGGGCGTCGAGGTCGAGGAATGGCTGCTGGAGCTGCCCGCCGTCCCCGCTGACCAGGGCGGGCACTAGTCTCGCGGGGTGAACTGGCTCGAACTCGTCGGCTGGGCCGGCTCCGCGCTGCTGGTCTGGTCCCTGTTGCAGACCCGCATCCTGCGCCTGCGCGCCCTCAACCTGGTCGGCTGCCTGATCCTGATCGGCTACAACGCCGCCGTGCAGGTCTGGCCGATGGTCGGCCTCAACGTGGTGCTCACCGCGATCAACGTGTGGTACCTGCGGTCGATGCTGGCCACCCGGCACGACGACCGCGCCTACCAGGTGGTCGAGGTGGGCGTCGGCGACCAGTTCCTGGCCCACACGCTGCGGGTGCACGCCGCCGACATCGCCCGGTTCAACCCCGACTTCCGCCCACCCCCGGCCGACGCCGACCGGTCGGCCTTCCTGGTGGTACGCGACGACGAGGTGGTCGGGGTGGTGCTGTCGCACGCCGAGGCGGACGGGACCGCCCAGATCGACCTGGACTACGTGACCCGCCGCTTCCGGGACTTCACCCCCGGCGAGTTCGTCTACCGCCGCAGCAGCCTGTTCACCGACCGGGGTTTCCGCCGGGTGGTCAGCCCACCCGGCATGGTCGCCCCCTACTACCACCGGCTCGGCTTCCGCCCCGACGGCGACGCGTACGTCCTCGACCTGGCCCCGGCCGCCGGTCGGCGCTGACCCCCGACCGCCGGGCAGCGCACCGACCGTCGGCCTCCGGCGGCGGTCAGCGGACGGCCGGTCGCAGCCAGGCCGGCCGTCGGGCCGCAGCCGGTGGGGGCCAGGCCGGCCGTCGGGCTCGCGTCGGGTCCCCCGACGGCCGGACCGGGCCGGACCGCCGTGCGGGCCGCATCCGGTCACCGACGATGGCCGTGGGGAGGGTTCGCCGACCGCGCGGTTGGGCACAGACTGGGCTACGCCGGGCGGGTCCTCCGCCCGGCGGCGTCGGCCCGTCGCCGACGCCCCCCGCCTGAGGGAGAGTGCCGGGCGTGCAGAGCTACTGGAGCCAGTTGGCCCTGGTCGGAGTCTTGGTGGTGCTCAACGCGATCTTCGCGGGCAGCGAGATGGCCCTGGTGTCGCTGCGGGACAGCCAGGTGCAGCGGTTGGAACGCACCAGTCGGGCCGGCCGGGTGCTCGCCCGGCTCGCCAAGGACCCGAACCGCTTCCTCGCCACCATCCAGATCGGTATCACCCTGGCCGGGTTCCTGGCCTCGGCCGCCGCAGCGGTCTCCCTGGCCAAGCCGCTCGTCCCGCTGCTCGGTTTCGTCGGCGGCGCCGCCGAGACGGTGGCGATCGTGCTGGTGACCCTGGTGCTGACCTTCGTCACCCTGGTCTTCGGTGAGCTTGCCCCCAAGCGGATCGCGATGCAGCGCGCCGAACGGTGGGCGCTGCTGGTGGCCCGCCCGCTGGACATCCTTTCCAGCTTCACCCGGCCGGCGGTGTGGCTGCTCGGTGCCACCAGCGACCTGGTGGTCCGGTTCGCCGGGGTGGACCCCAAGCAGCAGCCCGACGAGATCGGCCCGGACGAGCTGCGCGACATCGTCGCCGGCAACCACGGTTTCACCAAGGAACAACGCACGATCATCGCCGGTGCGGTGGAGATCGCCGACCGGCAGCTGCGCGCGGTGCTCGTACCCCGGTTGCAGGTCTTCACGCTCGACAGCGGGACCACCGCGGAGGCCGCCCGGCTGCTGCTGGCCGCCACCGGCCACTCCCGGGCCCCGGTGGTGCGCCACGGCGGCCTGGACGACGCGGTCGGCGTGATCCACCTGCGGGACCTGGTGGGGGTGCCGGACGACCGGCCGGTCGACGACTGCGCCCGACCGCCGATGCTGCTGCCCGACTCGCTGCCGGTGGTGGACGCGCTGCGCCAGTTCAAGGCGGAACGGCAGCACATCGCCCTGGTGGTCGACGAGCGGGGCGCGGTCGACGGGATCGTCACCCTGGAGGACATCCTGGAGGAGATCGTCGGGGAGATCTACGACGAGACCGACCGGGACGTCCGCTCGGTACGCACCGAGGCCGACGGGTCGCTGGTGATGCCCGGCACCTTCCCCGTGCACGACCTGACCGACATCGGCGTCGATGTGCCCAACCGGCCGGCCGGTGACTACACCACCGTCGCCGGGATGGTGCTGTCCTGCCTCGGGCACATCCCCACCGTCGCGGGGGAGAGCGTCACCATCGACGGGTGGGAGATGACCGTCACCGGCGTCGACCAGCGCGCCATCTCCCAGATCCGGCTGCACCACGCCCCGACCACGTCCGCCACCGACGAGCAGGAACCCGTCCACGACGAAGCCCACGCCTGACGCCACGACGACGTGGGGCTTGCATCTCAAGCCGCTGGAGATCGCATAGTGGTGGTCGTGAACATGAACGAGCTGTACGCCATCGGGGATGTCGCCCGGCGGACCGGCCTGAGCGTCAGCGCCGTCCGGTACTACGCGGACGCCGGTGTCGTCACGCCAGACGCCACCACCCCGGCCGGCCACCGCCTGTACGACGTGTCGGCCATCGCCCGACTGGAACTGGTCCGGACGCTGCGGGAACTCGACGCCGGCCTGGACGAGATCCGGCGGGTGCTGGCCGGCGAGGCGACCCTGCGCGAGTTGGCGACCACCCACCTCGCCCTGCTGGCCCGGCAGGAGACACGGCTGCGCAGCCGTCGCGCGGTGCTGTCGGCCCTCCTGCGCCAGGACTCCACCGCCGAGCAGGTCACGCTGATGCACAAGCTGGTCGGCATGCCGGACGAGGAACGCGACCGGCTGATCGACGAGTTCTGGGCCGAGGTCTCCACCGGGTGGGAGCCACCGCAGCGGATGGTCGACTGGTGGCGGGCGGCCCGGCCCGAGCTGCCCGAACAACCCACCGCGGCGCAGCTGGAGGCGTGGATCGAGCTGGCCGAGCTGGTCCGGGACCCCGAGGTCCGGCAGGCCGTACGCCATGAGCTGCACCAGGCGTGCACCACCGGGGCCGGGCCGCTGATGAGTTCGCCGCCGATGCTGGACACGCTGGAGACGGGCGCGGCGATCGGCCAACCGGTGCTGGACGCGGCGCGCGAGCGGGTACCGCCGGACTCGCCCCGGGGCAGGGGGATCGCCGACCAGTGGATCGGGTGGTTGACAGGCATCTTCGCGACGCCGGACAGCCCCGGGCTGCCGGACACGCCCGAGTTCCGGATCCAGGCGGCCGACCGGATGCTGGCCGGCGCGGAGTGGGACCGCATGCCGGCGGAGGGACCGTTCGACAGGTACATGGAGTTGGTCGCCACCGTGAACGACGACCCACCGGAGCGGTTCCCGTACGAGTGGCTGGCCGCGGCGTTGCGCGCGTCCGCCCTGCCGGCTCGCTGCGCCGGATAGCACGGTCCCGTGCCGTCCGGCCTGCCCCCGGCCCGCCGGGCTGTCAACCCGACCGGGGTGGCGTCCCGAACGGGAAGCCCGGCACCGGGGGCAGCAGCTGGATCTGGTCGGCGGGGAACTGGCGGGTGTCCCGGCTCAACGCCCGCGCGCTCACCCGGATCAGCCAGGGGCCGGACGGGTGCCGCTGCGCCCCGATCAGCCGGCCCCACATCCGGCTCCACCAGTGGGCGGTCACCAGCACGTCGGTGAGCCGGAGCCGGCCGTCCGGGAAACCACCCCGCACCACCACGTCCACCACCCGCCCCAACCGCCGCCCGTGCAGGTCGTACGCGGTGCGGCCGAGCAGTTCACCCGCTCGCACGGCCGGCGCCCGGTATCCGGTCGATCAGGTGCCGCCGCAGCCAGGTCTCCACCGGCGGGCGGGGCAGCTCGTCGGCGCGGGCCCGCAGCCGGACCGCGCTGTCGATCCGGGCGACCTGATCGAACGGGATGCGCAGCGGCGTCGACGCCCCCTCGGTGAACCGGTCGGCCAGCGCCACCAGCAACCGCCCCATCCGCCCGCCGATCCGCTGCCCGAGCGCCCCCTGCCCGGTCAGCAGGTACGCCACGTAGGGCACGCCCTGCGCGTCGAATGCGAACCCGACGTCGTCGACCTTGCCCAGCAGCAGCCCGTCGGCGTCGACGATCTGCCGGTCGAGCAGTTGCCGGGCGAGCTGGACCCTCACCGTCCCATCCCCGTCCCGACGGCCAACGGGATCGCGGCCACCGACGCCGCCACGATGACCAGCAGGAACACCGCACCGAGCAGGTTGAGCCACGGCCCGTTCACGTCGTCACCCAGGTAGGTGCGGTCGTTGGCGACGACCAGGATCGGCAGGTACGTCAACGGCAGCACCACCGCGCTGGCCACCAGCATGTACTCGGTCAACCGCACCGGGTCGACGGTGGTGGACAGCAGCAGCGTCGCGGCCAGCACGCTGACCAGCAGCACGCTGTGGAACCGGGCGGCCTCCCGGGGACTGACCCGCTTGCCCCACTGCCACCCGAAGTACTGCGCCGCCGCGTACGCCGCCGACAGCCCGGTCTCCAGCGCGGCCCCGAAGGTCACCGCGAAGAACGCCAGCGCGGCGACCGCCAGCCCCACCCCGCCGAACGCCAGCACCACCGGTCGGGCGACCTGGTCGAGGGTCGACAGCGACACCCCGCCCGGGTGGAAGACCACGGTGGCGGTGGCGACCAGCGACAACGCCAGCAGCCCGCCGACCGGGAAGCCGATCAGGACGCTCGACCGGGCATCGGCCAGATCGGCGGTGCTCCAGTTCTCCTCCACCCCGCCGGAGGAGAAGAAGAACACCTCGTACGGGCTGACGGTGGAGGCGAACAACGCCACCGCCACGAACCAGTACGCACCCCAGCCCTGGCCGGCCGTCCCGGGGTGCAGGGCACCGTGGCCGAGCGCCGCCCAGTCGGTCGGCAACCAGAACAGCGCCAGGGCGAACACCAGCAGGGTCAGCCCGGCCAGCCCGAACACCCGCTCCATCAGCTGGAAGCGCATCCGCCACAGCACCAGCCACACGGCGAACGCCGCGACCGGCACCCACAGCAGGTAACTCACCCGGGAGGCCAACTGCAGGGCCAACGCCACCCCGCCCAGCTCGGCGGCCAGGGTCAGCACCGTGACCAGGTAGGACGCCGCCAGGTTGAGCAGCGCGATACGGGGACCCAGGCGTTCGCGGACCAGGTCGAACACCGCCCGCCCGCTGACCGCCGCGATCCGGCCGGCCATTTCCGCGTACGCGCAGATGCCGACCACCCCGAGCACCAGCACCCAGGCGTGGCCCATGCCGAACCGGGCCCCCGCCTGGCTCGCCGCCACCAGGTCGCCGATGTCGACGAAGCCGCCGATGGCCGACAGCACCCCGAGGGTGGCGGCGAGGAGCTTCACGCGGGCCGGCCGACGCGGGGACGCGGTTGTGGCACCCGGGAGCGCCCTCACGGGGGGACGGGATCGGCGGCGGTCATCGAGGCGACGATATCGGCGCAGGAGGCACCGCATCCGGCAAACCGGTCAGGCTTCCCGGGTCACCTGCCCCCGATGCCCGATGCCCGATGCCCGATGCCCGATGCCCGACGCCCGATGCCCGCTGGTCGCCCTGCTCGCCCTACCCGGCCCGGACGTCCCGCTGGTCGCCCTTCTCGCCCGGCCCGCACGTCCCGCCGGTCGCCCGGGCGGAGGGCCAGGCGGGGGAGCAGCCGGGCCAGGGCGTCGCGGCGTCAGTCCCGGGTGAGGTTCTGCAACCGGACCTGGCCCCGGGAGACCAACCGGCCCTCGGCGTCGGTGATCTCCACCTGCCAGAGCTGCTGGCTGCGTCCCCGGTGCACCGGGGTGCCGACCGCGACCAGCTCACCCTCGCGTACCGCCCGCAGGAAGTCCGTCTGGTTGGACACCCCGACCACGCTGCCCCGGTCGCCGAGCCACAGCGTGCCGCCCACGCTGCCGACGGTCTCCACCACCGTGCAGTAGACGCCGCCGTGCATGATGCCGGCGGGCTGGTGCAGCTCCGGCCGCACCTTCCAGCGGATCACCACCCGGTCGCCGCTGGCCTCGTCGAACGTCAGCCCCAGCAGGCCGACCAGACCATCCGTCATCTCCGGGATTTCCACGGCTTTCCTCCTCGTCGCACCGGCCCGGCCAGCCTAGCCGCGCCGCGGGCCGGCAAACCCGGTACGGCCCCAGGTCGGCAATGGGGGAGAATCGGTGACCGTGACCGACAGCAACCTCCCGCACGGGCGGGACTCCCTGACCGACGACCTGCGGTGGCGCGGCCTGATCCAGGACTCCACCGGCCCCGACGAACTGCGTGCGCTGCTCGACGGCGGGGCGGCCACCTTCTATGTGGGCTTCGACCCGACCGCGCCCAGCCTCCACGTCGGCCACCTGATGCAGGTCACCACCGCCCGCCGGCTCCAACTCGCCGGGCACCGCCCGCTGCTGCTGGTGGGCGGCGCCACCGGCCAGATCGGCGACCCGAAGGAGAGCGCCGAGCGTACCCTCAACCCGCCCGAGGTGGTGGCCGGTTGGGTGCAGCGCATCCGCGACCAGCTCGCGCCCTTCGTGTCGTACACCGGGGAGAACGCGGCGCAACTGGTCAACAACCTGGAGTGGACCGGCGAGATGTCGGTGGTCGAGTTCCTGCGCGACGTCGGCAAGCACTTCCCGGTCAACAAGATGCTCGCCCGTGAGGTGGTGCGGGCCCGGCTGGAGACCGGCATCAGCTTCACCGAGTTCAGCTACCAGCTCCTCCAGGCCAACGACTTCTTCGAGCTGCACCGACGGCACGGCTGCCAGCTCCAGTACGGCGGCTCGGACCAGTGGGGCAACATCACCGCCGGTGTCGACTACGTGCGTCGCCGCGGTGCCGGCCCGGTGCAGGCCTTCACCACCCCGCTGGTCACCCGCTCGGACGGCACCAAGTTCGGCAAGACCGAGGGCGGCGCGGTCTGGCTCGATCCGGAGATGACCAGCCCGTACGCCTTCTACCAGTTCTGGGTCAACGCCGACGACCGGGACGTCACCCGCTACCTGCGGTACTTCAGCTTCCGCTCCCGCGAGGAGCTGGAGGCGCTGGAGAAGGAGACGGCGGAACGCCCGGCGGCCCGCAGCGCCCAACGTGCCCTCGCCGAGGAACTCACCACCCTGGTCCACGGCGCGGAGGAGACCCGGCAGGCCGTCGCCGCCAGCCAGGCGCTCTTCGGTCGGGGCTCGCTGGACGACCTCGCCCCGGAGACGCTGCGTGCGGCGCTGAGCGAGGCCGGCCTGGTGCAGCTCACCGGTGAGCTGCCCGACGTGGCCGGGTTGCTGCGCGACGCGGGGCTGGTCGGCGGGCTCAAGGAGGCCCGTCGGGTGATCACCGAGGGCGGTGCGTACGTGAACAACACCCGGGTCACCGACGTCGACGCCACCGTCGACCCGGTCGACCTGCTGCACGGCCGTTACCTGGTGCTGCGTCGGGGCAAGCGCTCCTTCGCCGGGGTCGAGCTGCGCCCCTGACGGCCGGGTGTGACGTGCGACGCGTCCGCCGGATTTGACGATCAACTCGGCGGACGCGTAACTTTCTCTCTGCCAGCGCGGAACGGACGAACCGGGGTGAATGCCTCGAAGGCCGGAGCGCGGTGTGAGGTTCCGACTTCGTGGGGTTGCTCCTGCGAGGCGCGGACCGGGCGGTGCCCGGATCGGCCCGGGGGGTCGATTTGGTGAGGCGAAACCGACCGGGTAGTGTTTGACGCCGGCAGGGCACCGGGCGAGCGTGCGGGAGACCGCAGCGGCCGGCTTGTCGACAATCGCGGGGTTTCCGGTGTGAGCCGGGGTTTCGTGGTGTGTGGAATTGTGGTTGATGTGGTGTTGATCGTGACAGAGCGGTTTGACACGGCGGATACCACCGGGTAACGTAGTAAAAGTGCCTGGCGCTGGAGCGCTGGTCATGGTGGATGAGATACCCCAGTTCGGGGGTCCTGTTGGTCGGGGCTTTCGGGTGGTGTGTGGTTGTTCTTTGAGAACTCAACAGGGTGCTTGATAAGCCAGTGCCAATTATGATTTATACCCCGTGCTGGGCAGACTTTCGGGTTTGTTTGGTGGGGATTCCTTTGGCAACATTTGTTTGTTGTCAGGATGCTGTTCAACAGGTTTTTGTTGGAGAGTTTGATCCTGGCTCAGGACGAACGCTGGCGGCGTGCTTAACACATGCAAGTCGAGCGGAAAGGCCCT
>NZ_JAGKQP010000002.1:7177500-7185463 GCF_019374995.1 Micromonospora sp. RL09-050-HVF-A
AGTTAGTGGCATGTGGCGAGGTTAACCCGTGTGGGGGAGCCGTAGCGAAAGCGAGTCTGAATAGGGCGTCGTAGTCGCATGTTCTAGACCCGAAGCGGAGTGATCTAGCCATGGGCAGGCTGAAGCGCGGGTAAGACCGCGTGGAGGGCCGAACCCACCAACGTTGAAAAGTTGGGGGATGACCTGTGGTTAGGGGTGAAAGGCCAATCAAACTCCGTGATAGCTGGTTCTCCCCGAAATGCATTTAGGTGCAGCGTCGCGTGTTTCTTGCCGGAGGTAGAGCACTGGATGGTCTAGGGGGCCCACAAGCTTACCGAAATCAGCCAAACTCCGAATGCCGGTAAGTGAGAGCGCGGCAGTGAGACTGCGGGGGATAAGCTTCGTAGTCGAGAGGGAAACAGCCCAGATCACCAGCTAAGGCCCCTAAGCGTGTGCTAAGTGGAAAAGGATGTGGGGTCGCATAGACAACCAGGAGGTTGGCTTAGAAGCAGCCACCCTTTAAAGAGTGCGTAATAGCTCACTGGTCAAGTGGTTCCGCGCCGACAATGTAGCGGGGCTCAAGCACACCGCCGAAGCTGTGGCACTCACATTTTACTTCGCATCTCCTTGATGGGGTGTGCAGGTGTGTGGGTGGGTAGGGGAGCGTCGTGCCGGGGGTGAAGCAGCGGGGTGACCCAGTTGTGGACGCGGCACGAGTGAGAATGCAGGCATGAGTAGCGAAAGAAGGGTGAGAAACCCTTCCGCCGGATGACCAAGGGTTCCAGGGCCAGGCTAATCCGCCCTGGGTGAGTCGGGACCTAAGGCGAGGCCGAGAGGCGTAGTCGATGGACAACGGGTTGATATTCCCGTACCCGCGAAAGAGCGCCCGTGATGAACCTTATTGTGCTAACTGCCCGAACTGTTGGAGGTCTTCGGACTGAGAACGGGGAGCGCAGGAACCTGGTGGGTAGTAGTCAAGCGATGGGGTGACGCAGGAAGGTAGCTGAGCCCGGCCGGTGGTTGTGCCGGGGTAAGCGTGTAGGCCGTGTTGTAGGCAAATCCGCGACACATGAGGGCTGAGACGTGATGCCGAGCCGATTCAGGTGAAGTCAGTGATCCTATGCTGCCGAGAAAAGCCTCTAGCGAGTTCTTAGCGGCCCGTACCCCAAACCGACACAGGTGGTCAGGTAGAGAATACCGAGGCGATCGGGCGAACTGTGGTTAAGGAACTCGGCAAATTGCCCCCGTAACTTAGGGAGAAGGGGGGCCGGAGACGTGAAGCCCCGTGCGGGTGGAGCGTTGTATGGCCGCAGAGAGCAGGGGGAAGCGACTGTTTACTAAAAACACAGGTCCATGCGAAGAAGTAATTCGATGTATATGGACTGACGCCTGCCCGGTGCTGGAACGTTAAGGGGACCTGTTAGCTCTTCGGGGCGAAGCGGAGAACTTAAGCGCCAGTAAACGGCGGTGGTAACTATAACCATCCTAAGGTAGCGAAATTCCTTGTCGGGTAAGTTCCGACCTGCACGAATGGCGTAACGACTTCCCCACTGTCTCAACCACAGGCCCGGCGAAATTGCATTACGAGTAAAGATGCTCGTTACGCGCGGCAGGACGGAAAGACCCCGGGACCTTTACTATAGCTTGACATTGGTATCTGAATGGGCTTGTGTAGGATAGGTGGGAGCCGGTGAAACCTGTACGCCAGTATGGGTGGAGGCAATCTTGAAATACCACTCTGGTTGATTTGGGTATCTAACTTCGGACCGTTATCCGGTTCAGGGACAGTGTCTGGTGGGTAGTTTAACTGGGGCGGTTGCCTCCTAAAGGGTAACGGAGGCGCCCAAAGGTTCCCTCAGCCTGGTTGGCAATCAGGTGTTGAGTGCAAGTACACAAGGGAGCTTGACTGTGAGACTGACAGGTCGAGCAGGGACGAAAGTCGGGACTAGTGATCCGGCACTTGCGAGTGGAAGCGGTGTCGCTCAACGGATAAAAGGTACCCCGGGGATAACAGGCTGATCTTCCCCAAGAGTCCATATCGACGGGATGGTTTGGCACCTCGATGTCGGCTCGTCGCATCCTGGGGCTGTAGCAGGTCCCAAGGGTTGGGCTGTTCGCCCATTAAAGCGGTACGCGAGCTGGGTTTAGAACGTCGTGAGACAGTTCGGTCCCTATCCGCCGTGCGCGTAGGATACTTGAGAAGGGCTGTCCCTAGTACGAGAGGACCGGGACGGACGAACCTCTGGTGTGCCAGTTGTCCCGCCAGGGGCACGGCTGGTTAGCTACGTTCGGAAGGGATAACCGCTGAAAGCATCTAAGCGGGAAGCCTGCTTCAAGATGAGGTATCCCACCCCACTTTGTGGGGGTAAGGCCCCCAGCTAGACGACTGGGTTGATAGGCCAGAAATGTAAGCCCGGTAACGGGTTCAGTTGACCGGTACTAATAGGCCGAGGACTTGCTTACAAGGCTGCTACGCGTCCACTGTGCAACTCTGAACAAACACCAAACAACCCCCCACCGTGTGTTGTGTGGGTGTGTGTGTTGTTTGATATGTTCATAGTGTTACGGCGGTCATGGCGGAGGGGAAACGCCCGGTTACATTCCGAACCCGGAAGCTAAGCCCTCCAGCGCCGATGGTACTGCACTCGGGAGGGTGTGGGAGAGTAGGACACCGCCGGACAACCTTTCAGTCGAGGGCCGCCCCATCCGGGTCGGCCCTCGACTGCGTCGCGCCGTCGGTGGCGCAATCAGGAAGGATTTACCTGTGAGTTCAGGACCGCAGGGCGGAGACCGTCCGCGCCAATATGAAGATCGCTCCGACCGGCCCCAGGGGCGTGACGCCGGCCCTCGGCGGGACGACCGTCCCCCATACCGGGGAGACCGCGACGACCGCGGTGCCTCGCGGGGGGGACCTCGGGGCGGAGACCGGCGCGAGGACGGTTTCCGTTCGGGCCCCCGTACCGGTGACTCCCGGCCCGGCGGTTTCCGTTCCGGTGGGGATTCGCGCGACGGCGGCTTCCGTTCCGGCGACCGACGCGACGGTGGATTCCGACGCGATGGCGACGCCCCGCGCAACGGCGGTGACTCCCGCGGGGGTGGTTTCCGTGGTGGGGACCGTCGTGAGGGTGGTTTCCGTTCTGGTCCGCGTGATGGTGATTCCCGTCCCGGTGGTTTCCGTGGTGGGGACCGTCGTGATGATTCGCGTGGTGGGGACCGTGGTGGTTTCCGGTCCGGCCCGCGTGAGGGTGGCTTCCGTGGCGGTGACTCCCGTGAGGGTGGTTTCCGTGGTGGGGACCGTCGCGAGGGCGGCTTCCCAGGTGGGGACCGTCGTGACGGTGGTTTCCGGGGTGGCGAGCGTCGTGAGGGTGCTGCCGGCGGTGAGCGTCGGCCCGGTGGTTTCGGCGGTGGCGATCGCCGCGAGGGTGGTTTCCGGTCCGGCCCGCGTGAGGGCGGCTTCCGTGGCGGTGACTCCCGCGACGGTGGTTTCCGTGGTGGGGACCGTCGTGAGGGTGCTGCCGGCGGTGAGCGTCGGCCCGGTGGTTTCGGCGGTGGCGATCGCCGCGAGGGTGGCTTCGGTGGGGACCGTCGTGAGGGTGGTTTCCGTTCCGGTCCGCGTGATGGTGATTCCCGTCCCGGTGGTTTCCGTGGTGGGGACCGTCGTGATGATTCGCGTGGTGGGGACCGTGGTGGTTTCCGGTCCGGCCCGCGCGAGGGCGGCTTCCGCGGCGGCGACTCCCGCGACGGTGATTCCCGTCCCGGTGGTTTCCGTCGGGACGGCGACTCCCGCGACGGTGATTTCCGAGGCGGTGACCGTCGGCCCGGTGGCGACTCCCGCGAGGGTGGTTTCCGTGGTGGGGACCGTCGTGATGATTCGCGTGGTGGGGACCGTGGTGGTTTCCGGTCCGGCCCGCGCGAGGGCGGTTTCCGTGGTGGGGACTCCCGTGAGGGTGGTTTCCGTGGCGGTGATCGTCGTGAGGGTGGCTTCGGTGGGGACCGTCGTGAGGGTGGTTTCCGTTCTGGTCCGCGTGATGGTGATTCCCGTCCCGGTGGTTTCCGTGGTGGGGACCGTCGTGATGATTCGCGTGGTGGGGACCGTGGTGGTTTCCGGTCCGGCCCGCGCGAGGGTGGCTTCCGTGGTGGGGACTCCCGTGAGGGTGGTTTCCGCGGTGGAGATCGTCGCGAGGGCGCTGCGGGGGGCGAGCGTCGGCCCGGTGGTTTCGGCGGTGACCGCCGTGAGGGTGGTTTCCGTGGCGGTGACTCCCGTGAGGGTGGTTTCCGTGGTGGTGACCGTCGTGAGGGTGGCTTCGGTGGCAGCCGGGGTGGAAGCGGCTTCCAGGGTGGTGACCGCCGCGAGGGTGGTTTCCGCTCCGGCCCCCGCGAGGGTGACTCCCGCCTCGGCGGGTTCCGCCGGGACGGCGACTCCCGCGAGGGTGGCTTCCGGGGCGGTGACCGTCGTGAGGGCGGTTTCCGTGGCGGCGAGCGCGACCATGACCGGCCGCGCCGCGACGACCAGCGCGGTGGCGAGGACCGCCGCGAGGGCGGGTTCGGCGCCGACCGGGACCGCCGGGACGAGGCCGACGCCCGTCCGGCTGCGCCGGCACTGCCGGACGAGATCCTCGCGAGCGACCTCGACACGGCCGTTCGTGCCGAACTCCTCTCGCTGAACAAGCCGGTTGCGGAGACCGTCGCGCGGCATCTGGTCGCCACCGGTCAACTGATCGACGAGGACCCGACGGAGGCGCTCGCGCACGCGATGGCCGCCCGGCGGTTGGCGTCCCGGATCTCGGCCGTCCGTGAGGCGGTCGGGCTGGCCGCGTACCACGCGGGGGAGTGGCAGACGGCGATCGCCGAGCTGCGCACCTACCACCGGATGACCGGGTTGCAGAGCCACCTGGCGGTGCTCGCGGACTGTGAGCGCGCCCTGGGTCGACCGGAACGCGCGATCGATCTGTTCCGGGGGGCCGACAGCGCCAAGCTCGACAAGGCCGTCGCGGTCGAGCTGCTGATCGTTGCCGGTGGGGCCCGCGCCGACCTGGGGCAGAAGGACGCCGCGGTGGCGATGCTCCAGGTCCCGGAGCTGACCACGGACGTCGCCGAGCCGTGGACCGCCCGGTTGCGCTACGCCTACGCCGACGCACTGCTCGCGGTGGGTCGGCGCGAGGAGGCCCGGGAGTGGTTCTCGCGGGCCGCCGACGTGGACGCCGATGGTGAGACCGATGCCCCGGAGCGGCTGCTGGAACTCGACGGCGTCGTGATCGAGGGCGACGACGAGGACGACGAGCCGGTCGAGGAACCGGCCGCCGAGGCCAGCACGCTGCCGGCCGGGGCGGACACCACCTCCGACGACCGCGCCGAAGGCGACCGCGACGACGAGGACGACTTCGACGACGAGGACGACTTCGACGGGGAAGCCGATGTCGCCGAGGACGACCCCGACGGGGAAGCGGACCTGGACGACGAGATCCGCGACGGTCACGGCGACCGCGAGCGCGCCGAGGATCGTACCGGTGACAACGACCGTGGCGAGAGCGCCGAGCAGAGCGGGCGCGACGACGACCCCGACGACGAGCCGGCCGCCCACGCCGGTGTTGCGGGCGACGACGCCGACGACAGCCCCTCGGGTGCCGCGGCCACCCGACTCGACCCCGGTGCGGGTGCGGCCGGTCAGGTCGACGACGCGCCGACCCCGGTCGAGGGCCGGCCGGTGGACGGGCGCGGCGCGGAGACGGACCAGCGATGACCGAGGTCGCCGGGGGTCGGCTTGTCGACGGGTACGCCCTGGTCGTGTTCGACCTGGACGGAGTGATCTACCTGATCGACCGGCCGATCCCCGGCGCGGTCGAGGCCCTCGGCGCGTTGCGGGCCGAGGGCCGGTCGGTGGCGTTCGCCACGAACAACGCCTCACGCCGTTCCAGCGAGGTCGCCGACCTGCTCACGGGAATGGGCGTACCGGCCGATCCGGCGGAGGTGCTCACCTCGGCTGCGGCCGCCGCCGAGGTGCTGCGGGACCGCCTTCCCGCCGGTGCCGCGGTGCTCGTCGTCGGGGCCGAGGCGCTGCGCGCCGAGATCCGCGCCGTCGGGCTCACCCCCGTCGACCGCGCCGACGCCGCGCCGGTCGCCGTCGTCCAGGGGTACGGCCCGCAGGTGGGCTGGGTGGACCTCGCCGAGGCGTCGGTGGCGATCCGGGCCGGGGCGACCTGGGTGGCCACCAACACCGACCGAACGTTGCCGAGCGGACGTGGTCCGTTGCCCGGCAACGGCTCGTTGGTGGCGGCCCTGCGGCACGCCCTCGACCGGGCACCCGACGTGGTGGTCGGCAAGCCGGAGCCGGCACTGTTCGCCACCGCCGCCCGACGGGCCGGCACCGGCCGGTCACTGGTGGTCGGCGACCGGCTCGACACCGACATCGAGGGTGCCCGCCGGGCCGGGTTGGACAGCCTGCTGGTGCTGACCGGCGTCAGCGACGTACCCGAACTGTTGGCGGCTGCCGAACAACGGCGGCCGACCCATGTGGCGGTGGACCTGGCCGGGCTCTTCGACCCGGCGGCGGTGGTCCGGGTTCCCGGTGCCCCGCAGGCCGGTGGATGGTCGGCCACGGCGGTGGACGGGCGGTGGAGTTGCGGGGTGCCGGACGGCCGCTCGACGCGCTGGCCGCGCTCTGCGCGGTCGCCTGGGCGGCGGGCACCGGTGCGGACGTCCGACCGGCCTCGCCGGAGGCGGAGCAGGTGCTGGCCGGCTTCGGACTGGCCACCTGACCGGCTCTCTGAGCCAGCGAGCCAGCCGGCCGGCCGAGCTGGGGCCAGCCCGGTCACCGGGGCCCGGCTCCGGCCGGCCACCTGCGGACGGCTCCGCCAGCTCCGGCCACCTCGCCGCCAGCTCGGCCGGCTGAACAGCGGGCCCGGGGCGGCACCGACCCGACAGCGGGTGGTGCCGCCCCGGCCTGTCTGTCGGCCGACCGTGGCGGGTCGTCGGCGGTGTCGCCCGCTCAGAGCAGCTTGCGTAGCTTCAGCAGGTCGAACGGGCTGGCCTTGATGGAGATCCGCCGGGCGGCGACCGCCTTGGTGACGTCGAGCTGGCCGTGCACCAGGGCGACCAGGTCGTCGCTGCTGGTGACCAGGGCGATCTTTGCCTTGGGGTCGTCGCCGTCGGTGAGATCGAGCAGCCGGCCACCGGCGATCCGACCGTGGAAAGCGGTCTCCAGGTCGGTGATCCGGCAGGCCAGGGTGCGGTCCAGATCGATCTTGTTGGACACGTCGGCGTGCCGGTCCAGGCGGTCGGCAAGATCCCGCAGCGCCTGACGGCACTCGTCCACGGTGGCCACATCGTCTCCCTCACACCCGCCACGCCGTTTCCGCACCGTACCGCAATGGGCGACCCGGGGCGCCCGGTAGCGTGAGGGCCGCACACTGCCCCCACGGAAGGACTCAGTCATGCAGGACGCGTGGCGCGCCTACCTGGAGCTGGCCCTGGGCCTGACGGAAGCGCCCCGGAAGAGGGCCCAGGACGCCGCCGGCGGCTGGTCGGGACGGGCGGCGCGACCGCCGGGCAACTCCAGTCGCTCGCCGAGGAAATCCTCGCCACCGGGCGGCCAACCGGGAAGCGCTGACGAAACTGGTCCGGTTCGAGGTCGACCGGGCGCTCGGTGCGGTGGGTTGGCCACCGCCGACGAGGTCGCCGAACTGACCCGCCGGGTGCACGAGCTGGAACGGCAGCTGCGTGAGGCGAAGAGCGGACCGGGCACCCCGCCGACCGGGCCGGTCGCGCCGGAAACGACCGTCCCGTCGGTCGCCACCGCCGCCCCGGACACCACTGTCCCACCGGACACCACTGTCCCGCCGGTTCGACACCGCCGTGCCGGAAACGACTGCCCCGTCGGCTGCCACCGCCGTGCCGACGACGTCCGGCCCGTCGACTGCCGGCGACCCGGTGACCGGGGCCACGGCGCAGAAGACCGCGGCGCAGAAGACCGTGGCGCAGAAGACCG
>NZ_JAGKQP010000003.1:0-9342 GCF_019374995.1 Micromonospora sp. RL09-050-HVF-A
TGCAGGCCTTATTTCCTCCCGACTCCGGGCGGAACGGTTCAGTTCAGCTCGCCGCAGCGAGCTGGCGACCCCAGTACTGCTCCACCTGGTCGCCGAGGACAGCAACGGCAACCAGGTGAGTCGCCTTCCAATCAGCTTTACCACTCACCTCGCCGGCTCCATGGGCGCGACAATCGTCGGCACCGACGTGTCCCGCACGGTGACCGCTCACCTGCAGATGAGCTACCAGATGCCACCAGCCGAGAGGGTAGACGATGGCTGGCAGGCTCTGGTTGGGCAGTTGAAGCTTGGATGGCGAGTCCGGCCGGACAATTACCGTCGACGCTGCGCCCGATGGCCGAGATAGTCAAGGCATGCGTTGTTGACGGGCATCGCTGCACGTCTGGTCCGGCAGGCAGCGGTTGGTTCATCTACCAACTCCGATGATGGCCGACTTGGCCAATGTTGCTGACCTCGTCCTGCTGCTCGACGACCTCCAGGAGCACTTAGGGCTGACAGAGCCGATACCAGATGATCTGACAGAAGTAGATGCTCTGACGCTCGCGATGGCCTGGTCGGTTCTGTCGACAGGTCAAGGAAGCTGGCCGAATGCGGTCCTCGAACGAACTGTGACCGCCGACGGCGTCATCGCCTTCATGGAACACCGCTCTGGTCTGCCGAGCCCGGCGAGCTCGTGCTGACACAGCCTAGTCTCGTCGTCGGCGGCGCCGGCATGCAGCTAGACCTCGGTCCTGTCGAGGTCCGCTTCCCCGCGTCGTTGTGGAGAATCGAGCTGAAGTCGAGGCTGCAGGCCGCATCGGTGCCTCGGTTGTCGTACGGTTCGTGTCCTCCGACGGTGCGACGCCCGTGGTCAGATCGCTGTCAGCGGACCCGCCAGTCAGGCCCGCGTGACTGAAACTGTCACCTATCGGTCCAGCAGACCCTTGGTCGTGCATCGGACGAGGTTCAGGCCAACATCGGCTAACGCCTCCTCGTCAGCGTGGGGTCTGACTTCCAATCCGAGGTCCGGATTTGTAATCCCTTGGTGTCAGCGCTCGTCGGCGGATGTGGCCCACACGCCATGCCGAAACCCAGCTCCACCACTCCCGACGACCAGCCTCAGCCGGTCCCGGTCGGGTTGCTCCTCCCCCACACCCGCACAGGGCGAACGCACAGCCCGGAAGTGCCGGACTGGCACGGACTATCCCCGAACCATCTCGCCTACCTCATCCGCGGTATACGACGCCGGAGATGTAGTCCTCGACCTCGACGCGCACCCGCCGCCCTGGCCGCGACCACCTACCTGCACCGGATACCAGCCCAACTACTCACCGACCCCCACGGTCTGCGCTTGTGGCCTTCACCTTCCGCAGGTCCGAACTCTGGCGTTCCTCACCCGGCCGATCGGGGTGTCGACCTGATCCTGGCGGTGCTACCCGGACGACCGAGGGGGACTCCCCCGATGACCCGACGACCGCGATGAGCACCTGGCGGCTACTGCTGCGCCCCGGTGGGTTCCTGATCGCCGGACTCACCACCACACCACCCCCGCCCGGCAGGTTCAGCTACCGCGCGACGGTCATCGCCGCAGCCCGCGCCGCCGGCCTCTTCTACCACCAGCACATACCCGCCCTCCTCGTCCCGCTCCCGAGCACGAACCGCGCACCACCCCGCAGCGCCCCGACGAAGGCGACGACCGACGGCGGCTGCTCGCTGGCCGGCACCTTCCGACGTTCCGGGACCTGGTCGTGTTCGGACTACCGCCACCGGTGAGGAGAACGCCCATGCCTGAGCCTCGTCCGTCGCAACGGGCCACCGGCCTGCACAACTCCGAACCGCCGTACCCTGACGGGCCCGATCTGGTGGCCCTGCTCGCCGAGGGCTACCTCGGCACGGTCTGGCTCACCGGCCAACACCCGTCCCGCGACCTACGACGCGGCCGGTACACCCCCGAGTCACTGACCCACCCCGGCAAAATGCTGCCCACCATCGCCCGGTACGCCATCCGCACCTACACCAACCCCGGCGACGTGGTCCTCGACCCCATGGCCGGCATCGGCACCACCGTCATCGAAGCCATGCACCTCGGCCGCCACGGCGTCGGCGTCGAGTACGAAGCCGAATGGGTCGCCAAAGCAGCCGACAACATCCATCACGCCCTCAAAGCTGGTGCGCGAGGTCGGGGCGAGATCTACCACGGAGACTCCACCGCCCTACCGGCCCTGCTGCCGGCCAGCCTGCACGGACAAGTCTCCCTGGTGATCACCTCACCGCCCTACGGGCCGTCCACCCACGGCCACGTCCGCACACCAGGCCCGAGACGCGGACAAGTCCGCAAGATCAACCACCGGTACGGCAGCAGCGACAACCTCGCCTACCGCACCCCCGGCCAACTCGCCGACGGGTTCACCGCGATCCTCACCGGCTGCCACCAACTCCTGCGTCCCGGCGGACACGTCATCGTCACCGCCCGCCCCTACCGCCGCCACGGCGAACTCATCGACATCCCCGGCATGGTCGCCGCCGCCGGCACCAACGCCGGACTCGAACTCGTCGAGGAGTGCATCGCCCTCATCTGCGGCGTCCGCGACGGCCGGATCATCCCCCGCGCCTCGTTCTTCCAGCAGAAGAACATCCGCGACGCCATCGCCACCGGCGACCCGCAATGGCTCCTGCAACACGAAGACGTGGCAGTCCTTCGCGCGCCGCTGAACTCCGCCCCACACGATGCCGCGAGCTGGTTTGTGCGCAACACGGCGCACGCTAACCAGCTTGATGACTTCACCCAGCAACGCGTGGATCGACGTGCACAGGCGGTGCCCGCCGGAAACGCCAGTCCCGGCGGCAGCGCCATCGATCCCCGGTCCCGCCCGGACCGGGACGATGAAAGGACACCCGATCCGTGCCCGCCCCATCTGCACCCCACGCCAGGGGACGTACGACGCGCCCCCATCGACCGCCGGTGGTCCGACGATCCCCCCAGGCCACACCCCCAGCCCGGCTCACCCACCACGACGGGCCCGCAGTGAACACCCCGGCCGCCGAGTGGCGACCCGACCCCCTCCTGACCATCGACGACGTCGCGGCCTGGCTGGGCAAGCCGAAGAACACCCTCTACGCCTGGCACAGCCGAGGCAAGGGACCACGCGCCATCCGCGTCGGCAACACCCTGCGCTACCGACGCAGCGAGATCGAACGCTGGCTCGACGCCCACACCGACCCGGAGCGCTGAGCCATGGCCCGACCCCCACTACCCATCGGAACCTGGGGCAACATCCGCACCGAGAAGCTCGGCCCCAACCGGTACTGCGCCCGAACCCGATACCGCGATCATGACGGCCGGACCCGCGACGTCGAGGCCACCGACACCACCGGCCCCGCCGCCATCCGAGCGCTGAAGATCAAACTGCGCGACCGCGTGGCCCCCAACGACGACGAGATCACCCGGGAGACGCACGTCAGCACGCTCGCTGCTCTGTGGCTGGAAGAGATCACCGCAGAGGAACGCGTCTCGCCGCAGAGCATCAGCAGATATGAGATCAGCGTTCGGGTCTCCATCGTGCCCGCCCTGGGTGACCTACGGATCCGAGAGGCCAGCGCGGGCCGCATCGACAAGTTCCTGCGCAAGATCGCCGAGGACCGCCCGTCGGCCGCCAAGAGCGCGAAGGTCGTCCTCGGCCAGATGTTGGCCCTGGCCGTACGTCGCGGCGCGCTCACGACCAACCCCATTCGCGACACCAGCCGCCTACGCAAGCCACGCAAGACCGTAGTCGCCCTTGAACGGGAACAACTCGACGATGTCCGCTCAGCGATCCGGAGGTGGCAACGGCCGACCCCCGGCAAGTCAGGCCCTCGCCCCACCAGCGACTTGGCCGACATCGTTGACCTCATGCTCGCCACCGGCGCCCGCATCGGCGAGATCCTGGCGCTGCGGTGGGAAGACCTGGATCTCGCCGTCGAACACCCCGTCCTGACGATCTGCGGCACCATCATCTACGTCAAAGGCCAGGGCTTCTTCCGCCAGGAGTGGACGAAGACCGACGCGGGATTCCGGTCAGTAGTCCTGCCCGCTTCGCGGTCGGAATGCTGATGGCCCGCAAGCTCGACGCCGCCGACAACCCCCACGACGCGATCTTCGCCTCCCGACGCGGCACCTGGCTCTCCCCACCGAACGTCCGCCGGCAGTGGCGTGCAGCCCGCGCCGACACCGGCCTCGAATGGGTCACCCCGCACACCTTCCGCAAGACCGTCGCCACCCTGATCGACAGGGAGGCCAACACCGACAGCGCCGCCGCCCAACTCGGACACGGAAGCAACGAGATCACCAAGAAGCACTACATCGTCAAGGCCGCCCTCGCCCCGGACAGCTCCGCCATCCTCGAACAGCTCGGCGGAAGGCCAACGTCAGACGATCCGGAGAACCCCGGCCCTGGCCCGCAGCCGACCGCATAGACGGGCAGCGGCCGGCAGCACCACCCGCCCCGTCGAATGTGATCGCCCCACGGCGTTACTGAGGGGTTTACGGGGGCGGTTCAAAACTACATAGACAAACATCAAGGCCCTGTCCAGCTACATGCTGGTCAGGGCCTTTTTGTGGTGCGCCGCCAGGGACTCGAACCCCGAACCCGCGGATTAAGAGTCCGCTGCTCTGCCAGTTGAGCTAGCGGCGCTCGTTGGCAACGGAGAGAACACTAGCACGGGCCATGAGCGGGGTTCCAATCCGATACCCGGCTCCACTCTTCGGGCGAGCTTAACGGGCAAAAGGCTTCAGATCCCCCCGCCGGAGAGCTTCCGGCATCGAGCTGGTGGCCGACATGGGGCACGATGTCCGCCAGGTACGCGAGAACAGAGGTGGGGATGGGCAGGTTCACGCGGGGCGGGGCGATGGCGGGCGCTCTCGTCCTGGCGGCGTCGCTGGCTCTGGCCGGCTGCGGCGGCGACCAGAAGAAGGAAGCCGAGTTCGTCGGCGGCACCGGGGCTTCGCCCAGCGCCGAGGCGGTGACCCCGGCGCAGTCCGGCGGAGCGTCGCCGTCGGCACCGGTGGCGGACGGCCTGGCGGTCAGTCCGGCCGACGGGGCGAAGGGCAGACCGGTCAGCACCGAGATCAGCGCCGACCTCCCGGGCGGCGGGAAGGTCTCCTCGGTCACCCTGACGACGGGTGACGGCAAGCAGGTCGGCGGGAAGCTGCGGCTGGACGGCAGTTCCTGGGTGCCGTCGTCGGCACTGAAGTACGGCACGAAGTACAAGGCCACGGTGATCGGCACCGGTGCCGACGGCCAGCCCCGGCAGGGGGTGAGCACGTTCACCACGATGGCCAAGCCGAGTTCGATGATCGGCTCCGGCCTCTACCTCTTCGACGACCGGACCTACGGCGTGGCCATGCCGGTGGTGGCCGAGTTCAGTCCGGGCATTCCGCAGAAGGACCGGGCAGCCGTCCAGAAGCGGATGTTCGTCAAGACTGATCCGCCGCAGCCGGGTGCCTGGCACTGGGTGTCCAGCGGCACCCAGGCGTACTACCGGGGGCCGGAGTACTGGCAGCCGGGGACGACGCTGAGCGTCCGGATCGCGCTGGCCGGGATTCCGCTGAGCAACGGCCGGTACGGCAACGTGGACCGGTCGGCGACCGCCAAGATCGGGCGGGCCTTCGAAATGAAGGTGGACAACGCCACCAAGCAGATGGAGGTGTTCCAGGGCGGCCAGTTGATCAAGACGTTGCCGGTCAGCCTGGGCAAGAAGAGCACTCCCTCCTCCAGCGGCACCATGGTGGTGATGGAGAAGAAGGAGAAGACCGTCTTCGACACGATGGACGAGCCGGACCCGGCCAACCAGTACCGCACCGAGATCGATTTCGCCCAGCGGCTGACCTGGGGCGGCGAGTACATCCACGCGGCACCGTGGTCCGAGGGGGTGCAGGGTCGGCGCAACGTCTCGCACGGCTGCGTCAACGTGTCGATGGCGATGGGCAGGTGGCTCTTCTCCCAGACGAAGGTGGGCGACCCGATCACGGTCAAGGGCACCCCACGCAAGCTCGAAGCGGGTAACGGGTGGACGGCGTGGAGCCTGACCTGGGCGGAGTTCGTCAAGGGCAGCGCGCTGCCGGTTCCACAGGGCGGCTCGGGTCCGCTGGTCTGACCTCCGCTCCGGGTCGACGCAGGTCGCCGACCCGGAGCGGCACGGGCCGGTGACCCATCGTCATCGCACCCCGCTCGGCGGCGTGTTTCAGTTCACCCTTCGCAACCGACGGGCGTGCCGCCGCGTCTGTGAGGGACGATGGGACATCGGGGACCACGACTGTGAGGGAATCATGCGAGTTGTCCAGGACCACCTGACCGGGCGTACCGGTCGCCGCCGGGTGCTCGCGGCGGGGGTCCTCGCCGCGGCGCTGGCCCTCACCTCCGCCTGCACCGGCTCGGGCGGCGACAAGCCGTCGAGCTGGCAGGGCGGCGGCGAGGAGGCCGCGCCGAAGGCCAGCGCGACGATCACCGAACCGAAGGCCGACGCCACCGACGTCCCGGCCTCCACCGGCATCGTCTTCACCGCCAAGGATGCCAAGGACACCACCGTCGCGCTCACCGACGCCGCCGGCAAGGCCGTCGAGGGCAAGCTCGCCGCGGACGGCGCGAGCTGGCTCCCCGACGGCACCCTGGAGTACGGGGAGAAGTACACCGCCACGGTGACGGCGACCGGTGAGGACGGCAAGCCGGCGACGGCCACCAGTGCCTTCACGGTGATGGCCAAGCCGGACAAGCAGGTGCGGGTCACCAGCTTCCTCGGTGACAACCAGGTGGTCGGGGTGGCCATGCCGCTGATCGTGAAGTTCGGTCGGGCCGTGCCGGAGGACTACCGCGACGACGTGCAGCGCCGGATGACGGTCACCAGCACCCCGGCCCAGGAGGGCGTCTGGCACTGGGTCAGCCCCACCGAGGTCCGCTACCGGCCCAAGGAGTTCTGGCAGTCGGGCACCACGGTGTCGTACCAGGTGCGGGCCGGCGGGCTGCCGATGGGCGGCGGCTGGTACGGCCGGTCCGACCTGACGGTGGACGTCAAGGTCGGCCCGTCGGTGGTGATGCAGGTCGACAACAAAACCAAGCGGATGACCGTCACCAAGGACGGCAAGGTCGTCAAGACGATCCCGGTCAGCCTGGGCAAGAAGAGCACCCCGTCGTCCAGCGGGACGATGGTGGTGATCGAGAAGCTCCGCAAGACGGTCTTCGACACGATGGAGGAGCTGGGCCCGGAGGAGGGCTACCGCACCAAGATCGACTATGCCCAGCGGCTCACCTGGGGTGGCGAGTTCATCCACGCCGCCCCCTGGTCGGAGGGTCAGCAGGGCACCACGAACGTGTCGCACGGCTGCGTCAACGTGTCGATGAAGGACGGTGCCTGGCTGTTCGCCAACACCAAGATCGGTGACCCGATCACGGTCAAGGGCACCGAACGCAAGCTCCAGAACGGCAACGGCTGGACCGACTGGAACATGAGCTGGGACCAGTACGTCAAGGGCAGCGCCCTGCCGTACGACCCGGACGCCGGGCAGCCGGACACCGACGCCTCCCCCGACGGGGCCACCGCCACGCCGAGCGCCGAGCCGACGCCCTGACCGACGCCCTGACCGACCGCAGCCGGCCAGCCGGGTCCTGACCGACCGGCCCACGCCGATCTTCCACGACCGGCCCCCGTCATCAGGCGGGGGCCGGTCCGCGTGCGGGGTGTGCTGCCCGCCGGGCCAGCCCCTGGCCCCCTACAACGACTCAGGCCCCCTCGATTGAGGGGGCCTGAGCTGCGGTGGAGCAGATCCACCAACCGGGTGACTGATGGGAATTGAACCCACGACAACCGGGACCACAACCGGTGCTCTGCCAACTGAGCTACAGCCACCATGCCGTCCGCGCCGGTTTCCCGGGCGGGTGCGGACTAATAATAGCCACACCCGGACGGGGGCCGTCCAGCGGGTTCCGCCGGCCGGCCGGCACCGGCCTAGAGCTGTGCCGCGATCGCCTTCGCCGTCTCGACGTCCGGGCCGGGCAGCGGCACGAACAGGGTGCGCCGGTAGTACTCCAACTCCCGGATGCTCTCCTGGATGTCGGCCAGGGCCCGGTGCGCCAGCCCCTTGCGCGGCTGCCGAAGTACACCCGGGGGTACCAGCGCCGGCACAGTTCCTTGATCGACGACACGTCGATCATGCGGTAGTGCAGGTGGGCGTCGAGCCGGGTCATGTCCCGGGCGATGAAGCCCCGGTCGGTGGCGATCGAGTTGCCGCACAGCGGCGCGGTACGCGGGTCCTTCACGTGGCTGGTGACGTACTCCAGGACCAGGTCCTCAGCCTCGGCGAGGGTGACGGTGGAGCGGCGCACCTCCTCGGTGAGACCCGATTTGGCGTGCATGGTGCGGACGACCTCCGGCATCGCCTCCAGGGCCGCCTCGTCGGCGTGGATGACCACGTCCACACCCTCACCCAGCACGTTGAGGTCGGGTCGGTGACCAGTGCGGCCACCTCGATCAGCTTGTCGCTACCGAGGTCGAGCCCGGTCATCTCACAGTCGATCCAGACGAGAAGGTCAGCCACCGGGACAGACTACGCGCAGCCCAGGTGCCCGCGCCTCGGCACTGTCGCGGGTGGGACCGCTAGGGTTTCCCCGTGCCCGCCGAATCCGTCGCTTCCCCCGTCAACGCCCCGGAGGACCAGCGGAGCCGTACGGCCCGCCGGGTCGTCACGGTGGTGGCGTTGGCGGCCGTGCTGCCGGCGCTCTACCTGCCGGGCCTGGTGCACGACTTCTTCGACCTGAAGATCTACATGCGGGCGATGGACTGGTGGGCGTCCGGCATCCGCTCTACGACTACGTGCAGCCCGACCGGGTGCAGGGTGAGCTGTACTTCACGTACCCGCCGTTCAGTGCCCTGCTGTTGCGGCCGTTCGGGGTGCTGCCGCTGGGCCTGACGATCGTCATCTTCACCGTGCTGACCTGCGTCGCCGTCGTGGTCACCACCCGCTGGCTGGTGCTGCCGGTGATCGAGCGGCACGGTCTGCACCGGACGTTCGCGCTCACCGTGGCGGTGCTGCTGGTCTTCGCGGTGGAGAGCACCCGGGAGACGATCACCTTCGGTCAGATCAACATGCTGCTGGTGGTGCTGATCCTGGCCGACCTGCTCTTCGCCGTACCGCAGGCGCGACGGTGGGCCGGGGTGGGCGTCGGGCTGGCCACGGCGCTCAAGCTCTTTCCGGGCATCTTCATCGTCTACCTGCTGGTGACCCGGCGCTGGCGGGCGGCCGTGGTGGCGAGTGTCACGGCGGCGGCAGCGACGCTGCTGGCCGCCGCGGTGGCCCCCCGCGACTCGTGGCGGTTCTGGACCCACGAGTTGTGG